>NZ_CP146347.1:10000-5132500 GCF_037055265.1 Pseudomonas sp. ML2-2023-6 | reverse complement strand
GGTCGTAGAGTATAAAGGCAAAAGCGCGCTTGACTGCGAGACAGACACGTCGAGCAGGTACGAAAGTAGGTCTTAGTGATCCGGTGGTTCTGTATGGAAGGGCCATCGCTCAACGGATAAAAGGTACTCCGGGGATAACAGGCTGATACCGCCCAAGAGTTCATATCGACGGCGGTGTTTGGCACCTCGATGTCGGCTCATCACATCCTGGGGCTGAAGCCGGTCCCAAGGGTATGGCTGTTCGCCATTTAAAGTGGTACGCGAGCTGGGTTTAGAACGTCGTGAGACAGTTCGGTCCCTATCTGCCGTGGACGTTTGAGATTTGAGAGGGGCTGCTCCTAGTACGAGAGGACCGGAGTGGACGAACCTCTGGTGTTCCGGTTGTCACGCCAGTGGCATTGCCGGGTAGCTATGTTCGGGAAAGATAACCGCTGAAAGCATCTAAGCGGGAAACTTGCCTCAAGATGAGATCTCACTGGAACCTTGAGTTCCCTAAAGGGCCGTCGAAGACTACGACGTTGATAGGTTGGGTGTGTAAGCGCTGTGAGGCGTTGAGCTAACCAATACTAATTGCCCGTGAGGCTTGACCATATAACACCCAAGCAATTTGCGCCCTTGAATACAAGAGCCTGCAAGTTGCGGTGTGTGAAGACGATACAAACCGAAAGTTTGCGATTCACAAAACACCCCTCTATTACATACCCATTCGCTGGAGCGTGAGCCGAAAGGCAAACGACCTGGCTACCGAATTTCTTGACGACCATAGAGCATTGGAACCACCTGATCCCATCCCGAACTCAGTAGTGAAACGATGCATCGCCGATGGTAGTGTGGGGTTTCCCCATGTGAGAGTAGGTCATCGTCAAGATTAAATTCCAAAATCCCTGTCTGCTCACGCAGTCGGGGATTTTGTTTTTGTATAAGTACAAGCTTTGTAAAAAGCGTGTGCTGTTAACCAGGCCATTTGCCTGGCTAACAAGTAGATTGAACGTAGCAGGAAATAAGGTGTTGACAGCAGCGTGTAACGCTGTAGAATTCGCCTCCCGCTAACGAGAGATCGAAAGCGCAAGTGGTTGATGTTACAGAGGAAACTTTGAAAACATCTTAAAATAACCGCTTGACAGCAACAGAGGCTGCTGTAGAATGCGCGCCTCGGTTCAGCGAAAGCTAACCAACCGCTCTTTAACAACTGAATCAAGCAATTCGTGTGGGTGCTTGTGGGGTCAGACTGATAGTCAACAAGATTATCAGCATCACAAGTTACTCCGCGAGAAATCAAAGATGTAACCAACGATTGCTGAGCCAAGTTTAGGGTTTCTTAAAAACCCAAAGATGTTTGAACTGAAGAGTTTGATCATGGCTCAGATTGAACGCTGGCGGCAGGCCTAACACATGCAAGTCGAGCGGTAGAGAGAAGCTTGCTTCTCTTGAGAGCGGCGGACGGGTGAGTAATACCTAGGAATCTGCCTGATAGTGGGGGATAACGTTCGGAAACGGACGCTAATACCGCATACGTCCTACGGGAGAAAGCAGGGGACCTTCGGGCCTTGCGCTATCAGATGAGCCTAGGTCGGATTAGCTAGTTGGTGAGGTAATGGCTCACCAAGGCTACGATCCGTAACTGGTCTGAGAGGATGATCAGTCACACTGGAACTGAGACACGGTCCAGACTCCTACGGGAGGCAGCAGTGGGGAATATTGGACAATGGGCGAAAGCCTGATCCAGCCATGCCGCGTGTGTGAAGAAGGTCTTCGGATTGTAAAGCACTTTAAGTTGGGAGGAAGGGCAGTTACCTAATACGTGATTGTCTTGACGTTACCGACAGAATAAGCACCGGCTAACTCTGTGCCAGCAGCCGCGGTAATACAGAGGGTGCAAGCGTTAATCGGAATTACTGGGCGTAAAGCGCGCGTAGGTGGTTTGTTAAGTTGAATGTGAAATCCCCGGGCTCAACCTGGGAACTGCATCCAAAACTGGCAAGCTAGAGTATGGTAGAGGGTAGTGGAATTTCCTGTGTAGCGGTGAAATGCGTAGATATAGGAAGGAACACCAGTGGCGAAGGCGACTACCTGGACTGATACTGACACTGAGGTGCGAAAGCGTGGGGAGCAAACAGGATTAGATACCCTGGTAGTCCACGCCGTAAACGATGTCAACTAGCCGTTGGGAGTCTTGAACTCTTAGTGGCGCAGCTAACGCATTAAGTTGACCGCCTGGGGAGTACGGCCGCAAGGTTAAAACTCAAATGAATTGACGGGGGCCCGCACAAGCGGTGGAGCATGTGGTTTAATTCGAAGCAACGCGAAGAACCTTACCAGGCCTTGACATCCAATGAACTTTCTAGAGATAGATTGGTGCCTTCGGGAACATTGAGACAGGTGCTGCATGGCTGTCGTCAGCTCGTGTCGTGAGATGTTGGGTTAAGTCCCGTAACGAGCGCAACCCTTGTCCTTAGTTACCAGCACGTAATGGTGGGCACTCTAAGGAGACTGCCGGTGACAAACCGGAGGAAGGTGGGGATGACGTCAAGTCATCATGGCCCTTACGGCCTGGGCTACACACGTGCTACAATGGTCGGTACAAAGGGTTGCCAAGCCGCGAGGTGGAGCTAATCCCATAAAACCGATCGTAGTCCGGATCGCAGTCTGCAACTCGACTGCGTGAAGTCGGAATCGCTAGTAATCGTGAATCAGAATGTCACGGTGAATACGTTCCCGGGCCTTGTACACACCGCCCGTCACACCATGGGAGTGGGTTGCACCAGAAGTAGCTAGTCTAACCTTCGGGAGGACGGTTACCACGGTGTGATTCATGACTGGGGTGAAGTCGTAACAAGGTAGCCGTAGGGGAACCTGCGGCTGGATCACCTCCTTAATCGACGACATCAGCTGCTCCATAAGTTCCCACACGAATTGCTTGATTCACTGTAAAAGACGGTAGAAGCCACTTAAGTTGTACGGCTTCTCTATCGTAAAGCTTAGAAATGAACATTTTCTCGAAAGAGAGTGAATGTTGATTTCTGATCTTTTGATTAGATCGTTCTTTAAAAATTTGGGTATGTAATAGAAAGTTAGACTGGATAACACTTTCACTGGTGTTTATTCAGGCTAAGGTAAAATTTGTGAATGAGTTCTTAATTGAACATGCGAATTTTCGGCGAATGTCGTCTTCATAGTATAACCAGATTGCTTGGGGTTATATGGTCAAGTGAAGAAGCGCATACGGTGGATGCCTTGGCAGTCAGAGGCGATGAAAGACGTGGTAGCCTGCGAAAAGCTTCGGGGAGTCGGCAAACAGACTTTGATCCGGAGATGTCTGAATGGGGGAACCCACCTAACATAAGTTAGGTATCTTAAGCTGAATACATAGGCTTAAGAAGCGAACCAGGGGAACTGAAACATCTAAGTACCCTGAGGAAAAGAAATCAACCGAGATTCCCTTAGTAGTGGCGAGCGAACGGGGACCAGCCCTTAAGCTGTATTGATGTTAGCGGAACGCTCTGGAAAGTGCGGCCATAGTGGGTGATAGCCCTGTACGCGAAAACATCTTTACAGTGAAATCGAGTAGGACGGAGCACGAGAAACTTTGTCTGAATATGGGGGGACCATCCTCCAAGGCTAAATACTACTGACTGACCGATAGTGAACTAGTACCGTGAGGGAAAGGCGAAAAGAACCCCGGAGAGGGGAGTGAAATAGATCCTGAAACCGTATGCGTACAAGCAGTGGGAGCCCACTTTGTTGGGTGACTGCGTACCTTTTGTATAATGGGTCAGCGACTTATTTTCAGTGGCAAGCTTAACCGAATAGGGGAGGCGTAGCGAAAGCGAGTCTTAATAGGGCGTCTAGTCGCTGGGAATAGACCCGAAACCGGGCGATCTATCCATGGGCAGGTTGAAGGTTGGGTAACACTAACTGGAGGACCGAACCGACTACCGTTGAAAAGTTAGCGGATGACCTGTGGATCGGAGTGAAAGGCTAATCAAGCTCGGAGATAGCTGGTTCTCCTCGAAAGCTATTTAGGTAGCGCCTCATGTATCACTGTAGGGGGTAGAGCACTGTTTCGGCTAGGGGGTCATCCCGACTTACCAAACCGATGCAAACTCCGAATACCTACAAGTGCCGAGCATGGGAGACACACGGCGGGTGCTAACGTCCGTCGTGAAAAGGGAAACAACCCAGACCGTCAGCTAAGGTCCCAAAGTTATGGTTAAGTGGGAAACGATGTGGGAAGGCTTAGACAGCTAGGAGGTTGGCTTAGAAGCAGCCACCCTTTAAAGAAAGCGTAATAGCTCACTAGTCGAGTCGGCCTGCGCGGAAGATTTAACGGGGCTCAAACCATACACCGAAGCTACGGGTATCACTTAGGTGATGCGGTAGAGGAGCGTTCTGTAAGCCTGTGAAGGTGAGTTGAGAAGCTTGCTGGAGGTATCAGAAGTGCGAATGCTGACATGAGTAACGATAATGGGTGTGAAAAACACCCACGCCGAAAGACCAAGGTTTCCTGCGCAACGTTAATCGACGCAGGGTTAGTCGGTCCCTAAGGCGAGGCTGAAAAGCGTAGTCGATGGAAAACAGGTTAATATTCCTGTACTTCTGGTTATTGCGATGGAGGGACGGAGAAGGCTAGGCCAGCTTGGCGTTGGTTGTCCAAGTTTAAGGTGGTAGGCTGGAATCTTAGGTAAATCCGGGATTCTAAGGCCGAGAGCTGATGACGAGTTGTCTTTTAGACAACGAAGTGGTTGATGCCATGCTTCCAAGAAAAGCTTCTAAGCTTCAGGTAACCAGGAACCGTACCCCAAACCGACACAGGTGGTTGGGTAGAGAATACCAAGGCGCTTGAGAGAACTCGGGTGAAGGAACTAGGCAAAATGGCACCGTAACTTCGGGAGAAGGTGCGCCGGTGAGGGTGAAGCATTTACTGCGTAAGCCCACGCCGGTCGAAGATACCAGGCCGCTGCGACTGTTTATTAAAAACACAGCACTCTGCAAACACGAAAGTGGACGTATAGGGTGTGACGCCTGCCCGGTGCCGGAAGGTTAATTGATGGGGTTAGCTAACGCGAAGCTCTTGATCGAAGCCCCGGTAAACGGCGGCCGTAACTATAACGGTCCTAAGGTAGCGAAATTCCTTGTCGGGTAAGTTCCGACCTGCACGAATGGCGTAACGATGGCGGCGCTGTCTCCACCCGAGACTCAGTGAAATTGAAATCGCTGTGAAGATGCAGTGTATCCGCGGCTAGACGGAAAGACCCCGTGAACCTTTACTATAGCTTTGCACTGGACTTTGAATTTGCTTGTGTAGGATAGGTGGGAGGCTTTGAAGTGTGGACGCCAGTCTGCATGGAGCCAACCTTGAAATACCACCCTGGCAACTTTGAGGTTCTAACTCAGGTCCGTTATCCGGATCGAGGACAGTGTATGGTGGGTAGTTTGACTGGGGCGGTCTCCTCCTAAAGAGTAACGGAGGAGTACGAAGGTGCGCTCAGACCGGTCGGAAATCGGTCGTAGAGTATAAAGGCAAAAGCGCGCTTGACTGCGAGACAGACACGTCGAGCAGGTACGAAAGTAGGTCTTAGTGATCCGGTGGTTCTGTATGGAAGGGCCATCGCTCAACGGATAAAAGGTACTCCGGGGATAACAGGCTGATACCGCCCAAGAGTTCATATCGACGGCGGTGTTTGGCACCTCGATGTCGGCTCATCACATCCTGGGGCTGAAGCCGGTCCCAAGGGTATGGCTGTTCGCCATTTAAAGTGGTACGCGAGCTGGGTTTAGAACGTCGTGAGACAGTTCGGTCCCTATCTGCCGTGGACGTTTGAGATTTGAGAGGGGCTGCTCCTAGTACGAGAGGACCGGAGTGGACGAACCTCTGGTGTTCCGGTTGTCACGCCAGTGGCATTGCCGGGTAGCTATGTTCGGGAAAGATAACCGCTGAAAGCATCTAAGCGGGAAACTTGCCTCAAGATGAGATCTCACTGGAACCTTGAGTTCCCTAAAGGGCCGTCGAAGACTACGACGTTGATAGGTTGGGTGTGTAAGCGCTGTGAGGCGTTGAGCTAACCAATACTAATTGCCCGTGAGGCTTGACCATATAACACCCAAGCAATTTGCGCCCTTGAATACAAGAGCCTGCAAGTTGCGGTGTGTGAAGACGATACAAACCGAAAGTTTGCGATTCACAAAACACCCCTCTATTACATACCCATTCGCTGGAGCGTGAGCCGAAAGGCAAACGACCTGGCTACCGAATTTCTTGACGACCATAGAGCATTGGAACCACCTGATCCCATCCCGAACTCAGTAGTGAAACGATGCATCGCCGATGGTAGTGTGGGGTTTCCCCATGTGAGAGTAGGTCATCGTCAAGATTAAATTCCAAACCCCCTGTCTGCTCACGCAGACAGGGGGTTTGTTTTTGGGCCGAGAAAAGTTGCGGCTAGCGCAATATCGCTCTTCAGCTGTACTGCGGCTAAAGTCCTACAAATAGGCACAGTTATTTTGTAGTCCGCGCACTAGAATAAGCCCAGTCATTTTCTGAGCCAGAGACTCCCTATATGCCAGATCCGGTTGACCCCTGCAGGGTGTCAGAATTACCGCTGGACGAGTTGGTGGCTTGTCATGAGTGCGATCTGTTGATGTGCAAGCCGCATCTTGCTCTCGGTGAGAAAGCCCAATGCCCGCGCTGCGGTTACGAACTCTACGCCCATAGGTACAAGGTGGTTGAACGCAGCCTTGCGCTTGTGATTGCCGCATTGTTGCTCTACATCCCTGCGAACTTTTTGCCCATCATGCAGCTCAACCTACTGGGCCAGGCGTCGCAAGACACGGTCTGGAGTGGTGTGCTTGGTTTGTTCAATACCGGCATGCAAGGCATCGCGGTCGTGGTGTTCCTGTGCAGCATGGGGATCCCGCTGCTTAAATTGCTCTGTCAGCTCGCCGTACTTCTCAGTATTCGCTGGAATATAGGCCGCAGTTACGGATTGCTTATTTACCGTATTTATCACCACCTGCGTGATTGGGGCATGCTCGAGGTGTACCTGATGGGGGTACTGGTGGCGATCGTGAAACTGGCCGATTTAGCTGAATTGAGCCTTGGCCTGGGGTTGGTCTGTTTTATCAGCTTACTGCTGGTACAGGTCTGGCTGGAAGTGGTGATGTCGCCTCACCAGATTTGGCAAGCGCTGTCCGGGGAGGATATTCATGCGGGCGATTGATGCAGGTATTTTGATCTGTGGCGAGTGCCACGAGCTGAACAGGCAAGATCCTGAAACAGATGAGCAAACCTGTACTCGCTGCGGGGCCCTGGTCCATGCGCGGCGCCCCGACAGTCTGATGCGTACCTGGGCATTGCTGCTGACCTCGGCCATTCTCTACATCCCGGCCAACCTGCTGCCGATCATGACGATCAACTCACTGGGCCAAGGCTCTCCGAGTACTATCATGGCGGGGGTTATCGAGCTGGTGCAGCACGGCATGATCCCGATTGCAGCGGTTGTGTTTGTGGCAAGTATTCTGGTGCCGACCTTCAAACTGGTCGGCATTGCGCTGCTGCTGTTTTCGGTACAGCGCCATCAGCCTCTGTCGGCTCGGCAACGTATCATCATGTACCGCTTTATTGAGTTCATTGGCCGCTGGTCAATGTTGGATATTTTTGTCATAGCCATTTTGGTGGCTGTGGTGAATTTTGGACGCATAGCCAGCATCGAAGCCAATCTTGGCGCAGTGGCCTTTGCCAGTGTGGTGGTGCTTACGATGCTTGCAGCTGTAACTTTTGATCCCCGACTGATTTGGGATAATACGGAGTCGGACGACGACCATGAGTGACCTGCCTACTGCTAAAACCCGCCCGGCTTCCAATTGGTCGGCGATCTGGATCCTACCGCTTATTGCCCTGATCATCGGTGGCTGGCTCGGATGGCGTGCCTACAGCCAGACCGGTATCGATATTCAGGTGCGTTTTGAAAGTGGCGAAGGCATCGTCGCCAACAAGACCGAAGTGGTCTACAAAGGCATGCCTGTGGGTAAGGTCAAGACTCTGGCTTTGGATGAAGATGGTCCAAGCAAGGGTGTGATTGCCACGGTCGAGATGAACAAGGACGTTGAGCAGTATCTCAAGACCAATACTCGCTTCTGGCTGGTCAAGCCCAGCGTGTCATTGGCGGGGATTACCGGCCTCGAAACCCTGGTCTCGGGTAACTACATTGCTGTCAGCCCCTCAGATGGCGAGCCTGTTCGCAAATTCAAGGCTCTCTCACAGGAGCCGCCTCTGTCTGATACCGTTCCCGGCCTGCACTTGACGCTCAAGGCTGACCGTCTCGGCTCGCTGAACCGTGGCAGCCCGGTGTTCTACAAACAAATCCAGGTTGGTCAGATCAAGAGCTACGTGCTGTCAGAGGACCAAAGTACCGTCGAAATCAAAGTCTTTATTGAGCCGACCTATGCCAATCTAGTGCGCAAACATACGCGTTTCTGGAATGCCAGCGGCATCAGCATCGACGCCAACCTGTCGGGTGTGAAGCTGCGCAGCGAATCCCTCGCGAGCATCGTGGCCGGTGGTATTGCGTTCGCTACACCAGAGAACCGCAAAGACAGCCCGCCCACCGATTCAAACCTGCCGTTCCGTCTCTATGAAGATTTCGATGCTGCCCAGGCGGGAATCAAGGTCAAAGTCAAACTGAGCGACTTTGAAGGCCTGCAAGCCGGTCGCACGCCTGTTATGTACAAAGGTATTCAGGTGGGTAGCCTCAAGGGCCTCAAGGTTGACCCGGACCTGACCAGCGCCAGCGCCGAACTGACCCTCGACCCGTTAGCCGAAGACTACCTGGTGCAAGGCACCCAGTTCTGGGTGGTCAAGCCATCGATCTCGCTGGCCGGTATTACCGGGCTAGAGGCGTTGGTCAAAGGTAACTACATCGCGATTCGCCCTGGTGACAAGGGCAGCACCCCCGAGCGCGAATTTATCGCCCGGGCCAAAGCACCACCGTTGGATCTGCGCTCACCGGGCCTGCACATGGTGCTCTTCACCGAGAACCTGGGGTCGCTGGATGTCGGCAGCCCAATTCTCTATAAGCAGGTCAAGGTCGGTTCGGTTCAGAGCTATCAGTTCTCCCGGACTAAAAAGCAGTTGGTGATCGGCGTCCATATCGAAAAGGAATACGAAAACCTGGTCAATGCCTCGACCCGTTTCTGGAATGCCAGCGGTATCACGCTGACCGGCGGCTTGACCGGCGGCATTCAGGTTAAAAGTGAATCCTTGCAAAGCCTGATGGCTGGCGGGATTGCCTTTGAAACCCCAGAAGCCAAAGCTCCGTTGCAAAAACGCATCCCGCGTTTCCGTCTGTTCACTGACCGCGACGCTGCCATGCAGCAGGGTGTAGCGGTGTCGATCAAAGTAGCCCGTGCCGATGGCCTGCGCGCAGGCACGCCGATTCGTTTCAAGGGGCTGGATGTTGGCAAAATCGAAAGCGTCGATCTAAGTGAAGATCTGCAATCCGTGTTGCTTCAGGCCCGTATCACCGAAGTCCCGGAGCGCATTGCGCGGGCTGGTAGTCAATTCTGGGTGGTCAAACCGGAGCTGGGATTGATGAAAACGGCCAACCTCGAAACCCTGGTCACTGGCCAGTACCTTGAGGTGCAACCCGCGAGCAGACAATTGGGTCGCCAGACCAGTTTTGTCGCTCTGGAGCAGGCACCGGATGCCGCGGTTCCACAGGCCGGGTTGAGTCTGGTATTGAGCGCTGCGCGCCGTGGTTCGCTCAAGGAAGGTGTACCTGTGACCTATCGTGAGGTCACCGTGGGCAAGGTGACCGGGTATGAACTGGGCAGCACTGCCGATCGCGTACTGGTACACATCCTGATCGAACCGCGTTATGCGCCGTTGGTGCGCAGCGGTAGTCGCTTCTGGAACAGCAGCGGTTTTGGTGTCGACTTCGGTTTGTTCAAGGGCGCAACGATTCGCACCGAATCGCTGGAAACCCTGGTTCAGGGCGGCATTGCTTTCGCTACCCCGGATGATGACAAAATGGGCAATCAGGCCCGTCCTGAGCAGACTTTCCCGTTGTTCGACAAGTTCGAAGACGAATGGCTGCAATGGGCGCCGAAGATCCCGCTAGGTAAATAACCTGCAAAAAAAACCGCGATCATTGATCGCGGTTTTTTTATGCTCAGGATTCAGCCTCAGACTTCATCCAGCTCGGGCTGTTGCACAGCCGTCACCGCATCAGGTTTTACCTCGTCATGACGACGGATGTACTTCCAGTCGTCTTCATCGATGTAAATCCCGTTCGGTCCGCTGCCGCCCTCAAGGTCGATGGCCACATGGGCACAGACTTGCGGCTTCACACTGGCCAGAATCGGTACGAAGCCCAGTTGCAAACTGGTCTCCAGCAGCGCGGTCTGGTTTTTCTCGTCAATGTCCGCGGCTTCATCCAGGTAGTACGGCAAGCGGATACGCCCGGCCTGATCGCGGTCCATCAAGTGCAGCAACAAATACATGTTGGTCAGCGCCTTGATCGTCATGGTCGTACCGTTGGATGCGGCACCGTCAATATCGGTATGGATCACCGGCTGTCCATTGACCTTGGTGATCTCGAACGCGAGCTCGAAAAGGTCCTTGAGACCCAACTGGTTGTGATTCGCCGCCACCAGCCGCGCCAGATATTCCTTGGCCTCTTCGTTCTTGTTGTCCTGCTCGGCGCTCTGGCTGAGGTCGAACACGGACAGGGTTTCGCCTTCTTCGTACTGACCGGCGCTGTGGATAATCTGATCGATATGCTTGAGCGCCTCCTTGTTGGGCGCCAGTACGATGCGGAAGCTTTTGAGGTTGGAGACCTGACGCTTGTTGATCTCGCGGTTGAACAGCGCCAGTTGATGCTCGAGGCTGTCGTAGTCGCTGCGGATGTTGCGCAGCGTGCGGGCGATGTCGGTTACCGCTGCCCGACGTGCCTTGCCCAGTGTCAGGGCTTCTTCGGTACGGTGCGCGTAAGCGTTGATCAGCAACTGCAGGCGCCGCTCCATATCGTCTTCGCTGTCGAACTTGGCCACACCTTTGAGGCGCACCTGCGCATATAAGGCTTCGATCTGACCGTCGCAGCGCAACAGCCCTTGCCAGCTGTCCTGATAGTCGTTGAGCAATGGCAACAGGTTGTCCATCGAGTCGTCGACCGGGTCCATAAATGGCGTACCAAACGGCAAGTCAGCAGGCAGCAACTGACGACGACGCAAACTGTCATCCAGCGTGCGCTGCTTGGCTTCCATGTCACCGATCTGGCGACCTACCAGTTGCAGCTTGGCGGACAACTGTTGAACCCGTTCGGTGAAGGCATCGCTGGAGCGCTTCAACTCGTCTTGCGCTGCTTCGGCCTGGGCCAGTTGCTCGAGTTTTTCGCCCTCTTCGGCACTTAATGTCTGACTGCGGCGGAAGTCTTCCAGCGCCTTCTGCGCATCCAGCACTTGCTGATACAACGACTCGGCTTCGGTTTTGCTCGCGGCGCGATCCGAGGTCACGGCCTGTTGGGTTTTCAGCTGCTTGAGTTCTTTTTCAAGACGCTCTTTTTGCTCGCGCAATGCCGCACGGTCAGCCAGCGCCTGCAGGGCAGGGGGCTCGATATGGCTCAGATCAATGGACAGCCCTGGCGCTTCAAAACGCTCACCTTTAAAGCCATCGAGGATCAACTCCAGCGACTTGACCCAGGCATCGCTGTCATCCAGCGCAATCCCGTGCTCACCCAATGGCAGGCTGAACAGCGCGCTGTTGAACAAACGCATCAGGCGTTCCACGTCCTGCTGCGAAAACTCTTCGCGCAGACGGGCATAGCTGTTGTTGTCCGCGTGATCGAGTTGCTGCTTGACGGACTTCAGACGTTTTTCCAGGTCACGCAAGCGTTCGTCCAGATCCTCGGCACTGAACTGACGCGATTGCGCCAAGGCACCCGCCAGTTCGTCATGGGCGTCCTTGGCGCTAAGCAGTTGCTGTTCCAGCACCTTCACATCGTCAACCAGAGCGAAGCGATGCTTGAGTACCGACAATTCGCCGAGCCAGCGCTGAGTGCCAGCGATCTCCCGCTCCAGACGCATCAACTCCTGGGTGCTGCTGCGCTGATCGTTTTGCAATGAGTCCTGTTCGTTGCGGTAGTGCTCGGACTGGATCAGCAACTCTTCCTTGCGGGCCCCGGCGTAGTCCTGCCAGGTGCCGAGCAACGAGTCGAGCAGTGGCGACAAGCGATGCAGTTTGCCGCGCAGCAGGTCGCGTTGACGAACACCGGCCGCCAGCGACTCCACCAATGGCCCGGCGCCGACCAGTGCGTTGTAGTCCTGCTCCATGCGTCGTACGTCGCGGAAGGCTTCTTCACACGCGGCGATGTAATCAACGCTACCCGAACGCAGGCTGTGCTCAAACGCATCGAGAAACAGCTGCTTGAGTTTGGCGGCAGTGATTTCGCGCATATGCAGCAGGTTGATAAACAGGGCGCGGAAGGTCTTGAGGCTCTGCTCGCTGGTGGAACGCAGCGGGATCAGGGTCAGATCCAGCGGAATAGACGTATGCCCGCCGACCAGCAAACGGCGCAGTTCATCGGGCTTCAGTTCGTAGGCTTTGAGGCCGTTACGCTCAAGGTTGTTGAACAGCTCTTTCTGCCGCAGGCAGGTATCGTCTTTTTGGTAATGCGCCAGGTCCAGTTTGCCCGCGTACGCGAAAAACTGGTGACCGAATCCGCCGCCGGGGCCGCGTCCTACCACACCGATCACATGGGGACCGTGGGGCAGGGAGACTTCGACCAGGATGTAGCTGGTGTCTGAGGCAAAATAGAAGCGCCGCGATTGTTCGAGGCTGTACTTGCCGAAGCTCATGTCTGACATGCGTGCCAGAATCGGGAACTGTAAGGCGTTGATCGATGCCGACTTACCGAGGTTATTCGCCCCGTAGACCGACAGGGGATGTTCCAGCGGGAACAGCCCCAGGCTGTAACCGGCCGTGTTCAACAGGGCAAAGCGGCGAATGCCGTAGCGTTCCTGGCTCATGCGTCCATCTCCTGCTGTTCATCGGCAATGGCACGAGCCAATGCGGCTTCATCGTCGTCAATATCGTCATCGACCAGAACCGGTGTCGGCAAAGGCAAGATGCTGTGCAAGCTGGCTGCCAGATCGCGGTCTTGTTGCACCGACAGGCACACATCCAGAAAGCGGTGCATCGGTGGCAGGAAGCGGTAGATGCCAGGCTCTTCACTGGCAAAGCCGAGCTGCGTCATGCGGCGCATGATCTTTTCTTCCAGCTCTTCATGGGTGGTGACTTCGGCCTGCACAAACAGATCGCGGTATTTTTCCAGCAGCGCGGGTAGCTCGTCGCGCCCCAGGCTGCCACCGTCAAGCACGGCAATCGGGTCGCGGCCCTGATCGGCCAGATGCTCGACGATGATGAACGTGAACAGCGCCAGGCGTTGCGCAGTCTTGTTCACTTGCGCGGTGGCGGTGTCGGGCACGAAGTAATAAAAACCACGGGTATCACACACCAGCTCAAAGCCCAGTGCCTTGAACAGCGCGCGGTATTGATCCTGGAAATTCGACAGTTGTGCGTACAGCTCGGGATCGCGGCGGCTGACGTGATAGCCCTTGAACAGCTCACGAAAAATCGGTGCCAGCTGGGACAGTTCAGAAAGATCAAGATGCATTCAGAGGACTCGCAGAAGTCTGGGTCGCATCTTCGCTGTGGGAAAGCAGAGCGAAGGAGCGCAGGCTGACCAGATGTTCGTGGGTGTGGTAATCGCGGCGCTCAAGACGTTCGCGCACAAAGCGTTTTTCGCGGGACAGGCGCGAGAACCAGTACAACAGTTCGTCGGTGTCGCCATCCGGCTCTTGTGCCAGCAGCCAGGTCATCAAGTCCGGCATCGGCAGCGCGTCGCTGCAACGATCGAGCATTTCCTTGACGGTGCGCGGTGCCTTGGGTGTTTCGCCCCGGTGGACTTTATGCGCCTTGGGGAATTTCGTCGGTTTTGGCTCGAAGCGGGCCAGGGCGTAGACATAGGCTTCGACTTGGCTGGCGCTGCCCAAAAAGGTGCTTTGCGGGCGCGTGAACATCGGCATCGAAGCTTGCGGTACCGCGTCCAGCCCCTTGCGTCGGATGGCGGCCAGCGCCAGTGCCGCGCCACGGGTTACGGCGTTGTGCCGACGGGCCTCTTCACGCAGCGGCAGCAACAGCTCGCGGGCATGGCGCAGGGTCATCTGGGCGCTGGTTTGCATTTCGAGGATGCGCGCATGGGTGCGCAGCAGCATATCGTCGTCTACCAGATGGCCGAGCCGCTGTTGCTCGCTGAGCATGCGCAGCAGCACGACTTCAACTTTACGTACGCCCTGTTCGAAGGCACCGTCGGCGTTGACCAGCTGAATCATCGGTTCGACGTATTCGTCCCACGTCGCCAGGACTTCTGCATAACGCTGGCGCAGTGGTATTTGCCGATCACTGGTCTTGGCCCGCTCGGCCACGGCCACCAGCGCTTGTTCGTCGTTGGCCAGCTTCTTCAATACGTCACGTACACGCATATCGAGCAAACGCAGCTGGCGCGCCAGGTCATGACTGTCACGGATGTCGAACGCATCCTGGATATATCCGGCCAAACGCTCCAGATGGCGCAGGTAGGCTTCGATTTCCAGGCATAGGCCAAGACGGTGCTCGTGGCGCAGATAGGCCAGAAAGTCGTGAATTTGTGCGTTGAGCTCGAAACGGTTCGGGCTTTTTGCGACCGGCACCAGAATGTCCAGACGAATCCAGGCATCGAGCACGCTGGTGATGTCTTGTGGCGTGCTGTCTACCTGATGTGCGGCCAGTTGCAGACGCAATTCGTTCAGGCTCAGGGTGCCTTGGTCGAAGTGTTCACACAAAGGCTCAAGAAGTGCCCAGTGCTCGGCGAGGGCACGTAAAACGCGCTTGGGTTCGATCATGGGAGGGCCGGTCAATTGGCAATGAAAGGCCGCGATTGTACTGCAACGTGAGGTCGAGTCATCACTTGGCGGATCAACTGCGGGCGGGAAGGGCAGAAGGGCGGTAGAATCCCCCCTCTTTAGTTATCCACAGATGGCCGACCCTTGTTGAACGAGTCCCGCCGCCGCGCTTTTTTGACTGCCATGCAAGTGGTCAGTTGGTTGCCGCGCACTGAATTGCCGTTTGCCGCACCTTCGCGGCCAGAACTGCTGGTGCTTCCTGAACCGCCTGCAGAGCCTGAAATCATTCGGCCTGTGGTCAAGGCGGCGGCCGCACCGAGCAAGCCCGCAGAGCGCCCACGGATCGAAGTACCTCGGCCTTCGGTCACCCCGCGCCCTGCCAGCAAGGCAGTGGAGAAAGATCAATCGGCTCCCGTACCGGCCAAGGTTGTGCAGTTGCCACCGCCGCGTTTTGCCCTGCAATTGTTGCGCGCCGGGCGCTGCCTGGTGCTGGTGGAGTTACCCACAGGCAGTGCGTTCCAGAGTCGTGACCCAGCCTATTTATTGTTAAAGGATATGTTGCGCGCTGCGGGTCTGCCCGATAGCCCGCAAATCATTGGCGAGCCGGTGCGTTGGCCGCTCCTCAGGCGCGGCAATGTTGATCAAGGGCCTGACGCTGCGCGTGAGTTTGTGCAGGGTTTTCTCATGGCCCGCCTGGAAGAGGCCGAATGTGCCTGCTTGTGGCTGGTGGGGCTGCCAGCGGTGCGGTTTGCCGGTGAGGTCGATGCCGAATCGTTCAACCGTGAACTCGAAATCGAAGGACTGGGCTGCGCATGGGCGTTGCCGGGTCTGGAACTATTAATGGATGAGCCACAACGCAAAGCGGATGTGTGGCAAGCCATGCGCAGGCTTTTGGCGCGCTGGAAACAAAACGATGAGTGATGCTGTAACTTTTCGCCCGATGACCGAGGCGGACCTTGAAGCGGTATTGAAAGTTGAATACGCCGCCTTCAGCCACCCGTGGACACGCGGTATTTTTCTCGATGGCCTGGGTAAATATCATATCTGGCTGATGTTTGAAGGTGAGCAGCAAGTTGGCCACGGTGTGGTGCAAATCATCCTCGATGAAGCGCATTTGCTGAACATTACCGTTAAACCCGAGAGTCAGGGGCGTGGCTTGGGGCTCAAGTTGCTTGAACAGCTGATGTCGATTGCCTACAAGCATGAGGCCCGCGAGTGCTTCCTCGAACTGCGCGACAGCAACACGGCTGCGTTCAAGTTGTATGAGCGCTATGGCTTCAACGAAATCGGCCGCCGCCGTGATTACTACCCGGCAGTGGGTGGTCGTGAAGATGCAGTGGTAATGGCCTGTACGCTGGTCGACTAACTGCAACAAGCCATTTGTGGGAGCTGGCTTTCGACCCGGTATGTCTGAATCACCGCGTCGATAGCATCGCGAGCAAGCCCGCTCCCACAGTGTTTGGTGCGGCAATGAGAGTGTGTTCCCGCATGCGTTTCAATGCTTGCGACCCACTGGATCAATTTCCGCCAGTTCTGCTTCATCCAGCCCTTTGCCAGCGCCTATTTCGTCTTCGTCAACCAGGCTCAAATCCCAGTCAGCGGCAGCATTCGGGCTCTGGGCGGCTTCCTTGGCATCGCGGGCACCGTCTTCGCGGATGAGCATCTCCTGCTCCAGGTCGTCGTCATTGAGGCCCAACTCCAGCTCATCATTGAGCACCGCCCTGTGCTTGACTCTTTCATCGTCGATAAACAAATCGCTGATGGGCTCGTAAGTGTCGTCATCATCAAAATTCAGTGGCTCAACCGAGCCCATGGCATCCTCGATATCGTCTATCGGTGCGGGTTGCGGTGCCCCGTAAGGGCGACGTGAATCATTCATGGCAATTCCTCATACTGTAGGGCCTTAATACGATGACTGTAGTCATTGTTGAAGATTCCACCCGGCTGACCGCCGGAATGACATGTATCAACGTGACCCCGACCGCTGGTCGGCTGTCATAACAGCGCATCAACTCTTGAGGCTTCACAGCATGAACGAACTACAAGATCTGATTGATAACAACGAGCGCTGGGCCGATGCGATCAAACAGGAAGATCCTGACTTTTTTGCCAAGCTGGCTCGCCAGCAAACGCCGGAATACCTATGGATTGGTTGTTCGGATGCACGCGTACCGGCCAACGAAATTGTCGGCATGCTACCCGGCGATCTGTTTGTGCACCGCAACGTGGCCAATGTCGTGCTGCACACTGACCTCAATTGCCTGTCGGTGATTCAGTACGCGGTCGATGTGTTGAAGGTCAAACATATATTGGTAACGGGCCACTATGGCTGTGGCGGCGTGCGTGCGTCCATGAAGGACCAGCAACTGGGCCTGATCGATGGCTGGCTGCGTTCCATTCGCGATCTGTATTACGAGAATCGTGAAGCGCTGGCGCTGTTGCCGACCGAGGAAGAGCGCGTCGACCGTTTGTGTGAGCTGAACGTTATTCAGCAGGTGGCGAACGTTGGCCACACCAACATCGTGCAGAATGCCTGGCATCGCGGGCAGAAGCTGTCGGTTCACGGCTGCATTTACGGGATCAAGGACGGTCGCTGGAAGAGCCTGAACACCACCATCAGCGGGCTGGACCAATTGCCTCCGCAGTATCGCCTGCGGCCGGTGGGCTCGATCTGAGGTTGCATGCATAACCCGCTCCCACATTTGGTTGCGGGTTCGCTTACGGCATCACTGGCGGCGTATACGTCAGGGTAGTCCCCAGCGCCCACAGCAAAAACAGCACCAGCGGTGTGTGCACCAGTAATTGCACAAACGAAAAGCCGATCAAGTCTCGCGCCTTCAACCCCAGCACGCCCAGCAGCGGCAGCATGTAAAACGGATTGATCAGGTTCGGCAGCGCTTCAGCGGCGTTGTAAATCTGCACAGACCAACCCAGGTGGTAGCCCAGATCATTGGCCACTTGCATCACATAGGGCGCTTCGATAATCCACTTGCCGCCGCCCGACGGAATGAAAAAGCCCAAAATTGCCGAATACACGCCCATCAATAACGCATAGGTGTCGTGGGATGCGATTTGCACGAAAAACGTCGAGATGTGATGGGCAAGGGTTTGCCCGTCAGTACCTTTGACCACCGTCATCAGCGCTGCAATCGAGCCGTACAGCGGGAACTGAATCATCACCCCGGTGGTGGTGGGCACGGCGCTGGCCACAGCATTCAGAAAACTGCGCGGGCGCCAGTGCAACAGAGCACCGAGCATCAGGAACAGAAAGTTATAGGTGTTAAGCCCCGAGATGGCGCTGATCGCCGGTTTGGTCGAGAACTCGTGAAACAACCAGCCGGCCGCCAGGAGCACCAGCAAAATGGTCAGCAGCGGGCTGTATTCCAGCCATTCACCGGGCCGTGTGCGTGGCGGCAGTTCTGGCGTGCTGAAGCTCGGATCGATACCACAGGCTGCGGCGTCACGAGCGGATTCAGGGCCAGGCGCAGTCGCGTAGGCAACGATCAGTGATACCACCACCAGGGCTGCCAGCAACACACCGGACTGCCAGAGAAAGATGGTTTCGGTGAAGGGGATAACCCCGGTGATTGCCAGAATCGACGGCGGCAGGCTGGCCGGGTTGGCCTGCAACTGCGCGGCAGAAGACGACAGCCCCAATGCCCACACTGCGCCAAGCCCCAAGTACGCCGCAGCGCCGGCGGCGCGATAGTCCATGCGCAGGTTGGTGCGACGGGCCAGCGCCCGCACCAGCAACCCGCCAAATACCAGCGACAGCCCCCAGTTGAGCAGGGATGCGACCATCGAAATCAACGCCACCCAGCACACAGCCTGGCGTCCGTTCTTCGGCACTTGTGCCAGTTTGTCGATCAGTTTGACCGCAGGCGGTGAACTGGCGACCACGTAGCCGCCAATTACCACGAAGGCCATTTGCATGGTGAACGGGATCAGGCTCCAGAAACCATCGCCGAACGCCTTCGCGGCATCGGTGGGTTTGGCCCCCATAAACATCGTGGCCAGTGCAACGGTGATCACCGCAACAGCAGCGAACACCCAGGAGTCAGGAAACCAGCGCTCGGCCCAGTTCGAGCAGCGCAGGGCAAAGCGGGCAGAGCGGCTGTCTGTAATCTCAGCGGCCATGGGGCATACCTCATTGTTCTTATGATTATTGTGTTGTTTGCACCCGGCCTTTCAGGGATGAAAAGCCGGTGCAACCACAGGGAGAGCACATTAAATCAATCGAGGGTTTTTGCCGATGGATTAATACAAAACGGGCTTCGCAACAAAAATAACCCTCGCTGTCCGAAAAGGCGCTGCTGAGGGGTAAACTCTTTCCTTTCCCAAAGGAGTTTCTATGAGTCTCTACCAGCCAGGCATTCTTGCCAAACCCGTGCCGTCACAGGCGCGCTACATGTTTTTCGCCCTCAAGTCTGTAGAAGCACTGCCGGCTGCGCTCGACGTTTTGTCGCAGTGGGTGGACGGCAAAAGCGTAGTAGCGGGCTTTGGGTCGCCGCTGGTGTTGGCATTGGGCGTAAAAATTCCAGGGCTGCGAGTGTTCCCGGCTCTCAATGCAATGGTTGAAAACCCGTCGACCCAGCACGCGCTGTGGTTGTGGTTGCTGGGTGATGACCGCGGCGAGTTGCTGCACCGCAGTCAGGCCATCGAAGCGGCGCTGGCGCCTGCTTTGAGCTTGCTGCAAGTGACTGAAGGCTTTCGCTACAACACCGATCGTGACTTGACCGGCTATGAAGACGGTACTGAAAACCCGGTGGATGAAGCGGCGGTCGATGCGGCTATCGTTGCTAACGCCGGTGCAGGGCTGGATGGAGGCTGTTTTGTTGCCGTGCAGCAGTGGCAGCATGACCTGAACGGTTTTGCTGCTCGCCCGCAAACCGAGCAAGACAACCTGATTGGTCGTCGCAAGAGCGATAACGAAGAGCTTGAAGACGCGCCGGCCTCGGCCCACGTCAAGCGCACTGCTCAAGAGAGTTTCTCGCCTGAAGCCTTTACCGTGCGTCGCTCCATGCCGTGGACAGAAAATGGCAAGGCCGGGCTGATGTTTGTGTCCTTTAGCCGGACCTTGAACGCGTTTGAAGTCCAGTTGCGTCGCATGAGCGGCATGGAAGATGGCATCGTTGATGGTCTGTACAGCTTTAGCCGGCCCTTGAATGGTGGCTATTACTGGTGCCCGCCGATGAAGGATGGGCGGATGGACTTGAGCGCGGTTCGCCCGGCTTAAACTTCAGGTTTAATCAAGCGTGCTTACAGCTGAACCGGTTTTTTAAGGTTTGTCTGATGTTTCAAAAACTGCCAGCTCAATAGGCTGGCAGCATGAAGTTAAAACATTTTTT
This sequence comes from Pseudomonas sp. ML2-2023-6, assembly GCF_037055265.1. Lineage (NCBI taxonomy): Bacteria > Pseudomonadati > Pseudomonadota > Gammaproteobacteria > Pseudomonadales > Pseudomonadaceae > Pseudomonas > Pseudomonas sp. ML2-2023-6. Next base: position 5,112,218 of record NZ_CP146347.1, on the reverse strand, counting down.
CCGTCCCCAGGATGCCTCGTTCTCGACCTCAATCGCAGCGCGTACTTTGCTGCGTTCGTTTTTTGTCGCCTTGTTACTGTCGTTGTTAGGCGGGCTGTATGTGTATATCAACTCCAGTTTCGACCGGGAGATCTCCCAGCGCCGGGGTTATATGAGCGGGGCGATACTCGAAGCCCAGCGCTTTTTCACCGGCCATGAAATGCTCCTCAAAAACCTCAGCCTGGCGGCGGTGCGTAACAAGCCCGTCTCACCAGCTGCGCCCATGGAACTGGCGGATGAGGTTGAAATGACACTGGGCGAAGGTATGCATTCCTGGAGCCTGTGGCAGACCCGTCGTGAACTTGAGTATCTACGCGAAGAGAACATCAATCTGCTGTACGTAAAGGCCGGCTCTGATGCGCAGGCAGTGCGCCTGACCCGATACACGCTGCAGCCAATACCCGTCGACCAGAATGTATTGCGTCAGCTAAAAGAGCTGGAAAAAACGCCGATGCCCGTTAAGGGCGAGTATTGGTTTAACGCCACGCCTAACTTCGTCATTGCTGACAGCCCGGTTTTGTACCTGTTCACCTTGCTCGATCAGCGTGACCCTCATTCAGGGTGGTTGGGCCTGGAAATTGAGGGGGCCGAAATTTCGACGGCCATGGACCGCAAGCACGCAGGTGACTTTGTGGTGATTAATGCTCAGGGCGAAGAGATATTTGCCAGTGCCTTGAATCCAGGCCTGACACAAGCGCTGCAAGGCTTTGGCGGTGATCGTCAATTTGGTTTTACGGGCGACGGGTTATGGCCCGACTACCTGATCATGCGTAACCAACTGGGCTATGCGGACCTGCAAGTGGTGTACTCGATGGAGTTCGGTCACTTGTTAACGTCTCTGCGTGAGCCGTTGCTTATTGCCCTTTTAATTGGTTTTGGCAGTGCATTGGGGTTGGGGTTGCTGGTGCAACGTATCGAACGCCAACTGATTAACCCCGCGATATATCGAAAACAGGCGCTGATCGAGAGCGAAGCATTTAGTCGTACAGTTATTCAGACGGCACCCGTTGCGTTGTGTGTGTTGCGAAGGGCCACTGGCGCGGTGGTTTTGGAAAATACTCTGGCCCAACAGTGGTTGGGACATGGCCGTGAGCGTGATCAGTTATGCCATGACTGGATTGACCGAGCGTATGACAGCAGCGAAAGAAACCGTTTCGATGAGTTCTCGGTTGCTGGACGCCATCTGCATATCAGGTTTGTAGCCACACGTTATAAAGGTGAGGACGTGCTCCTCTGCGCATTTAGTGACATCAGCGCACACAAGGATGTCGAGATCGCCCTGGAGCAGGCCAAGCGTGTGGCGGACAAGGCCAATGATGCCAAAACGCAGTTTCTGGCAACCATGAGCCACGAGATTCGCACACCGTTGTATGGCGCCTTGGGCACCCTTGAACTATTAGCGCGCACCCAGTTAACCCCCCGTCAGCAAGAATATGTGCAGGCTATTCAAAGTTCGTCTTCTACGCTGCTGCAACTGATCTGTGATGTGCTGGATGTATCGAAGATAGAGGCAGGGCAACTGGCGCTGGAGGTGAGCGAGTTTGCCCCTCTGGATTTGATCCAGGAAGTGGTCAGCGGGTACTCGGCTGCAGCGCAAAGCAAGGGCTTGCAGCTATATGCGCATATCGATCCGCAGTTACCGGAACAGTTGCTCGGCGATGCACCCAGGATTCGCCAGATTTTGAATAATTTGCTGAGTAATGCCGTCAAGTTCACCGATAGCGGGCAGATTGTGGTGCGAGTGACGGTGGATAGCCGCAGCGATGAGCGAGTGACGGTGTCCTGGCAAGTGACTGACACGGGGCAGGGGATCGCGCAGGAAGATCAACCCTTCTTGTTCGACCCTTTTTACCAGGCCGGTTCCCGGGCCAATGTGATCAGTGGCACGGGCTTGGGTCTGTCGATTTGCCAGCGCTTGATGTACTTGATGAGCGGCACCATGAGTGTCGTCAGCGAGCCGGGCTTGGGTAGCAGCTTTACTCTCGCACTGCCTCTGGAACAGTGCCGAGCTCCGAAACTGGACGACTCAGTCAAGTTGTTACCTGAAAAAGTATTCGTCCGGTCCTCCATACCGAAACTGGCCGAAAACATTTGCGGCTGGCTGCGACGCTGGGGTGCCAGGGCACAAGTGCTGCGTCCCGGGATGGACATTCATGACAGCAATGCTGTGCTGGTCGAGTTGTATCCCGGCGAATACGAACGCAGCCCTGAGGTGCAATGGCCCGGCCCGGTAGTGATTGCGTGCGGCAATAGGTGTTTTGCACCTGGCGAACGCGAGGGCGCGCAATGGCACGTCAAATTGAGTGATTTGCACGACCTGCGCCGTGCCGTCAGTCAGGCTCAGGGTCTCAACCCCTACGCCCGGCCATTTGAGCCGGGTTCCAGCGTTTATAAACCGCTGGGGCTGCATGTTCTGGTCGCTGAAGACAACGCCATCAGCCGGTTGATTCTCAAGGAACAGCTCGAAGAGTTGGGGTGTACGGTGGTGATGGCATCCGATGGTTTGGAGGCGCTGGAGCTATGGAAGCACGCGACCTTCGACAGGGTTCTGACTGACGTGAACATGCCGCGCATGAACGGCTACGAATTGACGACTCAACTGCGAAATTTCGATAACCAGGTGCCCATCATTGGCGCTACGGCCAATGCCCAGCAGGAAGAGCGTGCGAGGTGTTTGGCGGTGGGCATGGACGAGTGCCTGGTAAAACCCTTTGGCCTCAGCGCCTTGTTCATCTGCCTTGAGCAAACAGAGAGAGTGTCTAATGTCCTATAGCGTTCTGATCGTCGAGGACCATCCTTTCCAGCATCAATACCTGCTCAACTTGTTCCACGACCTGGGCAATATTCGTGTCGAAGCCGCCAGAGATGGCAAGGAAGCGTTTGATTGGTTGCAAAAGCAGTCCTTTGATCTGGTACTCACCGATTTGCTGATGCCGGGCATGGACGGCGTGCAACTGATACAACGGCTATCGGCGCTGCCTTGCAAACCGGCTTTGGCGATCATGAGCGCTGCCTCGCGACGCATGATCGTGAGTGCCAGTCTGGTGGCGCAAAGTATGGGGGTTGATGTGATCGGGCAGTTATCGAAACCGGTCAACCCAGCGGCTGTTCGAACCCTGATGTGCAACCTGGACAAACTGATCAAAAGTGACAAGTCACCCGCGAATGTGCCTTTGACACTGACCCGTGAAACGTTGCACGAGGCCATGCAGAGCGGTGCGTTACAGGCCTGGTTCCAGCCCAAGAAGTCCTTGCACGATGGGCTGATTGTCGCTGCGGAAGCCTTGGCACGGTGGGAACATCCTGAGTTGGGGTTGTTGATGCCTGCCGATTTTCTACCGTCACTGGTCAGGTTGGGGCTGGAGAAAGAACTGCTGTTGCTGTTCATCAAGCAAACCATTGCCGCCCAAGCCAATTGGGCCCGTCAAGGGTATGACATACCGGTATCGATCAATCTGCCTACGCACTTGCTCGATGACGATGACCTGGCCGACGAACTGCACGATTACGTGCGTACCCAGGGCGGTATTACTGCCAAGTTGGGCTTTGAGTTGATGGAATGCTCCACCACTCAGGACATCAGCAAATATTACGCAGGGGCATGTCGTTTACGCATGAAGGGCTTTGGTCTGGCACAGGACGATTTTGGCCAAGGCTTCAGCTCGTATTTCAATCTGGTCTCTACGCCGTTCACTGAGCTCAAGATTGATCGGGCGCTGGTGCATGGTTGTGTTGAAAACGAAAACCTCGCCTCTGCGCTGGCCAGTATCGTCGCGCTGGGGCGCCAGCTGGGTTTGGAGGTCGTGGCAGAAGGGGTCGAAAGTCAGGAGGAGCTGGCGCTGCTGCGCAAGCTCAACTGTGATCGTGTACAGGGGTTTCTGATCTCTCGTGCCGTATCATCGGGCCGCTTTGGGCATCTGTTACATGAGGATTCGCCCCCGCGTCTTTATTGAGGCACTTCGTCACCCCGCGTGGGCAGCGCACTTACGGCATGCGTGATCAGTACTTGACTCATCGCGGGTATATTCACGCCAACAGTAATTGAAGTCACTTACTTGGCCCCTCCCTTGCTCGTCTAAGCTTTGAGCCTGAGTTCAAGTCTGTCCCCGCGAAATACAGGAAGTAACATGACCTCTGACAATGCCTCACTGGGCAAACTCGCCTTGAGCTCCATGCGATTGAACCGTGGCGTCCTGATTTTGATCGGAGTTGCGGTGCTGTTAGTGGGCACTTGTGTATGGGCCCTACAGCGTTTGGTCGAAGTTGAAGTGGAAAAGATTGAGTATCACTTCGCGCGGTTAGTGGAGAGTCTCAATGAAAACCACTCGTTTTTGACCAATATTAATAGCGCAGTCAGGGATGCCCCGGATGTCCTGACCGCGAACATCATGCCCTTGCAAAGCAAGCAGGTGTTCGAGAGCAACGGGGTGAATATATTTGAAGGCAAGGAGTTTTCGTTTTCGACGCCTTTTAATCTGACGCAAAGCACTTCGTCCAGCCCCGTTGTCACGAATCAGTCGGCATTTTCGCTGGGTATGCACTTAGCCAATTTCTATAGCGGTTTTTGGTCGGGGTCGGTGTACCCCGCCCCGCAGTTGTTTCTTTTACCTTCCAATAATGCATTCACCTTGGCGGTACCAGCGATTGGCGCTCGCCGTGGGCACGTGGCAATTTTGAGTCTGGATGAATTTTTGGAGACCAGTCAGCAGTTGTCGTTGCTGTTCAAGGAACGCAAGGCTTCGCTCCCGGAGGGGCAGGTGCGCTGGGTCAATACCAACAGTGTCAGCGAAGGCAACCCTATGGTGTTTGCCGTTATCAAAATCAATCTGCCGCCCAAGTTTCTAGAGGTCATGGGCAATGATCGTGAAGTGTTGCTCGCGGCATTGATCAACATTCGGCGTTTGACCAACATCCCGACGAGCATTGCCACCCCCGCCTTTTATGACCTCACACTGATTGCGCCCTCGGGGGCGGTGCTGGTCGGGCGCTTGAGTGGCACCCACAACAGCCCCGACGGTATGCGCTTCAATGCCCAAGGCTTGGAAATCAAGGTTTCCAACACGCAAGGGGAACATTGGTCAGCAGTGTACCGAATCAGTTATGAGAGCTTTTTTCGCTATGCCAAATGGACGTTATTGAGCATTTTGGGCATAGCGTTGTTTTCTATCTATGTGGGTTGGCTGGTCAATCGCTGGTATCGATTGCGTGTTGTTCGGCCAGCGGAGCGAGCGCACCGGCGAGTGATCGAAAGTGAGATTTTCAGCCGTGCGGTGATCGACACTGCTCCCACCGGTTTGTGCGTGGTGCGCCAGTCGGACAATCATATGTTACTGGCCAACAAGCGTGCGCAAGCCTGGCTGGGTAACTCGCAGTACATCTCTCGGCTAATTCACGAACAACAAGCCGACATGGGAGAGGCCTGTGTCAAGGTGGGTGAGCGCTACTTGCATGTCAGCTTCAGCAGTACGCGTTATCAAGAGCAGGATGTCATTGTATGTGCCTTCAGTGATGTCACCGGGCACAAGGATGATGCCGCCGCCTTGACCCTGGCTAAACACCAGGCGGAAGAGTCCAGCCACGCCAAGACCACATTCCTTGCGACCATGAGCCACGAAATACGCACCCCACTGTATGGCGTGCTGGGCACTCTGGAGCTGCTGGAACTGACGGATCTGGATACTCGGCAACGCATCTATCTGAACACCATTTCGCGCTCGTCTTCGATCTTGTTGCAGTTGATCAGTGACATTCTGGATGTATCCAAGATTGAGTCCGGACAAATGGCGCTCGAACCGGAGCGTTTTTGTCCGCTGGACATGGTTGAGGAAGTGGTAGACGCCTACGCCGCGGCAGCTGAAAGCAAAGGGTTGCAGATTTACGCCTGCGTTGATGCGGATGTGCCGGATCAGTTGGAGGGCGACCAGTCTCGACTGCGGCAAATTCTCAATAATCTGTTCAATAATGCGGTCAAGTTTACCGACTACGGTCGCGTCGTCTTGCGCTTGAAAGTGTTGAGTCGGGAAGCGGACAAGGTGACGTTGCAGTGGCAAGTCACTGATACCGGTGTGGGTATTTCGCAGCCGCAGCAGGAGCGTCTGTTTGAGCCGTTTTATCAGGTTTTTAACGGTCATGCTTCAGGCGGCACCGGCTTGGGCCTGTCGATTTGCAAGCGCTTGAGTGAGTTGATGGGCGGGCAATTGAGGGTTGTCAGTGAACCCGGCCTGGGGAGCAGTTTCAGCCTGATATTGAGCGTGCCAATACTCGAGGGCGCATTACCGGGCGCCAGCGACCTGCAACTGCGTCCTGCGCCGGTTTATGTTCGTGCGCCTGTCAACGAGCTGGCGGAAGCCGTTTGTGCCTGGCTCAACCGTTGGGGCGCCCATGCACTGGTAGCGTCGCCGGGGGCACTCAATACAGTAACTGGATCGGTGCTGGTAGATCTGCTGCCAGGGCGCAGTGCGCCACTGGAGTGGCCAGGGCCACGGGTGTTGGGCATCTCTGGCGCGGGGCAACCCGAGCATACAGTTGAGGGGTGGAAAGTCAGCGTGCACATGGTTCGCGGAATTGGTCGCGCCGTGCTGTTGGCTCAGCAAGGACGAATCACTCGCGAGATCGGGAAAGCACCGGCTGTTCGTGAAAAGCTGGCGTTACGGGTATTGGTTGCTGAGGACAACCCGATCAACCAGGCCATTCTCAAAGAACAGCTTGAAGAGCTCGGTTGTCGTGTGGTGCTGGCGTCTCACGGTCAGGAGGCGTTAAGCCTGTGGTCGCCTGACGCATTTGATGTGGTGATGACTGACGTCAACATGCCGATCATGAACGGCTATGAACTGGCCAATGCCATTCGCCAGCAAGATACCCGGGTTCCCATTATCGGTGTGACTGCCAACGCGATGCGCGAGGAGGCCGAGCGTTGCATTGCCGTGGGTATGAACGCTCGAATGGTCAAACCCATGACCTTGCAGAAAATATGGACTGAATTGGTCGAGGTTTGTGACGTTGATCTATGCGGAGTTGCGCAAGAGCTGTCAGAAACAGGGCAGGGCTGCGCAGATGATCTTGCGCAACAGCCGATTGTGGTCAGCGCCAGAATGCGCGATCTCTTTATCAACACCATGAGCGCGGATATCCAGACGGCGATTGACGCCTTGGTCAGCCATGACATCGATGCCCTGAAAGCTCGTTTGCATTGTATTCGTGGGGCTCTGGCAGTTGTTCAGGCGCATGATCTGGCCAGCGGCTGCGGTGAACTTGAGCAGCGACTTGAGAATCATGTATTGGATGCACCTTTGCTGGTTCAGATTGAAGCATTGCTGGCACGTGTTCGTCGCGCAGTAGCGGCGATCTGAAATTTTTCTCCAACACCACCGATTGAGCGTCTCTTCGCGTGATCGTTCTTTTGACAGGGATGCGCCCGTGAAAAAAACTAAAATCATATTGGCTGATGACCACCCGATAGTTCTGATGGGGGTATGCGAGCTGATCGAGCGTGATGAACGCTATGAGGTGGTGGGCCAGGCCCTGACATCTTCAGATCTGATCGAGCAGGTGCAGCGCCTGAAACCGGACATCATCGTTACCGACTACAACATGCCGGGTGATGAAACGTATGGTGACGGGGTCAAACTGATTGAGTACCTGATTCGAAATTATCCACAGGTGCAGATTCTGGTGCTGACCATGCTCACCAACAACTTGATTCTGTCGCGTCTGTATGACTTGGGCGTGGGGGGGATCATTCTGAAGAGCGGCGATCTGAACGAAATCCTGCTGGCGCTTAACGCATTGTCCAGTGGCGCCAAATGGCACAACAAAGCCGGCCAGGGCAGCGCCAGTGTGATTGAGCGCTCCGATGCGGTGCAGACCCGTATCGCCAGCTTGTCAGTCAAGGAGTTCGAGGTGCTGAGGCACTTTGCTTCAGGAATGAATGTGCGGGATATCGCTCATTTGTTGAACCGAAGTGTAAAGACCGTGAGCTCTCAGAAGATCACGGCCATGCGCAAACTCGACGTGGAAAACGACCACGCTTTGCTGACGTTCTGCATCAGCATGAATCTGATCTGAGTAAGGTTCAGTCAGGGGGTGAGCAGCGGGGTCGTCATGGTCTGAAAATGCCCGCCATCATCGATCCAGGTAAAGTTCACTTTAAGACCTGCCGGGCTTACCAGACTGTTGGACGCAAGGGGATAACGCTTTTCACTCAGCGGCAGTGCCATCATCTCCGGGAGTGGAGGTATTGCCATTTCCCGGCCTTGATCGATCAGTTTCAAAGATGCCAGCGAGGCGTGGTAAGGCGTTGGGTTGCGCAGTACCAGTTGCCATTGATCCCCTTGTTTCTCCAGCTTGAAAGACAGGCTCTTGGCCATGTCCTGGGGAAGAGAGGGCAGATTTTTCGGGCGATAAAAAATCTTCATCTGCGTATTCATGGCCAGTGCCACAGACGTTTGTTCGGCTGACTTGTTGGCGGCTTTGGGCGCAATTTCATAGAGGTTTAGCCAAAACACAGACTCTCGATCCGAGGGCAGTGCATCGCCGTTATGCACAATGCGTAAACCCTGTACCGCGCCCGCTTGCATACGAAATACCGAGGGCAGGGTGATCAGCGGCGAAGTGCTGTTTTCGGGCGTTTGCTGGTCTTCGCCCTCATTGACCCAAGTTTGTACTACCACGGGGTATGCGTTGATGTTGGCCAGCATCAGCGAGCGTTCATTCTGTCCTTGTTCGTAAATCACCCGGGTACTTGAAGCCATGATGCCCGCCTGTGCCGGGAGCGTGATCAACACTGCAGCGCTGAGCAGCAGCAGGCGCGAGGCGGTAGTCATCATTTTGGCGATCATGATTACTGCACCTTGACGAGAACATAGGCTGTTGCATTCACGGTTCCCGGTAATGCCTTGCGCCCAGGTAATGCTTTGAGAATCGCCGTGAGGGTTTTTGTGTAGTGGGTGTAACCCGATGCGGAACTGCCATTGGCAGTCGCACTCTCCTGAACGGGATACCAGCCGCCTGCGTTGCCGCTGCCAGCCATCTCGCTGCCAAGAAAGTTCATGGGCTTGCCGTTATTACTGAGTGCAATGCCGACACCGGTCGCAATGCCTGGGTCAGTACCGTAGCCATTGGAAACCAGATGCGTGACGCCTTGTGCTCCGGTGAGCAACCCAAGCTCTGCGGCTTTGGCGTAGGCCGCGGCAGACGCTTGAACACCCAGTGCGGTCTGGTTGTTGCCAACCCCGGACACCACCTGATTACTGCATTCAAGCTCAATTCTGAAATCGCTTTCGCGGGTCATGCCGTTGTTGAGTTCCTGAGCGGTGACAGGCGCAAAGGTGACCAGCGGCGTCACGTTGCGTGCAACACATGTCGCGGCATAACTGATGGAGGCTGCGCTGCGCATACCAAAACCAACCCCGTTTTTAGCGCCCCAAAATACATAGTTGGTGTTGGAGTCTGAGCCCACCGTGTCGGACTTGTAGCCCGGGCCCTGAAACTGGATATAACCATTGGGCTGGGTACAGGTGTAGCTGTAAGTTCCGCTGCCACTCTCGGCCGCCTGGTTGCCGCAAAAGTTACTGCCGCTGCCGCTTTTGGGTGGCAAGCTGGAGACCCGCGCCAGTTCGGCCTGCACCATGCTCAGGTGTTTGGGCTTGATCTGCAGTTTGTTGCCTACCACGTCGTATTGAGTAATTTTGCTTTGCTGCCAATACCGGGTGAACACCTTGCCTGAATTGAGGTGGGTCAGTTTGAGCCCGACATACGGGAAGTAAGTGGCGTAGTAACCGGGCAGGCCATCATTGGTCGATGTGCCTGCGCCGTTACCGATTTCCCAATAACCGCCGACACGGTCATCACCGTTAGTAGCAAACAGCTCATAGAGTTCGTCCTTGTCCGCAAGGTCGCACTCCCAAAGTACGGTTTCACTGTTGAGCCCCGTGGCGGTGGCGCTATCGGTGATCGTCGTGCCCAGTGCCGTGCCGACCGGTTGCAGATAGGTGCTGGTCAGGTTGATGCGTCCGAAGGTGATTTGTGCCGTGTATCCGTCGAGTACCGCGTTGCCGTTATAAATACGTTTGCAGTTGGCTTGCACGGCTGGCAGTGCCGTCAGGGTCAGTATAAGCAGCAGTAACTGATTCAATCGTGGGCGTAAGGTAAACATAAGAAGCCTCGATCCTGGTGCTGGTTTAAGGCCGGCATGAATAGGGCCGGCGCTTGATAATCAGTGCGCATTGCACTGGCTGGTGACGCGCAACAAGGGCTGTTCCAGATCTCGGTCCGTCACGTCATAGGTGAGCGAGCACTGTTCTTGCGGGCGATCACCCCAACGCAGAGTCAATGTGCCTTTGGGTTGTTCGCTGCGCAGATACGCTTGGCTGCCCTGGCCGACCATGCCAATGACGTTGCCGTTTTCGTCCAGCACATCAGCACCCATGGGTACGGTCTGGTTGTTGGCCAGCAGTGCCTTGATCAGCAGTGCGTTACCGCTTCGGGTTTTGAACTTGATCTTGACTGTCGCACCGGCATAGGGCGCAACCCGACGCTGACCATCATCGAGCTCGGCTTTCTGGTTCATCCCTTCTGGATTGATCGCCACGGTGTTGTAGCGATAGGGTGTAAGCGAAGGCACCAGTGCGAACCCTGCGTCATCAATCGTGGTGCCTTGGCCATTCATGATTTTTGCCCCGCTGGCGCCTTTGGCTTCTACCAGAGCAAAGGTATCGCCCAGGTAGGGGCCAAGTGTTACGCCGCCGCTATGAATGGCAACTGCACCTCGGGCGCTGCCGGAGGTCTGCCAGTAGTCCTGGCCCTTGGACGCACTCATGCCGAGACTGGTTTTTGGCAGGCGTTTCTGCAGATTGCCGCTAAAGGTGTTCTGTTTTTGTTCGTCATCGCGGGAAATATCCACGCCATAACTCAGTGTTTGCTCAGCATCTGCGGTGCCTGAAACAGAGGTCTGATACACGTTGCCGAAGTTGGCGCTATGACTGACGGAACTGCTGAGGGTTGGCGTGTTGCTCTTCGATGGACTGCCCAAAGGGAACGATACGGAGAGCAGCGAGACAGTTTCTGTCGTGCCAGGCGTAGAACCGTTCCAACTGCCACCGCTGACATTTTCGTCAGGGCGACCGTCATACCCGCCTTGGCGGATTTGCTGATAGCTGCCGGTGGACTGGCGCGAGACTGAAAGGTTGAAACTGACGGAGTTGCTCAAGGTATTGGAGTAGCCCATTTGCAACTGAGTGTCGCGCTCGCGACCATTGCGATAGTCCTGGGTCGAGCCCGAGACATAAACCGAACCGAGCGATTGCAGGCTTTGGTTAACTGAAACTTCAAAGCGCGAGCGTTGCAGGTAGCTGGAAGATTCCCAGTTTTCTCCGGAGCGCAGCGACTCACGCACCCCCAGCACGTCGCCTAGGTCACGGTAGCCCGCAGTGGAGTAACGATAGCCAGCAATCGACAAGGTGGTGTTGGTCGGAGTGAACGTGCGGCTGTAAGACAAGCGCGCCATCCAGCCATCCACCACACCTTCTTGCGGCATGTCGGCCCTGGAGTAAGTAGTGTCCAGACCAAAGGCGCCCAGCCAGTTGGCATATACGCCGCCGAGTACCAAGGCTTGATAGCCATCGGCAACTCGTAAGCCAGTGTTGGTGGTGACGCTATTGGTAAGGCCACGCTGATAGGTGATTTCACCGAACGCATCGTTGTCACCGACGTCACTGGTTTTGCCGATAGCAGCGCTATAGCGTGAAGTACCCGGACGCAGCGATTCAGGTACCGCCGAGAACGGCACGCTGTATCGACTGATGCTGCCGTCAGCTTCCTGTACCGTGACTTCAAGGTCGCCGTTGTAGTTGGTCGCGTAAAGATCGCTGATTTCAAACGGTCCCGGCGCCACAGTGGTTTCATAAATATCACTGCCGTTCTGGCGCACGGTGACCTTGGCGTTGGTCTTGGCGATGCCGCGGACGGTCGGAGCATAACCGCGCACCGACTCTGGCAACATGCGTTCATCGGACGCTATTTGTACCCCGCGAAAACCTATTCCAGAGAAGAATCGACCCGAGGTATAGCCTTCACCTGCTGTCAGTTCGCTGCGCAGGCTCGGCAATGCGCGCTGCAAGTAGGTTCGGGTGGCGTTCCAGTCGCTGCCATTTTGTGAGTCGTAGCGCAGGGACGCTTGCTGGCGCAGACGCCAAAGACCCATGTTCAACCCGCTGTTGAGTGACAGGTAGCTGGAGTCGGTATCTTTGGCGTTCGTTCCGCTACGACTGACGTGATACTGGTTGGCGCTGTAGTTGATAAAACCGATGGTGTCACCCGCATCCAGGCTTTGTGTTGATACAAAACCTCGGGGTTCGCGCGACATAAGGCTTTGCGGCATGCTCACGTCGAGGCGCAATTGGGAGAAATCAAAATAGCTGCTGGCGCCGGGTACGGTATTGCTCAGTAATTGGCATTGCTGGTCCGGCGTATCGGTAATGGCAGTGTTCAATACACCGGCGCCTTCGAGCAGCGCGCGGGGCAAGCAAGGCTGAACATCGCCCTTGGCCACTTCCTCAAACTGCACGGGAATGCGCTCAACAAAACGATTATTGATGAACAGGTCAACGGTGTAACTGCCCGGATCAATAGCGTTGATTTTGTTAAAGCGCGACAGCGAACCACCACCAAACATCATGTTGTCGTCGAACTGGTATTCATCTATTCCTGTTTCGGATTCGGCCTGCGCAGTGCTGGCGGCCAGACCGATAAGCAGGATCGAAGTTGAAACCAACAGGCTATAAGGTGTGCGCGGCAGGAACCGACAGCGAGTGACGTGAGCAACGGTCATGTTTGTATTTCCGAGGGTCACTGAAGAGGAAAGTCGGAGGTGACATCTGCCCCAAAGTCGTTCACCAGCGTCAGGCGCAACTGATCTGTGCTGCTGGCGCGAGTACCGTTGTTAGCCACTGGCCATTTCTGCGTGGAGTAAGGGGCGAGCATTACCGCTTTGGTCAGGCCGACAGGTTTGCCGCCGATCACCAGGTTGGCTTCACGCACTACGGCGTGATATCCGCTGTTGTTTTCTGCCAGCACACTCAAGCTGGAGCCTGAGCCCTGCAGCTTGAAGGTCATTGATTTAGCGATGTCTTCGGGGGCACCAACGATGCTTTCCGGACGATAGAAGACCTTCATCCTGCTGCTTACGGTCAGCATCAGTTTGTTGGCTTGCATGTCACTGCTCTTGAGTGCCGGCATCTGCATAAAGTTGATGTAGAACACAGACTCGCGGTCTTGAGGTTGGTCTGTGCCGGTGTACACCAATCTCACGACTTGTCCTGCCTTGGGGTTCATCCGGAAAATCTGCGGGCTTGCGATAAACGGGGCATCAGCGGTCTGCGGCGTAGAGGCCGGGTTGCCGTTGTCCACCCAGATTTGCATCAGGTTGGGGTACGCATCGTGACTGGTAAGCTGCAGGACTTTTTCACGAGCTTGAGCGGGGTAAATCACCCGGGTACCACTGATGACTACACTGGCCAGCGCGTTGTTGGCGAAAACGGCAATCATCAAAAAACTGACAGACAGGGCTAAGCGTTTCAGGCAGGCCATGGCCAACTCCTTCCGAAAGGCTGGGTATCGATGAGGGGGGGGTGTGGTGCGGACCCGCCGCCTCGCGAGAGGCGAAAGCGGCAGGTCAGAGCGTTACGCTTACAGGTAGTCGAGCGCGTACTGAGCAGAGGCAGACACGGTACCGGCAGTTGCAGCGCCGGTGCTGATGTAGCGAGCTGCGAAGTCATGGCTGGCTGCGGTTTCGTCTTTCTTCAAGACCAGGCCAGAAACTGAAGTCATCCCGCTCAGGGAGATTGGGTTACCGCCAGAGGCATCCAGCAATTGGATAGCAACGTTTTTAGCAGTACCTGTGTTGCTCATGTTGCCGCCAGCGTTAACGTCGGCGCCGAGGAACGTGGTCTTGATGTTCAGGTCGCCGACGGTCGGTGCAGTGCAGCCGGTAACTGCGATAGTGAACGGTGTTTCGCCGGCGAATTGGCCAGAAGTTGCCAGATCATTAGCAGCAACGGTCGGCAGAACAACAATTGGGCTGCCGGAGTTGCCGTTGATTGAAACCTGGCAAGTCTGATCAGAAACCTGGCCTTTGAAGGTGATGGTGTTTTGGCTGGCAGCGAAAGAGATTGCTGGCAAAACCGACAGTGCGATGAACAGAGCAGTACGTTTCATTTCATTAATCTCGATAGTTAGACAAAGCTCGCATCCAACCTTTTCTCGTCAGGTCGGTCAGGAGCGTGCTCAGGTTATCGAGGAGCGCTGGTAGCGATAATCAGACGATTCTTAAAAGGCTGCCGGGTGGCCAACAGGGGCATGTTTTTTGGCGGACCTGAAAATGGCTTGCCTTGCGGTGAGCCATTTTCAGGTCCGGTGCTGGCGCCGAAGTTGGTTGAAGGGCAGCTGCATTCGGATAACGGAAGTCTGCACAGACATATGCCGGCCTTCGGTCTGCTCACTACAAACGCAGCTTGCGACGAATCTTTTCCACTCGATCACTGTTCTGGCCCTGCAACTCCTGACGCTCTCGCAGGGTCGCGATGTAACTCTCGCGGGTGCGCAGGATATGCCGGCTGAGCAGGGTCGCCAGCGCGCCATGTTTGCCCGCCTCAACCAATTCGATCATCCGTCGATGATCATTGAACGAGCGGTCCGGCTCGTGCCTGGCACGCCGGGCCAGGTGCGTACGTAAGGCCGCGACGCGGCCCAGGTTGCGTTCGTAGGCATCGACCAGATAACGATTGCCGCTGAATTTGAAAAAACTCAGATGGAACTCGGTGTCGGCGGCGCCATAGCTCAGCCTGTCATCCTGCTCCAGCGCACTGATCATTTGTGCCAGAGCGTCACGCATTGCCTGCAGGGTGGCTTCAGGGTTGCGTTCAAAGGCACGGCGTGAAGCCTCTACTTCGAGGGTTACACGGTGCTCGCAGAGTTCGACAATATCGTCTTCGGTAGGGCTGAACACGTAGCTGCCGGACTTGGCCACCACGTTCACCAGCCCCTCGGTCTGCAGCAGGGCCAACGCTTCGCGCACTGGCGTGCGGCTGACTTCAAAGGCTGCGGCCAGACTTTCTTCGGAAAGTGCTTCGCCCAGGTCAAACCGTGCCGAAACGATGGCTTCACGAATGTTGTCGGCCAAGCGTACGGCGAGGGACTTTTCTACGGATTTGCTCATTGGGTCTACGCAGTTTTTTCGCCGAGCTATGGCTCAGGCTGTTGGGCCACCATGATAACGGAACGCAAGCTTTTAACTTGTATACTAGTTGTTGTACCTTAGATTCGTCCCCCCAACAATAATATGGACGTTTTCATGGCCTCTTCCCAAGCGCTTCAGCCTTCTCTTGTGTACACCTTGCTCGATGCCCTGCGCGAGCTTCTCGGTGAACGTGTAAGCACTAGCCGTGCCGAGTGCGAGCAACATGGTCGGGGGGAGTCATACCACCCGACCTTGCCGCCGGACGCGGTGTGTTACGCCGAGTCCACTGCCGAGGTCGCAGCCATCGTTAAGCTCTGTGCCGCGCATCGAGTGCCAATCATCGCCTTTGGCGGTGGCACCTCGCTGGAAGGGCATGTAGGCGCCACGCTGGGCGGGGTCTGCATCGACCTGAGTCGCATGCAGCGAATCATCGCTGTGCGTCCGGAGGACCTGGATGTGACCGTTGAAGCTGGGGTCACACGGATGCAGCTCAATGCCGAACTGCGCACCACGGGACTGTTCTTTCCGGTCGACCCCGGAGGTGAAAGCACTTTGGGGGGCATGGCGGCTACCCGTGCCTCAGGGACCAATGCGGTGCGTTATGGAACCATGCGTGAGAACGTATTGAACCTCACTGTGGTACTTGCCGATGGCCAGGTGATCAAGACGGGGGGGCGTGCACGAAAGTCTTCCGCTGGCTACGACCTCACTCGGCTGTTCGTCGGCTCGGAAGGCACCTTGGGTATCATCACTGAAGTTACCCTGCGGCTTTACGGCATTCCGGAAACCACCAGCGCGGCGGTGTGCACCTTTCCGACGATTGCGGCGGCGGTCAGTTCGGTGGTGTCGATCATTCAATACGGCATCCCGGTGTCACGGGTTGAATTGCTCGATGCGCGCACGGTGCAGGCGGTAAACCGTTTCTCGCAGATGGGACTGGCTGAAATGCCAACCCTGTTTTTCGAGTTTGCTGGCTCTGCGGCCAGCGTGGCGGAGCAGGTCGAACTGACGCGGGAAATTGTCGAAAGTAACGGGGCTCTGGGTTTTCAAGCGGCCGCCGATGGCGATGCCCGTAATGCTCTGTGGCGTGCCCGCCATAATGTTCACTATGCCATGCAGTCCATGCGCCCGAATGGGCGGATCTGGAGTACCGATGTGTGCGTACCCATTTCGGCGCTGACTCAATGCATCGCTGAAACTGCCGAAGACGTAGCCAAGGTGTCTTTTTTCGTCGGAGTGGTCGGACATGTGGGTGATGGCAACTTCCACCTGGGGCTGGTGGTCGATCCGGATAACGAAGCAGAAATGGCCGAAGCCGAAGCACTCAATGAACGAGTGGTCGAGCGCGCCATTGCCCTGGACGGCACTTGCACCGGCGAGCATGGTATTGGTTCGGGAAAGATAAAGTTCATGCAGCTGGAACACGGCGCCGCACTCGGCGTCATGCGCCTGGTCAAGCAGGCACTCGACCCGTTTGGATTGATGAATCCGGGCAAAATCCTGCCTGAGGCTTGATGCATGGCATGCATGGGCGCATGCCGAAATAACGGACAATCGTAAGCGCAGGTATTCATTGAGCTTTTTTTATTTCGTGCTTGACGCCCCTAGCGTAAAAAACGTTTAATTGCGCCGTTGCCCAGATAGCTCAGTCGGTAGAGCAGGGGATTGAAAATCCCCGTGTCGGCGGTTCGATTCCGTCTCTGGGCACCATTACTTCCAAACCCCTGATGCCTAAAGGCTTCGGGGGTTTTTTGTTTCTGGGTACTTAGTATTACTTGGCGTAGTAGTAGGTTTGCGCGATTACACGCCGTACTGCTTGTTGCCGCGAGGGCCAATACAGACACTCCCTGTCGGGAGGCTGGCAAGCAGAGTCATTTGATTTCTGGCTTGTTTCCCTTTGGTTCTGTTTTTGAACCGGGATACACAGGGAGATACACGGCGCTCTTCATCGTGGCGGTTGCCTTGGTCCTTTTGACGCAACGCTCGCAATTATGAATAGCGGCGGTCGAAGTCGGACCGTAATTATTCGACCTGTTGCAACCCGTCAGCCGGACAAAATGATCCGACCCTTTTGTATTCCGCTCGCATCACTTTGGAATGCTCAAAATTAATGTCAGCTACTTGCTCGGGTCTGGCTAGCCGGGTTGGGCCGCTAGGCTATTACTGACGTTACGCCCCAGCACAAGCACCGTAACAAAACCGCAGCCCACTAAAGCCGTAGCTAGACTCAACAGCACCGAGCTGCCCAGTTGGTCGACGATCTGCCCGCCGAAGAACGAGCCCAACGCAATAATTACCTGGAACAAGGCGACAAATAGTGGCATGCCGCGTTCGACATCCTTGGGCGCTACGACAAACATCCAAATACTGGCGCAGGCCGGGAAGGCGCCGAAGGCAAAGCCCCAGAGCGCGATCAGCATCGCTGCGCCGGTCATGCCGGTGGCGAAGTGGGGGAAAAGGGCGGTGCTGCTGCCGATCATCAGTGCGACCAGCAACAGGGTGTACCGCACGCTACGGTTGGCGGCGAAACCGGCGAAAATATTACCCATTACCCCTGCCACGCCATAGAGCAACAGCAGTGAGCCAATAGTCGGCCCATCGAAGCCAGCACTTTGTTTGAAGAAGGGGGCAACGTAGGTGTACGCGGCAAAGTGCGCCAGGCCAATCAGTAATACAGCGATCAATCCAACCCGAGCTTGTGGATTGATAAACAAGGCCGGGAGGTCACTGATGCGGATGGCCTTGTCCGGGTTGAGCCGCGGTAGCAGGAAGATCTGTGCCAGTAGTACCGGTACACCCACCAGCGCGGTTACCAGGAAGGTCGTGCGCCAGCCCATCAGGCCACTCAGCCAAGTACCTACGGGCACGCCCAGTACGGTGGCCAAGGTCACACCGATCATGATGATCGAGGTAGCCTGGGCTACACCAACTCCCTTGGGGGCCAGGCGGCCGCTGAGGGCAATGGCAGTCGCCCAGAAACCGCCAATACTGATGCCCAGTAGTACGCGACCGAACAGCAGCAGGCTGAAGTCGCTGGCGAAGGCCACGACCGAGTTGGCGATGATCATCAGCAGCGTCAGGCCGATGAGCAGATAGCGACGGTCCGAGGCACCAATGCCCACAGACAGCAAGGGGGCGGCGAGGGCCGCTGCTATGCCGGGCAGGGTAACCATCAGACCGGCGTGGCCTGCACTGATACCGAGATCGCTGGCGACATCGTTGAGCACACCCACCGGGAGAAACTCGCTGGTAACCAAGGCGAAGGCGCCCACTGCGACCGAGAGAATCGCCAGCCACTGCTGTTTGACACTCTGTTGATTATGTTCGGGTAGGCCGTGATGGGCCTGGCTGGCGCTTGGCATGGTGCTGGGTTCCAAGGGGGAATGTCGCCTGAAGACAGGCGGAGAAGCGGGGAGAAATCGGAGACGATTATATGAGTGAGTTTTGGCAACCAAACAGGCGGGCCTTTCGATAGTAATCATCAGCGCAATCGATGGGCCGCTCTGAGGAGAGCGTCCGCTTTTGGCCGAAATCTGCTATTGATGAACGGCAGAGATTGGCCGATGACTGCCTGTCGCTGCCATCAGCAGCAATGTGTAGTTCTCCGGCGATTATCGTTACGAAGCATGATCGTCAAATCCAATGCAATCGGTGGTCAGATGCAACGTAAATGACTGGTCAGATTGAATGCAAGCGCGTGGACAAGTCTGTGCAACACCTCTACACCAGTCATCAGTTCGCCGGCCGGTGTAGGGCAGCCGCCTGCGGGACCTGTCTTCGCGACCTGTGGCGATGAACCGCATTGATGCGATCTGGCTCGTCACCGACCCCATGGATATGCGCGCGGACACCGAAACCGCGCTGGCGCGGGTCTACCCACGCAACGTGTGTTGGCGGCCGGAGGCAATGTGGAATTCATCTCCAGCAGGTCGCAACGAATGGGGCGGCCCCTCTATTTGTATCGTTTTTTGCACCGAATCCATCGATGTCACCCTCGTCGCGAATACTTCGAGGTTTGGCCATGGTGCAAGATCAAGACCGATGCGACGCGCCCAACTCAGCATTACGAATAGATAAGCGTCCGGCGCTGTAAACGTCTCACCCATCAGGAAGCAACGGCCTTCCAGGCAGCGGTCAACATAGTCGAGGCGCGGTGATACGTGAACTTGGGTCGCAGCTTGCCCCTCGACCGTCTTCGACAGAAAGTTGGCGGCTACGCCGCCGTGACGCTCAGGCGTGATGAAATTCTTGTGCAGCTCGGTTGCGATAAAACTGAGCCATTCCATTTCATGGTGACGCCGGACATCGCCTAGTGGCGCAAGCAATGTTTTTGCGGGGGCAAGGTCAGCAATATAAGTGAGAATGACTAGGCATTCCGTCAGCATGTCACCGTCCTCCAGGCGCAGGGCTGGGACGTAAGATTTCGGGTTGATCAGGTTGTAATCGCCGTCAGTCCACGTTTTGGATGCCAGGTCGACCCGTTCGGCTCGAAACGGCACGCCAGCCTCATGAAGCAGGATATGCGGCGCCATGGAACTCGCGCCAGCAGCATAGAATAAGGTCAACATCGTAGATCGCTCCTAAGTAATGACGATGTCATCTTCTCAAGCATCAAGAGCCGATAAAATGCGTGAAATCACAGGCGAAGCGTGCGGAAACACACCTATATGCTGAATTGGCAGGATCTCCAGTATTTTTTGGCTGTGGCGCGTCACGGCTCACTGTCCGGTGCGGCGAATGAGTTGCGAGTTGACCATACGACAGTAAGCCGTCGGGTCTCGCATCTTGAAACTGCTACAGGACTAAAGCTTATTGATAGATTGCCTCGGACAACGCGATTGACCGAACAAGGTCGGTCGCTTGCTGACATTGCGGCCTCAATGGAGGGTGCTGCTCAGGATGTTCAACGCCATGTGCGTGGGCAAAGCTCGGACGTTTCGGGAACGGTTGTCATCAGTGCCTTGCCGGTTCTTACTTCATTCGTCATCGCGCCTAGCCTGGCCAGCCTACGTTCGAATTACCCGGAACTGCATGTCGTCCTGAGTGCGACATCAGCAGTTGTGTCACTCGAGCGTGGTGAGGCAGATATATCGTTAGGCTTTGTGCGACCGGATACGCAAAGTCGTATCGTCCGAAAAGTGGGGATGCTTCCGCTGGCCCTTTATGCCCATGCGGCAACTGAAAATACGTTGCCCGACACTTGGTCTTTCATCTGTTTTGAAACCAGCCTCGACCACATCCCCCAGCAGCGCTGGCTTCAGGACTTCGCTGGCATGCGTCCTTTTGTGCTGCGGACGAACGACGTGCTGACGCAATATCAGGCTACGAGATCGGGCCTGGGCCTTAGCCTGCTACCTTGCCTGCTCGGTGACGCGGATGCGGAACTGGTCAAAGTATCCGTGGATGCCCCCCCTTCACCACGTCCCCTATGGATGTCGGTGCACGCCGACATTCGCAAGTCTCCTGCGGTGCGGGTGGTGATGGATCACCTGGTTGCTACGTTTGCCGAGTTGCTGCCTGCCAGATAGGTGGACACCCGCGCAATTATGCAAGGTGCGACGGACGCTTCCTGCAGGTCGCACGTTACAACGCGTTCGGGGGGGCAGGAGTGGTTACGGCGCAAGCCTGCACCTGTGGCGTGTGGGTAGGAGCGGATAACCCCCGAGCCCCATCCAGCTCCATTTGCCCGCCGGAGTTTTGTAGCGTAATTGCCAGGACTTCTGGCCATCAGGCTTAACACGGAAGTACAACCCATTGCCGTTCTGTTCCCGGTATTCCTTTGTGTCGGGTTCCAGGTTGGCCAGAGCAGTGTCAGACAAGGGGGCGTCTTTTGATCTCTGGGCGCCTCATGGTTTGTATCCCTTCGGTTCGATTATTAACGAAGGATACGCAGGGGGAAGGTATAGGGGGGGAGACAAGGAGAGATGCCCAGACACAAGAAAGCCCGCACTAGGCGGGCTTCTTGTTGGTTTCATTTTCATCTTGCGATGTAGTGAAACCGGTATTTGGTGGCTACACAGGGACTTGAACCCCGGACCCCAGCATTATGAATGCTATGCTCTAACCAACTGAGCTATGTAGCCAATGGCGCGCATTATTCCCTCGTACGGGACATGTGTCAAGCAAATATCTTAAAAAATCTTTGTTCTATCAACTGCTTAAGGTTTTGCGGCCTTTGGATGGCAATATCTTGTAAAAAAATGGCACATTGACGTACCTGCAAGCGCGCATTCACCTGTCGTACGGAAACTCAAATGGCTCTTAGCAACGCTCAAACAAATACAACCGCGTCCTCTTCTGCCCCCCAGTCCAGCCCGTTAGTCATGCGCATTATCGGCGCAGTGGCCTTGGCGCATCTGATCAATGACCTGATCCAGGCAGTACTGCCGTCGATCTATCCGATGCTCAAGGCCAAATATGACCTGACGTTTACCCAGATCGGACTGATTACCCTGACGTTCCAACTTACCGCATCTCTATTACAGCCGTGGGTGGGGTACTACACCGACCGTCATCCGAATCCGTTATTGCTGCCGGCCGGTATGGTTTGCACTCTGGTCGGGATTTTGATGCTGTCCCAGGTTGGCAGTTTTCCGCTGATTCTGTTGGCAGCAGGGCTGGTCGGTGTCGGCTCTTCGACCTTTCACCCGGAAGCTTCTCGGGTAGCAAGGCTGGCTTCAGGCGGGCGCTACGGCTTGGCGCAATCGACCTTTCAAGTTGGCGGTAATGCCGGATCGGCCTTTGGGCCGTTGCTGGCTGCGGCAATCATCATTCCCTTTGGCCAGGGCAACGTAGCCTGGTTCGGGCTGTTTGCCCTGTTCGCCGTAGGGCTGCTGTATGTCATCAGTCGCTGGTACCGCAATCATTTGAACCTGTTCAAGCTCAAGGCGGGGCAGAAGGCCACTCATGGCCTCTCAAAGCAACGAGTGCTGGGTGCGTTGGTGGTACTCGGCTTGCTGGTGTTCTCCAAGTACTTCTATATGGCGAGCCTGACCAGTTACTACACCTTCTTTCTGATCGAGAAGTTCGACGTTTCGGTGTCCACCTCGCAGCTGTATCTGTTCCTGTTCCTGGGGGCCGTCGCGGCGGGTACGTTTTTTGGCGGTCCGATCGGCGATCGCATCGGGCGCAAGGCGGTAATCTGGTTCTCGATTCTCGGCGTTGCGCCGTTCACGCTGCTGCTGCCTTATGCCGACTTGTTCTGGACCAGCGTGCTCAGCGTCATCATCGGCTTCATTCTGGCCTCGGCATTCTCGGCAATCGTGGTGTACGCGCAGGAGCTGGTGCCAGGCAACGTGGGGATGATCGCCGGTATCTTCTTCGGCTTGATGTTTGGCTTCGGCGGGATTGGTGCCGCCTTGCTCGGGCACCTGGCTGATATTCATGGCATCGAGTATGTGTACACCCTGTGCTCTTATTTGCCGCTGTTCGGGGTGTTGGCTATTTTGCTGCCGCGAACCAAAAAGGTGTGAAACCAATAGGTAGCCGCCTGGAAGCCCGTAAGGGCTTTCAAGTGGCTATGCAGAAGGTTTGTCGCTCTGTGTAATAAATCCAAACGTCAGCAGGGCGCTTTCAACCGTGCTCAAGTGTTGCAAGCACAGTTGCCAGGGCGCGGACACGGCATCCGCCACTTCGATGGGCACTACCGGCAGCAATACTGGATGCTCGTTGTCATTGGCGATTGCGGCGCAGCCTGAAGCCACGCTGGCCAGTCGTTCGTGCAGCGAGGCGGGGGGCGGCCCCTGTTCCTTGCGCAGTGCATCGGCGAACGCTTCGGCAAATAGCAGCGAGCTGGCGTACAAGCGCACCGCATGGCGCTCGTAGCGTTTGGCAATGTCTTTGACCTCCCGTGATACAAAGCGCCCGCGCAGCGTCCAGCGTGCGGTGTTGCGTGCACTGCTGATGCCGTTTTCAAGGGCGATAAGGCTGTCGTGGGCTCGGGAGAAAATCAGCACCGCGTTTTCGGCTTTGCTGGCGTCTTTTTCTTCCAGTGCTTGCAGACTTTTACTGAAGCCTTTGGCGAGTTTTTCCAGTAGGTCCTTGGCCGAGCTATCGATGATCCCGATTGGATTGGGGGTGAGAAGGACTTGGCTGAACACCAGGCCGACGCCAGCGCCCACGAGCACATCCAGCATGCGGACCACGCCTGCGGCCTCAGGGCCGACTGCAAGCATCAATACGGCTGAAACCCCTGCCTGAATCGGAACTACGGCCCCCAGGCCATACAGCGCCGCGATGGCGATGGCCGAGAAGGTGGCAAAGCCGATACGCAGCAGCGGATAGCCGTCAGGCAACCACAGGGCTGCTTCACCCACGACAATCCCCGTGGCCACTCCCACCATCAACCCGATGGCTTGCTTGCCATGGCTGGGCAAGCCTGGGGCCAGGCACACGACGGCGCTGATTGCGGCAAACACCGGATGTACGTGACCGAACAAGTGCGTGGCGAGAATCCAGGCCAGTGCGGCGGCGATGGCGGATGCGAGGGCATCACGCCAGCCTGAGGACCAGCGGGTCCGGATCTTCTCAATTGAGGAATCGACATGGCGACGCAGGAAGTTGGCGCGGGGAATCATTAAAGCTCCCGATCATTTATTCAGATGGTAGTAACCATAGACCCTGGCAGGCCTTCAGAGTGCTCTTCATGGCGAAGATCAAATACAAGGCCAAAAAAAACCGCGCCTGAGCGCGGTTTTTTATACGTGTGATGTTTTACACGTTGAAGCGGAAGTGCAGAACGTCACCGTCTTTAACGATGTATTCCTTGCCTTCCAAACGCCATTTGCCAGCTTCTTTCGCGCCAGCTTCACCGTTGAACTTGATGAAGTCGTCGTAGGAGATTACTTCAGCACGGATAAAGCCTTTTTCGAAGTCGGTGTGGATCACACCGGCTGCCTGCGGAGCGGTAGCCCCAACTTTAACGGTCCAGGCGCGAACTTCCTGAACGCCTGCAGTGAAGTAGGTTTGCAGGTTGAGCATTTCGTAACCGGCACGAATTACGCGGTTAAGGCCTGGCTCTTCAAGGCCCAGGGCCTCAAGGAACATGTCCTTTTCTTCACCGTCGTCGAGCTCGGCAATTTCAGCTTCGATCTTGTTGCAGACCGGAACCACGATTGCGCCTTCTTCTTCGGCAATGGCCATGACCACATCGAGCAGCGGGTTGTTTTCGAAACCGTCTTCAGCCACGTTGGCGATGTACATCACAGGCTTGGTGGTCAGAAGGTGGAAGCCTTTGATGATTTGTTTCTCATCGGCATCCATGTTCTTGATCAGGCTGCGAGCCGGCTTGCCCAAGGTGAAGTGCGCGATCAGTTGTTCCAGCAGGGCTTTTTGAGCCACAGCATCCTTGTCGCCGCCTTTGGCGTTACGCGCGACTTTCTGCAGTTGCTTTTCGCAGCTGTCGAGGTCGGCGAAGATCAGCTCAAGGTCGATGATTTCGATGTCGCGCTTCGGGTCAACGCTGTTGGAAACGTGAATCACGTTCTCATCTTCAAAGCAGCGGACCACGTGAGCGATAGCATCGGTCTCACGAATGTTGGCCAAGAACTTGTTGCCCAGGCCTTCGCCTTTCGATGCGCCAGCCACGAGGCCCGCGATATCAACGAATTCCATGGTGGTTGGCAGGATGCGCTGCGGTTTAACGATGGCAGCCAGCGCGTCCAAACGTAAGTCGGGCATCGGCACGATGCCGGTGTTCGGCTCGATCGTGCAGAAGGGGAAGTTCTCGGCCGCAATACCGGATTTGGTCAGGGCGTTGAACAGGGTGGATTTGCCGACGTTAGGCAGGCCGACGATGCCGCAGTTAAATCCCATGGTGTTTTCCCCGAGGAGTAGAGTCAGGCCTTCTGGCTGTGCAGGTTTTTCATCGCACGGTTCCATTCCCCGGCGAGGATATCCGGCAGCACGCCGAGGGCAAAATCGATGCTGGCGTCCAGTTTTTCCTGTTCGGCGCGAGGCGCACGACCCAGAACAAAGTTGGACACCATGCTGGCGACGCCTGGGTGGCCAATGCCGAGCCGCAGACGATAGAAATTATTGTTGTTTCCCAGTTGCGCGATGATGTCGCGCAACCCGTTATGACCTCCATGGCCGCCACCGAGCTTGAGCTTGGCAACGCCGGGGAGGAGATCGAGTTCGTCGTGGGCCACCAGTATGGATTCCGGCGCAATACGGTAGAAACCGGCAAGCGCCGCGACGGCTTGGCCGCTTCGGTTCATATAGGTGGTGGGAATCAACAGACGAACATCCTGACCCTGGTGGCTGAAACGCCCGGTCAGGCCAAAATATTTGCGGTCTGCAACGAGGTTTACCCCGTTTGCCGACGCGAGACGCTCAACAAAAAGGGCCCCTGCGTTATGCCGGGTCTGTTCGTATTCGGTGCCTGGATTTCCCAGGCCAACGATCAGTTTTATGGCGGTCACGACAAGGGCCCTTCTATGGAGTTGTGGATAACATCGCCGCTGACAGTAGCGGCGAAAACGGACAAAAAAAGCGGGTTTACATGAGTAAACTTCGCGATCTTGTCCGCTTTACTCGCTGCGTGTTAGCTCGCGATGTTTCTCAAAACTCCAACAGCAGAGTAATGAATTACTCTGCTTCTGGTGCAACACGTGGAGCGTGAACGTTGGCTACTGCCAGGTCGTTACCGTGTGCCAGAGCTACGAACTCAACGCCTTTAGGAGCGGTGATGTCCGACAGGTGAATGATCGAGCCGACTTCGGCGTTAGCCAGGTCAACTTCGATGAATTCAGGCAGGTCTTTTGGCAGGCAGGTAACTTCGATTTCAGCAACAACGTGCGAGATCTCGCCGCCTTTCTTGATCGGAGCAGCTTCACCAACGAAGTGAACTGGAACGATTGCAGTCAGCTTTTGACCAGCGATAACGCGTACGAAGTCAGCGTGCATCACGTGGCCTTTGGCCGGGTGACGTTGCAGAGCTTTGATGATCACGTTTTGCTTAACGCCGCCAACGGTCAGTTCGATAACGTGGCTGTAAGCAGCTTCGTTTTCGAGCAGTTTGGCAACTTCTTTAGCCAGCATGCTGATGGATTCAGGGGCTTTTTCGCCACCGTAAACTACAGCTGGAACCAGGCTTGCGAGACGACGCAGGCGGCGGCTCGCACCTTTCCCCAGGTCGGAACGCACTTCAGCATTCAGAGTAAAATCGTTCATGTTGTATCTCCAAAATAACCACATCCGGCCTAGCGTTTGCGACCAGCGCTATGGACGGTATGGGCAAAAAAGCCCCGCCCCAACAGGTTGCTGGGGCGGGGCGCTTTTCGTCAGCAAATATCTGAGAAGGGCAGGGCCCTTAACGGAACATCGCGCTGATCGATTCTTCGTTGCTGATGCGGCGAACCGCCTCAGCCACAACCGGTGCGATATCCAACTGGCGGATACGCGTACAGGCTTGTGCGGCTGCGGACAGCGGAATGGTGTTAGTCACCACCAGCTCGTCCAGCATGGAATTTTCGATATTCTCGATTGCCCGACCCGACAGCACAGGGTGTGTGCAGTAGGCGAACACTTTGGAAGCGCCATGCTCTTTCAAGGCTTTAGCCGCGTGGCACAGAGTGCCAGCGGTATCGACCATGTCATCAACCAGAATACAGGTACGCCCTTCGACATCACCAATGATATGCATCACTTCCGAGTGATTGGCTTTCTCACGGCGTTTGTCGATGATACCCAGATCAACGCCCAAGGACTTGGCAACAGCACGTGCACGCACGACGCCGCCGATATCCGGGGACACAATCATAAGGTTCTCAAAGCGCTGATCTTCGATGTCATCCACCAAAACTGGGGAGCCATAGATGTTATCTACAGGAATATCGAAGAAACCCTGAATTTGGTCAGCATGCAAATCAACCGTGAGAACACGATCGATGCCGACTACGGTAAGCATGTCAGCGACAACTTTTGCGCTGATAGCTACACGTGCGGAACGCGGACGGCGATCCTGACGGGCATAACCAAAGTAAGGAATAACAGCAGTAATACGAGTAGCTGAGGAGCGGCGGAAGGCATCAGCCATCACGACGAGTTCCATCAGGTTATCGTTGGTCGGAGCACAAGTCGGCTGAATGATGAAAACGTCTTTACCGCGGACATTTTCATTAATCTCAGCGGTAATTTCGCCATCGGAAAATTTTCCGACAGAGATGTCACCGAGTGGGATATGCAGCTGACGTACGACACGCCGAGCCAGATCGGGGTTAGCGTTCCCCGTAAAGACCATCATCTTGGACACGCGCAGTACCTGAAGGCTGAGGGTAACCTGGATGAGTATAAGAAATGGCAGGGGCGGCTGGATTCGAACCAACGCATGGCAGGATCAAAACCTGCTGCCTTACCGCTTGGCGACGCCCCTGTATCTGTTGCTACGAGTACCGTGTACCCGTTTCCTTTGCCAGATCTTGTAGCTTGCGATGCAACATCGAAACGTTGCTTCCTTTTGCTACAAACCCTGTAAGGGTGTCTGTCAGAAGGTGCAGCACTTTATCAGCATCTGCTTCGTTTGGGAAGGCCCCAAATATACAACTTCCAGTTCCAGTTAATTTTGCTTCGGTATATTTACCTAACAAATTCAAAGCGTTACGTACTTCTGGATAACGCTCCTTCACTACTGCTTCGCAGTCGTTTCGGCTGTTTCCCTTGGGAACGGGGCGCACTTTAATGGGCAAAGAGTCACGTGTCAACAAAGGATCTGAAAATATTTCTGCAGTACTTACAGATACTTGCGGAACAAGCACCAGATACCAAGGTTCTTCCGGTGCTGCGGGAGTCAGAATTTCCCCGATGCCTTCAGCAAATGCGGCGTGGCCACGTACGAAAACCGGGACGTCAGCCCCTAAACTCAGGCCCAGCGCTGCCAGGCGATCTTCATCCCAGGCCAATTGCCAAAGATGGTTGAGCCCCAGCAAGGTGGTTGCCGCATTTGAACTGCCGCCGCCGATGCCGCCGCCCATGGGCAGAATTTTTTTTATCCGGATGTCGATTCCCAAGGGGCAACAGGATTGCTCCTGAAGTTTTTTTGCCGCTTTCACGATCAGATTGTCGTCGTGAGGGACGCCGGGGAATTCGGTGTGCAGACGAATAATTCCATCGTCACGCACGGCAAAGGTCATTTCATCTCCGTAATCGAGAAACTGAAACAACGTTTGCAGCTCGTGATAGCCATCTTCTCGACGGCCGAGGATGTGCAGCATCAAGTTAAGTTTTGCCGGAGAGGGCAGAATCAGGCTTTTTTTATCTGGACCGTCTTGCATTTCATTGACCCAACAAACGAGGTTGCCAATCTTTAACCACTAATGTGACGTCCAGATCCGGCCCGTGCAGCTTGACCCGCTCGGGCAGCCAGAAGCCGTTCTGCTCGACATAGCTTAAATATTCGATTTTCCAGCCGTCCTGTTCCAGGTTGGCCAGGCGACTATCTGCATTCAATGTCACCCGGCTTTTGCTGCCAGGCGCGGGTAAGCCACGTACCCACCAGACCAGATGTGACACCGGCAGGCTCCAGCCCAGTTGCTCACCCAGCAATTGCTCGGGTGTTGGTGCTTCGTAGCGGCCCTGATTGGCGACTTCCAGAACGACACTGCCCGGTCGCCCGGTCAGGCGCGCAGCACCCCGGCCCAGCGGCCCGGAAAGACGGATATCGTAATAGTCCTGACGCTGCAGCCAGAAGAGGGTGGCGCTACCTGAGTCTTTTGGGGCGCGAATTCCGACTTTACCGTTGATTTGCCAGCCGTCGAGTTGGCTCAGCTGTTGTTTGTGCGCCGACCACAGGGCAGGGCTGCCGTGGCCTTCAACTGACTCGCGGGCACCAAAGCCCGCACAACCGGCGAGCAAGGCAATCAGGCTAAAAACGACAAGATGGCGCAAATGACGGAAAAACATGGTTAAAGATTCTCGGATCCGGTCAGGCGCAAGATAGTTTTGCGCAGGATAGGGCTGTCAGGGTTTTCCTTAAGAAAAGTGCCCCAGATTTTTTTGGCTTCACGCTGCTTACCGTTTGCCCACAGCACTTCACCCAAGTGAGCGGCGACTTCCTGATCCGGGAAGCGTTCCAGCGCCTGGCGCAGCAAGCGTTCGGCTTCATCGAGATTGCCAAGGCGGAAGTTCACCCAGCCCAGGCTGTCGAGTACGGCCGGGTCATCCGGGTTCAGTTCATAGGCTTGCTGGATCAGTGCCTTGGCTTCTGCGTAGCGCGTGGTTCGATCCGAAAGCGTATAACCCAAGGCATTCAATGCCATGGCATTGTCAGGCTCGCGTTTGATAATGGCGCGCAGATCTCGCTCCATTTGCTCAAGATCGTTGCGCTTTTCGGCGAGCATTGCGCGTGAATACAGCAGATTCAAGTCGTCAGGGTATTGCTTGAGTGCCTGTTGCAGGACACTCCAGGCGCGCTCCGTCTGGTTATTCGCCGACAGGGTTTCAGATTCAATCAAGTACAACTGAATCGCGTAGTCGGGTTGCGCATCACGAGCTGCCGCCAGGTTTTTGGCTGCTTCAGCGCCACGCCCGTGGCTGACCAGGATATCCGCCTGGCGCAGTTGTGCTGGCAGGTACTCATTGCCGGGGCCGACTAATGCGTACTCGTTGAGCGCACCCTGAGGGTCATTGCGTTCTTCGGCGATCCGGCCCAGGTTCAAGTGCGCCGAGTCGACATGGCTATCGCGCTCAATCAGTTCTTGCAGATAGCCTTCAGCCTCGTCCCAGGCCTTGCCCTCGAGGCAAACCAGTGCCAGGGAAAAGCGCAGCTCATCGTCTTCGGGGTACTGCTGGACCAGGCTGGCAAACTGCACCTTGGCCTCGTCCATGCGGTTCTGTTCGACCAGAGTGCGGGCATACGTCAGCCCCAGACGCTTGTCGTCAGGGTATTGGCGAATGCTTTTTTTCAGCAGTGGCAGCGCTTCATCGCCGCGATTGAGGCTTTGCAGCAAGCGTGCTCGCAACAACAGCGGGGCGACTTCACCGTCCTGGGGCGGATTTTTTTCCAGCAGTTTAAGTGCGCCTTCGGCATCACCGTCCTGTTGCATCAACAAGGCCTTGCCGAAAATCAGCTGGCCGTTGTCCGGATGCCTGGCCAGCAAGCTGTCAAAACTTTTCTGCAGGCCCGCTCGGGTCTCTGCATCTGTCTCTACTGCCGATAATGCGAGGAAATCGAAGTGAGTGTCGCCCTTGGCCTGCAAGACTTTTTCCATGTACGCCATGGAATCGTCATAGCGACCATTGCGCGCCAATTGAATGGCCGCGGCCCGTTGCGCCTCAAGATCGTCCGGGGCGTTTTTGGCCCAGATCAGCGATGTATCGAGTGCGGCCTGATCGGCGCCCAGATACTCGGCGATACGGAAGGCCCGCTCAGAGATGCCCGGATCTTGCGTGTTGATCGCCTGCGTCACGTAGTTGTCGAGGGCAATGTCCAGACGATTACGTTGACCGGCCAACTCGGCGCTCAACAGGCTGTACAGCGTTTCTTCGCTGAACGAGCTGTAGACCGTGGGTTTTTCCGGGGCGGAGGTAGCGTCTTCAGCCGGTGATGAATCATCCGGGGACGTGGGGGCCAAAGCCTGGCAGCCACTGAGAAGGACGAGAGCGAGGAGCAACGCGGAGGATCTATTCATATAAGAGATGGGCGACTTACCTGCGGTCCGGGCATCATGACACATGCGATGGTGCAAACCATAACAGCTGCGACTATCGATATCTTGGGGCTGTTGATGTGTTCAACAGACCTTAACTATAGAGACAATAGTCAGCAATGGTTGTTCTCAATCTGGCGAAGTAGGACAATTGCCGGCTTCTCGTCATCATCAGCGATCTTGAATGGCCTTCCTCGCACTCGGTATTAACCACAAGACTGCTTCAGTAGACGTCCGCGAGCGCGTGGCTTTTACTCCCGAGCAGTTGGTTGAGGCCTTGCAGCAGCTCTGCCGCCTAACCGACAGTCGCGAAGCTGCGATCCTCTCCACCTGCAATCGCAGTGAGCTCTATATAGAGCAGGACCACCTTTCGCCTGACAGCGTACTGCAATGGCTGGCGGACTATCACAAGCTGAGCCTCGAAGAGTTGCAGGCTTGCGCCTACATCCACGAAGACGATGCTGCCGTTCGTCACATGATGCGCGTGGCCTCGGGCCTGGACTCTCTGGTGCTGGGCGAGCCGCAAATTCTCGGCCAGATGAAATCAGCCTACGCCGTGGCACGTGAGGCGGGCACTGTCGGGCCTTTGTTGGGGCGTTTGTTTCAAGCGACCTTCAACTCGGCCAAGCAAGTGCGCACCGACACTGCCATTGGCGAAAACCCGGTTTCTGTGGCGTTTGCTGCTGTGAGCCTGGCTAAGCAGATATTCAGTGATTTGCAGCGCAGCCAGGCCTTGCTGATCGGAGCGGGCGAGACCATTACCCTGGTCGCCCGCCACCTGCATGACCTTGGGGTCAAGCGCATCGTGGTGGCTAACCGTACTCTGGAGCGCGCAAGTACTCTGGCTGAACAGTTCGGTGCCCACGCCGTGCTGCTGTCGGATATTCCCCAGGAGCTGGTACACAGCGATATCGTGATCAGCTCCACGGCCAGCCAGTTGCCGATTTTGGGTAAAGGGGCCGTCGAAAGCGCCTTGAAGCTGCGCAAGCACAAGCCAATTTTCATGGTCGACATCGCTGTTCCCCGCGATATCGAGCCAGAAGTCGGCGAGTTGGACGACGTTTACCTCTATACCGTCGATGATCTTCACGAAGTGGTTGCCGAAAACCTCAAGAGTCGTCAGGGCGCTGCCCAGGCGGCCGAAGAACTGGTGAGCATCGGCGCTGACGACTTTATGGTGCGTTTGCGTGAACTGGCGGCGGTTGATGTGCTTAAAGCCTATCGTCAGCAAAGCGAGCGTCTGCGGGACGAAGAACTGCAAAAGGCCCAGCGGATGCTTGCCAATGGCAGCAACCCTGAAGATGTGCTGGTACAACTGGCGCGTGGCCTGACTAATAAATTGCTGCATGCACCCAGCGTGCAGCTGAAAAAGCTTTCCGCCGAAGGCCGCCTCGATGCGTTGGCCATGGCCCAAGAACTTTTTGCCCTCGGTGAGGGCTCATCGCATAGCTCTGCGGATAAAAAATTGTAATGAAAGCGTCACTGCTTAATAAGCTGGACATCCTCCAGGACCGTTTTGAAGAACTGACCGCACTGCTTGGCGATGGCGAAGTCATTTCTGATCAAACCAAATTCCGTGCCTATTCCAAGGAATACGCGGAAGTTGAACCCATTGTTACAGCTTACGGGCTGTGGCTCAAAGTGCAGGCCGACCTTGAAGGCGCCCAGGCGTTGCTTAAGGATAACGACCCCGACATGCGTGAAATGGCGGTCGAAGAAGTTCGCGAAGCCAAAGAACGGTTGATCGAACTGGAAAAAGACCTGCAGCGCATGCTGTTGCCCAAGGACCCGAATGACGGGCGCAACGTATTCCTTGAAATTCGCGCCGGAACGGGGGGCGATGAAGCGGCCATTTTTGCGGGCGATCTGTTTCGCATGTATTCGCGCTACGCAGAGCGTCGCGGCTGGAAGCTGGAAATTCTGTCGGAAAACAGCGGTGAGCATGGCGGCTATAAAGAAGTCATTGCCCGTGTCGAAGGTGAGAATGTGTACGGCAAGCTGAAGTTCGAGTCGGGTGTGCACCGCGTACAGCGTGTGCCCGCCACCGAATCCCAGGGTCGTATCCATACCTCCGCATGCACCGTCGCCGTGTTGCCCGAGCCGGACGAGCAAGAAGCCATCGAGATCAACCCGGCCGATTTGCGCGTTGATACCTACCGTTCTTCGGGCGCGGGTGGTCAGCACGTCAACAAGACCGACTCGGCGATTCGCATCACCCACTTGCCCTCGGGCATTGTGGTGGAGTGTCAGGAAGAGCGCTCCCAGCATAAAAATCGGGCGCGGGCGATGTCCTGGCTTTCGGCCAAGTTGAATGATCAGCAAACCAGCGCTGCGGCCAATGCCATTGCCAGCGAGCGCAAGTCGCTGGTGGGTTCGGGAGATCGTTCCGAGCGCATCCGCACTTACAATTTCGCGCAGGGGCGAGTGACCGACCATCGCGTCAACCTGACCCTGTATTCCCTGGATGACGTACTGGCTGGCGGTGTTGATGCCGTTATTGAGCCACTATTGGCGGAGTTTCAGGCTGATCAACTGACAGCCCTGGGTGAATAAATGACTATTATTGCCAGCTTGTTACGTGCTGCTGAACTGCCTGATTCACCAACTGCCCGTCTCGATGCGGAGCTGCTACTGGCCGCTGCCCTGGGCAAGTCGCGCAGTTATTTGCACACATGGCCCGAGAAAATTGTCAGCAGCGAATCGGCGTTGACCTTCGCCGAATACTTGCTGCGTCGCCGGGCCGGTGAGCCGGTGGCCTACATTCTGGGGCAACAGGGCTTCTGGAACCTGGATCTGGAAGTGGCGCCGCATACACTGATTCCGCGCCCGGACACCGAGCTGTTGGTCGAAACGGCGCTGGCCCTGCTGCCCGCAAGCCCGGCCAAAGTGTTGGACTTGGGCACCGGCAGCGGTGCAATCGCGCTGGCCTTAGCCAGTGAACGCGCCGCTTGGCACGTAACCGCGGTTGACCGTGTGCTTGAAGCCGTGGCGCTGGCCGAGCGCAATCGCCAGCGTTTGCAGCTCGAAAACGTCAATGTGTTTACCAGTCACTGGTTCAGCGCATTGGCCGACCAACGTTTTGATCTGATCATCAGCAACCCGCCCTACATTGCCGCCGGTGACGTTCATCTGGCCGAAGGCGATGTGCGTTTTGAGCCTGAAAGTGCGCTGGTCGCCGGTGCTGATGGTCTGGACGATATCCGCGAGATCATCGCGGCCTCTGCCCAGCACCTGAATGCGGGTGGCTGGTTGATGCTGGAACACGGCTACGACCAGGCAACGGCTGTTCGCCAACTGTTGCAGGACGCAGGTTTTGCACAGGTCGAAAGCCGCAAGGACCTGGGTGGACATGAACGCATCACGTTGGGTCGCCTGCCGTGCTGACCGATGAGGAACTGTTGCGCTATAGCCGACAGATCCTGTTGCAACAGGTCGATATCGACGGTCAGTTGAAGCTGAAAAACAGCCGTGTGCTGATTATCGGCCTGGGCGGGCTTGGCTCGCCCGTCGCGCTCTATCTCGCAGCCGCTGGGGTCGGTGAGCTGCACCTGGCCGATTTCGACAACGTCGATTTGACCAACCTGCAACGCCAGATCATTCATGACACCGCCAATGTCGGCGAGAGCAAGGTCGACTCCGCGTTGCGCCGCCTGCACCTGATCAATCCGCATATCAAACTGGTCGCTCACCGATCGGCGCTGGATGCCGACTCGCTGGCCGATGCCGTTGCCGCGGTGGATTTGGTACTCGATTGCTGCGACAACTTTGCTACCCGTGAAGCGGTGAACAAAGCCTGTGTCGTGGCGCGCAAACCACTGGTCAGTGGCGCGGCGATTCGCCTTGAAGGGCAACTGTCGGTATTTGATTCGCGTCAGCCCGCCAGCCCCTGTTACCACTGCTTGTACGGGCACGGCAGCGAAGCGGAACTGACTTGCAGCGAGGCCGGAGTTCTTGGCCCGTTGGTGGGGCTGGTCGGCAGCTTGCAAGCCCTTGAAGCGCTCAAGGTACTGGCCGGTTTTGGTGAGCCTCTGGTGGGCCGCTTGTTATTGATCGATGCTTTGAGCACGCGTTTTCGCGAGTTGCGGGTCAAGCGCGACCCTGCGTGCAGCGTGTGTGGTGTTGGCCATGAGTGAAGCGCCGGTTGGCGTTTTCGACTCCGGCGTCGGCGGCTTGTCGGTACTCAAGGAAATTCACGCACTATTGCCCCATGAATCGCTGCTCTACGTGGCTGATTGTGGGCATATCCCCTATGGCGAAAAAAGCCCCGAATTCATTCGCCAGCGCTGTGCGGTGGTGGCTGACTTTTTTCAGCGCCAGGGTGCCAAGGCTCTGGTGCTGGCCTGTAATACCGCGACGGTGGCGGCGGTCGCGGATTTGCGTCAGCGTTACCCCGACTGGCCCATGGTCGGAATGGAACCTGCGGTCAAACCGGCAGCGGCAGCTACTCGCAGCGGTGTGGTGGGGGTGCTCGCGACCACCGGTACATTGCAAAGCGCCAAATTTGCCGCTTTGCTTGATCGTTTTGCCAACGATGTGCGGGTGATCACCCAGCCGTGTCCGGGCCTGGTGGAACTGATCGAGACTGGTGACCTGCACAGCGACGCATTGCGCACCTTGTTGCGCAGCTATGTAGAGCCGCTGCTGGCAGCGGGTTGCGACACCATTATTCTGGGCTGCACCCATTACCCCTTCCTCAAGCCTCTGCTGAGTCAGATGCTCCCGCCTTCGATCAGCCTGATCGATACCGGTGCCGCCGTGGCGCGCCAGCTTCAGCGGTTGTTGGCCGAACGAGAGCTGCTGGCGAGCGGCCCACCCCGTGAAGCTCAGTTCTGGACCAGCGCCTCTCCTGAACACCTAGGAAAAATCCTACCTGTGTTATGGAATAAATCTGGCGTTGTGCGAAGCTTCGGTCTGTAAAAAATCAGAAATCTGCTTCAGCGCGCCTGCCTGATGAAGCGCATAACAACTGACATTGGCATATGAAAATAGGATTTTCTTATGAAGCGACTGTTTTGTTTGGCTGCGATTGCAGCCGCGGCACTGGGGCACAGTTTCACCGCACAGGCTGCCGGGCTTGAGTTTGGGGTAGGGCACACCAGCGAATCGACCATGACGTATCGTCTTGGTTTGAAGTCCGATTGGGACAAAAGCTGGCTGCAAAGTGATATTGGGCGTCTTACAGGTTATTGGGACGGGGCTTACACCTACTGGGAAGGTGATAAATCATCCGCGAGCAATAGCTTGTCGTTCTCGCCAGTATTCGTATACGAATTTGCCGGTGAGCGGGTTAAACCCTATGTCGAGGCCGGGATCGGCGTTGCGTTGTTCACCCACACCGAAGTCGAAGGCAACAGGCTGGGAACAGCATTCCAGTTTGAAGACCGGCTTGGTTTTGGCTTGCGCTTTGCGGGTGGTCATGAGGTCGGGATTCGCGCGACCCACTACTCCAATGCCGGGATCTCCAGCACCAACGATGGCGTAGAAAGCTATGCGCTGCACTACACGATGGCGCTGTAACCCTGCCCCCTCTCAGCGATACGCCGTCGCAATGCCCTGGCGTTCATTGAGGCACTCGACTTCGCCCATTTCGAACTCGCGACAAATCAGCGGGCGTTTCTCATAGATGGTGCACATCATGGTGTTGCGATCCAGGGCCGCACACCAGCCATCATCCAGGCGCAGCATCACTTCGCCGCCCCAATCATCGTTGTCGATAAAGCGCTCGGGCACACCCGTGTCGGTGATCAGCATCACTTCCAGTTGGCAGCAGCACGCCGCACACGTCGAGCAGGTGACGGCGGGTTCGGTAATTTCGGTCAGGGGGATGTTGGTCATAGGCGCGCAGTGTAAGGCAGAGCTGCGATCAGGTGTGGATGTGCTGATGAACGCAGAGATATAGCCGCTGCCGAAGGCTGCTATGGCCCGCGTAGTGGGCCCGGTATGTTGATGGCCTGCGGCCCTTATCGCAGCCAGCGGCTACAGGTGCTTAACAACGGAAACAATCCCGCCCACAACAGGCTCAACCCAAGCAGAGTCGGCCACAGGCCCAGTGGAAATTGCACCGCGCCCAGCCTTTGCCCCGCGTAATACGATAACGGCCCACCGATTGCGCCCAGCAAAATAGCGCGCCACAACGGCTTTGCGGTCCATGCCAGGCAATGGTTCAAGGTGATGGCCAGCAGTGCCCATAACAGCACCAGCCAGAACGGAATCAAAACCCCGGCTTGCTTGAAGGCGAAAACGCCGGCATTCAGCAGCAGGCCGTCCACCGTGCTGCCGAGCACGCACACGACGGCGATTAAACGGACTTGCGCCAATGAGCGACTTATCCACAGCAGATGCGCCAACAGCGCGCCGCCTGCCAGCAGTAACCACAGGCTATTGCCGCCCAGTACACAGGCAAACCAGCCGAGCTGGAACAGCCCGGCATTGATAAGGTTCTTAAGCATTAAACCGGCCGAGCAATGGCTCGGGCATGGCCGCAGGTTTGGCCAGCAACAATTGTGCGGTGCCGATGCTGCGCTCCAGAAAGCCACCTTCGCAGTAGCAAAGGTAAAACTCCCACAGGCGCAGAAAGTATTCGTCGTAGCCCAGTTCTGTTAATCGACCGTGGGCACGACGAAAGTTCTCGTGCCACAGACGCAGGGTTTTAGCGTAGTGCAGGCCAAAATCCTCCATGTGCATAAGATTCATGTCAGTGTCCTTGCCGACAATTTCGAGCATTTTTTTTACGCTGGGCAGCGCGCCACCTGGGAAAATGTAGCGCTGGATAAAGTCCACGCTGCTTTTGGCTTGCTCGTAACGCTGTTCGCGAATGGTGATGGCCTGCAACAGCATCAGCCCATGTGGCTTGAGCAGGTGGGAGCATTGTTTGAAGTAACTGGGCAAAAAATGATGCCCGACCGCTTCGATCATTTCGATCGACACCAGCTTGTCGTATTGCCCTGTCAGATCGCGGTAATCCTCCAGCAGCAAGGTCACCTGATCGTGTAAGCCTAATGCGTCAACCCGGGCTTTGGTGTAGTCGAATTGCTCTTTGGACAGCGTCGTGGTCGTGACCTTACAACCGTAATGCTGCGCTGCGAACAGCGCCATGCTGCCCCAGCCAGTGCCGATTTCGAGCAAGTGGTCTTCGGGCTTGAGGTTGAGCTTTTGACAGATGCGCTCAAGCTTATTGAGTTGTGCTTGTTCCAGGGTGTCGTCAGCACTTAAAAACTGTGCCGCTGAATACATCATCGTGGGGTCGAGAAACTGTTCAAACATCTCGTTGCCCAGGTCGTAATGTGCGGCAATGTTTTTTTGCGAGCCTTTGCGGGTATTGCGATTGATCCAGTGCAGGCCGCGTATCAGTGGGCGGCCCAGACGGGCGAGGCCACCCTCCATGGCATCGAGCACCTCCATATTGCTGACCAGCACCCGGATCACTTTGGTGAGGTCGGGGGAACTCCAGTAACCGTGAATAAAGGCTTCACCGGCACCAATCGAGCCGTTGCTGGCGATCATGCCCCACAGGCTTGCATCATGAATCTGTACTTCGCCGACCAGGCCCGCAGTGCTGTCACCGAACATCAGGCGTTCGCCATTTTCGATGACAACCAAATGGCCATTTTTCAACTGGCCGAGTTGGCGCATGACCCCACGGCGCAGCAACGCGCTGGTCAGATTGTGGGTAGTCGATAGTGAGGATTTGCTCACCAGGCTAGGGCTCTTCATGGCGTTTATCCTTGGGTTGCAGGGCGGCAATGCGAAAGGCGCCGTCGGCGGCCTGATGGGAAAAAATCGGTGTGCGCTTGAGAAACAGGCGCAAGGCTTGCCAGTAAATGGCCAGACAGGTTTTTGCAGTCATCCACGGAAACTGCCGCAAATAGCGATGTAGCCCCGCGCGGTCCAGCGTGCTGCGCTGCAGGTTGAGGGTGGCATCAAACAGTTTCAGCTCCCCCTGCCAGTCGGCCATATGCACCCCGAGGCGGGCCTGTGGCGGGCTGAAACTCATGCGGTATTCCAGATCCCGTGGCAGAAAGGGCGAGACGTGAAAGGCCTTGGCCACGACGGCATGCTGAAAACCGTCCCCCTGAGTCGGGAGCACGTAGTGATAGCGTTCGCGCCAAGGCGTATTGGTGACTTCGCACAAGATGGCGGCCAGTTTTCCGTCAGCCTCGTAGCAGTAAAAGAAACTCACCGGGTTGAAGGACAGCCCCCAGCTGCGGGCTTGTGTCAGTAAACAGATCGAGCCTTGCGGCGTATGCCCTAAAGCAGCACTTACTTGCTGGCGAACCGCGTCAATCAAGCGCATGCCGGTTGTGGTGAAGGTTTTCAGGTAATCGGTTTCACGAAAGGAGAAGGGTGCAAAGCGGCTTTTTCCGGCCAGCGGTGATAGCCCGAGTACAGCGTCTTGCTCATCCAGGTCCAGATACAACAGACCGATCTGATAGCGGAACGCATGGATGGTCGGCGCAAAGCGTCGATGGGCAATCCAGCCGCTGTACAGGGCGCTGTTCATAGGTGCTGGCCAAAGGCTTGGGCCACGCGCAAGGCGCTGACCACGCCATCCTCATGAAAGCCGCTGGCCCAATAGGCACCGCAAAAATAGCTGTGCTGCTCGCCCAGCAATTCTTTCCAGCGCGCTTGTGCGGCAACGGCGTCCAGGCTGTATTGCGGGTGGGCATAGGTGTAGCTGGCCAGTACTTTGAACGGATCAATCGCTGAGGTTTGATT
Source organism: Pseudomonas sp. ML2-2023-6 (assembly GCF_037055265.1). Classification (NCBI taxonomy): domain Bacteria; kingdom Pseudomonadati; phylum Pseudomonadota; class Gammaproteobacteria; order Pseudomonadales; family Pseudomonadaceae; genus Pseudomonas; species Pseudomonas sp. ML2-2023-6. Next base: position 5,072,588 of record NZ_CP146347.1, on the reverse strand, counting down.
GAGACTGACGCACAAAGTCGCGTCGCTCTGAATACCTTGCAGGATATTCATGTTGTAGGTCACAGCCGCACGTTTTTGCCCTGCTGCGCCCAATCGATAATTCCAGCTGGCCCATGCCAGTTTCCGGTCCGGCAGCAGGCGGGTGTCGGTGTGCAGTACTACGTCATTATTGTAATAGGGCATCGCCCCCAGGATTTGCTTCTCTGCGGTCGAGGGCTTGGCCAGCAGGCTGAGGGCCTGGTCGCTATGGCAGGCAAAGATCACCTTATCGAAGTATTCAGTGCCCCTGGCGCTATGTACAAGAACCCCCTGTTCATTGCGCGCTACCTGCATGACCGGGCAATTGAGACGAATTCGGTCGGAAAAGCCTGCGATCAACGGTTTTATGTAAGCACTTGAGCCGCCTTCAATCACACGCCATTGCGGGCGATTGCTGACGCTGAGCAAACCGTGATTCTTGAAGAAACGCACAAAAAACTGCAGCGGAAAGGTCAGCATATCGGCCAATGACATGGACCAGATTGCGGCCCCCATCGGAACGATATAGTGCTCGATAAAGCGCGACCCATAACCCTGTTGTTGCAGGTAGTCGCCCAGTTGGGTGTCGCTGGCAATACGCTGTTCGTCCAGATCACGAATGGCTTGGCGATTGAAACGTAAAATATCGCGCAACATGCCCCAGAACCTGGGCGACAACAGGTTGCTGCGCTGGGCAAACAAGCTATTGAGGGTATTGCCGTTGTATTCGAGTTTGCTGTCAGTGTCGTGCACTGAAAAACTCATTTCAGTGGCTTTTGAGCGAACCCCCAACTGGTCCATCAGCTTGATGAAATTGGGATAAGTCCAGTCGTTGAATACAATGAACCCAGTGTCCACGGCATAGGTTTTCCCTTCGACGTTCACCCATACGGTGTGGGTGTGGCCGCCTACCCAGTCACTGGTCTCGAACACGCTGATATCGTGTTCCTTGTGCAACAAGTAGCCGCAGGTCAGCCCCGAAATGCCGCTGCCAATGATCGCGATTTTCATGATGGCTTACCGTCTGAGGTCCTTGCCAGGCGTTTGCCTAGCGCCACTTGCAGGCGTTTTGGCAAGTTTGCCAACAACCGCAAGGTGGCGATAAATACTGTGGGGAATGCGATTTCCAGCGGGTGTTTGTCCAGGCGCTGGCAAATATGCCGTGCAGCTTTTTGCGCGGACCAGCGCATGGGCATTGGGAAGTCATTGTTTTCGGTGAGCGGAGTGTCGACAAAACCAGGGCTGACCAAGGTGACGTCGATGCCTTCCTGAGCCAGATCGATACGCAACGATTCGAGCAAGTAACGCAGGCCCGCTTTCGATGCCCCGTACGCCTCGGCCCGTGGTAATGCCCAATAGGTGACGGAGCTGACCACCCCTACCAGATGCGGGCGCGAACCTGCGCGCAGTAAAGGCAGCGCACTTTCAAGGCAATAGCTGCTGGCCAGCAGGTTGGTGCGCACCACGCGCTCGACCAGCGCCGCGTCGAACTGACGGACGTCGACATATTCACAGGTCCCGGCGTTGAGGATCACGCTGTCCAGTGCGCCCCAGGCTTGCGCGATGCGCTTGCCGATTTCGCGTACTTGCGCACTGTCGGTCAAGTCGCCGGGCACCAGCAAAACTTGCCCAGGGTAACGGTCGGCCAAGGCTTTCAGGGGCTCCAGCGTGCGGGCGCTCAATGCCAGCCGAGCGCCGCCTTCGAGCAATGTCTGCGCCATGTGCGCGCCAATCCCGCTGCTGGCGCCCGTCAGCCAGATCCGTCGCCCGTCAGCCATGGCTCACCTCCAGCATTTGGCGTGATGGCAGATTTTTGAAAGCGCTCAGGGCGCGGTCGCGGCTTTGGCTCAAGTTAACGATGGGGACCGGGTAATTGGCCACGCCAAACAGTCCGCCAATCAAGGCGGGGTTGTGCAGCTGTTTTTTATTCAGGTCCGCCAGTTCGGGCAGCCAGTGCTTGATAAATCGACCTTCGGGGTCGAAGCGCTCTGACTGAGTCAGCGGGTTGAAGATTCGAAAATACGGCACGGAGTCGGTGCCGGTGGAAGAGCTCCACTGCCAGCCGCCGTTGTTGGCGGCCAGGTCGCCGTCGATCAAGTGCTGCATAAAAAAACGTTCGCCTTCACGCCAGTCGATCAACAGGTTCTTGGTCAGGAACATCGCTACTACCATACGCAGGCGGTTGTGCATCCAGCCGGTTTGCAGCAGTTGTCTGATGGCCGCGTCAATGATCGGGAAGCCCGTACAGCCCTGTTTCCAGGCGGCCAGTTCAGTGGGCGCGTCACGCCACGGCAGAAACTCTGTTTCGGGGCGAAAGGCGCGGTGCCGCGAGACCCGTGGGTAACCCACCAGAATGTGCTTGTAGAACTCGCGCCATAGCAGCTCCGTGATCCAGGTAGATACGCCGGGGCTGCCGCTTTCAAACTCACCGTTGTTGCTTTGCAGGGCGGCATGCAGGCACTGCCGGGGGGAGATAACGCCCGCTGCCAGATAGGCCGAAAGCTGACTGGTGCCGGGTCTGGCTGGCAGGTCGCGCTGGTCCTTGTAGTATTCAATCTGTTCGTCGGCAAACTGCGCCAGACGTTGCCGAGCTTCCTCTTCCCCCGCAGGCCATAGCGCCCGTAACGCCGCACCGGGCACAGCAAAACCGTCAACTGTTTCAGGCAGGGAGTCGCGTGTGATGTGCAACGGCGCTTGGGCCTTGGGGCTGGCGACAATTTGCGGCATGGCCATGTGCAGGCGGTTGTAGCAGACCTTGCGAAATTGACTAAACACCTGAAAGTACGAGCCGGACTGCGTCAGGATGCTGCCTGGCTGGAACAGCAGTTGGTCGAGGTAGCTGTGAAATTCAATGCCCTTGGCGTCAAGGGCTTGAGCCACTGCTTTATCGCGACGGGTTTCGTTGATCCCGTATTCCTGGTTGGCGTGGACCGCCTCGATACCCAGTTGCTGGCACAACTCAAGGAGGACCGCCGGCGCCTGATCCCAGGTTGCAGCGGTACGAATCAGCAGCGGGATATTGAGCTGCTGCAGGCTGTCGCTCAGGGGGCGCAGGTTGCGCAGCCAGAAGTCGACCTTGCACGGCGCGTCGTCATGGGCCCGCCATTGATCAGGGCTGATGAGGTAAACGGCCACGGTTGGGCCGCGTGTGGCGGCGGCGCTCAGGGCGGTGTTGTCGTAGTGGCGCAAATCGCTGCGCAGCCAGATCAGTTGCATGTTGATTCCTTGACTAGAAGAGTCCGAGCTGACTGAGCCGTTGATGGGCCTCAAGCGGATCAAGCGCCAGGAACAATCCTGGGATTTCAGTGGTACATACGGCTAACTCGGCGCTATGGATGCATACCGTTGGTCCGGCAATCAGAGTCGGGCAATCGATACCATTGAGCAGCTTTGGCAGCTGTTGGGGGTTGAGGGTCTGGCTCGAATAGAGCACCACCGCAGGAGACTTGAGGCGTTCAGCGGCTAATGCCAGCTCCCCGTTGGGAAGGGGGGCGTCGAACACCTCCACCGGGCAATGGCTGCTGCTCACCAGCCAGGCGGTGAGCCAGAGGTGTGCTTCGAAATACTGGGGCGAATGGTTGATCAGCAGGATGGGCGCCCCTTTGAGCGAGCGATTGTTGTGGTAGATCCGGGCACCTAACTTGCTGCGCAGCCAGGAACTGAAGAACACTCGCTCCAGCTGCGCCCCGAACTGGCCCTGCCAGCGTTGTTCCAGCTCGCTTAACAGCGGGATCAGCAACTGCTCGCACAGCGTTTGTGCCGGATACAGCGACATGACCTGATTAAAGTTGTCATCGAGCTTGCGCTCGGCCAGTTCGGTGATGGCCAGCGTCAGGACCTGGCGCCACGCCTGCCAGTCGTTACCGACAGGTTCACGGAATGCTGGCGCAATATCGAGCAGCGGTTTGACCTGGCTGACCGGTACTCCACGATTGAGCCAGGTCAGAATGTGTCGGATACGCAGGATATGTTCGGCCGAGAACAGCCGATGGCCCTTGGCCGTACGGTGCGGAACGATCAGGCCGTAACGCCGTTCCCAAGCGCGCAGGGTCACGGCATTTACTCCGGTGATACGGGCCACTTCCCGGATCGGCTGCCAGCCTTCAGCCAGTGCCTGGCTATAGTCGGCATCGGGGGTATTGGGCATGATCCGGTCGTCATTCATGGTCAGATCGCATTGCGCAGGCTGAGATTTTCCGGGTGCGGCTGCAGGTAAACCTGGCGCGAAATATAAGGGTGCGGATGCAGGCGAAAGTGATGCTTGAGCAAGGTCAGCGGCACCACCAGCGGTACGATGCCGTGCAGGTACTGACCAATCAATTGCTGCACTTCCTGCTTGTCTTCAGGGCTGATGGATTGCTTAAGGTAGCCGCTGATGTGTTGCAGCACATTGGTGTGGGTGCGGCGTGTGGCACATTGTTTCAGCGCTTTCATCAGTTCGCTGAAGTACTGCGAGGCGATCTCGCGTGGGTCGTTTTTGCCAATACGGCCCAGCATATTGCCCAGTGTTCTGTACTGCGCGGGGTGGTGGGCCATGAGCTGGTATTTATAGCAGGCGTGAAAATCTGTCAGAGAGCGGCGGGTGATCCCGGTTTTGAGCAATGCCTGCCAGGCGCTGTACGCATAAACCCGGGTCAGGAAGTTCTCGCGCAGAACCGGGTCATTCAATCGGCCGTCTTCCTCCACGGGCAAGTCAGGGTGTGCGGCGCAAAACGCTTGGGCGTAAATGCCTCGCCCGCTCAACTCGGCAGGGCGGCCGCCGTCCTGATAGACCTTGACCCGCTCCAGGCCGCAGGACGGTGACTTCTGCATAAAGATGTAGCCGCTAATATCGGTGTGCGCGGCGGCCATCTCCAGCCCGTAGTCGTGCAAGGGTTGGGTCACGTTCAACGTGCTGTCGACACTGCCTACGGCTTGTGGCTGTGCAGGGCTGCCCACCAGACGCACGGGTTGGCGCGGGATGCCCAGGCCGATGGCGACCTCGGGGCAGAGCGGGACAAATTCGAAGTGTTCACTCAGGGCCTGGCTGCACAGCCGCGACTCTTTATGCCCGCCGTTGAAACGAACCTCGGCCCCCAGCAAGCAGGCGCTGATGGCGATTTTCGGTTTGTGCTGGGTTGAGACGGCGCTGGCCATGTGACGAACCTCCAAGAATTACTTGTACATCTTTTATTCGATGTACAACCTTGGTTCATCATAAGCCTGATGTTGTACAAGTCAAATTACTTGTACAGGTATTTGGGTGGGTGGCGAGAACTCTCGTAGCCGCTGCCGAACGCAGCCAGCGGCTACGGGGTATTAATCCAGATGCTCGATCAACCGGCGCGCAGCCTCCTGGCCGCTCAACCATGCACCTTCGACACGGCCCGACAGGCACCAGTCGCCGCAGGCGTACAGGCCCAGGTCGGAATCCGCCAGAGCTCCCCATTCATGGGCTGCGGCTGGTCGGGCGTAGAGCCAGCGGTGGGCCAGGGTGAAAATCGGCGCTGGGGTAGGGAAGTGCATTAGCTCGGCAAATGCGCCATGCAGTTGTTCGATGACAGCCTCTTTAGGCAAGTCGAGATTTTGTTTGCTCCAGGCACTGGTCGCGTGCAAAACCCAAGTGTCAGGCTGGTGGTCACGCCCTGGTTTACTGCGGTTTCGGGCCAGCCAGTCAAGCGGGCTGCCTTGTACGAAGCAGCCTTCCATCGGCGTGTCGAGTGGTGATTCAAAGGCCAGGGCGACGGCCCAGGCAGGTTCCATTTTTACCCCTGCTGCAGTGCTTGCCAGTTTTGGCGCGCTGGCCAGCAGAGACGTGGCTTGCGGCGCCGGGGTGGCGATGATGACGTGGCTGAACGGGCCGTGTTCGCCACCCTCGGCATCCAGCAGGTGCCAATGCTTTTCACCGCGTATCAGGTCGGTGATCTGGCATGCAAAGCTCACCGGCAGATGGCCTAGCAGGCCGCGGGTAATGGCGCTCATGCGTGGCTTGCCGACCCAGCGGGTCTGCTCGTCAGGGGAGGGGCTCAACTGACCGTTTTTATAGTGGTACAGGTGTGGCTCCCACTCGATGGCCCAGCCATTGGCTTGCCATTGTTGGACTTCATCGACAAAGCGCCGGTCGCGAGCGGTGAAGTACTGAGCCCCCAGGTCCAGTACCCCAACATCGCTGCGCTTGCTCGACATGCGTCCGCCGCTACCACGGCTTTTATCGAAAAGATGAATCGCGTGTCCTGCCTTGTGCAGAGTGTTTGCTGCTGCCAGCCCGGCTATGCCGGCGCCGATGATCGCGATAGGTACAGTCATTATGGCCTCGTTCTCTGTTTGCACAGACTACGCCGTCGGCAATACCTGTACAATTCTATTTGTTAGTATAGGTTTTAGTGTTTCTTTCAGATCCATGTGGCCTATTCTTAAGTCAGCTCGAAGACCGATAAAAGGTCTTGGTATAAAAATAGACCAGTGCTCCCGATAAAACTCCTTACGAGGATCAACTCATGCACATATTGCTGACCGGCGGTACAGGCTTGATAGGGCGTCAGCTCTGTCGTCACTGGCTGGCGCAAGGCCATCGCCTCAGTGTGTGGAGCCGGCGCCCTGAGCAAGTGGCTCAATTGTGCGGTGCTCAGGTCAAGGGTATCGCCACACTTGAAGCGCTTGGGCAGGATCCCGTTGACGCGGTGATCAACCTCGCTGGCGCACCCATCGCTGACCGGCCTTGGACGCGTAAACGCAAGGCCCTGTTGTGGAGCAGCCGCATCACCCTGACTGAAACCCTGCTGGCCTGGCTTGAAAGCCGTGAGCACAGGCCATCGGTGCTGGTATCCGGCTCGGCCGTTGGCTGGTATGGCGACGGTGGCGAGCGTGAGCTGACAGAGGACTCGCCGCCAGTCAGCGAGGATTTTGCCAGTCACTTGTGCATCGCCTGGGAAGAAACCGCGCAACGCGCGCAGGCCTTGGGCATGCGCGTGGTACTGGTGCGCACGGGGCTGGTGTTGGCAGCCGAGGGCGGCTTTTTGTCGCGCTTGCTACTGCCTTTCAAACTGGCGCTGGGCGGGCCGATAGGCAATGGTCGGCAATGGATGCCATGGATTCATATCAAGGATCAAATTGCCCTGATTGATTTTCTTGTGCATGAGAATGCCGCCAGCGGTCCTTATAATGCCTGCGCGCCGCACCCGGTACGCAATGCCGAGTTCGCTCAAACCCTGGGCCGCGTACTGCACCGTCCGGCGTTTATGCCCATGCCAACATTTGTCTTGCGCGTGCTGCTGGGCGAGATGTCAGGTTTGTTATTGGGTGGTCAGCGGGCAACACCTGCAAGGTTGCTGGCTGCCGGTTTTACTTTTCAGTTCACCGATTTGCGTGCGGCGCTAGATGATGTAGCCGCCCGCCTCTGAAATAGGATGTTGCATGACCGACCACGCGCTGTTGCTGGTTAACCTGGGTTCGCCGGCGTCTACTTCGGTAGCGGATGTACGCAGCTACTTGAACCAGTTTTTGATGGACCCGTACGTGATCGACTTGCCGTGGCCGGTACGGCGTTTGCTGGTATCGCTGATCCTGATCAAGCGCCCGGAGCAGTCCGCCCATGCCTATGCCTCGATCTGGTGGGAGGAGGGCTCGCCGCTGGTAGAGCTCAGCCGCCGCTTGCAGAAGGCGATGACCAAGGAGTGGACCCAGGGCCCGGTTGAGTTGGCCATGCGCTACGGTGAGCCATCGATTGAAACGGTGCTCACCCGTTTGGCTGAGCAGGGCATCAAAAAGGTCACGCTAGCACCGCTTTATCCACAGTTTGCCGACAGCACCGTGACCACGGTGATTGAAGAAGCCAAGCGCGTGGTAAAGAGCAAAAAACTGCCTGTTCAGTTCTCCATCGTGCAGCCGTTCTACGATCAGCCCGAGTATCTCGATGCATTGGTCGCCAGCGCCAAGCCACATCTGGAACAGGATTACGACCATCTGCTGCTGAGTTTTCACGGCCTGCCAGAGCGGCATTTGCACAAGCTGGACCCGACCGGCAACCACTGCTTCAAGAATGAAGACTGCTGCCGAAATGCTTCGCCCGCTGTCCTGGCGACCTGTTATCGGGCGCAGTGTTTGCGTACTGCCCAGGCCTTCGCCGAGCGTATGGGGCTGCCTGAGGGCAAGTGGTCGGTGGCGTTCCAGTCCCGTCTGGGCCGGGCCAAGTGGATCGAACCCTACACTGAGGCGCGCCTGGATGCGTTGGCCAAGCAAGGGGTGAAAAAGATTCTGGTGATGTGCCCGGCGTTTGTGGCCGATTGCATCGAAACCCTGGAAGAGATCGGTGATCGCGGACGCGAGCAGTTCATTGAGGCGGGGGGCGAGGAGTTGGTGCTGGTGCCGTGTCTCAATGACAACCCGCAATGGGCAAAGGCATTGAATACATTGTGTGAAAGAGCGCCGTTGGCGCTGTAGTAGCGGTTATCTGATGTGGGAGCTGGCAAGCCAGCTCCCACATCAGATACTTAGGTTGTCAGGTCGATTCAGATAACCGGCCCACCACCTTTCTTGTGCTTCCAGCTGTCATTGCCCGGCAGGATCAGGTTAAGCGCTATCGCAACGATGGCGCACAACGCGATGCCCTTGAGACCGAAGTCTTCCGGGCCCATGCCTGTACCGATCAGCACACCGCCAATCCCGAATACCAGCGTTACCGACACGATCACCAGATTGCGCGCTTCACTCAGGTCAACCTGGTGGCGGATCAGGGTGTTCATGCCTACAGCGGCAATCGAACCGAACAGCAGGCACAGAATTCCGCCCATCACTGGCACTGGAATACTTTGCAGCAGCGCGCCGAACTTACCGACAAAAGCCAGGCTGATGGCGAAGATCGCCGCCCAGGTCATGATTTTCGGGTTGTAGTTCTTGGTCAGCATCACTGCGCCCGTTACTTCGGCGTAGGTAGTGTTGGGCGGTCCGCCCAGCAGGCCAGCAGCGGTGGTAGCGATGCCGTCACCGAACAGCGTGCGGTGCAGGCCCGGTTTTTTCAGGTAGTCACGACCGGTTACGCTGCCCACGGCAATTACGCCGCCGATATGTTCGATGGCCGGGGCAAGTGCCACGGGAACGATAAACAGAATCGCCTGCCAGTTGAACTCGGGAGCGGTGAAGTGCGGCATGGCGAACCAGGGCGCCGCGGCGATCTTGGCGGTGTCGACGACCCCGAAGTAGAACGCCATGCCAAAACCCACCAGCACACCGGCAATGATTGGCACCAGACGGAAAATCCCTTTACCGAATACAGCCACGATCAAGGTGGTCAGCAGCGCTGGCATCGAGATCATCATGGCGGTTTGATAGTGGATCAGCTCGGAGCCATCTTCAGCGCGGCCCATGGCCATATGCGCAGCGATGGGCGCCATTGCCAGGCCAATCGAGATAATCACCGGGCCAATCACCACGGGTGGCAGCAGGCGATCAATAAAGCCGGTGCCTTTAAGCTTTACCGCGAAACCGAGAAAGGTGTACACGAAACCGGCTGCCATTACGCCGCCCATGGTCGCGGCCAGGCCGAACTGGCCCTTGGCGAGAATGATCGGGGTAATGAAAGCGAAACTCGAAGCCAGAAAGACCGGCACCTGGCGGCGGGTCACGATCTGGAACAGCAGAGTCCCGAGACCCGCCGTGAACAGTGCAACGTTGGGGTCGAGGCCGGTAATCAGTGGCATCAACACCAACGCGCCAAAGGCCACGAAGAGCATCTGTGCGCCAGAGATAATCTGGCGCCAGAGCGGGTCGTTGAACTCGTCCTGCATGTTATACGTCCTTTTGCTTGGTGCCGAAGATCTTGTCGCCGGCATCGCCCAAGCCCGGAATGATGTAGCCGTGCTCGTTCAAACGCTCATCAATAGAGGCGGTGTAGATGGTCACGTCAGGGTGAGCGGCTTCAACCGCAGCAATCCCTTCTGGTGCAGCAACCAGCACCATGGCGCGGATCTCTTTGCAGCCGGCTTTTTTCAGCAGGTCAATGGTTGCAACCATCGAGGAGCCAGTGGCCAGCATCGGGTCGATAATCATCGCCAGACGCTCGTTGATTTCCGGCACCAGCTTTTCCAGGTAGGTGTGGGCCTGGAGGGTTTCTTCGTTACGGGCAATACCGACAGCGCTGACTTTAGCGCCTGGAATCAGGCTGAGTACGCCTTCGAGCATGCCGATACCCGCACGCAGAATCGGTACGACGGTAATTTTCTTGCCAGCGATTTTTTCAACCTGGACGGTGCCGCACCAGCCTTCAATCTCGTAAGTTTCGAGGGTCAGGTCTTTGGTGGCTTCGTAGGTCAGCAACGCGCCGACTTCCTGAGCGAGCTCACGGAAGTTCTTCGTGCTAATGTCTGCGCGGCGCATAAGGCCGAGCTTGTGACGGATCAGCGGATGGCGGATCTCACGGATGGGCATAAGTAAAGGCTCCGGTTGGGCAGGCAAAAAAAGCGGCCTAGATTAATCTAATCCGGGGTGATGTCCTACAGACATTACTGCACGTTAGTCCATAAATGCTTGATCTGAGCCATGCGGATGCGTACCTTTGCCCGCTTTTCTTGCACAACCCCCCCTGGAGAGCGTCATGTCTGCTGATCTCGAGCATATCCGTCAAATCATGCGAGAGGCTGACTGCCTGTACACCGAAGCTGAAGTCGAGGTGGCAATTGCCCGCGTAGGTGCGCAAATCACGGCTGAAATGGCTGAGACCAATCCAGTGGTATTTTGTGTGATGAACGGCGGCCTGATTTTTTCCGGCAAGCTGCTCACCCATCTGAAATTTCCGCTTGAAGCGTCGTACTTGCACGCCACGCGCTATCGCAATGAAACCACAGGCGGTGACCTGTTCTGGAAGGCCAAGCCAGAAGTATCGTTCATTGACCGTCACGTGCTGATCATCGATGACATCCTGGATGAAGGTCACACCCTGAGCGCGATCGTCGAGTTCTGCAAACACGCCGGTGCCCGTCAGGTGCATACCGCGGTATTGATCGACAAGGACCACGACCGCAAGGCGCGCCCGGACCTGAAGGCCAACTACGTAGGTTTGCCGTGTATTGACCGTTACATCTTCGGCTACGGTATGGACTACAAAGGCTACTGGCGTAATGCCGCTGGCATCTATGCGGTCAAAGGCATGTAACAAAGGATGTTGAAGCTTTCATCACGAAAGCTTCAACCCGGTTCTACCTCCATGAGTGTGCTGACATGCTGGCTATTTTCCTTCAGACGCTCACGATCACAGCCCCGGTGTTTGCCATGCTGTTTTTGGGCGTGGTGCTCAAGCGTGTGGGCTGGATCAATGACAACTTTATCCATACAGCGTCGGCCTTGGTGTTTAACGTCACCATGCCGGCGTTGTTGTTTCTGGGTATTTTGCATGCGGATCTGAGAGCTGCCCTGCAGCCCAAGGTGCTGGCTTACTTCGTTCTGGCAACTTTTCTCAGTTTTGCGCTGGCGTGGGGTTGGTCGATCTGGCGTTGCCCGCGTGAAGATCGCGGGATCTACACCCAGGGTGCATTTCGCGGGAACAACGGGGTTATCGGCCTGGCGCTGGCGGCCAGCATGTATGGCGATTACGGGATATCGTTGGGCGCGGTGCTCGCCGGTCTGGTGATTCTGCTCTACAACACCCTGTCGACCATTGTGCTTGCAGTCTATAGCCCGGTGATCAAGTCCGACCCCTGGAGCATCTGCAAAAGTGTGTTCAAAAACCCACTGATCATCAGTGTGCTGGCTGCTGTGCCGTTCGCGGTGTTCAAGATCAGCTTGCCCGGCTGGTTGCAGGCATCGGGTGAGTACCTGGCGGCGATGACCTTGCCGCTGGCACTGATTTGCATCGGCGGTACGCTGTCGTTGGCGAGTTTGCGTAAAAGTGGCGACATGGCGCTGAGCGCCAGCCTGGTGAAAATGGTCAGCATGCCGCTGTTGGCAACCTTGGGTGCCTGGCTCTGCGGCTTTCGCGGGCCGGAACTGGGGATTCTGTTTTTGTACTTCGCCAGCCCGACGGCCGCTGCCAGTTATGTCATGGCGCGGGCGGCCAATGGCAATCACGAGTTGGCCGCCTCGATTATCGTGATCACCACCTTGATGGCAGCCATCACGACCAATATCGGCATTTTTGTGTTGCAGTGGGGCGGTTGGATTTAGCCTCTGCGGCTCAGTGCTGTCGCCGCCATGCGCGCAGGGTGCTGAACAGCAGAAACAGCAGCAGCGCCGGCAAGATAAAGAACAGCATCAGGTGTTCAAGCTTGCCGGCCAACGGCATGCCGGTGGTGAAGGACACCACGTGCAGGCCATAAGCCAGATACAACCCCAGAAACAACACCCCTTCACCACGGGTCACGCGGTAGCCGGTGTAGAACACGGGCAGGCACAGCGCCGCAACACCCAGCATCACCGGCAGGTCGAACGCCAGCGCATTGGGCGACACGGACAAGGGTGTGGGTGCCACCAACGCAGTCAGGCCGAGAACTCCCAACAGGTTAAAGACGTTACTACCAATCACGTTGCCGACGGCAATTTCGCGCTGGCCGCGAAACGCTGCAATCAGGGAAGTGGCCAGTTCTGGCAGCGAGGTGCTGACGGCAATGATGGTCAGTCCGATTATCCGCTCTGACAGCCCCAGTTCAGTGGCTAGCGTGACTGCGGCCCCGAGCAGCAGATGCCCGGCAAGCCCGAGCAGACCCAGAGCTGCGAGCATCAGCAGTAAGTTGTGCAGCCAAGAGGTACGGGGCAAATCGTGGCTGGCGTGATGATGGCCGCTGTGGCGAGATTGGCGCAGCAGCAGGGCCAGATAGATCAGTAGGCCGCCTAGCAAGACCACGCCGTCCAGGCGGTCGAGTTGTTTGTTCAGCGCCAGGGCGAATACCAGGCCGCTGGCCAGGATCATCAGGGGTATGTCCAGTCGTACCAGTTGACGGGACACGCGCAGGGGAATGATCAGTGCCGAGAGCCCGAGGGTGACCAGGATATTGAAGATGTTACTGCCGATCACACTGCCCACGGCAATGTCGGCGGTGTCATTGAATGCAGCCTGCAGGCTGACGGTCATCTGCGGTGCGCTGCTGCCCAGTGCCACCACGGTCAAACCGATCAGCAGTGGACGCACTTTCATGTTGGCAGCGATGCGCACGGCGCAACGCACCAGTAATTCGGCTCCTGCGATCAGCAGCACGAGGCCACAGAGCAATTGCAGCAAGTTCCACGGTGATAGAGCGCTCAAGCCAAAAATAGCGACAACTCCCTCAATTAATCACTCAAGCCCTGAACCCGGACTTTGGCTGTGCCTGTACGCAGCATATCCAACTGCTGGGCGGCCTTGCGCGAAAGATCGATCAGGCGGCCACGGGTGTGCGGCCCGCGATCATTGATGCGCACCACGACGGATTTGTCGTTGCTTAAATTGGTCACCAGTACCCGCGTGCCGAAAGGCAGGCCAGGGTGGGCGGCAGTGAGGGCATGTTGGTCGAAGGGTTCGCCGCTGGCGGTTCGCTTGCCGTGGTGGCGAGCGCCGTAATAGGAGGCAATGCCGGTTTTGTCATAGCCGCGGGGGTCTATGTCATGGCTGGCACAGCCAGCGAGCAAGCTGAGCAGGGCGCAGGCGCCGAGTAGCCGCTTCATGGGGAATCCTTTTTGTTAGCCGTTAAATAAGCTATAGCCGCTGCCGCAGGCTGCGATGGGTTGCATAGTGCCCCCGCTTTTTTATCAAAAGCGAAGGTCCTGCGGCCCTTGTCGCAGCCTACGGCAGCGGCTACAAGCTTTGCTTTTAGCCTTCGAGCTTGCTTTTGAGCAGTTCGTTGACCTGTTGCGGGTTGGCTTTGCCTTTGGAGGCTTTCATCGCCTGGCCCACAAAGAAGCCGAACATCTTGCCGCGCTTGGCTTCGTCTGCCGCACGGTATTGCTCGACCTGTTCTGCGTTGGCCGCCAGCACTTCATCCAGCACCTTTTCAATCGCGCCGCTGTCGGTGACTTGCTTGAGGCCGCGCTTTTCAATGACATCGTCGGCAGTGCCTTCGCCATTGGCCATCGCTTCCAGCACGACCTTGGCGATTTTGCCGGAGATGGTGTTGTCCTTGATGCGCTGCAGCATGCCGCCCAGTTGCTCGGCGCTGACCGGCGACTGGTCGATGTCCAGGGCTTGCTTGTTGAGCAGGCTGCCCAACTCGACCATCACCCAGTTGGCCGCCAGTTTGGCGTCGCCACTGATGCTCACGACTTTCTCGAAGTAGTCTGCTTGTTCGCGGCTCGAAGCCAATACGCTGGCGTCGTAGGCCGACAGGCCGAACTGGGACTGGAAGCGCTCGCGTTTCTGCGGTGGCAGCTCCGGCAGAGTGGCGCGCACGTCTTCGATAAACGAATCTTCGATGACCACTGGCAGCAGGTCCGGGTCGGGGAAGTAACGGTAGTCGTTGGCTTCCTCCTTGCTGCGCATGGCGCGGGTTTCGTCCTTGTTCGGGTCGTACAGGCGGGTCTGTTGAATGACCTTGCCGCCGTCTTCGATCAGTTCGATCTGACGTTGTACTTCGCTGTTGATCGCCTTCTCGATGAAGCGGAACGAGTTGACGTTCTTGATCTCGCAGCGTGTACCGAACTCGGCCTGGCCAACCGGGCGAATCGACACGTTACAGTCGCAACGCAACGAGCCTTCTGCCATGTTGCCGTCGCAGATGCCCAGGTAACGCACAAGGGCGTGCATCGCCTTGACGTAGGCCACGGCTTCTTTGGCGCTGCGCATGTCCGGCTCGGACACGATTTCCAGCAGCGGCGTCCCCGCACGGTTCAGGTCGATGCCGGTGGCGCCGCTGAAGTCTTCGTGCAGGCTTTTGCCAGCATCTTCTTCAAGGTGGGCACGGGTGATGCCGACGCGTTTGACGGTGCCGTCTTCCAAGGTGATATCCAAGTGGCCCTTGCCGACAATCGGCAGTTCCATTTGGCTGATCTGGTAGCCCTTGGGCAGGTCCGGGTAGAAGTAGTTTTTGCGGGCAAATACGTTGTGCTGAACAATTTCAGCATCAACTGCCAGACCGAACATCACGGCCATGCGCACGGCTTCCTGGTTCAGCACCGGCAGTACGCCGGGCATGCCCAGGTCAACCAGGCTGGCCTGGGTGTTCGGTTCTGCACCAAAAGTGGTAGCACTACCGGAGAAAATCTTCGATTGGGTGGCGAGCTGGGAGTGAATTTCCAGCCCGATCACAACTTCCCATTGCATATGTTTTTCCTCAGAAGCCGGCAGGTGAGCGCGTGTGCCAGTCAGTGTTCAGCTGGTACTGATGGGCAACGTTGAGCAAGCGACCTTCCTGGAAGTAAGGCGCGAGCAATTGCACGCCCACTGGCAAGCCATCGACAAAACCGGCTGGCATCGACAGGCCCGGCAGGCCCGCGAGGTTGGCGGTAATGGTGTAGACGTCTTCCAGATAGGCCGAAACCGGATCGCTGTTTTTAGCGCCGATTTTCCAGGCCGGGTTAGGCGTGGTCGGGCCGAGGATGATGTCGACTTCGTTGAACGCAGCCATGAAGTCATTTTTGATCAGGCGGCGGATTTTTTGCGCTTGCAGGTAGTAAGCGTCGTAGTAACCCGCCGACAGGGCGTAGGCACCGACCAGAATCCGGCGCTGTACTTCCGGGCCAAAGCCTTCGGCGCGCGAGCGCTGGTACAGGTCAGTGAGGTCTTTCGGGTTTTCGCAGCGATGGCCGAAGCGTACGCCGTCAAAACGCGACAGGTTGGACGAAGCTTCTGCTGGCGCGATCACGTAGTACGCAGGAATCGCGTGCTGCATGTTCGGCAGGCTGATGGGCTTGATCACGGCACCGAGCTTTTCCAGCTCTTTGATGCTGTTGTGGACCAGCTCTGCGATGCGCGAGTCGAGACCTTCGCTGAAGAACTCCTGAGGCACGCCAATGCGCAGGCCTTGCAGCGAACCATTAAGGTTGGCGCTGAAGTCCGGCACGGGTTCGTCGATGCTGGTGGAGTCTTGCGGGTCGAAACCGGCCATGCCTTGCAGCAGGATGGCGCAGTCTTCGGCCGTGCGGGCCAACGGGCCGCCCTGATCGAGGCTGGAGGCGTAAGCAATCATGCCCCAGCGCGAAACACGACCGTAGGTCGGTTTCAGGCCAGTGAGATTGGTCAGCGCTGCCGGCTGTCGGATAGAACCGCCGGTGTCGGTGCCAGTCGCGGCAGGTAACAGACGAGCGGCAACGGCTGCTGCCGAACCGCCAGACGAACCGCCCGGAACATGCTCAAGGTTCCACGGGTTTTTAACCGCCCCGTAGTAGCTCGATTCGTTGGCCGACCCCATGGCGAACTCGTCCATGTTGGTCTTGCCCAAGGTCACAGCGCCAGCGCCAGCCAGTTTGGCAACCACGGTGGCGTCATACGGGGCCTTGAAGTTGTCGAGCATTTTGGAGCCGCAGCTGGTGCGTACGCCCAAGGTGCAGAACAAGTCCTTGTGACCGATCGGCGCGCCCAGCAGGGCACCGGTTTCACCGTTGGCGCGACGTGCGTCAGCGGCCTTGGCCTGCTCTAGGGCGAGGTCTTCGGTGAGGGTGATGAAACTGTTGAGCTGAGGATCGAGCTGGGCGATACGCGCCAGCAGGGTCTTGGTCAGCTCTTCGGAGGAAAACTTTTTATCGGCGAGTCCGCGGGCGATCTCGGCCAGAGTCAATTGATGCATGCAGGCTCTTTCCCTTTACTCGATGACTTTCGGAACCAGATAGAGGCCGTTTTCGACCGCTGGTGCGATGGACTGATAAGCCTCGCGATGATTGCTTTCAGTCACGACGTCTGCGCGCAGGCGCTGGCTGGCTTCCAGTGGGTGGGCCAGAGGCTCGATACCGGTGGTGTCGACGGCCTGCATCTGATCAATCAGCCCCAGAATGCTGTTAAGGGCTTCGGTGGTGCGTGGAATATCGGCATCATTGAGGCCAATACGGGCCAAATGAGCGATTTTTTCCACGTCGGAGCGGTCAAGCGCCATGGGATTCTCCAGTGGAAAACAGGACGGATGCTATCCGTGTGTTAGATTGTCGGAACACTACCGCATTTCTACGGTCATATGGCCGCGATTATGGGCATTGGTGCTCGGAAAAGCGTCCAATTTAACATATTGGCGCCTTGCCCAAAATCCCTGTCGTTGTTAGAGTTTGCCGCACTTTTTTACCCACGCGTTGCCTAGGGTCCCTTTCCCATGTTCAAGAAACTGCGTGGCATGTTTTCCAGCGATCTTTCCATCGACCTGGGCACTGCCAACACCCTTATTTACGTGCGTGAGCGCGGTATTGTCCTGAATGAGCCATCGGTTGTGGCTATTCGGACACACGGTAACCAGAAAAGTGTCGTTGCCGTCGGCACCGAGGCCAAGCGCATGCTTGGCCGTACACCGGGCAACATTGCTGCCATTCGTCCGATGAAAGACGGCGTTATTGCCGATTTCAGCGTTTGCGAAAAAATGCTGCAGTACTTCATCAACAAGGTGCATGAAAACAGTTTCCTGCAACCTAGCCCGCGAGTTCTGATTTGTGTGCCTTGCAAATCGACTCAGGTAGAGCGTCGTGCCATTCGTGAATCGGCACTCGGTGCCGGTGCCCGTGAAGTGTTCCTGATCGAAGAACCAATGGCTGCTGCCATCGGTGCCGGCTTGCCGGTTGAAGAAGCACGCGGTTCGATGGTTGTCGATATCGGTGGTGGTACCACTGAAATCGCCCTGATCTCCCTGAACGGTGTGGTTTACGCCGAATCCGTACGGGTGGGTGGCGACCGTTTCGACGAAGCGATCATCACTTACGTACGTCGCAACTACGGCAGCCTGATCGGTGAGTCGACTGCCGAGCGCATCAAGACCGAAATCGGTACGGCTTTCCCTGGCGGTGAAGTACGTGAAGTCGACGTGCGCGGCCGTAACCTGGCAGAAGGCGTACCACGTGCCTTCACCCTGAACTCCAATGAAGTGCTTGAGGCTCTGCAAGAGTCGCTGGCAACCATCGTTCAGGCTGTGAAAAGCGCACTGGAGCAGTCTCCGCCAGAATTGGCTTCGGACATCGCCGAGCGTGGTCTGGTACTGACCGGTGGTGGCGCCTTGCTGCGTGATCTCGACAAGTTGCTGGCTCAGGAAACTGGTCTGCCGGTGATTGTTGCCGAAGACCCGCTGACCTGCGTTGCGCGTGGCGGTGGCCGTGCGCTGGAAATGATGGATAAACACACAATGGACCTGCTCTCCAGCGAATAAGATCGTGTGGTGCAGTCCTTTGGTTATCATCAGAAGGTAGCACTTTGCAGTGCTGCCTTTTGGCGTTTATCTTCTGTCAATCTTCATCCAGGCCGCTTGAAGCCGTATGAATAAATTGAACACTTGCCCGGGAGGAGCGGCTTATTAAACCGCTCTTTTCCAAAGGCCCCTCATTGGGCGTGCGCTTTTTGGTGCTGGTCGTGCTATCGGTCACGCTGATGGTAGTGGACGCTCGCTTCACGTTGCTCAAACCCGTGCGCAGTCAAATGTCGCTGGTGCTGATGCAGTCCTACTGGATTACCGATTTGCCGCAGCGCTTGTGGCAGGGTGTGGCCAGTCAGTTCGGCAGCCGTACCGAGCTTGTGGCGGAAAACGAGAAACTCAAAACTGAAAACCTTCTGCTTCAAGGCCGCATGCAAAAGCTGGCCGCCTTGACCGAGCAGAACGTGCGCCTGCGCGAGTTGCTGAACTCATCCGCGCTGGTCAACGAAAAGGTTGAAGTGGCCGAGTTGATCGGCATGGACCCTAACCCCTTCACCCATCGCATCATCATCAACAAAGGTGAGCGCGACGGCGTGGTACTGGGGCAGCCCGTGCTTGATGCTCGTGGGCTGATGGGGCAAGTGGTCGAGCTGATGCCCTACACCTCGCGTGTCCTGTTGCTCACCGATACGACCCACAGCATTCCGGTGCAGGTAAACCGTAATGGCTTGCGCGCGATTGCCAGCGGTACGGGTAATCCGGAGAGCCTGGAACTGCGTCATGTTGCAGACACTGCGGATATCAAAGTGGGCGACCTGCTGGTCAGCTCGGGCCTGGGGCAGCGTTTCCCGGCCGGTTATCCGGTGGCAACGGTCAAAGAAGTGATTCACGACTCGGGCCAGCCTTTTGCCATTGTGCGGGCAGTGCCGACGGCGGCCTTGAACCGTAGCCGTTACCTGCTGCTGGTGTTCAGCGATAGCCGAACCCCGGAAGAGCGGGCCAATGACGCTGCCAAGGCCCAGCAGGCAGAGCAAAACGGTGAAGCACCTTCCATTGTTCCGGCGACAGTGCCAAAACCTGCAGCACCTGCACCTGCACCTGCAGCTGTAGTTGCACCGTCGGTGGCGCCTGTGGCCGCCAAGCCTGCTTCTGCCAAGGCCCCGGCTGCCAAGCCTCCTTCTGCAACCCCCGCCGCAGCCAGGCCGCCAGCCGCTGTGCCGGCCACTACTCGGGAGAGGCAATAATGGCGAGTACGCGTTCGAGTAACAGCTGGCTGATCTGGCTGACATTTGCCATCGGCCTGTTGCTCAGCATTTCACCGATGCCGCAGTTCATGGAAATCCTGCGCCCGCTCTGGCTGGCCTTGTTGTTGGCCTTTTGGGCCTTGTACATGCCGCATAAAGTGGGAATGCTCACTGCGTTTTGCCTGGGGCTGGCCGAGGATGTGCTGTACGGCACGTTACTGGGGCAGAACGCCCTGACACTGACCCTCATCACCTTCCTGGTCTTGTCACTGCAGCAGCGCCTGCGGGTGTTCCCGATGTGGCAGCAAAGCCTGGTGATTCTGGTGATTTTCGGTCTGGCTCAGCTCGCCCAGTTGTGGCTCAGTGCCTTGACCGGGAACCGCCAACCGACCCTGGCGCTGATCTTGCCGGCTTTGGTCAGTGCACTGCTGTGGCCCTGGATCAGTTACGGGCTTCGCGGGTTATGCAGACGTTTCAAAATCAATTAATCGGATACGAGCCATTTCCTGGTTTGTGCACCTCGACAGGGAGATGTCTTGATGACCTCGCTTTATCTGGCCTCTGGCTCACCGCGCCGACGCGAGTTGCTGACTCAAATCGGCGTGCCGTTTCAAACAGTCAGTGCGGCCATTGACGAAACCCCCCTCCAGAATGAATCCCCTGTGGCCTATGTCGAGCGCCTGGCGCGTGAAAAGGCCCAAGCTGGACGCCAGCAACTGCTGGCATCGAAACCGGACGACGGGTTTTGCGTTCTGGGGGCCGATACGGCTGTGGTGCTCGATGAGCACATTCTCGGTAAACCAGTCGACGAGGCCGACGCCTTGGCTATGCTCATGGCGTTATCTGGCCGGGAGCATGAGGTGTTGACCGCCATCGCGATTGTGGATGCCGGGCGTTGCGAAACTCGAGTGGTGCGCAGCCAGGTCCGTTTTCGAAACATCGACAAACAAGAAGCCAGCCTGTACTGGGCCAGCGGTGAGCCGCAGGATAAAGCCGGTGGTTACGCCATTCAGGGCTTGGCAGCGGTGTTCGTGGCGGGTCTAAATGGCAGTTATTCAGCCGTTGTTGGGTTGCCCGTGTGCGAAACCGCAGAACTGCTCGGGCATTTCGGCATACCCTGTTGGCAAAACCTTACCGTGCGCTGAATACCGCACCTACGAGACGTGGCACTACTGTGATGACGCCTGAACGAGACCCAGCCATGAGTGAAGAGATCCTGATCAACATCACGCCGATGGAATCGCGCGTGGCGGTGGTAGAGAACGGTGTTCTGCAAGAGGTGCATGTCGAGCGTACCCAGCGCCGGGGCATTGTCGGCAACATTTATAAAGGCAAAATTGTCAGGGTTTTGCCCGGCATGCAGGCGGCCTTTGTTGATATCGGGCTGGACCGCGCGGCCTTTATTCATGCCTCCGAAATTTCCCTGCGCGAAGGCCAGGCCGTTGAAAGCATCAGCACGCTGGTGCACGAAGGCCAGAGCCTGGTGGTGCAGGTTACCAAGGATCCGATCGCTTCCAAGGGCGCACGTCTGACTACTCAGCTGTCGATTCCTTCACGCTATCTGGTGTACATGCCGCGCACCGCGCATGTTGGTATTTCGTTGAAAATTGAAGACGAAGCCGAACGTGAGCGTTTGAAGCGGGTGGTCACCGATTGCGTGGCCCAGGAAGGCATCCAGGAAGCCGGTGGTTTTATCCTGCGTACGGCGGCCGAGGGCGCCGGGGCGGATGAAATCCTGATGGATATTCGTTACCTGCGCCGCTTGTGGGACCAGATCGGGGCCCAGATCAAAACCGTTGGTGCGCCGACTGTAATCTACGAAGACCTGGGCTTGGCACTGCGCACATTGCGCGATCTGGTCAGTCCCAAGATCGAGAAAATCCGCATCGATTCGCGTGAAACCTTCCAGAGAACCACTCAGTTTGTTGCCGAACTGATGCCTGAAATTGCCGACCGCCTTGAGCACTACCCAGGCGAACGGCCGATTTTTGACTTGTATGGCGTGGAAGACGAAATCCAGAAAGCCCTGGATCGCAAAGTCCCGCTCAAGTCCGGCGGTTATCTGGTGGTCGATCCGGCTGAGGCCATGACCACCATTGACGTCAATACCGGCGCATTTGTGGGCCATCGCAACCTTGAAGAAACCATTTTCAAGACCAACCTCGAAGCAGCCACCGCTATTGCCCGGCAATTGCGCCTGCGCAACCTGGGCGGGATCATCATCATTGACTTCATCGACATGGAAGATGAAGAGCATCAGCGTCAGGTGCTGCGCACCCTCGAAAAACAGCTGGAGCGTGATCACGCCAAGACCAACATCATCGGGATTACCGAGTTGGGTCTGGTGCAGATGACCCGCAAACGCACCCGCGAGAGCCTTGAACAGGTTCTGTGTGAGCCGTGTGTGTGCTGCCAGGGCCGGGGCAAGCTGAAAACCGCTGAAACCATCTGCTATGAAATTTTCCGTGAAATCCTGCGTGAGGCCCGGGCCTATCAGGCGACAGGTTATCGGGTGTTGGCCAATCAGAAAGTGGTCGACCGCTTACTGGACGAAGAGTCGGGCAACGTTGCGGAATTGGAAGGTTTTATCGGGCGTACGATTCGTTTTCAGGTCGAAACCATGTATTCCCAGGAACAATACGATGTGGTGCTGCTCTGAAGTATCAGACGTCGTATAGCGTTAAAAAGGGGCTGAGCTCAGCCCCTGTGATCATTACTGAAGGGGCCACCTGACATGGAGCGTCTGACACGCTTTTTTGCCGCGCTGACCCGTTGGGGGTTGGGCCTGTGCGCCCTGGTTTTAGTGTTGACGGCGCTATACGTCAGCCTCGGCCGTGAATTGACCCCGCTGATCGCTGAATACCGCATCGAGGTGCAGAACAAAGCCCGCGAAGCCTTGGGCATGCCATTGACGATTGGCAGCCTTGAGGGGCGCTGGAGCGCCATGGCGCCCGTATTGCTGGCACACGATGTGATGATTGGCGAGGGCAACAGTGCCTTGCGCCTGGATGAAGTGCAGGTGGTGCCCGACGTGTGGGCCAGCCTGTTGAACCGTGACATCCGTATCGCCCGCGTGCAACTCAATGGTCTGCAATTTAGCTTGCGTCAGGACCAGGACGGCCATTGGGCCCTCGAAGGGTTGCCGGTACAGGACGACCAGCCACTGGATCCTGAGCAATTACTCAATCAGCTGCAGCGTGTATCGCAGTTGTCGGTGCTCGACAGCCAGGTGACGCTCGAACCCTTCAAGCACGCTCCGCTGACCATGACCTATGTAGGGCTGACGCTGGACGTTGGCGCCTCGGATCAGCGCCTCGACGCGCGGCTTACCTTGCCCGATGGTCAACCTGTAGCGCTGAGCCTCAAGACCCAGGTTCAGGCTAGCCAGTGGCGAGATGGTGCGGCCCAGGCTTATGTCAGCCTGCCCCAGAGTGACTGGGCCAAATGGCTGCCCGCCACGCTGCTTCAACCGTGGAAAGTGTCTGAACTCAAGGCGGGTGGCGAGCTCTGGTTTAACTGGAACAAAGGCTCGGTACAGAGCGCGGTTGCACGCTTGAATGCACCAAAAATCAGCGCTGCCTACGCCGACCGTAAAGCCGAGACCATTGACAGCCTGGCGCTGCATGCCTGGGCTGAACGGGGCAAGCAAGGTTTCAATGTAGTACTCGATTCGCTGGCAATGGACCTGGGCAAGACCCGCTGGGAAACCCGCATGCAGTTGCAGCAGTTCGCGGCGACCGACAAGGAGCAGGAGCGCTGGCACTTGCAGGCTGACCGCCTGGACCTGACCCCGATTACACCGTTGCTCGATTCGCTGGCGCCGTGGCCCGATGGTTTGGCCAAGGTGATCGACCAGCTCAAGGTCACGGGTACGCTGCGTAATGTGCTGCTCGACTACCGTCCCGACGCGACAGGCGATGAAAAGCTCAGCTTCGCTGCCAATCTGCAACAGGTCGGGTTCAATGCCGCCCACGGTGCCCCGGCTGCGCGCAACGTCAGCGGCCTGATCAGCGGTGACCTGGGCAAGGGCGAACTGCGGCTCGACAGCAAGGATTTCATGCTGCATCTGGAGCCGATCTTCGCCAAGCCCTGGCAGTACCTGCAAGCCAATGCTCTGCTGACCTGGACCTTGAACAAGGACAGCTTCACCCTGATCGCGCCGTACATCAAAGTGCTGGGGGAGGAGGGCAAGATCGCGGCTGACTTTTTGATTCGGATCCACCTCGACCATTCCCAGGAAGACTACATGGACCTACGGGTCGGTCTAACGGATGGCGATGGTCGTTTTACCCCCAAATACCTGCCTGAAGTGTTGAGCCCGGCGCTTACCGAATGGCTGAGTACCGCGATTATCAAGGGCGCGGTCGAAGAAGGTTTTTTCCAATACCAAGGGTCGCTGAGCCACGACGCCGTTGCGGCGGCACGCAATATCAGCCTGTTCTTCAAAGTGCAGGGTGCAGAACTGGCGTTCCAGCCCGGCTGGCCCCATGTGCGCAATGTCTCGGGTGATGTATTTATCGAAGACAGCGGCGTGCGGATCATGGCCAGCAAAGGCCAACTGCTCGACACGCAGGTTCGCAACGTTGCGGTGAGTATTCCCCATGTGCCCAGTGGCAAGGTCAGTCATCTGTTGCTGGATGGCGATTTTGACGGTGGTCTTGGTGACGGCCTGAAAATTCTTCAGGAGGCGCCGATTGGCACCGCTGAAACCTTTGCTGGCTGGCAGGGGGAGGGCTCGCTCAAAGGCCGGGTCGATCTGGATATCCCGCTGGGCAAAGGTGAAGAGCCGAAAATTCTGGTGGATTTCAATACCGACAAGGCGCGCTTGAAAATCAGCGAACCTGAGCTCGAACTCACTCAACTCAAGGGCGACTTTCGCTTTGACAGTGCCAAGGGGCTGAGTGGCAAGGGCATCAGCGCACGTGCGTTTGATCGTCCGATCACGGCGCAGATCTTTGCCGACGGCAAGCCCGGCCGCATCAGCACCCGTGTGGTGGCAAGCGGTCAAGTGGGGGTTAAAAAACTCACTGACTGGCTCAAGTTCAATCAGCCGATCCCGGTGACGGGTGATTTGCCTTATCAGCTACAACTTACTCTGGACGGTGCCGACAGCCAGTTGCGCGTCAGTTCCAGCCTCAAGGGCGCTGTGGTGGATTTACCAGCGCCGTTCGGTCTGGCGGCCAATGAGAGCCGCAACAGCGTGTTCCGCATGACCCTGCAAGGGGCCGAGCGCCGCTACTGGTTTGACTACGGTGACTTGGCCAACCTGACCTTTGCCGCCCCCAATGGCAAGTTTGAAGACGGGCGTGGCGAATTGTTCCTGGGCGATGGCGACCCGGTGCTGCCTGCCAGCAAGGGCTTGCGTATTCGCGGCGTGCTCTCGGAGCTGGACGTTGCCCCGTGGCAGGCGTTGGTCGAGCGCTATGCAGGCAAGGACCCCGGCGGCAGTGCCAAGCAACTGCTCAACAGCGCGGACTTTAAAGTCGGCAAGTTGATCGCCTTCGGCACTCAACTGGATCAGGTTCGCTTGATGATGAAGCGCAATGCCGCCTCCTGGGCGTTGCAAATCGACAGCAAGCAGGCCCTCGGTGCGGTGACTTTGCCAGATGCCAAAAACGCCCCGATTGTGGTCACGATGCAGAGCATTCGTCTGCCCGCGCCCGACCCCAAAGTGGTGGCCGACGAAAATGCCCCGGACCCGCTGGCTGCGGTTGATCCGCGTAACATTCCGGCGCTGGACATCGTCATTCGACAGCTCTACCAAGGACCGGACTTGCTTGGCGCCTGGTCGCTCAAAGTACGGCCAAACAGTCGTGGCATTAGCCTCAACAGCCTGAACCTGGGGCTTAAGGGCCTGCTGCTCGAAGGCTCGGGTGGTTGGGAAGGCGTCGCGGGTAGCAGCAAGAGCTGGTATCAGGGCCGTCTGGGTGGCGGCAATTTGGCTGACGTACTCAAGAACTGGGGCTTTGCCCCCAGTGTGACCAGCAATAATTTTCATCTGGACGTCGATGGCAACTGGCCGGGTTCACCGGCCTGGATCGGCCTCAAGCGTTTTTCCGGTACCCTGGATGCTTCACTCAATAAAGGCCAGTTTGTGGAAGTCGATGGCAGCGCCCAGGTGCTGCGCATTTTTGGTCTGCTGAATTTCAACGCCATTGGCCGTCGCCTGCGTCTGGACTTCTCCGACCTGTTTGGCAAAGGTCTGAGCTACGACCGGGTCAAGGGCGTGCTCAATGCCAGCAGTGGTGTCTATAGCACCAGCAAACCGATTCTGATGACCGGGCCATCTACCAACCTGGAGCTTAATGGCACGCTGAACATGGTCACCGATCAGGTCAACGCCAAGCTGCTGGTGACCTTGCCGGTGACCAACAACCTGTCCTTGGCCGCTTTGGTGGTGGGTGGGCCAGCGGTAGGTGGGGCGGTATTTTTGCTCAACAAGCTGATCGGCGATCAGGTGTCGCGCTTCGCCAGTGTGCAATACAGCATTCAAGGCCCGTGGAACGATCCGAAGATCACCTTCGACAAGCCTTTTGAGAAAAAATAGGAGCGCGTCATGTCGTTTGCAGTGATTCAAATGGTCAGTCAGAGCGATGTGCTGGCTAATCTGGCTCAGGCTCGACGCCTACTGGAAAAGGCGGCTGCTGGCGGCGCGCAACTGGCCGTACTGCCTGAAAACTTTGCCGCCATGGGCCGTCGTGATATTGCCGATATCGGTCGCGCCGAGGCATTGGGTGAAGGCCCGATCCTGCCATGGTTGAAACAGGCCGCTCGCGACCTCAACTTATGGGTAGTTGCCGGGACGTTACCGTTGCCGCCAGAAGGCCAGCCAGATGCCAAGGTCAATGCCTGTTCGCTGCTGATCAATGCTGACGGCGAGCAAGTGGCCCGCTACGACAAACTGCACTTGTTCGACGTGGATGTGTCTGACAGTCGTGGTCGTTATCGTGAATCTGACGACTATGCTCATGGTGAGCGAGTGGTGGTGGCTGATACTCCCGTCGGCAAGCTGGGCCTGACCGTGTGCTACGACCTGCGCTTTCCAGAGCTGTACAGTGAGTTACGAAGCGCTGGCGCGGAGCTGATTACTGCCCCCTCGGCATTTACCGCCGTGACGGGGGCGGCGCATTGGGACATTCTGATTCGCGCGAGGGCCATCGAAACCCAGTGTTACGTGCTTGCAGCGGCCCAGGGAGGCGTTCATCCGGGCCCGCGCGAGACCTACGGGCACGCTGCCATCATCGACCCTTGGGGGCGGGTGCTGGCCGAGCAGGCGCAAGGCGAGGGCGTATTGCTGGCCGAGCGTGACTCCGTCGAACAGGCGGATATCAGGGCGCGCATGCCGGTGGTGAGCCATCGGCGATTTTTTTCGCAGGGCGCGCAGACGCGCGTTTAGAAGCACGGTTTTGGTTGGATGCATTTTTTGTGGGAGCTGGCCTGCCAGCGAAAACATTACTGCGCTGAGCCAGGCAGACCGAGTCGCCTGGATCGTCAGCAGGCTGGCTCCCACAGTAATTTTCAGGCCCGTGGGTTCAGCACTCAAAGATGCTGATGCGGGGGCCAAGACGGAGTGAGTATGAGCGAGTTGTTGACCTCAGTCAGCGAACACCTGTTGGCACCGGGCGGTGTCACCATCGAAAGTCTGCAAAGCGTATTGGGTGACCTGGCCGGGCCAGGTATCGATGCGGCAGACCTGTATTTTCAGGGCCAGATTTCCGAGTCTTGGGCACTTGAAGACGGCATCGTCAAAGAAGGCAGCTTCAATCTCGATCAGGGTGTAGGCGTGCGCGCCCAGTCTGGCGAGAAAACCGGTTTTGCCTACAGCAACGCGATCACCCTGGAAGCCCTGGGGCTGGCTGCTCGTGCTGCTCGTTCCATCTCCCGCGCTGGTCAAAACGGCACGGTGCAGGCATTCACCACCCAGGACGTGGCCCAGCTGTATGGCCCGAATAACCCGCTGGAAGTCATCAGCCGCGCTGAAAAGGTCGAACTGCTCAAGCGTATTGATGCCGCTACCCGCGCCCTCGATCCGCGTATTCAGCAAGTCACCGTGAGCATGGCCGGGGTCTGGGAACGGATTCTGGTGGCCTCCACTGACGGTGGCCTGGCGGCAGATATTCGTCCTCTGGTGCGTTTCAATGTCAGCGTCATCGTCGAGCAAAATGGTCGTCGCGAACGCGGCGGGCATGGCGGTGGCGGGCGTACCGATTACCGCTATTTCCTCACCGACGACCGTGCCATGGGTTATGCCCGTGAGGCACTGCGTCAGGCGCTGGTCAACCTTGAAGCCGTACCGGCACCCGCAGGCACCATGCCTGTAGTCCTTGGTTCTGGTTGGTCTGGTGTGTTGCTGCACGAAGCCGTGGGCCACGGTCTGGAAGGGGACTTCAACCGCAAGGGCAGTTCGGCCTACAGCGGCCGCATGGGTGAAATGGTTGCCTCCAAGCTGTGCACCATTGTCGATGACGGCACCCTGGCCGGTCGCCGTGGCTCGCTCAGCGTCGATGACGAAGGCACCCCGACCGAGTGCACTACGCTGATCGAAAACGGCGTGCTCAAGGGCTATATGCAAGACAAACTCAATGCTCGCCTGATGGGTGTGGCCCGCACCGGCAATGGCCGTCGCGAGTCCTACGCGCATCTGCCAATGCCGCGCATGACCAACACCTACATGCTGGGCGGTGAAAGTGACCCGGCCGAAATTATTGCCTCGGTGAAAAAGGGCATCTACTGCGCCAATCTGGGCGGTGGTCAGGTCGACATCACCAGCGGCAAGTTCGTGTTCTCCACCAGCGAGGCGTACATGATCGAAGACGGTAAAATCACTTACCCGATCAAAGGCGCAACCCTGATTGGCAACGGGCCGGAAGCGATGAGCAAGGTGTCGATGGTCGGTAACGATCTGTCGCTGGATAGCGGCGTGGGGACATGCGGCAAGGACGGACAGTCGGTGCCGGTAGGCGTTGGGCAGCCAACCCTGAAGATTGACGCGATTACTGTTGGCGGTACGGGCGGTTGATGGAAGTTTCCGGGAGGGCTGCCAGGCAACCCTCCCGGATACGAGGCTTAACGCAGACCGCGTTGAGACTCGTCCAACCCACGAATGTACTTGAACAATTTGCGGCTTGAAGCCGGTGCCTTGTTCTGAGCCAGTTCGTGTTTGGCCTGACGTATGACCGAGCGCATTTGCTGGCGATCAGCTTCAGGGAACTCGGCAACAAACTTTTCCAGTACTGCGTCATCACCTTCGATCAGGCGATCACGCCAGCGCTCGAGGTTGTGAAAACGTTCGTTGTACTGGCGAGAAGAGGCATCGACTTGATCGATCAAAGCAAGAATTTCATCAAGCGGTTGATCGCGCATCAGTTTGCCGATGAACATCATATGGCGCTTGCGCGCAATATTGGCCGTGTGTTTTGGAGCATCTGCCAGAGCCTTTCGCATTGCGTCAGTCAGGGGCATTTTGTTCAGCAAGTCAGGCTTGAGTGTCGTGAGACGCTCGCCCAGATCAACCAGAGCATGAAGCTCGCGTTTGACCTGCGATTTGCTTTTTTCGCCGTCGAAGGCGTCGTCGTAAGAATCAACCATGGTGGCAGTCCGCAAAGAAACGCCGCCATGATAACCAGTCGGGGGCCGCTTGTCCGGCCCGGTCGCTCGGCGGCCCTGCCGAAAACAGAATTTGAGTGGAGAAAACCATGAGTGCAGTACAAAGCGTCGGCCCGCAGGCCTTGCCGGCACTGCAAGAGCAAGTAGAGCAAATCATCGCCGAAGCCAAGCGTCAGGGCGCCAGTGCCTGTGAAGTAGCTGTGTCGCTGGAGCAGGGCCTGTCGACCTCGGTACGTCAGCGCGAAGTCGAAACCGTTGAGTTCAACCGCGATCAGGGTTTTGGCATCACTCTTTACGTGGGTCAGCGCAAAGGTTCGGCCAGCACTTCGGCCACTGGCCCGGATGCGATCCGCGAAACCGTCGCAGCGGCGTTGGCGATTGCCCAGCACACCTCCGAAGATGAAAGCTCGGGTTTGGCTGATGCCAGCCTGATGGCTCGAGACCTGAAAGATTTCGATGTATTCCACACCTGGGACATTACCCCTGAGCAAGCCATCGAAAAGGCCCTGGCCTGTGAAGCCGCAGCGTTCGAGGCCGACAGCCGGATCAAGAACGCCGATGGCACCACGCTAAGCACGCATCAGGGTTGCCGCGTATACGGCAACAGCAACGGCTTTATCGGTGGCTCGGCTTCGACCCGTCATAGCCTGAGCTGCGTGATGATCGCCGAAGGCGATGGCCAGATGCAGCGCGATTACTGGTATGACGTCAATTGCCAGGGTGAGCTGCTGATGGACGCCGCAACCATTGGCCAGCGCGCTGCAGAGCGCGCCGCTCGCCGCCTGGGTTCACGCCCGGTGCCGACCTGCGAAGTGCCGGTCCTGTTCTCGGCCGAGTTGGCCGGTGGCTTGTTCGGCAGCTTCCTGGGCGCAATCTCGGGCGGCAACCTGTACCGTAAGTCATCGTTCCTGCTGGATACCATGGGCCAGCAGATTTTCCCTGAATGGCTGACCCTGGATGAGCGTCCGCATTTGATGCGCGCCATGGGCAGTTCGTCGTTCGATAACGATGGTTTGGCCACTTACGCCAAACCGTTTATCAAAGATGGCGAATTGGTGTCCTACATCCTCAGCACCTACTCCGGGCGCAAGCTGGGCATGCCAAGCACCGCCAACGCGGGCGGCGTGCACAACCTGTTCGTGACCCATGGCGATGAGGATCAGGCCGCATTGATCCGGCGCATGGGCCGCGGCCTGTTTGTCACTGAACTGATGGGCAGCGGCTTGAACATGGTCACCGGCGACTACTCCCGTGGCGCGGCGGGCTTCTGGGTCGAAAACGGCGAAATCCAGTTCCCGGTGCAAGAAGTGACGATTGCCGGCAACATGCGCGACATGTTCAAACAGATCGTGGCCGTGGGCAACGATCTGGAACTGCGCAGCAACATCCGCACCGGCTCGGTGCTGATCGAACGCATGATGGTGGCGGGTAGCTAAGCGCGAGTCATATGGGGCTTGCGCCGTACTCTGTAGCCGCTGAGGAGCTTCGCGAGGCTGCGTCCGGCTGCGCAGCAGTCGTAAACCATACAACCTGGGTATATCAGAGTTTTAACCATTGCCGGGTTTACGAGGACTCTGTCCTCGGACGCAGCCTCGTTCTACTCGTCAGCTGCTACAGATCGCAATCGTTGCAAAAACACCGTAGCCGCAGCGAGGCTGCGATGGGTTGCGCAGCATTTGAAGGGCCTTCGGCCCTTTTCGCAGCCTCGTACCTCGACAGCGGCTACAGGTTTTACTGCGCCGCTAGTCATAGTTGAGCGATAGCGGGATGGAGTAGCTGTCTATCCCCGTCGTACCATCGCGTCACTGCTCAGATTACGCACCATGACACTGGCTTCTTTTTTATTTCCTTCAAATACTGCTCTGGTTGAATTGAGCGTAATTGAGGCCTCTGCTTGACTGTACAGAAACACGGTAAACAGAACGGCGACTATGTTCAAACTTTGAAATAACATATTAATAGTCTCGGTGCGCGTGTGAAAGTTAAGGAAAGGCAGAGGACTTTCTTTGTTTTTACTTAGTCGTAAATAAACGTAAAACCATGCTTGCATTGGCAGCGCCAGCCGCCAGTGATATGCCGTTTTTGATGTGTGCGGCGCACAGATCTATTGTTGCAGTGGCCGCACCCGTGCCATTAACCGTGGGTGGTGTAGTTAGACTATTACCAACATCAATATTAAAAATCGTGTTGTTGTTGTCCATCAGCAACCTCTAAGGGTGTAGGAAGCTGCAGTGGGGTACTGAGTGAATACGAGGTAGATGATAGGTTTCTGGCTGCAGTACGGATGTGGGATTAGACCCTATTACTTGTAAGGATTTTCCTAATACTTCTATGGCCAGCAGTAGCACTACCGGCGAAGTGAGATTTTTCTCAGGCAATAAAAAGACCGCGATCAATGATCGCGGCCTTGCGGATCCGGGAACAGGGCTCTAAGCCATCATCAGGCTTGTTTTGATAATCAATATCGCTTAATAATGAATCTCATTATCGAGTGAGCTTGGGTCATGAGTTCAGCCTTGCGTGAAGGGCCGTATCTAGAAAGCTGGCGTTGGATGAGCCGCCAGATCCGTTGCGGGCTGGCGCCGAACGAGCCACGCCTGATCGAGCATTATCTGGCTGAAGGCCGCTATCTTGCGGGCTGCACGGCGACCTCGCCGTGGATGATTGCCGTAACTACCTTCCGGCTGCTGCTGGACACCGCAACCGACACCGCGCTGCCGTGGCACTGGCGCACTCAGTGTCTGGACCACGCGTGGCGCCCGCTGCGCGACCTCGAAACCCAAGCCCTATGTAACTGCCGACTCAAGCGCTGGCAAAGCTGTGCCTGGCAGTTGGCGACCTGCGAGCTCGAGCCTTCAATTTCTTTAACAGAACTGGTGCAAGGATTTCCTGATGAGTAACACTCGTATCGAACGTGACAGCATGGGCGAATTGCACGTACCTGAGGCGGCGCTCTATGGCGCACAAACCCAGCGTGCAGTCGACAACTTCCCCATTAGCCATCAACGCATGCCAGCGCAATTCATTCGCGCACTGATTCTGGCCAAGGCCGCAGCCGCCCAAGCCAACATTGAACTCAAGCAAATCAGCGCTGCCCAGGGCGAGGCCATAGTCGAGGCCGCCCAGATTCTGCTGACCGGTGACTTTATGGAGCACTTCCCGGTGGATATTTTCCAGACCGGATCGGGCACCAGTTCCAACATGAATGCCAATGAAGTGATCGCAACGCTTGCCACGCGGCTGCTGGGTGAGCCGGTTAACCCCAACGATCACGTCAACTGCGGGCAAAGCAGCAACGACATTATCCCGACCACCATCCATGTCAGCGCGGCTCTAGGCTTGCACGAGCAACTGCTGCCCGCGTTGACGCATCTGGTGCAGGTTATCGAGCACAAAGCCGAGCAGGTTCATCAGTACGTCAAAACCGGCCGTACGCACTTGATGGATGCCATGCCCGTGCGCATGAGCCAGGTGCTCAACGGCTGGGCGCAACAGCTCAGGGCTAATATCGAACATTTGCACAATCTGCAGCCTGCGCTGCAATCGCTGGCGCAGGGCGGTACGGCGGTGGGCACCGGGATTAACGCGCACCCGCAGTTTGCCGCTTTGTTCAGTCAGCAGCTCACGGCCCTGACTCAGGTGAAATTCACCCCGGGCAAAGACCTGTTTGCCTTGATTGGCTCGCAGGACACGGCCGTGTCGGTGTCGGGGCAACTCAAGGCCACTGCGGTGTCGCTGATGAAAATTGCTAACGACCTGCGCTGGATGAACTCAGGTCCCTTGGCAGGCCTGGGCGAGATCGAGCTTGAGGCCTTGCAGCCGGGCTCTTCGATCATGCCGGGCAAGGTCAACCCGGTGATTCCGGAAGCCACGGCAATGGTCGCAGCTCAAGTGATCGGCAACGACACGGTGATCACCATCGCGGGGCAGTCCGGCAACTTTGAACTGAACGTGATGTTGCCGGTAATTGCCCAGAACTTGCTGAGCAGCATCGAACTGCTGGCCAATTCCAGCCGCCTGTTAGCAGACAAGGCCATCGCCAGTTTCAAGGTCAACGAGGGCAAGCTTAAAGAAGCGCTGGCGCGTAATCCGATTCTGGTGACGGCCCTGAACCCGATCATTGGTTATCAGAAGGCTGCCGAAATCGCCAAGACCGCCTATCAACAAGGCCGCCCGGTGATTGATGTGGCCCTCGAATACACCGACCTGCCACGCAGCCAGCTTGAGGTCTTGCTCGA
This sequence comes from Pseudomonas sp. ML2-2023-6, assembly GCF_037055265.1. NCBI lineage: Bacteria > Pseudomonadati > Pseudomonadota > Gammaproteobacteria > Pseudomonadales > Pseudomonadaceae > Pseudomonas > Pseudomonas sp. ML2-2023-6. The sequence continues at coordinate 5,039,291 of NZ_CP146347.1, read as the reverse complement.
CCCCGAGAAGTTGACTGCAGGCGGCGTTTAACGCATCGACACTGCTTTGGAGGCTCACATGGAACACTGGAAACGCACGATCGAAAGAGCCAATCGCTGTTTCGCCGAGGGCGAGCTGGTCGATGCGCGGGAGCATTACTTGCAGGCGCTGGCGCTGGCACAAGTTCTGTTCGAGCGCTGGAGTGATGCCGACGAAGCAGTAGCGGCTTGTGTCATTTCGCACCACAACCTGGCGGATCTGCACCTGCGGCTCAACCAGCCGGAGGAGAGCGTCGAGTACCTCTGCGCGATCCACCAGCGTTTATTGCAAACCATGCAGAACGCTCGCCTGTCGTCGGCCTTGCGTGAAGCAGCGTTGCGTCAGAGCAGTAAAACCTATGTTGAGCTTTTGAACTTTATCAGTGAGCACGGTGAGTACCCGCGCTCCAATCTTTTACTCAAAAGCAACCTGGCTCAGAGCAGCCATGAATATTCGACAGTTAGCGGCCATCACTTGGGAGCACATTGATATGACTTACACCTTGCCTGCCTTGCCTTATGCCTACGACGCGCTCGAGCCGCACATTGATGCGCAAACCATGGAAATCCACTACACCAAGCATCACCAGACCTATATCAACAACCTGAATGCGGCGGTGGAGGGCACGGAGTGGGCCCAGTGGCCTGTGGAAAAACTGGTGGCCAGTGTTAATCAGTTGCCCGAAAAGCTGCGGGCAGCGGTGATTAACCAAGGTGGCGGGCATGCCAACCATTCGCTTTTCTGGGAAGTTATGAGCCCTCAAGGCGGTGGCAAGCCGGAAGGTGAGTTGGCCAAGGCGATTGATCAACAACTGGGCGGGCTGGAGACCTTCAAGGAGAACTTCACCAAGGCAGCGCTGACTCGTTTTGGTAGTGGCTGGGCCTGGCTGAGCGTGACCCCGCAAAAAACACTGGTGATCGAGAGCAGTGGTAACCAGGACAGTCCGTTGATGAATGGCAATACGCCGATTCTCGGGCTGGACGTATGGGAGCACGCCTATTACCTGCGCTATCAAAACCGTCGCCCGGAATACATCAATGCGTTTTACAACGTAATTAATTGGCCTGAAGTGACGCGTCGCTATCAAGCAGCGATTGGCTGAGCCCACTCAAAAGGATTCAGGCGGATTATGGGCACGCAAATATTGGCGGTAGGTGGCGTGCGGATGTTTCGCTATGCCCTCGGCACGCTCTTGCTACTGGCGGGCACAGCCTTGCTGGTAGCGAAGGGTTTGGTCTGGCTGGATCTGGAGCCGAAACTGTTGCGGGCGCTGCAGGGCGGTTCGCTCTGTGCGCTGGGCACTGCATTGGGTGCGGTGCCGGTATTGGTCATTCGTAAAATGCCGGTGGCGGTCAGCGATACCTTACTTGGCTTTGGTGCCGGGGTGATGTTGGCGGCCACGGCCTTTTCGTTGATTGTGCCGGGGATTGCTGCCGCTCAAGGCCTGGGGTTGTCGCCCTGGTCTTCCAGCGGGCTGATCAGTCTGGGCATCATGCTGGGCGCTTTCTGCCTGTTTCTGGTGGATCGCAAGGTCTCGGGTGTCGGGCCGGAGGTGTTCGCCAGCCGCCCAGGCGAGCCGGTTATTGCACCGCGGATCTGGTTGTTTGTGATTGCGATTGTGGCGCACAACATTCCCGAAGGCATGGCGGTCGGGGTGTCGGCGGGGGGCGGTATGCCTGATGCCGATAGCCTGGCGATGGGCATAGCCTTGCAGGATGTGCCTGAAGGGCTGGTGATTGCCTTGGTGCTGGCAGGGGCGGGCATGTCGCGGGTCAAGGCGTTCCTGATTGGCGCAGCCTCCGGTCTGGTTGAGCCGGTGTTCGCGGTGCTCTGCGCTTGGCTGGTCAATCTGGCTGAGGTGTTGTTACCGTTGGGGCTGGCATTGGCGGCAGGGGCGATGCTGTTGGTGGTCACGCAAGAGGTGATCCCGGAGTCGCGGCGCAACGGTCACGAAAAACTGGCGAGCCTGGGGTTGTGTGTTGGCTTTTGCCTGATGATGGTGATGGATACGGCGCTTGGGGCGTAGTCGCAGCCTTCGTTCCTCGCCGGCGACAAGGCGAGCAAAACTCCTGTAGCAGTTGACGAGTAGAACGAGGCTACGTTCGGCTGCGAAGCAGCCGTAAAACCATTCAGCCTTGGTGTTTCAGATAAATCGCGTATACCGGGTTTACGACGATTGCATCGCCGAACGCAGCCTCGTGGAGCTCGTCAGCTGCTACGAGCAATTGCGTCGCTTTGCTCACTCACCCTCATCAAAGAAGTTGTTGATCAGTTTGGCCAGTGCATCCAGAGCTTCCTGCTCCTGCTCACCTTCGGTCATCAGGTGGATGGTGGTTCCCTTGCCCGCAGCGAGCATCATCATGGCCATGATGCTTTTGCCATCTACCATTGATTCAGGAGTACGACCCGCCCGGATCTGACATGGGAACTGCCCTGCGATACCGACGAACTTTGCTGATGCCCGGGCGTGCAAGCCCAGTTTGTTGATGATTTCAATTTCCAGTACAGGCATCGCGGGGTAGATCCTTCAAGTAAGGTCGCGGTGGCGAACCTGGACGTTCTTCAGAGTTTCTTGCAGGCATTTGCCCAAGCGTTCGGTCAGGTACACCGAGCGGTGATGCCCGCCCGTGCAGCCAATACCAATCGTTACATAGGCACGATTACTGGCAGCAAAGCGCGGTAGCCACTTCAACAGGTAACTGGAGATATCCTGGAACATCTCTTCGACATCGGGTTGTGCTGCCAGATAGTCGGCAACCGGTTGGTCGAGTCCCGATTGCTCGCGCAGCTCGGGTTTCCAGTACGGGTTAGGCAGGCAACGTACGTCAAAGACCAGATCAGCATCCACTGGCATCCCGCGCTTGAAGCCAAACGACTCAACCAAAAAGGCGGTGCCGGCTTCAGGCTTGTTCAGCAGGCGCAACTTGATGGTGTCACGCAACTGATACAAGTTCAGATTGGTGGTGTTGATGGTCAGGTCTGCGAGGTCAACAATTGGCCCGAGCAGTTGGGTCTCGTCTCGAATAGCTTCGGCAAGTGAGCGGCTTGCGCTGCTGAGCGGGTGACGTCGACGTGTTTCCGAGAAGCGCTTGAGCAAGGTTTCTTCGTCGGCGTCCAGGTACAGAACATCGCACTGGATATGCCGATTACGAACCTCTTCAAGCAGTTGGGGGAAACGTGACAAGTGGCTCGGCAGGTTTCGCGCATCGATCGATACGGCCACCAGCGGCTGCGCCAATTCGGTGTGAATCAGCGCACGCTCGGCCAGTTCCGGCAGCAAGCCGGCTGGCAGGTTGTCGATGCAGTAGAAGCCGTTATCTTCAAGGACGGCGAGGGCTGTACTTTTACCGGAGCCGGAGCGTCCGCTGACAATTACTAAGCGCATGATTAATGACCGTTCTGTACGTCCAGAACAACCTGATACAACGCTTCGTTGCTGGATGCGTTACGCAGTCTTTCGCGAACGTCTTTACGATCGAGCATGCTGGCAATCTGCCGGAGCAGTTCCAGGTGTGCATCGGTTGCCGCTTCTGGCACCAGCAAAACGAACAGCAGGTCGACCGGCGCGCCATCGATGGCGTCGAAATCTATAGGGGCGTCGAGGTGAAGCAAGGCGCTGACTGGCGACTCACAGCCCTTGAGGCGGCAGTGGGGTATGGCGATGCCGTTACCAAAACCGGTAGAACCCAGTTTTTCACGGGCGATAAGGCTCTCAAAAACATCCTGCATTTCGAGACCAGGCACTTCGCGGCTGATCAGGTTGGCAATGTGTTCGAGTGCGCGCTTTTTACTGCCGCCCGGCGCGTTCACCAAGGAACGGCCGGGGGTCAGGATACTTTCAAGTCGGATCATGGGTAGGGAGTATTAACGACCGGTCGCGCCCTGGAGCAGGCTTTGGGTCTTTTCCTTATGCTTTTTCAGTTGGCGATCAAGCTTGTCAGTGAGCAGATCAATGGCGGCATACATGTCGTCATGCTCGGCGTTGGCAACGACTTCTCCTCCATGGATGTGCAAGGTGGCTTCGATCTTCTGTTTAAGTTTTTCGACCGCCATCGTTACCTGTACGTTGGTAATCTTGTCGAAGTGACGCTCCAGTCGGTCGAGTTTTTCGCCGATGTAAGCGCGTAGCGGTTCGGTGACTTCCAGTTGGTGTCCACTGATGTTGACTTGCATACAGTTTCTCCTTTGATGCCATTGCATAAAGCGGCAGGCCGAGCAGCCTGCCACTGAAACGCTGGGGTCCGTGGCTTACATCAACCGCTTACGTTCGCTTGAAGGCGCTATCCCTAGGGATTCGCGGTACTTGGCGACGGTGCGACGGGCTACCTGAATACCTTGTGCCTCCAGTAAACCAGCGATCTTGCTGTCACTCAACGGCTTTTTCTGATTTTCAGCCGCAACCAGTTTTTTGATGATGGCACGGATCGCGGTGGAGGAGCATTCGCCGCCTTCGGAGGTGCTGACGTGGCTGGAGAAAAAGTACTTAAGCTCATAAATACCGCGGGGGGTATGCATGAATTTCTGCGTAGTTACTCGCGAAATCGTTGATTCGTGCATGCCGACAGCTTCTGCGATGTCATGCAGTACCAACGGCTTCATGGCCTCGTCGCCATATTCCAGAAAGCCGCGCTGATGCTCGACGATTTGGGTAGCCACTTTCATCAGGGTTTCGTTGCGGCTTTGCAGGCTTTTGATGAACCAGCGTGCTTCCTGCAACTGGTTGCGCATAAAGGTGTTGTCGGCACTGGTGTCGGCGCGGCGCACGAAACCCGCGTATTGCGGGTTGACCCGCAAGCGTGGCACGGACTCTTGATTGAGTTCTACCAGCCAGCGTTCGTTGTCCTTGCGTACGATCACGTCAGGTACGACGTACTCGGCTTCGCTGGACTCGATTTGCGAGCCAGGGCGCGGGTTGAGGCTTTGCACCAGCTCAATGACCTGGCGCAGCTCGTCTTCCTTGAGCTTCATGCGGCGCATGAGTTGGCTGTAGTCGCGCGCGCCCAGCAGATCGATGTAGTCAGTGACCAGGCGTTTGGCTTCGTTCAGCCAGGGTGTCTTGGCCGGGAGCTGACGCAATTGCAGCAGCAGGCACTCGCCCAGGTTGCGCGCACCGATGCCAGATGGCTCGAATTGCTGAATGCGGTGCAGAACGGCTTCGATTTCATCGAGCTCAATGTCCAGTTCCGGATCGAACGCTTCGAGAATTTCCTCGAGGGTTTCGTCCAGGTAGCCCTGGTTGTTGATGCAGTCGATAAGGGTCACGCCGATCAGTCGGTCGGTGTCAGACATCGGTGCCAGGTTCAATTGCCACAGCAGGTGGCTTTGCAGGCTTTCGCCAGCAGAAGTGCGGGTGGTGAAGTCCCACTCGTCATCGTCGTTGCTTGGCAGGCTGCTGGCGCTGGTCTGGTAGATGTCTTCCCAGGCGGTATCGACTGGCAGTTCATTGGGAATGCGGTCGTTCCAGTCGCCTTCGTCCAGGTTATCTACAGTTTGCGCAGATTCCTGGTAAGTCGGTTCCTGAACGTCGGTATTGGGTTTTTGCTCGATGTTGTCGGCCAGGGGGTCTGCATTGTCGAAGTCGTCGCCTTCTTCCTGGCGTTCGAGCATCGGATTGGACTCCAGGGCTTCCTGGATTTCCTGTTGCAGGTCGAGGGTCGACAATTGGAGCAGGCGGATGGCCTGTTGCAGCTGAGGTGTCATCGTCAGCTGCTGGCCCATTCTCAAGACTAGCGATGGTTTCATGGCAGGGGCTTAACACCTTATTCGCCGGCGCACATGGCGCCATCCACTACAGGGCGCGTGAGCGCCAAACATAAGCAAATTATATGCCTGAAACCGATGCGTTTGCCTAGGGGGTGCTCAGATTAGTTTTTTGCTTGCGCAACTAATCGAGAGCGCTCCCCATCGAGCGCCTGGATAATAAAAATCATGCGGACTTTTTTCTGTCCTTGGCGCTCCGGCAACACGCTATATCCTGGCCTTACAAGCGGAATTCATTGCCCAGATACACTTCTCTCACCAACTTGTTGGCAAGAATCGTTTCAGCATCACCTTCGGCAATAAGTTGACCGTCGTTAACGATATAAGCGGTTTCGCAGATGTCGAGGGTTTCGCGCACGTTGTGATCGGTGATCAGTACGCCAATGCCCTTGGCTTTGAGGTGGTAGATGATTTGCTTGATGTCGCCGACCGAGATCGGGTCAACCCCGGCAAAGGGTTCGTCGAGCAGGATGAACTTGGGGGCGGTGGCCAGTGCCCGGGCAATTTCTACTCGGCGACGCTCGCCGCCCGACAGGCTCATGCCCAGGTTGTCGCGGATGTGGTTGATATGGAACTCTTGCAGCAAGCTTTCCAGCTCTTTGCGTCGACCTGCCTTGTCGAGTTCCTTGCGGGTCTCGAGGATCGCCATGATGTTGTCGGCTACCGACAGCTTGCGAAAAATCGAGGCTTCCTGCGGCAAGTAACCAATACCGGCGCGTGCGCGACCGTGCATCGGCTCATGGCTGACGTCCAGGTCATCGATCAGGACGCGGCCCTGATCGGCATGTACCAGGCCGACAATCATATAGAAGCACGTGGTTTTGCCCGCGCCGTTAGGGCCGAGCAAGCCCACGATTTGCCCGCTGTCGATCGACAGGCTGACATCACGTACTACCTGACGGCTCTTGTAGCTTTTGGCCAGATGCTGGGCTTTCAGAGTTGCCATTACTGGGCCTTCTTCTTGGGCTGGATCACCATGTCAATGCGTGGGCGAGGTGCTGTGACCTGGCTGCCATTGGCGCGACCGGCGCTGGCGACTTGTTTCACCGTGTCGTAGATGATTTTTTCACCTTCGGTGGTGTTGCCGTCGTTGATGACTTTAGCCTTGTCGATCAGCACGATGCGGTTTTGCGGCGCATGGTATTGAATGGTAACGGCATAAGCCTGAACCGGCTTGGGGTCCGTGGCTTTCTGCAGTTGCTCGAAGTAAGCCAGGTTGCCGACGGAAGTAACCACGTCGATCTCGCCCGCGCTATTGCGAGTAATGGTGACGGTGTTGCCAGTGATTTTCATCGAACCCTGGGTGATGATTACATCGCCCTTGTAGGTGGCAACGCCTTGCTTGTCATCCAGTTGGGCTTCGTTGGCCTGGATGCGGATAGGTTGCTCGTTGTCGTTCGGCAGAGCCCAGGCGCTCACGCTTCCCAGTGCTGCGCTCAAGCTGAGCAATAAAGGGAGGGTTTTAACGAGACTCATACTGTCCTCTTACGTTGGACAGCAGGTCCATCCTGCCGTCTTTCAAATATGCTTTCATGCCCTTGCCGGTCGTTACGCCGCCAGCACCGTCGATTCTAACGTCTCGCTCGGTCTGCGCATATTGCTTCTGCGGGAATACAGTCATGCGGGTACTGGTAATAACGGTGCTGCGGTTCTTCTCGTCGGTGCGGGCAACACGCACCGAGTCGATCAGCTCGACCTGCGTACCGTCCGGGTTGACTTCGCCACGCTCGCTCTGCACGTGCCATGGGTATGCCGTGCCGCGATACATTTGCATGTCGGGGCGGGTCAGTTGAGTGACTTCCGACGCTTTAAGATGTTCAAGCTTGTCGGAGGTCATCTCGTATTGCAGCTTGCCGTCTGGCAAGTACTGAAGGCTGCGTGCATTGACGGCGTAATAGTCGATAGCCTGTTCATCAACAGCCACGGCAGGGGTGTCGAGAAAGCGTTCCGGTCTGATATTCCAGTAGCCAACTGCCGCAAACAGCGAAGCAATGACCGCGAATAGCAGAATGTGGCGAATCTTTTTGCTCAGCATATAAAGCTCTATAGGTAGGCGGCGTGGGCTGCGTCCAGGCTGCCCTGGGCACGCAGAATCAGCTCGCAGAATTCGCGGGCGGCACCTTCGCCACCACGTGCCTGAGTAACGCCATGGGCGTGTTCGCGAACAAAGCCAGCGGCATTGGCCACCGCCATGCCCAGGCCGACACGACGGATGACCGGCAAGTCAGGCAGATCATCGCCCAGATAGGCGACCTGTTCATAGCTTAGGTTGAGTTGGCCAAGAAGCTCGTCCAACACGACCAATTTGTCTTCTCGACCCTGATACAGGTGTGGAATACCCAGGTTTTGCGCGCGGCGCTCGACCACCGGGGTTTTGCGGCCGCTGATGATCGCGGTCTGGACTCCTGCAGCCATCAGCATCTTGATGCCCTGGCCGTCGAGGGTGTTGAAGGTCTTGAACTCGCTGCCGTCTTCGAGGAAGTACAGGCGGCCGTCGGTCAAAACGCCGTCAACGTCGAAAATGGCCAGCTTGATGTTTTTACCGCGCTTGAGAAGTTCCTGGGTCATTACATTACTCCTGCGCGTAGCAGATCGTGCATGTTCAAGGCACCAACCGGGCGGTCTTCCTTGTCGACAACAACCAGCGCGCTGATTTTGTGGTCTTCCATAATTTTCAGGGCTTCGGCCGCCAGGATGTCAGCGCGGGCGGTTTTACCGTGTGGGGTCATGACCGCATCGATGGTTGCATTGCGGATATCGATCTCACGGTCCAGGGTGCGACGCAAGTCGCCGTCAGTAAAGATTCCGGCCAAGCGGCCGTCTTCTTCAACGACCACGGTCATGCCCAGGCCCTTGCGGGTCATTTCCATCAGCGCTTCCTTGAGCAGCGTGCCGCGCTGTACCTGCGGCAGCTCGTCGCCAGAGTGCATGACGTTTTCGACTTTCAGCAACAAGCGACGGCCCAGGGCGCCACCAGGGTGGGAAAAGGCAAAGTCTTCTGCTGTGAAACCGCGGGCTTCAAGCAGTGCAATGGCCAGTGCATCGCCCAGAACCAGGGTTGCCGTGGTGGAGGAGGTCGGTGCCAGATTCAGCGGGCAAGCCTCTTGGGCTACGCGTGCGTCAAGGCTGACGTCGGCGGCCTTGGCCAGTGGCGACTCTAGATTGCCGGTCATGCTGATCAGTTTGATGCCAAGGCGTTTGATCAGGGGCAACAAGGTGACAATTTCGGCGGTTGAGCCGGAGTTGGACAGTGCGAGGATGATGTCATCGCGGGTGATCATGCCCATGTCGCCGTGGCTGGCTTCTGCCGGGTGAACGAAAAAGGCCGTGGTGCCGGTGCTGGCCAGGGTGGCGGCAATCTTGTTGCCTATGTGCCCTGACTTGCCCATGCCGACCACGACTACCCGGCCTTTACTAGCCAAAATCATCTCGCAAGCGCGTACGAAATCTGCGTCGATATGTGCCAGTAAACCTTCTACGGCTTCCAGTTCGAGGCGGATAGTGCGTTGGGCAGATTGAATCAGGTCGCTGGATTGGCTCATGGTTGAAGTCGGGTAGCCTGAGAAAAGGCAACGATTATAGCGGTTATGTGCGCATCCCTCACGCTTGATCGCAGTGCTTTGTTGTCTCTTTAGGCAAAGACTTCGCGTGATTTAAGAAAAACCCTCTTTATTTCACTGTATTGAGGCTTAACCGGCACTCCTTCGGCCTTGGGCGGTCACTATGAGCGGTGGTATAGTTCGCCGCCAGTTCGGCCCGCCAGGGAACGCGTGCTTCTTGATAAGAAGTTTGGTGTCCGGGTGAGAGGCAGACGCTGTATCGCAAGGAGTTTAGATGAGCGCCGATAACGCCTACGCGGTCGAGCTGAAGGGAGTGTCCTTCAAGCGCGGCACGCGCAGCATCTTCAATAATGTCGATATTCGTATTCCGCGTGGCAAGGTCACGGGAATCATGGGCCCGTCGGGCTGCGGCAAAACCACACTATTGCGCCTGATGGGCATGCAACTGCGTCCCAGTAGCGGCGAAGTGTGGGTCAATGATCAAAACCTGCCGACCCTGTCGCGCAGTGATTTGTTTGATGCCCGCAAGCATATGGGCGTGCTGTTTCAGAGCGGTGCGCTGTTTACCGATCTGGACGTGTTCGAGAACGTTGCCTTCCCGCTGCGGGTGCATACCGAGCTGCCGGAAGAAATGATTCGCGACATTGTGTTGCTGAAATTGCAGGCAGTGGGCTTGCGCGGGGCTATCGATCTGATGCCCGACGAATTGTCTGGCGGCATGAAGCGCCGGGTGGCTTTGGCGCGGGCGATTGCCCTGGATCCGCAAATCCTGATGTATGACGAGCCCTTCGTGGGCCAGGATCCCATTGCAATGGGGGTGCTGGTACGGCTGATTCGCCTGCTCAACGATGCGTTGGGTATCACCAGTATTGTGGTTTCTCATGACCTGGCTGAAACCGCGAGTATTTCTGACTATCTGTATGTAGTCGGCGATGGTCAGGTGCTGGGGCAGGGCACGCCGGAAGAGCTGATGAATGCCGATAATCCGCGTATTCGCCAGTTCATGACCGGCGATCCGGATGGCCCGGTTCCGTTTCACTTTCCGGCCTCGGACTACCGAACCGATCTTCTGGGGAAGCGCTGATGCGCAAACATTCATTAATGGACCGTGTCGGATTGTTCGGTCGTGCCGGGATAGACATTGTCTCGGTGCTGGGGCGTTCGACGATTTTCCTGTTTCATGCACTGCTGGGGCGTGGCGGTATCGGTGGCGGGTTTGGGCTTTTGCTCAAGCAACTGCACTCTGTAGGCGTCATGTCCTTGGTCATTATTGTGGTGTCCGGCATATTCATCGGCATGGTGTTGGCGCTGCAAGGCTTCAGCATTCTGTCCAGCTATGGTTCCGAGCAGGCTGTCGGGCAAATGGTTGCCTTGACCCTGTTGCGTGAGCTGGGGCCGGTTGTAACTGCCTTGCTGTTTGCCGGGCGAGCGGGGTCTGCATTGACCGCTGAAATCGGCAACATGAAATCGACCGAGCAACTGTCCAGCCTGGAAATGATTGGGGTTGACCCACTCAAGTACATCATTGCGCCACGGTTGTGGGCCGGGTTTATTTCCCTGCCTGTGCTGGCGATGATTTTCAGTGTGGTCGGGATCTGGGGCGGCTCGTGGGTTGCAGTAGATTGGCTGGGCGTCTATGACGGCTCCTACTGGGCCAATATGCAAAACAGCGTAACCTTCAGTGGTGACGTACTTAACGGGATCATCAAAAGCATCGTTTTTGCCTTTGTAGTGACCTGGATTGCCGTGTTTCAAGGTTATGACTGCGAGCCCACTTCAGAGGGGATCAGCCGTGCCACTACCAAGACCGTGGTGTATGCCTCATTGGCAGTCCTCGGCCTGGACTTTATTTTGACTGCCTTGATGTTTGGAGATTTCTGATGCAAAACCGCACCATGGAAATCGGTGTCGGCCTGTTCCTGCTGGCTGGCATCCTGGCTTTGCTGTTGCTCGCCCTGCGGGTCAGTGGACTGTCCCCGACCGCCAGCACCGACACGTACAAGCTGTATGCCAATTTTGACAACATTGCCGGTCTTACCGTGCGCGCCAAAGTCACCATGGCGGGCGTGACCATCGGCAAGGTTACGGCGATCGATCTGGACCGTGACAACTACATGGCTCGTGTCACCTTGCAACTCGAAAAAGCTGTGGATAATCTGCCGACCGATTCGACTGCGTCTATTCTCACAGCGGGTCTGCTGGGTGAGAAATATATCGGTCTCAGCGTGGGTGGTGAAGACACCCTGCTCAAAGACGGTGGCACTATTCACGACACTCAGTCGTCGTTGGTTCTGGAAGACCTGATCGGTAAATTCCTGCTTAATACCGTTAGCAAAGACGCCAAATAAGGAGCTTTTAGATGATCTCTCTCTTGCGCCGTGGCCTGCTGGTAGTTCTGGCTGCAGCCCTTCCTCTGATGGCAAATGCTGCGCCGGGGCAATCTGCCCACGATATAGTTTCAGACACAACAACCCGGTTGCTGGCCGACCTGTCTGCCAACAAAGAGCAGTACAAGCAAAGCCCGTCCAAGTTTTACGATGCCTTGAACGAAATCGTTGGCCCAGCAGTGGATGTTGACGGTATTTCCAAAAGCATCATGACCGTGAAGTACTCGCGCAACGCTACACCTGCGCAGATGCAACGTTTTCAAGAGAACTTCAAGCGCAGCCTGATGCAGTTCTATGGCAACGCCTTGCTTGAATTCAACAACAAGGGCATCACCGTTTCGCCTGCCAAGGATGAAAGCGGGGATCGCACCAGTGTCGATATGACCGTGAAAGGTGATAGCGGCGCCATTTACCCGCTCTCCTATACCCTTAACAAGGTGAACGGCGAGTGGAAAGTGCGCAACGTGATTATCAATGGCATCAACATCGGCAAGCTGTTCCGTGATCAGTTCGCTGATGCCATGCAGCGCAACGGCAATAACCTGGATCAGACCATCGATAACTGGGCTGGTGAAGTTGCCAAGGCCAAGGAAACTACCGATGCAGCTGCTCCCAAGGCAGCTGGCAAATGAGTGAGGCGGGTGTAACCCTGGCCGGCGAGAGCGAGCTGCGTCTTAGTGGCGTGCTCGATTATCAGACCGGCCCTCGTTTGCGCAAAGAAGGCCAGGCCCTGATCAAAAAAGCCCTGGCCAAAGCCCTGGTGGTGGATTGCTCGGCAGTCACCAAATCCAGCAGCGTCGGATTGTCACTGTTGCTGTGTTACATCCGTGATGCGCAAGCCCTGAACAAGCCATTGAGCATTCGTGCCATGCCCGAAGACATGCGCGAAATCGCCCAGGTCTCGGGCCTGACCGAGCTGCTGGCACATCATTAATTGCCACCTATAGAAAAGCCCCCCGTCAGAGTCCTGTTATACGGGGTTCGCAGGCGCGGGGCTTTTTTGTATGATGGCCGACCCGCGCGCGTTAGGCGCCGAATGAGGTTGAGCATGCAGGCCGTAGAAGTGAAGAGCTTTCTTGAGGGAAAGCTGCCTGGAACCCAGGTAGAAGTTGAGGGCGAAGGCTGCAACTTTCAGCTGAACGTGATCAGTGACGAACTGGTGGCCCTGAGCCCGGTCAAACGTCAACAAAGCATCTATGCCCATTTAAACCCGTGGATCGCTGATGGCAGCATCCATGCGGTCACTATGAAATTCTTCAGCAGCGCGGCCTGGGCCGAGCGCACCTGAGCCCCCTGAGCCCATTGGCGTCGAGATTGTTATGGATAAATTGATTATTACCGGCGGTGCCCGTCTTGATGGCGAAATCCGCATTTCCGGGGCGAAGAACTCCGCCCTGCCGATTCTGGCGGCGACCTTGCTGTGCAATGGCCCGGTAACCGTAGCCAACCTGCCGCATCTGCATGACATCACCACCATGATCGAACTGTTCGGTCGCATGGGCATTGAGCCGGTGATCGATGAAAAGCTCAGCGTCGAAATCAACCCGAACACCATCAAAACCTTGGTTGCGCCGTACGAACTGGTGAAAACCATGCGTGCGTCGATTTTGGTTCTGGGACCGATGGTTGCCCGCTTTGGTTACGCTGAAGTGGCCTTGCCAGGCGGTTGCGCCATTGGTTCGCGTCCGGTTGACCTGCACATCCGTGGCCTTGAAGCCATGGGCGCAGTGATTGACGTTGAAGGCGGCTACATCAAGGCCAAAGCGCCAGAAGGCGGCTTGCGCGGTGCCAACTTCTTCTTCGATACCGTCAGTGTGACCGGTACCGAAAACATCATGATGGCCGCAGCACTGGCCAATGGCCGCAGCGTATTGCAGAACTCTGCACGCGAGCCTGAAGTCGTCGACCTGGCCAACTTCCTGAACGCCATGGGCGCCAAGGTTAGCGGTGCGGGCACTGACACCATCACCATTGATGGCGTAAAAGAGTTGCACACTGCGACCTATCGCGTGATGCCGGACCGTATCGAAACCGGTACCTACCTGGTAGCCGCAGCCGTGACCGGTGGCCGTGTGAAGGTCAAGGACACTGATCCGACCATCCTCGAAGCGGTTCTTGAAAAGCTCAAGGAAGCGGGCGCAGAAATCACCACCGGTGAAGACTGGATCGAGCTGAACATGCACGGCAAGCGCCCTAAAGCGGTGAACGTGCGTACCGCTCCGTACCCGGCGTTCCCGACCGACATGCAGGCGCAGTTCATCTCCCTCAACGCCATTGCCGAAGGCACGGGTGCTGTGATCGAGACCATCTTCGAAAACCGCTTTATGCACGTGTATGAACTGCACCGCATGGGCGCCAAGATCCAGGTTGAAGGCAACACTGCCATCGTTACCGGCACTGAAACCCTCAAGGGCGCGCCAGTAATGGCCACCGACTTGCGTGCTTCGGCCAGCCTGGTGATTTCGGCTCTGGTAGCTGAAGGCGACACCCTGATCGATCGCATTTACCACATAGACCGTGGCTATGAGTGCATCGAAGAAAAACTGCAGATGCTGGGCGCCAAAATCCGCCGCGTTCCGGGCTAGTTTTTGCTGTTTGGCTTCATGGGCACAGGGATAGTGTCCAGCCGCCAGGTGACGTAATGGCTTGCAAGCGTTACTTTACCTGGCCTCGAATCGTTCAAGTCGAGCCTGATATCAGGCTCGATGCTTGTCCGGCGCCGATTGCGTTCGGGCAAAAGTACCCTGATAAGGACTTACGTTTCCCATGTTGACCATTGCACTGTCCAAGGGCCGTATCCTTGACGACACCCTGCCGCTTCTGGCTGAAGCGGGCATTGTGCCGACCGAGAATCCGGACAAAAGCCGCAAGCTGATCATCCCGACTTCCCAGCCAGACGTCCGGCTGCTGATCGTCCGTGCCACCGACGTGCCAACTTACGTTGAACATGGTGCCGCCGACCTCGGTGTGGCCGGTAAAGACGTGCTGATGGAATACGGCGGCCAGGGCCTGTATGAGCCGCTGGACCTGCAGATTGCCCAGTGCAAACTGATGACTGCCGGTGCCATCGGTGCCCCCGAGCCTAAAGGCCGCCTGCGCGTTGCGACCAAGTTCGTCAATGTCGCCAAGCGTTACTACGCCGAGCAGGGCCGTCAGGTCGACATCATCAAGCTGTACGGCTCGATGGAGCTGGCGCCGCTGATTGGTCTCGCGGACAAGATCATCGACGTGGTCGATACCGGCAACACCTTGCGTGCCAATGGCCTGGAACCTCAGGAATTCATTGCCGCCATCAGCTCCCGTCTGGTGGTTAACAAGGCTTCGATGAAAATGCAGCACGCCCGTATTCAAGCCCTGATCGATACCCTGCGCAAAGCAGTGGAATCGCGACACCGCGGCTGACTCATCTGCGCGACCTTGAGTCGCGCCCATCTATCCGTGTAATAGCCAGAAATCTCAGGTACCCACGCGGATGGCTTGGTAGTCTTGTGGTGCCTGAGCTGTGCAAAACCAATATCCCAAGCATTCGCCCAATACCGAGGCCCTCGCTATGACCGCTCCCACTGCAATTCGTCGACTCAACGCTGCTGACCCGGATTTCGCGCAGCATCTGGATCATTTGCTGAGCTGGGAAAGTGTGTCTGACGACTCGGTCAACCAGCGTGTGCTCGATATCATCAAAGCTGTGCGCGAGCGTGGCGACGCTGCGCTGGTTGAATTTACCCAGCGCTTTGACGGGCTGAGCGTTAACTCGATGGCGGATTTGATCCTGCCGCGCGAGCGTCTGGAGCTGGCTCTGACACGCATTACTACGCCACAGCGTGAAGCGCTGGAAAAAGCCGCACAGCGTGTACGCAGCTACCACGAAAAACAGAAACAGGATTCCTGGAGCTACACCGAGGCCGACGGCACGGTACTGGGCCAAAAGGTCACGCCACTGGACCGTGCCGGTCTGTACGTGCCGGGCGGCAAAGCCTCGTACCCGTCGTCGGTATTGATGAACGCCATTCCGGCCAAGGTCGCAGGCGTCACCGAAGTGGTGATGGTGGTGCCGACCCCGCGGGGTGAAATCAATGAACTGGTACTGGCTGCCGCCTGCATTGCGGGTGTTGACCGGGTGTTCACCATTGGCGGCGCACAAGCTGTCGCTGCGCTGGCTTATGGCACCGAGAGCGTTCCGAAAGTCGACAAGGTGGTCGGGCCGGGCAACATCTATGTCGCGACGGCTAAACGCCACGTATTTGGTCAGGTCGGCATCGACATGATCGCCGGTCCTTCGGAAATTCTCGTGGTCTGCGATGGCCTGACCGATCCGGACTGGATTGCCATGGACCTGTTCTCCCAGGCCGAACACGACGAAGACGCGCAAGCGATTCTGGTCAGCCCGGACGCTGAATTCCTCGACAAGGTTGCGGCCAGCATCGCCAAGCTGCTGCCAACCATGGAACGGGCCGAAATCATCGAAACCTCGATCAATGGTCGTGGCGCGCTGATTCTGGTCAAGGACATGCAGCAGGCGATTGATGTTGCCAACCGTATTGCTCCGGAGCACCTGGAGTTGTCGGTGGCTGACCCGCAAGCATGGCTGCCGCAGATCCGCCACGCGGGTGCGATCTTTATGGGCCGCCATACCTCTGAGGCCTTGGGCGATTACTGCGCGGGTCCAAACCACGTATTGCCGACTTCCGGCACGGCGCGTTTTTCGTCGCCGCTGGGGGTGTACGACTTCCAGAAGCGCTCCTCGATCATTTTTTGCTCCGAGCAGGGTGCTTCCGACCTGGGCAAGACCGCTTCGATTCTCGCTCGCGGCGAATCGTTGACCGGTCACGCCCGTAGTGCCGAATACCGCATCATCGCCGACGAACAGGGGCAATAAGCATGAGCAAATTCTGGAGTCCATTCGTTAAAGAACTGGTGCCTTACGTACCGGGCGAACAGCCTAAATTGACCAAACTGGTCAAGCTCAATACCAACGAAAACCCTTACGGGCCTTCGCCTAAAGCGCTGGCGGCGATGCAGGGCGAGATCAACGATAACCTGCGTTTGTACCCTGACCCGAACAGCGACCTGCTAAAGCAGGCTGTTGCCGAGTACTACGGAGTGCAGGCCAATCAGGTGTTTTTGGGCAACGGCTCGGACGAAGTGCTGGCCCATGCGTTCAACGGTTTGTTCCAGCACGACAAGCCGCTGTTGTTCCCGGATATCAGCTACAGCTTCTATCCGGTTTACTGCGGTTTGTACGGTATCGAATTCGATGCTGTGCCGCTGGATAAGCAGTTCCAGATTCAGCCTGCGGACTACGCCAAGCCTAATGGCGGGATCATCTTCCCGAACCCTAACGCTCCGACCGGCTGCCTGCTGGCGCTGGACGCCATTGAGCAGATCCTCAAGGCCAGCCCCGACTCAGTGGTGGTGGTCGATGAGGCGTACATCGACTTTGGCGGCGAGACGGCCATTAGTCTGGTGGATCGCTACCCGAACCTGCTGGTGACCCAGACCCTCTCCAAGTCGCGTTCCCTGGCCGGGTTGCGGGTCGGTTTGGCGGTGGGCCATCCGGATCTGATCGAGGCGCTGGAGCGGATCAAGAACAGCTTCAACTCCTACCCGCTGGATCGTATCGCCATTGCAGGCGCGGCGGCGGCGTTTGAAGACCGTGAGTACTTCGAGCAGACCTGTCAGTTGGTGATCGACAGTCGCGAGCAAGTGGTCGGGCAGTTGCAGGCGCTGGGTTTTGAAGTGCTGCCATCAGCGGCGAACTTCATCTTCGCCCGTCACCCGGAGCACGATGCGGCGGCGCTGGCGGCCAAATTGCGCGAGCAGGGCGTGATCGTGCGTCACTTCAAGCAACTGCGCATTGCCCAGTTCTTGCGCATCAGCATCGGCACGCCGGAGCAGAATGCGGCGTTGATCGAAGGGTTGTCGGATATCTAATACACAATGACTACTGTGGGAGCGAGCAGGCTCGCTCCCACAGTGTTGGGGTGTGTTGTTTATCAGTCATTCTGCGGCGGCTGCTCTTGCGGCGGGCGCAGGCCCACTTCGGCAGTGAGCTTCAACTCTTTGCCGTTACGCATGACCTGAATCGTGATTTTGTCCGAAGGCTTGATCCGCGCCACCTGATTCATCGAGCGACGGCCATCGTTGGCGGGCTCGCCATCAATGCTCAGAATCACATCCCCCAGTTGCAGACCGGCTTTTTGCGCCGGGCCATCACGGAAAATCCCCGCGACAACAATCCCCGGACGCCCACTGAGACCAAACGATTCGGCCAGTTCCTGAGTGAGCGGTTGAACCTCAATCCCCAGCCAGCCACGAATTACCTGGCCGTGCTCGATAATTGATTTCATGACCTCCATCGCCAGATTGATCGGGATCGCAAAGCCGATGCCCTGGGAGCCACCGGACTTGGAGAAGATTGCGGTGTTGATCCCGGTCAGGTTGCCGTTGGCATCCACCAGCGCACCGCCCGAGTTGCCTGGGTTGATCGCGGCATCGGTCTGGATAAAGTCTTCGTAGTTATTCAGCCCCAACTGGTTGCGACCGGTGGCACTGATGATACCCATGGTGGTGGTCTGACCCACCCCGAACGGGTTGCCGATTGCCAGGGCAATATCGCCGATGCGCAGGGTGTCCGAGCGGCCGATGGTGATGGATGGCAGGTTTTTCAGGTTGATCTTGAGCACCGCCAAATCGGTTTCAGGATCGCTGCCGATAACCCGGGCCAAGGTTTCGCGCCCGTCCTTGAGCGCCACCACAATCTGGTCGGCCCCGGCGACCACGTGGTTATTGGTCAGCAAGTAACCTTCGGGGCTCATGATCACCCCCGAACCCAGGCTGGATTCCATGCGCTTTTGTTTGGGCGCGTTGTTGCCGAAAAAGTGGCGGAACTGCGGGTCCTCGAACAATGGCTTGGCGTTCTTGTTCACCACTTTAGTGGTGTACAGGTTGGCTACGGCGGGAGCCGCGCGTACCACCGCATCGGCATAGGTCACAGGGCCTTGCTGCACATAGCTGGCTTGCGGGGCTTGCTGCAGATTAACGTCCAGGCTCGGCAGTCCAACCCATTGCGGGTAACGCTGAATAATCAGCAAAGCGATAAGCACGCCAGCCAGCAGTGGCCAGCCAAAGAAACGCAAAGCCTTAAACATTGAACTCAGTCCTGAAGGTTGCAGAGCCATCTTGACGGCCCATAATGGCGCCATTATACGAGGGCCGCCCGGCTCTGAACGCTATATTTAGGAGTCTTTTATGGCTGTCGCCCTGAGCACGCTGGTAGAAGAAGCAAATCGTTACCTCAACTGTGCCTCCATCAGTGATTACTGCCCCAATGGTTTACAGGTCGAAGGCCGCCCGCAAGTGATGCGGATCGTCAGCGGCGTGACCGCCAGTCAGGCATTGCTGGATGCTGCCGTCGAGGCCCAGGCCGATCTGGTGCTGGTGCATCACGGTTATTTTTGGAAGGGCGAAGATCCATGCGTCACCGGGATGAAGCAGCGCCGCCTGAAAACCTTGCTCAAGCACGATATCAGCCTGTTGGCGTACCACTTGCCGCTGGATCTGCATCCTGAGGTGGGCAATAACGTGCAATTGGCGCGGCAACTGGACATTACCGTTGAAGGCCCGCTGGATCCGGGCAATTCGAAAGTAGTGGGGCTGGTGGGGTCCTTGGCTGAGCCGGTGACCGCCCGTGACTTTGCGCGCCGCGTTCAAGAGGCGTTGGGGCGTCAGCCGCTGCTGATTGAAGGCAGTGAAATGATCCGCCGCGTGGGTTGGTGCACCGGAGGCGGGCAGGGCTACATCGATCAGGCAGTACTGGCCGGAGTGGACCTGTACCTGAGCGGCGAAGCGTCCGAGCAAACCTTCCACAGTGCCCGCGAAAACGACATCAGTTTCATTGCCGCAGGGCATCACGCCACCGAGCGTTATGGCGTGCAGGCCCTGGGTGATTACCTGGCGCGACGCTTTGCCCTGGAACACCTGTTTATTGATTGCCCGAATCCGATCTGATTCCAAGCAACGATGACTAACCGTGGGAGCGAGCCTGCTCGCGAAGAGGCCATTATCAGCATCTCTTTCGCGAGCAGGCTCGCTCCCACAGGCAATTACAGCCCAAACTCGGCGATCTATTCTTAGACCGTTTCGATCTAGTAGACGCGATCAATAGAAGAGGGTGCTGTGCTAGCATTCGACCCTCGAACACGGCCCGCAGGCCGTTCATAAGATAGCTTTCGTGAGTAGCCATGGTCGACAAACTGACGCACCTGAAACAGCTGGAGGCGGAAAGCATCCACATCATCCGCGAGGTGGCCGCCGAGTTCGATAACCCGGTGATGCTGTACTCGATCGGTAAAGATTCCGCCGTGATGCTGCACCTTGCACGCAAGGCGTTTTTCCCTGGCAAGCTGCCGTTTCCGGTGATGCATGTCGACACCCAGTGGAAATTCCAGGAGATGTACAGCTTTCGCGACAAGATGGTCGCCGAGCTGGGCCTGGACTTGATCACTCACGTCAACCCGGACGGCGTGGCGCAAGGGATCAACCCCTTCACCCACGGCAGTGCCAAGCACACCGATATCATGAAAACCGAGGGCCTCAAGCAGGCTCTGGACAAATACGGCTTCGACGCCGCCTTTGGTGGTGCACGTCGCGACGAAGAAAAATCCCGTGCCAAAGAGCGCGTGTATTCCTTCCGCGACAGCAAGCATCGCTGGGACCCGAAAAACCAGCGCCCCGAGTTGTGGAATGTCTACAACGGCAACGTCAACAAGGGCGAATCGATCCGCGTATTCCCGCTGTCGAACTGGACCGAACTCGATATCTGGCAGTACATCTACCTCGAAGGCATCCCGATTGTGCCGTTGTACTTCGCCGCCGAGCGCGATGTCATCGAAAAGAACGGCACGCTGATCATGATCGACGACGAGCGCATCCTTGAGCACCTGTCTGACGAAGACAAGGCGCGCATCGTCAAGAAAAAGGTCCGCTTCCGTACCCTGGGTTGCTACCCGCTGACTGGCGCGGTGGAGTCTGAGGCTGAAACCTTGACTGACATCATCCAGGAAATGCTCCTGACGCGAACTTCCGAGCGCCAGGGCCGAGTCATCGATCACGATGGCGCAGGCTCAATGGAAGATAAAAAACGTCAGGGTTATTTCTAAGGGGTTGTTATGTCGCACGTATCTGATTTGATCAGCGAGGACATCCTCGCCTACCTGGGCCAGCACGAACGCAAAGAGATGTTGCGTTTTCTGACCTGCGGCAACGTCGACGACGGCAAGAGCACCCTGATCGGGCGCCTGCTGCACGACTCCAAGATGATCTATGAAGACCATCTGGAAGCCATTACCCGCGACTCGAAAAAAAGCGGCACCACGGGCGACGATATCGACCTGGCGCTGCTGGTAGACGGTCTGCAAGCCGAGCGCGAGCAGGGCATCACCATCGACGTGGCGTACCGCTATTTCTCAACCGCCAAACGCAAATTCATCATTGCCGACACCCCAGGCCATGAGCAGTACACCCGCAACATGGCCACCGGTGCGTCGACCTGTGACCTGGCGATCATTCTGGTAGATGCCCGTTACGGCGTGCAGACCCAGACCCGTCGCCACAGCTTTATTGCCTCGTTGTTGGGCATCAAACATATCGTTGTGGCCATCAACAAGATGGACCTCAAGGGTTTTGATGAAGGTGTGTTCGAGTCGATCAAGGCCGACTACCTGAAGTTTGCCGAAGGTTTGAAGCTCAAGCCGACCAGCCTGCACTTTGTGCCGATGTCTGCCCTTAAAGGCGACAACGTGGTGAACCGATCCGAGCGTTCGCCGTGGTACACCGGTCAGTCGCTGATGGAAATCCTCGAAACCGTAGAAATTGCCGCGGACCGTAACCTCACCGACTTGCGCTTCCCGGTGCAATACGTGAACCGTCCCAACCTGAACTTCCGCGGTTTTGCCGGTACGCTGGCCAGCGGCATTGTGCACAAGGGCGATGAAATCGTTGTGTTGCCGTCGGGCAAGAGCAGCCGGGTCAAATCCATCGTCACCTTTGAAGGTGAGCTGGAGCACGCCGGTCCTGGCCAGGCGGTAACGCTGACCATGGAAGACGAGATCGATATCTCCCGTGGCGACCTGTTGGTGCATGCCGACAACGTGCCGCTGGTGACCGATAACTTCGAAGCCATGCTGGTGTGGATGGCTGAAGAGCCGATGCTGCCGGGCAAGAAGTACGACATCAAGCGCGCTACCAGTTACGTGCCTGGTTCGATTGCCAGCATCGTCAACAAAGTTGACGTAAACACCCTGGAAGAAGGTCCGGCCAGCGCCTTGCAGTTGAACGAGATCGGCAAGGTCAAGATCAGCCTCGATGCGCCGATTGCGCTGGATGGTTATGACAGCAACCGCACCACCGGTTCGTTCATTATCATCGACCGTCTGACCAATGGCACCGTCGGTGCAGGCATGATCGTTGCTCAGCCGCTGAGTCATGGCAGTGCAACCCATCACGGCAAACTGGCGCACGTAGCGGTTGAAGAGCGCGTCCAGCGTTTTGGCCAGCAGCCAGCGACTGTGTTGTTCAGCGGCTTGTCCGGTGCCGGCAAAAGCACCTTGGCCTATGCGGTTGAGCGCAAGCTGTTCGACATGGGTCGTGCGGTGTTCGTACTGGATGGCCAGAACCTGCGCCATGACCTGAACAAGGGGCTGCCACAGGATCGTGCCGGGCGTACTGAAAACTGGCGTCGTGCTGCGCATGTGGCGCGTCAGTTCAACGAAGCGGGCCTGCTGACATTGGCTGCGTTTGTTGCCCCGGATGCCGAAGGCCGTGAACAGGCCAAGGCGCTGATTGGCAGTGACCGTTTGCTTACCGTGTATGTCCAGGCATCCCCGGCCGTGTGCGCCGAGCGTGACCCGCAAGGGCTGTATGCGGCAGGTGGCGACAACATCCCGGGTGAGTCCTTCCCGTATGACGTGCCGTTGAATGCCGACCTGGTGGTCGACACGCAATCGCTGCCACTGGAAGACAGCGTCAAGCTGGTGCTGGATCTGTTGCGTCAACGCGGCGCGATTTAAGCCGCACTAAAAAAGCCCGCCACCGAGTGATCGGTGGCGGGCTTTTTTATTGGGTGCGGCAATCAAATAATTGTAGCCGCTGCGAGGTACCAAGGCTGCGATCAACGGCGAAGCCGTCGTGAATAATGCCCCCGGTGTTTCAGACATATCAGGGACTCAGGTTGTACGGGCTCTGCGATCCCGATCGCAGCCATCGTACCTCGGCAGCGGCTACAGGGTTGTGAATCAGGTTTTGGGATACTCCCGATGCAGCTCGCCCAGCAACCGGTCCTTGTCCTCCCAAAGCCGGTTGATCCAGCCCTGAAACGCCAGCCGGTACTCGGGGTCCTGATCGTAGTTTTTACCGAGAAACTCAGCCGGGATTTTCAGCTCTTCAAACACCACGACCACCTCTTTCACATTGCCGCACAGCAAGTCCCAGTACCCCGGACGTCCGCCCGGGTAGTGAATCGTCACGTTGACGATCGACTGCAGCTGTTCGCCCATTGCATCGAGTACAAAGGCGATGCCACCGGCCTTGGGCTTGAGCAAGTAGCGAAACGGCGAGTTCTGCTGTGCGTGTTTGGCCTCGGTAAAGCGCGTGCCTTCAACGAAGTTGAAGATCCCCACCGACTGGTCTTTGAACTTGGCGCAGGTTTTACGTGTGGTCGCCAGATCGGCGCCTTTCTTCTCCGGGTGTTTGGCCAGGTAGGCCTTGGAGTAACGCTTCATGAACGGAAAGCCCAATGCCCACCAGGCCAGGCCAATCACGGGCACCCAGATCAACTCCTGCTTGAGGAAGAACTTCAGCGGGCGGATACGTTTGTTGAGAACGTATTGCAGCACCATGATGTCGACCCAGCTCTGGTGGTTGCTGGTCACCAGATACGAATGCTCGTAGTCCAGCCCCTCGAGCCCCTTGATATGCCAGCGGGTCTTGCGCAGTAAATCCATCCAGCGATTGTTGTTGCCGACCCAGGTTTCGTGGATACGGCGCATCAATTCGTCGGTCACCCGCTGCGCTGCCGGGAAGGGCAAGCACAGCTTGAAAATCGCGACGATAAACAGCGGCGTGCAACACACGATGGTGTTGAACGCCAGCAGCAGTGAAGCGATGACGCCGCGTAACGGCGCAGGCAGAAAGTCCAGCATTTACACATCCATAGGTCGGTTGGCGGCTTGAATCGCCGTAAGGGCGATGGTGTAGACGATGTCGTCCACTTGCGCGCCGCGTGGCAGATCGTTCACCGGTTTGCGCAGCCCTTGCAGCATCGGCCCAAGGCTGACGCAATCGGCGCTGCGCTGTACGGCTTTGTGTGTCGTGTTGCCGGTGTTGAGGTCGGGGAACACGAATACCGTGGCCCGGCCCGCCACCTGGCTATTGGGGGCCAGTTGTTTAGCTACCACCTCGTTGGCGGCCGCGTCGTATTGCAGCGGGCCGTCAATCAGCAATGCGTGCTGGGCTTCGTGGGCCAATAGAGTGGCTTCGCGAACCTTTTCGACCTCTTCGCCACTGGCCGAATCACCGCTGGAATAGCTGATCATCGCCACTCGCGGAGTGATGCCGAAGGCGGCGGCAGAATCGGCGCTTTGCAGGGCGATTTCAGCCAGTTCGGTTGCGGTGGGGTGCGGGTTCATCACGCAGTCGCCGTATACCAGCACCTGCTCGGGGAACAACATAAAGAACACCGACGATACCAGGGTGCAGCCCGGCGCCGTCTTGATCAACTGCAGGGCAGGGCGAATGGTGTTGGCGGTGGAGTGGATTACCCCGGAGACCAACCCGTCCACTTCATCCAGCGCCAGCATCATGGTGCCAATCACCACCGGGTCTTCCAGTTGTTGCTCGGCCATCGGTGCGTTGATGCTTTTGGTCTTGCGCAGGGCCACCATTGGCTCGACGTAACGGGCCCGAATCAGGTCCGGGTCGATAATTTCGAGGCCCTCAGGCAGCTCGAAACCGTGGGCCTTGGCCACCGCCTGGACTTCTTCGGGCTTGGCCAGCAAGACACAGCGGGCGATGCCGCGAGCATGACAAATAGCTGCCGCCTGCACGGTCAGGGGCTCGCTGCCTTCTGGCAGAACGATGCGCTTGTTGGCTTTTTGGGCGCGCTGGATCAGTTGATAGCGAAATACCGCAGGGGTCAGGCGCATTTCCCGTGGCGTGCCGCAGCGTTGGTGCAGCCACTGGGCATCGAGATGGCTGGCGACAAAGTCGGTGATGATTTCCGCACGTTCGCGGTCATCGATCGGGATTTCCTTGTTCAGGCCATTGAGGCGGTTGGCGGTGTCGTACGATCCCGTACTCACCGACAGCACCGGCAGCCCGGCCTGTAGCGCTCCCCGACACAGTTCCATCAACCGCGGATCGGGTTGGGTGTCACTGGTCAGCAGCAAGCCCGCCAGCGGCACGCCGTTCATCGCGGCCAGACTCACGGCCAGAATGATGTCGTCGCGATCGCCCGGGGTCACCACCAGTACGCCTGGCTTGAGCAGTTGCAGGGTATTGAGCACGGTGCGGGCACACAGGATGATTTTCGACATGCGCCGGGTTTCATAGTCCCCGGCATTCAGCACCTGAGCCCCCAGCAACTCGGCCACATCGCGGGTGCGCGGGGCGTTGAGTTCAGGTTGGAACGGAATGCAGCCCAGCAGCTTGAAATCACCACTGCGCAGCAGCGGCGAATGCTCCTTGAGGCGTGCCGAGAAGACTTCCATGCTTTCGTCGGTGCGCACCTTGTTGAGGATCACGCCGAGCACCTTGGGGTCTTTGGGGCCGCCAAACAGCTGTGCCTGCAACTCAACCCGGCCGGAGAGTTCGGTCAGCACTTCGTTTTCCGGGGCGGAGACCAGGATCACTTCGGCATCCAGGCTTTTCGCCAGGTGCAAATTGACCCGTGCCGCGTAGCTGGCGGTGCGGGTGGGCACCATGCCTTCGACGATCAGTACGTCCTTGCCGACGGCGGCCTGCTGGTAAAGGTTGATGATCTCTTCGAGCAGCTCATCCAGCTGGCCGTCGCCGAGCATGCGCTCGACATGCGCCAGGCCCAGTGGGGTAGGCGGCTTGAGGCCGTGGGTGCGGGCGACCAGTTCGGTCGAGCGCTCTGGGCCAAGATCGCCTGGATGCGGTTGGGCAATGGGCTTGAAAAAACCGACTTTCAACCCGGCGCGCTCCAGAGTGCGAACCAGGCCCAGGCTAATGGATGTCAGACCCACACCAAAATCGGTGGGGGCGATAAAGAAAGTTTGCATGCGAGCTTCCTGACGTGGCAGTGCAAGGGCAACACCCTTTAAACGGGGTTTGTGCCTGAATCAATTGCCAAGATTAGCGCTATCCGCCTCCTGAGCACACCAACCGCAGTCAAAGGGCTGGCCTATTTTTTTCTGGCGCTGCAATGGATCAAGCACCCAGGGCCTGGATTGCCAGGGGGGTTGGTGACGCTGGTGCTGGGTGTGGCCGCAGGAGAGCACGACAACCCAGTGCTCCTCTTGATCCAGACGCCAGCCAATGATTGTTGAAGTTTTCAAAATTATCCGTTGGTCTTGGTTGTGTTCGCTTTCGAGTGATTGCTTGGTTAAACTTGCGCTTCTTTATTATTTTGCAAAAGGTCTCGCCCCATGACGATCGCCACCAACAAGGCAGTCTCCATCGAATATACCCTGACCAACGACGCTGGTGAGGTCATCGACAGCTCTGCCGGCGGCGCACCGCTGGTTTACCTGCAAGGCGCAGGTAACATCATCCCAGGTCTGGAAAAGGCTCTTGATGGCAAGGCCGTTGGTGAAGAACTGACTGTTACCGTTGAACCTGAAGACGCTTACGGCGAGTACTCCGCCGAGCTGGTCAGCACTTTGAGCGCCAGCATGTTCGAAGGCGTTGACCAACTGGAAGTGGGCATGCAGTTCCACGCTTCCGCTCCAGACGGCCAAATGCAGATCGTGACTATCCGTGACCTGGACGGCGACGACGTGACTGTTGATGGCAACCACCCATTGGCCGGTCAGCGCCTGACCTTCCAGGTTAAGGTTGTTGCTGTACGTGACGCGAGCGAAGAAGAAGTTGCTCACGGCCACGTACACGGTGAAGGCGGTCATCAGCACTGATAAGTGCTGCTAAGCTCACAGTGAGCTAGCTATAAAAAAGGCGCCTTCGGGCGCCTTTTTTGCATCGTAGATCATGGCAATTGGCACCTTGAGCGATTGCTTGAATGTAGCCCCGGGAAATTTGGAGTCCGTCATGAGTGCTTTTCACGACCTAACCTTGGACGCGTTGGACGGCAAACTACTGCCACTGGAAACCTTCAAGGGCCACGTGGTGCTGGTGGTGAACGTCGCCTCCCAATGTGGTTTGACGCCGCAATACGCGGCATTGGAAAACATCTTCCAGCAGTACAAGAGCCAGGGTTTCAGCATATTAGGTGTGCCATGCAACCAGTTCGCCGGACAAGAACCTGGCACTGAGCAGCAAATCCAGGAATTTTGCAGCCTCAACTACGGTGTCAGCTTCCCTCTGAGCAGCAAGCTTGAGGTCAACGGGCCTGAGCGTCATCAGCTTTATCGTCTGTTGGCTGGCGAGGGGGCCGAGTTTGAAGGGGATATCACCTGGAACTTCGAAAAGTTCCTGGTTGGTCAGGATGGTCGAGTACTGGCACGTTTTTCACCGCGCACCGCACCAGACGATGCAACGGTGATTCAGGCAATTGAAAAATCCTTGGCTTAAGTTTTTTTCGCCGCGATTTGAACCGCTGCTGCGGCTGCGCCAGCGCAGCCCTGGCAAGCCCGCTGCAACTGGTTTTCGAACTGTTCGATAATGCCCGGCCAGCTCTGGCGGCTGGCATGGCGGCGGGCATTGAGGCGCAGGGTGCGCAAGGTTTCGGGGTTTTCCAGCAGCCAGCAGGCAGCTTCGATCCAGGCGTATTCATCGCCAGGCATGGCCAGCACACCGTTGTAACCATGACGGATATGCAGGCCAGCAGCGGCTTCGTCATACGCGACCACGCCCAAACCTGAAGCCTGGGCCTCGAGCACCACATTGCCAAATGTCTCGCCCAGGCTCGGAAACAAAAACACATCTGCGCTGGCGAAGTGGCAAGCCAGCGCGTGTCCGGACTGCTGGCCGCAGAAAATTGCTTCAGGCAACGCTGCTTCCAGTACTGCGCGTTTTGCTCCGTCGCCCACCACAATCAGCTTGAAGCGGCGTGCGGGATAACGGGCTTGCAGCTCATCAAAGCAGCGCTTGAGTGCGTCGAGATTTTTTTCCGGAGCCAAGCGTCCAACATATAACAGCGCAATGTCGTTTTCTCTGAGTCCCCAACTCTGGCGCAAGGCGTTTTGGCGTTTTGCAGGGTTGAACAGCTGGCTGTCGACCCCACGCGGGAGCAGATCCAGGCGTTCGAAATGACGGCGCTCAAGTTCCACGCGCTGGCTGGTGCTGGGGACCAGAGTCAGCGCCGAACGGTTATGGAACCAGCGCAGGTAGTGCGTCAGTGCGCGGGTGAACAGAGTCAGGCCGTGTTGGCGCAAGTACTGCTGGAAATTGGTGTGAAAGCCGGTGATCGCGGTAATGCCCAAACGCCGGGCAACCCTTAATGCACACAAGCCCAACGGTCCCTCTGTGGCGATATAGACCACATCCGGGGGTTGCTGGCGCCAGCGTTTGGTCAGGCGATGGGTAGAGGTCAGGCCCCATTGCAGGCCGGGATAACCGGGTAACGGCCAGCCGCGGCAGAGCATCAGCCCGTCGTTGCTGCGCTGGTTACCATCGTCGGTCTGGCGTGGGCGTATCAGTTCAATGCGATGATTGCGTGCGCGCAAACCGTCATACAGATGGCCAAGGGTATTGGCGACCCCATTGATTTCGGGCGCGAAGGTGTCGGTGATCAGGGCGATATGCAGGGCTGTGGTCATGACCCCAGTGTGCTTTGGAGTCATGACGCCCATGTGTCACGGTGATGATGGATTTATGAAGTCAGCGGCTGCGGCTGGAGGCTGCCAGTGCTTCATCGCCACGTTCGCGTACCCAGAACAGAGTCGCCCCGGCCACGGCAGCGGGCATCATCAGGATATTGACCACCGGGATCAGCAGCATCAGGTAGACGATGCCGCCAAAGCTCATGCTCTGCCAGCGCTTCTCGCGCAGCCAGGCGAGCATTTCGTTCCAGCCCAGCTTGTGGTTGTCGGCCGGGTAGTCGATGTACTGAATGGCCATCATCCAGATCCCGAACAGTAGCCATAACGGTGCGGCAATCAGGTTGAGCACCGGAATAAACGACAGGATCAGCAACGCAATGGCCCGCGGCAGAAAGTAGCCCAGCTTGCGCATTTCGCGGGCCAGGGTACGCGGCACCATTGCTGCCAGTTCGGCCCAGCTGAAGGGCGGGGAGTTATCGACCCCGCGTACCACGGCTTCGACTTTTTCCGATAGAAAACCGTTAAACGGCGCGGCAATGATGTTGGCCAGCATGGTGAAGGTGAAAAACACCATCAACGCGACCAGCACCACGAACAGTGGCCATAACACGTAATTGAGGAAGCTCAGCCAGCTGGGCAGCGACGGCATCAGGGCATCGACCCATAGGCTGAATTGATGCCCGGCGAAGTAAATCAATCCGACGAACAGCACCAGATTGATCAGCAATGGCAGCAGCACGAACAGGCGCAAGCCGGGGCTGAGAACCAATTTCAGGCCTTCACGCAGATACTGCGGGCCAGAGAGAACGGGGGCGGGCATAGAGTGCTCCGAGCAGTGGAAAACCGGGCGACCTTAACGGCTTTATCCGCAAGGCGAAAGTCTTGTATCAGGTTCGACAATTACTGTAACAAAGCCGTCTAAAATCGGATTCGACTACATAGAGACCCGCTATGAGCTGGATTGTTAATGCGTATTTCCTTACTCTCTGCGGCCTCTATATGCTTCACCCATATTTTTCAGGATCTGCGCGTTCCAGGCATAGCTTGGGCAGATTTACGGTTTCTTTTTATTCCAGCCGGTAAAGCGGCGTTCCGACCCGGTTGCAATGCGGGCGGTCATAGGAGTGAGTCATGTCTGAAGTACGTCATTCGCGTGTGATTATTCTGGGTTCCGGCCCTGCCGGTTACAGCGCCGCTGTTTACGCGGCCCGCGCCAACCTCAAGCCACTGCTGATCACGGGCATGCAGGCTGGCGGTCAATTGACCACCACGACTGAAGTCGACAACTGGCCGGGTGATGTTCATGGTCTGACCGGCCCGGCACTGATGGAGCGCATGCGCGAGCACGCCGAGCGTTTCGAGACTGAAATTGTTTTCGACCACATCAATGAAGTGGATCTGAAAAACAAGCCGTTTACCCTCAAGGGCGACAGCGGCACTTTCACCTGCGACTCGCTGATCATCGCGACAGGCGCCAGTGCCCGTTACCTGGGCCTGCCGTCTGAAGAGGCGTTCATGGGCAAGGGCGTTTCGGCCTGTGCAACCTGTGACGGTTTCTTCTACCGTAACAAGCCGGTTGCCGTGGTGGGTGGTGGCAACACTGCTGTTGAAGAGGCGCTGTACCTGGCCAATATCGCCAGCAAAGTGACCCTGGTCCACCGTCGTGAAACGTTCCGTGCCGAGAAGATCCTGATCGACAAGCTGCACGCCCGTGTCGCTGAAGGCAAGATCGAGCTCAAGTTGAACGCGACTCTGGACGAAGTGTTGGGCGACAACATGGGCGTGACCGGTGCCCGCCTGAAGAACAACGACGGCAGCTTTGACGAGTTGAAAGTCGACGGCGTCTTTATCGCCATTGGCCATACGCCGAACACCTCGTTGTTCGAAGGCCAACTGGAGCTCAAGGACGGCTACATGGTTGTGCAGGGCGGCCGTGAAGGCAACGCCACGGCTACCAGCATCGAAGGTGTGTTTGCTGCGGGCGACGTGGCTGACCACGTTTACCGTCAGGCCATCACCTCGGCGGGTGCTGGTTGCATGGCTGCGCTGGACGCCGAGCGCTACCTGGACGGCCTGCAGAACGCCCAGTTCTGATAGCCCGCCCCAATAAAAAAACCGGCCTAGGCCGGTTTTTTTGTGTCTTGTGCCAACCCCACAACCCGTAGCCGCTACCAAAGGCTGCGATAAGGTTCGAAGAACCTTCAAAAGCGGGTTGCTGCGCACCCATCGCAGCCTTCGGCAGCGGCTACAGAGGTTGGGATTACGCCTTGCGCGTCAGCGGCTGGGCGTCGAATTTGACCCCGGCCAGGCCGTGGGTAATCAGTGCACGGATATTGCTGTGGTCAGTGCCTTCGGGGGTGGCCAGTACCGAGCGGTAGTGCTCGCCGAAGGCCAGTAACGATTCCTGATCGCTCAGGCCTTCCAGCAGGGCCAGGCCCAGAGTCTTGCATGAACCTTCGTTCTGCCCGGCAGCGTTTTCCACGCCACCGTTGTTGAAGGCCTGTGGCTGGTAATCGTAGTGCGCTGCGATAAACGCCAGGGTATCGGCAAAAACGTGTTCGCCGCTGGTGAGGCTGGCGCGCAGGGTGTTCAAGTCAGTCATGTTTTTTTCCTTGGGCAAACGCCGCCGCCTGCTCGGCGCTGGCTTCTTTCTGGTATAGGGATTTCCACTCGGCATACGGCATGCCGTATACCACTTCACGGGCGTCATCGAGGCTGATGTCGATCTGGCGCTCGTCAGCCGCTGCCTTGTACCACTTGGACAGGCAATTGCGACAGAAACCCGAGAGGTTCATCAGGTCAAGATTTTGCACGTCCTTGCGGCTGTCCAGATGCGCAACAAGGCGACGAAAGGCCGCGGCTTCGAGTTCAAGTTGTTCTTGGGCTGTCATGGGTTTCACCGAGGTTAAGAGGTTGCAGCCTGGCGGCTCGCCGCCAGGGTAATCGACACCGATTCGGCATAGCGCAGCGCGTGCGGCTTGTCGACTTCGACTTCGGCATACAGCACGGCCGCGTTGGCCATCACCAGGTCCAGCAACTCCTGGGTCAGGCGCTCCAGCAGGGCGAAGCGGTTTTCTTCGACGTGCTGGATCACGGCCTTGGTGATGGTGCGGTAATTGAGTGCGTGGTCGATATCGTTATCGCGTACTGCCTCTTGCGCCGCGTAGAGGATGGTGAGGTTGATCAACACATCCTGCTTATTGAGGATTTCTTCCTCATTGATGCCGATATAGGTGCGCAGGCACAGATCTTTGACGCGAATGCGGGCCATTCCTGGCTGAAGTTGTGACATTACGACTTGCTCCGTCCAATCAGTTGCAAGAATTCCATGCGGGTACTCGATTCGCGAAAGGCGCCGAGCATGACCGAGGTGTTCATGGTCGAATTCTGTTTTTCTACACCGCGCATCATCATGCACATGTGCTGGGCTTCAATCACCACGGCCACACCAGCGGCCTGGGTGACGCTCTGAATGGCGTCGGCGATTTCCCGGGTGAGGTTTTCCTGGATTTGCAGGCGACGGGCGAACATGTCGACGATGCGGGCGATTTTCGACAGCCCCAGCACTTGGCCGGTCGGGATGTAAGCTACATGGGCCTTGCCGATAAAGGGCAGCAGATGGTGCTCGCAGAGTGAATACAACTCGATGTTTGCCACGATCACCATCTCGTCGCTGTCCGAGGCGAACAGAGCCCCGTTGACGATGGTTTCAAGGCTCTGCTCGTAGCCATGACACAGGTATTGCATGGCTTTGGCGGCGCGCTTTGGGGTGTCGAGCAAGCCTTCGCGCTCAGGGTCTTCGCCAAGACCAATGAGGATATTGCGGTAATGCCCGGGCAGTGATGCACTCATGAAAATACTTCCTCGCGGGACGGCTTATTTTAGATGCCGGCCGCCATTGACGGTCAGGGTAGTGCCGGTCACATGGGGGTTATCCAGCAGATAGCGCAGGCTCTGGTAGATCACCTCGGCACCGGGCTCGATGCCCAGCACGGATTTGGCCAGCGCTTTGGTGCGGTACGCCGCATCGTCGTCAGGGTTGAACAACAGCATGGCCGGGGCGATGCCGTTGACTTTGATCCGTGGTGCCAGTTTAGCCGCGAACGACAAGGTCAGGCTTTCAAGCCCGGCCTTGGTCGCGCAATAGGCAATATGCTTGCTGCTGCCCTTGCGCGTCACATCATCGCTGATATGCACAATGTCCGCCGGGCTCGAGTGCTTGAGCAGTTCGCTGCAATGCAGGTTGATCAGGTACGGCGCGAGCATGTGCACGCTGAACATTTGCATGAAGGCGCTGGTTTCTGTGCCTGGCGTTTCTGCCAGCCAAGCTGAGGCGTTGTGGACAATCGCGCGCAAGCTGGGGGTATGGTTTTTAAGACGCTCGATAAAATCAATAATGCCGGCCTCGGTCGAGAAGTCGGCAAACAACGCAGTAGCGCCCAGGTCACGTAGGGTTTGCACCCCGGGTTTTTCGCTGCGATAGCTGAAAATCACCGGGTAGCCGTCTGCCAGCAATTGCTGCGCACAGTGCAGGCCAATACGTTGGCCTGCACCGGTGATCAGGATCGGAGCTGAAGAAGTGGGCATGACGGACTCAGTGCACAAAAGCCGGAAACAGTCGCGGCGCAGTGGCAAAACTATACCAGCGTGCGCGACATAACGCCCAAGCCCGAGTTTTAGTTGCGCTGTGTCGCAATCGTGTTGCGCATGGGTTTGCCCGGCGTGCTGTGCAGCCAGCTGGCAAGCAAGTGCGTAGACAGCGGAATAAACAGATAAACCATCAGCGGTGTCAGGGCCAGAGTGCTGACCAGTACCCGTGGCAACAAACTCAACTCGCCCAATAATGGTGCGCACACAAAGTTGAACAATAGCGAGACAGGGAAAAATGCCAGCCAGATGGCAACGGCTTGCTTCCAGCGCGGTGGTCGCTGCCCGGCAGCGCCAAACCAGCCGTCGATACCGCTGACACGGTGCTCGGAAGGGTCGGCGAACAAGTCGCTGCCGCGTAGCAACCAGGCTTTGCGCGAGACCGAATGCTCCCAGGCGTGCAGGGTGGATTCGTCGGCAAAGCGGAAAATGATTTGAAACTCGTCATCGCCTGCAGGCGGAGCCAATACGCCGGAGCCCAGATAACCGGGAAAGTCCGTGGCCAACTGTTCGCCTTCATGCAACCAGGCAATTAATTCCTGATAGCGACCTTTGGCGACACGGCGCGCAACCATCAACGTGACAGGGGAGGTAGACATTGTGTATCTCCATGAGGCTAATGCTGCCCGGGTAGGGCAGACACAAAACACAGCGCCGGGGTGGTGGGCTGTGTGATGAAAGCATGCAAGGATTGTTCCTGAATAAGATCTACCGATCCACCTCACATCAGGGATGTGGGGTGGATCGGGTTCAAGCCAGCTCTGTGGTGGTATTTTTCACCACGGCCAACTCTGGATGCGCCACCAGCTTGTCAATGTGCAACTCGTCATTGTTCAACCAGGTTTCGGTCAGTACCCGATAGTGCTCCATGTCCCGGCAGCGCATGCGCAGACTGTAATCGAAGGGGCCGCTGATCAATTGGCATTCAAATACCTGGGGGCAGGCTTTGACGCAGGCTTCGAAGGCCTTCTGTGCCGAGCGCCCGCTCTGGTTGGAGAGGGCCACCAGTACCAGCAGCGACAGCCCTGGCGAGACCATTTGCACATCAATGATCGCGCCGTAACCACGAATCACTCCGCGCCGCTCCAGCTTGCGCACGCGCTCCAGGCACGGCCTGGGTGTCAGGTGGACCAGTGCAGAGAGTTTCTCGTAAGTGATACGTCCCTGGTGGCGCAGCACATCGATAATGGCCTCATCGATGCGATCCAGTGCAGGGGAGGAACGGTGGCCGGTGGCCTTTGGGTCCATGGTCAATGTCGTGTTCACTTCAAGCGGTTAGAGAGAAATTGCTGCAAGCGTTCGCTGTTCGGTTGATCCAGAATCTCGGCACCACCCTGTTCCTCGACCCGGCCCTGATGCAGAAACAGCACCTGGCTCGACACCTGTCTGGCAAAGCCCATTTCGTGGGTGACCATCAGCATGGTACGACCTTCCTCAGCCAACGTCTGTATGACTTTAAGGACTTCACCTACCAGCTCTGGGTCAAGCGCCGAAGTGGGTTCGTCGAACAATATTATCTCCGGCTCCATTGCCAGGGCACGGGCAATTGCCACCCGTTGTTGCTGGCCACCGGAAAGGAAAGCCGGGTATTGATCCGCTACCCTGCCCGGCAAACCGACCTTGTCCAGGTACATTCGCGCACGCTCTTGCGCCTGCGCAGCGCTCACCCCCAACACCCGACGCGGAGCCATGCAGATGTTTTCCATCACAGTCATGTGGCTCCACAGGTTGAAGTGCTGAAACACCATCGACAGGCGGGTGCGCAGGTTTTGCAACTGCGCCTGATGCGGTGCCTGAGTGCCGGATCGGCCTTGACGCATTTCAATGCTGATGCCGTCGAGGGTTATCACCCCGGCGTCTGGCTGTTCAAGAAAGTTGATGCACCGTAGCAGGGTGCTTTTGCCGGAGCCGCTGGCGCCGATCAGGCTGATCACGTCTCCGTTGCGGGCATTGAGTGAAACGCCCTTGAGTACCTGATGCTCAGCGTAACTTTTATGCAGGTCCTGGACCTTGAGTTTGACGTTGGCGTTTGCTGCCACGACGGTTTGCCTCGCTGCGGGGCGGGTCTCGGTGACGAGAGTTGGATGAGCGGCCAAGGCCTGCGCGGACTGATTCATGGGTTAGCCTCGAGTAGGAGCAAGAAAACGCATCCAGCGATGTTCGGCCAGTCGAAACAGGCCCACCAGAGCAAAGGACAGCAACATGTAAAGCAGAGCAGCAATACCGAAGGCCTGGAACGTCAGGAATGTCTCGGCATTGGCATCGCGGGCTATCTTCAGGATATCGGCGACGGTTGCGGTGAATGCCAGGGAGGTGGCATGGAGCATCAGGATCATTTCGTTGCTGTAGGCCGGCAACGAGCGGCGCAGTGCCGCCGGAATTACCACAAACATGTTCAGTCGCCAGCCGTGCAAGCCATAGGCCCGCGCTGTTTCGATTTCACCGTGTGGAATATTGCGGATGGCTCCGGCGAAGATTTCTACCGTGTAAGCGCAGGTGTTGAGCACAAAGGCCAGCAAGGTGCAGTTGAGTGCATTGCGCAAAAACTGG
The DNA here is from genome assembly GCF_037055265.1 of Pseudomonas sp. ML2-2023-6. Lineage (NCBI taxonomy): Bacteria > Pseudomonadati > Pseudomonadota > Gammaproteobacteria > Pseudomonadales > Pseudomonadaceae > Pseudomonas > Pseudomonas sp. ML2-2023-6. The sequence goes on along the minus strand of NZ_CP146347.1, from coordinate 5,003,413 downwards.
TTGAGCATTGCGTTGTCTTGCACCACTTGCAGGCTATACAGACCGGTGTAGCAAATCAGCAGTTGGATATACAGCGGGGTGCCGCGAAACAGGTAGGTGTACAACTCCACCGGCCAGCGTACCCAGAAGTGTTCAGAAACTCGGGCGATGGCCAGCGGGATCGACAGAAAGAAGCCGAGGGTCACCGAAATGATGAATAGCCACAGTGTCATGGCTACGCCGCTGAAACCCTGTCCATCGGTAAACAGGTAGGCCAGACCATATTGCTGGATTAATTCGATCATCGCGCCATCCCCTTGATGCCGATGTTGTAGCGCCGTTCCAGGCGTTTGAAGATGCGGTTGGACAGGGTGGTGATCAGCAGATACACCAAGCCTGCGAGGATCAGGAAATACAGCGGATCATTGGTGGTCTTGCCGGCGTTTTGCGCAGCCTTGACCAGGTCCGATAAACCGATGATCGACACCAGCGCCGTGGACTTGAGCAGCACCAGCCAGTTATTGCCCAGACCCGGCAGGGCAAAGCGCATCAATTGTGGAAACATCACCAGATAAAAGCGTTGCCAGCGACTCAGGCCATAGGCCGTCGCAGCCTCCAGTTGGCCCGCTGGTACGCTGAGAATTGCCCCGCGAAAATTCTCCGTGAAGTAGGCGCCGTATATAAAACCCAAGGTGACTACGCCAGCGGTGAATGGGTCAATTTCAAAGTAATCCCAGCCGAGCACTTCAGTCAGGTCGTTCAGCCACAGTTGCAGGCTGTAGAAAATCAGAAGGATCAGTACCAGGTCCGGCACGCTGCGGATCAGCGTGGTATAGAGCGTGGCTGGTATCCGCAGCAGCTTGGCGCTGGAGAGTTTGGCTGCGGCCGCGACCAGTCCCAGAGCGAGGCTCAGGACCAGCGCCAGGAATGCCAGCTTGACCGTCATCCAGGCACCTTGGGCCAGCAGGGGGCCGAAGCCCTGCAAGTTAAGGAGTTCATTCACGGGGAAGTTCTCTGAAGGAGTTGTGTCGTCACAGTCGAGGTCCGAAGGACCGCTCTATGGGGCCGCTTCGCAGCCCATCGCAGCCTTGTGCCTCGGCAGCGGCTACGGGACTCGCATTACTCGTGGTAGATATCCAGGTCGCCGACATACTTCTTCTGGATTTGCTCGTAGGTGCCATCGGCATGCACAGCGGCGATGCCTTTGTTGAGCAGCTCCAGCAACTCCTTGTCGTTCTTGCGCAAGCCCATGGCGATGTCCAGAGGCAGGGTCGGGTCCTTGATGGCCGGGCCGCTTTTGAAATCGGCGCCTTCAGGTTTGGACAGGAAATTGAGCTGGGCTTCGAGTTTGTCGGTCAGGGTGGCGTCAAGGCGACCGTTCTGCAGGTCGGCGTAGTTCTGGCTCTGGGACTGGTACGCCTTGATCTGGGCGCCGAGCTTGGCCAGGTGCGCGCGGGCATAGGCCTCCTGCAGCGAGCCCTGGAGTACACCGACCTGTTTGCCTTCAAGGGACTCCGGAGTATCGCCGAAGTCGGCACCCTTGCGGGTGATCACCGATGTGGGGCTCAGGAACAGCCTGTTGCTGAAGTCGATTTGCTTCTGCCGGGCCGGGGTCACGGCCATCGAGGACATAATGGCGTCGAATTTACGCGCACGCAGGGCCGGGATCATGCCGTCGAATTCGTTGTGTACCCAGACGCACTTGACTTCAAGCTTGGCGCAGATGGCATTGCCCAGGTCAATGTCAAACCCTTGCAGGCTGCCATCGGCGGCCACTGATTCAAAGGGTGGGTACTCGGGGAAGACCCCGAAGCGGATTTCCTTCCATTCCTGAGCCTGGGCGGCGGTGGCACACAAAGGAAGGAGCAGCGCAGCGCAAAGTGTTCGGAGTCGAGTCATGATGTGTATTCCCTATATTTTGTAATTGATGTCAGGGCAGTAGGAAGGTGTTACAGGTCGCATTCATTTTCTGACTCTTTGGTCGCGCTCAGAATGCTTCATGGCGAATCGTTTTTTGTGTCGTTTGCCTCGGGTTTGGCGCTCGGAATGTGCTGTTAAAATGCGAGTGACAGCGCAATCGGCTGCGACACCCTCAAAATCGGCTTTCGGTCCGATATTTTCCAGCCTGCTACTTGCGCAAAGCAGCAGGCTAGAGCTGTCTCAAGCGCGCTTTTTCTGCTGTGCAGCGGGTTGTTGCGCAAGGCGTGCAAACAGGTCCTTTGGGTTGGCCAGGTCCGGCACCAGTTCCAGCTCGCTGCCTACGTCCAGTGCCTTGGCCACGTCCAGTACGTAACGCAGCGCGGAGTAATCTTCGATCGCAAAGCCCACCGAATCGAACAGGGTGACTTGCTGCGCATTTTCTCGGCCTGCGACCTGGCCGTTGATGACCTGCCACAATTCGGTGACCGGCGAGTCCGCTGGCATATGCTGAATTTCGCCTTCGATACGACTTTGCGGTTCGTACTCAACGATCACGCGAGCGCGTTCAACGATGCGTCGATCCAGTTCGGTTTTGCCTGGGCAATCTCCGCCCACGGCGTTGAGGTGCATGCCGGGTTCGATCATTTCGTCGCTGAGGATGGTGGCGTAGGCCTTGTCGGCAGTGACGGTGGTAACGATGTCGGCGCCGCGCACAGCTTGGGCAACACTGCTGGCCACAATCACCCTGATCGCAGGGAAAGCTTTTAGGTTGGCTGCCAGCTTGGCGCTGGCATTGGCGTCGATATCGAACAGACGGATTTCGTTGATCCCCAGCATGGCGTGGAAGGCCAGGGCCTGGAACTCGCTCTGGGAGCCATTGCCGATCAGCGCCATGCTGCGGCTGTTGTCTCGGGCCAGATAGCGCGCCACCAGTGCCGAGGTGGCAGCGGTGCGGATTGCGGTGGTCAGGGTCATTTCGCTGAGCAGTACCGGTTTGCCGGTATCGACGTCCCCCAGAGCGCCGAAGGCCATGACGGTGAGCATGCCGCTCTGAGTGTTTTTCGGATGGCCGTTTACGTATTTGAAGGCGTACAACGAGGCGTCCGAGACCGGCATCAGCTCAATCACTCCCTCGGGAGAATGGTTGGCCAGGCGCGGGCACTTTTCAAATTCCTGCCAGCGCAAGTAGTCGGCGCGGATGTACTCGGCCATCTCGGTGATGCACGTCAGCAGACCTTTTTGCGAAACCAGATGGCAGAGATCGTTGACGTCGATGTAACGGGTCATGGGAGGCTCCTTTTATTGAAATGAGGGACGCAATGGAAAATGCACTTCGGCCAACATGCAGCGGGCACTGCCGCCACCGATGCGTTCAATGTTGTCGATGTTCACCACCACCGGCCGGGTGTGCCGTTCTATGTGCTGGCGCTGGGCGGGCTTGAGGGATTGCCAGGCGCTGGCGGACATCACCAGCAACTGCTGGCCGTTGCGGTTGTGGACTTCCAGCATGTTGCCGGCGAAGGCTTCCAACTGATCAAAATCCAGGGCCAGGATGTCCTTGCCGGTATCGCGCAGGGAGCGTTCCAAGGTCAGGCGTTCGTGTGCTTCGGGCAGAGCTTGCAGGCAGACCACGGACAGATCACGGCCGACACTCATCATCACGTTGCTGTGGTAGATCGGTGCCTGATGGCGGTCGACGGCGTGAAAGGCGCACACCTGATAGCCCAGGCGTTCGGCAAACTGGTGCAAGGCGTTGCTGTGGGTGCGCCCGGAGTGGCAGGCGTAGCTGATCCGGTGCTGACGGTCGAGGACCATGCTGCCGGTGCCTTCGAGGAAGATATTCTGTTGTTCCAGATGGCTGAGGTCGATGGTATGGCTGATCGCGAATCGCTGCTCCAGCACTTGCAACACGCCTTTATTGCGTTCCAGTCGGCGGTTCTGGCCTTCCATCGGGTAGAGCACCAGGCTGCCGTCGGCATGGCTGCTCCACCAGTTGTTGGGGAAAATCGAATCCGGGGTGTGGGGGGCCGGCGTGTCCTGTACCACCAGTACGTCAACGCCGTTTTTACGCAGGGTATCGACGTAGCCGTCGAACTCCTCCAGCGCTTTATGCTGTGCCCCTATCGGGTCTGCTGGCGGCTGCTGAAAGCGGTTGTTGATCGCGGTATCCGGGTTGAAGGCAAAGTGCGCCGGGCGGATCATCAGGACGGTGTTGGTGGTTTGCATGGGGCACGGGTCCACGGGCTGGGTAGTGAGGCTATTTTGTGCGCTGTGATCGCGTAATCCCGGTTGAAGTAGGGGAGTGGCTCAGCCGGGAAAGCTGAAAAGCGATGCGCGGCAGCCGAATCTGTTGCGTCCCGCAGGATCAAATTCGGGGGAGGTCTTTACGCGGGAGCGGCGGGGTCATCCCCTGAAGCGTAGAATGGCCCCATCTATTGCAGACCGTGCCCTCCCGATGCCCGTGATTACTGATATTGAGCCCATTACGCAGACTGGCGATGGCCGTGATTCCGAAGGTCTCTACCCGATCCGGGAAGTCGCCAGACTCACTGGCATCAACCCGGTAACCCTGCGCGCCTGGGAGCGGCGTTATGGTTTGATCGAGCCAAAACGCACCGAAAGTGGGCATCGCCTGTATTCGGTGACCGATATTGGGACAATTCGTCGGGTAATGGACTGGCTGGAGCGTGGGGTTACGGTAAGCAAAGTCGCGCAACTGCTCGCCAGCAACACGGCCTGCGACGACCCGCAACCGGTCGCCAACGAATATGCCGAATGGCAGAACCGCATTAGCAGCGCCCTTGCTGCATTCAATGAACCTGAGTTGGAACGCCTCTATGGGCAGGTTTTTTCCAGTTACCCGGCAGAAGTGGTGTTTCAGGGGGTTTTTCTGCCGTTGTGGCAGCAACTGCTGAAAACCCGGGATGTTTTTGGGCGTACCAGCGAGTGGCTACTGCTGGACGGTTTTTTGCGCGGGCGGGTGCAGCACCGTCTGCAATTGCAGGCGATGGATGCCCGGCAGTGCGTGGTTGTAGTGGCAATGCCTGAGCTGTGCCACGAGCTGGAGTTGCTGGTGGCAGGCTTGCTGTTGACCCGCAGTGATCGGGTCGTCAGGGTTTTGGCCATCGGTCAGCCACTGGATGAGCTGTCTCTTGTTTGCGACAGGCTTGAACCGCAGGCCGTTGTGCTGTTTGCCAACCATGCGCTGAACACGGCGCAGCACCGCAGGCTGGAGCGGCTGGCGCAGGCCTTGAATTGTTCGGTGTCATTGGCCGGGGAGGCGGCAAATGTGGCCCAGGAAGCGCTGGCGGGATCATCCATTGGCTGCCTTGGCAGTGAGGCGCGATTGATGAACCAGCGGCTGGACGCTGATCTCAAGGCAACACAGGGCAGTTGATCGGCGTCAGATGTGCAGGCTCGGATGCGCCAGGCGGTGTTGCTGCAGGATGTACTGGCGCAACTGTTCGATTTCGCCTTTGTCACGCTGGCTTAGCCGATATGCGTAAAAGCCCAGCTCAGTCTTGCGTTCCAGCGTGCCGCGTAGAGCGATCCGTTCATATCCGTCGGGGCTGAACCACTGCGCAAACTGGCGGGGCGGCCGGCTGTCGTGACGCATTTCAACCAGCACGCCTTTGAACGAAATTTCGGTTATCCACAGATGCCCGGCTTTGCCCCGGATATTTTCCAGCGGCACCGGTTCGGCCAGCGTCAGGCGCCAAGGGCGAGCCTTTGGCCCGTCTTCGAAGATACTCGGAGCACCCAGTTGCAGATGTTGGGCATGGAATTCGTCTTCGACCAGACGCAGCGGAAAACTCATTTGCTGGTTGGCAAATTGCGCCTGGATCGTGACCTGTTCATGGGCCGCCAAGCGTGTCAGCAGATCACGGATTTGTGACATTCCGTTGAGCATCAGGCTGGACGACGCATCCCGCGAATTCAGCAGCGGGTTCTGATGCATCGTTTGGATGAAATCCAGCTCGTCCTGAGTCAAAAGGGAATCATGAGACATGGATGGGGCTCAAAAAAGGGTATGAAAATTCGTCACAGTGAGTATCAGACCGCTATTTCTACGTTTTGTTTAATCCGCTCGTCGCCTTGAGCGCTTGCAGTTCGGCCTGTACTGCGGCCAGTTGGGCTTCGAGCTGGGCGACACGCTGCTGGGCCTTGACCTGCTGGGTGACATCTTTTTGCACGCCAATAAAGTACGTCAGCTTGTCGTTCTCGTTGAACACCGGGGTGATCGACAGCTCATTCCAGAAATGCGTGCCGTCCTTGCGATAGTTGCGCAGCACCTGGCGGGTTGGCTGCCCGCTGGCGATGGCTTCGCGGATCAACTGCAGGCCAATCTGGTCGCGGTCGCCCGCCTGCAAAAAACGGCAATCCTGATACAGGATGTCGTCGCGGTTGTAGCCGGTGAGGGCTTCAAACGCGTTGTTTACATAAATCAGAATGTTGTCTTCGCCCTCTTGTTCGGCAACCACAATGCCGTCCTGGGACGCGTCTACCATGCGTTGCAACAAACGGGAGTTGATCATTGTGCGATTCTCTTTAGTCGAACAGATTCAAGGATGTTAAGGCATCGGTACGTGAGTGGCGTATCACCTGCTAGTATCCCAGCCTTTTAGTCAGTTACAGGATCAGATTGATGAAAGTCGCCATCCTTTCCGGCTCGGTGTACGGCACCGCTGAAGAAGTCGCCCGCAATGCCAAGCAACTGCTTACCGATGCCGGTTTTGAGGTTTTGCTCAATACTCGCGCCACCCTGGCCGATATTCAGGCGTTTGCTCCCGAGGCTTTTTTGGCCGTGACCTCGACCACTGGCATGGGTGAGCTGCCGGACAACCTTGTGCCGCTGTACAGCGCCATCCGCGATCAGTTGCCAGCCGCCTGGCGCGGTCTGCCCGGCGCCGTGATCGCGTTGGGTGACGAGAGCTACGGCGACACTTTCTGTGGCGGTGGCGAACAGATGCGCGAACTGTTCGCCGAGCTTGGTGTGCGTGAAGTGCTGCCGATGTTGCGTCTGGATTCCAGCGTCACGGTTACTCCTGAAGAAGACTCCGAACCGTGGGTTGCAGACTTGATTAAAGCACTGAACCCATAACCGGTCGTTCACGCAGCAGCTCAAGCCAGGCTTGAGCTGCCCGTGACAAATACGCGCCGTCGCGCCAGATAAACGCGATATCCCAGCGCAGGGAGTCCGGCGCCACAAGCTTGACCCGAACCACGCCGGGGCGCTCCAGAGCACGGGCAACCACGCTGGGCAGCAACACCACGCCTTGGCCTGCGGCTACCAGTGCCACCAAAAAATCCGCCTGGCCACTGCGTCCGCCTTCCTTGGGGGTAAAGCCTGCTTGCTGGCAAGCCTTGAGCACGCGGTCGTTGAGCATAAAACTGCGTTGGTAGAGCAAAAATGGCGTGTCGGCCAATTGCTCGAGGCGCACGCTGGGGCCTTCTGAAAGCGGATGATCGGCCGGGATCAAGACATCCAGCGGCTCGTCGCAAAAAGGTTGGTAAGCAAACGTGGGGTTTTTCGGGGTCAGACTACCGCCCAACTCCAGTTCACCACTCAAAACCGCCTGCTCGATATTCAGACTCCCTTCTTCCAGCAACTGCACTTGAATATTCGGATAGCGCCGCCGGTATTCTGCAAAGAGCCCGGCGAACAGTGTGTTACTGCCCAGCAGCGGCAGGCCGACCCGCAGCTCGCCCCGGGTCAGATGGCTCAAGTCGTCGAGTTCACTCAGCAACTCCTGATGCAAACGCAGCATACCTTCGGCCCGCTGCAACACCACCTTGCCCGCAGCCGTCAGCCTGACCTGTGAACCCAGCCGGTCAAACAGCGGCGTGCCGAGGCTGTGCTCAAGTTGCGCCACCTGCTTGCTCACCGCTGATTGGCTGATATGCAAGTTGTGAGCGGCTGGAGTGAAGCCGCCAAGGCGTGCGACTTCAACAAAGGTGCGCAGGTGTTTGAATTCCATGTGCGTGATTCCATTTTGGAATGGCTATAAGTCTGACAATTCGTTTTCGGGATGGTAGCAGGCTCTTTAAACTGAGGGTCTGTCTGGAATGGAAACATCATGAAACGCTTCGATGTAAAACGCTTGGGTCGTTTGCTCAGTGAACTGGCCGTGTTGTTGGCGCTGTACTTTCTGGGCTGCCAACTGGCGGCCTGGTGGCACTTGCCAATACCGGGTGGGGTTGTGGGTATGGCGCTGTTGTTGATGGCGTTTGCTCTGGGCTGGGTCAAGCCTTCGACCCTGCAACTGGGCGCTGGTGCATTGATGGCGGAAATGCTGCTGTTTTTTATTCCCGCACTGATGAGCTTGCTCGATTACGGCGTAATTGTGCGCGATGACGGTTGGCGCATCCTGTTGGTGATTGGCGTCAGCACCTTGCTGGTGATGGTAGTCACGGCGTTTACCGTGGAAGCAGTGTGCCGCTGGAGAGTGCGCTATGAAGTTTGAACTGATGCCCATGTTCTGGCTGGCGCTCACGCTGGGGAGTTATGGCTTTAGCCGCTGGCTGTATCGGCGCACCGGGCGTTATCTGCTGTCACCGCTGATCCTGGTGCCGGCCATGTTGCTTGCCGTGGCTGTGCCGTTGCACACGGCGTATGCCGAATACTCCCGCAACACGCATTGGCTGATGCTGGTCTTGGGGCCGGTAACAGTGGCCTTCGCCGTGCCGATCTGGCAGCAGCGCAAGTTGCTGGCCCGGCATTGGGTGGCGTTGCTGCTGGGGATGCTGGCGGGCAGCGCGGCGTCTATTGCCAGTTCTTTCTGGTTGGCCAAGGCGTTGTCACTCGACACTGCATTGACGATGTCATTGGTGCCGCGCTCCATCACTACCCCGTTTGCCATGCCGCTGGCGCAAGACCTGGGTGGCGTGCCCGAGCTCACGGCGGTGTTTGTAATGTTTACCGGAGTATTCGGCGCATTGCTGGGCGGCATCCTGCTCAAGTGGTTGCCGCTGCGCAGCAGCCTGGCCCGAGGCGCACTGTTCGGCATCGGCGCCCATGGTGCAGGTGTGAGCCGCGCCCGTGAAGTGGGCAGCGAAGAAGGATCGGTGGCGGGGCTGGTGATGGTATTGACCGGCATCCTCAACCTGTTCGCGGCGCCGTTGCTGAACATGGTGTTTTAACCATAAATGCATCCCTTGCTTTTGTGGGAGCTTGCTTGCCTGCGATGGCATCTCACGGTTTTGCCTGACGGACTTCATCGCCTGTATCGCAGGCAAGCCAGCTCCCACAGAAGACGCGCTTGGATTATCGCAGGCATAAAAAAGGCCGCTGAAAACAGCGGCCAAAGAAGACGTTCATCAAGGAGCTACAAATCAACGTCAGGGTAAATTGGGGGGCAGAGTCGATGCGACTCAATGCGTTGGACGTGTGTCCGTGCTGGAAAGTTCGACAAGAATAAGGGCTCGCCCGCTGCGGAGTAAGCCCGCTTTGCGACAATCTCTTTTACAGCTTCGACAACAGTTACAGTGCGAAAAAACGTCTGTGGCTCAAGGGTTTGGGCGCTTCGACGGATAGCCAGGATCTGCTCGATGAAGCTAAATTCGTATGGGTGTTTTGATAGCGTTCATCGTCAGTCCGGCTGATACCCCATCCGCCAACTGATGGCCTGGCTCGCAGCCAATAAACGTTTGGCTGCGGGCCCGTTTTCATCGGCATGGAACAGCGACGTTGGGCCTACTACGGTCAGTACGCCCGCCACCTTGGCAGTCGCATCGAACACCGGGGCCGATAGCGCATCGACGCCGGGCATCAGCAAGCCGTGCACGAAGTGCAATCCACGCTGACGGATTTGCTCGCAGAGCCGGGTGTAGGCCTCGGGTTTTTCCAAGGGATGCACCAGATCGGTTTTCAACTCCAGTTCACGCAAGTCAGCGGTTTCGCGATCCGGCAAAAAGGCGTTGAACACCAACCCTGTGGATGAACTCAGCAGCGGTAGAACCGAGCCCAATTGAGTGACCACCGTAATTGCCCGCACCGCAGGTTCGATATGCACCACGGTCGCGCCCTGATTGCCCCATACGGCCAAAAAGCAGGTTTCATTCAAGTCATCACGCAGCTCGGCCAAGGGCAGGGCGGCGACTTTCAGCACATCCATACTGTTGAGCGCGGCCAACCCCACGCGCAACGCCTCGCGCCCCAGCCCGTAATGGTTGGTGGCGATGTTCTGTTCGGCAAACCCGCTGGCAATCAGCGCCTGTAAATAGCGATGCACCTTGCTGGCGGGCATCTGCACGTGTTCGGCCAGACGCGACAGTGACGTCGAGGGGGACAGCTCGGCCAGGGCCTTGAGGATGTCTGTACCGACTTCGGCTGAGCGCACTTTTTGCTTGCCGGCACTGTCGTTGCTGCTGCGGGTCTTTTCCATGGTGATGCTTATATCTCGGGACGAATGGGCGTCTTTATAGCTTGACGCTTAATACCAATCAAATTACGTTATGCGTAATTGAATTACGATAAAAATAACGCAGCGACGCGCAAACTGTTTCACTGCAGCGCGCGGTCAACTGTCTTCTCCACTTTGGAGGCTCCATGAACCTCGACGCGTCTTCGCCAGCCCTTGGCTATCAATCCGGGTTTGGCAACGAATTCAGCAGCGAAGCACTGCCCGGCGCCTTGCCGGTTGGTCAGAACTCCCCGCAAAAAGCCCCGTACGGTTTGTACCCCGAATTGTTCTCTGGCACTGCGTTCACCATGGTTCGCAGCGAGGCGCGGCGCACCTGGATGTACCGCATCCAGCCGTCCGCCAACCACCCGGCGTTCGTCAAGCTGGAACGGCAATTGGCCGGTGGTCCGCTGGGCCCGGTGACGCCTAATCGCTTGCGCTGGAACCCGTTGCCGATCCCAGATGACGCCACGGATTTTATCGACGGTCTGGTAGGCATGGTGGCCAATAGCGGGTCGGAAAAACCCTCGGGTATCAGCATTTATCATTACCGTGCCAATACCTCGATGCAGCGGGTGTTCTTCAATGCTGACGGCGAGTTGCTGCTGGTGCCTGAACAAGGCCGCTTGCGCATTTGCACCGAGCTGGGGCGTCTGGATCTGGAGCCTTTGGAGATTGCGGTAATCCCTCGAGGTCTCAAGTTTCGTGTCGAGCTGCTTGACCCGCAGGCGCGTGGTTACGTCGCTGAAAACCACGGCGCGCCGCTGCGCCTGCCCGACCTTGGGCCGATTGGCAGCAACGGCCTGGCCAACCCGCGTGATTTTCTGACCCCGGTCGCGCATTACGAAGACACGCGCCAAAACACGGTTCTGGTGCAAAAGTTTCTGGGCGAGCTGTGGGGCTGCGAGCTGGATCATTCGCCGCTTAACGTCGTCGCGTGGCATGGCAATAACGTGCCGTACAAATATGATTTGCGCCGTTTCAACACCATCGGCACCGTCAGTTTCGACCATCCTGACCCATCCATTTTTACAGTTCTGACCTCGCCGACCAGTGTGCCGGGCTTGGCCAACCTGGACTTCGTGATCTTCCCGCCGCGCTGGATGGTGGCTGAAAACACCTTCAGGCCACCCTGGTTCCATCGCAACCTGATGAACGAGTTCATGGGCCTGATCCAGGGCAGCTACGATGCCAAGGCCGAAGGCTTTCTTCCCGGTGGCGCGTCGCTGCACAGTTGCATGAGCGCCCACGGCCCGGACGGCGAAACCTGCACCAAAGCGATTGCGGCCGAACTGCAACCGAGCAAAATCGATAACACCATGGCCTTTATGTTCGAGACCAGCCAGGTGTTGCGCCCAAGCCGTTTTGCCCTCGAATGCCCGCAACTGCAATCCAATTACGACACTTGCTGGGCCACGCTGCCCGTGACCTTCACCCCGAATCGGAGATAACCCATGACCCAGTCCACTTTCCCCCGTAGCTGGATCACCTCCGCCAACGGTCACAGCGACTTCCCTCTGCAGAACCTGCCGATGGGCATCTTCAGCATAGATGGCTCGGCTGCGCGCAGCGGGGTTGCCATTGGCGATGCGATTTTCGATCTGGAGGCCGGGTTGGCGGCCGGTCTGTTTGAAGGCCAGGCCAAAGTGGCGGTAGAGGCCTCGTTGGGCGGCGCGTTGAATGCCTATTTTGCGTTGGGCCGCAGTGCCCGCGTTGCCCTGCGTGAGCGCTTGCTGGAATTGCTGAGCGAAGGCAGTACCCTGCGCGGAAAAATCGAAGCCCAAGGCGCCAGGCTGCTGCCGCTGGCGGCCGATTGCCAACTGCATTTACCTGCCAAAATCGGTGACTACACCGACTTTTATGTAGGCATTGAGCACGCTAAAAACGTCGGCAAACTGTTCCGCCCCGACAACCCTCTGCTGCCTAACTATAAATATGTGCCGATTGGTTATCACGGTCGTGCCTCGACCATTCGTGCGTCTGGCGCCGAAGTCCGTCGCCCTAAAGGGCAAACCTTGGCAGCCGGTCAGACCGAGCCGACCTTTGGCCCGTGCGCACGTCTGGACTACGAGCTGGAACTGGGGATCTGGATTGGTCAGGGTAACGACATGGGCGACTCGATCCCGGTCAGCGAAGCGGGCGAGCACATTGCCGGTTTCTGCCTGCTCAATGACTGGTCGGCCCGCGATATCCAGGCCTGGGAATACCAGCCGCTTGGCCCGTTTCTGTCCAAGAGCTTTATCACGAGCATCTCGCCTTGGGTCGTGACCGCCGAAGCGCTGGAGCCGTTCCGCCGTGCGCAACCGTCCCGTCCCGAAGGTGATCCGCAGCCGCTGGCCTATCTGCTGGATAGCAGGGATCAGTCCAGTGGCGCGCTGGATATCGAACTTGAAGTGCTGCTGCTGACTGAATCAATGCGTGAGCAAAACCTGCCAGCCCATCGCCTGGGCTTGAGTAACACGCTGAACATGTACTGGACCGCTGCACAGTTGGTGGCCCACCACAGCGTCAACGGTTGCCAGTTGCAGTCCGGCGATCTGTTTGGTTCGGGTACCTTGTCGGGCCCGGACCGCTCGCAGCTGGGCAGCCTGCTGGAAATCACCGAAGGCGGTAAACACCCGATCGAGCTGGCTTCGGGCGAGGTACGTAAATTCTTGGAAGATGGCGACGAAATCATCCTGCGTGCCCGTTGTACCCGCGAAGGCCATGCCTCCATCGGTTTTGGCGAGTGCCGGGGCAAGGTCGTCGCCGCGCGCTAAAGGAGCGGGTCATGGAACTGTTTACGTATTACCGTTCAACGTCTTCTTACAGGGTGCGGATCGCGCTGGCGCTTAAAGGTCTGGATTATCAGGCAGTGCCGGTCAATCTGATCGCGCCGCCTGGCGGTGAACACCGCCAGGCGGCGTATCTGGAGATCAACCCGCAAGGCCGTGTACCTGTTCTGCGCACCGATGAGGGCAGCGTGCTGACCCAATCGCCAGCGATCATCGAGTATCTCGAAGAGTGCTACCCGCAGGTGGCGCTGCTGTCCCGGGACCTTGTCACCCGTGCGCACGAGCGGGCGGTGGCGGCGCTGGTGGCCTGCGATATCCACCCGCTGCACAACGTCAGCGTGCTCAATCAACTGCGCCAATTGGGGCAGAGCGAAGAGCAGGTGGTGCAGTGGATCAGTCACTGGATCACTCAAGGGCTGGCGGCCATTGAGCAGCTGATTGGTGATGATGGATATTGCTTCGGGGCCGAGCCAGGGTTGGCGGATGTGTATTTGATCCCGCAGTTGTATGCCGCGCAGCGGTTCAACGTCGCGTTGACGCCGTACCCGCGCATTACCCGGGTGGCGGCACTGGCAGATAAACATCCGGCGTTTATCAAGGCGCATCCGGCCAATCAACCCGATACCCCTGCCTGAAGGAAGCGCAACAGGTAGCAGCTGCCGAAGGAACGAGGCTGCGTTCGGCGGCGAAGCCGTCGTAAACCCTGAGGGCCGAGTTTAACTGATACACCGCAGCGTCTGATTTTGCGACTGCTTCGCAGCCGAACGCAGCCTCGTTCCTTCGGCAGCTGCTACGTTCTGCGGGTTATGTCCGAAATCGTGAAAACCGCGCAGGCTTATTCCTGCGCACTTCAACGATTTTTTTGGCGCCGCCTATACTGGCGAATACCCATAATCGTTCGAGGGCCTGATGATGTTTGCTCTCATGCAAAGCGCTCAGTTGGAGTCGCTGCACCTTAGTGTGGACCCCGTTACAGGCCTCAAGGCGGTTATTGCCATTCATAACACTCGCCTGGGCCCAGCGCTGGGTGGCTGTCGTTACCTGGCGTATCCGAACGACGAAAGTGCTGTGAACGATGCTATCCGTCTGGCTCAAGACATGAGCTACAAGGCGGCACTGGCCGGCCTGGCAGTCGGGGGTGGGCAAGCCGTGGTTGTGCGCGCGGCTCATGTCGAGAGTCGTGCGGCCCTTTTTGAGGCGTTTGGCCGCTGTGTCGATCAGTTGGACGGGCGTTATATCACCGCGATCGACAGCGGCACCTCTACCGCCGATATGGATTGCATCGCCCAACACACCCGACACGTGACCAGCACCACTGCGGCAGGCGACCCTTCGCCACATACAGCCATGGGGGTGTTTGCCGGTATTCGCAGCACCGCGTCATCGCGCTTGGGCAGTGACAACCTGGAAGGTTTGCGGGTTGCGGTCCAGGGCTTGGGTAAGGTCGGTTACGCGCTGGCTGAGCAACTGCATGCGGCGGGTGCCGAGTTGCTGGTCTGCGATACCGACCCCGGTAAAGTACGTCTGGCCATGGAACAACTGGGTGCGCATCCCATTGCCTGCGAAGCCTTGCTCAGCACGCCGTGCGACATCCTTGCGCCGTGCGGCCTGGGCGGTGTGTTGAACTGGCACAGTGTGGCGCAGCTGCGCTGCTCGGCCGTGGCCGGGTGTGCGAATAACCAACTGACCAATCTGCAAGTAGCCGATCAACTCGAACGGCGGGGTATTTTGTATGCACCCGATTACGTCATCAATTCCGGCGGGCTGATCTATATGGCGCTGACCCATCAGGATGCTGCGCCCGAGGCCATCAACCAGCAGTTGTTGCAGATCAGCCAGCGCCTGACCGGCATCTATGCTCACGCCCAGGCCGAAAAGCGCTCACCGGCACGGGTCTCGGATGAGCTGGCGCAACGCTTGTTGTACCCAAAGGATTAAAAGCAGGCTAAATCCAGTTTTGGCGCGTCTACAGCAAACCGCGTTTCAAATTCCACTAGCCCCGCATGCACTTGCTGCAATGCCTCAATCTGGCTCATCACAGCGTGTTTTTTGCGGGCGATGGCGTCGTTCACCACTTCCCATGGCAATGTCTGGCCACGGTGTTGATCAAGAATTGCCTGCATTTCCTTGAGCTTGAAGCCCAACTGCTGCGCGCATTTGATAAACATCAGCAGTTCAACACTTTGCTCGCTGTAGACGCGATAGGCGCCACGGCGTTGCGCGGGTGGTAACAGGCCTATGTCTTCGTAATGGCGAATGCTTTTGATGGTGGTGCCCGACAACTGGGCGGCTTTGCCGATGTACATGAAAAATCCTTTTAATCGCCGCCCGCCAGATTATCGAGTGGCGAGCCTGCGTGCCTCTTGAAGCCAGGCGTCTCTTTGGGGTGACGTGGCGTCGAGAATCGGGCCAAACGTCAGGGTTGCGAGGGGCTTTATGCCACAAAATGCCAAGGTGGTTTTGCGTATTTGATGCAGCCCCGGCATGCGATAAACCCATTTGTAGTACCACGGCGGGGTGTCCATGGTTACCAGCAGGTGCGCGCTGCGGCCTTTCAACAGCTTGTCGGGGAATGCCTTGCCCTTGCGGTACTGAAAGGCAAAACCGGGCAGCAGGATGCGGTCGAAAAAGCCTTTCATTAATGCGGGAATCCCGCCCCACCAGATCGGGTAGACCAGAACCAGCTGCTCAGCCCAGAGAATATCAGCCTGGGCGTTGAGCAAG
The DNA here is from genome assembly GCF_037055265.1 of Pseudomonas sp. ML2-2023-6. Lineage (NCBI taxonomy): Bacteria > Pseudomonadati > Pseudomonadota > Gammaproteobacteria > Pseudomonadales > Pseudomonadaceae > Pseudomonas > Pseudomonas sp. ML2-2023-6. The sequence goes on along the minus strand of NZ_CP146347.1, from coordinate 4,987,614 downwards.
TCAGGCTCAAGCGCCTGGATCTGCCTGTAGCCTTCATGCAGCACCGGATCGAAGCGCAGAGCACCCAACTGCATGAACCGCACATCATGGTTGGCACCCTTGGCCGCTTCTATATAGGTGTCTGCCAGAGCACCGCAGAAACTATCCGTGCTGGGGTGACCCAGGATCACCAGTACTCGCTTGCTCATCATCACGCCAACCTGAAAGGGGGCCTTTGAGGGTAGGGGCTGCCCCGTAGGGGAGAGTCAAGCGAGAGCCCGGTGCGGTTACTCGCTGTCGACCAGCAACTCGGACAGGGCGTCCGGCTGGCTCTTGAATGCCTTGGCAAACACATCGCGATTTTTCGCCATGTAAATACCGGCTTCTTCGACCTGCTGCTCGCTCAGCGACGGCACAGCTTTTTGCAACACTTCTGCCAGCAACTCAGCCAGTTCCAGCATTTTGTCATGACGGTCAGCTTCGGCTTTATCCATGAACAAGCGCTCCAGATCTCGGCTGCTGCGGTATACCACTTCGACGGCCATTTACCACCTCATATGCCTTCACGTAAATTATCTTGCGATTACTGTATTTATATACAGCGAAAAGGATAAGCCAATCACCAGGTTTTGAATAGCGGCTTTTTCACTCTAGCTGCAATTGGTAGGCGTATCGGGTGCCTGACGTGTCTAATAGCCGCCCGTCATCATCTTATGTGGGAGCGAGCCTGCTCGTGACGGTCTTGGCACCTTCGCGAGCAGGCTTGCGCCCACAGTTGAAAGTAGTGCGCTCTCACATGGCCTTTTTTCTGCATGTAAAAAGCGTCATGTGCATCGCGGATGATCCGTTCGAGTCGATTCAAGGAGCTGCATCGTGAGAGTTAATAAAGCTGAAAAGCTACGTCGCCAGGTTCATGAACTGGCCGAATCGATGGGCAATCTGTTCGTCGAAACCTTCCATTACCTTGCGCTGTTTGCGATTGGTGCGGTCACTGCCTGGGCGGCGGTGATGGAATTTCTCGGGATGGTGGAGAAGGGCAACATCTCTATTGATGACATCCTGCTGCTGTTTATCTACCTCGAGCTGGGAGCGATGGTCGGGATTTATTTCAAGACCAACCACATGCCCGTGCGTTTCCTGATTTACGTGGCGATCACGGCGTTGACCCGCCTGCTGATTTCCAACGTATCTCATCACAACCCGCCGGACATGGGCGTGGTGTACCTGACCGGGGCGATTCTGTTACTGGCGTTTGCCATCCTGGTGGTGCGTTATGCCTCGTCGCAGTTCCCGTCGGTGAAAATCGAGAACCCGCATCGCAAGACCGGTGCCGGCTCCGGTGAACACCCTGAGGTGGAGAAGGGCGAGTTGTAACCGCAACAACATGAAAAAGGGCGGGCTTACCGAAGTAAGCCCGCCCTTTTTTTGCGTCCTGAACGCTGAATCAGCTATTGAGTTCGAGTTCTTTTTCTTTCTCTAGAAACTCTTCTTCCAGCAGGGCGTCAGCACTCTGCTTTGGCTCTTTCTCCTCAAACCCTTCCGGAGAGAGCGTCACGGTACGTTTGCCACGCAGCTTGCCGAACAAGTGCTCCAGCTTGTGCTCCAGTTTGGTAGCGGCACCTTCTACCGCTTCTGTCAGCGAATCAGCGTCGTGGGAAACCAGAAACGGTTGGTGCCCTTTAGGTCGAGCCTCCATTTTGCAACGTTTGTCTTTAGTTCCAGATTTGCCACCGTTTTCATCGGTGACATGCACGATAACTCGAGTCAGGTCTTCCAAGTGACGTTCGAGCGTAACTTCAACTGTCGCAGTCACCCAATTTTGGGTACGTACGTCAACGGCGATGTTCTTATCGGAAAAGACTTCAGTTTGCATAATTCTTCCCTTATATAGCGTGCTCGTGTGAGGTCTGACGGCCTCGTGTGTTCAAAGGTTCATCGTCATCGCTCAGTTACAGTGTTTGGGCCGATGACCAAATATTTCAAGTACTATTTTCAGGAAGTCTCACGTGCTGTGACCGGCGTCAGTCTTTGGCTGTGAGAAAAGCCCGCATGGGCGGGCTTTGGTTGATTTATATCAAAATGCGACAGATGTCTGAACGTAGAGCGTGCGCGGCTCGCCGACGTATTTACCCTTGTTGTTATCGTCAAACGAACGGGTGTAGTACTCGTGATTGAGGATGTTTTTGACCCCCATCGCCACGTTCAAGTCAGACAGTTGATGCCCGAAGTCGTAGCCCACCCGTGTGTTGAACAGCATGTATCCGGGGATTGAACCGGTGCTGCCATCAGCGCTTTCGGCGCGGGTGTTGGCGTTGTCGGCGAACTGATTGCTTTGGAAGGTCGTGTCCAGGTTGGCTTTCCACGGCCCTTCGGTGTAACCCAGGCCGATGCTGCCCTTGTTTTTCGAGGAGAAGGGCACGCGATTACCCTTGTTCGGTCCATCTTCGCGGATAGTCGCGTCAACATAAGCGTAGCTGGCGTATACGTCGAAACCGGCCAGTACCGGGCTCAGGCCATCCAGCGCGTAGTTGACGCTAGCCTCGATCCCCTGGTGCCGGGTCTTGCCCCGTGCGATCACTGTATCGGTGGTCTGATTGCTGTCGTATTGATTGTTGAAATTGATCAAAAATGCGCCGATCTCCGCGCGCAGGTTGCCATTGTCGTAGCGTGTGCCGAGTTCCCAGGTGCGGGCTTTTTCCGGTTTTACTTCGCCGCCGGTGACGCGATTGGGCATCTGGCTGTACTGCACGCTGCCGAACGAACCTTCGGTATTGGCATAGATATTCCAGCTGTCGGTGACGTGGTACATCACGTTCAGCGCTGGTAATGGGGTGTTGTAGTCGCCCTTGTATTTGACGTTGGTCAGCAGGTTGGTTTGTTGCTGTTCAATCATTTCGTAGCGAATGCCGGGGGTGAACGTCCATTTGCCGATGTCGATCTTGTCGTCGATAAAGAATGCATGGGCTTCAGTAGCGCCACGGGTATCGCGGTCATTGCGGCTGTTGGTGGTCGGCAATTCGTTGGCCGCAATCGGTGTGCGGTAACGCAGTTCATGACCTGCTTCGTTGATGTAGCGATAGCCCGCGCCCACTTCGTGGCGGGTGTTGCCCAGGTCAAAGCCTTGTGCAATGCGGGTTTCGATTCCGCGTACCCAATATTCCCGTGGCGACAGCGAAAGGAAGGTGCCCTGGTCCAGATAACCGCTGCGCAGGGTTTTGGTGAAGAAGCTGTTGACCGTGAATTCACGGCGGTCTTCCTGATAGCGGTAGCCGAAGTTGACCAGCGTACGACGGCCCCAGAACTTGTCGTTCGGACGTGTCGACTGATACGGATCAGCTTTGTAGGCCGCAGTGCTCAAGCCGCCGGGCATCTCGGCTTCGCCGTCGTAGTACTGGGCCATTGCGTGCAGGCTGTTGGCTTCGTCGATCTGGTAGTTACCCTTGAGGATCAGATCGTCGATACGGGTATCGCTGTGTTCGCGCCAGTCGCCACCGCGGGTACCGGAGTACAGCAAGGCGCCGCCCAGGCCATTGTCGGCCGTGCCGCCGGCGAGCAGGTTGGCGGTTTTCTTGAAGCCGTCTTGCGTGGAGGACGGGCTGGTTTCGGTCTGGAAACCAGCCTTGACGGTCGGTTCGTCGGGAATGGCGCGGGTCACGAAGTTGACGATGCCGCCTACGTTTTGCGGGCCATAACGCACGGCACCGCCACCACGAACCACGTCCAGCGCGTCCATATTGCCCATGCTGATCGGGGCAAACGACAGTTGCGGCTGGCCATAGGGGGCGAAGGGTACGGGGATGCCGTCCATCAAGACGGTGGAGCGGGTAGCCAGCCGTGGGTTGAGGCCGCGAATGCCAAAGTTGAGCGCCATGTCGTGGCTGCCGGTGCCGTTGTTTTCCGGGGCGTTGACGCCTGGAATGCGATTGAGTACGTCGCGGGCAGTGGTGGCGCCCTGGCGTTCGAATGCTTCGCGGCGGATCACATCACGTGCGCCGGCGTGTTCGAACACATCGATTTGCGCTGCTTCACCGAGCCAGTCGCCGACTACGCTGGAGGCGCCCAGCTCAATGCTCGCTGGTGCCAGCGAGGCTGCAGCGGGTTGCAAGCTGAACGCTCCCTGACCTTCGGCGCGGGCTTGCAGGCCCGTGCCTTCGAGCAAGGCCTGCAGACCTTGTTCGGGGTCGTAGGTGCCTTCCAGGCCCTTGCTTTGAATACCGCTGGCGGTAGCGGAACTGAATGAAATCAGCACCCCGGCTTCGCGTCCAAATTGATTCAGGGCGTTTTCCAGCGATGACGGCGCGATGTGGTAAGCCTTGGTGTCGGCAAAGGCCATCGGCAGGACGCTGAAACTCAAACTGGCACCCAATAGCAAGCGGGCCAGGGATGTGAGGCGAAAGGGCTGAGCGGGCATGAAGGGATCCTGAGACGAAGGGAATCAAAGTGGCTTACCTTCTCTGTCACGCCAGATTTGAAATCAGCTCACATTTCTGAAATTAAAATAAAGCCTTTTTGTGGGAGCGAGCCTGTTCGCGAAGGTCGTTAAATCGCGATGCCTGAGACCTTCGCGAGCAGGCTCGCTCCCACATTAAATTTCATGCAACCATTACGCCCGTGCCTCAACCGTTACCCAATACCGGGTAAAGCGCTTGATCCGCACCGGCAGGCTGACAGCAAGCAACTCCAGCACCCGTTCGCTGTCGTCCACCGGGTAAGTGCCGGAGATCAACAGGTCGGCAACCTTGGGATCGCAGTTGAGCTGGCCACGGCGATAGCGTGCCAGCTCGGCCAGGAAGTCTGCGAGGCGCATATGGGCGGCGACCAGCATGCCGTCGCTCCAGGCACCGCTCCCCGCATCCAGCGGGCGCGGCGGGTTCCAGGCCTGACGGTTAAAACTCAGTTGCTGGTGTGGCTCGACCCAGAGCGGGGGGCCTGAGTGCACAGTAGGTGTGAGCCTGACCCGGCCAGAAAAAACGGCGATTTCAGTGTGATTACTGAATTGACGCACGTTCAGGCGTGCGGCCTGTGGCTGCAAACTGCCGTGGGTGGTGAGCACCTGCAAGGGGCGCGAATCCTGGGCGGCGGTCAGTAATATTTCACCTTCAAGCAAGCGAATCACTCGCTGCTGCGCGTCGAACTTCACGTCGACCGAGCTTGCGGTGTTGAGCTGGATCTGGCTGCCATCGTGCAATTGCAGTTTGCGCCGCTGACCTACCGGGCTGCTGAAGTCGGCCAGCAGCGGGGTGACGGGCAGCTGATCGCGCAGACCATAAGTCAACGCCGAGCCTGCACCCAACAGCAGCAACAGTTTCATGGCCTGGCGTCGGCTGCTGGTCTTTGGTGCGTTCAGGGCAGCATGGGCCAGTGGTGACGACAAACCGCGCAAGCGCTGGTTGATCCGCTGGATATGCTCCCACGCCCGCTGGTGTTCAGTGTGTGCCTGCAGCCATTGCTCCCATGCCTGCTGGCGCCTCGGGCTCAGCGCGCCATCCTGCATTTCGATCAGCCAGCTCACCGCTTGCTCGGCGACTGCGGAGCCGATGTCGGGTGGCTGATTGAATCCACCGTTCACAGGGCGAAGTAGCAGCGCATGGCTGCCTTGCTCAAATGGCGTTTGACCGTGGCAATCGAAATACCCAGTCGTGCGCCGATTTCGGCGTAGCCAAGCCCATCGACCTGGGCCAGCAAAAAGGCGCGTTTGACTGGGGAGGGCAGGCCGTCGAGCAACTGATCCAGCTCCATCAGGGTTTGCAGAATGATCGCCCGCTCTTCTTCGCTGGGTGCGAGTTGCTCCGGCATCTGGGCGAGTGCCTGCAGATAGGCGCGCTCCAGATCCTGGCGGCGGTAATGGTTGAACAGCACGCGCTTGGCGACGACGGTCAAAAATGCCCGGGGTTCGTTCAGGCTCGGGGTTTCGCGGGCTGTAAGCAGCCGCATAAAAGTATCTTGCGCCAGATCGGCAGCACTTTGCGGGCAGCCCAGCTTGCGCCGCAACCAGCTCGTGAGCCAGCTGTGGTGGTCCTGATACAGGACCTCGACGGTATTTGACTGCGGCAACGACCACTCCAGCTGCGCTGAAAACGCTTTAGAGAACAAGAATTGTTCGCATTGTAGTAGTGGCTTATTGAGTAGAGCAATCACCGCTGATCAATGAGGTGAGCGCTGGCCGTCATCTGTTTTTGCATATGAGAATATTTATCATTAGTATCGCTTTCCTTTTTGACCTGCGCACCGATGTCCATGACATGACCCCACCCGAACTTGATGATGGCTCCAGTAGCGAAGCGCGCCATGGACGGGCGCATTTTCTGCAGGTGTTTTTAACCCAGCGTCCGCAAATGGAAGCGCTGGTGAGCCGCCGCGTGGGGTGCCGGGCCACGGCCGCCGATCTGGTGCAGGATTTATTCCTGCGTTTTTGGCGGCGGCCACTGGTGCAGGTCGAAGAACTCAGTACCTACTTACTGCGCTGCGCGGGCAATATCGCTATCGACCATTTGCGCAGCGAAGGTACGCGCGGGCGGATCAGCCATCACTGGCAGCCCGAGCCGGATGCCCAAAGCTGCGAGCCCCAGGCAGCGCTGGAAGCAGGCAATGATTTGCGTCAGGTCGAAGCGGCCTTGCGCAGCCTGCCCGAGCGCACGCGGCATATCTTTTTGCTCAACCGAATCCACGGTCGCACCTATGCCGAGATCGCCAAGGTCATGGGCGTGTCCCAGAGTGCTGTTGAAAAACATATGATGCGTGCCCTTGAGGCCTGCAAGGCCAGTTTGCGTGAGCCGAGATCAGGGAAGGCGTTGTGATCAGTCGTTCGAAAACTCCCATCACCCGCGAGCAGGAGCGCACCGCGCTGGCGTGGCTCAGTGTGCTGCACGATCAGCCCGACAGCGGCGATCAGGCCACCTTCAGCCGTTGGCTCAAGGCTGATCCGGCCCATGCCGAAGCCTATGCCCAGGCACAAGTTGTGTGGGAACTGAGCGAGGTGGCGGCCAGCACCCTGGCGGACGAAGAAGCGCTGGTGATGCAGCGTTACCTGTCAGCGATGAAAACTTCAAAGCGCAGCCGCCTGCGGCACTGGTCAGGCGGGATGGCGATTGCCGCGTGCTTGCTGATGATGGTCGGCGTGTTTGCCGGTTGGCAGCCAGCGCGTTGGCTGGACGATCTGGGCGCTGATTACGTGAGTGCGCCGGGGCAGGTGCGCACCGTCATTTTGGCCGATCAATCGCAGGTTACGCTCGATGCCGACAGCGCCATTGCAGTGGACTTCAGCGGTGGCGAGCGGCATGTCCAATTGCGCCGTGGGGTGGCCTTCTTTCATGTCACCCATACCGGCGAGCCTTTTGTCGTGGATGCCGAGGGCGGTGAATCGCGGGTGTTGGGCACTGAGTTTGAAGTGCGCCTGCAACCCGATGGCGCTCAGGTCACGGTGTTGTCCGGGCGGGTAGGGGTCAAGGCGAGCAAGGACGGGGCGCAGCAAATCCTCACTGCCGATCAGCAACTGGCTTACGACGCTGGAGTGACAGATGTGGTGCATCGCGTCGACAGCAAGGCCCAACTGGGCTGGCGCTCGGGTTGGCTGACCTACTACAAAACGCCGCTGGTCGACGTTGTGGCGGATCTCAAGCGCTACTACCCCGGCCAGATCGTGTTGCTCGATAGCCAATTGGGCGCAAAGCGCATCAGCGGCAGCTTCCCCAGCAAGGACCCGCAAGCGGTACTCAATTCCCTGCAAGGGGTGTTGGGGTTTGAACAGCACAGCTTGTTTGGGCGGGTGATTGTATTGCGTTGACTGCTCCCCTCACCCCAACCCTCTCCCTCCGGGAGAGGGTTGGGGTGAGGGGAAAGGGCCGCACACAAAATTAATTTTCAATCGCAGGTGAGGTAACTCCCGCCCCCATCCGTGTAGTGCTTGAAAATGCGAAAAGTTCGCATTCCGTATCGAGTCGACACACAGGTCATGAGCATGAAGTCCAGGGCAAGTTCGGTGAAACAGTGGTTGGGGGCTTCTGCTTTTTTGATCGCCGGGTTGGCGCTAAACCCGCTGTGCCTGGCGATTGCCGGCGAGGCACCTCAACAGCAGGTCAGCGCGATGTTCGACTTCAACCAGCCGGCCAAGCCGCTGCCGCAGGCCCTGAACGATTTTTCCCGTTTGACCGGCTTTAGCGTGGTCTATACCGACGAAGCTCCCTTCGGCCTGCAAGCCCCGGCAATCAAGGGCCGCATGAGCGCAGATGAGGCCTTGCAGCAGTTGCTCGCGCAGTCGGGCTTTAATGTGCGGCGCACCGACGCCAATACCTTTGCCCTCGAACCCCAGCCCATGACAGGCGCCCTGAATCTGGGTGCCACCAGCATCACCTCGCAGGTCTCAAACGACACCAGCTATCAGCCGCCAGCCAACACCTCAGTGATGCGTGGCACGGGTTCGTCCATGGAAGTTCCGCAGACTATCAACGTAGTCGCGGCCCAAGTGATACGTGACCAGGCACCGCGCAATCTGGATGACGCCCTGAACAACGTCAGTGGCATTACCCAGGGCAACACGCTGGGCGGCACCCAGGACTCGGTGATGAAGCGCGGCTTCGGTGACAACCGTGACGGTTCGATCATGCGCGATGGCATGCCTCTGGTGCAGGGGCGGGCGATGAATGCGACCACGGAGCGGGTCGAGGTACTCAAGGGGCCAGCCTCGTTGCTCTACGGGATTCAGGATCCGGGCGGGGTAGTCAATGTGGTCAGCAAAAAGCCGCAACTGGAGCAGTACAACGCGCTGACAGTGCGTGGCTCAACCTACGGTGCGGGCAAAAACGGCAGTGGCGGCAGCCTGGACAGCACCGGCCCGTTGGGTGATTCGGGGCTGGCTTACCGGATGATCATCGATCACGAAGACGAAGATTACTGGCGCAACTTCGGCCTGCATCGCGAGACGCTAATTGCACCGTCGCTGGCCTGGTATGGCGACAATACCCAAGTGCTGCTGGCATACGAGCACCGCGAGTTTCTGACTCCCTTTGACCGGGGTACGGCGATCAACCCGGCCACCAACCACCCGCTGGATATCCCGGCCACGCGCCGTCTGGATGAGCCGTTCAACAATATGGAAGGGCGCTCCGACCTGTATCGCCTTGAAGTCGATCACGACCTCAACGACGACTGGAAAGCCCATTTCGGCTACAGCTGGAACCGCGAGACCTACGATGCCAGCCAGGTTCGCGTCACCCAGGTCAACTCCGACGGCACCCTGACTCGCAAAATGGACGGCACTAAAGGCGCGATCACCACTGACCGCTTCTCCACCGTCAGCCTGCAAGGCAAGGTTCAGGCTGCGGGCATGCAGCATGATCTGGTGTTCGGGTTCGATGACGAGTACCGCAAAATCTACCGCGCCGATCTGATCCGCCAGGACAGTCAGTCCATCTTCAACTACGAGAATCCGGTGTATGGCAATGAAGTTGCCGGCACCACGGTCAGCGCCACTGACAGCAACCAGACCGACTTGCTACGCAGCGATTCGCTGTTTGCCCAGGACTCCATTCACCTCACCGACCAGTGGATTCTGGTGGCTGGGGCACGTTTTCAGAAGTACGACCAGTTGGGAGGCAAAAGCATTCCGTTCAAGGTCAGCACCGACACCAACGGGGTGAAATGGATTCCCCGTGCAGGCCTGGTGTACCGCTACACCGATGAACTGTCGTTCTATGGCAGCTACACCGAATCGTTCAAGCCCAACTCCAGCATCGCACCGCTGAGCGGGGACGTAGTACTGGATTCGTCTGTTGCCCCGGAGGAGTCCAAGTCCTGGGAACTGGGCGCCAAACTTGATATTCCGGGGCGTATCACCGGCACCGTGGCTTTGTATGACATCAAAAAGCGCAACGTGCTGGTGTCCACCACAGTGGGTACTAACACTGTGTATTCGGTGGCCGGTGATGTCGGTTCGCGGGGCCTGGAGCTGGATGTCAGCGGTCAGTTGAGCGAGCAGTGGAGCCTGATCGGCAACTACGCCTACACCGATGCCGAAGTGACAAAAGACACGAAATACCAAGGCATGCGTTTGCAGAACGTGGCTAAAAACAGCGGCTCGCTGTCGGCGGTGTATGACTTTGGCACTATCGTGGGTGGCGACAAACTTCGGGTTGGCGCAGGCGCACGCTACGTGGGCGAACGGGCAGGCGATGCATTGAACGACTTCGACCTGCCGGGCTACACCGTGGCCGATGCCTTTGCGACCTACGACACTCACGTCGAAGGGCAAAAGGTCAAATTCCAGGTCAATGTCAAAAACCTTTTCGACCGCACCTATTACACCTCAGCGGCCAGCCGCACCTTCGTCTCCATTGGCGATGCACGGCAATTTACCTTCTCCAGTACGCTGGAATTTTAAGGCCGCACGGGATGGATTTTGCATCTGGTGGGAGCGGGCTTGCCCGCGATCGGATCGCTGCGGTGTATATGCAATACCGCGCTGTTTGAATCGCGAACAAGTGCCACCGCCGCTCTCACTGCGCTACCTGAACGCCGCCCGATATTCCCCCGGCGTACTGCCCAGGCTTTGTTTGAAGCGATTGGCGAAGTGGCTGGCGCTGGCGAAACCGCAGGCAAGTGCTACATCGCCCAGTGCCAGAGTACTGTTGCGCAGCAAATCGCGGGCGCGGGCCAGGCGGCGGGACAGCAGGTATTGATGGGGCGGCACGCCGAAGCTTTCGCGAAACATGCGCGCAAAGTGATAAGGCGACAGCGCGCACTGCGTCGCCAGTTGACCGATGCTTAGCGCCTCGGCCAGCCGGTGTTCGATGTAGTCGACCAGTTGGCGTCGTTGATAGGCGGCCAGTCCGCCCTTGAGTTGCAGCCCCTCGCGCAAGCCCACTTGAGTCAGTACGGCATGGTCGAGCAGGGCGCTGGCCAGGCTGCTGGTCAGCAGGCGTTCGCCGGGCTCGTTCCAATTCATGCCGAGCAGTTGGTGAAAACGCCGGTTTTGCGGCTCGTCATCCTGAAAGGTGATTTCCCTCAGTTGCAGCTCTCGTGGCTCGCGGTCGAGCAGACTGATGCAGCCCAACGCAAATTGCTCCTGGCTGACATACACATGGGCCAGACGAATCTCGCCATTGATCACCCACGCCGATTGATGATCGGCGGGCAGGACGCAGAGTTTGCCCGGTGCGCCTCTGGCCCCGGGTTGTTCACGGCGAAAGGTGCCGGTGCCGCCGGAGATGTAGCACGACAGGGTGTGGTGAGTCGGCGCTTCATAATTGCGGATGTCGTGATGGTTGCTCCACATGGCCGCAGCCATGCCGTCACCCAGTTCGACGCTACGTTCCAGCCGTGCATTGGGCGAGCGGCCCATAGCTTGAAAGACTTGCAGGGTTTGCAGTGGGTACATGGTCAGTTCTCCAACGCTTTGCATCCTACTCCGTCGCGCCTCGGCTGCCAGCCCCGTACCAACAAAAGCGCAAGAATCTGCAAGTGCGCGCACAAGCGAAGGCACAAACTGAAAGCCATTGTCTGGAGTGCGCCATGAACCTGTTCTTGTATGTATTGACCGTGCTGATCTGGGGCACCACGTGGATCGCCCTGAAGCTGCAACTGGGGGAGGTGGCGATTCCGGTGTCCATCGTTTATCGCTTTGGTCTGGCCGCACTGGTGCTGTTTGTCGTGCTGTTGCTCAGCCGCAAGTTGCAGGTGATGAACAGGCGCGGGCATCTGATTTGCCTGGCCCAGGGTCTGTGTCTGTTTTGTGTCAATTTTATGTGCTTTTTGACCGCTAGCCAGTGGGTCACGACCGGCCTGATTGCGGTGGTGTTTTCCACCGCCACACTGTGGAACGCACTGAATGCGCGGATTTTCTTCAAGCAGAAAATCGCCCGCAATGTGATCGCCGGTGGTGCCTTGGGGATGCTCGGCCTGGGTCTGTTGTTCTGGCCTGAATTGAGCGGGCATACCGCGACGCCGCATATTTTGCTCGGCCTGGGCCTGGCGCTGATTGGTACCTTATGTTTTTCGGCGGGCAATATGCTGTCGAGTGTGCAGCAGAAGTCTGGCCTCAAGCCTCTGACCACCAACGCCTGGGGCATGTTCTATGGTGCCAGCATGCTGGCGCTGTACTGCGTGTTTAGTGGCATCCCGTTCGGCATGGAATGGAACACGCGCTATATCGGCTCGTTGTTGTACCTGGTGATACCGGGCTCGGTAATCGGCTTTACCGCGTACCTGACGCTGGTCGGGCGTATGGGGCCGGAGCGCGCTGCTTACTGCACGGTGTTGTTCCCGCTGGTGGCGCTGAACGTGTCGGCCTTCGTCGAAGGCTATCAGTGGACCGCGCCGGCGCTGGCTGGGCTGGTGCTGGTGATGCTGGGTAACGTGCTGGTGTTTCGCAAGCCCAAGCCGGTGGCACTGCAAGCCAAGCTGGCGTGAGGAGCCACCCCGTAGCAGCTGCCGAAGGAACGAGGCTGCGTTCGGTTGCGCAGCGACCGTAGATCCTTAATCCGGAATTATCCTGACTCACCGCAGGGGCTGGTTTTGCGACGACTGCGCCGTCGAACGCAGCCTCGCGGAGCTCGACAGCTGCTACAGGGTTTATGTTGCCAAGCGGGTCAACCCTTGAACACCTGCGGGTTGACCAGATCTTGTGGGCGTTCGCCCAGCAGAGCGCTGCGCAGGTTGGCCAGGGCGCGGTTAGCCATCGCTTCACGGGTTTCATGGGTCGCCGAGCCAATATGGGGCAGGGTGACCGCATTTTTGAGTTGGAACAGCGGTGAATCGCTCAGCGGTTCTTTCTCGTAAACGTCCAGACCCGCGCCCCGGATGGTGCCGTTTTGCAGGGCCTCGATCAGCGCAGGCTCGTCAACCACCGGGCCACGGGAGATATTTACCAGGATCGCACTTTTCTTCATCAGCCCCAGTTCGCGGTGGCTGATCAGGTGCCTGGTTTTTTCGCTGAGTGGCACCACCAGGCACACAAAGTCAGCCTCGGCCAACAGTTGATCCAGGCTACGGAACTGCGCGCCCAGTTCTTGCTCAAGCTCGGTCTTGCGGCTGTTACCGCTGTACAGGATGGGCATGTTGAAACCCAGTCGACCCCGGCGAGCAACAGCTGCGCCGATATTGCCCATGCCGACGATCCCCAAAGTCTTGCCGTACACATCGCTGCCGAACAAGGCGGGCGGCATGCTGGCCTTCCACTCGCCGGCCTTGGTCCAGGCGTCAAGCTCCGCGACCCGGCGAGCGCTGCTCATGATCAGGGTAAAACCCAGGTCAGCGGTGCTTTCTGTGAGCACGTCCGGAGTATTGGTGAGCATGATGCCGCGCTCGTTGAAGTAATCGACATCGTAGTTGTCATAACCCACCGACACGCTGGACACCACTTCCAGCTGTTTGGCGTTTTCCAGCTGCTTGCGTCCCAGCTTGCGCCCGACGCCGATCAAACCGTGGGCGTGGGGCAATGCCTCATCGAACTGTGCGTTGATATCGCCCAGTTTGGGGTTGGGGGCAATCACATTGAAGTCTTGCTGCAAGCGCTCGATCATCTCGGGCGTGACACGGCTGAAGGCAAGTACGGTTTTTTTTGCGCTGGAAAGGCTCATCGGAACAAGGCTCATCGGCTGTCGGGAATGCAAGCAAGCTAACATTCCCGCCCACCATCCGCCAATCCTGTAGCCGCTGCCGAAGGCTGCGATGGGTTGCGAAGCCGCAGGTCCTGCGGCCCTTATCGCAGCCTGCGGCAACGGCTACAGAGGCGTTTGTTTCAGCTATACGTCACCAGCTCGGTCTGATGCGCGGTTAAAATTTCCGGCAACGAGCTTTTCAGGTATTCGACCCAGGTTTTGATCTTCGCATCCAGGTATTGGCGCGAGGGATAGATGGCGTACAGGTTCAATTCCTGCGAGCGGTACTTGGGCAGCATGCGCACCAGTGTGCCGTTACGCAGGCCTTCGATGGCGGCGTACACCGGCAACACGCCCACGCCCATGCCGCTGGTGATCGCGGTTTTCATTGCATCGGCCGAGTTGACCAGAAACGGCGAGGAGTTGATCAGGACCATTTCCTGGCCTTCCGGGCCTTCGAACACCCATTTGTCCAGTGCAATCACCGGGCTGACCAGGCGCAGGCAGGAGTGGTTGAGCAGGTCGCTGGGTTTGATTGCAGTGCCATTGGCTTTCACGTAAGCGGGCGATGCACAGACGATGCTGTAGGTGATCCCCAGACGCTGGGACACAAAGCCGGAATCCGGCAGCTCGCTGGCCAGCACGATGGATACGTCGTAACCCTCGTTGAGCAGGTCCGGCACACGATTGGCCATGGTCAGGTCAAAGGTCACATCAGGGTGCGTCTTGCGATAGCGGGCAATGGCGTCGATCACAAAGTGCTGACCGATGCCGGTCATGGTATGCACTTTCAGTTGGCCAGCAGGGCGTGAGTGGGCGTCGCTGGCCTCGGCTTCGGCTTCTTCGACATAGGCCAGGATTTGCTCGCAACGCAATAAGTAGCGTTTGCCGGCTTCGGTCAGGGCGATGCGGCGGGTGGTGCGGTTCAGCAGGCGGGTTTGCAGGTGGGCCTCAAGGTTGGAGACCGCGCGCGAGACGTTGGCAGTGGTGGTGTCCAGCATGGCGGCAGCGGCCGTGAAACTTCCGGCTTCGGCCACATAACTGAAGGCGCGCATGTTTTGCAAAGTGTCCATGAAGTGCTCTCAAGGGGCGATATAGGGGACAGCTACCAATTACACAGCGACAAATTGTGACATGAAGTTTCAGGGTTTACCGGCCGGTTTTCATTCGACCAACGGATTATCCCAAGAACGGTAATAAAGATTCACATTTATGCCCGCTTATCGTTGTGCCTGCCAAGCCATAGACTTCTCTATCTCAAGCCTCATCTCCCCTCATGTCAGGAATTTGCAGCAGTGCAGCGTCGCATCAGCAGAGAGCTTAAAGCCCTCAGTGTTCTGGCTTTATCGTTAGCATTAAATGGCTGCATTGGTTTCGGCGGCATTGGTCCCAAAGACGCAATGTTACCTGCCAATACCCTGGCCACCGACGAGGCGATCCAAAGCGCCGCGAAAGATGCAAACTGGCCCAAAGCCCAATGGTGGCACGCTTACGGCGACCCGCAACTGGATCAATGGATCACTCTGGCGGTACAGGGTAGCCCAACCATGGCCATGGCTGCTGCCCGTGTACGTCAGGCCAGGGCTCTGGCGGGCGTCGCCGAGTCGGCTGAGTCACTGCAAATCAATGGCGAATCGACCCTCAAACGGCACAATTGGCCGTCTGACCCGTTTTACGGTCCGGGCGCGCTGGACAACACCACCACCTGGGACAACAACGCCGCGTTGGGCTTCAGCTTTGCACTGGACCTGTGGGGCCGCGAAAGCAATGCCACCGAACAGGCCGTGGACATGGCGCATATGAGCGTCGCCGAAGGGCGCCAGGCCCAGCTCGAATTGCAGAACAACGTCATTCGCGCCTATATCCAGTTGTCGCTGCATTACGCTCAGCTCGACATCGTCGAGTCGACCTTGCGTCAGCAAGAGCAGATTCTCGACCTGGCGCAAAAGCGTCTGGACGGTGGCATCGGTACGCATTTTGAAGTCAGCCAGGCGCAGGCGCCGCTGCCCGAAATTCATCGCCAGATCGATGCCCAGGAAGAAGAAATTGCCCTGACCCGCAACCAGTTGGCGGCGTTGGCCGGTAAAGGCCCGGGCGAGGGCGCCGGTCTGAAGCGCCCAACCCTGGCTCTGAATACCGCGCTCAAATTGCCCTCGGCCTTGCCCGCACAACTGCTGGGTCAGCGCCCGGACGTGGTCGCCAGCCGTTGGGAAGTAGCGGCCCAGGCCCGGGGCATCGATGTGGCCCATGCTGGTTTTTATCCCAACGTCGATCTGGTTGGCAGCATTGGTTTTATGGCCACCGGTGGCAGCGCGCTGGGCTTTTTGACCGGCAAGAAGCTCAACTACAACGTCGGCCCGGCGATCTCGCTGCCGATTTTTGATGGCGGCCGCCTGCGTTCGGAGCTGGGCGTGGCATCCGGCGGTTATGACATGGCCGTGGCCAGGTACAACCAGACACTGGTGACTGCACTCAAGGGTATTTCCGATCAGTTGATCAAACGCGAGTCGATGGAAAAACAGCAGGTGTTCGCCGCCGAGTCGGTTGCTGCCGCGCAGAAAACCTACGACATCGCCATGGTCGCGTTTCAGCGCGGGCTTACCGATTACCTCAACGTACTGAACGCGCAAACCCTGTTGTTCAAGCAGCAGCAAATCCAGCAGCAGGTTCAGGCCGCCCGCCTGAGCGCCCATGCCGAGCTTGTTACTGCATTGGGCGGCGGTCTTGGGGCTGGCTTTGATGTGCCCAAAGATGACCGCTATGTCCCCGACAAACCCCCGGCCGTCATGGCGCTGTTCAATCACTAAACCCCTGATGGCTAATTTTGAGATCCGGTAGATGAACCACTTGCCCGCCCCGGTACGCTGGCTGTATTCCCTGGAATGGCGCCGTGGCTTCTTTGACTGGGCACGCAGCGATGGCGTGACCTGGGTGCATATCTTCAAAGTTTTGATCGCGGCCTTTTTGACCCTGTGGCTGGCCATGCGTCTTGAGTTGCCGCAACCGCGCACGGCGATGATCACAGTGTTTATCGTGATGCAGCCGCAAAGTGGCCAGGTGTTTGCCAAAAGTTTTTACCGATTTTTGGGTACCCTGACCGGTTCGGCGGTGATGGTGGCGTTGATTGCCTTGTTTGCGCAGAACACGGTGTTGTTCCTGGGCTCGCTGGCGATTTGGGTGGGTATCTGCTCGGCCGGTGCGGCGCGCTGCCGTAACTTTCGTGCTTATGGTTTCGTTCTCGCCGGTTACACCGCCGCCATGGTCGGTTTGCCCGCGCTGGCGCATCCCGATGGGGCCTTTATGGCCGCTGTGTGGCGGGTGCTGGAAATCTCCCTGGGCATCCTCTGCGCCACGGTAATCAGTGCCGCGATTTTGCCCAAAACCGCAGGCGCGGCCATGCATGACGCGCTGTACAAACGCTTTGGTGTGTTTGCCGGTTTTGTTGCCGAAGGCTTGCGCGGCCAGTCCACTCAAGAGGCCTATGAAGCCAGCAACGTGCGCTTTATTGGTGAGAGCGTAGGGCTGGAAGGCATGCGCAGCGTGACGGTGTTTGAAGACCCGCACATGCGTCGTCGCAGTGGCCGCTTGAGCCGTCTGAACAGTGAATTCATGGCCATCACCACACGCTTCAATGCCTTGCACCAACTGCTCGCACGTTTGCGCAGCCGTGGTGTGGTAGACGTGGTGTCGGCCATCGAGCCCGAGTTGGAAATACTTGCGCAGTTGCTCGACACCTACGCTGGTCGCTCGTTGACCGATAAAGACGCAGCCTTGCTGGCCGAGCAGTTGGATGCTTTCAAGAGCAGCCTGCCGGGACATGTACGTGCGCTGCGGGTGAAGTTTTTGGACAGTGAGCCCAGCCCCTCGGACTTTCTGGACTTCAATACCGCCTACGAACTGTTGTTCCGCTTCGTTGATGATTTGCACAGCTACGCGTTGACCCACGCCTCGCTGGCCGACCACACCCACGAACGGGAGCGCTGGGATCAGCCCTTTATCTCGCAAACCAACTGGTGGTCAGCGGCGGCATCGGGGATTCGGGCGGCGTTTATTCTGGTGGTGCTTGGCACCTACTGGGTGATGACCGCCTGGCCCAGCGGCGCCACCATGACCTTGGTCGCTGCCGCCACCGTGGGCTTATCCGCCGCCACGCCCAACCCCAAACGCATGGCGTTTCAGATGGCGTGCGGGACCTTTATCGGGGCACTGGTGGGCTTTGTCGAAATGTTCTTTGTGTTGCCCCATATCGACGGCTTCCCGTTGTTGTGCCTGGTGCTGACGCCGGTGATCGTGTTCGGCTCGTTCCTGACCTCGCGGGCCAATTACGCCGGGGTCGGACTGGGCTTGCTGATTTTTTTCAGCATCGGCTCGGTCCCCGACAACCTGACGATCTACAACCCGTACCAGTTCATCAACGACTACATCGCGATGGTGCTGGGCATGCTGGTGTGTGCGGCTGCCGGCGCGATTATTCTGCCGCCTAACAGCCGCTGGTTGTGGAGTCGCCTGGAGCAGGATCTGCGTGAGCAAGTGGTGTACGCCATCAGCGGCAAGTTGCGCGGTTTGAGTTCCAGCCTGGAAAGCCGTACCCGCGACCTGATGCACCAGGCTTATGGCTTGGCAGCCGGCAAGCCGCAGGTGCAACGCGAACTGCTGCGCTGGATGTTTGTGGTGCTGGAAGTCGGCCACGCGATCATCGAGCTGCGCAAGGAACAGGCAATTTTGCCGGTGCACCCGGCGTACGCCGAGGCCCAGCCATGGCGTCAGGCCATCCGGGTTATGGGCCGGGCGCTGGTGCGGCTGTTTATCGCCCCCAGCGAAAGCAACCTGGAGCGTGCGCTGATTGCCGTCGATCACGCCATCAGCCGGGTGCAGTCCACCGACGAACCTTTCGCCCGTAACTTCGACACTTCGGCGCTGGTCCGGGTGCAAAGCTACCTGCACTTTATCCGTACTTCACTGCTCGACCCGCAATCGCCGCTGGCCGCATATGCCCAGCCGCAAGGACTTGAACATGCCTCGTGAAATCGCCTTCCACGGCGTCTACATGCCCACCATGACCCTGATGTTTTTTATCGCGGCGGGGTTGGCATGGGGCTTTGACCGACTGTTTTCCGGCTACGACCTGTACCGCTTCTTCTGGCATCCGGCGCTGTTGCGCCTGAGCCTGTTTGCCTGTCTTTTTGGCGCCATGGCGCTCACTGTTTACCGTTGAGACCGATCCGATGAAAAAGTTTTTCAGCCTGCTCGCCACTTTGCTGGTTCTGGCCCTTGCGATATGGATCGGCCGCACCCTCTGGGAGCATTACATGAACACCCCGTGGACCCGTGATGGACGGGTGCGGGCCGATATCATCAACGTTGCGGCCGACGTTAACGGCTACGTGACAGGCGTGCCGGTCAAAGACAACCAGTTGGTTAAAAAGGGCGACGTACTGCTGGAAATCGACCCTGAGCATTACCAAATCGTGGTCAAGCAAGCGCAATCGCTGGTGGCGTCCCGCAAGGCTACCTGGGAGATGCGCAAGGTCAACGCCCATCGCCGGGCGGACATGGACAGCCTGGTGATCTCCCGCGAAAACCGTGACGACGCCAGCAACATCGCCGACTCGGCCCTGGCTGACTACCAGCACGCGCTGGCTCAGCTTGACGCGGCGCAGCTCAACCTCAAACGCACCAAAGTGCTGGCTACCGTTGACGGCTACGTCACCAACCTCAACGTGCACCGTGGCGACTATGCGCGGGTGGGCGATCCGAAAATGGCCGTGATCGACAAGGATTCGTTCTGGGTTTATGGCTTCTTCGAAGAAACCAAACTGCCGCACATCCGTGTGGGCGACAAAGCCGACCTGCAAATGATGAGCGGCGAAGTATTGAAGGGACATGTGGAAAGCATTTCGCGCGGCATCTACGACCGCGACAACCCCGAGAGCCGTGAACTGGTGGCCGACGTAAACCCGACGTTCAACTGGGTGCGCCTGGCGCAGCGGGTGCCGGTACGTATCCACATCGACGAAATTCCCGATGGTTTCCTGCTGGCCGCAGGCACTACGTGTACGGTGATTGTTGAGCAGGCCCAAGTGGACTGACCTTGGGTTAATCCTGGGGCCGCTTTGCGGCCCATTGCAGCCTCGTGCCTCGGCAGCGGCTACAGGCGGATCTGGTATTTCTGCTAGTAGGCCGGCCGCTGGTTTGCGTTTCTACTCTGATCAAGAACTGCAAAGGCTCTTGATGATGAATATTCACTGCCACACACCAACCTTAACAACCATTGATTCACGTGGATTGACCGTGCGTTCAATCACTTATTGCCGCTCTGCCAGCGATGCAGATGCCGAGGTTCGCATCAATCGAACCCGGTTCGACGAGGCGGGGCGAGTGGTGGCTCAGTGGGACCCGCGATTGTGGGTACTGCATGGCAGTGATGCCTCGACACCGGCCAATGCCGAGCACCTTTACACGCTGACAGGCATTCCCTTGAGATCCTTGAGTGTTGATGCAGGCCTGCGAGTCAGCCTGCCGGGTGAAGTGGGGCAGCTCCTGCACAGCTGGGATGGGCGAGGTAGTCAGCAACATATTCAGTACGACACCTTGCTGCGCCCCCTGGCGATTTTTGAGCATGAGTCAAATGCCCCGGTATCGTGTACTGAGCGTTATATCTATGGCTCTGTAGATCCAATCTGTATCGACCACAACCAGTACGGACAATTGATCCGCCACGATGACCCAGCTGGTACGCGTCACTTCAATGCATTCGGATTGACGGGGCAGGTGATTGAACAAACGCAGCAATTTTTGCAGGCATTGAATCTACCGCACTGGCCATCGGGCGAGAGTGAGCGTGATTGCTTGCTTGAGCCGGGAGGTGGCGCGTCCACGTTGTTTGCACACAACGGCATGGGTGAGGTGGTGCAACAGATTGATGCTCTGGGCAACCGGAACATGTTCGCTCACACGGTAGACGGTCAGTTGTACGAGACCAGATTGCATCTGAAAAATGCCCCAGGGCCTCAAATGCTGGTCCATGGTATTCAATACAGTGCCTGCGGCCAGATACAGCAGCAGACTGCTGGTAATGGCGTGGTCAGCGTGTTCGATTATTGCCCTCGTAGTGACCGTCTCTTGCGTTTGCGTGCTAGCGTTGCCCAGCATAAAGCCTTGCAGGACTTGAACTACGTCTACGATCCGGTGGGCAATATTTTGAGTATCGAGGACAAGGCCCTGCCGATTCGCTACTTCGCCAACCAGTGCATTGAACCGATCAACCGTTACCGCTACGACAGTCTCTACCAACTGATCAGCGCTACCGGATGGGAGGCCGGAGCTGCCAGTAAAGGCCCCGCTCAGATCAGAAACCCGCAGGCCGTGGCCACTTATCGCCAGACCTATCGCTACGATGCCGGTGGCAACTTATTGGAGACTGTCCACCAAGGTGCGCAATCTCATGGGCTTAGGCTGACGGCGGGAAAATACAGTAATCGCTGCCTGCCCGAACAAGACGCTCGCCCGCTGACTGAAGCCCAAATTGCCTCAGGTTTTGATCAGAGCGGTAACCTGTTGGCCTTGGACAAGGGGCGGACATTGAGTTGGGATTTACGTAATCAGTTAAGTGAGGTCCGACCGGTAGAGCGCGAGTCGGGCCTCGACGATAATGAGCGCTACATCTACGGCGCGGATGGCATGCGACAACGCAAGATTCGTTCAACGCAAACCCGTACGCGTACATTGATCAGCGAAACGCGTTACTTGCCAGGGTTGGAAATGCGTATTGACAGGGTTACAGGTACAACTCTGGGCGTAATCACTGCCCAAACCGGTCGCATTTCGGTGCAGGTGTTGCAATGGGAAACACCCTTGCCCAGGCAGTTGGCGTGTGAGCAGTTGTGCTACAGCCTTGCTGATCACTTGGGTTCTTGCACTCTGGAGCTGGATAGCAATGCCAAAATTGTCAGCCGCGAAACTTACCATCCATATGCAACCACGGCGTTCAGTGAGCGGGGGAACTCAAGCGAGTCGAGTTTTCGAACCTTGCGTTACTCAGCCAAGGAGCGGGATGCCACAGGGCTTTATTATTATGGTTTGCGATATTGCGTGATGGGATGGCGCTGGATCAATCCTGATCCCAGTGGCGTTATCTACGGACTGAATCAGTACCGAGCCGTACGCAATAATCCAATTGTCTACCGTGATCCGGATGGATTGGTAGAGGTCTCATGCGTCGATAAGGAAGATCGGCCGTATGACACACTTGCCGAGCAGGGTGCTATTCACCCACTACAGGCTGCCGGCATGGGATCTGTGCGCAGATATTTTTCGAACACTACAGACTCTGCTACCCGCAATTATCGGGATCAAATTCCAGTGGCACTTAACGACGTGATCGAGCGCCGGGGGCCTGCATTTACCAATACTCACGAGGCCCATGTGATTGCTGCTGCACGAACCGGTACGGCAGTCCCGGCGGGTAGCGTGTTGTATCACTCAGGAGAACTGACGTGCGGAATGTTGAACGTGTTAGTGGGGGAGAAAATCACAAGCGAGATAGTGGGCCCTCTGACTTGCGCAGTTAACAGTCCGATTGAGGATCAGGCAGTACTGGCGGCTCGGCGGGAGGGGGTTGCTGATGTTATTGGTGTGGTAGGGGCAGTGGCCAAGCACGCTCGCAATCCTGTGGTCTCTTTTGCGGGCCAGATGGCCGTAAAATTCTCACGGCTAATGAAGAAGAGTGAAGCGCAAACACAGATGCAATATGCGCAACTGACGGATACAGCAATCAGATATGCAGTTATTCCTGCGCAGACTTCTATGCCTTCAATGGCAATTAACAGGTTACCTGTGGACGCGCATTTCGCGGCACTGACCGATTCGCCCATAGCCCTCGAGTCGCTCGTTTCCAGCGGTCGGTACAGCGCCATGAACAGGCGCCTGTTTGCCGCAGCATTTGATCAAGCATCAAATCCCCGGCAAGGGTCTGGAGCACGATCCAACTTTTGATCCCCTTGCCTTGCAGCGGTAACGCACAGTCATGACCGTTACCGTTGCACTTCGATCTCAAGTACCGGCTTGTTGCCTGTCAATCCGCACAAAATGTCTCATGCAAATGCCGCCACAGCACCTTGCCGTCGGCGGTTTTTTCAAATACCACGGTGGCCCGGCGATCAGTGCGGCTGCCGTTGTGTTCCTCTTGCAGCTCGCGGTAGCTGACCACCGCACCGCCTGCGTGCAAGGCAATGCCCTTGAACTCGCTGAGGGTGATTTTCAACCCAGGGCGCGCTCCGCGCAGTTGTTCAAACAGTGTTTCTACCCCGTCGAGATCCAGCACTTTGCCGCCGGGGGTAATCATCGAAAATTGCGGCGAAAAACGCGCTAGCAAAACCGGCAGTACGCCGGGCTCCAGGCCGGAAAACCAGCCTTCAATTTCGACGTGGGTTTCGTTTACCAGATCAAAGTAGCTCGCGTAGTCAGTCATCGGAATCTCCAGGTTAAGGTGCGAGTAAAGCCAGCACGCGGGATGTATCAAGGCGCAGAACGGGAATGAGCGGCACCAGCGTCAATGCACAACCGATGGCAAAGCATAGGGCATAGGCGTGCGGCGTCGAGGTGATCAGGGTCAAAGCGCCCAACAGGGCCATCATCAATGCCGGGCCAAGCAAGAAACTCAGCTGACGGTTGATATTCCATAGCGCGCTGGCGTGGCCCATGTGCTGGGCAGAGACATCAATAAACGCGGTATTTTGCGCCGTGCTGCTGCACAGGCTGCCGCCAAATCCCATCAGCCCGTACAGCGCGATTGGCAGCCAGGAGCTTGAACCATCAATCTGGGTCAACAACCCAATACCCACGGCTTGTGCCGTCATGCCCAGCAAAAGCAACGGCTTTGGCCCGACACGGTTAAATTGATAACGGCTCAGGCAAATGCCCAGCGCCGATGCCAGCGCCCACGGCAGCATCAAGGCGCCGGTTTGCGCAGGGCTCAAGCCCAGTTGGTGCAGGTACAAAATGCTCACCAACTGGGTGCCGATAAAAATTCCGGGAATAAACAGATACGTCAGCATCCCGACCCGCAGCAGTGGGCTTTTCAGCAAGCGCGCCATGTTCAGCGCTCCTGTCACCACACTCCGATAATTCAGCGTCGGGCGCGAAGTGGGGCGGGGCTCTGTCTCAAGCCAGAGTGCGGCCAGCAACAGGGCAAGCACTGCCAGTGGCAGGTTGGCGTAAAACACCCAGCGCCATGACCATGACTCAACCACCCAGCCGCCCAAAACCGGCGACAGCGCGGGTACCAGCAACGCCACCAGTAAAATTACGGAAGTCAGGCGAGCCCGCTCGCGCACCGGAAAGTGCCGATACACCATGGCTTGCCCCACCGGAATCAATAATCCGCCGGCCAGCCCCTGCAGCAAACGCCAACCCATCAGTGCTTCTATCGAGCCCGACTGTGCCACGCACCAGGACGCCAGACTGAACAACAGGAGTGAAGCCATGATCAATCGCTTTTCGCCAAACACGGTTGCCAACCACACGCTGGGCAAAATGATCAGTGTCAGGCCGAGCATGTAGGCGTTGCCGATCCAGGCCAGCTGCGTGACGGATGCGTGCAGTTCCAGGCTGATTTGCGGGTAGGCAATGGCTGCGGCGAACATGTTCACCAGATCCAGCGCATAGCCCAGCAAATACACCAGCGCGATTTTGTTGCGGTAGGCCATGGTCGGCTCCTTGATCGGAGGCCGCACAGTAAGCAGCTTTTGCTTGTGGAGGAACCGTCCGCTCGCTGCTAGATTGTCAAAATTATTTTGACAATTGGCAGGATGAAGCATGGTTAGTCTCGATCGATTCGACACTTTCAAAGCCGTGGTCGAAGCTGGCTCCCTTACCGGCGCTGCGGATCTGCTGGGGCAAACCCGTGCCGTGGTCAGCTTCAACATCAAGCGGCTTGAGGCTGAGCTGGGCGTGACCCTGCTGACGCGCAACACCCGGCGGCTGGCCTTGACCGAGGCGGGTGAACGTTTTTATCTGCACTGCCTGAGCATGCTGGAAGCGGCCCGGCTGGCGATTGACGAAGCCCGAAGCGAGCACACGGAACTCAAGGGCACGTTGCGTATCACCACCACTGTGGAATATGCATTGGCCAAAGTGGTGCCTGCACTGGAGCTGTTTCGCGCGTTGCACCCCGACCTCAACGTGCACTTGTCGACCTCATCGACCCATGCCGATCTGATCTCCGAACGTTTTGATGTGGCTTTGCGCTTGGGCCGTGTGCTCGACTCCAGCCACCGTGCCGTGCAGTTGAGTACTTTCGAGATTCTGCCCGTGGCTTCACCGGCGTTTATTGCCAGCGTGGCGCCCATCAATAGCGTGCAAGCCCTTGAACAAACACCCTGGCTGGAGCATGGACGGGTAGGGGAGTTGAACATTACCGACTCGAGCAGCGGTGTTGCCCAGCCTTATCAGCCCAATCCCGGCAAGGCGCGGATCAAGGCAGACAACTCATCGGTGCTGCTTGCCTTTGCCCTGACCGGGCAGGGCGTTGCGATCTTGCCCGACTGGCTGATTAAAGAGGATTTGCAGGCCGGTCGATTGGTGCATCTGCTTCCCGGCTGGCAATTTACTCGTCAGGGGGTATTTGCGCTGTACCCCGACACCCGGCATCTGCCACTGAAGGTGCGGGTGTTTATCGATTTTATGAAGGTCCATGGCTGACCTGCAGCCCTTATCGCAGCCTTCGGCAGCGGCTACAGGTTTTTTGCAGTCACAGTTCTTTATCCAACCCGAACCGCTTCATCAGGATTTTCTGCAGTAAACCACTCGGCACCAACGCAGCCAGTAACGGCATGGCACGGCTGCCATTGCCATAGCGCAACAACATTGGTGGCCTGGTTCTTTGTACGGCCTTGAGTACCGCATCTGCAAAGGCTGTTACAGCTGTGGGGTTGTCTTGCGAGGCTTTGGCTCTTGCGCGAATACCGTCGCGCACGGGCCACCAGGCAGATTGCTGGCCAATCAACTGCTCGGCCTGGGCGCTGGCGTTTTTCGCGAAGCTGGTGTCGATGGCGCCGGGCTGTACTTCCAGTACGCGGATGGCAAAAGGCGCCAGTTCCATGCGCAGTGCATCGCTCAATGCATGTACTGCGGCTTTTGAAGCGCAATAGGCCCCGGCAAACGGAGTCACCAATACACCGGAAACGCTGCCGATATTGACCACCAGCCCCTTGTTGCGGCGCAGCGCTGCAAATAGCGCGCGGGTGACACCGACCACTGAAAACACGTTGGTTTCAAATTGCTGCTGCAGCCCCTCGACGCCGCCATCGAGTAACGGGCCCATGGCGCCATAACCGGCATTATTGATCAGCACATCCAGCCCGCTGCCCTCGTGCGCCAAGCGTTCAGCCAGTTGCGCCAATGCGTGTGGGTCATTTACGTCCAGTTGCACTGCGGTGAACCCCGCTGCCGCCAACCGGGCCACATCCTCAGGCTTGCGAGCGCTGGCCCAGACCTCATGACCCGCTGCCTTGAAGGCATCGGCCAGGGCGCGGCCAATGCCGCTGGAGCAGCCGGTGATCAAAACACGGAGCATCGAAAAATCCTTAATTGGAAAAGCTGCCTTGCAGACGTTCTGCTCGGAACTCCAGGGTTTGCGGTCGATAACCGGCGCGCAGGGGCGGCATCGGTAAACAGTCTTGCCAGCTGGCTTGGGCTTGCAGTTCGCCGGGCCCGCGATAGCGTGGGGCGGTATAGAGGTTATCGGCGAGGTTGACGGTATCGCCCGGTGCATAGGCGGCGATGCGCCAGCCAAGTTCGACCAGTGGCACGTCATTGCGGTTTTTCAGGGTCAGTTGCAATGGGCGGTCTGCCGGGCAATGCACGGGGTCATAGACAATACGCAGCTCCAGGCGTGCCAGTTGCTGTGCTTCGCGGTTGTCGAGCCAGGCCACAGACGCTGCAACAATTGCTAGCCCGAACACTGCCGCCAGCGAAACCGGGAAAGCCTTGGACGGATAGCGCAGCAACAGCACAAGCCAGGTGATGATCAGTAACACGCCGATAAACATGGCAGCGCCTCTTGCATGGAATGAGTCTAACTTACCAGCCTGAGGCCCCTGGAGGGGTCATTCCTCAGCGTGGTCGCGCAAAAACACCAACAGATCCGGCTTGGATTGTTCAGCGCTAAAACGATAACCCTGCTCATCGAACTGCTTGAGCTGCTCGGGGTTGTTGATGCGTTCCTTGATTACAAACCGGCTCATCATGCCGCGGGCTTTTTTGGCGTAGAAGCTGATGATCTTGTACTGGCCGTTTTTCAGGTCCTTGAATTCAGTATTGATGATACGTGCGTTCAGGGCCGATTTTTTCACTGCCGAGAAGTACTCGTTGGACGCCAGGTTGAGCAGAACGTCATCGCCCTGTTCCGCCAGTGCTTCATTGAGCCATTGGCTGATTTGCGTGCCCCAGAAGGCGTACAGGTCCTTACCCCGGGCATTGGCCAGCTTGGTGCCCATCTCCAGGCGATACGGCATCATCAGGTCCAGCGGGCGCAACAGGCCGTAGAGTCCCGAGAGCATGCGCAGATGGGTTTGCGCGTAATCAAAGTCCGCTTCGCTAAAGTCCACGGCGTTAAGGCCGGTATACACATCGCCCTTGAATGCCAGCAGTGCCTGTTTGGCATTTTTTGGGGTGAACGCTGGAGTCCAGCTGCCGAAGCGTGCCGCATTGAGCCCCGAGAGCTTGTCGGACAAATGCATCAGCTCGCCAATCTGTTGCGGGCTCAGTTCGCGCAATTGTTCGATCAGCTCCTGGGAGTGGTCCAGGTATTGCGGCTGGGTGAAACGCGCAGTGGCCGGCGGCGTCTCGTAATCGAGGGTTTTAGCGGGTGAAATCACCATCAGCATGAGGTCGTCTCCTTTTAGCGTCTGGGGATTCTAGGGGGTTGGGCGGTTTGACTCCACCTATCGTCGCGATAGGCGTTTGAGACTCTGTAGCCGCTGCCGAAAGCTGCGATAAAGTCCGCAGGACTTTCGGGGCTGCTGCGCAACCTATCGCAGCCTTCGGCAGCGACTACAGGTCACGGGCATTTGTCCGGGTTATAGTGCTGCCAGTTTTTATTGGGAGATTGATCCGTGCGCATTGCTCTTTTTTTCTCGGCCATGCTGGTGTGCCTGGGGGCAGTGGCGGCGCCCAATGAGCCCGCAACGCTGGATCGCAGTACCTGGCCCGAGCAATTGATCAGCCCCGCATTGTTCGATGTTGCTTCGCGGGCCGAAATTCTTGCCTTCGCCCATGCCTTGCTGGTCAGTGAAACGCTGGACGAAAGCGCGCTCAAGCAGCGCCTTGGCCTGAAGACCATCAACCTGGACACCATTGATAACCTGCGTAAACGCATGTGGCAGCGGCTGTTGGCCAATTACAACCTTGCCCAGCAAAGCTGCGATCAGGATGCCTCGTTTTGCTATTACGTCGACGGCATGGACAGCTTGCGCGAGCAGGCCGGCAAGTTTGAAATCGCCGACGACTCGTTTTATGTGGCCTGGGCCGAGCCGAGCCGTGAGTTTCACCAGCGTTATCTGGATGAGCAACTGCGCAAGGCCGCGCTGTTCCCGCAAATCAGCAGCGAAATCGAGCTGTTCGGCGAGCAGGAAAGCAACGGCGAAGCGATGCATGATCGACTGTTTTCATTGACGTTCGACAGCGGCCCCAGCCAATTGCCCGGCACCACCGACTGGTTGACCGACTACCTGCGCAAGCAATCCATGAGCGCGACTTTTTTTGTGTTGGGCAATAGCGCGCAGGTGCGCCTCGACAAAAGCGGTACACAAGCTCTGCAAGCGCTGTACAAGGGCCAGTGTGTGGGCGTGCAGGGCTGGGAGTATCGCTCACACAGTCATTGGCAAGACTGGCAGGACTCGATTTTGCGCACCACGGCCTTGGTCAAACAGGTTGTACCGAACAACTACGTCGCTCTGTTTCGCCCGCCCTATGGGCAGCGGCGGGCAGATAGCGGGGGGTTTTTCCAGGCGCAGGGTTTGCAGGTGTCATTGTGGGATATTGATGCGCAAGACATGTCAGCCAGCCTGAGCGCCGAACAGTCAGCGCAACGGGTGTTGAGCCTGATGCTGTTGTGGCGTCATGGGGTGATTGCGTTTCACGATACCCAGGACAAAGTGCGTACGGCGTTGCCTTGGTTGCTGAAGGCGACGGCACAAAGTGGCTTGGGTTGGGAAGATTGCGAAGTGTTGTAGAACACGCAGTTAATATATGACTCTAGCCCCGCTTCAGGCATCCGCCAAGGGTATTCGTCATTCCATGAAATAAATTGCCTATTCGCTAAAAAAGCTTTTTTTTGTCACACATTTAGGAGTATTACGAAGACAGACGGCCGAAACCTGCAACACAGGTGGCGTCTTCCAAGACCCACCGGGCAGGGTAATTACGGCAGTCACTCCGAGGCGCAGAACTGTTGTGGTATTGCGTCGAATGGCTCCCAAAAAGGTGACCGAGTATGGATGATCACGGACGCACTCCTTCTTCCAACCAGCCAATCCTTTATGTGCTCGATACCAACGTACTGATTCACGATCCAAACGCATTGCTGAACTTCGAGGAACATCACGTCGCGATCCCCATGACGGTGCTCGAAGAGCTCGACAAACTCAAAACCGGCAAGCTGCTGGTGGCCGCGGAGTGTCGTCAGGCTATCCGTTTGATTGATCAGTTGCTGGGAGTTGCCAGCCCTGAAGATGTCGAAAAGGGTGTGCCGATCCAGCGTGGCAAAGGCGCGCCCAAAGGCTTTCTGTCGATCATGATGAGCAAGCGGCGCGAGCCCAACACGCTGCTGCCAGAAAACCTCAACGACAACATCATCATCAACCAGTTGATTGACCTGCACGCCCGCGAACCGAAGTTGCGTGTTGTGCTGGTGACCAAAGACATCAACATGCGCCTCAAGGCCCGGGCTTGCGGGATCGAGTCCGAGGATTACAGCACCGACCAGTTGGTTGACGACGTATCGATGCTGTCGCGTGGTTACCACACCATGACCGGTTCGTTCTGGGACCGCGTCAACAAGGTCGAGACCCGCCAAGGTCATGGCCGTACCTGGCATCAGGTGCAGATGAACGAAAACCTGCCCTCGGTGCATATCAATGAATTCATCATTGATGAGCAGGGCTTTGTCGGCTGGATCAAAGAGGTGCGCAAGGACCAGCTGCTGATTCTCGACATGCACCAGGAGCCACTGCTGCACCAGGAAGCCTGGGGGCTCAAGCCTCGGGATATTTATCAGGGGCTGGCGCTGTTTGCTTTGCTCGACCCGGATATTCATCTGGTCAACCTGTCGGGTGCGGCGGGTTCGGGTAAAACCATCCTGGCGCTGGCGGCCGCGATTGAACAAACCATGGTCAGCAAGCGCTACCGGCGGATTATCTGTACCCGCAGCGTGCAAGGGCTGGATCAGGAAATCGGCTTCTTGCCGGGCACCGAAGCCGAGAAGATGGAGCCTTGGCTGGGGGCTATCACCGACAACCTTGAAGCCCTGCACATGGAGGATGAAAACACCCACGGCAGCGTCGACTACATCCTGAGCAAGGTGCCGTTGCAGTTCAAATCCCTGAACTACATTCGTGGTCGCAGCTTCCAGCAGAGCCTGATCTTGATCGATGAGTGTCAAAACCTCACGCCGCACCAGATGAAAACCATCATCACCCGTGCGGGCGCCGGTTCCAAAGTGGTGTGCCTGGGCAACCTGGCACAGATCGATACGCCGTACCTGTCGGCCACCAGCTCGGGGCTGACCTACCTGACGGAGCGTTTCAAAGACTTCCCCAACGGGGTGCACATTGCCCTGCAAGGGGTGCCTCGCTCGATTCTGGCCGAATACGCCGAATCGCATTTGTAACCTTGCTGGTTTAACCCTGACCCGGGCGGCCTTGAGCCGCCCGGTTGCGTTTCAGGGGGAGGGAGCCGGCGTGTGTCTTCTGGAGATCAGGCTGTAGATCGACGGCAGTACAAACAACGTAAACAGCGTCCCCACCACCATCCCCACGACAATCACGGTGCCCAGTCCGAAGCGGCTGCTGGCCCCTGCGCCGCTGGCAAACAGCAAGGGCACCAGGCCGACCACCATGGCGGCGGTGGTCATCAGGATTGGCCGCAAGCGGATGCGGGCCGAGCGGATGATGGCGTTGGCCGGTGAGCAGCCCGTAGCGGCTTGCAGTTCATTGGCAAACTCGACCATCAGGATCCCGTGCTTGCTGATCAGCCCGATCAACGTCACCAGGCCGATCTGGGTGTAGATGTTGAGCGTGGCCCAGCCCAGTGCCAGCGGGATCAGGGCGCCGCAGATCGACAGCGGTACGGTGATCAGGATGATCAGCGGGTCGCGCAGGCTTTCGTACTGCGCCGCCAGCACCATGTAAATCACGATCAGGGCGAACACAAAGGTCAGCATCAGCGCGTTGCCTTCGTGGATAAATTGCCGCGAATCGGACTGCCAGTCATGGCTGAAGCTGGCGGGCAATTGCTTGCTGTGTTCGGTCAAAAAAGCCACGGCCTGGCCCAGGCTCACGCCGGGTGCCGCGATGCCCTGGAAGGTTGCCGAATTTTGCTGGTTGAACTGTTTCAGGCGGTTGGGCTGGATATCGCTGTGCAGGCTGACCACGGTGGCCAGCGGTACTTGCACCCCGGTATCGGTGGCGAGGTAGAAGCCGTTCAAGGCCTCGGGCGTCAGGCGCTGGCTGGCCCCGGTTTGCGCGATCACATCATAGGAGCGGCCCTGCATCGCGAAGCGGTTGGTGTAGTTTTCGCCGACCAGTATTGCCAGGGTGCTGGCGATGTCTTGCAGGCGGATACCCAGGCTGTTGGCCTTGTTGCGGTCGATCCGCACCTCGGTCACCGGGTTGTTGAACGCCAGGTCACTGTCGACCACGGCGAACAACCCGCTGGCCCGGGCCTGCTGCTTCAGCTGTTCCATGGCCAGGTACAGCGAGCGGTAATCCTCGGTGCTGCGGATCACCAGTTGTACCGGCAAACCACCGGTGGAGGCGGGCAGCGCCGGCATCTGGAAGACGAAGATGGCATTGCCTTCCACGCCGTCGACCCGCTGCTGCAATTGCGTCTGGATCTGCGCTGCGCTGCGCCCGCGCTGGTTCCATTCCTTGAAATTGACTCCGGCATAGCTGGCCGCCACACCGTCGGTGCCGTTGATGATCCAGGTGCCGGTAGCTTCGGGGATGGCACCGAGGACGCCACTCAATTGCGCGGCATAGCGCTCAACAAAGTCGAGGTTGGCGTGTTGCGGGGATTTGATCGCCAGCAGCAGGTTGCCCTGGTCTTCATTGGGCGCCAGTTCTTTTGCGGCCTGGCCGTAGAGCAGTGGCAGGCTGAGCAGGATCAGCACGGCAAAGCCCAGGACCACGCCGCGCTTGCGCAATGACAGCAGCAAGCCTCGCTGATAACGCCGCGATAAACGGTGGAAGAACCCCTCGGCCAGCATGCCCATGGCGCCTTCGTCTTGTCCGGCCGGCAGCAGTTTTGCGCACATCACCGGGGTCAGCGTGAGGGCGATCACTCCTGACACGAGCACCGCGCCGGCCAGAGTCAGGGCGAACTCCTTGAACAGTGCGCCGGTCAGGCCATTCATCAGGCCGATGGGCATGTATACCGCGGCCAGGGTGACAGTCATGGCGATCACCGGTGAGGCGATTTCACGGGCGCCAATCAGCGCAGCCTCAAGCGGGGCGAGGCCTTCCTTGATATGGCGGTGGATGTTTTCGGTGACCACAATCGCGTCGTCCACCACCAGCCCGATGGCCAGCACCATCGCCAGCAGCGTCAGCAGGTTGATGCTGAAGCCAAATAACGCCATCAAGGCCAGGGCGCCGAGGATCGACAGCGGGATGCTGAGGATCGGGATCAGCACCGTGCGCCATGAGCCCAGGCACAGGAAAATGATCAGCACTACAATCAGGATCGCTTCGAGCAGGGTCTGGATCACTTCCACAATCGAGGCTTCGATAAAGTGCGCGGTTTCGAACGCAAGTGCGGCTTCGACCCCGGGTGGCAGGGTTTTCTGGATGTCCGGCAACAGGCGTTTGATGCCCTCGACAATTCCCAGCGGGTTGCCCCCGGGCGTGGCGTACAGCCCCAGATGCACCGCGGGTTTGCCGTCCATCAGGGCGCTGGTTTCGTAGGCGGCCGAGCCCAGCTCGATCTCGGCAATATCGCGCAGGCGTAGCAGGCGGTCCCCACGATTGCTGATCACCAGGTCGCGAAATTCGTCTAGGGTGGTGAGGTCGCTGTTGACCTGAATCGATGACACCACGTATTGCCCTTTGATTTGCCCCGGGGCGGCCTGGAAGTTGTTGGCGCGGATCGCCTGTTCGACCTCGGCGGCGCTGATGCCATGGCCGGCCATGCGTTGCGGGTCGAGCCACAGGCGCATGGCCAGGCGCTGGCCGCCAAAGGTATCGACCTTGGCCACGCCTGCAATCGTGGCGAACAAGGGCTGCACCACCCGGCTCAGGTAGTCGCTTAGGGCTGCGGCCGAGAGGATGTCGCTGGTAAAACCGACATACGCCACGGCGGTGGACTCACCGGCCGAGCGCTCGATCACCGGGTCGTAGGCCTGTTCCGGCAAGCGATACTTGACCTGGTTGACCTTGGCGATCACCTCGCTCATGGCCTTGGCCGAGTCCTGGTTCAGCGCCATGCGCAACGTCACCAGGCTATGGCCCTGCACCGAGGATGAGCTGATGTAGTCGACGCCTTCCACCGAGGCCAGCGACTGGTTGATGGGCTGGGTAACAAAGCCCTGCATCAGTTCGGCCGGGGCCCCGGGGTAGTCGGTGCTGACGGTGATCACGGAGCTTTCCAGCAACGGGTACTGGCGCACGGGCAAACCCATATAGGCTTTGAGCCCGGCCAGCAGGATCATCAGGCTGACCACCAGCGCGAGCACCGGGCGGCGGACGAACATATCTGTGAACTTCACTCGATGGCTCCTGCGTCAACGGCCAGTACGCTGTCGGTAATGGGCTCGATACGTGCGCCATCGCTGAGTTTGATCTGACCGGAGATCACCACTTGATCCCCCGGCGCCACCCCCCGGGTGATCACCACCCAACCCTCGCGGCGCTCGCCGGTCTCGACCGAGACCCGGCGCACAGTGGGTATGCCTGCAGGTTGCACGACATAGAGGTCTTCGCCATACGCGCTGTAGGTCACTGCCGTTTCTGGCACGCTCAAGGTGTTTTCGGGCAGCGGCTGGGGCAAGCGCACCCTGGCAAACATGCGCGGCAGAGCAGCACTTGGCGGGTTTTTCAGGTGTGCCTGCACGCTGGCGGTACGGGAACGCTCAAGGAACGGATCGATGCTGCTGACCACGGCCGTCAGCGGTTGATGGGGCAGGGCATCGAGTTCGACCAGCAGGCTTTTGCCGGTGGCGAAGTGGGGCAGGGCCTGCTCGGGCACACTGAAATTGACGTAAAGGCCCTTGTTGCCGATCAGGTTGATCAGGGTATCGCCGGGGTTCACGTACTGGCCTAAATGGACTTTACGAATGCCCAAAGTGCCGTCGAACGGTGCCCTGATGGTGCGCTGCTCTATCTGTGCCACCAGCCCCTGAACAGCACCGCGGGCGGTGGTGTATTCGGCTTGGGCGTTGTCCAGCGCTTCCCGGGAAATGGCATTGGAACCGATCAGTTTTTTCATCCGCTCAAGGCGTACCCGGGTGTTGTCCAGTTGGCCCTGCAAGCGCACCAGTTGGCCACGCTCGGGCGCATCGTTGAGGCGCAGCAGAACTTGCCCGCGGGTGACTCTTTGCCCGGATTCAATGGGCAGCTCGACGATCCGCCCGCCGATCTCGGCGGGCACGCTGACTTCCTGCACCGCTTCCAGCTCGCCAATCGCGTCCAGATAACGGATAAACGGCTGGTTGCTGACCATGGCCACGGCCACCTTGACCGGCGCGACCTCATACGCGGCGGGTGCCGGTTGTTGCCAGCGCCATACAGCCCAGAAGATCAGGATCAGCATCAGGCCTGAAAACCCGTAAAGGGCGTTGCGTGGGGTAAGCTGGCGCGTGTTACGCGCCGTGGCAGTGGAGGGTGTGGGATCTAGCATGCAGCGCTCCCTTGGAGTGGGCTAATGACAGGAGAGTCGGAGTGTTACTGCGCAATATCGATTTGAATCTGCTGGTGGTGCTTGATGCGTTGCTCACGGAAAAACACGTGACCCGCACCGGTGTTCGCTTGCATCTGAGCCAGCCGGCCATCAGCCACTCGCTGAACAAGCTCAGGCTGCTGCTGGATGACCCGTTACTGATTCGCCAGGGCAATGAGGTGGTGCTCAGTGCCCTGGCGCAAAACCTCCAGGCGCCGCTCAAGGCCGTGCTCGGCCAGATCGAGACCTTGCTTGGCCAGTCCATCGACTTTGTGCCGGCAGACTCGCAGCGCACCTTTCGCGTGGCGATGTCCGATTACGGCGCCGCTATCGTGCTGCCCAAATTGCTGGTGCAACTGCGCAAGCTGGCGCCGGACACCTCGCTGGTGGTGATTCAGGACAGCCGCCTGGGCATGCTGGAGCAAATCGAACAGGGCAAAATCGACCTGGCCGTGGGGGTGTTTGCGACGCTGCCGGCGGATATCAGCTGCGACGTACTGTTCGAAGAAACCTTTACCTGCCTGCTTAACCGTCGTTCGTTGCCCGATAGTGGCGTGCTCGACCTGGACAGCTATCTGGCGCGTCCGCATTTGTTGGTGTCGATGGATGGCAACACCCAGGGCGAGGTCGACAACGTTTTGCGCGCCCGGGGGCTGCAGCGGCGGGTGGCGGTCAACGTTCCCCACTGGGGCACCGCGCCGGGGATGATTGCCGGCACCGATCTGATCCTCACCGTGGCCACCCGCACTCTGGACAACGTGCCGCTGGGGGACACGCTGGTGGCGATACCTCCGCCGCTGACCGTGGCGCCGTTCAACTATGTGCAGGTCTGGCACCAGCGGTTTAATCAGGATCCGGCCCATCGTTGGCTGCGTGAGCTGGTCAAACAGGTAAGCGCGCCTTCAACCCCGTGAGGCAATGACAAACCCTGCCAGCACCACACTCACCCCCAGAATTTTCTGCAGGCTCGGGCTGTTTTTGGGCAGGCCGAGCAAGCCAAAATAATCAATCACCAGCGAAATAATCAGCTGGCCCACCACCACCGCCATGATGAAATTCAGTGCTCCCAGACGCGGCACGGTGATCAGTGCGACGGTGATGTAAAACACCCCGGCCAGGCCTCCGAGCCAGATCCACCAAGGGCCGGTGAGCAGCGCCGCGAGGTTGGGGCGGGGCACTTTCACGATCAGCATCACCAGCGCAATGGCCACGCCACTGACCAGCAACGAAATCACCGTGGCCCAAAACGGGTGGCCGAGCACAACGCCAAGCCGGGCGTTGCTGCCAGCCTGCAAGGGCACGGCAAAGCCTGCAAACAGGCTCAGGGCAATGACAACAAAAAGAGGCATAAGGACGGCTCCGAAGTTTCAACCGTTGTACGGCGAATGCCGGCAGGCGGCCAATTCGATGTTCTGATGCGCGGTATTCGCGGGGTCGATGGTCTTAACCAATTCTCGGGTTTACACTCCTTGCTCCTGTTTGGAGTACCCCCTGTGCTGACTCATTTAGATTCTCAAGGCCGCGCCAACATGGTTGATGTCACCGATAAAGCGGTGACATCCCGTGAGGCGCTGGCACAAGCCGTGGTGCGCATGCGCCCTGAAACCCTGGACATGATCGTCAGTGGTGGCCACCCCAAGGGTGACGTGTTTGCCGTGGCGCGGATTGCCGGGATTCAGGCGGCCAAGAAAACTTCGGACCTGATCCCGCTGTGCCATCCGCTGATGCTCACCAGCGTCAAGGTTGAACTCAGTGCTCAAGGCACTGATGCGGTGCTGATCGTGGCGCGTTGCAAGTTGTCCGGGCAGACCGGTGTCGAGATGGAAGCCCTGACCGCTGCCAGCGTGGCGGCCCTGACGATTTATGATATGTGCAAGGCGGTGGATCGCGGCATGACCATCGAAAGTGTGCGGGTACTGGAGAAGCTCGGCGGCAAGAGCGGGCACTTTCAGGCAGACGCGTCATGAAGCTCAACGTCGTTTTCTTTGCTCGTTACCGTGAGGCGCTGGGGCTGGATGGCGAGTCGGTGGACGGTGAGTTTGCGTCCATCGAACAGCTGCGGGCGCACCTGGCGCAACGCGGTGGCGCCTGGCAGGTGCTGGCCGAGTCCAACCTGATGTGTGCGCGCAACGAAGAACTGTGCAAACTGGATGAACCGCTGGTAGACGGCGATGAAGTCGCCTTCTTCCCTCCCGTGACCGGAGGCTGAGCATGGCGATTCGGGTACAAGCGGCGACCTTTGACCCTGGCGCTGAAGTCAATGCACTGCACGCGGCCAATCTGGGCGTGGGGGCGGTGGTGAGCTTTGTCGGTTATGTGCGCGACTTCAATGAAGGGCGTGATGTGGCGGGGATGTTTCTGGAACACTATCCTGGCATGACCGAAAAGGCCCTGGCCAAGATCATGGTTGAAGCGGAACAACGCTGGCCGTTGCTCAAGCTTGAAGTGCTGCACCGGGTGGGTGCGCTGGAGCCGGGTGAGCCGATCGTGTTTGTGGGAGTGGCCAGTACCCATCGCCAGGCGGCGTTTGACGCTTGTGCGTTTGTGATGGACTACCTGAAGACCCGCGCCCCGTTCTGGAAAAAAGAACAGACCGCTGACGGCCCGCACTGGGTTGAAGGGCGGGCCAGCGACGAAGTGGCGGCAGATCGCTGGAAGTAGCTAACGAGCTTTGTAGCCGCTGCCGAAGGCTGCGATAAGGGAGCCAGGCCCTTCAAAAAGCGTTGCCGCTTCGCAACCCATCGCAGCCTCGTGCCTCGACAGCGGCTACAGAGTAACTACCGATTCAGCGTATTACGCGATTGCATCCGGATCGTGCGGTTTGCGTACCGCTCGTACCACCGGGCGCAGCAATTCGGTTGGCGGCGTTTCGCAGCTGATTTTGCGACCCAGCAAGGCTTCGATCGACGGCAGTTGATACGAGTCGTCTTCACCGGCAAAGCTGATGGAAACCCCGCTGGCACCTGCGCGGCCAGTACGGCCAATGCGGTGCACGTAATCGTCCGGCACTTCAGGCAGGGTGAAGTTGATTACGTGGCTGATGCCGTCGATATGAATTCCGCGACCTGCGACGTCGGTGGCCACCAGCACGCGGATCTTGCCTTCACGAAAGCCTTCCAGCGTCTTGATGCGCTTGTGTTGCGGCACGTCGCCCGATAGCTGGGCAGCGTTGATGCCGTCACGTACCAGGCGCTCTTCTATGCGGCGCACTTCGTCCTTGCGGTTGGCGAACACGATGACGCGCTCCCAGCCGTTGTCGTTCACCAGGTTGAACAACAACTTGTATTTGTCGGCACCGGCAACGGCATACACGTGCTGCTCAACCATATCGCTGGCGACGTTGAGCGCTTCGATTTCGACGATGGCAGGGTCGGTAGTCCATTGCTTGGCCAGGTTCATCACGTCCTCGGTAAAGGTCGCGGAAAACAGCAGCGTTTGACGTTCGGCTTTCTGCGGCGTTTGACGAATGATCTGGCGCACTTGCGGAATGAAACCCATATCCAGCATGCGGTCGGCTTCGTCGAGCACCATCACTTCGACCATGTCCAGATGCACTTCGCCGCGCTGGTTGAAGTCCAGCAGACGGCCCGGTGTGGCGACCAGAATGTCGCAATGACGCGCTTCAAGCTGCTTGAGCTGTTTGTCGAAGTCCATACCGCCGACAAACGTCATGACGTTGAGGTCGGTGTATTTGGTCAGGTCGGCCGCGTCCTTGGCGATTTGCACCACCAACTCGCGGGTCGGCGCGATGATCAGTGCACGTGGCTCACCCATGTAACGCTCTTTGGGCGGCGGGGTCTGGGTCAATTGGCTGATGATCGAGATCAGGAACGCAGCGGTTTTGCCGGTGCCAGTCTGGGCCCGACCAATCGCATCGCGACCGCTCAGGGTGTAGCCCAGCACGCCCGCCTGGATCGGCGTGCAATACGGGAAACCGAGGTCTTGAATGGCGTGCATCAGCTCGGGGGCGAGCTTGAAATCGTGAAAGCGGACTTTGCCTTCTTGTGGCTCGACCGCAAAGTCTTCGAGTTTCCAGGGAATGACCGGTGGCTTGGGGGCCACTTCGCGCCGTGGTTTTGCAACTTTAGGCTTTTCGATACGCGGTTGTTCATCCGCGGGCTGTGCGTCAGGAGTGGTCACCGGCGCTGGGGCTGGAGCAGGAGCAGGAGCAGAACGACCAGGCTGTTGCGCGTCGGTTCGCGGGCTGGTGTTGCTCGAAGGTGTAACGGAAGCTGGCGCGAGCGGCTCAGCCTCGCTTTTACCGAATATTTTTTTGAGTGCTTTGAGCACGGTCATCTCATCAGTTGGTTAAGGAGTGTACGCCGGGCAGTGTAATGCAAGTCGGGTGCTCGGCGTAGTGAACGACAGGATGTTTCGGTTTTAGGTCAGACGTTTCGTCAGCCAGGCCCCGATGTCGCGAATTTCCTCGGGTAACACTTCGTGGCCCATTGGGTATTCCTGCCATGTAACTGCTACGCCTGCTGCCTTTAAACGCTCATAAGCCGTACGGCCCATAGCGTTTTGGACTACATCATCGTACTGCCCATGTAGGCACAGGGCCGGGATACGTTGCTGGCTGGCGGACAATGGCAGCACATCGCTGAACGTCGGTGCATAGGTGGAAAGGGCAAGTACGCCACCCAATGGTCCCTGCCATTTCAAATAAGCAGTGTGGAACACCACGGCACCACCCTGGGAGAAACCGGCGAGGAAAATCCGATTGGCGTCGATACCGCTCTGGCGCTGGGCTTCGATCAATTGAATGACCATGTCAGCCGACTCTTCCAGCTCTTCTTCGCAGATGGAGCGGGCAGGGCTCATGGCTTTGATGTCATACCAACTCGGCATGGCATAACCGCCATTAATGGTCACGGCGCGGGTCGGTGCCTGGGGCAATACAAAGCGTGTAGTCAAAAGCGACTGCTGCAGGATTTCGGCCACCGGCATGAAGTCATAACGGTCGGCACCCAAGCCATGGAGCCAGATAACACAGGCGTCCGCAGTCTTTTGGGGTTGGATAATCAGAGGTTGGGTCATGGCTGCTCCATCGTTGTGCATGTGCGCAAACCGGGTGCGCTACAAAAGTGCTCGATCGGTGAAAAATTACAGAAAATGTCGCTTGCTTGAACGTTTTTTCCAGCATTACGTACTGAACTTACTTAAGCAGCTGGTGTGGTACGCGCTTTGCTATGTGGACAGGGACGTGAATGCGTTCACCTTCGGCGGTAACACTAACAGGCTACTGCCGATGGGGGGACAGCAAAAATCCCGAGGTTGAAGTTAGACAAGGAATTCAACAGCTCAAGTGAGCGCTTCAGTTTGACGGTTCGTGCGATGCACCCATCGCTCAAGACTTATGCCGCTTGACCCAATAAAAGCCAACACGGGTCAACATTGCCTCACAAGGGGGCGGCGGGTCTTGTTCAAACACAATAAAAGCGCAGTACTGGAGGTTTGAATGAAGCAGTTGAAATCCACCCTGGCTCTGGCCACCGCAGCCATCGTGTTGAGTGTCAGTGGCTTTGCCCACGCAGGCGCAACCCTGGACGGCGTCAAAAAGAAAGGCTTTGTGCAGTGTGGCGTCAGCGACGGGTTGCCGGGTTTTTCGGTACCTGACAAAAACGGCAAGATCCTGGGCATTGATGCCGATATTTGCCGCGCAGTGGCCGCAGCGGTATTTGGCGATGCAACCAAGGTCAAGTTCAGCCAGTTGAACGCCAAGGAACGTTTCACCGCGCTGCAGTCAGGCGAAGTTGACGTGCTGTCGCGCAACACCACCTGGACCAGCTCCCGTGACGCGGGCATGGGCATGGTGTTTGCGGGCGTGACCTACTACGACGGTGTTGGCTTTTTGGTCAACAACAAGCTGGGCGTAAAAAGTGCCAAGGAACTGGACGGTGCAACTATCTGTATCCAGGCTGGTACGACTACCGAGCTGAACGTCTCGGATTACTTCCGCGCGAATAATCTGAAGTACACCCCGATCACCTTCGACACCTCTGATGAAAGCGCCAAGTCGCTGGAAAGCGGTCGTTGCGACGTGTTGACCTCCGACAAGTCGCAGTTGTACGCACAGCGCACCAAACTGGCGAACCCAAATGACTACGTGGTATTGCCTGAAACCATCTCCAAGGAGCCTCTGGGCCCTGTAGTGCGTAAAGGCGACGAAGACTGGTTCAGTATTGTGAAGTGGACTCTGTTCGCCATGCTCAATGCAGAAGAAGCAGGTATCACCTCCAAAAACGTCGTGGCTGAAGCCAAGTCGACCAAAAACCCGGATGTTGCCCGCTTGCTGGGTGCTGACGGCGAGTACGGCAAAGACCTGAAACTGCCAAAAGACTGGGTGGTACAGATTGTCAGCCAGGTCGGTAACTACGGCGAAGTCTTCGAGAAAAACCTCGGCAAAAGCACTCCTCTGGCCATCGACCGCGGGCTGAACGCTCTGTGGAATAACGGCGGCATTCAATACGCACCACCCGTGCGCTGATAGCCCTTTCACCCGGTAGGCCAACTGCCGGGTGATGTTGTTTGATCCATTTTTAGGGGCACTTCATGCAAACTAAAGTCGGCGCACCAAAGCCCAGGCTCAGCCTCGGCGATCCGCGTGTGCGTGGGTGGTTATTCCAGATCATCACCGTCGCACTGGTGGTGTTTATGGGCTGGTATCTGTTCAACAACACCCAGACCAACCTCCAGCACCGTGGCATTACTTCAGGTTTTGACTTTCTTCAACGCAGTGCCGGATTTGGCATTGCGCAGCATCTGATTGATTACACCGAGTCCGACAGCTACTCCCGGGTCTTTCTGATCGGTTTGCTCAACACCTTGCTGGTGTCAGTGATCGGTATCGTTCTGGCGACGATTCTCGGTTTTATCGTGGGTATCGCGCGGTTATCGTCGAACTGGATGATCAGCAAACTGGCAACGGTTTACGTCGAGGTCTTTCGCAATATTCCTCCTCTGCTGCAAATTCTGTTCTGGTACTTCGCGGTCTTTCTGACCATGCCGGGGCCACGCAACAGCCACAACTTTGCTGACATTTTCTATATGAGCAGCCGTGGCCTGAACATGCCGGCAGCCGTGGGCACCGAGGCCTTTTGGCCGTTTATGGCCAGTGTGCTGCTGGCGATTGTGGCTGTGGTGCTGATGGTTCGCCGGGCCAACCAGCGCTTCGAAGAGACCGGTGTGCCATTTCACAAGTTTTGGGTCGGGCTGGCACTGATGCTGGTGATTCCGGGCTTGTGCGTGTTGCTGTTTGGCACTCCGGTGCATTGGGAAATGCCGCAACTCAAGGGCTTCAACTTTGTCGGTGGTTGGGTGCTTATCCCTGAGCTGCTGGCGCTGACCATTGCGTTGACGGTGTACACCGCGGCATTCATTGCCGAAATCGTGCGTTCGGGGATCAAGTCGGTCAGCCACGGCCAGACCGAAGCTGCCCGCTCGCTGGGCCTGCGCCCGGGGCCGACATTGCGCAAGGTAATTATCCCGCAAGCACTGCGGGTGATTATTCCGCCGCTGACCAGCCAATACCTGAACCTGGTGAAAAACTCGTCGCTGGCGGCGGGCATCGGATATCCGGAAATGGTTTCACTGTTTGCCGGCACCGTACTTAACCAGACCGGGCAAGCGATTGAGGTCATTGCCATCACCATGAGCGTGTACCTGGCAATCAGCATCAGCATTTCGCTGCTGATGAATTGGTACAACACGCGTATTGCGCTGATCGAGCGATGAGGACGGGACTATGACGACTCATGTTTTTAAACCCGACATGCCACCGCCGGGTAACCGCATCGGTATTGTCGCTTGGGCGCGGGCCAATCTGTTTTCCAGCTGGCTCAACACCTTGCTCACCCTGTTTGCCTTTTACCTTATTTGGCTGATCGTGCCGCCGCTGCTGAGCTGGACGATTCTTGATGCCAATTGGGTCGGTAGCACGCGGGCTGACTGCACCAAGGACGGCGCCTGCTGGGTGTTCATCCAGCAGCGTTTCGGCCAATTCATGTATGGCTATTACCCTACCGAGTTGCGCTGGCGGGTTGATCTGAGTGTGTGGCTGGCCGTGATTGGCGCAGCGCCGCTGTTTATCTCGCGCTTCAAGCACAAGGCAATCTACGGCCTGGGCTTTTTGGTGGTGTACCCGATTCTGGCTTACAGCTTGCTGCACGGCGGTCACTGGGGGCTCACTAACGTGGCTACCAGCCAGTGGGGTGGCCTGATGCTGACGCTGGTTATTGCCACAGTGGGTATTGCTGGCGCCTTGCCATTGGGG
The DNA here is from genome assembly GCF_037055265.1 of Pseudomonas sp. ML2-2023-6. Classification (NCBI taxonomy): domain Bacteria; kingdom Pseudomonadati; phylum Pseudomonadota; class Gammaproteobacteria; order Pseudomonadales; family Pseudomonadaceae; genus Pseudomonas; species Pseudomonas sp. ML2-2023-6. Next base: position 4,944,621 of record NZ_CP146347.1, on the reverse strand, counting down.
ATTTTGCTGGCGCTGGGACGACGTTCGGACATGCCGGCCATTCGCGTGGTGTGCGTGACCTTTATCGAGTTCTGGCGTGGCGTACCGTTGATCACCGTGCTGTTTATGTCCTCGGTGATGCTGCCGCTGTTTCTGCCTGAGGGCATGAACTTTGACAAGCTGCTGCGGGCCCTGATCGGGGTGATTCTGTTCCAGTCAGCGTATGTGGCTGAGGTGGTGCGCGGCGGTCTGCAAGCGATTCCCAAAGGGCAGTACGAAGCAGCGGCGGCGATGGGCCTGGGCTACTGGCGCAGCATGGGCCTGGTGATCTTGCCGCAAGCCCTGAAGCTGGTGATCCCTGGCATCGTCAACACCTTTATTGCCCTGTTCAAGGACACCAGCCTGGTGATCATCATCGGCCTGTTCGACCTGCTCAACAGCGTCAAGCAAGCGGCTGCCGACCCGACCTGGCTGGGCATGGCGACCGAAGGCTATGTGTTTGCAGCGTTGGTGTTCTGGATTTTCTGTTTTGGTATGTCCCGCTACTCCATGCATCTGGAGCACAAGCTGGACACTGGCCATAAGCGTTAGGTAGGAGTGCGACATGAGTGAAGCAATCAAAAAAACCGCGAGCGCTGAAGGCATTATTCAGATGCAGGGCGTCAACAAGTGGTATGGCCAGTTCCACGTACTCAAGGACATCAACCTCAATGTGCAGCCGGGCGAGCGCATTGTGTTGTGCGGGCCATCGGGGTCGGGCAAGTCAACGACCATCCGCTGCCTCAATCGCCTCGAAGAGCACCAGCAGGGGCGCATCGTGGTCGATGGTGTAGAACTGACCAATGACATCAAGCAGATCGAATCGGTACGCCGCGAAGTGGGCATGGTGTTCCAGCACTTCAACCTTTTTCCGCATTTGACCATCCTGCAGAACTGCACGCTGGCACCGATGTGGGTGCGCAAGATGCCCAAGCGAAAGGCTGAAGAAATCGCCATGCATTATCTGGAACGGGTGCGTATTCCGGAGCAGGCGCACAAGTACCCGGGTCAGTTGTCGGGTGGCCAGCAACAGCGGGTGGCGATTGCCCGGGCGCTATGCATGAAGCCAAAAATCATGCTGTTCGATGAGCCGACTTCAGCGCTCGACCCGGAGATGGTCAAAGAGGTATTGGACACCATGATCGGTCTGGCAGAAGACGGTATGACCATGCTCTGCGTGACCCACGAAATGGGCTTTGCCCGCACCGTGGCTAACCGGGTGATCTTTATGGACAAGGGCGAAATCGTAGAAGAGGCCGCGCCGAATGACTTCTTCGACAACCCGCAAAATGACCGGACAAAACTGTTCCTGAATCAGATTCTGCATTGATTCAACAGCACCTGTAGGCGCTGCTGCAGGCTGCGATCGAGCCCGAAGGGTTTGCGGTGTTGAAGGGCGAAGGCCCTTCGGGCCTTATCGCAGCCTACGGCAGCGGCTACAGGCTTATTTATGGCGCTGCTGCTCTTTTTGCACCAGCAGCGCATTGATGTCAGCACACGCGTTGATTGCAGGCAGTTCCTGAACCAGTTCGGGATGGTGATCGAGTAAACGCATCAGCACAAACAATGGTTTTGGAGGCTCAACCTCGGCCCGCTCATAACGGCTGAACGCATTGTGGCCGCCCCCTGACAGCAACTGCACGGCACTCTTCTGGGTGAAGTGCAGTTTGCGCCGGATTCGCTTCATCTCTTCTGCCATTACCTGTTTGGCATCTTCAATCAGTTCGTCACCCGCCTGGGCATAACGCTCGGCGCTGGGAGCGTCGAATTCGATCTCTGCGCATTCCGTGCATTCGTAGCCGGCCAGGTTGTGCACCATCCGGTTCAACTGCTTGAAGTCCACATTGAAGCTGCGCCCTTTGAACGCTTGCATCACATCGCCGGCACCGCAGGTGTAGCAGTCATGTTTTTTCATAGGTCTTTTTCCTTGAAAGCGATGACTGGCGGCCCTCCACTTGGGCGATAAGTCACCTTGATGTAGATGGCCAAACCGTAGGCCTGTGCGTGATAGACGTCCTGCCAGACCTTGTGGTCGGCGTGGGTCGACATCGACTTGTAAAGTGATCTGCGCTCTAAAGTGGCAATGACCCGCTGCATTTGCGCGAGGGTAAGGCCCATGGTTCGTCCGCCATCAAATGCGCTTTTGGTAAACGCTACAGCGCCAAGCCGTCGAACATCGGCTTGAATCAACGGCAGGTTGTAGTGAGGTGTTTTCTTTTCCATAAGAGGCAGCCTCGATACGATTTAAATTACCCTTAAAGGGTTTTTTGTTCAATGGTTAGTGATCGTTTTTTTGCGGCCTTTAAGCTGTAGTTGATTGCCCAACTGGATGTGTCTGGATAGGATGTAGGAAAATTCATCCTATGATTGGATGAAAAGGCGAATTCAATGACAGACGCTTCTCCGCTGATAAAACGTTCTCTGGTTGATCAGGCCCTTGAGCAACTGCGAACACGCATAAACAACGGCACCTGGGAGGTGGGGCAGCGCTTGCCGACCGAACCCGAGCTGGCGACGCAGCTGAACATCAGCCGTAACACTGTGCGTGAAGCGATGCGCGTGCTGGCGTTTGCCGGGTTGATTGAAATCCGTCAGGGCGACGGCAGTTACCTGCGTGGGCGCGTCGACCCGATGGACACGCTGCGTGCGTTGTCATCGTGCTCGATGGAGCAGGGCCGGGAGATGCGGCAAATCCTTGAAGTCGAAGCGGTTGGCCTGGCGGCCTTGCGTCGCACCGATGAGGACTTGCGGCTGTTGCATCAGGCACTCAATGCCAGTGGCCAGCATTACCACGGCGAACTCGATACCTATATCTGCTGCGACCTGGTGTTTCACCAGCGGCTGATTGATGCCGCGCACAACCCTGCCTTGAGCGAGTTGTACCGCTACACCTCGAGCGTCGTGACCAATCATTTGCGCAAGACGATGGATATTCATCCGCGGCGTCAGTTGGTGTTTGATCTGCATGTCGAGTTACTGGAAGCCGTAGAACAACAAAACCCGCAACGAGCCATGGCGCTGTGCCGGACGTTGATCAATGAACCCTGAGCCGGAGCAAGCCATGAGTCACCCCTCGTCAATCGCCAATGCCAGCGTTGAGCCCGCTCGTCATCTGGATGAGCTGGAAGAGTTACTGATCGACGCCGAAATTGACGATGAGCAGGTGCAACACACGCCACCCGTCGTGCTGCGCCCCTGGCTGCTGCTGTTGGGGCTGGTGCTGGTGGCGCTGAACCTGCGTCCGGCGTTGTCGAGCATGGCGCCATTGCTTGGCGAGGTCTCGGACAGTCTTGGTTTGTCGGCAGCGAAGGCAGGCTTGTTGACCACCTTACCGGTGCTTTGCCTGGGGCTGTTCGCGCCTTTGGCGCCGATCCTGGCCCGACGTTTCGGGACGGAACGGGTGGTGCTGGGGATTCTTTTTACGCTGGGTGGCGGCATTGTCTTGCGCAGTTGCCTGGGTGAGGTCGGGCTGTTTGCCGGGAGTATTTTGGCCGGAGCCAGTATCGGAGTAATTGGTGTACTGCTGCCTGGCATTATCAAGCGTGATTTCGCCGGGCATGCCGGGACCATGACCGGGGTTTACACCATGGCCCTGTGCTTGGGCGCGGCACTGGCGGCGGGCGCGACGGTGCCCCTTAGTGAGTCGCTGGGCCAGAGCTGGGCCATGGGACTTGGGTTTTGGGCATTACCCGCACTGTTAGCAGCCATTTTTTGGTTGCCCCAAGTGGGCAAACGTCAGGGCTCACACAACGTTGCTTATCGCGTGCGCGGCTTGCTGCGTGATCCATTGGCCTGGCAAGTGACGCTTTATATGGGGCTGCAATCCTCGTTGTCTTACATCGTTTTTGGCTGGTTGCCCTCAATTCTGATTGGTCGCGGTTTGACCCCAACCCAGGCAGGGCTGGTGATGTCCGGCTCGGTCATCGTGCAATTGATCACGGCATTGAGCGCCCCGTGGCTGGCAACGCGGGGTAAAGATCAACGGCTGGCAATTGTGCTGGTAATGGCGATGACCCTGGCCGGTCTGTTCGGTTGTCTTTATGCCCCCATCGAAGGTTTGTGGGGTTGGGCGATTGTGCTTGGCCTGGGGCAGGGTGGTACGTTCAGTTTGGCCTTGACCATGATAGTGCTGCGCTCGCGGGACGCTCATGTCGCGGCCAACCTGTCGGGCATGGCCCAGGGCATTGGTTATACCGTGGCTTCGATGGGGCCGTTGGCCGTCGGTGTGGTGCATGAATTGACCGGTGGCTGGAATGCGGTGGGCTGGATTTTCGCGGTCATCGGCCTGGGCGCCATTATCGCCGGGCTCGGTGCTGGCCGATCCTTGTACGTGAATGTGCAGAGCGAGAAAGTCTGAGGCCCATAGTGTTTCTGTTCATGGCAGATTATCGTGTTCGGATTCCTGACCCGCACGGACCCTGCCATGAGCCAAGACCATCAAGCTTTGATTACGCGCTTTTATCAGGCCTTCCAGCAGCTTGATGCGCAAGCCATGGCCGCCTGTTACACCGACGATGTGCTGTTCAGCGATCCGGTGTTTGGCGAGCTGCGTGGACAGAGTGCCGCTGACATGTGGCGCATGCTGACTTCGCGGGCCAAGGACTTCAGCCTGACTTTCGATCAGGTTCAGGCCGACGGGCAGCGCGGCAGTGCGCACTGGGTGGCAACCTATGTGTTCAGCCAGACCGGGGCTACGGTGGTCAATGATATTCAGGCGCGCTTTGTGTTTCGCGACGGCAAGATCTGCGAGCACCACGATCACTTTGACCTCTGGCGCTGGTCGCGTCAGGCGTTGGGTACAAAGGGCTTGTTGTTGGGGTGGACGCCGCTGGTGAAAAACGCCATCCGGGCTCAGGCCCAAAAAGGGCTCAAGGCCTTTCAGGCTAGCCGTTGAAGGTGAGCGCAAAACCCTGGTTTGTTTATCTGGTGCGGGCTGCCAATGGCTCGCTGTATTGCGGTATCAGCGATGACCCGGTGCGCCGCTTTGCCCAGCATCAAAGCGGTAAGGGCGCGCGCTTTTTTGCTTCAAGCCCGGCCGTGGCTTTGGTGTATGTCGAGACTTGGCCCGATAAAGGCGAAGCCTTGCGCCAGGAACGGCTGATCAAAAAGCTTAGGAAAAGCGCCAAGGAATGTTTGGTGCAAAGCCAGGCAGAGACGGTTTTGACCTGTAGCCGCTGACGAGGAACGAAGGCTGCGATCGATCGCAGCCTTCGTTCCTCGTCAGCGGCTACAGCAAGAGTGGTGTGATGTTATTTCAACGCCGCGAGTATCGCATCCGGTTTGAAGTCCCTGAGTAGCGTGCCGTTCACGTCCAGTATCGGAATTCCGCGTCCACCCAGGGCCTCGTAGACTTGACGGGCAGCCGGGTCTTTCTCGATATCAAACTCCTTGAACGGAATGCCTTTTTCATCCAGAAACCGCCGCGTGGCCTTGCAGTAGCCGCACCACTCGGTGGAATACAGCACCACCCGGGCTTTGGCCCTGGTCTGTTCAGGCACGACCCCCGAGGGGTTGAGCATGCGCTCGATCTTGCCCCAGTTCTGGAAAATGACCACTACCACCAGAACAAACAGGACTTTCTTCAAAATACCGTTGAGCATTACTTGCTGCGCTTGAGCTGGTCGAGCAGTTGGGTCGGCAGGCCCTTGATCACCAGCGTGCCGGCTTCTTCGTCGAATTCGATCTTGGAACCCAGCAGGTGGGCCTCAAAGCTGATAGACAGCCCCTCAGCGCGCCCGGTGAAGCGGCGGAACTGGTTAAGGGTGCGTTTATCTGCCGGAATCTCTGGCGACAGGCCGTAGTCCTTGTTGCGGATATGGTCGTAGAACGCTTTCGGACGCTCTTCGTCGATCAGCTCTGATAACTCGGCCAGGCCCATGGGCTCGCCGATTTTGGCCTGGCTGCTGGCGTAATCGACCAGGGTCTTGGTTTTTTCGCGGGCGGACTCTTCGGGCAAGTCCTCGCTTTCTACGAAGTCGCTGAAGGCCTTGAGCAGGGTGCGGGTTTCGCCCGGGCCGTCGACGCCTTCCTGGCAGCCGATGAAGTCGCGGAAGTACTCCGACACCTTCTTGCCGTTTTTGCCTTTGATAAACGAAATGTACTGCTTGGACTGCTTGTTGTTTTGCCACTCGGAAATGTTGATCCGCGCGGCCAGATGCAGTTGGCCAAGGTCCAGATGGCGCGAAGGCGTCACGTCCAGCTCCGAGGTCACCGCCACGCCTTCGCTGTGGTGCAGCAGGGCGATGGCCAGATAGTCGGTCATGCCTTGCTGGTAATGGGCAAACAGTACGTGGCCACCGGCTGAGAGGTTGGACTCCTCCATCAGCTTTTGCAGGTGCTCGACTGCAATGCGGCTCAAAGCGGTGAAATCTTTACCGCCATCGAGGTACTCCTTGAGCCAGCCGCTGAACGGATGCGCGCCGGACTCTGCATGGAAAAAGCCCCAGGCTTTACCTTGCTTGGCGTTATAGCTTTCGTTGAGGTCAGCGAGCATGTTCTCGATGGCTTGAGACGCGGCCAGTTCAGAGTCACGGGCGTGGAGAACTGCGGGCGTACCGTCGGGTTTTTTGTCAATTAAATGGACGATGCAATGACGGATCGGCATGGGCTTCTCGGCGAGTAATGAGAGGACAGGGGGCGTACCCCGCAAAGACGCCAAGTGTACCGCACCTGAGCGATAGGTCGGGGTTTGGGGGGCTTGAGACTGCTTCAGACGGTTTTTTTACGGTTTTAAGGCGATAAAGCTGACCAAAAGCCCAGGTAGAGGCGGATATTTCACCGTCTCTGTGCTAGTTTTGCCCGGTCTTGCGCTCGGAAACGGCGTAAAGCGTGCATTCAGCATGTGTCAGGTCGAACCAAACCCCGTTTTTGCTATCTACATACGCGATTCGTCGTGAAAGCTGGCGGGTGTGCCAGACCCTTGAGATCTGGCTCGATGGCTGACATTGCACTCTGCAAACCAAATGAATTTGATAGGGAAGGAACATCTCAATGGCTATTACTAAAGACCAACTGATCGCCGATATCGCTGAAGCTATCGACGCGCCAAAAACTACCGCGCGTAACGCTCTGGACCAACTGGCTCAGATCGTTGCTGATCAATTGGAAAATGGCGGCGAAATCACTCTGCCAGGTATTGGCAAACTGAAAGTGACCGAGCGTCCTGCCCGTACTGGCCGTAACCCTTCGACTGGCGCTGCCATCGAAATCGCAGCCAAAAAAGTTATCAAGCTCGTTGTGGCCAAAGGCCTGACTGACGCTGTTAACAAGTAAGTATTAAAAAAGCCGCGCCCGGACAAGTCCGGGCGCGGCTTTTTTATGGGCGCAAATCCTGTAGCCGCTGACGGGGTACGAGGCTGCGATGGGCTGCGAGGCGGCCCCGCTTTTTGAAGGCCCTTCAGGCCTTATCGCAGCCCGCAGTAGCGGCTACAGGCTTATGCACTTACTTCCAGTTCTTTTCACGCCACATCTGCTGCTGCTCTTTGTCGTGGAAGGTCCAGGCCACAAAGCGGCTTTGCTTGTTGCCCTGGGACATGTCCACCACTTGGCTTTCGCGCGCACCGGCTTTTTTCAGCGCAGTCTGGATGGCCGGCAAGTTCGATGCCTTGGATACCAAAACGCTGAACCACAGAATTTGTCGACCCACCTGGATGCTTTCGCGGATCAGTTGCGTGACAAAGCGCTGTTCGCCGCCTTCGCACCACAACTCGGCCGCCTGGCCACCAAAGTTCAGAACCGGCAGCTTGCGCTTTGGATCCGCCTTGCCCAATGCGCGCCATTTACGCTCACTGCCGCGCGTCGCTTCATCCAGGGATGCGTGGAACGGCGGGTTACACATGGTCAGGTCGAAGCGTTCGCTACTTTCCAGCAGGTCCAGCAGGATTTTCTGCGGGTTGGGTTGCAGACGCAGGCTGATGGCTTTGTTCAGGCCGTTGGACTGCACGATTGCCTTGGCCGCTTTGACGGCTGTTGGGTCGACTTCGGTGCCCAGGAACTGCCAGCGGTATTCGCTATGGCCGATCAGCGGGTAGACGCAGTTGGCGCCCATGCCGATGTCCAGTACGCGAACGTTTTGCCCGCGCGGGATTTCGCCGTCGTTCATGCTGGCCAGCAGGTCAGCCAGGAAGTGCACGTAGTCAGCACGACCCGGGACAGGCGGGCACAGGTAGTCGGCCGGGATATCCCAGTGAGCAATGCCGTAGAACGCCTTGAGCAGGGCACGGTTGAATACGCGCACGGCAGTCGGGTTGGCGAAGTCGATGCTCTCTTTGCCGTACGGGTTGATGATCACGAACTCGGCCAGCTCCGGACATACCGAAATCAGCTGAGGGAAGTCGTAGCGGCCCTGATGGCGGTTGCGCGGGTGCAGGCTGGGTTTGACCCGTGGCTCGACCGGCTTGGCATCGCTGGCAGCCTTGGGCTTGTGGCGTGTGGCTTTGGAAGTACGTGGGGTAGTCATGTTCAATTCATTCCACAAAAGCAATCGCGGGCAAGCCCGTTCCTGCAGAGTTAAACCCTGCGGGAGCGGCCTTGCCCGCGATCAGGTGCGCAGCGTATTTACAGGCTGGAAATCCGCGCGTGCTGGTCTGCCAATTTGCTCAAGGCCTGTTCGGCTTCGGCCAATTTGGCACGTTCTTTTTCGATGACTTCGGCCGGAGCCTTGTCAACGAACGCGGCATTCGACAATTTGCCGCCCACTCGCGCAACTTCGCCGTGCAAGCGCTGGATTTCCTTGTCCAGGCGCGCCAACTCTGCATTTTTGTCGATCAGGCCGGCCATTGGCACCAGTACTTCCATCTCACCTACCAGAGCGGTAGCAGACAGAGGTGCTTCGGCGCCATCTTGCAACACGGTGATCGATTCGAGTTTAGCCAGCTTTTTGAGCAAGGCATCGTTCTCGGTCAGACGGCGCTGGTCTTCGCTGCTGACGTTTTTCAGGTACAGCTGCAACGGTTTGCCCGGGCCGATGTTCATTTCGCCACGGATGTTACGCGTGCCGAGCATCAAGCCCTTGAGCCATTCGATATCGTCTTCGGCAGCCTGGTCGATGCGTGCTTCGTTAGCCACCGGCCACGGTTGCAGCATGATGGTCTTGCCTTCAACGCCGGCCAGCGGCGCGATGCGCTGCCAGATTTCTTCGGTGATGAACGGCATGAACGGGTGCGCCAGACGCAAGGCCACTTCCAGTACACGTACCAGCGTGCGGCGGGTGCCGCGCTGACGTTCTACCGGAGCGTTTTCGTCCCACAGCACAGGCTTGGACAGTTCCAGGTACCAGTCGCAGTACTGGTTCCAGATGAACTCGTACAAGGCTTGTGCCGCGAGGTCGAACCGGAACTGGTCGAGGTGACGGGTCACTTCGGCTTCGGTGCGTTGCAACTGCGAGATGATCCAGCGGTCGGCCAGCGACAGTTCGTAGGCTTCGCCGTTCTGGCCGCAGTCTTCGCCCTTGTCCAGCACGTAGCGCGCCGCGTTCCAGATCTTGTTGCAGAAGTTGCGATAGCCTTCAACGCGGCCCATGTCGAACTTGATGTCACGACCGGTGGATGCCAGCGAGCAGAAGGTGAAGCGCAGGGCGTCGGTGCCGTAGCTGGCGATGCCGTCGGCAAATTCGTCGCGGGTCTGTTTCTCGATTTTCTTCAGCAGTTTTGGCTGCATCAGGCCGGTGGTGCGTTTGGCCACCAGGTCTTCGAGTTCAATACCGTCGATGATGTCCAGCGGGTCCAGGACGTTGCCCTTGGACTTGGACATCTTCTGGCCCTGACCGTCACGCACCAGACCGTGTACATACACGGTCTTGAACGGAACTTGCGGGGTGCCGTCTTCGTTCTTCACCAAATGCATGGTGAGCATGATCATCCGGGCAACCCAGAAGAAAATGATGTCGAAACCGGTCACCAGCACGTCAGTGGAGTGGAAGGTTTTCAGCGCGTCGGTTTTTTCTGGCCAGCCCAGGGTGGAGAACGTCCACAGACCCGAACTGAACCAGGTGTCGAGCACGTCGTTGTCCTGTTGCAGCGCAACGTCCGGACCTAGGTTGTGCTTGGCACGAACTTCGGCTTCGTCGCGGCCTACGTAGACCTTGCCCGATTCGTCGTACCAGGCCGGAATGCGGTGGCCCCACCACAGCTGACGGCTGATGCACCAGTCCTGGATGTCACGCATCCACGAGAAGTACATGTTTTCGTATTGCTTTGGCACGAACGCGATGCGGCCGTCTTCAACGGCGGCAATCGCTGGTTCTGCCAATGGCTTGGTCGACACGTACCACTGGTCGGTCAGCCACGGCTCGATGATGGTGCCCGAGCGGTCGCCTTTCGGTACTTTCAGGGCGTGATCGTCGACGCTGACCAGCAGACCGGCTTCGTCAAAGTCCGCCACGATTTGCTTGCGCGCTTCGAAGCGATCCAGACCGGCGTATTTGGCCGGCAGGGTGCCATCGACAGTTTCGTTCAGCTTGCCGTCGAGGTTGAACACCTGAGCAGCAGGCAGCACTTTGGCGTTTTTGTCGAAGATGTTCAGCAGTGGCAGGTTATGGCGCTTGCCGACTTCGTAGTCGTTGAAATCGTGGGCCGGGGTGATTTTCACGCAGCCGGTGCCGAATTCAGGATCGCAGTAATCGTCAGCGATGATCGGGATGCGGCGACCAACCAGTGGCAGCTCAACAAACTTGCCGATCAGGGCCTTGTAGCGTTCGTCTTCCGGGTTTACCGCAACGGCAGCGTCGCCGAGCATGGTTTCTGGACGGGTGGTAGCAACCACCAGGTAATCCAGACCTTCGGCGGTTTTGGCGCCGTCAGCCAGCGGGTAGCGCAGGTTCCACAGGAAACCTTTCTCGTCGTGGTTTTCCACTTCAAGGTCGGAAATTGCGGTGTGCAGCTTGGTGTCCCAGTTGACCAGACGCTTGCCGCGGTAGATCAGACCGTCTTCGTGCAGGCGAACAAAGGCTTCTTTCACGGCTTCGGACAGGCCGTCATCCATGGTGAAGCGTTCGCGGCTCCAGTCTACGGACGAGCCAAGGCGACGGATCTGACGGCTGATGTTGCCGCCGGATTGGTCTTTCCATTCCCAGATCTTGTCCAGGAACTTCTCGCGGCCCAAGTCATGGCGGTTCAGACCTTGTGCTTCGATCTGACGCTCAACCAGCATTTGGGTGGCGATACCCGCGTGGTCGGTGCCCGGCTGCCACAGGGTGTTGCGACCCTGCATGCGGCGGAAACGGATCAGTGCGTCCATGATCGCGTTGTTAAAACCGTGACCCATGTGCAAGCTGCCGGTGACGTTCGGCGGCGGGATCATGATGGTGTACGGGTCGCCCGCGCCTTGCGGGGCAAAATAATTCTCTTCTTCCCAGGTTTTGTACCAGGAAGTTTCAATGGCGTGCGGCTGGTAGGTCTTATCCATGCGCGGCGGGACCCTATTGGCATTAATTCAGGAAAGCCGACAAGTATAGCGGGGTGGGAGGCGCAGGGCGAGTTGTGGTGTGGTGCAGGAAAAATTTGTAGCAGCTGGCGAAGGAACGAGGCTGCGTTAGCCTGCGAACCAGTCGTAAAGTCCGAGTTCTCAGTTTATCTGACGCGCCGAGGTGTCTGACCTATGACTGCTGCGCAGCCGAACGCAGCCTCGCTCCGCTCGTCAGCTGCTACAAGACCCGGATCAGCTCTGGTGTTGAGCGAGCAGGCGCTCCATATGCGCATCGAGGCGGCGTTTGATCTCGGTTTCGATATGCGGGGCGAAGTCGTTGATCACGTCTTGCATGATCGCTTGCGCAGCAGTGCGCAGTTCTTTGTCCAGATGCACCAACAGCGCGTCCGGGGCTTTTTCTGCCACGGGGGCCGGAGCTATGCCGACCAGTGGTATTTGGGCTGGCTCGGGCTCTTCTTCATCGCTGATCACTTCAGACAGCAACGGGATCTGTGGATCCTGTTGGCCGACCATCTCCGTCAGCAGCGGCGGTTGCAGGCCCTCATCGCCGAGCAGCTTGCGAATGGATTCAAGATCATCGAGCAGGTGTGCGGCTTTTTGCGGCGAATTTGAAGTGTCCATCGTGTGCTCAGAGTCGTTGTAACTTGTGGTCTTGCAGAGGATAGCCCTGTTCACGGTAGAAGCGGAAACTCTCCCGTGCGGCCAGTCGAACGGCGGGGTCTTCGACCACTACTTCAGCCACGCGGGCGAAGCGTTTGAAGAATTCCGGGACTTTAAGGTCCAGGTTGATCAGCAAGTCCTGATGGGACAGGGGGGCATCCGTGCAACCCATGACAACTACACCATCGGGTTCATCTTCGGTGTTGCTGTGGGGCACGAAGCTTTCGCCCTTGAAACGCCACAAGCGTTCATCCAGGTCCTGGCGTTGTGCGGTGTCAGTGCAGTGCAAATACACGCGGTGGCCAAGGCGCCAGGCCTTCTCGGTGAGTTTGCAGGCAAAATCCAGCCGCGCCGAGGGTTCGGCGCTGGGCAGGATATAAAAGTCGATTTTGGTCGGCTCTTTGGTTAATTCTTGGGTCATTGCGGTTCCTGAATCCGGGCTACGCCGCCGTCAAGCGGCGCAGCCTTGGATTGTCAGCTTCAAGCGTTGGCGCGATCCAGCAGGTACTGGGTCAGCAGGGGGACTGGACGGCCACTGGCGCCCTTGTCCTTGCCGCCGCTGACCCATGCGGTGCCCGCGATGTCCAGGTGGGCCCAATGATAGGCCTTGGCGAAGCGCGACAGGAAGCAGCCAGCGGTGATGGCGCCGCCTTTAGGGCCGCCGATGTTGGCCATGTCGGCGAACGGGCTGTCCAGTTGCTCCTGGTATTCGTCGAACAACGGCAATTGCCAGGCACGGTCGTCGGCTTGCTTACCGGCTTCCAGCAGTTGGTTGATCAACTCGTCGTTGTTGCCCATCAGGCCCGAAGTGTGGGCGCCCAGTGCAACCATGCAGGCACCGGTCAGGGTGGCGATGTCGATTACGGCCTGTGGCTTGAAGCGTTCTGCGTAGGTCAGGGCATCGCACAGCACCAGGCGACCTTCGGCGTCGGTGTTGAGGATCTCGACGGTCTGGCCGCTCATGGTGGTCACGATATCGCCCGGACGCGCAGCGCCGCCGCTTGGCATGTTTTCGGCGCAAGCCAGAATGCATACCAGGTTGATCGGCAGTTTCAGCTCAAGCACGGCGCGCAGGGTGCCGAACACGCTGGCGGCACCGCCCATGTCGTACTTCATTTCGTCCATGCCCGCGCCCGGCTTGAGGCTGATGCCGCCGGTGTCGAAGGTGATGCCTTTGCCGACCAGTACGAACGGTTTTTCGGATTTCTTGCCGCCGGCGTAGTTCATCACGATCAGGCGTGGCGGCTGGTCGCTGCCCTGGCCCACGGCGTAGAACGCGCCCATGCCCAGATCCTTGATCTTCTTCTCGTCGAGAATTTCGACTTTCAGACCTTTGTATTCTTTACCCAACTCCTTGGCCTGTTCTGCCAGGAAGGTCGGATGGCAGATGTTTGGCGGCAGGTTGCCGAGGTCGCGGGTGAACGACATGCCCGCTGCAATCGCCTGGGCGTGGGTTACGGCACGCTGGACTTCGGCCTGTGCGGCCTTGATGGTCAGCAGGGTGATTTTTTTCAGGGAGCGAGGTTCGGCCTTCTGGCTTTTGAATCGGTCGAAAGTGTACTCACCGTCGATCAGGGTTTCGGCCAGCAGGCGGGTTTTGCTGTAGCTGTCGCGACCCTTGACCACCAGTTCGTCGAGTGCGAACACCGCGTCGCTGCCGCCCAGGCCTTTGAGGACACCAAGCGCGGCACTGATGATTTTACGGAACGGGCGGTCGCCCAGTTCTTCATCCTTGCCGGTGCCCAGCAGCAGTACGCGTTCGGCCTTGAGGTTGGGCAGGCTGTGCAGCAGCAGGCTTTGACCGGCTTTGCCGGCCAGATCACCGCGCTTGAGGACTGCGCTGATAGCGCCGCCGGTGAGTTCGTCGATAACGTTGGCGGTAGGGCCCAGCTTGCGGCCTTCACCAATGGCGACCACCAGAGTGGCCGTTTTCAACGTTTCTGGACTAACGCTTTTTACAACCAGTTCCATGTCGGGGTCCCTGAGTCAAATAGTCAACATGCGCACAAACAATGCTGTTTGCTTGCTTGATAGAGGAGGCGCTTCACCTGCGATCCAGGCTGGCGACAAGGCGGGCAGTTTGAACCCCGTCGGACGAGCCTGACAACCCCGGTATAGGGCCAACTTGCCACTTTCAAGACTGCGCAGTGACAGGGGCGGCCATTCACAGGATAATGCACCATCTTTTTAAACGGCTCAGCTCATCCCCATGAGCCTGAACCGACTCGTTATGCTGCTTGTTTGGCCGCCTTAGCCTGACGACCCTGGAGTGTCTGGTTTGATCGTCTTCCGTTATCTATCCCGCGAAGTCCTGCTTACATTGAGCGCTGTCAGCGCTGTGCTGCTGGTCATCATCATGAGCGGTCGTTTCATCAAATATCTGGCTCAGGCCGCCTCGGGCGCACTGGATCCAGGCTCATTGTTCCTGATCATGGGCTTTCGCCTGCCAGGCTTCATGCAGTTGATTCTGCCGCTGGGTCTGTTCCTGGGCATTTTGCTGTCTTATGGGCGCTTGTACCTCGAGAGCGAGATGACCGTGCTGTCGGCTACCGGCATGAGCCAGCAACGTCTGCTGGGCATGACCATGGCACCTGCCGCACTGGTTGCACTGATCGTGGCCTGGCTCAGCCTGAGTCTGGCCCCGCAGGGTGCCAATGAATTTCAGTTGTTGCTCAACAAACAGGATGCCCTGACCGAGTTCGACACCCTGGAAGCCGGGCGCTTTCAGTCGTTGAGCGATGGTTCGCGGGTTACTTACACCGAAGAGCTGACCAATGACCGGACCCATTTGTCCGGCGTATTCATTACTCAAAAGAATCTCGGGCAGGACGCCAAGGACCGCAATATTTCAGTGTTGCTGGCTGAAAAAGGTCGTCAGGAGGTTCGCCCCGACGGCAGCCGTTGGTTGATTCTGGACAACGGCTACCGCTATGACGGCAACCCTGGGCAGGCTGATTATCGCGCCATCAAATACGACATCTACGGTGTATTGCTACCGAAGCCGGATGTCAGTAATGACGTGACGGACCGCGATGCGATCCCGACACGAAACCTGATCGGCAACCCGGAGCCGCGCTCGGTCGCCGAGTTGCAATGGCGTATTGCCTTCCCGTTTTTGGTGTTTATCGTGACCTTGATCGCAGTGCCGCTGTCGCGGGTAAATCCGCGTCAGGGGCGCTTCCTCAAACTGTTGCCGGCCATTCTTCTTTATATGGCCTATCTAAGCATGCTGACCTGGGGCCGAGGCCTGCTTGAGGGCGGCAAGATTCCTTTGGTGTTGGGCTTGTGGTGGGTACATGCCCTGTTCCTGATCATTGGCCTGGGGCTGATGTACTGGGAGCCGCTGCGCTTGAAGTTGGCGAGTCGCCGTAGTGCCAAGGAGATGACCCGTGGTTAAGCTCGACCGCTACATTGGTAGCAGTGTGTTGATGGCAATTTTGGCGGTACTGGGGATTATTCTGGGTCTGGCGCTGCTGTTTGCGTTGATCGACGAGATGCGCAGTATCAGCAGCAGCTACACCATCATGGACGTTTTCAGCTTTGTAATGCTGACTGCTCCGCGTCGCTTGTACGAAATGTTGCCGATGGCAGCGTTGATCGGCTGCCTGATCGGTTTGGGTGGTCTTGCAAGCAACAGTGAGCTGACCATCATGCGCGCGGCGGGTGTGTCCCTGGGGCGCATTGTCTGGGCCGTGATGAAGCCGATGCTGGTCTTGATGCTGGCAGGTGTGCTGATTGGCGAGTACGTAGTACCCGCCTCTGAAAACCTTGCCCAGGCCAACCGCGCACTGGCGCAAGGTGGTGGTGATGCGCAAAGTTCCAAGCATGGCCTGTGGCACCGCCAGGGTGATGAATTCATCCATATCAACGCTGTTCAGCCCAACGGGCTGCTCTATGGTGTGACCCGGTATCGCTTCGATAAAGAGCGCAACATGTTATCGGCGAGCTTCGCCAAGCGTGCGCAGTTCGATCAGGGGCACTGGCAGTTGAACGACGTCAGTACCACGGTTTTTCACGATCGCAGCACTGAAGTGATCAAGGTTCCGGAAGAAAGCTGGGACGTTTCGTTGAGCCCGCAACTGCTTAGTACCGTGGTCATGGCGCCTGAATCGCTGTCGATCGCTGGCTTGTGGAGCTACATCCACTACCTCAAGGAACAGGGGCTGAATAATGGCCGTTATTGGCTGGCATTTTGGGTCAAGGTATTACAGCCGCTGGTGACTGCTGCTCTAGTGTTGATGGCCATATCTTTCATCTTCGGCCCATTGCGCTCTGTTACTCTTGGCCAGCGGGTATTTACCGGGGTGCTGGTGGGTTTCACCTTCAAGATTGCCCAGGACCTGCTGGGCCCGATGAGCTTGGTGTTCGGTTTCTCGCCGTTGTTCGCGGTGCTGGCACCGACTGCAATCTGTGCATTGGCAGGCATCTGGCTGCTGCGTCGAGCAGGCTGACAAGCCTTCATTGAGTTCGCCAGAAGCCCCTATCTCGCGACAGGGGCTTTTTTGTAGGTGTCCATTGGCCTGTGAACGTGACGCTTGGCGAGAGGATCAGGTACAATTCCCGGCTATTTTTCGGCGGGCAGTCTGCCTGCGACTTTTTTGAGTGTTGACCCGTGAGTGATTTGAGTCATATCCGCAATTTCTCCATCATCGCCCACATTGACCATGGCAAGTCGACGCTGGCCGATCGTTTTATCCAGATGTGCGGCGGCCTCGCCGAGCGCGAAATGGAAGCCCAGGTACTGGATTCCATGGATCTGGAGCGTGAGCGCGGGATCACCATCAAGGCCCACAGCGTTACTCTGTACTACACGGCCAAAGATGGCATTACCTATCAACTGAACTTCATTGATACCCCGGGTCACGTCGACTTCACCTATGAAGTCAGCCGTTCCCTGGCGGCCTGTGAAGGTGCTTTGCTGGTGGTTGATGCGGGGCAGGGCGTAGAAGCCCAGTCCGTCGCCAACTGCTACACCGCTATCGAGCAGGGCCTTGAGGTCATGCCGGTATTGAACAAGATCGACCTGCCGCAGGCTGATCCTGATCGCGTGAAAGAAGAGATCGAAAAGATCATTGGCATCGATGCCACTGATGCCGTGACCTGCAGCGCCAAGACCGGCCTGGGTGTGGACGAGGTGCTTGAGCGCCTGGTGCATACCATCCCTGCGCCAACCGGTAACTACGAAGATCCGCTGCAAGCGTTGATCATCGATTCCTGGTTCGACAACTACCTGGGCGTTGTGTCCCTGGTTCGCGTGCGCCACGGCCGCGTGAAAAAGGGTGACAAGATTCTGGTCAAGTCCACCGGCAAGATGCACCTGGTAGACAGCGTGGGTGTGTTCAACCCCAAGCACACGGCTACCGCTGATCTGAAAGCCGGTGAAGTAGGCTTCATCATTGCGGGCATCAAGGACATTCACGGTGCGCCAGTGGGCGATACCCTGACCCTGAGCTCAACCCCTGATGTTGACGTACTGCCAGGTTTCAAACGTATTCAGCCGCAGGTCTACGCCGGTTTGTTCCCGGTAAGCTCTGACGATTTCGAAGACTTCCGTGAAGCCCTGCAAAAGCTCACGCTGAACGACTCGTCGCTGCAGTACACCCCGGAAAGCTCCGACGCGCTGGGCTTCGGCTTCCGTTGCGGCTTCCTCGGCATGCTGCACATGGAGATCATTCAGGAGCGCCTTGAGCGCGAGTACGACCTGGACCTGATCACCACGGCGCCAACCGTAATTTTCGAACTGCTGCTCAAGACTGGCGAAACGATTTACGTCGATAACCCGTCCAAGCTGCCGGATGTATCTTCTATTGAAGACATTCGCGAGCCGATCGTGCGCGCCAATATCCTTGTGCCTCAAGAGCACCTGGGTAACGTCATTACCCTGTGTATTGAAAAACGCGGTGTTCAGCACGACATGCTGTTCCTGGGTTCTCAGGTTCAAGTGACCTACGACTTGCCGATGAACGAAGTGGTTCTGGACTTCTTTGACCGTCTCAAGTCCACCAGTCGCGGCTATGCTTCGCTTGATTACCATTTCAACCGTTATCAGTCGGCTAATCTGGTCAAGCTGGATGTATTGATCAACGGCGAAAAAGTTGATGCGCTGGCATTGATTGTTCACCGCGACAACGCTCACTACAAAGGGCGTGCGTTGACCGAGAAGATGAAAGAGCTGATTCCGCGTCAGATGTTCGATGTGGCAATTCAGGCTGCCATTGGTGGCCAAATCATTGCGCGCTCGTCTGTTAAAGCGCTCCGAAAAAACGTACTGGCCAAATGCTACGGTGGTGACGTTAGCCGTAAGCGCAAGCTGTTGGAAAAGCAGAAAGCCGGTAAAAAACGCATGAAGCAAGTGGGTAACGTGGAAATTCCACAAGAAGCCTTCCTTGCAGTGCTCAGGTTGGATAGCTAGGTCCTATGTCACTAAATTTCCCGCTGTTGCTGGTCATTGCTGTTGCCGTGTGCGGTTTGCTGGCGCTGCTCGATTTGGTCTTCCTGGCTCCTCGCCGGCGCAAGGCCATTGCCAACTATCAAGCCAGCGTTACGCCGGTTGATAGGCAGGTAGTCGAAAAGCTCAACAAGGAACCGCTGCTGGTTGAATACGGCAAGTCGTTCTTCCCGGTTTTGTTCATCGTGCTGGTGCTGCGTTCGTTTCTGGTTGAGCCGTTCCAGATCCCGTCCGGCTCGATGAAGCCGACCCTGGATGTGGGCGACTTCATTTTGGTGAACAAGTTTTCGTACGGGATCCGCTTGCCGGTACTCGATACGAAAGTCATCGAAGTGGGTGATCCGAAGCGGGGCGATGTGATGGTGTTTCGCTACCCAAGCGATCCGACGGTTAACTACATCAAGCGTGTAGTTGGCCTGCCGGGCGACAAGATTCGCTACACCAGCGACAAGCATCTGTATGTCAACGATCAACTGGTTGCCGAGCAACTGGTGGGCACCGAACCAGGAACCCTGGGCAGTGCCGAGTTGTACAAAGAGAAGCTGGGCGAGGTCGAGCACATGATCCGCAAGGAAATGAGCCGCTACCGTGCGCCACCTGACAAGGAGTGGACGGTTCCGGCCGGGCATTACTTCATGATGGGTGACAACCGTGACAATTCGAACGACAGCCGTTACTGGGATGATCCGAACATTCCCAAAGACGAGTTGGGCATGGTTCCCGACAAGAATATCGTCGGCAAGGCCTTTGCTGTTTGGATGAGCTGGCCAGAGCCCAAGGCGAGCAACCTGCCGAACTTCTCGCGGGTTGGTCTGATCAAGTAGTCAAGACGGCGCTGTTAATAACAGCGCCGAATGCTTTTCAGGTGTACGAATAAGTCGTGTGCCTGAGTATTCAGGATGTGGATTTGAACAAAGCGTTAAGTGTGACGGCGGCGAACAGCCTGTCCATTTGCTATGCGATAAACGAGCATCACTGATCCCTTATATCGGTCCGGTGGTGACATTCGGCCACGAACTCAGCGTGGGTAAATCGTGAGTTTTTCTTTAGAACGTTTAGAGCGTCAGCTCGGTTATACCTTCAAAGACCAGGAACTGATGGTTCTGGCCCTGACACACCGCAGTTTCGCGGGGCGCAATAACGAGCGTCTTGAGTTCCTGGGTGATGCCATTCTCAATTTTGTTGCTGGCGAAGCGTTGTTTGACCGCTTCCCGTTGGCCCGTGAAGGCCAGTTGTCGCGTCTGCGCGCGCGCTTGGTAAAAGGCGAAACCCTGGCCGTACTGGCTCGTGGTTTTGAGTTAGGCGAGTACTTGCGCCTGGGCTCTGGCGAACTGAAGAGCGGCGGTTTTCGCCGTGAATCGATTCTGGCCGACGCCCTTGAAGCACTGATTGGCGCCATTTACCTGGATGCGGGCATGGATGCCGCCCGCGACCGCGTATTGGCCTGGCTTGCCAGTGAGTTCGAGACCCTGACTCTGGTCGATACCAATAAAGATCCAAAGACCCGCCTGCAAGAGTTCTTGCAGTCGCGTGCCTGCGATCTGCCGCGTTACGAAGTGGTAGATATCCAGGGCGAACCGCATTGCCGCACGTTCTTCGTTGAGTGCGAAATTGCCCTATTGAATGAAAAAAGCCGGGGTCAGGGTGTGAGCCGTCGTATTGCCGAACAGGTAGCGGCCGCCGCAGCACTGATAGCCCTTGGCGTGGAGAATGGCCATGACTGATACAACTGCAACTCGCTGTGGCTACGTTGCCATTGTTGGTCGACCAAACGTGGGTAAATCCACACTGCTGAACCACATTTTGGGTCAAAAGCTGGCGATCACTTCGCGCAAGCCGCAGACCACTCGCCACAACATGCTGGGCATCAAGACCGAAGGCACCGTGCAAGCGGTCTACGTTGATACCCCGGGCATGCACAAAGGCGGCGAAAAGGCCCTGAACCGCTACATGAACAAAACCGCTTCGGCAGCGTTGAAAGACGTTGACGTGGTGATCTTCGTCGTGGACCGCACCAAGTGGACCGACGAAGACCAAATGGTGCTGGAGCGCGTTCAGTACGTGACCGGTCCATTGATCGTGGCGCTGAACAAGACCGACCGTATCGAAGACAAGGCCGAGCTGATGCCGCACCTGAGCTGGCTTCAGGAGCAACTGCCGAACGCCCAGATCATTCCGATTTCGGCTCAACACGGGCATAACCTCGAAGCGCTGGAGCGTGTGATCGCCGATCACCTTCCGGAGAACGAGCACTTCTTCCCGGAAGACCAGATTACCGACCGCAGCAGCCGCTTCCTGGCCGCCGAACTGGTACGCGAAAAAATCATGCGCCAGATGGGTGCAGAGCTGCCGTACCAGATCACCGTAGAGATCGAAGAATTCAAGCAGCAGGGCAAAACCCTGCATATCCATGCCTTGATTCTGGTTGAGCGTGACGGTCAGAAAAAAATCATCATTGGCGACAAGGGCGAGCGCATCAAGCGTATCGGCACCGAGGCGCGCAAGGATATGGAGCTGCTGTTCGACTCCAAGGTCATGCTGAACCTGTGGGTTAAAGTGAAAGGCGGCTGGTCCGACGACGAACGCGCCCTGCGTTCCCTGGGCTACGGCGACTTGTAAACACAGCACTACCCGTGGGAGCGAGCCTGCTCGCGAAGGTCGTTAACGATAGTGCGCGTTTATTGGATAATCGCAGCGCTCTTCAGACCTTCGCGAGCGGGCTCGCTCCCACGGTGATTTCAGGCGTATACAAAACTCCATGTCCAGCAAGCCCATCGTCCCCCAGCTCGCCTACGTCCTGCACAGTCGACCCTATCGTGAAACCAGCGCGCTGGTTGATTTCATCACGCCTCAAGGACGTCTGCGGGCGGTGTTACGCAGTGCGCGGGGTAAGGCCGGTACGTTGGCGCGGCCCTTTGTTCCGCTGGAAATCGAGTTTCGTGGGCGTGGCGAGCTGAAAAACGTCGGGCGCATGGAAAGCGCCGGGATTTCAACCTGGCTCAATGGCGAAGCGCTGTTCAGCGGCCTCTATCTCAACGAATTGCTGATTCGGCTGTTGCCGGCTGAAGACCCTCATCCTGCTGTATTTGATCACTACGCAGCGACCTTGCTGGCGTTGGCCGAAGGCCGACCGCTGGAGCCTTTGCTGCGGGCGTTCGAATGGCGTTTGCTGGACGATCTGGGTTACGGCTTTTCGCTGAGCGTCGATATTCACGGCGAACCGGTAGAGGCCGATGGCATGTACCGCCTGCAGGTTGATGCAGGGCTGGAGCGGGTTTGGCTGCAACAGCCGGGGCTGTTTCATGGCGCGCAGCTGCATGCGATGGCCGAGGCGGACTGGGCTGCGCCTGGCGCATTATCGGCCGCCAAGCGCCTGATGCGTCAGGCACTGGCCGTTCATTTGGCTGGCAAGCCGCTGGCCAGTCGTGAGTTGTTTCGCAAGCCCTGAATAGACCGGTATGCTGTGCGCCGAATCTTCAACTCTTCAGGAGAGCCCCTGTGACCCAAAGCAACCGCATTCTTCTCGGCGTGAATATCGACCACGTAGCTACGCTGCGTCAGGCACGCGGCACGCGTTACCCTGATCCGGTCAAGGCTGCGTTGGACGCGGAAGAGGCGGGCGCCGATGGCATCACCGTGCATCTGCGCGAAGACCGCCGGCACATTCAGGAGCGTGATGTGTTGCTGCTCAAGGATGTGCTGCAAACGCGCATGAATTTCGAAATGGGCGTAACCGAAGAGATGATGGTATTTGCCGAGCGCATTCGCCCGGCGCATATCTGCCTGGTGCCTGAAACGCGCCAGGAGCTGACCACCGAAGGTGGTCTGGATGTTGCCGGGCAAGAAGCGCGGATCAAGGCGGCGGTTGATCGTCTGGCTAAAATCGGCTGTGAAGTCTCGCTGTTTATCGATGCGGACGAGCGTCAGATAGAAGCGTCCAAGCGCGTGGGCGCGCCCGCTATCGAACTGCACACCGGTCGTTATGCCGATGCACAAACCCCGACCGAAGTGGCTGAGGAGCTGCAGCGTGTGGCCGATGGTGTGGCGTTTGGCCTGGCTCAGGGGTTGATCGTGAATGCCGGTCATGGCTTGCACTACCACAACGTAGAGGTAGTGGCTGCGATCAAGGGCATCAACGAGTTGAACATTGGCCATGCGCTGGTGGCGCACGCATTGTTTGTGGGCTTCAAATCAGCTGTGGCCGAGATGAAAGCGCTGATCCTGGCGGCGGCGAAGGCTTAATCCCCTTGTAGCAGCTGCCGAAGGAACGAGGCTGCGTTCGGCGACGTAGTCGTCGCAAATTAGACGCCTAAATGTGTCAGATATATCGAGTTATTCAGGTTTCACGACGGCTGCGCCGCCGAACGCAGCCTCGTTCCTTCGGCAGCTGCTACGAAATGACGCTTTTTGTCAGAGCTGCGGCTCTTCCTTCGGCTTGGTCTTGTCGACACCGGGGATGTGCAGCTTGCTGTCAGCGGCCTGATCGCCTTCAAGTTGCGGTTGTGTAGCCCATGTCAGGATGTCGTAGTAACGACGGATGTTGGCCACAAAGTGCACTGGCTCGCCGCCTCGGGCATAGCCGTAGCGGGTTTTGCTGTACCACTGCTTCTGCGCAAGGCGAGGCAGCATTTTCTTCACGTCCAGCCACTTGTTCGGGTT
This sequence comes from Pseudomonas sp. ML2-2023-6, assembly GCF_037055265.1. Taxonomy (NCBI): domain Bacteria; kingdom Pseudomonadati; phylum Pseudomonadota; class Gammaproteobacteria; order Pseudomonadales; family Pseudomonadaceae; genus Pseudomonas; species Pseudomonas sp. ML2-2023-6. The sequence continues at coordinate 4,921,412 of NZ_CP146347.1, read as the reverse complement.
CAGGCCTTCTTTCTTGGCCAGCTTGCGTGCGTCGTCCAGATGGCCACCGCCAACGTTATAGGCCGCCAGCGCAAACCAGGTCCGGTCAGGCTCTTCAATATCACTGTCGAGCTCGCTCTTGATCAGCGCGAGGTATTTGGCACCGCCCATGATGCTTTGTTTGGCGTCCAGGCGATTGGATACACCCATTGCCTGCGCAGTGTTTTGGGTCAGCATCATCAGGCCGCGAACGCCTGTTTTGGACGTAACGGCGGGTTGCCACAAGGATTCCTGATAACCCATGGCGGCCAGCAGCCGCCAGTCGATCTGTTCTTTTTTGGCGGCGTCCTTGAAGAACTTTTCGTACTTGGGCAGACGCTGCTGCAAGTGCTGGGCGAAAGTGTAGGCGCCGACATAGCCAAGTACATCCACGTGCCCGTAGTAACGGTCTTTGAGGCGTTGCAGGGTGCCGTTTTTTTCGACCTTGTCCAGGTACGCATTGATCTCGTTGAGCAGGCTGTTGTCTTCACCTGCCGCGACCGCCCAGCGCTGGCTGCGGGCATCCCCCAGATCGAACGCCACGCGCACATTGGGGAAGTACACCTGGTTCATGGCCACTTCGTTGGAGTCGACCAGTGTCAGATCAATCTGACCCTCATCCACCATGCGTAGCAAGTCGACGACTTCGACGGCATCGGATTCGTCGTATTCAATGCCGGGATATTGCTTTTTGAGTTCGGCGAGCTGTTCGGCGTGGGAGCTGCCTTTCATGACGGTGATGCGCTTGCCGACCAGATCGGCAGCGGACGTGGGGCGCGATTGTCCGTTGCGATAGATGATCTGCGGTGTGACTTCGAGGTACGGGTGAGAAAACTTGGCTTGTTGCAGGCGCTTCTCGCTGCTGACCAGACCGGCAGCAGCTAAAGCCGGGCCGTTAGGCTGGCCCAGTTGATTGAACATGTCGTCCAGGTTGTCAGCTGTTTCGATTTTCAGCTCTACCCCCAAATCGTCGGCAAAGCGTTTCACCAGCTCGTATTCAAAGCCGGTTTCGCCATTGCGATCCTCGAAGTAGGTCGCGGGGCTGTTACGGGTAATCACCCGCAGTACCCCATCCTCCTTTACGCGCTCAAGGGTGCTGGGTTTTTCAACGCAGGCACCGAGCATCAGGAAGAGTCCGGTTGCGAGGAGCCATCTGGCTCCACGCTGGCGGATATCAGTTAGAGAAAACATCCGCGCAGTATACGCAAAGCAGCGCAGGTGCCATATCTCGACAATTTTCGAAGGTTCTGATAATAGCCGTCAAAATAGCTGAAACCCTTGTGGAATGGGGGTTGCGTCAATGTTTAAAGATCATAAGTGAGCATTCGCCAAGCGGCTGATAGCCATAAAGAATAAGGCTTTGGTCGATTAGTGACGTTTGGTGTGCTTCAGGTGTGCCGTTTCGGGTGCCGTGGCGAACGGTTTAGGCTAGAATGCCGGGCCTCAAAGCATACCCCTCCCGAGGCTGTCCCGAAGATGTTGATCCTGCGCGGCGCTCCTGCCCTTTCTGCCTTTCGCCACAGCAAACTCCTTGCACAACTGAGCCTCAAGGTTCCGGCTGTCACTGGTTTGTATGCTGAATTCGCCCACTTTGCCGATACCACCGGTGAGCTGACCAGCGATGAACAGCAGGTACTGGCTCGTCTCCTGAAGTACGGCCCAAGCGTGCCGGTCCAAGAGCCGAGTGGCCGATTGTTCCTGGTGTTGCCGCGGTTTGGCACCATCTCCCCTTGGTCCAGCAAGGCTAGCGACATTGCCCGTAACTGTGGCCTGGCTAAAATCCAGCGCCTGGAACGCGGCATTGCGTTTTACGTTGCCGGTCAATTCAGCGACGCTGATGCTGAACTGATAGCCGCTGCATTGCATGACCGCATGACGCAAATCGTGCTGGGTAACCTGGAACAGGCTGCCGGTCTGTTCAGTCACGCCGAACCCAAGCCGCTGACTGCGATTGACGTGCTGGGTGGCGGTCGCGCCGCGCTGGAAAAAGCCAACATCGAGTTGGGCCTGGCGCTGGCCGAAGACGAAATCGACTATCTGGTCAATGCCTTCAACGGTTTGGGCCGTAACCCGCATGACATCGAACTGATGATGTTTGCCCAGGCCAACTCCGAGCATTGCCGCCACAAGATCTTCAACGCCAGTTGGGATATTGACGGTCAAAGCCAGGAAAAAAGCCTGTTTGGCATGATCAAGAACACCTACGTGATGCACAGCGAAGGCGTTCTGTCTGCTTATAAGGACAACGCTTCGGTCATCGTCGGCAGTGTTGCCGGGCGTTTCTTCCCGGATCCTGATACCCGCCAGTACGGTGCGGTGCAGGAGCCTGTTCACATCCTGATGAAGGTTGAGACCCACAACCACCCAACCGCGATCGCCCCGTTCCCGGGTGCAGCGACCGGTTCCGGTGGCGAGATCCGTGACGAAGGCGCAACCGGTCGTGGCGCCAAGCCAAAGGCCGGCCTGACCGGTTTTACCGTATCCAACCTGCAGATCCCGGGCTTTGAACAGCCGTGGGAAGTGCCGTACGGCAAGCCTGAGCGCATCGTTACCGCGCTGGACATCATGATCGAAGGCCCGCTGGGCGGCGCTGCATTCAACAACGAATTCGGTCGTCCGGCTCTGACCGGCTACTTCCGAACGTTCGAGCAGTCCATCACCACCCCGCGTGGCGAAGAAGTCCGTGGTTACCACAAGCCAATCATGTTGGCTGGTGGCATGGGCAACATCCGCGCCGAACACGTACAGAAAGCCGAAATCACCGTTGGCTCCAAGCTGATCGTGCTCGGTGGCCCGGCGATGTTGATCGGCCTGGGCGGCGGCGCTGCTTCCTCGATGGCTACCGGCGCAAGCTCGGCTGACCTGGATTTCGCTTCGGTACAGCGCGAAAACCCGGAAATGGAACGCCGTTGCCAGGAAGTGATCGACCGCTGCTGGCAGTTGGGTGACAAGAACCCGATCAGCTTTATCCACGACGTGGGTGCTGGTGGTTTGTCCAACGCCTTCCCTGAGTTGGTGAATGATGGCGATCGCGGTGGCCGTTTCGAACTGCGCAACATTCCAAATGACGAGCCGGGCATGGCCCCGCACGAAATCTGGAGCAACGAATCCCAGGAACGTTACGTTCTGGCCGTGGGCGTCGAAGACTTCGACCGCTTCCAGGCGATCTGCGAACGTGAGCGTTGCCCGTTTGCCGTAGTCGGTGAAGCCACTGCCGAGCCGCAACTGACGGTCACTGACAGCCACTTCGGTAACAGCCCGGTGGATATGCCACTGGAAGTGTTGCTGGGCAAGGCTCCGCGCATGCACCGTTCGGCAGTGCGTGAGCAAGAGCTAGGCGATGACTTCGATCCAGCTGCGCTGAGCATCGGCGAGTGCGTTGAACGCGTTCTGCATCACCCGGCCGTGGCAAGCAAAAGCTTCCTGATCACCATCGGCGACCGCACCATTACCGGTCTGGTTGCTCGTGATCAGATGGTTGGTCCGTGGCAAGTGCCAGTGGCTGACGTTGCCGTCACCGCCACCAGCTTCGACGTGTACACCGGTGAAGCGATGGCGATGGGCGAGCGTACTCCGCTGGCACTGCTGGATGCTCCTGCATCGGGCCGCATGGCTATCGGCGAAACCCTGACCAACATTGCGGCTTCGCGCATTGGCAAGATCAGCGATATCAAGCTGTCGGCCAACTGGATGTCGGCTGCCGGTCACCCGGGCGAAGATGCCCGTCTGTACGACACCGTAAAAGCAGTCGGTATGGAATTGTGCCCTGAGCTGGGCATCACCATTCCGGTGGGCAAGGACTCAATGTCGATGCAAACCCGCTGGAGCGAAGAGGGCACGGACAAAACCGTGACCTCGCCGCTGTCGCTGGTGGTTACCGGTTTTGCACCGGTGCTCGATATTCGCCAGACCCTGACCCCGGTACTGCGCATGGACAAAGGCCTGACCGATCTGGTTCTGATCGATCTGGGTCGCGGCCAAAACCGTATGGGTGCCTCGATCCTGGCGCAAACCTACGGCAAGTTGGGCAAGCATGCTCCAGACGTTGATGACGCAGAAGACCTCAAGGCCTTCTTCGCCGTAATCCAGGGTTTGAATGCCGATGGCCACCTGCTGGCTTACCACGACCGTTCCGACGGTGGTTTGCTGACCAGCGTAATGGAAATGGCGTTTGCCGGTCATTGCGGTGTCAACCTGGTGCTCGACGGTCTGGCTGAAACTGCCGCTGACATTCCTGCGATCCTGTTCAACGAAGAGTTGGGTGCGGTGATCCAGGTTCGTCAGGACTCGATGGCGGATATCCTTGCGCAGTTCAGCGCTGCCGGTCTGGGCGACTGCGTGTCGGTCATTGGCCAGCCGCGCAACTGTGACGATGTGAGCATCGAATTCAACGGCGAGACCGTGTTTGAAGGTCAGCGTCGTCTGCTGCAACGTCAGTGGGCTGAAACCAGCTTCCAGATCCAGCGTATGCGTGACAACGCTGATTGCGCCGAGCAAGAATTCGCCGTACTGCTGGAAGAAGACAACCCAGGCTTGAGCGCCAAGCTGAGCTTTGATGTCAACGAGAACATCAGCGCGCCGTACATCAAGACAGGCATTCGTCCTCAAGTGGCCGTACTGCGTGAGCAGGGCGTCAACGGTCAGGTTGAAATGGCGGCGGCATTCGACCGTGCCGGTTTCAACGCGATCGACGTGCACATGAGCGACATTCTGGCTGGCCGTGTCGACCTGAACGAGTTCAAGGGCCTGGTTGCCTGCGGTGGTTTCTCCTACGGCGACGTACTGGGTGCCGGTGAGGGCTGGGCCAAGTCGGCTCTGTTCAATGCCCGTGCTCGTGATGCGTTCCAGAGCTTCTTCGAGCGTACCGACAGCTTCTCCCTGGGTGTGTGTAACGGTTGCCAGATGATGTCCAACCTGAGCGAGTTGATCCCGGGCAGCGAGCTGTGGCCGCACTTTGTGCGTAACCGCTCCGAGCAGTTCGAAGCCCGTGTGGCGATGGTTCAAGTACAGGAGTCGAACTCGATCTTCCTGCAGGGCATGGCCGGTTCGCGCATGCCAATCGCTATCGCGCACGGTGAAGGCCATGCCGAGTTCGCCAGTGAAGAAGCCATGCTGCAAGCGGACCTGTCCGGTTCTGTGGCGCTGCGTTTCGTCGACAACCACGGCAAGGTGACTGAAAACTACCCGGCCAACCCGAACGGCTCGCCGCGCGGGATTACCGGTCTGACCAGTCGTGACGGCCGTGTGACGATCATGATGCCGCACCCTGAGCGTGTATTCCGCGCCGTGCAGAACTCGTGGCGTCCAGAAGAGTGGAACGAAGATGCGCCTTGGTTGCGCATGTTCCGTAACGCTCGTGCTTGGGTAAATTAAGAACAGGGTGGATTAAGACGATGTACAAGCTCAGCTTTTTCGTTCCCCCGAGCCATGTCGAAGTGGTCAAGGATGCCGTATTCACTGCCGGTGGCGGTCGAATCGGGACCTATGATCACTGCGCCTGGCAGACATTGGGCCAGGGCCAGTTTCGCGCGTTGGACGGCAGTCAGCCGTTTCTCGGGCAAACCGGTCAGGTCGAGTATGTAGGGGAATGGAAGGTTGAGCTGGTCGTCGCCGATGACCTGATTCACGCCGTGGTGGCTGCGCTCAAGCACAGCCACCCGTATGAAACGCCTGCTTATGAAGTGTGGCGTTTGGCGGATTTGTAAACCCTGATATGTAGCGGCTGCTGCAGGCTGCGATAGGGTGCGAAGCAGCCTTGGTTTTTTGAAGGTCCTTCGACCCTTATCGCAGCCTGCGGCAGCGGCTACAGGGGCTTGATCAACTGCCCCAACACCTCGCTCAACCTGCCTGCCTGTTCCCCTACCAACACATGCCAAACGCCATCGGCGTGCTGGCTGATGCCTTGGCTGCCCAAAGCCTTGAGCTGCATCTCTGACAGCAAACACTCTTCCCCAAGCTTGACCCGCAAGCGGGTGATGGCTACGCATTCAACGCGTAATACATTGCTGCTGCCGCCCAGTGCGGTCAGCCATCTTTGTGCGTGTTCGGGTTCGATTTTTTGCACCGGCTCAACCGTTGTGGCTTGCACGGTACTGGCAGCTGGCGAATGACTGACTTGCGTTAGCTGCAGGCGAATGTCATCGGCAATGCTGTCTGCCATTGGCCCAACCACGACTTGCAGGCTGCCTGCTCGGCCGGGGCGCATCACGCCCATGGCGCCCAGGGCTTTGAGTTCGCTGTCGACGGCCTTGCTGCGGTCGGCCAGTTCCAGGCGCAAGCGCGTGGTACAGGCGCCAACCGTGATCAGATTGTCCGGGCCGCCCAACGCCTGAATATAGGCTTTGGCGCGCTGGTTTTCGCAGAGGCCGGCGGTTTCTGCCACGGGGTTGTCTTCACGGCCCGGGGTCTTGAGTTTGAAGCGGCGGATGCAGTAATCGAACACCAGATAATAAATGCCGAAGTACGCCAGCCCGATTGGAAAGATCATCCAGCCATTGGTCGACTTGCCCCAGCCCAGCAGCATGTCGATGGCCCCACCGGAAAAGGTAAAGCCCAAATGGATATTCAGCAGGTTGGTGATAGCCATCGACAGGCCTGTCAGCAGTGCATGCAGCAAGTAGAGCAAAGGCGCGAGAAACATGAAGGCGAATTCAATGGGTTCGGTGACGCCGGTTAAAAATGCCGTCAGTGCCAACGACAGGAAAATCCCGCCCATCAACTTGCGTCGTTCTGGCAGCGTGTTGCGATACATCGCCAGGCAAGCAGCCGGCAGGCCGAACATCATCATCGGGAACATGCCGGTCATGAATTGCCCGCCATTGGGGTCGCCTGCAAAGTAGCGGCTCAGATCCCCGGTCACGACTTGTCCGGCGTCGTTGGTAAAGCTGCCGAACACGAACCAGGCCATATTGTTGAGGATATGGTGCAGCCCGGTCACGATCAGCAGTCGATTAAGCACACCGAAAATAAACGCGCCGAGGCTGCCGCTTTCGAGCAGCAAGACACCCAGGCTGTTGATGCCTTCCTGAATAGGCGGCCAGATCAGGCCAAACAACGCTCCCAGGGCCACGGCCGCAAACCCGGTGACAATCGGTACAAAACGCCGGCCGCCAAAAAACGCCAGGTATTCCGGCAGCTTGATGTCCTTGAAACGGTTATACAGCGCGCCTGCCATCAGGCCGCTGACGATCCCTGCCAGCATGCCCATGTTGATATTGGGGTCCAGCGCCTTGAGGGTCGATACCAGCACAAGGTAGCCGATAGCTCCCGCCAACCCGGCAGTACCGTTGTTGTCGCGGGCGAAGCCCACGGCAATGCCGATGGCAAAAATCAACGCCAGATTGGCAAAGATGGTGCCGCCCGCATCGTGGATGATTGCGATGTTGAGCAAGTCGGTGTCGCCCAGGCGCAGTAACAGCCCGGCAATGGGCAGGATCGCAATCGGCAACATCAACGCCCGGCCAAGCCGTTGCAGACCTTCGATGAAATATTGATACATGAGGGATTCTCCGTCGTTGTTTTTGTTGTTAGTCGCACAGCGGCCAGTACTGACGACAGGCCTCGCGTACCGATGCGGCATTGCTCATGTTCAGCAGGGTCTGGCTTAACGTTTGGCACATCCCGGCATCCAGCTGACGAACCCGGGCCTTGATTTCACCGATTTGCAGCGGGCTTACCGACAGTTCGCGAACCCCCAGGCCGATCAAGACCGGTGTGGCCAGCGGGTCACTGGCCAGCGCACCGCATACGCCTACCCAGCGCTGGTGTTTTGCAGCACCGGCGCAGGTGTGGGCGATCAGGCGCAGCAACGCCGGGTGCAAGGCGTCGACACGGGCGGCCAGCCCTGCGTGGTCGCGGTCCATCGCCAGGGTGTACTGCGACAAGTCGTTGGTACCGATGGAGAGAAAGTCCGCATGTTCGGCCAATTGCTCAGCCATCAGGGCCGCTGCCGGTACTTCAATCATGACGCCCAGTTCCGGACGCTGGCTCAGGCCCATTTCAACGCGCAAGGCATCCAGGCGCCGACGGATATGCAGCAGCTCGTCGACTTCGGTAATCATCGGCAGCAGGATGCGGCAACGCTGCACTGGGCTGACTTGCAGCAGGGCGCGCAATTGCTGGTCGAGTACCTGGGGATGCAGTTGCGCCAGGCGAATACCGCGCAAGCCCAAGACCGGGTTGGCCTCGACGGGTAGCGGCAGGTAGTCGAGTTGTTTGTCGCCGCCTACGTCAATGGTGCGGATGATCACCGGCTTGTCGCCCATGGCATTGAGTACGCCCTGGTAGGCTGCAATCTGCTCTTTTTCATTGGGGGCGGTAGTACGATCGACAAACAGGAACTCAGTGCGCAGCAAGCCCACGCCGTCTGCACCATTGGCGTGGGCGCTGGCGGCTTCGTGGCTGGAAGCGACGTTGGCGGCAATTTCGATGTGTTGCCCGTCGCAGGTCATGGCGGGCTCACGGGCATGCAGTTGTTGACGGGAAAACCGTTGCTGTTGGGCGAGTATGGTTTGGCGCACCTGTTCGACGCGCTCCGTGGTCGGGGTCAATTCCAGGCGAGCATTGTCGGCGTCGAGTATGACTTCCTGGCCTGCGGGTAAATCCAATACATCGGGGCCCAAGGCAACCAGGCAAGGCAAGCCTTTGCCGCGAGCCAGAATCGCCACATGGGAAGTGGCACCGCCTGCCGCCATGCACAACCCGGCCACGTTCTGTGCGCTAAGCATCAACAGGTCGGAAGGGGTCAGCTCATGGGCTGCGACGATGGCCCCCGGCGGCAACTGGCAATGCCCACTCTCACCCAGCAGGGCCCGCAGTACCCGCTGTTGAAGATCGTGCAAATCGTTGGAGCGTTCGGCCAACAGGGTGTTGCCCAGACTTTTCAGGATCGTGCATTGCTGCTCGATGGCATCGCTCCAGGCATGGGCTGCGTCATGTCCTTGGGCGATGGCGACGTGGCTGGCTTGCAGCAGTGCGCTGTCTTCGAGCAGGTCCAGGTGGGTGGCGAAAATCGTTTCTTCATCGCAGTTGTGTTGCTCGCGTGCGGCGCTCAGGGTCAGCCGGATCTCTGCGCGCACTTGATCCAGGGCAGTATTGAGCGCCAGCAATTGTTGCTCGGGAACATGGTTGCCGAGGTCGGGCGGCAGTTGTACGCCGGACAAATAAAACAGCGGGCCGCTCGCCAGTCCGGGCGCAGCACATACCCCGTTAAGCTGGCCCGGCGGATTGAGTGGCCGGATCGGTGTCGGGGCAAGTGCGGGTCGGGCAGGTGCCGGAGCCGATTGAGCTTTGCCCAGTACCGCCAAAACGGCTTGGAGCGCGGCGTCGGCATCTTCGCCTGCGCAACTGACCTGAACCTCATCCTGCTCGCAGATGCCCAGTGCCAACAGCCGCACAATGCTGTCGCATGGGGCTGAGTTGGCGCCTATGTGCAAGCGCACCAGGCTCTTGAAACCCAGAGCGGTCTGGCGCACCAGCGCGGCAGGTCGCGCATGCAGGCCACCGTGATGGGTTATGCGCACGCTGCCCTGGGCCTGTTGGCTGGTGCTGCCAGCGCCGCCAACCGGGGCAGCGCTGGTACGCGCAACGATATGCAACAACGCCTCGCCTGCCAGAGCCGTGTCATGTTGCGGGGGGTGCAGTTCGAAATGCTCGCCGTTGGTCAGCACCAGAAGGCTGATCAGGCTTTTGCAGCGTTGCGCGATTTGATCGGGGTTGAAGCGCAGCAGCGGTTGGCCGTTACTGACCCGGGCGCCGTTTTCCACCAGCAGCTGAAAACCTTCGCCCTGAAGATCAAAGGTGTCCAGCCCCACATGCAGCAGCAGTTCGGCACCGTTTTCAGCGCGTATGGTCAGGGCGTGGGCGGTTTTGGCGACATGCACCACTACCCCGTCACAGGGCGCATACAAACAATCGTTCAGAGGGTCGATGCCAATGCCGTCGCCCATCATGCCACTGGAAAATACGGCATCCGGTACGAGGGCCAGCTTGATGATCGGACCGCTAAGCGGCGCGCTGAGGGTGAGGTTCTTATTATTGTGCATGGCGCGATACTCATTAAACCTGCGGGGAGGACAACTCAGTGGGTACGGGTCACTTTGCTCAAGAAGCGCGGCTGATCGGGGTCCAGCCCTCGGGCTTCGGCCAAGGCTGCGGCCATCACATAGAAGCTTTGGATCGCCAGGATCGGGTCCAGGTCCGGGTGCGCTGCCTGGCTCAAGGTCAGGTCGCGTTCGGCCACGTCATCGGGTGCCGCCAGCAATACACGGGCGCCGCGTTGGCGCATGTCGCGGGCCAGGGTCAGCAAGCCTGCCTGCTCCACGCCACGCGGGGCGAAAATCAGCAGCGGGTAATTTTCGTCAATCAGAGCCATGGGCCCGTGGCGCACTTCGGCACTGCTGAAGGCTTCTGCCTGCAGCGTCGAAGTTTCCTTGAATTTAAGCGCCGCTTCCTGGGCAATGGCGAAGCCTGCGCCCCGGCCGATCACCAGCAGTCGCTGGGCGTCGCGCAGGGTGTCGATGGCTTTGCTCCAGTCCTGTGTACAGGCGTCGCGCAGGCCTGCGGGCAGGAGGTTGCCGGCTTCGAGCAAGGCTTGGTCATTGGCCCAGTACGCAACCAGCCTGGCGCTGGCGCTCAGGGTGGCGATAAAGCTCTTGGTCGCGGCGACACTGTGTTCGGCGCCAGCACACAAGGGCAGGGTGTATGCGCTGGCGTCTGCCAGCGGTGAGTGTTCGGCATTCACCAGCGCTACGCTCAAGGCGCCGCGTTCGCGCAGCAAGCTCAGGCTGTCGATGATGTCGGGGCTTTGGCCAGACTGGGAAAAGGCAAACACCGCCTGGCCTTTCACCCGCAGTGGTGACTGGCGCAAGGTCACCACTGACATCGGCAACGACGCCACGGGCACGCCCAGGTGCTGCATGGTCAGATAGGCAAAGTAACTGGCGGCATGGTCAGAGCTGCCGCGGGCGAGGGTCATGGCCACATCGGGCGGATTGGCCCGCAGTTCGCGTGCGAGGTCGGTCAGGGCCGGGTCGAGATTGAGCAGTTGGCATTCGACGGCTTTGCACGCGGTTTGGGCCTCTTCAAGCATTTTGGAAGTCAAGCGCTTCTCCTTCGACCATGACGGCAGTGATGTTCAATGAGCGATCCAGGCGCACGCAGTCAGCCCAGCTACCGGGCTGTAAGCGCCCGCGATCTTCAAGGCCGAGGTAATCGGCCGGGAACTGCGACAGACGCTGCGAGGCTTCGGCCAGCGGCAGACCAATTTTCACCAGATTGCGCAGCGCCTGATCCATCGTCAGGGTGCTGCCTGCCAACGTGCCATCCGCAAGGCGCACGCCGCCCAGGCACTTGGTGACGGTGTGGCTGCCCAGCTGGTATTCACCATCGGGCATGCCGGTGGCAGCGGTCGAGTCGGTGACGCAGTACAGGCAAGGGATCGCTCGCAAGGCGGCACGGATGGCGCCGGGATGCACGTGCAACAAGTCAGGAATCAACTCGGCAAAGCGCGCATGAGCCAGGGCCGCGCCCAGAATGCCGGGCTCGCGGTGATGCAGCGGGCTCATGGCGTTATACAAATGGGTAAAGCTGCTGGCACCGGCATCCAGTGCGGCCACGCCCTCTTCATAACTGCCCAGGGTGTGGCCCAGTTGCATGCGAATGCCGCGGGCGCTGAGTGTGCCGATCAGTTCGATATGCCCGGCAATTTCAGGCGCTATGGTGATGACCTTGATCGGCGCCAGGTTCAGGTAATCCTCGACTTCGGCCATCAGTGCGGTGTGCGCAAAGTTGGGTTGTGCCCCGAGTTTGCCAGGGTTGATAAACGGGCCTTCGAGATGCACGCCGAGGACGCGGGCGCAGCCGCTCGGGCGAGTTTGGCAAAAGTCACCGAGGGCGCCGAGCACGCGGCTGATGTCGTGATTCGGCGCGGTCATGGTGGTTGCCAGCAAGGCCGTGGTGCCAAAGCGCAGATGGGTACGGGTGATGGTGTCGAAGGCTTGCGCCCCTTGCATGATGTCTTTGCCGCCACCGCCGTGAACGTGCAAGTCGATAAAGCCGGGCAGCAGGTACGGCAAATCGTTATCTGCCGGGTTGCAGGGGCTGCCTTCGATGCCGACCACTTTGCCGTTTTCGTGGCGCAGGTAGCCGCGAACCCAGCCGTGGGCCGTGAGGATGTTGTCTTCGAGCATGAGCAGCCCTCTGGGCGTGGTGTCGAGTCAGGGTTAGCGGCGCAGTTCCGCCACGAAGTCGTAGTAGTCGTTGCGGCAATAGGTGTCAGTGACTTCGATGGGCGTGTTGTCTTCGAGGTAGCCAACCCGGGTCATCAACAGCATGGCGGTGCCAGGCTCAATGCCGACCAGGGTCGCGAATTCAGGCGAAGCGTTGATCGCCTGAATATGTTGCAGGGCGCGGACCACCGGTTTGCCGATGCTGTCCAGGTACTCATAGAGTGAGTCACCAATCACCTGTGGCTGCGGGATCAGAGAGGCGGGCAGGGCGCTCATCTCGATCGCCATGACAGTCTCATCGGCTTTGCGCAGGCGCTTGAGCCGCGCGACTTTATCGGTGGGCGACAGCGCCAGGCGAATCAGCTCTTCGTGGGTCGGCTGGGTAATTTCACGCTCTAGCCAGTGTGAGCTTGGGGCAAAACCTTTGAGCCTGAGCATTTCGCTGAAACTTGAAAGTCGCGACAACGGCTGTTCCAGGCGCGGCGTGATAAAGGTGCCCGAGCCTTGGCTGCGGCGGATCAAGCCTTGCTCGAACAGTACTTCCAGGGCTTTGCGGGCTGTCACCCGGGACAGGCCCAGTTGTTCGCTCAGGCTGCGTTCCGAAGGCAAGGCCTGCTCGGCTTTCCAGACGCCGGCGTGAATCGCGGCTTCCAGATTTCGGGCCAGTTGCAGGTACAGCGGCGTGGCCAGGGTGTCGTCCGGGCGTAGAGCCAGAAGAGTGTTCATGGGCGGTGCATCCGATGCGGTTATTAGGGTTTTGTCGCTCGGTAATGTGGCAAAAGTAATACCACTTCAATACCAAGTCAACGCGAGAATAATCACTATTCCCAGCATTAAGAGGGTGTTGTTCGGCTGAAAATATCTTTGGTGTTTAAGTGGTATTAGCGGTGCGCGGAAGGCGCTGAGAAGTTGCGGGCCCAGTCGGGCCCGGCGGGATGCAAAGGTATTAGACGTGGGGAAGAGGGAGTGGCGAACAACGACTGAAAATTATTTTTTGCTTACGGGCGGATTTCAACCATCGTGCCGTCTTTGACCAGGTTCCAGACTTCACGCATTTCGTAGTTTTTCATCGCGATACAACCATCGGTCCAGTCCAGGGTATGGAACAGCTCTTCTGGGTTGTCTTCGCTGTCCGGCGTGCCGTGGATCATGATCATCGAACCCGGGTTTACGCCCTCACGTCGGGCTGTCGCCGCGTCGCTGATATTGGGGTAGTTGATATGCATCGCCAGGTTGAACTTGTCGCTTTTTTTACGCCAGTCGACCCAATACATCCCCTCAGGGGTGCGCTTGTCGCCTTCACGCATTTTTGCCCCCTTGGGTTGCTTGCCCAAGGAAATACGGTAGGTCTTGATCGGTTTGCCATCGCTGATCAGTTGCAGCTTGCGGGCGGACTTGAGTACCAGGACCTTGTCGATGCTTTTCCCGGCATGGATCGGCTGTGCTGACGGGGTTGGCTGGAGTACCTGATTTTTATCGACGGGTTTTCCGTTTACGGTTATGACAACAGAAGCTTGGCAAGTAACGGCAAATGACAGGCAAAGAGCAGCGAGCAACCAACGCATTAGAGGGATATTCCTGAGGTACAAGGCAAACAGCATTATTGTTGGGGTTTATCAAGGCTGGCCAAAGGCGCTACAGCCTCGCTGCGCACAGGGTAGGTGGCACCAGGGCGGTCAGCGAAAAAGCATTCTAAGGTACGGCTGACCGTGCGAAAAGCCAGCTCTGACCAAGGGATGTCTGCTTCTTCAAACAGCCGGACCTCAAGGCTTTCTTCGCCTGCTGCAAAGTCGAGGCTTTGCAGCTCGGCGCGATAGAAAATATGCACCTGATTAATGTGCGGCACATCGATCAGGGTGTAGATATTCAGGTTTTCAACGATGGCGCAGGCTTCTTCGAGGGTTTCGCGTCGGGCTGCGTTTTCTACCGTTTCACCGTTTTCCATAAACCCTGCGGGCAGGGTCCAGTAACCCTTGCGCGGTTCAATGGCGCGCCGGCACAGCAGCACTTGTGTGCCCCAGGTGGGCAGGCAACCGGCAACGATATTGGGGTTTTGATAGTGGACAGTGTTGCAGTGGTCGCAGACATAACGCAGGCGCGAATCGCCTTGCGGGATATGTTGGCTGACGGAGTGGCCGCACAGGTTGCAAAATTTCATGCTGTGGTCTCTGGGTACTGCGCCTATCTTGGGGGGTTAGACGGGGTCGCGGCAAGTGCAGCATTACGGGCTGCGACACTGCGGTGCTTGGGTGCCCCGGGCAATTTGGTGCATGATGCCCGATAAGTGACGGATCGAGATGACCTATGCTGGACGAGCTGCTTGGCCGTGTGAGCCGCTACACCCCCCGCACGCTGGAAACAGAACGCAACTTCCCTGAGGCGGCAGTGCTGTTGCCGGTGACACGCAGTGCTGAGCCCGAACTGATTCTGACCCTGCGCGCCAGCGGGTTGTCGACCCACGGCGGTGAAGTGGCTTTCCCCGGAGGGCGCCGCGATCCCGAAGACCCGGACCTGGTATTTACCGCTCTGCGTGAAGCCGAAGAAGAAATCGGCTTGCCGCCGGGGCTGGTCGAAATTATCGGTCCGCTCAGTCCCTTGATCTCATTGCACGGTATTCGGGTGACACCATACGTCGGTCTGGTGCCGGATTACGTTGAGTATCTGGCCAACGATGCCGAAATCGCCGCCGTGTTCAGTGTGCCGCTGGAGTTCTTTCGTCAGGATCCGCGTGAGCACACCCATCGCATCGATTACCAAGGGCGCAGCTGGTATGTGCCGAGCTACCGTTTTGGCGTCTATAAAATCTGGGGGCTCACGGCAATCATGATTGTTGAACTGATGAACCTGCTCTACGACGACGTCAATATCAACCTGCATACCCCGCCTGAACGTTCCATTCCAATTTAGGCTCTGTACGAAATATATCTGCGCTCGGTTATGCTGCGTTGAAAACAGGCTCGCCTAACCTTCGCTCGAAAACATTTCATACAGACCCTAGAGCCGTCAGCAGACGGCCACGCCTGCCTTGAGGACATCCCATGAAATACCGTCTGGGCGACTCGCTCGTCGAAACCCACCCCGACAGCTGGACTGCTCCCAATGCCACCCTGATCGGCAAGGTGCGCCTGGAGGAGGGTGCCAGCGTCTGGTTTAACGCTGTGTTGCGCGGTGATAACGAGTTGATCCTGATTGGCAGGCACAGCAACGTGCAAGATGGCGCGGTGATGCATACCGACATGGGCTATCCGCTGACGTTGGGTACGGGTGTGACCATTGGTCATAACGCCATGCTGCATGGCTGCACGGTGGGCGATTACAGCCTGATCGGGATCAATGCGGTGATCCTCAATGGCGCCAAAATCGGCAAGCACTGCATCATTGGCGCCAACTCGCTGATCGGCGAGGGCAAGGAGATTCCGGACGGTTCGCTAGTCATGGGATCGCCGGGCAAGGTGGTCCGCGACCTGACCGAGGAGCAGAAAAAACTGCTGGAGGCCAGCGCGGCTCACTATGTGAAAAACGGCCAGCGTTATGCGCGTGATCTGAAGGTGCAAGAGCAATGAGTGATACCGAGCGCCCGGTCGCCTCACCCTGCGTGAATATTTGCGCACTGGACGATGATGATGTGTGCAGCGGCTGCCAGCGTACCGTGGCAGAAATTACCCGATGGAGCCGCATGACTAACCCCGAGCGCCGTGAGGTGTTAGCGCTATGTCATGAGCGGGCCAAATCCAGTGGTGTGGTGTGGATGTTGGGGCGCTAACCTGTAGTCGCTGACGAGGTACGAGGCTGCGATGAGCTGCGCAGCGCCCCCCTCAAGGCCCTTCGGGCCTTATCGCAGCCTGCGGCAGCGGCTACAAAATCCTGACCGACTCAAGTACCCTGTGCGCCTTCTCTAGAGGTGTCGCCCGCTACCATGCTGTTTCTTGTCGCTTATATCGCCAGCGTTGTGCTGATCAACTTCGCGTTTTCCACGGCGCCGCATCTGGACATCATCTGGTCAGCCTGGGGCGGGCTGGTGTTTGTGTTGCGCGATATGGTGCAAACCCGCTTCGGCCACGGCGCCTTGTTGGCCATGCTGGCGGCGTTGGTGCTGTCGTACATCACCTCCGACCCTTCGATTGCCCTGGCCAGCGCCACAGCGTTCGCCGTCTCCGAATGTATCGACTGGCTGGTGTTCAGCATCACCAAGCGGCCCTTGCACGACCGCTTGTGGATCAGCTCTGCGCTGAGTATCCCGATTGATACCTTTATTTTCTTCGGCATGATCGATGCGTTTACTCCTGGCGTGATCATTACCGCCATGGCGTCGAAATTCGCCGGTGTCACCTGTGTATGGCTGGCAATGGCCTGGCGTTTGCGTAAAGCCGCCGTTTAGTCATGTAAAATACTGGCCTTTGTATCCCCCTGCAGGCGCAAGCTTTGCGCGCGCCTTCGATGATTTGTTTCCTTGAGGACCTGAAATGACCCGTATCGGAACTCCACTGTCGCCCACCGCGACCCGCGTATTGCTGTGTGGCTGCGGTGAGCTGGGCAAAGAAGTTGTCATCGAATTGCAGCGTCTGGGGGTCGAAGTGATCGCTGTCGATCGCTATGCCAATGCACCCGCCATGCAGGTTGCCCATCGCAGCCACGTGATCAATATGCTCGACGGCGCCGCCTTGCGTGCCGTGATCGAAGCAGAAAAACCACACTTTATCGTTCCGGAAATCGAAGCCATCGCCACCGCGACCCTGGTTGAACTGGAAGCTGAAGGTTTCACCGTCATTCCAACCGCCCGTGCCACTTCGCTGACCATGAACCGCGAAGGCATCCGTCGTCTGGCGGCAGAAGAGCTGGATCTGCCGACCTCGCCGTACCATTTTGCCGATACCTTCGAAGACTACAGCGCAGCCGTGCTGGATTTGGGTTTTCCGTGTGTGGTCAAGCCGGTAATGAGTTCGTCGGGCAAAGGCCAGAGCCTGCTGCGCAGCGCTGACGATGTAAAGGCTGCCTGGGACTACGCGCAAGAAGGCGGTCGTGCGGGTAAGGGCCGGGTCATCGTTGAAGGCTTTATCGACTTCGACTACGAAATCACTCTGCTGACCGTGCGCCATATCGGTGGCACCACCTTCTGTGCTCCGGTCGGTCACCGTCAGGAGAAGGGCGACTATCAGGAATCCTGGCAGCCGCAGGCCATGAGCCCGGTTGCTCTGGCCGAGTCCGAGCGTGTGGCCAGGGCCGTTACCGAGGCGTTGGGTGGTCGTGGTCTGTTTGGCGTTGAGTTGTTTATCAAGGGCGATCAGGTGTGGTTCAGCGAAGTTTCGCCGCGTCCGCACGATACCGGTCTGGTGACTTTGATTTCTCAGGACCTGTCGCAGTTCGCGCTGCATGCGCGGGCGATTCTGGGCTTGCCGATCCCGTTGATCCGTCAGTTCGGGCCTTCGGCTTCGGCGGTGATTCTGGTTGAGGGGCAATCGACCCAGACCGCATTCGCCAACCTGGGCGCGGCTCTGAGCGAGCCGGACACGGCCTTGCGTCTGTTTGGCAAGCCAGAGGTCAACGGCCAGCGCCGCATGGGCGTGGCGCTGGCGCGGGATGAGTCGATTGAGGCTGCACGGGCCAAAGCGACCCGTTCTGCCAAAGCCGTAGTTGTAGAACTGTAAAAAACTTGTGGGAGCGGGCTTGCTCGCGATTGCAGCGCCTCAGTTCATCCGATGTTCCGAGTTGTCCGAATCGCGAGCAAGCCCGCTCCCACAGGTTGAGTGTTGCTTCAGGCCACCTTGTTCAGGTCAGCCTCTTTCGTTTCTTTCAGGCACAGCACAGCGATCAGGCTGAGCACGGCTGCGCCCGAAACATACCCGCCAACCCAACTCAAACCGCCCATGCTCACCAGCTTCTGGGCAAAGAACGGGGCCGCCGACGCGCCGACAATTCCGCCCAGGTTGTACGCGGCCGACGCGCCGGTGTAGCGCACGCGGGTCGGAAACAGCTCAGGCAGCAGAGCGCCCATCGGGGCAAAGGTCACACCCATCAAAAACAGTTCGATACACAGAAACAGCGCCACGCCCCAGGTCGAACCCTGGGTGAGCAGAGGTTCCATCAGGAAACCGGACAGGATCGCCAGCACGCCGCCGACAATCAGCACCGGCTTGCGCCCATAACGGTCGCTTGCCCAGGCCGACAAAGGCGTGGCGGCAGCCATGAAGAGCACGGCAAAACACAGCAGGCCGAGGAAGGTTTCGCGGGTATAGCCCAGGGTGGAGACGCCATAGCTCAGCGAAAATACTGTCGAGATATAGAACAGTGCATAGCACACCACCATCGAGGCGGCGCCCAGCAGCATCGGTGCCCAGTACTGGCTGAAGAGTTCGACGATGGGCATTTTCACCCGCTCGTGTTGTGCCACGGCCTTGGCAAACACCGGGGTTTCTTCCAGCTTCAGGCGCACATACAGCCCGACCATCACCAGCGCGGCGCTCAGCAGGAAAGGAATGCGCCAGCCCCATGAGCGGAACTGCTCATCGTTCAGGTTCATGGCCAGAATCAGGAACAGGCCGTTGGCCGCCAGAAAGCCGATCGAAGGCCCCAGTTGCGGGAACATGCCATACCAGGCGCGCTTGCCCTTGGGGGCGTTTTCGGTAGCCAGCAGTGCGGCCCCGCCCCATTCGCCACCCAGCCCCAACCCTTGGCCGAAGCGCAGTACGCACAGCAGGATCGGAGCCCAGGCGCCAATCGTGGCGTAGCCCGGCAGTACGCCGATCAGCGTGGTACACACGCCCATCAACAGTAGGGAAGCGACCAGAGTGGATTTGCGCCCAACCCGGTCACCGAAATGGCCAAACAGGAATGAGCCCAGCGGGCGGGCGAGAAAGGCGATACCAAAGGTCAGAAACGCCGACAGCATTTGCGCTGTACCGGAAGTCTGCGGGAAAAATACCGGGCCGATGACCAGTGCCGCTGCGGTGGCGTAGACATAGAAGTCGTAGAATTCGATGGCCGTACCGATAAAACTGGCCGTGGCAACCCGGGTTGCGGAGTTGACCGGCTTGTCGGGCGAGGCTTCGCTGTAAGTAGTACTGGAGGTCATACGCATATCCCTGACAGTTATGAGCTCGTTTACCGTTATCAGCTATTTCGGCGGATATGGCAGAGCGTTTTTTATGGTCGTTTAGCCCGAAGGGCTGGGGTGTAGGCGCAATGATTATAGGGAGGCCTTGCAAAATGTAACAAGGCCTTGCGCGGCGATTAAACCGCGGGTTTGACGCTGTTGTGCCAGATAAGCACACGGCTGACACGGTTATCTTCGGTCTGGAGGATCTCCAGGCGATAACCGCCGATTTTCAGGCATACCGTGGTTTCCGGGATGGTTTCCAGCGCTTCTGTAACAAGCCCGTTGAGGGTTTTTGGGCCGTCGCACGGCAGGTGCCAGCCCAGTGCCTTGTTCAGTTCGCGGATGGAGGCGGCGCCATCGATCACATAACGGCCGTCGGGCAGGGGGTCGATATGCGGGTTGCTGACGTCTTGCTCGTCCTCGAACTCGCCGACGATCTCTTCGAGAATGTCTTCAAGGGTGACGATGCCGAGCACCTCGCCGTACTCATCGACCACTACGCCCAGGCGGCGCTGCTGCTTGTGGAAGTTCAGCAGTTGCAGTTGCAGTGGGGTGCTTTCGGGGATGAAGTACGGTTCGTGACAGACCGCCAGTATTGCCTCTTTGGTCAGGCTGGCGTCGGGCAACATATGCTGGATATGACGGGTGTTGAGGATGGCTTCGACTTGATTGATGTCGTTATGAAACACCGGCAGGCGCGTGCGCTCGGTGCTGCGCAATTGCTCTATAAGCTCTTCTATCGGATCGTCGAGGTTGAGGCCCTCGACTTCGCTGCGCGGGATCAGGATGTCATTGACCGTGATGTTGTCCAGCGCATGGATGCTGGAGAGCAGGTGCGGGCGGCTGTTGGGTTGCTCGCCGTGTTGCTGGGGATCTTCGTCTTGCGGTTGCAGGGCTTCTGCGCGGCGGGCCGCTGAGCCACTTTTGCCGAGAAAATAGCCGGCAAGTATCCCGACTCCTGCGATCAACAGCGCCGAGACTGCGAGAATCGGCCCGGGGGGCAAGCTATCCATAATTATCGCCCGTCAGATATGCAGAATGTATTCACGAACCAGCTTGCTGCCAAAGTAGGCGAGCATCAGCAGGCAAAACCCGGCAAACGTCCAGCGGATGGCTTTGTGGCCGCGCCAGCCGAGGTGGTAGCGACCCCACAGCAGTACGCTGAATACGATCCATGCCAGGCAGGCCAGCAAGGTTTTGTGCACCAGATGTTGGGCGAACAGATTGCCCAGGAACAGCCAGCCGGAGATCAGTGACAGCGAGAGCAGTGACCAGCCAGCCCACAGGAAGCCGAACAGTAGGCTTTCCATGGTCTGCAGTGGCGGAAAGTTCTTGATCAGGCCTTTGGGGTGTTTGTGCTTGAGCTGATAGTTTTGCAACGACAGCAGCAACGCCTGGAACACCGCAATGGTGAACATGCCATAGGCCAGGATCGACAGCAGGATATGCGCCAGGATGCCGGGCTCTTCATTAATAACCTGGACCGTGCCTGGCGGGGCGAACTCGGACAGCAGTACCGTCAACATGCCCAGCGGATATAAAAGCAGCAGGAGGTTTTCGACCGGTATCCGTGCGCAGGCAACCAGCGTCACCGTGATGACGGCCACGGCAATCAGGCTGGCAGCACTGAAGAAGTCCAGTTCCAGACCCGCCGGGGTCATCAGGTGGGTAAACAGGCTGGTAGCGTGGGCGAGGACGGCAAGAATGCCGAGCGTCACCAACAGGCGTTTGTTTGCCTTGGCGCCCTGGCGCAGGCAAGTGCCTTGATAGAAGGTCGCAGCGGCGTACAAGCAGGCGGCGGCGAGGCTGGGTAGCAAGCTGGGTGACAAGGGGAGCATAAATCCTGTTAGGCAAGCCCGAAAGGGCTGAGTTTGGCATACAACCGCCCATGCACGAAAGACCACATAAGCCGACGGCAAGGTGTCGGACACGGCCAGTCTTCGCTATAATCCGCGACCTGCCCACGCCGCAGGCTCGCCGAGCATCAGTTTTACACGGGCTGGGCCGCAATAACCCCGGTCTACTTTGGGCCTGAAAGGATCGCGCATGTTTGAAAATTTAACCGATCGTCTCTCGCAGACGCTGCGCCATGTCACCGGCAAGGCCAAGCTGACCGAGGACAATATCAAAGACACCCTGCGTGAAGTGCGCATGGCGTTGCTGGAAGCCGACGTGGCTTTACCGGTAGTCAAAGACTTCGTCAACGCGGTCAAAGAGCGCGCTGTGGGCACAGAAGTGTCGCGCAGCCTGACGCCTGGCCAAGCGTTTGTGAAGATTGTGCAGGCTGAGCTTGAAAGCCTGATGGGCGCTGCCAACGAGGATCTGGTCCTCAATGTTACGCCGCCTGCCGTTGTATTGATGGCCGGTTTGCAGGGTGCGGGTAAAACCACCACCGCCGGCAAGCTGGCGCGCTTCCTTAAAGAGCGCAAAAAGAAAACCGTAATGGTGGTTTCGGCTGACGTTTATCGTCCGGCCGCGATCAAACAGCTGGAAACCCTGGCTGCTGAAGTGGGCGTTACGTTCTTCCCGTCCGATATCAGCCAAAAGCCGGTAGACATCGCTCGCGCAGCCATTGCTGAAGCCAAGCTGAAGTTTATCGACGTGGTGATTCTCGATACTGCGGGTCGTCTGCATATCGACGCCGAGATGATGGCCGAGATTCAGGAGTTGCACGCGGCGGTCAAGCCTGCGGAAACCCTGTTTGTGGTCGACGCCATGACCGGCCAGGATGCCGCCAACACGGCCAAGGCCTTTGGCGATGCGTTGCCGCTGACCGGTGTGATCCTGACCAAGGTCGACGGTGATGCCCGTGGTGGTGCCGCGTTGTCCGTGCGTGCAATCACTGGCAAGCCGATCAAGTTCATCGGTATGGGCGAGAAGAGCGATGCTCTTGAGCCTTTCCACCCGGATCGTATTGCCTCACGCATCCTGGGCATGGGCGACGTGCTCAGCCTGATCGAGCAGGCCGAGCAGACCCTCGATAAAGACAAAGCCGACAAGCTGGCTAAAAAGCTTAAAAAAGGCAAAGGCTTCGACCTCGAAGACTTCCGCGACCAACTGCAACAGATGAAGAACATGGGCGGCCTTGGCGGTCTCATGGACAAGCTGCCGAACATGGGTGGCGTCAATCTGGCGCAAATGGGCAATGCCCAGGGCGCGGCAGAGAAGCAGTTCAAGCAAATGGAAGCCATCATCAACTCCATGACCCCGGCCGAGCGCCGCGACCCTGATCTGATCAGTGGTTCGCGCAAACGCCGGATTGCCATGGGTTCCGGCACTCAGGTGCAGGACATCGGCCGCTTGATCAAGCAGCACAAGCAGATGCAAAAGATGATGAAAAAGTTCTCCACCAAAGGTGGGATGGCCAAAATGATGCGCGGCATGGGCTCGATGATGCCCGGCGGCGGCATGCCAAAAATGTAATTTACCTGCCCGAGCGCTTGCGTTCGGGCAACTCGCAGCAATGCGAGACACCCGGCAAACCCGCACTGTGCGGGAGCTGACCTGTCGCCATTCGTGGCGACCTTGTTGCAAGTCTGTAGGGTATGCCGGTAGGCGCCTGAAAAAGACATTTGCAAAAGTCCGGATATTCCTTAGAATATGCGGCCTTTCGGGCACCTATGCCCGCTGTGCCTTTAGATTTGCAGCACCGACTACAGGAACGATGTTCACATGCTAACAATCCGTCTTGCCCTTGGCGGCTCCAAAAAGCGCCCGTTTTACCACTTGACCGTTACCGATAGCCGTAACCCACGTGACGGTTCCCACAAGGAACAAATTGGCTTCTTCAACCCGGTTGCCCGTGGTCAAGAAGTTCGTTTCTCCGTTAAAGAAGACCGCCTCGCCTACTGGCAGAGCGTTGGTGCAACCATGTCTGAGCGTGTTGCTCAACTGGTTAAAGAAAACGCTAAGGCTGCGGCCTGAGCAATATGAGCGTGACGCCTGAAACTGCTGATGATTTGATCGTTATCGGCAAAATCTACTCGATTCACGGCGTGCGCGGCGAAGTGAAGGTTTATTCCTTTACGGATCCAATTGATAACCTGTTGGACTACAAAAAGCTGACGCTTCGGCGCGGTAATGATGTGCGACAGGCAGAGCTGGTCAGTGGCCGTTCTCATAACGGCAAGTTTCTGGTTGTAAAGCTCAAGGGTCTCGATGACCGTGACGAAGCTGGTCTTCTTCGCGAATTCGAAATCTGCGTGCCGCGTAACCTGTTTCCTGAACTGACCGACGGCGAGTACTACTGGTACCAGCTGCAGGGACTGAAAGTGACCAACCTTGAAGGGCAATTGCTCGGCAAGATTGTTGATCTGATGGAAACTGGCTCGAACGATGTCATGGAAGTCAAACCTTGCCCAGGTAGCCTGGATGATCGCGATCGCTTGTTGCCCTATACAGAGCAATGCGTGCTGAGCGTCGACCTTGCAGCTGGCGAGATGAAGGTGGATTGGGATGCGGACTTCTAAGCGTGGCTAAATTGCGCGTAGAAGTGATCAGTTTGTTTCCCGAAATGTTTTCCGCTATCAGCGACTACGGCATCACTAGTCGTGCGGTGAAACAAGGGCTCTTGCAGCTTACTTGTTGGAACCCGCGAGACTACACAACGGATCGACATCACACTGTGGACGATCGCCCATTTGGCGGTGGCCCGGGCATGGTGATGAAGATCAAGCCTCTGGAAGATGCACTGGTTCAGGCCAGAGAAGCAGCCGGAGAGGCGGCGAAGGTTATTTACCTGTCGCCCCAAGGCCGTCAACTGAATCAGTCGGCGGTACGCGAACTGGCGAATGAGGAAGCATTAATCCTCATTGCAGGTCGTTATGAAGGCATTGACGAGCGTTTTATAGACGCTTATGTCGATGAAGAGTGGTCGATTGGTGACTATGTACTCTCTGGTGGCGAGCTGCCGGCGATGGTTCTGATTGATGCGGTTACACGACTGCTGCCTGGAGCTTTAGGGCATGCGGACTCCGCGGAGGAAGATTCCTTCACGGATGGTTTGCTGGATTGCCCGCACTACACCCGACCGGAGGTGTATGCGGATCAGCGTGTTCCCGACGTATTGCTTAGTGGCAATCATGCACACATCCGGCGTTGGCGTTTACAGCAGTCCCTTGGGCGGACCTTTGAACGACGCGCCGATCTTCTGGAAAGCCGCTCGCTTTCTGGAGAAGAGAAGAAGCTGCTCGAGGAATATATCCGCGAGCGGGACGATAGTTAACAACGTATCGATGGTAGATCAGTTGATCTACCTTAGGAGCACAGCATGACTAACAAAATCATCCTTGCACTCGAAGCAGAGCAGATGACTAAAGAGATCCCTCCTTTTGCCCCGGGCGACACCATTGTCGTTCAGGTGAAAGTGAAGGAAGGCGATCGTTCGCGTCTGCAAGCTTTCGAAGGTGTAGTGATTGCCAAGCGTAACCGTGGCGTGAACAGTGCTTTCACTGTTCGTAAAATCTCCAACGGTGTTGGCGTAGAGCGTACTTTCCAGACCTACAGCCCGCAAATCGACAGCATGGCAGTGAAACGTCGCGGTGACGTTCGCAAAGCCAAGCTGTACTACCTGCGTGACCTGTCTGGTAAAGCAGCTCGCATCAAGGAAAAACTGGCTTAAGTCCAGCTTCCCGATGCAGAAAAAAGCAGCCTTCGGGCTGCTTTTTTGTTGCCTGAAATTTGTCATACCTTTGTCCAGTTGTAGGTAGTAAAAGCATGACTTTGCGTGAGCAAGAGATTCAACGCCGTACCGAATTGTCCGTTACCCGTATTACCAAAGCGGTATTCCCCTCGACCACCAATCATCACAACACACTGTTTGGCGGCACTGCGCTGGCCTGGATGGACGAAGTATCGTTTATCGCGGCGACTCGTTTTTGCCGTTTGCCGCTGGTGACTGTTTCTACCGACCGGATTGATTTCAACCACCCGATTGCAGCGGGCTGCATCGTTGAGTTGGTAGGGCGTGTGGTCAAAGTCGGCAATACCAGCCTCAAGGTTGAGGTTGAGGTGTATGTCGAAAGCATGAGCTGCGACAGTCGTGAGCTGGCGATCCAGGGCGTGTTCAGCTTTGTCGCCATCGATGACAACAAGCGCCCGGTGCCGGTATTGCCGCAAAACTTGTAGCGGCTGCCGTAGGCTGCGCTAAGGGCCGAAGGGCCTTCGTTTACGGGGGCGCAGCGCAGCCCATCGCAGCCATCGTTCCTCGGCAGCGGCTACAGGTTTTGTGTCGTCTGCTTTCGTCTCAGGCCTCCCGCCTGATCAACGCCAACAGCGTCCAGCCGGTTCCCGGTTTCAGTTCGCTGTCAGGTGTCACCACATGCACCCAGCCACTGTTGTCGCGGGCGAACAGCAGGGTCAGACGCTTGCCGTGCAGGGCCTGGTAATCCTCCCAAGTAAAGTTGTCGGTCAGGTTCGTGCTGTACAACTCGGCACCTTGGCTCAACTCGCTGGCCAGTTGGCCATAGGTCAGCGCGGGGCTGCCCAGCGCTTGCCCGCGGTACTCATGACTGGCGCGATGCTTGTCGGTACGGCGGTTTTCCTGGCCATTGGTTAATGCAAACAGGCGCTGAGGTCCGAACTCGTGGTGAAAACGTACCGCTGCCAGCGTATTCAGCTCGCCAGATGGCGACAGTGCGAGCAAGTACCCCAAGCCCACCAGATCAAGATGAGTTTCGGCATGCTGTGAGGCCGGATTACCAAAGTAAGTGGGCAGGTTTTCCATGCGGGCGGCGCGAATATTTTCCCAGTTGGAGTCCGTCAACAGGACGCGGCTGCCCAACTGCTGCAGTGCTTTGCCAATCACTCGCGCCGGGCCATTGGCCCCGACGATCAAAAAGCCGCTGGGTGCGGGCTCTGCCACTTTCAGCAGGCGGGCCAGAGGGCGCGCCGTGGCGCTTTGCAGCACCACGGTGCCAATGATCACCGCAAACGTAAGGGGCACCAGCAGCAGCGCGCCTTCATGGCCTGCTTCATCCAGGCGGATAGCAAAGATCGCGGAAACGGCGGCTGCAACAATCCCGCGAGGAGCGATCCAGGCCAGCAGTGCGCGTTCACGCCAGTTCAGTTTTGAGCCCAAGGTTGAGAGCGCAACGTTCAGCGGCCGAGCAATGAGCTGAATGATCAGCAGTAACACCAGTACCGCAGGCCCAAGGCCAATCATGGCGTTCAAGTCCAGACGCGCCGCCAGCAAAATAAACAGGCCCGAGATCAGGAAGATGCTCAGGTTCTCCTTGAAGTGCAGGATGTTGCGCACATCCACACCTTTCATATTGGCCATCCACATGCCCATCAAGGTGACCGCCAGCAGGCCGGATTCGTGCATCACCTCATTGGCGCCAATAAATACGGCCAATACCCCCGCCAGTGTGGCCAGGCTTTGCAGGTATTCCGGCAGCCATTGGCGGCGCACGATGTGGCCCATGATCCAGCCACCCACGATGCCGAACAGGCTGCCGCACACAATCACCCCGGCGAAGGTCAGCAGGCTGTGACTCAGGCCCTCACCTGTGGCGCTGGCGATGATAAAGCTATAAACCACCACCGCGAGCAGCGCGCCAATCGGGTCGATGACGATGCCTTCCCAGCGCAGTATGTTGGCAATTGAGGCCTTGGGCCGCACCACGCGCAGCATCGGTACAATCACCGTCGGCCCGGTGACCAGTGTCAGCGTCCCGAAAAGCAATGCCAGCAGCCAGTCGAAGCCCAGCAGCCAGTGTGTGGCCAGGGTAATTACAGCCCAGGTAGAGAGCGCGCCGATGGTCACCAGCCGGTGCACGACGGTGCCAATTTCGCGCCACTCGGACAGATGCAGGGTCAGGCTGCCTTCAAACAGAATCAGCGCTACTGCCAGAGACACCAAGGGCATCAGCAGGGGGCCAAACAGTTCTTGAGGGTCAAGCCAGCCCAGTACAGGGCCGACCAGAATGCCGGTCAGCAGTAAAAACAGAATGGCCGGCAGCTTCAGTCGCCAGGCCAGCCACTGGGAGCCCAAGGCTGCGATGCCGATACCGCCGAAAGACAGCAAAATCTGTTGTTCGGTCATAAGGTTATCCTGTGAAAACTTATGGTTTATGGCATCTGCCAGCCATGAAAGACTAGCGGCCACTTTTGCAGTTCACTTTTTATTTGTGCGTAGCCTTTGGTCTGCGCGTTTCGAGAGCTAATGTCAGCTATAGACGACCCACTTATCGACCGTTTTCTGGATGCCTTGTGGTTGGAAAAAGGCCTGTCGGACAACACCCGCGACGCTTATCGCAGTGATTTGGCCTTATTCAATGGCTGGCTGCAGGAACGCGACATTGCGCTGATCAATGCCGGACGCGAATTGATCCTGGATCACTTGGCCTGGCGTCTGGAGCAGGGGTACAAACCTCGGTCAACGGCGCGTTTTCTGTCCGGGGTGCGTGGCTTCTATCGTTACTTACTGCGAGAAAGGCTGATTAGCGTCGATCCGACGTTGCAGGTCGATATGCCGCAGTTGGGCAGGCCGTTGCCCAAGTCGCTGTCAGAGGCTGACGTTGAAGCGCTGCTCGCTGCGCCCGATCTGAGCGAGGTTATCGGTCAACGGGATCGGGCGATGCTCGAAGTGCTGTATGCCTGCGGCCTGCGGGTCACCGAGTTGATCAGCCTGACCCTGGAGCAGGTCAATCTGCGCCAGGGGGTATTGCGGGTGATGGGCAAGGGCAGCAAGGAGCGTCTGGTGCCGATGGGAGAGGAGGCCATCGTCTGGGTCGAGCGTTACATGCGTGATGCCCGGCATGAGTTGCTCGGCGGTCGCCCCAGTGATGTGTTGTTCCCCAGCCAGCGCGGTGAGCAAATGACTCGCCAGACTTTTTGGCACCGCATCAAGCATCAGGCCAAAGTCGCGGGGATCGACAAGTCGCTGTCGCCCCATACCTTACGTCATGCTTTCGCCACCCATTTGCTCAACCACGGCGCCGATTTGCGAGTGGTGCAAATGCTGCTGGGCCACAGTGACCTGTCCACAACGCAGATTTACACCCATGTCGCCCGTGCTCGTCTGCAAGACTTGCACGCCCGCCATCACCCGCGTGGCTAGGTGTCTTGTGTCAGTCAGAGTCGGTCATGCAAGTCATCTGTGGTAGGCTTTGCCGGTTTAGAAAGTGCGCCGCCCAAACCCGCTGTTTCAGGACGGGTGCTGAGATTTGGCCGCTTTGTCCGTCTTCAGGAGTTCCCATGCGTGTGACCCAAATTTTTGCCGCCGCAGCCATTGCGTTGGTCAGTACGTTCTCGTTCGCCGATACCGGCGCCGAGCAAGCTATTCGCAAGAGCCTTGAAACACTGCAACTGGATGTTCCGGTCGAGAGCATCAGCGCAAGCCCGATGGCTGGCCTGTATGAGGTCAAACTTAAAGGCAGCCGCGTGCTGTACGCCAGTGCCGATGGACAGTTCATCGTTCAAGGCTATATGTTTCAACTCAAGGACGGTAAGCCGGTCAACCTGACCGAGCAGGCCGAGCGTGTTGGCGTCGCCAAGTTGATCAATGGTATTCCGGTTGCAGAAACCGTTGTTTACCCTGCAATTGGCGAAACCAAGTCGCACATCACGGTATTTACCGACACTACCTGTCCTTATTGCCACAAATTGCACGCCGAAGTCCCGGAACTGAACAAAATGGGGATTGAAGTGCGCTATGTTGCGTTCCCACGTCAGGGTCTTGGTTCTCCGGGCGACCAGCAGTTGCAAGCGGTCTGGTGCTCCAAGGACAAGAAAGGCGCGATGGACAAAATGACTGATGGCAAAACGGTCGAGGCGCCAAAATGCGCCAACCCGGTTGCCAAGCAGTTTGCGATGGGCCAGTCCATCGGAGTAAACGGCACGCCAGCCATTGTTTTGGCTGACGGTCAGGTAATTCCGGGTTATCAGCCTGCTGCACAGGTTGGCAAGCTGGCACTCAGTGTTAAATAATCCTGCGTCGTCACGGTAAGCCTTTGACGATCATGGCGGGGCAGTTCCACTGCCCGGCTATTAATAGAGAACCGTGGTGATCCACGGTTGTTTTCCACGGCCGACCTTGAGTCGGCCGTTTTATGGGGAGTTCAGCGTGAATCCGGTCAAAGTAGGTATCTGTGGGCTCGGGACCGTCGGTGGCGGCACCTTCAACGTACTAAAGCGTAACGCCGAGGAGATTGCCCGCCGTGCCGGGCGTGGTATCCAGGTTGCGCAAATTGCAATGCGTACGCCAAACCCTCAGTGCGACATTACCGGTACCCCCATTACCAACGATGTCTTCGCTGTTGCGACCAACCCTGAAATCGACATTGTTATCGAGCTGATTGGCGGTTACACCATCGCCCGTGAGCTGGTGCTCAAAGCCATCGAAAACGGCAAGCACGTGGTCACTGCCAACAAGGCGCTGATTGCCGTTCACGGCAATGAAATTTTTGCCAAGGCTCAGGAAAAGGGCGTGATCGTCGCGTTCGAAGCTGCCGTTGCAGGCGGCATTCCAGTAATCAAGGCGATTCGTGAAGGCCTGTCGGCCAACCGCATCAACTGGGTGGCGGGCATCATCAATGGCACCGGCAACTTCATCCTCACCGAGATGCGCGAAAAAGGCCGTACCTTCGAAGACGTGCTGGCTGAGGCGCAAGCACTGGGTTACGCCGAAGCGGATCCGACGTTCGATGTTGAAGGTATCGATGCGGCACACAAACTGACCATTCTGGCGTCGATTGCCTTCGGCATTCCGCTGCAGTTTGACAAGGCCTACACCGAAGGCATCACCAAACTGACAACCGCGGATGTGAATTACGCAGAAGCCTTGGGCTATCGCATCAAACACCTGGGCGTTGCGCGCATTACTCCCAACGGTATCGAGTTGCGTGTGCACCCGACGCTGATCCCGGCTGACCGTCTGATCGCCAATGTGAATGGCGTAATGAACGCAGTAATGGTCAATGGTGACGCTGCCGGTTCGACCCTGTTCTACGGTGCTGGCGCTGGCATGGAGCCTACCGCTTCGTCAGTGATTGCCGACCTGGTTGATGTGGTTCGCGCCATGACCAGCGACCCTGAAAACCGCGTACCGCACTTGGCCTTCCAGCCGGACTCGCTGTCGGATCACCCGATTCTGCCGATCGAGGCCTGCGAAAGCGCCTACTACTTGCGCATCCAGGCTAAAGATCACCCTGGTGTGTTGGCTCAAGTGGCCAGTATCTTGTCCGAGCGTGGCATCAATATCGAATCGATCATGCAGAAAGAAGTCGAAGAGCACGACGGTCTGGTGCCAATGATCCTGCTGACCCATCGTGTTATCGAGCAGCACATCAACGATGCCATTGCGGCGCTTGAAGCGTTGCAGGGTGTAGTGGGCCCAGTGGTTCGTATCCGCGTTGAACACCTAAATTAATTGATGGCGCCAAGCGGCAGGCTCCAAGCCGCTTGGCGCTCAAACCGAAGGTTTGAAGACATGCGCTATATCAGCACCCGTGGCCAGGCACCGGCCCTGAATTTTGAAGATGTATTGCTGGCCGGTCTGGCCAGTGATGGCGGTTTGTATGTACCGGAAAACCTGCCGCGTTTTACCCAGGAAGAAATCGCTTCCTGGGCAGGTTTGCCGTACCACGAGTTGGCGTTTCGGGTGATGCGCCCGTTTGTTGCCGGCAGCATCCCGGACGCGGACTTCAAAAAGATTCTCGAAGAAACCTACGGTGCGTTTTCCCACGCAGCGGTAGCACCACTGCGCCAGCTCAATGGCAATGAATGGGTGCTTGAACTGTTCCACGGCCCGACCCTGGCGTTCAAGGATTTTGCCCTGCAACTGCTCGGTCGTTTGCTTGACTACGTGTTGGAAAAACGTGGCGAGCGCGTAGTCATTGTCGGTGCGACTTCCGGTGATACTGGCTCGGCTGCGATTGAAGGCTGCAAGCATTGCGAAAACGTCGATATTTTCATCCTGCACCCCAATAACCGGGTGTCGGAAGTGCAGCGTCGCCAGATGACCACACTGTTCGGTGACAACATCCATAACCTCGCCATCGAAGGCAACTTCGATGACTGCCAGGAAATGGTCAAGGCCAGCTTCGCCGATCAGGGTTTCCTCAAGGGCACGCGCCTGGTTGCCGTGAACTCGATCAACTGGGCGCGAATCATGGCCCAGATCGTTTACTACTTCCATGCAGCCCTGCAACTGGGCGGGCCGCACCGTTCCGTGTCGTTCTCGGTGCCTACCGGCAACTTTGGCGATATTTTTGCGGGCTACCTGGCACGCAACATGGGTCTGCCGATCAACCAGTTGATCGTTGCCACCAATCGCAACGACATCCTGCATCGTTTCATGAGCGGCAATCAGTACGCCAAGGACACCCTGCACGCGACCCTGTCGCCGTCGATGGACATCATGGTGTCATCGAACTTCGAGCGTCTGTTGTTCGACCTTCACGGTCGCAATGGCGCGGCAGTTGCCGGCCTGATGGATACCTTCAAGCAAACCGGCAACTTCAGCGTTGAAGATGACCGCTGGACCGAAGCGCGTCGCCTGTTCGACTCGCTGGCGGTGGATGATGAGCAAACGTGCGAAACCATCGCCCAGGTATTTGCCGAGAGCGGCGAAGTGCTGGACCCGCACACTGCCATCGGTGTGCGTGCCGCCCGCGAATGCCGTCGTAGCCTGGATATTCCAATGGTTATCCTGGGCACTGCGCACCCGGTCAAGTTCCCTGATGCGGTTGAACAAGCAGGCATAGGAAAAACCCTTGAACTGCCGTCGCACCTTTCTGACTTGTTTGAACGAGAGGAGCGCTACACGGTGTTGGCCAATGACCTCAAGGCTGTTCAGGCCTTTGTCAGCCAGCATGGCAATCGCGGCAAGGCCCTTTAAAGGCATTCGTCTTACGCGTTTTGAAGCCCGTCATCTGACGGGCTTTTTTGTTTGTGCATGGCAGACTTGTTCGGTTTTCGCCCCCGTATGCTGGCGAGCGCTCAGTCAAGGATGCTGTCATGTCACGTCTTCGCCGGGCATCTGAAACATGGATGCGCCTAGTGCTGTTTATGGGCTTTTTAAGCGTTATGCCGCAGGCCATTGGCAACCACGGATTGCCCTTGAGCCTTGGAACAGGCCCTGTCGAGTTCAAGCCGCTGCAACTGGATGCCGCTGATCAGCAATGGCTGGCCAATCATGGCGCGCTGCGGGTTGGTATCGCCCTCGGCGATCACGAACCTGTCGATATCACCAATGACCGCAATCAATATCAAGGCCTCAGTGCCGATTACCTCAGTATCGTGCGCGACAAACTGGGTGCAACTGTTGAAGTCCTTGGTTTCAGAAAACGCGATCAAGCCGTTGCAGAGCTGTTGGCCGGGAAGATCGACATTCTGACCAGTGCCAGTGGTTTTGAACGAGGGGTCGAGGGGATCACTTTTTCCCAGGAGTACATGACTGATCGGCTGGTTCTGGTCGGCCGTGCAGGTGAGGCTAAACCGGTTACAGGCTGGGCCGGTAAAAAAATCGGGGTGGTCGATGGCTACGTCGATATTCTGACCGTCCATGCGTTTTACCCTGACAGTGAGATCATAAACATTCCCGATTTGCACAGTGCGATGGAAACACTGGCAGAAGGGGGCGTTGATGCGTTTATCGGTAATGAACTCATTGTGCAGTCATTCAAAAGCATTCGGCCTTATTCGCAACTGCACATTATCGGGGACAGCGCGTTACCTGTTTACGGACTCGCATTTGCATCCCGTCGTTCTGACCCTCAGCTTGCTTCCCTGATCGAAAAAGCCCTGTCCAGCCTTGATGAGAGCACCTCGCGCATGGTCCTTTCCCGCTGGACGACCGGCCTTGAAGGCAGCATTGCGCAACAACGCATCAACCTGCTGCCTGGCGAGCGGGAGTGGATCGCGCGTAATCCGGTTGTGACCCTGGCTACACAGCAGTTTGCGTTGTACTCCTTCAGGACCGGGGACGGTCGATGGGCGGGGTTGAGCATTGATATTCTGGCGCGTATTTCACGCATGACCGGCTTGCAGTTTGTGCATAAAGAGGTGTTTTCAACCGCGCAAACCTTGGCCATGCTCAAAAGCGGCAAGGCGCAAATGAACGCCAGCCTCTCCAGAAGTCGTGAGCGCAAAGCCTATTTGAACTTCACCCATTCCTACGGTGGCGCTCCCTGGGTTTTTGTCGTGCGCGTCAATGATTCTCGCCTGGGGTCATTGGACCAGCTATCCGGAAAAACCCTGGTGCTTCCAGCAAGGCATGCCCTCGAAGACTTGGTTCGACGTGAATACCCTGCAATCACCCTGCGGCTGGTCGATACCTATGCCCAGGCGCGCCACGCGGTCGCTCAGGGCGAGGCGGATGCGACCGTCCAGAGCGAGACCCAGGCGCATTTGTATCCGCCGGGGCGTCTCAAGGTCGGGCGCAGTGTGGACGGGCGCTGGGCTGCCGCCAGTTTTTCGATACCCGACCAGTACCCTGAGCTGCTCAGCATCATGAACAAGGCTCTGGAGGCCATACCAGTGACCGAATTTCGCGCGTTGAGAGCCAACTGGCTGGGGGGCGTTGGCAAACCGCTTGTTATCGACAGTGGCTTGTATCATTCCGAGTGGCTGTACTGGGCGATAGCGGGTTTGCTGGTAGTCGGCCTCATGCTGTTTTCATACAACCGATTTTTACGTAGGCAACTGATTATTGGGCGCCAGCTTGAACAAGCCCTGCAGGCGCAGCTGGAGCTCAGCCAGCGTTATCTGGATGGCATCCCCAGCCCGATCTTTGTGCTGGGCCTTGAAGGTCAGTTGCTCACCTGCAATCAATGCTATGAAGAGCGGTTATCGGTCAATCTGGCGCAGATTTGCGGGCTGAAGGTCACGGACGTCAATTTGTTTCCTGATCAACTGGCCCAGCAGTTTCAGGGCGAAATCATGCACATGCTGCAAAGCCGAAGGCCTTACTACCAGAAGCGTTGGGTGGAGTTTAAATCGGGAGGTATGGAGATCTATCAGTGGACCGTCCCGTTTTACTCCGTTTCCGGACGTTTGGAGGGCTTGGTAGGAGGGTGGTTTGATGAGCATGAAGCCAGAAAGTGGGACTCGTGAGACTGGTTTCAAAGGTTAAATACAGTTTTTTGAACTTCCCCCTGCTTTTTCGGATATGTCCGATGTTTCTTGGTCGTTAGGCCTACTAAGGTTGATCTCCTCGATAACAGTAGGTTTATGTCTGAAGGCCCATGATGCGACCTCTGAAAGTATTGATTCTTGAAGACAACCCATTTCAGTTGATGGTGCTGCATCAGATGCTCAACGCATTCCGTATTTTCGACGTGCTGACGGCCGTAAGCGTGGATTGCGCCCGCAACTCTTTGCTCAAGAGCGGGGGCATCGATGTCGCCATTTGTGATCTAAATATGCAAGGGGCATCAGGTCTGGAGCTGATCAGCGAGTTGGCGCTGAAGCGTAAAGCGAGTGCTTTGATCATCCTGAATGCTACTGAGCCTCAAGTCGTCGAAATGGCGGTCTGTATGGCTCGCAAGCAAGGTCTCAAGGTGTTGGGTTGCTTGCCCAAGCCCGTAACCATAGGCGGGTTGGGGCAATTGCTGGAGTCATACCGGAGTTCCTTTTTGAGAACGGGTAGTGCGAATTAATTGCATATGCCGGGGGAACTTCCTGCGATTTCTGCGTGTCTGATTTTGCATCGGCAGGATCAAGCATATTGCTCCGATGTTTGTAGCCTGTTGAGCAGGTCATCTTGACCTTGTTAAACCCCGAGTTGTCTCCCCACTTCTCGGGGTTTTTTTATGGTTTTTTTGTCACTGCGGATCCGGATGTGGCAAGTGCATCGGCCCGATTTTGGTAAGTACCGCATTAACGTTGCGAATGACTTCGCGACCGTCAGGTGTGTCCGAACAGCCGACGTAAATGGTTTGATACTCGGGGGCACCCTGAATGGGGTAAAACACCATTGTTTCGGACGACAAGCCCTGTTGGCTGATCTTGGCCTGAATTTCCGGCCAATATCCCAGTAGCGCCTGGATGCGACCTGCATGCTGCATCTGCAACAGACTGCCCAGCGGGTCGTTGCCGTAATGCATGAAAAACTGGCTCGCCGGGCTCTGTGACAGCAACTCGTCAACCCACACGCCATAGCTACGTTTGGCGATGAGCCCAAGCTTCAAGGCTTGAGCATTTAACAGGCTCGGCAAGTCCACCTTGTCATCATGGACAAAGGGGGCGATCAGTTGTTGGTCCTTGCGCAGAATCGCCATGCCATTGCTGTGTAAAACCGCAACAGGCACGGAGTAGATAATCGAGCGGGCCCGGGCAGGGTTCCAGATCAGGGCCGGATCGCAGGTCAGAGACGGCTCTGCAAGCATTTGCAGGGCGCGGGCGCGGTTAACCGGCATGACCACGTGTTGGTACTGCGGCATGCTATCTATCAGGATCTGCGTCACTTGATCGATGATGCCCTGACCTTTCTGCGGGCCGTAGAACACGGTCAATGGCGGCAAGTCACGCATCAGCCAGATGAGCTGTTGCTCGGCCTGGCTGCAGGGCGTCCATGCCAGTAAAAGCGAGGTGATCAGGCCTGCCCAAGGGCTTCGCCACTTCGAGCGATGAGTCATTGTGCTGATCTCCTTCGGTCCCACCAGGAATGGGCCATCAGCCTAAATGGCACCGGTTTGCTTGAGGTTGGCGATTGCGGCGGCGTCGTACCCCAAGCTGCCTAATACTTCATCATTGTGGGCACCCAGTTCGGGTCCAACCCAATCTGCAGAGCCGGGGGTATCAGACAGCTTGGGTACGATGCCGGGCATTTTGAAGTCTTTACCGTCAGGCAGCCTGGCTTGCAGAAACATTTCACGGGCTAAAAACTGTGGGTCAGTGAACATGTCTTCTGCCGAGAAAATACGGCTGGCGGGCACTTGTGCCGTGCCCAGCCGCTCAAGCACTGTCTCCAACGGTAACGAGCCGACCCAGCGGTCAATAACCCCGTACAGCTCATCACGACGTCCATCTCGGCCATCATTGCTGGCAAGTGCCGGGTCATTTGCCAGGTCATCACGACCAATGATCTGCATAAAGCGTTTGAAGATTGCGTCGCCATTGGCGCCGATCTGAATGTGCTTGCCGTCCAGGCTGGTATGGATCGAAGACGGGGTAATGCCCGGCATGATGTTGCCCTTTCGCTCACGGATAAAACCGAAGACATCGAACTCGGGCACCATGCTTTCCATCATGGCAAAAATGGCCTCGTAGAGCGCCACATCCACCACCTGGCCCAGCCCCCCGTTAACTTCGCGATGACGTAAAGCCATCAGGGCACCAATCACGCCCCACAGTGCGGCAATCGAGTCGCCAATCGAGATGCCGGTGCGCACCGGCGGGCGATCCTCAAAGCCAGTGATGTAGCGCAGCCCGCCCATGGATTCGCCGACCGCGCCAAACCCCGGCTGGTCTTTCATCGGGCCGGTTTGACCAAAGCCGGAGAGGCGGACCATCACCAGTTTCGGGTTCAGCGCGTGCAGCACATCCCAGCCCAGGCCGAGTTTTTCCAGCACGCCGGGGCGGAAGTTTTCGATCAGGATATCGGCGTCCGCCAGCAATGCCTTGAGGATGTTCAGGCCGTCAGGGTGCTTGAGGTTCAAAGTCAGGGATTTCTTGTTGCGCGCCTGGACGAACCACCACAACGACGTGCCTTCGTATAGCTTGCGCCACTTGCGCAGTGGGTCTCCGCCATCCGGGGATTCGACCTTGATCACCTGTGCGCCAAATTCGGCGCAAATGCGTGATGCAAAAGGCCCTGCGATCAGGGTGCCCAGTTCGACGACTTTGAGGCCCGAAAGGGGTTTGGTGGCGAGCGTCATGTGCAATCCTTGTCCGGGGGGAGCGAGCGAGTACAGCCTTTTAACATAGCCGAGCGCTCGCAAGAAGCTGGCCGATTCGTTGAATGACAGTGTATCGGTTAGACTTGCCGCCTTTCTCCGTATCAAGAAGCCCGTTCATGGCACAGCCGTCCACGACCTACAAGTTTGAACTCAACCTTACCGATCTCGATCGCGGGGTCTATGAAAGCGTCAAGCAGACCATCGCCCGTCATCCTTCGGAGACCGAAGAACGCATGACCGTGCGCCTTCTGGCCTACGCCTTCTGGTACAACGAGCAGCTGTCTTTTGGTCGTGGTCTGTCTGATGTTGACGAACCAGCCTTGTGGGAAAAAAGCTTGGATGACCGTGTTTTGCACTGGATCGAAGTCGGCCAGCCTGATTCTGACCGCCTGACCTGGTGTTCGCGCCGCACTGAGCGCACCAGCTTGCTGGCCTATGGCAGCTTGCGCGTGTGGGAAGGCAAGGTGATTCCAGCGATCAAAAACCTGAAAAACGTCAATATCGCTGCCGTCCCGCAAGAGATTCTTGAAATACTGGCCAAAGACATGCCACGAGTTATCAAGTGGGACGTGATGATCAGCGAAGGCACGATCTTCGTGACCGACGATCGCGGCCAGCACGAAGTGCAATTGCAGTGGCTGCAAGGCGAACGCTAAGCCGCACCATTTTTTTACGATCTAGAGACCTATCACCCGCTTATGCGCATCGAACCTCGCCCACTGCCTCAAATCCTGCCTTTTCTGGGCGAAATGCCAACCCTGCTGACGCGTCTTTACGCGGCACGGGGCGTGCAGTCTCAGGCTGAACTGGATAAAAGCCTGGCGCGGCTGATCCCGTATCAGCAGCTCAAGGGCATCGATGCCGCCGTGGATTTGCTGGTAGTGGCGCTCGAACAGCGTCAGCGCATCTTGATCGTCGGCGATTTTGACGCCGACGGTGCCACGGCCAGCACCGTCGGTATGCTCGGTTTGCGGTTGCTGGGGGCGGCCCATGTCGATTATTTGGTGCCGAACCGCTTCGAATACGGCTACGGCCTGACCCCGGAAATCGTCGAAGTCGCGCTGACCCGTACTCCGCAGTTGCTGATCACGGTCGACAACGGCATCTCCAGTATCGAAGGTGTAGCCGCGGCGAAAAAGGCCGGGTTAAGCGTGCTGGTGACCGACCACCACTTGCCGGGCAACGAGTT
This sequence comes from Pseudomonas sp. ML2-2023-6, assembly GCF_037055265.1. NCBI lineage: Bacteria > Pseudomonadati > Pseudomonadota > Gammaproteobacteria > Pseudomonadales > Pseudomonadaceae > Pseudomonas > Pseudomonas sp. ML2-2023-6. The sequence goes on along the minus strand of NZ_CP146347.1, from coordinate 4,883,042 downwards.
GCCAGCGGCTGACGCCATCGTCAATCCCAACCAGCCCGGCTGCGATTTTCCGAGCAAGGCGCTGGCTGGGGTAGGGGTGATCTTTTATGTACTGATCGCTTTGCGTGCGCGCTTGAACAGCCTGGGCTGGTACCAGAACAGCAAGGCGCCGAATATCGCCGAATTGCTGGATCTGGTGGCACTGGGCAGCGTGGCCGACGTGGTGCCGCTGGATGCCAATAACCGGATTTTGGTGCATCAGGGACTTGAGCGAATCCGTGCCGGGCGTGCTCGTCCGGGGCTCAAGGCGATTTTGGAGGTGGCCAAGCGTGACCCTTCAAAAATCACCTCGACCGATCTGGGCTTTATTCTGGGGCCACGTCTGAACGCCGCCGGGCGTCTGGACGACATGAGCCTGGGCATCGAATGCTTGCTCACCGATGATGCCAATGCGGCGCGAGAAATGGCCGCGCAACTGGACGAGATGAATCAGGACCGCAAATCCATTGAGCAAGGCATGCAGCGTGAAGCTCTGGCCCAGCTCAAGGACCTGACCATCGACAGCATGCCGTTTGGCTTGTGCCTGTTTGACCCTGAGTGGCACCAGGGAGTGATCGGGATTCTGGCTTCGCGTCTCAAGGAGAAGTACTTCCGGCCGACCTTCGCTTTTGCCGATGCGGGCGACGGCATGCTCAAAGGCTCCGGACGTTCGGTGCCTGGGTTTCATATTCGTGATGCGCTCAGCGTGGTGGCCGCACAACACCCGGACTTGATCAGCAAATACGGTGGGCATGCGATGGCTGCCGGCTTGACCTTGCCCGAGGCCAACTTCCCTCTGTTTTGCGAGGCATTTGATGCCGAAGTCCGACGTCAATTGCGTGAAGAAGACCTCACGGGGCGCATGTTGTCCGACGGCAGCCTGGCGGTTGAAGAGTTTCATCTGGAGCTGGCGCGGGCTCTGCGCAATGCTGGCCCGTGGGGGCAGCACTTCCCCGAGCCGTTGTTTCACGGGGTGTTCCAGCTGGTAGAGCAACGCATCGTTGGCGAGCGGCATTTGAAAGTTGTGCTCAAAACCGAATGCGGCAGCGTAAAGCTTGACGGCATCGCTTTCGGGATTGATCGCGACGTGTGGCCGAACCCGACCATTCGCTGGGTCGAGCTGGCCTACAAACTCGACCTCAACGAGTTCCGCGGCAATGAAACTGTGCAACTGATGATTGCCCATATCGAACCGCGCTAACTCACGCCCGCAAACTTTTTTGTAGCAGCTGTCGAGCTCCGCGAGGCTGCGTTCGGGTGCGCAGCGCCCGTGAATCCTGAATCAAGGATTTGTCTGAACTACCGCAATGCCAGGCTTTGCGGCTGCTACGCACCCGAACGCAGCCTCGCGGAGCTCGTCAGCGGCTACGAGGACTTGCGCCCCTATTAGAGTCGCTACAGGTTTTGTACTGAACTCCCCCTCATCCAGTGATGTCGACTAGGCTCTAACGAAGTATCTGGAGCCCGCCCACTGGAATTAGAGGTGACCCATGAGTCTGCTGCTCGAACCCTACACCCTGCGTCAACTGACCCTTATTAACCGCATTGCGGTCTCGCCAATGTGCCAGTACTCCAGCGTCGACGGGCTGGCCAATGACTGGCATCTAGTCCATCTGGGTAGCCGCGCTGTTGGTGGCGCTGGGCTGATTTTTACCGAAGCCACCGCCGTAGTCCCTGAGGGACGTATCACCGCCCAGGACCTTGGGTTGTGGAATGACGAACAGATCGAACCCCTGCAACGCATTACCCGCTTTATTCGCGCTCAAGGGGCCGTGGCCGGTATCCAGCTGGCGCATGCCGGGCGCAAGGCCAGTACCCATCGGCCCTGGTTAGGCAAGCACGGCAGCGTCAAGGTGGAGGAGGGCGGCTGGGTGCCCGTCGGGCCTTCGCCAATTGCTTTCGACCCACAGCACACTGCGCCGACGCAGTTGGACGAAGCCCAGATCAGTGAGGTGATCCAGGCCTTTGTCGCCGCCGCCAAACGGGCGCTCGAGGCGGGTTTCTCGGTGGTTGAAATACACGCGGCCCATGGTTATCTGCTGCATCAATTCCTTTCGCCTTTGAGCAACCAGCGTCGTGACCAATATGGTGGCTCTTTCGAGAACCGCATTCGTCTGGTGCTGCAAGTGACCGAGGCTGTACGCGAGGTGTGGCCACAAGAGTTGCCGCTGTTTGTGCGGGTCTCGGCCACCGACTGGGTGGAAGACGGTTGGAACCCGGATGAAACCGTTGAGCTGGCACGACGTCTCAAGGTGCTGGGCGTTGACCTGATCGATGTATCTTCGGGGGGGACTGCGGCGGCGGCCGAGATTCCGGTCGGGCCGGGTTATCAGACACGCTTTGCCGAACGTGTACGCAAAGAAGCTTGTATCGCCACCGGTACGGTGGGGATGATTACCGAGCCTGCGCAGGCCGAGCATATTCTGCGCACCGGTCAGGCCAACCTGATTCTGCTGGCCCGTGAGCTGTTGCGCGACCCGTACTGGGCGCTGCACGCAGACGATGACCTGGGCGGTAAAAAGGCCACTTGGCCAGCCCAGTATCAGCGTGCTACTCACCGTGATCAGCCGATCCATGAGTCCGATCTGCGCGACTGATTCGACGTTTTTTTCACGCTAAACCCGCCTGGTGGCGGGTTTTCTGGCTCCCTTGAACCCTGTTGCGAGAGGATGTTTATGAGTACGCGAGGATTGCTTGATCAGTTACTGAAATCCGGCCAGCAAATGCTGGAGAAAAAAACCGGCGCTCAAGGTAGCGCTTCCAGTTCCAGCAAAGGGGGCCTGGGTGATTTGCTCGGCTCTGGTGGGTTGGGCGGTTTGCTCTCAGGTGCCGGAGGCGGTGCGTTGGCAGCCAGTGCCCTGGGCTTGCTGCTGGGAAACAAAAGCGCGCGCAAGTATGGCGGTCAGGCGTTGACCTATGGTGGCTTGGCCGCATTGGGCGTGCTGGCCTACAAAGCCTATGGCAACTGGCAGGCCAATCAGGGCACTGCACCGCAAACCGAACCACAAACCATTGACCGCGTAGCGCCGGCGCAAGTCGAGCAACATAGCCAGGCGATCCTCAAGGCCCTGGTGGCTGCCGCCAAGGCGGATGGTCATGTCGATGAGCGCGAGCGGCAGTTGATCGATGGCGAGCTGAGCAAATTGAATGGCGACCCTGCGTTGCGCCAGTGGCTGCAAGCAGAGCTGAACAAACCGCTGGACCCTGCGGAGGTGGCAAGTGCCGCCAGCACTCCGGAAATAGCCGCCGAAATGTATATCGCCAGCCTGATCCTGGTGGATGAAGAGCATTTTATGGAGCGTGCATACCTGGAAGAGCTGGCCAAGCAGCTCAAGCTCGACCCTGGCCTCAAGGCCGAGCTGGAAGCACAGGTCAAACAGGCCCAGGGCTAAAGCCCTCTGCGGTATGTCTATTTCAGCGCCCCGGTCCGCAATGGCCCGGGGCGTTCCTGTCTAACCCCCCCCCTGTTTATGCCAACTCGCAGCTCTTTTCTGCGAACCGCTGCCACTTCGCCGTCATAATCTCCTGCTAGCTTGCCCGCAAGAAATATTTTGTTACGTTTGATCAGGAATCTGTAATGAGCGACGAGACAGACCAGGACACCCAACTCCCGGCGGATAGCAGCCGCCGTCGGTTTCTCGCCGGTGCCGCTGCACTGGGCGTAGGCGCAGCCACCTTGAGCGCTTATGGTGGATCAGGGCCTGACAGTCCCGCCAAAACGGCGCCGCTGACGCCTGCCGAACTGGACAGCAAGCTCCACGAACAGGTCAAGACCATCGTGGTGATCTATGCCGAGAACCGCAGTTTCAATAATCTGTTCGCCAACTTTCCCGGCGTCGAGAAGCCGTTGTCGGCACTAAAGCCCGCCGATTACCAACAGCGCGACCGCGACGGTAGCCTGTTACAGACCTTGCCACCGGTCTGGGGCGGGGTAGTGCAGACAGGGCCGCAAACGGTCGATGGTGTGACCTACGCTCCTGGTGTGCAGTACCAGGAAAACCTGGCCAACGCCCCGTTCGCCCTCAAAGGGCCCAATCAGGAAGATCTACCGCTGAACCTGGTGACCCGCGACCTGTGGCACGTGTTTTATCAGAACCAGATGCAGATCAACGACGGCAAGAATGACCAGTTCGTCGCTTGGGCAGACTCCGGTGGTTTCACCATGGGTTACTACGCCCAGACGCGGTATTCGCTGCGTCTATGGGACGTGGCGCGGGAATTCGTGCTGTGTGACAACTTCTTTCAGGGAGCATTTGGCGGCTCGTTTCTCAACCACCAGTACCTGATCAGCGCCACTGTGCCGTTCTATCCGAACGCAGGCACTTCAGTTGCCGAAGCCCAGATTGCCGTGCTGCAAGGGGACGACCCGACCGGCACGCGCCTCAAACCCCTGGAGAAATCACCGGCCAGTGCCATGACCGGCGCGCCGCAGTTCGGCCCAAGCGCACTGACACCCGATGGTTTTGCGGTAAACACCATGGCTCCGCCTTACTGGCCAACCTGGATCCGCGACCCTGAGCGACCGGACTACGCCAAGTCCGACCTGCCGAGCGTGCTGGTGCCACAAACCCACGAGCATATCGGCGACAAGCTGAACCAAAAGAATATCGACTGGGCTTGGTATGCCGGTGCTTGGCAGGCCACGCTGGAGCAGTTCAAGGGATCGGAGGGGATTCCCAAAATTCCTGGCTTCCAGTACCACCACCAGCCGTTCAACTACTTCGTGAACCAAGGCCCGGAGAACCCGAGCGAGCGCAGCAAACGCCTGCGTGACGGTGGCCTGGGGGACGAGGCAAGTACCAACCGCTTCTTGGCCGACGCCGAGGCTGGCAAGTTGCCTGCGGTGTGCTTCTACAAGCCCCAGGGCAACCTCAACCTGCATGCCGGTTATGCCGATGTAGCTGCTGGTGATCGCCACCTTGATCGCGTGCTCAAGGTGCTACGCAACAGTGCGCAATGGGAGAACATGGTGGTGGTGCTCACAGTGGACGAAAACGGTGGCTGGTGGGACCACGTCGCTCCGCCCAAGGGTGACCGCTGGGGGCCAGGTACGAGAATTCCGGCATTGGTGGTGTCGCCTTTTGCACGCAAGGGTACGGTGGATCACACGGTGTATGACACGGCATCGATCCTGCGCCTGATCACTCGCGTGCATCAGTTGGAAATGCTTGATGGCCTCAAGCAGCGCGACGATGCAATGAAAGCCCGCGGCCAGGCGCCCATGGGTGACCTGACCAATGCACTGACGTTTTAACGCGTAATCACGGTGCTCTGTGGGAGCAGGATCGCTCCCACAGAGCAATGAGTTCAAATCGAGATCTCCTACACGTTTTGGATATTTTAAAATGTAGGTTTTTTTGTTTATTGCTGTGAGATCCGTCTCAACCGCTGTGCGAATCATTGCGTACCCTCGGCTATACTCACCATCATTTTGTATAGCTCCCCGAGGATCGACTGTGAAGAACTGGACGTTGCGCCACCGCATATTGGCGAGCTTTGCGGTAATCATCGCCATTATGCTGTTGATGGTTGTTGCTGCTTACTCGCGCCTGCTGTCGATCGAGAGCAGCGAAGAGACGGTACGCACCGACTCGATCCCCGGGGTTTATTACAGTTCGATGGTTCGCAGCGCCTGGGTCGACAGTTATGTCTTGACCCTGGAACTGGTGGGTTCTATCAACCAGCGTGCTCTGACCAACGAAGACCGCAAGCTGTACGCCAGCTACCAGGAACGTTTGAACAAAGAGCTGGATAATTACCGCAGGACTATCTTTGAAGGTGAAGACAGGGCTCGCTTTGATGAGTTCCTGGGGCTTCGCAAAGATTACGATCAACTGCTGGCCAGTGTCCTCGACCTGTATCAGAACAAGGATTTCGTACAGGCCCATAAGGTGCTTTCCGAGCAACTGGCGCCAGCCTGGATGGCCGGCCGCATGCAGCTCAACGAGGTCATCGACAGCAATCGTGATTCGGCCTCGACTGCGACCGATAACATTGCCCATGCGGTATTGACCGCCAAGTTAAGCATGATTATTTCGCTGATCATTGCCGTGCTGGCGGCGGCCCTCTGTGGCTTCCTGTTGCTGCGGGCGATTATGTCGCCGATGAAGCGCATCGTTTCGATTCTGGAGGTGATGCGTTCCGGTGACTTGAGCTCACGCTTGAACCTGGAGCGTAAGGATGAGTTTGGCGCGGTTGAAACCGGCTTCAACGACATGATGGCCGAACTGACCTCGCTGGTATCTCAAGCTCAGCGCTCTTCGGTGCAAGTCACCACGTCAGTGACTGAAATCGCCGCCACTTCCAAGCAACAACAAGCCACGGCCACTGAAACCGCAGCGACCACCACCGAAATTGGCGCCACGTCCCGCGAAATTGCAGCCACGTCCCGTGACTTGGTACGCACCATGACCGAAGTGACCTCGGCAGCCGATCAGGCCTCTATACTGGCCGGTTCCGGGCAGCAAGGCCTGGCCCGCATGGAAGAGACCATGCACTCGGTAATGGGCGCCGCCGATCTGGTAAACGCCAAGCTGGCGATTCTTAACGAGAAGGCCGGCAACATTAATCAGGTGGTGGTGACCATCGTCAAAGTGGCCGACCAGACCAACCTGTTGTCACTCAATGCTGCCATCGAAGCTGAAAAAGCCGGTGAGTATGGTCGTGGCTTTGCCGTCGTCGCCACTGAAGTCCGCCGGTTGGCCGACCAGACGGCTGTGGCCACTTACGATATCGAACAGATGGTTCGCGAAATTCAGTCAGCGGTCTCTGCAGGCGTGATGGGCATGGACAAGTTTTCTGAGGAAGTACGTCGCGGTATGTCCGAGGTGCAGCAGGTAGGCGAGCAACTGTCGCAAATCATTCATCAGGTTCAGGCTTTGGCGCCGCGAGTGCTGATGGTCAATGAAGGCATGCAGGCTCAGGCGACGGGCGCCGAGCAGATCAATCTTGCACTGGTACAACTGGGCGATGCCAGCAGCCAAACCGTCGAGTCCTTGCGTCAGGCCAGCTTTGCGATCGACGAACTCAGTCAGGTTGCCGTTGGGCTGCGCAGCGGCGTTTCGCGTTTTAAAGTCTGATGAGCGAGCTTCTAGCCAAACACTCAGGCGCCAAGGTGTCGAAAGAACGCCTGTTTTTGGTGTTTTACATCGCCAGTGAACGCTACGCACTGGCGGCCACAGATGTGGTCGAAGTGCTGGCACGTTCGCCGCTCAAGCCGATTGCCCAGGCACCCGCTTGGGTGGCCGGGGTGTTTGCTCATCGCAATCGGATGGTGCCGGTGATCGATATCAGCGCCATGACCTTTGGTAGCGCGGCGGTGGCGCGTACCAGCACCCGGCTGGTGCTGGTCAACTATCGCGGCCAATTGCTGGGGATGCTACTGGAGCAAGCCAGCGACACTTTGCGCTGTGATCCGGCGGACTTTCAGCCCTATGGTCTGGATAACCGTGATGCACCTTACTTGGGGCCGGTGCGTCAAGACGAGTCAGGGCTATTGCAGTGGTTGAGTGTGGATGACCTGCTTAGCCCCGCTGTGTATGCACTGCTGTTTCCTGCGAGCGATGACGGTGCTTGTGAGCAGGTGATCGCATGAGTGACGATCAACGTTTTTTCGATTTCCTGAAGCTGCGCATTGGCCTGGACGTGGCCTCGGTCGGCCCGGCAATCATTGAGCGTGCCGTTCGCCAGCGCTGTTCTGCACTGAACATGGCCGATAACGATCGCTACTGGCAGCACCTGCTCAGCTCCCAGGATGAGCAGCAAGCCCTGATCGAATCAGTGATCGTGCCCGAGACCTGGTTCTTTCGTTACCCTGAATCGTTTGCCACGCTGGGGCGTCTGGCCAGAGAGCGTCTGGCCGAGATCGGCAGTCGCCGCGCCCTGCGTATTCTGAGCTTGCCGTGTTCAACCGGCGAAGAGCCTTATTCGATTGCAATGGCGTTGTTTGATGCGGGGTTTGCAGCGCATCAATTCAAAGTCGAAGCGCTGGATGTCAGCCCGCTCTCGGTGCAGAGGGCGCAGAGAGCGCTGTATGGAAAAAACTCATTTCGTGGGCAGCAAACTGACTTTCGCGAGCGTTACTTCAGCCTTGAGGACGACGGTTATCAGCTGTCGGCACGGGTATGCGAACAAGTCAGCTTCAATGTCGGAAACTTGCTGGACCCCATGTTGCTGGCCAGCTTCGAGCCTTTTGACTTCGTGTTCTGCCGCAACCTGTTGATCTACTTTGATCTTAAAACCCAGCAGCAGGCACTGGATGCACTCAAGCGCATGACCCGTGATGATGGCGTATTGTTTATCGGCCCAGCCGAAGGCAACCTGCTCAGCCGGCTGGGCATGCGCTCGATCGGTGCGCCGCAGTCGTTTGCCTTTTGCCACAGTCGTGAGCCATTACCTGCAGCCCGCCCTGTGCTGGCTGAATTCAAGCCGTTGATCCGCCCACAACGGGCAGTGCCAGTGCCGCCACCGGCCAGCCGACCTTTTGCCCCGCGACCTCAAACCTCTACCGCGCAAAAGCCGAGTTCACTGACAGATGAACCGAAAGCGCTGCTGGAGCAAATCGCCAGCTTGGCCAATGAAGGCAAAAGCAATGAGGCACGGGCCGCCTGCGAACAATTTTTGCAACGACATGAGCCCCAGGCCGAAGTGTTTTACTGGCTGGGTTTGCTCAGCGATGTTCAGGGTCAGACATCCCAGGCACAGGTTTTTTATCGCAAGGCGCTGTACCTGGAGCCTCAACATTCTGAAGCACTGGCCCATCTGGCGGCCCTGCTGGCTTCGCAAGGCGATGTCGCAGGCGCCCAGCGCTTGAACGAGCGCGCTGCCCGTAACGGGCGTTCCGCCCACAGTGAGCGTAAATAATGAGCGCTTTAGCAGCCCAGAACTTGATCCACTCCGAAGCACAAGACATTGATGACTGCTGGAACCGTATTGGTATCTACGGTGACAAGAGCTGCCCGTTGCTGGAGCAGCATATTCATTGCCGTAACTGCGCCGTCTATTCGAGTGCCGCGACCCGTTTGCTGGATCGTTACTCATTTGAACAGGAACATCAGGAACTCAATGCACCACAGGCGCATGAAGAAAAAGTCGCTACGTGCTCGCTGGTGATTTTTCGTTTGGGTGACGAGTGGCTGGGGCTGGCCACGCGATGCCTGGATGAAGTCGCACAAATGCAGTCGATTCACTCCTTGCCGCACCAGCGCTCCAGGGCTTTGCGCGGTGTGGCCAATGTGCGCGGCACATTGGTGCCGTGCCTGTCGCTGGTCGAACTGCTGGGGCTGGACCCATCGGTGCCTGGCGCAACATCGCTGCGGATCATGCCGCGCATGCTGATTGTGGCGGCTCACGGCGGGGCGGTGGTACTGCCGGTGGATGAGGTGGATGGTATTCACAACATCGCCGAGCATGAATTAAAAGCGGCGTCGAGTTCAGGCGAGCATGCCAGCGCCAAATACACCCAGGGTGTGCTGCAGTGGAAAACCCGCAGCCTGCGCTTGTTGGATGAAGAGCAACTTTTGAGCGCAATCACCCGGAGCCTCACATGACCCCCGAGCAAATGCGCGACGCCTCGTTGCTCGAGCTATTCAGCCTTGAGGCCGAGGCGCAAACCCAGGTGCTCAATGCCGGTTTGCTGGCGCTTGAGCGCAACCCGACGCAGGCCGATCAGCTTGAAGCCTGCATGCGTGCGGCACACTCGCTAAAGGGCGCAGCCCGGATAGTCGGAGTGGACGCCGGGGTCAGTGTTTCCCATGTGATGGAAGACTGCCTGGTCAGCGCCCAGGAAGGCCGTTTGTACCTGCAACCCGAGCATATAGATGCTCTGTTGCAGGGCACCGATTTGTTGATGCGCATTGCCACGCCTGGCAGTGACAACGTCGGTCCGGCAGATATTGACGCCTACGTGACACTCATGAACGGGTTGCTGGACCCAGCGAACGCGCATGTGGCACCGCCCGAATTTGATGTGTCGCAACTGTTACTGGCACCCATGCCGCACGCCCCCGCACCTTTGCTTGAGCCGTTATTGCAGGCCGAGCCCGAGGTTGCGCCAGAGCCAATGCGTCGCCCCCAGCGGCTGACCGAAAGCGGCGAACGGGTGTTGCGGGTCACGGCGCAGCGCCTGAACAGCCTGCTCGATTTGTCCAGCAAATCGCTGGTAGAAACCCAGCGTCTCAAGCCCTACCTGGTGACGTTACAGCGCCTCAAACGCATGCAGGGCAGCAACCTGCGGGCAATGGATACGCTCAGTGAGCATCTCAAGACCATGGTCCTCAGTCATGAAGCCGAAGAGGCGCTGGCAGATGCCCGGCGCATTCTGACTGAGTCGCAGCGCTTGCTCAGTGAGCAGACCGCCGAGCTCGACGAGTTCTGCTGGCAGGCTGGTCAGCGTGCGCAATTGCTCTACGACACCGCACTGGCTTGTCGTATGCGCCCGTTTGCCGATGTCCTGGTCGGGCAGGAGCGCATGGTGCGTGATTTGGGCCGCGCCTTGGGCAAGCAGATTCGCCTGGAAATCGAAGGCGAAAAAACTCAGGTCGACCGCGATGTACTGGAAAAGCTTGAAGCGCCACTGATCCATTTGTTGCGTAATGCCGTCGATCACGGCATCGAAACTCCGGAGCAGCGGCTGCTGGCGGGTAAACCTGCCGAAGGTTTGATCCGCTTGCGCATCTCCCACCAGGCCGGTTTGCTGGTGCTTGAACTGAGCGATGACGGGGCCGGTGTTGATCTGGATCGTTTGCGCCGCACTATCGTTGAGCGTCAGCTGTCTACCGAGTCGACGGTGGCGCAACTGAGCGAAGAAGAACTGCTGACCTTTCTGTTTTTGCCGGGGTTCAGCCTGCGTGACATCGTGACCGAGGTTTCGGGGCGTGGCGTGGGGCTGGACGCCGTTCAGCACATGGTGCGCCTGCTGCGCGGTGCCATTGTGCTGGAGCACACTGCGCAACGTGGTAGCCGCTTCCATCTGGAAGTACCGCTGACCTTGTCCGTGGTCCGCAGCCTGGTGGTTGAGGTCGCAGACGAGGCCTATGCCTTCCCGCTGGCGCATATCGAGCGTATGCGTGACCTGCAACCGGACGAAATCGTGCAACTTGAAGGCCGCCAGCACTTCTGGCATGAAGGCCGGCATGTGGGGCTGGTTGCCGCCAGCCAGTTGCTGCAGCGTCAACCCAGCCAGAGTGACGATGAAACCCTGAAAGTCGTGGTGATTCGCGAGCGCGACGCGGTCTATGGCGTGGCCGTCGAGCGCTTTATCGGTGAGCGAACCCTGGTGGTATTGCCCCTCGATCCGCGCTTGGGCAAGGTGCAGGACATTGCGGCCGGGGCCTTGCTTGACGATGGTTCCCCCGTATTGATCGTAGATGTTGAAGATATGCTGCGCTCGGTCGACAAACTACTCAACACCGGACGTCTGGAGCGTATCGATCGGCGTAATCGGCATACCGCAGAACTGACCCGCAAACGTATTCTGGTGGTCGATGACTCGCTGACGGTGCGCGAATTGCAACGCAAGCTGCTGCTTAACCGGGGCTATGAAGTGGCTGTGGCGGTGGATGGCATGGACGGTTGGAATGCCTTGCGTGCCGAACACTTCGATCTGTTGATTACCGACATCGATATGCCGCGCATGGATGGCATCGAACTGGTCACTTTGTTGCGTCGTGACAGTCGATTGCAATCGATGCCGGTGATGGTGGTGTCTTACAAGGATCGAGAAGAAGACCGTCGGCGCGGCCTGGATGCAGGAGCCGACTATTATCTAGCTAAAGCCAGTTTCCATGACGATGCCCTGCTCGATGCAGTGGTTGAACTCATTGGAGGAGCCCAAACATGAGAATCGCCATCGTCAATGATATGCCCTTGGCGGTTGAAGCCCTGCGTCGGGCGCTGGCGTTCGAGCCCGCCCATCAGGTGATTTGGGTCGCCGCAGATGGCGAGGAAGCAGTGCGCCTGTGTGCCGAGAACACGCCGGACCTGATTCTGATGGACCTGATCATGCCGGTGATGGATGGCGTCGAAGCCACGCGCCGGATCATGGCCGAAAGCCCGTGCGCCATTGTGATCGTTACCATCGATCGCGAGCAAAACGTCCATCGCGTATTTGAAGCCATGGGTTTTGGTGCGCTGGATGTGGTGGACACCCCGGTGTTGGGTGGCAGTAACCCCAAGGAGGCGGCGGCGCCCTTGCTGCGCAAGATCCTCAATGTCGGCTGGTTGATGGGCCAGGGTGAGAAGCGTGTCCCACCGGTATCCGCCCAGCCTCGTGTCCCGGGTATGCGGGGCGGGTTGGTGGCGATCGGTTCGTCGGCAGGCGGCCCGGCAGCGCTCGAAACCTTGCTCAAAGGTCTGCCGAGGAACTTTGAAGCGGCAATCGTGCTGGTTCAGCATGTTGATCAGGTTTTTGCGGCCGGAATGGCCGAGTGGCTGAGCAACTCGTGCGGGCTCAATGTTCGTTTGGCCCTCGACGGTGAAGCGCCTCTGGCGGGGACCGTGCTGCTGGCGGGCACCAACCACCATATCCGGCTATTGAAGAATGGCACGCTGGCCTATACCGCCGAGCCGGTAAATGAAATTTATCGACCTTCGATAGATGTATTTTTTGAAAGTGTTGCCCGGCACTGGAGTGGCGATGCGGTGGGTGTGCTGTTGACCGGAATGGGGCGTGACGGGGCTCAAGGCCTCAAGCTTATGCGCCAGCAGGGCTTTCTTACCATTGCCCAGGATCAGTACAGCAGTTCGGTGTACGGCATGCCCAAAGCGGCGGCCGCCATCGATGCCGCGGTTGAAATCCGCCCCTTGGACAAGATTGCGCCACGCTTGCTGGAGAAATTTGCCAAATGACTGGTAAAACCCGACAGGACTGGCTTGAAGGTTGTAATTCAGGTGAACGCGCATGAATGACTTGCAGTTGGACGACGTCAAAACTGACGAAAACTCGGCCATGGTATTGCTGGTAGACGATCAGGCAATGATCGGTGAAGCCGTACGCCGTGGGCTTGCTCTTGAGCAAAATATAGATTTTCACTTTTGTGCGGACCCGCATCAGGCTATTGCTCAGGCCATCCGCATCAAGCCGACGGTGATTTTGCAAGACCTGGTGATGCCGGGGCTTGACGGTCTGACCCTGGTGCGCGCGTACCGCAATCACCCGGCGACCCAGAATATTCCGATCATTGTGCTTTCCACCAAGGAGGATCCGCTGATTAAAAGCGCGGCTTTCTCGGCTGGGGCCAATGATTATTTGGTGAAACTGCCGGATAACATCGAACTGGTGGCGCGGATTCGCTATCACTCAAGGTCTTACATGACGCTGTTGCAGCGTGATGCGGCTTACCGTGCGTTGCGGGTCAGTCAACAGCAGTTGCTGGACACCAATCTGGTGCTGCAACGCCTGATGAATTCCGATGGGCTGACCGGGCTGTCCAACCGCAGGCACTTCGATGAGTATCTGGAACTGGAGTGGCGCCGCGCCATGCGCGAGCAAACCCAGTTGTCGTTGTTGATGATCGATGTCGACTACTTCAAGTCCTTTAACGACAGTTTTGGTCATTTGGACGGCGACGAAGCGTTGCGCAAAGTGGCCTCGGCCATCCGCGATGCCAGCAGCCGACCGTCTGACTTGCCAGCCCGTTATGGTGGCGAGGAATTTGCCATCGTACTGCCCAATACCTCGCAGGGCGGAGCCCGGCTGGTAGCTGAAAAGCTGCGTATGGCGGTCGAAGCCATGAACATCCCGCATATTTCGCCGACAGCGGGTCAGTGCCTGACCATCAGCATTGGCCTGGCGACCATGACCCCGCAACAGGGCGGCAATTGCCGCGAGCTGATTTCGGCGGCAGACAAGGGGCTGTATCTGGCCAAGAAAAATGGGCGTAACCAGGTGGGGATCGAGTAACCCACTCCTGTAGCCGCTGCTCGTCAGCGGCTACAGGGTTTTAGTGTTAATTGGAATACCGCGTACATCCTTCCAGGACCTTGTCCCCATAGGAAAGATGAGATTGCTGACGGAATGCGTCAATAAGCTATCACTCCCGGATCATCTGTGGGAGCGGGCTTGCTCGCGATTGGGGCGATGCGGTTTGTGTTGATTTTCCTGCCCATAACCCCGCCAGGCGGGCTGCTGATGTGCTTGGTTTACGGTATACTCCCCGGCTTTGTAAAAATCGCCTACGAGTGCCGCCAGCCATGGAAATCAACCCGATCCTTAACAGCATCAAGGACCTGTCAGAGCGCTCCGAAACCATTCGGGGGTATCTTTGACTACGATCAAAAGCATGAGCGTCTGACTGAAGTCAATCGCGAGCTTGAAGATCCGAGTGTCTGGAACAACCCTTCGTACGCCCAGGAGCTGGGGCGCGAGCGCTCCCTGCTGGCGCAGATCGTTGAAACCCTTGATGAGATGCACACCGGTCTGGCCGATGCCAAAGACCTGCTGTTGATGTCCGCCGAGGAAGAAGATCAGGCCGCTGTAGATGACGTTGCCGCTGAGGTGGAACGTCTGCGCGAAGCCCTTGAAAAACTCGAATTCCGCCGCATGTTCCGCGGTGAAATGGACGCCAACAACGCTTACCTGGACATTCAGGCAGGCTCCGGTGGTACCGAAGCGCAAGACTGGGCCAATATCCTGTTGCGGATGTATTTGCGCTGGGCCGACAAGCGCGGCTTCGATGCCACCATCATGGAGCTGTCTGCCGGTGACGTTGCCGGGATCAAAGGCGCGACCGTACATATCAAGGGCGAGTACGCATTTGGTTGGTTGCGCACCGAAATTGGCGTCCATCGTCTGGTCCGCAAAAGCCCGTACGACTCGGGCAACCGTCGTCACACCTCGTTCTCGGCTGTATTCGTTTCGCCGGAAATCGACGACAACATCGAAATCGACATCAACCCCTCGGACCTGCGGATCGATACCTATCGCTCCTCCGGTGCGGGTGGTCAGCACGTAAACACCACCGACTCCGCCGTACGTATTACTCACGTACCGAGCAACACCGTGGTGAGCTGCCAGAACGAACGTTCGCAGCATGCGAACAAAGACACCGCGATGAAAATGCTGCGCGCGCGTCTCTACGAGCAGGAAGTCCAGAAGCGTAATGCCGCTTCCCAGGCGCTGGAAGACACCAAGTCGGATATCGGCTGGGGTCATCAGATCCGCTCGTACGTACTTGACGCCTCGCGTATCAAGGATTTGCGTACCAATATCGAGCGCAGTGATTGCGATAAGGTGCTCGACGGCGATATCGACGAGTACCTGGTAGCCAGCCTGAAACAAGGGCTGTAAGTCGAGCGACCAACCGTAAAGTGCGAAGCCAGTGCGATGCCCAAAAGGCGTGCTAAAGCCCGCTTCCCCCCGCCGCAAGGTGGGGGTAACGAACCTGTGATGGAATTTTTTAAGACATGAGCGACCAACAACTCGATCCGCAAGACCTGCAACAGGAAGAAAACGCCCTGATCGCCCTGCGCAAGGAAAAACTTGCAGCCGAGCGCACCAAGGGTAATGCCTTCCCGAATGACTTCCGCCGTGACAACTACTGCGCCGACCTGCAGAAGAAGTACGCGCAAGCGACCAAGGAAGAGCTGGCCGAAGCCGCCATCCCGGTCAAGGTTGCTGGTCGCATCATGCTTAACCGTGGCTCGTTCATGGTGATCCAGGACATGACCGGTCGCATCCAGGTCTACGTCAACCGCAAGACCCTGCCGGAAGAAACCCTGGCCGCTGTGAAAACCTGGGACCTGGGCGACATCATCGCTGCTGTTGGCACCCTGGCCCGTTCCGGCAAAGGCGACCTGTACGTTGAAATGACCGACGTGCGCCTGCTGACCAAATCCCTGCGCCCGCTGCCGGACAAGCACCACGGCCTGACCGACACCGAGCAGCGCTATCGCCAGCGTTACGTTGACCTGATCGTCAACGAAGACGTGCGTCACACTTTCCGTGTGCGTTCGCAAGTCATCGCCCACATCCGCAGCTTCCTGATGGCGCGCGACTTCCTTGAAGTGGAAACGCCGATGCTGCAAACCATCCCGGGCGGCGCGGCGGCCAAGCCATTCGAAACCCATCACAACGCTCTCGACATGGACATGTACCTGCGCATCGCGCCGGAACTGTTCCTCAAGCGTCTGGTGGTAGGCGGTTTTGAAAAGGTGTTCGAGATCAACCGCAACTTCCGTAACGAAGGCGTTTCGACTCGTCACAACCCTGAATTCACCATGTTGGAGTTCTATCAGGCTTACGCCGACTACGAAGACAACATGGACCTGACCGAAGAGTTGTTCCGTGAACTGGCGCAGCTGGTTCTGGGCACTACTGACGTGCCGTACGGCGACAAAGTGTTCCACTTCGGCGAACCATTTGTACGTCTGTCGGTGTTCGACTCGATCCTCAAGTACAACCCCGAGCTGACCGCTGACGACCTGAACGACATCGACAAGGCTCGCGCCATCGCCAAAAAAGCTGGCGCCAAGGTGCTGGGCTTTGAAGGTCTGGGCAAGCTGCAAGTGATGATTTTCGAAGAACTGGTCGAGCACAAGCTGGAACAGCCGCACTTCATCACCGAGTACCCGTTCGAAGTGTCGCCGCTGGCTCGTCGTAACGACGAAAACCCGAACGTCACTGACCGTTTTGAGCTGTTTATCGGTGGTCGTGAAATCGCCAACGCCTACTCCGAGCTCAACGATGCTGAAGATCAGGCTGAGCGCTTTATGGCTCAGGTCGCGGATAAAGACGCAGGCGACGACGAAGCCATGCACTACGATGCAGACTTCGTACGTGCCCTGGAATACGGCATGCCGCCGACTGCCGGTGAAGGTATCGGTATCGACCGTCTGGTGATGTTGTTGACCAACTCACCGTCGATTCGTGACGTGATCCTGTTCCCGCACATGCGCCCACAAGCGTAACGCACCAGAATAAAAAGCCGCCGATTTGAGGCGGCTTTTTATTGCCCGGGATGTAGGGTCCTGCAGCCGCTGCCGAAGGCTGCGACAAGGGCCGCAGACCCAACCCATGGCAGCCTTCGGCAGCGGCAGAGATACTTCAAGCGTGGGAGCGAGCCTGCTCGCGAAGATCATTCGCGAGCAGGCTCGCTCCCACGCTTGACCTGGAACAGAGTATCTACAGAGTGTTAATCAACGTTAAAAGGAATTTATCGTGAACCTTGTCGTGTCTCCGGAAGGCGCCGCAAATGTCGCCGTGGCAGTAGCTGAAAGTGTTCAATACCAAGGCCGCAAGGCCAGCCGGCATGGCAGCGAGCAGCGCCGCCAACTGATCCTCGATGCCGCCATGCGCATTGTGGTCCGCGACGGTGTGCGCGGGGTACGGCATCGGGCTGTGGCCGCAGAGGCCGGGGTGCCACTGTCGGCAACCACCTACTACTTCAAGGACATTGACGACCTGCTCAATGACACCTTCGCTCAGTACGTGGAGCGCAGTGCTGCGTTCATGGCCAAGCTTTGGCAAAGCACCGAAGGCAAGTTGCGCTACCTGGTGGCCAAGGGCGATGGCAGCCAACGGGCCCGTGCCGTACTGGCGGATGAAATCGCCGAGATGACCGCTGATTATCTTCAGCATCAAATGCTTACCCGTCGCGAGCATCTGATGGCCGAGCAGGCTTTTCATCAGGCGGCACTGTTCAACCCACGGCTGGCGGTGCTGGTACGTTCGCATCAGCAGATTTTCCTGCAGGGCGCCGGCCAGATCTTCGAAGTGCTAGGCTCCAGGCAACCTCAGCAGGATGCCAAAGTCTTGACGGCGATTATCGGTCGGATGGAGTATCAGGCCCTACTTGATGGCGCGCAGCCTGAGGCGGATAACGACCGGCTGGCTATTCTTACGCGCTACATGCACTTGGTGCTGGCCGCTCTATAGAAGGATGCAGGCATGAAAGCTTGGCGCGTGATGCTTATGGCATTGTCGTTTTTGATGTTGAACGGTTGTCTTGTGACCTTTAGCCAGGCGCCGCTTGCGCCACAGCCAGCGCCTAAACAGCTGCTGGGCAAGTGGGTCAGCAAGGATGCCTGGGGGCAAGCACGCAATCTTGAGATCAGTGCCATCGACAAAACCCGATACCAGGCCGTGGTCTACCCCAAGGGCGAACCCAAGGCCCGTGAGCGTTATGTGTTTATCGTTGCTCGCCACGGCAGTCGCTGGTATGCCTCGGCTGCAATACCGGCCAAACTGGGCGGCAATCACACGCTGAGCGGTTTTGAGTTGACCGATAACGGTGAGCTGGTGATCTACGATCTGGACCTTGATCAAATCAAGCAGGCTATCGGCCAGTCCGTGTTGAGCGGTGATCCGGTCGAAACCGCAGAAGGCCCTGGCACCTTGATCAAAAGCCCGTCGGCCGATGTTTTTGCCTACCTGGACGACCCGGCCAATTCCGACGTATTTGTCGAAGCAGCCCGCTATAAACGCGCGGCCAAATAACGTTCTTGATTACAAGCACGCTCTTAATTAAAGGAAGCTGCCGGTGGACGACTACCAGCGCACGATCCGCACCTTGTCTGACCGCATCGTGTTGGCACAAACCCCGATTCGCGTACTGGATGCGGTGAAGTGGGACGACAGCATCCGCCAGGGGTTTCTCAAGGCCAAAGGCAAGGAAATGCCTGCGGTCAGCCGCGATTATTATCTGGGGCGACCGTTGTCCTTTGACTCGGGCGCGGTGAAGTCCGAGTTCCAGAACATCGAGCGCGACATCACCCGCCAACTGGGCCAGTTCAACCCGGTCGGGCAGATCATGCGCCGCATGTGCAAGGAGTACCGGATGGTGGTGCGCATGCTTGAAGCGCGCGGTACTGAAGACTTCGGGCTGATTTCCCAGGAACTGTATGGCGCCGCCTCGGACGCGTTCCATGCCGGTGATCCGACCTTGGCCGATCTGGGCTTGATGATGTCCGACTACCTGGACAATATCGACGGCCACGGCGCGCTCAAGGACGAAGCCAAGACCCTGACCGCCAAAGATGCGGTGAACCTGCTGCAAAGCCGCCTGAACAAGGTATTTGGTGAGGCAGAGGAAACCATCCGGGTGTTTGAGTCCGATGGCATTGTTGCGGACGCGGCAGCGGGTGCCGATTACATCAAGATCCGCACCGATGCGATGTTTAACGAACGTGATGTGCGGGCCCTGGAAGTGCATGAGGGCCTGGTGCATGTGGGTACCACGCTTAACGGTCTGAACCAGCCAATCTGTACCTTTCTGTCCAAGGGCCCGCCGTCGTCCACGGTGACCCAGGAAGGCCTGGCGATTTTGATGGAAATCATCACCTTTGCGTCCTACCCGAGCCGGCTGCGCAAGCTGACCAACCGCACTCGCGCCATTCATATGGTGGAAGAGGGCGCGGACTTTATGCAGGTGTATGAGTTCTTCCGTGAGCAAGGTTTTGAGATGCCAGAAAGTTATGGCAACGCGAGCCGAGTTTTCCGTGGATCAGTGCCCAATGGCCTGCCATTCACCAAAGACTTGTCCTACCTCAAAGGCTTCATCATGGTTTACAACTATATTCAGCTGGCCGTGCGTAAAGGCAAGCTGGAGCAAGTGCCGCTGCTGTTCTGTGGCAAAACCACGCTGGAAGACATGCGCACCCTGCGTCAGTTGGTGGATGAAGGGCTGGTGGTTGCGCCCAAATACTTGCCGGATCAGTTCCGCGACATGAATGCGCTCTCGGCCTGGATGTGTTTCTCCAACTTCCTCAACCACCTGAGCCTTGACCGTATTGAAGCGGACTACTCGAATATTTTGTAACGTACACCGTGAACCGTAGCAGCTGCCGAAGGCTGCGTTCGATGGCGAAGCCATCGCAATATCGGGTTTCGCGGTGTTTCAGGTCAACGGCGTCTGCCGGTTTTACGACTGCTGCGCAGCCGAACGCAGCCTTCGGCAGCTGCTACAAGTAATGCAACCTTCGCAACTGGTGCCAACTCAGATGAAAACCCTGGCTGCACTCTGCCTGCTGTTGACCCTCAGCGGATGCAGCTCATTGCTGTTTTACCCCGAGCCCGGCCAGCCGATTACTCCGGCGGCGGCAGGCCTGGACTATCGTGACGTGACCCTCACTGCCGCCGATGGCACGCGCCTGAGTGGCTGGTGGCTACCGGCCAAAAAAGGCGTGCCGCTCAAGGGCACGGTGCTGCATCTGCACGGCAATGGCGGCAACCTGGCTTACCACTTGGGCGCTACTGCCTGGCTGCCAGAGCAGGGCTATCAAGTGCTGATGCTCGACTATCGCGGTTACGGCTTGTCGCAGGGCTCACCGGGTTTGCCTGCGGTGTATCAGGACATCGACGCGGCTTTCGACTGGTTGCAGCAACAACCGCAAACTCGAGGTCAGCCACTGATCGTGCTGGGGCAGAGCCTGGGGGGCGCGATGGGCGTGCACTACCTGAGTGAACATCCGCAGCAACGGGCACGAATCAAGGCGATGGTGCTTGATGGCGTTCCGGCCAGTTACCGCGAAGTAGGGCAGTTTGCCTTGAGCACGTCCTGGCTGACCTGGCCGTTGCAAGTGCCGTTGTCATGGCTGGTGCCCGACGCCGACAGTGCGGTTTATGCGATGCCGCAAATGGGCGGCGTGCCGCTGCTGATTTTCCACAGCCTGGATGATCCGATCGTGCCGCTTTCCAATGGCTTGCGCCTGTATCAAGCTGCGCCCCCGCCAAAGGTGCTGCAACTGACGCGTGGCGGTCACGTCCAGACGTTTGCCGACCCAACCTGGCGTCAGGTGATGCTGCGCTACCTGGATGACCCGCAACACTTTAATGGCGTGCGGCGCTTGGGCGAAATTCCCAACTACCCCGCCTCACCGAACACCGAACTTGAAGCCGAGAGCCAACAATGAGTGAAGAACGCAACGCCATCCCCCTGATCATCACAGGTATCTGCAGCATCATCGGCACCGTGGGTGCTCTGTGGTACTACGGCTATCTGCACTTCGCCAAGCCTGAAGATGCGTTGTTGCTCAGCGACTTCACCATGCTCAAGACCATTCCCGGTGAAGACTACAAAGTCTCGCTCACGCCAGCCAACCAGGTGGCGCAGTGCATCGACGGCATCATCGTACTGTTCGACACCGAGCAGAAGGGCCTGACCGGGGTATTGGTCAATAACAAGAAACAAGCGGTGCGTTGCCTGGGCCAGGAAACACCGAAGCTGTAGCAGCTGCCGAAGGAACGAGGCTGCGTCCGGCGGCGCAGCCGTCGTAAAACCTGAACTCGCGTTTTTTCAGCTAAACCGTGCTTTCAGTGTTTACGACGGCTGCGCCGCCGAACGCAGCTTTCGGCAGCTGCTACGCAGAGTTGCCCGCGTTCGTACAGAAGCAAAAAGCCCCGCCTGATCGCTCAGGCGGGGCTTTTTGCATGGGCTTATTGCATCGAGGAACGTGGTGCTACCGGCTGGTTGTCGTTGGAGATGGTCACTTCAACGCGGCGGTTCTGAGCTCGGCCCGAATCGGTGGCGTTGCTCGCAACCGGGTATTCCTTGCCATAACCCTGAGCCACGATACGGGTTGGGTCTACACCCTTGCGCACCAGAGCATTACGCACAGACTCGGCACGACGCTCAGACAAGGTCTGGTTGAAAGCTGCCGAACCGACGCTGTCGGTGTAACCCTCGACAATCACCTTGCGATCCGGGTTCTGGACCAGGTACTCAGCCAAGGTGTTGATATTGCGCATGCCGTTGGGTTGCAGATCGGACTTGCCGAACTGGAACAGCACATCGCCAAAGGTGACCAGCGTGCCGCGTTCGGTTTGCTTGGCGTTCATGCCCTTGAGTTGCTTGATCTGCGCATCACGGGCATCAAGCAATGCCTGGGAGCGTGCAGCACCGGCATTTTTCAGGTTGTTTTCAGCGGTGCGCAACGCGATGGTTTGCTTGGCCACTTCAATACGCTGGTTGGTCAGATAGGCCAACTGGTCAACCTTGGACTCGTCTTCCTTGTTCAGATAAGCCTTTTCAGCCTTGTCCAGCCATTCGCTGGCGTCCTTGGTTTCAAGCGCTGCAACCTTGGTGGCTTCAGGGTTGGTTTGCAGGCCGGAGAAGTTGGTCTTGGCGTTTTCCAGATTGACGTTTGGCTGGTGCGAGCACGCCGCCAGGCCAACGCTCAGGGCCAACAGGGCAGGGATCAGTACTGTATTGCGCATGATATTTAGTCCTTTCTATCGATTAGGAATGCTGTGTTGTCGGGTGCAGTGAAAAAACAGCAGCGTTTACTGAACGCTGCGCATGCCTTCCTGACGCAATTCCTGCACGGCTTTCTGAGCATCCTGAACAGCTTTCTCGGCTTTGGCCGCCTGGGCTTTGCGCTCTGCTACGCGAGCGTCCCACTCAGCTTGTTCGGACAGGCGTCGGGCCTCGTCGTATTTTTTGTCATGCATGGCCAGCTCGGCTTGCTTGAGCTTGTCCTGGGCAGACTTCATTTCCACCGGCGCATATTCAGTACCGCCCGCGCTCACGGCGTTATTCACGGCCGACTGAGTCACTGCGTATTGTTCCGACGGCGGGTTGCCAGCACATCCAGCCAAAACGAAGCTGGTGCCGATTGCCAGCGCAGCCAGTTTTAGCCCGCGCAGGCGTGGTGAGGTGGTTTTGACAGTGCGGGTCATCATGGTCTTCAACTCCATTGGGAAACTCCTTAGAAACAGCAAATTCCATCACGACTGGTGGCGTCACCCGGAGTGTTGGAACACGAGTTCCAGCGGTGATGGTTAATGGCTGTGACCGGAGCGTTTTTTGAATAGTTCAATAAAAGATGGCATATGGCCTAAAAGAATTCTGACCGTTCGGTCAGCGCATTTTTCTGGTACGGCGGCGCGGATGGCTTGCCAGAAACAGCGTTTGCAACGCACTCTTGGGGCACGAGCTGTCCCCGGATACCGCTGGAGAAACTGCTGATGACCGATATTGATGCACGCTTGCGCGATGATGTTCACCTGCTGGGTGAGCTGTTGGGTAATACGATTCGTGACCAATACGGCGAAGAATTTCTCGCCAAGATCGAGCTTATTCGCCGGGGAGCCAAGGCCGATCGGCGCGGCACTACAGGCGAAGAGTTGAGTGCGATTCTGGATGCCCTGAGCGACGATGAAGTGTTGCCGGTGGCGCGGGCGTTCAACCAGTTTTTGAACCTGGCCAATATCGCCGAGCAGTACCAGCTCATCCACCGGCGTGAAGAGGGGCAGGCCGAGCCTTTCGAGGCGCTGGTGTTGCCGCAGTTGCTCGAGCGGCTGCTGGCCGAGGGGCATAGTGCCGAGTCGCTGGCGCGTCAGGTAGGCCGTCTGGAAATCGAGCTGGTGCTCACCGCACATCCCACTGAAGTGACCCGGCGTACCTTGATTCAAAAGTACGATGCAATTGCCGAGCAACTGGCTGCCCAGGACCATCGTGACCTGACCCTCGCGGAAAAAACCGAGATCGAACAGCGCCTGCAGCGGTTGATCGCTGAAGCCTGGCACACCGAAGAAATCCGTCGTACTCGTCCCACGCCTGTCGATGAGGCCAAGTGGGGGTTTGCGGTCATTGAACATTCGTTATGGCACGCGGTGCCGCACATGTTGCGCAAGGCGGACAAGGCTCTGCATGCGGCCACCGGGCTGCATTTGCCGCTGGAAGCGGCACCGATCCGTTTTGCTTCCTGGATGGGCGGCGACCGTGACGGCAACCCCAATGTCACGGCCACTGTGACCCGTGAGGTGCTGCTGCTGGCGCGCTGGATGGCGGCTGATCTGTATCTGCGCGATATCGACAAACTAGCGGCTGACCTTTCGATGCAGCAAGCCACGCCCGCGTTGCTGGCCGTAGCAGGGGAGAGCGGCGAACCGTATCGGGCCGTGCTCAAGCAATTGCGTGAGCGCCTGCGCGCTACCCGTAGCTGGGCCCAGAGCGCGCTGAGCAGTAACCAGAGCGCTCCCGAGGCGGTGTTGCAGGACAATCGCGATCTGCTGGCGCCGTTGCAACTGTGTTATCAGTCCCTGCATGCCTGTGGCATGGGCGTCATTGCTGACGGTCCATTGCTTGATTGCCTGCGTCGGGCCGTAACCTTTGGCCTGTTCTTGGTGCGTCTCGATGTGCGTCAGGACGCCTCTCGCCACACGGCGGCAATGACGGAAATCACTGACTATCTGGGTCTGGGCCGTTACGAGGACTGGGACGAAGAAGCGCGCTTGATCTTCTTGATGCGCGAACTGGCCAACCGCCGACCGCTGCTGCCGGGCTACTTCAAACCCGGTGCCGACACCGCCGAAGTCCTGGCAACATGCCGCGAAGTGGCCGCTGCACCGGGGGCCTCGCTGGGTTCTTATGTGATTTCGATGGCGGGAGCCGCTTCTGATGTGCTGGCGGTGCAACTGCTGCTCAAAGAAGCCGGGCTTGAGCGTGCGATGCGTGTGGTACCGCTGTTTGAAACCCTCGCGGATCTCGACAATGCAGGTCCGGTTATCGAGCGTTTGCTGTTGCTGCCGGGTTATCGCGCCCGTTTGCATGGCCCGCAGGAAGTCATGATTGGCTACTCCGATTCGGCCAAGGACGCGGGCACCACGGCGGCGGCCTGGGCGCAGTATCGAGCGCAGGAAACCCTGGTCAATATCTGCCGTGCGCAAAGCGTTGAGCTGCTGTTGTTCCATGGTCGCGGCGGCACCGTGGGGCGTGGCGGTGGCCCGGCCCACGCGGCGATTCTGTCGCAGCCGCCGGGGTCGGTGGCGGGGCGTTTCCGTACTACGGAGCAGGGCGAAATGATTCGCTTCAAGTTCGGCCTGCCGGATATCGCCGAGCAAAATCTGAACCTGTATCTGGCCGCTGTACTGGAAGCCACCTTGCTCCCGCCACCCCTGCCGGAGCCGGGTTGGCGGGCGCTGATGGATGAGTTGGCGGCAGACGGGGTCAAGGCCTACCGTGGGGTGGTGCGCGATAACCCGCAGTTCGTCGAGTACTTCCGCCAATCCACCCCGGAGCAGGAGTTGGGCCGTTTGCCGTTGGGCAGCCGTCCGGCCAAGCGTCGGGCAGGCGGGATTGAAAGCCTGCGGGCCATCCCGTGGATTTTCGGCTGGACCCAGACCCGCCTGATGCTACCCGCCTGGCTGGGCTGGGAAACCGCGTTGAGCCAGGCGCTGGCACGCGGTGAAGGCGAGCAGTTGGCGCAAATGCGCGAGCAGTGGCCGTTCTTCCGCACTCGCATCGACATGCTGGAAATGGTCCTGGCCAAGGCCGATGCCGATATCGCCCGGCTCTACGACGAGCGTTTGGTGAGCCCGGAACTGCTGCCATTGGGTGCGCACTTACGCGACTTATTGTCGCAGGCGTGCGCGGTGGTTCTGGGTTTGACCGGTCAGGCGCAGTTGATGGCGCATAGCCCGGAGACCCTTGAATTCATTCGTTTACGCAACACTTACCTTGATCCTCTTCATCTATTGCAGGCCGAGCTTCTGGCGCGCTCGCGTCGCCAGCAAGCAGCCCAGGACAGCCCTCTGGAACAGGCATTACTGGTAACTGTGGCCGGGATCGCGGCGGGCTTGCGCAACACCGGCTAAGGCAAAAGAGCGGCCAATGTCGCGCCAGGGGGCGTGGGGACCGGGCAGAGTTGCTACCGATTCCTGCGCGGGCGCGACACTTTATTGTGGGGTTGAGACCTGTGACACGCGGCCGCACAGGCCCGTTTAGCTGTAATTTTTCCTACTTTTGGCGTCTTGTGTGGGCCGGGCCTGCTGTGTATCTTGATCAGCCCTTGGCCGTTTTGATAGCCATAACCCGATTTTGAGACTGGCCCAAAGAGGCGAGTCTGTTGTCATTTAAATAAAAAATTTGAGGAGCACATCGATGCGCGTAATTCTGCTGGGAGCTCCCGGGGCCGGTAAAGGTACTCAGGCAAAGTTCATCACTGAAAAATTTGGCATCCCGCAAATCTCCACTGGCGACATGTTGCGTGCAGCCGTTAAAGCCGGCACCGAGCTGGGCCTGATCGCCAAAGGCGTAATGGACAGCGGTGGTCTGGTCTCCGACGACCTGATCATCAACCTGGTCAAAGAGCGTATTGCTCAGCCGGACTGCGTAAACGGTTTTCTGTTCGACGGTTTCCCGCGCACCATTCCGCAAGCTGAAGCCTTGGTCAAAGCCGGTGTCGAGCTGGACCACGTGCTGGAAATTGCAGTAGAAGACGAAGAGATCGTTCAGCGTATTGCTGGCCGTCGTGTACACGAAGCTTCGGGCCGCGTTTACCACACCGTCTACAACCCGCCAAAGGTTGAAGGCAAGGACGACGCCACTGGCGAAGACCTGGTACAGCGCAAGGACGACACCGAAGAAACCGTTCGTCATCGCCTGTCGGTTTACCATTCGCAAACCAAGCCGCTGGTGGACTTCTACCAGAAGCTGGCTGCTGCCCATGGCAAGCCGAAGTACAGCCACGTTGAAGGCGTTGGCTCGGTAGAATCGATCACTGCCAAGGTGCTTGAAGCGTTGAGCTGATAAGTCGATTTTGCGTCATCACAACAGCCCGCTTGCGGGCTGTTGTTGTTTATACTGCTGCACTATTTCCAATTCTGATTCTGACGGGAACACCGATGAGCACCTTGCTGGCCCTGGATACCGCGACTGAAGCTTGTTCTGTTGCCCTGTTGCACGATGGCAAGGTCACGAGCCACTACGAGGTGATCCCGCGCCTGCACGCGCAAAAGCTGTTGCCGATGATTAAAGAGCTGTTGGCTCAGGCGGGTATCGAGCTGTCGGCAGTCGATGCCATTGCCTTTGGTCGTGGGCCTGGTGCCTTTACCGGCGTGCGTATTGCCATTGGCGTGGTACAGGGCTTGGCTTTTGCGCTGGAACGCCCGGTGTTGCCGATCTCCAACCTGGCGGTACTGGCCCAGCGTGCCCATCGCGAGCACGGCGCGACCCAAGTGGTGTCGGCCATTGATGCGCGGATGGATGAAGTGTATTGGGGTTGCTATCGCGAAGAGGCGGGGGAAATGCGTCTGCAAGGCGCTGAAGCCGTCTTGGCGCCCGAGGCTGCCACCTTGCCCGATGGCGCCACAGGCGACTGGTTTGGCGCGGGCACTGGCTGGGGTTACGCCGAGCGTTTGCAGGTCAAGCCGTACGCGATGGATACGGGCATGTTGCCCCACGCTGAAGACCTGCTGACCCTGGCCCGATTTGCCTGGGCCCGTGGCGAAGCCATCCGCGCCGATGACGCGCAGCCGGTGTACCTGCGTGACAAGGTGGCGACACCCAAAGCCGAGCGCTAAACCCCGCTGCCCTGTAGCAGCTGCCGAGGTACGAAGCCGTCGTAAAACCTGAGCTCTCATTGTATCTGACACACTGGGGCGCTTGAATTCACGACGGCTTCGCCGCCGAACGCAGCCTTCGTACCTCGGCAGCTGCTACGCATATTGTTTGCACCGCGCAACCAATCGCTGGCTCATTTGCTTAGTCAGCCTGGCGCCGCTAAATTGTAACTATCGCTACCGAGCTTGCTGCCATGCGCATTGACGGCTTTTCTTCCCAGTCCTACCCGATCAAGCGCAAGCCGCGTAAAGGCCAGCCGCTGCTTGATGAGTCGGTTGAGGACAGTGAAGTTCCGCTCGAAAGCGCTCCGCAAGCTACCCGTACGTCCTCATCCAGCGACCGCATCAGCCAGTTGCCAGTGCGCTCCCAGGACATGATCTTCCAACGTGCCATGAGCAAAAACGCAGCCAGTGCCCTTGCCAGCTACCTGACCACCGCAGGCTTTGTTGAATGGGAAACCCAAGTGCTAGGGCTGGACCTGTATATTTGAGCCATGACTCAAATACCTCTGCCTTATTACCTTGGTTGCCCGTCCTGGAGTGACAACGCCTGGCGCGAAGGCCTGTACCCGCAGAACGCTCGCTCGACCGATTTTCTAAGCTTGTATGCGCAGGTCTTCAATGCCGTCGAAGGCAACACTACCTTCTATGCCAGGCCCGCACCGACCACGGTCGAGCGCTGGGCGCAAAGCCTGCCGGAACACTTTCGCTTTACCGCCAAGTTCCCGAGGGAAATCAGCCATGGCGGTGATTTGCGTGAGCAAACAGCGGCAGCAGAAAGCTTCCTGCAGTTGTTGCGGCCCTTGGGAGCACGCGTAGCGCCGTTTTGGCTACAACTACCGGCTAGCTTCGGCCCTCATCGTTTGGCCGAGCTGGTGAGCTTTATAGACGCTCTGGAGTGCCCGCTGGCCGTTGAAGTGCGTCACCCGGAGTTCTTTGCCAGGGGCGATGCCGAGCGCTTGCTCAATCGCCTGCTGATGGATCGCGGGGTCGAGCGTATCTGCCTTGATCCGCGCGCACTGTTCAGTTGCACCTCGACCGATCCTGCGGTGCTTCACGCGCAATCGAAAAAGCCCAAAGTGCCTCCGCGCCCGGCAGCCTTCACGCAATTCCCGCAGGTGCGGTTTATTGGTCGCCCGGAGCTGGAGGCCAATGATCCGTATTTGTTGCCCTGGATTGAAAAAGTCGCGGGCTGGATCGAGGAAGGGCGCACGCCATATGTGTTTCTGCACACGCCGGACAATCACCGCGCGCCTGAACTGGCGCGGCGTTTTCATCGGCAACTGAGTGCAAGGTTACCGGGGCTGCCCGCACTGCCTGAGTTGCATCAGCAGACGGCGGTGGAACAGTTGGGCCTGCTTTAAGCCGCCATTCGCAGGTTGTTGACCACCAATGGGCGGGCCCAGCCCAGATCGAAGTCCATTGCCCGTTGTTGCTCGATCAGGGTCATGGTGTCGAATGGCTCGGCAGGGGGTGGCAACAGGTCCAGCTCGAATTCTGCAATCGGCAGATGCAGTGGGCGTGGCTCAGGCCCCGGGCCTGGGGCGGGCAGCGGATGTCCCTGTGCCATGACCAGCGGCCGCACCCAGGTCTTGTTGAAATTCTGTTGCTGCTGTTGGGCGATAAGATCTTCAGCCGGGTAGGGCACGGCTGGCGGTGGCAGCAGGTCCAGTTCGAATTCGGCAATGGGCAAAAACAGAGCTTGCGGCGGGCGCAGCTCGGTGTCCTGAACTTCGCAATGGCGCTGGGTCACGATAGTACCCAGTACCTCACTCCCGCCACGGGGCTCGGCATTTACATCCCTGGCCAGGTTGGCCACATCTATCGCTGCAAACTCTTCAGTGCCGGACTGTTCTGCCAATGCTTGGGCGTAGAAGTCCTTCCACAGGTGATTGACGCTGCCCGTGATCTGCGAATTGTGTCGGCCAAAGTCGCCAATTGGCGCAATAAAGCCGATGGATGTGGAATGAATGTCTGACATAGCTCTCGGACAACGCCCGGCTCTGGCAAAATGGCGGATATTTCATTTATCGGCAGTCTTTGCCGATCATTAAATTTTTGGGCGTGTTTTTAGATGATTGAGCAAGCAGCGGGCTGTCGTATCAAAGTCGAGGCATTGGACGAGGCCTATCAGGCCCTGGCCGAGCAATGGGCTGAGCGCCTGGGTTTGCCTCTGGACGAGCCGGATGCGCAGTTCGCCTTGCAGTTGAGCGCCCAGGGTTTGCAATTGCAGCAACTGGGCCCGGATGCGCCGGGGCCAGTGCGGGTCGACTTCGTGGAAGGCGGCGCGGCCCATCGTCGTTTGTTCGGCGGCGGGACCGGGCAGATGATTGCCAAGGCGGTAGGCATCCAGCAGGGCGTACGCCCGCGGGTGCTGGATGCCACAGCGGGTTTGGGCAAGGATGCGTTCGTTCTGGCGAGTCTGGGCTGTGAAATGAGCCTGATCGAACGCCAACCACTGATTGGCGCGCTGCTTGAGGACGGCCTGGCTCGTGGCCTGGATGATTTTGAAGTGGCGCCTATCGTGTCGCGCATGCACTTGCTTAAAGGCAATTCGATTGAAGTGAT
The DNA here is from genome assembly GCF_037055265.1 of Pseudomonas sp. ML2-2023-6. Classification (NCBI taxonomy): domain Bacteria; kingdom Pseudomonadati; phylum Pseudomonadota; class Gammaproteobacteria; order Pseudomonadales; family Pseudomonadaceae; genus Pseudomonas; species Pseudomonas sp. ML2-2023-6. Next base: position 4,853,179 of record NZ_CP146347.1, on the reverse strand, counting down.
GCGCAACTGGGAAGGCGAACCGCCGCAGGTGATCTACCTCGACCCGATGTTCCCGCATCGTGAGAAAACCGCGTTGGTGAAGAAAGAGATGCGCCTGTTTCGCCCGTTAGTCGGTGATGACAATGATGCCCCGGCCCTGCTTGAAGCGGCGCTGGCGCTGGCGACTCACCGGGTGGTGGTCAAGCGCCCACGCAAGGCGCCGTGCATTGCAGGGCCAAAGCCGAGCCATGCATTGGATGGCAAATCGAGCCGATACGATATTTATCCGAAGAAGGCGTTGAAGCCCTGATACAAAGCTTGGGCAGCGCCAGCAGAGAACCTTAACCGTGGTTGCTCGCGAACGGCCTTCGCGAGCAGGCTCGCTCCCACGGGAGCAACAACCGAGTGTCTACAGGAACGGCCGATAAGCCCGCATGAAAATCCCCACGACTTCCTGTACATGGGCCTCGCTCGCTTCGGGGCCCGGCGGCTCGCCGCCGGCAAACAGCAGGCGAAAGTTGGGTGCGCCCTTGAGCATGCAGAAGAAGTGCTCCGCCGCGTAGTGAGGGTCGTCTATCTGCAACCCACCGCTCTGATCGATCTTGCGCAACAACCCCTCCATCTCGTGAACCACGCGCTCGGGGCCCGCTTCGAGGAAAATTTGCGACAGCTTGGGGTCCTGGCTGCCCAGGGTGACCATCAGGCGGTGCAGGTTCAGCGACTCCTCACTGTTGATCAGCCCCTGAAAGCCGCGGGCGATATTCAACAGCACCGCCTCTATCGGCTTGCCTGCGGGTAACTCAAAAAACAGTTCCGGTAATTGCTCAGTGCATTTGGACATGATCGCCGAAGAAAACAGCGTTTCCTTGTCGGTGAAGTGGCTGTAGACCGTCAGTTTTGACACGCCCGCCAGGCCTGCAACCGCATCCATGCTGGTATTGGCATAGCCATTGGTCAAAAACAGGGTTTTGGCGGCGTCAAGGATCGACTGGCGTTTTGCCAGGTCCTTGGGGCGGCCGAGGGCATTGGGGGGTAAATGATGGTCAGGCATATCCGTTTATTACTGGACTGGTGAGTTTGGTATTAATAACATGCTGGTCAGTATAAATATTCCAAGCCCCATTAGCGAAAGGTCGTCACCATGTTGCGCCATGCCTTGCCCCGCGCTGTGCCTCTGTGTCTGGTTTTTTTATTATCTGGGTGTGGGCATGAAGAGCCTGCCAAAATCAGCATTAGCCCGGCGATGGTGGTGCAACCGCAGCCTTCGGCGCAGGCGAACCAAAGTTATCCTGGTGAGGTGCGGGCCCGTTTTGACCCGCAGTTGGCGTTTCGTATTGGCGGAAAAGTCACCAAACGTCTGGTTGACGAAGGCGAGCGGGTCAAGGCGAATCAGCCACTGGCCGAGCTGGACCCGCAAGACGTACGCCTGCAACTGGACGCTACCCGTGCTCAAGTGGCCGCCGGGCAGGCCAACCTGAATCTGGTACGGGCTGAACGCGATCGCTACAAGACCCTGCTGGATCGGCAGATGGTCAGCCGTTCGCAGTTCGACAACGCCGAAAACCTCTACCGCTCGGGTGAAGCCAAGCTGCAGCAGCTCAAGGCCGAGCAGGACGTAGCCAGCAATCAGGCAAGCTACGCCGTGTTGCGTGCGCCACAAGATGGTGTGATCGCTCAGCGTCAGGTCGAAGTCGGGCAAGTGGTAAATGCCGGGCAGACGGTGTTCACCTTGGCTGCCGATGGCGAACGTGAAGTGCTGATCAGCCTGCCGGAGCAGGACTTTGGCCGCTTCAAGATCGGTTTGCCGGTAGCGGTGGAGCTGTGGTCGCAACCCGGCCAGCGCTTCAGTGGACGTATTCGAGAACTGTCACCGTCGGCCGATCCAAAGTCGCGCACCTTTGCTGCCCGTATCGCCTTCACTGCGGGCAAAGTGCCTGCCGAATTGGGCCAAAGCGCCCGGGTCTTTATTCAGAGCGAAGGCGTCAGCACGTTGTCGGTACCTTTGTCGGCCTTGACTGCCGAGAACGGTGCAGCCTACGTGTGGCGCGTCGGCCAGGGCAACAAGTTGGAGCAGGTCCCCGTGCGTGTAGGACCGTTTGGCGAGAAAAGCGTGCCGGTACTCGAAGGCCTCAAGGCCGATGACTGGATCGTTGCCGCCGGGGTGCATGTGTTGCACCCGGGACAGGAGGTGCGGCCGATTGATCGCTCCAACCGGGCGATCAATGTTGCGGCGAAGGAGTAATCCCCATGGGTTTTAACCTTTCCGCATGGGCGTTGCGCAATCGCCAAATCGTACTGTTCCTGATGCTTTTGCTGGCAATTGTCGGCGGGCTTTCTTACACCAAATTAGGCCAAAGCGAAGACCCGCCGTTTACCTTCAAAGCCATGGTGATTCGAACCCTGTGGCCGGGTGCCACGGCTGAAGAAGTCTCGCGCCAAGTCACTGAGCGTATTGAAAAGAAACTGATGGAGACGGGCGAATACGAACGGATTGTCTCGTTTTCGCGCCCTGGTGAGTCGCAAGTGACCTTTATGGCACGCGACTCGATGCACTCAAACCAGATTCCGGAGTTGTGGTACCAGGTCCGCAAAAAGATCAGTGACATCCGTTACACCTTGCCGCCGGATGTGCAGGGGCCGTTTTTCAATGATGAGTTCGGCACCACCTTCGGCAATATCTACAGTTTAAGCGGCGAAGGTTACGACTACGCAGTGCTCAAGGACTACGCCGATCGCATCCAGATCCAACTGCAACGGGTCAAGGATGTAGGCAAGGTCGAGCTACTGGGGCTGCAGGACGAAAAAATCTGGATCGAGCTTTCCAACCTCAAGCTCGCAACCCTGGGCTTGCCACTGGCGGCGGTGCAAAAGGCACTTGAAGAGCAAAATGCGGTGTCGACTGCGGGCTTCTTCGAAACCCCGGCCGAACGTGTGCAATTGCGCGTCAGCGGTAATTTCAAAACGGTCGAAGAGATCGAACATTTCCCGATTCGCGTAGGCGAGCGCACCTTGCGGATCAGCGATGTTGCCGATGTGCGTCGTGGCTTTAATGACCCACCTGCGCCGCGTATACGCTTTATGGGCCAGGACGCAATTGGTCTGGCTGTAGCGATGAAAGATGGCGGCGATATTCTGGTGCTGGGCAAGGCGCTGGACACCGAGTTTGAACGAATCCAGAAGCATCTCCCGGCCGGCATGCAATTGGGCAAGGTCTCTGATCAGCCTGCGGCGGTGAAAACCAGCGTTGGCGAATTTGTGCAGGTGCTGGTGGAAGCACTGGTTATTGTGTTGCTGGTGAGTTTTTTCTCGCTGGGTATACGCACTGGCATGGTGGTGGCGCTGGCCATTCCGCTGGTGCTGGCAATGACCTTTGCCGCTATGCATTACTTAGGCATCGGGCTGCATAAAATCTCCCTGGGTGCTCTGGTGCTGGCGCTGGGCCTGTTGGTGGACGACGCGATCATTGCAGTGGAAATGATGGCGATCAAAATGGAGCAGGGCTACGACCGGCTCAAGGCGGCGAGCTTTGCCTGGACCAGCACTGCGTTCCCGATGCTCACCGGTACGCTGATTACCGCTGCGGGTTTCTTGCCGATTGCCATGGCGCAGTCGAGCACGGGTGAATACACCCGCTCGATTTTTCAGGTGGTGACCATTGCCCTGCTGGCGTCGTGGGTTGCGGCAGTAGTGTTTGTGCCGTACCTGGGCGCGCTGTTGTTGCCGGATCTGGCGAAGATCCATGCCGCCAAGCACGGCACCGGAGCTGGCGTGCCTGACCCCTATGCGACACCGTTTTACCAGCGGGTTCGACGGCTGGTGGAGTGGTGCGTGACGCGGCGCAAAACCGTGATAGCACTGACCGTACTGCTGTTCCTGGGGTCGGTAGTGTTGTTCAAATTCGTCCCTCAGCAGTTCTTTCCGGCGTCCAGCCGTCTGGAGCTGATGGTCGATATGAAACTGGCCGAAGGCGCTTCGTTGAGCAACACCACCGATCAGGTCAAACAGCTCGAAGCGCTGCTCAAGGATCACCCTGGGATCGCCAACTACGTGGCCTATGCCGGGACCGGCTCGCCACGTTTTTACCTGCCACTGGATCAGCAGTTGCCTGCGGCCAGCTTCGCCCAGTTTGTAGTGCTGGCCAAGACCATCGAGGACCGCGAAAACCTGCGCACCTGGTTGATTAGCACCCTTAACGAGCAGTTTCCGACAATACGGTCGCGGGTCACGCGTCTGGAGAACGGCCCGCCTGTGGGCTATCCGGTGCAGTTCCGGGTCACCGGTGAGCATATCGAAGAGGTAAGGGCACTGGCGCGCAAGGTGGCGGCCAAGGTTCGCGACAACCCTTATGTGGTGAACGTGCACCTGGACTGGGAAGAACCGAGCAAAGTGGTGTACCTCAATGTCGATCAGGACCGTGCTCGGGCCTTGGGCGTGAGCACGGCCAACCTGTCGCGCTTTTTGCAAAGCACCTTGCTTGGCTCAACCGTCAGTCAGTACCGCGAAGACAACGAGTTGATCGAGATTCTGCTGCGCGGCACGCCTCACGAACGCACTGAACTGTCATTGCTGCCGAGCCTGGCAGTGCCGACCGACAATGGCCAGAGCGTGGCCCTGTCGCAAATAGCGACCCTGGAATATGGCTTTGAAGAGGGCATTATCTGGCACCGCAACCGCCTGCCGACCGTGACCGTGCGTGCGGACATTTATGGCAAGGAGCAACCCGCAACTTTGGTACAGCAGATTTTGCCGACCCTTGAAGATGTACGCGCCGAGTTGCCGGATGGTTACTTGCTGGAAGTGGGCGGCACCGTTGAAGACTCCACCCGTGGTCAGGACTCGGTGAAAGCCGGTGTGCCGCTGTTTATCGTGGTGGTGCTGACGTTGTTGATGGTGCAGCTGCGCAGCTTCTCGCGCATGGTGATGGTGTTTCTGACGGCGCCGCTGGGCTTGATCGGTGTGACGCTGTTCCTGCTGCTGTTCGGCAAGCCATTCGGCTTTGTGGCGATGCTGGGCACCATTGCGCTGTCGGGGATGATCATGCGCAACTCGGTGATCCTGGTGGATCAAATCGAGCAGGACAAAGCGGCGGGGCTGGACCCGTGGCGGGCGATTATTGAAGCGACGGTGCGGCGTTTTCGCCCGATTGTGCTGACCGCGCTGGCGGCGGTGCTGGCGATGATCCCGCTGTCACGCAGCGTGTTCTTCGGTCCGATGGCGGTGGCCATCATGGGCGGGCTGATCGTGGCGACTGCGCTGACCCTGCTGTTTTTGCCGGCTTTGTATGCGGCGTGGTTCAAGGTGAGGAAGGTTTAAAGGCAAAAGCCCCTCACCCCAACCCTCTCCCCGAGGGTGAGGGGGCCGATTGGGGGATATTGGAGCGCCACAGCAGTCTGAAGATACTGCACTGAATCCGAAAACAACTCGGTCAGTCCCCTCTCCCTCCGGGAGGGGGCTAGGGTTGCTCTTAAAGCGTCCCAAACACCTTCTTGGCCAAACTGGTAGCTGCTGCTGCCGGGTTCTGGCGGATGGTTTCTTCCTGTTTGCCGATCATTTCGAACAAGCCATCCAGGGCTTTTTCGGTCACGTAGCTTTCGATATTGGCGCTTTTGGCGTCCACCACACCCAGTGTGGCCGCTTGCCCTGCGAATGCGTTGTACTGCTGGGCCAGACCAACCTTGTCCGTGGCGGCTTTGACGATTGGCAGGAACTTGGCGCGGATCTGTTCGCGGCTGCTTTTGTTCAGGTACTGGGTGGCTGAGTCCTGGCCTCCGGTGAGGATGCCCTTGGCATCTGCCACGCTCATGTTTTTCACCGCATTCACCAACAACACTTGGGCTTGTGGCACGGCCGCTTCTGCGGCCTTGTTCATGCTGGTTTCAAGTTGGTCGACCTGAGCGCCCATGCCGAATTGCTTCATCTTTTTCGCGACTTTACCGAGGTTGCCCGGCAACTCGATCTTGACCTCGGGGTTGTTGCTGAAACCACCGGGGGTACCCAGTTGCTTGACCGCAATCTGCGCACCTTGGGTCAGGGCGTCTTTAAGGCCGCCAGTGGCATCGCTTTGCGACAGATCGCTCAACGACAACGCCAGCGCGTTGGCCGAAATCAGCAGGCCTGCGCACAGGCCCGCGAAACGTAGAGAAGGACGCAGCATGGGGTAACTCCTTGATTAGCGAACCTGATCCACACGCAAACGGATCGGTTGCAGGGTTTTTGCATTCAGGTCGACGCTGTTGCGCTCAGTGCTGATAAACAGCAACTGGCCATTCTCTTCAATCCGCGCACTCACCGCATAGGTATGGCCGGGCTTGACCTGCGCCGGGTCATAAGTCAGGTGGAACGGTAGTGGCACCTGACCGTTGATTTGGCCACTTTGCTTGGCAAGCGTTACCGCCGGAGCGTCGGCCAGCGAGACATCCTGCAAGCTCACTTCCAGTGTAGCCGTAGGCGGCAGGGCAATACGTTGCAGGTAAAACACTTCACCGTCGAGGGACGCTTGCGGGGCTGAGGTCATGGAACTACAGGCTCCGAGCAGGGCTGTGAGGCTGAGTAAAAGTACTTTTTTCATGGGGAGCTCCTATCAAGATGTTTTTTCGAGCGAAAGCGGCGGCTGCTCTTGTGGGTCTTCGCTGCGGTGCAAGGCAACCTGGCGAATCGACAAGCGAATTTCGGCCGGCAATACACGTTTGGCGGCGCCTTCGGCCAGTTCGCCGAGCAGTTCGTGGTAGCTCAACTTACCGCTGGCATCGCGGCGCAGTACGTCTTCTTCAAGCAATGTCTGGATAAAGTGGCGGAACAGGCTCTTGTCGAAAAACTCGGGAGCGTTGAGCCCGTGCAGGATCGACAGCCGTTGGGCCATCATGGTGCACAAGTCTTCCAGTTCTTCGGCGCTCAAGGTGTTCTGACCACTGTTGAGCAGCAAGGATATGGCCATGTAGAAGCGTTGCAGGGTTTGCGCAATGCTCCTGGACAACAGGGTCAGCAGTACAAAATGCCGCGAACTTGGCGCCGGGCGCAGGTACACGCCGTTTTCGAAGCGCAACAAGCCTTGTTCGACAAAAGCCTCGAGCCACTGGTCGACCACACCGTCGAGTTCTTGCGTTGACCAGCGGATAAACAACTCCGATTGCAGGTACGGATACAGTGCGTGGGTGTAGCGCAGGATCTGTTCGCGGCTCATGCGCGAGGCGCTTTGGAAGAAGCTGGCCAGCAACGAAGGCAATGCAAAAATATGCAGCACGTTGTTGCGGTAATAGGTCATCAGGACTGCGTTCTGCTCATCCAGATAAAGGATTTTGCCCAGCGCATCGCTTTGCTCGGCGAGCAGGTTCATGTCTTTCACATGGTTGATCAGCGCCCGGCCGTCGCCTTCGGGCAAGGTGGTGTGCGGCGAGTAGGGTACGCGGCGCAGCAGGGCCAGATACAGATCCAGCACCCGCGCCATAGCCTGTTCGTCCAGTGCCAGTCGGGTGGTGGAAAGCAGGGCCAGCGCCACCAGGTTTACCGGGTTGATGGCTGCCGCTTCATTCAAATGCTGAGCAACCTTTTCAGCCAGGCGATTGGTGGTTGGGCTCAACCATTCCGGGCGATACAGCGGCGCCAGTTCCTGCTGGCGCCAGCCCGGTTGCTCTTGTTCAAGAAACTCGGCGAGTTTGATCGGTTCACCAAAGTTGACCGCGACCTGACCGAACTTCTGTTTTTTAAGGGCGCCAATTACTTTGAAAATATCGAAAATCGATTCTTTCTTCTTGCTCGCACCGCGCAATTCGCCCAAGTAGGTACGACCCTCGAGTACGCGCTCGTAGCCGATGTACACCGGTACAAACACAATCGGTGTACGCGATGAACGCAAGAAGCTGCGTACGGTGATGGCCAGCATTCCGGTTTTCGGTTGCAGCATGCGCCCGGTGCGGGAGCGACCGCCTTCGACGAAGTACTCCACCGGGAAACCCTTGGTGAACAAGGTATGCATGTATTCGTTGAACACCGAGGTGTACAGCGGGTTGCCCTTGAAGGTGCGGCGCATGAAAAAAGCCCCGCCCCGACGCAGCAGGCGGCCCAGTACCGGCATGTTCAGGTTGATCCCGGCGGCGACATGCGGCGGGGTCAGACCATTGCGAAACAGCAGGTAGGACAGCAGCAGGTAGTCGATATGGCTACGGTGGCACGGCACGTAAATAATTTCGTGGCCTTGGGCGACCTTTTGCACGCTCTCGATATGGTTGACCTTGACCCCGTCATAAATCTTGTTCCAGAACCAGCTCAGGAGCACTTCGAAAAAACGGATCGCGGTGTAGGTGTAGTCGGATGCGATTTCATTGGCGTAGCGCAGCGCCTGGGCTCGGGCCTTGTCCGGCGAGATGTTCTCGCGCTCGGCTTCATCGAGGATCGCCTGGCGCACGGCAGGCTCGTTGACCAGGCCCTTGACCAGGTTGCGACGGTGCGACAGATCGGGGCCGATGGTGGCGGTTTTCAGGTTGCGAAAGTGCACCCGCAAAATGCGTTGGGCCATGCGCACGGTGCGTTCGTGGCCTTTGTTGAGGTCGATCAGTTCGCGCAAATGAATCGGTGCCGAGAACTGCACGCGGGTTTTGCGGCCCAGTATCAGGATCCGCAGCATGCGGCGCAGGCGCCCGGTCACTGCCCAGCTGTCGGCAAACAGTAGCTTCCAGGGGCTCGATTCGCTGTCCGGGGACTGGCCCCAAAACACGCTGACTGGAATGATTTGCGCATCTTCGCCCGGATTGTGGGTCAGGCCGTCGACCAGACGGGTCAACACCGGCGGTGCCCCGCGCTTGTCCTGACGGCCCAGCCAGTCTGGCTCGGGGGTCAGGTAAAAGAAGGCGGCAGGCTCAATCATCTCGCCCACGGCGACCGGCAATACCGGGCGCGGCAGACCGGCCTTGGAACATTCGGTGTCGACCACGGCCAGTTCGGTCAGCGAAGGCGATTGCAACACATAGAACACCGGTCGGCTGCGATCCAGGTTCAGGGAAAGGGAAGACTGATTAATCGTCTCCGAGCGCACCCACAGGTACAGCAAGCGACGCAGGGCGCCAAATACAAGGCGGCGGAACGGGGAGGGGGTCATACGGCTTCTGCGTTAGTGGATTAAACGAGTGTTTACTCGGTCGGGTAGTTTGCCGTATCTCCGGAAAATCGGCAAAAAAGCGGCGAACTAATATTGATTGAGTGTTTTTTTGCCTGACTTATACTCGGTGTTCTTTCGCGATTGTGCGTAAGACCGAATCTTCAAAGATCAGCGTTAAACGATAGTTCTCAAAGGGCCAATTAACGAGCCCGATCAATAATAAAAAGGGGGAAAGGTTCCATGACAACGCGCGTAACAGGCAATGTGAAGTGGTTCAACGATGCCAAGGGCTACGGCTTTATTCAGTGTGAAAACGGGGCTGATGTGTTTGTGCATTACCGCGCTATTCGCGGTGAAGGCCATCGCAGTCTGGCTGAAGGCCAGCAGGTCGAATACACCCAGGTCACCGGTGACAAGGGCTTGCAGGCCGAGGATGTAGTGGGGTTGTAACGCCAGCCTTGTAGCAGCTGCCGTAGGAACGAGGCTGCGTTCGGCGGCGTAGCCGTCGTAAAGTCAGGCCACGCGCAGGCTCAGATAAGCTGCGCGCTCACGTTCTACGACGGCTTCGCCGCCGAACGCAGCCTCGTTCCTTCGGCAGCTGCTACGGCACTCAGGAACCAGTTTTCCAGGTGATTTCTTCCTGGCCGTCTTCGCTGATACGAATCCAGCGGTCGGCGTCGGCCTCGCCCTGTTCTTCGACCCAGCTACCCGGCGCGCAACGTACTTCTACGTTCAGCGCTTTAAAGGCTGCGTGGGCGCAAGTGATGTCGTCTTCCCACGGCGTTTTATCGCTGTCCAGATACAGGCTGTTCCATTTGCCGACGGCTTTTGGCATCCAGGTAACGGGTACGTCGCCTGCGGTGCACTTCCAGGTTTCGCCTTTCTTTTTCCATTCCGTGCACGGGCCCAGCACTTTCGCGAGCCAGGCTTCGACGTCTTTGTAAGTGACCGCTTCTTTCAGGTAAATCTCGATATCGGGTTGGCGCATGGATGTCCTCACTGTGGGTCTGAAAAATCCACTCGCGGATTAATCGGATCAAGGGCGTATGCCCCTGACCGTAAAGTTGGTTATTGAAGAACGAAGTAATCGTAGCGCATCGAAACCGTCACCACTAAAGGCTCGGGGTGTTCGATGACCTGGGCCCGACGCTCGGCGCTGGCGCGCCAGCCATGGGGGGTCATGGCCAGCAGGTTGGCGCGATCCTGGGGTTCGCTCAAGCTGAGTGTGAACTCCAGGGTTTCGCTGTGTTGCAACTGCATGCCTTCGGGCACCAGGGCCAGGTGTTTGTCGTCGGCATAGTCGCGTACTTCGTCGTACAGCCGTTCGCGCAATTGCATCAAATGCCCGCGGGTTGGGCCGATACGCATCAGACCGCCGCCCGGGGTCAGCAGGCGCTTGGCTTCGAGCCAATCCAGCGGGCTGAATACGCTGGCCAAAAACTGGCAACTGGCGTCGGCCATAGGCACGCGGGCCATGCTGGCGATCAACCAGGTCAGTTGCGGGTTGCGTTTGCAGGCGCGCTTGACCGCTTCGCGGGAGATATCCAGCGCGTAGCCATCCGCGTTGGGCAGCGCCTCGGCGATTTGCGCGGTGTAGTAACCCTCGCCACAGCCGATGTCGAGCCAGCGTTGCGGTGCGCGCTCGGCTGCCAATTCCGCCAGGCGTTTGGCCACCGGTGCGTAATGGCCAGCGTTGAGAAAGTCGCGGCGGGCCTCGACCATGGCCTGGTTGTCGCCAGGGTCGCGGCTGTTTTTGTGTTGCACTGCCAGCAGGTTCAAATAACCCTGGCGGGCACGGTCAAAGCTATGCCCGGCTGGGCAGGCCACGCCATTGTCGACCGCATGCAGCGGCTCGGAGCAGATTGGGCAGGCAAGCATCAGGCGAGCAACTTGATCAGGGTCTGGTAGTAGATTTCGGTCAGCACATCAAGATCGCTGGCCAGAACCCGTTCGTTGACCTGGTGAATGGTCGCGTTGACCGGCCCCAGCTCTACAACTTGCGTGCCCAGGGTGGCGATAAAGCGCCCGTCGGACGTGCCGCCGCTGGTGGAGGCTTTGGTTTCGCGGCCGGTCACCTGCTTGATGCTCGACGATACCGCGTCCAGCAGAGCGCCTGGCTCGGTCAGGAATGGCAGCCCGGACAGCGCCCACTCGATGTGCCAGTCCAGACCGTGCTTGTCCAGAATGTCCGCCACGCGTTTTTGCAGGCCTTCAACGGTGGATTCGGTCGAGAAGCGGAAGTTGAACACCGCTACCAGATCACCGGGGATCACGTTGGTCGCGCCAGTACCGGAGTTGAGGTTGGAAATCTGGAAGCTGGTCGGCGGGAAAAAGGTGTTGCCGTTGTCCCAGTGCTCGGCGGCCAGTTCGGTCAGTGCGGGTACTGCGAGATGAATCGGATTCTTGGCCAGATGCGGGTAGGCCACATGGCCTTGCACACCGCGCACGGTGAGCTTGGCGCCCAGCGAGCCGCGCCGGCCGTTTTTAACCACGTCACCCACCAGCGTGGTGCTCGACGGTTCGCCGACGATGCACCAGTCCAGACGTTCGTTGCGGGCAGCGAAACGCTCAATCACCGCCTTGGTGCCGTGATGGGCCGGGCCTTCTTCGTCGCTGGTAATCAGAAATGCGACCGAACCCTTGTGATCCGGGTAGTCGGCGACGAAGCGCTCAGCAGCCACCAGCATGGCGGCCAGGCTGCCTTTCATATCGGCAGCACCACGACCACAAAGCATGCCGTGCTCATCGATCAGGGCATCAAACGGGTCGTTTTGCCAGGCTTGCACCGGGCCGGTCGGCACTACGTCGGTGTGACCGGCGAAGCACAGTACCGGGCCTTCGTGTTTGCCGTGGGTGGCCCAGAAGTTGTCGACGTCTTCGATGCGCATCGGCTCAAGCTTGAAGCCTGCATCGCCCAGGCGCTGCATCATCAGCTTCTGGCAGTCGGCATCGATCGGCGTCACGGATGGGCGACGGATCAGATCGCAGGCAAGTTGCAGGGTCGGCGAAAGGTCGGCGTGGGCCGTCATGGTATGGACTCCGAAGCGGGACAGGTGCGGGGCGGCACGGCACAAAAGGGCGGTTATCTTAAAGCAAAACGGCGACCAGAGGCCGCCGTTTAGTGGTTGCAGTCAATTTATGCAGCAGGTTGTTCTTCTGCTTCTTCGACCGGTTTGGGCAACGAAGACATAAAGGCCATGATCAACGCCGCCAGATACGGCAGCGATTGCACCAGCAGCATCACCACCCAGAAACGCATGTCGTTGCTTGGCAGGCCTTGTACCAGGAAGATCCCCAGCGCAGCGCCCCAAAGCAGCAGCATGATGAACACTTCTTCGCGGGCTTCCGAGATCGCGACCCAAAAGCCGTGGTTATCGGCGTTTTTAGGTGTACGGAAGAACGGAATGCTGGTGGTGAAGAACCCGTAGAGCACCGCTTTGGCGATGGTATGGGACAACGCCAGCCCGGCCAGAGCCGCGGCAAATGCATCCTTGAGGTTAACCCCCACTGCACGACGGTACAGGAAGATGATCTTGCCAACCTTGAACACAAACAGTGCCAATGGCGGGATAGCGAAAATCAGCAGCGGCGGATCGACCCGCGTCGGCACAATAATCATTGCCGCCGACCACAACAGGGCACCCACGGTGAAGAAGATGTTCATGCCATCGGCCACCCACGGCAACCAGCCCGCAAGGAAGTGATAGCGCTGACCACGGGTCAGTTCCGTGTCTTTGCCGCGTAGCAGGCTGGAGGTGTGACGCTTGATAATCTGAATCGCACCGTAGGCCCAGCGGAACCGCTGTTTCTTGAAGTCGATAAAGGTGTCAGGCATCAGGCCCTTGCCGTAGCTATTGTGCGAATAAGCTGCTGAATAACCTTTTTCGAACACGCGCAGGCCCAGCTCGGCGTCTTCACAGATGCACCAGTCCGCCCAGCCGAGCTCTTCGAGCACGGAGCGTCGGGTCATGGTCATGGTGCCGTGCTGAATGATCGCGTCACGGTCGTTGCGGGTGACCATACCGATATGGAAGAAGCCCTTGTATTCCGAGTAGCAGAGCTTCTTGAACTTGCTTTCGTTCTGGTCGCGGTAGTCCTGGGGCGATTGCACGATGGCGATTTTCGGGTCGGCAAAGTGCGGCACCATATGCTTGAGCCAGTTGCGGTCCACGCAGTAATCGGAGTCGATCACCGCGATCACTTCGGCATCCGGCGCGGTGTGCGGGATCAGGTAGTTCAACGCGCCGCCCTTGAAGCCAGCCAGAGGCGCGACGTGGAAGAACTTGAAGCGTGGGCCGAGGGTGGCGCAGTAGTCGCGCACCGGCTCCCAGACCGCCGGGTCCTTGGTGTTGTTGTCGATGATCAACACTTCGAAATCGGGATAGTCGAGGTTCGCGAGGGCGTCGAGGGTCTGTTTGACCATCTCCGGCGGCTCGTTGTAGCACGGCACATGGATCGAGACTTTCGGGCGATAGGCATCGTCGGCTTCGACCGGTAAAAATTCCCGTCGCCGTTTGTGCGTCCATACCGCCTCGGCCAGTTCATGGGCCTCGGTAAGCAGGACGATAAACACCCCGAGTGCACCCAATCCGAGCAAGAAGCCCACGGTCAGGCTAAACCAGGTGCTGTATTGCTGGCTGTAGTCGTAACCGATCCAGACCAGCACCGACCCGCACAGGAACGCGGTAAAGGTCAGGAAGGTTCGGCCACGCTGGCGCAAGGCCGAACCGTCGATCAGCAGCAGTGCCAGCGACAGCAGGCCCATGACCACTGAGCCAATTGCCAGCACGCGCCACTGTGGAATCGCGACCACCGGGCCTTCAAAGTTGAATTTTTGCTGACGAGCAGCGTTGTACACGCCCCAGTACGCGCCCACCGAGCCTTCATCGCTGGCCTTCCACGGCTGGTCGAAGGCTTCGATCACAAAGTAGTTGTAACCGCGACGGTTCAGGGTGTTGACCAGTGTACGCAGGTAAATCGCCTGGTCGGCCGGAGTGGCATCAGCGCCACCGCGCATGCGGCCATTGCTCGGCCAGCCAACCTCCGACAGCAGCAGTGGTTTTTTCGGGAACATCTTTTTCAGGTCGCGAGCACGGTCCAGTACAAACTGCCCCGCTTCGTCCACCGGGATAAATTCCCAGTACGGCAGAATGTGCGCGGCGATCAGGTCAACGTGCTTGGCCAGTTGCGGGTATTTCTCCCAGATATGCCATTGCTCGGACGTAGTGACCGGTACCTTGACTGCAGCGCGAACCCGATCCAGCAACACGATCAGGTCTTCAGGGGTGATTTCTTCGCGGAACAGGGCTTCGTTACCCACCACAACCCGCACCACGCTGCGCGAGTTATTGGCCAGTTCGATGGCTCTCTGGATTTCGCGTTCGTTGCGCTCCAGATCAGGGCTGATCCAGATCCCGATGGTCACGCGCAAACCGAATTCTTCCGCCAGCTTGGGGATATCACCCAAGGTGCCGTCGACCGAGTAGGTCCGAATGTTGTCGGTCAGCTTGCTCATGATTTCCAGATCGCGACGCATTTCATCGTCGGTCGGGTATTGGTCTTTCTGCGGGTACTGGCCTTGCTGGAACGGCGAGTACGAAAAGCCGGAGATTTGCTCGGGCCAGTTCGGTGCAGAAACCGGGCGATTAATCAGCGCCCAGAAGCCTGTGAACAGGGCGGCGATGGCCAATACCACCACCAGGTTGAGTCCAAATTTACGCGATGACATAACTATTTCGGGTTCCAAAGGGAGTGGAACGAAGATCGCTCGGCGGGTGCCAAACGGCGCGCATCCTACACTGTGCTCTGACCCATCGTATAGCTGACGGAATTGGGTCTGGCATTTGGCAGTTGCAGCCGACTTAAGTTCTTTCTTTATTACTTGTAGCTCTTATCTCTCTACTCAGCAGGCTATTAAAGCAGGCTTGGTCGCCTAGCCTGTAGGAAAGATACTCAATGCAATGTAAGCCCCCTATAATGCGCGCCGGTTTTTGGGGTGTTGGTCATGAGTACAGAAGATCCACGTTTTGCCGGTGTAGCCCGGTTATATGGGCTGGAAGGCCTTGAGCGACTGAAGGCGGCGCATGTGGCGATCGTCGGTGTGGGCGGTGTCGGGTCGTGGGCGGCAGAAGCGATTGCGCGATGCGGCGTCGGCGAAATTTCGCTGTTTGACCTGGATGATGTTTGCGTCAGCAACAGCAATCGGCAGTTGCACGCCTTGAGCACGACCGTTGGTCGGGACAAGGTCGAAGTCATGGCCGAGCGTCTGCGTCAGATCAACCCGGATTGTGTGGTCCACGAAGTGGCGGATTTCGTAACGCGCGAAACCATGGCCGAGTACATCACCCCCAATATTGATTGTGTGATCGACTGCATCGACAGCGTGAATGCCAAGGCCGCACTGATTGCCTGGTGCAAGCGCCGCAAGATTCAGATCATCACAACTGGCGGCGCGGGCGGGCAAATCGACCCGACGTTGATTCAGGTTTGCGACTTGAACCGTACGTTCAATGACCCGCTGGCCTCGAAAGTGCGTTCGACCTTGCGCCGCGATTACGGTTTTTCTCGCACCATGACCCGCCATTACAGCGTGCCATGCGTGTTCTCCACCGAGCAGCTGCGCTATCCCAAGCCTGATGGCAGCATCTGCTTGCAGAAGAGTTTCGTCGGCGATGGGGTGAAGCTGGATTGCGCAGGTGGTTTTGGCGCGGTGATGATGGTGACGGCGACTTTCGGTATGGTGGCGGCCACCAAGGCAGTGGACAAGATCGTGGCAGGGGTCAGGCGGCCTTCGGAGCGGGTGAAGCTTGCACCACAGGAATAAGGCTCGCCTCGGACCTGACCTGTGGGAGCGGGCTTGCTCGCGATAGTATCGGCGCGGTTTTTCAGATGAACCGAATCGCCCGCATCGCGAGCAAGCCCGCTCCCACAGAGGGCGGCAATGGCTAGCCTGCCAGTTCCCGCATTCGCACCAGTACGGCGTTCAAGCCATTGCTGCGCGACGGCGACAGTTGGCGGCTCAGGCCCAACTGATTGAACCACTCGGGCAGGTCGACCTGCTGCAGCGCTTGCGTCGATAACCCGTTCACCCGCGCCAACAGCAACGCCACCAACCCGCGAATCAGTCGCGCCTCGCTGCTGGCAGCAAATTGCCAATGGCCATCTACTTGCTCACCCACCAGCCACATCAGGCTTTCACAGCCATGCACGCGATTGGCTTCGGTTTTGTCGGCATCGTTCAGTTCCGGCAAACGCTGGCCCCATTGCATCAGCAGGCGTGCACGCTGCTCCCAGCCGGAGCAGTGCTCAAAACTATCGAGTGCAGCCTGTGCGTCGGCGGGCAGGGTCATTGCAGTAGCTCCAGCGCCTGATCGAGCGCGACGAAGAAACGCTCGAGGTCTTCAGAATCGTTGTACAGCGCCAGCGAGACACGGATGGCACCTGCCAGACCAAAACCTTTCAGCAGTGGCATGGCGCAGTGGTGCCCGGCGCGTACGGCAATCCCCTGTTCGGTCAGCAAGTGCGCCAGGTCGGCGTTGTGCACGCCCTCGACCACGAAGCTGACCAGCGCCAGTTGCGGCGACCCCAGCAGGCGAATGCCCTGACGCTGTTTCAAACCTTCGACCAGTAGCGCATGCAGTGCCGCTTCGTGGGCCTCAACCGCTGTCTGATCAAGGTTGGCCAAATAGTTGAGGGTGGCGCCCAGCGCAATCACGCTGGCAATCGGCGGGGTGCCCGCTTCAAAGCCCAGCGGTGCCGGACGAAATGTGGCGTGCTGGTAGTCGGCGTCTTGCACCATCTCACCACCAAACTGCCAGTGCTGCAGGCGGGCCAGTGCTTCGTGGCGACCGAACAGTACACCCAGCCCGTCGGGGCCGTAGAGCTTGTGGCTGGAAAACACATAGAAGTCGCAGCCCAGCACTTGCACGTCATGGCGACCATGCACGACGCCCTGTGCGCCATCGACCACTGTCAGTGCATCGTGGGCCTTGGCCATTGCCAGCAACGCGGGCAGGGGTTGCCACACGCCGAGCACGTTGGACAGTTGGCTCACGGCCAGCAGGCGGGTACGCGGGGTGATCAGGCGTGCCGCGGCATCGAGGTCGATCACGCCGTCGGCATCCAGAGGCAATACCACCAGAGTCAGTTTTTTGCGCTGTGCAAGCTGTTGCCACGGCAGCAGGTTGGCGTGGTGTTCCAGAGCGCTGATAACAATTTCATCGCCCGGATTGAATTGGTGCTCCAGGCCATAGGCCAGAAGGTTCAGCGCCGAGGTGGCGCCGTGGGTGAAAACAATTTGCCCGCACTCGCCAGCATTGAGCCATTGCGTCACTTTGTGGCGGGTGTTTTCAAATGCCTGAGTCGCGTGGGCACCCGGCAAATGCTGGGCCCGGTGCACATTGGCTGCGCCATTGGCGTAGTAATGCGTCAGTGCGTCGAGCAGGGCTTGGGGTTTTTGTGTGGTTGCAGCGTTGTCCAGATAGGTCTGGTCCTGACGTTGCAAGGCGGCGATGGCAGGGAAGTCAGCGCGCCAAGGAGAAGGCAAAAGCATGGTGTGGGGCTCTGTCGACGAAGCCAGAGACTGGCCCCGTCAGTTGCAGATAAACGCTTAGTTGTGAGCGTGCAGTGCTTCGTTCAGCTCGATGGCCGACTTGTGGGTTTTGCATTCCACAGCGCCAGTTTGCGAGTTGCGACGGAACAGCAGGTCAGGCTGGCCGGCCAGATCACGGGCTTTGAGCACTTTGACCAGTTGGTTGTTTTCATCCAGCAGGGCCACTTTGGTGCCAGCGGTCAGGTACAGGCCGGACTCGACGGTGTTGCGGTCGCCCAACGGGATACCGATACCGGCGTTGGCGCCGATCAGGCAGCCTTCGCCAACCTTGATCACGATGTTGCCACCGCCCGACAAAGTACCCATGGTCGAGCAGCCGCCGCCCAGGTCCGAACCCTTGCCGACGAATACGCCAGCCGAGACACGACCTTCGATCATGCCCGGGCCTTCGGTGCCCGCGTTGAAGTTGACGAAACCTTCGTGCATCACGGTGGTGCCTTCGCCAACGTAAGCGCCCAGGCGAATACGTGCCGCGTCAGCGATACGCACGCCAGCCGGAACCACGTAGTCGGTCATTTTCGGGAACTTGTCGACCGAGAACACTTCCAGCAGTTCGCCACGCAGGCGCGCTTCGAGTTGACGCTCTGCCAGCTCGCCCAGGTCGATGGCGCCTTGGGTGGTCCATGCCACGTTTGGCAGCAGCGGGAACACACCGGCCAGGTTCAGGCCATGCGGCTTGACCAGGCGATGGGACAGCAAGTGCAGCTTGAGGTAAGCCTCAGGCGTGGAGGTCAGGGTGGCGTCTTCGGCCAGCAGGGTTGCGACCAGTGGCTTGTGGCTTTCGGCCAGACGGGTCAGCAGGGCCGCTTGAGCAGCGTCGAGCGGCTTAACGGCTTCAGCCATTTGTGCGGCTTGAGCGGTGGTAAAGGTGATTGCCTGATTGCCGCCGGTGTAGCCCAGGATTGGGGCTACGGCTGCGATCAGCTCGACCGATGGATTGATCAGGGGTTGTGCGTAGAACACTTCCAGCCATGCGCCTTGACGGTTTTGTGTGCCGACGCCGAAGGCTGCGCTGAACAGGGTAGTAGACATGCAATTACCTCTTACAAAAATAAATGGGCGGTCGTTTAAAGAAGCGCCGCCGCATAAAGATCAGGCTTGAAGCCAATCAGGGTTTTGTCCCCGAGATCCAGCACCGGGCGCTTGATCATCGAGGGTTGGGCGAGCATCAGTTCAATGGCTTTGGCTTGGTCGAGATCGGCTTTGCGTTCGTCGTCGAGCTTGCGAAAGGTTGTACCGGCGCGATTGAGCACCACTTGCCAGCCGTGCTCGTTGCACCACTGGGTCAGGTGTTCACGGTCAATGCCGCTGCTTTTGTAGTCATGGAAGTCGTAGCGCACTGCATGTTCATCCAGCCAGGTGCGAGCCTTTTTCATGGTATCGCAGGCTTTGATGCCGAAAAGGTGCAACGTCTTGCTTGAATCGTTCACGGAAATTGCCCCTCCTTTGGAGATGCTGTAAATGAGCAGTCGAGGATTATGCCATGGGTCGCGTGCTTGGGCGTGGATGGCTTGAGCATCGCACGCTCTTGTGACATGTCGTCGCACTGCGACTTATGTTCAGACTCAAGATTTGTCGCTAGCGGCTACTATGACCTGCAATGCAAAAATGTTGCTAGCTGTGTCTAGTGGAAGCTGAAAGTTTGGGAACCTTGTAGATATGCAAACCGCCTATACCGTACTCATCCTGCTAATGCTGGTGAGTGTCTCGCGTCTGTTGGGGCGCTTGATTCCCTTGCCTTTGCCGTTGGTGCAGATAGCTGCAGGTGCCGTGTTGGCCTGGCCGACTCTGGGCCTGCATGTGGCTCTGGACCCTGAATTGTTTCTGTTTCTGTTCTTGCCGCCGTTGCTGTTCTCGGATGGCTGGCGCATGCCAAAACGTGAGTTCTGGCGCCTGCGTGGGCCGATTCTGACGCTGGCCGTAGGCCTGGTGCTGTTTACGGTAGTGGGTGCCGGTTATTTCATTCACTGGTTGCTGCCGACCATTCCGTTGCCTGTGGCGTTTGCCCTGGCTGCGGTGTTGTCGCCCACCGATGCGGTAGCGGTGTCGGCCATCGCCCAAAACCGGTTGCCAGCGCCCTTGATGCATATGCTTCAAGGCGAGGCGTTGATGAATGACGCAACGGGTCTGGTGACGTTCAAGTTCGCACTGGTAGCGGCCATTACCGGGGTGTTTTCCTTGGCCAACGCCAGCCTGACTTTTGTCCTGGTGGCTTGCGGTGGGCTGGCCATCGGCGTGGCCTTGAGCTGGTTGGTGGGGCGCTTGCGTTCGTGGATGATCGCCCGTGGCTGGGATGACCCGGCGACTCATGTGGTGTTCATGTTGCTGCTGCCCTTTGCCGCCTATGTGTTGGCTGAACGTTTGGGGGCGTCGGGGATTTTGTCGGCCGTAGCCGCAGGCATGATGCAGAGCTGGCTGGACTTGCTGCCGCGTCAGACCAGCACCCGGTTGCTTAATCGCAGTGTGTGGTCGCTGCTGGAGTTTGCGTTTAACGGTCTGATCTTCTTGTTGCTGGGCCTGCAACTGCCGGACATCATCAAAGCCGTAGTCCACCTTGAACCAACCCTGTGGCCGGCTTTGATGTACCGCTGTCTGGACGTAGTCGCGATTTTTCTGGTGTTGTTGGCGCTGCGTTTTATCTGGGTGCAGAGCATCTGGCGCCTGTCCGGCCTGTTGCGTCGCTGGCGCGGTAAGGGCGAGCTGACAATGGTGCCGACCGCACGCTCCTGCTGGCTGCTGACCGTAGGCGGGGTGCGCGGGGCAGTGACGCTGGCGGGGGTGATGTCGATACCGCTGTTGCTGAACGAGGGATTGGATTTTCCTGAGCGTGACCTGCTGATCTTCATTGCGGCGGGGGTGATCTTGCTGTCGCTGGTGGCGGCCTGTATTGCGCTGCCCTTGTTGTTACGCGGCATCCAGAAAGGCCCGGACGATGCGATGCGCAATGAGGTGCGCGAGGCCTGGCGGCGTACGGCAGAAGCTGCAATTCACGCGCTGGAGGCTGAAGATGTGGTCGACGGGCCGCAGGATGCAGCACAGGCAGCCCTGGCGGCGGAACTGAAGGCGCGGATCATGTCGGAATACCGCCATCAGCTGGCGGTGTACAACGACTCGGCAGAGGCGCAGGCACTGGCTACGCAGATGGACCAGTTGGAAAGCCGATTGCGTCTCAAGGCGCTGCGGGCACAGCGGCTGGAGCTGTACAGCTTGCGTCGGCATCACGAAATCGGCGATGACGCGTTGGGTGAGATTCTCAAGGATCTGGACTTGAGCGAGGCGAATCTTGGGGCGGTGAAGTAACGGCTTGATAAAACCGTAGCAGCTGCCGAGGAACGAAGGCTGCGTTCGAGCGCGCAGCGGTCGTAAATCAGGCATATGCGGATGTCACTGATAAACCGCATTTGCCGGACTTACGGCGGCTGCGCCGCCGGACGCAGCCTCGTTCCTTCGGCAGCTGCTACAGGGTCGCGAGGGGTTAGCGGCGGCGCTGGATAAAGTCGCGGATGCGCTCGGCGGCTTCCACGCATTCAGCCAGTGGTGCAACCAGTGCCATGCGCACGCGGCCTGCGCCGGGGTTGAAGCCGTCGACTTCGCGGGACAGGTATGAACCCGGAACCACGGTCACATGCTCTTCTGCGAACAGGTCGCGGCAGAATTCGGCGTCGTCGCCTTCAACCTTGGGCCACAGGTAAAAACCGCCATCCGGTCGCTGTACATCCAGTACCGGGGCCAGAATCTCCAGCACCGCATCGAACTTCTCGCGATACAGGTCACGGTTGGTACGCACGTGAGCTTCGTCGTTCCAGGCGGCAATGCTGGCCAGTTGGGTCTGAACCGGCATGGCGCAGCCGTGGTAGGTGCGATACAGCAGAAATGCCTTGAGGATCTCTGCATCGCCCGCCACGAACCCAGAACGCAAGCCTGGCAGGTTCGAGCGCTTGGACAGGCTGTGGAACACCACACAACGTTTGAAATCTTCGCGGCCCAGTGCCACGCAAGCGCTGAGCAGGCCAACCGGCGGCGTTTGCTCGTCGAAGTACAGCTCGCTGTAGCATTCGTCGGCAGCGATCACGAAGTCGTATTCGTCGGCCAGTGCGATCAGTTTTTTCAAGGTGTCGAGCGGGATCAGTGCACCGGTAGGGTTGCCCGGCGAGCACAGGAACAGGATCTGGCAGCGCTTCCAAATGTCGGGCGTAACAGCGTCGAAATCCGGGTTGAAACCATGTTCGGCCAGGCAGGGCAGGTAGTGCGGCTGGGCGCCTGCAAGGAAGGCTGCGCCTTCATAGATCTGGTAGAACGGGTTCGGGCTGACGACCAGAGCATCGTCGCCACGGTTGACCACGGTTTGGGTGAAGGCGAACAAGGCTTCACGGGTGCCGTTGACCGGCAGGATGTTGCGCGCCGGATCGAGCCAGCCTTTTGGTACGTTGAAGCGACGCTCGGCCCAGCCAGCGATGGCTTCACGCAGCGCCGGGATGCCCAATGTGGTCGGGTAGACCGCCATCTGGTCGAGGTTGTCAGCCAGCGCCTTGGCCACGAAGTCCGGTGAGCGGTGTTTCGGTTCGCCAATCGACAGCGCAATCGGGCGTTTGTCGGCGTTGGGCTGCACGCTGCCAAGCAGGGCGCGCAGTTTCTCGAACGGGTAAGGCTGTAGCTGTTTTAGAGCGTTGTTCATGGGGTGCGGGTCTCACTCGGCGGCGGTTAGATGCTCAGGCGCCACGGTTCTGGGGTTGAGTCTTGGTTGACCGTCAGTTGTTCAACGATGGCGTCCTGCAAGCGCATGCATAACTGCGGGTCTGACAGCGGCTGGTTGTGTGCGTCGGTAATGAAAAATACGTCTTCGACCCGCTCTCCCAAAGTGGCGATCTTGGCATTTTGCAGTGACAGGTCGAACTCCAGGAAGATCATTCCGATCCGCGCCAGCAGGCCCGGGCGGTCAGGGGCGCTGAGCTCCAGTACGGTGACCGGGCGCTGGGCGTCGTTGTGGATCGTCACCTGGGGGGCGAATGCAAAGTGCTTGAGCTGGCGCGGCACGCGGCGCTGGATGATGGTCGGGTAGTCATCCGGGTTGCGCAGGGCTTCAGTCAGGCCCTTGCGGATTTTTTCAATGCGCGCCGGGTTGTTGCCGATCGAGCCGCCGTCGTTGTCGAGCACGATATAGGTGTCGAGGGTGAACTGGCTGCTGGACGTGATGATGCGCGCGTCATGGATGTTCAGGTTGAGTTGGTCCATGGCGGCCACGGTCACGGCGAAGAAGTCGTGCTGGTCAGGCGCATAGATGAAGATCTGCGTACCGCCCTCGAACTCGCGCTGGGTAGTTTCCTTGATCAGCACCAGGGGGCCGCCATCGGCAGGTTGTTGCAGGATGGCTTCGGTGTGCAGGGCTACGTCGGCCGAGGTGTGGCGCAAGAAGTAGTCGTCGCCCAGCTGCGACCAGAGTTGCTCCACGTCATCCTGATCGTTGCCGTTGCGCACCAGCGTATCCAGCGCAGCACTTTGGGTCTGGCGGATTTGCTCTTCGCGGTCTACCGGGTTTTCCAGGCCGCGACGCAAGGCGCGCTTGGTTTCGGTGTAGAGCTGGCGCAACAGGCTGGCGCGCCAGGAGTTCCACAGCGTCGGGTTGGTGGCGTTAATGTCGGCCACGGTCAGTACGTACAGGTAGTCGAGATGGGTCTCATCGCCCACGATCTGGGCAAAGTCATGGATGACCTGCGGATCGGACAGGTCCTTGCGCTGGGCGGTGGTCGACATGACCAGGTGGTTTTGCACCAGCCAGACAATCAGGCGGGTATCCCACTGCGGCAACTGGTGGCGAATACAGAACGCTTCGGCATCCACGGCGCCAATTTCTGAGTGATCGCCGTGCCGGCCCTTGCCGATATCGTGGTACAGCCCGGCCAGATAAATCAGCTCGGGCTTGGGCAGCTTGGCCATTAGCTTGCTGGCCAGCGGGAATTTCTCTGACACTTGGGTGTATTGCAACTTACGCAGGTGCTTGATCAGGTTCAGGGTGTGCGCGTCGACCGTGTAAATGTGGAACAGGTCATGCTGCATTTGTCCGACGATAAAGCCGAACTCTGGCAGGTAGCGTCCGAGAATGCCGTATCGGTTCATCCGGCGCAGGTTGCGATGGATGCCGATCTTGCACTTGAACAACTCGATAAACAGGCTGGTGTTGCGAATGTCTTTACGGAATTCGTCGTCGATCAGATAACGGTGCTCCCGTAGCAGACGAATCGTGTCCGCGCGTACACCTTTGATTTCAGGGTGTTGGGCCATCAGCAGGAATATTTCGAGCATGGCGAACGGGGTGCGCTTGAACACGTAGTCACTGGTGGCTTCGATATAGCCATCGTGCAACTGGAAGCGTGAGTTCAACGGCGTTGGCGGCGCTTCGTCTTCGGGGGCGAGGATAATCTCTTCGAAGTGCTGGATGATCAGGTCGCTGAGCTGGGCAATGCTCATGACCACCCGGTAGTACTGCTGCATAAAGTTTTCGATGGTCTGCTTGGCATCTTCGCCGGTAAAACCGAGCAGTTCGCCGATGCTGCGCTGATGATCAAACAGCAGGCGGTCTTCAGAGCGGCCTGCGAGCATGTGCAGGGCGTAGCGCACCTTCCATAGGAACTCCTGGGAAGAGGCGAGCAGGGCGTGTTCGCTTTCCACCAGAAAGCCTTCGCCTGCCAGGGCGCGCAGATTCAGGGTCCCGTACTGGCGACGGGCTACCCACAAAAGGGTCTGGATATCGCGCAGGCCGCCAGGCGAGCCTTTGACGTTGGGCTCCAGGTTGTATTCGGTGTCGTTGTACTTGTGGTGACGGGCTTTTTGCTCTGCGCGCTTGGCCAGGAAAAAGTCCTTGCTGGGCCACATATGCGCGGTGCTGGTGACATCCAGCATGCGTTGGCGCAAATGCTCGGGGCCTGCCACGGTACGGCTTTCCATCAGGTTGGTGATGATGGTCAGGTCGGCGCGGGCCTGCTCGGCGCATTCCTCCACTGAGCGCACGCTCTGACCTACTTCCAGGCCAATGTCCCAAAGGAGTGTCAGAAAGCGTTCAATGGAGTCGCGGAAAACTTCGTGATCGGCGTTGTCCAGCAGGATCAGCAGATCGATGTCGGAGTAGGGGTGCAACTCGCCACGGCCGTAGCCGCCGACGGCGACCAGAGCAATGTCGGCCTGGTCGCTCCAGCTGAACTGATCCCAGGCCTGTTGCAGGATGTTATCGACGAACCATGCACGATCTTCGATCAAGCGGCGAATATCGCGCCCCCTTTTGAAGCGTTCGTCGAGCACCTCGCGTGCCTGGCGGATCGCCTTTTTGAAAGCGGCAATGGGGCTTGCCTTTAATGCCAGTTCGGCCTGGAACTGGCCACGGTCAAAAAGTTCTGGATCCACCTGCGGCATCGATTGGCATTCCTGTCGTGGGATTTGTTTCTGTTCAAACGGTGAAAACAGGCAAGTATCAGGCCGAAACGCGTGGGATGGTGTCATCGCTGCGCAGGGTGAAGATCTCGTAGCCGGTCTCGGTCACCAGCAGGGTGTGCTCCCACTGTGCAGACAGCTTGCGGTCTTTGGTAATTGCGGTCCAACCGTCGCCCAGCACCTTGGTGTCGGCCTTGCCCTGGTTGATCATCGGCTCGATGGTGAATGTCATGCCTGCCTTGAGCTCCATGCCGGTGCCTGCGCGACCGTAGTGCAGGATTTGCGGCTCTTCGTGGAACACCTTGCCGATACCGTGGCCGCAGAACTCGCGCACTACCGAGAAGCCGTTCTTTTCAGCGTGCTTTTGGATCACTTCGCCGATATCGCCCAGGCGGCAGCCCGGTTTGACGATTTCGATGGCCTTGTACATGCATTCCTGTGTCACTTGCGACAGGCGTTCGGCCCAGACTGGAACCTTGCCGACGTGGAACATGCGGCTGGTGTCGCCGTGATAGCCATCCTTGATCACGGTCACATCGATGTTCAGGGTATCGCCATCTTTCAGGACCTTGTCACCCGGGATGCCGTGGCACACCACATGGTTGATCGAGGTGCAGATCGACTTGGGGAAGCCTTTGTAATTGAGCGGAGCAGGGATGGCCTCTTGCACATTGACGATATAGTCGTGGCAGATGCGGTCCAGCTCTTCAGTAGTAACGCCTGGCTTGACGTGCTCGGCGATCATTTCCAGGACTTCGGCGGCCAGTTTGCCGGCGACACGCATTTTTGCGATGTCCTCGGGGGTTTTGAGGGTGACGGTCATTCGGGCTCTCTTCGCGCGTTGGCGCTCATCATCAGGATTGCGGATGTGCTGTTATAGCTGCACACCGTCATGAAAACGCGATTCTAACAGACGGCCGGCGTGAATCATGAGCCAAGCGCCATCGCTTCTATTAATAGAGTGGAGCATTCTGGCTCTATTCGAAGGCCTGCGCAAAAAAGGTGGCGGTTAATGATCCATCTTTTGATCTGCATTTGATCTGTTTTTGATCTGTTTTTGACTTGGCTTTTGATCTACCTGCCCCTTCGGGAGGCCGAATGGAGGTTCTGCGCAGTGGGTTGACCGGCATGGATGCCGGGAGAGCCGTGCCGGGCCAAGGATGGCCCGTCACGGCGTGCCCACGGAGCGGGACCGGAGTGAGGGGCACCTGAGCGAAGCGAGGGCCGTACGCTGGGGCAAGGCCTTTTTGGGTACTTTTGTGGCTGTTTGACAAAAGTGCCTCGCTGTAAGAGCGAAACCAATATTTCGGTTAGGCGCGAATGCTGGATATGTACTCAGTGGGTCAGTTGTTTTGCAAGGCACCTGATCCTGTGTCGAGTACATATCCATTCGATGCATCATGGTTTTCTACGGGTTCCGCCCTTACGGAGGGTTACTTTTGGCAAGCGCCCCAAAAGTAACCAAAAGGTCTTGGCCCTACCATACGGCCGCCTCGTCCAGGCTCGGCGGTGCCCTCACTCCGGCACTGTTACGGGCCTCAGCGGTGTTTGGAGTATTTTAGTGGCGGCAGTAACATTGTCAGGCAAGAGCCAAGAGCCAAGAGCCAACCTGGGGTAAACCCTTGTCAGGCAAAGGCTTAGCAATAAAGTCAAAATCCACGCTTCGTTTTTTGACCTTCTTGTGGTATAAAATGCGCCGCTTTGCGGGTATAGCCCGCAGAGCACAAACCCACACACGTGTCGACACGATGACCTGGGTGCCTTCAGCTTGAAGCTGCTGGTTGGTCGTTGGGATACGTGGAGGCCTAACCCGACTTATTAAGGAACTATCATGTCCCAAGTCAACATGCGCGATATGCTGAAGGCCGGTGTGCACTTCGGTCACCAAACCCGTTACTGGAACCCGAAGATGGGTAAATACATCTTTGGCGCGCGTAACAAGATCCACATCATCAACCTTGAAAAAACCCTGCCAATGTTCAACGAAGCTCTGACTTTCGTAGAGCGTCTGGCCCAGGGCAAAAACAAGATTCTGTTCGTCGGCACCAAGCGTTCCGCTGGCAAGATCGTTGCTGAAGAAGCAGCACGTTGCGGTTCGCCGTACGTGGATCACCGCTGGTTGGGCGGCATGCTCACCAACTTCAAAACCATTCGTGCTTCGATCAAGCGTCTTCGTGACCTTGAAATCCAGGCAGAAGACGGTACTTTCGCCAAGCTGACCAAGAAAGAGGCGCTGATGCGTACTCGCGATCTGCAGAAGCTGGATCGTAGCCTGGGTGGTATCAAGGACATGGGCGGTCTGCCAGACGCACTGTTCGTTATCGACGTTGACCACGAGCGTATCGCGATCACCGAAGCTAACAAGTTGGGTATCCCGGTAATCGGCGTTGTCGATACCAACAGCAGCCCAGAAGGTGTTGACTACATCATCCCGGGTAACGATGACGCAATCCGCGCTATCCAGCTGTACATGGGTGCGATGGCTGATGCTGTGATCAAAGGCCGTAACCACGTTGCTGGCGGCACCGACGTTTTCGTCGAAGAAGCTCCAGCTGCAGCGGTAGTTGAAGGCTGAGTAATTAACGCCTAGCGTTTACTCAGTACGCAAAAAGGGGGCTTGGCCCCCTTTTTGCCACCTCGAAATCCATTTGTTGTAACCATGTTTGTCGTATCTGTATCAGATGGCGGCCTGCACAGTTGATTCGAGGTGGGCTTCACACGAATTGAACGCCCGTTCGGTCGGGTGGAATGGTTGAAAACCTATCCAAGAGGAATTTTGAAATGGCAGAGATTACTGCAGCGTTGGTTAAAGAACTGCGTGAGCGTACTGGCGAAGGCATGATGGATTGCAAGAAAGCCTTGACCAAGGCTGGCGGCGACATCGAAAAAGCCATTGATGACATGCGTGCTTCGGGCGCTATCAAGGCAGCCAAAAAAGCAGGCAACGTTGCTGCTGAAGGCGCTATCGCAGTTAAAGTTGCGGAAGACAACAAGTCTGCCGTAATTCTTGAAGTCAACTCGCAAACCGACTTCCTGGCTCTGCAAGAAGACTTCAAAAACTTCGTCGCTGCCAGCGTTGAAAAAGCGTTTGCTGACAAACTGACCGACGCAGCTCCGCTGATCGCCGCTCAAGAAGAAGCTCGTCTGATTCTGGTTGGTAAAGTAGGCGAGAACGTTAACATCCGTCGTCTGGCTCGTATCGAAGGCGATGTTGTTGATGCTTACCTGCACGGCAACAAAATCGGTGTTGTAGTTGCTCTGAAAGGCGGCAACGCTGAGCTGGCTCGTGACATCGCCATGCACGTAGCTGCAAGCAACCCTGAGTTCCTGCTGCCATCGCAAGTTTCCGCTGATGCTATCGAACGCGAAAAAACCGTGTTCATGAGCCTCAACGAAGACAAGATCAAAGGCAAGCCAGCAGAAATCGTTGAAAAAATGGTTGCCGGTCGTATCAGCAAGTTCCTGGCTGAAGCCAGCCTGGTTGAGCAAGCTTTCGTCAAGAACCCGGAAATCAAAGTCGGCGAACTGGCCAAGAAAGCCGGCGCTGAAATCGTTTCCTTCACTTACTTCAAAGTAGGTGATGGCATCGAGAAGCCAGTTGATGACTTCGCAGCAGAAGTTGCTGCTCAAGTGGCTGCAAGCAAGCAATAAGACGGTTTTTAACTGTCGACCCAAGAGGCTGCCCGCTCACGCGCGCAGCCTCTTTTCAGATGGGAGGGGTTTTTACCTTCTCAACGGAACCGGTTAACAAAATCGTGTTCCGATGGCACTGCTGTGCAGTGCCACAGTTAGAGCGCAGGCTGCAGAATGGCCTCGCACAGATTTTCAATAAAACGCGGCAGGAGAGATTCGCAATGGCTCAGCAGGGCAGTGGTTATCAAGCTCGCTATAAACGCATTCTACTCAAGCTAAGCGGCGAAGCCCTGATGGGCTCTGAAGAGTTCGGGATCGACCCCAAAGTACTCGACCGCATGGCGCTGGAAGTGGGCCAGTTGGTCGGCATCGGCGTTCAGGTAGGATTGGTAATTGGTGGTGGCAACCTGTTCCGTGGTGCCGCATTGAGCGCCGCAGGTATGGACCGTGTAACTGGCGACCATATGGGCATGCTGGCTACCGTGATGAACGCCTTGGCCATGCGCGATGCGCTGGAACGTGCGAATATCTCCGCCATCGTTATGTCGGCTATTTCCATGGTAGGCGTGACCGATCATTACGATCGTCGTAAGGCCATGCGCCATCTCAACGCCAAGGATGTGGTGATTTTTGCTGCAGGTACCGGTAATCCATTTTTCACAACGGATTCGGCTGCCTGTTTGCGTGCCATTGAAATCGATGCTGATGTGGTGCTCAAGGCGACCAAGGTTGACGGCGTGTACACCGCAGACCCATTCAAAGACCCACATGCCGAGAAGTTCGATCATCTGACTTACGATGAAGTACTGGATCGCAAACTGGGTGTTATGGATCTGACGGCTATCTGTCTGTGCCGTGACCACAAAATGCCATTGCGTGTATTTAATATGAACAAGCCCGGCGCCCTGCTTAATATTGTCCACGGCGGCGCTGAAGGTACTCTGATCGAGGAAGGTCAACAATGATCAACGAAATCAAGAAAGACGCTCAAACGCGCATGCAGAAGTCGCTGGAATCTCTGTCCCATGCATTTGGCCAGATCCGTACCGGCAAGGCTCACCCAAGCATTCTGGGTAGCGTGATGGTTCCTTACTACGGCTCGGATACTCCGATCAGCCAGGTAGCGAACATCACCGTTAAAGACTCCCGCACCCTGCAAGTCGTAGCGTTCGAACGCAACATGCTGGGCGCAGTCGACAAGGCAATCCAGAGCGCTGGTCTGAACCTCAATCCGACCAACCTGGGCGAATTGTTGTTGATCTCCATGCCTGCCCTGACTGAAGAAACCCGTAAGGTTTTCGCCAAACAGGCGCGTGACGCTGCTGAAGATGCCCGTATTGCCGTACGTAATATCCGTCGTGACGCCTTGAGCCAGCTCAAAGACCTGGTCAAGGAAAAGGAAATCAGCGAAGACGAAGAGCGTCGTGGCGCTGATGATATCCAGAAGCTGACCGACAAGGCTGTGGCAGATATTGAAGTTGCCACCAAGCAGAAAGAAGCGGACCTGATGGCCGTATAAGGGTCAGGGCGTTTTATGGAAAAGACGAAGCAGGCTGACCCGTCATCTGTTCCGCGACATGTCGCGATCATCATGGACGGTAATAATCGCTGGGCGAAAAAACGCTTTCTGCCGGGTGTTGCCGGGCATAAAGCGGGTGTGGATGCGGTTCGTGCGGTAATTGAGGTATGTGCCCAGGCGGGAGTCGAGGTGCTTACCCTGTTCGCGTTTTCCAGTGAAAACTGGCAGCGACCTGCTGCGGAAGTCAGTGCCCTGATGGAACTGTTCTTCCGGGCGCTGCGTCGTGAGGCCAAGCGCCTCAACGAAAACGAGATCAGTTTGCGGATCATTGGCGACCGCTCACGCTTTCATCCGGACTTGCAAAAGGCGATGAGTGAAGCGGAAGCAATGACGGTGGGCGAGGGTCGCTTTGTGTTGCAGATCGCCGCTAACTACGGTGGTCAGTGGGACATCGCGCAAGCTGCCCAACAGCTGGCACGTCAAGTCCAGGCAGGTCATTTGCAGCCGGAGGAAATCACCCCCCGGTTGTTGCAAACCTGTCTGGTAACGGGTGATCAGCCGTTGCCTGATTTGTGTATCCGTACCGGAGGCGAGCACCGCATCAGCAATTTCTTGCTGTGGCAGCTAGCCTATTCCGAGTTGTACTTCTCCGACCTGTTCTGGCCGGACTTCAAACACGAGGCCATGCGTCATGCATTGGCTGATTTCGCTTCTCGCCAGCGCCGCTTCGGTAAAACGAGCGAGCAGGTTGAGGCTGGAGCCCGGATTTAATGCTGAAACAACGAATCATCACTGCGCTTATCTTGCTGCCAATTGCCTTGTGCGGTTTTTTTCTGCTTGAGGGCAGCGGCTTTGCGCTGTTTATTGGCGTAGTCGTTACTTTGGGTGCCTGGGAATGGGCGCGTCTTGCAGGCTTTGAGGCTCAAACTGCGCGGGTTTTGTTTGCCGCGATAGTGGCCTTGTTGTTGTTTGGTCTGCACGTTTTCCCTGATCTGGCGCCTTGGGTGCTGGGTGCGGCGGTATTGTGGTGGGCAGCAGCAACCTTTTTGGTGCTGACCTTTCCGCAATCGGCCGGGCACTGGTCGAGTATTGCGGCCAAGCTGGTTATTGGTCTGCTGATCCTGTTGCCAGCTTGGCAAGGTCTGGTTCTGATCAAGGCAATGCCGCTGGGTAACTGGCTGATCATGGCAGTGATGGTTCTGGTCTGGGGCGCAGATATTGGCGCTTATTTTTCCGGGCGCAAATTTGGCAAACGCAAGCTGGCCCCTAAAGTCAGTCCGGGCAAAAGCTGGGAAGGTGTTTTTGGTGGTTTGTTGCTGAGCCTGCTGATCACTGCTGTCGTCGGTGTAGTGCGTAGCTGGAGCGCTTCGCAGATGTTTGCTGCGCTGGTCGGCGCCGCCGTGATTGTATTGATCTCGGTGGTGGGCGATCTCACGGAAAGCATGTTCAAGCGCCAGGCTGGAATTAAAGACAGCAGCAATTTGCTGCCGGGCCATGGCGGTGTGCTGGACCGGATCGACAGCCTGACGGCGGCGATCCCTGTATTTGCGGTATTACTGTGGATGGCTGCGTCATGAGTCGCCCACAACAGATTACTGTTCTGGGGGCTACGGGCTCTATTGGCCTGAGCACCCTGGATGTTATTGCGCGTCACCCTGATCGTTATCAGGTCTTTGCCTTGAGCGGCTATAGCCGTCTCGCCGAGCTGCTGGCCTTGTGCGTCAAGCACCGCCCGCAAGTTGTGGTGGTACCCCATGAGCAGGCTGCGAGCCGATTGCAGGCGGATTTGCGCGCTGCGGGGCTCAACACCGAGGTATTGGTGGGTGAGGAGGGCTTGTGCCAGATATCCTCGGCTCCTGAAGTCGATGCGGTAATGGCGGCAATCGTTGGTGCTGCGGGCCTGCGTCCGACACTGGCAGCAGTCAATGCCGGCAAGAAGATCCTGCTGGCCAACAAGGAAGCGCTGGTGATGACCGGCGACCTGTTTATGCAGGCCGTACGTCGTAGCGGCTCGGTATTGCTGCCCATCGACAGCGAACACAATGCGATCTTCCAGTGCTTGCCGCAGGATTTTGCCCGCGGTCTGGGGAATGTAGGGGTTCGTCGGATTTTGCTTACCGCGTCTGGCGGGCCGTTCCGTGAAACGCCGCTGGCCCAGCTTGAGCATGTCACTCCAGATCAGGCCTGCGCTCATCCCAATTGGTCGATGGGGCGCAAGATTTCGGTCGATTCAGCCAGCATGATGAACAAGGGCCTGGAACTGATCGAGGCTTGCTGGTTGTTCGATGCCCGGCCGGATCAGGTTGAAGTGGTTATCCATCCGCAAAGCGTGATTCATTCGCTGGTCGATTATGTGGATGGCTCGGTGCTGGCTCAGTTGGGTAATCCGGATATGCGTACGCCGATTGCCAATGCCTTGGCCTGGCCTGAGCGTATTGATTCGGGTGTTGCGCCGCTGGACCTGTTTGCAGTGGCACGACTGGACTTCCAGCGTCCTGACGAGCAACGTTTCCCTTGTTTGCGTCTGGCTCGCGAGGCGGCCGAGGCCGGTAATAGTGCCCCAGCGATGCTTAATGCGGCGAACGAGGTTGCAGTGGCTGCCTTTTTGGACGGGCGAATCCGTTATCCGCAGATCGCCCGTATTATCGAAGATGTATTGAATAGCGAGCCTGTAGTCGCCGTAGACGAGCTGGAAGCGGTGTTTGCCGCTGATACCAAAGCTCGTATGCTGGCTGAACAGTGGTTGAGTCGTAACGGCTGAAAAAGTGGTGCTTGCCGGAACCGGACAGAATCGCGGAGAAAGTAGATGAGTGCGCTCTATATGATTGTTGGCACCCTGGTGGCATTGGGGGTGCTGGTCACTTTTCATGAATTCGGTCACTTTTGGGTGGCGCGCCGTTGTGGCGTCAAGGTTCTGCGCTTCTCCGTGGGCTTCGGTACGCCTCTATTGCGCTGGCATGATCGCCAGGGCACCGAGTTTGTTGTCGCAGCCATCCCGTTGGGTGGCTACGTTAAAATGCTCGACGAGCGCGAAGGTGAAGTGCCTGCCGATCAACTCGATCAGTCGTTCAATCGTAAAACCGTAGGTCAGCGCATTGCCATTGTCGCGGCCGGGCCGATAGCCAACTTCATGCTGGCGATGGCGTTCTTCTGGGTGCTGGCCATGATGGGCAGCCAGCAAGTGCGGCCGGTCATCGGTGCGGTTGAAAGCGGCAGCCTGGCGGCGCAAGCCGGTTTGGTAGCGGGTCAGGAAATTGTTTCCATTGATGGCGAGGCTACGACAGGCTGGTCCAACGTCAATCTGCAACTGGTTCGACGTCTGGGTGAAAGCGGCTCTCTGCAGGTTGTTGTGCGTGAGCCGGACTCCTCTGCCCAAGCGTCGCATCAACTTGTATTGAAAGACTGGCTCAAGGGTGCCGATGAGCCGGACCCTATCACCTCCTTGGGGATTCGCCCGTGGCGTCCCGAGCTGCCGGCAGTTCTGGCAGAGCTGGACCCGAAAGGTCCGGCGCAGGCCGCAGGGCTTAAAACCGGTGACAAGCTGCTGGCCATGAACGATCAGGTCATCAAGGATTGGCAGCAGGTTGTTGACTGGGTTCGTGTGCGCCCGGATGCCCGTGTCGTGTTGCATGTTGAACGCGATGGCGTGCCTGTTGAGATACCTGTCACGCTGGCAGCTCGCGGTGAAGGCAAGGCGGCAACGGGTTACCTGGGGGCAGGGGTCAAAGGTGTCGATTGGCCACCAGCGATGATCCGGGAGGTCAGTTATGGCCCGCTCGCAGCAATCGGGGAAGGGGCAAAACGCACCTGGACCATGAGCATATTGACGCTCGACTCGCTGAAGAAAATGTTGTTCGGTGAGCTCTCGGTAAAAAACTTGAGTGGACCGATAACCATTGCTAAAGTGGCGGGCGCTTCTGCCCAGTCGGGTGTTGCGGATTTCTTGAATTTTCTGGCTTATCTGAGCATAAGCCTGGGGGTTCTGAACTTGTTGCCCATACCTGTACTGGATGGGGGGCATTTGTTGTTTTATCTGA
Organism: Pseudomonas sp. ML2-2023-6; assembly: GCF_037055265.1. Classification (NCBI taxonomy): domain Bacteria; kingdom Pseudomonadati; phylum Pseudomonadota; class Gammaproteobacteria; order Pseudomonadales; family Pseudomonadaceae; genus Pseudomonas; species Pseudomonas sp. ML2-2023-6. The sequence continues at coordinate 4,818,887 of NZ_CP146347.1, read as the reverse complement.
TCGAGTGGGCGCGTGGTCGTCCCTTGTCGGATCGGGTGCAGGGTTGGGGAATGCAGATCGGGATCAGCTTGGTGGTCGGGGTGATGTTACTTGCCTTGATCAACGATCTGGGTCGTCTGTAAACGCTTCGCTGAATTGCGAATCTGCCGCATTTTGCGGCAGTTTGTTTATTGCCAGTTGGAATAAGAAAGGACTTCATGAAACGTCTGCTGCTAACTGCGGTTCTCGCCGTACTGATGATCGCCGAAGTTCACGCCGAGTCCTTCACTATCTCTGATATCCGTGTCAACGGGCTCCAGCGGGTTTCCGCCGGTAGCGTGTTTGGTGCGTTGCCTCTGAACGTGGGTGAGGTAGCGGATGACCGCCGTTTGGTGGAATCCACTCGTGCGTTGTTCAAAACCGGGTTCTTTCAGGATATCCAACTGGGTCGTGATGGCAATGTGCTTGTTATCACGGTTGTCGAGCGTCCTTCCGTCTCCAGCATCACAATTGACGGGAACAAGGCGATCTCCACTGATGACCTGATGAAAGGTCTTAAACAGTCGGGGTTGGCCGAAGGTGAGATTTTCCAGCGCGCAACCCTTGAAGGTGTGCGTAACGAACTGCAACGTCAGTATGTTGCCCAGGGCCGCTATTCGGCGACGGTAGACACCGAAGTGGTGCCCGAGCCGCGTAACCGCGTTGCCTTGAAGGTCAATATCAACGAAGGCACGGTTGCCGCTATCCAGCACATCAACGTGGTGGGTAATACGGTTTTCCCTGAATCGGATCTGGTTGACCTGTTCGAACTGAAAACCACGAACTGGTTGTCGTTCTTCAAGAATGACGACAAGTACGCTCGTGAAAAACTGTCGGGTGACCTTGAGCGTCTGCGCTCCTACTACCTCGATCGCGGCTATATCAATATGGATATCGCTTCGACCCAGGTCTCGATCACGCCCGACAAGAAAAGCGTCTACATCACCGTTAACGTGAACGAAGGCGAAAAATACAACGTCGGCGAAGTGAAACTGAGCGGTGACCTCAAGGTTCCTGAAGATCAGATCAAGTCGCTGCTGCTGGTTCAGCCGGGCCAAGTGTTCTCGCGCAAGCTGATGACCACTACTTCCGAGCTGATTACCCGTCGCCTGGGTAACGAAGGCTACACCTTCGCCAACGTCAACGGCGTGCCTCAGCCAAACCCTGAGAATCACACTGTTGCCATTACCTTTGTGGTCGATCCGGGCAAGCGTGCTTACGTAAACCGCATCAACTACCGCGGCAACACCAAGTCGGCCGACGAAGTGCTGCGTCGCGAAATGCGTCAGATGGAAGGTGGCTGGGCTTCGACCTACCTGATTGATCAGTCCAAGGTTCGCCTTGAGCGCCTGGGCTTCTTCAAGGAAGTCAACGTTGAAACCCCGGCAGTACCAGGTACTGACGATATGGTGGACGTAAACTACGCAGTTGAAGAACAGGCGTCGGGTTCGATCACTGCCAGCGTCGGTTTTGCCCAGAGCGCCGGTTTGATCCTTGGCGGCTCGATTACCCAGAACAACTTCCTGGGTACGGGTAACAAGGTCAGCATTGGCCTGACGCGCAGCGAATACCAGAGCCGCTACAACTTCAGCTATGTTGATCCGTACTGGACTGCTGATGGTGTGAGCCTGGGTTACAACGCGTTCTACCGTACAACCGACTACAAAGAGCTGGACGTTGACGTAGCAAACTACTCGGTGGACAGCCTTGGTGCTGGTATCACCATGGGCTACCCGATCAGTGATACATCGCGTCTGACCTACGGTCTGACAGTGCAGCAGGATGAAATCAGTACCGGTCAGTACACCGTTGACGAAATTTTCGACTTCGTAAATCGTGAAGGCGACAAGTACCTCAACTTCAAGGCATCGGTAGGTTGGTCCGAGTCGACTCTGAACAAAGGTGTGTTGCCAACACGTGGCAGTTCCCAGAGTCTGGTGCTTGAGTCCACGATTCCGGGCAGTGACCTGCAGTTCTACAAGCTTGATTATCGCGCTCAGCTGTTCCAACCACTGACCGACACCTACACCATGCGTCTGCACACAGAGTTGGGCTATGGTGATGGTTATGGTTCGACCGCTGGCCTGCCGTTCTATGAGAACTACTACGCTGGTGGTTTCAACTCGGTACGTGGTTTCAAGGACAGCGCCTTGGGCCCTCGCAGCACTCCAAGCTCCGGTAGAAATCCGGGCACCATTGCGGACCCGGATCAAGATCCGCTGCCGTTTGGTGGTAACGTGCTGATCCAGGGTGGTGTAGAGGTTCTGTTCCCTATGCCGTTTGTGAAAGACCAGCGCTCCCTGCGTACCTCCGTGTTCTGGGATGTGGGTAACGTGTTCGACACCAACTGCAAGGGTGATACCAAGGATTGCGATATCGGCTTTAGTAACATGGCCAGTTCTGTTGGTGTTGGCGTGACCTGGGTAACTGCGCTTGGCCCGTTGAGCTTCAGCTTGGCCATGCCGATCAAGAAACCGGATGACGCAGACACTCAAGTGTTCCAATTCTCCCTCGGCCAGACTTTCTAAAGCCTGACCTTAGATACAGACAACGGATTTTTTAGGAGTGCATCGTGCGTAAGTTGACTCAATTGGTTCTCCTGGCTTCGGTTCTAGTGGCAGGCCCGGCTTTCGCCGACATGAAAATTGCCGTACTGAACTATCAGATGGCATTGCTTGAGTCGGACGCAGCCAAGCGTTATGCCGTGGATGCCGAGAAGAAGTTTGGCCCGCAACTGACCAAGCTCAAAAGCCTGGAAAGCAGCGCCAAAGGCATTCAGGATCGTCTGGTGAAGGGCGGCGACAAAATGCAGCAGGGCGAACGTGAACGCCTGGAACTTGAATTCAAGCAAAAGGCCCGTGACTTCCAGTTCCAATCCAAGGAGCTGAACGAAGCCAAAGCCGTTGCTGACCGCGAAATGCTTAAACAGCTGAAGCCAAAACTGGACAGCGCTGTTGAAGAAGTCATCAAGAAAGGCGCCTTTGACCTGGTGTTCGAGCGTGGTGCTGTGATTGATGTCAAACCTCAGTACGACATCACTCGCCAGGTTATCGAGCGCATGAATCAGCTGAAGTAATTATGACTGCGACTATAAAACTCGGCCAATTGGCCGAGTTCCTTGGAGCCACACTGCGTGGCTCTGCGGAGAAAGAAATCACTGGGCTAGCCACTTTACAAGAGGCTGGCCCAGCTCAGTTGAGCTTTCTGGCCAACCCCCAATACCGAAAATTCCTCGTTGATTGCCATGCCGGGGCTGTATTGCTCAAGGCTGCAGACGCCGAGGAGTATGTCGGGGATGCGCTGGTTGTACCCGATCCGTATCTGGCTTATGCCCGAATTTCCCATCTGTTTGACCCCAAGCCCAAAGCGGTTGCCGGCGTTCATCCAACGGCAGTGATTGCTGCTGACGCGGTGGTTGATCCTGCAGCATGCATTGGTGCCTTTGCTGTGATCGAAAGCGGTGCACGCATCGCTGCTGGCGTTACGGTCGGGCCTCATTGCTTTATCGGGGCTCGCTGTGTAATTGGCCAAGACGGCTGGCTGGCTCCGCGTGTGACGCTTTATCACGATGTTCGCATCGGTCAGCGTGTGGTTATTCAGTCGGGTGCCGTGCTGGGTGGCGAGGGTTTTGGCTTTGCCAACGAGAAGGGTGTTTGGCAAAAGATCGCTCAAATCGGTGGTGTAACCATCGGTGATGATGTCGAAATCGGTGTTAATACCGCCATCGACCGCGGTGCTTTGGCCGACACACTGATCGGTAATGGCGTCAAGCTGGATAACCAGATCCAGATCGCACACAACGTTCAGGTGGGTGACCATACGGCCATGGCCGCCTGTGTCGGGATTTCCGGTAGCACTAAAATCGGCAAGCACTGCATGTTGGCGGGTGGTGTCGGTTTGGTTGGGCATATTGAAATTTGTGACAATGTGTTCTTGACTGGCATGACGATGGTGACCCACTCGATTACCGAGCCAGGCGCCTATTCTTCCGGTACGGCTATGCAACCAGCCGCTGAGTGGCGCAAGAGTGCGGCACGTATTCGTCAGCTGGACGACATTGCCAGACGGTTGAAACAACTGGAAAAGCGCGTCGGTAAGTGACCCCCGGCGGCAAAGCTTCTTCAAAAGGCTAATACAATTTCCATATCAAGCGTGCTGAACCCCTGGTTTGCTTCCTTGATTTGCTAGAGGAGCGCGCCTTAGTCGCGCGCGCCCAATCTTTATTACAGGCTTCCCCACGAAATGATGGACATCAACGAGATTCGCGAATATCTGCCCCACCGTTACCCGTTCCTGCTGGTGGACCGAGTGGTGGATCTGGATGTCGAGAACAAGCGCATTCGTGCCTACAAGAATGTCAGCATCAATGAGCCTTTTTTTAACGGCCACTTCCCGGCGCACCCGATCATGCCCGGTGTGTTGATCATTGAAGCGATGGCTCAGGCTGCCGGCATTCTTGGCTTCAAGATGATGGATCTCAAGCCGGCTGACGGCACACTGTATTACTTCGTAGGCTCCGACAAGCTGCGCTTCCGTCAGCCTGTGCTGCCGGGTGATCAGTTGATCCTTGAAGCCAAGTTCGTGAGCTGCAAGCGCTCCATCTGGAAGTTCGAGTGTCAGGCCACGGTGGATGGCAAGCCGGTATGCTCGGCTGAAATCATCTGTGCGGAACGCAAACTATGAGTTTGATTGACCCTCGCGCAATCATCGATCCGACGGCCATATTGGCCGACGACGTCGAGGTCGGCCCTTGGTCGATCGTCGGCGCAGGTGTGGAAATCGGCGAGGGGACAGTGATTGGGCCGCATGTGATTCTCAAGGGCCCAACCAAAATCGGTAAGCACAACCGTATCTACCAGTTTTCATCGGTGGGCGAAGACACGCCTGATCTCAAGTACAAGGGTGAGGAAACTCGCCTGGTTATCGGTGATCACAACGTTATTCGTGAAGGTGTGACGATTCATCGCGGAACCATTCAGGACCGTGCCGAGACCACGCTGGGTGATCACAACCTGGTGATGGCCTATGCCCATATCGGGCATGACAGCGTGATCGGCAACCACTGCATTCTGGTCAACAACTCAGCGTTGGCGGGCCATGTGCATATGGGCGATTGGGCGATCCTGTCAGGTTTTACCCTGGTTCATCAGTTTTGCCATATCGGCGCCCACAGCTTTTCGGGCATGGGCACAGCCATCGGCAAGGATGTTCCTGCGTTTGTGACTGTGTTCGGCAGCCCTGCCGAAGCCCGCAGCATGAACTTCGAAGGTATGCGCCGTCGCGGTTTCAGTGATGACGCCATTCATGCGTTGCGTCGTGCCTATAAAGTGGTCTACCGCCAGGGGCTGACCGTTGATCAGGCACTTGCCGAGTTGGCCGAGCCTGCTCTGCTGTTCCCTGAAGTTGCCATGTTTGTTGAGTCCATTCGCTCTTCCACCCGCGGCATTACGCGCTAGTCATGGCCAGATTGCGTATCGCGCTGGTAGCGGGGGAGGCCTCGGGCGACATTTTGGGCTCGGGATTGATGCGGGCACTCAAGGCTCAGCATTCTGATATCGAATTTATCGGCGTTGGCGGTCCGTTGATGGAAGCAGAGGGTATGACCTCCTACTTCCCGATGGAGCGTTTGTCGGTGATGGGGCTGGTTGAGGTGCTGGGGCGTCTGCGTGAGCTGCTCAAGCGCCGCAAGCTCTTGGTTCAGACATTGATTGCCGAAAAACCCGATGTGTTTATCGGTATTGATGCACCTGATTTTACCCTCAATATTGAACTTCAATTGCGCCGTGCCGGAATCAAGACCGTGCACTACGTCAGCCCTTCGGTATGGGCCTGGCGTCAGAAGCGCGTGCTGAAAATTCGCGAAGGCTGCGATTTGATGCTCACACTGTTGCCTTTTGAAGCCAAGTTTTACCAAGAGCACGGCGTACCTGTGCGTTTCGTCGGGCACTCGCTGGCCGACACTATCCCGCTTGAAGCAGATAAAGCCGGTGCTCGCGCTGAACTGGGTCTGCCTGACGGGCCGTTGGTCGCTTTGATGCCCGGTAGTCGCGGCGGTGAAGTGGGCAAGCTTGGTGGGTTGTTTCTCGATGCGGCGCAAAAAATCCGCGAAGCCCGGCCTGATGTGCGTTTTGTATTGCCGTGTGCGAGTGCCGCGCGCCGTGAGCAAATCGAGCAGTTGCTGGTTGGGCGCGACCTGCCGCTGACCTTGCTTGATGGTCAATCACACCTGGCACTGGCAGCCTGCGATGCGGTGCTGATTGCATCCGGCACTGCCACGCTGGAAGCCTTGCTCTACAAGCGGCCGATGGTGGTGGCTTATCGCCTGGCTCGGTTGACGTTCTGGATTCTCAAGCGTCTGGTCAAAAGTCCGTACGTGTCGCTGCCCAACTTGCTGGCTCAGCGGATGCTGGTGCCCGAGCTGTTGCAGGACGCTGCGACGCCTGAAGCCCTGGCCCAGACCCTGCTGCCCCTGCTGGACGGCGGTGAAGAGCAGACTCGCGGCTTTGACGAGATTCATCGCACATTGCGCCTCGACGCTTCCAATCAGGCCGCCAAAGCGGTACTGGACCTGATTGCACAATCCAAGTGAGTAAAGTAACCATGCAAATCGGATTGGACTTCAATCTGGTCGAAGACCTTGTTGCTGGTGTCGATGAGGTGGGTCGCGGCCCACTGTGTGGCGCCGTGGTGACTGCTGCCGTTATTCTTGACCCCAATCGGCCTATCGTCGGGCTCAACGATTCGAAAAAACTCACCGAAGCGCGTCGTGAAAAACTTTATGACGAAATCTGTGAAAAAGCCCTGAGCTGGTGTATTGCTCGGGCCGAAGTCGAAGAGATCGACGAGCTGAATATTTTGCACGCCACCATGCTAGCCATGCAGCGTGCAGTCGAAGGGCTGAGCATTACCCCTAAACTGGCGATGATCGACGGTAATCGCTGCCCCAAGTTGGCAATGCCTGCTGAAGCCGTTGTTAAAGGCGATAGCAAGGTTCCGGCGATTGCGGCGGCGTCGATTCTGGCCAAGGTCAGCCGTGACCGTGAAATGGCTGCATTTGAGTTGCAGTATCCGGGCTATGGTATCGGCGGTCACAAGGGTTACCCAACACCGGTGCACCTCGAAGCCCTTGAGCGTCTTGGCCCGACACCCATTCACCGGCGTTCGTTTGGTCCGGTGCGTCGTGCCTATGAGGCCCTTGAAGGTCTCGCCAAGGTTTAGCCGCAAGGCTGATGTTTTTGCCAAGGCCCGGTACAATCCGGGCCTTGTTGTTTCTCAAAGCTTATAGACAGGATCACCATGCCGGCTTCATTCGTTCACCTGCGCCTGCACACTGAATACTCCCTGGTCGATGGCCTGGTGCGGATCAAACCGCTGATCAAAACCCTGGCCGGCATGAATATGCCCGCTGTCGCGGTGACCGATCAGAACAACATGTGCTCCCTGGTCAAATTCTACAAAGCGGCCATGGGCGGCGGGATCAAGCCGATCAGTGGCGCGGATCTGTGGTTGTCGAACAAAGACCCGGAAAACCCGCTGAGTCGTATCAGTCTGTTGGCGATGAACCCTTTGGGTTATCGCAACCTCACCGAGCTGATCTCCCGTGGTTACATCGATGGTCAGCGCAATGGCCAGGTGATCATTGAGCGCGAGTGGGTAGCCGAGGCTGCTGCAGGCCTGATCATGCTTTCGGCAGCGAAAGAGGGCGAGATAGGTGTTGCGCTGATCAGTGGCAACACTGAAGAAGCCGAGACCCTGGCCCGCGAATGGATGGCGGTGTTCCCGGACCGTTTTTATCTGGAAATTCAGCGCACCAAGCGCCCCAACGACGAAGAGCATCTGCATGCTGCCGTAGCCCTGGCGGACAGGATTGGCGCGCCGCTGGTGGCGACTAACGATGTGCGTTTTATCAAGCAGCAGGATTTCGAAGCTCACGAAACCCGCGTGTGCATTGGTGAAGGCCGGGCCCTGGATGATCCGCGCCGCTCCAAGAATTACAGCGATCAGCAGTATCTGAAAAGTGCCGAGGAAATGGCCGAGCTGTTCAGTGATCTGCCTGAGGCGCTGGCAAACACGGTTGAAATCGCCAAGCGCTGCAATATTGAAGTCAAGTTGGGCACTCACTTTTTGCCCAACTTCCCGATTCCCGATGGCATGACCATCGATGAGTATTTCCGCAAAGTATCGTTTGATGGCCTGGAAGATCGCCTGAGCGTTCTGCTGCCCAAGGACACCACCGAAGATTACGACGCCAAGCGTCAGGTGTATGTCGACCGGCTTAATTTCGAGCTGGATATCATCATCCAGATGGGGTTCCCCGGTTACTTCCTGATCGTTATGGACTTTATCCAGTGGGCCAAGAGCAACGGTGTGCCGGTAGGGCCGGGCCGTGGTTCGGGTGCAGGGTCGCTGGTGGCCTATGTGCAGAAGATTACTGACCTTGATCCGTTGGAATACGACCTGCTGTTCGAGCGATTCCTTAACCCGGAACGGGTATCGATGCCCGACTTCGACGTCGACTTCTGTATGGATGGTCGCGACCGGGTCATCGAGTATGTGGCCGAAAAATACGGTCGCAACGCGGTAAGCCAGATCATCACCTTTGGTTCGATGGCCGCCAAGGCGGTAATCCGTGACGTGGCGCGGGTGCAGGGAAAGTCCTACGGTCTGGCGGATCGTCTGTCGAAGATGATTCCGTTTGAAGTCGGCATGACCCTGGAAAAAGCCTACGAACAGGAAGAAATCCTGCGTGACTTCATCAAGGTCGATGAAGAAGCAGCTGAAATCTGGGAAATGGCCCGCAAGCTTGAGGGCGTTGTGCGTAACGTCGGCAAGCACGCCGGTGGTGTGGTTATCGCGCCGACCAAACTGACAGACTTCTCGCCGATTTACTGCGACGAAGAGGGTGGCGGTCTGGTTACCCAGTTCGACAAGGATGACGTTGAGTCTGCCGGTCTGGTGAAGTTCGACTTCCTCGGTCTGCGGACCCTGACGGTTATCGACTGGGCCCTGAAAACCATCAACCGCGAGCGTGCCAAGGTTGATGAGCCACCGCTGGATATCGCTTTTATCCCGCTTGACGACAAACCGACCTACCAGTTGCTGCAAAAGGCCGAGACCACTGCGGTGTTCCAGCTTGAGTCGCGTGGCATGAAAGAGCTGATCAAAAAGCTCAAGCCCGACTGCCTGGAAGACTTGATCGCATTGGTGGCCTTGTTCCGTCCAGGCCCATTGCAGTCAGGCATGGTTGACGACTTTATCAACCGTAAGCACGGCCGGGCCGAACTGGCATATCCGCACTCGGACTATCAGTACGAAGGGCTCAAGCCCGTACTGGCACCGACCTACGGCATCATCCTGTATCAGGAACAGGTGATGCAGATTGCCCAGGTCATGGCCGGTTATACCCTCGGCGGCGCTGACATGCTGCGTCGGGCCATGGGTAAGAAAAAACCCGAAGAGATGGCCAAGCAGCGCGGCGGCTTTATTGAGGGTTGTGCCAACAACAATATTGATGGCGACCTGGCCGGTAACATTTTCGACCTGGTGGAAAAATTCGCCGGTTACGGCTTTAACAAATCCCACTCCGCTGCCTACGGCCTGGTGTCATACCAGACCGCATGGCTGAAAACCCACTACCCGGCGCCGTTTATGGCTGCGGTACTGTCGGCGGATATGCACAACACCGACAAAGTCGTGATCCTGATCGAAGAAATTCGCAGCATGAAGCTGCGTCTCGACGCGCCGGATGTGAATGCTTCGGAGTTCAAGTTCACGGTGAACGACGAAGGCCGGATCATTTACGGTCTGGGGGCAATCAAGGGAGTAGGTGAGGGGCCGGTTGAGGCGATTACCGAAGCGCGCCAGGACGGTCCATTCACGGATCTGTTCGACTTTTGTGCCCGGGTTGACCTTAAACGCATCAACAAGCGCACGCTTGATGGCCTGATTCGAAGTGGCGCGCTGGACCGTTTGGGGCCGTTCTTTCATGACGAGCCCAAAGCCTGGCAGGCCAGCATCGACCAGAACCGTGCAGTGTTGTTGTCGGCGCTGGAAGAAGCGATCAAGGCGGCCGAGCAGACCGCGCGCACCCATGACAGCGGTCACGCTGACCTGTTTGGGGGGTTGTTTGTCGAGGTCGATGCGGACGTCTATGCCAATCACCGCAAGGCCAAGGAACTGACGCTCAAGGAGCGACTCAAAGGCGAAAAGGACACGCTGGGCCTGTACCTGACCGGTCATCCGATTGATGAGTATGAAGGCGAAATTCGCCGCTTTGCCCGTCAGCGTATCATTGATCTGAAACCTGCGCGCGACACTCAGACCGTGGCCGGGATGATCATCGCGTTGCGAGTGATGAAGAACAAAAAGGGCGACAAGATGGGCTTCATCACCCTTGACGATCGTTCGGCACGGATTGAGGCCTCGCTGTTTGCCGAAGCTTTCCATTCGGCGCAATCGCTGTTGCAGACTGATGCGATGGTGGTGGTCGAAGGTGAAGTCAGTAATGACGATTTCTCTGGCGGGCTGCGATTGCGAGTCAAGCGGGTGATGAGCATGGAAGATGCGCGCACCAGTCTGGCCGAAAGCTTGCGATTGAAAGTCAACCGGGCCGCGCTTAAGGGTGATCAATTGCGCTGGTTGGGCGAGTTGTTAAAGAAACATCGCGGTGCGTGTCCGATTACCATGGACTACACCGGCGAAGACGCCAAGGCCATGTTGCAGTTTGGCGAGACCTGGCGAATCGATCCGGCGGACAGCTTGATTCAAGCCCTGCGTGACCAGTTCGGGCGAGACAACGTCTTCCTCCAATACCGTTGACGGTCAGGGGCGATTAGCGCGCCCTGACCTCGACCTGAATTTTTAATCTCGACCTGAGAGCGCCTGTCCCTTAAGGTAGGCGCGATACAGATCAACCGGCTGCCCCAGCTCGGTTCGAAACGCCAGCAAATGCTGGGTTTCAAACCTTCTGGCATGCTTTGCCGCCGACCCAAGACGGATGCTTATGAACCCGAATTTTCTTGATTTCGAACAGCCGATTGCTGACCTGCAAGCCAAAATCGAAGAGTTGCGCTTGGTTGGTAATGACAATTCGCTGAATATCAGCGATGAAATCTCTCGTCTGCAAGACAAAAGCAAAACGCTGACTGAAGATATTTTCGGCAAACTGACCAGCTGGCAGATTGCCCGCCTGGCCCGTCACCCGCGCCGTCCATACACGCTGGACTATATTCAGCACATCTTCACCGAATTCGATGAGCTGCATGGCGATCGTCACTTCTCGGATGACGCTGCCATCGTTGGTGGTATTGCCCGCCTGGACGATCAGCCAGTGATGGTGATTGGTCACCAGAAAGGCCGTGAAGTCCGTGAAAAGGTGCGTCGCAACTTCGGTATGCCGCGCCCTGAAGGCTATCGCAAGGCCTGCCGTTTGATGGAAATGGCCGAACGCTTCAAAATGCCGATCCTGACCTTCATCGATACCCCGGGTGCTTACCCTGGTATTGATGCTGAAGAGCGCAACCAGAGCGAAGCTATTGCCTGGAACCTGCGCGTCATGTCGCGTCTGAAAACCCCGATCATCGCTACTGTTATCGGTGAAGGCGGTTCGGGTGGTGCATTGGCAATTGGCGTTTGTGACCAGTTGAACATGCTGCAGTATTCGACCTACGCAGTGATCTCGCCTGAAGGTTGTGCCTCGATTCTGTGGAAGACCGCCGAAAAGGCGCCGGACGCAGCTGAAGCGATGGGTATCACCGCTGAGCGCCTGAAAGGCCTGGGTATTGTGGACAAGGTGATTGGCGAGCCATTGGGCGGCGCGCACCGTGATCCGGCAGCAGCATCTGCCTCGATTCGTGCAGATCTGATTTCCCAGTTGGACATGCTGAACAAGCTGGACCACGAAACGCTGCTCAAGCGTCGTTATGATCGCCTGATGAGCTACGGTCTCTGATTTAGCGAAATCTGAATGTGGGAGCGAGCTTGCTCGCGATGGTATCTACGCGGTTTGTCTGAAAGACCGAGTTGTCTGCATCGCAGGCAAGCCAGCTCCCACAGGTTTTTGCAATGTCTGATTTTTCGACTCTACTTTTTGCAGCCCTGAAACCCTGGCGCAATGCCAAAGCCTGGCACGTCGCGCTGTCCGGCGGTCTGGACTCTACCGTCCTGCTGCACCTTCTTGTGCAACTTCGTCAAACCCACCCATTACCTCCAATTACCGCGATCCATGTTCATCATGGTCTTCAGGCGGCGGCTGATGCGTGGCCGGCCCATTGCCAGGTGCTGTGTGACGGGCTGAGCGTGCCGCTGCAGGTGGTTCGGGTGCAAGTTCAAGCGGGTGCCAGTATCGAGCGTGCGGCGCGGGATGCGCGCTATCAGGTGTTTGTGGCAGCTACCGGAGCTCAGGAAGTGTTGCTCACCGGGCAGCATCGCGACGATCAGGCCGAAACCCTGCTGTTTCGTTTGTTACGCGGGGCTGGGGTCAGCGGCTTGGCGGCCATGCCGCGTCAGCGTCGTTTGGGGACAGGGCACCTGTGTCGGCCCTTGCTGGATGTGCCTCGTACTCAGCTTGAAACCTATGCCCGCGAGCACAATCTGAGCTGGATCGAAGACCCGTCCAACACCCAGACAGACTTTTCCCGCAATTACCTGCGCCATGAGGTATTTCCCGCTCTGCGTCGGCGCTGGCCGCAAGCCGCTGCCAGCATGGCTCGCAGCGCTGCACATTGTGCCGAGGCGCAAGGCCTGCTTGATGAGTTGGCGCAGCAGGATATTCACGCGGCAAGCGCTGCCGATGAATTTGTCTGGCTAGGCCTGCCTTCGCTGGAGCTTGCCCCGGTCGCCGCGTTGTCGCCTGCACGTCAGCGCAATGCCTTGCGTCACTGGCTGGCGGCCTTCACGCAATTGCCTGATACCGACCATTGGGCCGGGTGGGACGCATTGCGCGATGCTCGTGACGGCGCGCAGCCGGTCTGGAAACTGGCCCAGGGTGAGCTGCATCGCGCGGGTGCGCGCATCTGGTGGTTGTCCGGTGACTGGCTGTATCAGCCAACTGCGCCAGTGTCGTGGGCCCAGCCCGATCAAGTGTTGGCACTACCGGGTAACGGTCGGGTGCGCTTTGTCGGGGATATTCCCGATGGCCCCTTGCAAGTGAGCTATCGTCAAGGCGGTGAAGTGATGGCGTTGGAGCAGCGCGGTCATCGCGATCTGAAGCGGTTGCTGAACGAGCGGGGTGTTCCGCTGTTCGCCCGTGGCAGATTGCCGCTTCTGTACCGTAATGAGCAGTTATTGGCCGTGGCAAACCTCAATGGACTGGACTCCAGCCCCTGTGGACGCTGGCAATTACAGTGGCTGCCAACTTTGAGCGATCAAGGTTTGAGCTGAAAGGGGGTTTCCGGTAGACTACGCTCCCTTCTTGATACAACTTCTGTGGATTCACCAGAATTACAGAAGTTGCCGATTACCAAGCAGTCTTTGCTGGGCGATTTTAAAAAAATGTGTGGCTTGCATCGAACCGATGGTTTCCATCGGTCTGTTTCAACGCAGCAGTTTTTCGAAAGGTGCACTGTGACTAATGCTGGTGATTGGGGGCTTCGGCCTTCCTTCGCTTTCCCCGGCGGCTCTGACCGCTTTAACGCAGACTTCTAGGGTTTTTCATGACGCGCTACATCTTCGTCACGGGCGGTGTTGTTTCTTCATTGGGGAAAGGCATTGCCTCGGCTTCATTGGCAGCCATCCTGGAGGCGCGGGGACTTAAGGTCACCATGCTGAAGCTGGACCCCTACATCAACGTTGATCCGGGCACCATGAGCCCGTTCCAGCACGGTGAAGTGTTCGTCACACACGACGGCGCCGAAACCGACCTGGACTTGGGCCATTACGAGCGGTTTATCCGCACGACCATGACCCAGAACAACAACTTCACCACGGGCCGCGTTTACGAACACGTCCTGCGCAAGGAGCGCCGTGGTGATTACCTGGGTGCAACCATCCAGGTCATTCCGCACATCACCGACGAAATCAAGCGTCGAATCATCAAGGGCGCCGGCGATGCCGACGTAGCGATGGTTGAGATTGGCGGTACTGTGGGTGACATTGAGTCGCAACCGTTCCTCGAAGCAATCCGTCAGTTGCGCATCGAAGTAGGCGCCAAGCGCGCCATGCTGATGCACCTGACTCTGGTTCCGTACATCGCCACTGCTGGCGAAACGAAAACCAAACCAACGCAACACTCGGTTAAAGAGCTGCGTTCCATCGGCCTGCAGCCAGATGTATTGATCTGCCGCTCCGATCACCACGTTGATATTTCTTCGCGTCGCAAGATCGCGTTGTTCACCAACGTTGAAGAGCGTGCCGTTATTTCGCTGGAAGACGCCGACACTATCTACCGTATCCCGGGCATGCTGCACGCTCAGGGTCTGGATGATTTCGTTGTTGAGCGTTTTGGCCTGGAATGCAACAGCGCCGACCTGTCCGAATGGGAACAGGTTGTCGATGCCAAGCTCAATCCAGAGCACGAAGTCACCATCGCGATGGTTGGCAAGTACATGGAACTGCTGGACGCGTACAAGTCGCTGATTGAAGCGATGAGCCACGCCGGTATTTCCAACCGTACCAAGGTCAACCTGCGTTATATCGACTCCGAAGACATCGAAAACAAAGGCACTGAACTGCTTGAAGGCTGTGATGCCATTCTGGTTCCGGGCGGCTTCGGTCTGCGCGGCGTCGAAGGCAAGATCACGGCTGTTCAGTATGCTCGCGAGAACAAGGTTCCATACCTGGGTATCTGCCTGGGCATGCAAGTAGCGGTTATCGAGTTCGCACGTAACGTGCTGGGCTGGAAAGACGCCAACTCCACCGAGTTCGATCGCAGCAGCGGCCACCCGGTTGTAGGCCTGATCACCGAGTGGGAAGACGCCACTGGTGCAGTCGAAACCCGTACTGAAACCTCGGATCTGGGCGGCACCATGCGTCTGGGTGCCCAGGATTGCCAGCTGCAAGCCGGTTCCCTGGTTCACGATTGCTATGCCAAGGACGTGATTGTTGAACGTCACCGTCATCGCTATGAAGTGAACAACAACCTGCTGTCGCAATTGACTGAAGCTGGCCTGAAAGTGACCGGTCGTTCCGGTGACGGCGCGCTGGTAGAAGTGGTTGAAGCTCCGGATCATCCTTGGTTCGTCGCTTGCCAGTTCCACCCGGAGTTCACCTCCACGCCACGTGATGGCCATCCATTGTTCACCGGTTTCGTCAAGGCAGCACTGGCACAACACGAGAAGAAGGCGTAATCAGCATGGCGCAAAAGATTATCCGTGTAGGCAATATCGAAATTGCCAACGACAAGCCAATGGTCTTGTTCGGTGGCATGAACGTGCTGGAAAGCCGTGATATGGCCATGAAGGTGTGTGAAGAGTACGTGCGGGTTACTGAAAAGCTCGGTATCCCTTACGTGTTCAAGGCCAGTTTCGATAAGGCCAATCGCTCATCTGTCAGCTCTTACCGTGGCCCTGGCCTCGAAGAAGGCATGCGGATTTTTCAAGACATCAAGGCCGCTTTTGGTGTGCCGCTGATTACCGACGTCCACGAACCTGCCCAGGCAGCCGTGGTCGCCGAAGTCTGCGACATCATCCAGCTGCCGGCTTTCCTGTCGCGTCAGACTGACCTGGTCGTGGCAATGGCCAAGACCGGCGCCGTGATCAACATCAAGAAAGCCCAGTTCCTTGCGCCCCAGGAGATGAAACACATCCTGAGCAAGTGCGAAGAAGCGGGCAATGATCAGTTGATCCTCTGCGAACGTGGTTCCAGCTTTGGCTACAACAACCTTGTTGTAGACATGCTGGGCTTCGGCATCATGAAGCAGTTCGAGTACCCGGTGTTTTTCGACGTGACCCACGCGCTGCAAATGCCTGGTGGTCGCTCGGATTCTGCCGGTGGTCGTCGTGCCCAGGTGACCGATCTGGCCAAGGCTGGCATCAGCCAGAGCCTGGCGGGTCTGTTCCTTGAGGCACACCCGGATCCGGACAACGCCAAATGCGACGGCCCTTGTGCCTTGCGTCTGGACAAGCTGGAGCCGTTCCTGGCCCAGTTGAAGTCTCTGGATGAGTTGGTTAAAAGTTTTCCGACAATAGAAACCGCGTAACCCTCGTTTCTCCGGTAAAGTACCGCACGATTTCTCGGGCTGATGAAGCCCGAGCCTTATCGCCCGCAAGGCTGCCTGCTGTTTGACCCTTGCCGCCGATAACAATATTTCCCTCAGCTGCGTCGTTTTCGTCAACTTTGGAGTGTTTACAACAATGGCAAAAATCGTCGACATCAAAGGTCGTGAAGTTCTCGACTCCCGTGGCAATCCCACTGTGGAAGCGGACGTGCTTCTCGACAACGGCATCATCGGCAGCGCTTGCGCGCCGTCCGGTGCATCCACCGGTTCCCGTGAAGCGCTGGAACTGCGTGATGGCGACAAGAGCCGTTACCTGGGCAAGGGCGTACTGAAAGCCGTTGCCAATATCAACGGCCCGATTCGTGACTTGCTGCTGGGTAAAGACCCGGTTGACCAAAAGGCGCTGGACCACGCGATGATCGCGTTGGACGGTACTGAGAACAAAGGCTCCCTGGGCGCTAACGCCATTCTGGCCGTGTCTCTGGCTGCTGCCAAAGCCGCTGCACAGGACCAGGACCTGCCGCTGTACGCGCACATCGCTAACCTGAACGGCACGCCGGGTGTTTACTCGATGCCGGTTCCGATGATGAACATCATCAACGGTGGCGAGCACGCTGATAACAACGTCGATATTCAAGAGTTCATGGTTCAGCCGGTTGGCGCCAAGACCTTCTCCGACGCGCTGCGCATGGGCACCGAAATCTTCCATCACCTCAAAGCTGTGCTCAAGGCCCGTGGCCTGAACACCGCAGTGGGTGACGAAGGTGGTTTCGCACCTAACCTGGCTTCCAACGAAGATGCACTCAAAGTGATCTCCGAAGCCATCGCCAACGCCGGTTACACCCTGGGCACTGACGTGACCCTGGCGCTGGACTGCGCGGCAAGCGAGTTCTACGAAGACGGCAAATACAACCTGTCCGGTGAAGGTCAAGTCTTCAGTTCCGAAGGTTTTGCTGAATACCTAAAAGGTTTGACCCAGCGCTACCCGATCATCTCGATCGAAGACGGCTTGGACGAATCTGACTGGGACGGCTGGAAAATCCTTACCGACAAAATCGGTGAGAAGGTTCAGCTGGTTGGCGACGACCTGTTCGTAACCAACACCAAGATCCTGAAAGAAGGCATCGACAAGAGCATCGCCAACTCGATCCTGATCAAGTTCAACCAGATCGGCACCCTGACCGAAACTCTGGAAGCTATCCAGATGGCCAAGGCTGCTGGTTACACGGCTGTGATCTCGCACCGTTCGGGCGAAACCGAAGATTCCACCATTGCCGATCTGGCAGTGGGTACTGCGGCTGGCCAGATCAAGACCGGCTCTCTGTGCCGCTCTGATCGCGTTTCCAAGTACAACCAATTGCTGCGTATCGAAGAGCAACTGGGTGCAAAAGCCAAGTACAACGGTCGCAGCGAGTTCCGCGGCTAAGTACGGCGTGGTAAAAAGACTGCAGCTTGTGTCGGAAAATTCGCCACTGCGAGTCTTTTGACACTAATCTGATGCACATCGGTACAAGCCTGGTTCTTCCAGGCTTTGTACTATTGGTTGTTTACGTTTGTCGGCATGGCTGTCTTTTTACTGGATACCTGATATTCGATGCGCAGTCCCAATTGGTTGTTTCTCATCTTGCTCTTGCTGCTCGCTGGCCTGCAGTATCGCCTGTGGGTGGGGAATGGCAGTTTGGCGCAGGTTACCGACCTGACCCAGCAAATAGCCGATCAACATGCTGAAAATGAAATTTTGCTGGAGCGTAACCGCGTCCTGGATGCGGAAGTGCTGGAGCTGAAAAAAGGCATGGAGACCGTTGAAGAGCGTGCTCGCCATGAGTTGGGCATGATCAAGGAGGGTGAAACCCTCTATCAGTTGGCCCAATGAGCTATCCAACACCGGCCTTCTGGGCCGTGATTCCTGCCGCGGGTGTTGGTGCCCGTATGGCCGCGGACCGTCCCAAGCAATATTTGCAGTTGGGCGGGCGCAGTATTCTCGAACACAGCATCAGCTGTTTTCTCGACCATCCCGGCTTTAAGGGGCTGGTGGTCAGCGTCGCGTTTGATGATCCCTTTTGGCCAGCTTTGCCATGTGCCGCTGACCCTCGTGTAGTGCGGGTGGATGGCGGGCGCGAGCGGGCGGATTCCGTGCTCAATGCGTTGTTGTATCTGCATGCCCAAGGCGCTGCGGATGACGATTGGGTGTTGGTCCATGATGCGGCACGGCCAAACCTGTCACGTGAAGACCTGAACAAACTGCTGAGTGAATTGGCTGACGATCCTGTGGGTGGTTTGCTGGCTGTTCCTGCGCGGGACACACTCAAGCGCGTCGACAAAAATGGTCGCGCAGTTGAAACCGTTGATCGCAGTTTGATCTGGCAGGCCTATACACCGCAGATGTTTCGCTTGGGGGCCTTGCATCGTGCCTTGGCTGACAGCCTGGTGGCAGATGCGACCATCACTGACGAATCTTCGGCGATGGAGTGGGCCGGTCTGGCCCCGCGCCTGATCGAAGGGCGTTCGGACAACATCAAGGTCACCCGCCCGGAAGACCTGGAATGGCTGCGTTTGCGTTGGCTTAATCGCTGAGCATGTAACTGCTGTCGAAGGAACGCAGCCTCGTTCCTTCGGCAGCGGCTACAGAGATAGCGTCAGATACTCCTCCCGCTTCGCCAAACCTTCCTTAAGGTAATCCACCAGTTTTCTGACTTTTGGCGACAAGTGCCGCTGTTGTGGGTACAGCGCCCAGACCGCAGTGTTGGGCGGCTGGTGGGTGTCGAGCAGAGACACCAATGCACCGCTCTTCAAATGCTCCAGCACGTAGTAATCCGGCAACTGACACAGCCCCACACCCTGTAACGCTGCATCCAGTACCGCCTGCCCGCTGTTGCAGCGCCAATTACCCTGCACCCGTTGCGAAAACTCGCGTCCGTCCTGCTGTAATTGCCACAGATCGGAGCTGCCAATCAGGCAGTTATGCCGGCTCAATTCCGACAGGCTATGGGGGCGGCCGTAATGTTCCAGGTAGGAAGGCGATGCGCAGACATACATGCGCCTGGGGGCGAGGCGGGTGGCTACCAATCTCGAATCTTGCAAACGGCCCAAACGAATTGCCAGGTCAAGGCTTTCATGCACCAGGTCCAATGGCCGGTTGCTGAGTTCTATATCGACCCGCAATTGTGGGTACAACCCCATAAAGCGGGTGACCAAAGGCACGATAAATCGCTCGCCATAAGCTACCGCACACGTCATGCGCAGCATGCCCTTGGGTTCGCTGGCCAGATCACCGACCGCTCTCAGCGCCTCTTCCCGTCCATCTTGCAGGCGCTGGCAGTGTTGCAAAAAAGTTTGCCCGGCTTCGGTCAGCGTCACCTTTCGGGTGCTGCGATAAAACAGACGCGTTTGCAGGCGCTCTTCGAGGCGCGCCACCTGCCGGCTGATATGGGATGAAGAGACGCCAAGGCGCTCGGCCGCCGCTGTGAATTGGCCGCACTCGGCCACGGCGACAAACTCGTCGATACCTTCCCAACGGTTCTCATTCATGGATGATTATCCCTGTATGGCAATAATGTTTTGCTTTTGTCTGGATTATTAATCACTCAGCGCTGATTTACACTCGGCGTCTTGTTTTTACTTTGCTGGAGACGATTGATGATCAAGTCACGTGCTGCCGTAGCGTTTGAGGCCAAAAAGCCGCTGGAAATCGTGGAAGTTGACGTTGCCATGCCAAAGGCTGGCGAAGTGCTGCTGCGGGTTGTTGCGTCGGGTGTTTGCCATACCGATGCTTACACCTTGTCCGGTGCGGATCCGGAAGGCATCTTCCCGTCGATCCTGGGCCACGAAGGCGGCGCCATCGTTGAAGCGATCGGTGAAGGCGTGACTTCGGTTGCGGTCGGTGATCATGTCATCCCGCTTTACACACCTGAGTGCGGCAAGTGTAAATTCTGCCTGTCGGGCAAGACCAACCTGTGTCAGGCGATTCGCTCGACTCAAGGCAAGGGCCTGATGCCGGACGGCACTACGCGCTTCTCCTACAAAGGTCAGCCGATTTTCCATTACATGGGTACTTCGACGTTTTCGGAATACACCGTGCTGCCGGAGATTTCGGTCGCGAAAATTCAGAAAGATGCACCCCTTGAGAAGGTGTGCCTGCTGGGTTGCGGCGTCACCACCGGGATCGGTGCGGTTCTCAACACCGCCAAGGTCAAACCGGGCGATACCGTGGCGATTTTCGGCCTGGGCGGTATTGGTCTGTCTGCAGTGATCGGCGCCGTAAAAGCCAAGGCTGCGCGGATTATTGCCATCGACATCAACCCGGCCAAGTTTGAAATTGCCCGCCAGTTAGGTGCCACCGATTGCGTAAACCCGAAAGATTTCGATCGCCCGATTCAGGATGTGATCGTCGACATGACCGACGGCGGCGTCGACTTCTCGTTCGAGTGCATCGGTAATGTACAGCTGATGCGTGCGGCACTGGAGTGTTGCCACAAGGGTTGGGGCGAGTCCGTGATTATCGGCGTAGCCGGTGCAGGCCAGGAAATTTCAACCCGTCCATTCCAGCTGGTGACTGGCCGCGTCTGGCGCGGTTCGGCGTTCGGCGGTGTGCGCGGTCGCAGCGAATTGCCAAGCTATGTCGACATGGCGCAAAGCGGCGAGATCCCGCTGGATACTTTCATCACCCACACCATGGGCCTGGAAGATATCAATAAGGCATTTGACCTGATGCATGAAGGCAAAAGCATTCGCACCGTAATCCACTTCTGACGAAGAGCTGCAAGTTGCAAGCTATAAGCTGCAGCGGGTGATAGACCTTGCCTGCTTTTAACTTGTGGCTTGCAGCTGAAAGCCTGGAGCTGCCCATGACATTGGAAAATATCTCCTGCCAAAAAAGCTTTGGCGGCTGGCACAAGCGTTACAAGCATCGCTCTGAAGTACTGGGCTGTGACATGGTATTCGCCGTGTACTTGCCGCCGCAGGCCGAGCAGGGCGCCAAGTTACCGGTGCTGTACTGGTTGTCGGGCCTGACCTGTAACGACGAGAATTTTATGCACAAGGCAGGTGCCATGAAAATGGCTGCCGAGCTGGGGCTGATTATCGTGGCGCCCGACACCAGCCCGCGTGGCGAGGGGGTGCCGGATGACCCGCAGAGTGCCTGGGACTTTGGGCTGGGCGCAGGTTTCTATCTGAACGCCACTCAAGAGCCTTGGGCACAACATTATCGGATGCACGATTATGTGGTGCAGGAGTTGCCAGCCTTGGTCGAAGCGCATTTCCCGGCTTCGCAAAAGCGTGGCATCAGCGGCCACTCGATGGGCGGCCACGGCGCTTTGGTCTGTGCGCTGCGCAACCCTGGGCGCTATCAGTCGGTATCAGCCTTTGCGCCGATCAGTAATCCGATGGATTGCCCGTGGGGGCAAAAAGCGTTCTCCAACTATTTGGGTGACGAGCGTTCGCGCTGGCGTGAGTGGGATGCGAGCGTGTTGATCAGTGAGGCTCGTGAGAAGTTGCCATTGCTGGTAGATCAAGGTGATCGGGATGACTTTTTGGCCGTGCAACTCAAGCCTGAAGCACTGCAGCAGGCCGCCAGATTGGCGGATTATCCGCTGACCCTGCGCCTGCAGCCGGGCTACGACCACAGCTATTTCTTCATCGCCAGCTTTATTGATGACCACTTGCGGCATCACGCGAGCGCACTTAGCGCCTAATGTTGGTCAAAGTAGGTAGAATCACGCCCTGACTTAATCGGGGCGTTTTTTTATGCGTATTGGCCACGGCTATGATGTGCACTGTTTCGCTGAAGGCGATTTCATTACGTTGGGCGGCGTGCGGATCTCCCACAAATTCGGGCTGCTTGCCCACTCTGATGGCGATGTGCTTTTGCACGCCCTTAGCGATGCCTTGCTGGGTGCTGCGGCGCTTGGCGACATCGGCAAACACTTTCCGGACACCGATCCGACCTTCAAGGGCGCCGATAGTCGCGTCCTGTTGCGTCATGTCGTTGGTCTGATCCATGCCAAGGGCTGGAAAGTCGGCAACGTCGACAACACCATCATTGCCCAGGCGCCGAAAATGGCGCCGCATATTGAAACGATGCGTGCGCTGATTGCGGCGGATCTAGAGGTTGATTTGGACCAGGTAAACGTAAAGGCTACGACCACTGAAAAGCTTGGTTTCGTTGGGCGTGAAGAAGGTATCGCGGTGCACTCCATTGCGTTGTTGGTTCGCGCATGAACGAGTCTGATTTGCTCGGTCCACGGGCCTATGGCGAGGCATTGGGCACGGCAGTGCTCAAAGCGACGGCTGAAGATTTTCAAGTCGACGAAGTGCTTGATATACCGCTGTCCGGAGACGGTGAACACCTGTGGTTGTGGGTCGAGAAACGCGGCCTGAACACCGAAGAGGCCGCGCGCCGAATCGCCAAGGCGGCAGGCGTGCCTTTGCGCACTGTCAGCTACGCAGGCCTCAAGGACCGTCAGGCGTTAACCCGCCAATGGTTCAGCGTGCAACTGCCGGGCAAGGCAGACCCTGATTTGTCGGGCGCTGAAAACGACACCCTGAAAATTCTCAAGAGCTCGCGCCACAAACGCAAATTGCAGCGTGGAGCCCATGCGGCCAACGGCTTTACTCTGCGTCTGACGCAAATGGCCGGGGACAAGGATGCACTGGAACAGCGCCTGCAACTGATAGCCAAGCAGGGCGTACCGAACTACTTCGGCACCCAGCGTTTCGGCTGGCAGGGCGGCAATCTGGGCGAAGCCCGCGATTATGCGGCGCGCAAAGCCTTGCCTGAGCAGCGTAACGTGCGTTCGCGGTTACTCTCCACCGCTCGCAGCTATCTGTTCAATCAGGTGCTGGCGGCACGCGTGGCCGATGGTAGCTGGCAGCGGGCTCAGGTCGGTGATTTGCTGGCCTTTACCGACAGCCGCAGTTTTTTCCCGGCGGGCGAAGCTGAATGCAGCGATCCGCGACTGGCTATCCTCGATCTGCACCCTACCGGCCCGCAGTGGGGCGAGGGTGAGTCGCCGACCACCGGCGTGACCCATACGCTTGAGCAATCGATCGCAGAGCGCGAAGCCGATTTGCGCGACTGGCTGGTTCGCGCGGGCATGAGCCATGAGCGACGCATCCTGCGACTGCCCATTGGCCGGTTGACGTGGCATTATCCGCAGCCTGACATTCTGCAACTGGAATTTGTTCTGCCGGCCGGATGCTTCGCCACTGTTCTGGTGCGCGAGCTTGTTGATCTGGTGCCTTTGGATCAAGCGGATAGCCTATGCGTATTCTGATTTCAAACGATGATGGGGTCACAGCCCCGGGGTTGGCTGCGCTCTACGGTGCGCTGGCCGATTACGCCGAGTGTGTGGTGATTGCCCCTGATCAAGACAAAAGCGGGGCGAGCAGTTCGCTGACGCTGGACCGGCCGCTGCATCCGCACACGTTGGCCAATGGCTTTATCAGCATTAATGGCACCCCGACCGATTGCGTGCATCTGGGCCTTCACGGCTTGCTGGAGCAGCAGCCGGATATGGTGGTGTCCGGGATTAACCTGGGCGCCAACCTGGGTGATGACGTGTTGTATTCAGGCACCGTGGCGGCAGCGCTGGAGGGGCGTTTTCTGGATCGTCCTTCATTTGCCTTTTCGCTGGTATCGCGTCAGGTAGACAACTTGCCGACCGCGGCTTTTTTTGCCCGCAAATTGCTTGAGGCCCACGCATCGCTGGAACTGCCACCGCGTACCGTCCTCAATGTGAATATTCCCAACTTGCCACTCGAGAAGATTCGCGGCATTCAGCTCACCCGTCTTGGGCACCGGGCACGGGCTGCGGCGCCGGTACGAATGGTCGATCCGCGCGGCAAGGCCGGCTACTGGATTGCCGCGGCGGGGGACGTCGAAGACGGTGGGCCGGGTACGGACTTCCACGCGGTGATGCAGGGGTATGTGTCGATCACACCGCTGCAACTGGACCGCACCTTTGGTGATGGTTTCAAAAGCCTCAATGGCTGGCTGGAGGGTATGGGCTGATGGCGCGCGAGCAGGATGGCATGATGCACCGCGGCATTGGCATGACCTCTGAGCGTACCCGCGAGCGGCTGATTCAGCGTCTGCGTGAAGAGGGCATCGTTAACCAGAACGTGCTTGAGGTCATTCGTCGTACGCCACGACATCTGTTTGTGGATGAAGCTCTGGCACACCGGGCCTACGAAGACACGGCGCTGCCGATCGGTAATAACCAGACCATTTCCCAGCCTTACATGGTGGCGCGCATGAGCGAGCTGCTGCTTGAAGACGGGCCGCTGGACAAGGTAATGGAGATCGGCACCGGGTCGGGTTATCAAACTGCTGTGCTCTCGCAACTGGTTGAACGCATATTTTCGGTTGAACGCATCAAGGTATTGCAGGATCGGGCCAAGGAGCGACTGCTCGAGCTCAACCTGCGCAACGTGGTATTTCGCTGGGGCGATGGCTGGGAGGGCTGGCCTGCGCTGGCGCCCTACAACGGCATTATCGTGACGGCAGTGGCGACCGATGTACCGCAGGCATTGCTCGACCAGCTTGCCCCCGGTGGGCGTCTGGTGATTCCGGTAGGCGCGGGTGAGGTGCAGCAATTGATGTTGATTGTTCGCGAAGAGCACGGTTTCGCCCGGAGAGTGATCGGCAATGTGCGCTTTGTACCGCTGCTCAATGGGCCATTGGCCTGAGTCTTTGCCTGGTCTGAGTGAATTATAGGACTGGGCGCAGGTCATACTGCGCAGCGCCAACACGCCGCCCAATGCTTGACAGTTGTTTTCATGATTCGGCTTTGCCGTCTGTAAAAGCCCTGTAGCCAGTTATACTTGCGCCAAATCATGGCCAGTACTGGCGTCTATTATTTATCTTTAGCCATCTTCAAAGGGAGCGGCGGGTGAGTCTCACAGTCATTGCGCAGCGTATGAGTACCAAAAGCTATCAGAGACTGGTGGTCGGTCTGTTCCTGAGTGCCACGCTGGCTTTGTTGGCGGCGTGCTCCAGCACCCCGAAAAATGGCGTAAACGTCGTTGACCGCAATGGGGTGGCTCAGCGCCCGGCAGTGACCACAGGGCAGTACGTCGTGCGTCGTGGCGATACCCTGTTCTCGATTGCGTTTCGCTACGGCTGGGACTGGAAAGCGCTGGCCGCACGTAACAATATTGCGGCTCCGTTCACTATTGTCCCAGGTCAATCAATTCGCTTTGACGGACGCTCCGGAACCCTGCCTGCAGGTGGCACTTCCACCACTGTGGTGTCGTCTTCTTCGGGTAGCAAGACCACCGTTATCAAGCGTCCAGGCGCTGTCGTAGCGGCGCCGGCGGCTGTCGCGCCACTGCCGGCAGGTCCCGCACCGAAGGGTTGGGGATGGCCTTCTAATGGCATTTTGATAGGCAAATTTTCTTCAAACGGTAGTTTGAATAAAGGTATTGATATCGCCGGTGATTTGGGACAGCCTGTTTTAGCTGCGTCTGATGGTTCGGTTGTTTACGCTGGCAGTGGATTGAGGGGCTACGGCGAACTGATCATCATCAAACACAGTGATACCTATGTCAGCGCCTACGGTCATAACCGCAGGCTTTTGGTTCGGGAGGGGCAGCAGGTCAAGGTTGGACAGACAATTGCCGAAATGGGGTCAACTGGTACAGACCGGGTGAAACTTCACTTTGAAATTCGCCGCCAAGGTAAACCTGTAGATCCACTGCAATTCCTTCCACGTCGTTGATCGGTTACCAGCCTGTTCCTGCTCTGGTTAAGGAACAGGCTCAAGCATTGCCAAGGATTAAGGCGATGCTCGAGCTTGAGGTCGAACTCACCAAAGGACTATAGAAATGGCTCTCAATAAAGAAGCGCCGGGGTTTGACATCGACGATGAGGTGCTCCTTATGGACTCCAGCATCGATAGCGACTTGATGTCAGAAGAAGACGATTCAACCCCTCCAGCTCGAACCAAGTCCAAAAAAGCACCAGTCACCAAACAGCACAAGTACATTGACTACACACGGGCGCTTGATGCGACCCAGTTGTACCTCAATGAAATTGGCTTCTCCCCGCTGCTATCCCCTGCAGAAGAAGTTCATTTTGCGCGTTTGTCGCAAAGTGGAGATCCGGCCGGGCGCAAGCGCATGATTGAAAGCAACTTGCGGCTGGTGGTGAAAATCGCCCGTCGGTACGTCAATCGTGGTTTGTCGCTGCTGGATCTGATCGAGGAGGGCAACCTTGGGCTGATTCGGGCTGTCGAGAAATTTGATCCCGAACGCGGGTTTCGCTTTTCGACTTACGCCACTTGGTGGATTCGCCAAACGATTGAACGGGCGATCATGAACCAGACCCGTACCATTCGTTTACCGATCCATGTTGTCAAAGAACTCAACGTCTATCTGCGAGCAGCGCGTGAACTCACGCAAAAGCTCGATCACGAACCGTCCCCTGAAGAAATCGCCAACCTGCTGGAAAAACCTGTTGCCGAGGTCAAGCGCATGCTTGGGCTCAATGAGCGGGTGTCATCGGTAGACGTTTCTCTAGGCCCGGACTCTGACAAAACACTGCTCGATACCCTGACGGATGACCGCCCTACAGATCCTTGTGAGCTGCTTCAGGACGATGACCTATCGCAAAGTATTGACCAGTGGCTTTCTGAGCTCACAGACAAGCAGCGTGAGGTCGTTATTCGTCGTTTCGGGTTGCGTGGTCATGAGAGCAGCACCCTTGAAGATGTAGGTTTGGAAATTGGCCTGACGCGCGAACGCGTGCGGCAAATCCAGGTCGAGGGGCTCAAGCGGTTGCGCGAAATCCTTGAACGCAACGGTTTGTCGAGCGAGTCGCTGTTCCAGTAACAAGCTAGGCGTATCAACCAAAAACCCCGAGCGACTCGGGGTTTTTTGTGTCTTGAATTCAGCGGGATGCTCTTCGGTGCATATTTAGTATCAATGCCGGTTGAAATGCAGGGTCAAATGGCTGCTGTTGGGGTAGGGCATAAAGGGATCATTCGGATAAGTCTTGAAAAGCAATGTTACGGACGATATTGAATATTATCTGCGTATTGCTGTAAGCCTTTGCTTACCTTTTGCGTAAGCCGAGAGCTCTATCAGGGTGGGATAGCACCTTTTTTATGTATGCTATTGAATATAATTGTTTGAAATATAACGATTTTTTATTTTAGTTTATAACTGCTATGTAATAAATATCTATAACTGCTGTGCTTGCAGCAATTCAATAAAACTCTAGTATCTAAGTTGTGTCGACGGATCGACGCGGCGCTCAAGGAAGAACGCAGATGGACATCGCGGGATGCGATTCATCAGGATGATGAGAAGGAAAAAAAGGGACTAGGGAAAAAATGTGGGCGGGTCAAACCGCCCCTTTTTTCGCCCGAAAAAAGGTCGTGTGACCACTCGCACTATTACGCATCAGCGAATCGCTAACAGCAAAGCGCCCGAGGTCATTGACCTCGGGCGCTTTGTTTTGTGGTGCCAGAATGTCCCGTTAACGCTGATGCCTCTTCAGGGCACACATGCCATGTGCTTACAGCGTTGGGTAGTCGATGTAGCCCACCGAGCCTTTGGAGTAAAAGCTCTCTGGATGCGCTTCATTGAGCGGTGCATCGATCTTCAGGCGTGCAGGCAGGTCTGGGTTGGCGATAAAAGGCACGCCGAAGGCAACGGCATCCGCCTTGCCCGCGGCCAGCCAAGCATTGGCGCTGTCTTTGGTGAAGCTTTCGTTGACGATATACGGGCCGCCAAAGGCTTCCTTGAGCTGCGGGCCAAGGCTGTCTGGCGCTGCGTGTTCGCGGGAGCAGATGTAGGCGATACCGCGCTTGCCCAGTTCGCGGGCGACATAACCAAAGGTTTCAGCCAGGTTGTCATCACCCATGTCGTGCAAGTCGGCACGAGGCGACAAATGCACGCCAACACGGCCAGCGCCCCAGACGTCGATGGCGGCATCGGTAACTTCGAGCAACAGGCGAGCGCGGTTCTCTACGCTGCCCCCATATTGGTCGGTACGTTTGTTGGTGCTGCTTTGCAGGAACTGGTCGAGCAGGTAGCCATTGGCACCATGAATTTCGACACCATCAAACCCGGCGGCCTTGGCGTTTTCGGCACCCGTGCGGTAGGCCTCGACAACATCAGCGATCTCGGCGGTTTCCAGCGCCCGTGGCGTCGGGAAATCAGCCTTTGGACGAACCAGGCTGACGTGACCTTTGGCAGCAATGGCGCTTGGGGCTACAGGCGCTTCGCCATTCAGGTACATCGGGTGCGAGATACGCCCCACATGCCACAACTGCAACGCAATCCGCCCACCGGCTGCATGCACCGCCTTGGTGATGTTGGTCCAGCCACGGACCTGATCGTTGGACCAGATGCCCGGGGTATCCGGATAACCGACGCCCATGGCTGTTACCGAAGTGGCTTCGCTCAGGATCAGGCCGGCAGAAGCGCGCTGAACGTAGTATTCAGCCATCAGCGCATTGGGAACCCGACCTTCATCGGCGCGGCAGCGGGTCAGCGGAGCCATGATGATGCGGTTGGGCAGTTCAAGATCGCCCAGCTTGATCGGATCGAAAATCGTGGTCATTTATGCAGCCCTCTTAAGGATCAGTTTGTAGCACTGGCCAGTTCGGCATTGCCGTTTTGGCGAAAAGTAATCAGGGTCACCAGCAGCGCCAGAATCGCCAGCGCGGCAGCGGCCAGCGGAACGCTGGTGAGGCCGAAGCCGTGGGCAATAACACTGCCACCCACCCAGGCGCCCAGTGCATTGCCGACGTTGAACGCGCCAATATTCAGGGTTGAAACCAGGTTGGGTGCGGCTTTGCCGAAGGTCACGACGTTGATTTGCAGTGCCGGTACGGCGGCAAAGGAGGCGGCGGCCCACAGGAACAAGGTGATTTCAGTTGGAATCACGGCGACGCTGGTCCAGGTCAATACGGTCGACATCACGGCCATCGAGATAAAAACACCGATCAGGGTCGCGGCCAGGCGCTTGTCTGCCAGCTTGCCGCCGATGATATTGCCCACCGTCAGGCCAAGGCCGATCAGCAACAAGGTCCAGGTCACGCCGCTTGGCGATACGCCAGTGACATCACCGAGCAAGGGCGCTACGTAAGTGAACAGGGTGAACATCGAGGCGGAAAACAGCGCGGTCATGCTCAATGAAAGCCAGATGCCAGCGCCCTTGAGTGCGGCCAGCTCGGCACGCATATCGAGCTTCTCTTCGTCACGTTTGGCGGGCAGAAAGCGGATCAGGCCGATCAGCGCCACGACACCAATCACGGTGACTGCGAAAAACGTCGAGCGCCATCCTGCGGCCTGGCCCAGAGCGGTGCCCAGGGGGACGCCCAGCACGTTGGCCAGGGTCAGGCCGGTAAACATCAGGGCCACTGCTGACGCGCGTTTGTTGGCAGGTACCAGGCCTGCAGCCACAACTGAGCCAATACCGAAGAACGCTCCGTGACACAGCGCTGTCACTACGCGGGCAAACATCAGCACGTTGTAGTCACTGGCCAAGGCACACAGCAGGTTGCCGATGATAAAGATCACCATCAACGCGACCAAGGCAGCCTTGCGCGGCAATTTAGCCGTGGCCAGCGCCATGAACGGAGCCCCGATTGCCACGCCCAGTGCGTAACCGGTCACCAGCCAGCCAGCGCCGGGGATCGATACGCCAAGGTCGGCTGCGACATCAGGCAGCAAGCCCATGATCACGAACTCGGTGGTCCCGATGGCGAAAGCGCTGAGCGCCAGAATGAGTAGCGAGAGGGGCATGAAAGTCCTTGTTAAAGCTCTTGGCTGATTTGTTCGAGGAAGGCCTTGATGGTTTCCTCATTGCGTTTGAAAAAGTGCCACTGACCATGCTTTTGGCTGGTAATCAGGCCCGCTCGCTGCAGCGTTGCCAGGTGGGCAGAGACCGTTGACTGCGACAGGCCGCAGAGTTGGTCAAACTGTCCGGCGCACACGCCATGTTCGGTGGAGTGGACCTGGTCAGGAAACGAGGTGTCAGGGTCTTTGAGGGACTTGAGAATTTCTCGGCGTACTGGGTGTGCCAGGGCTTTTATTATTTCGTCGAGTTCAATCGGCATAGTGGCAGTGCTCATTGGGTACAACGTTATATCGCGATGAGGCGAACTTTAAATCGTCGTATCGCGATATACAAATATGAAATTGATCTAGGATCAGCTCAAATCGATATATCGGGTTATAACGATATTGGTGCGGCAGTGCTAAACTGCGCGACATGAATTATCTCGCACATCTGCACCTTGGCGGTCAGCGCCCGGAAGAATTACTTGGCAGCCTCTATGGCGACTTCGTCAAAGGGCGGCTGCACGGTCAGTACAGCCCCGAGATTGAACACGGGATTCAACTGCACCGCAGCATTGATGTATTTACCGACAACCATCCCTTGGTTGATCAATCGTTGTCGCGATTTACCCGGACCCGCAGGCGTTATGCGGGCATTGTGCTGGATGTGTTTTTCGATCATTGCCTGGCACGGGACTGGGGCCAGTATGCCGAGGGGCCGCTTGAGCGATTTACTTCGGACTTTTATCGGGTGCTGGTGGCCGAACAGCAGTTGCCACGGCGGCTTGCCACTATCGCGCCGCATATGGCTGCTCATGACTGGTTGGGTTCGTATCGGGACTTTGCTGTGCTGGAGCAAGTGTTCAACGGGATAGCTCGACGCTTGTCGCGCCCGGAAGAACTGGCCGGTGCTATGCAGGATTTGAAGGGATTGTACGAACCGCTCAGTGAGGATTTTCGGCTGTTTTATCCGCAGTTGCAGGTGTATGCGGCGGGTTGCTATCGGAAGGCATGTCCGTAGCAGGTGCCGAAAAACCAGATTTTGCGGTGTATCAGTTAAACCCGGTTGTCAGGATTTACGACTGCTGCGCAATATCCTGTAGCCGCTGTCGAGGAACGAAGGCTGCGTTCGGCTGGGCAGCAGTCGTAAAACCGTACACTGCAGTGGTTCAGGTAAATCCCGGACAGTGGCTACGGGCCTTTACCGTTTCACCGCTTCGTCTGCATCGCGAGCAAGCCCGCTCTTATCAAACATGAAGCAAGTTACTGATTTTAAAAAATTGAAAATTATCCTTTAAAACGTGAATTCTCGTAGGCGCCCCCCAGTTTGATGCGCGACAGCGCTACATCGAAGAGGTAGTGGGGCCGCCCACACCTCACTGTGCATAGGCCTCTGCTCAAATCATCGCCCCCACTCTTTCCGGCAGCGGGTCGGTTTGCGTGATCGGTGCTGTCACCACTCGCCGTATCGCTTCCTGGGCCTTGAACGCCAGCAATGCACGCTCCTGTTGCTGGCAGGCTATAGGTTCCAGCAGATGGATCTCGACGTCGGCCTGATCGTGGGAAAACAAGCGCAACAAATGCGACAGCAAATCGTCATCGCCAATAAACGGTGCTATCGCATCGACCTCACCATTACGTAAGTAACGGATGGCTACAGGCTGCAACGACATTTGGCTGTCAATCGCTGCCGCTAACAGACGGCCGTGAAAGGTACGTACCGAGCGCCCGTCAGTGGTCGTGCCTTCGGGAAACATCAACAGGGACAGCGGTTGTTGCAAGTGACGGGTCATCTGCTCTCGAATCAACTGGCTGTCGCCCGCGCCCCGGCGAATGAACAGGCTGCCGGCCTTGGCCGCCAACCAGCCTGCAACGGGCCAGTTGCGCACCTCTGATTTGGACAGGAAGGACAGCGGGGTCAGTTGCCCAAGCAGCGCTATATCGGTCCATGACACGTGATTGCTGACCCATAGCATTGGTGTTGCAGGTAGCTCGCCGACTACGGTGATGCGAAAGGGCAGGGCATTGCTCAGGCGTGCCATAAAAAACTGCGACCAGCGTTGGCGACGATCCATCGCGCTGTTCAGGCGCAAGCGTTCAAGTACCCCGAACACTCCAGCCATGCTCAACCCCAGGCTCACCACCCCTAGCACTCGCGCCACTCGGCCATATCGGCGTAAGCGGCTCATTACATGGCCGCCTTGAAGTGGCGAGCGTAACGCGGGCAGAGTTCATCGCGCTTGAGCAGAATAAACACGTCAGCCACCTGGAAGTCCTCATCCCAGCAGGGTTCGCCACAAATCCTGGCGCCCAGGCGCATATAAGCCTTGAGCAGCGGTGGCATTTCGGCGATGACGTTGGCGGGTACTTCCAGTGCCGGTAATGGCTTTTTCGGCTCGGCGCGTAAATGTTCAGTACACAAGTAGCGTTCGCGCAGACGCTGCATGATTGCCTGGGCCTGGATACCGCCATCCTGCATCGGGATGCTGGCGCAGCCCATCAGGTAGCGATAATTGCCCTGGTTGAGTACTTCAGCCAATTCGCCCCAGAGCACGGTGATGGTGCCGCCATTGCGGTAGGCTGGGTCGACACAGGTTCGGCCGATTTCAAGAATTGGGCCCTGCAAGTGAGCCAGCCCGTGCAGGTTGAATTCTTCTTCACTGTAAAAGTGGCCGATGTTCTGTGCTGCGCCGTGATCCAGCAAGCGGGTGGTGGCTACCAATTGGCCGCTATTGAGATCGCGCACCCCGATATGCTCGCAATAGGCGTCGTAACCGTCTTCATCCAGACCGTGTTCTGCACCTTTGAGTTTGGCCTTCAGCTCGTCGCTAAACACCCGAAAGCGCAGGGCCTGGGCCTCGCGCAACGCGTCAGGTCCGATCAGGCGTTCTGCCTGCAGGCGGCGTTCTGGAACAGTTTCGCGGATACGGGCGATCTGGGACATTGCGAATCTCCGTGCAGGCACCGGGCCTGCCTTGGGTTTCTGCGAATCGACTGAGGTGGGCAACTTCAGGCTAGGCAGGTGCAATGTCATCGCCATGACATTTGGATGATGCTTACATGACAGGCTCTGGGCAGAGGAACTGTCGATAGGGGTTGCGGCTCTAACACTGTGTAAAAAAAACTGCCAAGAGCGCGCTCTGGGGTTAATGTTCGCGCACGTTTATTGGGTGATGAGTTTTTATGTTCAAAGCGTTTTTATCTGCGGCCTGCACCTTGTTGCTGACCCTTGGTGTGAGCCTGTCTGCCCAGGCCAACTGGTATCTGGACGGTGAGTCATCACGGCTGTCATTTATCACTACGCAAAATGCCAATGTTGCCAACGCGCATCGCTTTTTGGTCTTGCACGGCAAAGTCGACCGTAAAGGCCATGCGCAATTGCGCATCGAAATGGATTCGGTCAACAGTGCGGTGCCGTTGCGTGATGAGCGCATGCGCGACGTGCTGTTTGATTTCAAGTCCTTCCCCGAAGCGCAAATCAGCGCGCAAATAGATCTGCAACCGATCAACGATCTTGCCTCCGGGGCGCAATTGGAGCTGCACTTGCCGGTCACGGTCAGCTTGCGCGGCAAACAGCACACCTATGAGGCCGAGTTATTGGCCACGCGTCTTGATGAGCGGCGCTTTCAGGTCGTGACTCTTGAGCCGCTGATGCTGCAAGCCGAAGATTTTGGTCTGCAACCGGAGCTCGAAACCCTGCGCAAATTGGCCGGACTGTCGGCGATCAGTTTTTCAGTACCGGTGAGTGCGGTGCTGATTTTCACGGCTCGCTAAGATGGCTGGCGCGGTATTTGGCTGGCGTAGCGACAACCAGTTCGAGTTGCTTATCGATGGGCCTCAGTTTTTCCCTCGAATGCTGGCAGCCATCGAGCAGGCACAAGAGCAGATTGATCTGGAGTTGTATCTGGTGGAGGCCGGAGACTGTGCCGAAACCATCGTGCAGGCCCTGGAACAAGCGGCCTGGCGCGAGGTGCGGGTGCGCTGCCTGTTTGACGGTTATGGCAGTCTGGGATTGAGCCTGGGGTTGCGCCGGCGATTGACCGAGGCCGGTGTCGAACTCCGGTATTACAACCCGCTGAGCTGGCGACGCGGGCTGAATAATCTGTACCGCGATCATCGCAAGCTGTTGCTGGTGGATCAGCAATTGGCCGTGGTTGGAGGCACCGGGGTGACCGACGAGTTTTGGCGCCCCAGTGAAAACACCTGCGACTGGCATGAAGTCATGGTCGAGATTCAAGGCCCGTTGGTGCTGGACTGGCAGATGCTGTTTGATCGTCAATGGCGCGCCAACATCAGTCGCAAGGCGTGGAAATCAGCGACACACTTTGGACTTGCGCGATTGCCCAAGGTGCCTGACGAAGGGCAGGGTATGGGGCGCGTGGCTTACGCGGATGCACATCAACATCGCGATATCCTGCAATCGCTGGTGCGCGCGATCAACAGCGCAAAACAACGAATCTGGCTGGCCACGCCTTACTTCTTGCCGACCTGGAGCGTGCGTCGTTCGCTGCGCCGTGCGGCTGCACGGGGTGTTGATGTGCGGTTGTTGCTCACCGGGCCGCGCACCGACCATCCCTCCGTGCGTTATGCCGGTCATCGCTATTACCCGCGTTTGCTTAAGTCCGGCGTACAGATTCTGGAATATCAGCCCCGTTTCCTGCATTTGAAAATGGTCCTGATCGACGACTGGGTCAGTATTGGCTCGTGCAATTTCGACCACTGGAACCTGCGGTTCAACCTTGAGGCTAACCTCGAGGCGATCGACCCTGCGCTCACCCAGGCGGTCGCCGCCAGTTTTATCAACGACTTCGCGCAGAGCCAGCCCATCAGCCTGCAAGACTGGCAGTCACGACCACTCTGGAAGCGGGTGCAGCAGCGCATCTGGGGCTGGGTTGATCGGGTGGTGGTGAATATTTTGGGGCGTCGGCACTAGAATTTTCTCGGCACGCGGTTACAGAACCCTGCATAACGTGCAAAATCGAGCGACTTCACGAGTAACGGAAACGCGTGAAGCATGTTTTTTTGGAGCGTTTTGCATGACACCTTCGCTGTTATTGGCCGTTCTGGCTTCGGGTTTTATCTACGGCATCACCCCTGGACCGGGGGTGCTCGCCGTATTTGGGATTGGTGCCGCACGCGGGCGACGCGCCGGAGCCGGTTTTTTGTGCGGGCATTTGCTGGGTGATGTGATCTGGTGCAGTACGGCGCTGATTGCCATCGTGGGCGCCCGTGAGTTTGGCAGCACGGCGTTTAATGTCCTGGGCTTGATCAGCGGCCTTTACCTGTTTTGGCTGGGGCTGCGTGCAGTTCGCGCCCAGCGTGGCAGCGTCGCCCAGCAAGGACCAGCACGCCAGCCGTTTACCCATGGCATTTTCTTCGGCTTGACCAATCCCAAGGCGTACCCCGTGGCGGTGGCGACCTTTACTGCATTGCTCTCCAGCCGTGCGGAACTTCTGACATGGGCCATGCTGCCATGGCTGATTGCATTGAGCTTTGTGGGTGGGGCGCTGGCCTACGTCATTTTGGTAGGCATTGTAGGCGCGGGGCATGTCAGGGCACTCTATCAACGGCATGAGCTGCTGATTACCCGTTTATGCGGGGTGATGTTTATCGGTTTTGCGATCAGTGCCTTGATGCACGCGCTGCCTGGGTTATTGCGAACTATCGTATGAAGTAGTGGCAGGGAACGCATGGCGATCTACGGCTCAGGGATGAATGTTGATGTTTACCCCTGAGGCACCAAGCGGTCTTATGGACATCAAAAGTTACCTGTTTCAGGCCGGTTTTATTGACTTGCTGCTGGATGCAGTGTGTGTGGTCGACCGCGCAGGCCACTTTGTTTATGTCAGTGCGGCCTGCGAGCGTATCTGGGGCTATGAGCCAAGCGAGCTGATTGGCCAGCCCATGATCAATCTGGTTTTCCCCGCCGATCGTGAGCGCACACTGCTCGCTGCCAGTGAAATCATGGCAGGCGAACCCAAGCTGAATTTCGAGAACCGCTATGTCCGCAAGGATGGGCGGGTCGCCCATATATTGTGGTCAGCGCGCTGGTCTGAAACCTATCAGATGCGCATTGCCGTAGCCCGTGACATTACCGAGCGCAAGCAAGCCGAGTCGCGCCAGTTGGCACTTTTCGCAATATCGGAAGCCGCCCACGCAACCGATGATTTGCTGACGCTGTTCAAGCGAGTACACCAGCTCATTGCGCAGTGGCTGCCGGCATTGAATTTTTCGGTTGCGCTTTGTGATCAAGGCCAGGGTGCGCTGAGTTTTCCTTATCACGTTGATGAGCATCCGTTGCAGCAAAACTCGGAGGTTACTCAACTCAGTGAGCTGGTCATTCGCGGTGGTCAGTCCATTCTGCGTTGTGGCGAGAAAATGCCGTCATGGCTGGGCGTGCCCCTGGCGACCCAGAACGGCATTATTGGTGCTCTGGTGGTCAAGAGTGCGCAGGGAGAAGAGCGTTATACCGAGCAGCACCAAGACCTGCTGCAATACGTCTCGACCCAGGTGGCGGCCGCCATCGAACGCAAGCAATTGCATGCCCGCTTGCAGTACTTGGCGCAGTACGATGCCTTGACTCGCTTGCCCAATCGAACGCTGCTCTACGACCGTTTGAACTGCGCGCTGGTGCATGCCAAGCGTGAGCGTGAATGCATGGCCGTCCTGTATCTGGATCTGGACCATTTCAAACGGGTCAACGACAGCTTCGGGCATGCCGTCGGTGATGGTCTGTTGCAACAGGTTGCGCACCGTCTGAGAAGTAGCGTGCGTGAAAGCGACACTGTCGCCAGGATGAGTGGTGATGAGTTTGTGCTGGTTCTGTCCAAACTCACGTTGCCGGAGCACGCGCTGGTCGTGGCTGAAAAACTACGACTGAACCTCAGTCAGCCCGTACTGATTGAGGGCCATAGGCTCAGCATTTTTGCCAGCATCGGCATCGCCGTTTATCCCGAGCATGGAGAGCTGGCCCAGCAACTGCTCAACTATGCAGACACGGCAATGTATCGAGTGAAAAAGAGCGGGCGCGGGTGAGATCATTCACCACTTGCCCGCTCTTGCCTCATCAGGCCTGAGCCAGAGCTGTGTGCTGGACGGTCGCAATGTTTTTACGTACCGCGCGATGCAGCAGGCCGCACACCATAAAGCCGATCAGCGCCAGTAGGCTCATCAGGCTGAATACATAGTTGTAGCCTTGTTGGCCTGGAAAGTGATCGAGGATCGAACCGTAGATCACGTAGGCAAACATCCCGGGGGCGTAGCCGATCAAGCAGGCGATACCGAAGGCCGAACCGGTGATGCGCTGGGGAATGCCCACTTCACTCATGGGCGCCCAAAATACGCCACGCATGGTGAACACAATCAGTGCGAAGGACAGCGTGGCGGCCATGCCGATATAGATGAAGTGCCCGCCCTTTGGCACCAGCATGATCAACGCCATGATTGGTAGCAGCGCCAGAAATGCCCACTTCATGTAGCGCGAAGGGCTCTTGAAATACTTGTCGGCCATAAAGCCGCCCGCCGGGCCGCCGAGGATCTTGAGGAAGTACTGGTTGATGATGCCGTAGGCACCGACCAGTGCGACCGGCAGCTCATAAATATCCTTGAGGTAGGGAATGAAGTAAGTCAGGCCGCAATAGACGATGTAGACCATGAAGACGTTGAAGCTGACCAGCCAGATCCCGGGAATCCTGATCGCTTCAAGCAGCCCGGACATGCCGGACAGGCTGGCCTCTTTCTTGACCACGGGGGCTGCCTTGTTATCGCGCAACAAGAACCAGGTGACAATGCCCGCGATGATGTCGACCAACGAATAGAACACGATGGCCGACTTGAGCCCCGCTTCACCTGACCCCATCGCGACGAACACCCCCAGCGCTGAAAACGCGACCAGCGTATCGACGATGCCCCGACCTCCCTCCAGAAAGCCGAACATGCGACCTTGTTCGTTATCCTCGCCAAGGTTGCGCACGGCCTTGAGCAAGGCAGGCCAATAGATGCAGTCCGCGCAGACGGCCAGTAGGCAGAACACGATCAACAGCTTGTCGAAGCCGGGGAAGGTGGCCAGATACAGTCCCAGACTGCCGGTTCCGATCAGGCCCAGGGGGATCAGCTTGCGTGTATCAAAGCGGTCCGCCAGATACCCGCCGACCACGAACAGGGCGGTGGCGATGATGGCATTGGCACTGAGCAGCGTGCCAAGCTCGGTGTGGCTGAGCCCCATATATTGCTGAATCGGGACGTAGAAAGCGTCTTTGAGGTTGGCGAGCTTGTAGATAGTCCCGCCGCCAAGAATGAGGACCAGAAAGCGTAGCCATTTGGCTTTGGACTGAGTGGTCATTTTTGTTCTCCCAGCGTCAGTTGAGCCAACATTTTCAATTCACCCAGCAGGTCGCGCACATAGCGAATCTGGTTGTTCGCCCACTGGTGTTCCTCATCCATCATCCGTTCCACGCAATAGCCTGGCGGCAGCGCGGTTTCGCTCATTTCGCGGTAGTCGATAAAGGGGTCAGCGGCTTCGTCCGACTGGCGGAAAGCTGGCGCGATGTAGTGGTTTTCCTGCTCCAGAATGAAGGCGATAACCTGCGGCTCGTGCTCGCCGAGCATCAGCAGTTCGAACACCATGCGCGCACTTGGCAGATGATCTTCGACGCTGCCTTGCAGCACACCGTAATGCCCGAAACCGTTTTGCTCGGGCACCACGCGTACACCTTTCATATGTACTTGGCGGATGTGCGGGGCCAGTTGTTGCAGGGCTGGCAACGGCTGCTCGCAGGCGTTGATCATGTTGCCGAAGTCGAACAGCGCATGCAGGCGTGGATGGTCAAGACGCTGCAGCAACTGCGCAATCTCATGGCTCTTCAACTCTTCATGTTGCTCGAAGTCGAAAAACAGGTCGTGCAGGTCTGCCTGCTCGGCCAGATACCGCAGGTCAGTTTCAATCAGCGCCATAACCCGTGAGAGGTGGCCTTCATAGCGTGAGTAAACGCGGATGTTGCGCGTGCCGAGAACGTTGGCAATGGCGATAACCTGATCGACATCTTCCTTGCGGGTGCTACTGATTTCCAGATGCACATCCAGACCGAGCCTGGCAGCCTTGTCGCGGAATTCCAGTAACTGGTGCGGGTTCATGTTGCTCAGGCTGTTGGCCTCGCCATCGAGCAAGTGCAGGCTCAGCCCTTGCAGCTCATGGCGGTAGGCGAAGTCCAGCAGCTCACCTGGCAGGACCCGGCCATGGGTCAGGTTGCTGAGGAGGGGATACGCATGGGCGAACAGGCGCAGCTGCGCCAGTCGGTCGATAAGTTTACTGGCCAGTTGCGGGGTCAGCACCGGCGGCGGGCAGCTGCCATCGGTGTTATGGCTTAGCAGGGAGTTGAAGCGTGCTTGAATACAGTTCATTAGAATTATTCCTGGTACAGGCACCGAATCAGTCGGTAGGGCCTTTATCGCACCAGGGTGGTTCTATCTATAGAGCCATTATTTTTTAATTCTTATGACCACTTTGTAGTGAGTGGCCCATTTTCAGCAGCGCCTGAGCCAGCGCTTCGACTTTCTCTTCGGCCTGTTCTACCGGGGTGCCGGCAAAGCCGATCAGCAGACCTGGGGGCAGATAACGCTGTACGCAGTAGTCGCTCAGGGCGTAGGTATGAATCTGGTGCCGGGCCAGTTCCTTGGCGATGGCCGCGTCATCCAGTTCTGGGGCGAGCCAGCCGATCAGATGCATGCCAGCACTCACGGGTTTGAGCTGCATAAAGTTGCCCAAACGTTGCTGCAGTGTGCTCAATAAACACTCTTGACGAGCCTGATACAGCGCGCGCATGCGGCGGATATGGCCGAGGAAATGGCCTTCGCGGATAAAGTCTGCCGTGACTGCCTGTAGCTGCGTGGACGGGCTACGATCCATGACGGCACGCATGGCGCAGAAGGGATCGACCAGCGCTTGCGGGAGTATTACGTAACCCAGCCGTAATGACGGGTAGAGCACTTTGCTGAACGTGCCGACGTAGATGACGCGGGCCCATTGGTCCATTGCATAGAGGGCCGGCAGTGGGCGCGAGCCATAGGTGAACTCGCTGTCGCAATCGTCCTCGATGATCCAGCGATTGCCCCGATCAGCCCACTCGATCAATTCCTGGCGCCGTGCATAGCTCATTGTCGTGCCGAGCGGGTGCTGGCGTGACGGAGTCGTAAACGCCAGTCGCGCCTCTGGGCATTCACGCAGGCCTTGCTGCACGTCGATACCCTGTTCATCAATCCGTAATGGCACCACCCGGCAACCTTGGGCCTGGAGGGCAATGCGCGCAGCAATATGGCCGGGGTCTTCCATCCAGATGCTGTCCTGGGGGTCGAGCAACAACATGCCCAGCAAGTTGAACGCTTGCTGGGCGCCCGAGACGATAACTACCTGGCTGGCCTCGCATTCGATTCCGCGAGCGTCATAGACGTATTCGGCAATCGCCTCGCGCAACCGCAGCAACCCCTTTACCTCGCCATAACCGAGTATTGCCTTGGTCGGTTGGCACAGATGCCGGTTCATCAAGCGCTTCCACACATGCAGCGGGAAAGCATCGAAGGCGCCCTGGCTTGGGAGGAAAGAGGTCGGACAGTTTGGTTCCCAGGTCTCGTAGGAAATCCCGCTGAAATGATCGCTGCGCAAGGACAGCACCGATTGGCTCAGGCTCGACAGGCGCGGGGGCTTACGCAGTTCGTCAGTCGTGGTTTCGCGGCTTTCCCACTCGGCTCCGACATAAGTGCCCGCACCGGGCCGTGAAACCAGAAACCCCTCGGCAATCAGCTGATCGAAAGCGTTCAGGATGGTAATTCGCGACAGCGCCTGTTCTTTGCACAAGGTCCGCGTGGAGGGCAGCCGAGTACCTCCTTGCAGGCGACCAGCGAGAATCTGCTGGCGAATTTGCAAGTACAGTTGACGATACAGGGGCGTTGGGCTGGCACGATCCAGCGCGATGCCGGTAAGGAGCCGACCACCGGGGGATTTCATGGGGTTTTGCCTCAATTATTGTTATTGCGTACTCAGGTACTCAGAGTTGCGCGTCGTCACGTATGGCGGCCAGGTCTTCCAGAAACACTCGTAGAATCGGTGGCGGGGCGACGCCCCGTCGGGTGATCACATCAAAAGGGGAGGTCAGGCAAAGCGTGTTGGGTGCAAGTTGCTGCATCTCGCCGGTCTTGACCCACTGGGCCGCAAAGTGATTGGGCAGAAAGCCCAGGTAGGCTCCCGATATGATCAGAATGGCCAGTGCCTCGATATTGTCGACGGTGGCTGCCGCCTTGCTCACTCCCAGACTATCCAGATCGTATTGCTGCATAAAGCCCCGGGCCACGATACGACTTTCGCCGATTTCCTCCAGTAACTCGTCACTTTCTGCAGTACTTGCGAACAATGGGTGGCGGCGCCCGCAGTACAACCCGAGAGCTTCATGGTACAGCGGTGAATATTCAAGCCCCGACACGGGGTTGGGGAAGTGCCCTATGGCCAGGTGCAAACGGTTGTCGAGTACTCGCTCTTCCAGCTCTGCCGGGGTACCGACATAAACGTTGAGGTGTACATCGTGGCCGCGGGAAACAAAACGCTGCGTGGTTCTGGGCAGGGGCGAGCCGGGGTCGCTGATGGTGGAGTCGATGATGCCCAGATTCAGCTTGCCGGTGATGTTCTGTTTGAGCACACCGGCATCCAGGCAAAAGGAGTCCACGGCCATCAGCAGGCGCTGGGTGGATTCGTAAATGGCCACGCCTTGTTCGGTCAGGCGAAAGCCACTACGGCCGCGCTGGCACAGTTTTACCCCGAGCCGGGTTTCGAGGTGGGTCATTTGTTCGCTGATGGTCGACTGGCCGATATTCAAGGCCGCTTGTGCCGCAGAAAACCCTCCGCATTTTACGATCTCGACAAAGACCCTGAGCAGTTTCAGATCTACGGTGTGTAGTTGATTCACTCCGGTACTCCCTTCTCTTGATGCATCGGATAGCCCGATATGAGTATCGGATGATTAGCATTTTTTCCATCAAAACCTGCGCTCATAGTCACTCCAGCAGGGGACGCTTACCAGCACTGTCCTCGCCAATAACAAGAACTGGAGATACATCACTATGTCTAAGAATGGGTATGAATCCGGCCGTTTGAACCTTCCGTTCGTGGGTCACTGTACGTTTGGCAAGGCCCCGGTCTGCACCGATTGGGATGCCCTTGATGCCGACGTGGCGATCCTCGGAGCGCCCAATGACATGGGAACGCAATGGCGCTCCGGGGCACGTTTTGGTCCACGCGGGATTCGTGAGGCATCGACGCTGTTTTCCTTCGGTCATGCGGGTGCATACGATCACGAAGATGACGTTATGTACCTGACCGCTCAGGATGTGCGCATGGTGGATGTGGGGGATGCAGATATTATCCACACCGACATGAATGCCAGTAACGACAATATCGAATTCGCGGTACGCAAGATTCTCGAAGCCGGTGCCATGCCGGTGGTTCTGGGGGGGGATCATTCCGTACATGCCCCGGTGATCAAGGCGTTCGAGGGCAAGGGACCGATTCATATCGTGCATTTTGATGCGCATCTGGATTTTGTCGACGAGCGGCATGGCGTTCGATATGGCCATGGCAACCCGCTGCGCCGTGCTTCGGAAATGAACCACATTGTCGGCATGACCCAAATGGGCATCCGTAACGTGTCGTCGTCCAACCGCGATGACTATGAGGCCGCCTACGCTTCCGGCTCCAAAGTACTTTCTGTTCGCGATGTGCGCCGCCTCGGCACCGAGGGCGTACTGGAACTGATCCCGCAAGGGGTCAAATACTACATCACCATCGATATCGATGGTTTTGACCCTTCCATTGCACCTGGCACGGGAACCCCGAGCCACGGTGGTTTCTTGTACTACGAGGTACTGGAAATTATCCAGGCCCTGGCCAAACGCAGCAAAGGCAACATTATCGGCATGGATCTGGTGGAGGTTGCGCCGGTGTATGACCAGGCCGGTGTGACCTCGATTCTGGCCGCGCAATTGCTGCTCAACAGCATCGGTTTCATCTACCACGAGCGGGCCAAGGCACGCGAACTCTGATATGCGCAACACGTCGGGGATCAGTGTGCAGCCCCGGATCGAGTCTTGAACCCAAGAGGCTTGGCGTGACCTTCACCCCGGCCCGAGAGAATAAAAATGGACATGACCGTCAAGCAGTATTTGCAAACATTCGGTGTGAGCGAAGCGACGCAAAGATTTCTCACCAAACACCAGAAAATGTTTATTGCTGGAGAGTGGGTCGAGGCAAGCGACGGGCAAACGTCTGACGTGATTGAACCATCGACCGAGTGCGTTTTGACTCGCATTCCCATGGGCACCACCGCGGATCTGGACCGCGCCGTGCAGGCTGCTCGGGCGCAGTTTGACGGTGGCGCCTGGCGTCAGCTCAAGCCGCTGGAGCGCGAGCGGCTGATGCATCGGCTGGCCGATCTGATTGAAGAAAATGCTGATGAGCTGGCTGAAATCGAGTCCATCGATATGGGTAAATCGGTGTCCGGTGCCCGTGCTGTCGACTTGCAGGGTACGGTGGACACGCTGCGCTATTTCGCCGGGTGGGCGACCAAGATTCATGGACGAACTGTAGAACCGTCGCTACCCGGTAACTATCTGGCCTATACCCGCAAGGAGCCGATCGGTGTTGTGGGCGCCATCGTGCCGTGGAACTTCCCTTTGCAAACCATGGCCTGGAAGCTCGGTGCCGCGTTGGCCACCGGCTGCACAGTGGTGGTCAAACCGGCCGAGCTGACGTCACTGTCGGCCTTGCGCTTTGCAGAACTGGTGCAGCAAGCGGGCATCCCTGACGGTGTGGTTAACATTGTGACCGGGCGCGGTAATGTCGTTGGTGCAGCGATGGCGACCCATCCGGGTATCGATAAACTGACCTTTACCGGCTCGACCCCCGTTGGTCGCACTGTCGGGCAGGCGGCACTGGATGACATGAAGCGACTTACCCTGGAACTGGGCGGCAAGTCCCCGGTTATCGTGCTGGCCGATGCCGATGTGCCAGCGGCGGCTCAGGCGATTGCCAACGGGGTGTTTTTCAACTCGGGCCAGGTATGCGATGCGGGTACTCGGGCCTACGTACATCGCAGTATTTACGACAGCTTCCTGAGTGAGTTGATTGCCTACACTCGGACCCTGAAGATGGCGCCGGGGCTGGACCCCGACTGCTTTATCAGCCCGCTGGTTTCTGCATTGCAGAAACAACGGGTGTTGGACTACATCGAAATCGGCAAGCGCGAAGGTGCCGAGCTGGTCTATGGCGGACAGCCAGTCCAAGGTCCTGGCTACTTCGTCGAGCCGACGATCTTTGCTCATTGTCGCAACGATATGCAGATCGTTCAGGAGGAGATATTCGGCCCGGTGCTGGTTACCGCGCCGTTCGA
This sequence comes from Pseudomonas sp. ML2-2023-6, assembly GCF_037055265.1. Taxonomy (NCBI): domain Bacteria; kingdom Pseudomonadati; phylum Pseudomonadota; class Gammaproteobacteria; order Pseudomonadales; family Pseudomonadaceae; genus Pseudomonas; species Pseudomonas sp. ML2-2023-6. Next base: position 4,774,499 of record NZ_CP146347.1, on the reverse strand, counting down.
TGATGAAGAAGAAGCTCTGGCGCTGGCCAACGACTCTCCGTTCGGCCTGGCCGCAGCGCTGTACTCCAATGACCTGGGTCGCGTACACAGCCTGATTCCGCGGCTCCGGGCCGGTTCGGTGTACGTCAATGCCCACGGCACCATAGACCCTTCGATGCCGTTCGGAGGTTACAAGCAATCGGGTTTTGGCAAGGATCTGGGCGCTGAACAGCTCGATTACCTGCTGGAAACCAAAGCGGTGTGGATAACGCTGCCCTGAGAGTCTTGTGACTCTGGTTCGTCGGGCGCCTGACGCGACTCTGAAAAGACGCACTCCAGTGCGTGCCGGAGCAGGTCGGTTATCTGGTCATGATCTTCACTACCTTTGCGAGTACATCATGGACACTCTTCACAAATCGGCTGTCGAAGGGCACTCGATCGACTTTATTCCCGAAAGCGAGCGCACCGACAAACTGTCCAGCCAGGGACCGTTCTGGTTTCTTGGTAACTTCACATTCTTCACCATGACCATAGGTTTCGTTGGCCCCAGTGTTGGGCTGAGTGCCTTATGGACCATCCTGGCCGGCACGCTGGGCATCATGTTTGGCACTTTGTTCATGGCATTTCACGGCTCCCAAGGGCCGCACTTGGGTTTGCCGCAGATGATCCAGTCGCGGGCCCAGTTCGGTTATCGCGGGGTGATTTTGGCACTGTTGGCCACGCTGTTTGTGTTCGCCGGTTTCAACATTGTCAACATGGTGTTGATGATGCAGGGCCTCAAGGAGCTCTTCGGTTTCAACCCGCTGATTGTGGCGCTGGCCGTGACGGTGCCAGCGACGGTGCTGGCGATTCTGGGACATGACTGGATGCACCGCAGTTTCAAGTGGGCGCTGTTTCTGTCGATCCCGCTCTACGGTCTGGTGACGCTGGCAGTAATGATGAATTGGGTGCCCGATGCACCGATGCCGCTGCTCGCTGCGGGTGAGGCAACCCCGGCACCTTTGGGTTTTAACTGGACCGGCTTTATCACCCAGTTTGCCGCAGCCGCCAGTTACAACATTGCCTATGCGCCATACGTATCCGACTACTCACGCTACCTGCCCAAGAACACCCATAGCGGGAAACTGATCGCGGTGGTGTTTCTCGGCGCTTCTCTGTCCGGTGCCTGGATGATTGCCGTGGGTGCCTGGCTGGCCGATCACCTGCATGCGAGTAACGTTCTGGTTGCGCTGTCGCAAGTGGGCAACACCGTCTCCCCCTTGATGGGCATTGTTGTGGTCGGTGTGACCATTCTGGTGTTTTTGCCGGTTATCGCCATGAACATTTACAGCGCCAAGCTGACCACCTTGACGTGCGTGGACTCGATCAAACACATCGAGCCGACGCGCAGGGCACGTATCCTCGCAATCGCTTTTGTGATCCTGCTGCAACTGGGTGTGTCGCTGAGCCTTCAGGGGTCGGACAAAGGTTTGTCGGTGCTGGGGATCTATCTGGTGGTGATGCTGTATTTCCTGGTGCCATGGACGGCCGTGAACCTCACCGACTACTTCTTTGTGCGCAAGGGGCGCTATGCCATCCCGCACTTTTTCACGCCGCACGACAGCCTCTATGGCAGTTGGGGCATGCGTGGCCTCGCTTCATATGCCATTGGTTTCGTCGCGATGATCCCGTTCTTCTACATCTTTGATGGGGTGGCGCAGAAGGAAGTCTATGTCGGCCCGCTGGCCAAGGCTCTGGGCAATATAGATATCGCCTGGCTGGTCGGGCTCATCGTGTCGGGGCTTGTGTACTACTGGTTAAGCCGCTCGATCGATCTCAAAAACGAAGAAGCCGTCATTCAGGGGATCGAACTGACGCATCCGCATTTCACCACCGGGGACAAGGCAGCGATGCCGCTTGCGCCGCTGTCCGGCATTACGAATTTTGGGAGATAGACATGTCGATCAAAGATTTTGATTACATCATCATTGGCGCAGGCTCTGCCGGATGCGTGTTGGCCAATCGGCTGACCGAAGACCTCGATACTCAGGTTCTGGTGCTCGAATACGGCGGTAGCGATCGCAGTGTGGTGATCCAGATGCCGAGTGCGTTTTCGATCCCGATGAACACCACCAAATACAACTGGCGCTATGAGTCCGAGCCCGAGCCTTACCTCGATGGCCGTCGCATTCATTGTCCGCGGGGCAAGGTGCTGGGTGGCTCGTCGTCTATCAACGGGCTGGTCTATATCCGTGGCCATGCTTTTGACTTTGACGAGTGGGAATCCTTGGGCGCAGAGGGCTGGGGCTATCGCAATTGCCTACCGTACTTCAAGCGTGCCGAGAGTTGTGAAGCGGGCGGTGACGAGTATCGCGGAGGCAGCGGCCCGCTGCATACCACCAGCGGCAACAAGATGAAAAACCCGCTGTACGGGGCTTGGGTCGATGCCGGTGCCGAAGCGGGATACATCAAGACCGATGACTGCAATGGCTACATGCAGGAAGGCTTTGGCGCCATGCATATGACGGTCAAAGACGGCGTTCGTTGCTCTACGGCCAATGCCTATTTACGACCTGCCATGCAGCGTCCCAATTTGACTGTGATCACCCTGGCGATGACCCGTCAGATCATTCTCGACGGCCAGCGCGCAGTGGGCGTCAGCTACGACCGTGACGGCCAGACCCACACGGTTTACTGCAAGCGCGAAGTGCTGATTTGCGCGGGGCCGATTGGCTCGCCGCATCTGTTGCAACGCTCCGGAATCGGCCCCTCGGTAGTGCTCGAAAAGGCCGGGGTAGAGGTGCTGCACGATCTGCCTGGAGTGGGCGAGAACCTTCAGGATCACTCGGAAATCTACATCCAGTACGGCTGCAAGGAACCGGTCACCCTCAACAGCAAAATGGACCCCCTGAGCAAACTGACGATTGGCCTGCGCTGGTTGCTGTGCAAGGACGGGCTCGGAGCAACCAACCACTTTGAAGCTGGCGGTTTTATCCGTTCCGAACAGGGTCTGCGCTGGCCGGATATTCAGTTTCACTTCTTGCCCGCTGCCATGCGCTATGACGGCAAAAAACCGATCAAGGGCCACGGCTTTATGGTGCTCACCGGGCCGAACAAACCCAAGAGTCGTGGCCATGTACGGCTTCGTTCGGCGGATCCCTATGAGCATCCTGAGATTCTGTTCAACTACTTGCAACGCGAAGAGGACCGCGAAGGTTTTCGACGTTGCGTGCGCCTGACCCGGGAAATCATTGGCCAACCCGCTATGGACCGTTTCCGTGACACCGAGATTGCACCAGGACCGAACGTGAACAGCGATGCCGAGATCGATGCCTTCGTACGCGAAAATCTGGAAAGCACCTACCACCCTTGTGGTTCGTGCCGCATGGGGGAGGACGATATGGCAGTGGTGGATTCACAACTGCGAGTGCGCGGGGTCGAGGGTTTACGTGTGATCGACTCGTCTGTATTCCCGACAGAGCCGAACGGCAACCTCAACGCTCCTACCATCATGCTGGCCGAGCGGGCCGCAGATCTGGTTCGTGGGTGCAAGATGCTTCCTGAGTCCGATGTGGTTGTGGGGTTGGCTGCACAGTGGGAAACACGTCAGCGCACTTCAGCACCGGTGAGAAAAGTCAGCGTTTGAGGCGTAGTGCAGTGTGGGGGATTTTGACTTGAAGAATGGATTCTTACTTTGAGCTGCTTATGGAATTTGGGAGTTTCCATGGAAGCAAAAGTGGAGCGGGTGGCGGGAATCGAACCCGCGTGATCAGCTTGGGAATCTTGGGCGGGTGGTGTTTCGTAGTGTCTCGGGATGTATGCTTGCACTCCGCAAAGCCCGCAGGAATGGGCCTTAGCGGCGAGTCGGTCATTTCATGCTGTTTCACCGGCTACCCCCAAATTTCAGGCCAACGGCCCCCAGTAACGGCCCCCAGATGCTCACCGAAAAACAAATCAAGGCAATGAAGCCTGAAGAAAAGGAATACACCGTCTCCGATGGCCGCAGTGCCAGGGGCGAGGGTGTTCTTATGTTGCGAGTTCGACCCAACGGAACAAAGGAGTTCTATTTTCAGCGCCGGTTAAACGGCAAGAAGATCAAGTCGAAGCTGGGCGTCTATCCCACCCTGGGCCTGTCGGCTGCCCGTGACCTGTGCCGCGCAGAAAAGGAAATACAGATATCTGCGGGCACCTTCAAAAATCTGCTCGATGCCTACATTACCAAGCTGGAAGGGGAGGGCGCTGCCTCGGCGGCTGATGTGAAGTGGTCGTTCAAGCACTATGTGATTGAGCCCTTCCCTGATCTAGTCAATCGTCCGGTGTCGCTGATTGGCCCTGCGGAGATACGCGACATCATCAGCAAGATGATTGCTGCGGGTATCACGACTTACTGCAACCGCGTCCGATCTCAACTGCATGCAGCCTTCCAGGTTGGACTTGAACAAGAGTTCAACCCCCGTAGCTACCAGAAGGCGAATCTGAAATTTGGCATCACCAGCAACCCGGTGGCCAGCGTTCCGGTACAGGCTGACTGGGAGAAACCGGGCAACCGCGCTCTGTCAAAAGAAGAACTCGCCACGCTGTGGCAGCTGCTGCCTGAGCATTTGAGCCTGGTCACGTCGGAGCTGATTAAATTCTTGATCGCTTCAGGTGGCCAACGACCCGAACAGTTACTGGCGACAGAGCGTAGAAACTACTTTTCCGATCACTTGATTATCCGCAGCAACAAAGGTGTTGAGGGGGAACGTACCTTGCACACCGTGCCTTACAACGATCTGATGCGGGGTTGTCTGCATGTAATGAATGAGGTCAGCGAGAACAGCGCTTACCCCTTTGAAGGAAAAGCCAAGGACACGTCATTGCATGCCAATTCGTTGTCTCGTGCAGTCACTAAGCTCTATGGTCGGCACACTGAGAAGTTTAACGGGGCTTTCACGCTGCGCGATTTGCGCCGCACCTGCAAAACCCTGATGGGCGTAGCAGGCTTGGATAAAGAACTTCGAGATCGAGTCCAAGGACATGCATTTAATGATGTATCATCAAAACATTACGACAGATATGATTATTTTAGAGAAAAAAGTCAGGCGCTAAGTTTGTGGTGTGATTGGCTTATGGAGGAGGTGGTAAGTGTTTAAGGATTTACGCTCTGAAGAGCCGAAGAGGTTTAAGCTTTATGAGTTTTGTGCTGCTCGTGATTTAATAGATTTTCTTTCCCCGTTGAATAATTTGTGGTCTTCTGGGCAGTACATATTTAGAGGGCAAGGTGACTCTAATTATGGATTGATTCCTTCAGCTTGTAGAAGTGGAGAAGGATCTTTTGCAGGTAAAAGCCCATATCGAATTTTTGGTACAACTAGTCTCGAACAGGTCGAGTTTGAACTGGCAATTCTCAAGAGGTTTTTAGAGGGCTGTGATAAAGCAGGATTGGTAGTGCCGGGCTATAGCGAAAAGCTAAAAGGTGAGTTGGATGGAGGGGTAGATAGTATTGTTGACAAGACTGTTATGTGGCCTCCGAAAGGATTTTATGAGGTTTTAGCTGCTGCACAGCATCATGGAGTTCCAACTCGACTTCTTGACTGGAGCCGCAGAAGTTATGTTGCTGCATATTTCGCTGGAGCTTCGGCTAGTTATGAAATAACCGGACAGCCAGAAGTCGCAATATGGGCGTTGGATATAAGCTCTAGAAAATCTTGGCAGAAGATCAGGATAATCGATCCGCCGGGTGGGACGAGTAAGAACCTAGCTGCCCAGTCTGGTGTTTTCACAATGCAAATCAATTCTGATCTGGGGTTGTGCGAGTATACAAAAATTTACCTTGAAGATATTGATGAGATATATGCGGCTATGGAGTTTTCAGCTTGTCCGCCATTGATGAAAATGACGTTGCCTGTTCAGGAAGTCCCTGAGTTGATGTCTTTGTGCTCAAAGTTTGGTGTCAGTGGTTCTACCCTATTTCCAGGGTATGAGGGAGTTGCCAAGGATGTCCAGGAGTGGGCAAGAGAAAAAAATGGAATTTCTTATATTATGAGTCAAGAAGAAATTGAGAATTATAATGGGGATGATTGAGTAAGTGGCTAGTGATTTTGTTAGGGGTTAAGTAAGTGCTAATAGATGAAGCCGCTCACGCGGCCTCAGATGTATTTAATGCTTTCCATTCTTCGGGGTTCTGCTGCCAAGTAGCTAAAGCAGATTCCCTCCAGCCGACACGCCCGGCCGAGATAACAACAGGCTTTGGAAAGCGCCCTCGTTTGACCTCGCGCCAAAGAGTTGTGCGGGAGAGTGAGGTGATCTCCAAGACATCCTTTTCACGTATGAAACGATCTAGCTTAATCACTCCTTCACCTCTTTAAAGTTTACAGTATGTGTATAACTCTCTGAACTTGAATCCGAACGCCCTCTTTGAGCGGTATCACGCAGCCTGAAAAATCCAGCACCGCACGGTTTTCGCTTTGTCAGCGGCGTCGACAACACCGCGTCCATGAAGGCTTCGCCGGCGAAGTAGTAAGTCAGCCCGACCTGGCGACTTTTGAGAATGTTGCGGATCCGGCAGGTCAGCGGGTTTTGCTTAGCCGCGAACAGTTCCTTTTGGTAGCCGTACATCTTGGAGATGAACTTATCCAGGAAGTCCACTTCGGTCAGGCCGCTGATATCGTTCTTGGCCTTCTTTTCCCGTTTTTTGTCGCCACTGTCCCTACGACCGGAACGCTCCCCTCGTGAGCCTTGGCGGCGCTCCTGGGGTTCTGCCGGATCGTCAACGTTTGGGGCCAGTGATGGCTTGGTGGCTTGTTTAAGAAGTCGCTCGCGAATGGTGGTCAACCGGTCCAGCTCGTTCAGGTCGTCCTTGGAGAGGCTCGTGGCCTTGTCCAGTAGCAGGGTGATCCGTCGGCCGATCGCCGTCAGCGGTTCTTCATCCGACAGCATGTCCTCCCAACCGCCCTGGCGAATCCAGTAGTAGACGATCCGGATGTTGGGCAGGTTGAGTTGCGCCTGAATTTCCTTCGCCTTACAGCGGCGTAGAAACAGGCGTTTAGCAGCTTCTTTTACTTCGGTTGAATAGAGCATGGGCCGCAGTCTATGCGGCGAAAACGCGGTAAACGCGGTGTTAAATTCCGCGTTCCTCCTATAAGTCGAATATAGGAGGAACGCGCAGTTGAATCGTTTGTTTGAGGCCGAATGGCTCCTTATCGTGGCGGCTCATTCAACCGATTGAGCGCAGTTATCGCCCATGCCCCGTTCCCTTGTTTCGTTCTGGAAACGTGTCGCCACCAGCGGCCCGACCGTTGACGGTCGAGTAATCCTTCCCCAGGAACTGCGTGATATCGCTGAGACCTACAGCACCACCACCTATACCGCTTCGATCTGGAGCGAACACGAACGCTGGCCTGGTTCCCACGGCACCGTGTTTGCCGTGCGTCTGGTTGAGGATGCGGAAGATTTGCAGCCTGGCCAAGTGGCTCTGGAAGCCCAGTTGAAGCCAAACCAGCGGCTGCTTTACCTCAATGATCAGGGTGAAAAACTGTTCACCAGCATCGAGGTCACTCCGGACTTTGCCAACACTGGTAAGGCGTATCTGACCGGGTTGGCGGTGACCGATTCCCCGGCCAGCCTGGGCACCCAGGAACTCTACTTTTCCCGCAAAACCGGCCAACCCGCTTATTTTGCGGCCTCTGTGGCCTTTGGGCCTCTGGGGAAACTGAAAGAGGAAGACCCAGTGGGTGAGATCGGCAAGCTGACTCGTCTGCTGACCCGGATGTTCAGCCTCTTTGCGGCTGTTGACCCTTCCATCGAAACGCCATCAATCCCCCCCACGGGCGAAGCCGAGTATCTGGCTGCAGCTCGCAAGCACTGGGATGCGTACCTTACGTATTTCTACGCTGGCCAGCCCATCCCGGATACACCGTCGCGCTGGATTGCCAACTGGATTGTTAACGCCAAGGAACCGGTGTTGGCCAACTGGCCGATCGATCCGGTGAACCCGACGCAAAGCGGTTTTAAAGGCGTGCCCTTTGAGTTTGTCGACGGTTTCACCCGCATTCCACACGGTGCGCCGCACTGGGGTGAGTACCTGGACAAGGCCACCTTTGCCTTTGAAGGGGATCTGGCCTGGAACGCAATCAATGCGTCCGTAAAAGCTCGCAAAGAGGATGGTTCGACCGACTGGAGCGCCGACGGTAAACAGTTCGACGTGGATTGGGTGATTGTCTGGACGGGGCAAAAGATCGATGCCAACGGTCGCGAGCTGTCCACCGGACATGATGCGGCCGAGTTTGGCTCCGTCCAGCTCAGGGACACCACGCTGCAGGGCGAGTACCCATTCAATTACGCCACGCGCCAACCGGTGGAGTTCGGCGGGCAGTACATCCCGCGCAACGCGGTGCAGCACAACCGCCCGTTGCACGTGCCGCTACTGGGCAGCGCCAACCAGATGGGCAATGCCGCCGACGGTGAGGAATGGTTCGCTGACGCCTGCTACGTGTGGAACCGTTGGGACAACTTCAAGTACGGCACACCGGACACCTTCACCATGAATCACTGGGGTGATGGCACTGCTTGGTCAGGCTACCAGCCTCGAGCATTTCAGGGCGCATGCCGTGCCTGGCAGCAACTGGTCGAGGACGGCAAACCTGTACCGGAAAAGTTGAAGGCGTATGTCGGCAACTGGATCAACTGGTTGGGCGAGTTTGTCAGCCAGCACAACGGCGTACTGCCCACCGACTTTCCAATGACCAGCGTTCCCCAGCCAGTGCCTGACGACTTCACCGGGCACATGACCGGCCTGTGGTTGTCCGGCGCCTGCATGGCTGCCATGGCGGGCTGTGAGCACCCGCAGCTGAACACGTTGATTGAGGCATGCGTCACCGAGCTGCAAAACAACTACGTGGTAACGCCTGTACCTGGTCAACCCATGAACGGTTGCTGGAGTCCGGCGGTTCGCCTGGGAACGGATAACGGCATGTTCTTCGGTTTCTGGGCCGGGGAGATCCTGCGCGGCCTGGGCATGTACATCTTGCTTAAACAACTTGGCCCCGGGGCGAGCATTTTCGACCGCCATCCACACGCTTAAAAATTACTGAACAGGTAGACGTATGTCTTCAAACATCACGATCGCGGGTGAAAATCTTATCGCGAAAAAGCATGGTGAACAGAAAGCGCTGGAAGTCAGCCGTTTTGTGTTCGCACTCATCCCAGGCTTGAACCCCGAAAGCGAAGTGGATCGCGCCTCAACCCTGCCGCCTGCAGCGCAAATCGTCCACACGGCCCCCATTCAGCGATCGGGCTACGTGACCCCCAATCAGGTGGTCTACAGCGTGATGCTGGGTTCTGACGTAGGCGACTGGGACTTCAACTGGGTAGGGCTGCAGACTGCTGAAAACGTTCTGTTGGCCGTGGCGTACGTGCCCGTGCAGCAAAAGCGCAAGAACCGGCACCCGTACCAGGTTGGCAACAACCTGACCCGAAACTTTATGGTCGCCTTCAGCGGCGCCCAGGCCATGACCGGCATCACGATCGACGCCAGTACCTGGCAACACGATTTTACCGTCCGCCTAGGCGGCATCGATGAGCGCGAGCGGCTGCACAATCGCGACTTTTTTGGTCGAGCGTGTTTTTTCGACAGTGGCCTGCAGTTGGTCAAAACAGGTAGCAGCTATCAGCTCAAGCCGGGTATTGCCTACGTTGAAGGCATTCGCGTTGTGCAGACCGAGCCGACCATCATCAACGTGGCCAACGTGCCATCCAAAGCCTGGCTGGAGGTCGCTTTACAGCGCAAGGGCAGCGATATGGTCACCACCTGCCAGGTGGTCTTTGGCGCAAACCTGGTCGACAAAACCGACAGCGCCGGTACCCGTCATTACTTCGTGCCGATCGCGGATCTGCCCAACTCCAACACTGTGACCGATTTGCGTCTGCCTCAACCGGTCGACGTTGCCTTGATCGAGCATCTGGCCTTACGCAATGGCGACTATGAAAAGCTGCGAGCCCGGGGCACTACAAAAGAGGACGTCGGGCTCAGTGAGTTGCCCAACGCTAAAAGCGATGATCCAAAGGCCAACAACAGCGCCATCCTGGCGACGACTAAGGCACTGCAGAATCTCAGGCTGCAATTGGAAGAGGACATGGTCGGCATGACAGGACTGTTTTCAACTCCAAATGCACCTATGGGGTGGCTAAAGGAAAACGGCGCGGCGGTATCGCGAACTGTTTACGCTCGTTTGTTCGCCAAGATCGGAACACGTTTCGGTGCAGGCGATGGTGTTAATACCTTCAACCTTCGAGATTCACGTGGACTATTTCCACGTTTTTTGGATGACGGAAGAGGCATCGACCTAGGGCGACAACTGGGCAGTAATCAGGCAGACGAGATCCGCAGCCACAACCACACGGGTAGTGCGGCAGGAGCAGGTGGGCACACACATGGTGCATCCAGCGACATGCAGGGGGCTCATACACACAAGGTCAAGGAAGGCTCTGTTGGGCCCGATGGATCTTCGGGAGAAGTCCTGACATCCGGGGATGACCTGACCTATATCCCTTACAGCTACTCGACGACGTCAAGGGAAGGGGCGCATACACACAATATTTCCATTGGATCAGTCGGCGATCACAGCCACGCCATCACCATTGGTTATTTCGGGGGCGCAGAAACACGCCCGCAAAACACTGCCTTCCTAGCCTGCATTAAGTATTGAGACCCGATATGGACACCAAAATCGTTTTTCAGACTGATCATCATGGGATCTACACAGGTGAAACCTGTGCTGACCGCTGCCCTTTAGAGCCAGATGTCTGGTTGATCCCGGGCGGCTGCGTGGAAGTAGCGCCCCCAGCGATCCCTGCACACCAAGCGGCCCATTGGAATGGCAAGGCGTGGAAGCTGATCGAGTCGTACCAGGGCGAGATCGTCTATCACAAGATCACCGGGCAGCCGTTGCTGATCGAAACCCCTGCGCCACTGCCAAAAGGTTACACCTTGAAAGCACCCGGTGAGCATCAGGTATGGAGCAAAGGCCAGTGGGTTGACGATGTGCCGGCACTGGTAAAAATTCGTCACGCCGAACAGTTGGACGCGGTAAATGCGGCCTGTGAACAAGCAATCACAATGGGTTTTTCCTGCGATGTCCTGGGGGAAACACACTGCTACGACAGTACCCTGATTGACCAGGTCAACCTGACTAGCCAGGTGGTACTGGGCAACGACGGGCACCTGGCCTGCCGTGATGCCCTGGGCGTCAAAGCCTACCGCGAGCACACCGCCGAGCAGTTGCACCTAGTCAGTGCCGCGTTCAACCATCACCGGCTGACCTGCCAGCAAAAAGCCCTGTTGCTCAAAGACCAGCTGGATGTGGCCCTGACCGCCAACGACCTAGCCGCGATCAAGGCGGTGAGCTGGGCAGCAGGCCAAGCATGAGCTGGGCGCCCGTCACCATGCGCTGGCCAAGCCAGTCAACCCAATGGCTGAGCCAGCTGTCCACCGCCAAACAGATGGCCGGATCTGAGCTGGCCAGCACCGCGTCACGCCTCGAAACGCTCAAGAGCATGGCCACCACCAGCCCGGGGCCGGTTGCTGAACTTGCAAAGCAGGGGATCGAGGCCGGGCGCTCGGCAATGGCTGACGCCCTGGGCGAAGTCCCGGCGTGCCTGGTAGTGACACCGTTCCAGAGTGGGGTTGGTCAGGGCACCGGCTTATTGCGTGCGTTGGCCGCGCCGAACCTGCTGCAGCTGCTGAGCGCCAAACTTAAGGACAGCCACGACACCGGGCTACCCATCGGCCAGCAATACGCGTTGGTGATCCTGTTCCTGGGCACTCGATATGACCAGTTCGCCGCCACCCTGGCGCGGTTCAACGCCTTGCTACCGTTTCCGGATCTGGAGCGCGCCCAGCGCCGTGCCCAGCAGTTATTCAAGCTGGAGGCGGAAAAGTGGGAGCTACCTTCTGCCGGTGCGCTGCCGCGCTGGGGGCAGATGCCCCTGGAGCGTTGCACCGTGACCAAAGCCGCAAGCCAGGCGCTGTCCAGCCAACTGGCGGCGCTGGAGGGCTACGCCGCTGACAGCTCGCCCATGGCCGACTTGGCGGCCCTGGCTGCACGCAAAGCCACTCAGGCCCAAGCCCACGACCGAAAGCTGGCCGAGCTGCAGCAGCTGCTGACCGGGAGCACCGCTGAAACCACCATGCAATGCCGCCTGATCGGCCCCGGGAACGGCGCCGAGCTGAGTGCCCAACTGCTGGAAGGCCAAGCCCCGGGCCATGAATGGGGGATCTGCGCTGGCATGGTGCTGGTGGGATCGCGCAAAGGGCTGAGCTTTGTACAGGAGATGATCGGCCTATGACGCTGCTACTTGATGGCGAACAAGTGCGCTGCAAAAACATGAAAGCCACGGCAAATCTGCGCATTGAAAGCGGGGATATGTCGGGTCAGACCAGCAACAGCGACAAGGCCCACACCGGTTTCAAGCCCAAAACTCTGACCTTTTCCGGGCTTATCCGGCATGCCGATGCGGACTGGTTGCGCACGCTGATGCGCCTGGCCGAGGCAACAGAGAGCGGTGGCCAACTCAAAACCTATCGCATCGTTCACGACACGGCCGCCGCATTCGGCATGCGCCAGGTGCAATTCAGCGACGGGGTCAGCTCCCGGGAACACGACACGCTGCAGGCCTGGCTGATCCAGTTCACGCTGACCGAGAAGCTGAGCAACCCCGAGCGGGTAGAAGGCCGTCGCACGGGCAACACCGTGGCCAGTCAGTCGGCGCCCGGGCAAGGCGTTGCCGGTGAGAACGGCAGTGATCCGGAAAAGCCCGGGCAAGAGCTGACCGGCTTTGAAGCCGTGCTGAAAAAAATTGATAACTGGATGGGCTGACCGCCATGAAACTGCACAAAGTGCTGACCATCGGCGGCACCACGTACCCGCTGGTTAAAGACGATGTCCGGCTAGAACTGCGTACCCCGGGGCGAGCCTCGTTCACGGTGCAAGCCAAAGCTCCGTTAAAAGGATTGGTGACGCTGGACATTGGTTACAACGACAAGCCGCTGCAGCGGTTTTTCATTGGCTACGTCGAGCACAGTACCAGCGTGAACGCCGTCGAGCAGGTGCTGTTCTGCCGCGAGCTGGCTGCGATCCTGAGTCAGCCGCTGCCGCTAAACCTGCGCCATGTGGATCTGCGCGCCGTCCTGACCGCTATCAGCAACAAGACCGGGCTCACGTTCCGCGTGCCTGACCAGCCCTATGCCAAGGTCAAAGCCCCGTTCTTTTACAACCTGGCCACCGGCATTCAAGCCATGGACAGCCTGGCCCGGGTGTTCAGCATCCCCGACCCGATCTGGCAGCAGCAGGGCGACGGCGAAGTCTTTGTTGGCAGTTGGGCCGACAGTTTTTTTGGTGCCCGGGAGCCGCTGCAGCTGCCAATCGAATTGTTCGACGGCTACCAGGGCAACGAAAGCGCCATGGTCGCCGCCATGCCAGGCATTCGTCCTGGTGCAACCTTTAACCAGGCACAACGCATCGTTTCGGTGTCGCTGGCCGCGAATCAAATGGGTTTGAAGTGGAAGAAGCAATAAAACGCGCTGTAGAACGTCAATTTCCCGAGCTGAGCGGCGGCTACCACCTGCCCAGATTCGCCCTGGTGCAAGGCGTGGCCGATGCCCCGGCGCAGTCCGGCATCTGCGACAACTTTCGGCCCCGGTACGCGGTAGACCTGCAGGTACTGGCCGAAGACGGCGAACCCGACCCCAACCTGCCGATTCTGGCCGGTGTACCGCTACCAGTGTCCGTGGGCGGTGATGAGATGGGCTTTTTCGGCTTCCCGGGGGAAGGCACCACGGTGGTGGTCAACTTCGCCTATGGCATGCCCAGCAAGCCCTTTATCCAGACCATATTGCCCCACGGCCTGAGCCTGCCTAAGGTGCCCAAAGGGGATCAAGTCTGGCAGCACAGCGAAACTGCCCAGCAGCGCGTAGACGCCGACGGCAACTGGTCGCGGCAGACCGATGGCCGTATACAGGACTTTTCAGCGGATCGCGAAGTGCAGGCCCTGGACAACCAGGAGCACTATCAAAGCCACACCCAAGAAGTGGATGACCATTCAAAAGAGAAGGTCGGCGGTGTAAAAACACTCGAAGCGATGGGTGCCATGAAACTGCTTTCAGGCGGGTCAATGAGCGTGGCGGCTGTAGATGACTTGCACCAGGCCACAGGCCGCGACTTGAATTTGGTGGTTGGTGATAAGTACAACGCCACCGTGGGTGGCGATATGCAGGAGCGGATCGAGGGCCTGCGCAAGAGCGTGGCGGGGGATGGCCAGCGGTTGGTCGCACCAAAAAACTGGATCGGTTCGGAAAGCGTGAACCTGTTTAAGGTGGTTTGTGATTTGCTCGACCTAGTGCAGGAGATGAACACGCAACTGGCGGGGCATACGCATATGCCAGGGCCGATGCCGAGTCCAACCGATGCTGAAGCATTCACCCTAAACGTTGACATCGTGTCTGGGCTGGCATCTAAACTTAGACCTATAGTTATGTGAGAAAAGCCTAATTATTCATTTCTTGGTAAAAATGCATTGGATACAAGGTCGTAGTTGGCAATAAGATAATCGCTGAGTGTTGACTCGGATATCTTATGCTCATTGTATCTAACTGTATAAATCATAGTCTCTATATGATGAGGCACGTTATCGCGAGCAAGAAAAACAGTTTGAGTGCCCATGCCATAAAATCTGAATAAAACAACAAGGTAAATCCCGCCATCTTGACTAGTGCCACTTGCCATCATTATGACGTGGCTATCGCTAGGGGGGTTCTCCAATACTTCTACTATGTTTTTTCCATCACCCAAAGAACAAGGCAGCTTTGGATTGCCTGTCAAAATTGAGCTCTTTACATCATCGAAGCAAGGGTGGCTTGCGAATATTGATCCCATGTTATGTATTAACAAATTAAATCCAATTTTCGCTATGGCTCTGTCGCATTCCCCACTCCACATAGATGAAGAACCTATAACAGGGCGCTCGAATTTTTTTGACACTACTCCAGCTTCCATGTCAGCAACCTCTGGCAGGCTTTTGCGGAGTCGCTCTAAATAATATTCGATTTTAGAGTTGTCTTTAATTTTAAGAACAATTTGCCCATCTTTCATTTGAAATAGCCGAGAATGATAACTTATGCCGTCTTTATCTTTACTCGTTAAGGGTTCCAGCCAAATTCCTAGCGCAGGAGGTTTAGATAGAGTAAACGTGCCATCCGATTTGAATTTGTTCTCGGAAATAACATAGTTGGATATCAGAAAACTTGCCGGGCATGAATTTTTGTTTTTTGAAATTACAGATACGTTATTTTGTTTGAGGATGTTTAATGCTTTCTCGCCAAAACTGACAAGAGGGGCTAGAGAGCTTGCTGAGTATTTTGTCTCGCTATCATTTTTAAATATTACTTGTGGGAGGATTGTAAATTCCCCGCTGCAGGCATAATCAATTTCTAGAAACAAACGCTCCTCGCTATCTATTAGGACTGATCCATTTGCCGAGTATCTAGAAAAAGACTTCCCTCTCCCTTTAGGCTGATTATGCCATCTAGCCAACCCAACCAGCGAATGCCGCAATAATGTCGCTTCCAGACCAGAAAATAATTTTGAGTTGCACTCAAAGCAAACAAGTCCATCCAATTTATAGTTATTGTCATCTCCCCCAAGACCCGCTGAAATAACGTGCTCAGTATTAAAATCATTGGATTCTTTGCAGTAAATACACATCCCCGTGTGGTTATTCATACTCATCCCCTCTCGCTGAATAGCTCGGCACAGCCATCATCGCTTGAAAATAGCGAAACTAAAAAAAAAAATCATAAAAAAGCACTTATCCCCCTCCCGCCGACGGGCCTTGTGTCCTTTTTTTGTGCAAATCCGGATGTAGTGCAAACGAACCTGCAGCCCAGGCGGGCTGTGGGGCTCTGCAGCCGATCGGCAATTGCACAGAATGCAAAGTTTTGAAGAGAAGTGCAGCGCGGTTGCACGAAGGTGCTCAGAACGTACGAGGAAGGCGTAGCGGTGAAGTGCCCGGATTCATTGGGCCAAAACTTTTAAAACGTGGGTTCCGGTGTGTTTTCAAAAACGCGCACGATCTTTTTCTGGCAGGTATTGATGGTGTGCGGGGAGAGGCTGAATTTCCTGCGCGCCACGACTGGCGGGGCCTGTAGCGTATCTGTTGGATTTCATGGGACTGCACGCGGTCGACGACCAGATTCCCCATTGCTCGAGCAAATCAGGCTCGCTTAAAAAGTCGTTTTATTGAGATTTTTTCTCAGGTCGAGGGGGGTATTTTCAAAAAGAGCGATATGAGTAATACGGATCGAAGGATAGGTGTGGAGGCCCCGGTTTTACTGGGCTTTGGGTATTACAAGGGAAGGTAATATGAAGCGATATGAAAAGTAATATTTCTGCCAAACCCCCGGATTCATTGGGTTTTAAAGAATAGAAATATAGCTTTTAAGAAAGGTAATACTATCGCCTTCCTATCGCTTAAATATCGCTTTTCCCAGAATCCGCTGGATGCCTTTATCTACAAGGGCTGCGGCTGTTTTTGGGATGGGATATTACTAATATTACTCTTTTTCCGGTCCCCACATATTTTGAGCAGAGACTGTCAGAGGGCTGGATCGCAGAAGCTTGTATCCGTGTCGTTGACGTTTTCAGGTCGTTGACCAATCAACCTTTTGCTCGACCTTGAGCCACGCGAGAGGGCAGTACAAAAAGGAACTGAGCTAAAGCCAGGGCAAAATCGATTCCTTTCTGCGCATCTGCTGCATTAGGGAGAGGAGCTTCTTCGTCCGCATGGCGTTGGTCGTTTGCCTCAAGTCGGACTTCGTGAGCCCACGCGGCCATATCTGCAGTGATTAGATGCTCAGCAGCTGCTTGGTCAATACGCTTATAGAGCGACCCAGCTTTTAGACCTTTTTCTTTTAGCATCGAGTCTACGGCTGAGGCCGTTAGCATCACAGCACCTGCAGGGGCGGAAATGCTTGTAATCGCCTGCTCGAGAAAGGATTTCGCCCGCTCTGGAACTGACCCATCCACGGTACGAGGGCTAGGCCAAATTTCGACTATGGATCCGAATATTTCGTGTACTTGATCGTATTTAGAAACCGTCATTGTCTGTCCACCACAGCTTTGACAGACATAGGTCGCCCACAATCGTTTGTTGGTCTGATTGTTATTTGTGGTTTCTATAGCTGCGTGACGGTACAGGTGCGGTAGGGCAATTTCGCAATGAGGGCATCGAGGTAGGTATAGTTGAGATGTTTGTTGCATATTCCTGATCCCGGAAGGCCTTGCTAAAAAACAAGGCTCGCAATCATACGGCCCCCAATACGGCCCCCTAGGTGGTAGGCCAGAGTTTCAGATGCGCTGAAACCCTTGAAAATAGTGGAGCGGGTGGCGGGAATCGAACCCGCGTGATCAGCTTGGGAAGCTGGAGTAATACCATTATACGACACCCGCTCAGAGCGGCTGACTTTGTACCAGAAGTCGGCCTTGATGAGAAGTTTTATTCTGAAAATATGCACTTCGCAGCGTTTTTTCGACCTGTTGTTTGTCTCGCGCGCGCTCACAGGGAGAGTGACTGTGGTTGAAGCTGCGTCGGTTTTAGAAAGTCGAGCAGGGCGTTTTTACTGATATGGCTGGCGGATTTGTGTTCCATGTCCAGAAAATGCCCGGTGTTTTCCAAGCTGACAAACTGGCTGTTGGCAATCGGTTGCGCAAAGTGCTGAGCGTCGCTGGCCACGGTGTATTCATCCCATGCGCCATTGATAAATAACACCGGGATCTCGATCCCCTTGGCTGCACTGAGGAAGCACTGCTGGTCGCTGTTCAGAACGTGGTTGATATGAAAGTGCATCTGCGCATATTCATGCTCGGCCAGGCTGCTGACATGCCGAAAGTTGAAGCGTTTGAAGAGCGGGGGCAAGTGCTTGCCCAGCGTGTCATTCACCAGATTGCCGACCTGGGTCCGGTTGCAGGCCGCCAGGCAGTGACGACCACGCTCCAGATAGTCGCGCATGGCTTCGTTGATCAACGGCGAAAAAGAACTGATCACGGCTTTTTCGATACGCCGTGGCGCAGATGCCAGTGCGGTCAGCGCCGCTGTGCCCCCCCCAGGAAAACGACAGCAGATAATTTGCATCAAAGTGCTCTATCAACTCCAGAAGCACCTGCGCTTCCAGTTCTCTTGTCAGCATTTTCTGATGAGGGTTATGAGGTTTGGACTTTCCGGCGTAAGGCTGGTCGTAAAGAACAACATTCAAATGCGGGTGCAGGTTTTTCAAGGTCTGGGAAAATGACGCAGTCGTCGCCATCGAACCATTGACCAGGATGATGGTGTTCTCTGCGTTATCGCACCGATAGAACTCGGTGTGAATTCGGTATTGGCCTTGAATATCGAGCACTGCAATTTCGGGCTTCATCATGGCGTCAGACTCCAGTGAATCGAGCGTCGGTCTGACTGATGGTGCACCGCGATTGTTACAGGCAAGGGTAAGGGGCTAGTCCGTTGACGGCTAGTGTGCGGGCGGCCCTTGGAATAGTTGTATTTCCTGATCGCTCAGCGCCCGATATTCGCCGGGGGCCAGTTGGCTGTCGAGTACCAGCGGGCCGATGCTTTCGCGGTGCAGCAGTACAACCTTGTTGTTGAAGTAGCCAAACATGCGTTTGACCTGATGGTAACGACCTTCAACGATACTCAGGCGCGCACTGCAAGGGCCGAGCAACTCCAGTTCGGCGGGCTGTGTTGTCAGGTCTTCAAAGGCGAAATAAACGCCTTCAATGAATTTGCTGATGTACTCGGGGCCGATTTCCTGTTCCGTCTCGACGTAATACACCTTGGGCATTTTGGTTTGAGGTTGGGTCACATGGCGCGACCACTGACCATCGTTGGTGATCAGCATCAGCCCGCTGGTATTGAAGTCCAGCCGGCCTGCAATGTGCAGTTCGTGCTGGTCGGGCTCATTGAGCAAATCAAGTACCGTCGGGTGCTCCGGGTCCTGGGTGGCGCTTACACAGCCAGGTGGTTTATGCAGCATGAAATACCGCGCTGGTTTACCTGCCTGAAGGATTTGCCCGTCGAACTCAATCCTGCTGAATGCCCGGATTTCGTGGCGCGGATCGCTAATCACCTGCCCATCCACCTGGATCCGTTTCTCGATCAGGAGCAAGCGTACTTGTTGGCGGTTGAACTGGGGCAAGTTGCTCAGGAAACGGTCTACACGCATAGCGATTAATCACAAGAAAAACAGACCTGCATATTACTTTAGGTGCTCCGATTGCGCTGGCTGCAATTGGCTTTGAACGTTCGCACAGCGAGGGCAAAGGCATGTCAGGTCGCGCTGTTCAAGTGGCAAGGCGCGGATGATTTCGGGGTCGATACTGACGCTGTAGCACCAGCAGGGTTGGTCGACGGTTGCAGGGTTTGCCATGGAACAGTCGTTGCGGGCCCCGCATGCAGGGCAAATCTCGGGAGTGGTCATGTCTGGGTGTCCGTTGTGGGGCAGGCGCTTAATCGCTCCATAGTAAACGCTGTCGAGGGCGTACGTATTTTTATGCGCGGGGCGTATGAAAATTCATTAATTTTTCAGTAAGTGGGTATTTAAAAGTTCGTGCACAATTATCGGAATTCGCCTACTAAGAATTGCATTGTCAAGTTGTGAGGGTTGATTAGTATTGGGTGCTTCGGCAAGGGGTGAGTGTCGAGAACTATCAAGTTTTAAATAAATATTTAGAGGTGGCTGGTTATGAAAGTTATTTGTATATTTTTGTGGGTGTTATTTTATTCGGCAAGTTCATGGGCTAATACAGCCGAAAGTTGTCCGAGTGTTGAAAGTGTAACCCTGCGGGCGGGTATCTACACCGCGCCGGCCGCCAAGGCCGGGAGCGAATGGATCGCTGTGTCTGGCGCGCAGTCGGCTTCGCGGTTGGAATCATTTGAGGCCGGGGTGTTTTATCCGGAAAGTAATCAGCAAGGCTCTGTAGGGAAAATTGGCTATTGCGAATATAAAGCGCAGGATCGTTCCCGTGTGAATTTGCACTATCGACAAAGCCGCGCTGAAGAGCACTCAATGCGTCTGCTCAATGTAGGCAACTGGACGTTTATGGAAAGTGGGCTGGGTCTGAAACTCTATGAATGCACTGTTTCAGATCCAGGCGCCTGTGCTTTTTCCATACTGGAGTAACTCGGTAATCCATCAGTTTTGATACAACAGCCGGGTGACAGAGGGGAGGGCGGAGGGCAGTGTGTTGCCTCTCTGCTTGATCCGCCGGTCTGACGTTTTTTATTCACGGCACTGAAAATCATTTTTGCGGTCTTAACAGGTGTCAGACAGCGTTGCTGTTTGTCGCCTTCCAGCGTCGCTGGATGTGCTCTTTCGCGGTCCAGGAGGCCGCCATGTATCGTCGCCTGCTCTCTATCGTTGTTCTTGGCTTGGCTGTATCTGCTTGCGTGCCTTATTACTCGGGTTACGAAGGTTATCGTACAGAGGTCTATACGGCTCCGGCCCCTTATTACTATGGCGGCTATCGTCCGTATTACGTGTATCCGCGAGGCTACTATGCCCCGTCTCCAGGCTATTACCACGGGCCCGCGTATTACCCTCAGGGGCCAGGCTATCGTTACGGTCATGGGCCGGGTTATGGCGCTGGTCATAATGGTGGGCGGGGGTGGAACCACCGGTGATGTTGACAATGGCGGCGGGCTTTTCTAGTGTCCGCCCCATTGTTTCTCAGGATGTAGCCATGACGTCGGATGACCGTATAAAACTTGAACCTGTATGGAAGCAGGCCTTGCGTGAAGAGTTCGATAAACCTTACATGGCCGAACTGCGTGAATTCTTGCGTCAGGAGCATGCGGCCGGTAAGGAAATTTACCCACCGGGCCCGCTTATTTTCAACGCTTTGAACCTGACGCCGTTGGACAGGATCAAGGTGGTTATCCTTGGCCAGGACCCTTATCACGGCCCAGGCCAGGCACATGGGTTGTGTTTTTCAGTGCAGCCCGGTGTCCCGACCCCGCCCTCGCTGGTCAATATTTATAAAGAGCTCAAGCGCGATTTGAATATCGACATCGCCCCCCACGGCTGCTTGCAGCATTGGGCTGAGCAGGGTGTTCTGCTGCTCAATACAACGATGACGGTGGAGCGTGCCAATGCCGCGTCCCATGCAAAAAAGGGCTGGGAGCACTTTACTGACCGAATTATTCAGGTAGTGAGTGAGCAGCAGCCTAAACTTGTTTTCTTGCTGTGGGGCGCCCATGCGCAGAGCAAGCAAAAACTGATTGATGCGACCAAGCATCTGGTGCTGACGTCGGTGCACCCATCGCCGCTATCGGCCTATCGAGGGTTTATCGGTAACGGCCACTTCAGTCGAACCAACAAGTTCCTTGAGCAAAATGGCTTGTCCCCGATCGACTGGAAACTGCCACCGGCATAAACAGCTCAGGCAGTAGCGGGGTGGTTGGCCGCGATAGTTGATCATCGTTTTGCACACCAGGTAAGGCAGCCTGGTGTGTAGGTTCTCAGTGTTAAAACTCGATTTGAATCAGGCAGTGCACAATCGACAATTGTCGGTTGTGCCTGTCATTTTTTCTGCAATCGCGCCGACGCGTGCTACCCAAGTCACTGCGTCGAACCGGATGCTCATGCTAGCGAACGTCTCGCTGCCGATACTGATGTCCAGGTAGGTGATGTTCATGATGTTGCTCCTAACTACTTGCAAGGCAGGTTTTCATAAAGTAGAGCTGCTTGGCGCAGTTCACGATTTACGCCGGGAAGGTGGACGTTGGGATTAGGCATGCCGCTGGGAGATAACTCATGGGTCATTTCAAACTCGGCTCTGACTGACCAGCCGCAGGCTTCAGTTGTGCACTGCAAGTAAGCGACACGCAAGAATATGTGGCGACCCTCGCTGGTGCGAATACGCATTTTACTTAGGCAGTGCGGGCAAACCATTTTGTAGGCGCTCATGATTGACTCCAGTTGAACTATCGTAAGGTGCCTGATTGAACATGCACGCTAATTTCAAAAAAAGACCAATCCGTTGATCGTGGGCCAGGATCGTTATGGGTGGGTTTGAAATGTTTTATAAATGGTGTGTAGGTTATTTTTACCTTGCTTGTAGGAGCTGTGGTTGTTGTTAGTGTTTGTTTATTAAGTTCATGTGATCGCGCTTTTTGCCTTTATTTTTATGGGTAAGGTTACATGGCAGAAATACTGGAAGTACTCGGTAAGCGTAAATTCTGCCGAAAAGCTCAACAAAGTCAAATTGGAGTGAGTAGATGTGTGTGGCCTGAAACCAATTGAAATACTTGGGCTGTTGAAAGTGAATTTGATTAAGCCTAGTGCCGCGCCTTCGCCGGTGTCAGGACTGTGGCAGTGAGCTCAAAAGCAGGCTGGCAGTTTCAATTGTTTGATGGGGCTCTTGATTTACTTAGGTGGGCGTAAACGCCGGATTATTTCAACTATGTCTGCTGTATTTACCCAAGCCGTTAATTTTATACTGATGGGGATGACGATAAGTGCGCAAATAAATGCGGTGACACCCGAAGACAAGCCTGGCAGGTGTGGCAGTACCACGGGGGCAAATAAATACCCAACGCCGGCACTCAGGAAAAATGACCCTGGAAATCTCCAGCCTTTCAGGTTGCCGCGCCTGCTCGTCACGATACATGCACCCAGGCTTGCCCCAAATAGAGTGTCACGATCGATCATTGCGACGACGATGGACAGTTTTGTTTCGAAATACCAGTATTGAGCTAGATTAACTATTTCAATTGTCATGGTGTGTACTCTGGGATCAATGTATTTGTTTGATGTAAAGATTCAAGTGGGTAGTTGCCTCGATTTTTGAGTTGATGATGCTTGATGAGGTGAGGTAAAGGGGCGTGTGGTCATGGTTTGCCCCTTGAAGAGCGTCCAGGCAATTCCGCTCAGGGTAGAAGGGTGATGCCGAGCTTAATGGCTTTAAGTACAGCGGCGTGACGTGACGTAACATCGAACTTTAGGCGTAAGTTAGCCATGTGGAAGTTGATCGTAGTTTCTGACCGGCTCAGAATGATTGCAATTTCAGCGCTGGTTTTTCCCTTGGCACACCACTCAAGTATTTCTTGTTCTTTCTGAGTGAGGCTCGGTATGAACGGCTGGGGTGTCGGCGGGGTCAGTCGGCAAAGTGACTTTTCTGAATGAGCAGAACTATGCATGTGGTGTCCTTGCTGTAGTGGTTGGTGTAAGCGCAGGTTCATTGTTTGAGCATTAAAAATAAGCGCACTTGCTACACACCAACAACTCAGTAAGGTTGTAGGAACACCTTTAACATCTTACGAGAATTCCTACATTGATCGGTGGTATTTCAGCGGGAGTGATCCCGCGTCCAGTACCGAAACAAAGGCTCTGCCAAAAACAGCACGAAGATCAGGCGCATGACTTGCAAGGCGGTGACCAGTGGAACTGAAAGTTGCAGTGTTTCTGCTGTAAGGCTCATTTCAGCAATCCCGCCCGGCATCATGCCCAGGGTCATGGAGCGCAGATCGAGTTGGGTAAGAGCACTCAAGCCCAGTGCGCACAGACTGGCGATCAGCATCGTCAGCGCTGTGCCCAGCAGTGTTCGGCCAATGAACGAAGGTGCCCGACGGAAGAACGCTCGATTGAAGTGGCAGCCCAGCCCGCTGCCAATTAACCATTGGCCCATCTGGCTGCTGCCGTCAGGCAGACCGATATGCAAATCCCACAGGATGCTGGCGCTGGCGCTGACTAGCAGTGGTCCGAACAACCACGGGTTGGGTTGACGCAAGCGTTGCCAGATCCAGGCCAGCAAAGCACCTGCTGGAAACAACAACAGTAACCAGTAAACGTTGATGGGGGCGGGGTGTAAGGCAGGTGCACCTTCGCCCAGTAGATACTTGAAGGCTGCCGGGACGCACAGTACAACAGTCAGCACCCGAAGGCTCTGGCCTGCTGCAACGCGGCTTAACACGGCACCATTGCGTGCGCCGAGGTTAACCATCTCTCCCGAGCCGCCGGGCATGCTGGAGAAGAACGCCGTCGCGCGATCCTCGCCGCTGCGACGCATAAGCCATACGCCGATCACACTCGAAACACTGGTGAGCAGGGCGCCAGCCAGGATCAGCCAAAAATGCGCCAGCACTTGCTCCATCACCACGGGCGTGAAATGCAGGCCGATGCCGATGCCGACAATCCATTGTCCGCATTTTCGCCCGCCAGGAATTTCGGCCAGTTGCCAGGGTGTCAGGCAACGTACCAGGATGATCGCGAGCAAGGAGCCGACCATCCACGGCAGTGGCCAGCCGATAAGGCTGGCGAGATAACCGCCGGCCAGACCGACCAGCGGCGTTCCCCACCAGTGTTTGAGTCCTGAATCACGCATCGGCCAAGGCGCGACGTTGAGCACTACGCTTACGCCAGATACGCAGTACAGGCATCAGCAACATGAGCGCAGTCAGTACCCAAACGCCCAACGTGATCGGGCTTGCCCACAGGATTTCCAGTGCACCATTGGAAATCGACAGGGCGCGGCGCAGGTTTTGCTCCATAAGCCCGCCCAGAATGAACCCCAGTAGCACCGGAGACAGCGGGAAGTCGAGTTTGCGCAGGATATAGCCGAAAATGCCGATACCGATCATCAGGAACAGATCGAACGTAGTGGCGTGAACGGCATAGACGCCAATGGCGGTAATAATTGCGATCACCGGCACCAACGCCCAGTTAGGCACCGAAAGTATCCGGGTGAAGATACGGATCATCGGAATGTTGAGGATCACCAGCATGATGTTGGCGATAAACAACGAGGCGATCAGGCCCCAGACGATATCCGGTTGCTGTTGGAACAACAGCGGGCCGGGCGTGATGTTGTACAGCGACAAGGCGCCGATCATCACCGCCGTAGTGCCTGAACCCGGTACACCCAGCGTCAGCATCGGCACCAGCGCGCCGCATGCCGAAGCGCCAATGGCCGTTTCGGGAGCCGCCAGACCGCGCATGTCACCCTCGCCAAATTTGCCGGTAGCACCCGCCAGGCGTTTTTCAGTCATGTAGGCCACGGCACTGGCCAGGGTGGCGCCTGCCCCTGGCAGTACGCCCATGACGAAGCCGAGCAGACCACAGCGGATATTCACCACGAACACCGCCGACGCTTCCTTGAAATTGAACATCATGCGGCCAGTGGCTTTTACGGCTTCCTGACCGCGGTGGGTTTTTTCCAGCAGCAATAAAATTTCGCTGATGGAGAACAATCCCAGTACCAGAACGACAAATTGAATGCCGTCAGTCAGGTGGATGTTGTCCCCGGTGAAACGGTAAACGCCGCTGTTGGCATCAATCCCCACGCACGCCAGAAACAGGCCAATCAGGGCTGCGATAAAGGTCTTGAGTGGCCGATCTCCCGCCATGCCGCCCAGGCAGACAATGGCGAACACCATCAGCACAAAATACTCCGCCGGACCGAAAGCAATCGCCCACTTGGCCAACAGCGGTGCGAACAACACCATGCCGCAGGTGGCAATAAAGGCACCGATAAATGAGCTCCAGGCCGACAACGACAACGCCACGCCAGCCAGTCCCTTGCGGGCCATTGGGTAGCCGTCGAGGGTGGTCATCACGGTCGAAGCTTCCCCCGGGATGTTCAGCAGAATCGAGCTGATACGCCCGCCGTACTCACAGCCCAAATACACCGCTGCCAGCAGGATAAGTGCCGACTCCGGCGGTAACCCGAGGGCGAAGGCGATAGGGATCAGCAGAGCGACCCCGTTGATTGGGCCAAGCCCTGGCAGTAATCCAACCACGGTGCCGATCAAGGTGCCGCACAACGCGGTGACCAGGTTGTAAGGGCTGAGCGCGACGCCGAAGCCCTGGCCCAAATAGCCAAAAGTATCCATATCAGTTCTCCAGAACGTCGAGCAGGCCAAGAGGCAGCGGAACGTCCATGGCTTTATCGAACAGTAAATAAAGGCCGACGCTCATCAAGCTGATGATCACGATGCTGGGCAGCCAGCGCCCGCCATACAGGCGCGCCATCGGGATGCCGATCAGGGTGCTGCTGAGAATAAAACCGAGGGTCTCGAATGTACCGGCGAAAATCAGCAGCAGTACGACACACAGACCAATCTTGGTCAGGGTTTCGCGATCCAGTTTGGGGTCATCTTCGCTATGCACTACGGGCGATGGACGAAAGACCATGTAGATCAGCCCCAGCCCCATCAAAGCCAGCATGAGCAAAGGGAAGGCGCGAGGGCCGACGGGTTCATAGGAAAAAGCCGCCTGATAAGGCCAGGCCATCACCGCCAAACCGAGGCAGACAAGCAGCATTGCAACGGAAAAAACGCGTTGTACGAGCATGGTTCACTCCTGGGCTGAGCCCTATATTCAAGGGCGCAGCCAGCGGTCGGCAGTGGTTACTGGATCAGGCCAAATTCCTGGGCCAGGGTTTTGTAGTCAGCCACCTGCTTTTTCACATAGGTGTCCAGCTCCGGACCGGTCATGGCGAAGGGGAATAGCTGGCGCTGATCACGCAATGCGGTGAACTCTTCGGAGGCCAGCAGTTTGTCGAAGGCGTCTTTCCACCATGCGTAGTCTGCATCGCTGACTTTTGGCCCAAGATAGAAACCGCGCACAACCGGCCATACGATGTCGTAACCCTGTTCTTTGGCGGTCGGAATGTTCTTCATCTCCGGCTCATCCAGGCGTTCGTTGGCGAACACCGCGAGCAGGCGCATATCGCCGCTCTGGATATGCGGCATGGAGTCGGAAATATCCGTACTGCCTACTTGAATATGCCCACCCAGCAGCGCCGTTGCGATTTCGCCGCCGCCTTCCAGGGCTACATAACGCAAGTCACGCGGGTTGATCCCAGCGGCCTTGGCGATCAGTGCAGTTTGCATCCAATCCTGGCTGCCAACCGTACCGCCTGAGCCGATCACCACTTTGCTGGGGTCTTTTTTCAGGGCCTGAACCAGATCATCGAGGTTCTTGTAGGGCGAGTCGCTCTTCACCGCAATGGCGCCGTAGCTGGTGCCAACGGCAGCCAGCCACCGCACGGCGTTTTCATCGAAACGGCCGAACTTGCCTTGTGCCAGGTTAAGCAATGAGCCACTGGACCAGGCTACCAAAGTGCCCCCGTCGGCCGGGCGCTGGGCCACCACCGCGTTATAGGCAACGGCACCTACGCCACCGGGCATGTAGGTTACGCGCATGGGTTTACTGAGCAGCTTCTCGTTCACCAGTGCGCTTTGCGCCAGTTTGCAGGTCAGGTCAAAACCACCGCCCGGAGAGGCCGGGGCGATGCACTCGGGGCGTTTTGGCTCAGCCATGAGTTGGCTGGTAAGCAGCATGCAGCTGGCAGCGAGAGCCAGGGAACGCAGGGGAAGTTTCATATTATCTCCTCAGGAGCTTTTGTTTTTATAGGGTAGTTATTTGTTGCTCAAATTCGTTGGCGCAGGGCTGTGCCTCGCCCGTATCAGGTACAAAGTACGGGCGATAGAAGGCCACTCGCAGGCATGGTGAGACAGGGCGCGAGTACGGAACAAACACAGAAGTGACGGGGCTTGGGCTGATGAGTCAGCATACAGGTGCTCCATTATTGTTCTTATTGGCGAAAACGCTTCGAGGCGTTTTTCGGGCCGCCATGCAGGCCATGGCGGTAATAGGGATTGCTGTAAGTCTCGCGATGCTAACCGGCTAACCTTTCGCTAACCTTACATAAGGCATTCACGGCTTTTGGGCTTCACAGGGCTCCGGCCGTCTGTACACTCCGCGCACTGAAGGCTGCGTCCTGAACAAAAATAATGAGGTAAACCCAATGCGTGTGCTTTTGGTCGAAGATCAGTTGCAACTGGCCGAGAGTGTCGCCCAAGCCTTGAAGGGCATAGGCTTGACCGTAGATGTACTGCACGACGGAGTGGCCGCTGACCTGGCCCTGAGCAGTGAAGAATATGCGGTGGCGATTCTGGACGTGGGCTTGCCGCGCATGAATGGTTTTGAGGTGCTGGCGCGCTTGCGTGCCCGTGGCAAAACCTTGCCGGTGTTGATGTTGACTGCGCGCAGTGACGTCAAGGATAGGGTTCACGGGCTTAACCTTGGTGCCGATGATTACTTGGCCAAGCCGTTCGAGCTGACAGAGCTTGAGGCTCGGGTCAAAGCGCTGCTGCGCCGTAGCGTATTGGGTGGCGAACGCCAGCAGCAATGTGGATCTCTGATCTACGACCTTGAAACCCGGCGCTTTACCTTGGGCGAAGAGTTACTGACCTTGACTTCGCGTGAGCAGGCGGTGCTCGAAGCGCTGATAGCCAGGCCCGGAAGGGTCATGAGCAAGGAACAGTTGGCGGCCCAGGTGTTTGGTCTGGACGAGGAAGCGAGTTCTGACGCGATCGAAATTTATATTCACCGCTTGCGCAAAAAGCTCGATGGCCAGGCCGTGGCGATTGTGACCTTCAGGGGCCTGGGGTACTTGCTGGAAAGCCGCGATGTTTAAGCTCGACAGCCTGCGCTGGAGTTTGCTCTGGCACCTGACGCTGTTGCTGGTTGTACTGATGCTGGCCAGCGGTTTGAGTGCTTATCTCAATGGCCGTGAAGCTGCCGATACCGCGTACGACCGAACCCTGCTGGCGTCGGCGCGTACCATCGCTGCGGGCCTGTCGCAGCGTGATGGCAGTCTGAGCGCCGACGTACCCTACGTTGCGCTGGATACGTTTGCCTACGACAGCGCCGGGCGAATTTACTATCAGGTCAACGATATCCACCAGCAGTTGATTTCTGGCTATGAAAACTTGCCGCCACCGCCACCGGGCACGCTACGTACCGATGATTACCCGGCTTTGGCGAGTTTCTATAACGGCATGTATTTGGGGCAGAACGTGCGGGTCGTGAGTTTGCTCAAGGCGGTGAGCGAACCCAGCATGAATGGCATGGCGGAAATCCGTGTGGCCGAGACCGATGAGGCGCGGGTGGCTATGGCCCGCAGCCTGATGGCCGACACTCTGCTGCGTTTGGGGATGTTGGGGCTAGGGGCGTTGCTGGTTGTGTGGTTTGCCGTAAGCGCCGCATTACGCCCGCTGGAGCGTTTGCGCACCGCTGTCGAGGAGCGTGAGACGGATGACCTGCGACCTTTGCCGCTGGTTTCCGTGCAGCGTGAATTGCGGCCATTGGTCCAGGCCCTCAATCATTTTACCGAGCGTTTGCGCGGGCAATTCAAGCGCCAAGCGCAATTTATTGCCGACGCGGCCCATGAGCTGCGTACCCCATTGGCGGTGCTCAAAGCCCAGCTTGAACTGGGCTTGCGTGCAGATGATCCGCACGCCTGGCGCAATACCCTTGAGCAGGCAACCCAGGGCACGGACCGGCTGACCCACCTGGCCAATCAGCTCCTGTCGCTGGCACGGATCGAAAATGGCGCGCGAGCCATCGCTGAAGGCGGCGCGCAGTTGCTCGACCTCAGTCAATTGGCTCGTGAGCTGGGCATGGCGATGGCACCTCTGGCCCATACCCGGGGGTTTGCGCTGGCGCTTGAGGCCGATCAGCCGGTTTGGTTGTACGGTGAACCCACGTTGCTGCACGAACTGCTGAGCAATCTGGTGGACAACGCCATGGCCCACTCTCCCGTGGGTGGCAATGTCGTCTTGAGAGTCACTGCTCCCGCGGTACTGGAAGTCGAAGATGACGGCCCAGGTATTCCCCCTGAAGAACGCGAGCGGGTATTTGAACGTTTTTATCGACGTAATCAGCAAGTAGCGGGGTCGGGCCTGGGGTTGGCAATTGTCGGTGACATTTGCCGTGCGCACCTTGCACATATCAGCCTGCACGATGGCGTGCAGGGCGGGTTGAAAGTACGGGTTAGTTTTGTCCCGGCCAATGGCGATCGCCGATAGGGTGAGAAACTCCGGGATTCAATCTCTGTAGCAACACAGAGTTTGTGTTACGAGTTCAGATAAACATCCCGCGCGCTTCGTTCAGTTGCTCCTGAAACCTGGGGTCGCCAGCTTCTACCCCCAGTTTCTTGAAGGCGTGCAGGGCGCTCAGTTGCTCAATGTCCTGATGCATGAACACGGTCGCGATTTGCACCAGATCGATGTAGTCAATGGCTTTGGATTGGCGGTTAAAGTCCTGATACAGGCCGGGAAGCTTGAGAAGCATCTCCGGAAACTCCCAAACAGCCAGCAATTTGTCGCCAATCAGCGGATGGATGCTGTCAATCACGTGATTCAGTGAGATCGGGTCGGAGAGCAGTTCGTTGTGTTCTTCGGCGTAGGTCAGGATGGGCAGTACGCCAATTTGATGCACCAGGCCGCCCAGTGCCGCCTGGTCTGGCTTGAGTGAGCTATGACGGCGGCACAAGGAGTAGCAGATACCTGCTACTTCCAGACTTTGGCGCCAAACATCGCGCATTTTTTTTTCGACCGTTTCCGAGCGGGCATGGAAAATCTGCTCCATCACCAGCCCGATTGCCAGATTGCTGCTGTAGTTCACGCCCAGGCGCGTGATGGCGGTGTGCAGGTCCGTAACCTCGCGGGTGGCACGCAGCATCGGGCTGTTGACCACTTTGATCAATCGCGCCGACAGCGCAGTGTCACGACTGATGACCTTGCTCAAATGGCTGACGCTGATTTCAGGGTTTTCAGCTGCCTTGCGGATGTTCAACGCTACTTCCGGTAGCGTGGGCAAAACCAGGTCGTCTCTATCAATGGCCTTAAGCAAGTCCGCTTGGACTCTGTGCGCGAGCATGCTCATATCTCTAGGGTGCTGCGTTTCAATGTGTGGCAATCAACGCTGGATCTCGCGATCACGGTCCAATTGATAAGGCAGCTCAAGCAGCGAAAGGCCAGGGCCTTGCAAGTCACCCAGGTGAATATCGCCCGCTTGGGCCGCATCCGAGGTCAGGACGGCAAGCAATTCGATACCGTTTTCTGCTTGAGCACCAAGCACGACTTCGCCCACTGAACTGCTATGGGAAGGTGCAAACAGAGGGGTCCCTGGCGCGGGTACTTCTTGAGCCGCCTCAAGCGACAAACGGTAGAGGTGGCGTTTGAGTTTGCCGAGATATTGCATGCGCGCGACGATTTCCTGGCCGGTGTAACAGCCTTTTTTGAAGCTGACACCGCCCACGGCTTGCAGGTTGATCATCTGCGGAATAAACAATTCGCGAGTCTGGGCCATGACCTGGCCAATACCCGCGCGGACCTGGCCAAGCAACCATTGGTTGAGGTCGGCTTCAACCAATTGCGCCTTCAAGTGTTGAACAACGCTTTCGCGCTGTGCAATCGGGGCCCACAGTTCTGCACGGCCTTCAGAGGCGCGAATGGCAATCAAACCGTTGGCGCGAGCGACGCTGTCGGTCTCGGCAGGCAGGTTCAGGCCCAGGCTCTCCAGTACCGTGTCTGCCTGGCTCAGGCCAAAGCGTGCCCAGTTGGCGCTGTCGTCGGTCAGTGTCGACTTGGAGAACACGGCGTACTTCTTCAGGTCCGCCAACTGCGGCTCGACCAGCTCATGGGCCATTGCCAGCAGGCAGCCGTTGTCCTGGAGCACGATGCGGAAACTGGATTGCATGCGGCCTTTTTGCGTACAACGGGCACCCAGGCTCGAGCGAGTTTCGCTCAAGTAGTTGAGGTTGCAGGTCAACTGCCCCTGCAAAAACTTGCTGGCGTCGTTGCCGATAACAGCAAGAATACCTTCGTGGTTCAGAGTGCAGAAAAAAGCAGAGTCGGCCATGGGTCATCGCAGGTAAAAAAGTCTGGGGGACATCATAGAGGTGCGCCCTGCAAATGGGTAGTTCCAGGGGACCGACCAAAGCCGACTGTTCTATGACGGATCGGCCTGTATACTTGCGCTCTATTTGAGGAGCGCTCCATGGTCGAAGATGTTGAACTCAATCGTCTCTACTGGCACAGCCGTCGCGGCATGCTTGAACTTGATGTGTTGCTGGTGCCTTTCGTCAAGGAAGTGTACGCCACCCTTAATGATGTAGACCGCGACTGCTATCGCAAGCTGCTGGAATGTGAAGACCAGGACATGTTCGGCTGGTTTATGGAACGCACCGAATCCGAGGACCCTGAGCTGCAACGCATGGTTCGCATGATTCTGGATCGTGTCCAGCCCAAGTAATTATTTTGAGTGCCGCTGGCATGCCTCCGGGCAATTGCTGGCGGCATGTCTTGCAGCCCAGGCCCTGGCGCTGATTTCAATCTGCCTTCTTTCAATCCCGGTCATGGCACGCGTGCTCGGCGTTTTGTTGTGCCTGGCGTACGGTGTTTGGGTGCTGCCACGGCATGTTCGATTGACCCATGCCAAGGCTTTTAGCCGCTTGCGCCGCGATGCCGATGGCTGGCAGCTGTGGAGCCGTGCACGGGGCTGGCAGGCGGTGCAATTGCGCCGCGACAGCCTGGCTCTGCCTTGGGTGGTGATTGTGCGTTTCAAGTTGCCTGGTGAATGGCGGGTTCGGGCGGTGTGTATCCCCGCCGACGCGCTGGCGCCAGATCAGCACCGGCGCTTGCGCGTGCGACTGAAGTTCAGTCGGCGTAGGTGGCTGGCACCAGAATAGTGTCCAGGGCTTCGGGCAACATGTGCGGGTAGTCGAGAGTGTAATGCAGGCCCCGTGACTCCTTCCTCGCCATGGCGCTGCGGATCATCAGCTCAGCTACTTGTGCCAGATTGCGCAACTCGATCAGGTCGCGACTGACTTTATAGTTACTGTAAAACTCGACCCTATGAGGCTAAACCCAATGGATACAGGGGTTTCAGCCGATGACCATCAACCACCACTCCCTAACTGGGACAAACCTGTTACAAACTGCCCTCGCCAAGCCGTACCACTATCGCCGGTCTGGTCGCTATTACCTTCGCCTTCGCCCTCAAGGAACCGCTAAGGGTTTCTATACGCTATCGCTCAGAACCACAGACAAGGCCACTGCTATGACCATCTCCAAGGACATCCTCAAGACGCTCGCTGCTTTCCACTTGGATAACCCAGAGGCAACATGGGATGAGCTCAGAGAGCGATTGGCAGACATCGCTGAGGAGTGCCTGACCATGGCTCATGGTGATGACTCACTGGTGGCCTACGAGATGATCTATGACGAACTAAGTCTGTCGCTTCGCGAGGCATCAGCTAAGGGGCCAATGACCATTGATCAACAAAGGGCAGCGAGTAAAGCCGAGGACATCCTTGAGGCCGCTCAGGAGCGCTTGAAGGGGAGGCCGGGCAAGCTGGTTGGGATCGTTGAGGAACTCAGAGGTGTCTCTTGTGGCACGCCTGTAGCACCTTGTCTGTCCCTATCTGTAAACGTTTCTAAGGCTCTGACATTCGAGCATCTCTCAGGGCTCTATATGGCGGAGCAAAAGGACAACGTACAGGCCAGCACTATGCGAGATGTTAAGTCGTCTTGTGCTGCTATCAGCGCTGTTCTGGGAGGCCTCGATCTTAAAGAGCACACTCGGGCTGACATGGTGGCGCTCAAAGCAAAACTGCTTGAGAACCGCAAAGGTTCCACTGTGAACAAGCTACTGACCCGGCTATCAACTGTCATGCACTGGGCTGTCAATAACGGCTACCTCGACAAGAGTTTCGATAAGGGCTTGAAGCTCTCCAAGGACGCTGACAGCTCGCGTGAGGCGCTCTCTCAGGATCAAGTACAGGCTCTGATGGATCACACCAAGACACTCCATGCCGATGCGTGGCAGCGCTGGGCGTTGTCCCTCGGGGTCATCACTGGGACCCGTATTGAGGAGCTAAGGCAGTTGACCAAGGCGGACGTTAAGCAGGTTGGAGGTGTGTGGGTCATCGACATTAATAGAAATGACGGCAAAACGGCTAAGACCAAGCATTCACTTCGGGTCGTACCGTTGACCGATGGGGCCTATGGGTTTGACCTAAAGGCGTTCCTTGAGTTTGTCGAAAAGTCCGACACTCGGCTGTTCACGCTGGGTGCTGGGCAATTCTCTGGTGTGCTCAATGGGGCCCTTCGGGATGTCTTGAAGTTGAAAACTGATCGGACCCAAACGTTCCACTCGTTGCGACACTCATTGGCTGGTGCCTTAAAGGCCGCTGAGGTGCCTGTGGGGACCGCTGAGGCAATCCTTGGGCACTCGTCGGGGTCTATCAGTTATGACCTTTATGGTGCGGGGAGTGCCGTGGAAGTGGGGCGTATGGCTGATGGTTTGGTAAAAGCCTTGATGGCACTTTAATGGCGTTCAGTTATGATCGTACGATTAGTTCAAGGAGCTTAAGATGCGTCTACATCTTGGTGGTTTTATTATGTTATGTGGTCTGGTTTCGGGCTGTGGGAGCCACTCTTCTAATTTACAGGTAGGGAACGAACAGTCTTATGCAAGCCTGAAAGATCAGCGAGAGGCAGTCCGTACGATCAAGGAGTACGAATCTCTGCCAATAGGTGCGCAAATTGTGAGTGAGGTTTCGGCAGGGCGGTGTCATCGGAGTTTTGTTGAGGAAGCGCCCAGTGAGGCTGCTGTATTGATCGACTTGAAAGTAGCCGCTTTCGCTCAGGGCGCAGACGGTATTATCGATGTGACTATATCTAAGGAGTCAGGTTTGAATCGGAACTGCTGGTATGTTCTTGGCGGTACGGCCAAAGCGTTCGTTTTCCAATAGCAGTAACGTAACTTTATGGGCATCGAGCTGGACGTTCTGGAAGGTCACCCTGAGCATGAACTATTGTTTGTGGCGACTCAGGTGGCCCGAGCGGCTGGCCTTAAAGATCCGAGCACAAGCATTCGCCAATCTAAGCGGCGTCTGCCAGATGGCTGCGTAACACTGTCGAGCCTTACGGGTTTCAAAACTGTAAGCCTTCCTAAAGAGCCTAACGGCTGCTCATTGCGAGTCACAACGGTGCTCATGCCAGAAAGCACGGTCTATGACATGCTTCTCAAAGGCCATGCCCCGGCCTCTGAGCCGTTCCGCAAGTGGGTCACCGAGGAGGTCCTGCCGACCATCCGCAAGACTGGCTCCTACAACGCCGAAGCAATTGTCATTTAATAACCCTCACTAAGGCCACAGCAATCCACTGACCTTAGGAGCATTCATTATGACAACTTCAGCACCAGCAGTAGTAGCACCCATTAAGCGTAGCCGTGGTCGACCATCTCTTCACATCGTCAATCCTTTCGAGGGCCTCATTGGACAGTCAACTGCATTTGGCCAATATCCATACTTCGCTTCGGACATCATTGAGGGGATCGCTCGGCTTGACTGGCACGACCGACCAATAGGAATAGGTGGTTCCTCTAAGCCGCTCTCCGTGAAGCGTCTGTTCGGCATCCTTTCGTGCCTTCCGGTAATCACAGCGGCAACCGTTCAGGAGTTCTTGGGGTTGGGTCTGCGACAGTCCCAGCGATACGTGAAGGCTATCGAGTTGGCAATGCCGAGACTGGTTAAAGCGAGCCCTGCATGCTTGATTGCTGCCATGAATGGTGACTTCTATATTGCTGGGGCGTCACCGTGGACGGACACGTTGGAGCCACCATCGACAGAGGCGCTGAGGAAACTACATCACGACCTGCGTGACCTCTGATTAAATGCCGCATACTTAAAAAGAACTACAAGACCATCTTTAAGGAAAAGCATCGGCACCAGATCGACCAGTTTCAATGAGAGAGGGTTAGTGATGAATATCACCCTCTTTCTAAGAGAGTTCAATGAACAAACTTTAAGATGCTCTTTCCTGTTATATGAATCTTTAAGAAGAACTACAGAGTTAGTTAAGCTGTGTCGTAAAAACCCTCACTAAGGCTACAGACACACCACGCCCATCGCTGGGCATCACACAGATAATCGCAGAGTCTTCCTGTTTGCTTCTTCATGCCACCGTCCAGAACCTTTGTCGGGTCTCTGCGCTGGGCTGTGGGAGCGAACCTGAGGGAGCAAACAAGAGGAATAGACAAATGATCACTGACATCAAACATAAGCACGCTGGGCACGTCATCATTATCGAAGGTCAAGCATTCAAGGCCAATGATGCAGGGCAGTGGGATCTAACTGACATCTGGCGAACCTTAAAGTTACCAGTAAAGAACGGACCTGCGCAGTGGCGGACCAAGCAGGCTAAACGAATGGAAGCTATGCAAAATTTGCACAGCTCTAATGGTGCCGGCTCATGGGCGACCAAACGCGCAACCCTTGAATATGCGGGCTGGGTCTCGGATGAATTCAAAGATATGGTCTATGACGCCTTCGAGGCGATCCTTGAGCTACCCGAAGTTGCTCTCATCGTTGCCGACAAGATGGCCTCTTTGGGGAACGATCACAGTGCATCCATCCTCAAGCGCATGACATTCAATGACAAGTGCCAATGGAGCTCTCTGGGGCACCGTAACACCGTACAGGGCCTTCGCTCAGCTATCGCTAAAGGCAATCTCACAGAAAATCAAGCAGCCACCCTTGCAGCCAGAGACGGCCTAAAGGGATTCGCTATATGAGCAACTTTAAGAAAACCATTCCGACAATTGATGAGCTCGCCTTGATTAACAGGGTGTTCACCAAGCCACGCCGGGCATCGCTCATTACGATCCGCGCCTTGGTCTCAAAGGTGAATGCTCCAGGCCGTTCGCGTGATCCTGAATTGGGCACTGTTTATGACCTCGCGGTGACGCTTCCCTACATTGCCCTCATAACAAACCAGCGATGCACGGAAGCGCTCAAGGACGCTCTTGAAGACGGTCTCAGTTTGAAGACGCTTGTTCGCTGTGACCTGTCCATTCCGATGAGCAGTCAGCCGATAAAGCTGGCCTGAGAACTGTCGTTTAAAAACCCTCACTAAGGCCACGGGAATCAGTCACCCATGGTCTCCTCAAAGTCCCACGAGGCGCCCTAAGCGTCAGTAGTGGGCAATCTCTGCACCACACCGGAACCTCTTTGCTGTCCGCCATTCAGCACAGAGGCATTCCTACAGTCCCCGCCAAGTTAACGCCCACAGGACTGTGAAACCACCTTCAATCCAATACCTTTAAGCAAACCTTGTTGATCCCGTGCGGGTCTCCTTTCCCCATTGGTCACGCGATCATGGCGGCAAGGTTTGACTTAAGGGTCTCTCAAAGGAGAACCCAATATGAAACTCGACATCGTACATACCGATAAGACCCTGACTATTCAAGGCCAAACTGTGACTAAGGCATATGCCGAAGGCGTGATGTTGGCAGGCCTGCTGGCTGCTGTGGGCAAGAACCACGGCGCTATCACTTCGATCATCAAGCAGTTCATGGAGGCTGGTCTGAGCACCTCAGCATTCCCTGATCAAACCTCAGTTGCCCGCCAAGAGATCCATGCGGCTGGTCTACGTGAAGCTGCTCGACAACGTGATGCCCAGTTCCATGCGGACCGATTTGCATCCTACAAGGCACCGACACGTCT
Source organism: Pseudomonas sp. ML2-2023-6 (assembly GCF_037055265.1). Lineage (NCBI taxonomy): Bacteria > Pseudomonadati > Pseudomonadota > Gammaproteobacteria > Pseudomonadales > Pseudomonadaceae > Pseudomonas > Pseudomonas sp. ML2-2023-6. The sequence goes on along the minus strand of NZ_CP146347.1, from coordinate 4,737,159 downwards.
TGAGGTAGCTCGTGCTCGTGAGGCCAAAGAGAAGCAAGCAGCCGCTATCCGTGAGCACGGCAACGCCATTCGTGCAGCTCGCCGTAACTAACAGTCGGCCACAAGGAGCCTTTGAGACCTCTCAAGGCTTCCCTAAACAGAATTCAATTCAGGAGATTATCAAACATGAAACCATACGAATACGTTAAGCCTACAGCGTGGTCCACCGCTATCACCGAACAAGGTGGGACCATTCAGTTCAACACAGAGACCACCATCAAAGGTGGTGCAGGCACTGACGCAGCGGCCTACGTTAAGGCCCTCACAGATGGTCTCAATGAATACTTCAACAGTGGAGACTGGGAAGAAGGCGCTGAAGAAGCGATTCCCTGTGAGTTCCGCCCTAAGGGCACCGAGCCGACCACCCAGCAGATCGTTCTGATGCAAGATCGAAGTGTTGAGTTCGACCCGCGTAAGTCCATCTATGACGATTCGACCTTCACTAAAGGCGAGGCCGTCGCTGGTGACTTCCTGTTCTGTGAGGCCACCCCTCAGGCCGCTCTGTTTTCTTTTCGTCAGACCTTCTTGGACCATCACATCATGTCGGGCTTCACCCTCAATGGTTTGACGCAGACCGCTGAGAAGCTCTTGAAGGATTTCGAGATGTCCTGTGGTGCGACCATTGCCAAGATACTGACCACCTCTTCGTCCACTGAGGTCAAGGCCCTTACAGGTCTCTCTAAGAGCCCACGCGAACGCGCTGAGGACATCATTGATGGTCTTACCATGAACATCAACCAAGCAGTTGGCACCTCGCTGTCTGACTTCGTGTTGCTGATCCCTGCTAAAGAAGTTGCTGGTCTTGAGCGTGCTGCTCAGCGTGCTGGCCTGTCGGACGTAGAGGACCTCTTGGGCTGTGGCTCTCAGTTCTACTCGGGTGCAGACTTGGGCATCTTCATGTTGCCTAAGGGCATGGCCTCACTGAGCTTCCGTAAGGACTCCAACGGTGCTGTGTGGCAGATCCATGCGACCCGTAACCCTAACGCTATGGCGTGGGACGTAGAGGTCATTGGTGTGGCTGATGTGGTGACACAGGCCAAGGTACAGCTCAAGCTGGCAAACCCTGCTGACCCTAAAGAGAAGCTCCAAGTAGAGCTGGTCGATTTCCCTATGGTCACTCGTGTGACCCTGGCTGACTAAATGATGTATCCCTGAGGCTCCCTTTGAGGAGTCTTGGGTTCTTTTAATGATATGTTATTTCGTTTCTTTTTATGGCTGGCTCAAGGAGGACCCTTATGACCATGCGAAAGATGTTCGGTTGGCTGACCTCAAGGCTATCGTTAAGTCTCCCAGCTTCTGGAAGGTAGTCGCCATGATTGCCATAGTCAGCGGGTTGGCTGTCCCTGAGGGGCTCATAGAGCTTACCCATGATCTGCTGAGTGATGTAATGACAGCCATGTGGGGCGTTCCTGTGTGAAATCTCGTGGGCCATTGGCTTGCAGGCTATTTAGACTTCACACAGGAACCCCTAAGAGGGTCTTTTAGAATTTGGCAGAAAAATGTGAGTGACTACCTTTAATGCACTCCGGGAGCAAGTACCCCCATAGGCCCTCGCGCACTCGCTCAGGCGCACCATAAGGACCCTTGCGGGCACGCGATAAGGACCCCAGCATTGGGACAAAAGTGAGCCAAAGCTGTTACAAAGCGGTGCCTTATGGTGCTACGCTAAGGTCTCTTAAAGTGCCTCAAAAGGTCGGTGTAAGGATCGTATCCTTCGCCTCTGGCAGCATCTCTGGATAGTCCAGCGTGTAGTGCAGACCCCGAGATTCCTTACGTTCCATGGCAGACCTGATCATCAGTTCAGCTACTTGGGCAAGGTTCCTCAGCTCAATCAGGTCTCTGCTTACACGATAGTTACTGTAAAACTCGTCAATTTCGTCCAGCAGCAAGCGCACTCGATGCTGTGCGCGTTGCAAACGCTTGTTAGTGCGCACGATTCCAACGTAGTCCCACATAAAGCGCCGTAGTTCATCCCAGTTGTGGGCGATGATCACGTCTTCGTCAGAGTCGGTAACCTGGCTGGCATCCCAGCTCGGCAGGGCTATGGGCGCGGCGATGTCGGGCAGTTGGGCAAGGATGTCGGCAGCGGCCGACTTGGCGTACACAAAACATTCCAACAGCGAGTTACTGGCCATGCGGTTCGCGCCGTGCAAGCCGGTGAAGCTGGTTTCGCCAATGGCGTACAGGCCTGGAACATCCGTATGACCATGTTCGTCGACCATTACACCGCCGCAGGTGTAATGCGCCGCTGGCACCACCGGGATCGCCTGCTTGGTGATGTCGATGCCGAACCCGAGGCAGCGCTCATAGACTGTCGGGAAGTGAGTCTTGATGAACGATTCTGACTCGTGGCTGATATCCAGATACACGCAGTCGATGCCCAGACGCTTCATCTCATGGTCGATGGCGCGTGCCACGATATCTCGCGGAGCCAGTTCGCCTCGCGTGTCGAACCGATGCATGAAGCGCTCGCCGTTAGGCAACTTGAGGTGTGCCCCTTCGCCCCGTAGCGCCTCGGTGATCAGAAAGCTCTTGGCCTGCGGGTGATACAGGCAAGTGGGGTGGAACTGGTTGAATTCCAGATTGGCCACGCGGCAGCCCGAGCGCCAGGCCATGGCAATGCCATCACCGCAGGCGCCGTCCGGATTGCTGGTGTAGAGGTACACTTTGGCCGCGCCCCCCGTGGCCAGAATAGTAAAGCGCGAGCCAAAGGTATCGACCTCGCCCGTGGCGCGATTGAGCACGTAAGCGCCGAGGCAGCGATCGCCTTCGAGGCCCAGGCGACGTTTGGTAATCAGATCGACGGCGACACGTTGTTCAAGCAATTCGATATTGGGCCGCTGACGTGCTTGATCGAGCAAGGTCTTGAAGATGGCGGCGCCGGTGGCGTCAGCCGCATGGATGATGCGCCGATGGCTGTGGCCGCCTTCACGGGTGAGGTGGAACTCAAAACCTGGCTGCTCGGGATCGACGGTGTCGTCGCGGGTAAAGGGCACGCCCTGATCGATCAGCCACTGGATGGCCTCGCGGCTGTGCTCGACGGTAAAGCGTACCGCGTCTTCATGGCACAGGCCGCCGCCGGCATTGAGGGTGTCTTCGACGTGGGATTGCACCGTGTCGGTGTCATCCAGAACGGCGGCAACACCACCCTGAGCCCAGAATGTCGAGCCATTGGCCAGGTCGCCCTTGCTGAGGACCGCAATACGCATGTGGCTGGGTAGTGTGAGAGCAAGGCTCAAACCAGCAGCGCCGCTGCCAATCACCAGCACGTCATGTTGAAAATGTTGGCTCATTCTTCTGACATCCGCAAAAAAGCGCCCACTAGTATATAGAAGGGGGGATCGGCACAATGGCCGGGCCTTTATGGCATTGTGAAATTACAGCGGGCATGAAGTGTGCCTCAGACTTGAGTAGTCTGCATGTCGATTTTCACAATTAATCTGCAAGGGGCGTCAAGGCTCAGGGGGACTCGAACCCTGATCCGCTTTCGAGGTGCCGCAGGGTGTACTTCGTACGAAAGTATTGAACTTTTCGTACTGCTCAGCGTTCCATAGAGGGTTGCCCTTGATGCAGGGAAACGGCGCTCAATTTGATGCGGGGTTTGTTTTTCGACTCGACAGCAGAATGTGGCGACAAGATTATCGACGCAGCCGGCCAGGCCCGAGCTGCGTTTTCGTGCGTGCCAAATCCGAGCGCGCAGGAAACTTGCCAGGGGGGAGAGAACTTTTGTGTAAAGCCCGAGTCTATGTTTGCAAGCCTGATCAATTAGCAAAGCAATCTTCCTCCCGGCCTTATGAGGAGTATTCATGCTAGCCCAGGAAGAGGATCAGCAGCTGGTCGAGCGCGTACAGCGCGGCGATAAGCGCGCATTCGATCTGCTCGTGCTGAAGTATCAGCACAAAATTCTCGGGTTGATCGTGCGTTTTGTGCACGACACCCATGAAGCCCAGGACGTCGCTCAAGAAGCCTTTATCAAGGCTTACCGGGCACTTGGTAATTTTCGCGGTGACAGCGCCTTTTACACATGGCTGTATCGCATCGCCATTAATACGGCAAAAAACTACCTGGTATCACGCGGTCGACGTCCGCCTGATAGTGATGTGAGTTCAGAAGATGCTGAGTTTTACGATGGTGACCACGGTCTCAAGGATCTCGAGTCGCCGGAGCGCGCTTTGCTCCGCGACGAGATCGAGAGCACCGTACATCGCACCATTCAGCTACTGCCAGAAGATTTGCGTACGGCCTTAACTTTACGTGAATTCGACGGTCTGAGTTACGAGGACATTGCGAGCGTCATGCAATGTCCGGTGGGTACCGTGCGCTCCCGGATTTTCCGCGCTCGGGAAGCCATTGATAAAGCCCTGCAACCGTTGTTGCAGGAAAACTGAGACAGCGGCGACAGCCAAGAGAGGAACCGCCATGAGTCGTGAAGCCCTGCAGGAATCGCTGTCCGCAGTGATGGATAACGAAGCGGACGAACTGGAACTACGTCGGGTATTGAATGCCTTTGACGACACACAAACGCGTGATACCTGGTCTCGTTATCAGGTGGCCCGTGCTGTGATGCACAAGGACCTGCTGATTCCGCGCCTGGACATCGCATCTGCCGTTTCGGCCGCCTTGGCCGAAGAACAAGTACCGGCCAAGGTGGTTCGTGGTCCGTGGCGCAGCATTGGTCGCCTGGCCGTTGCTGCTTCGGTTACCGTTGCTGTTTTGGCGGGTGTCAGGCTGTACAACCAGGATGACATCGTTGGTGCCCAGCTTGCTCAGCAGGCTGCACCACAGAGCCTGAGTGCGCCGATGGCTAAAGGCCCTGCGGTACTGGCCAACTACAGCGAAAGCTCCGATCAGGCCACAGGTCCGATGGCAAACGGTGTTCTGCAAGGTCAGCCCGGTTGGCACGATCAGCGTTTGCCAGGTTACCTGCGTCAGCACGCCCAGCAAGCGGCATTGAAAGGGTCTGAAAGCCCTCTGCCATATGCTCGGGCTGCCAGCCTGGAAAACCGTTAAGGACCAACATGCGCGTCCTACCTCTGTTATCGCTTTTGCTCTGCGGCTGGTTTGTTGTACCTGCACACGCCGATGATGCCCAGGACTGGCTCAAACGTCTTGGGCAGGCCGAGCAACAGCACAGCTATCAGGGCACTTTCGTTTACGAACGTAACGGTAGTTTTTCTACCCACAGCATCTGGCACCGCGTGCAGGATGGGAAAGTTCGTGAACGCTTGATGCAGTTGGATGGCGCTGCACAAGAGGTCATTCGTGCCGACGGGCGCACTGAGTGTGTCACTGGCAAGATGGTCTCCGGGCCTGGAGATGTCAGTGCCGTGTCGGCCAGACAGCTTGATACCCAGAAGCTCAATGACTGGTACGCAGTGACAAAAACAGGCGACTCAAGAGTTGCAGGTCGGCCGGTGGCGGTGATTTCACTCACCCCGCGCGACCAGCATCGTTATGGGTTCGAACTGTATCTGGACCGTGAAACCGGTTTGCCTCTCAAGTCGTTGTTGCTCAATGACAAGGGGCAACTGCTTGAGCGTTTCCAGTTTACCAGCCTTGAAACAACCACTCCTGATGACAGTGAACTCAAGCCCACAGGCCTTTGCCGTCCCGTTGCCACGGCTGATACGGCGGCCCCTGTGGTCACTACTGCCCATGCTTGGCATTCCGACTGGCTGCCACCCGGTTTCGAGCAAATCAGCAGCACAGTGCGGCGTGATCCACGGACCAAGTCTGAAGTCACCAGCCTCTTGTATGACGATGGCTTGACGCGTTTTTCGGTGTTTCTTGAGCCTTTGCAGGGCACTGCAGTTCCCGATGCCCGTGTACAACTGGGGCCAACAGTTGCAGTTTCACGGCATCTGACCACCCCGCAAGGTGACATGATTGCCACTGTGGTGGGTGAAATCCCGCTGGGAACTGCGGAGCGAATTGCACTCTCAATGCGTGTCGGTAAAGACGAATCTCAGACTAAACCATAGGGCTGGGTCGACATGGCGGGTGACAATTTTCCAATTGCCATTTTTCTATCTTTTAATAAAGGTCAGAGCCCTAAAGGGCTCTGGCCTTGTTTGTTTTCTGGGGCCTTAAAAACGGTCTATGCTTTGGACTTGGTTTTTTAGTGCCTGTCGCTTAACTCTGCTGCTATTAACGGGAGCTGTATGTCGATGCCTCGATTGAAAACTTATTTACCTATTTTTGCAGCCGTGCTGATGCTCGGGCAGGCAGTTCCGGTGATGGCTGAAGCGCAGTTGCCTGATTTTACGCAACTGGTCGAGCAAGCTTCGCCAGCCGTGGTGAATATCAGCACCACGCAAAAGTTGCCGGAGCGCAAAGTATCAAGCATGGGGCAAATGCCCGACCTGGAAGGCTTGCCGCCTGGTCTGCGCGACTTCTTTGAACGCAGTATGCCGCCTGGTGGCAAAGGTGGGCGGCAACGCGAGGCTCAATCCTTGGGGTCGGGCTTTATCATCTCGCCCGATGGCTACATCCTGACCAACAACCACGTTGTGGCAGATGCTGATGAAATCATCGTGCGCCTGTCTGATCGCAGCGAAATGAAGGCCAAGCTGGTTGGTACTGACCCACGTTCCGACGTTGCGCTGCTGAAAATCGAAGGCAAAAACCTGCCTGTACTGAAACTGGGCAAGTCTCAGGATCTCAAGGCCGGTCAGTGGGTGGTTGCCATCGGCTCACCGTTTGGCTTTGACCACACCGTGACCCAAGGCATTATCAGCGCTATCGGTCGCAGCCTGCCGAATGAAAGCTACGTGCCGTTTATCCAGACTGACGTGCCGATCAACCCGGGTAACTCGGGTGGCCCGCTATTTAACCTGGCGGGTGAAGTGGTGGGTATCAACTCGCAAATCTACACCCGCTCGGGCGGCTTTATGGGCGTGTCCTTCGCGATCCCTATTGATGTCGCCATGGATGTTGCCAATCAGCTCAAGGCTGGCGGCAAGGTCAGCCGTGGTTGGTTGGGCGTAGTGATTCAAGAGGTCAACAAGGATCTGGCCGAGTCGTTTGGCCTGGACAAGCCAGCTGGTGCGCTGGTGGCACAGGTACTTGATAACGGGCCGGCTGCCAAAGGTGGTTTGCAAGTTGGCGACGTGATTCTGAGCATGAATGGTCAGCCGATCATCATGTCGGCAGATTTGCCGCATCTGGTTGGCGCTCTCAAGGCCGGTAGCAAGGCAACCCTTGAAGTGATTCGTGACGGCAAGCGCAAAAACCTCGACCTGACTGTCGGTGCTATCCCTGATGATGCGAAAGATCTCGCTTCAGGCACGGGTGCCGAGCAAAGCAGCAACCGTCTGGGTGTGTCCGTGGCCGACTTGAGCGAAGAGCAGAAGAAAGCCAACGACATCAAGGGTGGCGTGATCATCACCGACGTTCAGGACGGTCCTGCGGCCTTGATCGGCTTGCAATCTGGCGACGTGATTACTCACCTGAACAATCAGGCAATTACCAATGGTAAGGAGTTCACTGAAATTGCCAAGGCATTGCCGAAGAATCGCTCGGTGTCGATGCGGGTTCTGCGTCAGGGTCGTGCCAGCTTCATAACCTTCAAGCTGGCTGAGTAAGCCATAGATATCTGTAGCCGCTGCCGAGGGCTGCGATGGGTTGCGTAGCAACCCCTGTTTGAAGATCCTTTGGATCTTGTTATTCGCAACGCAGCAACAAAAAAGCCCGTATCGAGAGATACGGGCTTTTTTTATTTCTTGGTTTTGGGGATGCGCACCAACTGAGTGTTGGAATACATGTCATGCCAGGTGCGGTTTTGCTTGTCGAAGACCGACCAGATGAACCCCAGACCCAGGCATAGCCATGAGCCGATGGAGACGATAAAACGCAACAAGGCTTGCCACAGGCTGATGGCCGTACCGTCCGCATTTTGCACGCGTATGCCCCAGACTTGCATGCCCAGGGTTTGCCCGGAATGGGTCCAGAACTTGGCAAAGAAACCGAACAGGACAAAAAACAGGATGGTCGAGAGTAATGGGTCGCCATCCAGGGCACCGGCCTCGGAAAGTGCCCTCATTTTGGCTTCGCCGATAAAGCTCATCATGATCAGCTTGTAAATAAAGGTGGTGACAATCAGCAGGGCGGTACACAGCAGGAAATCATAGAACATGGCTGCCAGGCGGCGCCCCAGGCCAACGGCGGGAAATTCGCCTTGAGGGCTAAGTGGTTGTTTCGACATGGCAGGGTCTCGTGAAGGAAAAGAGCCATCTTACGGAATTACGGCCATAAAAAAGCCTCTGATGTCACCATCAGAGGCTTTTGTGCGCGAGATCAGGCTTCTGGTTGAACTTCGTCAGCCTGCAGGCCTTTTTGGCCTTGAACTGCGATGAAGGTCACTTTTTGGCCTTCTTTCAGGCTTTTGAAGCCGTTGCCCTGAATGGCACGAAAGTGCACAAACAGATCTGGACCACTTTCAGGGGTGATGAAACCAAACCCTTTCTCGTCGTTGAACCACTTGACGGTACCGCTCTGACGTTGGGACATTTCTTAATTCCTTTGACGCTAACAATTAATGACAGCCTCTTTCACATGAAAGAGTTCTGGTGCTGGGTTGCAGGAAAGTAAGAGACGCAGAACGGGTTGTAGCAAACGTAGAGCTACTGCCCAGGTCACGATTCCAGCGACCCATGCAAACACAGTAGGCAAACTCTACGAAACTGGAATTGAAAATACAAGCCCCGTTAATAAGCGGGCGATACCGGGTTATTAACCTGCAACGGGAAGTTATAAGTGCGGATTAATCATAGAGAGGTTCAATTGTTTTCGAGTTTAAAACAGTGTTTTCGCTATCGAATCTTAGTGCAGTCCAAGAGCAGTTGCATGCTACGTTAGTGTGTAAACATGCAACTGTCTTACTTGAGGTTAGACGCTTAGCCTCTGTAATAACGCTGTGCGACAAATGGCATTTTCGACACTTTCATGGGTACACGCTTGCCTCGCACAATCGCCCAGACTTCAGAGTCCACCGGGGTGAACGCGATGTCCAGATAAGCCATTGCCAGGGGCGCGCCCAGAGTTGGGCCAAAACCGCCGCTGCACACAGTTCCAATCACAGTGCCGTCGGCGTCGACAATTTCCGCGCCTTCACGTACCGGGGTGCGCTCCTGTGGCAGCAAGCCCACGCGTCTGCGTGCCACGCCTTTTTGCTGCTGGGCAAAGATGCTCTCGGCACCCGGGAACCCGCCAGGACGCAGGCCATCGGCGCGGCGAGCCTTGGAGATTGCCCACAGCAGGCTGGCCTCAATTGGCGTGGTGCTGTCGTTCATGTCATGCCCGTACAGGCACAGGCCAGCTTCCAGGCGCAGCGAGTCCCGTGCGCCGAGGCCGATGGCCTGGACTTCTGGTTCTGCCAGCAGGCGACGTGCCAGTTCTTCGGCGCGATCGGCCGGTACTGAAATCTCAAAGCCGTCTTCGCCGGTATAGCCAGAGCGGCTGACGTAGCAGTCCGCGCCCAGCAATGTCACCGGGGCAAATTGCATAAAGGTCATTTTTGCCACTTCTGGCGCCAGGCGTTGCAGCACGTTGACGGCTGCCGGGCCTTGCAGGGCGAGCAGGGCGCGCTCTTCAAACAACGGCTGGATCTGGCAGTGGGCGCTCAAATGCTTGCGCAGATGCGCCAGGTCCTGATCCTTGCACGCGGCGTTAACCACCAAAAACAGTTCGTTATTGCCCAGATTGGCAACCATCAAGTCATCGAGGATGCCACCTTGTTCGTTGGTGAACATGGCATAGCGCTGCATGCCCACCGGCAGGTCGATGATGTCGACCGGCACCAGAGTTTCAAGGGCCTTGGCTGCATCAGCGCCGATCAGGCGGATCTGGCCCATGTGCGATACATCGAACAACCCGGCCTGTTCACGGGTGTGCTGGTGTTCTTTCATCACCCCCAGCGGGTACTGCACGGGCATGTCGTAGCCGGCGAACGGCACCATACGGGCACCGAGTTCAAGGTGCAGTGCGTGCAGCGGGGTTTGAAGCAGTTGTTCGGTGGACATTCGAGACTCCTTGAAAATCAGCACTCAATAATGTTGACAGCCAGACCGCCGCGAGCGGTCTCCTTGTATTTGCTTTTCATGTCGGCGCCGGTCTGGCGCATGGTGCGGATCACCTTGTCCAGCGAGACAAAGTGCTGGCCGTCACCGCGCAAGGCCATGCGTACCGCGTTGATTGCCTTGACTGAACCCATTGCATTGCGTTCGATGCACGGCACTTGGACCAGGCCGCCAATCGGGTCGCAGGTCAGGCCGAGGTTGTGCTCCATGCCGATCTCGGCAGCATTCTCGACTTGCTGTACGGTGCCACCCAGCACTTCGCACAACGCGCCAGCCGCCATTGAACAGGCCACGCCGACCTCGCCCTGACAGCCGACTTCGGCGCCGGAGATCGAGGCGTTTTCCTTGTACAAAATGCCAATGGCGGCGGCGGTCAGCAGAAATCGCACCACCCCGTCTTCATTGGCTCCGCCAATAAAGCGCATGTAGTAATGCAGTACGGCAGGAATGATCCCGGCCGCGCCGTTGGTAGGTGCGGTGACCACACGTCCGCCGTTGGCGTTTTCTTCATTGACCGCCAGCGCGTACAAATTCACCCAGTCGAGCACCGACAGCGCATCGCGCAACGCGGCCTCAGGGTTGCTGCACAGCTGACGATGCAGCGCAGCCGCCCGACGCTTGACCTTCAACCCGCCGGGCAAAATGCCTTCGTTGCGACAACCGGCACTCACGCAGTCCTGCATCACTTGCCAGATTTTCAGCAAGCCGCTGCGCGTCTCGGCCTCGGGGCGCCAAGCGCTTTCGTTGGCCATCATCACTTCACTGATCGACAGGTTGTGAGTGACGCAATGGCGCAACAGGTCCTTGGCGGTCTTGAAGGGGTATTTCAGTGCGGTGCTGTCTTCGACAATGCGGTCAGCGCCCGCTGCGCCTTCATCGACCACAAAGCCGCCACCGACCGAGTAGTACTCGCGGCTGCGGATCTGAATTCCAGCGCCATCAAGTGCTCTGAAAATCATGCCGTTGGGGTGATAGGGCAGGGGTTTGCGAATCATCGCCAGGTGCGACTTTTCGTTGAAATCGATGGGGTGTTGGCCCAGCAGGTTCAAGCGCCCGCTGCTGCGAATGGCGGCCAGACGCTCGGCCACGGTTTCGGTGTCAACGGTATCCGGGTGTTCACCTTCGAGCCCCAGCAATACGGCTTTGTCGCTGCCGTGTCCTTTGCCGGTGGCGCCGAGGGAACCGTAGAGTTCAACTTTTACGCAGGCGGTGTGTTGCAGCATTTCATCACGGCGCAGACCTTCGACAAAACGCGCAGCAGCACGCATGGGGCCGACGGTATGGGAGCTGGAGGGGCCGATGCCAATCTTGAACAGGTCGAACACGCTTAAAGACATAGGGTTCTCCGGTTTCTTATTGTGTAGTGCAACTTCGATCCCTGTGGGAGCTGGCTTGCCTGCGATAGCATCACTGCGGTCTGGCTGCAAAACCGCATTGCCTGTATCGCGAGCAAGCCCGCTCCCACATTTGGATCTCCATGACCCGGTTGCTTATGCTTCCTGATAGCTTTCGATCGAAGGGCAAGCGCAAATCAGGTTGCGGTCGCCAAACACGTTGTCGACCCTGCCAACCGGTGGCCAGTACTTGCCTTCGATCAGGGATGCAACCGGGTACACCGCTTGTTCGCGGCTGTACGGGTGGGTCCATTCGCCGACCATTTCAGCGGCGGTATGCGGAGCGTTTTTCAGCGGGTTGTCTTCCTTGTCCAGGCTGCCGTTTTCAACGGCGCGAATTTCTTCACGGATACAGATCATGGCGTTGCAGAAGCGATCCAGTTCTTCCTTGGATTCGCTTTCGGTTGGCTCGATCATCAACGTGCCTGCCACCGGGAACGACATGGTTGGAGCGTGGAAGCCAAAGTCGATCAGGCGCTTGGCCACGTCATCGACGCTGATACCGCTGGTTTCCTTGAGCGGGCGCAGGTCGAGGATGCATTCGTGGGCCACCAGGCCATTGCTGCCCGAGTACAGCACCGGGTAGTGCTCCTCGAGACGACGGGCGATGTAGTTGGCATTGAGGATGGCCAGCTGCGAAGCGCGCTTGAGACCTTCGCCGCCCATCATGCGGATGTACATCCAGGTGATTGGCAAGATGCTGGCGCTGCCGAACGGTGCCGCACATACCGCGCCTTCCTTGCGTTCCATTGCCGCGTGACCCGGCAGGAACGGCGTGAGGTGCGATTTGACGCCAATCGGGCCAACACCCGGGCCGCCACCGCCATGTGGGATGCAGAAGGTTTTGTGCAGGTTGAGGTGGGACACGTCGCCGCCGAACTTGCCCGGTGCGCACAGGCCCACCATCGCGTTCATGTTGGCGCCGTCGATGTACACCTGGCCGCCGTTGTCATGAATGATGCCGCAGATTTCGCGGATGCCTTCTTCGAACACACCGTGGGTCGACGGGTAGGTGATCATCAGCGCGGCGAGGTGATCGCGGTGCTCGATGGCCTTGGCGCGCAGGTCTTCAATATCGACGTTGCCCCGTGCATCACAGGCCGTTACCACCACGCGCATACCGGCCATGTTGGCAGTTGCCGGGTTGGTACCGTGGGCCGAAGACGGGATCAGGCAGATGTCGCGGCGCTCTTCGCCACGGCTCTGGTGATAGGCGCGGATCGCCAACAGACCGGCGTACTCGCCTTGGGAACCGGCGTTCGGTTGCAAGGATATGGCGTCGTAACCGGTGGCCGCGCAGAGCATGGCCTCAAGTTCTGTGGTCAGTTGTTGATAGCCCAGGCTTTGCTCGGCAGGAGCAAAGGGGTGCAGGCTGCCGAACTCGGCCCAGGTCACCGGGATCATTTCGCTGGCAGCGTTGAGCTTCATGGTGCACGAACCCAGCGGGATCATGGTGCGGTCCAGCGCCAGGTCCTTGTCCGCCAGACGACGCAGGTAACGCATCAGTTCGGTTTCAGAGTGGTAACGGTTGAATACCGGGTGGCTGAGGATCGGTGACTGGCGCACCAAGGCGGCTGGCAGGGTGCCGGTCACGGTCTGGGCCAGTGCGTCGAAGTCAGGCAGGGTCTGACCATCGGCGGCAAGCAGGGTCCACAGGGCGATTACGTCGCTCTGGCTGCTGGTTTCATCCAGCGACAGGCCCAGACGCTGATCGTCGACCACACGCAGGTTGATGCTTTGTGCGTGGGCCTTGGCGTGCAGGGCGGTGGTGGCGCTGGCGGTGTTGAGAGTCAGCGTGTCGAAGAACTGTTCTTGCTCGACTTTCAGCCCCAGCGCGCTCAGGCCCTGAGCCAGGATCGCGGTCAGTTGGTGAATGCGCCCAGCGATCTGGGTCAGGCCTTTGGGACCGTGGTACACGGCGTACATGCTGGCGATGTTGGCCAACAGCACTTGCGCGGTGCAGATGTTGCTCGTGGCCTTCTCGCGGCGGATATGTTGCTCGCGGGTTTGCATGGCCAGGCGCAGTGCCGGTTTGCCGTGACGGTCAACCGAAACGCCGACCAGACGGCCAGGCATGTCGCGCTTGAACGCGTCGCGGGTAGCGAAGTAGGCCGCGTGCGGGCCACCAAAGCCCAGGGGCACGCCAAAACGCTGGGCGCTGCCGATGGCCACGTCAGCACCGAACTCGCCCGGAGGCGTCAGCAGGGTCAGGGCCAGCAGATCGGCGGCAACGGCCACCAGTGCGTTGGCCGTGTGGAAACGCTCAACCAATGTACGGTAGTCGAACACGTCACCGTTGCTTGCCGGGTACTGCAGCAGAGCGCCGAAGAAGATCGATACGTCAGTCAGCTCGCGTTCGTCAGCGACCACCACCTCAATGCCCAGCGGCTCGGCACGGGTGCGCAGCACGTCGAGGGTTTGCGGGTGGCAGTGGCTGGACGCAAAGAAGCTGTGGCTGTTTTTGTTCTTGCTCAGGCGTTTGCAAAAGGTCATCGCTTCGGCAGCGGCGGTGGCTTCGTCGAGCAATGAAGCGTTGGCAATCGGCAGGCCGCTAAGGTCGCTGATCAGGGTCTGGAAGTTGAGCAGCGCTTCGAGACGGCCTTGGGAAATTTCAGGCTGATACGGTGTGTAAGCGGTGTACCAGGCCGGGTTTTCCAGCAGGTTGCGCAGGATCGGTGAAGGCGTGTGGCAGTTGTAGTAGCCCTGGCCGATATAGGTTTTGCACAGCTGGTTCTTGGCTGCGATGGCTTTGATCGAGGCCAGTGCATCGGCTTCGCTTTGACCCGCCGGCAAGTTGAGCACGCTGGTGCCCTTGATGCTTTCCGGGATCACGCTGGCGCTGAGGCCTTCAAGGGAATCAAAGCCGAGGGTGGCAAGCATCGCCTGCTCATCGGCCTGGCGCGGGCCGATATGGCGGGCGATGAATTCATTGGCAGTGCTGAGATTGATAGTCATGGCTGAGTTCTCAGTTGTCGTCTTGGGCTTTGATCAGGCGGTCGTAGGCGTCCTGATCGAGCAGCTTGTCGAGCGCATCGGCATCGGCGGGCTTGAAACGGAAGAACCAGCCTTCGCCCAGCGGATCTTCGTTGACCAGTTCCGGGCTGCTGTCGAGCGCGGGGTTCACTTCGAGCACTTCACCGTCCAAAGGCATGTACACGCCACTGGCAGCCTTGACCGACTCAACAGTAGCGGCTTCTGCACCCTTGTCGTAGGACTGCAACTCAGGCAACTGCACAAACACCACGTCACCCAGAGCGTTTTGCGCAAACGCGGTAATCCCCACGGTTACGCTGCCGTCGGCTTCGGCGCGCAGCCATTCGTGGTCTTCAGTAAAACGCAATTCGCTCATGGAAACTCCTCAGGGCCAGACATGTCTGGTGGTCACAGGTAAATGCTCGTGAAGACCGAGCTTATTGAGAGTTCATTGCAAAATGGCTGCCAGTTTATAAATATCCATATATATCAATTAGTTGTGTATTTATAAGGATCAGATTTACAACTGTGCTGTAGCGAAATCGCTACAGCACAAGGGCAATAAAAAAATTCAAGAGGATCAAAGCCTTGCGTGGCTGCGGTTTAGAGGGGCTGTATCGATATCGCTCCACTGGAGTGATATCGATACGGGCGAGGGGAGGGCTCTGTGGGAGCGAGCCTGCTCGCGATGCATGCGACGCGGTCTGACCGTGATTACGGGTCGATTCACGCGCGAGCAGGCTCGCTCCCACAGGGGAATGAGTGCGTCAGGCTTTACCCGGGATGCCGTATTTGCGTAGCCGGTGGGCAATGGCGGTGTGGCTGGTTTGCAGGCGGTTGGCCAGTTGGCGGGTCGAGGGGTAGCTGACGTAGAGTTTTTCCAGCAACGCCTTTTCGAAGGACTCGACGGCGTGCTCAAGGGTTTCAATCTCGCCGTCACTTTGCCGTGCAACCGAGGTGCCAGCGATGTCCAGGTCGCCAATGTCGACCAGGTTACTTTCACAAATGGCGGCAGCGCGAAAGATCACGTTCTGCAATTGGCGCACGTTACCGGGCCAGCGATTGCCCAGCAGGGCCGGGTAGGTGCCCGGTGCCAGTCGGCACACCGGGCGCTGGATCTGAGTGCAGGCCTGCTGCATGAAGGTGCGCGCCAGCAGCAAAATATCCTGGCCGCGCTCGCGCAGCGGCGGTACTTCGATATTGAGCACATTCAGTCGGTAGAACAGATCTTCGCGAAAGGTACCCTCGTTGACCATTTTTTCCAGGTTGCGGTGAGTGGCACTGAGGATCCGCACATTGACCTTGACCTCGCGTTCGCCGCCCACCCGGCGGAAGCTGCCGTCATTGAGAAAGCGCAGCAGCTTGGCTTGCAGATAGGGGGACATTTCGGCGATTTCATCGAGGAAAACCGTACCGTGGTTGGCCAACTCCATCAGCCCCGGCTTGCCGCCACGCTGGGCACCGGTGAAGGCGCCGGGGGCATAACCGAACAGCTCGCTTTCGGCCAGGTTTTCCGGAAGTGCAGCGCAGTTGAGGGCCAGAAACGGCGCGCCAAAGCGATCACTGATGGCATGGCAGGCGCGGGCCACCAATTCCTTGCCAGTACCGGTTTCACCCTGGATCAACAAGGGCGCGTCCAGCGCGGCCACACGCTGTGCGCGGGCTTTAAGCGTGCGAATCGCAGGCGACTCGCCGAGCAGGGCATCAAAGCCTTCGGCATGGTCGTGGTGCAACGCGGCCAGGCGCTCGCCGATACGGCTCGGTTGATACAGGGTCAGCAGGGCACCCGCATCGGTGATCGGCGTGGCATCGAGCATCAACGGATGGCCGTTGAGTGTGACTTCGCGCAATGGCAGGCGAAAGCCGTTTTCCAGCAGCACGGCGAGCAGTCCGGGGTCGGTGAACAGCTCGCCGATGCTTTCGCCGGTCGGTTCATGGCCGTACAGGGCCACCAGTGCCGGGTTGGCCAGCAGCACATGGCCTTGGCTGTCCAGCGCCAGTACCGGATCGGTCATGGCCGCGAGCAAGGCGTCGAGTTGCAAGTGGCGGCGTTGGCCGGGAAGGATGTCGACCACTGTCACCGATTGCACGCCCTTGACGCTGAACAGGGCTTCGCGCAGTTCGTCGAGTACTTGCGGGCTCAGGGTCGGGGCATCGATGTAGACGTTGGGCGGGACCATCTCCACCGCATCCAGGTTGAGGTTACGCCCGCCGAGCAGGGCCAGGACTTCCTGGGTGATGCCGACACGGTCGATAAAACTGACATGGATACGCATGGGAACAAGGAACACTTCTGGCCAGCGGGGATGGCCAGTATGCCTTGGCGGGGAGGATAGGTGAAATTCCGTGGGAGCGGGCTTGCTCGCGATGGCATCAACACGGCCTAACAGTAAAACTGCGTTGCCTGCATCGCGAGCAAGCTCGCTCCCACAAAAGCGCAGCCATCATCAAGTGGCTGAATTACTCCAGATGTTCAGGTTTGATCGGGTCGCCAGGCTTGTGGTTGAGCTGGGCCAGGACGTCGGCAAACATCTTGTCGTAGTAACCGTGCATCGCGCGGATGTCTGCGGTTTTTGGAATGCCGTGTTTCACGGCAATCTGGAATGCGTCATGGGCAAAGTTGTAAGCCAGGTCCTTGGGCAGGGTGAACGACTCTTTGAAGTCCTTCTGGTTGATCTGACCATGCATGTCGAACTGCATCGACTTGCCTTCCTTGGGATCCTGAACGACCTGGTAATCAATTTTGATGTCATACCCAAAGTCGCCCGGCTGCAGCGGTTCGCGATGGATATGCAGGTGACCGGGTTCGAACGAGGCCATAGGGGTACTCCTTGATGCTATGGGAAAAAGGGCAGACCCCGGGGCCTGCCCAGGGACTTAGAAGTAAGTGATACCCGGTTTTTCGGTGCTGACGCGAGTACCGGCCTTACCTTGAACGATTGCTTCGATATCCGCCAGTGCGCCGATCACAGCGGTCTTGCCGGTTTTACGGGCAAACTCGCAGGCAGCCTCCACTTTTGGTCCCATTGAACCGGAGGCAAAACCGAGCTTTTCCAACTCATCCGGGTGAGCCTGAGCAATGCCTTTCTGCGTTGGCTTGCCCCAGTCAATAAAGGCAGCATTCACGTCAGTGGCGATCACCAGCAGGTCGCTGCCCAGCTGTTGGGCCAGCAGCGAGGAGGCCAGGTCCTTGTCGATTACGGCTTCGATGCCGCGCAGCTTGCCGTCTTCGCCATACATGGTCGGGATCCCACCACCGCCCGCGCAGATCACGATGGTGCCTTTTTCCAGCAGCCATTTGATCGGGCGAATTTCGAAGATGCGTTTGGGTTTCGGGCTGGCTACCACGCGGCGGAACTTGTCGCCGTCCGGTGCAATGCTCCAGCCTTTTTCAGCGGCCAGGCTCTTGGCTTCGCTTTCGGTGTAGACCGGGCCAATGGGTTTGGTCGGGTTCTGAAACGCCGGGTCTTTGGGGTCGACTTCAACCTGGGTCAGCAGGGTGGCGAAAGGCGCTTCTGGTGGCAGCAGGTTGCCCAGCTCTTGCTCGATCATGTAGCCGATCATGCCTTCGGTTTCAGCACCGAGTACATCCAGCGGGTAGGGGGCTACTGCCGTATAAGCGGCGGCTTGCAGCGACAGCAGGCCGACCTGAGGACCATTGCCGTGGGCTACTACCAGCTCGTTGCCGTGGGCAATTCGAGCGATTTGGGCGGTAGCGGTCTGGATATTTTCGCGCTGGTTCTCGGCGGTCATGGGCTGGCCGCGACGCAAGAGGGCGTTACCGCCCAGTGCAACGACGATACGCATACAGGATGTCCTTATAGAAGTGTGAGAACGCCTTGTGTGGGAGCGAGCCTGCTCGCGAAGCTCGTTCGCGAGCGGGCTCGCTCCCACAGTAGATGTGTGTTTACACATCTACTGTGGGCCAGGCTTAGATATCAGCCAGCGCCGCTACCAGGATCGCCTTGATGGTATGCATGCGGTTTTCGGCTTGCTCGAAGGCGATGTTGACCGGGGACTCAAACACTTCTTCGGTCACTTCAATGCCGTTTTTCAGGTTTGGATGGTGCTCGGCCACATCCTTGCCAACCTTGGTTTCACAGTTGTGGAACGCTGGCAGGCAGTGCATGAACTTCACGCGTGGGTTTTCTGCCGCTTTGATCATGTCGCTGTTGACCTGGTAAGGCAGCAGCAGCTTGATACGGTCGTTCCAGGCTTCAACCGGCTCGCCCATCGATACCCAGACGTCGGTGTGGATAAAGTCCACGCCTTTGACCGCAGCTTTCGGGTCTTCGGTCAGGGTGATTTTGGCACCGCTTTCCTTGGCGAATTCCTGGCACTGTTTGACGAACGACTCTTCCGGCCACAGGCTTTTTGGTGCGGCGATACGCACGTCCATGCCCAGCTTGGCGCCAATCAGCAGCAACGAGTTACCCATGTTGTTGCGGGCATCGCCCAGGTACGCGTAGCTGATGTTGTGCAGCGGCTTGTCGCTGTGTTCGCGCATGGTCAGCACGTCGGCGATCATTTGCGTCGGGTGGAACTCAGCGGTCAGGCCGTTGAATACCGGCACGCCAGCGTACTTGGCCAGTTCTTCCACAATGGCTTGTTCAAAGCCACGGTATTCGATGGCATCAAACATGCGGCCCAGCACGCGGGCGGTGTCTTTCATGCTTTCTTTGTGGCCGATTTGCGAGGAAACCGGGTCGATGTACGTCACGTGTGCGCCCTGGTCGTGGGCTGCAACTTCGAATGCGCAACGGGTACGGGTCGACGTTTTTTCGAAAATCAGCGCAATGTTTTTGCCTTTCAAGTGCGGCTCTTCAGTACCGGTGTACTTGGCGCGCTTGAGATCGCGGGACAGATCGAGCAGGTAGTGCAACTCACGTGGCGTGTGGTGCATCAGGCTCAGAAGGCTGCGGTTTTTCATGTTAAAAGCCATGGTGATCTCCTTGGTTTTGGGTTAACCGGCTTGCACTGGCCCCTCGTAGGGGCCCGCGCAAGCAATCAAATGGGGTGATTAATAGTCGATTGGGTCGCGAATGATCGGGCAGGTCATGCAGTGGCCACCGCCACGGCCGCGTCCCAGTTCGGAGGCGCTGATGGTGATGACTTCAACGCCAGCCTTGCGCAGCAGGGTGTTGGTGTAAGTGTTGCGGTCGTAGCCAATGACCACGCCAGGTTCCAGCGCCACCACGTTGTTGCCGTCGTCCCACTGCTCGCGTTCTGCGGCGAAAGAGTTGCCGCCGGTTTCGACGACGCGCAGTTTCTTCAGACCCAGGGCGTGGGCCACGACTTCGAGGAAGCTGCCTTCTTCGCGTCGTACATCGATGCCGCCTTGTTTCTTGTCATCCGGATACAGGGAGAAGGCAACGATCTGCTTCACCACTTCAGGGAAGATGGTGACCAGGTCGCGGTCGCAGAAGCTGAATACGGTGTCCAGGTGCATCGCGGCGCGTGAGCGCGGCATGCCGGCCACGATGATGCGTTCTACCGCTTTGTTCTTGAACAGGTTCAGCGCCAGTTGGCCGATGGCCTGACGCGAGGTGCGCTCGCCCATACCGATCAGTACCACGCCGTTGCCGACGGGCATCACGTCGCCGCCTTCAAGGCTGGCGTTGCCGTGGTCGACTGTCGGGTCGCCGTACCAGATCTGGAATTCGGCGTTGGTGAACTCGGGGTGGAACTTGTAGATCGCCGTGGTCAGCAGGGTTTCCTGACGACGCGCTGGCCAGTACATCGGGTTCAGCGTCACGCCACCGTAGATCCAGCAGGTGGTGTCACGGGTGAACTGAGTGTTGGGCAGCGGTGGCAGGATAAAGCTGGTGTGGCCGAGGAAATCGCGGAACATCTGAATGGTCTTGCCACCAAAGCTGTCTGGCAGGTCGTCTGCCGACACGCCGCCGATCAGGTATTCGGCCGCCTGGCGTGGCTCAAGGCTCTTGATCCAGGATTTGACTTCGTTGACCAGGCCCACACCCACCTGATTGGGGGTCACTTTGTGGTCCAGGATCCAGTCCAGGGCTTCTGGCATGGCGACGATATCGGTCAGCAGGTTATGCATTTCCAGTACATCAATACCGCGATCGCGCATCTTGGTGACGAAGTCGAAGTGATCGCGTTTGGCCTGGTTGACCCACAGCACGTCATCGAACAGCAGCTCATCGCAGTTGCTTGGGGTCAGGCGCTGGTGAGCCAGGCCTGGGGAACACACCATAACCTTATGCAGCTTACCGGCTTCGGAATGCACGCCGAACTTCACTTTTTCCGTGGTCATTACAGTCATCCTCCAAAGTACACAAACAGGTTGTTACAGGGTCAGGAAGCCGTCGTAGAGACCATAGGCAGCCACCAGGGCGCCGATCACTACTGCGGCAAAAATTACTTTCTCGATGTTGGTGAAAACAGGTTGGCCACTTTCACGCTTGGCCTTGGCGAACAGAATGGCGCCAGGTGCGTACAGCAGGGCCGAGAGCAGCAGGTACTTGAGGCCGCCGGCATAGATCAGCCAGATGGCGTAGATCAGCGCGATACCACCGATGATCAAGTCTTTCTTGCGTTCTGCCAGGGCGTTCTCGTAAGTCTCGGCACGCACCGCCAGCAGGAAGCCGTAGGCCGCAGACCAGAGGTAAGGCACCAGAATCATCGAGGTCGCGAGGTAGATCAGCGACAGATAGGTACTGGCCGAGAACAGGGTGATGATCAGGAACAGTTGCACCATGGCGTTGGTGAGCCACAGGGCGTTGACCGGAACATGGTTGGCGT
Organism: Pseudomonas sp. ML2-2023-6; assembly: GCF_037055265.1. Classification (NCBI taxonomy): domain Bacteria; kingdom Pseudomonadati; phylum Pseudomonadota; class Gammaproteobacteria; order Pseudomonadales; family Pseudomonadaceae; genus Pseudomonas; species Pseudomonas sp. ML2-2023-6. Next base: position 4,715,912 of record NZ_CP146347.1, on the reverse strand, counting down.
TTTCCTTTTTCAGGAAGGCCGGCATGGTGTGGTCCTTGGCCGCCGCGAACATGATCTCGGCGCACAGCAGTACCCAGGACAGCAGGGCACCCAGCAGCGAGATGATCAAGCCGACGCTGATCAGCACCGCACCCCAGTGACCGACCACATGCTCAAGCACGGCCGCCATCGACGGGTTCTGCAGTTTGGCCAGTTCAGGCTGAGTCATGATGCCCAGCGACAGCACGTTCACCAGTACCAGCAACAGCAGCACGGTGATAAAACCGATCACGGTGGCTCGACCCACGTCCGAACGTTTCTCGGCACGGGAAGAGAAGATGCTTGCGCCTTCGATACCGATGAACACCCATACGGTGACCAGCATCATGTTGCGCACCTGGTCCATCACGCTGCCCAGATCCGGGTTTTTCACGCCCCAGATGTCGCTGGTAAAGATGTCCAGCTTGAACGCGAAGATGGCAATCAGGATAAACAGCACCAGCGGTACGACCTTGGCAACGGTGGTCACCAGGTTGATGAACGCTGCTTCCTTGATCCCGCGCAGTACCAGAAAATGCACAGCCCACAGCAGGATTGAGGCACCGATGATGGCCGCAGGGGTGTTGCCTTCACCGAAGATCGGGAAGAAGTAACCCAAGGTGCTGAACAGCAACACGAAGTAGCCGACGTTACCCAGCCAGGCGCTGATCCAGTAACCCCAAGCGGATGAGAAACCCATGTAATCGCCGAAGCCGGCCTTGGCGTAGGCATAGACGCCGCCGTCGAGGTCAGGTTTGCGGTTGGCGAGGGTTTGGAACACAAAAGCGAGGGTTAACATACCGACTGCGGTGATTGCCCAACCGATCAGGATTGCACCCACATCGGCACTGGCGGCCATGTTTTGCGGCAATGAAAAAATGCCACCGCCAATCATTGAACCAACTACTAGAGCAACCAGCGCACCCAGTCGCAGTTTTCCAGGAGTATCAGACATTTGTAGTAACTCCAATCCAGGAGAAGTGAGGCTTCAAAGTAAGTCCATTAGTATTCGAGCCGTTTGACATAGATCAGGGCATTACTACATTCCATTGTTGATAGAGCGGGGAAGGTCGCGATGACGTATTTTTATGACGCTTCCTGAAAGCCTTACTCCAGACATGTTTTCAGGTATTAATACGTTCGTTGACCGGAGGGTCGTGGGGATTGAAGCTAGCCAGTATTTTCAGATATGCAAATTTCATTGCCATGTTTCATGAACCTGTCGACGAAATTAAATCGTCATCTATATGTGAACAGTTTTTTAGGTTTCAATAGAAAGGTTCGCAATTAAGAATGGCCGGCTTATTGCGCAACCCTATTAAACGTTCGGTTAGTTCATATATTTAGTCGGTGAGCGGCTGTAGCTTTATAGCCCTGAGTTTTAAATCAACAGCAGCAGAGGTGGCGATGTCGCAACAGACACAGAAGCTCCGGCTAAACGCCCTGATCGCGTTGGTGGTTGGCTCGATGATTGGCGGCGGGATTTTTTCGCTGCCACAAAATATCGCCGAGCGTGCAGCGGGCGGTGCCGTGTTGATCGGCTGGGCGGTCACTGCGGTGGGCATGCTGGCGCTGGCCTTTGTGTTTCAGACCCTTGCCAATCGCAAGCCGGAACTCGACTCCGGGGTGTATGCCTACGCCAAGGCCGGTTTCGGCGATTACATGGGTTTTTCGTCCGCCTGGGGTTACTGGATCAGCGCCTGGATGGGCAACGTCGGCTACTTCGTGTTGCTGTTCAGTACCCTGGGCTATTTTTTCCCGATGTTCGGGCAAGGCAACACGCCGATTGCCATCGGTTGTGCGTCGCTGCTGTTGTGGGGTGTGCACTTTTTGGTGCTGCGCGGGATCAAGGAGGCAGCGTTCATCAACCAGCTGACCACCGTCGCCAAAATCGTGCCGATCGTGATGTTTATCGTGTTGGCTGGTGTGGCATTTAAAGCGGATATTTTTACCCGGGATTTTTGGGGGGCCGAGACCCCGAGCCTGGGCAGTGTGATGGACCAGGTGCGCAACATGATGCTGGTCACGGTGTTTGTGTTTATTGGCATCGAAGGCGCCAGTGTGTACTCGGGGCGGGCCGAAAGACGTTCGGATGTGGGCAAGGCCACCGTCATCGGTTTTCTCGGCGTGCTGGCGTTGCTGGTGCTGGTCAACGTGCTGTCGCTGGGCATCATGAGCCAACCGGAGCTGGCGAAGCTGCAGAACCCGTCGATGGCCGGTGTACTCAAGCATGTGGTGGGGGAGTGGGGGGCGATTCTAATCAGTATAGGCTTGGCGATTTCGTTGCTGGGGGCGCTGTTGTCGTGGGCGTTGCTGTGTGCAGAAATTCTGTATGCCACGGCAAGGGATAAAACCATGCCGGCGTTTTTGAAAAAGGAAAACGCCAACCATGTACCGGTCAACGCCTTGTGGCTGACCAACTCGATGATCCAGATTTTTTTGATTATCACCCTGGTGTCTGCCGGCACCTATACCAGCCTGATCTACCTGGCCTCGTCGATGATTCTGGTGCCTTACCTGTGGTCGGCCGCCTATGCGGTGCTGTTGTGCATAAGGGGCGAGACTTACGAGCGGGCGGGTCGTCGGCGCATCAAGGACCTGGCGGTGGGGGCTGTCGCGCTGATCTATGCGATGTGGTTGCTGTATGCGGCGGGCCCCAAGTATCTGTTGCTGTCGGCGTTGCTGTATGCCCCGGGGATTTTCTTTTTTGCCAAGGCCAAGCGTGAACAGAATGAACCTCTGTTCAAAACATGGGAGAAGGTGATTTTTGCGGCGGTGCTGATGACTGCACTGGGGGCGGCGTATGCGCTCTATGGCGGTTTTATAAGCTTGTGATTATTTTGTAGCAGCTGCCGAGCCTGCGTCCGGCGGCGAAGCCGTCGTAAAGTCAGGCAATTTGGTTGTGTCAGGTAAAAACGGGATTCATGTTTTACGACGACTACGTCGCCGTACGCAGCCTCGTTCCTTCGGCAGCTACTACGGTTGTTTTGCAGTTGCAACAGGTAAGCGCTCCGGCCGTGACCAGATCCACAGGTTGCCCATGCTCATGCCGGCAATGGCGAGGAAGACCGGCCATTGGTGGTCGAGCACATACAGCATCAACCCTGCACACAGCAGCATGCTGATGGTGGCGCTGACCTTGGCCTTGCGCTGGATGATTTTGCCGTTGCGCCAGTTAGTCAGGATCGGGCCAAACAAACGGTGATTTTCGAGCCAGGCACTCAGGCGCGGGGAGCTTTTGGTCGCGGCCCAGGCAGCGAGCAAAATGAATTCGGTAGTTGGCAGGCCAGGAATCACAATGGCGATCAGGCCAATGCCAAGGCTCACGTAGGCCAGCAAGCCGAACAGGATGCGAGTGATTTTCGACGAGGATCGGGTTTGGCGGGTCATAAGCTCAAGACGCATAAAGGACGCCCGGTCAGCCAGTACTGGCCGGGCAACAAGCTTAAGCCAGTTCTGGCTGTTTCACGTACGTCTGTTCCAGCAGGTAAGTAAAGCGGCTGAAAGCATCATTAGCGGCTTGTTCCAGTTCTGCATCTTCTTCAGAAGTGAGTTCGACGCTGTCGAGCATCTCGATAAAGCTCTTCCAGTTGCGGCCACGACCCTCGGCAGGCTCACCCATGTGACGGGCACCGTGGGTTTCGCTCAGGCCCAGCAAGCGGGCTTGCTTGATCAGTACGCCTGCGCCCAGTTTCGAGCCTTCGGATACAAACACCCAACCCAGCGCCTGGGCTTTGCTCGGGTTGGACACCGCACCGGTAACAGGTGCCGGCAGTTCTACGCCCAGGTCGAGCAGGTCAGCCTTGATCTGTTCTGCGCGGCAACGCTCAGGCAGGTTGGGGATGTGCTGGGTCAGACGCGGGTCAGTGTGCAGCGCTGCCAGCTCGGTCAGGAACAGGTACTGGGCGGTTGCGAAATGGGTGTAGTTGTCGAGGCTGCCAAATGGGTCGCGGCCCATGACTTTTTCGCCAAGGGTGTCGTGAGTCTGGCGGGTGGCCAAGGTCAGACGCTTGGAACGCTCGGAGGGACGCGGTGCGGAATCTGGAGTGGTCATGCAAATGTCCTTGAGAATGAGATGCGCTTTGTAACTAGACGATCAGGAAGACGCATCACAGTAAAAAATCCTCACTGCGCAGAGCAAAAGCCTGCGCGGTGAGCTTTGAGGTCAGATATCCCAGACCAGATTGATTGCGAAGTTGCGGCCTGGAGCGGTCAAGCGCTCCATATTGGCCGGGTTCAGCACACCGGCTTCCCCCACGCTGTCGTAGCCGCGCACGTCATCCCAGTTCCAGTATTTTTTGTCGGTCAGGTTGTACAGGCCAGCGTTGACGGTGACGTCCTTGGTGACCTTGTAGAAACCGGTCAGGTCGAGCACGCCATAGCCCGGCGACTTGAATTGGGTGCTGGTGCCATCCGGGGCGAAGAAGCTGGTGTCGTCTACCTGATCCTTGTTCTTGACCAGGGTCCAGCTCACCAGACCGCCGTAGTTTTGCTGCTCGTAGCCCAGGCCCATCACGGCGGTCAGCGGGTTGACGCTATTGATCGGCTGGCCGGTGTCGTTGTTGCGACCGTGGGCATAAGCCACCGAGCCACGGGTGTACAGGCCTTGAGGCGCGCCGAAGGCGTCCAGATTCAAGCGACCTTTCACTTCTGCACCCTTGATGGTGGCGTGCTTGATATTGTTGGCCCGGAACTTGAGGTCGTCATAGCCAGGAGTGATGGCGTCTTCATTGATGAAGTCGCGGTACTTGTTATAGAAAACCGCAACGTCGAATGATCCAGCGTCAAAGTTGCCGCGCAAGCCGGTCTCGTAGCTTTTGCTTTTTTCCGGTTCCAGGTTCGGGTTTGGCTCAACCGAGTAGCCAGCCTGAAGATTGTCAAAGCGGCCATACAGTGATTTGGCGGTCGGTGTACGGAAGCCTTCGGCATATTGGCCGTACCAGGTGTAGTTGTCGTTGAACGCATAGGTCACGCCTAGCTTGGGCGACAGGCGATGCCAGACCTTTTCCTTGTCGCTGACCGTGTCCAGATTTTCAGGGTTAACGGTGTTCAGGAACTCTTGAGTGATGTGCGGCGTCAGCTTGGTGTAGTCGTAACGCAGGCCCGGCATAAAGGTCCAGTCGTTCCAGCTGATCTGATCCTGGGCGAACAGGCTATAGGTGTTGATGGTCGGGTCCGGGAAATCGCTGGATTTGACCAGATAGTCTTTTGAACTGTCGGCACCAACGGACGGGCACCCTGTACCCACTGCCAGGCAAGTACCCGAGCCGCTGCGCGAACCGGTGACTTTTTGGTGCTTGATGGTGGCGCCGTAGGTCAGCAAGTGATCGGTGTCACCAATATTGAAGGCTTTGTCCGCCTGGGCATCGAGTACCCAAGTCTTTTCTTCGTAGGTGGTGTTACGCGAGCGCATTACATTGCGGGAGAACGGGACGTAGTAGTCCTCCAGGGTCTTTTGGTCAGTCTTGGCGATCTGATAGTTCAGGCTCCACTTGAAGTGGTCGGCCAGCAGGGTGTCGAGCACCATGCTGTTTTCAAGGCCAAAACGCTCACGGCTGATGGTGTCTTTACCGTCACGGGAGCGGTACATGTTTTGGCCTACACCTTTGCCGAACGGACCGCCGACCGCACTTTTCTCATTAATGTCGAGACGGTCCTTGTACTTCTCATAAGTGAAGCCAAGACGATCATCATCGTTGTAGTTCCAGCCTGCCTTGGCCAGTACGTTGGTGGTTTTCACGTCTTCGGGGTTGGCCGCAGTGCGGGACAGGCCGGTGCCGCCGTGATCGCCATAGGATTTGGTTTCGTGACCTTCACGCTGGCTCAGGTGCAGCAGGCCGTCGAATTCGCCGGAGCGCCCGGCCACGGTGCCTGATTTCAGCCAACTGCGATCGGCCGAGCTGTAACCTGTTTTAAGGCGGGCACCGACATCCTGGCCTGGCTTGATAATGTCATCCGGGTCCAGGGTGAAGTAGCTGACGGCGCCGCCGATGGCGTTGCTGCCGTACAGCACTGACGCCGGACCACGCAGGATTTCGACGCGCTTGATGACTTCCGGGTCGACATAGTTGCGCTGGGTCTTGGCGTAAGGGCCGTTGAAGAACGAGTTGGGGATTTCTACGCCATCGACCTGGGTCAGAATCCGGTCGCCATCGATGCCGCGGATGTTGTAGTTACTGATACCACCACGCTGACCGGCACCACCTACCGAAACACCCGGCTCATACCGCACCAGGTCTTTGATGGTATTGACGTTATTGCGGTCCATATCCTGGCGGTCATGGACGCTGACGGTGCTGGGCACCGAGTTCACATCCTGCTCCTGGCGGGTGGCGCTAATGGTCACTTGTTGCAGGGCCAGGGTGCCGGTGGTGCCGCTGCGCTTTTCCAGCACGATATTGTTGTTGCTCAGTTTGCGGTAGCCCAGGTTGGTACCGATCAGCAAACGCTCCAGAGCTTTTTCCGGGGACAGCGAGCCGCGTACGCCGGGTGAAGAAACGTTCTGCGCCAGCTCAGCCGGCAGGCCGACCTGCCAGCCGGTGACTGTACTGAAATCGTTCAGGGCAGAGGCCAGTGGCTGTTGCGTGATTGCAAACTTGTAGTTACCCACGGAACGCGTAGCCGGCTGCTCATCGGTTGCCGCCAGGACTGGAGCCGCCTGTACGCCAGCCAAAATTATGGCAGCGGTCAACAACGACAATGTGCATTGCTGCAAACCGCCTGTGCGGACGTTGGATGAGGGCCGGCTGTTGAAACGAGTGGGCATTGATAGCGCTCCGAGGTGAACGAATCTTATAGTTGCGAAGCTGATTCAAAATGCGAATCAGTTGCATTGACTACAACGAGACGAATGACCTACGGCTATCGAGTAAAAAAACCTACATTTAATTGTGATGCTAGTTACTCAAGGTCCCTGTGACCTCAACTGTGGGAGCGAGACTGCTCGCGAAAGCGCGCTACCGTTTGCGACCTTCGCGAGCAGGCTCGCTCCCACAGAAGCATCTCAAACATTTAATTGAGAATGACCAGCGCCGGGAATTCCGAGATGTTACTGGAAGTGATGTGAGCCAGCGAGCGCAGGATGTCCAGCGGCTGATCGAGCCGGTAGTTACCGGTCACGGCGACGCTGGCCAGTTTGTCGTTGTTGTTGACGATCCAGCCGGGGTAGTAGCGCCGTACTTCGTCCAGCACTTTGCCCATGGGGCAGTTCTCAAACACCAGGCGTCCTTGAACCCAGGCCAGGTCGGTCTGGGGGTTAAGTTTGGCGGTCTTGCTGAAACCGTTGGGGCCAATGCTGACGCTGTTGCCGGCAGACAGGCGCATTTGCGTACCGGCACTGCTCACCCGCAAGTCCACATCGCCGCGCTGCACTCGTACTTGGGCTTCCCCATTGAGGTAACTCACGGCGAAGTCGGTGTCGCGCACACTCACGCGTACGGGGCCGGCATCGAGCACCAGCGGGAATTCCAGATTGGCCGGGATCTCAAAATACGCCTCACCCTGGTACAGGCGAGCGCTGCCTTGGGCGTTGACCACCTTGCTGGAGAACGCGGAATTGGTGTTAAGCAGTACTTTGGAGCCATCTTCGAGTTGCAGACGCTGGCGCTCGCCGATCACGGTCAAATGATCGGCTTGCAGGCGCAAGGGCACATTGCTGTAACTGCCCACGCTGATAATTACCACCGCTGCGGTTGCCAAGTGTTTCCAATGCCGCCCGATGCGTCGCAGCAGGCTGGGTGTGCGATGGGTCTGCAGGGTTTGCGCGGCGGCCAGCACCGGCTCTCCATTCCAGATCGCGTTGGCCCTGGCAAAGGCCCGGGCATGGGCCGGGTCGGCATTCAGCCAGTTTTCGAAGGCGGTTTGCTGTTCGTCGCTCGCACACTCAAGGGTAATCAGCCAGTCCAGTGCCTGATCCATGGCGCTGTCTTGCAGCACGTCTTGCGCCAGTTCAGGCACGGCAGATTTGTGAGTGTCCGTCACGGATGTTCCTTGGCAGTTTCAGAGCGTTCTTACAGGCATCACCGCTTAAGGTTAAGGGCGTTCAAGTCTGTCGGCTACCCCGATGCAGATTGCCATGATCAATTTGAGTTCCTTTTGAACGGTGCTCAGTGACACGTCAAGTTCTTCGGCAATTTCTTGATAACTGCAGCCATGCAGGCGGCTGAGGATGAAAATCCGTTGTTGACGCGCACTTAGCTGGCTCAGGCTCACACTCAAACGCTCCAGTAGTTGCGCGGCTTGATGGGCTTCTTCCGGGGTGCTGTGGGTGGAGGCGACGCCTTCGATGACTTCCAGTGGCACATCTTCGACCACGGTGCGTGACTGAATACGGCGGGCGCGCAGGTGATCAAGCGCCAGGTTGCGTGCGGTCTGGAAGACAAAGGGTTCAAGGTGCTCGACGGAGCTCTCGCTCAAGGCCCGGGTTACGCGCAAGTAGGTCTCTTGCAGCAGGTCCTCGGCGGTGCTGTGGTTGTTGACCATCCGCTCCAGAGTGCGCAGCAAGGTTACCCGTTGGGTAAGGAAGACTTGATTGAAGTGGGACTGGCTCACTGTGCTACCCGACCGATTTTGAGCGAATGATAATGCTTATCATCCGTGCTGTTGGTCAAGTGATGTTTTAAAAAGGTGTAATTATCCTGTAGCAACTGCCGAAGGCTGCGTTCGGTTGCGAAGCGACCGTAAACCCTGAATGCACGGTTTTCCTGACCCACCGAACACTATGATTTTACGATTGCTTCGCAGCCGAACGCAGCCTCATGCCTCGGCAGCTGCTACACAATAGGTGCCCAGACTTACGCCCGTCCTTTCAAATACGCACTGTAATCCGGGATGCGGTGTTCGTGGGCCTGGCTCATCAATGGGCTGCTGAGCAGGTAGTCCGCGCTGCATTCATTGCAGGCCACCGGAATGTTCCATACTGCAGCCACTCGCAGCAGGGCCTTGATGTCCGGGTCGTGGGGCTGAGGTTCGAACGGGTCCCAGAAAAACACCAGCATATCGATCCGCTGCTCGGCAATCCGTGCGCCAAGCTGTTGATCGCCGCCCAAAGGTCCGCTGATCATGCTTTCGATCGGCAGCCCAAGACGCTGGCTCAACAGCAGGCCGGTAGTGCCAGTGGCACACAGGTCATGCTGGCCGAGTTCCTCTTTATGGCGCTCGGCCCACTCCAGCAAAAAGCCTTTGCAGTGATCATGGGCCACCAGGGCGATGCGCTTGCGCGCCGCCAAGGTGGCCGTGGTGAAGCTGATACCGATCATCGCGTTACTCCGCGTTGTACAGCGCCAGGCAGTTATCGAGCATGCGGTTGGAGAAACCCCACTCATTGTCGTACCAGGCCAGAACCTTAAGCAGCTTGCCGCTTACTTTGGTGTGATTGGCGTCGAAAATGGACGACAGAGGGTTGTGATTGAAATCGCTCGATACCAGCGGCAGGCTGTTGTAACCCAGTACCTTGGAGTGCTGGCTGGCCTCTTTAAACAGCGCATTGACTTCAGCCGCGGTGGTTTCACGTTTGAGCTCGATGGTCAGGTCGACCAGCGACACGTTGATCACCGGAACCCGCACGGCCATGCCGGTCAGCTTGCCGGCCAGCTCTGGCAATACCAGGCCCACAGCTTCGGCGGCGCCGGTTTTGCTCGGGATCATGTTCTGGGTAGCCGAGCGTGCACGGTACGGGTCCGAGTGATAAACGTCGGTCAGGTTCTGGTCATTGGTGTAGGCGTGGATGGTGGTCATCAGGCCGTTTTCAATGCCGAACTCGCGGTGCAGGATTTGCGCCACCGGTGCCAGGCAGTTGGTGGTGCAGGACGCATTGGAAATAATTTGATGGGATTGGCGCAGAATGTCGTGGTTAACACCGTAGACCACAGTCGCATCGGCATTTTTACCTGGTGCAGAGATAATCACTTTACGGGCACCGGCGATAATATGCGCCTCGGCTTTACTGCGATCGGTGAACAAACCTGTGCATTCAAACACCACGTCAATTTTCAGCGCCGCCCACGGCAGTTCAGCCGGGTTCCGAATGGCTGACACGCTAATGCGGTCGCCATTGACGGTCAGGCTCTCCTGATCATGCTCGACGCTGGCGTCGAACGTGCCGTGAACGGTGTCGTACTTGAGCAGATGAGCGTTGATCGAACTGTCACCCAGATCGTTGATGGCGACGATCTGCAGGTCCTGGCGGTAACCTTGGGTATACAGTGCGCGCAGGACGTTCCGGCCGATCCGGCCAAAACCATTGATTGCGATTCGTAGAGTCATGGAAAGCGCCTGCCATCGATTTGTTGTTGGAATTACAAGATTATTCGCATAAAAATAGAAAACAAGCCATTTAAGTGGCAATATTTTGTTTTATCTACAACGAGTGACCTGAATCAACGGGTCCGAATGATTGAAGTCGTGTGTCTGCACCCTTCGATCAGCATAGGACACGTACAGGTCGCCACATCCGTTAGCCTGGAGTTCAACACATGCATCCCCGCGTTCTTGAAGTCACCGAGCGTCTTATTGCCCGTAGTCGTGCCACCCGTGAGGCGTACCTGACACTTATTCGCGGCGCCGCCAGTGACGGTCCGCAACGCGGCAAGCTGCAATGTGCCAACTTTGCCCATGGTGTGGCCGGGTGCGGCACAGAAGATAAAAACAGCCTGCGGATGATGAACGCTGCCAACGTTGCAATAGTTTCGTCATATAACGACATGCTGTCGGCTCATCAGCCTTACGAACACTTTCCTGAACAAATCAAAAAAGCGTTGCGCGAAATTGGCTCGGTGGGTCAGTTCGCTGGTGGCACGCCTGCCATGTGTGATGGCGTGACCCAAGGCGAGGCGGGCATGGAGCTCAGCTTGCTGAGCCGCGAAGTGATCGCGTTGTCGACGGCCGTGGCGCTGTCGCACAACATGTTCGATGCGGCGCTGATGCTGGGGATTTGCGACAAGATCGTGCCGGGCCTGCTGATGGGCGCACTGCGCTTCGGGCATCTGCCGACCATTTTTGTACCGGGTGGGCCGATGCCATCGGGGATTTCCAACAAGGAAAAAGCCGACGTGCGTCAGCGTTACGCTGAAGGCAAGGCCAGCCGCGAGGAGCTGCTGGAGTCGGAAATGAAGTCCTACCACAGCCCTGGAACCTGTACGTTTTACGGCACCGCCAACACCAACCAGTTGTTGATGGAAGTGATGGGCCTGCATTTGCCGGGTGCCTCTTTCGTCAATCCCTACACGCCATTGCGTGATGCGCTGACCCGCGAAGCCGCTCACCAGGTTACCCGTCTGACCAAGCAAAATGGTGACTTCATGCCATTGGGCGAAATCGTTGACGAGCGCTCGCTGGTGAACTCCATCGTCGCGCTGCACGCTACCGGCGGTTCGACCAACCACACCTTGCATATGCCGGCGATTGCCATGGCAGCGGGCATTCAATTGACCTGGCAGGACATGGCCGACCTGTCCGAGGTGGTGCCGACCCTGTCCCACGTCTATCCAAACGGCAAAGCCGATATCAACCACTTCCAGGCCGCGGGCGGTATGGCGTTCCTGATTCGAGAACTGCTCGAAGCCGGTCTGCTCCACGAAAACGTCAACACCGTGGCGGGTTATGGCCTGAGCCGTTACACCCGTGAACCGTTCCTGGTGGATGGCGAACTGGTTTGGCGCGAAGGCCCGATTGAAAGCCTCGATGAGGCGATCCTGCGCCCGGTTGCCCGTGCATTCTCGTCCGAGGGCGGGTTGCGGGTGATGGAAGGTAATCTGGGCCGAGGGGTGATGAAAGTCTCGGCGGTCGCGCCGGAGCATCAAATCGTGGAAGCCCCGGCCCGCGTGTTCCAGGATCAGCAGCAACTGGCCGATGCATTCAAGGCGGGCGAACTGGAACACGATTTTGTCGCCGTGATGCGTTTTCAGGGCCCGCGTTCCAATGGCATGCCCGAGCTGCACAAAATGACGCCGTTCCTCGGTGTGTTGCAGGACCGGGGCTTCAAGGTGGCGCTGATTACTGACGGGCGGATGTCAGGCGCATCGGGCAAAATCCCGGCAGCGATTCATGTCAGCCCCGAGGCTTCGATTGGCGGCGCCCTGGCGCGAGTGCAGGACGGCGACATGATTCGTGTCGATGGCGTCAAAGGCACATTGCAACTGCTGGTGGATGAGGCAGAATTCGCGGCGCGCACCCCGGCCATCGGCACTCTGGATAATGCCGTCGGCACCGGGCGTGAGTTGTTTGCGTTTATGCGTCAGGCCTTCAGTTCGGCCGAGCAGGGCGCGAGCACCTTTACCTCGTCTCTGGAAAATTTGAAATGAAGCTCGCACTGGTCGGTGACATTGGCGGCACAAATGCACGGTTTGCGCTGTGGGAAAACGACCAGCTGCATTCGGTCCGCGTGCTGGCCACGGCAGATTTTGCCTGCCCGCAAGACGCCATCAAGCTTTATCTGCACGACCTGAACCTGGCTCTGGGCTCTGTAGGTTCGGTGTGTTTGTCAGTCGCAGGCCCCGTGAGTGGCGATGAGTTTCGCTTTACCAACAACCATTGGCGCTTGAGCCGCTCGGGGTTCTGCCAAGCGTTACAAGTCGACAACCTGCTGCTGATCAATGACTTCAGTGCGATGGCCCTGGGCATGACTCGCCTGCAGCCGGATGACGTGCGCCAGGTTTGCCCGGGTATTGCAGACTCGACGCGGCCATCGGTGGTTATCGGGCCTGGAACCGGCTTGGGCGTGGGCACCCTGCTCAATCTTGGCGAGGCGCAGTGGATGGCCTTGCCGGGGGAGGGCGGCCACGTTGACCTGCCCATGAGCAACCCGCGTGAAGTGCAGTTGTGGCAACACATCTACAACGAAATTGGCCATGTGAGTGCTGAAAGCATTTTGAGCGGCAGCGGTTTGCCGCGGGTCTATCGGGCGATTTGTGCAGTGGATGGTCATACCCCGGTGCTGGACAGCGACCGTGCGATCACCGCCGCCGCGCTGGAAGGGGATCCGGTGGCGCTGCAGGTGCTGGAGCACTTCAGTTGCTGGCTGGGACGTGTGGCGGGCAACAATGTGCTGACCATCGGCGGGCGTGGCGGGGTGTATATCGTGGGCGGTGTGATTCCGCGTTTTGCCGATATCTTCCTGGCCAGCGGCTTTGCCCGCAGCTTCGCCGACAAGGGATGTATGAGTGATTACCTGAAGGGCATCCCGGTGTGGTTGGTGACGGCACCGTACCCTGGTTTGATCGGTGCGGGAGTGGCGTTGCAGCAAGCGTTTGGCTAAAACGCGTAAACCTTGTAGCCGCTGCCGCAGGCTGCGATAAGGGCCGAAGGCCCTTCAAAGCCATCGCAGCCTGCGGCAGCGGTTACCAATAAAAATAAGGAACACCACAGTGACCATACCCGGCAAATCCATTTTGCTGGTCGATGATGACCAGGAAATCCGAGAACTGCTTGATCTCTATCTCACTCGCGCCGGTTTTCAGGTGCGCACCGTGGGCGATGGTGCGGGGTTTCGCGAAGCGCTGGATGCGGCGGCCAGCGATCTGTTGATCCTTGATGTCATGCTGCCCGACGAAGATGGCTTCAGTTTGTGCCGTTGGGTGCGTCAACATCCACGTTTTGCCCAGATTCCGATCATTATGCTGACCGCCAGCTCTGACGAGGCGGACCGGATCATTGGCCTTGAACTGGGCGCCGACGATTATCTGGGTAAACCCTTCAGCCCCCGCGAGCTGCTGGCGCGGATCAAGGCGTTATTGCGCAGGGCGCAATTTGCCAATACGAGTTCGGGCAACGAAGTCCTGGCCTTTGAAGACTGGCGACTGAACACCGTGACCCATCGACTGTTTCATTCCGATGGCGAAGAGGTAATCCTGTCAGGGGCTGATTTCGCCTTGCTCAAGTTGTTTCTGGATAACCCGCAGCAGATTCTCGACCGTGACACCATCGGCAACGCTACCCGTGGGCGGGACCTGATGCCGCTGGACCGGATCGTCGACATGGCGGTCAGTCGCTTGCGCCAACGCTTGCGCGACACCGACAAACCACCGCGGTTGATCCGTACCATCCGCGGTAGTGGTTATCAGTTGGCGGCTCAGGTCTCGTTCGGCAATGACCTTTAAATTCCTGCGCAAATGGCATTTGCCCCGCTCATTGCTGGGCCGCATGTTGCTGCTGACCTTGCTCGCCATTTTGCTGGCACAAACCCTGTCCAGTGCTATCTGGTTGTCGCAGTTGCGTACCACGCAACTTGAAGGCCTGGTCAACAGTGCGCGCAGCATGGCGCACTCGATGAACGCGACCGTGACCTACCTGCGCTCCTTGCCATTGGCCTATCGTCCGCTGGTACTGGATCAATTGCGCAGCATGGGCGGTACACGTTTTGTCGTCAGCCTCAATGACAAGCCTTTGGACATGCAAGTGTTGCCGCCGACCCAGCGCAAGCAGGCGGTGCTGGATGCGGTGGATCAGGTGTTGCGCGAGTCGGTAGGGCCCAACGTCGACATGTCGGTGAGGTTTGTCAGCCCGCAGGATTTACGTATTTTCAATGCTGGTCTCAAGCTCGATGAGCTGCCACGTTCCTGGGCGCATTTTGCGTTGACCCTGGAACCGGTCAATCCGCCGGTGCTGGTGACGCAAATTCAGATGGTGCCGGGCGAATGGCTGTACATCGCGTCCCTGTTGCCCCAGCCCTACACCAGCCTTGAAGAAGAGGGCCTACCGGCATTGCAGGTGTGGTTTATCGTCCTCAGCAGCATTTTTTTATTGTTGTTTATCGGGCTGCTGGTGCACTGGCAAAGTCGCCCGCTCAAGCGTCTGGCCCGGGCTGCCCGCGATATGTCGCTGGGCGAGGATGAGGTCAAACCGGTCGAGGTGGGCGGTGGCAGCGAAGTGGTCGAGGTGGGGCGTGCCTTGAACACCATGCGCGCGCGTATCAGTCGTTACTTGACCGAGCGCAGTCAATTGTTCAGTGCCATCTCCCATGATTTGCGCACGCCCATTACCCGCCTGCGCCTGCGCGTTGAGCTGCTGGACGACGAGCAACTGCAACACAAGTTCGGTCGCGATCTGGATGAGCTGGAGATGCTGGTCAAAGGTGCGCTGCAATGTGTGAAAGACACTGATATTCACGAAAATATCGAGGCAGTGGACTTGAATCACCTGCTCGATTGCTTGATCGAGCCTTATTTGCTCCCGCAGGGAAATGGCCGTGTGACGTTACAGGGGAGGGCCCTCTGGCCGTATTCGGGCAAACCGCTGGCTTTGCGGCGCTGCATGGGCAACCTGATCGATAACGCACTCAAGTACGGTAAAAACGCGCACTTGCGTATTGATGACAATGAAAACGCTTTTGTGCTGACCGTTGACGATGAAGGGCCGGGCGTTCCCGAACAGCGGCTTGAGCAAGTGTTTGAGCCTCACTTTCGCCTGGCCGGGCAGCAGCAGGGCTACGGGCTGGGGCTGGGTATCGCACGCAGCATCGCCCACAGCCACGGCGGTGAAGTCAGTTTGCAGAACCTGCGCGTCGGCGGCCTGCGGGTTACTTTGTACTTGCCGCGAAATGGCGACTGATCGACAGGCTCGCCTGCTCGGCACTGATGGGCAACAAGACTTCCAGGTTGGATGCTGAAGCCTTTTCGATAATGGCTTCAGGTCGGCGGGGGCTATTCATCGCAGCGTTGATACGGTTTTCGCGCACGCGCCTGCTGGTCTGGCTGAAGTGCTGCTGCAGTTTTTCCATGGCCACGTCATAGGGCTCGTTGCACAGGCTTAATTGCCGCTGGCGCTCTTGCAGTGCCAGCCGCTTGGCCTCGTCATCGCCATAACGATCAACGCGAAAGCTCTTGCTCAGGTTGTAACCGTGAATACGCGTCGTCGCGCGCCAGTAATCGATGTGGTTGGACAGAACCCGGTAAACCCCGGGGTGCCCGCTGGTGTTGTGCGGCATCAGGCGTTGGCGGCTCTCATAAGTGAAGGCCTGGGGCATTTTCAGCACCAGTTGGTTGCGCAAGTTTTCGGCCGCGTCCAATGCTGCAGCTTCCCCTCCGTACTCGGCAAAGTCGAAGAGGTGCAGATGCATCTTGCCGGAGCGCTGAATGTCCAGTTTCCAGGCGTAGGCGCGACCGTCCGGGTATTCAAGCGGGTAAATGAAACAGTGATTACGGGTCGTTGCGCGTGGGCTTGGCATAAGTCACATCTCCTGATGGGGACCGGCATCCGTTCTTTAATCGTGACGATGTGCAGCAGACTCGCTGAAGTTTTTTGCTGGTACAACGTGGGAAAACGACTTCGGGATGCGTCCTACATGTAATGCGGAAAATGCCTTACTTCGGTTGTGGGCCCAGCTTGGTGGCTTACAGGAACCCGGTGTCAGACATTGTCGTAAAACCTTCAGCATCGAAAATCGCCCAAACCTCTGTGTCACAAGGTTGTGACATATGCGCGTCTCTTCGTTACGCGGGGGCGGGTAGTGATGGATACACTCTTTGGCAGCGCAAGCAAAAGACTTGCACAGCTATAACAACAAGAAAGGATCAGTCATGAATTCATTCAGTCGCCTCGCCGTTGTCATTTCGCTTGCCACTCTATTCCCCCTGAATACCTATGCCAGCACCCCTGCCGATTCCAAAGGTACGGTTGAAGTCGTGCATTGGTGGACGTCCGGTGGTGAAGCCAAGGCGGTTGGTGTTCTTAAAAAGCTGATCGAAAAAGACGGTTACACCTGGCAGGACAGCGCTGTGGCCGGTGGTGGTGGCGCAGCGGCCATGACCGTGCTTAAAACCCGCGCCGTGTCAGGCAACCCGCCGTCAGCTGCACAAATCAAAGGCCCTGACTTGCAGGACTGGGGCGCCCTCGGTTTGCTGACCAACCTCGATGAGGTGTCCAAGACTAATAACTGGGACGCGCTGCTGTCCAAAACCGTATCCGACACCATGAAATACAACGGCCATTACGTGGCTGTACCGGTGAATATTCACCGGGTGAACTGGTTGTGGATCAACCCCGAAGTGTTCAAAAAAGCCGGCATCGACAAAGCACCAACCACCCTTGAAGAGCTCTATGCCGCAGGCGACAAGCTCAAGGCCGCGGGCTTTATACCTCTGGCCCACGGTGGCCAACCTTGGCAGGACAGCACGGTTTTTGAAGACCTGGTGCTGAGCGTCATGGGGCCTGACGGTTATAAAAAAGCCTTCATTGATCTTGATCAAAAAACCTTGACCGGCCCGCAAATGGCCGAAGTCTTCACCAACCTGAAAAAACTGCAGAGCTATATGGATCCGGATGGCACCGGCCAGGATTGGAACCTGGAAGCGGCCAAGGTGATCAACGGCAAAGCCGGTATGCAGATCATGGGTGACTGGGCGAAGAGCGAGTGGGCTGCTGCGGGTAAGAAGGCTGGCACAGACTATGAATGCGTGCCTTTCCCCGGCACCAAGGGCAGCTTCACTTACAACATCGACTCGCTGGCGATGTTCAAACTGTCTGCCAAAAACAACACGCCAGGCAATATCGCAGCGCAAAACGATGTGGCCAAAATCGCCCTCGAACCTGAATTCCAGTACGTGTTCAACCAGAACAAAGGCTCGATTCCGGTACGCAACGATCTGGACATGAGCAAGTTCGACAGCTGTGGCCAGGCGTCAGCCAAAGACTTCGCCGAAGCGGGCAAGTCCAACAGCCAGTTGCCAAGCATGGCGCACAACATGGCCACTTCGCTGGCGGTGCAAGGCGCGATTTTTGACACCGTGAGCAACTTCATGAGTGACAAGAATGCGGATCCAGCCACTGCTGGCAAAAAGCTCTACTCCGCGATCAAGTCTGCGCAGTAATTCGTTGCTCTGACCTGCCACGCTCAGGCGTGGCACCCCATGACCCCAGGTTGTGCGGCATCTGCGTTTGCGGATGCCGGCATACCCTCTCGGGAGTATTTCGATGAGTTCCGTGGCTGTGTTCAGCAAGGCCTCGCCCTTTGATGCGCTGCAACGCTGGTTGCCCAAGCTGGTTTTGGCGCCGAGCATGCTGATCGTGTTGGTTGGCTTTTATGGCTACATTTTGTGGACGTTTGTGCTTTCGTTCACCAACTCCAGTTTTATGCCCAGCTACAAATGGGTGGGCTTGCAGCAATACGCACGCTTGATGGAAAACGACCGCTGGTGGGTCGCCAGTAAAAACCTGGCGGTATTTGGCGGGATGTTTATCGCCATCAGCCTGGTCATCGGCGTGTTCCTGGCGATTCTGCTCGACCAGCGGATTCGCAAGGAAGGCTTTATCCGCACGATTTATCTGTACCCGATGGCGCTGTCGATGATCGTCACCGGTACGGCCTGGAAGTGGCTGCTCAATCCCGGCCTTGGGCTGGACAAAATGCTGCGCGACTGGGGGTGGGAAGGCTTTCGTTTTGACTGGCTGCTGGATCAGGATCGGGTGGTGTACTGCCTGGTGATCGCGGCGGTATGGCAGGCTTCCGGGTTTGTGATGGCGATGTTTCTGGCCGGTCTGCGCGGGGTCGATCAGTCGATCATTCGTGCCGCCCAGGTCGACGGTGCGAGCCTGCCGACCATCTACCTGCGCATCGTGTTGCCAAGCCTGCGCCCGGTGTTTTTCAGCGCCTTCATGATCCTTGCGCACATTGCGATCAAGAGCTTCGACCTGGTGTCGGCGATGACCGCCGGTGGCCCGGGCTACTCCTCGGATTTACCCGCGATGTTCATGTATTCCTTCACTTTCAGCCGTGGGCAAATGGGTGTCGGTTCTGCCAGTGCGATCATGATGCTGGGGGCGATTCTGGCCATCCTCGTGCCGTACCTGTATTCCGAACTGAGGAATAAACGCCATGACTAATATGACGAGCGGGATCGGGGCACCACGATTGAGCTTCAGCCGCCTGGCGATTTACGCCACCTTGATTCTAGCTGCCGCGATCTACTTGATCCCGCTGGTGGTGATGCTGCTTACCAGCTTCAAAAGCCCTGAAGATATCCGCACCGGCAACCTGCTGAGCTGGCCGCAAGTAATTGACGGTATTGGCTGGATCAAGGCCTGGGACACGGTGGGCGGGTACTTCTGGAACTCGGTGAAAATCACCGTCCCTGCGGTATTGATCTCGACCTTTATCGGGGCCATGAACGGTTACGTCCTGTCGATGTGGCGCTTTCGCGGTTCGCAACTGTTCTTTGGCCTGCTGCTGTTTGGCTGCTTCCTGCCATTTCAAACCGTGTTGCTGCCGGCCTCGTTCACCATTGGCAAGCTGGGCCTGGCCAACACCACCACCGGCCTGGTGCTGGTGCACGTGGTTTACGGCCTGGCCTTTACCACGCTGTTTTTCCGCAACTACTACGTGAGCATCCCGGATGCCCTGGTCAAGGCTGCGCGGCTTGATGGGGCGGGCTTTTTCACTATTTTCGGGCGGATTCTGCTGCCGATGTCGGTGCCGATCGTGATGGTCTGTCTGATCTGGCAATTCACTCAAATCTGGAACGACTTTCTGTTTGGTGTGGTGTTTGCCAGTGGGGATGCGCAGCCGATTACGGTGGCGCTGAACAACCTGGTCAATACCAGCACCGGCGCCAAGGAATACAACGTTGATATGGCTGCGGCCATGATCGCGGGGCTGCCGACGCTGCTGGTCTACATTTTTGCGGGCAAGTATTTTCTGCGCGGGCTGACGTCCGGCGCGGTCAAGGGGTAAGGCATGGCTACTCTCGAATTACGTAACGTGAATAAATCCTACGGCAAGGGTTTGCCCGACACGCTGAAAAACATTGAACTGAAAATCAACGATGGCGAATTTCTGATTCTGGTGGGACCTTCGGGCTGCGGTAAGTCGACCCTGATGAACTGCATTGCCGGTCTTGAGACCATCAGTGGCGGGGCGATTCTGGTGGACGATGCCGACATCAGCGGCATGAGCCCCAAGGACCGTGATATCGCCATGGTATTTCAGTCCTACGCGCTGTATCCGACCATGAACGTGCGCGACAACATCGCCTTCGGTCTCAAGATCCGCAAAATGAGCGCGGAGGCGATTGAAGAAGAAGTCGCACGGGTTGCCAAGCTGCTGCAAATCGAGCACCTGCTGACCCGCAAGCCTGGTCAGTTGTCGGGTGGTCAGCAACAGCGCGTGGCGATGGGGCGGGCACTGGCGCGGCGGCCGAAGATTTACCTGTTTGACGAGCCGCTGTCCAACCTCGACGCCAAGCTGCGGGTCGAAATGCGCACTGAAATGAAGTTGATGCATCAACGCCTGAAAACCACCACCGTTTACGTCACCCATGACCAGATTGAAGCCATGACCCTGGGCGACAAAGTGGCCGTGATGAAAGACGGGATCATCCAGCAGTTCGGTACGCCCAAGCAGATTTACAACGACCCGGCCAACCTGTTTGTGGCCAGCTTTATTGGTTCGCCACCGATGAACTTCATCCCCCTGCGCCTGCAGCGTCGCGAAGGACGGTTGCTGGCCCTGCTCGACAGCGGGCAGGCACGCTGCGAGTTGCCGCTGGGCATGCAGGACGCCGGGCTGGAGGATCGTGATGTGATTGTGGGCATTCGCGCCGAGCAGATTGTGTTGGCACCCGCCGAGCCCAATGGCTTGCCAACGATTCGTGCTGAAGCGCAGGTCATCGAGCCCACAGGCCCTGACACCCTGGTTTTTGTGAACCTGAACGGGAGCAAGGTCTGCTGCCGAATGGCCCCTGATGATGCGCCGCTAGTGGGACAGAGCCTCAATTTGCAGTTCGATCCGGCCAAAGTGCTACTGTTTGATGCGAATACGGGCGAGCGTCTGGGAGCGATGAGTTCGCCTCAGACCCACGGCCGGGCAGATAACGTGGCGCAATTCAAGGGTCGTTAAGTCGGAACAGGGAGCCTGTGACCAGGCCTCCTTGAGTTGTGCCGCGTTAAACAATGCCAATAAGAAAACAACGAGGATTAAGGGATGACTAACAGAATGACCCGCACCCGTCTGGCCTGCCAGCTGTCGGCAATTATCGCGCTAAGCCTGGGTGCAAGCAGTGTCTACGCCGACGAAGCGTTCAGCGCCGACTCGAAATGGATGACCGGCGACTGGGGCGGTGAACGGACTAAACTGATTGAACAGGGCATCGACATCAAGGCCGATTACGTTGGTGAAGTCGGTGCCAACCTGCATGGCGGTTACAACGACGACAAGACTGCGCGCTACAGCGACCAGTTCGGTCTGGGCGTGGCTTTGGACCTGCAGAAACTGTGGGGCTGGGATAACACCCAGGCCAAGATCCAACTCACCAACCGTAATGGCCAGAACATCTCCAATGACCGTGTCGGCGACCCGCGTGCCGGCACTCTGAGTTCCTCCCAGGAAGTCTACGGCCGTGGCCATATGGTGCGCTTGACCCAATTGTGGATTCAGCACCAGTTCCTCGACGGCAAACTGGACGTCAAGGCCGGTTACTTCGGTGAAGGCGAAGACTTCAACACCTTCCCGTGCGAATTCCAGAACCTGGCGTTCTGCGGCTCCCAGGTCGGTAACTGGGCCACCAACATCTGGTACAACTGGCCGGTTAGCCAGGCTGCACTGCGTGTGAAATATAATATTTCGCCCGAGTTCTATGCGCAGATCGGCGCGTACAACCAGAATCCGTCGCAGCTTGAACACGGCAATGGCTTCAAGCTCAGCGGCAGCGGCACCAAGGGCACCGTCCTGCCGGTCGAACTGGTCTGGTCGCCGAAGGTCAACAGCCTGCCGGGTGAATACCGTGTCGGTTACTACAAAAGCACCGCGCCGGCCGATGACCTGCGCGAAGACATCAATGGCAATGACGCCGCAACCACCGGCCAGAGCTACCGCGTTCGCAACAGCAAAAGCGGCTACTGGTTTGTTGCGCAGCAGCAACTCACCACCCATAACGGTGATGCTTCCCGCGGCCTGAACATTGCTGCCAATGCCACCTTCCACGACAAGGACACCAACATCGTCGACAACTACCAGTCGCTGATGTTCGTGTACAAGGGCCCGTTCGATGCGCGTCCAAAAGATGACGTAGGTATCGGTTTTGCCCGTATCCATGTCAACGACGAGGTGAAGAAAAACGCCGAGCTGGCCAACGCGGCCATTGGCGCCACCGACTACAGCGATCCGCTGTACTCGCCATTGCGCTCTACCGAGTACAACTACGAAATCAACTACGGCTTCCACGTGACCAACTGGCTTACCGTGCGTCCAAACCTGCAATACATCACTCACCCGGGTGGTGTGGACCAGGTAGATAACGCATTGGTAGCAGGACTGAAAATTCAGTCGGTGTTCTAGGGTTCTTGCGCTAAGCTCCTTGCTTTTCCAGCGGATAGCCTTGGCTATCCGTTTTTTTTTCGGGGCTGCACACCTCGGCGTATGATTTTCAGGACTGCGGCACATGCATGAGCATCCGCTTCACCGTTTCTTCAAATCCAAACGCGAACAGCCGATTTTTCAGTGGGAGCGTTTTCAGCAACGCGACGTACTGGTGATCGATCACCCACATTGCCAGGCCGTATTCAGCCGTCAGGGCGCGCAATTGCTGCACTTCCAACCAACCGGGCAAAAGCCGTGGTTGTGGTGCGCAGCCAAATGGCCACAAGTGGGTGCCATACGCGGTGGGGTCCCTATTTGCTGGCCTTGGTATGGCCGCCATCCCAGTGAAAACGCGTGGCCATCCCATGGTTGGGCGCGGTTGATCGACTGGAAGCTGCTCGACAGCAGCACCGATGAAGAGGGTGTGACCCTGCACTGGCGTTTGCAGCTGTGCGATTGGCAGGTCGATTTGCATGCACGTCTGGGTGAAGAAATGGAGCTGCGCCTGAGTACCGAACATCAGGACGATGAGCCGTGCCAGGTCAGCCAAGCATTACGCGCTTACTGGCGTATTGGTGATGTCGCGGAGATAGCGCTGTCCGGTCTGGACGGTGTGCAGGGCTACGATCAGTTGAACCGTGAGGTTTGTCAGCAGAAGGGCGAGCTGCGGGTGGAAGGCGGTTGCCAGCGGGTGTTCCAGCATGACGGCGAAATGCAGCTCAACGATCACGCCTGGCAGAGAGCGTTGAGTATCGACACGGGAGTCAAGGCCAACACGGTGGTCTGGCATCCGGGCAAGCGGCCATTGCTGGGCGTGAGCTGGAATGAAGTGATGGGTTTTGTGTGCGTGGAGTCCACCAGTGGCGGCACGCATAACCAGACCCTGGCCCCCGGCGAGAAAGCTCATTTGAGTTTGCAGGCGAGGGCGGGGTTGGTGGCTGGTTAATGTTGCGGCTTGCTCACAGCCTCTTTTCTCATCAAACGTAGAAATGCTTGACGATGGGGGCAGAGCTTGCAGCGGATGCTGTACTTTTTGCCGGGCCTTTATAAGACAGGTTTGATTTCGAAATAGTCAGGCTGTGGGGTATGAGTATTTGTGGTCGAAACAAACTGTTCATAACCACGTCCGATTGCCCGGAACGCTGCAACTCGAAAACAGCCTCTTTTGTGTCGCCGCTGAACGGTTGCAGCTCGTTCACAATGCTGAGTGCAAGGCCCTCAATCATGTCCATGCCCATAAAGATGGAAGGCAGAATTGTGTTTGACTCGGCTGACCTGAAAAAAAGATATTTATCCCCATGTGCTACCCATGCGGGTGGGTTCGTTACGGGTCTCTGATCAATTTGCGCAAGGTCGGTCAGCTCTAAATGCGCCACGTCGTGATACTCATGCATGGGTTCCAGGACCGTCCGGTATCGATGCTCACCGAATCGGCTCTTTTCTTTCTGGTTTTTTTCGCCGGCCTCTAGTGAAAAAAATACGAAATCGTTTGTAGCGAAACTTTCGATGTCCAAGAGTTCGGTATTGTTTTTATCGAAGGTGATTTTGTTTTTTTGCAGCTGCTTTCTCGACTGCAGCGTCAGTGCGCCACTGCTGTCGCGAAAATCCTTGTTTGAAAAGTGCACAAGGTTAAATACTTCTTCTTGAAACCCCGTGACGAACAGCTCTTCTGCGGCTGACAAGTCCAGGTCTTGCTTAAGCCTCGCCATATTTCTATCGGATAACTCACTGATGGCGGTGAAACCGTTGCCTTGGGTTCTTATGTCCTCCCACGCCTCGCCATGTTTGAGCATATGGTTATAGGCCGCCTCGACTTCTTGCGGCGCATTGCCATTTGGATCAACAAAGTTCAGCGGGTTGTTGCGCAGCATTCGATACAGATTCAAGCCATCCACAGTCCCCGCCGGATCCGGGTTAATCCACCGCTGCAACCATGGCGCGTAATAGCGCATGCCGTAGTAGTAAAGCCCACTGGCATCGCGCTCCTTGCCCGAGTAACGAATGGTTTTATAGGCTGCCTCAACGGCGGAGCGCGCTGACCACCAGGCTGTACCACCATAGGGGTAATAACCTTCATGGCTGATCAGGCTGGCGTGTGCGTCCAGTTCCAGGGTGCTTGAACCCAAGTGGTCATCCAGGGTGTAGCGCAACTGGTCATTCTCGACCGCGTCGGGTTTGCCGTGTGCCCAATGCAGGCAGCGAACGGCAGTCGCGATCACGACTTCAAGGCGTTCTCCTTCGTGGGTATGTATTTCCAGCCCCGGCAAGTAGCGCACCTCTGAGGTATGGGTCACCATTTTTGCCTGTCGGGTGCCGACTTTGCGCAGGCGCTGGCCGCTGGCGTCGTAGATATAGCGTTCCTCATCATCGCTGCCTCCCTGGCGACTGACTTGTACGGTTCGGCTCAATTGATTGCGGTTATCCCAGCTCAGGGGCTGACCGGGTAGCAGGGCTTGCTGGTTGCCATTGGCATCGAAGGCCGCGTTAAAGTCCGGTATTTCAACCTGGGTCAAACCACGATTGCTTTTGGGCGCGATCAGCATCGTGCGGGTGTAGTTCTGCTGGCCTGTATGACGTAGTTCAGTCAGATTGCCGCCCGCATCGTATTGATAGGTCTGGCGGTAATTGACCAACAGGCTCAAATCGCCCGGGTTGGGCGCAAGTTCAGGTAAATGCGGGCCAATGCTGGCCCCGAGTGCTTCGCTGCCGGTAGCTTCGATCAATTGGTAGAGGCTGTCGTAGCGATAGGTGTTGATGGGTGAGGTTTTATGATGGGCAAAGAAGTGTACAGATTGGGCAAAGTCTTCAATTTGCAGCACATTGCCCACCGGATCGTACTGATAGCTCAGCGACTGCAGGGTACTACCGGGCCGGGTTGAGGTGAGTTTTATCAAGCGTCCGCTGGCAGGGTCGTACTGGCTGGTGCGGGTGACGCCATTGCCCAGGGTCTGGCTTTCAATTTGGCCAAAGGCGTTATAGGCCACGCTGTGGAAAACAGCAGTTTGCGTGCCGCCTTTGAGTTGCAGGGTTGCGCCGTTGACTTCACCTGCAACGTTGTAGCTCGTGCGTTGCTGATGACCCGAGGCATCGATCTGACAGGTTGTTTCGCCTAGGGCGCTGTACTGCCAGTTAGTGGTTGCACCACTTCCGGGTTCGAGTAACGCATCGCGTTCGGTTACGGGCTGCGGCCAGTCAGGCGTCTGCAGGCGGGTTAAAAAGTGTCGTGTTGCACTCAAGGCGGTGCCCGATAATGTGTAATCGGCAAAGAGTTGTGTGCCGGCACTGTCATCGTCGCGAACCAAACGACCGCACTGGTTGTGTGCAGCGGCTGGCGCAGAAACAGCGCCATAGCCAAGACGCGTAATAACCTGTTCAGGCTGGCCCGGTCCTTGTTCGCTAATGGAGACCGGTCGTGCCAATTCATCGAACTCGGTCCGCCAATGGCTGCCTCGACTGTCCCAGCTTTCAGCGTTGTTGGCATTTGCGTCAGCCAGAAGCAAACGCCAACCGGCATCAACGCTGTCGGTTAACAGTACCCGGTTGGACAGACTGAATACGGCGCTTTGATTGGGGGCGCCCAGGCGCGGGTCAGTGCACGCGATGGGTCGCCCGGCGGCATCGAATTGTTGACGAGTTACACGTTCGCTGACAGGTTCTTCGAGGTTGCTGCGATAGTAGGCAACTGTTCGGGCAGCCAACCCGCGCGGTTCAATGACTGTGAGTATCGGGGTCATTGCATCCTGCCGGTTGCGCAAGCTGATAGTCATTGCAAGCCTCCTGTATCGCCGACGCTGCTCATGGTTTTGAGGGGGAAGGCCTCCAGATACAGGTCATTTTCATCCTCACTGATGCTGTACCAGGTCAGGTACGTCTGGCGCCGCCAATAACCACTGGCGGTAATGGTTTTGGTCGGGCGGCCCAGCGGGTCGTAGAACTGTTGGTCGCTGTAACCGAACTGGCGAAAGGACTCGTCGTTGATGTAACGATACTTATCGGCGAAGTAAGGCCGGTAGACGCGAACCGCCAAGCCTTTATTGTTGTATTCCACGCGCTCGCTGACACGCCAGCGCTCGGCGGCCTGTACCTGTGCTGGCTGGCCTCCCGTAATGCTCAGGTTGCCTTGGTCGTCGACTGCGTAGGCCTGCCCCGGTTCGACCTTCTGTTTGCTTTGCAAGGCTCGGCCAAACCCGTCCGAGGCACTGATGGACATGCGTACTTGGCGTTGCGGGTCGTTCGGGTAGCGATCAGCCTGCAAAACTGCGCAATAGGCCGGTTCGCGAGGCAAGGCCAACAAGGCTGCGCAGGTTTGAGCCGAGATCTGGCTTTGCGGGTACTCACCGTTGGCCAAGCGTTTGCGCGCACTGGCGCGTAAATGCCCGGTGGGCATCAGCACCCCCAGCGCTACGCCATTGGGCAGCAGGTTCTGCGGCGCCTTCCCCATCCAGCTGCAGGGTTCGTAGAACATGGCCGAGGCCAGGTCGCCCATCACCGAGCTGTCGGCAATGGCCTGCCCAGCGCTTGCCGTGGCCTGCGTATGGCTGGCCATGGTGCCAAAACCGACATCCATGACCGCCTGGGTTGTGTCGTTCCACTCGGTGCCCCAGAACGTGCTCAGCACCAGCCTGCCCATCGCATCGTAGCGGGCTTCGTTAACATTCTGATTGGGGTCACGAATCCATTTGGCCTGCAAGGATTTGTAGTCGTAGACCACTTCAGTCACACCCTCGTCAGGTGCCGTAAATTTTTCCGGTAGTAACCAAAGGGGGTCATAGCTGACCCTGGACGGTTTGACCCATACCACCGGTTTTTGCTCGAGCAATTTGTTGAAATGCTCAATCGCGGCGAAAGTTGAATACCCCGTGCGTGCGGCCCACAGGCTGGTGCTGGCATCGACCGTGTTGCTGGTGGGCCGCCACAGACCGACATCCACATAACCGGCCGATTCGAGTTTGGCCTTGATCTCGTCAGGAGTGTTGCCCAGCAGGTTTGTCGGTGCGCCCTGAGCATCCTTGATCACATAGGCTTGCAAGGCACTGGCATCCAGTTCGGCCTGTTCGCCATATTCGGGCAGTGCCTCGAAGTTTACCGTCCCGTCAGGGCAGCCCTGGTATTGCACGCGGCTCTGGCCCGCCAGCATGCGCTGGCCGTTGAGCGGGTCTTTGCCCAGAGGTGACTGGGGGCCAATAAAGGTTTCATAACTGATGTTCTTGATCGACGGGTCGCCAGCGTCCAGGACGTAGGCCACATCCTGGCTGCGGTAGGGCAGGCCTAATCGCAGGTAGTCGGTCTGCTTGATATGCAACACCCGCGCATGGCTCTCACTCAGGTAGCAGCGCAGTTGGGCGTCGTCCCAGGCATCGCCCCACCAACGGCGCAAGTGTGCGTGATCTTCGTCGTCCGGGTACGGAGCCCGTGCACCGGCCCGTCGGGCGCATGCAACGGAGACGGCATGGTTTACGCTGCCATACTCATCCATGGTCAGGTTGATCTGGAGCTGGCAGAGCGGATCATCGCCCTGGCGCTCGTATTGCAGGCTGCGCTGTTCGATGACGAAAGGCAGCATGACGCTGTAGTTGTCATGTGCCGAGCGCGCTTGCAGCAGGCGAACGCCATAGCGACTTTGCGTGACGCTGTAAGGCACGCAATTGCCATCCACCCCCAGAATTTCGGTGCGCAAAACCGAGCCACTCAAGGTGCGGGCCGCGTCGCGCAGGGTTGGGGCATCCCAGTCGGTATGGATCTGCTCGTTGCCGTCCACGCACTGGGTGCACAGTGGGCTGCCCAGCGGCGCAAGCAGTGCATCGTCGGCCCAGGCATCGGTAACGGCCATGTGCAGGGTCTTGCCGGTGTGAAACCAGGTTTTGCTCAGTACCGGTGCGCTAAATCCTTGGGTCTCGGTAGCCGGTGCAGACTCTGTGTCGGTTTGCAGCAACAACCCAAATCCGCGAAATTCCCGCTCTACGCCATCGTAATAACCGTGTCGATAGGCAAAGAACTGAGATAAGTGGTTGCCGGTAATCTGATCGAACTGGCGTTGTTCACTGACCAGATGCATGGGGAAGGGCATTTCAGACACTGCCTGAGACGGGTCTTGCAGAAGGGCTTTTTCATCCAGCCATTCCTGGGCCGATGAGCGATACACAACCTCGCCCGCAGCGCCCATGTTGTTGTCCGTGGCGCACAGCAGATACGGTTTGCTGTTGCTGACAAAGTCGCAGCGCCAATGAACAGGTTCAAGATCTGGTTTGCAGGTGTTGCTGGTCACCACCAGGCTTGAGCAGCCCAGACCTTGCAGGTCAGCCACGCTGACGCTGGTCAGCGCCTCATATCGCAACCCTTCGGGCAACGTAATAGTGACGGGGGCGGCGAAACCATGCCCGCTGAGGTTGATGAAAATCTGCACCGAGCCACTTTGCCAATACAGGATGTCGGCGGCACCCGAACCATCGAGATCGGCGAGCCGAATGTGCGCGGGGTTAAACTCCCCGGCAAACTCCAGTTTGCCAAGGTTGATCGGCTCGCCGAATCGACCGCGCCCCAGGTTAGGAAAGCAGCTCACGGCCTGATCTGTAATACGGATCAAATGCTGCTGGCCCGATCCCAGCAGGTCACTGAACGCCACCAGTTCGTAGCGATCATCACTGAATACGGGCAAGGCGCTTTCATCGACCTGGCGTTTGACCAGGACGGGGGGAGCGAAACCCTTGTTCTTCAAATTGGCATACAGGCGAACGCTGCGTGTCCCGATCATCGCCAAATCCGACAGGCCGTCTCCCATCAGGTCGGCCAGTTGTGCTTGCGGATGAAAAAATTCGCTGGGGAAGGCTGCGTAGGGGGTGAAGTGGTCCCATTGCTGGTTGGTGTCGAGGGTGAAAAAACCTGCAATGGAGGGCTGGGCCACCAGCCAGTCGAGCTTGCCGTCACCGTTTAGATCAGTCAGAACTTGAAGTGTCGGCGATTGCAGGTTGGCGGCAGGCATTTGCTTGAGCAACTCCCGCGCAGCGTAGCTCACCGCGTTTTTATCAAGACCGGGAGAGGGATGACGGACGGGGCGCCGGTAGTACCAGGCGTTTTCCAGTCGATACAGGATTCCGGCCAGGCCACCGCCGAACAGGTCCACCAATTGGTAGTTACCGGCATCGATGCCCGCGTCCAGCCTTGGCGCCTGCTCGGAAAAAAATGGCGAGAACCGGGCCTCCCCGGCGGTGAGGTTGAATGAGCTGTACTCGAACTCCATCGGCGGGTTGAACTGCGCCTCTTGCCCGACATAACCAATCAAGTGAGCGGTGCTCAGCAATGACGCAACCGGTTGCTGCTGGTACTCCAGTTGCAGGCGCTGGACCAGCGTCGGTTTCCCCTCAATCAGTACCGGGCCGGTATTGTCGGGGCCATCGGCACACCAGTGATACATCAGTACCTGATGGCACAGGCGCAGAGTGCGGTCCTCGAAGCCATATCGGTAACTGCTGACCGGGTCAGCCCGCAGTGGCCACGACTGGCCAGCGGTCTGCGGGTACTCGGGCTGGGCCACCAGTCGAGCGTCGGATTCGCCATAGTCGAACACCAGATCAAAAAGCCAGACCGGTGCCATTGGCTTTTGCAGCAAAAAAGGCACCCGGTCGCCAGTCAGATTGCCATAACGCACACGCTGCAAATAACGATGGGTGTTGCTGTCCCTGCGTTGCCAGGCGTCTGCGTAGGGCCCTGTCAGAGTGCTCAGCGATACATCGTTTTCAGCTATGTATTCGTACAGGACATGTTCGCCATTCACCGCGACCGACTCTTCAAGATGCCACTCTGCAACCCAGGTCGAGGTGTCATGCCGGTGTTGCAATCGGGCGGTTTCACTATGGCCATAAATATGGACGCTACCGTCGGCGATCTGGATCAGCCAAAACGAATCGGTTGCGCCTACATAGTGTTCGAATGTGCTGAAGTCTCCTTCCACCCGTGGTCTGTAGGCGGTCACGCGGTAGGTTTCAGACAACGACCGGTCGCGAAAGCGTGATGCATCGCGAGTGTTGATCTGGCCATTGGCATTGCGCTCAGGCAACAACACATCGCCATTGGGAGAGAGGTAGGCCGGTTCGCTCATATTGCCATTGGCGTCGGGCTCGAACTGCGGCGTGCCCCGGTTGTTTTTCCGACTGATCGAGGGCCGGTTGATTGACCATCCCTGACCGAACTCTGTCCGTCCGCCAGCACTGCTGTAGCTCAATCCCAGTGCTGGGGCATAGCCGCGGCCAGGCGTGATGGGCAAGGGAATGGCGACTGACGCTGCGCCGGTGAAGCCGACGGCTGCCCAGCCTTTGCCAATGCTTTGGATGGCTCCGCCGCCTTTTGGCAGTGAGGGTGCAGAAATACTGAGCGGTTCTTGGGCCATGATCATGAACTCCTGCCACGGGGCTTTTTCAGATAGACCGATCTGAAGATGAAGGGGCAGGAGTAGCAGGCAGAGGAGAGACTGAACCCCGTTTAAAGAATGACCCCGAGGCGTTCACGTTATGACTGTTTTCGACAGCTGTAACCTGTCATATCTGACAGTAAAACGTCCTGGGGACTGCGGCTTTAGAAGAGGAGGGAAGATCATGGTGTAGCTGCTGAGGAGCGCAGAGAGGCTGCGATAAGGTCCGAAGAACCTTCAAAATATCGGGCTCGCTGCGCTTCTCAGCGGCTACAAGCCCCGTGGGCTGTCAGTTGAATTCGTCGCCTACCGGATAGCGGCTGGCGTTGAGGCTTTCCTTGATTTTGCGCAGGTGTGGCTGGAAGTCCACGCCGCGGCGCAAGGTCATGCCGGTGGCCAGCACATCGAGTACGGTGAGCTGAATAATGCGCGAGGTCATTGGCATATAAATGTCAGTGTCTTCGGGCAGCGGGATATTCAGGCTCAAGGTACTGGCTTTGGCCAGCGGCGAATTTTCGGCGGTCAAACCCAGTACAGAGGCACCATTGGCTCGCGCAATACGCGCCACTTCCACCAGCTCACGGGTGCGTCCGGTGTAGGAAATAATCACAAACAGTTCGCCGGTATGCGCCACCGAGGCGATCATGCGCTGCATCAGTACGTCGGCGTGGGCGGTGACCGCCAGATTGAAGCGGAAAAACTTGTGCTGCGCGTCCAGTGCCACCGGGGCCGAGGCACCCAGGCCAAAAAAGTGGATCTGCCGAGCCTGGATCAGCAAGTCGACGGCGCGGCTGACAAGGTTGGGGTCCAATGCCTGACAGGCGCTGTCCAGGGAGGCGATGGCGCTGCCGAAAATCTTCTGCGTGTAAGCGGCCGGATCATCGTCCGCTTCAACCGCACGGCTGACGTAAGCTGCACCACTGGCCAGGCTCTGCGCAAGTTGCAGTTTTAATTCAGGGTAGCCACTGACGCCAAATGAACGGCAGAAACGGTTGACCGTGGGTTCGCTGACGGAGGCTGCCTGAGCCAGCGCAGCGATGCTGAACCGGGTTGCCTGCTGCGGGTTCTGCAAAATGATTTCAGCCACTTTGCGCTCGGCCTTGTTCAGGTCTTCGAGGCGGCCCTTGATCTGTTCGAGTAAATTTCGCACGCGGTCCATTTATGATCCTTGGGTCAGCGATGCAAGAACCGGACTAAAGCGGTTCTGGAAGGTGGCCTATCCTACTGGTGGCCTGTGACGACCACTAGCAGGAATCTGTATTTTCAGAAAATGTTGTGTTTATTACTACATTTTTCCTTGAGTGATGCCTTGAAAAAAGGTATTTGTAGCTTAACTTGATAAAAGAACAAACATCATGCCTTCGATTACGGTTGAACCGTGCACCTTTGCCTTGTTCGGCGCCCTCGGCGATTTGGCCTTGCGCAAGCTGTTTCCTGCTTTATACCAATTGGATCGCGCCGGTCTGCTCCACGCTGACACGCGCATTCTTGCGCTGGCTCGTGAACCCGGCGACGCCACCGCGCATCTGGCGCATATCGACAGCCAGTTGCGCCAGTACCTGGGCGACAAGGAAATCGAAGCTGAGGCGCTAACCCGCTTCCTGGCTCGATTGAGCTATCTGCATGTGGATTTTTTCAAGACTGAAGACTATTTGTCTCTGGCAGAGCTTGCCGGAACAGAACAGCGCTTGATTGCCTACTTCGCCACACCGGCGGCGGTTTACGGTGCTATTTGCGAGAACCTGTCGAAAGTTGGCCTAGCGGAAAACACCCGCGTGGTGCTGGAAAAGCCCATCGGCTCGGATCTTGAATCCTCGCGCAAGGTCAACGATTCCGTGGCGCAGTTCTTCCCCGAGAACCGCACCTACCGGATCGACCACTACCTTGGCAAAGAAACCGTACAAAACCTGATTGCGCTGCGCTTTGCCAACAGCCTGTTCGAAACCCAGTGGAACCAGCGCTACATCTCCCACGTTGAAATCACCGTGGCCGAGAAAGTCGGCATCGAGGGTCGCTGGGGTTATTTCGACAAGGCTGGCCAGCTGCGCGACATGATTCAAAACCATCTGTTGCAGTTGCTGTGCCTGATTGCGATGGATCCGCCTGCGGATCTGTCGGCCGACAGCATTCGCGACGAGAAGGTAAAAGTACTCAAGGCACTGGCCCCGATCAGCGCCGAAGGCCTGACCACCCAAGTGGTGCGCGGCCAGTACATTGCCGGTTACAGCGAAGGCCAGTCAGTGCCGGGTTATCTGGAGGAGGAGAACTCCAACACCCAGAGCGACACCGAAACCTTTGTTGCCCTGCGTGCCGATATTCGCAACTGGCGTTGGGCGGGTGTGCCGTTTTACCTGCGGACCGGCAAGCGGATGCCGCAAAAGCTGTCGCAGATCGTGATCCACTTCAAGGAACCGTCGCACTACATCTTCGCCCCTGAGCAGCGTCTGCAAATCGGCAACAAGCTGATTATTCGTCTGCAGCCGGATGAAGGCATTTCCTTGCGTGTGATGACTAAAGAGCAGGGCCTGGATAAAGGCATGCAGCTGCGCAGCGGTCCGTTGCAATTGAATTTTTCCGACACTTATCGCAGTGAGCGGATCCCGGATGCCTACGAGCGTCTGTTACTTGAAGTCATGCGTGGCAACCAGAACCTGTTTGTACGCAAAGATGAAATTGAAGCAGCATGGAAATGGTGCGACCAGTTGATCGCCGGCTGGAAAAAGTCCGGTGATGCACCCAAGCCGTACGCGGCGGGCTCCTGGGGGCCGATGAGTTCCATTGCTCTGATTACGCGGGACGGGAGGTCTTGGTATGGCGATATCTGATGTGAAACTGCCTGAAGGTGTCAATGCGCACACTTTCAAGAACCCGGCACACATGGCCGAGGGGCTGGCAACTCGTGTTGCCGAGGAATTGAACCAGGCCATCAGCACTCAGGGCGTTGCCACTTTGGTAGTGTCTGGCGGTCGCAGCCCGGTGGCATTTTTCCAGAGCTTGATCAAACAGCCGATCGACTGGTCGAAAGTTGTCGTCAGCCTTGCTGATGAACGCTGGGTGCCGGTTGAACATGCCGACAGCAACGCCGGGCTGCTGAAAAAGCACCTGCTTCAGGGGCCAGCCGCCAAGGCCCGTTTTGTCGGTTTGTATAACGCTGCAGCCACAGTTGAAAAGGCTGCATTGGAAGCGGATCAAGGGCTGGCCGAATTGCCGCCGATTGATGTGCTGATTCTGGGCATGGGTGATGACGGGCATACCGCGTCGTTGTTCCCTAACAGCCCGAACCTGAGCGAAGCCCTGCAACTGGACAACCCGCGCCGTTGCTGGGCGATGCTGGCGCCAACCGTGCCGCATCAGCGTTTGAGCATGAGCCGCAGTCTGCTGGCCAGTGCGAAGCACAAAGTGCTGTCGATCCAGGGACAGTCCAAATTGAACACCCTCAACGAAGCGCTGGGGGGCACAGATGTTGCTGCCTTGCCGATTCGTGCCTTTCTGCAACCTACGTTAGAGATTTACTGGTGCCCATGAGCCAAGGATCAGCTGCCATGACAACAACAATTGCGAACGTATCGATGGCGGATAAAGTCGCCCTGATCGACAGCCTCTGTGAACGTGCACGAATTCTGCCGGTGATTACCATTGCCCGCGAACAAGACATCCTGCCATTGGCGGATGCGCTGGCGGCCGGTGGTCTGACGGCCCTGGAAGTGACCTTGCGCTCGTCGTTCGGCCTCAAGGCCATCCGTATTTTGCGCGATCAGCGCCCTGAGCTGGTGACAGGTGCGGGCACCGTGTTGGATCGCCATATGCTGGCGGCGGCAGAAGAAGCTGGTTCGCAATTTATTGTTACGCCGGGCATTACCCGTGACTTGCTCCAGGCCAGCGTTGCCAGCGATATCCCGCTGTTGCCGGGTATCAGCAATGCTTCCGGAATCATGGAAGGCTACGGACTGGGCTACCGTCGCTTTAAATTGTTCCCGGCTGAAGTCAGTGGCGGTGTGGCCGCGATCAAGGCATTGGGCGGCCCGTTTGGCGAGGTCAAATTCTGCCCGACTGGCGGGGTTGGCCCGGCGAATATTCGCAACTACATGGCGTTGAAAAACGTGATGTGTGTGGGCGGTAGCTGGATGCTGGACAGCGAGTGGATCAAAAACGGCGACTGGGCCCGAATCCAGGAATGCACCGCAGAGGCGCTTGCTCTGCTGGATTGATGTTTTAGCTACGAATATGTTGTGTGTTCTACGGTTTTTGGTGCGCTTGGTCGGCGCACCTTTTTTTTGCCCGGGTTTTTGTGATTACAACAAACCCGTAGCAGCTGCCGTAGGAACGAGGCTGCGTTCGATTGCGCAGCGATCGTAAATCCTGAATGCACGGTTTTTTCAGAAAGAACGCATAGTCTGACTTTACGACGGCTTCGTCGGAGTGCCGCACCACGCCAACGCAGCCTCGTTCCTACGGCAGCTGCTACGGGGCGAGCATCAAATGGTTATGCGTGGGCCAGTGACAGCTCGCGCAACGCCCTGACCAACTGATTAATGTCATCCAGACTGGTGGTTAAACCCACAGTGATACGAATGCAACTGCCACACGCCGAGCCATTGCGGGCGACGGTGAACAGGTTGTAGTCCTTGAGCAGGCGGTCAACCATCGGCTGCTGATCCTGTAGATGGGTAAAGCGCAGCGACGTAATGGCGCAACGCAGCCGCGGATCATCTTCGATCAGCACTTCAATCCCCGGCATTTTTCGCGCCTCACTCACCCACAGATCGCGCAGGTAGTTCAGTCGTGCTCCCTTGGCCCGTGCGCCGCCCATGTCCTGGTGCTCCTGTAACACTGTGGGCAGGGTCAGCCAGGCCGGGATATTGGCGGTGCCGTAGGGCGAGCGGTTGCGGATATCCGGTTCCGGGTAATGCTGGCTGGCCATGTCGGGGTCAATATCGGCCAGGCGCTGCGGGTCTATATACATACAGCCCAGTGTCAGCGGCGCCCCGATCCATTTATGCAGGTTGTACCCGGCAAAGGCGACGCCCAGTGTCTGCAGATCGAACTCGATCTGGCCCAGGGCGTGGGCACCGTCAAGTATCACATCGACCCCGTGCTCTTTGGCCGCTGCGACAATCTCCTGCACGGGCAGCACCAGCCCGGTGCGGTGGGTCACATGGGTAAGGGCCATCAGCTTGATACGCGGGTGTCGCACAAAGGCTTCGCGATAGCTGGCCACCAGGCTTTCATAAGTAGCAGGGTGCTTGTGGGTGATTTCAATGACTTCAAGCCCGCGTTGCTGTGCCACCCAGCGCATCGCATATTCGACGCTGTGGTATTCCAGGTCGCAGATCAGCAATTGATCGCCGGGTTGCAGGCCGTTGTAGTTGCGAATCAACGATTGCAGTGCGTCGGACGCGCGCGAAGTCAGTGCCACACCTGCCGGGTCAACGCCCAGCAGCTCGGCAAGTTGGTCGCGGATCTCGATGTTCCGGGACACATCGAAATGCTGGCGCACAGGGATCGAGTTGTTGCGGTTAATAAAGTCGATATTGCGCTGGTAGTCCTGCGCCACGTCGCGAGTCATGCGCCCGAAGTAGCCGTTTTCCAGATTGATCGGGCCGGGAGCTACGTCGTAGCGCTCGGCAATGGCGTGCCAGAAGTTTTCGTCGCGGGCGTTGTCTTCAATCCTTGGCATGGGCAACTCTTTCAGTGGCGGGGTTTGGGTTTTGCGTGTTTGGCGCGCAATGGGTCGAGGAGGTCCGACAGGCCGTTGTGATCAATCTCTTGCATCAGGGCCAGCAAGCCGCCCAGTTCGCCGTGGGGGAAGCCCTGGCGGGCAAACCAGTTCAAGTACTGGCCGGGCAGGTCGGCGATGATGCGGCCTTTGTATTTGCCGAAGGGCATTTCGCGTGTCAGCAACAGTTCGAGTTTTTCGGGGTTCATGCGGCGGCCTTTATTACGTGAAGCTATAGGATGAAAAATACAGGCAATTTGCATGAAGGCCAATTGACAGTTCATGCATATAAACCGGATACAGATTTTAATGAGTTTTGTAACTTGCTGATTATTAAGGGTTTTATTCGATTTTAAAAACTGGCACGAGCCCTGCAATCTCTATTGCACGATCCTCAACCCTGTAAGGAATTGAACAATGACTGACCTTAATAAAGAAGCCATTAGCGTCCTGAACGATTTGATCGAAACCAGCAAAGACGGCCAGGAAGGGTTTAAAACCTGCGCTGAAGATATCAAACACCCGGAGCTCAAGGCACTGTTTGCCAAGCGTGCTGCTGACTGTGCAGCGGCAGCTGCCGAATTGCAGGCACAGGTACGTGCACTGGGTGGTGATCCGGAAACCAGCACCAGCGTCGCCGGTGATTTGCATCGCCGCTGGGTGGACGTCAAGTCGGTGTTTACCGGCAAGGATGAAGAAGCAGTGCTCAACGAAGCTGAGCGCGGTGAAGACCACGCGCTGAAAGCTTATAAGGAAGCGCTGGAGAAAATCAGCAAGCACAACCTGGTGGGTATTCGCGATCTGGTAGAACGCCAGTATCACGGTGTGCAACGCAATCACGATCAGGTCAAAGCCCTGCGTAATCAGGCCCGTGCCCGTGCTTGAGAGCAACATGGCTGAATAAAAAAACGCCGGTTAACCGGCGTTTTTTTATGGGCGGGGATTAACCAATGCTGATCGCCGGCAGCACCGGCAAGGTCACGGTTTGTTGCTTGCGCGGGGCAATGATTTCGGCTTCGCCATCAACCACGATTTCATCGCGCTGATTGAACACGCGGGTAGCGATGCGAACGCGGAACTTGGGCATTTTTTCCAGAATTTCCAGACGCACGGTCAGGGTGTCACCGATCTTTACCGGCTTCTGAAAGCTCATTTGCTGGCCAACATAAATAGTGCCCGGGCCAGGCAGTTCGCAGGCCACGGCAGCACTTATCAGCGCGCCACTGAACATGCCATGGGCAATGCGCTCTTTGAACATGGTCGCAGCGGCGAATTCAGGGTCGAGGTGCACCGGGTTGTGGTCGCCGGACATGGCCGCAAAAAGCTGGATGTCGCGCTCTTCGACGGTTTTGCTGTAACTGGCAGTCTGGCCGACTTCGAGGGCTTCGTACGGGGTGTTGGTAACCTGGGTCATCTAGCGCATGTCCTGTGACGAGTGTTTGGTTTTAAAGCCATGATTTTAAAAGATTTTTCAATTCTTTTAGATAAAAAAGCAAATATGCTCATTCGCTGCGCAGCGGGCGGGTGTGGCTCAATGCCTGATTGAGCCACTCAATAACATCAGCCATCACTTCGTCGCGATTAATTTCATTGAAGAGTTCGTGCCGCGCTTGCGGGTACAGATTCAACTGCAACTGACGATTACCGGCTTGTCGCAAAGCCTTGGCCAGATCAGTGAGACGCTTGCCTTCACTCACCGGATCACATGAGCCGCCCATTATCAGTAACGGCAGGCCCGGATCAATTTGAGCGAGATTGGACGCTTTGCTGATTTGCTGCAACCCGCCTAACAAATCGATCCACAGTTGGTTGGTGCAGCGAAAACCACACAAGGGGTCACTGGCGTAAGCATCGACCTGGGCCGGGTCACGACTGAGCCAGTCGTAAGCGGTGCGGTTGGGCTTGAAGGTTTTGTTGAAAGAGCCGAAGGACAGCCACTCGATCAGCGCGCTGCGACCTTTGGGTCCTTGGCGCCACCGTTCGAAACGGGCGATCAGGCTGGCGGCACGATAGAGCGCCACCGGCTGGAAATTCGAGGCGCTGAGAATCGCGCCTTGCAGGCTTGCACTGTGATGCATCAAATACGCCTGGGCGATGTAA
Source organism: Pseudomonas sp. ML2-2023-6 (assembly GCF_037055265.1). Classification (NCBI taxonomy): domain Bacteria; kingdom Pseudomonadati; phylum Pseudomonadota; class Gammaproteobacteria; order Pseudomonadales; family Pseudomonadaceae; genus Pseudomonas; species Pseudomonas sp. ML2-2023-6. Next base: position 4,677,392 of record NZ_CP146347.1, on the reverse strand, counting down.
CTGCCCATGCTGTGGCCGAGCAGGAAAATTGGCACTCCCGGATAGGTCTGGCTGATATGTCGGTTAATAGCCGCCACATCACTGACCACAGCACACCAGCCATCGTTGTCGGCAAAGTAGCCCAGAGTTTCTTGCTCAGCCGTTTTGCCGTGGCCGCGCTGGTCGTGGGCATACAGCCCAAAACCGGCATCACACAGGGTTTTGCCCAGGTATGCATAACGGCCACTGTGTTCAGCCATGCCATGAGCCAACAGAACTATGGCTTTGGGCGTGCCAGCAGGCAGCCACTGGTGAACAAAAAGACCACTCCGGTCGTTCGCCTCCAGCCAGAAAGTCTCAGGGATCATGGCAATTCCTTCATTTGTAGTCGTAGCAGTGTATAGCGCATTTGCCTGAAGGCCACTCAACAGGTAATCCCGTAGCAATAAGATTCAAGATGTAAATGGCGAAGATCGCTGTATTTGCCTACAACTTGATAACTGTTAACGTCCGCACATTCCGCTTTTCATTAAATGAATGACGCGGCCAGACACGCTCAGGTACGAGGATAAAAATAATGCAACCTGATTTCTGGAATGACAAACGTCCCGCCGGTGTACCGCTGGATATCGATATGACGACTTTCAAGTCGGTGGTTGATGTTTTTGAGCGCTCCTGCAAAAAATTCGCGGATCGCCCGGCCTTCAGCAATTTGGGTGTGACCATCACCTATGCCGAGCTTGAACGCCACAGTGCCGCTTTTGCCGGTTATCTGCAGGAATACACCGATCTCAAGCCTGGCGACCGCATCGCCGTGCAAATGCCCAATACCTTGCAGTATCCGATTGCCGTATTTGGTGCGATGCGTGCCGGGCTGATAGTGGTCAACACCAACCCGCTCTACACCTCGCGTGAGATGCGTCATCAGTTCAAGAGCGCAGGTATTCGTGCACTGGTGTACTTGAACATGTTCGGCAAGCGCGTACAGGAAGTACTGCAAGACACCGAAATCGACTACCTGATCGAAGCCAAAATGGGCGACATGATGCCGGCCGCCAAAGGCTGGATCACCAACCTGGTGGTCGATAAGGTTAAAAAACTGGTGCCTGCCTACCAGCTGCCCCAGGCGATTTCCTTCAAAAGCGTGTTACGCCGTGGTGCCGGCCAGGTTATTCGCCCGCTGACGGTAACGCTGGATGACACCGCAGTGCTGCAATACACGGGCGGCACCACCGGCCTGCCCAAAGGCGCGATGCTCACCCATGGCAATCTGATAGCCAACATGCAGCAGGTGCGTGCGTGCCTGTCACAGCATGGGGCTGATGGCCAGCCGATGCTCAAGGACGGCCGCGAGATCATGATCGGTCCGCTGCCGCTTTATCATATCTATGCATTCACCGCCAATTGCATGGGCATGATGGTCACCGGCAACCATAACGTCCTGATCACCAATCCGCGTGATATCAAAGGTTTTATCAAGGAACTTAAAAACTGGAAATTCACCTGTTTTCTGGGCCTCAACACCTTGTTTGTTGCGCTGATGGACCACCCCGACTTCAAGACCGTGGACTTCTCCGGGCTTAAAGTCACCAACTCGGGCGGTACGGCACTGGTCAAGGCCACGGCTGAACGTTGGGAAAAACTCACGGGGTGCAGAATTGTCGAAGGCTACGGCCTGACGGAAACCTCGCCGGTGGCCAGCGCCAACCCTTGCGGCTCCCTGGCAAGGCTGGGCACGGTAGGCATGCCGGTTCCGGGCACGGCCATGAAAGTGATCAGCGATGAGGGGGTTGATCTGGGGCTGGGCGAGCGGGGCGAGCTATGCGTCAAAGGTCCGCAAGTGATGAAGGGCTACTGGCAAAACCCGGAAGCCACAGCCGAGGTGCTGGACGCCGATGGCTGGTTCAAGACCGGCGATATTGCGGTGATTGATCCGGATGGTTTTGTCCGCATCGTCGATCGCAAAAAAGACCTGATCATCGTCTCCGGTTTCAACGTGTACCCCAACGAGATTGAAGACATCGTCATGGCTCATCCAAAAGTAGCCAATTGCGCAGTCATTGGTGTGCCCGATGAACGCACCGGGGAGGCGGTCAAACTGTTTGTAGTACCGCGCGCAGGCGGGGTGACCGTTGAAGAACTCAAGGCTTACTGCAAGGACAACTTCACGGGCTACAAGGTGCCCAAGCAAATCGTGTTGCGTGATTCCTTGCCCATGACCCCCGTTGGCAAGATCCTGCGTCGCGAGTTACGCGATAACGCCTGATTCGTTCAACCTGGCGACAGACGCCCACTGGCAGTAAGCCAGTGGGCGTTTTTTTTCGGCCATGACACTGACCGACAATGGCCCATAACCTTCAGTAGGTGCGCTGTAATGCCCGATATAGAGGGCTTTTGACGTTAGTAGAGTTATTGCACTAATGATGACTTAGGATTGTCCTACAGTCAGGTTGGTTACTCTGCGGCCCATTTTTGGCTCTAGGCGGCCTTTAGCAAAGCTGCTACTCTCGGCGCGCTTTGTGACTTCCAGGTTAAGTAAAAACCTGAACTGTCCATTATAAAAATCAAACAAATAAGAACCGCACCCATGCGGTGAAGAATTCGCGACGCTGAGGAGTGGGCTTCCATGATTGAGAGCTTTTGGAAGGATAAGTACCCAACTGGGATTGCTGCTGAAATCAATCCAGATGAATACCCAAATATTCAGACGGTACTGCGGGAATCTTGCCAGCGTTTCGCCGATAAACCGGCGTTCAGTAATCTGGGCAAAACCATCACCTATGGTGAGCTTTATGAGCAGTCCGGCGCTTTTGCTGCCTGGTTGCAGCAGCACACCGACCTGCAACCCGGCGATCGCATCGCCGTGCAATTGCCCAACCTGCTGCAATACCCGATCGCTGTGTTCGGAGCAATCCGCGCCGGCTTGATCGTGGTCAACACCAACCCGCTGTATACCGCGCGGGAAATGGAACACCAATTCAAGGACTCTGGCGCCAAGGCGCTGGTATGCCTGGCGAACATGGCGCATCTGGCCGAAAAGGTCGTGCCGCAGACTTCGATCAAGTATGTGATCGTCACCGAAGTGGCCGACATGTTGTCGCCCTTCAAGCGGGTGCTGATCAACTCGGTCATCAAGTATGTGAAGAAAATGGTTCCGGCTTATCACTTGCCCCAGGCCATCAAATTCAACGATGTGCTGAGCAAAGGGCAGGGCCAGCCGGTCAAGGAAGCCAACCCTGCGAGCAGTGATGTTGCTGTGCTGCAATACACCGGTGGCACTACGGGTGTGGCCAAGGGCGCGATGCTGAGCCACCGCAACCTGATCGCCAACATGTTGCAGTGCAAGGCGCTGATGGCTTCCAACCTCAATGAGGGTTGTGAAATCCTGATTACGCCACTGCCGCTGTACCACATCTACGCCTTTACCTTTCACTGCATGGCGATGATGTTGCTCGGTAACCATAACGTGCTGATCAGCAACCCACGTGATTTGCCGGCGATGGTCAAAGAACTGTCCAAGTGGAAGTTCACCGGCTTTGTGGGTCTCAATACCCTGTTTGTGGCGCTGTGCAACAACGATGCCTTCCGCAAGCTGGACTTTTCGGCTCTCAAGGTGACGTTATCGGGCGGCATGGCCTTGCAAATGTCGGTGGCCGAACGTTGGAAAACTGTGACCGGTTGCCCGATCTGCGAGGGTTACGGCATGACCGAAACCAGCCCTGTGGCCACGGTAAACCCGGCCCAGAGCATCCAGGTTGGCACCATTGGCATTCCGGTGCCTTCGACGCTGTGCAAAGTAATCAACGATGCCGGTGAGGAGCTGCCGCTGGGTGAAGTTGGCGAGTTGTGCATCAAGGGCCCGCAGGTCATGAAAGGCTATTGGGAGCGCCCGGACGCGACTGCGGAGATCATGGACGCTGAAGGTTGGTTGAAGTCCGGTGATATCGCACTCATTCAGCCAGATGGCTATATCCGTATTGTCGATCGCAAGAAAGACATGATTCTGGTTTCGGGCTTCAATGTGTACCCGAACGAGCTGGAAGACGTGATGGCTTCCTTGCCTGGTGTTTTGCAGTCCGCGGCAATCGGTATTCCGGATGAGAAAACCGGTGAACTGATCAAAGTGTTTATCGTGGTCAAGCCGGGCATGACCTTGACCAAAGACCAGGTGATGGCGCATATGCGTGCCAATCTGACAGCCTACAAAGCGCCTAAATTCGTCGAATTCCGCGACAGTTTGCCGACCACCAACGTGGGCAAAATTTTACGTCGTGAGCTGCGAGACGAAGAGCTGAGAAAGCTGGGCCTTAAAAAGTAACTTGCCTGAATACAACAAAGCCCCGCATTGCGGGGCTTTGTTGTTTACTTGTGTGGGAGCGAGCCTGCTCGCGAAAGATGTTAACGCTTGAAACTTTCGCGAGCAGGCTCGCTCCCACGGATTTTTTACTTCTGCATAAATTGCGCGAAGTTGACACCAGTACCTGTCGGACGCACGTCCTGCAGGAAGGAGTCCTTGTCTGCGCTCAGCTCAAGGCTCATGGTTGGCGTACGCTTGTGCGTAGCACGTACGACCATGCCTTCGCGCTTTTCGCGCAGGAATGCTGTCGTTACCTTCAAATGCAGCAGCTCGTCGGTGCTTGGAGTGTGCAGCAACAGGTGTACCCATTCGTATTGACCGACAGCCAAGCGGGCCAACGGAATATCGAACCACCAGATGTTCTTGTTGGTGTTCAGTGCGGCGAAATGGCAGTTGTTGACGCCGAGTACCGCGCCGCCGAGTTCCTGGTTTCTGCGGGCAATAGCCAGCTTTTTATCGAGTTTCATAACCTTCCTACAATTGCGGATCTTCAGCGCCATAGCCTGAATACGTCGCGTATTCTCGGGGGTTAGCGGGCAAACATAAAGCCCAACCTGCGCGGAACGACGAAATGATCGGTAGAAAATAAATGAAACTCGGTGCGGGAAGGTGAGTCAACCTTGGGTTGGTCGATTTACAGGTTTGGCGATGAAGTGCTTTCAGAGTCGCCAATTGGACTACTTTTAGGTAAAACCCTTCGCTTGGAGGCGTGTTGAACTCAATAACTGCGCGGCGAAAGGAGACGCTATGTTTTTTCCAGGCTTGAACGGCCTGCCTTTGGGCAAAGTCTTGATCCGTACGGTCAAGGAATTTATCGACGATGAAATGTCGACCTACGCCTCGGCGCTGGCCTACCAAATGCTGTTTTCGTTGTTTCCCTTCATTCTGTTCCTGATTGCTCTGATCGGCTTTTTGCATCTGCCCGACTTCTTTACCTGGTTGCGTTTGCAGTCTGAACTGGTCTTGCCGCCGCAAGCGCTGGAGCAGGTCAATCCGGTCATCGACCAGTTGCAGCAGTCCAAGGGCGGGTTGCTGTCGGTGGGTATCGTGATTGCGTTATGGACCGCTTCGGCGGGTGTGCGGCTGATGATGAGTGCGATGAATGCCGCGTATGACGTGGTCGAGGGGCGGCCCATCTGGAAGCGTTTTCCGCTGTCGATTTTTTACACCATCGGCATTGCCGGCATGCTTCTGGCCGCGGCTGCGCTAATGGTGCTCGGGCCGCAAGTGATGAGCTGGCTGGCAGGGCAGGTGGGGCTTGAAGACTTCGTTGTGACGCTGTGGACCATCCTGCGCTGGCCGGTGATTATCCTGTTGCTGATGGTTGCGGTGGCACTGATGTATTACGTGATGCCCGATGTTGAGCAGAAATTTCGTTTTATTACGCCTGGGTCGGTGCTTGCGGTAGTCGTCTGGATTGTGGCGTCATTGGGTTTTGCCTTTTATGTCAAAACCTTCGCGGACTACAACGCCATGTATGGCAGTATCGGGGCAATCATCGTGTTGTTGCTGTACTTCTACATTTCGTCGGCAGTGCTGTTGCTGGGAGCCGAGATGAATGCGGTGATCGAACACTTGTCGGCCGAAGGCAAAAATCCGGGTGAGAAAACATTCGCTGAATCCGAAGACCCCGACCCGAAGCAGCATGTCTCTGGCCTGGGGCGCGACCATTCCCTTAAACCCACTTCTGATGAAGCCTGACTATGATTCGTGAAATTCTGAAAATGGGCGATGAGCGTCTATTGCGTGTAGCCCAACCGGTGCCGGCTGAAATGTTCGACACGCCTGAACTTTGGCAACTGCTCGACGACATGTTGCAGACCATGGAACATGCGGGCGGTGTGGGTCTGGCGGCCCCGCAGATTGGTGTTGATCTGCAACTGGTGATCTTTGGCTTCGAGCACAGCGAACGCTACCCGGATGCCGAAGCCGTGCCGCAGACCATCCTGATCAATCCGTTGATCACGCCTCTGAGCCCCGCGCTTGAGGAGGATTGGGAAGGCTGCCTGTCAGTCCCAGGCCTGCGCGGTGTAGTCGAGCGGTATCACAAGATCCGCTACGAAGGCTTCACCCCCAAAGGTGAGCCGATCGTACGCGTTGCGGAAGGCTTTCATGCGCGGGTAGTGCAACATGAATGCGATCACCTGATCGGGCGTCTGTATCCGTCACGAATCAAGGACTTCAACAAATTTGGCTTTATTGATGTGTTGTTTCCTGATCTGGAACCGGGCACGCAGGAGTAACCCCTAACGCAATCATCGCCTTGTTGCGTTGGTAGCGAACCAGTCGTTCATGCAGGGCGTGGGGCAATTCCACGTCCAGGTTGAATCCCAGTTTTTCATAGAAACCCTGCAGTTCTGGATCGCAGAACAACCAGACCGGGCCGTCGCAGGTTGCCACTGCCTGGCTGACCAGTTCGCCAGCCACACCTTGCCCGCGTAGCGCTGGCGCGACAAACAACCCTGTTAGCCAGTAGCCGTTAGCCATTGGCCGCAAACACAACCCCGCAATAATCTCTTCTTGGCGAGCGACCCATAATTGCGCGTCCTTGACCGCTTTCATCGACGACTGGTGCGCACGATAAAACTTGTTCATCAACGGCCACAAAGGTGCTTCAAGCGGGGCGTAAACAATGGCAGTCATGAGTCCACAGGCTTTTAGGGAAGGGGCGCGCAGTATAAACAAACATGGCGCGGGTTTTGTGGTGTTGCCGATATTTACTGTTGAGGTCTATTCGGAATTAAAACGTAAGTTTTATCGTTCTTTTTCGAATAAACGGTTTTAAATAAAAGTTCGCGCGTGATCAGTGCTATACCTGAGTCCACATCCCTGAACACTGGAGCGCACAACATGGCTAAAGGCATGGATTCAAAGAAAGCAGCGAAGAAAAAACCGGCCAAAACAGCTGACGAAAAACGCGCTGATAAAAAATCCAAAAAGTCCGATAGCGGGTTGTTTGGGCATTAAGTAACTCTCCAGGAGCTCGGTTCTCGGGCTCCTGTCGTACTTTTAAACGCCGCATCCTCCATTTGGATTATTTTTTAAGCCTGTGCGTTTCGTCGCAAGTTGATGGCCATTTGCTTGCACCCGTTATTTGGCTAGCTATGCTCCTGTTTCACGGGGCCGGGCGCTAAGTGCTTAAACCCTCGAAGTGCGTACAGCTCTAACGTTAAGAGTTAAAAGCGCAGGTGGTTTGCTGTGTCTTGGACACTTTTGAATTATCAATAGACAGCACCTCCAGGGATTGAGCCATGTTTAGTTCGCACCGAAAAGCCGATCAGCTTGAGAATCAACGCCTCAATAGCTTGTTAAATGACATGGCAGCCAAAGTGCAGGCCATCAGTCGCTCCATGGCTATTATTGAGTTCGCCCCTGATGGCACCATCCTGGATGCCAACGAGAACTTTTGTCGGGTCATGGGTTATTCCGTTGACGAGATTCGTGGCAAACACCATCGACTTTTTTGTGAACAGTCTTACATCAAATGCAGCGACTACAGCCATTTTTGGCGCGATCTGGAACGCGGCGAACCGTTGAGCGGCACCTTCTCACGGCTTGACAAGTCGGGGCGTGAGGTATGGCTGGAAGCCAGCTATATGCCCATTGTCGGTTCAGACCAGCAGGTCACCCGTGTGATCAAGGTTGCTTCGGACATCACCGAGCAAATCAATAAAGAGCACGAAAACCAGAGCATCGTGAATGCCCTGAGCCGCTCCATGGCCGTCATCGAGTTTTCACCTGATGGGCGGGTGATCAATGCCAACCAGAACTTTCTCGACACCATGCATTACTCATTGAACGAAATTGTTGGCCAACACCACGGCATGTTCTGTCGTCGAAGTGAGAGCGAATCAGCCGGATATAAATCTTTCTGGGCCTCGCTCAACCGAGGTGAATACCATTCCAGACGTTTTGAGCGGGTCGACAAATACGGTCATACGGTTTTTCTTGAAGCGTCCTACAACCCGATTTTCGATGCCAAAGGCCGGTTGTACAAAATAGTGAAGTTCGCCAGCGATATCACCGCTCAGGTCACCAACCTGCAAACTGCTGCCGAATCGGCCCACAGCACTTCGGTGCAAAACGACGCCTGCGCGCAGAAGGGGTCGCAGGTGGTTCAGCAGACGGTGCAAATCATCGAGGCCATTTCCAGGGACCTCAATGAAGCTGCGCAGAGCATTGATGCCGTGAGCAAGCAGTCGGACAGCATTGGCAAGATTGTGCAGACCATTCGCGGGATCGCCGATCAGACCAACTTGCTGGCGCTCAATGCCGCGATAGAGGCGGCAAGGGCTGGGGAGCACGGGCGCGGTTTTGCAGTGGTGGCAGATGAGGTCAGAAACCTGGCGGCGCGCACCAGTGCGGCCACACTGGAAATTGTTGAAGTGGTACGCAGAAACCATGACCTATCGCTCAGTGCGGTCACCAGCATGCAGTCGAGCCTGAGCCGAACCGGGCTGGGTGTTGAACTGGCCAATGAGGCGGGAGAGGCAATTCTGGAGATCCAGCAAGGCTCCAGGCATGTGGTCGATGCTATCAGCCAGTTCAACTCGACGTTGCAGTTGCATTAACTGCTCTCGCGCACCATCAATTCAAACCCCATGTCTTGTACCGGGTTGGACACTTTATTGCCCGCCATCAGTGTGAGCATCTGCTCGGCTGCGCGGCGGCCAATGGCTTCCCGAGGTGTGCGAATACTGCTGAGGCGCGGCACCATAAACTCCGAAGACGGCAGGTCGTTAAAGCCTAGTACCGCAATCTGCTCCGGGATTTTTATCCCGGTGCGCGCTGCCTCCAGCAGGGCCCCTTGGGCAAGGTCATCGTTGCCGAAAAATATGGCATCAACCTGCGGATGGCTGGCGAGCAATTGTAAAAACAACTCACCGCCAAGGCCCACAGAGGAAGGGCGGGGCGTCAACACTTCAAGGTCAGGGTTGTACAAGCCTGCTTCCTGCAAGGCGCGACGGTAGCCTTCGCCCCGCAACAGCGTCCGCTGATCGAGTTGAGCGCCGATATAGGCCAAACGTCGGCGCCCACGGGAGATCAAATGCCGGGCGGCGGTTTCACCGGCCTTCAACTGAGAAAAGCCTACGCAGTTCAGGCCCTCGGCAGCATCCAGTTCCATCATGTACACGCAAGGGACATTGCTGGTTTCGATCATGCGCCGGGAGCTTTCGGAGCGGTCAAAGCCTGTCAGCAACAGACCGCGTGGCTGGTAGGCCATGTAGTTGCGCAGCAGGTTTTCTTCTTCATCGCGCGAGTAGTGAAAGTTGCCGATCAATACTTCAAAACCCTTGGGGCGCAATACGGCATGGATAGCTTCGAGAGTGTCGATAAACAGCAGGTTGGACAATGAAGGCACCAGCACGACTACGGAGTGGCTCTGCGCCGAGGCGAGTGCCCGAGCGGCCGGATTGACCACGTAGTTCAGGTCGGCGGCGGCCATCCGCACCTTTTCTGCAAGCTCGATGGCGACGCTGCTGATACCGCGCAAGGCGCGGGAGGCGGTAATGGGGCTGACCCCGGCGAGGCGGGCAACTTCATTAAGGGTAGGGCGACCCGTGGTTCGGGTGTTTTTATCGTTTTTAGAGGAGGTCATCGGGGCGGCTTGCCAAACAAAAAACAAGTCACTAAGGTAGCGCTGTCCTGGCGTGCCCGCAATTGCCTGATTGCGAGCAAGTCAGTTACCCCAGCTTTGTATGTCGAGAGCGTCACCGCGTCTCCCCATAAAAATGAGAAATAGACGTCGGTAGCCTAGGCTTTGTGCTTTGCTTTCAAGTATTGAACGCACGGACAAAGACAGCGCTGTCTACGGACTGAGGTGTTTCATGAGTCAACCTATTACTGCTCTGGTCATCATGGGCGTCGCCGGCTGCGGCAAGTCCAGCGTTAGCCAGGCACTGTGCCATCTCAATGGCGCAACTCCGATTGAAGGTGATGCGTTTCACCCAGCGGCCAATATAGACAAAATGAGTGCCGGTATCCCCCTGACCGATGAAGACCGTGCCGGCTGGCTAGACAGCCTGTGCGATGAATTGCGTCGTGCGGTTGCTAACGGCCAGCGCCCGGTCCTGACCTGCTCGGCGCTGAAACTGCGTTATCGCGAGCGCTTGCGCAGTGCGGTTGACGGTTTGGGCTTTGTGTTTCTTGAGCTCACCCCTGAAGTCGCTGCTGCTCGAGTGGCCGATCGTCCGGGGCACTTTATGCCCAAGACGCTGATCGACAGTCAGTTCGCTGCGCTTGAGTCACCGACCAATGAGTCATTGGTACTGACCTTGAACGCAGGTGAGATGAACGTTAAGCAATTAGCGAGCGCTGCCCGAGACTGGTGGTGCGAGCAGACGGTAATGGCAACTTCATGATGTTGTTTCAAACAGATAGCGCTATCTGCCTCGGCCGTAGCGGCACACACGTACTGGATAACAACAAAAAGGCAGGAGACGCCCCATGCTAGGCATGTCCCACAATACGTTTCTGCTGCTTGACGCAGTAGTGACCATCATCGGCTTGATCGTATTGATCACCCGATTCAAGCTGCATCCCTTTATCGCATTGATCATTGCGTCGGCATTTTTGGGCCTGACGGCCGGTATGCCTGCCAATCTGATCATCAAATCGTTCCAGGACGGCTTTGGTGGTGTGTTGGGCTTTGTCGGGATCATCCTGGCGCTGGGCACCATGCTTGGCAAAATGATGGCTGACTCTGGCGGTGCAGATCAAATCGCCCGTACCTTGATCCGTGCATTCGGCAAGGAAAAGGTGCAGTGGGCGATGATGTTTGCCGCATTCCTGGTCGGCATTCCGCTGTTCTTCGAAATCGGCTTTGTACTGTTGATCCCGCTGGTGTTTATCGTTGCGCGCCGCACCGGTGTCTCGATCATCAAAATCGGTATCCCGCTGCTCGCCGGTTTGTCGGCTGTACACGGGTTGGTGCCGCCGCACCCGGGCCCGTTGCTGGCCATTGGCGTATTTGGGGCTGATATCGGCAAGACCATTTTGTATGGCCTGATCGTTGCGCTGCCAACGGCGATCATTGCCGGTCCTATTTACGGTACGTTTATCGCTAAATACATTCCCGGTCATGCTTCGCAGGAGTTGATGGACCAACTGGCGAGCGAGCCGGAATCAAGCACGCTGCCGAGCTTTTCCATCACCTTGATCACTGTGCTGCTGCCGGTGTTCCTGATGTTGCTCAAGACGTTCGCGGACGTTGCGCTGCCGGATGGCAACTTCTTCCGTGTGTGGATGGACATGATCGGTCACCCGATCAGCGCCCTGTTGCTGGCATTGCTGCTGGCGCTTTACACCTTTGGTGCTCGTCAGGGTATTGATTCAAAACGCATCCTGAAACTGCTCGACGCGAGCCTGGCTCCGACCGCTGCAATCATTCTGATCATTGGTGCAGGCGGCGGCTTCAAGCAAATGCTTGTGGCTAGTGGTGTGGGTGACGTGATCGGCCATATGGCGGTGAACGCGCAAATCTCACCGATCCTGTTGGCTTGGCTGGTGGCTGCGGTGATTCGTATCGCGACCGGTTCTGCGACCGTAGCGACGATTACCGGGGCTGGGATTGTATTGCCGGTAGTGGACATGATTCCGGGTGTAAACCGCGAGCTGCTGGTGCTGGCAACGGGGGCGGGGTCGTTGATTCTGTCTCACGTCAACGATGCGGGTTTCTGGCTGGTGAAGCAGTACTTCAACATGACCGTGGCTGAAACCTTCAAAACCTGGACCGCGATGGAAACCATCCTGTCGGTTGTAGGTTTGATCTTTATTCTGCTGCTGTCGTTGGTGGTTTAACGAGTATTTGTAGCCGCTGCCGCCAGGCTGTTTGAAGGGCCGCAGGCCCTTCAAACAGGGTTGCCGTGCAACCCATCGCAGCCTACGGCAGCGGCTACAGAAACTTAGCTGGCGCTCAAGCCGTCAGCCCGGAACATAGCGCGAATACCGCGTAGCGCCTGACGAATTCGATCCTGATTTTCAATCAGGGCAAAGCGCACATGATCGTCGCCGTACTCACCAAATCCTACGCCTGGCGACACACAGACCTTGGCATCCGCCAACAGCTTCTTGGCGAATTCCAGTGAGCCCAGATGCGCGTAAGCCTCGGGAATCTTGGCCCAGATATACATCGAAGCTTTCGGGTTTTCGACCATCCAGCCCAGTTCATGCAGCCCTTTGACGATCACGTTGCGGCGCTGACGGTACTGTTCGGCAATATCCTTGACGCACTGCTGGTCGCCTTCGAGCGCAGCAATCGCCGCCACTTGCAGCGGGGTGAAGGTGCCATAGTCGTGGTAGCTCTTGATTCGCGCCAGAGCATTGACCAACTCCGGATTACCCACCATAAAGCCAATGCGCCAGCCTGCCATGTTGTAGCTTTTTGACAGGGTGAAAAACTCCACCGCGATGTCCTTGGCGCCCGGCACTTGCATGATCGAAGGGGCTTTCCAGCCGTCGTAGACGATGTCGGCGTAGGCCAGGTCGTGAACCACCAATACATCGTATTGTTTGGCCAGGGCTACCACGCGCTCGAAGAAATCCAGCTCAACGCATTGCGCCGTGGGGTTGGACGGGAACCCCAGAATCATCATTTTCGGCTTGGGGATCGAGCCGCGAATGGCTTTTTCCAGTTCGGCAAAAAAGTCCACGCCAGGGATCAGGGGCACCGAACGCACCTGGGCACCGGCAATCACGGCACCGTAAATGTGAATCGGGTAGCTGGGGTTGGGCACCAGCACGGTGTCGCCTTGGTCCAGAGTGGCAAGCATCAAGTGCGCCAGGCCTTCCTTGGAACCGATAGTGACAATGGCTTCGTGCTCGGGATCAATCTCGACGTTGTAACGGTCGGCATACCAGCGTGAAATAGCCCGGCGCAGACGTGGAATACCACGCGAAGTCGAGTAGCCGTGCGTGTCTTCACGCTGTGCGACAGTGCAGAGCTTTTCTACGATATGGGGTGGCGTCGGGCCGTCAGGGTTACCCATGCTGAAGTCGATGATGTCTTCGCCCCGACGTCGGGCGGCCATCTTCAGTTCAGCAGTGATGTTGAAAACGTAGGGGGGGAGTCGATCTATGCGCGCAAAGCGTCGCGGCGAACCTTGGTCTGCCATGTGTGCCTCTGATACGTAAGCGCCCGGAACCGTCCGAGCGACGTTGACCACTGCGGTGGTCTGAACAAAACAATACTGGCGATGATGGCCTTTTGTCTAGATGCCGCCAGGGTCTATTTTTTCGCGGGTACGACCAAGCTGCGTTTTTGTTCCTATACTCAATTGCTGTGTTTCCTACTTACTCGATCGAGCATGTCCCATGGATCAACTAAAAAAGTTCGAACTGCCAGCTCCGCGATTTGCCAAAGGTCAGTTTCAACTGATCGCGGGCTTGGGTGGGCGTTTCACTCAGGAGACCTCTGATCGAATTCCTCATTTGTGGGACCAGTTCATCCCGGAGATCGGAAAGGTGCCAAGTCAAATTGGCGAGGAAACCTACGGTGTTTGTTGTAATCCGGATGGCGAAGGCGGCTTTGAATACATTGCCGGCGTGGCTATCAGCAAGCTGGACGACCTGCCTGAGCGGTATCGCTGGATTGAGTTGCAAGAGCATGCCTACGCGGTCTTCGAGCATCGCGGCCCACTGGATACTCTTGCACAGACTTTTCAGGCGATTTGGAACGACTGGCTGCCCAACTCTGGCTACGAAGCGGTTGATGCGCCCGAGTTCGAGCGCTACAGCGCAGACTTCAATCCTGACACCGGCACAGGGGTGGTAGAGATCTGGCTACCGGTTAACAAGCCCGCTTAACCGGCCTGTAACAGCCGCGGCGACATGGGTTTCAGCGACAGCACCAGACGTCGTTCACCGCGATAGGCCTCGCCCTGCTCGACCCACCCCTGGCTCAGGTAAAAAGCCAGGGCGCTGGCGTTGAACGGACTTACAGACAGCATCAACTGACGAACTTCGGGCCAAAACCGATGAATGGCCTGGGGTAGTTCGCGCAGACAGGCTTTGCCTAATCCTTGGCCTTGCATCCGACTGTCGACCTGCAGTGCGTGCAAGGTGGCGCTGCCAGTTTCTGCCCAATGAGGCAAAAGTAGTTGGCGCTTAAGGAGTAGAAAGGCCACCGGTAGTTCATCGGTTAGCAGTGCCAATCCTTTGATCCCGTCATGTGCTTGGGCAGGCAGCGAGTGCAGAGCCGACTCGATATTGCCGCAAAAAGCGATTTGCTCAGGATGAACCTCAATCCCCAGCAATTGTTCGCGCTGGAGAGGGGTGAGGGCTTCATAAGCGCAGAGGCGGATGTGCATGTCGGAATTCTGTCGGGGCGCAATGGGAGGTAGCTGACGCTTTACATCAGTTACCGCTGAACAGTGCGTCAGTTTCTACTTATCCCGAGCCCAAATACAGATTTTTCGCAGGTCGACCTTCAGGGCAGCGGCAGGCTAAAGGTAAAAATCGTGCCGTTTTCTTCATCCGAGGCTACTTCCAGATGGCCGCCGTGGGACAGGGCTATCTGGCTGGCAATGTACAGCCCAAGGCCAAGACCGGCTTGCGGTGTGTGGTTGGCCGAGCGTGTATAGGGCTTGAAGATATCGGGCAGGAGTTCGGCCGGGATGGGTTTGCCTTGGTTCGAGACCGAGAGCCTGAAAACCCCATCCAGGATCAGGGCTTCAACCCGCACCGAACCGGTGAGAGAACCATGGGTAATGGCATTGGCCAGCAGGTTGGAGAGCAGTTGAGCCAAACGGCCACTGTCACATTGAATGCCTTCGAGTGGTCCGATGTCAGACTGGATCCAGCGGTCGGGATGAACGCTTTGTACTTCCGAAACCACGTGGCTGAACACTTGATCGAGATCGAGGCATTCGCACAGGGTTACGGGGATTCCGCTGCCGAGGCGGCCTCGAGCAAAGTCCAGTACGTCCTCTACTAACTGCGATGCACGATGACCGCAAGTCAGGATGTGCTGCACCAGAACATCAGTTGACGGGCTGGGGTGCCTGCGTAACAAACACTCGGCGGCTGTGGTGATAGCGAATAACGGGTTGCGCAAGTCATGGCCGATAACGGCGATAAATTGCTCGCGCAACTCTGCATTTTCGCGCTCCTGTAACAGCGCCGTTTCGGTACGCTGCAGGCTTTCTTCAGCGTCAATTTGCAGAGAAAGCAGACGTGCAAATGACTCCATTGTGGACTGGATGGTGCTGGCTTTGAGGCTTGCTGGATCTGGGTCAAGAGCGCACAGAGTGCCAAAAAAACTGCCGTCGGTACGCCACACCGGAATCGTGATGTAGCTCTCGAAACGATACAGTTTTGGCGTGTGATGGTGCTGGTACAGCGGGTCTGTACTGGCGTTGTCGATGATGATCGGCAGATGCGAGTTCATGCTTTCAAAGCACAGTGTGCTGACCAGATCCAGTTCCCCACCCGCCTGCAAGCCAAAGCCCAGGTTGTCGAGTACCGCACAGGCGGTCCAGGTGGTCTGGGTGACTCGGGCAACGGCGGCAAAGCGCATACCGGTCATTTCAGTGATGACCTGCAGGATCGCAGGCACAGCACTGATCCGGTTAATTGTTGCAATATCGTCTGCCGCGCCTTGCGCCATGGGAAATGCTCTTGCTTAAAAAGTTGATTTTAGCCAGAACACTTGAGCAAGGTACAAATTCATGGGGTATTTGTATAAATTTCTACAGACAAAACAAAAAAGCCGCGCCCTTCATAAAGAGTGGCGCGGCCTTTTTATTTAAATTAACTCAGGTGTCTTGTTTGTCCTGCAGCACTTCAGCAGTTTTTGCGTCGAGATCGACGTCCCACTTAATACCTTTGCTGTCGCGCAATTCAACTTCATAAACCAGTTTGCCGTAGGAGTGATCAAGCTCGGTGTCGAGAATGGTCGCGCCCGGATGTTTATCCAGCGCTGCTTGATTCAACTTTTCAAATGAGGTGATTTCACCCGATTTGATCAGGCCAGGAATATGGTCAGGGCGTACATCGGCCTGGGCAACACCAGCAGTCAAGGCCAGGGCAACAGTGGCGAATACTAGATTAAGTGATTTCATGTTGAGTCCCTTGGGGTTGATTTGTTTAAGTGGGCTCAGACTACCCGGCGCAACTTAACTCATCCTTAATTTTCGCCCTGTTACTTGCTAGTAGCCATTTTTTTCCAGCAGTTGGTTAACGGTTTGTGGTGCTGGACGCTGGAAGTACTTGAGCAGTTCACTGGCACGGTTAGTGAAAATGCCGTCGACGCCTGCGGCCATTGCTTTTTTGAAGTCCACAGGTTCGTCGAGGGTGTACACGTGCACCAGCATGCCTTTGTCGTGGGTGGCCTTGTTCATCCACGGCTGGATCAGGTCGGCATAACTCTGGTCACCGCCGTGGGTGAGTGCTGCCGATGGGCCTGTGCCGATTGCTCCGTTGGTCTTGGCAATATCAAGCCATCGGATGAACTCTGCCTGGTCTTTGGGTTGCTGCTTGGCGTAGTACGCGGCTTTATCCTTCTCGCCAGAATCGGCGAAACTGAGCGTGGTCTTGGGCGTAATGGAGTCTTCACCCACCCACAGCAAGAGGATTTTTGGTGTGTCGGGCATTTCTTTTTGCAACAACCCAAGGCTGCTTTTCTCGAAGGTTTGCAAAATCACCCGGCCTTTGCCCTGACCGACCTGCGGTTCCGCTTTCGCTCCTGTCGCAGGCTCAAGCCAGCCTCGTTCGTTCAGCTTGTTTTTCAGGTCGTGTTCAATACCCGGAAATTGCTTGGGTTCTTTGGTTTCGATGTACAGGCCCGGTTTGTGTTGCGGATTGCCTTGGGCGATATCGATGATTTCGTCCAGAGTCAAAATCGGCAGTCCTACGTAGGATTGACGTGCGCGTGTCGGGTAAGACTGGTTGAACCAACTGCCTGCATCCAGGGTTTTAAGTTCTGCGAGGGTAAAGGCGCTGGCGGGGCTGTCTTTGCGCTCCGGGAATTTTTTGGCCACATCGGTGGTACGTAACAGGCTGTTGTCATGCAGCGCAAACAGAACACCATCCTTGCTGCGTTGCAGGTCCATTTCCAGATAGTCGGCGCCCAAGTCTCGGGCCAGGGTGTAGGCTGCTGCGGTTGATTCCGGGGCATCGAATGACGCACCCCGATGGGCAATAACTGCCGGGTGCGGGATACCGTGAGCGTTGGCTTGTGCCGCTTCAATGGTGTTTACCGCGCTGGCGGTTTGTACGGCGCTCATGGCCAGGATCAGTAGCAGGGCGCTTTTGCCAAAAGTGTCAGGCATTGGTCGAATTCCTTTCAATCAGAACAATAGGGGGCCAAGCGACGGGCAGATCGACATGGACCTGTGTAATGTTTTTTTTTGCGATTTTTCCTGCAAATGTGCAGTACTCTTGGGCGCAGCAGCGTCCCCGGCAGAGGGACAAGCATCAAGTCTTGCGTGTAAACCATCGTTCCAGAGCCCTTGGGGCTCGTTAGTGAGGTTTACCATGCGTATCACTTCGCAACTAATCTGTCAGGCCGCCGATCTACTTAACGGTTTTGTTGGTTTCAATCGTAAGACAAGCCAGCACATTGTCCGTTTTAGTGAAGATTCTTTCGGGATGGATGTCGCTGACGACAACATCACGCCTACCAGCGAGTTTGTTTGGCAGTCTGCTGGCGCAGACACCATGACCCTCAAGCGCGAGTTGATCCAGTTATTGCTGGATCAAAACATCGACGACCGTCTGAACATTACCGAGCCTTTACGTGTGTATATGCAGCGTCAGGACGTGCCTGAAATTTCGGCCGTGCGCCGCTGTATAAGCTGAGTGCCTGCAACCCTCAGGACTCTTTGCGCACGAAGTGTTGGTGCATTTCCGTGGTCAGGCTTTCAATCCGCTCGGTCAACTGTTTGGTCATTTCGGTTAGCCGGGTGTTTTGTTCCAGCAGCGTCATGATCTGTTCTGTGGTTTGAGCCGCGGCGGCTTGCCGTTCGGTATTGGCCACGGCCAGAGCCTCGCGGTGCTGGGCATCTGCATCGGACTGGGCCTTGTCGCGCGCGGCTTGGCGCGTTTGAGCGAGCAGGATCAAGGGCGCGGCATAGGCCGATTGCAAGCTGAACGCGAGATTGAGCAGGATGAACGGATAAATATCAAAGTGCGCCACGCCAAACACATTCAGGCATACCCATATCACCACGATCAGGGTTTGTGCGCCGAGAAAGGCCGGGGTGCCAAAGAAGCGCGCAAATGCTTCAGCCCTTAAGGCAAACCGGTCATTGCCGAAGGTTGGCGCCAAGTGTTCGTAGGCCCGATGAAAACGCAAGTGATCGGTTTTCCTTGTGGGCGCTGGAGTGGCTGTATCTTCAATGGCCATAGGGCTCTCTTCTGGTTTCGCTTGCGTGATGGGTTCAACCGGAACTGCCGCTCAAAACCGACTCTGGAAGTGTGTCTGCGGCACCAACACTGATTTTGTTACGGCCCGTGTTTTTTGCGATGTACAGGGCTTTATCGGCTTCGTTCAACCACATGTTGGCGTGCAGGAACTCGGGGCGGCAGGTGGCTAGCCCAATGCTCAGGCTAACGTTCAGATCAGGTTCGTCGCAGTATTGAAAGTTGGCGAACACATGGCGCAGCCGCTCCATGATTTCCGTGGTTTGGGCCAGCGAACGGTTGGGCAGGATGACGCAGAATTCATCACCGCCATATCGCCCGGCGAGGTCTTCGGCACGCAAGTTATTCTTGAGCTCCTTGCTGAGCTGGCGCAATACACTGTCGCCCACGATATGTCCGTAGGTGTCATTGATATTCTTGAAATGGTCGATATCAATTAGTACCAGCGTTGCAGTGGAATGGTTTTCTTGGCACTTGAGGAAGCTGAGCTGTAACAGGTCTTTCCAGTAGCCGTGATTAAGCAGACCGGTAAGGCTATCGGTACGGCTGAGGGTGCTGAGTGTCCGCTTATGTTCCGCCAAAGTGATTGCCAGGCCATAACTGACCATGCCTACAGCGAAAGGGTAAAGGATCAGTACGGGCACGCAGGCATAAACTTGCAGGCTGGTGGTATGGGGAGTAAAGGCAATACCGAACAGCAACGACGCAATCAGGGCACCTGCCAATTGCGCCAGCGCTCCACGGAGCAGCAATTTTGGGCCACCTGCCGCGACGTTATGCATCATCATCATCGACACGATGATAACCGTTGGCAGAGGATTGAACTGAATGCTCGCAGCCCAAAACCCCCCACACAGAGAGTCGATCAAAATATTGCGGCGTTCAGCCCTATACGGATACGTCGCACGTGATGACAGCTGATATGCCAAGTGCGGCCATGCAAACGCATTGATCAGCAGCAGTACCCACACCCAGGCAGACCTGTCGAGCGGATAGAGAGCCGCCATCAAGCCGATGCCGCCAAACCCAGAGCCAATGATCCGTGGCGCATAAATGCGCTTGGCGAACGACAGACCTTTGCCTCTTTTATTGTCCATGGTTATCTGCGCAAGATGTTTGGGCTGAGTATCCGGCAACTGCTTGGTAGTCTCTGGCCGATTGTTGGCTTGCTGATAAGCATTGTCGAGAATACATCGCAGATATGTTGTTTTTTTTGAAACGATTTTTCGGTCTCTTCCAGCCCCTGAGGTAGAGACCGACCCTGTGGTGCAAGTTAAGCAGTGTCTGCTACCACTACAGGCGTTTATAAAATGACGATCAACCTTTCATGGACTGAAAAGCAAGTTAATACTCACTTTTTCACTGGAGCCTTCAGCCATGGCACTCGACTCACACGGTGCAGAGGGACCTAAACCCGCTGAACGTCATCAAGGCGCATTTTTGAATGATGGCGTAAGACCGTCCTCCAGCCTGGGCAAGACCTTGGGTATTTTCTGGAAAATGATTTTTCAAAAGCCTTCGGATACTCGTCCGGCAGGTGTGATCCCGGTCAAGTCACTGACTCGTGAACAGTTGGATGCCGCACCGAATTTCAGTGTGTATCGGCTGGGGCATTCGACCTTGTTGCTCAAGCTCAACGGCAAATACTGGCTGACCGATCCGGTCTACGCAGAGCGTGCCTCACCGTTCCAGTGGGCTGGCCCCAAGCGTTTTCATGCGCCACCGATCAGCCTTGATCAGCTTCCTCCTTTGGAGGCAGTGATACTTTCCCATAATCACTATGACCATCTGGATCAAAAAACCGTGTTGCGCCTGGCAGCCAAAACACAGCATTTTTTGGCGCCCCTGGGTGTAGGGGATTTGCTCATCAAGTGGGGAGTGCCGGCCAGTAAAGTTCAGCAACTGGACTGGTGGCAGGACACCCAATGTGGAGGCATTCACTTTATCGCGACCCCGTCCCAGCATTTTTCAGGCCGAGGTCTGTTTGATCATAACCAGACGCTTTGGGCGTCCTGGGTGATGATTGTTGATGAGGTACGGATTTTTTTCAGTGGTGATTCGGGGTATTTCGATGGTTTCAAATTGATCGGTGAGCAGTTTGGGCCATTTGATCTGACCTTGATGGAAACGGGCGCCTACAACGTTGACTGGCCGCATGTACACATGCAGCCCGAGCACAGCTTGCAAGCCCATATCGACCTGAATGGACGCTGGTTAATGCCTATTCACAACGGCACCTTTGACTTGGCCTTTCATGCCTGGTCCGAACCCTTTGACCGGATTGTGGCGTTGGCAGAGCAACATAATGTGCTCATCACAACGCCGCAAATGGGGGAGGGATTCAACCTGATGCAACCTCACAAAGGTCGTGCCTGGTGGCTTGAGGCGCACACTGGCGGGTAATCAAGGTCGTTCTTTTACTCGATCATGGCAAAGTCATCGCGGCCCATCGGATCTGGCGTTGTGCCGCGAACATTGCCTCCACGGCCGGGTGAAAACCCGGGGAAGAACACCAGCCCTTGCGCTTCCAGACTGTATGCGAGGGCCAGGCGAGTGACATCGCGTACAGGCGCTCCGGCTTCAAAGCGTTGAATGGCGGGCACTGAAACGGTGGACTGTTCACTCAGGTGCTCGAAACTCCAGCCAAGCATTTCACGGGCTTGCGCGCAGTGCAGTGGAGTAAATTGATTAATGACGATGCGTTCATACGTGCTGCGCATGGCTGAATGGGGCATGGGGGTTCTCCAGAGCTGAGTCAGTGCTTGAAAAAATACTGTTTTTTTATACAGTTATTTTTATCGTGGATCAAACTCATTTCTTGATACGTGCTGGCCGGTTAAACCAGCTGCCCAGCCGTTTTTTTGCAGGTTTTTGCGTGTGACGTAAGGGTCGAATATTTCGATAATGAGGGTCACGTAGCTGGTTTACCCCCTCCGCATTTCCGCCCGCCTGGCAACCCAGTTCGAAGATTTCATCAATAAAGAAATTTCTTCGCTCATCCCAGAAAAGTCCTAAATCTTTTATTTCAACTAAGTCTAAGAATTGCCCCGTTCAGGGACGTTCGGGTGCTCTTGCTTACGAGTTAATCCCACAACCAGATTAACGAATTATGGAAGGGCATCAGCATGACTGTTCGGGATTGAGTGATCACTACGCCGAGACACAACAGAAACCCTGAAAAAGGTTTTTTGGTAGTCGGATGATGCCTGTTTGAATGTGCCCCCTTATCTGAAATAGCGGTACCGGAAGAAATGACTCAATCTGCAATTCATCCCGCCCTCGCTACCAATCAACTTCTGTATCTGCTGTATGGCGACAAGGCTGTTTATCGGCATGAGGCGAAGTTCAGTATTTTGTCGGCGCTACGCCACAGGAAGGTTTCAGCGGACTTTACGATTACGCTGATGACTGACCAGCCGGAAGCTTTTGATGGCTGGCCAATCACAGTGTTGCCTCTGGACGCTATGACACTGGATGCCTGGCAAGGTGCAGGCGATTATTATCATCGGCGCAAGGCTTGCGCGATCCAGGCAGGTGTTGCGCTTGCTGGCAAAACTATTTTCACTGATACCGATACGGTTTTTTTCAAAGACCCTGCACAACTGTTCAAACGCGTCACTGATGATCAGTTTTTGATGGATGAGTTTGAGTGGTATTGGGACGAAGCTTCCCGGCGCTCGGAGTTCAGCGCACTAGTTACACATCTCAAGGCTGAAAATAAAGTACCCGTACCTGCCTTGAGGCTGTTCAATAGCGGGATTTGCGGGATGACCAAGGCCAACGGGGGTCTTCTCGAGGGGGTCATCAGTTTGATTGATCAATGGACTCATCATGGCGTAACGCTCCTTACGATTGAGCAAATCGCGATGTCATTTATGTTGGCCGGTCGGAAAGTCGTCGAGGCCAATGACTGCATCAATCACTATTTCTCGGTGAAGCGCTATCACCATGCAATGTACCAGGCGTTTTTCGAAGAGCAGGGCGAGGGCTATCGCGATGACTTGCCAAGAGCGACATTTGCTGTTCCCGACCGGCTTCCAAATAACTCGCTGCGCAATCGCTTACAGCTTAGATGGAGGTTCAGGGGGCAATGCTCTACTTCCCGAAAGGTAGCCAAGTTCTATCTATTGGGTAAGCAGGCTGATCGTTCTTCTTATCTTGATACTTGCAAGTATCTTTGGTGGGCTGTGGCTGTTGATGAACTTAGCAGCCTGGAACCTGCTGGCAAGTCCTTCACGAAGTTGGCTGCGTTATGGCAGGCGGATTCTGAATTTTTGAGTTTCATAAAGGGGAATAAAACACAAAAAAATGAAAGGTATATTTTCACTGGGCGAGTCTGAAATTTGCAAGGAGGGAGGTCATTTATGTCGGAACAACGTGCACAAAAAAAGGGCCAACAATTGTTGGCCCTTTTTGCTTGTTACGAATGGCTTGAATCAAGCCCCCGTATCAATCCCAGCTCAACGCGCCGCCGGTTTGGTATTCAATAACCCGCGTTTCGAAGAAGTTTTTCTCTTTCTTCAAGTCCATGATTTCGCTCATCCATGGGAACGGGTTGGTGGTGCCCGGGTATTCTTCTTTCAGGCCGATCTGCGACAGGCGACGGTTGGCGATGAACTTGAGGTAGTCCTCCATCATCGCTGCGTTCATGCCCAGTACGCCGCGCGGCATGGTGTCGCGTGCGTATTCGATTTCCAGCTGGGTGCCTTGCAGGATCATCTGCGAAGCTTCTTCCTTCATTTCAGCGTCCCACAGGTGCGGGTTTTCGATTTTGATCTGGTTGATCACGTCGATGCCGAAGTTCAGGTGCATGGATTCGTCGCGCAGGATGTACTGGAACTGCTCGGCAACACCGGTCATTTTGTTGCGACGGCCCATCGACAGGATCTGCGTGAAGCCGCAGTAGAAGAAGATGCCTTCCAGAACGCAGTAGTAGGCGATCAGGTTGCGCAGCAGTTCCTTGTCGGTTTCGACGGTGCCGGTTTCGAACTTCGGATCGGAGATCGAACGGGTGTACTTCAGGCCCCAGGTGGCTTTTTTAGCGACCGACGGGATCTCGTGGTACATGTTGAAGATCTCGCCTTCATCCATGGCCAGCGATTCGATGCAGTACTGGTAGGCGTGGGTGTGGATCGCCTCTTCGAATGCCTGGCGCAGGATGTACTGGCGGCACTCCGGGTTGGTAATCAGGCGGTATACGGCCAGTACCAGGTTGTTGGCAACCAGGGAGTCGGCTGTGGAGAAGAAGCCCAGGTTGCGCATCACGATGCGACGCTCGTCGTCGGTCAGGCCTTCCGGATTTTTCCAGAGGGCGATGTCGGCGGTCATGTTGACTTCTTGCGGCATCCAGTGGTTTGCGCAGCCGTCGAGGTACTTCTGCCACGCCCAGTCGTACTTGAACGGTACGAGCTGGTTGAGGTCGGCGCGGCAGTTGATCATCATCTTTTCGTCAACCGCAACACGGGCGGAAGCGCCTTCGAGTTCGGCCAGACCTTCAGCGATGTCGAGGTTGTCCAGAGCGGCCTTGGCGCGAATGATCGCAGCCGAGTCGTTGGCTGTAACTGCACGGGCTTCCTGGGCTGCAACACCGCCAGCGGCGTCGAGGCGGTCCATGTTGGCTTCGGTGGCGTGGCCAGCGTTGGCGCCTTTAACGGCGACTTCGCCTTCGTCTTCTTTGTCGAATTCGTCCCAGCTCAGCATGACGTGTCGTCTCCTGCGTGAGGGCCTGATAGCCGCGTGAAAACACTGATGGTTTGTTTTTTACACGGCCATAGGCCACTTGGATCTAAGAAATGTTGCTTGCAGTAGCGTTGTGCTCACGCAAAAACATGAATGTGTACGGTGGCTTGTACCGCTGTCGCTCAGGGGAGGAGGTCGTACCTGCACTCACCCTGGACCTTGAGGTTGTAGCAGCGTGGTTTTATAGCCCGGCAAGGGGATATTTCAAGCCTTTTTGGTGGCTGCAGTATACGGCTTTTGCACAAGGTATTTCAGCCAGTATTTTTTTAGAGCATGCGACGAAACGCCCTAAATTTGTGTTGGGCTTAAGCATGGCTGCGGCTGAGCGCGGGTTCACCGGGGCAGAAGTTTTTTTACCAGGGGCCGAAGCGGTCAAATGACCTGCGGCTTGAGCGGGAATGAGGCGGGCTTTGATGCGGGGCAGACCAAGCCCGGCCGAAACCGGGCGTCGAGTCGATGCGGTGTTAGCTGAGGCGATGGCCGTTGGTGCGGTCGTAACCGTCTTCGGCAAAGGCGGCCGAGCGGGTGTTGTCGTAGCCATCTTCGGCAAAGCTGGCCGAGCGGGTGTTGTCGTAACCATCTTCGGCAAAGCTGGCCGAGCGGGTGTTGTCGTAGCCATCTTCGGCAAAGCTGGCCGAGCGAGTGCTGTTGTAACCGTCTTCGGTAAAGGTGGCTGCGTGAGTGCGGTCATAACCGTCGGCGGCAAATGCGGTGCTGGCGAGGACGGACAAACTGAAAGCCACAATCAATGAACGTTTCATTTAATAATTCCCGTGCGATACAGGCGCAGGCAGGCAACTTTTCAAGGGCGATAAAGTTACGTTGATAGTTGCAAGAAGAGCCGTGTTGGATCGCTTTAACAAGTGAGTTAATTAACGCTGGAATAAATCGGGAGCCGTTAATCAGCCGTTGGAGCAACCGTTGCCCATTACGCGGTACTCAAGGGTGTGTTGCATGCCCTGCGAGTCTTCGTAGACCATTTGGGCCGGTACGACTTCGCAAACGCTGGGGATTTCGCTCATGGAAATAACTTTGGCGATATCCAGTTCGGACGAGTAGGAATACTGTTCAACGGCAGGCTGCTGATGTGCAGCATGTGCGTTAACTTCATCAGCCATGGCGGTCAAACACACACTGCTCAGGGCCAGAACTAACAACGCTTTCATTTCAAAATTACCTGTTTTAGGTCGAGAGGGGTCACGCAGCCCTTGTGAGGCTACGTGTGAAACCGAGTAATGAAGAGCGATTAAACTTGCCTTCGTGGGGGCTGTAACTTGGGTTAATCGCGGTGCCTTGGTTGGCGAGATGAATTTTAGGCCTGTGTCGTCCGGGCATATAGAGGGAGTTTTGATAAAGACTATTGACAGTTTCTGCAACAATCGTCGAAAACAGGGTTCTTTTTTGACGTTTGCAAGGTGAGCGTTGAGCAGTAAGACGCTGTAAGTACCGGTCTTGAGCCTTGCGCAGAAAAACCATGATTTTTCTGCGTGTTTCTTACTACCAACGTCGAATGGATCTCACGGCCTGGCCCGGCTAAAACAGGGTCATAAAACAACAACTACAAGCATTGAGGTATGAAACATGAGTGCCGCTTCCCTGTATCCCGTACGCCCTGAAGTCGCTGCTAATACGCTGACTGACGAGGCGACCTACAAGGCGATGTACCAGCAGTCCGTCGTCAACCCGGATGGCTTCTGGCGCGAACAAGCAAAGCGTCTCGACTGGATCAAGCCTTTTACTACCGTCAAGCAGACCTCCTTCGACGATCACCATGTCGATATCAAATGGTTCGCCGACGGCACCCTCAACGTTTCCTATAACTGCCTGGACCGCCACCTTGCCGAGCGCGGCGATCAGGTAGCGATCATTTGGGAGGGCGACGACCCTTCCGAGCAGCGCAACATCACCTACCGCGAATTGCACGAAGAAGTGTGCAAGCTGGCCAACGCCTTGCGCGGTCAGGATGTACACCGTGGTGACGTTGTCACTATCTATATGCCGATGGTGCCTGAAGCCGTGGTCGCCATGCTGGCGTGTACCCGCATTGGCGCAATTCACTCGGTAGTGTTTGGTGGCTTCTCGCCCGAGGCGCTGGCCGGGCGAATCATCGACTGCAAGTCCAAGGTGGTGATCACTGCAGACGAAGGTCTGCGTGGCGGCAAACGCACGGCACTCAAGGCCAATGTCGATGTGGCACTGACCAACCCTGACACCTCGAGCGTGCAGAAGATTATCGTGTTCAAACGCACCGGCGGCGACATTGCCTGGTACAAGCACCGTGATATCTGGTACCACGACTTGATGGCTGTGGCCTCGAAGCACTGCGCGCCGAAAGAAATGGGCGCCGAAGAAGCCTTGTTCATCCTTTATACCTCTGGCTCAACCGGCAAGCCCAAGGGTGTGCAGCACACCACGGGTGGCTACCTGCTGTATGCGGCCATGACCCACGAGCGCGTGTTCGATTACCGTCCTGGCGAGGTTTACTGGTGCACGGCGGACGTGGGTTGGGTAACCGGTCACACCTATATCGTTTACGGGCCGTTGGCCAACGGCGCGACCACGTTGCTGTTTGAAGGTGTGCCGAACTATCCGGACATCACTCGTGTGTCGAAAATTGTCGACAAGCACAAGGTCAACATTCTCTACACCGCGCCAACCGCCATTCGCGCCATGATGGCTGAAGGTCAGGCAGCGGTTAAGGATTTCGACGGCTCCAGCCTGCGCCTGCTGGGTTCGGTGGGTGAACCAATCAACCCTGAGGCCTGGAACTGGTACTACACAACGGTCGGCAAACAGCGCTGCCCAATCGTGGATACCTGGTGGCAGACCGAGACCGGGGCTTGCATGATGAGCCCGCTGCCGGGTGCGCATGCGCTCAAGCCGGGCTCTGCTGCACGTCCGTTCTTCGGTGTGGTGCCGGGGCTGGTGGATAACCTGGGCAACCTGATCGAGGGCGCTGCCGAGGGTAATCTGGTGATTCTTGATTCGTGGCCGGGGCAGGCGCGGACCTTGTATGGCGATCATGATCGATTCGTCGACACCTACTTCAAGACCTTCCGTGGCATGTACTTCACCGGTGACGGCGCGCGTCGCGACGAGGATGGCTACTACTGGATCACCGGTCGTGTGGATGACGTACTGAACGTGTCCGGACACCGGATGGGTACGGCTGAAATCGAGAGCGCGATGGTGGCGCACCCTAAAGTCGCTGAAGCTGCAGTGGTTGGCGTGCCGCATGACATCAAGGGGCAGGGGATCTATGTCTACGTCACCCTCAATGGTGGCGAAGAACCGAGTGAGGCGTTGCGCCTTGAGTTGAAAAATTGGGTGCGCAAGGAGATCGGTCCAATTGCCTCGCCGGATGTGATCCAGTGGGCGCCGGGCCTGCCGAAAACCCGCTCGGGCAAAATCATGCGCCGGATCCTGCGCAAGATCGCTACCGGTGAGTATGACGGTCTTGGCGATATTTCGACCTTGGCCGATCCGGGTGTGGTGCAACATCTGATCGAAACCCACAAGAGCATGAAGGTCGCGTAACGCGCTTTCATTGTCATCGAGCCCCGCCCGGCGCTGCCTGGCGGGGTTTTTTATTAATGGTCTTGTAGCCGCTGCCGAAGGCTGCGATAAGGGGCGCAGGGCCTTCGCTTTGAATTTAAATCGCTGCCTGCGGCAGCGGCGACAGGAGAAGTGTTGGAGGGAGTGTTACCGCATATGTAACCGGCTGCACAGCAACGGGGCATTCCGACACCCAAAGCACCGTTTTAGAGCCCTATTTGACTCGCTATAAAATAAGATGAAACGCTGCACTTGCCGGAATAGAAGGGTTTGCGAATAATAGGCCCGCTATTTGCAGCTTCTATAGGTTCTACGTCTTTTCCTCTTGCATTTATTTGAAGAGTTGTCAACATCCAAGACCGCCTTTTTCGATGCATCTGTAATTAGTTGTCGCATTGAAGAAATAACGGCTTGAAGCCTGTCGTTAGAATGCCGATCACTCGCTCGTCGTTGTTGTGCTGATTTCAGCTCAACGCCAGTAGGACGTTGCGCCGCATTCCCGGTTTAACCTCCGCATATTGGGCTTAGGCTCACTCTGCTTTTATTGCCCTTACCGATGGAGTCCTAAGATGAAGAAACTCGTGCTTCTTGGCGCCCTGGCACTGTCCGTGCTGTCCCTGCAGGCTTTTGCTGCTGAAAAACCTCTGAAGATTGGTATTGAAGCCGCTTACCCTCCGTTTGCTTCCAAAGCCCCGGATGGCAGTATCGTAGGTTTTGACTACGACATCGGTAATGCGCTGTGTGAGCAGATGCAGGTCAAATGTGTGTGGGTCGAGCAAGAATTTGATGGTCTGATCCCTGCGCTTAAAGTACGCAAAATCGACGCGATCCTGTCCTCGATGTCCATCACCGAAGACCGCAAGAAGTCTGTCGATTTCACCAACAAGTACTACCTGACCCCGGCTCGCCTGGTAATGAAGGAAGGTACTGTGGTCAGCGACAGCCTGGATGAGCTCAAAGGCAAGAAAATCGGCGTACAGCGCGGTTCGATCCACGACCGTTTCGCCAAGGAAGTTCTGGCACCTAAAGGTGCAGTCGTAGTGCCTTACGGTTCGCAGAACGAAATCTACCTGGACGTAGAAGCGGGCCGTCTTGATGGCACCGTTGCAGACGCCACCCTGCTGGACGACGGTTTCCTGAAAACCCCGGCTGGCAAAGGCTACGCATTCGCAGGCCCGGCATTTACCGACGTTAAATACTTTGGTGATGGCGTGGGTATCGCAGTGCGCAAGGGCGACGCCCTGAAAGACAAGATCAACGCTGCTATCACGGCTCTGCGTGAAAACGGCAAGTACAAGCAAATCCAGGACAAATACTTCAACTTCGATATTTACGGTCAGTAATACATCGCAGTTATTCGTCCGAAATGGCGCAAGCGACAGGATCTCTGAAGTTTGCGCCATTTTTTCATCCCCATTTCTGAGGACCTGAATCATGTTGAAAGGCTACGGGGCTGTCATCCTCGATGGCGCTTGGCTGACGCTTCAGCTCGCCTTGTCGTCCATGGCCCTGGCCATTGTTCTAGGTCTGATCGGTGTTTCGTTGCGCTTGTCGCCGGTACGTTGGCTGGCTTGGATGGGCGATCTGTATTCAACGGTAATCCGCGGGATTCCCGACCTGGTGCTGATTTTGCTGATTTTTTACGGCGGTCAGGACTTGCTCAATCGCGTGGCGCCAATGCTGGGCTACGACGACTATATTGATTTGAACCCGCTGGCGGCCGGTATTGGCACTTTGGGCTTTATTTTTGGTGCCTACCTGTCCGAGACCTTTCGTGGTGCTTTCATGGCCATCCCCAAGGGGCAGGCTGAGGCCGGCATGGCGTACGGGATGAGTTCGTTTCAGGTGTTTTTCCGGGTATTGGTGCCGCAGATGATTCGCCTGGCGATTCCGGGCTTTACCAATAACTGGCTGGTGTTGACCAAGGCCACGGCCCTGATTTCGGTAGTCGGCTTGCAAGACATGATGTTCAAGGCCAAGCAGGCGGCAGATGCCACCCGCGAGCCGTTCACTTTCTTCCTGGCGGTTGCGGCGATGTACCTGGTACTGACCAGTGTTTCGCTGCTGGCGTTACGACAACTTGAGAAGCGCTACTCGGTAGGCGTAAGGGCGGCTGATCTATGATCTTTGACTACAACGTCATCTGGGCCAGCATGCCGCTGTACTTGAGCGGGCTTCTGGAAACTGTGAAATTGCTCGGCATTTCGCTGTTTTTCGGCTTGCTGGCAGCAGTCCCGCTGGGGCTGATGCGGGTTTCCAAGCAAGCCTGGGTCAACCTCCCTGCCTGGCTTTTTACCTACGTGATTCGCGGCACGCCGATGCTGGTCCAGCTGTTCCTGATCTACTACGGCCTGGCTCAGTTCGAAGTCGTTCGTGACAGTTTCATGTGGCCGCTGTTGTCCAGTGCGACGTTCTGCGCGTGTTTGGCGTTTGCCATCAACACCAGCGCCTACACCGCCGAAATCATTGCCGGTAGCCTGCGGGCCACGCCTAATGGCGAGATTGAAGCCGCCAAGGCAATGGGCATGTCGCGCTCGAAAATGTATCGCCGTATCTTGCTGCCGTCGGCCATGCGCCGGGCGCTGCCGCAATACAGCAACGAAGTAATCATGATGTTGCAGACCACCAGTCTGGCCTCCATCGTGACTCTGATCGACATTACGGGCGCCGCGCGCACCGTCAATGCGCAGTATTACTTGCCGTTTGAGGCCTACATCACGGCCGGTGCTTTCTACCTGTGTCTGACCTTCATTCTGGTGCGCCTGTTCAAACTGGCCGAGCGCCGCTGGCTGGGCTACATGGCCCCACGGAAGGCCTGACATGGAACGAATTGATCATCTGTTGCCCTGGAACAGCTTGGGTTCTGAGCGCCACTTGACGGTATTTCGGTTTGGCGCGGGTGAGCGCAAGGCCTACATTCAGGCCAGCCTGCATGCCGATGAGTTGCCGGGCATGCGCTGTGCCTGGGAGTTGAAGAAGCGTCTGGCCGAACTTGAAGCTCAAGGCGCCTTGAACGGCGTGATCGAATTGGTGCCAGTAGCCAACCCCCTGGGGCTTGGCCAACTGCTGCAAGGCAGTCATCAGGGGCGTTTTGAGTTTGGCAGCGGCAAGAACTTCAACCGCGATTTCGTTGAGTTGAGCGAGCCGGTAGCGCAGAAGCTGGCAGGACGCCTGGGCGAAGATCCGCACGCCAATACCCGACTGATCCGTCAGGCAATGCTTGATGTGTTGTCCGAACTGCCCCCTGCAGCCAGCCAGCTGCAAGGCATGCAGCGTGTGTTGCTGAGCCATGCCTGCAGCGCGGATATCGTGCTTGACCTGCACTGCGAGACCGACGCTGCACTGCATATGTATGCCTTGCCTCAGCATTGGCCGCAGTGGTGTTCGCTGGCTGCGCGACTGGATGTGCGTGTTGGTCTGCTGGCCGAGGATTCGGGCGGCAGCTCCTTCGATGAAGCCTGTTCGTTGCCGTGGCTGCGCTTGCAGCGCCAGTTTGCTGATGCGCAGATTCCATTGGCCTGCATGGCAACCACGCTGGAGCTGGGTGGGCAAGCCGATACTGGGCGCCCGCAGGCTGAGGCTTATGCCGAGGGCATTCTGGCGTTTCTGGCCGAGCAGGGGCTGATCACTGGCGACTGGCCGGTAGCGCAGTATGAAGCGTGCGAAGGCATGCCATTCGAAGGCACTGAGTTGTTATTTGCACCGCACCCCGGTGTGGTGAGTTTTTTACGTCCGGTGGGCGCCTGGGTTGAAGTGGGCGAGCCGCTGTTTGAAGTGATTGATCCTTTATCCGACCGGGTCAGTACGGTATGCGCAGGAACATCCGGCGTGTTGTTTGCCGTTGAGCGACTGCGTTATGCCCAACCCGGTTTCTGGCTGGCTAAAGTGGCGGGGCGCGAGCCTTTGCGTCACGGGCGCTTGCTCAACGACTGACTGTTTTTGTGAGAACCGACAGCATGTACAAACTTGAAGTCCAAGACCTGCATAAACGCTATGGCAGTCATGAAGTGCTCAAAGGCGTTTCACTGGCCGCCAAGGCGGGCGATGTGATCAGCATCATCGGTTCCAGTGGTTCCGGCAAAAGTACCTTTTTGCGCTGCATCAACCTGCTTGAGCAGCCCCATGCAGGCAAGATCCTGCTCAATGGCGAAGAGCTCAAGCTGATTGCCAACAAGGACGGCGCACTCAAGGCTGCTGATCCCAAGCAGTTGCAGCGCATGCGTTCGCGCCTGTCGATGGTGTTTCAGCATTTCAATCTGTGGTCGCACATGACCGCGTTGGAAAACATCATGGAAGCGCCAGTGCACGTGCTGGGGATGACCAAGGCCGAGGCCCGTGAAAAAGCCGAGCATTACCTCAACAAGGTAGGCGTGTCCCATCGCAAGGATGCCTACCCAGGGCACATGTCCGGCGGTGAGCAGCAGCGTGTGGCGATTGCCCGTGCGCTGGCGATGGAGCCTGAAGTCATGCTGTTTGACGAGCCGACCTCTGCCCTCGATCCGGAGCTGGTGGGTGATGTACTGAAGGTGATGCAGGACCTGGCGCAGGAAGGCCGGACCATGGTGGTGGTGACTCACGAAATGGGCTTTGCCCGTGAAGTGTCAAACCAGCTGGTGTTCCTGCACAAAGGGATTGTTGAGGAAAGCGGCAATCCGCGTGAAGTGCTGGTCAATCCACAATGCGAGCGGTTGCAGCAGTTTCTGTCGGGCAGCTTGAAGTAACTGCAGTTTTAAGACTGCCTCTGTGCACCAAAATAGGTCATGCTCCGCATCCCGCGCAGCTGGCCTAGGCTAGTTGCATAGGTTTTATTCCCGTTTTCGTTCCGGATAGCACGCTATGACCGCCCATCGAATTGGTTTCCTCATTTGGCCCAGCACCAAAGCCTTGACCCTGGCGCTGGCCGAGGAAGCGTTGCGTGTTGCTCAGCGCGTGCATCCTGAAGTCGTTTACGAGTTGTTGTTCCTGCAGGCCGAGCCGCCTATCGAAGGCGCCTGGCAATTGCCCGGCGAGCCCTGGAACGGCAAGCTTGAAGGTTGCCAAAAACTGTTCCTGCTGGCGGACGAGCCTCCGACCTCCCTGGCGCCAGCCTTGAGCAGCGCGCTCAAGCAGCTGGTGCGGGCAGGGTGTGTGATTGGCGGGTTGTCGGCCGGGGTCTACCCGCTGGCGCAATTAGGCCTGCTCGATGGTTATCGTGCCGCGGTGCATTGGCGCTGGCAGGATGATTTTGCCGAGCGTTTCCCCAAGGTGATTGCCACCAGTCATTTGTTTGATTGGGATCGTGATCGCCTGAGTGCCTGTGGCGGGTTGTCGGTGCTCGACTTGTTGCTGGCTGTGCTGGCCCGTGATCATGGCGCTGAGCTGGCCGGTGCGGTTTCCGAAGAGTTGGTGGTGGAGCGCATTCGCGAGGGTGGCGAGCGTCAACGCATCCCGCTGCAAAACCGCCTTGGTTCCAGCCATCCCAAGCTGACCCAGGCCGTGTTGCTGATGGAAGCCAATATTGAGGAACCGCTGACCACTGACGAAATCGCCCAACATGTGTGCGTATCGCGTCGGCAGTTGGAGCGAATCTTCAAGCAATACCTCAATCGGGTGCCCAGCCAGTATTACCTGGAGCTGCGCCTGAACAAGGCCCGGCAAATGCTGATGCAGACCAGCAAGTCGATCATTCAGATCGGTTTGTCCTGTGGTTTCTCGTCTGGGCCGCATTTTTCCAGTGCGTATCGCAACTTTTTCGGCGCGACGCCGCGAGAAGACCGTAACCAGCGCCGCAGCAGCAGCCCGTTCGAGTTGTCATCGGCACCCGCCGAACGCGGCTGAAATCGTCCCGCCCCATCCTGCCCCTGAAACCAGCATGACCTGCCGTTGCGGCAATGCTCATGCTTTGGGGGCAAATCAGCGCGCCAGAGTGCTGCCGTAAATACGCCCCAGCGTTTAAACTGCGCCTTTGTGACGGAATATGTCGCATTGTCGTAAGCCTGTGTAAATCGTGGTTTGGCGCTATAAGAAGTTGTCGCTTGGCGACAAGGCGCGCCCCCGATGTGTCCCTACAATCCCCCCATCGCTCGCCAGTTTAGGCAGGCGTTCCTCTTCAGGAGACTCCGATGTCCGTTGAGCAAGCCCCGGTGCAACGCGCCGATTTCGATCAGGTCATGGTTCCCAACTACGCACCTGCGGCCTTTATTCCTGTGCGTGGCGCCGGTTCCCGTGTCTGGGACCAGGCAGGTCGAGAGCTGATCGACTTCGCGGGTGGCATTGCCGTTAACGTTCTTGGCCATGCGCATCCGGCACTGGTTGGCGCGTTGACTGAACAGGCAAACAACCTTTGGCACGTATCCAACGTGTTCACCAACGAGCCGGCACTGCGCCTGGCCAAAAAACTGGTGGATTCGACCTTCGCCGAGCGCGTGTTCTTCTGCAACTCGGGTGCCGAAGCGAACGAGGCCGCCTTCAAGCTGGCCCGTCGTGTGGCCCATGACCGTTTCGGCGCCGAGAAGTACGAAATCATTGCCGCGCTCAACAGCTTTCACGGCCGCACGCTGTTCACCGTAAACGTAGGCGGGCAGTCGAAGTACTCCGACGGTTTCGGTCCAAAAATCACCGGTATCACCCATGTTCCGTTCAACGATCTTGACGCGCTGAAAGCGGCGATCTCGGACAAGACCTGTGCCGTGGTGCTGGAGCCGATTCAAGGCGAAGGCGGCGTGCTGCCTGCCGAGCAGGCTTACCTGCAAGGCGCCCGCGAGCTGTGCGACCAGCACAATGCGCTGCTGGTGTTTGACGAAGTGCAAACCGGCATGGGCCGTACCGGCGAACTGTTTGCCTACATGCATTACGGCGTGACGCCGGACATCCTGACCAGTGCCAAGAGCCTGGGCGGTGGTTTCCCGATCGCAGCGATGCTGACCACCGAAGCGCTGGCCAAGCATCTGGTTGTCGGCACCCACGGCACCACTTACGGCGGTAACCCGCTGGCGTGCGCAGTCGGCAATGCGGTGATCGATGTGATCAACACCCCTGAGGTGCTGCAAGGCGTTAAAGCCAAGCATGACCTGTTCAAAACCCGTCTTGAGCAAATCGGCCAGCAATACGGCCTGTTTACTGAAGTGCGTGGCATGGGCCTGTTGATCGGCTGTGTGTTGAGCGATGCCTGGAAAGGCAAGGCTAAAGACATCTTCAATGCCGCAGAAAAAGAAAACCTGATGATTCTGCAGGCTGGCCCCGATGTGGTGCGTTTCGCCCCAAGTCTGGTGGTTGAAGAAGCCGATATCGAAGAAGGTCTGAACCGCTTCGAGCGCGCCGTTAAAACACTGACACAAGCCTGACCGGCATTCCCTGTGGGAGCGAGCCTGCTCGCGAAAGTCTCGAGAGCCGCGCTATCGTTCACGACCTTCGCAGCAGACTAACTCCTGCAGGGCGGTCTTGTTTTTCCCCTCTTATTTTATGGATTAAGGAGTGACACCATGCTGGTGATGCGCCCTGCGCAAATGGCTGATCTGGGCGAGGTACAGCGTCTGGCTGCGGATAGCCCGATTGGTGTCACTTCATTGCCGGACGATATCGAACGCCTGCGCGACAAGATCGCCGCGTCCGAAACCTCGTTTGCTGCCGAAGTCAGCTTCAATGGCGAAGAGAGCTACTTCTTCGTTCTTGAAGACACCACCACCGGCAAGCTGGTGGGGTGTTCGGCGATTGTGGCTTCGGCCGGTTACTCGGAGCCGTTTTACAGCTTCCGTAACGAGACCTTCGTTCACGCCTCCCGCGAGCTGAAGATCCACAACAAGATCCACGTCCTGTCGCAGTGCCATGACCTGACCGGTAATAGCTTGCTGACCAGTTTCTATGTGGTCCCGGAACTTGTGGGGTCGGCCTGGTCCGAGCTCAACTCCCGTGGCCGTCTGCTGTTTGTGGCCAACCACCCGGAACGCTTTGCCGATTCGGTGGTAACCGAGATCGTCGGTTATAGCGATGAAAATGGCGACTCGCCATTTTGGGACGCTATTGGCCGTAACTTCTTCGACTTGAACTACGCTGCCGCCGAGCGTCTGTGCGGGCTGAAAAGCCGTACTTTCCTCGCCGAGCTGATGCCGCACTACCCGATTTACGTGCCGTTGCTGCCTGACACTGCCCAAGAGGCCATGGGGCAAGTCCACCCGCGGGCGCAGATCACCTTCGACATCCTGATGCGTGAAGGCTTCGAGACCGATCATTACATCGACATTTTCGACGGTGGCCCGACCCTGCATGCACGGGTTTCGGGGATCCGCTCAATCGCTCAAAGCCGCGTGGTTCCGGTCAAGATCGGCACGCTGAGCAAAGGCGGCGGTCGTCAGTACCTTGTGGCCAATGCCCAGTTGCAGGACTACCGCGCAGTATTGCTGGAGCTTGATTGGGCGCCGGGCAAGCCGGTCACGCTGGATCTGGAAGCGGCCGAAGCACTCGGCGTTGGCGAAGGTGCCAGCGTACGAGTGGTGGCGGTTTAACGCGTTTGAGCGAGTTTCGCGGGGTTCGTCAGCGAGCCCCGTCTGAGGAGATAGCATGATCGTTCGTCCTGTACGCAATAGCGATTTACCGGCCCTGATTGAGCTGGCACGCAGCACCGGAACCGGCCTGACCACCTTGCCGGCCAACGAAGAGCGCTTGCTGCATCGAGTGACCTGGGCTGAAAAAACCTTCCGTGGTGAGGCCGAGCGCGGCGATGCGGATTACCTGTTTGTGCTTGAAAACGACGAAGGCAAGGTGGTGGGTATTTCCGCCATTGCTGGCGCCGTGGGCCTGCGCGAGCCTTGGTATAACTTCCGGGTGGGCCTGACCGTCAGCGCCTCGCAAGAGCTGAGTATTTATCGGGAAATTCCGACCCTGTTTCTGGCCAACGACCTGACCGGCAACTCTGAGCTGTGCTCGTTGTTCCTGAGTGCCGATTACCGCACGGGCCTCAATGGCCGGATGCTGGCCAAGGCCCGGATGCTGTTTATCGCCGAGTTCCCGGAGCTGTTCGGTAACAAGATCATTGCCGAAATGCGTGGCATGTCCGATGAAGCCGGGCGCTCGCCGTTCTGGGAAAGCCTGGGTCGACACTTCTTCAAGATGGAATTCAGCCAGGCCGACTACCTGACCGGTGTAGGCAACAAAGCCTTTATCGCCGAGTTGATGCCCAAGTTCCCGGTGTACACCTGCTTCTTGTCTGAAGATGCCCGTGCGGTGATCGGCAAGGTGCATACCCACACCGAACCGGCGCTGAACATGCTTAAAAGCGAAGGTTTCAGTTACCAGGGCTACGTCGATATTTTTGACGCGGGCCCGGCGGTGGAATGCGAAACCAGCAAGATCCGCGCTGTACGCGACAGCGAAGCGCTGGTGCTGGCCATCGGCACCCCGGGTGACGATGCCACGCCTTACCTGATTCACAACCGCAAGCGTGAAGATTGCCGCATCACCGCAGCGCCTGCGCGTCTGGCTGCTGGCACTCTGGTTGTCGATCCACTGACCGCCAAACGCTTGCAACTGACCGCAGGCGATCAAGTGCGCGCGGTTGCCTTGTCGGCCCAGCCAGTTGCCCCACGGGAGTCGAAATAATGAGCACGTTGTACATTGCAGGCGCCTGGCAGAACGGGCAGGGCGAAGCCTTTGAATCGCTGAATCCGGTCACCCAGAAAGTGCTGTGGGCAGGTAATGGCGCCAATGCCGAGCAGGTTGATGCCGCCGTCAAGGCCGCGCGTCAGGCTTTCCCGGAGTGGGCCACACGCACATTTGAACAGCGCCTGAGCGTGCTTGAAGCCTTTGCCGCGAGCCTTAAAACTCACGCGGATGAACTGGCACGTTGCATCGGTGAAGAAACCGGCAAGCCACTTTGGGAGTCGGCCACCGAAGTCACCAGCATGATCAACAAAGTGGCGATCTCGGTGCAAAGCTACCGCGAGCGCACAGGTGAAAAAAGCGGCCCGCTGGGCGATGCCACCGCTGTTTTGCGCCACAAGCCCCATGGTGTGGTTGCCGTATTCGGTCCGTACAACTTCCCTGGTCATCTGCCTAATGGGCATATTGTTCCGGCATTGCTGGCCGGTAACAGCGTGGTTTTCAAGCCGAGCGAGCTGACCCCCAAAGTCGCTGAGCTGACCGTCAAGTGCTGGATCGAAGCCGGGCTGCCAGCCGGGGTGTTGAACCTGCTGCAAGGTGCGCGCGAAACCGGTATCGCACTGGCGGCGAACACAGGTATCGACGGGTTGTTCTTCACTGGTTCGAGCCGCACTGGCAATGCACTGCATCAGCAGTTTGCCGGGCGCCCGGACAAGATCCTGGCCCTGGAAATGGGCGGCAATAACCCGCTGGTGGTCGATCAGGTCGCGGATCTGGATGCTGCGGTCTACACCATCATTCAGTCGGCCTTTATCTCTGCCGGGCAGCGTTGCACCTGTGCCCGCCGTTTGCTGGTGCCGCAAGGCGCATGGGGCGACAGCCTGCTGACGCGTCTGGTTGAAGTCAGCCAGAACATCGAAGTGGGGGCTTTTGATCAGCAGCCCGCACCCTTTATGGGGTCGGTGATTTCCTTGGGCGCCGCACGCGCCTTGATGGATGCACAAGAAGTTCTGTTGGGTTCGGGCGCTGTTGCCCTGCTGGAAATGCACCAGCCCGACAGCAATGCCGCCTTGCTGACGCCGGGCATTATCGACGTGACTGAAGTCAGCGATCGTTCGGACGAAGAGCTGTTCGGGCCATTGCTGCAAGTGATTCGCTACGCCGACTTTGACGCGGCAATTGTCGAGGCCAACAACACCGCGTTTGGTTTGGCGGCGGGCTTGCTGTCGGATTCCAAGGCGCGCTATCAGCAGTTCTGGCTGCAGAGCCGTGCCGGGATCGTGAACTGGAACAAACAGCTGACGGGCGCGGCGAGCAGTGCACCTTTTGGTGGCGTCGGGGCGTCGGGCAACCATCGCGCCAGTGCCTATTACGCAGCAGATTATTGCGCGTACCCGGTGGCTTCTCTTGAAACCCCGACCTTGACCCTGCCAGCGGCGTTGACCCCTGGCGTGAGAATGTCGTAACGCTTATCTCATTCCTGTGGGAGCGGGCTTGCTCGCGATTGCATCAGCGCGGTCTGGCAGCAAAACCGCATCGTACGCATCGCGAGCAAGCCCGCTCCCACAGGAGATACAAATAGCCACCGTTTCCCGGAGCCTCACCGATGAAGTCCTTTGAAGTCAATTTTGACGGTTTAGTGGGGCCGACCCATAACTATGGCGGTTTGTCGTTTGGCAACGTCGCCTCCCAGAGCAACAGTCAGCAGGCCTCCAACCCCAGGGAAGCCGCGCTGCAAGGCCTGGAAAAAATGAAAGCGCTGATGGACATGGGTTTTGTCCAGGGTGTGCTGGCGCCGCAAGAGCGTCCGGACGTTGCAGCTTTGCGCAGTCTGGGTTTTTCCGGCACCGACGCGCAGGTTATCGAGCGCGCAGCCAAAGAAGCCATGCCGTTGCTGGTTGCCAGTTGCTCGGCATCGAGCATGTGGGTGGCTAACGCCGCGACTGTCAGCCCAAGTGCAGACACTGCAGACGGGCGTGTGCACTTCACTGCTGCCAACCTCAACTGCAAATACCACCGCAGCATCGAGCACCCGACCACCAGCCGCGTGCTGGACGCGATGTTCGCTGATCAGCAACACTTTGCGCACCATGCTGCACTGCCCGCAGTGGCTCAGTTCGGCGATGAAGGCGCGGCCAACCACACGCGCTTTTGCCGTGAATATGGCGAGGCAGGTGTCGAATTCTTTGTGTTCGGTCGCAGTGCGTTCGACAGTCGTTACCCGGCGCCGCAAAAATACCCGGCCCGCCAGACCCTTGAAGCTTCGCAAGCGGTAGCCCGCCTGCACGGTCTGAGCGAAGAGGGCGTGGTATTCGCCCAGCAAAACCCTTCCGTCATCGACCAAGGGGTGTTTCACAACGATGTGATTGCCGTGGGCAATGGTGAGCTGTTGTTCCATCACCAGGACGCGTTCCTCAATACCGAGCAGATGCTGGCCGAGTTGCATGGCAAGCTGGCGGCCCGTGGCGCTAACTTCCAGTCGATCAGCGTGCCTCGCGATCAGGTGGCCGTGGAAGATGCGGTGCGTTCGTACCTGTTCAACAGCCAACTGCTGAGCCGTGCGGATGGTTCCATGCTGCTGATCGTGCCTGAAGAGTGCCGCGCCAACCCGCGTGTCTGGCAATACCTGCAAGGGCTGACGGCTGCTGGTGGGCCGATTCGCGAGGTCAAGGTGTTTGACCTTAAGCAGAGCATGCAGAACGGCGGTGGCCCGGCGTGCCTGCGGTTGCGTGTCGCACTCAATGAAACTGAGCTGGCAGCGGTCAATCCGGGGGTTATCATGACCGCGCCGTTGTATGACACGTTGACCCAGTGGGTCAGCAAGCACTACCGCGACGCCCTGCGCGAAAGCGATCTGGCCGACCCGCAATTGTTGCTTGAGTGCCGCACGGCATTGGATGAACTGACGCAAATCCTTAAACTGGGCTCGGTTTACCCCTTCCAGATCAATTGAACGGCGGTGTGCCTGAGCGATTATTAGTGCCGGGCACACACCTTCACCTCCCAAT
The DNA here is from genome assembly GCF_037055265.1 of Pseudomonas sp. ML2-2023-6. NCBI lineage: Bacteria > Pseudomonadati > Pseudomonadota > Gammaproteobacteria > Pseudomonadales > Pseudomonadaceae > Pseudomonas > Pseudomonas sp. ML2-2023-6. The sequence goes on along the minus strand of NZ_CP146347.1, from coordinate 4,636,820 downwards.
GAGAGCAAAAGAATGACCGATACCCTGAAGTTGATCCTTGAAGACACTGATGGCACCCAGCTGGAAACCAGCTGCACCCGCGTTGCCGTGATGTGGCAGGGCAAAGAATTGTGGATTCAGCAAGACGGCCGTGGCCAGTTGCTGATCGGTGTTGACGTTGAAGAAGGCGATGCCGAATACGCCAACCTGCTGCTGCGTCCATTAGCGACTAACCTTGTCAGCCTGCAACTGGAAATGGAACCGGCTGATCTGAGCGATGACGAAGACGATCACGTACACGGTCCAGACTGCAACCACTGATTAAGGATGCACCATGCTCGCTCTCGGCAAACTGCTTGAACTGACCTTGGCTGGACGTGAACCAGCCGAGAAAACTCAACTGACTGTCGACGGCGTGCGGATGCGCTGGCTGACCGAAGGCGCGCTTGAAGTACGCCCGCCCGAGGCTCGCGACAACGGCATGGATCTGTTGTTGTCAGCCGGCATCCACGGCAATGAAACAGCGCCGATCGAGTTGCTCGATCGTCTGTTGCATGCCATTGCGCGGGGAGAAATCAAACCCCGCGCACGAATTCTGTTCCTGTTCGGCAACCCGGGTGCCATGCGCACCGGCGCGCGGTTTGTCGAAGAAGACCTCAACCGGCTGTTCAATGGTCGCCACGCAAGCAGCAGCGGCCCCGAGGCCCTGCGCGCGTGCGAACTTGAGCATCTGGCCGAAACGTTTTTCAGCCCGCCTGAGCGCACCCGTCTGCATTACGATTTACACACGGCGATTCGTGGATCGAAGATCGAGCAGTTCGCGCTCTATCCCTACAAGGAAGGGCGTACTCACTCGCGCGACGAGCTGGCCCGCTTGCGCGCAGCCGGGATGGAAGCGGTGCTGTTGCAAAACAAGCCTTCGATTGTGTTCAGTGCTTACACCTACGACCGGCTGGGCGCCGAGGCGTTTACCCTGGAGTTGGGCAAAGCCCGGCCTTTCGGGCAGAACGGCGGGGTCAATGTCGAGCGTCTTGAGCTGCGTTTGCAGCAGATCATCGAGGGCACCGAGTCGCCGCTGGCCGAGGCTTCGCTCGAAGGCTTGCAGCTGTTTAGCGTGGCCCGTGAAGTGATCAAGCACAGCGATGCATTTATCCTGCATTTACCGGTGGACGTCGAAAACTTCTGTGAGTTACCCAAGGGATACCTGCTGGCGCAAGACGCGGGCAAGACGCGTTGGGTCATTGAAGAAGAGGGCGCGCGGATTATCTTCCCAAACCCCAAGGTCAAGAACGGTCTGCGCGCCGGGATGATTATTGAGCCTGCTGCAATCGAGGCGCTGGTTTAGCCTGGAATGAACCTTATGTAGCTTTTGCGTGAAGGCAGCCCCAACTCCTCGCGTATGCCGTTTTCGGTAAAGGCCACCGGGTTGGTCCTGGTGGGAGGGGTGAGCGGGTCGTTATCAAAGTCAAAGGGCTCTGCGCTGGCGGGCAAGCCGACTACCTGCAGCTCCGCGTTGTCGGCCTGGGCTGGCGGTATGTGGGGTTGTTGCGGATCCGGGCCGGTTCCCGAAAAAATGGTGCCGGTCACGTAGTTGTAGGCATGACACAGCTCATGGTAGAGCGAGGCCAGAGGCACCGATTCGTCTTTCTGGTGGGCCGGGTTGTAGTAGACCGTTCCGCCAAAGGCTCCCCAGCCAGCAGAGCCACCTGCTATGTAAGGCGACGCCATCAGCAGCGCGGGCTGGTACATCCCGTTGTCGATACGCTTGAGTTCCACAATGGTGATGGGCTTTTGGCTGGCGTGAATGCTCTTGCTCAGGGCTGCCAGCAGCTGTTGGCCGTAGGTCGAACCCAGTAACATTTTCAAGTCATCGGTCACACGCTCGACGAATGCGGGTGCTCCCTGAATGACCAGCCCTGAACTCGCCAGCGATTGCGCGTCGATTTTGCTGACCTGGCTATCGATAAAGGATGTGGCGTCATTTTGCGTATTGGTGGGCACCAGAACGCCCTCGCTTACGGTGGTCACAGGCTCTATTGAGTGCGCCTTGTCGTTGGGCTTGAGCCCTGCGAAGGCGTTATCCCCCAGGCCTGAATAAAGGGCGTTGCTGCCTTGACCAGCGTACAAAAGATCATCGCCGTCACCGCCACTGATGATGCTGTGTTGCTCGCCGCCAATGGCAATATCATTGCCTTCTCCGGTCTCGATGTAGCACCTGCCAGCCCCGCCGCGCACAAAATCATCCCCTTTGCCGGTGTAGACCGTCATTACGCCGCTGCCGATGGCATTGACCACGTCATTCCCTTCACCGGTTTCGATATAGGTGCGTCCATCGCTCGTCATCACGCGGTCATTGCCGGGGCCGGTGTATACCTGGGCGAAGCCTGAACTGGTGACAACGGTGTCGTCGCCTGAGCCGGTGTTGATGTGCAGGGGCTGCATGACCGTGGCGGCAATGTAGACCGAGTCGTTACCGTCCTGGGTATGGATTTCAATGATTTGTCTGGCGCTGGCCGGGGTAACGCGAAAGCGCAGGTGATTGATATCGATCAGCAGTCGATTACCGGTGCGGGTCACCAGAGTGGTTCGGTGCAGCCCTTCAATGGTGAAAACCAGCCGATCCGTGCCCTCGGAGATAGGTGTGGAGTATTCGTGGGTGTAGCGATCAATGGTGACGCTCTGACCCTTGTGGACAACGACATGAGTGCGGGTCTCGAGGGTGTGGTCGGTTATTGGCAGGGTTGTGGTGGTCGTGCCGGGGCCTTGGCTGGCGCCATTTATGGCGAATTCATGCTCGGCTTGAAGCCGTGCAGTGGAGGCTGAAGGGGTGAAAGAGGTCATCGTGGGTACTCCAGTGAATAAAGAGGCTTTATTCAAACGGCTCTGGAGGGTGCTGCGGTGTCAGATAATTGTAGCGGTGCCCACAAGCCGGACCGAAGTCTGGCTTGTGGGCTGGCGATTTACACCGCGCGTTTTTGCTGGGTGTCCATGCGCTTCAAGTCGCGAATTTTTTGCAGGGTATCGACGCAGGTCTTTGCCGCTTCCTGGCCTTTGTGCACGAAGTGGTCGAAGAAGAATTTGTGGTGTTCTTCACCGGCATGGAAGTGGTGCGGGGTCAGGCTGACCGAGAATACCGGCACTTCGGTTTCCAGTTGCACTTGCATTAGGGCGCTGACTACGGACTGGGCGACGAAATCGTGACGGTAGATGCCGCCATCCACCACCAGTGCCGCGCCGACGATACCGGCATAACGGCCAGTCTTGGCCAGCAGCTTGGCGTGCAGCGGGATTTCAAAGGCGCCGCCGACTTCAAAGAAATCGATGTCGCTTTCCTGATAGCCCTGTACCAGCATTTCGGCCAGGAAGCCTTTACGACTCTGATCGACAATGTCTTTGTGCCAGCAGGCTTGGATAAACGCTACGCGCTCGTGGTGGTTTTTGCTTTTGCTGTCGATTGCGGTGGGTTGCATGTTCAGATTCCTGTTTGTGTGAAAAACAGGGCATATGAATCGAATGGGATTAAAGGGTACGTTCAGGTGGGCAGCGCACGGCCATTTGGCATCGTCACTTGTCCACCTGGTTGACGGCCCTTTGGCGCCAATCCCGTTCTCTCTTCATCCGGACTATGACCGTCGGCCCCGGGATCACACCGGGTCTGCTGACCTTGATCTGTCTTCGCCGAAGCGGGGACCGACCAAGCGCTCGCGGGCTATGCGCTTTGCGCGCAATTACCGCCGGTGGGGAGTCGCACCCCGCCCTGAGAACGTTGCCGCCAGCCTTTCTGGCGGCGGGCATTTTGTATCACAAATTTTTCGCAGATGCATGGCTGCTTTTTGCTAATAGCAATCAAATTTCTTGCTGGGTTAGCAGTCGATTTCTGTGCAAACACAAATATATGGCCAATCTGCCTGCGCTACGCTTGTTCGAAAGGGAATTCCCCGATTAGTCTCCAGTGCTGATCCCTTATTGCCGAGGCCGCTCCAATGACTGTTATCGATCTTCGTAGTGACACCGTGACCCAACCCAGCGCTGGCATGCGCGAGGCCATGGCAAATGCGCCGATGGGCGACGATGTGTATGGCGAAGATCCTTCGGTAAACAAGCTGGAGTCCGAACTGGCCTTGCGTCTGGGTTTTGCCAGTGCGCTGTTCGTGCCCACCGGTACCATGAGCAACCTGCTGGCACTGATGGCTCATTGCGGGCGCGGTGACGAATATATCGTCGGTCAGCAGGCCCACACCTATAAATATGAAGGCGGCGGGGCGGCGGTACTGGGCTCGATTCAGCCGCAGCCGCTGGAGGTTCAGGCGGATGGTTCGCTGGACCTGGCGCAGGTTGTTGCCGCGATCAAGCCTGACGATTTTCACTTTGCCCGCACCCGTTTGCTGGCCCTGGAAAACACCATGCAGGGCAAGGTGCTGCCGGTTGAGTATCTGGCAGCGGCCAGTCGCCTGACCCGTGAGCATGGGCTGGCGCTGCACCTTGATGGCGCTCGGCTGTACAACGCGGCCGTCAAGCTGGGGGTTGATGCGAGTGATATCACCCGGCATTTCGACTCGGTATCGGTGTGCCTGTCCAAAGGTTTGGGTGCGCCAGTGGGCTCCGTGTTGTGCGGCACTGCCGAGCTGATCGGCAAGGCCCGACGCTTGCGCAAGATGGTCGGTGGTGGCATGCGCCAGGCAGGCCAGTTGGCGGCTGCCGGGTTGTATGCGCTGGACCATCAGGTTGAGCGTCTGGCGGACGACCATGCCAATGCGCAGTTCCTCGCCGAGGGCCTGCGTGCTGCCGGGTATGAGGTGGAGCCGGTGCAGACCAATATGGTCTATGTGCAGATCGACGAGCGGGCGGAGGCTCTCAAGGCCTTTGCGGCCGAGGAGGGGATCAGGCTCAGCGCGGCACCGCGCTTGCGAATGGTGACGCATATGGATGTCAGTCACAGTCAGATTGAGCACGTAATAGCCGTTTTTACCGAGTTTTCCCGCCAATAATCTTGCGATCCGTCCAATTGCTTGTCGCTATCGTATAAACACGCTGTACCCGAGGCGAAGGGCCGATATAATGCGGCCCTTTGCGAGTCGCACTGTCGATTGACGTGATTCACTTGCCTCTGGCCGCAGCCTCCGTGGAAGAACCTATGAAAAGCGCAGAAATCCGTGAAGCCTTCCTTCGCTTCTTCGAGGAGCAAGGTCACACCCGTGTCCCTTCCAGCTCCTTGGTCCCGAATAACGACCCAACCCTGCTGTTCACCAACGCGGGGATGAACCAGTTCAAGGACTGCTTCCTGGGTCAAGAAAAACGTGCCTACACCCGAGCGACCAGCAGCCAGAAGTGCGTGCGAGCCGGCGGCAAGAACAGCGACCTGGAAAACGTCGGCTACACCGCACGTCACCACACCTTCTTTGAAATGCTCGGTAACTTCAGCTTCGGCGATTATTTCAAGAAAGACGCGATCAACTTCGCTTGGACTTTCCTGACCGGCGTTCTCAAGCTGCCTAAAGACAAGCTCTGGGTAACCGTTTACGCCAGCGATGACGAAGCGTATGACATCTGGACCAAAGAAGTCGGCGTCCCTGCCGAACGCATGATCCGTATTGGCGACAACAAAGGTGCGCCGTACGCATCGGACAACTTCTGGACCATGGGCGATACCGGCCCGTGCGGCCCTTGCACCGAGATTTTCTACGATCACGGTCCTGAAATCTGGGGCGGCCCGCCGGGCTCGCCAGATGAAGACGGTGACCGTTACATCGAAATCTGGAACAACGTGTTCATGCAGTTCAACCGCACCGCCGATGGCGTGTTGCATCCGTTGCCAGCGCCGTCGGTAGATACCGGCATGGGCCTGGAGCGGATCAGTGCGGTGATGCAGCACGTCAACTCCAACTACGACATCGATCTGTTCCAGAGCCTGCTCAATGGCGCGGCGCAAGCCATCGGCTGTGCCAACGAAGGCCAGGCATCGCTCAAGGTTGTAGCCGACCACATCCGTTCGTGCAGCTTCCTGATTGCCGATGGCGTATTGCCTTCCAATGAAGGTCGCGGCTATGTATTGCGCCGCATCATTCGGCGCGCCTGCCGTCACGGCAACAAGCTGGGCGCAACCGGCAGCTTCTTCTACAAGATCGTCGCGGCACTGGTTGCCGAGATGGGCGAAGGCTTCCCGGAGTTGGTTCGCGAGCAAGCCAACATCGAGCGCGTGCTTAAAGCCGAAGAAGAGCAGTTCTCCAAGACCCTGGAGCAGGGCCTGAAAATCCTTGAGCTGGATCTGGCTGAACTCAAGGGCACCGTGGTGCCGGGCGACGTAGTGTTCAAGCTCTACGACACCTATGGTTTCCCGATGGACCTGACGGCCGACATCGCCCGTGAGCGCAACCTGACCGTGGACGAGGAAGGCTTCGAGCGCGAGATGGAAGCCCAGCGTGTGCGTGCGCGTTCGGCCAGCGCGTTCGGCCTGGACTACAACACTCTGGTTAAAGTCGATGTGCCGACCGAGTTTATCGGTTACAGCGCGACCCAGGCCCCGGCCAAAGTCGTTGCTCTCTACAAAGACGGTCAGTCGGTTGCCAGCTTGAGCGAAGGCGATGACGGCGTGGTCATTCTTGATCAGACCCCGTTCTACGCCGAGTCGGGCGGCCAGGTAGGCGATTGCGGTTACCTGCAAGCTGGCGCAGCGCGTTTTGACGTGCGCGACACCACTAAAACCGGCGGCGCGTTCCTGCACCACGGCGTGGTTGCAGCGGGCGGCCTGAAAACAGGCGAATCCGTTGAAGCCAAGGTAGATGCTGATGTGCGTCACGCCACCGCGCTGAACCACTCGGCGACTCACTTGCTGCACGCGGCCTTGCGCCAGGTGCTGGGCGAGCACGTTCAGCAGAAAGGTTCGTTGGTCGACAGTCAGCGCATGCGCTTTGACTTCAGCCACTTCGAGTCGATCAAGCCTGAGCAGATCAAGGCGCTGGAAGATATCGTCAACGCCGAGATTCGTAAGAACACCCCGGTCGAGACTGAAGAAACCGACATCGAAACCGCCAAGCAAAAAGGCGCCATGGCGCTGTTTGGCGAGAAGTACGGCGACAACGTGCGCGTACTGAGCATGGGCGGCGATTTCTCGGTTGAATTGTGTGGCGGTATTCACGCCAACCGTACTGGCGATATCGGCCTGATGAAAATCATCAGTGAGGGCGGTGTAGCCTCCGGTATTCGTCGGATCGAGGCTGTTACAGGCGCGGCCGCACTGGCTTACCTGAACGCCGCCGAAGAGCAGCTCAAGGAAGCCGCAAGCCTGGTCAAGGGCTCGCGTGAAAACCTGGTCGACAAACTGTCGGCGGTGCTTGAGCGTAATCGCCAGCTGGAAAAACAACTGGAACAATTGCAGGCCAAAGCTGCAAGCGCTGCGGGCGATGACCTGTCATCGTCGGCAGTGGACGTAAAAGGCGTGAAAGTGTTGACCGCCCGCCTGGATGGTCAAGATGGCAAGGCGCTACTGGCGCTGGTAGATCAGCTGAAGAACAAGCTCGGCCGTGCGGTGATCCTGCTCGGCAGTGTTCATGAAGACAAGGTTGTACTGGTTGCAGGCGTAACCAAAGACCTGACTGGCCAACTCAAAGCCGGTGATTTGATGAAGCAGGCCGCTGCGGCAGTGGGCGGGAAGGGCGGTGGTCGTCCGGACATGGCGCAAGGCGGCGGTGTTGATGCTGCAGCCCTGGACGCCGCGTTGGCCCTGACTGTGCCATTTGTCGAACAGGGTATCTGAGGTCCAGTACGCGCCATCGTCTAGTGATGGCGCGTCGTTTGAATGATAAATGGGCGCCCTTTATGGGCTGAGGCTGCTTTGAAATGGCTTTGATCGTACAGAAGTTTGGAGGCACCTCGGTCGGCACTGTCGAGAGAATCGAGCAGGTCGCCGATAAAGTTAAGAAGTTCCGCGAAGCCGGTAATGATCTGGTGATCGTGCTCTCTGCAATGAGCGGCGAAACCAATCGCCTGATCGAACTGGCCAAGCAAATCAGCGATCACCCGTCACCTCGCGAGCTGGATGTAATTGTATCCACGGGCGAGCAGGTGACTATTGGTCTGCTGGCGATGGCGCTGAACAAGCGCGGTGTACCTGCGGTGTCCTATACCGGCAGCCAGGTGCGCATCCTTACGGACAGCTCGCACACCAAAGCCCGCATCCTGAAAATTGACGATCAGAAGATTCGCGCCGACCTTGGGGCCGGGCGTGTGGTTGTGGTTGCAGGTTTCCAGGGCGTCGATGAGCACGGCAACATAACCACGTTGGGTCGTGGCGGCTCTGACACCACCGGTGTGGCACTGGCGGCGGCCCTGAAGGCTGATGAATGCCAGATCTATACCGATGTAGACGGGGTTTACACCACAGACCCACGGGTTGTGGCCAAAGCTCAGCGTCTGGAAAAGATCACCTTCGAAGAAATGCTGGAAATGGCCAGCCTGGGCTCCAAGGTGTTGCAGATCCGCGCAGTCGAGTTCGCAGGCAAGTACAACGTTCCGCTGCGCGTTTTGCACAGCTTCAAGGAGGGTCCAGGCACCCTCATTACTATTGATGAAGAGGAATCCATGGAACAGCCGATCATTTCTGGTATCGCGTTCAATCGCGACGAAGCCAAGCTGACCATCCGTGGCGTGCCAGACACCCCGGGCGTGGCGTTCAAGATTCTGGGCCCGATCAGCGCGGCCAATATCGAAGTCGACATGATCGTGCAGAACGTCGCGCACGATAACACCACCGACTTCACCTTCACTGTGCACCGCAATGACTACAACGCCGCACAAACCGTGCTGGAAAACACGGCGCGCGAGATCGGCGCCCGTGAAGTGGTGGGTGATACCAACATTGCCAAGGTTTCGATTGTCGGCGTAGGCATGCGTTCTCATGCGGGCGTTGCCAGCTGCATGTTTGAAGCACTGGCCAAAGAGAACATCAACATCCTGATGATCTCGACCTCCGAGATCAAAGTGTCGGTGGTGATTGAAGAGAAGTACCTGGAGCTGGCCGTGCGTTCCCTGCACACCGCTTTTGACCTGGACGCGCCAGCCCGGCAGGGTGAGTAAAGCGTTACCAGGAGGGCGCGGTTAATCCGCGCCCTTTGTTTTTTTTGGCAGGCATGAACCAGGCCCACCTGTTTTGTCATGTTGGTCAATACTTAGGAGCGCAGGGTGCTATAGCTGTTCGGCTAGTAGGCCCGGGCTCTTTTTTTTTGCAGACTGTTGTCCCTGAAATGAAAAGTGTGAGGAGAAACGTATGCTGATTCTGACTCGCCGTTGTGCGGAAAGCCTGATCATAGGCGATGGCGAAATTACTGTGACCGTGCTCGGTGTCAAAGGCAACCAAGTGCGCATTGGTGTGAATGCTCCCAAGGAAGTTGCTGTGCACCGTGAGGAGATCTACCTGCGGATCAAGAAAGAAAAGGACGAAGAACCAAGTCTTTAATTTTATTTAAGTTTTTAGTTGCATGCGGGGAAAAGGCTGGTTATTATACGCCCCGTGTTGCGGAGAGGTGGCCGAGTGGCCGAAGGCGCTCCCCTGCTAAGGGAGTACATCTCAAAAGGGTGTCGGGGGTTCGAATCCCCCCTTCTCCGCCATTATTCATGTAGCACGTTCGAATCTAGACAGTTCGGTAAGTTGTTGAAATTACTGAAAAAAAAGCTTGTCAGAGAGATTCAACGGTCTATAATACGCAGCTTCAAATGCACTCGTAGCTCAGCTGGATAGAGTACTCGGCTACGAACCGAGCGGTCACAGGTTCGAATCCTGTCGAGTGCACCATTTAAGAGTTAATGGCTTTGGCGGTTAACTTGGCTTCAACCAGCGGTGGTCTGGTCTAACAAACACAACTTGCACTCGTAGCTCAGCTGGATAGAGTACTCGGCTACGAACCGAGCGGTCACAGGTTCGAATCCTGTCGAGTGCACCATTTAAGAGTTAGTTGCTTCGGCGGTTAACTTTGCTTCAACCAGGGTGGTCTGGTCTAACAAACACAACTTGCACTCGTAGCTCAGCTGGATAGAGTACTCGGCTACGAACCGAGCGGTCACAGGTTCGAATCCTGTCGAGTGCACCAAACACCAAAAAGCCTGCACAGTGTGCAGGCTTTTTGCTATCTGCGATTTGAACATTACTGTCATTCGCCAGACTTCTCCCCAGGTTATGCTGACCCTTGTACACGCTGAGATTTCATCTTCGGCTTGTGTCCTATGCGTTTTAACCTGCGTCGCACAATCATCGTGCAGGCGCCGTTCGACGGCGCCTCGCAAGCTTTTGTTAAGTCCAAGATTTTTGCGTCATAAATTTTTAAGCCGTGTATGATTGCGCCCGTCAGCCCCGCCGGGGCTTGTGGAATACTTCCATGGACTTACCCAGTAGAAACTCAGCATCCCGTTTTTCCAATCATGAATTGACTGATTGATCCTTCCGGCGTGCCCTGCTGCTGGGAGTGGAGTTCGCCTATGACCGAAGTTGAAGTAAAGAAAACGCAAGACAGCCTGCAAAGCCGCCTCGCTCAAGTTATTGAGCTGCTTAATCGCCAGCGTGTGGTCGAAGACCTGACTCATCGTCAGGAAGGCCATAACCATGATCGGGTTGAAAACCTGGTCCATCGGCAAAACCTTGTTGAGCTCCAGCGCAAGCTGGAAGACCTGCACTCCGCAGACGTTGCCTACATCCTCGAAGCGTTGCCGCTGAACGACCGTTTGACGGTCTGGCAGTTGGTCAAGGCTGATCGCGATGGCGACATCTTGCTTGAAGTATCCGACTCGGTACGTGAAACCCTGATCGCCGACATGGACGATCACGAGCTTCTGGCAGCCGCCAAGGAGATGGATGCCGACGAACTCGCTGACCTGGCCCCTGAGCTGCCGCGAGACGTCGTCCATGAGTTGATGGAGACCCTTGATGGTCAGCAGCGTGAGCGCGTTCGCTCCGCACTGTCCTACAACGAGGATCAAGTCGGCGCCCTGATGGACTTCGAGATGGTGACGATCCGTGAGGATGTCAGCCTTGAAGTCGTACTGCGTTACCTGCGTCGCCTCAAAGAGCTGCCTGGGCATACCGATAAATTGTTCGTGGTCGATTACGACGGTGCGCTCAAGGGCGTGTTGCCGATCAAGCGTTTATTGGTCAACGACCCTGAAAAGCAAGTGTCCGAGGTAATGGCCAGCGATCCGGTGAGTTTCCATCCGGACGAAGATGCCTACGATGCCGCTCAGGCGTTCGAGCGTTATGACTTGATCTCGGCGCCTGTAGTCGACAAGAACGGCAAGCTGATTGGCCGTCTGACCATCGATGAAATGGTCGACCTGATCCGTGAGGAGAGCGAAACCGAAGTTCTCAACATGGCCGGTCTGCGCGAAGAGGAAGATATTTTTGCCTCGGTCTGGAAGTCCCTGCGTAACCGCTGGGCCTGGCTGGCAGTCAATCTGGTCACGGCGTTTATTGCTTCGCGGGTGATCGGCCTGTTTGAAGGCTCGATTGAAAAACTGGTGGCACTGGCAGCGCTGATGCCTATCGTGGCCGGCATTGGCGGTAACTCTGGCAACCAGACCATCACCATGATCGTACGAGCGATGGCGCTCGATCAGGTCAACACCGGCAGCACCTCGCGTCTGATGCGCAAGGAGCTGGCCGTGGGGCTGATCAATGGCCTGGTGTGGGGCGGGGTAATTGGCGTTGTTGCGTACCTGCTGTATGGCAGTTGGTCGCTGGGCGTGGTGATGACCGCGGCCATGACACTCAACCTGCTACTTGCAGCGCTGATGGGAGTATTGATCCCCATGACGTTGGCCAAGATGGGGCGTGACCCGGCCATGGGCGCGAGTGTGATGATTACCGCCATGACCGACAGTGGCGGGTTCTTCATCTTTCTGGGGCTGGCAACCATCTTCCTGCTTTGATGGTCTGCGGCCTGATCGGACACTGTCTGATCAGGCCGTTTTTGTAGCGGGCGTGAACAGCGCCCATAAAAAAAGCCAGCGCGATGCTGGCTTTTTTGTGCCTGATTTAAATCAGGATTACTCGGATGCCGCTTCAGCGTCGTGAGCAATCAGTGAAACCAGGGCGTTTTGCTGGCGATGTGACAGTTGTCGAAAGCGTTGCAGCAGCTCACGTTCATGCAGGGAAAGTTCTGGGCTGTCCAGGCGCATGCTGAGTTCGTCACCCAGTACACCTTCCTGAATAAGGCTTTGCTCAAGACGAGCAATGATTTCTGAGTTCATGCTGCGGTGATGGTTGCGAGCCACTTCGGCGATGCGCTCGCGCATTCCGTCTGGCAGGCGTACGACGAACTTGTCAGCCGTACGGCTGGAGTAAATAGCCTGTTTCAATGGGCGCATTATAGTTAACCGGTTAGTTCAGGGGAGCGGTTCTCGGGAATTGGCCGCAGGATGTATTTAAGACCGTCCTGGTGGCCAAATGTTCAACCTGAATTGCGAAGAGGCGCGCATCATGCCTTAAATCTGCCATTTTCCCGGCGTCAATTCTGTGACAAATATTGCCCCGGATGCAGGCGTTATGCCAGCAGTGATTATCAAAAACATGCGCTGGTATTCATAGCGTACAGATTTAGCGCTTATCCAGAAGGGTTGTGCCCTTGCAGGTTAGTAGCCTTGGCGCAATTGTGGGTCAAACTTGATTATTCACCCGTTCTCAGTGCGCTCATCAAAAAAACCAGCGTTCAACTTCGGCTGCTTCGCGGGTGGGGCGATCATTGGTCGCCAAATGAGGAGCTACGCTGGTGGCCGCATTCATCACCGCCAACTGGGGTAGCGGTTTGAGTGGTTTGCTGTAAACAGCTGCTATTTCAACGGGTTGCTCAGCCGAAGCAGGCTCAGGTTGAAAGTGCACAGCTGCCAGCACGGCCAGCGCAAGGGCATTTAACAGTAAGAGTGTGCAGTTCATGGCGGTCATCTCTGAGAGCATGGACGGAGTACTGTTACTAGAGCAGTCTTCATGCCAACTGTAGAATGGGTAAAAATCTATATAAAACAGTTGGTTGAAGTATGTCTTGGAGAGGGGCTGATTGCAATTTGCAATGATGGCTTTTTGCTGTAGTGCAATTTGCATGGCACGGAAAAAAGCGAGGAATTATCAGCCCTGTGCAGCCGCGGATAGCGGCTGCAGCGTGCTTGTCTAGCGTGCGAATCGAACTGCCCACCCCGTAATCGCCTTGGGGCGGGGTGTTGCGTAGGTGCGTACTTTCGACGTCGACAGCCCCAGGCGAACCAGCGTTTCGGCGATGGTCACCGCTGCCGTTACACCATCAACCACCGGCACACCGGTGCGCTGACGAATCTGCTCATCCAGTCCGGCCATTCCTCCGCAGCCCAGGCAAATAACTTCCGCCCGGTCTTGGCTAACCGCCAGTTCGGCCTGTCGAACAATGGCTTCAACAGCTTGTTGCGGTGAAGACTCGAGTTCAAGAACGGCAAGGCCGCTGGCGCGTACCGAAGCGCAGCGCTGCCACAGTCCTGACAGTTTCAAGCGGTCTTCAATCAGTGGCACGGTGCGATCCAGTGTGGTGACCACCGAGTAGGCACGCCCCAAAAACATGGCCGTGCTGGCCGCAGCGTCAGTGATATCCACCACGGGCACGTTGAGCAACTCCTGCAATCCTTCGCGGCCATGCTCGCCATATCCGGCCTGGATCACGGCATCGAAGGGCTGATCGTAGGCCATGACGCAGTCCATTACCGCGATTGCGGCCAAATAACTTTCAAAATTGCCTTCAACCGACTCAGCGCCGAAGCTGGGCGTCAGCCCAATGATTTCGGTGCCCGGCGCGGCTACGGATTGCGCCTGCCGAGCAATGGCCTGAGTGATGCTGTCGGTCGTATTCACATTAACCACGAGGATTCGCATGGACTCTCCTTGGAGTGGCTGGGAGGAGGCGGCCTGCACGCGGCAGACCGCCGTTGCATCAATGGCTGGCGTTATCGACCGCAATCGATTCGCCGCTGACTTGGGCGTAGTGGGTTTGGCGTTTGGCGATGATCAGATAAAGCATCGCTGCAATACCGGCACCAATCAGCCAAGAGAATGGAGAAACAGTGTGGAAACCCGGAACCAGCGCCAGAACAATTGCGATCAGCGCTGCCGGAATAAACGCCGCAACGGCGCGCAAATTCACGCCACGGGAGTAGTAGTAAATACCTGTGGGGTCTTCGCTATATAACGCTGGCACATCCACCTGGCCTTTTCGTACCAGCCAATAGTCGACCATGATCACGCCATATAACGGGCCGAGCAGGGCGCCCAGGCCAGACAGGAAGTAAACAATCACCAGCGGACTGTTATAGAGATTCCACGGCAGGATCAGCACCGCGATGGTTGCGCTGATCAGTCCCGCCCGGCGAAAGGTCAGGTACTTGGGGGCCAGGTTGCTCAGTACGAAAGCTGGCGCGACGAAGTTGGCCATGATATTCACCGCCACCGTCACAATCAGAAATGCCAGGCAGCCCAGCACCAGGAAGAAAGTATTGGGGATCGACGCAATGATCTGCGTCGGGCTCTCGATAATTGTCCCGTTGATTTGAAACTGAGCGCCGCAGAGCAGGACGGTGATACCGGCAAACACCAGAATATTCACCGGTAGGCCCCAGAAATTTCCGACCGTGATGGTTTTGCAGCACGGCGACGAACGCGAAAAGTCACTGAAATTAAGGATCATCGTGCCGTAAATCGCCAGCCACAGCGCGCCACCGGCAAACACATTGCGCCACACCTCTGCGGTGCTCAATGGCACGCGATCCGACCAGGCAATGCTGCCGTTGGCCTGAAAGTACATCCAGGCAGCAAGGCACAGCACGGTGATTAAAATCACTGGCCCGGCAAAGGCTTCATAGCGGCGAACCATTTCCATGCCGTAGGCGAGGATCGCCAGTTGCACAAACCAGATCGCGACAAAACATACCCAGCCCAGGGTCGACAGCCCAAGGATCGAGTCGTGGTCATAGGCAGCGAAACCGGGATGAATGGCGGTCAGCAACACACGCAAGACCACAGAGGCCAAATAGGTCTGAATCCCGAACCAGGCTATCGCGATAACGGCGCGTATCAGCGCCGGAATCTGGGCACCATGAATGCCGAAACTAATACGGCTAATAACCGGAAACGGCACTCCGGTTCTCTGGCCCATATAACCCGAGAGGTTCATGAAGTTGAACACCAGCGCTGCGCCGATCCCGAGCGAGAGCAAAATTTGCCAGCCATTCAGCCCAAGTGCATACAGCCCGATGGCAAACGAGTAATTGGCAATGTTGTGCACATCGTTGGTCCACAGGGCAAAAATACTGTAGCGGCCCCAGCGCCGACCTTCGGTTCTGGTCGGGGCAAGGTCGTTGTTATGCAGGCGCGGACTGAGTGCCAGTGGTGCGGGCGTGGGGCCTGCGGTGTGGGGGAGGGGAGTTGAAACCGGTGAAGGTAAATCCAGAGCGATGGTATCGGCGAGTCTTGAACGCATTCTGGCAAGCTCCTGATGCCTGCCGGCGTGATGACTGTTCATGAGCGTTGGCTCGACAAATCTTCGTCACGGCTGGCGGGAATCACTGGTTGTGAGAGTCCGCGGTATGCCTGCTTTTTGCTGCAGGCTACGAAACAATATGTACTTAGTTTTTGTTTATTTTGTATACAAGTTCCGTGTTGGTGTAAGCGATATTCATGCCAGCAGAAACACAGAGATCAGCAAAAGTGTTCATGGACTGCTTTGTGTTTTTTCATCTATATGAAAATAAAAGGATTTTTATTTTTTACCTGGCTGCTGAAAAACCAGCGAATAGAAAGGGAGATGACGCGTGGTCGATTGCGACCAAAGAATGGGTTGTTACTTTTTGATGCAGAAAACCTGTGTGGATAGTTTGAGTGCACCGTTATGTGACGTTTTGTATACGTTTTTTTGGCTGTAAGCACCTGTAAATACCCTGCTCCAGGTCAAGCCCCCCTGTGGGAGCGAGCCTGATTGCGAAGATCATTCGCGAGCGGGCTCGCTCCCACGCTTGAAGTATCTCTGCGGATACTCTGTTTCCGGGTGCGCAGCACGCGTAAATACAAAGCGTCAGGTCTGACGGTTACGCCGCATTCACGGCTATGGGGAGTGTGTCTTACCGTTAAAAAGCCCACACGCGACATGACAAATAAAGGCCTGGCCGTTACCATGCTCGCCGTCATTTGTCTCAGTAGCTCAATTGGATAGAGCATCCCCCTCCTAAAGGCTAGACACGATTTCTTGCAAGGGACAGGGCGCGGTGATAAGTTGTGATGGTTGTTGGTTTGGTTTTTTAGTTTTTCTGTTTGTATTCAAGCTGTTACGTCTGTAGTCCTTGTAGTTCAACGGATAGAACGGGGCCCTCCTAAGGCTCAGATGCAGGTTCGATTCCTGCCGGGGACACCATCTTAGTCACTACTTCAGTCACTACTTCTCTTCTTGCTCAGCATGACCTTGCTCGGGTCAGCTAGGCCTCGCGCTGACCTGCACATCCATCGCGACGTAGGCATGCGCTATGCACTCTGTCGGCAAGCTTCGATTTTCATTCGCTTTGATCGATATCAAGTCAATTATTGCGCTGTGCGCGATCCTCTACGCATATCAACCGCGTGTAAGTGTCAGCTAGCTCACATCAGGCATGGCTTATACGCCTTTGGATCCATCCCCTCGTGATTTCGTGCCACTGCTATAGTGGCTCATAGAATCAACTGAGGGATCAGAATGAAGGTCGTCAAACTCGGCATAGAGAATTTTCGCGGGATTCGGTGCGCCAGTCTTTGCTTCGATGGGCATACGCTCCTGGTTGGAACGAATAACGTAGGGAAAAGCACCATCTGTGAGGCTCTGGATCTGGTGTTAGGCCCGGATCGACTCAATCGGTTCCCCCCCATAGATGAGCACGATTTTTACAACGGAATTTATCTGTTCCCGTCTCTAGAAGAGGGATTGCCGCCTACGCCAATTCGCCTGCGTATCGAGGCTGTTCTGATTGGGTTGAGCGTCGAGGTTAGTAATCGGTGTGGAGGTAACTCGGAGTTTTGGCACCTGTTAGAAATGCGCGTTCTCGCGTCTGGTGAAATCGCCTCTGCGAATCCACCCGATGTCGTACCTTGCCTAAGGATCGAGACCATTGGTCTCTACGACATCGAGGAGGACGAGTTTGTCGCCAGGACTTATTTCTCTCATAGCCCTGATGCACCATTGGGTGAGTTGACGGCTGTTCCAAAGACCATCAAGCGACAGTTCGGATTCCTGTATCTGCGCACCCTTAGGACGGGATCGCGAGCGCTCAGTTTGGAGCGGGGGTCGTTGCTGGATATTATCCTGAGAGCTAAGGGTGTAAGGCACAGCCTCTGGCAGAAAACGATATCTCGGCTGCAAAGCCTAGACATTGAAGCCGATGCGACTGAAATAGCTCCCGTCCTTAGATCAGTTGAAAAAAGGCTCTCCAGATATGTAGCCCTTGAATCGCCTGGCAATGCCACGAAGCTTCACGTATCTGAACTTACCAGAGAGCATCTACGGAAAACGCTGACCTTTTTCATGGCGCTATCCGCTGATCAGGCGCATGTTCCGTTTGCCCATGCCGGCACCGGGACGATTAACACCCTAGTGCTGGCGCTGCTGTCACTTATTGCTGACCTCAAGTCTGATGTGATCTTTGCGATGGAAGAGCCTGAGATCGCTGTTCCCCCACATACTCAGCGAAGGATCGCCGAGTACCTTCTCACCAAAACGACGCAGGCGTTCGTCACGTCTCATTCTCCCTTTGTGATCGAGAAGTTTGAGCCTAGTCAAACGCTGCTGCTTGCCCGACAGGACGCCGGTACTGTCACATCTCGCAAAGTCTCGGATGCGACCGGACTTAAAGATAATGATTACAGACGATTCGCTAAGTCGGGGCTTTCTGAGTGCATGTTAAGTCGCGGTGTCATCGTCGTTGAGGGGGTAACCGAGCTGCATGCTATGCCAGTGATTGCTCGTCGCATGGAAGAACAGGATCCGAGTCTCCAGCCGCTGGATATTTCTGGGGTGGCATTCTTTGACGCGGATGGCGAGTCGAATGTGCCCAAATTCGGCAAGTTTTTTAAAACTTTGGGGCTTCGGACGTTTGCCTTCTACGATCTTCTTCCCAAAGGAAATCGAAAACCCGAGGTGCTCCAAGCGTTGGCCGATACCTATGAGATAAACACTGAACACCCCTACAAGGGCTTCGAGGGTCTGCTTGCTGCTGAGGTTCCAGCGTCACGTCTTTGGTCATTTCTACTCGATCTGAAGATCAGCGACGAGAGTGGAAACGTGATGGTGCCTGAGCTACAGCCAAGTGATGCTGCGGTAAGGTCTTTGGCGATGCAGGCTCTTGGAAGTAACAAGGGCGCGGGATGGGCGGCTCGCTTACTTAATGACTGCGAATATGAGGAGCTGCCCGGAGCGACTAAAGATTTCTTGTCTGGTATCTACAAACTGTTCCCTCGTCCTGTAGAAGCGGAAGAGGAATCGCAGTCTGATGATGCTTGGTTGGATGATCCGATATGACCGAGGCGCGTGATTTGCGCGATACAGTTATCGCCTGCGAGAAGCACATTTTAGTATTAGGCGGCCCCGGAAGCGGCAAAACTACGTTAGCTTTGCGCAAAGCGGTTCACCGGATCAGGCAGGGATTGCTTCCAGGGCAGTCCGTCTTATTCCTCAGTTTTTCACGTGCGGCTGTGGCTAGGATCGCAGATGCGGCGAAGCTGGAGTCCACGACGCAGGAAAAGGATTGCCTTTCAATCCAGACCTTCCATTCATTTTTTTGGACCATTCTTAAGGCGCACGGTTACCTGCTTGGGGCTCCAACTAAGCTATCTATCCTGCTTCCCCAAGATGAAAAAGCTCTATCGGCGGGTATCGACGATGAAGATGTAGGTTGGCCTGCTTGGCTGGTGGAGCGCGATCGCTTGTTCAGGGAGGAGGGCAGGGTCGCGTTCGATTTTTTTGCTACCAGCGTAGGCGATTTGCTAAAGAGCAGTAGTTATCTGCTTCAATCGGTCGCTGCTAAGCACCCACTCATCATCGTGGATGAGGCGCAGGACACCAGCGAGCCAGCGTGGAGCAATATTCAGCTTCTCGCGGCGAGGTCCCAGGTGATGTGCCTGGCTGACCAAGAGCAACAGATTTTTGACTTCTTGCCTGGCGTGGGACCGGAACGAATCTCCGTGATTCGCCAGGTTTTGCAGCCCTTTGCTGTGGATTTGGGAGCGCAGAATCACCGTAGTCCGAATTCGGAGATACTTTGCTTCGGAAACGACACGTTGAATGGCGTCGTTCGTGGGGCGCCGTATCAAGGTGTATCACAGTTAATGTACCGACCAGAAAATCCCACCCCTAATTGGAATCATTTGCTGCGTCGTGCTCTTAAGGAACTGTATGGCTCCATTATCGCGCAAGCCGGCGCCGTGCCAGGCACGATCGCCATCCTGGTCGGTAATAATCGCAGCGCTTTAAGGATGTCTAATGCGCTCAACGCACTGGAGCCTAATGTTGGCAAAGCCGTTCAACATAAGCTCCATTTTGACGAAGCAGAATCTCTGCTTTCAGCACGGTTAGCTGCCTTTCTCCTGGAGCCAAAAAAATCAGAGAACGAAGCCTTTGACATAGCATCTAGCATGGAGCTAATCGCTGCGGCCCGTAATGCCACGGGCCAGGCAAAAGCTGCTATTGCCACGCTGAAAGCGCAGGCTCTGCAAATGAGGCAGGGTAAGCAGTTGAAGATCAACCTCGTAAAAGCATTGCGAGGTGTGCTGTTGACCCTATCTGAGTCTCCGTTCACGGGAGATCCCGCTAACGATTGGCTGGCGGTGAAGGGTGCGCTGCGGGGAAGTGGTCAGAGCGAATTGCTCAGAGTGGCGGACCAGCTTGACTACCTTGTGGCCTTCAGGCGTGGTCACCGCATCTCTGCCGCATTGGCAGCGGAGTGGATCCGGGACGGGAAATACACCAATGCTCGGGGTGCCCTCGATCAAGCTTTGGCGCAGGAACAAATTCTTGATGGGGTTGAAGCAATACCTGGTCTTCAGATAATGAATATCCACAAGGCTAAAGGGAAGCAATTCGACGGTGTGATCATAGTTAGAGAAGCAAAGCGGAGCGCCAACGGAGTGGGGTCGTCCTTTGTGTGGAGAGACGACGATCCGCCGTACCCCAAAAGTCGAAGGCTCCTGCGAGTGGGCATCACGCGTGCTCGAACGCACCTCCTAGTGCTTAATCCCCTGTGGCCTGTATGTCCTCTCTTAAAAGGGCAGCAACTATAATCGGCTCAACTGAAAAACAAAGCTATCTGAATGACGTGCTGACTCGCTTGACTAAGCAGTGGCCAAGTGGAATTGAGCAGCTTCCGGTAGAAGTGGCAGCCAGTTCAATCACGGAAAACGTGATGTCCCGCCGCATAGAGCGATGTTGATGAGACGGTAGGTGCTTCAGCCAGCCTTTTTCAAGGCTGAACTAGACCAGCTTGGGTGCTCCCGTGAGGCGTATGCCGGATCAGCCTAGCTCAGGCTGTCAGTCTACGAGATTGGGCAATGGAGGTGGCAAGGGCGCTAATAGATGAGAAAAATTCTTAATAAAGCATCATTTGTAATCAAAAAACATACCCGGCTTTGCCGGAAGATAACCAGGGTTGTTCAGCGAAACACCTACAAGAGGTATTTTATGTATATATATACAGTGTGTCAAGAGAAAAATTAATCGTCCCTGTATTGACTTTTATGTGAGGGTGGGCATGTATTTTTATTTGTGTATCAAAGCTTTACTTTGACTTTCAGCAAGGACTTGTCGGCTGAATGAGGAGAGTGTCGTGTTTTGTCGCGGTGTGACGCTTTTATATGGGCTCTAGAGCGTTTTTTTGTTGACGGGTGTGCCAGGGTGGCGGCTAATCCCCATCGTCCAGCCTGCGCGCTTGTAGGTTGCTCCTGCTTTTTTTATATGATGCCGCTCGTTGGGCTGCGAAAAAAACCACAAAAGCGACGCAACATTCCACGGCACCGCACCCCATCCTTGACTCTACGGCTTCTTGGTTCATCACTACACTGCTCGGGCTCGCACGGGTTGCGCGTCTTCAGACTGGATCAGATCCAGTTGCAAACGTCTTCACACAGCTCATTCAGGAAGCTGGCAGAGTCTTGGCTGTCCTGCTCGTAAAACGCTGTGAGGGTGAGTAATGCTGCTGAGGAGACGTTTAGAAGCGCGGCCAATTCGACGATGCGTTCTAGAGTTGGCGAGTGGATTCCTCTTTCCAGTGCGCTGATATAGGTCCTTACGACGCCCGGCTCAAACGCCTCTTGCGTCATTCCGCGGGCCTTTCGTATCTGTCTCAAGGCCTTACCAAAAGCGAGCTTCACGTCCATCCTCAAAATACCTTGAGCAAATCCATACATGAGAAATTTGCTCGGAGGTATTTTCTACACTGTATACCATTCATTTTTATCGAATCGCTGGTATCCTCTCTGCGACATACCGGGCAACTAAACGTGGAGATATTTAATGATTGGCGACATCAATGACGCAATCCTGAGGCTAAAAAGTGACGCTGGCGACCTGCCGTTCACCGGCTATCTCACGAATGCTCACGTCGAAGATCCTCCGAGCGTTAAGGGCGAAATTTGGCGGCACATTCGAGCCGAACCCTCCGGGAAATTCGCAGACGGTCATCGCATCGAGACATCGCGAATGGTTGAGATTGAGGTCCGTGGCGAGAGCATGTGGGTGGTTACCGAGCAGGGAAGTCGGTATGGCATTCTTTCTATCAGCCCGATCGGTTGGATCTATTTCAGCAGCATCCTTCGTATTAATGAGCGTCTCAATCCAGCGCCAGCGCAAACTCCTCGATTCATAATGGATCTCCAGGCTGTTGATTCGCCGTTGCCGGAGCTTCGCGGCCTTCGGATGAGATCGCCCAAGCAGCCCGATCCTGCTGCTGTGGTGAACTCTTCGTCGATTCGTCGTGTTCTGAATCCGAGCGCGCAGCCGCCCGAGGTTGAAAGTACTGAACGATTGATCGAAGCCTTGAAACGAAATGGCGTGCGCTTTGTGACGCATTAACGATTTGTTAGGACGTACCTATGACGTAGGTTCGGCAGAAATTCTGCCTGAGTCGTTATCGGCCAGTAACGGACGTTTCTGTGCGGGGAGAAGTCTGCCCCAAAAGAATTGTGCCAATGCTGGCCTCAACGGATAGCGAACGGTGGGGAAAAGTGCACTTTAAAGAAGCATTCGCCCTGGTAAATGATCTCGCCCAGGCCATGTCTGCGATATTTGACAGGGTCACACTAGAGATTGCCTTGGGTGGCGCCAGTCCAGTCATCGGCGACTGGTCGGACCCAGCCAACTAGGGAATGCTGGTCACCGGCGATGGTGTTGGGTGCAAGAGCGGCGTGTATTTGTTTCGTAGCCGAGTTGCTGCTCGCGGTAAGCCCTCCGGGTCGTCACTATGGTCGTGGAGGCATCAGCGATGCTTCTAGCCTGCCAGGTAAGCAACGAAGCCAAGCCATTTAGGTCGACCACGCTTTCGTTAAGCTGCTGGCGCCGAGGATTTTCATAACCCGCTTCATGTTGTAGGCGAGTACCTGTGCATGAATGGCGTTAGGAACCGCTTTTGTCCGACTTCTGCCGGTCAAGGTTACCCAGAATGCCGGTCTAGTCCGATGAAAGCGACTGGTCAAATCCATGCAATACGCAAAAAAGAATTTCACCGACCGTAACGCATTTTTTTTACGTAACATCGTTGTGTTACAAGCAAAAAAAAGCGTTACGTCACGGTGGCTAAAGGCCGTGAGAGGGCTCCGAGTCGAAAAATTTCAGGACTGAGTGCCCCTATCCAGAACTTCTAGGCATGGGTGACTAGCATTGTGCAAAATTTGCACTTTCCAATTGGGGGATCTGGGTGCATCGGTGCCGCCATCGCCCGGCAGCGCTTACAGACACGATATCGGCTCAAAGCACCCAGTCAGTAGTCAGCCTCTACACATGCCTTGGAGACCTTAGAGGTGGTTGTATCGCGAATCAGAGCCTGCCGCTCATCTCCACAGCGCGTCGGCGGAGACTCGCGATCGTAAACCTGCTCTCCGGATGTGAGTGCGCCATTCGATATGGCGGTGAGGCCATACGACTTGAGCGTTCGGTCGAGAATAATCAGGCTCGTTTGGAAGGGTAGCAGCGCGCTCGTTGCGACGGAAATCTGGTTACGCACGCAGAACGCTTTCTACGGATTGAGGAACTGGTCGCCAAGGTAGGGCGGTGAGGTAGCACTCGCTCGTATATGTATACGGTGTACGCTCCTCAGCTCCGCAACTATTTTGTGAGAATGCTCAATTCTGCTCAAGGCTCGCTGGAGAATTGCAGTGGATCGATATAGCCAACTTGCATTGTCATCTGGGCGACTGCTAATCGCGGGCATTCCTTGCAACCTTTGGTTAAATTCTGCTTCGCGGGTCTCTAATAGGCACATCATTCTAACAGCGCTAAGTTGGTTGCATTCAGCACTGCCTTTTCAACTTGGAGTTAATCTAATTCTGTTGCCCCCCACCCCCAGCAATAATTGCAATGCCTCTGGTTGGCGAAGTTTGCTAATACACTTATGTCAAGGCGGTCTATAAATCAAGCATCTCTTTCCGTACGCTCAGCGAAAAAGGATTCCAGCCACTCTTCAACGTAGTTCTCCACAGTCCCCCAATCTATAATTTTCATCGCGTCTTCGGGAATATTTGACTGATAAACTTCAATAATCTCCCAAGCCTTGGTATCGAGAGGTGTATTTTCTGGTAACTCATAAATCAAATAGTCTGCAACATCCCGTGCGTTCCAATCTTTGTCAGCAAGAATCTCCAGGCAACCTTCCAAGCTATTACCAGCAAATAAGTGACTCATACAGTCTTCAACTCAAAAGTTATTTAGAGTATAGTATCGAAGCTAAATATCGTTGGCAATAGGTATGAGTAAATTTAGTCCAGTGTGTGGCAAAAGAAATTATACTAAATAATAAATATTAGTCGCGTATGAGGCTTCTATGTGTGACGATTACTGGGTTGTTTAATTAATATGAAGCATGTTTAATTTTGTTCTCAAATTTCAAGATGATGCACGCTGTTTTTGAATGTTAATTTATAGAAAAACAAGCACCTATTCGGTAGGCATTGCGCTGAAGTAATTTGATCAATCCTATCAAGGTAAAATGGCGCTCTTGAGCATGTCTCGGTTGGTGATTCGACGCAGGGGCGGACTCATCTGGTTCGCAAACCTGATGTTCCCTCTAAAAAGCGGGCTCAAAATTATAAAAGCGCGGAAAACAAATTTTCAACCACTAATCACTTATGGGCTATAGGCACCATTGGTGGCTTTTTCATGAGATCAGCACTCGCAGTTGTAGGAATCCGTGGATGAACATTAAGATTGAGGCGCTGATCACCCGTAGAATCGGCCTCGCCTCTGAATGCGGTTGTGCTCTTAAATAAGTTAAGCGCCTGTAATCAGGAAGAGGCAAATCTTGAAAGCCTAGTCCTGTCCTTAGGAACTGATTTCGACTTGGTTGAGGGCCGAACTTGGCATATCGACAGCCTTAACTCCGGCTACCGCCAATGATGCGCGTCCTATCGAAGTGATTGTGGCATAGGGGCGGCGCATCACAGTAAGGCAAACAGAGTGGTCAACTGATCCGCGTTTTAATCAACCAGCGAAAGCGTGAATTTACGTAAACAACTGGCGTTTTTTCACCCGAAACGAATGCCCGATCTCGGTGCGTGTGTGACTTTTAAACTACCGCTCACAGTCCTGAGCAGGCTCAAGTACCCCTAGCCTAAACATTTGCACTAACGAGGTTGTTCATTGGGGGGGACATAACGACGGCTTCGACCAAATTGATCCGCAATTTTCTTTGCTGCATCACCGAATCGCTTCTCAAAGGCCTCGCGTTCCTTTCGAGATAAGCCTTCAATTTTTGCTGCCGAAATTACGCGATGCTCAGCCAGCTCATCCTGGTTCTTGGCCTTCACGTAAGCGCAGGTATCGAACCCATCTGGACTTTCCGGACTATTCTTAGCGTCCTGATCAATCTGATTTCCCATTTCAGGTTAGCTCCGTCAGATGACAACCCAAGGGTCGTCTCGGGTTTTGGATGATATCAGGTCTGTAGGCCCAGACTGCTTGATCAGCTGCATATCGACTAAATACTGAAGTGACGTCTGATCACAACTTAGCGGATCACCTGATCAACTGCACCTCTTTTTTGATTTTATTGAACAGGGTAGTCCCTTGGTCGGCGGGGGAAGGGATTTGTGCAGAGTCATCTTTTTTGATGACATACCCTATACCCCGGCTATCTAATGCACAGCCAAGCGCAGAGTGAGCTACAAGCATCTCTCGGGCATCTTCGGCGCTACAATATTTTTTTCCGCTGGTTTGAATCGTATATAGTATGCGTTTGCATATGTTCAATAGGTCAGACTTTACTTCGTTCGTTGCAATCAAAACATTTTCGAGCCCTTCTCTGTCTAGATCGAGTTCCGGAGTGAGTTGAGTATTCGGTTTTATTAAAACTCCACCTAGTATCACGCCGCTAAACTCACCGATCTTAATTCCAGATTTACCCATCGTTGATTTAGTTTTGGCTTGAGGTATACCGCCGTGCATCCCCTCGGAAGCGTTGGCTAAAAGCGCAATATGTATGCGGCGAATTTGCTCTTCTCGCCAATTTGTGAATCTCTCGGCGTCTTCAGGAGGTATTTCGCAGTGCTCGATTTTTTGTTCGTGACTAAATTCAGCAATTTTAACCGTAGAGTTTTTCCTGGCTCCTTTTATGAGGTTGTTTTTTTCGTCATAAGCCACAATGCTTGAGCTAACGGTTTTTAGAACTATGCAGCGATCGCAATTTTGGGTGAGTTTTATGTACATGCGCGTGCCTTTTTTATTGATTTTTTATTTTTCAATTATAACATATGCGTTTGAAGTTAGAGTTGATTTTTCTGTTTGAAAGTATTGTTTTCAATTTTCGTGAGTTGCACTATGGGTTTGAAATTGTGCTTTTTCAATGGGGAGTAAACGTTGTGGGTGTATTAGTAGTCCTATTTCATCCAAGGCTTCGACAAGGCCGTTATCGCGAAAATACATTTGAGTCTTATTCAGTTTCTCCTCTAGGTTTTCTATGGTCAGGTTTTGAATCGAGATGGTACCTGATGGCTTGATATTGTTCGGTGGTAGTAAGAATATTTTGAATGTCGGCGTCTGAAAATGCTTTTGCAAAAGGCGTAGCATGTTTTTGGTGCCAAGGTTGACAATGCTTTCCCAGGTCTTCATCTCGTTTTTGCCAGTGGGGCGGGTTGCGGGCATAAAGTTAAAGTTAAATATGAAGCCAATTTTATAATCGTTATCGGTTCCTATGGATATTACACCTTCTCGATTATTTCGATTAATGAATTCGCGAGCTTGATTCGACAGAGATGTTACAGAGGTCATCATGCCTACGCTTACAGTTTTGACGTCTCGCTCAAACTTTGATACTGCTGGGAGCGTAGGGTTCGCACCGAGCCCTAGGGTGGCTTCGTCGCGAACTGGGGAGTAGTTTAGTCTTCCACACAGGGCCCCGAACGTTAGCACTGTTGACATGATCTTACTTCCGCTCATCCATCGGCCGTCCTCAGAGTTAAGCTTATAGCTGAGACCTTTGATTTCTCCTATTGTGCTTAGGACGGGTTTCATCTGCACGCCGCGTTTTGCCATTGCATGTACGAAGTCACTTACCGTTTCAATGTGACTAGAGAGAATGCTTTTAGCAATGGCACGAATGATCGATGCTTGGTTTTTGTTATTTATATTCTCGCCAGGGGAAAGAGTTGGCGTTAACTCATACTTATGCTCTAGGGTTCGTACTACCTCCATACCACGCTCGAAATCGTTGTTGTTGGCTAAAAGTCTATAATGGGATGCTAAGCCACTCTCGTCGAATCGTAACTGTACTCGGCAAAGCGCGATATGGACATGGCTATGGTCAGTATCGTTATGGCGCGCTGCAACCCACATCATGCTATTATCCACGCCTATACCCTCCAAGAACTCCTGCGTGAGTGATTCAAACTTAGTATGTGTGAGCCAGTCCTGGGCGGGGAGAGATAGCACATGATGTTCTATAAGCTTTTCCCCGCTGCCCTTATAGCGTTGCATTTGTATATTGAACTCTTCTTCTAACTCTCTGGTGTCTACGATTCTAATATCGCCTCTGTATCCTTTGTACGGGGAGCCACTCAGTACACTTCCACCGAGGTACTCGATAAGCGGTCGTTTGTCGATCTCTTTAGAATTTGCCGCGAATATGTA
The DNA here is from genome assembly GCF_037055265.1 of Pseudomonas sp. ML2-2023-6. Lineage (NCBI taxonomy): Bacteria > Pseudomonadati > Pseudomonadota > Gammaproteobacteria > Pseudomonadales > Pseudomonadaceae > Pseudomonas > Pseudomonas sp. ML2-2023-6. Next base: position 4,609,506 of record NZ_CP146347.1, on the reverse strand, counting down.
GCGTATCAGAGTTTCGCAAGATCGGAATGTGTGAGCCTTTTTGTAAATCATGACATGTGCCCATTATTGTTATTATTGGTAATTTAGAGGAGTTTCGGGGTGGCAGGTTTAAACGTTTTTCCTTTTGATGCAAGGTGTTCAAGCTCTGATAAACTAATGGTTAGCTCAGCGGGAAGTCGAGCGTTTTGGCTAAGTAGCCTCAAGCCTTCAATTTTGTTTAGCAAGTTTTCTATGTAATCATTTCGAGACTCAATTTCGTGAATTATATATCGCTCGTACCCTGTGTTTCTTTCTAATTTGTCTAATGTATAATCCTTGATGAACCGAGAAAGGCTTTTGTATTTGCCAGTTTCGGCCTTGAACTGAACTTGCTTGAATTCCCTTTCATTGAGATGCATTGTGATGCGTCGCGATGCTTTTTCCATGTCCGGCTTTCTTGGTCGGCCACTTTGTTTCTTGGTTAGGTCGATGATCATGCTTTTTCTCTTGTTGTTATTATAAAAGCGCAGAAATCGAAGATTTTGAGCACTAGCCGTTTCATGTGCCAAAAATTTATTTTTGAAGCTTGAAACATAGCTTGCTGAAAATATCTTTATCTAATTATACATTTAATTTTTTGACTGTGGTGATGTGCTTTTGGGTATTTATGTATAATGTGATCATTGGTTACTCCCGAGGGGATTGGTCCTTGTTACGATTGCTTGCGAGTGTTGTGAAGATTAGGGTTGTGTTTATCTTTTTGCTAAGTAGATTTCTGTTGTTTAAAGTGTTTTAGCTGTGGCAATCTCGTACTTTTTTCTACAGGCTTGGACTATTAGGTTTAGACTTCACAATTTAAATGGATTGGTGGATGTCGGTGGCTATTATTGTTTTATTGGCTTCGGGCAACAAACGAGTCTTCCTTTTTTGCAATTGAAGTTTTCTAAGCAAGCTGGGAGTGTCGTGACCCGCTACGCGGAATTTTCCCAGCGGCCGGATTGGGTAATAGGGGGGCAGTTGGTAGATATTTTAAAAAAACGTGAAAAATATTTAAAGGGTTTAGATTAAGTGTTGGACAGACAAACTGTGTTAATATTGAATTGCAACAATCCTGTTGCTTTAATAGATGGCTGGCACCGGGGAAGACTGGTAGTTTCGCTGGCGATTGGTCAGCGAAACTTGATTTCAAACACCGGGAGTTCATAATTTTCGTTAATCATACTTCGTCGTAGCTGGCGCCCGGTCGGTCATTTGATAGAAAGGGCACTGGTAACGACCGCCCCTCGCTGGGTATTTTCGCGCAGCGGTCGGGATTCAGCTTGCATAGCCGTAGTTTCCAACAAACCCTCCAATCGTATAGATGAATTGGCCGGACGGGTAGGATGGAGAGGACTTAGAGAGGGCTTCTCACCACCACGTAAGGCCTACAGCCCACCCTGTCGACGCATTTTTGGGCATCGTTTCAAATTTAATGCGAGCTAAAGATCTTGCAAGTTCTGCCGTTAAATCCAGGTACTGCTGAAACCTGCATCCATGGAAGGAGAGCCTCAGGCCTCATTCCGCTGATCCTAGACGTGTATCAACTGGACCGTCTGGCCATTCAATTCGCCTGGCCACGGCACTTGAGGCAATGCTATGCAACCGATTTCCGGCGATCTGGTAGTTGTAATCGATGACCAGATTCAGTCCTTGATCGAAGAGATCAACCACGCCCCCCATCAGCATCAGCAGACTCGTTTCATCGACGAGTTCCAGAACATGATGATTGACCAGCTCATGGGGCCATTTGGACTGACCAGAGCGATGTTCGATGACCGCGATGGCGGTGCGATCACAACGTTGCATAATTTTGAGAAAGGCATTGCTGCGAACGAATCGGATGATGCTCGCCATGCATCTTGGAAACAGGCCAACGAACAGAGCTTCGAGCGCAAGGACTATGACGCCGCGCTAAATGCTGCGCATGACGACATGCGCAGTGCGGATGGCAAGTTCTATGATGGCTACAAAGTTGCGAGTGAGATTCCTGAGGGGCCTCGTATGGACGCTCGTGATCACGTCGTCAGCGCCAGCAGCATCGAGCGCTCGGCCAAAGGACAGCTTGGGCAAACCCGCGAAGAGCGAGTTGCGACAGCCACCCTTGATGACAACGTAGTGTTGACTGCATTCAACATGAATTGCTCCAAGGGCGAGAAGGATCTGTTGGAGTGGGCTGCTTTACCTAGTAGTAAAGATCCGAGCAAAACCAACGCCGAGTACTTTGAAGTGGATGAGCAGACCCTCCTCGACAAATACAAGAAAGCAACCAAGGCAGTAGGCAGCACCCAGAACAGTGCGCTTTTTAGTAAGCAATCCGGCGAGTTTTTAGTCGAGGGTGCCAAGGCGTCGGGCAAGCTGGTGATCAGGCAGATCCTTGGTCTGCTGCTCAAGGACCTGATCGAGGGGTTAGTCCAAGATGTTCGCTATCTTGTAAACAAAGGCCTCGCCGAAGCCAAGCCACTTATGCAACTCGTCAAGGAGCGCATCCAGGCGACCTACGAGCGGATAAAGGTGAAGTGGGCGGACTATCTGAAAGAGGGGGCGAGTGCCGGGATCAGCGGTTTTCTGTCGACATTTGTGACGTTGATCATCAACTCTTTCATTACTACCGCGAAAAATCTGGTACGGATGATACGCGAAGCAGTACTTTCAATCGTCCGCGCAGTCAAGTTGATCATGACGCCGCCGCCGGGCACAGAGGCTAAAGATATCGCTATCGAGGTTGCCAAGATCCTTGCGTCTTCAATTGCTCTTTGCGTCGGTATAGCGCTGGAAGAAGTGATTCAGAAAGCACTTGAAGCTATTCCGGTGCTACTGCCCTTCGCCGGGACTATTTCCCCGGTGATTACCGGAGTTATCACTGGCGCACTGACACTCTTCACCGTTATGGCCTTCGACCGCCTGCGGGACTCCATTGCCTTTCAGAACAAACAACTTGCCGATGTCCACCGAGGACAAGCAGTCGGGCTGCTAAAAATCAAACATTCAATGTTCATGCTCGACAGTGCATATCGGCATGTCATTGTAACCACTGAAATGTTACGCGTTACCTTCGCTGATGATTGGTTCGAAGTCCGGGCTATGAAGGCCGTAACCACCACCAAAGCCGCTGAGTACCGCAAGGCGGTTGATAGTCTGGATGATCTATTGGAGTTGTTTTAATGAGTACTCACGAGCTTGTCGTTAAGAAGGAAATGACACCAGCGGGAATCGCCTCCGACCTGCTGAATGTGATCAAGGACATTGAACGAAGCATCTCCGAGTCCACCGATAAAACCGGAGCTATCGAACAGCGCGGCATGATCAAAAGTATGTTCGCCAGCTCAAAGACCGATCTGATCGAAATTTCCAAGTCGCAGAATAAGATTAACGAGCTGATGCTTGGCCTGATTCAAGAAATCATTACGCTCAACACTATGAGCTACTCGTTTCTGGCGGCGGTGATCGGTGAGTTGGAACAGCGCGCTAAGACCGGATGGACCGACAGCGAGGGTCGCTTCCAAGAGCTTTCTGAAACCGGACAGCAATTTGCAGGCAGGGCACACGATATTTTCTGCAAGATAGCTGAAGGATCCAAGTCTACGCAGACCCGGATCGATCTAAACAAGCAGGACATTGACAACCTAAAAAATGACTTTATCGCGAAGGCCGAAGTCCTCCAGCAGAGTCGCCAAGACATCGATAACATCAAAAGTGTACTGACCCATAAGACCGTACTGGCAGCCAAGCAGAGTAAGGAGATCGGCCAAATCCACTCTATTCTGGAGTCGAAAACCGAACGCCTGGCGTCTATCGACAAACTGCTTGAGACAAAATCCGAACGCCTATCGTCCATAGATAAGCTACTCGCCAGCAAAGCAGACCGACTGGCCTCCATCGACAAACTATTGGAAGAAAAATCAACGGTGGACCAAAGCCAGGATATGGCTATCAAACAGATCCTCCAAGCCTTGGAGGACGGTCAACACTTTGATCAACAACGCGTGCTGGAAATCCACTCGCTTAGACAAGCGCTGGAAGCACAAACGGAGAAAACCTCAGCAGCCATCAATGCTTTGCAGGCAAGGCAGGCCAAGTTGATGCGGGGAATATATGCCGCCGGCACTGTTGCGATTATGAGTGTAGGTATCACTGGTTTGCGGCTCGCCGGAGTGCTTTAGTGTTGTTGTGGCATTTTCGTTCCGCCTTCACTAAAGTCGGATTATGTGAGGGAATGCACGAAGAAACGTGCTGGCTCGCCGGATGGCATGAAAAGTTCCAAGGGCGGGGTTCGCTGCAAGCGATTTTCGGGTATCGGCTATTGAGCGCGTCAACCACTTATAATCATTTCGTGAAGCGTCACTTCAATGATCCATCGCTCTCTACCTTTCAAGAGGGCTAAGGCTGGCTCCTTTTCGCGAAGCGGGTATTTGCGATTAAGAACCCGCTTCGCGGAAATACCCCACAGGCAAAGCGTGTGGTATGGGCAACGAATTTACTCATACAGCCAAGGCTTCAGCTCGTCTAAGTTCTTCACCACAATCTGCTGCGCCGATGCCTTTGGGTCGAGCTTTTTTGGATCGATTTTAAAACGCTGCAACACGTATTTGATCAGCGCGCGACGAGTCGGGATTACCAACGCACCGTTAACCAAGCCGAAGTCTGCTTCGATGATAGCTTTGTGCTCGGGCTTAAGGCGTGAGTCAGGTCCAATGACCACGTCCACCTCGGTATTCCGGTCGTGATCGTCGGCTATTAGATTATTGGATTGCCGCTCAAACTCCGGCTGACCGCGTAGGGGACGCATTGGGCGCGCCCGTTAGAGGCCTCAAACGGACTGCGGTCTTGAGCGGCATCTCCGATTTTACTCGGCCCTACGGCATTACCGGCGGCGTAACTGACAGCATTGAAATGATGCTCTTCACCGCCGAAGGATTACTGCGTGCATATGTTCGCGGCAGATCAAGGGGAATATGTCATGTACCGAGCATCATTCATCACGCCTTGTGCGGTGGTTGATGACGCAAAACCATCAACCGGTTACGGGCGTTAGCGCTGATGGATTGCTCGTCCAAGAACGGGATTTGTGGTCACGTCGTGCGCCCGGCAACACATGCGTTACTGCGCTAAAAGCCAGCCAGCATCTCGGTTTTCTCGCAGAAAACAATAGAAAAAACTGTCTTGCGGTGATGCGTGCTGCCCCCTGCGCTTTCTTCGGCAACGCGTTTGAGTACGCCGCCGCGTCTCGTCCGGACGCCTCACTCACGAGCATCCAACGGGCTACTTGGCCGCAGGATTGTTTGCCGACATCCTTCAGTGTATGGCAGACCGGCAAGATGGGCTTGAACATGCGCTGTCGGAAAGCTTGGCAGTCCGCGGTAACAAACCTGGCATGGAAGAGTTGCGCGTCGCCTTGGAGCGCGCTCTCTTTTTCTTTTACGAAGGCTACTGCGCAACGCCAGAGAGCATTGATGAGTTCGGAGGTGGATGGATCGCTGAGCAAGCCTTGGCCATCGGAGTGTGGTGCGCTCTGACCGCGACATCCTTTGAGCAAGCGGTCATCGGTGCAGTAAATCACAGCGGCGATAGTGGCAGTATCGGTCTCATTACAGGGCACTTGTTAGGGGGGCGGTACGGTGCCGCCGCAATTCCTGCCCGCTGGTATGAGGGGCAGGAATTGTGCAGCGTGATAGAGAAAATTGCCCGTGGTATTGACCGCATGCAGCGAGAATACTCGGGCTGCGGTGGTGCCGCTGAGGGTGAAATTTAAGCGGATTACCCAGGTGCATAAGGTGCGACTGACTCCGGGATCATTTTTTGAAGACCGAGGCACCTTCTCGCTGGCGCTGCTGGCTCCTGACCGTCAAAATACGGTTCTTATAGCTGTCGCAGAACCAAAGTCATTTATGAACATTAAATCCCTAAACGGCTTCACTCGGTGTTCCCTCATCGTTCCTGAGACCCGTGTCGTTGCTGCGATGCTTTTAGAGGGGATCAGTAAGCAGGAGTGGCAGAGGCAGATAGTCGAGCTGAACGTCTTGCAGAAGCGAACTGCGAAGACGGCCATGACCTATGCGGGCACGGCTCGCTCTAGATTGGAGACTATGCATCCTGATTTATGGGCGCTGGTGCGAGACGAGAGCCTCCCAGTCGCTACGCAGGCGGTGCTCGCTGCTACCGTGAAGTTTTCTCCGCTGCTGGGGGACTTTCTGCGCACCGTGGTGCGTGACCAGTTCCGACGTTTTTCTACACACCTTGAACCGCGCCATTGGAATGCATTTTTAGAGGACCGTCTCCAAGTCGACCTCGACGCTCCGACCTTCAGTGCTTCAACACAGGTCAAGCTGAGGCAAAATGCCATGAGAATGCTTGCTGAGGCCGGTTTCATTGAGGACACTCGTAGCCTGCGGCTGCGCAGTCAACATATTGAGCCTGCTGTTTCCCATTTTTTACATCAGCACGACGAACGATACGTGCTTGACTGTCTCCAGGTGTGCCCGTGAACAATCTTGACGAACGGCTGAACAAAATTCTGGACCGCCTCACTTCCGACGATTTTCTCGGAGGGCAGGGTTTGGGTAATGAGGTTCCTTTTTACGCGTTCGACTATCCCCCGCAGGAGGAACTTAAGGTTCGGGAGCACGTGCAGTTTCTCCAGGGCGCTATTCCTAAACGTCGTCCAGATCTAAAGGTCGCGTGCGTCAACCTCTTCGAGCTAGTACTAGAGGTGTTGAGCGGCCGAAACCTGCTTGAAAAATCCATTGAGCGACAAGCCACGAAGGGCGACGATGCGTTGTTTAAAGCCCTGAAAGCTCCGCTGGATGCCGGCAAGATCGCAAAAGAGTTGGTCGGACGCTATCCACCCACAGAATACGGACTGATCATGGTCACCGGGGTTGGTAGCGCTTACCCGCTAGTACGCACCCATAACTTGCTGAACAACCTGCAACCGTTCATGGGACAGACCCCCTTGGTGTTGTTCTACCCAGGGCGATACGACGGTCAAGCGCTCCAGCTATTTTGTCAGTTAGGCGAAAAACCCTACTACCGTGCTTTCCGTCTGGTGAGCTGAAAAGGATGTCCACTTTGTTAATCAAGAATTTGTTCACGCGTCCTATCAACCGCTCCATCAACGGGGTAATCAAGGCTGACCAAGATGACGAAGAGTCTGTCTGGCAGGAGCTTGATGAGTACGTTATTACCCGCGAGTTGGATCAACACCTTCGTAGTTTTTTCGAAAGCTATCTTGCAGCGCTGGATAATCCTCAAGCAGCGTCGGGCCGTGTAGGTGTGTGGATCTCGGGCTTTTTCGGTTCGGGAAAATCCCACTTCCTGAAAATTCTGTCATATCTCTTAGAAAACAAGCGAGTGAGCAACGCTGGCGAAAGTCGCCATGCTATAGATTTTTTTGAGCGAAAAATTGCAGACCCAATGCTCGCAGCTGATATCAAGCGAGCGGTTGCGGCTGATACCGACGTGTTGCTGTTCAACATTGACAGTAAGGCTGACAGTGGTGACGGTCGTGACGCAATCCTTCGGGTGTTTCTCAAAGTGTTCAACGAGCGTCTCGGTTTCTGTGGTGACCATCCGCACATTGCACACATGGAGCGTTACCTAGATGAGCAAGGTAAGTTTGGCGAATTCAAGCAAGCTTTTGCAGAGTCTTCGGGTTCTACTTGGGAAGAAGAGCGTGACGCTTATCACTTTCAGGTTGATGCGCTAGCTAACGCTTTGTCACAGACGTTGGGTCAAGAAATCAAAGATGCCGATGCCTGGGTTGAGCGTTTTGAAAACGACTTCAACTTGAATGTCCAAAGTTTTGCCAGATGGGTGCAGGGTTACCTGGACAAGCGTGGTAAAGATCACAGGATTGTTTTCTTGGTGGACGAGGTGGGCCAGTTCATCGGTCAAGACACCCATTTGATGCTCAGTCTGCAAACCATTACTGAAGAGCTAGGCGTAATCTGTGGAGGACGTGCATGGGTATTGGTAACCTCTCAAGAAGACATCGATGCAGTCCTGGGTGAGGTACGCGCGTCCAAGGCCAATGACTTCTCCAAGATTCAGGGACGTTTCAAAACCCGTTTGTCGTTGTCCAGCGGCAACGTCGATGAGGTCATCCAGCGTCGTCTACTCGACAAGGAGCCAGAGCCCAAGGATGTCTTGCGTAAAATCTATCGCGAAAAAGCCGACATTCTGCGGAATCAGTTAAGTTTTACAAATACTGGGCGTACCTATAAGGCTTTTACTGACGAAGACAACTTCGCCGCCGTCTATCCCTTTGTGCCGTATCAGTTCCAGTTGGTACAACGAATCTTTGAAAGCATTCGCAAGGCCGGGGCCACCGGCACTCACCTGGCCCGAGGCGAACGCTCGCTGCTAGATGCCTTTCAATCAGCTGCCAAAGCCGTCAGTGAGAACTCCGTTGGTGTACTGGTGCCGCTTTACCGCTTCTACCCGTCCATCGAAGGCTTCCTTGAAGGGGTGGTCAAGTCGACCATTGACAATGCGGCCAGCAATCTCAGTCTGCAAGAGTTTGACACATTGGTTTTGAAAACCCTGTTCCTCATTCGATATGTCGATGAGATCAAGGGCAACGTAGATAATCTGATCACGCTTTTTATTGATGAGATCGACGCCGACCGCCAAGCGCTTCGCAAGCAGATCGAAGACAGCCTCCAGCGTCTGGAGAAGGAAACCCTCGTCAGTCGTAATGGTGATGATTTCTTCTTCCTGACCAATGAAGAGCGCGATATCAGTCGCGAGATCAAAGAGGTTGATCTCACCAGTGCCGACGAGGCTCGTGAACTGGGTCAATTGTTGTTCGATGAGTCCCTGCGTGGTCAGCGTAAGTTTCGCTTCCCAGACAATGGCAAAGATTTTGGTCTCAATCGCCAATGCGATCTGCATCCCCTGGGTAACCGCGTCGATGGCGATCTGCTGATCTCGGTCATCAGCCCATTGGTGGATGACCGGGATACCTGGAGCGAGCAACGCTGCATTCTCGAATCTAGTCAGGGGGAGGGCAGTGTGCTGTTGCGCCTGGACGATGAGCGCGATTTAGCGCGTGAACTGCGCCTGTACTTGCAGACCGACAAGTTCATCACGCGAAAGAATGATGGGACGCTGCCGCATAACACCAAACGTATCCTTCAGGATCGTGCCGAAGAAAACCGCCAGCGCCGCCAGCGCTTGAGCGCAAGTGGGGACCGTCTGCTGCGTGAGGCGGAAGTTTACGTCGCGGGTAACAAGCTGGAAACCAAGGCCTCCAGTGCACCGATGCTGGCGGAGGAAGCGCTTGATTATCTCGTCCGTAACACCTTCAGCAAACTTGGCTATATCCAACACTTGAGCAGCGACCCGCAGAAGGAAATTCAGGCTCTGTTGGCCACGCCACTGACGCTGGGCCTCGGCCTGGAGAGTACTGGCGAAGCTAATCCGCGTGCGCTCAAGGAAGTTAGCCAGCACATCGAATTGCTGGCCTCGCAATCACGTAGGATCGTCCTTCATGATCTCGCGGAAAGTCATTACGGTCGACGTCCATATGGCTGGCCAGAGTGGGAAACAGTGCTGCTTATTGTACGCCTGCTGCTCAAAGGTGAAGTCAGCCTGATCGGCAATGGCGGCCCCTTGGCTCCGCAGCAAATCTGGAGCGAAATCTCCACTCCTGCTCGCTGGCGCACCACCGAAATTCAGAAACGCCAGCAGGTAGGCTCAGGTGAGCTGCAAAAGGCCCGCCAGCAGTTCAAGGACGTGTTTCAGAAAATTGCCCCGGATGGTGAAGATACCCTCTACGATCACCTGCAAAGCAGTCTGATCAAATGGGAGGGCGAGCTTAAGCAATGGCGTGTGTTGGCACAAAACGGCCAGTATCCCGGTTTGGATGAAATCGATCTGGGCCTCAAACTGATTGGTAAGCTAAAGACTGCTCCCGATAGCTTCGATGCCATCCAATTGTTCCTCAAAGAGCGCAACCCGTTGCTCGATCTCTCCGATAGCTACGGCGATCTGGATAATTTCTACAGCAGCCAGAAAACGGCTTGGGACAAGTTGCGTTCCGCACAGTTAGATTTTCAGCCCAACCGGCCGAAGCTGGAGAAGGACGAAAAGGCGGCCCGTGCTTTGACGCGTATTGACGAAATCTTGAGTGCCAAAGCGCCGTACAATCTTATTCGCGAAGGAGAAGGGCTGATTCAGGCTGCTATCCAAGTCAATGACAGCTTCCTTCGGGAATCCCATCAGCGCGCGGACTCCTGGGTTGAGAAGTACATAACCAAGGTCAGCGTTGAGCTGGACGCGTTGCTTGCCAGTCCTGATCAACGAAACCGCAGTTTGCTGCCGTTGCAAACCCTTCGTCAGCGCATCGCTAAGCAGCGAAGTTTGGCTCACATCAGCCAAATGCAGGAAGAAGCCAGAGAGCTTGCCGATGTGGCACTGGACCATCTACAGCAGTTGGCGGAGCAAGCCGCAGCTAAAGCCAAAAAGGCTGCCAGCGAACCGGACCCTAAACCTCCAGTATCGGATAGCGGTACGCCAGATTTGATCGTGGCCGAACCAACCGCCCCGGCTAATAACTCTCCAGCGGCAGTAGTGGCACCAATTGTACCGATCAAAAAGCGCCGGATCATCGATGCTCAGCTGCTTGCCGGTTCTGGCTACATCGAGTCCCAGGTCGACATTGATAACTTTCTTGCCAAGCTGCGTAAGGAGCTGGAAGAAGCGGTGGCTGACAACCAGCGGGTGGAAATTCGTTAAGGAGTTCCGGTTCAAAAACAGAAATGGCGGCTGTATGGGGTACAGCCGTCGTTCTTCTTAGTCGGCGCATTGGAGCAAGCGACCATGGATGTTGAAAAAGTATTTGGGTCTGCCGATTGGCAGCTTATCAAGGGCGAGGTCCAGTCCACCTATAGCGAGCATTTTTCCCAATACAGTTATGCCAAGTATCCGGCGCTAGACTACCAACGCTTCAAGCAGACTTTTTCAGCCTTCAAACCTGTCGTCGAAGTTGATTCGGCATTGCTCTGGAAGTGGGGGCACTGGGGGAAGACCAATTATCCCAGTAAACAGGGGCTCTTGATCACTGAGATATCGGCGTTTTGGGGTGAGTATCTCAATTGGGTTGGTGTTCTTGCTGATGCCCCTTCGCCGAAGGATACCTTTCAATGGTGGAGCGAGCGGCTTGGGCGACTGCGCTATATCACTTCGGCTTTCCTGACTCACCTGATTCATCCTAGCGATGTGCCGATTATTGACCAGCATAATTTTCGCGCCATGAATCATTTTCTACGCGTGCAACAGCCGAAGAAAAAGCCTTCTGACTGGCGCGATATCGCTCACCTGAAATGTTTTCTAACCGAAGCAACTAACAAGCTTCAGTACTCAGAAAGCGACTTTGACAAATACCTGATGATGTATGGCCGTGCCCTTAAGCCGCATAAGCCTAAGAAGTCTCCCAAGGAAAATGCATGAACCGCTCTGCACTCAAGAAATACGCTCCCCAAGCTCGTCTCGATTTTATCGAAGCGGTGACCCAGCGGGCCCGGCGTTTGGGGCTCGATCCAGTCCAACCAGCCAATATTGAGCAAACGGGCGATGTGTTGTTAATTGGTGGCCAGCCATTTCCGGTCAGCATTACCAAGCAACGTGCCACGTTGGCCCAGCGTATTCAGCAGCAGGGCTTTAGCATTGTAATCGAGGCATTGGCCTACACTTGGTTTAACCGCTTGGTTGCCATTCGTTTTATGGAACTCAAGGGCTACTTCAACCATGGCTACCGTGTGCTCAGCCATCCGCAGGGCCAGCAGCCGGAGATCCTCGATAATGTCCAGCACCTTGACCTGTTCGGGTTAGATAAGGCCGAAGTCCTCCGCTTGAAAACTGCGGGTAATAAGGACGAAGAGCTTTACCGCGAAATTCTGCTCGCCCAGTGCCATGAGTTGCACCGCAATATGCCGTTCCTCTTCGAGGCGCTGGATGATGCCACTGAGCTGCTGCTACCGGACAACTTGCTGCGTACCGATTCGCCTATTGCCCGTCTGGTCAACGATATTGAAGAAAATGACTGGGAAGAGGTAGAAGTCATCGGCTGGATCTACCAATTTTACATCAGCGAAAAGAAGGACGAGGTGATCGGCAAAGTGGTTAAGAGCGAGGATATACCCGCCGCCACCCAGCTCTTCACTCCCAATTGGATCGTCCAGTATCTAGTGCAGAATAGTTTGGGTCGCCTCTGGCTTATGGCCAATCCTGGCTCCAGCCTGAAAGAAAAAATGCCCTACTACATCGAGCCCGCCGAGCAAACGCCGGAAGTCCAGGCCCAGCTGGATGCACTGATCAAGGTGCGCATCGACGAAGATGGTAGCACCCTCAATCCTGAATCCCTTACCGTCCTTGACCCTGCCTGCGGCTCCGGTCACATCCTCGTCGAAGCCTACAATTTGCTGCGTGCCATCTATGAAGAGCGTGGTTACCGGCTACGTGATATTCCCAGGTTGATCCTGCAAAAGAACCTGTATGGGCTGGATATCGACGACCGCGCTGCCCAACTGGCTGGCTTTGTTCTGCTGATGAAGGCTCGTGAGGATGATCGTCGTTTGTTTGATGAGGCCGGTAATCCGCCGCATCTTAATGTTATGGCTATTCAGGAAAGCGCTGGTCTGCCGCATGAGGAGATAGCGCAGACCATTATCAGTGCAGCTATTCAGATCGAGGGTGGTGATGCCTTCAAGTCGGGGCAGCTGTTTGGTGGCGGACAGCTAGAAACGCAGCACAGCTCAGGTATTATGGTATCCGATCTGCGTCAGCTAATTCATTTGTTCGAGAATGGCAAGACCTTTGGCTCGCTGATCAGCGTACCGGAGTTTCTTACGGCTAAACTGGCAAAGATTGTTGGTGTGCTCGCCAGTGTGCGCCGCGAGGGTGATGACTTATCTAAGAGCTATGCCGGGCAGGTACTTGAGCAGTTTGCTTGGCCTGCCAGCTTGTTGGCGCTGCAATATGATGCGGTAGTCGCGAATCCACCTTATATGGGTGGAAAGGGGATGAGTACCGAACTTAAGGCTTTCTCAAAAAAACAGTTTCCGGATAGTAAGTCTGATTTATTCGCTATGTTTATGGAACGTGGGTTTCTATGGTGTAAGTCCACAGGTATAAATAGCATGGTTACTATGCAGGTCTGGATGTTTTTAGGGGGGTACAGAGGGCTCAGAGCTAAGATAATCGATGAAAAGTTGATTGGAAGTTTGGTGCAGATTGGATATAATAGTTTTCCAGAATTAAATTCTAAGATAGCTCAGGCCTGTGCGTTTGTAATATTAAATTCATCAGTTTCTAATGCTGTTTCAAGGTTTGTAGATCTTAATTCATGTGAGGCCTCTACTGATAAAGGAGAGCTTTTCTTGGTGCATCGCTCTTCACTTACATACGACCGGTGTTCAGGTGGATTTAAACATATGCCGGGCGCCCCTATCGCATTTAGAATGTCAGAGAGGGAGCGTATGTCCTTTTCAGATAATCCACTTAATGGTGAACTTTGCGAAACCTCTAATGGTGTGCAAACAGGTGATAATGCCTTATTTGTACGGGAGTGGTTTGAGGTTTCTCAGGAGAAAATCGGCTTGAAATGGTTCCCTTACAATAAGGGTGGGCCATATAAGAAGTGGTTTGGAAACGGCGGAAATCTCGTTGATTGGGAAAGTGATGGGGTGAATATAAAGGCGCGGAGTAATTCTTGTTTTAGAGGTGAGGAATCCTATTTTAAGCCATGCCTAACATGGACCGACGTTACTTGGAGGTTGTCTGGCCGCTACTTGCCTTCTGGTTATATATCTGATGCGGCAGGACCCTGTGCGTATTTTTATAATGACGATGATATGTACTATGCGCTGGGGATCATGAATACCCCTTTGGCAGATGAGTGGTCTAAGTTAATAAATCCTACGTTGCATTTTCAGGCAGGAGACTTTAAAAAGATTCCGTTGGCCGCGTCATATAAGCGATCTCGCGTGAAAGAGCTAGTCTTATCTGCAATTGATATTACGGAAAAAGATCTGTTGGAGCATGAGGTTTCGCTTGGCTTTACTTTCAATCCACTTATTGTTGGGGGAGGGCTAATTGAGGGTGTGTTTGAAGATTATCTAAATGAGGTTGAGAAAAGAGTTCTTGATCTTAAACTTATTGAAAGTGAAAATCTTTTGGCTTTAATTGAGTCTTTTGGATTGGTTGATCGGAATGTTCCAGTAATTAAGGATGAGTGGATTACTCTTGAATGTAATCCTGCATATATTTTCGGTGGTGATGTCGGATTTCAAGACTTTAGAGTCAGGGCGAACCTTTCAGTTGAGCTTGTCAGTTATATGATTGGTTGCATGATGGGCCGCTATAGTCTAGATGAACCTAGTCTGATCTATGCACATAGCGGTAATATCGGTTTTGATCCTTCGCGCTACAGAAAATTTTCGGCGGATGCAGACGGCATTATCCCTATCAGCGACGATCATTGGTTCGAAGACGATGCCGCCGAGCGTGTGGGTGAGTTCGTCAAATTGGTCTGGGGTGCTGACACTTTTGTAGAGAATATGGAGTGGCTGTCCGATAGCCTGGGTCGTAAGGCCGGCGAAACCGCCGACGAGGCCATACGGCGCTACTTATCCACAAGCTTCTATAAAAACCACCTGCAAATGTACAAGAAACGCCCAATTTACTGGCTGTTCTCCAGTGGTAAACAGAAGGCTTTTGAGTGTCTAGTCTATTTACATCGCTATAACGAAGGCACGCTCTCTCGTATGCGCATGGAGTATGTGGTCCCCCTGCAAAGCCGCATGCAGGCCCGCGTCGACAAACTCGCTGACGACATTAACAGCGCCACTAGCAGTGCCCAGCAAAAGAGCTTGCAAAAGCGCAAAGATAAACTCACCAAGCAGCACGAAGAACTCCGCCGCTTCGATGAAATGCTGCGCTCCTATGCAGACCAGAGGATTACCTTAGATTTGGATGACGGCGTCAAGTTTAACTACGGTAAATTTGGTGATCTGCTAGCCGAAGTGAAAGCAATTACGGGCGGCAAGGAAGACTGACTGATTGGCGGCCCACTGATGTGGGCCGCTTTATCTCGACAAGGAAAATGTAGGTGCAAACAGGCAAATCTACGGTCAAAGATATTTTCGACGGCACTCGTATCTTCAATGTTCCCACCTACCAACGTGCCTATTCCTGGATGCGTGAGGACAATCTTGAAGACTTTTTCAATGACCTATGCAGTCAGCACCCGGACAGACCGTATTTCCTAGGGTCCTTTCTCTTCCATCTGAATGGAAACAAGAGCGAGTTCGCGCTTGTGGATATCGTCGACGGCCAGCAACGGCTGACGACCCTGGTCATCTTTATGCACGTGTTACTTGGGGGGCTTATTTCCCAAGGATCTACGCTGGTATCTGAGCGTACTCAACGTATATTCGTGCGTGATGGTGATGTCTTCAAGCTTGAGTCGGCGAATGAAGGTAATGCCTTCCTACATGATCTGGTGTTGGGTGACCGCCCACCTGCAACTGAAGACGTAACACTAAGAACCCATTCGCAACGACTTTTGTTAGACGCACGGCAGTATTTTGATGAGCAGCTGACTCGCCATGATCTGGCTATGCTTGAGCGAATTTATACGACCGCCATCAATGCTGATGTGCTGCTCTATGTGGTGGACAAAATCAGTACGGCTACCCAAATATTTGAATTGTTGAATGATAGGGGGCGGCGATTGACGGATCTGGAGTCAATCAAAAGCTTCCTGATGTATAACGCGGGAATTGTCTACGATCACCCAGAGCAAGTGATAGGTAAAATCCAAGAAGACTTTGCTGAAATTTATCGCCTGATTGAGTCGCACAACATTAATGATCGGGATGTGCTGCGTTATCACACGCTTGCGTTTGAGACGTACCCGAGCGATTACACTGATAAACCGAAGGCCTACATCAAGGAGAAGATACTCGGATTGGTGAGTGATGCGGAGCGACGGGAGGAGGCGAGAGCGCAGATTAGAGACTATCCAGCTCGCCTGAAAAAAAGCTTTCAATTATTTGCTCAGATCCGAGATCGCCGATTCATCGATCCGGAGTTGGCGAAAACATTTATGATTGGTCGTGTTGCTCCCTTCTATCCAGCGCTCATGAAGGTGCATAGTGAAAGACCATCTGAATTTCCGCGCTTGGTTAAAGCCATCAATGCCTTTACCTTCCGCTCCTCTTTAGCTCGACTGCGAAGCAACGGTGAAAGCTATCAGTTTACTTCTATGCGCAACGATAAAGATGTCGTTGAGGTGATCGAGAGCTTTGTTTTGGGGAATTGGTGGAACATTAACGGGCGGGCTCGCGAAGCCTTTGATTATAATAATTATTATGATTGGCTTGAAAAAAACGTAGTTAGATATATTCTTTTTTCTTACGAGAATAGTCTTCGTCGGCGTAAGGGCTTTCCATTGTTGTCGAGCAGAGACTACGCTTCAAAGGATGCCCGTGAAAAGCTTAGTATTGAGCATATCACTGCAAAGAAAGCATTGTCTGTTGAGTTTGATGATGACTTTAGAGAGAACTATCTGAATAATCTGGGTAACTTGGTGGTTGATCATGCGGCCTCCAACTCCAGCAAGGGGCGGAAAGGTGGTGATGAGAAGGTTATTCATTTCAATTTAGCGCCTTTAATGTCTCAAAATGAAATAAATGAAGTCGGTTGCGATTGGAATGATCTTGAATCAATAAAGAGATTCATTCGTCACCGTGAGGAAAAGTTAAAGAAGGAAGTTTCGGCTGAGTTCAAGATTTGAATCAGCGTTAGAACGATGGTCATTTCACATCAGTTGATGGTCTTCGGGCAGGGTGCGTAGCCGTGGTTTGGAACGGGCCCCTTAGGAGCATACTTACCGACATCTGACTGGCTGAATCCGGCTAACTGGTTTAAAATCTAGCTGAAAATAATCCTTATGGATAAATACTGGCGGTGAAAATAAACCAGCTCCTTTCCGATTGGCCCTACGGTGCTGTTGCCACGCAAGCGTGGCTACATGAGCATGGCGTAGGGCCAAACCTGGTACAAAAATATCAGCACAGTGGCTGGCTGGAGCGTATTGGTCACGGCACGTGGAAGAGAAGCGGCGATAAGATTGACTGGCAAGGCGGCGTTTTCGCATTGCAACAGGACGAGCCATTACGGATTTGGCCGGGTGGGGCGACGGCTTTGAGCCTGGCTGGATACAGCCATTACCTATCATTCGGGAAAGAGACTGTCGAACTGTTCGCCACAGCCGGCACCAGCCTGCCTGGCTGGTTCAGAAAGTACGCATGGGAAGTCTCGGTAAATTTTCACTCCACCGGGCTCTTCGCCTCAATGGCAGATCCTGCGTTGCAAGCCTTTCAGGTGCCTTACTCTCAATTTCACCTGCAAATTTCCACCCCAGAGCGTGCCGTGCTTGAGCTTATCCATCGAAGCGCGGACGAGAGTCTTTTTAGCGGTGTGGTCGACTTGTTCAGCGGGTTAGGTACCCTTAGCCCCCGCCGCTTGCAAAGACTGCTTGAGGCCTGCACCTCCATTCGCGTCAAACGTGTGTTCCTTTTGCTGGCTCGAAATGCTGGCCACGCATGGTATAGCCGAATAGACGTTTCGAAGGTGGATATAGGCAAAGGCAAGCGTCAGATCACGCCGGGTGGTCGACTTGATAAAGAGTTCCTCATAACCGTGCCAGGGAAATTTGCCAATGTCTCTTGATCCTCGTTACGCCGCTCAGGTCCGTTTGTTGGTCCAGGTGATACCTTACGTGGCGGCTGAGCATTGTTTTGCGCTCAAGGGCGGGACTGCGATCAATTTGTTTGTTCGAGATCTGCCTCGTCTTTCGGTGGATATCGATCTGGCTTACCTACCCAGCTCTGATCGTCACCAGGCTTTGTTGGATGTTCGCGCTGCGCTTGGACGTATTGCAGATGCCGTGGGTCTTGGCTTGCCGAATACAGGTGCAACCGTCCAAAGCAATCGGGACGATGAGTTGCGAATTTTGGTGAGAAGCCAACAAGCTCAGATCAAGGTCGAGGTGTCGCCGGTTCTACGAGGCACGGTTCATCAACCCACTGAGCGTGCTGTGGTCGCGCAGGTGGAGGACGAGTTTGGATTTGCTTCTATCTTATGCGTTTCTTTGCCTGATCTTTATGGCGGAAAAATTTGCGCGGCCCTGGATAGACAGCATCCCAGAGACCTCTTTGATGTCATGCTAATGCTCCGTGAAGAAGGGCTGACACGTGAAATTTTTGAAGGTTTCTTGGTTTATCTGATCAGTCATGGTCGACCTATGGCTGAGCTTCTTTCCCCTCGATGGAAGAAGCTTGATGGGATCTTCCAGGCAGAGTTTTCGGGCATGACGCGTGAGCCAGTTACCCTCGATCAATTGGAATCCACTAGGGCGTCGTTGCTTACTGCAATTCGTGAGCAATTCACCGAGCGAGACGCCGCTTTTTTGCTTTCTCTTAAGCGTGGGGAGCCGGACTGGTCGTTGTTAAATTTGCCTGGGATTGATCAGTTGCCAGCGGTTCGATGGAAGCTGCGTAACATCATGGAAATGTCTGCTTCAAGGCGGGCGGGCGCGGTTGATACTCTGCAAACTGTCGTTGACCAAATACTTGCGGGCCGAGCAACACAAGGCTAGTGATCGGCTCTTGAAACGGTTGGTTTATTTTTTTCTATTAAAGCACCCTTATAGGGTTTTATTTCGTAATATTTTAAACCCGCTTGGGGGCGGTGAATCATGTCAGAGCAGTCTGCACAACTAGAAAAGATTGGCCAAAGCTTGTTGCAGCTGTTCAGCGTTTGCCGAGTTGTATGGTGGGAAGATGCGGAGGGCGAGTTCAGTGAGCTACTGGATAGCATCGTTCTTCCAGACGTCCAGGTCCTAAGACGCTCCTCGGTGCCCGCGTTAGCGATCAAGAAAATCATAGAAACCGACAGGCCGGACTCTCTTTTTCTCATTTATGAGCAGGCTAGCCCTCCTGCCCCCGAGGATGATTGGCTACTGGATATCCGCCTTTATGCCGCCTCTTTCGCTGCGGATAGGACATCCATGCTGCTGCAAGAGCTAGGGTTGCGACGTCAAAGTTTGCGAGATCACTTGAAGGCTCGCAGCGCATTCTTTGCTAGCAAGGATAGGGTCGCGAAGATTCAGCGTCTTTTGAGTCCGGATGACGATGAGGCCGCCGTAGACCTTAAGATCCTGGCTGTGCTCGCGAAAGTTGAGCAAGCGGAGCAGTTTGCGGTTTTTACTGCAATATTTTCGTCGCTTGCTGACGCTGAAAACCTCGAAGAGAACGTGTTGTGGGATTCAATCTGCAAATTCGAGATGCAGGCGGTCTTCTGGCAACTCATGCTACAAGCATTTGGATATCAGCATACCGATCCATCGGTGAAGCATTTTTTTGTGCGTTTGTTTGCTACCGACATTGGTTATGCACTGGGCGCACAGGCACCAAGCAACATGTACTCTCTCCAGTTGAGCACAGTACGTGCGGCTAACGTGGCCGTCTTCCTGTCCCAATGGCGAGACAGTACCCTTCGTCAGCGCGCGTATGATCGGTTGTCCAGCAGACTTGCAATGGAATTGCGGCCGGGTGACTTGCTGGCTCAGGCATCTGTGGAGGCACTCATGTTGGTCAGCACTTTTGTCGACGTTGAGCGGCAGATAGCTGAACGGCTACGCGATTCTGTGCTAAGCAACACCAGCGAGATAATGGGTCAGGAGCTACGGGATATGGCGGCTCGTCGAATGGACGGATATTGGGCTAATCCCCGCTGGCCAGATAACGATGACGCGAACCGTTCGGTGTGGCACGCCTATTACCGCTCGCTAATCGCAGCCTCTGAGTTGTTTGAGCTAAGAAGGCGCTATGCGGGTGGGTTCTCCTTCGAGTCTCCGGAAGCTTGTTACAACGCGTATACCCAAGAGCTTTACCGCTTTGATCAGTTGTATAGGATCTACCACGAGGCTGCTGATGTCGTGTATGCCCGAAGCCCGGATGCGTTGTCTCCGTTGACATCTCGGGTTGAGCAAGATTACTTGACGGGTTTCCTCCAGCCTCTCGCACAGAAATGGGGAGCATTCCTCGATGGCGGACTGCTCCAGCAATGGAAGCTCCCAGGGGTTCCTAATCAGCAGAATTTTTATGCCGACCAAGTTGATCGCTATTTGAAGGGTGGCGATGACCGGCGTGTTTTTGTAGTTATCAGCGATGCATTGCGCTATGAGGTTGCTCAAGAACTGAGTGACTCGCTCAACGGCAAGTACAGGTTCGCGGCTGAGTTGGGTAGTCACTTGGGAGTGCTGCCGTCCTACACGAAGCTCGGGATGGCGAGCCTGCTACCCCACAAAACTCTTAGTTACACCGATGCTGGTTTGGTGCAGGTGGATGGGCTGAGCACAGATGGGTTGGACGCGCGCAACAAAATTCTTTCGGCAGTGAATGGTCTGGCCATACGTGCGGAAGATTTTTTGAATATGAACAAGACTGATGGGCGGGAGCTAATCAAGCCCCACCGGGTTATCTACATTTACCACAACAAGATTGATGCCGTAGGCGACACAGCAAGCACGGAAAGCAGCACATTTACCGCCTGCCGTGACGCGATCCACGAGTTGGAATCCATCGTGAGTCGCATCATCAACAATCTCAATGGGCATCGTGTGTTGGTCACGGCCGACCACGGTTTCCTGTTCCAGGACTCAGCGCTAGAGTCATTGGACAAAAGCAAGCTCGTTACCAAGCCTGCCAACAGCGTGGTATCGAAAAAGCGATATTTGATTGGGCGTAACCTCGGTACCAGTGAACAGGTGTTGAGTGGGTACATCCGAGAAACTGCGGGCATTACTGACGATATGATGTTTTGGTCGCCCCGTGGGGTTAGCCGATTCCACTTTGTGGGTGGGGCTCGGTTCATCCACGGCGGGGGAACATTGCAGGAAATTGCCGTTCCTGTGCTGAAGGTCCAGCAGGTGAGAGGCCAAAAGGCCAAAGAGACAGCAGTTAGGAAGGCGCAGGTGACAGTGCTGGGTAGCAATTTCACCGTGACGACCAACCGCTATGTATTCAATCTGTTGCAGACCGAGCCTGTGTCTGACCGGGTTCAGCCTGCTGTATTGCGCGTTGGGGTCTTTGACGCCGTTGGAGAGGCGGTTTCTGTCGTCGAGCAGGTGTCGTTCGATAGCGACTCACCAAACCTTGATCAGCGGCAGCGCAAGGTAATCTTGACCCTGCTGAATCGACCGTTCCCTTCTGGCGAGCGGTATTATTTCAAACTGCTTGATGCCGAAACCGATGTTGAGCAGTTCCGTATTGATGTCCGTATCAACCTGGCGATCAGCAATGACTTTGATTTCTGACAGTGAAAACCTCGATCTAGACCTTGATGGCCGCCTGAACGAGTTCTTCATGGGCAAGGTGGTCCGCAAGGATCTCACCAAGCGATTGAAGGAAGGTATCAACGTACCTGTTTACGTTCTTGAGTATCTGCTCGGGATGTACTGTGCATCAGATAACGAAGAAGTGATTGCAGACGGTCTGGAGACGGTCAAGCGCATTCTCTCAGAGAACTATGTGCGCCCTGACGAAGCCGAGAAGGTGAAGTCGAAGATCCGTGAGCGAGGTAGCTTCAAGATCATCGACAAGGTTTCCGTGAGCCTGAACGAGCGTCGAGATATTTACCAGGCGCTGTTCATGAACCTGGGGGTCAAGGATGCCGAAATACCCAGTCGCTTTATCAAAGAGTTCGAGAAGCTGCTGGCGGGCGGTATCTGGTGCATCGTGACGATGAACTATTTGTTCGAAGAGGGCGCCAAAGGCTCACCTTTCACCGTCCATGATCTGAAGCCGATCCAGATGCCAAATATGGACATGGATGCGCTGCTGGAGGCTCGGAAACACTTCACAGAAGATCAGTGGATGGACGTGCTGTTACGTTCGACGGGTATGGAACCGGCTCATTTTAAAGCGCGTACGAAGTGGCATCTCCTTACGCGAATGATCGCTTTCGTGGAAAACAACTACAACTGCTGTGAATTGGGGCCGCGCGGCACCGGTAAAAGTCACATCTACAAAGAAGTCAGCCCGAACAGTATTCTGGTTTCAGGTGGTCAAACGACGGTTGCGAACCTCTTTTACAACATGTCTCGGCGTCAGATCGGCTTGGTCGGGATGTGGGACGTCGTTGCGTTTGATGAAGTGGCGGGTATCTCATTCAAGGACAAGGATGGGGTCCAGATCATGAAAGATTTCATGGCATCGGGCTCCTTTGCTCGTGGCCGGGACTCCATTTCCGCATCCGCAAGCATGATGTTCGTGGGTAACATCAATCAGCCTGTAGACACACTGGTGAAGACCAGCCATCTCTTGGCTCCGTTTCCCTCAGCAATGATCGACTCAGCATTCTTTGATCGTTTCCACGCCTATATTCCTGGGTGGGAAGTACCTAAGATGCGGCCTGAGTTTTTTACAAATCGCTATGGGTTGATCACTGATTATCTAGCCGAGTTCATGCGCGAAATGCGTAAGCGTAATTTCGCTGATGCCATAGACCGCTATTTCAAGCTTGGGAATAATCTGAATCAGCGGGACACCATTGCAGTGAGGCGTACTGTTTCTGGTCTCCTCAAGCTGCTGCACCCCAGCGCAGATTATGATCGCGAGGCAGTCCGCCGTTGCCTTGAATATGCATTGGAGGCGCGTCGAAGGGTAAAAGAACAGTTGAAGAAAATCGGGGGAATGGAGTTTTACGATGTCCACTTTTCTTACATCGATGCGAACACGTTGGAAGAGACGTTCATCAGCGTGCCGGAGCAGGGCGGTGGTGGACTTATTCCTGAGGGCCAAGGCAAGCCAGGAGTGATGCACCTCGTGTCCACAGGCGCTAACGGACATCTGGGGTTGTACCGTCTGGAGACGCAAGTGACGGCAGGTAGCGGGCGGCTGAATATGTCTGGTCTTGGGAACAGCTCTTCCGCTAAGGAAGCGCTGAAAGTTGCCTTTGATTACTTCAAAGCAAACATCAGTCGGGTGAGTGCTGCGTCAAAAGTGGGGGATCACGACTATCACCTTCATGCGGTCGAGCTTCATAATACTGGCGCACCTAAGGCGCTGACTCTCGCTGGGTTTGTAGCTTACTGTTCCGTGCTGATGCAGAGACCACTCCAGGCGCAGATGGTTGTGCTGGGCGATATGAGCTTGGGTGGCAATGTGATTCCAGTTGAAAACCTTGCAGAATGCATGCAAGTTGCATTTGACGCTGGCGCGAAACGGATTCTCCTGCCAATGGCTAGCGTTACCGATATCCCAACAGTACCTGGCGAGCTGTTTGCAAAATTTCAAACCAGTTTTTACAGCGATCCGGTAGATGCCGCTTTTAAGGCTCTGGGTGTTAGCTGAAGTTTGGGTGTGCGCTCAATCAATCGAGTTCCCCGAGTCGGTGCACCGACTCGCCGACCATCCGGTTCGGAGGTGATGGTGCAACGAGCGGAGGTCGAGCTTCAAGGATTTTGATTCTTAGAGGCAAAAAACCAGTTGGCGGAGCGGCGCCCGCTGGGTCAATTCCTGGAGCTTGTCTCCAGGGACCTGCTCCGCAGAATGCTCCCACCGGGTCGCTCCTCGTGCCCAATCACTACACGATTGATATCCATGTATGAAGTGGCTGACCACCTGAGCGAGTCTGGACGGGTGATATTTGTACGTCCGGCCAAGTCATCTACCCAGCCCCACAAAGCCAAGACATGGTGTGCACTTAAATTTAAGTGGGCACCAGTTCTAGCCTTTTAAGCGGGTATTTCATGCAGCCAACACGCCGTTCCTGCTCCAAGTCCTTCAACGCCCAAGTCATCCAAGAGTGTGCCCAGCGCGGTACTTCAATTGCCAGCGTCGCACTCAACCATAGCCTCAACGCAAACCTCGTCCACAAATGGATTCGGCTGCAAGCGCAGCAAAGCACTGCGCTGCAACCTGCATTTATTCCATTGCCGGTGCCGCTGGTCGGGGCAAGCTTGCACTCAGCATCATCGAATATCTGTGTTGAATCCAGCATCCACATGGCACCGTCAAAGTGAACTGGCCCACTGAAAATGCTGCTGCCTGCTCGACCTTTCTTCGAGACCTTCTGCGATGATTCGCATCGATTCCATTTGGCTCGCGACCGAGCCCATGAACATGCGCGTCGTTACTGAAGCGGCGTTAGCCAGGGTGATCGCTGTGTTCGGTGCGGCGCAGCCGCACTGCGCTTATCTATCGTGACTGGCAGGCTTCTGCCTTGCCTGTATTTGTACCTTTGAAGCTTGAGACCGCTGGGGGTTTGTGCCGACCTTCGAGTGAGGTCTGGCCCGCATTCCATCGAAAGCTGCGTTTATGACAGAGAGTGGGCCGGGCCCTGCCTAGAACCCTCTGATTTGACCTTTAAGTCAGCTTATGAGTGGGCAAACGGGATGATAAATATTCGAGCGATTCGCTCATGTTGTGCCTATGTTGATTTATCCACACAAGATGTAGTAATTTTGGCTGCGTGATTAAAGGATGGCCTCATGCCATTCGGACGACTCCATCCTAAGGGACCTAGTATGCACATTGTTCGGTTCTTCCCCATCGGCAACGCCGATACCTGCTTGATCGAGTTGGAAAACGGCCGTCGCATTCTCTTCGATTTCGCTGACATGCATTGTTCGGACGATGACGAAGATAAGCGTTGCGACCTTGAAAAACAGCTTCGCGACATCCTTGGGGATGACAAGACGATCGATGTGGTTGCGTTCACTCACCTGGACAAAGACCACTGCAACCGGGCCAAGGAAGTCTTCTGGCTTGAGCATGCGGAAAAGTATCAGGACGACGATCGCATCAAGATCAAAACAATGTGGGTCCCGGCACATGCTGTCTTGGAGGAGGGGGTCACCGGACAGGCTCGTACCCTTCGCGCTGAGGCGCGGCACCGCTTCATCAAAGGGGAGGGGGTGCGTGTCTTCTCTCGTCCTGAGGAGCTTGATGATTTCCTGACCGAACGTGACATCGAGCCGAAAAAGCGTCGCAACCTGATCACTGACGCAGGGACACTTTGCCCGGAGTTCAACCTTGCACATGACGGTGTCGAATTCTTCGTCCACTCCCCATTCGGGAAGCGCGACGAAGAAAATGTCGTGCGCGTTCGAAATAACGATGCGCTGTTCATGCAGGCGACATTCGAAGTGGATGGTCAACAGACCAAACTGATTTTGTCTGCTGACGTCACCCACGAGGTGATTGATGACATCGTCGATGTCACTCGCTACCACGACCGAGAGCATCGCCTGGTATGGGACATCAACAACGTCCCACACCACTGTAGCTACAAGTCTCTGTCTGACGAGAAAGGCGAAGAAAAGACTGAGCCTTCTGCGTCGTCTAAGTGGCTTTACGAAGAGGCTGGGCAGCGTGGAGGGCTTTTGGTTTCGACTAGCAAGGTCATTCCTTCTGACGACGAAGATAAACAGCCCCCTCATCGCCAAGCCGCGGCTTACTACAAAGGGGTTGCAAAGCACCTGGGGGGCGAGTGGGTCGTATCGATGGAGCACCCTTCTAAAAGCAAGCCAGAACCTTTAGTGATTGAAATCAAGAGCACCGGTTACAAGATCAAGAAGGAACCGAGCAAGATCGTGATTGCGACGCCCGCCCCGCGCGCGGGGATCTGATCATGACTGGGCAGTTTGATGCGCCTCGCTCGCGGCTCGCTCGTTCGGTTGTGCAGTACCTTCTAGAGTCTGAAAGCTACCCATACGCGACTCTGCTTTCCGTTAGCCAAGACGGCGCTCAGGATCGTCTGGACATCGAGCTTGAGCTGGGGCTGGAGCAGCGTCGTCAAGTGCCGATCTGTTCCAGAGAGCCGATCAGCATAGTCTTCATGACCAATGACGATTCTTGGCCACCTAGGGTGCGCTCTGAACGAGCCGATTTTCCTGTGGGCATGGTACACACCAATATTGATCCAGATACGGACGGCGGCTTGTGCCTTTGCATCTGGGAAGACAATTGGTCCGACCTGGCAACGGGGCTTACTGGGCAGGTGCTCATTGAACGTATCAGGTCGTGGTTCTCTTCTATGGCCGCCGGGACGATCCATGATGATGAGCAGCATTTAGAACCACTGATCCACTCTGGGGCTCACACACTCATCGTGCCTCCAGGTCGTATTGATGGCACCTGGCATGCTCAATGGGCTGTGGAGAATGGTGGTCGATACGCTGTCGCAGTTGGACCGCAGCCTCCTAAAGAGGGGGGTAAGATCAAGTTTGCTGTGTACTCCCGCCGTTTGCCTTCGCAGGTTCATCGGGGCCTGGCGCTCACTCCCTATGATCTTGGTGCGCTCCATAAGCTTTCTGAAGGCTTTGGCTTCGACCTTATTGGTGATTTCGCCAACTGGCTGAAGGAACCTGAGCAGCTTGAAAAAGCCACTGAGCGCTTGCCCATACTGCTACTCATGGTGCCAAAGCGACGTACCAATGAAGGTGATGATGAGGAGGTCGAGGTCTGGTGTTACAGCTACCTCGAATCCCTAGCCATTCTTGGCGAACGCTTGAGCATCACTGCAACGATGGCAGGTGTCACGACCATCACCGTTCTCGGCACTACTCACGGAGTAGACCTAGCTTCCATTCGGCTTGAGCCGTGGCGTGTGGTCACGCGACTAAACCGTGCCTCGGCGAGAAAATTTTCGGGCATCGACATCCCGAAGGACATGCACTTTCTCGGTATTGGGGCGGGGGCGATTGGCTCGAATGTGGCCATGGTGACTACCCGCTCGGGATTGGGCACTTGGACGGTCGTGGATAATGACATTTTGCTGCCTCACAACGTAGTTAGGCAGGTTCAACGGGATGGTGCAGTCGGATTCAGGAAGGCAGAGATCCTGCGCCATGAGCTAGATAATGTCTTGGCGGATACTGGTAACGAGTTCATAGCGGTTGATGTATTCAACCCGGGTAGTGACGCTCAAGTGCTTGATGCCGCCCTGCGCAGCGCGGAAATCACCGTCGACTTCAGTGCGTCACCCGCGGTGGTGAGCTGGTTGTCCGATCAGCCGGCTAACCGGGTTGTAAGTGCGTTCTTCGGACCGAGTGGCTCTGACCTGGTTGTACTCGCAGAAAGCCTATCCAGGGACACGCGAATCGATGAAATCGAGGCGCAGTATTTCTGGGCGGTAGCCAAAGAGGAAAAGCTCAAAGGTCACCTTGCGGCCGCGCGGATGGACCGGATCCGCTATGCCAATGCCTGCCAAGATTTATCTCGTCCACTACCTCCGTGGCAGGTTCATACCCTGTGCGGCTTAGCCGCGGGGCGTCTGACTCAGATTGTTGATGAACAGAATGCGAGCTTCCGTGCTTGGAGAATGGACACGGTGTCTGGCGCGGTCGACTCTGTGGCGGTGCCTGTTCATCCTGCGCATCGATTCCGTAACGGCGGCATGCGGGTCACCTTGTCCGACGAAGTTGTACAAACAATGCGTGAACTGCGACGTCAGTCTGGCAGGAATGAAACGGGTGGCGTTCTGATGGGAAGCTTCGATCTCGTCTGCAATGTGCTCCACATCGTCGCTGCACTGCCAGCTCCTCCCGACAGCAAGCGTTCGCCAACTTACTTCATCCGTGGCATCAAAGATCTCAAACCGCGCATTGAGGCGATCTCCGAAGCTACCGCTGGGCGACTGCACTACGTTGGAGAGTGGCATAGCCATCTTGGTGCCGTACCAGCCAGGCCGAGCCGCGATGATGAAGAGGTATATGGCCATCTGACGAAGCACTTGGAACCAGCTGGCTCACCTTACGTGATGGCCATCTGCGGAGAGCGTGACAGTTGGCTTCGAGCTGGCTGGCAGGAGCGTGGAGTATTGGAAGGAGTGGTGACGCATGACCGTAAATGAGGTTTCGCTGGACAGTAGCTCAGAATCTATAGCGCTGGCTTTGTCTGGAGGCGGAGCCAGAGCTATGGCATTTCATCTGGGATGTCTTCGCGCCTTACATGATCTAGGAATCCTACAGCGGGTTTCGACGATCACTGCCGTATCTGGCGGAAGCGTTCTGGCAGGGTTGTATTGCAGCCACCCTGGAGATTTTGAGGACTTCGAGGCCCGGGTGCGTGAAGTTCTGAGGCAGGGGTTCGTTGTGCCGGCCTTGAAGCGAATGGTTACCTCGCTCGATGGTGTGAAAGCGGCGGCTTACGCTACCGCTCTAACCGTGGAGCGATCCGTGGCAATATTTTTTCGCCCTCTTTTCAAGTTATTGCGGTTATGGCGCAGAAGTAAGAAGCTCGGGGAGCGTTGGCCGAACTCATCGCCATTCCTACGAAAAGCTAGCCGTACCACGATTCTCCGAAGTGTTTTTAGCGAGACATTCCGCGGTGTCAAACTTAAGGATCTCAGGAGAGATCGTCCTGATTTGATCGTGATCGCTTGCGAGCTGCGTGCCAAAGCGGCCTTCTACTATACCCGAGAGAGCCTGCACTGCTGGCGCTATGGAGCGGTAAAGAGCGATGGTGTGGAGTTGGCTGACGCTGTGATTGCTTCCGCAGCGTACCCCGCAGCCTTGCCTGCGCTCGACCAGCGGTGGAGCTTCCTCAACGATAAAGGAGTGTTGACGCCTCATCGTGTGACGTTGACTGACGGTGGGGTGTACGACAACCTCGGGCTCGCCCCTTTATGGCCCAAGCGCGATTCTCCGAAGAGCTTGCCGGTGGCATCTCATGACCGAATCATCGCGTGCCGTGCAGGCTACGGTCTAGATGTGACTGAGCCATCATCTGTTTGGATGTCGCGAATGGGGGCTGCGTTCGAAAGTGTTTTTGCACGGGCGCAGAATCTGGCAACTAATCGTCTCTTTGACCTTGAAAGCGCAAAGATATTTAAAGGTGTTTTACTCCCATACCTTGGGCAGGAGGACAGTAACCTTAAGTTTCCACCACTTGGTTTGGTAAGCCGGGAGGAGACGGCCGGCTACCCTACAAATTTCAAGGCGATGGATGAGGAGTGGATTGAGCAGCTTGTAAAGAGAGGAGAGCAAATGGTCTACGCTCAGATAAAAGAGCACTGGCAATCATACATGTCTGCTTTACCTGTAAAAGCCTCCGTCTGACTTAAAGTGAGTGGCGCACACTTAAATATTGTGCGCTTTACTCGCAAAGCAAATAACACCACGGGCTTACACATAACTTTATACTTCCGGGTGATGAGCTATAGATGTCGGACATCTTCATATAGCTTTTAACTCCGAGGATGTAGTTGGCCTCAAATGTCAATCTATTAGGATCTTCTTCGGTACCTGATGTTTTTGTTTTTAGATCGGCTGTTACCTCTGGGTGAGGGTGGTGAGTAGAGCTGTTAGGTACGCAGTGGATGAAATATGGAGCAGCAAAGAAACTGGCAGCCCCAGCGTGCCAGGAATGTCTCGATCCATGATGTGGTATTTGAACTGTGGAAAGTGCGCTCCACCGTCCGTCTCCCAAATGCATTCTTAGTGATCTGATGGTATGAGGATTGATCGTTAGGTCGCCAAGCGAGAGATTCGCATTGCGGAATATAAATTCTCCGGTTGTTGTGTCGGTTGTAATCGGCGTGTCTGCTATCGGACGGGTGTACAAGCATAGAGAAATACTGTTGCGCTTTTTACTGCTTTTTCCAAAGTGATGGTCGTATACGTATCGAAGTTTTTTTCGCCAACCTGATCTTGGTTCAAATCCTGGGATCCCGATTTTGTACTCTAATACTACTTTTTTGATCTCGTCGGAGACTAGGTTGAGATCAATCCCGGAGCGTTTTGCTACCACTAAGCCAGCTTCCAATTTTGTGCAGAGACTGGGCTCGTCAGAGTTGTAAAAAATAAATTCAATATTTGAGTTTAATGCTTTGAAAGCTTGGTGGTGGTTTAATGTGTACAGGCTAGAAGATTTGGTGCCTGTGTCTAAAGAGCTACTTTCAGGTTTAGCAAATTGATCAAGCTCGGAAACGCCATGCCACGTGCCGTAAGGACGCCGGCTATTTGAAGCATGCGCCTCAGGGTCATGTTCGTCGGGCGAATCCAAAGGGGCTTCTGGCAATAGAGAGTCGCGTTCCTCAGTTTTTTCTTGCGGGCCACCTCTGACCTGTAAAATCTTCTTTACACGTCCTTCTAAACCCCTAGAAATTAACCAGCGTTCGGGATCCAGTTGGAAGAGAGCGGTCGAATCGGAGCAAGATGCTCCTCCATGATCAGAGGTGCTTTCTAACTTTTGGGCGAGATGGATGTATGGTATTGCCAACCACTTTACTTTCCATGTCCTCAAGAATTGCTCGACACCATTCACATGGTCATCATCGAAATGTGAAATTACCAATAAATCCACGGCTGCATCGAATCGCCATTTACATGAGTACCTCGCTAACTCTGTAATGGTTGCGGCTAAATATTTTTTTCGCTTGGATCCGCAGTCGTAAGCCCATCGAAACATACCGTGTTTGTTGCCCCATGCGGTCCCTGTATGAAAGGTGCCGTGTCCGACTGGGTGGTAGATTTGAGAAATTTTAATTGTCATAATAATGGCTCGCCTGCTTGCTAGAACAGATTTTTTCTAGGAGGAGCAGGGCGAGCCTGCTCAGGATTTAGAAATTTAGGGTGCCGATGTAGTAGTCGAGGTCTCGTACACCAAAGTCTTCATTAGGCCTGCCCTCGTCAGTAAGCCAATCGCGCTTACCATAAGTATCCCAAGACGCATAGCAGTGAACTTTTCGTCCGTCAGGTATAAAAGTAATATCGCCTGCTTTATTTTGCGTAATCTTCTTATAGCCTTGGTAGTACGTTAGGTGGCGGCTTCGTGCTTCACCAATAACGATAATTTTCTGCTTTAGTTTTTCTAGCCATTTGCTTGGAAGCTTCCCTGACTCTCGCCCATGGTGTGGGGCGAATACAATTGTGGTTTCAGGGAGTTCAATGTGGTCGAAGATTTTCTCCATAAATTCGGTTTCCAGATCTCCTAGCCAGAGGAAACTGGGGCCGTTTTTGATGGAGTAGCGCATAACAAGCGAGGAGTTGTTGAATGCTTTGCCGTCGGTGGAGGCTCGAAGTGCCTCTTGGAAGTCCTTGTTGTCAAGGTCAGGCCATAGGAAGCTTAATCCCGATGCGTCTCGTTCATCATCGCCCACATTAATCCACCTGCGAGTGCAGCCTTTGTGTACGTAAAAGGCTTTGTCGCCGTCGCGAAGCTTTTTGTAATGCAGGAATGACTCTGTTTCGTTGGGTTTGTTAGCGTCGTTTTTTACAACATAAAAATTCTGAATCGGCATTTTGGCATCAAGATGTTCGATGCCTAGCAGATGGTCCTCATCCGGGTGCGTCGAAATGAATCGTTTGATCCCCTTGTCTTTCGACTCTTGAATCAACTCGTCAACCAGCCACTCTTTATGGTCCCCAAAAAGCTGGCAGTCGATAATTGTAAAGTTATCGCTGTCGTGCTTTATGTAGAACATATCGCCGTTTCCGACGGTAAACGATCGGATCATTGCCATGGTGCATCCTTTAATCGTTACTGTTGGACTTTTGGGGACGGATCAACGCTTCGCAACTTAGGATCAGTTGGCGACCGTAGGCGTGCGAGGCTTCACGTACAGCAGATTTGTGCACGGCTACCATCAAGTACGCGGAGTGAAGGAAAACAGCGGCTACAGCTAGGTAGACCTTTTCGTCGATATTGGGAAGTGCGGCGAAGTAGCTAGGGCGGAGGTAGAGAATACCGCCGCAAAGAACGAGCACTACTAGATTACAGAGCAACGCAGTCGGTTTGAGGCCTAGCAGATTGCGACGAAACCCGTACGTCACATTTTCGCCGAACAGAAGATCGTATTTGACGTGATCGCGTGTCTCTTCACGTAGCCAGGCATTCGCTGACCGATAGAAGTCTGCGGCGCCCTCAGGGTAGGATTTCTCATCTTCTAGCGTTGGTGCGGGAAGGCGTAGCTGATCAGCAACAAAACTTCTGTAGCGATCCTTCGATCCCTCAGGGACATCTGGATTACCCCGTAGCCATTGACCTGGGGTCTCACCGGTGCCGAGCCTCTCTTGCAGTTTTTTTCCGCGATGCCTGGCCATTTCTGCAAAAGCAAAAAGGAGGACCAGCCCCATGCTGGCAGCGATCACTTGCGAGAGTGCTAGATGGTGCCACGGGACAAGGACAAACAGCAAAAGCAGGGTAGGGAAGCCAGCGATCAACGCCGGGAAGACTCGTGCTTTGAGGCTGTAGGTGTCGAACTGACCGAAAATTTCCATTATCCCACCCGTGATGAACCATACCACTCGCAGCCGGTTTCTGGGTGCATGGTGCCGGCTGCTGAGGGCGGCTAAGACACGACTGGACGCATGGCGATGAATCGCGATCATCGCACGCTCAACGGAGAAATGGCCAGTTGCCATGTGGTACAAATTGGTCCCTCAGACAGCCATGCGCGAATCATGCTCAAGCCCGAATGAATGGCTGTCAGCATCTGGCATTTTTAGGACCATCGATACTCAACTTTCAACGGAGCTTCCCATGTCTCGTCTGGTCGAACTTCGCACTCTTGAACAGGAGCTGGTAAAGCAGCTCGCTCAGCTCGCAGCCTTACCAGAGTCGAGAAAATTAAGATCCTAGCCTAGCTGCATTCTCCCGTAAAAAAGCCACGACTGTGGCATATGGATTCGGTTCTCCTTTGGTGGTGGCTACCGAAGCCAAAGATATCGCCGTCGAAGTCGCCAAAATCCTCGCTTCCTCGGTTACGCTTTGCGTGGGCATAGCGTTTGAAGAGGTTATTCAGAAAGCACTGGAAGCTATACCGTGCTGATGCCATCTGCCAGTGCTATTGCCCCGGTGATTACCGGCGTCGTTACCGGAGCGCTGACACTTTTCACAGTGATGGCCTTCGATCGACTTCGTGAGTCCTTTGCCTTTCAGAACAAACAACTCGCCGATGTGCATCGTGGGCAGGGAGTCGGGTTGTTGAAAATAAAACAGTCAATGTTCATGCATCGACGATGCCTATCGACATGTCATCGTCACCACCTAAATGTTGCGTATTGGCTTTGCCGAGGACTGGTTCGAAGTCCAGGCAATGAAGGTCGTGATCACCACAAAAGTGGCTGACTATCGCAAAGCGGTTGATAGCCTAGACTACTTGCTGGAGCTATTTTAATGAGTCAAGAACTTGTTGGTCAAAAAGAAGTGATCCCCGAGTTCATTGCCTCAGACTTGCTGAATGTGATCAAAGACACCGAACGAAGCAAGACTGACCCCTAAGGATAGGCCAAAAAAAGGCACCCTGTAGGTGCCTTTCATAAACGGTAAATCATTCGATTCTCCGCGCCCTGCTGCATGGCTCAAAGTGTATCCATAAACTCTTGAAACCGGCTTGCTCGCCAGCCAACCGTCTTATGACTTAGTCGCGTTTTCGGAGGTAGCTGTCCGGCTTTCTCCCAGCGTCCGATCGTCCGTGTTGACACGTTAAATAGATTCGCTGCTTGTTTAATGCTCAAAAAACGATCAGAAATTACTTCATTCATATTGCCTCCCAGTGGCCAGTTGATGCGCTATTTTGGTGGCAATAAAATATTAAAGTCAAGAACTTTTGAAAATGTCAATAGCATTGACGGTTTTTTTTAAGGGCTGAATTGGGCACATTTTTCTCCTGTGGAGGGGGAGGCTAGGGAAAGTTGGCTTTGCTTTTTGTCGTGCACCTCAGCAGCGTCACGTTTTGAAGCGGGCGCTCAGTAAGGGGCCGGGCAACACGCCTTCCTCGCCCGGCCGATAAGGGCGATTGTGTCCGCGTATTTTTAAGCGGACGGTCAGGATTTCCATGCGCCAACGAAGCTCCTACCCGAAAACCTTCAAGGCCCGGATTGTTCAGGAATGCCTGCAACCGGGCGCAACCTCATCCAGCGTTGCCATCAGTCACGGCATCAACGCCAACATTAACCGCAAGTGGCTACCGCTTTACCGAGACCAGCCACCAGCGGCGTTGCCGGCTTCCGTTCCGTTGAGAGCTACGCCCAAACGGCAGGCGGAAGCGTTGGCGATTATTGAGCTGCCGTTTGGCGAGCAATCGATCACAGAAATGGCCAACTTCCGATCCTGAAGGCTGCGCCCGCTTTGTCCGTGGACTCACTCAATGTTCGCATCGACGCCATCTTGCTCGCCACCGAGCCCAACCTTAATGTCTTCCAGTCTGAAATTTCGACTTTTTCAACAGAATCGGCCGATAGCTGTCAGTAGGGGCCATGCGGGCGTAGGATGAGGGCTTTCCCATCAGTCCTGACCTTTTCCCTTATGACTCAATCCGTGCGGACAATCGTGAAGTGCCAAGATCCAGGTGATGGTAGCGGGGACGTCATCATCGATCTCCCTCCGGATGTCCTTGCAGCAATAAACGTCGGTTTGGGTGATTCCTTGAGCATCGAATTGGTTAACGGGGCGATAGTGCTCAGACCGATTCGTGATGCGAATACCCAGTCCTGAGGCAGCTCTCGACCCAGAGCAGCCGTAGAGCTTTTGGGAAAGCTGTCGTTCAACGTGCAGCTAACCGGGCTGGCGCGGCTTGCCGCGACAGGTCCGTGTTGAGCTGAATGTTAGGGCTCATCCCTGGCCCTAGGATTTCCGGAGTTTGGTCGCTGCCGCTTGCGCCGTCGGATTGGGCGTAGGCTCTCCGACCTTCCGGAGCGTGTTGCGATCCGTATGGTGGAACGGCTCCGCCTGGCCTGGGATGATCAACACAGTGTCCTGTTCGTAGGACCACGTTCCATCGACATTGATCGCAACCGTGATGATGTAGCTCTTCGTTCTGAACGCATATTCCAAGAACGGGTTTGACACGATCCCGTTTGTTTCGGACCCGCGGACAGCCTCGAGGCGAAACGTTCTCGCATCGGCCTCGGCACGGCCGACGGCCATCGCTGCCTGTCCGCGCGGTATCGAAAGCGTCTGGATCACGGTGCCCGTCGCCGGTTCCCATAGCCAATAGCCGACTTGGTCGTGGAATGTCTCGACGTCATCAGGCTTGACGATCCGCGTGTGGTACCTCAGTCCGTAGAACAATTGCGGCCCATTGGTCTGTGCATCGATCGGCTGCAACTCCATGTGTTCGATGAAAGCCTGCTTTTCGGGGCCGTTGGGCTTCGGATTGACGTCGAGGCCGTGCGTGCCCACCCATATGCCTGCCATGCCGGTGAGCGGTCCCAGATTGGCGAGCGTATCGACTGCCGGCTCAGGTTCCGTGTAGATGTCTTTGGGGATGTTTTCCATAGTTGATTCCAGCGGGCCTAACTTTGTTTTAGGGCGACTGCCCTGCTGCGTAACATCGTTGCTGCTCCATAACATCAAACATCGACCCACGGCGTAACGCGCTTGCTGCTTGGATGCCCGAGGCATAGACTGTACAAAAAAACAGTCATAACAAGCCATGAAAACCGCCACTGCGCCGTTACCACCGCTGCGTTCGGTCAAGGTTCTGGACCAGTTGCGTGAGCGCATACGCTACTTGCATTACAGCTTACGAACCGAACAGGCTTATGTCCACTGGGTTCGTGCCTTCATCCGTTTCCACGGTGTGCGTCACCCGGCAACCTTGGGCAGCAGCGAAGTCGAGGCATTTCTGTCCTGGCTGGCGAACGAGCGCAAGGTTTCGGTCTCCACGCATCGTCAGGCATTGGCGGCCTTGCTGTTCTTCTACGGCAAGGTGCTGTGCACGGATCTGCCCTGGCTTCAGGAGATCGGAAGACCTCGGCCGTCGCGGCGCTTGCCGGTGGTGCTGACCCCGGATGAAGTGGTTCGCATCCTCGGTTTTCTGGAAGGCGAGCATCGTTTGTTCGCCCAGCTTCTGTATGGAACGGGCATGCGGATCAGTGAGGGTTTGCAACTGCGGGTCAAGGATCTGGATTTCGATCACGGCACGATCATCGTGCGGGAGGGCAAGGGCTCCAAGGATCGGGCCTTGATGTTACCCGAGAGCTTGGCACCCAGCCTGCGCGAGCAGCTGTCGCGTGCACGGGCATGGTGGCTGAAGGACCAGGCCGAGGGCCGCAGCGGCGTTGCGCTTCCCGACGCCCTTGAGCGGAAGTATCCGCGCGCCGGGCATTCCTGGCCGTGGTTCTGGGTTTTTGCGCAGCACACGCATTCGACCGATCCACGGAGCGGTGTCGTGCGTCGCCATCACATGTATGACCAGACCTTTCAGCGCGCCTTCAAACGTGCCGTAGAACAAGCAGGCATCACGAAGCCCGCCACACCGCACACCCTCCGCCACTCGTTCGCGACGGCCTTGCTCCGCAGCGGTTACGACATTCGAACCGTGCAGGATCTGCTCGGCCATTCCGACGTCTCTACGACGATGATTTACACGCATGTGCTGAAAGTTGGCGGTGCCGGAGTGCGCTCACCGCTTGATGCGCTGCCGCCCCTCACTAGTGAGAGGTAGGGCAGCGCAAGTCAATCCTGGCGGATTCACTACCCCTGCGCGAAGGCCATCGGTGCCGCATCGAACGGCCGGTTGCGGAAAGTCCTCCCTGCGTCCGCTGATGGCCGGTCTCTGCCAGTTCTGACCGACAGCTTGGAGTGGATATCTCTCAAGAAATCAACAGTTGATACGCAAAATTACGTATTTTGACATTATTTATTCCACATTTCTACGAGAAGCACATGGCAAGCCCAGAAATCAAGCTGGAAGAGCAGTTAATCGATGTGCGCTCAAACCAAATTGCATACAAACTAACCGTATATAACTCTAGTGCAGAATCTATTTCGATTTTAGGGTTGCAGCCAAATGTTCCAATCGGGGCGCAACTATTGGAGATCACTGATAACGAGTCGGCGGAAGATTTCTCCAAAAAGGCAGAGCTGATATTAGAGTTAAACAATCTTCTGGACAGCTTCTTGTGGGTTGAGTCGGAAGATTTTAGGGCGAATTTAATTACGGTTCAGGCTGAGGCTTTTAAATCTATCTTTAGTTTTAGTGGTTTTTTTCAGGCGTACACCTCAATAATATTCAGAAGGGGTTATTTTGAAACGCAAATCAAAAGGCGCGTGAATAGTTTCCAGTACAAAATAGCTTCCGGCGGTGATGCACACCACGCATACGATACTTGGCTAGATACCGGTCCCGTTTCATTTGTTGAACCACGCCATAAACAGAAGGGTATAAAGGTATTGTTTCAAGCGAAGCTAGCGCAATTAGATGCGGTTGAGTCCAGACTCCAAGAAAGTCTTAAAGGTGGTTCAAGCCTGACGTCTGTTGAACCCGGCTCATCTTTTTCGGCTACTTATGTGTTGCGATTTGATAGATCATTATTGGAGCCAAAGAAGTATCAAGTCGGGTTCAATGTGCGTTACAAGATTGCCGGCGGGGACATTCCGCAATCTGCATCAGTCGCGACGAACTTACAAATCAGCCCCTCTCCGCTTAGCTTGTCTATCGTTGCTATAGTTTCCGCACTCTTGGGCGCCATGCTTCGCGGGTCACTAGGCTCTGTACGTAAAGTATTGTCGCAAGCACCGCATAGCGCAGGCCAATGAGACCATCGCCGCAAAACTTGTTGCGAGCTTGTCGAAGCGCGTCACGATGCGACGGTTCTCCTTCAGCCAGCCAAACATGCGTTCGATGATGTTGCGCTGCCGATATTTGGGGCGATCAAAAAGTCGAGGCAATCCTGGCTTGGTTTTGCGCTTCATGCTTCGCAACGGAATGACTGGCTGCATGCGATAACGATCACAATACTGGCGCAGCGCTTCAGCGTCGTAACCCTTGTCAGCCAGCAACCAGCGGCAACGCTTGCGTGGGCGACCGCGCAGGCTGGGTATGCAAGCCTGATCGAGTAGCGGTTGGGCATAGGCTATATCGCTGGCTTGTCCGCCTGACAACAGGAAACGCAGAGGCACACCATTGGCGTCGCACAGCATGTGAATCTTGGTCGTCAGGCCACCCCGGCTGCGCCCGAGCGCGTGGTCTTGCGGTTCTTCAAATCCCCTTTTTTCCCGGCACCTGATGAGGCCCGGGTTGCTCGTACGGCAGTGGAGTCGATCATCCATGTTTCCAAGTCAATCAAACCCTGCTCATTCAATCGGATATGAAGACGCTTGAGCATCTGATCAAAAGCTCCGCAATCACGCCATCCCCGGAACCGTTGATAGATCGTTGACCAAGGGCCGAATCGTTCGGGCATGTCTCGCCAGGCTGCGCCAGAGCAAAGCACCCAGAGAATACCGTTTAGCATCAGGCGATCATCGGCCCGAGGGCGCCCGGTGCGCTGATTTTTGGTGAAGATATCTGCAACCAGATCCCAGGCTGCGTCGGGGAGTTCATACCGCTTTGCCATCTTGGCCTCCTGGCTTTAATGGCGGTGTATTTTACAGAAAATCGTATTTCTTGGGTTTACGTACAGAGCCTAGGAGGGGATGCTAATAAGTTTAATGAAATAATACAGTCAGCAACAACGGGGCAAATAATTATAGGTCCTATTGTTGCGCTGGTATTTTTTAATATTTATGAGCACACATCACTTGGCAAAGAATTAAGCTTTTCAATTAGCTGGAGGAGTGCGCTGTTAATCGGGGCTCTCTGTGGACTGGCGCAAGATAGGGTCATTGCAGCGTTGACGGCTCTAATTGGTGTTTAAGTTAAGCAGTTCTCTGACCAAAAAACTCCTGCTGCCAAGATGCTTGGTTATCTGAGTTAATTTCAAATTATTAATCGAGAATGGCATGAATCACTGCGACTGAATTGACCCTGGTTTTTTCAAATTCCATGGTCAGTTGATGTGGGTAGAACGTATTTTGATCGGCTGCTTCTGGCCAGATGCGGGCTATTCCGAATTCCCGCTCTCGGCCAAGAGCAGCCCTTCGGAGCGGCACATCAGTGGTCCGCTTAAAATTCAGACGTTTGACAAAAATTGAAACCGCCAGATCTCAAGTTATATCATTTTGTAATGACCCACTTTTAGGATGAAGCATAAAATCATGCATGGCATCGAACGCAAGAGAAACTTTCTATCAACTACCATCGGAATAGTCAAATATGTTCGATCTGAATAAGCTACGAAAGGAAATTCATGACAATATTGACTCCAAAAATGATCTGGCTTTAGCCAAAGTGCGTGGTCAGCTGCATTGGCTATCACGCACTGATAAAACATACCAAAACTCGGAAATTACCTGGGCTCTAAAAGCTCAAGAAGGGACACTTGAAAAGTTTCGAGATATATACAATGCGTCAAAATTAGACGGCGATACCGAACTGGTGGCGCTTGCACGGAATCTTTTTGAAAATATAATATGGTTAAGGCTTTTCAATAAAGATCATGGTTACGGATTAGTGTTTTGCTACCAACTAATCAACGAGCAATTAAAAAGCCAAGAGCAGGTTATTGAAAAGGCCCGAGGCGAGATAGCGCTATTCGAAGAGCTGGCAGAAGAAGACAAACCTGACCTTGGCCCATATAGTCACGTAACGCATCAGAGTAGCGCTTCTGAAGAAGAGATAGAGAAAGCACGGGAGTATCTATCCAATCAAAGTGCCATGGTAGATTCTAAGGCCCGAAGTCATTTCTCGATATACGCTGCATCCGCCAAGCACAATGGGTATTCATATCAAGCCCATTTAATAGCAACCAAGGTTATTCCACACCATGAGGAGCGTATATCAGTACTGCGCAAGCATCTAGATGATCTAAAAAAATCACATTCTGAAGCAGATCTTTCAAAACTAGAGGAGCTTGGGGCAACTAAACGTTGGAATTGGTTTGACAAGGCGAAAAACGTGGGGATGGCGGAGCACTACCATTTCCTCTACGCTTTTACAAGTCGCTCACTGCATTGCACGGCAATGAACATTATCACGCCAAAAGCTCTTGAAGACAGCGAGAGACATCTTTTGCTGGACTACATATTTATCACCAGTAATAATTGCTACGACGAAATAGAGAAATTTAATTACCCTGGAAAAGTTAACTTGGCGTATGTAGATATTTAGTAGCCACAGGACAAGCAAGGCAGCTCTAGTATTAAAATATTCTTGTACGTTAGGGCATTACAGAGCAAGACGCGTTACTCCGCCTCGCGCCGTTGCAGGCCGTCTATTTGTATATCGCGAGAAAGATAGATTCCCCTGCCGGAGTGGGGATCGTCTTCCTGTCGTCAAGCGCACTGCGATTGATAGTAAGCGGCATACTCGGATTATTGGCTGTGAAGCTTTCCTGTGAGAACACCGGGTCCCCAACTAGATGTCTGGAATAAAATCCCTTCCGGTGTCTCGCTGCCAATGTCCGCTTTGGCGCTCAAGGGCGCCGGTCCAGTAGAGCATGGCCACGGCTTTATCCCGGCCGCAACAACGCGTTTGCTCGTAAATCGAAGGTAAGCGCTCCATGAACCCCACCGACGTCAAGATGGGTGGGGGAATGGTTCACTTGTAGTCATCCCCGCGAAGCTCGTTGAGGGCTTGTATTTTTAGATCAGGGCGGTATTTTTTCTGCCGGAGGTCGTCTAGAAAGTCTCCCCACTTCTTGAGAGCTTCGGTTTTCTCAACGAGATAGCTATTCCGATCATAAAACTTGTTTTGTACGGACGATCTCCCGTGCGAGAGGATGTGGGCCCTCGTCTCCCGACTAATCCCGATGCCCGCCAGCATTGTCTCG
Organism: Pseudomonas sp. ML2-2023-6; assembly: GCF_037055265.1. Lineage (NCBI taxonomy): Bacteria > Pseudomonadati > Pseudomonadota > Gammaproteobacteria > Pseudomonadales > Pseudomonadaceae > Pseudomonas > Pseudomonas sp. ML2-2023-6. Next base: position 4,568,816 of record NZ_CP146347.1, on the reverse strand, counting down.
GCAGATACTCGAATGTTTTTCCAGGTGAAATAGCGGGTCTTGGACGCTGCCTCATCTGGCCCAGCGACTTCGCTGAGGTGGGTTCCAGCCTCGCTAAATATTTTGCTAAAGGCGTCAGCTCGTATCAAGTTATGGGTCAGGGCGAAAGGGCCTTCCGCGCTGAGACGCAGGTCGAGCAATGGCTTAATTATCTCGGTAATACGGGGGGTAAAAGGCAGAAAATAGAGCCTGGGCTTCCCTTTGCCTTTGATATCGATCAGCGTAATGCCGTCGTCAGAAACTCGTTCCCACTTGAGGGCTGCGAGCATTTTAAGACGTTGTCCGCCAAAATATATTGGTGCAAGTGCGATCGCTCTTTGTCGATCCGGCAAGGTGTCGAGATAGATAAGCAGCTCAGCAAGCTCAGCTTGCTCAAGCGACTCGGTATCACCTTTGTAAACATCTTCTAGGCCTCCGACACCTGATACTGGGTTGGTAGTGATATCAAAACTCTTCGAATCTTCGACTTTTCGTTCAAGACTGGTAATGTTGCTCCGCGCCTTTTCAAACGCGGTACTAAGGTAGCCATGCAGGGTGTCGGTGGTCGAGCGCATGTTAGAAACGGGGGCGGGAGTAGTGTGATTTTTGCCTCGATTTTTTGGCTTTCCGGCCAGGACGTGTTTAAGGATGGTCGTGATGTCATAAACAGTGATATCACGGGCTGGTTTTGCCACAAGCTCGGGGAAGGGAGTGCTAACGTGGAGCTTGAACATGCCCGCGACCTGCTTTGCTTTCACTCTTCCTCTGGCCAGAAGGTCGTCACAGTAATTATCTAGAAGATCCTGAAATGTACCCACTCTAGACGCGTCATCTGCGATTTTCGCATCGACCACGCGTCGCGCCTCCTCTTGCGCTGCGTTTTTCTCTAGATATGCCTTGGGGTTGCCGTGCTCCAGCAAAATTGCAACGAGGTCGCGTGCCCTCTCTCGGATTTCTGCTAGCGTGAGGCCGGGAGCATTGGGAGTGGATCGGTATTGGCCTATGCTCAAAGATCCTGCTTTTTTGTTAATCGTCCAGCGGTAAAAAGCTGTCGTAACGGCGCCTACTTTTTTAAACAGGATGCTCCCAGTCCCGCGACCTAGCATGGACTCGGTAAGAGTGCCTCCGTCGCCGAGCCCTCTTAATCGTTGATCGTTGACGCGCTTGTCTTGGCTATTGCCTGCCATATGTCGATGCTCCAGGTGACTAATGGTCACTACTTTATCAACTACTTCTCCTGTCGCTCAAGGTCTTTTAATGGTCGTGAGTGTCTTTCATTTTATTAAAAAAAACCAATAAAACAGGGAGTTATTGCGGTTTTGACCTTACCTGTCTTTTTTGGTCTGTAATATACTAACCCCTCCTAAGGGGAAGGTTGCAGGTTCGAACCCCGCCTGGGACACCAGATACGCAAAGGCCCCGCACTGTTTACCAGGCGGGGCCTTTTTTGTTGCTGTTAGCCAACCCTTCAGGCTTGGCCGAGTAACCCCCGGCCCGCCAGGTTTTTCATTAATGCGCTAACTCCAAACGACCATTGCGGTGCTTGGTCGCTACCTGTGACGCGGTTGTGCAAGGCGCCCAGTGTCGGTGACGAGATGCTCACCACATCATCCGCCTTGTGGGTGAAGCCTTGACCCGGCTGGTCGCGGTCTTCAGTCGGGGCGAACAGGGTGCCGAGGAACAGCACGAAGCCGTCCGGGTACTGGTGGTTGGCGTTGAGTGTCTGTTCGGCCAGGTCCGCTGGGTCGCGGCTGATCTGGTTCATCGAGCTTTTGCCGTCGAGTACGTAGCCGTCCGTGCCTTCGACGCGCAAGGTCACTTCGCAGTGGCGCACGTGGTCGAGGTTGAAGTGTTCGTCGAACAGGCGAATAAACGGCCCGAGGGCGCAGGATGCGTTGTTGTCCTTGGCCTTGCTCAGCAGTAACGCGCTACGGCCTTCGAAGTCGCGCAGGTTGACGTCGTTGCCCAGGGTTGCGCCGTGTATGCGGCCTTGGCTGTCCACTGCCAATACTACTTCCGGCTCCGGATTGTTCCAGCTTGAGCCGGGGTGGATGCCGATGGCGTTGCCGCTGCCCACCGCCGCAAGGATCGGCGCTTTGGTGAAGATTTCTGCGTCCGGGCCGATGCCGACTTCGAGGTACTGCGACCACATGTTCTGTTCGATCAGCACCTGCTTGAGGCGCATGGCTTCGGGTGAGCCGGGGCGTAAATCGCGCAGGTTGTCGCCGATCACTTCTTGCACCAGGGCGCGAACTTCTTCGGCGCGCAGGGCATCGCCGCCTGCTTTTTCTTCGATCACCCGTTCGATCATGCTGGCGGCAAAGGTCACGCCTGCGGCCTTGATCACTTGCAGGTCCGCAGGAGCGAGCAAGTAGGGTTTGGCCTGGTCGCGTTGCTCACCACTGTTGGCCAGCAATGCCTCAATTTTACCCAGCGAGGTACCTCGGATTTCGCGCACGGCTTGCAGCGGGTTTTCGCTATCCAGCAGCAAACTCAAAGTAGGGAAGTGGGCGGTACAGTCGATCACTTCGCCGTCACGAATCACCACAACGGCTGGGCCACCACGTTCGCCGGGCAACCACGCGCGACCGACCAGTGTTGCGCGTTGCCAGTCATCCGGCAGGGAGTTTTTTACGGTCAATTGCAGGGTTTGCATTAGCGTGATCCTTGAAAAAAGTACATTGGGCAACTCTGGGGTAGCCCAGGTTTTGTGGGAGCTGGCTTGCCTGCGATGCGGACGCTGCGGTTTGTCAGGTAAACCGAGGTGTTGTCATCGCGAGCAAGCCCGCTCCCACAAGTCAGGTCATGTGTCCATAGTGTTTAGTGGGAGTGGCGGGGTGGGCCGTTTTCCGGGATCACACGCCAGTACAGGGTTGCCGGTTCCAGGCAGCCGCCCGTGGACAATTGGCCAACCAATTGGCGATACAGTTCCTGCCATGGGGTTTGCGAAGGGGCCAGCGGTGGCAGCGGTTCCTGGCGGCGCTCGTTGAGTACGCTTTCGTCCACCAGCAGGTTGACGCTGCGGGCATTGAGGTCGACGCGCAGGCGATCGCCGGTGCGCAGCAATGACAGGCCGCCGCCCACGGCAGATTCGGGGGACATGTTGAGGATCGACGGGCTGGCTGAAGTGCCGCTTTGACGGCCATCGCCCATGCACGGCAGTGAATCGATCCCGGCCTTGATCATGCTGGAGGGCGGCGCCATGTTTACCACCTCGCCACTGCCGGGGAAGCCGACGGTGCCGCAGCCACGAATCACCAGAATGCAACGCTCGTCGATATCCAGGGACGGGTCGTTGATCCGCGCCGTGTAGTCTTCCGGGCCCTCGAACACAATGGCTCGCGCTTCGAAGCTGTTGGGTTGCAGCGGATCGCTGAGGTAGGTCTTGCGGAAGGCCTCGCCCACCACTGACATTTTCATGATGGCGCTGTCGAAGAAGTTGCCGCTGAGTACGATAAACCCGGCGCGGTGCATCAGCGGGTCCTCATAGGAGCGGATCACGTCACGGTCGCCGGTTACGCAGTCGGCAACCACGTCACCCATGCTGCGGCCACTCACCGTGAGGCAGTCGCGGTGCAGGCGGCCGACCTTGTCCAGTTCATGCATCACCGCCGGTACGCCACCGGCACGATGGAAACTCTCGCCCAGGTATTCACCGGCCGGCATGCAGTTGACCAGCAACGGTACGTCTTCGCCGACACGCTGCCAGTCTTCCAGCGACAGGTCGATGCCGCTGTGGCGGGCGATGGCAATCAGGTGTGGCGGGCAGTTGGTGGACGCGCCCAGCGCCGAGGCCACGGCGATGGCGTTTTCAAAGGCGGCGTGGGTCATGATCTGCGACGGGCGTACGTCTTCGCGCACCAGGTCGACAATTCGCATGCCGGTGGCATAGGCCATTTGCCCGCGTTCGCGGTACGGCGCCGGGATGCTCGCGCAGCCTGGTAGCGACATGCCCAGCGCTTCGGCCAGGGCGTTCATCGACAGGGCGGTGCCCATGGTGTTGCAGTGGCCAACCGACGGTGAGGAGGCGGTGGTCAGGGTCATAAACCCTTCGTAATCGATCTCGCCGGCACTGAGCAAGTTGCGCGCATGCCACAACACAGTGCCCGAGCCGATGCGCTGGCCCTTGTGCCAACCGTCGAGCATCGGCCCGCCGGACAGCACGATGGAGGGCAAGTCGGTAGTGGCCGCAGCCATCAGGCAGGCCGGGGTGGTTTTGTCACAACCCGTGGTCAGCACTACACCGTCCAACGGGTAGCCGTGCAGCACTTCTACCAGGCCCAGATAGGCCAGATTTCGGTCCAGGGCGGCGGTCGGGCGGCGTGACTGCTCGGCAATCGGGTGCACCGGAAATTCCATCGGAATGCCGCCCGCGTCGCGAATGCCGTCCTTGACCCGTTTAGCCAGTTCGATGTGATGACGGTTGCAAGGCGTGAGGTCGCTGCCGGTCTGGGCGATACCGATAATCGGCCGCCCCGATTGCAGCTCGGCGCGGGTCAGGCCCTGGTTCATGTAGCGCTCTACATACAGTGCGGTGAGATCGGCGTGGCTTGGATCGTCGAACCACAGCTGGCTGCGCAGGCGGCGTGGGGTTGAATCGGTCATGGCAGGCTCCAGCAAGTTATTCGGGCAAAGGGTTGTTGCGGCGCAACTGACGGATCAGCCCGGCGTGGTCGAGTTCGCCGTCACCGGCCTCGACCATGGCGGCAAACAAGCTGTCGACCAGACTGCCTACCGGCAGTGACAGGCCGAGTTTTTGCGCTTGGGCGAGGGCGGTACGGGTGTCCTTGAGCTGCCATTTGGCAGGCCCGCCGGGAGTGAAATCATTGTTAAGCATGCGTTGGCCGTGTTGGCGCCAGATCGGTGAATCGACAAAGCCACCCATCAGCGCTTCGTGGACTTTTGTCGGGTCCGCGCCGCCGCGCTCGGCCAGCAGCAGGCCTTCGGCGACGGTGGCGATGGTGCTGGCGACGATCAACTGGTTGACCAGCTTGGACAGCTCGCCGGTGCCCGCCGGGCCAACGTGCACCGGGCGGCCCATGGCGGCCAGGACCTCGCAGCCCTGTTCGAAGGCCGCCGTTTCACCACCGACCATGATCGCCAGGCTGGCTTCCCGTGCACCGCGTTCGCCCCCCGACACCGGAGCGTCGAGGTAGTGCAGGCCGCGTTCGGCGCACATATGTGCCTGTGCGGCAGCGGTGTCGACCGGAATCGAGCTCATTACAATCACCAGCGCGCCGGGCGCTAATGCTTGGGTGGAGCCGTTTTCACCAAACAGCACCTCGTCACAGGTCGGGCCATCGCTGAGCATGCAGATCAGCACCTGGGCGCCGTCTGCTGCTTCAGCCGGGGTCTGAAACACTTCGGCGCCTTGCGCGGCAAGTTCCTGCACCTTGGCGGGCGAGCGGTTCCATGCCCGCACCGGGAAGCCTGCATGCAGCAGGTTGCGGGCCATGGGCTGGCCCATGATCCCGGTGCCGATAAAGGCTACGGTTGGCAAACTCATGCTTTACCTCCAACGGCGGCAGCGGATGCCTGGGTTGCGCCGATCTGCGACACCTTGTTACGTGGCATCAGCACCATGCCCAGGCCACCCAGTCCGACCAATGCAGCAATCACCAGGAAGCCCGGGGTGTAGCTGCCGGTCACAGTGAACAGATAGCCGGTCAGGTAAGGGCCGATAAAGCCGCTGAGGTTACCGATGGAGTTGATCAGGCCAATCCCTACGGCAGCGCCGACGCCCGTCAGTACTTGCCCCGGTACGGCCCAGAACACGTTGATGGCGCTGTAGACGCCCATGGCCAGCAGGATGAAACCAATAACGATGATCCATGGCTGGTTGAGCCACAGCGCCACGGCAATGGAAATTGCGGCGAGCATGGCTGCACCGCCCGCATGCCAGTGACGTTCTTGCAGGCGGTCCGAGCGACGGCTCCACCAGATCATTGCCACTGCGGCGACGGCGTACGGGATGGCGGTGATCAGACCGTTCTGCATCAGGCCGATTTCCAGCCCGAACGTGCCGCGGAACGATGCCAGAACCGTTGGCATAAAGAAGTTCATCGCGTTGGAGCCTGAGGTAATCCCGAAGTACACCATTGCCAGCAGCCATACCTGACGGTTGCACAGTGCCTTGCGGATCATCTGGCCCTTGGTCGGTTGCACGCCCACTACCAGCGGTTTGTTGCGCTCTTCCTGGGCCAGGGTGTTGATCAGCCAGTTGCGCTGTTTGTCGGTCAGCCAGTGAGCATCGGCCGGGTGGTCAGTGAGGTAGAAGAAGCACACCACGCCGAGAATCACCGCAGGTACAGCTTCGACGATGTACATCAGGCGCCAGCCGACAAAGCCCCAGGCATCGCCCATTTCCATCAGGCCCACTGACAGCGGAGCCCCGATAATTTGCGCGATGGGTACGCCCAGGTAAAAGCTGGCGATCATGCGGGCGCGGTAACGGCTCGGGAACCACAGTGACAGCAGGTAAATCACCCCCGGGAAGAATCCGGCTTCGGCGATACCCAGCAACACGCGCAGGGAGATGAAGTGGATGGGTGTCTGCAAAAAGCCCATGGCACCGGCGATGATGCCCCAGGTCACCATGATCCGGGCGATCCACACCCGGGCGCCGTAGCGGTGCAGCAGAATGTTGCTTGGCACTTCGAACATGAAGTAACCGAGGAAGAAAATACCTGCGCCCAGGCCATAAATGGTCTGGCTGATGCCGATGTCTTCGTTCATCCGCAGGGCGGCGAAACCGACGTTGTTGCGGTCCAGGAAGGCGACCACAAACAGCAGGACAAGAAAGGGGATCATGCGTTGGGTAACGCGTTTGATCGTCTGTTGTTCGATGTCCGAGACATCGGGGAGTGGAGTAGTCATGTGGCACGACCTCATTTTTTATTGTTGTGAGTAACGTGAGTCTTGAGTAACGAACCCTTCGTAGCAGCTGACGAGCGGAGCGAGGCTGCGTTCGGCGGCGTAGCCGTCGTAAACCCTGGGAGCCGGTTTTGACTGGCACACCGCAGGGTCTGATTTCACGACTGCTTCGCAGCCGGACGCAGCCTCGCTCCGCTCGTCAGCTGCTACGGAGCGCCTTGTGTTAGCTGGCGGTGTCCTCAATATGCGCCCGCACGATGGCGTCGAAATCCGCGTCGGCGGTAAAGCCCAGTGCGCGTGCACGCGGCGCTTCTACCTTGCTTGGCCAGCTCTCGACGATGCGCTGGATGGTTGCGTCCGGCTCCCAGTGAATCAGTTTGGTTACTTCATCACCGGCCACCCGTTGCAGCGCCGCCACCATATCGGCGACGGTGGTGGTGACGCCCGGCAGCGGGATGATGCGTTCGTTGCCCAGGGTTTGCGGTGACAGGGTCATGCCCAGCAGCATCGATTCAATGATGCGCCGCGGCGAGGTGAGGTATACGCGGGTGTCCGGGCGTACGGGGCAGACGGCGGGCAGGCCCACCAGCGGTTCGCGGATGATCGAACTGAAGAAAGTCGATGCCGCTTTGTTCGGCTTGCCGGGGCGCACCGCCACAGTTGGCAGGCGCAGCACCCGGCCATCGACAAAGCCCTTGCGCGCATAGTCGGCCACCAGCAATTCACCCACGGCTTTTTGCATGCCATAGGACGATTGCGGGGTGAGCACGGTGTTGTCGTCGACTACTTCCGGCAATGTGCCGCCAAACACCGCGAAGCCGCTGGCGTACACAAAGCGCGGTGCGTTGCCCTGTTTGCGCAGGGTTTCGAGCAGCAGCATCAGGCCGTGCAGGTTGACCTGCATGCCCAGATCGAAATCCGCCTCGGCAGCCGAGCTGACCACCGCCGCCAGGTGCCATACCAGGTCCACGCCATCAGTGACGCGGGCGATGACTTCGGGGTCGGCGACATCGCCGGTTACCAGTTCGATGCGCGGATCAGTCGGCACATCCTCACCGGCAAAGGTGTCAAACAGCACGATACGTTCAATGGCCCGAGGCGCTTGGCCTTCAAAGGTCAGGGTGTTGAGGTCGAGCAGGCGCTGGGCCAGTTGCTTGCCGATAAAACCGGTGCCGCCAGTGATCAGAATTCGCATGTGTAGCTCCGTTTCTTATAGTTGTTTGAGCGTTGTATCAGTCGGCTTGAACGGTGAGCTGGCGCTGTTCGCCAAGGCCGCTGATGCCCAGGCGCATGACCTGGCCTGCGCGCAGGTACACCGGTGTCGGTTTGACGCCAAGGCCCACACCCGGCGGCGTCCCGGTGGAAATCACATCGCCCGGTTGCAGCGACATGCAGCGGCTCAGGTAGGCAATCAAGGCCGGGATCTGGAACACCATGGTGCGGGTATTACCGTTCTGGTAGCGCTGTCCGTCGACCTCAAGCCAAAGGTCGAGCTGGTGCGGATCGGCGATCTCATCGCGAGTCACCAGCCACGGGCCGAGGGGGCCGAAGGTGTCAAAGCCCTTGCCCTTGTCCCAGGTACCGCCACGTTCCAGTTGCCATTCGCGCTCGGACACGTCATTGATCACGCAGTAACCGGCCACGTGCTCCAGAGCGTTGTTTTCGTCGATATTGCGTCCGCCCTTGCCGATGACCACGCCCAGTTCGACTTCCCAGTCGGTTTTGGTCGAACCACGGGGGATTTCCACGTTGTCGTTGGGGCCGCAGATGGCGCTGGTCCATTTGCTGAATACCACCGGTTCGGCTGGCACCGCCAGGCCCGACTCGGCGGCATGGTCGGCGTAATTGAGACCAATGCAGATGAACTTGCCGACCTGGCCGACGCAGGCGCCGATGCGTGGCGAACCGCTGACTAGCGGCAGGGTGGCGGGGTCGATTTTGCTTAGTGCGTCCAGGCTTGTGGCATCAAGGGCCGTGCCGGCTACATCGGCGATGTGCGCCGACAGATCGCGGATATTGCCTTGAGCATCCAGCAGACCGGGTTTTTCCTGACCTTTATCGCCGTAGCGCAGCAGTTTCATAAAAGCTCCTTTATCAAAATGTTCTTGGTGGGAGCGAGCCTGCTCGCGATTGCATCACCGCGGTGTCACTGAAACACCGAGGTGCCTGCATCGCGAGCAGGCTCGCTCCCACGGTTTCAGTTACTCATCCCGCCATCAATTACCTGGACAGTGCCGGTGGTGTAGCTGCTGGCATCGCTGGCGAGGTACAGCGCCAGTTGGGCGATTTCTTCAGCGCTGCCGATGCGGCCCATGGGTTGGCGGTCTACGAAGGCCTGATACACCTCGGCTTCGGACCGTCCCTGTTCAAGGGCCTGTTCGGCGATGCGCTGGCGCAGCGAAGGCGAGTCCACGGTGCCGGGGCAAATGGCGTTGCAGCGAATGCCCTGGCGCACATAGTCGGCGGCCACTGATTTGGTCAGGCCGATCACCGCAGCCTTGCTGGCGGTGTAGGCAAAACGGTTGGGCACGCCTTTGACGCTGGACGCCACCGACGCCATGTTGATGATCGAGCCGCCGCCGTTACCCAGCATGCCGGGCAGGAACGCGCGGATCATCCGGTACATGGCGGTGACATTAAGGTCGAAAGAGAATTGCCAGGCCTGCTCGTCGCATTCCAGTAGCGCGCCGCTGTGCACGTAGCCTGCGCAGTTGAACAGCACGTCAATAGCCCCCACCTGCTGGCAGATGGCGTCAATGGCGGATGCTTGAGTCACGTCCAGAGCCAGGACTTGAATGCCAGGGATGTCGTGCAAGGTTTCGATATGCAGGTCGGTGGCAATGACCTGAGCGCCTGCATCCCGAAAGGCCAGTACCGAGGCGCGGCCGATGCCTTGCGCCGCCGCGGTGACCAGAACGCGTTTGTTGGCTAGGTTCATGACAAGTGTCCGTTGTTATTATTTGGCGCAACAACTGCACACTAATATTGCTTTGCGATAATCGCCAATGAGATATTCTCAGGTCTTAATAACCGGAGGTTATCGGATGGCGGATGTCGGGTTTAACCAGCTGTGCAACTGGCTGCGATTTCGCCATTTGGTGCTTATCGACACCTTGGCGCGTACGCAAAACATGCACGCCACCGCGCAAGAGATGAGCATCAGCCAACCGGCTGTCAGCAAGATGCTGCGCGAAATCGAGCATCAACTGGGTTTTGATGTATTTGCCCGTTTGCCGCGCAGCATGACGCTCACTGACCTGGGTAGCCACGTGGCCCGGTTCGCCCAGATTGCGTTGAACGATACCGGCCAGTTTGTCAGCCAGATCAATCATCTGCGCCAGGGCGGGCATGGCTTGCTGAAGGTCGGCACCATCTATGCGGCGACAGCCCTGGCAGTACCGGCGGCAATTGTGCGGGTCAAGCAGGACTGGCCCTTGCTCACTGTGCAAGTGCTTGAAGGCACCAGTGCCAACATGCTGACTCTGCTTGAACACAAGGAGCTGGATCTGGTGGTGGCGCGGTTTACCCTCGACCGCCATCGTGAGTTGTTTGAATTCCAGGCGCTGGCGCCGGAGCCGCTGTGCCTGGTCACGGGCAGCCAGCACCCGCTGGCCGGGGCCAGTGAAGTGCCGCTGGCCGAACTCGGCAGCTGGCCGTGGGTGATTTACCCGACGGGCACGCCGATGCGCGCACGGGTAGAGAAAGCCTTTGTCGAAGCAGGCATGCAAACCCCGGAAAACACCGTGGAAACCGTGTCCCTGCAAACCACCATGCAACTTTTGCAAACCACCCCAGCGGTGGCGATGCTGGCCGAATCGATGGTGGAGCCCGAAATCCGGGCCGGGCGTTTGACCCGTCTGGCCTTGCCATTTCCGCTGGTGCTGGCGGATTACGGGGTGATTATCCGGCGCAATGAAGTACCTCAGTGGTCTGCGAAAGCCTTTATTGACGCGCTGTTGAGTGGCCCGGATGCCCTGCGCGGTGCCCGCCAGACGCCTTGATAACGACGAGTTATCAACTGATGGAATCTTGTGATTGGGCAGTGTGAACGTGGGCAACTAGAGTGAGCGGCGTCCTTGCAGGATAAAAAACCGCTCACTAGAGGCGCGCATGAAAACAATAAAAAGCTACAAGACGCTGACCATCTTCTTCCTGTTTATGATTGGCGTGGTCAACTACCTCGACCGCAGTGCCCTGTCCATCGCCAACACCACCATCCAAAAAGATTTGGCCATCAGCCCGATGCAAATGGGCGTGATGCTTTCGGCCTTTTCCATTGCCTACGCATTTTCGCAACTCCCCCTCGGCGCATTGATCGACAAGCTCGGTAGCAAGCTGGCGCTGGGCGGTTCGCTGGTGGTGTGGTCGGTCGCGCAGGCGGCCTTCGGTTTGTTCAGCAGCTACGGCCATCTGGTCGGACTGCGGGTGTTGCTGGGGATTGGCGAAGCGCCGGTGTTCCCTTCGGCGGCCAAGGCGTTATCGGAGTGGTTCGATACACAAGAGCGGGGTACGGCCACCGGCTGGGTGTGGTCCTCGACCTGCATCGGACCGTGCCTGGCGCCGCCTTTGTTGACGGTATTTATGGTGCACCTGGGCTGGCGCGGGATGTTTATCCTGACCGGCATCCTGGGCCTGCTGCTGGCGGTGTGCTGGTTCAAGTTCTACAAAAGTAAAGCGCAGTACATGGCCGAGACCGGCCGTGCAGAACCGGTGCCGGTACAACAGGCCAAGGCGCCGAAAGTGCGTTGGACCTCGTTGTTCAAGGACCGCAACACCTGGGGCGCATTTCTCGGGTTTATGGGCGTGATCTACATGATCTGGCTCAACCTCACCTGGCTGCCCGGCTACTTCGAACGCGAGCATGGCCTGGATCTGTATCGCACCGCCTGGGTGGTATCTTTGGCTTACCTGTTCGGCGCCCTGGGCACCATCGTTGCTGGCAAATGCTGCGACCGCTTGGTGGCGCGCGGCATGCGGGTACTGGCCAGCCGCAAACTGATGGTGATACTGGGCCTGCTCGGCGGGGCGCTGTTTACCCTGATCGTGGCCTTCACCACCAATGTGGTGGCCTGTGTGATCCTGCTGTGCCTGACCATGTTCTTTATCAACATCTCCAGCGCTACGGCCTGGATGATCGTCAACACCATCGTGCCGTCGGAGCGGGTCGCGTCCTTTGGTTCGATCCAGAACTTTGGCGGTTATCTTGCAGGCTCGATTGCGCCGATCCTGACCGGCTTCAGCGTGCAGCAAAGCGGCTCGTTCTCCACGGCATTCGTGATCAGCGCGGTAGTGGCGGCGTGCTCGGCCCTGGCTTACTTTACGTTGCTCAAGGAGCCACAGGCGCCGTTGTCGCCACTGGCGACACTTGCAACAGCGTGATTGAGTCTTTGTGGGAGCGGGCTTGCTCGCGATGAAGGCGCCGCGGTGTATCTGAGCAACCGCGTCGATACCATCGCGAGCAAGCCCGCTCCCACAGGTTTCTGGATGGTTTGATGGATCAAAGCCATTGGGCATCCCACAAGGGATAATCGCCGATTCGTTTGATCAGTCCGGCGCGCAAAGGGTTGGCGATAACGTAGCGGGCTACCCGCTTTAGATCTTCGTCATGACGTAAAGCATGGTCATGGTAGCCCTGCTGCCAGCGGCTGCCTGTGCGTCCGGTTACCTGATTGATGGTTCGGGTGCTCAACGATTTGGTGCGGCACATCAACTCATCAAGCGAGCCATGCTGCAGTTTTAGCAGCCAATGAAAGTGATCAGGCATCACCACCCATGCCAGCGATTCCGCGAAGCCTTGTTCTTGTGCCTGCCTGAACTGCTGGACAACATGCCGTCCTGTACGCCAGTTCAGGAAGATGGGTTCGCGATCCAGAGTGTTGGTGGTCAAGAGATAGATGCGATTTTGCTCGCTGTAGCGGCCGCGGCGCAGGCGATGGGATGCTGGAGGTGAAAGCATGACAAAGCTCAATGAGTTGATAAACCTCAAAGGCTAGTCACTGCTAGGCAGGGGTCACCGGCCATGGTTTAACCGTATATGTCATGGCGCACGATTTTTGTGTGAACGGTTGCATATATGCAACCCTGTGGGAGCGGGCTTGCTCGCGATGGCATCACTGCGGTGTAACTGAAACACCGAGGTGCCTGCATCGCGAGCAAGCCCGCTCCCACAAATAATTGGCGGTGGCTCGCAGCCTGTTACAACCAGGACTCGGTAACCCGCCGGTCAAGTTCTTCCCAATCGGCCATGCCCAGCACCCGGGTGGTGTTCAGGCCGCGCAGGTAGCCGCGCAGTTGATGGGCGCTGGCGTGGACTTCTGCGGTGCTGGTGTTTTCGCTGTCCAGGGCCTGCTCGTAGAGGCTCAGGTAGTCGTCCACCCGGTCGCGGTACTCGGGCAGTACCGCTTCGCGAATCAGGTCGAAAGTTCTCAGTTTTTGATTGGTATTCACGGGCCACCCTTTGTGAGATTACGGGCTATTGTTTTGCGTCCAACTGTTTCCCAATGTATCTCACCTGTGGCCCGTGTTAATACCGCTAGCGCCCGTTAGTGTGACGCAGGTGCCGAGACGGCAAGTTTCCCCGGTTCACGCCCGGCCCTGGCAGAACGCACCAGCATCAACGCCCCCAGCAAGGCTGTCGCGGCCAAAAAGTACATGCCTGCGTGTGGGTTGTTGAAGTAGCCCTCGGCCCAGGTTTTGACCGTCGGCGCGAGGAACCCACCGAGGTTGCCCAGCGCACCAATCACGGCAATCCCGCTGGCCGCTGCCGCACCACCCAAAAAGCGCGTTGGTAAGGTCCAGAACAACGGTTGCACGGTGATAAACCCGGCTGCCGCGACGCAGAACGCCAGGATCACCAGCGGCAGGCTGCCACTCAACGTCGAACCCACCATGCCCACCGCGGCCAGTGCCAGCATCACTGCGGCAAAGCGGGTTTGCTGGCCTTTGCGGTCGGCGTAGCGGGTTACGGCGTACAGCATGATAACGGTAGCAATCCACGGGATGGCGGTCAGCAAGCCGACTTTCAGGCCAATGCCGGTGCCCAGCAGTTCGGCGATCCGGGTCGGCAGGTAGAACAGCACGCCATACACGCTGACCTGAATCGTGAAGTAGATAAAGGTGAAGTACAGCACCTTGGGGTTGATCAGCGCCGAGCGCCAAGACGACGGGCCCTTGTTGGCCTTGAGCAGTTGCTCTTTGTTCAGTTCGTGTTCGATCGCGGCCTTTTCTTCGGTGTTCAGCCACTTGGCATCCCGCGGCTTGTCGGTCAGGTAGAAGAACGCAAATACGCCGATGATCGACGCGGCCAGGCCTTCGGTGACGAACATCCATTGCCAGCCCGCAAGGCCGAACTGGGCCGTTTCCAGCAGCCAGCCCGACACAGGGCCACCCACCATCAACGACACAGGTACGCCGAAGTAGTAAATGCCATAGGCCGAGCCGCGCTGGTTCTGCGGGAACCAGTAGGTCAGGTACAGCACCACGCCTGGCGACAGCCCGGCTTCGGCTACACCGAGCAGAAAACGCAGGACGTAGAAGCTGGTTTCGTCGTGGGCAAACATCATGGCCGCAGAAACCAGACCCCAGGTGACCATGATCCGGCTTAGCCAGATTCGCGCGCCGACCTTGTGCAGCATCAGGTTGCTCGGTACTTCAAATACCGCATAGCCAATAAAGAAAATCCCCGCGCCCAACGCAAACGCAGCGTTGCTCAGGCCGGTGTCGGCCTGAAGGGCGTGCTTGGCAAAGCCGATGTTGGAACGGTCGATGATCGCCATGGCGAACATCAGGGCGACAAAGGGCAGGATGCGCCAACGAATCTTGCTGAGCGCCTGTTGCAATACAGGGTTGGACATGGGGTGCTCCGTTTGTTTTTTTTGTGGAGTACAGCAATCAGATTTTTTTCAGGGCAGCACGGGCATAGGCCGCAACGATGACAAAACAGCCCATCGGCAACAGGTAGGCCACGGCGGTCGAAGAGTGGTCGGCGACCAGGCCCATCACGTAGGGCAGCAGCGCGCCGCCGACAATGGCCATGATCATGAATGAGCTGCCGCGCTTGGTATGCGGGCCGAGGTTTTTCACGCCCATGGCAAACAGGGTCGGGAACATGATCGACATAAAGAAGAACATCGCCACCAGCGCAACCACCGACAGGCCTTCAATCCCCAGCACCACCACGGCGCTCAGTGCCACGTTGATCAGCGCGTAAATCAGCAGCAGAAGCTGGGCATTGACCCGGCCCATCAGCCAGGTGCTGAAAAAGCGGCCAAACATAAAGCTGAGCATCGCCACCGAGAGCAGATACGCGGCTTGCTGGCTGCTCATCTGTGCCCAGTGTTCGGTGACGTAGTTGATGAAAAACGCGCCTACGCCGACCTGTGCACCGACATAGAAAAACTGGGTGATTACCCCGGTGACAAACTCGCGGTGCTGCCACAGGGTTTTGTGGTCGTGCTGTTGGGCCTGGACTTCCTGCTCGCGCAGGTCGGGCAGCGGGGTACGGGCGATCAGGATGGCCACCAGCAACACCAGGGCGGCAATCACCAGATAGGTCATTTGCAGCGATTGCGTGGTGTCAGTGCTGTTGGCGCCGCTGAAGAACAGCGCGCCGCCAATCAAGGGCCCGAAAAACTGCCCCAGGCCGTTGAATGATTGCGCAAGGTTCAAGCGTCGCTCGGCCCCGGCGGGGTCGCCCAAGACTGTGGCGTAAGGGTTGGCGGCGGTTTCCAGGCAACCCAGGCCGCAAGCGATCACAAACAGGGCGAACAGAAAGAACTGAAAGCTCTGCGCGGCAGCAGCAGGCATAAACAGCAGGGCGCCGGTGGCGTAGAGGCACAGGCCTAGCAGGATGCCTGCCTTGTAGCCGTACTTGTCCATCAGCAAACCGGCGGGTAGGGCGATGAGGAAGTAGGCGCCGAAGTAGGCGCTTTGCAGCAGGCCGGATTGCGCCTTGCTGACGTGCAGGGTTTCCTGAAAGTGCTTGTTCAGTACATCGAGCAAGCCATAGGACAGACCCCAGAGAAAGAACAGGCAGGTCACTAGAATCAGTGCCCAGCGATAGGACGTGACCGCCCGGCCAAAGGATGGCTGTGCGACGTTCGAGTGCTTGAGTGACATGACGCATCTCCTTTTTATTGTTGTTAGAGCGGTGTTGCGTGGATCTACTTGTGGGTGCTGACTTTGTGGGAGCGGGCTTGCTCGCGATGGCATCACTGCGGTGTGTCAGGCAGACCGATTCGTCTGCATCGCGAGCAAGCCCGCTCCCACAGGGTCAGGGTCAGGGTGAATGGTGCAGGCTGAAAATCTGGCTCATCGACGCCCATTTTTCGCCGGGACGGGTCCAGGGTGTGGGCTGCTGGAAGCGCCACATCAGCGTTTCCCATTCCTGCACCCTGGGGTCACTGGCTCCGGCCCGGGCAAAGGCTTCGGCGTTGAAGTCGGGAGCCGTGTCCATGACCATGAACAGCCGTGTACCCAGGCGCCAGATCTGCATGTCGAGCACGCCGTGCTGGCGCAGGTGGGCGCTGATCTGCGGCCAGATTTGCTGGTGCAAGCGTTCGTACTCGGCGATCAACACCGGGTCGTCGATCAGGTCCAGCGCCAGGCATTGGCGACTCATGTCAGCGCCCGGTCCAGGTGGGTGTAGCCGCCATCTACCACCAGCCATTGCCCGGTGGTGTGGGAGGAGCGTGACGACAACAGAAACAGCACGCTGTCGGCGATTTCCTTACTCGTGGTCATGCGTTGGCCGAAGGGGATTTTTTCGACGATGCTTGCCAGCTTGGCTTTCGGGTCGGCAAAGGTGTCGATCCAGCGCTCGTACAACGGAGTCATGACTTCAGCCGGAATGACTGCGTTGACCCGTACCCCGTCGCTCAGCAACGAGGTGGCCCATTCGCGGGTCAGCGACAGTTGCGCGCCTTTGGCGGCGGTGTAGCCGCTGGTGCCGCCTTGGCCGGTGAGGGCGGTCTTGGAGCTGATATTGACGATGGAACCGCGAGTAGCCTTGAGCGCGTCCACGCACAAGTGGGTCATCAGGTAGTAATGGATCAGGTTTTTTTCCAGTGACTCGACAAAGGCTGAACGCCCAGCTTCAAGGCCGATGCTGTCATTGACTCCGGCGTTGTTGACCAGCCCGTCGATACGGCCAAAGCGTTGCAGTACTGTGGCGACGGCGGCGCGGCAGGCGTCTTCGTCGCGCAATTCGACCTGTACAAACAGGCTTTGGGAACCACGTTGGTCCAGTTGCCGCGCCAGTTCATCGGACAGCGGGCTGTGACCGAAAATAACCGGGATCGCGCCTTCGTCGGCCAGCCCCAAGGAGATAGCTGCGCCAATCCCCGAGCCACCGCCGGTGACGATAAAGACCTTGTCTTGCAGATACAGATTCATTGAATCGCTCCCTCAATGTTGTAGACGCGGCACGCCGTGCCACCCCAAATGGCCGCATGCTGCGAGACACTGCCAACCAGGCTGCAGGTGGCCGCGTAGTCGCTGGCCAGCAGGCACACAGGCCAGTCGGAACCGAACATCAAACGCTCGGGGCCGAACAGTTCCAGTGCGGTGTGTAGATAGGGCGTCAGTTGTGCGCTATGCCAATCCTGCCAATGGGCTTCGGTGATCAGCCCCGACAGCTTGCAGCTGACATGGGGCAGGGCGGCCAGCGGCGCGAGTTGTTGGGCCCAGGCTTTCCAGTCATTGGCCTGCACATCGGGCTTGCCCAGGTGATCGAGCACCAGATGGTGTTGGTCATGCTGCTGGCATAGCTCGGTGGCAGCGCCCAGATCCCTGGCCTTGACCAGGATTTCGTAGACCAGACCCTGGCGTTGCAAGGTGTTCAACCCCCGGTTAAACGCGGGGTTTTGCATAAAGTCGGCGGGCGCGCTTTCGTCCTGCAACTGATGACGAAAACCACGCAGAGCCGGGTTCTGCGCCCAGCGTTCCAGCGACTGTTCAAGGTCGCTGGCGCACAGGTCGACCCAGCCCACCACGGCGCAAATCCACGGGTAACGTTCAGCCAACCGTAACAACTGATCGGTCTCGCTTGCACAGGCGCGGGCCTGCACGGCGATGCAGCCGTCAAACCCGGCCGCATCCAGCAGCGGGCGCAAATCATCGGGCTGAAAGTCGCGGCGTAAACAGCCCATGTCGCGGCCTATCCAGGGGTAGTCCGCGGCGTCATAGCGCCAGAAGTGCTGGTGTGCATCGAGCCGTAGTGCGTGTGAGGACGACATTATTATTGTGCTCCGCCCGTTGGTTCAGCCCCGGTAGCGATACTGCTCGCGGGACGCTGCCTTCATCTGAATCGAGAAGCCCGGCGCCTGCGGTGGCATATAGGCCGCATTGCGAATCACGCACGGGTCTTCAAAGTGCTCATGCAGATGGTCGACAAACTCCACCACCCGGCCTTCGTGAGTCCCGGCGATGCACAGGTAGTCGATCATCGACAGGTGTTGCACGTACTCGCACAAGCCAACGCCCCCGGCATGCGGGCACACCGGCAAGTTGTACTTGGCGGCCATCAGCATCACGGCCAGCACTTCATTGACCCCGCCCAAGCGGCAGGCGTCGATCTGCACCACGTCGATGGCTTCGCGCATGATCAGTTGCTTGAACACGATGCGGTTCTGGCACATCTCGCCGGTTGCCACCTTGACCGGAGCGACCCCGAGGCGGATTTTGCGATGGCCTTCCACGTCATCCGGGCTGGTGGGTTCTTCGATAAACCACGGCTTGGCGAACGACAGCTCACGCACCCAGTCGATGGCCGCGTTGACTTCCCATACCTGATTGGCGTCGATCATCAGTTGGCGATCCGGGCCCAGCACTTCGCGGGCGATGCGCACGCGGCGGATATCGTCTTGCAGGTCATGGCCGACCTTCAATTTGACGTGGGAGAAGCCCGCATCCACGGCTTCCTGGCACAGGCGGCGGAGCTTGTCATCGGCATAGCCCAGCCACCCGGCCGAGGTGGTGTAGCAGGGGTAGCCGTCGGCTTTGAGCAAGGCCAGGCGCTCGGCCTTGCCCTGGGCGCGTTCACGCAGCAGGGTCAGGGCTTCGGCCGGGGTGATGCAGTCGGTGATGTAGCGAAAATCAATGCAGCGCACCAGTTGCTCGGGGCTCATGTCGGCCACCAGACGCCATACCGGTTTGCCTTCGGCCTTGGCCCACAGGTCCCAGGCGGCGTTGACCACCGCACCGGTGGCCAGGTGAATGGCGCCCTTGTCCGGGCCGATCCAGCGCAGCTGGCTGTCACTGGTGACGTGGCGCCAGAAGCGGCCCATGTCTTCGGCGATCCATTCCAGTTTCAACCCCACCAGCAGGCTGGCCAGGGCCTTGATCGAAGCGCAGCAGATTTCATTGCCACGGCCGATGGTAAAGGTCAGGCCGTGGCCTTCGAGGTTCGGGGTGTCGGTTTCGAGGATGACATAGGCCGCTGAGTAGTCAGGGTCCGGGTTCATCGCGTCCGAGCCATCGAGGGATTGCGAGGTGGGGAAGCGGATGTCTTCAACCCGTACGGCGGTAATCGTGGTCATGGTGCGGCTCCCTGTCAGTCTGCATTTACGGTGCGTTGCTGTTGTTCACCCAGGCCGCTGATGCCCAGGCGCATGGTCTGGCCGGCGCGCAGGTACACCGGTTCTGGCTTGATGCCCAGGCCTACGCCCGGCGGGGTGCCGGTGGAAATCACATCGCCCGGTTGCAGGCTCATAAATTGGCTGAGGTAGCTGATGATTTTCGGGATCTGGAAAATCATCGTCCGCGTATTGCCGTTCTGGTAGCGCTTGCCGTCCACTTCCAGCCACAGGTCGAGCTGGTGCGGGTCGGCGATTTCGTCACGGGTCACCAGCCATGGGCCGAGGGGGCCGAAGGTGTCGCAGCCCTTGCCTTTGTCCCAGGTGCCGCCCAGTTCCAGTTGGAACTCGCGCTCGGACACATCGTTGATCACGCAATAACCGGCCACGTGCTCCAGGGCCTCACTTTCGCTGATGTAACGGCCGCCCTTGCCGATGACCACGCCCATTTCGACTTCCCAGTCGGTTTTGCGTGAGTTGCGCGGGATTTCGACGTCATCGTTGGGGCCGACAATGGCGCTGGTCCATTTACTGAACACCACCGGTTCGGCAGGGATTGCGGCGCCGGTTTCGGCGGCGTGGTCGGCATAGTTCAGGCCGATGCAGATAAATTTGCCGACCTGGCCGACGCAGGCGCCGATGCGGGGCGAGCCTTCAACCAGCGGCAGAGTGGAGGGGTCGATGTCTTGCAGGCGGGCAATGCTTTGCGGGCTGAGGGTGTCGCCTGCGATATCCGTGACCACTGCGGACAAATCGCGCAGTTGACCGTTGTTATCAAGCAGGGCAGGACGTTCCTGGCCTTTTTCACCGTAGCGCAGCAGTTTCATAAGTAATCCTTTTTGGAGAGAGGGCAGGGCCCTGTGGTAGCGGGCTTGCTCGCGATGGCATCACTGCGGTTTAACTGAAACTCCGAGGTGCCTGAATCGCGAGCAAGCCCGCTCCCGCAAGGTCAAAATCAAAAACGAAAGAGCTGGCGTCAGTTGCTCCAGCCGCCATCAATGATTTGTGCGGTGCCGGTGGTGAAACCGCTGGCACTCGATCCGAGGTACAGCGCCAGCTGGGCGATTTCTTCGGCGGTGCCGATGCGGCCCATGGGCTGGCGCGCGGCAAAGGCGGCGTATACCTCGTCCACACTGCGGCCTTCGCGCTCGGCTTGTTCGCTGATGCGCTGGCGCAGGGAAGGGGAGTCGACGGTGCCGGGGCAGATGGCGTTGCAGCGGATGTTCTGGCTGACAAAGTCAGCCGCTACTGAGCGGGTCAGGCCAATCACCGCACCCTTGCTGGCGCAGTAGGCAAAGCGGTTGGGCACACCTTTAACGCTGGACGCCACCGATGCCATGTTGATGATCGAGCCGCCGCCGTTGCTCAGCATGCCCGGCAAAAAGGCGCGGATCATGCGGTACATGGCGGTGACGTTGAGGTCCAGGGCAAAGCTCCAGTCCTTTTCGCTGCACTCCAGAATATTGCCGCTGTGGACCACGCCTGCGCAGTTGAACAGCACATCCAGCGGGCCAAGTTGTTTGGCCAGGCGCTCAATGGCAGCGGCATCGGTGACGTCCAGAACATGTTTGTGCGCGCCTTCAAGGGCGTCGAGGGCGGCGGCATTGATGTCGGCGGCGAAGACTTCGGCGCCGGCGGCCAGGTATGCCTGGACACTGGCCTGGCCAATACCCTGAGCGGCTGCAGTGATCAGCACGCGTTTGCCGGAAAGATCCATGGATGCTCCATAGTGATATTTTTTGTTTTTGTGGAAACTGGCCTAATGGTCAGGCCATTGTAGGCGCAGTAAATGGCAAAACGACGCAAGTATCAGGATAAGGTTTGCTATGATCGCTTTACGTTATCCGTCCAATGGTCAGGCCATTGGTCCTTTTGTAGCATGCACCTCAGTCTTCAACAAGCGTCTTTTTTTGCCAAAAGTGATCGTCGATCGCTGTTCATGCCAGAGCCAATTTCACAATGCCATTTCAAGTAATTGATAACCAAAGACTTTATCGGCAAATTGCCGACCAGCTGCGGGCCTTGATCGACAGCGGTGAATTCCCCCCGGGCAGCCGTTTGCCTGCCGAACGCGAGCTTGCCAAGTTGCTTGGCGTGAGTCGTGCGTCGGTGCGCGAGGCGATGATCGCGCTGGAAGTCATCGGGCTGGTCGATGTACGTGTCGGTAACGGGGTGCTGGTGTGTGAACCACCGGTGCAATCGTTGACCAATGAACCGGTGATGGCCCAAGCCACGCGCAATCAGTGGAAAGAGCTGGACCCTGAGCTGAACCTCGAAATCGACTTCAATGCCGAAATCCCACCGTTCGCCTTGCTTCAGGCTCGTCGTCTGATCGAGCCCGAAGCGGCGGCACTGGCCGCGGTCAATGCCAGCGATGAAGAACTGGCGGGCATCCGCGAAGCCTTTGAACGCAACGTGCAGGACAACCTTGAAGGTTCCCACACGCACCCCGGCGACCGCCTTTTTCATATCCGCATTGCCCAGGCCTCGGACAACCCGGCCTACGCCCTGATGATTCAACATCTGTTGGGCCATCGTTACGGCAGCATGTTTCAGCGTTTGCAAAACCACTACACCTCGGACGATATGATTCATCGTTCGGAAAATGAACACCGGCGTGTGCTGCAAGCACTGGAGCAGCACGACGCGGATGCTGCGCGCCAGGCGATGGCCGAGCATCTGGATGAAGTGATCCGCATCTTCAGCCGTAGCGCTCGCTAATCCTCAATCGGCAGCGGGACAGAGTTGGGAAAATTCCTACGTTTACAGGGAATTTCCCTAGGTAAGTCTCTTACCGAACTCGAGACAATTGACCTACACCGTTCACGATGGGTCAACCTCAATGCCTGGCAACTCCCTGCGTATCCTGATTCTTGAAGATGACGCCTTTCAACGTGCTGTTGCGGTGAGCATGTTTCGCTCGCTGGGGTGCCATGAAGTGTTTGAAGCCAGCGATGGCAGCGAGGCGCTGGCGGTTCTTCAGCAGGTAGGTACGGTGGATATCGCCGTCTGCGACTTGCAGATGGAGGGCATGGATGGGCTGGCCTTCTTGCGTCGGGCGGGCAAATTGGGGCAAGTTAAATCCATCATCATCAGCAGTGCCCTGTCGGCTGACTTGTGCCGTACAGCGCATCAGATCATTGCCCTGCTGGGGCTGGAGCTACTGGGTGATGTTGGCAAACCGCTGTACGCCGACGTCCTTGAGCCATTGCTGAGCAAGTATCAAAGTGCCAGCGCGAATGGGCACAAGCTGGAGCAGAGCGTGCAACTGGCCTGTGAGGACGAGGTGCGCCAGGCGCTGGCCCTTCAGCAATTGCAGGCCTGGTATCAGCCCAAGTTCAATCTGCAGACCGGTGAGGTGTGTGGTGTTGAAGTGCTCTGCCGCTGGTTGCATCCGCACAAGGGGGTGCTGCCGCCAGCCGTGTTTATCCCGGTGCTGGAACGTTGCGGATTGATGGATGACTTGTTGTTTGCTCAGTTGGATCAAGCCTTGCGCCTGCAAGAGCAAGCCAGAGCCGAGGGCTTCCCCCTGAATATGGCGTTCAACCTGCAAACCGCGCAACTAGCCAACAGCCAACTGACTTACACCCTCAAGGGGGTACTGACCCGTCATGCCACACCGGGCTCCAGGCTGACCTTCGAGTTGACCGAAAGCGGGCTGCTGCAAGCACCGGCCGCCAGCCTGGAAAATCTGGTGCGCCTGCGGATGATGGGCTGCCGGTTATCGATTGACGATTTCGGTGCCGGGTTTTCCTCGCTGCAACGGTTGTGTCAGTTGCCGTTTAACGAGATCAAGCTCGACGCAGAATTTGTCCGCAGCGTTGCACATGAGCCGCGCTGCGAAGCTGCAATCAGCAGCACCCTGGCCCTGGGTAAAGCCTTGGGGATGTCGGTGGTTATCGAAGGAATTGAAACCGAGGCTCAGTTCCTGCGTTTGCAGGCCATGGGCTGCATTGAAGGGCAGGGCTACTGGTTTGCCCGGCCCATGAGCGGGCCGGACTTGCTGGGCTGGTTGCAGCAACGTGAAACGAGCCTTGCTTGCTAACAATCAATTACTTAAATGAGTAGGGTGTCAGCGCGGTGGGGTCGATGTTCTGATCGACTTTGACCATCGCATCCTTGAGCGGGCAAAGCAGGCCGACACTGGTTTTGCGGCAGCCTTTGGCGCTTGCGAAATCACCCTTGAGCGGTTTTTGGCTGGCGCTTAGTTGGGTCAGGTTGCGGATTTGATCCATCGACTGCGCTTCAAAGGCAATGCGCAGAAAGTACTCTCCGGTTTTGACTTCCTTGTAGCGCTCGAACTGCAGCGTACCGACCGGGGGAATGTTGTTCTCGATGTAGTCCCCCAGCTTCCAGCCGAAACCGAGCATGGTGCGCAGGTAGGAAATGTTGGTGTCATGGGCCACCAACAGCATCAGCGGAACGTCTGGTGGAGTATCCGGGGCGTCTTTTTGGGCCAGTGAAGTGCCTTGTTTGAGCTCCAGCGAGATCTGGTTCATCAACTCGGACGCGCCGCGGCTGGCGATATAGGGGATGTCGTTGAGGTAGTCGTATTTGGCTTTGGTCAGCACCATCAGGCTTGAGACTTCGGCAGCGGTGCGGCCGTTGCCGAACGCGACTTTATCCAGTGGCAAGCCCTGGCTGTACTCCAGACGGAACACTTCGCCCATATTGGCGCCAGCGCTCAGACCCTTGATCGAGAAGCGGCCCTTGGCATTTTGCTCCAGTTCCCAGGCTTGTTTGCCGTACGGGCAGTCGGTGCCGGGCATGCAGGCGACTTCTCTGAGTTTTTCTTCAAAGGGTTTGTAGCGCGCCTGTGCCGCTTCGACGCTACCGCCCAGGGCCTTGAGAATGGCGGCTTTGGCTTTCACCGGGTCGAGGGCTGCAAAGGGCATTTCATTGGCCTGGAACAGCGCGTCCTGTTCGCCGCTGACATAAGTCGGCTGCAGGCCGCAGCCGGGGAACATGCCGTCGAGCAGGGCCTGGGCGGTAGCTTTGGTGCGTTGCAGGGGGCTGGCGTGGACCAGCAACTGGCTGGCATCCGGGCAGCCCGTGGGGATCAGCCCGGCGGTGCGCAGCACTTCGCCACGGTAGCGGCCCATTTCGACGGCACCGGTGTAGCCGTGGCCGGTCAGGTTGCCGAAGGGCACCAGCCAGGTTGGCCATTGGCGCTGGGTGACGGCAGTCAGCAGTTTTTCATTGGACTGGGTGGGCGGACGGACGCCGTGGCGGCTGACCTGCACGACTTTATCCAGCACATAGCCATCGCCGGTGGGCGCCCCGGCAAAGGCTGCCGGGCTTAACAGGCTGGCCAGCAACAGGCCGGTACAAAGAGGGGGCAACGTCTTCATCGTTTTTCCTTGGGTCATCCTGGACACAGTGGGCGCAGTGTAGCCGCTGCGCAGCCCATCGCAGCCTCGCTGCGCTCCTCAGCGGCTACAGACTGTAGCTTTTTGTGAGGTACCCGCTTGAAATCCCGAACAGCTGCTGCGTATTTTGTACAGGTTGCCGTTAGCGGCCTGCATCACAACAAGGAAAGTGTCATGACGAGCGATGGCCAGGGCTCACTCGCACAGCGATTGGCGGGTATTGATGAAATTGAATGCGTCACCCCCGATCTCAATGGCGTGCCCCGTGGCAAGGTCATGACCGCTGCCGGGTTCCTTGAGGGGCGGCGTTTGCAGATGGCCCGTGGAGTGTTGCTGCAATGCATCATGGGCGGTTACCCCGAAGCGCGTTTTTATGGCAGCGACGACGGCGATCTGGCGCTGGTGCCAGACCCGGCCCATATCCATCGCCTGCCCTGGAGCCAGCAGCCCCGCGCCTTGGCTATTTGTGATGCCGATGAGTTCAGTGGTGAAAGCTCGCGGCTATCGACTCGCGGTCAGTTGAAGGCCGTTATCGCCCGTTACGCGGCCCACGGACTGGCGCCGGTGGTGGCGACCGAGCTTGAGTTCTTTGTGTTTGCGCCCAACACCGATCCGACCCAGCCGTTCCGTCCGCCAGTGGGCCTGGATGGCCGTCGCGAAGATGGTTTTTCGGCGTTCAGCATCAGTTCCAATAACGGACTGCGACCGTTTTTCAGCGAGGTTTACGAATGCATGGCGGCCCTGGGTTTGCCGCGTGACACCTTTATGCATGAGATGGGCGTCAGCCAGTTCGAGATCAACCTGCTGCACGGTGATCCGCTGTTGCTCGCCGACCAGACTTTTCTGTTTAAGCATTTGCTCAAAGAGGTCGCCCTGAAACATGGACTGACCGTGGTCTGTATGGCCAAGCCGCTGGCGCATACGGCGGGTAGTTCGATGCATATTCATCAGAGCGTGGTGGAGCTGGGCAGCGGTCGCAACGTGTTCAGCGACGAAGCGGGGCAGCCGACGGCAACCTTTCGCCACTTTATTGGCGGCCAGCAGGCCGGCATGGGGGACTTCACGGCGCTGTTTGCGCCGAACGTCAATTCCTATCAACGTTTGTTCCATCCTTATGCATCGCCGAACAATGCCTGTTGGTCCCATGACAATCGTTCCGCGGGCCTGCGCATTCCGGCCAGTTCACCGCTGGCTCTACGGGTTGAAAACCGCTTGCCGGGTGCGGACGCCAACCCGTATCTGGCGATTGCCGCCAGCCTTGCGGCCGGGTTATACGGCATCGAACATAAGCTGGAACCCAGCGCTGCAATCGAGGGCGCGTTCGATGTGCCCCAGGCGTTGTCATTGCCATGTACCTTGCATGCTGCACTTGAGCGTCTCAAGGGGAGTCACTTGGCGATTGAACTGTTCGGTACTGAGTTCATCGAAGGTTACATTGCGTCCAAGACGCTGGAGCTGACCAGCTTCCAAGATGAAATTACTCCCTGGGAGCGTCGCGTTTTGGCGGCTCAGGCTTAACCGTTTAAATCTGTGGCGCCGGGCCTGTTCCCGGTTGCAGACACAAGGAGCCGCACGGAAAGCCAATGCACCAAATATGGAAGTCTTTTCGAGCGTTGTACTTTGCCTCGCTGATGATGTTGATCGGCTCTGGCCTTTTAAGTACTTATCTGGCGCTGCGCTTGGCGGCCGACAATGTCGACGGCTTGTGGATCGGCGCCTTGATGGCGGCCAACTACTTTGGCCTGGTACTGGGCGGCAAGATCGGCCACCGGCTGATTGCCCGGGTCGGGCATATTCGTGCCTACGCCACCTGTGCCGGTATCGTCGGGGCGGCGGTGCTGTGTCACGGGCTGACGGACTGGTTGCCGATGTGGCTGCTGCTGCGGGTGATCGTCGGCCTGGGCATGATGTGCCAGTACATGGTTATCGAAAGCTGGCTCAACGAGCAGGCAGATGCCAAACAGCGCGGCGTGGTGTTCAGCCTGTACATGATCGCGTCTTATTTGGGGCTGGTGCTCGGGCAGCTGATTCTGGCCGTTCACCCGGCCCTGGGCCCAGAGTTGCTGATGGTGGTGGCGTTGTGTTTTGCCTTGTGCCTGGTGCCGGTGGCCATGACCCGACGGATTCACCCGGCCCCCCTGCATCCGGCACCGATGGACCCCAGGTTCTTTATCAAGCGCGTGCCGCAGTCGTTGATCGCGGTGATGGGAGCGGGCTTGCTGGTGGGCTCGTTCTACGGTCTGGCGCCGCTGTATGCGTCGCAGCAAGGGCTGTCGACCGAGCTGGTCGGTGTGTATATGGGTAGCTGCATTTTTGCTGGTCTGGTGGTGCAGTGGCCGCTGGGCTGGTTGTCCGACCGTTATGATCGGCCGCTGTTGATCCGGATCTTCGCTTTTCTGCTGGCAGTGGCGGCATTGCCGTTGGCGATCTTGCCAGAGGTGCCACTGGAAGTGCTGTTTGTGGCGGGTTGTGTGGCGGCCCTGCTGCAGTTTTGCATCTATCCGCTGGCAGTTGCCTTTGCCAATGACCACATTGAGCCTGAGCGTCGCGTGTCGTTGACGGCCATGTTGCTGGTGACCTATGGCATTGGGGCAAGCGTCGGGCCACTGGCGGCGGGCGTGCTGATGAAGGTGTTCGGCAGCCAGATGCTGTATGCGTTCTTCAGCGTGGCCAGTTTGATCCTGGTATGGCGGATTCGCCCGAATGCAGTGACCAACCTGCACCAGGTCGACGATGCGCCGCTGCATCACGTGGCGATGCCCGACAGCATGTCCAGCTCACCGCTGGTAGCTGCGCTTGACCCGAGGGTGGATGAACAAATGGTGCAGGAGCAGATGGTGCAGGACCCGGTGGTGGATGAGTTCGAACCGCAGTCGGAACCCAAGCCATAGGTGCCTGCAGTCTAGTAATAGTCATCCTTGTCAAACTGCCGCGCCTCGCGCTGCAGTTGATAGACAAAGCGCTCGACCTGGCGCTGCACAGCGCCGCTGATGTTGTGAAAGCGCAAACCCGCGAAGGTGATGTTGAAGCGCTCTTCAAAATGCAGATAACGCAGTTCGACCGGCGTGGTCATCAGGCCAAAGGGCAGGGCGGCGCTGAAGCGCTCATACACCTGGCCCAGTTGCAGGCTTTGGCTGATATCGCCTTCAAAGCGCAACTTGCAACCGGTGGCGGAGACGTCCAGCAGCTTGCCATTGACTGGCGTGCCGAGCTTGTCACCGGCAATTTCCACATCAATCAGGTGAGCCAGTTTCAGGGCGGCGCGGAACGCGTTGCGGCGTTGGTGGTAAACCACTTCGCGCGGTAGCGCGCCGCGATAGCAGCGATGATCATTGAGGTCGCCAATGCTCAGTTGCGTCGTGCATTCCCAAGCGATGCGTACGCCATCGTGGAAACCCTCAACTCGAAACGGTATACCGTCCTCAAGAAAGCGCTCGCCCTCACGGGGGATCATTTCGTCCAGGACCAGGGTGTTGTTCTCACGATTCACATCGACCACATAGCTTTGGAAGCGCTGGGTGCGATCCTGAAAAGTGATGATTAACGGGTCATGGCTCTCTTGCAGCATCCGCAAGTTGGAGGCGATTTCCAGGGGGGTAGTCAGCACCTTTGGTGGCTGCGGAGCGTCTTGTGCGTCGAACACGTTGCATCAATCTCCAGGCAAAATACTGCAACACACAAAAAAGAGGCATTCTGCCATCATGCTGTGTGTCTCGCTAGATTCAGTGTTTGCGCAGGCTCAGGCCTGGCTGTAGGCGCGGTGCTTGTTAAGCATCGAAGTGGTGCCGCGTGCGTCATACAACGATGGGGCTTCGCCGCCATGAAGAATGCGCAACTGGTTGGCGGTGATCGCCTGCTGAGTCTGGATCGACTGGCCATTGAGCAAGTTCGCGGCCTGGCATTGAGCCAGTAACTGGTTCAGCGCATCGCTTTGGCTAAGCAGCTGCGCCCCCACGCTGGAATGGCTGGCCAAGCTTTCGAGGCCGCTGCGGTTGGTAGCCAGGCCCAGGCTTGCCAGGATCTCGCTGCGTTTGCGGCCATGTTGCTCAAGCAAAATGATCAGCGACTGCTTGCGCGCCAGAATATTTTCCAGCACCTGCATGTCGCGGCCTTTAAGGGCGATGGTCTCGTCCTGCAACAGGCCAAGCAGTTGCTCGGCGGGGGCGAGGTCATCGTTGATCAGTTGCAGTAAATTTTCGTCGTGCATGGCGAACTCTGGGTCTGTTGACGCTTCGTTGTGGCCGCGACGCTGTCCCACTTGGTGCAGGGCAAGGCGCGAGCAGTGTAGTTTGGTGTTTCAAATAAGCTGCGAGTAACACAGCCCAGCGACGCGGCTCACAACGAAGCGTCAACAAACCCCTGGATTAAGCGTCCAAAAGTGCGGCACAGGCCGTGGGCCTAGCGCTCGGCTTCCATATTCAGCAGTTTGCTGGCGACCCGATTGCTGTCGACCTTGTAGCTGCCGTCGGCAATGGCTTGTTTAAGCTCGGCCACCCGATTTTTGTCGACCGCAGGTTGTTCACGCAACGAGTCGCTGATCTTCTGCAACTGTTGAGCCTCTTGGCTGAGGTGTACAGATTCCCCGCTCGGGGCGCTGGCTTGTTCAGGGCTTTTTGCCGGGGCCGCTTGCGTGGCGCTACCGGTTTCCTGGCTGGCGTTGCTGCGCGTGCTGCCGGTTAAGGGTGGTGCGCTGTTGAGACGACTGAAGTCGATGACCATAACGAAAAACCTCGGGGTATTTGGACGCTTGCCATGTTTTCGGCCATACCCGGAAAAACTTTAGGCTCGATTAATCATAGCTTCACATAGAACGGTACTGATCTACGTCAAACCACAGTGTAGGAAAGTCGAGGAGCTGATGCCAGTTTTCCTACAATGCCACCTCAACTTGGCCGGGTGCTGTGACCCGAGCGCGGATCACACGCTTGGAATTCAGGTTCTTTACCCGGATCTGTTCGCTGAGGCCACCGTCCGACAGGGCTTCGCCGGGCATTTTGACACTTAACGTGCCGCTGCGGGCGCTGATTACCACATGGTCACCCTTGCGCACGGCAGCAGCCTGTTCCAGATGCGTGAGCGTCAGCACTTGATCGGTGACCATCGGGCGCAGGAGTTTTTGACCGACCGCCAGCTCGGTCGCGGTCAGATAGCCCTGATTGATCAGGCCCACATCCCGTTCGCGCAAAGTGACATCGGCGTAGTCGATCACCATGCCGCGCTTGAGCGGGTGATTGACGATGACCACGTCACGGAACAGTTTGACCTGGGCCGGAACGAAGATGGTCCATGGCGATAGCCCTTCGCAGCGTACACGCACGATCACGCGCCCCATGGGTTGTGCCGGGCTTTCGAGGGAGGCTGTCAATTCCTTGTCGCAATGAGCCAAGCGCAGACGCGGGTCCAGGTTGTTGACCTGGATCTGATATCGCCCCTCGGTCTGGCTGGTGGCGAGATAGTCTTCAACCGTGAATTCAAGAAAGCCCTGGGTCACGCCGATAAGCTGTTCAGGTGATGTAAACGCGTCGGCCCTGCTATAAGTGCCTACGCCAAGCAGGGCGCCAGCCGCCAGGACGCTCAGACAGCAGCGGCGCAGCGTCTGGGGGAAAAATCGGTGGCAGGAATTTGTCGTTTTTGCGTTCATGGCCGATAAAAAAGCAAGCCCCGTGCCGTTTACGGAAATTGGGTGTTGAAACTTGAAGTCTTTAAGAGGAGCTGAGTATGGCCGGAGTGATGGATGCGGTTAACCAGCGCACTCAACTGGTGGGGCAAAACCGCCTGGAGCTGTTGCTGTTTCGTCTGGATGGGCCACAGCTTTACGGGATCAATGTGTTCAAAGTCAGGGAGGTGCTGCAATGCCCAAAACTGACCATGATTCCCAAGTCCCATCCTGTGGTGTGTGGTGTGGCGAGCATTCGCGGCGCGACCATTCCGATTCTTGATCTGGCGATGGCCACCGGATCGGGTGCTTTGAAAGACCAGAGCAACCCGTTTGTGATCATCACCGAGTACAACACCAAGACTCAGGGCTTTCTCGTTCGCTCGGTCGAACGTATCGTCAACATGAACTGGGAAGATATTCATCCGCCGCCCAAGGGCACCGGTAACGACCATTACTTGACGGCCGTGACCCGGATGGACGACCAATTGGTCGAAATCATTGACGTCGAGAAGGTCCTGGCAGAAGTTTCGCCATCGCCTGAAACCATCACCCATGGCGTGGTGGATGTTGAAACCCGAACCAAGGCGCTGTCGCTGCGGGTGCTGACCGTCGACGATTCGTCGGTGGCACGCAAGCAGGTTGCCCGTTGCCTGCAAACGGTGGGCGTTGAAGTCGTGTCGTTGAACGACGGTCGTCAGGCGCTGGACTACCTGCGCAAGCTGGTGGAGGAGGGCAAGGACCCGTCCGAAGAGTTTCTGATGATGATCTCGGATATCGAGATGCCGGAAATGGACGGCTACACCCTGACCGCCGAAATCCGCAACGATCCGCGGATGCAAAAATTGCACATCATTCTGCATACTTCGTTGTCTGGGGTATTCAATCAGGCGATGGTCAAAAAAGTCGGGGCTGATGACTTTTTGGCCAAATTCCGGCCTGATGACCTGGCATCCCGGGTAGTCGACCGGATCAAAGCAGCAGACCATAGCCAGGGTTCACCCTTGGCGGTCAAAACGATTTAAGAGGCAGGACATTTGTCGACGGCTAATTTGGATTTTGAACAGTTCCGGGTCTTCCTGGAAAAAGCCTGTGGCATTTTGCTGGGTGAAAACAAGCAGTACCTGGTCTCCAGCCGGCTCAACAAACTGATGGAGCAGCAAGGCATCAAGTCGTTGGGCGAGTTGATTCAACGTATCCAGAGCCAGCCGCGCAGCGGGCTGCGCGAGTTGGTGGTCGATGCCATGACCACCAATGAAACCCTGTGGTTTCGCGACACCTATCCCTTCGAAGTATTGAAGAACAAGGTGCTGCCTGAGCAAATCAAGGCCAATCCGGGGCAGCGCTTGCGTATCTGGTCGGCAGCCTGTTCTTCGGGGCAGGAGCCCTTTTCGCTGTCGATGGCGATTGATGAGTTTGAGCGCAGCAACCTGGGGCAACTGAAGGCGGGCGTGCAGATTTTTGCCACCGACCTGTCAGCCCAGATGCTCAACACCTGCCGCACCGGTGAGTACGACAACCTGGCGATTGGCCGTGGCCTGTCGCCGGAGCGCTTGCAGCGCTATTTCGACCCCAAGGGGCCGGGGCGCTGGGTGATCAAGACGCCGATCAAGAATCGGGTCGAGTTCCGCCCCTTCAACCTGCTGGACAGCTATGCAGGCTTTGGCAAGTTCGACGTCGTGTTCTGTCGCAATGTGCTGATCTACTTCTCGGCAGAAGTGAAGAAAGACATCCTGCTGCGCATTCACAGCACCTTGAAGCCGGGCGGTTATCTGTTTTTGGGCGCCTCCGAAGCGCTCAACGGATTGCCGGATCATTACCAGATGGTCCAATGCAGCCCGGGGATCATCTACCAGGCTAAATAGGCGGACAAATAACCGTAGACCGTAGACCGTAGCAGCTGCCGAAGGAACGAGGCTGCGTTCGGCGACGTAGTCGTCGCAAATCAGGCCCCTCGGTGTGTCAGCGATATTGAGTCCTCAGGTTTCACGACGGCTGCGCCGCCGAACGCAGCCTCGTTCCTTCGGCAGCTGCTACGGAAAACCCGAAGCAAAGCGGCAGAAAAGCGGCAGTCAGCGGTCAACCGTTGCCGCTTTTCTGGCATTGCCGCCTCCCATGCCCCTCCCAAAGCCTTGAAATACGGCTCTGTGCCAACTGGCACGGGGTTTGCTCTGTTCATGTCATGTAGAACCTGAATCACATCCTCAGGTCAGCCCACAAAGGTTTTTCGACATGAGCATCAGCTTCGATAAAGCGCTTGGTATCCATGAGCAGGCACTGGGCTTTCGCGCCCAGCGCGCTGAAGTACTGGCCAACAACATCGCCAACGCCGATACCCCGAACTACAAGGCTCGGGACCTGGATTTCGCCTCTGTGCTCGCCGCCCAGAGTGACAAAAACCAGAGCGGCACGTTTGCGTTGAACAAGACCAACACTCGCCATATCGAAGCCCAGGGTCTGAGCAGTGGCGATGAGTCGCTGCTGTACCGCACGCCGATGCAGCCGTCGATCGACCAGAACACAGTGGACGCTCAGATCGAGCAGTCGAACTACGCAGAGAATGCGGTCAACTTCCAGGCCAGCTTCACCCTGCTCAACAGCAAATTCAAAGGGCTGATGTCGGCCCTGCGCGGGGAGTAATTCATGTCTCTAGCCAGTGTGTTCAATATTGCCGGTAGCGGCATGAGTGCCCAGACCACGCGTCTGAACACCGTCGCCAGTAACATCGCCAACGCCGATACCGTGTCGTCGAGCATCGACCAGACCTACCGTGCCCGGCACCCGGTGTTCGCCACTATGTTCGAAGGTGCACAAAGCAGTACGGGTGACTCGCTGTTCCAGAACCAGGACGGCGCCGGCCAAGGCGTGCAAGTGCTGGGTGTGGTTGAAGACCAAAGCGAGCTGCAGGCCCGCTACGAGCCGAACCATCCTTCTGCCGACGCCAAGGGCTATGTGTATTACCCCAACGTCAACGTGGTTGAAGAAATGGCTGACATGATTTCCGCCAGTCGTTCGTTCCAGACCAACGCCGAGCTGATGAATACCGCCAAAACCATGATGCAGAAGGTCCTGACCCTCGGTCAGTGATAAGGGACGACGCAAATGAGTGTGACCGATTCCACCAGCGGCTTGACCCTTAATCAGGTACTTGCCAACTCTGCCCAGGCCAAGACCACCGACACCAGCGTGGCGGCGGCAACCAAAGGCGTTACCGGCAACACGGCGCTGGGCAAGGATGCGTTCCTGCAACTGCTGGTCACCCAGCTGAAAAACCAGAACCCGCTGGACCCCCAGGACAACACCGCGTTCGTCGCGCAACTGGCGCAGTTCAGCAGCCTGGAGGGCATCACCTCGCTCAACGATACGGTCAACTCCTTGTCGGGCGGGCTGCAGTCCTCGCAGGCTTTGCAGGCATCGTCGCTGGTGGGCCGCTCGGTCATCGTGCAAACCAGTGAAGCCTATGTGGACCCTGCCAGCGACAAGCCATTCAACGGCACCGTGGTGGTCAAGGACGCCGATTCAAAACCCGTCATCACCATTACCGATGCCGACGGAGAGGTGGTCCGCACCCTGGAGCTGGGCAGTCAGAAAGCCGGCAACGCGGACTTTACCTGGGACGGCAAGGACGACGACGGTGTGCTGCTGGACAAAGGGTCCTACACCTTCACCGCATCGAGCAAAAACGACACCGGCACCACGGCGCTCACCACCTACCTGCCAGCGACCGTTAACAGCGTGACCCTGAGCAAGACCGGTGGCGAAATCATGCTCAACCTCGCAGGTCTGGGCAGCATTGGCATGTCCAAAGTCCAGACCATAGGCCTCTAAGCCGACTCATACGCCTCAAGGAGAGAAACATGTCATTCAATATCGGCCTTAGCGGTCTCTATGCGGCGAACAAGCAACTCGACGTGACCGGCAACAACATCGCCAACGCTGCGACCACCGGCTTCAAGGCATCGCGCGCAGAATTTGCCGATATCTACTCGGCCAGCAAGCTGGGTATCGGCAGCAAGACCGTAGGCAGTGGCGTGAACCTGGCAGCGGTCTCGCAAAACTTTGGTCAGGGCTCGATCAACAACACCGGCAACTTGCTGGATATGGGGATTCAGGGCAGCGGCTTTTTCGTGCTGAGTGACAACGGCTCCTTGAGCTACACCCGTGCCGGCACGTTCAAATCCGACAAAGAGGGCTACGTGACCAGCTCCGATGGCACTGCGCGTTTGCAGGGCTATGGCGTGGATGCGAACGGCAATATCATCAACGGTGTACTGACCGACCTGCGCATCGACACTTCTAACCTGGCACCCAAGCCTACGGGTTCGGTAACGTCGGAGATCAACCTGAACTCCAGCTCCGATACGATTGACCAGACCAAAATTCCGTTCGATCCGAGCGAGTCCACCAGCTACAGCAAAAAATTCAGCACCATGGTCTACGACACCCAAGGCAACGCGCACCCGATGGACCAGTACATGGTCAAGACCGGTGCCAATACCTGGAGTTCTTATACCCTGATTGACGGTCGTAACCCTGATGGCACGCCAGTCTCGGGCGATGGCGCCAAGGCTCCAGTGGCCTCGACCCTGGAGTTTGACTCGGCTGGTGCGCTGACCAAGGTCACGCAGCCCGATCCGATCAAGGATCAGCCTGAAAACACGCTGGTTGTCAGTGGCTGGAAGCCGGGTGCCATGATCAATGGTAAATGGGACTCAAACGGTGCCGACGCCAAGCCGGGCGGCATTGCCATCAACATGGCCAAGACCACTCAGTACAACACCGACTCCTCGCGTAACCCGCCGACCCAGGACGGCTACGCCACCGGCCAGATCAACAACCTGACCATTGATGGTTCGGGCGTGATGTTCGCCAACTTCAGCAACAACCAAAGCCGCGCCATCGGCCAGATATCCCTGGCCAGCTTTACCAATGAACAAGGCCTGCAGCCGGTGGGCGGCACTGCCTGGAAAGAAACCTTCTCCTCGGGTATGGCTGGCTACGACGCACCGAAAGTTGGCAGCCTGGGGGCCATTCAGTCCAACTCGCTGGAAGACTCCAACGTCAACCTGACCAATGAGCTGGTGGACTTGATCAAGGCGCAGAGCAACTACCAGGCCAACGCCAAAACCATCTCGACCCAAAGCACCATCATGCAGACCATTATTCAGATGACGTGATGGGTGTTATCGGTCATCCAGGCCTTCTGTAGATACTCTGTTGTCGATCAAGCCCTCCTGTGGGAGCGAGCCTGCTCGCGAAGGTCATTCGCGAGCAGGCTCGCTCCCACGATTGTTCTAGTCGCAGTCTCGCTTCGCTCAGCTGAACTCAACCCGCTCCG
This sequence comes from Pseudomonas sp. ML2-2023-6, assembly GCF_037055265.1. NCBI lineage: Bacteria > Pseudomonadati > Pseudomonadota > Gammaproteobacteria > Pseudomonadales > Pseudomonadaceae > Pseudomonas > Pseudomonas sp. ML2-2023-6. Next base: position 4,532,990 of record NZ_CP146347.1, on the reverse strand, counting down.
GCACCCGCGTCATCAGCACCTTGCCAGCACGGATCGACACCCGTGCCTTGGCTTGGCGCCGCACCGCTTCGTAATCATTTTCGGCATCCAGCACCAGTAGATTCGCCGGGCGACCTACCTCGATTCCGTAACCTTCACCCAGATTGAGCGTGCGTGCGCTGTTGTCGGTGACCAGATCCAGGCAGCGCGCCAGATCGTCAAAACCCATCATGTGGCAGATATGCAAACCGGCATCCAGCACCCGCAGGATGTTGCCGTTGCCCAGCGGATACCACGGGTCCTTGATCGAGTCCTGGCCAAAACACACGTTCATTCCGGCCCGGTCCAGCTCGGCCACCCGAGTTACGCCACGGCGTTTCGGGAAGGTGTCAAAACGCCCCTGCAAATGAATGCTCTCGGTCGGGCACGATACGAAGTTGATTCCCGAGGCCTTGAGCAACCGGAACAGTTTTGAACAATAGGCATTGTCGTAAGAGCCCATGGCCGTGGTGTGGCTGGCGGTTACCCGGCTGCCCATACCGCGTACCCGTGCTTCTTCGGCCAGTACTTCAAGAAAGCGTGAATGCGGGTCGTCGGTCTCGTCGCAATGCACGTCCACCAGGCAACCGGTGCGCTCGGCAAGGTCCATCAAGAACTTGATCGAACTGACCCCTTGTTCACGGGTGTTTTCAAAGTGCGGAATACCGCCGACCACATCGGCGCCCAACTCCACGGCCAGGGTCATCAACTCGCGCCCACCGGCGTAGGACTCGATACCTTCCTGTGGGAACGCAACGATTTGCAGGTCAATCAGGTGGCGGATTTCCTCGCGTACTTCAATCATCGCCCGCAGCGCGGCCAGGGTCGGATCGGTGACGTCGATATGGGTGCGTACGTGTTGAATACCATGCTCGGCCAGCATGTGGAGGGTGGCGTGGGCACGCTGTTTGGTGTCTTCGTGGGTGATGGTTTCTTTACGCTGTGCCCAGCGCTCGATGCCTTCGAACAGCGTGCCACTAAGGTTCCACTCGGGCTGGCCCGCGGTCAGGGCCGCATCCAGATGGATATGCGGCTCTACAAAGGGTGCGATCAGCAACTGGCCTTGAGCATCGATATCTGCACTCTGCGCCGCTACTGTGCCGGGCTGCAAGGTGATGGCGCTGATGCGTTCGCCTTCGCAACTGACCGTATACAGACCGGGTGTTCTACGCAGCGTGGCATTGATGATGTTCATAGTCGTTCCTATCGTTGGACACTAACAATGTAGTCGCAGCCTTCGTGCCTCGGCAGCGACTACAGGAAGTTTTTCTCCCCAAAAAACAAAACCCCCGTTAAGCCCAACTGTTGCCAGGGCTTAACGGGGGTTTATGGTCAGGCGGTTAACCCGCCTGCCAGCTCAGCTTATTGGCAAGCTTCGCAATCCGGCTCGTCAATCGCGCAAGCCTTTGGTACAGGTGCTGGACCGGCCGGGGCGGCAACTACGTCTTCGCTGTTGTTGCCGTTCGACACGGCGTTGAGCTTGCCAGTGTTGACGGTGGACTTCTCGGTGCTGGTCGCGGCCAGGGCACGGAGGTAGTAAGTGGTTTTCAGACCACGATACCAAGCCATGCGGTAGGTCACGTCCAGTTTCTTGCCCGAAGCGCCTGCGATGTACAGGTTCAGCGACTGAGCCTGGTCGATCCACTTCTGACGACGGCTGGCGGCGTCAACGATCCACTTGGTGTCAACTTCAAACGCAGTGGCATACAGCTCTTTGAGCTCTTGCGGGATGCGTTCGATTTGCTGCACGGAACCATCGTAGTACTTCAGATCGTTGATCATGACCGAGTCCCACAAATCGCGAGCCTTGAGGTCGCGAACCAGGTACGGGTTGATCACGGTGAATTCGCCCGAGAGGTTCGATTTCACGTACAGGTTCTGGTAGGTCGGTTCGATCGACTGCGATACGCCAGTGATGTTGGCGATGGTCGCGGTCGGTGCGATGGCCATGATGTTGGAGTTACGAATGCCTTTCTGTACACGGGCGCGAACCGGTGCCCAGTCCAGGGATTCGTTCAGGTCAACGTCGATGTACTTCTGGCCACGCTGTTCGATCAGAATCTGTTGCGAATCCAGCGGCAGGATGCCCTTGGACCACAGCGAACCCTGGAACGTCTCGTAAGCGCCACGCTCGTCAGCCAGGTCGCAAGAAGCCTGGATCGCGTAGTAGCTGACCGCTTCCATCGACTTGTCGGCAAACTCAACAGCGGCCTGCGAAGCGTAAGGAATGTGCTGCAGGTACAGAGCGTCCTGGAAGCCCATGATCCCCAGGCCCACTGGACGGTGCTTGAAGTTCGAGTTGCGAGCTTGCGGCACCGAGTAGTAGTTGATGTCGATAACGTTATCGAGCATGCGTACGGCTACGTCGATGGTGCGCTTGAGCTTGTCGGTGTCCAGCTTGCCGTTGACGATGTGGTTCGGCAGGTTGATCGACCCCAGGTTGCAAACGGCGATCTCGTCCTTGTTGGTGTTCAAGGTGATCTCGGTGCACAGGTTCGAGCTGTGAACCACGCCCACGTGCTGCTGCGGGCTACGCAGGTTGCACGGGTCTTTGAAGGTCAGCCAAGGGTGGCCGGTTTCAAACAGCATGGACAGCATTTTACGCCACAGGTCTTTGGCCTGGATGGTCTTGAACAGCTTGATCTTGCCAGGGTACTGGGACAGTGCTTCGTAGTACTCGTAACGCTCTTCGAAGGCCTTGCCGGTCAGGTCGTGCAGATCCGGTACTTCGGACGGCGAGAACAGGGTCCACGGGCCGTCATCGAAGACGCGCTTCATGAACAGGTCAGGGATCCAGTTGGCAGTGTTCATGTCGTGGGTACGACGACGGTCATCACCGGTGTTCTTGCGCAGCTCGATGAACTCTTCGATGTCCATGTGCCAGGTTTCCAGGTAAGCACATACAGCGCCTTTGCGCTTGCCACCCTGGTTAACGGCTACGGCGGTGTCGTTCACCACTTTCAGGAACGGAACCACGCCCTGGGATTTGCCGTTGGTGCCCTTGATCCACGAACCCAGTGCACGTACTGGCGTCCAGTCGTTGCCCAGGCCGCCAGCGAATTTGGACAACATGGCGTTGTCGTGGATCGCGTGGTAGATGCCCGACAGGTCGTCCGGCACGGTGGTCAGGTAGCAGCTGGACAGCTGTGGACGCTGAGTACCGGCGTTGAACAGGGTTGGGGTCGACGACATGTAGTCGAAGGACGACAGCAAGTTGTAGAACTCGATGGCGCGGTCTTCTTTTTGCTTCTCTTCGATTGCCAGGCCCATGGCCACACGCATGAAGAAGATCTGCGGCAGTTCGAAACGTACGCCATCGTGGTGGATGAAGTAACGGTCGTACAGGGTTTGCAGGCCCAGGTAGGTGAACTGCTGATCGCGCTCGTGGTTGATCGCCTTGCCCAGTTTTTCCAGGTCGAAGGTGGCCAGAACCGGGTTCAGCAAATCGAACTCGATACCTTTGGCGATGTAGGCCGGCAGGGCCTTGGCGTACAGGTCAGCCATCTCGTGGTGGGTGGCGCTGTCAGCGACTTGCAGGAAGCTCAGGCCTTCGGCACGCAGGGTGTCCATCAGCAGGCGAGCGGTCACGAACGAGTAGTTGGGCTCACGCTCTACCAGGGTGCGGGCGGTCATCACCAGGGCGGTGTTGACGTCGCTCAACGCTACGCCGTCGTAGAGGTTTTTCAGGGTTTCGCGCTGGATCAGGTCGCCGTCAACTTCTTCCAGACCTTCACAGGCCTCGGTGACGATGGTGTTCAGGCGGCCCATGTCCAGCGGCGCGAATGTGCCGTCAGCGAGGGTGATACGGATCGACGGGTGAGCGCGCACAGCGTCTTCAGCCGGGGCGCGGGTTGCACGTTCCTTGGAGCGGGCATCACGGTAGATCACATAGTCGCGAGCCACTTTTTGTTCGCCGGCACGCATCAGGGCCAGTTCAACCTGGTCCTGGATTTCTTCGATGTGGATGGTGCCGCCCGATGGCATGCGACGCTTGAAGGTCGCGGTGACTTGTTCGGTCAGGCGCGCAACGGTGTCGTGAATGCGCGACGAAGCGGCAGCGTTGCCACCTTCAACTGCGAGAAACGCCTTGGTGATGGCGACGGTGATCTTGTCATCGGTGTAAGGAACTACAGCCCCGTTACGTTTGATCACGCGCAATTGGCCTGGCGCGGTCGCAGACAGATCCAGATTTGAATCGGTACCCTGCGAGTTCTCGCGAGTTGTATCGGTTTGCATGGGGGTGTCTCCACATTCTCTATGTTTGTTTGGGCGCCTTTTGGGTGCCCACCGTTCCGTCCTGAAGCACTACAACCGGTAATGAGCCGGGCATAACAACTTCGGGACGTACAGAAGGGGGGTTAAGCCGCTTCCGTGCCGAAGTCTTGATTCACGCAGACCGCGTGAAACCGTATTCCAGCGGGATGACAGTATTTTTACTGCAACACCCGGGCCGCTTTCCGACGTTTAGGTTGGAAAGCGGTTGCCATCCGCATGAGCGGTTTGGACTTTAAAAACTGCGTTTGGTTTAACCCAACAGGCGCGAGAAAAGGGCTTGAAATTCTCGTCTGAGTTGTGTTGGGTTTTTGGCCTAAAACCCTACATATGGGGTTTTTTGGCGGAGCTGATACAAGATATGCGTTTTGCAGGGGTTGTGCAACGTACTGCCTGTGGATAACCCTGTGTGTAAATTGTGTGTGAAAGCTTGAATATCCATGTAGGCCGCACTGCACCGGCATTTAGCCGTTTGTCACCGGATTTTGCAGGAGCAAATCGTTTGCGCTGGATTTTGAGGGCGCGAACCCTACCATAAAAAACAGCGCTGTCCGAACGCATTTTCAGGCGGGTGCAAAGATAGGAAAGGTCAAGCGAAAAGACGTGCCGGGAGGCCGCATAGGGCCTTCCCGGCAATTGAGCGAAATTACTGCAACTGGAAGCTGTTTTGCTGGACGTTTTGCGAGTCGAGGCCAATCTGCACATTGAATTCGCCAGGCTCGGCGACGTGCTGCAACTGCGCGTTGTAAAACTTCAGATCGTTCTCGGCGACGGTGAATTGCACGACCTTCTGCTCGCCGGGTTTGAGCATGACTTTCTGGAAGTTCTTCAGCTCCTTGAGCGGACGGCTCATGGAGGCGGTGACGTCCTGGATATACAACTGAACCACGGTTTCGCCCGCGCGCTTGCCCGTGTTTTTCACGGTTACGCTGGCGGTCAGAGTGTTGCCCGGCTTCAAGGTTTTGGTCGACAGGCTGACATCCGACAGGCTGAAGTCGGTGTAGCTCAAGCCATAGCCAAACGGATACAGCGGGCTGTTGGGCTCATCGAAATACTGCGAGGTGTAGTTGCCCGGTTTGCCCGGTGTGAAGGGCCGGCCAATGCTCAGATGGCTGTAGTAAGTCGGAATCTGACCTACAGAACGCGGGAAAGTGATCGGCAGCTTGCCTGACGGGTTGTAGTCACCGAACAGCACGTCAGCAATCGCGTTGCCCCCTTCGGTGCCGCTGAACCAGGTTTCCAGCACGGCATCGGCTTGTTGCTGTTGCACATCGATCGACAGCGGACGGCCGTTCATCAACACCAGTACCAACGGCTTGCCGGTGGCCTTGAGCGCAGTAATCAGGGCGCGCTGGCTGGCAGGAATGTCCAGGTTGGTGCGGCTCGACGACTCGTGGGACATGCCCCGCGATTCACCCACCACAGCGACGACTACATCCGCCTGCTGCGCGGCCTTGACCGCCTCGTCAATCATCACCTGCGCCGGGCGCGGGTCGTTGACCACTTCTGGTGCATCGAAGTTGAGGAAGTTCAGGTAATCGACGATTTTCTGGTCGTCGGTAATATTGGCGCCGCGGGCGTAGATCAGGTTGCCCTGTTGGCCGAGTGCGTTACGCATGCCGTCATACACGGTCACAGACTGTGCTGGCAGACCCGCTGCGGCCCAACTGCCCATGATGTCGATCGGGGCTTTGGCCAGGGGGCCAACCAGGGCAATGCGCGCCTGTTTATTCAGGGGCAGGGTTTCGGCCTGGTTTTTCAGCAGCACCAGACTCTTGCGCGCCACTTCACGGGCTTCGCTGCGATGCAGGCGGCTTTCGGCCTTGGTGTCGGCCGGGTCATCTTCAGCCTTGCCGATACGCAGGTACGGGTCGGCAAACAAGCCCATGTCGTACTTGGCGCCAAGCACCTCGCGCACGGCGTTATCCAGATCGCTTTGCGGCACTTCGCCGGACTTGAGCAGGCCAGGCAATTCTTCGCCGTAGGCCTTGTCGTTCATGCTCATGTCGATACCGGCCTTGATTGCCAGTTTGGCGGCTTCGCGGCTGTCTTTGGCTACGCCGTGCTTGATCAATTCAATAATCGCGCCGTGGTCGCTGACTGCAACGCCTTTAAAACCCCAGTCCTTGCGCAGCAAATCCTGCATCAGCCACATGTTTGAGGTGGCAGGCACGCCATTGATCGAGTTCAGGGCCACCATCACGCTACCTGCGCCCGCTTCGATGGCGGCGTGGTAGGGCGGTAGATAGTCCTGAAACATGCGTGTCGGGCTCATGTCGACAGTGTTGTAGTCGCGTCCGCCTTCGACTGCGCCATACAGGGCAAAGTGTTTGACGCTGGCCATGATATTGCCGGGCAGGGCAGGCGATGCGCCCTGATAGGCTTGCACCATCACCCTGGCGATGCGCGAGACTAAATAGGTGTCTTCGCCAAAGCCTTCGGAGGTACGGCCCCAGCGCGGGTCACGGGCGATGTCGACCATGGGGGCGAAAGTCAGGTCGATACTGTCGGCGCTGGCTTCCTTGGCGGCCACGCGGCCGCTGAGGCCGATGGCGTCCATGTCCCAGCTGGAGGCGAGAGCCAGGCTGATCGGGAAAATGGTGCGATGGCCGTGGATCACGTCGTACGCAAAAAACATCGGGATCTTCAGGCGGCTGCGCATGGCAGCGTCTTGCATCGGGCGGTTTTCGTCGCGGCTGATGGAGTTGAACGTGCCGCCGATACGGCCTGCGGCGATTTCCTTGCGGATCATCTCGCGGGGCATTTCCGGGCCGATACTGATCAGGCGCAGTTGACCGATCTTTTCATCCACGCTCATTTTTTTCAGCAGTTCAGCAACGAACACGTCTTTGGGAGGGAGCGGGGCCGCCGGGGTTTGAGCCCACGCGGTGTGACTGGCCAGGCTGATGACGATGCCCAGCAAACACATATTTCTCATTGGATTCTTCTGCGCAGCCGCTCACTTGAAGCGAGGGAAGCCCGCGCTTGTGCAGCGATATTGTTCTGGAGGAATGTCAGGAATACTCGAATTAAAGAAATGACCTACCTTTAGAACAAAGTATTCCTGCATGGCAGGCAGTCTTTTAGCTGATTCGCCGCGAGCAATCCAGTATTGCCGGGAGTTTTTGGGTGTGGTGTGTGGTCTATAAACCTGATGTCGTTATTTCGGAGCGTTGCAAGCATGGGAATACAGAGCGTTAGAACCTGGGGTTGGAAAGTTATTGCCCTGCTGACCGTAAGCAGTCTGCTTGCAGGATGTGGGATCAATACCATTCCGACCCTCGACGAGCAGGTCAAGGCGGCCTGGTCGCAAGTACAGAACCAGTATCAACGTCGTTCCGACCTGATTCCCAATCTGGTGGAGACGGTCAAGGGCGCGGCCAAACAGGAGCAGGCCACCCTGACTGCGGTGATTGAAGCGCGGGCCAAGGCGACCTCGATCCAGGTCGATGCCAGCACGTTGAACAACCCGGAAAAACTCAAGCAGTTTCAGGAGGCGCAGAATCAGCTGACGGGAGCCTTGAGCCGGTTGATGGTGGTGTCTGAGCGTTACCCGGACCTGAAATCCAACCAGAACTTCCTGTCGTTGCAATCGCAACTGGAAGGCACGGAAAACCGGATCAGCGTGGCTCGTCGCGATTTTATCCTCGCGGTTGAGCGCTACAACACTGAGATTCGCACCTTTCCGGGGCGTTTGTGGCATGCGGTGATGTACAGCGACTTGCCGGTACGCTCCACCTTTGAAGCCACAACCCCGGATGCCGACAAGGCACCTGAGGTGAAGTTCTAAGCCGCCTGACCAATATGCGTACCCTGTAGCAGCTGCCGAGGAACGAAGGCTGCGTTCGGCGGCGCAGTCGTCGTAAAATCATTAATTGCGGTGTTTCAAATACACCTCAGGCTCAGATTTTACGACCGCTTCGCGCTCGAACGCAGCCTTCGTTCCTCGGCAGCTGCTACGAGTAACGCCTGTCAGATTCGACCTATGAGGTTGCCGATGCGCGTATCAAAGCCGGGGCTTGGCCTGTTGCTGTGGCTATTTATAGCCACGGCCCAGGCGCTGACTTTTCCTGCACTTAGCGGGCGGGTGGTGGACGATGGGCAAATGCTCGACCCCGCCACACGCCAGCAGCTGACGCAAAAGCTTGAGACCCACGAAAAAGCCACCGGCGAGCAAGTGGTGGTGGTCACCGTACCCAGTCTGCAAGGCACCCCCATCGAAGATTTCGGCTACCAACTGGGCCGCGCCTGGGGCATCGGCCAAAAAGACAAAAACAACGGCGCATTGCTGATTGTGGCCCGCGATGATCGCAAGCTGCGTATCGAAGTCGGCTATGGCCTGGAAGACCGCCTCACCGACGCCCAGTCCTCGGTGATCATCCATCAAGTGATCACCCCGGCCTTTAAAAGCGGTGACTACAACCAAGGTATCAGCGACGGAGTTGACGCCATCCTGCAAGTATTGGGTGGCGCGCCATTGGCCGAACCGGCCTATGCCGGAGGGCAGGGCGACAGCAACGATTTGATGGCCGAACACCCGGGCGTAGTTGTGCTGCTATTTATATTGTTTGTTCTGGTCGTTGCGGCCTGCCAGTTCTTTGGCATCTGCCGCTCAGGCGGCGGCGGTGGCTCGCGCTCGGGTGGCTTTGGCGGTGGCGGTTTCGGCGGTGGCGGTGGCGGTGGCGGAGGGTTCAGTGGTGGCGGTGGCAGTTTTGGCGGCGGCGGAGCCTCTGGCGGCTGGTAATTCATTTTTCAACGAGTATCGATAGTTATGGCTTTGTTAACTCAAGAGCAACAACGGCAGGTCGAAGAAGCCGTCACCCGTGCCGAACAACGCACCGACGCTGAAATTGTCACCGTGTTGGCACCGCGGGCCGATGACTACAGCTATATCCCCTTGTTGTGGGCCAGTCTGGTTGCCTTGCTGGTGCCCGCCGTGGCGCACGTTCTGATTGGCGGCCTGGAGATATATTCCTTGCTGATGCTGCAATGGGCCAGCTTCGTGTTTCTCAGCCTGATCTTCCGCCTACCGGCGATTACCACCCGCTTGATCCCGTCCCGTGTGCGCTACTGGCGAGCCAGCAACCTGGCCCGGCGGCAGTTTCTCGAGCAAAACCTGCACCACACCGAAGGGCGCACCGGCGTGCTGATTTTTGTCAGCGAGGCGGAGCGTTACGTCGAAATCCTGGTGGACGAAGGTATCTCCCGACATCTGGACAACAGCGACTGGGGTACCATCGTCAGCGATTTCACCCGCCGGGTGGCGTTGGGCCATACGGCTGAAGGCTTTATTGCCTGTATCGATGCCAGCGCCGAATTGCTCGCGCAGCACATACCGAGAACACAGGCGCGTAACCAATTGCCGAATCGGTTGGTGATGTTGTAATCGCGGCTGTCTGAAATTACTCCGTGCCCCCGGCGGCCAACGCGCCTAAAATGGCCGCCATTGCTTTTCTGATTTCTCCCTCTTGCACCCCCGAGGCACCATTTTCAATGTCAGTGACTGCTACCACCGCCCCGTCTGTGCCGGATCATCGTGCGCAATTTTTGAATCTGCTGGAAACCGGCCTGGCGCAAAACTCGTTTATCAAGCTGGTGCTGGCCAAGTACGTCGGTCCAGAGGCTGAATTGCAACGGGTGATCATCAAGCAGGTAACGGTCAAGGATCAGCCTTGCCTGTCTTTTGTGTACCGTTACAAAACCCGTGATATCACCAAGAACTTCCCGCTTGAAGAGGGCGTGGCGATTATTGCCGGGCTGTTGCCGGAAGCGTTCAAGAACGCGCACTTGCTGACCCTGACTGACGAAGTGCAGTTGGAATACAGCAAAAAAGGCAAAAGCTCGCTGTTCAAAGGCAAGAGCCAGCAGGAGCGCGAATTGCCGTCGGCTGAGCACAATCGCGAGAAAAATCGCTTTCTGGATCTGACGCGGCCGTTTCTCGCCGATCTGGGCGTGACCAACAAGCAGCAAGAGCTGATCCCGGCGATGTCGCGCAAGTGGAAGCAGATCAACAAGTTTATCGAGGTGTTTTCCCACGCCCTGAGCAACTCGCCGCTCAAGCTCGATCAACCGGTCAAGGTGGTGGATTTCGGTTCGGGCAAGGGTTACCTGACGTTTGCCATTCACGACCACCTGCGCCACAGCCTGCAAGCCGAAGGCATGGTGACCGGGGTTGAGCTGCGTGAAGACATGGTCACGCTGTGCAACAACGCCGCTGAACGCCTGGAGCACCCGGGCCTGACGTTCCAGCATGGCGATGTGCGCAGCTTTGCCCCGACGCCGATCGATGTGATGATCGCGCTGCATGCCTGTGATATCGCCACCGACTACGCCATCCATATGGGCATTCGTTCGGGTGCGGCGATCATCATGTGCTCGCCGTGCTGCCATAAGCAGATCCGCCTGCAAATCCAGAGCCCGGCATTGCTCAAGCCGATGCTGCAATACGGTTTGCACTTGGGCCAACAGGCCGAAATGGTTACTGACAGCCTGCGTGCACTGTTCCTGGAAGCCTGCGGTTATGAAACCAAGGTGTTTGAGTTCATCTCGCTGGAGCACACCAACAAAAACAAAATGATCCTTGCGGTCAAACGCGCCGAACCGCTGGACCCGGCGCAATTGTTGGTGAAAATTCAGGAACTCAAGGCGTTCTACAACATTCAGGAACACTGCCTTGAAACCCTGTTGCAGGCCGATGGGTTGTTGAAATAAGCCTGTAAGTTGCGTCTGGCGGGTACGTAGTACCTGGCTATTACCCGCCCAGGCGCGCAGGGGGTACTTTGGCTACTCTTACTGGCCCTATCCCCCACAGGAGCACGCACCATGGCAGCGAAAAAAATTCTGATGCTGGTTGGCGATTACGTCGAAGACTACGAAGTGATGGTGCCGTTCCAGGCGCTGTTGATGGTCGGGCATCAGGTGCATGCGGTGTGCCCCGGCAAGACTTCGGGCCAGACCGTGCGTACCGCCATCCACGACTTTGAAGGCGACCAGACCTACAGCGAAAAGCCTGGCCATTTGTTTGCCCTGAATTTCGATTTTGACAAGGTTAAAGCCAGCGATTACGACGCGCTGCTCGTACCGGGTGGTCGTGCACCGGAATACCTGCGCTTGAATGAAAAAGTGCTGGAGCTGGTGCGTGATTTCGACAAGGCGGGCAAGCCGATTGCTGCTGTGTGCCACGGTGCGCAACTGCTGGCGGCGGCTGGTACTCTGGAAGGCCGTGAATGCAGCGCTTATCCGGCGTGTGCACCGGAGGTTCGCCTGGCGGGTGGTACTTATATCGATATCGACGTGACCAAGGCCCATGTACAGGGCAACTTGGCCACTGCACCGGCATGGCCTGCGCATCCTGCATGGCTGGCGGCGTTCCTGGGCTTGCTCGGCACCAAGATTACCTTGTAAGAATGAGGGCGTGACCATGTGTGAATTGTATGTAAAAGCCGATCCGATTCTTTACGAGTCGCGCTCACGGTCATTGCGTATTTGCGGCGTGGTCACCACCCTGCGCCTGGAAAACCAGTTCTGGGACATCCTCAGCGAAATTGCACAGGAGGACGGCATGACCACCAACCAATTGGTGGCCAAGCTGTATGAGGAAGTGATGGATTATCGCGGTGAAGTGGTCAACTTCGCGTCTTTCTTGCGCGTCAGTTGCACGCGTTACCTGAGCCAGCGCCGGGTGCAGGTGCCGGAGTTGAGTGTGGTAGCACGTCATAAAGCCTGAGTGTGTAGCCGCTGCCGAAGGCTGCGATGGGTTGCGAAGCGACCCTGCTTTCAAAGGTTCTTCGGCCCTTATCGCAGCCTGCGGCAGCGGTTACAGGTTATGCACTGCTGTTTAGAAGAACCGCGTCACGCTGATCTTGGCATTTCGCCCCTGGCTGTAGGCGTTATCGCCACTGAGCATCGGGCGAAAGCTCTTGTTGAACATATTGTCCAAGGTGAAGTTGACCTCGGTGCCCTTGAGGTAAGGCTGTTGCGGCTTCCAGTTGGCAAACAGACCTTGCACGTTGTAGCCGTCATTATCGTAATGATCCCAGTAACGGTCACCCAAGACGCTCAGCGGGCTGCTGTAGTAATTGTCGCTCGGTCTGCGGTCGGTCTTGCGTACCCATTCGCCTTTCCAACCAACGCGGGCATCCAGGCTCGGTATTTTGGTGCCCAGTACGGCAATCCATTTTGGTGCGGGTACGTCGCGTGCCCAGACGTTGGGGCCCCAAGGGTTGGTGTAGGCGCCTTCGTGTTTGCCAGTCATCCATGCGTATGAAAGCGAGCCGAAGACGTACGTGGACTCGTAGAAGCTTTCAACCTCAAAGCCTTTGATAGTCACGCTGCCAATATTGCGGTAATTCGGCATATTGGGACCGCAGTCTTTGGTCATGCCCCCTGACACAGTTTGTGCCGCACAGCCTACGCCCGTGGCTTTGAAAATCTCGTCGTCGACAGTGTTGTGGAACAGGGTAGTGCGCACCAGTGCGTGGTCACTGTCGCCGAAAATCTGATCGAACGTGGTGATGTTGCCCCCACGCCAGCCGGTGATGCGTTCGGGGTCCAGGCCCAGGCTGCTGGAAGTGCGGCTGCCAGACCCCTGGACTTCATATTGCTCGTCGATCACCGGGGCGCGCCAGGTCTTGCTGTAGTTAACGAACAAGGCGGTTTTCGGAGTTATTGTCCAGAAGGCCGCCAGGCGAGGCGACCAGCCAGTGTAGGTTTTGTCACTGTAGTCGTGGCCCAGTTCCGGGTGGTTGTAGTAGGGCGCATCGTTTTCCTGGCCGCGATTGCGCACATGGTCGTAACGCATGGACGGCGTCAACGTGAAGTCGCCCCAGGTGATGGCGTCCTGAATATAGAAACTGTTGGTGTCGACCTTGCCTCTGGGCATGAAGTTTGGCTGGTAGTGGCCGTAGTTGTACTTCTCGGCGTCATAGCTCCCGCCCGGCATCCACATATTCACATCACGCTGATGCTTGCGAAATTGCACGCCAGTGGTCACCGCATGGTCCAGCGGGCCGCTGGCAAACAGGCTGATATTTTCGATCTGGAGCATGTCGTCGGTGTAGCCGGTTTCCATCTTGCGCCCGCCGCTGGTGGGCTGGGTGAAGGCCTGTGCGCTGCGCGTGTCGGTTTGTTCGGTATTGGAGTGCGAGTACTTCACTTCCAGATCCACCAGTGGATTGTCCAGAGGCTCGTATTTGTATTTGGCTGACCAGGTGGTGTCGATGGTTGAGCGGTTGGACAGGTAGCGTCGGGAGGCGATGTCGTAACCATATTTATCAATGTTGGCCTTGCTGGGTGGCTCCGGGTAGCTGACTGCCGAGAAGGGCACCCACAGGTAATTGTTGGCCCGCGAGTAAGACATGCCTACGCTGTGCTCGTCGTTGAGGTGCAGGTTGAGTTTGAGCAGTTGCGCGTCCAGATCCTGGGCGGTGTTGGGCAGGCGCTTGGGGTTGACCGGGTAAACATTACCGGGGTTGGGCATATTGTCGGCGAGCTTCATGTCATCACCGTCGCGTTTGGTGTAGTACACCAGCGCATCGGCGCGGCCATCATCGGTGCGGCCGTACACGGCACCGCTGTAAATCTGTTGATGGTCATTGCTGCTGTAGCCGTACTTGAGCATGGCACCAACGTCCTTGCCTTCTTCGAGCAGGTCCGGCGCGTCCTTGGTTTCCATGTGCACCACGCCGCCAAAACCACCATTGCCGGTGTGTATGTCGTGGGGGCCTTTCTCGACTTCCAGGCGTTTGATCAGCTCGGGCTCGATAAAAATCGTGCCCTGTTTGTAGCGTTCAAAGCCGCTTTTGGTCGCGCCATCAACGGTCATCTGCACATCTTCAGCTTCGCCCATGCCCCAAATGTTGATGGTCTGACCGCCCGGCTTGAGCGATCCGCCGAGGTTGATACCCGGCAGGGTGGCCAGCAAGCTGGGGATGTTATTGGCCTGATACTGATTGATCTGAGTTTGCGTCATGGTCGATTTGCCGACGCTGCTGGAATCCACCTCGTTACCGCTGCCCACCACGCTCACCGCGCCCAGCTCCAGGCTGTTGCTGGTGGTTGTACCGTCTTCCTTGGGTCTCACAACGTAGGTTCGGTCGACCTGGATCAGGCTGAAATCGGTGCCCTTGAGCAGTAACTGGATGGCTTGTTGCGGTGTGTAGTCGCCCTTGAGCGCGGGGGCTTTGATGTTGCGTAACAGGGCTTCGTCGAACAGCAGCTGGATTTTTGCCTGCTGCGCCACCTCACTTAACGAACTGGCCAGCGATTGTGCCGGCAGTTGCAGCTGGATCGACTCGGCATGGGCTTGCAGGCTGACCGCCAGGCAAGCTGCCACCAGTGTTGGGCGCGAGCAGAAGTGCGAGAAGTGATGTGGTGCGCGAAACATGAAATCCCCCGGTGTGGCAACAAAGGCCAAAAAGACATGCGTTAGCAACGCAGACCGGAGGAAGACGCGGCACAATGAAAAAACCACATATGCGAATGAAAAATATTCGCATATGTTTTTTTAGCGAGGTTCGATACGGATTGTTCCGTTGTCCTGCAGCACGGTTTTTACCGGGATCAGTGCAGGAAGAGCCTTGACCAGGGCCAGTGGGTCGCTGATATCCAGATTGCCCGAGACCTTGTAGGCAGCGAGTGGCCCAGCGGCCAGTTGGATCACGCCGGGGCGGTACAGGTCCAGCTCGTCCACCAGGCTGCCCAGTTCGCGATTGCGAAATGACAGGTGGCCACTGCGCCAGTCCGCCACTTTTTCGGCACCCAGGGGGTGCTCTTGCAGTGAGCTCTTGGCGTAGTCGTAGGTGGCGCGTTGTTGTGCGCCCAGCAGGGTTGAGGATTTTGCATCGGGGGTAAACGCAACCTGGCCGTGGGCGACACTGACGACCAATTGGCGCGAGCTGCGTCGTACATCAAAGCCGGTGCCGACCACCTTGATCCGTGCAGCGCCAGCATGTACCACTAGCGGCTGCTCCTTATTGGCTGCAACCTCGATATAAAGCTGGCCTTGATCCAAATAAATATCGCGCTGTTGTGCGTTGAATTCCAGGCGCAGCCGGGTATTGGCATTGACGTTCAAGGTGCTGCCATCGGGTAACAGGAGGGTGCGCCCGCCTTGGGCCAAAGTACTGACCTGCTGCTGGTGCAGCGCCACTGGAGCCCCGAGATTGAGCGCAAACACGGCGCATAGCACGGCGGCAGCGGTGGCCAGGGCGAAGTTTGAACGCCGGGGGCGGACAGGCAGCGCAATGGGTTGGTTGATCTGTTCAAGTTGACCCAGATCCGCCCACAGAGCCTCAAATTCGGCATAGGCCTGAGCATGGGCCGGGCTGGCATGCCATGTGTCGAATTGCTCGCGGGTGCTGTGGTCGCGCTCGTTGCGGTTACGTGCAAACCAGTTGGCTGCCTGCTCGTCGATGCTGTCGTGACCTGCTGCTTGATGAGGGCTCATTTTGGCTGCTCCTTGCCGCTGTCCCGTTGTTGATACTGCTTGCAGTGCAACAAGGCCAAGGCAATGTGCTTTTCTACCATGCTGACGGAGATCCCCATGCGCTCGGCAATCTGTGCCTGACTCAAGCCTTCAAAACGGTGCAGCATAAGGGCTTCACGGCGTCTGGGCGAGAGTTCTGCGAGTATGGTTTTGAGCTGTTCAAGGCGTTGCAGACGCTGGGCAGCAGCCATTGGATCATCCCTTTCGTCACTCAAGGGCTCGGATTCGCTCTCGCCGTGCTGGTGATGTACAGCCTGGCGCACTTGCTGGCGGCGCCAGTGGTCGCGCAATAGATTGCGCGCCATCTGGAACAGAAACGCCCGCGGCTGCTCGACGTTGGCCCGGTCCTGATAACCCAGCCATTGAGTGAAAACATCCTGAGTCATGTCAGCTGCATCGCTGGTGTTGTCGGTGCGCTTACGCAGAAAGTGCAAAATTTGCGTATAGAACTCGCGAAAGGAATCGGCCGCAGGCGGGTCGGGTTTAAGGCGAGACATGAGGGTCCTTGTGAACACAGCGATGCAAATAAGTCGCGAATGGTATCGATAACCATTGCTATTTGTCTCGTTGAAAGTTCGACTTTCGCTCATCTCGGCAAATAAATGGATAAATAGCCCATGGCGTCTTTACTGACTAGGTGCAGGAACCCTTAATTTCAGGAGAAGGTTATGTCGGGTTGGTACGAATTGAGCAATACCAGCAATGGGCAGTTCCGCTTTGTGTTGAAGGCGGCGAATGCCGAAACCATTCTGGTCAGTGAGCACTACACCACGCTGGCGGCAGCCAAAGGCGGGATCGCCTCGGTACAGACCAACAGCCCGCTTGATGAGCGGTACGAGAGAAAAGTGGCCAAGGATGGTAGTCCGTACTTCAACCTGAAGGCGGCCAATCACCAGATTATCGGCACCAGCGAGATGTACTCGTCAGAGGCTGCGCGTGACAAAGGCATTGCCAGTGTCAAACACAATGGGCCGACTACGGTCATCAAAGACAAGCATTGAGGCGTTCGGCCAGGGTTAAACCTCTACCGGCACCGAGTGTCGGCTGAGGCCCAGCGCATGAGTCTTCGAGTTAAAAAAGCGCAAGGTCAGCTTCTTCTCGGCAAACAGTGCCGTGTAATGGTTCTTTTGAAAGCGGATAAACGCTTCACTGCGCGGATAGATCGAGATGCACAGGGTTTTCAGCGGGGCCTGGCGCAAGGCATCGATCAGGTGCTGGTCCTGCTCGCCCAAGCTGTGGCCGAAGATGCACAGCGCGTCTTTATGCGCCATTAACTGCTCATGGCAAAAAGACAGGTAATCGGACTGGCGGATGGATTTTCGCTTGTCGTCGCTGCTGCTTTCGCTGACAAACAGCGGCACATCGTCCAGTGCGCTGATCGAGTGGTTAATTGCAAAGTTGCTTAACAGGGTGGGTTCGTTGGCCGTGATTCTGCGTGCCTTGCCTTCCTGATTTTTGACCAGGTGCAGCGCCCCGTGCAGATACAGCATACGAGTGGTTTTACCCTTGGCCGCACCGGCACTCAGTTCAAAAGTCGAACCGGGGGTATTGAACAGGTCGTTGAACTGTTTTGGCGCCTGCATCACTGCCCAGGGCGCAAGCAAGTCGTAGTTGGAGCAATACACACTGGCGTAGCGCGCCAGTTCTGCATGCCAGCAAGCCAGGGTTTCGGGCTGCATCAGGCGCCAGGGAATGTGCACGTCTTGAGTGCAGTTGATCAGGGCTTCTTTAATGGCGTAATAGCGTTTGCGCGGCGAGGCCGAGTTGATGGCCAGCGCCTTGTTGACCTTGCTCGCGGTTTTCAGGGCGCTGAGCACATGCTCGAAGTTGCGCGTGCCGAGGGCCTCGAACACGCTGAGTTCGGTCTGACTGAGGGGCTTTTCGGCGACGCTCTTGGCTTTGTCAAACAGCGAGTCGTAATAGAAGTCATGCCACACGGCCATGCTTGCGCCGTTGCCAATCAGCAGCCCGCTGCACGGTGTGCTGGTGCGCAACTGATTCCAGTCTTCTAGTTCGGCATCAAATTCCTGGAAAGGGGTCATCGCAATTTCGTCTCAAGGCGTGGGCGGTGTCGGACTTTATCATGCTCAAGTGTTGAGCCAGATCAACATTGCTGCATTGTGATTGGAGGAAGCTGTGGAGACCGACTTAGCCAATGACCCGCCAAGAGGACTCTACATGACCAGCACTTTCTTTATTCCCGCCGTAAATATTATGGGTAACGGTTGCTTGGCTGAAGCCATGACCGCTATTCGCAATTATGGTTTTCGCAAGGCCTTGATTGTGACTGACGCGGGGCTGGCAAAGGCGGGTGTTGCGACGCTGATCGCTGAGCAGCTGGCGCTGCAGGACATTGATTCGGTGATTTTCGACGGTGCCAAGCCGAACCCGAGCATTGCCAACGTTGAGGCGGGGCTGGTGGTGCTCAAGCAACATCACTGCGATTTTATCGTGTCGTTGGGTGGCGGCTCGCCCCATGACTGCGCCAAGGGCATTGCGCTGTGTGCCACCAATGGCGGGCATATCCGTGATTACGAGGGGGTTGATCGCTCGGCCAAGCCGCAATTACCGCTGGTCTCGATCAATACCACGGCCGGTACAGCCAGTGAAATGACGCGTTTTTGCATCATCACCGACGAAGAGCGCCACGTAAAAATGGCCATTGTCGACCGCAATGTGACACCACTGTTGTCGGTCAACGACCCCGAGTTGATGGTGGGGATGCCCAAAGGGCTAACCGCAGCCACGGGCATGGACGCCCTGACTCACGCCATTGAGGCGTATGTGTCAACGGCTGCCAACCCCATTACCGATGCTTGTGCGATCAAGGCGATGGAGCTGATCAGTCAAAACCTGCGTCAGGCGGTTAGCGACGGTAAAGATCTGACGGCACGCGAGAACATGGCTTACGCGCAGTTCCTCGCGGGCATGGCCTTTAATAACGCGTCGCTGGGCTTTGTGCATGCGATGGCCCACCAGTTGGGCGGGTTCTATGACTTGCCCCATGGTGTGTGCAATGCGGTGCTGCTGCCCCATGTGCAGATGTTTAACGCCAGTGTATGTGCGACCCGCTTGACCGATGTGGCTCACGCGTTGGGTGCCGATGTGCGGGGCTTGAGCCCGGAAGAGGGCGCGCAGGCGGCCATCGCGGCGATTCGCACCTTGGCCCGGGATGTAGAAATCCCGGCCGGGCTGCGTGACCTGGGCGCCAAGCTGGATGACATCCCGATTCTGGCCACCAATGCCCTGAAGGATGCTTGTGGTTTCACCAACCCGCGCAAGGCTGATCAGTGGCAGATTGAAGAAATTTTCCGTAACGCGTTCTGATTGAGAGGTACCGATCTTGCAGGAGAGGGCTTGCTTGCGATTCAGGCGACGCGGTTTACCTGCGTTGTCGGGTTGATGCCATCGCGAGCAAGCCCGCTCCCACAGAAAAGCACGGTACAGACATAAAAAAACGGCCAGGTTATTAACCTGGCCGTTTTTGTGTCTGACGTATAAAGCGCTTATTGCACTTCTACAGCCAGGCTTTCGCTGATTTTTTTCTGCCAGATCGCCGGGCCGGTGATGTGCACCGACTCGCCGTTGCTATCGACTGCCACGGTAACCGGCATGTCTTTAACGTCGAACTCGTAGATCGCTTCCATACCCAGTTCGGCAAATGCCACCACACGCGATTTTTTGATCGCTTGGGCTACCAGGTACGCAGCACCGCCGACGGCCATCAGGTACACAGCTTTGTGGTCCTTGATCGCTTCGATGGCGGTAGGGCCGCGCTCGGATTTGCCGATCATGCCCAGCAGGCCGGTTTGATCGAGGATCTGACGGGTGAACTTGTCCATCCGCGTAGCGGTGGTCGGACCGGCAGGGCCAACGACTTCGTCGCGCACCGGATCAACCGGGCCTACGTAGTAGATGAAGCGACCCTTGAGGTCGACCGGCAAGGTTTCACCCTTGTTGAGCATTTCGACCATGCGCTTGTGCGCAGCGTCACGCCCGGTGAGCATTTTGCCGTTCAGCAGGACGGTTTCGCCCGGCTTCCAGCTCTGCACGTCTTCCGGGGTCAGGGTGTCGAGGTTGACACGGCGGGCCGACGGGCCTGCTTCCCAAACGATTTGCGGGTAGGCGTCCAGCGGTGGCGCTTCGAGGGATGCAGGGCCGGAGCCGTCCAGTACGAAGTGAGCGTGACGGGTGGCCGCGCAGTTCGGGATCATGCACACCGGCAGGGACGCTGCGTGGGTCGGGTAGTCCATGATTTTTACGTCGAGTACGGTGGTCAGACCGCCCAGGCCCTGGGCGCCGATGCCCAGTTGGTTGACCTTCTCGAACAGTTCGATGCGCATCTCTTCGATACGGCTGGACGGGCCGCGCTTGATCAGGTCGTGAATGTCGATGGATTCCATCAACACTTCCTTGGCCATCACAGCTGCTTTTTCAGCGGTGCCGCCGATACCGATGCCGAGCATGCCTGGTGGGCACCAGCCCGCGCCCATGGTCGGAACGGTTTTGAGCACCCAGTCAACGATCGAGTCGGACGGGTTGAGCATGGCCATTTTCGACTTGTTTTCGGAACCGCCGCCCTTGGCCGCTACGTCCACTTCCACGGTGTTACCCGGAACGATGGAGTAGTGAATGACCGCAGGAGTGTTGTCCTTGGTGTTACGACGCGCACCGGCCGGGTCGGCCAGGATCGAAGCACGCAGGACGTTTTCCGGCAGGTTGTAAGCGCGACGCACGCCTTCGTTGATCATGTCGTCCAGGCCCATGGTGGCGCCGGTCCAGCGCACATCCATGCCTACGCGTACGAATACGGTGACGATGCCGGTGTCCTGGCAGATCGGGCGGTGGCCAGTGGCACACATGCGCGAGTTGATCAGGATTTGCGCCATCGAGTCACGGGCCGCTGGCGATTCTTCGCGCAGGTAGGCTTCGTGCATGGCCTGGATGAAGTCCACGGGGTGGTAGTAGGAAATGAATTGCAGGGCGTCAGCAACGCTCTGAATCAGGTCGTCTTGCTTGATCACGGTCATGGGTCGCGCTCCTCTATAAGACGGGAACATACAATCAATAAGGTGTTTGCGACCTTGGGTCAGGTCTTTGCTAGGCATACCGGGCACACATGACCGGTACAAAAAAGGCGCCGCAGTATAACCCGGTACACTCTTTGATACACCCGCACGCACAAAACTTGTAGCCGCTGCCGAAGGCTGCGATAAGGGCCGAAGGATCTTTGTTTTTTTATTCCGGTGGCGGGTCGCTACACCACCCATCGCAGCCTGCTGCAGCGGCTACACGGTGCCCGGATCTGGAATTACCCAACGGAGGCTATAAGTGCCCCAGTTACACGTTGCTGACCAGCGCTGGTCAGTTGCCGAAAGTACCAATCTGCTCGACGCCTTGAATCAGGCCGGGGTAGCCGTGCCCTACAGTTGCCGGGCTGGCAGTTGCCATGCCTGCCTGGTGCGCTGCGTGCGTGGCGAGCCGGCCGATCTCAAACCCGAGGCATTGAGCCGGGCACAGCGTGAGCAGGGTTGGCGTCTGGCTTGTCAGTGTCAGGTGGTCGAGGACCTGCAGGTTGAAGCCTTCGACCCGCTGCGCGATGGCATGCCAGCACATGTGCTGGCGCTGGACTGGCTGAGCCCGAGCGTGCTGCGGTTGCGCCTCTCGCCGCAGCGCCCGTTGCGTTATCGCGCTGGCCAGCATGTGGTGTTGTGGACCGCTTGCGGTGTCGCTCGACCGTATTCGCTGGCCAGTCTGCCCGAAGAGGACCGCTTTCTGGAATTCCACCTCGATTGCGCTCACCCCGGTGAGTTTGTCGACGCGGCCCGGCATTTTAAAGTCGGCGATTGTGTGCGGCTGGGTGAGTTGCGTGGCGGTGCGCTGCGTTACGACCCGGACTGGCAGGAGCAGCCGCTATGGCTGCTGGCATCCGGCACCGGGCTAGGGCCATTGTTTGGCGTGCTGCGCGAGGCATTGCGCCAGGACCATCAGGGGCCGATTCGGTTGGTACATGTGGCCCGCGATGCGAGCGAGTATTACCTCAAGGATCAATTGTCAGCATTGGCGGCGACGTGTCCGAACCTTACGGTTGAGTACCTTGAGCGTCAGCAATTGCCCGAGTACCTGCTGCAGCTGCGTCTTGCCTCACGTCAAACCCACGCTCTGCTCTGCGGCCATCCCGATACGGTCGAGGCGTTTGCCAAACGTCTGTTTCTGGCTGGGCTGGGCCGTAACCAACTGCTGGCGGATGCTTTTTTGACCCGCAGTTAAGCGCCAGGCGCAATAAAAAAGCCCCGCCTGAGTGATCAGGCGGGGCTTTGAGTTTAAGCCGTGTAAGGCTTAAACCATTTTGTCGCCGACATGCAGAATCTTCATGCCGTTGGTGCCGCCCACGGTGTGGTAGCTGTCGCCCTTGGTCAGGATGACCCAGTCGCCATTCTGTACGACGCCCAGTTTGAGCAGTTCGTCGATGGCAGCCTGGCTGACTTTTTCTGGCGGCAGGGATGCCGGGTCGAACGGTACGGTGTAAACACCACGGAACATCGCCGCGCGCGCCTGGGTTTCACGGTGCGGGGAGAACGCGTAGATCGGCACCGAAGAACGGATGCGCGACATGATCAACGGTGTGTACCCGCTTTCGGTCAGGGCGATGATCGCTTTGACACCCGGGAAGTGGTTGGCGGTGTACATGGCCGCCAATGCGATGCTTTGATCGCAGCTTTCGAAGGTTTTACCCATGCGGTGGCTGGAGGTTTTGCTGGTCGGGTGCTTTTCAGCGCCGACGCAAATACGCGCCATGGCTTGCACTGCTTCCAGCGGGTATGCGCCGGCAGCACTTTCAGCCGAAAGCATCACGGCGTCGGTGTAGTCGAGAACGGCGTTGGCAACGTCAGACACTTCGGCGCGAGTTGGCATCGGGTTCTGGATCATCGACTCCATCATCTGGGTCGCAACGATCACCGCCTTGTTGTGGCGACGTGCGTGCAGAATGATCTTCTTCTGAATGCCCACCAGCTCGGCATCGCCGATTTCTACGCCCAGGTCGCCACGGGCAACCATCACCGCATCGCTGGCTGCGATCAGCCCGTCGAGGGTTTCGTCGTCAGCCACGGCTTCGGCGCGTTCAATTTTCGCGACCAGCCAAGCAGTACCGCCTGCCTCGTCACGCAATTGACGAGCGTATTCCATATCTGCAGCGTCACGCGGGAACGACACGGCCAGGTAGTCGACTTCCATTTCGGCAGCCAGCTTGATGTCAGCCTTGTCTTTTTCAGTCAGGGCTGGCGCGGTCAGACCGCCGCCGCGACGGTTGATGCCCTTGTGGTCGGACAGTGGGCCGCCGATCAGCACGGTGCAGTGCAGAGCATCGCCGGTGGCGGTGTCGACACGCATCACGACACGGCCGTCGTCGAGCAACAACTCGTCGCCTACGCCGCAGTCTTTAACCAGATCCGGGTAGTCGATACCGACGATTTGCTGGGTGCCTTCAGTCAACGGATGGCTGGTGGAGAAGGTGAATTGATCACCGACTTTCAGCTCAATCTTTTTGTTGGCGAATTTGGCGATACGAATTTTCGGGCCTTGCAGGTCCCCCAGCAGGGCAACGAAGCGGCCATGCTTGGCGGCGATTTCGCGCACCAGCTTGGCACGAGCCTTGTGCTCATCGGGAGTGCCATGGGAGAAGTTCAGACGGGCAACGTCCAGGCCAGCGAGGATCAGCTGCTCCAGCATTTCTGGTGAATTGCTGGCAGGGCCAAGTGTGGCAACAATTTTGGTTCGACGAACAGACATGCAAAGACTCCTGAGTTCAAGCGCTGCCAAAGGCTACTATGGTCTTTGGCTGTAGTCATTGTTCCTCTGCACTACTTTCTGCTTAAGTTGTGGTGCATTGGGTCGGTTGCCTTGAAGAATTCGGCTGTGGGGTCGATACACTGTTGTGAACAGGAGATACCCATGCGAATTTTGCTCGTTTTATTGTTGCTCAGCACTGTGGCTGGCTGCACCCGCTGGTCGATGAACCACCATTTGAACAGCGCTTACCGTGCCTATGACCGAGGCAACTGTGAAGCAGTGATGCTGGAACTGTCCGAGGTTGATCGCGACAGCCGCAGTCGCCCGTATATCTGGCCGCAAACCGCAATGCTGCGTGGGCTGTGCCTGGAGCGTACGAAGTTTTACCTGGATGCATCCCAGACTTACCAATACATCATCAACGAGTTCCCGAAGAGCGAGTATGCCTATCGGGCCAAGGCGCGGATCGAGACGCTGCGTATTCTCAAATTCATTCCGGGGCCGGGGACAACGGCTCAGGCGCTGCCTGCAACCATTCAATGATGCACAAAATTATGACTGGTCAATTGTGCTCGTTTCACTAATATTGAATGGCTTTGAATGGTTATTGTTCATTCGTCATTCAAAGAGATGTCAATGCTCGGTGGCTGGTCGTTGCTCCGAGCTTCAAGCGGGTGCGTGCAGGGCAGACTGGGCGCGGGTTTTGGCTCAGGTGTGCGGGCAGGGCATTTTGAAGTGCTGGTGCGGCCATGCGTAATGGCCTTCTATAGTGATCTTGAATATGGTTATTGAGCGGCTCATCGAACGGCAGCAACTGACGTGTTACTTGGAAGTGTTCAATCGGTTCACGGACAAACCCGTGGGTTTTCTGGGTAATGTGTCCGACGGCGGGCTGATGCTGATCAGTCAGTTACCGATGCTGGTGGACGCCGATTTCGAGTTGCGGCTCAAGCTTCCCGGTTCCGATGGCTGCCCGCAGTTGATTGACCTGACGGCGCGTTGCCTGTGGTGCCGTGAGGATGTGACGCCCAATTGCTATGACTCCGGCTTTATCCTGTACCAGCCGCCTGCCGAGTACACCGCACTGATCAGTGCCTTGCAGCGCTACTTCAGCTTTCAGCCCTTGCAGGCTTCTGCATAGGTGTTTGAGCGCCTAGACTGTCGGGGTCTACTGCTCAGGAACACCCCGTGACCTCTATTTTTTGGTACGACTACGAAACCACTGGCATCAATCCGCGCTGCGATCGAGCCGTGCAAGTCGCTGGTATTCGCACTGACCTTGAACTCAACGAGATTGATCAGCCGGTCAATCTCTACTGCCAGCCCAGCGACGATATTCTGCCGCACCCGATGGCCTGCCTGATCACGGGCATCACCCCTGGCCGACTCGAAGACAAAGGCTTGGGCGAGGCGGAGTTCATGACTCGCACTCATGCTCAGCTGGCGTTGCCGGGCACCTGCGGTGCGGGCTACAACTCGCTGCGCTTTGATGACGAGGTCACGCGCTACAGCCTGTACCGAAATTTCTTCGACCCTTATGCGCGTGAATGGCAGGGTGGTAACAGTCGCTGGGATTTGATTGATGTAGTGCGCACGGCCTATGCCCTACGCCCTGAGGGGATCGTCTGGCCAGAGGATGACGGGCGTGTGACGCTCAAGTTGGAGCGTTTGACGGCGGCCAACGGAATTGATCACGGTCAGGCTCACGATGCGTTGTCCGATGTGCGGGCAACCATTGCGCTGGCGCGGCTGATTCGCGACAAACAACCCAAGTTGTATGACTGGTTATTCCAGTTGCGGACTAAACAGCGGGTGCTTGATCAAGTTCGTCTGTTGCAACCGATGGTGCATATTTCAGGCCGTTTTTCTGCAGCCAGACATTATGTCGGCGTGGTATTACCGCTGGCATGGCATCCAAAGAATCGTAATGCGTTGATCGTCTGCGATCTGCACTTTGATCCTCAGCCATTACTGGACATGGACGCAGAAACTTTGCGCCAGATGCTTTATACGCGCCGCGAAGATTTGCCGGAAGGTCAGTTGCCGGTTCCGCTCAAGCTGATACACGTTAATCGTTGTCCGGTGGTGGCACCCTTGAATGTAGTGCGGGCACAGGATCAACAGCGTTTGCAGTTGGACATGCCACTCTACCAAGCGCGCGCCCTCAGCCTTACCGATACCCAGGAAGTTTGGCGAGATAAGTTGTCGACCATTTATGCCCGCGAAGACTTTGTTCCCAGTGACGATCCCGAGCAGCAATTGTATGACGGTTTTATCGGTGATCGAGACCGTCGGTTGTGTGAACAAGTCCGGGCCAGTGATCCGGAGCAACTGGCCAAAGATACATGGCCTTTTGATGATGAGCGTTTACCCGAGTTGTTATTTCGCTACCGGGCGCGAAACTTCCCTCATACCTTGAGTGCACAAGAGCTGGAACGCTGGCATGTGTTCTGCCAACAACGGTTGGTGGACCCTGTCATGGGTGCCCCCATGACGCTGGCTAACTTCACCCAGGCCACGGATGAGCTGTCGCGTAGCGCTACGCCAGACCAGCTAAAGCTGCTGGGTGAGTGGCAGCGCTATGCGCAGGCGTTGAGCCGTCGTGTCGGGCTGAGCCTGCCAGGTGATAGCGAGGATTAAAAAGCGGGCAATAAAAAACGCCAGCAAGCTGGCGTTTTTATTAGCAGTGCAAAACGATTTGCGTGCCGGGTATCACTTAGTCAAGCAAAGTTGCCCAGCCTTCAACCACGTCGCTGCCCCACTTGGCTTTCCACTCTTTCAGAGTTTTGTGGTTGCCACCTTTGGTTTCAATCACTTCACCGTTGTGCGGGTTTTTGTATTGTTTAACCTTGCGGGCACGTTTGGTGCCGGTGGTTTTAACAACACCGCGTGGTGCTTTGCTTACTTTGGATTCTGGATCCAGAAGGGCGATGATATCGCGTAGCGATTTCTGGTACTCGCCCATCAGAGTGCGCAATTTACCTTCAAATTCCAGCTCGGTTTGAAGTTTGTCGTCTTCGGACAGATTCTTCAGGCGGGCTTGCAGTTCTTTGATAGCTTCTTCTGTTGCGCGATATTCGTTGATCAAGGACATGAGGATAGCCTTAGCTTGAAAAGGGTTTACAGGGATACAGTGACGCAATAGTAGTCAGACAGTTACTGCAAGTAAACATGCAAGGGCTGATTAATTTAAATTTTTATTCATTAACTTCAATGCTGCCAAGTATGCGCACAGTTAATAGCTGGGGTGCAATGGGCTTAATAACGTAGATTAATAAGTCTTGGCAGTTGTCGATAAAAGGCAGTGCAGGCCACGTCGATGCTGGCGTGCGGTCAAAGGCTACGCGACCCCGTGGCGCCTGCAGCAGGCGGTAACGAATACTGCAGTTTTGCTGCGCACTCGCTAGAATGGCGGCCTTAGTAAAGTTTTTGGAGTTTTCCCCTCATGCGCACTTTTCGGTTGGTTATTGCGTGCCCCGACGGCGTCGGCATTGTCGCCAAGGTCAGCAATTTCCTTGCCTCCTACAATGGCTGGATCACTGAAGCGAGCCACCACTCGGACGACCAAAGCGGTTGGTTCTTTATGCGTCACGAGATTCGTGCCGACTCTCTGCCGTTTGGGCTGGAGGCCTTTCGTGAGGCATTTGCCCCGATCGCCGAAGAGTTTTCGATGGAGTGGCGCATCACCGATACGGCGCAGAAAAAACGCGTGGTGTTGATGGCGAGCCGCGAGTCCCACTGCCTGGCAGATTTACTGCACCGCTGGCACAGCGATGAACTGGACTGCGAAATTTCCTGCGTGATTTCCAATCACGATGACCTGCGCAGCATGGTCGAGTGGCACGGCATTCCGTTTTATCACGTACCGGTTGACCCGAAGAACAAAGAGCCGGCTTTTGCCGAAGTCTCGCGCCTGGTCAAACATCATGCTGCTGAAGTTGTGGTACTGGCGCGTTACATGCAAATCCTGCCACCTGATCTGTGCCGTGAATATGCGGGCCAGGTCATTAACATTCATCACAGTTTCTTGCCGTCGTTCGTTGGTGCCAAGCCTTATCACCAAGCCTCGATGCGTGGCGTGAAGCTGATTGGTGCAACTTGCCATTATGTGACTGAAGAGTTGGACGCAGGTCCGATCATTGAGCAAGACGTAGTGCGTGTCAGCCACAGTGACAGCATTGAAGACATGGTGCGTTTCGGTCGTGATGTCGAGAAGATGGTGCTGGCCCGTGGCCTGCGTTACCACCTTGAAGACCGTGTGCTGGTACGCGGCAACAAGACGGTCGTGTTCTAAATATTCACTGCACAACACGTGTGGGAGCGGGCTTGCTCGCGATGGTATCGCCTCGGTGTTTCATATGAGCCGGGTTGCCTGTATCGCAGGCAGCCAGCTCCCACAGGTTTGCAGCAGTGCAGGGGAGGTGACATGAGTGACCCGCTCGACAAGGCCACCTCCAGTGCGCCTGCGACCTTGGGTGAAGGCTGTTTGAGTCGCTACGACCCGGATGCCCTCAGCCCCGAGGACGGCACCGAATTTCCTGATGCCGCCAGGCTTTGGGAGGCGTTGCAGAAAGCTTCAAGCGGCGAGCTTGAAGCTGTTCCCTGCCAATCAGATACGGAAACTGCCCACCAGTTGCTTCAAGCGCGCAGCTTGCTGTTCCAGGTCGGAACAGGCTCGAAGCGTTGACTGAAGGTTTTCGACCCCTTCCTGGTTGAGCGTATTGATTTCAGTAATGTCCATGTTGATCGACTCGACCACCGACGTTTGCTCTTCGGTTGCCGTGGCGACGGACTGGTTCATGCCATCAATTTCACCAATGCGTTCGGTCACGCTGATCAGGCGCTCGCCTGCGCGGTTGGCAATTTCCACGCTGTCTTGGCTATGACGCTGGCTTTCTTCCATGGTGTTCACTGAGTCGCGGGCACTGATCTGCAACTCTTCGATCATTTTTTGCACCTGCTGCGCCGATTCCTGGGTGCGGTGTGCCAGGTTGCGAACTTCGTCAGCCACTACGGCAAAGCCGCGCCCGGCTTCACCAGCGCGAGCTGCTTCAATGGCAGCGTTAAGTGCCAGCAAGTTGGTCTGCTGAGAGATGCTGGTGATCACTTCCAGGATCTGTCCGATGTTCACCGTCTTGTCGTTCAACGACTCGATATGACCGCTGGACGTGCCGAGCATTTGCGACAGTTTCTGCATCGAACTGATGCTGCGCTCGACCACTTGCTGACCTTCTTCGGCCAGGCCGCGAGCATCGCTGGCCTGGTGTGAGGCCTGGGCCGCGTTGCGGGCGATCTCTTGTGCGGCGGCGCCCAGCTCATTGATGGCTGCCGCGACGCTGTTGGTGCGACTCGCTTGCTCGTCAGAGTTGAGCATCGATGAGTTGGATGCGCTGACGACACGCAAGGCAACTTCGTTGACCTGTTCGGTGGCCGAGGCCACTTCGCTGATCGAGGAGTGAATGCGTTCGACAAAGCGGTTGAAGGCACTGCCCAGGGTGCCGAACTCATCCTGGGACTCCACTGCCAGACGGCGTGTCAGGTCGCCTTCACCTTCGGCAATGTTCTGCATGGCGCGGGTCATTACGTGCAGCGGTTGCATCAGCAGGCGGATCAACAGACCGAGCAGGGCGATGATCGAGACCACGGCAATCACTGTGGCAATAATTGCGGAGGTGCGAAATTCGCTGAGCGCTGCGAAGGCTTGTTCCTTGTCGATCGACAAGCCGACGTACCAGTTGACCGTGCCCAGCCCTTTGACGGGAGTGAAGGTCACGATCCGGGTTTTACCGTCGGCCTGGATCTCGCTGAACCCGGCGTTGATCGCAGGCGTGTCCTGCGGGTAGATATCCTTCAGCTGTTTCTTCACCAGGGTTTTGTCCGGGTGCACCAGGATTTCGCCGTCGGCACTGATCAAAAAGGCGTAGCCCATGCCGTTGAAGTTCAGGGCGTTGATGCTGTCGGTGATGGCTTGCAGGGTCAGGTCGGCACCGACCACGCCCAGGGTTTGCCCGGCCTTTCTCACCGGAGCACCGATGGAAATAACCATCTGCCCGGTGGCTGCGTCTATATAAGGTTCGGTCAGGCTTGAGGTGCTGGTGTTCAACGCATCCTTGTACCAAGGCCGGGTGCGCGGGTCGTAGCCGTCAGGCATTTTGCTGTCGGGGCGAATTGTAAAGCCGCCCTGGCTGTCGCCAAAGTAAACCGCCATAAAGGTGCGGCTAAGGGTTTTTTGCTCCAGCAGGTTCGTCACCTGGGTTGGTTCTGGAGTATTGGCGATTGATTCGGCAAGGTTTTCAGCCAGCAGAATCCGGCCGCCCAACCATGTCTGAATGTTATTGGCTGTGACACTGCCCATTTCGTTAAGGTAGTTGTCCAGGTTGTTGCGGATGGCGTTGCGCTGCAAGAAGTCGTTGTACAGCGTAAATAGCGAGAAGGCGGCTATTACGATCAGGGACGCGGCAAGCAGGATTTTATGGCTGAAACGTAGGTTTTTATTCATGGCTTGAAGGGTCCGCTAAGGTCTAAAAGTGTGAGACATACACTCTGGTAAAACGCGTGATCCGCAAATCACTGCCTGAACAGGGCAGATGGTCCATTTATCAAGGCGCTTTACGACGCTAAATCCGGTTTTTTCTGGTCTAGCATTAACGGTGTATCGACCCGCGATCGCGAAAGATTAATCAAAGGTGGCAAAATGCCTGACTCTTCTGCTCTAGTACTTGGTGCTGACCTCTCGGGTCAGTCCATCGCTCAATCCTTGCGCTTGGCAAACCGCCACGGTCTGGTGGCAGGCGCCACGGGGACGGGCAAAACCGTCACTCTTCAACGCTTGGCCGAGCAGTTCAGTGATGCGGGGGTTGCGGTCTTCGCCGCCGACATCAAGGGCGATCTGTGCGGTTTGGGGGCAGCGGCCAACCCTCAGGGCAAGATCGCAGAGCGGATTGCGGGTATGCCTTGGCTCAATTACCAGGCCAAAGCGTATCCGGTGACCTTGTGGGATATACAGGGCAAGACCGGCCATCCATTGCGAACCACCCTGAGTGAAATGGGTCCCTTGCTGTTAGGCAGTTTGCTGGAGCTGACCGACAGCCAGCAGTCGGCGCTCTATGCCGCCTTCAAGGTGGCAGACCGTGAAGGTTTGCTGTTGCTCGATCTCAAAGACCTCAAGGCACTCCTCAATCACCTGCGCGATAACCCCCAAGTGCTGGGGGATGACGCGGCCCTGATGACCACCGGTTCCAGTCAGGCGCTGTTGCGTCGCCTGGCGACGCTTGAACAGCAGGGGGCTGAAGACTTGTTTGGTGAGCCGGCACTGCAACTGGAAGATATTTTGCAACCGGCCAGCGATGGTCGTGGGCGGATTCATCTGCTTGATGCGAGTCGCCTGGTGCATGAAGCACCGAAGGTCTACGCGACCTTTCTTTTGTGGTTGCTGGCCGAGCTTTTCGAGCAACTGCCGGAGCGTGGCGATTCGGATAAACCGTTGCTGGCGCTGTTTTTCGACGAAGCACACTTGTTGTTTGCGGGAACGCCCAAGGCGTTGCAAGACCGTCTGGAGCAAGTGGTAAGGCTGATTCGCTCCAAGGGGGTCGGGGTATATTTCGTCACTCAATCTCCGGCGGATCTGCCAGACACTGTGCTTGCGCAACTGGGTTTGCGTATCCAGCACGGGCTACGGGCTTTTACGGCCAAAGAGCAGAAGTCCCTCAGGGCGGTAGCTGACGGGTTTCGCCCTAATCCGGCGTTCAGCGCGCTGGAGGTACTGACTGAGTTGGGTACGGGCGAAGCGTTGGTGGGCATGCTTGAGGACAAGGGCACTCCGGCCATGGTTCAGCGCGTGTTGATCGCGCCACCGCAATCACGCATTGGCCCGCTGACCGAAGCTGAGCGTGCGGCGTTGATCGCTGGTTCGCCGTTGCAGGGGCGCTATGACAAGCCCATTGATCGGGAGTCTGCGTACGAAGTGTTGATGGCCCGTAAGGGAGTGGCGCCGCAAGCGCAAACACAGGCTGCGCCGCATGAGCCGGGGTTGCTGGATCAGGCCGGTGACTTTTTGGGTAGCGCTGCGGGCAAGGCGTTGCAGTCCATGGCGCGCCAGGCAGCGGGGCAGGTGGGCCGTCAGCTGGTGCGTGGACTGCTGGGTTCGCTGTTGGGCGGTAGCAAACGCAAGTAGGGAAAATGGATATGTAGCCGCTGCCGCAGGCTGTGATTGGCTGCGCAGCAGTCCTGCTTTTTGGAGGTCCTGCGGAACTTGTCGCAGCCTCCGGCAGCAGCTACAGGTGTTCGGGGTTGTCAGGGTTTTGGTTTGGCGTGACTCGCCAGGCGCTCAAGGGCGGCGCGCAAGGCCGGGTCGGTAATGCCGTCGGCCGTTGCCTGAATGGTCTGGGCTGCATCGACGGATAAGTCCAGAGTATGCCCCACGACCTTGGCCTGCACCGTAGGCGGCTGCACTTTGAATAGAATCCGGGTCAGGCTGGAAAACTCGTCAAATACCTGTAATTGGCGCAACAGGCGTTTTTGCTGATAACGCAGGCGAGTGGCCCAGTGACCGTCAGTCACGATCAGCAACAAGCTGCCTTCACGCCATGAAGCGACGTGGCAATGCTCGCGTGCAGCTGGCTGGAGCTGGCTTTCAAGCAGACGTTGCAGGTGTGCCAGACGCTTTGCATGGCCAAAAATGGCTTTTAGGGGCTTGGCCTCGCGGAGCAGAACGGAGGGTGCCCGTGCTGGGTGTGGGCGAAATGCCATGTTCAGACACCTGAGAAAACAGAGCCGCAATCTTAGCAGAAACCTCCTGTTTCACTCGCCCGGATCCGGACTCGTCAAAATTTATTTATGAAATCAATGAGTAACTTCAGGTGCTTATGGGTTGAAGTTCAGCAAAAAGCCCTTATTTTAGGGAGGCCCCATTACAACGCAGTACCGGTATCGTGGAATAACGCCACTTTCCTCACCGCCGTTTCCGGGTAGAATGCTCGTTCGCATGCGGCCATCAGGGCTGCTCGGGCGACTCTCGGGGCCGCCCTCCATCCCTATGTGTGGAAGATCCTGCCGATATGTTTGCGCCTTTGTTAAAGAAACTTTTTGGAAGCAAGAACGAGCGCGAAGTTAAACGCATGCTCAAGACAGTTCAGGTCGTCAATTCCTTCGAAGAGCAAATGGTTGCTCTGACGGATGAGCAATTGCGCGCCAAGACCCAAGAGTTCAAGGCCCGCATAGCCAAAGGTGAGACCCTCGACCAACTGTTGCCAGAAGCCTTTGCGGTCTGCCGCGAAGCGGGTAAACGTGTCATGGGCATGCGCCACTTTGATGTTCAGCTGATCGGCGGCATGACCTTGCATGAAGGCAAGATCGCTGAAATGCGCACCGGTGAAGGCAAGACCCTGGTAGCGACCCTTGGGGTTTACCTCAATGCGCTGTCTGGTAAAGGCGTGCACGTAATTACCGTGAACGACTATCTGGCTCGCCGCGATGCCAACTGGATGCGTCCGCTGTACGAATTTCTGGGCCTGACGGTAGGTGTTGTAACACCGTTCCAGCCGCCTCAAGAAAAGCGTGAAGCCTACGCCGCCGACATCACTTACGGTACCAACAACGAGTTTGGTTTCGATTACCTGCGCGACAACATGGCTTTCAGCATGGAAGAAAAATTCCAGCGCGAGCTTAATTTCGCAGTGATCGACGAAGTCGACTCCATCCTCATCGACGAAGCCCGTACTCCGCTGATCATCTCCGGCCAGGCCGAAGACAGTTCCAAGCTGTACACCGAAATCAACAAGCTGATCCCGCGTCTTGAACTGCACGTCGAAGAAGTTGAAGGTGAAGTTACCAAAGCTGGTCATTTCACCATTGATGAAAAGACTCGCCAGGTTGAGCTGAACGAAGCCGGCCACCAGTTTGTTGAAGACATGCTGACCCAGATCGGTTTGCTCGCTGAAGGCGAGAGCCTGTATTCGGCGCACAACCTGGGGCTGTTGACCCACGTGTACGCTGCACTGCGCGCTCACAAGCTGTTCAATCGCAACGTCGAATACATCGTTGAAGACGGCCAGGTATTGCTGGTCGACGAACACACCGGGCGTACCATGCCGGGTCGTCGCTTGTCCGAAGGCCTGCACCAGGCTATCGAAGCGAAGGAAGGCCTGAATATTCAGGCAGAGAGCCAGACCTTGGCTACCACGACCTTCCAGAACTACTTCCGTCTGTACAACAAGCTCTCGGGCATGACCGGTACTGCAGACACCGAAGCGTTTGAATTCCACCAGATCTATGGCCTGTCGGTGATGGTTATCCCGCCGAACAAGCCACTGGCGCGTAAAGACTTCAACGACCTGGTGTTCCTCACCGCTGACGAGAAGTACACGGCGATTGTGGCTGACATCAAGGATTGCATGGCCAAGGGCCGTCCAGTGCTGGTGGGTACAGCGACCATCGAAACCTCCGAGCACATGTCCAATCTGTTGCACAAGGAAGGCATCGAGCACAAGGTTCTGAACGCCAAGTTCCACGAAAAAGAAGCCGAAATCATTGCCCAGGCCGGTCGTCCAGGCGCGCTGACCATCGCTACCAACATGGCGGGTCGCGGTACTGACATCCTGTTGGGCGGTAACTGGGAAGTGGAAGTCGCCTCCCTCGAAGATCCAACCCCGGAGCAGATCGCACAGATCAAGGCCGATTGGCAAAAACGTCACCAGCAAGTGCTGGAGTCGGGTGGTCTGCATGTAATCGCCTCCGAGCGTCACGAATCGCGCCGTATCGACAACCAGTTGCGTGGTCGTGCCGGTCGTCAGGGTGACGCGGGTTCCAGCCGTTTCTATCTGTCGCTGGAAGACAGCCTGATGCGCATCTTCGCCTCTGATCGGGTGAAGAACTTCATGAAGGCCCTGGGCATGCAGTCTGGCGAAGCAATTGAGCACCGCATGGTGACCAACGCGATCGAAAAGGCTCAGCGCAAGGTTGAAGGTCGCAACTTCGACATCCGTAAGCAATTGCTGGAGTTCGATGACGTCAACAACGAACAGCGTAAAGTGATTTATCACATGCGTAACACGTTGCTGGCTGCCGACAACATCGGTGAAACCATTGCCGACTTCCGCAAGGACGTACTCGACAGCACCGTCAGCGCGCACATCCCGCCACAATCGTTGCCGGAACAGTGGGACGTCAAAGGTCTGGAAGCTGCAATCGAAACCGGTTTTGGGGTGAAGCTGCCGATCCAGCAATGGCTCGACGAAGATGACCACCTGTACGAAGAAACCCTGCGTGAGAAGCTGCTGACCGAATTGCTGGCGGCTTACAACGAGAAAGAAGAGCAGGCGAGCCCTGAAGCGCTGCGCACGTTCGAGAAGCAAATTGTTCTGCGTGTACTGGATGACCTGTGGAAAGACCACCTGTCGACCATGGACCACCTGCGTCACGGTATCCACTTGCGCGGTTATGCGCAGAAGAACCCGAAGCAGGAGTACAAGCGCGAGTCGTTCAACCTGTTCTCCGAGCTGCTTGATTCGATCAAGCGTGATTCGATCCGTGTGTTGTCCCATGTACAGGTACGTCGCGAAGACCCGGAAGCTGAAGAGGCGCGTCTGCGTCAGGAAGCTGAAGATCTGGCTTCGCGCTTGCAGTTCCAACATGCCGAAGCGCCAGGCCTTGATCAGCCGGACGCATTGGCCCAGGTGCTGGAAGGCGCTGATGTGGCTGATGTGGTGGTCGAGCCT
Organism: Pseudomonas sp. ML2-2023-6; assembly: GCF_037055265.1. NCBI lineage: Bacteria > Pseudomonadati > Pseudomonadota > Gammaproteobacteria > Pseudomonadales > Pseudomonadaceae > Pseudomonas > Pseudomonas sp. ML2-2023-6. Next base: position 4,497,710 of record NZ_CP146347.1, on the reverse strand, counting down.
GTTCGTAACGAGCAGAAGCTGGGCCGCAACGAGCTGTGCTACTGCGGCTCGGGCAAGAAATTCAAGCACTGTCACGGGCAAATCAACTAACGCCCGCTTCAACTGCTGATACACCTGCGCCGCGACCGGCATTAGCCGTCGCGGCGTTTTACCATTGAATTCCCGTCCCTTTGCGGCGGCGCACAGAACTTATTTAGGAGCGCGTCATGGCTGTTGGTCTTGGTCCTTTGCCTGTTTTGCACCCGGTGGCCGGTTTTGAACTGGGTATCGCTTCTGCCGGTATCAAGCGTCCAGGACGCAAGGATGTGGTGGTTATGCGCTGCGCCGAAGGCTCCAGCGTGGCCGGTGTTTTCACCCTGAACGCGTTTTGCGCAGCGCCGGTTATTTTGGCCAAGCAACGCGTACAAGGCCCGGTTCGCTATTTGCTGACCAACACCGGCAATGCCAATGCGGGCACCGGTGAGCCGGGGCTGCTTGCGGCAACCCGTACCTGCGCCGCACTGGCCGAGTTGGCCGGTGTAGATGCCAGCGCCGTTTTGCCGTACTCCACCGGTGTAATTGGCGAGCCGCTACCGGTCGAGAAGATCGAAGGTGCACTGCAAGCCGCTCTCGACGACCTGTCCGAGAACAACTGGGCTGAGGCCGCAACCGGCATCATGACCACCGACACCCTGCCCAAAGGTGCCAGCCGCCAGTTCGAGCACGAGGGTGTGACCATCACCGTGACCGGCATCAGCAAGGGCGCGGGAATGATCCGTCCGAACATGGCTACCATGTTGGGTTACATCGCCACCGACGCCAAAGTTGCCCGTGAAGTACTGCAGAACCTGCTGCTCGATGGCGCCAACAAGTCGTTCAACCGCATCACCATTGATGGCGATACGTCGACCAACGATTGCTGCATGTTGATTGCTACCGGCAAAGCGGCCTTGCCTGAAATCACTGAAGCCAGCGGTCCGCTGTTTGCGGCGCTGAAACAGGCAGTACTGGACGTTTGCATGGACGTGGCGCAGGCCATCGTGCGTGACGGTGAAGGCGCAACCAAGTTTGTTACCGTTGAAGTGAATGGCGGCGCTAACCATCAGGAGTGTCTGGACGTGGGTTACACCGTGGCTCACTCGCCACTGATCAAGACCGCGCTGTTTGCTTCTGACCCGAACTGGGGCCGCATCCTGGCCGCTGTGGGGCGTGCTGGCGTGCCGGATCTGGACGTGAGCAAGATTGATGTGTTCCTGGGTGAAGTAAGCATCGCCAGCGGCGGTGCGCGTTCAGCCACTTACACCGAAGAGCAGGGCTCGGCGGTAATGGCTCGTGAGGAAATCACCATCCGTATCGAGTTGGGCCGTGGTGCATGCAGCGAGACTATCTGGACCACTGACTTGTCCCATGAATACGTGAAAATCAACGCCGAGTACCGTACCTAAGTCGTCTCGACATCGCGGACCTGTCAGCCGATTCTGCGCTGACAGGCCGGGGTGCCTCGCGGATCTTCAGCTCCTCCTTTTCTCAAGGTGCCTATCTATGAGCTTTCACCTGATCATTGGCGACAAGTTGCACTCTTCGTGGTCCCTGCGCGGCGCGCTGGCGCTGGATCTGGCGGGTGTTGCGTATACCGAGCAACTGATCAGGCTGGGCCAGCCTGATACCCGGGCACTTATTTTGCAGTATTCGGCAACGGGAAAAGTACCGTTACTCCAGACCGAGCACGGGACTATCGCTGACTCGTTGGCAATTGCGGAGTACCTGAACGAGCGCTTCCCGGCGGCACAGTTGTGGCCAGCAGATGTTGCTGCTCGGGCTCAGGCTCGATCGGCGTGTGCGCAAATGCACAGCGGCTTTTTTGGTCTGCGGGGCAATTTGCCGTTTGATTTGAGCCGTGATCAGGCGTTGGTGCCGATGCCTGCTGAGGCCCAGAGCGATATCGAAAGAATCAGTGCGCTGTGGGCCGAGTGCCGCGCAGTGGCAACCGAGAGCGGTCCTTATCTGTTCGGACGATTGAGTGTGGCAGATGCGTTTTTCGCACCGGTAGCTGTTCGTCTTCGTACATATCACGTTGCTCTTTCGACCGAAGATGAAGCCTATATCGACGCCATTTACCAATGGCCCGCGTTTAAAGCCTGGCAACAGGCCGGATTAGAGGAAGTAAAAGGGTGAAACGAGTTCATGTGGCTGCGGCCGTCATTCGAGGCGCAGACGGCAAAATTCTGATCGCCCGTCGTGCTGATTCTCAGCATCAAGGCGGTTTTTGGGAGTTTCCCGGTGGCAAGGTTGAAGCCGGGGAGTCGGTCGAAGCTGCGTTGGGGCGCGAGCTGAAAGAAGAGTTGGGTATTGTGGTTGAGTCTGCCCGGCCTTTGATCAAGGTTCAGCATGACTACCCGGATAAGCACGTTCTGCTGGATGTGTGGGAAGTCTCGGCTTTTGCTGGTGATCCCCATGGTGCAGAAGGTCAGCCATTGGCTTGGGTCAGCCAGCGCGAACTGGCGGATTACCAGTTCCCGGAGGCTAATCAGCCGATTGTGGCGGCTGCCCGCTTGCCCGATCAATACCTGATCACCCCCGATGGCCTGGAAATGCCAGAGCTGTTGCGCGGTATCCAAAAGGCCATTGCGGGCGGTATCAAGCTGGTTTCGTTGCGTGCCCCCAATGGTTATGACCCCAAGTACCGTGATTTGGCGGTGGATGCCACCGGTCTGTGTGCAGGCAAGGCGCAACTGATGCTCAAGGGGCCGCTGGAGTGGTTGGGGGATTTCCCTTCGGCGGGTTGGCATCTGACCGCCGCGCAATTGCGCAAGTACGCTGCCAAAGGCCGCCCTCTGCCGAAAGAGCGCTGGTTGGCCGCGTCCTGCCATAACGCCGAAGAGTTGGCATTGGCCGAGCAGATGGGCGTGGACTTCGTGACCCTGTCGCCGGTTCTGCCGACGCAGACACACCCGGATACGCCGCCATTGGGTTGGGAACAGGCGCAGCAATTGATCGTCAATTTCAGCAAACCGGTGTTTCTGTTGGGCGGGGTGGGCCCGGATGATCGTCAGCAAGCCTGGAGCATTGGCGCGCAAGGCGTTGCCGGGATTCGGGCGTTCTGGCCGCAGGTTTGATGTGATTTGTAGCCTGTTGCAGGTCTCGCGGGAGCGTAGCCGCTGATGTAGTCGCTGACGAGTAGAACGAGGCTGCGTCCGGCTGCGCAGCAGTCGTAAAACTGTTTCAGATCTACCGCGTCTATCGGCTTTACGACTACTGCGTCGTCGGACGCAGCCTCGTTCTACTCGTCATCGGCTACAAATGAACGACATCAAGCCTTCGGCTTTGCCGCCGCCTGCCACAGGATTTCGGCAATTCCCTGGCGCTTGGCAATCAAGCGCGCCGCGACAAACAGCAGGTCAGACAAGCGATTGATGTAAGCCAGCCCCACACCTGCCAGCGGCTCCATGGCATTTAGCTGCTGGCAGCGGCGTTCGGCGCTTCGTGCCAGGCAGCGGCAAACGTGGGCTTGAGCAATCAGGCTCGAGCCGCCGGGCAGAATGAAATTCTCAAGCGGGCCCAGTTCTTCGTTCCAGCGATCAATTGCGCTTTCAAGTCGCTCGACTTCAGTGTTATCGAGCGCTTGATACACCGGCATTGCCAACTCGCCTCCCAGGTCAAATAGCCGGTGCTGGCAGGGCTCAAGTACTTCAATCAGCTCGGTGAGGCCGGGATTCGCGGCGCTATGTTCAGTGAGTGCGGCCAGGAGCAAGCCGATCTGGCTGTTTAGCGTATCGACCTCACCGATGGCTTCTATCCGTGGGTGGTCCTTGGGTACGCGGCGGCCGTCGCCAAGCCCTGTTTCGCCCTTGTCGCCGGTGCGTGTGTAAATTTTCGATAAGCGAAAGCCCATATTACAGTTCCACCATGGTTGATTCGGGGGAGGCCATCAGGTTGCCAGCCAAAGGCAGGCGCAGGGTGAAGCAGGTACCCTGGCCCAAGGTTGAATTCACTTCCATTTGGCCCTTGTGGTTATTGGTAATGATGAAGTACGACACGGATAAGCCTAGGCCAGTGCCCTGGCCAACTTCCTTGGTAGTGAAAAAGGGTTCGAAAATCCGTTTGCGCACAGGCTCGGGCATTCCGACTCCGTTGTCTTCGACCTGGATTTCGGCCCACGGCGGGTTCAGTTTGGTGCGCAGGGTGATGCGCCCTGGCTCGCTTTTGTCGGTGCGTTGATGAATTGCCTGGGCTGCGTTCTTCAACAGGTTGAGCAGCACTTGCTCCAACTCGTTGGGGATGCCGGGCACCGGGCCAAGCTGTGGATCGAACTGCCGGACGATCGCTTGCCCCATAAAGTCAAAACCGATGGCCAAATCGAAATCATTGCTGGCGATGTCCAGCGCCTGGTCAATAAGTGCCGATAAATCACAGGGGCTCATTTGGCGATTGCTGCGTCGGCTGAAGCTGAGCATGTGGGTGACGATTTTCGCCGCCCGTGCGCCAGCTTGCTGAATGCCGTCCAGCAGCTTGGGAACTTCACGGGCCTGCAGATATTCATTGACGATATTCAGGTCAATGCCGGTCTGTTCGGCTTGTTCGACGTTCTTTGGCAGATCGCTCGATAAGCGTCGGCGAATGTTCTGTACGTTATGCAGAATGGCGCCTAGTGGGTTGTTGATTTCGTGAGCCATGCCTGCAGCCAGTCCGCCAACAGACAACATCTTCTCTGATTGCACCATCATGTCTTCCAGCGACAGGCGCTGGGTAATGTCATCGATGCGGATCACTACGCCGCGCCCACCGCCACCCATCAGCGGGTAGAAGGTCAGGGCATAGTGGCGAGCGTCTTCGCCCTGGCCCCAGGTGACGCGTTCAATTTTTACGACGCTGTGCTGTTCTATGGTGTCTTTGAGTTGTGGCAGGAACGGCTTCAGAGGCTCAAAGGCCAGGTAAATGGGCTTGTTCATGGCTTCATCCAGCTGAGTGCCGGAGAGGGCGCTGGCTTCCTGATTCCATTGCGTGACATAGAGTTGCTCGTCCAGAGCGATCAGGGCTGAAGGCATGGAGTCGATGATGCAGTTGAGGTAGTTCTGAAAGCCGGTGAGTTTTTTCTCTATTTTGCTGCGCACCTGTACCTCAAGCTCAAGCTTGCGGTTGGTGTTGCGGGTTTCCTCGGCCAGCGCCTGAGCTTGATCGTAGGCCTCCCGGGCTTCATCCCTGGCGCGTTTGAGCTCCTGATCACGCACTTCAATTCGCGACAACATGGTGTTGAATGCTTTGGCCAGGCTACCGATTTCGTCGTCGTTTCCCGGCGCTGCGCGTAGTGAGTAATTCTCTTCGCGCGTGACCTGGCGGGACAGCTCTTCCAGGCGGTGAATGGGTTGGGTGATCAGGCGTTTGATCTGTCGTGCCACTACGAACCACAGCAAAATGCTGAACACCAGAATGCCCAGGCTGGCGGTCAGGGTGCCAGTGTAGAAGGCCATGGGCAGTTCGCTGCTGGCGATCAACAGCAAATGCCCGGGCGGCTGGTCGCCGTGGTGCAGGCGTGTGACCTGATGGCTGCGCAGTTCGGTCAGGCTCCAGGCTTCAATTTGGCGATAGTGTTCCGGGAGTGGAAGGTGCTCGCCATGCTGCAATTGCACCAGCAGATTGCCAGCGCTGTCGTAAATTGCTGCGGCGCGCAGGGGGGCATAGCTGCCGATTTCATTGAGCAGGGCCTTGGCATTTTCTGGCGAGTCCAGAGCCTGAACGATCAGGTCGGGGTTGGCGCTTAACTGCCCCAGTGTCTGCAAGGCTTGTGGTGCGGTGCTCTCGTGGGAGATCCAGTACGCCACGCTGATAAACGTCAAATTGGCCACCAGCAACACAGTTGCCAGTAACGCGAGGAGGGCGGCCAGCAACTTCTGGCCTACCGGGAGGTTTTCAAGGCGCTGGCGCAAGGGCATGGGATGGCCGCTAAAAGAAGAACAAGCTGGCAGGGTAGCGCGGGGCTCAGTCGCAGGGCAATCCGCGCCGCTGCAGGTGTTCGCTCAAGCGTTGGTGTAGCTGTTGTAAATGCGGTACGGCAAACTGTCGATCGCGCGCGGCTTCGCAGGCATAGCCCAGCAGGTAGCTGATTTCGGTGCGGCGACCCTTGGTGACATCCTGATGCATCGAGGAGTAGTTGTTGGCGGTGGCCTGGATCACGTGATTTACCTCAGCGGCCAAATCAATCGCGGCTTCAGCTTGGTCGCAGTGCTCAAGCAAGGCGCCGAGTTCAGTACACAGGGTATTCACTTCAGCGCTGTGTGCTTGCAAGCCGCCATTGCGGCAATCGTGCAGGACCGTCAGCGGGTTGATCGCGCAGTTAAGGGCCAGCTTGCGCCACAAGCGGCTCAGAATATTGGGGCTCCACTCGTAGCTGATGCCGCTGTGCTGAAGTTCTTCAAGCCATTGCGGAGCAGGGCCCTGGTTGGAATCGCCCAGCCAGGTATGACCCATGCCGGCAAAGACCACCCGCCAGTCACCGTCGCGAAAGGCGCCTTCGGTACTGGAGGCGAAGATACAGCGTGCGTGCGGTACCAGGGTGGCGATGGCTTGCTGGCTGCCGAGACCGTTCTGCAGCAGGATCAGCTCGGCATTCGGGCTAAGCCGCGCGGCGACTTGTGCAATGGCCTGCGGTGCGTCATAGGCCTTGCAAGTGACCAGTAAGCGCTGGATCGGCTCATCAGTCTCGGGGATTTGTGCGCTGATGGCCCATTTTACTGAGTGTTCGCCTTCAATTAGCGTCAGACCTTGCGCCGCTTCATAGGCTTGCAAGCGTGCGGGGTTGCGCACGATCAGCTTGACCGGCAGGCCCGCACGCGCCAGTCGAGTGGCCCACAGTGTGCCCATGCTTCCAGCACCGAGAATGTGCCAGGTGGCAGATGCCCTGACGGGTACGTTGGGTCGTGGTTGAGACAGGGCCGAATTTGGCATGTGAGCTCGCAAGTGAATGAAGTCGAAGAACCGCTATAATGCCCGCGCATTTTAACTGTCAGGTCAGGCGTGCTCCATCTGTGTTGAGCGCGCCCTTTATTATTGGAGAAAATTACATGCCGTCGTTCGACGTGGTATCCGAACTGGACAAGCACGAAGTCACCAACGCCGTCGAAAACGCCGTCAAGGAACTGGACCGCCGTTATGACCTCAAGGGCAAGGGCACTTTCGAGTTCAAGGAGAAGGACCTGACGGTTAACTTGACCGCTGAGGCTGACTTTCAGCTCGAAGCAATGATCGAGATCCTTAAGCTGGCCCTGGTCAAGCGCAAGATCGACGTTCAGTGCCTTGAGGTCAAGGATGCTTATGCTTCAGGCAAGTTGATGAAGCAGGAAGCCGTGCTCAAGGAAGGTATTGATAAAGAGCTGGCGAAGAAGATCGTTGCTCATGTCAAGGACGCCAAGCTCAAGGTTCAGGCTGCCATTCAGGGCGAGCAAGTGCGCATCACCGGCAAGAAGCGTGATGACCTGCAAGACGCAATTGCTGCGTTGCGTGCCAAAACCTTCGACATGCCTTTGCAGTTTAATAACTTCCGCGACTGATGGCGGGGCTGGAGGAACCTCTGGCGATCATTGACGTCCGACTTTCCTGAGCGCTGCAGAAACGATAGAGCAGCCGAGGCTGCTCTATCGTTTTGTTGAATAAATAACGTTGCCGGGTATGGGCGCGAGGAGATGTAAATGGATTTGAACGCTGAAGTTGATCAATTGGTCAAGGCCTCACAGGCCTGGATCCCGATGATCATGGAATACGGCAGCCGTGTGTTGCTGGCACTGGTTACGCTAGCGGTGGGCTGGTGGTTGATCAACCGCCTGACGACCAAGATCGGGCAATTGCTGGCGTTGAGAAAGGCTGATTTGGCTCTGCAAGGTTTTATCAGCAGCCTGGCCAATATCATTCTCAAGATCTTGCTGGTTGTCAGTGTCGCATCAATGATCGGGATCCAGACCACGTCATTCGTTGCGGCGATTGGTGCGGCAGGTCTGGCCATTGGTCTGGCGTTGCAGGGCAGCTTGGCCAACTTTGCTGGCGGGGTACTGATTCTGTTGTTCCGTCCGTTCAAGATCGGTGACTGGATCGAAGCGCAAAGCGTAAGCGGAACCGTCGATAGCATTCAGATTTTTCACACCGTGCTGCGCACTGGCGACAATAAAACCGTCATCGTGCCAAATGGCAATCTGTCTAACGGCATCATCACCAACTACAACCGTCAGCCGACGCGCAAGGTAGTGTTTGATGTTGGTGTGGATTACGAAGCTGATCTGCAGAAGGTGCGTGAAGTATTGCTGAGGCTGGCTGATGATTCTCGGGTACTGAAAGAGCCGGCTCCAGTGGTTGTGGTCACGACCTTGGGCGAAAGCGCGATTACCATGTCGCTGCGTGTTTGGGTTAACACCCCGGATTACTGGGATGTTCTGTTTATGTTCAACGAGCATTCGCGTGATCGTTTGAAGGCAGAAGGTGTTGATATTCCGTTTCCGCACCGTGTAATTCGTGTGGTCCAGGAAGTGGCAGCGCAATAAGGTCGTGCCTGTACCCGTTAAAAAGGGTGGGTGTGAACAAACATTAAAGGGGCGAATGCCCCTTTAATTGTTTTTGTACCTTGAGGTGGACAGCTGCAGGTGCAAAGTTGGACCAGCGTCGTTAAGTGATAACTACTTGCGTTTAATGTTGTTAGTTAGCTTGCTATATATCGGCTTTTATACCCGCAAATAAAAAGCCACGCCCTGAGACAGGAGCGTGGCTTTCGCTAAACAAGTGCTTGTAATGACTGCCCGAAGGCCATGATTACAAGATGTTCAGTGGGTACTCAGCAATCAGGCGAAGATCGTTTACATCGTTGCCGTTGTTGCTGGTGGTGCGGTAGATAGCGCTACGCAGACGGAAAGACAGGTCTTTGGCCGGGCCTTCCTGCAGTACGTACTTGGTTTCGAAGTCGAACTCGTGTTCTTTGCCTTCGCCATCAGTCGTGGAGATGTTATCGCCTTTAACGTAGCGAGCCATGAAGCTCAGGCCAGGAACGCCGTAGCTGGCCATGTTCAGGTCGTAGCGACCCTGCCAGGAACGTTCGTCACGTTGGTTAAAGTCGGAGTACTGTACGGAGTTGGCAAGGAAAATGGTGCCGCCGCCGTCTACGCCGTAGTAATAAGCGCTGTCACCGGTGGAGCGCTGGTGAGCGATGGTGAACTTGTGAGCGCCGAGGCTATAGGCTGCTGCCAAGCTCCAGATTTTGTTGTCAACGTCGCCAGCTCGTTCCTGACCTTGGCTAGCAGTTCTGTAGCCGTTGAAGTCGAAGTTCAGGGCTTGAGTATCTGCGATAGGCAGGGTGTAGTTCAGGTTGATGTACTGCTTCTTGAAGTAGTCATCAACATCGGAAGCAGCTACGCCGCCGACAAAATTGTCAGTGAACTGATAGGTCGCGCCAGCAATGTTGGCAGCTGTCAGGCCTTTCTGGCCAGGACCGTTGATGCTGTCACGCGCCATACCGGTCTGCGAGCTCAATGCGGTGAAGCGACCTGCGGTCAGTTCCAGGCCTTTGATTTCCTTGCTGGTGAGCAAGGTGCCGGTGGCAACCTCTGGCAGCAGACGGCTATCGTCGGTGGAGAAAACCGGGCTGGCTACGAATTGGTTACCGTATTTCAGCACTGTGTCGGAGAGGCGGAATTTAACAGCGCCGCCGATTTTCGATTGGGTATCTTCCGGAGAACCGTCGCTTTTGGTTGCGAACAGACCGTTGCCTTGACGACCGGCGCCGCCGTCCAGACGTGCTGTACCCATGGCGAAAGCATCAACGCCGACACCGATGGTGCCTTGAGTGAAGCCCGATTGGTAGTTCAGCAGTTCGCTCAGGCCCCAGTCTTCGCGATAGCCACTTTTAAAGCCGCCACCTGGCTTGGCAATGTTGCCAGCGCCGTTACGGAAGTCACGGTTCATGTACAGCATGCGAGTTTTGGAAGTCAGCGAGCTGTCTTCAACGAAACCTTTAGCATCGTCCTGGGACGAGGCCATTGCGAACTGGGTAGTACCGGCTGAAACAGCCAGGGCGATTATGCTCCACTTCATCACGCGCATCGTGATTTGCTCCTTTGGTTTTTAGGAAGAGTACTGCCGTCCCACCTGAATTTATTATCTGGGCGGCTCTTTCTTTTTGTGTCGGCGCAAACTTATATCACGCCGGCAATGTTGGCGATACTTGCTCTCAAAAGCTTTCAGCATCGTTACAGCTATGTCGCAAATTGCACTCTACATGTCGCAAGCGCGTAGCGTTGAGCCGTTTTTCAGCATGTTTGTACTGCTGTTTTCAGCGTTGGCACATGTGTAAATACATGAGGCCTACAATAAAAACTCCTAATTCCTACGGTGCAACTTTTGTTATTTATCGTCAGGCTACTGCGCTCCGGCTGAAGCCTGGTGACTATGCCAAGCTCTATGCAACAAGCATGCTCAAATTGGCCTGAGGGGTAAAAAATAAATATTTTTCTCTCGGATCAGGCTGTGAGGCCTGATGCTGCTTGGGTCAAACGGCGATAAGACAGTCATTGAGGTATTGTTTTTCGTTGCAAGGAGAGCGCCTTGCTCAACCGCTAAGCTCAAAGCGTTACCGGTTACCACCTGTTGGGGTGGTAGGTGACGTTTTAGCGCACTAAAAGCATTCGCATTGTGCAGTTTTGGTGCACAAATGTTTGAGCGCTGTTGAATGAGCGTGCATTGCGGCATTTCAGGGGCGTGCAGGTGCTTGTTGGCGTGATGCGCGGAGTAATCAAGGGTATCCTTAACCTTTGTCGCTTGGTTGTCGGTGAGTCTCATCGCACGGCCAATCCAGCTGAAATAAACGGTTAAACAGGAGAGCTCCCAGTGTTCGCTTTGGATACACGCCTTCAAGAGGATACTTGGCTGATAGGGGATTTCCCCTTGTGCCGCTTGCTGCTTTCCAATGATTCGAATTACCCCTGGTTCATTTTGGTGCCGCGTCGCGAGGGTATAACCGAATTGTTTCAATTGGGTGACGATGACCAGCGAGTGATGTGGGCTGAGACCACCGCTTTGGCGCGAGTGCTTAAAGAGGTGTTCGGGGCGGACAAAATGAATGTCGCGACGCTGGGGAATGTTGTCAGCCAGTTGCACATGCATGTGATTGTTCGTTATCAGGCTGATGTGGCCTGGCCTGGGCCGGTGTGGGGCAAGCATCCTGCCAAGCCTTATACGCAGGCTGATGTGGGCGCGGTCCGAGATCGGCTGGCGTCGGCTTTTGACGTTGGGTTCACTTTTTCGGAGGGTTGATTGTGACGCTTGAAGCGCGAGTAATGGACCTTGAGAGCCGCTTGGCTTTTCAGGATGACACTATCCAGGCATTGAACGATGTGCTGGTAGCGCAGCAAAACGCGGTAGATCGCTTGCAAATGCAGATGGCTGCCTTGCTCAAGCGCCAGGAAGAAATGGGCGGGCAGTTTGAGTCGTTTGAAGAGGAAGCTCCGCCTCCGCACTATTAAGCCTTTTGTACAGGCAAAAAAAACCGCGATCCAGCAGGGCTGGTCGCGGTTTTTTTTCAGGTTTGAATCAGCGGCGCGGCAGTGCTGCGATCACATCTTCAGCTTGCAGGCCTTTGTCGCGGTTCATGACCGAGAACTCGACGCGTTGCCCTTCCACCAGTACGCGGTGGCCTTCGCCACGAATGGCGCGAAAGTGAACAAAAATATCATCGCCGGAATCTCGGGAAATAAAGCCGAAACCCTTTGAGGTGTTGAACCATTTTACAGTCCCTGTATCGCGGTTGGTCATGTCATAGCTTTGCGAGGACGAGGACGGTGATGATTTGTAGAAGCTGACAGCCAGGTGAAGCGCTACGGCAATTACTGCAGGAGTAAGGCCGAGCAGTACTGCAGGCTGGTCGCCAATCGGCAGCAGGAGGCCGAACAAGGTCAGTGTTTGCAGGACAACGGAAAGCACCAACAGGGCGCTGACCAGATTTTGCAGTTGGTGACGCGGGCCTTTATTCCAAAAAGGAATTACTGGAGCCAGAGTCAGGTTCAGCAGGCCAAAAAAAGCCAAGTAAAGAGCATCAGGATGTTGGAGGTAAGGTATAGCTTCGGATTGCAGGCTGGGAATAAAGGACAGCAGCAAAGCCGCTGCACCCGTTAGCAGGTGGACGATTTTCAACATTTCAATTGACTCACATTAAGATGGATCGCAAGGAAGAACTGGCTGAGCACGGTTCGCTTCAGAAAAAAATGGAGGCGCTGGACACGTGTAATCATCAGCCTGTGCACCCTCGCCAGAGGCTAAAAGAGGGCGACACGCTGCCTATTTAACAGCAAAGCTGGGGCCTACTCAAATTAAGCGTATTGAAACATCTGTGAGTGACACGGCTCGCTGAGGTCTAGGTCATATCTGTTTGTTGCGAAAGCCTTGTCCTAGACGCATGTAGTCTACTTTCTATTCGGAGCGGGTGCAGTGTCGCTCGTAGGCTTGATAAGCCAGCAGTTATCGGCGTCGTTGTGCCGAGGGGCGCAGAATGTGAATTTATGTGTTTTTTTTTTCGGCTTGAAGATATGCACGGTATGAGTATGGCTACATGCATGCCGTCTGAGGTGTGTACTTTTAGCGATTATTAAAAGGAGAAAGCATTTCGTTATGCTGATGGTGGATAACTTGGTTGGGGGTGAAATTAACGGGGTAAAGCGTGTGCGGTATTTAATTGTGTTTAATTGTTATTGTTCATGTTTTTTTTGATAGTTGTGTCGTAAGGCTGTCGTGTGAAGTGTTGGGTGTTTTATAGCTTTATGTACGAGACGTTTTCTGATTTTTTGGTGGCTCTCGCTCACTCTCGTCTACCCATTTTCCCTAGCGCTGGCACAGCTCTCGGTTGCGCCTGTTTTCACCTCTCGCTGCGAGAGCGCTCCTACAGGCATGAGGGTCTGGTCCGCTGGATAAGAATTCTTACATATTGTTTTATGGGGTGGTGTTCTACAAACAATATTAATTAATTCCAGTAATGTGCGATGGAGTGCTTTAGCTATGGATCGATTGATTCGACACGAAAACTCAGGGAGCAGGCTGCTGCATAAAGTTAAAGTTGATCCTGTAATTCTTGATTTTGGCATGACCTTGGCCCGGCCACTTTCCCGGTCGGTCAGGTTAAATGGTTTTGCCACCTGTTTACGGCTTGAAGAGGTGTACTGGGAAGTGCTGTCTGATATTTCGCGTATAAATAGCTGTTCAATAAACACGTTGCTGTCTTACATCGATCGAGAAGTGCACTTGCGACATGGGGGGGTAAAAAACTTCAGCGGGCTCATTCGGGTTGTCTGCGTGATGCATCTGTTGAAAATGGGCAGTGATTCTCGGGAGGTGGCATCCAGGCAGGTGGTTACCGGGTGAAGCCACGCGTTCAGCTGGGGGAGGGTGCTCGACGGCTTGTAATCGTTCAATATTTATGATGCATTTAGGGGTTTCTGGCTGTTCATGCGGCTGCAATGGCTCGATTTACCAGATATAATCTCGCGCTTTGCTGCGTGGCCCTCTTTAAGGGTCGCCGCTAACGGATTGTCGAGACACGCCAATGCCCATGTACGATTATCAATGTGCTTCCTGTGGTCATCAGCTGGAAGCCATTCAAAAGATCAGTGCCTCACCGCTGGTTGATTGTCCAGCCTGTCAGGCCCCTGAGCTGAAGAAAATGCTGTCCATGCCAGGCTTTCGCCTTAGTGGCACAGGCTGGTATGAAACAGACTTCAAGACAGGCTCGAAAAAGAATCTGGCCGGCGGCGATAAATCCGACTGAGGTCGAGCGAAAGCAGTCAGAACACAAGCGGGCTCTTGCATGGTTACCAGCACCGACGGTGCGCAAGACCTCCACCGAATTTCGAATTACGAGAAGTGAAACCACTACCATGATGCGCAGCCATTATTGCGGCCAACTGAACGAAAGCCTGGAAGGCCAGGAAATTACCCTTTGCGGATGGGTCCACCGTCGCCGTGACCACGGTGGGGTGATTTTCCTCGATATCCGTGATCGTGATGGTCTGGCCCAGGTGGTGTTTGACCCGGATCGCGCCGAGACTTTCGCTGCTGCCGACCGTGTGCGCAGTGAGTATGTAGTCAAGGTCACCGGTAAGGTGCGCCTGCGTCCGGCCGGTGCTGGCAACGCCAACATGGCGTCGGGCATGATCGAAGTGCTGGGTTACGAGCTTGAAGTGCTGAACGAAGCGGAAACCCCGCCGTTCCCGCTCAACGAGTTCTCCGACGTTGGTGAAGAAACCCGTCTGCGCTATCGCTTTATCGACCTGCGTCGTCCGGAAATGCTCGAGAAGCTGCGTCTGCGTTCGCGCATGACCACCAGCATTCGTCGTTTCCTGGACGAAAACGGTTTCCTGGACGTTGAAACACCAATCCTGACCCGTGCCACGCCAGAAGGCGCACGGGACTATCTGGTGCCAAGCCGTACCCATGCCGGTTCTTTCTTTGCCTTGCCGCAATCGCCACAGCTGTTCAAGCAGTTGTTGATGGTTGCCGGTTTTGACCGTTACTACCAGATCGCCAAGTGCTTCCGTGACGAAGACCTGCGTGCCGACCGTCAGCCTGAGTTCACTCAGATCGACATCGAAACCAGCTTCATGAACGAAGCCGAGATCATGGGCCTGACTGAAGAGATGATCCGCAACCTGTTCAAGGAAGTGCTGGGTCTGGAATTCGGTGAGTTCCCGCACATGACCTGGGAAGAGGCCATGCGCCGTTTCGGTTCCGACAAGCCTGACCTGCGTAACCCGCTGGAACTGGTTGATGTTGCCGATCAGCTCAAGGATGTGGAATTCAAGGTGTTCAGCGGTCCGGCCAACGATCCTAAGTGCCGTATCGCTGCCCTGCGCGTTCCCGGCGGCGCGAGCATGCCGCGCAAGCAGATCGACGATTACACCAAGTTTGTCGGCATCTACGGTGCCCGCGGCCTGGCGTACATCAAGGTCAACGAACGCGCCAAAGGTGTTGAGGGTCTGCAATCGCCGATCGTCAAGAACATCCCTGAAGCCAACCTCAATGTGATCCTGGATCGCGTTGGTGCGGTTGATGGCGACATCGTGTTCTTTGGTGCCGACAAGGCCAAGATCGTTAGCGAAGCCTTGGGCGCTCTGCGTATCAAGGTTGGTAACGATCTGAACCTGCTGACGTGCGAGTGGGCACCGATGTGGGTTGTTGACTTCCCTATGTTCGAAGAGAACGCAGACGGCAGCTTCAGCGCCTTGCATCACCCGTTCACGGCACCCAAGTGTTCGCCGCAAGAGCTCGAGGCCAACCCGGCTACCGCGCTGTCCCGTGCCTACGACATGGTGCTCAACGGTACTGAGTTGGGTGGCGGTTCGATCCGTATCCACCGCAAGGAAATGCAACAAGCGGTCTTCCGCCTGTTGGGTATCAACGAAGCTGAACAGGAAGAGAAATTTGGCTTCCTGCTGGACGCACTGAAATACGGCGCACCACCCCACGGTGGTTTGGCGTTCGGTCTAGACCGTCTGGTGATGCTGATGACCGGTGCCCAGTCGATTCGTGAAGTGATTGCCTTCCCGAAAACCCAGAGTGCTGCCTGCGTCATGACTCAGGCCCCGGGTGTGGTTGATAACAAAGCGCTGAGCGAGTTGCACATTCGTTTGCGCGAACAGCCTAAGGCTGAGTAAAGCGGTCCCTCAAAGGCGCATCTCCGGATGCGCCTTTGTCATTTGGGGCAAGAATTTTTATTGTCGGGTCACGTCACAGGCGAGGCCGGGCAAGGTTTTATAAAGGGATTCGGAGTACGTTATGGCAGGTCATTCTAAGTGGGCGAACATCAAGCACCGCAAAGAGCGTCAGGATGCCAAAAAAGGCAAGATTTTCACCAAGTGGATACGTGAGCTGACCGTTGCTGCCCGTCAAGGCGGTGCTGAGCCGGGTTCTAACCCGCGTCTGCGTCTGGCGCTGGACAAGGCCCTTGGTGCGAACATGAGCCGTGACATCATCGATCGTGCGGTCGCCCGGGGTGCTGGCGCGGCTGATACCGACGATATGGTCGAGTTGAGCTACGAAGGTTACGGCCCTGGCGGTGTTGCTGTGATGGTTGAGTGCATGACCGATAATCGCAACCGCACCGCAGCGGCTGTACGTCATGCGTTCAGCAAGTGCGGCGGTAACCTGGGGACTGACGGTTCTGTGGCGTATCTGTTCGAGCGCAAGGGTCAGATATCCTATGCTGCCGGCGTTGATGAAGATGCCTTGATCGAAGCTGCAATGGAGGCTGACGCCGACGATGTGGTGACCAATGAAGACGGCTCCATTGACGTGTTTACTTCGTTCTCCAGCTTTTATGCGGTTCGCAATGCACTGGAGGCAGCAGGGTTTGCTCCGGCTGATGCCGAAATCGTCATGCTGCCAACCACCAGCGCCGAACTGGATCTGGAAGGTGCGGAAAAGGTGCTCAAGCTGATCGATATGCTTGAAGACCTGGATGACGTACAGAACGTATATTCCAACGCTGAAATCCCTGACGCCGTCCTGGAGCAGCTAGCCTGACATACAGGTTGCGTCAATCAAGAGGCCGGAGGTGCTCCGTCGCGATTATCGCGGCGCTGTGCACCTCCGGCTTCTGCCTTTAAGCTGTCCGGGTAAATGCCGGTGGGCGTCACTTCATAAGCTGTAGGCGTTATGACTCTTATTCTTGGTATCGATCCTGGTTCGCGAATCACCGGTTATGGCGTAGTGCGGGACACTGGGCGTGGCTGTGTGTATGTAGCATCTGGGTGTATTCGCACGGGTAGCGGCGAACTGCATGAGCGGTTGCAGATTGTTTATCGCGGGGTGCGTGAGGTTATTCAGACGTACGGTCCTGTCACCATGGGCATCGAAAAAGTCTTTATGGCGCGCAATGCCGACTCGGCGCTCAAGCTCGGGCAGGCCAGAGGTGCAGCGATTGTGGCCGGGGCCGAAGAAAACCTGGAGATCGCCGAATATTCGGCAACTCAGGTGAAACAGGCCGTGGCAGGCACTGGTGGTGCCAACAAGGAGCAAGTGATGATGATGGTCATGCACCTGCTCAAGCTGACCTCCAAGCCGCAAATTGATGCGTCGGATGCCTTGGCGATTGCCTTGTGCCATGCGCACACGCGCTCCAGCCTGTTGCCGCATGGTTTGGGTGCTGCGCGTAGTCGTGGCGGGCGTTTGCGGCTCTGAGACGCGCTTTTTATCTGTAATTAAGCTTGCTGGCAGGGCTTCATCTGTAATGATGCGGTTCTGTCGTTCTACTTGTCAGCCATTGATCTGGCCAGAGAAAAGGATCTGAAACGTGATTGGACGCTTGCGCGGCACTCTGGCTGAAAAACAGCCGCCGCACCTGATTCTTGATGTAAACGGCCTGGGCTATGAGCTGGAAGTGCCGATGACTACGCTTTATCGGTTGCCGTCTATCGGCGAGCCGCTGACCTTGCATACCCACTTGGTGGTTCGCGAGGACGCGCAGTTGCTCTATGGTTTCATTGGCAAGCGCGAGCGCGACTTCTTCCGTGAGCTGATCCGGCTCAATGGTGTTGGTCCCAAGCTGGCCCTGGCATTGATGTCCAGCCTGGAGGTTGATGAACTTGTTCGCTGTGTGCAGGCGCAGGACACCTCGGCCTTGACCAAGGTGCCGGGGGTGGGCAAAAAGACCGCCGAGCGCTTGCTGGTTGAGCTGAAAGACCGCTTCAAGGCGTGGGAGCAAGTACCAAGCATGTTCGCCCTGGTGCCTAATCAGCCTGATGCGCCGGTGCAAGTGGCCAGCGCAGAAAGTGATGCAGTCAGTGCCTTGATCTCCTTGGGTTATAAGCCTCAAGAGGCGAGCAAGGCGGTTTCCGCTATCAAGGATAAAACGTTGAGCAGTGAAGATATGATTCGCCGCGCCCTGAAGGGAATGATTTAAGTGATTGAAGCTGATCGTCTGATAACCGCCTCAAGCGGGCGAGATCGAGAAGAAGTTCAGGATCGAGCGATTCGCCCTTTGAGTCTGGCTGACTATATAGGCCAGCCAACCGTGCGTGAGCAGATGGAGTTGTTTATCCAGGCCGCACGCGGGCGCTCGGAGTCGTTGGATCACACGCTGATTTTTGGTCCGCCCGGGCTTGGTAAAACCACGCTGGCCCATATCATTGCCCAGGAAATGGGGGTGTCGATCAAAAGCACCTCGGGCCCCGTATTGGAGCGTCCGGGGGATCTGGCCGCCTTGCTGACCAATCTTGAGCCGCACGATGTGCTGTTTATTGATGAAATCCATCGTTTGTCGCCCATTGTCGAAGAAGTGTTGTACCCGGCAATGGAGGACTTTCAGCTCGACATCATGATTGGTGAAGGGCCAGCTGCGCGCTCCATCAAGCTCGACTTGCCGCCATTCACTCTGGTGGGGGCGACGACCCGTGCCGGGATGCTGACCAACCCGCTGCGCGATCGTTTCGGGATTGTGCAACGCCTGGAGTTCTACAGCACCGACGATCTGGCGACGATTGTCAGCCGCTCGGCCGGTATCTTCGGCTTGCCGCTTGATCCTGAGGGTGCTTACGAGATTGCTCGTCGGGCTCGCGGCACACCGCGCATAGCCAACCGTCTGTTGCGCCGCGTACGGGATTTTGCCGAAGTGCGGGCCCAGGGTCATATCACCAAGCCGGTGGCTGACCTGGCGTTGAATCTACTGGATGTCGATGAACATGGTTTTGATCATCAAGACCGGCGCTTGCTGTTGACCATGATCGAGAAGTTCGATGGTGGGCCGGTGGGTGTAGACAGCTTGGCCGCGGCAATCAGTGAAGAGCGTCATACGATCGAAGATGTACTGGAGCCCTATCTGATCCAGCAGGGTTACATCATGCGCACCCCGCGTGGTCGTGTTGTGACTCGCCATGCGTATCTACACTTCGGTTTGAACATTCCGTCGCGTTTGGGTGAGATGCCTGTAGTAGACGAATTTCTGAATGCCCTGGACGATTAATAAGCCGTTTGCGGCCGATTTTTTTAAGGTTTTTGCTGTCTCAAGGACTGGCGCTGAAAATCTTGGGTCATAAAGCCCAAGAAGCGCAAAAAACAGTGGCTTGGCGGATTGGCAACCTGAGGAGTAAGCACTAGAGTATGCGCGCGCAAAACAGGCTTGAGCCGTTCGTACATCGCTGTCGCGTTTATTACGAGGACACCGATGCGGGTGGCGTCGTGTATTACGTAAATTATCTAAAGTTTATGGAGCGGGCTCGAACCGAAAGGCTACGGGAGATGGGCTTTGCCCAATCCGAGCTGGTGGGTGAGAACCTGTTATTTGTCGTGCATTCCAGCGAGGCGCGTTACCACGCACCGGCGCGACTGGACGATGAACTGTTGGTAAGTGCGCAAGTAATAGAACTGAACCGTGCCAGCCTGCGTTTCAAGCAGCAGGTTTGGCGGGCTGCAGATGCAACGCTGCTCTGTGAAGGGCATTTTTTGGTGGCCTGTGTGCGCGCCGATAGTTTCAAACCCCGAGCCATTCCCGAAGCTTTACGTACGGCCTTTGCCGACGTGAGCGGCGCGGGTAAACATTTAGAGCAGGAGATAAAGCGTGGAAGCTAACGTCGTCGACCATTCCTCCATGTGGAGCTTGGTCAGCAATGCCAGCATTGTTGTGCAGTTGGTAATGTTGATCCTGCTGGCCGCATCGGTTACCTCGTGGGTCATGATTTTTCAGCGCAGCACCATGCTGCGCGCCGGTCGACGTGCCCTGGAAAGCTTTGAAGAGCGTTTCTGGTCGGGTATCGACCTGTCGAAGCTGTATCGTCAGGCGGGTAGCAATCCGGACCCGGACTCCGGCGTTGAACAAATCTTCCGTGCCGGTTTCAAAGAGTTCTCGCGTCTGCGTCAGCAGCCGGGCGTCGATCCTGAAGCGGTAATGGAAGGTGTTGCACGTGCCATGCGCGTAGCCATCTCCCGTGAAGAAGAAAAGCTTGAACAAAGCTTGCCGTTCCTTGCCACTGTGGGTTCTGTGAGCCCGTATATCGGTCTGTTTGGTACGGTATGGGGCATCATGAACTCCTTCCGTGGCTTGGCAACTGCTCAGCAGGCAACGCTTGCGACAGTGGCGCCAGGTATTGCCGAGGCGTTGGTTGCAACGGCCATTGGCTTGTTTGCTGCTATCCCTGCGGTAATTGCCTACAACCGTTTTGCTGCGCGTAGCGAAACCTTGATCAGCCGCTACTACACCTTCGCCGATGAATTCCAGGCGATCCTGCACCGCAAAGTGCACACCAGCGAAGAATAAGCAGGTAATTTCCAATGGCTTTAATCGCTCGAGCTCGCAAAAAGCGCAAGCCGGTTGCCGAGATGAACGTAGTGCCCTACATCGATGTGATGTTGGTGCTGCTGGTCATCTTCATGGTGACCGCTCCGATGCTCAACCAGGGTGTGAAGGTTGATTTGCCCAAGGTCTCCAGCGAGGCCTTGCCGCAAGACAACAACACTCAGGTTCTGACTATTTCGATCAAGGCTGACAAGACCTACTTCTGGAACCTTGGCAGTGAAGTTGATACCGACAAGCAGATGGACAAGGCAATGACCTTGCCTCAGATGACTGACGCGGTGACTAAAATCATTCGCGCAGGCAATGAGGGCGGCAAACACACCCAGGTCTTTATTCGCGGTGACAAAACCGTGGATTACGGTGCGGTAATGGGTGCTATGGGTGGCCTACAGAAGGCCGGGGTCGGTAACGTTGGCTTGATAACCGAGGCTCCCTGATGCGCGAACAGCGGGAGCCGTCCGCCTCTGAAAACTTTTTTTGGCCTACAGTTTGGGCGGTAGGGCTGCACGTTTTGATTTTTGGCATGCTGTTCGCCAGCTTTGCCATGACTCCGGACCTGCCGCCTTCTAAGCCGATTGTTCAGGCGACCTTGTATCAGCTGAAGTCAAAAAGTCAGGCAACCACCCAAACCAATCAAAAGATTGCGGGTGAGGCGAAGAAATCCGCCGCTCGTCAGACCGAAGTCGAGCAGATGGAACAAAAGAAGGTTGAGCAGGAAGCTGTAAAAGCCGCGGAACAAAAGAAGGAAGAGGCTGCCGAAAAGGCTGCAGAAGCCAAGAAGGCTGACGAAGCCAAGGCGAGCGAGGCCAAAAAGGCAGACGAGGCGAGGAAGTCTGATGACGCCAAGAAAGCCGAGGATGCCAAAAAGGCTACAGACGCTAAAAAAGCCGAAGAGAAAAAACTGGCAGACATAGCCAAGAAAAAATCCGAGGAAGAGGCCAAGAAGGCTGCGGAAGAAGAGGCCAAGAAAAAGGCCGCAGAAGACGCCAAGAAAAAAGCGGCTGAAGATGCGAAGAAAAAAGCAGCTGAAGACGCCAAGAAGAAGGCCGTAGCAGACGAGGCAAAGAAGAAAACTGCCGAAGATGCGAAGAAAAAGGCCGCGGCCGATGCAGCCAAGAAAAAGGCTGTAGAAGCAGCACGTAAATCGACCGAAGAGAAAAAGGCGCAAGCCTTGGCTGATTTGCTTTCCGATACGCCGCAACGCCAGCAAGCCTTGGCGGATGAGCAAGGTGATGAGGTCGCCGGTAGTTTTGATGACCTGATTCGTGCTCGTGCAGCAGAAGGGTGGGCTCGTCCGCCGTCGGCGCGCAAAAATATGACAGTGGTGCTGCAAATTGGCATGTTGCCAGATGGCACGGTAACGTCTGTGACGGTTGCCAAGTCCAGTGGTGATGGACCGTTCGATAGCTCGGCTGTGGCAGCGGTCAAAAATATTGGCCGTTTAACGGAAATGCAGGGTATGAAGCCCAGCGATTTTAATCCTTATCGATCATTCAAGATGACATTCACACCTGAGGATCTAGCCTTGTGATTAAACTTTTTCGAGGACTGCTGGTCGTCGTCTGCTGCCTGGCAGGGATGGCTGTAGCAGATGAAAAGAACATTCTGGTCACCAGTGGCAGCGACCGGGCGACACCCATTGCAGTAGTACCTTTCGGCTGGCAGGGCGGCACTGTGCTGCCGGATGACATGGCTGAAATCATTGGTAATGACCTGCGTAACTCGGGTTACTACGCGCCGATTCCAAAGCAGAACATGATTGGCTTGCCGACTCAGGCCAGCGAAGTCATTTTCCGTGACTGGAAAGCCTTGGGTGCCCAGTACGTGATGGTTGGTAATATCGTGCCCGCAGGTGGTCGCCTGCAGGTGCAATATGCCCTGTTCAACGTTGCAACCGAGCAGCCAGTGTTGACCGGCAGCGTGTCGGGTACTGCTGAGCAGTTGCGGGATATGGCGCACTACATCTCCGATCAGTCGTTTGAAAAACTGACCGGTATTAAAGGTGCATTCTCAACCCGTCTGCTTTATGTAACGGCTGAGCGTGCCAGTGCAACCAATACCCGTTACACCTTGCAGCGCTCGGATTACGATGGTGCTCGCGCCGTTACCCTGCTGCAGTCGCGTGAGCCGATCCTGTCGCCGCGTTTTGCACCAGATGGCAAGCGCATCGCTTATGTGTCGTTCGAGCAGAAACGCCCACGTATCTTTATGCAGAACATTGATACCGGTCGTCGTGAGCAGATCACCAATTTTGAAGGCCTGAACGGCGCTCCAGCATGGTCGCCGGATGGCTCCAAGCTGGCGTTCGTATTGTCCAAAGACGGCAATGCCGAGATCTATGTAATGGATCTGGCTTCTCGTGGGTTGACTCGCGTCACCAATAACCCGGCAATTGATACCGAACCGTTCTGGGGCAAGGATGGTTCAACCATCTACTTCACCTCTGACCGTGGCGGCAAACCGCAGATTTACAAGACCGCAGTTGGTAGCGGTAACGCAGAGCGCGTGACATTTATCGGGAACTACAACGCCAGTCCGAAGCTTTCGGCTGACGAAAAGACCCTGGTAATGATCCATCGTCAGGACGGTTTCACCAATTTCCGTGTTGCGGCGCAAGATATACAGCGTGGAACCGTGAAAATCCTCACAGATACCAACCTTGATGAGTCTGCTACTGTCGCACCCAACGGCACCATGGTAATCTACGCCACCCGCCAGCAGGGCCGGGGAGTCTTGATGCTCGTGTCTATTAATGGACGCGTAAGGCTCCCTCTTCCTACCGCTCAAGGCGAAGTCAGAGAACCTTCCTGGTCCCCTTACCTGAACTGACGTGGTGATAGCTGTACGTTGCACATAACACTTGGGGTTCATTAGGAGTTTTACGATGGAAATGCTGAAGTTTGGTAAATTCGCTGCGCTGGCACTGGCCATGGCTGTAGCTGTAGGTTGCTCGTCCAAAGGCGGCGACAATGCCGGTGAAGGCGCTGCTGTTGATCCAAACGCTGGTTACGGCGCAAACACTGGCGCTGTTGATGGCTCCCTGAGCGAAGAAGCTGCTCTGCGCGCTATCACTGTTTTCTACTTCGAATACGATTCTTCGGACCTGAAACCAGAAGCAATGCGCGCTCTGGACGTTCACGCTAAAGACCTGAAAGCTAACGGCGCTCGCGTTGTTCTGGAAGGTAACACTGACGCCCGTGGTACTCGTGAGTACAACATGGCACTGGGCGAGCGTCGTGCGAAAGCCGTTCAACGCTACCTGGTACTGCAAGGTGTTTCTCCAGCACAGCTGGAGCTGGTGTCCTACGGTAAAGAGCGTCCAATCGCTACTGGCAACGACGAACAGTCGTGGGCTCAAAACCGTCGCGTCGAACTGCGTAAGTAATTCGTCATGCGAACGTGCCGCCGTGCTGTAACTATTCTGACTCTCAGCCTCATGCCGCTAGCGGCATGGGCTGCGGTTCCTGTGGTCGATGACAACTCTGGCTATAACAATAGCGGGGGGAGTTATCCATCACCGGGTTATGGTGCGAGCGGCGCCTATGCCGGGGGAGGGGTTTCGGCCCCTGTCTCGGCACAGGGCGAGCTGTTCAACCAGCTGCAACAAATGCAGGAACAGATTGCACGCCAACAGGGTGTGATCGAAGTTCTGCAAAATGATATATCTCGCATGAAACAAGAAAGCCTGGAGCGATACCAGGAACTTGATCGGCGTATTGGTTCTGGCATTGCTCCTGCTGCCGCTCCTGATAATTCCTCTACTGGTGGTAATGCCGCCGGTAATACAGCAGCGCCTGCACCTCAGGTTGCTGCCAGTTCGGAACCTGGTGATCCGGCGAAAGAAAAGCTCTATTACGATGCTGCTTTCGACCTGATCAAAGCCAAGGATTTCGACAAGGCCAGCCAGGCATTTACAGCCTTTCTGCGCAAATATCCAAACAGCCAATATGCGGGCAATGCCCAATACTGGTTGGGTGAAGTGAATCTCGCCAAAGGTGATCTGCAAGCCGCTGGCCAGGCATTTGCCAAGGTCAGTCAGCTGTATCCCAAGCATGCGAAAGTACCTGATTCACTGTACAAACTTGCTGATGTAGAGCGCCGCCTGGGTCATACCGACAAGGTCAAAGGCATCTTGCAGCAGGTTGTAGCTCAGTATCCGGGTACTTCGGCTGCTCAGCTGGCTCAGCGCGATTTGCAGCGCATGTAAGCAATAACCGGCTTTGATCGAGAAACCCGCGCCTGTCGCGGGTTTTTTCGTTAGAATCCACGCCCTTTTATGAAATACGCTCTTTTGAATCCTGCGTAAGCAGATTCTCTGGGGTGCCTGACGGAGGCGGACAGCCTGTTTAGCTGTTACGCCCGTGGCGACTATGCAAGACACATTGAGAATTACCGAAGTTTTTTACTCGTTGCAGGGTGAAACGCGAACGGCTGGGCTGCCCACCGTTTTTGTACGCCTGACCGGATGCCCTTTGCGCTGCGGTTACTGTGACAGCGCTTACGCCTTCAGCGGCGGGACTGTGCGCCCCCTTGACGACATCCTCCAGCAAGTTGCCGGCTTTCGCCCGCGTTACGTGTGCGTGACCGGTGGCGAACCACTGGCCCAGCCCAATGTCATTCCTCTGCTCAAGCAGCTCTGCGATGCGGGCTACGAAGTCTCGATCGAGACCAGTGGTGCTCTTGATATCTCGGCGGTCGATCCGCGTGTCAGTCGTGTTCTTGACTTGAAAACGCCGGGCTCAAAAGAGTCCCATCGCAACCTTTACGAAAACATCGCGTTGCTGACACCCAATGATCAGGTCAAGTTTGTGATCTGCTCTCGGGAAGACTACGACTGGGCTGTGTCCAAGTTGATCGAGTATGGTTTGGAGCGGCGGGCGGGCGAAGTGCTGTTTTCGCCGAGCCACCATGATTTGCCAGCCCGCGATCTGGCGGACTGGATCGTGGCGGATAACTTGCCAGTACGCTTGCAGATGCAACTGCACAAATATCTATGGAATGACGAGCCGGGGCGCTGAAATGACCGAACAAACTGTTGTCACCGAAAAAAGAGCCGTGATCTTGCTGTCTGGCGGCCTCGACTCAGCAACCGTGGTGGCTATGGCCCGTGCTGAAGGCTATAGCTGCTACACCATGAGTTTTGATTACGGCCAGCGTCACCGCGCTGAGCTGGACGCAGCTGCACGTGTTGCGCGGGACTTGGGCGCGGTTGAGCATAAAGTGATTGGCCTAAACCTGGACGGTATTGGCGGCTCAGCCCTGACTGACAGCTCGATAGACGTACCAGAAGCTCCGAGTGAGGGCATCCCGGTCACCTACGTGCCAGCGCGCAATACTGTGTTCCTGTCTCTGGCCCTGGGTTGGGCTGAAGTGCTGCAAGCGCGAGATATCTTTATTGGCGTCAACGCAGTGGATTACTCGGGTTACCCGGATTGCCGCCCGGAGTTTGTTGAAGCGTTTGAAGTCATGGCCAACCTGGCGACCAAGGCCGGGGTAGAGGGGCAGGGTTTTAGTATCAAGGCGCCTCTGCAAAACATGAGCAAGGCTCAAATCGTACAAGCCGGCGTGAAGCTGGGTGTGGACTACGCATTGACCGTTTCTTGCTACCAGGCAGACGCCCAGGGTCGTGCGTGTGGCAAGTGCGATAGCTGCCGCCTGCGCGCAGAAGGCTTTGCAGCCGCCGGAATTACTGACCCAACCCGGTATTTTTGAATTATTTCGAATTTATTTCTAACAAGGTGTTGAATTCTCGTTAGAAATCAGTATTATACGTCCCACAACGAAGCGGGTCGTTAGCTCAGTTGGTAGAGCAGTTGGCTTTTAACCAATTGGTCGTAGGTTCGAATCCCACACGACCCACCATATAGCAACACCAAAACAGCCGGTCTAATCCTCAGGATTAACCGGCTTTTTTGTGCCTGCAATTTGGCGAGGAGGGATGGCTGGCTGGCAGTCCCAATCGTGGCATTCATCCTCTCTCGGCTTATCATCAATTCCAACAGCGTCGATGCGTCTGATCTCTCATCAATCGATTGCAGTGATGGCAAGCTCAAGTCCTGAATCGCCTCACTCAATTAACACTCGGCTGAAAAACACCTGTTGAAGTTCAAAATGAGTATTTAAAATTTGTCCAGCAATCCGGTGTTGCGACGATCGGTTGAGTTCGCCCAAAGCGGCAGCCGCCACTTTCAGCAGCGTCTTTGGCGGTACCGCATACGCCAGAGCATTAGTCGCCGAGGCAATTGTGATGATAATTCGCCGATGGTGCGCGTATTCCGGGACTTGAAAACGGAGTGGATATCCTAAGTAGGCCATATGTCGGCTGTGCAGCTCAGCGAGATATCAGCCATTGTTTAATTCACCGCTACAACTGGATACGGGCTTATCCATTCAATGGGGGGGGGCTAATGCCCGCTCAGACCGAGAAAAAACCAAACGCCGCCTCCGTATTGGCCACTACAGAAGGGAGCTGTTCTCCGGCGTGGTAGCGCCGACTGGTTCGATTGCGGGTGACGTCGTCACATTGCAAGACAAACAGGAAGCGTCAGATAGAGACTTTTCCGTTGTTGACGATGACGTTTCGTGGATTGATATTCAGCAGTGAAGGTTGAAAATGCAGAAAAAAGGTGGAAGGGGGGCTGCTGCTTTCACCATGAGTGGCAAACTTGATTATCTTTTACATGGCCTTGGTAGTGGCTAGGGCTTATTAATCTGAGTACCAACTTCGGCCGAATGCCTGGAGATGTTCATGAGAGACCACGTTTTGGATGGGATTGCGCTTGGTCACCTGTTAAACATAACGCTGACAGATGGGGCTATCCGTAATGGCTATATAGCGTCTCCGGATTTAGCCACTTTGTTTCCTTCAGAATTTATTGCTGAGGGAGATCGCGAGCCGCAAGAGCATTTTAAACTGACGCTGCCCGCGGGTAATACTTATGAAACGTGGATCATCAAAAAATTTGGGCGTATCAGAGCTCGATTTGGCGCGGCCTTTTCTGCGCTAAAACTCAAGGGAGGAGATCGCGCCATTTTGAGTAAGGTTTCTGACGGTCATTATCAAATAACGTTTGAAAAACTGGCAGATACACAGCCATCTTTACCACTTGGCGATCTCCGTCCTGGCCTGGAAACGACTATGCATCCGATCCCCCTTAATCAAATTTTTTTTGGTCCGCCTGGAACAGGAAAAACCTATAAGACCATTGAAAGCGCGCTGGAAATTCTCGATGGTGACTTTTTATATGATGGAAATAATAGCCGTGCGGCGTTAAAAGAACGCTTTGATGCCTTTGTCCAAAAAAAGCAGGTTCGCTTTGTTACGTTCCATCAGAGCTTTAGCTATGAGGACTTTGTAGAAGGAATCCGTGCAGACACTGTGGATATTGATATTGAACAACCTGCATCAGGCGTTCAATACCGGGTTGAGAAGGGTATTTTTGCCCAAATGTGTGAGGATGCACGCCGCGACAAAGTCTATGAGCAACGAGTCGGTGTTAGGGAGGGCGCTAAAGTCTGGAAAATTTCTATTGAGGAAGCGAGTAGCTCTGGTGATACCCGTCGCTATTGCTTTGAGCATGGAGAGGCGCGTATTGGTTGGTCTTCCGTGGGTGATATCCGCTCAGCTGATTTGAAGAGCCCAGATTTGAATTTGGGTTCAAATGAACAAAGCTCCTTGACTGACTTTGGGCTGAACATTTTGCCTGGGGATGTCTTGGTTTGCTTGGGGACGCGGACACAGATCAGTGCAGTTGGAGTTGTGACCGGTGAGTACGAGTACGAGCCCAATGTCCCTGTAGGAGTACGCAACGATTATGTTCAGAAATTACCTGTACGCTGGTTAGCGACGGGTTTGAAATTCGACATTACCGCCATTAACAGAGGTGTTGGACTTACGCTGAAAACGGTCTACCCCTTGTGGCGCATCACATGGCCTGCGTTGCAGGAAGCTCTTCATGAGGGGGGGGTCGTTTTGGCTGAAGAGGCAGCAACTCAACCCGACGCGCTTGAGCCTTTTGTCTTGATCATCGACGAAATCAACCGTGGGAATGTTTCGCGAATTTTTGGTGAGTTGATTACGTTAATAGAACCATCAAAACGTGCTGGAGCGGATGAGGCACTGGAAGTCTTACTACCTTATTCAAAAGAGCGCTTTAGCGTGCCTGAGAACCTGTATTTAATTGGAACCATGAATACGGCTGATCGCTCACTGGCAGGTTTGGATATCGCTTTGCGCCGACGATTTACGTTCAGGGAGATGCCTCCGCGCCCGGATTTGCTGGACGATATTAGTGTTCGAGGCATCAATATTGGTGAGTTGCTCAGATCTATGAACGATCGTATTGAGGTGCTGCTCGATCGCGATCATCGCCTTGGCCATGCGTACTTTATGCCTTTGTCCAAGGACGAACTGACTCAAGATGAGCGGATGCATCTGCTGGAGCAAATCTTCCGCAATCAGGTTTTACCGTTGTTGCAAGAGTATTTCTTTGAAGACTGGCAGCGCATTCACTGGGTCTTGAATGACCAT
The DNA here is from genome assembly GCF_037055265.1 of Pseudomonas sp. ML2-2023-6. Taxonomy (NCBI): domain Bacteria; kingdom Pseudomonadati; phylum Pseudomonadota; class Gammaproteobacteria; order Pseudomonadales; family Pseudomonadaceae; genus Pseudomonas; species Pseudomonas sp. ML2-2023-6. The sequence goes on along the minus strand of NZ_CP146347.1, from coordinate 4,468,899 downwards.
CGTAAAGCAGTTGCGGATCGGTTCACCGGTCAGAGTTCGCGTGATATGCAAGCATTGTTTGGCGATAGCGTGAATGTGCCGGCATATACTCGACCGTGGCAGATAAACAGCGCGGCGTTTACTCGTGTGGGGGCTTATAGCGGTGTGATTTCAGTTTCTAATACTGCTCTTATCGAAACCTCTCTCTCTGAGTTCGTGTCCGCGTGAATCGTTTGGTCACAGTCAGAGAGTATGCGCGGCTAACCACAGATTCTGTGCTTTGTGATCTGGATAATGCACAGGTCTCTGAGAGCGCTTTCGATTGGTTGTGTAAGCTCAGCGAGTCGTTCAATAAATCGGGCGCAGTACTGCTGCATGTGGAGGGACGGCGCTCTCTTCGATGGGATAGCTATGTTGGGCTGATTGAAACGCCATGCGGTACAAAGCTGGAAATTCTCCCCAAGCACATTGAAGCTGGTGATTGTCGAAAGACCAGTAGGGCATTACTGCGCAAGATGATTCAAGCTGCTTTGCGGATCAAACCACGTGAGGCCGGTATTACGGCATTGCAGCTATACGACGCTCCGTTGACAGAATGGGTGATGGCTCAGTTTTTGTCCGAGCTGGATTATTTGATCAAACGAGGAGTGCGCTTTGATTTTCACCGGATCGAAGATGAGCAGCGTTTTTTGCGAGGTCAGCTCAATACTGTGGCTCAGATGCGTCAACCACTTGGTCGTCAGCAATATTTTCAGCTCCGGCATGATGCATTTCTTCCTGATCGTGCGGAAAACCGTTTGTTGAAGTTAGCTTTGGAGCAAGTATGCCGCTCGACTCAAGATGCGGATAACTGGCGTCTCGCTAATGAACTAAGGAGCCTGTTGCGTGAAATTCCTTGTAGTTATCAAGTGCGTAAGGATTTTCGTGCTTGGCAGACAGATCGGCTTATGGCGCACTATGTGTCAATCAGGCCGTGGTGCGAACTGGTGCTTAATCAACAGATGCCATTGGCGTTGGAGGGAGCTTGGCAGGGAGTGAGTTTGCTGTTCCCGATGGAAAAACTCTTTGAAAACTACGTGGAGGCTTTTTTTAGAAAACGGCTGGAGCATGGAGCAACGTTACGTGCTCCAGCCAGAAGTGAACATCTGTGTCAGCATCAGAACAATCCTTGGTTTCGCTTGGAACCGGATTTTTTGATCCGTTTCCAAGGACGAGAATGGGTTCTTGATGCTAAATGGAAGTGTTTGGACACGAGAACAAGCGAGAACAAATACGGTTTAAACCAGAGTGACTTCTACCAGCTTTTTGCCTATGGCCATAAGTATTTGAATGGAGAAGGAGAACTGGTACTGATTTATCCACGAAGACAGCTTTTTCAGGAAACGCTGCAACCTTTTCATTTTGGAAGCGGGCTCACGCTGTGGGTGGTCCCATTCGACCTTGAAACTGACGAACTGGTAGGTCTGCAGCCGGAAAAATTAGCTGCGTTGCTGGCTAATAAATTTGAGTAACTGTTTTCGCGCTTATGTTGAATGATGGGGGTAAATGAGTTTTAGGTGTCGAACTAGAGGTGCTGATTGAAACCCGAAACCGTGACAAAAACGGCCATCCCACCACCCATCTCATAAGGGATCAATACTTTCATTCGGTCGTATGTGAAGCCCAGGATTTTCTTCCGTGCAAAATTCTAGGCCAGCGCTATGCTATCTGTATTGCACTCAGAATATTAGTGACAGACGAAATTGCTCAAGGTGGTGTCTGGCATACGCTGCTTATATTAGTAAGTTGGATTTCTATATGTGAATTTTCAATGCTCGTTTTTGCATGATGGTGAGAGAGTGAGTTATGAATAATAAAATCATATTTGCTGTCGTGGTGGTCGCTAGCGTGGGCGGTTGTAAGATCTATCCTGCTAGTAGCTATGATGAAACGTCTGGCTATACTTATATCCCATTGGACCCGTTACGCGTGATTACAGCAAAGGGGGAGAACTGTACCGCTGAAGAAAAAGTACTTGGAGGCAGTAGTGAGCCGTCTGCTTCACCACAATTTAAGGATGTCTTGTCGTCGTTGCCTGATAACACAGTTCGGATGGTGGTTGAGAACTTTACATCGGGGGGGAGTGTCACGTATGGGGTAGGGAAAATAGGTGGTAATTCTGAGCATTATCGGGTTACTGCCGATTACATATCTGCCGATACGATAAATTTCAGGTTGTGGATCAATAAGCAAGTTAGATATAGAAATGCAAAAATTGCAGTGTTCGGAGGTTCGGAGCTAGAAAATTCTAATTGGCAGCAGGTATCGATATTGGATCCGCTGACTTCTGAGTACTCATACGGGAATGCGACTGCGAATAGACAATCTGTAGTGGCCGAGAGATATATTGTACTTACTGATAGTGACTATAAAGATAGAAGCAATAAAGTTTCAGGGGGCGCTGGCTTGATTTTCACGCCATACAATATTCCTGTATATGTGGGGATCGGGATCCGCATTACATCAAATGTTGAGATAACAGGTAGTAAAGCCAATCTTTCCGGTATCGGTGTTATAGGCGCTGAGGCTCAGGCCAATAACCTTAAAGGGAGCTTGATTGTACAAACTTTAGGTGTGAGTGGGAAAGCAGTCTCTAGTGCGCTTCCAATGCACAGTGAATTGAACGCGACGACGGCTCAAAATGCCCTTATTGCTGCGGCCTCAATCAAAACCCTTATATATTCTGACGACACAGAAGTATATCCGCGAATAGTTGGATTATACCTGCCTCTCCCAAGCTCCAGGCCACTCGTTAATTCGATCATTTCTGCCATTTCCTCTAGTAATATTGAATGGAGTAGGCCATGTGGAATCAAGAAACCTAAAAGTGGATGATTGAATTCGCTGCAATTTATCCACCCTGTGCAAGTTTTTAACTGAAAAAAAACAGAGCCAAGCGAGCCCGTGAGGTACCCGCTTCTATGAGGGAAAGTGATTCTGATGGCATCGAGCATAACCAATTGGTCGTAGGTTCGAATCCCACACGACCCACCATATAGCAACACCAAAACAGCCGGTCTAATCCTCAGGATTAACCGGCTTTTTTGTGCCTGCGATTTGGTCAGGCGCGGGTATGGATGCAATAGAAAGCACATTCCTTGCAACGTGCTGGGTAGGAAGTGATGCACCTGAAAATAGGAAATTTCACTCGATTAAAGCCAGAGCCATGGTCTTTGGGCGGTAGTTAAATAGGCATCCTCACTACAGAGGGTTGTGCCATGGCCAAGGGGTTGATGGTTTCGTTTCGTGACGAGGTGCTTCGCAAAGGACTTGAGTCCACGTTGCCCTGCAATTTGAGTGATAAATGGCTGGGTGTGCTGGCTGCACAGTTGGAAGCGTACTTTGAGCAGGATGTAGAGGATGCACTGTCTCTGCCCCTTGCAGCGGTGCTGCATATCTTGTGCTCCAAAAGTGGAGGCGAGGCCGTCACGGTCTCACAAGACAGGCTTTTCGAGCATCTATGTGATTATCGTATTGAGCTGGGGCTGGAAGAGATCAGACGAAAAACAGAGATGGGGAATGAGCCGGTCAGTCTGCAGGCGATTTTTACGAATCGGACTGTCACGTTTCATGGTGCAGGGGATTAGTCGTCCAGTGTCAATGAACAAGGTGTCGTGGTTGGCGTCCTGGATTGAGCCCTGGGAGGTGCAGGGCCCGCTCAAGCCAGCAGTTCGGTAATCCAGCGTACCTGTTGGGCGATGTCTTGCACCTTTGCTTCGGGTACTGCCTGCTGCGCTCGGGCGATGTTGTTCAGGTTTTTTTGCTTCTGGCGCAGCATGCGCTGCCACTTGTGCAGGAACTCCGGGCTGCGGGCCTGCATTTGCAGTGGGCCGAAGTACAGTTCTTCGCCTGTGTATGTCACTGGCCCGGTGCGCTCGGCGACGATGATTTCGTAGTCGAACCTATTTTCTCGCAGCAGTTCCTCGTAGAGGATGCAGTAGTCGTTTTCCATCAGCCATTGGCGCAGTGGTTGTTCGCCGCCGTTGGGCTGCAGGATCAAGCGCTCCCGGCCGCTCAGGTGGGCCTTGCCGTTGTCGAGGATGTCGCGGATGGTTTCGCCGCCCATGCCGCAGATGCTGATCGCGGTAATCCCGTCGCTCGGTTCGATCGCTGCCAGGCCGCTGGCCTGACGCACGGTGATGCGCTGTTCCAGGCTGTTGTCGCGTACGGTGCGCTTGGCTGAGAGGAACGGCGTCAATGCCACCTCGCCAGCCACCGCCGCCGCGATGACGCCACGCCGCATCAACGCCACCGGCAGATAGGCGTGATCCGAGCCGATATCGGCCAGGTGCGCATCTGCTGGTATATGTGCAGCCACGCGCTCCAGGCGCATGGACAATGTATGTTGGTTCAACTGCAGTTCCTTTTCACCGCGAAGGTTCAGTACCTAGGCCTTGGCGCGGGTAATGTGATTGACCGAGCTTGTGCGCTTCAGCGCCCACCCGCCTGGCTAAGCTCAGCGCAGCAGCGAGGAGCTCGCCCGCACCTGTAGCTGCGGGGTCAGGGTGATCGACTCGCAGGCCTCGCCCTTGATGCGCTTGAGCAGCAGTTGCACGGCATGCTGACCCATTTCTGCCAGCGGCAGGCGCACGCTGGTCAGCGGCACCATCAGCTCGTTGGCCAGCGGGGTGTCGTTGAAGCCGACCACGGCAATGTCTTTGCCGGGCATCAAGCCCTTGTCGCGTGCGGCTCCCATCAAGCCGATGGCGAGGAAGTCGTTGACCGCGAAAAACGCCTGCGGCCGTGGGTTCAGGCCCAACAGGTACTCGCCTTGCCTGTGTCCGGTGAGGCTGTCAAAAGGGCCATTGAGGGTCCACTCCGGGCGCAGCGTGATGCCTTGTTCACGGTAAAACCGGGTAAAACCGCGTGTGCGGTCGGCCCCGGTGGAGGCATGCCGTTCGCCCGCCAGAATTGCCACATCGCGACAACCCAGCTGGTACAGGTGCTCGGCCGCCAGCCAGCCACCCAACTCATCGTCACTGCATGCAGCCAGATGCCCGGCAATCTGGCGGCTGACCAGCACGTAGGGGATGTGCTTGCGAGTCAGCAGATCGAGCAAGGGCTGGGTTTCGCCAACGTGTGAATCACCCACGATCAACCCGGCCACCGAGCGGCGCAAGGCATGTTCGGCACGCGCCATCTGGCGCTGCGGCTGGTCGTCGGTATTGGAGACGAAAGTCAGGTAGCCAGCCTGCTCGGCCGCGCTGTCGATGCTGTCGTAGATAGTCGCCATCACCAGGTCGGTGAGGCGCGGCATGAGCACGCAGATTTCCTGACTTTTACGCAACTTCAGGTTGGATGCCTGCGTGTTCGGTCGATAATCCAGCTCTTTTGCCAATGCACGAATCCGCGCCACAACTTCGGCCGACGCCGCTCGCTCGACCCCGGCGGGGTCGCCATTGAGCACCCGTGACACCGTGGAAACGTGCACTCCGAGTGCAGTCGCCATGGACTTCAGGGTGGCGGGGCGGGATTGATTCGGCATGTTCAAGAGGCTTCCAGCAGTCTGTTATTCAGCGCGCGAATTCTACCCGAACATGGGGCATCGTCCCGGAATTAAATCTTTACCCAAACGTTTGACTAAAACTTTTCTTCGCTCTACATTTCGCCAACCCAAACGTTTGGGTAAAACAATAAAAATACGCCGAGTCCGGCCGACTTTTTGACTTCTGCCATCACTTGAAGAGTCAGATTCCTATGAATAACCCAGTGATTCCGTCTTTCCGCTACCAGATTTTTTTCCTGATCATGCTGATGGCACTGCTCAACTACATCGACCGCGGCGCGATTGCCTACGCCTCGGCGAGCATTCTTCCGGAGTACGGTTTCGACAAGGCCGACTGGGGCAATGTCCTGGGTTACTTCGGTTACGGCTACATCCTTGGTGCGTTGATCGGCGGGATCCTCGCTGACCGTTTTGGTGCCAAGCGCATCTGGCTGATTGCCGGTGCCACCTGGTCGGTCTTCGAAATCGCCACGGCGTTTGCCGGTGATTTCGGGCTGGCGTTCCTGGGTGGTTCGGCCATGGCCGGTTTCGCCACCATCCGCGTGATGTTCGGCTTTGCCGAGGGGCCAGCGTACTCGGTGATCAACAAGAGCGTGGCCAACTGGGCGACCCCCAAGGAGCGCGGCTTCGTGGTTTCGGTCGGTTTGCTGAGTACACCGTTGGGTGCGTTGTTGACTGCCCCGGTGGCGGTGGGCCTGCAAACGCTGACCGGCGACTGGCGCAGCATGTTCGTGGTGCTGGGCGTGGTCAGCCTGGCACTGCTGATCTTCTTCATGACGCGCTTCACCAACACCCCCGAGGAAAACCCGCGCGTGTCCAAAGCCGAGCTGGACTTTCTGCGCAAGGAACGTGCCGAAGCGAGCAATGCCTCGACCCCAACGAGCAGCGTTGCGCCGGTCTGGCACTTCTTCAAGAACAAGGACCTGTTGCTTAATGCAATCGGCTACTTCTCGTTTGTGTACGTAACCTTTCTGTTGCTGACCTGGACCCCCAAATACCTGCAGGACGAGTTCCATTACAACCTCTCGTCGCTGTGGTACATGGGCATGATTCCGTGGACCGGCGCCTGCTTCACCGTGTTGCTGGGCGGCAAGATTTCCGACCTGTTGCTGCGCCGCACCGGCAATCTGAAAGTGGCCCGCAGCTGGCTGGCTGCGACCTGCCTGTTGTTGACCACGTTGTGTTTTATCCTCGTATCGCAGGCCCAGACCGTGTGGGGCGTGATTGCCCTGATGACCTTGGCCAACGCCCTCAACGCGCTGCCCAACTCCGTGTACTGGGCCGTGGTGATCGACACCGCGCCGTCCAACCGGGTTGGCGCCTACAGTGGCATGACCCACTTTATCGCCAACACCGCTTCGTTCATTGCCCCAATGCTCACCGGTTACCTGACCGTTCGTTACGGTTACTCCTCGATGTTTGTGGCGGCTGCGGTGGCCACGGCGCTGGGGATGAGCGCAATGCTGATGGTGCGTCCCGGTGGACGGCAGGCTGTTCCTTCCCCTATCCCCGCAGTTGTTTGATGGAGTTGTCTGTATGAACCTGGCGAAGCCTACCCACGCTGGATATTTTTTTGGCCAATCAGTCACCACGCTGGCCGAACGCCTGCGCGCGGGCAGCCTGACGAGTGTCGAGTTGACCCAGGCGGCTTTGGACAGCATCGAGCGCCTGAATCCGCTCTTGAACGCTTTTGTTCAGGTCGATGCACCCATCGCACTGGCTCAGGCCCGCAGGGCCGATGAGTTGTTGGCCCAAGGTCAGGACCTGGGCCCGCTGCAGGGCATTCCGGTAGCGGTCAAAGACAACATCGACACGTTCGACTACGTCACCACCTATGGTTCGGCACATTTCGAAGGCTTCAAGCCGAACGCCGATGCGCTATGTGTGCAGCGGTTGCGCGAGGCGGGGGCGGTGATTGTGGGCAAGACCTTGACCCACGAATTTGCCTACGGTCCGACCGGCGACCGTTCGCTGCAGGGCGCGGCCCGCAACCCGTGGGATGCGCGTTGCATCACGGGCGGCTCCAGCGCAGGCAGCGCCGCTGCAGTTGCCAGCGGTATGGTGCCGCTGGCGCTGGGCACCGACACCGGCGGATCGATCCGGATTCCGGCGGCATTGTGCGGCGTGGTCGGCTTCAAGCCATCGTTTGCCAGCGTACCGCTGGAGGGCGTGTTCCCGCTGTCGTCGAGCCTCGACCACGTGGGCCCGATCGCCAACTCCGTCGAGGATGCGCGTCTGCTGTTCGAAGTGATTGCAGGACGCGCCTGCGTCTCGCAGGCCAATCCTCGGCCGTTGCGGGTGGGCTGGATTACCACGGGCAGCTTCGGCCCGGTCGACGCCGAGGTGGATCGCCAAGCATATCAGGCGGCGCAACAGTTGTTTGGCGATACGTTGCAGGAGACTGCAGAGCTGGCGCCGCTGGCGGGAGGAATGAAAGACACCTTGCTGGTTCTGCAACGCGCCGAGGCCTTCGACGTCCATGCCGAGCGCATGCAGGATGCGCCACACAAGTTTGAGCAGGAGGTACGCGAACGTCTTGAGTTGTCGCGCGAGGTCAGGGGGTGGCAATACATTCGTGCCCAGGCTGGCCAGGAGCAGTACAAGGCTGCCATGGCGCGTTTATTCGAGCGCTATGACTTCCTGGTCTCGCCCAGCGTACCTGTTACCGCAACCGAGGTTGATGCGCGTGAGGTTCGGGTTGGCGAACAGGACATTGATGTACGCGGTGCAGTGCTTAGCTACACCAGTGCCTGGAACCTTACCGGGTTACCGGCGATCAGCCTGCCTGTGGGGCAGGTGAGGGGGATGCCGGTAGGGCTGCAAGTGATTGGCCCCGCAGGCGCAGATGATCGTTTGTTGCAGGTGTTGGCCAAGCTGTTCGTGCGGGGCCAGGCCGCCCGCACAAACCCTGTAGCAGTATAGAGGTAGCCGGTCAGCCCCTCAGGGCTACCGGTTGCTTTTCATTTGTGATGGTTTGACTACGCCACTTCGCCCACGGCCCTGTGTGCTTCATCAATTGCAGCATGGGCATAGGCGCTCCAGGCTGCATCCGAATTGGCAATGCTCACCCGGCCCAGCGGTTGGCGTGCGAGGTTCATCAGTTTTTCGCTCTCGTCGGCATCGTCGTACAGACTGTTGGAAAAATACGCATAGCCGTGTGACCAGCGATTGACGGTGATGGCGAGAATGTCGGTCTGGTGATTGAACCCCCCCGGGCCGAGCATGCGTTGCAGTTGATCACGCAGTTGCGCTTCGAGCACTTCGAACGATTGCCCGTACAGTCTGCCGCGACCGGCACGGGCCTGGTCGCGTGCGTTCATGCCACTGTTCGGGCTGGTAGGTACGTAGACCATGTGCAAGCCGATGGGTTGTTTCGGATCGCGCGGGTGTTCGTAGCCGCCCATGCTTACCGGGTAGTCGAGTTTGATGCGGCTGTAGGGCTGGGTCGCAGCATAGATTTCGTGGACGCCCAGCTTCTGGAACGACTCCCAGTTACGGATCACTACCTTGGTGTAGACCAGCGGGAATTTCACGTTTTGGCTCAGGGCGTAGGATTGCTCTGGCGGCAGGTCGTGCAGCAGATACGGAATCATCATGTTGTAGCAGGCCAGGATGCAATGCTTGCCGCGGACCTGATTGAGCTGGCCGCCACGGCTGTAACCGATATTTACCCCTTCGCCGACATTGCGCACGCTGACGGCGGTGCTGTTCAGACGTAAGCGTACTGGGGCTTTTGGCTGGTCCAGCTTGGCGTAGTCGAACGATGCGAGGACGATGTCCTCCATGTTGTGTCCGGGCGCGACGCTTGGTATCAGGCTACGAACCAGTAGCCGGGCCAGCGAAGCATTGCCATCAGGGAAGTGGTAGATGTAAGGCTCTTCCATTTCCGCTTGGGCTTCTTCGCTGATCGGTTCCAGACTCATCGCACTGAAACCTGGAAAGCCGACGTTATAAGTATCGTAAGCCGAAACAGCGTCGATGCTCAGGGCCATGAAGTCATTGGTACGACTCTGGAAGTATTTCACCGCAGACTCTGACAGGCCTACGTTCTTGAGCAGGAAATCGCGATAGCTGGTGGCTTCCAGGTAGGCGGTTTTTTCCTCGACAGTTTTGCCTGCGAGGTAGTCTTTTGGCGCGACGTGCAGTTCGATCAAGGCTGTCCGGTCTGCTTGCGGCAGGGGGAAGTCGTTGATGAAGTCACTGATGGAGCGGGCATGCAGTTGGTCCGGGGCAATGTCGTCGGCGACCATCGGTGTTGGGTCGCCGTTGACCAGTTTATCTTCGCCGAAGTTCTCCTTGTCGAAGAACACTGCACGGGACAGCCCCAGGTTCGGGTAGAACTGGCGGTCGAAAGCGGTTTCGAAGCGTTTGGTTTCGACCCCGAGTTTTTTCAGCATCCCGTTCACTTCCTTACTGAACAGGTGATTCGGCGACTGGAAGGCTTCGCTGCCGCCGTAGCCCAGGATCATGCGGCCGCCAGCGGAGAATTCGTTGCGCTTGGCGTGGCCGCCGAAGTCGTCGTGGTTGTCCAGAATCAGGATGCGTGCGTTCGGATGTTTCTCACGATAAAACCACGCAGCAGACAACCCGCTCAAGCCGCCGCCGACTACCACCAGGTCATACTGCTCACTGATGGGCAGGTGATCGGTGTCAAAGACCTTTTTCTCCCAGCCCATCTGGTGCGCGATTTCGAAGGAGCCGACGTGGCTGCCGCGCAGGCCGGTCAGGGCAGGTGGGTAGTAGCGACCGTCGGGTGCGGCCTGGAGGATCTGCAAAGGCGTCATGCCGGCAGCGATGATGATGGCGACGCCGTTGAGAAAGTCGCGGCGGGTGATTTCCATGATGAGTCCTTGTTTATTGTTATAAGCGCTGCGGTATCGGGGGGTGAAATGCAGTTATCGGCTGATCTGCCAAGCATCACCCGCTGGGGCTGTGCCGTGGTCATACGGTTTGGCGAGCCACATGTAGAGCAGGCCCAGACCGATGACGATGGCCGTGCTCAGGAGCATGGCGTAGTTGATGTACCACGGGGCATCCGGGGTGCGCGGCCAAGCCATGTTGATAATTGCGCTGATACCGTAGACCAAAGCGCCGATATTCACCGGCCAGCCCCAGGCGCCGAGGGTGAATTTGCCGCTGGGTTTCCAGCCTTTGGCGCGCGCGTAAAGTGCCGCGAGCACGATCATCTGGAACGCAAGGTAAATGCCGATCGCAGCGAAGCTGACGATGGTTGCCACCGCATCTTGCAGAAAGAAGCCCAGTGCAATGATCAGAGCGGGCAGGACGCCGGACACAAACAGTGCTGCCACCGGCACCTGAGTTGCAGGTGAAATTTTCTTCAGCACTGAGCTGCCAATGACCATTTCATCCCGTGCGTAGGAGTACAGCAGGCGACTGGCAGCGGCTTGTAGGCTAATCACACAGGAGATGAAGGAAATCATGACCACGCCCATCACCACTTTTGAGCCAACTGGACCGAAGGCGTTATTGAGGATGGTGGTCACCGGGTCCTTGTCGGTGCCGTTGATCACAGCCTGCATGTCCGGAACCGCCAGAATCAGCGCGAGGCAGGCGAACATCGCCGCGATCCCGCCGATATAGATGGTCATACGCATGGCTACCGGGATTTGCTTGCTCGGGTTTGGGGTTTCTTCGGCCACATCGCCGCACGCTTCAAAGCCGTAGTACAGAAACATTCCCGCAAGCGAGGCAGTGAGGAAGGCTGGCAGATACGAGCCATCGACGCTGATATCAAAGGTGTTGAACAGCACCCCGAGTGGCTGGTGACGTTCGAAAACCAACAAGTAAACGCCGACGATCACGGCGCCGATCAGCTCGCACAGGAAGCCGAACATGGCGATGCGTGCCAGCACCTTGGTCCCGCTGAGATTGACCAGGGTGGCGAACAGGGTCAAAACCAGCGCGATGATGATGTTGGTGTTATTGCTCGGCTCAAAGCCCATCATTGCGGCCAGGTACGGGCCGGCACCGACTGCCACGGCGGCGATGGTGACGCACAGTGCGATGGAGTAGATCCAGCCGACCATCCATGCCCAGCGCTTGCCTACCAAGCGACGAGCCCATGGGTAGACGCCACCGGAAATAGGAAACTGTGAAACCACTTCACCAAAAATCAGACAGACCAGCATTTGGCCGCAACCGACCAGCAGGTAGGCCCAGAACATCGGAGGCCCGCCTGCGGCGAGGCACAGACCGAAGAGGGTATAAACCCCTACGACCGGAGAGAGATAGGTGAAGCCCAGGGCGAAGTTCTCCCACAGGCTCATGCTGCGATTGAAATTGGAGGTGTAACCCAGTTTGCGCAGTTGCTCGGCGTCGCTATCGTCGATGGTGGCAGAGAGGTCGGGGGATGCACTCATGGTGTGCTGGCTCCGGAAGAACGGCGGATTTTGGATGGCCGAAACCGTGGCAAGGCGCTGATGGCGCTGCCGGGATCGGCGGTTATTGTTTTTAAATCGCGCAGAGTCCTTCGCGAACAGGCTCATTCCCGCAGGGGGAGTGCGGTCAAGATGCAGGAGCGAGCCTGCTCGCGAAGCGGTTAGTGCTTGAACATCACATGTCGCACGGTGGTGTAGTCCTCCAGTCCGTACATGGACATGTCCTTGCCATAACCGGACAGTTTCTGACCGCCGTGAGGCATTTCGCTGACCAGCATAAAGTGGGTGTTGACCCAGGTGCAGCCGTACTGCAAGCGTGCAGACAAACGGTGTGCGCGACCTACGTCCGAGGTCCAGACCGACGACGCCAAGCCGTAGTCCGAGTCGTTGGCCCAGCCCAGCACCTGTGCTTCATCGGTGAACTTGGTCACTGACACCACGGGCCCGAATACTTCGCGGCGGACAATTTCATCGTCCTGCAGGGCGTCGGCCAATACGGTCGGTTCGAAAAAGAAACCCTCGCCTTCAACCGCCTTGCCACCGGTGATCAAACGGATATGCGGCTGCGCCACCGCGCGCTCGACAAACCCGGCAACCTGGTCGCGGTGGCGAGCGGTGATCAGCGGGCCGAGTTCGGTCGATGGGTCGTCCTGCAAGCCGTACTTGATGCTGCTTACCGCCGCGCCGAGCTTTTCGACGAACTTGTCGTAGATGCCTTCCTGGGCGTAGATGCGGCAGGCGGCGGTGCAGTCTTGCCCTGCATTGTAGAAACCGAAGGTGCGGATGCCTTCCACGGCGGCGTCGATGTCAGCGTCGTCAAAGATAATCACCGGGGCCTTGCCGCCCAGCTCCATGTGCATGCGTTTGACGCTGTCAGCGGTACTGGAAATGATGTTCGAACCGGTGGCAATCGAGCCAGTCAGCGACACCATGCGCACTTTGGGGTGAGTGGTCAGTGGGCTGCCCACCGTCTGACCGCGGCCGAACACCAGGTTAAGCACGCCAGCCGGGAGGATATCTGACACCAGCTCAGCCAGACGCAATGCTGTCAGCGGGGTTTGCTCCGACGGTTTGAGCACCACGGTATTACCGGCAGCCAGGGCCGGGGCGATTTTCCAGGCAACCATCATCAGCGGGTAGTTCCAGGGCGCGATAGAGGCGATCACACCCACCGGGTCGCGGCGGATCATCGAGGTATGCCCCGGCAGGTATTCACCGCCGGCCGAACCGCTCATGCAGCGGCTGGCGCCAGCGAAGAAGCGGAATACATCGGCAATCGCCGGAATCTCGTCGTTCAATGCGGCGCTGTAGGGTTTGCCACAGTTGTCCGATTCCAGTTTGGCCAGCTCTTGCCCGTGGGCTTCGATGGTATCGGCGATTTTGAGCAACAGCAGTGAGCGGTCCTTTGGCGGGGTTTGCGACCAGCTGTCAAACGCGGCATCGGCGGCACGCACGGCGGCATCGACCTGGGCCTCGCTGGCTTCGTTGATGTGCACCAGCACGCTGCCGAGTGCCGGGTTGAGCACCGGTTGGGCGGGGCCTTCGCCGTCAATCAGTTGGCCGTTGATCAAGAGTTTGGTTTGCATGGCTGCGTCCTTATCGAATTATTTTGATCACTGTGGGAACGAGCCTGCTCGCTCCCACAGTGGGGGAGTCGCTGTCGGTTATTTACCGCCACTGCCCGCTACGCTTTCGCCACCACGGGTCAGGTAATAGGCGCCGAGAATTGGCAGCATGGTCACCATCATCACCAGCATGGCGACTACGTTGGTGACCGGCACGTCCCTTGGGCGGCTGAGCTGGTTGAGCAGCCACAGCGGCAAGGTGCGCTCATGACCAGCAGTGAACGTGGTGACGATGATTTCATCGAACGACAATGCAAATGCCAGCATCCCGCCTGCGAGCAACGCCGAGCCCAGGCTCGGTAACATGATGTAGCGGAAGGTTTGCCAGCCATCAGCCCCCAAGTCCATCGACGCTTCGATCAGGCTGTGGGAGGTGCGGCGCAAGCGCGCGATTACGTTGTTGTAGACGATCACTACGCAGAAAGTCGCATGGCCGACGATGATGGTGAACATCCCGGGTTCGATGCCGAATGACTTGAATGTCGCCAGCAACGCGATACCGGTGATGATCCCGGGCAGGGCAATCGGCAGGATCAGCATCAATGAGATGCCTTGCTTGCCGAAGAAATCCCGGCGGTACAACGCCGCCGAAGCCAAGGTGCCGAGCACCATCGCAATCAGCGTTGCAATCGCAGCAATTTGTGCCGACAACTTGATCGCTTCCAGTACGTCGGGGCGCGAAAACGCCACGCTGAACCAGTGCAGGGTGAACCCCTTGGGCGGAAAGCTGAAGGCCGCTTCCTCGGTGTTGAAGGCGTACATGAAGATGATCAGGATCGGGAAGTGCAAAAACACCAACCCGCCCCAGGCTGCGATTTTCAGGCCCAGGGATGCTTGATCGCCTTGTTTTTCCGACGCCGGTTTCTTTGGATCAGAGCGCATCGAAGGCCCCCAGACGTTTGACGATGGACAGGTAAATGGCGATCAGCACGATCGGCACCAGCGTGAAGGCGGCAGCCATCGGCATGTTGCCGATTGCGCCTTGTTGGGCGTACACCATGCTGCCAACGAAGTAGCCTGGCGGGCCGACCAGTTGCGGCACGATAAAGTCGCCCAGCGTCAGTGAAAACGTGAAGATCGAACCGGCGGCAATGCCCGGAATCGACAGCGGCAGAATCACCTGCATAAAGGTCTGGCGCGGCTTGGCGCCAAGGTCGGCCGAGGCTTGCAGCAGGGAGGGCGGCAAGCGTTCCAAAGAGGCCTGGATCGGCAATATCATGAACGGTAGCCAGATGTAGACGAACACCATGAAACGGCCAAGGTGCGAGGTCGACAATGTACTGCCGCCGACCCCCGGAATGCCCAGTACAAACTGCAATACCGGTTCCAGCCCCAGGTGCTGAACGAACCACTGCGCCACGCCGCCCTTGGCCAGCAGCAGCGTCCAGGCGTAAGCCTTGACGATGTAACTGGCCCACATCGGCGTCATCACCGCGATGTAGAAAAACGCTTTGGTTTTACCGGTGGTGTAGCGCGCCATGTAGTAGGCAATCGGAAATGCGACAACGGCACTGGCGATTGACACGACAATGGCCATGCTCAGAGTGCGCACGATGATGTCGAAGTTTGACGGCTGAAACAGCGCTGCAAAATTTGCCAGGGTCAGGTCGGGAGTGACCGCCATGGTGAAGTCATCGAAGGTGTAAAAACCTTGCCATAGCAACATCAACAACGAGCCCAGGTAGATCGCGCCAAACCACAGCAACGGCGGCACCAGCAGCATCGACAGGTAGAGGTTGGGGCGCCGGTACAACAGGTTGGAGAACCTGCGCAGAGGCGAGTTACCGGCCTGGGTTTGAGGGATAGCCACGCTGTTCATCTCACACCCCGCTTGTAACGGTGTTGTGCAGCGCGACCATGGCCTCGCGTGCCCAGCGGGCGCTGATGCGCTGCCCTGTCTGGTGCTGGGCACTGACATCCAGCCACTGCACGTTGGCGCGGCTGATGTTCAGGGTCTGGCCGTCTTCCAGTTTCAGCTCATAGCGGGTGGTGCTGCCTTGGTATTGAATATCGTGCAGCAGGCCACTGACTTCGATCTCGTGGCTGGCCAAGGGGCCCTCGGCGAAACGTACATGCTCGGGACGAATTGAAAACGCCTGCGGGTTGCCGCTCAATCGACGCGCCAAATCACCGCGGATCACGTTGGAGGTGCCGACGAATTCGGCGACGAAGGTGGTTGCCGGTTTCATGTACAGATTGCGCGGGGTATCAACTTGTTCGATGCGGCCCTTGTTGAACACGGCTACACGGTCAGACATCGATAGCGCTTCGGTCTGGTCGTGGGTGACAAAGATGAACGTGATGCCGAGCTGGCGTTGCAACTTTTTCAGCTCACTTTGCATCTGTTCGCGCAGCTTCAGGTCGAGAGCGCCCAGGGGCTCGTCGAGCAGCAACACGCGGGGGCGATTGACCAGGGCGCGGGCCAGGGCCACGCGTTGGCGTTGGCCGCCGGACAACTGCACCGGTTTACGCTCGCCGTAACCACCAAGGGCGACCATATCCAGCGCCTCTTCGGCGCGCATCTGGCGCTCGGCCTTGGCGACGCCTTTGACTTTCAAGCCATAAGCGACGTTGTCGCGAACGTTCATGTGCGGGAACAGAGCGTAATCCTGGAAGACGGTGTTCACATCACGCTGGTACGGCGGCAGCCCGGCGGCTTCTTCGCCATGAATGCGGATCGAGCCTGCGCTCGGTTGTTCGAAGCCTGCGATCAGACGCAAGCAGGTGGTTTTGCCCGAGCCGGATGGGCCCAGCATGGAGAAGAACTCGCCGTCCTTGATATCGATGGAAACCCGGTCAACGGCTTTCACCTCGCCGAATTGACGGGAAACTTGGGTGAACTGGACTGCAAGTGTCATGGTGCGGTGCTCCAAAAAACAGAATCTTTAAAAGCTGCGCGAGCAGGCTCGCTCCCACGGGGGAGTGCAATCAAATGCGCAAGTGAGCCTGCTGGCGAAGAGGGCTTAGCGACCGCCCATGATCGCGATGTAGTCCTGGGTCCAGCGGCTGTACGGCACAAATTTACCGCCTTCAGCCTGCGGGGTTTTCCAGAAGGCGATCTTCTCGAACTGGTCAAAACCGTTGGTCTTGCAGCCTTGTGCGCCCAACAGTTCGCTCGAGTTGCACGCTGCCGGCACTGCTGGTAACGAACCAAACCAGGCGGCTACGTCGCCCTGGACCTTGGGTTGCAGCGACCAGTCCATCCACTTGTAAGCACAGTTGGGGTGCTTGGCCTCGGCGTGCAACATGGTGGTGTCGGCCCAGCCCGTGGCGCCTTCCTTGGGGATGGTCGAGGCGATTGGCTGTTTCTCGTTCATCAGGCCGTTGACTTGATACGGCCAGGCGCTGGACGCGACCACGCCTTCGTTTTTGAAGTCGCTCATTTGCACGGTAGTGTCGTGCCAGTAGCGGTGAATCAATGGTTGCTGGGCACGCAGCAGTTCAAGCACGGCCTGGTATTGGGTTTCAGTCAGTTCATAGGGGCTCTGGATGCCCAGTTCCGGCTTGGCGGTCTTCAGGTACAGCGCCGCGTCGGCAATGTAGATCGGGCCGTCGTAGGCTTGCACGCGACCCTTGTTCGGTTTGCCGTCGGGCAGGTTCTGCGCATTGAACACCACGCTCCAGCTGTCAGGCGCGGTTTTGAACACACCGGTGTTGTACATCAGTACGTTCGGGCCCCACTGATACGGGGTGCCGTAGGTTTGCTGGTTGACCACGTACCACTGCGCATTGGCGAGTCGCGGGTCGATGTTTTTCCAGTTCGGGATTAGCGCCGTATTGATCGGCTGTACGCGCTTGCCGACGATCAACCGTAACGATGCGTCGCCGGAGGCGGTGACCAGGTCATAGCCACCCTTGGCCATCAGGCTGACCATTTCATCGGAGGTGGCGGCGGTCTTGACGTTGACCTTGCAGCCGGTTTCTTTTTCGAAACCGGTTACCCAGTCATAAGCCTTGTCGCTCTCGCCCCGCTCGATGTAGCCGGGCCATGCAACGATATCCAGCTGGCCTTCGCCTGCACCGACGGCTTTGAGCGGTTCGCCGGCCTGGAGCGTGGCGCTGGCCAGCAGCGCGGTGGTGATTGCACTGAGCATTGCGGTCTTGTGCACGAACATGGGGTTTCCCTCTTTTTTAATTATGGTCGGGGCAGTTTTGAACGTGATGTTGTGCCGTGAGCGGCTTGTTATTAGGGGATGCTGTTTTTCATAGATGTTGCCCGTGGCGGGCCATGATATGCCGCACCACGCTGTAGTCCTGCAGCGAATCGCTGGACAAATCCTTGCCATAGCCCGAGCGCTTGAGCCCGCCGTGGGGCATCTCGCTGACTAACATGAAATGGCTGTTGATCCAGGTGCAACCGTATTGCAGGCGTGCCGCAACCTGCATTGCCTTGTCCAGGTTTTGGGTCCAGATCGAGGAGGCGAGGCCGTATTCGGAGTCGTTGGCCCAGTCCACGGCTTGGGCGAGTTCGTCGAAGCGGGTCACTGTGACCACGGGCCCGAACACTTCGCGCTGAACAATTTCATCGCTCTGTTTGCACCCGGCCAGCAGGGTGGGCTGGTAATAGAAGCCAGCACCTGAATGCACGGCCGCACCGGTGATGCGTTCAATATGCGGTTGGCCGAGGGCCCTCTCGACGAAACTGGATACGCGGTCGCGCTGGCGGGTGCTGATCAGCGGGCCGATCTCGTTGTCGGTGTCGCGTTTACCGGCAAAGCGCAGGCTGCTGACGGCGGCACCGAGCTCGGCTACCAGTCGGTCATAAATTCCGGCCTGTGCATAAATCCTGCAGGCTGCGGTGCAGTCCTGGCCGGCGTTGTAATAACCATAGGTGCGCACGCCTTCAACCACGGCTTGAATGTCCGCATCATTGCAGACAATCACCGGGGCCTTGCCGCCGAGTTCCAGGTGCGTGCGCTTGAGGGTTTTGGCGGCGGTCGACAGGATTTTTTGCCCGGTGACGATATCGCCGGTCAGCGAAACCATGCGCACTTTGGGGTGGCTGACCAGACAGCTGCCCACGCTTTCACCACCGCCGCAGATAATGTTGATCACCCCGCGTGGCAGGATCTGGGCCAGTGCTGGCGCCAGGGCCAGAATCGACAGCGGAGTGTGCTCGGAAGGCTTGAATACCAGCGTGTTGCCAGCGGCCAGCGCGGGGGCGATTTTCCAGGCGGCCATCATGATGGGGTAGTTCCATGGCGCAATCGATGCCACCACCCCAATCGGATCGCGGCGCACCATGCTGGTGTAGCCCGGCAGGTATTCGCCGCTGAGCTGGCCGGTCTGGCAGCGCACGGCGCCGGCGAAGAAGCGGAACACATCGACAGTGGCGCTCAGATCGTCCTTGCGGGCCAGGTGCAGTGGCTTGCCGCAGTTCAGCGATTCGAGGCGGGCGAGCAAGTCGGCGTTCTTTTCGATCGCATTAGCGATCTCCAGCAGCAGGTTCGAGCGTTGCTGCGGCGTGGTCCGTGCCCAGCCAGCGAACGCGCGGTGGGCGGCGAGGATCGCGGCCTCGACCTGCTCGGAGCTGGCTTCGGCGATGTGGGTCAGCACTTCACCGGTTGCGGGGTTGAGGATTGGCTCAGCCATACCTTGGCCTGCGACCAGTTCACCATCGATTAATAGTGCGGTGAACAACGGGGTCTGGGCGGCTGACATTTTGCGGGTTCTCTTTTCTTGTGTGGTCATGGTGCTCCCTGTGACTGGGGCCCCGACCGTCTTATAGATGTAACAAGATTAGTCTTGGGCTCCGAGGTCGACAAATACTTAATACTGAAGGTGGCGTTCGATTAAATAGATGGCTTGCGCCCGCCGTGGGGTTGCTCCCGGGCGACTGTCAGGAACGGATCTACCAACGCCGGGCGCGCAGTACCGCGGCGCCAGGCCAGGCCGACGTCGAGGGTCTGGTTCAGATCCGCTATGGGCCGTGCTTCGATGATGTCGCCCTCCAGTGACCATGGCCGGTAAGTCATGTCCGGCTGGATCGACACGCCCAACCCTGCAGCCACCAGGCTGCGTACCGCTTCGGTCGAGGCGGTGCGCAAAGTGATGCGCGGTTGCAGGCCCGCCCGGGACCACAGGCGCTGGGCATTGCTGTCCATTTCATCGACGTTCAACTGGATCAGGGGCTCGCGGGTCACGTCGGCAAGGTTGATGCTGTCGCGTTCCAGCAACGGGTGCTGGGCCGGCAGCCATAGCCGGTGGGGGGAGTGGGTCAGCACTTCGGTCTGCAAGGCGTGGCGGTCTTCGAGGTTGGAGAGGATCAGTACCCCGACATCAATTTCGCCGCTGACCAGCAAATGCTCGATATAAGGGCGTTCGTCTTCCATTACTCGAATTTCGACGTTGGGATAAGCGCGCTGGAAGCGGGTCAGCAAGTCTGCAAGGTAGTAACCGGCAACGAGGCTGGTCACGCCTACGATCAACTGCCCGGCCACCTGGTCGGTGCTCTGCTGAAGGCTACGCTTGGCGTTGTCGACAGTCGCCAGAATCAGATGCGCCTGGCGCAGGAACTGGTGGCCCTGGTGGGTCAGGGTCATGCCCTTGGCATGGCGGTTGAACAGGCTGACACCGATTTCCTGCTCCAGTTGCTGGATGGCCAGGGTCAATGTCGATTGTGAGATATACACCGCCTGGGCGGCGGCCGAGATCGAACCGGTCTCGGCCACGGCAATAAAGTGGCGGATCTGACGCAAAGTCATCATGGGGGATTACCCAGTGGGCTGTTTTTATAGATGTGCCCCAGTGTATATCCTTTTTATCGATGGCTTGGTGCCGAAAGAACTCGCGATGTTCAGCCTTTGGCCACGCCTACCCGCCACTGCGAGGGTGGCACTATGCCGTTGACCAGGTAGTTGCCGACGATGCGCGACTTGTATACCCGGGGGTTGTGGTTGGCCAGGGTGCGGGCGTTTCGCCACAGGCGATCCAGCGCCTTGTTACTTGCAGTGGCGCTGGCGCCCAGGGCATCGAACAGCGCGGTGGTTGCCGCCAGCGTCGCGTCCACCACCGGATTTACCGCCAGGCAAACCTCCAGCTCGGCCTGTGCGACCTGCGGATCGTCATGGGGCAGGGGCTTGTCACTGGCTATCGTGTATTGCGCGGTGCTCTCCAGACGCTCTGCAGCTTGTCGGGTAATGGCTTGTGCGGCGTAGGCCTGGCTGGCGACTTCGCCGATCACTTGCAGCAGTTGTACGTCTTGCGCGGCAATGTCGGCATTGCCCGTGGAAAAGGTCCTGGATCGATTGCTCAGTTCTTCGGCGCCACTCAAGGCGGCTCGGCGGGCGATACCGGCCAGGGTGCTCAGGTGATAGATCTGAAAGAACGACTGCCCATAGGCAAAACGCTGGTCGGTGGCGCGCGGCTCGTCATCCAGCCGTACATTTTCGAAGATGCAGGTGCCGCTTGCCGTCAGGCGTTGGCCAAAACCGTTCCAGTCATCAATGATCTGTACTCCCGGCGCTTTAAGGTCGACCACCACGCTGTACAGCGTGTCGTCTTCACCGGTGCCGATGGTGTTGATCAGGTCGCTGTAAAGCGCACCAGTGGTGTAGAACTTTTTACCGCTGATACGCAACGAGCCGTCTTCAGCCCGATGGATGCGTGTGCCGAATTCGCCACGGGTCTGGGTGCCGACTTCGGTACTGCCCGGGGAGAGAAGTGCGCCCTGGCTCAGCGTGTCCAGCCATTTTGCCTGCCAGTCGAGATCCTTCGAGACGAGTACTTCTTCGCAAAAACCAAAATGCCCGCGCAGGGCCTGGGTGATGTTTGAGTCCGCGGCGGATAACTCGGTCAGCAGGGTGAGCAACTCGACCAACGTTGCGCCGTGCCCGCCATAAGCTTGCGGCAGGCGCCACCGCGGCAAGCCCAATGCATTCAATTGCTGGATCACCGTGGCCAGGCTGCTGCGCGAGCCATCCGCCTCCGCGGCTTGCGCGCTGATGTGTTCAAACAGTGGGCGAAAGGGCGCGGCCAGTTGTTCATAACGGGCGGTTGGGGCTGTGCCCCAAATATTCAAATCTGGATTAGGCATGCAATCTGACCTTGCCGGGCCTGCGCTCAAGGGCGCGCTGGCGCTGTAATGAGTGAAGTAAATGCGATTAGGCCCAGTGGTCTGGTGAGGCCACCCTAAACCTGGAACGGGAAAATTCTTAATACCAAAAACAGCTAACCAAATACCCGGACAGGGTTCTATTGATATGACTTAAAAGTATTAACCAGTTATGTATTTATTGCGCTAGCTTCTAAAAACGCCACGCTTGGCGATCCATAAAGCCTCTTTTCTCAATGCCAGACTGCATGCCTACAGATGGTTGAGTTAGCCGTTAACTCTGTAGGGATCCTTAATGACAACTCGTAAAAAACTGCTGGCCCTGCTGGGTGTGGCCTCTCTGGCACTGCATGGCGCATCGGCCTGTGCAGCTGCGCCATTGACCTTGGTGGTGGGGGATCAGTTCTTCTCCAATCGCATTGTTTTAGAGCTTTCGGGTGAGCTCAAGGACTTGCCCTATACCATCGACTTCAAGCGCTTCAATACTGGCTCGCCAGTGGCCTCGGCGGTTGCCAGCGGTGCGCTGGATATTGGCGTCGTTGGTGATACGCCGGTGATTAGCCTGGCGGCCAATGGTGCCCCGGTGAAGGTGGTGGCCAGTACGCAAACCAGCCTGAACGGTGTAGGTATCGTGGCCCGCCCGGGGATTCAGTCGGTGGCTGATCTCAAAGGTAAAACCGTCGCTATCTGGAACGGTTCCTGGAGCCAGCAAATGATGTTCAAGGCTCTGGATGAGGCAGGGGTTGCACGCGACAGCGTGACCTACAAATACCTGCTGCCGGCTGAAGCCAGCATGGCGCTGAGCCAGGGCGATATCGACGCGTTTGGCACGTGGGAACCCTATGTCTCGTTGCAGGAGAAAGAGGGCAGTACCCTGATCCGTAACGCCAAGGGGCTGATGAGCGCACCGACTTACGTGGTGGCCTATGAGCCTGTACTGGCGAAAAAAGGCGAAATCATCAAGGACTTTGTTGCGCGCCTGACCCGTGCCCGGGTATGGAGCCAAAGCCATGTCGATGAGTACGCCGTTGCCTGGTCCAAGGCTAACCAGTCCTCCCCGGAAATTGCCAAAGCCTGGTTCAAGCGCGACGCCATCACCGTGTTGCCGATTTCGCCCACCATCATCAGCGAGGCCCAGGCCACCTCTGATTTCCTCTATGACGCCAAGCTGCTTAAAAAGCCGTACGACGTCACTCCCATGTTTGACCGCGCACTCTGATCAACAAGGAAATCCTTATGGCCAAGCAAATGGCATTGGCGGGGTTCATGCTTTCGGGCCCCGTGGTACATAGCCACGCGGTATGGCGTCATCCGCAAACCCATAGCCACTTTCTCGACCCCGACTACTACATCGAAATCGCTAAAACCCTCGAGGATGGCTGCTTCGACCTGCTGTTTTTTGCCGATCGGCTGGCGGTTGGCGATCAGGCCGGGCAATCCCGTGCGCGCTCTTTTGAGCTGGGTGCCCAGGATGCTGCGCGGCTGGATCCGTTACCGATTCTCAGCCTGTTGGCCGGTCACACCAAACACATTGGCCTGGGGCTGACGCGCTCCACCACCTACTACCAACCGCCCCATGTGGCGCGAGCGATCGCTTCTCTGGATCATATTTCCAGAGGCCGCAGCGCTTGGAATATCGTGACCTCGATGAATGACAGCGAGGCGCGCCTGTTTGGCCAAGCGCAGCACTTGGCCCATGATCAGCGCTACGCCCGTGCCGATGAGTTTGTCGAACTGGTGCTCAAACTGTGGAACAGCTGGCAGCCCGATGCGCTGGTGCTGGACAAGGTTCGGGGCATCCTCGCGGACGCGAGCAAGATTGATGCGTTCAAGCACAGCGGTACTTTCTTCGACTGTGAGGGGCCGCTGAATATTCCGCGTGTGCCGCAGGGCCAGCCGGTGTTGATCCAGGCCGGGGCTTCGGGGCGTGGTCGGCAGTTTGGTTCGCGTTGGGCAGAGGTGATTTTCAGTATCAACAGCCGGGTGGAGCGCATGCTTGAATTCCGCCAGGACATCCACCAGCAAATGCGCACCATTGGTCGCAACCCGGACGATTGCAAAATCCTCACCGCGGTCATGCCGTTTATTGGCGGCACTGAAGCCGAGGCGATCAAAAAGCGTGATGAGCACAATGCGCTGGCCAACCCTGAGCTGGGGGTTATCACCTTGTCTACCCAGTCGAATTTCGACTTCACCCAGTTCCCGCTGGACACCCGCCTGCTCGATATCGCCAGGCACTCGACGACACCGGACGTGATCGCGCAAAAGCTGCGTCTGGAACGCGATATCACCCTTGGAGAATACGGCGCGATCATGGCCGCCAGCATCCGAGTGCCGCAACTGGTGGGCACTGCACAAAGCGTGGCGCAGCAACTGATCGACTGGCTGGAGCAGGGCGCTTGCGACGGTTATGTCGTATCGCCAGCGTATCTGCCGGGCACCTTTAAGGAGTTCACCGAATCGGTAGTGCCGATCCTGCAACGTCGCGGCTACCTGCGCACGGCGTATGAACACCCGACACTGCGTGGGCATCTGGGTTTAAAAAGTTATTAGTGACTGATCACAATGCGAGGGGCTTACCCCTAAACCCCTCGCTGATACCTCAATACTCGATAGATCCATCAATGCGTCCGCTTCTCTGAGCGGTTATGTCCTTGTGCCTGGGCTTAGAAGCGGCGGGCAGTAGTGTAGTTTTTCTTCCAGTAGGAATTGTCCATCGAGTCGATGCGGATCGTTTTGCCGGTGCGGGGTGCATGGATAAAGCGGTTGTCGCCGATGTACAGGCCAACGTGATTGCTGCGTGTGCCGCCCTGAGTGCGGAAAAATACCGCATCCCCAGGTTTCAGATTATGCCGGTCGACTTTTTGCAATTTCGCGCTGAGCATGGCTGCGGTGGTTCTTGGTACATGGATATTGGCTTCGTTCTTGAACAGATACACCAGCATGCCGCTGCAATCGAAGCCCTTTTCCAGTGACATGCCGCCCCACAGATAAGGGATGCCAAGCAAGGTATGTGCGCGGTTGATGACCTTTTTGACATGGTGTGGTGCAGAGGTTTCATGAACCGTCTGGACGGCCCAAGGATAAGGTTTTCGAGCCTCAGAAGCGGTAGCAAGGGTGGAGCCGACAAGGGTGAAAAACAAGAACAGAGAAATGAATTTAGACACAAGTAACCTTCCGTTTGATGGGGGTGCTTGAAGTCTAAAAGTGCAGTCGCAGCGGGTATGTGGGGCGCTTCCTACAAGGATTACGGTATTAATCTGAACCCGACGAACAGTACTTGGCGTATTGGATAAAGCGTTTTTCGGTTCTCGGGCTTAATCACGGTGCGCAGACCAGTGACTTCTTTGTGAGAGCGAGCCTGCTCGCGAATGATCTGCCTTCGCGAGCAGGCTCGCTCCCACAGAGAGTTGGCCTTGCAGGTTCTTTGTCGGGCGTCAGTTGGCGCGTGTTACAGCGACCATTTCAGGGAAAACATCACATTGCGCGGGTCACCATAGGTACCGCTGCCGGTGGCAGTCGGGATGCCCTGCCAGTATTTCTGGTCGAGCACGTTGTTCAGATTCACCCGTGCGTCCCAGTGCTCATTGACGCGATAGCCCGCCATCAGGCCCACCACGGCGTAGGCGTCCTGTTCGGCATGGCCATTGCCGACCCGGCCGTAAGTTGCGCTTTGGGCCAGTACGTCAGCGCCAATGCGCATTTTTTCCAGGTCACCTTGCAAGTGATAGGTGGTTGCGGCCTTGAACAGGTGTTTGGGCTGGTTGGGCGCAAACAGGTTGCCCTTGTCAAAGGCCTTGTCCTTGACGTACTGGCTCAGCACCAGGGTGTAGGCTGCCGAGGCTTGCCAGTTCGGGGTGAGGGCACCACTGATTTCCGCGTCAAGCCCACGGCTGCGGACTTCTCCCGCGGCTTCGTAGCAGGTGCGGTTGGTGGCCCGGCAACCGGCAGGCTGGGTATCGAGTGCATAGGCGCGGTTTTCCTGGGTCATGTCGAACAGCGCCAGCGATGCATTCAGTTCACCGTCGAAATACTCACCCTTGATCCCCACCTCATAACTTTCGCCGGTCATTGGTTTCAGAACAGAGCCGCTCACGTCCTGCTGCGTTTGCGGTTTGAAAATCTCGGTGTAGCTGGCGTAGACCGAATATGTGTCGTTCAGGTCGTAGATGACACCCGCGTAAGGGGTGATTTGCTGAGTGACTTTGTAGTCACCCGTGCCCGCTCGGTTGTCGTAGTCGTACCAGCTTAACCGGCTGCCAATGATGACGTGCAGCGGGTCGAACGGGTTGAACCGGGCCGCGGCATAAATGCCCCTCTCGGTTGCCGTGTTTTGGCTTTGATAGGGTGTGCGATCAGCAATGTCGGGCTTGGGAATCACGCCGGGGTCGAAGTTGTAGATATCGATCGGGGTGGCCTTTGACCAGAAGCCACCTTTTTGGTCGAACTTCTCCTGGCGACTGCTGGCGCCAACGGTCAGTTCATGCTCACGGCCAAACAACTGAAACGGACCGGATAAGGAGCCATCGAGGTTGGTCTGCACATCGGTGGTGTCGTATTGGCCCGAGGACTGAGTGAAACCTCCGCTCTTGGGTGCATTCAAGTAACTGGAGAAGGTATTGGACTCGGCCCAGATCCTGGCGAACGCCAGCCGTGAGGTCCAGCCGTTGTCGAAGTGGGTGGTGAGGTCGGTGAACAGGCTCACATTGTCCCGGTTCCAGTAGGCCCAATCGTTGCTCAAGAAGGTGTGGCGCGGCAGGTGCAAGTCTTCGCCATTCGGCCCGGCTGGCAGGCTCCCCCAGTCCGAGGTTGCATCGTCGCGCTGCTTGGACGCGCCCAGGGTCAAGGTGGTTGAGTCGCTCAGGTCGGCTTCCAGCACACCGTAAAAAGTCTGACGCAATTTGTCGCGTTCATCGATATAGCTCTTGTCATCTTCATACGCGGCTACCAGGCGCCCGCGCAGCGTGCCTGTTTCATTGAGCTTGTTCGATGCGTCCACCTCGGTGCGGTAGCGATCCCAACTGCCGGCACTGGTGGTGATACTGACTTGCGGCGTGGCCGTAGGGCGCTTGCGCACCAGGTTGAGGGTCGCCGACGGGCTGCCGGCTCCGCTCATCAACCCGGTGGCACCACGCACCACTTCAACCCGGTCATACATCGCCAAGTCTGCCCCGGCGATGGTGTCCAGGGTGAAAGTACTGAGGCTGGTCGGCAGGCCGTCGTACATCAGGTTATCGACGATAAAACCACGGGCCAGAAACTGTTGGCGGTCTCCGCCGAACTTGCGCAGGGTGATGCCCGGCGCGTACTTGACCACATCATTGAGGTCGTTCATGCCCTGGTCATCCATGCGCTGGCGGGTAATCACGCTCACCGACTGCGGGGTTTCGCGGATCGACAACGGCAGGCCGACTGCAGTACTCATGGCGCCCGTGGTGTAAGAACCGCTGCCTTCGGTGGTGGCCGTGCCAGCAACGCCGCTTTGCGCATTGATACTCACTTCGCCGAGGTTCAATACGCCTGTTTTGTATGGCTGCACATGGACGGAGTTGCCCTGTACGGTGCCACTTAGGCCGCTGCCAGCAAGCAGTTGCTCAAGTGCTTGCGCAGGTTCCAATTGGCCATGTATTGCTGGCGCCTGCTTGCCTGCGACCGCTTGGCTCTCGTAGTTCACCCGCAGGCCACTGGCTTTACCCAACTGGGTCAATGAAATCGATAACGGTTGAGCCGGCAGATTGAAACTGAGCGGTGCCGCCAGTGCTGCGGTCGACAGAGCAAGTGCCAAGGAGCCTGACAACATGGGCATAAAGGGACGAAGCATGTCGAAGATCCTGCAGAGGGGAGGGAGGCAGATCGACTTTGCAGGCAGCTCGCAGCGCAAGCGTGCAATGTATGGCAAAGACCACGTAAGGCGGGGATATTAGAGACTTATTCTCATATGTAAATGATAATTAATATCAATCAAGCGTATTTTTCGTTTGCGCAAATGCCGCTGGTTTTCAGGGCCGGGGGATTGTTGTGTGTTCACTGATGTAGAGGGGGGGGTGCTGCGACTGTCAGTTTTTCCTTGCAGCCTTGTGGCCACAAGGAAACGCCGAGTTCGAGGGTTTTAGAAGTAATAGCCAATATTGACATTGGTGCGGTAGTACCACTGGTTACTACCCACTGAACTTGTGTTGGTGAACCCGCTGCCGTTTTCTGCACCGCCGTAGGGGTTGGCATTTTTCGCCCAGGTCAGGTCAACCCAGGCCATGACTGGCATTGCAAAGAACTGCGCGCCCACGGTGTACATCTGCGAGTCGTCCCAGCCGCTTTTGTCTTTCATCAGACGGCTGTAGTCGTTATACAGTTTGATTTTTTTCAGCTGCCCCAGTTTTGGCGTGAGGATGTCGTAGCTTACGTTCAGCGCCCCAAGACTGGCCTTGGAAGCGATCAGGTACGCAGGCGTCAAGCCGTTACCGCCCATCAGCACCGAGTCTTTGCTGACTCCGGCCGGGTTTTTCGGGTCGAACTCATAGCGGATGCCTTGCCCGGTTACCGTCCATTGCCCGGCATTGATGATGGCGTGAATACCGCCAGCCCAGTAGTCGCCGTCGTCTTTGGTGGTGGCGTTATACAGCTGGGCGGTGGCGACCGATGCCCCGACCTCGGCTTTCCAGCCATCATTGATAAAGGTTCGCGCGACACGGGCGTTGAGCTGGTTGCGCTTCTCGTTGTCCTGGCGCGACTGGATGGCCGGGATCGCATTGTCCTTGAGGTCGGCATAGCGCCCGACCTCCGGTGCAAAGCGAATATCGCTCGGCAACATGCGCGGGAAAAAGGCCAGTTGCACGTCCCACTCCGGGTTCTTGTAGCTGTATTTCAAGCCTGAAGCCGTGCTTGAGCCGTAGCCCATAAAGAACGGCAGGTGATAACTCCAGCCGAACTGGGGATAGGGCTCCAGGCCGAACGGTTTGAACGGTGCACCCAGTTGCAGGTTGGAGTTGTCGTTCAGGCGATAGCCGACATAACCGCGATCCACGGCGCGTTTACCGTCATCCTGAAACCAGTAGCCGACATCACTGAACAGGTTCTTGTAGGTTGCCTGCACATCGAGGCGAAAGGTGTCGAACAAAAAGCGGCCATTGTTTTCGGTCGTGTCCCAATGTTCATCGCGGTAGTTGGTGCGCAAGGCCCCGCCAATATCGAGACTGCTTTGACCGTCATCACTGCGCCAGGCGATATGCGGAAACGGCTTTTTAACCACGGGTGCGGTCGAACCGGATTCGGCAGCAAAACTGACGCAACTGCTCATCATCAGTCCCAGACATATAACGGACTTGTTCATGTTTGACTCCCCTGCAAAGTTACGCATTGAAAAGTGACAGGCAACACGTTCCCGCTTGCCTTGATGGCGGCAATTGGCGAAGTGGCTTTGATAGATGCGTTTATTGTTTTATAGGTGATACGGCGTCTTTTCTATAAATCCGCTAGAGATAGAGCAGAAACTATGCCAACTGTTTTGTTTTTTATTTTTATTGATAATTCTATGTAAAACAATGATTTATATATAAAACGCAGGGCGCCGTATTGCCTGTGGAACATGGCTCTTGGGGAGTAACCAAAGTGCACATTAACTGTGCGTATATCTGTCACGTGCACAAAAAAGCCGACATTGAAGTCGGCTGCTTATAACGACGCAAAACTTTATTCAGGTGCAAGTCATTGTGGGGGCGAGCCTGCTCGCGCCCACAGATATTTACAGTAAGCCTATAAATCCAGCACCAATCGCTGGCTCTTGCAGCCCGATACACAGACCATCATCGATTTGTTCGTCGCACGCTCGGCTTTGGTCAGCACGCCGTCGCGATGGTCGATATCACCTTCCACTACCCGTGTTTCGCACGACCCGCATACCCCTTCGCGACAGCTGTATTCGATATCACAACCGGCTTCGAGCAACACGTCGAGCAAACTCAAACCTGGCCCGACGGACAGCGTCTTGCCGGTTTTTTTCAGTTCCACGCTGTAACTGCTCTGCGCGTCTGTGGATGGCGGCAGTTCGGCCGCCGCAAAGCGCTCGATATGCGCATGGGGATAGCCGAGACTTTCGCAGGTGCTCTCAAACGCATCGAGCATCGGGGTCGGGCCGCAGCAATAGAAGTGCGTATCGACGGGCTGGTCTGCCAGGTAAGCCGCCAGGTTCGGCGGCACGCCTTTTTCGTCGTTGAAGTGGTAGACCACCCGGGCGTCCAACCCGGCGAGTTCTTCCACCAACGCCGCTTCCTGGCGCGAACGGGCGCAGTAGATCAGCTCGGCAGATTTACCCAGCGCCAGCAGTTGGCGAAACATGCAGTAGATCGGCGTGATGCCGATGCCGCCTGCCACCAGCACACTGTGGCGGGCGCTCTCATCCAGTGCGAAGTTATTGCGCGGCCTGGATATGGACAGCTGCATGCCGACCCGCAATTGCCCGTGCACAAACTCCGAGCCGCCACGGCTGTTGCGATCCCGCAGGATGCCGATCACATAACGGCCCTGATCGCTCGGCGAGTTGAGCAACGAGTAACTGCGCACCAGACCGTTGGGCAGGTGCAGGTCAATATGTGAACCCGCGTCGAAAGGTGCGAACACGGTGTCACCGTAAGGGCGCAATTCGACACTGATAATGCCTTCGGCCTCGTAGCGCAGGGTATGCACGCGGGCGGTGATGGCGGCGTTCATGGCAATTGCTTCGCGTCGATCAGCTCCAGTTGAGCCTTGGCCGCGTTTTTCAGGTAGCGGCGCAGACGCACCACACCCAGGTCGTGCTGGTAGAGATTTTCCCGTTGATTGGCGTCCGGCTCCATAAACTCGAGCAGCACCCGGTCTTGCTCCAGCACTGCCCAGTGTCGTGCTTCCAGGCGGTTTTTGTAGAGGAAGCGCCAGGTATCACGCTGCCAGCCGGTCAGCGGCCGGCAACGCCAGTGGAACACCGCCGACAGTGAACGGCTGCTCGGCGTGTAGCTGCCGATGATGCTGAAGTTGCCGCCCGGGCCGCCGGTTTTCGGGTACGGGATTTCCAAACGCAGCCAGTGGCAGCTGTCGTCCATAAATTCGGTCCAGTCGAAATTCACCCCGCGCTGGCCCTCTTTTTCGAAGAAGAAACCCTTGTCAGTGTCGCGGGTGACGAATTTGGCAGTGGCTTCGCCTTCGCTCATGGAGTGCGACATCTTGTGCAGATAGGTGCCGTGCATCGGGTCCATGACGTTATCGATTACATAACGGTAATCGCCTTGCCACTCGGCGTAGCACAAGAAGCTGCTCCACTCTGGCGAGGTCAGCTGTTCGGGCAGCACCAGTTCCGGCGGGGTGTCCACATGGGGCTCGGCGGCGTTGTAGAGAAAGATCGCGCCAGCGGCTTCGCGGGTGTGAAACATACGTGTCGGGCGGCTGCCTTCGAGCTTGCAACCGGGGCTGCCCGGTACTTTGGTCACGGTGCCGTCGCTGCGCACTTCAACGCCGTGATACGGGCACTGCAGCCGGTCGCCCAGCACCGGGCCCTGGGACAACGGAGCGCCGCGGTGGGGGCAGTGATCTTCCAGGGCGTGGACGCTGCCATCATTGTCGCGCCACAGGGCGATCTTGTAGCCCAGGCGGCGGATCGACACGGGTTTTTCGCCCAGATGGTCGCTGGGCAATACCGGGAACCAGAGGTTTTTCAAGCCGTTAGCCAGGAGGTTTTCTACAGGGTCGACGGTTATGTTCATGTTCATTTTTCTCTTCTACCTAATTTTATGGGGCCTCAGCGGGCTATTCGCCCAGCCGGGCCATCAGGTTTTTATAGGCTTCAGGTGTCCACTCGCCGCTGGTCAGGGGGCAGGGCGGCCCGGCGCGGTTGAGGTGGGCGAGCAGGTCAGGCAGCTCGGTCACACCATTGCCGAAAGCGCGTTCGATGGAGTCGCCCAGCAGCTCTTCAAACTGGGTATTGGGACGTTTGCGGGCCTGATGCGGCTCGACATAAGGGAGTTGGGTCGTACTCATTTCATTAACCTGCGCAAGTTTTTTATAGGGGCGATCAAGCCGCATTCGGCGTGGGTACGGTCCAGGCGTCGTAGCCATAAACCCAATCGGCATTGCCGCCGTCCTTGAGCCATTGATTACCCCGTGAACCAATCTGGATCTGGCTGGTGCGTTGCAGGCGGGCGTTCTGGTAAGCGAGCAGAGCATCGGCAATTTGCCCGGTGCTGGTCAGGTCTTGCAGATGGCGGGCGAGCACCACCGCGTCTTCGATGGCCTGGCCTGCACCCTGAGCCATAAACGGCATCATCGGATGGCACGCGTCACCCAGCAGGGTCATGGCGCCCTGGGACCAGAACGGCAGCGGGTCGCGTTCGTACAGTGCGGTCTTGAGCACATCGCTGCAGGCATCGAGCAGGGCGCGGGCATCGGGATGGAAGTCCTGATAGTGGCTGCGCAACTCGTCGGCATCCCCGACGCTGGTCCAGGACTCTTCATGCCAGCTGTCTTGCGCGGTAGTGGCGAAGATAAAAATGTCGCGGCCCTGATTCAGCGGGAAGGTCACGATCTGGCTTTCAGGGTTGGGCCCCCACCACTTGGTGAACGCTTGAATATTCGGCACATGGGCCACGCTTTCGGCGGGCACCACGGCGCGGTAGGCGACTACCCCGGTAAAGCGTGGTTGCTCGTCACCGAACAACGCGTTGCGTACCACCGAGTGGATGCCGTCGGCGCCGATCAACAGGTCGGTGACGTGACTGCTGCCGTCCTTGAAGTGCAATTCGATGCCTTGTCCGGTCTGTACCACTTGCTCGGCACGTTTGCCAAATTGCACGTTTTCACTCGGGAACACATCGGCCAGCGCAGCCAGCAAGTCGGCGCGGTGAATGGTCAGTTGTGGCGCGCCGTATTTCTGTTCGGCGGCATCGGCCATTTCCAGGCGCGAGGTTTCTTCGCCGCTGTCCCACATCCGGCTGATGCGGTGAGTGGGGCGGGCTGCGGGGATACGCACCGCCGCGCCGACACCCAAGCCGTCAAGGGCTCGCACGGCGTTTGGGGTCAGGTTGATATCGGCACCGACCCGCAAAAAGGCCTTTGACTGTTCGAACACGGTGACGTTGTGGCCTGCGCGCTGCAGGGCAATCGCGGCGGTCAGGCCGCCGATTCCGGCACCGGCAATGGCGATATTCAGGGAAGACATGGGCGACTCCTGTTCAGGGTTTCGGTTTGTCGGTAAGGAATTTGCCTTGCGGTGCCTCGACATGCTGCTGGCGCCGGGTATTGCCATCGATGCCGCCCGCGATGGCCCATTCGGCAAACATCGTGGGGCCGGGTTCGAAGGCGCGTGGCTGCCACTCGCCGGTCAGTTGGTCTTCGTCGGCGTAGTACTCCACCAGCGCGCCAGCCGGGTTTTTGAAGTACCAGAAGAATGCCG
The DNA here is from genome assembly GCF_037055265.1 of Pseudomonas sp. ML2-2023-6. NCBI lineage: Bacteria > Pseudomonadati > Pseudomonadota > Gammaproteobacteria > Pseudomonadales > Pseudomonadaceae > Pseudomonas > Pseudomonas sp. ML2-2023-6. The sequence goes on along the minus strand of NZ_CP146347.1, from coordinate 4,435,886 downwards.
AGGACACCGGATGGCGCCCCGGGCCAATTTCGGTGGCCCAGCCGCTGCGCGAGATATGCATGCCGCCGCCGAACACTTCGTGTACATCGCGCACGGTGAACGCGACGTGATTCAACCCGGCGCGCGGGGCGGGCAGTTGCAGCATGAACAGGTCGTGGTGGCCGCCTTCTTCGGCGGTGCGCAAAAACGCGCCGCGATCCGGATAACGATCCGAGGCCTGGAAACCAAAACGCTCGTGGTAGAAGGCTTCGCAGGCATTCACGTCCTTGACGAAAAACACCACATGGCCAACCTCAATCGGCGTGGCGCGGTCGTAGATCGGCGCGGCTTTATTGATCCGGCCTTTGGTCTGCCAGGTGTTATGGCCGCTGCACTCGATCTCCAGTTCACGCTTGCGGGTTACTTGCAGGCGGATGGCCAGGCCATTGGGATCGGTGCAGCCGATACGACCGTTGCTCTCGATAAAGCCCGGGTCGTTGGCGATGCGCTGGCTGTACAGCGCCAGGTCGGCAGTGTCGGCCACGCCCCACACCACTTCGCGCACGGTCGAGCCGGCTTCGATGGCGGGCGGCAGGCCGGCCTTGTTGATATCGGCGAGGACCACACGGCAGCCGTTGAGGGTTTCAAAGATCACCTCATCGGCCTGCTCGCTGACTTTGCTCAGGCCCCAGTCGCTGAAAAAACGTACACAGGTGTCCAGATCCTCGACACCGTAGGTGACTTCATCAATGCCCAATACGCTCATAACCCACCTTCTTTTGCCACACCGGCCCAGGCCAGCGGCTGTTCGTTCATGCCCCAATAGAGGCTTTTCTGTTCCATGTACTGCAGGATGCCGAGGCGGCCTTTTTCGCGGCCCAGGCCGCTGTCGCGCCAGCCGCCGAACGGGGTGGAAATCGAGAACTGCTTGTAGGTGTTGATCCACACCGTACCGGCCTGGATTTTTCGTCCCAGCGCCCAGGCACGCTTGTAATCGCGGGTCCAGATTCCGGCGGCGAGGGCATACAGGCTGTCGTTGGCCTGCTCCAGCAGTTGCGCTTCGTCATCGAACGGCATAGCCACCAGCACCGGGCCGAAGATCTCTTCCTGGCAGACTTGCTGGTGGTTGCTCAGGCCTTCGAGGATGGTCGGTGGATAGAAGTAACCCTGGTCGTACACGCCACCGCGCAAGCGCTGACCGCCGAGCATCAGGCGTCCACCTTCGGCGAGCCCCAGGGCGACGTAGCGCTCAACCGACTCGCGGTGCGCGGCGCTGATCAGCGGGCCCATTTGCGTGCGCTCATCGGCCGGGTCACCGACCCGCAACTCAGCTGCGGCCGCCACCAGTCGCGCCATAAACGGCTCATACAGGGCACGGGCGACAAACAGCCGCGAGCCGGCAATGCAGGCTTCACCCGACGAGCTGAAAATGCCGTACAGCACCCCGGCCACCGCGTGGTCGAGGTCGGCGTCATCGAGCACGATGGTCGGCGACTTGCCACCCAGCTCCAATGACACCGGCATCATTTTGTCGGCGGCGATATGGGCAATGTGCTTGCCGGTTTTGGTCCCGCCGGTGAACGACACACGTTTGACCAGCGGGTGGCGGGTCAGGGCATCACCCAGCAGCGAACCCTTGCCTGGCAGCACGCTGAGCAGGCCTTTGGGCAAACCAGCGTCCTCACAAATACGCGCCAGTTGCAGGGCCATTAGCGGGGTGATTTCGGCCGGTTTGATTACCACGGCGTTACCCGCGGCCAGTGCTGGCGCGACCTTTTGCGCTTCGCTGGCGATCGGCGAGTTCCACGGCGTGATCGCAGCGATCACACCCATGGGCTCGTAGACGCTCATGGTGACGAAGTCACCGCGTGACGGGGTGATGGTTTCTTCGAGGGTTTCACAGGCCGAGGCGAAAAACTGGAACGTACCGGCCGCGCTGGCTACCAGGGCTCGAGTTTCACTGATCGGCTTGCCGTTGTCCTGGCGCTGTAACTGCGCCAGATCTTCGCTGCGTTCGCGGATCAGTTCGGCGATGCGATACAGCACGCTGGCCCGCTCGTGGGGTTTGCGCTGCGCCCAGCCACTGTGCAAAAACGCTTGGTGGGCACCCTGCACGGCGTCTTCCACGTCTTCGACGCTGGCGGCATTGAGCCAGGCCACGGTCTCGCCGGTCGCCGGGTAGCACGTGGCGTAGCGCTCACCGCGGCCTTGTCGCCATTGGCCAGCAATGCAGATGGGTAAGGTCTGTTCGAGAGTCATAAGGGGGTCCTTGGCTTGCAACTTGCCGCTAAATTCATATCGAAATCACATGCGCGTGGTTGCCCAAGGCGCGTACAACGCTATAAACGGTCAGCGCCGAGGTTTTCGGGTTGGCCAGTAGCGGCTTGCCGCGCAGGCTCATTTCAAAACCGCCAAAAGCTCCGCGGGCTTCGAAGTGATGCACGTTCTCTTCGCTGCTCGGGTCGGCAATCAGGGTCACCAGTGTGCGGTCCAGTCCGATCCCTGCCAGGGACAAGGTGGCCGCGACGTTGGCATTTTTTGGATAAAGCCGCGCTGCCTCACGGGCGCTGCCCTGAAAAATCACCGTGGCTTCGCTGATGCTGTCCAGGTCGCAGACCTGATCGGCCGGGGTGTTTTTCCAGGCCCGGGCCGGTTTGCGCCCGGTGTAGCTGACCGAGTCCAGCCCGCCCACCTTGGCCGCCGACAGAGCGTCGATGCCGCCGATAGCGCCGGGCAGCAACTGGATGTAGGTCTGACCACGCTCGGCAGCCGCTTCCAGGCGCTCCACCAGGCCGACCTCGGACAGTGCGCCGACCGACACCACCAGGCACGGGATGCCGCGCTCCAGCGCCGGTAGTACGTGCTCTTCGATGGCGCGGTGGCCGGCGCACTCGACCAACAGGTCGGGGCGAGCGTCTGCGGGCAATGCGGTCAGTACCTGCGGCGGATGTTTGAAACCCGCCAGGCGCTGGCGCACCAGTTCCTCGGAACCAGCCGAGGCAATAACGCAGTCGACGCACATCTGCGCATCGCTCTCCAGCAGTTCGAGTACGCCGACGCCAATCGCGCCGCAGCCAACCATGGTGATATGCAACATGAACTAGTCCTCAGGCCGTGGCTTTTTGCGCTTTGGTTTCGCTGTTGGGCGGACCGGCGAACTGGGTGGCGAAACTGCCGACGCTGAGCATGTCGACTTCCAGCAGGAACGGGCCGGGTTGCGCCAATGCACCGTCGACCACACTGGCGAAATCCTTGAGGTCGGTGACCAGCGCGTGACGCAGGTTCAGCGACTCGGCGAGCATGGCGTAATCCGGGGTATGCAGGTCGACGTAGCAGTGGCGGCTGCCATACACCGCGTCCTGAATATTGCGGATCACCCCGTAGCGCTGGTCGTTCATCAGCAGGATCACCACGTTGGCCTTCTCTTGCACCAACGTCGCCAGCTCTCCGAGGTTAAGGATGAAACCGCCGTCACCCGCCAGGGCGAAGACCTTGCGTGTAGGGTCGGTCTCGGCGGCCGCAACCGCAGCACCGATGGCCATCGGCATCCCTTGGCCAATACCGCCACCCAGTGCATGCACGCCCGAACGCGGGTGGAACAGGGTCAGCAGGCGATTGCCCCAGATGCTGTTGGACAAGGTCACGTCGCGCACCCAGGAAAAATTGCGCCCGGTCATGCCTTGCAACTGTTCAACCATCGCCGAATACGGGCCAAGGTCTGCAACGAGTTGGGCGCGGGATTGTTCGCGCACCGCCTTGAGGTCGGCGAGGAACGTCGGGTCGATTTTCAGCCGACCTTGCAGACGATCGGCCAGGCCGTCGAGGGCCAGCGCCGCATCACCGCAGATAAACAGTTCGCTGTTGTAGCTGCGGCCTTCGATGGCCGGGTTGGCGTCGATCCGCAGGGTGTTGCGCGGCAGTTTCAGCGCGTACTTGAAGGTTTCGTTGCTGCGCAGGCGCGAACCTGCAATCAGCAGCGCATCGCAGCTTTGCAGAAACTGTTCGACCCGCTTGTTTTGCGAAAACGCGCCAAGGCAGCGCTCGTCGTCTTCATTGACCACCCCGCGGCCTTGGGTCGAGGTGATCACACCGACGCCCATCTCCAGCAGGCGTTTGACCTGCGCCCCGGCATGCCGCGCCCCACCACCGAGCCACAGCAGCGGGCGGGTAGCACTGGCCAGCCGCTCGGCCACCAGGTCCAGCGCTTCGGGCGACGGTACGGCCACGGGGATCGGCAATGGCGACAGGTCGGTGGGCATGGGGATAAAGGTCGACTGGATATCGATCGGGATCTCGACGCTGACCGGCCCGGTAGGGGCGGTGAGGGCGGTTTGCACGGCGAGCTTCAGGGTGCTGATGGCGGTTTCGACGCTGCGCACCCGGAATGCGGCCTTGGACACGGCCTTGAGCATGGTCAACTGGTCGCGGGCTTCGTGGATGTAAGCAAACTCCTGGTCCAGATACGGTGTTTCGATTTGCCCGGTGATGTGTAGCAGCGGTGTGCCAGCGGTCAGTGCTTCGACCATCGCACCCGCGGCGTTACCCGCAGCGGTGCCGGTAGAGGTCAGGCATACCCCCAGGCCGCCGGTGGTGCGGGCATAGGCATCGGCCATATTGGTGGCGCCGGCTTCACCCCGGGCCATGACAAAGCGGATATTGCCCCGCGCGGCGAAGGCATCGAGGATCGGCATGTTGTGGATGGAGATCACGCCGAACGCGGCCTTGACCTCGCACTGTTCAAGAAATGCAGTGATGGCGGCGCCAACGGTGACGGTATTTTCATTACGCATGGCGGGACAGACCTCCAGAAACATCGATATGGCTGCCTGTGGTGTACGAGGACAAAGGCGAAGCCAAAAACAGGATCGCGCGGGCCGCTTCAATCGGCAGGCCCAGACGCCCCAAGGGAATGTGTTTGCGTTGCGCCAGTTGGGCGGTCCACCGGGACCAGTCGAGCTCGCGCTCTTCCCGGGCCTCGAAGCGACTGCGCCATTGGCCGGACTCGACCAGACCGATCAGAATGCCGTTGACTCGAATGCCTTCAGGGGCAAATTCGGTGGCCATTGAACGCACCAGGTTCATCACTCCGGCGCGGGCGGCCGAGGTGGCGACCATGTGCGGTTCCGGTTGGCTGGCCAGCAGTGAATTGACGCAGACGATGGCGGCGTCGGGCAGGCTTTGCAGCTGGGTCATAAAGGCGCGGATCGGGTTGATCACCGAGAAAAACTTCAGGTTCAACTCTTCGGCCCAGTCGCTGTCCGTGGTATCGGCAAAGGTCGATACCCGGCCCTGGCCTGCGTTGTTGATCAAGATACTGGCCGGGCCAAGTGCTGCGAGGCTGGCGGCGGCAAAGGACTTCACTGACTCTGCGTCTAGAACATTGCACACCTGGGCAAGCAGGCGTGCTTCGGGGAAGCGTTGGCGCAAGGTGGCTTCGGCGTTGCGCAAACGTTCTTCGTTACGCCCGCATAAAGCTACGGCGGCACCGGCTTCGAGCAACAGTTCGACGCAGGCCAGGCCAATTCCCGAAGAACCACCGGTGACAATCGCGGTGCTGCCTTGCAGTTGATAGAGGCTCATCTCAATCCCTCATCAAGGCGGTGACGCGGTTGTGGCCATCGTTGGCCGCGCCGCTGTTGTAGTTGAGCAACCGCGACAGCTCGTCGGCGCTGCGGCGCACTTGCAGGAGCAACTCGTTGAAGTTGACGTGGGCAATCTGCGCGGTGGGAATGGTCACCCCCAGGGCGGCAACAATCCTGCTTGACTCATCGCGCACCGGAGCGGCAACGGTGGAGATCGACGACTCGAAGAAACCTTCGCCGCTGACGAAACCGCGCTCGCGGTCTGCCTGCACCATGTCGAACAGTTCCAGGGCGGTTTTTGGCGTGCAGGGGGAGTGCTGTTCAAGATGTTCTTCGGGGAACAGCTCGCGTAATTCGCTCAGTGACAGGTCTTCCAGCAGGATGCGCCCCAGCACCGTGGCGTGGGCGGGCAGGCGGGTGCCGACGTTGACTGCGCTGGAGAACACCGACGGTGGCGAGACCTTGGCCACGTACACGATGGAGCGGCCATCGCGGACCACCAGGTTGCTCGGGTAGTTGACCCGGTCACACAAACGCGCGAGCAACGGTTGCCCCAGCTCGGTCAGTTCCAGCGAGGCCAGATACTCGAAGCCCAGGCGCAGTACCGACATGCCGAGGCGGTATTCGTTGCCGCTGCGGGTGACGAAACCCATGGTTTCAAGGGTGGTCAACAGACGAAAAATCGTCGAGCGCGGCAGGGCCAGACGCCGCGCCAGCTCGGGGGCGGTCAGGGTGCGGTTGCTGCGCGTGAACTCGCACAGCAGCAGCAAGCCGCGCTCCAGGCCCGGCACGATATATTTGTCCTGAGCGTCCTTGGGCAGTTCTGAATCTGTCATAGCGATGCACCTGTCAGGGATTGTTTGATGGCAATGGCCAGTTGGCCTGCCACCGCATAGGGTTGTTCGATAGGGCTGGCATGTCCTGCGCTGTCAATCAGGCTGAAGCTGGCGCCCAAGGTCTGGGCCAGTACCCGGCAGCTGTCGGGTGTGGTGATGCCGTCGGCGGCGCCGCAATGCACGTCGCACGGCATCGACAGCGGCGGGTGGCGCAGCAGGTCATCGCCGCACAGCAGTTCAATGGCCTGGCAATAACCCTCGGGGTTAAGCCGCGCCATGTTCCAGCGCACCCAGGCGTGATCCTTGGGGCTGGCGCCGGGTGAAAGCATGTAGGCACTGCGTTGCTCGGCCATGGCCTGAATGCCTGGGTATTCGAGATCGGCCAGGCGTTTTAGACGCACGGCCTGGCCCTGAATCTTGCGCGATGGATGGCCATAGCCCTGGGCCGGGCTGATCAACACCAGTCGGCTTACCCGTTGTTGCTGTGCGCCGCTGGCGAAGGCCGTTGCCGTGATTGCACCAAGGGAATGGCCCACCAGCACACAACGCTCAATATCCAGTGCGTCGAGCATTTGCCGCAGGCGCTCGGCGTAGTCGGATGCATCCGGGGCCAGCGAACGTAGCGGGCTGGACTCCCCGTAGCCGGGGGCATCCCAGGCAATTACCCGTACGCGTTGCGCCAGCAACTGCGCCACCGCCAACCAGGACGCCGCGCCAGAGCCAATACCGTGCAACAGCACAATGGCTGCCCCGCTCCCGCATTCGCGCAAGCTTTGACGCCCGCCTGCGACGTCCAGCGTGCGCAGGGGGAAGTTAACGGCCAGCCTTGCTTCAAGGTCGGCGGTCAGCGTCGGGGTTAGATGATCGGTGGCGTGGAGCATGGCGTTATCCGCGTTTGATCGAGGCCAGAGGGTGCTCTGGCGGGTAAGTCGGGGTCAGCGGTTTTTTTGCGCCGAGCATCACGCACATCAACGCGTCTTCATCGCCGATGTTGATCTCTTCGCGATACACACCGGGCGGCACGGAGATCACATCACGGTCGGTGAGGATGGTTTCGAACCGCTCGCCGTCTTTCTCGATCACCACCTTGAGCGTGCCGCGCAGCACGAAGAACACTTCTTCAACGTCGGTGTGCAGGTGTGGCGGGCCTTCGTGACCGGCCGGAATCACCATGGTCGAAAAGGTGAAATTCTCTGACGGGATGGTGTTCATGTCAGTGCTCACACCCGTACCGCCGGTGCCGATGTAACGCATTTGCGCACGGCGGAATTTTGGGTCGTAGTCGGCCTGGAACTTCAGTGCGTTCCAGTCGTACTGGCGCGTTTCATAGCGGGCGATACGGCTTTTCATCCAACTGGCGAGGTCGCTGCCGGCGGGCTGTTCCCAGCTTTTTGGGGTGTCTTGCTGTGCGGATAAATCGGTCATGGCTGTCTCCAGTTCAAGGCATGACGAACCCGCCGTTGACCGGCAGGGTTTGTCCAGTGATAAAGCGGGCAAGGTCGGACAGCGCGAACAGCACGGCGCCGCTGACGTCTTCGGGCAGTTGCGGGCGCTGTATGGCCCTGCGGTCGTTGTACAAGCGGTGACGTGCTTCGGGCACGTAGGCGGTGGCCTCGACCAGCACCAGGCCGGGGGCAATGGCATTGACCGTGATGTTGTCGACGCCCAGTTCGCGGGCCAGGCTGCGGGTCATGGCGATGATTGCGCCCTTGCTCGCGACATACGCCAACAGGTTTGGCGCGCCCCATAGCGGGGTATCGGAGGCCAGATTGACGATGGCGCCCTGGCCGCTATTGCGCAGGGCGGGCAGGCAGGCTTTGGTCATCAGCCAGGTACCGCGCACGTTGACCTGCATGACCTGGTCCCAGGTGTCGATGTGCAGCTCTTCGCAGGTTTTGCCGCCGGAGTTGGTGATCGAGGCATTGTTCACCAGCCCGTCGAGCCCACCCAGCAAGTGCACGGTTTGCGCGACGCAGGCATCGATCGAAGCGGGCTGCGCCAGATCGACAGTTACCCCATATACGTTGAGCCCTTCAGCGACCAGTTCGGCGGCTGACTGCTGCACGCGCTCGGCGAGAATATCGGCGATCACCACCTGGGCACCGGCCTGGCCAATAGCCCTGGCAAAGGCATAACCCAACCCGCGAGCACCGCCGGTGACCAGCACCCGGCGCCCTTCAAGTAACGATTTATGAGCGCTCATCATTGGGTACTCAGCATGGCTTTAGGCATGTAATGCAGGACGCGCTTCTCGGCCCAGACCACGGCGCCGTAAGCCAATACGCCGATCAGGGTGAGCATGACGATGGCGACGAATACGCCAGCGGTATTGCCTTGGCCCTCGGCGTCGACCAGCAGGAACCCCAGGCCCTGATTGCCGCCGACCAGCTCACCCACGGTGACGCCGATCACGGCCAGGGTCGATGCGATACGCAGGCCGGAGAACAGCGCGGCCATGGCGGACGGGAACTCCACCAGACGGAAGATCTGCCAGCGGCTGGCGCTCATGGTGCGCACCAGGTTGATCATGTCCGGGTCTACGGTACGGATGGCGGAGAGCACGTTGATCATTACCGGGAAGAACACAATCAGGATCGCGATCAAAATCTTCGGGTAGATGGTGTAGCCCAGCCACATCACGAACAGCGGGGCGAAGGCCACTTTCGGGGCAATTTGCAGCGCCAGAATGTACGGCGAGAGCATGGCTTCGGCGCTGGGCGATAGCCCCAGCGATACGCCAATCGCTACGCCGAGCAGTGCGCCCAAGGCGAAGCCGACCACGATCTCGAACGCGGTGATCAGGGTGTGTTGCAGCAGGCCACCGGTTTGCCACATCAGCACGCCTTCCTGGGCCACACGGCTCAGTTTTGGCATGACAAATTCGGGCATGCCGAGCAGTCCAGGGCCCCATTGCCAGAGCGCCAGAAACAGGATCAGCAGGGCGATGCTGCCGAACACGGAGTTGTTAAGGTTTTTCATCGTATGTGTACCTTGTTGTCACTGGCCGTTATTGCGCGGCTGTTGGGCTGTCGATGAACTGGTTGGTGTAGAGCTCGTCGAGCTTGGGCTCGCGGGTGACGATGCCTTCGCTGACATAGAATTGGCGCACCGCTTCGAGTCGCGCCGGATCAATGCGCCCCAGTACGGGCTGGTTGGCATAAACGTGTTCGACGTAGAGCTTGAAGATTTTCTCCAGCTCATCTTCCTTGCCGGTATAGGCCGGAACCGCCTTGGCGAACGTCACGGCCGCGGCACGTGGGTCCTGGATGATGTCGCGCATGCCCTGCAGGGTTGCCTGCACCGTGCCGCGTACAATCTGCGGGTGGTTTTTGATGGCGTCATCGGAAGCGATGATCGACTGGGCCGTGCTTTCGAAAATTTGCTCTTGCGGGATCAGCTTGACCTTCAAGCCTGCCTCTTGGGCCTGGACCACCCAGTCCGGTACACCGGCCATGGCCTGGGCCTTGTTGGCCGTGAACAACTGCCAGACCCCCGCTGGGCCTGCGGCCTGGATATTCACATCGGTTTTGCTCAGGCCTGCTTTGCGCAGCGTGGCGAGCAGGGCGTAGTAGGTGGTGTCCGAGTAGGACATCACGGTCATGGTCTTGCCCTTGAGGTCGGCCACCGAATTGATATTGTCCGCGGCATTGGTCGCGATCATCGTTACCCCGCCTGCACCCAGGATAGCCACGGCCCGCACGGGAATGCCGTTGGCTCGCACCACGATCGGGGTATCGCCGATGGCGCCGCCGAGCATGGCGTTACCGGCGCCGATCTGCTTGGCCACATCCACCCCGCCCTTGGCTGCGATGAAGTTCATGTTCAAATCCTGGGCGGCGTAGTAGCCCTTTTCCTTGGCAATAATCCACGGAGCGAACGCTGGCAGGTTCGGCGGTGCCGGTAACAGGTACGTCACGTCGGTCGGTTGCGCCTGGGCGGCGAAAGCCATGCCCAGGCTCAAGGCAAGGGCGCTGGCTTGGCTAAAACGTTGAAACACAGACTTGAACATGCGGACTCCTCAAACAGGTGGGGGACGGCAGGGCGTGATCAATGCAGTTCGGTGTCGGCGCCGACTTGCAGCAACTCCATCAGGCGGCCTACCAGCGGGCCGATTTGCGGCAGCTTGCGGCGCTCCAGCGGGTTGTCGCGAAACGGCAGGTCGATGCTGATTTCTTCGATGATGGTGCCGGGGCGGGCGCTCATGACCAGCAAGCGATCGGACATGGCGATGGCTTCGATCAGGTCGTGGGTGATGAACAGGGCGGTTTTCTTTTCATCGAACAACATGCGCGCCATGTCTTGCTGCAGGATCATTTTGGTTTGCGCATCCAGCGCCGAGAACGGCTCATCGAGAAACAGCACTTGCGGGTCGATGGCCAGGGTGCGGGCCAGGGCTGCGCGTTGGCGCATGCCGCCTGATAGCTGGAACGGGTAGTGGTCGGCAAAACCGTGCAGGTGGCAGCGGTCGAGCAGATCCTTGGCCACGGCTTGGCGCTTGGCCGCGGGTACACCTTGAATCTCAAGGCCCAGCTCGACGTTGCGGCGGATACTGCGCCACGGCATGAGCAGGTCTTTTTGCAGCATGAACGCGACCTGGCGAACCGGGCCGGTAACCGCTTCACCGCCGACGAAGACTTCGCCTTCGGTGGGGCGATACAGACCGGAGCCCATGTTAAGGATGGTGCTTTTGCCGCAACCGGAGGGGCCGATGATCGACACCACTTCGCCACGGCGAATCTTGAAATTTACCTCGCGGATGGCGAAGGGGGCTTCGGACTTTCCTTTGGCCGGGAAGCACTTTCCGACATTGCGGAATTCAATTTCGGTGGGCTCCATATCTTCCTTGGGAGCGGCGTTGTTCCATTGCGGCGCGACGGCGAACATCTCTTTCACAGCCATTGGGAAGGGTCTCTGGTCTGTTTTATAGGTGATACGGTGTTTAATGCATGAACAATGCCAAAGTATTTATGGTTAAGTTTTATGTTTGAAATCTGTTGTTAATCAGTAAGTTGAGTGTTTATTCGGTTAATTGGCTTGTTTCATATATAAAACAACGTTTCTGTTCTGGCACAAAAATGCCCATGTTCAGCGCGAGCCAAATGAAGTTGCGAGAAAGTGGTGCTTCGGTAAGTAACGGATACACGTGTTAATTCGGGGTTTTGTTTTAAGTGCGAAACAGTCGGGACTTTGGTTGGCATCCCTGAGTGAAATCATGTGACTGCCGGGTTTGGTTACACATCGGTGGTGTAGCGCAACTATCATGGCCTGGTTATTTAGTCGTTTTGTGGCTCTAGGTGCTATGCCGTTGCAGCTCTACAGTGGAGCTATCTATCCTTATGGCTGACCATCATGGACTTCACACTGCAACACCTTGAGGACGAACCGGCCCTGCGTGCCAGTTTTGACCTGATGCGCGTCTTGCGCCCACATCTGCGCGATCCTGCAGCCTATTCGACGCAATTGCTGCGTCAGGTGGCTCAGGGCTATCGCCTGCTGGGCGCCTGGCAGGGGCTAACCCTGGTTGGGCTGGCGGGATACCGCGAGATGGAGAATCTGATCTATTCGCGCTTTATCTATGTCGATGATCTGGTGGTCAGTCCCGATTTGCAGCGCTCGGGGCTGGGGGCCAAACTTCTGAACGGCGTTCGTGACGAGGCCGTGCGCCGTCAGTGCAATCAACTGGTGCTGGACACCGGGCTGCATATGGCTCTGGCTCAGCGTTTCTACTTCCGCCAGGGCCTGCTGGCGCATGGCATGCACTTCACCCAGAGCCTGACCGGGAAGCAACCATGAACAACGCCTTGCTGATCAACGCCAGCCCCCACGGGCACTTTTCCCACGCCAGCCGTCTGGCCCGAGAGTTATTGGCCTCGCTACGCCAACGCTACCCGGACCTGGCCTGGGTGGGGCGGGATTTGAGCGAGCAGCCCTTGCCGCCACTGAGCATCGACTATGGCGCGGCACTGGCCGCACCTACTGCGTTTGATGCTCCGGTGTTCGATGTGTCCGAGACGCTGATCCGTGAGCTGGAAGCCAGTGACATATTGGTGATCGCCACGCCCATGCACAATTTCACCATTCCGGCGGCGCTAAAGCTGTGGATCGACTACGTGTTGCGTATCCATCGCACCTTCAGCGCGGGGCCAGAAGGCAAAACCGGCTTGCTCGCCGACCGTCCGGTGTATGTGCTGGTAGGGTCGGGTGGTTTTCATCAGGGGGAGCGGGCGCGGCAACCCGATTTTCTGACCGATTACCTGCGTTATGCCCTCAACACGCTCGGGCTGTTTGATATCCACTTTGTCTACTTGCAGGGACTGGTGTTTGGCGAGGAGGCGGTGGCCGCGGCACTCACGGTTGCCCGTGGGCAACTGGCCGACCTGGCGGGGCGATAGCATTCGTGTAGTCACTGACAAGGCCCGAAGGCTGCGAGAGCAGGTGTTTGGCGTTATCAATCAGTAGCTGGCTCAACACCTGTGCCGGGCCTGCCTGCACGCTTTGGGTGTAAAACGGCGACAGGTGTTCGTCACCGCCCAGGCACTGGGTGCTTTCAACGCCTGTTGATTGAACAGCTATCCATGCTCCGGGTTCATATCAGTGTTTCAGAGCATAAATCTCAGTCTGGTCATTGATCCGGTCAGGGGCTGCGCCCTTCGTCTGTGCGCAGGCCGTCGCCAGTGCAACATTAAACTTTTGAATCCCAAGGATATTCTGTAGCCTTGGCGCTCTGAATAGCTGGTCCGTGCCTGATAACACACATTCTCCCGGCGGGACTTGACGGTCCGGAGCCGGTGGTACACTCGACTTTCGCGCAACAGCGCTTGCAGGTCTTGCGAACATGACGCAAATTTCTGAACGACTTCTGGTTCAAGCCCACCTTGATGCCAAGCAGCCCAAGCCGTTGACTGAGGCCCAAGCCCTCAGCCTGCGTGCGCAGATCGCGGCTGAACTAAAAGCCCGCGATGCGGTGCTGGTGGCGCATTTTTATTGTGATCCGGTGATTCAGGCCCTGGCCGAAGAAACCGGCGGATGTGTGTCCGACTCTCTGGAAATGGCCCGCTTTGGCGCAGCCCACCCGGCCAAAACGATTTTGGTCGCCGGTGTGCGTTTTATGGGCGAGACGGCAAAAATCCTCACCCCAGAAAAACGCGTGCTGATGCCCACGCTGGAGGCCACCTGTTCGCTTGATCTGGGTTGCCCGGTTGAGGAGTTCTCGGCCTTTTGCGACAAGCATCCCGAGCGCACGGTGGTGGTGTATGCCAACACTTCAGCGGCGGTCAAGGCTCGGGCTGACTGGGTAGTGACCTCAAGCTGCGCACTGGAAATCGTCGAAAGCCTGATGGATAACGGCGAAACCATTATTTGGGGGCCGGATAAGCATTTGGGCCGTTACATTCAGCGCCAGACCGGTGCCGACATGCTGCTGTGGGACGGTGCCTGCATCGTTCACGAAGAGTTCAAGTCCAAGCAGCTTGAAGACATGAAGGCGTTGTACCCGGATGCGGCGATTCTGGTTCACCCTGAGTCGCCGGAGTCGGTGATCGATCTGGCCGACGCGGTGGGGTCCACCAGCCAGTTGATTGCAGCGGCGCAAAACCTGCCGAACAAGACGTTTATCGTGGCCACCGACCGCGGCATTTTTTACAAGATGCAGCAGTTGTGCCCGGACAAGGTCTTTATCGAAGCGCCGACCGCGGGTAACGGTGCTGCATGCCGCAGTTGCGCGCATTGCCCGTGGATGGCGATGAACACACTGGAGCGCACGCTGGAGTGCTTGCAGCAGGGCAGCAACGAAATCTTTGTTGACCCGGCACTGGTGCCTCACGCGATTCGCCCGCTCAAACGCATGCTGGATTTCACCCAGGCTGCGCGTTTGAAATTGGCGGGGAATGCCTAGTTTTATTGTGGGAGCGAGCCTGCTGGCGATGCAGGCGGTGCGGTTTGTCTGGATGACTGCCTCGAGGCTATCGCGAGCAGGCTCGCTCCCACGTGAAGCATCAGTTCATCATCTCTTTAAGCGCCCGCTCCTGATCCATCAACTCCCGCTTGCGCGCGTCCAGGCGCGACGACAGCTGGAAGTTGTTGGTCAGCTTCTGCGCGAAGTCCAGTTGCTGGATGGCCTGGCGATAGTCGCCCACCAAAGCAAAATACTCGGCACGCGCTTGATGCAGGCCGATGATATTGCCCGACAAACCCCGCGTTTCGGCCACTGAGTACCAGACATCCGGGTCATCGGGGCGGCTTTTGAGCAAGGCTTCAAGAGCCTTGTCGGCTTCCTTGGGATTATTTTGCTTGAGCAGCAAATCAACTCGGGCCTGGTTGAGCGGGTAGTTGCCCGGATATAGCGTGCGCATTCTGTCGATGCGCTGCTGGGCTTCGGCCAGGCGATTGCTGTCCATATCCAGCTCAATCTGCGCCAGGTTGTAGGTGATGTCGTTCGGCGCCTTTTCCAGCAGGGGCTTGAGGGTTTCGCGGGCTTCGGTGAACTGGCTGCTTTTGATATGGGCAATCGCGAGACCATAACGGGCTACGTCGTTTTTCGGGTTTTCATCCAGTTGCTGGCGAAAGCGCTTGGCGGCCAGGCCCGGGGTTTCTTCGTAGTTGAGTTGTACCCGGGCGCGGATCAGTTGATAGCGCAGGCTGTCTTCGGTGCCGCCCACTCTGGCCTGTTCGGCACGGTTGCGGGTGTCGGCGATACGCGACTCGGTGACCGGGTGAGTCAGCAAAAACTCGGGTGGCCTGCCGTCAAAACGGTATTGGCGCATCAGGCGCTCAAACATGGTGGGCATGGAGCGTGGGTCGTAACCGGCTTTTTCCAGGTTGAGAATACCGATCCGGTCCGCTTCCTGCTCATTCTGGCGCGAGAAGCGCCGCTGCTCTTGCAGGGCTGCGGCTTGTGTACCGGCGATGGCGGCGATCCCGGCGTCACCTGCGCCGGAGGCCGCAACGATGATCCCGGCGAGCAGGGCGGCCATCATCGGCAATTGCATGCGCTGCTGGGCTTCTACGCCGCGGGCAAAGTGGCGTTGCGACAAGTGGGCCAGTTCGTGGGCCATTACCGAGGCATATTCGCCTTCGGTCTGGGCATTGAGAAACAGGCCGCCGTTAACCCCGATGATCCCGCCGGGCGCGGCAAAGGCGTTGAGTTGCGGGCTGTTGATCAGGATGAATTCCAGGCGCCGATCCTGCACCTGGCTGGTTTCGACCAGTTTGTAGACGCTGGTTTCGACGTAATCCTTGAGTTGCGGGTCGTTGAGTTGCGACACCTGGCTGCGCAGCATGCTCAACCAGGCTCGGCCCAATTGGTACTCTTGCTGCGGCGAGACGATGGACGAACTGGCGTCACCCAGAGACGGTAAATCGTCGGCGAAACTCGGTGAAGCGAGCAGGCAAGCGAGCGTCAACAGGGTAGGGCGCAGAAAAGTCATGCACAGAGCTCTAGTCGGTAAAGCGCTTACTGTAGCTGGACACTGGTCTGACGACCAGTGGCGGGTCTGCTTGGGGTATTCTAGCCGGCATAAAAAATGCCCCTCTGGAGAAGTACGTAATGACTGATGCGTTGGCCCATGATGCCGAACTGGACGCCGCGGGCCTGAATTGTCCGTTGCCGTTGCTCAAGGCCAAGATGGCGCTGAACAAAATGATCAGTGGGCAGGTCCTTAAGGTGGTCGCCACGGATGCGGGTTCGCAACGCGACTTTCGTACCTTCGCACGCCTGGCTGGGCATGAGCTGCTGCGTGAGGAAGAGGATGCTGGCACCTATCGCTACTGGTTACGCAAGGCTTGAGTCCTGATTGACTTCAACTGTGGGGGCGGGCCTGCTCGCTCCCACAGAGAAGCACCGTACTTTCTTCTAAGGAATACCGATGTTCAAGGTTTTACGCGGTTGGGTGCAGCGCTATTTCTCCGATGAAGAGGCGGTGGTGCTGGCGGTTTTGTTGGTGCTGGCTTTTACCGCCGTGCTGACATTGGGCGGCATGTTGGCGCCGGTGCTGGCGGGCATGGTGCTGGCGTATTTGATGCAGGGCCTGGTCGTTGCGCTGGAACGCATGCGAGTACCGGCTGCGGCGGCGGTCGGGCTGGTGTTTGCGTTGTTCATGGGGTTGTTGCTGGTGTTCCTCGTGGTCGCGGTGCCCTTGCTTTGGCATCAGTTGATCACCTTGTTCAACGAGTTACCGGGCATGCTCGCCAAGTGGCAATCGCTGCTACTGCTGTTGCCCGAGCGGTATCCGCATCTGGTGTCGGATGAGCAGGTACTGCAGGCCATCGAAGTGGCCCGGGGTGAAATCGGCAAGTTTGGGCAACTGGCACTGACCTTTTCGTTGTCCAGCTTGCCGCTGTTGGTCAACATCATGATTTATCTGGTGCTGGTGCCGATTCTGGTGTTTTTCTTCCTCAAGGACCGGGCGTTGATTGGTCGTTGGGTGCGCGGTTACTTGCCCCGTGAACGGGCATTGATTACCCGGGTGGCCGAGGAAATGAACCGCCAGATTGCCAATTACATTCGCGGCAAGGTCATTGAAATCATTATCTGTGGCGGCGTGACTTATATCGCCTTTGTCACCATGGGCCTTAACTACGCGGCCTTGCTGGCGCTGCTGGTGGGGATCTCGGTGGTGGTGCCGTATGTAGGGGCGGTGGTGGTGACCGTGCCGGTGCTGTTGATTGCGTTGTTCCAGTGGGGCTGGAGCGACCAGTTTATCTACCTGATGGCGGTCTACGGGATCATCCAGACTCTGGACGGCAATGTGCTGGTGCCGCTGCTGTTCTCCGAGGCGGTAAGCTTGCACCCGGTGGCGATCATTTGCGCGGTGTTGTTGTTTGGCGGCTTGTGGGGTTTCTGGGGGATATTCTTTGCGATCCCTCTGGCGACGCTGTTCAAGGCGGTGCTCGATGCCTGGCCGCGTGAGCAACAATTAGTGGCTCCACTACTATAAACAGCTGAATCCCGAACATGAAAAAGCCCCGGCTCTTAAGTACAAGCCGGGGCTTTTTCGTTACTGCATCAGCTTACGCTTGAATAACCGGGATATTGGCATTTGCAGCCGCTTCACGGAATTCGGCGATCTGATCAAAGCTCAGGTAGCGGTACACGTCCGCTGCCATGGTGTTGATCTCTGCCGCGTAGACCATGTACTCCTCGACGCTTGGCAGGCGACCCAGGATCGAGGCAACCGACGCCAACTCGGCCGAAGCCAGGTAAACGTTAGCGCCGTCACCCAGACGGTTCGGGAAGTTACGGGTCGAAGTCGACACAACAGTCGAGTTCGGCTCTACACGTGCCTGGTTACCCATGCACAGCGAGCAGCCCGGCATTTCCATGCGCGCGCCTGCTTTGCCGAAGATGCCGTAGTAGCCTTCTTCGGTCAGCTGGTGAGCGTCCATCTTGGTCGGAGGCGACAGCCACAGACGAGTTGGCAACTGGCCTTTGACCTTGTCCAGCAACTTGCCCGCAGCGCGGAAGTGGCCGATGTTGGTCATGCACGAACCGATGAACACTTCGTCGATTTTCTCACCGGTAACGGTGGACAGCAGACGGGCGTCATCCGGGTCGTTCGGCGCGCAGAGCACAGGCTCATTGATGTCAGCCAAGTCGATTTCGATGATGTGCGCGTATTCGGCGTCAGCATCGGCTTCCATCAGTTCAGGGTTGGCTACCCAGGCTTCCATCGCTTGAGCACGACGCTCAAGGGTACGAGCATCGCCGTAACCTTCACCGATCATCCAGCGCAGCAGGGTGATGTTGGAGTTCAGGTATTCGGTGATGGACTCTTTGGACAGCTTGATGGTGCAGCCAGCAGCCGAACGCTCTGCCGAGGCGTCGGACAGTTCGAATGCCTGCTCGATGCTCAGGTTGTCCAGACCTTCGATTTCCAGGATGCGACCCGAGAATTCGTTGATCTTGCCTTTCTTCTCGACCGTCAGCAGACCCTGTTGGATTGCGACGTAAGGAATGGCGTGTACCAGGTCACGCAGGGTGATGCCCGGCTGCATTTCGCCTTTGAAGCGAACCAGAACCGACTCAGGCATGTCCAGTGGCATAACGCCAGTGGCTGCTGCGAACGCTACCAGACCGGAACCGGCCGGGAACGAAATGCCCATTGGGAAACGAGTGTGGGAGTCGCCGCCAGTGCCGACGGTATCCGGCAGCAGCATACGGTTCAGCCAGCTGTGGATGATGCCGTCGCCCGGACGCAGGGATACACCGCCACGGGTCATGATGAAGTCAGGCAGGGTGTGGTGGGTGGTCACGTCGATCGGCTTTGGATAAGCCGCGGTATGGCAGAACGACTGCATTACCAGATCAGCGGAGAAGCCCAGGCACGCCAGGTCTTTCAGTTCGTCACGGGTCATTGGACCGGTGGTGTCCTGAGAGCCTACGGTGGTCATCTTCGGTTCGCAGTAAGTACCTGGACGAACGCCAGTTACGCCGCAAGCCTTGCCAACCATTTTCTGCGCCAGGGTGAAACCCTTGGTGCTTTCAATCGGAGCTTCAGGCTTCTTGAACAGGTCGGCAGGGCCCAGGCCCAGTTCAGCGCGAGCCTTATCGGTCAGGCCACGGCCGATGATCAGAGGGATACGGCCACCAGCGCGAACTTCGTCCAACAGCACCGGGGTCTTCATTTCGAAGGTGGTGATGACTTCGTCAGTACCGTGCTTGCAGACTTTGCCAGCGTGCGGGTACAGGTCGATCACGTCGCCCATGTTGATGTTGGAAACATCGAATTCGATTGGCAGTGCGCCAGCATCTTCCATGGTGTTGTAGAAGATTGGAGCGATTTTGCTGCCGAAGCAGAAACCACCGGCACGCTTGTTCGGTACATAAGGAACGTCGTCGCCGAAGAACCACAGTACGGAGTTGGTAGCCGATTTACGCGACGAACCGGTACCGACCACGTCACCGACGTAGGCAATCGGGAAGCCGGCGTTGCGCATTTCTTCGATTTGCTTCATCGGACCGATGGAGCCTTGAACGTCCGGCACGATACCGTCGCGAGCCATTTTCAGCATGGCCAGGGCGTGCAGCGGGATATCAGGGCGCGACCAGGCGTCCGGTGCAGGCGACAGGTCGTCGGTGTTGGTTTCGCCGGTGACCTTGAACACGCGCAGGCTGATTTTGTCAGCCAGGACTGGGCGGTTCTTGAACCACTCGCCGTCAGCCCAGGATTGCACTACAGCTTTGGCGTGGGGGTTGCCGTTTTTGGCTTTTTCAGCGACGTCGTGGAAGGCGTCAAACATCAGCAGGGTGTGCTTGAGTTGCTCGGCGGCAACCGGTGCCAGCTCTGCGTCGTCCAGCATCTCAACCAGAGTCACGATGTTGTAGCCGCCTTGCATAGTGCCAAGCAGTTCAACAGCGCGTTTTTTGCTGATCAAAGGAGAGGTAGCTTCGCCCTTGGCAATCGCTGCCAGGAAGCCGGCTTTTACGTAAGCAGCTTCGTCAACACCCGGCGGAATGCGGTTGGTGATCAGGTCTACGAGGAATTCTTCTTCGCCGGCTGGCGGGTTTTTCAGCAGCTCAACCAGGCCTGCGGTTTGTTCGGCGTTAAGCGGCTGGGGAACGATACCCAGTGCTGCACGCTCTTCGATATGTTTGCGGTAGGCTTCAAGCACAGTTATTACCCTCATCATTGGTCCCAAATGGGTGTCCGGGACGCGCATCCAGGAATGCCGAGCACTCATGCGCTGCGGGGCTTTTTGAGCCGCTTAGCCAGAATTGCAAGGATTCCCAACAGAAGCTGTTTTCAAAGTTTTACGCCTTCCGAACGGGGGGCATGATGAATGTTGGTGCGGGTATCTGCAGTGCAAACACCCCTCACCAACACCGTTCTTCGGGATCAACTGTGCTCGTGACGCTTTGAAAACAGCTTCTAACGGACATTGGCGCCTTAAAAGGCAGACCGATTCTACGGTAAAAACTTGTTAAAGGTAAGTTAGGCCCTGAAGGTTGAGGGGTGATCTGCGTTAGACAAAGGGCTAACATGGGTGCCTGTTTCGTTCTGCAGTGCTCTATTTCGCCATGTCCAATCAAACCATCAAGACTCCCTGCATAGGCCTTTGCTCAACGGTTTACGGCGACCTCGTGTGCCGTGGTTGCAAGCGTTTCCACCATGAAGTGATCAATTGGAACGGTTACAACGAGGAAGAAAAGCGCGCTGTATGGCGCAGGCTTGAGCAGCTTTTGGTGCAAGTGATGGCTGGCAAGGTAGAGGTTTTTGATCGAGCCACGCTGCGCGACCAACTGGTGGCGCGCAAGATCCGCTTTGTGCCCAACCAGTCCGAATATTGCTGGGCCTACCAGCTGATTGCCCGCGGTGCGCGGGTGATCAATCAGCTGGAGCTCTACGGCATGGTGCTATTGCCGGAGTTTCGCGGTTGGGCTCTGCCCGAGTTGCGTGACGCCATTGATCGGGAATTTTTCCTGCTGTCCGAAGCGCATTATCAGCGCTATATCGCCCCTGGTTTTTTGCAAGAGGCCTTTGGCGAATAAGCCGATCAGCTCTTGCTCGCCAGTTCTTCCAGGTGCTCGATCATGTCATCGGGCTTGAGCACCAGGATGTCGCTTTCCAGCTTGTCTATCACCACTTCAGCAGTATTGCCGATCAGTGCGCCCGAGAAACCGGTGCGCGCCACTGTGCCCATCACCGTCACTACCGCGCCCAGAGCTTTGGCGACCCGTGGAATAATCACGTCTGCCGGGCCCTCCTCGATATGCAGGCGGCTGTCATCAATTTCACATTGCTGCTGAAACACCTTGCACTCGGCCCGGTAGGTTTGTTCCAGCTGGGTATCCAGGGGGTAAGCTGCGTCGACCGCTGCCAGCATTGGAGCGGGGTGAGCGCTGACGACATGAAATTGCGCATGGGCCATGCTCGCGATGCGGAAGCCGTGGTCGACAATGCTTGAATGCAGGGTCATATGCTCAGGATCGTTGTTGCCCACGTCGACGGCGGCCAATATGACCCCGTGCTCCCAGGATTCTGCGGTTTTGGCCAGCAGTACCGGGCTCGGGCAGTAACGCAGCAGTTTCCAGTCTTCGGGAGTCAGCAGGACTTTTTTCAGCGGGTTATCCGGCACGTGTTGCTTGATCACCAATCCGCAATTGTGAGCTTGCTGCACCTTGATGATGGTTGCGTGCTGGCTTTCATGCCAGGCCTGCTCGCTGCTGACGCTGTAGGCTTCAGTTTTCAGGCTGCTTTCAAGCACGCTCAGCAGGGCTGAGTGGTCATGTTTTTTATCGCAAATCAACAGATGCAAGTGCGCCTTGGTGTGGCAGGCGATGTGTTTGGCACGTTTGAGTGCGAGGCTTTCCATCAGATGGGGCTCGATGACGACCAACAGGGTGTTAATGCTGTGCATGACCGGTGACTCCACAAGTAATAAAAGCGGCTTGCATTCACTATAGTTGCTCTGCAGTTGTACCCGTGTTGATGCATATCAAGTTACGCCGTTGGTGCTGCGCTCCGTGGCCCGTATAATCCCTGGCTCGCCTCAATTCAGTTTTGTGAGCCTCATGTCAGCGATTTTTCAAAACACTGCCGGTTTGCCGTGCAACCCCCAACGGTCGGGAGCATGCGCGTGATTCTTCCTGAAATTCATCAGTTCCTGGGTTGCCGCACGCCTGACGGCTGGATCGCGGCGGCGTTGGCTGATCAGGAAACTTTGCTGATCGATCACAAAAACTGTGAGTTCAAGGCTGCGAGCACAGCGCTGAGCCTGATCGCCAAGTACCATTCCCATGTTGACCTGATCAACATGATGTCGCGTCTGGCCCGTGAAGAGCTGGTGCACCACGAGCAAGTCATGCGCCTGATGAAAAAGCGCAAGATCGAGTTGCGCCAGCTGTCGGCCGGGCGCTATGCCTCGGCGCTGCGCAAAGTGGTGCGTAACCACGAGCCGGTCAAACTGGTAGACACATTGGTGGTAGGTGCATTTATCGAAGCCCGCAGTTGCGAGCGCTTCGAAGCCCTGGTGCCACATTTGGACGAAGAACTCGGCAAGTTTTACTTCGGCCTGCTCAAGAGCGAGGCGCGGCATTTTCAGGGCTACCTGAAACTGGCCTACCAATATGGTGATGCCAAGGATATTGCCCAAGTGATCGAGCGGGTGAGGGTGGCGGAGCAGGAGCTGATCGAGTCGCCGGATGTCGAGTTCCGTTTCCATAGTGGTGTGCCAGCCGCCGCTTAAACTTCGGCAGCTGCTACGGGAGCTGTAAAAATACCAACGACCAGATAGATAGCCGCCTAATAATCGGCTTGACATTAGCTGCCTAGACAGTAATATTTCGAAACATTACTGCCTAGGCAGCTTCCTGGTGCCCTGATGAAACATTTCCATCCCGATAACTTCCAAAACTGCACCCTGGGTTTGCTCCTGGGGCGTACGGCCATGCTCAAGGACAAGATCATCGACCGCCATATGGAGCCTTACGGCATCACGGCGGCGCAGTTCAAGGTGCTGATCATCATGGCCCAGTTTGACGTCGACACTCCGGCCGAGCTCTGCCGCCACCTGTCGCTGGACAGTGGTTCGATGACCCGCATGCTGGATCGTCTCGAGCAAAAAAAACTGCTGGTGCGCCAGCGTTCCGAGGCCGATCGGCGCCAGGTTCAACTGGTGCTGACCGATGATGGTCAGGCGCTCGCCAGCCTGCTGCCGCAGATTGGCGCCGATGCGATGAATCAGCTGGCAAGCGCCATTAGCCCGCAAGAGCTGCAAAGCCTGGAACAGATCCTCAAGAAAATACTGTTGGCAGCGGGTGATCCGATCACTGTCATGCGCTTAGGTGAAAAATGAGCCACAAAACGCTGCGTACAGGCCTGAGCCTGGTATTTACGTCGATGGTGCTGGCCGGTTGCGCCAGCTACAGCGGTTTGAGCACCGTGGGCGTGAGCCAGGATGCGAAAAACCTTCACGCTGCCCGAACGCTTGACGGCGTGACGCTCAGCCCGGCGGCCTGGCCTGAAAAGGACTGGTGGAAGCGTCTGGGTGACGGGCAGCTTGATGGTTTGATCGAGGAAGCATTGCGCGACAGTCCGGATATGCAAATAGCCAGTGCCCGTGCGCATCAGGCAGCGGCTGCCGCCGGTGCCGCCAATGCTGCACGCATGCCAACCCTGGATGCCGAGGCTGATGTTTCGCGTTCGCGCTTGTCGCGCTCCCAGGACCCTACAGGTCAGGGCGGTCGGTACGACACGCTGCGCGATGCCAGCCTGACATTTAATTACACCTTCGATCTATGGGGCGGCCAACGCGACGCCTGGGAAGCAGCATTGGGCGAAGCCCGTGCGGCCACAGTTGACAGTCAGGCCGCGAGCCTGACCCTGGCCGCCGATGTGGCGCGGGGCTATAGCAGCCTGGGGCATGCCTTTATTGTGCGAGACCTGGCCAAGGATGACCTTGAGCGCACCGGTAAATTGCTCGACCTGAGCAAGCGCCGCCTGCAGGCCGGTATCGACAGTCACTATCAGTATCAGCAAACCGAAAGCCTTGAGGCCAGCTCCCAGGAGCAACTGATCAACGCTGAAAAACAACTCAAAAGTGCGCGCATCGCGCTGGCGGTGTTGTTGGGCAAGGGGCCGGATCGCGGGGTCGAGATTGCTCGCCCGAAAATTCTGGCGCCGAGCGCCGTAGCGTTGCCGAGCACCTTGCCGGCTGAGTTGCTGGGTCGTCGTCCCGATCTGGTGGCGGCGCGCTGGCGAGTGGAGGCGGCGAGCAAGAATATTGCGGCAGCCAAGACCCGGTTTTATCCCAATCTGAACTTGAGTGCGGCGGCGGGTACTCAGTCGTTGCTGGGCGATGCCTTGTTCGGCTCTGCCAGCCGCTTCCTCAATATTGCGCCGGCCATTTCGTTGCCGATATTTGATGGCGGGCGCCTGCGTGCAGGGCTGGATGCCGAAGATGCCAATTACGACCTGGCGGTCGCGCAGTACAACAAGATACTGGTGGGCGCGCTTGGCGACGTCAGCAATACCCTTGCGCAACTAGGTGCAGTGGGGCAGCAAATCAATGCCCAGCAGCGGGCCACCGATATCGCTCAGGATTCGTTCAATACCGTGTTGCAGCGCTACGGCTCGGGTGTCGGTAACTACCTGGATGTGCTCAGCATTGAACAGCAATTGCTTCAGGCCCAACGCCAGTTGGCGGACCTGAATGCCGAACAGATCGACCTTTCGATTCAACTGATGCAAGCCCTGGGCGGTGGATTTCAGCCCGGTAACCCGGTTGCGGCCGATTCCACTGAAGTCCTCGCTGGCAGAAAATTTTAGGTACCCGTCATGGCCACTGTGCAAACACCGAATGAAACGCAACAAACCCAGGACGCTGGCAACCAGCGTAAACGCAAGCTCTGGCTGAGCGGCCTGGCAATTCTGGTCATCCTGCTCGGGCTCGGCGTCTGGGCCTGGCAAGAGCTGTATGGTCGCTGGAGTGAAAGCACCGACGATGCCTATGTAAATGGCAACGTGGTTGAAATCACGCCGCTGGTCACCGGAACAGTGGTGAGCATCGGCGCCGATGATGGCGATCTGGTTCAGGAGGGCCAGGTCCTGCTCAACTTCGATCCGAGCGATGCGCTGGTTGGCTTGCAAAGCGCCGAGGCCAATCTGGCTCGTACGGTGCGTCAGGTTCGAGGCCTGTTCAGTGACGTGAAGGGCATGAAGGCTCAGGTCGCAGCGCAAAAAGTCGAAGTGCAGAAAAACCAGGACAACTACAACCGCCGTAAAAGTCTGGCGGCGGGCGGGGCTATTTCCCAGGAAGAGCTGTCCCATGCCCGGGATGATCTGTCTTCGGCGCAAAGTGCCTTGCGCAATGCCGAGCAAAAACTCGATACCACCAGTGCGCTGGTCGATAACACCTCCGTGGCCAACCACCCTGATGTGAAGGCGGCGGCTGCCCAGTTGCGTCAGGCGTATCTGGCCAATGCCCGCTCCACCTTGATTGCGCCGGTCACAGGCTACGTGGCCAAGCGTACTGTTCAGTTGGGCCAGCGGGTTCAGCCTGGCACTGCCCTGATGGCGGTCATTCCGCTGAATCAGCTGTGGATTGATGCCAACTTCAAGGAAACCCAGCTGCACAAGATGCGTATCGGCCAGCCGGTGGACATTGAGTCGGATATCTACGGCAGCAGCGTGAAGTACAGCGGCACCATCGACAGCATTGGTGCCGGTACGGGCAGCGCATTTGCTCTGTTGCCTGCGCAGAATGCGACGGGTAACTGGATCAAGATCGTGCAGCGGGTGCCTGTGCGCATTCATATCAATGCCGATGAGTTGGCGGAGCATCCGCTGCGGGTCGGCTTGTCGACGACCGTTGATGTGAACCTGCGAGACCAAAGTGGCCCGGTACTGGCCCAACAACCGCCGCAAAGAGCTTCGTTCACCACCACTGTGTACGCGCAGCAATTGGCCGACGCCGAAGCTCTGATAGCGCACTTGATCGACAGCAACAGCGCAGGTACTGGCGACATGGCCGCCCAACGCTGATTCGCCAATCCATAAGCCCCGCCACACAGGCGGGGCTGCATCCCCGGTTTTAAAGGATTTGCGATGAGTACAAACGCGTCTTTTTCTCCTCCCAGCCTGGTAATGGCCACCATCGGATTGTCGCTGGCGACCTTTATGCAGGTGCTCGACACCACCATCGCCAACGTCGCCTTGCCCACCATCTCCGGCAACCTTGGGGTGAGTTCGGAGCAGGGTACGTGGGTAATTACCTCATTTGCGGTAAGCAACGCGATTGCCTTGCCACTGACCGGTTGGTTGAGTCGGCGCTTTGGTGAGGTAAAGCTGTTTTTGTGGGCCACGATTCTGTTCGTGCTGGCTTCTTTTTTATGCGGTATTTCGACCTCGATGCCTGAGCTGGTCGGGTTTCGCGTGTTGCAGGGGTTGGTGGCCGGGCCGCTGTACCCCATGACTCAAACCCTGTTGATTGCGGTGTATCCACCTGCGAAACGGGGGATGGCATTGGCATTGCTGGCGATGGTCACGGTGGTTGCGCCCATTGCCGGGCCCATTTTGGGTGGCTGGATCACGGACAGTTACAGTTGGCCGTGGATCTTCTTCATTAATATCCCGATTGGCATATTTGCGGTGATGGTGGTTCGCCAGCAACTGAAGGCGCGCCCGGTGGTAATTACCCGTCAACCGATGGATTACGTGGGGTTGATTACTCTGATTATCGGGGTTGGTGCGTTGCAGATTGTGCTCGACAAGGGCAATGATCTGGACTGGTTCGAGTCCAACTTTATCCTGCTGGGCACCGCATTATCGGTAGTGGCGCTGGCGGCATTTATCATTTGGGAAATGACGGACAAGCATCCGATCGTCAACTTGCGTCTGTTTGCCCATCGCAACTTTCGCATCGGCACCATTGTGCTGGTGCTGGGTTATGCCGGGTTCTTCGGTATCAACCTGATTTTGCCGCAATGGTTGCAGACGCAGATGGGCTATACCGCCACCTGGGCTGGCCTGGCAGTGGCGCCAATCGGGATTTTGCCGGTGTTGATGTCGCCATTTGTGGGCAAGTACGCGAATAAATTCGACTTGCGCCTGTTGGCTGGGCTGGCGTTCTTGGCCATTGGCCTGAGCTGCTTTATGCGCGCCGATTTCACCAATCAGGTGGACTTCCAGCACATTGCGCTGGTGCAGCTATTTATGGGGATTGGTGTGGCGCTGTTCTTTATGCCGACCTTGACCATATTGATGTCGGACTTGCCGCCGCATCAGATTGCCGATGGTGCAGGGTTGGCGACGTTCCTGCGTACTCTGGGGGGCAGCTTTGCGGCTTCGCTGACCACCTGGATCTGGATTCGCAGGGCGGATCAGCATCACGCCTATATGAGTGAAAGCATCAGCGCCTATGACCCGGTAACCCGGCATACCCTGGAAAGTCTGGGTGGGGCCAGCACACCGGCTTACGCCCAGATGGATCAGATTCTGACGAGTCAGGCGTATATGTTCTCCACCGTGGACTACTTCACCATGATGGGTTGGTTGTTTATGGGCTTGATTTTGCTGGTATGGCTGGCCAAGCCACCGTTTGCAGCGAAGGCGGGGCCGGCGACCAGCGGGCATTAAAGCTGGAACCCTGCAAACCCCTTGTGGGAGCGAACCTGCTCGCGAAAGTATCTGACTGCGCCGATACCTTCGCGAGCAGGCTTGCTCCCACAGCTTTACTGTGAGGCGGGCTGCAAGAAATCAAACGGCTCAAGTCGCATGCCGTGCTCATCCACTTGCAGCACCCAACCTTGACGGTCCCAGTCACCCAGAACAATACGCTTGGCGGCGAGTTCGCCGATTTGCAATTTGTGGATTGCCGGGCGATGGGTATGACCGTGAATCAGGGTGTGTACGCCAAAGTGCGCCATGATCCGGGGAACTTCCTCGGGGGTCACGTCAACGATGTCATTGGCTTTCATGCGGGTCTGGGCACGGCTTTCGCTGCGCAGCTTGCGCGCCAGTTTGTGGCGAGTGCTCAGGGGCAGGTGGCGCAGAACCCATAAGGTGATGGGGTTGCGCAGGTAGCGTCGCAGGCGCATGTAGGCTTCATCGCGGGTGCACAGGCTGTCGCCATGCATCAGCAATACCGGCTCACCATAGAAGTCGACAACGCTAGGGTCTTTGATCAGGGTGCAGCCAGCCGCTTTACAAAAGGCCTGGCCAAGCAAAAAGTCGCGGTTACCGTGCATCAGAAAAATCTTCGTGCCGGTTTCGCTGAGTGTTCGCAACGCTTCGCAGATCGAGCGTTGGTAGGGTGTCATCGCATCGTCGCCAATCCAGGCTTCGAAAAAATCACCCAGAATGTATAGCGCCTGAGCCGAGCGCGCGCGCCCGGTCAGGAAATCCAGAAACGCCCGGGTTATGTCCGGGCGCTCCTCTTCCAGATGCAAATCTGAAATCAGCAGTATCACTCAATGATCTCTGCTTTCTCGACGATCACGTCTTCTTTAGGCACGTCTTGATGACCGGCTTTGGAAGTAGTGGCAACGCCTTTGATTTTGTCTACCACGTCCTGGCCTTCAACGACTTTACCGAACACGGCGTAGCCCCAGCCCTGAGCGGTTTTTCCGCTGTGGTTGAGGAAGCTGTTGTCAGCCACGTTGATGAAGAACTG
The DNA here is from genome assembly GCF_037055265.1 of Pseudomonas sp. ML2-2023-6. Taxonomy (NCBI): domain Bacteria; kingdom Pseudomonadati; phylum Pseudomonadota; class Gammaproteobacteria; order Pseudomonadales; family Pseudomonadaceae; genus Pseudomonas; species Pseudomonas sp. ML2-2023-6. Next base: position 4,407,382 of record NZ_CP146347.1, on the reverse strand, counting down.
GGCGGAAGCCGAATGCGGCTCCATGGTGCGAGCCATGGCCACGGTGTACTTCTCGTTTGGCAGGCCGTTGTCAGCTTCGTTCTGGATGCTTGGGCGCTTGTCTTTCTTTTCTTTCATGCCTGGCTCGAAACCGCCGCCCTGGACCATGAAATTGCCGATTACACGGTGGAAAACAGTGTTTTCGTAGTGGCCGGCTTTTACGTATTCGATGAAGTTAGCAACGGTGATCGGTGCTTTTTCAGCGTTCAGCTCGATCACGATGTCGCCGTGGTTGGTGCTCAGTTTTACTTTGGTCATGGTCGTTATCGCTCTATCAGAGAATTCGTCGGGCTTGGGGGCGGGGTGAACACACCTCAATCCCCCAGGCTGGCTGGGTAGATACAGCCGCGGGCGGAGTTTAGCGTGCTCGCACGGCATTTCGATGGTGTTTTTCCCATATGGGGACTAAAAGCCGGCATTTCAATCGGTTTGATTGAGTACCTGCTCTGTCAGGGACTTGACGGCATCGGCTATGATAGGCGCTTTGATTTAGTCGGCCGACCCAGGCCGCGCACCCTGTTACGTTCAAGGATCCTATGAGCAAGCCCACTGTCGACCCCACTCTGAATCCAAAAGCTGGCCCTGCTGTCCCGGCTAACTTCCTGCGTCCAATCGTTCAGGCGGACCTAGACTCGGGTAAATGCACACAGATCGTGACCCGCTTCCCGCCGGAGCCCAATGGCTATCTGCACATCGGTCATGCCAAATCCATTTGTGTGAACTTTGGGCTGGCTCAGGAGTTTGGTGGCGTTACGCATTTGCGTTTTGACGACACCAACCCGGCTAAAGAAGACCAGGAATACATCGACGCGATCGAAAGCGACGTGAAATGGCTGGGCTTCGAGTGGTCTGGCGAAGTGCGCTACGCCTCGCAATATTTCGACCAGTTGCACGCGTGGGCGATTTACCTGATTAAAGAAGGTAAGGCCTACGTCTGCGACCTGTCGCCTGAGCAAGCCAAGGAATACCGCGGCACTCTGACCGAACCTGGCAAGAACAGCCCGTTCCGCGACCGTAGCGTCGACGAGAACCTGGATCTGTTCGCCCGCATGACGGCTGGTGAGTTCGAGGACGGCAAGTGCGTACTGCGCGCCAAGATCGATATGGCATCGCCGAACATGAACCTGCGTGACCCGATCATGTACCGCATTCGTCATGCCCATCACCACCAGACCGGCGACAAATGGTGCATCTATCCGAACTATGACTTCACTCATGGTCAGTCGGATGCGATCGAAGGTATTACTCATTCGATCTGCACCCTGGAATTCGAAAGCCATCGCCCGCTGTACGAATGGTTCCTCGACAGCCTGCCAGTGCCAGCGCACCCGCGTCAGTACGAATTCAGCCGTCTGAACCTGAACTACACCATCACCAGCAAGCGCAAGCTCAAGCAACTGGTTGATGAAAAGCACGTCAATGGCTGGGATGACCCGCGCATGTCCACGCTGTCGGGTTTCCGTCGTCGTGGCTACACGCCAAAATCGATCCGCAACTTCTGCGACATGGTCGGCACCAACCGTTCCGACGGCGTGGTTGACTTCGGCATGCTGGAATTCAGCATCCGTGACGATCTGGACCACAGCGCGCCGCGCGCCATGTGCGTACTGCGCCCGTTGAAAGTCATCATCACCAACTACCCGGAAGGTCAGGTCGAGAATCTTGAACTGCCTTGCCATCCGAAAGAAGACATGGGTGTGCGCGTACTGCCATTCGCCCGTGAGATCTACATTGATCGCGACGATTTCATGGAAGAACCGCCAAAAGGCTACAAGCGCCTTGAGCCTGCGGGCGAAGTGCGTTTGCGCGGCAGCTATGTGATCCGTGCCGACGAAGCAATCAAGGACGCCGATGGCAACATCGTCGAACTGCATTGCTCGTACGACCCCGAGACCCTGGGCAAAAACCCTGAAGGTCGCAAGGTCAAAGGTGTGGTGCATTGGGTGCCAGCGGCTGCCAGCGTCGAGTGTGAAGTGCGTTTGTATGATCGTCTGTTCCGTTCGCCGAACCCTGAAAAGGCCGAAGACGGCGCGGGCTTCCTGGAAAACATCAACCCTGACTCTCTGCAGGTGCTTACCGGTTGTCGTGCTGAACCCTCGCTGGGTAATGCACAGCCGGAAGACCGTTTCCAGTTCGAGCGCGAAGGCTACTTCTGCGCGGATATCAAGGACTCGAAACCCGGTCACCCGGTATTCAACCGTACCGTGACCCTGCGTGATTCGTGGGGCCAGTGATCAAGTTTTGAAGGAATAAGCCGTGCTTACGATCTACAACACGCTCACCAAGAGCAAAGAAGTTTTCAAGCCGCTGGACGGCAACAATGTGCGCATGTATGTGTGCGGCATGACCGTGTACGACTACTGCCACATTGGTCATGGTCGTAGCATGATCGCCTTCGATCTGGTGACCCGCTGGTTGCGTTTCAGCGGCTACAACCTGACCTATGTGCGCAACATCACGGACATTGAAGACAAGATCATCAATCGTGCCCGCGAAAACGGTGAGCCTTTTGAGGTGCTGACCGAGCGCATGATCGCGGCGATGCATGAAGATGAGGCGCGGCTCAATATCCTCAAGCCGGATATGGAGCCGCGTGCCACGGATCATATTCCTGGCATGCACGCGATGATCCAGACCTTGATCGACAAGGGCTACGCCTATGCCCCGGGCAATGGTGACGTGTATTACCGCGTCGCCAAGTTCATGGGCTACGGCAAGCTGTCGCGTAAAAAGATCGAAGATTTGCGCATCGGTGCCCGCATTGAAGTCGATGAGGCCAAGAACGATCCTCTGGACTTCGTGCTCTGGAAGGGCGTCAAGCCGGGCGAGCCGAGCTGGGAATCGCCGTGGGGTCCGGGTCGTCCGGGCTGGCATATCGAGTGCTCGGTGATGTCCACCTGCTGCTTGGGTGAGACCTTCGATATTCATGGCGGCGGCAGCGATCTTGAGTTCCCGCACCATGAAAACGAAATCGCCCAGAGCGAGGCGGCAACGGGTAAAACCTACGCCAATGCCTGGATGCACTGCGGGATGATTCGCATCAATGGCGAGAAGATGTCCAAGTCCTTGAACAACTTCTTCACCATTCGTGACGTTCTGGAGAAATATCACCCGGAAGTGGTGCGTTATCTGTTGGTGTCGAGCCACTACCGTAGCTCGATCAACTACTCGGAAGATAATCTCAAGGATGCGAAAGCGGCCCTTGATCGCTTCTATAACGCACTTAAAGGGTTGCCGAAGGTTGCTCCGGCCGGTGGTGAGGCGTTTGTTGAGCGTTTCACCCAGGTGATGAACGACGACTTCGGTACGCCGGAAGCTTGTGCGGTGCTGTTCGAGATGGTTCGCGAGATCAACCGTTTGCGCGAAACTGATCTGCAAGCGGCCGCCGGTTTGGCTGCGCGCCTCAAGCAATTGGCGGATGTGCTGGGTGTATTGCAGCTCGAAGCCGACGATTTCTTGCAGGCAGGTGCTGCAGGCAAGATCGATGCGGCCCAGGTAGATGCCTTGATCGAAGCGCGTTTGGCTGCCCGTGCCGGTAAGGACTGGGCTGAGTCGGATCGTATACGCGATCAGCTGGCTGCGATGGGTGTGGTGCTGGAAGACGGTAAAGGCGGGACAACCTGGCGCTTGGCTGACTAGGTTGCACGTTGTGTGAACAAGAGCCCGTACAGGGTTTAATGCTGGTGATGTTGTGGGAGCGAGCCTGCTTGCTCCCACAGTTGAAGTCATCGCATTGCGCTCTGTGCGGGCTTTTGTTTGCCTGCCTTTTACCGGCACCCACAAAAACGGCACCCGAAGGTGCCGTTTTTGTATGCGCGGATCAACACTCAGTCGTGCAGTGTTTCAGCCGCGTACAGAGTATTTTCCAGCAGGCAGGCACGGGTCATCGGGCCAACGCCGCCCGGAACCGGGGTGATCCAGCCCGCGCGGGGCAGGGCGGTCTCGTAAACCACGTCACCCACCAGCTTGCCATCGGCCTGACGGTTGATGCCAACGTCGATCACGATGGCGCCTTCCTTGATCCACTCGCCTTTAACCAGGCCCGGCTTGCCGGCAGCAACCACGACCAGATCGGCGCGGCCAACGTGGCCGGCCAGGTCCTTGGTGAAGCGGTGGGTCACGGTCACGGTGCAGCCTGCCAGCAGCAACTCCATGGCCATCGGACGGCCAACGATGTTGGATGCGCCGACAATCACAGCGTCCATCCCGTACAGGTCCTGACCGGTGCTTTCCAGCAGGGTCATGATGCCTTTAGGGGTGCACGGACGCAGCAGCGGGATACGCTGGGCCAGGCGGCCGACGTTGTAGGGGTGGAAACCGTCGACATCTTTGTCAGGGCGAATGCGTTCCAGCAGCCTGGATGCATCCAGATGGGCTGGCAGAGGCAGTTGCAGCAGGATGCCGTCGATGTTCGCGTCGTCATTAAGACGGTCGATCAGATCGGTCAGCTCTTGCTGGGCAGTGTCAGAAGGCAGGTCATAGGCTTGGGAAATAAAGCCTACCTCTTCGCAGTCTTTACGCTTGTGCGAAACATAAACCTGGGAAGCAGGATCGCTGCCGACCAGAATCACTGCCAGACCAGGGGTTCGCAGGCCTTGCTCGTGACGCTCGGCGACACGTTTGGCAATCTGCTGGCGCAGGCTGGCGGCGATCGCTTTGCCGTCGATTAGTTGTGCAGTCATTACGCGTGATTAACCATCGTAAAGGGTGGAAAAAGGACGTGCATTCTCGCATGCCGCGACGCGAGGGCAAAGGCGCTTGGTCTGCTTATTCCCCTAACTCCTTTATATTTCTAAACTTTTTTCAAAAAAGAGTTGACGACTTTAGGGCTCACCTATAACATTCGTCGCACTTGTCGGGCACAGCCTAGCACTGGTTAAGAAGGTAGAGCGAAGTTGTTGTTCAGCTTGGTGATACTGAAAGCACTTGGTTTGTAGTCGTCACAGAGTACAAATTATTAAGGCGCCCGTAGCTCAGCTGGATAGAGCATCCGCCTTCTAAGCGGATGGTCGCAGGTTCGAGTCCTGCCGGGTGCGCCATTAGGCAGCTTTGGCACAAGTAAGCAGTACAGGCAATATGGTGGGCGTAGCTCAGTTGGTAGAGCACGGGATTGTGACTCCCGTTGTCGAGGGTTCGATCCCCTTCGTCCACCCCATATTTAGAAAGCCGCCAGATTAATCGTCTGGCGTCTTTGCTTCAAAAGTTTGAAATGCGGATGTGGTGGAATTGGTAGACACACTGGATTTAGGTTCCAGCGCCGCAAGGTGTGAGAGTTCGAGTCTCTCCGTCCGCACCAAATTTGAACAAAGCCGCTGTAGCGGCTTTTTTCTTTTGTTTTAACTGCTTGTTTCGTGAAACAGGCAGGGTTGTAAACGCGCTATGGTGGGCGTAGCTCAGTTGGTAGAGCACGGGATTGTGACTCCCGTTGTCGAGGGTTCGATCCCCTTCGTCCACCCCATATTTAAAGAAAACGCCAGATTAACCATCTGGCGTTTTTTTGTATCCGCAGTTTGAGAAACTGACGTAAGGGTGTCGCGCAGCGCCTCATTTCCCGCATGCTTAGCGTCCACTGCGATTTGTGTGACAATGCGCGCAGATTGGGGCGGCTCCAAAGGTGCCCGTGATCGCCAGTTAATCGGCAAGGGCTGTGTGCGTCGGTTTTGCGTCCGGCTTTTGCTCAATAATGCGGTTGTCTGCGCAAAGTGTCTTCGGTGATGTATCTGGTTCTGCCCGGTACTCGCTTCTATCTATATAGAAGGCGCAGCAGATGGCTGCTTTTACTTCATTTCTGTCGGCTGTTTTCATGCGTGTTTACGGTAGGGTGACTTCTTGAGTTTGACCCACTAGAATGCATGCCCTTGATTATGGGGTCGGAAACGGCCGGCTAACGTCTGTGCAACGAGGAATATCCATGCAAGTTTCTGTTGAAAATACTTCCGCTCTTGAGCGTCGCATGACCATTGGCGTGCCATCAGAGCGTATTGAGGCTGAAGTCAACAAGCGTCTGCAACAGACTGCCCAAAAGGCCAAGATCCCGGGCTTCCGTCCAGGCAAGGTGCCAATGAGCGTGATCCGTCAGCGTTACGAAGCTGATGCGCGTCAAGAAGCTCTGGGCAATGTGATCCAGGCTTCCTTCTACGAAGCAGTGGTTGAGCAGAAGCTGAACCCGGCTGGCGCTCCTTCTGTTGAGCCTAAAGTCTTCGAAAAAGGCAAGGATCTGGAATACGTTGCTACTTTCGAAGTATTCCCTGAATTCGAAGTAACCGGTCTGGACACTATCGCTATCGAGCGCCTGAGCGCCGAAGTGGCTGATGCCGACCTGGACAAAATGCTGGACGTGCTGCGCAAGCAGAACACCCGTTTTGAAGTGACTGACCGTGCCGCCCAGAACGATGATCAACTGAACATCGATTTCGTTGGCAAGGTTGACGGCGAAGTATTCGCTGGTGGTTCGGCCACCGGTACTCAGTTGGTTCTGGGTTCGGGTCGCATGATTCCTGGCTTCGAAGAAGGCCTGGTTGGCGCTAAAGCTGGCGAAGAGCGCGTTCTGAAGCTGACTTTCCCTGCTGACTACCAGAACCTGGACCTGGCTGGCAAAGAAGCCGAGTTCACCGTGACTGTGAACACTGTTTCCGAGCCTAAGCTGCCTGAGCTGAACGAAGAGTTCTTCGCTCAGTTCGGTATCAAGGAAACAGGTCTGGAAGGTTTCCGCACCGAAGTTCGCAAGAACATGGAGCGTGAGCTGCGTCAGGCCATCAAGTCCAAGGTCAAGAACCAGGTAATGGACGGTCTGTTGGCTGCCAACCCGATCGAAGTGCCGAAATCGCTGCTGTCCAACGAAGTTGATCGTCTGCGCGTGCAGGCTGTTCAGCAGTTCGGTGGCAACATCAAGCCTGATCAACTGCCGGCCGAGCTGTTCGAAGAACAAGCCAGCCGTCGCGTAGTACTGGGTCTGATCGTGGCTGAAGTAGTCAAGCAGTTCGACCTCAAGCCTGACGAAGATCGCGTTCGCGAAATGATTCAGGAAATGGCTTCCGCTTACCAGGAGCCAGAGCAGGTTGTAGCTTGGTACTACAAAAATGACGCTCAATTGAACGAGGTTCGTTCGGTTGTGCTGGAAGAGCAAGTTGTGGATACTGTTCTGCAGAAGGCCAAGGTGACCGATAAAGCGGTCTCTTACGAAGAAGCTGTCAAGCCGGTGGAAGCTCCACAAGCCGACTGATTTCTGACTCGTTAGAAAACACAACCATAAGCCAGCCTCGAGCTGGCTTATGCGTATCCAGACATGACTATTTGGGAGTGACTGCCGGACATGTCCCGCAATTCTTATATTCAGCAGAACTCTGATATCCACGCCGCTGGCGGCCTGGTCCCGATGGTTGTCGAGCAGTCGGCCCGTGGCGAGCGCGCCTATGACATCTATTCGCGCCTCCTGAAGGAGCGAATCATCTTCCTGGTCGGCCCTGTAGAAGACTACATGGCCAACCTGGTTGCGGCGCAGCTGCTATTCCTTGAAGCCGAGAACCCGGACAAGGACATCCATCTTTACATCAACTCCCCAGGCGGTTCGGTGACTGCAGGCATGTCGATCTACGACACCATGCAATTCATCAAGCCAGACGTGTCGACCATCTGTATCGGTCAGGCTTGCAGCATGGGCGCCTTCCTGTTGGCCGGTGGCGCACCGGGCAAGCGTCACTGCCTGCCTAACTCGCGCATGATGATTCACCAGCCGCTGGGCGGTTTCCAGGGGCAGGCGTCGGATATCGACATCCATGCCAAGGAAATTCTCAACATCCGTCATCGTTTGAACTCGCTGCTGGCTCACCACACGGGCCAGACTCTCGAAACCATCGAGCGTGACACTGAGCGTGACAACTTCATGAGCGCCGAGCGTGCAACCGAATACGGTTTGATCGACTCTGTGTTCAGCAAGCGTCAAATGCCCGCTTAAGCAGCTCAAATGTGGGTGGTTGGGTTAACCGACCACCTGCGGGCTTGAAAAAGCCCGCAGTTGCCTTCATCTTGTGTTGCAAGCCTATCGGATTTGGATCGATCGAATGACTGACACCCGCAACGGCGAGGACAACGGCAAATTGCTCTATTGCTCCTTCTGTGGCAAAAGCCAGCATGAAGTGCGCAAATTGATTGCCGGCCCCTCGGTCTTTATCTGCGACGAATGCGTCGACCTGTGCAATGACATCATCCGTGAGGAGGTGCAGGAAGCCCAGGCCGAGAGCAGCGCGCATAAATTACCTTCGCCAAAAGAAATCAGCGGCATCCTTGATCAATACGTCATTGGTCAGGAACGTGCCAAAAAGGTTTTGGCTGTAGCGGTGTACAACCACTACAAGCGCCTTAACCAGCGTGACAAGAAAAACGACGACGTCGAACTCGGCAAGAGCAACATTCTGCTGATCGGCCCGACCGGCTCGGGTAAAACCCTGCTGGCAGAAACCTTGGCTCGCCTGCTGAATGTGCCTTTCACCATTGCTGACGCAACCACGCTGACTGAAGCCGGTTACGTGGGCGAAGATGTTGAAAACATCATTCAGAAGCTGCTTCAGAAATGCGATTACGACGTAGAGAAAGCCCAGATGGGTATTGTCTACATCGATGAAATCGACAAGATTTCGCGCAAATCCGACAACCCTTCGATTACCCGTGATGTTTCGGGTGAGGGTGTGCAGCAGGCATTGCTCAAACTGATTGAAGGCACCGTGGCTTCCGTACCGCCTCAAGGTGGTCGCAAGCACCCGCAGCAGGAATTTTTGCAGGTTGATACCCGCAACATCCTGTTTATCTGTGGTGGCGCGTTCTCGGGTCTGGAGAAGGTTGTACAGGCTCGTTCGACTCGTGGCGGCATCGGCTTCAGTGCTGAAGTGCGCAGCAAGGAAGAGGGCAAGAAGGTTGGCGAATCCCTGCGTGAAGTCGAACCTGACGATTTGGTCAAGTTTGGTCTGATCCCGGAATTCGTGGGCCGTCTACCTGTTTTGGCGACGCTCGATGAGTTGGACGAAGCTGCATTGATGCAGATTCTGACCGAGCCAAAGAATGCGTTGACCAAGCAGTACGGCAAGTTGTTCGAGATGGAAGGTGTTGATCTCGAGTTCCGTGCTGATGCCTTGAAAGCCATCGCCAAGCGTGCGCTCGAGCGCAAGACTGGCGCCCGTGGCCTGCGTTCGATTCTTGAAGGCGTTCTGCTCGACACCATGTATGAAATCCCCTCGCAATCCGAGGTGAGTAAAGTGGTGATCGACGAAAGCGTTATAGAAGGCAAGTCCAAGCCGTTGTTGATTTATGAAAACAACGAACCGACTGCCAAGGTAGCACCTGACGCGTAAATGTAGTGCTGGGCACTACACATTGCGTGTTAAAGAAGGGGCCTTCGGGCCCCTTTGCTTTTCCTGCGGTACAACGCTTGTTTTTTATCGAGACTGCCCCCATCTTGGCTTCAAGCTTACATCCATCTGATTACGGCCTTATGGCCGCCGTAGAGGCGAAATCATGAAGACAACCATCGAATTGCCTCTCCTGCCATTGCGCGATGTTGTGGTTTATCCGCACATGGTGATCCCACTGTTCGTGGGACGCGAGAAATCAATCGAGGCCCTTGAGGCTGCGATGACGGGCGACAAGCAGATTTTGCTGCTGGCTCAAAAGAACCCGGCCGACGATGATCCGGGCGAAGATGCGCTCTATCGCGTAGGTACAATTGCAACCGTCCTGCAACTGCTCAAGCTCCCGGATGGCACAGTTAAAGTGCTGGTCGAAGGCGAGCAGCGTGGCGCTGTTGAGCATTTTGGCCAGGCTGATGGCTATCTGAGTGCTGAAGTATCCTTGATTGACGAAGTGGCTGCCCCGGATCGCGAGTCCGAGGTCTTTGTTCGCAGTCTGCTTTCGCAGTTCGAACAATATGTGCAGCTAGGCAAAAAGGTCCCGGCCGAAGTTCTTTCATCGCTTAACAGCATTGATGAACCAAGCCGTCTGGTCGATACGATGGCTGCCCATATGGCGCTCAAGATCGAACAGAAGCAGGAAATTCTTGAAATCATCGACTTGCAAGCTCGGGTTGAGCACGTCCTGGCGCTGCTGGATGCCGAGATTGATCTGCTGCAAGTTGAAAAGCGTATCCGTGGTCGTGTCAAAAAGCAGATGGAGCGCAGCCAGCGCGAGTACTACCTGAATGAGCAAATGAAAGCCATTCAGAAAGAGCTGGGTGATGGTGACGAAGGTCACAATGAAATCGAAGAGCTGAAAAAGCGCATTGACGCTGCGGGCTTGCCTAAAGACGCAATGACCAAGGCTTTGGCCGAGCTGAACAAGCTCAAGCAAATGTCGCCAATGTCAGCAGAAGCCACCGTGGTGCGCTCCTACATTGACTGGCTGGTGCAGGTGCCGTGGAAGGCTCAGAGCAAGGTGCGTCTGGACCTGAAGCGCGCAGAAGACATTCTGGACGCAGACCACTACGGTCTGGACGAAGTTAAAGAGCGGATTCTCGAATACCTCGCGGTGCAAAAGCGCGTGAAGAAAATTCGTGGCCCGGTTCTATGTCTGGTCGGTCCTCCTGGCGTAGGCAAAACCTCGCTTGCCGAGTCCATTGCTCACGCGACAAACCGTAAATTCGTGCGCATGGCTTTGGGTGGCGTGCGTGATGAGGCGGAAATTCGTGGTCATCGCCGTACTTATATCGGTTCGATGCCAGGAAGATTGATTCAAAAGATGACAAAGGTTGGGGTTCGCAACCCGCTGTTCCTGCTCGATGAAATCGACAAAATGGGCAGTGATATGCGCGGCGATCCCGCTTCGGCGTTGCTTGAAGTGCTTGACCCTGAGCAAAACCACAATTTTAACGACCATTACCTCGAGGTCGATTACGACCTGTCGGATGTGATGTTCCTGTGTACGTCCAACTCGATGAATATCCCGCCAGCTTTGCTGGACCGGATGGAAGTCATTCGTTTGCCGGGCTACACCGAAGACGAAAAAATCAACATTGCTGTCAAATACCTGGCCCCGAAACAGATTGAAGCCAACGGCTTGAAAAAGGGCGAGCTGGCGTTTGATAACGAAGCTATCCGCGACATTATTCGTTACTACACCCGCGAAGCCGGTGTGCGGGGCCTGGAGCGTCAGATTGCGAAGATCTGCCGCAAGGCAGTCAAAGAGCATGCGATGGAAAAACGCTTCGCGGTGACCGTCACGCCAGAGCTTCTTGAGCACTTCCTGGGTGTAAGAAAATTCAGCTATGGCTTGGCTGAAGTTCAGGATCAAATTGGTCAAGTGACCGGGTTGGCCTGGACTCAGGTCGGTGGCGAATTGTTGACCATTGAAGCGGCAGTTGTTCCCGGCAAGGGCCAGTTGATCAAGACCGGTTCGCTGGGCGATGTGATGGTTGAGTCCATCACGGCTGCGCTGACAGTTGTTCGCAGCCGCGCCAAGAGCCTCGGCATCCCATTGGATTTCCACGAGAAACGTGACATTCACATCCACATGCCAGAGGGCGCTACGCCTAAAGATGGCCCAAGTGCGGGTGTGGGCATGTGTACCGCTCTGGTCTCTGCGTTGACCCTGATACCGGTGCGTGCCGATGTTGCCATGACCGGTGAAATAACCCTTCGTGGTCAAGTATTGGCCATTGGCGGTTTGAAGGAAAAATTACTTGCAGCTCACCGTGGTGGGATCAAGACTGTAATTATTCCGGAAGAAAACGTTCGTGATCTGAAGGAAATTCCTGACAACATCAAACAGGATCTTCAGATTAAACCGGTTAAATGGATTGACGAGGTCCTGCAAATTGCGCTGCAATACGCGCCGGAGCCCTTGCCGGATGTGGCTCCCGAGATTGTTGCCAAGGACGACAAGCGAGAGTCTGACTCTAAGGAAAGAATTAGCACGCATTAATACGGATTCGCCTGATGGGCTTTCTTGACGCTTTTTAGAGCCCTTGTTATAAAGCGGCTCTATAAGTGTCCGTAAGTGCTTCAGCAGTCGTTTTGCTTTTACCAAAAAACTTTAGAAACATACTCAGATAGATATAAGGGGACTTAGAGTGAACAAGTCGGAACTGATTGATGCTATCGCTGCATCTGCTGATATCCCGAAAGCTGCAGCTGGCCGTGCGCTGGACGCAGTAATCGAATCCGTCACTGGCGCTCTTAAGGCTGGCGACTCTGTGGTACTGGTTGGTTTTGGTACTTTTTCTGTAACCGATCGTCCAGCTCGCATTGGTCGTAACCCACAGACCGGTAAAACGCTGGAAATTCCTGCTGCTAAAAAACCAGGCTTCAAAGCCGGTAAAGCACTGAAAGAAGCGGTTAACTAAGTTTCTGTAACACTTTTTACCCAACCGGGTCAGGCGCACGCCAGGCTTGGCAGCGGAGCGGTAGTGCAGTCGGTGGCAACATCGTCGTGTCACGCCGGGGGTCGCGGGTTCGAGCCCGGTCCGCTCCGCCAGTTACGAGAAGGCGCATCCTCGGATGCGCCTTTCTTCTATCCGGACTCTACCCACGCTCCACGGTTGCTCATTATGCAAGACCGTTTCTGGGGGAAGCATGCTGCAAAATATCAGGGACAATTCACAAGGCTGGATTGCCAAGACCATCATCGGAGTCATCGTCGCGTTAATGGCGTTGACCGGTTTCGATGCCATTTTTCAAGCCACCTCTACCAGCCAGGATGCCGCCAAGGTTAACGGTGAAGAAATCACTCAAGTCGAGCTGACTCAGGCTGTCGACATGCAACGTCGTCAGTTGCTGCAGCAGTTGGGCAAGGATTTCGACTCTTCGTTGCTGGATGAGAAAATGCTGCGTGAAGCGGCCCTCAAAGGGTTGATCGATCGCAAGCTGTTGCTGCAAGGCGCTAAAGACGCGAAGTTTTCGTTCTCTGAAGCTGCTCTGGATCAAGTCATTCTGCAGACCCCTGAATTTCAGGAAGACGGCAAATTCAGTTCTGAGCGCTTTGATCAGGTGATTCGTCAGCTGGGTTACGGCCGCCTGCAGTTCCGCGACATGCTGGGCCAGGAAATGCTGATTGGTCAGCTGCGTGCCGGTTTGGCAGGCAGTGGTTTCGTGACCGATGAGCAGGTGAACGCTTTTGCCCGTCTCGAAAAACAAACCCGTGATTTCGCGTCCATGAACATCAAGGCCGACCCGGCTGCGGTGAAATTGAGCGACGACGAAATCAAGGCTTACTACGACGAGCACGCCAAAGAGTTCATGACACCTGATCAAGTTGTGATCGACTACATCGAATTGAAGAAATCTTCTTTCTTTGATCAAGTAGCCGTGAAGGACGATGAACTGCAAGCACAGTACCAAAAGGAAATCGCCAACCTGGCTGAGCAACGCCGGGCTGCGCACATCCTGATTGAAGTCAACGACAAGGTCAGCGACGAGCAGGCCAAAGCGAAGATCTCCGAGATTCAGCAGCGTCTGACCAAGGGTGAAAGCTTCGAGGCACTGGCTAAAGAGTTCTCGCAGGATCCAGGCTCGGCTGCCAATGGCGGTGATCTGGGCTTTGCAGGTCCGGGTGTTTACGATCCTGTGTTCGAAACTGCAGTTTATGCTTTGAAGCAGGATCAGGTTTCGGAGCCGGTGCGTACCAGCTTTGGCTATCACCTGATCAAGCTGCTGGGCGTTGAAGCACCTGAAGTGCCGAGCTTTGCCAGCCTGAAAGACAAGCTGACCCATGATCTGAAAACCCAACAGGTTGAGCGTCGCTTTGTCGATGCGACCAAGCAGTTGGAAGACTCTGCGTTTGAAGCGTCCGATCTGGTTCAACCTGCTCAAGAGCTGAAGCTGACTGTGCACACTTCCGCGCCATTCGGTCGTGAAGGTGGCGAAGGCATTGCAGCCAACCGTGCTGTGATTCAAGCCGCATTCAGCACCGAAGTGATGGATGAAGGTGCGAACAGCACTGCAATCGAACTCGATCCTGAGACCGTAGTCGTGTTGCGCGCCAAGGAGCACCGCAAGCCTGAACAGTTGCCGCTGGAGGCTGTTGCCTCAAGCATTCGCGCGCAACTGGTCAAAGAGCACGCCAGTGCTGCGGCCAAGACTCGGGCTGAAGACATCATCAAAAATCTGCGCGATGGCAAACTGCCGTTGAACAAGCCGGTTGATGGTCAGTCGTGGAAGGTCCAGGAAGCGGTTGCGCGTGGTCAGGAAGGTATTGATCCTGCCGTGCTGCAAGCTGTATTCCGTATGCCCAAGCCAGCATCCAAGGACAAGCCGACATTTGGCAGCGTGACCTTGGCCGATGGCAGTGTTGTCGTACTGCGTTTGAATGGCGTCAACGATGCAGTAGCGCCAACGGAAGAAGAGAAAGCGTCGTATCGCCGCTTCCTCGCTTCGCGTGTTGGTCAGCAGGATTTCTCTGCCTACCGCAAGCAGTTGGAAAACGAAGCCAAGGTCGAGCGTTACTAATCGATCTTGCCGCTTCACTAAAAATGGCCGCTCATTGAGCGGCCATTTTTTATGGGTGCTGATCAGCTATTGCGGTGGGCGTGCTGGCTATCAACCGGCGCCTGGGCTCGCCGTTCGAGGCTGTAATCGCGTACCACATGGGCGATGCGCAAATGATAGTCGTTGAACACTTGCGCCCGTCCTTCGGACTGGGCCATACGGTGCTGCTCCAGCATGCGCCATTCCTGAATAGACTCTTCGTCGCGCCAAAATGACAATGACAGCAGTTTTCCCGGCTCGCTCAGGCTTTGGTAGCGCTCTATGGATATAAAACCCTCCAGCTCTGCAAGCAGCGGTTTAAGCTCGCCAGCCAGATCGAGGTAACGTTGGTAGTGCTGCTCGTGTGGCCAGGCTTCAAAAATCACGGCAATCATTGTTCAGGCTCCAGGTGGTTGCGAAATTGAGGGATTCGGCCATTGAGCGAGGGGAGGTAGCACCAGCGCAGCGGGCGCCTCAGTGATGCGGCCGGTTGTTGCAGGAGTGTAGAAATGGTTTCAGCAACGATCATCAATGCTAATTGCTGGCCCGGGCATTGATGCCTTCCCTGGCTGAAACTGAAACTTCTCCGCTCACCGCGCGTGAGCAAAAAACTGTCGGGCTCGGGGTTCGCGGCGGGGTCTCTGTTGGCCGAAGCGAGCAACAGCAGAACCGTATCCCCCGCGTGTAAAACGCTATCGCCGATGGTGCATTGTCTGGCAACAAAGCGCCGGGTGTTCTGTACCGGTGAGTCGTAGCGCGCAACTTCTGCAACCAGTTCGTTGACCAGTACTGGGGTGCGGGTCATGTCTTCCAGCAGTCCGGGTTGTTGCTGGAGCGCTACCAAGGTATTGCCGATCAAGCCTGCGCACGCTTCGCAGGTCTGCGATAGCAGGCCGATCAAATTGGCAATCAGGGCGTCATGGTCTTGCCAATCACTGGCTTTGAAGGACCGACAAATAGCCGAGAGAAAGTGGCTTCTCTGCTGCCCGTCGCTGAGCAGCACGTTTAGCATGTGGCTTAACCGGGTAGCGGCAATGTCCGCGTTACGCAGTTCAGAGGCATTGCTCAATGGCGAGAGGCAAGCGACAAAATCACGAGTCAACCCTGCGACGGTTTGTAACTGCGTGACCTGGAACCCCATCAAGGTCGCAAGTACTGAAACCGGCAAATTGAACATCAGCCTGTTCAGGCTTTCAGCGCAGTGCTCTGCACGTCCTGTAAGGCTGCCTACGAGCGCCGCGACCTCTTCCTGCGGCACATCCATCAGGGCGGGTTCGATAACGGCCCTGGGGCACTGGTGGCGCGCTCCTTCGTTCATGCGCATCAGCCTGGAAAATACCCACCCGGCCGAGCCTTGCGCAATGGCTGTCGGAATCGGTTCATGTACGGGCCGTACCCGGCAGTCCGGGTGTTGCAAAATAGCCGCCACCGCCGTTGCCCCGCATGCAACCCACAGGCCCAGAGCGGGATCGAAGTAAAGGTCCTTGTTTTGCCTGAGACCCGAGTAATAAAGGTAAGGGTCGGCGTGCGTGGCTGCCTCAAGGAGTGTC
Source organism: Pseudomonas sp. ML2-2023-6 (assembly GCF_037055265.1). Lineage (NCBI taxonomy): Bacteria > Pseudomonadati > Pseudomonadota > Gammaproteobacteria > Pseudomonadales > Pseudomonadaceae > Pseudomonas > Pseudomonas sp. ML2-2023-6. The sequence continues at coordinate 4,391,349 of NZ_CP146347.1, read as the reverse complement.
ATCAAGAGCGTCCTGTTCAGTAAGAACGGTTAATCTCTCGTACACACGCTGTCTACGATTCGCTCGGGAGCGAAATATGGATGTTTCAGGTCATGACACCGATATCTCTCAGGTTGCGGCGGCTATTGCCGAGCCAGCCAGAACCAGGATGCTCTGTTCGCTGATGGACGGCCACGCGCGGACCAGTACAGAGCTGGCTGTGATTGCCCAGGTGGGAACATCCACGGCCAGTGCGCATCTGGCGCGGCTGAAAGAGGATGGGCTGGTCAAGCTGCATGTACAGGGTCGGCATCGTTACTACAGCCTGGCTGATGACCACGTCGCCCGGGCCATCGAAGCTCTGATGGTCATCAGCAAGATCGCCACGCCCCGGTTTGTACCCACGGCCCCTGATCGTTTGCAGTTTGCCAGAACCTGCTATGACCATATGGCGGGGACGCTGGCGGTTCGCCTGCATGATTTTTTCATCGAGTCTGCCTGGCTGGTCACTGCTGCGTCCGGCGATGGCATGTATCAACTCACGCTGGATGGCGAGAAGGCGCTGACGGGGCTTGGTATGGAGATCGAGACGCTGCGAGCGCAGCGCCGCCGCTTTGCCTGCGGGTGTCTGGACTGGAGCATGCGCCGCCCTCATCTAGCGGGAACGCTGGGTGCAGCTTTCCTGCAAATGTCCATTGCCCGCCAATGGGTGACTCAAGACCTGGATAGCCGGGCGCTTGGGTTGACGGCCAAAGGGCGGAAGGAGCTGGGCAGCCGTTTTGGCATCAGTTTTTGAAATTTCATGCGCAAATGCAAAACGCCCGGTGCAATAAATGCGCCGGGCGTTTTGAGTAGCGGCTACAGCGAAGGATTTACTCTTCGAGGCTGCCCATGGCGGTAGTGTTGAAGCCACCGTCTACGTACATGATTTCGCCGCTGATGCCCGACGCCAGGTCCGAGCACAGGAAAGCGCCGGCATTGCCGACTTCGTCGATGGTGACGTTACGACGCAGTGGGGTCTGCGCTTCGTTGGCCGCCAGCATTTTGCGGAAGTTCTTGATGCCCGACGCTGCCAGGGTACGGATCGGGCCTGCCGATACGCAGTTAACGCGCGTGCCTTCAGGACCCAGGCTACCTGCCAGGTAACGAACACCCGCTTCCAGGCTGGCTTTAGCCATGCCCATCACGTTGTAGTTAGGCATGGTGCGCTCGGCGCCCAGGTAGGACAGGGTCAGCAGGCTGCCATTGCGGCCTTTCATCATAGGGCGACCGGCTTTGGCCAGGGCCACGAAGCTGTAGGCGCTGATGTCGTGAGCAATGCGGAAGCCTTCACGGGTGGTAGCGTCAGTGAAGTCGCCGTCCAGCTGGTCGCCAGGGGCGAAGCCTACGGAGTGAACGATGCAATCCAGACCGTCCCACTTCTTGCTCAGGTCTTCGAAGACCTTGGCGATTTCTTCATCGCTGGCCACGTCGCAAGGGAAGCACAGCTCAGGGTTCGAGCCCCAGCCTGCGGCGAACTCTTCAACACGACCTTTCAGCTTTTCGTTCTGATAAGTGAAAGCCAGCTCAGCGCCTTCACGGTGCATGGCGGCAGCAATGCCAGAAGCGATGGACAATTTGCTGGCGACACCAACGATCAGTACGCGCTTACCGGTGAGAAAACCCATGTGTTGTTCCTCTATCAGGTTAATCGACAGCCACTGGTGCCAAAAAGGCGGCTTCCAGCAGCTGTTGTGTATATGGATGTTGCGGTGAGGCAAAGATGCTTTGCGCTTCACCCTGTTCGACCACTTGGCCATGCTTGACCACCATCAACTGGTGGCTAAGCGCTTTAACGACAGCCAGGTCATGGCTGATAAACAAATACGTCAGGTTGTGTCTGGTCTGCAGAGACCGCAGCAACTCAACCACCTGCCGTTGTACTGTCCGATCCAACGCTGACGTTGGCTCGTCGAGCAGAATCAATGCTGGTTTTAAAACCAGCGCCCGGGCAATGGCGATTCTTTGCCGTTGTCCGCCTGAAAACTCGTGAGGGTAACGGTGCCGGGTTTCCGGATCCAGACCTACTTCTCGCAAGGCTTCAATAATTGCGATTTCTTGCTCTGCAGCTGTGCCCATGCGATGAATGCGCAAACCTTCACCGACAATCTCGCTGACGCTCATGCGCGGGCTGAGGCTGCCAAACGGGTCCTGGAAGACCACCTGCATTTCCCGTCGCAGCGGCCTGACTTCTTTCTGCGACAAACAGTCTAGCCGTTTGTCTTCAAAACTGATCAAACCCTTGCTGGCAATCAGCCGTAAAATCGCCAGGCCCAGTGTCGACTTGCCCGATCCACTTTCTCCCACGATACCCAGGGTCTGCCCCTGTGGCAGGCTGAAGTTGATGCCGTCGACCGCTTTCACGTAATCAACGGTCTTGCGCAACAGCCCTTTTTTGATCGGGAACCAGACTTTCAGGTCCTCGACTTCCAGCAATGGCGGGCCGGCAACAGTGTTGGCCGGGCCTCCGCTGGGTTCTGCACTGAGCAGTTCCCGGGTGTAAGGATGCTGTGGCGAACGAAACAGCTGCTCGCACGATGCTTGTTCGACGATTAAACCGCGCTGCATGACACATACTCGATGTGCAATTCTTCGAACCAGGTTCAAATCGTGACTGATCAGTAGCAACGACATGCCCAGGCGGGCTTGCAGATCCTTGAGCAAATCAAGAATTTTCAGCTGCACGGTAACGTCCAGTGCCGTCGTGGGCTCATCGGCAATCAGTAGCTCAGGCTCGTTGGCCAAGGCCATGGCGATCATTACACGCTGCCTCTGGCCGCCTGAAAGCTCGTGTGGCAGGGCCTTGAGGCGTTTGTGAGGCTCGGGGATGCCGACCAGCTCCAGAAGCTCCAGTGTACGTTCTGTCGCTGCCTTGCCCATCAGCCCCTTGTGAATGGCCAGCACTTCATTGATTTGTTTCTCAATGCTGTGCAGCGGGTTCAGCGAGGTCATGGGTTCCTGAAAAATCATCGCAATGCGATTGCCACGGATATGCCGCAGTTTTTTCTCGCTCAGGCTCAGCAAGTCCTGCCCGCAATAGGTAATGCTGCCGCTAGGGTGATGTGCGAGAGGGTAGGGCAGCAGCCGGAGGATCGAATGTGCGGTGACCGATTTGCCCGAGCCACTTTCGCCGACCAGGGCCAGGGTCTCCCCACGTTTGATATCAAAACTGATGCCTTGCACTGCACGTTGTGATTTTTCACCGGAGATGAACTCGACGGAGAGATCGCGTACTTCGATCAGATTGTCCTGCGTCATCTCATTTCCTCGGGTCGAAGGCATCGCGAGCGGACTCACCGATAAACACCAGCAGGCTGAGCATGATGGCCAGCACCGCAAAGGCACTGATGCCCAGCCAGGGAGCTTGCAGGTTGGACTTGCCCTGAGCGACCAGCTCACCCAGTGACGGCGCGCCTGGTGGCAGGCCGAAGCCCAAAAAGTCCAGCGCAGTGAGGGTGCCGATGGCGCCAGTCAGGATGAACGGCATGAAGGTCATGGTGGAGACCATCGCATTGGGCAAAATATGGCGGTACATGATGGCCATGTCCTGCATGCCGAGGGCTCGGGCTGCGCGTACATATTCCAGATTTCTCCCACGCAGGAATTCGGCGCGTACTACGTCCACCAGGCTCATCCATGAGAACAGCAACATGATCCCCAGCAGCCACCAGAAGTTGGGCTGCACGAAGCTGGCAAGAATGATCAGCAGGTACAGCACGGGCAAACCTGACCAGATTTCCAGAAAGCGCTGACCGGCTAGGTCGACCCAGCCGCCATAAAAGCCCTGAAGCGCTCCGGCTATCACGCCAATAATCGAACTTAAAACAGTCAGGGTCAGAGCGAACAGCACGGAAATCCGAAAACCATAAATGACCCGCGCCAGCACATCGCGGCCTTGGTCATCGGTGCCTAGCCAGTTTTCGGCGGAGGGTGGAGCAGGAGCGGGGACTTTCAGGTCGTAGTTAATACTCTGATAGCTGTAAGGGATAGGCGGCCACAGTACCCAGGCGTCCTTCTTGGCCAGCAGTTCACGGATATACGGGCTTTTGTAGTTGGCTTCGAGGGGGAACTCGCCGCCGAAGACTGTTTCCGGGTAACGCTTGAGTGCCGGGAAATACCACTGGCCGTCGTAATCGATCGCCAAGGGTTTGTCGTTGGCAATAAATTCGGCGTTCAGGCTGAGGCCGAACAGCACCAGAAAAATCCACAGTGACCACCAGCCACGCTTGTTGGCTTTGAAGCGCGCAAAGCGGCGTCGATTCAGAGGCGATAGTTTCATCTCAATGCTCCCTGCTTTCAAAGTCGATTCGCGGATCGACCAGGGTGTATGAGAGGTCGCCGATCAGCTTCACCACCAGCCCGACCAGAGTGAAGATAAACAGGGTGCCGAATACCACGGGGTAGTCGCGATTAATGGCAGCTTCGAAACTCATCAAGCCCAGGCCATCCAGAGAGAAAATTACTTCCACCAGCAAGGCGCCGGTAAAGAAAATTCCGATAAATGCCGACGGGAACCCTGCGATCACCAGCAGCATGGCATTGCGGAAAACATGGCCGTAGAGCACTCGGTGGTTAGTCAGCCCCTTGGCTTTGGCCGTGACCACATACTGCTTGTTGATCTCATCCAAAAAGCTGTTTTTGGTCAGCAAGGTCATGGTGGCGAAGTTGCCGATCACCAACGCGGTGACCGGTAACGCCAGGTGCCAGAAATAATCGAGGATCTTGCCGCCTACACTCAGCTCGTCGAAGTTGTTGGAGGTCAGGCCGCGTAAGGGAAACCAGTCAAAATAGCTGCCTCCGGCAAACAGCACGATCAGCAGGATGGCAAACAGAAAGGCCGGGATCGCATAGCCGACGATGATCAATGAGCTGGTCCAGACGTCGAAGTGGCTGCCGTGTCGTGTCGCCTTGGCGATCCCCAGCGGGATCGACACCAGGTACATGATCAGGGTGCTCCACAACCCCAGCGAGATGGACACCGGCATTTTCTCCTTGATCAGGTCGATGACCTTGGCATCGCGGAAGAAGCTTTCGCCGAAGTCCAGCTGCGCGTAGTTCTTGATCATGATCCACAAGCGTTCCGGCGCCGACTTGTCGAAGCCGTACATCTTTTCGATTTCCTTGATCAGTTCCGGGTCGAGGCCCTGTGCGCCGCGATAATTGGAACCGGCCACCGATACCTCGGAGCCGCCTCCCGCAATACGGCTGGTGGCGCCATCAAAGCCTTCGAGCTTGGCGATCATCTGTTCAACCGGGCCACCGGGGGCGGCCTGGATGATGATGAAGTTAATCAGCAGGATCCCGAATAACGTCGGAATAATCAGCAGCAGTCGCCTGAATATATAAGCCAGCATTTAAGGCTCCAGGCCCGCGCTTGCAGGTTTAGTGGGAGTAGCAGGTTTGGCGTCAGGTTTTGCCCACCATGTCGTGGTGCCAATATCGTACTTCGGGGTCACTTCGGGATGGCCGATATGGCTTGAATACGCCACGCGCCAGGTTTTGATATGCCAGTTGGGGATCACGTAGAAACCCCACTGCAGCACTCGATCCAGCGCACGGGCGTAGTTGATCAGGCTTTGCCGGGACTCGGCGTTGATCAGGCCTTCAGTCAGTTGGTCGATGGCCGGGTTCTTGAGCCCTATAAAATTGCGGCTGCCGGGTTTATCGATACTTTGCGACTCCCAGTATTCACGCTGCTCGCTGCCCGGTGAACTGGACTGCGGGAAGCTGCCGACAATCATGTCGTAGTCACGCGAACGCAGACGGTTCAAGTACTGAGACGTATCGACCCGACGAATCTGCAAGTCGATGCCCAAGTCGCTGAGGTTGCGCTTGAATGGCAGCAGGATTCGCTCAAATTCGGTTTGTGCCAGCAGAAACTCGATAATGACCGGCTTGCCCTGCGCATCGACCATCTTGTCGTCGACAATGCGCCAGCCTGCTTCCTGCAGCAATTGATAGGCGCGGCGTTGTTGTTCGCGAATCATGCCGCTGGCGTCGGTGGCATTCGGTTTGAAGACCTGGGTGAACACCTGATCGGGAATCTGGCCGCGCAATGGCTCCAAAATGGCCAGTTCTGCTTCGCTTGGTGGTGCCTTGGCGGCCATTTCCGAGTTTTCGAAGTAACTGCCGGTGCGTGCATAGGCACCGCTGAACAACTGCTTGTTGGCCCATTCAAAGTCAAACAGCAGGCTCAGCGCCTCGCGCACACGAACATCCTGGAACATGGGTTTGCGCAGGTTGAAGATAAAGCCCTGCATGCCCGTAGGGTTGTGGTTGCGGATTTCTTCTTTTTTCAAGCGGCCCTGAGTGAACGCGGGGGCGTTGTAGGCGCCGGCCCAGTTCTTGGCGCTGATCTCCAGCCAGTAGTCAAATTGACCGGCCTTGAGTGCTTCAAAGGCCACGCTGTTGTCGCGAAAGTAATCGACGGTAATCGCATCAAAGTTGTACAGACCCTTGTTGATTGGCAGGTCCTTGCCCCAATAGTTCTTGTTGCGCTCGTAACGAATCGAACGCCCGGGCTTGATCTCGGTGATGGTGTAGGGGCCGCTGCCTGGCGGAACTTCAAGGTTACCCTTGCCGAAATCCCGGGTTTCCCACCAGTGCTTGGGCAGGACCGGGAGCTGGCCAAGAATTAGCGGCAGCTCGCGATTTTTGTTGTGCTTGAAAGTGAACTTCACCTGTAGCGGGTTTTCCGCGATGGCCTGGTCGACATCGCTGTAGTAGCCCTTGTACAGCGGTGAACCGTTTTTCATCAGGGTATCGAAGCTGAATACCACGTCTTCGGCACGGATCGGATGACCATCGCTGAACTTTGCTTCCGGGCGCAGATAAAACCGTACCCAGCTGTTGTCAGGGGCTTTTTCGATTTTCTCGGCGATCAGGCCGTAGGAGGTGAAGGGCTCATCGAGGGTCTGCCGGGCCAGGGTATCGAAGGTCAGTTCAATATCATCGGCCGGAACCCCTTTATTGATAAAGGGGTTGAGGCTGTCAAAACTGCCCAGTGCGGACTTACGAAACGTTCCGCCCTTGGGCGCGTCCGGGTTGACGTATTCCACATGCTTGAAGTTGGCCGGGTATTTGGGCGGCTCGTCGTAGAGGGTCAAGGCATGTTGTGGGGCGGCCAGCGCCGCGCAGGCAAAACCTGCCAACAGCAAGCCGGCGACGGGCTTGAGCAACGTACGCAAGGGCATCATTGGGTTTTCTCCGTAGGCTTAAGCCACCACGCGCTAAGGCCCAAGTTGTAGGGCGGCGTAGTCACAAAGGCGAACCGGTTGCGGTACGCCAGTCGGTGATAGTTCAGATACCAGTTGGGAATGATGTAGTGCTGCCACAGCAACACGCGGTCCAGGGCTCGCCCCGCTGACAATTGTTCGTCACGGGTCTGGGCGGCCAGCAAGCGCTCGAGCAACTGATCAACAATGGGGTTGGCCACGCCCGCATAGTTTTTGCTGCCCTTGATGTTGGCCTGGCTCGAGTGGAAGTACTGCCACTGCTCAAGGCCGGGGCTCAGGGTCTGGTCGAGGGTCATCAGGATCATGTCGAAGTCGAACTGATCCAGTCTCTGTTTGTATTGAGCACGGTCGACAGTGCGCAGGCGGGCGTCGATGCCGATGCTGGCCAGGTTTTCCACATAGGGTTGCAGAATGCGCTCAAGGTTGGGATTAACCAGCAGTATTTCGAAACGCAGCGGCTTGCCTTCGCTATCGAGCAGGCGCTGGCCGGAGAGTTTCCAGCCGCTTTCGGCCAGCAAACCCAGTGCTTGGCGCAGGGTTTCACGGGGAATGCCGCGACCATTGGTTTGAGGCAGGGCAAAGGCTTGGCTGAACAGTTCAGGTGGCAGTTGGCTGCGCCAGGGCGAAAGCATCAGCCATTCATGCCCTTGGGGAATGCCACTGGCCGAAAACTCACTGTTGGGGTAATAGCTCAAGGCGCGCTTGTAGGCGCCGTTGAACAGTGTGCGGTTGGTCCATTCAAAATCGAACATCAAACCCAGGGCCTCACGGACTTTGCTTTGCTCAAAACTGGCGCGGCGGCTGTTCATAAACAGCCCCTGGGTTTGCGTCGGGATCTGGTGGGTAATTTCGGCCTTGATCACATCACCGCGGCGTACGGCGGGGAAGTTATAGCCATTGGCCCAGTTCTTGGCCTGATGTTCGATATAGATGTCGAATTCACGGGCTTTGAAGGCCTCAAACGCGACATCGCTGTCGCGATAGAACTCCACTTCAACCCGGTCAAAATTGTATTTGCCGCGATTGACCGGGAGATTGGCGCCCCACCAGTTTTTCACGTGTTCAAAGACCAATTGGCGGCCGGGAGTGACCTTGGTGATGCGATAAGGCCCGCTGCCCAGCGGTGGTTCGAAGGTAGTGGCTTTGAAGTCGCGTTTAGCCCAGTAGTGCTGGGGCAAGACTGGCAATTCGCCCAAGCGCAAAATCAGTAACGGGTTGCCCGCACGTTTGAACACAAAGCGAATGCGTTTGGGGCCCAGAATATCGACCCGCAGTACTTCCTGAAGATTGGTCCGGTACTGCGGGTGGCCTTCTTTGAGCAACAGGTTGTAAGAGAACGCCACGTCGTAGGCAGTGATCGGAGCGCCATCGTGAAAGCGGGCTTCTGGCCGTAGGTTAAAGACGACCCAACTGCGTTCTTCGTTGTACTCCACCGACTGCGCGATCAAGCCATAGCTGGAGGTTGGCTCGTCGCCGGAGGGCGCGTACTGGCCAGTGCCGGCCATCAGGGTTTCGTTGAGTTCATTGACCCCGTATTGCAAGAAATTAGGGGTCGATACCGGGCTGGTGCCTTTGAAGGTATAGGGGTTAAGGGTGTCAAAGGTGCCGAACGCCATGACCTTCAAGGTCCCGCCTTTGGGCGCGTCAGGGTTTACCCAATCGAAATGGGTAAATGTGGCCGGGTATTTGAGGGTGCCGAACTGCGCATAACCGTGGCTTTCGCTCAGGGTTGCGCTTGCAGGGAAGCTCAAGGCCAGGCTGATAAATAGCGTAAGGAGGGGACGCATCAAGTCAGAGATCCGATCCAGGCATTGGGCTTAGGGTTTCCGTACAGTAACAGCTTGTATCTGTAGGAAAAAGGCCACGCTGGAAAGCACTGCGGGCAAGTTGAGTCCTACTTTTGTGTAGGACTCAACTTGCCCGCAAGGATAATCCCCTTCCGCTTAACGCGGTTTTGAGACTGTCAGCATTTGCCCGGGTTTTAGGGCTTTTGCGCTGTTTGGATTCCAGCGCTTGAGATGTTGCATTTCAACGTTGAAACGCTTGGCAACGATATACAGTGAATCACCTTTTTTGACCCTGTATTGCGTGGCCTTTCTACCTGTAGGTTTGCGGGTGTCCTGCATGACCAGGACCTGCCCTGCCTTGAGGTTGTTGCCGCTGAGTTTGTTCCAGTGTTGCAGGTCTTTGACGTCGACCTTGTTGGCCTTGGCAATCAGCGTCAGGTTGTCGCCACTTTTAACCTGGTACTTGCGATTCAGTCGAGCTGGTTGAGTGCTTGCAATCGTGTCAAAAACCGGCTTTTTAGGGCGCAGGCTTACCAGCTCTTCAGGCTTGAGGTTGGACAAGCTGGCGGTCAGCAGTTGAGCTTTGGAAGTAGGCACCAACAAGTGTTGCGGGCCATCAGTGGTGGCGCGCTGCTTGTAGGCCGGGTTTAGCTGAAACATCTCGTCTTCGTCGATCTCGGCCAGGGCTGCCACGCGGGACAAGTCCATGGACTGCTTGATCTCGACCATTTCGAAGTAGGGTTCGTTGGCGATCGGGTTCAGGTTGATACCATAAGCCTCAGGGGCCAGAACCACCTGGGACAGGGCCAGCAGTTTCGGGACGTAGTCCTTGGTTTCCTGCGGCAGTGGCAGGTTCCAGTAGTCAGTCGGCAAACCGAGTTTTTCGTTGCGTTCGATGGCCCGGCTCACGGTTCCTTCGCCAGCGTTGTAGGCCGCCAGGGCCAACAGCCAGTCGCCGTTGAACATGTCGTGCAGACGGTTCAGGTAGTTCAGGGCCGCAATCGTCGAGGCGGTAATGTCGCGACGGCCGTCATAGGCGCGAGTTTGACGCAAATTGAAGTAGCGGCCCGTCGAAGGAATAAACTGCCAGAGCCCTACCGCATTGGCGTGGGAGTACGCCATTGGGTTATAGGCGCTTTCGATGGCTGGCAGCAGGGCCAGTTCAAGGGGCATGTTGCGTTCTTCGAGGCGCTCCACGATGTAGTGGATATACAGGCTGCCGCGCTCGCCGGCATTTTCGAGAAACGACGGGTTGCTGGCAAACCACAAGCGCTGTTGTTCGATTCGGGGGTTAACGTTCTGGCCGTCTTGCAGTTTGAAACCCTGGCGCATCCGTTCCCACACATCCTGCGGGGCAACGGGGCTAGGCTTTTCACTGAGCCAGAGCGGCTCCTGGGGAATGCGTTTGGTGATTTTCAGGCTGGCGCGTTCGGTGGTTTGCGCCGAATGATCCATGGATTGGCAGCCCGCGAGAGTGGCGGACACAGCCACCGCGATGGCTTTAACCAAGCGCGTCAATGCGTCTGAATTGATGGAGTGACCTTTAAATGACGACATTGGCTGGAGGATGATTTCAGGAAAAAATGTCGGGGGATTCTAGGAAGCAGGGGGGGCGCGGTCAACTGTTCAGAACTTTTGTGCCAACCGCGACCTTGTTTAGAACGTGTCTTTCCAACTGCGCAAGCTGGCAAAGACAGCACTGGGCGAGTCATTGTCGAGTGAATTCCACTCGTCAGCTTTTTCTTTAACAGATGTTTCATTGACCCGCAGAAAGGGATTTGTGCGTAATTCGAGGGCTATAGATGATGGCAAGCTGATGCGACCTTCGGCGCGCCATTGCGTGACTTGCGCCACTCGCGCTGTAACGTCCGGGTTATTGGGCTCTACTGCCTGGGCAAAGCGCAAATTGCTCAAGGTGTATTCGTGGGTGCAATACACGCTCGTGTTGTCGGGCAGCGCGGCCAGTCGACTCAGCGAGTGGTGCATCTGCTCGGGGGTGCCCTCGAACAGTCGGCCACAACCGGCGGCAAACAAGGTGTCGCCACAGAACAGCAGGGGTGTCGACGCCGCATCGTGGTAGTAGGCAATGTGCCCCAGCGTATGGCCCGGCACTAGAATCACCTGGAATTCCAGGCCCAGTACCTCGATGCGGTCGGCGTCACGGAGTGCCACTTGTCGGGCTGGAATGGTCTCAAGTGCCGGTCCCCAGACCTTCGCGTTAGTGTGCTCATGCAGCTGCGTAACACCGCCGACATGATCGAAATGGTGGTGAGTGATCAGGATGTCACTCAACACCCAGTCCGGGTGCAGGTCCAGCCAGGCCAGCACAGGTGCGGCGTCACCCGGATCGACCACGGCGCAGCGCTTGTGAGTGGTGTCCTGTAGCAACCAGATGTAGTTGTCGCTGAAGGCGGGCAGGGCGTCGATCTGTAACATGGTGCAATTCCCAAGTGCGAAACAATGGCGCATCTTAGGGCTTGTGATAGGTAGATGGCGAGTTGGAGGAGCAATGACCAATAAAGCATTGGCTCAGGCAGATCCTGAGTGGCTGGCGCTGATCAGTTCGGCACGTGAATGGCTGTCTGGTCCTCATGGACAATTGTTGCTCGAAGATGAGCAACGGGTTCTTGAGGACGAGTTGGGACGCTTTTTCGGAGGCTACCTGGTGCATTACGGTCCTGGCGCTGAACCCCCGCCACAGGCTGCGCAAGTGCGGCGCAATGTGCGTCTTGGTGCACCTCTGCCAGGTGTTGAAATCATTTGTGAAGAGCAGGCCTGGCCGCTGTGTGAGCATGCAGCGGATGTTGTGGTGTTGCAGCATGGCCTGGATTTTTGCCTGTCACCCCATGGTTTGTTGCGCGAGGCGGCCAGCAGTGTGCGTCCCGGCGGGCACTTGTTGATTGTCGGGATCAACCCTTGGAGCAGTTGGGGGTTGCGCCATGTGTTCGCCAAGGATGCCTTGCGTAAAGCACGTTGCATTTCACCTTCACGCGTCGCCGACTGGTTGAACCTGCTGGGCTTTGCGCTGGAGAAACGCCGCTTCGGGTGCTATCGTCCGCCGCTTGCATCCAAGGCGTGGCAAAGCCGTTTGTCCGGCTGGGAGCGCAAGGCCGGTAGCTGGCAATTGGCCGGTGGCGGCTTCTATGTATTGGTCGCGCGCAAAATGGTAGTGGGCTTGCGTCCCGTCAACCCGCTACGCCGAGAGCCGATGGGCAAGCTGATTCCTCTGCAAATGGCCAAGGTCAACCGGCGCCATACTGAACCCTGAATTTATAGTGGGTCGGGTTAACCCGGCCCAGGCACTGCCCATTGCCAATGGTCAGGCCATAAGCAGCCTTTTCTGGAAAGTTTGTAATGATTGATAGCGTTGAAATGTTCACTGATGGTGCCTGCAAGGGCAATCCTGGTCCGGGTGGCTGGGGCGCTTTGCTGGTTTGCCAAGGGGTTGAAAAAGAACTCTGGGGCGGCGAAGCCAATACCACCAACAATCGCATGGAGCTGATGGCTGCCATTCGTGGGCTTGAAGAACTCAAGCGCCCATGCGAAGTGTTGCTGGTGACCGACTCGCAGTACGTGATGAAAGGCATCACCGAGTGGATGGTCAACTGGAAAAAACGCGGCTGGAAAACCGCCTCCAAGGAACCGGTGAAAAACGCCGACCTGTGGAAATTACTCGATGAGCAAGTCAGTCGTCACACCGTGAAGTGGCAGTGGGTACGCGGGCACATTGGTCACCCAGGCAACGAGCGCGCCGACCAGTTGGCCAATCGCGGGGTAGACCAGGTGCGGGGAATCAAGCATGCGTAGTGTTGTTCTCGATACTGAAACCACCGGTATGCCGGTTACCGATGGCCATCGGGTGATCGAGATCGGTTGCGTGGAGTTGATGGGGCGGCGTCTGACCGGCCGGCACTTTCACGTGTATCTGCAACCTGATCGTGAAAGTGACGAGGGCGCCATTGGCGTCCACGGTATTACCAACGAGTTTCTGGTGGGCAAGCCGCGCTTTGCTGAAGTGGCCGATGAGTTTTTTGAATTCATCAAGGGCGCTCAGCTGATCATTCATAACGCCGCGTTTGACGTGGGCTTTCTGAATAACGAGTTTGCCCTGATCGGGCAGACGGATCGCGCTGACTTGACGCAGTACTGCACCATTCTCGATACCCTGGCAATGGCGCGGGCGCGTCATCCGGGCCAGCGCAACAGCCTCGATGCCTTGTGCAAACGGTATGGCGTCGACAACTCGGGCCGTGAGTTGCACGGCGCACTGCTCGACTCCGAGATCCTGGCAGACGTTTACCTGACAATGACCGGCGGTCAGACCAGCCTGTCGCTGGCCGGTAATGCCTCCGACGGAAACGGCTCGGGCGAAGGTTCGGGCAATCAGGCCAGCGAGATCCGCCGCTTGTCGGCCGACCGTCAGCCGGGTCGGATTATTCGTGCAAGTGAAAGCGACTTGGCCGAGCATGCGGCACGGCTTGAAGCTATTGCAAAGTCAGCAGGTGGCCCGTCGTTGTGGGCGCAGTTGCTCGACGCGAAAGGGCAAACGCTGCAATAAGCACGGGATTTGTGTAGTCACTGCCGAAGGCAGCGATGGGTTGTGAAGGCAGTACTCCTGCGCCCCTATCGCACTGCGGCAACGGCTATATAAAGCCGGGCAGTCCTTGACAGGAAAGAAGGATTTTTCATGCATCTGGTTAGGAATCCCAAGGACCCTGAAGTCTCGGTACGTGTGGCTGACGAAGGTTTTGCTCCGTATGTCTGGTGCAACGATTTCAGCTTTGAAGTGCGTGCTTACGCCCGTGCCGATCGGCATAAAAAGGTCGAGCACTGGCCGCTGGATCTGATCACGCCTTACCGCAAATGCTACGGCATTGACCCGGATGAATTTGCCAGCTATCGCGGTGGCAAGGACAGCGACATTTTCATGGCGTATCTGGACAATCAGCCGGTTGGGCATGTGGTCGTTAGCACCAACTGGAACGGTTATGCCCATGTTGATGAGCTGGCAGTCGTCGTCAGTGCCCGCCGCCATGGTGTGGCCAAGTCGCTGCTGGACGTGGTCAGGTTCTGGAGCCACAAGAAAAACCTGCCGGGGATCATGCTTGAGACCCAGAACAACAATCTTGGCGCCTGCCGGTTGTACGAGCGTTGTGGGTATCAGGTGGGGGGTATCGATCACTTGCGTTATCGCGGCATTGATCCGCAGACCAGCGAAGTGGCGATTTTCTGGTATTTGATTTTTGAGAATACCAACTCGTAGCCGCAGCGTCGTTCCTTCAGCCGCGGCTACGAGGATTTGCGGCCCCTGGGTAACTAAAGCGTCACCAACCCCTGATCAGACAGCAACGCCTCGGCCTTTAAACGCACGATATCGAGCAGCGCATTCAGTGCGGGCCCAGGCTGCGCGCCTTTGCGCGTCAACGCATAGAGTGTCACCGGGATCGCCGGTGATATCGGGCAAACATCCAACCCACTGGCTTTGGCCCCCACGGCCGTAAACGGGTCAACCAGCGCCAGCCCTTCGCCTGCTTCCACCATGCTGCGCATCATCTGGTAACTCTGTACCTGAATCTGTACGACGGGCGCCGGGTGCAAGGCTTGCAGCTTGCTGTCCAGTACGCGGCTTAAAGGGTCGTGCTGTTGCAGGCCAATCATTGCCTGGCCTGCCAGCTCTTGTAGCGCGATGTATTTGTGCTTGGGGGATAACCAGCCGTGGGGCGCAAGAAACTGTACTTTGCCTTGAACCAGAGGCAGGCATTCGATCCCCGGTTGTTCTGATGGCTGCAGGCTAAAGCCGATATCACATTCGTCCATTAACAGACTGCGCACGATTTCAGCACAGGGCTGGCTGCCAAGAGTGCTCGGGGTATCGGGAAAGCGGCGTCTGAGGGCGCCAATACAGTGAGGGAGCAGAGGGCGTGCCAACGTTTCGCTGCAGACCACGCGCAAGGCTGGTTCCTGATGCTGGCGCAACTCGTTGCCAAGTTGGCGCAGCGGCTCAAGTGCCTGGTACAGCTGGTTGATCAGGGGTTGCAGTACAAGCGTATCGCGGGTGGCTTGAAGCCGCCCGCGAACGCTGGCAAACAGCATGAAGCCCAATTGCTGTTCGGCCTCCTGCAGCGTTGCGCTGAGGGTGGCTGCGGGCAATTGCAGCAATTCGGCAGCATGGCCGAGATTGCCGGTTTGCAAGATGGCTTGAATCACTTCGATGTGGCGTAAGCGCATGCTGGTGTCCTGTCTCGCAAATACTGATCCTTTTTGACGGCGTCTGTTGTTGCCATGCTGCGTTGCCGCTCCTCCCCATAGCCAGCTATGAGTCGTCGCGGCGCCTTGACTGACAACAACAGCCACTCGTCAAAAAAGGATCGTATTCGTGAGACAGGACACTCGTGTCCGGCAGATGAGGTTTCAGCCGTGCGAAGCCTGATCCCGGTCTCATCCTTTGACTTCAGCTAAATGCCGTGTGCAACAGGTCAGACTGCGACAATCGGAGAAGGCTCACGAACCAATATGACGCCCGATTGCACCAGCTCGAAATTATTGTCATCGTTCTTTTTGACGCGATCGCCAATGGCCAACTTGTACGTTGTTACGAGTTGGTCACCTGTTGCTTCCAAATTTTCAAATTCATGCACGGAATAGACACGGCCTTCCGCATCCCTTGCATGAAATTGCCCAACGAGAACTGCCGCCATTTGTAGAGAACCTCTGGAGATAAACACCCAATTTGCGGTTCTGTAGACCGTTGTTCAGCAGGGGAAGTTTAACAATGTTTAAAAAATAGTCCGCCTACTTTACAGGCTTGCAGGCCGATAGGGTGAACTGGGGTGCAAGAAAGGCGTCCGATCATCTATAACTAATCTTCTTACAGCCACAGACTCGGGGTTTTCTATGAGCAAGGTCTACAGCGTTGCAGTGTTGGTTGGCAGTTTGAGGAAGGATTCACTCAACCGAAAAGTGGCCCAGGCTCTGGCAGAGTTGGCCCCGGCCAGCCTTAAACTGTTCATTGTCGAAATTGGTGATCTGGCGCTGTATAACGAAGACATTGATGCCACACAGCCACCTGCGCCATACACCATCTTCCGCGATCAGATACGCCCGGCCGATGCCGTGTTGTTCGTGACTCCAGAGTACAACCGCTCGGTACCTGGCGTGCTGAAAAACGCCATCGATGTCGGCTCGCGTCCTTATGGTCAAAGTGTATTCAATGCCAAACCGGGCGCGGTGATCAGCGTTTCGCCAGGGGCCATCGGTGGCTTCGGGGCTAACCACCATTTGCGCCAGTCGCTGGTGTTCCTCAATGTGCCATGCATGCAGCAACCTGAGGCCTATCTGGGGGGAGCAGGGGATGCGTTTGATGCGTCCGGCAAGCTGTCAGATAAAACCCGACCGTTTTTGCAAAAGTTTATCGACGAGTACGCCAAGTGGGTTGAGCAGCATCACAAGCTCTGAGCCATAGATCTAAAAAAGCGGCAGGCCTGATTCAGGGCTGCCGCTTTTTTTTAGCTCACTCAGCTGCTCTGCGGCATCTCGCCCTTGGCCAGGCGCTGGTTGATATCGGCAATCACGTCCGGCAGGTCGCTGATGGTGTCGATCAGGTAGTGCGGGCGTGAACCTGCAAACAGCGCGTGGATGCGGGTGCGCTCACTGTCCAGTGTCGCGGGGTCCAGCGCCTGGTATTGGGCGTAGGTCAGGCCCAGCGCGTTGCCGGAACATACCAGCGCGACAGTCCACATGCCTGCACGGCGACCTTCAAGGATGCCCGGTACGGTATCGTCGATCTTCACGCAGGCGCCCACGTCATCAATGCCCAGCGCGATCACGTTGGCCAGAGCCTGGGCTGGCCAAGGGCGGCCATTAGGCACTTCGTCGGTGGCCACTACATGGTCGGCGACGTAGCCATTGGTGGCCGCCAGTTCAACAACTTTGGCCATTACTTGCGCCGGGTAGCCTGAACACGAACCGATTTTAATGCCTTGCTCACGCAGCTTGGCAATAGTCTCCAGGGCGCCTGGGATCAATGCCGAGTGCTCGGCGATTTTTTCGATTTGCAGTGGCATAAAGCGCTGGTAAATCGCAGTTACGTCATCGTCGCTCGGCGCGCGGCCAAAGGCTTTTTTGTAGCGCTCGGTGATTTGCGGTTGATCACACAGGGTGCGGATGTGGTCCCACTTGCCCATGCCCATCGGGCCGCGTGCTTCTTCGATGGAAACCTGCACGTCGAATTCGGCAAACGCTTCGACAAAAATCTGGGTTGGGGCGAAAGAGCCGAAATCGACCACGGTGCCGGCCCAATCGAGAATGGCGGCTTGCAGCTTGCTTGGGTTGGTGTAGTTCATGTCAGTAAGTCCTGTATGAGCGGGTGAGCCGCACGAAGTGAGTTAGGTTGTTTCCACACCATCAGATTTCGAAAACTTCCATCTCTTTTAGTACCTGGCCTACTGCGTTTACCGCTGCTTGCATTTCGGCCTGATTGACGTGGCCGATACAGCCCACACGGAAGGTTTCGACCTGGGTCAATTTGCCTGGGTACAGGATGAAGCCCTTGGCCTTGACGCGTTCGTAAAACTCCTTGAACTGGTAGCGCGGGTCTTTGGGGGCATGGAAGGTGACGATAATGGGCGCCTGAATGGCTTCGGGCAGGAAGCTGCGAATACCCAATTTGGCCATGCCGTCGAGCAGTGCCTGGCAGTTGTTGGCATAACGCTGGTGCCGTGCTGGCAAACCGCCTTCTTCGTTGTATTGCAGCAGCGCTTCGTGCAGTGCGGCGACCACGTGAGTCGGCGGGGTGAAGCGCCATTGCCCGGTTTTGGTCATATAAGCGTGCTGATCGTGCAGGTCCATCGCCAGTGAGTGGCTGTTGCCTGCAGCGTTGTCCAGCGCCTGTTTTCGGGCAAAGACAAAGCCCATGCCCGGTACACCTTCCAGGCATTTGCCGGAAGCAGCGATCAGCGCGTCAAAAGGAACCTGCCGGGCATCGACCGGCAGGGCGCCGAAGGAACTCATGGCGTCGATGATCAGACGCTTTCCGTGCTGGGCAATTACCGCCGCAATTTCGGGCAGCGGATTAAGAATTCCGGTACTGGTTTCGCAATGAATCAGTGCCACATGGGTGATGCTCGGGTCGGCGCGCAGCAGGCGGTCGACGTCGGTTGCGGTGGTGGGCTCATCTTCAGCGGTTTCAAAGGTGCTGAAGCGACGCCCCAGCACTTCACAGATTTTAGCCAGGCGTTTGCCATAGGCGCCGTTGATCAGTACCAGCACATTGCCGTCTCGTGGCACGAGTGTGCCGATGGCTGCCTCGACGGCAAATGTGCCGCTGCCTTGTAGAGGCACGCAGTAATGACTGTCAGCGCCATTGAGAATAGCCAGCAGTTGCTCGCAAAGGCTGGCAGTCAGCTGGTTGAAGCTGTCATCCCAGGAGCCCCAATCGACCATCATCGCCTGGCGTGTACGCGCCGACGTTGTCAGTGGGCCAGGGGTCAGCAGGATCGGCGCGGCAGTACTCATTCTGGTTTCCTCACAAGCATTGGGATGGCTACTGGATACACGGCATAAATTGCAGTTTGTGTTGATATCAATCAAATTGTTTGTTGTTATGCCAATCATCAGTGAGGCTTATAGCCATGAACTTGTTCCAGCTCCGTGCGTTTGACGCCGTGGCCCGTGAGGGCAGCTTTACTCGGGCGGCGGCCCGGCTGTTTATCAGCCAGCCAGCGGTGACCGGGCATATCAAGGCTCTTGAAGAGCACTACCAGATCACTCTGCTCAGGCGTACGGCACGGCGTGTGGAGTTGACCGAAGAAGGGATCAAGCTGGCGGCTATCACCCGTGCCATGTTCGGCTTGGTGGATGAAGCGCAGGTCATGCTTGAAGCCAATCGGCAACTGCTCACCGGGAGGCTTGAGGTGGCGGCCGACGGTCCGCATCTGGTGATGCCGATGCTGGCGAGTCTGCGGGCACGTTATCCGGGGATTACCGTGAACTTGCGCCTGGGCAATGCTCAGGAAACCCTGGCCGCGTTGTTGTCGGAGCATGCCGATGTCGCTGTTCTGACTGAAGTTGAGCCACGTAAAGGGCTGAGCTTGCGCCCGTTGGATGAGTCACGGATATGCGCGTTGGTGCCAGCCAACCATCCGTGGTTGGCGCTGCCCGATGGTATTGCGATTGCGCAACTGGATCAGGTGATCATGGTGCTGCGCGAACCGACCTCGATTACCCGTCGCACTTTCGATAGCGCTTGCGAGCAGGCCGGGGTCAGCCCGCGAGTGCTGCTGGAACTGGACAGTCGTGAAGCTGTGACCGAAGCCGTCGCGGCGCAACTTGGGGTGGGGATTGTGTCGTCGGTAGAGGTCAGCCATGACCCCCGTGTACGGGCAGTGCCGATCAACGGGGCGGGGCTGATCAATCTGCATATGCTGGGTTGCATGGAGCGGCGTGCCGAGTTGCGGCTGATCAAGGCGTTTATGGAGTTGGCGCCAAAAGTTTTGAGCGAATAAAACCCGTAGCAGTTGCCGAAGCAACGAGGCTACGTTCGATTGCGAAGCGATCGCAAACTCGTAGTACGCGTTTTTTCTGTAATAACAAGTGAGCTGACTTTACGATGGCTTCGCCGCCGGACGTAGCCTCGTTCCTTCGGCAACTGCTACGGTTCAGTGATCGTGATTTACAAACTCTCCCGCACAATCTCCAAAAACGTCGCTACCACCCGCCGTGATCTCTGCTCTTTCAGGCACACCAGCGTCTCGGTCAGGCGTCTCTTGCAGTCGGTGATTGGCAAGGCGCAGACCCGCGAGTCCGAACCGAACTCGGCTGCCGATACGACCCCCACGCCAATTCCGACCACCACCGCTTCGCGTGCGGCTTCGCGGCCCTCCACCTGGATCGCGGCGCGGATGCGCAGGCCCGCCTGGCTCATTTCTTCTTCAAGGGTTTGCCGGGTCACGGAGCCCATTTCGCGCAGCACCAGCGGCGTATCATCCAGGTCGGCCAGGCAGATGGAGCTGCGACTGGCCCATGGGTGGGTGCGCGCGACAAACGCCACCATCGGATCACTGCGCAAGGGTACGCTCAGCAGTCTTTCGTCGTTGACGTCGCGCCCGAGCAGGGCCAGGTCCGCCTGATAGTTGAACAGGCGCGCCAGGGATTCATCGGTGTTGCCGGTTTCGATTTTTACGGTGATTCCTGGGTAGCGTTCGCAGAAGCGGGCAATTTGCGGTAACACGTGAACCGGCGCGTCCACAGCCAGAATCAGGCTGCCGGTTTGCAGGGCCTGGGAAGCTTGCAGCAGTTCCTGGGCCTCGGCCTGAACCACGAACAGGCGTTGGGTGATGCTCAGTAAGCGCTCACCCAGGTCGGTCAGGCGCACCGAGCGTTTGTTGCGGTGGAACAACAACACCCCAAAACGCTCTTCGAGCTTTCGGACCTGATCGGAGATGGCTGGCTGGCTTAAAAACAACCGTTCGGCGGCACGAGTGAAACTGCCGTGGACAGCAACTGCGTGGAAGGCCTTCAACTGCGCATGGGAAACCGGCATCGGATAACCTCTTACAAGCTGAGCTTATGAGTGAAATACGATAAATCGATTTTACCTATTAGTCAGTAATTGCTTTGATCGACCTCAGCCCGCCGTTATGTCCTCGATAACGGTGGGTCGTGACACACCCTTGAGCGACCCTGAACCCAATAAAAAAAGGGCGCTCATGGCGTGTCTGATAAATACGGCCCTTGTCTGAAGGGCGGTATTGAAGTGCTCAACACAATAAAAAAACAGGCGTTCTTTTCTGATTCTGCCGGCACATCCCACCTCTGAGGTCAGACCTGACATGAACAAGTCCATTGCCACCATCAAGCGTTGGCGCGTGCAGATTTTTGCTATCACCTGGCTGGCCTATGCGGCCTTTTATTTCACTCGCAAAGCGTTTGCCGTTGCCAAGCTGGGGATCGGTGAAGACCCAAACTTCCATCTGGACAAGATGGCCATGGCCAACCTCGACGGTATCTACCTGGCCGCTTATGCCGTCGGACAATTTACCTGGGGCATCCTCGCCGACCGCTTTGGTCCGCGGGTTGTGGTGCTGGGCGGTTTGATCATCTCGGCACTGGCGGCGTTGGTAATGGGCACTTACGCCACCTTGCCGATTTTTGCCACCTGCATGCTGATCCAGGGGCTGGCGCAATCGACAGGCTGGTCGGGCCTGTGCAAAAACATCGGCAGCTTCTTTCCTGCCGAGCAACGCGGTCGGGTGTTGGGGTTGTGGAGTTCGTGCTACGCCTTTGGCGGGCTGGTGGCTTCACCCTTTGCCGGTTGGTGGGCGTATACGTTGATTGGCAGCTGGCATGCGGCGTTTATTTCCAGTGCGGCGGTGGTGGCTGTGGTCGCGGTGCTGTTTTTTATCTTCCAGCGCAACAAGCCTGAAGATGTCGGCCTGCCAGCGGTCGAGCCAGAGCCCGAAATGAGCGCTGAGGAGATTGCTGCCGAAAAACGTATCAGTGTCTGGGCGCCTCTGCGCGAGATCATGCGCAATCGCACAGTGCTGACTTTGGGCCTGGCGTATTTCATGTTGAAACCGGCACGCTACGCGATTCTGTTGTGGGGCCCGGTCATCGTCTTTGAACAAATGCCGCATGTGGGCAAGGTCGGTGCGGCGATCATCCCTACCGCTTTTGAGCTGGCGGGGCTGCTGGGCCCGATCATGATTGGTCTGGCTTCCGACAAACTCTTCGGCGCACGACGAATGCCAGCCTGTATTTTGAGTCTGCTGGCACTGACCATTTCACTCGCGTTCTTTATGGGAGCCTTGCATTCCGGCAGCGTGGTGCTGGTGGTGGCTTTGCTGTTTGTGATGGGGCTGACCCTGTACGGGCCGGATTCAATGATCAGCGGTGCTGCCGCCATTGACTTCGGCACCGCTAAAGCAGGCGCCACCGCGGCGGGTTTTGTGAATGGTTGCGGCTCGGTCGGGGCGATTCTCGGCGGTTTGCTGCCTGGCTATTTCGATACGGTCACGGTGTTTATCGTATTTGCCTGCTGCGCGCTGTTTTCCTCTCTGGTGCTGATTCCGCACTGGAACAGCCGTCCTGCAGGGCTCAAACCCCATTGCGCGTTTGTGCCCAATCATCCGTTGCTGATCAAACCCTTGCGCACCTGAGTGGGAGAATTATCCATGCGACCTTTTTGGCTGGAGCAGGCGCTAGCCCTGGAAAATGTCGAACCTTGTGCCGCGCTGGAGGGCGAGACCCGTGCCAGCGTCTGCATCGTGGGCGGCGGCTACACGGGGTTGTGGACGGCAATCATGCTCAAGGAACAAGACCCCGAGCTGGATGTGGTGCTGATTGAGGCCGACATTTGCGGCGCAGGCGCCAGCGGACGCAATGGCGGCTGCGCGTTGTCCTGGTCGGCCAAGTACTTCACCCTGGAACGTTTGTTTGGCGTGGAGGAGGCGGTACGTCTGGTCAAGGCTTCGGAGCACAGCATTTATGCGATTGGTGCGTTCTGTGAAAAGTACGCGGTAGACGCTGATTACCGTCTTGATGGCACGCTGTATACCGCGACCAATCAGGCCCAGGTCGGCTCGACAGACGGCGTGATTGCGGCGCTGAAGCGACAAGCGATCAATTCGTTCAGCAAGTTGCCAGTTGACGAGGTACAGCGCCGGGCCGGTTCGGCTCAGCATGTGGAGGGCTGGTTTTCTCCGGCAGCGGCCAGCGTGCAACCGGGCAAGCTGGTGCGAGGATTACGTAGGATCGCGTTGCAGCTTGGGGTGAGGCTGTATGAAAACACCCCGATGACCGGTTTGGAGGAGGGTGTGCCAGCCCTGATTCGTACACCCGCCGGGAGTGTTCGCGCCGATCGCGTGGTGCTGGCGATGAATGCCTGGATGGCCCGGGCATTCCCGCAGTTCGAACGCAGTGTGGCGATTGTGTCCAGCGATATGCTGATCACTGAACCGCGTCCTGACCTGCTGCAGGAGATCGGCCTGACCAGCGGTATCACGGTGCTCGATTCGCGAATTTTCGTGCACTACTACCACAACACCCCAGACGGGCGAATCATGCTGGGCAAGGGCGGAAATACCTTTGCCTATGGCGGGCGCATGTTGCCAGTGTTCGATCAGCCTTCGCCCTATGCCGGGTTGCTGGGTAAAAGCCTGCAGCAGTTTTTCCCGGCATTTGCCGGGGTGGGTGTGGAGGCTACCTGGAACGGGCCTTCGGACCGTTCGGTCACCGGTTTGCCGTTTTTCGGACAGATGAGCAGCCATGGCAATGTGTTCTATGGCTTTGGCTATTCGGGCAGCGGGGTGGGGCCGTGCCACATGGGGGGGCAGATTTTGGCGTCGCTGGTGCAGGGGCTGGGCAATGACTGGACGCGTTCGCCGCTGGTCAACGGACCGCTGGGGTATTTTCCGCCCGAACCGATTCGCTACCTGGGTTCGCTGATGGTGCGTAACGCAATTCGGCGCAAGGAGCGGGCTGAGGATCATGGCCATCGGCCCCGGCATTTGGATGTGCGGTTGGCCAGGTTTGCGGCGGCGGCGGGCAAGGCTGATAAGGGATAAGCAGGCACCGATTGGATTTTTTGGTCGATTGCCGACTTCTGGCCGTATAAACTTGCGCCCATTCGACGGCCGATAGGCCGCGACACACCAGATTGAGAGAGTGAGTAATGGGCGCACAGTGGAAGGTTAAACATAAAGCGGACGCCGCCAACAGCCGCGGCAAGATTTTTGGCAAGCTGGCCAAGGAACTGACGGTTGCTGCTCGCAACGGCGCCGACCCGGACATGAACTCGCACTTGCGTCTGGTCTATGAACAGGCGAAAAAAGCCTCGATGCCGGCTGACACCATCAAGCGTGCGATCAACAAAGGTGCCGGTATCGGCACTGAGGCCGTGCAATACCATCGCGTTACTTATGAAGGTTTTGCTCCCCATCAGGTGCCGCTGATCATTGAGTGCCTGACTGACAATATCAACCGCACCGTGGCTGAAATCCGCGTTGCGTTCCGCAAGGGCCAATTGGGTGCTTCGGGTTCGGTGGCATGGGATTTCAACCACGTTGGCATGATCGAAGCCAAGCCTGATACCCCGGACGCAGATCCGGAAATGGCCGCGATTGAAGCGGGTGCCCAGGATTTCGAAGAAGGTGAAGAAGAAGGCACGACCTTGTTCATCACCGAGCCGACTGACCTCGACTCCGTGCAAAAGGCACTGCCAGAGCAAGGCTTCACCGTGTTGTCGGCCAAGCTGGGCTATCAGCCGAAAAACCCGGTGAGCGGTTTGACGGACGAACAGATGGCCGAAGTCCAGGAGTTCCTGACCAAGCTGGAAGAGCAGGACGACGTGCAGGACATGTTTGTGGCGTTGGCCTGAACCTGAAGCAATGCTCCTTTGTAGATACTCTGTTCCAGGTCAAGCCCCAGTGGGAGCGAGCCTGCTTGAAGTATCTCTGTAGCCGCTGAGGAGTGTAGCGAGGCTGCGATGGGTTGCTCCGCAACCCCGGGATATTGAGCCCTTTTCGCAGCCTCGTTCCTCGTCAGCGGCTACAGATTTCTATGCCAGTTCCTGGCTGATATGTACAAAATCCGGCCGCGCCAGCACATCCGGCTGGGTACAGCGCTGCTGCAGGTCTTGCAGCGAAGCTCGCTGTTGATCACTCAGGCCTGAGTCGATCCGCTCCAGCAACTCCCCGAGCAAAATCCCGAAGGCCCGCACCTCGATGCGCTGCAGTGCACGGCTGTGCAGGCTGTCGTCGATGGCGTGAAAGCACGCTGCGCCAAAATCGCCCAGTAAACACTCGCCTTGGGCGTTGAACAGAATGTTGTGCCCGTACAAGTCTCCATGACAGATGCCCTGAGCGTGCAGGTGGCCTGCCGCCGAGGCGATGCCACGGGCAATGCGCAAGGCGCTGTCACACGTGAAGCGAGTGCTGTCGGCATACACATCGCGGCTACAGGTATCGAAACTGGGCAGGGCCGCAAGGTTGATAAACGACGGGTCGATCAATTCCATGACCAGAGCGGCCTGGTTGTCAGGATGGCCAACGACGCGCCCCAGCACCTTGATCAGGTTGGGATGCTGGCCCGCAGCGATACAGGCGTTCATTTCATTGAGCGGCGAGCCGTCGCTGGTGATGCTGCCTTTGTACAGTTTGACGGCCACTGACTGAGCTACCTGGCCGGGGGCGTTCCACCGGGCTTGATAAATAATCCCGGAGGCGCCTTCGCCCAACTTGTGTTCAAGAGCAAGCTGCGACCAGTCAATGTCAGGCGTGTTATCGGCTTGGCGATGAGCGCTGGCATCTTCACGTAGCGGGTTGCCGGCATACGCCAGCCAGCTCAGACCTGGCAAGGCCAGCAGGTCTGCGGGTAACTCGGTGAATTGGTTGGCCGCCAGGCGGATCAACTCCAGGCGCTCGCAGTTAGCCAGGCTCTGAGGCAAATGCTGTAGCCGGTTACCGGCCAGCATCAGCTTTTGCAGCAATGGTCGCTGGCCCAGTTCTTCGGGCAATTGGCTGATGCGGTTATCGGTCAGGATCAGCCAACGGAGCAGAGGAGGCAGCGCCGCACCGGGCACGCTTTCGATCCGGTTGGCCTTGAAGCCGATCATGCTCAACTGTGCGCACTGCCCCAGGCTTGCCGGTAGTTCGGTGAACTGGTTGTCCGAGCAAAACAGGATACGCAAACGGGTAAGACGATGCAGGTCGTCGGGCAGGCTGCTTAAGGCGTTGCCGCTCAGATTGAGAATTTCCAGGGACTCGGCCAACTGGAAAATCTCGACCGGGAACTCGGTCAGTCCGCACGACAGATCAAGGCGTTTGAGGCCTGCCAATTGGCCGGCGCGCAGTTTAGCGAGGGTATCCATAAGCAGGTTGGGCACTCGTGGGTGGGGCAAAAAGTGTCGCGCATGATAACGACTAATTGTGTCGGGGCCGAGTACTAGCCCGCAGAGGTTCTGCGCACAGCCTACGATGAACGGTCTGTGTCTGTTTAATTCCGCTGTCTCATGGACGAATCATCCTACGCTGCTAACCTTCATGCATAAGAACACGCCATGAAAGGGAAAACTCGTGGGGTATCGTTCAGGGATAATCATTATTGGCTTCTTGTTCAGTGGCTGTGCATGGTCTGCGCAGTACGAACTGGAAACTCGCCTCGTCGTCGAACGAGGCTGCCAGTTGGTCGGCATAACCCGCGAGGCGGGTGTCGACTCCTTGGGTATCCTTGATTTTGGTCATACATCGCGGCTGGACGGCCCATCAGCACCCTTGAGTGCAGCACTGATTAATCCGCGTTTACCCCGCTTGGAATGTAATCCCGATACGACTTATCAACTTCAAATCGACGGTGGCCAGCACGGCGGCAACGCCGATGTTCGTTATCTGACCCTGGGGCCCGGTAGCCCGGCCATTCCTTATCGACTGTTTCGTGACCCGGCGCGGCAAATACCGTTACTGGTCAATGTGCCTGTCAGCGGCACAGTGTCTGACAGCGGCTCGGTTGATTTGCCGTTGTATGGACGGATCGAGCCTCTACAGCTAATCCCTCCTGTCGGGCTGTACGCCGACCTGTTGAAAGTCACTCTCACGTGGTAACGACAGGAGTATGGATATGGCCGGCTCCGCGCGCATTTCAATCCTGTTCGGGACCTGTGTCTTGCTGGGCGTAAACGCGCAGGCAGCCATGCTCAGCGGGCAGATCCAAGCCCGTCTGGTAATCCTGGCCAGTTGTCAGGTAAGCAGTGGGGGCAGTGTCGATGAGTACAGCCTGGGCAAGATTGGCGTGCTCGATTTTGGCAGCCACGGCCCGACCTGGAACACCCCGTTTGAAGCATTGCTTGAGGGCAGCGAAAGTAATCTGGCGGTGGACTGCAACCCTTCGGTGAAGGGTTTTTCGGTCTCCATCGATGGCGGTAGTCACGTTAAGGGCACGACGCGCCAATTGAGCAATGGGCGACACATGATTCCATATCATCTGTTTTTCGATGCCGCTGGCAGCGATAGCTACAGTATTGGGCAACAGCACAGATTCAAGGTGGTGAGTGGTGGCCAAGTACCGATTCCGGTGTATGGCATGGTGATGGCGAATCCCAATGCGCTCCCGGCGGGTGTCTATCGAGACACGCTGCGGGTGACGTTGGATTGGTAAATATGAGTGGGGTGCAAGATGCGCGTACTTACATCAACGTTGGGTTTCACATTGCTGGGCTTGATGGCGGCAAGTCAGGTACAGGCAGCCACCACGGTAACCGGTGTCATCAATGCCACGTTAACGCTGACTACCAGTTGCCTGGTTAACGGGGCAACGGGCACCAGCGGGCTGGATTTCGGGACTTTGAGCTTCGGTACCACGACCTCGCTTTTCACTGAGGCCGACGGGCAAGTGCTGGGCAGTGGCGGTGGGGCCTTGACGATTCAGTGTTCGGCCGGTACGTCGCCGGTAATTACGGTGGGGGCGGGTGCTCACGATGGGCTCTCCACGGGGGGCACTCGTGCCTTGTCGGACAGTAATGGCCACTTCGTACCCTATGACCTTTACAGCGACACAGGGCATAGCACCTTGGTAGCCATCAACGGCACCATCGCGCCCGGCCTCAGTACAGGCGTAGCGCAGACGATCAATCTTTACGGCAAGGCGGTGGGTAAAACCGGCCTTCCGGCGGGCAGCTACACGGACGTCATTAACGTTTCGCTGACCTTTTAACCTTTGTGGGCTGGCCGTGCGCAGCGTCACTGATGCTGCTGTGTTCGTGCAGCGGTGTTTTGCACGGTGCAACAACTGCGACGTTTCAGGTCGGCGCGGGCATCGTGGCGGGGTGTCTGGTGACCAGTACCGGCGGCACTTACGGCAGTCTGAACTTCGGTACGTATCCGGCGTTGTCCACCTCGCCAGTCAGTGTGAACCTGGTGGGTGGCGTTACGTTGCAGTGTACGCCAGGGGTGACTGTCAGCATGCAGGTCGATGGCGGGTTGCATAACACCAGTGGGCGTCATTTGCAGATCGGCAGTGGCAGTGCACGGGTGGCATACCAGTTATTTCAGGACGCTGCACACAGCCAGAGCCTGGGCATCGCGCAGTCGGTCAACGTGCCTTATACCAATGCCAACGCAATCAGCCTGCCGATTTTTGGCTATGTGCTACTGCCGGGTAATCAACCGGCGGGTGCCTATAGCGATACGGTGCAAGTGCAATTGTCTTATTGAAGTCCAGGGCTCAGGAGTTTGTTTATGCACTTATTTTTACGGCCGCTTCAAGGTTTGGCCTGTTGCCTGCTGACGTTGGGGATTACTCAGCAGGCTCTGGCAGCCAGTTCGATTTTGATCTGGCCTATCGATCCGGTACTGGAAGCCGATCAGCAAGCCAGTGCCTTGTGGTTGGAAAACCGCGGAGATGAGCCTGCCAGTATGCAGATACGGGTATTTGCCTGGAATCAGGACGGCTTTGACGATCAGTATCAAAATCAGCGTGATGTGATTGGCAGCCCGCCGGTGGCCACTATCGGGCCTGGGCAAAAGCAGCTGATTCGTTTGACCCGGACCAAGTCTTTTCCCGCAGGCGAGGAGCATGCCTACCGCATCATCATCGATGAAATCCCTTCGGCCCTGCCTCCTGCGGCGAAGGACAGCACCAAGACGGCGGCGACGATTCGATTGCAAATGCGCTACTCGGTGCCGCTGTTTGCTTATGGCGCCGGGCTGTGGAGCAAGGTGGATGCAAGCCGCCCACGTGATGCTGCCGGTATCGGCTTACCGCAATTGAGCGGTCGCACCGTCAAGGTCGATGGCAAGCCCTATATCGAGATCCGTAATCGTGGCTCGGTGCATGCGCGACTGACCGAGGCGGTGCTCAAGTCGGGTGGCAAGTCGCAATCGATGGTAGATGGTTTGCTGGGCTATGTGTTGCCGGGTGCAACGATGCGCTGGCCAGCGCCGTTGGCCCAGGGCGATGCGTTGCAAGTACGGGTCAATGGTCAGACCAAGGTGCAGGCGGTGCCTTTAGGTCAATAAACGCAGGGTTCAGTAGTCGCAATTGGCCTTTAGCAAGTCCCCCTGACAACGGCATGACGTAGCGCGGTGTTGAATGTAACCGCGGGAGCGTTTGCAAGGAGCAGCCATTGAGGGACGGGATGAGGACGTGAGCCGGGCACTGATGTTGGTCATCATCGGCTTGTGCAGTGCACTGGCGGTGCCAATCAGTGAGGCAGCAGAACTGCCGCCACCGCCCGCCAATATACAGGCGGTCGCCGATGCATCGCTGTATCTGGAATTGGTGGTTAATCAAATGAATACCGGGCGCCTGGTTCACGTGCAACAGCGTGCAGGTCAACTGTATCTGCCAGCGGCCGATTTGAAGGAGTCGGGTATTCGCCTGCCAGTAGCCAGCCCGGAGGAAGTGGGACTCGACAGCGTGCCTGGTTTGCACAGCGAGTACGATATTCAGGGCCAGCGCCTGTTGCTCGACGTACCCCCCGAATGGCTGCCTGAGCAGCACTTTGGCAGGCGTTCAAGCTACCCGCGCACGGAGGCGGTAAGTAGCTTTGGCGGCTTGCTCAACTACGACCTGTACCTGAACGATACAGACGATGCTGGCACTTATCTGGCCGCCTGGAATGAAATACGGCTGTTTGACAGTTGGGGCACGCTGTCAAACACCGGGCAATACCGGCGCAGCATTGTGGGTACCGCCGATAGCCAGATGGATAATGGCTACCGCCGCTATGACACGCTCTGGCGCTTTTCCGATGACGAGCGAATGCTCACCTACGAGGCGGGCGACCTGATCAGCGGCGCCTTGCCCTGGACCAGTTCCGTGCGCATGGGCGGGGTGCAGCTATCGCGAGACTTTGGCGTGCGTCCTGATCTTGTGACCTATCCGTTGCCGCAGTTCTCCGGGGAGGCGGCGGTTCCGTCTTCAGTCGACCTGTTCATAAATGGCTTCAAGTCCTCCAGCGAAAACTTGCAACCTGGGCCTTATACCCTGACCAATATTCCCTTTATCAATGGCGCAGGCGAGGCCGTGGTGGTGACCACCGACGCGCTGGGGCGGCAGGTTTCTACCAGCGTGCCGTTTTATGTGACCAGTACCTTGCTGCAAAAAGGCCTGAGTGATTTTTCGGTGTCGGCGGGCAGCGTGCGTAGGGAGTATGGGGTCCGTAACTTTGCCTACGGTCCGGGTGTGACGTCGGGTAGCCTGCGCTATGGCCTGACCGACAGCCTGACCCTTGAAAGTCACCTTGAGGCCTCTGACTCGCTGACCTTGGGCGGTATGGGGGGCAATCTCAAGTTGGGTAACTTTGGTGTACTCAACAGTGCCGTGAGCCAAAGCCAGTTCGATGGCCGCGATGGCCGCCAGTTGAGCGTGGGCTACCAGTACAGCGCGCAACGTTTCAGTCTTGCCTATCAGCGTTTGCAACGATTTTCCGACTATGCCGATCTCTCGGTAGTCGACAGTGATTACGTCAGCCTCAGCCAGCGTAGCGAGCAATTGACCCTGAGCTTGAACCTGGATCGCTTTGGCAGTCTGGGCGCCGGGTATTTTGATGTGGTGGCCGCCGATACTTCGCGTACCCGCTTGCTTAACCTGAGCTGGAGCAAGCCGTTGTGGTTCAACAGCAGTGTATACGTCTCGGCCAATCGTCAGTTTGGCGACAGTAACTGGGCGCTGCAGGCGCAGATTGTGGTGCCGTTTGATCTGAATGCCAGCATGAGTTTCAGTACCGAGCGCAGCACCACGGGCGCCACCCAGCAACGGGTCAATTACAGTCGCGGGGTCCCGACGCAGGGGGGCGTTGGTTTCAACCTGGGGTATGCCCATGGCGACACACCTGACTACCGCCAGGCCGACCTGACCTGGCGGATGCAGTCGGTGCAGCTGCAAGCAGGCGTTTATGGCACGTCAGCTCAGCAAACACGTTGGGGCGATGCCAGTGGGTCACT
The DNA here is from genome assembly GCF_037055265.1 of Pseudomonas sp. ML2-2023-6. Taxonomy (NCBI): domain Bacteria; kingdom Pseudomonadati; phylum Pseudomonadota; class Gammaproteobacteria; order Pseudomonadales; family Pseudomonadaceae; genus Pseudomonas; species Pseudomonas sp. ML2-2023-6. The sequence goes on along the minus strand of NZ_CP146347.1, from coordinate 4,360,374 downwards.
GGTCTGGATGGACAATCAGGTATTCGCGGCCAACCGTATTGACGACGCCTTTGTCGTAGTCAGTACCGGGGATTTTTCCGATATTGGCGTGTTGTATGAAAACCAGTGGGTAGGCAATACCGATAAAAACGGTCATCTGCTGGTGCCCTGGAGCAGTGCCTACTATCGCGGAAAATACGAAATAGATCCGTTGAACCTGCCGGTCAACGTCCTCAGCCCTACGGTCGAGCAGCGGGTGGCGGTGCGTCGTGGAAGTGGCTACTTGCTGGAGTTTCCATTAAAGCGGGTGGCTGCTGCCAGCGTGCGTCTGGTCAATGCCCAGCAGCAAAACCTGGGGTTGGGCAGTGCGGTATTGAATGAGCAAAACGGCTCGCGTGCGGTCGTCGGCTGGGACGGGTTGGTGTACCTGGAAAACCTGGTGGCAAAAAACTCGCTGCAAGTGATCCTGCCTGATGGCCAGCAGTGCAAGGCACAATTCGAACTGGTGCCGGAGGCGGACCAGGTGCCTTTGATCGAGCCGGTGGTGTGCCAATGAAGTGTGCAATCGGGCTATGCCTATTGTGTTGCTTTGCTGTGTCCGAAGTAGAGGCAGGTTGTACTGCGGCGGCGGTCGCCAGCCCGGCCGGTTATGGAACGATCAGTTCAACGTTGGTGCGTACCGTGGCTCAAAACACTTCCTCAACAAGTGCTGGCCTCACCTGCACTCCCGGAGGGATCGCGCTATTCAGCACCGCCTACTTCAAGGCCACGATCACCTCGGCCCAGAGTGGAATGCTAGGACCTACCGGAGATGTGATTGCCTACTCGATCAGTGCGGGCACTAATGGCACTCATCCCATTACCCGTGGAACGGCATTCGACTTTGCCAGCAACGGGCTGCTGGGCACTACGGCACCGAGTATTATTCCTTTGTACTTCACGACCTCGATCAATAATGTCGCGGCAGGGATCTACACCGAAACACTGAGTGTGCGATGGGACTGGTACTACTGCACCGGCTTGGGCGCTTTAGGCGTTTGCCTTGGGTCAGACTCGGGGGTCAACAAGGTCAGCACCCTGACCGTAACCATGACGGTGGCCAACGACTGCACCATCAGCGCTCCCGTTATTACTTTTGGCAATGCGCCGGTGATCAGCGGGTTTACCCCGGTCAGTCAGACCATCAGTGTGGCCTGCACCAAAGGCAGTGCCTACACCGTGGGTTTGAGTGATGGCCTGCATCCCGTCAGTGTGGGCGGGCGGCGGCAGATGATTTTCGGCACTAACTTTTTGGCCTACGATATTTTCCAAAGTGCCGGTACTACCCGCTGGGGCAACGTGGGCAGTGCCCGGCGGGCGAGTTCGACTGCCGAGGTCAACCCCGGCAACGGGTTGGGCACAGGCAGCCAGATATTCAACTACAACGCCAAGATTTATACCGACCAGGCCACGCCGCCAGCCGGTGCCTACACCGACAGCGTGGTGCTGGACGTGGGGTTTTAGCGAAGCTCCTTGACCATCGCCGACAGGGTTGTCAGCACATCCTTGGCCAACTGCTTCGAACGTTTGCCATCCCAGCCAGTCTGCGGGTTCGGTGCATCGTTGTTGTCCTTGAATGGCATCTCCAGGGTCAACGACAGGCAGTCAAAGCGCTGGCCGACGCTGTTGCAGGCCAGGGTCATATTGGCTTGCCCGGGCTCGTCGCGGGTGTAGCCGTGCACGGTCTGAAAGTCCTTGGTCAGCGCGCCAAGGTGGCTGCGAAAGCGCTCCTCCAGCGTCGCCAGCCGCGGGGTGTAGCCCGGATTGCCTTCACAGCCGGCGGTGAATATATAGGGGATTTCTTCGTCGCCGTGGATATCCAGAAACAGGTCGACACCGTAGTGAGCCATCTGCTCCAGGGCGAAAAATACTTCCGGGCTGACCTGCGGGCTGGTGTTTTGCCAGGCGCGGTTCAGGTCCTGACCGTTGGCGTTGGTACGCAAGTGCCCGTGAAACGCGCCGTCGGGGTTCATGTTGGGGATCAGGTACAGGTCAGCGAAATCCAGCAGCTTGCGCATTTGCGGGTCGCTGCCTTGTTCGAGACGCTCGAAGATCCCTTCCATAAACCATTCGGCCATATGCTCGCCGGGGTGCTGCTGGGCGATGATCCAGATCTTGCGCTTGTGGCTGGCGCCGTTGCCTTTGCGCAGCAATTGGATGTCGCGACCTTCAACACTTTTGCCGGTGGCCAGCAACTCGCAACCTGACCACTGCAGTGCGTTCTTGATCAGTTGATCATGGCGTGCGCGGCTGTAGGGTTCGAAGTAGGCAAACCAGACCTGAGGTTGTTCGGCTGCAAGTTGAAAATTCAGTGCTGTGCCGTCGAATTCAGTCGGCACCCGGAACCAGTTTTCGTGATCGTATGAGGCAACGGCCTGATAGCCTTCCCACGCTTTATTGTAGGAAGACTGGCTGGCATTGCTTAATTGAAAATGGTGGGTGTACCCCGGCGTCAGGCCATCAGCCTTGAAGTGGAACCACTGAAAGTGCGGGCTCTTGGTGTCCGGTTTGATGGCGAGCTTTACCTGCAGCGGGTTGCTGGCGTCCAGCACCTGAATGTTGCCGCTGTCGAAGTCGCTGCTGATATGAAGTGAAGAGGGCGCCACGGTCATGGTCCAAATCCCAAAATCTGATGATTGTGGGCGTTACTGTACATCGCTATAGCGATAGGCCAATACGGAATTTTGGACAATAAGATGTAGGGGAATACGAAGGGGGGCGTCATCCTTGACGCAGCACGATTTTAGTGTTTTTGCGAGTGATTCTCAAGTGCTAAATTGCCATTACGGCCATAGTCCAGGACTTCAGGCTTCCGTTTCCCGATGTTCTTTTGCTATCATCGCCAACATCGTAGCGGTCACCGAAAAAAACCGACCGCACACCAGACTTCATTAGCCTGAAGCACGCAGAGCCAGAAAACTGGCCGCAAAAAAAAGACCCGGCCAGAAGCCGGGTCAAATAACCGTGATTAGCCTGATGAGGAGCTAATTCAAAAGACCGACCTAAGGTCCTTTGAATTATCGACTGATCTCGCGACCAGCTGCATGCAATAGTAATCATTATCATTTGCAAAGCAAGTTTTTTCCGCGCTATCTGGAAAATAATTTTCCATTCCTTGGCCCAGGCTTCTATCCCGCGGCCTGTACTGTTAGCCCAACAGCAACTCAGTGGTGCGCTTGACCTCGCTCATGGCGATATTCGAGTGGGCTTCCTGAACGTGTGGCTTCTGCAGCAAGTGATCGCGCAAAAAGCGTTCATAACTGTCGATGTCATGGGTGACCACCTTCAGCAGGTAGTCCATATCGCCTGCCATCGTGTAGCACTCGATCACTTCGGGGTAATCGGTAATCGCCTCTTCAAACTCCGTCAAATGACGTCGCCCGTGGCCTGACAGCCGCACATTGACGAAAACAACGATATTGAGCCCGAGTTTTTTCGGATTGAGCAGGGCGACCTTGCGCTCGATCAAGCCTTCCTCTTGCAGTCGATGGATCCGTCGCCAGCAGGGCGACTGTGACAACTCCACGTGTTCCGCCACCTCGGCGGCAGACAGGTCGGCATTATGTTGCAGCAGGCGGAGAATCTTGCGGTCGATGGCGCTTAATTTAATCTGCATGAATTGATCTGATTTCTTATTTTTTTTGAATGACACATGCAGATTAGCAGAACATTTCCTGCAATTTAGAAAGAAAATTCCTAGGTAAAACCTTCACTCTTTGGCTGCGCACCCATGCGTCGGGTCAGATACTGACTTTGCGGTCTGACACGCTTCCAGGGCCAAGAACAAGAGAGAGAATGTAATGCCGATATTTGCTCATCCCGAATTCGATCACCACGAACAAGTCCAGTTCTGTCACGACAAATCGACTGGCCTCAAGGCCATTATTGCAGTGCACAACACGCGCCTTGGCCCTGCTTTGGGTGGCTGCCGCATGTGGCCCTATGCCGACGAACAGCAAGCCTTGAACGACGTGCTGCGCCTGTCTCGCGGCATGACGTACAAATCGGCGCTGGCCGGCTTGCCGCTAGGCGGCGGCAAGGCGGTGATCATTGGCGATCCGCGCAAAGACAAGAGCGAAGCGTTGTTTCAGGCCATGGGCGGGTTTGTCGAGAGCATGGGCGGGCGTTACATCACGGCTGCAGACTCGGGCACCGGTGTCGCTGAAATGGCCCTGATGGGCCAGCGCACTCACCACGTGGTGGGGGCTGGCACGCGTGAGCAACTGGGCGGAGGCACGCGCAGTGGTGATCCGTCACCGGCGACGGCCCTTGGCGTGTTTATCGGCTTGCGCGAGGCAGTCTTGCAGCGTCTGGGTCGCAGCGACCTGGCAGGCTTGCGGGTGGCCGTTCAGGGCCTTGGGCAAGTCGGTTTCAACCTTGCCCGGCAGTTGAAAGAGGCGGGTGCTGAACTGTGGGTACACGATATTCAGGACGCTAACGTCAGGCGCGCAGTCGATGAACTGGGCGCCCATGCGGTCAGTGCACAAGATATTTACGGGCTGGATGTCGATGTATTTTCACCGTGCGCGATGGGCGCCATCATCAATGATGAAACCTTGCAGTTACTGCGTGCCCCGGTGATTGCCGGGGCGGCGAATAACCAATTGGCCAAAGCCTCTCATGCCGATGAGTTGTGGCGTCGTGGCTGCTTGCATGCCCCAGACTATGCAATCAATGCAGGCGGCATTATTGACGTGTCCTACGAGTACAACGGCGGCACGCCCGAACAGGTTCGCCAGCACGTAGAAGGCATTGGTGAGACTTTGCGCCAGATCTTCCTGAGGGCCAAGGCACAGGATCGCAACACCACGAGCATTGCCGACAGCCTTGCACAAGAGCGTCTTAACGCTTGATAGAAAAGGCGTTGGGGTTCGATCGGGCAGCCAGCGCCTTTTTCCACTTCAGCGGGCAGACAGCTGTTGCACGTCAATGGCCCTGTCCACCAATTGCTTGGACGATTCCATAAAGAACAGGATGCTCATCAGAAGATCACGTTGAGAACCCTGCTGATGCTCGGCAGCGCCTTGAGCACTGGCAATTGCACATCGCAGATAGTCCGATGCATGCACCAGAGCTTCCTCTTGGCTCACGTCTTCGCTGACCAGGAACATTTTTTTTTCGAGACCCTGCTGAGAAACAGATGGTTTCAAATAATAGTCGAGCGCACGTTGGGTTGCGGCGCTGTCCCTTAAGGATTCGAGCTCATTATCAGGCTCTGTTTTCAGCGCAATTTTTGTTATTGGAGTCATGATTTACCTGCGTTTCAGGAGTTAATCGAATCAGCAGGACAAGACTAGTACAAATAGTATTTGTTAATCGATTATAAATAATACAATGTGTGTATTGTTGCGCTGAATTCAATCCGTATTGTTCGGCAGATGGATAAATGGATCGCTTTAGTCAGAACCAAATTGCGCGAGCTGAAACTCACGCAAGAAAAACTAGCCGAACGCGTCGGGGCATCCCAGGGCGGAGTCGGTCATTGGCTCAATAAACGCCGTCAACCCGACCTGCCGACGATGAACAACGTGCTGCATGCCCTTGGGCTTGAGCACCTTGAAGTCGCCCTGGTGATTCGTGAGCGCCATGATGCAGGTGATACACCTGGTCCTGACGAATACGCCTATGAGATCACGTCAGCTTTCCGCTATCCGGTGAGAGACTGGGTGACGGCGGGTCAGGTCAGCGAGAAGGTGCAGCCTGGTTATGCGCCGCCCGGTACGATCTTTGAAGTCAGCGATCATTACGCCAAAGGGGCAGCGTTCTGGCTGCAGGTGACCGGTGATGCCATGACTGCTCCGATGGGTGTCAGCATCGCGCAAGGGATGATGATTCTGGTTGATCCGGATATCGAAGCCACGCCAGGCAGAATGGTGATTGCCCTTACACCTGAATCCGAGGCGACGACGTTCCGGCAGTTGATCGAAGAAAGTGGTCAACGCTATCTGAAGCCGCTGAACCCAACGTATCCCAAAACATTGTTCGATGACCGCTGCCGGATTATCGGAGTGGTAGTCCAGGCCACAGCCAAGTTCTAGACGCGTTTCAGATGCTGTAAAAAAGGCGGATACCGATCACGGTATCCGCCTTTTCTCATTCCAGCTCAACCAGCGCCGAGCCTTCACTGACCATCTCGCCTTCCTGGAAGAACAGGGCTTTCACCACCCCCCCATGGGGGGCGCGCAGGCTGTGTTCCATCTTCATGGCTTCGAGTACCACCAGTTGCGTGCCAGCCTCGACAGTTTGACCGACCTCAACCAGTACCCGCACGATGCTGCCGTTCATGGGGGCAGTCAGGCCGCCCTGGGCCGTGTGACTGGCACTCACGGCGCTGATCGGATCGTGCAGGCGCACGCAGTGCAACTCACCTTCCCAGCGTAGGTACAGCGCGTCAGCGCGGCGAATGGCCAAGTGCTGGCGCCGTACTCCGTCCTGTTCGATGACTAACTGTTCATCACGCAAGATGGCTGTATTGCCACTGAGGTGGATGACCTGTTGTTCGCCATTACAAGCCAATGCCAGCAACGTGTGTGCAGGCAAACCGCTGCGAAAGCCGTTGTTTGCGGACCAGGGTGACGCCGGGTCATCGTCCCGTACCAGTGGGGCCTGGCTCTGATTGAAGGCTTCGGCGGCTGCCGACCAGAAGGCAGCAGGCAGAGGCTCGGCAGCAGGCAGTAATTGTTCTTCGTAGCGCGGGATAAACCCGGTATCGAGTTCGGCTGCGGCGAAGGCGGGGTGGCCGATGATGCGTCGCAAAAAGCTCAGGTTGGTTTTCAGACCGCCGATGGCGAACTCATCGAGCATCGCCAGTAGGCGCAGGCGGGCCTGTTCGCGGTCCTCTCCCCAGGCAATCAGCTTGCCCAGCATCGGATCGTAAAACGGTGAAACCTCGTCGCCTTCACTGACCCCACTGTCCACGCGCCTGCCCGGGCCGGCAGCTGATTCGCGGTACACCTCAAGACGCCCGGTTTGCGGGAGAAAATCATGGCTCGGGTCTTCAGCGTACAAACGCACTTCGATGGCGTGGCCGCGCAAGGGCACTTGTGCCTGGGTGATGGGCAAGGCCTCACCGCATGCCACGCGGATTTGCCAGGCCACCAGGTCCAGCCCAGTAATGGCTTCGGTGACCGGGTGTTCAACCTGCAGGCGCGTGTTCATCTCCATAAAGAAGAATTCGCCTCGCGCATCCAGCAAAAACTCCACGGTGCCCGCGCCAACGTAGCCGATCGCCTGTGCCGCGCGCACGGCGGATTCGCCCATGGCTTGGCGCTGTTCGACACTCAGGCCCGGTGCTGGTGCTTCTTCCACGACTTTCTGGTGGCGGCGCTGAATCGAGCAATCGCGCTCATTGAGGTACAGGCAGTTGCCGTGCTGGTCGGCAAATATCTGGATCTCCACATGACGCGGCTTGAGCACGTACTTCTCGACCAGCATCCGTGCGTCGCCAAAGGAGGACAGTGCCTCGCGCTGAGCCGAAGCCAGCGCCTCAGCCAGTTGGCTGACCTCTTCGACCACTTTCATGCCTTTGCCGCCACCGCCCGCCGTGGCTTTGAGCAGCACCGGGTAGCCGATGCGCTCTGCGGCGAGGCGGAAGATTTCCAGGTCTTGAGCTTCGCCGTGGTAGCCAGGCACCAACGGTACGCCTGCGACTTCCATCAAGGCCTTGGCCGCGGATTTGCTGCCCATCGCATCAATCGCGCTGGCGGGGGGGCCAAGGAAAATCAGCCCGGCGGCCTCAATGGCGCGCGCGAAGCCTGCGTTTTCCGACAAAAAACCGTAACCGGGGTGAATGGCCTGCGCACCGCTGGCCTTGGCGGCAGCGATGATTTTGTCGATCTTCAGGTAGCTGTCGGCGGCTTTGCTACCGCCCAGGTCCACACAGATATCGGCTTCGCGACAATGCCGTGCATCGCGGTCGGTTGCGCTGTGTACGGCGACGGTGGTGAGGCCCAGCGCTTTGGCCGTGCGCATCACCCGGCAGGCGATCTCGCCGCGGTTAGCCACCAGCACGGAAGTAAGAAGAGGGGCGGTCATGAGCGCGGCTCCTGAGTCGATGAATCGGCTTGCCAGCTGGGTGCACGCTTCTGCAGAAAGGCGCGCAAGCCTTCCTGGCCTTCAGGACTGACCCGAATCCGTGCAATGGCGTTTTCACAGTAGCGACGGATGGCCAGAGTTGGCGCGCCATGACTGACTTCGCGCAGCAGATCCTTGCAGGAACGCATGGCTTGTGGGCTGTTGAGCAGCAAGTTGTCGACCCAATGGGCGATGTGCTGTTCAAGCTCTGCGAGGGGGTAGCACTCGGACAGCAAGCCCAGTTCACGGGCACGCTCGCCGCTGAAGCGTTCAGCGGTCAGGGCGTAGCGCCGGGCTGCGCGCTCACCGATGGCCTGCACCACAAAGGGACTGATTACAGCGGGTGCCAGGCCGATACGGACTTCGGACAAGCAAAACTGCGCATCCTGCGCGCCGATGGCCATGTCGCAGGCACTGATCAGGCCCAGTGCGCCACCGTAGGCTGCGCCTTGCACGACGGCCAGGGTCGGCATTTTCAGCTTGGCCAGGTTGTACATCAGTTCGGCCAGATGGCGGGCGTCGTCGAGATTGGTGTGGTAGTCGAGTTCGGCCGATTGTTGCATCCAGGCCAGATCGGCACCGGCACTGAAATGCTTGCCGCGCCCGCGCAGTACCAGAAAACGCATGGCTGGATCCGCTTGCACGGCCTCCAGAGCAAGGATCAACTCGCGGATCATCTCGGCGTTAAAGGCATTGTTCTTCTGCTCGCGGCTCAACCACAGGGTGGCAAAGCCCCGGGGATCGGTGTGCAGTTCGAGGGTGTTGAAATCGATCATGTTCTTCAGTCCTGAAAGGCTGTGGGAGTTACATCCGGAACACACCGAAACGGGTGGCTTCGATAGGTGCGTTCAACGCCGCCGACAAACCCAGCGCCAATACGTCGCGGGTTTGCGCCGGGTCGATCACGCCGTCATCCCACAAGCGAGCACTGGAATAGTAGGGGTGGCCCTGGTGTTCGTACTGGTCGAGGATCGGTTGTTTGATCTCGGCTTCTTCGCGGGCTGAAAACGCGACGCCGTTGCGTTCTGCCTGCTCGCGCTTGACCTGCACCAGCACGCCTGCCGCCTGTTCGGCGCCCATCACGCCAATTCGGGCGTTGGGCCACATCCACAAAAAGCGTGGATCGTAGGCCCGGCCGCACATGCCGTAGTTACCAGCGCCAAAACTGCCACCGATGATTACGGTGAATTTCGGCACTTTGGCGCACGCCACAGCGGTGACCAATTTGGCGCCGTGCTTGGCAATGCCACCGGCTTCGTACTTTTGGCCGACCATAAAACCGGTGATGTTTTGCAGAAACACCAAGGGAATACCGCGCTGGCACGCCAGCTCGATAAAGTGCGCGCCTTTTTGTGCCGCTTCGGCGAACAGAATTCCGTTGTTGGCCAGGATCGCTACCGGGTAACCGTGCAAATGCGCAAAGCCGCACACCAGCGTGGTGCCGAACAGGGCTTTGAATTCATCGAACACCGAACCGTCCACCAGCCGCGCAATGACTTCGCGCACATCAAAGGGCTGTTTGGCATCTGCCGGGACGATGCCATACAACTCGTCACGGCCATACAGCGGTGCCAGCGGTGTGCGCTGCTGCAACTGGCCCAACTTGCGCCAGTTGAGGTTAGCCACGCTGCGCCGAGCCAGTGCCAGCGCATGCTCGTCACTGTCGGCGTAATGGTCGGCCACTCCCGAAATCTTGCAGTGCACATCGGCACCGCCCAGGTCTTCGGCACTGACCACCTCGCCGGTGGCGGCCTTTACCAGTGGCGGACCAGCAAGAAAGATTGTCGCTTGCTGGCGCACCATGATGGCTTCGTCGGCCATGGCGGGCACATAGGCACCACCAGCGGTACACGAACCCATGACCACGGCAATTTGCGGGATGCCCGCCGCGCTCATGTTGGCTTGATTGAAGAAGATTCGCCCAAAGTGCTCGCGGTCCGGGAACACTTCATCCTGACGTGGCAGGTTGGCGCCGCCGGAGTCCACCAGATAGATGCACGGCAAGCGGTTTTGCTCGGCAATAGTCTGTGCCCGGAGGTGTTTTTTCACCGTCAGCGGGTAGTACGAACCACCTTTGACCGTGGCATCGTTGGCCACAATCATGCATTCCACGCCTTCGACCCGACCAATACCGGCGATTATCCCGGCAGCCGGAACGTCTTCGCCGTACACGCCGTAAGCCGCCAGCTGACTCAACTCCAGGAAGGGTGAGCCGCAGTCCAGCAGGCGATCAATGCGCTCGCGTGGCAGTAGCTTGCCGCGTGAAGTGTGACGCTCCTGGGCCTTGGCCCCACCGCCCTGTTGTACCTGCTCGAGCAGGGTGTGCAAGGCTGCCACCTGCTTGAGCATGGCGTCGCGGTTGACACCGAACTCGGCCGAGCGCGGGTTGATCGTCGTATGCAAGATGGACATGCCTACGCTCCTTAGCGAGTTTCGTTGAAGAGTTCGCGACCAATCAGCATGCGTCGGATTTCGCTGGTGCCAGCTCCGATCTCATACAGCTTGGCGTCACGCAACAGGCGTCCGGCCGGAAATTCATTGATATAACCGTTGCCACCCAGAATCTGGATCGCGTCGAGGGCCATCTGGGTGGCGCGTTCGGCGCTGTACAAAATCACCCCGGCGGCGTCCTTGCGCGTGGTTTCACCACGCTCGCACGCGGCTGCGACGGCATACAGATAGGCGCGGCTGGCGTTGAGCTGGGTGTACATGTCAGCCACCTTGCCCTGGATCAGTTGAAACTCGCCGATGCTCTGGCCGAACTGTTTGCGGTCGTGGATGTACGGCACGATCAAATCCATGCAGGCCTGCATGATTCCGGTAGGGCCGCCCGACAGCACCACGCGCTCGTAGTCCAGGCCACTCATCAACACCTTGACCCCGGCGTTGAGGGTGCCCAGCAGGTTCTCTTCTGGCACTTCAACATCGTCGAAAAACAGTTCGCTGGTATTGGACCCGCGCATGCCGAGCTTGTCGAAATGGCTGCTGCGGCTGAAGCCTTTCCAGTCGCGCTCAACGATAAATGCGCTGATGCCGTGGGCGCCCTTTTCCAGATCGGTCTTGGCGTAGATCACATAGGTGCTGGCATCAGGGCCGTTGGTGATCCAGGTCTTGCTGCCGTTGAGGACGTAATGGTCGCCGCGCTTGTCGGCCCGCAGTTTCATCGACACCACATCGGAACCGGCGTTGGGTTCGCTCATGGCCAATGCGCCAACGTGTTCGCCGCTGATCAGCTTGGGCAAGTATTTGAGTTTTTGTTCGTGGCTGCCGTTGCGGTTGATCTGATTGACGCAGAGGTTGGAGTGAGCGCCGTAGGAGAGGGCGACCGAGGCTGAGCCGCGGCTGATTTCTTCCATCGCCACCACGTGCGCCAAATAGCTCAGACCGGTGCCGCCGTATTCTTCCGGAACGGTGATGCCGAGCAACCCCATGTCACCGAACTTGCGCCACATGTCGGCGGGGAACAGATTGTCCTTGTCGATTTGCGCCGCACGTGGCGCCAGTTCGGCAGCGACGAAGGCCTGGACCTGATCGCGCAGCATGTCGATGGTTTCGCCCAGGGCGAAGTTCAAAGTCGGGTAGCTCATGGGGCACCTTGATCGTTGTTCTTGTGGAGGCGGTTACTACGTCGCCATTGATAACCTTGACGTTAACGTAAACTTGGCCTGTAAAACTGTCAACGACCTTTACGTTAACGTCAACTTCAGCCAGAGTAATTGCTGTTCTTCAATTGAGAGGGCGCCGCTACGCGCTTTACTCATGCTCCCAAAACAATCACAAGAGGAGTTGTCATGAAGCTGCAATCCAACCCCAGTTACAGCCAGGGTGCGCAGGACAAGCCACTGCTGGCGATGACCATAGGACAGGCTTTCGATCAGACCGTTGCGCGCTATCCCGAGGGCGAAGCGCTGGTGGTACGGCATCAACAGCAACGCTACACCTGGGCCCAGTTGGCGCGAGCGGTCGATGTGCATGCCAGAGCGTTGCTGGCCTTGGGTTTGCAAGTGGGGGACCGACTAGGGGTGTGGGCTCCTAACGGTGCCGAGTGGTTTATCAGCCAGTTTGCCAGCGCCAGGATTGGCGTGATTCTGGTCAACATCAACCCCGCATACCGGCTCTCTGAGCTGGAATACGTGCTTAAGCAATCGGGGTGTCAGTGGCTGGTTTGCGCGGGTGCGTTCAAGACCTCCAACTACCACGCCATGCTCCAGGAACTCATTCCCGAACTGGCCGAACAATCGATCGGGGCGCTTGATTGCCCACGCTTTGCCGAGCTGCGCGGGGTTATCAGCCTTGCTCCTGAGCCGCCTGCTGGCTTCCTGCCCTGGTCACAACTAGCCCCGCTGGCTGACGGGGTTACGGTTGACCAACTGCATGCCCGCCAGGCCAGCCTGCACTTCGATCAGCCGGTAAACATTCAGTACACCTCGGGCACTACGGGCTTTCCCAAGGGCGCGACCCTTAGCCATCACAATATTCTCAACAATGGCTACATGGTCGGTGAAAGTCTGGGGCTGACGGCCAATGACCGGCTGGTAATCCCGGTGCCGCTGTATCACTGCTTTGGCATGGTGATGGGCAATCTGGGTTGCGTGACCCACGGCACGACGATGATCTACCCCAGTGAAGCCTTTGATCCTGGCCTGACGCTGCAAGCGGTGGCCGAGGAGCGGGCTACCGGGCTGTACGGCGTGCCAACCATGTTTATCGCCATGCTTGATCATCCGCAGCGTGCCGGCTTTGATCTGTCGAGCCTGCGTACCGGAATCATGGCCGGGGCCACGTGCCCGATCGAGATCATGCGTCGGGTCATCAGCGAAATGCATATGGGTGAGGTACAAATTGCCTATGGCATGACCGAAACCAGCCCGGTCTCGATACAAACGGGTCCTGCGGATGAGTTGGAGTTACGTGTTACCACTGTGGGGCGTACCCAGCCACAGCTGGAGAGCAAGCTGATCGATGCGCAAGGCAACACCGTTGCACGCGGTGAGATTGGTGAGCTCTGTACGCGGGGTTACAGCGTGATGCTGGGTTACTGGAGCAACCCGCAGGCGACTCGCGAGGCCATCGACAGCGAAGGCTGGATGCATACCGGGGATTTGGCGCAGATGGATGAGCAGGGCTATGTGCGCATCGTGGGGCGTAACAAGGACATGATTATTCGCGGTGGTGAAAATATTTACCCGCGTGAGCTGGAAGAGTTCTTTTTTACCCATCCGGCCGTGGCTGACGTGCAGATCGTGGGCATCCCGGATGCCAAATACGGCGAAGAGATTGTTGCCTGGATCAAATTCCACCCAGGCCACACGGCTAATGAGCTGGAGTTGCAAACCTGGTGCAAGTCACGCATTGCGCACTTTAAAACGCCGCGTTACTTCAAGTTTGTGGAGACCTTTCCCATGACGGTGACTGGCAAGATCCAGAAGTTCAAAATGCGCGAGATCAGCATTCAGGAGTGTGCAAAACGCTAAGGCACTATTTGTTTTTTTGTGGGAGCGGGCTTGCTCGCGATGCAGTCGCTGCGGTTTATCAGGTAAACCGAGGTGAAGGCCATCGCGAGCAGGCTCGCTCCCACATGAGTGGCATGTGATTTGGCAAAATATCAAATCCCGGACAACACAAAGGGGAGCCTGGGCTCCCCTTTAATATGTCGTTGCATGCTCTTTTTTTATTATTGAAGGGCGGTTTATTGTTGTTTTTGGAACTCACCCTTTGCTGCGTTTTTTTGCGACCCCCATCCGGGGTCAAGAGCAAACGTATTTTTTTGAGCGCTGATCCACTTTTATCACTGGCTATCAAACCTGTGATCCAACCTGTGCGGGTGCTACCTGAAGGTAGTTTTATTATTCTCTGCCCGGTTGCGAGGTGGCTTTTAGGCGCCTCGGAAAAGTAAACCTTCTCCAAAAAAATCTGTTAGCTGCGTCTCTGCCGTGTTGTTTTTGTTATGTCAGAGTCGTTTCGTATTGTTTTTATTATGTTGCTGCGGTTTTTATTCTTGTTATGCCATAGAGATAGCAGGAGCCGTGCCAACTTTTGAAAACCCTTATAAATCAACGGTTTATGATTTTTGGCAATAAAAAACCGGCCATAGGTATGGCCGGTTTGTTTCCGTGTTACTCGTTTGTGGGAACACGAGGTAACACCATGGAACACTTTTTAGCCCTGGCGGGCCTTTGCTACCCGTGACCCGGTAACACGGCCCAGCACGTTGCAGATGTGTTCACCGGCCAGTAACAGCTTGTCCATGTCGATCCCGGTTTCGATGCCCATGCCGTTGAGCATGTACAGCACATCTTCTGTGGCCACGTTACCGCTGGCGCCCTTGGCATAAGGGCAGCCGCCGAGGCCGGCAATCGAGCTGTCGAACACCGCGATGCCTTCCTGCAGGCTGGCGTAGATATTCACCAGTGCCTGGCCGTAGGTATCGTGGAAATGCCCGGCGAGTTTTTCCCGAGGTACGTAAGCGGTTACTGCCTCAAACATCTCTCGCGTGGCCGTAGGTGTTCCGGTGCCAATGGTGTCGCCCAGCGAAACTTCGTAACAGCCCATGGCGTACAGCTCTTTTGCTACCTGCGCGACCTGCTGCGCGCTGACCTGACCTTCATAGGGGCAGCCGAGCACACAGGACACATAGCCGCGTACGCTGATGCCGTGCTGTTGGGCGGCTTCGATGATGGGCACAAAGCGCGCCAGGCTTTCGCTGATCGAGCAGTTGATATTGCGTTGCGAGAACGCTTCGGATGCCGCGGCAAATACCGCGACCTCTTTTACGCCTGCCGCCACGGCATCTTCAAACCCGCGCATGTTTGGTGCCAGTGCACCGTAGACCACCCCCGGCTTGCGCTGGATTTGCGCAAAGACCTCAGCTGAACCGGCCATTTGCGGCACCCACTTGGGCGATACAAAACTGCCGACCTCGATATAGCCCAGCCCGGCGTCGGTCAGGGCATCAACCAATTGCACCTTGTCGGCGACGCTGATGGGTTGAGCCTCATTTTGCAGACCGTCGCGGGGGCCAACTTCGATCAAGCGCACATAGGTTGGAAGTGTCATGGGGATTCACCGTATCTGTGTGGGGATACCCTGTGGGAGCGGGTATCAGCGTCTAATTGGTCGCCTGGCTGCTAATGGTCTGTTCCAGCGCCTGGATACAGCGTTCCTCGGCGGTATCCAGTTCCAGCTGCATTTGCTGGATATCCAGTAACTGCTGCTCCAACTGCTCGCGGCGTTCGGCGATTTTGCCCAGCATGCTGTTGAGCTGCTTTTGATTGCCGCTGGTGGGGTCGTAAAGTTCGATCAGCTCGCGGCATTCGGCCAGTGAGAAACCGATGCGCTTGCCGCGCAGGATCAATTTCAGGCTTACCTTGTCCCGTGGCGAATACACCCGCTCCTGGCCGCGTCGCTCGGGGGCGAGCAAACCTTGTTCTTCATAAAAACGAATGGCACGGGTGGTGATGTCGAGCTCGCGGGCAAGGTCGGAAATACTGTACGTCTGGCTGCTCATGGGCGGGCTCTGGAAGAATCGTGCTCTTAAACTAATGGCTGCTTGACGTATACGTCAAGCAAGCTCGCAGCTTCGGATTTCACTTGCTGTTGGCACAGCTCGATCAGTTGCTCACGCATCCAGCGATTGGCCGGGTCTTGCTCGGTGCTTTCGTGCCAATACAAGTGGGTTTCCACGTTGGGCAACTCATTGAGCGGCAATGGCACAAAGTGCAGGGCATGGCGCCGGGCAAAACGTTCGGGCACGGTCATGACCATGTCGGTTTGTTGCAGCACATTGGAGGCCATCAGGTAATGCTGGGAGCGCAGGGTGATCTTGCGTTGCAGGCCCATTTTTCCCAGTGCCAGGTCTACTTCACCCAGGCCATTGCGCCGGGTCGAAATATGAATATGGGTCAGTGCTAGGTACTCATCCAGGCTCAGGGTCGCGTTGCTGGCTAATGGATGGCCTTGGCGCATGGCGCAGACATAGCGGTCTTCCATCAACTTGATATGGCGCACTTGCGGGTCGGTATTGAGTGGCGCATCCACCGCAAAATCCAGCCGTCCTGCCGCCAGATCACTGGTGGTCTCACGTCGATGGGAGAGAAAGCTCTCGACCACCACTGATGGCGCCTGACGCCGCAAGCGCTGAAATAACGGCGGCAAAATCACCGCTTCGGTCAGGTCAGTCATGCTGATACGGTAGGTCTTGTTGGCTTGCAGGGGGTTGAAGGTGCGGCTTTCCTGAACGGATACGCGCAACAGCGCGAGGGCACTGCGCACCGGGCTGATGATGTTTTGTGCCATTGGCGTCGGCACCATGCCCTGGGCGGTACGGACGAACAGCGGGTCGTTGAAACTCTCGCGCAATCGCGCCAGTGCATTGGACACGGCTGGTTGCGTGATGCCGATGATTTGCCCGGCGCGGGTCAGGTTGGCTTCGGTGTAGATGGCGTCGAAGACGATAAACAGATTGAGATCAACCTTGTTCAGGTTCATGGCACGTGACTCTTGTTGTTAGTTATAGGGCTGCGGGTGAATCATATATTGCTTATGAATGGTAATACACGCTGTTAATAGGTGGCGCAAATAAAGGCGGGCTGATCTAGCATCGGGCATCAGTATTTTTCGACATTCCCGGTAGAAGGTAGCCACCCATGGATTTCGCTTATTCCCCGAAAGTTCAGGTACTGCGCGAGCGTGTGACAGCGTTTATGGACGCCTATGTTTACCCGGCGGAAGCGATCTTCGATCAGCAGGTGGCTGAAGGCGATCGCTGGCAGCCGACAGCGATCATGCAAGAGCTGAAACTCAAGGCCCAGGCTGAAGGCCTGTGGAACCTGTTCTTGCCCGAGTCCGAACTGGGTGCCGGGTTAACCAATCTGGAATACGCGCCTCTGGCGGAAATCATGGGCCGCTCGATGCTGGGTTCGGAGCCGTTCAATTGCTCGGCGCCCGACACCGGCAATATGGAGGTGCTGGTGCGTTACGCCAGCGAGGCGCAAAAACAACAGTGGCTGGCACCACTGCTGCGGGGCGAAATACGCTCGGCGTTCGCGATGACCGAGCCGGATGTGGCCTCATCGGATGCAACCAATATGGCTGCCCGTGCTGTGCGTGAGGGTGAAGAATGGGTGATCAATGGCCGTAAATGGTGGACGTCCGGCGCCTGTGACCCGCGCTGCAAAATTCTGATTTTCATGGGGTTGAGCAATCCCGAAAACCCGCGTCATCAGCAGCACTCGATGATCCTGGTGCCCATCGACACGCCGGGGGTGAAAATCGTACGGCCATTGCCGGTGTTCGGTTATGACGATGCGCCCCACGGGCATGCCGAAGTACTGTTCGATAATGTGCGAGTGCCCTACGAAAATGTCTTGCTGGGCGAAGGGCGCGGTTTTGAAATTGCTCAAGGCCGCCTTGGGCCGGGGCGAATCCACCACTGCATGCGCTCTGTTGGCATGGCCGAGCGGGCATTGGAATTGATGTGTAAACGCTCGTTGGGGCGCACCGCGTTCGGCAAACCGCTGGCACGTCTGGGGGCCAATATCGACAAAATCGCCGACTCGCGGATGGAGATCGACATGGCGCGGCTGTTGACGCTTAAAGCCGCGTACATGATGGACACCGTGGGTAACAAGGTGGCGAAAAGTGAAATCGCCCAGATCAAGGTCATCGCCCCGAACGTTGCGTTGAAAGTGATTGATCGGGCAATTCAGATTCATGGCGGGGCAGGGGTGTCGGGGGATTTTCCGCTGGCTTATATGTACGCCATGCAGCGCACGCTGCGCCTGGCCGATGGCCCGGATGAAGTACACCGGGCAGCGGTGGGCAAGTTTGAGCTGGACAAATATGTGGAGTGACGGGCTTTGATCCTGTGCAGTCAATACACCCACACCTCAACCCGGCGGTTCTTGAGGCGGCCTTCATCTTCGGTGTTGGCCGCTACCGGCATTTGTGCGCCGTAGCCGCGAATCTCGCGCAATACCACGCCATTTTTAACCAGCTCGCGGCGTACAGCCATTGCCCGCAATTTCGACAGCAGTTGTGCTCGCTCCGGGTCATCCTTGGCATCGCCAAAACCTACCAGCGTTACCTGTTTGTTGAGCTTGCCGGTGGCGGTCAGGTACTCGACGACCCGCAACAAGTCCTGGCGTGCCTTGTTATCCAGCGAGGCACTGCCTTCTTCAAAACGAAAGTTGACTGACAGGCGCTGCGCTTCTCTGGCCAGGGTTTGGTAGTCCAGAGGCATATGTGCACCGGGAAGCACACTGCCTGCCTGTACGCTTTGGGCGACAAAACCGTTTTGTGCAACGATGGCCTGGCCTTGAGGGCTTTGGGTAAAGGTAATCAACGCCTTGGCCCAGGGATTGTTCGTAGAGGGTGGCAGGTAAAAGAACAGTCGCCGCGACAAGGGGTAATCCTCGCTGGCGATCAGACTGGTAAGCGGCAGCATCGGTTGCGATGCGCCATCGATGATGGCTACTGCTTTGGCCTCGCGGATATAAGGCAGGCCGATAAAACCAATGGCTTGCGGATCGTGGCTGACCGCATCCGACAGCTGCTCGCTGGATTCAAAGCGTTTCGCGGTGCTGCTCAAGGGGTGCTCGCTGCGGTTCAAGACCAGCTCCTTGAAGATTTCCCAGGTGCCGGATTGATTATCGCGAGCATATAAATGGATGGCGCCGCCGATGCCGCCCAGTTGTTCCCAGCGGTTGATCTGGCCGCTGAAAATCTGTGCCAGCTGTTCGGTGTTGAGTTGATTGAGCGGGTTGCGTGGGTGAAGAATAATCGCCAGCCCGTCGATGGCAATTACCTGCTCGGCGTCAGGGCTTTTCAGGTCACCCAAGCGTTCGAGGTCGACCAGCTCACGGTCCTTGATTGGTCGCGATGAGGCCACCAGATCCGCCTGCCCAGAGGCAAGTGCAGCGAAACCGGTCCCCGAGCCGTGTGCAGCAACATCCACGCGGATCTGCTGACCTTGCGCGTTGGTGCCGACAATACTGTGTTCGTTGGGAGGGACGACGGGGACGCTATGGATGTCATGCAGCCCTTGCTCGGCCAGCATGGCCGCCACCAGCGCCGGGCCGAGGTTGGCGCCGATAGTGTTGGAACCCTGTATGTGCAAGTCGGCAGCAATGACCAGGCTGGTCATGGTGCAGAACAGGGTCAACGACATAAAGCGCAGCATCAGCGGGCACCTTCCTGGGGGCCATAGAAGTGCATGCAATTTAAGTCAGAAAAGTTGCAAGCCGATGACACGGTTTCCTGTAGCCGCTGCCGGAGGAACGAGGCTGCGTTCGGCGAAGGAGTCGTCGCAAATCAGGCGCCTCAATGTGACAGACAAATTGAGTGCTCAGGTTTCACGACGGATACGCCGCCGAACGCAGCCCCGCTGCGCTCCTCAGCGGCTACAGGCCACTCAGCTCAATTCCAGCCAGATCGGTGCATGGTCTGATGGTTTTTCCATGCCGCGCAGGTCGTAGTCGACTCCCGCCGCCTTGATCCGTGGCACCAGCCCCTCGGAGGCGAGGATCACGTCAATCCGCAGGCCGCGCTTGGGCTCGTCTTCAAAACCGCGGCTGCGGTAGTCGAACCAGCTGAAGCGGTCGGCCACGTCCGGGTGCAGATAACGGAAGCTGTCTACCAGCCCCCAGCCCTTTAGGCGTTCCAGCCACTCGCGCTCTTCCGGCAAAAAGCTGCACTTGCCGGTTTTCAGCCAGCGCTTGGCGTTGTCCGGGCCGATGCCGATGTCGCAGTCCTGTGGGGAAATATTGATATCACCCATCACCACCAGCGGTTGTTCGTTGCTGAACTGGCTTTCGAGCAACTGCTGCAGGTCGCTGTAAAAACGCTGCTTGGCCGGAAACTTGGTAGGGTGGTCGCGGCTTTCGCCCTGTGGGAAGTAACCGTTCATGATGGTCACGGGCTGGCCGTTTTCGTCGGCGAAAGTGCCCCAGATAAAACGCCGTTGCGCATCTTCTTCGTCGCTGGCGAAACCTTTATGCAGTTCCAGCGGCGCCTGGCGCGAGAGCAGGGCGACACCGTAATGGCCTTTTTGGCCATGAAAGTGCACGTGATAACCCAGCGCTTCGATGTCGGCGAGGGGGAACTGGTCGTCATGGACTTTGGTTTCTTGCAGGCCGATCACGTCTGGCTGATGTTTTTCGATCAGGGCTGCCAGTTGATGCGGCCGAGCGCGCAGGCCATTGATGTTGAATGAAACGATTTTCATGGGCGGGCAGTCCTGAGCAAAACTGCGATGCTAGCGGACTGACGCGTCAGCGGCCAGTGTGCAGTAGGTCAAATGCACTGCTAACGTAGGATGCACTTGGCCATGATTGAACTGTTGTGGCACTCGGGGGTTCGTACGCATTAGAAGCGCTGCCATGCAGGCCGCGCCCGGGAGATTTATCGCATGACGCAAACGTCGAACGCCAGCAGTCAGATTCAGATGCTCGACAGCGGCTATTCAAGAGAAGCGCGCTCTTTGCTGTATCAGGCCTATCGCCATGAGCCGACGTTCCGCTTTCTGTTTAACGCGAACCGCAGTGGTTACGAACAGCGGGTCAGGGCCACGGTGCGCGAGCTGGTCAAGCAGCATTTCCTGCAGGATTTGCCCGCGTTGGGGTTGCTGGTCAATGACCGGTTGTTGGGTGTTGCCTTGATTGCGCCGCCGCAAAGGCGCCTGGGCATCACTGAAAGTTGGGCATGGCAGTTGCGTATGCTGCTCAGTACCGGTTTGAGCTGTACGCGGCGCTATCTGGATTATCACCAAGCGGTACAGGCCTGCGTCCCGGGCGATGCAGTCCACATGTTGCCGTTGTTGGGGATTCATCCTGAATTTCAGGGGTTGCACTATGGCGAGCAGTTGCTGGAAGCCGTGCATAACTGGTGTGCCGAAGACGAACATTCCGAAGGCGTGGTGCTCGACACCGGGAACCCGCACTATCTGGAGTTCTACAAGCGTCAGGGTTATGTGGAAATAGGTGAGGTAGCGGTCGGACCTGTTGTGGAGCATGTGTTCTTTCATGCCAATCCACAGGTTTCACGCGTAGACGAAGCTTAAAATCCAGTTTCTGCCCATTGACGCGCTCTATGCGCACCCTAGCCCGTGATAGCATTCGCGCCTATGAAGTATCCAGGAAGATTTACCAGTGGTGTTGTCCTGCTGTTCAGCAGTTTTGCGGCGTTTGCCCAAAGCGAGCTGGTGGTCAAGGTCAACCCGGCAAACGATGCCCTCAAGGCCAACGTGGAAGGTTATATCGGCAGCCTCGACGATCGCGACGAGAAAGCGTTGCTGCGCTTCAAGCGTGGTGCGCAAGAGCAGGCCCTTAAAGCATCCCAGGCCTTGGGTTACTACCAGCCCAGCATAGAAGCCGAGGTTGAGCCCGGTGCCAAACCGCGTCTGGTGTTGCGCATTGATCCCGGCGAACCGGTGCATCTGCGCAACGTCAATGTGCGCGTCGAAGGCCCGGCCGCCTCGCTCAAGGCGTTTCAAATCCCGGCCAGTGATGATCTGAAACCGGGTGCGGTGCTTAATCAGGGCAACTACGAAGACGCCAAGCGGATGATTCAAAACCGGGCCCTGCGGTACGGTTTTTTCAACGGCAAATTTACTCGGCACGAACTGCTGGTCGACCCTAAAGGCGGTTTTGCAGACATCGATCTGGTCTACGAAAGCGGACCGCGTTTCCTCCTTGGCAAAGTCAGTTTTGCCGGCGATGCACCTTTTGACCAAACCCTGTTGCAACGCATGGTGCCTTTTACTCCGGACACCCCTTACGACTCGGAGCTGGTTGCAGAGCTCAATCAAAACCTGCAAAGCAGTGGTTATTTTGAAGTCGTGCGTGTCGATGCCGCACCGAGTACCGCTGTAGGGCAAGTAATTCCGGTCGACGTTGATCTGGAAACCCGCAAGCCGCGCACCATGACCCTTGGCCTTGGTTTTTCGACCGACACCGGTGCCCGTGGCAAGGCTAGCTGGATGCGTCACTGGGGCAACCCGCGGGGCGATAGCTATGGTTTCGAATCTGAAATTTCCCAGCCCAAGCAAAACGTCGGCGCCTGGTATGACATCCCGCTGGATCCGCCGCTGACCGACAAGCTGCGTCTTGCCGCGGGTTATCAAAATGAAGAAATCGCCAACACCGATACCTTGAGCAAGTTGCTCACGGTTGGCCCCGAGTGGCACAGCAAACTGGACAACGGCTGGACGCGAGTCGTGTCGCTCAAGTGGCAGCACGAGGAATATCGCCTGGGCGATGACTCTGGCCTCAGTACCCTGCTGATGCCAGGCGTCAGCTATTCGGTATTGCGCAGCGATAACCGTATCGATCCCAGCCACGGTTATAGCGTGACCACGGATATGCAAGTGGCCAAGGAAGGATTGTTGTCCGATACCAACCTGTTCCATGGTGATGTGAAGCTCAAGGCGCTGACCACCTTGTGGGACAAGCACCGCTTTTTGGGGCGGATTCAGTTTGGCGGCAGTGCCACCAATGGCTACCAATCGATTCCGCCATCCTTGCGCTTCTTTGCCGGTGGCGACCAGAGCGTGCGTGGCTATGACTACCAGACCCTGTCGCCGAAAAATTCGGAAGGTGATCGCATCGGCGGGCGTTACATGCTGGCTGGCAGCCTTGAGTATCAATATCAGTTCGCTGACAAATGGCGCTGGGCGACTTTTGTCGACCAGGGCAACGCATTCAATACGCTGGACTTTCCGAGCCTGAAAACCGGGGTCGGTGTGGGTATTCGCTGGATTTCTCCGGTTGGCCCGATACGCCTCGATCTGGCCCATGCGCTGGATGACGATGGCGGTGTTCGTTTGCACTTCTCGATGGGGCCAGAACTGTGATTCGTGGTTTGAAAATAGCCGGTCTGGTGTTGTTGGCGTTGGTGCTGCTGGTGGTTGTCAGCGTGGGCGTTATTCTCGGGACGCAGGCGGGCAGCCGCTGGGTGCTGGGGCAAGTGCCGGGCTTGCAAGTGGACAACTTCGCCGGGCGCCTGGGTGGCCAATGGGGTGCCGATCATCTGTTGTGGGAGCAAGGTACCAGTCGGGTCGAGGTGAGCAGGCCGATCTTTGCCTGGTCGCCGGGCTGCCTGATGCGCATGACTCTGTGTATTGATCAATTGCAGGCCGAGCAAATCAGCCTGCAATTTCCCCCGAGTGAGGACAGCATTAGCGGTCCGATCAGCCTGCCGGAGTTGAAATTGCCGCTGGCGATTGAGGTTGGAGTGGTCAAAGTCGGCAATGTGCTGTTCAACGGCATCGAACAACTCAAAGGCATGCAGATGTCGGCGCAGTGGACCGCCAAGGGTTTGCAGATCGACTCGGTGCATGTCGAGCGCGAAGACCTGAACGTTGAACTGTCCGGGTTGTTGCAACCCAATGGCGACTGGCCATTGACCTTGCAAGGCAATATCAGCCTGCCAGCACCGGGTGAAAAAACCTTGGCGCTGGCGCTCAAGGTTGAAGGTAGTGTGCGCACTACGCTGAACCTTACGGCCGACAGCAGCGGTTACCTTAACGCGCATCTGACGGGTGAAATTCAGCCGTTGGCGGATAACTTCCCGGCGCAGTTGAAAATTACCGCCGAGCCGTTCAAGGCCAGTCCGGATCTGCCGGATACCTTGCAGCTCAATCAGTTGCTGCTCACGGCTAAGGGCAATCTCAAAGACGGTTATGAATTGAATGGCAGCGCCACTCTGCCAGCTGAAAAAGAGCCAGTGAATCTGCTGCTCAAAGGTCGGGTAGATGCCAAGGGCGCGCAAATCGCAGCACTGGATTTGACGGCCAACCCGCAGCAGCGCTTGAAACTGTCGGGGCAAGTGGACTGGCAGGAAGGTTTGAGTGCCGAAGCCAAAATCGACTGGCTGGAATTCCCCTGGCACAACCTGTACCCGGTGATCGACAAGCCCGATGTGGACTTGCGTACCTTTGTTGGTGAAGTGTCCTACAGAGATGGCAATTATCTGGGCAACTTCAAGGCTGACCTCGACGGTCCAGCAGGCAAGTTCAGCCTCAGCAGCCCATTCAGTGGCGATCTGGGCAAGATATTCCTGCCGCAGCTCAAGCTGGTGGCCGGGCAGGGCAAGGCCGAAGGGCACGTCAATCTGCAGTTCGCCGACGGCCTGGTGTGGGACACGGCACTGGATTTGAGTGCAATCAACCCAGCGTACTGGGTGGCCGAGTTGCCGGGTACGTTGGCAGGGCCATTGCGCAGCAAGGGCTCATTCAAAAATGAGCGTCTTGAGCTGGATGCCAACCTCGACCTTAAAGGCCGTTTGCGCGGCCAGCCAGCGGTATTGCAAGCCAAGGCTGCAGGCGCAGGTGAGGCCTGGACTGTCAGTGCGCTGGACATTCGCCTGGGTGATAACCGAATCAATGGCAGCGCCAGTTTGCAGCAGCAACTCAAGGCCCAGCTTGATCTGAACATGCCGCGTCTGGGGCAACTGTGGCCCGAACTGCGCGGCCAGCTCAAAGGCCGGGTCGACCTGGCCGGGACGCTCAACGCGCCGCAAGGCAAGGTGCAGCTCAACGGCCAACAGCTGGCATTTGCCGATAATCATCTGCAAAGCCTGAGCCTGGATGCCAGTCTTGATCGTAATCAACGTGGTCGCTTTGACCTCAAAGGCAGCGGGATTCAGGCCGGTGACACTCAGCTTGGCGTACTCACTGCCAACGGCAGTGGCGATATCAAGCGCCAGCAGTTGAAGCTGGCGTTGCAAGGGCCGTTGCTGCAACTGGGCCTGGCGCTGGAGGGTGGCCTGGATAAAGACAATTGGCGTGGACGATTGGTCAGCGGTGACGTCAAGGCTGGCGGGCAGGACTGGGTGTTGCAAAACCCGGCGCGCCTGGAACGCCTGGCCGATGGCCGGGTCAATCTGGGCGCACAGTGCTGGATCTCTGGTCCGGCCAGTTTGTGCAGCGAAGAGCAACGCCTGGCGCCGGATCCCAAGTTGCGCTTGCACCTCAAGCAGTTTCCGCTCGACAGCCTGGCGCAGTGGCTGCCCAAGGATTTCCAATGGCAAGGCCAGCTCAATGCTGACCTGATGCTCGACCTGCCAGCCAGCGGGCCCAAAGGCCAGATAGTGGTGGATGCCAGTGGCGGCACGTTGCGCTTCAAGGACAAGGGCCAGTGGCTGGACTTCCCGTATCAGGCGTTCAAGCTGACCAGCAATCTGACGCCCAACCGGGTCGACTCCAGGCTCGATTTCGACGGTGGCAAGCTGGGGCAACTGATGCTGGCGGCGCGAATCAACCCGCTGCCAAAAAGCAAACCGATCACCGGTGAGTTCCGCCTGAGCGGGTTGGATGTGTCGATGATTCGTCCATTTGCGCCAATGGTGGAAAAACTCACCGGCCAATTGAACGGCTCGGGCACGATTTCCGGCGCGTTGCTGGCGCCTCATATCAACGGCAATGTGGCTCTGACTGGCGGCGAAATTTCAGGCCCGCAGTTGCCAACCAGTTTCGAGAATCTGCAACTTTCGGTAGCCATCAACGGTGAAACTGCACTGTTGAATGGTGGCTGGACCAGTGGCCCTCAAGGGCAGGGCAGCATCAGCGGCAATCTCGCCTGGGGCCAGGCTATGGCGGTCAACGTGCTGGTCAAGGGCAACAATTTGCCGGTTACGGTGGAGCCCTACGCCAAGCTTGAAGTCGCCCCCGACCTGAAGATCTCCCTGAATGCCGATAACACCTTGTTGATCGCCGGTCGGGTGAACGTTCCCAAAGGTGAAATCGTTGTTCGCGAGTTGCCGCCTTCGACGGTCAAGGTCTCGGATGACACGGTGATCGTGGGCCAGCAAACGACGGATGAGGCGCCGCCGATGCAGGTTGATATGGACATCACGGTGGTGGTGGGGCAGGAGTTGCTGACGTTCTCGGGCTTCGGCCTGAACGCTGACCTGGCCGGGCAGGTGCATATCGGCAACAACATGGATACCCGTGGCGAGTTACGGTTGAACAATGGCCGCTACCGGGCCTATGGCCAGAAGTTGACCATCCGCCGGGCGCGTTTGTTGTTTGCCGGGCCCATTGACCAGCCGTATCTGGACATCGAAGCGATTCGCCAGACCGACGATGTTATCGCCGGGATTCGCCTGACAGGCAGTGCGGAACAGCCCACCACGCAAATCTTCTCGGAACCGGCCATGAGCCAGGAGCAGGCGCTGTCCTACCTGATTCTGGGGCGACCGCTGACGGGGACTGGTGAAGATGAAAACATGCTGGCGCAAGCGGCACTGGGCCTGGGGTTGATGGGCAGTTCGGGGATCACCACCAGCCTGGCCAATCACCTGGGGATCAAGGACTTTGAACTC
Source organism: Pseudomonas sp. ML2-2023-6 (assembly GCF_037055265.1). Taxonomy (NCBI): domain Bacteria; kingdom Pseudomonadati; phylum Pseudomonadota; class Gammaproteobacteria; order Pseudomonadales; family Pseudomonadaceae; genus Pseudomonas; species Pseudomonas sp. ML2-2023-6. The sequence continues at coordinate 4,333,965 of NZ_CP146347.1, read as the reverse complement.
GACACCCAAGGCAGCGGCAACAGCACGGCAGTGGTGGCCAGTGGCAAGATCAACGAGCGCTTGAGCGTGCGTTACGGGGTTGGCGTATTTGAACCTGCCAGTACCATTGCCCTGCGTTACAAACTGAGCAAACGGGTGTATGTCGAAGTGGCCAGCGGCTTTGCGAGTTCGCTGGATATCTTCTACAAACGGGATTTTTAACCTGGGGTGAAATCCTGCGGCAGCGGTTACAGAGATACTTCAGCCGTGGGAGCGAGCCTGCTCGCGAAGATCATTCGCGGGCAGGCTCGCTCCCACAGGGTGCTTGACCTGGAGCTGAGTATCTACAGGCTATTGATCAGTGATTCAGTTGCTGCATCACCTCTTCGGTATAGCGCAACCCTGCCACGGCGCTGGCCGGGAAAATCGCCTCCAGTGCCGCCAGTTCGCTGGCGTTCAACTTGACCTCCAGCGCCGCCACATTCTGTTCCAGATACTTGCGCTGTTTGGTGCCAGGGATCGGGATCAGGTAATCACCTTGAGCCAGTACCCACGCCAAGGCCAATTGCCCGGCAGTTACGCCTTTTTCCGCCGCCAGACTTTCAACCTGCTCAACCAACAGCAGATTTTTGGCGAAGTTGTCACCTTGAAAACGCGGGCTGAAACGGCGGTAGTCGTCGTCGGCAAAGTCGTCAGCAGTTTTCAGAGCGCCGGTCAAAAAGCCACGCCCCAGCGGGCTATAAGGCACAAAGGCAATCCCCAGGCGTCGGCAGGCCTCAAGGCAGCCGTTGTCTTCCTGATCCCGGCTCCACAGCGAATACTCACTTTGCAGCGCGCTGATCGGATGCACCTTGTGCGCACGTTCAAGGGTCGTTGCCGAGGCCTCGCTCAGGCCCAGATAGCGAACCTTGCCCGCCTTGACCAGATCCGCCATCGCGCCGACGGTCTCTTCAATCGGTACATTCGGGTCCATGCGGTGCTGGTAGTACAGGTCGATAGTCTCGACCCCCAAACGCTTGAGGCTGCCCTCGATGGACTGGCGGATGTACTCGGGGCGACCGCTGACGGCGCGAAAGGCCGGGTTGGCCGGATCACGTACGATGCCGAACTTGCTGGCCACAAACACCTGGTCGCGTTTGCCGCGTATCGCCTGGCCGATCAGTTCTTCATTGGTGTGCGGGCCGTAAATATCGGCGGTATCGAGCAGGTTGATTCCCAGTTCCAGGGCTCGGTGCAGGGTGGCCACGGCTTCGCGGGTGTTGCTGCCGGTGGTGTAGAAGTCGGTCATGCCCATGCAGCCAAGGCCAATAGCGCTGACATAAGGGCCGTTTTTACCAAGTTGGCGAGTGTGCATGCGAAGTGCTCCTGAGTGGGGTGGAGCTATTCTTGACCTCGACAGCGGCAAGATAAACCGGGTAAAAACACTATGAGTATTCGTATTTTCTAAACAATGGAGGGGCTATGGACCGATTCAACGCGATGCGGGTCTTTACCCGTATCGTTGAGCTGGGCGGTTTCGCCAAAGCTGCCGACAGCCTGCAAATGCCTCGCGCCTCGGTCACGGTACTGATCAAGCAACTGGAAGCGCACTTGGGCGTACAACTGTTGCATCGCACTACGCGCCAAGTGAGTCCTACCCTGGACGGCGCCGCGTACTACCAGCGCTGCATCAGTTTGCTGGCAGATCTTGAGGAAGCCGAAGGGCTGTTCAAAAGCAGCCAGCCCAAGGGAACGCTTCGGGTCGAGATGCCTGCTGCGGTGGGCCGCCTGGTGGTGTTGCCGGCTTTGCCGGAATTCACGCAGCGCTATGCGCACATCGAGCTGGAAATCGGTCTTAACGATCGCCCGGTGGATCTGATTCGCGAAGGTGTGGATTGCGTGATTCGCGGCGGATTGACGATGGATGATTCACTGGTAGCGCGGCCGCTGGTGCAGATGGATCAGATCACGTGCGCCAGCCCCGGCTATTTGCAGGCCCACGGCGTGCCGCAATCACTTGAGGACTTGAGCGGGCATCAGGTGGTGGAGTACTTCTCCAGCGCATCCGGCAAGCGCTACGGGCTGGAGTTCCAGATCGGTGACGAAGTACGTCTGGTGGATTTGCCCAAGCAGATCGCGGTCAATAGTGCAGAGGGTTATCTGGCGGCGTGTGTGGCGGGGTATGGTCTGGTGCAAGTGCCGCATTACCATGTTGCGCAACTGGTACGTGAAGGACGAGTGCAAGAAGTGCTCGGCGATTGTCTGCCACCGCGCATGGCATTGACCGCCCTGTATCCGCCGCATCGGCAACTGTCGCCGCGAGTGCGGGTGTTTGTGGATTGGCTGGTGGACTTGTGTGCCCGGCCGGGCAGTGGCTTTAGACGTTAACCCGAGCCTGCGGGGCAGGCTCGGGGTGATTCATCAGCGGTGGTAATAACCTGGGCCACCATCATAGTAACGGTGATCGCCATGCCTTCCATGACCTGGGAAAACCACGCACCCGCTCATGGCCAGGATGAGCAACAACGGGACCAGCCTGGAGATACGACGTAACATGCACAGATCCTCAAGGTTAGAGCCGGTGGCAGCTAAAAAGCTTCCCCGGCTGTAAGATGAGACCTCGAATGTTTCAAATCATCTCCGTAAACCGAACATATTTGTTAAATTCCCGGTTTGCGTTTTCAGACTTACTTCAGGAACAGGTTATGACCCCTTCGCAGCGCTTGAAATACTCGATTTTGATCTCACTGGTAGTTCTGGGGATCATGTTTGGTCTTTCGTACATGCAGAACGCCGGCATGATCAGCGAGAAAATGTTCCAGTACATCGCCATCGGCGTGGCTGTGGTCGTGGTCGTGATCAACGGTGTGATGCGCCGCAAGACCAAGATTTAAGCTTCAATCCTTCCGATCAGAACGGCTTCAGCCTGTGGATGCAGGCTGTAGCTCTTGTCGCTGTTGAGCACCACCACCCCCTCGCTGCACAAGCGCTTGAGCACCTCGCGCACACTCAGAAACGACAGTGGAATATCCAGTGCCTGCAAATGACTGTGCATGCCGCGCACTCCCAGCCGTCGGTCATTCCCGGCCGCGGTCAGCAATGCGTCAATGACCTTGAGCCGTACCAGGCTGGTACGCAGCCCGAAACACTTGAGTAAGTGACGGATCCGTTCGTTGCCCTGCAAAGGAGCCAGAGCCTCCAGCAACCCCGGGTCGGGCTGGAAAGCTGTGTCGTGATGCTGGTGGCTACCATCCGTTGGTATTTGCTGGTTGTGCATGCAAAAAACTCCTTTTCAGAGCCTGATCAGGAAAAGAAAAAAAATGCTCTTGGTTAACTAGACGAATGAGCGACTTAAATCATGAACATTTGAATGTAGAAAATTTGTCGTAAATCCGTCTCGATTACGTATGCCCCCAGTAAGAACGGGGGTTTGGAACAATTATTAAATTTTTTTAACCTGCTTCGTTTTTCACTTGCCCGTGGTGGTTTTCAATCGATTGCGCCGCCCGGCTTTTTGTCGTGAAGGAGCAGCAGTGCACGTGATTATTTCCAGACCGTTAAGCAAAGTGTGCCTTGCAGGGCTGTGCCTGGGGCTGAGCGTTTCAGCCCTGGCCAGCACGCCCGCCAGCGACGTGAGCGCAGATATCCGCCGTACCACTTTTGGCGTGCCGCATATTCGTGCCGCTGATGAGCGCGGCCTGGGCTATGGCATCGGTTATGCCTATGCCCAGGACAACCTGTGTCTTTTGGCCAATGAAGTGGTCACCGTCAACGGTGAGCGCGCCAAATATTTTGGCCCCGAGGCGTTGACCCTGGAGCAGCGCGACAACCTGTCCAGCGATGTGTTTTTCACTTGGCTCAATACGCCCGAAGCGGTGTCTGCCTTTTGGCAGGCGCAAACCCCTGAAGTGCGGGATTTGATCCATGGCTATGTGGCCGGCTACAACCGCCAGCTCAGTGAGCGCGTAATACTCCCGGCACAATGTGACAATGCTTCGGTACGGCCCATCACGGCACAGGACCTGGTCAAGCTGACCCGTCGCTTACTGGTAGAGGGCGGGGCCGGTCAATTTGCCGAGGCCTTGGTAGCAGCAACGCCGCCGCGTGCCACGGCCGGTATCAAGACAACTGCCGGCAGCTTTGAAGTCGCCGCCGAGCGCATGCAACGCTTTGCCTTGGACCGCGGCAGCAACGCAGTGGCTGTAGGGGCCGAGCGCTCACAAACCGGTCGCGCCATGTTGTTGGCCAACCCGCATTTTCCATGGGTGGGCGGGATGCGTTTTTACCAGATGCAGTTGACCATTCCCGGCAAGCTCGACGTGATGGGTGCTGCGCTGCCCGGCTTGCCGATGATCAATATCGGCTTTAACCGGCACATGGCCTGGACCCACACCGTCGACACGTCAAAGCACTTCACTCTGTACCGGCTTGAGCTCGACCCGAAGGACCCGACGCGCTATCTGCTTGATGGTCAGTCGCGGGCACTCGATAAAAAAACCGTGACGGTCGACGTCAAGCAAGCCGATGGCAGCCTGCAATCTGTATCGCGGGATATCTACAGCTCAGTGTTCGGCCCGATAGTGCAGTGGCCGGGCAAGCTCGACTGGGATAATCACGTGGCCTTTAGCCTGCGCGACGCCAACCTGCAAAATGACCGCGTGTTGCAGCAGTGGTATGCGATCAATCAAGCCCCGAGCCTCGATGCCCTGCAAGCGTCCGTGAACCGGGTTCAGGGCATTCCGTGGGTTAACACCCTGGCGGTGGATGATCAGGGGCAGGCTCTGTACATGAACGTCTCGGTAGTGCCCTATGTCGACGCGGCTAAACTCGCCGCCTGCAGCGATCCGCGTGCAGGCCTTGAGCTGATCCTGCTTGATGGCAGCCGCAGTGCCTGTGGCTGGACCGTTGATCCGAGTGCAGCGCAACCGGGCATCTACCCGGCAAGTCAATTGCCACAATTGCGGCGTGATGATTACGTGCAGCACTCCAACGACTCGGCCTGGATGGTCAACCCCAAGGCGCCGTTGACCGGTTTTTCACCCCTGATCAGCCAGGACAGCCAGCCGTTGGGGCCGCGTGCGCGCTTTGCCCTGCAACGCCTGAGCCAGCCGGGGGCAATCAGCGTGTCGGATCTGCAAGGCATGGTGATGGATGATCGGGTGTATCTGGCCGGGTTGGTCATGCCTGACTTGCTGCAGGCCTGTGCGAGCGCGTCGAGGAGCCTTGCACCGCTGTGTGCCAGCCTCAAGGCATGGGATCAACAGGCAGATCTCGACAGTGGCATTGGCCTGGTGCACTTTCAGCACATCATGGGGCAATTGCTTGAAGTCGCGGATGTTTGGCGCGTGCCGTTCGACCCCGCAGACCCGCAGCACACCCCGCGTGGGCTGAACCTGAGTCAGGCGCAGGTACTCAAGGCGGTGCATGAGGCGCTACTGGCCTCGGCAGCCGCAGTGGCTGAAACCGGGTTGGGCGCGGATGTCACCTGGGGCGAGATTCAGGTCGTCAGCAGTGGTGGCCAGCAAACCCCGATCCACGGTGGCCCGGCGACGTTGGGCGTGTACAACGCCATGCAAAGCGTGCCGGGTCAGGACGGAAAGCGCGAAGTGGTCAGCGGCACCAGTTACCTGCAAACCGTGACCTTCGACGAGCAGGGGCCTAAGGCGCAAGGGTTACTGGCGTTCTCGCTGTCCAGCGACCCGGCCTCCAGGTATGCCCGTGACCAGACGCAAGCGTTTTCCAGGAAACAGTGGCAACCATTGCCCTTCACGGAGGCGCAGATCAAGGCTGACCCCGAATATCAGACGGTGCAGATTCGCGGGGAGCTAAAAGGAGGTTTGTAGATACTCTATTTCAGGCCAAGCACCCTGTTCGCTCCCACGCTCGAAGTCACTCTGTAGTTGCTGTCGAGGTACGAGGCTGCGATCGGCTGCGTAGCAGTCGTAAGATCATTCTGGCTAACGAGCGCTTCGCCCTCGGACGCAGCCTCGCTTCGCTCCTCAGCGGCTACAAGTTTTGCGGTCGGGCGTTGAGCACAGGCTGGCCATCCGCATTGCGGCTCAGGTACACCGGCAACACTTTGGGCAGGGAGGTCACCAACTGGTTGATGTCGTGGGTGTTGAACACGCCACCAATGCGCAGCTTGCCGGTGGCGCTGTCCGCCACAGTCAGCGGGGTATTGAGGTAGCGGTTGATCAGGGGCAGGGCCTCTGCCAGCGACAGGTTGTCCAGTACCAGCTTGCCGGTGCGCCACGCCAGGTCCGGGGTATTGGCATAGGTCTGGCTGATTTGCGCTGCGTAGTCGCCCGCCCTGTAGCGCGCCTGCATGCCCGGTTCCAGGCGCAAGCCATCGCCACTTAGGTTCTTGTTGCTGGTCACCAGCACCGAGCCTTCCAGCAGCGTGACCCGCACCTGATCCTCGTACATCCACACATTGAACTGGGTGCCTGTAACCCGAATTCGCCCTTCTGCGGCCTGGACCAGGAACGGGTGCGTGACATCGTGACTGACCTTGAAAAACGCCTCGCCCTTGCTCAGGGTCACCCGACGCTGATCCTTGTAGTTGCTGAAGGTCAGTTGTGTGCCCAGGTTTAGCTCGACTTGGCTGCCATCGGGCAACGTCACCGTTCTGATACTGGTGTCAGCTGTAAAACGTTCATAGGCATTGGGCAGCCAGCCCAGTTGCCAGCCGCTGTAAGCCGCCACAGGGGCCGCAAGCAGGGTGACGGCCGCGGCCACGGCAAAGCGTGACCAAGGGCTGCGACGCTGCACGCGGGGCAGTGCAATCACCTGGGCGGTGGCGGGAGCGGGGTGGGGCAGGTGCTCGCTGACATCCCAGATGTCGAGCATCGCTTCATATTCAAATGCGTGCACGGGATCGGCCGCCAGCCACACAGCGAAAGCCTCGCGTTCCTGATCGGTGCAATCGGGCTCGTGCACGCGCATGCACCACTGAGCCGCAGCTTCGGTGATGGCATCGTATTGGGCTTCGGTGAGGCGTGTTTCACTCATTGGCTTTTCCCGGTTTTGCGTATTCTAACCCCGCACTAGAGCTAACGAGAACATGAGCCATGTCAAAAGCATATCATTTAGCTGCATGGCCGGTTTTTTCTCTGCTACGGTTGTTCCAGTCACATTGAGTACCAGATACAACATCAATTAATGGAGTTAAGACAATGTTGAAGAAAACCTTTGCTGCTGTGATCACTACTGCTGCTTTGTTGGGTGCCGGTGCAGCGATGGCTCAGCCTGATCCGAACTGGGCGTTCTCCAAAGAATTGGTTGAAGTTCTCAAGAACAAAAACGGTTACACCGTGATCAAGAAAATTGAAGCCCAGGACCCTGCTGCCGGCATTTGGAAAGCAGAGGGGATCAAGAAAGTGGATGGCCTGGAATACGAAATTGTTTTCGATTCGACTGGCAAGGTGATCTCCGAGAAGAAAGACTGATTTCGGACACCTGAAACGAATTATCTGCTGAGCGTTTCAACCCGGTCCTGATCACACGTTGTGACAGGGTCGGGTTTTTTATTGCCTGTTTCAAGCCTGGTGCCACCCATTAAAAAGCCCCCGCTATACGGAGGCTTGTTGTGAGCAGCTGGCGCAAGCGGTGGTATCAGCCGTTGCTGCAACCATTACCCATCACCCGGTATTCAAGAATATGACGCTGGCCCTGATGGTCTTCATAAGTCATTTGTGCCGGCACAATGTCGCAGACATCGGCCACCGGTGACACGCTGATAACGTTGGCAATGTCGAGGTCAGTGGCGTAAGTGTAATGTTCGACAGCGGGTTGTTGTTGCGTAACTTGAAGTTCGTCAGCAGCAGCCAGTGTTGAAAGACTGATAAGTGCAAGAGCGATCAAACGTTTCATTATGGAGACCTTAAAACAATCACGAATCACTGACTTCAATTGCCGACATGGCGGGAGAAGTTGCTGCATCAACGAGGTAAGTGATGCAGCACGAAGTACCGTGCCCTGTTTCAATGTTGCGTTGAGGGATGAACATAGAATACGCCCCACGCGTATTGATTAAAGTCAAAAGATCGCCAAGGAGTCTTTCCGGATCAGTAACAATCCTGCTGCTTAATGGTCCGCACAACAAAAGGCCCCCTCACAAGAGGGGGCCTGGGGTCGTATCCGCAGGTGCAGCCATCGAGGGCTAGTGCATGCTGCAACCGTCACCCATCACCTGATACTCGACAGTGTGGCGCTGACCCTGGGAGTCTTCATAGGTCATGGTCGCCGGCACGACTTCACACACGTTGGGGATGGTGGACAGACTGACGACGCGGGCGATATCCAGTTTTGTACCGTAGCTGTAATGTTCGACAGCTGAAGGTTGAACGGTGGAAGTTTCACCTGCAACTGCAAGTGTTGCAAAACCGGCAAGCAAGAGTGCGATTAAATTTTTCATGAACGTGGCCTCTAAAGTAATCAAGAGTTAAAGCTGACTGACTTCATTTGCCGATGAGGCGGGAAGAAGTTACGACACATGTGAAAATTGCCAGGTGCGTACGAAGTACCGTGTAACAGGGTCAAGCAATGTTTAGAACATGTGAGTAATTTTACGCTGTTTTACCAAAGGAAAAAGACCTGATGGCAAAAGGCTCTGTTACTGCTGGGGTAACAATGTGATGGCGATGCGAACTTTTTCAAGTGCCCCCCGTATCGGCTTGCTGGCATACTGGCATCTCTGTTTCAGGAGTCAGCCATCGGTATGAATGTCGAGTCCCCCCTTAATGCATATCAACAGGCCATCGAGCAGCAAGGCTTTGTCCATGATCCTGCTCAATGGCTGGCTGTACAGGCGTTGCAACGCTGTCATGAGTCATTGCACTCAGGGGCGAAGTCGGTCAATGGCGTGTATTTGTGGGGCCCGGTAGGGCGAGGTAAAACCTGGTTGATGGACCGGTTCTACCAAAGCCTGCGGGTACCGGCCCGACGCCAGCATTTTCATCACTTCATGCAATGGGTGCATCAGCGCCTGTTTCAACTGACCGGCACAGCGGATCCGCTCAAGGCGCTGGCTAAAGGCCTGGCTGAGGACGTTAGAGTGCTGTGTTTTGACGAGTTGTTCGTCAATGACATTGCCGATGCGATTATTTTGGGGCGTTTGTTCCAAGTCATGTTCGATGAAGGGGTGGTGCTGGTCTGTACCTCTAACCAGCCGCCGCAAGACCTCTATGGTCACGGCTTCAACCGCGATCGCTTCGCCCCAGGGATCAGCGCGATTCTCCAGCATATGGATGTGGTTGCGGTGGACGGTATTGAAGACCACCGGCTGCACCCCGGTATTGCTCATCAGCGCTATTGGGTGACTGAACCGGGCCGGCCGAGCGCGATTGAAGCAGTGTTCAAGGAATTGACCCAAGGCCAGGCGGTGTCTGATCAGCCGATTGGGGTGGGCCATCGCTCGCTGAATGTGGTGCACGCCAGTGATGCCGTGCTGTGGTGCAATTTCCACGAGCTGTGTGAGCAGCCGCTGGCAGCCACCGAGTTCATGGACATCTGTGACCGCTATAAGGTGATGTTGCTCAGCGGAGTACCTTGCCTGAGTGCAGAGCAGCGCGAAGGTAAAATTGCCCGGGGTACGGAAGACGGGGCGGTGAAAGTCGAGGCCGGGGATCGCGAGCTGCCGCAGCTCTCCAAATACGATGACAGCGTGCGGCGTTTTATTGCGCTGATCGACGAATGTTACGACCGCAAAGTGCCGGTATGTATCGAAGCCCAGGTGCCGATGGATCAGCTCTATACCCAAGGTTACCTGGAGTTCGCCTTTCGCCGCACCTTAAGCCGCCTGCAGGAAATGCAGCTGCAGCGCTTTGGCCTGCAGGGCCAACCCTTGTAGATACTCTGTTCCGGATCAAGCCCCTTGTGGGAGCGAGCCTGCTCGCTCCCACGGTTGAAGTATCTCTGTAGATACCCTGTTCCCGGTCAATCCCACTGCGGTGCAACGCTCTGCGGGTTGGTCAGGCGGTGGCCGCGATCCAGTGCCGCAATCTGTGCCATGTCATCTTCGGTCAGGGTTAACTCACACGCCTTCAAGTTGCTCTCGAGGTTGTCGCGCTTGGTCGACGACGGAATCACCGAATATCCCAATTGCATCGCCCAGGCCAGTGTCACTTGGGCCGCAGTTGCGGCATGGCGTTTAGCGATCTCGATGATCACCGGATCGTTCAGGACTTCACCGTAGGCCAGTGTCATGTACGAGGTGATATGAATACCTTGGCTCTGTGCGAACTCAACCAATTTACGGTTTTGCAGGTACGGGTGAAGTTCGATCTGATTGGTGGCGATGTGTTCGGCGCCAACAGCGGCAATCGCTTCTTTCATCAGCGCGATGGTGAAGTTCGAGACGCCAATCTGTTTGGTCAGCCCCAGCTTTTTGGCTTCAAGCAATGCGCCCATAAATTCTGCTACCGGGACTGCACTTTTCGGTGACGGCCAGTGGATCAGGGTCAGGTCCAGGTGATCGGTGCGCAATTTTTTCAGGCTGTCCTGCAAGCTCGGAATCAGTTGGTCCCCGGCAAAATGGCTGACCCAGATTTTGCTGGTGATAAACAGTTTGTCCCGCGCTACGCCACTCTCGGCAATAGCCTGGCCGACGTCAGCTTCGTTTTCATAGATCTGCGCGGTGTCGACTGCCCGATAGCCCAGATCCAGGGCGTTTTTTACCGAGTCGATTACTGCTTGGCCTTTTAGACGAAAAGTACCGAGGCCGAATGCTGGAATAGTCATGGATAACTCCTTGAGGGACGTAAGAATGAGGTTGAGTATCCTCGGACTGATCCGTGGGAAAAACCTGCGATCAAGCAAAGCAGTCTTGATCTCAGGTCATGAATCCAGCCAGCAGAGTTCCTAAATTTCGTCCTTGAGCAAACGTTCTAGCTTGGATAACGCCTGCATTCGGGCTGGGACAGGTAGGGCAATGACGATTTCACGACGATGGTTCATCGCTGGTTTGGCGATCACCGGCGCAGCAGCGCCAGCAGCGTTTTATGGGCATCGTGAGTTGACGCGAGTGGACGAGCCGATTACGCCCGGCGAGGCGACAGTTGACCTGGCAGATACCGCCGGGCAGCAGTTGGCCGACCAGTTGCGCGGGCTTTGGACGATTCGCTTCAACGGGCAGGATGCCGGGCTTGACGGTGTGCCTGCAGATGATCTGGAGCTATGGCTCGATATCGCGCCACGTGGCCGTGGTGTCCGCGGTTATCTTGACACGGCGGCTATTTTGCACGGCTCACAGGTTCCGCGTTATCGCATTTTGGGCGACCTGGTGGCACCGGATGCGAAGCGGATGTACTGGCGACTCACCAGCAGCGAGTCGGTTAACGGCCAGCCTGATTACGAGTTCAGTTTCAGCCTCGATGAAGTCTGGGGCGCTTACGGTAATGCCGGCAGCGGCACCCTCAGCGGGCGCGTGCAGCATCTTGCGCGGCCATTGGCCTTGCCCGAGCAGGACAACAGCTTTGTTGCCGTCAAGCGTACCTTTCCTGAAGCCCGCGAACGGATCGGCCTCAACCCGACGTTGCTGGCCTGGCTGGTGACTCCTGAGCATCGGTTGTTTCACCAGCTGTGGCATGCATCCCGCGATACCTGGCATGAGCTGTCTGAAGACAAACGCAACGCTCTGCGTGGCATTGGCTGGCAACCCGGCCAGCGCGACAGGGAGCGCGATGCCCGTGGCCCGCGCAAGGATCGTAATGGCTCTGGAGTGGATTTTTTCTTTATGCATCGACATATGTTGCGCACCGCGCGCTCGATGCAGAATTTACCGTCATGGCCAGCGCTGCCATTACCGCAGCCAGAGCTTGAGCGTGATCGTGCAGGCTTTGCTCGTTACTTTGATAACCACGATGGCAGCGCCTTGCCGCCGACCTGGCTGGCGGAGGGTGATGAGGTCTATACGCAGTGGTTGAGTGATATCAAACAGCCGGAAACCTTTCACAGCAACTTCGAGGTCTGGGAGTCACGCTACCGTGACCCGCGCTATTTATCGTCGCTGACTTTGGGGCAGTTTGGTTCCGAGGTTGAGCTAGGTTTGCATGACTGGCTGCACATGCGCTGGGCCTCTGTACCGAGGGATCCGTCCAATGGCGCCCCGGTGCCGATGGCCCGTGATCCGGCGGATTTTGCCGGGCGCTGGTATGTGCCCGAAAACGACTTTTTGGGTGATCCGTTTTCCTCCCATGTAAATCCGGTGTTCTGGAGTTTTCATGGCTGGATCGATGATCGTCTCGAGGATTGGTACCGTGCCCATGAGCGCTTCCACCCTGGGGAGCTGACACGTCGGCAAGTCAATGGCGTGCCGTGGTTTGCGCCGGGGCGCTGGGTGGAAGTGGATGACCCGTGGCTGGGCCCGCTCACCCACGGCTGTAGCACAACACCGGGGTTGGCCACGGGTAAAACCGTGGAGATGGACCCCGAAACCATGAAACTGGCGCTGCGCATTACCTTTGGCGATGAGAAGAGCATTACCGGGTTGCTGCGGCGCATCCCGCGGCGACCGTGGTATGCGCGGCACCTGCTGGTCAAGACCTGAAGCAGGCGGGTTACTGCACCCGCCAACCTCCACCCAATGCCTTGTACAGCGCAACACTCGCCTGCAGCCGGGCCATGCGCAGTTGCACGCTCTGGTCCTGGGCCTGGTACAGCGTGCTTTGTGTTTGCAGAACCGTCAGCAGCCCTTCTGCCCCGGCGGTGTAGCGACTTTGGGCAATGTCAAAGGCCCGCTGCGCCTGCTTGAGTTCCTCGTCCTGCCATTGACGTTGCTGGTCCAGACCGCTGGCGCTGTTGAGGGCTTTTTCGACATCGGCAAAGGCGCTGATGATGCTGCCCCGATAGGCTTGCAGCAACTCTTGTTGACGTGCTGTGGCTTTATCGCGTTCGGCACTTAGACGGCCATTGTTGAAGATCGGCGCTGCGAGCCCTGCAGTGAGGGTGTAGAACGGGCTGCGCAGGATATTGCTGAAACGGTCAGCGCCAGAGCCCAGGCTGGCGCTCAGGGTCAGGCTGGGCAGCATGGCGGCGCGGGCCACGGTGATATCGGCCCGGGCGGCGATCAGTTTGGCTTCGGCGCTGGCGATGTCCGGGCGTCGGCCGAGCAGCTCGCTGGGCAGTCCGCTGCCTGTCGATGGCCAATGCAGCCGGGCGAAAGTGGTGTCGCCCAGTGCCAGGTTTTGTACGGGCTGACCAAGCAGGACGGCGAGGGTGATCCGTGCTTCCTGGGCCTGTTGCTCAGCCAGTGGCACTTGCCGTTGTTGGCTGGCAACCAGACTCTTTTGTTGGGCCAGTTCCAGGGCTGTGGCCGAGCCCGCGTCATAGCGAGTTTGCACGACGTGCAACACACTTTGCGCATTGGCCAGATTGAGTCGGGCAATGCGCAGTTGTTCATCAAGTGCCAGGGTTTGCACATAACTGCTGGCGACGCCGCTGAGCAAGGTCAGCTCTACCGTCGCGCGATCAAACTCGCTGGCCTTGAGCGCTTGTAGCGCACTGTCCCGAGCTGCCGCTTTGCCGCCCCAGAAGTCCACTTCATAGCTGGCGCTCAGGCTGGCGTCGAAATAGTCCACGGCCTTGTTGTCATCGCTGGCATCCAGTTGGCTGTAGCCTTTGCCGCGCAGCAGTTTTTGACGATTGGCATTGGTGCCGAATTTTACTTCGGGCAATAACGGTGCCCCGGCAATCACGGCAGATGCCTGGGCTTGCCGGACTCGGGCCATGGCGCCCGCCAGATCGTAGCTGCCAGCCCGCGCCTGGCTGATCAGGCGGCCCAGTTCGGGGCTACCAAACTGTTCCCACCATTGCTGGCTGACCTGCTGGCTGGCTGGTGCATGTGCCGACTGCCAGGAGGGTGGTGGAACCACGTCGTTATTGTCGTCAGGGGTGGAGTGGCTGCAAGCGCCCAGCAGCAGGCACAGGCTCAACAGGCTCAAGGTCGGCTTCATCAATTGCTCATTCACTGGTAAGGGCCGTGACCGGGTCTAGCCGGGCAGCCTTGCGGGCTGGCATAAAGCCGAAAATGACGCCGGTCACCAATGCGCAGCCAAAGGCGCCGAGCACTGCGACCAGCGAGAACGCCACCGCCACATCGCAGAGCAACAATACGCCACCGACGATAAAGGCCAGGGTGATGCCGGCCACGCCGCCGACCACCGAGAGCATCAGTGCTTCGGTCAAAAACTGGCGCAGGATGTCGCGCTGGCGGGCGCCGGTGGCCATGCGAATGCCGATCTCGCGGGTACGCTCGCGCACGGTCATCAGCATGATGTTCATCACCCCGATACCGCCCACCAGCAGCGAGATGGCGGCGATCGAACCGAGCATCAACGACAGGGTGTTGCGGGTTTTGGCTTCGGCCTGGATCATCGCCGCGTTGTTGGTGATTTCGAAGTCGCGTTTGCCGTGGTGCAGCCTGAGCATCAGTTGCTCGATGGCCTTTTCGGTCTGGTTGACCTTGCTCGCATCGGCGGCGGCGATCACCACATACTCCGGATTGTGGGTGCCGAACAGGCGCACGCTGGCCGCAGAGTAAGGCACCACGATGCGCGTATCGCTGTCCGAGTCGCCGGAGCTGGCGCCTTTTTCGGCCAGCACCCCGACCACGCGAAACGGTACGTTTTCCAGCAGGATGTACTGGCCAATCGGGTTGGGCACATCCTTGAGCACTTTATCGCGGACCTTTTTGCCGATCACCGCCACGGCGGCAGCCGCGTCTTCATCGGCCTGGCTAAAGAAGCTGCCTTGCACTACCGGCCAGTTGAAGATCGCCGAAAAATCAATACCGTTGCCGCCGGTGTACAGGGTGTGATCGACATTGCCATAGCGCACGCCAATCTCGGCGCCATTGATCGGCATGATCATTTTTACTTGCGGCAAGGTCGAGAGGGCGGCTACGTCATTGAGGGTCACGATGCCCAGTGGCGCTCTGGGCCTTGGCGACATGCCGCTGAGGTAAATGATGTTGGAGCCAAAGGCGCCCATTTCCGCCATCACCTGGCGTTTGCTGCCTTCGCCGACGGCCAGCATCACCACCACCGAGGCCACGCCGATGACAATGCCGAGCAGGGTCAAGGCGGTGCGAAAACGGTTGATCCACATGACTCGCCAGGCGGCGTGAACCGCATCGACCAGTTCGCCTTTCCAGGCTCCCCGGGCCTCGCTGCCTTCGCTCAGGCGCTTGCGCAGATCAATGGCCTGCAAGGCCTGGGGGTTGTCGGTCGCGGGCAGGTGCGTGCCGTTGCTACTGTCGCTGATAACTTCGCCATCGCGCACTTCGATGATCCGGTTGGCCCGTGCTGCGACTTCGCGGTCATGGGTAATCAGGATAACCACATGGCCTTGGCTCGCCAGTTCGTCAAGCAGGGCCATGACCTCGGCGCCGCTGTGGCTGTCGAGAGCCCCGGTGGGTTCGTCGGCGAGGATGATATGCCCGCCGTTCATCAGGGCGCGGGCGATCGACACCCGTTGTTGCTGACCACCGGACAGTTGGTGCGGACGGTTGGCGGTGCGTTCGGCCAAACCCAGGCGGTCGAGCAGGGCGGCTGCACGGGCGTGACGCTCGGCGGCCGGGGTACCAGCATAGATGGCCGGCATTTCGACGTTTTCCTGGGCCGACGCCGAGGGGATCAAATGGTAGCCCTGGAACACAAAGCCAAAGGCTTCGCGGCGCAACCAGGCCAGCTCGTCACTGTCGAGCCGGGCGACGTCTTCACCGGCAAACAGGTAGCGCCCGGAGGTTGGGCGGTCGAGGCAGCCGAGGATGTTCATCAGGGTCGACTTGCCCGAGCCCGAGGCGCCGACGATGGCGACGAACTCCCCGGCATGGATCGACAGACTGATGCCTTTAAGCACGTGAACTTCAGGCGTGTCGATGCCGCCGTAGACCTTGCGGATATCCTGCAGGTCGATCAAGGGAGTGGGCATTCAGCCTCCGTTGCCGGTAGCGGGGCCGACCAGCAGGTGATCGCCCTCATCCAGACCTTCGAGGATTTCTACGCGCAAACGGTCGCTGATGCCGGTACGGATTTCGCGAGGCTCGACCTTGCCGTTCTTGCTCACGATATGGGCGGTCTGGCGGTTCCCCTCGGTAGTGCCCTGCAACGCGATGATTGGCGCGAGCAATACATCCCGGGCCTGATTGGCGACAAAAAACACCTGGGTGGTCATTTCGGGCATCAGTGCCTGATCGTTGTTGTCGACATCCAGCAGCACGGTATAGAGCACCACGCGGGCGCTGCCGCTTTTGCTTGCGGGGCTGCCGCCGCCCTGGCTGCTTTCGTTGAGGGGTTTGGGCGGTACGGGCAGGACCTGGCGCACGGTGCTGTTCCAGCGCCGGTTGCCGCCGCTCAAGGTGGTGAAGTAGGCCTGCATGCCGGTTTTTACATGGCCGATATCGGCTTCCGAGACTTCAGCCCAGACCGTCATCGGCGAGAGCTTGGCGATGCGCAGGATCAGCGGTGTTTGCTGTTGGGCATTGAGGGTCTGGCCTTCGCGGGCATCCAGTGCCACCACGGTGCCGGACATGGGCGCAAAGATGCGGGTGTAGCCCAGTTCGGCTTCATCACTGCGCAAACTGGCCTGGGCCTGACGGATCTGCGCCGCAAACATGTCGGTCCGTGCCTGGGTGGTGCGGACTTCAGCCTGTGCCGCCTGAACATCTTCTTCGCGGGTGGCGCCGCCTTTTGCGAGGTGTTGCTGGCGCTGCAACTTCTGTTTTGCCAGATCGTGCAGGGCGCGTTGTTCTTGCAGTTGAGCCTTGAGGTTTTCGATGGCAAAGCGGCTGGCATCGAGTTTGGCGGTTTGGGTGGACGGGTCGATTTCGACCAGAAGCTGGCCTTCCTTGACTTCAGCGCCGACGTCGACGTGGATCTTGTGGATTTGCCCTGAGGCCTGTGCACCCACATCGACATATTGCCGGGGTTGCAGGGTGCCGAGTGCGGTCACGCTGCTTTCAATATCGCCCCGGGTTACGGGCACGGTGTCATAGGCATCGCGGCCCGGCGTCAGGAAAGGCCAGGCTGCCAAGGCGGCGCCGAGTAATAAACACAGGGTGATCAGCAGCGCACGTCGGGTCTGTCGAGGGCGTTTCATGCAGGGTTCCGGCCAATGGAAGTCGGCCCGTCGTCATGCCATTGGGCCCAAATGCCCAGAGCAAACGCTGTCGCGAGGACGACAGACACGGGGAGCTGTTGAGTAAACGAATGATTTGGCGAGGGATTTAGCTGTTTGTTTATAGGGTTGTTGCTAAATAATTCGACGAGGGTAGTGGCCTTGGGGTTTAAATCTATATGAGAATTACTATAAATTACATCTGTAAAAGTGCCATCATCATGCCGCTATTTCATTAGATCTGTTTCTGCGCTCACGGAGTGTTGCCGCTGCTGTCGCGGCCAGGAGTCCTGTTGGAAAACTACTATCGCGAACTGGTGGGCTTTTTGAGTGCCAGATTGGGTAATGCCCAGGCGGCCGAAGATGTGGTACATGACGCATATGTGCGCGTGCTGGAGCGTTCCAGTGATGAGCCGATTGCTCAACCTCGCGCATTTTTGTACCGCACGGCGCTCAATCTGGTGATCGACGGTCATCGGCGCAACACGTTGCGCCAGGCCGAGCCGCTGGAAGTGCTGGATAGCGAAGAGCGTTTTTACAGCCCCTCGCCGCAGGTGCTGATGGATCATGGTCAGCGCCTGGACATGCTCCAGCGGGCGTTGTCCGAGTTGCCAGCGGCATGTCGCGAGTGTTTTTTGCTGCGCAAGCTCGATGGCTTGTCTCACCTGGAAATTGCCGACCGTCTGGGGGTATCCCGCAGCATGGTCGAGAAGCACATCGTTAACGCAATGAAGCACTGCCGGATTCGTATCAGGCAGTGGGACAACGCCTAAATTTCATTTCTGTGTTCTCGTTCCTACTCAACAGACGATCTGCTGCCCTTCCACTGGGCAGTCGGTCACGGGCTTTTTTCCCTCTGTTGAGGGGTAATCCAGAGGACACTGAAAATGACACAGGCAATCGCTGCGGGCGTTGTGCATGATCTGATCGGCATCGGTTTCGGACCTTCCAATCTGGCTCTGGCCATCGCCCTGGAAGAGCGCGGGCAGGTTCAAGGCCCCCTGAATGCGTTGTTTTTAGACAAACAGGCTGACTATCGCTGGCACGGCAACACCCTGGTCACTCAGAGTGAGCTGCAGATTTCGTTCCTCAAGGATCTGGTCACGCTGCGCAATCCCACCAGTGCGTATTCCTTCGTCAATTACCTCAAGGCCCACGGTCGTCTGGTGGATTTCATCAACCTGGGGACCTTTTATCCATGTCGTATGGAGTTCAACGACTACCTGCGCTGGGTGGCGTCGCACTTTGAGGCGCAAAGCCGTTATGGCGAAGAAGTGCTGAGCATCGAGCCGGTACTGCATCAACAGCAGGTCGAAGCCCTGCGAGTGATTTCCCGCGATTCTCACGGCTTGCAACACGCTCGTACTACGCGCTCTGTGGTAGTGAGTGCCGGGGGAACGCCGAATATTCCGACGGTTTTCAAAGCGCTCAAGGATGACCCGCGGGTTTTCCATCATTCCCAGTACCTGGCGCGCATGGCCAAACAGCCATGTGTCAGCGGCAAGCCGATGCGCATCGCAATTATTGGCGGTGGTCAGAGTGCGGCTGAAGCGTTTATCGACTTGAACGACAGTTATCCATCGGCTCAGGTGGACTTGATTCTGCGTGGTTCGGCACTTAAACCTGCGGATGACAGTCCGTTCGTCAACGAGGTGTTTTCGCCACAGTTCACCGATCTGGTGTTTGCCCAAAACACCGCCGAGCGCGAGCGTCTGATTGTCGAGTATCAGAGCACCAACTATTCGGTGGTGGACATCGATCTGATTGAGCGCATCTACGCGATCTTCTATCGGCAGAAAGTCTCGGGCATTGCCCGTCATGTTTTCCGTAGCCTGACCAGCATTGAAAACGCCACGGCAGACGGGCAGGGCATCAAGTTGGCGCTGCGCAACACCGCCAATGGCGAGATGCTGGAGCAACACTACGATGCGGTCATTCTGGCCACCGGTTACGAGCGGCAGATGCACCGTCACCTGCTGGCACCACTGGCCGAATACCTGGGCGACTTCGAAGTAGGCCGGGACTACCGGATAGTCACCGATGAGCGCTGCAAGGCGGGGATTTACATGCAAGGTTTCTGTCAGGCCAGCCACGGCCTGAGTGACACCTTGTTGTCGGTTTTACCGATTCGGGCAGATGAGATTTCGGCGTCCCTGTATGCCCATGACAAGCGCAACAGCCAGCATCCAGCGGTGACTGAGCCTATGTTGGCCAGCGCGAGCTGAGACGCCATATCCCGCGCGGATGTCAGGCTTTATGACATTCGCGTGGTGAAACTGAACTCTTCCTGAAGAAGTTTCTGATTCATAAAGCGGAAGCCTTCCTACGGTTTACTCTCTAAAACGTCGGGCGTAAGCTGCCCGCGTTTTGATCAATAGCGCAGAGACCAAGTGGATAGCAGTTTGAGCGACAGTAGTTGGCCGGGTTCTAAGACCGGCATATTTTCGGCAAGCTAGCGCGCAGAATCCCCTGCCGCTTCTTGCTTGATAGCGAGAGGTGGCGTCTTGCCCGGGGCTGTTGTGACCCGAGCCCGCAAGCCCTCTTTCCGACACTGAAACGTGTGTGATTAACGCCCTTGGCGCATCGCAACGCGTTGTATGCGCGTGCCTTTTGGCTCATGCGCACGCTTGGCTGTACCTGCTTGTCGGCTTCGTTGACCGCCAGGGGAATCGTTATGGGCAACTTCTTTAGACTCGTTCGCCGCCGCCAGCATCGGCCCGCGCTACCGGGCAGTTTGCGATTGTTTGAATAACCGCGAGCCCCAGGCTCGCTCACGAGATTAAAACCATGAACGACGGTTCCAGATTAAGGCCGGCTGTGTAGTCACTCTGCTTGGGGTGAGCGCAGGCGGCGCAGGAGTAGCACCATGAAACTCGCCCTGAAAGAATTTTTCGCAGGCTTTTTGCGCACCCGCCATATTGGCCGGCACTTCCGCCGCCTGGCTTTGCTCGACAGCCTGACCAACACCACGGTCAGCCGCGAAGTGCCACCGACCCTGGCGCAAACTCTGGTGGCGGCCGCCAATACTGACAGCGCCGTTTTGATCGACAACCTGGGCACCCACACCGACGGTCTGAGTGAGGCCGAGGTTGAGGTGCAGCGTCAGCAATACGGGCTCAATGAAGTTGAACACGAGCAGCCGCTGAGCCGTTGGGTACATTTGTGGCACTGCTACAAAAACCCGTTCAACCTGCTGCTGACCTTGCTCGCAGCTGTATCTCTGGCCACCGATGACATTCAAGCCGCCGTGGTGATTGGCACGATGGTGGTGTTATCGACGTTGCTGCGGTTTTGGCAAGAGGCCAAATCCAACAAGGCGGCTGATGCCCTCAAGGAAATGGTCAGTAACACCGCGACGGTGATGCGTCGCGATTTCAGTGCTGACGCATCGCCGATGTTTGGCAAGTTCTATGGCGCGGCACAGAAAATCAGGGGCGCGCAGCGTATTGAGCTGGCAATCAAACAGTTGGTGCCGGGTGATCTGATCGTGTTGTCGGCGGGAGACATGATTCCGGCAGACTGTCGGGTACTGAGCGCCAAGGATTTGTTCGTCAGCCAAGCGGCGATGACGGGCGAATCGATGCCGGTCGAGAAGTTTGCGCGTCAGTTTGATAGCCAGACCAGTAACCCGCTGGAACTGGACAATATTCTGTTCATGGGCACCAACGTGGTCTCCGGCGCGGCCACGGCGGTGGTACTGACCACGGGCAACAACACCTACTTCGGGGCACTGGCACAGCGGGTTGGCGCGACCGATCGCGGTCCGACTTCGTTTCAGACCGGGGTCAACAAAGTTAGCTGGTTGCTGATCCGCTTTATGTTTGTGATGGCGCCACTGGTGCTGTTCATCAATGGTTTCACCAAGGGCGACTGGACGGAAGCCTTGCTGTTCGCACTGTCTGTCGCGGTGGGCCTGACCCCGGAAATGCTGCCGATGATCGTGACCTCGACCTTGGCCAAAGGCGCAGTGTTCCTGTCACGCAAAAAAGTCATCGTCAAACGTCTTGATGCGATCCAGAACTTTGGCGCGATGGATGTGCTGTGTACCGACAAAACGGGCACGCTGACCCAGGACAAGATTTTCCTGGCCAGGCATGTGGATGTCTGGGGGCAAGAGTCCGACGACGTGCTGGAAATGGCCTACCTCAACAGCTACTACCAAACCGGGCTGAAAAACCTGCTGGACGTGGCGGTGTTGGAGCATGTCGAGGTTCACCGCGAATTGAACGTGGGTACGGCCTTCAACAAGGTCGATGAAATCCCGTTCGACTTTACCCGTCGCCGCATGTCCGTAGTGGTGGCCGAGCAGGACCAGCCACATTTGCTGATCTGCAAGGGTGCTGTCGAAGAAGTGCTTTCGGTGTGCAAAACCGTGCGTCATGGTGAGCGGGAAGAAGCCCTGAGCGACGAACTGCTGGCGCGTATTCGCCAGGTTACCGCGGCCTTTAACGAAGAAGGCTTGCGCGTAGTGGCAGTGGCTGCGCGGCCGATGACGGAAGGGCGCGAGACATACAGCCTGAGCGATGAGCAGGAACTGACGCTGATTGGTTATGTAGCGTTTCTGGATCCGCCCAAAGAGAGCACCGCGCCTGCGCTTAAAGCGTTGGCAGAGCATGGGGTTGCGGTAAAAGTTCTGACGGGCGACAACGAACTGGTTACGGCCAAGATCTGCCGTGAAGTGGGCCTGGAGCAGAAAGGCTTGCTGATGGGCAATGACATTGAGCGCATGAGCGATGCCGAACTGGCGGTAGCGGTTGAAACCACCAACGTATTTGCCAGGCTGACACCGACGCACAAGGAACGCATTGTGCGTTTGCTCAAGGCTAACGGGCATGTGGTTGGCTTTATGGGAGACGGGATCAATGATGCGCCTGCGCTGCGCACGGCTGATATCGGGATTTCGGTGGACAGCGCGGTGGATATTGCCAAGGAAGCGGCAGATATCATCTTGCTGGAGAAAAGCCTGATGGTGCTGGAGGAGGGTGTGCTGGAAGGGCGTCGGACCTTTGCCAACATGCTCAAGTACATCAAAATGACCGCCAGCTCGAACTTCGGCAATGTGTTTTCGGTATTGGTGGCCAGTGCGTTTATTCCGTTTTTGCCAATGTTGCCGATGCATCTGCTGGTTCAGAACCTGCTGTATGACGTGTCACAAATCGCCATCCCTTTCGATAACGTTGATGAGGAAATGCTGAAAAAGCCGCAGCGCTGGCAGCCTGCGGACGTAGGGCGTTTCATGTTGTTCTTTGGGCCGATCAGCTCGATTTTCGACATTCTGACCTTTGGCCTGATGTGGTATGTGTTTAAAGCCAATACCCCTGAACACCAAACCCTTTTCCAGTCGGGCTGGTTCGTGGTTGGGCTGCTGACTCAAACCCTGATCGTGCACATGATCCGCACACCGAAAATCCCGTTCCTGCAAAGCCGTGCGGCAATGCCGTTGATGGTCATGACGGGGGTGATCATGGCTGTGGGCATCTTCCTGCCAATGGGGCCGTTGGCCGCTTACTTCAAATTACAGGCCTTGCCACCGCTGTACTTTGTGTTCTTGCCCATGATCCTGCTGGCGTACATGGTACTGACCCAGGCCGTGAAAGGGTTCTACATTCGCAAGTTCGGCTGGCAATGAGGCCTGCCACGGCCATCTGAGTAACGAGGGTTGCGGTCTTTTGAGATTGGCGTTTGCATGAGCAGTGAATTTCCGGCTCGGCAGCTCAAAAGGCCAAAACCCTTGGCAGCTTTAAGTAGCGAATATAAGAAAAATCTTACAGATAAGATGGTGAATTCCCTTCTCGTAGGCGGCATCTGATTAGCGATCATTCGCGGCTCGATTTCGAACGGGCTTCAGTGTGTTGCGCTCAAATATAGTGGGACCTAAAGAGGTTGATTGTAGGATCTATCCTATACTTTCAATGTCATCCATTAGGTTGTTTTTTACCGGCTTGCGCCGGCTATACCTACTCAAAACGATATGTTTGCGCCTGATATACGCTGATGCTCGGCTTACTGGCAGAGGATTAAATGTATGAAAGTGTTGATTGCTGATGATCATTCACTTATTCGATCAGCGATGAAAGTGCTGATGGAAAGTCAGGGGTATGAGGTCGTGGCAGAAGCGGCCAATGGCACCGATACGGTTCAACTCGCGCGCCTGCATAACGTTGACTTGATTGTCCTGGATATCACCATGCCGGGCCTGGATGGCCTGGAAGTGATCAATCGAATCAGGGCTTCAGGGCTGGATACCCGTATTCTGGTACTCACCTCACAATCGCCGCTGTTTTACTCACAGCGTTGCATGAAGGCAGGTGCCGCAGGGTTTATCACCAAGAGCCAGGACCTCACGGAATTGCTGAGGGCTGTCAAAGTGATCATGGATGGCTATACGTTCTTTCCGTATCTGGCGGCCAGTTCGGTACGCAACAGTGATGCAAGCATGAGCGACGTGGAGTTGATTCAGCATTTATCGGCACGTGAGTTGTATATTCTGCAACAACTTGCTCGAGGCTTGAGTAACAAGAAGATTGCTGAAGACATGATATTGAGCAGTAAAACCATTAGTACTTATAAGGCGCGATTAATAGAAAAACTGAATATAAAGTCGGTCGTCTATTTGGCAGATTTTGCCAAACGTAATGATCTGATTTAATTGAAAACACTTGCATGTCTGGGACTCATTGCGCTGCTACTTGTCCTTGGCCAACCCAATGCAGCCGCTGACCCGCCAGTGCAACCCTTGCGGCTGTTGGGCCGTTCGAATGTCGAAGCGTACAGCGTGGTGCTTACGGCATCTGACTGGCAATGGCTCAAGCAACAAGGCCCCTTGCGTTTGGGGGTCTCGGCACCCGACTACGGCCCTTTTGACCTGGTCGTCAATGGCCAGGATTTCGAAGGGGTAACGGCTGACTACGCGCAGTTGCTGTCGCAGTTGTTGCACGTCGATATCGAGGTCAAGCGTTACCCTTCAAGGCCGCAAGCGATTGAAGCACTCAAACTGGGCGAGTTGGATTTGCTCAGCAGCTCCAATGGTTTTGAAGCGCAAGATCCCGCATTGGTGTTAAGCCTGGCGTACGCGGACGACACACCTGCGCTGGTGACGCGCAGCAGTAATCGGGAGCGTCCGCCAGTTAATCTGGCAGGCCTGCGCATAGCCATGCTGGATCACTATTTGCCGCGGCAAAAGGTCAAGGACTTCTACCCCGAAGCATCCTTGCAACTGTATCCCTCGACTCTGACCGCTATCGGCGCCGTGGCATTTGGCCAAGCCGATGTTTACCTGGGGGATTTTATCAGCGCCAATTACTTGATCCAGAAGAACTACTTGAACAACGTGCAACTGGCTGACTTTTCACGTCTGGAAGGCAACCCATTTTCTTTTGCACTGCGTGGTGATGAGCCTAGATTGGTGCGCATTATTAATGCCGCGCTGGCGGTAATCCCACCCAGTGCACGTATGACAATCCTGCGGCGCTGGAGCTCTGACGGGCCGCAAATCAATAACCCGTGGCGGTTTAACCCCACTACAAGCGAACAGAGCTGGTTGGCAGAACACCCGCGATTAAAGGTAGCGGTCAATGATCAGTTCCTGCCGCTGTCGTTTTTTGATGAGCAAGGCGAGTTCAAAGGTTTAATTGCCGATCTGTTAACCAACATCAGTGCACGGACCGGCATAGAGTTTCAGCCAGTACGCGAGCATACGGTCGGGGGCGTGATTGAGTTGGTCGCCTCGGGCAAGGCAGATGTGTTGGGTGCTATCACCAGTAGCACCGCTCGTGAAAACCAGCTGAGCTTTACTCGGCCTTACCTCACCACGCCTTTTGTGCTGACCACCCGTATTGGCTCCGAGGGCTTTGAAACACTGGATGAAATGGCCAGCCAGCGTGTGGTGTTAGTACGTGGCAATGTGCTGCGCGATTTTATTGTGCATAGCTACCCACAGGTTCAGGTGCTGGAGGCTGACAACCCTCCGGCGGCCTTGCAAATGGTGGCAGAGGGCAAGGCCGATGCGGCGATCTGCACGCTGGTCAGTGCGCGTTATCTGGTCTCGCGGCGTTTTGCCAAACAATTGCACATCACGAGTACGGTGGGCACACAACCCGAGCAGATCGGATTTGCCACTGCTGGCAATGATCCTCAGTTGAATTCGATTCTGAACAAGGCATTACTCAGTATCACCCCTGGAGAAATGAGTGAACTGACCCGTCGCTGGCGCACTGACACGCTGGCGGGTGAGAGCTACTGGTTGCGTAATCGCGCTGCAATTTTACAAGGCTTCGCTATTGCGGCGGCCTTGCTGTTGGTGGCTATCGCGTGGATTACCTATTTGCAGCGGGTAATTGCCAAGCGTCAGCAATTGTTGAACGAGTTAAATATCGCCAAACAAGGCGCTGATGAGGCGAACCGGGCGAAGACCACATTCTTGGCTACCATGAGTCATGAAATCCGCACTCCCATGAATGCGGTGATTGGCATGCTGGAGCTGGCACTGAAAAAAGCCGATCAAGGGGTCATGGATCGTTTTGCTATTGAAGTGGCCTCGGTATCTGCCCGCGAGTTGCTCGAACTGATTGGCGATATCCTGGATATCGCACGTATTGAATCCGGGCACCTGTCGTTGAGCCCCCAACGGGCGAATATCAAATCGCTGGTAGAGGCCGTGGCGCGGATGTTCGATGGACTTGCGCGGCAAAAGCACTTGAGTCTGGTGTGTGAGTTGAGTCCGCAGGCGGATGCTGAGGTTCTGATCGATCCGATACGTTTCAAGCAGATCGTCTCCAACTTGCTGAGCAATGCGATCAAGTTCACGCACAAGGGCGAAGTTCGTCTGATCTTGAAAGTTCAGCCCGTTGACGATGCGCAGCAGGTGTCAATTTGCTTGCGTGTCGAGGACACGGGGGTGGGTATTTCTGATGAAGACCAGCGTCGCTTGTTCAGTCCATTTGTTCAGGCCAGTAACAACACCCAATCGGCACGCAACGGTTCAGGTCTGGGGTTGGTGATTAGCCGCGATCTTTGCGAAATGATGGGGGGGCAGTTGCACCTCAGTAGCCTGGAAGCGATCGGCACCCGGGTTGAGGTCATGATGGTGGTGCCACTGCTTGAGCCTGAAGAGTTTGCGGTAGACACCGAGCAGCAAGAGGTGGGCATTACCCGGTCGTTGAATGTTCTGGTGGTGGATGATTATCCGGCTAACCGGATGTTGCTGGCCCAGCAACTGAGTTATCTGGGGCACCGGGTGACGGACGCCGAAAATGGAGCGTTGGGCCTGAAAGCGTGGCGGACGGGGCATTTCGACGTGGTAATCACCGATTGTTCGATGCCGGTCATGAATGGCTATGAGCTGGCGCGGGCAGTGCGCTCCGAGGAGGCTTCCCTGGCACGGGTGGCTTGCCGGATTTTTGGTTTTACGGCGAACGCACAACCGGAAGAAGTCGAGCGCTGCAGGGACGCCGGTATGGATCAGTGCCTGTTTAAGCCCATCAGTTTGAATGACTTGAGTGCGTGTCTGGCGTCTGGTGTACCGCAGGATGCGAAAGGCCAGGATAGCCATGAACCGGAGGATGGCGCCGAGATTAATCTGACGTATCTCAAACAGTTGAGTCAGGGCGATGATGGGGTGATTCAAAAGCTGCTCACTGAACTGGCGGTCAGCAATCGACAGGACCTTGTATCCCTGGTCGAACTGTTTGTGAACGATGATTACCAAGGGCTGGCTGACCTGGCGCATGGGGTCAAAGGGGGAGGGAGGCTGATTCAAGCCAATAAACTGATCGAGTGCTGCGAGCAACTGGAAGCGGTTTGCCAGGCGGGGGAACCGCAACGTCTTACCGTTGCGGTCGATGCGCTGCACAGCAGTATGGAGCAGTTGGCTGAACAATTAGAGCGTTACGCGCAGGTCAATGAGTCACCTGAATGATGAGACCAAAATGCCAACCAGATCATTACGAATACTGATAGCCGACGCAGATCCGGCTCAGGCTCTAAAAATAGAAAAGGCCCTTAATATTTTGGGTTACTACCGGATCGCGCCTTTGTACAACGCTGAGGCGTTGGTGGGTTTGAAGGTCGCGGACACCAATGAATATGACGTGTTGCTGATCAGTCAGGACATGGCAGGAGGGGACATCACGGATGAGGTCGAATATCGCAATGAGAATTCGCATTTTCGCCATGTACTGATGTACGCGGATGTCGACAAGTTTGTCAGCCAACTCCCCAGGCTGATGCCGATGCTGGATTCTTCGGCTCAGCCTTGAAGCGCAGACTTGTCTGTATTACCTCGGCCGCGCTAAGGTCTGGTGTCGTCATATACAGACACTAATGGACTGATTCGTCGAGGAATACGCGTAATGTCGGATGTCGTTGTAGTGCAAGCAGACTATACAAACCCGGTTCACGCCCAGGCGCTGAGAGACGTATTGAACCACTATGCCAAAGACCCGATGGGTGGTGGTCAAGGGCTGTCGCAGGAAGTGCTGGATGGGTTGCCCGCCGCGCTTGCCAAGCGTCCCCATGCATTTAGTGTGCTGGCGTTCGTCAACGGTGAGGCGGCTGGTCTGGTGAACTGTTTTGAAGGGTTCTCGACCTTTGCCGGTAAGCCTTTGGTCAACGTGCATGATGTGTCAGTAGTGGATACGTTTCGCGGCCTGGGCCTGAGCCAGAAAATGTTGCTCAAGGTTGAAGACATCGCCCGTGAGCGCGATTGCTGCAAGATCACCCTGGAAGTGCTTGAAGGCAATCCGGTGGCACAAGGTTCCTATCGCAAGTTTGGCTTCAGCGACGGGCAACTCGACCCGGCTCATGGGCGTATGTTGTTCTGGAACAAGTATTTGTAAGCAGGGCAAGCCTGCTCCCACAAAAATGACAAAAATGTGGGAGCGAGCCTGCTCGCGAAGGTCGTAAACGATAGTGCGTGCATACGGGCTAATCGCGACGCTCTTGACGCTTTCGCGAGCAGGCTCGCTCCCACAGTTGCGGCCATATACCTTAAGTGAACAGCATTGCGGCTTAGAGTGTCCACTCCAGGCCTAAAGCCACCGTCCTCGGTTCGCCCCAGAACACGCCGTTATAAAAGCCCACGTTTTCGTAGTACTTCTGATCGAGCAGGTTCTTGACGTTCAGCGAAGCGGAGACATGCTCGTCGAATTTGTAGCGGGCCATCAGATCGACCAGGGTGTAGGACTTTTGATTAATGTCTTCTTTGAAGGTGATCGGGTTGCCATCTGCGTTTTTCTCACCGGTAGGACGATTGGCTGCTCGGTAGATATCGCTTTGCCAGTTCACGGCGGCACCCACGGTCATGGCGTTCCATTCCCCCGGCAGGCGGTAGGTGCTCGAGACCTTGACCAGGTTCAATGGCGACGCGGTGTTCATGCGCTGGCCTGTGGCGTTGCGTGAGTGGGTATAGGTGTAACCGGCAACCATGTTCCAGTCACGCATGACCTCACCAGCCAGCTCGATTTCAAAGCCATTGATCTTGTTGCCCTTGCCTCCGGATTTGTAATATTCCTCGCCGTTGGGGCCGCGTGGCACTGAGTCGTCGATTTCCGGCACGTTGTCCTGTTTGCTCCAGAACACGGCCGTCGACAAGTTGAGGCGTTCTTGCAGGAAGCTGCCCTTGAGGCCCAGTTCGTAGTTACTGCCAACTACAGGTTCCAGGTATGAGCCCGAAACAGATTTTTCTTCGGAAGGATTGAAGATATCCGTGTAGCTCACATAAGCCGTGAAGTCTTCGGTGAAGTCATACAGCAACCCTGCATAAGGCGTGATGATGTCGTTTTGTGTTTGGGATATATCGGTGTACTCAATGATTGTCTGGTTTTCATCGACGTAATCGTTACCGGTATTGGAGCTTTTCCAACTGCCATAACGGCTTCCGAGTACGGCATGCCATTTGTTTGTCAGGTTAAAGCGAGTGGCCAGATAACCTGACTTCTGTTTGATGATGCTGCGGGGGCCTCCAAGGCCAGTATCAAAGTCCTGATATGCGGGAATTGAGCCCATGTCATTCCAGTCGGGGACGGTGTTGTAGTCCTTTGGATTGAGAGATTTCAACAATGGTGAGGTGCTGTCATATTTGGCCTCGCCGTAACCCACCATCAGGTCGTGGTCTCGCCCGAACAAGGGGTAAGTGCCCGAGATATTGACGTCGACGGCGGTCATTTTTTCGTCACCGGTGAAGTGGCTGCTGTTGGCAAACATGCCCGTCCCATCGGCATTAGGGAAACCGCCACCGGCGTAATACACCTTGCCCGCGGCGTCACTGGTGCGATGGGTATAGGCCGCTTTCAGCCGCCAGTCGTTGAACAGTTGCTGGTCAAGCGTGGCAAACGCGGTTTTGTCCTTCATCGGCCACGAACTCCACGGGGTGGCCCAGTTGGTTGAACGGCCAAGATGGGCTTTGTCACCTGAGCCGGTCCAATAGGGCAGAGTACCCCAGGATGTACCCTGTACCTGCTTGTCCTGATAGTCGTAACCCACAGCCAAGGTAGTGGAGTCGGTCAGGTCCGCTTCCAAAATTCCGTAGGCCACTTCTCGTTTCAGGGCGTAGTTGTCGCGAAACGATTTGCTGTCGCGATAGGCAAGCACAGTGCGCCCGCGCAAACGGCCATCGAAGGCCAGCGGTCCGCCCACATCGACATAGCTGTAATAGTCATCGTAGCTGCCGCCCATGACGCCGGCCTTGGCCTGCAGCTCGTGGGTCGGGCGTTTGCGGATCATGTTGATGGTGCCCGACGGATCACCTGCGCCGGTGGTCAAACCGGTGGCTCCGCGCACGACTTCAATGCGGTCGTAGATGATGGTGTCAGCATCAGACTTCATAAAGCTGAAGGTGTTGAGCATCCCGTCAATCTGGAAATTACGAATGGTATAGCCACGGGCGGAATAGGCGACCCGGTCCGAGTCGTTGTGCTGCACTACCACGCCGGTGGTATGGCGCATGGCCTCGGTAAGGGTGTTGAGGTTGAAGTCGTCCATCTCCTGGCGGGTGACGACCGAGATCGACTGCGGGGTTTCGCGAATGCTCAGGTTGAGTTTGGTCGCGGTGCTGGTCGAGCCCGTGGTGTAGGAACCACTGTTTTCGGTGGTTGCACCCAGGCCTTCGGCAGTGACACTGGTACTGCCCAACTCCAGCGAACGGGTGGTTTTTTCGGTGTCATCCAGTTCGGCATCTGCCAGTAATTGCGGGCTGACGACACTGCTGATAAGGCCGAGAGAAAGGGTAATGGAACGGGTTATGGGCGCGAGCATGGCTGCGGCTCCTTGTTATTGATCTGAAGTTGTCTAGTGCTTCAAACGAATAACAAGGGGACGAGTTAAGACAAATGAGACTTATTGTTGTTTCTGGGTATGTGTAACGTTGAACTAAAACGCTGCGGGGCGGTATTGGCGCCCCGCAGCGTTTTTTTATTGCGTGGCCACACTTCCCGGAGCAGGAGGTTTGGGTTTGATCAGGCTGAAGTCGATCAAGGCTTTTTGCGGGCGCGAGTAAGGATCGCCAATCAGTTGCGGGCGGGCGACAAATTGATCGCTGACCAGGCTCTTTTTATCGTCGAGCTCGTCGGCACTCAGGCCTGCCAGGTCTGTCCAAGTATGGATGAACTGCGAGCTGCTGTAAGGGCGGCTGAGGTCGCTGGCGAAATTCCAGGCATGGCTTTCACGCCATTTTGGCGAGGCCCAGGCCATAAACGGAATGGTGTACATCGGCGCGGTCGGTTTGGCTTCGTTACGCCCCAACGTGTTGTGGCCGACCGAATCGAACACGTCTTCGCCGTGGTCGGACAGGTACAGCAGGAAACCATTGGGATCGGTCTTGGCAAAGTCCTTGATCAGGCTTGATACCACAAAGTCGTTATACAAAACGGCGTTGTCGTAGCTGTTGTACGTAGGTACTTGATCATCGGTAAGGCCAGACGGTACACCGGTGCGGTCGACGAATTTTTCGAAGGTCGGCGGGTAGCGGTACTGGTAGCTCATGTGGGTGCCGAGCAGGTGAATCACGATCAGCTTGCGCGGGGCACTGTCGGCAAGGATCTTGTTGAATGGCTCAAGTACATCGCCGTCGTACTGACGGGCGTTCTGGTTACGGTTGTTGTTGAGGTAGACCTGCTGGTCAGCCTGCTCGGAGAAAGTGGTGAGCATGGTGTTGCGCTTGGTCATGGTCTGCTGGTTGGTCACCCAGAAGGTCTTGTAACCGGCTTGCTTCATCACACTGACCAGTGACGGGGTGCTGAGGTACAGGTCAGGGTTTTCTTCGTCGGCAAACGTCAGCACTTGCTGCAGGGCTTCGATGGTGTAAGGACGTGGAGTCACGACGTTGTCGAAAATCGCCAGTTGATCGCGCAATTTGTCGAGGTTGGGTGTGGTTTCGCGAGGATAGCCATAAAGGCTCATGCGCTGGCGGTTGGTGGACTCGCCAATGACCAGAACCAGGGTGGTGGGTTTGCCGGCTTCAGTGTCCTTGAGGTTGGTCAGGGGTGGGATCTTGCTGGCGCTGGCAAGCATGCCTTGCATGTTGTCCAGTTGCTCAAGATAACGGCGATAAGCCACCACCATCTGCCATGGCACTGCTGGTTCGACACGGCTTTCGAAACTTTCCATGGCCGAGGCAAAGGTGTCGTGCTTGATGGTTTGCTTGATCAGCGGATAACCGACAACGGCCACCAGTATGGCGATTGCTGCGGTCCAGGCTTGCACGCGGGGCAGATACACCGGGCGCAGGCGAGTCCAGAGGAACACGGCAAAAGCGGTATGCGCCAGGAATGCCAGGACCATCCACCAGGCAAAGTACTGGGTCATGTATTCGCCAGCTTCGGAGATGTTCGATTCGAACATGATGAAGATGACGCTTTGTGAGAACTCTTGCTGATAGATAAAGAAGTAGCCAAGGCTGGCCATGGAGCATGCCCACAGAACGACGCCGATAACGGCAGCCATGACGCGGGTATGCTTGGGAAACATCAGCATCGGGGCCAGCCAGATGGCGCTCATCACAAAGGCTTGGCGAAACCCTGAAAACCCCGAGGTGCCCGTCAGCTGGATCAGCAGTTGGGTGATGCCGGAGAAATACCAGAAGAATAGAAACAGCCACCCAAGGGCCGCCCAGTCGAACCCCTTCGCAGATGTGTTACTGCGTTTAAACATCCCCATACAGCGCTCCAGCCGATAACTACTTGATTGGTTAGTGCCGTGTAGGCAGGCACAACACATGAGAACTGCATCAATGATGAGCAGTCGCAAAGTGTTTAAGTATTGCGAAGTGCATGTGAAAACTTTGTCACCAACAGTGGCGACTGTCGGGGCAGATCGGCTTGCTCAGGCGACCCTGAGGCTTGTAACTTTTGCAGTCTTTGCTGCTTCGTCCGTCTGTTGCATGTATTGAATCGGGTATATGTCCTTCAGCTTGTGCGAAACTATGCACCATGTGCCAGGACTGATCCTGGCCGAGCACCTTAAGCAATGCTGCACTAAGGTGCTTTAGACCTATTTTTTGTCGTTGGGAGCAACAGTACATGCAGTTGGGAATTATTGGATTGGGCCGTATGGGCGGGAATATCGCGCGGCGTCTGATGCTCAATGGGCATACAACCGTGGTTTTTGACCGCAATACCGACTTTGTAAGTGCTCTGGAACAGGAAGGCGCCACAGGCGTTGCCGATTTGCCAGCGCTGGTTGCAGGCCTGGCCAAACCTCGTGCTGTCTGGGTGATGCTGCCTTCCGGCGCGCCAACCGAAGATACCATCGAGACCTTGAGCCAACTGCTCGACGCCGATGACATCATCATTGATGGCGGCAACACCTTCTACAAAGATGACATTCGTCGTTCGCAGTCGCTGGCCGAAAAGGGCCTGCAGTACGTTGACGTCGGTACATCGGGCGGCGTGTGGGGCCTGGAGCGCGGTTATTGCATGATGATCGGTGGAGACAGCGCTGTCGTGAAGCACCTGGACCCGCTGTTTGCAGCGCTGGCGCCGGGCATGGGTGATATCCCGCGCACCAAGGACCGTGTGTCTGACGATGATCGTGCCGAGCGTGGTTACATCCATGCAGGCCCAGCGGGTGCAGGCCATTTTGTGAAAATGGTTCACAACGGTATCGAGTACGGCTTGATGCAGGCTTTCGCCGAAGGTTTCAACCTGATGAAGATGAAGGGCGGTGAAAATCTGCCTGAAGATCAGCGTTTTGACCTGAACCTGGGTGATATCGCGGAAGTCTGGCGTCGTGGCAGCGTGGTTTCGTCCTGGTTGCTGGACTTGACTGCCGACGCATTGGCCACTGATGAGCCGCTGGACGGTTACTCGGGCGCCGTGGCGGACAGCGGTGAAGGCCGTTGGACTATCGAAGCCGCTATGGAACAGTCGACGCCGGTGCCGGTGTTGTCGCAGGCCTTGTTTGCCCGCTACAGTTCGCGTCAGCAAAGCCTCTATGGCGACAAATTGTTGTCGGCCATGCGCTTTGGTTTCGGCGGCCATGTGGAGACGCCTAAAAAATGACCGATCTGTCCAGTAAACCCAACGTCAAGCCTGCGCCACCTACCACTCTGTTTTTGTTCGGGGCTCACGGTGATCTGGTAAAGCGCTTGCTGATGCCCGCGCTGTACAACTTGAGTCGTGACGGTTTACTGGATGATGGCCTGCGCATTGTGGGCGTCGACCACAATGCGATCAGCGATGAGGGTTTCGCCAAAAAGCTGGAAGACTTCATTCGAACTGAAGCCGCCAGCAAAGTGGATCATCCTGATGGCCAAGGCTTGAATGCCGATTTGTGGGCCTCGTTGGCGAAGAACATCAGCTACGTGCAGGGCGACTTTCTGGATGACAGCACCTACGGGGCGCTGGGGCAGAAAATCATCGCCAGTGGTACTGGCAATGCGGTGTTCTACCTGGCCACTGCACCCCGCTTTTTCAGCGAAGTCGTGCAGCGGTTGGGCGCCAGCGGGTTGCTCAAGGAAACCCCGGATGCATTTCGCCGGGTAGTCATTGAAAAACCTTTTGGCTCGGACGTGCAGACAGCGCAAGCATTGAATGAATGCCTGCTTGATGTCATGAGCGAGAAGCAGATCTATCGGATTGACCATTACCTGGGCAAGGAAACTGTCCAGAACATTTTGGTCAGCCGTTTCTCCAATGGGCTTTTTGAGGCCTTCTGGAACAATCATTACATTGACCATGTGCAGATCACGGCGGCAGAAACCGTTGGGGTCGAGACACGTGGCAGTTTTTACGAACACACCGGCGCTTTGCGCGACATGCTGCCAAATCATTTGTTTCAACTGCTGGCGATGGTGGCGATGGAGCCGCCCGCAGCGTTTGGGGCGGATGCGGTGCGCGGCGAAAAGGCCAAAGTCATTGGCGCGATTCGTCCCTGGTCCGAGGAAGATGCGCTGAAAAACTCTGTGCGCGGGCAGTACACCCAGGGTGAGTCCGGCGGCAAGCCGGTCGTGGGTTATCGCGAAGAGAACAACGTGGCGCCTGACAGCAATACCGAAACCTTTGTTGCGCTCAAGATAATGATCGATAACTGGCGCTGGGTCGGTGTGCCGTTTTATCTGCGTACCGGCAAACGCATGAGCGCGCGCGACACTGAAATCGCCATCTGCTTCAAACCGGCGCCTTATGCGCAATTCCGCGACACCGATGTCGAGCGGTTGCAGCCCAACTATTTGCGGATTCAGATTCAACCCAACGAAGGAATGTGGTTTGACCTTCAGGCCAAGCGTCCGGGCCCAGGCCTGAAAACAACCAATGTCGAGTTGGGGTTTGCCTACAAGGACTTCTTCGAGATGCAGCCGTCTACCGGCTACGAAACCTTGATTTACGACTGCCTGACCGGTGATCAGACATTGTTCCAGCGCGCGGACAATATCGAAAACGGCTGGCGTGGCGTGCAGCCTTTTCTGGATGCATGGCGTGAAAACACTGACGTGCAACCTTACAAGGCTGGCGAAGATGGCCCGCAGGCGGCTCAAGAACTGCTGGCTCGCGATGGTCGCGCCTGGCTCAACATAGGATGAGTGGCGTGAAGCAAGAACCCATCGAACTGGTGCTGTGCGACATGGATGGCACCTTGCTGTTGCCCGACCACACCATCAGCCCGCGCAACCTTGCGGCAGTCAAGGCACTGCAAGCGGCAGGCATTCATTTCACTCTGGCCACCGGCCGTCCGCCCAGAGCCATGCGCGAATTTATCAGGCAGTTGGGTATTGAGCTGCCTACAGCGGGATTCAATGGTGGGGTTTTGGTCAACGCCGATGGCAGCTATCTGCAGTCCCACCACTTGCCGTACGAAGCGGTCCTCAAGACCCTCGCCTTGTTGGCTGAGCATGAAGTTGAAGTCTGGGTGTTCGCTGACGATGAGTGGCTGTTGCGCGATCCGTTAGGGCCGATGGTTGCCCACGAGCAGCAGGGCCTGGGTTATGCGCCGCTGGCGGTCGAGAGTTTTGAGCCCTATCTGCACCGGGTGGACAAGATCGTGGCCACCACCAGCAATGCGCCGCTGTTGGTGGAGCTTGAGCAACATTTGCAGTTGTTGTTGAGCGGGGAAGCGTCAGCCAGCCGTTCGCAATCCCGTTATCTGGATATCACCGCCCTCAAGGCCAATAAAGGCGATGCTCTTGTCGCCTTGGCCGAGCATCTGGGCGTACCGCTTGAGCGGACGGTAGCAATCGGTGATGGCGGCAATGATCCGGCGATGTTTCATCGCGCCGGGTTGTCGATTGCAATGGGCCAGGCCGATGCGCAGATTCGCGAGCAAGCGATGCAGGTCACCGGCAGTAATGTTGCAGATGGCGTTGCTCAGGCGATTGAGCGCTTTATTCTGCCGCGCTGAAGTTTTTCATGTAGGTCATTTTGTCCGTAACTTGGCGTAATCGCGGCCTGCCTGGGGCCTGCAAGGCTTGTTATAGTCCGCCGTTCATTGACCGGCGGCAGCGCCCTACAAAGGATTCAGGTTATGTCCGACTACCAGGCTTTTCAGGTTGAGCTAAAAGGCAGCATCGCCCACGTTCAGATCAACCGGCCTGAAAAGGTCAACGCGATGAATGTGGCGTTCTGGACCGAAATCATCGAGATATTCCAGTGGATTGATGAAACCGACGCCGTGCGGGTTGTGGTGCTCAGCGGTGCAGGCAAGCA
Organism: Pseudomonas sp. ML2-2023-6; assembly: GCF_037055265.1. Classification (NCBI taxonomy): domain Bacteria; kingdom Pseudomonadati; phylum Pseudomonadota; class Gammaproteobacteria; order Pseudomonadales; family Pseudomonadaceae; genus Pseudomonas; species Pseudomonas sp. ML2-2023-6. The sequence continues at coordinate 4,297,759 of NZ_CP146347.1, read as the reverse complement.
TTTTTCCGCCGGTATTGACCTGATGCTCCTGGCCTCGGTGGCCAATGAGATGGGCAAGGATGTGGGGCGCAATGCCCGCTTGCTACGACGCAAGATCCTGCAAATGCAGGCCTCGTTCACTGCCGTGGACCAGTGTCGAAAACCTGTACTGGCCGCCATTCAGGGTTACTGCCTGGGGGGTGCGATCGATCTGATAGCCGCCTGCGACATGCGCTACGCCGCCGCGGACGCGCAGTTCTCGATCAAGGAAATCGACATGGGCATGGCCGCGGATGTGGGCACTCTGCAACGACTGCCGCGCATCATCGGTGATGGCATGCTCCGTGAGCTGGCTTACACCGGCCGGATGGTCGCGGCGGATGAAGCCCGCACGATCGGTTTGGTGAACCGGGTCTACAGTGATCATCAGGCGTTGCTTGACGGCGTTATGGCGATTGCCGATGAAATCGCCGGCAAGTCCCCCATCGCTATTGCGGGAACCAAGCGGATGATCAGCTATATGCGTGATCACAGTGTGGATGACGGTCTGGAATATGTCGCGACATGGAACGCAGCGATGCTGCAATCCAGCGACCTGCGTTTGGCGATGGCGGCGCACATGACCAAGCAAAAACCCGAGTTTGTGGATTGACGACTTTGTAACCTGAGCAAGGATCATTTAATGGCACCGCGTTGGATCACGGCAGTACTGGATACAGACCTACCTGGCGGCTGGGCCGTGGCGCGCGGCCCCGACGGCTTTTTGATTGACGGCAACGGCCCGTTGTTTCCCCGCAACTGGCTCAAGCGTCAGGACCTGCCGGTGCTGGCCGAGCATGGCATCGGCCACCTGGACGGTGAACCGGTGTATCTGCTGGAGCTGGATCGTGCAGCGCACGTTGAGGGCTGTGAATGGCAGGGCTTGCGCGCATTTATGCTGGGTGACGATCACACCCTGTACAAGGTGCTCGGCTATGCCGCGCAAATTGGCACTTGGGCTCGCGAGCATCGTTTTTGCGGTAGCTGCGGTCAGGCAATGACGCAGGTGCCAAGGGAGCGTGCGATGCATTGCGCAACCTGCGACTTGCGCAGTTACCCGCGTATCTCGCCGAGCATGATTGTGTTGATTACCCGGGGCGATGAGGTATTGCTGGCCCGTTCACCGCGCTTTGTGCCTGGGGTCTACAGCACCTTGGCAGGGTTCGCCGAGCCGGGAGAATCCGCCGAGGATTGCCTGATTCGTGAAGTCCGTGAAGAGGTGCAGGTCGAGGTCAGAAACATCCAGTATGTGGGCAGCCAGTGCTGGCCGTTTCCGCATTCGATGATGCTGGGTTTTCACGCTGAATATGCAGGGGGTGAAATCGTGCCCCAGGCCGATGAGATAGAAGATGCGCAGTGGTTCAATGTGCACCAGCTACCGCCGTTGCCAGCGTCGCGCTCAATCGCGCGCTATCTCATCGACTTGTATGTGGCAAAACGCTTAGGCCATGCCGAACCAGTGCTGCCAAGCTAGGCGCACGGTCAAACCCAGCACTACGGTGATAAACACCGGGCGAATAAATTTGGCCCCGCCGCTGATCGCGCTGCGGGCGCCAAAGAAGGCGCCGATCATGACGGCGAAACCCATGGTCAGGCCGATCACCCAGTCCACGTGACCGGAGAAGATAAACACCGACAGCGCCGCGATATTACTTACGAAGTTCATGCTGCGGGCCACGCCACTGGCCTTCACCAGGTCGATCGGGTACATCAGCATGCTGCTGACGGTCCAGAACGCGCCTGTTCCTGGCCCTGCCACGCCATCATAGAAACCCAGGCCAAAACCTTGCGGCAACTGCCACTTCTTTTTGATCGGCGCATCGTTGTCGATCGGGGTTTTGGGCGTGCCGCCAAACAGCAGGTAGAGCCCGCAGCCGAAAACAATCACCGGCAGCATTTTGTTCAGCCAGTCGGCGGGCATGTAGTGGGCGGTGGTTGCACCGATCAGGCCGCCTGCGAGAGTGCCGAAGATGGCCAGCTTCCACTCCCGGGGGTGGAACAGCTTGCGTCGGTAAAAGGTGAGGCTCGCCGTGGCCGCGCCGAATGTCGAGCTGAGCTTGTTGGTGCCCAGCACCAGATGTGGCGGCAGGCCTGCGGTGAGCAGGGCGGGGGTGGTGAGCAAGCCTCCGCCGCCGGCAATGGCGTCGATAAATCCGGCAACAAAAGCCACGAGAGCCAGAATGGCGAGGGTGGTCAAATCTACGCTGAGTTCAAAAGGCATGGGATCGACTTAATTCGGCAGGACGTACAGCGCAGACGCGCGGGAAGGGCGTCATCTTACCGATAAGCGTGAACAGCGGCGATAGGCCTTTTGTGGTGGGGCGGTTCAATAGACATCGCGCTGATTGCCCGACGGTACTTGGAGCGGTGCTGCAAACCGCTCTGTGCTGTTGTCAGGCAATTGCTGATGGTGTGCGAGTGTTATCAATAGGCGAGGGCGTCGGCTTCCACTCGCCGGGTGTTGACTGACAGTGCTCCGAGCTTGATCAGGCGTGTGCGCGTGACGTTACGACTCAAACCCAGCAGTTTGGCAGTGTGTACCTGATTGTGATGGCAAAACTCATAGGCGCTGCGTAGCAGAGCGTCTTCCACGGTTTCATGCAAGGCTCCTGGTTCTTCTTCGAACAGTTCTCGAAATGCGCGCTGCAACAAGTCCCGGGTAGTGTGCGTGGCGGACTGCTGTGCAGAGCAGTCCGGGCGCCTGCTGCGTAACTGGGACAAACGCAGATCTTGCACCGTGATGGTTTGATTGCGGCACAGGAGCAGGCTGTGGTGCACAACGTTTTCCAGTTCGCGAATATTGCCCTGCCAAGGGTGGCTGATCAGTGCCTCTTCAGCGCACGGGCTCAGGGCTGTCGGTCCGTGCGGTAGCCGTTGGCGGTAGATTTTAAGAAAGTGCTTGGCCAGCGGCAGTATGTCGCCAGGGCGTTCGCGCAATGGGAGCAGCGCGAGGCTAACCACATTGAGGCGGTAATACAGGTCCTCTCGGAAATGACCGGCGTCGATGGCTTGTTCCAGATTGACGTTGGTTGCGGCCAGCACGCGAACGTTGATCGGTGTGCTTTTGCGCGAGCCCAGCCGCACGACTTCTTGTTCTTGCAGGACGCGCAGCAGCTTTACCTGGATGGTCAACGGCAAGTCGCCGATTTCATCCAAAAACAAGGTGCCGCCATCGGCCTCCTCAAACCAGCCGGCCTTGGCGGTCAGCGCACCTGTGAACGCGCCCTTTTCATGGCCGAACAGTTCGGCTTCGACCAGTGACTCGGCAAATGCTCCGCAGTTAACGGCCACAAAAGGCTGCTGGTGGCGATGGCTGAGTTGGTGAATATGCCGGGCGACCAGTTCCTTGCCCGTACCGGTCTCGCCAATGATCAGCACACTGGCGTCACTGGGGGCTATTTGTTGCAGGTGCGCCAGCAGGTTTTTGGACGCAGGGTCTTCAAAAACCTGGGCCGTGGCGCGTATGGACGTGGCCAGTGCCGGGGTGGCAGGTAATGTTAAAAGCTGCATTGACAGCTCCTTTTAACAGGGGCTCTGCCCACAAAAGGAAAGCCGAAGGCTGCTTTATAAAGTTATTTTGATATTCCGTAAACTAACCTAATTCCATATTTATATATCGATATTGCATATCAGACTTGCGTCAGCACCTGTTTTTAGCGCCTTATAAGACCTTGCTTCCCAGATGGTCTGACTTTGGGATTTTTCCTACGTATTTTGTTCCGGAAACACCTTTTTTCGCCTGCCTCAATCGGGTATTTCTTACAGCCGCCTTTTCATGCGGCTTCACTATTCTGATATCAAGCACTGCCTGATTCCAGAACGCGCTCAGTGGGTTTGGACAATGAACAAGCGACCTATTTATTTCGATTACGCTGCCACCACGCCTGTGGACGCCCGTGTCATTCAGGTGATGGTCGATTGCCTGGGCTTTGAAGGTAATTTTGGTAACCCGGCTTCGGGCTCTCATGTCTTTGGTCAGCAAGCCCGGTCTGCAGTAGAGCTGGCACGTGAACAGGTAGCGCAACTGATTAATGCAAGGCCCGAGCAGATTATCTGGACCTCGGGCGCCACCGAGTCCAACAACCTGGCGTTAAAAGGTGTGGCTCAGGCCAGTGGCCAGTCGCATGGGCATATCATCACCAGCCAGATTGAGCATAAGGCGGTGCTGGATACGGCACGTTTTTTACAGAATTCGGGCTTTGAGGTGACCTATCTGGCACCCGATGCCAATGGGCTTGTAAGTGCTGAACAGGTCAGTGCTGCGCTGCGTGAAGATACGCTGCTGGTTTCGTTGATGCTGGTCAACAATGAACTGGGTACGGTCAATGACATCCCGGGTATTGGTCGGCGGGTGCGCGAGCATGGTGCGTTGTTTCATGTTGATGCCGCGCAAGGCGCGGGCAAGATCGCCATCGATCTGGGTGAGTGGGCGGTAGATCTGATGTCGTTTTCCGGGCACAAGATCTATGGCCCCAAAGGGATCGGTGCCTTGTATGTGGGGCCGCGAGCCCAGGCCCGGCTGCAGGCGCAGATTCATGGCGGCGGACACGAGTCTGGCTTGCGTTCAGGAACCCTGGCCACGCACCAGATCGCAGGTATGGGCGCGGCATTTGCGCTGGCCAGTCAGGAATTTATTCAGGAGCTGGCTCATATCGGCCACTTGCGTGAGCGTTTGCTCGAGCAACTGGCTGATGTGCCGGGGCTGCAGTGTAATGGTTGTCCGACACAACGCATTCCCCACACCTTGAGCCTGACCTTTAGCGAAGGGCTCTTCAACAGTGCGGCCTTGAGTGCTGCGCTGGCATACTCGGCAACGTCGGCATGCAACTCGGCCAGCAATGCGCCGTCCCACGTGCTGCTGGCATTGGGGCATGATGCAGATAAGGCGAGCCGAACGATTCGTTTGAGTCTTGGCCGTTTCACCCGCGAGCAGGATATAGATGTTGCAGTGAAGGCGATCAAGGCTTCTGTCGCTGCGCCCGCACCTTTTTGGGCGGTTGCCCAACCTTAGTGGCTGATCCATCATCATTGGCAACCAATAATAATTACCAGTGGCAAGCAGGAGACAGAATGAGTACTCAGTTGTTGAATTCGGAGTCGGTGGTGGAGCGCTTGGCGCGCACCCGTGCGTTGATGAGCCAGAATGGTATTTTCGCGCTTCTGGTGCCGTCGGCCGATCCCCATCTCTCGGAGTACTTGCCCGCGTATTGGCAGGGTCGCCAGTGGCTGTCAGGCTTTCATGGTTCTGTCGGAACCCTGATTGTGACTCCAACTTTTGCCGGGCTCTGGGCGGACAGCCGTTACTGGGAGCAAGCGAGCAAAGAGCTGAGTGGCAGCACCATCGAGCTCGTCAAGCTGGTGCCCGGCCAGCCCGGCCCTCTGGAGTGGTTGGCTGAGCAAGCGCCTGAGGGCGCAACGGTTTCGGTTGATGGCGCCGTTCTCGCGTTGGCCTCGGCGCGAACACTTGAAAGCAGGCTCAAGCAGCGTGGTGCAGTCCTGCGTACTGATATCGATCTGCTAAATCTGGTTTGGGAAAACCGTCCGGCACTTCCGGTGCAGCCGGTTTATGAGCACTTGCCACCGCAAGCGACAGTCAGCCGCGTTGAAAAGCTGGCGCAGTTGCGCGAGACCCTAACGCAGCGCAAGGCCGATGCACATTTCATTGCAACCCTGGATGACATTGCTTGGTTGTTTAACCTGCGTGGTTCGGATGTCTCCTTTAATCCAGTGTTCGTATCGTTTGCCATAATCGAGCAAGCGCGGGCAACCTTGTTCCTGGATCTGAATAAAGTCGGTGCACAACTGCGAGAGAGGCTTGAGGGGGAGGGTGTTGAGCTGCGTGATTACGCTGAGGTCAACGCGGCTCTGGCGTCCTTGCCTGCTGCAACCCGTTTGCTGGTCGATCCCGCGCGCGTGACCTGTGGGCTGCTTGGCCATTTGCAGCCTGAAGTAAAACTGGTCGAAGGCCTGAACCCAACCACCCTGGCCAAGTCACAAAAGAGTCTTGATGACGCGGTCCATATTCGTCAGGCCATGGAGCAGGATGGCGCTGCCCTCTGTGAGTTTTTTGCTTGGCTTGAAACAGCTCTTGGGCGTGAGCGCATCACTGAATTGACGATTGATGAGCAACTGACCGCTGCTCGTACCCGTCGCCCTGGCTTTGTATCGCTGAGCTTCAACACTATCGCCGCGTTCAATGCCAATGGTGCAATGCCGCATTACCACGCAACCGAGCAAGAGCATGCGGTGATCGAGGGCGACGGCTTGTTGTTGATCGACTCTGGTGGACAGTACCTTGGAGGCACAACTGATATCACGCGCATGGTTCCAGTGGGTACGCCAACGCCAGAGCAGAAGCGCGACTGTACCCGTGTACTTAAAGGTGTAATCGCTCTGTCCAGGGCTCAATTCCCGAAAGGAATCCTGTCACCCTTGCTGGACTCGATTGCACGGGCGCCGATTTGGGCTGAGAGCGTCGATTACGGGCATGGCACAGGACATGGCGTCGGCTATTTCCTCAATGTGCATGAAGGCCCACAGGTTATTGCCTATCAGGCTGCGCCTGCACCGCATACGGCGATGCAAGTGGGGATGATTACCTCGATTGAGCCCGGGACATATCGTCCGGGTCGCTGGGGGGTGAGGATCGAGAACCTGGTGCTGAACCGTGAGGCAGGGACTTCAGAGTTTGGGGTGTTTCTGAAGTTTGAAACTCTGACGCTGTGCCCGATTGACACTCGCTGCCTGGAGCCTTCGTTGCTGACGCGTGAGGAACTGGACTGGTTTGATGCTTATCATGCACAGGTTCGTGAGCGCTTGAGTCCGCTGCTTGCGGGGGCCGCTCTCGAGTGGTTGCTGGCTCGCACTGAGCCATTTTCGATCACTGGCTGATGTCTATGCCCAGCAGTCGGCCTGGTCGACTGCTGGGCATTATTATGGCGCGGGTTGCTACTTGCAGATAACGATCATGCTGCGACTGGTATAACCGGCCGGGTTCAAGCCGAACGGGTAATCTCCCGGTTCTTCGGCGGCATCCCCCGATTTGGCGACCACTCGGTATCCCTTGCTGCCACAGGACTTGACGGCTTTGTCGTAGCACTTGTTCCAGGATGAGGACAATCCAGAGCAATTGATATGCAAGCCTCGTTTGCCATGCTTGACGGCTGTTTCTGAGGTTGCAGCGCAGCCGGTTAAAGCGAGCACGGCTAAAGCTACCAAAATTCGTTTCATTCCTGTCCTTAAGCGTTTGCGTCGGATTTACGGGATGCGGGTATCGGTGACTATGAATCGATTGCTCCGATGGGAATTCTCATCCGGAATCGGTTCAAGTGACAAACATCCCTTAAACGAGAGTCAATTACCAGAACTCTGTCAAATAGCTGCCTTCTTGTCAGCAATGATAGGTTTTGAGTGGTTACGCATCGTTAAAGTCGCACCGATTGAAGCCAGAATGATGCAAGAAATGGCCATCCATTGGGTGAATGACAGCACCTCATTAAGAAACAGCAGGCCCGACAGTGCGCCAAAGGCGGGTTCTATGCTCATGAGGGTGCCGAATGTGCGGGTGGGGATGCGCGTTAGAGCGATCATCTCCAGTGTGTAAGGCACAGCGGTCGACAATAGCGCTACACCAATGGCTATGGGGATGATGCCCGGTGTCAGTAGTGCTGCTCCTGCGTGGTAAACGCCAATAGGCGCGAAAAACAAGGCTGCAATGATCACCCCTAGGGCCGCTGTCTGTACTCCGTTGTCAGCACCGGCCCTCTGGCCATAAAGAATGTACAGCGCCCAGCAGACCCCGGCGCTTAATGCATAGCCGGCACCAACGGGATCTATTCCTTGAGCGCTTTCACCAATCGGTATGAGCAGTAGCAGCCCTGTAATGGCCAGACCTATCCATATAAAGTCGATTGGTCTGCGGGAGCTATAAATAGCTACCGCCAATGGCCCCGTAAACTCCAGGGCAACAGCAATGCCCAGCGGAACGCTGCGCAGTGACATATAGAAGAGGAAGTTCATTCCTCCCAGGGCTATCCCATAAACAATCACGGTCTTCAGGGATGTCGCAGTGAGCTTGGCTCGCCACGGGCGCAGTATCAGCAGCATGATAAGGCTGGCGAAGGTAAGGCGCAGGCTGGTTGTTCCTTGGGCACCGATAATGGGGAACATGCTTTTTGCCAGCGATGCGCCAGATTGTATCGAGGCCATGGCGATAAGCAGCAGGCCGACAGGGAATAGCGTCGATATGAGGCTATGAGGGAGCTTTGTCATTACAGAGAGTGCCTGGGGTATGGGGCCTAGAGGTCAGGCATCATGCTTAAGTAATGCTGAATGTGCAATATACTGCGCACTTATCCGGTTTTCTCTATCTATAGAGCTGCTTCGGTCAATAGTTTGGGTTAATGCTTGACTTGGAATTCTAACGGCCTATAATTCGCCCACTTCCGGCGCAGTCGAAACGGAAAACTCCTTGGGTTTCAATGAGTTGGATTGGTTTTCGGCAGTGTCAGCTTCAAGTCATCGAAGCAGGAAATGAGGTGTTGACAGCAGCGTGTAACGCTGTAGAATTCGCCTCCCGCTAACGAGAGATCGAAAGCGCAAGTGGTTGATGTTACAAAGGAAACTTTGAAAACATCTTAAAATAACCGCTTGACAGCAACAGAGGCTGCTGTAGAATGCGCGCCTCGGTTCAGCGAAAGCTAACCAACCGCTCTTTAACAACTGAATCAAGCAATTCGTGTGGGTGCTTGTGGAGTCAGACTGATAGTCAACAAGATTATCAGCATCACAAGTTACTCCGCGAGAAATCAAAGATGTAACCAACGATTGCTGAGCCAAGTTTAGGGTTTCTTAAAAACCCAAAGATGTTTGAACTGAAGAGTTTGATCATGGCTCAGATTGAACGCTGGCGGCAGGCCTAACACATGCAAGTCGAGCGGTAGAGAGAAGCTTGCTTTTCTTGAGAGCGGCGGACGGGTGAGTAATACCTAGGAATCTGCCTGATAGTGGGGGATAACGTTCGGAAACGGACGCTAATACCGCATACGTCCTACGGGAGAAAGCAGGGGACCTTCGGGCCTTGCGCTATCAGATGAGCCTAGGTCGGATTAGCTAGTTGGTGAGGTAATGGCTCACCAAGGCTACGATCCGTAACTGGTCTGAGAGGATGATCAGTCACACTGGAACTGAGACACGGTCCAGACTCCTACGGGAGGCAGCAGTGGGGAATATTGGACAATGGGCGAAAGCCTGATCCAGCCATGCCGCGTGTGTGAAGAAGGTCTTCGGATTGTAAAGCACTTTAAGTTGGGAGGAAGGGCAGTTACCTAATACGTGACTGTCTTGACGTTACCGACAGAATAAGCACCGGCTAACTCTGTGCCAGCAGCCGCGGTAATACAGAGGGTGCAAGCGTTAATCGGAATTACTGGGCGTAAAGCGCGCGTAGGTGGTTTGTTAAGTTGAATGTGAAATCCCCGGGCTCAACCTGGGAACTGCATCCAAAACTGGCAAGCTAGAGTATGGTAGAGGGTAGTGGAATTTCCTGTGTAGCGGTGAAATGCGTAGATATAGGAAGGAACACCAGTGGCGAAGGCGACTACCTGGACTGATACTGACACTGAGGTGCGAAAGCGTGGGGAGCAAACAGGATTAGATACCCTGGTAGTCCACGCCGTAAACGATGTCAACTAGCCGTTGGGAGTCTTGAACTCTTAGTGGCGCAGCTAACGCATTAAGTTGACCGCCTGGGGAGTACGGCCGCAAGGTTAAAACTCAAATGAATTGACGGGGGCCCGCACAAGCGGTGGAGCATGTGGTTTAATTCGAAGCAACGCGAAGAACCTTACCAGGCCTTGACATCCAATGAACTTTCTAGAGATAGATTGGTGCCTTCGGGAACATTGAGACAGGTGCTGCATGGCTGTCGTCAGCTCGTGTCGTGAGATGTTGGGTTAAGTCCCGTAACGAGCGCAACCCTTGTCCTTAGTTACCAGCACGTAATGGTGGGCACTCTAAGGAGACTGCCGGTGACAAACCGGAGGAAGGTGGGGATGACGTCAAGTCATCATGGCCCTTACGGCCTGGGCTACACACGTGCTACAATGGTCGGTACAAAGGGTTGCCAAGCCGCGAGGTGGAGCTAATCCCATAAAACCGATCGTAGTCCGGATCGCAGTCTGCAACTCGACTGCGTGAAGTCGGAATCGCTAGTAATCGTGAATCAGAATGTCACGGTGAATACGTTCCCGGGCCTTGTACACACCGCCCGTCACACCATGGGAGTGGGTTGCACCAGAAGTAGCTAGTCTAACCTTCGGGAGGACGGTTACCACGGTGTGATTCATGACTGGGGTGAAGTCGTAACAAGGTAGCCGTAGGGGAACCTGCGGCTGGATCACCTCCTTAATCGACGACATCAGCTGCTCCATAAGTTCCCACACGAATTGCTTGATTCACTGTAAAAGACGGTAGAAGCCACTTAAGTTGTACGGCTTCTCTATCGTAAAGCTTAGAAATGAACATTTTCTCGAAAGAGAGTGAATGTTGATTTCTGATCTTTTGATTAGATCGTTCTTTAAAAATTTGGGTATGTAATAGAAAGTTAGACTGGATAACACTTTCACTGGTGTTTATTCAGGCTAAGGTAAAATTTGTGAATGAGTTCTTAATTGAACATGCGAATTTTCGGCGAATGTCGTCTTCATAGTATAACCAGATTGCTTGGGGTTATATGGTCAAGTGAAGAAGCGCATACGGTGGATGCCTTGGCAGTCAGAGGCGATGAAAGACGTGGTAGCCTGCGAAAAGCTTCGGGGAGTCGGCAAACAGACTTTGATCCGGAGATGTCTGAATGGGGGAACCCACCTAACATAAGTTAGGTATCTTAAGCTGAATACATAGGCTTAAGAAGCGAACCAGGGGAACTGAAACATCTAAGTACCCTGAGGAAAAGAAATCAACCGAGATTCCCTTAGTAGTGGCGAGCGAACGGGGACCAGCCCTTAAGCTGTATTGATGTTAGCGGAACGCTCTGGAAAGTGCGGCCATAGTGGGTGATAGCCCTGTACGCGAAAACATCTTTACAGTGAAATCGAGTAGGACGGAGCACGAGAAACTTTGTCTGAATATGGGGGGACCATCCTCCAAGGCTAAATACTACTGACTGACCGATAGTGAACTAGTACCGTGAGGGAAAGGCGAAAAGAACCCCGGAGAGGGGAGTGAAATAGATCCTGAAACCGTATGCGTACAAGCAGTGGGAGCCCACTTTGTTGGGTGACTGCGTACCTTTTGTATAATGGGTCAGCGACTTATTTTCAGTGGCAAGCTTAACCGAATAGGGGAGGCGTAGCGAAAGCGAGTCTTAATAGGGCGTCTAGTCGCTGGGAATAGACCCGAAACCGGGCGATCTATCCATGGGCAGGTTGAAGGTTGGGTAACACTAACTGGAGGACCGAACCGACTACCGTTGAAAAGTTAGCGGATGACCTGTGGATCGGAGTGAAAGGCTAATCAAGCTCGGAGATAGCTGGTTCTCCTCGAAAGCTATTTAGGTAGCGCCTCATGTATCACTGTAGGGGGTAGAGCACTGTTTCGGCTAGGGGGTCATCCCGACTTACCAAACCGATGCAAACTCCGAATACCTACAAGTGCCGAGCATGGGAGACACACGGCGGGTGCTAACGTCCGTCGTGAAAAGGGAAACAACCCAGACCGTCAGCTAAGGTCCCAAAGTTATGGTTAAGTGGGAAACGATGTGGGAAGGCTTAGACAGCTAGGAGGTTGGCTTAGAAGCAGCCACCCTTTAAAGAAAGCGTAATAGCTCACTAGTCGAGTCGGCCTGCGCGGAAGATTTAACGGGGCTCAAACCATACACCGAAGCTACGGGTATCACTTAGGTGATGCGGTAGAGGAGCGTTCTGTAAGCCTGTGAAGGTGAGTTGAGAAGCTTGCTGGAGGTATCAGAAGTGCGAATGCTGACATGAGTAACGATAATGGGTGTGAAAAACACCCACGCCGAAAGACCAAGGTTTCCTGCGCAACGTTAATCGACGCAGGGTTAGTCGGTCCCTAAGGCGAGGCTGAAAAGCGTAGTCGATGGAAAACAGGTTAATATTCCTGTACTTCTGGTTATTGCGATGGAGGGACGGAGAAGGCTAGGCCAGCTTGGCGTTGGTTGTCCAAGTTTAAGGTGGTAGGCTGGAATCTTAGGTAAATCCGGGATTCTAAGGCCGAGAGCTGATGACGAGTTGTCTTTTAGACAACGAAGTGGTTGATGCCATGCTTCCAAGAAAAGCTTCTAAGCTTCAGGTAACCAGGAACCGTACCCCAAACCGACACAGGTGGTTGGGTAGAGAATACCAAGGCGCTTGAGAGAACTCGGGTGAAGGAACTAGGCAAAATGGCACCGTAACTTCGGGAGAAGGTGCGCCGGTGAGGGTGAAGCATTTACTGCGTAAGCCCACGCCGGTCGAAGATACCAGGCCGCTGCGACTGTTTATTAAAAACACAGCACTCTGCAAACACGAAAGTGGACGTATAGGGTGTGACGCCTGCCCGGTGCCGGAAGGTTAATTGATGGGGTTAGCTAACGCGAAGCTCTTGATCGAAGCCCCGGTAAACGGCGGCCGTAACTATAACGGTCCTAAGGTAGCGAAATTCCTTGTCGGGTAAGTTCCGACCTGCACGAATGGCGTAACGATGGCGGCGCTGTCTCCACCCGAGACTCAGTGAAATTGAAATCGCTGTGAAGATGCAGTGTATCCGCGGCTAGACGGAAAGACCCCGTGAACCTTTACTATAGCTTTGCACTGGACTTTGAATTTGCTTGTGTAGGATAGGTGGGAGGCTTTGAAGTGTGGACGCCAGTCTGCATGGAGCCAACCTTGAAATACCACCCTGGCAACTTTGAGGTTCTAACTCAGGTCCGTTATCCGGATCGAGGACAGTGTATGGTGGGTAGTTTGACTGGGGCGGTCTCCTCCTAAAGAGTAACGGAGGAGTACGAAGGTGCGCTCAGACCGGTCGGAAATCGGTCGTAGAGTATAAAGGCAAAAGCGCGCTTGACTGCGAGACAGACACGTCGAGCAGGTACGAAAGTAGGTCTTAGTGATCCGGTGGTTCTGTATGGAAGGGCCATCGCTCAACGGATAAAAGGTACTCCGGGGATAACAGGCTGATACCGCCCAAGAGTTCATATCGACGGCGGTGTTTGGCACCTCGATGTCGGCTCATCACATCCTGGGGCTGAAGCCGGTCCCAAGGGTATGGCTGTTCGCCATTTAAAGTGGTACGCGAGCTGGGTTTAGAACGTCGTGAGACAGTTCGGTCCCTATCTGCCGTGGACGTTTGAGATTTGAGAGGGGCTGCTCCTAGTACGAGAGGACCGGAGTGGACGAACCTCTGGTGTTCCGGTTGTCACGCCAGTGGCATTGCCGGGTAGCTATGTTCGGGAAAGATAACCGCTGAAAGCATCTAAGCGGGAAACTTGCCTCAAGATGAGATCTCACTGGAACCTTGAGTTCCCTAAAGGGCCGTCGAAGACTACGACGTTGATAGGTTGGGTGTGTAAGCGCTGTGAGGCGTTGAGCTAACCAATACTAATTGCCCGTGAGGCTTGACCATATAACACCCAAGCAATTTGCGCCCTTGAATACAAGAGCCTGCAAGTTGCGGTGTGTGAAGACGATACAAACCGAAAGTTTGCGATTCACAAAACACCCCTCTATTACATACCCATTCGCTGGAGCGTGAGCCGAAAGGCAAACGACCTGGCTACCGAATTTCTTGACGACCATAGAGCATTGGAACCACCTGATCCCATCCCGAACTCAGTAGTGAAACGATGCATCGCCGATGGTAGTGTGGGGTTTCCCCATGTGAGAGTAGGTCATCGTCAAGATTAAATTCCAAACCCCCTGTCTGCTCACGCAGACAGGGGGTTTGTTTTTGGGCCGAGAAAAGTTGCGGCTAACGCAATGCCTGGAATTACAGCTTGACCATACTTTTCCCGGAGCAAAAAAAACCACCCCGAAAGGTGGTTTTTTTGAACCTGCGATTCAGTCACCGTAGTAGATACAGCCACTGGTGCAGGTTTCATGAATGCGTATCGCCGACAGTTCTGGAAGCAAAGGTTTGAGCTGTTGCCAAATCCACTTTGCCAATACTTCGCTGGTTGGATTTTCCAGGCCCGGAATGTCGTTCAAGTAATTGTGATCAAGCAGCTCATAAAGCGGTTTGAAAATCGCTTTGATTTCCGAAAAGTCACGGATCCAGCCTGTTGCAGGGTCGATATTGCCGCTTAAATGGATCGCCACCTTGAATGAGTGACCATGCAAGCGGCCGCATTTATGGCCTTCAGGAACATAAGGCAGGCGATGCGCAGATTCGAAGGTAAACTCTTTGAAAATTTCCACAATGTTTATAGCTCTTGAAGAAGTGACTATCGCCTGAGCGATAAATACAGGCTCGCAGTTTAGCAGTTAACACTCAGGTGCAGGTGTATACCTCCCTCATTCCGGAGCGTCGCCAGGCCGATTCAGTTTCAATTAAGCCAGCAACGCTATGCTTTGTGTTTTTGATGTCGCATAACGACGCTGGACGGAGGCCGTAAAGGCAAGTGATGACAGTGAACGTACGAGTTGGCGGATTGGTCGTGCTGATGTTTTCTGCTTTCTGTTCTTTGGCCTTCGCGCGGGACTTGGGGCAAGACGAGGCGCTGCATTTGCGCGAGAAAGGTCTCATTCAGCCTCTGGAGCAACTGCTTCAAAAAGCCCTCGAGCGCTATCCAGGTTCAAAGCTGCTGGAAGTGGAGCTTGAAGAGGATGACGACGTTTATGTTTATGAGGTTGAACTGCTTACGCCCAGTGGCGTAGTCCGTGAGATCAAGCTGAACGCCAGTAATGGTCAATTGCTCAAAGACGAGGTAGACGATTAATGCGGTTGTTGCTGGTGGAAGATCATGTCCCTTTGGCCGACGAACTGATGGCCGGCCTGACTCGATTGGGCTATGCGGTTGATTGGTTGGCCGATGGGCGTGATGCCCTTTATCAGGGGCAAAGTGAGCCGTATGACCTGATTATTCTCGATTTGGGCTTACCCGGAATTTCCGGCATCGATGTTCTCAAACAATGGCGTGCGCAGGGGTTGGCAACGCCGGTACTGATTCTGACTGCCCGTAGTTCATGGTCTGAGCGCATTGATGGTCTTAAAGCCGGTGCAGATGATTATGTGACCAAGCCTTTCCATCCTGAAGAGCTGCAGTTGAGGGTACAGGCACTATTGCGTCGCTCTCACGGTCAAGCGAATCAGCCTTTATTGAAGTCTGCGGGGCTGCATTTGGATGAGGCACGTCAATGTGTGATCAATGACGGGGCCGAAGTACAGCTGACCGCTGCCGAGTTTCGCCTTCTGCGGTATTTCATGTTGCATCCGCAGCAGATTCTCTCCAAGAGTCATTTGGCTGAGCATCTCTACGATGGCGAGACCGAGCGTGACTCTAATGTGCTTGAGGTCCATGTGAACCACCTGCGTCGCAAGCTAGGGCGGGCCGTGATCGAAACCCGGCGTGGCCAAGGTTATATTTTCGGCGCTGTTGGCCAGTGAAATCCATTCAGAGGCGTTTGAGCCTGGGCTTGGTCAGTGTTCTGTTGGTTGCAGGTCTGGTCGTAGGCCAGGTCAGTCTCTGGTTGTTCGAAAATGGCCTGCAGAGCTACCTGGAATCTGGCCTGAAGAACGACAGCGAAAATTTGCTGATGGCATTGAGCCGCGGTCCCCAGGGATTGCAGTTGGATGAGCGGCGAGTATCGCCAGCGTATCAACGTCCCTTCTCCGGGCACTATTTCAGCATCGAATTTGGTGATACTCACTGGCGCTCACGCTCGCTGTGGGACGCTCAATTGCCGCGACTCAGCCAGCCTGGATTGGACAGCGTGCTACAACCTGGCCCTGAAGGGCAGATGCTGCTGGTCTTGCGCAGTGACTATCGGCGTCTTGGTCAGGTGGTCTCCATCAGCGTGGCTCAGGACTACACACCAATCCGGGATAGCTTCAAGCAAGTTCAGCGGATCGGTCTGGGCATTGGTGTCCTGGCCCTGATCATTGTATTGCTGCTGCAACGAATTACTGTGCGCCGTGCTCTGCGGCCATTGGAGACTGCACGTAAACAGATTGCTCAATTGCAGTCAGGCCAGCGCTCGCAACTTGATGCACAGGTGCCCCTTGAGCTTGAGCCTTTGGTCACGCAGGTAAACCATTTGCTGGCTCATACCGAAGACAATCTCAAGCGCTCGCGTAATGCACTGGGCAATCTGGGCCATGCATTAAAAACACCGTTGGCGGTCTTAGTCAGCCTGGCCAATGATCCGCGGCTTGCAGCTTATCCTCAGATCCAAAAAACACTGCGTGAGCAGTTGGAGCAGATACAGCAGCGTATGAGTCGTGAACTCAATCGTGCACGCCTTGCAGGTGATGCATTGCCGGGTGCTCAATTTGATGCCGATGCAGAACTGCCTGGGCTTCTGTCGACTTTGGGCATGATTCACGGCGATCATCTGGAGTTGATACTCAAGGCTTCGCCGGGCATCCATTTACCCTGGGACCGGGAGGACATGCTCGAGCTGCTCGGCAATCTATTGGATAACGCCTGCAAATGGGCCGACTCCCAGGTAGAGCTAAGCGTTAGTCAAATGCCAAGCGGGTTTTTGATCGAGGTGCAGGATGATGGTCCGGGTATTCCGGCGACCGAGCGTGATCAGGTGTTCAGCCGAGGCACACGTCTGGACGAGCAAACCAGTGGTCATGGCCTGGGGCTGGGGATTGTGCGAGACATTGTTGATGCCTGGGGTGGGGAGATGCAGCTTGATACGGGTACGTTGGGCGGGCTGCTGGTAAGAATCAAACTCCCGGGGCGTACGCCAAAGGCGACGACGGCTTAAAGCCGTCGTCGCCCAGCAGATCACACGCGAAATTGGTCCATCAACCCTTGCTGCTGGTTGGCCAGTGCGTTGAGTGATTGGCTGACCCGCGCAGACTCATTGGCCTGTTCAGACAATGACTCGGTTACATCGCGAATAGTGGCTATGTTGGTGTTGATTTCTTCCGCTACGGCACTTTGCTCTTCTGCTGCACTGGCAATCTGCAAGTTCATGTCGGTGATCACGGTCACGGCATCACCGATTTGCTGCAAGGCCGTCACCGCTTGTCCCACTTGCTCGACACTGCCCTGGGCTTGGCGATGGCTATTGCCCATGGAACTCACCACTTCCTGGGTGCCTGCCTGCAGTTGCTCGATGACCAGCCGGGTTTCCTCAACCGATTCCTGGGTCCGGCGTGCCAGATTGCGTACTTCGTCAGCCACCACGGCAAAACCGCGCCCGGCTTCGCCTGCCCGCGCTGCTTCGATTGCAGCATTCAGGGCGAGCAGGTTGGTCTGTTCGGCAATCGCACGAATAACTTCCAGCACCGAGCCTATTTTTTCACTATTGGCCGCCAGCCCTTCGACTTGTGCCATGGCCACGCTCATGTCGGCAGCCAGATGGTCGATGCTGGTGGTGGTGCGGTCGATGATGGTGAGGCCTTGGCGTGTCGCCTGATCGGCATCACGAGCGGCCTGGGCAGCCTGCGCAGCACTGCGTGCCACGTCCTGTGCCGTTGCGCTCATCTCGTGGGAGGCGGTGGCCGCCTGATCGACCTGACGGTATTGCTGTTCCATGCCGGCACTGGTCTGGGTGGCAATGGCAGCCGACTGATCGGCCGTACTGCGGGCATCCTGAACCGAGCGTTTAACCTCGGCGATGGTTGGTTGCAGTTTGTCGAGAAAACGGTTGAACCAACTGGCCAGTTGGCCCAGTTCGTCTTTTTTATCGTAAGCCAGGCGACGAGTCAGATCGCCTTCACCGCTGGCAATATCTTCGAGCATGTTGGCCACGCTGAGGATTGGACGTGTAACGCTACGGGCCATCAGCCACACGAGCATCAGTCCGATGATTGCAGCGAGTGAACCCCAGGCCAACTCGACCAGGGCCCCGGCTTTATTGCCCTCATCCAGTTCGACTTGCAGCGCTTGGGCCGGTCCAAGCAATATTTTTTCCGGTACGTCGAGTAATACGGCCCAAGGCTTGCTGCCGGGGATCGGCAGGAAGGGAGTCAGGACTTTCAAGCGCTGCTGGCTGCGAATGCTTTGTGCCTGATCACTCCCGGCCATCATCCGAGTCAGTTGAGCGCCATCGTTGAGGTCTACCTGGTCAAGGCGCTGGGAAAGCTTGCTGGCATCAGCACTGAACCCGGCCAGTATCCCTGCCGAACTGATGATGCCCACACGGGTTTCCCCTTTGTACAGCTTCTGACTGGCTTGCAGGCTGATGGCTTGCAAGCTGTTGAGGTTGATATCGACCGACAGTGACGCGATGACTTTGCCGTCAACAATCAGTGGGAACACGATGCTGGTCAGCAATACGTTTTGCCCGTCGATCTCATAAAAATACGGCTCGATGATGCACGGTTTACGCGTCGTACGTGGGCAGGTAAACCATGTGTTATTGGCTTGGCCGCTGGGCCCGGTGCTGGTGTCGGCCATGTCCTTCTCAGGCAGTGCCATCGAGGTCAGTTTGCCCGGTGTCGGTTGCGACCAATACAGGGCAAAGCGCCCTTTGTCATTGCTGCCCAGGTCTTTTTGATGATCGAACAGTGTGTCCTTGCCATCCAGCGCGTTGGCTTCAAACACCAGCGACAGCCCCAGCAGGTCCGGATTGGCTTGCAGCGCGGCTTTTACCTGGCGGGTCAGATCTTCACGCAGGTCGAAGGCATCCAGAAAGCGTTTCTCGGATTGCTCACGTAAAAACAGGACTTGTCGGGCGAAGCCGTTGCCGTACTGATAGGCGTCCATAAACTGGCGACTGATAGCCAGTGCCTGGGCTTCACCCTGGGCCTCAATGCGAGCTTGGGCAGAATCATTAAGCATCTGCGAACTTGAAGCCTCTACCAGGTCGGCGGTGTGATCCATGCGATAGAGAGAAAGCCCCACCAGCAAGGTGACAACGCCCAGCAGGCAGAGTCCGGCGAGGAGGGTGATTTTCCATTGGATGGAAAGCTGTCTAAGCGACATGGATACATCCTAAAAAGGGGCTTTCATTGTTAGCGGCCGTGCGGGTTTTTTCTTTACCCGAAAGCCAGAGTTATTAGTCATCCAATCGGTGTTTAAAAAGCTGATTTAGCCCTTTAAATACTAGGGTTAAGGCTTGCGGAGGTGGATTGGCGGGAGCCTGTTGGCACGCGCTTTGACAAGGGGCTGGAGGTGCTGCAAAGTGTGCGCCCCCAAATAGGTCAACCCTTCCAGATCCGGCGATTGGAACAGTCGTCTGTTGCCCGAAATTTTCCGCTTTACGGTGTTTTATCGTGGTGCGCGCTATGAGGTTGTAATAATGAATGCAGTAATTGCCGCGGTCGGCATCATGCTGGTGCTCAGTCTGTCCCGTGTGCATGTGGTAATCGCACTGATTGTGGGTGCCGTCGTTGGCGGTCTCGTGGGTGGTCTGGGTATCGAAGCAACGCTCAACGCTTTTAACGGTGGCCTGGGTGGTGGCGCGCAGGTTGCGTTGTCCTACGCCATGTTGGGCGCTTTTGCAGTGGCCATCGCCAAGTCGGGCATGGCCCATGCCTTGGCGGATAAAGCGTTGATGATGGTCAACAGGCAGCATGCTGTCGGGGGTAATAGCGTCAAATGGTTATTGATCGGTTTGTTGCTGGTTGTGGCTATTGCTTCGCAGAACATCGTGCCGATTCACATCGCCTTTATTCCTTTATTGGTTCCGCCTCTGTTGTATGTACTGACCAAGCTGAAAATTGACCGACGCTTGATCGCCTGTGTCATGACCTTTGGTTTGATCACGCCGTACATGTTCTTGCCAGTGGGCTTTGGCAATATCTTCCTCAATCAGATCCTGCTCGCCAACGTCAGTAAAAGTGGCGTGGATATCAGCCAGGTCAATGTCACACACGCGATGGCAATCCCGGCCCTGGGTATGTTGTTTGGCTTGCTGGTGGCGGTTTTTATCAGCTACCGCAAAAAGCGCGAATATGATCTGGCCAAAATCGAACAGGTTGAGCAGGTAGCCGTCAGCTATAACCCCCGCACATTGCTGGTGGCCGGTGTGGCCATTGCTGCGGCGTTTATTATTCAGCTGTGGCTGGGGTCCATGATCATTGGTGCGTTGTCGGGTTTCCTGATTTTCTCGGCCTCGGGGATTGTGCGTTGGCGCGAGACTGACGATCTGTTTACCGAAGGTATGAAAATGATGGCCATGATTGGTTTCATCATGATCGCAGCCTCGGGTTTTGCCGAAGTTCTGAAGGCCACGGGCGAGGTTAAATCGCTGGTTGAGGCATCTGCTGGCTGGATTAACCACAGCAAAGGCGTGGGTGCGCTGCTGATGTTGCTGGTGGGTTTGCTGGTGACCATGGGCATCGGCTCGTCGTTTTCGACGGTGCCGATTCTGGCGGCTATTTTTGTACCGCTGTGCGTGCAGCTGGGTTTCAGCCCGATGGCCATCGTTTGCATCGTAGGTACTGCGGGAGCCTTGGGTGATGCGGGTTCTCCGGCGTCGGACTCCACCTTGGGTCCGACCTCCGGCCTGAATATTGACGGCCAACATCATCATATCTGGGACACCGTGGTGCCCACGTTCCTGCATTACAACTTGCCATTACTGGCCTTTGGCTGGGTCGCGGCAATGGTCTTGTAAGCGCTCGACGCGCCGGGCTTCAGGGCAGTTCGATACGCCCGGTTTCTCCGGGGACGGTCGGCCAATCTCCTGCAGCCCAGCGGGTTCTTGCCTGCTCGATCAGCGCCGGATCACTGGCGACGAAGTTCCAGTTCATGCGGCGCGGTCCATCCAGCGGTGCGCCGCCGATCAGCATCAGATGGCAGTCACCCTGGGCGTACAGCGTCATGTCTTCGCCCTCCGGGAGCAAGACCAGGGTGCGTGTCTCAAGTGTCTGGCCGTCCAGTTGTACTTCACCTTCCAGCACATACAGCGCGCGCTCCGGGTGTTCCGCCGGGATAAGCAGGGTGGTGGCCGTTTGCATGTGTATTTCGGCATACAGGGTCGGTGAAAGCACTGGCACCGTAGATGTCAGGCAAAAGCCTGTGCCTGCAATCAGACGAATCCTCACCCCCAGACTTTCGCTGACCGACAAACTGTCGGGATGATGATGGCTGTAGTGTCCTGGGCCTTTCTCGTGTTCTTTCGGGGACGCCAGCCACACCTGCAGCCCGTGCAGGCTTGAGCCCTGGGCCAGCAGGGAGGAAGGCGTGCGTTCGATGTGGGCAATGGCCGCACCAGCTGTCATCCAGCTGACTTCGCCAGGGCCAACCTGTTGGTCTGAGCCCAGGCTGTCCTTGTGTTGCAGTTGGCCTTCAAACAGATAAGTCAAAGTGGACAGGCCAATGTGCGGATGCTGTCGGATATTCATCCCGTGACCGGGCGGGTAGTGGGTAGGCAGCATGTGATCGAAAAACACAAAAGGCCCGACGCTGCGGCATTTGGCTGAAGGCAGTGGGCGCAGGATCGGTTGGCCTTCGACATCCTCGGCGCGCGGCCGAATCACGGTCAGTGTCTGCATGGGAGGATCCTGGAGATGGAGAAGCGTTGAGCATAACCCAACGCTGCTCGGTCCTGCCGGGGCGCTACTGGCTGAAAGCGCCTTCAGACAGGTGGGTTTCGATGGTGATCTCGGCGGTGGTCATCAATTTATGCACCGGGCACTTGTCGGCCACGTTGTGCAGTTCATCGCGCTGGGCATCGGTGAGCACGCCCTTGAGTGTCAGTTTGACGTGCAGGGCGTATTTGCCTTTCTGTTCTTCGCTGGCGTCGTGTTTGACTTCAACTGTGACCCCGGTCAGCGGGATGTCTTTCTTTTGTGCGTAGAGCTTGAGCGTCAGCGCCTTGCAGGCACCGAGGGCGGCATCGAAGTAATCATGGGGGGAGGGTGCAGAGCTTTCGCCGCCCATTGATTTGGGCAAATCGGTAAACACTTCGTGATCGTCGATTTTAATGCTGTGACGAAAACCCTCGTGGGACTCGGTATTAACAGTAACAGTCATGGCAAACCTCGGAGTGGCAGTGATAAAGGTCCTGATCTTTATAGAGCATCCCGAGCGGCATGCGTTCCATTAGACAAAAAAATGCCCCGGACTGGTTAGGCCAGCCGGGGCATTTTTACTTCGCGAGGGGTGGGCTTATTTGCCAACCCAGCGCTTCAGAACCAGAGTGGCGTTAGTGCCACCAAAGCCGAAGCTGTTGCTCATCACGTTGTTCAGCGTGACGTCTTCGCGAGTCTTGGTCAGGATCGGCATGTCAGCGACAGCCGGGTCCAGTTCCTCGATGTTGGCAGAACCGGCGATGAAGTTGCCTTCCATCATCAGCAAGCAGTAGATCGCTTCGTGAACGCCTGCGGCGCCCAGGGAGTGACCCGACAGGCTCTTGGTCGAGCTGATGGCTGGCGCCTTGTCACCGAACACCGCACGAACACCTTCCATTTCCTTGGCGTCGCCTACCGGAGTAGAGGTGCCGTGGGTGTTGAGGTAGTCGATCGGGCCGTCAACGGTAGACATTGCCATCTGCATGCAGCGGATGGCGCCTTCGCCGCTTGGAGCAACCATGTCGTAGCCGTCGGACGTCGCGCCGTAGCCGACGATTTCGGCGTAGATTTTGGCGCCACGAGCCAGAGCGTGTTCCAGCTCTTCAACCACGACCATGCCACCACCACCGGCGATGACGAAGCCATCACGGTTTTTGTCGTAGGCACGGGACGCTTTTTCAGGCGTGTCGTTGTATTGAGTGGACAGCGCGCCCATGGCGTCGAACAGGAACGACTGGCTCCAGTGTTCTTCTTCGCCGCCGCCAGCAAACACGATGTCCTGCTTACCCAGCTGGATCTGCTCAACCGCAGTACCGATGCAATGTGCACTGGTAGCGCAGGCTGAGGAGATCGAGTAGTTCACGCCCTTGATTTTGAAGGGAGTGGCCAGGCAGGCAGAAACGGTGCTGCCCATGGTCCGCGTAACGCGATACGGACCAACACGCTTGACGCCTTTTTCGCGCAGGATGTCCAGCGCTTCCATCTGGTTCAGGGTCGACGCGCCGCCGGAACCGGCGATCAGGCCGGTACGCGGGTTGGAGACTTGCTCCTCGGTCAGGCCCGAATCAGTGATGGCGTCTTTCATGGCCAAGTAGGCATAAGCCGCTGCGTGGCCGACGAAGCGATAGATCTTGCGATCGATCAGCTCTTCGAGAGGCAGGTCAATGGAGCCGGAAACCTGGCTACGCAGACCCATTTCGGCATATTCCGGGTTGAATCGGATGCCAGGGCGACTTGCACGCAGGTTAGCGGAGACGGTCTCTTTGTCATTGCCCAGGCACGAAACGATGCCCAGACCAGTGATAACGACGCGGCGCATGCGGATAACCCTTAAAAGTTGTCAGTGGAAGTAAATACGCCGACCCGAAGGCCTTCGGCTGTATAAATCTCGCGACCGTCGACAGTCACCGAACCATCGGCAATGGCCAGGTTCAGTTTGCCTTTGAGGACGCGCTTGATTTGAATGTTGTAGGTGACTTTCTTGGCGGTCGGCAAGACCTGGCCAAAGAACTTCACTTCGCCCGAGCCCAAGGCACGACCGCGGCCCGGCAGACCTTGCCAGCCGAGATAGAAACCTACCAACTGCCACATGGCGTCGAGGCCCAGGCAGCCTGGCATCACCGGATCGCCTTCGAAATGGCAGGCGAAAAACCACAGGTCCGGGGTGATATCCAGCTCGGCGACCAATTCACCTTTGCCGTACTTGCCACCCTCTTCACTGATATGGGTGATGCGATCCACCATCAGCATGTTAGGGGCGGGCAGTTGCGCGTTACCCGGGCCGAACAGCTCGCCGCGGCTACAGCGCAGCAAATCTTCCCGAGTAAAGGCGTTTTGTTTGGTCATGCGAGCTCCTCAATAATCCCATGCGGCAGGGTGGGGCAAATCTTCCCGACCAACCGAAACGTACACGTCCCAGTTCGCCAGCCTACACATAGACTATTGCGTTGTAGTGAAAGTCACAGCGCAAAGGGCAAGAATGTACACTTGTGCACTGAAAATTTAAATCGGGCCGGTTCAGTGGCCCATTCGGGTGTCTAAGACTGCCGCACTTTTGTGTTTAACGCCAGTCGCAGGTGGCTTATTAGCCATAAGTTACTGGACCCAGCGCTGCAGAATTTGTTCCAGATCAGCTCGTTTGAACGGCTTGGCCAGGTAATCGTTCATTCCAGCCTGCAGGCAGGTTTCCCGATCACCCTGCAAGGCGTTGGCGGTCAAGGCGATGATGGGCAGGGTCGCGCAGCCGGGCAGTTGGCGAATTTGCCGAGTGGCCTCGTAGCCGTTGATGATCGGCAACCGACAATCCATCAGGATCGCGGCGAAGCGCTCGGTGTTGGCGAAATGAATGGCTTGTGCGCCATCGCTGACCATACTCACCTCATACCCTAGGCTGCTCAACATGGCTTCAATCACGGTCTGATTGACCAGATTATCTTCCACCAGCAGGACTTTACGCCCAGGCGTACATGTTGCTTCAGCTTCTGGCACAGGCCGTGGGCTGAGTGCTATGGGTTGATGCAGCTCCAACGGGATTTCCAGGGTGAACACCGAGCCTTGTGTTTCTTCGCTCGCGGCGTGCAGTGAGCCGCCCATGCGCTCAGCCAGCGTACGGGCGATGGGCAGTCCCAGCCCTGTACCGCCATAACGCCGCGAAATCGAACTGTCAGCCTGCTGGAAGGCTGTAAACATGGAGTCCAGCTTTTCGCTGCTGATGCCGATACCACTGTCGCGCACGGCGCAGGTAAACCAGATCAACTCGTGATCCAGCTGTTGCCAAAGCGGTTCGATACTCACCTGGCCATGTTCGGTGAACTTCAAGGCGTTGCCGATCAGGTTGACCAGAATTTGCCGGATTCGGGTCGGGTCGCCCAGGACGTGCAAGTCTTGCAAACCCTCGGGGATAGTCAGTTGCAAACGCAACCCGCGTTGCCCGGCGCTGTGCTGGAACGCCTGAGCGCAGTTGCTGACCAACTCTGCAAGGCTGAAGGGGATGTGCTCCAGCTCAAGCGCCGAACGTTCGATTCGCGAGAAGTCGAGGATATCGTTGATGACCTTGAGCAAATGTTCGGTGGACTCCGACGCGAGGGCGGCATATTCAGCCTGCTCGTCGGTCATCTCTGTGGTTTCCAGCAGTTGCAGCATCCCTAATACGCCATTCATTGGCGTGCGCAGCTCGTGGCTCATCATTGCCAGAAAATCGGTTTTGGCGCGGTTGGCCCGCTCGGCCTCTTCGCGGGTCTGAATCAGCTGCGCAATGGCTGTCTGCTGCTCGCGGCTGGCCTGTTCAAGGCCCTCGGCCAGGTTGTTGATGTGTTGGGCCAGGCTGCCCAGCTCGCCATCGTCGACGACCGGCAAGGGGCGCTTGTAGTCGCCTTGCTGGATAGCCTTGACCGCGTTGCTCATATCACTGATGGGCTTGGACAAGTTTGATGCCAGGCGTCTGGCCAGGAGGTAAGTGAACCCCAGTGCAAACAAGGCAAGAATCACGGCCTTGAGCAGGATTTCTTGCTGGCGGGAACTGAACGCCTCCCCGGACATGCCAACCAGTACCCGTCCCAGATAGTCTTCTGCGGGTGCTGGCAGCTGGTCATTGCTCACCAGAGAAAAACTCCCCGAGGGGTTCTTTTGCAGCCTTACGGAAGCCTGGAACACTTCAACCTGCGACCCTTGTTCTGCGCTGGATGTTGGGTGCTCTGCGTGGGCCAGCACGTCGTTGGTACGGTTCTGTACTTGCACAAACTGTACGTGCGGAATGTTCAGAGAGGCGTTTATCAGGGTTTCCAGAACATGAGTGTTCCCGGTGATGACCCCGTACTCGGTGGCAGGTGCCAGTTGGTTGGCGATCAACTGGCCCGTGTGCTTGAGCTCCTGGCGCAAGTCCTGGATTCTTACAAAGGTAAAAAAACTGATCAACAACAAGGTCAATAACAACGCCGGGCCCAGGCTCATCATCTGAGTGCGGGTGTGGATGTCCCACCGAGTGCGAGCCATCATGGGAGTGGGGCTCCTTCAGAGAGTCGCCAGCCAGCAAACACATGGCCTATGTTGATTGTCATCCTTGACTTGCAGTCGTTCATTTTGAAGTACAGCAGTGCTGCCTCTTGAAGGTGAGAACCAGAACACCATGTTAACCGAGGTGCGGTACTTTTTCAGTCAAAGCCATCCATATGCCATGGGGCTGGTCGCGGGTGATGTGCTCCGTATAATGCCGTCATTGCCACTGCTAGATGGATTACGGGATTGCATATGACTGAACAGCGCGCTATTGCGGTCTTGGGAGGCGGAAGCTTTGGCACCGCCGTGGCCAACTTGCTGGCAGAGAACGGTCATCGTGTACATCAGTGGATGCGCGACCCCGAGCAAGCCGAGGCGATTCGCCTCAATCGAGAAAACCCACGTTACCTTAAAGGCATCAAGATTCATCCCGGGGTCGAGCCGGTAACCGACCTGCAGGCAGCACTCGAAGCCTGTGAGCTATGTTTTGTTGCCTTGCCGTCCAGCGCCTTGCGCAGTGTGCTGGCGGCACATGCCGAGCGTTTGAGCGGCAAAATGCTGGTCAGCCTGACCAAAGGGATTGAGGCTCACAGTTTCAAACTGATGAGCGAAATCCTTGAAGAAATTGCCCCTCAAGCGCGCATTGGCGTGCTGTCCGGGCCTAACCTGGCGCGGGAGGTTGCCGAGCATGCCCTGACCGCCACCGTAGTCGCCAGTGCCGACGAAGACCTTTGTAGTCGCGTTCAGGCCGCACTGCACGGGCGTACCTTCCGGGTCTATGCCAGTGCCGACCGGTTTGGGGTGGAGTTGGGCGGGGCGTTGAAAAACGTTTACGCGATCATCGCCGGCATGGCGGTGGCGTTGGGCATGGGTGAAAATACCAAGAGCATGTTGATTACCCGTGCATTGGCAGAAATGACCCGATTTGCCGTAAGCCAGGGCGCTAACCCCATGACTTTTCTCGGTCTGGCCGGTGTAGGTGATTTGATTGTCACTTGCTCATCCCCCAAAAGCCGTAACTACCAGGTCGGCTTTGCCTTGGGGCAGGGGCTGAGCCTCGAAGACGCGGTCGCTCGGCTGGGGGAAGTGGCCGAAGGCGTGAACACCCTCAAGGTGCTCAAGGCCAAGGCTCAGGAGCTGAACGTATACATGCCGCTGGTTGCTGGCCTGCACGCTATTTTGTTCGAGGGTTATACCCTGGACCAGGTGATCGGGCAGTTGATGCGCGGCGAACCGAAGACCGATGTCGACTTTATTTCCACCAGCGGTTTTAACTGAGCACGACAGGAGCAGTAGATGAACGACACTAAAAACGCGCCCAAGTACGAGTCCATCATTTTGCGCGTGCTGTGGATGCTGGTTTTCTTGCTGGTCTGGCAGGTCGCACAACTGGTCCTCGGCGGGCTGGTGCTGGTGCAACTGATTTACCGCTTGGTGTATGGCGCGCCCAACGGTTGCCTGATGAACTTTGGCGACAGCCTGAGCCTTTATTTGGCGCAGATTGGCCGTTTCGGCAGCTTTCACACCGAGCAAAAACCCTGGCCGTTTGCAGACTGGCCAGCCCCGCGTGCCCCTGAAGGTGAAGCGCCTTACGGGCAAGCCGCCAAGGGCGAAGAGACCAAGCCATGAAAGTCTGGATTTTGCGTCATGGCGAAGCCCAGCCCCACGCCCGGCGAGATGCCGAGCGCGAACTCACGGCCCATGGTCGGGAGCAAGTACTGCATAGCGCCGCCCGATTGATCGGCCAGCCGCTGGACTGCATTTTGGTCAGCCCTTATGTGCGGGCTCAGCAGACCGCCGAGCTGGTACGCAAGGCCTTGGGTTTCACTTCCGAGCTCATTACCGTGCCGTGGCTGACACCCGAGAGCGAGCCCAGGGACGCGCTCAGCAAACTTGCGGACAGCGGCAATGTATTGTTGGTCAGCCATCAGCCGTTTGTGGGCGAGTTGATCAGCTTGTTGATGCACGGCCATTTGCGCCAGCCCCAGCCCATGCAGACGGCCAGCCTGGTGGAGCTTGAAGGTGAGTGGCCGCTGGCGGGCAGCATGACCTTGCTCAGTGCGTATCACCCTTGATCAGTCCTGCGGTTGCGCATGTTGGTCGTAGTGAAAGATAGTTGGTGGCGGACCCATGGCATTTTGACGTTGCGTTGAAGGCCAATGGTTCCGCCACCCACATTCACTGACCTAGGAATGACCACATGAGCTTGTGGACCACCCCGCCAGATCTGGCGTACTTGAATTCAATGCGCAACAACACGATTTGCGACGTGCTGGACATCACCTTCGATGCCTTCGATGACAACTCAATCACCGCGAGCATGGTGGTCGATCATCGCACTCATCAACCCTTTGGCCTGTTACATGGTGGCGCCTCGGTGGTCCTGGCCGAAACCTTGGGTTCGATGGCCAGCTTTCTGTGTGTCGACACCACCAAATTCTATTGTGTTGGCCTCGAGGTCAACGCCAACCACTTGCGTGGCGTGCGTAGCGGCCGGGTGAGCGCAGTGGCCCGCCCGGTGCACATAGGCCGCACGACCCATGTCTGGGATATCCGCCTGAGCGATGACAGCGGCAAAAACAACTGTATTTCCCGGCTGACCATCGCCGTCGTTCCTTTGGGTGAAACACCACCAGCTCGGTGATCAAACGGCCAGATAATGGCCGTAGTGTCGTCACTCATGGCGCATACGGTCATTGATATGAAGAATCTTCCTGCAGACAATACGGCATACCTCCTACATCTGGACGCCTTGTATGTCTCGGCAGATTTTTTTCGCCCATGCCAATGGCTTCCCTTCGGCCACGTACGCAAAGCTGTTCCGTGCCCTTGCGCCGGATTACCGCGTGGCTCATCTGCCACAGCACGGGCATGACCCGCGTTATCCGGTGGACAACAACTGGCACAACCTTGTTGATGAACTGATCTTCCATCTGCAACAGCAAGACGAACCCGTGCTGGGGGTGGGCCATTCGCTGGGCGGGATGCTGCATCTGCATGCCGCTATCCGCTGTCCGCACCTGTACCGAGGCGTAGTCATGCTGGATTCACCGGTGCTGACGCGTACCGACCAGTGGGTGATTCGTGCGGCCAAACGCTTTGGCCTGATCGATCGTCTGACCCCGGCCGGTCGCACGCTGGGACGGCGTGAAGAGTTTGCCGACCGGGAAGCGGCGCGCGCTTACTTTGCAGGCAAATCGCTGTTTCGCAGCTTTGATCCCGACTGCTTTGAAGCCTATCTGGAGCACGGGTTGCGGCCTGTGGATGACCGCTTGCGGCTGAGCTTTGACCCGGCAACAGAGATCGACATCTATCGCAGCGTCCCGCATACCAGTCCCGGTCGAGCCTTTCAGTTGCAGGTGCCGTTGACCGTGGTTCGCGGGCGCGACAGCCGGGTAGTCATGAGCCATCATGCCAAGGCTGTTGCCCGCATGCCCAACGGAGAGTCGCTGAGTGTGCCGGGCGGGCACATGTTCCCGCTGGAGCAGCCGCAGGACACCGCCAGCCTGCTGAAACAGATTTTTGCCCGCTGGGAGCTTCGTTATCCTGGCCTCTAAAGAGCACCTTGCATGAGCCCTGTGGTTGAAGAAATTCGTCTTAGCCTGCCGCATATCGAACTGGCCGCACACATTTTTGGTCCCGAAGACGGGCTGCCCGTAATTGCCCTGCACGGTTGGCTGGACAACGCCAACAGCTTTGCCCGGCTGGCGCCAAAACTGTCGGGGTTGCGCATCGTGGCGCTGGATTTCGCCGGGCATGGTCATTCGGATCACCGGCCACGCGGAGCCGGGTATGCGTTGGCGGACTATGCCTTTGATGTGCTGCGTGTGGCCGAGCAACTGGGTTGGGATCGGTTTGCCCTGTTGGGCCACTCGCTGGGGGCGATTGTGTCGGTAGTCATTGCCGGATCGTTCCCTGAGCGGGTGACCCGGCTGGCGCTGATTGATGGCATCGTGTTGCGCAGCGGCCCTGAAGGGGATACGGCTGAGCGCATGGGGCAAGCCCTGCAGGCGCAACTCGACCTGGAGCACAAACGCAAGTCAGTGCATCCGACCCTCGACCGGGCCGTTGAGGCGCGAATGAAAGGTCTGGTTGCCGTCAGTCGTGAGGCGGCAGAACTGCTGGCCCAGCGCGGTCTGATGCCGGTGCCAGGAGGTTACAGCTGGCGTAGCGACAGCCGGCTGACATTACCGTCGCCCTTGCGCCTGAGTGACGAGCAGGCAATGTCCTTCGTTCGGCGGGTGAGTTGCCCTACGACGCTGGTGGTGGCAGAGCAGGGCATGCTGGCCAATCATCCCGAGCTGCTGGATCGACTACCCTTCACACTGGAACGGTTACCAGGTGGCCATCATTTGCACCTGAATGACGAGGCAGGGGCGATCCTTGTTGCAGACTGTTTCAATCGGTTCTTCGCCGTTCCTTGACTTGCGGCTACCAACTGTCGAGGCTTGGCGGGTTGAAATGGGAGACAACCATGATAGATCTCTACACCGCTGCGACCTCGAAAGGCCACCCGGTCTCTATCGTGAGGATGCTGAGCCACACGCTAGCACTCGGTGATGTACGCCGATGAAAATACCCAATCGTTATATCTGGGCGTTGGGACTGAGCTGTTTTAGCCCGCTACTGTGGGCCAGTGATGTACCCGGTAGCCACGATTTGCCCGATGTGCCGCGCCTCGCGGACGCGCAAATTGTCGATTACACCGTTAAACCTGACGTCGAGCGTATTTACCCGATGGGCTCGATCCGTAAGATCAGCGGCCGCCTGCGATTCGAGGGACAGATCAATACCCGTGGTCAGACCACGGCTGTGACCTACGAGTTGCCTGCCGAACATTCGGCCACCGAAGCCTTTACCGCTGCCCGTGAAGCACTGCAAAAGCAGGGTGCCGAATTGCTGTTCTGGTGCCAGGCTCGTGACTGTGGCGAAAGCAGCATCTGGGCCAATGAGATTTTCGGTAATTCCAAACTGGTCGGTTCTGATGAGCAACAGACCTACTTGTTGCTGCGTCGAGCGGCTCCCGAGCAGAACCAACTGATTGCCTTGTACGGCATCAATCGGGGCAACCGCAAAGCCTATCTGCACGTCGAACAACTGCAGGCGAGTGCCGATCTGGGTGAGTTGCTTCCGACCTCGGCCACCTTGCAGCGCCAGTTGAAAAGTACCGGCGAACTGGACTTCCCCAAGCTCAGCGGTGAGCCGGATGCACAGTGGCTGACGTTGATCTCAAGAGCATTGAACCTTGATGCGACTTCCAGGGTCAGTTTGACCGGTGCCCAGGCTTCCGCCTGGCGCGATGCGTTGATCAGTAACGGGGTACGGGCTGCCCGAATGGAACTGGGTAATGGTCAGGCCAAGGGCCTGCATATCGAGTTGCTACGCTAAACTTTTTCAAACGACGGCTACACTCTGCGTAGTCGTCGTCCTTCTTTTATTCTGAATTTTCTGCGGAACATACATGCTCAATAACGATCGCCTGCTGGTGCAGATTCTGCTGCTGGTGTTGTTCGGTGCCAGCCTGTGGGTGATGGCGCCATTCTGGTCAGCCTTGTTCTGGGGCGCAGTGCTGGCGTTTGCCAGTTGGCCGCTGATGCGCCTGCTGACACGCTTGCTCAAGGGCCGCGAATCGCTGGCCGCGAGCATCCTGACCCTGGGCTGGATGCTGTTGGTGGCCGTGCCGCTGGTGTGGCTGGGGCTAAACCTGGCAGACCATGTGCGTGATGCCACCACCTTCGTCAAGGATGTGCAGCTCGAAGGCTTGCCAGATGCTCCGGCCTGGATTGCCGGTATCCCGCTGGTGGGCGAACGTCTGGTGGGGATATGGAACACCATCGATGAACAGGGCGCGGCGATGCTTCTGGCGGTCAAGCCCTACCTGGGGCAGGTGGGTAACTGGTTACTGGCTCGCAGTGCACAGATCGGCGGTGGCATTCTTGAATTGACGCTGAGTATTGTCTTTGTGTTCTTTTTTTACCGTGATGGCCCGCGGCTGGCGAGCTTTGTACACGGTCTGCTTGAGCGGTTGATTGGTGATCGTGCCGACTACTACCAGGAGCTGGTAGCGGGCACTGTGCAGCGAGTGGTTAACGGTGTGATCGGCACCGCAGCTGCCCAGGCATTGCTGGCGCTGATCGGCTTTCTTATCGCTGGAGTGCCCGGTGCATTGGTGCTGGGGCTGGCAACGTTCCTGCTCAGCCTGATCCCGATGGGGCCGCCGCTGATCTGGATTCCGGCCACGGCTTGGCTGGCCTGGAAGGGCGATTACGGGATGGCGATCTTCCTGGGTGTTTGGGGCACGCTGATCATCAGCGGTGTCGATAACGTGCTTAAACCATATCTGATCAGCAGGGGCGGCAACCTGCCGCTGGTAATCGTCCTGCTTGGCGTGTTTGGCGGTTTGATAGCCTTTGGTTTCATCGGCCTGTTTATCGGCCCAACCTTGCTTGCCATCGCATATAGCCTGCTGGTGGATTGGAGCTCCAGCCAGCAGAATAAAGACAAGGTCTGACTTAGCCGAACTTGGGCCCGGAGCGGGTGTTTTTGCCCTTGGCCAAACGGTCGTAAAGCACCACATTGACCGTTGCGGCCAGGTTCATGCAGCCCGTGGTAGGGATGTAAATCACGTCTTCGCACCAGTCGAGCACGTCCTTGCCGAGCGAGCCGTCTTCCGGGCCGAAAATATAAATCGCCCGGTCAGGGTGGGTGTACTCAGGCAAGGAGCGCGCGCCCTCGACCATCTCAACCGCGACCGGGATACAGCCCAGCGGAATGATTTTTTTCAGATCGTCGATACCGATCAGAGGAATATCCTGATGGATTTTCTTGGTGTCGGTGACGAAGTCGCGAGCGCGCTCATAGCGTTTACCGGTGTAAAACACCGACGCCACGTTATAGCAACCAGCCGCACGCATCACCGAGCCGACGTTTTCCGGTGATTTGGGGTTATACAAACCAATGCAGCTGTACCGTTTGTTTGCCACGTGCCCGAGCCTTTGCGAAAAAAGACGCGAGTATACGGCATTGGCACAGCATAGGCCTGCGGTGGGAGTGGCGGTGTGCTACTCGTCTTTCTTCATCAGCCCGGCCAACGCCGCGAACGGGTTGTGGGTGGCCTTGGCAATTTTCGGGCTGCTGGTGGAGCTTTCCGAAAAGTACTGCTGATCGGTGTAACGAGAGTGCTCGTTGTCGTGGCAGTACAAGCACAGCAGTTCCCAGTTGGAACCGTCTTGCGGGTTGTTATCGTGGTTGTGGTCGCGGTGGTGCACCGTCAGCTCGCTCAGGCGCTTGCCAGCAAACTCACGGGCGCAGCGGCCGCACACGTGTGGGTACATTTTCAGGGCTTTGTCGCGGTAGCCCATTTCGCGGTCACGCTGGGCATCGGCCAGGATGCGATCCAGCTTGGCGGTGTGGGAGGGTGGGTTCGCCGAACTCATGGGTTCACCTTGTAAGACTAATGACGGTTATGTCGCTAAGTTTAGCTGTTGATCAGCCTTTGATTTTTTCTGCAATCCAGATCGTGTGCCGGGTGCCCTTGTTGCCGTGGGCAAACACCTGCACTTCTTCAGCCTTGAAACCGGCTTTGCGCAGTTTGTCCGAAAACTGTTTGTCAGCGCTGGCAGACCAGACCGCCAGCACGCCTTTTGGGCGCAGGGCCTTGGCGCAGGCGCTCAAACCGCCCGCTGAGTACAACCAGCTATTGGCTTTTTGGGTCAGGCCTTCAGGGCCGTTGTCGACGTCGAGCATGATCGCATCAAAACCACTGGGTTCGGCTTGCAGGACCTTGGCGACGTCTTCCATGCGGATCACGGTGCGTGGGTCCTGTAGCGGGTTACCCGATTTTTCGCCCAGCGGGCCGCGATTCCATTCAACGACGCCGGGTACCAGTTCGGCGACTACCACTTCGGCAGTCTTGCCCAAATGCTTGAGCGCCGAGGCCAGGGTGAAGCCCATGCCCAGACCGCCAATCAGGACCCGCGACTGCGGACGCCCGGCGACCTTGCGGCAGGGGATTTCGGCCAGTGCGTCTTCGGAGCCATGCATGCGGGTGTTCATCAGCTGGCCGCCGTCACCGCCCTGAATCTTGATCACGAAGTCTTCGCCATACTCGAACAGGCACAAGGCACCGCCGTTTTCGGGGATTGGAGTGGTGTCGAGCAAAACAAAACGTTTCATGGAAATCTCATTGAAGGGGGCAAAAACCGCAGGTTACGAGTAGCCTGAGGGCAGACAAGCCGGTCTGGCAACGGAGTGATTGATGAAACGCACTATTCTAACGGCCATTGTATGGAGCGCGCTCTTGATAAGTGCAGCCCAGGCAACGGAATTAACCACTGTTCCGAGCGCACCCGTGACTGCGGCACCGGGTTCGCCAGGCACTGCCACGCCAACCCCGTACCCGCAAATCACCCCGCGCGCTGTGCCAAAACCGGTAGCCGGGAGTGGCAGCCTGATCCCGCTGCCACCGATTGATCTGCCGCAACCGCCCAAGGATCAAGCGCTACCGGGGCTTGAACCGAAAGACTCGAAAGGTAAAACCTCTCAGGACTGACTGTACGCGAGCGTGTGTAGCCGACGAACAGCGCGAAGGCGAGCAAAACCCCTGTAGCAGTTGACGAGTAGAGCGAGGCTACGTTCGGCTGCGAAGCAGTCGTAAAACCACTCAGCCTTGGTGTTTCAGAGACATCGCGGATACCGGGTTTACGACGATTGCATCGTCGGACGCAGCCTCGCGGAGCTCGTCAGCTGCTACGTGACCGTTAAATACCCAGCACCTTGAACACAAACGCATATTCCAGCGCCACATCGCGCAAGCCCTGATAACGCCCGCTCATGCCGCCATGGCCTGCTTCCAGCTCGGTCTTGAGCAGCAGCAGGTTGTCGTCGGTTTTGCTGGCGCGCAGTTTGGCCACCCATTTGGCAGCTTCCCAATACTGCACGCGACTGTCGTTGTAGCCAGCAATTACCAGCATCGCCGGATACGCTTGCGCTGTGACGTTTTCATACGGTGCGTAGGCCTTGATCCGCTCATACACCTCTGGCTCTTGCGGGTTGCCCCATTCGTCGTATTCGGTGACGGTCAACGGCAGGTCCGGGTCGAGCATGGTGTTGAGCACATCCACGAACGGCACTTCGGCAATCGCCGCCTTGAACAGCTCAGGACGTTGATTGAGCACCGCACCAATCAGCAGCCCGCCAGCACTGCCACCACTGATGACCAATTGTTCGCTACGGGTCAGGCCCTGTTCGATCAGGTGTTCGGCACAGGCGATAAAATCGCTGAACGTGTTGTGTTTGTGTTCCTGTTTTCCCGCGCGATACCAGGCTTCGCCCAGTTCACCGCCACCACGCACATGGGCGATGGCAAAGGCTACGCCTCGATCGAGCAGGCTCAGGCGCGAATGGGAAAACCACGGGTCGAGACTTTCACCGTAGGCGCCGTAGCCATACAGGTAGAGCGGCACAGGCTGGCCCAGGACGTCGCGTTTGACCACCAGGCTGATCGGCACCTGAGTGCCATCCGGTGCGGTAGCCCACAAGCGCTGGCTGACGTAGTCATCGGCATTGAATGGCCCCAGTACCGGGGTTTCCTTGAGCACGTTTTGCGCGCCGGTGCTGAGCGTCAGTTGTCGAACTTGTGCCGGGCGATTTAGTGCTTCGTAACGCAGGCGAATATGCTTGCTGTCAAATTCCAGGCTGTCTTGCACATATAGGCTGTAGGCCGCGTCCGGCAATTGCACGCGATACGACGGCAGATCGTTGGGGCGCACTTCAATGATCGGCAGGCCGCCTTCACGCAGGCTCAAGCACAAGGCTTGGGAGTTCAGAGTCATGCCTTCCAGCATCACGCTGTCGCTGTGGGCGATCAGTTGCTGCCAGTCATTGCGCGTCGGCACCTCGCCGAGGGCGTAATAGAGGGCAAAATTAATGCCGTCCTGATTGGTGCGGATAAACCAGGCCCATTGGCCTTCGTACAGGCCGTGATCGACGCTGTAATCGTGCCCTTCAACCCGTGGTGCCAAGCAGCTAAAGGCTTGCTGCGGCTGATCGGCGTCCAGCACCCAGCTTTCGCTGGTGGTTTTGCTGTTGAGCAGCAAAATCAGCTGGTGCTCGGAACTCGAACGATAGCAATGCAGGAAGAAACGTCCGTCCGGCTCATGAAACACCTCGTGGGCGTGCGTCTCGCCCAAGGTATGACGCAACAACTTGTGCGGGCGATGGGTGTCGTCAAGCTCGGCGAAAAACAGCGTCTGGCTGTCATTGGCCCACGTCATGCTGCCATCGCAGTCTTCAAATGGCAGTTCGGTAACAGCGCCACTGCTCAGTTCTTTGACAAACAGGCGATAAACCTCTTCACCGCTGGTGTCCAGGCTGTAGGCAAGCCGCTGCTGATCAGGGCTGATGCTGAATGCGCCCAGGGAAATAAACCCGCCATCGGCCAGGGCGTTGGGGTCCAGCAGCAAGTGTTCGGCGTTTTCGTCGACCTGCTGACTGTCATCGGCCGGGCGCGGGCAGCGGTAATGGCGAGCGTACTCATCGCCGGCATTGGTGCGGGTGTAGTACAGATACGGCCCCCAAGGGGAGGGCAGTGACAGGTCGGTTTCGCGAATTCGGCCCTTGATCTCTTGAAACAGCGTCTCACGCAAGGTGGCCTGATCGGCCAGTTGTGCCTCCTGATAGCTGTTTTCGGCTTTCAAGTAGTCTAAAACTTCATCGCTATCG
Source organism: Pseudomonas sp. ML2-2023-6 (assembly GCF_037055265.1). Classification (NCBI taxonomy): domain Bacteria; kingdom Pseudomonadati; phylum Pseudomonadota; class Gammaproteobacteria; order Pseudomonadales; family Pseudomonadaceae; genus Pseudomonas; species Pseudomonas sp. ML2-2023-6. The sequence continues at coordinate 4,260,886 of NZ_CP146347.1, read as the reverse complement.
CGATTTTGCAACCACGAGTAGGGGTCTGAGCCCTCAACCTTATGTGCGATAGGAGCGCTATTGGCGTGGGCTGATTCGGTCATTAAGTGTTCTCTGAAACCTGCATGAAAAGAAGTGGCGCTGACGGCGTTGCAGCCGCACTGCCTAAAAGCCGTTATCATAGCGTCTCATTGCCTGCCGACCATGGATACCATGACCGAGAACGACTATCTGATCGCCTGGGGCCTTTACGCCTTTGCAGCTTTTGGCTGCCTGCTCGTATGGTGCCGCCTGACCCGCTTCATGTGGCGCTGGCTGCGCGAACCATTGCGCGTGTTAATGGCCGTGCTGCTGTTCAGTCCGACCATTATTGACCCGGTCAAAGAGCAATTCGCGCCAGCGGTGGCTATTACCGCGCTGGATCTGGCGTTTAAAGTCGGCAACAACGCTTGGCGTGCCGTCTCTGACCTGCTGATGTACGCCATTATTGCGCTGTGTCTATACGCTGTGTTTGTGTTGATCCGCTGGCCAATCGAGCGCGCCAGCAAGGCGCGCAAGGCGCAAGCCGACGCGGCAGCACAAGCCCATCAACACGATCCTGAAGACGACCAGCCATTTGGCTCGGCCGGCAATGATCGTTATGCGCCACAAGGCGCATCGCGTGCATCGGCCCCGTCCCGGGTCGAGCCGCGGCTGTAATCCTATTTCGTCGAGCCTGAATGCGAGAGTGCGAGCGTGTGTGAATTATTGGGCATGAGCGCCAACGTCCCGACCGATATTGTGTTCAGCTTTACCGGGCTTATGCAGCGCGGCGGGCGTACTGGCCCGCATCGTGATGGCTGGGGCATTGCCTTCTACGAAGGCCGTGGCCTGCGCCTGTTCCAGGACCCGGCCGCCAGTTGCGACTCCGAAGTCGCTTTGTTGGTACAGCGTTACCCGATCAAAAGTGAAGTGGTGATTGGCCATATCCGCCAGGCCAACGTGGGCAAGGTGTGCCTGTCCAATACTCACCCGTTTGTCCGTGAGCTGTGGGGGCGTAACTGGTGTTTCGCGCATAACGGTCAGTTGGCCGACTTTTCCCCGAGCACGAGCTTTTACCGTCCCATAGGCGATACCGACAGCGAAGCGGCGTTCTGTGATCTCCTTAACCGGGTGCGCGAAGCCTTCCCCGAGCCGGTCGACGTTGAGAGCATTCTGCCGGTGCTGGTAGCGGCCTGCGCCGAGTTTCGCAGCAAAGGCGTGTTCAACTGCCTGCTCAGCGACGGTGACTGGTTGTTTTGCTATTGCTCGACCAAGCTGGCGCAAATTACCCGTCGCGCCCCGTTTGGCCCGGCACGCTTGAAAGATGTCGACGTGATCGTCGATTTTCAGGCCGAAACCACGCCTAACGATGTGGTCACCGTGATCGCCACCGAGCCTTTGACCGAAAACGAAACCTGGACCCGCTACGAGCCGGGCCAATGGAGCCTGTGGCGACGCGGTGAATGCGTCAGCCAGGGCACAACCGAATAAGGATAGGCGTGTATGTTCTTGAGCTACCTGCGGTTGGTGTTGTTTACCCTTGGGCTGCTCCTCGGTGTGCAAGTGCCTGGGTTTATCAATGATTACGCCAATCGCGTTGAAGCTCATCTGATCGAGGCCCAGACCGGGTTGACGGGCTTCCAGAACACTGCCAACCAGTTTTTCAAAGGTGACCTGCAAGCGCTGGTGGCACATTACCAGGCCAGCGACGACCCGGTCTTCCGCAGCGATGCCACCAGCCTCGGCACCTTGCTCAACCGTCAGCGCCTGCTCGACGAGCAGTTCCAGGCCATGCAAGGCCCGTGGTACATGCGCGCCCTGCAAGTAGCGTATGCGGCCGACCCGGCCATCCGCCAGGAAACCCTCAACGCCTACACCTATCAGGTCTTGCTGTCGCCAAGCGCCATAGGCTGGGCTATGGCAGGGGCCTTGTTGTTCTCCTTTATGATCGAGGGGTTCTTCAGGCTGGTGGACTGGGTGGTACTCGGTGGCAAACGCCAACGCGAACGTCTGGCCCGACGCGAGCGCAGCTACTGATCGTGGGAGCGAGCCTGCTCGCGAAGATCTCAAGAGCGCACGGTAAGCTTGTAAACGCGCGCTACTGTTAACGACCTTCGCGAGCTGGCTGGCTCCCACAAAAATTTGTGCGTGTGGTTAGAAGCAATCAAATTATTTTTATGCCCGAGTCCGGCTTTTATTAGTTGGACGAACGGCGTGCGGCTGTCGAAAAATGCTCCACACCTAAACTATAAAAAGACCACAGGAGCATCATCGTGAGCCGCCTGTTATTGAACTGCGACATTGGTGAGAGTTTTGGCAGCTGGACCATGGGCCTGGATGCCGAAGTCATGCCGTTTATCGATTGCGCCAACATCGCCTGCGGCTTTCACGCCGGCGACCCGAGCATCATGCGCAAAACCGTGGCCCTGGCCTTGGCGCACGACGTGCAAATCGGAGCCCATCCTGCGTATCAGGACCTGGCGGGCTTTGGTCGCCGTTCCATGGCCTATTCAGCACAAGAAGTGCAGGACTTGTTGCACTATCAGATCGGCGCGCTGGATGGCATTTGCCGGGCGCAGGGTGCCCGGGTCAGCTACGTCAAACCTCACGGCGCAATGTACAACGACATGATGGCCAACCCCGCACAGCTGCGGGCAGTGATTCAGGCCATGGCCGCTTATGATTCAAGCTTGCCGCTGATGCTGATGGCTACCCGCGACAACAGCGCCGCCCAGGCGATTGGCGATGAGTTCGGTATCACCCTGTGGTTTGAAGCTTTCGCTGACCGCGCTTACGACAGCGCCGGGCATTTGGTCTCGCGTCAGTTGCCGGGGGCCGTGCACCACGAAGCGGATGTCATCGTGCAACAGGCCCTGACCATCGCTGCGGGCAAGGCTCTGGTTGCCAGTGATGGAAGCGCCTTGCTACTGCATGCCAATACCCTGTGTGTGCATGGCGATAACGCCAGCTCGGTTGCCGCCGTGCAGCGCATTCGCGAGGCTTTGAGCCAGCAGGCTCAGGCATGACGCCGCGTATCGAAGTGGTGGCCATCGACTGCCTGATGCTACGTTTGTTCGATGAAATCGCCGAAGCCAACATGCCGTGGATGCTGGCCGCCTGCGAACGATTGCGGGCCTGCTTCGCCGGGCAGTTAATCGATCTGGTGCCGTCCTACACCACCCTGATGGTGCATTACGACGGGCTGGCGCTAAGTCCAGCTCAGGCTCGGGAGTTGATCGCCGAGGCCATGACCGACCTGCGCCCGGAAACCCAAAACCGTGGCCAGTGCCATGTTCTGCCGGTGTGGTACGACTTGAGCGTGGGCCCGGAACTCACCTTGCTGGCCCAGCGCGCAGGTTGCTCTGTGAGTGAGGTCATTCGCCGTCACAGCGAGCATCAGTACCAGGTGTTTGCACTGGGCTTTGCTCCAGGCTTTGCCTTTATGGGCCTGGTCGAAGAGGCGCTGGCCGCCCCACGCCTGAACACCCCGCGCAAGCGCGTCGCCAGCGGCAGCGTCGGGATTGCCGAGCGTCAGACCGCCGCCTACCCGGCGCAGTCCCCCGGCGGCTGGAACCTGGTCGGGCGTACCCCGAGCGCGTTGTTTGACCGTGAACGTGATGGCTACAGCCTGATGCAGCCCGGCGATACGGTGCAATTCGCGCCTGTTTCCCACGCTGAATTCATCCGTTTAGGCGGTGACGATACCCCTCAGGAGGCCCTGGCATGAGCCAATTATTGATTCGAGCCAGCACGCCGTTGTGCCTGTTGCAGGACGCAGGACGTTTTGGCGTGCGGCATTTGGGCGTGACCCAGGGCGGTGCCGCGGATTGGCTGTCGATGGCGTGGGCCAATTGGCTGCTGGGTAATTCGCCGGATGCGGCGGTTATCGAAATCACTCTCGGTGGCTTGAGCCTTGTTGCCCAGGCTGATTGCAGCCTGGCATTGGCGGGCGCCGACCTTGCTGCCACAGTTGACGGGCAGGCGCTGAAGCCCTGGCGCAGTTTCGACTTGAAAAAAGGCCAGACTCTCACATTTACCCAGCCGCTGATCGGCGCCCGGGCTTATCTGGCGGCTCCCGCAGGTTTCAATGCGCCTCAAGTCTTGGGCAGTTGCGCCACGGTAGCCCGTGAGCAACTCGGTGGGCCGGATGGCTTCGGTCGCGGGCTGGTCGCAGGCGATGAACTGAGTTTTGCCGGGCATGCACAGCCGCTGCGCGAACTACCCCGTGGGCTGCAACCGGTGTTCAGTGCCAATCCTGCGCTGGATGTGGTGCTGGGTGCGCAAATTGGAGCTTTCAGCGGGCAAAGTACCTTCGATGCTTTCAACAGCTCCTGGACTCTGGACGCCCGGGCCGACCGCATGGGGATTCGCTTGTTGGGGCCAGCGCTGGTCTATCAGGGCGCACCGATGATTTCAGAAGGGATACCGCTGGGGGCGATTCAAGTGCCGCCCGATGGCCAGCCAATCGTGCTGCTCAATGACCGTCAGACCATTGGCGGCTATCCGCGGCTTGGTGCCTTGACGCCATTGGCTCTGGCGCGTCTGGCCCAGTGCTTGCCGGGGGAGGGCGTGTCCATGCGGCCCACCACCCAGGAAGCTGCGCAACGTCAGATGGTGGGATTCATGCAGCGATTCGGCTGAATCACTTTGTAGATACTCTGTTCCAGGTCAAGCCCCAGTGGGAGCGAGCCTGCTCGCGAATGATCTTCGCGAACAGGCTCGCTCCCACGCTTGAAGTATCTCTGTAGCCGCTGCGCTGCCCATCGCAGCCTGCGGCAGCGGCTCCAGAGTATCTACAAGGTTCATGAAAAATCACTTCGCCAAAAACCGCATCCCTTCTTCCAGCCCGTCAAGGGTCAGCGGGTACATGCGATCTTCGATCAGGTCACGCACGATCCCGGTGGAAGCCGTGTAGTTCCACGTGTCCTTGGGGTATGGATTGATCCAGATAAGTTTTTTGTACTTCTCCATAAAGCGTTGCATCCACTTGTAGCCTGGCTCTTCGTTCCAGTGCTCGACACTGCCCCCCGCGTGGGTAATCTCATACGGACCCATCGCCGCGTCGCCGATAAAAATCACTTTGTAGTCGGCACCGTACTTGTTCAGCAGGTCCTGGGTCGAGATGCGCTCAACCTGGCGGCGTTGGTTGTTCTTCCACACCGATTCATAAATGAAGTTGTGAAAGTAGTAGTACTCCAGATGTTTGAACTCGGTTTTGCAGGCCGAAAACAGCTCTTCGCACGTCTTGACGTGGGAGTCCATCGAGCCGCCGATGTCGAACAGCAACAGCAGTTTGATGTTGTTGCGACGCTCGGGGCGCATCTGAATATTCAGCAGGCCGGCATCACGGGCGGTGTGGTCGATGGTGCCGTCGATATCCAGTTCATCCGCCGCGCCCTGGCGGGCGAATTTGCGCAGGCGCCGTAGCGCAACCTTGATATTGCGCGTGCCCAGCTCGACCTGATCGTCGAGGTTCTTGTATTCGCGCTGCTCCCAGACCTTGGCCGCCTTGCCCTGACGCGCCCCGGCATCGCCCACGCGAATCCCTTCGGGGTGATAACCACCCGAGCCGAACGGGCTGGTACCGCCCGTGCCAATCCATTTGTTGCCACCGGCATGGCGTTCCTTTTGCTCCTCAAGGCGTTGCTTGAACGCTTCGATCAGCTTGTCCAGGCCGCCCAAGGACTGGAGTTGCGCACGATCTTCGTCGCTCAGCGAACGCTCGAACTCCTTGCGCAGCCAGTCTTCGGGGATCAAGGCCTCAAGGTGTTCGTTGAGGTTTTGCAAGCCATTGAAATAGGCGCCAAACGCCCGGTCGAACTTGTCGAAATGACGTTCATCCTTCACCAGGATCGTGCGCGCCAGGTAATAAAACTCGTCCATGTCGGCAAAGGTCACGCGGTGTTTCAGGGCGTTGATCAGGTCCAGCAGCTCGCGCACGGATACTGGCACCTTGGCCGCACGCATTTCATTGAACAGGTTAAGCAGCATGCTTATCGCCTTCTTGAAAAATCAGCGATTGGGGCGACGGCTCATAAACGCCAGGCGCTCAAGCAATTGCACGTCCTGCTCGTTTTTCACCAGCGCGCCCGCCAGTGGCGGAATGGCCTTGGTCGGATCGCGTTCGCGCAACACGGCTTCGCCAATGTTGTCGGCCATCAGCAGCTTGAGCCAGTCGACCAGCTCGGAGGTCGAAGGTTTTTTCTTTAGCCCTGGCACCTTGCGCACGTCGAAAAACACGTCAAGCGCTTCGCTGACCAGCTCTTTCTTGATGTCGGGGAAGTGCACGTCGACGATTTTCTGCAGTGTGGTGCGATCCGGGAAGTTGATGTAGTGGAAGAAGCAGCGGCGCAGGAAAGCGTCCGGCAGCTCTTTTTCGTTGTTGGAGGTAATGATGATGATTGGGCGGACCTTGGCCTTGATCGTTTCATCCGTCTCGTAAACGTAGAACTCCATCTTGTCGAGTTCTTGCAGCAAATCGTTAGGGAACTCGATGTCAGCCTTGTCGATTTCGTCAATCAGCAGGATGACGCGCTCTTCGGCCTCGAAGGCTTCCCAAAGCTTGCCTTTTTTCAGGTAGTTGCGAACATCGTGCACCTTGTCGACACCCAACTGCGAGTCACGCAGGCGGCTGACCGCGTCGTACTCGTACAGGCCCTGATGAGCCTTGGTGGTGGACTTGATGTGCCAGGTGATCAGCTTGCAGCCAAAGGATTCGGCCAACTGCTCGGCAAGCATGGTCTTGCCTGTACCGGGTTCGCCCTTGACCAGTAGTGGGCGTTCCAGAGTGATCGCCGCGTTGACCGCCAGCTTCAGGTCGTCGGTGGCCACATAGGCGCGAGTGCCTTCAAACTTCATCTGCAATTCCTCAAACCATAACCCGGGGCCTGCAAGGGGCAGGGCGGGACAACTAAAAAGTATGTCCGACTATAACGCGCTGCCCGCATAACGAGAACGCAGACGCGCCATTCAGTCTCTGAATGAGGCGTCACGCCATGACTGGACGCATGTAAGCGTGAGGCCTACCCTTGAGATCTTCCCAAAAGGTGCATAAGGACCCCGCCATGAGCCGCATTTTTGCAGATAACGCCCAATCCATCGGTAACACGCCTTTAGTGCAGATCAACAGCATCGCGCCGCGCGGCGTGACGATCCTGGCCAAGATCGAAGGTCGTAACCCTGGCTATTCGGTGAAATGCCGGATTGGCGCCAATATGATCTGGGATGCCGAGAGCCGCGGTGTACTCAAGCCGGGCATGACCATCATCGAACCTACGTCGGGGAATACGGGGATCGGCCTAGCGTTTGTCGCGGCAGCGCGCGGTTACAAATTAGTGCTGACCATGCCTTCATCGATGAGCATCGAACGCCGCAAGGTGCTTAAGGCTCTGGGTGCCGAACTGATCTTGACCGAGCCGGCCAAGGGTATGAAAGGTGCGATCGACAAGGCTGCTGAAATTCTGGCCAGTGACCCGGTCAATTACTTTATGCCGCAACAGTTTGAAAACCCGGCCAACCCGGCGATTCACGAAAAAACCACCGGCCCGGAAATCTGGAACGACACCGATGGTGGGGTTGACGTGCTGGTGTCTGGCGTAGGTACTGGCGGTACGATTACCGGGATTTCGCGCTATATCAAACACACTCAGGGCAAGCCGATCCTGTCGGTTGCGGTAGAGCCCATCACCTCGCCGGTGATCACTCAGGCGTTGGCTGGTGAAGAAATCAAGCCTGCTCCACACAAGATCCAGGGCATTGGTGCCGGTTTTGTACCGAAAAACCTCGACTTGTCGATTCTCGACAAGGTTGAACTGGTCAGCGACGACGAATCCAAAGCCATGGCCCTGCGACTGATGCATGAAGAAGGCATCTTGTGCGGAATCTCCAGCGGCGCAGCGATGGCCGCTGCCGCCCGTTTGGCAGAAACCCCGGAAATGCAAGGCAAAACCATTGTCGTGATCCTCCCGGATTCGGGTGAGCGTTACCTGTCGAGTTTCCTGTTTAGCGACATGTTCAGTGAGCAGGAACTGCACCAGTAACACTATGTTGCAGGCTGCGATGGGCGTAGCGCCTCGGGTTTTGGATCTACAATGAAGGTCTTTTGGCCCTTATCGCAGCCTGCGGCAGCGGCTACAGCCGTTGCCTGACCCAAATCAAACTGTTTTCCACCTCAAAATGCATAATCATTGCCTTTGGTGTCGGTCATTGCCCTGAATATTGGTTTTTGTGGGTTTTGTCCTATGCCTGTAGTGTTTATCATGGCCGGCTGCCACGTCGGGCGATTGGTGCCGCACGGTATTTTCGAGGAGTTGTTGCATGACCTTATCCTTCGCCATCAAGGCAGGGCTCATACTGCTGTTTGTCGGCAGCATCCTGTACGTGCATTTTCGCGGCAAGGCACGGTTGCCGGTGTTGCGCCAGTTCGTCAACCACTCCGCGTTCTTTGCGCCGTACAACGCCTTGATGTACCTGTTCTCCGGTGTGCCGTCCAAACCGTACCTGGACCGCAGCAAGTTCCCCGAGCTGGATGTGCTCAAGGACAACTGGCAAGCGATCCGCGAAGAAGCCATGCATTTGTTCGACGAGGGCTATATTCGCGCCGCAGAAAAGAACAACGACGCCGGTTTTGGCTCGTTTTTCAAGAAAGGCTGGAAGCGTTTTTACCTCAAGTGGTACGACAAGGCGCTGCCATCGGCCGAGTTGCTGTGCCCAAAAACCGTTGAGCTGGTCAACAGCATCCCCAATGTCAAAGGCGCAATGTTTGCCTTGTTGCCGGGCGGCAGCCACCTCAACCCGCATCGTGACCCGTTCGCCGGATCGCTGCGCTATCACCTGGGCCTGTCGACTCCCAACTCCGATGCCTGCCGTATCTTCGTCGATGGCGAAGAATATGCGTGGCGCGACGGTGAAGACGTGATGTTCGACGAGACCTACGTGCACTGGGTCAAAAACGAAACCGACATCACCCGCGTCATCCTGTTTTGCGACATCGAGCGGCCACTCACCAGCCCCCTGATGACCCGGATCAACCGTTGGGTCAGCGCGCAGCTGGGTAAAGCCACTGCTCCGCAGAACCTCGATGACGAACGCGTAGGCGGGATCAACAAGGCATACGCCTGGAGTAAAACCTTCAGCGACCGCTTCAGCGGTGTGGTCAAACAGTGGAAACGCCGTAATCCCAAGCTGTACCGCATCGCCCGGCCGATATTGGCGGTTATCGTGCTGGTACTGCTGTGGCGCTGGTTGTTTGGCTGATTTCAAGAAGCACAAAAAAACCGCTCTATAGGGAGCGGTTTTTTTTGGAATTTTTCCAGTCAGCTACCCGCTAGAACACCTGCAGGTTCCTCAACTTTACTACCGTTGAGTGCAACGCTCAAAAAACGCTGCTGAGTGGCAGACACGGCCGCTTTGCCTGGCTCGCTCTGATTACGAGGCTTGGCTTGGTTGGAGGCGGGAGGTGTGATCGTGACAGACATATTGCCACCATTTTGATTGTTTATTGTACAGTGATGTCGATGTTAGTCGTTCTCCAGGCGGACAACAAGTCGTCCAAATGGATCGAATTGAAACCCCAGTTCCTGGTAGACCTTTATGGCTCCCTGGGCCGGTTCTTGAATTTCCAGCCACTGGCTACCGACCTTTCGCGAGTATTGTTCGACAGCAATCATCGCAATTGCGGCGATGCGGTTCTTCAGTGGATGCCAGTTGTCAGGTTTATCTTCAAGCCTGACAATTTTGGTGCGCAAACGGCTCTGGTTGGGATTGGCGAAGCACAGACCGCACAGCTCTGAGCCGGACCAGATGGATAGGTCGAATGACCAGGGCTCCTTGGCTTTCCAGATGGGTATTTCCTCCCATGAGAAGTGAACACCGTCTCCCCAGCCATTTAGTGCCTCAAGCGCTCGTGAATCGATGGGCTTCAATTGTACGGCTCTGCCGGGCAGTGTTGTCGGCGTGTCAGCCAGTATCGAGCAAGCCGCCGCCCTGGCTTGTGATTTCAAAAGCTGGTGCTTGAGCCGGTTTCTGGGTCTTGGCATAAGGCTGATCAAGTGAAAAGGTAGCCCGCTGTTTTACTCGACTCTCGCCTGTTTTTAATCAGATGAGTCATTGCAATTAATGTCGAGCGCTGGTTATAGTCGGCGCTCGATACTTCTCTTCAAAAAGATCAGCCCATGCCGGTTTCCCTCTCACATAGCGTCGCCGTTTCAGCAGTCACTGCTGGCGTCGATCCGTGCGGAAATCAACAGCCTGTGCAGATCAGTCACTATCCCCCTCCTGTCAGCCGCACTGTGGTGTACGTCGTCGTATCGCCACCGGGTGTTGTTGCGGGCTGAGCAGATCGCTCGGCTGCCCGTACCCGTCTAAAAAAACACTGAATTTCAGCCTCGGCTGAGTTGGCTTTTTTGCCTGATGACAGGTGTTACCCATGTTTTCGATTTCTAAAGAGTCCGCGCTGGCGGCTGCGTCTACGTGCCTGTTCGTACTGCTGTGGAGCAGCGGTGCGATTTTCTCCAAGTGGGGGCTGGCGCATGCGTCGCCGTTTGCCTTTTTGTTGATTCGTTTTGCCATTGCCCTGTTGGCGCTGGTGCTGATTATTCCGCTGATGAAGTTTCAGTTGCCCCGTGGCAGAAGGGCGATCAGTTATGCATTGGCTACGGGCGTGGTGTTACTGGGGGCGTATCAGATTTTTTATCTGCTGGCGCTGGATCTGAAAGTGACACCCGGGGTTATGGCTACGGTCATGGGTGTGCAACCGATCCTCACTGCTGTGATCATGGAGCGCAGGCATTCCTTTAGCCGCTCCCTGGGGTTGCTGCTGGGTCTCGCCGGGCTGGTTCTGGTGGTGTATCAGGGCATCGGCCTGGCGGGGTTGTCGTGGGCCGGGATGTTGTATGCTCTGTTGGCACTGGCCAGCATGACGGCAGGCACCTTGATGCAAAAGCGCATCACCCGGAACCCGCTAGGCACGTTGCCCCTGCAATACCTCGCCGGTTTGCTGGTGTGTGCGGTATTTGTGCCGTTTCAGCCCTTTCACTTTGAACGCAGCGCGGGCTTTGTCGTGCCGGTGTTGTGGATGGGGCTGGTGGTTTCGGTATTGGCAACCTTGTTGCTGTACCGGATGATTGCCAGAGGCAATCTGGTCAACGTCACCAGCCTGTTTTACCTGGTGCCTGCGGTAACCGCGATCATGGACTACCTGATATTTGGCAACAAACTCGCAGCGTTGAGTTTGCTCGGGATGGCGATGATTATCATCGGGCTGATGTTTGTGTTCCGTAAAACCACCTGAAGCACATGCTTTTGTAGCCGCTGCCGCAGGCAGCGGCTACAGGTTCAGACCTTGGCTGCCGCCCCGGGCTTAAGCACCAGCCACAACGCCAGCGCAATCAGCAGCCCGCCATACAGATGGGCCATTGATAGCGGTTCGCCCAGAAACAGCGCGCCCCACAACACGCCGAACGGCGGGATCATAAAGGTCACGGTCATGGATTTTACCGGGCCAATGCTCGTCAGTAAGCGGAAGTACAGAATGTAGGCAAACGCTGTACACACCAGCCCCAAGCCCAGCAACGACAACCAGACACTCATCCCGCCCCAACTGACGGGTGGTTGATTGATCACGCTCAGGCCAAACAGCGGCAACAGGAACAGTGTGGCGCCAAGCATGCTGCCCAGTGCCGAAAGGCGTGGGTCAAGACCGCCTTGCTGATCCAGCCAGCGGCGGGCCAAAAAGCCGGCAAAGCCATAAAAGGTGGTAGCCAGCAGGCAGGCGAGGGCACCCATCAGCAAGTCCAGATTAAAAGCCACTGGTCCGGCCCGGGTCAGAACTCCGACTCCGAGCAGCCCGAGAAACACTCCGGCCATTTTGGTCAGGGTCAGTTTTTCGCTGAAAAACAGCCCGCCAATCAATACCCCCATCAACGGGGTGGTCGCGTTAAAAATTGACGAATAACCAGCTGGCAGTACCTGTGCTGCGACCGAGTACAGTGTGGCTGGAACCCCGGAGTTGATAACCCCCAGAATCAGAATCACCTTGAGTTTGCCGCCAAAATTCCAGCGCACGCGCATCAGCGCCAGGATCACTACCAGGCCAGTAGCCGCGATGGAGACCCGAAAGAATGCTGTAGGAATGGTTCCAAGTACCGGTGCGATGATCCGCATAAACAGAAAGCTGGCGCCCCAAATGCCTGCCAGCGACAGCATGCGCACCAAATCGACAAGTCTCACGGGTTTTTCCTTACAAGGTTTGAGCCGCGCAGTGTAGGGGATGCTGCGCGCAAGGCAATGGTTGCGCCTGCTAACAATTGGCCACTAAGCTCAGCCGTACAATAAAACCCTCACCGATAGTCGTGCAGAGGTTCCTCCATGCCCCAAACCTGGCCTGCGGCCGCCATCGCGCAAATGATCCTCGATGGTTTCGATGATTATCGTGAGCACTTTCGTCAGATCACCGACGGCGCCCGCGCCCGTTTTGAAGGGGCGTTGTGGCAAGCTGCGCAGGCCGCGTCGGCGGCACGGATCAATCTGTACGAGCAGAAGGTCAGTGAAATCAGGCAGCGCATGCAGGGCGCTTTTGGAGATCAGGATTTGCTGGATGCCGAGCAATGGCCGCGGGTCAAAAGTGCTTATATCCGATTGATAGACCTGCGCTTTGACGATGAGCTGGCCGAGACCTGGTACAACTCGACCTTCTGCAGCCTGTTCAGCCACGACCTGATCAGCGATGGCTGCATGTTTATTCACACTACCCGGCCCGTATTGCGTCAGGCCCGTGCTGCACAAACCCGTACCTATCGCCCTGCCGGGCAGTTGCATAACGCGTTGGCGCAGATTTTTAGCGACTTTGCCTTCGATGAGCCTTACGCCGATTTGCCGGGTGATCTGTTCAGGCTCGCTGCCCAATTGCGCGAAAGCTTGCCCGACTGGGTGTGCAAAGACCCGCAGTTGAGCATTGAGCTGTTTTCGTCGGTGCTATACCGCAACAAGGGGGCGTATCTGGTGGGACGCCTTTATACCCAGGACGAGCAATGGCCGCTGGTGATCCCGCTGCTGCACCGCGAAGGCCGGGGGGTTCAGATTGATGCGTTGATCACCGACGAAGCCGAGGTGTCGATCATCTTCTCGTTCACCCGCTCGTATTTCATGGTGGATGTGCCTGTACCTGCGGAGTTTATCGGCTTTCTCAAGCGTATCCTGCCGGGTAAACATGTCGCGGAGCTGTACACCTCAATCGGCTTTTACAAACACGGCAAGTCAGAGTTTTACCGGGCGTTGATCAATCATCTGGCCACCACCGACGACCGTTTCATCATGGCGCCAGGGGTGCGTGGGATGGTCATGACCGTGTTTACCCTGCCGGGCTTCAACACGGTATTCAAACTGATCAAGGATCGTTTCTCACCGTCGAAAAACGTCAATCGCGCCACAGTTATTGAGAAATATCGCCTGGTAAAAAGCGTGGACCGGGTAGGGCGTATGGCGGACACCCAGGAGTTCGCCGATTTTCGCTTCCCGATGAGTAAGTTCGACCCGGAGTGCCTGGCCGAATTGCTGGAAGTTGCGCCTTCAACCGTGGTCATCGAAGGCGATCAGGTATTGATTCGCCACTGCTGGACCGAGCGACGTATGACCCCACTTAACCTGTATCTGGAAAGTGCCAGCGCCGCGCAGATCCGCGAGGCGCTGGAGGATTACGGCCTGGCGATCAAACAACTGGCGGCGGCAAATATTTTCCCCGGCGACATGCTATTGAAAAACTTTGGCGTCACCCGGCATGGCCGCGTGGTGTTCTACGACTACGACGAAATCTGCTATCTGACCGAGGCCAACTTCCGACATATCCCGCAGCCGCGCACCCCCGAAGACGAAATGGCCAGTGAGCCCTGGTACTCCATCGGGCCGCTGGATGTGTTTCCTGAAGAGTTTCCGCCGTTCCTGTTCGCCGACGCTGGCCAGCGCCGCCTGTTCAATGAGCTGCATGGTGACCTGTACAACGCCGATTACTGGAAAAGCCTGCAAGCTGCGATTCTGGAGGGCAAGGTGATTGATGTGTTTCCTTACCGGCGCCGAGGCTGATCGCTCGCTCCCACACAAGAGGCTCTGTTTTGCTCGCAAATCTGCGACAATCCGCCCCCTGCATTTATGAAGACTTTTGCGCACCTGATGACTGACGAATCGCCTGCTATCGACCAACTGTTGAAAAACCTTGATCAAGCCATGATTGCCGACCGCCATAAGCTGCGTCGGCAGTTGCATGAGCTGCGCAAAAAGCCTGACGACGCCAAGCTGGCCGTCTGGGCGGAGCGGGTGCAGGCGTCGTGCGCGCAAGTGGCAGCGCGGGCGGCCAGTGTGCCGCTGATTCGCTATGACGAAAACCTGCCGATTGCCGCCAAGCGCGATGAGATCAAGGCCGCGTTGCTCAAGCACCAGGTGCTGATTCTGGCCGGTGAGACCGGCTCGGGCAAAACCACCCAACTGCCGAAAATCTGCCTGGAAATCGGTCGTGGTCAGCACGGTTTGATTGGCCATACCCAGCCGCGACGAATTGCTGCGCGCAGTGTTGCCAGCCGGGTGGCCGAAGAGCTGGGCACACCGCTGGGGGCGCTGGTCGGTTATCAGGTACGGTTTGAGGATCAGAGCGATTCCAACACCCTGGTCAAGCTGATGACAGACGGTATCCTGCTGGCCGAAACCCAGCACGACCGCTACCTCGAGCGTTATGACACGATCATTGTCGACGAAGCCCACGAGCGCAGTCTGAACATCGACTTCCTGCTGGGTTATCTGAAGATTTTGCTGCCGCGCCGTCCGGACCTGAAAGTCATCATCACTTCGGCGACCATCGATCTGGAGCGCTTCTCCAAGCACTTCAATGACGCGCCTATCGTCGAAGTCTCGGGCCGCACCTTCCCGGTCGAAACCTGGTACCGCCCGTTGACCTCAGAGCAGGACGAAGAGGGCAATAACGTCGAAGAAGACTTGAGCGTCGATCAGGCCATCATCGCTACTCTGGACGAGATTGCCGCGTTTGAGCGCAGTGAGCGCAAAAGTCCGGGTGACGTGCTGGTGTTTTTGCCCGGCGAGCGTGAAATTCGCGATGCCGCTGACATGTTGCGCAAGGCTCAGCTCAAACACACCGAAATCCTGCCTTTATATGCGCGGTTATCGCCTGCCGAGCAGCAGCGGATTTTCCAGTCGCACCCCGGCCGCCGTGTAGTGCTGGCGACCAACGTGGCGGAAACCTCGCTGACGGTTCCGGGCATTCGCTACGTGATCGACAGCGGTACCGCCCGCATCAGCCGTTACAGCTATCGGGCCAAGGTCCAGCGCCTGCCGATCGAGGCCATTTCCCAGGCCAGCGCCAACCAGCGTAAAGGTCGTTGCGGCCGGGTCGAGCCGGGTATCTGTGTGCGCTTGTACGCGGAGGAAGACTTTAACGGTCGCCCGGAATTTACCGATCCGGAAATTCTGCGTACCAACCTCGCGGCAGTAATCCTGCAGATGCTGCACTTGCGTCTGGGCGAGATCACGGCGTTTCCGTTTATCGAGCCACCGGATGGCAAGGCAATCACCGACGGTTTCAACCTGCTGCAAGAGCTGTCGGCGGTTAACCGCGAAAATCAGCTGACCCCGCTGGGCCGCCAGTTGGCGCGCTTGCCGGTGGACCCGCGCATGGGGCGCATGCTGCTCGAAGCCGCCAAGCTCGGCAGCTTGCAGGAAGTGTTGATTGTCGCCAGTGCGATGTCGGTGCAAGACCCGCGTGAACGGCCGCCCGAGCGCCAACAAGCGGCCGATCAGGCCCACGCGCAATGGAAAGATGTGGACTCGGACTTTGCCGGTTTGATCAATGTGTGGCGCGGTTTTGAGGAACAACGCCAGGCGCTGACTGCCAGCCCGCTACGTAACTGGTGTCGCAAGAATTTCCTCAACTACCTGCGCTTGCGCGAGTGGCGTGACTCTCACCGTCAACTGAGCCTGATCTGCCGCGATATGCAGCTCACGGTCAATCAGGAGCCGGCCGACTACCCGAAATTGCACAAGGCGGTGCTGTCCGGTTTGCTGAGCCAGATTGGGCAAAAAACCGAAGACGGCGATTACCTCGGCGCGCGTCAGCGCCGGTTCTGGATTCATCCGTCCTCAGGTCTGGGCAAAAAACGCCCGCAATGGCTGATGACTGCCGAACTGGTAGAAACCACCAAGTTGTATGCGCGGATGGTGGCCAAGATCGAGCCGGACTGGATTGAGCCGCTGGCCGGGCACTTGATCAAAAAGAATTACTTCGAGCCGCACTGGGAGAAGAAGCGCGGGCAAGTGGTGGCCTATGAGCAAATCACTTTGTTCGGCCTGATCGTGGTTGGGCGGCGAGCGGTGCATTACGGGCCAATTGATCCGGTGCTGTCACGCGAGCTTTTTATCCGGGAAGGGCTGGTGCGTGGCGAGATTCAGTCGCGGGCCAAGTGCCTGACCGCCAACGCGCAGTTGCTCGAGCAACTCGACGAGCTGGAGGCCAAGGCGCGTCGCCGCGATATTTTGGCGGACGAAGAAACCCTGTACGGGTTTTACGATGCCCGCCTGCCTGCCGAGATTCATCAGACCGCGACGTTTGACAGTTGGTATCGAGTCAACAGTCAGAAAGATCCGCAGTTGTTGATCATGCGTGAAGAAGACGTGCTGGCCCGTGAAGCCACCGAAATTACTGCCAAACATTACCCCGACACGCTGCACCTGGGGGATTTGACCCTGGAGCTGAGCTATCACTTTGAACCCAATCATCCCCGTGATGGGGTAACGGTCAAAGTGCCTGCGCCGCTGCTTTCGGTATTGCCGCCAGAGCGTCTGGAATGGCTGGTGCCCGGCATGATTGAAGCCAAGTGCATTGCGCTGGTGCGCAGTCTGCCCAAAGCGTTGCGCAAAAACTTTGTGCCGGTGCCGGACTTCGTCAAAGCGGCATTGCAGCGCATGGAGTTTGCTCAAGGCTCGTTACCGCAAACCTTGGGCCGCGAATTGCTGCGCATGACGGGGGCGCGGGTGAGTGATGAGGCGTGGGCAGAGGCCGCGCAGCAAGTTGAAAATCACCTGAAGATGAACCTTGAGATTGTCGATGCCGATGGCAAATTCCTTGGTGAAGGTCGCGACCTGGCTGAGTTGACGGCGCGCTTTGCCCAAGCGAGTCAGGCCGCGCTGGCGGTGCCGCAAACGGCCAAAAACCAGCAGCCGGTGGAAGCTAAAGTGTTTGCTGCAGTTGCGGAAAAAACCCAGCAGAAGATCGCCGGGCTGTCGATGACGGTTTACCCGGCGCTGGTGGAAGAGGGCAACACGGTCAAGGAAGGGCGTTTCTCGACCCCGGCTGAGGCGGAGTATCAGCATCGCCGCGCTTTGCAGCGCCTGTTGATGCAACAACTGGCGGAACCGGCCAAGTTCCTGCGCGGCAAATTGCCGGGGCTGACCGAGCTGGGCCTGTTGTACCGCGAGCTGGGACGGGTTGAGAGTCTGGTCGAAGATATTCTGCTGGCCAGTCTTGATAGCTGCATCCTTGAGGGCGAAGCGCTGCTGCCCCGTGATGGCGCCGGGCTGGCGTCGCTTGCCGAACGCAAGCGCGGGGCGTGGACCGAACATGCGGAAAAACTGGCGAAACTGACGCTGGATATCCTCAAACTGTGGCATGGGCTGCAAAAGCGCTTCAAGGGCAAGATCGACCTGGCCCAGGCGGTTGCCTTGAATGACATCAAGCAGCAGTTGAGTCATTTGGTGTATCCGGGTTTTGTTCGCGAAACCCCTGCGCTCTGGCTCAAAGAGCTGCCGCGCTACCTCAAGGCGATAGAAGTGCGCCTTGAGAAACTGCCGGGTCAGGTGCAGAAGGACCGGGTCTGGAGTGGTGAGCTGAGCGGGCTTTGGGCGCAATATCAAGCGCGTGCCACCAAGCACGCGCAGGAAGGCAAGCGCGACCCGCAGCTTGAGTTGTACCGCTGGTGGCTGGAGGAGTACCGCGTGTCGCTGTTCGGCCAGCAACTGGGTACGAAGGTGCCGATTTCGGACAAGCGCCTGAGCAAACAGTGGAGTGCCGTGGACGCGTAGATGCGACTGCTAACGGGATACTCTGTTACCGGTCAAGGCCCCCTGTGGGAAAGAGGCTGCTCGCGAATTATCTTTGCGAGCAGCCTCGCTCCCATAGTTGAAGTATCTGCAGTGGAGCTCTTCGCGTCTGTAAATAACGCCAAATGCTGGCATTTATGGCAAACTTCGCTGTTATCGACACCTGAAAACAATAGAGGAACGACCGTGCATAACGTCGTCATCAGCGGCACCGGCCTGTACACCCCGGCCAACAGCATCTCCAACGAAGAGCTGGTGCAGTCTTTCAATACCTATGTGCAACAGTTCAATGCGCACAACGCGACAGCCATCGAGGCAGGCGAAGTTCAGCCTCTGGCCGAGTCGAGCGCTGCATTTATCGAAAAAGCATCCGGCATCAAAAGCCGATTTGTGATGGACAAGGATGGCATTCTTGACCCGCAACGCATGCGCCCGCACTTGCCGGTGCGTAGCAACGATGAAATGTCGGTGCTCTGCGAAATGGCGGTAGGCGCCGCCAAACAAGCGCTGGAACGCGCAGGCAAGACTGCTGCCGATATCGACGGCGTGATCGTGGCGTGCTCCAACCTGCAACGCCCGTACCCGGCCATTGCCGTTGAAGTGCAACACGCGCTGGGCATTCAGGGTTTTGGTTTTGACATGAACGTGGCCTGTTCTTCGGCGACTTTCGGTATTCAGACCGCGAGCAACAGTGTCCAGCTGGGCCAGGCCCGCGCAGTGTTGCTGATCAGCCCTGAAGTGTGCACCGGCCACTTGAACTTCCGTGACCGCGACAGCCACTTTATCTTTGGCGATGCTGCAACCGCGGTGGTTGTCGAGCGCGCAGATCTGGCAACCTCCGAGCATCAATTCGATATCGTCAGCACCAAATTGTTGACCACCTTCTCGAACAATATCCGCAACAACTTCGGCTTCCTCAATCGTGCTTCTGACGAACCGACTGACAGCCCGGACAAACTGTTCGTCCAGGAAGGCCGTAAGGTGTTCCGTGATGTGTGCCCGATGGTGGCCGAGCTGATTGCTCAGCACCTGCAGGAAAACCAGCTGGATGTGACTCAAGTGAAACGCTTCTGGCTGCACCAGGCCAACCTGAGCATGAACCACCTGATCGTACGCAAGCTGTTGGGGCGCGAGGCTTCGATTGAAGAGGCGCCGGTGATTCTCGATACCTACGCCAACACCAGTTCGGCCGGTTCGGTGATTGCCTTTCACACGTACCAGGACGATCTGCCAAGCGGGGCGCTGGCAGTACTCAGCTCGTTTGGCGCCGGTTATTCGATTGGCAGCGTGATTTTGCGTAAGCGCTAAACACTGCCTAATTCCGATTGCGGAGGCCTTGATGGCAACTGCTGACGACGCTGAGCTACTCAAACGTCTGCTAAGCGGCGAACAGCAGGCCTTTCGCGAGCTGGTCAGCACTTATCAAAGTGCGATGAGAGCTGTGGCCTATGCCATTGTTGGCAATCGCCACGCTGATGAAGCAGTCCAGGATGCCTGGCTGTCAGTGGTACGCAATTTGTCCGGGTTTGAGGGCCGTTCGAGCCTGAAAACCTGGCTGCTGACCATAACCGCCAACTCGGCGAAAAACCGCTATAAGCAAAATCGCCGGGAAGTCTTGCTCGACGATTTACCCTCACCCCACGGCACGATTGACCCTGAGCGTTTTTCCAACGATGGCCACTGGCTACTGGCACCGTTTGCCTGGCATCAGGACACCCCCGAAGCCTTGCTCACTGAAGATGAATTGCGCGAATGCCTTGAACAAACACTGCTCAGCCTGCCGCAGTTGCAGAGCAGTGTGCTGGTGTTGCGCGAGCGTCAGGGCCTGGAGTTGGAAGAAATCTGTAATCTTCTTGAGCTGTCGCTCTCCAATGTTCGAGTGCTGGTGCATCGCGCCCGGCTTAAAGTCTTCGCGACTGTGGAGCATTTCGAGGAAACCGGCGAATGTTGAGCTGCAAACAGCAAGTAGCGCGCTCAAGTGACTATCTGGATGGCCAGCTGAGTTTTCGTGAGCGGTTGTTGGTGCGCCATCATTTGCTGTTTTGCCCTAACTGCCGACGTTTTATCAAGCAAATGCGCTTGATGAGTGCCGCGTTGAGAAAACTTCCCGAACCGCTGCCTACAGACCTTGAGCAAACGGTTGAGCGGATGATGCGCGAGCAATCTCGCTAAAGAAGGAGCGCAAGCAAGGTTGCCGTCGGTGGATGTGATGGGGGCCGACGCCAGCCTCGCTCTGCTTTTCAGACACAAAACGCTGAATGATTTCAGCGTTTTGCTGGTTGCGGGAGGCTTTTTAGAACTTGGCTTCCAGATCCAGTTGCAAGGTGTTGGCCTTGGCATCTTTCTGCGTGGAGGTTGCGTAGTCAGCCTTGGTCAGGAAGTAAGTCACGCCGACACCGAAGTTCTTGTCGATTTCATAACCCACTTTGACCTTGTGGCCGCGTGAGCCGGTAGTGCCGTTGGCGAAGTCAGAGTCAGTGAAAGCACCGACCACGGCGTTACGCTGAATGTCGCGGTAGTTGTAGTCCAGGCTGAAGGCGTTGAGCTTGCTTTTGAAACCCACCAGCCAGGCGTTGTCCTGATCGCTGTCGGTCGCTGCGTTGTGTACATATTGACCGTACAGCGACAGTGGCAGCGGCAGGTTGGCGATATCGACCTGGCCGAAGCCTTCGTACAGACGGAATTCGTCAGTGCTGTTGCCGTTAACTGCCAGGGCGCAAGGGGTGGTCTTGGTCCCGGTGGTTGGGCACTTGCTGTCCTTGTCGTTGTTGTAGCTGTAGACACTGCCGCCCAAAGTCACTTTCAGGCTGTCGGTCGGTGCGAACCTTGCACCCAACTGACCGGCATACAGGCTCAAGTCGTTGCGAAATTGCACGCCTTCGCCGTCAACGTTGTCCTTAAGGGTGTAGTAACCGGCGCTACCGAACATCTCGACGCCGCTGTTACCCAGGCTGTGCTTGTAAGTGGCGGCCAGGCCTTCCGGGTTGATATCGCTATCCCAGATCACATCGCCCATGCTCACCCATGGCTGTGCCATCTTGCCGGCGATCAGGTGCAGGTCCTTGACGGCGGTCGGGTGGTAGTCGATGAAGGCCATATCCAGCCACAGCTGCTTCTTGTCGAAGTAGTTGTCCAGATCCTGGTTGGTGGAGCGCGCATCGTCGCCGCCGCCAGTGGCAATACGAATACCGGTGTTCACTTGCGGGTTGATTTCGGTGTAGGCACCTAGACGAGCACGAATGCGCTGACGATCCTTGTTTTTGCCATCGGATTCGCCATCGATTTTGACTGTTTCCTGACGAACCCGCACATCCCCTTTGAGTTCGGTTTTGGCAGCCCAGGCGACTTTCTGTTCGAAAGCGCTGAGATCGGATTTTTTCACCTGGTTAGCGGCTGCTTCTTGCTGGGCTTGCTTCTCACTGGTGAGTTCGGTTTGCAGCTCGGCGTATTGAGCCGGCGATATGGAACCGTTGGCTTTAAGCATTTCGAGCAGTTTGGCATCGACCGCAGCGCTGGCCGGAATGCTCATGGCCAGTGCAAGGCCACCACACAGTCCCGCCGCTACCCGTGTAGATACAAGACGCATTTTGAATCTCCCAGTGCTGAGATGGCCCTAGCCACCCCAATAAAAATCGGCCCTTTACGGGCTCACGTTAACGAGGTTGGGTGTGTCATGAGCGTGTTGGCAAACCGTTCACTCATAACCCCGTGTTCTAAGAAGCGGCGTCAGTATCGCGGCTGGATATGACAGAAAAGTGGCGAACTGATAGCAAGTCTGTGACAGTGATTTCAGCCGGGTAAAACCGCCGGGAGCAGGCTTGTGGTGCTACCATCGCCGCTCTAAGCCGCGCTTCGGGGACTATTGATGCCGTTACAACGACTGGACAGCCTGTCCGCCATCACCGCTCAGGAATGGGATGCGCTGGTGCCGGTTGCGCAACCTTTCTTGCGGCATGCTTTTCTCAGCGCCCTGGAAGACAGTGCCAGCCTTGGCCCGCACTCCGGTTGGCAACCTGAGCACTTGTTGCATTACGAGAACGGGCAACTGCGAGCGGCATTGCCCAGCTACCGCAAATGGCACTCTTACGGCGAATACGTGTTCGATCACGAGTGGGCGCAGGCGTGTGAGCGAGCGGGTATCGAGTACTACCCCAAACTGTTGACGGCCGTACCCTTCAGCCCGGTCAGCGGCCCACGCTTGCTGGCCGCCCGTGCCGAGGACGGGTTGGAGCTGCTGGCAGCCTTGCCCGGCTATCTGGAGATAGAAGGGCTGTCCAGCGCGCACATCAATTTCACCGATGCATTGGCCGATACCGCCTTGGCGCAACAGCCCGGTTGGATGCAACGGTTGGGTTGCCAGTTTCATTGGCAGAACCGTGAATACCGCGATTTTCAGGACTTTCTTGATGCGCTGAGTTCACGCAAGCGCAAGCAAATGCGCAAGGAGCGCGAGCAAGTGGCGGGGCAGGGTTTCGACTTTGAATGGCTCGAAGGCCGTCAGGTCAGTGAGGCGCAATGGGATTTTGTCTATGCCTGCTACGCCAACACCTACGCCGTGCGCCGCCAAACGCCGTACCTGACCCGGGCGTTTTTCAGCCTGCTGGCCGAGCGCATGCCCGAATCGATTCGCCTGGTGCTGGCCAAGCAGGGCGGCACCTCGGTCGCCATGGCGTTCAGCCTGATCGGCGGCGACAGTTTGTATGGTCGTTACTGGGGTTGCTTGGCCGAGTTCGATCAGCTGCATTTTGAGACGTGCTTCTACCAGGGCATGGATTACGCCATTGCCCAAGGGATTCAGCGATTTGATGCCGGTGCCCAGGGTGAGCACAAGTTGATCCGCGGCTTTGAACCGGTGATCACCCACTCATGGCATTACCTGCGTCATCAGGGGCTGAAAGCGGCCGTGAGTGACTTTTTGCAGCGTGAGCGGGTCGGGGTGCTGGCGTATGCCGAAGAGGCGAGGTCGGCATTGCCTTACCGGCAGGCCTGATCCTCGCCGCTGCATGTGTCAGCTGCCTTCCTTGCCCAGCCAGCGATAGGTCAGCCCGCCAATGGCTGCACCCACCAGTGGTGCCAGCCAGAACATCCAGAGTTGCTGAAGCGCCCAGCCGCCTACGATCAGGGCCGGACCGGTGCTGCGTGCCGGGTTGACTGAAGTGTTGGTGACCGGGATCGAGATCAGGTGGATCAGCGTCAGTGCCAGACCGATGGCAATCGGCGCGAAGCCCGCAGGGGCTCGTTTGTCCGTGGCACCCATGATGATCAGGATGAACATGGCGCTCATTGCAATTTCACACACCAGCCCTGAAACCATCGAGTAGCCACCGGGTGAATGGTCGCCATAGCCATTGGCCGCGAGGCCGCTTGCGGCAAGATCAAAACCGGGTTTGCCGCTGGCAATCAAGTACAGAAGCGCTGCGGCAATTATCCCGCCCAGTACCTGGGCGATGATGTATGCAGGCAGTTCTTTGGCCGGAAAGCGTCCGCCTACCCACAAACCGAAGGACACGGCAGGGTTCAGATGACAACCGGAAATATGCCCTATGGCGAATGCCATGGTCAGCACTGTGAGGCCAAATGCCAGCGCGACCCCAAGTAAACCAATACCTACGTGGGGGAATGCTGCCGCGAGCACAGCACTGCCACAACCGCCAAGTACTAACCAAAAAGTACCCAGCAACTCGGTGACTGAACGTTTGAACAAGGTCATGGGAAGGTCCCGGATAGATAAATCTATCGAGCAATTGAAGCAGCGTCGCCTCCTGCGGTTAACGACAGAATTCGTCCGAATCCTGCTCTAAGTACAGCACTTGCGCGCTTTTTTTCCAGTGCCATAAAAAACGCCAGGGCCCTTTAAAATCGGGCGCTGGCGTTGTGGCTCAGGCAGGTTGCAGTGGCTTTCCTGTTGACTCAGTCGATGCCTACAAACCCTCCCGTTTGGTGCTGCCAGAGGCGTGAGTACAACCCGCCCCGGGCCAGCAGTTCACTGTGGGTGCCGGTTTCGGCGATATGGCCGTTTTCCAGGACCACCAAGCGGTCCATGCGGGCGATGGTTGACAGACGGTGGGCGATCGCAATCACGGTTTTGCCCTGCATCAGGGTTTCCAGGCTTTCTTGAATCGCGGCCTCGACTTCGGAGTCCAGTGCTGAGGTCGCTTCGTCCATGATCAGGATCGGGGCGTTCTTCAGCAGGACCCGGGCAATGGCGATACGCTGGCGTTGACCACCGGACAGTTTGACTCCGCGCTCGCCCACATGGGCATCGAAGCCGGTACGGCCCTGAGCATCGGACAGGAGCGGGATGAACTCATCAGCCCGGGCCTTGCGTACGGCTTCCCACAGTTCTGCATCGGTCGCGTCCGGTTTGCCGTAGAGCAAGTTGTCGCGGATCGAGCGGTGCAGCAATGAAGTATCTTGGGTGATCATGCCGATCTGCTCGCGCAAGCTTTCCTGGGTCACTTCGGCGATGTTCTGATCGTCGATCAGGATGCGACCGCCTTGCAGGTCGTACAAGCGCAGCAGCAGGTTGACCAGGGTCGACTTGCCAGCACCGGAAGGTCCGATCAGGCCGATTTTCTCACCGGGTTTGATCACCAGGTTGAGGTCGCTGATGATCCCGCTGCGCTTGCCGTAGTGGAAGTCGACGTGTTCAAAACGTACTTCACCACGGCTGACTGTGAGGCGGGGTGCCTGCTCGCGATCCGTCACTGCGACAGGTTGGGCGATGGTTTTCAGGCCGTCTTGCACCATGCCGATGTTTTCAAAGATGCCGTTGACCACCCACATGATCCAGCCGGACATGTTGACGATACGGATTACCAGGCCGGTGGCCAGGGCGATGGCACCGACGCTGATCAGCGACTGGCTCCACAGCCACAGGGCCAGGCCGCTGGTGCAGACGATCAGCAGGCCGTTCAGGGTGGTGATGGTCACGTCCATGCTAGTGACGACACGGCTCGCCAGCCGGGTTTTTTCGGTCTGCTCAATAATGGCTTCGCGGGCGTACTGCTGCTCGAAGTGGGTGTGGGCAAACAGCTTCAGGGTGGTGATGTTGGTGTAGCCGTCGACGATGCGCCCCATCAGTTTGGAGCGCGCATCGGAAGACACCACCGAGCGCTCTTTGACCCTGGGCACGAAGTAGTACAAGGCGCCGATGTAGCAAAGAATCCAGGTCAGCAACGGGATCATCAAGCGCCAGTCGGCTTCGGCAAACAGCACCAGGGAACTGATGGCGTAGATCAGGACGTGCCACAGGGCATCGACGGCCTGTACGGCCGAATCACGCAGCGAGTTGCCGGTTTGCATGATGCGCTGGGCGATGCGCCCGGCAAAATCGTTCTGGAAGAAGTTGAGGCTTTGCTTGAGCACATAGCTGTGGTTCTGCCAGCGGATCATGCTGGTCATGCTCGGGCTTAGGGTCTGGTGTACCAGCAGGTCATGCAAGCCAAAGAACACCGGGCGAATGATCAGGGCAACCACGGCCATCCAGATCAGCTCGGAGCTGTGGACCTTGAAGAAATCAGTATTAGGAGTGCCCTGGGTCAAGTCGATCAGCGTGCTCAGGTAGCTGAACAGTGATACTTCGATCAACGCCGCTATCAGCCCGACCACCAACAAGGCGGCAAACATGGGCCAGACCTGACGCAAGTAATAGAGATAAAACGCCCAGACAGTACTGGGAGGGGCAGCGGTGGGGGCTTCGCGGAAAATATCGATCAGTTGTTCGAAACGACGATAAAGCATGTGCACTGACGCCCGCAGGGCGGGCTCTCCTTTAGTTGACGTTCCCTATCCTGTAGCCGCTCGAAGGAACGCAGCCTCGTTCCTTCGGCAGCGGCTACAGGGCACCGGTCAAGGCTCCTGGCAGTCTGTCAGTCGATGCGTTTGGCTGACTTGATCAGTACCGGGTCGATCGGGACATTCTGCATGCCTTGTTTGGTGGTGGTTTGCGAATTGACGATCTGGTCGACCACGTCCATGCCATTAACTACCTTGGCAAATACGGCATAGCCAGCGTCACGGCCCGGGTCCAGGAAGGCATTGTCAGCCACGTTGATGAAAAACTGACTGGTGGCAGAGTTCGGGTTGGAGGTACGCGCCATCGACAGGGTGCCACGCACGTTATGCAGGCCGTTGCTGGCTTCGTTCTTGATCGGGTCGCGGGTCGGCTTTTGCACCATCTGCGTGGTAAATCCGCCGCCTTGCACCATAAAACCCGGGATCACACGGTGGAAAATGGTGTTGTTGTAGAAGCCACTATCGACATACTTCAGAAAGTTGTCAGTGCTGACTGGCGCCTTTACCGGGTCCAGTTCGATTTCGATCTTGCCGAAGCTGGTGTCCAGCATGACATGAGGTGCTTTGGTGGTGTCGGCAGCCATCAGATTGGCAGCGAACAGCAGGGCGCCAGCGGCAAGAGCAATTTTTTTAAGCATCATTCAGTGATCCTGAAAAGTGGAGTGGCTGTTCAATGCACGCGGGCAGGGATGCAAGGCGCATTGAACCAGTGCCCGTGCCACATCCGGCAGTGGCGGATGTTCACGGGCGGCGGGTGTTGGACAGGATATTCTTGAATCAGGTTCCTGCCCACTGATCTTCACGCTTGTTGTGGTGCTGCAAAAGCTGCGTCCAGTGGGGCCGTGTCGAAAGTTTGCAACAGTTCGACAAGAATTTGCGTGGCCGGGCCCAGAGGTTTGTCCTTGTTGGCGTACAGGAAGAATACCGGGTGACGATTACCGCCTTGATTGAGCGGCAGCGGTTTGAGCACGCCTTCCTTGAGTTCGCGTTCGATCATGTGCCGTGGCAACCAGGCAAAGCCCAGCCCGCTGCCTACAAACGCGGCAGCGGTGGCCAGGCTGCCGACGGTCCAGCGCTGTTCGGAGCCGAGCCAGCCAACGTCCCGTGGTTGCTGGCGGCCGGAGTCGCGAATCACCACTTGCAGTTGGCTTTCGAGATCCTGGAAATGCAGTTCGCGCTGCAGGCGATGCAACGGATGGTCGGGGTGGGCCACTGCAACAAATTCCACGGTGCTCAACTCGGTGCCCAGATAGCCGGGAATATTGAAGCTGCTGATGGCCAGGTCTGCGACGCCTTCGAGCAATACCTCTTCGACGCCGGACAATACTTCTTCGCGCAAACGCACGCGACAGCCCCGGCTTTGCGGCATGAAGGCGGTCAGGGCGCGTACCAACCGGGCATTGGGGTAGGCGGCGTCGACTACCAGCCGGACTTCGGCTTCCCAGCCTTGTTCCATGTGATGGGCGAGGTCTTCGAGCTGACTGGCCTGTTTCACCAGTTGCCGGGAGCGGCGCAGCAACACGCCGCCCGCCTCGGTGAGCACCGCTTTACGGCCATCGATGCGCAGCAATGGCACGCCAAGCTGATCCTGCATGCGGGCCACGGTGTAGCTGACAGACGACTGCGAGCGATGGAGTACTTCAGCAGCTTGAGCGAAGCCGCCGTGGTCGACCACCGCTTGCAAGGTGCGCCATTGATCAAGGGTCACGCGGGGCGCTTTCACGATGAATTCCTCTGGTGTTGAAGGGGTACAGGATACCGCTAAACAAACAGATTTATAGATAGGTTGTAGCAGGTATTTGCGCTTTTTTATCGAACCGATGCTCTCTAATCTTTCTCCATCGTCTTACAGTATTTACAGATGGAGCCTATCCGCCATGTCCAATGTTCTGATTATTGAAAGCAGCGCCCGTCAGCAGGATTCGTTTTCCCGACAGTTGACTCAGCAGTTCATCGACCAGTGGCAAACGCTGCATCCAACCGATCAGATTACCGTGCGCGATGTCGCCCTGAACCCGGTGCCGCATCTTGACGCCAACCTGCTGGGTGGCTGGATGAAGCCTGAAGCGCAACGCAACGGTGACGAGCATGCTTCCCTGCAGCGCTCCAATGAGCTGACTGACGAGTTGCTGGCCGCCGATGTACTGGTACTGGCGGCGCCGATGTACAACTTCGCGATTCCGAGCACCCTCAAGGCGTGGCTTGACCACGTGTTACGGGCCGGCGTGACCTTCAAGTACACCGAAACCGGGCCACAAGGTCTTCTGACCGGCAAAAAAGCATACGTTCTGACTGCACGCGGCGGGCTATATGCAGGTAGCACCTCGGATCACCAGGAACCCTATCTGCGGCAGGTCATGGCTTTTATCGGGATTCATGATGTGACCTTTATCCATGCCGAAGGCATGAACCTGGGGGGTGACTTCCAGGAGAAAGGTTTAAACCAGGCCAAGGCTCGACTGTCTGCCATCGCATAGTCTGTTAATCGACAGATAATCGTCGCAAGGCTTAATCGTTTCATTGCTCCTTCAAGCATGCGGTTCGCGCATCGAACCTCCCTTTGCACTTTCTTGAGTGCTCGTACCCGATCGGCCCTTGCGCCGGATCGGGTTTTTTTTGTCCGGGTATTGCGGGGTGATGGTCAAGGCTGATGAAAAACCGCTAAGGTCGCACACCTTCTTCTGAGCTTGCGGGCGTTTTGCCTGCGAGCTGATGCAACTTTCCGGCGAGAGATTCATGGGCTATCTGTTGTTTGTCACCTTGATTCAGGCGTTTTCCTTCAGCCTGATTGGTGAGTATCTGGCGGGACACGTTGACAGTTATTTTGCGGTACTGGTGCGTGTGGTATTGGCGGGGTTGGTGTTTATTCCCCTGACGCGCTGGCGCCAGGTAGAGCCCGGCTTTATGCGCGGCATGTTGCTGATCGGCGCCTTGCAGTTCGGGATCACCTACGTTTGCCTGTACTTGAGCTTTCGCGTACTGACGGTGCCTGAGGTGTTGCTGTTCACCATCCTGACGCCGTTGCACGTGACTTTGATCGAAGATGCGCTTAATCGCCGCTTCAACCCCTGGGCGCTGGTGGCCGCGCTGGTGGCTGTGATGGGGGCTGCAGTGATCCGTTTAGACACTATCAGCCCGGACTTCTTTGGAGGTTTTCTGTTGCTGCAATTGGGCAACTTTACTTTTGCCGCCGGGCAAGTGTTGTACAAACGTTTGGTGGCGCGCTATCCGAGTGACATGCCGCATTACCGGCGGTTTGGTTTCTTTTACCTGGGGGCTTTGGCGGTGGTATTGCCGGCCTTCTTGCTGTTTGGCAAAGCCAACTTTTTGCCGGACGCGCCCTTGCAATGGGGTGTTCTGGTATTTCTGGGGCTTATTTCTACGGCGTTGGGTCTGTACTGGTGGAACAAAGGTGCATGTATGGTCAGGGTCGGCACTTTGGCTGTGATAAACATTTTGCATGTGCCCGTGGGGTTGATTCTCAATCTGCTGATCTGGAACCAGCATGAACCGCTGGGGCGGTTGTTCATCGGCGGGCTGGTGATTGTGTTTGCGGTCTGGATCAGCCGGCTAGACCGCAGGGCTGTGACGGTCTAAGGTCAATCCCAGTCATCCATCGCCTGAAGGGAGAGTCGCAATGACAGTCAGGGTGTTGATCTTGCCGGGCCTGTTCAATTCCGGAGCAGGGCATTGGCAATCTCACTGGGAGCAGCGCTTCAGCGGGTTGCATCGGGTCAAGCAGGAAGACTGGGAAACCCCTGTCTGTACTGACTGGGTGCAGAACCTGCAGAAAAAGATTACCAAAAGTGAGCGGCCTGTGGTGCTGGTGGGCCACAGCCTGGCGTGTACGCTGATTGCACGTTGGGCGCAGCAGCACCCGGCAGAGGCAAGGCGTGTACGCGGGGCGCTGCTGGTTGCGCCCAGCGATACCGAAGCTGACAGTTATCCGGCCGGTACAACGGGCTTTAGCCCCATGCCGCTAAGTGAGCTGCCGTTTGACGCGATCACCGTAGCCAGCACCAATGATCCCTATGTCAGCCGCGAACGGGCTAGCGCATTCAGCGAGGCCTGGGGCAGCGAACTGGTATGGCTGGAGAATGCGGGGCATATCAATGGCGAAGGTGGCTATGGGTCCTGGCCACAGGGGATCGAGCTGTTGTTCAGGCTGACTGGTGATCCCCAGTTCAAGCAGGCCTGACACCTGTTTGGGGCTTGGTGGGGTGGAGTCT
The DNA here is from genome assembly GCF_037055265.1 of Pseudomonas sp. ML2-2023-6. NCBI lineage: Bacteria > Pseudomonadati > Pseudomonadota > Gammaproteobacteria > Pseudomonadales > Pseudomonadaceae > Pseudomonas > Pseudomonas sp. ML2-2023-6. Next base: position 4,230,767 of record NZ_CP146347.1, on the reverse strand, counting down.
GTGGGAGCGGGCTTGCTCGCGATACAGGCAACTCGGTTTATCTGGCGGGCCGAGGTGACGCCATCGCGAGCAAACCGCTCCCACAAAGCTCCAACTTACACAGGGGTCAGGCGTCTTCCGGCAACGCCAACGGCGTATGCATCTTGCTCAGTAACCCTTTGCGCAGGTCGTTGCCGCTGGGTTGCTGATACACGCTTAGCCCGAATTCAGGCAGCACCGACAGCAGGTAGTCAAAAATATCGCCCTGGATGCGCTCGTATTCGTCCCACACCGTGGTTCGGGTAAAGCAGTACACCTCAAGCGGTACGCCTTGAGGCGTGGTTTGCATCTGGCGCACCATGCAGGTCATGTTTGGCTGAATGTCGGCATGGCTTTTCAGGTAGGCCAGGGCATACGCGCGGAAAGTGCCGATATTGGTCATGCGCCGACGGTTGGCGGACATTGCGGCGACGGTGCCTTGAGCTTCGTTCCAGCTCTTGAGCTCGGCTTTCTTGCGATGCAGATAATCGCTCAGCAGGCGTACCTGTTCCAGTCGCTGCTCCTGCTCATCGGTCAGAAAAGCAATGTCACTCGCGTCAATAAACAAGCTGCGCTTGATCCGCCGCCCACCGGATTGCTGCATGCCGCGCCAGTTCTTGAACGACTCGGACATCAAGCGCCAGGTCGGGATCGACACAATAGTTTTATCGAAGTTTTGCACCTTGACGGTGTGCAGGGTGATGTCGATCACATCGCCATCAGCACCGACCTGTGGCATCTCGATCCAGTCGCCGACGCGCAGCAAGTCATTGCTGGTCAATTGCACACTGGCCACGAACGATAGCAGGGTGTCCTTGTAGACCAACAGAATGACCGCCGACATTGCGCCCAGACCCGAAAGCAGCAGCATTGGTGAGCGATCGATCAGGGTCGCGACAATGATGATGGCCGAAAACACATACAGCAGCATTTTCGTCAGCTGAATGTAGCCCTTGATCGGTCGGGTCTTGGCGTAATTGGTGCGCGAGTAAATATCGAGCAAGGCGTCCAGCAGTGAGCTGATGACCCGCGTCAGGACAAAAATGGTAATGGCCAACGCCAGGTTGCCGAGGAAATGACGACCGTTGTCGCTCATGTCCGGCACCAAGTTGCGCCCGAACTGCACGATCAGGGATGGAGTCAGTTGTGCCAGGCGATGGAACACTTTGTGTTCGCGTAAATCATTGATCCAGTGCAAGGCGGGCTGGCGACCAAGGATTTTGGTCACGCGCAGCACAACGATGCGTGCGATGTGGCCAGCCAGCAGGGCAATGCCCACCAGAACGATCAGGCCCAGTATGGCCGAGACCCAGGGATGTTGATCCAGGTTGGCCCACAGGGTCTGGATTTGGGTCCAGAGTGGTTGAGTATCCATAAGCTAAAACACTATCCAGGTAATAAATGGCCATGGGATTAGAGCACTTCAGGACAATTTATGGGCCCTGATTGGACTAAAGACCCTAAAAAACCATTTGTTTCATGCCGTTCGTGCAAAGTAACTCGGCCTAGGCGCTCGAAACCGTTACTCTATGCCGCTGATTTTTTGTATTTCTTCGAGGTAGCACCCGTGTTTTCCGATTTCGCCCTGCACGAACGCCTGCTTAAAGCTGTGGCCGAGCTTAAATTTGTCGAGCCTACGCCTGTGCAAGCAGCGGCCATCCCGCTCGCGCTCGAAGGGCGTGACCTGCGGGTTACAGCTCAAACCGGGAGTGGCAAAACCGCCGCTTTCGTCCTGCCGATTCTGAATCGTCTGATTGGTCCAGCTAAAATCCGCGTCAGCATCAAAGCGTTGATTTTGCTGCCGACCCGCGAGCTGGCACAGCAAACGCTTAAAGAAGTTGAGCGTTTTTCGCAGTTCACGTTCATCAAGTCCGGTCTGATCACCGGCGGTGAAGATTTCAAGGTCCAGGCCGCCATGCTGCGCAAGGTGCCTGACATCCTGATCGGCACCCCTGGCCGTTTGCTGGAGCAACTGAACGCTGGCAACCTCGACTTGAAAGAAGTTGAAGTACTGGTGCTCGACGAAGCCGACCGCATGCTCGACATGGGCTTCTCCGAAGACGTTCAGCGTCTGGTCAACGAGTGTGCGAACCGTCAGCAGACCATGCTGTTCTCGGCCACCACCGGTGGTTCGGGCCTGCGCGAGATGGTTGGCAAGGTTCTGGACAATGCCGAGCACTTGCAGCTCAACCAGGTCAGCCAACTGAACGCCACCACGCGCCAGCAAGTGATCACTGCTGACCACAACCAGCACAAAGAACAAATTGTTAACTGGCTGCTGGCTAACGAGACTTATCAAAAGGCAATCGTTTTCACCAATACCCGCGCCATGGCGGACCGTATCTACGGTCGTCTGGTGGCTCAGGACTACAAGGCGTTTGTCTTGCATGGTGAAAAAGATCAGAAAGACCGCAAACTGGCCATTGACCGTCTGAAGCAGGGCGGCGTCAAGATCCTGGTTGCCACCGACGTTGCGGCCCGTGGTCTGGACGTTGAAGGCCTGGATCTGGTGATCAACTTCGATATGCCACGCAGCGGCGACGAGTACGTTCACCGTATTGGCCGTACTGGCCGCGCCGGTAACGATGGCCTGGCGATCTCGCTGATCTGTCACGGCGACTGGAACCTGATGTCCAGCGTTGAGCGCTACCTGAAGCAGAGCTTCGAGCGCCGCACCATCAAGGAAGTCAAAGGTACCTACGGCGGACCGAAAAACGTCAAGGCCTCGGGTAAAGCTGTTGGTGTGAAGAAGAAAAAGACCGACGCCAAGGGCGTCAAGAAGAAGTCGGGCGCCAAGGCACCGACCAAGCGCAAAATCGCCAACCGCCCGAAGACCGACGCTCTGTCGCTGGTCAGCAAAGACGGCATGGCACCGCTCAAGCGCCGCAAGCCAGAAGCTCCAGCCGCTGAATAAAGCGCTGGCGTGACTCACAAAAAACCCGGCCTGTGCCGGGTTTTTTGTTGCCTGCTCCTTTCTTTGTGCTTATGCCATGAGTCAGTAGAACGCCCGCTCGGCCTTGAACGTCAGCAAACCATCACATTCGGCGTTTTGCCCTGAATACGCCGAGCACTCTGTATCGTCCAGGCTGGAGTCGCTGTAGATCAAGTTCAGGTCAATCCCCATCCAGGGGCGCGATAACTTGATCGACCAATCATTAAAAGCGCGCACGCTGCCGCCATCGGCGATCGATACCGGGGTGCCCAACTGGTGGGTGGTGTATTTCATGCTCACCCCGATACCGAAGGGCTGGTTGACCCCGAGATCGGCAAACAGCGTACTGTCGCGACGGTCCGGGTCGTTACTGAAGGCGGCGCCAAAGCGCGTACCCAGTAGCGTGAGGCCGGCAAAAAATTGCTGGCTGTCGAGTGAGTCGAGTTTGGGGTAGCTGTAATGGATCATCCCCAGCTCATAGCTCAGGGTCTGGTCGAAGGGATGCTTGTAGCCGAGGTAGGAGTCCACTTCCAGATTGCTGCCGGGCTTGATGCCCATGGTGGGCGCCCATTGCCCGGCGTACCAGCCGCTGTTATGGGTCAGGTCCAGGCCGCCATGAAAGGTCGAGCCTGCGCTCGTAGGCTTGACCAGGCCTTGGGCCATACTGCGGCTCGGCTGGGTGGCCAGTTTAAGATCGAAGTCGCCCAGCGCGCGGGAAAAGACGTGTGCATCCACAATCGTGCTGGCTAGCAGCGTGCCAGTCAGCAGTACAGCCCGTGTGAGCATGATTGGCTCCCTATATCGGCTCAAAGGCTTGATTCAGAGCCTTTGGAGCATACGCAGGAATGTCGGCAATAAAGTGCCGTTCGTCGATTTATCGATTCGAATCAGCTTTGATGCAGGAGAAGAGGGAATAAATCGATAGTCCTAGCGCCTTGGAAGGCAAAGCGCATGAGGACCAGATGACGCGAGGGGTATTACTTTTTGCCGAGCGTGATTTGCTTGGACGGACCAAAAGTTTGGCCGCTGACGCCTTTCTTGATTTCCTGAATTTCGCCGCCGGATTTCAAGAATGCTTCAATTTGAGCATTGATTGAGGCGCTGGTTTCAACAGCGGGAGCTGGCTTTGCTTTGCTGGCGGATGCTTTTACACGCATGGCGGCTATTGTCCTGTAGAAAATAACTTGGCCAGCGATAGTACCTGAAATACTTGACAATTGCTTGTTAAATATCTTCGTAAAATTAAAGTGACGTTGTGCGCGAGGGATAAACACTCGCGTAATTCTCTGCTAACTCGCTGTTTTAATTCATAACAGCGTAAGAATTCTAAACGAATTTGGAGGCTGGCAGGCGGGTGGTCGGCACCTTGCCGGGTGACGAGTGGCACCTAAGGTACGCTGGAAAATCCTGATAAATCAAACCTTTCGCAAATTTTTTGGATGCCGGGCGGCGGCGCTCCAATTCGCCCCTCTAAACTCGGGTAGAATGCCGCCTACGTAATGAGGGTATTGAACATGGCTTTAATCGGTCGCTACAACAGTTTGCAAGTGGTTAAACATACAACGTTTGGTTTGTATCTGGACGGCGGGGCTGACGGTGAAATCCTGTTGCCTAACCGTTATATTCCAAAAGATATTCCCAGCGAAGATGAAGATTGGCTTAACGTCTTTGTTTATTTGGACAGCGATGACAAGTTAATTGCCACGACTGAAAAACCAAAAGTTCAAGTCGGTGAGTTCGCCAGCCTTAAAGTGGTTGAAGTTAATAGCATCGGTGTATTCCTCGATTGGGGGCTGCCGAAAGATTTGCTGTTGCCGTATTCCGAAGAAAAACGCCAGATGACGGCTGGTGAATATGTCGTGGTGCACGTCTACCTCGACAAGCACACGCGCCGTATCACCGCGACGGCGCGTCTGGACCGTTATCTGGACAAAACCCCGGCCAATTACCAGGTAGGCCAGGAAGTTGATCTGTTGGTAGCGGAAGCTACGGACATGGGCTTTAAAGCCGTGATCAACAACAAACACTGGGGTTTGATCCACAAGAATGAAATTTTCAAGTTCATGCGTGCGGGCAAACAAGAGAAAGGGTTCATCAAGGAAGTGCGCGCTGACGGCAAGATCAGCCTGAGCCTGCAACCGGTTGGCCAGGAAGCGGCCAGCAGCCTGAACTCGAAGATCCTCAGCAAGTTGCGCGACAACAACGGCGTACTGGCGGTCAGCGACAAAAGTGCCCCTGAAGTGATCAGCAACCTGTTTGGCGTCAGCAAGGGCAACTTCAAAAAAGCCATTGGCGCGCTGTACAAGGAAGGCAAGATTGCGATCCACGCGGACCGCATTGAACTGATCTGATCCAACGCGAAGGGGCTGACGACATGAGTAAAGCAGTGTGGGCGTATATCGGTGCGTTACTGGCTTTCCTGGTGCTCGACGGCCTGTGGCTGGGCTTGCTCATGAGCTCAACTTATAAAGAGCTGCTGGGTTCGCTGATGCTGGCGCAACCCAAATGGGGCCCGGCCATCGTGTTTTATCTGTTGTATGTGCTGGGCGTGGTGTTCTTTGTCGTGCTGCCGGCTCTGGCCCGTGGCAGTGCGCGCAGGGCCGCATTGACCGGTGCGTTTTTCGGGCTGGTAGCCTATGGCACCTATGACATGACCAACTGGGCTACGCTGCAAGGCTGGTCTGCCCAGTTGGCATTGATGGACATGGCGTGGGGCGGGTTATTGACTTGTCTTGCCGCGTTGTCGGGTTATTGGGCGGCACGCAAACTGGCGGGCTGATTTCTTCTGTAACAGCACCGAACGCTGTGCGGTTCTTGACCTTTGCGGGCGTGGCTTTCTTGTTAGGTGAACTATGAGTGTTTCGCGGCGCGCAACGGATGCTTTCGCACTGCAAGTCATGTTGGGCCTGTGCCTGATCTGGGGCGTGCAACAAGTCATCATCAAACTCGCAGCGCCCGATATCGCGCCGGTCATGCAAGCCGCCATGCGCTCCGGTATTTCGGCGTTGCTGGTCGGGCTGTTGATCTGCTGGAAGGGCGGCTGGGGCCAGGTGCCCGCAACCTGGCGAGGGGGCCTGCTGGCAGGTAGCCTTTTCGGTCTGGAGTTCTTCTTTATCTCTGAAGGCCTGCAACTGACCAGTGCTGCGCATATGTCGGTATTCCTCTATACCGCGCCCATTTTTACCGCGCTGGGTATTAACTGGTTATTGCCCAGCGAGCGTTTGCGGCCGTTGCAATGGTTGGGGATTATTCTCGCGTTTATCGGGATCGCCTTTTCCTTTGCGGGTGGTGTTTCGTTTGCCGATATGGACCGCAATATGCTGCTGGGCGATGCCTACGCGATTCTGGCAGGCATGGCCTGGGGCGCGACCACGGTCGTGGTGCGTGGCTCGCGGCTATCGGAAGCGCCGGTGACCCTGACGTTGTTCTACCAACTGGTGGTCGGCTTTCTCGGGCTGTTGGTGATCGCCGCTTTTAGCGGTCAGATCACCCATGTCAGCCTGACCACCGTCGCGGTGGCCAGTGTGCTGTTTCAAGGGCTAGTGGTGTCGTTCTTCAGTTATCTGGTGTGGTTCTGGCTGCTCAAGCGCTATATGGCTTCCAACCTGGCGGTGTTCTCGTTTATGACGCCGCTATTTGGTGTGACGTTTGGCGTGCTGGTGCTGCACGAACCCTTGAGCGCCAACTTTGTGGTGGGCGCGATTCTGGTGCTGTGCGGCATCACGTTTGTCAGCGCTGAGCAGTGGGTGCGGCGCAAGGTGCGCGCTCTGCTCGGTAGCTGATCGACTGCCGGGGGGGTGAAAGTGTCGGTGTACATGCCTTGCAACAACCTTTTGGCAGTACTACAACCTGGCTGATGTGGCGAAAAGGCATGATGGGCGTCAACTCGAACGCGTGGATAGAGCTGCTGCAGACGTCGCCACTGCTAAATAGTGCGAAGTCGACGCAACTCAAGGCATTGGCTTGAGTCAGATGAGTAGGACGTTAGCCTAAAGTTCATTGACCTTAGGCATGCATTGAGTAGGACTTAGGACTATTATCTGTGTGAAGCGACTACAGAACTCCCGTCGCCAGAGTGACCCCAAGGGGGATTTATGAAAGACAAACTGCAAACCTGGCTCCATGACGTTGGTGTTGCGCTTGGCCTGATTGAGCCGCCACTGCAACCTGTGCCGATTCCTGTCGAGGATCCGCGTCGTCGTCCGCAACGTCGCCGTTAAAGGTGTGTTTGCGTTACACGCAGATTGACTGCTTTTTTCTTCCGATCCTTGGCCGGTGAGTGGGCCAAGGAGGGGGCAAAGAAAGGGCAGCATGAACTGCCCTTCAATTTTTGGCTGGCTAGCCTACGGTATAGCGCACGCTGTAATTTAGCGGCGCATTGTCTGTTTTCTCTGTGACTCGAGCTTCACACTTCACATCTTCCATACCCGTTGACGTTGCACTGGCCGATCGGGCTGAGGTTAGTGTCGGCTTGAATACGCCGAATGACTGGCTGACTTTCAGCTCTGTGGTAAAGGTGCATTCCCGATTTCCGTTGGCATATGAAATGACTTCACGCAGTGTTGCAGGGGTTTTTCTGGGGTAGCCGAAGTTGGTTTTGTAGTTGGCTTCAAATGAATGTTCGCTCAGCGGATCGACATCAAAGAAGCCCGGCTCGGCCAGCGACAGGTTCCAGTTCGAGCGATTGAGGGTGAGGGGGCCTGACGTGTTGTTGACTATTTCGAACGTCAGAGTGGTGACATCGGCTTGAGCGCTGGCGCTGGTGAGTGCCATGCCGGTAGCTACTATGGCAGTGGCCAGATAGATCTTGAAGTGGGTCATGGTGTTAAGTCCATTTAATCAAAGGCTGCTTGAAGTTGTGCGGCGACATCCCATGTCGCCACTTTTCAAGCGTAGTTGGATTGATTAATGGCTTGGCAGCGATATAGCACTGTATGGGCGGGGTATTAGAGTTTGTAGCTGTATGAAGTTGTACAGCTGTGGGGTGTAGAGAAAAACGGGTAGGACCTGAGGGTCGTACCCGCTGAAGAAACCTTTACAAGACTGCGCTAGCAACTGCAGCAGGGCGTCGATCCAGCAGGCTGACCAGGATAAAGCTGATTAGCGCTACGCCCAGGCTGTAGTAAATCGGCGTGTTGGCTTCCAGCCCATCCTTGAACATAAACCCCAGAGCCGTGATAAACCCCAGGCCCATGCTGGTAATGGCGCCCGCCGTGGTGGCACGCTTCCAGAAAATCGCCCCGATCAGTGGCACCAGCATGCCGCCGACCAGCAGGTTGTAGGCCAAGGTTAGAGCACTGATCACATCCGAGACCACCAGTGCGATGCCCAACACCGCGATGCCTGTGAGCAAGGTAAACAGGCGGTTGATGTTGAGGCTCGACTGCTTGCCGCCGCGTAGCCTTGGCAGCAGGTCTTCAGTCAATACGGTGGAGGCAGCCAGCAAGCCTGCACTGGCCGTCGACATCATGGCCGCCAGGGCCGCTGCAATCACCAGTCCGCGAATACCGTCCGGTAGCGAGACCTTGACGATAGCGGCGAAGGCGTTATTGACGTTGTCCAGATCCGGCAGCAGTACATGCGCCGCCATGCCGATCAGGGCACAGGTCAGGCCGTAGAGGATGCAATACAAGCCTGCAAACGTGCCTGCGTACTTGGCCACCTTGGCGGTCTTGGCAGTAAACACCCGTTGCCAAATGTCCTGGCCGATCAGGATGCCGAAGAAGTAGATCATGAAGTAGGTGATGATCGTGTCCCAGCCGATGCTGGTGAAGCTGAAGTTCGAGGCTGGCAACTTGCTGACCAGTTCGTCCCAGCCGCCGACGCGGTACAGGCAGATGGGCAGCAGCACGAACATCAGGCCGATGGTCTTGATCGCAAATTGCACGATATCGGTCAGGGTCAGCGACCACATGCCGCCAATGGTTGAATACACCACCACCACGCCACCACCGAGCAGCACCGAAATCCAGAAGGGCAGGTCGAACAGCACTTCCAGCACGGTGCCGATGGCCAGTATCGAAGTCACGCCGATCATCAGCGCGTAGGCCAGCATAATCACCGCACTGGCCTGACGGGCCATCGGGTTGTAACGCTTCTCCAGCACCTGGGTCACGGTGAAGATTTTCAGTTTGAGCAACGGTTTGGCCAGGAACAGATTGAGGGCGATGATTCCGCAGCCCAGCGCGGCACACAGCCAGAACCCGGAAATCCCATGTACATAGCCCAGCCGCACGGTGCCGACAGTAGACGCGCCGCCGAGCACGGTTGCCGCCATGGTGCCCATGTACAGGGTAGGACCGAGATTGCGTCCTGCCACCAGGTAGTCTTCGTGGGTTTTTGCCTTGCGCATGCCGTAGTAACCCAGCACCAGCATTGCCGCTGCGTAGATAAGGACGACCAGTAGATCTAAAGCCATGATGGCGAATCTCCGATTATTTTTTTTATGGATGCAGCGAGTCACAGCACGGTGGCTCGGTGCCATAAAGCCTGGGGCTTAATGGCACCGATAGGATGTCTTCAGCGATGCACAACGCCAGGTAGCACGCAGAGCATTTCGTAGAGCAGGTTGGCCCCCAGTAATGAGGTGTTGCCGGTGGTGTCGTAGGGCGGCGAGACTTCTACCAGATCGCAACCAACCAGATCGAGGCCCTGGCAGCCGCGAATGATTTCAATCCCCTGAATCGTGGTCAGGCCGCCGATTTCCGGCGTTCCGGTGCCGGGTGCCCAGGCCGGGTCAATACCGTCGATATCAAAGCTCAGGTATACCGGGCCATTGCCGAGTTTCTCGCGCACTTCGGCCATCAAGGGGGCCAGCGATTTGTGCCAGCACTCTTCGGCCTGGACTACGCGGAAACCCTGGTTGCGGCTCCAGTTGAAATCTTCGGCGGTATAGCCTTGGGCGCGCAGGCCGATTTGAACCACACGGTCGCAGTCCAGCAGGCCTTCCTCCACGGCGCGGCGGAAGGTGGTGCCATGGGCGATTTTCTCGCCGAACATATGGTCGTTCACATCGGCGTGGGCATCGATATGCACCAGCCCGACCTTGCCGTGCTTTTTATGAATGGCCCGCAGAATCGGCAGGGTGATGGTGTGATCGCCGCCCAGGGTCAGCGGGATCACATCGTGCTCGAGGATGTCGTCGTAGGATTCTTCGATGATCCGCACGGCATCCAGCAGATTGAAGGTGTTGATCGCCACATCGCCGATATCGGCCACTGACAGTGAATCGAACGGCGCGGCGCCGGTGGCCATGTTGTAGGGGCGGATCATCACCGACTCGGCGCGAATTTCGCGAGGGCCGAAGCGGGTGCCGGGGCGCAGCGAGGTACCAATGTCCAGTGGCACCCCAATAAAGGCGGCATCCAGGCCTTTGGCCGATGGCAGGTGGGGCAAGCGCAGCATGGTGGCGATACCGGCGAAGCGCGGCATCTCATTGCCACCCAGTGGTTGATGAAGAATTTTGTCCACGGGAAAGGCCTCGTCGTTTGTTGTGGTTATGGCGGTCGATTCTGCGAAAGGCGCGCCGCGGGAAGAATCTCTGCGGGCAAATACTTAGTTCAGGTTTTTCTAAACTAATCATCCGGCGCAAGATAGACTTTGCCCCATGCCCTCAAAGCCAAACCATAAGATGCCCGGAACTCCCATGGCCAACGCTTTACCCGATCTGAAACTATTGCGAATCTTTGCCAGCGTGGTCAGGCATCAGGGTTTTGCTAATGCGCAACAGGCACTCAACCTATCGACCTCAGCCATCAGCACCTATATGAGCCAGCTCGAAGCCAATCTGGGCCTGGTGCTGTGTCATCGCGGGCGCGGCGGGTTCAGCCTGACCAGCAAGGGCGAGCTGTTTCATCAGGAAACCTTGCGTCTATTGGGCGAGCTTGAAGGGTTTGAGCAATATGCCGCAGCGCTCAAGGGCGAATTGCGCGGCACCCTGAACCTGGGGGTTATCGACTCCACGGTCAGCGATAAGGCCTTGCCCTTTGCCGAGGCAATCGGTGCTTACAGTCAAGAGCACCCGGCGGTACACCTGCATCTATCGGTGATGAGCCCGTATGAATTGCAGCTCGGGGTGCAGGACAACCGCCTGGATCTGGCCATCGGTGCGTTTTCGACGCGGATGAGCGGGCTGGTGTATCAGCCGCTGTATCGAGAACAACACTGGTTGTACTGCAGCACACGGCATCCCTTGTTCAGCGAACGACGTATTCCCGAACCGGTCATTACCCAGCAACGGATGGTCGGTCGCGGTTACTGGAGCCAGGCCGAGCTGGCGCGCCACGGCTTCAAGCACAGTGCGGCAACGGTCGACAGCATGGAGGCGCAACTGATTCTGGTGCTGTCCGGGGCTTACATTGGCTATTTGCCCGAGCATTACGCAGAACCGTGGGTGGAGAAGGGCGACTTGCGCGTGCTGCTGCCCGCGACTTTTGGCTATCAGGCACCGTTTTCAATGATCGTACGCCGTGGTCGCAGCCGTGAACCGCTGATTCAAACCTTCCGCGATCTGCTCAAAGCGCAGCTAAACCAATCTTGAACGAGAGCTTTATTCCCATGTCCCGAGCCCAATGCCCTCGCTGTTTGCGTCCGCAATCCCACTGCTTGTGCAAATTGATCCCACAACTGGACAGTCGCACCAAGGTGTTGCTGCTACAGCACCCGAGCGAGGTAAACCATGCGCTGAATACTGCGCGGCTGGCAGCCCTGGGGTTGATCAATGCCGAGTTGGTGGTGGGCGAAGTGTTTGTGGATCTGGACGTATTGCTCAACCCACCGGGGTATCAGGCGCGATTGCTGTTTCCGGGGGATGATGCGCAGTTAATACACTCGGGCGCAGCTTCGGATGATAGCTTGCCGCTGTTGCTGGTGGTGCCGGACGGTACGTGGCGCAAAGCGCGCAAATTGTTGCACCTCAACCCGTTGCTGGCGCAGTTGCCGCGGGTCACGTTACCCGAAGGTGCGGTATCGCGTTACCGGCTGCGCAAAGCGCCGGGGCCGGGTGCCCTGTCGACCCTGGAAGCGATTGTGCAGGCGCTCGAAATCCTTGAAGCGCCGACTTCGTTTGCGCCGCTGTTGCGTCCGTTTGAAGCGCTGATTGAAGGGCAAATCGAGGCAATGGGTGCGCAGACCTATCAGCGAAATCATCTGAGCACCCTGTAGCAGTTGCCGAAGGAACGAGGCTGCGTCCGGCTGCGCAGCAGTCGTAAACCTGAGGACCAAATATGGCTGACACACCGAGGCGCCTGATTTTGCGACGGCTACGCCGCCGAACGCAGCCTCGTTCCTTTGGCAGCTGCTACAAGTTGTTATGTTTCAGTGCTTTTCGAGGGTTTTTTGACGCAGGATGTAAATGCTCACCAGCACCGCGCTGGTCAGCATAAAGCCCCGGGCCCAAGGCAATGGCACCAGGTAGCAGGACACGCCAATGCTCAGCCACATCAAGCCAATGGCATAGACCTTGCCCTTGAGCGGAATTCCGTTGCCATCAAGATAGTCGCGGATCCATGGCCCGAGCCGAGGATGCTCGACCAGCCATTGATAAAAGCGCGGGGAACTGCGAGCAAAGCATGCTGCAGCCAATAGCAGAAAGGGGGTTGTGGGCAGTACCGGCAGGAAAATCCCGATCACCCCCAACACTACGCTCAGCCAGCCGATGGCAAACAGAGCGTAGCGCAGCAACCGCGAACGGTTGCCCAAGGAGGGAGGTGTCACTTAATCAGTGGTGACGTGGCTTGAGGATCGCCGGCTTCTCGTCAGGTGCCTGGCACAGCAGGTACAGGGCGGTCAGCGCTTCAGGGATCTGCACGATCATGTCGTCCATCAGATTGGCATCCTTGGCGATGTCTTCGAACTCTGGCTGATCATCGAACAGGCCCGAACCCACCATGATCGGCAGCAGCATTTCGCTGACTTCTTCTTCGGCGGTTTCGAACCAGGCAGCTTCGCGCATAAATACGCCTTCCATGAAGCCGACACACCAGCCGCGCAAGTCGGAATCGTCCGGCTCGTCGCCCAGATCCAGATCACAAGGCAGCTCGAACTCTTCGTCGGACGCCAGTTGGCGAGCGATATGGGCCTTGAGCTGAATCAGCGTGCCTTCGATCTCGGCGCGCTGGGCGTCGTCCTGGTAATGAGGTGCCTCGGAGAAGATCGCATCGATCCACTCACGCTCAGGAACGTCTTCAGAGCAGATGGACAGGGCAGTCAGATAGCCGTGGGTGGCCACGTAGTCCAGCGCCTCGTCATGCAGCTCGTCGGCGTCGAGGAAGACTTGCAGGCGGGTTAGTTGCTCAGCGAAGGACATTAAAGTGCTACCTAGTAAATAAACGATAGTGAATTCTAGGCTTTCTTGAGCGCCCAAGCCAGTCGCAGGGCACATTTGGCCTCAGTTTCCGGTTATCGGTGTTGCAATTACGCAGCCCGCAGCGGGGGAGTGCTCGGGTATACTGCCGCGTTTTGTGATGCCCTGTGGAAAATGCAGCGCACCGGTGCCCTGTGCCCGAGCCTTTGAATGGCTTGCGGCCGTGCCGGATCGTGTTGGCGCAGGGGTGTTTCGGCGATTTCTGGAGTTTTTATGCTCGAACAGGCTCAACGCGTACTCAAAGACATCTTCGGCTACGACAGTTTCCGTGGCCGTCAGGGTGACATCATTGAGCGCGTGGCCAATGGTGGTGACGCCTTGGTGCTGATGCCCACCGGCGGCGGCAAATCCTTGTGCTTTCAGGTGCCTGCGCTGCTGCGTGATGGCCTGGCCGTGGTGGTGTCGCCGCTTATCGCCCTGATGGATGATCAGGTCGCGACCCTTGAAGAACTCGGGGTGGCGGCTGCAGCATTGAATTCGACCCTCAACGCCGAGCAACAGCGTGACCTGGCCAACCGCATCAAGCGCGGTGAAGTCAAAATGCTCTATCTGGCGCCCGAACGTCTGGTACAGCCGCGCATGATGGCGTTTTTGCAGAGCCTGGATATCGCTCTGTTTGCCATCGACGAAGCGCATTGCGTGTCGCAGTGGGGTCATGACTTCCGCCCCGAATATCTGCAATTGGGCCAACTGGCCGAAGTGTTCCCCAATGTGCCGCGTATCGCCCTGACGGCCACGGCGGACAAACGCACTCGCGAAGAAATCGTCACCCGCCTGCATTTGCAGAACGCGGAACGTTTTCTGTCGAGCTTTGACCGGCCCAATATTTTTTATCGCATCGTGCCAAAAGAGCAGCCGCGCAAGCAGTTGCTGGCGTTCCTCTCGGAGCGGCGCAGCGATGCAGGCATTGTGTACTGCCTGTCGCGTAAAAAAGTCGACGAAGTGGCGAAGTTCTTGTGTGATCAGGGCTTCCCGGCCTTGCCGTATCACGCCGGTTTACCGAGCGATACCCGTGCCGCCAACCAAAAGCGCTTCCTCAACGAGGAGGGGCTGATCATGGTAGCGACCATCGCTTTCGGCATGGGTATCGACAAATCCAACGTGCGCTTTGTCGCACACCTGGATTTGCCCAAGTCACTCGAGGCCTATTACCAGGAAACCGGTCGGGCAGGGCGTGACGGCCTGCCAGCTGATGCGTGGATGGCCTACGGTCTGCAAGACGTGGTGATGCTCAAGCAAATGCTGCAAAACTCCGAAGGCGATGAGCGACACAAGCGTCTTGAGCATCACAAGCTCGATGCGATGTTGTCTTTGTGCGAAGAAACCCGCTGCCGCCGTCAGACCTTGCTCGCATATTTCGACGAAGACATGCCGCAACCTTGCGGGCATTGCGACAACTGTGTCGATGGCGTGCAGACCTGGGACGCAACCGAGCCTGCGCGTCAGGCGCTGTCGGCGATTTATCGTACCGGCCAGCGTTATGGCACCGGGCACTTGATCGATGTGCTGCTGGGCCGAGAAAACGAAAAAATCCGCAGCGTGGGTCATCAGCACTTGTCGGTGTTTGGTGTCGGCAAAGACCGCAGCGAAGGCGATTGGCGCACGCTTTTCCGTCAGTTGGTGGCCCGTGGTCTGGCCGATATCGATATTGAAGGCTACGGTGGTTTGCGTTTGAGCGACAGCTGCCGGCCGTTGCTGCGCGGTGAAGTGACGCTGGAACTGCGCCGCGAGCTGAAGCCGCAAACCTCGGTCAAAAGCAGCTCTGCCAGCCCGGCCAGCCAACTGGTGCGCGGCGAAGAGCGCGAACAGTGGGAAGCCCTGCGTGCCTTGCGACGCAAGTTGGCTGAAGAACACGGCGTGCCGCCTTACGTCATCTTCCCCGACTCGACTTTGCTCGAGATGCTACGCAGCCAACCCAGCTCCTTGTCCGAGATGGCCACGGTCAGCGGTGTCGGTGCGCGCAAGCTGGAGCGTTACGGCGAGGCGTTCCTCGAAGTACTCGGCGGGCAGGCTGAAACCCCGAAAGTGGTGGCCGACATCCGCCACGAGTTGATCAGCCTGGCCCGCGCCGGCATGACCCCGCTGCAAATCAGCGGGCAATTGCAGTGCTCGGAAAAGAACGTTTACACCATGCTGGCCGAAGCCATCGGGCGTCAGGAGTTGTCGCTGGAGCAGGCGCTGGACTTGCCTGAAGAGCTGATGGAAGAAGTGCAGGATGCGTTCCTGGATGGCGAAGGGGAGCTGCCGAGCGTGGCCAGCATTGCCGAGCAATTCAAGGGTCGGGTGCCTGAAGGCGTGCTGTATTGCGTGCGTGCGGCGCTGCAATCGGAATTTGAAATCTAATGATTATGTAACGATTGATTGACTTGTAGCTATTGCCTATGAGCAATCGTCATGCTTAGCTGACTAATAATTAGTTTCACTCTATTTTCAGTCTAATCATTGAGTTTTTTATGCCGTTAACCGATCAACACCGTTTTGGTATGCAACTGGCCCAAATGTCTCGTGGGTGGCGTGCCGAACTGGATCGTCGTCTTGCTGGCCTGGGCCTGTCCCAGGCACGCTGGTTGGTGCTATTGCATCTGGCCCGTTTTGACGAAGCGCCCACTCAGCGCGAACTGGCCCAGAGCGTTGGCGTTGAAGGTCCGACCCTGGCCCGTCTGCTCGACAGCCTTGAGGCTCAGGGCCTGGTGCAGCGCCACGCGGTAGTTGAGGATCGGCGTGCCAAGAAGATCGTCCTGAGTGATTCTGCCCGCCCGTTGATCGAGCAGATAGAAGCCATTGCCACGGCGTTGCGTCAGGAACTGTTTGTGGGCATTGATGAAGAAGAACAGCGCATCTGCCTGCGGGTTCACAAGCGCATTCTGGATAACCTGGAAAAAAACTGATCCCTGCACATTTTCCCTTGTGGGAGCGAGCCTGCTAGCGATGGCATCACTGCGGTCTCTTTGGAGGACCGCGCTGCCAGCATCGCGAGCAGGCTCGCTCCCACATTGGCGTGAACCGTCAGAACGTCTGCCCCAGGTTCAGATACAGCGCCTTTTGGTCATCATCGTTAAAGCCATAGCTGAAGTTGAGCGGGCCCAGCGGGGTGTCGAAGCCGATAAAGATACTCGCCGCATTGATATAGCCGCTGTCGAACTCGTTGTCGTTGTTCCAGGCGCGTCCGCGCTCCAGCGACGCCCCGGCATACAGCGGGAAATCAAACGGCAAGTACGAGCGCGGAGTCAGGCGACGGTAGTACACGGCGCGCATCAGGCTGATGTTTTGCCCGGAGATCGCGTCCTGCCTGAAGCCCGACAACTGCCGCGCCCCCCCTAGCAAATAGCTCGATGTGACAACGTTGGCCTGATCCAGAGTCCGCGCGTATCGCCCACCCAGAATCCAGGTGTTGGGTCCTGAACTCAGCGCCTTGTCCAGATTGAATTCCCACTGACGATAGCGCTCATCCGAGCCAATCCCCGGTTCGAACTGGCGTACGCTCAGGTTGATATCTTCACCCGAGTGCGGGAAGTACACGTTATCCAACGAGTCGAACGAGTATTTGATGTCATAGAAGCCCTCATTGAAGCTGGCGCTCGGCAAGTCCTGATCGCCGATTCGCACATTGGCTTTGCCCCAAGCCTCGCCAACACCCAAACGGATCTCACCGCTGTTGCCGATTTGACGACCCACATTCAGACCAAAGCCGTAACGTTCCAGTCGATATTCTGCGACGGGATCGTTATCGAGGATGGACTCCACGTTCTGTGACTGGACGTTGATATACGGAGCGACGAAGTACCGCGAGCCCGCATCCAGTGGTTGATAAAACTCGCTGTAGAGTTCTTGCTGGTCACCGATTTGGACCCGGGTCAGCCATTCGGCTCCTAAGGTGTTGATGCCGTTCATGCGGTAACTGGCGCCCAAATTGAACGCGCTATCACCGCGCAGATCGTCAGACAGGTTCAGCCCCAGCCGCAAGTAATCAGTGCCGCTGCGCTTGGCCCGAGCACTGATCACCAAGGTATGATCCTGGCCTTTGCGCGCGACGCGGTATTGCACCTGATCGAAGTAATCGAGGCCGTACAGGGTGCCCATATCTCGCTGCAGGCGGCCTAGATCCAGTGGCTCGCCGATCGGTTGGCGAATGTAATAGCGGATTACCGAGTCGCCGATTTTCGAGTCGTTCTCAATTTTGATCGCGGTAATGACCGGCGTACGCTCTTCGCTGGTGCGGGCAGCTGCCAGGCTCGCATCAGGGTTTTGGCGCAGGCTGGCCAGGCGCTTTTCAAGAATCTGCGTGGCCCGGTAACCGGCGTTGATGATGTCTGCGGAGCGGCCAAAATCAGTGGCGCCATAACTGGCCAGCGCGGGCTGGATCAAGATGTCGTCCGGTTTTAGCGACGCAAGCTGCACCTCGGAGTTAGTGCGGGTCATCAGGGTGATGGACTGATTGAGGATGTCGAACACCGTGCTCAGCTCTTTGCGCCCGCGCAGCGGTGTACCGATGTCGACCACGATGACGATATCCACGCCCATTTCCCGGGCTACATCCACCGGGATATTGTCGACCATGCCGCCGTCGACCAGCAGTTGACCATTGATTTCAACCGGGGCGAACACCGCAGGGATCGACATGCTGGCGCGGATCACCTGGGGCAGATGGCCTTTGCGAAACACTACTTTTTCGCCGTTGACGATATCGGTGGCTACGGCGCGGAACGGGATCGGCAACTTGTCGAAATCGCGAATATCG
Organism: Pseudomonas sp. ML2-2023-6; assembly: GCF_037055265.1. NCBI lineage: Bacteria > Pseudomonadati > Pseudomonadota > Gammaproteobacteria > Pseudomonadales > Pseudomonadaceae > Pseudomonas > Pseudomonas sp. ML2-2023-6. The sequence goes on along the minus strand of NZ_CP146347.1, from coordinate 4,212,716 downwards.
CTGCTGTGGGCCAGCAGGCTTTCGAGCAGCAGTGACAGGTTCTGGCCCTGAATCACGCCCAATGGCAGGCCCAGGCTGCCATCGTCGCGAAAGCTGAGTTTTTGTTTGATCAGAAAGTCGCGGTCATCCTGCTTGCGTCGAAACGGTACGTCTTCGCGGTCTGGAGCGTCAGACAGGGCGTCTTTCCAGTCGATGCTCAAGGCGAGTTTTTCCAGTTCGTCGATCTTGTAGCCGGAGGCATACAGACCGCCGATTACCGCGCCCATGCTGGTGCCCGCGATGGCATCGATGTGAATACCCTGTTCTTCGAGGGCCTTGAGCACGCCGACGTGGGCCAGGCCACGGGCCGCCCCCCCGGACAACACCAGGCCGACTTTCGGCTTGCCCGCTTCGGCGGCAAACAGCATCAAGGGGCAAAGACACAGGAGTAAACAGCTCAGCAGGCGGCGCATCATGAATCTCTGGGCAAGCGATAAAGGCGGCTATTATAGCGGCGCCTTTCTCTTCAAGAGCCTTTGAAATCATGTCGCTCAATAAACCCGAAATTGTCATCACCTATTGCACCCAATGCCAGTGGCTGCTGCGCGCCGCATGGCTGGCCCAGGAGTTGCTCAGCACCTTTGCCGAAGACCTTGGCCGGGTTGCGCTGGAACCGGGCACCGGCGGGGTGTTTCGCATCACCTGCGACGGCGTGCAAATCTGGGAGCGCAAGGCCGATGGCGGCTTTCCCGAGGCCAAGGTGCTGAAGCAGCGGGTGCGTGATCAAATCGACCCGCAGCGCGACCTTGGGCATAACGACCGGGCTCAGTGAGCGCCAGCGTCCACAGAGGTGTTGCGCGGTGCCGGGCCGCTGGCCATACGGCTTGATACCACGATAGCGACGATGATCAGCACTCCGCCCAGCAGCATGCGCAGCGTGGGTGTTTCGTGGAACAAGACCCACGCCAGTGTGATGCCATACACCGGCTCCAGGGCGAAAACCACGGCGGCGGTGCGTGCTTTGATCACCCCCAGGCTGGCGACGAACAGGCTGTGCGCCACACCGGTGCAGAGCACGCCGAGCAGGCCGATCCACAGCCAGTCCAGCGGGCTGACGTCGCTCAGCCCCGGGGCGGCAAAAGGCAGCAGGCATAATGCGACGACTGCGTTTTGCCACATGGCGGCCTGTACCGCAGGGACTCGGCCCGAGCTGGCGCGGTTGTTCAGCGACAACAGCGAGAACAGCAACCCCGAGGCCACCGACCACAGCAGCCCTTCGGTGGCCTGGCTGGCCAGATCAAAGCTTGGGGTGACGAGGATCAGTCCGACGCTGACCAGTACCACCAAAATGATTTCGTTGAGCCGAATGCGTTCGCGAAAAATCAACCCTTCCAGGATGACGGTAAACGCCGGGAAGCTGGCAAAGCCCAGGGTTGCAATCGCCACCCCGGCGATCTTGACCGAAACAAAAAAACTCACCCAATGCCCGGCCAGCAGCAAGCCGCTTAACAGCAAGCTGCGGGCATCGCGCAGGGTCAGCGGGTGCCAGCGGGTGCGTTTGGCCAGCGCGGCAAAGCACACCAGGGCCAGCACCGCGAAGGCGGCGCGGCCAAATACGATAATTGAGGCCGAAGCAGCTGCAAGCTTGCCGAATACGCCGGTCAGGCCAAACAGCAGGGCGCCGATATGCAGGGCGCCCAGGGCGGTACGCGGAGTCATTGCAATCCTTGAATCAATCCAGGCAAGGCGTGCAGTCTAAAGCGCGAGGCGCGGGGCTGTCTGTCGTCAAACTGGCGTCAGTTGTCGCCAGGCTCGCGGCGCAGCACTGACGGCGAGGCACCGAACTCACGGAGCATGGCGGCGGCAAACGCGCTTTGCGAACTGTAACCGACGCGGTTGGCGACTTCGCCAATCGGCAGGCTGCTCTGGCGTAACAAGGTCAAAGCGCTGCGCAAACGGCGTTGGCGGATGTAGTCCATTGGCGTTTGCCCGCACTCGCTGGCAAAGCGGCTGTGCAAGCGGGCGCAGGACAAACCAGCGATCTGCGCCAGATCCGCGACTTGCAGTGGGTAGGCGGCGTTCTGCTCGATATAGGCATCCAGAGCGGCGTAAGGCAGACGCTTGGGTTGCGCCCGTTCAGGAGCAAGGGTGTTCAAGCTGGCCAACAGCAAAATCGCGCCTTGGCGGGCAATCAGCGGATCGCTTACCGGGCTGCTGGCGAGCCAGCTTACCAATTGATGTTGACGGGGATCGAGAGGCAAGTGCCCGGCAGTGTCGAGCAGTTGGCGACTGGCATCGGCATGCTCGCCCAGCGACTGCCCGAGCCAGTCCTGCCCCGGAACATCGAGCACCAGGCAATGGCTGCCTTGGGTGCTGCCGCAAGTGTGATGGGCTCCGGCGGGCACGATGATCAAATGTTGCTGGTGCAACAGGCTGGCGCGCCCGTCTACTTCAAAGTCGAGCTTGCCGGACAGACTGATCACCACCTGCGCGTGCTCATGGCTATGAGCAATCACCTCGTGGCGGTAATGGCGCAGTGACAGGATCTGGTCCATGGCGATCTCTTTTTGTAGGATCAGTGCCGCCAAAACGCTGGAATGCACAGTACGAACACGGTAATGATCTCCAGTCGTCCAAGCAACATGCCCAATGACAGAATCCACTTGGCTGCATCCGGCAGGCTGGCGAAGTTGCCGGACGGCCCAATGGTCTCGCCCAACCCCGGCCCCACACCAGAGACCGTACTGGCCGCGCCGGTGAGGGCGGTCATCCAGTCCAGCCCGAGCAGCGACAAGGCCAGGGCAATTACGCAAATGGTGATGGCGAAGAAGAACGAAAAGGTCAAAATCGAACGTACGATTTCCTCGTCGAGGCGGTGGCCGTTGTACTTCTGCTTGATCACTGCCCGCGGGTGGATCAGTTGGTTAAGGTTGGCCTTGAGCAGGATATAGGCGACTTGAAAGCGGAAAATCTTGATCCCGCCTGCGGTCGAACCCGAACAGCCGCCAATAAAGCCCAGATAGAAAAACAGCATCAGCGAGAAATTGCCCCACAGGCTGTAGTCGCCAAGGGCAAAACCCGTAGTCGTAACCACTGAAGTCACGTTCAGTGCCACATGGCGAAAGGCATCCCACCAGGGCATGTTGGTGGTCCACCACAGCCAGGCGCTAAGCACCAACCAAGTCACCAGCAGCAGGCCAAGCAAACCTTGTACTTGCTGGTCCTTGATCAGTGCCTTGCGATGGCCGCGCAAGGTTGCGACATAAAGAGTAAACGGCAGGCTGCCCATGATCATGACGGCGATGGCGACCCAGTGGACCGCCGGTTGTGACCACTTGGCCAGTGATTGGTCGGAGGTCGAGAAGCCGCCAGTGGAGATCGCCGACATCGCGTGGTTGATCGCATCAAACACACTCATGCCCGCCCACCAGAACGCCAGGCTGCCGAGGATGGTAATGCCGACGTACGTGGCGACAATCAGGCGGGCCACCATGTGCGAGCGCGGCATGACTTTTTCGGAGCGGTCAGAGGATTCGGTCTGAAACAGGCGCATGCCACCGATTCGCAGCAAGGGCAAGATCGCTACCGCCATCCCGATAAAGCCGATGCCGCCCAGCCAGTGCAGCATCGAGCGCCACATCAGAATGCCGGGGGACATGGTGTCCAGCCCGCTCAAAACCGTGGAGCCGGTGGCGGTAATACCGGACATGCTTTCGAAAAACGAGTCGGTATAGCTGATGTGCTGCGTCAGCAAAAATGGCAGCGCGGCGAAGATACAGACGATGACCCAGCTGGACACTGTCAGCAGGTACATGTCGCGGGGCCGCAGGTGAACCTGCTCGGGGCGCCCGGGTATCACCAGCGCCAGGCCAGCAAGAAAGGTGATCAGGCTGGCCCACAGAAAGGACGGCAAGTCGCCCAAATGGTCGTAAATAACCAACGTCAGCATGGGCACGGCCATGCTGATCGCGAGCGTAATCAGGAAGATGCCGATGATAAAACCAATGATGCGTAAAGTCGGCAACGCCATGAAGTCAGCTCGGGGATGAAAGAGGGGCGCCATTCTACCTGTGGGCTGGGCTATGTAAACCGCCAAGCCTTCGGGAGATACCGTTAGAATAGCCGCACATTTTCTTCAGGAGGTGGCCAATGGAGGCTCTCGACGCTTTGCTCAACCGTGTTTCTGCCCCGCGCCTGCTCGACCCGGCGCCAACGGCTGAGCAACGTGAAGTACTTTTTGCGGCCGCCTTGCGTGCGCCGGACCACGGCCAGTTGCGCCCTTATCGGTTTTTGACGGTTGAAGGCAATGCGCGCAACCAATTGGGCGAAATCCTCGCCGAGGCGGTGCAGGCTCAGGGCGGCGAGGTGACTCAAGCCGCACTGGACAAGGCTCGCGCCATGCCTTTGCGAGCCCCCTTGGTGGTCGTGGTGGTTGCCCGGTTGCAGGACCACTTCAAAGTGCCTAAATCCGAGCAACTGATTACTGCGGGCTGTGCGGCCCATGCCATTGAGTTGGCGGCTTATGCCCAAGGCATTGGTGCGGTATGGCGCACGGGTGAGCTGTCGTATGCGCCGCATGTGGCCAAAGGCCTTGGCTTGACCGAGGGTGAGGAAGTGGTGGCATTTTTGTACCTGGGCACGCCGCAGAACGAGTTACGAACCGCGCCTAAGGTCGATAGCGCCGAGTTTGTGACGGTCTGGTCGGTTAAATAACACCCTGTAGATACTCTGTTCCAGATCAAGCCCCAGTGGGAGCGAGCCTGCTCGCGAATGATCTTCGCGAGCAGGCTCGCTCCCACGCTTGAAGTATATCTGTAGCCGCTGAGGAGCGAAGCGAGGCTGCGATCGAGGGCGAAGCCGTCGCAAGATGCGTCAGCAAAACCGCGTACTCGGGTTTTACGACTGCTGCGCAGCCGATCGCAGCCTCGCTTCGCTCCTCAGCGGCTACAGAACGTTACAGAGCTTTACAGATTGCCGTTCGGCTCCAGCGGCAACTCCAGAGTGGCAACAAACCCGCCATCCGGGTGATTGCTCAGCACCAGCCGCCCGCCATGGCGTTCTGCCGCACGGCGTGCAATTGCCAGTCCCAGCCCGTGCCCGGCCGCTGTCTGACCGGGAGCGCGGAAGAATGGTTCGCCCAATTGCGTCAGGTACTCCTCAGCAACTCCGGGCCCATGGTCGCGAACCTTGATGGTGATGTGCTCGCCTTCGCGGCCGGCGCTCAGCTCAATCGGCTGGCCGGGCGGGTTGAAGCGCTGCGCGTTGCGCAGCAGGTTATCCACCGCACGTTCGATCATCGTCGGCCAGCCGTTGAGGTTCAACCCCGGCTCGTCATGCAGGTGCACCGGCTGCTCGGGGGCCGCCATCGAAGCGTCTTTTTGCACCGCACTGAGCAGGGCATTCAGTTCGACGGGTTCCGCACTGGCCTGATCGGCATCAACCCTGGCCAGGGCCAGAATTTCGCTGATCAACGACTCCAGTCGGTCGCACTCGCGGGTCAGGCGCGGCCACAGCTTTTCACGCTCCTCGGGCCCGGCGCGTTCGGCCAGGGCCAAGGCGATGCGCAGCCGTGCCAGCGGCGAGCGCAGTTCGTGGGACACGTCGCGCAGCAATTGGCGCTGGCTGCTGATCAGGCTCTGCAGGCGGGCGCCCATGCGGTTGAAGTCGGTGGCCAGCACGCCAAACTCATCACGCCGTGAAGCCAGTCGCGCCAGGCTGTTCTGCTGATAGGTGGTTTGCCCCAGATCATCCACTGCCACGCGCAGGCGGCTCAGTGGGCGGGTGATCGACAGCGTAACCAGCAGGCTGAACAGCGTCAGTACCACCAGCGCAATGCCCAGCGCACTCAGTGGCCAGATCAGGCTTTGGCGATGCCAGGCATCCAGTTCCGGGTGTGGAATGCGATAAATCAGCAGATAGGTTTCAGCAGTTGTGGGGCTGGTGTATTCGACGGTCAGGCGGCGCCACGGCAGTTCCTCCTGGCCCGGATTCTGGCGGGCTTCCCAGGCAGCTGCGCGGCGGGGGAAGGTGCCGCGTACCACGGGGTCGCCACTTTCGTTCAGCACTTGCACATCGATGTGATAGCGACGTTTGCGTTTTTCGAGGAATTCTTGCGCCGCATCGGCGCCTTGGGTTTCGTAGCGCTCCGTCCATTGTTGCGCCAGATTGGCAATTGCGGGGTGACGGGAGAGGATCCAGGCGTCTTGATTGAGCATGTGCCCCAGCAGGATCGACAGCCCTGCGACCAAGGCAATCGCCAGCCAGAAGCTGGCAAGAATGCGCCAAAACAGTGATCGCACGGTAATTCCTCACGAGTCATGGATTAAAACGAGTAAAGCCCAACGGCCAAGGGCCGTTGGGCTTGATGTGCGCGTGGATTATTGCGCTTTTGGAGCTTGCTGTGCTTTCCAGTCTTTGAACTGCTTCCATTCAGCTTGACGCTCGGCGCGTTTCGTTTGCATCTCGTCGAAGCGTTTTTGCTGATCAGGCTTGAGCAAGGCACGGATATCGCTCTGGGTTTTATCGTGCTTGGCTTTCATCTCGTCTTTCAGCGCTTTCTGATCGGCGGCTGGCAGTTTTTCCAGGTATTTCTCGACCAGTTGCTTGCGATCATGCATTTGCTCGCCCATCAACTTGCCGATTTGCTGGCGCTGTTCGCGGCTCAGGTCCAGTTGGCTGTACGGGGCATCGCCGCGGCCGTGTTCACCACCGTGACGTGGGCCCATCGAGCCATCGCCACCAGGCATGGCCATTGCGACGGTTGGCAGTGCTGCAGCAAACATCAAAGCAATTAGAGTCTTGCGCATGGTGTATCTCCTTCGATTACGGTTCCGGTGAATCCGGATGCGCCCAGTTTAGGGAGATCAAGGTCAAGCGCTGTCAGCCATGCGTAAAGCTTTGGTAAAGAGGATTTTGCAGCGGGTTTACATATACGTCCTCTGTGTGGGGACGTCCTGTAGCCGCTGCCGCTGGCTGCGCTGCGCTGCGCTTTTCGAAGCCGGACCTATCGCAGCCCGCGGCAGCGGCTACATGGATAAATCAGGCGCTGTAAAAGTAACCGCGGCTGCGCAGCGCTACGATGCGCGGGCTGCCATCGGGGTGGGGGCCGATTTTTTTGCGCAGGTTGCTGACGTGCATGTCGAGGCTGCGATCGTACAGGGTCAGCTTGCGACCCAGGGCGATTTGCGCCAGTTCCTGCTTATCCAGCGGCTCACCCGGTTGGCGCAACAAGGCTTCGAGAATGCGGCTTTCAGAAACAGTCAGGGTAATGTCGTGCTGGTCGATGGTGGCCACGCCGCGCATCGGGCTGAAACACAGGTCGCCCAGCTCGATCTGGGTGGAGACGGCGGCCGGATGGCTGCGGCGCAGTACCGCGCGCAGGCGGGCGGTCAGCTCACGGGGGTCGCACGGTTTGGCCAGATAGTCATCGGCGCCCAGTTCCAGGCCCAGAATCCGGTCCAGCGGTTCGCCGCGGGCTGACAGCATCAACACCGGCAGGTCCGGGTGGTCGTTGCGTAGTTGCTTGAGCAGCTCAAGGCCGCTGCCGTCGGGAAGCATCACATCCAGAACCACGGCATCGGGGCTGGATTCGGTCAGCGCCTTGCGGGCACTCAGACCGTCGTGGCAAGCGCGAACCTGGAAGCCTTCCTGGCTCAACCAGCTGGCCAGCAGCTCACACAGCTCCTGGTCATCATCTATCAGTAACAGGTCGCTCATGACTTACTCGATTTAGCCGGTGTCGACGTTGTCTACGTCGACCACCGGTAAAGATACAGGTTACGGCAGGACTTGCTTGAACGGCTTGACGCTGACATTGGCATACACGCCAGCGGCAACGAAGGGGTCAGCCGCGGCCCAGGCCTGGGCGTCGATCAGGGACTCGAATTCGGCCACCACCAGGCTGCCGGTAAAGCCGGCAGCGCCCGGATCATTGCTGTCGATGGCCGGGTGCGGGCCAGCCAGCACGATGCGACCTGCCGCTTTAAGCTGTTGCAAACGCTCAAGGTGCGCCGGGCGGGCAGCCAGGCGAGCTTCGAGCGAGTTGGCGACGTCTGTTGCAATAATGGCGTAGAGCATGTCAGTCCTTGGTCTTGGGGATGGTTGGGTCGGTGTCATGCAGATGACGCGACAGGTAGATACCTTGGGCGATCAGGAACAGCACGGTCATGCCCAGGCTACCAAACACTTTAAAGTCGACCCAGATGCTTTGATAGGTGAACGCAACGAACAGGTTGGCAGCGCCGCAGAACAGGAAAAACCCGATCCAGGCCAGGTTCAGGCGGGTCCATACGGCATCCGGCAGGCTCAGTGCGTGCCCCATCATGCGCTTGATCAGCAGTTTGTCGCCGATGAAATGACTACCGGCAAACGCCAGTGCAAACAGCCAGTTCACCACCGGTGCTTTCCACTTGAGGAAGGTTTCGCTGTGGAAAGCCAGGGTAAGGCTGCCGAACAGCAGGCAGGCAACCAGGGTCAGCCATTGGCTTTTTTCGAGTTTGCGCTGCTTGAAAAACAGAATCCCGTAAACCACCAGCGAGCTGGCGATCAACATTGCAGTAGCGCTGTAGATGCCCCCTACCGACAGGCTATGCCCGCCGATTTCGACGATGCGTGGATCGGTTTTATAAACGATGAAAAACAGTAACAGCGGGATGAAGTCGATGAATTGTTTCACAGTGGCAGCCAGAAGCAGGATGTAGCGGCATAATAACAAACATCAATGACAGCGAAAGCGTCAGCTAGAGGTTATTAAATTCCCGTGGAAATTGACTTGCATTGCCATAGCACAGCTTCCGATGGCGCCCTGGCGCCTGCGGTACTGGTCGCGCGTGCGTTCGAGAAAGGTGTGCGAGTCCTGGCCCTGACCGATCACGATACACTTGAAGGCCTTGACGAAGCTCGCGCTGCGGCGCAGGCGTTGAACATGACGCTGATCAACGGCGTTGAATTGTCATGCACCTGGGGTGGGGCCACGATTCATGTGCTCGGCTATGGTTTTGATGTCAATGCTCCGGCGTTGGTCGAGGCGATTGCCAAACTTCATGATGGCCGCTGGCTGCGGGCTGAGGAGATCAGCCGCAAGCTGGCGCTCAAAGGCATGCCCGGCGCGCTTGAAGGCGCGCGAGCCATTCAGCAGGGCTTGGGTGACAGTGGAAACGCCCCGGCCCGGCCGCACTTTGCCGACTACCTGGTCGAGGCTGGCTACGTCAAGGACCGCGCCGAAGCGTTCCGCAAGTGGCTGGGTGCTGGCAAGTTGGGCGACGTCAAACTGCATTGGCCGACCCTTGAAGACACCGTCGCGACCCTGCGAGCAGCGGGCGCTTGGGTCAGCCTGGCGCACCCTTCGCACTATGATTTCACGCGTAGCAAGCGCCGACGGCTGATTGGCGACTATATTCAAGCTGGGGGTCACGCAATTGAAGTGGTCAACGGGCATCAGCCAGCCGAACAGGTTGGCAGCTTGGCGATCCTTGCGCGTGAGTTCGGTCTGCTGGTCAGTGCCGGCAGTGATTTTCATGGCCCAGGAGGTTGGTCCGAGATCGGCGAGTACCGTCCCATCCCGGAAGATCTACCGCCATTGTGGTGTCGATTCAAATATGAGCAACCCACAGCCAACGTCTGAACAGGTAAACACTGTGAGTCAATTTTTCCAGATTCATCCGGAAAACCCACAACCGCGCCTGATCAAACAGGCCGTTGACATCATCAAAAAGGGTGGGGTGGTGATTTATCCCACCGATTCGTCCTACGCCGTGGGTTGCCAGATGGGCGACAAGGGCGCGATCGAACGGATCAAGCGCTTGCGTAACCTGGACGACAAGCACAACTTTACCCTGATGTGCTGCGACCTTTCTCAGTTGGGGCTGTTTGCCAAGGTCGACACCGGCACCTTCCGTTTGCTCAAGGCGCACACGCCGGGGCCTTACACCTTTATTCTCAACGCCACCCGCGAAGTACCGCGCCTGCTGCTGCATCCCAAGCGCCGCACCATTGGTTTGCGGGTGCCGAGCCATCCGATTGCCTTGGCGCTGCTTGAAGAGTTGGGCGAGCCGCTGATGAGCGTCACCCTGATTCTGCCGGGCGAAAGCGAGCCGATGGAAGACCCGTACGAGATCCGCGACGCCCTGGAAAAACAGGTCGACCTGATCATCGATGGCGGTTTTGGCGGCAACAAGGCCTCCACCGTGATCAGTATGGTGGACAGTGGTGATCCCGAAATCGTGCGCGTGGGCTGTGGCGACCCTGAACCCTTTATGGTCGAGGCCTGATGTCTGACGTTCAAGCTCCTGAGGCGGTAGAGGCCCAGGCCGGTGCCCAGCAAGAACTGTCGCTCGCTATGGTCTATGGCCAGGCCGTCATCGAAATGCCGCAAGACCTGTACATCCCGCCGGATGCGCTGGAGGTTTTTCTCGATGCTTTTGAAGGCCCGCTCGATCTGCTGCTGTACCTGATCCGCAAGCAAAACATCGACATCCTCGACATTCCAGTGGCGGAAATTACCCGCCAGTACATGGGATATGTCGAGTTGATGAAAACCGTGCGCCTGGAATTGGCCGCCGAATACCTGGTTATGGCTGCGATGCTGGCCGAGATCAAGTCGCGCATGTTGTTGCCGCGCTCGGTTGCAATCGAAGAGGACGAGGGCGACCCTCGGGCCGAACTGATCCGCCGCCTGCAGCAATATGAGCGGTTCAAGGCTGCTGCTGAAGGGATTGAGGGGCTGAGCCGGGTAGGGCGCGAGGTGTTTGTGCCCAAACTCGACGCGCCCGAGGCGCGGGCGCGCAAGCTGGTGCCGGATGTGGCGCTGGAAGAACTGCTGATGTCGATGGCTGAAGTGTTGCGCCGCACCGACATGTTTGAAAGTCACCAGGTCAGCCGTGAGGCTCTGTCGACCCGCGAACGGATGAGCGACGTGCTCGAACGCCTTAAGGGCGGCGGTTTTGTACCGTTTGTCGAGCTGTTTACCGCCGAAGAAGGCAAGTTGGGCGTGGTCGTGACGTTTATGGCCGTTCTTGAGCTGGTCAAAGAGTCGCTGATCGAATTGGTGCAAAATGAACCCTTCGCGCCGATCCATGTGCGGGCAAGAGCCGAATAAAGAGCTGAAACCATGAATTTGACTGAACCCCGCGAGCTGGCCCCCTTGCTTGAGGCCTTTCTGTTGGCCTCGGGAAAGCCGCAAAGCCTTGAGCGCCTGTTTGAATTGTTTGAAGAAGGCGAGCGCCCGGAACCGCCGGTGTTCAAAAAGGCCCTGGAGCTGTTGCGCAAATCCTGCGATGGCCGGGCGTTTGAGCTCAAGGAGGTGGCCTCGGGCTATCGCCTGCAGATCCGCGAGAAATTCTCACCCTGGATCGGACGCTTGTGGGAAGAGCGCCCGCAGCGCTATTCGCGAGCCATGCTTGAAACCATGGCGCTGATTGCCTATCGCCAGCCTATTACCCGGGGCGAGATTGAAGATGTGCGCGGTGTGGCGGTGAACAGTCATATCGTCAAAACCCTGCTTGAACGTGAGTGGATTCGCGTGGTGGGGTATCGCGACGTGCCGGGCAAGCCCGCGATGTTCGCGACCACCAAGGGCTTTCTCGACCACTTCAACCTCAAAAGCCTCGACGAATTGCCTCCGTTGGCCGAATTGCGCGAGCTGGAGCCAGATCCGATCCTCGATTTTGACGACGCCCCGGTGCCTGCGCATCTTCAGACCCTGGCTGACGAAAGCGCAGAGCCTGAAGAGCCGAAAGACGAAACCAGCTTCCGCACCCTGCTGACGGAACTGGACTCGATGGAAGAAGGTCTTAAAACCGACTTTGATGACTTGTTGCGCGACGCGGCGCCAATTGATGTTCCGGAACCAGAACCAGAACCAGAACCAGAACCGGAACCGGAACCGGAACCAGAGATAGAGGCGCAACCACAACCGCAGCAACCCTCTGCGGCCGAACTGGCCCGCGAGCGCTTGCGCGCAGCCGTTGCTGCGCTTGAGCAGCGATCCGCCTTGAGCGATGAAGAGCTTGAGGCACAGGCGCTAGCCGAAGCCATCGAACAGGAACGCCGCGAGCTGGACGACTGACGCAAAACCTCTGTGGGAGCGAGCCTGCTCGCGATTTGATCGGCGAGGTGTATCTGTGACTGACGTAGCGATCCCATCGCGAGCAGGCTCGCTCCCACAAAAAAGCAATTGAGGTATATCCATGAGTTCACCCAAGGACCCCTGCATCAGTGTCTGCAAGTTTACCGATGACATTTGCATCGGTTGCGGGCGCACCAAAGCTGAAATCAAAGGCTGGAAGAAACTCGGCAAGGATGAAAAACGTGCGGTGCTGGCCGAGTCGGCCCTGCGTTTGCTAGCGCTTGAGGCCACCGGTCGGCGGAAAAAGAAGTAGGAAACCCACTTCGTGACTAGGCTTTGATGCGCAATGGCCAACATCAGCGTATGATTCGCGACCCTCTGGGGCTCTATAGAGCTCCAAGGCCCATTTTTAACACTTCAGGCGCTCGCCTGAATTGACACACCGGGAGGTGCCCAGATGAGTGATCTAGACCCTAAAGACAGCCAGGAAATTGGCCCAGCAGGCGAAAAACTGCAAAAAGTCCTCGCCCGTATTGGCGTTGGCTCGCGTCGCGACGTAGAGAGTTGGATCAGCCAAGGCCGGATCAAGGTCAATGGCAAGGATGCAACCCTGGGTCTGCGCGTAGACCTGCATGACGCCATCTCCATCGATGGCAAGGTGATCAAGCGTGAAGAGGCAGCCGAATCGGTTCGCCGCGTGATCATGTACAACAAACCCGACGGCGAAATCTGCACCCGTGACGACCCTGAAGGCCGTCCGACCGTGTTCGACAAACTGCCGCGTCCAAAAGAAGGCCGCTGGATCAACATCGGCCGTCTGGACATCAACACCACCGGCTTGCTGATGTTCACCACTGACGGTGAATTGGCTAACCGCCTGATGCACCCTTCCTACGAAATGGACCGTGAATACGCGGTACGTGTACGTGGCGAAGTGGACGACGAGATGATCGAGCGCCTCAAGGCCGGCGTTGTGCTGGAAGACGGCCCGGCGCGTTTCACCGACATCAAGCAGGCTCCGGGCGGCGAAGGCTTCAACCATTGGTACCACTGTGTAGTGATGGAAGGCCGTAACCGTGAAGTACGTCGCCTGTGGGAATCCCAGGGCCTGGTGGTCAGCCGTCTGAAGCGCGTGCGTTTCGGTCCGGTGTTCCTCAACTCCGACCTGCCAATGGGTCGCTGGCGCGAAATGAGCCAGTTTGAGGTCGATATCCTCAGCGCTGAAGTTGGCCTGACGCCAGTTGCCATGCCGCAAATGAACGCCAAGAGCAAAGACAAGCTTGAGCGTATGCAGCGTAAATCTTCGCGTCCTGTGGCGCGTACTGATCGTGTTGCACGCACTCTGCGCCCGGCCGAAGGTGCTCCGTTGGCTCCGCGCCCTGCGCGCCAGCCGCACATCGAAGGCGAGCGTCCTGCGCGTCCTGCTCGCGAAGAAGCTGCTCGTCCGGCACGCAAGCCGGCAGGTCGTACTGACCGTGTGCCAGCGGGTCGTGGTGCACCAGTCGCTGAGCGTCCGAGCGAAGTTAACAAGCGTCCAACCAAGCCGAGCCGTTCAGGCCCCAAGCTGGTTGACGATGCACCGTCGGGCAAGCGCCGTGGCGCCCCGGCCGGTTCGGGCCAGCGCCCGGGCTTCGGTCGCCGCAAGCCGCAGTAAGCTTGTAGCGCGCTAAAAAGAACGCCAGCCCCCAGGGGCTGGCGTTTTTTTATACCTGAAAAAAGCCCTGTAGCAGCTGCCGAAGGAACGAGGCTGCGTTCGGCGACGTAGTCGTCGCAAAATCAGATTGCTCGGTGTGCCAGTCAAATCCGGATGTCAGGATTTACGACGGCTGCGCCGCCGAACGCAGCCTCGTTCCTTCGGCAGCTGCTACGGTTAAAAATCTGAGTGGCAAATAATCGTTACAGTCCGTCAATAAATCCATACGAATTCAACCACTTACTGACCTTAAACCGCTAAAAACCGCTCTCTGTAATGAAAATCTTCCGAGTTTTATAGATTTAGGACACTTCCTGCCCGAATGGCGGCTTGTTTCGTCTTGCAATCAGCTGTGTGATGGGATCTTGCCTTCGTGCGGGTGTACAATGCGCCGCGTTTTAACTGTGACTCAATTGCGTACCCGCGCATTTTGTGCCACTCGGTGATATGCCGATTGGCCAAAACATCAAGGCTATCCGCCTTGTTAATTCCGCAATGCCACAAGCGTTGCGGGTTCGATTCCGTCACAGATAAAAACAAACAGGTGACGCATGACTCGTGAAACAACCTTGGATTCCTGGCGTCTGCGCTGGGGTTTGATTTGTGTTGTAGACCCTTCGATCACTGCCTCTGGTGCTCAAGTTACAACGCACTGAATCACATCAAACCTTGTGTGGGACCTTTTCAATGAGTGGAAATACCTCGCATTCGGGCGAGCTTAAACGCGGCCTGAAAAATCGTCATATCCAACTGATAGCCCTCGGTGGCGCGATTGGTACTGGCCTGTTCCTCGGTTCGGCCGGGGTGCTGAAATCGGCCGGCCCGTCAATGATTCTGGGTTATGCGATCTGCGGCTTTATCGCCTTCATGATCATGCGCCAGCTCGGCGAAATGATCGTCGAAGAGCCGGTAGCCGGTTCTTTTAGCCACTTTGCGCATAAATATTGGGGCGGCTTTGCCGGTTTCATGTCGGGCTGGAACTGCTGGGTGCTGTACATCCTGGTGGGTATGTCAGAACTGACCGCTGTCGGTAAATACGTGCACTACTGGTGGCCGGAGATCCCGACCTGGGCCTCGGCAGCTGCCTTTTTCGTCCTGATCAACCTGATTAACCTGACCAACGTCAAAGTGTTTGGCGAGGCCGAATTCTGGTTTGCGATCATCAAGGTTGTGGCGATTGTTGGCATGATTGCTCTGGGCAGCTATCTGCTGGTCAGCGGCACCGGTGGTCCTCAGGCATCGGTCAGCAACCTGTGGGAGCATGGCGGCTTTTTCCCCAACGGGACTACCGGTCTGATCATGGCCATGGCCTTTATCATGTTCTCCTTCGGTGGTCTGGAAATGCTTGGCTTCACCGCCGCAGAAGCCGACAAGCCACGCACCGTGATCCCCAAGGCAATCAATCAGGTGATCTACCGGATCCTGATTTTCTACATCGGTGCCCTGGTGGTCCTGCTGTCGCTGACCCCGTGGGACTCGTTGCTTGAAACCCTCAATGCCGGTGGCGATAGCTACAGCAGCAGCCCGTTCGTGCAAGTGTTCTCGATGCTGGGCAGCAACACCGCTGCGCATATCCTCAACTTTGTGGTCCTGACCGCGGCGTTGTCGGTGTACAACAGCGGTACTTACTGCAACAGCCGCATGTTGCTGGGTATGGCGCAACAGGGCGATGCCCCGAAAGTGCTGGCTAAAATCGACAAGCGCGGTGTGCCGGTCAACTCGATCCTGGCCTCGGCTGCGGTCACGGTGATTGCAGTTCTGCTCAACTACCTGATGCCGCACGATGCGCTGGAACTGCTGATGTCGTTGGTAGTGGCCACGCTGGTGATCAACTGGGCGATGATCAGCTACTCGCACCTCAAGTTCCGCCAGCACATGGATAAAACAGCGCAAACGCCGCTGTTCAAGGCGCTGTGGTATCCGTATGGCAACTACGTTTGCCTGGCATTCGTGGCGTTTATTCTGGTGATCATGTTGTTGATCCCGGGGATTCGTGTGTCGGTCTACGCGATTCCGGTATGGGTGGCCTTTATGTGGATGTGCTTCCTGATCAAGAACAAGCGTGCGCTGCAAGCATCAACAGCGGCTTACAGTTCAGCCAAATAAGCTGAGCGCTGAAATCAACAAACCCGGCCATTGCGCCGGGTTTGTTGTTTGTGGGGTATCCTGCACGCCCTGAAGACGGACCCATTTTTGATGCTGGTAATTTCCAACAACGTGCATATCCCTGATGCCGAGATCGAGCTGACGGCAATCCGTGCCCAGGGAGCGGGCGGGCAGAACGTCAATAAAGTCTCAAGCGCCATGCACTTGCGCTTCGATATCGTTAATTCGTCGCTGCCGCCGTTTTACAAGGAGCGGCTGCTGGCGCTGCGTGACAGCCGGATCACCAGTGATGGTGTGCTGATTCTCAAGGCCCAGCAATATCGCACCCAGGAGCAGAACCGGGCCGATGCACTGGAGCGTTTGGTCGAGTTGATCGTCAGCGCGACCAAGGTCGAGAAAAAACGCCGCCCGACCAAGCCGACCCTGGGTTCGAAAAAGCGTCGCCTGGAATCCAAGACCAAGCGCGGCAGCATCAAGGCTGGGCGGGGCAAGGTGGACTTCTAGAGAGTCCCCCAATCCCCAAAGGCATTAAGTGACTCTCGCTCTCTGCGCCTGGCGATACAGATACACACTGAGCAACAACCCGCTGAGCGCCGCCAGTGCCGCAAACAGAAAGATCGAAGCAAAGCCAAAGCCTGCGGCTACGGCGCCCACCAGCGGCCCGGTGATGCCCAGTGACAGGTCGATAAACAGCGAGTACGCGCCCACCGCTGCACCACGGCTGGAGGCGGGCACCAGGTTGACCGCTTCAACCCCCAGTGCCGGGAACACCAGTGAGAAGCCGAAGCCACTCAAGGCCGCGCCCGCCAGCGCCAGTTCCGGGTTCGGCGCCAACCACAGCAACAGCAGGCCCAGGGTCTCGACGCTCAGGCAGGCAATCGCCACCCGAAAGCCGCCGATACGGTTGATAAAGTTGCCGAATATCAGCCGTGCGCCAATAAAGCTGGCGCCAAACAAGCTCAGGCACAGTACTGCGTTTTCCCAGTGATTAGTTGCGTAGTACAGGGTGATAAAGGTCGCGATGGTGCCAAAGCCGATCGAGCCCAGGGCCAGCCCGGTGCCGTGGGGCAGCACTCGCCCCAGCACATGCAGGAACGGCAAGCGCACACCGCTGACAATGGGCGCGGCCAGTTTTGGCCAGGCCAGCAACACGCCCAGGGCTCCCAGGGCAATGATGCTTGCCCCCAGGCTCCACATGCCCAGATGGCCGACCATCACCACGCCCAATGGCGCGCCAATAGCAATCGCGCCGTAACTGGCGATGCCGTTCCAGGAAATCACCTTGGCGGTATTTTGTGCGCCAACCCGGCCAATGCCCCAGCCGATGGAGCCGGAACCCACCAGGCTTTCCGCGCTGCCCAGCACCAGCCTGCCGATCAACAGGCTGGCAAGGCTCCAGGCCGGCATGCTCGTCAGCCAGGTGGACACCAGCATAAACACACCGCTCAGGCCGCAGCCAGCCAAGCCAATCATCACGGCGCGCTTGCTGCCCCGGGTGTCAATGATGCGGCTGGCGTACGGGCGGCTCAGCAGGGTGGCCAAATACTGCACGCTGATCACCAGCCCGGCGATTACGGTGCCGTAGCCGAGGTGGTTGTGTACGTAACCGGGCAGTACGGCCAGCGGAATGCCGATATTCAAATAGCCGATAAAGGTAAACAGAACAATGGAAACCACTTGTAGTGTGATTGCCATAGGGCGCTGTGTTTCAGGCATGGGGTAGGGGTCCTGCGGGGAGCGGTTGGGGCAGATTACAACGGTGCAACCAATTGTGTCGCGATTAAAGCCGCCAGTGCATTTTCCTGGGTGCCGAAACGCTTGAGCAAGGTTGCTTGTTTTTCGGGGCTTAGGCGTTCCCAGAGGTCGATCATTTTTTCGGCGGTGCCGATCAAAACGCTGGCTTGGGTTTCGCTGAAATTGTCAGTCACGCTTGAATCCGGAATAGGGGGGGTGGAGCGATTGTGTCAGACGGTGTGAAAAACCAGATGCTTTTCGCACCGTCTGATTGCGAACCGTCAGTCTTCGCTGTCGGCCTGGAGGCTTTCTGAAGCCTCGTCCAGTGCGGAGTTTTCGCCACTGGTGTGTTGCGGGATTGGCTGCTGGGTTTCATGCAGGCTTGGGAAGGGGAGGTTTGGGATCTCGTGCATCGTCGCGCTCCTCGCAAGGTGTGTTTAAGTAGCTTGCTAAGGATACAGGACGAAGTGTGACAATTTGTCTTTTTATTGCGTCTGGGGGGATTTGTATCGAGTTTTTCATGCGGCGGCTACAAGGCAAACAAAATCCCCGTAGCAGCTGCCGAAGGAACGAGGCTGCGTCCGGCGACGCAGTCGACGTAAACCCGGTGAACTCGATGTATCTGAAACACCAAGGCTCAATGGTTTTGCGACTGCTGCGCAGCCGGACGCAGCCTCGTTCCTTCGTCAGCTGCTACGGATTTCAGATGTGTCGAAAGTCAGTGAGTACACACCTGCGCAATTGCCTTGGCCAGCAGGCTCAGGCGGGTGCCGTCTACTCCGGCCATGTTGGCGCGACCGGAACCGACCATGTACACGCTGTGTTTCTCGCGCAACAACTGGACTTGCTCCTGAGTCAGGCCGGTGTACGAAAACATCCCGCGTTGCTGATTAATATGCGCGAAGTGCTCAGCCAGCCCGAATGGCGCCAGTGCTTCTACCAGACCGCTGCGCAATTGCGCGATCCGGCTGCGCATGGCTTCCACTTCTTCGATCCACACGCTTTTGAGCTGTGCATCGCCGAGGATCGTCGCCACCACTGCTGCGCCATGATCCGGCGGGTTGGACCACAGGTTGCGCGCCAGATAAGCCAACTGGCTGCGGATGTCCGTCAGCTTTTCGGCATCATGGGCACACACAATCAAGGCGCCGACACGTTCGCGATACAGGCCGAAGTTCTTCGAGCACGAACTGGTGATCAGGACTTCCGGCAGCTCACGGGCAAACAGGCGAGTCGACCAGGCATCTGCTTCCAGTCCATCGCCGAAGCCTTGGTAGGCGAAGTCGATCAACGGCAACAGTTCGCGGCGGCGTACTACGTCCAGTACC
Source organism: Pseudomonas sp. ML2-2023-6 (assembly GCF_037055265.1). Taxonomy (NCBI): domain Bacteria; kingdom Pseudomonadati; phylum Pseudomonadota; class Gammaproteobacteria; order Pseudomonadales; family Pseudomonadaceae; genus Pseudomonas; species Pseudomonas sp. ML2-2023-6. The sequence continues at coordinate 4,193,812 of NZ_CP146347.1, read as the reverse complement.
TGCAGCCAGTCAGCCTGGGACAGGTCGAACCCGGTCGGGTTGTGGCAGCAAGCGTGCAGCAGCACCACATCGCCTTTTGGCGCGTGTTCCAGCGCTTCGAGCATCGCAGCAACGTTGAGCTTGTTGTCGCTGCCCACGTACGGGTAGTGGCTGATCTTCAGCCCGGCAGCGGCAAAGATGGTTTCATGGATCGGCCAGGTCGGATCGCTCAGCCAGATGCCGCGGCCCGGCAGGCATTGTGCGATAAAGTCGGCGCTCAGGCGCAACGCGCCGGTGCCACCCGGAGTCTGGGTGGCGCCTGCACGTTTGCCCGCCAGCAGGAGCGAGTCCTCACCCAGTACCAGTTCGCTGATCAGTTGCCCAAAACGGCTGTCGCCATGACCGCCGATATAGGTTTTGGTCTGCTGCTGGTCTACCAGGCGCTGTTCGGCCTGTTTGACCGATTGCAAGATCGGCGTCAGGCCATTGGCGTCTTTATAGACGCCCACGCCCAAGTCGAACTTGTCGGGGTTGTTGTCCTGCTGGTAGGCGTCCATCAAACCAAGAATCGGGTCGCCCGGTACCCGACCAATAGCGGCAAAGTGCATTACTTGCGGCCTTCGGCGGTTTTTGCAACTTCGTCAGTGCGCGCGGCCATGATGAAGTCGTTGCGGTGCAGGCCTTTGATCGAGTGGCTCCACCAGGTCACGGTGACCGAGCCCCACTCGGTCAGCAGGCCTGGGTGATGGCCTTCAGCCTCAGCGATTTCGCCCACGGCATTGGTAAAGGCCAGTGCGAACTTGAAATTCTTGAACAGAAAGACCTTTTCCAGCTGCATGACGCTGTCGCGAACTTCGATGTTCCAGTCGGGGATCTGTTTGATCAGCATCGGCAGTTCTTCGTCGCTGACCTGTGGAGCATCGGCGCGGCAGGCTTCGCAGTGGGCTTGGTTCAGTGCGTTCATGGTGGATTCCTGAATTCGGTTTTTATTGATGTAAGTATAAAAAGTCGGGTTAAGCCGCTTTGGGTTTAGGCGCGAACTTTGGCGCGTGCAGGCCCATTGTCATGCCTTTTTCGACCATGCCCATAATGTCTTCGTGGGCCAGGTCAAACAGTCGCTTCAAGTCCGGCAGGACAAAATACAGCGGCTGCAAAATATCGATGCGATACGGCGTGCGCATGGCTTCCAGCGGATCGAACACCTGATGTTCCGGTTCTGACGACAGGCTGTAAACCGTTTCTTTGGGCGATGAAAGAATCCCGCCACCATAAATGCGCTTGCCTTCAGGGGTGTCGACCAGGCCGAACTCGATGGTCATCCAGTACAGGCGGGCCAGATACACGCGCTGTTCCTTGCTCGCTTGCAGCCCCAGCTTGCCGTAGGTGTGGGTGAACTCGGCAAACCACGGGTTGGTCAGCAGCGGGCAATGGCCGAAGATTTCGTGGAAAATATCGGGCTCTTGCAGGTAATCCAGCTCTTCGGGGGTGCGAATAAAGGTCGCTACCGGGAACTGCTTATTGGCCAGCAATTCGAAGAAGGTCTGGAAGGGGATCAGCGCGGGTACGCGGGCAACTTGCCAGCCGGTGGTGGCGCCCAATACCTGATTGATTTCGCTCAGTTGCGGGATTCTGTCGTGGGGCAGGCCAAGCTTCTCGATGCCTTGCATGTACTCAGGGCAGGCGCGGCCTTCCAGCAGTTTCAACTGACGGGTAATCAGCGTGTTCCACACCGCGTGTTCTGCAGGTGTGTAGTCGATAAAGCCATTGGCATCCGGCTCACGGGCGACGTATTTCGTTTGCTTCATGGGGCTCTCCGCAAGGAAATCGTTTTTATTATTCGGCGTTGTTGCGATGCCTTAGTGATACCCCAAGTGATTGCGTCGTACAGCTAGCCTTAAGCCAGTAATGCTGGGATGATGCGTCTAATTCGTAAAGTAATCGTTACGATGTGATGGTTGCTCTGTCATTGCTGAGTAACCGACAGCAAAACTGTCACAAAATCGTGACGATGAAATGCCACTGAAGTAGGAAAACTTCTCTGTGGGAGCGAGCCTGCTCGCGAAAGGCGCTCTTGAGGCCTTCGCGAGCAGGCTCGCTCCCACACTGGATCTCCATTGTTAGTTATTCCCGAGCCCTGCCCATGCGCATCAAAGTCCACTGCCAAAACCGGATTGGCATTCTTCGCGACATTCTCAACCTGTTGGTTGCCTATGGCATCAACGTCAAGCGGGGCGAGGTGGGGGGCGATCAGGGCAATGCGATTTACCTGTACTGCCCAAATTTGATCAACCTGCAATTCCAGGCCCTGCGTCCGAAGTTTGAAACCATCGCCGGTGTATTCGGAGTCAAGCGCGTAGGTTTGATGCCCAGCGAACGCAGGCATATGGAACTCAATGCCTTGCTCGGGGCGCTGGAGTTTCCGGTGTTGTCCATTGATATGGGCGGTTGCATCGTTGCCGCCAACCGTGCCGCCGCGCAGTTGCTCGGGGTTCGTGTCGACGAGGTGCCGGGGATTTCCCTGTCGCGTTACGCCGAAGATTTTGACCTGCCCGAACTGGTACGGGCCAACAAGTCGCGGATCAATGGCTTGCGGGTCAAGATCAAGGGGCTGGTGTATCTGGCGGACATTGCACCGCTGCAACTGGAGCACGATGAAAGCGAGGCGATGGCGGGCGCAGTCCTTACCCTGCACCGCGCTGACCGCGTGGGCGAGCAAATTTACAATGTGCGCAAACAGGAGTTGCGCGGTTTTGACAGTATCTTCCAGAGTTCGAAAGTCATGGCCGCCGTGGTGCGTGAAGCCCGGCGCATGGCGCCGCTGGACGCGCCACTGTTAATAGAAGGCGAAACCGGGACCGGCAAGGAGCTGCTGGCCCGCGCCTGTCACCTGGCCAGCCCCCGTGGCCAGTCGCCATTGATGGCGCTCAACTGTGCTGGCCTGCCCGAGTCGATGGCCGAAACCGAGCTGTTCGGTTATGGCCCCGGAGCGTTTGAAGGGGCGCGCGCCGAAGGCAAACTCGGCCTGCTGGAACTGACAGCGGGCGGTACGTTGTTTCTCGATGGTGTGGGTGAAATGAGCCCGCGTTTGCAGGTCAAACTGTTGCGCTTTTTGCAGGACGGCTGCTTCCGGCGTGTCGGCAGCGATGAAGAGGTGTATCTGGATGTGCGGGTTATGTGCGCCACCCAGGTCGACCTGTCCGAGTTATGTGCCAAAGGTGAGTTCCGCCAGGACCTTTACCACCGGCTCAACGTGCTGTCGCTGCACATCCCGCCGCTGCGTGATTGCCTGGACGGACTTGAGCCTTTGGTCGAGCATTTTCTGGATCAGGCCAGCCGACAAATCGGTTGCCCGCTGCCGCGTCTGGCGCCTGCGGCCATGGATCGCCTGAGCCACTACCACTGGCCGGGCAACGTGCGCCAACTGGAGAACGTGTTGTTTCAGGCGGTTTCGCTGTGTGATGGCGGGATGGTAAAGGCCGAGCATATTCGCTTGCCGGATTACGGCGTTCGCCAGCCGCTGGGTGAGTTTTCGATGGAGGGCGGCCTGGAGCAGATTGTCGGGCGTTTCGAGAAGGCGGTGCTGGAGCAGCTGTATTCCGAGCACCCGAGCAGCCGATTGCTGGGCAAGCGGCTGGGGGTTTCCCACACCACCATCGCCAACAAACTGCGCGAGCACGACATTATCAAGACGAAGCAGTAGAACCGTGGGAGCGTTGTCTGCTCGCGAACGGCCTTCGCGAGCAGGCTCGCTCCCGCAGGTTTTGCGTTGTCTGGCAGACCATGCCTTGCCGCTACCGGCAGAACCCCGCCGTATTTACGTCTTTTCCCTTTCTCGCCTCGTCCGCCAATCTCCCTCCAGCCCGGTCAAACCGGCCTTTCCCACCGTCAAAAAATAGTTGGTGCGCAAATTGCTTTAACCACCGCAGTACAGCGGTGGGCGGCAAGCGTCCGTCAGACAGAGGAAAGACTGTGGACAAGTACCTTTATGTGGCAATGACCGGCGCCAGTCAGAACGCACTGGCGCAAAAGGCGCATGCCAACAATCTGGCGAACATCTCGACCAACGGTTTTCAGCGTGACCTGGAGCAGGCGCGTTCGATGCCGGTGTTTGGCGACAGCTTTCCGGCGCGGGCTTTTGCCCTGACTGAGCGCCCGGCAACCGATTTCAGCCCCGGTGCCATGATCGAGACCGGCCGTGACCTGGATGTGGCCGTGTCCGGCGATGGCTGGCTGGCCGTGCAGGCTCCTGACGGCAGCGAAGCCTATGTGCGCACCGCGAGCATGAACGTGGACGCCCTTGGCATGCTGCGTGCTGGCAATGGCATGCCGATCATGGGTAACGGTGGACCGATTGCGGTGCCGCCCCAGCAGCAGATCGAGGTTGGTCAGGACGGCACCATCAGCATCCGCGCCCAGGGCGAAGGCCCACGCGTCATGGCGCAAGTGGACCGGATCAAGCTGGTCCAGCCGGACTTGAAAACCATGACCAAGGGCCTGGACGGCTTGATCCACACCAGCGACGGCCAGCCTGCTGTGGCAGATGCCAACGTGCGAGTGGTCTCGGGGTTTCTGGAGGCGAGCAACGTCAATGCCGTCGATGAAATGACCTCGGTGCTGGCACTTTCCAAGCAGTTCGAGCTGCACATCAAAATGATGAACACCGCCAAAGAAGACGATCAGGCCATGACTCGCGTCTTGTCCATCAGCTAATTACTTGAACGCAGCGCCGAAAAACCGGCGCGCGAGGAGAGCACCATGCTTCCAGCACTGTGGGTTGCAAAAACCGGTTTGGCTGCACAAGACACCAACCTGACCACCATTTCCAACAACCTGGCCAACGTGTCGACCACCGGTTTCAAACGTGATCGCGCCGAGTTCCAGGATTTGCTCTATCAGATCAAGCGCCAGCCTGGCGCCCAATCGACCCAGGACAGCGAGCTGCCTTCGGGTCTGCAAGTGGGCACCGGGGTGCGCATCGTCGGCACGCAAAAGAACTTTGCCGCTGGTAGCCTGCAAACCACTGATCAGCCATTGGATATGGCGATCAATGGCCGGGGCTTTTTCCAGATCATGCAGCCCGATGGGACTACGGCCTACAGCCGCGACGGTACATTCCACCTGGACTCTAACGGCCAGATCGTCACCGCCAGCGGTTTTGCCCTGGAACCGGCGATTGTGGTGCCTGCCGATGCGCAGACCTTCACCGTAGGCCAGGACGGCACCGTGTCAGTGACGATTGCCGGTAACCCGGCCGCGCAGGTGATCGGCAACGTGCAGACCGCCGACTTTATTAACCCGGCCGGTTTGCAGTCCCAGGGCGGCAACCTGTTCCTGGAAACCGCCTCCAGCGGCGCACCGCAAATTGGTACACCTGGCCTCAACGGTTTTGGTCTGACCATGCAAAGCATGCTGGAGACCTCGAACGTCAGCACCGTGGAAGAAATGGTCAACATGATCACCACTCAGCGCGCCTACGAGATGAACTCAAAAGTGATCTCCACCGCTGACCAGATGTTGTCGTTCGTTACGCAAAACCTGTAATTACGTGAAATAGCGGGAGAGCTCATGAAGCGCTTGTTTTCTGTTCTGGCACTGGGCGCCATTACCTTTGTGGCCGGTTGCGTCAGTCCGCCACCGCGGCCTAACGATCCGTACTACGCCCCTGTACTGCCGCGCACGCCGCTGCCGGCAGCGGCCAACAACGGCTCGATTTACCAGGCCGGTTTCGAGCAGAACCTGTACAGCGACCGCAAGGCGTTCCGCATTGGCGACATCATTACCATCACCCTGAACGAGAAGACCCAGGCGAGCAAAAACGCCAACTCGGCGATCGGTAAAAACAGCAACACCAGCATCGGCCTGACCTCGTTGTTCGGCAGCGGCATGACCACCAATAACCCGCTGGGCGGTGGCGACCTGAGCCTAAACGCCGGTTACAGCGGCAGCCGTGCGACCAAGGGCGACAGCAAGGCCGGGCAGGGCAACAGCCTGACCGGCTCGGTCACTGTGACCGTGGCCGACGTGTTGCCCAATGGCATCATCGCCGTGCGCGGCGAGAAGTGGATGACCCTGAACACGGGTGACGAGCTGGTACGCATTGCCGGTCTGGTGCGGGCGGATGACATCTCCACCGACAACACCGTGTCTTCGACCCGCGTGGCCGATGCGCGCATTACCTATTCGGGGACCGGCTCGTTTGCCGATGCGAGTCAGCCAGGCTGGTTCGACCGCTTCTTCCTTAGCCCGTTGTTTCCTTTTTAGTGATGAACTTCACCATGTCCAACCTCAAGCATTTGCTGGCAGCCGTGTTGCTGTTGTCGACCTCCCTGGGCGCCCATGCCGAGCGGTTGAAAGACATCGCCAGCATTTCTGGCGTGCGCTCCAACCAATTGATTGGTTATGGCCTGGTGGTCGGGTTGAATGGTACGGGCGACCAGACCACGCAAACCCCGTTCACCCTGCAGACCTTCAACAACATGTTGTCGCAGTTCGGGATCAAGGTGCCGCCGGGCTCGGGCAATGTGCAGCTCAAAAACGTTGCGGCAGTGTCGATCAGCGCCGATCTGCCCGCATTTGCCAAGCCGGGGCAGGTGATCGATATCACCGTGTCCTCGATCGGCAACTCCAAAAGCCTGCGCGGCGGCACGCTGCTGCTGACACCGCTCAAGGGTATCGATGGCAATGTGTATGCGGTCGCCCAGGGCAACCTGGTGGTTGGCGGCTTTGACGCCGAAGGCCGCGACGGCTCGAAAATCACCGTCAACGTTCCGTCTGCCGGGCGCATTCCGGGTGGTGCATCGGTTGAACGAGCAGTGCCGAGTGGTTTCAATCAGGGCAACAGCCTGACTTTGAACCTCAACCGTTCGGACTTCACCACGGCCAAGCGGGTAGTGGACAAGATCAACGACCTGCTCGGCCCTGGCGTAGCACAAGCGATTGATGGCGGTTCGATTCGCGTGACTGCGCCGCTGGACCCAAGCCAGCGTGTCGATTACCTGTCGATCCTGGAAAACCTTGAAGTCGATCCGGGGCAGGCGGTGGCCAAGGTCATCATCAACTCGCGCACCGGCACTATCGTGATCGGCCAGAACGTCAAGGTTTCGCCAGCTGCGGTGACTCACGGCAGCCTGACCGTGACCATCACCGAAGACCCTATCGTCAGCCAGCCGGGCCCATTGTCCAATGGTGAGACGGCCGTGGTGCCGCGCTCGCGCCTTAACGCCCAGCAGGAAGCCAAGCCAATGTTCAAGTTTGGCCCGGGCACTACGCTGGATGAAATCGTGCGTGCGGTGAATCAAGTGGGTGCGGCGCCAGGGGACTTGATGGCGATTCTCGAAGCGCTGAAGCAGGCTGGCGCCCTGCAAGCCGACCTGATCGTGATCTGAGGCCGACGTCATGGACATGCGTAAGAGTGGAGTGGTCAGTGGCAGCGATTCCGGGGCGTTTACCGACCTTAATCGGCTGAACAACCTGAAGGTCGGCGACCGCGAAAGCGACGCGAATATGCGCAAGGTTGCGCAGGAATTCGAGTCGCTGTTCCTCAACGAAATGCTCAAGTCCATGCGCTCGGCAAACGAAGTGCTGGGCAAGGACAATCCGCTCAACACCCCTGCGGCCAAGCAATATCAGGAAATGTACGACCAGCAACTGTCGGTGACCCTGTCCCGCCAGGGCGGCGGTATCGGCCTGGCCGACGTATTGATGCGCCAGATGTCGAAAAACAAATCCGCAGTGCCGGGGGAGGCTACGGCCATCACGGCGCTGAACACCGAAGTCAAAACTCCGGCAGTCACTAGCACGGACAGCCCCTTTGTCCGCTCCAGTGGCCAGCGTGCGCTGTGGGCCTCGCGAGTCGCCGTCGCGCCGACTGCGGCAGAGGGCGGGCACAAAAACGATATGGCCATGCTCAATCAGCGGCGGTTGGCGTTGCCGAGCAAACTCACGGATCGCCTGCTGACCGGGATCGTGCCGTCAGCCGACCCTGCGCGCTCGACCCTTAATACCGGCAGCGTGCCGGGGCGTACCTCGCCGGGGCTGGATGCGGTGCTCAAGGGCGGCCGCCAGCCGATGCTCAGCGCCAGCGGCGCGCATGGGCGGATGCAGATTTACGGGCGTGCCATAGCGCAGCCACCACTGGCTCCGACCAAGCAAGCGTTCGGCTCTCCCGATGCGTTTGTCGCCACCATGCTGCCGATGGCCCAGCAGGCCGCCGCCCGTATCGGTGTCGACCCGCTGTATCTGGTGGCGCAAGCGGCACTGGAAACCGGCTGGGGCAAATCGGTAATGCGCCAGCAAGATGGCAGCAGCAGCCACAACCTGTTTGGCATCAAGGCCACCGGCAGTTGGCAGGGCGCGCAGGCGCGGGCTATTACCAGTGAGTTCAAGGGCGGGCAGATGGTCAAGGAGACAGCGGACTTCCGCTCCTACGATTCGTATCAAGACAGCTTCCACGATCTGGTCACGCTGCTGCAGAGCAACAATCGTTATAAAGAAGTGCTCAGCGCTGCCGATAAACCGGAGCAGTTTGTGCGCGAGTTGCAGAAGGCCGGTTACGCGACCGACCCTGAGTACGCGAGCAAGATTTCGCAGATAGCCAAGCAAATGAAAACCTACCAGAGCTACGCCTCGACGGGTTCTCTCACGAATTTATAAGGTTTGAACCATGGCGAGTTTGATCAACATCGGGATGTCGGGGCTGAACGCCAGCCAGGGCGCATTGGCGACGGTCGGCAATAACATTGCCAACGCCAATACCTCGGGCTATTCGCGTCAGCAAATCGTCCAGGGCAGTGGCGCTTCGCAGCAAGTGGGCGGGGTGTTTATCGGCACCGGCACCACCCTGGCTGACGTGCGCCGGGTGTACAACTCCTACCTCGACGCCCAGTTGCAAACCACCACTTCGCTCAATGGCGATGCCCAGGCCTATCTCGATCAGATCGGCACGGTCGACAAACTGCTGTCGGATAAAAATACCGGTGTTTCGGCCGCGCTCAGCAGCTTCTTCAGTTCGCTGCAAACCTCTGCCAGCGCGCCCGGTGATGTGTCGGCACGCCAGCTGCTGCTGACCAGCGCACAAACCCTGAGCAACCGTTTCAACTCGATCTCGTCCCAGCTGAACCAGCAGAACGAAGGCATCAACAGCCAGTTGGACACCCTGACCTCGATGGTCAACCAGCACACGGCCACCATTGCCTCACTGAACAAGCAGATTGCCCAGGCGACTACCGCCGGCAACACGCCAAACAACCTGCTGGATGCGCGCAACGAAGCCGTACGCACCCTTAACGAATTGGTCGGAGTGAGCGTTCAGGAACACGACAACGTTTACGACATCACCCTGGGCACCGGTCAGGCGCTGGTGCAGGGCACCACCTCCAATACCCTGTCGGCGGTGCCGGGCAAGGTCGATAAAAGCCAGTACAGCATCCAGATCAATTACCAGCAGTCGAGCTCCGATGTGAGCTCGGTGCTCAGTGGCGGCAAGATCGGCGGCCTGCTGCGCTATCGCGACGATGTGCTGGCCCCGGCGATGAACGATCTGGGGCGCACCGCGATTGTGGTCGCCGATGCGATCAACAAACAGCTGGGGCAGGGGTTGGATGCAAACGGCGAATTCGGTTCGTCGATGTTCAACAGCATCAACAGTGACAAGGTCATTACCCAGCGCAGCCAGGCGGCGACCGGCAATATTGGCGCGGGTAACTTCAATGTCAGCATCGCCGACAGCGGCGCCCTGACGGCCTACGACTATCAGGTGACGTTTACCAGCGCGACCGAGTATTCGGTCAAGCGCTCGGATGGCACCGATATGGGCTCGTTCGACAGCGCGGCAACCCCGGCCAAAGTGATCGACGGCTTCACCCTGGACCTCAAGGGCGGGCCCATGACCGCTGGCGACGCATTCAAGGTCAGCCCCACCCGCAGCGGCGCGAGCAATATCGGCGTGCAAATGAGCGATGCCAATAAGTTGGCGTTTGCCGGACCACTGGTGGCCGGGGCGGGCAGCTCCAACAGCGGTACTGGCGCGGTGGGCGGCTTGAGCCTGTCGTCGGCGCTGGATATTTATGGCGGGGTCAATCTGGGCAAGGCGCAAAGTGATATCGAAGGCGCGATGCCGGTGCGCATCGCATTTGACGAGGCCGCAGCCGACGGTACACAGAGCTACCGGGTACTGAACGAAGCAGGCAAGGAAATAGGCGCAGGTAGCATCGTGCCGGGCCAGGACAACAAGGTCACGATCAATGTGCCAGTCACTAATGCTGACGGCACCACCACTCAGGTAGGTTTTGACACGGTTATCAGCGGTTCGCCGGGCAAGGGCGACAGTTTTGATATCAAGTTCAACAAGGACGGCAAGGCCGATAACCGCAACGCCAATGAGCTGCTGGGCCTGCAAACCAAAGCCACTGTGGGTGTAGGCAAGGACGGCACCGGCGGCGTCAGCATGGGCACCTCCTACAGCCAGCTGGTTTCCAAGGTCGGCGGCAAGGCCAGCCAGGCCGCTGTCGACGGCACCGCCAACGGCGCGGCGTTGGCTTATGCCAAGGAAGTGCGCAACTCGGTGTCCCAGGTCAACCTGGATGAAGAAGCGTCCAATCTGGTCAAGTTCCAGCAGTACTACACAGCCTCGTCGCAGATCATCAAAGCGGCGCAAGCAACCTTCAGCACGCTGATCAACAGTCTTTAAGGGAGCCCGCGACGATGCGTATTTCTACCTCGCAGTTTTTTGAATCGACCAGCGCCACCTACCAGAACAACTTCTCGTCGGTGATCAAGACCCAGGGCCAGATCGATTCCGGCGTGCGAATTCAGACTGCTGCGGATGACCCGGTGGGCGCAGCGCGCTTGCTGCAACTGCAACAGCAAAAAGACATGTTGGGCCAGTACTCCGCCAATATGAACAGCATCAAGGCCTCGTTGGGCGCTCAGGAAGCGGTGCTCGACAGCATCAACACCGCGTTGCAGAAGGCCGGTGAATTGGCTCTGGGGGCGGGCAGCGGCAAAAGCGACGCCGACCGCATGGCCATCGCCAATGAGCTGGGTAGCATTGAAGATCAGGTGTTCAGCCTGCTCAACAGCAAGGATACCGCGGGCAACTACATGTTCTCGGGCTCTAAAAGCGACACGCCGCCCTACACCCGTAACAACGATGGCACTTATACCTATCAGGGTGACGACACCCAGCTCAACCTGAAAGTCTCCGACACCCTGACCCTGGCCAGCAGCGATACGGCCAGGAGCATCATGGAAGGCGCGACCAATACCGGGCGCACCCAGGCGACTTTCGTCCCGGTACTGGACGCCGCGGGTGTGCCTTCGGTCAACGATGGCAAACTCTCGGTGTCTGCCGGTTTGGTGACTTCAAGCCCGGTGTTCAACAAGAGCTTTGCCGAAGGCCAGCCTTACACGCTGACATTCACCAGCAGCACTCAGTACACCTTGACCGATAGCAAGGGCAATGACCTGACCTCGCAGGTTGCGGGCAATGGCGCGTTCGACCCGACCAAGGACGGCTCACAGAGCTTCAGCCTGCACGGCGTGTCGTTCGACATCAGCCCCAACCTCAAGGACATTCCCGAGGCAGAGCGGGACGCGGCAGTGGCGGGGCGTACCTTTACCCTGGAAGCCAAGGCGGACACCTTCAACGCTTCGCGCACGCCGAGCAACACCTCGACCGCGCAAATCACCGGCTCCACGGTGACCGACCCCAAGGCCTACGGTGACAGCTTTCCGAGCAATGGCGCGGTAATCAAATTCACCAGCGCCACCGAGTACGAGGTCTATGCCCAGCCACTGAGCGCCGACAGCAAGTCGATTGCCCAGGGCAAGGTTGGCGATGAGGTGCTCGGGATCACGTTTGACTTTGCCGGTACGCCTGCAGTGGGCGACCAGTTCGCGATCAACCGCAACAACCACCAGAGCCAGAACGCGCTGGATACCATCAGCCAGCTGCGTAAGGCGCTGGTGATCCCCAGCGACAAGGACCCGTTGGTCCAGCAAACGCAAAAGGACGCGATCAACGCGGCGATCGGCAACCTGAAAAACGCCAGTGTGGGGGTCGACAGCGCCCGTGGCTCGATTGGTGCGCGTTTAAAGGCGGTGGACATCCAGGCCGACGAAAATATCAGCCTGGGCCTGGCCAACGACTCCACCACCGCGGCCATCGGCAACACCGACATGGCGGGGGCCTCCATCGAACTGGCGTTCCAGAAAGCCATGCTCGAAGCCTCGCAACTGGCGTTTGTCAAAATCTCCCAGCTAAGCCTGTTTAACCAGCTTTAAACAGCCATGCAGAGAACTGGCTCTGTAGCCGCTGAGGAGCGGAGCGAGGCTGCGATGGGCTGCGTAGCGGCCCTGTGGTGGCCCTGCGGACCACATCGCAGCCTCGTTCCTCGACAGCGGCTACAGACCTTCAATCTGCGTCTTGCCTGAAATGTTTTGTATAAAACCTCACAAAATAGCGTGACCTATGAGTCATAACGGGCATCTTCACTGTATCGTATGAAACGTACGGGCGGGTGCAGGGCCTTTTTCAGGCTGTTTTGTCTATTTTTATGCACCCATATTCGCCGCATTCCTGCGCGTTTAAGCCCTTTTATTGTCAGCACCCCTCGATTGTGCGAGCGGGTGATCTCCAGCTATTTAGTATTGGGAAGCCACAATGATTGGCATTAAAAGCATCGCCAGTTACGTGCCAGCAAGCGGTGTAGACAACTACGCGCAAGGCGCGAAATTCTCCAAGGACGAAGAATTTATTCTGGGCAAGATAGGTTCGGCTTTTCTGCCGCGCAAAGATGCTGACCAGGAAACCTCGGATCTGTGTGTCGAAGCGGTCAACGCGCTGTTCGCCAACAATCCGCAGCTCAAGCGCGAATCCATCGACGCGCTGATCGTCGTTACCCAAAACGGCGATGCCGAAGGCCTGCCGCACACGGCCGCCATCGTTCAGGACAAGCTCGGTCTGCCGACCAACGTGGCTGCCTTTGATATTTCCCTGGGTTGCTCGGGTTATGTCTACGGCATCTACGCGATGAAAGGTTTTATGGAAGCCACTGGCCTGAAAAACGGCCTGTTGATCACTGCCGACCCGTATTCGAAAATCGTTGATCCCGAAGACCGCAACACCACCATGCTCTTCGGCGACGCCGCTACCGCTACCTGGATGGGCGAAGACGCTCCCTGGCAGCTGGGCAAGGCCAAATTCGGCACCGACGGCTCCGGTGCCCCGCACCTGAAAGTCAGCGATGGCGTGTTCTTTATGAACGGCCGCCAGGTGTTCAACTTCGCGCTGCTCAAAGTGCCTGCGCACTTGAACGAGTTGCTGGAAGAGTCTGAGCTGACCTCCAAGGACATCGACGCCTTCTGCATCCACCAGGGCAGCGCGGCGATTGTTGACGCCGTGGCCCGCCGTTTTGAAGGCGAGCCTGAGAAGTTCATCAAGGACATGGTCGAGACGGGTAACACCGTGTCGTCGAGCATCCCGCTGCTGCTGGAAAAACACGTGATGGAAGCCAGCTGGAAGCGCGTAGCGCTGAGCGGTTTTGGCGTGGGCCTGTCGTGGGGCTCGGCGATCATCTATCGCCCTTAAGCTTCACCCTGAAATACAAAACGCCCGTGGCCTAAAAAGCCACGGGCGTTTTGCTTTCTGATATGGGGTGATGGCATCTGTGGGAGCGGGCTTGCTCGCGAGGGCATCAACCCGGTTTCCCTGGAATACCGCGTCGCCCGAATCGCGAGCAAGCCCGCTCCCACACTGGGGGATACCCGGCAGGTCATCCCCCGCTAACCCCCTGAAATACAAGGGATGGCCCCCAGCCAGTAAATAAAAGCAAAAAAACCCTCAAGCAACCTGCTTTGACGACGATAACTATTACGAAGGTTCTCTAGGCCACACCCGGCGGTTGCCAGGGCCGGAAGCCGCAGTATTCATCCAATGAGGATTTCGTCATGGCTTTATCAGTAAACACTAACGTCACGTCCCAGACCGTTCAGAAGAACCTGAACAAAGCCGGCGACTCGTTGAGCACCTCGATGACCCGTCTGTCTTCCGGCCTGAAAATCAACAGCGCCAAAGACGACGCTGCCGGCATGCAGATCGCCAACCGTCTGACCTCTCAGGTTAAAGGCATGACCGTTGCCATCGCCAACGCCAACAACGGCTCGTCGATTGCACAGACTGCTGAAGGCGCGATGCAAGAGTCGACCAACATTCTGCAACGTCTGCGTGAACTGGCCCTGCAGTCCGCGAACGGTGATAAAAGCGCTGATGACCGTGCGTCCCTGCAGCAAGAATTCACAGCGAAAGTCGGTGAACTGACCCGTATTTCGTCTACCACCACCTTCGGTGGTCGTAACTTGCTGGACGGTTCGTTCCAGAACCAGGCTTTCCAGGTCGGTGCTGATGCCAACCAGACTATTTCGTTTGGTATGAGCGATATCAGTGCTACTGGTTTGAAAGGGTCTTTCAGTGAAGCGAACGTGGCAGCTACGGCAAGTACTATGGTTGCGGGAGTAACTGGAGGTGTAGTTGATTTAGATACTTTTAAAGTTAAAGCTGGAACTGCATTCGCCACGCCAGGCGCTGCTCAGACACTGACCTTTACTACTCCTACGGGCACTGCCGGCGCAGATGTAGATACAGATATTGCGTTGACTACTGCAGATACAGCAGATAGTACCGCTGCAAAAATCAATGCCCAGTCCGCTACTACTGGTGTCACCGCCAAGGTAAATGCTGGCGTGCTTGAGTTCTCATCTGCAAAGGCTTTTAGTGTTATAGCTGATAATGCCGCTGGATCGGGTGTGGGCACTACAGCGCTTACTCCAAAAGCTGGTTTGACTGCTAATGCAGAAATTAATATCAACGGCTCGAAAATATCATTGACTGCTGGTAAGCCGCTGACGGGTGCTACCGGTAGTCTGCTCGCTGAAATCAATGCTGCGACTACCTCTACGGGCGTCACAGCTAGCGAAAAAGACGGTCGTCTTATCTTGACTTCCGCGGCTGGCAAGCCCATTAACCTTTCCAATCCCGAAAGTGCTGCCGGTAAAGGTGCTCTAGACTCCCTTGGCTTGTCCGCAGGCAGCACGCAACCTAAGTTGACTTCTGATACTTCGATATCCTTGAACGGGGTTGAGGTTAAGTTCAAAAAAGGCGATTCCATGGACAATGTGGTGTCGACTATTAACAGCGCAAGCACCGGCGTAACCGCCAGCAAAAACGCTGATAACACGCTGAAGCTATTCTCCACCAAAGACATCATTATCACTGATGGCAGCGCAGGCAGCGGTTTGACTTCATTGGGTCTGAGTGATGGTAAGACTACGGCCAACACCCTCGAATCAACCGTCTCCGACCTGAGCGTATTGACTGCCGAAGGCGCTCAACAAACCATCCAGGCGCTGACTGGCGCCATCCAGCAGATCGATACCCAGCGTTCCGCACTGGGCGCCGTGCAAAACCGTTTTGACAGCACCGTATCCAACCTGCAAAGCATCTCCGAGAACTCCACTGCTGCACGTGGTCGCGTACAGGACACTGACTTCGCATCGGAAGCTGCAGAACTGACCAAGCAACAAACCCTGCAACAGGCCGCTACTGCGATCCTGTCCCAGGCTAACCAGCTGCCATCCGCTGTAATGAAGCTGCTTCAGTAACTTCAGCGCTTGGTTGAGAACAAAAGGGCGCGTTTACGTGCCCTTTTGTTTTTTCAGCTTTTGGTACTTGAAGGTGGCACGAATTGTGAAGCTGTCTGCTGCCTTGGCTCTGCTCGCCAATAAAGCGGCAGCCACCGGACAAGGAGAAAACAGATGGCCAGTTCAACGATTACCGGTGTCGGTTCGGGTTTTGACACCATCGGAATTGTGAAAGCCTTGGTGGATGCTGAAAAAGCACCCAAGCAAAGCCAGATTACCGCGCAACAAAAAGACACCACCATTCAGTTGTCCGCTGTGGGCACGGTAAAAGGCTCGCTTGAAACTTATCGCGCAGCCATTGCCAAGCTCAACAGCGTTTCCAGTTTCAATGGCTTGGCCGCTACGTCGTCTGACGAAAAGATTTCCAAAGTCACCATTGATGACAAAGCCTCCAGCGGTACCTATGCGCTGGACGTTACCAAGCTGGCTACATCGTCAAAAATCACCAGCAAGGTATTTGAGGGCGGCACTTCTTCGGTCGTTAACTCGGGCACAGAGCCTACGACACTGACCATCTCCCAATCCGGTGATAACTACAACGTCTCGATCCCGGCGGGCGCAACCCTGCAGCAGACCCGTGAAGCAATCAACACGCAGCTGCAGTCCAAAGGCATCAGTGCCAACGTTTTGACCGATGCCAATGGTTCGCGACTGGTGATCGGCTCGCAGACCACGGGCAAGGGCACCGATATCACCATTAGCGGTGACTCGGAGCTGTCGACCGGGTTTGACGCCGGTAAAGCGCCGGTGAATGCCGAATACACCATCGATGGCATCGCCATGGAGTCGTCGAGCAACAAGGTCACTTCAGCCATCAGCGGTGTGACCCTGGAGTTGATTGATACCAAGGCGTCCACCATCACCGTGGCGTCCAACACGGCCACCCTGAAAACCTCGGTGCAGTCGTTTGTCAGCGCCTACAACGCGCTGCTGACCAGCATCAATACGCAAACCAAGGTCACGGCCACCGGTGACGCGGCAACCACCACCTCGGGCGCGTTGACCGGCGATGCGTCGATGCGCCAACTGGTCAACGGCATTCGTAACGAACTGCTGCAAAACTCCGGCTCGTCGAGCATGGGCAACTTGTCCCAGATGGGCATCAGCACCGATCAGAAAACCGGGCTGTTGACGCTGGATGACAAGAAGTGGGACACCGCAGTGGCGACACCCAATGGTGCCAGTGAAATTGCCAAGGTATTTACCGGTGATACCGGTCTGGTAGCACGCATGACCAAGGCAACGGATAGCTACGTGGGTACTACAGGGCTGTTGGCCAGTCGCGTTACCGATTTGAATACCAAGCTGACGGACTTGACGACTCAGCAGGCGGATCTGGATCGGCGCATGGAAAGCATGAAAACTTCGCTGACTTCCAAGTACACCGCCATGGATACCCTGATCGCCAAAATCAACGCCAGCAGCTCCAGCATCATGACCACGCTCAATTCCTTGAATAACCCTAAATCCAACTGATTTCGCCCGGCCTCACGGCTAAAGCTTTTGGCCGCTCAGTCGATATAAAAATCAATAACCAGTCACTTTTGCCTGTCACCGTAATGAGGTAGAAACATGAACCCGATGCGCGCCCTTCGTCAGTACCAGAAGGTTAATTCCCACGCTCAAATCTCCGAAGCCAGCCCCCATCGCTTGATTCAAATGCTGATGGAAGGCGGTCTGGATCGTATGGCCCAGGCCAAAGGCGCGATGAGCCGTGGGGATATCCCGCAGAAGGCCATGTTGATCACCAAGGCCATCGACATCATCACCGGCCTGCGTCAGGGCCTGGATGAAGACAAGACCGATGACAAGGAAGCGCTGCAGCAGCTGGACAGCCTGTATGAATTCATGACGGTGCGTTTGACCCAGGCCAATGCCAAGAACGACCCTGAAATCATCGATGAAGTGGCTCGCCTGCTGATCACTGTAAAAAGTGGTTGGGATGCCATTGCCCCGCAATAAGCCCGAGGAGTGCGTCATGAGCCAACTGCAACGAATTCAGGAAACCCGCGAAGCGCTGATTGATGCTCTGGCCGAGCGCAATTGGGATGCCATCGGCGAGTTGGACTCGGCCTGCCGGGTGTGTGTCGAGAATGTGCTGGACGAAGCGCCGCTGGATGAAGCCGTGTTGCGCGAAAATCTGGAAGGGCTGTTGGTGGTGTATCGCATGTTGCTGGAGGCGGCAACCGATGAACGTCAGTCGGTTGTTGAGCAGATGGGGCAGATCAATCAAGCAAAAAATGCGTCAAAGGTTTACCATCTGTTCGGTTAAGGCTTAAAGAAGATGTGGTTAATCGCGTTTTAAACCGCCATAAATTTGACTATGCACAGCTTTTTGACTTAACTAGCGCGTTATTCTGTTTTCAGTCGTCTTAGATATCCAACAGGGTTAGGGCGTCTACATATGTCCTGCCATCCGGGGCATTGAGTTGACTAGGGAAGTTGCTATTGCATGTGGCGTGAAACCAAAATTCTGCTGATCGATGACGATAGCGTCCGCCGCCGCGACCTGGCGGTGATTCTGAATTTTCTTGGCGAAGAAAATTTGGCCAGCCCTAGCCACGAGTGGGAGCAGGCCGTCAGTTCCTTGTCGTCCAGCCGCGAAGTACTCTGCGTACTTGTAGGCACGGTGAGTGCCCCCGGTGGGCCTTCAGGTTTACTTAAGACACTGGCTGTGTGGGATGAGTTCCTGCCGATCATGCTTTTAGGTGAAGTTTCTTCGGTCGACCTGCCTGAAGACCAGCGCCGCCGGGTGTTATCCAGCCTCGAAATGCCGCCCAGCTACAGCAAATTGCTTGATTCCCTGCACCGTGCCCAGGTCTATCGCGAGATGTACGATCAGGCCCGCGAGCGCGGCCGTCATCGTGAACCCAACCTGTTCCGCAGCCTGGTCGGTACCAGTCGGGCGATTCAGCATGTGCGTCAGATGATGCAGCAAGTGGCCGATACCGATGCCAGCGTGCTGATCCTTGGCGAGTCCGGGACCGGCAAGGAAGTGGTCGCACGTAATCTGCATTACCACTCCAAGCGCCGTGATGCGCCGTTTGTGCCGGTCAACTGTGGGGCAATTCCTGCCGAGCTGCTTGAAAGCGAACTGTTCGGGCATGAGAAGGGCGCTTTCACGGGTGCTATCACTAGCCGCGCCGGGCGTTTTGAGCTGGCCAATGGCGGCACGCTGTTCCTCGATGAAATCGGCGACATGCCGCTGCCGATGCAGGTCAAGCTGCTGCGCGTGTTGCAGGAGCGCACCTTCGAGCGTGTGGGCAGTAACAAGACGCAGAGTGCTGACGTGCGCATTATCGCCGCCACGCACAAAAACCTCGAAAGCATGATTGAAGTCGGCGCCTTCCGCGAAGACCTGTACTACCGCCTCAACGTATTCCCGATTGAAATGGCGCCGCTGCGTGAGCGGGTCGAAGATATTCCGTTGCTGATGAACGAGCTGATTTCGCGCATGGAGCACGAAAAACGCGGTTCGATCCGCTTCAATTCCGCTGCGATCATGTCGCTGTGCCGTCACGGCTGGCCGGGCAACGTTCGCGAGCTGGCCAACCTGGTCGAGCGCATGGCAATCATGCATCCGTACGGGGTGATTGGCGTTGTTGAGCTGCCGAAAAAATTCCGCTACGTGGATGACGAAGACGAGCAACTGGTCGACAGCCTGCGCAGCGATATGGAAGAGCGCGTGGCGATCAACAACGCCACCACCGATTTTGTCGCCAGTGCCAATGCGATGCTGCCGCCCGAAGGTCTGGACCTCAAGGACTACCTGGGCGGGCTGGAGCAGGGCTTGATTCAGCAGGCACTCGACGACGCCAATGGCATCGTCGCCCGTGCTGCGGAGCGCCTGCGGATTCGCCGTACCACCCTGGTCGAAAAAATGCGCAAGTACGGCATGAGCCGTCGCGAAGGCGAAGAGCAGTCAGACGATTGACGTTGCAGCTCTGTAGATACTCTGTTCCAGGTCAAACCCCAGTGGGAGCGAGCCTGCTCGCGAATGATCTTCGCAAGCAGGCTCGCTCCCACGCTTGAAGTATCTCTGCAGCGGCTACATTTGCAATGCGCCCGTATCAGGCACGGGTATTGCTTCGCTTGGTGTAACGAACCGTTTTATGACGGTCAGCCAAGCGAGAACGCAGCATGTCTCAAGCCGCCATCCAACTGTCCTCTGTCCCTGATCCCTACAGCCTGCTCGAAGCTCGTGTCTCTGAGCTTGCGGGCGAGTTGGCCGTGGTCAGCGCGCAGCGCATGGCCGAGCTGGCGGAAAAAGAGCGGCTGGCCAATCGCCTGCAAAACCTCCTTGATCTGCTGCCCGGCGGGGTCATCGTGATTGATGATCGCGGCCGGGTGCGCGAGGCCAACCCTGCGGCCTGCGAGCTGCTGGGGCTGCCGCTGGAAGGCGAGTTGTGGCGCCATGTGATTGCCCGCTGCTTTGCACCCCGTGAAGACGATGGTCACGAAGTCTCTTTGAAGGACGGTCGGCGACTGTCGATTGCTACCCGTTCATTGGACGCGGAGCCGGGGCAACTGGTGTTGCTCAACGACCTGACAGAAACCCGGCGCCTGCAAGACCAGCTTGCCCGCCATGAACGCCTGTCTTCGCTGGGGCGGATGGTTGCTTCCCTGGCTCACCAGATTCGTACGCCGCTTTCGGCCGCGCTGATTTACGCCAGTCACTTGACCGAGCAGGCACTGCCGGTAGAAACCCAGCAGCGCTTTGCCGGGCGTCTCAAGGAGCGTCTGCACGAGCTTGAACATCAGGTGCGTGACATGCTGGTGTTTGCCCGTGGCGAACTGCCGCTGACCGACCGGGTTACTCCCAAAGTCCTGATGCAAACCCTGCAGGCCGCAGCGCAAACCCATGTCCAGGGCGTCGAAATACGCTGGCAGTGCGACGCCTATACAGGGCAGTTGCTGTGTAATCGCGACACCTTGGTCGGTGCGCTGCTGAACTTGATCGAAAACGCCCTGCAAACCGGTGCCGCGCAGGTGCGGCTCAAAGTCCACTTGTACCGTCGTGACAACAGTCTGCGGTTGTGTGTCAGTGACAGCGGCAGTGGTATTGAGCCCAAGGTTCTGGCGCGCTTGGGTGAGCCGTTTTTTACCACCAAAGCCACCGGCACCGGCCTTGGGCTGGCGGTGGTCAATGCCGTGGTGCGAGCGCATCAGGGTCAGTTGCAATTACGTTCGCGGCTGGGGCGTGGCACCTGCGCCTTGCTCTGTTTGCCGCTGATTCCCGGTGTGGCGGAGGCAAACTGATGGTGATGCGAATTAACGTGCTGCTGGTCGAGGACGACCATGCATTGCGCGAGGCCTTGGCGGACACTTTGTTGTTGGCCGGGCATGGGTTTCGGGCCGTCAGTTCGGGCGAGGAAGCGCTGGGGGCAGTCGCCCTGGAGTCATTCAGCCTGGTGATCAGCGATGTCAACATGCCGGGCATGGATGGCCATCAACTGCTTGCCCGCCTGCGCAGCAGTCAGCCGCAATTGCCGGTGTTGCTGATGACGGCTCACGGCGCCGTGGAGCGTGCCGTGGATGCAATGCGTCAGGGCGCGGTGGACTATCTGGTCAAGCCGTTTGAGCCCAAGGCCCTGCTCGATCTGGTGGCCCGCCATGCCCTGGGCAGTCTTGGGGTGGCGGACACTGAAGGTCCGGTGGCGGTGGAGCCGGCCAGCGCGCAACTGCTGGAGCTGGCAGCAAGGGTGGCCCGCAGTGACGCAACGGTGCTGATCTCGGGCGAGTCGGGCACCGGTAAAGAGGTGCTGGCGCGCTATATCCACCAGCACTCCCATCGGGTCAATCAGCCGTTTGTGGCGATCAACTGCGCAGCCATCCCCGACAACATGCTTGAAGCCACGTTGTTCGGTCATGAAAAAGGCTCGTTTACTGGCGCCATTGCAGCCCAGGCGGGCAAGTTCGAGCAGGCGGATGGCGGCACCTTGCTGCTCGACGAAATTTCCGAAATGCCGCTGGGTCTGCAGGCCAAATTGCTGCGCGTGTTGCAAGAGCGTGAAGTGGAGCGGGTTGGCGGGCGCAAGCCGATCGTGCTGGATATCCGCGTGGTAGCGACCACCAACCGCGATCTGGCGGGCGAAGTGGCGGCGGGGCGCTTCAGGGAAGATTTGTACTACCGTCTTTCGGTGTTTCCGCTGGCCTGGCGCCCTTTGCGCGAGCGCACTGCCGATATCCTGCCGCTGGCCGAGCGCTTGCTGGCTAAATACATCAGCAAAATGAAGCACACGGCGGTGGGGTTTTCCGCGGATGCCAAGGCGTGCCTGAGTACTTACTCGTGGCCTGGCAATGTGCGTGAGTTGGATAACGCCATTCAACGTGCGTTGATCCTGCAGCAGCGCGGATTGATCGAGGCGGCAGATTTTTGCCTGGCCGGGCCTGTGGCCTGCGCGCCATTGCCGCCGTTAGCGGTTGAAATGCCGGAATCGCCCGGCGGATTGGGCGACGACCTGCGCCGCCGAGAGTTTCAGATGATCATCGACACCCTGCGGGCCGAGCGCGGCCGCCGCAAGGAAGCCTCCGAGCGGCTGGGTATCAGCCCGCGTACCCTGCGCTACAAGCTGGCGCAGATGCGCGATGCGGGGATGGATGTTGAGGCCTATCTGTTTGCATCGAGCTGACAGGTCGGCCCTTTTTTGTGGGAGCGAGCCTGCTCGCGATGCAGGCGCAGCGGTTTATCAGTTGCATATGGTGATGCCTTCGCGAGCAGGCTCGCTCCCACATAGTTGAGTGACTCTTTACCTGCGACGTTTTGTAACGTTAATTGTTATAGAACGACAAAGAGCTGGCACTCTTGTTGCTACACCTCGGTATGCGCTGTGAAAGTGTCAAAAAATTGCGGGTCGTCGGAGGCAGTTGTCCATGAGCCAAGGTATTGAATTTAATCGATTGATGTTGGACATGCGGGCCATGCAGATGGACGCCATGGCTCAGCCGAAATCGGCTGTGCAGGCCGCTCCCGAAGCGGGTGCCAGCAGCTTCTCCGACATGCTCGGCAATGCGATCAACAAGGTCAGCGAAACCCAGCAGGCGTCGAGCCAGTTGTCGAATGCGTTCGAAATCGGCAAGAGTGGCGTCGATCTGACTGACGTGATGATTGCTTCCCAGAAGGCCAGCGTTTCTTTCCAGGCCTTGACCCAAGTGCGTAACAAGCTGGTTCAGGCGTACCAAGACATCATGCAGATGCCGGTTTAAGGGCGATATAAAGTCATGGCAGATGCACTCCCGGATAACGTTCCGGCCCCAGCAGGCTCAGGCGGCAAGTCGTCGCTGTTTGGCCTGTCCTTCCTCGATAATCTGGCTGATATGACCATGCTGCGTCAGGTCGGCCTGATGGTCGGCCTGGCGGCGAGCGTGGCGATTGGTTTTGCCGTGGTGTTGTGGTCGCAGCAGCCCGATTACCGGCCGCTGTATGGCAGCCTGGCCGGTATGGATGCCAAGCAGGTCATGGAAACCCTGGCCGCTGCAGATATTACCTACACCGTTGAACCCAACTCGGGTGCCTTGCTGGTCAAGGCCGATGACATCTCCCGTGCGCGGCTCAAGCTCGCCGCCGCAGGCGTCAAGCCGACTGATGGCAATATCGGTTTTGAGATTCTCGACAAGGACCAGGGCCTGGGTACCAGCCAGTTTATGGAAGCCACGCGCTATCGCCGTGGTCTGGAAGGCGAACTGGCGCGCACCATTTCCAGCCTCAATAACGTCAAGGGCGCCAGGGTTCACTTGGCCATCCCTAAAAGCTCGGTGTTTGTGCGCGATGAGCGCAGGCCCAGCGCTTCGGTACTGGTTGAGCTGTATGCAGGCCGCTCGCTGGAGCCTGGCCAGGTACTGGCGATTGTCAATCTGGTGGCCACCAGCGTGCCGGAGTTGAGCAAGTCGCAGATCACCGTCGTCGACCAAAAAGGCAACCTGCTCTCGGATCAGGGCGAAAATTCCGAATTGACCATGGCTGGCAAGCAGTTCGATTACAGCCGCCGTATGGAAGGCATGCTGACCCAGCGTGTGCACAACATTCTGCAGCCGGTGCTGGGTAATGACCGCTACAAGGCCGAAGTGTCGGCCGATGTGGATTTCAGTGCAGTCGAGTCCACCTCCGAGCAGTTCAACCCCGATCAACCGGCCCTGCGCAGCGAGCAATCGACCAGCGAGCAGCGTACTGCCAGCAACGGCCCGCAAGGGGTGCCCGGAGCCTTGAGCAACCAGCCGCCGAGCCCGGCCACAGCCCCGCAGCAAGCCGGTCGGGGCGCTGGCGCCACGGGCATGATCCAGCCGGGTCAGCCGTTACTCGATGCCAACGGCCAGCAAATCATGGACCCGGGCACCGGTCAGCCGATGCTGGCCCCGTACCCGGCCGACAAGCGCTCGCAATCGACCCGCAACTTTGAGTTGGACCGCTCCATCAGCCACACCAAGCAGCAGCAGGGCAGGGTCAATCGCCTATCGGTGGCGGTGGTGATCGACGACAAGCTCAGCGTCAACCCGGCCAACGGTGAAGTCACCCAGGTGCCGTGGAGCACCGATCAGCTGGCGCGCTTTACCCGCTTGGTACAGGACGCGGTGGGCTTTGATGCCAGTCGCGGCGACAGCGTCAGTGTGATCAACGTGCCGTTCTCCACCGAGCGTGCTGAAGTGATTGCCGATATTCCGTTCTATTCGCAGCCCTGGTTCTGGGATGTGGTCAAACAAGTACTGGGCGTGCTGTTTATTCTGGTGCTGGTGTTTGGTGTGTTGCGCCCGGTGCTCAACAACATCACCGGCCATGGCCGCAACAAGCAAACGGCAGGTATTGGCAGCGATGCCGAAATGGGCGGTATGGGCGGTCTGGATGGCGAGTTGGGTAACGACCGTGTCAGCCTCGGCGGCCCGCAAAGCATCCTGTTGCCAAGCCCGAGCGAAGGCTATGACGCCCAGTTGAATGCAATCAAGAGTCTGGTCGCTGAAGATCCGGGCCGTGTAGCCCAGGTAGTAAAAGAGTGGATCAATGCCGATGAGTGATAACCGTGCCGCCGCCGCCAAACTGAGCCGGGTCGACAAGGCGGCAATTTTGCTGCTGTCGCTTGGCGAAACCGACGCGGCCCAAGTTTTGCGGCATATGGGCCCCAAGGAGGTTCAGCGGGTCGGTGTGGCGATGGCGCAAATGCGCAACGTACACCGTGAGCAGGTCGAGCAGGTGATGAGCGAGTTCGTCGAAATTGTCGGCGACCAGACCAGCCTTGGCGTCGGGTCGGACAGCTACATCCGCAAAATGCTCACCTCGGCCCTTGGCGAAGACAAGGCCAATGGTCTGATCGACCGTATTCTGCTGGGCGGCAACACCAGCGGCCTGGACAGCTTGAAGTGGATGGAACCGCGGGCTGTGGCCGACGTGATCCGCTTCGAGCACCCGCAGATCCAGGCCATTGTGGTGGCCTACCTTGACCCGGATCAGGCGGGCGAAGTGCTCGGTCACTTTGATCAAAAGGCGCGTTTGGATATCATCCTGCGGGTCTCGTCGCTCAACACCGTGCAACCGGCGGCGCTCAAGGAGCTGAACCAGATCCTCGAGAAGCAGTTCTCCGGCAACTCCAATGCGGCCCGCACCTCTCTGGGCGGCGTGAAGCGGGCGGCCGATATCATGAACTTCCTCGACAGTTCGATGGAGTCGCAACTGATGGACTCGATTCGCGATATCGACGAAGACCTGTCCGGGCAGATCGAAGACCTGATGTTTGTCTTCAATAATTTGGCCGACGTTGACGACCGGGGCATTCAGGCGCTGCTGCGCGAGGTATCTTCGGACGTGCTGGTGCTGGCGCTCAAGGGCTCCGACGAGAACGTGCAGGAAAAGATTTTCAAGAACATGTCCAAACGTGCTGCCGAGCTGCTGCGCGACGATCTGGAAGCCAAGGGGCCGGTACGCGTCAGCGATGTCGAAACCGCGCAGAAGGAAATTCTCACCATCGCCCGCCGTATGGCCGAAGCCGGAGAAATTGTTCTCGGCGGGAAGGGCGGCGAAGAGATGATCTAAGTGAGCAGCGGCGAGTCTCCCGGTGATGTGATCCGCGCCAAGGATGTTGGCGCCTTCGATGTATGGGGGCTGCCCAGCTTTGACCCGTGGCGCGAACCCGAAGCGCCTGAACCCGAGCCGGTCGAAGAGCTGCCGGTCGAGATGGAAGAAGTGCCGCTGGATGAAGTCCAGCCATTGACCCTCGAAGAGTTGGAAAGCATTCGTCAGGAGGCCTACAACGAAGGCTTCGCCACTGGTGAAAAAGAAGGTTTTCACAGCACTCAGCTCAAGGTCCGCCAGGAAGCAGAAGTGGCTCTGAACGCCAAGGTCGCCAGCCTGGAGCGCTTGATGAGCAGCCTGTTGGCGCCACTTGCCGAGCAGGATCAACAGCTGGAAAAAGCCATGGTCGGGCTGGTCGAACATATGACCCGACAAGTGATACAGCGCGAACTGAAAACCGACTCCACTCAGATCGAAAAAGTGCTGCGTGAAGGCCTGAAGCTGCTGCCGATGGGCGCCGAAAATATCCGGCTGTTTATCAATCCGCAGGATTTCGATCAGATCAAGGCCTTGCGCGAGCGCCATGACGAGCACTGGCGGATTGTCGAAGACGACAGCTTGCAACCCGGCGGCTGCCGCATTGAAACCGAACACAGCCGGATCGATGCCAGCATCGAAACTCGGGTCAAGCAGGCCATGAGCCAGTTGTTTGACCAACTCCACGAACAGGCGCTGCACCCGGCGGCGCCTGATATTGAAATCGACCTCGATGCACCTTAAGCGCACCAGCTTTGCCAAGCGCCTGAGCACCTATGCCCCGGCCGTGTCGTTGCCCGTGCAGCCAGTGGTCGAGGGGCGCTTGCTGCGCATGGTCGGCCTGACTCTTGAAGCTGAAGGCTTGCGTGCTGCCATGGGCAGCCGTTGCCTGGTGATCAATGACGACAGCTTTCACCCGGTGGAAGTCGAAGCCGAGGTCATGGGCTTTTCCGGCGGCAAAATTTTCCTGATGCCCGTGGGCAGTGTGGCCGGAATTGCCCCCGGCGCCCGGGTGGTGCCGCTGGCCGATAATGGCCGCTTGCCCATGGGCATGAGCATGCTCGGGCGGGTGCTGGATGGCGCCGGGCGCGCGCTGGACGGCAAAGGCCCGATGAAGGCCGAAGACTGGGTGCCAATGGACGGTCCCGCGATCAACCCGCTCAAGCGCGATCCGATCAGCGTGCCGCTGGACGTGGGTATTCGTAGCATCAACGGTTTGTTGACGGTCGGGCGCGGCCAGCGTTTGGGCCTGTTTGCCGGTACAGGGGTGGGCAAGAGTGTGCTGTTGGGGATGATGACCCGCTTTACCGAGGCCGACATTATCGTGGTCGGTCTGATCGGTGAGCGGGGCCGTGAGGTAAAGGAGTTTATCGAGCACATCCTTGGTACCGAAGGGCTCAAGCGCTCGGTGGTCGTGGCGTCGCCCGCCGATGACGCGCCATTGATGCGGTTGCGTGCGGCCATGTATTGCACGCGGATTGCCGAATATTTTCGCGACAAGGGCAAGAACGTCCTGTTGCTGATGGACTCCCTGACCCGCTTCGCCCAGGCCCAGCGGGAAATCGCCTTGGCCATTGGCGAGCCGCCTGCGACCAAGGGCTATCCGCCTTCGGTATTTGCCAAGCTGCCCAAGCTGGTGGAGCGTGCCGGTAATGCCGAGGCGGGTGGTGGTTCGATTACCGCGTTTTATACCGTGTTGTCCGAAGGCGATGACCAGCAGGATCCGATTGCCGACTCGGCGCGAGGCGTACTCGACGGCCATATCGTCTTGTCCCGGCGCTTGGCCGAAGAAGGGCACTACCCGGCCATCGACATTGAAGCGTCCATCAGCCGGGTGATGCCGTCGGTGGTGACGGCAGAGCACATGCGCCGGGCGCAGCAGTTCAAACAGCTGTGGTCGCGCTTCCAGCAGGCGCGGGACTTGATCAGCGTCGGTGCCTACGTGCCGGGCGGCGACCGCGAAACCGACACCGCAATCTCCCTGCAACCGGCGATGGTGGCGTACCTGCGCCAAGGGCTGAACGACAACATCAGCCTGGCCGAAAGTGGCGGCCATCTGGGCAGCATCTTTGCGCCGGCAGCGGGCGGTTAATCGATCATGGCTGGTGATGGAAGGGCGGCGCGCCTGGCGCCAGTGGTCGATATGGCCGAAAAGACCGAAAAGGCTGCAGCCCAGCGCTTGGGTCACTTTCAAGGGCAGGTCAACCTGGCCAACAGCAAGCTTGGGGATCTGGAAAACTACCGTGGCGAATACCAGGCGCAATGGGTTGATCGTGGCAGCCAGGGCGTGTCGGGCCAATGGTTGCGCAACTATCAATACTTTCTAGGCCAGCTGGAAACTGCCGTTGGCCAGCAGCGCCAGAGCCTGGTGTGGCATCAGAACAACCTCGATAAAGCCCGCGAGACCTGGCAAGCCGCTTATGCCCGGGTCGAGGGCCTGCGCAAACTGGTCCAGCGCTACGCCGACGAAGCCCGCCAGCTGGAAGACAAGCGTGAACAGAAATTGATGGACGAACTGTCCCAGCGCTTGCCGCGTAAAGAAGTTTACTGAGCCAGACTAAGGCCCCCTGTGGGAGCGAGCCTGCTCGCGAATGTTCTTCGCGAGCAGGCTCGCTCCCTCGGTGAAGTATCTGTAGCCGCTGTCGAGGCACGAGGTTACACATTTTCGTTCGCAAGACCGTCTATAGTTGCTGGGTCAACCACGGGAGTATCCATATGGCAGTGACATCTGAAATCTCCGCAGATGGCCGTAAGCTGACAATTGCGATCAAGGGGCGGTTCGACTTCGCCAAACATCAGGAATTTCGTGACGCTTATGAGGAGCTGAATCCCCGGCCCGCCTGCGTGGTAGTGGACTTGAAAGAGGCGACCTACCTCGACAGTTCGGCGTTGGGCATGTTGTTGTTGCTGCGTGAATATGCGGGCGGTGATGAGTCTGATATCCGGGTGGTCAACAGCAATCCGGATGTGCGCAAAATTCTGGGCACATCCAACTTCGACCAGTTGTTCGATATCAATTGAGCAGCCCAATGGAGCGTCTGTGGCATCTGCAACAGACGGTTTTGCAACAGCGCGACCTGATCGCCGAGCACAACGACTACCTGCTCAATGAGCAGCGGGTGGCCAAGGCGGTATTTGACCGAGTAGCGCACTCGGGCTGTCTGGATGCGCCTAATATCCGCTATCTGCAATCGCCCTATGCCTTGTTTAACGGCGATTTGCTACTGGCCGCCTATACGCCGTCAGGCGATACCCATCTACTGCTAGCCGACTTTACCGGCCACGGCTTGCCCGCGGCTATTGGTGCCATGCCCCTGGCTGAAGTGTTCTACAGCATGACGGCCAAGGGCTACGGGCTGGCGGAAATCCTGCGGGAGATGAATTCCAAGCTCAAACGCATCCTGCCGGTGGACATGTTCTGCTGCGCCGCCTTGCTGTGCGTCAGTGCCCAGCGCCGCTGTGTCGAGGTCTGGAATGGCGGCATGCCCGATGGCTATCTGCAATCCGACGGGCAGCGCATGGCATTGACCTCGCAGCATCTGCCACTGGGGGTGTTGCGTGCCGAGGTGTTTGATCATGCCGCTCAGGTATTGCCGATGCTGCCTGGGGATCAGGTGTTTTTATTGACTGACGGGGTAATTGATACCTGTGGGCCGGATCAGCAGTTGTTCGGGGTTGAGCGGCTGGAGCGGGTGCTGGATGCCAATCGGCATCCGCTGCAATTGATTGCCGAGGTCGAACAGGCCTTGCGTGATTTTCAGGGCCTTGCCCGCGATGATGTGAGCATGGTGCAGATCACCTCGCAATTACCACAGCCTTTCGGTGTGCCGGCTATCGTCTACTCCGACAGCGGCCAATGCAGCCCGCTGGACTGGTCGTCCAGTTTCGAGTTTCGGGCACCAACCCTGCGACAGTTCAACCCTCTGCCTTATTTACTGCAATTGATGATGGAGGTTCACGGGTTGCGGGCTCAAGGTGCGGTAATCCATGCCGTTTTATCCGAGCTTTACAGCAACGCGCTGGAACATGGAGTGCTGGGCCTCGACTCTCGGCTAAAGCGCGATACAGAGGGGTTCGCGAATTATTATCAGCAGCGCAAGGAGCGTTTGGCGACTCTCAAAAGCGGGTTTGTGCGGGTGTCGTTGCAGGTCGAGCCGATTGGGGATAGTGGTCGCTTGCTGGTCCAGGTCGAGGACAGTGGCGCGGGCTTTGACGTTGCCAAAGTGCTGGCCAGACCACTTGATCTAGACCGTCTGTCGGGGCGTGGGGTGAGTTTGGTACGGCAACTGTGCCCTGCAGCGCGTTGGGCACCCGATGGTCGCAGTGCGACCGTAGAGTTTTCATGGGGGGGTCTGGCATAATCCGCCCATTCTTGATCAAGGAGTGAACAAGTGTCTGATATCCATATGGATCCAAAAGTGGTAAGTGCGTTGCGAGACGTGATGGAAGGAGGGTTTGCGGACCTGCTGGACACCTTTCTCTCGGACTCCGAAGAGCGTATTGGCCAATTGCACAGCACCCGCGAAGCAGGCGACCTGACACTGGTTGCCCACAGCTTTAAAGGCAGCAGCAGCAATATGGGTGCCATTCGATTGGCGCATTTGTGCGGCCAGCTCGAAGAGCGTGCGCAAAAGAAACAACTGGTCGGCATCCAGGAGCTGGTGATTAAAATCGACGATGAATACCAGATGGTACGTCGACTCTATCGCGCCGAGCGCCATCGTTCCGAGCCTCCACACTTTGCGTCCAGCTGATTTTACCCAAGCTGGCCCGAACCTTGCTCTGACTCTCTGACCTGTACCCATACCAGCCGTACAGCGGAGACCCGTTAATGCCTGTTGTCGCCCAATCACTGCTCCAGACACCTGCTGCTGCGCCCCCCAAGGCAGCGGCGGGCAGCCCTGCGCAGCCTGTCAATGCCGAGGCGCAACCCTTTGCCAAGGTGTATGCCGAGGCGTCTGCCCCGGCACCCGCCGTTGCCGATAGCGGCAACCCCTTGCCTGGCGGCAAGGCCAAGGAGGCAGCCAGCACCGATCAGGATGAGAGTGCCAGGCCGGCTGATGACGCGGCAGCCACCGATCCGCTGGTTTTGCAGCCCGTGACCCCAGCACCGGCACCGGTGGTGGAGGCCGCACCTGAGGCCGTGCCGGTCACTGCTGAAGTGCAAGTGGCCCAGCTGGCGGTTCAAGTACCGCCGCAACCTGTGGCCGACGACGGCTTCGACCCCGAAGCTGACCCTCTGGATGCAATGCCCGCTGTGCGCCTGGCAATGGAGCAAGGCGGGCATGTATCCGCCAGCAGTCAGACTCCGGTTAAAAACGCCCCGAGTGAAGCCGCGCCCACCGCTGCACAAGGGCAGGCCGGTGCAGTAACCATGCTGGTCGATGCGAAAGCCGACGACTCGACAGCGGGTGAAGGCGGCGAAAAAGCCTTCAAGGGCTTGGTAGACGATGGCCTCAAGGACCTGAAAAGCGCGGCCAGCGACACGCGGGTCGATGACTTCGCCAATCGCCTGGCGGCGCTGACCCAGGCATCCGTACCAAAAACCGTGAATGCACTGCCGGTCAACCAGCCGTTGGCCATGCACCAGAGCGGCTGGTCTGAAGAAGTCGTCAATCGTGTGATGTACCTGTCCAGTGCGAACCTCAAATCGGCCGATATCCAGTTGGAGCCGGCAGAACTGGGGCGTCTGGATATTCGGGTCAACATTGCTGCCGACCAATCGGCGCAAGTCAACTTTGTCAGTGGCCATGCCGGCGTTCGCGAAGCGCTGGACAGCCAGATGCATCGTTTGCGCGAAATGCTCGCTCAGCAGGGCATGGGGCAGGTCGACGTTAACGTCTCTGACCAGTCGCGCAACTGGCAGGGGCAGCAGGGTCAGGAGCAGGCCCAGAGCCGCTCCAGCGGGCATCGACTTGAGAGTGGCGGCGAAGAAGAACTCGCGGTCGAAGCACCAGTGGCTCCCAGGGTAGTGCTGGGCTCCAGTGCGGTGGATTACTACGCGTAATTAGCTCCCCCTCTGTAGCAGCTGCCGAAGGCACGAGGCTGCGTTCGGCGGCTCAGCCGCCGCAAAGTCAGGCCCTGCGGTATGTCAGTTAAACCCGGCTTTCAGGTTTTACGATTGCTGCGCAACCGAACGCAGCCTCGTGCCTTCGGCAGCTGCTACAGGGCTGGGATTTATGTCGCAACCACTTCTGGCATAACACTTGCTCTGCCAAGTCTGGCACCTGTGAAAACCAAATAGTGACGGATTATTGGCATGGCGACGAGCGACGCGGTAAATGAACCGGCCGGCAAAGGCAAACTCAAGCTGATTATCCTGATCGTCGTGGCAGTGCTGCTGGCGATAGGTCTTTCCGTGGGCGCTACCTGGTATTTCATGCACAGCCCCAAGACTGAACCCGTGGCCGAGGCGAATGCCAACGTCAAGCTGCCCGCGATCTATGAACCTCTGACTCCGGCCTTTGTGGTCAATTACAACGCCAATGGCCGCCAGCGTTACCTGCAAGTGAGTTTGACCTTGCAGGCGCGCGACCCTGCCGACCTGAAGGCGCTGATGGTGCATATGCCGGTGATCCGCAACAATCTGGTGATGCTGTTCTCCGGGCAGACCTTTGACGATCTCGCGACACCGGTAGGCCAGGAAATACTGCGCCAGAAAACCACTGCCAGCGTGCAGGAAGTTGCGCAAAAAGAACTCGGCAAAGTGGTTATCGATCAGGTGCTCTTTACTAACTTTGTATTGCAGTAGGATCACGACATGGCCGTGCAAGACCTGCTGTCCCAGGATGAGATTGACGCGCTGCTGCATGGCGTCGATGACGGTCTGGTACAGGCCGAAACAGCTGCCGAGCCCGGTAGTGTCAAAAGCTACGACCTGACCAGTCAGGACCGCATCGTCCGGGGCCGCATGCCGACCCTGGAAATGATCAACGAACGTTTCGCCCGCTACACCCGCATCAGCATGTTCAACATGCTGCGCCGCTCGGCGGACGTGGCGGTGGGCGGGGTGCAAGTGATGAAGTTCGGCGAGTACGTGCACTCGCTGTACGTGCCCACCAGCCTCAACCTGGTCAAGATCAAACCGTTGCGCGGCACGGCGCTGTTTATCCTCGACGCCAAGCTGGTGTTCAAACTGGTAGACAACTTCTTTGGCGGTGACGGCCGTCACGCCAAGATCGAAGGCCGTGAATTCACCCCCACCGAATTGCGGGTGGTGCGCATGGTGCTGGAGCAAGCCTTCATCGACTTGAAGGAAGCCTGGCAAGCGATCATGGAAGTCAATTTCGAGTACATCAACTCGGAAGTGAACCCCGCCATGGCCAATATCGTCGGCCCCAGCGAAGCCATCGTGGTGTCCACATTCCATATCGAACTCGATGGCGGAGGTGGCGACCTGCACGTGACCATGCCGTACTCGATGATTGAGCCGGTGCGCGAAATGCTCGACGCCGGTTTCCAGTCCGATCTCGACGATCAGGACGAGCGCTGGAGCAAGGCCCTGCGCGAAGATGTACTCGATGTCAGCGTGCCGCTCAGTGCCACCGTGGCTCGCCGTCAATTGCGCCTGCGCGATATTTTGCATATGCAGCCTGGCGACGTGATCCCGATCGAGCTGGAAGATGAACTGATCATGCGCGCCAATGGCGTGCCCTCGTTCAAGGTCAAACTGGGCTCGCACAAGGGCAATCTGGCCTTGCAGGTTGTTGAGCCCATCGGTCGGCGCTAAGCCGCCCCACACAAATCCAATGATTGAATGCCCGCCGAGGACACCCCATGACTAACCAACACGATACAACTGCTGCAGACCAGGCGCTGGCCGATGAATGGGCAGCGGCTCTGGAAGAAACCGGCGATGTTGGCCAGGCAGATATCGACGCGTTGCTGGCTGCCGATGCGGCCACCAAGCCGACTTCCAACCGGCTGGCGATGGAAGAGTTCGGCAGCGTGCCGCGCAATAATCAGCCGGTCACCCTGGACGGACCCAACCTGGATGTGATTCTGGATATTCCGGTGTCGATCTCCATGGAAGTGGGCAGTACCGACATCAACATCCGCAACCTGCTGCAACTCAATCAGGGCTCGGTGATCGAACTCGATCGTCTGGCTGGTGAGCCGCTGGATGTGCTGGTCAACGGCACCCTGATTGCTCACGGCGAAGTGGTGGTGGTCAACGAAAAGTTCGGCATCCGCCTGACCGACGTGATCAGTCCAAGCGAACGCATCAAGAAGCTGCGCTAAGTGAAGCGGTTCCTCGGCGGTTTACTGGCCTTGCCCTTTAGCGTGCTGGCGGCAGAGCCTGTGGCCAATGCCACGGTGGCTGCACCCGTGGTCGGCGCCAGCATCGGCGGGCAATTGACGCAGCTGGTGCTGGGTTTGCTGTTGGTCCTGGGGCTGATTTTTGCCCTGGCCTGGCTGCTGCGCCGCGTTCAGCAGACGGGGCCGCGTCAGGGCCAGGTAATTGAATTGATCAGCTCACGGGCCCTGGGTGCGCGGGATCGGCTGGTGCTGGTGCAAGTCGGCAACGAACAGATCCTGCTGGGCCTCACGCCGGGCCGTATCACCCCGTTGCATGTGCTCAAGGAACCGGTGCAAGTGCCGGGTACTGCGCAGTCGGCAACCCCCGAATTTGCCAAACGATTGATGGAAATACTGGGTCAGCAAAAGGACAAGCCGTA
The DNA here is from genome assembly GCF_037055265.1 of Pseudomonas sp. ML2-2023-6. Lineage (NCBI taxonomy): Bacteria > Pseudomonadati > Pseudomonadota > Gammaproteobacteria > Pseudomonadales > Pseudomonadaceae > Pseudomonas > Pseudomonas sp. ML2-2023-6. The sequence goes on along the minus strand of NZ_CP146347.1, from coordinate 4,159,426 downwards.
ATGCGTTTAGTTGTCGCGCTGTTGTTGGCGCTGGTCGCGCCGTTGGCGTTAGGGGCTGACCCGCTGTCGATTCCGGCCATCACCCTGGGTACCGGGGCCAACGGCCAGCAGGAGTATTCGGTCAGCCTGCAAATCCTGCTGATCATGACCGCGCTGAGCTTTATCCCGGCATTCGTTATGCTGATGACCAGCTTTACGCGGATCATCATCGTGTTTTCGATCCTGCGTCAGGCGCTGGGGTTGCAGCAGACCCCGTCGAACCAGATCCTGACTGGCATGGCGCTGTTCCTGACCATGTTTATCATGGCCCCGGTATTCGACCGGGTGAACAACGATGCCTTGCAGCCTTACCTTGCGGAAAAGCTCACGGCCCAGGATGCCATTCTCAAGGCTGAAGTGCCGATCAAGGACTTTATGCTGGCGCAGACCCGCACCAGCGACCTTGAGCTGTTTATGCGCCTGTCCAAACGCACCGATATCGCTACCCCGGATGCCGCGCCCCTGACCATTCTGGTTCCGGCCTTTGTCACATCGGAGCTGAAAACCGCCTTCCAGATCGGTTTCATGATCTTTATTCCGTTTTTGATCATCGACCTGGTGGTGGCCAGTGTGCTGATGGCCATGGGCATGATGATGCTCTCGCCGCTGATCATCTCGCTGCCGTTTAAAATCATGCTGTTTGTGCTGGTGGATGGCTGGGCGCTGATTATTGGCACGCTGGCCAGCAGTTTTGGTGGAGTCTGAATCATGACCCCGGAAGTTGCGGTTGACCTGTTTCGCAGTGCGTTGTGGCTGACCACCCTGATGGTCGCCGTGCTGGTGATCCCCAGCTTGCTGGTGGGGCTGCTGGTGGCCATGTTTCAGGCAGCGACCCAGATCAACGAACAAACCTTGAGCTTCCTCCCGCGATTGCTGGTGATGTTGATCACCTTGATCGTGGCGGGGCCGTGGCTGGTGCAGACCTTTATGGAATACATCCTGCAGTTGTACGGCAGCATTCCGCAGTTGATCGGCTAAATGTCGCTGCTCGCCCTGACAGACGCGCAGATCAGTACCTGGGTCGCCAGCTTTATGCTGCCGCTGTTCCGGGTGGGCGCGCTGCTGACCACCATGCCGATCATCGGCACGACCCTGGTGCCCAAGCGCATCAAGCTGTTTCTGTCTTTGGCGATTACCCTGGCGATCATGCCCAGCCTGCCGCCGTTGCCCACCGTCAACCCGCTGGACCTGAGCGGCCTGATGCTGATTGCCGAGCAAATCATCATCGGTGCGTTGCTGGGGTTCTCGTTGCAGCTGTTTTTCCAGGCGTTCGTGGTGGCCGGGCAAATTGTCGCGATCCAGATGGGCATGGGCTTTGCGTCCATGGTCGATCCGGCAAACGGGGTTAACGTGGCGGTGATCGGGCAGTTCTTCACCATGCTCGTGACGTTGCTGTTTCTGTCGATGAACGGCCATTTGGTGGTGTTTGAGGTGCTCACCGAGAGCTTCACCACCTTGCCGGTGGGTGGCGGGTTGCTGACCAACCATTACTGGGAAATCGCCAACAAATTGGGCTGGGTGCTGGGGGCCGCGCTGCTGCTGGTGCTGCCTGCGATTACTGCGCTGCTGGTGGTCAATATCGCTTTTGGCGTGATGACCCGGGCCGCGCCGCAACTGAATATCTTTGCCATCGGTTTTCCGCTGACCCTGGTGCTGGGCATGGTGATTCTGTGGATCAGCATGGCTGACATTCTCAACCAGTATCAACCGCTGGCCTCCGAGGCTCTGCAGTTCTTACGTGAACTGGCACAGGCGAGATAGACCGTCATGGCAGAGAGCGAAAGCGGTGCCGATAAAACAGAAGACCCCACGGAGAAACGAAAAAAAGACTCCAGAGAAAAGGGCGAAATCGCACGTTCCAAAGAACTGAACACCTTGGCCATCATGTTGGCCGGCTCTGCGGCTTTGCTGATTTTCGGCGGCGCGCTGGCGCAGGACCTGATGGAGTTGATGCGCTACAACTTCAGTCTGAGCCGCGACGTACTGCTCAACCCTGACTCCATGGGCATCTTCCTGTTGCACTCGGGCAAGATCGCGCTGCTGGCCCTGCAGCCGGTGTTGATCACCTTGCTCATTGCCGCCCTGGTCGGGCCGATCTCTCTGGGCGGTTGGCTCTTCGCTGCGGGCAGCCTGGCCCCAAAATTCAGCCGCATGAACCCCGCCGCCGGGATCAAGCGCATGTTCTCGGCCAAGGCCCTGATTGAGCTGCTTAAAGCGCTGGCCAAATTTTTTATCATCCTGATCGTAGCCTTGCTGGTATTGAAGTCCGACATCGACGACCTGCTGTGTATCGCCCATGAACCGCTGGAGCTGGCGGTGATCCATAGCCTGCAAGTGGTTGCCTGGAGTGCCTTGTGGATGGCGTGCGGGCTGATCCTGATTGCAGCGGTGGACGTGCCGGTGCAGCTGTGGGAAAGCCATCAGAAGCTGTTGATGACCAAGCAGGAGGTGCGCGATGAGCATAAAGACCAGGAAGGCCGCCCCGAGGTCAAACAGCGGATTCGCCAGTTGCAGCGCGACATGTCCCAGCGTCGGATGATGGCAGCGATCCCCGATGCTGACGTCATCATCACCAACCCGACACACTACGCCGTGGCCCTCAAGTACGACCCGGAGCAGGGCGGGGCGCCAATGTTGCTGGCCAAGGGCAGTGACTTTTTGGCGCTGAAAATTCGCGAAATTGGTGCCAAACACAACATCCTGCTGCTTGAATCCCCGGCACTGGCGCGTTCGATTTACCACTCCACGGAACTGGAGCAGGAAATCCCGGCCGGCTTATACCTGGCCGTGGCCCAGGTGCTGGCCTACGTGTACCAGATCCGCCAGCACCAGGCGGGCCAGGGCAAACGCCCGGACCCGCTCAAGGATCTGCCGATTCCGGCGGATTTGAGGCGTGATGAGTAAGCGTTCTTAAAGTGTATGAAAAGGGCTGTTGCCAATGAGTCAGTTATGTTTGTAATAGTAACTGATCGCTTTTCGTTACGTGTTTTTAAAGTGGGCTTTGATAAGTACTTTAAAAGTATATATTTCAGATATATCTTAAATTATAAAAAGATCGTAATTTAAAAAAACTAATGAGTTGTATCTTTTGCTGCTTATCAGTAGTAACTACTGGTTTGTTGGATTCGCTTGTGTTTTTCCTGTCGTTCGCTTGAGAAATTCCCTACATATTATTTTTTGTTTCGCTGTTAATTTCTTTTCCTGCTGCACCAGTGCTGCAAAAAAAACATGATGTTATTTATCGGTAAAACTACAGAAGCCTTGTTGGCTTCGTAATTGTTTTAAGTGCGTTTGCACGGGAGAAATTAAATGCGTGTTGCAATGAAAACTGCCATGGCGTCCATGGTCTTGTTGGCTGTTTCTGCGTCCGGTGTTAATGCGGGTGTAGGGTCGGGCCAAATCACGTTCCAGGGTGAGATTCTCGATTCTGCATGCTCCATCAATCCGGGCAGTTCCGACCAGACAGTTTCTCTGGGGCAGGTGGCTAAGTCGCAATTGGCAACGGGGGGCATGGCCCCTCCTCAAAGCTTCCAGATTGAGCTTAGTGGCTGCTCCTTGACCGGCCTAACTGATAAGACAGTGACTGCCAAGTTCACGGGCGCCGAATCAGCAGCCGTGCCCGGAGCATTGGGTATTGTTGGTACGGCCAAGGGGGCGGGCATTATGTTAGTTGATGGCACTGGCACCGCGGTTACTTTGGGTAGCTCCACCAAAGTGCAGACAATTCAGGCTGGTGATAACACCATGCTTTTTGGTGCCTATCTGAAAGGTCAGGCGACCGGTGCTATTACGCCTGGCGAGTTCACCTCCGTGACTAACTTCGCCCTCGAATACAAATAGTCCTTTGCCCTGTTGTCGTTCGTTCGACAGCAGGGCAAATACGGCGGGAGCTAACTGTGAAAGCATTCTTCAAGCCCGCTGTTGCTGGCGTGCTCTTCATATGTATGAATTTTTTTATTGGTTCTTCGTCCGCGCAGAATAAACAGGGCAGTGGCCGTGTAATGCTGGCTGGAGAAGTTGTTGATTCTGCGTGTGCGCTGGATGCAAAAAGTGCCTATCAAGTCATTGAATTGGATCCTTTGTCCATGGGGCGACTTATTCGTCAGGGCGAGGGTGAGCCTCATATTTTTTTATTGCGTTTGGTCAAGTGTTCTTTGACTCGCCCTGATCCTTCCCGGCCAGGTACTTATTTGCCTGATTGGCAGCACCTCAGGGTGACCTTTGAAGGGCTGGCCGACAGTGGCGGGCGCCTGTTTGCCACTGTCGGTACCTCAACAGGTCTGGCCCTGCGTATTGCCGATATGCAAGGGCTGCAAAGTACGCCGGGAGTGTCGATGCCTCTGACGTCCCTTACCGGAGAGGATCAAGAGCTGCGCTACACCCTTCAACTGGTCGGCAATGGCCGCCCAATGGCTGTTGGTTCTCACCGAGCTGCGGTGCGTTTCCGGCTGGAGTATTTTTAAATGTACGGGCTGTTTACCTTGCGGGACTGCGCAGTCGCCAGAGCGATGTTGTGTACCGGGCTGATGTCGATTGCAGGCGGTGTATGGGCCGCCGAGGACATCCAGTTCAATACCGATATTCTTGATCTGAACGATCGCACCAACATCGACCTGTCGCAGTTCTCTCGCAGCGGATTTATCTTGCCGGGCACCTACCTGATGCAAGTACAGATAAACACGCAGTCGCAGCCTGAGCAGCGCATTGCCTTTTATCCCCCTGACGATGATCCCAAAGGCAGCCAGGCCTGTGTGTCTGCCGAACTGGTGGAGCAGTTGGGTTTGAAGAAAGATCAACTGACCCAGCTCACTTGGTGGAAAGGCGGTGAGTGCCTGGACAGCAGCAGTCTGTCGGGGATGGAAGTCAGTGGCGATTTGAGTACCTCCACGCTCCGTATCTCCATCCCTCATGCGTACCTGGAGTACAGCGCGCAGAACTGGGATCCACCCTCCCGGTGGGACGAAGGGGTGCCAGGCCTGCTGCTGGACTACAACCTGACGGCACAGTCGATCAGCCAGAGAAACACAGTAAGCCGCAACAACCTGAGTGGCAACGGCACTTTTGGTGCCAATGCGGGGCCCTGGCGGTTGCGGGCTGACTGGCAAGGTCGTATCGACGACGAAAACATCCGTCGTGAGCAACGGCTCGAGTGGAACCGTTTCTATGCATATCGGGCATTGCCTTCAATCCAGGCACGCCTGATGGTGGGGGAAAACTACCTGTACTCGGACCTGTTCGACAGCTTTCGTTTTACCGGCTTCGCACTCAGCTCCGATGACAACCAGTTGCCTCCCAACTTGCGAGGCTATGCGCCTGAGGTCGTGGGTGTTGCCAAAACCAATGCCAAGGTCACCATCAGCCAGCAGGGTCGGGTGTTGTATGAAACCTTGGTCGCGGCGGGGCCTTTTCGCATTCAGGATCTCAATGATGCCGTTAGCGGCAGTCTCGATGTGCGGGTGGAAGAGCAAGATGGCACTGTCAATTCATTCACGGTCGAGTCATCCAGCATTCCCTATCTGACTCGCCCCGGTACGGTGCGCTACAAGCTTGCCAGCGGTCGGCCGTCTGGCCTGCATGATGGAGGGCAGGGCAGCGTCTTTGGCTCGGGGGAGTTTTCCTGGGGGGTGAGTAACGGTTGGTCGCTTTATGGAGGGGGCCTTAGCGACAGCAACTACACGGCGTTATCACTCGGTGTAGGGCGCGATCTGTTGGCCTTTGGTGCGCTGTCATTCGATGTTTCGCGAGCCCGCACCACTGTGCAGGACGAATCGCTGTCCGGCAGTTCCTACCGTCTGAGCTATTCGAAGCGATTTGAGGAATACGACAGTCAAGTCTCCTTTGCGGGATACCGGTTTTCTGAAAAAGACTACGTGAGCATGAGCGAATACCTGAATGCGCGTCACTACGGCAAGCCTGTGGGGGGCAGCAAATCGCTTTATACCGCCACGCTCAACAAGCATTTTCGAGATGCCGGGCTCTCTGCTTACGTGACCTACACCGATCAGTCCTTTTGGGATCTCCCGAGCAGTAAACGCTGGAACCTGTCACTGGCGCGTTCTTTCAATATGGGGTCGGTCAAGAACATGAATGTCTCATTGAACATGTTTAGAAATCAGGAACGAAACCAGCGCACGGGTACGCAAAATAATAATACCGGCATGTTTCTGTCGCTCAGCATGCCCTTGGGTAGATCTGGCAGCTTAAGCACCAGCGCCAGCAGTTCGCACAATAAAAATATGTATTCAGCGCGCTTCAGTGACCAGTTAGGTGAGCGCAGTCACTATCAACTGAGTGCAGATAACACCTCTGTCGGTGGTTATCTAAGCCATGTCGCTGATCATGCGGATTTGTCTCTGAGCGCCAGCCTGAAGGAAAACAACTACACCAGCCTCGGCATGTCTGCACGAGGCGGCGCCACACTGACCCCATACGGCGGGGCGGGGCATCGAAGCTCAGGTGTGGGTGGCACTCGATTGATGGTCGATACCAGCGGTGTGCCTGGGGTACCTGTGCGCGGCTATGGCCGCACAACCAGCAGTAACGCCTTTGGCAAAGCTGTGGTTCCGGACGTCAACAGTTACTTGCGCACAGCGGCCAGTGTTGACCTTGAGAATTTGCCAGCCAATGTTGAGGCGACTCAGTCCGTGACCCAGTTGACCCTGACGGAAGGCGCCATTGGTTACCGCACGCTGGATGTGGTTGCCGGCCTTAAAGCCATGGCAGTGCTGCTTTTGCCTGATGGCAGCGTGCCGCCATTCGGTGGCACGGTGAAAAATGAAAAACAGCAGGAAACCGGCATCGTCAATGACGGTGGCAGTGTCTATCTAAGCGGCATTCGGCCCGGGGAGAAGATGGTTGTCTCTTGGGGCGGCGTCGAGCGTTGCACGCTGGTAATGCCTGCCAATTTACCGGCCGACGGCTTGGCCACCACCCTGGATCTGCGCTGCCAGATGCTGATACCTGATAACGCTGCACCCGCATCTGCATCGCGGATCCGGCTTACTAACACAGAGATAACACCTTCATGATCAAGAAATTCAGCTTTGCACTTTCGGTTCCTGCCCTTGTGGCCATGTGCCTGATCAACAACGCCCATGCCGCCATTGGCCTTGACCGCACCCGAGTCGTGTTTGATGGCAGCAAAGAGGCTGTCAGCATGAACATCACCAACAACAACACCCAGTTGCCTTATCTGGCCCAGGGCTGGGTAGAAGATGAGCAAGGCAACAAGATCACTTCACCGTTGATCGTGCTTCCGCCTGTCCAGCGCCTGGAGCCGGGTAAAAATAGTCAGGTAAAAGTCCAGGCGTTACCGGCAATCAAGTCTCTCCCTCAGGACCGGGAGTCGGTGTATTACTTCAACCTGCGGGAAATTCCGCCCCGCAGTGACAAGGCCAACAGCCTGCAAATTGCCCTGCAGACCCGCATCAAGTTGTTTTACCGGCCTGCTGCATTAATTCAGAACCGACAAGAGCGGTCTGAGCCCTGGCAGCAAGAACTGACCCTTACCCGTGTCGGTGATCACTATCAGGTCAACAACCCCACCCCGTACTACGTCACGCTGATTGATGCCCGTCGCAGTAAAGACACGGAAACCGTCACGGATTTCGAGCCCCTTATGCTGTCGCCCAAAGGCTCATTGAAGTTGGGGGGAAGTGTTGCTGCGCTCGGCACTAAACCAAGGCTGACCTATGTGAATGATTTCGGTGGTCGTCCGACTCTGGTGTTCAGCTGTGCTGGCACTACTTGCAAGGTGGACGTGGCTGCGTCCTCGGTCAATGAGTAGCGCGCATCGGGCTTGCACGGTGACGGCCCTGAGCTGCCTGCTACTGGTGTCGAGTATTCATCAGGCCCGGGCCGGGGTGATCCACGGCATGAGTGGAATGCTGGATATCTCCGGCACACTGCACAACACCCCCTGTGCCCTGGACATGTCTTCGGCCTATCAGGATGTAGACCTGGGCAGTGTGGCTCGCAGTCAATTGCTGCGCCCGGGTGATCAGGCAACCCCCGTGGCGTTTCAATTGCGCTTTGTCGATTGCCAGCGCGCTTCGGGCAGCCTGCAGAGTGAGCACACTGGCAATCTGGTGTGGAGTGCCTATCAGCCTGTGGTGTCGGTGGCCTTTGTGGCGCCAGCCGATGCGGATGATCCACGGTTGGTCAAGGTGCAGGGGGTTACCGGGATGGGATTGCAACTGACCGATGCCCTTGGGCGGGACGCAGGTTTGGGCGGTCGTGGTGAGCCTTTGTTCCTGCAGCACGGCAACGACACCCTGACCTGGCACGTGCGGCCAGTGCGCACTTCGGCTGCTCTGAGCAATGGCGCCTTTCAGGCGGCCGTTGATTTCAGGCTCGTCTATGAATAAGGGGGCAGCGATGAACATGTCAATACATTGGCGGGCAGTAACCGCCTTGGGCAGCCTGTTGTTGCTCTGCGGTCAAGGTGCCTTGGCGGACGTCAGTGTGAGCATCAGGGGGGTAGTCCTCATGCCTCCACCCTGCGTTATCAACGCAGCAGGCACGCTGAATGTATCTTTTGGGAGCGAGCTTCTGACGACCCGGATCAACGGCGTCAATTACGAGAAAGCGGTGCCTTACACCCTGACATGTGGGCAGCAACCCACCAATTCAATGACCCTGGAATTAAGGGGAACTGGCGCCGGGTTTGACGCTAAGGTCCTGGGTACCAGTAAAAGTGATCTTGGTATCAGGCTTATGGTTGGGGGAGAAGCTTGGCCCCTCAATACCACCGTGAATTTCACGCACCCCACCTTGCCAGTTGTGACGGCGGTTCTCGTAAAAAAAACTGGCAGCACCCTCACGGGCGGGTCATTCGCTGCCTCGGCTACATTAGTGCAAGCACTGCGATAAGAGGGAAATATTGATGAGACTCAAACAACAATCTGCGCTTTTTGCAGTGTGCGCCATTGGCTTTTGCGCCAACGCAATGGCCAACCTCACGTTCAGTGGCACCCTGAGAGCACCGCCGCCCTGCACCATAAACAGTGGTGCCAATATCGCTGTCGACTTCGGTGAAATGGGCGTTAACACTGTCGATGGGGTAAAACACCGTAAACCATTGACTTACACCATTACCTGTACTGCAAGCACTTTGCCGTGGAGCATGTTCTTGACGGTAACGGCCACGGCAACGAGTTTTGATACCTCAGCCGTGCAGTCCAATGTCCCTGATCTTGGTATCAAGATACTGCGAAACAACTTGCCATTTGTGCTCAACACAAAGTTGTCGATTGCTCCGGCAAGTCCACCCGTGCTGGAAGTTGTTCCGGTCAAGAAGTCGGGCTCCACGCTGAGCGAGGGCAATTTTACGGCCACGGCAGTGCTGGTGGCTCATTACGAGTGAGGAGGGTATCCCATGCAAGCTGAGAGCAAAAATCAGCGCTGGCAGCCTGTAGTGATCGCGCTGCTGCTGGGTGCGACCTTGATGCGGCCAGGTGCTGGGCTGGCAGCGGACAACCTGACTCTTAGCGGAGCACTGGTTGCGGCGGCTTGCAAGATCAAGGCTGGCGACGAGGTGTTGGCGGTTGATCTCGGAGCGGTCACTAACGCAGACCTTTATCTTTACACCCGTACGGTCGGCAAAACTTTCCAGATCCACCTTGAAGACTGCAACACAGGCATCAGTAACTCTGTGACGACTACCTTCAGTGGTACCGAGAATACCAAGCTGCCGGGCTTGCTGGCGCTGGGCGGGACCATTGAAAAAGGGGTGGCAATCGGATTGGAAACACTCGGGGGCACACCCCTGCCGTTAAATGTGGCCAGTGCCAGGCAGGCATTAAGTAATGGCGCCAATGTGATTGCATTCAAGGTGTTTATCAAAGGGGAGCCGCAGGCCGTTGCAAACCGCTTGATAAAGCCAGGGTATTATACTGCCGTTTCGACTTTTACGTTGGATTACCCTTAAAACTACAGCGCTTTTTTAGAGCTGTTTTATAGTGAAGAGATTTATATGAAATATCTAAGTGGAGTGTTTTTTTTGATGCTGGCTAATATCGCCAGCGCAGTAGATTGCCGGGTGAATGGCGGGTTTTGGTTGGACGTGGAGGTTGGGGGGAGTTTGGGGCTTAATGTTTGGACCAATGTAGCGTTTAATGCTAGCCTCGATAGAGTTTTGCTGGATGGCTATACGTTGGAATGCAGGCATAGGGCTTCGGCTTCTTCTAATCCTTCTCTAAAGATACAGCCCGCTACCAATATTGGTGTCGTATTGTGGCCGACAGTTAGTCATCTCCAGGGCGGCTTAAGGGTTGGCAGCAATGATTCCCCTATACCTGTGTGGTCCGGTCAATACCTCGCGGTACTGGGGCGGGAGCCTTTAGTGGCTACGAGTGTGCTTGGTCGGCCATATTTAAAAAGGCCCACGACAGCTGGAAGTTATATTAATATTGCGTCAGGGGTCGGCCTCGCTACAGTGAATTTGGTTTTACATTTTTCTAATAATGCAGGCAGTAAGACTCTGAATTTGCCGATCTACGTGCGCTCAAATAACGCACTCAACTTAAGCCCATCAACCTGTACGATTAATAATAACAATCCAATTGTAGTAGATTTTGGTTCGGTGGATCCTCTTGCGGTTGGCGGAGATATATCATCCGGTACGCCTTACAGGAAATCTGTCCCTCTGAATTACTCATGCCCTGATGCCGGTATTTCCTCACCCATAGATATCAAACTGGTGGGGACTGCCTCTTCGTTCAACGCAAGTGCCCTTGCTACCACTAATCCCAATCTTGCCGCTGGCTTGACTCGCCTGAGTTTGTTAGTTGCTCCGGGAAGTTCTTTCAGGACCAGTATCAGCAATAGCTCAGGCAGCGACACGGTGTTGTTTACGCTTTTCCGTAAAACCGGCAGCTTACCAGTCGCCGGGCCTTTCACAGCGAGTGGCACGCTGGTGATGAGCCTGCCTTGAGTTTTTGAAGGATTAAGGCCTTGTGACATCACCGTGGGAGCGAGCCTGCTCGCGAACCGCGTCGTCTTCATCGCGAGCAAGCCCGCTCCCACAAATGATTTTCGGTGAATCGCGGGTCTGTGCAGCTCGACTTGCTCGCGATGGCATCACTGGATAATCGCGATGTTCTGAAGACCTTCTCGCTAGCAGGCTCGCTCCCTCAGAGGCTCCTACTGGGTGAATCAGGGCGGGCTTTTGATTCTGATATGGCCATTGGCCAAAGTTGGAAGGGTTCTTGCAGTGGCAGGCTCTACGGCGCACATGGCGTCAAAAGTTTGCTAAAGGTTTGTCGCAATGTCCTTGGATCGCTCTCAGTTAATCAACACCGCACGCAGCGGTCTGGCCGGTTTGGGTCGAGGGCAATTGGGCGTGCCGTTGTTGTTGCTGGTGATGCTGGCAATGATGATGTTGCCAATCCCGGCGTTCCTGCTGGACGTGTTTTTTACCTTCAATATTGCGCTGTCGATTGTGGTGCTGTTGGTGTGCGTCTACGCCCTGCGGCCCCTGGATTTTGCGGTGTTCCCCACCATTTTGCTGGTCGCCACCCTGATGCGGCTGGCGCTCAACGTGGCTTCGACCCGGGTGGTGATGCTCCACGGTCAGGAAGGGCACGCGGCGGCAGGCAAGGTGATTCAAGCCTTCGGTGAGGTGGTGATCGGCGGCAACTACGTGGTCGGTATCGTGGTTTTTGCGATTTTGATGATCATCAACTTCGTGGTGGTGACCAAAGGTGCCGGGCGCATTTCCGAGGTCAGCGCACGTTTCACCCTCGATGCCATGCCCGGCAAACAAATGGCCATCGACGCCGACCTCAACGCCGGGCTGATCGATCAGAACCAGGCCAAGCTGCGCCGTCAGGAAGTCGCCCAAGAGGCCGAGTTCTACGGCTCGATGGACGGTGCCAGCAAATTCGTACGCGGTGATGCAATCGCCGGTCTGTTGATTCTGTTTATCAACCTGATCGGCGGCATGGCGGTGGGTATCTTCCAGCACGGCATGACGTTCAGCGAAGCGGGCAAGGTTTACGCCTTGCTGACCATCGGTGACGGTTTGGTGGCGCAGTTGCCATCCCTGCTGCTGTCCACCGCAGCCGCGATCATGGTGACCCGTGCCTCGGGCTCCGAAGACATGGGCAAGCAGATCAATCGCCAGATGTTTGCCTCGCCCAAGGCGCTGGCGGTGTCGGCAGGTTTGATGGCGGTGATGGGGATTGTGCCGGGCATGCCGCACTTTTCCTTCCTGAGCCTGGCCGCCGTTGCCGGTGGCGTGGCGTACCTGATGTGGAAAAAACAGAACGTGGTCAAGGTCCAGGCCCTGCAAGAGGTCAAGCGCCAGCAAGAGTTGCTGCCGTCGCCTGCCCGTGCGCAAGAGACCAAGGAGCTGGGTTGGGATGACGTGACGCCCATCGACATGATCGGGCTCGAAGTCGGCTATCGGCTGATCCCGCTGGTAGACCGCAATCAAGGTGGCCAGTTATTGGCGCGGATCAAGGGGGTGCGTAAAAAGTTGTCCCAGGATTTGGGCTTTCTGATGCCGACCGTGCATATCCGCGACAACCTCGACCTGGCCCCCAGTGCCTATCGCTTGACCCTGATGGGGGTGATTCTGGCCGAGGCCGAGATCTACCCGGACCGCGAAATGGCGATCAATCCGGGGCAGGTATTCGGCACGCTGAACGGGATTACCACCAAAGACCCGGCCTTTGGTCTGGAAGCGGTGTGGATTGAAGTCAGTCAGCGCAGCCAGGCGCAATCGCTGGGCTATACCGTAGTGGATGCCAGCACCGTGGTGGCGACGCACCTTAACCAGATTTTGTACAAACACTCCCATGAGCTGATCGGGCATGAAGAAGTGCAGCAGTTGATGCAGTTGCTGGCCAAGTCTTCGCCCAAGCTGGCCGAGGAGCTGGTGCCGGGCGTGCTGAGCCTGTCGCAGTTGCTCAAAGTGTTGCAGGCCTTGTTGGCTGAGCAGGTGCCGGTGCGCGATATCCGCAGCATTGCCGAAGCCGTCGCGAACAATGCCCATAAGAGTCAAGATACTGCCGCTTTGGTTGCCGCTGTGCGCGTGGGCCTGTCCCGCGCCATTGTGCAAAGTATTGTAGGCGTTGAGTCTGAGCTGCCTGTGATCACCCTTGAGCCAAGGTTGGAACAAATATTGCTCAATAGTTTGCAGAAGGCCGGACAAGGCCAGGAAGAGGGCGTTTTGCTGGAGCCAAGCATGGCAGAGAAACTCCAGCGCTCGTTGATCGACGCTGCTCAGCGTCAGGAAATGCAAGGTAATCCAGTGATCCTGTTGGTGGCAGGCCCGGTACGCGCAATGCTTTCGCGCTTCGGCCGTCTGGCGGTGCCCAACCTGCATGTGCTGGCTTACCAGGAAATCCCTGACAACAAGCAGGTCACGATCGTTGCGACAGTAGGCCCTAACGGCTGAGGGTTTGGTTTATGCAAGTGAAGCGATTTTTCGCCGCCGATATGCGTCAGGCCATGAAGCTGATCCGTGATGAGCTGGGGGCTGACGCCGCCATTATTGGCAACCGCCGGATCGCCGGGGGCGTTGAGTTGACCGCGGCCCTGGACTACAAGCTGTCCGCGCTGGCACCCCGTGTACCGAACATTGAGCTCGAAGAAGAACTGCGCAAGACCCAGTCGCGGATTGTCTCGGCCCAGGCCGAGTTGAGCCTGCGCGGCGAAGGCGAGGCGGGCGTTAACCGTCAGCTGTTTGCCGGTTTGCCGCTGACTGCCGCCGAGCCGTTGATCGAGCCGACGCTGGAAGAGCCGCCACGCCCTGCGCCTGCGCCCGTCGCACCGACGGTTGATCAGCGCGCATTCGACAATATGCGCCATGAGCTGAACGGTTTGCGTGAATTGCTTGAAGTGCAGCTCGGCTCGTTGGCCTGGAGCCAGTTGCAGGATGCCAAACCAGCGCAGGCCAATCTGTGGCGCCGCTTGCAGCGTATCGGTCTGTCCGGGCCGCTGTCGCGTGATCTGCTGGCCCAAGTGGCCGGTATCGAAGAGCCGCGCCAGGCCTGGCGAATGTTGCTGGCGCACCTGGCGCGGATGATCGCTACGCCGGAGCTGGAGCCGCTGGAAGAGGGCGGCGTGATTGCGATGGTCGGGCCTGCAGGGATGGGTAAAACCACGACGCTGGCCAAGCTGGCGGCGCGTTATGTACTCAAGTACGGCGCGCAGAATATCGCTCTGGTGAGCATGGACAGCTTTCGAATTGGCGCTCAGGAGCAACTCAAGACCCTGGGCCGAATTCTCAATGTACCGGTGACCCACGTCGCTCCCGGCCAGTCGTTGGGCCAGACCCTAGAGCCGTTGGTGCGCAAGCGCGTGGTGCTGGTGGATACCGCGGGCCTGCAGGCCAGTGATCCGGCGTTGCGTTTGCAGCTTGAAAGCCTGGCCGGGCGCGGGATCAAGGCGCGAAATTATTTGGTATTGGCCACCACCAGCCAGAAACAGGTGCTGACGGCGGCGTACCTCAGTTACAAGCGTTGCGGGTTGGCGGGTTGCATCCTGACCAAGCTGGATGAGACAGCAAGCCTGGGCGAGGTGTTGAGCCTGGCGATCAGCAATGCGCTGCCGGTGGCTTATCTCACTGACGGCCCACGGATTCCGGACGACCTTCACTTGCCGCGTCGGCACCAACTGGTGAGTCGCGCAGTGAGTGTGCAGATGCAGGAAGAACCCAGCGAAGAAGCTATGGCAGACATGTTTGCCGATATCTATCACAGCCCTCCCAAACGGGTCGGCTGAGGCAGTCAAGATTACGTTGCAATGTACCTACATCGGATGGTCTGAAAATTTTGTTCCGCAGGGGAACGAGCAGCCAACGCATGTAGCCGCGTCTAAGTAAGACAAGGTAAAGAAAGATCATGGGCAGCATGCATCCCGTACAGGTGATCGCAGTGACCGGCGGCAAGGGTGGCGTCGGTAAAACTAACGTGTCAGTCAACTTGTCCATCGCATTGGCCGAGCTGGGCAGGCGCGTTCTGTTGATGGACGCGGACCTTGGGCTGGCAAATGTCGATGTCCTGCTGGGCTTGACCCCCAAGTTTACCCTGGCCGATGTGGTCGAGGGTCGTTGCGAGCTGCGCGACGTATTGCTGCAAGGCCCTGGCGGGATTCGCATCGTGCCGGCGGCTTCGGGCACCCAGAGCATGGTGCATCTGAGCCCGGCGCAGCATGCCGGCCTGATCCAGGCATTCAGCGACCTTGGCGATAACCTGGATGTACTGGTGATCGACACCGCTGCCGGGATCGGTGAGTCGGTGGTCAGCTTTGTGCGCGCCGCCCAGGAAGTGCTGCTGGTGGTGTGCGACGAGCCGACGTCGATCACCGATGCCTATGCGCTGATCAAACTGCTTAATCGCGATTACGGGATGAACCGCTTTCGCGTACTGGCCAATATGGCCCAAAGCCCCCAGGAAGGGCGCAATCTGTTCGCCAAACTGACCAAGGTTACCGACCGTTTTCTGGATGTGGCCCTGCAGTATGTGGGTGCCGTGCCTTACGACGAGTGCGTGCGCAAGGCCGTACAAAAGCAGCGCGCCGTTTACGAAGCGTTCCCGCGCTCCAAGTGCTCGCTGGCGTTCAAGGCCATTGCGCAAAAAGTTGATACCTGGCCATTGCCCGCCAACCCCAGGGGCCACCTGGAGTTCTTTGTCGAGCGTCTGGTGCAGCAAGCAGGGGGGCGTTTTTAATGACGGCCAGCGGTTATCGCATGTACAGCAAGTCGTCGCGTGACACCCAGTATGAGCTGATCGAGCGCTACGCCCCTCTGGTCAAGCGCATTGCCTATCACTTGCTGGCGCGTTTGCCTGCCAGCGTGCAGGTGGATGACTTGATTCAGGCCGGGATGATCGGCCTGCTTGAAGTATCGGGCAAATACGACGCGAGCAAGGGCGCGAGTTTCGAGACTTACGCCGGCATCCGTATCCGTGGCGCGATGCTTGATGAAGTGCGCAAGGGCGACTGGGCGCCGCGTTCGGTGCACCGCAATACACGCATGGTCAGTGATGCAATTCGGGTAATTGAAGCAAAAACCGGTTGTGACGCTAAAGATCATGAAGTTGCGGCCGAACTCCAGTTAAGCCTTGATGATTATTACGCCATCTTGAATGACACCCTGGGCAGCCGCCTGTTCAGTTTTGACGACCTGTTGCAGGACGGCGAACACGAAGGGCTGCATGAAGATGGCGTGAGTGCCCACACGGAGCCATCGCGAGATCTGGAAGACGAGCGCTTCCAGGCCGCCTTGGCCGATGCGATTGCCCATCTGCCCGAGCGCGAGCGTCTGGTGTTGGCGCTGTACTACGACGAGGAGTTGAACCTCAAGGAAATCGGCGAAGTGCTGGGGGTCAGTGAATCCCGTGTCAGCCAGTTGCACAGCCAGTGCGCCGCACGCCTGCGTGCGCGTCTGAGCCAGTGGCGAGCGCACTGACGGGAACACGTGCACTTATTGTGGGAGCGGGCTTGCTCGCGATGGGATCGACACGGTGAATCAGAAAAGCCGCGCCGCCTGCATCGCGAGCAAGCCCGCTCCCACAGTCGATTTGGGCGGTTTTTGAAAACGAATTGATTGAATGGCGCGTCCCCAGACAGGACGCGTTTAAGACTGCTTGGAGGTCGAATTGGACAAGAACATGAAAATCCTCATCGTTGATGATTTTTCAACGATGCGGCGGATCATCAAAAACCTGTTGCGTGACCTTGGTTTCACCAACACGGTCGAGGCGGATGACGGCACCACGGCGCTGCCGATCCTCAACCTGGGGCAAATCGACTTTTTGGTGACCGACTGGAACATGCCGGGCATGACCGGTATCGAGCTGTTGCGCCACGTGCGTGCAGACGAAAAACTCAAGCACTTGCCAGTGCTGATGGTGACAGCTGAAGCCAAGCGCGAGCAGATCATCGAAGCGGCCCAGGCCGGAGTTAACGGTTATGTGGTCAAGCCATTCACGGCTATCGCACTCAAAGACAAGATCGAAAAGATCTTTGATCGCATCGGTTGATCGGTTGCCTTGGGGGCGCTATGGAGCATAAAGAATCCACACAGGGTGATTTTGAGTCGACCCTGAAAAAACATGCTCACGAATTGGTCGAAAGCCTTGAAAGAGGCCAATTTGGCGATGCCGTGCAGCTGATTCACGAACTTAACCAGACTCGCGACCGCGGGCTGTATCGCGAAGTCGGCAAGCTGACCCGCGAGCTGCACAGCGCAATAGTCAATTTTCAGATTGACCCGGGAATGCCGCAAGCCGAAGAAGTGTCGCAGATCACGGATGCCACTGAACGTTTGGCCTATGTTGTGAAACTCACTGAAGCGGCGGCCAATCGGACCATGGACCTGGTGGAAAACAGCACGCCGCTGGTCAACGCAATGGGGCACGAAGCCAAGGCCTTGAGTACGGACTGGGGGCGCTTTATGCGTCGTGAAGTCGGTGCCGAGGAGTTTCGTGAGCTAGCGCGTCGGGTTGACAGTTTTTTGACGCGTAGCGAAACGCAAAACAGCATCGTGTCCAGCAACCTGACGGACATTTTGCTGGCTCAGGATTACCAGGACCTCACCGGTCAGGTGATAAAACGTGTGACGCAATTGGTCACGGAAGTTGAAAGCAATCTGCTCAAACTGGTGCTGATGGCCAGCCAGGTAGATCGCTTTGCCGGGATCGAACACGATCGCGATGCACTGCGTGCTGAAAATAATTCGCAAAAAAACCAGGCCAAGGGTGAAGGTCCGCAGATTCATGCCGATACACGTAATGACGTCGTATCCGGTCAGGATGATGTAGACGATTTGCTGTCCAGTTTAGGTTTTTAGGTCTTGAAGAGGCACGGGCGCTGTTGCCCGGCGTCCACGAGCCTATATCAAGGAGCACGTACATGAGCTTCGGCGCCGATGAAGAAATCCTTCAGGATTTTCTGGTTGAAGCCGGCGAGATTCTAGAGTTGCTGTCCGAACAACTGGTTGAGCTGGAAAGCCGACCGGATGATGCGGATCTGCTCAATGCAATTTTTCGCGGTTTTCACACTGTAAAAGGGGGCGCCGGCTTCCTGCAGCTCCATGAGTTGGTGGAGTGCTGTCACATCGCCGAAAACGTCTTCGACATCCTGCGCAAGGGTGAGCGCAGCGTCGACGCGGAGCTGATGGACGTGGTGCTCGAGGCCCTGGATGCGGTCAACGGCATGTTCAGCGAAGTGCGCGAGCGCAGCCCGGTCACCGCCGCAACCCCTGAGTTGCTGGAAGCGCTGGCGCGTCTGGCCGAGCCTGCGGCTGCGCAGGTTGTCGTTGCACCCGTACCTGAGCCAGTGATGGCTGCCGCCCCGGTGAGCGATATCACCGACAGCGAATTTGAACAGCTGCTGAATTCGCTCGACGCGGTCAAGGCTGCTGCGGCAGAACCTGAACCGGTCACCGCGCCAGAGATCACGGCCAGCGACGAAATCAGCGATGCCGAGTTTGAGTTGCTGCTTGACCAGTTGCATGGCAAGGGCCAGTTTTCCTCGGCCGCTGCGGTGGTTGCCGCCGAGCCTGAAGAGGTGCCTGCTGCGCCAGCCGAAGTGAGCAATGAAATCACCGATGACGAATTTGAAGCCTTGCTCGATCAGTTGCATGGCAAGGGTTCGTTCAATACCGATGCGCTGGAAACTGCGACTGTAGCGCCTGTGGCCATTGCCCAGGAGCCTGCTGGCGATCCGAATCTGATCAGCGATCACGAATTCGAAGCCTTGCTCGATGAGATGCACGGCAAAGGCAAGTTCAGTGCTGATTCTGCTGCGGTAGTGGCTGTGGTTGCGCCGGTCAAACCAGTGCCGGCTGCGCGTCCGGCCCCGGCCCGTGCTGCTGCACCTGCGGAAAAACCGGTCGCCTCCGAGGCCGAAACCACGGTGCGGGTGGATACCGCACGGCTCGATGACATCATGAACATGGTCGGCGAACTGGTGCTGGTGCGTAACCGTCTGGTGCGCCTGGGCCTGAACAGCCATGACGAGGAAATGGCCAAGGCGCTGTCCAACCTTGACGTGGTGACCGCCGACCTGCAAACCGCAGTGATGAAGACCCGGATGCAGCCGATCAAGAAAGTATTCGGTCGCTTCCCGCGGCTGGTACGTGACTTGGCGCGTCAGCTGAAAAAAGAAATCAGCCTGGAGTTGGTGGGCGAAGAAACCGACCTGGACAAAAACCTGGTCGAAGCCCTCGCCGATCCGCTGGTCCACTTGGTACGCAACGCGGTCGATCACGGTTGCGAAACCCCGGAAGAACGCGCAGCCGCAGGCAAACCGAGCTGTGGCCGGGTGATTCTGTCCGCCGAGCAGGAAGGCGACCATATCCTGCTGTCGATCTCCGATGATGGCAAAGGCATGGACGCCAATTTCCTGCGCTCCCTGGCCGTGAAAAAAGGCCTGATGGACAAGGACGCAGCTGATCGCCTGAGCGAGAGCGACTGCTACAACCTGATTTTTGCGCCGGGCTTCTCGACCAAAACCGAGATCAGCGATGTGTCCGGGCGTGGCGTGGGCATGGACGTGGTGAAAACCAAGATTGCCCAGCTCAACGGCTCACTGAGCATTGAGTCAGTCCTGGGGCGCGGCTCGAAAATCGTGATCAAGGTGCCGTTGACCCTGGCGATCATGCCAACCCTGATGGTGATGCTGGGCAACCAGGCATTTGCCTTCCCGCTGGTCAACGTCAACGAGATTTTCCACCTTGATCTGTCACGCACCAACGTGGTCGACGGCCAGGAAGTGGTGATCGTGCGCGACAAGGCGCTGCCATTGTTCTACCTCAAGCGTTGGCTGGTAGCCTCGGCCGCCCATGAAGAGCAGCGCGAAGGGCATGTGGTGATTCTGTCGGTCGGGACCCAGCGCATCGGCTTTGTGGTCGATCAGTTGGTCGGTCAGGAAGAAGTGGTGATCAAACCGTTGGGGAAAATGCTCCAGGGCACGCCAGGCATGTCGGGCGCCACCATTACCGGTGATGGCCGTATTGCCTTGATTCTGGATGTTCCGAGCATGCTCAAGCATTACGCATCACGGCGTATTTGATTCTGGTGAGTCGGGCGTGCCCCGACGGCCTAACGGAGTGTTTATGGTAGTCAAGGTCCTGGTGGTGGATGATTCCGGTTTTTTCCGCCGTCGCGTCTCGGAAATTCTGTCGGCTGATCCGACGATTCAAGTGATCGGCACTGCCACCAATGGCAAGGAAGCGATTGATCAGGCGCTGGCGCTCAAGCCGGACGTGATCACCATGGATTACGAGATGCCGTTGATGGATGGCATCACGGCCGTGCGCCATATCATGCAGCGCTGTCCGACCCCGGTATTGATGTTTTCCTCGCTGACCCACGAGGGCGCTCGCGTCACCCTCGATGCGCTGGATGCCGGTGCGGTGGATTTTCTGCCGAAAAATTTCGAAGACATCTCGCGCAATCCCGAGAAGGTCAAACAGATGCTGTGCGAAAAGGTCCACAGCATCTCGCGCAGCAACCGGCGAATGTCCAGCTACAGCGCCCCGGCACCTGTGGTTCCGACTCCAGCGCCCCGGCCAGCACTGGGTGGCTTTACAGCGCCAGCCGCCGTTGCCGCACCTGCACGCACCACGCCGATTGCCAGCCGTGGCGCAACAGCGCCAAGCACAACCTCTGGCGCGCCCAAACGCAAGGCGTACAAGTTGGTCGCCATCGGAACATCGACCGGTGGCCCGGTGGCCTTGCAGCGGGTATTGACCCAGTTGCCGGGCAACTTCCCGGCGCCGATTGTGCTGGTGCAGCACATGCCCGCGGCGTTCACCAAGGCGTTTGCCGAGCGCTTGGACAAGCTGTGCCGCATCAGCGTCAAGGAAGCCGAAGACGGCGATATCCTGCGCCCTGGTCTGGCCCTGCTGGCGCCAGGCGGCAAGCAAATGATGATTGATGGTCGTGGCGCGGTACGCATCCTGCCGGGCGACGAGCGCCTGAACTACAAACCGTGTGTGGATATCACCTTCGGTTCTGCGGCCAAGTCCTTTGGTGACAAAGTTTTGGCGGTGGTCTTGACCGGCATGGGCGCAGACGGTCGTGAAGGCGCTCGTATGCTCAAACAGGGCGGTAGTCAGGTGTGGGCGCAGGACGAAGCCAGTTGTGTGATTTACGGCATGCCCATGGCCATCGTCAAAGCCAACCTGGCCGATGCGGTGTACAGCCTCGATGACATCGGCAGGCATCTGGTCGAGGCTTGCCACTGATGGACGTGCTCAGCCTGATTGGCATCATCATGGCGTTTGTCGCGATCATCGGCGGCAATTACCTGGAAGGCGGCCATTTAGGCGCGCTGGCCAATGGCCCGGCGGCGTTGATCGTGCTCGGCGGCACAGTGGGGGCGGCGTTGTTGCAGTCGCCCATGAGTGCGTTCAAGCGGGCGATGCATACCGTGGTGTGGATCTTGTTTCCGCCGCGTATCGACATGGCGGGCGGCATCGACCGTGTCGTCAACTGGAGCCTGACGGCGCGCAAGGAAGGCTTGCTGGGCCTTGAAGGCGTGGCCGATACCGAACCCGACAATTATTCGCGCAAGGGCCTGCAATTGCTGGTCGACGGGGTTGAGCCAGAAACCATTCGCAGCGTGCTGGAGGTCGATTACATGACCCAGGAAAGCCGCGATATCGAGGCCGCGAAAGTCTTTGAAAGCATGGGCGGCTACGCGCCGACCATCGGCATTATCGGCGCCGTCATGGGCCTGATCCACGTGATGGGCAATCTGGCCGATCCGGGGCAATTGGGTAGCGGTATCGCCGTGGCGTTTGTAGCGACCATTTACGGGGTGGCCAGTGCCAACCTGGTGTTGCTGCCCATCGCCAGCAAGCTCAAGGCGATTGCCATGCGCCAATCGCTGTACCGCGAGATGTTGCTCGAAGGCATTTTGTCGATAGCCGAAGGCGAAAACCCACGCTCCATTGAACTCAAGCTGCAAGGCTTTACGGGTTAACCATGAGCCGTCGCCGTCGCCCCGTTGATGAGCACGTCAATCACGAACGTTGGCTGGTGTCCTACGCGGATTTCATCACCTTGCTGTTTGCTTTCTTCGTGGTCATGTACTCGATTTCTTCGATCAATGAAGGCAAGTACCGGGTGGTCTCCAAGGCGCTGGTGGGGGTGTTTAGTGACACCGAGCGCAGCATCAGACCGGTGCCCATCGGTGAAGAGCGGCCGCTGACGACCCAGCCTGCCGAGCCCTTGATCAAAGACAGTGAACATACCGATGCAGGCCTTGGGCAAGTGCCGGATGACCCGCTTAAAGCCATCGCCAATGACATCACCAATGCCTTTGGCGACTTGATCGCATCCAGGCAATTGACGGTGCGCGGCAATGAGTTGTGGGTCGAGATTGAACTCAATTCCAGCCTGTTGTTCGGCAGCGGAGATGCGATGCCCAGCAATGCGGCGTTCAACATTATCGACAAGGTGGCGGCGATCCTTAAGCCGTTCGAGAACCCGATTCACGTCGAGGGTTTTACTGACGATTTGCCGATTCGGACCGCGCAATATCCCACCAACTGGGAGCTGTCTTCGGCCCGCTCGGCGAGCATCGTGCGCATGCTCGCAATGCAGGGGGTGAACCCCGGCCGCATGGCGTCGGTGGGCTACGGCGAGTTTCAGCCGGTGGCCAATAACGCCACACCAGAGGGGCGCGCGCTCAATCGTCGGGTGGTGCTGGTGGTGTCGCGCAACCTTGAAGTGCGTCGCAGCCTGACCGCCACCGGAACCGCCAACGCAACACCGGATGCTGCCCTGAAGCGGGCTGGCACACAAACTGCACCGCCACCCACACAGCCGCTGGTTCGCGGGGATGCCGTCAATTCCCCGTCACCAAACCTTTAATCTCGGCCGGCACGCATGCAGCCGGGAGGAACCACAGAATGAGAGTCTGGGCAGTAGCCAATCAAAAAGGTGGGGTCGGCAAGACCACCACATCCATCGCTCTGGCCGGTTTGCTGGCAGAGGCGGGCAAGCGCGTGGTCGTGGTCGATCTCGACCCGCACGGCTCCATGACCAGTTACTTCGGGTATGACCCCGATGGTCTGGAACACAGCGTTTATGACCTGTTTCTGCATCAGGGGCAGGTGCCTGAAGGCTTGGCTGCACAATTGCTGCTGCCCACCAGCCACGAAAAGATTGCCTTGCTGCCGGCCACCACGGCACTGGCAACCCTGGAGCGTCAGGCGCCGGGACAAAGCGGCTTGGGGTTGGTGATTGCGCGCAGCCTGGCGCAACTGTGGCAGGACTATGACTACGCCATCATCGACAGCCCGCCGATTCTGGGGGTGCTGATGGTCAACGCATTGGCGGCCAGCCAACAGTTGATTATCCCGGTGCAAACCGAGCATCTGGCGCTCAAAGGCCTGGAGCGGATGGTCCACACCTTGCGCATGATCAACCGTTCGCGTACGCAAGAGCTGCCGTTCTGCATCGTGCCGACCTTGTTCGACCGCCGCACCCAGGCTTCGATGAGCACCTTGCGGGTGTTGCGCGATGTGTATCCCGACACTCTGTGGCAGGGTTTTATTCCAGTCGATACCCGGTTGCGCGATGCCAGTCGGGCCGGGCAGACACCATCGCAGTTCGACGAGAAAACCCGGGGAGTTATCGCTTATCGTGCGTTGCTCAAGCACGTCCTGACCCGCCAGCTTGCACCGCAGGTGGCGTGAGGTGGGCGAGCATTCAAGTATCGGCCGTGCTTGGCCGATAACGTCTACAGGTCTCTGTCGCGAGGCTGTTGAGTGGGGCACTTTATGACGCAGCCGATAGCACTTTCCAACCGACCGCAATTGGCTTTGCAGTCGTACCTCGACGACTTGCTGTTCGATGCAACGCAAGCGGCGCTGGTTGAGTCGGACGAGTTTGCCGACGCCATTCTTGAAGAGCAGGTGCGCGATGCCCGTGCCCTGTCTCTGGAGCAGGCTGCGCAAACCCCTGCCGAAGAGCCACTGGCGATGCCGGTAGAGTTGGCGCAGGTGGGTGTGCCCGCTGAGACGCTGGCCCATCCACTGGTTGAAGTGCATCGGCCGAGTGCGCCGGGTGCGCACTTGCCGATACCGGATGATGGCCGCCCTGCGTGGGCTGCTGAGCCTTTCGAATGCCTGTTGTTCGACGTGGCCGGGCTGACCCTGGCGGTGCCTTTGGTGTGCCTGGGTTCGATTTATTCACTGGCCGGGCGTGAACTGACCCCGCTGTTTGGTCAGCCCGACTGGTATCTGGGAATTCTGCCCAGCCAGGGCGGCAAGCTCAACGTGCTGGACACGGCGCGCTGGGTGATGCCCGAGCGCTATCGCGATGATTTTCGCGAAGGCCTGCAATATGTCATTTCAGTACAGGGCTACGAATGGGGGCTGGCGGTGCATCAGGTCAGCCGCTCGTTGCGCCTGCACCCGAACGAAATCAAATGGCGCTCCCAGCGCGGGCAGCGGCCGTGGCTGGCGGGCACTGTGATTGAACACATGTGTGCACTGCTGGATGTGGAGCAATTGGCGCAGTTGATCGCCAAAGGCAAATCATAAGAACAAGCCTGGTGGACGCCCATCTGTAGGGGGAGCCGCCGGTTATCAGAATTTTGCAGTATTTCAGTCAGGGGTTTGGGGTATGAAACAGTCAGCGGCACAGGGGTTGGAAGATCCGATCCTGCAATGGGTTACCTTCAAGCTGGATAACGAGACCTATGGCATCAACGTGATGCAGGTGCAGGAAGTGCTGCGTTACACCGAAATCGCCCCGGTTCCGGGTGCGCCTTCCTACGTGCTGGGCATCATCAACCTGCGCGGTAACGTAGTGACGGTGATCGACACGCGTCAGCGTTTTGGCTTGTACAGCGCCGAAATTACCGATAATTCGCGGATTGTCATCATTGAAGCCGACAAACAAGTGGTCGGTATTCTGGTCGACAGCGTGGCGGAAGTGGTTTACCTGCGTCAGTCTGAAATCGAAACGGCGCCTAATGTGGGCAACGACGAGTCGGCCAAGTTTATCCAGGGCGTGTGCAACAAGAACGGCGAACTGCTGATTCTGGTTGAGCTGGACAAAATGATGACCGAAGAAGAATGGTCGGATCTGGAGAACATCTGATTGATCCTTGAGGTGGCGGTAATCGTCCTCGGCCTGCTGTGGGCCGTGACCCTGTGGCTGTTCGTCAGCCACGTACGCCGCCAGCGGGTGCTTGCGGCGCAGCAGGTGGCGGGCGATGAACAGCGTGACCGGCGCCTCAGGGAACTGACGCGGCGCCTGGACACCTACCAGAACGGTAATGTGCAAATGGGTGAAGACCTGCACGAACTGCGCGCCGTGGTCGCGCCGCTGCCCGAAAAGCTGACCCAGCTTGAACAGCGCGACCCCACCAGCCTGTCGTTCAACCAGGCGGCGCGTCTGGTCAGCATGGGTGCCAGCGTCGACGAACTGACCCAGTCTTGCGGACTGACTCAGGCCGAGGCCGAGTTGATGAGCAAGATGTACAAAGGCTGAACGTTCTAACCGCCAGACCATTTCTTCCCCCTGTTTACCAGATGCATCGCGCGAGGACGTTGTCCTCGATCGCAGCCTTGCTGCTACAGAGATACTTCAAGCGTGGGAGCGAGCCTGCTCGCGAAGATCATTCGCGAGCAGGCTCGCTCCCACTGGGGCTTGACCTGGAACAGAGTATCTACAAGGCCGGTGGTTTCTGTAGCCGCTGTCGAGCAGCGCGAGGCTGCGATCGGCTGCGTAGCAGTCGCCAGTTCATTCACCCCGGTTTTGCGAGTATTTTTTAGCGGCAGGGGAGGATTTATGGCGGTGTTATATCCCGCTCACCCGGAACCGCATTCGGGTCAAATCCCACCGGGAACTTGCCTTTAAGCTGCCAGGCAAAGGCAATGATCTCGGCCAACGTCCGGTACAGCTCCTGTGGGATTCTGTCGCCTAACTCCATTCGCGCCAATAACCTGACCAGCTCAGCATTCTCATAAATAGGCACTTCGTACTCGCGGGCCAGTGCGAGGATAGCTTCGGCCAGTTCGTCATCTCCCTTGGCGGTGAGGGTCGGGGCCTGTTTGCCGTCGTATTTGAGGGCAATCGCCTGGCGCGGTTCAGGTGGGTTATTCATGCGGTTTCATCCACCCAGCGTTGTTCCAGTTTGGTATGGCTGCTTGGTGGAGGTGTGCCTTGATGGCAATCCAGATCGGTCACGCTCAACCCCGCGTCAAGCAAGCGCTGGCGCAAGTTGCCCAGTTGGCTCTCGATCAAGTTCACCGTGTACGCTCGCTCAGCCCAGAGCTGGCCCGACAGGTTGCCGCGCAGCAGTTGCGCCTGCACATGCAGCGGGCCGAGCGGTGCAAGGTCAAAGGCCAGTTCTACGCGCCACAGTTGATCCT
The DNA here is from genome assembly GCF_037055265.1 of Pseudomonas sp. ML2-2023-6. Taxonomy (NCBI): domain Bacteria; kingdom Pseudomonadati; phylum Pseudomonadota; class Gammaproteobacteria; order Pseudomonadales; family Pseudomonadaceae; genus Pseudomonas; species Pseudomonas sp. ML2-2023-6. The sequence goes on along the minus strand of NZ_CP146347.1, from coordinate 4,133,037 downwards.
TGATTTCTCGGGCCTCGGGTTTGTCCTGCGGTTGTTTCTCTGGCGGATCTTCGCGCTGGAATTTGACCTGCAACGGCACGATGTCATGAGCATTGCGCATCGGGATTTCCAGTTGCCAGGTGGTCAGCACGGCGCCATCGGCCGTGCGCCCGCTTTGCTCCAGACTCGACAGCTGATGGCTTTGCAGGCGCGAAATGGCTGCTGCGGCCAATTTCAGCAAACTCTCCAGACTGTCTTCTCTTTCGCCGCTCTGCATTGACCGCTGAGGCAGGGGGAACCCGCCGGGTTGTGGCTTGGCACTGACCTGGCCAAGCATGCCCAAGGCATTGCGGACAAAGGTCGGCAAGGCCTGGGCCTGGGTGCTGGCAGCCATGCCGGGGTTGAAGCTGGTACTGGCCGGCACGCCGGGCAGGATCTGCGCAATCAGGCGCAGCAGGGTGGCCTTCATGTCCGGGGCCAAGGCCAGGGGTTGGCCACTCAGCAGTCGGGCCTCCAAAAATGCACCGCTGTTGAGCAGGGCGTCACTCAGGCCCTTGGGGTTACTCAATTGCGCCGTGGTAGGCAAACCGGCTAACAGCTTGTCGATGGATGTGCGAAGTTCGGTAGGCATGTCGGCAGTGGGGGGCAGTTTTTGCAGGGCATTGAGCAGCCCCTCCAGCGAGCCTTGGCGGCTTTGTTGTGTGGCCAGTTGTTGCGCTACCGCCAGTTGTTCCTGACGCCCGCTGAGCGGTACAAAGCTCAAGCTTTGCGGGCCGTTCACCTGCGCGCTGAGCAAACTGCCGATCCGCAAAGGCTGTGGGCTATCCAGGGTCAGGGTGCTGCCACTCAGGGCGCTGTTGAGCAGGGTCACCAATGAGCGATAGACCGCCGGTTGCCCGGCTGGCTGGGCTAACACCTGGGTGGTCAGCACTTTGCCTTGCAGCAGCGTGCCCACCGGCAGTTGTTGTGGATCAAGGCGGGTGAGGGTGGCCACGCTGCTGGTCAGCGCCTGTTGCAGGCTGATCGCCAGGTTACCTGCTGAAGGCTGGGTCACGGCCAGTTGCGTGCCCAGCGGCAACGGGAAGTTGCTGCTGGCCTGCACGTTGGTTTCTCGGCCACCGACCAGGGTCAACTTGAGCAGCAGTTGGAAAGTAAGGTCGTTTTGCTTGAGCGATAACACTTCGGCTTGGGCGCTCTGGCCAGGTCGAATAAGGCCATCAGCAGGTTGCAGCAACTTGAGCACTTCACCGCCCACAAGACCAGAGCGCAGACTGCTTGGTGCGGTTTGTGGGATAGGTGGAATATTCATGTCGCCTTTCATCGAAACAACCTGTCGAAATTGCCCGCTTTAGAGTAGGACATGGCATGTATAATGCCGCCCCGTCGTTCAGAGACCCTAAAAACATCACAAATGTTTGATCCAGCTCTCTGAAACAGGCCATAAATGCATTTATCCTGCATCACTTTAACGGCCACGCCCGCGCCGACTTGAACCGTGAAGGCCTCAATTACGTGACCAGCCCTCTTTTAGAAGCCGTAGCGCTCGCCTGTGAGCGTGACTGGCGGATGCTGTTCGAAAATCTCGAATTGCGCCTGGCCAGCCACGACATGTTGCAAATCAGTGGCCCCAATGGCAGCGGCAAAACCAGCCTGCTGCGTTTGTTGGCGGGCCTGATGCAGCCGACGGCGGGCGAAGTGCGGCTTAACGGTCAAGCCTTGAGCAGCCAGCGCTACGAACTGGCGAACAACCTGCTGTGGATCGGCCATGCCGCCGGGATCAAGGACCTGCTCACCGCCGAAGAGAACCTCAGCTGGCTCTGCGCCTTGCATCGTCCGGCCACTCGCGAAGCGATCTGGACCGCACTGGCAGCGGTAGGGCTCAAGGGTTTTGAAGATGTACCGTGTCATACCTTGTCGGCCGGTCAGCAGCGCCGTGTAGCCTTGGCCCGGTTGTATCTGGACAGCCCGCCGTTGTGGATTCTCGACGAGCCGTTCACCGCGCTCGACAAACAGGGCGTGGCGCAACTCGAAGAGCACCTGGCCCGCCATTGCGAAGGTGGCGGCATGGTGGTGCTCACCACGCACCATACGTTGGCCCGGATGCCGGCCGGTTACCGCAATATCGACCTGGGGCAGTGGGCTGTATGAGTGTGTTCGGGACGTTGGTGGCGCGTGAAGCGCGTTTGTTGTTTCGCCGCCCGGCCGAGTTGGCCAATCCGTTGGTGTTTTTCGCGATTGTGATCGCGATGTTTCCGTTGGCCGTCGGCCCGGAGACTAAATTGTTGCAAACCTTGTCTCCAGGGCTACTGTGGGTGGCTGCGCTTTTAGCGGTTTTACTCTCGCTGGACGGGCTTTTTCGCAGTGATTTCGAGGACGGATCGCTGGAGCAGTGGGTCCTTTCGTCGCACCCCCTGCCTCTACTGGTATTGGCCAAGGTACTGGCACACTGGGCGTTTTCCGGTTTGGCACTGGTGATTCTGTCGCCACTGCTGGCCTTGATGCTCGGGCTGCCGGTGGCTTGCCTGCCAGTGTTACTGATGTCGCTACTGCTGGGCACGCCGGTGTTGAGTTTACTTGGGGCCGTGGGGGCTGCGTTGACCGTAGGCCTCAAGCGTGGCGGCCTGCTCCTGGCGTTGCTGATTCTGCCTTTATATATCCCGGTGCTGATTCTTGGCAGTGGCGCCCTGCAGGCGGCATTACAAGGCATGCCCGTAACCGGTTATTTGCTGTGGCTTGGTAGCCTGACCGCCTTGGCAGTAACCCTGACACCCTTTGCAATAGCCGCCGGCCTGAAAATCAGCGTCGGCGAATAATGAGGTCTGGCCCCCGTGGGCCAGTAAAGACCCTGGCTGGCATGACACTCAACCTGTCGTGACCGGCACCGTGATGGAAACAGCGTGATGAACTGGACTTGGTTTCACAAACTCGGCTCGCCCAAATGGTTCTATGCCATCAGTGGGCGGCTGTTGCCGTGGTTAAGCATTGCCGCCGTGTTGCTGATTACCTGCGGAGTGGTCTGGGGCCTGGCGTTTGCACCGCCGGACTACCAGCAGGGCAACAGCTTTCGGATTATTTATATCCATGTTCCGGCGGCCATGCTGGCGCAGTCCTGCTACGTGATGCTGGCAGTGTGCGGTGTGGTGGGGCTGGTGTGGAAGATGAAAATCGCCGACGTTGCCCTGCAAGCCGCGGCGCCCATCGGTGCCTGGATGACCGCCGTAGCGCTGGTCACCGGTGCCGTGTGGGGCAAGCCAACGTGGGGCTCGTGGTGGGTGTGGGATGCGCGCCTGACCTCGATGCTGATTCTGCTGTTTCTGTATTTCGGCCTGATCGCCCTGGGCAACGCCATCACCAATCGCGACAGCGCGGCCAAGGCCTGCGCGGTGCTGGCGATTGTGGGCGTGATCAATATTCCGATCATCAAATACTCGGTGGAGTGGTGGAACACCCTGCATCAGGGCGCGACCTTCACCCTGACCGAAAAACCGGCGATGCCCATGGAAATGTGGATGCCGCTGCTGCTGACCGTGTTGGGCTTTTATTGCTTCTTTGGCGCGGTGCTGCTGTTGCGCATGCGCCTGGAAGTGCTCAAGCGAGAGGCTCGCAGCAGTTGGGTCAAGGCTGAGGTGTTGAAGGCTCTGGAGGGTGCGCGATGAGTTTTGCTTCTTTTGGCGACTTTATCGCCATGGGTCATCACGCGGTGTATGTCTGGTCGGCCTATGGCATTTGCCTGGCGGTACTGGGGTTGAATGTGGCGCTGCCGATCATGGCGCGCCGACGCTATCTGCAACAAGAGGCGCGCCGCTTGCGTCGGGAGAATTCGAAGTGAATCCGCTGCGTAAAAAACGCTTGATCATCATCCTCGCGATTCTGGTGGGGGTGGGCGCTGCCCTGGCCTTGGCCCTGAGCGCCTTGCAGCAGAACATCAACCTGTTTTACACCCCGACTCAGATTGCCAATGGCGAAGCGCCACTGGACACCCGCATCCGTGCCGGTGGCATGGTTGAGGCCGGTTCGCTCAAGCGCTCGGGCGACTCACTGGATGTGCAATTTGTAGTCACCGACTTCAACAAGTCCGTAACCATCACGTATCGCGGCATCCTGCCGGACCTGTTCCGTGAAGGGCAGGGCATCGTCGCGCTGGGCAAGCTCAATGCCCAGGGTGTGGTGGTGGCCGATGAAGTACTGGCCAAGCACGACGAAAAATACATGCCGCCCGAAGTGACCAAAGCGCTGAACGAAAGTGGCCAATCCGCGCCTGTACCGGCGAGTGAGGGTAAGTAATGATGTCTGGACTGTTTATTCCTGAATTGGGCCACCTGGCCATGATTCTGGCCCTGTGCTTCGCCATCGTGCAGGCCATCGTGCCGCTGCTGGGTGCCTGGCGTGGCGACAAATTGTGGATGAGCCTGGCGCAACCCGCCGCGTGGGGCCAGTTTGCCTTTTTGCTGTTCTCGTTCGGCTGCCTGACCTATGCCTTTATGGCCGATGATTTCTCGGTGGCGTACGTGGCGAGCAACTCCAACAGCGCGCTGCCGTGGTACTACAAGTTCAGTGCCGTGTGGGGCGCCCACGAAGGCTCATTGCTGTTATGGGCGATGATTCTGGGTGGCTGGACCTTCGCGGTGTCGATCTTCTCGCGGCAATTGCCGCAGGTGATGCTGGCGCGGGTGCTGGCGATCATGGGCATGATCAGTGTGGGTTTCCTGCTGTTTTTGATCCTGACCTCGGACCCATTCGTACGCTTGCTGCCGCAGATTCCTTCGGACGGTAATGACCTTAACCCACTGTTGCAGGATATCGGCCTGATTGTTCACCCGCCGATGCTGTACATGGGTTATGTCGGTTTCTCCGTGGCATTTGCCTTCGCCATTGCCGCCTTGCTCGGTGGTCGTCTGGACGCCGCATGGGCGCGCTGGTCGCGTCCGTGGACCATCGTGGCGTGGGCCTTCCTGGGCATAGGGATCACCCTCGGTTCCTGGTGGGCTTACTACGAACTTGGCTGGGGCGGCTGGTGGTTCTGGGACCCGGTGGAGAACGCCTCGTTCATGCCATGGCTGGTGGGTACTGCACTGATTCACTCGCTGGCCGTCACGGAAAAACGTGGTGTGTTCAAAAGCTGGACCGTATTACTGGCCATTGCCGCGTTTTCGTTGAGCTTGCTGGGCACCTTCCTGGTACGTTCCGGCGTGCTGACCTCGGTGCATGCGTTCGCCTCCGACCCGGAGCGCGGCGTGTTTATCCTGATCTTCCTGCTGTTTGTGGTGGGCGGTTCGCTGACCCTGTTTGCGTTGCGCGCGCCGGTGGTCAAAAGTCACGTCAGCTTCAAGTTGTGGTCCCGCGAAACCTTGCTGCTGGGCAATAACCTGGTGCTGGTGGTGGCCGCGTCAATGATTCTGCTTGGCACCCTGTACCCGCTGACTGTGGATGCCATCAGTGGCGCCAAGATGTCGGTGGGCCCGCCGTACTTCAACGCACTGTTTATCCCGTTGATGGGCTTGCTGATGGTGGTGATGGCCGTCGGCATGCTGGTGCGCTGGAAAGACACTCCGGTCAAATGGTTGTTGGGCATGCTGACCCCTGTGTTGCTGGGCAGCGCGGCCCTGTCGGCGATTGCCGGCGTGGCTTATGGCGACTTCAACTGGGCCGTGATGACCACCTTTATGCTGGCCGCTTGGGTGCTGTTGGCCGGGGTGCGTGATATCGGTGACAAAACCCGCCACAAAGGCCTGGTCAAAGGTGTGCGCAGCCTGACCCGCAGCTATTGGGGCATGCAGATTGCCCACCTGGGTATCGCGATGTGCGCGCTGGGTGTGGTGTTGTCGAGCCAGAACAGTGCCGAGCGCGACCTGCGCCTGGCGCCGGGCGAGTCGATGGAATTGGGCGGTTATCACTTTATCTTTGAAGGTGCCAAACACTTCCAGGGCCCCAACTTCACATCGGACAAAGGCACTGTGCGAGTAGTGCGCAATGGTAAGGAAGTCAGTGTGCTGCACCCTGAAAAACGCCTGTACACGGTGCAGAACTCGATGATGACCGAAGCCGGGATTGATGCCGGTTTCACCCGCGATCTGTATGTGGCGCTGGGCGAGCCTCTGGGTGACGGCGCATGGGCTGTGCGGGTACATGTGAAACCGTTTGTGCGCTGGATCTGGTTCGGCGGTCTGCTCACTGGTTTTGGTGGACTGCTGGCAGCGATGGACCGTCGCTACCGGGTCAAGGTTAAAAGCCGGGTGCGCGAAGCACTGGGCATGACAGGAGCCACGGCATGAGACGTTGGTTGATGCTGATCCCGCTGGCCGTTTTTCTGGGCATGGCGTGGTTTCTATACAGAGGCTTGTACCTGGACCCGACCGAGCTGCCGTCGGCGATGATCGACAAGCCGTTCCCGGCGTTCAGCCTGCCTGCGGTCGAGGGCGACAAGGTCCTGACCGAGGCTGACCTCAAGGGCAAACCGGCGCTGGTCAACGTGTGGGCCACCTGGTGCATATCGTGCCGGGTCGAGCACCCGGTGCTGACCAAGCTGGCTGAGCAGGGCGTGGTGATCTACGGCGTGAACTACAAGGACGTCAATGCAGACGCGAAAAAGTGGCTCAAGGATTTCCATAACCCGTATCAGCTGGACATCAACGATGCAGACGGCACCCTGGGTTTGGACCTCGGTGTGTACGGCGCTCCCGAGACCTTCCTGATCGACAGTCAAGGCATCATCCGGCACAAGTTTGTCGGCGTGATCGACGACACCGTGTGGCGCGAACAACTGGCCGGCAAGTATCAGGCACTGGTTGACGAGGCCAAGCCATGAAGCGCTGGTTAGCCGCCGTGGTATTCGGCCTGACGCTGACGGGTATTGCTCAGGCGGCCATCGACACCTACGAGTTTGCCAATGACGCCGAGCGCGAGCGCTTCCGCGAACTGACCAAGGAACTGCGTTGCCCCAAGTGCCAGAATCAGGACATTGCCGATTCCAACGCACCGATTGCCACCGACCTGCGCCGCGAGATTTTCCGCATGTTGGGCGAGGGCAAGGACAACCAGCAGATCCTCGATTTTATGGTTTCTCGCTACGGCGATTTCGTGCTCTATAAACCGGCGCTGACCAGCAAGACTGTCGTGCTCTGGTTTGGCCCGCTGGCCTTGCTGGTGGGTGGTCTGGTGGTAATTGGCGTCATCGTCGGGCGCCGCCGTCGTACAGAGCAGGCCGAAGGCTCGGACACACTTTCTGCCGAGGAGCGTAAGCGCCTCGACACTTTGCTGGATAAAACCAAAGATGATTGATTTCTGGCTCGCAGCAGGCTTGCTGCTACTGATAGCCCTCAGCTTTTTATTGATTCCGGTATTGCGTGGGCGCCGCGCCCAGCGTGAAGAAGACCGTACTGCATTGAACGTCGCCTTGTACCAGGAGCGCGTGGCCGAATTGCAGGTCCAGCGTGAAGAAGGCGTACTGACTGCCGAGCAGCTCGAAACCGGCCGCGCCGAAGCTGCCCGCGAATTGCTGGCGGACACCGAAGGCGTGGCGCCGGGGCGGGTTTCCAGCCTGGGCAAGGCCATTCCGCTGCTGGCGGCGGTAATGGTGCCGGTCCTGGGCTTGGGCCTGTACCTGCACTTTGGCTCCAGCGATAAGGTCGAGCTGACCCGCGAGTTCTCGCAGCCGCCGCAATCCCTTGAAGAAATGGTCGCGCGCCTTGAGCGTGCCGCCGCCGCGCAACCTGACTCGGCCGAAGGTCTGTACTTCCTGGGCCGAGCCTATATGGCGCAAAACCGTCCGGCTGATGCAGCCAAAGTGTTCGAGCGTACGGTCACGCTGGCAGGGCGTCAGCCTGAGCTGCTGGGGCAGTGGGCGCAGGCGCAGTACTTTGCCGACGATAAAAAGTGGAGTGACAAGACCCAGGCACTGACCGATGAAGCCTTGAAGGCCGACCCGAAAGAAGTCACCAGCCTGGGCCTGCTGGGCATTGCAGCCTTTGAAGACCAGCGCTTCCAGGAGGCCATTGGCTACTGGCAGCGCCTGATGAATGAATTGCCCGAAGGCGACACTTCACGCGCCGCCCTGGAAGGTGGTATCGCCAAGGCTCGCGAACAACTGCTGGCCAGCGGGGGCAAGGTTGAAGCTGCGCCTGCGGTCAAGGCCCAGGCGTCGATCAAGGTCAGCGTTGATCTGGCTGACGCGGTCAAGGCCAGTGTCCTGCCGGGCGATAGCGTGTTTATCTTCGCCCGTGCGGTGTCCGGCCCACCGGCGCCGCTGGCGGTCAAGCGCGTGACCGTGGCGGACCTGCCCATCACCGTTGAGCTGGGCGATGTCGACGCCATGATGCCGCAATTGAAACTGTCGAACTTTCCTGAAGTCCAACTGATGGCACGCATCTCCCGTGCTGGCCAGCCGACGGCGGGCGAGTGGGTAGGGCGCAGCAAACCGCTGTCCAGCAGCACCAAGGCGTTGCAACAGCTGACCATCGATAGCCCGGAAAAATAAAGTTGATGCGATCGATGTAGCCGCTGCCGCAGGCTGCGATAAGGGCCGCTGTGCTGCCCATCGCAGCCTGCGGCAGCGGCGACAGGTTCATCACTATCAATAGAGACATTTTCATGAGTCCACTTGCACGCATTACCCTGCTCAGCGTGGTTTTAGGCTTGAGCGCCTGTGCGGTTCATCAGCCTTACGAACCGAGCGCGCCATCCACACCGATGCCGCAGCCGTCGCCCCAGCCCTCCGGCAAACCCCTGCCTGACATGCCCATCCCCAAGGCGCCGAAGCCGTTACCGCGGACCTCGGCCACCTTCGCGCCGCCGCCGGGCGGGCCGAGCCATTGGGATGCGCGCATGGGCGTGTACGTGCTGGATGACCAGACCAACGTCTTCTACCGTCAGCGCGCCTACTATCGCTGGGACAACGGCTGGAGCCGCTCGGTCAGCCCCAGCGGGCCGTGGGAAGACACCGATATCAGCGGCGTACCGCCGGGATTGAGTCGGCAGTTCAAGTAACGTTCAACGGCGACCTTAGGGTCGCCGTTTTATTTTCAGATATATCGAAACTGTGTAGGGTGCTTCTGATCGTTATCAGGAGCCGGCCATGAGCCTATTTGAATTCAAGCAAATTGATGTCTTCAGCACAGTTGTACTTAAAGGCAACCCGGTGGCTGTGGTTTTGAACGCCGACGGTTTGACCGATGCGCAGATGGCCGACTTTGCGCGCTGGACCAACCTCAGCGAAACCACCTTTGTACTGAAACCGCAAAACCCCGAAGCCGATTACCGCCTGCGCATTTTCACCACCCTGAAAGAACTGCCATTTGCCGGGCATCCGACGCTGGGCAGTTGCCATGCCTGGCTGGAAGCCGGGGGCAAGCCCAAGGGTGAAGAGATCGTTCAGGAGTGCAGCGCGGGCTTGATCCGAATTCGCCGCAATGCTGGGCAACTGGCATTTACAGCGCCGCCTTTGTTGCGTGCTGGCGCCGTCGAAGATGCACTGCTGCAACGCCTCTGCCGTGGCCTGGGTATCGAGTCTCAGGCTGTTGCGCTGGCGCGTTGGGTCGACAACGGCCCCGGCTGGGTGGCGCTGATGCTACGCGACCGGGAGCAGGTGCTGGCTTTGAACCCTGATTACGCACAGTTGCTGGGCCTGTCCATTGGCGTGGTCGCGCCTTGGAACGCCGAGCGCGATGGTGATGAAGCGCAGTTTGAAGTGCGCGCATTTTGCGCCGGTGAAGGCATGCCCGAAGACCCGGTCACTGGCAGCCTGAATGCCGGGCTGGCGCAGTGGCTGATTGCGGACGGCCTGGCCCCGACGCGCTATGTAGTCAGTCAGGGCACGGCCATGGGGCGTGCGGGGCGGGTATCTATCGAGCAGATTGGCGACGATATCTGGGTGGGCGGTGCGGCTGTGACCTGTATTTCGGGGCAGCTCACGCTTTAACATTCATGCCCCTTTGGCTTTCACCGCCCGTTTTGGCTTTGCCTTGCCTGTTGCAGCCTTGCGTTTCTTTTTCCAGGCAGGCGCCGTGCCTGCCGGGCTGGCCGGGCCGCTGATGGTCATGGTCATGGCGCTGCAACGCTCGATATGTTTGCTCATCCATGCCGCCTGTTTGGCGACGAATATGTCGAGGGTCATTTCGCCGCTTTGCACCATGTCCAGTGCCTGTTCCCAGATAGCCGTGGTGCCGGGGTCGGCGATGGCGCGGGGCACGGCGTCGATCAGGCTGAAGGCTGGTGGCGTGGCAGCCAAGGCCTTGCCGTTTTTGATCAGGTAGCCGCGATCCAGCAAGCCCTGGATGATCCCGGCGCGGGTAGCTTCGGTGCCGATGCCGGTGGTGTCCTTGAGCTTTTGCTTAAGCAGCGGATCCTGCACCAGTTTGGCGACGTTTTTCATCGCCTTGATCAGGTCGCCTTCGGTGAAGGGCTTGGGCGGCTGGGTCCACAGGTCCTTGAGGTTAACCGCCGCAATCGCGCAATCCAGACCTTCGCGCAATATCGGCAAGGGTTGAGGTGCCGGTGCCTCGCGACCTTTGGCGGGGGCCAGGGCTTCGGGCAGGGCGCGCTTCCAGCCGGGTTCGACGATCTGCTTGCCCACGGCGCGCAGGTTTTGCCCTGCGCAGTCGAAGTCGGCCTGGGTGCGGTCGTACTCGTGGTTGGGCAGGAACTGCGCCAGGTAGCGTGCGCGAATCAAGGTATACACCGCGCGATGTTTACCGCTCAGGCGCTCCAGGTTTTTCGCAGCTGCTGTGGGAATGATGCCGTGGTGGGCGCTGACTTTGGCGTCGTTCCAGGCTCGTGAGCGGCGCTGTGGGTCCAGATACCCGGCCAAGGGGCCCAGTGCCGGGTCGGCCTGCTGCAATCCCGCCAGAATCGACGGTGCTTCGCTGTGCTGACTTTGCGGCAGGTAGCCGCAATCGCTGCGCGGGTAGGTGACGACTTTGTAGGTTTCGTACAGCGCCTGGGCGATGTCGAGGGTTTCCTGGGCGCCGAGGCCGAGCTTTTTCGAACACACTTCTTGCAGCGTGCCCAGATCGAACGGCAACGGTGCGACTTCGCGCATGCGCTCGGTGCGCAGCTTGCAAACCCTGGCGCTGTTTATCGCCGCTGCGGCTTGCTGCGCATGGGCCTGATTGAGGCAGCGGTCCTGGTCGTCGCAGGTGTCGGGGTCGGCGCGCCATTGCGCGGTGAACAACTGCGCGTCATGTTTGAGTTGTACATCAATGGCCCAGTAGGCCACGGGAATAAAGTCGCTGATGCTGCGATCACGGTCGACCACCAGACGCAGGGTCGGGGTTTGCACCCGGCCCACTGGCAATACGCCCTGATAGCCGGACTGGCGCCCGAGCAGGGTGAACAGGCGGCTCATGTTCATGCCGATCAACCAGTCGGCTCGCGAGCGCCCCAGCGCTGAATGATAGAGGTTGAAGGTTTCGCTGCCAGGCTTGAGGGCGCCCAAGGCTTTGCGGATGGAAGCGTCGTCCAGGGCCGAGAGCCACAGGCGCTGGATGGGGCCGCGATAACGGCAATGCTCGACCAGTTCGCGGGCGATCATCTCGCCTTCACGGTCGGCGTCGGTTGCGATCACCAGTTCGCTGGCTTCACCGAGCAGGCGCTTGACGGCCTTGAACTGGCTGGCGGTCTTGGGTTTGACGCGCATTTTCCATTTTTCGGGAATGATCGGCAGGTCGGCCAGCACCCAGCGCTTGTAACGCTCGTCGTAGGCATCGGGCGGGGCGGTTTCGAGCAGGTGGCCGATGCACCAGGTGACGGTGGCATTGGGGCCCACCCAGCAGCCATCACCGCGTCGGCTGGCACCGAGCACGGCGGCAATATCTTTGGCCTGGGAGGGTTTTTCACACAGAAACAGCCGCATCGCTTAACTCATTCATGCTGCGCAGAAGGTGCACAGCATGGGCAGAGATAGGCGCGAGGGCAAGTGTTTTTACTGGGTGTATGTACAGCTTGACGTGTTGCGTAGCAGTTGCCGTAGGAACGAGGCTACGTCCGGCGACGAAGTCGTCGTAAACCCGGCAAGCACGGTACACCTGAAACAACGAGTCGCTTGGTTTTACGACTGCTACGCAGCCGAACGCAGCCTTGTTCCTACGGCAGCTGCTACGAGTAAATCCCTGTGGGAGCAAGACAGTTGCTCCCACAGGAGGCGGGTGTTATTGACCGTTATAAATCTGGTCGAATACGCCACCGTCGTTGAAGTACTTTTTCTGCACGTCGCGCCAGTCGCCGAAGGTTTTTTCAACCGACAGGAATTCGACTTTCGGGAAGCGGTCGTTGTACTTGGCCAGCACTGCCTTGTCCCGTGGACGCAGGTAGTTTTTGGCGGCAATTTCCTGGCCTTCAGGCGACCACAGGTACTTCAAATAGGCTTCGGCAGTGGCGCGGGTGCCTTTTTTGTCTACCACTTTGTCGACCACGGTCACGGGCGGCTCGGCTTCGGCCGATACGCTTGGGTAGATCACTTCGAACTGGTCGCGGCCAAATTCGCGGGCGATCATTTCAGCTTCGTTCTCGAACGTTACCAGCACGTCGCCGATCTGGTTGGTCATAAAGGTCGTGGTGGCTGCGCGGCCGCCGGTGTCGAGTACCGGAGCCTGCTTGAACAGCTTGGCGACAAAGTCCTTGGCCTTGGTTTCGTCACCGCCGTTTTTCAGCACATAGCCCCAGGCCGAAAGGAAGGTGTAGCGGCCGTTACCCGAGGTTTTCGGGTTGGGCACAATCACCTGTACGCCGTCCTTGAGCAGGTCTGGCCAGTCTTTCAGGGCTTTGGGGTTGCCTTTGCGCACGATAAACACAGTGGCCGAGGTGAACGGCGCGCTGTTGTCGGGCAGGCGGGTCACCCAGTTTTCCGGAACCAGCTGGCCGTTATCGGCCAGGGCGTTGATGTCGGTGGCCATGTTCATGGTGATCACGTCAGCCGGCAGGCCGTCGATTACCGAACGCGCCTGTTTGCTGGAACCGCCGAAGGACATTTGTACGTTGAGCTTTTCGCCGTTGTGCTCTTGCGCCCAGTGCTTCTGGAATGCTGCGTTGTAGTCTTTGTAGAAGTCACGCATCACGTCGTAGGACACGTTCAGCAGCGGCGGTGGGGTGGCCGCATGAGCGACACTGCCAAGGGCCAGGCCAGCGGCAAGAATGGAGGCGCTAAAGAATTTTTTCACTGAGCATTCCTTGTTATAGGGAGCAGTAGGGGCAAATTGCCAGCAACTATAGCCGCTGGCGCATAGTCCTTAAAAGATTAAAAAGTACTGTGGTTATGCCTTTTTCGTAAAGAGAGCATTGCCGCAACGGGAACAAAAAGCTGCCGTTGGTTCGTGAGTGTTCTTCTTGCAGGTCGGGCAGTCGTGCTTGAGTTGTTCACCCCGCATGGCGTTGGCCAGTTCGGCGGTGAAGATGCCCGTAGGCACGGCAATAATCGAGTAGCCGGTGATCATGACCATGGCCGAGATAACTTGCCCCAGTACAGTTTTGGGCACTATGTCACCAAAGCCGACGGTGGTCAGGGTGACGATGGCCCAGTAGATACTTACCGGAATGCTGGTAAAGCCGTTTTCCGGGCCTTCAACCACATACATCAGGCTGCCGAACACCGTGACCAGAGTCGAGACACTGACCAGGAACACGATGATTTTTTGCTTGCTGCCCCGCAGGGCCGCGAGCAGGTAGTTGGCCTGGCTCAGGTAGGGTCGCAGCTTGAGGATGCGAAAAATGCGCAGCATACGGATGATGCGGATAATCAGCAGGTACTGCGCGTCGCTGTAGTAGATCGCCAGGATCCCCGGCACGATGGCCAGCAAATCCACCAACCCATAAAAGCTGAAGGCGTAGCGCAGCGGTTTGGGCGAGCAATACAGACGCAGGCCGTACTCGATGGCAAAAACAAAGGTGAAGCCCCATTCGATATACGCCAGCATATCGGCGTAGTCGCGGTGAATGCTGTTGATGCTGTCGAGCACCACGACCACCAGGCTGCACAGGATGATCAGCAGTAGTGCGGTGTCGAAACGGCGCCCGGCGGCGGTGTCGGCCTGAAAGACCATGACGTAAAGCCGTTGGCGCCAATCATTGTTATCCATGCAGGTTGCTCGATGCCCAAATGTCAGAAGGTTCGAGTATTAACGCTCAATGCGCAACCTGCATTGCTCTTCAGCATCCGGTATGGCGGGGCTGAATATCCGCACGCTGGCGTGTACCAGCCAGCAAGCGAGAATAAACGGTGCGGTTAATGGCGCCAGGCCCAGGGCGGTAAAACCGGGTGTGAGCAGCAAAGTGACGATGATGCCGACCAGTGGCAGCCAGGCTCGGCGTCGTTGCTGGCTTAGGGCCAGCGCCGCGAGCACCGGGTTGTAGCCGGTGAGCCCACTCAGTGCTGCCGCCGTATCCTGCTGGTACAGGCCGAATAACAGACCGGCCAACGAACCCGTAATGGCCCACAGAGCAGCCCGCCAACTGCTGGCCCACAGGCCGATCACAATCAGCAGCCCGGCAATCGGATGCTGTAACAGCATGACCTGAGCAACACCTTTGAACAGGGCCTGTATCAGCGCCAGGCTGTTGACTGCCTGTTCGGGACTCAAGGACGGGGTCGGGGTGTTGTTGAGGTGCAGCAACATCCAGCCGATACCCACGAATGGCGCGGTATAGGCCAACAGGCTTTGCCCGTGGCTGGCGCGTTTGAGCCACTGGTGAACCAGTATCGTGCTAGATCCGGCACTGGCAATGATCAGCAAGGGCAGTAGGGCCGACCATTCCAGATGGTGGCTCAACAGTAACCCCAGCAAGATCCCGTTGTAACTGTAGAGGCCCGCTTGGCGCTCGGCTTTGGGGTAGTCGCGGCGTTGCGCGGTCAGGAGCCCGGCAATCCCTCCCAGCAAAGCGCCACCAAGCAGGGTTGGGGCGCTGATCAGAATCGCCAGCAAGCACAACACACCGCACAAGGGATGACGCTGGAGGAATATCTGGCTGAAACCGGCGCACAGGGCAGTCGCCCAGTCGGGACAGGGGTGTGAACTCATGATTGTTACCTGGTAGTCGCTGCCGAGGCACGAAGGCTGCGAGCTCTTGATTGGCTCCCTGCATGATCAAGAACTCGCAGCCTTCGTGCCTCGGCAGCGACTACAGGTATCCCGGTATCCCGAAAGAGGGGAGGCCGGTGGGCTTATTGGTCGCGAATCGAAAAATTGGCCATGTGTTCCAGGCCCTTGATCAGCGCCGAGTGGTCCCAGTTGCTGCCACCGATGGCTGCGCAGGTGCTGAACACTTGCTGGGCATTGGCGGTGTTGGGTAGGTTGATCCCCAGCTCACGGGCACCGGCCAGGGCCAGGTTGAGGTCTTTCTGGTGCAGGCTGATACGGAAGCCCGGGTCGAAAGTGCCCTTGATCATGCGTTCGCCATGAACTTCGAGGATCTTCGACGAGGCAAAACCGCCCATCAGTGCTTCGCGAACCTTGGCCGGATCGGCGCCGTTTTTCGCGGCAAATACCAGCGCTTCAGCTACCGCCTGAATATTCAGGGCGACGATAATCTGGTTCGCCACCTTGGCGGTTTGACCGTCGCCATTGCCACCGACCAAGGTGATGTTTTTGCCCATGCTCTGAAGCAGGGGCAGGGCGCGGGCAAAGGTTTTTTCGTCGCCGCCGACCATGATGCTCAGCGTGCCAGCCTTGGCGCCGACTTCACCGCCGGACACTGGGGCATCCAGATATTGCGCGCCCTTGGCGTTGATTTTTTCAGCGAAGGCCTTGGTCGCGGTCGGCGAGATCGAGCTCATGTCGATCACTACCTTGTTCGGGCTCAGGCCAGCGGCGATGCCGTCTTCGCGAAACAGCACGTCTTCGACCTGTGGGGTATCGGGCACCATGACGATGATGAATTCGGCTTCCTGGGCAACTTCCCGCGGGCTGGCCAGGGCAATCGCGCCTGCAGCGATCAGATCGGCCGGTGCCGCGCCGTGATGGGTCGACAGGAACAGGCTGTGCCCGGCCTTTTGCAGGTTGCTGGCCATAGGCGAACCCATGATGCCTGTGCCGATAAATCCGATTTTAGCCATGACAAATTCTCTTGTTTTTATTGGAGCTGTTTGGATTGCCCGTAGCAGCTGCCGAAGGAACGAGGCTGCGTCCGGCGGCGAAGCCGTCGTAAAATCAGCTGACGCGGTGCATCAGTTGAATGGCGATCACCGGGTTTGCGACGGCTTCGCCGCCGGACGCAGAGCTGCTACAGGGTTTTGTGTGTTGCTGTTACACCGCGTTATGGCTCTTGAGCCACACAAGGCCAGCTTCGGTGCTGGTCAGCGGCTTGTATTCGCAGCCGACCCAACCTTGATAACCAATGCGGTCCAGGTGCTCGAACAGGAACCGGTAGTTGATTTCGCCAGTGCCCGGTTCGTGACGGCCGGGGTTGTCGGCCAACTGGATATGGTTGATCTGGGGCAGGTGCGTTTGCATAGTGCGGGCCAGATCGCCCTCCATTATTTGCATGTGGTAGATGTCGTACTGCAGGAACAGGTTGGTGCTGCCGACTTTTTCCTGGATCGCCAGTGCCTGCTTGGTGTTGTTCAGGTAGAAGCCCGGAATGTCGAGGGTGTTGATCGACTCCATCACCAGCTTGATACCCACCGCCTGCAACTTATCGGCGGCGTACTTGAGGTTGCTGACAAAGGTTTTTTCGATCAGTGCCTCGTCTGCGCCTTGTGGGCGAATCCCGGCCAAGCAGTTGATCTGGTCGTTGCCCAGCACTTGCGCGTAGGCAATGGCCAGATCGACCCCGGCGCGGAACTCTTCAACCCGATCCGGGTGGCAGGCAATTCCGCGCTCACCCTTGGCCCAGTCACCCGCTGGCAGGTTGAACAGCACTTGAGTCAACTTGTTAGCGTCGAGCTGTGCCTTGATCTCGGCAGAGCTGTAGTCGTAAGGGAACAAATATTCAACGCCATGGAAACCAGCGTTGGCAGCCGCTTGAAAACGGACAAGAAAATCCTGTTCGGTGAACAGCATGGACAGGTTGGCGGCAAAACGCGGCATGGTGAACTCCTGCAAATAGGTGGCCCCTCTCCATGAAGGAAAGGGGCGGTCAATTAATCCAGCATCGAAATGGCAGTCGGTGCATCGTTACCCACCAACGCCAGATCTTCAAACTCATTGACGGCGTTGATTTCGGTGCCCATCGAAATATTGGTCACGCGCTCCAGGATGATTTCTACCATCACGGGCACACGGAATTCCTTGATCAGCTCTTGGGCCTTGCGCAGGGCAGGCTGGATTTCACTCGGTTCAAACACACGCAAGGCCTTGCAGCCCAAACCTTGAACGACGGCGACATGGTCAACGCCATAGCCATTGAGTTCAGGTGCGTTGAGGTTGTCGAACGCCAACTGCACGCAGTAGTCCATTTCAAAACCACGCTGCGCCTGACGAATCAGTCCCAAGTAGGAGTTGTTAACCACGACGTGGATATACGGCAGGTTGAACTGTGCGCCGACGGCCAGTTCTTCGATCATGAACTGGAAGTCATAGTCGCCGGACAACGCCACTACATTGCGACTCGGGTCAGCCTTGACCACGCCCAGCGCTGCCGGAATGGTCCAGCCCAAAGGTCCGGCCTGGCCGCAGTTGATCCAGTGTCGAGGCTTGTACACGTGCAGGAATTGCGCACCGGCAATCTGCGATAAACCGATGGTGCTTACGTAGCATGTGTCTTTGCCAAACACCTGGTTCATTTCTTCGTACACGCGCTGCGGTTTGACCGGCACATTGTCGAAGTGGGTCTTGCGGTGCAGGGTCGCTTTGCGCTGCTGGCAGTCTTGCAGCCAGGCACTGCGGTTTTTCAGTTTGCCAGCGGCTTTCCATTCGCGGGCCACTTCAAGGAACACTTTGAGTGCGGAACCTGCGTCGGAAACGATGCCCAGATCCGGGTTAAACACGCGGCCGATCTGGGTGGGTTCGATATCAACGTGAATGAACTTGCGGCCTTCGGTGTAGACGTCGACCGAGCCGGTGTGACGGTTGGCCCAGCGGTTGCCGATGCCCAGTACCACATCGGACTTGAGCAGGGTGGCGTTGCCATAACGATGCGAAGTTTGCAGACCGACCATACCCACCATCAGCGGGTGATCGTCGGGGATGGTGCCCCAGCCCATCAGAGTCGGGATCACCGGGATACCGGTCAATTCGGCGAATTCCACCAGCAGGTCACTGGCGTCGGCATTGATCACGCCGCCACCGCTGACCAGCAGCGGGCGCTCGGCTTGATCGAGCAGGGCCAGGGCTTTTTCGGCCTGGAGCCGGGTAGCTGCAGGCTTGGCCAGTGGCAGCGGTTCGTAGGCGTCGATGTCGAATTCGATTTCAGCCATTTGCACATCAAACGGCAGGTCGATCAGCACCGGGCCAGGGCGGCCGGAGCGCATTTCGTAAAAGGCTTTCTGGAAGGCATAAGGCACCTGGCCTGGTTCCATCACAGTGGTCGACCACTTGGTGACGGGTTTGACGATGGTGGTGATATCGACAGCCTGGAAGTCTTCTTTATGCATCCGCGCCCGTGGCGCCTGGCCGGTGATGCACAGAATCGGGATCGAGTCGGCCGAGGCACTGTATAGGCCGGTGACCATATCGGTACCCGCAGGCCCCGAGGTGCCGATGCACACGCCGATATTGCCGGCCTTGGTGCGGGTGTAACCCTCGGCCATGTGCGAGGCGCCTTCGACGTGGCGAGCGAGGACGTGATCGATGCCACCGACCTTTTGCAGGGCCGAGTACAGCGGGTTGATGGCAGCGCCCGGGATGCCGAACGCGGTATCGACACCTTCGCGACGCATCACCAGAACGGCGGCTTCGATTGCTCTCATTTTGCTCATTGTTTTGTGCCTCTTACGTTTTGTAATTGTATACAAATGGCTGTTGAGCGAGTGTATTCATCCTCCGGCGTGCAGGTCAATGGCTTTTATCGATTCAGTGCCTGATCGCTGATGTGCCCTGTATTCAGGCTTTATGTGCGGGTATTGAATTTTATGAAGATAAAAATTGTATACAAAAGAATTTATTATTGTGTTCTATTGATCTCATAGAAGGCGCGTTAAAAGGCGTGCGAAAGGCTTTCCATAACAAGATAAGGATGGCAACCATGAGTGCTTTAACCTTGAAAGTCGCTTTAGAACTGACCGTTCAAGCCCTTGGCGTGGGGCGCGGAATTCACGCGTCACCGCTGACGGTGGCGGTGCTCGACAGTGGCGGGCATTTGCTGGCGTTGCAGCGCGAAGACGGCGCCAGCCTGTTGCGCCCCAGCATTGCGATTGGTAAAGCCTGGGGCGCAATTGCCTTGGGCAAGGGGTCGCGTTTGCTGGCGCTGGATGCACAGCAGCGCCCGGCGTTTTTTGCCGCTCTGAACGGCATGGGTCAGAGCGACGTGGTGCCTGCACCGGGAGGCGTGTTGATTCTCGATGAGTCGGGGCAAGTGGTCGGCGCGATTGGCATCAGTGGCGATACTTCGGATATCGACGAACAGTGCGCGATCAGCGCGGTAGAGGCTCTGGGCTTGCGGGCGGATGCGGGAGTGGTGGCCTGATTTTTGGTAAATGATTGACCGCCTTCGCGAGCAGGCTCGCTCCCACAGTGATCCCTTGACTGTGGGAGCGAGCCTGCTCGCGAAGTACCCAGTCAAACCCAGATAGCGTCCCACAGCGGATAATCGCCCAGCTTCTCAACCAGCCCCGCTCGCAATGGGTTTGCGACAACATAACGAGCAATTTTCACCAAATCCTCTTCTCGCTTTAATGCACGATCATGAAAGCCATTCTGCCAAAGGCTTATCTTGCGAACGCTCGACAGGTTCACCACTTTGGTACTCAAAGACTTTGTTCTTTGCATCAACCCGCTCAGCGTCCCACGGCGCAACTCGATCAACCAATGAAAGTGATCGGGCATTACGACCCAAGCCAGCGAGTCAGCAAAACCTTGGTCTTGCGCGGCGCGAAATTACGCGACAACCAATCGGCCCAAAGCAAAGTCATTGAAAATCGGTTCTCTACAGCGCGTATTGGTACTCAGGAGATAAATTCGATTCTGCTCAGAATAACGGCCTATGCGCAGGCGGTGTGAGGCAGCGAGAGACGGCATTCCTTTGCCCTTTCACAAATAAGTCATGAAAAGGCTAGCCCTGTAAGGGCAACACAGATGGGCAGTTTTTTAGCTTGATGTGTCTGGGAAAATACCTTCACGAGCAAGCTCGTTACCGCGGGTAGGGTGGGAGCGAGCCTGCTCGCGAAGGCCCTTGCTCGGTCTACCGGTCCGGTTCACAACCCTTGAGCACCAGCCGAATAATGGTCTGTGTCGCCGCTTCGTAGTCGCTGTCGTCGAGTTTGGCCTTGCCGGTGATGGCGGAGATTTGCCAGTCGAAGTCGGCGTAGGTCTGGGTCGCGGCCCAGATACTGAACATCAGGTGATGCGGGTCGATAGGTGCTATCTGGCCACGGTCGATCCAGATCTGGATGCAGTCGATATTGTGTTTGGCCTGGACGTTCAGCTGCTCGACCTGTTTTTCGCTCAGGTGCGGGGCGCCGTGCATGATTTCACTGGCAAACACCTTGGACGCAAACGGCAGATCGCGGGAGATGAGGATTTTTGAGCGGATGTAGTTGCTCAGTACTTCGTTCGGTTCGCCATCGGCATTGAACGGCGTCGAAGCCCGCAGAATCGGGTCGATAATGCTTTCGAGCACCTCGCGATAGAGGTTTTCCTTGGACTTGAAGTAGTAGTAGACGTTGGGCTTGGGCACGCCTGCCTTGGCCGCGATATCGCTGGTTTTGCTGGCGGCGAAACCTTTGTCAGCGAACTCTTCGCTGGCGGCACGCAAAATCAGTTCTTTATTACGCTCGCGGATACTGCTCATAAACCCGATATGTCCTTGCCGACTGTGGCGGTCGGGCATGGTAGCACCGGGCTTGCAAGTGGCTCAAGATTGCAGCTTTCGGGCTGGCACGCGCTATGCTTGTGTCCATTCAAACTCAAAGGATGTTTTTCTATGGCTGGCAGTAGCTTGCTGATGTTGCTCGACGATATCGCCGCAGTACTCGATGACGTCGCACTGATGACTAAGGTGGCCGCCAAAAAAACCGCAGGGGTGCTGGGCGATGACCTTGCGCTCAACGCCCAGCAGGTGTCTGGCGTACGCGCCGACCGGGAGTTGCCGGTGGTGTGGGCCGTGGCCAAGGGCTCGTTTCGCAACAAGTTGATCCTGGTGCCCGCAGCACTGGCTATAAGCGCATTTGTACCGTGGGCCGTGACGCCGCTGTTGATGGTGGGCGGTGCTTTTTTGTGCTTTGAGGGCTTTGAGAAGCTCGCCCATTCCTTTATGCACAACAAGGCCGAGGCTCAGAGCGAGCGCCAGGCGTTGCAGGACACCCTGGCCGGGGCTGACGTCGATCTGGCGGCCTTTGAAAAGGACAAGGTCAAGGGCGCCGTGCGTACGGACTTCATTCTGTCCGCCGAAATCATTGCCATCACCTTGGGGATCGTGTCCGAGTCGCCGTTGATACAGCAAGTGGTGGTGTTGTCGGGGATCGCCATTGTGATGACAATCGGCGTGTATGGCGTGGTGGGTGGCATCGTCAAGCTCGATGATGGCGGCCTGTACCTGAGCCGCAAGACCGGTGACGGGGCATGGCCGCGTTTTCAGCGCAGCTTTGGCCGTGGCGTGTTGAGCGCCGCACCTTACATGATGAAAAGCCTGACGGTGATCGGCACGGCCGCGATGTTTATGGTCGGCGGCGGGATCTTGACCCACGGCGTGCCCGCGCTTCATCACTGGGTCGAAGGCGTGGCGCAAAACAGCGCGCAATGGCTGGGCGTGGTATCGGCCATTGTGCCGACCTTGCTCAACGCCGTGGGCGGCATCATCGTCGGGGCGCTGGTGTTGGCTGTGGTCACAGGCGTGAGCAAGGTGTGGCGCGCAGTCAAAGGCTAAGCCGTCATGCCGCCAGGGGGCGCGGCGACGTGCTGTTTTGCAGCAGGCGATAACCCAGCACGGCGAACAGCAACATGCCGCCCCCGGCTGCCAGCGACACGGTAAACCCGGTCTGGGCGCCGTAAGCGTCGATTACCCAGCCGCCGACCACTGCGCCGAGGGCAACCCCCATGCCCAGGCCGGTAATCATCCAGGTCAGGCCTTCGGTCAGTTTGGCGGGCGGGACGATATTTTCCACCAACCCCATGGCGGTAATCAGGGTCGGGGCGAAAAACAGCCCGGCAAACAGCATTCCGACGGCCAGTGTGGTGATGCTGTCGACCCACATCAGCGGCACCATCGTGATCGCGGTGGCCAGTGCGCCCAGCACAAACAGCTTGGGCAGCGGCATGTTCAATTTGAGCGTACCGAACACCAACCCGGCCACGCACGACCCCAGGGCATATACCGAGAGCACGATGCTTGCAGCGGCGGGTTGGCCCTGGTGCTGGGCAAAGGCGACGCTAACCACATCCACAGTGCCCACAATCGTCCCCAGGCCCAGCAGGGCCATCAGCAAGATAAGCACGGCACCCTGCTGCAAGACGCTGCCGCCGTGCTCGTTGCTGCGCGGGTGTACCGGTGGTTCGGTTTTGCGTTGCAGCACAAACGCGGTGACGCCGATTGCCAGCAGGATGGCTGCCACCAGCGGCCCGGCCTGCGGAAACAGCGCCACGCTGAGGCCCACGGAAATTGGCGGGCCGATGATAAAACTCACTTCATCGAGCACAGACTCGAACGAGAACGCGGTGTGCAATTTGGGGGAGCCGCGATACAGCTCGGTCCAGCGTGCCCGCACCATCGCTGGCATGCTGGGAATGCAGCCCGACAGTGCGGCAAAAACAAACAGCGTCCAGTCTGGCGCGCCGAAGTGGCTGCACAGCAGCAAGCCCAGCAATGCGCTGACGCCAATGACGGTGACGCCCGGTAGTACGCGGCTCTGGCCGTAGCGGTCGACCCAGCGCGAGATTTGCGGCGCCAGCAGGGCCATGGCCAGGGCAAAGGTTGCGGCCACGGCGCCTGCCAGCCAGTACGAGCCGTGCAATTGTGCCAGCATGGTGATGATGCCGATGCCGACCATGGAAATTGGCATCCGTGCGATCAGGCCCGCGCCGCTGAAAGCCTTGGTGCCGGGGGCGCTGAAAATCTCGCGATAAGGGTTAGCCATACAAGCTCCGCAACAAAAGGTGGACCGCAGTCTGTAGCCGCTGCCGCAGGCTGCGATGGGTTGCGAAGCGACCTCGTTGTTGAAGGTCCTTCGGCCCTTATCGTAGCCTGCGGCAGCGGCCACATACGCGGCGTATGTAGAAATATACGCATACGCGGCGTATGTCAATTAACATACGTCGTGTATCTCAAAATAAAGGTGGCAGGCATGGCGCCCAAAGCGCGGTCGCAAATGATCGAAGAAACCCGTGGCAAGCTGCTTGAGGCTGCTCGGCTGGCCTTCGGTTCGGTGGGTTACGCCCAGACTTCGATGGACGAGTTGACGGCCTCGGTGGGCTTGACCCGTGGTGCGCTGTATCACCACTTTGGTGACAAGAAGGGGTTGTTTCAGGCGGTGGCCCAGCAGATCGATGCCGAACTGGACGCGCAGTTGGCGCAGGTTCTTGAGCAGGCCGAGAGCCAGTGGCAAGGGTTTCGGGATCAGTGCCGGTTGTATCTGGAAATGGCCCTGGAAATTGAAGTGCAGCGCATTCTGTTGCGTGATGCGCCCTCGGTACTGGGCTCGCAATACGTACAGAACACCCAATCGGTGTGCTGCTTGTCGATGGCGTCAATGCTGCAAGGCTTGATGGACACCCAGGTGATTCAACGCACCGATCCCGAGGCGCTGGCGCGTCTGATTCAGGGTGGTTTGATGGATGCGTCGTTCTGGATTGCCGAGGCTGACAACCCGCCACAGCGTCTGGCGGCTGCGCTGGACAGCCTGGACCTGATGCTGCGGGGTTTGCTGCAAGTGCCTCAGGCGCGATAACGCGGCTGAGGCCGGTGCATCAGAAGTGGTACTTGACCAACAGGCTCGCGGTGTCCTGGTTGGTCTTGAATGAACCGCTGTCTTCGATGCCGTACTTGTTTTTCCAGTAGTCGTATTCCACGCCGACATACAACTGTTTGGCGCCCCAGCTCAAGGCCTTGCCCAGGTCGTATTTGATCTGCGGATTGAAGTGCAGGTTGGCATGGTAGGTGCCACGGGCGTTCTGGTCATTGTCGACCACCCAGTCCATGTAGCCGTCGATCAGCACATC
This sequence comes from Pseudomonas sp. ML2-2023-6, assembly GCF_037055265.1. Taxonomy (NCBI): domain Bacteria; kingdom Pseudomonadati; phylum Pseudomonadota; class Gammaproteobacteria; order Pseudomonadales; family Pseudomonadaceae; genus Pseudomonas; species Pseudomonas sp. ML2-2023-6. Next base: position 4,108,828 of record NZ_CP146347.1, on the reverse strand, counting down.
GGAGTTGCCCAGGGGCAGGGTGTAGGCCCACACCGGGGTAATCTGCCATACGCCTTTGCCTGCACGATTACCTTCCGGGAAGCGCTGGTAGAAGTTCAACTGGAAGTAGTCAAAGCCTGGCACGTTCAGGTCGAAACCCGGGCCGATCAGGTAGGCCTCGGTGTCGCCTTCGCCAAACTCGTAGGTCATGGCCAGCAACACGTCTTTGATCGGGCCAAACTCAAACTTCTGATCGAAAATCTTGCCGAACGACAACCGTGGGGTGAATTCACCGTAATAGGTGTTCGGGCCAACGTTGCCGTCTTCTTTGCCGTTGTAAAAAATGCGGTCGAGGAAGAAGAAGTTATCACCGTACTTCCAACTGTCAGCATGCTCGAAGGTGACGGTCTGCTGAATCTTTGGATTGACTTGAAAGTCCTTGCCGTACAAGTAAGTCAGGCTGTTGGTTTGCCATTGCAACAGGTCGCCGGCGACTGCCGCAGGACCGCCCAACATGCTCCCCGCAAGCATCAGGCTGGTAAGTGTGCGCTTCATTCGGTTAGCTCCAAAAAAGTAAAAAGTTGTGCAGTAGTCAGAACGTGGCGCTCTGTGATGGCGCCTTGATCCGTGCTTTAAAACAGTCAGTAAACCTTTGATTTAAAGGTATAAAGCTGGCTCTGAAGTCAGCTTTAAAACAGTACTGGCGCTTGAGCGGGCGCGGAGAATACTGGCTCAGGCGTCTGCACTCAAGCGCTCTGTTAACGCTCAAGGCGAGCATGAACAGTGGGTGCACAAACATTTAACTTAGAAGTGGACTTTGATCAGGGCGCTGGCGGTGTTCTGGTTGGTGTCCAGACGGCTGCTGCTGTCGATGCCGTACTTGTCCTTCCAATAACTGTATTCAATCCCGACATACAGCTGTTTTTCACCCAGATTCAGGGCTTTGCCCAGGTCATATTTGATCTGCGGATTGAAGTGCAGATTGGCGTGGTAAGTGCCGCGTGAGTTCTGGTCGTTGTCGACCACCCAGTCCATGTAACCGTCGATCAGCAGGTTGGAGCGTCCCATCGGGATTGTGTAGGAAAACGACGGAGTGATCTGCCAGACCCCTGTTCCAGGGCGCGGGCCTTCGGTATGTCGACGGTAGAAGTTCAGGGTGAAGTAGTTAAACCCCGGCACCGCCAGATCAAACCCCGGGCCGATCAAGTACGCCTCGCTGTCGCCTTCGCCGTACTCGTAGGTCATGGCCAGCAGGACGTCCTTGATCGGGCCGTACTCAAGTTTTTGGTCGAAGATTTTTCCGAACGACAGGCGCGGGCTGAACTCACCATAGTAGGTGTGTGGGCCTTTGTTGGGGTCATCCTTGCCGTTGTAGAAAATGCGATCGACAAACAGAAAGTTGTCGCCGTACTTCCACTTGTCGGCATGTTCGAAAGTGACGGTTTGCTGGATCGAAGGGTTGATCTCGAAATTTTTGCCGTAGAGGTAAGTCAGGCTGTTGGTTTGCCACAAAAACAGATCTCCGGCCATTGCCTGACCGGCAGCCAAAATCCCACCCGCGAGCGTGACGCCCCAGTGTTTGCAGTTCATGGGTAACTCCCTTTTTATTATTGTGTTGTTTCAGAAGCTGGTGAATCTGTGGGCGCGAGCTTGCTCGCGATGGCATCAATGCGGTCGTTCAGATTTACCGCATCGTTTGCATCGCGAGCAGGGGCTCAGTCAGCTTCAATGCTGATGCACATGCCCGCTCATGGCCGTGCGTCCGGCGCCACCCAGTACATTGAACATCAGGTTCAGGCACACCGCGCTGACGGCGGCCATGGCGATGCCGCTGTGGGTGATGGGTCCCATCCACAGTGGCAGGTGGGCGAAGAACTCGGGGCGCACCACCGGGATCAGGCCCATGCCGATACTGACGGCCACCAGCAACTGATTGCGGCGGTCGGCGATATCGGCTTCCTGCAGGATCTTGATTCCAGTTGCCGCAACCATGCCGAACATGGCGATGGCTGCGCCGCCCAATACCGCCGGTGGAATCGAGGCCACCAGGTACGCCGCCTTGGGCAGCAGGCTCAGGGTGATCAGAAACACGCCCGCCATGATCGTCACCGAGCGGCAACGCACGCCGGTCATCTGTACCAGACCAATGTTTTGAGCGAAGGAGGAGTGGGTAAATGTGTTGAAAAAGCCGGCGAGGAACGACGCCCCGGCATCACACAACAGGCCGCGACGCAGCATGCGTGGGGTGACTTCCTGGCCGGTGATTTTGCCCAGCGCCAGGAACATCCCGGTGGATTCGACAAAAATGATGACTACCACCAGACACATGGAAAGGATCGGCGCCAAGTGGAACTCCGGCATGCCGAAGTGCAGCGGCGTAACAATCTGGAACCAGGGCGCGTTGTCGATGCCGGACAGGTCAACCATACCAATGGCGCCGGACAGCACGTAGCCCAAAGCCATACCGATCAGCACCGAGATATTGACCCAGAAACCGCGCATAAAACGGTTGATCAGCAAGATGGTGCCCAGCACCAATGCCGCGATAGCCAGGTACACCGGTGAACCGAACTGCGCAGCAGCACTGCCACCACCGGCCCAGTTAACCGCGACGGGGAATAGTGACAGGCCAATCGAAGTGATCACGGTGCCGGTGACCAAGGGTGGAAAAAAACGCACCACCTTGGACATGAACGGCGCAATGATCATCCCGAAAAAGCCTGCGGCAATAGTCGCGCCGAAAATCCCGGTCATGCCGATACCCGGCATCCCGGCCATCGCCACCATGCTGCCAACGGCTGCAAAACTGGCGCCCATCATCACCGGCATGCGAATGCCCATGGGGCCGATACCCATCGACTGCACGATAGTGGCGACCCCGGCGACCAGCAGGTCGGCGTTGATCAGAAAGGCGATCTCTTCGCGACTCAAACCAGCGGCCTGTCCGATGATCAACGGTACGGCAACGGCGCCGCCGTACATCAGCAGTACATGCTGCAAACCGACCAGAATCAATTGCAACAAGGGTAGCCGCGCCAAGGGGGGCGGGGCTGATATGGCGGGTATGCGCGGTTCGGTTAAATCGGACATGCAACACCTCGGTCATTTTTATTGTAGTGGTGTGTTCCTGTGGTCGCAGCAGTGCTGCGACCACATAGCCTGTGCGTCAGTTGGTTTGGGCTCCGGTGTTGATCCAGGCACCGATCAGGTCGCGTTCCTGTTGCGTCATTTGGGTGATATTGCCCAGCGGCATGATCTGGCTGGCGACGGCCTGGGCCTGAATGCGCGGGGCCATCAGCTTGATCTGTTGCGCGGTATCGAACATCACGCCAGCGGGCGCTGCGCTGAACAGCGGACTGCTGGGTGTGGCTGAGTGACAGACTGTGCAGCGTTCCTGGATCACCACATGGACTTTCTCGAAGTCGATACTGGCCACTGGCGCTGCCGGGGCAGCGGGTGCGGTTACCGGGGCTGGAGCATCTGCGGCCCTGACTCCGCCCAGGGCGGTTTCCGGAAGCGGTTGGTACTTGATGACCTTGGCGGTTTCAGGAGCAGTCGACACCGGTTTTGGGCCTGTGACGTAAGCCAGGCAGATCATGCCCAGTGCTGCAACCGGCAAGGTCCAGGCATATTTGTGGCTATTGTGGCGGGTGTTGAAGTAGTGACGAACCAACACCGCCAACACCGCAATCCCGGCCAGGATCAGCCAGTTGTATTGGCTGCCATAGGTGCTCGGGAAGTGGTTGCTGATCATGATGAACAGCACCGGCAAGGTGAAGTAGTTGTTGTGACGTGAACGCAGCAGGCCTTTGGCCGGCAGTGCCGGATCGGGGCTGCGGCCTTCCTTGATTGCAGCTACCAGGGCGCGTTGCGCGGGCATGATGGTGCGGAACACGTTACCGACCATGATGGTGCCGATAATGGCGCCCACATGCAGGTACGCACCGCGCCCGCTGAACACCTTGCTCAGGCCGAACGCTGCTGCAACCAGCAAAACAAACAGGACGAAACCGAGCAACGCCGGGCGTTTGCCCAAGGCGGAGTCGCATAGAAAGTCGTAAACAAACCAGCCGGCAATCAATGAACCGATACCGATGGCAACTGCTTCGGGACCGCTCAGGCTGCTGCCGGGAGCGATCAGGTACAGCGCGGGGTTGAAGTAGAACACCAGACAGAGCAGGGCGATGCCTGACATCCAGGTGAAATAGGCTTCCCACTTAAACCAGTGCAGGTTTTCCGGCATGGTGGGTGGGGCCAGCTTATATTTTTCGAGGTGGTAAATACCGCCGCCGTGAATGGCCCAAAGGTCGCCCGCCAGGCCTTCCTTGGGGTTGGCTCGGTTGAGGTTGTTCTCCAGCCAGACGAAATAAAACGATGCGCCGATCCAGGCCACACCGGTAATCATATGAATCCAGCGCACGCTCAGATTCAGCCATTCCATTAGATGTGCTTCCACAGTCTTTACCTCTGCCCGCTACCCTGCGTGAGTAGACGGACCTTCTCTTATTGGTGGGGGGCGAGGATCAACAGCTCATCCTCTTTCAAGAAATGCTCATCGCAGTTATTGCCTGTGCCACTGCGATCAACCACCAGGAAGTCATCCCGCTTTTCGATCGTCAGCACCGGATGGTGCCAAACGCCGCGATGGTAATTAATGCCCTGCCTGCCATTACTGACAAAGGCACGGACCAGACCTGATACAGGTTCATCGCCAAGTGGCGCGACCACGATCAGAAAGGGGTTGCCGAGCAGCGGTATAAAAGCCTGGCTGCCCAGCGGATGGCGCTCCAGCATGCGGACGGTAAACGGCATATCCTGCGCGTCTGCGCGGAAAATACTGATGATCGCCTTGTCTTCTGGCGTAGCCGTTTCGACCTCGGCCAGACGGTGAAAGCGCATGGTCGAACCGTTATTGATCATGAAGTGGTCGCTGCCATCGGTTTCAATCACATCACCGAAAGGGGCGAAGGCTTCTTTGGTCAGCGGTTCAATCATCAATGTGCGCATGGTGGTCTTCTTATTCGGGTTTCTGTGGTGTCAGTTTTGTCGCTATCGCGGGCAAGCCCGCTCCCACATGTGCGATGCAATTCCCTGTGGGAGCAGGCTTGCCTGCGATCGGGGTCAGCGCTTATTTGGCGACTTTACCCAATACGCGCAGGCGGCTTACACCACCGTCCGGGAACAGATTCAGGCGAATGTGGGTGATTGGACCGAGGTCTTTGAGTTGCTCGCTGTAGGTGTGTTCAGCGTGCATTTCCATTTTTTGGCTCGGCAGCAATTCACGCCAGAACAGCGACTGGGTTTCGATCTGGTTGTCAGTACCGCCCTTGACGAACGCGCCCTGGATCGAGCAGCTGTCCGGGTAGTTGCCCTTGAAGTGCAGGGTGTCGATGGTGATTTCTTCGATCAGGCCAGCATGCCCCAGAGCCACGATGACCCAGTCATTACCTGGCGTACGACGACGCGCGGTTTCCCAGCCGTCGCCCATGTTGATGCCACGGCCCGGGTTGAGGATGTTGCTCATGCGGCCGAAGTGTTCATCGGAGCAGGCGAGGGCACGGCCACCGTTGAGGGCTGAAGCCAGATCGACCTGTTCGTTGTCGCCCACTGCCGACCAGTCGCGGAACGGCACGCCGTAAACGCGCAGACGTGCTACGCCGCCATCCGGGTAGATATTGAAGCGCAAGTGGCTGAACGCCTGGTCATTGCTGATCTCGTGGTAGTGGTGGCTGTTGCCTTGCAGCTCGACAGCCGACAGCACTTCAACCCATTTAGTGTCTTCGCCCGGTTCGCCCGAGGCCAGGAAACAGGCCTCAAGGGAGGCAGACGGCGGGAAGTTGCCGGTGAAGAATGAAGTGTCGATGTCCACGCCCTTGATCGAGCCCGGAACGCCAAGACGGATGACTGCACTGTCATAGCCTTCGAAGCGCTTGCGGCGGGACTCCCAGCCGTCCATCCACTTGCCGTTGTCATCGAAAACGCCCTCCTTCCATACGGCCGGGGTCGGCTGGAACATGCGGTTGGCGTCAGCGAACCAGTCATCGGTTACCGAAACGATTTTGGTGCCCAGGCGGGCATCGGCCAGGTTGACGAACTTCTCGAAAGGTACGGCGTAAGCTTTCATTCTTCTTGTCTGCCTTTAATTAAGTGGCTGGAGATGCGTCATCGGCAAGTGCCGGTTCGGCTTAGAGCTGGAGCAATCGGAACAGGGCAATTTTGTTGATTTCTGCCAACGCGCATTTGAACTCGACGTCTGCCGGGTTGTGGATACGTGTCTCGAACGCGGCGAGGATCTGGTGCCGGTCGCTGCCTTTTACCGCCATGATGAAGGGAAACTTGAACTTGGCTTTGTAGGCGTCGTTCAGCTCGGTGAAGCGTTGGAACTCATCGCTCGTGCATTGGTGAATACCGGCGCCAGCCTGTTCATGGGTACTGGCTTCGGTAAGTTGGCCCTGGACGGCTGCTTTGCCTGCCAGGTCCGGGTGAGCGTTGATCAATGCCAGCTGGCTGGCGTGATCGGCGCTCAACAAAATGTCACTCATACGCTGGTGCAGGGCCTCGATGGTGTCGACGCTGCTGTCCAGGCCCAGGTCGAAGGCTTTTGCAGCAACCCAGGGCGAGTGTTCGTAAATATCGGCAAAGGCCGCCACGAACGCTTCACGACTCAGGGTTGAAGGCTTGAGGGTCTTGAAGGTGCTCATTTGGCAGTCTCTGCAACATAAGGATGGGTGGCGTGCCAGTGGCGGGCGATGTCCACGCGGCGGGTGAACCAGACGTGCTCGTGCCCCTTGGCGTATTCAATAAAACGCTTGAGGGCGGCGAGACGCGCAGGGCGGCCAATGAGGCGGCAATGCAGGCCGATCGATAGCATCTTCGGCGACTCTGCGCCTTCGGCGTACAGCACATCGAAAGCATCCTTGAGGTACTGGAAAAACTGCTCGCCGGTGTTGAAACCCTGCACCTGGGTGAAGCGCATGTCATTGGTGTCCAGGGTGTACGGGATCACCAGATGCGGTTTGCCGGTAGGGTTGTTCGGTTCCCAGTAGGGCAGGTCGTCGTCATAGGTGTCCGAGTCGTACAAAAAGCCGCCTTCTTCCATCACCAAGCGCCGGGTATTGGGGCCGGTGCGGCCGGTGTACCAGCCCAGCGGGCGTTCGCCGCTGATTTCGGTGAGGATGCGGATCGCTTCGAGCATATGCTCACGCTCGAGGGCTTCATCCATGTACTGGTAGTCAATCCAGCGATAACCGTGGCTGCAAATCTCATGCCCGGCGTCAACCATGGCGCGGATCACATCCGGGTGGCGCTGGGCGGCCATGGCGACGGCAAATACGGTGAGCGGGATATCGAATTCTTGAAACAGCTTGAGTACTCGCCAAACGCCTGCGCGGCTGCCGTACTCGTAAAGGGATTCCATGCTCATGTTGCGTTCGCCTTGCAGCGGCTGCGCCGAAACCATTTCCGAAAGGAAGGCTTCTGACTCCTTGTCACCGTGGAGAATGTTGCGCTCGCCGCCTTCTTCGTAGTTGAGTACAAAAGACAGGGCGATGCGGGCGTTGTCCGGCCAATGCGGGTGCGGAGGGTTTGGACCGTAACCAATCAGGTCGCGTGGGTAGTCAGCGCTCACTACAGTCTTCCTTATTGTTTGTGTTAACAGTCGATTGGCCAGACCTGGCGTCACTGTGATGGATTGATTGTATACAACTTTGCAATCCATTTGTAACCCTGATTTTTCCTATTTCTACCATGTCTGCTGCTGAAATAGTACTTGCAAGAAACTTGCCTGATTGGTCAGTTTATGGGGGTTAGGTCTATGGCCACTGTGGCTTTGCCAAGAAATGGCATGTAGGCCGCGTGGTTAAAGGGGGAGGCTGGATTGTGCTTTTTAATTGTGTACAATTTTTTTGATAAATGTCTTAATCATGTCTTCGCTGAGCCTTTTGGTGCGCTAAAGGGGTGCAGCTCCAGTTTTATTCACCGACTCGGGAGGTCGCACAATCTATGGGACGTTTGACTACGCACGTTTTGGATGCCGCACACGGCTGCCCGGGCAGCTCGATCAAGGTCGAGCTGTATCGGGTAGAAGGTTCAGGGCTGGAATTGGTGGCGACGGCGCTGACCAACAACGATGGCCGATGCGATACGCCCCTGCTGGAAGGTGATACGTACCGTTCCGGGGTTTATCAGTTGCAGTTCAGTGCCGGTGATTACTACCGCGCGCGGGGTGTGCAGCTGCCTGCACCTGCGTTTCTGGATGTGGTGGTGCTGCGTTTCGGGATCAGTGCCGAGCAGGATCACTACCATGTACCGCTGTTGATTTCGCCGTACAGCTACTCGACTTATCGCGGGAGCTAAAAGTTTTCGATCTGCGCATGTGGTTTTTTGCCCGCTCACACTGCGGGCTTTTTTTGCCCGCAAACAAATAAGCTGTGGGAGCGGGCTTGCTCGCGATGGCGTCGATGCGGTCATCCAGAAAAACTGCGTCGCCCGTATCGCGAGCAAGCCCGCTCCCACAAATGCGGTGCTGTATCAGCGGCTCAACAGCGACGCCGTGCCCGCCACTCCAAACAGCCCGGCACTGACGCGGTTGAACCAGCTCTGGCCCTTGCCGCTGCGCAGATAGCCCGCCGCACCGTGTGCACCCAGGCCATAAGCCAGCTTGCACAGCAGGTCGAGCACGGTCCAGGTGGCGATCATCACCAGCAACTGGTTGAGGAAGGGCAGGTTGGGGTTCAGAAATTGCGGCAGGAAGGCGGCAAAGAACAGAATGTCTTTCGGATTGCTCGCACCCAGTACAAACGCGCGCCCAAACAGGGCGCTGAAGCGCGGTTTTGGTGCGGCTTCAGGTACGTTGGTGACGGTGGCCGGCTGGCGCGACTGTTTCCAGCTTTGCCAGGCAAGGTAAAACAGATAGAGCGCACCGACGATCTTCAGGGCGCTGAAGAGCTTTTCCGAGGCCAGCAGCAAGGCGCCCAGACCCAGGGCCGAGGCGCTGAGCAGGCAAATCGAGGCAAACACACCGCCCAGAAAGGCCGGATACGAGCGACGCAACCCGTAGTTCAAGCTGTTGCTGATCATCAATAACGACAATGGCCCCGGAATCAGGATTACCACCAATGCCGCGCTGCTGAACAGCAGCCAGGTTTCCAGACTCATCACTTCCTCCCATGCAACAAAGGCCCCGCTTCATTGGCGGAGCCGGTTGATACCGCCCGGTTTACAGGTAAATAAACTTGGCGATGAAAATAGCGCAGAGCACCCACAAACTGACGGATATTTCGCGGTGTTTGCCGGTGCCCGCCTTGAGTGCGACATAGCTGATAAAACCCAGAGCGATCCCGTCGGCGACCGAGAAGGTCAGCGGCATCATGATCACGGTCACAATCGCCGGGATGCAGTCGGTGGGTTCGTCCCAGTTGATGTGCTGCATGCCGCCCATCATCAGCATCGCGACGTAAATCAGTGCGCCTGCCGTTGCATAAGCGGGGATCATGCCAGCCAGTGGGGCAAAGAACATCGCGGCCACAAACAACACGCCCACAGTGACGGCGGTAAGCCCGGTGCGCCCGCCTGCAGCGACACCCGCGGCGCTTTCGACGTAACTGGTGACCGGCGGTACACCGACCACCGCGCCGAACACGCTGGAGGCGCTGTCAGCCTTGAGCGCCCGTGACAGATTCTCGATCTTGCCGTCTGCCTTGACCAGCCCGGCTCGCTGGGCCACACCCATCAGGGTGCCTGCTGTGTCGAACATGTGTACAAACAGGAAGGCCAGTACCACGCTGATCATACTGATATTGAACACACCCTTGAGGTCCATGGCCATCCAGGTTGGCGCCAAGCTTGGCGGCGCTGACATGATGCCGTTGTAGTGCACCAGGTCCAGGCCCCAACCGGCCAGAGTGACGGCGATGATGCTGATCAGGATCGCGCCGAAAACCCGGTGATAGCTGAGAATTGCGATCATCAAAAAGCACACAGCGGCCAGCAGCGGGGCAGGGTCGCGCAACGAACCGAGCTTGATCAGGGTTGCCGGGCTGTCGACGATGATGCCCGAGGTTTTCAGGCCGATGATCCCCAGAAACAAGCCCACCCCCGCGCCCATTGCATAACGCAGGCTGACGGGAATGCTGTTGAGCAGCCATTCTCGTACCCGCGACAGGGTCAGAATCAGAAACAGCACGCCGGAGACAAAGACCGCGCCCAAGGCCGTCTCCCAGCTGTAGCCCATAGTGCCGACCACGGTGTAGGTGAAAAACGCATTCAGGCCCATGCCTGGCGCCAGCCCTACCGGCCAGTTGGCGTAGAGCCCCATCAGCAGGCTGCCGAGGGCGGCGGCGATACAGGTCGCGACAAAGGCGGCGCCGTGATCAATGCCAGCATCAGCCATGATGTTGGGGTTGACGAAGATGATGTAGGCCATGGTGATAAAGGTAGTCAGCCCGGCGATCAGCTCGGTTTTGACCGTGGTGCCATGCAGCGACAGTTTGAACAGACGCTCCAGCCAGCCACGGGGGGAGGGAGGTGAAAGTTCAGCGACGGGTATTTCAGACTTTTGGCTGTCCACGGTAATTTCCTCAGGCTTTTATTGTTTTTAAGGGCACTGGGTGAGGCGGGTGACAGGTTTATTGACTTTTAGGTCAAGAACGCAGGCGAGATGAATTATGCTTTTGTATACAAATAAAGCAAATAATGTTTTATAAATTGTGGACGAAGTGCCGGGTCGGCTACCCCACAGGTTAGCCGTGGCGGCTTTGACCCAATGCAAGATTGATCGCCAACCAGCCGTTAACCGCCTCGTCACCCGCCTGAGCGAACACTCGCTGGAGTAATTTGACCTGCTCGCGGCGCAGGTTTTTCTCGAAGGTCACGCCGTCAGCGGTCAGTTCCAGCAGGCGTTTGCGCTTGTCGGTCTCGGGCGCGACGCTGCGCACCAGGTCCATTTCGATCAACTGCCGTAATGGCGTGTTGAGGGCCTGTTTACTCACACCCAGCAATGTCAGCAGTTCCTTGACGCTTACACCGGGGTGATGGGCGATAAAGAAAACAATGCGCTGATGCACCCGACTTAGCCCACGGCGTGCCAGCATTTCGTCCGCCTTGGCGGTAAATGCTTGATAGCCAAAGAAGAAGGCTTCCATGGCGGCGCGCTGAGTGGTCGGATTTTTAAGGTCAAGCATATTGACGTATCTAGGCTTCGCGGCGTAGTTTCGGTCAACCAGTTTGACTTATTTCCAATTACTTCCGCTACCGGTGATCTGTATGGCCTTCTCCGAACGTGTTTCCCGCCTGAAAAGCTCTTTGATTCGTGAAATTCTGGCTGCGGCCCAACGTCCGGAAGTCATGTCTTTCGCTGGCGGGCTACCGGCCGAGGCCATGCTGCCCAAAGTCGACTGGACCGATATGCCAGCCTCGATGGGTCAATACGGTATGAGCGAAGGCGAACCGGCATTGCGTGAAGTGCTGGCCGCAGAGGCCCGCGCACTGGGTGTTGATTGCGATGCGAGCCAGGTCATTGTGCTGAGTGGCTCGCAGCAGGCGCTGGATCTGGCTGCCAAGCTGTATATCGACAAGGGCACTGAAATCATGCTCGAGGCGCCGACCTACCTGGCGGCGCTGCAAATCTTCCAATTGTTCGGCGCCGAGTGCCTGAGCTTCCCGCTGCAAGCCGATGGCCCGGATCTGGCCGCGTTGCGTGTGCAGCTGGAAAAACACAAGCCGGCGTTCATCTACCTGATCCCGACGTTCCAGAACCCGTCTGCCGTGCGTTACAGCGAAACCAAGCGCGACGCGGTAGCGGCTTTGCTGGATGAGTTCGGCGTGACCCTGATCGAAGACGAACCCTACCGCGAACTGAATTTCGACGGTGGCAGCGCCACGCCGATTGTCAGCCGCCTGAAAAAAGCCAGCTGGATCTACACCGGCACCGTGTCCAAAACCTTGTTGCCAGGCCTGCGCGTTGGCTTCCTGATTGCCAGCCCGGACCTGTTCCCGCACCTGCTGCGCCTCAAGCAATCGGCAGACCTGCACACCAACCGTATCGGTCAATGGCAGGCTCTGCAGTGGATCGGCACCGAGAAAATGAGCAACCATCTGGCTGAACTGCGTGATTTCTATCGCGTGCGCCGTGACGGTTTTCAGCTGGCGCTGGAAGAACACTTCGCGGATCTGGCTGATTGGCATGTACCGCAGGGCGGGCTGTTCTTCTGGCTGACCCTCAAGCAGCCGTTTGATACCCGTACCTTGCTCAAACCTGCACTGGAGCAGAACGTGGCATTTATGCCGGGTGAACCGTTCTTCGCCAACCCGGACCAGAACGTTGGCAGCCTGCGCCTGAACTTCAGTCACATCGACCCTGCGCGTCTGCACGAAGGTCTCAAGCGCCTGGCTAACGTGATTCGTCAGGCACAGGCTGCCCAGGCGGCCTAAAGGAGGCGCGATGCTCAAGGTTTATGGCGATTACAACTCGGGCAACTGCTACAAGATCAAGCTGATGCTGCATTTGCTGGGTCTTGAGTATCAGTGGTTCGCGGTGGATATTCTCAAGGGCGAAACCGAAACCCCGGAATTTCTGGCGAAAAATCCCAACGGCAAGGTGCCGGTGCTGGAGCTGGAAGACGGTACGTGCCTGTGGGAGTCCAATGCGATTCTCAACTACCTGGCCGACGGCAGCGAGTTTTTGCCCGCGGAGCCGCGTTTGCGCACGCAAGTGCTGCAATGGCAGTTTTTCGAGCAGTACAGCCATGAGCCCTATATCGCGGTGGCACGTTTTATCCAGTTCTACCTGGGGCTGCCTGAGGATCGTCTGGCGGAATACCGCAAGCTGCAGAAACGCGGTTACAAGGCGCTGGACGTAATGGAGCAACAGCTCAACCGCACACCATATCTGGTGGGTGAGCAGTACTCGATTGCGGACGTGACGTTGTATGCCTACACCCATGTGGCTGATCAGGGCGGGTTTGATCTGAGCAGCTATCCGGGTATTCAGGCCTGGCTTGCTCGGGTGGCCAGCCATCCGCGGCATGTGGGGATGCTTGACTAAAATTCCCTAAAGCCTGCTCGCGAAGGTGTCAGAAGCTTTCGCGAGCAGGCTCGCTCTCACTGAGAGTGCAGCTTAAACGTTGGCAAACCGTTGGTTCAGGTAATCAATAATGACCTTGGATTCATACATCCAGGTGGTCTTGCCATCTTCTTCTATTCGCAGGCACGGTACTTTGATCTTGCCGCCTTGTTCCAGCAGGGTCTGACGGTCCTGCTCGTTGTTCTTGGCATCACGCAGAGCTACCGGCACATTCAGGCGGCGCAGCGTGCGGCGGGTTTTTACACAGAACGGGCAGGCGTGGAACTGGTACAGGGTCAGACCCTTTGCAGCTTGATCAACCTGCGCCTGTGCGGCAGCCGGGCGCTGTTTTTTGCTCGGGCGGGTAATAAAATCGCCAGCGATGATGAGCTGACCCAGGCCTACGCGAAGCGCTTTGATAAACACAGTAAAAGCCTCATGGGCAAGAAAGAAGAGGCGCAGCTTACCTGAAAACACGCAGACGAAAAAAACCGGCGATAAACGCCGGCCTTTTTCGGTATGCCTGTTACTTGATCAGGCTGAGAAACTCGCTGCGCGTGGCCGCGTTCTCGCGGAACTCACCCAGCATCACCGAAGTGATCATCGACGAGTTTTGCTTCTCGACACCGCGCATCATCATGCACATGTGCTTGGCTTCAATCACCACTGCAACGCCCAAGGCGCCGGTGACTTGCATCACAGCGTCGGCGATTTGGCGGCTCAGGTTTTCCTGGATCTGCAGGCGACGGGCGTACATGTCGACAATGCGTGCCACTTTCGACAGGCCCAGCACTTTGCCGCTCGGAATATAAGCGACGTGGGCCTTGCCGATAAACGGCAGCAGGTGGTGTTCGCACAACGAGTACAGCTCGATGTCTTTCACCAGCACCATTTCGCTGTTGTCAGAGCTGAACAAGGCACCGTTGGTGACTTCTTCCAGGGTTTGCTCATAGCCACGGCAAAGGTATTGCATGGCTTTGGCTGCACGCTTTGGCGTATCCAGCAGGCCTTCACGGGAAACGTCTTCGCCGAGTTGACCGAGGATCGCGGTGTAGTTTTGTTCCAGTGTCACAGGACTATATTCCATGCGGGTTTCAGAGTGGCACCTCATCGGGTCGTACCAATTTTATACCAATCACGCTGTTTTCGAGTTTCCCGAGCTCGCTCCAGTCTGCGCTGGAATTTAGCCATTTAGCATACGTTGGTAGCAACATTTGTACGCTGTGGCCTAGCTGATTGGCGATAAACGCAGGGTTCATGCCTGCCATGGGGCACATGGTAGCTTAGGTGTGCCTGCAGTTGTATTGTCTGCGCACCCTGATCTGCAGTTTTGAGCGGGCTTCCTGAAAAAAGTTGGCGGTTATGCCTGATCGATGGTCGACTGTTACGGTTGCGTACGTTGGGCAAGCTTGGTGGGCTCGTAGAGCCAGTCAGCATCGTTTTGAAAGGGGCGGGCATCATGTTTTGAGCTGTTGAGCGATTCAACTGCTGCAGTTAGCCGGTGATTTGGTTATGCATTTTGATTCTTCGGTGGTTGTCAGAATACCCCCCTGTGGCTGAAGCCGTACCGCTCTGAATATGATCGAGGTGCGTGAATACTTTTCGCGCGGGTAGACACGCTATTTTGTAATTCAATGCGGTCATTTTATCTTGTAAGTCATACCCTGGATTGCGCTCGTCGCTGCTCGCATCCCTGGAGTCATTATCGATCACGAATACAGGCATGGCTTTACCTTGCAAGGCCGTGTGCAAAAGTTGCAGGCAAGTTTTGGTCAATTCAAGTGACTTATAGTTGACCACTACAATGCTGTAGTTTTGTTTGTTTTATTAGCGGGGAGCTTCAGTCTGGAATGACGCCCGAGGGGCCAGCCAAGGCAGCGGCTTCAGTCAGAAATGTTGCAGCTTGCTTGTGCGATAACCCGCCTTGCCTGGCCAAGGTATTCAACCAGCCGGCCAATCGCGACACGCAGCGCGACTGCTGCGAGCCTATTGCGTGCATATGGTGGAACAACTGCGTCTGCAGCGCCGCGGGGGAGGTGGACACCACTTGCGGATGAAGCTCGACAGCAATTCGGGCGGCCAGTTGTGCCGTGTCTTCTGAGACGGTGCATAACTCACGTAAACAGTGCTCATAAGACGGCGTGACGGGTAACGGCATGACGGCATGTCCTGTTAATTGTAATGGGTCTGTACACGTAAGCCGGTAGCTGGAGCCTGGCAGGTTTCCTGGCCCAACTGAAAAGGTCCCCGCACCGGGCTTCGATGAAGAGATGTATTGGGCGCGAGAGTCATTTTCGGATAGGGCTATACCGCTGAACGGCCTTGTCCTGACTTGTTGCTCACCGGTGAAGACTGTATCGATGCACGGCTATTTGGAGCCAGGCTCAAGGGGGGCATCGTTTTCAGATTAACGGCCAATGAGTGAAGAACATGTGAAAGTCGGCGGGGCGCCTTGAACGAGGGGAGGGTGCGCGCAGAAGGCGCTTTGCCTGATTCCGGTAGTCAGGCACAACGCTGCAAGCTTGATGACAGGCTGTTACTCGTCGCGACCTTCCATCATGGTGCGCTTGAGCATCACATATACGGCGCCGGCGCCGCCGTGTTTGGCCTGGCAGGAACAAAAGCCCAGTACCTGTGAATGCTGGCGCAGCCAGGTATTGACGTGACTTTTAATCATCGGGCGCTTGCCGTCCAGGCGCACGGCCTTGCCATGAGTAACGCGTACGCAGCGAACTTCAAGTTTGGTGGCTTCGCCGAGAAACTCCCAAAGGGTTTCGCGGGCTTTTTCGACCGTCATGCCATGCAGGTCAAGGCTGCCTTCGAAGCTGATCTGCCCGAGCTTGAGCTTGCGCATCTGGCTTTCTTGTACGCCGTCACGGGACCAGCTCAGCTGATCTTCGGGGCCCACATCAATCACGAACTGGTCAGACAGGCCGTCGATGATGGTCGCATTGGTACGTACGGTGGCTGACTGGCGCAATTTGGCCAACTGCGCACGGTCAGCTTTGGGTTTGCCGGTGTCGGCCCGATCATGCTTGATCGGTTTAACACCGCGAATTTCGGTTTTGAACAGGGAAAAGTCGTCGTCTTGCATGTCAGCCTCCGCGAAGGGCGGCTAGTTTACCCAAGTCGACGACGATCGGGCGGCGGATATGCTTCAGTCGTGCTTTTTCATCAAGTGCGCAGCCATACTCAGCCCGAGCGGTTGGCGCATAAGGCGACGTCGGCGACGCCACATCCAGATTCCTAGCCAGCAGATCAGCAAGCCGAGCACCAGTACCAACGATGCGCCTGCGGGGCTGGCGTTGAGCTCGCCCAGGGCGTTTGGATGGCCAATCAGGCTGGTAGCACCCGCAGCCGCCAACAGCGCGCCAAACAGGGCCAGCAGGGCTGCAAACGTCAGAGTCAGGCGTGCACGCCAGTTGCTGTGTGCCTTTGGGCGTAAGCGTCGAGCATCAAAACCATCGGAGATCTTCATTCCGATCTTTCCTTAAAGGGTATCGGCCCTTCGACAGGGACATGGGCAGGTTGTTCCTGAGTGTCGTGAAATTGGGCGCGCGTGCAGGTAGATGGTTGCAGATGGGCGGTTGGGGACCGCCCTCGGAAGTGGGCTCAGATCAAATCAGGTTTTGAGTCAGCGTCAGGGTGGCGAAGTTGTCGTTCATGATCGCCATTTCGGCTTTCTGAACCTGCGCCGCACTGATGATGCCATCTGGAGTAGGCAGGTCCCGGGTGGCGCACGCATCTTCAACCAGGGTGCAGCGCAAGCCGTAGTCTTTGGCTGCTCGCACGGTGGTGCTGACGCTGGAGTGGCTCATGAAGCCGCAGACGATCACATCCAGGGAACCCAGGTTCTCCAGCGCCTTTTGCAGGCCTGTGTCGTTGAAAGCGTTGGGCATGCGTTTTTCGATAATCAGCTCATCGCCCTGGGGCTCCAGGCCCTTGATGAAAGCACCGCGCTCGCCCTGGGGGTCGAACATGCCGCCTACGGTGCCTAGGTGACGGATATGGATTACCGGACGCTTGGCCTTGCGGGCCGCCTCAAGCAAAAGGGCGATGTTGGCGGTGGCAGCATCCATACCGGACAAGGCCAGTGGCCCGTTCAGGTATTCATTTTGCGCATCGATGATCAGCAGGCTGGCGTTGCTCAGGTTGGCCGCGGCATAACCACGTCCTGTGAGTTGAAACATCGTCTTTAAAGCGGGCATTCGGGGGCTCCTTTGAATGGGGCTTTTGCGACATTCTCCACTGGCGGAGCGTTTATGTGAATGGCCTGTCGTGTAAGCGGCGTGGTTGTTGGCCTGTAGCCATGTCAAGGAGCAGCGCCAGAGCCGCAAAATGTACAAAGTGGAGCGATTTTGCCATTTTTTTGCAGGTGGTCTTACATTTTAAAACGGTCTTGCGTCTAACCGTCCGGCACAACTTTGGCGCGTAGAGGTTTGGCTGTTAGAATCGCCAATCGATTTTGAGGAGTAAGACCATTGATCACTTCCCGCCTGCGCACTCTGCGCGACCATATTCGCTGGGCCGTTAGCCACTTTCATGGGGAAGATCTGTTCTTTGGTCATGGCACCGACAACGCTTGGGACGAAGCCCGTCAACTGGTATTGGGTGCATTGAACCTGCCGTGGGAAATCGCGGACAGTTATCTCGATTGCCGTCTTGAAGACGATGAGCTGGTCAATCTGCAACATTTGCTCAAACGCCGGATTGAAGAGCGTGTACCTACTGCCTACCTGTTGGGTGAGGCCTGGTTCTGCGGCATGTCGTTTATTGTTGACGAGCGTGTCTTGATTCCGCGTTCGCCGATTGGTGAGTTGATCGAAAAACGCTTTGAACCGTGGTTTGGCACTGAGCCTGCGCGCATTCTCGACCTGTGCACCGGTTCGGGTTGTATCGGCATTGCGTGCGCCTATGAGTTCCCGAACGCTGAAGTGGTGCTGGCGGACTTGTCCTTTGAAGCCCTTGAAGTGGCCAATCAGAACATTGAGCGCCATGGTGTCGATGAGCGTGTGTACACGGTTCAGGGCGACGGCTTTGATGGCTTGCCGGGGCAGCGCTTTGACTTGATCGTGTCCAACCCGCCGTATGTCGATGCAGAAGATTTTGCCGACATGCCTGCCGAGTACCAGCATGAGCCGGAACTGGGCCTGGCCTGCGGCGATGATGGTCTGAACCTGGTGCGCCGGATGCTGGCCGAGGCGGCTGATCATCTGACCGAGAAGGGCCTGCTGATTGTTGAAGTGGGCAACAGTCAGGTTCACGTCGAGTCGCTGTACCCGGAGGTTGATTTTGCCTGGCTTGATTTCGAGCGCGGCGGTCATGGCGTGTTTATGCTGACTGCCGAGCAGTGCCGTGAGCATCAAGCGTTGTTTGCTTCGCGGGTTTGATCGTAGCCGCTGTCGAGCTCCGGCGAGGTAGCGATCGTGAAATCAGGCGTTATGGTGCGCCAGTTGAATCCGGTACTCAGGGTTTGCGACTGCTGCGCAGCCGGACGCAGCCTCGTTCTACTCGTCAGCGGCTACATGGCTGCAGTATCAGCGGTGGGTCGCAATCCAGATCAACAAGCCTGCCTGGAAGACCGTAAAGGCCACCAGGCAGGTGATGGTAAATCTCAGGCCAGTCTCTTCGCGCTGGTATCGGCTGAGTTTTTCATCTTTTTCGCGCAGTTTTACATCTTGTTCCAGCAGGTTCTGTTCGGCCTGCTGGAGCATGTGCGCAGCCTCCAGAATGTCCAGAATCTGCAGCTTTTCGACGTTCCAGCTATCCAGCAGTTCGCCTACCAGCACGTCTTCGATCCGTGCTTTCAGATACTGGGCGTCGGCATACACCACATCAAACCCATGCACACGCAAGAAATGATCGCGACGCAGGCGGCTGTCTTCGTTCAACGCGTCCCTGCTGGGCAGGTCGGTTCCGGCAATGCGGTACTGCGACCATCTCTTCTGCGCCCACAGCACGGCCTGGGCCAGCAGAAAACGGCCAATTCCGCGGTTCAGCGGTTCTACCTGCAAACCGCGTTCAGGGCTGATACGCACGCGGCGGGTGGTGTGGTCGACCCACACGTCAAGATGGTTTTGTTCACTGCGTACCCGCTGGCCAGGCAGCGAGAGAGTCAGGCGCAGCAGGCTGAGCTCCTTGCTGTGGCGCTCGGCAGAGCCGAACTGCACGAAGCGCAAGGGCCGCGCTCCCGTGCTGCGGTCGGTCTGCAAGGGGGCGAGACGCAGCATCCTGAAATGCTCAGGTTGCACGTCAGCCCAAGGCAGCGGCGGTGCTTCGGGCGTTGCCGCTGTCTCAGGCCCGGCGGGTTGTGATGGGGTGTCGCTCATAGCGGCTCAATCCTGTGCTAGCCCGAAATGTCAGCTAAGCAAAGGCGGCCGACACAGGTTTATCGGCCGTTATGCGCAGTACTGTAGGGCTGGCCCGCGTTCACTTTCGTGATAAAGCGCACAGTTCGGTCACCCAACTCACCAGCCAGCCGCTGATTGGGATCGTTGTACGACTGCACCTGGCGTTTCATGTCCATGGGCACGATGCGCATCACGTGGTTCATGCCATTGATCAGGGTCAGCACGGCATCGGGCTTGGCTGCCTTGAGCAGGCGCGCATCCTTGACCTCAACCTGAATGTCGTGAGTGCCCTGAATGATCAGTGCTGGCATTTTTAATGCAGCAAAGGCGGTAGCCGGGTTGTAGCGCAGCAGGCTAACCATGTACGGCTGCACGGAGGGGCGAAACACCAGTTGCAGGTCAGTGGGTACGTTGTCGTCGGTTTGGCCGGCCTCCAGAGTGCTGATCAGCTCAAAGCTGCGCTTGAGCAGGGCAGGTGGCAGGTGATTGCGTTGCAGTTGTTCGCGCAACAACACGCCGACCGGACGTCCCGTGCCCGCAATGGAGACCACCCCGGCGGCGCCAATTTTAGGTGCTGCCAGGCTGGCGATCAGTGCGCCTTCACTGTGCCCGAGCACAAACACCTTGCCAAAGCGCGGGTCGCTCTTGAGCTTGTTGCCCCAAGCGACGGCGTCGGAGACATATTGATCGAAGTTCAACTGACGCTCGTCGGGCCCGGCAGGCTGGCTTTGGGCAATGCCGCGCTTGTCGAAGCGCACACTGGCGATATTGCTCTGTGCCAGGCGCCATGCCAGTTTTTTCAGGCTGTCGTTACGCCCGCCAATAGGGTTGTTGCCATCGCGGTCAGTAGGGCCGGAGCCGGCAATGATCAGCACTACAGGCACGGGTTTGTCGCTCTTGGGTAGCACCAACGAGCCATACAGCGTGCCAGAGCCGGTATCCAGCTCAATGGGTCGCAGCAAGACATTAGAAGGAGGGGCCGCCAGGGCCTGGGTGCCGAACAGGGTCAGTGCTAAAAAGAGTATTCGAAGCATCATAGCGCCATCATTGTCTAATGTGCCGGTTGGACAAACCCGGATGAGTAAGGTTCGAGGATGAACTACAGAGGTAGCCTGCGTATACTGGCGCACTTAGTTATCTGGGATCTGTTCATGCTTTGTTGTGGCTGCAACAAAAAAACAGATTCCGGGCTGAATTCAATCGGCTGATTTTCGCGGAGCGCCCTGCATGTCCGGCAATACCTACGGCAAGCTGTTCACTGTCACCACCGCTGGCGAAAGCCATGGTCCGGCGTTGGTCGCCATTGTTGATGGCTGCCCGCCCGGGCTTGAGCTGTCTCTTGAAGACTTGCAGCGTGATCTGGATCGACGCAAACCCGGCACCAGTCGTCACACGACTCAGCGTCAGGAACCCGACGAAGTCGAAATCCTTTCCGGGGTTTTTGAAGGTCGCACCACCGGTTGCGCCATCGGCCTGCTGATCCGCAACACCGATCAGAAGTCCAAGGACTATTCTGCGATCAAGGACCTGTTCCGCCCATCCCACGCCGATTACACCTACCACCACAAATACGGTGAGCGCGATTACCGTGGTGGCGGTCGCAGCTCGGCCCGCGAAACGGCCATGCGGGTAGCCGCAGGTGCAATTGCCAAGAAGTATCTGGCAACCCAGGGCATCGTGATTCGTGGCTACATGAGCCAGTTGGGCCCGATTGAAATTCCGTTCAAGACCTGGGATTCAGTCGAAGAAAACGCCTTTTTCAGCCCCGATCCGGACAAAGTGCCCGAGCTTGAGGCCTACATGGATCAACTGCGCCGTGACCAGGACTCGGTCGGTGCCAAGATCACCGTAGTCGCCGAAGGCGTGATTCCAGGTTTGGGCGAGCCGATTTTCGATCGTCTGGATGCCGAGCTGGCCCATGCGCTGATGAGCATCAACGCGGTCAAAGGCATTGAAATTGGCGCCGGTTTTGCCAGCGTTGCCCAGCGCGGCACCGAGCACCGCGACGAGATGACTCCTGAAGGCTTCCTTAGCAACAACGCAGGCGGCATTTTGGGCGGCATTTCGTCTGGTCAGCCGATCGTTGCGCATTTGGCCCTCAAGCCAACGTCGAGCATCACCACGCCGGGTCGTTCGATCGATGTTCATGGCAATCCGGTGGATGTGATCACCAAGGGCCGCCATGACCCGTGCGTTGGCATTCGTGCCACGCCGATTGCCGAAGCGATGATGGCCATCGTGTTGATGGACCATCTGCTGCGTCATCGTGGCCAGAACGCTGATGTGCGAGTGAGCACACCAGTGCTGGGCCAGTTGTAATGCAAGGGCTGTTGAGCGCTACGGTCTGACGGCCGTGGCGACACTTCCTTACTGGCGCCTGTCAGGGTTCTATCTTTTCTATTTCGCTTTGCTCGGCGCGACAGCGCCGTTTCTGGCGCTGTACTTCCATCACCTTGGCTTCTCCAGCGCACGCATAGGCGAGCTGGTTGCCATCCCGATGCTGATGCGTTGCGTGGCCCCCAACCTGTGGGGCTGGCTGGGCGACTACACCGGCCAGCGTCTGTTGATCGTGCGTTTGGGTGCGCTGTGTACCTTGCTCAGTTTTGCGCTGATTTTTGTTAGCCAGAGTTACGTCTGGCTGGCGCTGGTGATGGCGTTGCACGCGTTCTTCTGGCACGCCGTGTTGCCGCAATTTGAAGTCATCACCTTCGCCCACTTGCGTGAGCAGCCTGAACGCTACAGTCAGATTCGCCTGTGGGGCTCGATCGGCTTCATTCTTACCGTGGTGATTTTGGGGCGCCTGTTCGAGTGGCTGAGCCTGGATATCTACCCGGTAGCGTTGATCGTAATCATGGCCGGGATTGTGTTGTGCAGCCTCTGGGTGCCGAACGCGCAGCCTTCCAGTCAGGGACGAAAGCTCATCGTGGGTGGTTTTTTAAAGCAGCTGTGCAGTCCGGGCGTGCTGGCGTTTTATGTCTGTGTCGCGTTGATGCAAATGAGCCACGGACCGTATTACACCTTTCTGACCTTGCACCTTGAAGACCTGGGTTACAGCCGTGGCGTGATTGGCTTGCTCTGGGCCTTGGGGGTGGTTGCCGAAGTGCTGATGTTTTTGGCCATGCGCCGCATCCTGCTGAAGTTCTCGGTGCGGCGGGTGTTGATGTTCAGCTTTATGCTGGCCGCCTTGCGCTGGCTGCTGTTGGGCTCTTTTGCCGAGCACTTGTGGGTGCTGTTGCTGGCGCAGCTGCTGCACGCCGCAACCTTCGGCAGTTTTCATGCATCGGCCATGACCTTTGTGCAGCGCAGTTTCGGCCCCGGCCAACAAGGGCAGGGCCAGGCCCTGTATGCCACGTTGGCCGGTATCGGCGGAGCTGTGGGGGCGCTGTACTCCGGCTACAGCTGGAACACGCTGGGCCCCGCTATCACCTTTAGTATGGCAAGCCTCGCAGCGTTGGCCGCAGCCGTTATCATTGGCACTCGACTGCAAGAGGACAGGCCAGGAGCCTTATCCGTGAACACCTGAGCCTGGATATCATTGAAGCCTTCGAACTCCTGTTTGAAGGCGAACTGAAAACCCGCGCAGTACTCAATCGTTAACGCTGACTTCGTTGTGAAGAAGCCCATCACTTGATTTGACCGGTATGCCTGAGCGGTCTGTAAAAGCCGAGTGCGCGCCGAAGCCGAGGAACCACGCCCCATGAGCAGCCTGTCCGTTTATCACGTATCGAGCCCCGAGCTACCGAACAAGGTGCTGACCCACCTTGAAGACATCGCCTCCACGCTGGCCGAGCAGGGTGTGCGCTTTGACCGTTGGCAGGCGGGCGCGCCAATTCAGCCGGGTGCCAGTCAGGAACAAGTGATCAACGCCTATCGCCCCCAGATTGACCGGCTGATGAGCGAGGGTGGCTATGTCGCCGTTGACGTGATCAGCCTTAATAGCGATCACCCGCAAAAAGCCGAACTGCGCGCCAAATTCCTCGATGAGCATCGTCATGCCGAAGATGAGGTGCGTTTTTTCGTCGCCGGACGTGGGCTGTTTACGCTGCACATTGAAGATTATATTTATGCAGTTTTGTGCGAAAAGAACGACCTGATCTCAGTGCCAGCAGGCACGCGGCACTGGTTCGATATGGGCGAGCATCCGCATTTTGTTGCCATCCGGCTGTTCAAAAACCCTGAAGGCTGGGTCGCGGACTTTACTGGCGAAGACATCGCCAATCGTTTCCCGCGCCTCGAAGATTAATCACGCTGCTCATGTTGTTGCAGGGAGTGATCCGGTTTGCCTGGATCATTCCAGGGGTGCGACTGCTGCACACAGTAAAAAAGCCAGCGAATGCTGGCTTTTTTGTATGTGGCATTCACGGTTTAGCGGCTGTGATAAGTCGGCAGGGCGAAGCGATGCTGGCTTTGCAGCAGCGAAATGGTCGGCAGCTCACTGGCTGAGCCCGCCAGGTCGCGGCGAATAGCGCTGATGGCCCAAGTCAATTGCTCTGCGGTGTGCAGTTGCGCGTAAGAAAGTGTGCGCTGGGTCTGCTTGCCATCACTGTCACACAGGGTCAGCAACACGCCGCCATCTGGGCGTGGCTTGACGGTCACGGTGTGGTTGGAGAACAACGATGCGAATTTTTCCTGGATCATGCTCATGTGTTCAGCTCCATAGCTCTTGAAGGGCTTGTATGGAGTAGAAGGTGCAGTGATTGTGCCATCATTGATTTTTTAAAAAATCGTTTAAAATCAATTACTTATATTTTTGCGTAAATCGATGTGTCGTGCATTCTGCATGAATGGGCATCGTGCATCCTGCATTTTGCCATGTGCTTATCAATCTTTGACCGTTGATTAATTGTCTCTATGAGCATCTTGAGTAAAAAAGGGATGACACATTTGCTCCGTCTCAGGAAACTAGGTTTTTTTGTAACGAACGTGGAGCCTTACATGTCAGACGACAAGCCAGCAGACCAAAACCGGCAGATGACCCCAGAAGAGGCCGCCGACTTTGCCGAGCAGGTGTTCAATAAGGCGCGCGACGGCGATGCCGCGATGCTGGCAGCCTTGCTGAGCAAGGGCTTACCCGCCAATTTGCGCAATCACAAGGGCGATACCCTGTTGATGCTGGCCAGCTATCACGGGCACGTAGAGGCCGTTAAGGTTTTGCTGGAGCACAATGCCGATCCTGAAATCCGCAACGACAACGGCCAAAGTCCGATTGCCGGTGCAGCTTTCAAGGGCGATCTGGAGATGGTCAAAACTTTGGTCGAGGGCGGCGCGCAAGTAGAAGGCGCTTCGTTTGATGGCCGGACTGCGTTGATGATGGCCGCGATGTTCAACCGCACGCCGATCATTGATTACCTGGTCAGCAAGGGTGCCGATCCAAAAGCCAAGGACGCCAACGGCATTACGGCACTGGATGCGGCCAAGACCATGGGAGCTACCGAGGCGGTAGCTCAACTCGAGAAGCTGCTGGGCTGATTGCCCTTGAAGGGCGCAATTGTTATATCCTTCGCGCCCTTAATTTTCCTTGTGACAGGCCTCGCCCATGAAAACCACTCTCGTTGAACTCATCAGCAAAATCAGCTCTGGGTGCATGGGCGACGATGAAATCGCCGCGATTGCTGATGAGGCGGCTCAAGCGTACGCCGACCAGGCTGGGTTTCTGGCTGCCAACCCGGACATCAACTACGACGACAGCTTCCCCATCCCATTGGGTGAGTGGGTGGTTGTGGGCAGCCTGCCGGATACAGTCTTGTTTCAGGCAGACACCTACATGGATCTGTTTGCCCAGATCGTCGACTCGTTTGGCCCGGGCGTAGCGTTCAATATCAAGCCCAAACAGCTGGCCAAGACGGAGCCGCTGACGGCACTGAACCGGATTCAGATCCAGATGGGCAGCATGAACCCGCAAAATGGTGGCTATGTGTTGCTGAACCTCAGCCAGCCGCTGGATGATGAAATCCAGGTGGTGCTGGTTTACGGCAATGACGTGCCGCGCGTACTCGAGCTGTGCGCAGAAGCCGGTATTGCTGCGGCACCTTCGCTGGAAGCCTTGAAAGTGGCAGTGCACGTCTGACGCCGGGCCAGTGCAATAAAAAACTGAACCCCGGCCACGGGTGACTATCCTATGTGCACAAGTACTCACTCAGGAGCGTCATCATGGGTTCAACCTTTAATGGTCTGATTGGTCTGATCATTCTGGCTCTGGATATCTGGGCCATCATCAATGTGCTCAAAAGCGGTGCCGGGACCGGGGCGAAAATCCTCTGGGTGTTGTTGATCCTCTTCCTGCCGGTACTGGGGCTGGTCATTTGGGCCATCGCCGGGCCGCGGGGCAATGTGCGCATTTAAGTTGGCCAGTTGTCAGCTGGCAGCCAACACGCCAAGCAACGATTAAGCTTCTGTAATAGTAACAAAGGGCCTGATGGCCCTTTTTTATGTTTCAAAATGTGCTCTGCACGAAATTTTCACGGTATCTTTAAGACAATTCGCGCGCATTTTTCTGCTCGATCGACTCGTTAAACGGCTCTGGCTTGGTATTTAGCAGTCAGTCGACGGCCAAATTTTGCGTAATAGAGAGCGATGCACCCGTGGCAAGCCACCGGTGATAAAGCCACTTCAACTTGAACCAATGGGTCCTAAAACGACATGGCAAACCCGGACGCCCCAAGACAACAACACGCGGCCACGCGTATGTTGCAACCGACTGTCAAATCGCATCTGGCGTTTACGCTGCTCTGTGCCTTGATCATGATGGTGATGTTCACCCTGCTGCGGGTGGCATTGCTGGTTTATAACCGGGAAATGATCCTCGATACCCCGGCCTCTACTTTCCTTGAAGCGTTCGCCAACGGCTTGCGTTTTGACATTCGTATTGTTGTCTACTTCAGCATTCCTCTGCTGCTGGCGCTGCTCAGCGTCAAGGCAATGGCTGCGCGCGGCGTGCTGCGCTTCTGGCTGACTGCTGCCAGCAGCCTGGCGCTGTTTCTGGGCCTGATGGAGATGGACTTCTATCGTGAATTCCATCAACGCCTTAACGGTCTGGTTTTCCAGTACGTGAAGGAAGACCCGAAAACCGTGATGAGCATGCTCTGGTATGGCTTCCCGGTCGTGCGTTACCTGCTGGCCTGGGCTGTTGGCACCGTCATTTTGTACTTTGCCTTCCGAGGCGCTGACCGCGTAACTCGCTCCAGCTCGACCGTGGCTACTGCAGGCGGATCCCGTGCCGTAGCGCCTTGGTATGGCCGCGTTGCGGTGTTTGTGGTGCTGCTGTTGGTGTGTGTGGTGGCTGCTCGCGGTACTTTGCGCCAAGGTCCTCCGCTGCGCTGGGGTGATGCCTACACAACAGACTCCAACTTCGCTAACCAATTGGGTCTGAACGGCTCTCTGTCCCTGATTGCAGCAGCCAAAAGCCGCTTCGGTGATGACCGCGCCAATACCTGGAAGGCCACGCTGGAACAGCCGGTAGCTCAACAAACCGTGCGCGATATGTTGCTGGCCGCGAACGACAAGCTGGTCGATCCGGACACTGCTGCTGTACGTCGTGATACCACGCCGCCTGCGGAAAAAACCCTGCCGATCAAGAACGTTGTCGTGATCCTGATGGAAAGCTTCGCCGGTCACTCGGTGGGCGCGCTAGGTCGTCCGGGCAATATCACGCCGTACTTCGACAACCTGTCCAAGGAAGGCTTGCTGTTTGAGCGCTTCTTCTCCAACGGCACCCATACCCACCAGGGCATGTTTGCCACCATGGCCTGCTTCCCGAACCTGCCGGGCTTTGAATACCTGATGCAGACCCCGGAAGGCAGCCACAAGCTGTCTGGCCTGCCAGAGCTGCTTAGCGCACGCAAGTTCGATGACGTGTATGTCTACAACGGCGATTTTGCCTGGGACAACCAGTCAGGTTTCTTCAGCAACCAGGGGATGACCACTTTTGTTGGTCGTAACGATTTCGTTGACCCGGTGTTCTCTGATCCTACTTGGGGCGTGTCCGATCAGGACATGTTCAATCGTGGCCTGGAAGAGCTGAAAAAGCGTGAAGGCAAAGAGCCTTTCTATGCGTTGCTGCAAACCCTGTCCAACCACACGCCGTATGCCTTGCCTACGCCGTTGCCGGTTGAGCCGGTGACGGATCGTGGTTCGCTCAACGAGCATTTGACCGCGATGCGTTACTCGGACTGGGCGTTGGGCCAGTTCTTCGAAAAAGCGCGCAAAGAGCCATATTTCAAGGAAACCCTGTTTGTGGTGGTCGGTGACCACGGCTTCGGCAACGAACAGCAGATATCCGAGATGGACCTTGGGCGTTTTAACGTGCCATTGCTGCTGATCGGTCCTGGCATTCAGGAAAAATTTGGGGCCCGTACTGACATTGTGGGGACTCAGGTCGACATCGTGCCAACCATCATGGGCCGTTTGGGTGGCGAGTTCCGTCAGCAATGCTGGGGTCGTGACCTGCTCACTCTGCCTGAAGGCGACAAGGGCAGCGGTGTGATCAAGCCGTCTGGCAATGACCAGACAGTGGCGATCATCAGTGACGACCAGTTGCTGGTTCAGCCCAAGGATATGCCGCCCAAGATTTGGCAGTACAAGTTGGGTGCCAATGCTGAAGCCAAAGTGGTGACCGATTCGCCGGACGAAGCCGTGCTTAAACAGAAGCTCGAATCCTTCCTGCAAACCGCGACCAAAAGCCTGCTGGATAACACCGCAGGTGTGGCTGATCCGAAGTAATCAGCCATGTGAATAAAAAAGAGGCCTTAGGGCCTCTTTTTTATTGTGTTACGGGCGTCAAATTTTGCCGAGTAAAAGCAATATCAACAGTACAACCAGCACGGTCCCGATGATGCCCGAGGGTCCATACCCCCAGCTCTTTGAGTGCGGGAACACAGGGAGCCCGCCAACTAGCAGCAAAATCAGGATGATCAGAAGAATCGTGGTCATGGGCATTTCCTTCTTGATGTGTTCCGTCAACGTTGAAGTTCTACGGGGCGCCGCTTTAGGAACAAGGATGGGCAGTGCTTACAAAATCCGACTCGACTGCCAGGTGAATAATTCAACTTTTTCTACCTTGGGCTCAAAAACAGTTCTGTCTTGATCGCCAGCCAGCCCGCAGGTAGGGTGGCGCGCTGCATATCCGGAGGCATCACGCATGCTTAATTACGTTTGGTTTTTTTTGGCAGCTCTGTTTGAAATTGCCGGTTGCTATGGCTTTTGGATGTGGTTGCGCCAAGGCAAGAGCGCATGGTGGGCATTGCCCGCGCTGTTGAGCCTGGTGCTGTTTGCCCTGCTGTTGACAAAAATCGAGGCGACCTATGCCGGGCGCGCCTATGCCGCTTATGGCGGGATTTATATTGTGACGTCCATTGCCTGGCTGGCGGTCGTGGAGCGTGTACGACCGTTGAGTTCTGACTGGATAGGGGTTGGGCTGTGTGTGATTGGCGCGACCATTATCTTGCTGGGGCCGCGCTTTTCAACGCCGTAAAAGACACGATTCGGCGACTGCGCTGTAGGAGTTAACCGATGCAGTAGTAGGCCTGTGCTGAATTCTCTTGTAGGGATTGAAGGGTGATTTTATGCCGTGCAGTCTTTGTGGCTACCCACCCTTCAGGATAAGAGTCATGCAGATACTGAGTTGTGCTGCCGGTGAGCGTATTTCAATCGGGCAAGACATTTACGTGTGCATCATTGCTGTGAACAGCAACAGCATTCGTTTGGGGGTCGAGGCCCCCAAGCATGTCAGTGTTCATCGATCAGAGATTTATGAGCGGATAAAAAGCCAGCGGGCAGGGCGCCTGGTCATTGGTCCCCTTGCCAAGGGTTAATCAAAGAACTCTTTTGGCACTGCGTGCTTGGGCATGAGCTGGCATTGCTGGCTTTCGAGGTCAAAGAAAATGACCGCCTGGCCTTTGCTCAGTGCATGCCGAACCCGCAGCACACGGGTCTCCTGGGGGGTGTCATCGCCGTTGTCAGTGCCATCGCGACTTACGAAGTCTTCGATCAGACGGGTGAGGGTGTCAGGTTCAAGCTGGTCGTAAGGAATAAGCATGGGGTTTCTCGTAAGTGGGCGGGTGCAATGCGCTTAAATCGATTTGTCACGGTTATCCCAATAGCGCTGTGCCAGCTCAAAGGCTTGCTCCCGCGGTGTACCCAGCCCGCGTAATGCCAGGGCCATAGTCGAGAGCAGGGCCAATTGCGGGTAGCTGTCTTCAACTTCGCCACGCCATAGCGCCTTAAGGTGCTCGGGCTCCAGCGACGCCGGTTTTACGTGACGTTGCGCAGACAATGCCGGCCACTCTTCGTCCCAACTGACTCCCGCCGTAGTGCCGTAAAGATGGCTCAGGGTGTCGGGATTGATTTCAACTTCGCCGCCATCGCCTTTGACCACGATGCTGGTGTCCCCCAGCAACCCGCTAGCCTCACGATGCACGCTTTGATACCCAGGGTGGAAGATGCTTTGCAGGCCGCAGCGCGCACTCAACGGGTTAAGAATGCGTGCCAGTGAGTGAATCGGCGAACGCAGGCCCAGGGTGTTGCGCAGGTCAATCATGCGCTGCAATTGCGGCGCCCAGTCCTGCAGTGGCATAAACGCCAGGTTGCCTGTATCCAGAGCCTCGCTAACGCTTTGCCAGTTGCGGCACAGTGGAATGGCCAGCTCGTCGAGAAGTTGCTCGCTGTACAGTCGGCCCGCGGTATGGGCACCACCGCCATGCATAAAAATACGCACGCCATTTTGCGCCAGGCACTTGGCGGCCAACAGATACCAGGGCAGGTGCCGTTTTTTACCTGCGTAAGTCGGCCAGTCAATGTCGACACTGATCGCGGGCGCCATCAGACGCTCCCTCACTGCCTCAGTGAAACCGGCCATTTCCTCGGGGCTTTCTTCCTTGTGCCGCAGCAACATCAGGAAGGCGCCCAATTGCGTGTCTTCTGCTTTTTCGTCGAGCAACATACCCATTGCCTCGCGAGCTTCTTCGCGGGTCAGATTGCGGGCACCACGTTTGCCTTTGCCCAGGATGCGCACAAATTGCGCAAAAGGGTGTTCGGCTGGAGTTTCGAGAGTCAGCGCAGCGGGAGTGTTCATAGGCAATTGGTCGGCTTGGGCAGGCCCGCCAGCTTAGCGGCGAGTTTGGCTGGGGTGCCATTAAACAGTCGGTTGAGGTGCAGGCTGTTGCCTTTGTCAGGCCCCAGTTTAAGCGCGGTGTACTTGATTAGCGGGCGCGTGGCAGGCGACAGCTCAAACTCCTGATAGAAGCTGCGCAGCAGCTCGAGGATTTCCCAGTGCTCAGGGCTTAACTCAAGCCCTGCTTGCGCGGCCAATGCCTGAGCAACCTCGGCAGACCAATCGTTGAGATCGAGCAAGTAGCCGTCTTTGTCCAGCTCGATATTTTTACCATTGAGTGTGAGCGTATTCATAGCCAGCTGTTGACCTTGTCATAACGAATCGACAGTTCGACGAAGGCCGGGTAATCCACACATGTTGCCCATTGCGGGCAATCAAGGTTGCGCGCCAGCAAGTCCTCCTCAAGGATAAACACGGTTTTCTCCTGAAGGGGCGTCAGAGCGCTGCCTTGAGGCAGTACGGCATATACCGCGTCACCGCTAAGCAGTAAGGCATCGTCGCTACCCAGCAAGCGCAGGCAGCTACCCAGACGGGTGTCGGAAAAGGGTGAGTGGCTCAGAACGTGTAGAGTCGACATCAGAGAGTGATCACTTGGTCGTAACGGTCAATAAGTGCGCGGACTTCTTCAGTCGACAGCGACTGCACATCAGCTACCGCAAGCCCTGCGGGACTGATGCCGCGCTCGCTCAAACTGTGGTTGCAGGCATACAAATCGTCTACGCCGAACATGGTCAGGGCTTGCAGGTTGGCCGAGAGGTTCTTCTGCTCAATGGCGGTGGCATTTTGATTCGCCAGCAGCTGAAAAATACCGTCATCCAAAAACAGCAGGCCAATCGGCAGATCAAACGCACCGCCTGCCAGCACAATATCCAGTGCTTCCTTCGCGCCGGGGCCAGACCAGGGCGCCTGTCGGCTGATAATCAACAGCGACTTGGACATATCAAGGCCCTCCGAAGCAGATCAGTCGATCAGCCGTTTGAATGGCATCGTGTAATTGCCCAAGCCCCGACAACTCCCACGGAGCTTTCAGGTTGACCCCGGGCCGTTGGTAGCGTGCGGCTTCGTCTTCATTCAGCACACCACGGCGCAAGGCGGCGGCAATGCAGACCACACCATCGAGCTGATGCTGGCTGACGAACGTCGCCCATTGTTGCGCGATATCCTGCTCGTCTTGCGGCGTCACAATATTGCTCGAAGCGCTGTGCACGCCATCTTGATAGAAGAACAACCGAACAATTTCATGGCCGCTAGCCAGCGCTGCCTCGGCAAAGCGTAGGGCTCGGCGGGAAGAGGGCGCATGGGCCGCAGAATAAAGGGCAATGGCAAATTTCATGGTGGGCTCTGTCAGCAAATCTGCGGCAATGATAAAGCCAGATGCCTCAAGATGCTTGCAGCAGACAACAAAAAGCCCGCCGAAGCGGGCTTTTGCGTAGCGGATGTCGATCAGTCGTCGCGGCTCATGATGCCGAAAATTTGCAGCAGGCTGATAAACAGGTTGTAGATCGACACATACAGGCTGATGGTGGCCATGATGTAGTTGCGCTCACCGCCATGAATGATGGCGCTGGTCTGGAACAGAATGCAGACCGAAGAGAACAGTACGAAGCCAGCGCTGATCGCCAGTTGCAGGCCGCTGATCTGGAAGAAGAAGCTCGCCAGTGTCGCGCCCAGCAGAACAAAGAAACCGGCAGTGATAAAACCGCCCAGGAAGCTCATGTCCTTGCGAGTGATCAGCACATAGGCAGACAGGCCGCCAAACACCAGGGCCGTCATTGCAAATGCCGAACTAACCACCTCGGCGCCGCCCTGCATGCCCAGGTAACGATTCAGAATCGGGCCCAGCAAGAAACCCATGAAACCGGTCAGGGCAAAAGCGGACACCAGGCCCCATGCCGAATCACGAAGCTTGTTGGTCAAGAAAAACAGACCGTAAAAACCGATCAGTACAACAAAAATATTAGGGTAACCGACCCGCATCTGCTGCGAGACATAAGCCATCACACCGCTGAAAGCGAGGGTAAGGGCCAGCAAACCGTACGTGTTGCGCAGGACGCGGCTAACTTCTAGCTGCTCGGCCTGCACGCTGTTATTAACGGCGTAATCCTGTTCGCGCATGGCGATACTCCTGTGGTTGGAAATGTTAAGTAGCAAAGATCATAGCAGAGGCTCTGAAACAAGCGATCAAGAGAGTTTGACAACGTGTTTCATTCAGGTATTATGGCGCCCGCAACAACGGTAGGCAGTGTGGCTGGATGGTTTAAGGCGAAAGTCTGAAGCCGCCGATTGTATCAGGTACGGGGGTCTTATCTCTGGTGCTTTTTACTTGCACGCTAGCGGTTGTTGAGTTTGAAGTACGGGAAATTGGCAGAGTGGTTGAATGCACCGGTCTTGAAAACCGGCGAACGTTAATAGCGTTCCCAGGGTTCTTATCCAAGGCTAGCTTCTGTTGCACCTTTGCAAAGCGTTTTATCGGAACATCGGGGAATTGGCAGAGTGGTTGAATGCACCGGTCTTGAAAACCGGCGAACGTTAATAGCGTTCCCAGGGTTCGAATCCCTGGTTCCCCGCCGAGAATCAGTAAAATCAAGGGTTTAGGTGTTACCTAAGCCCTTTTTTTTCGCCTGCAAGAAAGTAGTTTTTGATTCCTTAGTCGGGTTTCCGTCGCCTCTTTGGCAAGGCGCAGCATTCTGGTTGCTACTTGTAGCGCCTTATGCGGGGATTCGCGTTGTCGTAGCACCTTCAGGTTTGTCATCTTCCATATCTACTCATCCCTCTAAAACGTATCGTCCCGAGATGCGTATCTAAGGTGCCAGTTAGCATGTCTGCGGGAGCGAGCAGCGATGGCAAATTCTTGGCAGGCGTGTGGCATCGCCGCGCTACTGCTTGATAAATAAAAAGTGATATCGACCGGATTGCGATGACGGTACAGGCGCTTGTCACGGGGGCGAGATGCCTTGTGGTTTTTTGCGTGATGGAAACTACACGTGCATTCCTTGGAGTGGGGCTTGTTCGAAAATGGCATCGCTAACGTTGTCTTTTTCGGAAGATCGGTGATCTGCCGTCATGCCTCCGGGAGCGTTGGGAGCCTGTTTGCAATCCGCGGGGGAACTTGGGGGGGCAAATGACGTGAAGTCGCTGCCATACGCATCCACGACCAGATGTATCTTGGTGTTGGAGGATTCGCTGTGTAGAGACCGGTACATCCTTTACACATCTAACCGGGTACATCGTTTACACATTTACAGGCTTGAGACGCGTTTTGCACCGCGCTCAAGCCTGCCCAAAGGGTAGCTGCAAAGGTACAGATCCCACACATCATCAGCTACTTCCTTCAAAGCTACTTGCTCGCCTATCAGGGCTTCGCCCAAGAATATGTGCGAGCCTTTCCATTTGATCTCTCCGTTGCTTCGTACTCGTCTTACATCCACATCTTCTCCGTACTCCACCGCAGGTACGTAGCCCGGGTAAATCCTTGCCGATGAGCTGTACACTTCGGCGGGTACTTTCATGTCCAAAGCAGTGTGGGGCCTGTAGTAGTTGAAGTCGTGCACGAACTCTTCAAAGAGCAACTGTTGTCGTAGCAGGTTATCGGCCGCAGGCTTGAGTACAGCGGCTTTTAAGGTGCGGTGCATGCGTTCGTGCCGACCGTTTTGATCCGGGCGCCCAGGCTTGATCGTTTCCGGATAAATGCCGAGCCTGATAAACCATACCGACAGGCTCGATAGCCTCGCCAAGCCAGTTGAGGCGAACGGCGAGCCATTGTCGGTTCGTATAACATCAGGTATCCCATACTCCCTGAACGCCCACTCAAAGCCTTGCCGCGTGGGCTCGCCGTGAGTGCCGAGAAGACCTCTGCAAAGCAGTAGATAGCGGCTGGCGTGGTCTGTAATGGTCAGGGGGTAGCACCAACGATCGTCCTTGGTTCTGAACTGACCTTTGAAATCGGCGCACCAGGTTTGGTTGGGTTCATTGGCCTCGCGTAACTTGGCCGAGCTATGAGGGCGGGGATGAGCGCGCTTACGAGGCGATACGAGTCCAGCTTTCTTCAGCCATAACCCCGCGGTACTTGCAGCAGGCCAGACAATCTCAGGCTCTGCATTTCGCAAGCGCTGGATCAGCTGTTTCGGGCCGCGATCCAGGTGCTCGTTTTTCTTTTCGAGCAGTCTGCTGATGATCTCGTCACTCGTCTGGTGCGGGCAGTGGTACGGCTTGCGGGACAGCTCTTTGAGGCCATCAGAGCCTCGATCTGCATACCGGTTTAGCCATTTATCAACCGTGGGACGGCTGATGCCATGACGGCGACTCAACTGGCTTTTGCTGTAGTTACCGCTAAGCCAGTCGCTGATTAATTTAACTCGCTGATCCATTAGGGACTCTCGTTTCCAGGGCATGGTCAGTACCTCCTGACCATGATTAATACCTGTAAACGATGTGCCCGGTCTTAAACGTAAACGATGTACTCGGTTTCTACCCTGACTACCCCCCCCCCTCGCACCCGGCGGAGTGTGGGTGACCTTGCAGTGGCGGCCACCATCATCATTCACGCCTAGTGCGACTCCTTCTCCAGCATTGACTCCCACGCCCGTTATCGCGCCAGCGACAGATGCGTCGTTGGAAGTTTTTCCAGTCACTGTAGTCGGCGACAGGTCGCGCCAGAGCGCGACGGTATGCACAATTCCAAAATACCGTGTCGACCAAGCGACGATTGTCCTGTTCCACACCTCCCAACTGTGTGGTCTGCGCTGGCTCGCGCGGTTCCAGCGCAGTCCAGTGATCGTAAGAGATTTCCTGTCGAAAATAGGCTTTGCTCATTCAAGGGCGGTTGTCGAAGGAGGCTAAGAGCATGCTGTTAGATTGCTTTTATATGGGTCGTTGCAGCTAAAGAGTACACGAAACATATACTCATTAAGTCCGCCGTTAGTTATGAGTATACTAGTGCTATACTCTTTAAAAAATAAGGCGTTGCGCTGTTTTTCTATTGTGGAGCGGTTCGATTTTGTGGCAAGCTTGAAAAGAAATGGCTGGGAAGCTTGTTTTTTTATTCTTGTTAGAGTCGTTGTAAGATATGAAATTCGCTGAGCTTATAGAAACGACCCGTAATGGGTTGCCAACCTACCGACTGATCTGTCCTGATCAAAGTCTTTCCAAGTGTTTTGACGAGTGGGCATATCAAATTGCAAGAAAGCGCAAAGTTAAGTCTTTGAAGGCATATGCTTTCGCTGTCAAAAAGTTATTAAACTATTTAAATAAAGTTGATGTGCTGCACGGTGGCCTCACTGCCATATTATTGAAGGATGCTCTCGATGCGTACGAAAGTTATCTT
Source organism: Pseudomonas sp. ML2-2023-6 (assembly GCF_037055265.1). Lineage (NCBI taxonomy): Bacteria > Pseudomonadati > Pseudomonadota > Gammaproteobacteria > Pseudomonadales > Pseudomonadaceae > Pseudomonas > Pseudomonas sp. ML2-2023-6. The sequence goes on along the minus strand of NZ_CP146347.1, from coordinate 4,073,009 downwards.
GTATATGGCGCCAAAAGTGAGTCCGTAATTGCACGAAGCGTTGCAAAAGTTCTCGATTGTAAGAGCTTGAGTGGTAGTTCCATTGGGGTACATTTCGCTGGTGTTAACTCGTTTCTGGTCGCAAGCGAAGCCGCGCGGGAAGGATTGATTGAGCTCCAGAGTAGTGGATATATTTCTGAGGTACCGATATCCCCTTTACCGTTAACAGAAGGACGGTCTGAGGATGCAACCACGAAAGTTCAGTATGCAATCAAGTCTAAGAGCTGGTTTGCGGGCTGCGTAGCCGGTGGCGCCAGACGAGTAAAACGCACTAGGTTGTCAGCAGTCTCTAAGCCCTCGACACTCGCTTACACAGATAATGCAGGTGGCGACGACAAAGCATTCCCTATCGATAAGTGCATGGAGCTGATCAACAGCGCTAGTTGTCTGCGGGATGCTGTTCTGTGGTCGTTGCTCGCTGCCTCAGGGGGGCGCATTTCTGAAGCGCTGACGCTTCAGCTGGAAGATATCATTATCGATGTTGATAATCCCAGCGGGAAGAAGGTTCTAATTATCGACCCTGCCAGTCGCAGAAACGTACTGAGCAAGTATGTGTCAGAGCGAACGCTCAACAACGTCACGCACAAGGGGCGCGCGACTACTGCTACCTATCTTATCGAACCATTTGCATCAGTGTTTTGGGTATATTTGAACGAATACATGGAAGAGCAGCGGGCACAGGAAAAGGCTCGACATCAACCGGTGTTCCACAGATTTCTGTTTCGAAACCTCCGAAATGGAAAGCCCATTCCGGCCTCTTACCAGACCGTTTGGGCGCGATTTAATGCCGCGGCTATCAAAGTGACGGGGCAGAGCTACGGTTTTCATTCGTTGCGCCATATGTATGCGTATTACTTGCTTAATCATTGTCCTAGCCCGGCCAATCCAAAAAAGTTCGGGCTTGACCTGAAGGTTGTTCAGCATTTGATGGGGCATAAATCAATAAAGTCTACTGAGAGATATGCCCGCCGAGATGCAAAAATGCTTGATGCGACCTTCGCAGCTATCAACATGCTAAGAATGTCTGCTTCTAATTATAGTGTTTCAACCGTTCAAATCATGCATTTGGAAAACGAAGTCGAGCAGCTTAGAGAAGAGTTGAAAAAGGGGCGAGAGAATGATTAATCTCAGCAGCGAAACGCCACTTTGGCTCGTTGATGATGAGCAAGTGCAATGTGAGTTTAAACGTGCAGTGGCTTTCGTGCGAAAAGCATACTCCTCTTTAAGTGGTGACTCTTCGGTGAACTATACAGTGGCCTCGAAGATTAGAAACGTGTTTTCTTCAAGCTTAAGTGTTGATACGTGGGGGCGTGCTCAGATTGAGGCGACTCTATCATTCACATTTAGGGGGTCGCAAACGAGACTATGCGATATTGATCGTGAGCTCAGGAGTGTGCCTAGTACATACCATGATCCGCTTTCCGCATTTTTTCGGTTGGTATTTGTTGTGCTCTGGGCTCGGCGAGTATTATTAGCGCCGCTCGCGATGCAGACGATTGTTCACAATGACGGAGTGTTTGACCATCTGTGTGAGGAGCTTGACGTCGAATGTCTCAAAATGATCAGAGGGATCCACCCAAAGTCGAATCTACCTAGCATTTTCAAACGAGGAGAGTTCAATGACGGTAGCAGTCGTGTGAACTTTTGGGTTCGCCTGCTTTTTAGCACTGATTTTTATACCGTTGGCGAGATGAATCGCGTCGATTGTCAAAAGTTGTTTGATAATTGCTATGGCAACGGGGATAAACCTTTACGCAGATACTTTGTTGCGGACTTTCTCCTGATGTTGGCGCATCCGTTCCAGGAGAAGAAGGAAATGGCGGTGGATATTGTTGAGCAGTATAAATCTGCTAAGGATGATCGTAAAGTTCAAGCGGCGAAACGGAAAAAAGAGCGTGATAAGCTACCTAGGAGCAGAATCAAGATTGGTGCTTCAAGCTTTAATGTAGCGCTCGCTGAGGCTCGTAGCGCCGCATTAGAACTTTCTAGGGGGACTCGACCATTCGATTTTGAGAAAATTTTCAAAACTCTTTTTGGGCAGCATCGGATTAAGCCCTTATTCAATACAAAGTCCAAGGATGGAGGCGATTCTATTTACGAGTCAATGCATCCGGTTATCCGCAGTTTCGTTGGTTTGGTTGATGGAATGTTTAGGTCATATCTGCTGTCCAAGCGACTGCAGAGGGCAAGTAATCATATTATGGTATTGAATCTTTTTCTGAGTTATTTGTCGTGTTATCTGCCTGGATATTACTTGGCTCGTGATGGTTCTTTGGAAGGATATCCGAAAAACTTGAAGGACTTTAATTGTACTATTTTTTTTACACGCCAACACATTTTTACGGAAGGCTTTTTGCAGTACAAAAAAGAGCCACCTATGACATTCCTAAAATATATGGAGTTATATGCTTCAGAGCATGGCTGGGTAAACGAAACTCAATATAGTCGCGTGCTCATTGTGGATGATTTTTGTACTTATGTGCAAAGCAATCGGGAGATTTTGCCTGATGCCAATCTTTTTACTAATAATTTCTCAGCTTCTTGCTATCCGTCAATCGAAAAGCGTGCTGGAACTGTAAAAAAAATAATTCCTAGGGATTATTTTTCAACTTTTTTGAGTATGCTTTACAGTTTAGAATATCTTGTAATGCACATCAATCTGATGGCTGCGGGTGAAATGCGTGGGGTTCTGGGTGGGCAGTTACATCAGCCAGTTCTTCAGGATCTTCTTGAGAGCCACGCTTGGGCAGGGTTACTTAGCAAGGAGACAAGGGGTGTTGGATCAGTTAATCTCGATCTTCTCAATTACTGCCCAATTTTTTATCATGATGGTGTTGTTCAGCGAATGGAATTTTTGCCGAGATTTTATAGTGTGATCGACTATGAGATTGAAGGTAATCTTCTAAAAATGATTTCTCCCAATGAGATCCGAATTACGCAGTTGATGTGTGAAACGGGTTTACGACAGCATCACATTGTTTGGCTCGATAAAGAGCGCTATGACTGTGTGATGGATAGTTACAGTAAAAGCCAGCTGGCGCCTCTTTTTGTAAGTAGCGATAAATCACACGGTGAGTGGACTGCAATCGTATCTAGGCATGTGGTCGATGTGATGCATCGTCAGCGCGCTTGGTATGATAAATGTTCCCACCCTAGTTACGCTGAAAATATATGGTATGGCGGAGTTGAAGGTTCTAAGTTCGGTCAATACAAACCACTGTTTAGGCGTCCTGGTGAGGGGGTGAGCGATTCAAATTGGAAAAATTATCGATATTTTCCAATGTATATGCTCATGTTACAGTATTTCATCAGAGAGACAATTGGTGATTGTTCTGGAGAACCACTGGTTTATCTTAAGGGAGAGGGTAAAACTAGGCTGGAAATCGACTCTTATGACGCAACTTTTCTCGGCAAGATCTCCATGGCGGATCTGACCAGTCCGCATACACCTCACGCGTTGAGGGCGGGTTTTGTATCTGAAGCAATTCGTTTCCTTCCGCCCTCGATTATCGGTCAATTCATGACGGGGCAGACAGAAGAGCTGGTTTGGTATTACGCCATTTTCGATGGTAAGAGTATGCCCGATCACCAGAAGTTGCTGGCCGACTACCTTAATAAAAATATGGACGCTTTGGGACAGGGGGATGCTCCAGAGCTCGCGCAAGCAGTATTGGAGATGAACACTCGTCTTATGAAAAGTATTCAGGTGGATGCTGTCAAAGCGATCCAGACCCACGGGCTGATCAGTCTTACCGGTGTCAAGGAAGGCGAAAGCGGAATCGAAGTGTTGCGAGCCAAGCGTTACACGAAGCTCGCTTATAACAATTGTCACATTTGTCCATTCGACAATCGGTGTCCTAAGGAAGTTGTCGAAAAGTTTGGCGTTGGTCGACCCTGTGCGCTTTGCCCGTACGCGATCCGGGGGGTTGATCACCTGGGGGCAATCAGCGCCGAGAAAGACAAAGCAAAGGAAATGATGATCAGTGTTCTCAGACATATCGATGAGTACAGAGCCCTGAAAGCCAGAGCGCGTAATCCTCGTACTCTAGAAGATCTCAACGCTGAATATGATCGCCATGCGCGCGAAGCTTATGCCTTGGAAGCGATCGAGCAGCAATTGTATCAGATGGCTCGAAGTGGCCAACTGCAGAGCTTTTTCATGAAAGAGAGCGTTGGGCTTGCTGCGCACTACGAGAAAATTTCGCTCACGGAAGGCGAGCACTTAATTAAGCGTCTGATTGACGTGCAAAATTTCCCAGATGTAACTAGCTCGCATCTGGACACAAAGTTTGCTTACATGAGGACTTCTCTGCTCATGAGCAAAGGGCGGTTCGAGGAGATCCTTAAGCCGGACTTCAGTTCGCCTGCACATCAACTGGCCTCTCAAGTTGGGAGTATGCTGACAACCGGTGCGCTACAAGTCCAAGATGTATTTCGTATAGGTCGAGCAACAGAGCAGCTACAATACATGGAGAAGCCGAAGCAGGACATCGGAGTTCGTATCGGACTTGTGCCTTTGGAGCATGAATGAGAGAACATGTTCGAGATCCATTTTGCGAGTACAGAGATAGCAACCGAAATGCGCGAATAGCTCATATTATTCATGCCCTTAAGACGTTGACAAATGCGGATTATAAAAATATCACACGCTTGGCCAAGGATGTGGCCAAAATTGTTACCGAGTTCGAGGCGAAAGAGTTCGTATCAGTCAACGCCGGAGATAGTGACATGCTCAAGCCGATGAGCCATGTCACACTCCTAAAAAATAAGAAATATCGTGAAGTTCTTGAGCAAGCCTTTGATTTTGAAACTGACGTTGAGTGTAGTAATACAGTCTCCGTTGCAGAGTATGAGGCGTTGAAGTATCGATGTGCCGGTCTTGAAAGTAAAATCGCGTTGCTCGAACAGACCATTCGAAACTTAGATGCAGGAGTTGGAGGTCTTGGGTACCGCGTCGCCGAGACGGCCAATGATGGGGTTGAGGGCGACTCATCTGATGCAGCTTTTCTATTAGATTTACTTGATGATCTGAAAGGCGAGTTGCACGATGCTATCGAAACGATTCTCCCAGGGGAAGAGAATACCTATCGTCCGCAGCCCGGACTTTATGGGCCTTTTAACATGATCCGAAATTACGAAGAACTGGAGCATCTTCAAATGATACGAGATCGGATTGAGGATCGTCGACGTAAAGCCAAAGTACTGCGCTGAACGCTTGAGCGACCTGTCGACTGTCGCTCTTATAGCCAACAGCCAGCCGGATGGCTCAAACGACTGAGCTTCACACCTATGGATACTCCGAACAAGTCGTTTCAGGCAGAGCTGCCCCCAGAAAATACGTGGGCTCCAGCAGGCTCTCCAAGCGAAAATCAGACTTATTCGGAGGGTTCTCAGCCGTTGTGATCCTCTGCGGGCACATAAAAAACACTGAATTGCATCGCTAGAGATTTGCCTGAGAGCTAGTTCATCAAATCGGAAATTTTAGCGTTAAATTTTAATGAGCAGACTTGGCTAGATATCGTTGCACGGTCGACTTAGATACGTCTAATTCTCGAGCAATCTCTGAATTAGATAATCCCTTCTGCTTCAGCTGGGGGGCAAGTTTTAGCCTTTCACTTGCAGCGAGACTGGACGGTCGTCCATGTCGGCGTGGCATACCGTCGCTGGAGATCAACTCGATCACTCCAGTCTCTTTCAACGTCTTTAGCTTCCTCGAGATCCGCTCCAATGCCACATCTGTCGCCTCCTCAGAAAGCAAAGAAGTTGTTAGGAGCATTAGAACAGTGGCCTCAGCGTCCAGCATTTTTGAAATTTTCAAAAGCATTTCGATCGAAACGTTCCCTTTTCCGCGCTCCACGCGGCTCAGGTAAGAGCGATCAATTAAAGGTAGGTCGTCCTGGGACATTCCTGATTTCTGTCTCAAGGCCCGGACAACGGCCGCAAATGCTTCGCTGAGAGACATTTATGATCCTCTACAAAACAGAGGATAAAGCCACATTGCGTCGACCCATAACACGTTATATAATCCTTATTTCGGGTCGATTGGTTTCGTTATTCATGAGAAGGCAATGCCCGAGGTAGTGTCGCTTCCGTGAGCTTTCCTAACGGTGATGCGCTTTAACATATGACATGTATTGACGGGAATGAAGCATGGGATTCGAAGAAATCCAAGCATCCGGCGAGCTCCTATCCACCACCGGAGAGCCCCGCTCTGGATCTGGAGAAAGTCAAGAAGCGCTAATTCATATCGCGCAGACCCGCTTCCCAAACAAAGGCTTTTGCATCGTCCAGCAGTGGACAATCGTGCGTGCGATAGCGAGCGATGGTGATCTCACCAAAATCCACGCTCATGGCCACCTGCCGCTCTTTGTTTTCGCCGAAAAAGTCATCCTAGACAGCCGAGGACGCTTCGATTATGGGAATTGGGTGAGAAGCACCATGGTCATCTCATTCCAAGATGGTTTTCTCTTTGAAACCAAAAACACTGTGTACGTTTTGATGGGAGACGGCGACGAAAAGTCAGCCAGTCTCGCCGCGATACTGTCTCTTTATCAATGATGTCAGCTGCAACTGCGGTCTGTAGATCCACGGGAATGTGAAATGTTTAGAAGTCATGAAGCCTTTGCCGAGGGCACCCCTAATATCTTTGGGGATGGGTATTCAAACTGGCGGATATTTGAACGCCACTTGGCTCATCCTTGGTATCACGTCGTTCTTGAAGAGTGCTTGGATGGCAAGGTGTGGCCACGCACCATGATGATTAGTGACATCGATATGCTCGAAGAAATACTTTCCCAACAAACCAGCGAGTTTGTCGTTACGGAAATTCAGGTCGTCACGCCGGGGTGGATGAACAAAAACGGCAAGTGGATCATGGAGGGGCTTTCGGGGTTGCTGGTGGGATATGACTCCACGGGATGTCGGGTATGTCTTCACAACATAGATGACGAAAAGGCTTATACCGATGCCCCAGGTCGTCTTATTGACGCTCACTCTCTTAAAGGGCTTCGAGTGATTTTTTAATCCAAGTACGTAAACGCAGTCTCTCCTTGCAAGGCGAGCAATGCTCGGAGGCCGGCCGCCGCAGCGGTATCCAAAGTACAACTAAATCGAAACTGGTCGTCCGTTATGAAAATTCAGATTTACTCTGACCTGCACCTCGAGTTCGCTCGGTTCGATCCCGCCCCAAGCGATGCGGATGTAGTCATTCTCGCTGGTGACATTGATATCAAATCGCGTGGAGTCTCTTGGGCGAATGGCACATTCCAGTGCCCTGTTATCTATGTGTGTGGCAATCATGAGTACTACGGCGGGCACATAGGTCACACACTGCGAAAAATGAAAGACGCGGCATTGCCCCATGTGCATGTACTCGAAAACGAGATGCTCATTCTCGACGGCACACGTTTTTTGGTTACAACTGCCTGGACAGATTATTCGGCTACAGGTGATGTGGTTGCGGCCAAGCGGGTTGCATGGGATTCGATGAACGATTTTTTGGTGATTCGAGCCGACTTAGATTACAGGCGCTTGCGTCCAGACGACCTAGTCGCTAAGTCAATGAGAGCTCACCTATGGCTAACCCAAGAGCTTAATAGACCTTTCGACGGCAAAACAGTGGTGGTCACACACCATGCACCTGTGTTGGATCATATGGGTGATGATCACTCCGGGCATCTGGCTGCGGCCTATGCGAACGATTGGTCAGAATTACTTATCAAGGCTGATCTTTGGATATATGGGCACACGCATTTTGCAACAGACTTCCTCAAGAATGGGTGCCAAGTGGTTTCCAATCCGCGCGGCTACCCGGGTCAAAGTACAGGCTTCGATCCTGAGTGCTTGGTGGTGGTTTGATAGTGAATAGATCTTGTCAGTGTGAATCGCCCCGAGTTTTCTAGACATTCTGATTCAGTTTTAATGTCATTGTAGACTTGGGTTCTAATGGCGGGGGAGGGCGGCGAGGAGGCCTAAATTGACCCCCTGCAGGTTCAGGTTTTTATAGCCAACTTTTGATCTGTGCACACACGGCCTGAGTTGAAATGCCATAGCGGTCGTGCAGCGTTGGAAGCGCTCCCGCATCAAGAAAAGCGTCCGGTAGAGCAATTTGTCTAAACGATGGCGTTACACCATTGCGCAGCAATACCGTTGCCACTGCCTCTCCCAAACCACCAATGATTGAGTGATTTTCAGCGGTTATAACTAGCCGCCCTGGCTTTCTTGCCTCAGCAAGAATGGTCTGCTCATCCAAAGGCTTGATAGTAGGTACGTGCAGTACTGCGACATCAACGCCATCAGCCTGAAGTTCTTTAGCAGCTTCTAATGCGCGCATCGTCATAAGCCCGGTGGAGATGATCAAAACGTCATTACCGGTACGTAATGTCTTCGCTTTACCAATCTCGAATTTGTACCCGTACTCGTCGAGCACAAGCGGTACGTTACCCCGTAACAAGCGCATGTAAACGGGCCCTTGATGGGCCGCGATAGCGGGTACTGCCTGTTCGATCTCAAGAGCGTCACAAGGATCGATAATCATCAGATTTGGCATCGCTCTGAAGATGGCCAAGTCGTCTGTGGCCTGGTGGCTTGGGCCGTAACCTGTGGTCAGGCCTGGCAGGCCGCAAACTATTTTGACGTTAAGATTTTCTTCAGCGATCGCCATGCAGATGAAGTCGTAGGCGCGACGCGAGGCAAACACCGCATAGGTAGTGGCGAAGGGTGCGAAGCCTTCACGCGCCATTCCGGCTGCCGCACTCATCAACAATTGCTCGGCCATTCCCATCTGGTAGAAGCGGTCGGGATGAGCTTTGGCGAAGATGTGCAAGTCAGTGTATTTTGACAAGTCAGCAGACAAGCCGACGATATCTGCTCGCTGATCCGCGAGTGCTGCCAACGCGTGACCAAATGGGGCGGATTTAGTGGCCTGACCTTCAGAGGCTATAGATGCAATCATCGCTGAGGTCGTCAGTTTCTTCTTTACAACCACGGGCGCTTGAGCCGAATTGGTATTTGTAGTGCTCATACAGTTTTCCCCTCATCGAGGTTGTTCAGTGCAAGATCCCATTCATGCTCATCCACGCGTATGAAGTGCGCCTTCTCACGGGTTTCCAGAAATGGCACGCCTTTGCCCATTTTGGTGTCGCAGATAATGACTCTGGGCTGAGAACCTGGATGACTGCGGGCTGCGTCGAACGCCTTTACCAATGCGTCCAGGTCGTTGCCGTCTACTCGTTGGGTAAACCAGCCGAACGCTTGCCATCGATCGACGATAGGTTCAAACGCCAACACTTCACTAGAACGTCCATCGGCTTGCTGATTATTGACGTCGACGATGGCGATGAGGTTGTCGAGTTTCCAGTGAGAGGCCGACATCACTGCTTCCCAAGTGGAGCCTTCATTCAGTTCGCCGTCCGACAGCAGGTTGTAAACGAATGACGCAGATTTTTTGCGCTTTAAGCCCAGGCAGGCACCCACCGCAATTCCCAGTCCTTGGCCAAGCGATCCACCTGTGATCTCCATGCCAGGTGTGTAGGTGGCCATGCCAGACATGGGCAAACGGCTGTCATCTGAACCGTATGTTTCGAGTTCGTCCAAGGGCACGATTTCAGCTTCAATCAATGCTGCATATAGCGCGATCGCGTAGTGACCGATGGAGAGGTAAAAGCGATCGCGCTCTTCCCACTCCGGGTCTTCAGGTTTGTAGTTCAAAGCATGGAAGTACGACACGGCTAGCAAGTCCGCTGCACCTAACGCCTGACCTACATAGCCTTGGCCCTGAACTTGGCCCATGCGCAAAGCGTGGCGGCGAATGTTGTGAGCGCGCTGCACTAAAGTAGTGGACGATGCATGAGTTGGGGTGGCAGTCATGGGGAATTCTCCGTTAACTCAACGATTGACCGAGGCGGCAGGAATGCGTAGTACCAAGCAGGCGCCTATGCACAGCACACCAGTGATCAGATACATACCAATGGCACTTGAACCGGTTGTGGTGGTGATCCATCCAATCAGATAAGGCGAGCAGAACCCCGCGAGATTGGCAAAGCTATTGATCCCGGCAATACCCGCAGCAGCGGAGACTCCACCGAGCAAAGTGGTAGGCAACATCCAGAATAGTGACGAGGCAGAAAGAACACCTGCCGCCGCTAGGCACAGGCTCAATACCGATAGAACCAGGTTGCCTCCGAACACTGCCGCCAGCGTTAGGCCCAGCGCGCCCGCAATCATTGGCCCGACCAGGTGCCAGCGACGCTCTTGGTGTTTGTCCCCGCTGCGCCCCATAAACACCATTGCCACGATGGCGCACATATACGGCAGGCTGGTGGCCAAGGCGAGCGTTGCTCCATTGGGTGAAAAAGGCATCGTTGGCCGAGGCATTCTGATCGACATAGCGCGCCACCGTGGTAAAGACGTGTTGGATGCAGGTGAAACTTTCAACCATGAGGATCTTATGGCTGCGGCTCGAGCTCAAGGCGTCTCTATCAACAAGCGCGACATTCTCATCATCCGCACTGGATGGATTGGCTCGTTTTATAAACGCGACCCGGAAGAGTTCTACAAAGACTTTATCGAGCCAGGCCTTACCTACAGCCCTGAGCTGGTGAAGTGGTTTCAGGAGATGGAAATTCCGAACATTGTCACCGACACCATCGCTAACGAAGTCACCGTCGATCCCGTGTCAGGGGTTGCGTTGCCGTTGCACAACGCACTCATGAGGAACTTGGGCATCACTCTCACTGAGATCGCTCAGCTTGATCCTCTCGCTGAGGACTGCGCTGAGGACGGTCAGTGGACGTTCCTGTACACCGCAGCCCCTCTAAAAGTCGTTGGCGGAACCGGCGCTCCTGTGAATCCGATCGTCATTAAATAAGTATCTTTGCCTGAGGGCAGCAAAAACGCTGCTCTCAGGTCTTACTCTCCAATTAACGGCTCCCGAACGGCAGGCTGTTGGCTTATCATCCTCTGCGCAAATCGAGGGCGTTCTTCTGATCGTCCTGTCTCCGCGCTACGATTTAGGATGCTGAATCTCCAATGAAAAAAATCGAGAAACCGAAGCTCAAGGATGTGGCTGAATTGGCGGGCGTCTCGATGGGGAGTGCTTCAAGAGCATTGGCTGTCCCGCACTTAGTGAAACCTGCAACGCTGGCCAAAGTACAAGCAGCTGTTCAAGAGCTCGGGTACGTGCGAGACGGGGCCGCGCGTGCATTGGCATCTAGGCGCACGCACAGCATCGGAGCCGTTTTTCCTACTTTTAACAACCCTGCGTTCGCTGAAGCTGTCCAGGCTCTCCAGTTAAGACTAACGGAGCTTGGGTATCACCTGATCATTTCTTCCCATGAGTACGACCAGGCGCAAGAACTGGTAAACGTAAGGAACATGATTGAGCGGGGCGTCGAAGGCCTGCTGTTGGTGGGTACTGAACACAGTCCTGAAATTTATGAAGCACTAACTGCCGCCCAATGCCCATTCATTCTCATGTGGTCGCTAGATGGTGCTCACGACCATCACTGCGTGGGGTTCAGCAACGAGGAGGGTGGTCGATTGATAGCCAAGCACTTGCTTAGCCTTGGTCATCAAAGTATCGCCATGATCAGTGGAGTTGTTTCTCACAACGAACGGGCAAAATACCGTCTGAAAGGAATCACCGCTCAGCTACTCGAGTCAGGGATTGAGCTTTCAAGTGAGCGGATTATTGAACAGCCATTCACGATTGAGGGAGGGCGCGCCGGGCTGCGGATTGCTATGGAGCTTAACCCCAAGCCTACAGCCATTGTTTGCAGCACTGACCTCACCTGTATTGGAGCGTTGGCGGAAGCGCGTTCCAATGGGATCGACGTCCCTAAAGAACTATCAGTCAGCGGATTCGATGATATCGAGTTCGCGGCTGCCTACGTGCCAGCCCTGACGACCGTCAGGGTGCCGACTTCAAAAATTGGTATCAGCAGCGCCAACAATATCGTTGCGCTGATCGAGGGGCGCCCACTTGCACGCCGCGAGCGCATACAAATCGAACTCGTCGTCCGAAATAGTACGGCGCCACGACCTTAGAGCGTTTTTAGGAAGGGACTAAACTCTTGGCGCTTCATTGGCATTGAACCAACCTGGGCGGTACTCGCTCCAGGTCAGTTGCCAGAATCCCTCATGCTTGCGACGAAGCCGCATCTGGTAATGCGCGCCATAGAGAGGCGTGCCATTTTGCGTGTGTGAGTTTCCAGGAATGACTCTGCCGACAATCATTTCCGCTACACCCTTTTCCTCGTCGGACTTGATCTCCAGCACATCCGCGAAATGCTGCATCCACGGCCAGGGCCTGCGAAACTCTTTGAAGGAGCCGATGATCGCGTGGCGCCCTTCAATAAGGCCCATCGGTTGGAAATCACCAGCGGCGTCGTTGGTAAAGCAATGAGCAAGCTGCTGCATGTCAGCCTGATCCAGTGCCCATGAGTAACGAGCGTAGGTTTCAGCAATGCACTCCGCACTGGTCGCCGAAGCCGTTGAGTTAGGGAAAGCAAGCCATGGCGAATTCAGCTCGCTAACGATGGTCGGTGCTGGGTCGCCAATCCTCCATCCGTCGTCACCTGGTGGAAGCTGCCAGTGAATTGCAAGCGAGTAGTCCCCGGTTACCCAATTCAAGGCAATCAGCACGCTGTCGAGGCGCCAGGTGCCTGATGTCTTTTTCATAGAGCCTGTGACAGTCATACCAAATCCGAGCGTGGCCGACTTTGTGGCTTTGCTGATATGGCCATAGGCGTAGAAACTGAAATTGGCGTCGGTTTCTCCACCACCCACATAGTGATTGGTTGCCCTCACTGAAAAGCCATCAGCCTTGACTCGGTCTTGCTGGAAAGCTCTGACAATCTTGCGTCCACCCTCATGACCGGACATGTGGCTTGTTACCAACTGGCAATTTTCAGTGAATATATCCCCAGCAGATTCCCAATTACCGCTCTCCCAGGCTTTCAGAAAGGTGGCTATAACGCCCTTGATGTCGGTGCGATCACTTGAGCTTGTCACTGGGTCACCTGCGAGGCAGGTTGGCCTATGGGAAAGTGTGGCAGGACATACTCAGCCATCTCCTCCAGGACATCAGCGGCTGGTCGCTGCAGAGGTTTGATATTCAGTGCGACGTGTGAAACACCTTCATCCTGTTGCCGTTTCCAGAGCTCCACGAGAGCATTACGCCCGATCCTTATTCCGTTGTAGCCGCGCTCCATAGGTGTGCTCGGATCCTTCGCCAGATCGAAAAACGTCGCGTAACCGTATGGTTTTGCATTGCCGGTCTGACTGGCAGAACGGAATTCGCGGATGAGGCCGGGCAAACGATTGAAGTCGCTCAGATGCCAAATCCAAGCATCGGCGTTATTGGCTACTGGTCACTATCCAATGACTGAAAACCCATTGGAGTTCTGTGACACGGTACGCGCGTTCCTTCGTGAAGCGGGTCACGGCCACGCAGGCTGAAAGATGTGATTGAGGAGCCCGCTCGGCAGGCGGGCTTTTCTGCGTTTATTTAACGCGAAGGCTCAATCCCGAAAAAGCCTTTTCTATTCCCGCACAAGAAACCCGAATCGCGCCAACCCACTGAGGCTCAGGCCTTTGCAGGTGCAATCGCGACCCTCGAATCCCTTGCATAGCCGATCGTCAGACAATCAGAATTATTCTCTTGTGATCTGTGATCACACTGGATAGCATCTGTCTCAGAGCGAAGATCTGTGCGTCAGTTTTGATCACCAACAGCTCAAACGATTACTCCTAAACATAAATACAAAATTTGGAGAACATCATGCGAAGTACAGCTTCATCTGCGACCGAGCGCGGCCCCATTGCAATCATTGGCGCGGGCTTGATTGGGAGAGCTTGGGCGATTGTTTTTGCTCGGGCGGGACATCCGGTGCGTTTACATGACATGGATCTGCAGACAATGCAGAACAGCCATGTCTACATCGAAGCGAGACTTAATGAACTCGCAGAATTCGATCTTCTTAATGACGCCCCCCTCACCGTGCTGGCACGCATTACTTGCGTTCCCGATTTGGCTGATGCGCTACGTGACGTGGTGCTCGTACAGGAAAACGTTCGGGAAACGGTGGAGGCGAAAATCGACATCTTCAGTCGAATGGATGCGTTGGCGCCCAAGGACGCGATTCTTGCCAGTTCAACTTCATGGTTACCGGCCTCCGAGTTCACTAAAGATCTACCAGGTCGGGGGCGCTGCGTAGTTGCACACCCTACCAACCCACCTTACTTAGTTCCTCTTGTGGAGCTTTGCCCTGCGCCGTGGACAGAATCTGAAGTGATGACTCGAGCGCATGAGATCTACACCGCAGCAGGGCAGAGCCCTGTCGTTCTATCCAGAGAGATCCACGGCTTCTTGTTGAACCGAGTCCAAGCAGCAGTCCTCAACGAATGCTTCAAATTGCATGAAGAAGGCTTTGCTAGTTCTGAGGATATTGATCGAGTACTCAAAGATGGACTCGCCCTCCGATGGTCATTTATGGGCCCCTTCGAAACCATCGATCTCAACGCCCCTGCGGGCGTATCTGACTATGCCAAACGCTACGGTCAGCAAAATCGCGAAACGATCAACTCCGAAAATGCTTTTGATTGGTCGGAATCAGCAGTCGCCCGAGTACATGACGAGCGCCGCCAAAAACTTGAACTCGAAGGAATTGCGTTGCGATCCGCTTGGCGTGACCGCCGCCTTATGGCTCTCGCTGCGCACAAGCGTCAGGCACCAAATTCCTGACGGAATCAATTCATCCTGAACACCAAAATAAAAGTAACCAGGAGATCACCATGGCTCGTAAAGTCATCATCACTTGCGCGGTCACCGGCGCAATTCATACACCTTCTATGTCTCGTTATCTGCCGGTAACACCAGGTCAAATTGCCGAAGCGGCGATTGGTGCCGCTGAGGCTGGCGCCTCAATTGTTCACCTACATGCTCGTAATCCAATTGATGGCAGCCCCTCTCAGGATCCGGAACTGTTTAGGCAGTTTCTGCCGGCTATCAAAGAGGCTAGCGATGTGGTGATCAACCTGACTACAGGTGGCGCACCGACAATGTCGCTTGAAGATCGACTTCGTCCAGCACATCAGTTCAAACCGGAAGTGGCCTCACTGAACATGGGCACGATGAACATGGGTCTTTACCCAATGCTCAATCGGTTTAAGGGGTTCAAACACGCTTGGGAGGAACCATACCTCGCCGGCAGCCATGACCGCATTTTCAAAAATACTTTTACCGACATAGCCCACATCCTCGAGTCATGCAGTGAGAACGGTACCCGTTTTGAAATCGAATGCTATGACATTGGGCATCTCTACACCGCTGCACATTTCATTGATCGCGGCCTCATCAAACCCCCATTTTTGATCCAATCGGTTTTCGGCATTTTGGGCGGGATCGGCGGTCACCCTGAGGACGTCCTGCATATGCGTCGCACAGCTGATCGGCTCTTCGGAGATGACTATCAGTGGTCGGTTCTTCCAGCAGGAAAGCAGCAGATGAGCATTGGTGCTCAATCAGCCACGCTTGGAGGACACGTGCGGGTGGGTCTTGAAGACTCGCTTTGGGACGGGCCGGGCCAATTGGCAAAAAGCAACGCAGATCAAGTCTCGCGCATGCGCAAAATTCTCGAAGGGCTTTCACTTGAAGTGGCGACACCTGCTGACGCGAGGGAAATTCTGAAGCTCAAAGGTGGGGATAACGTCAATTTTTAAGCGCGGGTATTCATTCCCGTAAAGCCTATCTAGAGGATATTTTGATAACTAAAGGTCGCGGCACAACACTCGCGCCTTAGCAATTTATCCTCGTGAGGAGAACATGAACCATGTTAGCTACGACCCATACAAAAACACAAAAGGGACAGTCGCTGAACGCTTTAATGTTTCGCAAACTAATGCCGATGTTGATCTTTGCTTACGTTATAAGCTTTCTAGACAGAACTAACATTTCACTTGCCAAAACACACATGGCAGTAGACTTGGGTATTTCCGCTGCCGCCTACGGTTTTGGTGCAGGGCTCTTCTTCCTTACCTATGCACTCATGGAGGTACCTAGTAACCTGATCATGCACCGGGTAGGTGCCCGACTCTGGATCACAAGGATCATGATCACCTGGGGGGTGTTGTCTGCCGGTATGGCCTTCATTACCGATGAGACTACGTTTTACATTGCCCGCGCGCTACTGGGCGCAGCTGAAGCAGGATTGTTCCCAGGTGTAATGCTCTATTTAACCTATTGGTTTGGTCGTGAGCAAAGGGCACGAGCCAGTGGCTATTTTCTAATCGGGGTCTGTCTCGCGAATATCATCAGCGGGCCGGTTGGCGGGCTGCTGTTAGAGATGGATGGAATCTGGGGTTGGCACGGCTGGCAGTGGTTGTTCTTCTTGGAGGGCATTCCAGCTGTTCTATTCTCCATTGTGATCTGGCGAAAGCTTCCGGACGGCCCATCTACGGCAAGTTGGCTATCAAAGGAACAAGCCACTGAAGTAGAGCAAGTTCTGAAAAAAGAACATGAAGAAGAGATCGCCTCCGGCAATGTTGGTCATTCTTTTAAGAGCGTTCTTAAAATCCCTCAGATTTGGCTTGCTATCGCGGTGTACTTCCTCCACCAAGTTAGTGTGTATTCGGTAATTTTCTTCCTGCCTGGCATCATCGGCACCTATGGAGGCTTGTCATCGTTACAAATAGGATTGTTAAACTCAATCCCATGGATAGCCGCAGCGCTCGGCGCAGCGTTTCTTCCGAAATATGCAACCACTCCGAAAATTTCACGCAAAATAATGTTCGGTGGGCTGCTCCTGATGTCAGCTGGATTGACCCTCGCGGCTTATACCACTCCGCTAGTAGCACTAATAGGATTTACTCTTACGGCATCAATGTTTTTCGTTGTTCAGCCTGTGATATTTCTCTTCGCTAGTTCAAGGCTAGCGGGAGCAGGTATGGCGGCGGGTCTGGCGTTAGTGAATACCTTTGGTATTACTGGTGGTTTCTTCGGCCCTTCACTTCTGGGCTTCGTTGAGCAAACTACTGGGAGTACGAAGAATGGACTCATTATTGTAGCGGCTCTTTTAACGCTCGCGGCATTCCTGAGTTTGAAACTACGTCAGGCACAAGAAACGATTACTACAAAAACGCGGGACAACATTGTATTGCCCCAGGCTGCGCCGTGTATTACTGATAATGCGAGGACAAAATGAAGAGTACATCCCTGGCACTTAAACTACATCCCGACGACAATGTTGCAATCGCACGCGCTTCGATACCTCAAGGAACCGTGGTTACTGAGTTCGGTAATATCGTGGTGATCGCCGATGTGCCCGCAGCTCACAAGCTCGCCCTTGCACACGTAAACCCAGGTGATCCTGTTCTGCGTTATGGCCAGATTATTGGCTTTGCTACTAAACCCATTGAGCCAGGCGATTACGTGCATACGCACAATCTTGAAATGGCGACGTTCGAGCGAGACTACGCGTTCGGCGAGGATGCCAAAGTCGCGTCGCCTGCAGCCTCTCCTGTGACATTCCAAGGTTTCGTCCGCGCTGACGGGCGAGTAGCAACTCGAAACTACATTGGTGTAGTGAGCACTGTGAACTGCTCCTCCACTGTTACCAAAATGGTGGTTGAACACTTCTCGCGAAACGGCGTGCTGGATGCTTACCCAAACGTGGACGGTGTGGTGCCGATCACCCACAGTTTCGGTTGCTGCATAGAGCACAATGGCGAGGGGGTGAACCAACTGCGGCGCACGCTAGGCGGTTTCATCAAGCACGCCAACTTCGCTGGCGTGGTCGTCATCGGCCTTGGCTGTGAAGCCAATCAGATGGGCGCGCTGTTCATGGCCCAGGGCATCGAGACCGGCAAGCTTATTGCTCCCGTGGTCATCCAAGACGTTGGCGGAACCCGCAACGCAGCGGATGCCGCCATTGCCGCCGTGGAATCGATGCTGCCGGTTGCCAACAAGTGCCGACGTGAGCCGGTATCGGCGCGGCACCTGACCGTGGCGCTCCAGTGCGGCGGTTCAGACGGATACTCGGGCATCACGGCCAACCCCGCCCTCGGTGTGGCTGTCGATATGCTCGTAGCGCAAGGTGGAACTGCCATCCTTAGCGAAACGCCGGAGATCTACGGTGCTGAACACCTGCTGACTCGTCGCGCGGCAACCCGTGAGGTCGGCCAGGGTATCGTCGACCTTATCAAATGGTGGGAAAGCTACGCAGACCGCGAAAAAGGCAGCATCGATAACAACCCCACACCTGGTAACAAGGCCGGCGGCCTGACGACCATTCTTGAAAAGTCTCTGGGCGCAGTTGCCAAAAGTGGTTCCTCAGCACTCATGGGCGTTTATCGTTACGCCGAACCCATTACAGTCCGAGGCTTGGTGTTCATGGATGCGCCTGGCTATGACCCTATGGGAGCCACTGGCCAAATCGCCAGCGGCGCAAACCTCGTTGCGTTCACCACCGGACGCGGCTCGTGCTTTGGCGCCAAACCTGCTCCTTCGATCAAGCTTGCGACGAATACCAAAATGTACACTCGCATGAAGGATGATATGGACATCAACTGCGGGGATGTCATGGATGGCGATGCCACCCTTGAATCGAAGGGTAAAGAGATTTTCGACATGCTCATACGCGTGGCTTCTGGAGAGAAATCTAAAAGCGAGGCGCTGGGCGTTGGCAATGAAGAAACAGTGCCTTGGATGATAGGCGCTCAAATGTAATACGCGAGCAGAAAAAGGCGTCCTGATACCAGGGCGCCTTCTTTTTAAGCCTTGTTGATAAGGTTAATCAGCTTCGACAGGCTTGTGCGCATCGGCAACGATCAGCGCCCCTGTATTCAAGATAAACTCGGCAGCACTTTTGATGTCATCTTGCAGTGATTCACAGGCGGCAACGGGGTCACCTTTCTTTAAAGCATCAACCATAGCTGCGTGATGACTGGCTTGCACTCGCTGAACCACACGCTCAGTGCCAGATCGGAGGTCATAGTTGATGATAGGCCCTATTCTCAGCCACAGGGACTCAACTATCTGGAGCAGGATGGGCATGTCCGCCTGATTATAAATTGCGAAATGCAATTCTTTGTTCAGTGTAATCAGCCGTGACTCATCGGGAGCGCCTTTTGCAAACTCCGCGCAAAATGCCTCGTGTATCTTTTCTATCTCAGCCAGCGCATGCGAATCAACAAGCTCCGCAGCACGAGCCGCAGCTTGCCCCTCCAGATTCAACCGGATACTGGTGATTTCCCGGAACTGGCTGACCGTCAGTACAGGAACGCGAATATATCGATTAGCCGCCATTTCAAGCGCTTGCTCAGCGACCAACCTGTGAACCGCTTCTCGCACTGGCATGACGCTAACACCTAGAGCGTCCGCTATAGATCTGAGCGAGAGTTTTTCCCCTGGCATAACGCGTCCGCTTATCAGCAGGTCACGTAGTTGGGCATAAACGTCCGCACTGAGAGTCTGGCGGATCATGGGCGTTACAAGTGTGGATAGGTTCATGGCTAGAATTATAGGCAGGTTCAATCAGCCGGCATAGGAAAATGAGACATCTGTGATCACGGATGTGCGGGTATCGAAAGTGACGGAGTTGGGGAGAAACGAGTTTTCTAGCACGCACAAAACAAACGTCTCGCTACCAAGGTTGGTGGCGAGACGTGTAGGTCTGACTAATCAAAGATACTCGACATTGCCGTCGATGCTGATCGCTTGTCCTGTCACATTGCTAGCGGCAGGGGAGCAGAGAAATAAGGCCATTGCTGCCACGTCTTCGGGTGGAGTCATCCGGCGCAATGAGATTTTCTTCAATGTTTGTTCAAGCATCTCCGGCTCTGAGATCCCTAACTGTTTGGCGCGATCACTGATGACGCGATCCTGGCGAGGGCCCTCAACGATGCCCGGCAGCAGTGCGTTGACTCGAATGTCTTTTTCTCCCAACTCGGCTGCCAATGACTTCATAAGACCTACGATGGCCCACTTGGTCGCGGCGTATGGAGTTCGCCAGGCATAACCTAAGCGCCCCGCGACGGATGAAATATGAATGATGTGTGCGTGTTCTGACTTCGTTAGGAGGGGGACAGCATGATGAGCGAAGCGATACTGCGCATTGAGATTGATGTCTATTGTCTGTTCCCATTCGGCGTCGCTAATTTTGTCGATTCCGCCGGTCGGCCCTGCTATGCCTGCATTGTTGATAAGTACATCGAGCCCATCCACCCACTCCTGTTGTATCTCGAAGACTCGCTTAATTTGAGCAGAGTCAGAGACGTTAGCCAATGTGGCCAAAGCTTCAGGATAGCGCTCACGAAATTGTGCGATCGCCTGCTCGCTTACATCGCACACATGGACTCTCGCCCCAATTTCGAGATAAGCAGCAGCGATCGATTCTCCAATGCCTGCTGCGCCCCCGGAAATCAAAACCCTTAATCCGGTATAGGGTGTCAGCCGCTTCATCACGTTCATAGCTACTGCGTCCTGTCTTATTTTTGTTCATGAGCTCTTTCTTGGCTACGGCGTGCGTAGACAAGAAAACCTCATCAAGTGATATGTGATCACAGCCTGCTTGTCAAGACAGGCTTGCCGCAGATTTGCAGGCGATTACCGGAGAGGGTGCAGACTCCTATTGCGGTTCAGCATTGCTAGGAGTCATGTGGCAGGATTATTGATCTCAGTTTATGCCCCCCGAAGATTTGGACACCATTGGGATGGACTGACATAAATTAAGGACAAAATATGCTCAGCAAATCTCAGATTATTACCATCCCAGTTCTGATCTCATCGGTACTTTTACTCACCGGCTGCCCGCCGTCAGCTGAATTCACTCGGTGGAAACGCGCTTCGACCACAGTTGAGGGTGTCAAAGCCGCAATGACAGAGTGTGGCGACCCGGTAGGCACTTCGATGGTGCATTTGCCAATAAACGATCAAGTGCTGCAATTCCAGTGTATGCAGCGTCTTGGTTTTATTCGCAAAGACGGCTTTGAATACTGTGAAATAATGAAGAATATGCCCGCATGTGTAGAAGAAAGGCAGGGCCGTCCGCTCAGCTTGTCCCAGCTCGAAGCGCTACCGTTTGTCGAAGATGAAGCATTTCACCCAATCAAGCCCAATTCCGGCCGGGATGAACGTATGCAGGTCTCATGGCGTAAAGCGGGAGCATCACTCCATTTCTCAGTACAGGTAGCCAATGATAGTGAAGCCCTGCCGGTGATGTACTCCTGCGGCTATGCGAAACCACTCGGGTCGAATCTGGACGTCGCCAGCATCGGGCGAACTGCAGAAGTGCAGCGCTGCATGATTGATCATGGCTTTGAGCCCAAAAATAAAAATATGGTGGTTTGTCAGACTTACCCACAAGTGACGGGCTGTTCGTCGACAATACCACCGAGTTGATGCAGATAGAGAGCAGAGCCAAGAGGAGGGGGCTCGTTAGAGATAGAGTGCTCATCGACCCAGTTGCGTTGTCTACATCGATTTAACCGAGACCATGTCTACGTACTTGTACTTCTTTCTGGCAGCCTTCACAGCCTCCTGCTCAGCAAGCAACGAGCTCTACGTATCGGCCTCGTGAATCAACTCGATCATTTCCCCCCCCTCAAACTCGTTTCCGACACCTAACGTCACCCTCAGCCTGGGCGTGAATGCTTAATCGCGCAGGGTTCCGTAGACACATCCAGGCCTCAAAGAGGTTGATCTCAATGCTTCGCTTTTGACAGGAAACGAATAAATTAAAGTTGCGAACCTAGACTCATCAGTGCGGGTCTCGTGATCGCTATTTATGAATCTGATACCTAAATTATTTACGGCTAATCCCAGAGTTTGGTGTATTGTTAGGATACTAACTACGTAGAGACTAAACATGTCTAAACTTGCTGAATTCCGTCAACTTGAAAAACACCTTGCTGAACAACTCGAGGCTCTCGAAGCCCTGAAAGGGGATGCTGGCCTCAAGAAGGAAATAGAGTTCGAAACGAAGCTACGCGCTCTGCTTGCTGAATACGGTTACAGCCTCTCTAACGTAATCAACTTGTTAGATCCTCAGGTTGGCCGCAGCGCTCCAGTAGTGAAATCCAAAGCTGGCACTCGTAAACCACGTCAGGTGAAGGTCTACAAAAATCCGTACACTGGCGAGGTCATCGAAACCAAAGGTGGGAATCACAAAGGTCTGAAGGAGTGGAAGGCAGAACACGGCTCAGATACCGTTGAGTCCTGGCTGACCAAGTGATTTTGGTTTGAGTACAAAAGGGCCCTTCGAGGGCCCTTTTTTGTATGTTATTTGAGATAGGTGGTTGATCTTCTCGGCGGAGAATTCAAGCATCTCCAGAGGCTCTTGAGTAACTCCTATCTGACGCTGAAATCTGTGCGTTTCTGGCCATAGAAGCTTAGTGTTAGCCAACTCCCCCAGATTACGACCCATCCTGACCGCCCCTGCTGAGTATCAAAACAATAACCTGATAAACAAGGACGGTTTTCCCCGTCGTATTAGCGACATCGACTTTAAAAACAGCCCCCCCCCAGTTCATAGTTCCGTGCGTGGATGAGTGGTTGTATTGCTTAAGCTGAGAGCTAGAGAATATCCCTAGGCACGACCGGAGCCACAAGCGTTTAATCGCACCGACGGGGCTAGTTGGCAAAGAGACCGACAACACCTTTGCCGACACTAGTCAGTTCGACAGGATCACCCAGCGCATCAATGGTGACCAGAATGGAGTGGCCGATCGGCAAGCGTTGTATGCCCAAGCGCTCAAGGTGTTGGCGTGATGGCGGATACGGTGCTGGGTGCTGCTGATCATCCTTGCCCTGATGGTGGGCAGCGCGTGAACTGCATGGCCGTGGCAGGCCACGCCTACGATGAGCAATTGGTCGCCAAGGAAGCTGCCCACCAAACCAAGTTCACCCTTCTGGCCAATGCCAGCCCCACGCGGGTTCTGGCAGAGCAGGGCAAGTTCCTTACGCTGGAGCAATCGCTGGCAGCCAGTGACCGATCCTATTGCCGAACTCTGACCGATGCAAAAACCAAACAATCACGCCTGGGTGATCGCTTGCTACTGCCGACCTGCGGCTTTAAGTCCAACTTGACGGAGCTACGAATGGTTCGTGACGCAGTGCAACCTACCACCGGTGCCGGCGGCATGGCTTATGGTGCCCTTAGAAACCAACTTGTTTCAGCGCATGCCCAACGAATTATCGGAGTCTACGGCGACGGCGATT
Source organism: Pseudomonas sp. ML2-2023-6 (assembly GCF_037055265.1). Classification (NCBI taxonomy): domain Bacteria; kingdom Pseudomonadati; phylum Pseudomonadota; class Gammaproteobacteria; order Pseudomonadales; family Pseudomonadaceae; genus Pseudomonas; species Pseudomonas sp. ML2-2023-6. The sequence goes on along the minus strand of NZ_CP146347.1, from coordinate 4,049,755 downwards.
AGGGACTAATCGCGTTGCAAGCCTGCAAAGGCTACGCGAGAGAAGTCTCTGGTAAGAAGTTAAAAGAGCTGAGGTTTTAGAAATTTTTTTCCCAAAGCTTGCTAGGATAGCTTGGCTAAAATCTCGTTTTACCATAGGAACAGCGGGGATATTGATAATTACACGTTTTATGACGTGAATCTCAAAAGGGGAATCTTATGGTTGGAAAGCCTACGGATGATAGTCCAAACACACCTTCTCAACCCAGTGAAGGCATTCCTGCTCCTACTGGAGCGGCCAATCTTATCGATACTGACTATGTCATTGGTCAAGACAACATCAAGGGAGAGTTTTCGTTCTCACTCGATATCCACGGTAAAGTTTTCATCATTTCAGCAGCCACCATTTTACTATTCGTGATTTTGACGTTGGCATTGCAGAATGAAGTAGAACCCCTTTTTAGCTCCATTCGAAACTGGCTAACCAGCCATCTAGCCTGGCTCTTCATGAGCATTGCGAACGTTTTTGTCTTGCTATGCATTGCACTTATTTTCTCTCCGCTGGGCAAGGTTCGTTTGGGCGGCAGAGATGCCAAACCAGACCATAGTTACGTCGGTTGGTTTTCAATGCTTTTTGCTGCGGGGATGGGCATTGGGTTGATGTTTTATGGGGTAGCCGAACCCATGTCGCATTACGCTGCTTCCATGGGAGGTGTGACAGTCGATGCGAGCGGTTTACGCACGGATTGGGCGCCCCTAGGAGGTGCCGAAGGTGATATGAAGGCATCTGCTGACTTGGCGATGGCGGCTACCATCTTTCACTGGGGACTCCATCCTTGGGCTATATACGCGATTGTGGCGCTGTCTTTAGCATTGTTTTCTTATAACAAAGGCTTGCCGCTTTCAATACGCTCAATTTTTTATCCACTATTGGGTGAGCGTGTCTGGGGATGGCCGGGACATATCATCGATATACTAGCGGTATTTGCCACGCTATTTGGTTTGGCGACCTCTTTAGGGATTGGCGCAGAACAGGCTGCTGCAGGTATTGAATATCTCTTCGGAATTAAATCGACGAATCTGAGCAAGGTTGTACTGATCGTTGGGATCACCATAATCGCTCTTTGGTCAGTCCTTTCCGGCTTGGACAAGGGCGTCAAAATGCTTTCCCAGATCAATATGGGGCTTGCGCTGCTCTTGTTGGTGTTCGTAATCATTGTGGGGCCGACCCTGGCTATTTTCACTGGATTCTTTAAAAATCTGGTGACTTATGTTGAATATTTGCCTGCGCTCTCAAACCCATTTGGACGTACTGATATCGAGTTCACTCAAGGCTGGACTGCCTTCTACTGGGCTTGGTGGATCAGTTGGTCACCATTTGTAGGCATGTTTATCGCTCGCGTCAGTCGTGGTCGAACTGTCAGAGAGTTTCTGATCTCTGTTCTACTTGTGCCTTCAGTAGTTTCTGTATTATGGATGACTACGTTTGGCGGTACGGCAATTGACCAAGTGACCACTCAAAGCCTTATGGGAGTCAAGGACGCGGTCTTAGAGCTGAAGTTGTTCGCCATGCTGGGAGAGCTCCCCCTCAAGGAGATCAGCTCATTCCTAGGTATTATTCTGGTCATAGTGTTCTTTATTACTTCCTCTGACTCCGGCTCATTGGTGATCGATACCATCACAGCTGGAGGCAAGGTTGACGCGCCTGTTCCTCAACGGGTGTTCTGGGCGGTAATCGAAGGCGTGATTGCGATTGCTCTGCTATTGGGGGGCGGTCTGGTGGCACTGCAGGCAATGGCAGTATCCACGGGGTTGCCTTTCGCAATAGTTCTAATGATAGGGTGTATCTCTCTAGTGAAAGGACTAATGTCTGAGCCTCGCTAGTCAGTATGAGCTAGGCTATAGGTAAGATTGACCTCAAGCTTCAAGGTGTAACATATCTATCTGCTTGCACCTTGAAGCTATTAACTTGGTTCAATTCCATAACTCACCGACAGGTGTGAGTGGCGAGTAGTGAGTTGCTATCTGCGCCTGCAACAACTCGGCAGTCGCGAGAGCATCGGTTAATGCATGATGTGCGTGATAAGCCGGCAGGTTCAACCTAGAGCGACTGTCTGCCAGCCGTATGGACTGTTGCTTGCGTCCAATCAGTCGGCCGAACCAGCTAATTTTTTGCCTATGGAAGTGTGCCTCTAACTGCATCGTATCGATGACTGGAAACTTAAGGCCTTCACCTAAATACCTACGCACTGCCTGATCCAAGAAGGCGCGCTCAATATTCCGGTAATGGACGACAATCACTCTGCCCGCCATGGCTTCAAGCAAAGGATCAAGCACCTGCGCAAACACGGGGGCATCTAAAATTTCGGCATGGGTTATGTGATGAAAGGTCACTGACTTTTCATTCAGTTCGGACGATGGTTTTATCACCCAGTAAAGTGAATTCCCGCAACAAATACGATTCAGCGTGAACGGCATAACACCAATACTCACCATGCTGTGGGACTGTGAGTCAAGGCCGGTAGTCTCTACGTCCATGGCCAGCAGTTGAACGCTCTCAATGGGTGCCAGCGCTGAAACCGCGCCAGCTTGATAGAACTTTCGTAATAGAGGATTAACCGAAATCTTCGCCAATGTCTCGAACTCGGCAGACCAGTCCAGCACTCTATTTTTAGGCTGCTTTTTTAGGTTTTTCATCGCTAAAAGCGGCCCTTTGAAGGATATCGGAATCGCAAGAAATTTTGGCCATTGCTCAACACCTGAAACGCTTCTTTGAGGTTATGTCGTTCACTGCTAGAAAAGCGCTCGGGCTCAATGTAGTTATTGAGTGATGCCCCCTGTTCAAGTGCGTCCGCCTGGTGTCGAATACGCACCATCGACAGGAACTCTAGTGCGTACCGAAGTTGCTTTAATGCTTCTGGAGGAATGACTTTACTGCGGGCTATAGCATCCATGCGATCAAATGAGTTCTGAGCGGTACTGCCACATGCTAGCGCATGAATCCGGATAAGGTCGGTCAGCGGTGCCGTGCCACGCCCTTTAAGGTTGATGATCCTTTTTTGCTGTCCGTCAGTCTCAACGACAAAAGTACGGAAGAATCCTAATGGCGGCGTTCGATTAAGGGCAATACGAGCCATTGCGCTTAGAAATACAGGGTGTGTACTGGCTTTTCGAGCGCACAGGTCTTTAAGCTCTTGTACCAACTCAAGCTTGCCAAAAACCCCATCCAGATCGAAAAAAATACAGCTATTAAGCAACGTAGTTGGATTAGGTTTTTCGATCCACTGATCGAAGTAACTTCGCCATACCTTCAAAGGCTGTCGCCACTGCTCGTTGGTCGCCATGACCCCGCCCTTGCAGTAGCTGTAACCGCACGCGGCCAGTCCATCGCTAACAAACGTTGCCAGGGCTCGGAAGTAAGAGTCGTGTTGGATCGGATCGAAGCTGTCGTCGAGTACTAACGCGTTGTCCTGGTCGGTCACTAACAACTGCTCATCACGCGCCATTGATCCCAAAACCATAAAGCAGTAAAGCACTGGAGGCGGGCCTAACTTTTTCTCGGCCAGCTCAAGCAAACGCTGGGTAAAGGCACGGCCAATACCTGAAATCGCGCTTCCGATCATGTGCGCAGTAGCCCCGTCACGCACCATGCGGATATAGGTTCCTCGCAGGTCACGCAAAAGTGATCTCAGACCTTCAACTGAGGTCTGGTTAGAGATTCTGTTAACCAAGTACAAACTGCTATGCGATTCGTACCTGATGATATCCGACAGGTTTATAAGGCCAATTGGATTACCATCGTGCACAACCGGCAAGTGATGAATATTGCGGCGCAACATCACAAGCATGGCTTCAAACACTGAATCATCGGAGCCAATTACAACCGGATCGACTGTCATAATGTCGCTGGCACGAGTTTCGTCAGCGTTTAGGCCCACTGCAACAAATCGCGTGCGAAGGTCTCTATCTGTGACGATCCCTTCTATTTCAGCCGTCTTTAAACCTGCTGGAGACATGACTAGAACGCAGGATACACTTTGCTCAGTCATGATTTTTGCAGCGCCGCCGACAGAGATATCTGACGTGACCCACACCAAGGGACGTGAGATAAGGGCGCGACATTTGAGCTGAATAAGCTCACTAGCACGCCCCTGAGCTTCAACAGCAGTTTTGAGTCTCGAGTTTCCCTCTGCTTCAACGAAGTCAGCGAAAGCATCATGTTGCGCACAAAGGTCAGCGAAAACGTCGGCAGGGATGTAATAGATCAGGCTATCTTCCAACGCTCGGGCGGGAAAGCGTACCTTGTTGCTACGTAACAGACCTGCCTGACCGAATAGGTCACCTTCGACGAGACGGTCATAGAGCTCACCATTACGCCGGTAAATCTCCACCGCACCACTACGAACATAATGCAGATCCTGAATGGTCGCACCGGCTTCAAGAATGTCACTGCCGGCTTTGAAATAACTCACTTCAATTCGCCGAGCGATGGCGTCTACCGACTCCTTTGGCAGGGCATCAAAAGGAGCGAAACGATAGAGGTGGTCGCTAATCTCCTGTAACTCAATCTGCATGAAACCTCGTGATGCTGGAAAAATAAAAGTCGCGAGCGCCATAGTTGGCGAATGGGAATAGTCTTTCTGTATCGGCCACCACATCACATCCGGTGACTAGGATCAAGCTTCGTGGCTGACTTACGTTATGCGTTGTAACCACTTTGAGTAACTGCGTACGGTAATTTTTGCGATACCCAGAGGATCAATATTAATCGCCCCGGGTTTCTGAGGTATTCAGCAATCACTATTCGCCTAGAGATGCCCCTCCTGAAATGCGGCAACCAGCCAAAAGCGGACTGATCGAGCCTTGCCTCATCTTGTGTCCTTTTGAGGCTTCGATATCTCTAGGAGAGCCCGGGCGGATTCAGGGGCTGAAATCCTACACGGGTCTCGACAGGGTCTTTGATCGCCTTTAGGGGGAGCTCAGAATCTCAGGTGACACCTTTGAAATCCATGTCTTTTACCAGCACTTATATGCAGGAGATGCAAAATGAGCATTGATTGGATCAACTTCACGCCTTGGACTTCATTAGCTGGAGGCGCCTTGATAGGGCTGGCTGCTAGCTTGTTTGTTCTCGCGAATGGACGCATCGCCGGCATCAGTGGACTGCTTGGAAGCGTGCTGCGATTCGATAGTGAGGGTTGGAGTGAGAAGGCGTTATTTCTTCTTGGTCTACTGATTTCTCCGTTGTTGTGGGGAGCGTTTACCGTAATGCCAGAGATCGAGATTAAGGCAGGGTGGCCGACGCTGATCATTGCGGGCTTGCTTGTCGGAGTGGGTACTCGTTACGGATCTGGTTGTACAAGCGGCCATGGCGTTTGCGGGATCTCTCGACTCTCAGCACGATCCATCACGGCAACGATGTGCTTTATGTTTGCTGGCTTTGCAACGGTGTACGTCATCCGTCATGTGGTGGGAGCATGAAAATGATCAAGTTGACCGCCTTTTTTGCAGGACTGATCTTCGGCCTTGGTCTTCTCCTGGCAGGCATGGCGAATCCCGCCAAAGTATTAGCTTTTCTTGATTTGGCCGGGGCCTGGGATCCATCACTCGCACTGGTGATGGGTGGGGCCATCGCGGTGGCGATTATTCCCTTGAATTGGGCGCGCAAAAACAAACAATCCTTGTTGGGTGCCCCGATGCAGTTTCCAATGAAAAGGGAGTTGGATTCCCGCTTGATTGGCGGCAGCCTGTTGTTCGGTATAGGTTGGGGTCTTGCGGGGATCTGCCCTGGGCCAGCGTTAACAATTCTGCTTACAGGGCACGGCCAAATCATCATATTCGTATTGGCCATGTTGGCCGGAATGTACTTGTTTAACCTATTAGAACGTAGCGCACGACCCGATTAGGCTGAAACCGTGGACACGATACTGGGAGCACAGTCAGACTCTCAAACCTGCTGACCAGATCGATAACACGTATTTCCGGCCAATGAATATTTGATGTCCGGGCTGAACGATTCACAAGTCTTCATTTTCGCTGAGCGATTCTTGCTGGCCTGGAACCGAATAAAACTTTCGCTGATGGCGTTTAGCTTTTGATTGAACGATCCGGACTATGCTGCAAATTCCAATACCCAACTCGACCCTCGCGCAGAATCTGACAGCCAAAGCTGACCGATTGAAAAACCAAACAAGCACGCCTTCGTGACCGCTTTGCTGCTGATCTGCGGCTGTCAGTGCCACTCGATGTCACCGCCACAACCGGTTGTGACTGACCACAACTGCGGCGTGGTTTATTGCGCCCATAGAGCCCAACTTGACCGAGCTCATGCTAGACGAATCGTCGGCGACCATGGGCTGATCGCCCTGAAAACCTACCCAGGAAGTATCGGCAAGTAAAAAAAGGAGTGATGGAATCAACATGTTTTGGAGGTGCTGTCTTTAGATTCTGAACCAGTTAGTTGATCGAACCAAACAAAGCGCTATAAGGAGCTTGCCCCTTTAGCCTCAGTCTGTAGTTCGGGTTTTTGTACTATAATTACTCTAGGCGAAAGGGTTGGAGGTTGCAGCAAGTCTATTGTGCTGCTCTGTTTTTAAGGTCTAGTCAGATACTTTGATTAGCTGATGCTCAGGTGTCTAGGTATGTTGAATGATGTCACTAATCTGAATAGTTATCTTAATGGCTATTGGTCAGTAATGGAGGTTCAGATTGTACCAGCATCGTGCTACCAAAACGAAAGCGGGCTTAGCAGCCATCGCGTTTCTATTGATCACGCTCGTGCCTATGTGGGGCACGCTCCATGCTTGGCTTGATCAAGAGAACGTTTTGGTAGAAAAAGCTGCGGGTAGTGATGCTATGAATCTTGCCGTTGCATTCGATGTGCACGTTCAAAGCGTGGTTCGTTTTGTAGATACTTTAACTCAAGATTTGCGTGAGCATGCTGTTAAAGATCGTAATGATTTTGGGCGCATAGTTAAAGAGGAACTTGTACTTTATGGGAACATGGTTGCTCAAGTTGCGCTGATTTCTCCGGAGGGGATGCTAGTTTATTCGTCGCTAGCCCCAGCCTTTGGCGCGGTAGATTTGAGTGGTCGCGATCATTTTCGCGCCCATCGTTATAACCCTTCAAAAGATAAGTTATTTATTAGTAAGCCCGTGTTTGGCAGGGTTTCTGGTATTTGGTCTATACAGTTCACTCGACCAATAATTGAGGGTGATAAGTTCTCAGGGGTCGTGGTAGTGTCAATCCCTATGTCTTTCTTTTCGGATTTTTATAAAAAAATTAATGTTGGGACTAATGGTTTGATTGCTCTTGTAGGTATGGATCGTGTTCCTCGTGCAGTGGCATCAAAGGATAGTGGCGCTATTGATTTTGGCGAGCTATTGCTTTTGAAAAGTGCGCCATATTTTGTTAAGGAAGCGTTGCCTGAAGGGCTGTATAGAGGAATTAGTGCATTCGATGGGTCTGAGAGCTTGACCGCATACCGTCGTTTAGAAGACGCCGGCTTGGTTGTTCTTGTTCAGCTTTCACCTGAAGATTATTTGATGTCATCTGGTAAGCGTCATAGAGTGCTAATTTTCTGTGCAAGTGCTGTCACGATATTGCTACTGTCTTTTGCTTTGTTGATATATTCCACCGTGTGGCAGCATTTGAAGGATGCAAAAGCCCTCAAGCAGGCTCACAAAACTCTTCGGGAACTTGTAAATGTTGATATTTTAACTGGCGCACTGAGCAGGAGCCATTTTTTAGAAGTCCTTGAGAAGGAGTTCAGGGATTCAGAATCCTGCGGTACGAAGTTAAGCTTGATATTGATTGATATTGATTATTTCAAGCAAGTAAATGATACGTATGGGCATCCGATTGGAGATATTGTTCTGAAACAGGTGGTTGCTGTGTGTTGCACCGAACTTCGAGCACATGATAGTTTTGGGCGGCTAGGGGGGGAGGAGTTTGGTGTGATCCTCCCATGTACGGATGGGGCAAGCGCCGTCGGTGTTGCAGAGAAGTTACGGCTGGCGATTGAAAGTTCAAAGATTTCAACAAGTAAAAGTCTAGTTCGGGTGACTGTTAGCATGGGTGTAGCATTCGCGCTGCCCTCGGGAGATACCCCAAGTAAGTTAGTTGTTAGAGCGGATGATGCGCTTTACTGTGCAAAACAAGCTGGTCGTAACAGGGTCTGTTCTGCTCGTGGTAATGATGACGCTTCGCAAGTTACGACACTGTCGACAAATGACTCTTAGTGTTTGGCGGCAAGGTTAAGCGGATTGAATAAAGTAAGCGTGGCTTTTATTTTTCAAGGAAAGTTACAGCCTGCGCGAAGCGGCTATTTATTGGAGCTGTTTTACACCTTGGTCGTGTTGACGCGATGGAGGACTCATAGAGTTTGGTGGCAGCTTGTTCGTTGTTGCCAATGGGCCGCATTCCGAGCGCAGACGGATTACCAGGTGCAAAATACCCTATGGAAATACTTATTAAGCTTTTCATATTAGCTGCCGATACCCTTGACACAGGGCAAGGGATCTATCTAAATGAGAAACAATCAACCGGTCACGCAGCGCGAGATTGCCTTGGGAGCGCAACAAAAACTTATTTCTACAACTGATGCACGAGGTGTCATTACGTATTGCAATGATGCTTTTGTCGAGATCAGCGGTTTCAATAAGTCAGATCTAATAGGCGCGCCCCAAAATATCGTCCGACATCCCGATGTCCCCTCTGCCATATTTGCTCATATGTGGGGCGCTCTCAAACAAGGCCAGCCTTGGATGGGTATCGTAAAGAACCGAACTAGCAGTGGCGACCATTACTGGGTGAATGCTTATGTCACTCCAATTTTCGAGGGTAGCCAGGTAATTGGTTATGAATCGGTCAGGGTTAAGCCTACGACCGATCAAGTTCGACGCGCAGAGAACCTTTACAATCGCCTAAACCTAGGCAAGTCGGCTATCCCCAGCAGTGACAAATGGAAACCTATCCTCATGGACTGGCTACCACTTTTGGCTATGGGGCTAGTGGGCTCCTTAGGGGGAGTATTTTTCAGTACTTCTCTGGCATTAACCTTGGCGGTATTAATATCTGTTCTCTTCGGGCTGATTGTTTCGCGTCAGAAAAATCAAGGGGCGCTGCATCTGTTGAAAATGGCTGACCCCACAACCTCGGATCAGTTAATTGCACAGATGTATAGCGATGAGCGCGGCCCACAGGCGCGGCTTGAAACCGCATTTGTGAGCCAGGCATCGAGGCTCAAGACTTGCCTTACTCGTTTGCAAGACACCGCAGAGCAGCTCACTGGTCTGGCTGAAAGGTCGGATAACCTTGCCTCAGATAGCTCGCGCGGACTTGAACGTCAGCGAGTCGAGACTGAGCAAGTGTCAGCTGCAGTTAGTCAGATGGCTGCGACCACGCAGGAGGTCGCAACCCACGTTCAGAGAACCGCTAGCGCTACTCAAGAAGCCAATGAGCTAACAGGACGGGGCCGTGATGTAGCTCGAGATACACGTGAGGCCATCCAACGCCTCTCGATCGTTGTCGGAGAGACTGGCCAAGCGGTTGCACAGTTAGCTAAAGACAGCAATGAAATCGGAACGGTTGTCGATGTCATTAAAGGTATTGCCGATCAAACCAACTTGCTTGCTTTGAATGCCGCGATCGAAGCTGCACGTGCTGGAGATATGGGCCGAGGTTTTGCTGTGGTTGCAGACGAGGTGCGTCAGTTGGCACAACGCACCACTCAGTCAACTATTCAAATTCATAGCCTGATCTCCAAGCTGCAAACCTCGTCAAATAGTGCTGTTAAAACCATGGAGAATGGACATCGCCAAGCTGAAGAAGGAGTCGCCTGGGTACTAGAAGCTGACAAGGCATTGGTCGGTATTAGTGATGCGGTAGCTCACATTACTGATATGACCACCCAGATCGCCGCAGCGACTGAAGAGCAAACTGCCGTTGCAGAGGAGATTAGTCGCAACATTACGACCATCGCAAATCTTGCAGATCAAACATCTGAACAAGCAAGAAGCTCGGCAGAGCTCAGCAAAGAATTAACTCAAACAGCGACGACCCAGTACTCATTGGTCGAACGATTCAACCGGTAACAAACGAACCTTCTCTACAAAAGCCCGCTCTGTGCGGGCTCTCAATTGCGCTCTTAGCCTGGCTCTGATCTCAAGGTTTTGCGAGAGCAAATCCAAGGTTTAGAGGGGCTTGTTGATAGCGGTGCCAATCAGCTAACCCTCTCCCATGCTGAGCGCAAAGTGTCCCGGTTTCTGTCAGAAGCATTCGCCCAGTTACCGACGTGACTCGTGCTTACGCGTGGTAAATACCGCGAGCTGACTGGCAGGTTACTGCGCAAGGAAGCATGCAAGTGACCGATAACTGTCTTTGGCCAGCGACAGCTCTGGGTCGAGGCTGACTGTCAGTGGGCAACCGCTATACTGATTTGACTACTGAGAGGGCGGGTATTGATGAAGAGGACAATTCTGGGAATGACTGAGGCTGGCGAGCCGTTGATCTTAGAGGCCTTAGAAGCTCTGCGTCTTTATCGTGAGGCTAAAACTTTAGGCCGCCCACAAGAGGAAATTGATCAACTGAAAATATTGGCTGATTCGCTAGTCCAGACAGTAACCGATTATCAGCTTTTAGCGGCTGGTGCTGACTTCATAACGCTTCACTAGAAAGGATTACACTTGAGAAATGCATTGAATCGCCCCGGATTCTCTAGACACCTTGCAAGCTCATTGCGTAACGCTTTTCAAACTCTACCGGTGACAGCTGATTGTTGAAATCATGGCGGCGTTTTACGTTGTAGAACATCTCGATGTAATCGAACACATCACTACGAGCATCTTCCCGCACGGTATATATTTTTCGTTTGACCCGCTCCCGTTTCAGAAGTTGGAAAAAGCTCTCGGCCACGGCGTTATCATGGCAGTTGCCTCGGCGACTCATACTGGCAACCAAATTGTTTGCGCTCAAAAAGCTGCGCCAATCGGAGCTGCTGTACTGGCTGCCCTGGTCGGAATGAACCATCACCCCTTGCTTCGGTTTACGCCTCCAAACCGCCATCAACAACGCATCAATAGCCAAATCACTGGTCATCTGCGCCTTCATTGACCAGCCAATGACCTGACGAGAAAACAGATCCAGCACCACCGCCAAATACAACCAGCCTTCATACGTACGAATGTAGGTGATGTCGGTTACCCAAACCTTGTTGGGTTCCACGACATCGAACTGGCGCCTCAGCAAATTGGGTGAGGCGACCGCCGGCTTACCGCCGTACTTTCCAGGGCGGCGTCTATAACCTGTCTGAGAACGGAGACCTTCAAGACGCATCAGCCTCGCCACACGATGACGACCACAATCCTCACCGACCTCGCTCAGATCGTCATGGATTTTACGATAACCATAAACGCCTCCGCTCTCCAACCATGAGTGCTTGATCAAACCTAGCAGTCGCTGGTCGTCTTTAGCGCATGCAGATTGTGGCTCAGACAACCAGATGTAATAACCGCAGGGATGGACTTTCAGCGTCAGGCAAAGCCGTCGAATGGAATAGTCGCCGGCTCGCTGCTTGATAAAGGCCTACTTCAACCGCACTCCTTGGCAAAGTACGCGGCGGCCTTTTTTAATATGTCTCGCTCTTCAGTGACGCGCTTGAGTTCCGTTCGCAGACGACGCAGTTCAGCGTGCTGATCATCATCCTGCTGCCGTTCTTCTTGAGGTTTGCTGTAGCGCTTTATCCAGGCATAGAGGCTATGCGTCGACACGCCGAGACGCGCCGCTACATCAGCGACAGGCAGCTTCTTTTCGGTCACTTGATTGACTGTTTGGATTTTGAATTCTTCGGGATAACGTGGGTTGCTCATAGCACCTCCTGATTGGCCTCATTTTAAGGCATGAAGGTGTCTACGAAACTAGGGGCTATTCATCCAGCATTTGCATCCTGGATGACCTGGATCCCCAATGACGAGGATCCCCAACGAATTCTTCCTGAGTCAGTCAGGCCTGCTCTTTACGTTTGCTGCGCAGACGCGCCACACGTGCCTTAGCGATGATCGATGAGTAGGCCACACATAGATAAATCCCATTGGGGAATTCAGAAAGGTCTAACAAGTGCTGGCCTATGACCGTTGGATCAAATGTCTTGATCGCCTCATTGGTCAGTGCATCCAGGTCGGGCGGGGCGATGCTGTCTTGTGTCTGGCCACCGTAGTGGTGACTGCCAGGCTCAAGAGATCCCGTCTCGCGCGGAGCGACGTAGTCAGCATGCGCCGTGGGTAGTATCGGTTGTACAGGCTGTACCGACTCTAAAGGAGGGGCACTCACCTCGGGCAATACATTATGGCGTTGAATAGGCGCTTCAACGGCTGGTTGTTTCTCACTGACCGTAGTGGGCTCATCAAACATATCGACCGTATTACTCACCGGGGGCGATGCCTTCCGAGTTTCGATTACGGCATCTTCGTTACCTAATAGTGCAGGGCGACAGCGAATGAGCAATGTCTGACCCCAATCACCCGTAAACCATTGCCACACTGCCGACTTTTGTTTGCCGGAGAAGATTCGGCCAGACGGTTTAACCTTACCCAAGCCCAAGAGTTCGAGGCCTGCTGGAGTGGCTTCCAACGAATCAATCACAGCCCTAGGGGCTTGCCAATAGAGCATGTCTGGGTAGGTAAAGCTCTCAGCACGTCCACCTTGACTGATAGCGTACAGGCGCTTTGCTTCTTGGCGCAGGTAAGTTTCATCTTGGATTTCACCCAAGCATCTGACATCTGGGTGTGCAGCGCCTATCAATGCACCCGCCATGGTCGCGATCGTATCAGTATCGCTGTTAAGCAAATTGACTACCTGCTCAATGATCTCCTGGGAGCCTACTCGCTGGCCCAGAAGTGCTGCGACGTTTGCGAACAGGGCACATTTGAGTCCTGAGCCTCTTTCTTCGGCGCTCAGTCCCTTGTCGCTGGTGACTATCTCAACATAGAGCTCAGCAGGTGATGCCGATTTGTTGGCCAGGCAATTAACCGCGTTACCAACAGAAGCTTCCCATTCAGCCGCAACCTGATCCACAGCAATTTGAAGCGACGTGTTACTAGCCTTTTCCCACGTAGGCGCCCAGAACGTTGCGAGCTCCGAGTCGCTTCTGATTAGAGAAGGGATACTCCGGATATCGGATGTAAATTGGAACCACTCTGTTTCATTGGGCACACGCCCGTGTTGGAATACGTGGGCTAGAGAAACTGCATGCACAACAGCCCCCGCGATACCCCGCATGTGTCCATGAGTACAAATGGCGTTACGGATGACATCAACCAGATACGAAGGCTTGTTTGTAACGTCTGCAGCGGCCCATACGTGAGGTTGGACGCGCATCGCTGCACCGTTGCCGCCGCCATTCACATACCCGTTGAAGAAGTTGCTGAACCAGTTCGTGCTCCGATTGCAGAGTGAGCTCGCTGCTGACTTGCTTCCTCGTCCGGCTCCCAGCGCATAGACCTGCCAAATAGGCAGTTCTATTTTGGCAAATGCCTCTACATCAAAATATCCTTGACCTGAGATCGCGCGACTGGTCGAAAGACGCAGTTGAGTATCGTCTGAATAGCTTCCTGCAGGAAGGACGACCTGAGCGCCGAATCTTCCGCCGATAATCCTCTGCCATTGCTCCGTTCTGGTTGAGCGTGGCTGACCGAGTCGTTCGCTGACAAGGTTTTCGGAAGCGAGCTCCGTCGGGAATCCCATGGCGTCGCCGTAGGCTGCCCATAGCGCCGATGAAATTGTGCGTTGCAGCCTATTTTCTGACATTGCTCTACTCACCTGATCCTTTCAAACAGCTCTGGCCTAACCACTACGTTGACAGGGGAATGCCCCGTTGCAGCCATCTGACCCGCTAGCTCGTCACTGTCATTGTCGCAACGCACGTAGATACGTTGCAAATGGTCTGTCGACAGTTCTTGGGGATACAGGATCTCGGCTTGGTTGCAGGTCGGGAGATTACTCGGATGATTGGCGGAACGATGTGAGTAATTTGCTAGGTACTGATGAATTGGGGTCTGGAATATGGCTTCCAACCCTTCAGGGCCCTTTGCACGCTCGACGTTGGTATAGATGTTGTTCGTCGTCGTGAACCAGACATCATCGTGAAGCAGTATTTCAGGCGTGAAATCCAGAATGCACCAGAAAAAATCCTTCTCCTTATGCCAGCTACCGGAGCACGTTCTGAAGAACGCGGTATTGATTTGGCTGACGGAAAGGTTGGCATAATCCAGCCAGGCCCGATCCTTGTCTCGGTAGCGCGCATTAGGTTGGAAGATGTGCTTGAGCTGTTGATCTGCGTTAAGGCGCTGGCGAGATTTGAGCGCCCTTGATGCAAAGAGCCCAAGGGAGCCGCGATTGGTGGTGAAGTGGAGGATGGACTCGATGCCTCGCTCCGCAATCAGCTGCTGAATAGTCATACGTCCCGGCCTTCATACAGATCATCATCTACGAAATGCATAATGTCCGGCGCATCGGATGGCTTGAATCCAATCAGGACGCTTTCCCTGGCCCTTCCCACGCCCATTGCGACCAGGCGGCGCAGCCGCGCTGATGGTTCGTGTTCTGCCACATCGATTTGATCCTCATCATCAGGCATGTCTACCTGAAGAACAGAACCGTCCAGGCCTATCATGATGACGTGATCGAACTCCAAGCCCTTACTGGAGTGCAGCGTACACAATGCGATGTTCTCAGGCCCCTCTGGCCATACAGGAGAGCCGGTCAGATTGACGAAGGGCAGACCCGCACGATTCAGAGCGGGTATCAGATCCCGAAACCAGCCTTTGTAGTGCAAAAACGCTACAGATTGTTGGGTGAGATCAATGTCGCGAAGGAACTCTATCGCTCCGCGTACCTGATTCGGGTACGAGCCTCTCAAGACGATCGGTTTCGGCCCATCAGCCCTTGCGGTAGCGTAATTTGGCATCGTCCCGTTATCGTCGATCAGGAGCCCTGTGAGCATGGCACTCGCGAACCGAGCAATCTGACGGGTGTTCCGGTAGTTGGTCTGCAGGGTATGGCTCTTTTCCGGGCGCAGACTTACCCCGACCTCAACCCACGTGAAGTTGCGTGAATAGATGCGTTGAGCACTATCGAGTACGAAGGTCACTGAGGCGTCCGCCGAGCGCTGATTGAGCACCGCTCGTACCTCATTTGCCGAGAAATCCTGGGTCTCGTCCACCACGATTACGTCGTATTGCTCAAGCTGAGTGTTGCTTAGGTCGCACGCCAGATCCCCCCAATCTACCCGTTCATGCTCTGCTTTGAATCCAAGATAGGGTCGGATGACGAGCTCAAGGAGCTGCTGCCTGGCCGGACGTTCCATCCGAGGCGTCACGCCTCGTCCATCTCGGCGTGCAGACAAGTAGTCGTCCAATTCATCAATGTGGAAACGACCAAGAACGTACTGAGCTTCCTCAACAACGAATTCAGACTCAAGCCCTGCGGCAGCGGCGAGTCGGCGGAGATGGGCTGATGCAACTTCCAGATCGAGAATGTTCCGGGCGCCGGTCAAACGCTGGGCCCATTTGTTGAAGGTGGCTATTTCCAGCGAAATGAGAGGCTCTTGACCCAGTTGCCGCTCGGTGAGTTCGTTTATGTAGCCACGAAGCGTTCTGTTGAACGTCAGTACCAAGACTTTCACAGGTCGGGGTTCAGCCTGCCGCCGCGCGCGATTTAAATAGAACGCCACGCTGGTGCGCAGCTTGAGGAGGGCTGTAGTCGTCTTCCCACTTCCTGCGGCTCCTCGAATCACATCAACGCCAGATGTGACTCGGGAAAACAGCGCAAGCTGCTCAGCCGTGGGTATAACGTCGATCAGCGCCTTCATCTGTCTATTCCATCCGTGGGGAAGCTCGAATCCTATCAGGTAATAGTGGCGTTACAATGGCGCATATCAATATTTTGTAAAATCGAAGGATTCGATCAGTTTGTAGCGTCCGAATCGCCGCCAGATGTCAAATGTGGATTTGTGCTACGAAATGTAGCCATGGATGTAGATGGCGATTGAGGCTGAGGCGACGGCAGTGCTGAGTAGGCCTTAGAAGGCTCGCACACCATCGCCAAACGTGCCACCTGGGCCAGGCTCAAGCAGGCAGTCAGGTGAGCATCTATTTCACGAGGAGCGCGACATTGTAGCCGCGTCAATTCCTCGGTGATGCATAGCCCGGCTCGTCACTGCCGTTGTTCTCGGAAATTCGCCAGTTGGTCTCAAGTGGGATGACCGGACTATGTTGATACCTCCCGAAGGGCGATTGTTCGTCGTGAGGAGGGAGCCGAAACCAATGCTCCCTCTCGAGCAGCTCTGGAAAGCGTTTGAAGACGGTCAGGTGATGCAAGGGGATGGTTTGAATGTAGGCATGGAGATTACCTAGATCGATGAACACCCTAGGCTCTGTACGTAAACCCAAGAAATACGATTTTCTGTAAAATACACCGCCATTAAAGCCAGGAGGCCAAGATGGCAAAGCGGTATGAACTCCCCGACGCAGCCTGGGATCTGGTTGCAGATATCTTCACCAAAAATCAGCGCACCGGGCGCCCTCGGGCCGATGATCGCCTGATGCTAAACGGTATTCTCTGGGTGCTTTGCTCTGGCGCAGCCTGGCGAGACATGCCCGAACGATTCGGCCCTTGGTCAACGATCTATCAACGGTTCCGGGGATGGCGTGATTGCGGAGCTTTTGATCAGATGCTCAAGCGTCTTCATATCCGATTGAATGAGCAGGGTTTGATTGACTTGGAAACATGGATGATCGACTCCACTGCCGTACGAGCAACCCGGGCCTCATCAGGTGCCGGGAAAAAAGGGGATTTGAAGAACCGCAAGACCACGCGCTCGGGCGCAGCCGGGGTGGCCTGACGACCAAGATTCACATGCTGTGCGACGCCAATGGTGTGCCTCTGCGTTTCCTGTTGTCAGGCGGACAAGCCAGCGATATAGCCTATGCCCAACCGCTACTCGATCAGGCTTGCATACCCAGCCTGCGCGGTCGCCCACGCAAGCGTTGCCGCTGGTTGCTGGCTGACAAGGGTTACGACGCTGAAGCGCTGCGCCAGTATTGTGATCGTTATCGCATGCAGCCAGTCATTCCGTTGCGAAGCATGAAGCGCAAAACCAAGCCAGGATTGCCTCGACTTTTTGATCGCCCCAAATATCGGCAGTGCAACATCATCGAACGCATGTTTGGCTGGCTGAAGGAGAACCGTCGCATCGTGACGCGCTTCGACAAGCTCGCAACAAGTTTTGCGGCGATGGTCTCATTGGCCTGCGCTATGCGGTGCTTGCGACAATACTTTACGTACAGAGCCTAATAGTTCTGGGTGGGGGCGGTGAGGCAGTTGGGGGATGTTCCATGGTTGCTGGCGTTGTGACCGTGTTGTCATTTTCAAGCGCTGCTGTTATTGGGGCTGAAGGCGATGTTTCGCTGACGTTTGGGCCACTCTCGGTCGCCGTGTTATCGGGCAGTTCGTATGGAGGTTCATGCCCATGCGTATCGGCGTTATTTTCACTGGATGTTTTTTCTATTGTTAATAACAAAACAACGCCGCGTCGGGGCAATGTTTTTAACACGGATCTGTCGAGTCCAACTTCCGAGAGATAATGCCTGAGGGTGTGAAGCGCCTTGTAGTAACTGCTGTCCGATACGATCAGACCACGATCTCCCCAGACGCGTCGGATTAAATCTTCTTTGTCAGTCACGCCCTCGATCAGGGCTAATAGCAAATGGCCTTCATTGCTGGTGAGGGTAGTTTGCAGGGGAGAGTTACGCAGTAAAAGCTTCTCATGATCATAGGTGCATTTGACCGTAGTTAATGCTGTTGAAGTTTCACGGTCGCCCTGCATCTTATGTACCTTTGATATTTTCCTGTACAAGAAGATCATAGAGGTACGCTATGAGTCAAGTCTGCTTGTAGGAAATTTCCTATCCGTCTCGTTGGGTCGTTTGTTTGGGGTGCTCAAAAGTTGAAAGTAAGTTTGAGTAAGGTGTTTTAAGGCGGGGAGGTATTGTGAGTAAGGTGGGGTGAGGCATTTAATGGGCAGAGTGGTTATATTGAAAGCTTATTTTTTAATCTAAAATTGAGCGTCGTTACGTTTGATATATGTGAACTAAGGTGTGATGTTGTGACGCATGTTTTTTCAGTGATGGTGCTTGTGTTTAGTTTCGGTCTCACCGGTTGTACTGCCAGTGATTGGATTCACGCGGCGGGGAGTGTCATGCACGCTCAGGAGGCCTACGATAAAAAGTCGCGCGGCGACAGAATCAAAAGAGCCAATTCAGCGGCTGCGCGTATAAACCGTTAGCGGGCAAACTTCCTGGCCGCAATCACACACATAATCACCACCGCAGTAACGCCAAACATGCCCATGCTTACCGTTTCATGCAGCACTGTGGCTGCCAGCGCCAATCCAAAAAAAGGTTGCAGAAGTTGAAGCTGGCCAACTGCAGCAATCCCGCCTTGGGCCAGCCCTCGATACCAAAATACAAAACCAATCAACATGCTGAAGACTGATATGTAGGCCAAGCCAAACCAGGCGGGAGGGCTGATGCCTGTGAATGAAGTGGGGGCCCACAGCCATGCCAGTGGTGCCATCAGCGGTAGCGAGAGCACCAGTGCCCAGGAAATCACCTGCCAACCGCCCAGCGTGCGGGACAGCTTGGCTCCTTCGGCATAACCAAGGCCACATATCAGCACTGCCAGCAGCATCAGGATGTCACCTTCGGGGGCAGCCGTAAGGCCCTGGGAGAAGGCGTAGCCCACCACAAAAGCGCTGCCCAGGACTGAAAACAACCAGAATGCTGGCCTGGGTCGTTCCCCTCCGCGCATTACAGCGAAAGCTGCTGTGGAAAGTGGTAACAGGCCCAGAAACACAATGGTATGTGCCGATGTCACATGTTGCAGGGCTAGCGCTGTCAGCAGGGGGAAGCCGATTACCACGCCAGAGGCCACGATCAGCAGGGGTAGCAGATGGATGCGCTGCGGCCGTCTGGCCTTGAACAGCCCAAGCAAGGCTAACGCAAGCACACCAGCAATACTGGCGCGTGCCAGGGTCAGAAACACCGGATCAAACTCCAGCACCGCCACCTTGGTCGCGGGCAGTGAAGCGCTGAAAATAACCACGCCGATGAACCCGTTGATCCAGCCACTCAGGTTCTTTTCAGAGGTGGGGTTTTGCAGGTTTGAGGTACGTTCCATCGAGTCTCACACTCAAGGCTGATCGGGGGATTGCATGCAGCACATCCTATGGCTGATGATTAATGACAATCAAAATATTGTCATGGATACAAAGCCCGATGTCTCGATCCCGCTACAAGTCGCTGGTTGACGCATTTGCAGTTGATATCCGCTCAGGGCGATTGCCTCCGGGCACGCGCTTGCCCACTCACCGCCAGCTTGCCGCCAGCGAAGGGTTGGCGCTGGTCACGGCAAGCCGGGTTTATGCAGAACTTGAGGCCATGGGATTGGTCAGCGGAGAAACCGGGCGTGGCACCTTTGTCAGGGAGACCTCGTTGCCTCCCGGTCATGGTATCGACCAGCCCGACGTGACAGCCGGGATGCTCGACCTCAACTACAACTATCCCTCCTTGCCTGGCCAGGCCGACATGCTGCGCACCGCCTTGCGGCAATTGGCGTTGTCTGGCGACCTGGAGTCGTTGTTACGCTACCAGCCCCATGGCGGCCGCTTGCATGAGCGGGCATCGGTGGCGCGGCACTTGAGCGCGTGCGGGCTGAATGTACCTGGCGAACAGGTATTAATCGTCAATGGCGCGCAGCACGGATTGACCGTGGCGTTGATGGCACTGTTACAGCCCGGCGATGTGATCGCGGTCGATGCCTTGACCTACCCAGGCTTCAAGGCTCTGGCGCTCGCATTGCATCTTGAAATCCTGCCGATTCCAACCACAGAAAGCGGCCCGGATCTGGAGGCCCTCGCCAAGCTCTGTCGCAGCCGCTCGGTGCGTGCGGTGTATTGCATGCCGACTTTGCATAACCCGTTGGGTTGGGTGATGAGCCTTGAGCAGCGAGAGCAGTTGGTCGCGATTGCTCGCAAGCATGACCTGCATATTATCGAAGACGCGGCCTACGCGTTTTTGGTCGAAAACCCTCCGATACCTTTGGCCGAATTGGCGCCGGAAAGGACGGTCTACGTTTCTGGATTTTCCAAAAGTGTCGCAGCAGGCTTGCGCGTAGGTTTTATCGTCGCGCCTGCGGAAAAAGTCGGGGTTCTGGAGCGAATCATCCGGGTCACCGCCTGGAATGCACCTGGCGTGATGACAGCGATCACCAGCGCTTGGCTCGACGATGGCACTGTAAGCCGCCTGGAAGCACAGAAGCGCAAAGACGCACAAGCACGGCAGCTTATCGCTGACGAACTATTGGCCGGGATGCACACTGTTCGCCACCCTTCGTCCTACTTTGTCTGGCTGCCTTTATCGGAGGATGCCAGAGCGGATCAGGTCGCGGCGGCATTACTGCGCGAACAAGTATCGGTCTCCACCGCTCAGCCGTTTGCGACATCAGCCCATGTACCCCATGCCATCAGGCTGGCGCTGGGATCGGTGGGCATGGCTTCACTGCGTGAAGGCCTGGCAAAAGTGAGGCGGGTGGTTGAGGCCCATGCCTGGGCGTGAACTTATGCCATGGGCGGCAAGCGGCGCTTTACCGGGCTCTTCTTGATAATCGCCGTATTGGTTTCGGCGTATGCATTCAGCTCATCGAGCAGGCTGTCCAATTGCTCGATTGAACGGACATGCAAGCGGGCGATAAAGCAGTCTTCCCCCGTGACCTTGTCGCATTCGGTGAACTGCGGGGTGTTCTGGATCTGGCGTTCTACCTCCTGCAACTGGCCGGGTAGCGGCCGAATCCGGATGATCGCCTGGAGCTGATAACCGAATGCCTTGGGATCAATATCCACGGTATAACCAGTGATCACTTTGCGCTCTTCCAGCTTGCGTATCCGCTCGGCGACGCTGGGCGAGGACAACCCGCTGATGCCAGCGAGGGTCTTCAGGGAGCTACGTGAATCTTCCATCAAGGCACTAATCAAAAGCTGATCAATCTCGTCGTTCATTTCTTGCTCCTTAGGCAAAATCGGCAGAATGCCTCAACACTAAAGGCAAATATACCGACTCGCCTTTTTTGGATTATGGAGCTGCCTGTGTCGGGATTGCCATACTGTTTCCTACTTTAAAGGGGGCAGTTATGGACAAGACAATGCAACGCGGTTCGCTGGAAATGGTCGCCGCCATGTTGATCTCCGGGACAATTGGCTGGCTGGTTCTGCTCTCCGGGCAAGCGGTGCTGGATGTAGTGTTTTGGCGCTGTGTATTTGGTGCAGCCACGTTGCTGGTGATCTGTGGACTGATGGGGTTTCTGCGCCCCGGTTTGTTGAATCGCCATACCTTTGGATTGATCGTGCTGAGCGCAGTGGCCATCGTCGCCAACTGGGTGCTGTTGTTTGCTTCCTACTCACGCGCCTCCATTGCCATCGGCACCGCCGTGTACAACGTCCAACCGTTTATTCTGCTTGGTTTGGCGGCGTTGTTTCTCGGCGAAAAAATCACCCTGCAAAAACTGGCCTGGCTGGCGGTGTCCTTCGTCGGAATGCTGGCCATCGTCAGCGCTCATCAGGGGCAAGGGGAGAGCGGCAATCAGTACTTGCTGGGGATTGCCTTGGCATTGAGCGCAGCGTTGATGTATGCCGTGGCCGTACTGATCATCAAACGTCTGCGCGGAGTGCCGCCGCACCTGATCGCGCTGATCCAGGTCAGCACCGGAGTACTGCTGCTGGCTCCAATGGCCAATTTCAGCGAGCTACCAGCTGGCACACAGGCCTGGAGTTCTTTACTCACTCTTGGTGTAGTCCATACCGGCTTGATGTACGTACTTCTCTACGGAGCAATCCAGAAACTGCCCACGGCACTGATCGGAGCACTGAGCTTTATCTACCCCATAGCTGCAATTTTTGTCGACTGGTTTGCCTTTGGCCATCGGCTGGGGTTGCTGCAATGGGTGGGTGTTGTGGCGATTTTGGTTGCCGCGGCAGGGATTCAGTTGGGGTGGCGAG
The DNA here is from genome assembly GCF_037055265.1 of Pseudomonas sp. ML2-2023-6. Lineage (NCBI taxonomy): Bacteria > Pseudomonadati > Pseudomonadota > Gammaproteobacteria > Pseudomonadales > Pseudomonadaceae > Pseudomonas > Pseudomonas sp. ML2-2023-6. Next base: position 4,027,671 of record NZ_CP146347.1, on the reverse strand, counting down.
TGGGTGGGAGGCGGGTTGTGGTTCAGTAAAGGATTAAGCGCTCGGCATCTCGACTCTTTCCTACGGCAGGCACATTCTGCTTACGTTGTCGGGTAAATTTCCCTACCGTGTGTGCCTACGTGCAGATTCATAAGGATAGGGTGATGTCGGGCGGATGGAGTGACAAGGAGCTAGCGGCGTCGGTTGAGGCATACCGGGCAATGTTGGAAAAGCAGGCAGCAGGACAAAAGTTTGTTAAGGCTCATATTTATCGTGGCTTAGCCGAGCGTTTTGGTCGCGATGAGGGGGCTTTTGAACGCCGAATGCAAAACATCTCCGCCATCTATGATGCGAGGGGCCTGGAGTGGGTTAAAGGACTAAAGCCGCAAAAAAATATCGGTACAGCCATCAAGTCTATATTGATTGAAATGATTGATTCGCTACCGGGCCTCAGCCCAGCAGCTCAGGAGCTGGCAGTAGCCGAAACCCAAGCCGAACTAGAACACGCCTTCGATCCCCAAAATATTGAAGACGCGAGAAACCGAGTGGCTGCAAGTATTGTTCGTCGTCGCGGGCAGGCTGCGTTTCGTAAGAAGTTATTGGCGGCTTATGCCGAGCGCTGCGCAATCACAGGCTGCGATCAACCGGAAGTGCTGGAGGCTGCGCATATTCATCCCTATAGGGGGCAGCAGACCAATGCCGTCGCCAACGGTGTCTTGCTTCGCGCCGATCTGCATACGTTGTTCGATTTGTATCTGATTGCCATTGAACCAGACACTCGCCTTATTCGCTTGGCTCCGGCGCTGAGTAAATCGGACTACGCCCAATACGAAGGCATGCCACTCAATACACCAGTATCGCCCTCAGCGATGGCCAGTACTGAAGCGTTGCAGTGGCATGCGGATCGTTGCTCCTGGCTTAAATCCCCGAGCGACTCATCGGACTGATCATCCGCACTCCCAAACTCAGGGCCTGGGTCACCAGTGCTCTGAGGTCCGCTGTGTTTTCGTCCTTGATGCTCTGCGCCAGCTTTTCGCCGAGGGTGGGGGCGGTATCTGTGCCTTCAGGGTAGGCGCGCAAAATCAGTAGCCCGCTGTTGGTCAGTACTACTTCGTAGAACGCAACGCCTGACATGCCGTCGAAGTGGATATAGCCGATGTCGGCCAGCCATTTGACGGTGGCCAGAAACAGGTTTTCTTCTTTCTCCAAGGCTTCGCGGTTGCTGTCGCCAAGGGTTTTGTAGTCGATAAAATGCTCGGCAGTGAGGGTGATAGGCAAAGGGAAGTTGCGGTACAGATGGCCCAGGATCAATCCGGTATAGCAGTCGAACAGTTCAATATTGTTGGACGGCAAGGCGGTGAATGAATGGACGTTCTTGTCTTTGAGGTGACTGGCTAATCCTTTGAACATGCGAACCTCTGTCAGTTGAGTCTGTTTGCCGTGACTGAAAAAACTTACCCATTGGTATAGCACAGCCACAATCATCGAACCTGACTTGCAGCAATTGTTACAAGGTTATGCAGAGAGATGGGAAAAAGCCTAAAAAATCAGATGGATAACTGGCTATTTAAAATCAGACTGCTATTACTGATGGGCGCGATCACGTGCGTATAGCCGCTTGCTACCCGGTTTGGGCGAGGCTATTTATTATCAGGAGGATGGATGTCAAAGCCTGCATGGATGCGCAACACCCTGGTGGCGGCTGCTTTGCTCAGTGTACTGGCAGCGCCTGCTTATTCATCGCAGGACCGCACCCTGCAACTGGCCATTGGCGATGAGCCCACTGAAGGTTTTGACCCGATGTTGGGTTGGAGTCATGGCAGTTACCTGCTGTTGCACAGCCCATTGCTCAAACAGAATGAAGATTTGTCCTGGAGCAGTTTTCTGCTCAGCGACTATAAGACCAGTGACGACGGCAAGACCTGGACTCTGAAGCTCAAACCCGACTTGAAGTTTTCCGACGGCTTGCCGTTAACGGCCAAGGATGTGGCGTACACCTACAACAATGCGGCGGCCAGCGGTGGCAAGGTCGACATGGGCAACTTTCTCAAGGCCGAAGCGGTTGATCCGCTTACTGTGCGTATTGAGCTAAAGGCCCCGCAAAGCACCTTCGTCAATGTGCTCGGCTCGCTGGGTATCGTCTCTGCGGATAAATACGACGCCAAAACCTACGCGCAAAAACCGATTGGCGCAGGGCCTTATCGACTGGTCAGTTATCAGCCGGGCCAGCAGTTGATTGTTGAGGCCAACCCGTACTACGCGGGGCAGAAAAACGATTTCAACAAGTTGGTGTTTGTCTTCCTCGATGAGGACAGTGCATTTGCTGCCGCGCAAAGCAAGCAGTTGGGCATTGTGCGTATTGCGCCTTCGCTGGCCGTAACGCCGGCGGCGGGCATGAAGTTGTGGGTTCGTCCTAGCGTGGAAAACCGTGGCATCGTGATGCCAACCATCGCCTCAGGCAAGAAAGACGCTCAGGGCTATCCCATAGGTAATGATGTGACGGCCGATGTCGCCATCCGCAAAGCCATCAACTACGCCATCAATCGTCAGTTGCTTGCCGACCAGATTCTCGAAGGTCACGCTATCCCGGCGTATACCGGCGTCCAGGGCTTGCCGTGGGATAACCCGGATGCGGCCTTCAAGGATGGCGATATCGCCCGGGCCAAACAGATTCTGGATGAGGCCGGTTGGGTAGAAACCGCCAGCGGTATCCGCGAGAAAAACGGCCTGCCAGCCAAAGTCACCCTGTGGTACGCCAGTGGTGATGCCACGCGTCGTGATCTGGCCCAGGCCGTGCGTTCGATGCTCAAACCTGTCGGCATTGACGTGGACTTGAAATCCGGCAGCTGGGAAACCGTTGAACGCAACATGCACGCCAACCCGACCCTGTTTGGCTGGGGCAGCCTTGACCCGATGGAGCTTTACCATCACTACAGCAGCAAGGCGGCAGGCGTTGAGTACTACAACCCCGGCTATTACAAAAATCCATTGGTTGACCAGCATCTGCAGCAAGCGCTGGATGCGCCGACCTGGCAGCAGGCTGTGCCGTTTTGGCAGCAAGTGGAGTGGGACGGCAAAACCGGCGTGGGCGTAAAAGGCGATGCAGCCTGGGCCTGGTTGCTCAACGTACAGCACACCTACCTGACAGATGAATGCATCGACCTGGGCAAGGGCGCCCCGGAAATTCACGGTTCCTGGTCGTTGCTCAATAGCGTTGACGGCTGGAAGTGGACCTGCAAGTGATACGCGGTCTCTCGTTGTTTGTTGTGCGTTTACTGGGCCTGCTGCTGGTAACGGCAGCGGGCACCTTTGCCTTGCTGAGTTTTTCGCCGGTGGACCCGATTCGTGCCTATATCGGCAACGACTTACTGCACGTGCCCCCTGAGCAATATCCGTTGATTGCTGCGCGCTGGGGGCTCGACCTGCCATTGTGGGAACGTTTTTTGCGCTGGTTCGGGCAAATGCTGCAAGGCGATTTCGGCTACTCGATGCTTTATAACGCACCGGTCTCGCAAGTGATTGGCGAGCGCTTTGCTACCTCTTTTGCGCTGCTGTTTTCGGCGTGGCTGTTTTCCGGCATCGTTGGCCTGGCGATGGGCCTGACAGCGGGGCGTTACTTGAATCGCTGGCCGGACCGGCTGATCTCAACCTTGTCCTATGTGCTCGCGTCGATGCCAACCTTCTGGATTGGCTTGCTGTTGCTGTCACTGTTTGCCGTGACCCTGAATTGGGCGCCGATCTGCTGCGCCTGGACCCCCGGCAGCAATGCTGAAACCGCAACCTGGGGTGACAGGCTCAGGCATTTGATTCTGCCCATGCTGGCACTTGGGGTGTTGGGCGTGGGCAATATCGCCCTGCATACCCGCTCGCGGGTCGCTGAGGTCATGAACAGCGAATTTATTCGCTATGCCCATGCCCAAGGCGATAAAGGTTGGCCACTGATCAATTTCCACATTCTGCGTCACGCGGTGACCCCCGCCTTGTGCCTGCAATTTGCCTCGGTGGGGGAGTTGATTGGCGGCTCGTTACTGGCCGAAAAAGTCTTCGCCTATCCGGGCCTCGGGCAGGCCACAATTGATGCCGGTTTGCGCGGTGATATTCCGTTGCTGATGGGGATTGTGATGTTTTGTGCCGTGCTGGTGTTTACCGGCAACAGCATCGCCAACGCGCTGGTATTGCGCCTCAACCGTGGGGCGGCGCGCCAGATATGACTTACGACCCGAATCGCGCCTTGCTCAGGCTTTGTCTTTCGCTGCTGCTGTTGCTGGGATTGATCGTCTACGGCATTTCGATCATCAATATCGATGTTTCCATGGACTTGCTGGCCCGGCGCCTGCCGCCATCGGCCGAGTACTGGTTTGGTACTGACAGCCTCGGCCGTGACCTGTGGTTGCGGTGTTTTCAGGGGATGACCACCAGCCTGCAGATCGGCCTGACCGCCGCCTTCAGCAGCGGCTTTTTGGCGATGCTGGCCGCCAGTTTGTGCACAGTGAACAAAACCCTCGACTACCTGATTCGCGGGCTGATCGACAGCATGCTGGCGCTGCCGCATTTGTTGTTGCTGGTATTGATTTGTTTCACCCTGGGCGGCGGCAAACAGGGGGTGATCCTGGCAGTAGCGCTGACCCATTGGCCGCGACTGGCTTTGATCCTGCGTGGCGAGATCCTGCGGATACGCGAGACTGACTTCGTGATGCTCTCGCACCGTCTGGGCAACAGCAGCTTTTATCGCTGGCGCCATCACTTGCTGCCGTTGCTGTTGCCGCAGTGGATCATCGGCACCTTGTTGATGTTCCCCCACGCGGTCTTGCATTCGGCGGCGTTGAGTTTTCTGGGTTTTGGCCTGGCGCCACATGACCCGTCATTGGGCCTGTTGTTGGCCGATGCGCTAAGGTATTTGAGCAGCGGCGCTTGGTGGCTGGCATTTTTCCCGGGTTTGATACTGGTGGGCCTGGTACTGGTTTTTGACCAATTTGCACGGGCATTGCAGCAGCTCTGGATAAGGATTACCTGATGCTGAAATTCGACCAGTTTGCGATCGACGTTGCTCACTACCATTGGCTGGGGCACAAGACCTGGCATCCTCTGCTGAGCAATATTTGCCTTGAGGTTCACCCCGGCGAACTGGTGGCGCTGGTGGGCTCCAGCGGTGAAGGTAAAAGCCTGCTGCTGCAAAGCACCTTGGGCTTGTTGCCTGAAAACATGCGCTGCCGGGGTGACATTATGCTCGACGGGCAGGTACTGGGGGATGCCAGCAAGGTCGATCAGCGCGGTAAAACCGTGTGTTACGTACCCCAGGGTGTCAGCGCCCTGAACCCGCTGATCAAGCTCGGACCGCAATTGATGCGGGCAGCCCAATTGAGCGGGGTCAAGCTGGGGCTGGACGATGTGGCTGAGCAACTTCGCCGCTACCGCTTGCAGCCGGAATTGATCAATGAGTTTCCGCGCACACTCTCGGGCGGGATGGCCAAGCGCGTTCTGGCCAGTAGTGCGGCCCTGACCCATGCGCGCTATATCCTGGCTGACGAGATCACCTCGTGGCTGGATGACGACCATGCCTGTCAGTTGCTGACTCACCTCAAGAGCTTTTGCCTGCAGGGGCGCGGGATTTTGTGGGTCACCCATGATCTGGCGCTGGCGGCGCGCTTTGCCGATAGGATCGCGGTGTTGCATCAGGGCCAATTGCACGAAACCCTGAGTGCGCAAGAATTGCGCGAAAACGGCGGCAGCCCTTGGCTGCAGTCGCTGTGGGCGGCGTTGCCCGAGCAGCAGTTCTTTGCGCGCAGGGTGCCGGAATATGCTTGAGGTCCAGCAATTAAGCATTGTTCAGGATGGCCACCGGCTTTGGGATGCGGTGTCATTCGAGGTCAGACCGGGGGAGCGTCAAGGCATCTCTGCACCTAGCGGCTACGGCAAAACTACCCTCGGCCGAGTGCTGGCGCAATGGCAGTCGGCAACCTCGGGCAGTGTCCGTGTGGGCGGCAAACCACTGTCGAAAAAGGGCTATTGCCCGGTCCAACTAGTACCGCAGCATCCCGAGCAAACGTTCAACCCTTACCGCACCACCGGTGAAAGCCTGCGCGATGCCTGGTCGCCGGATGCCGATTGGCTAAAGCGTCTGGCGGTAAACCCTGGCTGGTTGGCACGCCGTCCGGACGAATTGTCGGGCGGGGAGCTGGCACGTATCGCCTTGCTCAGAGCATTGGACCCACGCACCCGTTACCTGATTGCTGATGAAGTGACGGCGCAACTGGATGCACATATTCAGGCGCAGGTCTGGCAAGTGTTGCTGGAAGAAGCCAAGCACCGAGAGTTGGGGTTGATTGTGTTCAGCCACAACAAGGCGTTGCTGGAGAAGGTGTGTTCGAATATCTGGTATCCGGGTAGAACCGTTTCTTCGTAGCCGCTGCCGCAGGCTGCGATGGGTTGTGTAGCGATCCCTTTGACCCGAATCTAAGGTCCTGCGGACCTTATCGCAGCCTTCGGCAGCGGCTACAGAGATCATTCGCGAGCAGGCCCTGGAACAGAGTATCTACAAGTGCTCAGTCAGGCTGCGCCTTCAAGACCATGCAATTCGCAGTATTCAGCCCAGTCCATACCGGCCATTTGCGCCACCTCGCGGTGGACCTCAAGGCGTTGGGCCTCAAATTCCTGCGCGCTGGCGCTGGTCAACTTAAGCGTCAGTTCCCAAGCAAAAAAGCCCAGGCGTTCGGCTTCGGCTTCAAAGGCTTCGTTCAAGCGATCCTGGCGATACTCCTTCATCGACTGACCCACCGCGCGGGCAGCCAATGGATTTAACGTATCAAGTTCTTCGACCAGCTCAGGGTGTTCAGCGAGAAATCGATCAAGGGCTTTTTGATGATTGGTTCCGGGTTCGGTCACAACGATCTCCAGGTAAGAACGCAGGGGTGTTGATATTCAGGGAGTGGCGGCCGGTGATGATAAACAGCACATCAATGCCTGACTGCGTGATGGCCGACAGGTAATCGGCGCGGGGCAGGGTGATGTCGCGCTCATAGCCGCTTTGCGCATGGCGCCCAACGCCACCCGCAACGGCCAGTTGTGCCTGTGTCAGTTTAAGGCGTAGACGCTCGTGTTTCAGCCGCTCACCGTATGTACTCATTCACGTCGCCAAAGCCAAGCATTAATGGTGTTGAAAAGAGTAAGACAAACGGAGAAATAGGGAAAGAATTGAGGCGCTAACTGGTCATTATCTGTAAGACGAAGCTCTAAGGCCAAGCAGGATCCCCAAGGCGATCCTGCTGTGCGTAGTCGTTTACAGCGCGGGGTTTTTCTCTGCTTCTGGCAGGAACCAGTTCAGCAGCAAGGCGCAGATACCGCCAGTGGCCACGCCCGACTCCAGCACGTTGCGCAGAGCTGCAGGCATATGCGCAAGGAACTCAGGCACCTGCGACACACCCAGGCCCAGTGCCAGGGAGACGGCAATGATCAGCAGAGCGCGGCGGTCCAGGTTGATGCTGGCCAGAATGTTGATCCCCGAGGCGGCTACGGCGCCGAACATCACCATTGCTGCACCGCCAAGCACCGGCTCTGGCACGGCCTGAATGGCACCGGCCACGCTTGGGAACAGGCCCAGCAGAATCAGCATGCCGGCAATCCATACGCCAATGTGGCGGCTGGCAATGCCGGTGAGCTGAATCACGCCATTGTTCTGGGCGAAGATCGAGCTGGGGAAGGTATTGAAAATACCCGCCAGAAACGAGTTGGCGCCGTTGACCAGCACGCCGCCCTTGATGCGCTGCATCCAGACCGGGCCTTCGACCGGCTGGCGCGATACCTTGCTGGTGGCGGTCACGTCGCCAATGGCTTCCAGCGAGGTGACGAGGTAAATCACCAGCATCGGAATAAACAGCGCCCAAGAGAAGCCTAGACCGAAGTGCAAAGGCATCGGCACCTGGAACAGTTCGGCTTCATGCATGCCGGTGAAGTCCAGGCGACCCAGGTAGCCAGCCAGTGCATAGCCCACGGCCAGTGCGATAACGATGGCGCAACTGCGCATCCATACCAGCGGGATGCGGTTCAGGATGACGATGATCGCCAGTACCACACCCGACAGCAGCAGGTTTTCGCCATTGGCAAACGTACCGTTACCCATCGCAGTGAAGCCGCCGCCCATGCTGATCAGGCCGACTTTGATCAGCGTCAGGCCAATCATCAGCACCACGATGCCGGTGACCAGCGGGGTGATCATGCGTTTTACAAAGGGTAAAACCCGCGAGATGCCCATTTCCACAAACGAACCGGCAATCACTACCCCAAAGATCGCAGCCATCACGCCTTCGACCGGCGTGCCTTGCTTGACCATCAGCGCGCCACCCGCAATCAGCGGGCCGACAAAGTTGAAGCTGGTGCCTTGCACGATCAGCAACCCGGCGCCGAAAGGCCCGAAGCGCTTGCACTGGACGAAGGTGGCGATGCCGGAGATGACCAGCGACATGGAGACGATCAGGTTGGTATCGCGGCTGGAGACGCCCAGCGCCTGGCAGATCAACAGGCCGGGGGTGACGATGGGTACGATGATGGCCAACAGATGTTGCAGCGCTGCGAGAAAGCCGATCCACGGCTTGGGACGGTCTTCAAGACCGAAGACCAGCTCGCTGGTTCGGGACTCGGCTTCATGGGGGGGTTTGAGAGAGGTCATGGCGAGCGCCCTGGAAAAAAGAGCGCGATTCTACTGGTCTTGGGCCATTACGCCCAGCGTTGGATTGCCACCTTATAAGAACCCCCCGTAGCAGCTGCCGAAGGAACGAGGCTGCGTTCGATTGCGAAGCAATCGTAAAACCTGAGTCCGCGATTTTACTGATAGGCCGCGACTTCAGGTTTTACGACGGCTGCGCCGCCGAACGCAGCCTCGTTCCTTCGGCAGCTGCTACGGGGGTTCTTACCTATTTAGTTACAGATGCAACGCATGCCCCAAAGCACGCAGCGCGGCTTCTTGCACAGCTTCACCCAAGGTCGGGTGAGCGTGAATGGTGCCAGCGATGTCTTCCAGGCAAGCGCCCATTTCCATTGACTGGCCAAAGGCCGTCGACAACTCGGAAACCCCCGCGCCCACGGCTTGCCAGCCAACAATCAGGTGGTTATCACGGCGTGCCACAACCCGCACAAACCCGGTTTTGGATTCCAGGGTCATGGCCCGGCCATTGGCGGAGAACGGAAAGCTGGCACTGATACAGTCCAGGCCCGCCGCTTCAGCCTCAGCCGGAGTTTTGCCGACCACGACGATCTCCGGGTCGGTAAAGCACACCGCAGCAATGGCCGTAGGGCTGAACTCGCGCTGCTTTCCGGCAATGATTTCGGCGACCATCTCGCCCTGGGCCATGGCCCGATGAGCCAGCATCGGCTCGCCGGTCAGGTCGCCAATCGCCCACACGTTGCGCATGCTGGTGTGGCAACGGTTGTCCACGCGAATTGCCGGGCCATTCATGGCCAGCGCCAGGGATTCAAGGTTGTAGCCTTGAGTGCGCGGACGGCGCCCGACAGCAACCAGCACCTGGTCGGTTTCCAATGTCTGGCTCTGGCCCATGCGGTCGCGCATGGACAGGGTTTTGGTGCTGGCCTGGAATCCTTCGACGCTGTGTTCCAGATACAGGGTAATGCCCAGCGCCTTGAGGGACTCGGCCACCGGCAGCGTCAGATCCTTGTCGTAAGTCGGCAGGATTCGATCACGGGCTTCTACCACCGTGACTTCGGCACCGAGCTTGCGGTAGGCAATACCCAGTTCCAGACCGATATACCCGGCGCCGACCACGGTCAGGCGCTTGGGAATGGCTGTTGGCTGCAGGGCTTCGGTAGACGAAATAATTGCTCCGCCAATCGGCAAAATCGGCAGATCAATGGTTTGTGAGCCGGTGGCCAGCAGCAGGTGTTCGCATTCGATGCGTTGCCCGTCGACTTCAACCGCCTTGCCATCGAGGATCCTGGCCCAGCCATGAATGACCTTGACCCCGTTCTTTTTCAGCAGCGCGCCAACGCCGGTCGTCAGGCGGTCAACGATGCCGTTTTTCCATTGCACGCTCTGGCCGATATCGAGAGTCGGCGCTTGGGTCTTGATCCCCAGTGGCGAACTGTTGGTGCTGTAGCGCTGGGTGGTATGAAACTGCTCGGCAACGTGAATCAGTGCCTTGGACGGGATGCAGCCGACGTTCAGGCAGGTGCCGCCCAGCGACTGGCCTTCGATCAGGACCGTCGGGATACCTAGCTGGCCAGCGCGGATCGCCGCGACATAGCCGCCAGGGCCGCCACCGATAATCAGCAGCGTGGTGTGTTGTGTTGGCTGCATGTTCACTCCAGAAACAGGGTGGCAGGTTGTTCGAGCAAGCCACGCATGGCCTGGATAAATTGTGCCGCGTCCATGCCATCGACCACGCGATGATCGAAGGAGCTGGAGAGGTTCATCATTTTGCGGATCACGATCTGGCCTTTGACCACTACTGGTCGTTCGACGATACGGTTCACGCCAATGATCGCCACCTCGGGCAGGTTGACCACCGGCGTGCTGACAATGCCGCCCAACGCGCCAAGGCTGGTCAGGGTAATGGTCGAACCGGAGAGTTCTTCGCGGGTGGCTTTGCCGGTGCGTACGGCATTGGCCAGCCGGGCAATTTCATCGGCGGCGCCCCACAGGTTCAGGGTTTCGGCATGGCGAACCACCGGCACCATCAGGCCTGCGTCGCTTTGTGCCGCAACGCCAATATGCGCCGCGCCAAAGCGAGTGATGATCTGGGCTTCGTCGTCGTAGCGTACGTTGATCTGTGGGAAATCGCGCAAGGCTACGACCATCGCCCGTACCAGAAACGGCAACAAGGTCAGCTTGCCGCGGCTTTCGCCCCACTTCTGATTGAGCTGGGCACGCAGTTCTTCGAGTGCGGTGACGTCTACTTCTTCGACATAACTGAAGTGCGCCGCGCGGCGTTTGGCGTCCTGCATGCGCTGGGCGATTTTGCGGCGCAGGCCGATTACCGGGATTTGCTGTTCATCATTGCGTTTGGCGTAACCACTGGCAGGCGCGACGCTGGTGCTGGTGTCTTGTGCCAGGTAAGCATCCAGGTCGTCATGCAGCACACGGCCAGCAGGGCCGCTACCGACTACAAAGCGTAGCTCGATCCCGGCATCCCAAGCGCGCTTACGCACGGCCGGGGAGGCAAGTGGGCGTTCATTGGCTTCGCGGGCGACAGGTGCAGCCCGTAGCACCGCTGCGGCTTTAATCGCGGGCGACGCAACCACGGCGACTTCGACGCGGGCCTGTGGCGCAATGTTAGGGGCGGCGGCCACCGGTGCTGGTGCAGCGGCAGGCTGGGCGCTTTCACGCAGGTTTCCCGCGCCTTCGACTTCGATGCGGATCAGCTCGCTGCCCACTGCCATCACTTCGCCGGGCTGGCCGCCCAGGGCCAGGACTCTGCCAGCGACGGGGGAGGGAATGTCTACGGTAGCCTTGTCGGTCATCACATCGGCCACTACCTGGTCTTCACTGACCATGTCGCCGACTTTGACAAACCATTCCACCAGTTCAACTTGAGCAATGCCTTCGCCAATGTCCGGCATCTTGATAACGTGCGTACCCATTCAGACCTCCATAACCCGTTGTAAAGCTGCACCCACTCGCGCCGGGCCAGGGAAGTAGGCCCACTCCTGAGCATGCGGATACGGTGTATCCCAGCCGGTTACGCGCTCGATTGGCGCTTCCAGGTAGTGGAAGCAGTGCTCTTGAACCAGTGCGATCAGCTCGGCGCCAAAACCGCAGGTGCGGGTGGCTTCGTGCACGACAACGCAACGGCGGGTCTTCTTGACAGAGGTGACGATGGCATCCAGATCCAGCGGCCACAGGCTGCGCAGGTCGATGACTTCGGCGTCGATACCGGTTTCTTCGGCGGCAACTTGCGCGACATACACCGTGGTGCCGTAGGTCAGGATGGTGACTTCAGTGCCGGGGCGCACGATGGCGGCGCAGTCCAGCGGTACGGTGTAATAACCGTCGGGTACGGCGCTGGCCGGGTGTTTCGACCACGGGGTAACCGGGCGGTCGTGGTGGCCGTCGAACGGGCCGTTGTACAGGCGTTTTGGCTCGAGGAAGATCACCGGGTCATCGTTTTCGATGGCGGCAATCAGCAGGCCTTTGGCGTCGTAGGGGTTGGATGGCATCACGGTGCGCAGGCCGCAGACCTGGGTGAACATGGCCTCCGGGCTCTGGCTGTGCGTCTGGCCGCCGTAGATCCCGCCGCCGCAAGGCATGCGGATGGTCATCGGGGCGATAAACTCACCGGCCGAACGATAGCGCAGACGCGCAGCTTCAGACACGATCTGGTCGGAAGCCGGGTAGAAGTAGTCGGCAAACTGGATTTCGGCGACCGGGCGCAGGCCATAAGCGCCCATGCCCACGGCAGCACCAACGATGCCGCTTTCCGAGATCGGCGCGTCGAACACCCGCGAGCTGCCGTACTTGGCCTGCAGGCCTTCGGTGCAGCGAAATACGCCGCCGAAGTAGCCCACGTCCTGGCCAAACACCACTACGTTATCGTCGCGCTCAAGCATGACATCCATGGCCGAGCGCAGGGCCTGGATCATCGTCATGGTGCTGGTACTCACGGCGTTCTCCATCTGAATTTTATTGTTGTCGTTCATCTGGTTATAACCCCAATTCCTGACGTTGCCGACGCAAATGCTCGGGCATTTCCTTGTACACGTCCTCAAACATCGTCGCGGCGCTGGGTATTTGCCCGCCGGCCAGGGTGCCGAAACGCTCGGCTTCCTTTTGCGCGCCAATGATTTCGGCTTCGAGTTCGGCGCTGACGGCAACGTGTTCTTCTTCTGACCAGTTGCCGGTGGCAATCAGGTGCTGTTTGAGGCGAATAATCGGATCGCCCAGCGGGAAGTGGCTCCAGTCATCTGCAGGACGGTACTTGGATGGATCGTCCGAAGTGGAGTGCGGGCCTGCGCGATAGGTGACCCACTCGATCAGGGTCGGTCCCAGGTTGCGACGGGCGCGTTCGGCGGCCCAGGCGGAGGCGGCGTACACCGCGATAAAGTCGTTACCGTCAACTCGCAGTGAAGCGATGCCGCAGCCTACGCCGCGCCCGGCGAAGGTGGTGGATTCGCCGCCAGCAATGGCCTGGAACGTTGAAATCGCCCATTGGTTGTTGACCACGTTGAGGATCACCGGGGCGCGATAGACGTGAGCGAAGGTGAGGGCGGTGTGGAAGTCGGACTCGGCGGTGGCGCCGTCACCGATCCAGGCCGAGGCGATTTTAGTGTCGCCCTTGATCGCTGAGGCCATGCCCCAGCCGACTGCCTGTACGAATTGGGTTGCGAGGTTGCCGGAAATACTGAAAAAACCGTAGTCACGCACCGAATACATGATCGGCAATTGCCGGCCCTTGAGCGGGTCGCGTTCGTTGGACAGCAATTGGCAGATCAGATCGACCAGAGGCACATCGCGGGCCATCAGAATGCTTTGCTGGCGATAGGTCGGAAAGCACATGTCGTCGATGTTCAAGGCCAGGGCCTGGGCGCTGCCGATGGCTTCTTCGCCAAGGCTTTGCATGTAGAACGACATTTTTTTCTGGCGCTGGGCGACCACCATGCGCGTGTCGAAAATACGGGTCTTGAGCATGGCGCGCATGCCAGCACGCAACACCTCGGTCGATACGCCTTCGGCCCAGGGGCCAAGAGCCTGGCCCTGATCATCGAGCACGCGGATCAGGCCTTTGGCCAGGTCGGCCGTGTCGGCAGGCTCTACGTCGATAGGGGGTTTACGCACCAGACCGGCGTCGGTCAGGCGAAGGTAACTGAAGTCGGTCTTGCAGCCTGGGCGGCCAGACGGTTCGGGAACGTGCAGGCGCAGCGGTGCATATTCATTCATGGCTTTCTCTACGCTCGATCTTGTCGTGTTTATTAGGCGCGGGAGCTAGGTTTTACGTCGAAGATCTGTCTGATAAGAGATTCAGATCTTGTCCTACAACAATCATATTCCTGACGGTGAAGAATATTTCTCTGTAGTTGGTTGTGCTTTGAAGCATTTAAGGATAAGAATTCTTTATAAACATAAAAAACAGGTGTTTTTATCTCATGCGCAAGCTAGATCGAACGGATATCGGGATTCTCAACAGTCTTCAGCAGAATGCACGCATCACCAATGCGGACCTTGCGCGTTCGGTAAACCTGTCGCCGACGCCGTGTTTCAACCGGGTCAAGGCGATGGAAGAACGTGGCCTGATCCGTGAGCAGGTGACCCTGCTTGATGCCGATATGCTGGGCCTGCACGTCAATGTGTTTATCCATGTCAGCCTGGAGAAACAGGTCGAAGAAGCTCTGCAGCATTTTGAAGCGGCGATTTCCGATCGCCATGAAGTCATGGAGTGCTATTTGATGGCCGGCGACCCGGATTATCTGATCCGGGTTTTGGTGCCCAGTATTCAGGCGCTGGAGCGCTTCATGATGGACTTTTTGACCAAGGTGCCCGGCGTGGCCAATATCCGCTCCAGCTTCGCGCTTAAACAGGTGCGCTACAAAACGGCGTTGCCCCTGCCGCCCGGGGGGCTAACGCTGGAAGAGTAATCTAAACCCGCAACCGCCAACGTTCATTGAAGCGCAGGTCAACCACCGACAGCGGTTCCACGTCGATCAGGTTGAAGGAGGCGGTACTGGCTGCCAGCGCATGCAAAATGGCGGCGCGGATGACAAAGGGATGAGTCACCACGGCAAAATGGCCCTCTTCACGAAACTCGTCGAGCCAGGCGCTGACCCGCAGGCAGAGGTCTTGCACGGATTCGCCGCCATGGGGCGCTGAGTATGGGTTGTTGATCCAGCTCGTCAGTGCTTGGGGCATGCTCTGTTGCAGGTCTGACAGACGCAGGCCCTGCCAGTCGCCTATATCGTAATCCCCCAGCGCGGGCACGATTTCAATTTCGCCGCCCAGTGCCTGAGCGGTTTGCAAGGCTCGGGTTTCGGGGGCGCAGAGGATGCGTACTGGTTTTTTCAGGGCCACACTCATTTCAGCCGCCAGCAGCAACCCCTTGGGCTCAGCCGGCTCATCCAGCGCAAAGCGTCCCAGACGCTGGGCTTCAGTGCGGGCATGACAAATAAGGCTGAGACGAATGGGCATGCTGAGATCCTTGCGGGGGAGGCGTAGTGTCTGGTTTCGGAGTTACTGCGTGCCTTAAAGTCAGTTTAGGCCAGGGTCTGACGTTTCGTTGTGAACCGCATCGCTGGGTCAAATTTTGCCAGGCGCGGCCACAACCAAACGTCAACAGACCCTAGTATTATGACCGCGTATTTCACTCTCCAGGTACTTTGCAATGTCTGCTGCTTTCTTGAAAAAAATCCTCAATACCGCTGCGTTGCTGACACTGATGGCCGGTGCCAGCGCGGCATTTGCCCATGCCCATCTGGAACAGTCGACACCTGCCGCTGACAGCACCGTCAGTAATGTCAAAGAACTGCGTCTGGCTTTTACTGAGGGCGTGGAACAGGCGTTCACCAAGGTCGTCCTTACTCATGACCAGGCACCGGTTGCAGTGAGCAGCATCAAGACCGAGCCCGCAAACAAGAAAATCCTGATTGTAACTCCAGCCCAGCCGTTGCCAGCGGGCACCTATAACGTGAAGTGGAACGCAGTGTCTGTCGATACCCACAAGAGCACCGGCGATTACAGTTTTACGGTGAGCAACTGAGTTGATTGTCAGCGCAATGGTCATCTGCCGGTTTGTACACTTTTGCGTGCTGCTGCTGATGTTCGGGGCCTGTGCATTCAGGCCCTTGCTGCTCGGCGCCTACCCAGCCATCGACATTGATCGGCAACTGCGCAAGGTCAAACGCGGCCTGGCATGGCTGGGACTGCTCAGCGGTGTGGCCTGGTTATTGTTGACCACCCATTCCATGGCCGGTAGCTGGCCCGAAACACTAGAGCCCGCCACGCTGTGGCTGGTGCTGGGCAGCACTTTTTTCGGTCAGGTCTGGGCCTTTCATCTGCTGTTTTGCGTGTTGCTACTGATTGCCTTGTATCGCCCGGGACGTTTTTACCTCGTGTGGACGCTGAGCTTTCTATTGCTGGCCACTTTGGCGCCGGTGGGGCACGGCGCGATGCTGGATGGCTGGCGCGGGCAACTGCTGATGCTCAACCAACTGGTGCATTTGGTGTGTGTCGGGACCTGGGTCGGAGGCCTGATGGGGTTGTTGCTGATCCTTGTACGTCCTGCCGGGCAAGCCGTGAGCGCGGTTTTGCAGCGCTTCAGCAATCTGGGGTTTGTGTTGGTTGCCGGGATCATTCTTACCGGGCTGATCAATACACGAGTATTGACCGGGGCACTCTGGCCTACGCCATTGTTTGAAGGCTTCGCACTGATCCTGTTGATCAAAGTGACGCTGGTGGGCGTGATGCTATTGCTGGCGCTGTTCAATCTGCTGATGAGTCGCGCGGGGCACTTGGCCATTTTGCGCAGCAGCGTGGCACTTGAGTGGCTCTTCGGGCTGGCGGCCGTGGCTGCGGTTTCATTGCTCGGAACCTTGCCGCCACTGGTGGTGCGCTGATTCCTGTAGCCGCTGTCGAGGCACGAGGCTGAGATAAGGGCCGTAGGTCCTTCAAATTTTCGGGGCCGCTGCGCAGCCCATCGCAGCCTCGTGCCTCGACAGCGGCTACAGGTCTAAATCAATAAAAACACGCCCAGCAACGCGCCGAACACTAACCACTTTTCCAGGTAATAACGGGTGCGGTTGCGCTTTTTCAGTTCTTTGCCGCGCAGGCGAATCTTGTACAACCGGGTAAATGCGCGGTTCAAGCCCCCGGTTTTGTCATTGTCATCGTTTGGTGAACTGGCAGAGGCCATGACCGTGCGGCTGAACCACCGGTTGAAGGCGCTGGCCCAGCGATATTGCATCGGCCGTTCTACATCGCAGAACAGGATGATGCGGTTTTTGTCCGTGGCGTTTTCGGCGTAATGGATAAAAGTTTCATCAAACATCACGGCTTCGCCGTCACGCCACGCGTAGCTCTGCCCGTCGACGTTGATATGGCAGCCCGGATCATTTGGCGTGTCCAGGCCCAAATGAAAGCGCAGCGAGCCCGCATAAGGATCGCGATGGCGCACCAGCTTCGAACCGGGCGGCAACTCGGCAAACATGGCGGCCTTGATCGTGCCGATGCTGTTGAGCAGCTCGATGGTTCGCGGGCACAGTTCGACCGCTGACGGGTGATTGTCGCCATACCACTTCAGATAAAAGCGCTTCCAGCCGCTCTTGAAGAACGAATTGAACCCAACATCATTCGGTTGTTCAGAACGTTTGATTTCACCCGCCTGCATCAGGCTTCGCGCTTCTTCGCGGATTTCCTGCCAATGGTCCTGCAAGGGCTGCAGTTCGGGAAAGTCCGCAGGCTTGAAGTAAGGCTGGCTGGGGACTTTGGAGAACAGGTACAGAAAACAATTGATCGGTGCCAGGAAGGTCGAGTGATCGCTCAGCTGGCGCCCCAGCTTATGGCGTACTTTGCCCCGCAGGTGGACATATGCGATGGACAAAACGTAGACAGCAATAATGATGAGTTTCAAGAGTATCGTCACAAGTCAGGAGAAACGCAGCCCTGCATACACGCAAGTGGCCCGATGTCCTGTAGGAGATATCGGGCGCTGGTGTCGCTTGTTGGGAGCCAAGTCGTAAGGTTAAAACAGCACTTTGGGCATTTTCCAGCTTTTCATCCTGTTTTTGCACCTCTTTGGGTACAGTCTTTGGTCGTGTTGCGGGCAGGATGGTGGCCGGTTCTCATTCTGTCGAATTAAGGCATCGACCTCGGCAGGCCCCCTGAGCTGTGGCGGGGCCACGGCGGGTGACAGGGCGAGAACGACGCGATGTCGTCAGCCGCAGGCTTTGAGGTTGACCGGGCCAACGAACTCGTTGCCACGGCCCATCACGCACGCGACCGCCTGGTTGCGTTGACGTTCCCAGGCCTGGACGGGGTAGGTTTTGTTCCAGGCCTCGTACAGCTGTTGGTCCTGTTTTGATAGACGTAAATTGTATTGCTTGCTCATGTAAAAGTAGGTGCGCGCGATCATGCCGCGGATGGAAGGTCGGGGCATGACCTTTTTAGCCTTGAAATCGACCTGTGTCAGGCACGAGCCATATTGGCCCTTTTGCTCGGGTAGCCAGCCAAAACTGAAGTTGTTTCTGTCCCCATTTACCTCACCAATGCTGGGCACCAGGTTGTGCAGGTCAGCTTCTGCGACCTTGTACACGGGATCGTTACGTGTGCAGTTTTTTCGCCCACCACTTTGCCAGCATTGGCGCTGATGGCCGATCTGCCAGGCCGGAACGATGTGTTCCCATTCTATGCGCGCTGCCCGGTTGGCATTCTTGCGCGGGATGTAACCACAGGCTTTGAGGTCGACGCGGTTGCCGGTGTATTTGCAACCGCAATAAAACTCGGTGGACTGTGGTGCGTAGAGTTTCCAGGCGACTTTCTTGGCTGCGCTGAAGGTCTGCGGGGCTTCGGCCTGAACGCTTAGAACGGTGAAGAGACTGACCAGTGCCAGTAAACGAACCTTCATTTACTCAATCTTCCTCAAGCACGGTCCAGAAAATATTGACCCCGCCATCATCGCGATGGGCAACGGTGACGTTGTCGTTTTCGGAAATTTCTTCCAGCAGGCGCTCCCAGAACTCAGGGTTGTCGCCTTCGAGTCGCTCAAGTACCGCCATTTTGTCTTTTTGAGCTTTTGGCGAACTGATGATTTTTTGTATGCGCGTGCCGAAAATTTCGTAGGGGCTCGGAGGGGTCGGCTCTTTAGCCGCTTTTTTAGCCATGATGCGATCCTTGGTGTGCTGTATGCGCATACAGTATTTAACTGTGCCAGATTTGGCAACTGTTTGGTGTATTGGCGAGCATCTTCGACTGTTAATCAGCGCCAAAAAAAGGCCGCCTCCCACAGGGGAGGCGGCCTTTTCACGTTCAAATCGCTAGCGCTTCAAGCGTGCGACTTAGTACTCCCAGAACATCCGCTGCAGCTCTTTGCTGTCTTGGGTTTTGGTCAGTGCGACCATGGCCAGGATGCGAGCTTTCTGAGGGTTCAGGTCGTGGGCTACAACCCAATCGTTTTTGTCGTCAGGCTGCTCTGCGTTACGCAGTACGAAACCGCCGTTGTTTACGTGGGAAGAGCGAATGATTTGCACGCCATCCTTACGCAGGGCTTGTAAGGTTGGAACCACACTCGAGGCTACTGAACCGTTGCCTGTGCCAGCGTGGATGATGGCTTTGGCGCCGGATTGTGCCAACGCTTTGTAGGCGGTGTCGTCGACGTTGCCATAGGAGTAGGCGATGCCTACGTTTGGCAGGCTCTTGATGTCTTTAATGTCGAATTCGGAATCCATGGTGTGACGCTTGGCCGGCAAGCGGAACCAGTAGGATTTGCCTTCAACGACCATGCCCAGTGGGCCCCATGGGCTTTTGAATGCTTCGGTCTTGATGTTGATCATTTTGCTGACATCACGGCCGGACTGGATCTCGTCGTTCATGGTGACCAGCACGCCTTTGCCGCGAGCTTCTTTGCTGCCGGCAACGGCAACAGCGTTGTACAGGTTGAGCATGCCGTCAGCCGACATCGCGGTGCCTGGGCGCATGGAGCCAACAACAACAATCGGTTTGTCGGTTTTTTCGACCAGCGTCAGGAAGTAAGCGGTCTCTTCCAGAGTGTCGGTGCCGTGGGTGATAACGATACCGTCGACATCCTTGCTGTCAGCCAGTTCGGCGACGCGGCGGCCCAATTGCAGCAAGTTTTCGTTGGTGATGCTCTCGGATGCAATTTGCATCACTTGTTCGCCACGTACGTTTGCCAGTTGGCTCAGCTCGGGAACACCGGCGATCAGCTTGTCGATGCCGACTTTGGCTGCGGTGTAAGTGGCGCTGTTTGCAGAGCTTGCGCCCGCACCGGCAATGGTGCCGCCTGTAGCCAGAATGATGACATTAGGTTTGGCGACAGCTTCTTGTGCCTGAACAGTCGGCAGTGCCAGCAGAAGGGCCAGTGCGCCCGGAACAATCGTTTTCAACACAGCATTTTTCATTGTTTTTTCTCTTATTAGTGAGTGTGCCGATGTACACACCGAGCACGGCGCGCGCCATCCTTAGGCCACGAGCGGTGTTAGAAAGGCATTATTTGTGCCAGAGCGAGGAGTGTTGTGTTTTGAGGCTAACTAATTGATTTATAAGCATTTAATTTGTTGGTAATTTATTTTGTAATTAAATAAGACGGTTTTCCGAACAAAAGTCGATTTTGTGTTCGGAGAGTCGACTGCTGGTCGGTGAGGGGCAGGTTTTTTTCACGTTGACAAATAACAACCAGCTTTCCATAGTAAGGTTCAAGCAAACGTTTGCGCCGCTTTTTTTGAACCTGCATCTGCAAGTTCTCACCCATGACCTATTGCCAGTGACACGGTTTTTGGCAGTCAGGCGGAGCGCGAGCGGGACGTTGCTCACAATAATCATAAGATCGGAGTTACTTCCATGAAGCTGCCATTTGCTGGACGCCTCCTTGCTGTCGCCATGCTGGCTGCGGCATCCCTTACCCTCCCTGTTGCTTATGCGGATACGCCTCAAAAACCCAAAGTTGGCCTGGTGATGAAATCGTTGGCAAACGAGTTCTTTGTCACCATGCAGAAGGGCGGTGAGGACTATCAGAAAGCGCATTCGGCCAGTTTCGACCTGGTCTCCAACGGGATCAAAAATGAAACCGATACTGCAGGCCAGATCGACATCATCAATCAGATGATCATCGCCAAGGTCGATGCACTGGTGATTGCTCCCGCGGACTCAAAAGCTCTGGTTTCGGCCATCAAAAAAGCCAAGGACCGTGGCATCGTGGTAGTCAATATCGACAACCAGCTGGATCCCGAAGTGCTGAAAAGCAAAGGCATCGAAGTGCCGTTTGTAGGGCCCAACAACCGGCTGGGCGCTCGTGAAGTCGGGGAGTACCTGGCGACCAAGCTGCAGGCGGGCGACGAAGTGGGGATCATCGAGGGCGTATCGACTACCACCAATGCCCAGATGCGCACTGCAGGTTTCAAGGATGCGATGACCGCAGCCGGGATGAAAATTGTGCCGGTGCAGTCGGGCAATTGGGAAATTGACGGCGGCAACAAGGTCGCAGCGGGCATGCTCAGCGAGTACCCGAACCTCAAGGCCATCCTGGCGGGCAATGACAGCATGGCACTGGGTGCGGTGTCGGCCATTCGTGCTGCTGGTAAGGTCGGTAAGGTGCAGGTTGTAGGCTACGACAATATCGATGCGATCAAGCCGATGCTCAAGGATGGCCGAGTATTGGCCACGGCTGATCAGGCGGCAGCCCAGCAGGCAGTTTTTGGTATTGAAACCGCGCTCAAGCTGGTCAAGAAAGAGCCGGTCGAGAACCTCAAGGATGGCGTCATTGATACCCCTGTCGAACTGGTCATCAACAAGTAATCCAATTCGCTGTCGCAGGCACCTGCCCGGTTGGGCGGGTGCCCGGAGAAATGTTATGTCTGCTCCTGATGCCAGCGTGGTCCTCACGGTCAGCGGGATTGGTAAAACTTATACTCAGCAGCCGGTACTGGCAGGCATTGATCTGTCGCTGTATCGCGGCGAAGTGCTGGCTCTGACCGGCGAGAATGGCGCGGGTAAAAGCACTCTGTCGAAGATCATTGGTGGCCTGGAAGTTCCGACTCTTGGCCATATGCAGTTCAATGGTCAGGCCTACACCCCCGGCAGTCGCTCACAAGCCGAGATGCAGGGTGTGCGCATGGTCATGCAGGAACTGAACCTGTTGCCCACGCTGACGGTGGCTGAAAACCTGTTTCTGGATAATTTGCCCAGCCGCATGGGTTGGATCAGCCGTAAGCAATTGCGCAAAGCAGCCATTGAGGCCATGGCCCAGGTTGGGCTGGAGGCGATAGACCCCGACACCCTGGTCGGGGAACTGGGTATTGGTCATCAGCAAATGGTCGAGATCGCTCGCAACCTGATTGGCGACTGCCATGTGCTGATCCTTGATGAGCCCACGGCGATGCTCACTGCACGTGAAGTCGAAATGCTCTTTGTGCAAATCGAACGGTTGCAGGCACGGGGCGTGGCGATTGTTTACATCTCTCATCGCCTTGAAGAGCTGGCTCGGGTGGCGCAGCGGATTGCCGTGCTGCGTGACGGTTGCCTGGTGTGTGTCGAGCCCATTGCCGATTACAGCAGCGAGCAGTTGGTCAATCTGATGGTCGGGCGTGAGTTGGGTGATCAGCTGGATTTGGGCGAGCGCACCTTAGGGGATACTGCGCTCAAGGTCTGTGCGATCAGTCGTTCGGACAAGGTGCAAGATGTCTCTTTTGAGGTCAGAAAGGGCGAAATATTTGGCATTTCAGGGTTGATCGGGGCAGGGCGCACTGAGCTTTTGCGGTTGATTTATGGCGCTGACTTAGCCGATAGCGGCACGGTTGCAGTGGGCTCTCCGGTGCAGGTGGTCAGTATCCGTTCGCCCGCAGATGCGGTGAGGCAGGGTATCGCCCTGATTACCGAGGACCGCAAGGGCGAGGGGTTACTGTTGACCCAGTCGATCAGTGCCAATATCGGCCTGGGCAATATGCACCGGATCTCCCGAACGGGTGTGGTCAATGGCCAGCAGGAAGCCGCACTGGCTCAGCGCCAAATAGACGCAATGGGCATCCGCAGCACCGGCCCCGAGCAAGTGGTATCGCAACTCTCCGGCGGCAACCAGCAGAAGGTGGTGATCGGTCGCTGGCTGGAGCGCGACTGTACGGTCCTGCTGTTCGATGAACCCACTCGCGGTATCGACATTGGCGCCAAGTTCGATATTTACCGGCTGTTGGGCGAGTTGACGCGCCAGGGCAAGGCGCTGGTTGTGGTGTCGAGTGATCTTCGCGAGTTGATGTTGATCTGTGACCGGATCGGCGTGCTGTCTGCGGGGCGTCTGATCGATACTTTTGAACGTGACAGCTGGAGCCAGGAACAATTACTGGCAGCCGCTTTTGCCGGTTATCAAAAACGAGATGCGTTGCTCGCAGAAGCCGCGCCAAAGGAAGCCTCATGAAAGCCACCCTCGTGCCGCGAAAAAATGCACACAACTATTACGGAATGGGCACCTATCTGGGGTTGGCGGGCGCTTTGCTGGCCATGATTGTCCTGTTCTCCAGCCTGAGTGACCATTTTTTCTCTTATGACACGTTAAGCACCCTGGCCAATCAGATCCCGGATTTAATGGTGCTGTCTGTCGGCATGACCTTTGTACTGATTATCGGTGGTATCGATCTGTCGGTTGGCTCGGTGCTGGCCCTGGCGGCATCTGCGGTCAGCGTGGCGATCCTGGGATGGGGTTGGAGCGTTTTGCCCGCAGCGCTGTTGGGCATGGGCTGTGCAGCTCTCGCCGGGACAATTACAGGCTCGATCACGGTGGCCTGGAAAATCCCCTCGTTTATTGTGTCGCTGGGTGTTCTGGAAATGGCCCGGGGTGCGGCCTACCAAATGACCGGTTCGCGTACGGCCTATATCGGCGACGCTTTCGCCTGGCTTTCGAACCCGATTGCCTTCGGTATTTCGCCTTCTTTTATCATCGCATTGCTGATTATTGTGGTGGCTCAGGCCGTACTGACACGCACGGTGTTTGGCCGTTATCTGATCGGGATTGGTACCAACGAGGAAGCCGTACGCTTGGCCGGTATTAATCCAAAGCCCTACAAGGTTTTGGTTTTCAGCATGATGGGCTTGCTGGCCGGGGTGGCTGCGTTGTTCCAGATATCTCGTTTGGAAGCGGCGGACCCTAATGCCGGTTCGGGTCTTGAGTTGCAGGTTATTGCAGCCGTGGTGATTGGCGGCACGAGTCTGATGGGTGGGCGCGGTTCGGTGATCAGTACCTTTTTCGGGGTGCTGATTATTTCGGTATTGGCTGCCGGGTTGGCTCAAATCGGCGCAACCGAGCCTACCAAGCGTATTATTACCGGTGCTGTCATTGTGATAGCAGTGGTATTGGA
This sequence comes from Pseudomonas sp. ML2-2023-6, assembly GCF_037055265.1. Taxonomy (NCBI): domain Bacteria; kingdom Pseudomonadati; phylum Pseudomonadota; class Gammaproteobacteria; order Pseudomonadales; family Pseudomonadaceae; genus Pseudomonas; species Pseudomonas sp. ML2-2023-6. The sequence continues at coordinate 4,003,689 of NZ_CP146347.1, read as the reverse complement.
CACTTACCGCAGTCAACGTGCACAGCGACGGAATTAAGCGATGGCAACTATTAAAGATGTCGCGGCAATGGCAGGCATTTCGTATACGACGGTTTCTCATGTTTTGAACAAAACCCGTCCCGTCAGCGAGCCGGTCCGCTTGAAAGTTGAGGAAGCCATTGCGCATCTCCAGTATGTACCCAGCGCTGTAGCGCGCTCCCTTAAAGCAAAAACGACAGCGACTATCGGTCTGTTGGTGGCCAATAGTCTGAACCCATACTTTGCCGAGTTGGCCCGAGGCATCGAGGACTACTGCGAGCGCAACAATTACTGCGTGATCCTGTGCAACTGCGACGACGATCCTGACAAGCAGCGCAACTACCTGCGAGTGCTGCTGGAAAAACGGGTCGACGGGCTGGTTGTTGCTTCCGCAGGGGGCGACCTGGGGATGGCGAGCGGGCTGGTCGGGGTTCGAACGCCGATGGTGATCGTCGACCGCAGCCTTGAAGGTGTTGATGCTGATTTGGTGCGAATCGATCACGAGTTGGGCGCTTATCTGGCCACGCGTCATTTGCTCGACCTGGGCCATCGTGCCATCGCCTGTATTGGTGGGCCGGCTATTACCCGTGTTGCGCAGCAGCGTACGGCCGGGTATCTGCGGGCCTTGGCAGAGGCGGGTATTTCGGCCCCTGAGCACTGGATGGTCGAAAGTGATTTCAGCAGTGTTGGTGGCTATCAGGCCGCTGTCGGTCTGCTGGAGAGCAACCCGCCCTCGGCCATTTTTGCCTGCAACGACATGATGGGCATCGGCGTATTGCGGGCCGCTGCCGAGCGCAATATCCGGGTGCCGGAGCAATTGTCGGTTATCGGTTTTGATGATGTGCAGATGAGCCGTTATGTCTATCCATCGCTGACCACTGTCGGGCAGTCGATTCTGCAATTGGGCGAAATGGCCGCACAGTTATTGTTGCGCCGTATTGCATCGCCCGAGCGGGCTGTCGAGCAGAAAATCGTCAGCCCTGGGATTGTGCTGCGCGAATCCACCAAAGCTTATGTTGAGACGCCGCTTAAGTACCCCCAAAAAATCAATGGATGAGTGTCGATAGATGCAAGCAAATGTAGTGGTGATTGGCAGTCTGAACATGGACCTGGTCACGCGAACCGAGAGACTGCCGCATCCGGGAGAAACCGTGTTTGGGCAGTCCTTTGCCACGGTGCACGGAGGCAAGGGGGCCAATCAGGCAGTAGCGGCATCGCGCCTGGGCGCCCGGGTAGCCATGCTCGGGTGTGTCGGTAGTGACGCTTATGGCACGCAACTGCGCGAAGGGCTGCTGGCTGACCAGATCGATTGTCAGGCGGTGCGTACCGTGTCCGGTAGTGCAAGTGGTGTGGCGCTGATTACGGTCGATGCCAAGAGCCAGAACACCATCGTGGTCGTTGCGGGTGCCAATGGCTGCCTTGAACCGCAGGACATCAAGACCTTTGATCAGGTTTTGCAAGGCGCGCAAGTGCTTGTTTGCCAGCTTGAAGTGCCGATGGAAACTGTAGGTTGTGTGCTCGCTCGCGGGCGTGAGCTGGGTAAAGTTGTGATTCTCAACCCCGCGCCTGTGAGTGGCCCGCTGCCAGGGCACTGGTACGCCACCATTGATTATTTGATTCCGAATGAGAGCGAGGCGTGGGCACTCAGCGGGGTGACGGTTGACTCGCTTGAGTCGGCAGAGCTGGCGGCTCGTCGGCTCGTCGGGTTCGGGGCGGGCAAGGTGATTGTGACACTGGGCGCGCTGGGCGCTCTGTTTGTCAGCGCGCAGCGTGTTGCGCACTTTGCTGCGCCCAAGGTTGAAGCTGTGGATGCCACTGCGGCGGGAGACACCTTTGTGGGAGGCTTCTCGGCCGGGCTGGCGGCTGGCATGGATGAAGACGATGCAATCCGCTTTGCCCAGGTTGCGGCGGCGCTGTCGGTCACCCGTGCAGGTGCCCAGCCTTCCATTCCACTGTTGCGTGATGTCCAGGGTTTTGCCAAGTCATGAAAAAAACACCTTTGCTTAATATCGCCCTGTCGCGGCTTGTCGCTTCGTTGGGGCATGGCGACATAGTGGTGATCGCGGATGCTGGTTTGCCAGTGCCCAAGGGGGTTGAACTGATTGATCTGGCTCTGACCCAAGGCGTTCCTGATGTCGCCAGTACTTTGCGTGCGTTGCTCAGCGAGATGCAGGTGCAAAGCCATGTGCTGGCCCATGAACTGCTGCTAGCGCCTTGCCCGGCACTGACATGCATTGAACAACATGCCAGTAACGATGAGTTGGGTTCGAGGCTCTTGCTCACCCACAGCGCCTTCAAAGAGCTGTGCCAACAAGCAAGAGTGATTGTTCGTACCGGGGAGTGTCGCCCCTACTGCAACATTGCCCTGGTCTCGGGTGTAACCTTTTAGATAAAAATACAGGGAGTTGTTTATGTTGCGTTTTAACCGGTTTTTTAAACCATTGATCAGGAGTGTCCTGCTTTTGTCCGCTATCACGATTTCAAGTGTTCAGGCTGCAGACAAAATTGATTTGATTATCGACACGGACCCCGGTGCGGATGATGTTGTCGCGCTACTGTTGGCGCTGGCTTCGCCAGAGCAATTGAATGTGCGGGCGATTACCACCGTGGCGGGTAATGTGCGGTTGGACAAGACCTCGCGCAATGCTCGGCTGGCGCGGGAGTGGGCAGGGCGTGAAGACGTTCCGGTCTATGCCGGGGCGCCCAAGCCGTTGGTACGCTCTCCTATCTACGCCGAGAACATTCACGGTCAGGAAGGTGTGACAGGTGTACCTGTGCATGAGCCTGCGAAAGGGCTTGAGCCTGAAAATGCGGTTAACTACTTGATCGATACATTGCGGGCGGCCAAGCCTGGCAGCGTGACCATTGCCATGCTCGGGCCACAGACCAACCTGGCCCTGGCGTTGATTCAGGCACCCGATATTACTAAGGGGATCAAGGAAGTCGTACTCATGGGAGGCGCTCACTTCAACGGGGGGAATATTACCCCGGTCGCCGAGTTCAACCTTTATGCAGACCCGCATGCAGCCGATGTGGTGCTCAAAAGCGGCGTCAAGCTGACGTATGTGCCGCTCGATGTAACGCACAAGATTCTGACCAGTGAAGCGCGTTTGAAACAGATCGCTGCATTGGGCAACACGGCCGGCAAACTGGTTGGCGATATCCTCAATGAATACGTCAAAGGTGATATGGAACACTACGGGTTGCCAGGCGGGCCCGTGCACGATGCCAGCGTTATCGCATACCTGCTAAGCCCGGAGTTGTTTACCGGGCGTGAAGTGAACCTGGTAGTGGATACGCGCGAAGGGCCAACCTTTGGCCAGACAATCCCGGATTGGTACAACACCTTGAATCAGCCAAAAAATGCCTTCTGGGTCGAAGACGGGGACGCACAAGGCTTTTTTGATTTGCTGACGGCACGGCTGGGCCGGTTGAAGTGATCTAAGCGCGCGCAGGTTCAGGTCAGTTTCGCGAGTTCACCCTGTTTGTACTTTTCGAAAACCTGACTGACAAAAGCTCGGGCTGCATCTGTCCCGAGCTCTTTGACTAAAAGGTCGATGCCGATGATGGCCAGCTCTTCAGGGCTGCCTGGGCTGTAGGAACACTGGCCTTGAGGCCACTTGGCCTTGATATCTGCGTCGATGCTGACTGTTGTCATGGGGTGCTCATGAGGGGGCGTGAAAAACGATTTTAGCAAAAAGCCACCCTTAAGCTATCAGGAGACCAAAGTTTTCCTGTCTCAACTTTGACATCAGGTCTGTGGTGCATGCCACACTTGCGCTTTTCAAGAGCGGTGCAGGCCATGCAAATTGATTTAAACGACCCTGAGGGCCTGACCCTTGCTGCGGTGCGCCAGTTGCTGGCTTCGGCGGGTGACGATGAACACACTCAGCTGCGCGTGAGCAAGGCGGGTATTGCTTACATTTCATCTGGCGTAGTGGGCGGTGTAGATACCGACGGGCTGCTTTTCAGGTTGGAAACCTGGGCGGCTGGATCTGGCTATGTCGGAAAAGTCGCGGCTAGCGATGAGGTATGGGTGATGCAGATTTTCAACGCCCTTAAAGACAACTGGCCTAACCCGCCATTTGACTACATTGATGTGTACTGATTTCGTACACATATTTGGCAATGATTAGATGCGTGCGGTAACAGTCCGCGTGTGCAAAATCGTGCATGCGCAGGCCAATCAAGTGGGTGCAGTCAGGCGCCATGCAACCTATTTTCGAAAAAGCTGTCGCAAGGGTTCAGACTATTTATCTTAAGGAGGCTTCATGTCTTGGAAGCTAGTGTCATTGGGCTCGTTGTTGGCAGTCGTAGCACTGTCAGGGTGCAGCACCCAGAATTCAGTTAAAGAACCCGTCGCTGATGCAGGGCATAGCCGTTGCGATGCTAAATCAGCAGAGTTTGTGATCGGTAAAAAGGCTTCGTCCGAGCTTCTGGAGCAGGCCCGCGTAAAGGCCGGTGCGCAAAACGCGCGGATCTTGTCGCCGCACGACGTAATGACGCTTGAGTACCGTTCGGATCGTTTGAATCTCAATGCGGATGACGATGCAATCATTACCCGGGTTAACTGCGGCTAACGTACGGCTGACGATGCATCAGGCATAAAAAACCCCGTCACATGGACGGGGTTTTTTTGTTCGAGGGAGATTTACTCCGGACGAACCTGTGCAGCTTGCATACCCTTTTGGCCTTTCTCAGCCACGAAGGAAACGGTTTGGCCTTCTTTCAGGCTTTTGAAACCGTCGCTTTCGATAGCTTTGAAGTGTACGAACAGGTCGTCACCGCCACCTTGAGGAGTGATGAAGCCGAAGCCTTTTTCATCGTTGAACCATTTTACGGTGCCGGTTTGGCGATTAGACATGGTGTATCTCCAAGAAACTTATATTTTCAGTAGTACTGTGCTGCTCAGGCCAACTGGGCACACCGAGCTATCATAGTCGAAATGTGCGCTTTGGGAGCCCCCCCGAGCTGCAGATTGCTGCAATGTTAGCTTTTGTCTGCCGCTTAAAACCTTCGAAACCCCCGTATTACGGGGGTTTGATGGCCAAAAAGACTTGGAAAAAAAGCAGTCACGAATATATATTTTTTAAGCAAAAAGGATTTTTAGGCCGCTTTTGCTCTGAGCAAGACCCAAATTGGCCCTGAAAGCAGGGTCTATTTTGTTGCCCGGCAGGTCTGTATTGCATCCAGAGCCTTGGTACGAAGCTCGGCGCTCGGCTGAGTCGTCTTGCTCATCAACTGCTTGATCTCAGCAGTCGAGAACTTTTCAGACAGCTTGTCCGCGCCGCATGCGCAATGCTGCTGGGCTGTTTTGGCATCGACGTTTTGGCTTGCCGCTGCGACGCAGTCTTTCATGTAATCTTTTTTGGCCCCGGCTGGCCAGTTGTCGGCCTGGGCACTCAGGGGCAGCAGCATTGCCAAAGGTGCTGCGAGGGCGAGGAGGCGGATCATGCGCATAAGATGCTCCTTGTAAGTATTAAAACCGAGTGTGTATCACTGAGTATCTGAAAGGTTAGTGCAGCTCAAGTTCACCATGCTTGTAAGAATGTTTCCTTTATTTGGATGCAGGGCAGGGTCTACAACAGAGAGCGGACATCTGTGCTAGCATGCCGCCCTTGGCTGTTTTGTGCTTTTGTGTACTCCCTGAGTCGCAATGCCGGGCCATTAACCTTATTGATTTGAACTCCAGTCACTCTGGTTCGGTTCTCGTTTGGCCGCAAGGCTCCTGCCACTGTGAGGCAGGCATACTCCCGAATCGCGTACTGGCTCATCCCAACCCACGTGACCTTTGGTAGGGGTCACCACTAGGAGAGGAGGCGCCATGCCAACTATTACTCTTCCCGACGGCAGTCAACGCTCTTTCGATCATCCTGTATCTGTTGCTGAGGTAGCCGCTTCAATTGGCGCGGGCCTGGCAAAAGCCACCGTGGCCGGCAAGGTCAACGGCAAGCTGGTTGATGCCTGTGACCTGATTGAAAACGACGCCACTTTGCAAATCATCACGCCAAAGGATGAAGAGGGGCTGGAGATCATTCGTCACTCTTGCGCCCACTTGGTCGGTCATGCGGTGAAACAACTGTTTCCGACGGCCAAAATGGTGATCGGCCCGGTGATCGATGAAGGCTTTTATTACGATATCGCCTATGAGCGTCCGTTTACTCCGGATGACATGGCCGCTATCGAAGCGCGCATGCAGCAACTGATCGAAAAAGATTACGACGTCATCAAAAAAGTCACTCCGCGTGCCGAAGTGATTGATCTGTTTTCCGCTCGTGGCGAAGACTACAAGCTGCGTTTGATCGAAGACATGCCGAACGAACAGGCCATGGGTTTGTACTTCCATGAAGAGTACGTCGACATGTGCCGCGGGCCTCACGTCCCGAACACGCGCTTCCTGAAGTCGTTCAAGCTGACCAAGTTGTCGGGCGCCTACTGGCGTGGCGATGCCAAGAATGAGCAGTTGCAGCGTATTTACGGCACTGCCTGGGCTGACAAAAAGCAGCTCGCGGCTTACGTTCTGCGTATCGAAGAAGCCGAGAAGCGCGATCACCGTAAAATCGGTAAGCGTCTTGGCCTGTTTCATACCCAGGAAGAAGCACCGGGCATGGTGTTTTGGCACCCGAATGGTTGGACGCTTTACCAGGTACTTGAGCAGTACATGCGCAAAGTACAGCGCGATAACGGCTATCTGGAGATCAAGACTCCTCAGGTAGTGGATCGCAGCCTGTGGGAAAAGTCCGGGCACTGGGCCAACTACGCCGAAAACATGTTCACTACCCAGTCGGAAAGTCGCGATTACGCGATCAAGCCGATGAACTGCCCTTGCCACGTGCAAGTGTTTAATCAGGGTCTGAAAAGCTACCGTGAGTTGCCGCTGCGTCTGGCGGAGTTCGGTGCTTGCCATCGTAATGAGCCGTCGGGTGCCTTGCACGGCATCATGCGTGTGCGTGGCTTTACTCAGGACGATGCCCACATCTTCTGTACTGAAGAACAGATGCAAGCCGAGTCGGCAGCTTTCATCAAGCTGACCCTGGATGTGTACGCTGACTTCGGGTTCAAGGACATCGAGCTCAAGCTGTCAACGCGTCCTGAAAAGCGCGTGGGTTCTGATGATCTGTGGGATCGCGCTGAAAGTGCATTGGCCTCGGCCCTTGATAGTGCGGGTCTGCCCTACGACTTGCAGCCGGGTGAAGGCGCCTTTTACGGACCCAAGATTGAATTTTCTCTGAAAGATTGTCTGGGTCGTGTCTGGCAATGTGGTACCCTGCAGCTCGATTTCAACCTGCCTATCCGTCTTGGCGCAGAATATGTGTCCGAAGACAACAGCCGCAAGCACCCGGTTATGCTGCACCGTGCGATCCTTGGATCGTTCGAACGCTTTATCGGTATTTTGATCGAGCATTACGAAGGTGCGTTCCCTGCGTGGCTGGCGCCAACCCAGGCAGTGATCATGAATATCACTGATAAACAGGCAGATTTTGCTGCTGAAGTTGAAAAAACTCTCAATCAGAGCGGATTTCGTGCCAAGTCTGACTTGAGAAATGAAAAGATCGGCTTTAAAATCCGCGAGCATACTTTGCTCAAGGTTCCTTATCTCTTGGTTATCGGAGATCGGGAAGTCGAGATGCAGACTGTCGCTGTGCGTACACGTGAAGGTGCTGACCTGGGCTCGATGCCCGTCGCGCAATTCGCTGAATTCCTCGCACAAGCGGTTTCCCGGCGTGGTCGCCATGATTCGGAGTAATTATTATTAAGCGTGAAATGAGACAAGATAAACGAGCTGCACCGAAAGCCCCGATCAACGAGAATATCTCTGCACGCGAGGTTCGGTTAATTGGGGCTGAAGGCGAGCAGCTTGGGATTGTGTCAATTGAAGACGCGCTTCTTAAAGCTGAAGAGGCCAAACTGGATTTGGTGGAAATTTCCGCTGATGCAGTACCCCCAGTTTGTAAGCTGATGGACTACGGCAAATCTATCTTCGAGAAGAAGAAACAGGTTGCCGCTGCAAAGAAAAACCAGAAACAGATCCAGGTTAAAGAAATCAAGTTTCGTCCAGGGACGGAGGAAGGGGATTACCAGGTAAAACTGCGCAACCTGGTACGTTTCCTGAGTGATGGGGACAGGGCCAAGGTATCGTTACGATTCCGCGGCCGTGAGATGGCCCACCAGGAGCTGGGTATGGAACTGTTGAAGCGGGTTGAAGGTGACCTGCTTGAGTACGGGACCGTCGAACAGCATCCTAAGATGGAAGGACGCCAGCTGATTATGGTCATCGCCCCGAAAAAGAAGAAGTAATCACTAGGGCACGGCAGGCCTTTTGATTATGTTTATCAACTGAATGCGGAGTACCGAACATGCCAAAGATGAAAACTAAAAGTGGTGCTGCTAAGCGGTTTCTGAAAACTGCTAACGGCATCAAGCACAAGCACGCTTTCAAGAGCCACATCCTGACCAAAATGTCGACTAAGCGTAAGCGTCAATTGCGCGGTAGCAGCTTGCTGCATCCGTCTGACGTGGCAAAAGTGAAGCGCATGCTGCGCCTTTGCTAATTTCGGTCAAGAATAGAGGAAGTAACTCATGGCTCGTGTAAAGCGTGGCGTTGTCGCCCGTAAACGTCACAAAAAAATTCTGAAACTGGCTAAAGGCTACTACGGCGCACGCTCACGCGTATTCCGTGTTGCCAAGCAAGCGGTAATCAAGGCAGGCCAATACGCCTACCGTGACCGTCGTCAGAAAAAACGTCAGTTCCGCGCTCTGTGGATCGCTCGTATCAACGCTGGTGCACGTATTAACGGTCTGTCCTACAGCCGTTTCATCGCCGGCCTGAAAAAAGCTTCCATCGAGATCGACCGTAAGGTTCTGTCTGATCTGGCAGTGAACGAAAAAGCGGCGTTTGCTGCGATTGTCGAGAAAGCTAAAGCCACTCTGGCTTAAGTACCCCCGACAGTCACCTGGGCTTGCCTGTGTAAGCCCGGGTGCTAAACGTCTTAAATAGGGGAAGAGCCTTCAAGCTCTTCCCCTATTTTGTATCTGGAGTCTGTACATGGAAAACCTGGATGCGCTGGTCTCTCAAGCACTAGAGGCTGTGCAAAGCGCTGAAGATATCAATGCCCTGGAGCAAATCCGGGTTCAATACCTTGGCAAAAAAGGCGAATTGACTCAGGTGATGAAGACCCTGGGCAATCTGCCGGCCGAAGAGCGTCCGCAGGTCGGTGCTCTGATCAACGTTGCCAAGGAGCGTGTCACAGAGGTTCTCAATGCGCGCAAGGCGTTGTTTGAAGAGGCTGATCTGGCCGCCAAACTGTCCGCCGAGTCCATTGATGTAACCCTGCCTGGCCGTGGCCAGACCTCAGGCGGCCTGCATCCGGTTACCCGGACTCTGGAACGTATCGAGCAGTTCTTCACCCATATAGGCTACGGCATCGCCGAAGGTCCTGAGGTCGAAGACGACTATCACAATTTTGAAGCACTCAACATCCCAGGCCATCACCCGGCCCGGTCGATGCATGACACCTTCTATTTCAATGCAAACATGTTGCTGCGCACCCATACCTCGCCGGTACAGGTCCGCACCATGGAATCGAAACAGCCGCCGATCCGCATCGTCTGCCCAGGCCGTGTGTATCGTAGCGACTCCGATATCACCCACTCGCCGATGTTCCACCAGGTCGAAGGCCTGTTGGTCGATCGCGATATCAATTTCGCCGACCTGAAAGGGACGATCGAAGAATTCCTGCGGGTGTTCTTCGAAAAAGAACTGGCTGTGCGCTTCCGTCCTTCGTACTTCCCGTTCACTGAGCCTTCGGCTGAAGTGGATATGGAATGCGTGATGTGCAGCGGCAAAGGCTGCCGTGTCTGCAAGCAGACAGGCTGGCTGGAAGTCATGGGCTGCGGCATGGTTCATCCGAACGTACTGCGCATGTCCGGGATCGATCCAGAAGAGTTTTCGGGCTTTGCCTTCGGCATGGGCGTTGAGCGTCTGGCCATGCTGCGTTACGGCGTGAACGACTTGCGTCTGTTCTTCGACAACGACTTGCGGTTCCTCGCGCAATTTCGCTAGTCGTAACGAATTCTTAGGAGAGCAGGATGAAATTCAGTGAACAATGGCTGCGTGGTTGGGTTAACCCGCAGGTAGGTCGCGACGAGCTGGTTGCTCGTCTGTCGATGGCCGGTCTTGAGGTCGACAGCGTTACGCCGGCCGCCGGTGTATTCAGTGGCGTGGTCGTGGGCGAGGTGCTGAGCACCGAGCAGCACCCCGATGCCGACAAGCTTCGTGTTTGCCAGGTCAGCAATGGCTCGCAGACTTTTCAGGTAGTTTGTGGTGCGCCTAACGTGCGCCCAGGCCTGAAAATTCCGTTCGCCATGATCGGTGCCGAGCTGCCAGGCGACTTCAAAATCAAGAAAGCCAAGCTGCGTGGCGTCGAATCCAACGGCATGCTGTGCTCGCAAGCAGAGCTGCAAGTGGGCGAAGGTAATGACGGCCTGATGGAGCTGCCGGCCGATGCGCCGGTTGGTGAAGATATCCGTGTTTACCTGAACCTTGAAGATGCCAGCATCGAAGTAGACCTGACCCCGAACCGTGGTGATTGTCTGTCGCTGGCTGGTCTGGCGCGTGAAGTTGGCGCGTTGTACGCGGCACAAGTGACCCGTCCTGTTGTGGCCGTTGTACCGGCAGCGCATGACGAAGTTCGCTCTGTCGAAGTGCTGGCTCCTGCAGCTTGCCCGCGCTATTTGGGCCGAGTTATCCGCAATGTCGACCTGTCCCGGCCGACTCCGCTGTGGATGGTTGAGCGTCTGCGTCGCGCCGACGTGCGCAGCATTGATGCGGCTGTAGACATCACCAACTATGTGATGTTGGAGCTGGGCCAGCCGTTGCACGCGTTTGACCTTGCCGAAATCAATGGCGGCATCCGCGTTCGCATGGCCGAAGAGGGTGAGAAGCTGGTATTGCTCGACGGTCAGGAAGTTGCCCTGCGTAGCGATACGCTGGTGATTGCAGACCATACCCGCGCCTTGGCAATTGCAGGGGTAATGGGTGGCGAGCACAGCGGCGTAACCGCCAAGACTCGCGATTTATTCCTTGAAAGCGCTTTCTTTGATCAGATTGCTGTCGCTGGTAAAGCCCGTTCCTACGGTCTGCACACCGACGCATCGCACCGCTACGAGCGTGGCGTAGACTGGAAGCTGGCCCGTGAAGCCATGGAGCGCGCCACTGGCCTGCTGCTTGAAATCACTGGCGGCGAAGCCGGCCCGATTATCGAAACCGTAAACGAACAATACCTGCCGTCGATTGCGCCGATCACCTTGCGTGCCGCGCGTATCAGCCAGATGCTGGGTATGGAAATGGACTCGGCCGAAATTGAGCGCCTGCTCAGCGCCCTGGGCCTGACCATTACCGCTGAAGGGGCAGGGCAATGGCGCGTAGAAGTGCCAAGCCATCGTTTCGATATCAGCCTTGAAGTTGATCTGATCGAAGAGTTGGCACGTCTGTACGGTTACAACCGTTTACCGGTTCGTTACCCTCAGGCCCGACTGGCACCGCAAGCCAAGGCTGAAGCACGTAGCGACCTGCCTGAGTTGCGCCGTCTGCTGGTAGCGCGTGGTTATCAGGAAGCGATTACATACAGCTTCATCGACCCGAAACAGTTCGAACTGTTCAGCCCAGGTGTTGAGCCGCTGTTGCTGGCCAATCCGATCTCCAATGATATGGCCGCCATGCGTGCCTCGTTGTGGCCGGGCCTGGTCAAGTCATTGCAACACAACCTGAATCGTCAGCAAGATCGCGTTCGTTTGTTTGAAAGCGGTCTGCGTTTTGTCGGTCAGTTGGAAGGTCTCAAACAAGAGCCGATGCTGGCGGGTGTGGTTTGCGGCAGTCGCCTGCCTGAGGGCTGGGCCCAGGGGCGCGATGTCGTTGATTTCTTCGACGTCAAGGCTGATGTAGAAGCCGTGTTGGGTTTTGCGGGTGCTCTGGATGCATTCACTTTTGTGCCGGGTACTCACCCTGCGCTGCACCCGGGTCAGACCGCACGTATTGAACGTGATGGCCGAGAAGTCGGCTATGTAGGTGCAATCCATCCTGAACTGTCGAAAAATCTGGGTCTCGACCGACCAGTGTTCGTCTTCGAGCTGGTTTTGGCCGAAGTGGCACTAGGTAAAATGCCTAAATTCCATGAGTTATCGCGCTTTCCTGAAGTACGTCGTGACTTGGCGTTGTTGGCCGACCGTGACGTTGCAGCCAGTGCTGTGCTGGATGTAATTCGTGAAAATGCAGGCGAGTGGCTCACGGACCTAAGGTTATTTGACGTTTACCAGGGTAAAGGTATTGATCCGCATAGAAAAAGCCTTGCAGTCGGCTTGACCTGGCAGCATCCATCGCGCACTCTTAATGACGATGAGGTGAATACCACTACGCAAAATATCCTCACCTCGCTCGAAACAAGGTTGAACGCCACGTTAAGGAAGTGACGTATGGGGGCTCTGACGAAAGCTGAAATGGCGGAACGTCTTTATGAAGAGTTGGGCCTGAATAAACGCGAAGCCAAAGAATTGGTGGAATTGTTTTTCGAAGAAATCAGGCACGCTCTTGAAGACAACGAGCAAGTCAAATTGTCAGGTTTTGGCAATTTTGATCTGCGTGACAAGCGACAGCGGCCTGGCCGCAATCCGAAAACGGGAGAAGAAATCCCGATCACGGCTCGCCGTGTAGTCACTTTTCGTCCAGGGCAGAAGTTGAAGGCCCGAGTAGAGGCTTATGCTGGAACCAAGTCATAACGACGAGCTCCCGCCGATCCCAGGCAAACGCTACTTCGCCATTGGCGAAGTCAGCGAGCTGTGTGGGGTAAAACCACACGTGCTGCGCTATTGGGAGCAAGAGTTTCCTCAACTCAACCCCGTGAAGCGTCGCGGAAATCGCCGGTATTATCAGCGCCAGGATGTGCTGATGATCCGGCAAATTCGTGCGCTGCTCTATGATCAAGGGTTCACCATTGGCGGCGCGCGCTTGCGGCTTTCCGGTGATGAAGCCAAAGATGACACCACGCAGTACAAACAATTGATCCGCCAAACAATCTCCGAATTGGAAGATGTTTTGCTGGTTCTCAAGAAATAACAAAGGCTTTCAAAATACTTTCGTATTTCAAAAGCTTAAGGTATATTTCTCGACGTTCTATCAAGTTGTAACGCCTAGTCGGGGCGTAGCGCAGTCCGGTAGCGCACTAGCATGGGGTGCTAGGGGTCGAGTGTTCGAATCACTCCGTCCCGACCATATTATTCAATGACTTAGCCACCTTTTGGGTGGCTTTTTCATTTCTACCCTAGTGACTTTTCGAGTGACCTTGGGTTTTCCTGCTATCCCTGCCTCCTCTTCAGGATCGTCAGCGCTGGTGCGCGTGAGTCGGTTACTGATACCTTGTTTGCAGCCTCAATCAGTTGGTCCAGCTCTGCCGCTGAGTAGTGACTGGTGATGCTGCCGTTCTTATGGCCGAGCAAAGCTTTGCGATCCTCCTCAGTCACGCCTGCTGCACGCAGCCTTCTGCCAAAGGTGTGCTTCAGGTCGTGAATGCGGATCCGGGCGAAACCATCATGTGCCGGCCGCAAATACTTCTCCTGCCATTTCTTCGCTGCCCTGACCCTGGCCTTCTTCCAGGCTGAGTCATTCATGCGGTGAACCATTGTTTCGTCCCCGTCGCCGTCTGGCTTGCCGAAAGGGAAGACGTACAGCTTGTGCTGGCCTCGCTGCTTCTCAATGACCGACTTGGCCACCGTGTTGAGAATCACCAGGCGCTCGTCCCGGTTCTTCACGCCAGACCTTGCGCTTCGCCCGCCGAACCCGGCCGGAATTAAAAACACTGTGGTATCCAGCTCCGGTACCGCGATTTCCCAATCCCACTGAAGCTTGCAAACCTCTTGCTCCCGACACCCCGTATTGACCTTGAACATGGCCATGGTTTGGAGGTGTGCCGGCAGCTCAGCGAACAAGATCGACTGTTCTTCCCAAGAAAGCGGGTAGGGCTTGCGGCAGTTCGTCTTCTCATCCAGGAGCGAGATCATCGGCACAACATCGAGCCATGGTCTGCGCTCATCATCACGCCATTTGCGCGCGCATAGATTGAGAACCCTGATTGCCCGTTGAAGGGCAATATTGACCGTGCGATTCGTTACAGGCTTGCCCTCTACAGGGTGCAGCTTGGAATGAATGTACGGTGCCAGGGAGTCGTCATCGATGTGCGTGATCGGCATGTCCCCAATGAACGGATCAAGCTGAGCCATATAGGTTGCAGATATATGGATTGACGCCTGATCCTTCACCTCCAGCAAGAAGCGGGTAGCCGCTTCCCGCCACGTCCTGACCTTTTTGACACCGTAGACCTTTTCCTGTCGAAGCTTTTCCAGCAAGTGGATCAGGTACTGCTCGGCTTCTTGGCGGTCACAAGTGCCAGTACTCTCTTGAATTCGTTCTCCTCTGTACTTTTTGTCGATTTTCCAGATGCCGCTCGGCATTTTCTGGAGGCCGGTGATTGCTTTTTGGGCCATGGCGTAGCTCCGTTATCTTTGCCTTGGCGCTCGCTGCGAGGCCGATTGTTGTCCTGATTGACTGCTTTTTCAATCAGCCTGCTTGCGATATACGCATCTACCCACTCATCGAGCTCGATCCGATCAAAGCCGACACCTTGGGTACCGATGCGGAATTCACGGACGTGGGGCCTGACTGTTTTGTCGAATTCGCCGCGGCACATGCCGAGGTAACCAGGTGCTTCGCCGGCGCGAAGAATGCGCGGCAGGTGCTGTCCGACCTTTGCTGCTGTTGCGTTTGCCATAAGTTACCTCTGCGCCAAAAGCGCCATGCATTTGGCTAGGGCTTTGCGGGAAACCATTCGGTGTCGTATTCGGGTTGCGAAACCCGTTCAGGCGTTATATGGGGCAGGTCTCGCTCGAAGTTGAGGTTACCGCGTGGCTTTTCAATCCAGTCAGCGGCTTCGGACATGAACCGTTCTTTGTAAATTCGAAGCAGGTGGTCAGCTTCTTTTTCGTATTTACCTTCTCGATAGTTCGCCTCGCAGAGACCGCCTCGACATACCCGCCACACCGTGCGTTTTTTTTGGCGGGGGGCTCTTCGATAGCTTTGATCTTTGCATCCATGGCTTCACAGGCGTAACGCATATGGTCGATGGTTAGGATGGACACCCATTTGTCCGTACCGACGCTCATCGAACATCCGTGATGAGACTTAATTTCAGTCATGACTTCGTCCTTGCCGCTGTGGCGGCCTACTTTGAAGGATGAGGTTTTTTTCTTCCAAGTTATCGAGGCGACAGGTATTGTTGTTTGTTCTATTAAAGGATTTCAAAAAATGGATACAGAGTCAGCCGCTCTCGCAATCAATAGAGCAGAACAGGTTCTTGATACTGCTTATTTTGGGCTCAAGATTTTGGAAAGTGGTGATCGCTCTGAACGATCCGCAGGACTAAGGAATGTACTTTTATTTGGCAGGTCAGTTACCTTTGTTATCCAGAACCTTAAGTCGATAGTAGGTGAGGATAGATTTAATGCGTGGTACTCACCTCTCCAAGAAAAGATGCGTTCGGATCCGCTGATGAGATATTTCGTAGACGCTAGGAATAATCTTGAAAAGCAAGGTCGGCTAGATGTTTCGGTATCTACGACCATCCATAACTTCAACTCAAATGATTTGGCTAAATTAGAACAACCTCCATTTCAGACCAATTCTTTTTTTATGGGTGATTCGACTGGAGGGTCAGGCTGGATAATGGATCTTGGGGGCGGGGAGTCAGTAAAGTATTACATTAATATTCCGAGATCAATGGGGGGAAGTTAAGCAGGTATTTCATAGTCTCCCAGATAATATACCGGCAGAGCTTAAAGGGTTGGGTGTTGAAGAGTTGTCATCTATTTATTTGGGGCGGTTGAAAGAGTTGCTTGTGGCAGCCAAGAAGGAGTTTCTCTTGGGTCCGAAAGAAAGACCATATCTTCGCCTTGTTAAATAACGTTGCTGATAGCTAATAGTTAGTATTCGCTTTGGTTGTCTTATGCGAATTATTTTACTCCAATCGCAGAGTTTGAGAGTTATGCGGCTTTGGCTTGGTGTTTTTCGGCTCTCCAAGGATCGTTGGTTCTTGCCAGTGCTGCCATCGGTGGTGGGCTGACGCTGTTGCCACACATATGCACCTGCTGGGTTTTGGTGAAGGGCTTGCCGTCGGCGCCGTGGCTGATGACGTAGTCGCCCGGGAAGCCCTGGGCCTTGTACAGCTCGGCCGGCTGTAGCATCCGCAGGCAGATATCGACGATCACATACGGCGTGCCTTTGATTGTCACCGTGACGAGTGCCAGACGGTCGCGGGTGGTGATTGTCGGCGCTGGCTCGCTGGCGTCGCTCACATTCTCTGTGCCGTAATAGCTGATTAGGAAAGCTGCGACCCGCAGGGCACCGGCTTCAACCTCTGGTGAGAGCTGCAGCTCGACCAGCGAACTCTTACCGTCACCGCCCGCTGTGATGGTAGGTGCCGGATCATCCAGGCCCTGGCCGACACTGGCGCCGAACTGACGCTCAAGGAATGCCGTCATCAGCCCGTGATGGGTACCGCCTGCGCTGATGGTGTGCAGTGGGTCGTTCAAGTCCCGGGCATCGCAGTTACCGCGCAAGTGCACCAGGTTGGCAGTAACTAGTTGTTGCTGGCTGCCGGTATTGGTCACTGTGGTCATGGGGTCGGTGATGCTTTTCGCGGCAGTGGTGTTGAAGCCGCCATTCATTTGCGCCATGAACACAGTCGAGACTCCCATTGCATGCGCGGCACCGGCAGGCCGCTTGTAGTTACCGCCGCTGGTGATGGTGGGCAATGGCTCATCTGACGCTTTGCCTTCGTCGGTGAACCTGAACTTCACCAGGTGCGCCGCTGCGATCGCATGCTTAACGCCGCCTGCTACAACTGTACCCAAGGGTTGATCCAGTCCAGGTACACGCGGTGCTTGGCCTGCTCTCTCCCCGTAACCGGTTTGAACGAGTGTTGGGCTGACTATCGAGAAGGCGCCTCCCTTTGGGTAGGAGGTCACGGTGCGTAGAGGCTCGTCGGCAGACTCCACGCTTTCCCCTGACCAGTTCGCGATCGGCACGATAAATGGGTTGGCGGCATCGAGGACGAACTTGCGCATGCCTTTGGCAACGCGACGCAGGGTGGCCGGGGCCAGATCCTTTTTTCGACCAAAGATGCTTTTGCTTGGGATCGACCAGTCAATGCACTCGGCGGCGGTTCGCCATTTCTGCTGGCCCTTGGCGGGGTTCTTGGCGTGGGTTGGTTCGGGCCACACGATGGGCTGGCCATCGCAACGGGCAATCATGAACAGGCGTTCCCGGCTGGTGGGGGCCCCGAAGTCGCAGGCCTTGATTACGCGCCATTCGACGGCATAGCCCAGGCGCTGCAACTCCGCGACAAACACAGCCCAGGTTTGGCCGCGACGTTTCGGGTCGGGTACCAGAAATTGCGCGCTGACCGGCACCACTTCACCTGGCTCAGCAGTCCCGCCACCCAGCTTGATGACGCGCCCAGTCGATTTGCAGCGCTTGGCTATAAGCGGCCCCCATTGCAGGATCTGCTTCACGTTCTCCAGGCTGATTACCCGGGGTTGCTTCATACCGGCCCACTTCAAACCGATCCACGACAGGTTACGAATTTCGCGCTTGCGAGGCTGCCCGTATCGATAACCTGGTGGTCGATGGCGACAACTGTATTGTGCAAGCCAATGAAGTCCAGATCGATAAATGTCGGGCTTACAATATCGGCGGGCAACGAGACGGGGTCGTGGTCAACGGGGATAACTGCTCGATCAGCCACCTGAATGCGCTAGTTTGGAAGGACTCGGTGGGCAAGACCGCCCTGATCGTCAATGGCGCCAACGCCATGATTAACGGGGTGATCACCACCAATAACTCGGACAACGATGGGGTGGTGGTTAACGGCTCGGGCTGCACCACGAACGTCAACGTGAAGAACTTTAGTGCTCCGGGTCGCACCGGCTTGAAACTTAACGGCATCGGTAACGACGTTAAGGGCGACCTCCGCAACTGTGCAGTAGGGTTCAACTACCTCTCCGGGACCGATAACCGGGTAGACTTGAGTATTGTGACCACGGCTGGACAAGTGGCTGTCACTGGGCTGGGTCCGCGATCCGGGGACAGGATGAACATTCGTAGCCGTGGCAACACTATTGGGGGTTGCAAGACGAACCTCCAGACCGTTCCAGTGGCCATGGATATTACGACCTACACCATTGTCGTTATGGCTCATGGCTTACTGTATACGCCGCCTGGCGCCGTGAGCCCCAGCTGGTTGACCTCTTCGCCCGACTCGTCTGCCTGGGATGCGGCGAATCTGCGGGTGGTCACCACGACCGCGACTGAGGTGGTGGTGGGCTACAAGCTGGCCACTGCCGCCCCTGCTGGGACACAGGCGCGTATCGGTATCACGATCGATCTAACCTAATAGCTCATGTCCTATGGCGCTTCGCCTTAGGACAAATACAAACCGCGGCCCTCACCTCGCGGCAACTGCTGAAGGTCTTCGCATAAGCCGGCTTTGTTCCCACTCATGTGGAGTGCTTTTTTTCCAATCAGCCAAAGCCGACACCAAACTGTAGGTGTAGGTGTAGCCGTTTTCTAATAGAAAGGTGGGTAACACGTTGTTTGACCTTGCCAGCTTTTTTACTCTGACTGGGCTGAAAGGATGTTGTATTCCAAGTGGCCGAGCAATGGTGTCGATACAGTGAGCGACTGCGAGCAACAGCCTGAAAGGCACTGATGGCACATGCCTTTTAATATCGGCCACGGCACACACCGAATTCACATACTCATCTATGGAAGGGCCAGGGTTCATGGTCATATTGAAGAGGGAAAAATTCAACTTGTTATGTTGCTGTTTAGTAAGCACCCATAACATAGCGATGCATAGTTCTTTTACATAGGTGCCCGCTTTTCTGGTTTCGCGGTTTCCGGTATAGACGAAGTATCGATTTATAACCGATTTAACCAATCGAGAAACGTTGCCGCCTTCACTTGGGCCAAAAACCACACCCGGCCGAACAATGACTAGGTGGCGTGTCTGTTGGTTGGCCGCCAGCCATACTTGGTGGATCTTCTCAGCCGCGAGCTTTGAGCCGCCATAAGCAGTGGTAGGCACAGGCAAAGAACGCTCGTCTCTAATTTGCTCGCTAGGACCATACGTCGCAATGGAACTGGTGAAAATCATATTGTGGCAGCTTACTTTTTCAGCCCAGGCGCAAACATTATCAGCCCCCAGTAGATTCGTTTCGTAATACTCGAAATCTTCATGGCCTGGCTCTCGGTGTACCGCTGCAAAATTGGCAATGAGAAAAACACGTTCTGCCGGGACCCAAGTTACAGGGTGTCTAACGTCACCGTTGATTTCTTCTATATGTGGAATCTGTGAAATTAAAATTTCCCGGTAGGGGAAGGGCTTTTGATCGACCTGCTCTTTGTCATACAAATAAACCTTGTCAACCGTTTTTGACTCGATTAAATGTTTGGCAAAGAAAGTACCAATAAAACCAGAGCCTCCAAAGATCACCGCGCAGTTCATGATTTCCCTTAAATATTATTATACTGAGATCAATTAATTAGCCTGAAGGCGTATGGCTATCATCCTGAGTTTTCAGATTTTATCAACTACGTAGCGATCCAATTCGACTGGATCGATCGCGTAATAAATTTTTTATCCAGTCCCGCACGGGATTTTTATCGTCCGGAGAAAAGACATGCCCATAACGGCGCAGCAACTGCTGCAGATCTTCCCAAGCGCCGGCCCATCAGCCGGCGTTTTTGTTCCTGTCTTAAACACAGCGATGAATCGCTTCCAGATCATTGGCACTAATCGCATCGCAGCCTTTGTCGCGCAGGTCGGCCACGAATCCGGCCAGTTGATGCGCCTGGTGGAAAACCTCAACTACAGCGCCGATGCGTTGTGCAAAACCTGGCCCAGTCGTTTCAACTCTGAGTTAGCCAATGCAGTCGCACGCAAGCCAGAACAGATCGCGAACATCGCTTACGGTAACCGCATGGGAAACCGCGCCGGGCGACGGTTGGAAGTATCGCGGGCGCGGTCTGATCCAGATCACCGGCAAAGACAACTACCGCGCCTGCGGCGAAGCGCTTGGGCTGGACTTGATCGCCCTGCCTCAGCTTCTGGAAAAGCCACAGCATGCCTGCATGTCCTCGGCGTGGTTCTGGGCAACCAATGGACTGAACACCCTGGCCGATGCCGGGAAGTTCGACGCCATCACTCAGCGCATCAATGGCGGCCAGAACGGTGCGGCCGAACGGCAGGCGCTGTACGCCCGGGCGCTCAAGGTGTTGGCGTGAAGACCGATGGGGTGAAGTGGGGCGGGGTGCTGCTAATCTCCTGGCCCTGATGGCAGGCAGCGCGTGGGCTGCGTGGACGTGGCAGGCCAACGCCTACGGCCAGCAGTTGGCAGCTAAGGAGGCTGCCCATCAAATCGAACGCACAAATCTGGCCAATGCCAACTCTGCGCAAATTTTGGTGGAGCAGGGCAAGCGCATTGCTTTGGAGCAATGGCTGGCAGCCAGCGACCAATCCCATTACCGAGCCCTGACTGATGAGAAGTCGAAACAAGCACGACTACGTGATCGCCTTGCTACTGCTGACCTGCGGTTGTCAGTCCAACTCGGCGCCACCGCCGCAACTGGTTGTGACGGAGTGCAGCCCACCACCGGTGCCGGCTGCGTGGTTCATGGAGACGCGCGAGCCGAACTTGACCCAGCGCATGCTCAACGAATTATCGGAATCACCCAAGACGGCGACCAAGGATTGATCGCTCTGGAGGCATGCCAAAGCTATGTACGCCTCATCAAGTGAGTTTCTAGGCTTAAACCGGTATTAGCGCTACAAGGAAATCAGCGCCTTTTGGATAATCATCTCGGTACTTAGCTACCATATTGTTCTTTTTGAGGTCGAACCAGGGGTCCATCCATCCGTTCGGCGTTTTCAATATGTAGTGCTCATATTTGTAGCGCGACTTCCCACCGATACAAACGATCGAACCGTCTGGGTGATGCACAGCAGAATCCCAATCAGCAATTACTTTTACGCCTTCGGCCTGTAGGGCGAGTGCTATGTGGTGAAGCTCGAGGCCGTGTGGCTTGGCATTGACCGATCGGCCTTTAATATCCTCTACGAGGCTCTTTGCCTCTTGATAGGTCATCCCCAGAAGCGAGGCTACACAGGCTGCTCCGCAACCCCACTCATCCTCTTGTGTTACCAGATCATATTGCTTCACAAATTTATTCCTAATAGCTAGTCAATATTGTAGTGATGAACTGCTTTCGTGCCTTGGAAGGTTATAGGTCTTTTCTTCTTCTTTTGCACACCTGGATGGTTTTTGCAGGCAGGGATTGTTCGTTCGGCAGAGCGCCGGGGAGGAGGCTTAACACCGTGCGTGACTTTTGCGTGACGCTCTCACGCACCTAAGCCTGAATTCCGATCTTGCCTTCAGAAGCTTGCATCGCCCGTTTCTCTGTTAGGGGGGTAAAAATGGGCGGTGTACCGGTTGCCTGGAAATAAAGAAAGTAGTGCCCTGTGTCGGCCAATACAATCCGATACAGTTCTGATTGGCGGATACCACTTCTAATCCAAATGCTTTCTTTCAGGATCTCGAAGGTTCGGATCCCGTGTTGTTGCATTGTTCTTTCGAAGGTTTTGTAGAGTTCTTCTTTGCTGCGCTTGTTGTTTTGAATCGTCCTGCGAAGAAGAAAAATATGCAGTCCAATGATGACGAGTAAAAAAGTCCAGCCAGCTATTGCTCTCATACTTTGCGTTCCCTGCGAGCTGTCACCGTATGAGCGTCATTGTAGACATGGTTTTTGTAGTCATCGGCTTAAAGCACGTGTTCCTAACCCCGAGGCGAAATGACCACAACGGCATAGGTGAATAGAAGCTGATTGATGTGTTGATGGGCGTCGGGGAAGGGTAGGTGTGCCGCAGGTGAGTGCGGCACGAAGGATCACTGTTGTGGAGTATTCAGCTCCAGGCAGGCATCTTCAGCTCGCTGTTGCTCATTGTAAGGGTCACCAATTTGCTTTCCGCTCACAGCTTCACGAATTACCCAATGAAAGCCAGCTATCGGTTCGCTGGTAGTATTTCTGCCAAGGCGAGAACCTTGTACATGGAAGACCACGGGGACTTTTTGGACGATGTAGATCGTGCTCATTCAATTACTCCTTGCTTTGAGTGGGATATCACCAATGCCGGCAACATGCCACCATTTCAAGCATCAGAGATAAATCTATGACAACCAAGCAACCCGACTGGGAGGCCATCGAACGCGCCTAACGGGAAAGATCACGGCACATCACGATCATTCCGATTTCGGCCATGTCGGTACTGAAAGGGATTTCGCCCAGCGCCCCGAATCCAAAGCTCTCATAGAAGCGCTGCGCATTTGAGTTTGTCTTCAGTACGTCCAGCCATATGAAGCCTTCATTGCGGTCTTGCGCTGATTCAAGAATGAATTGGAGAAGCTGCTTTCCGTAGCCCTTACCCGCCTGAGACTTGAGGAAGTAAATTTTCTGGAGCTCTGCGCCAACCTGATCAGACATTGGGATTGGTTTGGACCAGTTGACCTTCGAGAATCCGACTGCCTGGCCTTCCTCGTCGAGTGCAATGATCCAGCAGTGATGGATAGGAGATCCGAGAGATTTCTGAAGCTCGCAAGCCGAGAAGTCCTCGCTTAGGAAGTTCTGTATTCCTGCAGCGGTCCAGATATCAGAAAAGTGCTCTTTGTAGGTCTTTATGCCGATGTCTTGGAGCGTTTGAAAGTCTTCAATCGTTGCCTCTCGAATCGTAATCACTGTCGTGCTCCTTGCACCAAATGGCTCTAACCAATACCGGCTACGAGCCACTATTTCAAGCCGAACGATTCATTGAATGACGTTCGAACGACGTTGAATGATCGTTCTGCGAAAACAAACCCCATGAATGAGGCTGAACATGGCCCTATGCGGCGCAAAGAAGCGCAGCAACGGGGAACCATGTAAGCGTCACGCAATACCGGGTTCCTCTCGCTGCAAGTTGCATGGCGGCAAGAGTTCTGGCCCCCAAAACCTGAGTGGCAATAAGAACGCCGCCAAGCCCGGCTCTATCTACAGTCAGTTCCTGACCGATGACGAAAACGACTTGCTCGCCAGAATTCAGCTAGGCAGGGTTGACGATGAGCTGCGCCTGACGCGCATCCGCTTGATGCGTGCGTTGGCTCGGGAGAATGAGTTTGGCAACACCCTTGAAGTGGATTCGGCGAAAGAGGAACCGATTCAGATCAATGGAAAAGAGACTGCTCTGATGTCAATCACCACAACAAGCAAGGTTCGGGACTACTCAGGCCTCATCGACCGGCTGACCGCCAGAGTCGAAAGCCTGGAGCGCACCAAGGAAGACCTTGAAACCCGGCGCCTCACCAACGAGAAGCTGCGCCGCGAACTGGAAGACCCGAACAAGGGCTTGCCGGAACCCAAGCAAGTCATCATCGGGGTAGAAGATGCAAGCGACCCTGAAGCTGAACAAGCCGCAGTATGAGTTCATCAAGCACCCGAAAAAGTTCTCTGCGTTTGTGGGGGGATACCGAAGCGGCAAAACGTTTGTTGGTTGCGTTCGGCTGTGTATCAATGCACTGGAGAACCCGGGTATTCCCCAAGGCTACTTCGCCCCGACCTATCCGCAGATTGCCGACATTTTCTACGACACCATGCCGGTGGTAGCCGAGGCGTTCGGGCTGTTCGCGGATATTGTGGCCAGTAAGAAACGGGTCTACCTGCGTGACAACCTTGGGCGCTGGCCGAGCGCTTCGAGGACTTTATCGATCAGGTGCTGCAGTATTTCGCCCTGTGGACCAAGCAACCGGAAGGCGGGCACGTTCAGGTCAATGGCAACTTCGATATCGACTTCGCCCCGGAAACCACACTGCCGCTGCTGGTGAGCATGGCCAGCCAGGGGCGTCTGTCTGATGAAACCCTGTTCAGGGAAATCCAGCGCCGCGGTGTGATCTCGGATGACCTGGACTGGGATACCGAAAAGCAGAAGATCGCCGATCAAGGTCCAAGCCTCGGAGTGCTCTAGATGGCTACGGTTAACTCGCTGCTGGAGAATGAGCACGTTGCCCACGCGGTATCCCTGGAGCAGTACAAGCTCGGCGTGGTGCGGCGGATCATTGCCCAGCTCAACCGGTCAGATGCCAGCCTTGCCGCTGCGCTGACCGAAGCGCTGGAGCGAATGCCCGCCGAGTCGTTCACGGTTGAGCGTTTGGAGTTGCTATTGGACGAGGTTCGTTCGATCAATGCCCAGGCTTATGCGCAGGTACCGGGAGCACTGCGGCCTTGGGTGAACAACTCGCTCACCCGACTGCGCAATCGAAGGCGTTCTACATCCGATGTGCGGCGCCTGAGACGCCGAACGTAGTAGCACGAGCGGGTCACTTCAAACACCTTGCACAGCCAATCAACCGGCTCGTGGATGCTCAACTGGTCAATCAGCGCGAACGCTCGAGATCTTCCGACATCAAGAGCGCGGTGGCCTTTTTTAAGATCGATTTTTCCCGCTCAAGGCGAGTAATTCGGGCTTCCAGCTCTTGGATTTTCTGCTGCTCCGGGGTCAGCGCTTTGCTCAGCGGGGTCACGCTCATGCGTTCTTGCTGCACCTGGTCGACCCATCGGCGCAAAGCCGACTCGCCGACACCAAGCGAGCGGCTGGCCTCAATGAAGCTGTAATCCTGCTGGAGAACGAGGTCGGCAGCCTCGCGTTTGAATTCAGGGGAAAAGGTACGGCGTTTTTTGGTCATCTGACACCTCGTTCTGGCGAGCATTCTCGCCTAAATGGGTGTCCGGTTTCATTAGACCACTACACCTGCTGTTTGGCCCGGTCAACCGCTGGAGCTACCCCACGCTTGTCACCGTTGTGAACCCATCGAGCGGCGGCAACGTCACGGTAGAAGGCATGCCCTATGACGCCCGGGTTTATCAGTACGACAACAGCGCGCCGACATGAACCCACCAGCGGCACAAAGAGGCAGTAAATGATTGCATATCCAGAGTTTCTGCCCGAGCCGCAGCGTGACGGTTATGGCTTCCAGCCAGTGAGCCCGATGGCCCGCTCTGAACTCCAGAGCGGGCGAGCCAGGCAGCGACGACGATTTACCTCGGTTCCCACCGTGGCTTCTGTTACCTGGTTGATGGATGACGGCGAAGCGCAGCTATTTGAGGGGGGTTTGAACACATCCTGCTGTCGGGCAGCTTGCGGTTTCAATGCCCACTCAAAACGCCGCTGGACATGGATGAACACCGCGCGCGATTCGTTGATATCTACGAGGGGTCGATTCTGGTCGGTGAGAGCTTTTGGCGCTTTACCGCGAAGCTTGAACTGTTCAAGCGGCCGATTCTGGATGCCGAATGGGTCATCGAGGTGCCGGACTACATCGTTATGGCTGACATCTTCGATATCGCCATGAACCGGAAGTGGCCGCGCCAACATGAAACTTGATTCATTCCGGTAATGGCCAGTCTGGCCATTACATCTGTACGAAATTTCCACCGGTATAATGCCGACTTTTCCTGCATTTTTGAGGTTTGGTCGTCATGGTAAGTCGCCGGCACTTGTTAAAACTCAGCGCTCTCGGCACCGCATCCTTCGCGGCGCCGCTGGCGTACTCTGCGAGCAACACAACCATGACTCACAATACCGGCAACCCGATTGGCTCAACCTCGCCGAAAGATCTGTCTGACAACTCCCGGAATCTGGATTATCTGTGTCTTGGCCCCGACCATTCCTACTGCGATCGTAAGGGGGTGCCACGCAAGTCCTGGGCAGGTATGGAGCAGGATTTTGACAGTGATCGAGTACGCCGGGACTCCGAATTTGGTGGTGATCAGGCAGTACGCTCCGAGCAATTCAATCGTTTAATGGCCTCTAGTGGCTTTGAACCTCCTGTGCCGTATGCGGCGGGCATAACCTTAGAACGCCCTACTCAAAGCGTGACCTATCAGGGAAATGACTACCGGGTAAAAAGCCAGTTTCTCCCACTGTTAACCACAGCTTGGGCGATTGACGAATCAAAACTAAAGCTGATTGGCGACGACTCGCTTCGTCAGGAACTCGCTTTCTCAACTGATCCAAATAAAATGGCAGGCATGGTGGGGGTAATTCGCACACCACTAGCCGTAGCAATTGAAGGGACGGTAGCCAAAAGCCTGTCTCAGACCCAGATTGATCTATGGGAATTCTCAGGGCTGGTGACCTCTCGCCCTGTGCCCGGTGACTACGGAACATGGGACTGGACCCCTGCTTTTGAAGCCGCCCGTATCACACTGGGCTCCTTTGGCGGCGGTGACCTAACATTTGGTACCGGCGGGGTATACCAAGCACGGTATATCCATTTGGATCGCTCTATTGTGCTCAACGGGCGGGGCGTTAACTCCACCGAACTGAAACAGATTGCAGGCGCCAATCAGGACTTTATCAAGTCAGAAAACTTTGATGTATTGACCGGTACTGGTCTGACGGTGGCTGACTCCCGTGTTCCATCTTGGATGGGCCTCAAAGATATTCGCGTCAATGGCAATCGTTACAACGCATCAACCAACCCCAAGGGCAACACCTCCGGCGTTCCGGTGAAACTTTATGGTCCTTCAATGATCCTGGCCGGTACTGTGCTTGTTTACGATGGTGCGGGCGGAGGGCTTTACACCGAAGACTCTACAAGTGCTTCTGGCGTCAGTTGGCGTGGGCAGGAAGAAGGTAAATTCGGTAACATAATTTGCCGATCTAATGGTGGGTTCGCTGGTTGGCATTGCCGTGGTCCCCACAATAGCGATGCAAACAGTATTATTTGTTGCTTTAACGATGGATGGAATTTCCGCTCTGAGGAAAGCGCGTTGTACGGCGGCAGTTTTGACCGCATCGGCCTGTTGCACTCCTATGCCGGCGGGCGATCTGCGGAGCCCGCACTAGATACAGGTGTTTATATTGGTAGCATTGCGCGCATCGACACTCTCGTGGTCGACGGCGACAATGCGGTTCTGCAAGCCAACGAGCTTCAAATCGATAAGATGCGGGCGTACAACATTGGCGGGCAGCAAGATGGTGTGGTTGTTAACGGAAGGAACTGTTATATCGGCCATCTGAATGCGCTTGTTTGGAAGTCGTCAGTCGGAAAAACTGCTTTAATTGTCAATGGGGATAATGCTGATATTAGCGGTATTCTTGCTACCATCAACCCTGATAACGAAGGCGCTTTAGTCAAGGGCGCTGGTTGTAATTTAGAGCTGACAATCATAAATTTTAGTGGTGCCGATCGTACAGGTCTGAAGCTGGATGGGATTGACAATGAAATTGATTGTAAGATCCGAAATTGTAATACAGCTTTTGATTATGTTTCCGGGGGTGATAATCAAGTTGATCTGAGTATTGCGACCACAGTTGGCCAAACGGCTGTCAAAGGGCAGGCTCCCAGAGCATCCGATCGTATAAATATTCGTAGTCGTGGAGATACAGTTGGTGGCTGTAAAGCGAATTTAGAAACCGATAAGGTAGCAATGGATGTTACGACTTACACCATCGTCGTGATTGCACACGGTCTGCTGTATAGGCCGCCGCGTAAAGCTGTACGTGCTAACTGGCTGGCCAGTGATCCGGACTCATCAACTTGGGATGAAGCTCTTTTGCGGATAGTTACTACGACCGATAAAGAAGTTGTCCTTGGCTACAAATTGGCGGGGGCAGCTCCTGCCGGGACAAAGGCGCGGATCGGAGTAACTATTGATCTGACCTAAAACAAATTGCTTTATCATTAAAAAGCCCGCTTTGTGCGGGTTTTTTAATGGGCTGGAAAACCACTTGCGAAATATTAATATTCGATATGAAGGTCGTCGCGTGAATTACTAATGGTTGAAGCTGGTTGGGAAGTTGCCCAATGGGTTCGGCGGAACGGCTCAAGGTCCGCTAATTAAAATATTGCCGAAGTATGAAGACGATGCCGGTTTGATTGAGCATGAAAAAGTGCATGTGCGCCAATGGTACGCATGGCTTTGCTTGGGACTTTTGCTCAGCACGTTACTGATGCTTCTGGCTTCGTCGTCCCTCTGGCCGCTGTTCAGCGTGGTGCCGTTCCTCCACCCGCTTTTGTACAAATTCGTCCGCCCATACCGGTGTTGGTCTGAGGTGCAGGCCTATCGCAAGCAACTCGCCGTCGGTGGCTATGACAGAAACGACTTTGCAGTTAATGCCCTAGTCGAGAGGTACGACCTGAACCTATCTGTCAACGAAGCCATAGCGCTGCTGTTCGACTAACCAACACCCTCAAGCCAATCCGCCATCAAGCGTTTTTTCAGTCTGGAGAAACCCATGCCCATTACCGCGCAGCAACTGCTGCAGATCCTCCCGAACGCCGGCCAAGTTGCCGGCGTTTTTGTTCCTGTCTTAAACACCGCTATGAGCCGGTACCAGATTGTTGGCACCATTCGTATTGCAGCCTTTGTTGCGCAGGTCGGCCACGAATCCGGCCAGTTGAGGCGGCTGGTGGAAAACCTCAACTACAGCGCCGATGCGTTGCGTAAAACCTGGCCCAATCGTTTCAATTCTGAGTTAGCCAATGCAGTCGCACGCAAGCCAGAACAGATCGCGAACATCGCTTACGGTAACCGCATGGGAAACACCGAGCCGGGCGACGGTTGGAAGTATCGCGGGCGCGGTCTGATCCAGATCACCGGCAAGGACAACTACCGCGCCTGCGGCGAATAGCTTGGGATGGACCTAGTCGCCCTGCCTCAACTTCTGGAAAAGCCACAGCATGCCTGCATGTCCGCAGCGCGGTTCTGGGCGACCAATGGACTGAATACCCCGGCCGCTGCCGGGAAGTTCGACGCCATCACCCAGCGCATCAATGGTGGCCAGAATGGTGCGGCCGATCGGCAGGCGCTGTACACCCGGGCGCTCAAGGTGTTGGCGAGAAGACCGATGGAGTGAAGTGGGGCGGGGTGCTGCTGATCATCCTAGCCCTGATGGCGGGCAGCGCGTGGGCTGCGTGGACGTGGCAGGCCAACGCCTACGGCCAGCAGTTGGCAGCTAAGGAGGCTGCTCATCAAACCGAACGCACAAATCTGGCCAATGCCAACTCCGCGCAAATTTTGGTGGAGCAGGGCAAGCGAATTGCTTTGGAGCAGTGGCTGGCAGCCAGTGACCAATCCCATTACCGAGCCCTGACTGATGAGAAAACGAAACAAGCACGCCTGCGTGATCGCCTTGCTACTGCTGACCTGCTGCTGTCAGTCCAACTCGAAGCCACCGCCGCAACTGGTTGTGACGGAGTGCAAGCCCCCACCTGCGCCGGCGGCCTGGTTCATGGAGCCGCACGAGCCCAAGTTGACCCAGCGCATGCTCAACAAATTATCGGAATCACCGCCGACGGAGATCAAGGACTGATAGCATTGCAGGCATGCCAGGGCTATGTTCGCCTCATCAAGTAATTTATTAGACGCTTACCGGCACAAGTGCGACTAGGAATTCAGTATCTTCTGGATAGTTTTCGCGGTATTGGGCAACCATATTGTTCTGCTTGAGATCGAACCACGGGTCCATCCATCCGTGGGGAGTCTTCAGAATATAATGCTCGCGGTCATAGGGCCATTCACCTCCTAGGCAAACAATCGTGCCGAAGGGCATTTCGGTAGGAGCCCAATCAGCGATAACCTTCACATGCTCATTCTTGAGTGCAATCGCTATATGATGAAGCTCAAGTCCTGGCCCCGGACCAGGTCTAGGGATGTCTTCGTTGATAGAGGCTTCTTTAACTTCCTCTACAAGCTTCTTTGCTTTCCGATAAGTAATCCCCAAAAGAGAGGCGACGCACGCTGCGCCGCAGCCCCACTCATCCTCTTGGGATACAAGCTCATATTTCTTCATGATCAGCTCCTTACGATCCGACAAAATTAGGGGAAGCAGTTGAGGCATCAGTGTGGATGATACGTGTTTATCTGGACAAGTTGGCGCGAGGCAATCTTGTGGGTGGTCGATCATCAGGATGAGGTCAGCTGTCTTTCCGGCTGGGCGGCGCTTTATCCATGCGCTCCGAACTGGTACAAATACTGTTCATTAATACAGTTATTTGCAATGGCACCTTACGTAGAAGACCCGCTTGCAGAATGGCATGCCGCGAGCAAGCAGCGCTTTGGCTTGGTCACCGACCTCGAAGGCCATTGGCGCAAGCTTGTGGCGCTGGCGATGCTCGCTCATGAGCGCTGTCAGGTGCGCAGAGATGAGCTATCGGAAATGCTAGAGCTTGCTGACGCAGCCAGGCTTTGGAGATTAGTTGAGTGGGAGGAGGCTGACGGCGTCGGACTATTCCTGGATCATTCTATTGATCCCGACGATGTTTCTTTTTTCGCAAAAAGGGGTAGGTGAACTTTGGCAGGACGCCGGGGCAGGGGAGAATTATGCGTCGGGGGAAATTCGGGGAATGGCTCATCATGGTAGAGCATCGTGGGGCGTCGTTGCAGCGAGCGCTAGATGTAAAGCCCTGATTTAATTGGGCTTTTAGGAGCTATGCAAGCATGGGGTGCTAGGGGTCGAGTGTTCGAATCACTCCGTCCCGACCATATTCTGTAAGGGGATCAAGTACTTAGGTGCTTGATCCCCTTTCTCGTTTTTGGCCTGCGCAAAACTGGCGCAATATGGGCGCAAAACTAACCGGTAATTTCGCTGATATTCAGCTCTGGAATCGCATCCGACCAGATCACATCGGCGTGGTCTTTCTGGTAGTTCTTGGTCATGGTCTCGCTTGCATGGCCCGCAATGGTCTGGCCATCTTTACCGGCTCTTTTGTACAGGTGCAGCGACAGCGCGCGCACTTCGTGAAAGCCCGGCATTTCCTCTTCTTTCCATTCCGCATAACAGCCAGCAAGTTCCCGCGCCTCTTGAAAAGAGCGCGTTAGAAAACGATCCTCGACCTTCGTCCAGTGCTCTTTAGTCTGCGCCTGCTTCTGCAGCAGTCGTTGCGGTTTGCGATGAATCAGGAAAGGGGAGGCGATGTTGTCCTGGCAGCGGGTTATGACGGTCTGCAGTTTGTCAGTCACCTTGAAACGAATCCACGCTGTATCACTGGCCTTGGCTGTCTTCTTTTGTACCAGGTACAGGAACCCATCCCGAACGCCATCAAAGCGCATGTCCAGAATGTCTGAGCGCCGCTGAGCAGTGATCAGTGCCAAGTCGATGGCGTTGCGCAGCCAGGGTGGGGCCACTTCTCTGATTGCCTTCAGGCCTTCCACGGTATGGCGTTTGCGTTGCGTATCGCGGCCGTGGCCTGATCCAGATCACCGGCCGGGCCAACTACATGACCTGCGGTGAAGCGCTGGCACTGGATCTGCTCAAGCAGCCCGAGCTTCTGGAAAAGCCACAACATGCTTGCATGTCAGCGGCATGGTTCTGGGCCACCAAGGGACTCAACACCCTTGCCGACGCTGGCCAGTTCGACAAGATCACCCAACGTATCAATGGTGGCCAGAACGGCGCGGCCGATCGGCAGGTGCTGTATGCCCGTGCGCTTAAGGTATTGGCGTGAAGATCGATGCGGTGAAGTGGGGCGGGGTGCTGCTGGTGGGCCTAACCCTTATGGCGGGCAGCGCGTGGGCTGCATGGGCGTGGCAGGTCAACGCCTACAGCCAGCAGCTGGCCGACAAGGAAGCTGCCTACCAAACCGAGCGCACAAATCTGGCCAATGCCAACTCCGCGCAAATCCTGGCAGAGAACGATAACAATCAGCGTTGATGGAGGCAGTCGAGGTGCACATTCAGCCAACGCATTACGAATAAATCCGCTCCTACAACAGCGCGAGTGACTGCCAACAAAGCAGAACAGCTATCTTGGACTAGCTTTATTTGGATCACTGAAGCCTCCGACCACAACTCAACCAGGCCAAAGTTCGTAATGCTCAAAAAAATCGATTTGACGATCACCCACGATTACCTCAATCCATTTGCCTCGCCGGACGCACCCAAACTAAGCCCGGAGCTGGCGGACTACCTGTTGGATAGTGCCTGGTACTACCCCAAACTGTGCCTGCAGATCAGCTGCCCCGAAAATGAGCGAGAACGCCTACAGCAAGCTATCAGCAATACCTTTGCAGAAAAGAGCGAGCAAGTCAGAGGGGATATTCTCATCCTACAGTTGGAAGCGCTGACACTCCTGGGCCTGGCACTGGCGGTGGGGCTGATAGGCAATGCTCTAGACATTGAAAGCACCATCCCGGTGGCAGTATTTACCGTTACGGTGTGGATGCTGCTCTGGCGCAGCGCAGAGATATTTTTTCTGGATATCCGCAGCGCTTATCGGGAGTTGCGTAGGTACCGGCGTATAGCCAGCGCAACAAAGCAGTATTAATTGAAAATGTTGAATCGCCGCTGATTTAATAAGTACCCTCGAAGACCAGCTCTTGGCAGATTTCAACCCCTCGTGGCAGACAGAAACGATGCCATCAAGCAGTCCACGAAAATGGGTGTGACTACTTATAGCCGGTAGTTGCCTGTTACGAAAGGCAACTACCGGCCAAAAGCGGACATTGTCTAGGACTCTTACTATAGTGTCGAAGGTCAATAAGCTGAACCACCGCTTCGCCAGAAATAAGATTATCACCCCTCAAAATTCAAAGGAATGGTATGAAACAGATACCAATCTGCGCGCTAGTTACGTTCGCTGCCGTAACAGTGCTGGGCGCGGCCCACGTCAATGAATCGACATCGGATCTAGGGACTTCGCTAGTGACAGTAGATATCTACCCCATCTAATCGCCGAGATCGTAAATGCTTCGCATCGGTTGCAAATTGGACCCCGCAACCTATCGAGATTGCCTCCATATCTAGCCGTTGAGCAGAGCAACGGGCAGGTCGATAAACATTGAACCTGACCGCCCGTTTAAATCCATCCGTCAGTCGTTAGCTGCTTTAAAAGATTTTTACCGATCGAGGGGGCAGTCGGTAGATGTTCTGCCGGAAGCCTCACTGATTATGGCGGCCAGGCGCTTTACGTTGTTTTGGTGGGCCATTACCAAGTCATCGATGGTAGGTCCAGCTGGCGAACGAAGGGTCGTTCGGCATGTCATCAGCGAATAATCGTTGTCGCCTGTTGTACGCAAGCGCCATTTCACGTCTAGCAAGGCGTACTGGTCAGGTATCGAGTCAAAGCGCTGCACGTCCAGTCGCACCGAAAACTTGCGGCTGGGCGTACTGTTAGTCAATTGACCAACCAGCGCACTGCGCAATTCATCGACTAGACTCGCCGCCCACCATTGGGTTTCCAGAATCGCAAGGCCACTGTTTCCCTGCCGGATAACGATCTGCGGACGATCAACCTGGGGCGGCACGCTAATGCCTACAATTTGGATATCCGCTGCGCCTGACCTTGAGTTGCCGCTCAGGTGAGCTGGCATCAGGGTGTGAAATTGAATCGGGTCACTGCGGCAAGCCGCGAGCAGCAGCAACGCTGTTAACAGGCTGATCTTTAGTGGCAAAAACATGAATGTTGCTCCTATGGTCAGTTACGCGGTGGCGCCTTTAAATCCATCGGCGGGGCATTATCGGGACGACCGCGTAGCAGCGATTCCGGATGCCTGCCGAGGTAATCTGAGAGTTCTCGCAAGGAGCGCGACATTCGGCCGAGTTCGTCGAGGGTCTGGGTCAACTGTTCCCGTTGCGGCGAGTCTTCGGCCAAGGTCGAACTGGCCGATTGCAGGGTTTTGCTGACGTCCGCCAAGGTGGTTTGCACACTGGGGAGGGTTTTTGCGTTGAATTGAGTCAACCCCTTACGCAGTTCGACGAGGTTGCTATCGAGGTTCCCGGCGATTCGCTCGATGGGCAACTGATTGATCTTGTTGACCATGCTTTCCAGTTTTTCCTGCAACTGCTCCAAGCTGCCAGGAATGGTTGGGATGGTGGCAGGGCGGGCAGTCGAGTCGAACACGACCTTTTCCGCCTTTGGGTAGAAGTCGAGAGCGATGTACAGCTGGCCGGTCAACAGGTTTCCGCTGCGGGCCTGTGCGCGCAGGCCGTTTTCGATGAAGGTACCTATCAGCTTGATGCCAGCAGCTTCGTCATTGGGGTCGTGCTTTAAGGCCTCAAGCATTTTAAGGTGGGCCTGACCTAGGCGTTGCGGGTAGATCACTATGCCGACATTGACCGGAAAGCTGCGCTTTTTCACGTCGAAATCGAGGTTGACCGATACTACTTTTCCAAATTCAATGCCGAGAAACTCCACTGGCGCATCGACCTTAAGTCCGCGCAAGGACTGATCAAAACGCAAACTCAAGTACTGCGCCTTGCCGCTGGGCGGAGCGAGGGCGGTTTGCTGGTCTTCGAACAGGTCAAAGGCTTTTTCCTCTCCGGCAGGTTGGTCGTTTGGGCTGTATTCCGGAGCACGGAAGGCGATGCCCCCCACCAGCAATGACGACAGCGACTCGGTCTTCACCGCAAACCCGTTTGCGCCCACGTTCACGTCGATCCCGCTGGCATTCCAGAATCGAGTGTTTTCGGTGACGTAGGCATCATTCGGGGCGTGGATAAACACTTCGATATTCACCCCTTTACCATCGGCGTCCAAGGCATAGGCGACCACCTGGCCAACAGGGATTTTGCGGTAATAAACCGGCGAACCGATGTCCACAGATCCCAGGTTCTGGGTGCGCAGGGTGAAGCGTTTGCCCGGCTCGCCATAGGTAATCGGCGGCGGGTTTTCCAGGCCGGTAAAATTTTTCGCCCGGGCGCTCGACTGGCCAATATCCGCGCCGATGTAGTCACCGGAGAGCAGGGTATCGATGCCCGAGACGCCGCCAGCTCCGATACGCGGTCGCACGACCCAGAATTGCGAATCTTCGCGGGTAAAACTTTCCGCTTGTTTGACCAGTTTGATGGTGGCGTTGACACTCTTCTGGTCGTCGCTCAATTCCACGTCGGACACTGTTCCGATCACCACGTTGCGGTACTTGACCACGGTTTTGTTAGCCGTCAGACCACTGCCGGTCTTGAAGTTCAGAGTGATGGTCGGTCCTTCCTGCATCAAGCTGTGCACCACCAGCGAGATCCCCACGAGCACCGCAACGATCGGAACGATCCACACCAGCGATACACTGAAGCGTCGGGTTTTGATGGGGGCTTTGCCCGGGAGTTTCGGCCCGTCAGTGGCTTTCAGCGTCATCCATTTGCTCCTTGTTTTGTGGGGTATCCCAGATCAGGCGTGGATCGAAACTCATCGCCGACAGCATGGTGAATATCACCACAAGGCCAAAAAATAGAATGCCCACGCGCGGCTCGATATCGCCCAGCGCTTGGAATTTCACCAATGCTGCCACCAGCGCGACGACAATCACGTCCAGCATCGACCAATAGCCGATCAGCTCGACGAAACGGTAAAGTTTTGATCGTTCCTTGCGCGCCCATTGGCTGTTGCGCTGCACGGTAACCAGCAGCAACGTCAGGGCGACGAACTTGATACCTGGCACGGCGATGCTGGCAATGAAAATAATTAAGGCAATGTCCCAGGCACCGTGCTGCCAGAACTCCAGCACACCGCTCATGATGGTGCTGTCGGCTCCGGAGCCGAGCATGGTGGTATTCATCACCGGCAGCAGATTGGCGGGGATATAAAACACCAGCGACGCCAGCAGGTATGCCCAGGTTCGGGTTAGAGAATTGATTTTTCGGTAGTGCAGCGGAGCGTCACATCGTTCGCATTGATGTGCACGATTGCTCAAGTCACAAGCCAGGCCGCAGGTGTGACACAAGCAGAGGTTGAGTTCGCTGGCTGTCGGTGGCGTATTCATAGGATGCCCCACAGATCACGGATATCGCGCCCGGCAAGACGGATCATCATCAGGCTTAGGACCGCCAGGGCAAACAGGCCGATACCTGGCAGCACATCGAGTAATCCTGCGAGTTTGAACACCGCCACCATCGCCCCCAGCAGACAGACTTCCAGCATGCTCCAGGGACGAAGGGTTTCCAGCCAGCGCATACACGACTTAAACGCCGGCGAACGTCTGTTCGCAAGTGCGAAACTCAAGACCCACATTAATAAAAGCAGCTGAAAAACTGGTGCGATGATGATGGCAATCGCCGCCACCAACGCGATGAACGTGATCGGCCCTACGCTGAGTGCCAGTACCGAATCCCATAACGTGGCGCTGCTTTTCAGGCCTTGCAGGTTGATGCTCATGACCGGATAGAAATTGGCGAAAATCCACAGCACCGCAGCAGTAAAGGTCAACGCTAAACGCTGCTCCACCGACAGACCGTTAAAGCGCTGAAGCACGCCATCGCAACGCGAACAATAGGAAGTTTGATAGTTGACGAGAGTAATCTTGTCATACACACAGTCACAATGCTCACAGATGACTAGGTTGTCATAATTCGCCATGAATATTACTCGTCCAAAAGCCGATGAATACTGAGGTGAGCCAATATAAAACGGTTAGAAAAATGCGTAATATTATAAAATATAGTGGCTAAACCTGTGAGTCGACGCACTGCTTGTCAACGCTCAGGACTGGGAAAGTTCCATCCGTTACGCGCGGAAGCTCCAGACCATCTCCACAACCCGTGCGGAAATTATTATATAGACGAGCACTATCAAAAGCTGAAAGGCGAGGTGGTAGCGGAGTTGGGCTAGGCGGCGAATGCCATCACTGAGGTTCAGGAGCATCAGTAATCCAGATACGGTGATCACTCCCCACCCAGCCAGGTTGGTGGCAGTGATGCTCATAAAAATCTTGTGATCACTTTGCAAAGCGTTCGTACCCGCTGCAAACAGAAGCGCGCATAGAACCATATTTTTGAAATTGTCGAAGATCTTGGCATTGAGATCCTTGTCGAGTAATTCCGAGTAGCGCATCCATAACTTTTGCATGTTCACCGCCTCAAGAAGGAAGGATCAAATAAGCATAGTTCGTCTCAACAACTGCTCGGGGATTATCGGGCACACGTTGCATTCTGCAGCGCGCCACCGCAGATTTTAAGCTCGTTGGGGCGGTTGGGTGGATACGCTGTTGTAGCTGGCTTCAAGTGTAAGGATTTAACAAGCGTGCTTCCACGGCTTTGCGAACGTCTTCTTTTGGCCGATTCTGTTGAAAAAGTAGCTCCCTTGTCTGGCCTGCGGCAAAATCGCTTCATTGGCCGGCGAGGGATCACACAGCATGATGGGACAGTTATC
Organism: Pseudomonas sp. ML2-2023-6; assembly: GCF_037055265.1. Classification (NCBI taxonomy): domain Bacteria; kingdom Pseudomonadati; phylum Pseudomonadota; class Gammaproteobacteria; order Pseudomonadales; family Pseudomonadaceae; genus Pseudomonas; species Pseudomonas sp. ML2-2023-6. The sequence goes on along the minus strand of NZ_CP146347.1, from coordinate 3,966,397 downwards.
GAGTGGGCAGGATCGACTGTTTTACTCGTTCAACCTTGAAGATCACATCCCAGCCAATCACCTTCTTCGCAGCATTGATCGATGTCTCGATCTGAGTGATCTGCGCCATTACCTCGCCGATTTCTATAACCCGATTGGGCGTCCGTCGATTGATCCTGAACTGATGATCCGCATGCTGATCGTGGGTTATTGCTACGGCATTCGCTCAGAGCGACGGTTGTGCGAAGAGGCCCATTTGAACCTGGTGTATCGTTGGTTCTGCCGGTTAAGCCTTGAAGATGAAGTCCCCAATCACTCGACGTTTTCCAAAAAACGACATGGCCGTTTTCGGGACAGCGATCTGTTTCGCTGGTTGTTTAATGAAGTACTGCGGCGCTGCATGGACGCAGGTCTGGTCAAGGGCGAAGGCTTTGCCGTGGACGCCAGCATCATCAAGGCGGATGCCAGTCGTCAGCGCGGCGTACCGGGCGATGAACCGGTCAACTGGAGCGATCCGTCCCTGAGCACCCGCGCAGTGCGTGAGTACCTTGAGGCACTCGATGAAGAGGCTCTAGCTTAAACGCTACCGAAGCGCCTGTCACTGACTGATCCTCAAGCCCGCTGGACCGCCGCTCCTGGAGGCCCAGCGTTCTTCGCCTACTCCACCAACTATCTGATCGATACCGAACACGGCGTCATCGTGGATGTGGAACCCACACCAGCTCATCGAACGGCCGAGGTCGAGAGCACCAAAACAATGGTTGATCGTATCGAAGAGCAGTTCGACATCATGCCGGAACGCCTCATCGGCGACACTGCTTACGGAACCGCGCCGATGCTGGCTTGGATGGTGGAGGAAAAAGACATCGAACCGCATGTGCCGGTGTGGGACAAAACCGAGCGCAAGAACGACAGCTTCTCGAGCAATGATTTCCGCTGGAATGAAGAGGCTGAGGAATACCGCTGTCCGACCGGCAACGCATTGCGCAGCGAATGGCGAGCCTTCAAAAGCGAGCGTTCACACGTCACCAAAGCCAACACGATCATCTTCCGATCCAGGCAGAGCGACTGCGTAGCCTGTCCGATGAAAGCCAAGTGCTGCCCGAACACGGCGTTCCGCAAAATCGCTCGCAGCGTCCATGAAGCCGCTCGTGATGTGGCTCGACGCATCGCGACGACGCCAGCGTATCAGCGCTCTCGCCATGAACGTAAGAAGGTCGAAATGTTGTTTGCCCATCTCAAACGCATCCTGAAACTGGATCGCTTGCGACTACGTGGCATGAGTGGCGCGACCGATGAGTTCACGTTGGCTGCTGCGGTGCAGAACCTGCGTCGACTGGCCAAATTTACATCTCAAGGGCCACCTGCCACGGGATAGGTGCGCCTGCACTAGGCAAAAAACCTCAAATTAACCCAATAACAGAGCAGTAAAGGTCAACGAAGGGCCGAGAAACCACTCAATGTTGTGAGTAGGCTCTCCGGTGGTAGTCGTGCCTGAGTTCAGGCGAACTGAAAATCCGCCTTTTTCAACAGAATCGGCCAATTGCAGTCATTCGTACCAGACCACAATCGGCCATGAGCAGTCGCTCAAAGGTTTCTACGAAACTTGGGGCGACTCATTCTTTGGATTCATTCCAAGACAAAACATTTTCCGATAGTCAGATGGCGATGTACCTAGATGAGCTGCGAAATGTTGTCTTAAGGAAAGGGACGTCCCAAATCCTACATCACCCGCGATGTATTCAATCGATAACTCGGTCGTCTCGAGTAGTTCCTGCGCTCTGACCACACGTTCCGCGTTTAACCATTTGGATACGGTAGTGCCAGTGGCCTCCTTGAACCGACGGGTAAAGGTGCGCCTGCTCATTTTTGCGATTTCAGCCAGGACATCTAGCGACAGATGGCTGGCCAGATTCATGCGAGCCCACGCCAATACATCAGACAAATGAGTTTCGCTGGAGAGGTGCGGTACAGGGTGTTCTACGTATTGAGCCTGGCCCCCCTGCCTGTGTGGTGGTGTCACCAGCAATTTGGCGGTGCGATTGGCTACATCAGCTCCTAGACGCTGGCGTACCAGATGCAGGCAACAATCAATTGCTGCCACGGTTCCAGCGGAGGTCATGATGTTGCCGTCACTGACATAGAGTACTTCAGGCCGAAAACTGACCTCTGGAAAACGCCGCGCGAATTCGTCGCGTGCCATCCAGTGAGTCGTCGCCTCTTTCCCGTCAAGCAGCCCGGCATCGCCGAGCACAAATGCCCCGAGGCATAACCCGACGATCAACTTGTCTTTGGAGTGGGCGAGTTGCAGCGCCTTCACAAGCTGTGCAGATGCGGCGACCGACGAATCACTCCACGCGGGAATGACAATTACGTCACTTGCTTCCATCAGTTCTAGGCCGTGGGTTACAGACAGCCCAATGCCCTGGTCACTGCTCAGCATACCCGGCACCTCTGCGCAGAAATTGACCTCGTATTCAGGTTCACCCTGCGCGGTTTGAGCAGTTCCCAATACAATGCCAGGAACAGAAAGGTGAAAAAGGCTCACGCCGTTGAATGCTAGAACTGCAACACGTATGGCTTCCATCAGGCTGCCTCAAATTGATCCTGTATTGGCCCACTGTCTGTCACACACAGGAATGGGAGGGCCGCTCACGCGGATTTTTTCACTCCAAGGGAAGCCCCAAATACCCTTGTCCCTCCCTTACAATACAGATTATCTGGCCCGATTATATCGAATTATGTCATTCGGGCCACTGTTGGGCTCTAAGACGCTAGCCCAGAATGGTCTCCTTGATGTACCAACAGGATTAATTCCATGAAATTTATAGCGCTTCCTCTCGCCCTTGGCATTGCCTGCGGTGCAGTCGCTACAGCGGCGTTCGCGGATACCAATAACCCCCAGGCACCTGAGGCCTCCCACAAAGTGGATCTGCAGCAGGTTCGCAATGCCACGGTAAAAATCACTTACGGTGACACCACGTTCTTGATCGATCCAATGTTGGCTAAAAAAGGGGCTTACCCCGGGTTTGAAAATACCTACCGAAGCAACCTTCGCAATCCGCTGGTCGATCTACCCGAATCCCCTGACAAGGTTATCTCGGGTGTCGACGCAGTCATCGTCACGCATACACACCTTGATCACTGGGATGATGCGGCACAAAAAGCGCTACCTAAAGACATCCTGCTGTTCACTCAACACGAAGACGATGCACAGCTGATTCGTTCCCAGGGTTTCAAAAATGTACGTGTACTGACTGACGAAGCTGAATTCGGCGGCGTCAAAATCACCAAAACCGGTGGTCAGCATGGCACCGACGAAATGTATGCCGTACCAGCCCTCGCAAAACCGCTGGGCGAAGCCATGGGTGTGGTGTTTCAAGCGCCAGGCTATAAGTCTCTATACCTCGCCGGCGACACCATCTGGCGCAAAGAGGTCGACCAGACCATCGATAAATATCACCCTGAAGTCATCGTCCTGAACGCAGGGAAAGCAAAAATGACGGGGTTCGAGGGGGCGATCATTATGGGTGAGGAGGACGTCCTGCGTGCCGCACAGACCGCCAAAGGCGCAAAAATTGTCGCAGTGCACATGGACGCGGTTAACCATATGTCCCTGACCCGTGAAGAGTTGCGCAATTACGTCAAGAAACAAGGTATCGAGAGTCGCGTTGATATACCGGAAGACGGCGCTTCGCTGAAGTACTGATTTAAACCGTATTGGGCCGTGGTAGCGGGCAGGTTTCTTACCTACCAGCAATCTCAGCCCTCAGTGCAACATCACTTTGATTTGATCGGAGATCGCTCATGAAACAAGGTCTTGTAGTAGTTGATCTGCAAAACGAATACCTGGCCACTGGTAAATTGCCTTTGAGCGGCATCGAGGCGGCTGTGGCGAATGCTCGACGGGTCATGGACCATGCGCGGAATACAGGTATTCCCGTTTTTCACATACGGCACGAATCAGATAATGCTGATGCCCCAATCTTCGTAAAGGGATCTAAAGGCGCGCAAATTCAGCCAGCGGTAGCCCCTGAGGATGAAGAACCTGTGATTGTTAAAAAGCACATTAACGCCTTCAGAGACACTGACCTCAAAAAGCAGCTGGATGCTTTCGATGTTCAAGATATCGTGGTGGTAGGTGCAATGAGCCACATGTGTATCGACGCCGTCGTACGTGCTGCGGCGGACATGGGTTATCCGGTTACGGTGCTGCATGACGCTTGCGCCACCCTGGATCTCAAATTCAATGGCGTTAACGTGCCAGCCGCTCAAGTGCATGCAGCGATGATGGCCGCGTTTGAATTTGGGTACGGCACGGTTAAATGTGTGGATGATTATCTCTCGGCGTGAGTTCGTACTAATGCAGTTTCGCGTCAGATAAGCTTGAAAGCCAGCAGGTCCAATACCCTTTCTCTACATATGTTATGGGTCTTAAGCATCTATTTACGAAGGGCCGCTTTTAGCCGGAAGCAGCCCTTCGTGCCCGAACACACAGCCTGCGGGCGCTGACTACGATGGCTACATATCAACCTGTTACGCTTCTTTCGAGGCGGAACCCAGTGAAGGTGATGTCGAATCCATCCATGTTGGACAGCTGATGCATTCAGCGGCAGAGGGTTAAAATTGTCCAAGTGCTCTGGGCAGTGGGTCATGATTCGCCAAGGATGGAGGCTTTGGGTCGATTGGTACTTCGGGACAGGCTGCCCTCCAGTTATCATGAGACACTCTCTATTTGCTTAATACAGGAGAAGGCAGAGTGCTGAACATTGGAGTTCTGGGTGTCGGCGAACTGACGGAGAAGATCGTGATTGGCTTGCGCCGAAGCGGATTCTCCGGGAAGATTTTGCTTTCACCGCGCAATAATGACCGTGCCCGAGAGCTAGGCAGGCTCTGGGCCTGTGAGATTGCTCAGAACAACCAAAGTGTGGTCGATGACTGCGACCTGCTATTTCTGGGCGTCCGACCTGATGCTGTTGAGCAACTTGCCAATGAGGTACGACTCAAGCCCGAACAGACGCTGGTTTCGCTCGTAGCGGGTATGAGTATCAGCGAATTGGAACACAACTTTCCTAAAGCGCGGCACGTCCGGGCGATGCTGTCCTATGCAGCTCAGATTAACCAATCAACAGTTGTCGTGACCCCAGGCGGCCAGCCTCATGAGAGCTTACTCGGCGCCCTTGGGTCACTGATCGTGATCGACCAAGAGGACGCGTTTGAGCTCGCCACTGTGGCGGCGTGCATGAACGGCTGGTTTTATTTCTTCCTCGGCGATCTTCAGGAGTGGTTTACCGGGAAGGGCCTCTCTCATGAGCAGGCAGCACAGTTGGTGATGGGCAATATGCAGGATTGTCTGACCAGTGCACGGCACCAACCTCACGTCAGCATGGAAGTTCTTGGCGGTAGTATTGCAACACCTGGTACGTTCACTTCCGCCGGGTTAGAGAAGCTTCGAAAGAATGGCGCAATGCTGGCTTGGAGAGAAGCATGTGATGAGGTGTTCGCGCGTATGAGAAAGGACGTTTAGCATCTGCGTTCGCAATGCCTGCTTTTGGCCGAATGCAGACGATCACCCGGCACTGCCAGTTCTGAGTATCTGGAAATAAAGAATAGGGTGGATGCATACCAAAGTCTGCGCAAAACCTACCCGGGAGGCCACGGTTTATCGTTTGCTAATGCACGAAAAACCGTTAACTTCGCCAGCCTTGATGAGGATATTTATTCTTTAATTACAATGACTTATAGCGATATAAGATCGAACATGGGGTGCTAGGGGGCGAGTGTTCGAATCACTCCGCCCCGACCATATTTTTCAATGACTTAGGCCAATGTTTAACGCATTGGCCTTTTTCATGTGCGTGACTTTTGCGTGACTTCTATTTCGGTAACACCCGCCGCCCGAAGACCCCGACCAAACGTGTGTTTCAAATCGTGAATCCTGATAGACAGATAGCCGGGGTGAGCGGGGCGAAGGTTTTCCTCCTGCCAGAGTTTGCCGCCCTCACTCGTGCTTTCTTCCAGATTGAGTCATTCATGCGGTGAACCATTGTTTCGTTACCATCGCCGTCTGGCTTGCCGAAAGGGAAGACGTACAGCTTGTGCTGGCCTCGCTGGTTCTCAATGATTGACTTGGCCACAGTGTTGAGAATCATCAGGCGCTCGTCCCGGTTCTTCACTTCGCCCGCCAAACCCGGCCGGAATCAAAAATACTGTGGTATCCAGCTCCGATACCGCGATTTCCCAATCCCGAGGAGTTAGGCGTCGAACTTGAGATGGGGTCAGTAACGCAGGTGGAGGACTGCACGCATCGAGTGACGCTGTGCAGTCCTATAGCTTCCCGGCACCGCGTAAGCGGTAGCAATCGGCTGCTCACGGCCTGTACCGTCTTCACTGCCATCAAAGCCCTCAGCTTTAAGCGCGTAAGCAATTTCATTCGTAATCCTGCCCCCATTCTGTGACGCTTGATCCAGGGTGTGCCAGCGGCTTCAATGCCGCTGCAAATGCTTCCGTATGTAATAGGTATGAAAGATCCTCACCGGATGGCGTGATTCGTTGAAGTGGGGTATTTGTGTTCGCCCGGCATGGAGCCGGAGTAGCCCTTGATCAGGATGGAATTTGAAAGATGCTCAAAGTATTTGCTGCACCTCTGGTATTACTTTTCTCGGCATCTTGCCTTGCTGACTTAAAGCAAACAGCTCCGGAGTCGGTCTGTGCATTTCTGAGCAATTTGGACCTGAAAGGGCGGAAATGGACCGACTATGGTGACGGTACGTCTGGTTGCGCAAGCAACTACAAGGACATCGGGAGTGGTTCTCCGATGGCTAACAATCTTGCGTTTTATGCGACAGGCAGTGACTCAACTGTCGATCAGGTAAAGCTGGTTCTCAACTTCAATCAGGTGAAGTCTGTGGGCATGTCAATTAGCGCACTGGGTAAGGCTTCGGAAAAACTCTCCCTTGAAGCCCTCGGAGCTCCACTCCCGAACAGCATTAAAAAAGCCATAGTTCTCGGCCAGCCCTTAACCGCTGCCGCAGGCACAGGAACCATTGAGGTAGTTCGGGATAATTGGCCTACAGGTAAAGGTTATGAGGTTCAGGTAATCATGAAATGACATCACTCCGGACCTGATGCCCCTCTGGGCGTGTCGGTAGGCTCTAGGCAGATGCGCGCTTGAGCTGATAAATGAGCTGAGTTGGCAGGCCGTAGTCCTTGTAGCGGATGAAGTCGCGGAAGTACTCCGAGGACTTCGTGCCAGTTTTACTTTTGATAAATGAAATGTACTGCCGTGAGTTTGGGTTGTTACTCCATTCCGAAAGGTTGATCCGGGCTGCCAGGCTGTTGCTGCCGAAATCCAGGTGCTTGGAAGGCTTAATGCTGAGGTCAGTACTAACCGTGATGCTCTCGCTGTGCTGGAGCAGGCCGATAATCATGTAGTCGGTCAGGCCTTGCTGGAAGTGCGCGAACAAGACGTGACCACCAACGGAAAGGTTCGATTTTTCCATCAAGCTGGTCAGGTGCTCGACAGCGGTGAAGCTGAACTCAATAAAGTCGCCGCCATCGTAAAAGCCCTTCATCCAGCCGCTGAAAGGGTAGGCGCCTGATTCGGGGTGGAACAGGCTCCAGCCTTTGCCCTGTTTGGCGTTGTACGCTTCGTTGAAGTCGTGCAGCAGGTTTTCAGTGACCTGAGATTCGACCAGTTCGGTGCTGCTGACGTGCAGCACGGCAGGTGTATCGCCTGGCTTCTTGTCGATCTGGTGAATGATGCTGTGGCGGATGGGCATGAGATTACCTCGGGATGGCCCTCCGTGACCGGATGCAGCGAGTGGATGGGTTATACGGAACTAAAATCGGTAATACCGTCTATATTTCAAGGGGTATTCCCTTTCGGAGAAGACGGTCATGCTTAAGCCTCGCTCGCTCCTAGTAGCTATTACCTGCCTTGCTTTGGCCGCAGGCCCAGTTACCACTTTGGCCGATCCTGGCAATGGAAAGGGGCAAGGTAATGGACAAGGCAACTCCCAAGGCGGCCAAGGACATGGAAGCCAGGGTCACAAAGGAAAGGGCTCGAACGGGAGTGATTGGGCGCGCGGCCCCAGCATTGACCGGGGCAGCATATTGGGTGTGCTTGGCGGCCACCGTGACTACTGGAGTTCAGACCATTCACTGCCACCTGGGATACAGAAGAACCTAGCTAGAGGAAAGCCTCTTCCTCCGGGCATTGCCAAGAAGCTGGATGGCCGGTTGTTGGGCAGGCTGCCACATTACGACGGCTACGAATGGCAGCAGGCTGGGACCGATTTAATACTTGTCGCAATTGCTTCCGGCATAATTTATGAGGTACTCAACGGAGCCTTTGATTAAGGTACGAGAGGTTCAATGATCTCGTCCCCAGGGTCTTTCTGAATTACCAGAAGGCTTTCATTGCGGAACTCTCTCGACACCTTTAGTGCATTAACGGGCAAGGAAGGTTAGCGCGGTGGGTACGAAGTCGGAATTAAACTGAAAGATGCCCCAATGACCCGCATCAGGGTAGATGTGTAGTGGTCTAATGAAACCGGACACCCATTTAGGCGTGAATGCTCGCCAGATCGAGGTGTCAGATGACCAAACAACGCCGTTCCTTTTCCGCTGAATTCAAACGCGAGGCTGCCGACCTCGTACTCAAGCAGAATTACAGTTTCATCGAAGCTGGTAGCTCGCTCGGAGTTGGCGAATCGGCCCTGCGCCGCTGCGCTGTCAGCCAGTGCCGATGTGTACGGTGTGGCTTGTGTGATCTACGAATTGCGTGATGCTTTCGCTGTCACTTCGTCCTGGCTGCAACGCTTGATGCATTGGCGTAACGGATGACTGCCGAACAGATAACCAACGATGTTCAACAGTTCTAACTAAATGCGCTTCTGCGTGACTACAACGCAACTTCAAATGCCCGACGAATCGTTGCTTAATCGACAGTCAAACAGGGCTTGCTGTGGTCAAGGCAGGAATGACCAAGGATGGTCTACACCGTCTCAACATCGCCAGTTGCCGTCAACACCTTGGCCACCAGAGAGCGTCTGCCGCTGTCCGACGATCCCTGCTTATCCCTACCGTTAGTCAGGTATTTATGAGGGGGCTGACGCAACGGCTAGCCTGCAGCTTAGCGTCAGGGACAACGCTGAACATTCGGTCCATGAAGGGCCAGCACTCATCGTCCCGACGCTTTATCTGCTGAGGAGACGATAATGATAATAACCTTGAAGCGGTTGGCGTGTTTGGGTGCAAGCTTCACCAGCGCGCTCGTCATGGCCGATGCGGCCAGCCCACCGGTGCTGTCACCTGCGATTCCCTTCGATGTCACCGCCAACCCCCCCTTTACTCTGGACAACCTGCAACACGATTTCGACGTGCTTTCGTGGCAGACCTTCGTCGCCCTGAACTGGCCCGCAAGCGCCGACGGCAGCGCCAACACCTCGGCGAAGATTGGCGCGCCGGGGCAGACAGTTTGGGAGACGTGGAAGGAGAGCTACGAGGTTTTCCTGCCCAAAGGCCAGAAGCCGGTCGCCTGGAACCAGAAGGCGCCGCTACCCTCCGCCTGCCAAGGCAAGGGTGACCTGCCCGTACTGCAACAGATGGGCAAGGTTGCCGGTGTGCTCGATGAATTCATCCAGCCGTTCAAGACCGGCCCACTGGTGGACCAGAACGGCGCCTACACGCGCAACGCGATCATGATCAACCAGCCGATGTTCGACGACATCGTCAGCAATGACCTCTACAGCAAGGAAGGCCAGCAGGCTTTCTTCACCAAGGCTGACAACCGCATCGCCTTCTCCTGCGGCTCGCAGAAGGCCCAGCAGGTCGGCGCGATCATGGTCAAGTCGGCCTGGAAGGTACTCGGCGACAACGACAACCCGCAAGACTTCCACGCCGTCGACGCCTTGGTCTACACCCCCGGCAACGCCGACCCGAACAAGGGCGCGGTGATCCCCGAGTCGTGTGACGCGCAGAAGGTAGGGCTGGTCGGCCTGCACATCGTGCACAAGACCCAGAGCTCGCCGCAGTGGGTATGGTCGAGCTTCGAGCACGTGCGCAACGTGCCGGAAAAGACCACGCCGATGAACGAGCGCAAGGGTCCCTACCTATTCTACGACGCCCAGGCCAGCGACCGCCCGGTAAACGAGCCGCCAGTGCAGCCGTGGGATCCGTCGAAGAAAGCCACACCCTCGCAGATCGTGCGGGAAATCCCGCTCACCGCCGCGACCCACCAGCTCAACGCGCAGTGGCAAGGCGCGCTCAAGGGCACGGTCTGGGCCAACTACCAGCTGATCAGCACCCAGTGGCCGACCGACCCGGCCAACGATTGCCAAGTGCCGTCGCCGACCAACCCGCTGGGCAGTCCTGCCCCGACCTTTCTGGCCAACGCCACCCTGGAAACCTTCAACCAGGGCACCACGCCACAGGCCTCGTCAAGCTGCATGGAATGCCACAACAACGCGACCACCCGGGTGACCCAGTCCCCGCGCACCAGTTTCGCCGATTTCACCTTCTTGCTTGAACGTGCCCAATCCACCGGCGCCAAGGAGTGATGCCATGAGTGACCCGAACCTGCAGAACTTCATCGACCTGTCTGCCGTACTCACCGGCCTTGCGGCCGACCTGCTCGCGCCGTCCGTCGACCCGATCAACCTGCCGCCACTGTTCTTCACCACTGCCCAGCAAGGCATGGGCACCGCAGCGTTCAGCAACCTGCTGGATCTGTACGCCAGCATCGAGAGCCAACAGCCTGCGCAAATCGCCAGCGCCGTGCTCGGCAACTCGAACCCGCAGATCGCCCAGGGCGCCCGCTCGATCATGAAGCTGTGGCTGCTTGGCAGTTGGTACCAGCCTTATGATCAAGACAACGCCCACACGGGTGACACCCTCGTAGTCTCCGACCAGGCCTACAAGGAAAGCTGGGCGTGGAAGATCGCCCAATCCCACCCCATGGGCTACAGCCAGTACCATTTCGGCTACTGGGCCGAGCAGCCACCGACCCTCAAGCAATTCACCGGTGTCGACGCCAAGGAAGGGCAGCAGCCATGAACAATCTACAAACCCAGAACATCGAAACTGCCGATGTGATCGTCGTGGGCGCCGGCATGGCCGGCAGCGTTATGGCCTATCAGTTGGGCCTGGCCGGCCTGAAAGTGCTGGTGCTCGAGTCGGGCCCGGCGATTCCGCCTAACCGCAGCGAATACCTGGAGCGTTTCTACACCGCCGTGCTCAAGTCGCCCGAGTCGCCATACCCACCGGAGCAGACCGAGCAAACCCCGGCCACGCAGTTCGCCCCGCGAGCGACTATCCAGGACTTGATCACTGCCGGCAGCACCGACCCGAACAAGGTGCAGAAGAGCTACTTGGTACAGAAGGGGCCGCAACTGTTCGCCAGCACCTACGAGCGGGTAGGCGGCGGCACCATGTGGCACTGGATGGGCACTGCCCTGCGTCTGTTGCCCAACGACTTTCGCATGCGCACTGCGTACAACGTCGGGGTCGACTGGCCGATCAGCTACGACGATCTGCAGACCGCCTACTGCCGCGCCGAGGAGGAGATGGGCGTGTCCGCCGATGTCGCCTCGCAGACCTACCTGGGCGTGACCTTCCCGCAGAGCTATGAATACAGCATGCACGGCATCCCGATGTCGTTGGTCGACCAGGGCCTGGGCAAGAACGTCACGGGCACGGTGTATCAGAGCCCGGAGAAGGCGCCCGATGGCAAGCCGTACCCAGGTGTCACCCTCAACGTCCGGCAGACCCCGGCCGGGCGCAATTCGCAGAGCGACAACGGCCGCCGGGTGTGCGCCGGCAACACCAGCTGCACGCCGATCTGCCCGATCCAAGCTAAGTACGATGCCACCGTGACCATGGCCAAGGCACTGGATACCGGCAACGTGCGCATCCTCTACCAGGCCGTGGCGAGCCAGGTGCAGGTCGATAGCAATGGGGTCACGGGTATCGATTTCATCCAGTACCAGAACAATGGCCCGCGCCAGAACGGCACGGCCCAGGGCAAGCGCTACGTGATCGCCGCCCACGCGATCGAAACCCCGAAGCTGCTGCTCAACTCCATCGGCCCGAACAGCCCTAAAGGGGTCGCCAACAGCAGCGGCCAAGTCGGCCAGGCGTTGGCCGACCACCCGGTGTATTTGGCCTGGGGCCTGATGCCCGAAGGCAAGCCGCTGTTCCCATTCCGCGGGCCGTTGTCCACCTCGGGGATCGAGGACATGCGCGATGGCCCGTTCCGCAGCCAGCGTGCCGCCTGGCGTATCGAGATCGGCAACGAGGGTTGGAACTGGTCGGTGAACGATCCCTACACCTCGGTTTGCGATTTCATCGACGGCACCAACAACGGCGGCGCTAACCCCAACAAGCTGGCGCTGTCCGGCAAGATGCTGGTGCAGCAGCTCAATAGCGTGCTGACCCGCCAGTTCCGTCTGGGCTTCTTGATCGAGCAGGTAGAGAAAGACCCCGACAATGCGCTGTGCCGGGTGGAGAGGACCATGGAGTTCACCGACGGCTTGGGTCTGCCTCGGCCACAGATAACCTACGAACTGTCCGACTACACCAAGGAGGGCTTCAAGCAGGCGCGCCTGGCCGCCACGCATATCATCACCGAGCTGATGGGCGCCACTGAACTGACCGACCTGAACCCTAAGATCGAGCCCGGCTCGCAAACGGTGTTCAACTACGACGGTCAGAACTACGCGTTCTTCGGCGCTGGCCACCTGATGGGCACCTACCGCATGGGCTCGGACCGCACTAAGTCGGTGGTGGACAAGGACCAGCGCAGTTGGGACCACCCCAACCTGTTCCTGGTCGGCGACGGAGTGTTCCCCGCCACCGGCACCGCCAACCCGACCTTGACCATCACCGCGCTGACTCTCCAGGCCGCCGACGTGGTCGCCAGCGATCTACTCAAGCGTACCGTGCAGGTGCAGGCCAACCAAGCCTGGCAGGGCACCGGCGTACAGGTCAACGGGCAGAACTGGCAACTGGCGATGTGCACCGGTGGGCAGTGGACGGCTAACCCGGCCACCGGGATGGTCAGCGCGGCGGGCAACCCAGGGTTTATAGCCAAGCCCGGCTATGCCTTGCCCGGTCAACCGGAAGGAGCGCTGATCGGGCGTATCGGCAACAGCGGCGTGCCGTTCCTGGTCGGCAATAAGGCGCAATTGCCGCGTGCCCAGCAGGGGGAGTTGCAATTGTGCATCAATGACGACCTGGACGGACATTACGGAGCTGGTCTGAGCGATAACCTGGGCAGCCTGTCGGTGGAGGTGCGTTTCGGGACTGTGTAGGCGCTGTCATACCAACCCCACAGTGCTACGGCAAAGCCGCAGTATTGTGGGGTTGCTTTCTCAGCCCAGCTGAATGCGGTTCAGATAGCCGTAGATGTAGGTCTTCAGGAGAATCGCGGGATGCTAAGCAGACCGGCCAGTTCTGCCGGTATGACGCCTTCAAAACCCCGTTTGACCAGATAGACTTCGTCGACAAAGACGTCGACTGCGCTCACCGGATTGGTATCGCTGACGTAGTCGTCAGTATTCACCTTGGATAAAGCGCTTCATGGGCGGTTCCTGCGATGAAATCCTCAGGAATAGTGGCAAGTATTCGCGAAGGCCTTTTTACACACTCTGGGCCGATAGCAGTCCTTCACAAAAGTGCGCTTTAGAAAGCGATCTTCAACCTTCGTCCAGTGCTCTTTGGTCTGCGCCTGCTTGTGCAGCAGTCGTTGCGGCTTGCGATGAATCAAGAAGGGGGAAGCGATATTGTCCTGGCAGCGGGTTATGACGGTCTGCAGTTCGTCAGTCACCTTGAAACGAATCCACGCTGTATCACTGGCTTTGGCTGTCTTCTTTTGTACCAGGTACAAGAACCCATCCGAACGCCATCAAAGCGCATGTCCAGGATGTCGGAGCGCCGCTGAGAGTGATCAGTGCCAAGTCGATGGCGTTGCGCAGCCAGGGTGGTGCCACCTCCCTGACCGCCTTCAGGCCTTCCACGGTATGGCGTTTTCGTTGCTTCTTCTCGATACGGTGGATGGTGCTCGATGCGGGGTTGTCCGGACACAAGCCCTTCCGACGCGGCATGATTGAAAATGTCCACCAGCAGAGCGCGACTCTGATTGGCGCTCCTTGGGGTCAAGGAAACCGCCCACCAAACCGAACGCACAAATCTGGCCAATCTCAATTCCGCGCAAATTCTGGCGGAGCAGGGCAAGCACTTCGCCCTGGAGCAGTGGCTGGCAGCCAGCGACCAAGCCCATTACCTAGCCCTTACCGATGAGAAAACGAAGCAGGCACGTCTGCGTGATCGCCTTGCTACTGTTGACCTGCGGTGTGGTTCATGACGCCCATAGAGCCCGACTTGACCCAGTGCATGCTCAACGAGTTATCGGAATTACCGGTGAAGGCGATCATGGACTGATCGCTCTGCAGGCTTGTCAGGCTTACATTTAAGAGGTCTCAGGCACTAAGTCAAACATTGGGAATAAACCGTAGATTCGTATAATCCGCTCATTCAAGGATGACATTGCGCGTGTAACGAGGATTAGTGTTTAAGAAACTGTTTATCTATGCGCAAAGGTACCGGTTGTGGCTAGTTGAAAGTGTATGGCCAGTGGAGTTTTATAAGCTAGTTATAGCTGATAAAATTAGTTGCTTGTAACCGCTTAAAAAGCATGGATGCTAGTTGGATTAATAACGAGGAGTTCAGCCCGCCGCGTTGAAGTTTCGATTGAATTCAACCACCTCATTATGAGAAGGGTTTTTGGCGAATAAGGTCAGGATTTGTGTGTTGTACGCCTCGCGTTTCTGAGCTGCGGCACCCTTCACGGCGGCATTTAACGCGGGAGTCATTTCATCTGCGGTGTAGTCGCAGCAGTACGCTGGTGTGCAGGGTTGCTGGCGCCATGAGGCCTCGAGACGGCCACCGTCAACTGGATCAAATCCAACGGCATCGACAAGTTGCATTACGAGGCGCTTATGGTTTGCGTCGTCACCGGCAACAGCGACTCCCAGGCGGTTTTCCGCATCTTTTGGCTTACTAAGATGCTCCAGCGAATACGCCAGAATGTTATTGAATGCCTTGATCACCGGTCGACCAAGCTGCTCGCTAACCCAGATGCTCTCTGTCTGACCATTTTCCAAAGCGTCGATGCACTCGTCTCTCAAACCTGGGTAGTAGTTGCTCGTGTCGACCACTGGAGTCGAGGATGACAACACAGCCAGCAGGTTCTTGGGAAGAGCTGTCATGGCCGGTAGGGGGATGGCAAGAATCACCGCATCGGCGCCGTCGAAGACATCTTTCAAGTCGCAAGGAGCGGCCCCTACTTCCGCGGAAAAAGCCCTTACTGCCTCTTTTCCCCGAGAGTTGGCCACACTGACTTCGTGACCAGCGCTTACAAGCTTGCGGGCTAGGGTTGAGCCGATAGATCCAATACCAACGATTGCGATTTTCATAACGCCTCCAGGGATTCAAAGTCTGCATACGTTATGATTTATGCTGCAGTAGTCGCAAGAACCAACGTTTTTGTCTGTAACCCACCAAAAGGTAAGTATTGATGGAGCGCAAGTGGGAGTGTGACAACCCTTTACGGCGACAGGCTTGGTCGGCCGCAATCAACGCTACGCTTCGTGTTTTGGAGGGTAAGTGGAAAATTGTGATTATCAATGAGCTGATGGCCGCTAAAGGCCGGCCGCTTCGGTTCTCTGAATTGGAAAGGCTCATTCCGGATGTTACGCAGAAAATGCTCATTCAGCAGTTGAAAGGGCTTCAGCAAGACGACATCATTCGGCGCACCGTATACCCGCAGGTGCCTCCGCGGGTGGAGTACGCGCTGACAACGTTGGGCCATGCACTCGGCCCGGCCATGACAGCCCTCATCGACTGGGCTGAGCTTCGTCACCAGCACGAAGTCAATGGCATGGACCCACGTGGGGTTAGCGACGATGGACGTGTTGAGCGCTGATACGACCCGTTCGATGACTCAAGCGTCAGCCCGTTCTCATCCCGAACTACGGTGGTTCCAGAAAGTTCGATTTATGACTATGTACTCTAAAGGTCACAATTTGTAAGTCCTCGACAGGGTGAGTAAGCTATCCCCATGAATCAGCCATCAATATCTTCGCCCAGCTCCCGTGGCCCGGCCGATCACGACATTCGCGATCAAATTGTCGCGGCGGCCAACCAGCACTTCAGCCAATACGGCTACGGTAAAACTACGGTTTCCGACCTGGCCAAGGCCATCGGTTTCTCCAAGGCTTACATCTACAAATTTTTTGATTCCAAGCAGGCGATTGGTGAAGCCATCTGCTCAAATTGCCTGGCAGAAATCGTCGCGGCTGTGGAACACGCTATCAATGTAGAGAACCTGTCGCCGACGGAGCGCTTTCGACGCTTGGTCAAAACTGTGATTGCCACAGGCGTGAATCTGTTCTTCAACGACCGAAAACTCTATGACATAGCAGCGTTTGCAGCGTCTGAGAGCTGGCCGAGTTCACAGGCCTATGACGCACGTATCAAACACTTCGTGTTGCAAATCGTGCGGGAAGGGCGAGAGATCGGCGAGTTTGAACGCAAGACTCCGCTGGACGAGACAGTTGAAGCGATACATCTCGCCCTGCGACCATTCGTCAACCCCTTGCTACTGCAGTACAACCTCGATTTCGTCGAGGAGGCTCCCACGCTCACCTGCAACCTGATCTTGCGCAGCCTGATGCCTTGATCTTCGGCTGAAGGTTCACTGCATACCCGGGTAAGCGACAGCTCATCAGCCGGCTTTTCACTGAGTCCTTCTCTATCAGTAGGAGGGTATTTTATTTGTTTGTTTTGTGACCATTGACTGATTTGGTCACTTGAATGAATATGGGTGTTCACCGCTTCTAATGCTTCATCTCAGTGATACCCATAGAGTTCAAACAATGAAAAAAATAGCGCTCAAGACCCCATTTGGCATTGCTGTTGTGCTCGCATCTTCAAGCGCTTTTGCAAGCGGCTTCGCGCTCAACGAACAAAGCATCAGTGGAATGGGGGCCGGGTTTGCCGGTCGCTCTTCCGCCGCTGAAGACGCGAGTACGGTCTTCGGTAATCCGGCGGGCATGTCTCGTTTGAAAAGAGAGCAGGTCAGCGTGGGAGCAGCGACTCTGTTCGCCAAGTCCGACATCAGCCACACCCGGAGTACATTCGGCGGCCAGGAAGACGGCGACATGGTGCCCACCACTACCGTACCGATGGGATATTACGTCAAACCCATCGATGAGCATTGGGCGTTCGGTGTGGGTTTTTATGTGCCTTTTGGTCTGATGACTGACTATGGCAGCGGTTTCGCCGGGCGCTACTACGCCAACAAAAGCGAGGTCACGACCCTCACGTTCCAGCCCACCATCAGCTTTGCCTTCAACGATAAAGTATCGATTGGGTTCGGTCCGACCATCAATCACATCAGTGGTGAGCTGACGGGTATGGTGCTCAATCCACTTAGCCCCGGTCGTAATGACGGAAAACTCAAAAGCACGGGTGACGACACTGCGCTTGGTTTCAACGCCGGTATCTTGGTGCAGGCTACGGACCGAACCCGCCTGGGTATGACCTACCACTCCAAGGTCAGTTATCAACTGGATGCCAAGACCAAGGTCACTGACGGCATCTTTAGCGTGTTGGGGGTTAGCGGCCGCAGTTATGACGCTTCGCTGGAAGTGGATACCCCGGAGTCAGTGGATTTCTCGATGACTCATCAGCTCAATAATGACTGGACCCTCTACATGGGGAGCACCTGGACTCGCTGGAGTCGCTTTAAAGACTTAACCATCGAGAACACCGGTTTACCCCCCGCGTTGAGCGGCTCGCTGGGCACGATTACCGAAGAGCAAAATTGGCACGATACGTGGGCACACGCTATCGGCGCTGCTTATGCGCTGAATAAAGAGTGGGTGCTTCGCGCAGGCTTTTCGGTGGATCAGTCACCCACCAATAACACCCATCGTGGACCGCGCATTCCTACGGGCGACAGGAAGGTCATCAGCTTCGGTGCTGGCTGGACTCCGGCGGACAATCTCACGATCGATGTGGCTTACTCCTACTTGTGGGAGGAGAGCGTACAGGTCAACGACACTTCGCCGACCAAAGGTGCCTACAGTGCACACTACAAGAACAGTGCAAGCGGGCTTGGTACCTCTGTGAGTTACCGTTTCTAGTTGAATGCTGTTATCGGCATTTAAATATGCCCTTTACGCCTGGCTCGCATCGTTTGTGCAAAGAAGCGAGTCATGGCGTTCAGTCTGCGCGCTACCAGAATCAGCGATCTTCCTATCGACTCGTCACCGTGACATCCCATGGTTGCCAGCCACCTCCGAGTGACTTGAATAGCGCAACCGCCGCGAGTGCCGATTCTGTTCGCGCTTGCGCCCGAGCATCGGAGGCCTGGAGCATCGTCTCATCCGCGTGCAGGACATCGATCAGGCTGGCCGTGCCCTTCTGATAGGCAATGAACGACGATACTCGAGCCTGACTTAGAGAGGCCTCGCCTGCGGTGAGGGTGGTTGGCGGCGTGCCGAGCATGACATCCAGTGCATTCATGGCAGCCTCCAGCCCGGCCTGCAGGACCGGCACGGTCGCCTGGACCTGTGACAGCGCGCCCTCGGTCTGATGAACCTGATAGGTAGCATTGAGTCCCTTGGCGTGGAGCAACAGGACTTTTTCTAGCAACGCCTGCTGCGTGTTGACTTGCCGACTCGCAATGTCCAGCCGGGCCTGCAATCCCCGGACAGTGATGTAGGCGTCCGCGGTCTGTGCGGCGATGGCCAGTCGCGTGGCCGCGACGCCAGCCCGGGACGCCTGGTACTCGGCCAGAGCGGCCTCGCGTCCGCGTCGCAGGCCGCCAAAGACATCGGCCTCCCAGCTGGCATTGAGGTTGACCTCGTAGGCGTTTGCGTACCGATCATAGCCAGGTGTTGAATTGAGCACCTGGCTCAGTGGGGTCTCGAGTGATTGGTAGGCGCGCGCGGCTTGGCCGTTGACATTCCCCGAGGGCAGTAAGGCGGCATTGGCGGCACCTAGTCCGGCCCGCGCCTGCGTGACTCGCGCCGAGGCCTGCGCCAGGTCCAGATTTTGCTCAAGAGCCTTGGAGATGAGCGCGGTCAGTAAGGGGTCACCAAAGCCTTCCCACCAAGCGACAAGATCAGTCGGCGTCGCTCCAGGGCACTGTTCGAGGCAAGCATGGCCCACGTAACGATTCGAAAGCGGAGCGTCTGGACGATGGTAATCCGGACCGACCGCGCAACCTGCCATTACGCCGGCGCTGACCAAAAGTGCAATTGGACGGAGGGGAGGCATTGAGGTTCCTTAAGCAGAGGATGATATGTGACCATATTACTTATTGGTCACAATCTGTCAATTAACGCTTCCTTAGGGTAGTGGGGGATATCCCGGCATCAGCAGTAATATTGGCGGTTATCATTAATTCTCATAGGTCCTGCTGAACGTGACCGTTGACACATATGGTCACTAGACTGAGAATATGTCACTCGTCATATCTATAAATAAGGGAACCTATGCGCCGGCTTCGACCTTTCCCCTTTGCCGTTTTCTTGCTGCCTCTCGTCCTGACAGCGTGCGGTGATTCATCCACTGCTGAAGATCCGCGCACGTTGGCCCCTGTGGTGAGGTCCGTTGCTGTTCAGGCTTCGTCCGACACCTCACGTTCATTCACGGGTGTAGTGGCTGCCCGTGTCCAGGGCGACCTGGGGTTTCGGGTATCAGGCAAGGTACTTGAGCGTCTGGTTGACACCGGTCAGACCGTTAAACGTGGTCAGCCGCTTATGCGCCTCGACCCAATCGATCTGGGCTTGCAGGCGCGTGCACAACAAGAGTCGGTCATGGCTGCTCGGGCTCGAGCCAAGCAGACAGCAGATGATGAAGCTCGATATCGCGACCTGGTCGGCGCAGGCGCTATTTCTGCATCGGCTTACGACCAGATCAAAGCTGCAGCGGATTCTGCAAAGGCGCAACTCAGCGCCGCTGAAGCGCAGGCTGATGTGGCCCGCAATGCCTCTGGTTATGCGGTGCTGTCTGCCGATTCCGATGGCGTTGTGGTGGAGACCCTCGCCGAGCCGGGGCAGGTTGTCAGCCCCGGGCAGCCCGTGCTTCGTCTGGCGCGGGCCGGCCAGCGCGAAGCCATCGTGCATCTGCCCGAGACATTGCGCCCCGCAGCCGGCTCCACTGCGCAAGCGACGCTTTATGGCAACATCACGGGGGCTGTTACCGCGAAGTTAAGGCTGCTGTCCGACTCGGCTGACCGTATGACCCGCACCTTTGAGGCGCGGTATGTGCTTGAGGGGGCGCTGGCCAATGCACCAATAGGTTCGACCGTTACTCTTCGAATCGCTGAAGGCGCCGCGCAAGGGCAAACGATGCAAGTGCCGATCGCAGCCGTTTATGACCCTGGCAAAGGCACTGGCCTGTGGGTGATCGCCGGTACACCTGCGAAGGTGGTCTGGAGACCTGTTCAGGTCTTGGGATTGAGCGACGACTTTGCGCTCGTCGCGGGTGATCTAAAGGTGGGCGAGCAGATCGTGGCGCTGGGCGCACATCTGTTGCGCGAGGGTGACGAGGTGAGGTTGCCTCAACTGGATGACACCACCGCCGGGGGGAGTCGTCCATGAGCGAGGGGCGCTTTAATCTATCCGCGCTTGCCGTTCGCGAGCGCTCAATCACCGTATTCCTGATCTTTCTGATCGCCGTTGCAGGCACTCTGTCGTTCTTCCAGCTGGGGCGCGCAGAAGATCCTCCGTTTACGGTCAAGCAGATGACGGTCATTACCGCCTGGCCGGGCGCAACTGCGCAGGAAATGCAGGATCAGGTAGCTGAGCCACTGGAAAAACGCCTGCAAGAATTGAAGTGGTACGACCGCACGGAAACCTACACCCGCCCTGGTCTCGCCTTCACGATGCTGTCACTGCTCGATAGCACGCCACCCGCGCAGGTGCAGGAGGAGTTCTATCAAGCGCGCAAAAAGCTCGACGATGAAGCCCGAAAGTTACCATCAGGTGTCATCGGGCCAATGGTCAACGACGAGTTTTCGGATGTGACATTTGCTCTTTTCGCCCTCAAAGCCAAGGGCGAGCCGCAGCGGTTGCTGGTGCGTGATGCTGAGTTGTTGCGCCAGCGCCTTTTACATGTGCCGGGGGTGAAGAAGGTCAACATTATCGGGGAGCAACCCGAGCGTATCTTTGTCTCCTTTGCCCATGATCGGCTGGCCACCTTGGGCGTGTCTCCTCAGGATATCTTTGCTGCCCTCAATAGCCAGAACGTGCTCACGCCTGCCGGTTCGATCGATACCGCAGGGCCGCAGGTTTTCCTCAGGCTGGAGGGCGCCTTCGATACGTTACAGAAAATTCGGGACACGCCCATTACGGCTCAGGGGCGTACGCTCAAGCTCTCTGACGTGGCGACCATCGAGCGCGGTTATGAAGACCCCGCAACCTTTCTCGTGCGTAACAATGGTGAAGACGCGCTGTTGTTGGGGATCGTGATGCGTGAGGGCTGGAATGGCCTTGAACTCGGCAAGGCACTGGACGCCGAAACGCTCAAGATCAACCAAGGCATGCCCTTGGGCATGACGCTCTCCAAGGTCACCGACCAATCTGTAAATATTGATTCGGCCGTGGGCGAGTTCATGGTCAAGTTCTTCGTTGCGCTGCTCGTGGTCATGCTCGTGTGCTTCCTCAGCATGGGCTGGCGCGTGGGCTTTGTGGTCGCAGCGGCTGTTCCGTTGACGCTGGCCGTGGTGTTTGTGGTGATGGCGGCCACTGGCAAGAGCTTTGACCGTATTACCCTAGGCTCGCTGATTCTGGCGCTTGGGCTGCTGGTCGATGACGCCATTATTGCCATTGAAATGATGGTGGTGAAGATGGAGGAGGGCTACGATCGCATCAAAGCGTGCGCCTATGCTTGGAGTCATACGGCCGCTCCGATGCTGTCCGGTACGCTGGTGACGGCTATCGGTTTTATGCCCAACGGCTTCGCGCAATCAACCGCGGGCGAGTACACCAGCAACATGTTCTGGATCGTAGGCATTGCCCTGATTGCCTCCTGGGTGGTCGCGGTAGTCTTTACCCCGTACCTGGGGGTAAAGCTGCTGCCGGATATCAAGAAGGTCGAGGGTGGTCACGGGGCAATCTACAACACCCCTAACTACAATCGTTTTCGCCAGCTTTTGACGCATGTTATCGCGCGTAAATGGCTGGTGGCCGGGGCTGTTATCGTTTCTTTTGTCGTGGCTGTCCTGGGTATGGGCGTGGTCAAAAAGCAGTTTTTCCCAACTTCGGACCGTCCCGAAGTATTGATTGAAGTGCAAATGCCGTATGGAACCGCCATTGAACAGACCCGCGCGACTACCAGCTCTATAGAGGCCTGGCTGCAAAAGCAGGATGAGGCAAAAATCGTTACGTCCTACATCGGCCAGGGTGCGCCGCGTTTTTATCTGGCGATGGCGCCGGAACTCCCTGATCCGTCGTTCGCGAAGATTGTAGTGCTGACCGACAGCCAAGAGCAGCGCGAGGCCCTCAAGTTCCGCCTCAGAGCGGCTGCCGCTGAGGGGCTCGCCCCGCAAGCGCGTATCAGGGTGACTCAACTGGTGTTTGGCCCGTACTCGCCATTTCCGGTTGCCTACCGGGTCATGGGGCCTGCCCCCTCAAAACTGCGTGAGATAGCGGGGCAGGTGCAGGACGTGTTGCAGTCGAGCCCGATGATGAGGACCGTCAACACAGACTGGGGCCCGCTGACCCCGACGCTGCATTTCACTCTCGATCAGGATCGCCTGGAGGCGGTGGGGCTGACGTCCAGTTCAGTGGCGCAGCAACTGCAATTTTTGCTGAGCGGAGTGCCCATCACCGCGGTTCGCGAGGACATTCGTTCGGTACAGGTGGTCGGGCGGGCCGCGGGTGATATCCGCCTCGATCCCGCAAAAATTGAAGGCTTTACGCTGGTGGGGGCTGCAGGCCAGCGTCTACCGTTGTCTCAGGTAGGCAAGGTCGATGTGCGAATGGAGGATCCGATCCTGCGGCGTCGTGATCGCACGCCGACCATCACCGTGCGAGGTGACATCGCCGAAGGTCTGCAGCCACCTGATGTGTCGAGTGTGATCATCAAGGCATTGCAGCCGGTCATCGATCAGTTGCCTGACGGATACCGGATCGAGCAGGCGGGGGCAATCGAGGAGTCGGGCAAGGCGGGCAAGGCGATGTTGCCACTCTTCCCGATCATGATTGCCTTGACGCTGCTGATCATCATTGTGCAGGTCCGGTCGATTTCGGCGATGGTCATGGTGTTCCTTACCTCGCCACTTGGGTTGATTGGCGTGGTGCCGACCCTGCTGATCTTCCAGCAGCCATTTGGCATTAATGCCCTGGTCGGCCTGATCGCACTTTCAGGCATTTTGATGCGCAATACGCTGATTCTGATTGGGCAAATCCATCACAACACGCAACAAGGGCTGGATCCGTTTCACGCAGTGGTCGAGGCCACGGTACAGCGAGCCCGTCCGGTACTGCTGACGGCGCTGGCGGCAATACTGGCGTTTATCCCCCTGACGCACTCTGTTTTCTGGGGGACGCTGGCCTACACACTGATCGGGGGAACGTTCGTGGGGACTATCATCACCTTGGTGTTCCTGCCGGCGATGTACTCCATCTGGTTCAAGATCCGCCCTGAGGCTTCAGGCAAAACGCCCACCGTCCTCTCGCCGTAGAGGTTTGATCCTAGGCATTAGCGCGCTGCTTTTTACCAGCGTCGACTGAAAAACAAAGAGGTTTCAATGATTAATCTCGAAGCTCAAAAGCGAATCGTAGTGACAGGCGTCGGAATAGTCGGGCCTCTGGGATGCGGAGCAGAAGAAGTCTGGAGCAGGTTGCTGTCTGGCCGTTCCGGCATCCGTAACTTGCCAGGCGATATCACCGAGGGTACGGGCGTTACCGCAGGAGGTCCGGTGCCGTCTCTGGAGGAGGATGCCATCGCTGGCTACGATCCGGAGCGAATCATTTCGGCCAAGGACCGCAAGAAGATGGACCGCTTTATCGAGTTTGCACTGGTGGCCGCCCACGAAGCACTGGAACAGGCAGGTTGGCAGCCCACAATGGCCGCGGAGCAGGAACGGACGGCAACGATCATTGCATCGGGCGTCGGTGGGTTTGGCGTGATTGCCGATGCTGTACGAACCACCGATACACGCGGCCCCCGTCGATTGTCGCCGTTCACTGCACCGTCTTTTCTAGCCAACATGGCGGCAGGGCACATATCCATCAACTACGGCTTCAAAGGGCCGCTCGGCGCTCCTGTAACCGCCTGTGCGGCCGGGGTGCAGGCCATCGGCGATGCGGCACGAATCATCCGCAGTGGTGAGGCAGACATCGCCCTCTGCGGGGGCACCGAAGCTGCAATCGACCGAGTGACACTGGGCTGCTTTGCGGCGGCCCGCGCGCTGTCTACAGGTTTTGCCGAGCACCCGCAGCAGGCTTCACGCCCTTTTGATCGTGATCGCGACGGCTTCGTTATGTCCGAAGGTGCGGGGTTGCTGGTGATCGAGACACTGGAGCACGCCCTTGCGCGCGGTGCCAAGCCCCTGGCGGAGCTGGTCGGCTATGGCACCAGCGCCGATGCTTATCACCTGACGGCAGGCCCAGCGGACGGCGGTGGTGCACGACGCGCCATGGAGCAGGCGTTGCGCCAGGCTGCTGTTAGCCCTGCCCAGGTGCAGCATATCAATGCGCACGCCACCTCCACACCGGTCGGTGACAGGGGCGAACTGGCAGCCATCCGCTCGTTGTTCGGGACTGACTCCAGCGTGGCGATCAGCGCGACCAAATCCGCCACCGGGCATCTTCTGGGAGCGGCTGGAGGCATTGAAGCGATCTTCACCGTTCTGGCACTTCGAGACCAGGTCGCGCCACCCACACTGAATCTGACTCATCCCGATGAGTTGGCCGACGGGCTCAATCTGGTCGGTCCTACTAAACGAGAGATGTTAATTACTCATGCACTTTCAAATGGTTTTGGGTTCGGTGGAGTTAACGCCAGCGTGCTGTTCCGTCGCTGGGAGCCTGAGCATTGAGAATAGATGTTGGTTTCAGAACCAATTATTTAGCATCAAGGCCGCAGTTTTCCAGCAGATAGCCACTTCATTGTGCAGGTAGGGAGGTGAAGCTGCGCAAAACCTACCTGGTAGGTCACGGTTTGTCGTTTGCTAGCGCCCCGTTGGATTTCTGCCTAAAGCTCCTGCCAGTCATAATGTGCAGATGATCAAGAGTCTCCAAGCATCCAGATGTTTGGAGACTACAAGGATGCGCAACTAACGGAGTAGTCAAACGATGATTTTGGTTGTTGAGGGGATCAGTGCCAGCGGGAAAACCACCTGGTGCGCCAAGCATGGAGGGCAGCATGTTATTGCTGAAAACGGTCGTTTTGAAAACGAACCGGATCGGATAAAGGATTCATTTGGAGCTGCACGTTTTTGGGCAGAGCGAAACGTGGATCGCTGGCAAACGGCGCTGGCCATGGAAGATATTTCTTCGTGGGCTATGTGTGACAGTGACCCTCTCAAACTCCACTACATTTGGTGTCTTTGGCAGATCGGCGAGGCGAGCGAACACGACTGGCAAATAGAGTTGGAAGCCACAAGAGAAACGATCGCACAAGGGCGTATTGGTTTTGCTGACTGTTACATTGTTGGCCGCATAGATCCGATGCTCGCGCGAGAACGAGCCAAAGCAGACACTACCCGCCGACGGAGCAAGTTCGAACTTCATGTGCGCCTCCAACAGGCTTTGCTAACCTGGTACGCATCTATGGACGAAGTGCTTCCCGGCAGAGTGCGATTTGGGTTTCCTTCCAAAATGCCCACTTTAGAAAAGCTTGAGGGAAGATATTCGGTTACGTCCTTTGATCAAATGATCGCATTGCTCCCCCAAAAATAGTCAGCGCTTCTGCAGATAGGGATGTGAGAGGTTGATGCATAGAATGTGATTTGACGTGAATGCACTGAACAGGGGTATTAGGCAGCCTCTTACATTTTTGTTGCACGTCCGCTTCTGGCCCCGGGTGTGTAAAAACGCATATGGATTCGCGGTGACGGTTACGCCCCCGGTGTGAAGACAGCTGCATCTACCAGCATCTCCACTAACGCCTCTGGCCATACCGTTTCTCCAGTAGATCTAAGCTCAAGAGCGGACCACCAGTGATGATCTGCCATGACCTGAGTCTCGTGTAAGGTCCATTCGGAGCTAGAGATAATCTGGCTGTCCACGTGCACAACGAAATACTGCTCAACGGCGAATACCGTCTCGCCGCTGGGCAGGAGCATTGAAAACCTCCGATCTGCCACAGGCCCTACAACAGTGTTGACTTGAATACCAGTCTCCTCACGCAGTTCACGTATTGCAGCGGCGTGGAATGTTTCTCCGTCCTCAAGACCACCGCCAGGGGTGGCCCAGTAATTTTTACCGGCTAAAGCTCCATCTTTATGGAGAAACTTGAAAAGCAGAACATCTCGAGAGGGGCTTATAACTAGTAATCGTGCTGCCTTTCGCTCACGCATTTGACGTATATCGCTCCTGAAGTTTTGTGAGGTGGATTGCAGCCCTGATTAGTTGGAGGTCACCCACAAGCCCTCAAACCTGAAATGGCTCTTGGGTTTCTGTGCATGCCTCTCAACTCAACAATCATCGATTTTTTGAAATCATTCCATTCATGTATTGATTTAAATCGCGTAGATCTTTAATTCCCCATGAATACGGCGATAGCTTTACACCATTCTCTCGCAACGTCTTTGGAATCAAGTCTCCATTTGGGCGAAGTATTATCGATGATACAATCACGCCCGGATAATCATTTAATCGTTTTTTGAAAGCAGAAGTTGTTAGATCAGGTGTAGCAGGATTGCTTTTATTAGCCAATGGCCCTGTTGCTTTGAGATCTAATCCGTGGCACATGGAGCATCGCTGTAAATAGAGATTTTTCCCATTAACATTATCCGCGAAGGACAGTGGTGTTTGAATTAGCGACAAGATTCCTAGCGTAGCGATGAATGATATTTTCATTATTTTTATCCTCCTTGATGGATCAGCGTCGATTGGACCCGATTTAGTGCGCGGGGAAGATATCAGCCTTCGTATCTGCACTCACAGTCATTTCTGATGCCCATTGAATCAACTCGTTTTCCAGGCGCATTCCAGTGACCGCTTCCGGCCCAGAGTGTGTGAAAACGTCAGAGGGCTTCTCGTTCAAGGCGTCTGCTCGACTGAATGTGGTTGAAATAGCCGTAGATATAGAGCTTCAGCAAGATTGCGGGGTGGTAAGCAGGTCGACCAGTATCGGCTGGAATAACGCCTTCAAAACCCAAATTGACCAGGTCGAGTTCGTCGGCGCCATCGTTATTGCGCGGTGGGCATGGACCTTGATGGGGGCCACCGCAGGTGTGCTGCTGGATCAGACTGATGCGCACGTTGCCGAGGAAATTCGTGAACTGGTTGAGACTCCGGGGGATGCAACCATTACGGACTTGCACGTCTGGCAGATTGGGCCGCAAGCCCATGCGGCTATCGTCAGCGTCCTTGGTGAGGGCACTGCGAACGCCGACAGCATTCGTGAGCGTCTTAAGCCGGTTCACGAGGTCAGCCATCTCACGGTCGAGTTTCGAACGGCCTGATTCTGCTCTCCGTGACCGAGCGCGATAGTACGCTGGTGGCAATTTACTGTTAGATGGAGTATTTATTTTGCTCCGGCACCGGGTCGGCTCAAGGAGCAGAATAATGAACAGGCAAGCCTATTTTTTGGAGGCCGAACGTCTTTCTGACGATTTTGCAGATAAGGTCAAGGCCGTCGACGACTACATGAAAACCGCACCCGACCTTGCAGACGACGAAGCCTACAAGAAGCTTTGTGACCTGCAGAGTAAGGCAAGTGCTGCAGCTGGGCGCTGGTCTTCACACTGTGAAAATAATCGTAGCCATATTCGATCCGTTTAATGGTCGCGACAGATCCGCATCGATTATCGTAGCCAAGCCAACTCAAGTTTCCGCGACACGTTTTCAGATTTCACGAAGTCGTGTTGCGCAGGAGTTATAAATGGTGAAGAGCCGCCTGGGCCAAGGCCGTGCAGGTGATGAATGATCAACATTACTGTTTCGCCTTACTCATCGATGCCATCCCAGGTCATCAACTCACCTCTGGCGCTAGATGGCTCATGAACGTCAGATTTTCAATAGCGTACATATACTCAGAGAATCTCGGATCTCCATCGTTGAACGCCTTTGCCACTTTTTGTGCGTTCTCAAGGCTGTCCCACATTGCCAGGTCCGCGAATATTCGGTCGTCGCTCGTAGGGCAGTAGGCTCGGTACTCGAGCAAACCCGCAAAGCTCTTTAACGTTTCGCGAAGCCCTGCGCGGAGCACTGGTATTTGTTCAATGCATTCTTGTTTGACCTTGAAAATGGCTAATTCGAGTACATGAGATGAGCGCTGCATAGGGACGGCCTTCTGTGTGTTGAGGAGTCCCGATTATCAGTGGCTCATACTGACAGCGTTGTGTCAGTAGTGGTGATCGCTTTCCACTGGCTTGCCTGGTGCTTCATATACGCTTGTAGATCAAGGGCCGGGTTGTTGGGAGATGGTTGTTGAGTAATAGCAATGGAGGCTATGCGATCGACCCGAAAATCACGATATGCCGCTCTGGTACTACACCAGCTTCCAACGGTCCACTTTCCTCCCCAATAGAACAGTCCAAGGGGGGATATGAGGCGCTGCGAAACCGAACCGTCCAAGCGGGTATACGTTATTTTCAGCGCCTGAGTGTTTTCGATGGCATTTCGCAGGGTTGCCAGATGGGCACGTGTCGAAGAAGACGTTGTTCCGAGTGCCCTGATTTTTGCAGCGCAGGGATCAACCGTGTGAAGGGCACTGGACGCCGAGATTTTGCTCAACAACATACGTGCTGCAGCGCTTAGATCGTTATCGGCGCAAGCTGAGAGCATTTCCATCCCTAGCATCAACGCATCCAGTTCGAGTCTGTTCAACGTTAAAGGTGGCATCTCAAAATCGGCATCCAAGGCATATCCCACTCCTGCGGTGCCATAGATTGGGATCCCACTGAAAGAAAGGTCGTCGATGTATCGATAGATTGAGCGAACGGAAACACCAATTCGACTAGCCAGCCGTTCAGCAGAGATTGGCTGATGAACACGAATCAGATTTACCAACTGAAACAAGCGATCAGCTTTACGCACCTGATGTGCTCGACCGAGAGTCCTTTGCAAACTGAATGGCTGCGTTAATCGCCGCTCTGGCTTGGGGGCTGTTTTTCCAGCAAGTCGATCCCACTGCTGCCGATGCCTGAGCCAGGATGTCAGTGGTGTTGGCTTCGCTGAGCACCGCGAGCGAGTCAATGCCCATCTGCTCAAGGCGAGCGATAACGGTCGGTCCGACGCCCTTCAAGGCTAGCAAGGCATTATGTTCCGTCAATGGAAATGGCATCCGTAAACTCCTGTTCTCGGGTAATGAGGTCGCCTGATTTTGCCTTACGGGAGAGGGCATCTCAACTCGCTTCGGATCGCACGCGGGGTGGCCCGGCACATGCGGGCATGTCGGGAGCAACTGTTCGATATAGCTCAAAGCTAGGGTGTTATTCCATTAAATCAGTACAAATAGGATTTATAGTACGTTTTAATCTATTCGTATGACTTTGAAATGATTGGAGTATTGGTCTTTGAAAACAATAGCGCTCTTACCCTTTGGCCTGGCTTTGCTCGCAACCTGTGCCACCGCTTTTGCTGGGCCCACCCTGGATCGTGTGACTAAAAAAGGGGAGATGACAGGGGTTCTGATGGAGAGCTATCCGCCATTTTCATTTCTCAACGATCAGAACCAACTGGACGGGTTTGACGTTGATGTCGCCAAGGCCGTAGCGCAACGACTAGGGGTAAAACTCAAGCTGGAAACACCGTCCTGGGATGTGATTGCTGCTGGCCGCTGGAGTGGGCGTTATGACATCTGCGTCTGCTCAATGACCCCAAGCAAGGCCCGTGCTGAAGTATTCGATTTCCCGGTCGAGTATTACCAGTCGCCAGCGGTCATCGTGGTCAACGCCAAAGACAACGCTATCGTCGAAGGCAAGGATTTATCAGGGAAGAAAATCGGTGTGATCAGCGCATCGACCTATGAAGCTTATTTGAACAAGGACCTGGTGATTGAGGGCGCAGAAGACAAACCTTTGAAATATCCGTTCGATACCGTGCAGATTGCCCCCTACGACAATGAAACCGTGGCGTTCCAGGACTTGGCACTGGGCAGTGGAGTGCGTCTGGATGCCATGGTCACCAATCTCATCACGGCCCGTGAACGCATTGCCCAGGATCCCCGCTTCAAGATTACCGGCGACACGTTGTATGCAGAGCCCAATGTGGTAGCGATTGAAAAGGGCGACCCGCAGTGGAGCGCCAAGGTGACTGAAGCCATTACTCAACTTAAAGCCGACGGCACACTGAGCAAGATTTCGCAGAAGTGGATCGGTGCCGATATCAGCCAATGACAGCTCACAATCCACACCCCGCCAAGACGAATTTAATTGCCAAGACCGAGCCGCGTCGTTTGAGCCTACGGTTCGGTTTTCGCACTCGGCTCTATCTCACGTGGGCAGTTTTACTCGGTTTGTGCGTCATGTTTTTCATGAGCTTCGACCTGAAGTTATCGATCATTCTGGATAAATTGCCGAACCTGGTGGGCTGGCATCTGGGCCCCAACGGTTTCTTGCAAGGCGCAGCGCTGACGTTATTTCTGTGTTTCTGCTCAATCTGGTTGTCATTGCTGCTCGGTTTTGTGACCGCGCTCGCACGCCTGTCGCGCAGTGCCGTGGCCTTTGGGATCGCGAGCTTCTACGCGTCTTTTTTTCGCGGCACTCCGTTGCTGATCCAGATCCTGCTGATCTACCTGGGCCTGCCCCAGATCGGTGTTGTTCCAGGTGCAATCAGCGCGGGCATCATTGCCTTGTCGCTGAATTACGGCGCTTACCTCAGCGAGATTTTCCGCGCCGGGATCATGGCGGTAGCCCCCGGTCAGCGTGAAGCTGCGATGGCTTTGGGGCTTTCGCCGACAGCGACTTTTCTGCACATCATCCTGCCCCAGGCGATGCGCACGATTATTCCGCCGACAACCAGTCAGTTCATTTCAATGCTCAAGGACTCCTCCCTGATTTCGGTCATGGGCGTCTGGGAAGTGATGTTCCTGGCGCAGTCGTATGGGCGTTCGTCTTATCGCTATATCGAAATGCTCACGACCGCAGCGGTTATCTATTGGCTGATGTCGATTGGTCTGGAGTTGCTCCAGAACCGCCTCGAGCGCCATTACGGCAAAGGGTTCGTAAATCAGCGGTAAGCCGATCCCTTCACCAGCAAGCCAGTGACTGCGGTGAATGGATATTCAAAAGGTGACGCGCTCTGGATGTTGGATCATTTTTTGGCGCTTGCACTTATTAATCAGCTACACGTCTCAAACTTAGAGAAGTGACATGAAGGAACGATCAATGGTTATTCTTGATGGTGGTATGGGGCGGGAGTTGCAACGTTGTGGCGCACCTTTCAGGCAACCCGAGTGGTCGGCTCTTGCATTGAGCGAAGCGCCGCAAGTGGTAGTTGCCGTGCATACAGCGTTTATCGAATCCGGTGCTCAAGTTATTACCAGCAACAGTTATGCAGTTGTTCCCTTTCATATCGGGGAAGAGCGATTTGCTAACGAGGGATTAAAACTGGCCTCGATCGCAGGTCAACTGGCACGCACAGCTGCTGACGCAAGCGCCCACCCGGTCAAGGTAGCGGGTTCTCTTCCGCCGTTGTTCGGCTCCTATCGGCCTGACCTGTTCCAGCCGGAGCGCGTGGCAGAGGTTCTTACGCCTCTGCTTCAAGGCTTGGGAGCGCACGTGGATCTGTGGTTGGCAGAGACTCAAAGTTCGCTTGCCGAAGTGCAGGCGATCCATGCTCATTTGCCATCTGACGGTAAACCGTTCTGGGTATCCTTCACGCTTCAAGATGAAGACGTCGACGGTGTGCCTCGCTTGCGGTCCGGTGAGACCGTGGCTGAGGCAATCGAAGTTGGCGCAAAAATGGGCGTGGCTGCGCTGTTGTTCAACTGTAGCCAGCCGGAGGTGATCGGTGCTGCAGTGGATGTGGCGCAATCGATTATCAAGCGTTTGGGCGCTGATATCGCGATTGGTGTCTACGCCAATGCCTTCCCGCCGCAACCGAAAGAGGCGACGGCCAATGACGGCCTGGATGAACTGCGTGAAGACCTAGATCCTTGGGGTTACCTGCAGTGGGCCAAGGATTGGCAACAAAGAGGAGCCAGTATGATTGGCGGATGCTGTGGGATCGGCCCGGAGCATATTGCCGAGCTTAAACGCAGCCTGACATGATCCAGAAACACTCGCGCACAGAGTGAGAGTCAGCACGGCCGCTGCAAGATTATCGGATGTAAGCGATTGTCTTGTAAGCGGCTTTGTTTATTCACGGTCACGCGTTGCAGGGCGCCAGAGGAGTGCACAAATGGAACCGTGCTCAGCACTCTAACCGTCCGCCCAACATAGTTTGTTGAGCGACGTTCCTGCTCACCTGCTACTGCATCACTACGGCACTGTTAATCTATTACAGATGACAAGCTCATTTGGAGTGGCTGGAGGGCGGAGTCTTGACATTGAAGTAACTAGAGGGGTCAGGCTGCACAAAATCACGGAGGATTTGGCTATGAGCAAGCAGCAGGATCAGGACTATCTAGGACGTACTTCAATACTCGACTTCGACGCCCCCAGCATTACTCAGCTCATCGACGTACGCGGCTGGCGTCAATTGCCGCATGAGCAGGCTGCTAGAGCCGTCTACGAATTCTGTCGCGACGAGATTCTTTTCGGCTATAACGCTGGCGCCGATAACTTACCAGCGTCCGCCATCCTTGAAGAAGGCCTGGGCCACTGCAACACCAAATCGACACTGTTGATGGGATTGCTGCGTGCGCTGGGCATTCCTTGCCGACTGCGCGGTTTCACCATCGACAAACGCCTGCAGAAAGGTGCAATGACCCCCTTTGTCTACTTCATGTCACCGAAGGAAATCCTTCATACCTGGGTCGAGGTCAGCCTGCACGAACGCTGGGTAGTGCTTGAAGGGGTGATTTTGGACGAGCAATACCTGCGTGCAGTGCAGAACAGATTTAGTAACTGCACGCACGCTTTTCTTGGCTATGCCGTAGCAACGCCTTGTTTGGCCAAGCCCGCAGTGCAATGGACCGGTCGGGATACCTTCATCCAGCGCGAAGGCATTGCCCGGGAACTGGGGTTGTATGCCTCACCGGACGAGTTCTATACCGAGCACAAGACTAACTTGACCGGTTTGAAGGGTTGGCTTTACCACCATTTTTTTTACAAGGTACTCAACAATAACGTGCGTCGCATCCGTGAGGGGGCACACGACAGCACTGCGCTGAGCCGTGAATGCGAGCATCGTGAGCCCCCCAGTCCATCGTTTTAATAAGTGTTTTACACTGAAAGGTGCACTCAAAAAGCTGCTGCGATCGCTTGCGCCAATTGCTGGTCGGACATCAGCGGCGCAGGGTAAGTCTCGCGATAATAGCGAGATGCCTGTTCAAACTGCGCCCCACGAATTTCGCCGTCAGAACCAATGAACGCAAGGGCATCGGCTTTGGATGATTTGAACATCTGTGGAATGCTGGAGGTCAGGCCTGTAGTGCCTGCGACTATCAAGAAGGGAATCGCAGTGGTAATCATGAGTGCTGCCTGGAACGGGTTGTTATTTTCAGCGGCCACGGTTTGGGTGCTTATAGTCATCAGAAAGGCGACCCCTACAGCTTTCCATGAGTCCATTCTTAACACTTCCATTGCGTTTGGATGGCCGCCACCATAGCAGAGGAGGGGGCTTTTCAAAAACCTGAAGCCTGGCGCAGGGGCTGTGACGGTTGAAGAATCTGAGCGCTCGTCAGCTCATCAATCCCATGACCGCCAACCCGATTGAAATGTAGTTTGGGTGGCAAATACTCTATTTGAACTGGCTACCAACTCCAGTAATCAGGCAGAGCCACCCAAGTGCATCAGGCAGCGCGTTTTGAAGTGCCAAGAGTTTTTTTCAGGGCCGCTTTCATCGCCAGCATTTGTTCACCCAGCTCATCCAGTTCGGCTTTTCCAAGCAGCTTCTTTGCTTGTGGGAACATCTCCGTTTCTTCCTCCTCGATATGGTGCTCAAGTAGCTCTTTCACTACTTTGCACCTCCCGGCAAATTCCGGGGTGGACGGGTCAGTGTTCTTGAGATCAGGAAGAACCAGCGAGTCGACAGTACGGTGCTCTTCCTTTGCCTCGTAATACATTTCTTCTTGTTCTTTACCGCCCGCTTTTTTAAATGCCGGATAGAGAATTTTCTCTTCAAGTTGCGTGTGTATGCTGATTTCCAGCTCAAGCTTGTGCAGTAGCTCGGTGCGTTTTTTCAACGCTTTATCTGTTGTGGCGCTGAGCTGGGCAAGGATCGATTTAACTTTTTCGTGGTCGGCCAGCAGAATGTCAATGGCGTTCATTTTTGCCTCACTATCACGGATGGATGGTTCCCGCTCTGTCTGGGCGGTTCAATTGTCGTGATGGATTTCGCAATTGCTGTGCCAAAAACGAAATTTAAAAATCATAGTATTTTCAATGCGTTATAAAAATAGTAGCCAAATATAATCATGCATCCTGCCCGAGATTTTTCTTTGCGCATTGCAAAAAGCAGATAGCTGAAAAGGCTGCGCTACCGGATCAATCGCACCGGTTGCAGCAATCTCCTTGTCTGGATTCCTTGATTGACGTCAACCGCAGGGCTCGGCCTGCTCTGTATTGTGCTCTGTAATCGACAGGTGGAAGGGCAAGGCTTATGCATTGCTTGAAACCCCGCGCGCCATTCTGGAAAACCCAGCAGGTGGCCGAGGGTCCCATTGGGTCGAGGCCCGCAACAGTGATCGCGAGGCCGCGCAACGACGGGATTGACGGTTTTTAATCGCGGTGAGCGAATCGTTTTCAGCTGAAATGAGAGCCAGAATCCCATGCTCTATCCGCTATTTCTGACCTTGCATCTGTTTGCTGCGCTGATTTTTATCGGCACGGTTTTCTTTGAAGTCCTGTTCCTGGGAAGTATCCGCAAACAGCTGCCCGCCAAGGTCATGCTGCTGGTCGAGCAGGGCATCGGTCAACGCGCCCGCATCTTGATTCCATGGGTGTTGCTGGTGCTGTTCGGTGCCGGGTCAGGGATGGTCTGGCTGCGTTATGTGCCGGTTTTGGCCACACCCCTGGCCTCATCGTTCGGCACCTTGTTGATGCTGAAAATCGTGCTTGCCGTCAGCGTACTGCTGCACTTTCTGGTCGCCATGTACCTGTTCAAAAGTGGCCGGATGAATGCTCGATACCTGCATTTCATCCACGGCAGCCTGTTTTGCCACATGATTAGCATCGTACTACTGGCCAAGGGCATGTTTTACCTGACCTGGTGAGCTGGCTTGCCCGCGAGCTCAAGCTCCGCTGCGATCACGGTGTGCCCCACCGTGAGATCGACCTTTGATCTGCGACAACGGTGATTGATCGCCAATACCCGATGATGGAGCCCGGAATTACTTCGACGCTTGCGCGCCGGCAACACGTTAGAGGAGTGGTGTTATGCAAGTGCTTGAGCGCCGTAAAGCGATGGCGATTACACCGCTGCTACGGTTGGCCTTCAGGCCGTTTTTCCTCGGTGGTTGCCTGTTGGCGGTGTTGGTCATACCGCTATGGCTGGCTGCTTTCAGCGGTTTGATTGGCCACTGGACCCCTGCAGGCGGCTGGTTGGGCTGGCATCGACATGAGCTGCTGTTCGGGTTCGGGTTGGCGATCATCGCGGGCTTTCTGCTGACAGCGGTGCAGACCTGGACCGGTCGCCCAGGTATCAGTGCAACACCTCTGGCGGCGCTGGCGCTGCTGTGGCTGTGCGCGCGGCTGGCCTGGCTGGCCAATGCGCCCTGGCCGTTGCTCGTGGTGCTGGAGTTGGGGTTCCCGCTGGCGCTAGCGGTGTTGATGGGCATGACCCTGTGGCAGGTGCGGCAGAAACGTAACTACCCGATTGTGCTGGTGTTGTTGCTGTTGGCCGCGGCCGACGGGCTGTCCCTCCGGGGCCTGGTCCAAGGGCACGAAGGCTGGCAGCGCCAGGGCGTACTGGCCGGTATCTGGCTGGTGGCGGCGATGATGGGTTTGATCGGCGGGCGAGTCATTCCATTCTTCACCCAGCGCGGCCTCGGCCGGGTCGAGGGCGTTGCCCCCTGGGCGTGGCTGGATTGGTCGTTGTTGCTCGGTTCAGTGTTGGTTGCGTTGCTGTATGCGGCGGGACCTGCACTCAACCCCGATGTACGGGTTGGTTTACTGTTCGCGGTATTGGCAGTGGGGCATCTGCTGCGCCTGGTCCGTTGGCATGATCGGGCACTCTGGCGCGTGCCGTTGTTGTGGTCGTTGCACCTGGCGTATGGCTGGTTGGCGGTGGCGTGCCTGGGCATGGCGCTGTGGCATTTCGGTGTATCGATCAACCCGAGCCTGGCGGTGCATAGCTTGACCATCGGTGCCATGGGCGGACTGGTACTGGCGATGATTGCGCGGGTCACCCTTGGGCATACCGGTCGTCCGCTGGAGCCGCCATCGGGCATGACCCTGGCGTTCATTTTGCTCAATCTGGCGTGTCTCAGTCGGGTCGGGCTAGTTGTCTTTTTTCCCTTGGCGGCGTTGTGGCTGGCGGGTCTGTGCTGGACGCTGGCGTTTGCGCTATATGCCTGGCGTTACGGGCCGATGCTGCTGCGCTCCCGGGTTGACGGTCATCCAGGTTAGGCCCGTAACTCGTAGGAGTTGGTCAGTGATGTATCCCTTTTTGCTGGTGATTCACTTGCTCGCGGCAATCGCCTTCATCGGCACGTTATTTTTCGAAGTGGTTATCTGGCATCACGCTCGCCAGCAGTTGCCGGATGCCCCACAGTTGACGGCGGATCGGGCGATTGCAGTACGCTCGCGCAAGGTGCTGCATGGCGTGGTATTGCTGCTGTATGGCGCTGGCATAAGCCTGGCGTGGCAGTACCGGGGGGCCTTGAGTCAGCCGCTGGCCAGCAGTTTTGGCACCTTGCTGAGTCTGAAGATCCTGTTGGCCCTGAGTATCATTGGTCATTATTTGTTGTTGGCGTATTGGCTCAAAAGCGCACGGCTGACCTGCGCCCGGGCGAGCTGGATTCGTCGCAGCATTCTGGGGCATATGGTGTTGATCGTGATCCTCGCCAAGACCATGTTCTATTGGCATGGCTAAGCACTTTCCCATAAACCCCAAACACCCCGAGCGGACAAGGGCATGCTTTTATCACAGTCACTTTCCTGCAAGCTTCGATATTCAGCCGAGGGGGAAGAGTAGCCCTTCGGCCTGATCATCCCTTTGTAGCAATGCGCCCATGAAGCACACGGTCTAATGACCTGCCCAATACTGGCGCACCTGTCTTGCACCAAAAATAGACTTGGCCGACCTATGTCGAAGCATTTGGCTGCCTGGCATTTCAGAACTGCCACTTTTCCTGCGTTTCTCAATTTATGGCATACCGCTTGCTCTAGGGGATCACCGGGCGCAGACATTACTGTGGTCGGGCGATGCCATTAGCCGGGTTGTTCGTCAGTTATTGCCTGCGTATTTCCCTTCGATTCAAAGGATTGGTCATGCAAGAGAAATCAATGGTTGTGAGCCGTCGTACAGTATTGAACTGGATTGGAGTGACAGCGGGCGCTGCTGCGATGTATCAGGCAATGACTGCTTTAAGTTTTGCCGCTGAATCCAACCATGATCGCAACTTTGCATTAAGCGGTGCACCCAAGGGCACGCGAGTGTTGATCCTGGGAGCGGGGCTGGCAGGCATGACCGCGGCCTACGAACTGCGAAAGGCGGGCTATCAGGTCAAAGTACTGGAGTTCAATGCCAGACCGGGCGGGCGCTGCTGGACACTGCGCGGTGGCGACCGTTTCACCGAGTTGGGCGGCGCGACCCAGCATTGCGAATTTGACAAGGGACTTTACCTCAATCCCGGCCCATGGCGGATTCCGTACCACCACCATGCGGTACTCGATTACTGCCACAAATTTGGTGTCGCGCTGGAGCCTTTTGTTCAGGTCAATTACAACGCAATGGTCCATTCCACCAAAGCATTTGGCGGCAAGCCACAGCGTTATCGCGAAGTGCAGGCTGACTTTCAGGGGCATGTTGCCGAGCTGCTGAGCAAGGCAGTCAATCAGCACGGCCTGGACCAGGCGCTGACCCGGGAGGACCGCGAGCGCTTGCTGGAAGTGATGCGCAAATGGGGCGCGCTGGACGCCGGCAACAGTTATAAAAAATCCCTGGAAACCAGCCTGCGTCGTGGCTTTGCCATCGACGATGGGGGTGGCCTGATGCCCGAGGCCGTGCCGTCCGAACCGATGGACTGCAAGGCGCTGCTCGATTCCAACCTGTGGCAAAGCATCGCCAGTGGCCAGGAGTACGAATACCAAAGCAGCATTTTTCAACCGGTTGGCGGCATGGACATGATCGCCCAGGCCTTCCAGAAGCAGGTCAATGACCTGATTCACTACAACGCCAAGGTCACGCGCATCCAGCAAAACGATACCGGCGTGACCGTCACTTACCAGAACAGCGATGGTAGTGGCGGGCTGCAGCAGGAGCAGGCGCACTGGTGCGTTTGTACCTTGCCGTTGTCGATTCTCGGGCAACTGCCGATCGATGTCAGTGCACCGATGATGAGCGCGATTCGTGCGGTGCCTTACGAGTCTTCGGTAAAAATCGGGCTGCAATTCAAGCGCCGTTTCTGGGAGCAGGACGAGCATATCTACGGCGGTATCAGCTACACCGATACGCCGATCAGTAAAATCAGCTACCCGAGCACTGACTACGGAAAACAGGGCAAAGGTGTTCTGCTCGGTGCCTACATCTGGGGCCCGAACGCATACGAATTCACCGCTATGAGCCCGCAAATGCGTGTGCAGAAGGCTGTTGAATACGGCGCGCAGATTCACCCGCAATACCCGAGCGAGTTCGAGAACGGGATTGCTGTCGGCTGGCATCGGGTGCCCTGGACTAACGGTTGCTACGGGCTATGGACCCCCGAGACCCGTCAGCAGCATTACAAAAATCTGTGCCAGATTGACGGTCGGATCGTCCTTGCCGGTGAGCATGCGTCCTATATCCCGGCCTGGATGGAGGGTGCAATTCTGTCGTCACAGGATGCGATCAAACGTCTGCACACCCATATCATCGCCAGCGCGAAAGCTGCCTGACTCCGGAGTTAGCCATGCGAACAACTTTCACGATAGCCACTCTGTTGAGTCTGCTGGCCAGTACCTCAGTGCTTGCAGAAGAGACGCCAATGCTTTCCACCTCCGGCAAGTTCGATCAACCCAGTGGCGAGGCCCTGTTCAATCAGGTCTGTCAGGGCTGCCATATGGCTGAGGGCCAGGGCTCTCACGGTGCAGGTGCGTATCCGGCCCTGGCGACCAACCAGAAACTGGGGGCCAAGGTCTACCCGGTGTACATGGTGTCATCGGGGCAGGGCGGCATGCCGGGCTTTAAAAAGTACATGGATGATCAGCAGATTGCATCGGTGGTCAACTATGTGCGTACCCACTTTGGTAACCAATATGCCGATAGCGTGACGGTCGAAGATGTTCGGGCGGTCACCCAGCGCTGACACAAACATGGACGGCGCGCTTTGTTCACATCCCTAAAGGAATAAAAAGATGTCTAAAAAAATCATCCCCGCTTTTCTCCTGACCTCCCTGTTGGCTGGCTTGATGGCTTCGCAGGTAAATGCGGCTGAAGTGATACGCCACAAGTTGCCGAACTCGGACTTCCCGATCTCCCTGGCCGTCGAAATTCCGCCGGGTGTCACCCTGGTCAACCTCAGTGGTGTTGTGCCTCCCGTCGCGGATAGCAAGGCAGACCCCAAGACTCTCGCGGCCTATGGCAATACCGAAGTGCAGACGGTCAACGTGCTGAAAAATATCGAGGCCACATTAAAAAACCTGGGCCTGACCATGGGTGATGTAATCAAAATGCAGGTCTATCTGGTGGGCACGCCAGAGACGGGCAAGATGGACTTTACAGGCTTTATGAAAGGCTACACCCAGTTCTTTGGCACCAAGGATCAGCCTAAGCTGCCAACCCGCTCGGCATTCCAGGTGGCCGGCCTGGCCAACCCGAATTATCTGGTTGAGATCGAAGTGACTGCGGTTCGGCCGTAATTCGGCGAGGCGTCAGGCGTCATGACCACTGAGTTTCAGTAGTCATGGCGTCAGTAGTGGCAGAGCGCATTTTAGGCAGTAGGTAGTGTTGCCGTGTAACTTTTGGAGTTCTTTTTCACCAGAGTGGAAATGGGTTTTTCAATCCATCTGAAACTTGAGTAGGACACAACAAGAATACCTGCGATGGTCAAGGCAAATGTCACCGCATCGTGAAGATTCAAGAGCTCCTGAATTTTCATCATTGAGCACATAACCAGCACATGGCACAGATAAGTTGAGTATGACCAGTCGCCAAGGCGGCTAATTAACCCCGAGCCAGGACTGAAGCGCTCAAGAGATACGGCCGCAAAGAGAATCATTGCGCAAGGAAGGCCTGACTTTAGAGGGTTATGGGAGACTTGCCCGTAAAAGATAATCATCCCGATAGCAACAAGGATTACAGCGATAGCGACTAACGAGGGTGTTTTTTGTACCCAACCTTTTTTATAGGCGATGGCAATCAGTATTCCGAATAAAAATTCATAGATGATTTTGTTGCCATAAAAGGCAAGATCACCTCCTAGACGGGAGATAAACTTGCAAAGTAGAAAAAGCCCAATCGCTACCATCAGCAGTTGGAGTTTTCTCGGAAAATAAAAGCTCAGCAAGAAAACGCTATAAAATGCCATTTCATAGTTCAGCGTCCAACCCACCGTCAACAGGGGATACGGACCAATGCCTGAGGGGTTTTGAACCGGTATAAATAGCAGACTCTGCAGAAGGAACGTCGGGTCGAATGCCGTGAGTGGCAAGAAAGTTGGCGCATTGAGCAAAATAACCGCCGAAATAAAGGTGAAAATCCAATACGCCGGCACAACCCTGGCCAAGCGATGAACCGCAAAAACACCCGGTGTGACATTCTTGCCCGCCACTGAGAGATAAATAACAAAGCCGCTGATGATAAAAAATAAATCGACACCAATAGCGCCATACATATGAAGCGCTTTAGAGAGCGGGCCGCTCAGGTTATTGCCATGCACAACTTGAATGTAGTGATGAAACACTACGAGCCATGCAGCCAAGGCTCTTAAGAGTTGAATTGAATTGAGCATAGCAAAAGGCCATGCAATAAAGAGGCCGAGTATAGTCAAAGGATTGTATTTGTCTTTGTTATAAATGTATTTTTGCCAACTCAGTCATAAACCGGGTTTGGATGTAGGGCTTTTCATTCAAACTATTTCGTCACGCCGCACAAAAACTGTTCTTTTTATTATGAATATCATGTTCAGTTTGAGGGTGTATCAAGCAGGCGCCATGTCCAGTTGTCTGGCGCCTGCCCGTTACACTAGAAGCTGACTTCCCCCGTCAATCGCAGCGTCCTTCCTTCGCCCCAACTTACTCGTCGGGTAGTGCCACCCGAAGCCACAAAATAGCTGCGGTCGGTCAGGTTGCTGGCATTGAGTTGCAGCGAGGTTTCCTTGCCCAGCAGATGGCTGGTCTTCCAGGATGCGAAAGCGTCCACCGTGGTGTAGTCAGGAAGCTCGAAGGAGTTGCTTATATCCCCTGCGCGCTTGCCCACATAACGGGCGCCGGAACCAAGACGCAAGCGACCTGCAAAAATGTCGGCCGGGACTTCGTAGGTGAGGTAAGCACCGCCCACATGACGCGCCACGTTGAACAGGCGATTGCCTTCGGTTTGCTCAGTGTCTTTCTTGATTCGGGCATCGGTGTAGGCGTAGTTGGCGATCACACTCCATTGCGCACTCAGGCGTCCGGTCATGCTCCATTCCAGGCCGCGTGACTGCACTTCACCCGCCAAACGTTGCACCATGTTGCCGAACTCGTCGAGTTCACCGGTGTTCTGCTGCACGTTGTTTTTCAGGATGTCGTACAGCGCCAACTGACTCGTCCAGTCGCCGTTGTCATACTTCATTCCCACTTCGTACTGGCGGCCGGTCTCTGACTTGTAGGTGCCTTCGAAAGTGGTGCCGTTTTCCATCTCGTTGGGCGCGAACGACTGGCTGTAGTTGGCATACAGCGAGAGATCGTCACGCATCTGATACACCAGCCCTAAAAAAGGCAGGAGCTTGGACTCGCCCTCATCGGTGGTTTGCTTGAAGTCCAGACCCGCGCCCGAATCTATCGAGTAGTGCTGGTAGCGCAGTCCCGGTGCCAGAATCCATTTTTCGCCCAGATGGATATTGTCTTTGACGTACAGCGACTGACCCTTGATATGGCTTTTGCCGTTGGTGTTTGACGGGTTGACCGTACCCACGGGCGGGAGCAAGCCATATTGCGGGTTGGCCGGGTAGAAGCCGCCAACGTTGCGGCTTTGCAGGAAGTCCCCGTTGGCTTCGCGGCGGGTTTCATAGTCGGCGCCGGTGACCAGATCATGATCGATGCCGTACCAGGTCTTGTTGCCAATCCAGTCGAGGGACAGGTAAGCGTTTTCCCGATTGGCACCCACATTGCGTCGAAAACGTCGCGTCAGCTCGCCAGTTGCGGGGCGATACTCACTGGGGTCGGCCTGGTAATCGTTGTAATGGTCATACACCCAGCCCGTGGTCAGGCGCACCCGCGAACTCGGGTCGAGGCGGTATTCGGTGGTGGTGTTGAACGACTGGCGCTGGCCTTCGGCGCGGGTCCACTTTTCGTCCAGGCGCTTGTCGCGGCTGCCCACATGGTGGCCGTTGTAAAACAACGCGCCGCGGTCCAGCGTGTTGCTGTAGTCGTTGTATTCATAGGCGGCGAGAAACGACAGGTCGTCAGACTCGTAGGCCAGTGAGGGAGCGACCAGTTTTGACGTGTTCTGGCCAAAGTTGCGCCAGTAATCCTCATCGCGGTTTTGCCCGATCAAACGAAACGCAAAACCGCTGTCAGCC
This sequence comes from Pseudomonas sp. ML2-2023-6, assembly GCF_037055265.1. Lineage (NCBI taxonomy): Bacteria > Pseudomonadati > Pseudomonadota > Gammaproteobacteria > Pseudomonadales > Pseudomonadaceae > Pseudomonas > Pseudomonas sp. ML2-2023-6. The sequence continues at coordinate 3,923,200 of NZ_CP146347.1, read as the reverse complement.
AGCGGGCCGGTGATGTCGAACCAGCCATCGCCACCGCCCTGATCACTCCGGGTGCCGCCCAGCGAACTGCTCCATTGGTATTGCGGCTTTTTGGTGATTACGTTGATTACCCCACCTGGCTCCTGCATCCCGTACAGCAATGAGGCGGGGCCTTTGAGCATCTCCACACGCTCGGTGGTGACACGTTGAAAATTACGTCCGATGGGCATGCGCACACCATCGCGCAAAACGCCGCCATCATCAGAGTTGCCGAAGCCGCGCTTGATAAAACTGTCCTGTGTGCCACCAAAGTTGTTACTGACGACCACTCCGGGCATAAATTTAATCACGTCCTCGAGGGTTTGTGGCGCTTGATCCTTGAGCTGCTGACGGGTCACCGTATCGACTGTTTGTGACTGCTGCAGATAGGGTGTTTCAGTCTTGTCTGCAGTCGAGCTATAGCCCGCACGGTAGTCCGTATCGTCTACGGTAGATTGCACACCGTCGACCTGAATACTTGGCAGTTGCATGGGGGCGTTTTCGCCCGCCAGCGCCGTACAGCTAATCACCAGACTGGTACATACCCCGAGGGGCACAATGCCTGCCCGTTTAAAACCACGCTTCCTTTGCAACATCCGTAACACTCCACACCAATGACGGCAGATAACTGAATTCGCTGCCGATAACCGAACAATGAAGTGGGCGAGGTTCTTGTTGCCTCCCTTTTCAGTGCGCCGGTTGAAACGTCTATTACGGGCGTCTCAGACTATTCGACAGAGCTGAATCGTATCAGCAAGGAGAATGTTTATCATTTACTTTGGTATGGCAAAGGGTAATTAGCGGTAACGGGACAGGTGAGTTCTATAGCCAGTACTTGGGATAACTGCCTTTATTACGGGCGTTATTCAGGCACCAGGCCACCATCACAATCACGATGGAGCCGGCCAGTACCGGTGTAACCAAAAATGACAGCGGCGCACCTGCGGTTAGTACCACTATGGGATTTGCACCTGCTGGGGCATGCACGGTTCGGGTTTGCTGCATGGCCACCAGTGCCAGGCCTACGGCTAGCGCACATGCCCACCATGAATTGCCTAGGGTGTTGAGAATGATCAGCCCGATCAGCGTCGAGATGAAATGCCCGCCGATAATGCTGCGTGGCTGAGCCAGTGGCGAGTCCGGCAAGCCGAAAGCCAGCACGCAACTGGCTCCCAGTGACGCCATCAGCCAGGGGGTGCCTGAGATAGCGTTAAGCCAGCCTGTGGCACCGATGGCGATAACCACGCCGATAAACGACGTCAGGGTAAAACGCAGTGAAGGTGCGGCTGGCGCACCCGATTTGAGCAGGCGATGTGTTGGCATGGAGGTGCTCGCAGGGAGGGTGAAGTCACCAAAGGATACCGATCGGTATACCTGCAAGTCAACCGATCGGTATACACTGTTCGGCATCTCCCATGAGGTCCTTGGAAATGAGTACATCCGATGCAATAACCGGTTCTGCCTTGCGCCTGTTCTATCGTCAGGGTTTTCATGCGACCGGAGTGGAGCAGCTGAGCCAGGAGGCAGGGGTTACCAAAAAGACCCTGTACCGGCATTTTCCAAGTAAGGAACATCTGGTCGAGGCTGCTTTGGCGCTTCGTCACAACGAGTTCATGGCCAAAGTGAACGCAGCGGTTGAGCAGGCTCCGCCAGCGCTGCGACCCGAAGCCTATCTCGACTTTATTGGCGCCTGGGTACAGGAGCCTGACTTCCACGGCTGCGCCTTTATCAATGCCTCTGCCGAATACGCCAGCCTGACACTGGCGCCGCATATTTTGGCCAAACGACACAAGCAGGCACTTGTGGCTTATCTGGAGCAAATATGTGCCCAAGCACACCTCAACAACCCTCGCTTGGCAGCCATGCAACTGCTGTTGATCGGTGAAGGGCTAATCGTGTCGAGTCAGGTCAACGGTGTGTGCCGCGAGTTGATCGCGGCGGGCAAGGAGATGGTGGGGCTATTAGGCTGTGATCCGAAGCAATAAACCTGCTCCCACAGTCGGGGTAACGCGGACCTTAAGTGAACAGCATTACCGCGTCGCCCTTGCAAAATCTGCCCTGTGGCAGGACTGCCCATCCGCCTTTCTCAGCTCTTGTCCCGCAGCGAAGCCATCGGCAACAACTCATCTATCAAACTGAACACCGTCGTTTTAACCGCGCTGTTCAGATCCGTCCAAGCCAGGCCGGTAGTTGCCCGGTAACTACCCAGCTCCAGGGGCCTGGAGATGACATTGGCGGGTAAGGCGCGTCCGGCATTGGCCGGTAGCAAGCCAACGCCGAGCCCGGCGGACACCAAGGCGAGCATGGTGGTGAATTCGCCCAACTCCGTCGCGATTTGCAGTTGCGCGCCGTGGCGTGCAAGCGATTGCATCAGTTCATCGTAAAAACCGGGAGCGTAGCGTCTGGCCAGGATAAACACCGGCAATTGGGCGAGGGCAGTCGGGGGCAGGGTGTCGCAGGCCACCAGCGGGTGATCGCCGGGCAGGGCAACGATAAAGGTTTCCTGCAGTACCTCGCGGGTCTGGATGCCCGGGATGGCAGCGGGCAAGCGCATTAGACCGAAATCAAGCTGACCGTTTTTCAAGGCGCTAGCCTGGTCCGGGCCGGGCATATCCTTGAGTTCCAGCTCGATACGCGGAAAGCGGGTATGCAGCGCGCGGATCAGTGAGGGCAGCAGTTCGGGCAATACCGATGAGACAAAACCCAAACGCACACGGCCGATTTCCCCTCGCCCACAGGCCCTGGCCACATCAGCCGCATGGGCCGACTGATACAGCGTGGCCCGGGCTTCGGGCAAGAAGATGGCACCCACTTCGGTCAGCGTGACCGAGTGCCGGTTACGCTCGAACAGGCGCACCCCCAGCTCTTCTTCGAGCATCTTGATCTGCATGCTCAGGGCCGGTTGCACAATGGACAGGCGTTGCGCAGCCCGGCCGAAGTGCAGCTCCTCGGCCAGGGTCACAAATGATCGCAGGTGTTTGATTTCCACAGAGCACTCCCGGCTACGTAACGACGTCTTGGCGGTGCTCATGGTACTGGATCACAGGATCATTGGTGACGCCGGGTCGCAGGTTTAATCAGAAGGTTTTGCTGGCGCTGGCCACCAGCGTTGCACCGCACACATCGTCGTAGCCGGTAAAGCTGGTGCATTGGGCTTTCGACAGGTCGGTATCGATATAGCTCAGCGCCCAGTCAATGCCGATCAGTTGGCGGCTGAGTTTGACTTCCCAGTCGTAGTAATCGGCCTGGCCCTTGCCGCTGTTGCTGAAAAATACGTCATCCTTGTAGTCGACGTATTCGTAGCGCAACGCCAAACCGATTTCGGCGGGCAGCACGGTGTGGTAACCGATAAACACCGTGGATAAGTCCTCGTCTTTCTTGCCCTCGTGGAACTCGCCGTTTTCATCCTCGTAATCCGGGCCTTTCATGTTGTTGACGTATTTGCCACCGAGTAAAACGCCGTATACATCGAGGGTGGCCTGGACATCGCTCTGGTTGTATCCGCTTTCACGGGGGTACTCGTAGCGGGTGTAGAAGGTGTCCAGGCTGATGTTGTCGTTGATTTGCCAGAAGTACCCGGCAAAGTATTCGAGCTCCTGACGGGTTTTAGAGTCGTAGCCAAAATCGACATTCGAGGTCCACAGGCCTGCGTACAAGCCACTGCTGTGGTTGAGGGTGATCGACAGTTGCGCAGCAGGGTCGCCCAGGGTTTGCGAGAGGCCGTTGGCCCGGTAATCGCTGATTAGCGTGGGCGTAATCACCAGCTGGAAATCGTCGTTGAGCTCCAGCGCCTGGGCGCTGAGCAGGGGTGTAAGGGCCAGGCCCGTGAGCATGCAGACAGACAATGCGTTCATATCAGTTCTCTTGTTTTTATAAGGCGCTATGAGCAATGTTTTTTTCGACCGCCCCGAGTGCAGGGACGGTCACAAGCCTGGCGAGCCAATCAGGCGTCGGGCGCGTAGACCTGCTTGCCGGCGAAGTAGGTCTTCAGGACTTTGGTGTCCGAGAGGGCTTCGTCATCAACGCTGAATACGTCACGGTCGAGGATGATCAGGTCGGCCTGCTTGCCGGGTGCCAAGGAACCGATTTGCGTATCCAGCCCCAGGGTTTTGGCGGCATTGCTGGTGTAGGCATAAAACATGGTCTGGCGATCAACGCTTTCCTTGGCATTGAGCACGCCCAGCGGGCCTTTGCGGGTGGCGGCCTGGGCGATGGCATTCCACGGGTTGGGGCTCGATACCGGCCAGTCGCTGGCGCCCGCGATCATGGCCCCGGCGTCTTTCAGGGATTTGGCCGGGTACTGATAGCCATAGGCAAATGCGCTGATGTAAGGCTTGACCAGGTCGACGGTGTAGCTTTCTTCGGTGGCCCACAGCAGTTGCATGGACGCCACTACCCCCAGTTGCGCAAAGCGCGGGAATTCCTTGGGATTGACCAGTTGCAGGTGGCTGATGCTATGGGTGACCGGTGCCGGGCCGAGCTTGCGCGCATATTCAAAGCCATTGAGGGACTCGCGCACCGCGCGGTCGCCGACTGCGTGCATATGGACGATCCAGCCGCGTTTTTCGGCTGCGACCACCAACTCGCCAAAGTGCGCCGGGTCGATCAGCAACTCGCCGTTTTTATTGTTGTTTTTGTAAGGCACGATGACCGCTGCGGTTTGCCCCGGGTATTCCAGAACGCCGTCGGCAAACACCTTGATGCCGGGGAAGGTCAGGTTGGGCACGCCTTCGAACTGCTTCATCACCTTGGCCAGCACTTCAAGGTCGGCGGGCTTGCTTTTGGAGTTGGTCAGCAGCAGTGCCGCGACGTGGGCTGACAGCTCGCCATTCTCTGCCAGCTGGCGATACAGCGGCAATACGCCGACGCTTTGTTCGGTGGCGGTGAAATCAAATAGCGAGTCGGAATGGCCTGCGTTCGAGGCTGCGTCCATCCAGCCCGTCACCCCATACTGATTGTTGATTTTCACGGCTTCACGGGCCGCCTTGAGCATCACCTCTGCGCTTGGCGGCGGGACCTGGCCGCGTACCTGGTCCCACATGGACTCGGCGACAAAACCGGTGGGGGTGAAGTCCGCCGCGTGACCGATATAATCGCGCTCCTTGCTTGGCAGGTTTTTAATGTAGGTGGCATCAATCCCGATGCGCTTGAGCATGGCATTGTTGGCCCAACCGGTATGCCCGTCGATACCGTTCAATACCAGTGGTTTGTCAGCCCAGCGGCCTTGATTGAAGTGTTTGCCCAACTCGCTGCTTTGCTCCCAGTAGGCCGAACTGACGCCCGCAATATTGACGACTCCGCCTTCCCCGGTAGTGCCCGCCTGCTCCTGCTCGGTGATCCATTGCTCAAGCTCGGGCAGGGGGATTTCTTCATCGAGCAGGTTCGCCCCAAGGCTGGCCAGGCCGGCAGCTACAGGGTGGCTGTGGGTATCAATCATGCCGGGCATCAGTACCTTGCCCGCCAGGTCAATGCGCTGGGTGCCGGAGTCGGCCAATGCATTGATCTCGGCATCGCTGCCGGCCTTGATGATCTTGCCGTTTTCGACGGCCACGGCTTTCACCAGTGGCTGGCCGGGCACGCCGGTGAACACCTTGCCGTTGGTGAATACCAGATCGGCAGCGGCCATAGCCTGCAAGGAGGGCAGGGAAAACAGGGCTGCCAGCAGGCAGGGGGTAAATCGCTTCATAGGAACGTCCTTTTTATTGTTGGTATTTTTGAATGGTGAGAGCAGGGCTTATGCGCCTATCAATGACCTGCGATTTCCTTGAGTCGATACCAGAGCATGCCCAGGGCCAATAAAGGCGAGCGCAGATGTTTGCCGCCCGGGAATGTCATGTGCGGCACGCGAGCGAACAGCTCAAAGCCCTGGCTTTGCTCAAGGCTTATCGCTTGTGCAACCAGTCGCGCCGCCATGTGCGTGGTATTGATGCCATGCCCGGCATAGGCCTGGGCATAGAACACATTGGGGTGGGTCTGCAAACGACCAATTTGTGGCAGCCGGTTGGCGCCGATGCCGATCATGCCGCTCCACTGAAAGTCGATGCGCTTACCCGCAAGCTGGGGGAATACTTCAAGCATTTTGGGGCGCATATAACCGGCGATGTCCTTGGGCGTGCGCCCGGAGTAGTGGCACGCGCCGCCAAACAGCAAGCGCCGGTCGGCCGACAGGCGATAGTAATCCAGGCCGACACGCTGATCGCACAGCGCCCGGTTCTCCGGAATCAGGGTGTGCGCCAGCGCTTCGCTCAAGGGTTCGGTGGCAATCACGTAGCTGCCGGCGGCCAGCACCTTGCCGCTGAGCGCCGGTTCCAGATCACCAAGATGGGCATTGCCGGCGAGTACCAGGGTCTTGGCGTGCACCACGCCGTTGGCCGTGTGCACCCGAACCTGGCTGCCATAATCGATGCGCATCGCCGCGCTGTTTTCGTAAATGCTGACTCCCAGTTGCTGAGCCACCCTGGCCTCGCCCAAGGCCAGGTTGAGCGGGTGCAAATGCCCCGACCCGGTATCGATCAGCCCGCCCAGATAGCGGTCCGAGGCGACTACGCGATGCATGTCCGCACGCTCAACCAGCTCGACCTTATGCCGATACCCCAGGTTTTGCAGTGACGCCTGCTCGGCGATAAGGTTTTCGACATGGCGCGGGGTGTTGGCCAACTCGCAAAAGCCCCAGCGTAGGTCACAGTCAATGCCATGCTTTTCGACGCGCTGGCGCACCAGATCCACCGCGTCCAGGCCCAGCCGCTCCAGCACCTTGACGCCTTCGCGGCCGATGGTTTTTTCGTGGGCGTCGAGGTCGTGGCCAACCCCGCGAATCAGTTGCCCGCCGTTACGGCCGGTGGCACCCCAGGCGACTTGCTGCGCCTCGAGCACAATCACCGAATGACCGCGTTCAGCCAGTTCAATGGCCGTGTTCAAACCGGTAAAGCCCGCGCCAATGATGCACACGTCTGCCTGCACCTTACCTGCAAGGGGCGGGCAACTGAGCTGCAGGTTGCGTGTGGCGCGGTAATAGGTGTGCGGTAAAGACATCGTGGACGTCATAAAAACTGCCTACTGAGTTGCCGGGCAGCCATTGCTGCCCGGCACAGGATTAACGACCGGACTTGAACTTGTTCCACGAACGCGTCATCCAGCGCATAAGGTCAGGCGGTAGCTCCGATGACACATAGAGCTTGGCCTGTACCGCCTCGGGTGGGTAAATCGATGGGTTATGAGTAATTTCCTCACCCATCAAGGCCGTGGCCGAGGTGTTGGCATTGGCGTAGCCCACGTGCTCGCTGATGTCGGCAATCACCTCAGGCTTGAGCAGATAGTTGATAAACGCATGGGCTTGCTGCGGGTTCTTGGCATCGGCCGGGATGGTCAGCATGTCGAACCACAGGTTGCCGCCTTCCTTGGGCACCACGTAGGCCACATTCACCCCGTTACCGGCTTCTTGCGCACGATGGATCGCCTGATACACGTCGCCGGAATAACCGAAGGCAATACAGATGTCGCCGTTGGCCAGGTCAGTCACGTATTTAGAGGAGTGGAAGTAGCTGATGTAAGGCCGCAGCGGTTGCAGTTTTTTCGCGGCGATCTTGTAGTCTTCAAGCTTCTCGCTGTTCGCATTGAGCCCAAGGTAGTTGAGCATCGATGGCATCACCTCATCTGGCGAGTCCATAAAGGCCACGCCGCAGCTTTTCAGCTTCTTGAGGTTTTCCGGTTCGAACAAAACGCTCCAGGAATCAATCTTGTCGATGCCCAATACCTGTTTGACCTTGTCGACGTTGTAACCAATGCCGTTGGTACCCCACAGATAGGGCACTGCGTATTCATTGCCGGGGTCGTTGGCTTGCAGTCGCGCGAGCAAGAGCGGGTCGAGGTTTTTCCAGTTGGGGATCTGCGACTTGTCGAGCTTCTGAAAAACCCCGGCCTTGATCTGCCGTCCCAGAAAGTGGTTGCTGGGCACCACTACGTCATAGCCGGTGCGCCCGGCCAGCAGCTTGCCTTCCAGGGTTTCATTGGAGTCGAACACGTCATAAATCGGCTTGATGCCAGTGTCGTGCTGGAAGTTAACCAGGGTGTCTGCAGCGATATAGTCGGTCCAGTTATAGATATTCACCGTGTCTTGCGCCGAGGCTTGGCCAGCCAGGGCGAAGAGGGTGGTGAAGAGCATTTTTTGGGCGGTACGTTTCATCCACATGTCCTTTCTGTGAGTCCATTTTGGAGTGCGTTTGGAGCTACACGCTAAACAGCAGGAACTCGCGTTCCCAGGAACTGATCACCTGCTTGTAGTTCTCGTGTTCGACCCGCTTGACCGCCACAAAACCTTTGGTAAAACGTTCACCCAGGTATTTTTTGGCCATGTCCGACTGCTCCATGCATTCCAGCGCGGCTTCCAGGGTCAGTGGCAGGCGCAGGTTACGGCGTTCGTAGCCACGGCCAACCACGGCTGCGCTCGGCTCTACGCCCTCGACCATCCCGGCGTAGCCGCAGAGCAGGCTGGCGGCCAGGGCCAGGTAAGGGTTGGCATCGGCGCCGGCCAGTCGGTTTTCAACCCGACGGTTTTGCGGGTCGGAGTCCGGCACGCGCAGGCCAACGGTGCGGTTTTCTTCGCCCCACTCAACGTTCACCGGCGCAGAGGTGTCGGGGAGGAAGCGGCGAAACGAATTCACGTTAGGGGCGAACAGCGGCAAGGTTTCGGGGATGTACTTTTGCAGGCCGCCGATGTGGTGCATAAACAGCTCGCTCATGCTGCCATCGGGGTTGGAGAACACCGATTCGCCGGTCTCCAGGTCAACCACGCTCTGATGGACGTGCATCGCGCTGCCGGGTTCGCCGGTCATTGGCTTGGCCATAAAGGTCGCGCTGACGTCATGCTTGAGTGCGGCTTCGCGCATGGTGCGCTTGAAAATAATGATCTGGTCAGCCAGTGACAGCGCCGCGCCGTGACGGAAATTGATCTCCATCTGCGCCGTGCCTTCCTCATGGATCAGAGTGTCCAGATCCAGACCCTGGGCTTCGCTCCAGTCGTACATGTCTTCAAACAGCGGGTCGAACTCGTTGGTCGCCTCGATCGAGTACGACTGGCGTCCGGTTTCCTGGCGCCCGGAGCGGCCAACCGGCGGCTTCAACGGATAGTCAGGATCGGGGCTGCGCTGGGTCAGGTAGAACTCCATTTCAGGCGCAACAATCGGCTTCCAGCCACGCGCCGTGTACAGGCTCAGAACCTTTTTCAGCAGGTTGCGCGGCGACAGCTCAATGGCATTGCCCTGCTTGTCATAGGTGTCGTGGATCACCTGTGCGGTGGGTTCGCTTGCCCAAGGCACGATAAACACCGCGTCCTGATCCGGGCGGCAGTGCATGTCGATATCCGCGGCATCCAGCAACTCGTAGTAGATATCGTCATCTACATAGTCGCCGGTCACGGTTTGCAACAAGACGCTCTCCGGCAGGCGCATGCCTTGCTCGTTGAGGAATTTGTTGGTGGGTGAGATTTTGCCCCGAGCGATGCCGCTCAGATCAGAGATCAGGCACTCGACTTCAGTGATTTTGTTTTCTTTGAGCCAGTGGCTCAGCCGATCCAGATTGCCTTTCATAACGCCTCTTGCAGGGAAATGCCTGAGCGCCCCCTGGCTGCTCAGTTCCGTGTTGCGAGGTGATAGTGCAATCGTGAGGCGGCGGGCTTCTATCCGATTTGCGTTTTAATGTGCGCCCTGTTTTGGTGCGCTAGCGGGTGCGCAGGAGGGTGCAACTGGGTAGTTCGCCGAACAGGCTGTTATAGGTCTGCGAGAAGCGGCCCAGGTGCCAGAACGACCAGCGCATGGCGATTTCGGCCACGGTGGTTTCGGCGGGGGACATGCGCAGCAAGTCGCGGCGGGCAAAATTCAGTCGCCGCAAGCGTTGCCACTGGCTGGGCGAGACGCCGGTGAAAGAGGTGAAGCTGTGTTGCAACTGACGCACCGAAACCCCTGCAGCATTGGCCAGTTGCAGTACGTTGAAGTGCTCTTGCGGGGCGGTCATGACCAGATCGAACACACGCCGGATCAGGCGGCGGTCATGGGCCAGGTGTTTTTGGTGGGCGTAGTCGAGTGTCTGGCGCGGACAGTCGAGGATATACAGGCAATCGTCGACCAGTTGCTGTGCCAGGCCTTCATCGGGGGGTGGCGAATCATCCGCGGCCAATTGCTGCAGGGTGTTGCTTAGCCAGCGGCCAAAAATCCGGCTGTGCTGGGACACCAATGGCGTGAGGAACAGGCCATCGAGTGTGTTCAGATTCAGGCAATCGAGTTGCTTGAGATACTGCGGCCCGATCACCACTGCCACTTCCTTGTAGTTCTCCGGTGTGATCCAGGTGTTTTGGGTTTCTTCGTTGAGCAGGTACAACGAGCCGTTTTGCGTGTCAAAACTGAACACCAGGGACGCTGCGGGCGCTTGAAAATGCTGCTCGATACGGGTGTTCATCTGCTCTTCGTACACTTCGATGCCGTTGAGTTGCAGGTGCACCACCTTGCCCTGGAAGTAACCAGCCGACATTTGTTGGTAGTGTTCCTGCCAGCCGGCAATCACCAGTTGCTGATCCACGTCCGCAGTGTTGTGGGATTGAATCTGCATGGTTTGCTTCCTCGCTCAGGGCGAAATTTATACTTATTGTTTCAGCGCACCCTAGCAGCGTGAAAAAAACCGCGCAAGGCACGGGCGGAGGTTGGAGAATATGTTTTTTACTTCTTGCAAGAGATCCTTATGACTCAACAGGACATTACCTACATCCCTGATCCTGATGCTGAATCCATCTCGTCTGATGTTGCCGGTTTCGGCGGTTTACTGGTTTCGACGCAGATCCCGACCCGCGCGGACGGTAGTCTGGAACTGGGCGGGATTGTCGAGCAGAGCGAGTGCACCCTGCAGGCACTCAAGTTGGCGCTGGAGAAAGCTGGCAGCTCGATGGATCGGGTGCTCCACCTGACTATTTACCTGACTGACATGGCGGATCGTGCGGCATTCAACGAGGTGTACAAACGCTTCTTCGCCAAGCCGTGGCCGGTTCGTGCTGCCGTGGGTGTGGCGGCGTTGGCGGTTGAGGGCATGCGCGTGGAAGTAACGGCGATGGCGGCCAAGGGCTGAAAACGGGAAGGACGGTAAATTTCCTGTAGATACTCTGTTCCAGGTCAAGCCCCAGTGGGAGCGAGCCTGCTCGCGAATGATCTTCGCGAGCAGGCTCGCTCCCACGCTTGATGTATCTCTGTAGATACTCTGTTCCGGGTCAAGCATTAGCGAAGTGTTTCTCGCTAAACAGCTTGGCCGGATCAAAGGGCTCACCTGTGCGGAAAGTCTCGATAATCAGTGGGGAAAACAACCCCCACCCTGGCCCTGTATTCCGCTCAGCAACCTGACAGCGGTGGCGTACGCGGCGGAACCAATCGCTTGGATCCCGTGGCCTCGAATGCCGAAGCAAAGCGCAGCAAGGCCGAGTCGTCATAGGCACGGCCGGCAAAGGTCAGCCCCACCGGCATGCCGATATCGGCCATCACGCCCATTGGTACCGTAACGGTTGGTACGCCCAAATGGCGGATGGCGAGGTTGCCGTTGGCCACCCATACACCGTTGCTCCAGGCGATATCCGCAGAGGCAGGATTCACATCTGCATCCGCTGGGCCAACATCGGCGACGGTCGGGAACAGCACGGCATCGAGACCCAAGCGGTCCATCCAGTCTTCCAGGTCGATGCGCCGCGTTTGCTCAAGGCCGCGCAGGCCGTCCGGGACGGTGCTGATCTGGTCCCACGGCGTGATTGTGCGCTGGGCCATGCGTACGTATTCGTCCATGCCCGCGGCCAACTCATCTTCACGATTGGGCAGGGTGCCTGGGTCGTGTGGAAAAATCAGCGAGCCATCAACGTCGGCCAAGCGATTCAGTTTTGGGTCGCCGTTGGCGCGCAGGAAGTCATCAAACGCCCAGCCCGACAGCTCCCAAAGCTCATCATGCAAAAACGCTTTCGACACCAGCCCACGGTTATACACCGTCGGCGCGCCTGGGCGATCACCCTCGCAGTTGGAGACCAGCGGGAAGTCGACTTCGATCACTTCGCCGCCTTGGGCTTCGATGGCTTGACGTGCGGCTTGCCACAGGTCGATCACCGAGGCGCGGGTGATGATGCGTTGCCCGGTCGGACCGCCGATGCCCGGTGTTTCGGCCGTGCCCGCTTCAGGGTCGGCATTGATGTACATGCGCGGCACGCCAAAGCGCTTGCCTGCGAGTGCGTCGCCTTTAACGGCAAGTTCTGCATACGAAGCCGGGCGCACCGAGGCAACACTCGGGATCGGCACCCAGGGTTGCAGGCGCCACAGATCACCACGGGTGTCCGGGTCTTCAGCCACCACCACATCGAGCACTTCCAGCAGGTCGGCCATGGTTCTGGCAAACGGCACCACCACGTCCATGGTCGGTGTCAGCGGCCAGTTACCGCGCACCGAGATCACTCCGCGAGAAGGCGTGTAGGCACACAAACCGTTGTTGGAAGCGGGCCCGCGTCCGCTCGACCAGGTTTCTTCGGCCAGGCCGAACGCCGAGAAGCTGGCCGCCGTGGCCGTGCCTGCACCGTTGGAGGAGCCGGAAGCGAAGGGGGCCGTCAGATAGTCGGCGTTGTACGGGCTTTCGGCGCGGCCATAAACCCCGCGCTGCATGCCGCCGTTAGCCATGGGCGGCATATTGGTCTTGCCCAGGCAGATGGCGCCGGCGCCGCGCAGGCGTTCGATGGTGAACGCGTCACGATAAGCGATCAGGTCCTTGAAGGCCGGGCTGCCCGACGCTGCAGTCAGGCCCTTGACCAGGTAACTGTCCTTGGCAGTGTAGGGAATGCCATCCAGTGGGCCCAGGGTCTGGCCCTTCGCCCGGCGGGCATCGGAAGCCTGCGCCTCGATCAGCACCTGCGGGTTGCGCACCACCACCGCATTCAGCGCGGTGGGCGTGTCGGGAGTGTCGTAGGCATCGATCCGTGCGAGATAGGCCTGCACCAGCTCGACCGCCGTGGTTTGGCCAGATTCAAGCGCCGCGCGCAGTTGGGCTATGGAAACCTCGGTCACTTCAATCATGGACTTACCGCTGGTGGCTGATGGGAGGCCGCAGAGCTTATCGAATGTCCTGCCTGCTCAGCCAGCCCATGTCGCATTTGTTGTCGTAAATCGTCACCAGAGCTTCCAGGTGTAATCGATATTGACCCGCAGTTCGTTGTCATCCCGGTGGCTGGCCTGTGCTGTGAAGTCGTTGCGGTACCAGGCGTTGCGCAACCGCAGCGAGAGGTCCTTGAGCGGTCCGCTCTGCAGCACATACGAGACCTCGATATCCTTTTCGCTCTCGCTCAGGTTCGAGCCGCCGAATCGGGCCAGCTCGATATTGTCGCCACTTACGTAGCGCAGCATGCCGTTGAGTCCCGGCGCCCCCATTGCAGCGAAATTGTAGTCGTAGCGCACCTGCCAGCTGCGTTCCTTGGGGTTGAGGAACTCCGAACTCAGGGTGCCTTCGGTAATCACCAGCGGTTCGGTGCCAAACAGATACGGCATGCCGGTCTTGCCGGTCAGTTGCATGTAGCCGGCGCCGAATTTGTGGGCGCCCAGGCTGTAGGTCAGCATCAGCGCCGCATTGCGGTTGTCCACCGTTCCGGCCTTGGCTGCCCCGTCCTCGCCGGTGACAAATAGACGAAAATCGCTTTTCAGGCTGCCGGGGCCCACCGGGCGATTATCGACGAGGCCGTAAAAATCCTTGCGGTACAACTGCGCGAGTTCAGCGTGGTAGTACTTGAGAGTCAGGTGCGGTGACCAGGCATAGTCGCCGCCGATGAACATGAAACGGTTGGACTCGGCCGCGCCATTAAAGCGGCCATTGGGCGAGCCGACCGACATTTTCTGGTAGTCGGTAGAGTCACGCAGGTTGATGCGGTCCAGCCAGCCGACATGCAGCGTCAACTGCTCAATTTCCTGAGACTTCAGGTACGCGCCGCGAAACGTCTGCGGCAGCAAGCGGGTAGGGCTGGCGAAGGCGATCGGTAAAAAGGTGCTGATGGTGCCCAGTTGCAGCTCGCTTTTGGAGGCGCGGACCTTGGCTGTCAGCCCCAGCTCCGAGTACTCAACGGCAGGTTCGCGGGTGGTAGCGTTGTAGGGCAGCAGGCCGGTGCCGGTGCGTGCGCGTGAGGAGTCCAGGCGCACGCCGAGCAAGCCTTGGGCGTCCAGGCCGAACCCGACCGGGCCTTCGGTGTAGCCCGAGCGCAAGTTGAGGATAAACCCCTGTGCCCATTCCCGGGCAGCAGCCTGGGGCGTTGCATTGACGTAGTTGCGATCAAAGTAATAGTTGCGCATCACCAGATCAGCGTGGCTGTCATCGATAAAACCGCTGGCCAGGGCGGGGCCCATGGATAAAACGCAGGTGCAGGCGCTGAGCGCCCGAAGAACAGTCTTGAGCATGGCGGGTTCACTTTTATTGTTATTGGGGGTGGAGCTCTGCGCGCCTTTCGACGCGCAGGTTGTCAGTCCGGCGCTGCTGCGTTGCGCCGCACCGACAGGTAAAACATGGCCACGGCCGCGATCACGATGCCCGGCGCCGACGCCAGCATCACCCCGGCGGTGCCGGTGCCCAGCGCGAGCATTTTGCCGGCCACCAATGGGCCGCTCATGGCACCGAGGCGACCGATTGCCACCGCGCTGCCCACGCCCGTGGCGCGTATGGAGGGACGATAGAAATGTGGCGCCAGGGCGTAGAGCACGCATTGGCCACCGGTGGCAAAGAAGCCGGCGATAAAGCCCGCTGCCAGCATACCCGGCAAATGACTGGCCAACCCGAGGGCGGTCAGTGACACGAGGATGCCTATATAGATAAGCGCCGACAGGGCCCAGGCGGGCAGGCGGTCCATGACCCAGCCCAGAAACAGAGTGCCGGCCGCTGCGCCAATTTGCAGGGCGAGCATCACCCAGCTGGCTTGACGCCCGGTGAAACCCTGGCCGATCACCAGGCTGGGCAGCCAGTTGATCAGGATGTAGACCACCATCAGGGTGAAGAAATAGCTGACCCAGATCAGCGCAGTCGGCAGTGCCGCGCCATCGCGAAACAGGCCCTGAACCACACCGACAGGCGCCTCGCCCTGAACCTTGCGAAACTGCTGCGATTCTGGAAGGTAGAACCCCAGCAGCGGCACGATCAGCAGCGGCACCACACCGCCGACGTAGAACACCACTTGCCAGCCACCGACCAGGTCGGCGATGCCGATCATGGCGGCCAGCGCAGCGCCCAAAGGCACGCCGCAATACATCAGGCTTACCGCCGTACCGCGCAAACGCGGGCCAGCCACTTCGCTGGTGAGGGCAATCAGGTTGGGTAGTGCCGCGCCCAGTCCGACGCCCGTCAGGCAACGGGCGACCAATAGGCTGTTGAAGTCCCAGGCCAGCGCCGTGGCCAGGGAAAACACCCCGAACAGCACCACCGAAGCCATCAGTACGCGCTTGCGGCCAATGCGGTCAGCCAGCCATCCACCCGCGAAGGCACCGGGCAACAGGCCGAAAATCCCGGCGCTGAAGACCCAGCTCATGTGTAATTTATCCAGTTCGAACGCGGCAGCCATGCCTTGAGCAGCGATCCCAGCGGCCTGTAGATCAAGGCCCTCCATCAGTGCCACGAGGAAGCACAGGCCGATAGTGCGGGCCATTTGCAGATTGAGTGAAGTCATGGGCTGTACCCGTTTTATTGTTGTTATGGATGAAGCAGCGTTAACCCCTGTTTCTGTGGGAGCGGGTTTGCTCGCGATTGGATCAATGCGGTTCGTCAGGTGCACCGCGTTGCCAGCATCGCGAGCAAGCCCGCTCCCACAAGGGGGCAAGTAGGGCTTTAGCGTTTAAGCAGGTCCAGCGCCACGTCGACGATCATGTCTTCCTGGCCGCCCACCATCCGCCGTTTGCCAAGCTCCACCAGGATGTCCAGCGTCTTGAGCCCGTACTTGGCCGCAGCGATTTCGGCATGGCGCAAAAAGCTCGAATACACCCCGGCATAACCCAGCGCCAGGGTTTCGCGGTCGACCCGTACCGGGCGATCCTGCAACGGTCGGACGATGTCATCCGCTGCATCCATCAGCGTGTAAAGGTCCGTGCCGTGGTTCCAGCCCAGGCGCTCGGCGGCGGCGATAAACACTTCCAGCGGGGCATTGCCGGCCCCGGCACCCATGCCCGCGAGGCTGGCGTCGATCCGGTCGCAGCCTTCTTCAACCGCCGTAATCGAGTTGGCCACGCCCAGCGACAGGTTGTGGTGGGCATGCATGCCGGTTTCGGTCTCAGGCTTGAGCACCGCCTTGAACGCGCGGAAGCGGTCGCGGATATCCTGCATGTTCATGGCGCCGCCGGAGTCGGCCATGTACACGCAAGTGGCGCCGTAGCTCTCCATCAGCTTGGCCTGTGCGGCCAACTGCTCGGCCGGGATCATGTGGCTCATCATCAGAAAGCCCACGGTGTCCATGCCCAGTTCACGGGCGTATTCGATGTGCTGCTTTGATACATCGGCTTCGGTGCAATGGGTGGCGATGCGCACCACCCGGGCACCGGCGTTGTACGCGGCCTTGAGGTCGTGAACCGTGCCGATGCCGGGCAACAGCAAGGTGGTGATTTTGGCGTGGCTGATTACATCCGCCGCCGCTTCGATCCACTCCAGATCGGTGTGCGAGGCAAAGCCATAGTTGAAGCTCGAACCCTGCAGTCCATCACCGTGGGCTACTTCGATGGCGTCGACACGGGCCTTGTCCAGGGCGCGGGCGATATCCTGCACGTTCTGCAACGAGTACTGATGGCGCACCGCGTGGCTGCCGTCGCGTAGGGTTACGTCGCTGATATAGATCTTTTTACCGTTCATGGTTTTCCCCTCAGGCGTTGAGCATCGACAGCGCCATGCGCTCGGCGGTGGCCAAGGCTGCGGAGGTCATGATGTCGAGATTTCCGGCGTAGGCCGGCAGGTAGTGGGCGGCGCCTTCGACTTCAAGAAACACCGACGTCTTGAGGCCGGAAAACCTGCCCAGACCGGGAATGGTCAGCGGCCTGTCTTCAGGGATTACGTCAAACTGCACGCGTTGCTTGAGGCGATAGCCCGGCACATAGGCTTGCACCGCTGCGGCCATTTCAACGATGGATGCCTCGACCAGTGCCTGGTCTGCGGCCTCGCTTAGCACAAAAACGGTGTCGCGCATCATCAACGGCGGCTCTGCCGGATTCATCACGATGATCGCCTTGCCCTTGGTTGCACCGCCAATCACTTCGATGGCCCTGGAGGTGGTTTCGGTGAACTCGTCGATATTGGCGCGGGTGCCGGGACCGGCAGATTTGCTGGCAATCGAAGCGACGATTTCGGCGTAATGCACTTTGGCCACACGGGACACGGCGGCGACCATCGGGATGGTCGCCTGCCCGCCGCACGTGACCATATTGACGTTTAGCTGGTCGAGGTTCTGTTCCAGATTGACCACTGGCACGCAGTACGGGCCAATGGCCGCAGGCGTGAGGTCGATCAGGCGGATACCGGGTTTGATGCCGCGCAGAAAGGCGTCGTTCTTGACATGGGCGCCGGCGGAGGTGGCATCGAACACGAAGTCGATGTCCTTGAACACGTCCATGCGCGTCAGGCCTTCAACCCCTTCGTGGGTGATCGCAACACCCATGCGGGCAGCGCGGGCCAGACCGTCGGAGGCCGGATCGATACCGACCATGGCGCCCATTTCCAGGTGCTTGGCATTGCGCAGGATTTTAATCATCAGGTCGGTGCCGATATTGCCGGAGCCGATGATGGCGACCTTGAGTTTCTTGTTCATTATTGTTGCCTCATGTGCACGCAAGTCGCCGATTACTCGGCGCCGCTGTGTTGCGAGAAGTCCACACCGACACTGCCGATGCCTTCGATATGCGCGTCGAAACGATCACCGGCGGCCACGGCCACCATTGGCCCCAGTGCGCCTGTCAGGATGATGTCGCCCGCTTGCAGCGGATTGCCCAGACGCGCCATGGTGCAAGCCAGCCACACGGCCGCATTGAGCGGATGGCCCAGGCATTGCGCGCCGCTGCCACTGGAAACCTCTTCACCATTGCGGGTCATGCGCATGCCCGCATTGCGCAAGTCCAGCCCCTCGAGGCTGCGGGCCGGGCCGCCGAGTACGTAGCAGCCACTGGAGGCGTTGTCGGCTACCGTATCGACAAAGCGGATGTTCCACTGCTGCACGCGGCTGCCGACGATTTCCAGGGCCGGGACCACCCAGCCGGTGGCGCTCATGACTTCGTCGAAGGTGGTGTCGGGGTGGGGCAGGTCATGTTTGAGGATCAAGGCGATTTCAGCCTCGATCTTGGGTTGCAGCACGCGCTCGATGGGCACGGTCTGGTTGTCGCCGTAGCACATGTCTGCGAACAGGGTGCCGAAGTCTGGTTGGTCCACGCCTAGTTGCGCCTGAACCTTGGGGTTGGTCAGGCCGATTTTTCGGCCCACTACCCGGCGTCCATTGGCGATGCCGTGGGCGACATTGAGCTGCTGGATGGTGTAGGCGGCTGTCGCGTTGTCTTCACCGATCAGCTCGCGCAGCGGTGCGATGGCGTTGCCGTGAGTTTCGGCGTGACGCAAATCGGCGGCCAGTTTGGCCAGTGTCTCTGGAGTCGGGTTCATGGCGGTCTCGGTCATCAGTGGGTCAGGAAGTCCAGCACCATGCGGTTGAAGGTGTCGGCGTGCTCCCACTGCGCCCAGTGGCCGCAGCGGTTGAACACGTGCAACTGCGCTTTAGGCAGTCCGGCCAGCAGACGCAAGCCGGTGTCCATCGGCACAAAGCGGTCTTCGCGACCCCACACCAGCAGGGTTTCTGCGCTGATTTCGTGCAGGCGATGGCTGAAGTCGGGGAACTGCTTGGGATTGAGGGTGCTGCTTTTAACGAAGTTTTCCAGATGGTCGCGGCGCGCCAGGAGGTTATCCAGGCGGGTCTGGAACAGTTCTTCGGTCAGGCTGCTGGCGTCGAAAACGAAGACGTTCATCATCTTTTTCAGGTTTTCAATGGTCGGCTCGCGGTACAGCGCACCGATCAGTTTGATGCCTTCGGTGGGCTGGGGCACAAACGCGCTCGGGCCGCCGGTGCCGCCGCCCATGAGGATCAGTTTGCCGATGCGCTCCGGGTTTTCCAGAGCGAAGGCTACGGTGCTGTGGGCACCCATCGAGTTGCCGATGATGTGCACCCGGTCTAGGTCCAGCACATCGAGCAGCCCCTTGAGCGCCGACGCATTGAGGTTGGAGCGCGAACCTTCGCTGACCACCGGGTCGCTTTTGCTCCAGCCCGGGCAGTCGAGCAGGATCACCCGGTAACCGGCTGTCACCAACGGTTCGATGTTGCGGTGGAAGTTGGCCCAGCCGCTGGCGCCGGGCCCGGAGCCGTGGAGCATGACCACAGTCTCTGCACCTTGGCCGACGTCGTTGTAGTGCAATTGCAGGTCCAGGCCGCCTTCCTTGATACGGGCAAAGCGGCTGGTCGAGGCTTCAGTGAATACGCTGGCAGTGGTAGTCATGGCAGTGTTCCTTGAATTCAAAGGGTGTTGTTCAGCGGCTGCGCGCCAAGGGCGCCGAAGCCTGCGATCCACTCGGGAATCGGGCGGTAGTAGCGGCCTTCGGTTTGGTAAGGGCCGAAGGCGGACAGGGCGGCGAAGGCGGCGACCCAGGTTTTCACCTCGTGGGTCGACTTGCCGGCCAGCGCCGACAGCTCGTCATTGCCCAGGGCGTCGAGGTCGCTCAGGCGGCCCTGTTCCAGGGTGTCGAGAAACTGTTGGTCCCATACCGGGTTGAGCGGATGCAGGCTGTTCTGGTCTTCGACAAAGTGCCGTGCGGCCTGGATCACCCGCTGCTGGCGAGCCTCGCGCTCATCGGCTGGCAACTGGCGGCCGCTGCCCATCAGGCGGTCGGCCATGCGTGCATCGGCCTTGGCCAGCTCTGGCACCGGGGGTTGATGTGACAGGCCTCCGGACGCGAGAAACAGCACGCGCAGGTCCAGTGATTTGGCCCATTGGCCGATGGCCTCACCCAGCAAGCGCGCACGCTTGAAGCCGGGCAAGGGCACTGCCACCGAATTGATGAAAACCGGAATCACGGGGCAGGTGCGCAACCCGCCCAGCAACAGTTCCAGCGGTTGGGCAAAGGCGTGGTCAACCTGCATTCGATAGGACACGGCGGTGTCTATTCCGGCATCCATGACGGCTTGGGCGCAGGCTTCTGCCAGCGCTTTAGGTACGTCGAGGGGGCCGGCTGCCGTGTCGAAATCACCGATGGCATCGGCGGCCATGCCAATGCAAAAGGGCGGCATTACGTCGTAGAAAAAGCCGTTGTAGTGATCGGGTCCCAGGAGCACGATCAGTTGCGGATCGAAACGGGCAATACGCTCGCGGGCATCGCTGATCATGCTGTCCACTTCGGCCAGCACTTCAGGTGCCGGGTCGACGTAGCCCACCAGCGGCGTATGTGACAGGCAGTGCAGATATGCGCTCATTTCAGGCCACCTTGCTGACGATTGACGTCACGCTGGCTTGCGTCTGTGCGTTGAGTGCCAGGGCCAGTTCATTACAGGCTTTGCCAAGGGTTTGTGGTGTGGCCAACCCGGCGAGAAAGCGATCAGGGCGCAGCAGGGCGATGGACGATGAACCGCGAGCGAACCACTCGCGCAGGCGGCCACTGCTGTCGCCGATGCGAATCACGTCGTTGCCGGCGTCGCTCGGAGCCCTGAGCTGGACGTCCGGCAGCACTTGAATAAACCGCGTGCCCAGGGTTTTCCATTGCGCAATCTGCGCTGGCGTCAGGCCCCAGGTGGGGTCGCAACCCCAGGCGATAATGGCGAAGCTCTCGCCGATCACTTCATCGAGTAGAACGGTGGTGCCGGTGTCGGTCAGTACCTTGGGCTGAATAAACATCTTGCCCACCGGCGAGCCTTTTTCGCTTGGCACGATCAGGGCTCCGCGGGTGTATTGCGGCATGGGCTTGAAGCGCATTTCGACGAAGTAGCGTTTGACCGGTGGCACATAGTTGAGCAGCCACGACACGCCATCACGCAGAGTGCCCTGCCAGCGCTTGGGTGGCGCCAGTACATGGCCGGCCAGAACGGATAGGTCGATCATCGCCTTGGCGTGGTCGCGGCGTTCCAGCTCATAGCTGTCGAGCAAGCGGTCGCTGGCCAGACCCTTGATCACCAGCGACAGCTTCCAGGCCAGGTTGGAGGCATCGCGCATGCCGCTGTTGTAACCCTGGCCCTGCCAGACCGGCATGATATGTGCGGCATCCCCGGCCAGCAGTACCCGACCCTGACGAAAGCGTCCGGCGAGGCGTGCGTTATGGGTATAGACGCGGCTGCGGATCAGCTCGATGCGGTAGCACCTTGGCCAGCAGCTTGCGCATGTTTTCGGGCTTGCTCAGCTCGGCCTCGGTTTCGCCGGGCATCACCATAAACTCGAAGCGGCGCACGCCGTGGGGCAGGGCGGCCGATACGTAGGGCCGCACCGGGTCGCAGCACAGGTACACATGGGGCGTACTGAGCGGGTCGTTGGCGATATCCACCACGATCCACTGATTGGGCGCGGTCTTGCCTTCAAAACTGATATCCAGGCTGCGGCGTACCAGGCTGTTGCCGCCGTCGCAGCCGATCAGGTATTTGGCCTGCAAGCGCTCGCTGCGACCTTCGGTGTTTTTCAGGCTTAGTTGCACGCCGCTGTCGCTTTGCTCGAAGCCTTCGAGTTCGCGGCCGAACAGCACCTTGACGTTGTCAAAGCGGGCCAGGCCTTCGAACAGCACGCGGTCTGCCAACGGCTGGATAAAGGCATTACGGCGGGACCAGCCGAACTCATCGGTCTTGGGCTGGATATCGGCAAAGCAACGACCCTTGGGCGTCATAAAACGCATCGCATGCCAGGGCGTAGTGTGCGGCAGCACGTTATCGGCAAGGCCGACTGCCTGGAAGGTACGCAGGCTTTCGTCATCCAGGCCGATGGCGCGGGGGTAGTCGATCAGGCTGTCGAGTTTTTCCACCAGGGTGACGTTCACACCACATTGGCCCAGGTAGTTGGCGATCATCAGTCCGACCGGGCCGGCACCGACAATCGCGACATCGGTGCTCAGGTCCAGAGGTGAAGCAGTGTGAGCAGAACTCATGGGTATCTCCGTACAGCGCTTTTTTGGATTTCTTGTTGGGCGCAGTATGGAAATCACGAGGCTGGTGAACAACGACAACCCTTGCTAGTGTGCACACAGTGCACATCGTTGATTTACCTATAAAAATAATGGAAATGACATGAGCGAAACCGAATATAAGGCCGTGCGCGGCTTGATGCGCGGGCTGTTGCTGATCAACGGTCTCAACCGTTTCGATGGTGGTGCCAGCACCGCACAACTGGCTGAACACAGTGGCCTGCATCGCACCACAGTGCGTCGTTTGCTCGAAACTCTGCAGGCCGAAGGTTATGTGCGGCGCAGCGAGTCTGATGACAGCTACCGGCTGACGCTCAAGGTGCGCGAGCTCAGTGAAGGCTTTCGCGATGAACAGTGGATTTCTTCAATTGCCGCGCCCTTGTTGGGCCAGTTGCTCCAGCAAGTGGCCTGGCCTACCGACCTGTGCACCCTGGATGGCGATGCCATGGTGATACGCGAAACCACTCACCGATTCAGTCGCCTGTCATTTCATCGTTCGATGGTGGGGCGCCGCTTGCCGTTACTGATGACGGCGACCGGGCGAGCCTACTTCGCATTTTGTCCGCCTGCCGAGCGGGAGGAGTTGATCGAGCTGATGATCAGTCGTGACGACTCGCAATCGGCGCTGGCGGCGGATCGCCGATTTGTCGAACGGTTGGTGGAGCACACACGCAACAAGGGCTATGGGGAAAACAACTCGCACTGGGGTGAGGAGCGCAAAATCGCTGCGATAGCGATCCCGGTGATGTATCAGGAGCGGGTGATGGGTTGCCTGAATCTGGTGTATATCGCCAAGGCCATGCCGGTGGAGGAAGCTGCTCGCCGCTTTTTACCGGCGATGCAGGAGGTGGTGGGAAAGATTCAGGCGGGGTTGGTTCAATAGCCATCTCAGGCTCATATGATTTTCACGGTGTGAAGACACAGGGAGTGTGAACAGTGCAAAACCTGTGGGAGCTGGCTTACCTGCGATGCAGATGCCTCGGTGTGTCAGGCAAGCTACGGTGATGTCTTCGCGAGCAGGCTCGCTTCCACAAGGACTCGCGCATCAGGTTAAATTTACAACCGCTGCCAGAACGCCTCGGCCTGTGGGTTACGGTTGTCCCGCCAGCGCACCAAAATCACTTCCAGATGGTCGGACTCCATGTCTGGATACAGGCGCACCAATTCCTTTCGCTCAATCAACGGCGCCACCATGCTGTGGGGCATGCACGCCACGCCCTGGCCGCTGGCGACCATCGGTTTGAGCGCTTCTGACACGGTTGCCTCGAACACTTGCAGCAGGCGATGGGGCTGCGGATGGCGGTTGATCTGGGTGCGTGACAGTTCATGCAATTGCGCGCTGCGCGAGTAGCTGAGCAACGGGATCGGTTCGTCGGTCTGCGCGCAATGCGTGGCCAAGTCGGGGGTGGCGACCCAGTACAGTTCGTCATGGCCCAGGGATTTGACTTCGAATTCACTTTGCCGGGAGTAGGGCGCGCTCTTGGTGTCGCGGTAGAACAGGACGAAATCGCAACGCCCGGACATCAGCGCCATGTAGTAATCATCGGTGCTGCGATAGCCAGTATCGATCCGGGTGAACAGCGGCGTTTGCGGGCTGTTCAACTGGCTGATCCAGCCGGGGAAGAAGTTGCAGGCCAAAGTGTGCAGCGAGGCAAAGGTCAGTGGCCGGTTGAGCACTTTTACGCTCTGCTCGCAGTCGCGGGCCATGCGTACCAGTTCCACGGCATTGGGCAGCAAGGCTTCACCGGCGGCAGTCAGGCGTACCGGGTTGCGTTCGCGGTCGATCAGGTTGGCGCCCAGGTGCGCTTCGAGCAATTGAATGCGTCGGCTCAACGCCGATTGCGAAGAGCCACGCATGCTGGCCGCCGCGGTGAACTTGCCGGTATCGGCCAGGGCGAGGAAATCTTCATACCAGTCGATATTCATAGAGTTATTCCAATATTCGATAGCGCGTCCAGCATAGTGGATCAATAGTCGCTATCCGACCCATGCCTCTGTCTTTATTGTGCACCTTAACCGCCACCTGCCGCTTTACCGATCGTAAAAGTGTGGTTCACAGGCATAACAAGAAGAATTTCGAAGGGGCATGATATGCACAAATTGAATAGGGTGAAGCTTTTACTTGGGGCTCCGTTATTGGCCCTGCTGATGGTCAGTGGTCAGGCTGCCCAGGCAGGTGTGTTGGAAAAGGTCAAGGCACATGGCAGCGTGCGCTGTGGTGTAGCTGGTGATAAACCGGGTTTTTCGCTGATTGATGACAAGGGCCGCTGGACCGGCATGGACGTGGATTTGTGCCGCGCCGTCGCCGCTGCGGTGCTGGGTGATGCGGACAAGGTCGAGTACCTGACCACCACCGCGAAGAACCGCTTCACGGCCCTGGCCTCCGGTGAAATCGACATCCTGTCACGGGCCGCGTCCTGGACTGCTGAGCGGGTGGCCAATCTGGGGGTGGACTTCACGACGGTATGGTTTTACGACGGCCAGGGCTTCATGACCCATACGGCCGACGGCATCAAAAAACTCACCGATCTGGATGGCGCCACCTTTTGCCTGTCGCCCGGCACCACCTCCGAGCAGAACCTCGAAGACTATTTCGGCCGACGTGGCCTGACCTACAAAACCGTGGTCATCGAAAAAAGCCCCGAACTCTACGCTGCTTTCCAGCGCGGGCGCTGCAATGCCATTTCCAATGACTCTTCCGGTCTGGCTGCACGATTGGCGCTGATGAATAACCCCCAGGACTACGCGTTGCTGCCGGAAGTGATTTCCAAGGAGCCACTGGGTGCCTTCGTCGCTCAGGGTGACACCACCTGGCGCAATATCGTGACCTGGACCGCCTATGCCCTGATGACGGGCGAAGAGCTGGGTGTGACTTCGGACAACGTCGACGAACTGCGGGGCAATAAAACCGCATCGACCGATATCGCCCGTTTGCTCGGCACCGAAGGCACCATCGGCAAATCCTTTGGCCTGGACAGTGACTGGGCGTATCGCGCCATAAAGCAGGTCGGCAACTACGCGCAAATCTACGACCGTAACCTCGGCCAGCAGACAGCATTGAACATCCCGCGCGGGCTGAACCGCAGTTGGAAAGACCATGGCTTGATGTACGCACCGCCGATCCGTTAAGGGAATTACTGTCATGTCGACCCATCGTTCGCACAATCTGCGTCTGTCGAGTGTGTTGCAGCAAGGGCTGGTACTGGCTCTGGTTGCAGCGGTGTTTTATCTGCTCTCCAGCAACGCCGCGTTGAACCTCAAGAACCTCAATATTGCTTCCGGATTCGGCTTTTTATCTCAGCGCGCCGGCTACGACATCAGCTTCTCGCTGATTGATTACACCCCGGACGCGACCTATGCCAGGGCTTATCTGGTGGGCTTGCTCAACACCTTGCTGGTGTCGGTGCTGAGCATCGTGCTGGCCACCTTGCTGGGTGGTGCGTTGGGTATCGCCAGGGTCTCGGACAACTGGCTGATCAAGCGCCTGAGCGGCACCTGCATCGAATTTCTACGCAACGTGCCGTTGGTGGTGCATCTGGTCTGGTGGTACGGCCTGGTACTGGCATTGCCCGGGGTCAAGCATTCGGCGTCGTTGTTTGGCGTGGTGTTTTTGAACAACAACGGCCTGAACCTGCCCTGGCTTGCGCAAGGCAGTCAGGTCGGCTGGGGTGTGGCCCTGATGGTGCTGGGCATGTTGCTGGGTTATGGGTTTTGTCGTTTCAAGGAGGCCCGTACACCGTGGCGCGGTTTTGCCTCCAAGCGTTGGCCTGTGCTGTTGCTCGGGGCAGTGGTGCTGCCTTTGCTGGTGTACGCCGTGAGCGGTACCCAATTGCAATGGGAGGTGCCGGTGCAGCGCGGTTTTGGCTTTAAGGGCGGGATTACCCTGGTGCCGGAAATGCTTGCTCTGTGCCTGGCCCTGTCGTTCTACAGCGCCAGTTACATCGCAGAAATCTTTCGCGGTGCGATTGAGTCGGTGCATCGCGGTCAGTACGAAGCGGCCAGGGCGCTCGGCTTCAAATCGGGCGCCACCATGCGCCAGTTGATCGTCCCGCAGGCGATCTACCCGATGATTCCGCAAATCACCAATACCTACCTCAATATCGTCAAAAACTCCTCTTTGGGTGTGGTGATCGGCTTTATGGAGCTGGTGTCGTCTACCGGCGGCACCACCCTGAACCAGACGGGGCAGGCTATTGAATGCATCGCGTTGGTCATGGGCACTTATTGTGCGATCAGCCTGGTGATTTCTTTGGGGATGAATATCTACAACCACCGTATCGGCCAGAGGGGGCACTGAACATGACCGCAATGAATCAGGTACTGGCTGTCCCGCTGACGCCGCCGCGCTTGCCCTGGGTTCAGCGGGCTGTGGCCTGGAGCCGCAGCCAACTGTTTCCCAGTGTGGGGCACAGCCTGCTGACCCTCAGCGTGATTGCGCTGTTGTGTTGGTGCGTTCCCGCCGCACTCAACTGGCTGGTGTTCGACGCGACCTTCGTTGGCGACAGTGCCAAGGATTGCAACCCGGCAGGGGCGTGCTGGCTGCCGATTACCCAGCGCTGGAATCTGTTTGTGTATGGCTTTTATCCGCAGGCTGAGCAGTGGCGGGTGACGGTGTCGCTGGTGCTGGCCGGATCGGCGTTTGTCCTGCTGTTTTTCAAGCGTCTGGACCGGCGCCTGCTGCTGGCGTATCTGGCCTTGCTGCCGATCGTGATGTGGTGGCTGCTCAAGGGCGGAGCCGGGCTGCCCGAGGTGTCTTCGACCAAGTTCGCCGGGATGCTGGTGACGGTATTTCTGGGCACCGCGGGGATGATTTTCGCCTTGCCGCTGGGGATTTTGCTGGCCTTGGGCCGACGCTCCAAACTGCCGGTCATCCGCATGCTGTGCGTGCTCTACATCGAGCTGGTGCGTTCGGTGCCGGTGATCTCGCTGTTGTTTATGGCTTCGCTGATGATTCAGCTGTTTCTGCCACCGGACTCGGCGTTCGACATTCTGCTGCGGGTGCAGTTGGTGCTGATTCTGTTTACCGCCGCCTATATGGCCGAGACCTTGCGCGGCGGTTTGCAGAACCTGCCCAAGGGCCAGTACGAAGCGGCGATGGCGCTGGGTTTCGGCTACTGGAAAACCATGGGCCAGATCATCCTGCCGCAAGTGCTCAAGCAGTCCATTGCGCCCTTGCTAACGCAATTTATCGGCCTGTTCAAGGAAACCACGCTGGTGATGATAGTCGGCGTGCTGGACATCGTCGGTATCGCCATGAGCACTGCTGTCGCACCTGAATGGGTTGAGTACGGCCACGAAATTTACATCTTCCTGGCGATCTATTTCTTCGTCATCTGTTTTGCACTGTCGCGCTATGCCCGACACCTTGAACAACGTATGGAGCAAAGCCGCTCATGATCATCAAACCCAAGGCCGACGCTGACCTGATGGTGCGCATCGAACAATTGAACAAATGGTTCGGCAATGCCCACGTGCTGAAAAATATCTCGCTGAATGTCAAAGCCGGCGAGAAAGTGGTGATTTGCGGACCTTCCGGCTCCGGCAAGTCAACCCTGATCCGCTGCATCAATCAACTGGAGCAACACCAGCAGGGCGTGGTCGAGGTGCTGGGCGAGGAGCTCAATGGCAACCTCAAGGGCCTTGAGCGCATCCGCCGTCAGGTGGGCATGTGCTTCCAGCACTTCAATCTGTTTCCGCATCTCACAGTGCTGAAAAACTGCACGTTGCCACAGACTTCCAACCTGGGTGTGCCTGAGGCTGAAGCCATCGAACGTGCGCTGGGGCTGCTGGACAAGGTCAAGATGCGCGACCACGCCAACAAGTTTCCCTCGCAGTTGTCCGGCGGTCAGCAGCAACGAATCGCCATTGCCCGGGCGCTGTGCATGCAGCCCAAGGTCATGCTGTTCGACGAGCCAACCTCGGCCCTCGACCCGGAAATGATCGCCGAAGTGCTGGAGGTAATGACCAGCCTGGCCCAGGAAGGCATGACCATGATCTGTGTGACCCACGAAATGGGTTTTGCCCGTAAAGTCGCGGATCGAATTGTGTTTATGGATCAGGGCGAGATTGTCGAAGAAGCCCCGCCTGAACGGTTTTTCTCGGCCCCGGAATCACCGCGAACCCAACGCTTTTTGAGCCAGATAATCAATCACGGAGTGCATGTGCAATGACTCAATCCATAGCGATGGCCCTGCATGGCGGCGCTGGTGTACTGATGCCCGGCGTGCTGACGCAAGATGACGAACAGGCAATTCACGCGGCGTTATTGCAAGCGCTCAAGGCCGGTGTTGATGTGCTGGAGCGGGGTGGCAGCAGCCTGGACGCAGTACAGGCCAGCGTGATTGAACTCGAAGAGTGCCCCTGGTTCAACGCCGGGAAAGGCGCGGTATTTACCCATACCGGTGACCATGAACTGGACGCGGCGATCATGAGCGGCGCCAATCTCGAAGCCGGAGCCGTGGCCGGTGTGCATCACGTGCGTAACCCGATTTGCGGAGCGAGGGCGGTGCTGGAGCACAGCGAGCACGTGCTGCTGGCAGGGGCGGGGGCGGATCTGTTTCTGTCCGAGCAGCCCGGCCTGGAACACGTCAGCAACGATTGGTACGACACCCCCTTGCGTCGTCGCCAATGGGCAGCCCAGCAGCAGCAACCAGAGACGGTATTACTGGAGCCGGGAGGCGTGGAGAAAAAATTCGGCACCGTGGGCGCCGTGGCACTCGACCAGCACGGGCATGTCGCCGCCGCTACCTCCACAGGCGGGATTACCAACAAGCGCTATGGTCGCGTGGGCGACTCACCACTGATTGGTTCTGGCACCTGGGCCGATGACCGCAGCGCCGCGATCTCGGCCACTGGTCACGGTGAGTTCTTTATGCGCACCGTGGTTGCTCACAATATTGCGTCGCGCATTCGCCTGGTCGGCTCCAGCCTGCAAGATGCCTGCGACCAAGTGGTGCAGGGTGAACTCAAGGAACTGGGAGGCAACGGCGGGGTGGTTGCGGTGTCTCCGTCCGGCGAAACCGTACTGAGCTTCAACACCCCGGGTATGTACCGCGCCTGGCGCGATGCCGAGGGCGGTTTGCACACGGCGATCTATGCCGAGGATGATTGCCTGCATCCTGTGTGAGTTGATTGACCCGTGAGGCGGGAGGGGACTAGTCTCGATTTCCTTTTGCCTCATGGAATGAACCCATGATCACCTGCTACCTGCGTTACGTGATTGACCCGTACCAACTGGCTGAATTTGAAGCCTATGCGAAAGTGTGGATCCCGCTGGTAGCGAAGTTCGGTGGGCAGCACCACTGCTACTTCCTGCCCTCGGAAGGCGCCAACAACATCGCCTTGGCGATGTTTACCTTCCCCAGCCTCGCGGTTTATGAAGACTACCGCGAGCGCTCAAAAACCGATGCCGAGTGCATTGCCGCATTCAAACTGGCTGAAGACAACCGGTGCATCTTGAGTTACGAGCGAAGCTTCTTTCGGCCGGTTTTCGAGTAGCCGGGCGCAGTTTCATCCTCTGTGAAAGCTGTTTTCAGGCGCTGGACTTCCGGGTTTCTTGCAGTCGTTTATTAATGGGAATAAGTCTATGTCTGTGAAGGATATGTTGCTAGCCCTTTGCGTAGTTATTATATGAGGGTTGAATTTTGTAGTCATAAAGATTGGGCTTAATGGCATGCCTCCTTTTCTCTTGGCAGGTCTGAGATTCGCTCTTGTCGCTTTCTCGGCAGTTTTTTATAGGGTTACTTAAAATACCTGTGAGGTAGCTGTTGGCGTATGGCTTAACCATAAGTTTTGGGCAGTTTTCTTTTTTGTTTGTTGCGACCCTGCATATGCTATGCCGCCTGGGTATGTTTATTAGGTCACTATGAAACATGGCGAATTGCGCCATTATCTCTTCTGGTTTCTGTCGTAGGTATTGCAAGTGTGGAGCTATTCCTAGGTGGAGCGCTGTCTGGTGAGCAGTTTGTTGGTGTGGTCGTTATAGTTTTCGGGTTGTTTTTAAATATATTTGGAGGTTCTATTTTTTTGGTGCGCTGGAGGCGGGGTTAAACGTTAAAACTGTAGTAGTGGTGGTGTAATGCTCTAGTCGTTAGATAGTAATTTCTTTTTATATCTCGTAGCAGCCATAGGCATTACCCTTTGCGAAGCGAGGCCGCGCCCTAATTCGTAGATGTTACTGCAATTGTATACAGCCCAACCCTACTGCATGCTGTCGACCCATCCTGGTCGTCGCAAGCAGGGCGTTCCAATCCTATTTATTCTGAGAGACACACACCCCATGGCAGCAACATCCGCGTTTATCGATATTCCCGCTTCAACCGATCAGGTCTGGCAACTGATTGGCGGTTTTAACTCGCTGCCCGACTGGTTGTCGTTTATTGCCAAAAGCGAGCACGGTGAAGGCGGGCGTTTGCGCACGCTGCAGACCGTAGATGGCACGGTGATCGTCGAGCGGCTGCAAACGTTCGACAATGCGGGCAAAACCTATAGTTATTCCATCGTTCAGGCACCGTTTCCGGTGACCGACTATCTGGCGACTTTACGTGTCGAAGCACAAGGCGACGGTTCGCGTGTGACCTGGTCGGGGCAGTTTACGCCGCTGGGCATAAGCGTCGAGGCTGCGCAGGAATTGTTTGCCGGGGTTTACCAGGGTGGGTTGGCGGCGCTGCGTAGCCACTTTCCAGGGTAAACCACTGACACGCAGGCTTCACGCCACGCATATTATCCGGAGCTACCAACTTTCCGCCGAAAGCAAGGCGTGAGGTGGGTAGAAATCACCCAAAAACCGCAGAATGATGGCAATTTAAAATCAATGGATCCAAAAATAATGTGTCTATTTAATGACTTAGGTCAGTAACGATTTGAAAAAAATTGTTCAGAATCACTTGTTACTGATTGTTACAGTGGGGTAATATCGCCCTGCGTTCACCTACCACGGTTTATGCATTTTTAAGCCCCAAGTTTCCATCAGCTACTTGGGCTTTTTTTTGCCTGAAATTTGGTATCGGATCCAATTTTTCGGCAATAAAAAGGCGCCAAACGCGGCGCCTTCAGGCGGTGGTCAGGCCTTAATCAATCGCCTGGGAACTCCACTCGCCATTAACCAGACGCTGCAAGCCCTGCGGATTGCTGTTTTGCAACGCTTCCGGGAGCTGTGCATCGGGATAGTTCTGGTAGCAGACCGGACGCAGGAAACGGTCAATGGCCAGCGAGCCCACCGATGTGCCGCGTGAATCCGAAGTGGCCGGGTACGGGCCGCCGTGAACCATGGCGTCACATACCTCAACGCCAGTCGGGTAGCCGTTGACCAGAATCCGCCCGACCTTTTGCTCAAGGATCGGCACCAGCCATTGATAGTGCGCAAGGTCCGCCGGTTCGCCGATCAGGGTGGCGGTCAATTGGCCACGCAAGGCCAGCAAGGCGGCTTTTAACTGCGCGTCACTGTCGACTTCGATGATGATTGTGGTCGGACCGAACACTTCTTCCTGTAGTAGCGGGTCTTTTTCCAGCAACAGGCTTACATCAGCCTTGAACAGCTGAGGTTGCGCTTGCGATCCTGATTGAGTGTGGCCGGCCAGGTGGGTGATGCCAGCATGGCTGAGCAGGTGCTCCACGCCTTTGGCATAGTTGCGCAGGCCGCCTGCATTGAGCAGGGTGTGTGGCCCCTGTTCGGCCATTTGCACAGTCAGTTGCTCGACAAAGGCTGCGAACTCGGGGGAGCGCAGGCCGATCACCAGGCCTGGGTTGGTGCAGAACTGCCCGCCGCCTTGGGTGACTGAAGCCGCGAGTTCCTTGGCCACAGCCGCGCTGCGCGAAGCCAGGGCTTGAGGCAGCAGGATGACCGGGTTGATGCTCGACATTTCGGCGAACACCGGAATCGGTTGTTCGCGCTCGGCGGCCATTTTGCTCAGGGCGTTGCCACCATGCAGCGAGCCGGTAAAGCCCACTGCCTGAATCGCTGGGTGCTTGACCAACTGTTCACCGACGCCCGCGCCGAAGATCATGTTGAACACGCCATTGGGCATGCCGGTCTTTTGTGCGGCGCGAATAATTGCGCTACCGACCTGGTCGGCGGTTGCCATGTGCCCGCTGTGCGCCTTGAATACCACCGGGCAGCCCGCAGCAAAGGCGGCTGCGGTATCGCCACCGGCAGTGGAGAAGGCCAGCGGGAAGTTGCTGGCACCGAACACGGCGACCGGCCCGACGCCGATCCGGTACTGGCGTAAATCCGCCCGTGGCAGAGGCTTGCGATCCGGCAGGGCCAGATCGATCCGAGCCCCTAAATAATCACCGCGACGCAGTACCTTGGCGAACAGGCGCATTTGCCCGCTGGTACGGCCGCGTTCGCCTTGAATGCGCGCTGCAGGCAGGGCGGTCTCTCTGCACACCAGGGCGACAAAGTCGTCGCCCAGTTGATCAATTTCGTCACCAATGGCGTCGAGAAATTCGGCGCGGCGCTCAGGCGAAAGTTGGCGAAACGCCAAAAAGGCTTCGGCGGCGGCGTTGGCGGCGCGGTCCACTTCTTCAGGGGTCGCCTGATAAAAGCGCAGAGGCAAGGCCTCGCCGGTGCTGGCATCCAGGCTTTCAAGCGTGACGGTGCCTTCTGCGCTGCGGCTGCCGCCGATAAAATTGTGGCCTGTTTCGTTCGACATCGTTTCAATCCTCGCTAGATAGGCTTTAAGCGCGCACTGGAGTGTTCAGCGCACAAGGCATGGTTTTTTGTTGTCGTATTTCCAGCCGGGAACAAGGAACTGCATGGCGACGCTGTCGTCGCGAGCACCCAGGCCCATGCCTTTGTACAGTTCGTGAGCCTTGGTCGCGGCGTCCATGTCGATATCCACGCCCAGGCCGGATCTGGCCGGAACCTTGATATGACCGTCGACGATTTTCAGCGGCTCGCGGGTCAGGCGCTGGCCGTCCTGCCAGATCCAGTGGGTATCGATGGCGGTAATTTCGCCCGGTGCCGCCGCTGCGACCTGAGTGAACATGGCAAGGGAAATATCAAAATGGTTATTGGAGTGCGAACCCCAGGTCAGGCCCCACTCGTGACACATCTGCGCGACCCGTACCGAGCCCTGCATTGTCCAGAAATGCGGGTCGGCCAATGGAATGTCCACTGCTTGCGATTGAATCGCGTGCCCCATTTCGCGCCAGTCGGTGGCGATCATGTTGGTGGCGGTGGGCAGTCCGGTGGCGCGACGGAACTCAGCCATCACTTCACGCCCTGAATAGCCGTTTTCCGCGCCGCATGGGTCTTCGGCATACGCCAGCACGTGATGCTGATCACGGCACAGGGTAATGGCTTCCTTGAGTGACCAGGCGCCATTGGGGTCAAGGGTGATGCGTGCATTCGGGAAGCGTTCGGCTAGCGCCGTCACCGCTTCGATCTCTTCGGCACCGCGCAATACACCGCCCTTAAGCTTGAAGTCGTTAAAGCCGTATCTGGCTTGGGCGGCTTCTGCAAGGCGGACGATGGCTTGCGGGGTCAGTGCTTTTTCGTGGCGCAGGCGCAACCAGTCATCGCCATCGGCTTCACTGCGGTAGGCCAGGTCGGTCTGCTGGCGGTCGCCGATGTAAAACAGGTAGCCGAGCATCTTCACCGCATCGCGTTGCTGGCCTTCACCGAGCAAAGCCGCTACCGGAACCTCGAGGAACTGACCGAGCAAGTCGAGAAGGGCCGCTTCCATCGCCGTGACCGCGTGGATGGTGATGCGCAGGTCAAAGGTTTGCAGGCCGCGCCCCGCCGAGTCGCGGGCGGCGAATGTGCTACGCATGGCATTGAGGATGCTCTGGTAGTTGCCGATGGGTTGGCCCACCACCAGGTTGCGTGCGTCTTCGAGGGTTTCGCGGATGCGTTCGCCGCCCGGCACTTCACCTACGCCGATATTGCCGCTGCTGTCCTTGAGGATAACGATATTGCGGGTAAAGAAAGGGCCATGAGCGCCGCTGAGGTTGAGCAACATGCTGTCATGGCCCGCCACGGGGATAACCTGCAGGCTGGTGACGACCGGCGCTTTGCTGGCGTTGTGCTGATGTTCGGCGTTCATGGTCTGTTCCTTGAAAAGAGTCAGGGGTTGGCTGATCGATTAACGAGGCGGTTTGCAGGGCTATGGCAGCCGTGACCGGTGGGTGGGTCCTGGCAAAGCGTTAGCGCGTGCAGCAGACAGATTGCTGGCGTTATTCACAATTCGAAGCCCCACTGATTATTGTTATGCGGGTGATTTGCGCCGAAGGGTTTGCCCTTGGTTAACAGACATCATACGAGTTGGGTTTTGGTCCCGCAATGCTTTAAAGCCAGTCGATTAGTCACAAGTCGGTTTTTATACGTATTTTTATAGGTTTTATTGGGTTTATAGCAGTTTTGTGGTTTTCCCATAGCCGATTTTTCTGTTGGTCATCGTACCTGTTAGCTGCGCCGATGCGCCCGTGGCTTCTGTAGCCGCTGCCGAGGTACGAGGCTGCGATCGATTGCGAAGCGATCGCAAATCCTGAATGTGCGGTTTTTCTGCGAAGCTGCACAGCCTCGTGCCGTGACAACGACCACTGGTTATTTAGCCACCTCTTTGCACTGGCTGCGTGCTATCGTGTTCGCCTTATTTGAGGGGGAATCCAATGCGAATGCTGATCAGTGTTTTGAGCCTGGCCTTGCTGGCCGGCTGTGTTTCTCCTGCGATGGACACTGCCCGCAGTAAAAGCCCGACGCGGGTGCTGGCTTCGGCCAAGCCGACGCCGCTGGTGGCGGAGTGCATCAAATTTTCGTGGCAGGACGAAAGTGTCTTCGGGGTAGATGCCAGCGCTTATGTCAACACCGACAAGTCCGGCCAGCAGACGGTTTATACCCGTGGTGCCGAGTCTTTTGCCGATTTGCTGCCACAAGGCACGGGCACTGCGGTGAGCTATTACGCCAAGCAGCCTGATGATGCTGCGGCCATGCGCCGCCTGGCGATGTTGGCGACGTGTCTGTAACTCGCTCGATCGGCCTTTGAGGCTGCCACGGTGGAGTTGAGACAGGGCTTCGTCCTGACCCGGCACTGGCGCGATACACCGTCGGGGATCGAGGTCGAGTTGTGGCTGGCGACTGATGACGGGCCGCAGCACGTGCGCTTGCCTTACCAGACGTCTACTGCGTTTATCCCTACGGTGCAGTGTGCACAGGCACAGGCACTGTTGGGGGATGAGCGTGGGGTCGAGTTTCGTGAGTTGGCGCTGTGTGATTTTCAGTCGCGCCCGGTCATTGGGCTTTACTGCCAACAGCACGGTCAATTGATGGACATTGCCCAGCGGCTGCGTCGCGCCGGGGTGGATGTGTATGAGGCCGATGTACGTCCGCCGGAGCGCTTCCTGATGGAGCGCTTTATCACTGCGCCAGTCAGTTTCGGCGGCAGCGCTCAGGCCAACGGCCCGTTGTTGAACACCCAGATGAAACCCCATCCAGACTATCGGCCGCGCTTGAAGCTGGTGTCGCTGGATATCGAAACCAGCCCCCAGGGCGATCTGTATTCGATTGCCCTTGAGGGCTGCGGCCAGCGTCAGGTGTATATGCTGGGCAAGGCCACCGAGGCCGATACCCCAGTGAATTTCGACCTGGAATTCTGCGCCACCCGGGGCGATCTGCTGCTGCGTTTGAACCAGTGGCTGGCGCTGCATGATCCCGACGCGATCATTGGCTGGAACGTCGTGCAATTCGATCTGCGGGTGCTGCACGAGCATGCCCGGCGCCTGGGCATCCCGCTGTTGCTGGGACGTGCGGGCAGCGAAATGCAGTGGCGCGAACACGGCAGCCGCAAAAACCATTTTTTCGCCAGTGCGGCGGGGCGTTTGATCATCGACGGTATTGAGTCGTTGCGCTCGGCGACCTGGTCGTTCCCGTCCTTTAGCCTGGAAAATGTCGCCCAGACCCTGCTTGGCGAAGGCAAGGACATCAGCACCCCGTACCAGCGCATGGACGAAATCAACCGCATGTTTGCCGAGGACAAACCGGCGTTGGCGCGTTACAACCTCAAGGATTGCGAACTGGTGACGCGGATCTTCGCGAAAACCGAGTTGCTGACCTTTCTGCTTGAACGCGCATCGGTCACGGGCCTGGAGGCGGACCGCAGTGGTGGTTCGGTGGCGGCGTTTTACCATTTGTACATGCCGTTGATGCACCGCCAGGGCTTTGTCGCCCCCAATCTCGGTGACAAACCACCCCAGGCCAGCCCCGGCGGCTTTGTGATGGAGTCCCAGCCGGGGTTGTACGAATCGGTGCTGGTGCTCGATTACAAAAGCCTTTATCCGTCGATTATCCGCACCTTTTTGATTGATCCGCTGGGGTTGGTGGAAGGATTGCGCGAGCCCGGAGACGACACTTCGGTACCGGGCTTTCGCGGTGCGCGCTTTTCGCGCACCCGGCATTGTTTGCCCGCCATTATCGAGCGGGTGGCCAATGGGCGCGAAGTCGCCAAGCGGGAGAAAAACGCTCCGTTATCCCAAGCCCTGAAAATCATCATGAATGCGTTTTATGGGGTGTTGGGCTCCAGTGGCTGCCGTTTTTTCGACACCCGACTGGCGTCGTCGATCACCCTGCGCGGGCACGAAATCATGCTCAAGACCCGCGCGCTGATCGAGGCCCAGGGCTTTAGCGTGATCTATGGTGACACCGACTCTACCTTCGTCTGGCTGCGCAGTGAGCACAGTGAAGAGGACGCCGCGCGTATCGGCCGCGAGCTGGTGCAGCATGTCAACCAGTGGTGGCAGGCCCATGTGCACGACGAATACGGGCTGACCAGTGCGCTGGAACTACAGTTCGAAACCCACTACAGCCGGTTTTTGATGCCAACCATTCGCGGCGCCGAGGAGGGCAGCAAAAAGCGCTATGCGGGTTTGGTGGCGCACGCGGACGGGCGTCGGGAGATGGTCTACAAGGGGCTTGAAACCGTGCGCAGCGACTGGTCGCCGCTGGCCCAGCAGTTTCAGCAGGCGTTGTACCTGCGCATCTTCAATCGCCAGCCCTATCAGGACTACGTACGGGATTTTGTGCGCAGCACCCTGGCGGGTGAGCATGATGAACTGTTGATTTACCGCAAGCGCCTGCGTCGTCAGCTCAGTGATTACGAACGCAATGTGCCGCCCCATGTGCGAGCGGCGCGGCTGGCCGATGAGTACAACGACCTGCAAGGTCGTCCCCGGCAGTACCAGAACGGCGGCACCATCAGCTATGTGATCACCGTGGCCGGCCCCCAGCCGCTTGAGAATCGCACTGCAGAGGTGGATTACGACCACTACCTGACGCGTCAGCTACAACCGGTAGCGGACGCGATTCTGGTGTTTGTCGACGACGACTTCAGCGCACTGGTGGGCGGGCAACTGGGGTTGTTTTAAGCGTCGCTGGCCGGGGTTGTTGCTTTGGATTTGGCGCGGTCTTTGGCGGCCTTGGCTTCGGCGGCCAGGCACTCCAGGCAGAACTGTTCGGCGTAGCTCATGATGATCTCGGTGGTATCACCCTTGATCGTGCGTGAACCCGCGAGGATGTAGCGCATGCGTTTTTCGGTCACGCCGATGCGCAGGGCAATCCAGGCTGGGGTCTGACCGATACGGTCGACCAGTTTGTTGGCGTATTCGGTGGAGTGGTTGTAGCGTTCAGCGTTGGGAAACATAGGGGGTCCATGGTGGAGGGCGAAACCGGAGCGCATGGTACTCCTTTTCAGCCGCTGCCATGATTTTGCCTGCCGTCGAGTGTGTCACCGCCACATGAGTGGTAGCCACTGGCGAAGGCTGCGTAAAAATCAGACAGCTATGATTTCACGGGCCTGATCAGGCTCTCCGCGGGAATTCCAAACATCTCATGCAGCTTCCAAATCATTGGGAGCGTCAAGGCTCTCTTGCCATTTAGCACTTCATATACCCGATTCTGCCGACCAATAGCAGGCACAAGGTCAGCAGGTGATAGCCCGGATGGCTCCATCCTGAAGCGTATGGCATCGACCGGGTTGGGAAGGTCAATTGGGAAGTGCCTTGCTTCATAGGCTTCGATCAGGGTGATCACTACCTCAAGGTAGTCACCTTCTGGAGTATCTGGCTGTGGCTCATTGTCGAAAAATGGTGAAACGGACTTCAGTGCATCCTTGTAGTCCTGCTCGGTGCGGATTGGACGAATGTTCATGGTTCAACGGTGTTGGCATCAATGACGTCGTACTGGTTGTGAGTACCGACGAACTTGATATAAATGGCGCTGTAGCGATAGGCCACAGCTACAACCAGCCGATAGTCGTTACCTTAAATGTTGAATACGACCCTGCTGCTCAAATACCTCGCCAATCCCAAGAACACCGGTTTGAAAGCTTAAGCAAATATGAGCTTGCGAAGGTGTTTAGCCGTATGCGACCAGAGTCAATTTTTGTGTTGCACCGCAATTCGAGGCGACTGGGGCCAACACTTTCGTATTGGCTAAGATGCCCCTCGCGGATTTTATCAACTAGAGTTCCCTCGACTAACCAACAGGCACGAGAGGGATTTTCATGACTGCGCTGGATGTGTTTTGGGTTGGGCTGGGAGGCGGTTTGGGCTCGCTGTTGCGCTGGTGGGTCGGGTTGCGTGTCGGGCAGTTTTACAAGGGGGGCTTACCGCTGGGCACGTTTTTGATCAACGTTAGCGGTGCCTTTGTGATCGGCTATTTGAGCATTCTGTTTACCGTGGACTGGCGCGACCGCTATGGCGATTTTTTGAGCGCTGCGGTGCTCACCGGCATTCTGGGTGGCTACACCACGTTCAGCAGTATGCAGCTGGACGCTTCCAAGCTGGCCAAGGCCAAGGATCGGGCCTGGGCGGCAGGTTATTTGATCGTCTCGGTACTGCTCGGCCTGGCCGCCGCCGCATTCGGCGCCTGGCTGGCGCGCTGACACAGGAGTACACAAGATGCTGAATATGATCATTCTGGTGTTTGTCGGTGGCGCGTTTGGCGCCATGTGCCGCGAGTTTGTGATGCTGTCGGTGCCGCGTCTGGCCGATGGTTTTCCAATGGATATCTTTGTTGCCAATATCGTCGCGGCGTTCCTTCTGGGGGTGGCTACGTCACTGTTTAAAAGCAACCGGATCAATCAGTACGTACACGTGATGGTCGGCACAGGGATCATGGGCGGGCTGTCCACGTTTTCGAGCTTCGTATTCGGCGCGGTTGAAATGATGAAAGACCCAGCCGGTGTATTTGTCTCCATCTGCTATCTGGTGATCAGTCTGGTGATTGGCTTTGCAGCGGTTGAGCTGGGTTTGTTGGCCGGGGCCAGGGGCACGCCTGCCCCCGATACCTCGCAATAAAACATGATAAAGCCCTCAACTGTGGGAGCGAGCCTGCTCGCGAATGAACTTCGCGAGCAGGCTCGCTCCCACAGAACACCGCTCCTGTTTACGCCAGCGAAGTGCGCTTGCCGAAGAACATTTCGGTGATCAGGTCGTTGTTGATTTCATCTCCCTGAAGGGTACGCACCAGCAACTCACTGCCAAGCAACGGCAACGACAGCACCATGGTCGGGTTGACGCGTTTGACCTTGGGCATGTTTCGGGTTTCGTTGACCAAGGCGATGATTTGGGTATCGTCCCCGGCCACTTCCTTGGCTGCCAGAATGGTGAACACGTTTTCGGCGTCGCTGTCGCACAGGGTCACGATGTACTTGGCCTGCGCTGCGCCTGCCAGTGTCAGGGTCGAAGCTGCCGAGGGGTCACCTTCGATGATGTCTGCCTTTTCCGGCAGATCGTGCTGACTACCGGTGGCACACACCACGGTGACGTGCTCGCCACGATCAGTCAGGCCTTTGTAGACGTTTTGGGCAAGGGAGCCGACGCCAACGAGGATGTAGTGATTTTTACGGGCCATGTGGGTAATCCTGCCTTTAACGATTCGTTGGATGTTGTTGCTGATCAGCGGGCCGGCAATGGACGCCACCGAAATCGCGAAGATGGTGATGCCCAGGATGATCACCGTCAGGGTGAAAAACCGTGCATCGGTGCTATGCGGGACGATGTCGCCAAAGCCCACGGTCGACATCACCACTATGGCAAAGTAGAACGCTGACGGGAGGTCAGTTACTGGCGGTGCAAAGCCGTCACCGATGTAGAGCGTGCCCAGGGTGCTGTAGACAATTAGTGAGGCGATGCTGACCACCGCGAAGAAGCTGCCCGTGGCCAGGCTGTAGTGGTCGAATCGGCGCCAATAAAAGGCCAGAACGGCAATGGTGAACAGTGAGTAGAAGGTAACGCCGTCGGGTTTTTTAAGGATGAAAAAATCAACACAGACGGTGGCCACCAACAGCAGCAAGGCGAAGAACCAGCTGATGCGCGACCTGATCAATAGCCCCAGTGACATCAGCAGCAGGACAAACCCCACCACAAACCCGGGGATTTCCAGCAGGGCTAAAAAGCTTAATGCCTCCTTCCAGGTATCGAATGAGCCAGAGATAGAATTGGCGTGGGCGACGCCACGTTGCAACACCGGCAAAAATAATAAAAAGCCATTGATTGCCACCAACAAGGCGACCCCATAGGCAAAGGAGATCCGATTTCTTACGTCCTGTAATAAAGTCATGGCACCTACGACGCGTCTGTTAAGGGGTGATGGGAGTGTAGGTCAGGTTTTTTCGACTGCCAGATACGATCCCGCGTGCTTGAGCCTGCATCAGGTATTGGCGGCCAATTGGTCATAGCCGCGCAGGTAGTAGTTAACGGCAGAAATTAGCCAGCACAGCACAAACATGCCGATGATCCAGTAGCCAATTTCGCCGAAGTTTTCACTTATTGCGTTGATTGGCGTCCATATCCCGCCGGTTAGTTGAAGTTTGTCGGCAATCAACCCCAGCGCTTCGACGCCGCCGATAAACAGCGCGACCACTACCGAGGCGGCAGTGATGGTGATGTTGTAGTAAAGCTTGCGCACTGGCTTGGAGAAGGCCCAGCCGTAGGCGCCAATCATCACGAAGTTGTCCAGTGAATCGATCAGGGCCATGCCCACTGCGAACAGCACCGGGAACACCATGATCGACCACAGGCTGATGCCGTGCGAGGCGCTGGTGGCGCTGATGCCCAGCAGGCCGATTTCGGTGGCGGTGTCGAACCCCAGGCCGAACAGAAAACCCACCGGGTACATATGCCAGCTTTTATTGACCAGGTTGAACACTCGGCCAAAGATCCGTGCCATCAGGCCACCCTTGTTGGTGACGATCAGGTCCAGCTCTTCGGGGGCCAGGGTGTGTCCGGCCTTTACCTGTCTGAACTTCTTGTACACCGATATCAGGATTACCAGGTTGAGCAAGCCGAACAGCAGCAAGAACACCGATGACACCAGCGTACCAATCAGGCCGCCGGTTTCATGGAACCACTCCATATCGTCTTTGAAGGCCATCGCGGTGGCCGCAATTGCGAAAGACGCCAGCACCACAATGGTGGAGTGTCCCAAGGAGAACCAGGTGCCCACGGCAATCGGTCGTTTGCCCTGTTGCATCAACTTGCGCGTCACGTTGTCGATGGCCGCAATATGGTCCGCATCCACGGCGTGACGCAAGCCGAAGCTGTACGCCAGCAAAGCTGTGCCCATCAACACCGGATTACTGCCGAACTCGATAAAAGCCCAAGCCCAGGCGAGGAGGTTGGCCACGATCAAACCGGTCAATAGATAAATGGCACGCCGTGTGGTGTTCACCGGTTCGGCATTCGTCAGGGGGAGGGCAATCGCGCTCATGGAAGAACTCCGGCAAAAGGATCGAAAGTTATTGGCGGTGGGCCGGCATCACGTCTTTGTTGGGCACCAGGAACAGCCAGGAGGCCAGCACAAACGGCATGGTCAGGGTCGGGATTCCAACCGGGGCCAGTACTGTATTCAAGGCCCCCTGCACAAAGACAGTGAAAATCACCCCGATCAGGGTGTAGATCAGTACGCGCCAACTGGGCTTGTTGAAGGTTGAACCCAGGGCGATAGCGGTCAGCACGGCGCTGAATGCGTAGAGTCCATTGTTGATACTGGAGTGTTCTGCCTGCAACACTGTGGCCACAAGAATCGCCAACAGCGAACCGCAGAAGGCAAAAACCGCCGCCCACAACGATGACACCGCCAGTCCCGCCAGCAGCAACACGCTGCCGATCACACTGCTGAACAGAAACACTTCGGAGATGCCATAGAAGGTGCCATCGAGCCAATGAATGCCGTCGAACAGGTTGCTGTTATGCGCGATCAGGTCATGGGGCAGGTTGGGCACCGGCAAGGTGGTGATGTTCATGCCGCCGAAGGCGTAGCTGGCCAGGAACATGGTCCAGGTGACCAGTACGAAGGGGGCGGTCAGGGCGGCGACTTTCCAGGTTTTCAGAATGTCGGCGATGCAAATGGTGACGATCACCGAGACCACGCTGCCCAGAATGATGCACAGCCACAGAATTGGCGTGGCCTCGAGAAAGGTCGGCAAGGCGACACCGACCAGGCAGCCGTTATAGCCGTACAGACCGGCCTTCCAGGATTTGCGGTCCTTGAGGTGTATGCCGGTAAAGGTTGCCACCGCGGTGCCTAATACACTGCCGAAGGCTACGGCAGGAAGCCCCTCGGCAAAGGCTCCAACAAAGATCGCGGCAAAAAACAGCAGTCCGGTCAGAGGGTT
This sequence comes from Pseudomonas sp. ML2-2023-6, assembly GCF_037055265.1. Lineage (NCBI taxonomy): Bacteria > Pseudomonadati > Pseudomonadota > Gammaproteobacteria > Pseudomonadales > Pseudomonadaceae > Pseudomonas > Pseudomonas sp. ML2-2023-6. The sequence continues at coordinate 3,880,376 of NZ_CP146347.1, read as the reverse complement.
GTTCTGGAACATGACTTGAGCGCAGCCGCGCAGGGTGACGTCGATAAACTCAAGGACGACGTTGCCATCCGCTATTTTTGACCATTTGGAAGCCGCTTGCATGATGACTCTCCCTTTTGTGTACTTTGCCGGAACCGCTTGTGTAGCAGCTGCCGAAGGAACGAGGCTGCGTTCGGCGGCGAAGCCGTCGTAAAGTCATGCAGCCCGGTCTTTCAGATACACCGCGTCCACCGGGTTTACGAGGACTCTGTCCTCGGACGCAGCCTCGTTCCTGCGACAGCTGCTACAGGTTTTCTGCTATCGCCAAAGAAACTGCGGTTGCAGCGTTATGCCCAGGATCTCTTCGCGTGCGACTTTCCAGAACTCGCGGATTTGCGCCTTGACCTCGCCACTGTCATTGCCCAGCACCTTGAAGATCAGGCCGCAATCGTTGGGCAGGCGAGTGACGCCGCTGGCCAAGCCTGCCGTCATGTCGAAGAGCGCCGGGATACGCGCCACAATCCTGTCGTGATGCTCCTTGGGTGTGAGCAACACCACGTTGCCAAACACGTCGAAGGTTTGCATCACGCCGACGGCGTCCAGGCTCTCCTTCTTCGGCTCAAGAATGTACTTCTCGACAAACAGCTCGCGGCCTTCAAGGTTCTCGGCGCTCACTCGTGAGGAGTACACGTCAAACCCGAAGCGCTCATCCACATGGTGGTACTTGCGCCCCGACATCAGAATTTCGCAGTAGATCGCTGTCGCCGTGGGGTGGATCTTTATCCGGGTGTCGGTGATGAATCGCGCATTGCGATGGGGGATCAGCGGGTCGGGCATAAACTCCAGATAGCCGTCTTCTTCGACCCGAAAGTGCTGGATTTGCGAGGCATAGTTGGCATTCATCGAATGCACTTTGGTCGCAGACTGGGTGGTGACATGCCCGCAGGCACCCACCCCCACATTCACGTCTGTGGCCAAGCGGTCGCCCTGCAACACGCAGCCCGAGGTTGAAATCATGGTGACGCAAGGCAGCTCGGGCATTTCTTCATCCCAATACAGTGCCCGCTGCACCAGCGACGGTACACGCCGCTCCATATCAGCCAGGATGCTGCGATTGCCGCGTTTCTCAAAACCCAGTCGCAGGTAGCCGCTTTTGCCCGCGGCACCGCTGTGCATTTGCGGCGGCTCGTCCTGGTACTGCGCCAGCTCCGGCGCAGCATTACCGAGTGAGTGAGCGCGAAGCCGTGACGGGTTGTTCACGATTTGGCTCAGCGCTGTCATGCAGTGACCTCGCTCTTGACTGCCGGTTTCTGGGCGAACAGGAACATGTGCTCGATCATGTCCACCAGCTCCTCGATGCCCTGGCCGGTCTTGCAGTTGGTGAGAATATACGGACGGTTGCCGCGCACCACTTTGGTGTCGCTTTCCATTACATCCAGGCTGGCGCCCACATAAGGTGCGAGGTCAATTTTGTTGATGATCAGAATATCTGCCTGCACCAGACCCGGGCCGTTCTTGCGCGGGATTTTTTCGCCTTCTGCCACGTCGATCACGTAGATATAGAAGTCAGCCAGGGCGGGGCTAAAGGTCAGGGTCAGGTTGTCGCCGCCACTTTCAATCATGATCAGGTCGCTGTCGGGGAACTTTTCTTCCATTTCCTCGACGGCTGCAATATTCATGCTCGGGTCTTCACGCACAGCAGTGTGCGGGCAAGCACCGGTCTCGACGCCGAGAATCTTGTCTTCGTCGAGAATCCCCTTGAGGGTGCGTTTGACTTGCTTGGCGTCTTCGGTGGTGACGATGTCGTTGGTGATGATCAGCGGCTTGTAGCCACGGTTGATAAGGATCGGGGTGATCACTTCGATGATCGCGGTTTTACCTGAACCGACCGGGCCGCCAATACCAATACGAGTAATCTTTTTCACGGTTTATTCCTTAACAAATAGGGGAGCTGATTGAGCGTCGACACAGGTCAACGCAGGCCATCGGGTGTCAGTTCATGAAGAGCCGCACATGCGCTTTCACGTGTACGGCGGCGAGCACATCGACGATCGGTACATAGGAGGACATCTGCTCGATATCGCCGATTTCGGCGATGTCGCAGAAGGCTTCAATGTCGTGATTGAGTTCGAACAGGATGTGCTGGGTGTCCAAGTGTGTGACCCGCATCAGGCGCATGGCAGCGCTAAGAATGGTCATGGCGACACCGTACTGGTGCATCACCACCACTTCGCGGGCGCCAATGCCCTGGGTCGACATCACTACTGCCTGGGTGACGGGGTAGGTGCCCGCAGCGTTACCCGCCTTGATCTGCTCCAGCCACCAGCGCACCAAGGGTTTTTCGACGACATGGATCGACATTTCGGCCAGTTTTTTGCCCATGCGCGTGGCCATCAAGCGGCTTTCTTCGTTGAGCTTGCGGTTATTGACCGCCCAGTCGGCGCGCAAAATACCGTCGCGATCATCGGCAACGGCGGCCCGGTGCGCCGCGACGACGCCCATGCCGTCACAACTGGCCGCTTGTTTTAGCGCGGTAAGAACAAAGCCTTTGAGGGTCGCGACATCGTGAACGATGCCTTTCTGAATGGCGGACTCCACGCCGTTCGAGAACGAAAAGGCACCCACTGGCAATACGGAATCGCCAAACTGCATGATGCGAATTAGATCTGATGCGTTCATCTATGCGCCTTCTTGCCGGGTTCAGTGCTTATGGCTGTGAAACGTATGGCCGTCATCGTGGCTATGACTGTGTGAGTCGTGGCTGTGCAGGCCTTGAATTTTCAGGGCCGCGGCCTCCAGCTTGTCTTGCGGGCTGGCCACGTGAACGTGGGTGTCGGTTTCTTCGGCACCGCCAAACAGCAGGCGCGCTTCGGAAGTGGTGAGCAGGGGCAGAATCTCAGCGCCGCCTATAAAGGCGTACGGCAGGTGTTGAAAACCGTGAGTGCGCATCACCGAATCCATCATTTTGGTTTCGACGGTAAGCGGGATGTAGACCTCATTGTGTTTGGTAACGGCTTTCCAGTGCTGGTTACCCAGGGCATGGCCCAGTTCAAAGCTGGTTTTGATCAGTACGTCCAGAGGCTGTTGTTTCAGTTCCTTGAGATCGATCACCATCACGTCTCTCAGGTTCAGTTGCACCACGACCGCGGTGTTGGTGGCTTCATCCCATAGCAGCACATCGCCGTCGGACAGCACGACATTGCGCTCCAGCGAGATACCCAGATCCAGCCCGCCGAGGCTGGTGCGTCGGCAGCGGCTTTTCTGCGCCTCACGCTGGTCCAGCACCAGCAGGTCGACGTTGGCGGCTTCCAGCTTTTGCTTCCAGTGCGGGTCTTTCTTGGCGTTGCCCAGAATGTGTTCAATCAAAATCACGTCGCAAACTCCTTCCCTGAATCATTTGCCGGGCGTTTGCCACCGGGGAACCAATGCCTCCACGGTGGCTGCCCGTTCAGGCCTTAGCCAAAGAAATAACGCTGGTTCATGGTCGCCACATCGATGGGCTTGCATGTGGCATGTACACCGTCGACTTTCACGGCAAAGGTTTCAGGGTCGACGTCGATATGCGGAGTCTGGTCGTTGCGCACCAGGTTCTTTTTAGAGACGGTACGGCAGCCGCGAACGGCTATCACCTGACGCTCCAGTCCGGCCTTTTCTTTCACGCCGTCGTCAAATGCCGCCTGGGACACGAAGGTCACGCACGTGTCTTGCAGGGTTTTGCCCAAGGCGCCAAACATCGGGCGGTAGAACACCGGCTGCGGGGTAGGCAGGGAAGCGTTGGGGTCACCCATGGCGGCCCAGTTGATCATGCCGCCCTTGATCACCATCTTCGGCTTGGCACCGAAGAAGCGCGGATCCCACAGCACCAGGTCGGCCATTTTGCCGACTTCGACCGAGCCCAGTACATGGCTGATACCCTGGGCCAGAGCCGGGTTGATGGTGATCTTGGCCACGTAGCGCAGGACTCGGAAGTTATCGTTGTCGGCACTGTCTTCCGGCAACTTGCCCCGCGAGGCTTTCATTGCGTGGGCGGTTTGCATCACCCGCAGCCAGTTTTCACCGACCCGGCCCATGGCCTGGGAGTCACTGGAGAACATGGAAATCACGCCCATGTCCTGCAGCACGTTTTCGGCGGCGATGGTTTCCGGGCGTACCCGGCTTTCGGCAAACGACACGTCGGCCGGCACGTTAGGGTTGAGGTTGTGACAGACCATGATCATGTCGAACAACTCGGCCTGGCTGTTGATGCCGTAGGGCAGGGTCGGGTTGGTCGAACTGGGCAGCACGTTGTTCTGGCTGGCCACCTTGATGATGTCGGGGGCATGACCGCCACCGGCGCCTTCAGTGTGGAAGGTATGAATAGTGCGACCCTCGAAGGCATCGATGGTGTCTTCGACATAACCGCATTCGTTCAGGCTGTCGGTGTGCACCGAGACCTGGACGTCGAACTCATCTGCCGTACGCAGCGAATGACGCAGTGCGTTGGAGGTGGCGCCCCAGTCCTCGTGAACCTTGAAGCCGGCCACACCGGCAATGAGCTGCTCGACCAACGGGTCGCGGCCAAAGGAGTTGCCCTTGCCGAGCATGCCGACGTTAATCGGCAGCCCTTCGAGAGAGCGCAGCATCTGGCGGATGTTCCACGGGCCTGGCGTTACGGTGGTGCCGTTGGTGCCGTCGGTTGGGCCAATGCCGCCGCCGAAGAAGGTGGTCACGCCGTTGGACAGCGCGTGATAGGCCTGTTGTGGAGAGATCAGGTGAACGTGGGTGTCGATCCCCGCAGCGGTCAGGATCAGGTGCTCGCCGGAGATGGCGTCGGTGCTCACACCGACCACCAGGCCCGGGGTCACACCATTCATGGTGCCTGGGTTGCCGCTTTTACCGATCCCGACAATTTTGCCGTCACGGATCCCGACGTCGGCTTTGATCACGCCCTGGATCGCGTCGATGATGGTGACGTTGGTGATCACCAGGTCCAGCACGCCGTTATCGCGGGTCAGTGTGTTGTCGGCCCCCATACCGTCGCGCAGTGACTTGCCGCCGCCGTATACGGATTCGTCGCCGTAACCGCGCAGGTCTTTTTCAATCTCGACAAACAGGTTGGTGTCACCCAGGCGGATTTTATCGCCTGTGGTTGGGCCGAACAGGCCTGCGTATTCTTTGCGTGAAATGGTTGGCATCGGTGGCTCCTTTCTAATGCCGCGCATGCGTCAATGGCTCGACGGCGCGTATGCAAAAAATGAGAATGCGGCGGTTACTTGTCGTTGACGGGCTTGGACGGCGCGGAGAACTTGAAGCCGTGATCGCGCGCGCGCTGGATGGCTTGCAGTTTTTCCGGGCGCTCATGGTTGCTGGTGAGCTTGTCCGGTGCCCAGCCATCGACCAGGTTGTTGAAGCCGTAAAGGGTTTGCTTGCCACCGAAGGGAACCAGCGGCACTTCAATTTCATCGCCCGGCTCGAAGCGGATAGCCGTGGTGGACGAGATGTTCAGACGCTTGCCAAAGGCAGCAGCACGGTCGAACTCCAGGGCACGGTTGACTTCGAAAAAGTGGAAATGAGAGCCGATCTGAATCGGGCGGTCACCGGTGTTGCGCACTTTGACTTTGGTGACAGGACGGTCTTCGTTGAACGTGATCGGCGTGCTGGCGTAGATGGTGCCGCCCAGGGGCACATCGGCTTCATTGCCCTTGTGTACGCCCCCGGGGTTTTTGGCGTGAGGGATGCTGTGGTTGGGGTGAGTATCCTGGTGCGGGCCTGCTGCTTCTTTGGTTTCTTTGGTGCTCATGACTGACTCCTCAAAACGTGTCTGTTTTGCGTTAACCGGGTGTATGGCAGACCGTTATTTGATCGGGTCGTGAACCGTGACCAAGCGGCTGCCGTCGGTGAAAATCGCTTCAACCTGTACGTTGGGAATCAAGTCGCTGACGCCTTCCATCACGTCATCTTTGGTCAGCACCTTGCTGGCCTCAGTCATTACGTCCTCAACCGACTTGCCGTCCCGTGCGCCTTCCATCGCGGTCACGGTGATAATTGAAACGGCTTCTGGATAGTTCAATTTCAAGCCGCGAGCCTTTCGCCGGAATGCCACGTCCGACAAGGTGTAAATCATCAGCTTTTCGACTTCTCTGGGGGTGAGCTGCATAAGCCCTCCTATCTACAGTGCGATAAAATTAAAATTCTGGAGTGCCGGTCCGGCGTTCGCGCATGCAAACCACCCCGCACGTTGAGTACGTGCGAAGGCTCGGTGAGATTTGGGTGTGCTTGTTAAAGCAGGCTGTCGTTTCATTGGCTCATCCGTTCAAATCCATTAATACGGGTGCGAGCAGAGCCTAGACCATAATTCTCGGCAGGCCAGGTGAGGCAGGAGGGGCGTAAAGAGGTTGTTGACAGAAATGAGAAGATGGTACTTTTTATAAAAATTTATATTAAACAATAAGTTATGTTGTTTTTTATGGCGGCTTTATCATCGTTTATGACTTGTTGATACGTCGTTTTTGATAGATAAATCTTCATCTATAGTGCGATAAGTCATCAAAATACTTAGGAAATAACCTGTATATAGCCGCAACTCATACAAGAGCCTGTGATTTGAAAGGGGCTCGTGAGCCCCCGCAAGCACACCGCTAAAGTTGAGGGTTAAAGGTTATTTCTCATCCGGAAGCTTGCCGTTTTTGAACAAGTGTCTGTGGTTATTGTGGTAGAGCGCAGCATGCAATTGATCGTTGAGCTCGGTCAGTTGCCTGAGCATTTCCAGGCTCAGCCAGACATAGGCATAAAAGGGTGTTTCGTTAATTTTGCCTTCAAGACTCTTGAGTACAAGCTCCTGCAGATCCTGGGTTTTCTGGCGTAGCTCGCCACTGATCTGGTTGTTCGAAATTCCCATGCACAGCTTGTTCTGCAAGGACTCCAGTGCTTGCGGGATCAAGTTATGAAGGTCGTTCAGGGATGGCTCGCTTTCAATCAGCAGATGACTTTCACGCGAAGACCAGTACGCATCAATCATCAGGCTCATGGTTGCCAGTAGATTGCGGTGCAGGGTTTGCAATGACCCGAACACTTGCGGCTTCAGGTTGCTCTCGTTGCTGGCAGGCACCATGTAGTTGCGCAACTTCACAATTGTGTCCAGTTCGTCCTTCAGTTGATCATCCAGGTCCGGCCGCTCGGGGACCCGGGGCGAGAAGTACGCCGAGTACAGGCTGTTGATTTTGCCCAGGCTTTCGCTGAATTTGATCCGCAGGTCGGTATAGGCCCGTTGCGGGTAAATACTGGTATAGAGCATGGCCAGTAACGAACCCGCCAATACATAAAGGCTGCGCGTTATGGCTGACTCCATGTCATTGGGCGGAGCGCAACTGACCACCGCCAGTGTGGCCCCGATCAGCAGGGCCATATAGGGGTGTTTGCCCAAGGTCAGGTAACCGGCGACAAACATCATGACCGCGCACCACAACAGCATCAAAGGAAACGAATACATTTCCAGGTACAACGACACCAGGCCGGATAGCGCGCCCAGAACTGTGCCGCCGGTTCGTTGCAGTGCCCGGGAAAATACATTGCCCCAATATGGTTGCGGGCCCATGACGATCAACATGGTGATCAGGGCGTAGGAGGCACCGTCAAGCTTGAAATAGCGAATGACGATAAAGGTAATCAGGAACGCCAGGCTGATACGAGTTGCATGAATCCAGCGATAGTACTTGCAGGCCAGTCGTTCCAGATTCGAAATCTTTTTGCCTAGCTGCATAGAGTCCCCAATCGCTGTAATGGATTGGGCTGCCAGCGTAGTTCAGGTTGAGCGGGTCCACCACGTGGTATGGCTCTATGGTGGTGGGGGAGGAGCAATGGAGGGCGTAAAAAAGGCCATTACCATCATGGGGATCCGGTAATGGCCAAAAATCTCAACCAAAGAGAGCGTCAGGCACAAACCTGACGAGCGGCAATGTATCAATGGCACACTTAGTTAGCTAGCTAAGTGTGAGCGAAACTGTTTTACCTCATGCGCAACAATGGTGCATGACGAGTTCTCTACTTAGCGATAACCTTTGGCCTATGCAAATACCTGACTTGAATCTGCTGGTTGCCTTGAACATCTTGCTTGAAGAAGGCTCGGTGGTAGGCGCTGCCCGGCGCATGAACCTTAGCGCTCCGGCCATGAGCCGTACCCTGACCCGGATCCGCGAAGCCTTGAATGACCCTATTCTGGTGCGGTCCGGACGCGGGCTGGTTCCCACACCCAGAGCACTGGAGTTGCGTGAGCAGGTACGCGGAGCGGTGGAGTTGGCGCACGGGGTCTTCACCCAAAGCCAGGCCACCGATTTGCGTGAACTTGAGCGCACGTTCAGCATTCGTGCCAATGACGTGTTCTTTGGTGTTTATGGCGCAGCTTTACGCCAGCAAATGGCCCTGGAAATGCCCAAGGCTACTTTGCGGGTCGTGCCTGAAGGTTTTACCGATGATCAAGCGCTGAACGAAGGGCGCATTGACCTGACCATTTGCGCAACCAACCGTTTCAGTTCGGATATCAAGGTACAACGGCTGTTTACCTGCCCCTTTGTGGGGCTGGCCCGCGAGGGGCACCCGATTTTCGACCAGCCGATTACGCCGCAGATATTTGCCGGTTTTGACCACATCAGCGTTTCGCGCCGGGGCCATGCCCGTGGGCCGATTGATACGCTGCTGGCCGAGCAGGGGCTGGAGCGTCGAGTATTGTTTACCACGCCGACTTTTTACTCGGCGATCTTTGCCCTGGCCGGAGCCGATCTGATCTTGCCGCTGATGCCGCAAGTGCTGCTCAAAACCCTGGAGCCTTTGGGGTTGAAACTGCGTGCGTTCGAGTTGCCGATCACCTTGCAACCGGTAGAAATCGTCCAGGCCTGGCACCCGCGCCTGGACAACGACCATGCCCACCGCTGGCTGCGTCGCACCCTGAAAACCTTCTGTGATAACGCGGTTTAGCCGCCAGACCGCGCCGTCTGCATCGCGCGCAAGCTCACTTCCACAGTCCAGGTTGATTGTTGCGTCTGGCGCACTCCAAGGTTAGCTATTTATCAATTTTTATAGCAATGCGAGCTGATTAAACTTTCTGTCATCTATTTAGACGAGGAAGTCAGCTATGTATTGGCGGTTTGAGCATGGAACAAATTTGGCCTCAGGGGGCCGAGTGTGACGTCTCTGGTAGCGAGTACAGCGGGCAACGCCAGCTCGGCACCGGTCATTAGTACAGCCTTTGGCCTGCGGATTTTTACCGGACTGCTTGGGGTATTGCTTGCGGTGCTGGTCTCGGGTTTTAACGAGAATGTGACCAAGGTGGCCATGCCCGACATTCGCGGGGCGATGGGCATCGGTTATGACGAAAGTACCTGGCTGCTGGCGGTGTACTCGGCCACGTCGATCAGTGCCATGGCCTTCGCGCCCTGGTGTGCGGCCACCTTCTCTTTGCGTCGCTTTACCCTATGTGCCATCGGCGCTTTTTTGCTGCTGGGCATCCTTTGTCCGTTTGCCCCTAATGTCGATGTGTTGCTGTTGCTGCGCACCTTGCAGGGCTTTGCCGGTGGAGCATTGCCGCCGATGCTGATGTCCGTGGCGCTGCGCTTTTTACCGCCGGGCATTCGTCTGTACGGGTTGGGCAGTTATGCGCTGACCGCCACCTTTGGCCCCAGCTTTGGTACGCCGCTGTCCGCCTGGTGGGTGGAGTACGCCGGTTGGCAATGGGCGTTCTGGCAGATCATCCCGTTGGGTTTGCTGTCGATGGCCTGCGTGGCCTGGGGCTTGCCGCAGGATCCCTTGCGTCTGGAACGCTTCAAACAGTTTGACTGGCGCGGCCTGCTACTTGGCTTGCCGGGGTTGATCATGCTGGTGTTGGCACTGGAGTTGGGCCAGCGGTTGAACTGGTTCGAGTCGCCGATGATCAGTTTTTTTATTGTCGGCGGTACGGCCCTGATGGTGCTGTTTTTTATTAATGAGTGGTCGCACCCGCTGCCATTTTTCAAGCTGCAACTGCTGAAAATTCGCAACCTTGCGCATGCCTTGCTGACCCTGGGCGGGGTGCTGTTTGTATTGCTGGCAGTGATCAAGATTCCGTCGGGCTATCTGGCCCAGGTGCAGGGTTATCGTCCGCTTGAAACCGCTCCAGTGATGTTGCTGGTGGCCTTGCCACAATTGATTGCACTGCCGTTGGTGGTTGCGCTGTGCAACCTGCGCTGGGTCGATTGCCGTTGGGTGTTGGCCATTGGTCTGGCGTTGTTGGCGTTGGCATGCGGCATCGGTTCGCAGGTCACGTCGATATGGAATCGCGAGAATTTTTACGGCGTGCAGGCGATTCAAATCATTGCTCAGCCAATGGCGGTGATCCCACTGCTGATGCTCGCCACGGGTGGCCTGAACCCTGCTGACGGGCCGTTCGCATCGGCCTGGTTCAATACCGTCAAAGGCTTTTCGGCGGTTGCTGCGAGCAGCGTGCTGGGGGTGCTGACCCTCAATCGCGAGCACTTCCATTCAACAATGCTGCTCGACCGTCTAGGCAACTCACCGCTGGTCAGTACCGGCACCGATCTAGCGCGCCGGGTTCATCAGCAGGCGGTGGTGCTGACCTCGGCTGATCTTTATCTGTACATGGCCGCCCTGGCGCTTTTGTTGATTGTGTTAATCCCTTTTGGCCCCACGCGGATCTACGCGCCGGGCACACCTGTTGGAGCAGTGAAATGAGTACAACAAACGGGCGCAAGCCTTTGGTCATGGCCGGTGCGGGTGCGCTGGTAGCTATCGTACTGTACGGAGTATGGCGGCTGGTTTTCGTCACGGGCACAGTGCAGACCACTAATGATGCGTTTGTCAGCGCCGATTACACCTTGATAGCGCCGAAAGTCGCTGGGTTTATCGACGAAGTACTGGTGCAGGACAATCAGCCGGTCAAGGCCGGGCAGTTGCTGGCGCGAATCGATCCACTGGACTACCAGGCCGCCGTGCAAGCGGCACAAGCCAGCGTTGCCACTGCCCAGGCACAACGGGCCAATGCGTTGGCGATGCTGGAGCGTCAGCGCTCGCTGATTGAACAGGCCAAGGCAACGGTTGATGCCGATTTAGCGCAGGTCGAGTTTGCCGAGCATGAGTTGCAGCGCTATCAGCATCTGGCGGGGCAGGGAGCAGGCACGCTGCAAAACTCCCAGCAGGCGAAAAACCGCTCGCAGACTGCGCGGGCAGAGTTGGCCCAGCACAAGGCTGCCCTGGAAGCCGCTCGCCAGCAAACCCGGGTGCTGGCAGCTCAAGCCACCGCCGCACAAGCCTCGGTGCACTATGCCGAGGCTTTGCAGGCGAGGGCAGAGTTGGATTTGTCGCACACCCAACTGGTAGCACCCTTCGACGGTGTCGTAGGTCGGCGCAGCTTGCGTCTTGGCGCTTACGTCAAGCCCGGCGATACGGTGCTGGCGGTGGTGCCGCTGGCCAGCGCATACGTGGTGGCCAACTTTCTAGAGCACCAGCTGACGAGTATGCAGGCGGGGCAGCGCGTGACGATACGGGTCGACAGTTTTCCCGGCGAGACTCTGCAAGGCACGGTCGACAGCATCGCCCCGGCCACCGGTGTGACGTTCTCGGCAATTGCCCCGGATAATGCAACGGGGAACTTCACCAAGGTCGCGCAGCGAATTGCGGTGAAAGTCACTCTTGATCAAGGGCAGTTACTGGCCAGTCAATTACGCCTCGGGATGTCGGTAGATGCGTCCATCGACACTGCCTCTGTGCTCGATCAGCAGGTCAGCGCCCGATGAAAAACAATCTGTTGGCCTGTGCCATGGCCTGTTACAGCGTACTGGGCCTGAGTGGTTGCGTGGTGGGTCCGGATTTTCAGGCGCCCGTGCCCAAGCTGGCAGCCAATTGGGCGCCGGTGCCCACTGAAACGGGGCATAGCCGGGCCGTCGAGTCGGCGGTAGATCCGCGTTGGTGGGACAGTTTTGGCGACCGGCAATTATCGGCTCTGGTGCGCGAGGCGCAACAGAGCAACTTTGATCTGCAAATGGCGACCAGTCGCCTGGAGCAAAGCCTTGCGATACGCCGTCAGATAAACGCCGATACCTTGCCCGAAGTGGACGGGACGGCCAGTTACAATCGCAGCCGTAACAGTCAGCAGGGTTTGAACGATCCTTCGGGAAACGGCGGCAAGCAGGCGTTCAATCTGTGGAATGGAGGCTTGGGATTCAGTTGGGAGGCTGACCTCTGGGGCCGGGTCAAACGCTCGGTCGAGGCCGCCGATGCATCGGTGCAAGTGGCAGCAGAGGACCGGCACGGGGTGCAGTTGCTGGTGCTCGTGCAGACGGCGCAGCACTATATTCAGTTGCGTGGTACGCAACAGTCCCTGGCGGTGGTGGAGCAAAACCTGCAAATCGCCCGGCGTAGCCTGGAGTTGACCCGCTTGCAGGTCCAGGAAGGGGTAGCCACTGACTTGCAGGTGTCGGAAGCCGCTGCTCAGGTAGCCGAAATCGAAGCGCGCCTGGCACCGCTGCAACAGCGTAGCGCGCAATTGATCAATGCCCTGAGCATGCTCCTGGCCCGCGAACCTCGAGCATTGCAGGAGCAATTAAGCGTTGCAGCACCTGTGCCGGCCTATGGCGCTAGTGTGCCGATCGGTCTGCCGAGCGAGTTGGCTCAGCGACGTCCCGATATCCGCCGTGCCGAGGCGCAATTGCATGCAGCGACGGCCGCCATCGGTATGGCCAAAGCAGATTTTTATCCGCGAATTACCTTGTCAGGCAGTCTGGGCTTGCAGGCCATGCAACTGTCGGATCTGGGCAGTTGGGGCGCACGCAGCTTTGCGTTTGGCCCAGGCTTGAGCGTGCCGGTGTTTGAGGGGGGGCGTTTGCAGGGGGCCTTGCAATTGCAGGAGGGGCACCAGCAAGAGGCGGGTATTGCCTATCAAAAAACCGTATTGCGCGCTTGGCACGAGGTGGACGATGCGCTGGTGGCGTACCAGGCCAGCCAGCGTCGGCGTGACAGCCTGCAGCAGGCGGTGGTGCACAGCCAGCGGGCGCTGGATAGCGTTCACCAGCAGTACGCTCAGGGTACGGTGGATTTTCTGAACGTATTGACCGTACAAAACGCCCTGCTGGCCAACGAAGCGGCGCTGGTGGACAGCACTGCACAGGTGTCGCTGTCGCTGGTTGAGCTATACGGTTCATTGGGTGGTGGGTGGCAAGGCTAGTTGCTTGTTGAGGCTTTGTGGGAACGGGCTTGCTCGCGATTCAGGCGCTGCGGCAGTGCTGTAAAACTGCGTCGCTGCGATCGCGAGCAAGCTCGCTCCCACAGGTTTTACCAGTCGTTTCTGCAAGATTTGCTATGCTCGCGCCCTCGACCGCAAGCGCCAACATAGGCGTGTCCAGTTCATATTGAGCCTATTTATGTCTGCCGATACTCAAGCCACAACGGTGCGTTTTTCCCGTTCCGACTATAAAACCTTGGGCCTTGCAGCCTTGGGCGGGGCGCTGGAGATCTACGATTTCATCATTTTCGTGTTCTTTGCCCTGACCCTCAGTCAGCTGTTTTTTCCACCGGATATGCCCGAATGGCTGCGCTTGCTGCAAAGCTTCGGCATTTTCGTGACCGGTTATCTGGCGCGACCTCTGGGCGGGATTCTGATGGCGCATTTTGCCGATCACCTAGGGCGAAAACGGGTGTTCAGTCTGAGCATCCTGATGATGGCACTGCCGTGTCTGCTGATCGGCATCATGCCCACTTATGCCGATATCGGTTACTTCGCGCCGTTGATCCTGTTGGCGCTACGTATTCTTCAGGGCGCAGCGGTCGGGGGGGAGGTGCCCAGTGCCTGGGTGTTTGTGGCCGAGCACGCACCGGCCGGTCGCAGAGGCTTTGCCCTGGGCTTTTTGCAAGCCGGGCTGACCTTTGGCTACTTGATTGGCGCCTTGACCGCGACGCTGCTGGCACAGCTGTTTACTCCGGCGGAAATCCTCGACTACGCCTGGCGCTTTCCGTTCCTGCTCGGCGGAGTGTTCGGTGTGATTGGCGTATGGTTGCGCCGCTGGCTCAGCGAAACTCCGGTGTTTCTGGCCTTGCGCGAGCGCAAGGAAGGCCGGGCCGAGTTCCCGCTGCGCACCGTGTTGCGCGATCACCGTGCTTCATTGTTGCCGGCTGCGTTGCTGACCTGCGTACTTACCAGTGCCGTGGTGGTGTTTGTGGTCATTACCCCGACCGTGATGCAGCAGCGCTTTGGCATGACCGCCAGCCATACTTTCGCCTTGAGCAGTCTGGGTATCGTATTTTTGAATATCGGCTGCGTGTTGGCCGGGTTGATCGTCGACCGTATAGGTGTGTGGCGTAGCATCATGTTGTACAGCGTGCTACTGCCATTGGGCATCGGCCTGTTGTACGCCAGCCTGGTCGGAGAATGGGCATTGCCCGGTCTGGCTTATGCCTTCGCGGGTCTGACCTGCGGGATTGTCGGGGTGGTGCCGTCGGTAATGGTTGGCCTGTTTCCGGCACCCATCCGCGTCTCTGGCATTTCGTTCACCTACAACATCGCCTACGCCCTCTGGGCCAGTACCACGCCGTTGTTGCTGATTGCGCTGATGCCTTGGAGCCCGTGGGTGTGCGTCATGTTTTGCGCGGTGATGGGGCTGGTCGGCTTACTGACCGCCCGACGCTATGGTGTGAGCGGAGCCACTCAGGTTGAGAAACGGTTATTGGCCAAGGCCGAGATGTAGTGGATTGACCTGCGGGGCTCTTAGAGTGGCACTGTGGGAGCGAGCAGGCTCGCTCCCACATGTTGCTAAAATGGTGCCTAAACCCGCAAGATCCGCCCGCTGATGGCTACTGCCACCAGCATGGCGGCGATCAGCAAAAAGGCCATGCTCAGGCTGCTGGCATGGGCGATAAAGCCAATGGCCGCAGGCCCCGCGAGAATCCCCGCATAACCCAAAGTCGTAATAGCTGGCACGGCGATGTGCTCGGGCATTACGGTCTGCTTGCCGACGGCGGTATACAGCACCGGCACAATGTTTGAGCAACCCATACCGACCAGTGCATAACCGAGCAGCGAGACTTCCCAACTCGGTGCCAGGGTCGCCAGGGCCATGCCAGCGGCGGCAAATATCCCTCCCACTACAATCACCCGTCGGGCACCCAGCCGTTTGACAATGGTGTCGCCCGTCAATCGACCTGCGGTCATGGTCAAGGCGAACGCGGCATAGCCAAGTCCGGCATAGGCTTCGCCGATATTTTTTTCGGTGGTCAAGAACACTGCGCTCCAGTCGAGCATCGCGCCTTCGGCCAGGAATACGGTAAAGCACAGCAAACCGATAAACAGCACCACGCCGTGGGGCACGGCAAACGCCGGGCCGCTGCTTTCACTGCCATACGGCAACAGGTGCGGGGCTGCCTTGAGCAGTGCGGCGAGGGTTAACACAATGACCACCACAATCGCCCACAGCGGCGACAGGCCCAACGCCAAGAGCGCGCTGACGCCAGCTGCGCCAGCAATCCCGCCGACACTGAACAACCCATGAAAGCCCGACATCATATTGCGTCCGCTGGCGCGCTCAACGATCACGGCTTGCAGGTTGACGGTGGAGTCGACACACCCCAGGCCTGCACCAAACACGAACAGTGTTGCAACCAGCAGCGGCATCGAACTGGCAGTCGCGAGCAGCGGCAGCGCGAGGCAGATCAGTAGCGTTCCACCGATCAATACCCGTCGGCAACCAAAGCGTGTCGCCAGAATCCCGGCTACGGGCATCGCCAGGATAGAGCCTGCGCCCAGGCACAGCAGTAACAGACCCAAGGTCGCTTCATCGAGCCCGGCCCGTGCTTTAGCGTAGGGCACCAGTGGGGCCCAGGCCGCAAGGGTGAAGCCAGCGATAAAAAACGCAATGCGGGTCGACATTTGCTCAAGACGCCCCGGGATAAGGGGCATTTGGGTGTTGATGGCAGTCATGGACATCCTTGAAAGCGGGATTTTTATGCAGTGCAGCGCGACATCCTTGCATATTTTTGGCATGTGTCGCGAGGTTGCTGGCACAGGTATTAGCTGGAGTGGTTGAATAGCGCGCTTGTTTATTCAACTGCCCAAGGTGCGTACTTTATGGATAAAAATTCTAACCCCGCAGTGCAATTGCTTAACCCGGTCGGCTTGTATGACCCGGCACCCAATGGCTATTCCCATGTCGCCCGCTTGGCGCCCAATGTGCGTTTGGTGTACACCGCTGGCCAAGGCGGTGAAAACGCCAACAGCGAGCTGTCGCCGGACTTCGCCGAACAGGTGCGTCAGGCATTTTCCAATCTGCAGATTGCGTTGGCCGCGGCAGATGCGCAGATCAAGGACGTAGCCAAGATCACCGTGCTGATCGTTGATCACAGCATGGAGCGCTTGCACATTTTGGGCGCTGAAGTGGCACGGGTGTGGGGTGCGCTGCCTGCGCCGGCCTGCACATTGATCCCCGTACCGCGATTGGCGCTGGATGAAATGTTGTTTGAGGTTGAGGCGGTGGCGGCAGTAGCAGTCTGAGCATGTTGTAGCAGCTGCCGAAGGGACGAGGCTGCGTTCGGCGGCGAAGCCGTCGTAAATCCTGAGCGCCGGGTTTAACTGGCACACCGTAGTGGCTGACTTTGCGACGACTACGTCGCCGAACGCAGCCTCGTCCCTTCGGCAGCTGCTACGGGTTTTTCGTGACTCGACGCTATCTACACCTGCAACAACCGCTCCCTTAGCTTGCCGATTTCGTCGCGCATTTGCGCAGCGGCCTCGAACTCCAGGTCGCGGGCCAAGGCGTACATTTTCTCTTCCAGTTGGCGAATGCGTTTGCTGATTTCGCTCGGCGAACGCAATTCGTTTTCGTACTTGGCGTTTTCTTCCGCAGCCTTGGCCATGCCTTTGCGCTTTTTGCTGCGCGAACCCGGCACTACCGCACCTTCCATGATATCCGCCACGTCCTTGAATACGCCTTTGGGGGTGATACCGTTGGCGAGGTTGAAGGCGATCTGTTTTTCGCGACGACGCTCGGTTTCGCCAATCGCCCGTTCCATCGACCCGGTGATCCGGTCCGCGTACAAAATCGCCCGACCATTGAGGTTACGCGCAGCACGGCCAATGGTCTGGATCAGCGAGCGCTCCGAACGCAGGAAACCTTCTTTGTCCGCATCGAGAATCGCCACCAGCGACACCTCGGGCATGTCCAGGCCTTCACGCAGCAAGTTGATGCCCACCAGCACGTCGAATACACCAAGGCGCAGGTCGCGAATGATTTCGACCCGTTCCACGGTGTCGATGTCCGAGTGCAGATAGCGTACGCGCACGCCGTGGTCGGCGAGGTAGTCGGTGAGGTCTTCGGACATGCGCTTGGTCAGTGTGGTGACCAGCACGCGCTCTTCCAGCGCTACGCGCTTGGCGATCTCGGACAGCAAGTCGTCGACCTGGGTCAGCGCTGGGCGAACTTCGATCTGCGGGTCGACCAGACCGGTCGGGCGCACCACTTGCTCGATTACCCGGCCCGCATGCTCGGCTTCGTAATTACCGGGCGTTGCCGAGACAAAAATCGTTTGTGGGCTGATGCGCTCCCATTCGTCAAAGCGCATCGGCCGGTTATCCAGGGCCGAAGGCAGGCGGAAACCGTACTCCACCAGGGTCTCTTTGCGAGAACGGTCGCCTTTGTACATGGCGCCTACCTGCGGCACGCTGACGTGGGACTCATCGATCACCAGCAAGGCGTCGGCCGGCAGGTAGTCGAACAGGGTCGGTGGCGGTGCGCCGGACTCGCGGCCCGAGAGGTAGCGCGAGTAGTTTTCGATACCGTTGCAGTAACCCAGCTCCATGATCATTTCCAGATCGAAGCGGGTGCGTTGCTCCAGGCGCTGGGCCTCGACCAGTTTGTTATTGGCGCGCAGATACTCAAGACGCTCCTTGAGCTCTTCCTTGATCCCTTCAACGGCGTCGAGCAAGGTCTCGCGCGGAGTCACATAGTGGCTCTTGGGGTAGAAAGTAAAACGCGGCATCTTGCGTATGACTTCGCCGGTCAGCGGGTCAAAGGCGCTGATGCTTTCGACTTCGTCATCGAACAGCTCAATACGCACGGCTTCAAGATCGGATTCGGCCGGGTAGATGTCGATCACATCGCCACGCACTCGAAACGTCGAGCGGGAAAAGTCCATATCGTTGCGGGTGTATTGCAGGTCTGCCAGGCGGCGCAGCAGTTCGCGCTGGTCGAGCCGGTCACCGCGATCGACGTGCAACACCATCTTCAAATAGGTTTCCGGGCTGCCCAAGCCATAGATGCACGACACCGTGGTGACGATAATCGCGTCCTTGCGTTCCAGCAGCGCTTTGGTTGCGGACAGGCGCATCTGCTCGATATGGTCGTTGATCGAGGCGTCTTTCTCGATAAAGGTATCGGAGGAGGGCACGTAGGCTTCGGGCTGGTAGTAGTCGTAGTACGAAACGAAGTACTCCACTGCGTTATTGGGGAAGAACGACTTGAATTCGCCGTACAACTGCGCCGCCAGGGTTTTGTTTGGCGCGAGCACCAGGGTCGGGCGATTTACATGGGCGATCACGTTGGCAATGCTGAAGGTTTTACCCGAACCCGTTACCCCGAGAAGGGTCTGGTGCGACAGACCGGCTTCGATGCCTTCGATCATCTGGCGAATGGCTTCGGGTTGATCGCCCGCAGGCTCGAAGCGGGTAACAAGTTGGAAATCGGGCATGACGGACCTCTGGGTTTGCTTCTATAAAGGCATCAGCCTTTATAAGTGCATGCGACTCAGGCCGCAGGAAAAAACAGGATACGGCTAAACATGGAGGTGATGCCCGACTGTTTCAAGAGCATGGCTCTGACACAGCCGTCCTGGCAAAGATTGAAATTGGACCAGTGGCCTGAAAATAAACTGAAATACTTGGTCAAAACAGGGATTAGCCTGTTGCCCCAATCCTGATCGGCCTTATACTTGCTCCCCGTTTGTGCACCGCTCTAGTGCAATCGGCTGGAGCGTTGTTCCCCCTCCATTTTCCATTCAGAGCCGCCGTAATAATGAGCCTGTTCTCCGCTGTCGAAATGGCACCACGCGATCCTATCCTGGGCCTCAACGAAGCATTTAACGCCGATACTCGTACCAGCAAAGTGAATCTGGGGGTCGGTGTTTACTGCAACGAGGAGGGACGAATTCCGCTCTTGCGTGCCGTTGTCGAAGCCGAAACGATTCGGGTTGCTCAGCATGCGTCGCGCGGCTACTTGCCGATCGATGGTATTGCTGCCTACGACCAAGCTGTGCAGAAACTGCTGTTCGGTGCCGAGTCGCCATTGCTGGCTGCTGGCCGAGTGATCACCACTCAAGCCGTTGGCGGTACTGGCGCGCTGAAAATCGGTGCTGACTTCCTCAAGCAACTGCAGCCAAATGCTGTTGTGGCTATCAGCGATCCAAGCTGGGAAAACCACCGCGCGCTGTTCGAAACCGCGGGTTTCCCGGTGCAGAACTACCGCTACTACGACGCTGCCAGCCATGACGTAAACCGTGCCGGTATGCTCGAAGACCTCAATGCCTTGCCAGCCGGTTCCATCGTGGTTCTGCACGCATGCTGCCATAACCCGACCGGTGTCGACCTGACTCCGGCTGACTGGCAGAACGTGCT
Source organism: Pseudomonas sp. ML2-2023-6 (assembly GCF_037055265.1). NCBI lineage: Bacteria > Pseudomonadati > Pseudomonadota > Gammaproteobacteria > Pseudomonadales > Pseudomonadaceae > Pseudomonas > Pseudomonas sp. ML2-2023-6. The sequence continues at coordinate 3,860,782 of NZ_CP146347.1, read as the reverse complement.
GGACGTGGTCCGGGCCAAGGGCCTGATCCCGTTCCTCGACATGGCCTACCAGGGTTTTGGCGACGGTATCGCTGAAGACGCCGCTGCAGTGCGCCTGTTCGCTGATTCGGGCCTGAACTTCTTTGTTTCCAGCTCGTTCTCCAAGTCGTTCTCGCTGTATGGCGAGCGCGTTGGTGCACTGTCGATCATCACCGAGTCCAAGGAAGAGAGCGCGCGCGTTCTGTCCCAGGTCAAACGTGTGATCCGTACCAACTACTCCAACCCGCCGACCCACGGTGCAACCATTGCCGCTGCTGTGCTCAACAGCCCGGAATTGCGCGCAATGTGGGAAGAAGAACTGGCAGAAATGCGCCTGCGTATTCGTGGCATGCGCCTGCAAATGGTTGAGCTGTTGTCGAAAAAAGCGCCTGGGCATGATTTCAGCTTTGTGGCGCGTCAGCGCGGCATGTTCTCGTACTCCGGCCTGACCGTTGAACAAGTGACGCGCCTGCGCACCGAGTTCGGAATCTACGCCCTCGACACCGGCCGAATCTGCGTTGCTTCCTTGAATCAGCGCAACATTGAAGCGGTAACCGATGCCATTGTTCAGGTGATCTGAATAATGCACTGAGAAGTCATCGAAAGTGTTGACTTCTCTTTTTATATCAGTAAGATAGACGCCATTCCGCGATAGCTCAGTTGGTAGAGCAAATGACTGTTAATCATTGGGTCCCTGGTTCGAGTCCAGGTCGTGGAGCCAGATAGTAAAAAAGCCGCTAGCGATAGCGGCTTTTTTTTGCTTGAAATTTGGCGAGTGATTGCCATTGGCTGCTTCCTGGCCGCCATGCAAGATGGCTTCGCCCGAGTTTTTATGCGCAAGTCGTTTGAGATTTGAGGGTCAAAGCCCATTAGGCCAGGAACGCCTGACTCAGATACTCATATGCCAGTTTGATTGCAGGCACACTGATACAAATAAAGATGATCCCGAATTGCCAGTGAACAATTTTATTCTGGGCTTCAAGCGCAGAAATGGACGACCTTGATTCAGCGCCTTGGTCCTTGATAGAGGATCGAAGTTCAGCGCTCTGCTCCCTGATCAGAACACGTAGTTCAGCGCCTAACTCTGAAATGGAGGCTTTGAGGTGCTGCTCTGTTTGCAGCAGATCAGACTTTGATGCGAGCTTTTCCACATCTATCTCCCAGGCATCAACAACGGCCTTGGCTTTGTTCGAGGGCATGCTGATCGATGTCAGCGCGTCATATAAGGTGATCGACAGTTTCATTTCGCCTCCTGCGATTGGTAACTGATGCAAGGCCTCCAGATGATGGTAGGGGCTGGTCCAGATCGGATGCTCGACTAAAACTCAAGACAATACAGTCAGCCGTTTCTTGTAGTTATGTCAGTCTTCGGTGAGTTCCAATAAAAAGCCGCTGGCAATAGCAGCTTTTTTACAGGCGGTTCGAGTCTTACCTTGGCAACGATTGCCCAACCGGCTGCGGCGCCACGCTCTGTGCACTATGAGCGGGCATCATTTCCCAGGCATCGCGAGGCTCGTCCAGGTCGCGGTTGAGGGTTTCCGGGGTTTTGAAGGTGGTGTACAGGGTGATCAGCGTCAGTAGCGACAGGTAGCAGGCAATCGGCAGCCAGGCACCAATCCCGGCGCTGGCGTCGCCATCGTGGTTGGCCACGACCAGCGCAATCAGCCCGGCGCCAATCAGCGGTGCAATGCCTCCGGCGATTACGGCCGAGGCTTCCCGGGCGATGGACACGCCCATGTAGCGGTGACGCGAGCCAAACAGTTCAGGCATCAGCGCCGCTTGGGTGCCGAACATGCCCCAGGTGCCTATGCCCAGAGCGATGGAGATGGCAATGATGCTCGCAACCACATTGCCCTGGCTCAATACCCACCACACCGGGAAGGCCAGTGCCAGTTGCAGGAAGGCGAAGGCGCGGTAGACCACCACACGACCAAAGCGGTCGCTGAGTTTGCCGGCAATCGGCACGGTCAACGCGCCCAGGCTGGCGGCGCAGATCAGGGTCAGTACGCCCACGGGTCCTTGCAAGCCAACCACGCCAACGATGTAGCTCACCGCCAGGGCTTGGTAAATTGAAGAGCCGCCGTTTTCTCCCAGACGCAGGCCGATGCCGAGCAGCAAGGTTGGTTTGGAGTGTTTCATTGCGCTTTTGAGGGGGTTTTCGCAGACGCGCTTGAGCGCCTTCAGGCGGATAAAGGTCGGCGATTCCTTGAGTGACAAACGCATGTACAGGCCCAGCGCAACGATGACCACGCTGCTGAAAAACGGTATCCGCCACAGTCCGCTCTCCAGCACGTTGTCACTGCTGCTGATCACCATGAAGTACACCAGTGCTGCGAGGATGGTGCCCAGTTGAATACCAAGGAACGGCAGGGCTGCGTAGAAGCCGCGTCGGCCCTCGGGGGCGTATTCAGTCATCATCACTGCCGCACCGGCCTGTTCGGCACCTGCGCCCAGCCCTTGAAGCAGGCGCAGAACCACCAGCAGTACCGGGGCCAGATAACCCACCTGATTGAAGGTGGGCAGGGCGCCGATCAGGGTGCTGGAAATACCCATCAGCAGCACCGTGGATGTCAGCACGAATTTGCGCCCCACACGGTCACCGATCATGCCGAACAGCACACCGCCGAGCGGGCGTATGGCAAAGCCCAGGAAGTAAGTGCCGAAGCTGGCAATCAGGCTCATGGTGCGGGTCTGTTCCGGGAAGAACAGCGGCCCGAAGATCAGTGCCGCGGCCAGGGTGTAGAGGGCGAAATCGTAGTATTCCAGAGCACTGCCCAGGGAGCAGGCCCAGGCGGCGCGGTGCAGGTCTTTCTTGTGTTCTTGCGTTTCGGGGACCAGGTCAATATCAGATGGAGAATGATCGTGAGTCATGTTGGTACCTTCTGGTAGGTGCCTTTACGGCATCTTGTTATTGATAGGCAGCAGGGTTACTTACAATTTCAGCCTCTGGATTTCCTGGAGCATGGCTTGCTCCATGATGTCGATGGGCGCGTCCTTGCCGGTGTACAACTCGATTTGCCGACATGCCTGATGCACCAGCATGCGTGTGCCTGAAACGGTGCGGCAGCCTAGTGCGGCGGCTTGCAGCAGCAGGGCGGTGTGTGCCGGCATGAACGCCACATCCATGACAATCAAGTGGCTGGCCAGCAGGCCGTCCAGCGGGTTGCTGTCGGGTTGCTTGAAACCCACGGAGGTGGCGTTGATTACGATGTCAAAATCCTGGGCCGAGAATGCCTCAATGCTACCGCCCCATTGCGCGCCCAGATCCGCGGTCAGCGCCTTGCCTCGTTCGCTGCTGCGGTTGAATACCGTGACCCGGGCAGCCGCTTGCAGGCAGCCGTAGACCACGGCTCGAGCCGCGCCACCAGCACCGATCACGGCAATCCGTTGGTTGTTCAGTTCAGTGATTTCCTGCAGGGCGCGCACCGCACCCAGGTAGTCGGTGTTGTAGCCGGTCAGCACGCCGTCAATATTATTGATGGTGTTGACCGCACCAATCACCAGGGCGGATTCGTCGATCGCATCCAGATGTTCCATCACTGCCGTCTTGTAGGGCATGGACACGTTCATGCCGCGTACGCCCAGCGCCCTGATGGCCGCCACGGCTGCTCCTGGGTCTTCGACGCCAAAACATACAAAGGTGTAATCCAGGCCCAGGGCGGAGTAGGCCGCGTTATGGATTTTTGCGGAGAGGGAAAATGGCGAGCCCATGATTGAACCGCACAGGGTTGGCAGGGATTGGGGCATGCGTGCCTCCTGGTTTTGGATTTATGAGTGGGGCAATAACCCCACTTTCAACCCCTACCGGGCATACGCGCCAATCGTATATGGTGATCCCGTGATCACGGATATTGATCACCCTCGCGTGGAAGGCGATTTTGCGAATGCAGTGCTGATGTGGCTGGCATTCATGCATGCCGGGCCGTTATTGTGCTGAATCCTTCCTGCCAACGGATCTGTTGAGATGAGTGCACCGCGTGTTGCTGTCGGCCCGATCAAGGCCGTGATTTTTGATATGGATGGGTTGCTGCTGGATACAGAAGGCATTTACACCGAAGTCACGAAGATCATCGCCGAGCGTTATGGCCGCGTATATGACTGGAGTATCAAGCAACACATCATTGGCCGTGGCGCTTTGGACCTTGCCGAGTTTCTGGTTAAAGCCCTGGATTTGCCGATCACCGCGCAAGAGTTTCTGATCGTTCGTGAGCCGCTGCTGAGTGAGCGTTTCCCCAAGGCCGCAGGCATGCCGGGCGCCGAAGCGCTGGTGCGGCATTTGAAGGCACACAACATCCCGATTGCCGTGGGCACCAGTTCGTCGCTGCATTCCTTTGCCCATAAGACCACCTTGCACGGCGAGTGGTTTGACCTGTTCGACACCATCGTCACCGCTGACGACCCTGAAGTCGGTGCCGCTAAACCCGCGCCGGATATCTTCCTGACGGCAGCGCGGCGTCTGGGGGTGGCGCCGCAGGAGTGCCTGGTATTCGAGGATTCGCCCTTTGGTGTGACTGCCGCAAAAGCTGCAAATATGACCGCCATTGCCGTACCTGACGAAGCTATGGCCGACAGTAAGTACCACCATGCCGATCAGATCATTCGCCAGCTGGCCGACTTTGATCTGGCGGCATACGGCTTGCCGTCGATAAACAAACGGTAGTGGCTGGTGTAGGAACGAGTCTGCAATCGACTGCGCAGCAGTCAAGTGTTTCAAGCGGTCTTACGATTGCAGCCTCGCTCCGCTTCTCAGCGGTTACGCGCCGATCATGGCTCGCAACTGTCTGCTGGCGGCGTCACTCAACGGTGAAACCGGCAAGCGCGGGTTGCCGACATCCAGCCCGATGCTGCGCAAACCGGCCTTGATGGTTGCTGGCAAGCCACCCTTGAGGATGAAATCCAGCAGCGGCAACTGGCGATAGAACAGCACCCGGGCCCGCTCCAGATCATTGGCCAAAATGGCGGCATACAACTCCAGGTTAAGCGTTGCAATCAAGTTAGGGGCAGCGGTACACCAGCCCTTGGCGCCTGCGGCAAAGGCTTCCAGTGCCATCGGATTGCAGCCATTGAAGAACGGCACCTGGCCTTCACTCAGCTGTTGCAGGCGGTGCATGCGCTGGATATCGCCGGTGCTCTCCTTGACCATGGTGACGTTTTCCACGGCATTGAAAATTCGCAGGATCAGCTCTGGCGACATGTCGGTGCCGCTGGTGGCCGGGTTGTTATAAACCATGATCGGCAAATCGATGCTGTCGCCGATAGCCTGGTAATGGGCCAGGATTTCAGCTTCGCTGAGCTTCCAGTAGGACGTGGGCAACACCATGACCGCATCGGCGCCCCTATCCTGGGCAAAGCGCGCACGGCGGATGGCTTTTGCCGTGGTCAGATCTGAAACGCTGACGATGGTCGGGATGCGTTTGGCCACGTGCTGGGTGCTGAACTCGCACACCTGGTCCCATTCGTAGTCACTCAGATAGGCGCCTTCGCCCGTGCTGCCCAATGGCGCGATGGCATGTATGCCGCTGTCGATCAGGCGGTCGATGGAGTGCCCAAGGGTATCCAGGTCCAGTTGTTCGCCGTCAGTGGAAAAAGGGGTGATGGTGTAGCCGATGATGCCGTGGATATCAGGGGTCAACATATCAATGTCCTTGGGCGAAAGTGAGGTCAGTTCAGGCAGTCGGCATGACGACGAAGGTTTTGCCGTGCGTAGTAATTGAATGCGGCAGTGTGACGCTTGGGTCTGGCAATCCAGTCATGGGCTTCGCGGCCCAGTTCGGGCTGGATCGGCTTGATTTCACCTGCAGCCATGGCCAGTAACTGCAACCTGGCAGCCCGCTCTATCAGTTGCGCGATCACGCAGGCTTCTTCAATGCTGGCGCCGGTCGACAATTGGCCGTGATGGGAAAGCAGCACCGCCCGTTTGTTACCCAGCGCACCGGCAATCAGCTCGCCTTCCTCATTACCCACTGGTACGCCCGGCCAGCCTTCGAGGAACGCGCAGTCGTCATACAGCGGGCACAGGTCCATGTGCGAAATCTGCAGTGGAACTTCCAGCATCGACAGCGCGCTGACGTGGGTCGGATGGGTATGAATGATGCAGTTCACGTCAGGGCGGGCCCGGTACACCCAGCTGTGAAAGCGGTTGGCCGGATTGGGCATGCCGTGGCCTTCAAGCACTTCCAGATCTTCATTGACCAGCAGCAAATTACCCGCACTGATTTCATCGAAACCCAGGCCCAATTGCTGGGTGTAGTAGGTGCCGGGGTGCGGGCCGCGGGCAGTGATTTGCCCGGCAAGGCCGGAATCGTGACCGTTCTCGAACAAAATTCGGCAGGTAAGTGCCAGCTTTTGCCGGTCGGTCCACGTATTATCCGCCAGGGTCTGCTGCATCTGATTCAGCGCTTGCTTGACCAACAGGTCCTTGGGGAGTGTTAGTGTCTTGCCCATATTTGGTGTCCTCTGATGCGTTCAATAAGCGTCGAGTACGCGGTTCACTCATTTCCGGGGAGGGCGTGGGTGAACGCAAATGACACGAAAGATCCTATATGACACTTTGTGTCATTGGCAAGTGTGCGTCGTTTCCTTTTTTGTGAGTTAGCTGTTCTTTATGTCTATCCGATTGAAATTATTGAGAAAAAAACTCGGAATGAGCCTAGAGGCTTTGGCTGAAAAATCCGGGATGACCAAGAGTTATCTGTCAAAAGTCGAGCGCGGGTTGAATACGCCGTCGATTGCGGCGGCTCTCAAGCTGGCCAAAGCGCTGAACGTGAAGGTCGAAGAATTGTTCAGCGAAGACAACGCACAACTCGATAGCTACAGCCTGGTTCGCAGCGATGAGCGTCAATCGTTGGCGGCCAATGACCAGAGCCTGGGTTATGCCGTGCTGGCCCGTCAGGTGGGGGAGCGCAGCATGCTGCCGTTCATGATCTACCCGCCGGCCGAGTTCATCGACAAGGCCTTCAAGGAGCACATGGGCGAAGAGTTCTTGTTTGTGCACGAAGGGCAGGTCGAAGTGGATTTCATGACTGAGCGCGTGCTGCTCAATCGTGGCGATGCATTGCACTTCAATGCGCAAAAGCCGCATCGCATTCGTTCGGTGGGCGAGCAGCAAGCGCAATTGCTGGTGGTGGTACACAGCGCGCAAGAATGAGGCGGGGAGGGGCTCAGTGACGTGATCACTGAGCCCAAGAGGTTATTGAGCCGGCAGTTTCTCCAGCGCTGCGCGCAATGCGTCAGCCGTGGCAAATTCCTGCTGTGAAACCAGCGTGCCATTGTCCAGTTGCAGCCACAGTACCTTGTCTTCTGCGCCCGGGTAGTTGGCGGCCACTTTACCGTCGCGGTCGAGTACCACGCGGTAGTTGTAGTCACGCATGGCCGGGATCGCGATGAACTTGCCGATCAGAGAAGGCATGCGCTGCACGTCGGCCAAAAAAACCACGTTGCGTGCTTCCAGATAGCCTTTGGCCTGGTTTTCCAGTGCAGCCTTGAGCAGTTTGGAGCCGTCCATGTTGCGCGCCACCAGCAGGACCTGGGTTTTTTCGTCCAGGGTGTAAGGCTGGTCGTGTTGATCCTGCAGGGTCCAGGGTGTCAGGCGTTCGCCGATATTCGCCGCCTGGGCCAGCATGGAACACGCGCTCAACAGCAGCACAAGTGCAATTCTCACCGTTTGATACCCCTTCAGTTAACAGTTCTGGCCTGACAGGTTTCAGGCATGACGTGCATGGTATCCCACGGCGTGAGGTAAAAGTTCTGAGACGCATTTAGCTACAAATTGCTCTATGGTTAAACGCAACCGGCCAAAGGAAATGCACTGATGACTCGTCTTACAGCGAAAGATTTTGCCCCTGAGCTGCTTGAACTTTACGACTACTATGCCCACGGCAAGATCAATCGCCGCGAGTTTCTTGATCGCGCCGCCCTGTTCACGCTGGGTGGTACGGCGCTTTCGGTGCTGACAGCACTAAGCCCCGATTACGCACTCGCCGAGCAAGTCTCTTTCACAGATCCGGACATCGTTGCCGAGTACGTCATGTATCCCTCGCCCAAGGGCAACGGTCAGGTGCGCGGTTATCTGGTGCGTCCCGCCAAGGCGGCAGCCAAGTTGCCGGCTGTGGTAGTGGTGCATGAAAATCGTGGGCTTAACCCGTATATCGAAGATGTCGCCCGGCGGCTGGGCAAGGCGGGGTTTATTGCCTTGGCGCCCGATGGCCTGACGTCTGTGGGCGGTTATCCCGGCAATGATGAGCAAGGCCTGGCATTGCAACAAAAGGTCGATCCGACAAAACTGATGAATGACTTTTTCGCGGCCGTGGAATGGTTGATGCAACACGACGCAAGCACCGGCAAAGTTGGCATTACCGGCTTTTGCTACGGCGGCGGAGTGGCCAATGCGGCAGCTGTGGCTTACCCGGAGCTGGGGGCAGCGGTGTCGTTTTACGGACGTCAGCCCGGTGCTGACGAGGTCAGCCGGATTCAGGCGCCGCTGATGTTGCACTACGCCGGGCTGGATACGCGGATCAATGAGGGCTGGCCGGCCTTTGAACAGGCGCTGAAGGCCAATGGCAAGGTATATGAAGCGCATATCTACCCAGGGGTAAACCACGGCTTTCATAACGATTCAACGCCTCGCTACGATGAAGCAGCGGCGACGTTGGCCTGGGACCGCACCTTGAGGTGGTTTGGCAAGTATCTGGCGTAAGGGCTTAGCCGTTCTTTTTACGCAGGCTCTTGAGTCGTGCACTGGCGCGCTGCACGGCGGCCATTTTTTCCGGGCGTTTCATGCTCCGCCACTTGCGGATGTCCTCTTTGGTACGACCGCAACTCACGCACAAGTCGCCACTTAACTGGCAAACCGCAATGCACGGGTTTTCAATGTCTTTTGCCACGGCTCAGCTGCGCCCCGACTGCTTCTGCGCCAGACGTTTTGGCCAGTTGCCGCCACAACTGCGCTGGCACTCTTCTTCGGAGTCGAAGTACACGTGGGCCGATGCATTACGCACCTTCACCTGCGCCTCAGCAAATGCCTGGGCTGTCAGCTCACCCATAAAGCGGGCCTCGCCATCAGCCAGGGCGAAATCCTTGCTGGCCTGCGTGTCGAAGATCCACACCACCTTCAGGCTGGCCGGGAAGGCCTCGTAGTCGACCATGTGCGTCAACCAGAGAAACCCCGGGATCTGCGTTTTGGCCGTTTCACAGGCTTCGGTCAGGGTAGTGATCAGGCGACGTTCAATCTGCGCCTGGGTGCGCTTGCTTAAAGACATGGGTGAATCCTGTTGATAGGCGGGGCAAAAGCGTGATTATACCTGACCTCGGGACGCCTGCTGCTTCGCCCAAAGTGCCACCTGAGGTAGAATGTCGCGGTTAGTCGGCTGGCCGCCCTGGATCGTCGTGTCCGCGCAAGTTCCCCGGAAGGAGCTGCGAGCTGGCTGGGCATCAAGGGAGTCGCATCTGCTGTACCAAAAATGTTACCCAAGCAGCTGAAGCCAAAACCAACAAGAGATCAGCGCCCAAGGTACATAAAGTGAGGTCTGTAACGTGCACAGGCCTTATATATCTGCCCGTTCAAGGTTTGAGGGTTGGCTCGATTGCAGGCGACAAGCCTGTGGTGAGTCGAGGGACTTCATGCTCTGCGTGCCGGGAAGATGGCGTTTTATCTTAGGTACTACAACATGTTTAAAAAAGTGAACAAGGGGCTTCTGGGCCTGGCGCTGACCATGGGGATTACCTCCGTGCACGCTGCCGAGCCTAAACACGTCGATGTGCTGCTGATTGGCGGCGGCATCATGAGCGCTACCCTGGGTGTCTGGCTCAATGAGCTGGAACCTGGTATGTCCATGGAGATGATTGAACGTCTCGATGGCGTTGCCCTGGAAAGCTCCAACGGCTGGAACAACGCCGGTACGGGCCACTCGGCTCTGGCCGAGTTGAACTACACGCCGGAAGACAAGAACGGCAACGTTGAAATCCCGAAGGCCATTGAGATCAATGAAGCTTTCCAGGTGTCGCGCCAGTTCTGGTCGTGGCAGGTCAAGAACGGCGTTCTGAAAGACCCGCGTTCGTTCATCAACTCCACTCCGCACATGAGCTTTGTGTGGGGCGATGACAACATCAAGTTCTTGAAGAAGCGCTACGAAGCCCTGCAGGCCAGCCCTCTGTTCGCAGGCATGCAGTACTCCGAAGACCCGGTGCAGATCAAGAAGTGGGTTCCGCTGATGATGGAAGGGCGTGACCCGAACCAGAAAGTCGCGGCGACCTGGTCTCCGATCGGTACTGACGTGAACTTCGGCGAAATCACGCGCCAGTTCGCGACCTACCTGCAGACCAAACCTAACTTCTCGCTGAAACTGTCGAGCGAAGTTGAAGACATCAAGCGCAATGAAGATGGTTCATGGCGTGTGGTCTACAAAAACCTGAAAGACGGCACCAAAACCGAAACCGACGCCAAGTTCGTGTTTATCGGCGCAGGCGGCGGTGCATTGCATCTGCTGCAGAAGTCCGGCATTCCGGAAGCCAAGGAATACGCTGGCTTCCCGGTTGGCGGCTCGTTCCTGGTAACCGATAACCCGACCATCGCCCAGCAGCACTTGGCCAAGGCCTACGGCAAGGCTTCGGTTGGCGCACCACCGATGTCGGTTCCGCACCTGGACACCCGCGTGCTGGATGGCAAGCGCGTTATCCTGTTTGGCCCGTTCGCGACCTTCTCCACCAAGTTTCTGAAAGAAGGCTCGTACTTCGACCTGCTGACCAGCACCACGACCCACAACATCTGGCCAATGACCAAAGTAGGTATCGAACAGTACCCACTGGTTGAATACCTGGCCGGTCAACTGATGCTGTCGGACGAAGATCGCTTCAACGCACTGAAAGAGTACTTCCCGAACGCCAAGTCTGAAGACTGGCGCCTGTGGCAGGCCGGTCAGCGTGTGCAGATCATCAAGCGTGACGAAGAGAAAGGCGGCGTGCTGAAACTCGGTACCGAGATCGTCAGCGCCAAAGATGGCAGCATCGCCGGTCTGCTGGGGGCATCCCCTGGTGCATCTACTGCTGCGCCAATCATGCTGACCGTGCTCGAAACCGTGTTCAAGGACAAGGTTGCGACCCCTGAGTGGCAAGCCAAGCTGCACCAGATCGTGCCGAGCTATGGCACCAAGCTCAACGGTGATCCTGATCGCGTTGCACAAGAGTGGGCCTACACTGCTGAAGTCCTGCAATTGACTCCGCCACCGGCGATCCCGGCTGCAACACACACTGCAACTCCTGCTGCTGCGCCGGCCAAGCCTGCGCCAAGCAACCCAGCGGCTGACATGGCGCTGTAAAAAAATAGCCCCACTCAACGCTGGTTGGGTGGGGCTACTTTTCTCGCATTATCTCCCTCGTATATCCCTCGCGTAACCCCTCACTGCGTCCCGAACAGGGCCGTCCAGTAAATCCCCGCGTCACTTTTAGGGTCTACCGCATAGGCTGCGCCCAACTCGCGAAACTCAGGGTTCATCACGTTGGCGCAATGGCCAGGACTGGCCAGCCAGCCATCGACCAGTTTGCGTGTGGTGTCTTGCCCGGCCGCGATATTTTCGCCGACCTGTTGCGCGTTATAGCCCGCCAACTCAACGCGATCTCCAGGGGTACTGCCATCGCGGCCCTTGTGATCGAAATAGTTGTTATTGGCCATATCTCGCGAATGGATTTCGGCGGCGGTTGCCAGTGTGGTATTCCATGCCAGCGGTGTGGTGGGGGCAAAGGTCCGGGTGCCGCATTGGCGAGGTTGGGTGCGGGCGCTGTTGAGCAGTTCAAGGACTTTCTGGCCCTCGGCCTGCCAGTCGCCCAAGCGAGCCGCAAGCAGCGGACGGGCCAGCACGATGCGCCAGTCGCGCTGGTCATGGCTGACGCCGATGTCGATGAATTGCGGGTCCAGCACCACGCGACAGAAGCTTTCCTGCACGGCTTTCATGGCGGCCTGAGCATCACGCGGCCCCGACAGGTTGATCGCCTGCACGTTGACCATCGGGTAGGCGGCCCGGCCCAGGGCTTCCTGCAAGTCACCGAAACTGCTGGCTGGCAGCACCAACCGGGTGTCCGCCGACAGTGGCGGCAACTCTTGCGAAGCCTGGCCCGCGCACAGCTGAATTTGGCTGCGGTAGGCGTTGATTGACTCAATCAGTTGCGACTCTTCGCTGGCCAGAGCGCAAGAGCTGAGCGCCAGTCCCAGGGTCAAGGCGCCGAGATGGGCCAGGGTAAAGTGAACACGCATATAGGTTCCCTCTAAGCGGAGTGTGCCCATGATGCGTTATTTCAGCTTTTTAGTCTTTTACCTGCGCCACAAAGGCTTTGGCCTTGGCCGTCAGTTGATCGATCTGGCGGTCGCGTTTTTTCTCGGCGTCGAGCATGGCCTTCTTGCCGTTGCGTTGCAGCAGGTAGGTATGGATCTGCCGCACTTCAGTGGAGTTATAGATCGGCGCAACATCGAGAATGCCCATCAGGCCATCGGTGCTGTGGTCACGGGTGTTCATCAGTACTTGCGGGCCGCGTGTGCCGATCACTTGCAGGCCCATGGCTTCAAACGCCGCGACTTTAGCCACGGAGCACGTCAGTTCGGTATGGGGGTAGCGGCGCACCACTTCCTGCACCATTGCCCGGATCACACCCAGGTGGCGATGGCTGGCCAGCTCTGCCATATAGGCGATGCCGCAGGCTTGCGGATCGTCCTTTACCGGCAAGTAGAGGGCGAAGCCGGTCACTTTTTGCGGGTCTTGCGCGTCAGTTGCAACGATCAGCTCAACCGCAATCCCCTTGGCCCCGCCGAGGGCTTGCAGGTACAGGTGCACTTCAAAGCCAATGGCATATTGATAAATGCTGTAGAGCAGATTGCTCGGCGCAATCTCCATCGCACTGATGTCGGTGAGATGGTCGACGACGAGCTGCATGATCTGGCTGTTGATCGGCTCGCTGACCGGGGTATCGAAATGGGTGAGGGTGGTCATGGGAGTCAAATCTCTGTAGCCGCTGTTGAGGAACGAAGGCTGCGTGCTTTTAAAGATCAAAAACTCGCAGCCCTCGTTCCTTGGCAACGGCTACATGGGTTGAATAGGTAATGGTTAACGCTGGCTCGACCAGAAGTCATGCAGTGCACGCGCCGCCGGTGCAATGGCTGCAACGCTTTGCTGATGAGCTGCCACGTCCAGATCTTCGGGCAGTTCAAAGTTGTCCTGCTCGGCGCAGTCTGCAATTGCTTGCAGAAGCAATGCTTGCGGTACGGGCAGTGCTGGCCAGTTGCAGATGGCTACCGCGCGGGTGTACCCAAAGCACCACTCTTCAGCCAGCGTCACCTGCTGGCCCAGATGCTCGGTCTGTTCGAAACGCGGCACGAATGCGTCGCTGTCTTCGGCCAGTTGCCGGGCGAGGGTGTTGATGTGGCGCACGCTCAACTCGATGAACTGCTTGGCCTCATCAGGGGTTTGCCAGGCCGGGTTCTGACCGCCCCAGATTGCCGGGAACCAGTCGGCAATATCCACCCGCGTCGGGCTCGAAACCAGAGCAGTGAAATAGCCGTCAAGTTCTGAAGGGTTGAGGACAGAGTGATCGTCGCCGTATTTGAGTAGCGTGTTTTCGATCGCTTCAAAGTCGCTGGCGTTCAGGGGTTGCGATTGCATGTTCGGGCTCCTTGGATGGGGCGGCAGTGCGAAGTCAGTCCACCGAAACGATAGACTCAAGCTCAAAATATTTGAACCCGGCCTTGGCCAGGGCTTTTTTGGCTTCTTGCTCTGCGTTGAATCGGCTCAGATCTTTGGAGTCATGCACAAACCGGGTTTCATCGCCGTCAAATACCTTGGTCACCCGCATGGTGACGCGAAGGATCGGCCCACTGCGTTTTTTCGCGACAGGTGACGATGCCTTGTCAGGTGCGGGAGCTTTCTTGGGAGCAGGCTTGGGGGCTGGCGTGATTTTAGCTGGAGCAGGTTCAATTTCAGGTTGAACAGGGGCAGCAGGCAGATCAAGGCCGAGCGCTCTGCGCATGTCGTCCTCGGTGAATCCGGCACTCATTGATAAGACTCTAATAATTTAAAAGACGCGCTTATAGGACAGCGCTTCGGGTTATGGCAAGAGAATTTATTGATATGCAGCAAAATATGACCTTTTTAGGGCTAAAGCCCTTGTTAGAGCGGATTCAGGTGTCGCGCAACAAGTCGTGGCCATCCAGCAATTTGTAGGCGATTTCAGGGCGTTTCTCCAAGGCCCGGCGGATGGCAGCCGGGATGGTCTGACGGGTTTTTCGGCACAGCCCCGGTTGCTCGGCAAGGCGGATGGTTATGCCGCGCATGGTGCGAACTTCAGTGATACCCGGGTCAATCAGCACTTCGATGCCCAATTGCTCATGCATGCGGCGCTGCATGTGTTCCAGATCGCTGAGGCTTTGAATATTTTCCAGGCGCTCCAGCAGTACCTTTTCGGCCTGACGCGTGAGGTTGAAAATGCGCAGGTCAGTATCGGGTGTCGCCAACAGCCGTTCCCGCTCGCAGATGCAGGCGCCGGGCGGGCAGGGTGAGCGGATCGCCACAGAAGGAGTCATGGAACTCAGCATAGCCGTGCCAGGATTCAGGCGTCCAGACTCAGTGCCATGATCACGGTGCGCTCGGCCCCGTGAAATTCATCGCGGACTTTGTGAAAACCCAATTGCGCATAGAACGATTGCGCCGTCAGCGAGGAGGGCACCCGCAGCTCTTCGAGCTGGGCCGAAACAGCGGCTTCCTTGAGGCGCGCCATCAATTGCTGGCCGATGCCCCGACCCTGATGGCGCGGGCTGACGAAAACGCTGCGCACCACCGCCTGATCCAGGCTTGCGGTGCCGACCACATGCTGTTCGACCACGGCCACGTACATCTGGCGCTGCTTCATCAGCCTCAGGATCGAGGCCGGGCAGAAGTTCTCTTCGACCTGGGCGATCACCTCGGGCGGATAATCCCGCGCATTGGATTCGTGCAAGGCGGCGATCACCACTTTGCTGATGGCTTGTGCGTCGCTCTCGATGGCGCGGCGAATCTGGCACTGCATACAGACTCCTTGTTCTTTTATGACTTGGCTGATGGGGCACAGTCTTCGGCCAAAATACTGGCATACAGCTGACGGTCAATATTGGCCCCGCTTAAAATGAGCGCAATCCGACGGCTTTGCTGGCGCGATTGTTCGCTGATCAATCCGGCCAGCGCGGCGGCACCCGCACCTTCGGCGGTGTTGTGAGTGGTTTCATGGTAGACCCGAATGGCGTGGGCGATCTCCTGATCGGTTACCCGGATAACCCGTGCCGCGCCCTTGGCAATTATCTCCAGCGCCTCAGGCAGCGGCTGACGACAGGCCAGCCCGTCAGCGAATGTATTGGCGGAGTCCGTGCAAACCAGGCGGCCCTGTTCGACACTTTGCGCAAAGGCATCGGCCTGGCTGGATACGACGCCGACAATCTCGGTCTTTAGACCCAACAGATCACGGGTCTGGATCAATCCGCAAATTCCCGAACCCATGCCGATGGGTACATACACCGTATCCAGTTCTTCCACGGCTTCCAGCAACTCCAGAGCATACGTGGCGACCCCGCGAATCAGGTCCGGATGGAAGGCAGGCACCAGATGCAACTGACGGGTTTGCGCCAGTGCTGCGGCTTCGGCCCGCGCTTCGTCGAAGTCCTTGCCGCACTCAATGACCGTCGCCCCCAGTGCCCGCATGGCGGCGTTTTTTTCCAGCGAGTTGCCTTCAGGTACCACGATACGGATCGACAGACCCAAGCTCCGGGCCGCGAGCGCCAGGCTTTGCCCATGATTGCCACGGGTGGCGGTGACCAGGCCTTTGATATGTGGCTCCCGAGCCAACAAACCCTGCACATATAACAAACCGCCACGTACTTTGAATGCACCGGTGGGGGTGTGGTTTTCATGCTTGACCCACACCGTGCAACCCATACGCTCAGCCAGCAAGGGCCAGGCCAGTTGCGGTGTGGGCGCCAGGGTCTGGTGTACGGTTTGTGCTGCAAGGCGAAGGGCATTCAAGTCAAACATGGCGCACCGTCATCGAGGGATTTGACTCGATTCTAGGCACAACGCATTGTATGGGCCGACCCTTATATTGCATGGCCGACAATAAATGTGGATACCAACGCTTAGCGACACCGAGCAGCCGCGCTATCTGGCGTTGGTCGATGCCATCACCCAGGCCATCGCCAGCGGCGAGTTGCAACCCGGCGCACGCTTGCCGCCACAGCGGCGACTGGCCTGGGCGCTGGGCTGGAACCCCAGCACCACCATGCAGGCCTATCGCGAGGCGGCGCGCCGGCACCTGGTGTCGGGTGAGGTCGGGCGTGGCACTTATGTGCTGGCGGGCAGTCAGGAAGCGACCCTGTTTCGGCTGCAACACGCCGATGAGCACACGGCCCGCATTGACCTGAGAACCAATGTGCCGGCCATCGACAAGATTGGCGAGCAAGATGCACAGGCCTTGTCCTGGTTGCTCGACAGTAGCCAGGCGATCCGTTTGCAGGGCTACCTGAGTGCAGCGGATTTATTGCTGGCACGGGTACAGGGCGCGGCCTGGCTCAACGGACGAGGGCTGAAACTGAATGTGGACAACATCATGCTGTGCACCGGTGCTCAGCAGGGGCTGTTCACCGTACTGCTGTCGTTGTGTCAGGCAGGTGAGCCGGTGCTGGTCGAAGCCTTTACCGCGCCGGGAATAAAGGCTGCCTGCGCTCAGTTGCGTTTACCCATGCATGGGGTTGCGATGGATCGCCAGGGCATTGTGCCGGAAGACTTCGATCGGATGATCCGCGCCACGGGGGCACGGACTGCGGTACTAACGCCAACTCTGCAGAACCCGACCTCGGCGGTGATGAGCGTTGAGCGCAAACAGGCGATTGCCCAGATTGCCCGGCGTCACGGCGTGCATGTGATCGAAGATGATGTGTACGGCGCGCTGACTGACAGCCCGCCGCTGCACCTGTTTTTACCCGAATTCGGGGTGTTGGTGACCAGCCTGTCCAAGACCGTTGCGGCGGGTGTACGCCTGGGCTGGATCGCCGCGAGCCCACAACTGTTGGCGCGTATCGATCCCTATGCACAGTCGGCGCACTGGGGTGTTTCGCCGCTGTGCATGGCCATCGCTTGCCAATGGATCAGCGATGGCACGGCGCACGCGCGAGTGCAGTGGCAAACGCAGGAAGTTGCCCGGCGCTGGCGTTTGGCAAAAAAGATCCTTGGTCCGTCGATGTATCAGGCAGACACGCCTTCGCCGCATATCTGGGTAACAGTGGCTGAGGGTGCCGAAACCTGCCGTGCAGCCGGGGTTGATGTAGTGCCTGCGGATGTATTTGCGGTGAAGTCCACGGCGACCGATGCGGTGCGCATCAGCCTGACGGCGGCTGCCAGTGCCCAGGTTTTGAAAGTGGCGCTGGAGCGGATTACGGCAATACACCCACCTTGTGGGAGCCGGCTTGCCGGCGATAGCATCACTGGCAAGCCAGCTCCAACAGCTTGACCGACGCGTTCAGAATCCTCACAAAAGGCAGATCCATGCGCAGAGAAATTGGCTACTGGCACCGCGAAGGTCGCGAGTTGTTTTATTACCTGGAATTCAAACCCGAAACCGCCGAGTTTTACCTGACCTGCGAACACACCCCCGCAGAGGGCGAAGGCAGTGTGCGCTCGGTGTTGCTGAGCGAAGCCCGGGGCGAGCGCTACTACGAAGATGCGTTATTGATCATCAAGGAGGAACTGTTCAAGCAATACACCCTCTGAGAGGTGTCGCGATCAATGATCTGGTTTAAGGCCAGGGCAAGATAAGTCGATAATGCCGGGGGCCCGGCAGGTGTCGGGTCAGGACGTTGTAATTGAAAGGAGCTGTAGATGCGCGCGTTTTATATCTTTACCCTGTTGGGTACCTTGCTGTTGGCCGGTTGCGCAAGCAACCCGATGGACCCGGTCGCGGACCAGACGATACCTGCAGCTGCGCCGGACAAGGCACAAGTGGTGTTTATGCGCGATGCCTATACCGGCAAAGCGATTGTCTCTTCGCTGTATGACGTGACCGATGGCAAGACCCAATTTATTGGCGTAATGGCCAACGGCACGAAAATCGCCTACCCGACCACGCCAGGCAAACATACCTTTATGGTGGTGTCAGAAGCGGCGGACTTTATGGAAGCCGATCTTGTTGCAGGCAAAACCTACTACGCGCTGGTGACGCCGCGTATGGGCTTGTGGAAAGCACGTTTTTCACTGTGGCCTATCAGCAATGACCCTGAGGCGGCTCACAGCCTGAAGTCCAAGAACTTCAAAGGCTGGGTTGAAGATACCGATCTGGTGACCAACTCGCCGAAATCACTGGCCTGGTACGAGCGTGTTAAAGCCAGCATTGAGAAAAAACGCGCTGAATACTGGCCGGTCTGGCAGGAAAAGAGCGCTGACGCGGTTGCCGAGCGTACGCTCAAGCCGAGCGATGGCTTGTAACACTTGAGTCGAGGCAGGGCGGCGACAGTCATGTCGCCCTGACCTCATCTGGGTACTTCACTGACCTGCAACACCCAGGCAATCGCCTGCGTCCTTTCATCCCACACATACCGAAAATGCTGGCCCTGCACGGGTAGCGAAAGCGCTGGTGGGCGGAACGCTGCGACACATTCGTGGCCGCTCAGGCGCACGCTGTTGTACAGCAGCCCCCAAACACCCTCTTCGCGCAATGGCCGGGCGAAGGCCTGGGACAGGCCATAGCTGGCAGGTGCCGGCTGATGCAAGCCGGGGTCGCCACGCACATCTATCATCGGCTGCACCACACGGTTGATATAGGTACGCATGGTGATTTCAATACTGGGTTCGCGGGTGGCCCGCCAGAATTGCTCCTGATGAAAACAGGTTTCAGCAATCGCCGCCTCGACGCTGCTGGCGCAGTAATACACACCGTAGCTGCCATCGGTAAAGCGACTGGCTCGGCCAATATGGGTAAAGGCGGCCATCACCGGTGTTGAGCCTTCGCCGCACAGGCGGTCTTCTGGCCTGACCCTGTTCAGCACCCCGGCCTGGTCTCGCAGGCGATCATTGGTCAAGCTTTCGAGGACAAAGGCAATCTCCAGATCGGCCGGGTCCAGGGTGTCTTCAAATACTGAGATGGGCGGGAAAGCGCTGTTGATGATGCGATAAGCCTTGTTCCAGCCAGGCAGCACTGCATCTGGCATCAGCCGCGTACTCCATCCAGATAACGGCGCACATCCGCCAGGTCGACCACCTGGCCCGCAAGCATATAGCTCAAGGCACTCTGGCCATTAAAAGGCGCGGCGGTGTTGGCTTTGTGCACCCATTCATAGGCACGCTCAGGCTGATTACTGAACAGAATGCGCAACGCCTTGTGCATGCCCATCAGGTATGAAATGCGCTCCAGAGTGTCATGAGGCAAACGCACGTTCGGCAGCTTTTTGTACTTGAAGTATGTGGTGTTGCCGATGGAGCCGAGCAGTGTGCACTGTTGCTCCTTGGTGCACCCCCAATGTTCCATCAGGCTGAAGAAAAAGGTCAGGGCAACGCGACCGGCATCGCCGCTGGTGATATCGGGCTGGGGGTCGTGGGCAACTAGATGCATGACTGCCTCCAAGGTGTTTATGCCCTCAGCCTACACCCGATATGAATTATTTCAAGAAAACAGTTCGTATCTGAATATGTTCAGCGCCTTGGCAGTGTCTTCGCCCGGTTCATGCACTGCTGACGACGTTCATCTACCCGCTTGGCAAACCAGGCGGTGGTCAGGTTGCGGGTGATTTTCGGGCTTTGCAGGGTGATCCCCGGCAGTACGGCGCGGGGTAGGGGTTTGCCTTGTTGGCGATCGGCGAGGGCAAAGACGCCCTGGTAGAGATCGGTTTTATTGAAGTCCAGACTGTCGCCTTTTTCGAGTTGGCGGCGGATAGCGTTATTGCTCAAGCCCAATTGCTTGCCCAAGGCGCGCACCGCCAGCTCAGTCGAGCCGAGGTTGTAAGAGCCGGGGATGGTCAGATCGCCATCCAGTGCCAGCGGGATGCCTGAAGCCTGACTTACGGCGCTCTGAAACGCGGCATTGCGACTGGCGTACCAGCCGGCATTGAAGTCGGCAAAACGGTACAGCGATTGTGTGTAGTCGACCGGGTAGCCCAACAGGTGGGCGATGCCGAAATACATGCCACCGCGTCGGGTAAAGACTTCCCGGCGGATCGAGTGGGCAACGGGGTAGGGATATTCCCGCGCCTGTTTCTCGGCAAAGGCAATACTGACCTGCATCGGGCCGCCGGTGTGAACAGGATTCAAGCTGCCAAACAGGCTTTTGCCCAGCGGCACCATGCCGATAAAGTCGTCAAAAATAGCGCTCAGCTGACCTTCGGTGCGGGCCGCATCGAGGCGTTGGTTGTAGGTTTTACCGGTGGGCGAGGTGATATTCAGCGCGCTGCGCACCACAAATTCGGGGATATGCAGCTTGCCGGCGCGGCGGTTGATTTCGGTACGGGCGATAGTGGCCAGCCCCGGCACCGGCGGATCGGCCTGAAAGGTCGACTCCTGCTCTGTAACGGCCAATACCGAACACAGGTTTTCATCGGTGGGGGACAGCCCTTGTGCGGCAAAGGCTGCATAAATGTCAGTTGCCCAGCCCTGGCGATCCGAGGTCTTGGCCGGTAGCAGTTGCACGATGCGTGAGCGGGCCTGATCGGGGGTTATATCCGGCAGTGTGCGCGAGGCCTGGCTGCTGCAACCCGCCAGTACAACCAGCGGCATCAGCGGTAATAAACGCCTGAAAAATCGATTCACCCGATCAAACTCCTTAAACAATGCAGTGTGGGTACGCAGGCAATCAATCGTCGCGCGTCAGCACTTCCAGCAGTTCGATCTCAAACCGCAGGTTAGAGTTCGCAGTGATATGCGCGCCCATGCTTCTTTCACCATAGGCCAGGTGTGCGGGAACCTGCAGTGCACGTTTGCCGCCTACCTTCATTCCCATGAGGCCAATATCCCAGCCTTTAATTACCCGGCCGGTGCCAATAACGCACTGGAACGGCTTGCCACGTTGAAACGAAGAGTCGAACACAGTGCCATCTTCGAGCCAGCCGGTGTATTGCGTAGTGATCAATGCGCCTTTGACCACGGCTTTGCCGTCGCCGTGTAACAGGTCAGTGATGTGCAGTTCGTCAGTCATGGGCGGCTCAGAAAGTAGGATGAACGATTGATTTAGGCAGGGTTTTTCTCAATTTGAAGAGCATTTAGCAATGGATTTAAATTTTTTTCTGTGGGAAAAGGCTCTAAAACAAAGGGATTGGGGAACTTGCGAATGAGGTCCGATGTCAATTGCGCTTTACTCTCAATTGAGAGTGTTTATCATTACAGCCCTGGCAGTGCCGGGGAGAGCTAAACCACGACGTGCCCTTTTGGGGGCGTGCGTCAGCGATTTCCAGCCTTTGGCCTGCTGAGCACACTCCATTGTTAAGGGATCAACTGGACATGTCGTCTCGATTCAACCGCAGTCATCTTTCACTGGCTCTCATGGCCGCACTGGCTTCGCCAACCCTGCTCGCCGATGCACTTGAACGCGAGCGTGACGAAGTACCGGTAGAGGCCGCCGATTTGCCGGTGGATGGCACCCGACAGGCGCTGCAACTTGAAGAAACCCGCGTACTGGGCACCGCAGCCCAAGAGCTGAAGCAGGCTCCGGGTGTGTCGATCATCACCGCCGAAGACATCAAAAAACGCCCGCCCGCCAATGATCTCTCTGACATCATCCGTCGTGAGCCGGGGGTCAACCTCACTGGCAACAGTTCCAGCGGCGCGCGCGGTAACAACCGCCAGATCGACCTGCGCGGCATGGGCCCGGAAAACACCCTGATCCTGATCGACGGCAAACCGTCTTCTTCGCGTAACGCCCAACGTTATGGCTGGAGCGGCGACCGTGATACCCGTGGCGAAACCAACTGGGTGCCGGCCGAAGAAGTCGAACGCATCGAGATCCTGCGTGGCCCGGCAGCGGCACGTTATGGCTCAGGGGCAATGGGCGGGGTGGTCAATATCATCACCAAGCGCCCTTCGGACAAGCTTAGCGGCTCGATGACGGCCTATTACCTGTCGCCGGAAGACGACTCGGAAGGCGTCAGCAAGCGCACCAACTTCAATCTCAGCGGACCGATCACGGACGATCTGGTGTTTCGTGTATATGGCGGTGTAAACAAGACGGATGCCGATGATGCGGGCATCAACACCGCAGCCCAAGCGTCCCCCGACAGTGTAGTGGCTGGCCGCGAAGGCGTGCGCAACAAGGACGTCAATGGCTTGCTCAGCTGGCAGTTCACCCCGGAGCAGAGCCTGGATCTGGAAGCCAGCTATAGCCGCCAGGGCAATATTTTTGCCGGTGACACCATGCTCAATAGCGGTGGTGATTTCGTTAACAGCCTGACCGGTAAAGAAACCAGCGTGCTGCAGCGCAGCAGCTTTTCGGCGACCCACAATGGCTCGTTCGACTGGGGCTCCACCATGGCTTCGCTAACCCACGACCTGACCCGCAACGCACGCCTCAACGAAGGCCTGGCAGGTTATGGCGAAGGTGCGCCGTCTGAAAGTGCTGGCCGATTCGAATCGCGGTTGCGCAACACTCGAGCCACCGGCGAAGTGAACCTGCCGTTGAACATGGGCACCGCCCAAGTACTGACACTGGGCGGCGAGTACCTCTACGAGTCGCTCAATGACCCGGGCTCATTACGTGTGCAAAGCTGGGATCCGGGCACAGATGGCACGCCGGGCATTCCCGGTACGGACCGTACGCAAACCAAATCCACTGCCAACAGCTATGCGTTCTACGTCGAGGACAATATCGAAGTCGGCGCCAAGACCATCGTCACCCCCGGCGTGCGCTTCGATCACCACAGCGAGTTTGGCGGTAACTGGAGCCCGAGCCTCAACGCTTCGCACCAGATCACTGATGAGCTGAGCATCAAGGGCGGTATTGCCCGTGCCTACAAAACCCCCAACCTGTACCAGTCCAACCCCAACTACCTGCTGTACAGCCGTGGCACGGGTTGCAGTTCGGCAGAGGTGAATATCGGTGGTTGCTACCTGGTGGGCAATCCGGACCTGAAACCGGAAATCAGCATCAACAAAGAGATCGGCCTGGCATTCGACAAAGGCACATGGCGCACCAGCGCCACGTATTTCCGCAACGACTACCAGAACAAGATCAATGCCAGCAACGAATCGGCATTCCGCCTGCCCAACGGGCGTCGCGTGCTGCAATGGGAAAACAGCGGCAAGGCCATCGTGCAAGGGGTTGAGGGCAATCTATTTGTCAGCTTGCGCGACGATCTGGACTGGAACACCAACCTGACCTACATGATCGAAAGCAAGGACAAGGAAACTGGCGATCCGCTGAGTATTATCCCCAAGTACACCCTCAACACTATGCTCGACTGGTATGCCACCGAGAAGCTGTCGTTCCAGGTCAGCGGTACTTACTACGGCAAGCAGGAAGCGCCCAAGCGTAATAATCGCGCCAACGAAGCACTCGACAAATCGGTGCAGCAGCCCGTTGACCCGTATGGCCTGGTGGGCCTGAGCAGTGGCTATGAGTTCAATAAAAACTTCAGTGTGCGGGTGGGCATCAACAACCTGTTCGACAAGCAGCTGTACCGCAAGGGCAACTCTGACGAAGCGGGCGCGCAGACCTACAACGAAGCGGGCCGTGCCTACTTCGCCTCGGTGACCAGCTCGTTCTGATAACAACCCGGGCCTGATCACCGTTAGCGGTGCAGGCACTAACAGGCGCGACATTCGTGAATAACGGGTGCCGCGCCGTTGTCGCATCTGGCGCAGGCAAAACGCAGAGCTTGATGAGGAATTGAAAAACATGAAACTCGCAACCTCGGCCTGGGCGCCGATTGTGTCTCGCACACTGGCTGCATTGGTCGGTGGCTACGTTTTTACCTATGCCTTTACTGCTGCATTGGCGCGGCTGCTGCCGCTGGACAATGTAGATGCCATGATCGTCGCCAGTCTGCTGTCGTTTGTGATCTACACCTTCGCCATCCTGTGGGCGTTTGCCGCCCGCCACCAGTGGTCGGCCTGGATGGGCGCGGTACTTGCGCTACCGTTGGCCGCCATCGGTTTTTGGCCGCAATTGCTGGAGCAACTGGGATGAAACAGACCCTGACCCAATCCATGGCCTGGCTACACACCTGGGGTGGCCTGATTGTTGGCTGGTTGCTGTTCGTGATTTTTTTGACCGGCAGCCTGGCGGTATTCGATCAAGAGATCGATAACTGGATGACCCCCGAACTGCCTGCGCACCACCTCACCGATGAGCAGGCCGCGCAGCGGGCACTGTCCTACCTGCGAGAGCACAAGGCGGACGCGAAGCAATGGGGGATCAGCCTGCCTTACGAGCGTTCGCCGCAGCTTCAGGCCTCTACTGGCGGGCGCCGCGACGGCGTGTCGGTGACACTCGATCCCGACACCGGCGAAGTGATACCGGTACGCGAGACGGTCGGTGGGCGGTTTTTCTTCCTGTTTCACTTCACCTTGCATATGCCACGCATGATCGGCATCTATCTGGTCGGTGCACTGGCCATGGGCATGCTCGCGGCACTGGTCAGCGGCATCGTGATTCACAAGAAGTTCTTCAAGGAATTCTTCACCTTCCGGCCTGCCAAGGGCCAGCGCTCATGGCTTGACGCCCACAACGCCAGTGCCGTGCTGCTGTTGCCGTTTCACCTGATGATCACTTACAGCGGGCTGGCGATTTTTTTGGTGATCTACATGCCCGCCGCAATGGATGCGTTGTTCGATGGCAATCGCGAGGCTTTTTTCAAGGCCCAGGACTCGGCGCCACCGGCGCTTGAGGTCAAGCGCGGGGCGACTGTCGAACCGGCGCCGCTGGTGGCTCTTGGGCCGTTGCTGAGCAAAGCCCGCGAGGTGATGGGCCCATTGAGCGGAGTGAGCATCAGCAACCCAGGGCAGAGCAATGCCGAAATTCAGATCCGGCCGATCCTGGGCAATCGCATCGCTCTGATCAAAGGTGGAGGCATGCGCTTCGACGGGGTCACAGGCGAGCAAATATCCAGGCCGACTGAAATGCGTCCTACGGTGTTGACGCACCGGGTGATTTCGGGGCTGCACTTTGCCCAGTTTGGCGGCTATCCGATGCGCTGGCTGTACTTCGTTTGCGGCCTGATCAGCAGCGCCATGATCGGCAGCGGGCTGGTGTTGTTCACGGTCAAGCGGCGGCGTAAATACGCCAGCGAAAGCCGCGTGGCGCAGGCCCTCTATCGTGTGGTTGAAGCGTTCAACATCACCGTCATGGCTGGCCTGAGCCTGGCCTGCATCAGCCTGCTGTGGGGCAACCGCTTGCTGGCGTCAGGGATGGCAGAACGTGCCGATGCTGAATTGAACGTGTTCTTTGGTGTTTGGGCCTTGAGCCTGGTCCATGCGTTGTTGCGTCCGCGCATGCAGGCCTGGCGCGAGCAACTAGGGCTGGCGGGGCTGATGTGTTTGGGCTTGCCCTTGCTCAGCGTGTTGACGGTTAATCGGCCTTGGGCACTGCATAGCAGCATGGGCCTGGAGCTGACCGCGATGGCCCTGGGTGGCTTGTTGCTGTGGGCCTGCTGGAAAGTATCGCAACCGGTGGTTGAGCGGGTGCCGCGTAAAAAGACTGCCGCTATGGCCGAGGTGAATTGACATGCTGGCTAATTTTTTTGCCGCACTGGGGTTCGCTTACATCGGCATGCTTGCCCTGTGTCAGGGGTTGGAACGCCATTACAAACAGGTCTGGGGCAAACCCCCGTCGGTTCGCTTGAGCCGATTGCTGCGGGTTGCAGGCTGGGTGAGCCTGGGTTTTAGCTTCTGGTTTTGCGGGCAGGCCTGGGGTTGGGCGATGGGGCCGGTCGGCTGGTTTGGTATGCTCTCATTGAGTGGTTTTGGGTTACTGATGCTGTTGCCGTACCGGTCACGGCTGGCAGTGTGGTTGCCCATGGGTTTTGTGCCGGTGTGGGCGCTGATTGAAACCCTGGCCTGAAACCTGAAACCTGAAACCTGTAGCCGCTGCCGCAGGACCTTCTTTTGTAACCTTGATAGCGTGGGGGCCGCTGCGCTGCCTATCGCAGCCTGCGGCAGCGGCTACAGGTTTACTTGCGTGCGGTCTTGGGTTTTACCCAACGATTGGCAATCAAGTCCAGGCTGCTGCAAAACACGAAGTACACCAGTGCCACAAACAGGAAGATCTCGGTCGGGTGCACCATCACCCGATTGCTGACCTGGGTGGCGACAAACGACAGCTCGCCAACCCCAATCACATACGCCAGCGAGGTGTCCTTGATCAGTGAGATCCATTGATTGAGAAAAGACGGCAGCATCATTGGCAAAGCCTGCGGCAGGATGATCAGGCGCAGCACTTGCCAGCTCCCGAGCCCCAGCGCCTTGCCCGCAGCCCATTGCCCGGGAGGCAGGCTGCTGATCCCGGCATACACCGAGTGCGCCAGATACGCGCCACCGATCAGCGACAGCGCGCATACCACCGTGGCCAGTGCCGGTACATCGACCTTGAACATGATGGGCAGCAGGAAGTAACTCCAGAAAATCAGCATCACCACTGGAATCGCTCGCAAAAAGCCCAATACGCCGAGCAACAGCCAGCGCACTTTTCCGCGAATCATCACCAGCGCAATACCCAGCACCAGCCCCAGCACCGCCGAGATTACCCCGGACAGTGCACTCAAGAGCAAGGTCAGGGCTGCGCCGCCCAGCGGGCCGTTGGGCCAGGCGCCAATCAAGAAGTACGACAGATTGTCGCTAATTACCGAAAAATCCATGTTTACACCACTCCCTGGCGATACCACTTGCTGCGTGCAATCAATTGGCCGATCACCTCGATCAACGCAATGCTGGCCACATATAGCAGGGTGGCAAAACCGAAGGCTTGAAAGGTCTTGAAGGTTTCAGTCTCGACCTGACGCGAGGCG
Source organism: Pseudomonas sp. ML2-2023-6 (assembly GCF_037055265.1). Classification (NCBI taxonomy): domain Bacteria; kingdom Pseudomonadati; phylum Pseudomonadota; class Gammaproteobacteria; order Pseudomonadales; family Pseudomonadaceae; genus Pseudomonas; species Pseudomonas sp. ML2-2023-6. The sequence goes on along the minus strand of NZ_CP146347.1, from coordinate 3,833,790 downwards.
TAAGACAGTTCAGCCAAGCCAATGGCCATGGTCAGCGACGAGTTCTTCAGGGCATTCATGTACTGCCCCAACAATGGTCCCAAGGCCGTGCGCAGTGCCTGCGGGAACACGATATAGCGCCACACCTGCGCCGGTTTGAAGCCCAGCGCCAGGCCCGCCGCCCGTTGCTCAATGCGCACCGAACTGACCCCTGCGCGAAACTCTTCGCAAATAAAGGCGGCGGTATAAAGCATCAAGCCCCAGAACCCGGCAAGAAACTCGAAGGACGGCCATTCGATTTCAAACAGACCCAATGACAGGCTGCGCGGCTGATTGAGCCACATCACCAGCCCTTCGGGCAGCATCGCCGTGACCCCGAAGTACCAAAAGAACAGCTGCACCAGCAGCGGTGTATTACGAAACAGGGCCAGGTAGGCCCGTGCTGGCCACGACCACAGGCGCGACGGTGAGAGGCGCGCCAGACACAGCAAAAAGCCCAGCCCGGTTGCCACCAGGCAGGTCAGGAGCGAAAGAATCAGGGTGAGGACAAAACCATCGAGCAACCAGTGCAGGTATTGCGGGGCAAGCAGTTCACCGAACATAAACAGCGTCCATCCAGAAACGAACAAACCCGTCCGGTTGACCGGGACGGGCTTAAAGGTGCCGCGAAAAAGGGGAGTTAGCTTTTGTCACCGATCTTGTACAGACGGGTCAGCGGGGTCTTGGTGGTCGGGCCGAACCAAGTGTCATAGATGCCCTGTGCCTTGCCCTGGGCTTCCAGGTCGGTGAGGGTCTGGTTGACCACTTCGGTCAGGCGCGCTTCACCTTTTGGAATGCCGACGCCGATCAGGTCATTGGAAATGGTGAACGGCGGCACTTCGTATTTGTCCTTGTCCGGCACATTGGCCAGCAGGCCGATCAGCTTCGGGCCGTCCTGGGTGATGGCTTGCACGTTGCCGTTGCGCAGGGCAGTGAAGGCGAACGGAGTGTCATCGTAGGCCACCACTTTGGCGCCCGGGAACTTCTCGCGCAGCACACCTTCGTTGACCGTGCCCTTGTCGACACCCACGCGCCATTTGTTCAGTTCTTCCGGGGACTTGAGCGTGCCTTTCTTGACGATAAATTGCTGGCCCGAGGCGAAATACGGAATGCTGAAATTCACCTGCTCGGCGCGTTCAGGGGTGATGGTGAAGTTGGCCAGTACCAGATCCACCTTGTTTGCCACCAGCAACGGCACACGGTTGGCCGGGTTGGTCGGCTGTAGTTGCAGCTTCACGCCCAGCTTGTCAGCAATGGCCTTGGCGTAGTCGACATCCAGACCCTCAATCTGCTTGCTCTTGGCATCGACAAAACCAAACGGCGGGTTGCTGTCAAACGAAGCCACGCGCAGCACACCGGATTTTTTGATGTCATCCAGACGATCGGCGTGGGCCAGGCCAGACAAAACAGCCAAGGTCAGAGCGGTGAGGGCAGTGAGTTTTTTCATTTCGTTCTCATCATGAGTTGGAAGAGTTATGACGAGAGTCTTGCAGGAAAATTAGCTTTTAAAAAAGAATATAAAATGATTTAAATATTCTATTTTGGTATATGCAGTGGCGCCACTCACTCCCATAGGTATTGTGCAAAATTGGTCTACCCCTGATTTATCAGACTTTGCCGGCAATGCAGCGTTAGCCAGGCGCCGCCGCCTTCGCGGTTACTGACGTCCAAAGTAAAGCCATGCAGGCTGACGATGGCGGCGACGATGGACAGCCCAAGGCCAAAACCACCGTGCTTGTCATCACAACGGTAAAAGCGCTGGAACACGGCGACCCGCTCGGCTTCTGGGATGCCGGGGCCAGTGTCGAGCACCTCAATGCGCGGGCTGGCGCCATCGTCTGTGGCACGCAAGATCACTTCACCTCCGGGTGGGGTGAATTTGATCGAGTTGCTCAGCAGGTTGGCCAGCGCCTCGAACAGCAGCGCCCGATCGCCTGTCAGGCTGGGCAGTGTTTGCGCTGCGTCGAGAGTCAACGTGACCTGGCCCTCTTCAGCCAGTGGCAGGTAAAAGTCGTACAGTTCTTGTAGCAAGGGCAGCGGGTCGAGTTGCACAAAACCCGAGCGCCGTTGATGGTCTTCCAGCTCGGAAATACGCAGCAAGCCGCGAAAACGCGCCATCAGGGTGTCGGTTTCGCCAATCACTTCGTCCAGTTGCAGCGCTTCGGGCGAACCTTCCACGGCTTGCTGTCGAATTCTGTAGAGCTGCGCCCGCAGGCGAGTGAGCGGGGTACGCAGGTCGTGGGCGATGTTGTCGCACACGCCCTTGACCTCGTGCATCAGCCGTTCGATACGGTCGAGCATGGCGTTGACAATAGCGGCGAGCATGTCCAGTTCGTCACGCCGATTGGACAAGGGCAGGCGGTAGGTCAAATCCCCGGCGACAATGGCTTCGGCGCTGGCCTGGATGGCCCGGATGCGCTGCAGCGGGCGCCTGCGCAACAAGTGCCAGCCCGCAATCCCTGGGATAATGGTCAGCGACAAGCCCCAGAACAGCGCGTGCAAAATGATCCGGGTGACGGCAAACAGCGAGCCGTTGTCGCGCACCAGTACCAGCCAGCGCCCGTCATTGGTCTGGCTGGCCACGGCATCGCAGCTGTCTTGCGGCAGGTTGGGATCGTCGGAGTCGATGCAGGTGCTCAAGGCGTGGATCTGGCCATCCAGAGGCAAGCCTGCAGGGATTGTCTGGATCGGGCCGCTCAGCGGCTTGTGTTGCGCGTCGAACAGCCCATAGGCATCAACTGCACGCATATCGAACGTCATGCTGGTGGCCAGCGCTTCGTCCAGTTGCTCGCCTTCGAACCGGGCAAACAAATGCTGGCGCTGCATAAGTGAATGCTTGGCCAGGTTGCCCAGGTAATCCGAGACTTCGTAATACAGCACCCCCATGAGGATGCAGCTCCAGGCCACGAACAGAAAACTGTACAACGCCAGCAGTCGACTGCTGGAAGAACGCCAGCCCTTAGAGGGGTTCGGCAATGACATAACCCGAGCCTCGAACGGTGCGAATCAGAGGCACTTGGCCGGGCGGGTCGATTTTTTTGCGCAGGCGACCGATATGCACGTCGATCAGGTTGGTGCCCGGGTCGAAGTGATAGCCCCAGACTTCCTCGAAAATCATCATGCGAGAGAGGATTTGCCCGGTGTTGCGCATCAAAAATTCCAGCAGCTTGTACTCGGTGGGCAGCAGGCTCAGCTGTTGTTCGTTGCGGCTGGCTTCGCGGGTAATCAGGTTGAGTTCCAGATCGCAAACCCGCAATGAAGTTTCGAATTTGTCGACCGGGCTTTTGCGTCGTAACAGAACTTCAACCCGGGCCGCCATTTCGTCGCTGGCAAAAGGTTTGGTCAGGTAGTCATCCCCACCGGCGCGCAGGCCGCGTACCCGCTCGTCGACATCGGAGAGGGCGCTGATCATCAAAATCGGGGTGCTGACGCCAATGGTGCGCAGGGTGGTCACGATCGCCAAACCGTCCAGCTCGGGGAGCATGCGGTCGAGGGTGATCAGGTCGTAGTCGCCACTGACCGCCCGGACCAGGCCTTCACGGCCATTGGCTACCCAATCGACCTCAAGGCCGTGGCTGGTCAATTCAGCCACGATTTCTTTCGCCGTTACGGCATCGTCTTCAATGGTCAAAATACGGGTCATACCGTCACCTGATGGGCTTTTGCAGCGGTGAGCACATTTTGCCCACAAAAAGCTGAAACGTTTCTGAATATTTCTTCATGTTCAGCAACCCGTCAGGAAGGGTAGTTGAAATCACCTGTGGTGAGACCTTGAGTTCGTGTCGTGGTTATGCTCAACAGGAACATTCGGATACATTTGCGGTATAACCCTCGTTGTTAATTTTTTCAGGCACTTTGTTCATGCAAACCCCCTCGCAACGGCCGCTGTGGCGAACCTACCTGATTTTCCTCGCGCCGATGGTGCTGTCCAACTTCCTGCAGAGCTTTTCCGGCACCCTCAACGGTATTTATGTCGGGCAACTGCTCGGCACCCAGGCGCTGGCGGCTGTGTCGGGAATGTTTCCCATCGTGTTCTTCTTTATCGCGCTGGTGATTGGTCTGGGGGCCGGTGCGTCGGTGCTGATTGGCCAGGCCTGGGGCGCGCGGGAGACCACGATGGTCAAACAGATCACCGGGGCTACCTTGACCCTTGGTGCGCTGATCGGCCTGCTGGCGGCGGTGCTGGGCAGCCTGCTGGCACGGCCAGCCCTGCAGGCATTGGGCACACCGGTTGACGTGCTGGAAGAGGCAGTCGGCTATGCCCGGGTGATGATGTTGATCATGCCGTTGCTGCTGGTGTTTATTCTTTTTACGCAAATACTGCGTGGGGTCAGTGATACGGTTTCGCCGTTGCTGGCGCTGATGGTGTCTACGGCGGTGGGCTTGCTATTGACCCCGGCCCTTATCCTCGGCTGGATCGGGCTGCCACCGATGGGTATTCAAAGCGCGGCCTATGCGGGGCTGGTGGGTAATATTCTGGCCATGCTGTTTTTGGTGCTGCGCCTGCGCCATAAAAATCATGTGATGGCCCCGGACCGTGAGCTGTGGGCTGCATTGCGCCTGAACCGGGAGATTCTGGGCAAGGTGCTGCGCATCGGTTTGCCTACCGGCGTGCAGATGGTAGTGCTATCGCTGTCGGAGCTGGTGATTCTGGCGCTGGTCAACAGCCACGGTTCCCAGGCTACGGCGGCTTATGGCGCGGTGACCCAGATCGTTAACTACGTGCAGTTCCCGGCGCTGTCGATTGCCATTACTGCCTCGATTCTGGGTGCCCAGGCCATTGGTGCCGGGCGTATCGAGCGCATTGGGCCGATCCTGCGTACCGGTTTGCTGATCAACCTGTGCCTGACCGGAGCCCTGATTGTGCTGGGCTATGTGCTCTCGCACTGGCTGCTGGGGCTGTTTATTACCGACGTTGATGCACGTGTACGGGCTGAGCATCTGTTGCACATCATGTTGTGGAGCATTCTGGTATTTGGCTTCCAGGCAGTTATCGGCGGGATCATGCGTGCCAGCGGCGTAGTACTGGTGCCGATGGGAATCACGATTTTCTGCGTGCTGTGCATCGAGTTGCCGGTGGCCTATGCGCTCAATGCGCATTTTGGGCTTGAGGGCGTATGGATGGCGTTCCCGGTGACCTATATCGCCATGCTGGGCTTGCAGACCGCTTACTACCGGCTGGTCTGGCGGCACAAGCAGATTCAGCGGCTGGTTTGAGCCACTCTCTGTAGATACTCTGTTCCAGGTCAAGCCCCAGTGGGAGCGAGCCTGCTCGCGAATGATCTTCGCGAGCAGGCTCGCTCCCACGCTTGAAGTATCTCTGTAGCCGCAGCCTCGCGTAGCTCGTCAGCGGCTACAGGTGGCGTGCATCACCCACCATCAGGGCTAGGCCATTTGGACGATGTGCCCGTGACTGACCAGTCCGATGATCGAAGGCAGGTTCTGGCACCTCGCCGAGTAGGTAGCCAGAGCATCCACGATTATAAAAAGAGGACTGGCTGCATGAACTCTGCCCAGCAACTGAATCGTGCAGCGAGGCATCGACCATGCGCTCAATAATCGGCTATCTGGTTTGCCTGATTGTCGCTGCAACCATCGCGTTTACCTTCTCCCCCCGTCATGCCTCTAACGTCGCTTCGGCCCAGTTGCGCCCCGATCGTCTGCAAATCAACGGCATGCTGTATCTTGATCAGCGTGTAGTTGCAGTGGGTGAACGCGGCAATATTTTGCTCAGCGATGATCAGGGTGTGTCCTGGCAGTCGGCTGCGGTCAAGCCACAACGTGATTTGACCCTGACCGCACTGGTGGCACTGCAAGACAAAAGCTTGCTGGCAGTGGGTCATGATGGCTGGATTCTGCGCTCTGATGATGCAGGCGCGAACTGGTCCGAGGTTCGCTATGACGCTGAAATCGCCGAACCGTTGCTGGGTGTCTGGAGTGCGGGCGGTAATCGTGTGCTGGCGTTCGGTAGTTTTGGCAAGTTCTACCAGTCCGATGATGACGGTCGCACTTGGCAAGCCCAGCCATTGGAGGTGGACAGTGCCCACCTGAACGGCATGGACGGCGGTGCCGACGGTCGGCGGATGGTGGTCGGCGAGCAAGGGCTGGTGTTGCGCAGTGACGATGCGGGCCGCAGTTGGGAGAAGCTGGCTCCGTTCTACAACGGTTCATTGTTTGGCGTGGTGCGCTTGAGCCCGGATCGCTGGGTGACCTACGGCATGCGCGGCCATGTGTTTGTCAGCCAGAACTTTGGCCAGACCTGGCAGGCGGTGAATGTTGGCAATCAGTTGCCCCTCTACGGGCATGCTCTGTTGCCCAATGGCGGGGGCTTGCTGATTGTCGGCGCGGGCAGCTCGCTGGTGCGTCTGGATGGTAATGGTGCGCTGGTCAGCGCTACTCGTCTGCCGGGTCTGGGCACACTGACTTCGGCGGTATTGATCGGCTCTCGGCGCTTGCTGGTGGGCGGCGAGCGCGGTGTGTTCCAGGGCGCTGATGGTGGTGTTGCGGCGCTGGGAGGTGCCCAGTGAGTAGTCAGAAAACTGCGATAAACCGTGTGGTCGAGCGTATCGCCGACCTGTTGATTACTTGGCGCAAGGGTTTGCTGGCGCTGTTTGTGCTGTTGACCCTGGCCCTGGGTTACAGCGCTACCCATACGCAATTGGACCCGGGCTTTAACAAGCAGATCCCGGTACGCAACGCGTTTATGGTCAACTTCCTCAACTTCAGCCAGTACTTCACCGGCGCCAACCGCTTTTTGGTCAGCGTGAAGTGGAAGGGCGAGGGCGATATCTATAACCGCCAATACCTCGAAACCCTGAGCAAGGTTACGGATGATGTTTTCTTCATCAATGGTGTCAGTCGCGCCAGTGTGACTTCGCTGTTTACCGCCAATGTGCGTTACATCGAAATTACTGAAGACGGTTTTTTTGGTGATGTGGTGGTGCCTCCGCGCTTTACTGGCTCGGCCGAGGATCTGTCCCAGGTACGCAACAACGTCGCCCGTTCGGGGCAGGTCGGACGCTTGGTAGCCAACGACCTGACCTCCTCGATGGTGCGCGCCGACCTGCAGGATCTGGACCCCCAGACCGGCAAGTCGGTGTCGTATGCCGAGGTAGCCAAGCGGCTTGAGGACATTCGCTCCAAGTACAGCAATGACGAGATCGAGATCAATATCGTCGGCTTTGCCAAACTGGTGGGGGATGTGGTTGAAGGGCTGACTACAGTGATCGGCTTCTTTGTGATTGCCTTTGTGATCACGGCCCTGATGCTGTGGGTGTATTCACGCTCATGGCGGCTGACCGTCGTGGCTCTGGCTGTGGCGCTGTTGCCGGTGGTCTGGCTGCTGGGGTTGCTGCCTTTGCTGGGGCTGGGGATCGACCCGATGTCGATTCTGGTGCCGTTCCTGATCTTCTCGATTGGCGTGTCCCATGCGGTACAGATGACCAATGCCTGGAAACAGGATGTGCTGGGCGGCTGCTCGTCGGTGCAGGCGGCGCGCGGTGCCTTTTGCAAGATTTTCATCCCCGGCTCCCTGGCCTTGCTGATGAATGCCTTGGGCTTTGGCGTGATCATGCTGATCGATATTCCCATCGTGCATGAACTGGGCGTGACCGCGTGCATTGGGGTGATGCTGATGATCATCACCAACAAGCTGATGCTGCCGATCATCCTGTCGTATTTGAAGCTCGAGCCGAGCGCTCTGGCGCAAGGACTCAAGGTTCAGGGCAAGCACGCATTGTGGTGGCGGCTGTCGGCGCTGGCCGAGCCGAAACCAGCGTTGGCAGTCTTTGTAGTCAGCCTGTTGCTGCTCGGAGTCGGCGCCTGGAAGGCCCGGGATCTAGCGGTAGGCGATATTGGCGTTGGTGCGCCGGAACTGCGGGCAGACTCGCGTTACAACCAGGACAACCAGAAGATCATTAACAGCTACTCCATTGGTCTGGATGTGATGTCGGTGTTTGTACAGGTCAAAGGCATTGAAGAAGGTTGCCTGGCGCCGCAGGTGATGCGGGCCATCGAGTCGTTCGACTTTCAGATCCGCAGCGTGGCCGGGGTGCAGTCGGTACAGAGTGTGGCGGGCATGGGTAAAACCGTGATTGCCGGCAATAACGAAGGCAACCCGCGCTGGTCGGCGATCCCGGGTTCCGAACGCGGTTTGAGCCAGGGATCCCGTGCTTACATGCCGGATGACGGGCTGGTGACTGAAGGCTGCCAGCGCATGCAGATACTGGTGTTTCTAACCGACCACGAAGGTGCGACGGTGAGCCATGTGGTCGACGAAACCCAGCGCATCATTGCCGGTCTGCAAGGTCCGAATGTGGAGTTTCTGATGGCGGGCGGCAACGTCGGTGTGATGGCCGCGTCCAACGAAGCGGTCAAGCAGGCCGAGGTGGTGATGCTCGCTGCCCTGTTCGGCTCGGTGGCGCTGTTCTGCTGGCTGACCTTTGGCTCATTGCGCGCAGTACTGTGCATTCTGGTGCCGTTGGCGATTGTCGCGATCCTGTGTAATGCCCTGATGGCAACCCTGGGCATCGGTCTGAAAGTCGCGACGTTGCCGGTGATGGCGCTGGGCGTGGGCGTCGGGGTCGATTACGGGATCTACCTGTACGAGCGGATTGCCCATGAAATGGCCGACGGCAAGGACCTGCGTAACGCCTTCTACCAGGCCATGTGCCAACGCGGTACGGCGGCGGTTTTTACTGCACTGACCATGTCCATCGGTGTTTGTACCTGGGCCTTTGCCCCCTTGAAGTTCCAGGCCGATATGGGCGTGCTGCTGTCGTTCATGTTCCTGGTTAACGTGCTCGGGGCGATCTTTTTACTGCCTGCGCTGGCGGCCTGGTTCAATCTGGGGCGCCCGTTGGTCAAGGTTAAACCCCGGGGCCAGGATGTGCCTGCCGGGCATTACCCGCTCAAGCCGAGCGTTGCCGCCAAGGACTCGTCAAACCGCTGAAACAGACAGCTTGCCGGGCTTGTATGGCGACCAACATAAAGACACACTGAGGTGCTTTTGCGCAGGGCTGCAGTACCTGCGCAGAGGCAAGCCGCTGGTAATAAGAACAATAAAAAGGGCAGGTCCTGAACCTGACCCAATGCGAGGAAATGTCCGTGGATACAGTGACCCTGAATCATCAAACCCTGGCCAGTCTGGGACTTGAACTGGCCGATTACGATCAAATGATCGGCAGCTTCTACGACGGGGCGCTAGACCCGAAAGTCATGGGTCGTACCTTGTGCGCGGTTCGCAACATGTTCCAGGCCAACTACGCGACCTTGATTCTGCGCGTGCCGGATCAGCCTGACCTGGGCCTGATGATTGTGGCCGGGGATATTGAAGGCGAGGGTGAACTGACGTATCAAACCTACCCGCAAGCCAATACCCCGTTCGCCGGGCAAGCGCTGGATCAGGTGTTTACGGTTGAAGACCTGATGAGCGAGTCCGAATGGATGAGTTCGGCGTATTTCAAGGCTTACTGCGGCCCGCAAAATGTCTTCCATGTAATGGGGGCCGATATTTCCACCCCTGAAGGTGGCAAGCTGCGTTTTCGTCTGACCCGGCCCAAAACCTCTCCGAAATTTTCCAGTGCCGAACGTGCGTTGTGCAGCAGCTTCCTGCCGCATTTGCGCCGGGCCTTGCACTTGCACAACCTGCTCGATCGCAGCGAGTCCATGAGCGAGCTTTATGCGCAGGCTATCAGTCGCCTGTCCGTGGCGACCATTGTGCTCGACGAAACCGGCAAGGTGCTGCGCCTGAACCCGGTGGCCGAAGAAATCCTCAAAAACGCCGATGGCCTGAAACTGGTGGGTGGCAGGCTGGAAGCCACTTACCCCAGCGACAACCGTGAGCTGCAGCGTCTGGTCAAGCATGCCTTTAGTCAGGAAGTGCGCGATGGCGGGGTGACGGCAGATGCGATGTCCGTGACCCGACCTTCGGGGCAGGTCAGCTTGGGGCTGGTGGTCGAGGCTATTCCTTCGCTGGAATGGGCTGAAGGCAAGAGCAAACCGGCGGCGGTGATCTATATCCGCGACTCGGTCGGCAAGTCGCTGGCCAGCGAGGTGGTGACCAAGCAGCTGTTCAATCTGACCAAGGCTGAAACGGCGCTGGCGATGGAGTTGGCCAACGGTTTGTCCTTGGAAGAGGCCGCGGAAAACCTGAATATTCGACGCAACACCGCACGGGCGCATCTGCGTTCTATTTTCTCCAAGACCGGTGTGCGCCGTCAGACCGAGCTGGTAAGGATTCTGCTGAACAGCGTGGTCGCGCTGGGAAAGCCCAAGTGCGCCTTGCGAGCGGCTGAGTCAGTGATAGTGCCAGCGCCACAGTTGGCGCGGCCGCTTCGTAAAAGCGCTTAAACATCGTTTACCGGCCGACGGTGGCGATTGATCGCCACTGTCGGTTGCTCTTCAGCCAGGCTACTGCGCCTGCATCATCAAGGAAAGTCATATGCCAGTTACAGCTGTCAGCGGTTCCGCTTCCGGGATCGGCGCCGCCGTGTGCGCGGTATTACGGGCTGCGGGGCACCGCATTATCGGGATCGACCGGGCTAATGCCGAGGTGGTCGCTGACCTGTCGACCCGTACCGGGCGTCAGACAGCCGTGGCCCAGGTGCTTGAGCAGTCGGGCGGGGTGCTTGATGGCCTGGTGTGCTGCGCCGGACTTGGGGTGACGGCTTCTTCAAGCAGCCTGGTGCTGGCAGTGAACTACTTCGGCGTCAGTGAACTGCTTGACGGTTTGGCTGACGCGCTGGCCAAGGGTGAAAACCCGGCCGCGTTGGTGATTGGCTCGGTGGCCGCCACCCAGCCCGGTGCTGATCAACAGCCGATGGTTGCAGCGCTGCTGGCCGGTGACGAGACGCAAGCCCTGGCGCTGGCCGATGCACTGGGCCAGCCCCATATCGCCTATGCCAGCTCCAAATACGCGGTGACCTGTGAGGCACGGCGCAAGTCGGTGCAATGGGCTGCGCAAGGTATCCGCTTGAACGTGGTTGCACCGGGCGCGGTGGAAACTCCGCTACATCAGGCGGCCAAGGAGGATGCCCGGTTCGGCAAGGCAGTACGTGAGTTTGTCGCGCCATTGGGGCGTGCGGGAAGTCCTGCTGAAATTGCTCAGGTGGTGGCATTTCTGCAGTCGACACAGGCCAGTTTTGTCACTGGCAGCGTGATGTTTGTCGACGGTGGCATGGATGCGATGGTGCGCGCGCAGCGCTTTTGACCTTTAAGGAGCTCTTATGAACAAAGTGGCATTTATTACCGGCGCCAGTCGCGGTATCGGTCGTGAAACCGCGCTGGCGTTTGCCCGTGCAGGTTTCGATCTGGCCATCAGCGCTCGCAGCCTGGATGAGGGCGAAAGCCATACCCACGGCTTGCGCAACCCCGACGGCACAGCGCTACCCGGCAGTTTGAACGCCACGGCGGCAGCGATCCGCGAACTGGGGCGCAAGGCGCTGGTGGTACGCATGGACCTGCTCGACAGCGAATCGGTGCTCGCGGCAAGCCGTGCGGTGGTTGCCGAATATGGTCGGGTGGATGTGCTGGTCAACAATGCGATCTATCAGGGCAGCGACCTTAACGCAGCGTTTATGGAGTTGCAGCCCGAGACCCTGGAGCGGGTGTTTCAGGGCTATGTAATGACCCCGTTTTTGCTGACCCGGGCCGTGGTCAGCCAGATGCTGGAGCAGGGCGCCGGGGTGGTGATTAACGTCACCTCCGGCGCGGGTGAAACTGATCCGCCGGTGGCGGCGGGCAAGGGCGGCTGGGGCTATGCCTATGGCGCGGGCAAGGCGGCGGTATCGCGTTTGTCGGGTATTTTGTCGGTGGAGTTCGGCGAGCAGGGGATCCGCGCCTACACCCTCAACCCCGGCGTCGTGACCACCGATGCCTTGCGCGCCACCATCGGTGACAAGGGCGTGATTGCCTTGCGCGCAGGTTCTGCGCCACCCCAGGTGCCAGCAGCGGTGATGCTGTGGCTGGCGACCAACGATGCGGCAGTCGATCACCAGCGCAAGACCATTCATTGCCAGCCATTTGCCAGGGAACACGGGATTGTCGAGGACTGGCGGTAATACGAATTTGCACTCTCAAATGCTGTAGCCACTGTCCAGGAACGAGGCTGCGATAAGGGACGAAGGACCTTCAAGACATCGAGGCCGCTGCGCAGCCCATCGCAGCCTCGTTCCTCGACAGCGGCTACGGCGCCTCGGTGTACTAGTCCATCTGAACGATGAACCCGCCTCGGACCTCGGTGAAGATCATTCGGTAAGCGCCCTGGCCCTTAACCTGAGGAATAATAAAAATGACTAAACTCGCAGAAATCCACGTCGAGAATACTTTGTCACCGCGTTTTGGCCGTGGCTGGCATTGCCTGGGCGAAGCTAATGAATTCCGTGATGGCAAGTTGCATACCCTGAATGTGTTTGGCTCGCGACTGCTGGCTTTCGCCACGTCCACTGGCGCGATCAGTGTGCTGGACGCCCATTGCCCGCATATGGGGGCCGACCTGTCCCAGGGCACTATCGAGAATGACCGGGTGGTCTGCCCCTTCCACCACTGGCAGTACGACGCCAGTGGCAAGTGTGTCGAGATCCCTTACTGCAAGCGTATTCCGCCCAAGGCCAAAACCCGCGCCTGGCAGACCTGCGAAGTGAACAAGCTGCTGTTTGTGTGGAACAACCCTGAAGGCAAGCCGCCTGCCGAAGGCGTGGTGATCCCGCATCTGCCGGAAATGGACAGCGATGAGTGGCTGCACAGCTGGTACATGGACAAGCTGATCATCAATACCAACCCTCGTGAACTGGTCGACAACCTGGTGGATGCCCAGCATTTCGGCCCGGTACATGGCACGCCAACCAAGTATTTCCACAATGTGTTCGAAGGCCATATCGCTCAGCAAATATTCCACGGCGACTCCGAACGCTTGGGCGGCGACCTGGTGGCTGAATCGGCCTATTACGGCCCCGCGACTCACCTGACCCGCATGCGCGCCATGTTCGATGGTCAGGAAATCAAGTCCATCCTGCTTAATTGCCACGTGCCTATCGGCCCCAACAGTTTTGAACTGCGCTTTGGCTGCATGGTGAAAAAAGTGCCGGGCTGGACCCAGGAACAGAACGAAGCCCTGGCGTTGGATTACGTGCAACGCAACCGTGATTCGTTCTATCAGGACGTGGATATCTGGACTCACAAAGTGCGGGTCAACAACCCGGTTTTGGCCGAGGGTGATGGTCCGGTGTATCAGTTGCGCGAGTGGTATCAGCAGTTCTTTACAGACGAAGCCAGCGTTGCGGCGAACATGGCCGAGCGTCGTGAAATCACTACCGTAGATCACCGCTGATTGATTGCTTGAGCGAAGGGCACTGCCGATGACGCTGAACCAACGTAAAACCCTGACCTTTATGTTGGCCGCCAGCCTGGCGTCGACCATCGGTGGCTTGCCCTTCAATACCCTGCCCATTCTGCTGGGCTCACTGGCGGACAGTTTCGGTTTTGCACCGTCGCAAATCGGTTTGCTCGGCTCTGTGTGCTTCAGCGGCTATCTGGTGGGGACGCTGGTTGCTGTGGGCTTTATCGACCGCTGCAACTGGCGCGTCCTGACGTTTGGCTGCGCATTGGGCGCGGCGCTGGCATTGCTGGCCTCTTCACAGTTGCCGGCCCCTGCACAGCTGCCGTTGTGGGCGCTGATCGGTTTTTTTGCCGCACTGATGACCTGCCTCGGGCTGCGGATCATGGCCGAGATGCCCAACAAGGAGCGGGCGTTTGGCATGCGCCAGGGGATTGAGCTGGGCTTGGTGGCGCTGGTGCTGTTTGTGTTGCCTTCGATGGTGATCAGCAACTATCACTACGCCGGTGGCGCGCTGGTGCTGGCGGCCATGATTCTGTTACTGAGCCTGAGCGCCTTTGCGTTGCCGCGCCGCAGTGATTTCGCGGTACAGGCGGATTTGGCTAAAGAAAATTCCCTTCGAGGCCGTTTTCTCTTCCCTGTGCCTGCGTATTGGGCACTGGGGTTTTTCTTTGTGTTTGGTGCCGGGCAGATCGGTCTGTGGGCATTTCTTGAACGTCTTGGGCATGGTCTGGACGTGGCGCCCGCACAAATGGGGGTGGTGTTTGCGGTGCTTAAACTGCTCGGTGGCGGTGCGGCCCTGGCGCTGGCGCTGATTGGCGACCGACTCGGTACACGCTGGCCGCACTTGCTGGTGCTGGCGGTAATCGGTACGGGTTTGCTGTTGCTGGCCTATGCCGAAGGCTTTGTCCTGTACGCCCTGGGGGCCTGGATCTGGGAGGTGGGTTTCTGCTGGGGCTGCATCTACCAGACCGCTGCGGTTGCGAGGCTCGACCCGAGCGGGCGTTCGATCATGTTGATTCCTGCTGCCTTTGCCTTGAGCTCTATGGTCGGGCCAGCGCTGGCCGGGCAATTGGTGGTGGACGGTTTTGCCGGTCTGTTATGGCTGGCTCTGGCTACCGCGGTGGTCCCGGTGGTGGCGTTTGCCGGGTTGCTGGCCAAGCGTTTGGCAGCACCGCCATTGGCGCTGGCCGTATAAGGCTAAGGTACTGCTGGCTTTTTGATCCGTGCTGCTTAAGATGGCCGTCATCTAAAAGTCATCGGGCTTGGAACCGGGCCAATGCTGAACAAGGACACCATCTCCATTCATCTGGTGCGCGAGGCGCTGTTGCAGAGTTGTGCGCCGGGCAGTGCCACGGATGAAGTGTTGCACAAGGTCGGTATCGCTCCGGCGCTGCTCGACGAGCCGCAGGCCCGCGTGCCTGCAATAGTCTATGCACGTCTGTGGCGGCTGTTGGCGCGACGTCTGGATGACGAATTTTTTGGCATGGACCCACACAAGTTGCGCTCCGGCAGCCTGGAATTCATGTGCCGCACGGCCATGGCGCAGCCGACGCTGGCCCAGGGGCTGGAGGTGGTGCTGGGGTTTCTGTCGTTGATGCTTGAGCGCTTGCCGGCGCGGTTGGTGCGCCAGCAAAGCCTGGCCGAAATCGTCTTGCAGGAACCTGACCAGCAGACGAGCCGTGGCTTTACCTACTTCACCTACTGGATGATCGTGCACGGTGTGGCCTGCTGGCTGGCCGGGCGACGACTGCCGATTCTGGCCATCGAGCTGCGCTGTGAAGCGCCCGATTACTGCGGTGACTACGAAGTGATGTTCTCCGAGAACCTGCGCTTTGAGCGGCCACGCACACGGATGATTTTTGCCGCCGATTGCCTGGATGCACCGATCAAGCGCAACGCCCAGGAACTGAAGCGTTTTTTGGCCGAAGCTCCGGCCAATATTCTGGTCAAGTACCGTGACCCGTTGAGCCTGGCCAGCCAGATCAAACAGGATTTGCGCCAGTTGCCAGCCGAGCAGTGGCCTGAAACCCAGGGCATGGCGCAGAGCTTGTGCATGTCGGCGTCAACCCTGCGCCGCCGTTTGGCGGACGAGGGGCAAACCTTTCAAGGGATCAAGGACGGCGTGCGCAAGGAACTGGCGATTGGCTGGCTGGCCGACCCCGACCACAGCTTTGCCGACATCGCCCAGCGCCTGGGTTTTGCCGACACCAGCTCGTTTTACAAGGCCTTTCGCAAATGGTCAGGGACCAATCCTGGGCATTACCGGAGTTTGATTTTAGGCGGTGGCTGAACCCAGGCCCCGGGTGGTGCGCAGTCGGCCTTCCAGACGGCGTTTCAACCCCTGGGGTTCAATGATCAGCTTCGAGCCCTTGGCGGCATTGGCCCGCCCCCATTCCTCGAACAACTCCAGGCAGGAGTGATCGATATAGCTCAGGTTATTAAGTGGTACATATACGCTGCTGCCTGCTGGTACGCGAGCCAGTACCTGAGTTAATGCCGGTACTTTGAGGAAGGTCGCAGAACCATTGAGCCGCAACTCCATCTCGCCGCTTTGGGGCAGGTCAATCAAGCTGATTTTCAGACGTGCTGCTTTCCACGCCAAGTTGGCCAGGGTCAAGCCGAAACCCAGCAGTACCCCGGTCAGCAAGTCGGTGAAGATGATCGACAGCGCGGTTGCGGCATAGGTCAGCATCGGGATGCGGCCATAACGGGCCAGGCCGCGGAAGGCCTTGAGGTCCACCAATTTGATCCCGGTGTAGACCAGTACTCCCGCCAGGCTTGCCACTGGAATGCTTTGCAGCACACTGGACAGCAACATCACAAAAGCCAGCAGCCAAAGGCCATGGAACATTGCCGAAAGACGGGTGGTGGCGCCTGCCTGAACATTGGCCGAGCTGCGCACGATCACTCCGGTCATTGGTAATGCACCGAGCACGCCACAGAGCATATTGCCGACTCCCTGTGCCGTCAGTTCCTTGTCAAAATCAGAGCGCTTGCCGTTGTGCATACGGTCGACGGCCGCTGCGGACAGCAAGGTTTCTGCACTGGCGATAAACGCCACTGCAAACGCCGCGATCAACAGATTGGGATCGGCCAGGTTCAGCAGGTCGGCTGGGCGCAGCCAGTCGATAGCGTCCGCCAGGTTTTCCGGGACTTCAACCCGTTTTACCTGCAACGCCATTATCAGGCTGACCAGAGTGGTCAAGCCCACGCCGAGCAGGGCACCGGGGACAAAGCGCAGTTTTTGCGGGCGTAATTTGTCCCACGACCACATCACCAGAATGGTTGCCAGGCCCAGGAGTCCTGCCTGCCATCCAAGGCCACCACCCAGGGTTGGGATGGCTTGCGCCAATGCCTGCGGGAAACCTGCAAGGTTGTCCAGGCCGGAAGGTTTTGGCACGCCGTCGAGCATTACATGGATTTGCGACAGCACAATCAGCACCCCGATCCCGGCAAGCATGCCGTAGACCACAGCCGGGGCGGTGACGCGGAACCAGCAGCCCAGGCGCAAACGTCCGGCCAACAGTTGCAGAAAACCTGCCAGCAGCAGGATCGGCCCCAGCATGACCATGCCATGCTGGCGCACCACTTCGAATACCAGTACTGCCAGACCGGCTGCCGGGCCACTGACTTGCAGCGGCGACCCCGCCAGCCACCCCACGACCAGGCCGCCGATGATGCCGGTGATCAAGCCTTTGGCCGGTGGCATCCCGGAGGCGATGGCGATGCCCATGCACAAGGGCAGGGCGACCAGAAACACAACCACAGAGGCCAATAGCTCCCGTGGCAGTAGCGTTTTTAATTGCGCAGCACGCATGATGATTCTCCCTGGGGATTCCTGGAGGCGTGGCAAGGCCTGGCGTCATGTTCGGCCGCCACCGATACCTCGTTGGGATAGGTTTGGACGCGCGCTTCAGGTATCGCGCAAGGAGTTGTCTTCGGTGAGGAGATGCAAGTCAGGAAGGGTAGTAGTTGCAGTCGGGAGCTGTGTCACCTTGTTATCCATCGTTCATCCTCTGTGGTGGAGCAGGGGAATAGCTAATGCGAGTCATTTGTGACTCGCTGGTCACGTTAGCCCCCGAAACTTAACTGAACCTTAATTGACCGCTCTAGCACGGGCTTTACGGTGATGGTCAGAAGTTTCGCGAGCCCGCCCGCTCCACAGGCGCAGGGTGTTGTTGGCGGTTTTAAAGCAACCACATTCCGACCAGACCGCTGAGTACACCGACCAGCATGGTCATCAGAGCCACGCTGACCAGAACCCGGGTGTCGAAGTCTTTGCGTAGCATTAGCAGTGACGGCAGGCTGACGCTCGGCAAGGTCATCAGTAGCGCCACGGCTGGCGCTGTGCCCATGCCTAGAGCCATCATGGTCTGCACAATCGGAATTTCCGCCGCCGTGGGGATCACAAACAGCGTGCCGATAATGGCCAGAGGGACCAGCCACATCAGGTTATCGCTCATGGCGCCGTCCACATGGGGGAACAGCCATACGCGTGCTGCGCCCAGCAACAGCACTGCCAGCAGATACACCGGAATGGTATTCCAGAACAATTGCCACAAGGTCTGGCCCCAGCGGCTGAAGAAGTTCTGCTGGTCAATCTGGCTGGCCTCGGACACTGCGTCCAGTGCCGCGTCGGGGATACTTTCGGGGCGCGAGATGCGTTGTGCAATCAGTGACACACCAACCACCAGCACGATCCCGGCGACCAGGCGCAGAACACTAAAGCCCCAGCCCAGTACAAAGCCCATAAACACCAGGGTTGCAGGGTTGAGTACCGGGTTGGCGATCCAGAAGGCCAGTGCTGCGCCTACCGAGACTTTTTGCCGACGCATGCCAGCGGCTACAGGCGCCGCGCAGCAGGTACACATCATGCCCGGCAAGGCGAACAGGCCACCACGCAGGGTCGAGCCCAGCCCGGCCTTACCGAACAGGCGCAGCAGCCAGTCACGGGGGATCAGTACCTGAATCAGCGAGCCTAGAATGACCGCCAGCACGGCGGCTTTCCAGATTGCCAGAAAGTACACCTGGGCATAGGCCAGTGCGGCGGCGATGGGTTCGCC
Source organism: Pseudomonas sp. ML2-2023-6 (assembly GCF_037055265.1). Lineage (NCBI taxonomy): Bacteria > Pseudomonadati > Pseudomonadota > Gammaproteobacteria > Pseudomonadales > Pseudomonadaceae > Pseudomonas > Pseudomonas sp. ML2-2023-6. The sequence goes on along the minus strand of NZ_CP146347.1, from coordinate 3,815,373 downwards.
CTGATTATCGTTGAGGATCGAGGCACCGATGCTGTGGTTGTCGGCGGCGACAAAAGCCTTGAGGTAGTAGGGCGACCACTTGACGTAGTACAGACCAATACCGGCAATCAGCAAAAACAGCAGGGGCTTGCACCAGAATGACCAGCCTCTAGTGGGCTTGGCTGGGGAAATACTGGACATAAAGAGTTACCAAACGCAGGGAAATAGCGCCGCATGATACCTGTCCCCGGACCATAAATCCTGTAGCCGCCGACGAGCTCCGCGAGGCTGCGTTCGCGATGAGACAGCAAAACCAGGGTTCAGGGTTTACGGTCGCTGCGCAACCGGACGCAGTCTCGTTCTACTCGTCAGCGGCTACAGATACTTCAAGCGTGGGAGCGAGCCTGGAGCAGAGTATCGACAAGATCGGGGTTACAAGGTCCTGATCGAATTGCTGATTCCACGGGCGCATTGGATAACGGTCGAGGCAACTTTGTCTTCGGCGTCTTGCATGACCCAACGACTGCTGGGCACTACTACGTGTACGGCGGCAACCGGCAGGCCGTGGCTGTTGAATATCGGCGCAGCAATGGTCATGTCGCCGAGGAACATTTCTTCCTTGTTGGTGGCATAGCCCTGTTTGCGGCTGATTTGCACGCGCTCAAAAATGGCCGAGGCATCGGTCAGGGTGTAGCGGGTCAGTTCAACCAGTTCACTGGCTTGCAGCACGCTGTGAACCTCGTCGTCGGTCAGGCCACTCAGGTACGCACGACCGCCCCCGGAGCAGTACATGGGGATGCGGCTGCCGATGGGCATATGGATCGGGATAAATTTTGGCGCGACAAAACGCGAGACAAACACCATGTCCAGACCGTCCGGTTCTGTCAGGTTAACCGTCTCTCCGGTGATCTGGTTGAGCTCGGCCAGGTAGGGGTTGGCGACATCGACCAGGATGTCGGCCGTCAGGTAGTTGTAGCCGATCTCCATGACCTTGGGCGTTAACTGAAAGCGTCGGCTTTGCGGATGTTTGCGCACATAGCCGAGCTCCTCAAGGGTATGCACCATGCGCTGGGCCGAGCTTTTGCTGATGCCCGCCGCCAGCGCGATATCCGCCAGGGTCATGGTGCGCCGCGCTGCTCCAAAGCCGCGAAGAACGGCCAGGCCCTTTTCCAGTGACTGGTTGAAAAGAGGGTTGTTGTTATCGCTCATGGCGCATCCTATGCATTTTTCGGGCATATAAGTATCGATATCCGATACTTATAAATCTCTTTACGATTTAAGTAAATTGGTTATAGTCGATGGCGGCATTTTGTACCAGAGGGTGCAAGGGTTGTTGAGTGCCGCATAGGAACAACCAAAAGCGACCACAGGGAGATTCGCTATGCAAAAACCTTTTCAAGTACTGACGCTTGTTTGCGCCATGGCTGCCGGGCTGATTGGATCAGCCGCAGCTGTTGCAGAGCCTGTGTACAAAGTCGGAGCAACGGCGACGGGCATCCCGTTCACCTTCCTCGATATCAAGAGCGGTAAAATCCAGGGCATGATGGTCGACGCAGCTGAAGCTGTCGGCAAAGCCGGTGGGTTTGGTACCGAAATCCAGCAAACCACGTTTGCCGCACTGATCCCTTCGCTGACTACCAACAAGATTGACCTGATTTCCGCCGCCATGCTCAAGACCCCCGAGCGTGAGAAGGTTGTGCAGTATTCCGATCCTATCTTCAGCTACGGCGAAGGCCTGATGGTTCAGGCTGATGATCAGAAAGAATACAAGACCATGGCTGACCTGGCCGGTGAAGTGGTCGGTGCGCAAGTGGGCACGGTGTTCCTTGATGCGCTGAACAAGCACGGCGGCTTCAAGGAAGTCCGTAGCTACGACTCCATTCCAGACATGATGCGCGACCTGAAACTGGGTCGTATCAAGGCCGCATTCGGTGATCGCCCGATCATCGCCTACCAGTTGGCCCAGGGCAAAAACCCGGACGTGAAACTGTCGAGCAGTTATGTGCCGGTGGTGATGGGCGACGTATGCCTGGTCATGCGTCAGGGCGACGCCGAGAAACTGGCGCAGGTCAACAAGGGCATTGCTGCGATCAAGGCGGACGGCTCGCTGCAACGCATCATCGAGAAGTGGAAGCTGAACTGATGATCCTGTGGCCCCCGCGATGCGGTGGGCCACTTTTTGTAGCGGTGCGCAGGTAGTTTATGTTTCTCCAGGATGCGTTGGACTTTCTTCCGATTCTGCTCAAAGGCGCTGTGGTCACGGTTCAGGTCACGGCGGGGTCGTTCCTGCTCAGTTCAGTGATTGGCCTGCTGTTCGCACTGATGATGGTTTCCAAAATTCGTGCCGTCGCCTTGTTCGCCATTGGCGTGGTCAATGTGATTCGCGGACTGCCGATCATCGTGCAGCTGTTTTATATCTATTTTGTATTACCCGACTTCGGTATCCAGCTCAGCGCCATGCAGGCTGGGGTGGTCGGCTTGGGGATAGCCTATTCGGCTTATCAGGCCGAGAACTTCCGGGCCGGAATTCAAGCCATCGACATTGGCCAGATCGAAGCTGCCGAGTCTTTTGGCATGCGCGGCCTGCTGATCATGCGCAGGATCGTATTGCCCCAGGCGTTTCGCATTGCCTTGCCACCCTATGGCAACACGCTGGTGATGATGCTCAAGGACTCGTCACTGGTATCGACCATCACCGTGGCCGAGATGACTCGCCAAGGGCAACTGATCGCGTCTTCGACGTTTGAAAACATGACGGTCTACACCCTGGTTGCGTTGCTCTATCTGTCGATGAGCTTGCCGCTGTCCTATGGCTTGCGTCGTCTGGAAGGCCGTTTTGCGCTGCGGAGGCGTACATGAAGCCAACGTCAAAACTGAAACTGCCGCCTTCGCTATGGTCCGCGACCTCTCGTCCTGGAGCGCTGACCCGGCCCCTGGCAGAAAACAAGCGCGTCGATGTGGCGATTGTCGGTGCCGGCTACACCGGGCTGGTGACTGCGCTGCGCCTGGCGGAGTCGGGTGTCAGTGTGTGTGTGCTGGACGCGGGAGAGCCAGGCTGGGGGGCTTCGGGGCGCAACGGCGGGCAGGTGATTCCGGGGCTAAAATACGATCCGGATCAGTTGATTGAGCGCTTCGGTGCGGTGCGCGGTGAGAAGATCATCGAAGCGTGCGGCGGGGCAGCGGACGAAGTGTTTTCCTTGATTCGCGAGTACGGCATTGCTTGCGATGCCACGCGCAAGGGCTGGATCCAGCCGGCTTTTTCCTGTGCCACGATGAAGACCCTGGAGCACCGTGCCCGACAGTGGCAGCAGCGCGGCATCGCAGCCGAGTTGCTGGACAGCGATGCTGTTTGCCAGCGTATCGGCACGCAAAATTACGTGGGCGGGTGGGTTGATCCGCGAGCTGGCAGTCTGCATCCGCTGAACTATGCCCGGGGCTTGGCCAGATCGGCACTGGGCCGTGGGGTGATGATTCACAGCGACAGCCGGGTGACAGACCTGCGCCGAATTGGCCCGCAATGGCAATTGACCACCGCCCAGGGGCACACTGTCACCGCCGAGCGCGTGGTGCTGGCGACCAATGGCTATACCGATGGCTTGTGGCCCGGGCTGCGCCAAACCGTGCTGGCGGCCAACAGTTTCATGATCGCGACCCGGCCACTTTCACCAGAGTTGCGCAAAACCATTTTGCCCGGTGGGGAAGTGTGTTCGGATGCCCGGCGCTTGTTGTTGTATTTCAAGCAGGATGCTCAGGGCCGCGTGTTGCTGGGCGGGCGAGGGCCCTTCGCCGAGCCGCGTCGGGCTGAAGATTGGGGGCATCTGGAGCGCTCGCTGGTCAGCGTGTTTCCACAATTGGCGGGGGTCGCGATTGAATACCGCTGGAGCGGTCGTGTGGCGCTCAACCATAGCATGCTGCCGCAATTACATGAGCCGCAACCGGGGCTATCAATCCTGATGGGCTACAACGGGCGCGGTATTGCGATGTCGAGCACCTTGGGCAAGCACCTTGCGGCGCGGATCTCAGGCGCCAGCGATGACTTCCCGTTTCCGGTGACGCCGATTCGCCGAATTCCCTTTCACAGCTTGCAGCGCTTGTACGTGGCGGCGGGTATCAGCTACTACCGGCTGCTGGATGCGCTGAACGGGTAAGGGCAGCGGCAAGTTTCAAGGTTGCCGCTTACAGCCTGATGCTGTTGTCAGTCCGACTTGATGGTGGAGACATCATCAGCCCTGATCTTGATGTGTTTGCCTGCAATGTCCACGAACTCATAGAAGCCGTCCTTGTTGGTGGTGTTTGGCAGGTCTTTGGTCAGGTACTGCGTGCCGTTTTGCAGGGTCACAACGCTCGGGGTCGCGCAGCCAGCCAATCCCAGCAAGGCCACCAAAAGCAGGGGTAAACCGATAACGTTGATCTTCATGCGTGTACCTTGAGCTGTTGGCAAGTAAGAAAATAGTCGCGCCGGGCTTCGTTCTGCCGCCAGCGCTGCGAAGCAGTTGCTGGATCTGACAGCGTTTTTTCGATTTTGTGCCTGACGTCTTTGCTGGCGAGGAATGTACCTGTAGCTACTCTGTTCCAGGTCAAGCCCCAGTGGGAGCGAGCCTGCTCGCGAATGATCTTCGCGAGCAGGCTCGCTCCCACGCTTGAAGTATCTCTGCCGCTGATGAGGCACGAGGCTGCGATGGGCTGAGGCCCCGTGCCTCGTCAGGGGCTATAGGGGCTACAAAAAATCGTGGTGATGGTATAGGCATGTTCTGGCGCGGACAATGTTTATACCGGGGCAGAGCGTTGGCCGATCAGCTCGGGCAGGTCCTGGAGCCATTGTCCAGAAGCTGCTTTTCAGTGCGGTTGAGCAGTGTGGCCTTGCCGTCTTTCCAGGTCAGGGTCAGCACATACAGTGAGTCAAAGTCACTGCCGGGCCAGTCTTCAATCAATGAGGTTTTCTTGCCCAGCGCGTTGCTGGCGACGTCATTGATCAGCTCTGGCAGGTAGCCGTGGGACCAGGCGGTGTAGATGGTCGAGTTGTGATACTGGTCGTCGGTCAACTCATTGGCCAGGGCACGAGTGTCATTGGCCGAGTACTCCAGATTGATTGGCAAGCCCAGCTTGATGGCGCTGGGGTTGATGGTCATCAGTGGCCGTACGTAGCTGTAGGCGTCATCATCGGCGCCCTCTTCAACCTGGCGTGAGGGGTTGGCGGCAAACACGTAGTCGGCCTTGCCATAGCGTTGCGGCAGCAGGGTAGCCAGATCAATCGCGCGGTTAAGCCCCTGACAGGTGAGCTGGCCAAGGCCGTCGGCCGGTTTTTCGGCATGGCGCATAAACACCAGGGTCTGCACACCGTCTACCGGCTGGGCAAAGACGTCATCCGCATGTATGGCCAGAGTAATGGCGCCAGCGACCAATAACAGCGGGATAGCCGCCAGTACGTAGGGCTTGAGTCGAGGTTTAATCCAAACAGACTGGGTCATGGGGTTCTTCTGATTACATCTATTGAGGCTGATTGGCCTGGCACATCGAGCGTATCAGCCCGTGTGTTTCTCCTTGTTAGTGCTGCACTATCTAAGCTTTTTCATTCCTGAACAAAGCGTTCATTAGATACCGGTTTCAAAATTGGTTCGATTTTACCTGCGCTAGATAGCTAATAGTCCTACAGGTCGAGTGCTATGGTGGCTTTTTTATATGACAAAATCGTTCGCTCTTTAGTCCGGTATCTCGACAGAGGCTCCCGAAATGCTCCCAGCGCCATTCAGAAAACCGACCAATCCCGTGCACCTGCGTGTTCGTGCCTGGCGCGGCCGGGTGGGTTTGGCAATGGTCGCGAGCTTGTCGGTTCTGGCTGGCATGACTGACGCCATTGGCTTTCTGGCCACCGGCAATTTCATCTCGTTTATGAGTGGCAATACTACGCGTCTGGCCGTGGCGGTCGGTGAGGGTGACGTGAGCATGGTGGTACGCCTGCTGCTTGCGGTGCTGGCGTTTATTCTCGGCAATGCCCTGGGAGTATTGTTGGGGCGCTGGAGTGGGCGGCGGGCATTGCCGTTGATGCTGGTGATTGCCGGCTTGTTGTGTACCGCCGCGTTGCTGCCGCTGGCGACACAAGTACCCGCGTTGCTGGCGGCGATTGTGGCGATGGGCATGCTCAATGCGGCGGTGGAGCAGGTTAATGGCTTGCCGGTGGGTTTGACGTATGTGACCGGGGCGTTATCGCGTTTTGGTCGGGGCCTGGGGCGATGGATGCTGGGCGAGCGGCGCAGCGGCTGGCGAGTGCAGTTGGTGCCCTGGACCGGGATGTTGCTGGGCGCGGTACTGGGCGCGGTGCTGGAGGCGCAGTTCGGGCTCAAGGCCATGCTTTTCAGCGCCGGTTTTGCCGCAGCTCTGGGGCTGCTGTCGCTGAGAATTCCGCGTCGCTGGCAGCGCGATTACATGCCGCGCTAAACGCCCGTTTTTCTTCGCCCACGCTGGGCGTAAACTGGCCCGGCGCACCAGCATGCCCAACCCTACGAACAGGAGTCGTTGTGTCCAAGTCAGTCGATGACAATTCATCCCTTGAGTCATTTTCCATTGAGAGTCCTGCGCCGCTGTACGCGCGCGTCAAACAGGCCATCGCGCAAAAAATCCGTTCGGGCGCCTGGTTGCCCAATTCCAAGCTGCCTTCCGAGAGCGAGCTGCTCACCCTGCTGGGCGTGAGCCGCATGACCATCAATCGCGCATTGCGTGAGTTGACTATCGAAGGGCTGCTGGTACGCATGCAGGGGGTGGGAACTTTTGTGGCGGTGCCCAAAGGCAATGCGGCGTTGTTCGAGATCCACAATATTGCCCAGGAAATCGCCGACCGCGGCCACGTGCATCGCTGTGAGGTAATGGTGCTGGAAGAGGTCCCGGCCAAGGTTACACCTGTGCTGCCGTTTGCCCTGGATGGGGTCAAACGCTTCTTCCACTCGGTGATGGTGCATTACGAAAACAATGTGCCGGTGCAAATCGAAGAGCGCTATGTGAATGCCGAGATTGCCCCGGAATACTTGCAGCAGGACTTCACCCGTACCACCGCCTATGCCTACCTGATGAACCTGGCGCCACTGACCGGCGGTGAACATGTGGTGGAAGCGATTCATGCCAAATCTGCGGAATGCCGCTTGCTGAACGTCAAGCGAAATGAGCCATGCCTGCTGATTCGTCGCCGCACCTGGGCCGCTCAAGGCCTGGTGGGTTGTGCCCGGCTGGTGTATCCGGGTTCGCGCTATCGCCTGCAGGGTCAATGCGGGAACTGAGTGGTGGTTTGTAGCGGGTAGCGGTGTGTTACTCGCGTTACTTTTGGTGCGTTTTTGTTACCTTCCTACCTGTTGATGCACAAAGTTGCGGCACATTTTTGCAATTTTTCCGTGCGTAAAATTCTTTTTGTGAAAAACATTAGTTTTTTAACTATCTGATTTTAAATAATATTTTTCACTAATTTTAGCCTTCCTGCGCGATGCCTTTGGCGTGTTGGCCCTTCACTTGCATTCACTTGTACATACAGGTTGGTATAAGTGCGCACTAGTTTGCGCTGCTTGAGCATTTGAGGGGGTGGCATGAACAACAGTCCGTTTACGCAACAACTGCAAGGTGTACGGGTGCTGGATATCAGTCGCGTACTGGCCGGGCCGCATTGCACTGCGATGCTCGCTGATTTGGGGGCCGATGTGATCAAGTTCGAAGTGCCCGAGGAGGGTGATGATGCCCGTCACTTGGGGCCGTTTCTGGACGGTGAAAGTGTCTACTTCGGCCTTATTAACCGCGGTAAGCGCAGCGTTGAAATTGATTTCAAAAACCCAGCGGATCGCCAGCGTTTCTACGAGTTGGTGGCCGATGCTGATGTTGTGGTCGAGAATTTTCGCCCCGGCGTCACTCAGCGTTTGGGCATAGATTTCGACAGCCTCAAGCAGTACAACCCGCGTCTGATCTACGCCAGCATTTCCGGTTTTGGCCAGGAAGGTCCGCTGTCCAAGCGCCCGGCATACGACATCGTGGCGCAGGCCATGTCCGGCCTGATGAGTGTCACCGGATTCGCTGCCACCGGCCCGACCCGCAGCGGTGAGGCCATTGGCGATTTGTGTGCGGGGGTTTATGCGGCCTGGGCCATCAGCTCGGCGCTGTTTGCCCGTGAGCGGCATGCACCGGGCGCGCAGTACATCGATGTGGCCATGTTTGATGTGCTGTTCAGTCTGCAAATGACCGGTCTGTCCAACCTTTACGCCAACGGTGTGGCGCCGGGGTTGGTGGGTAATCGGCATCCGGTCTCGACCCCCTTTGATACCTACTGCGCGGCAGACGGTCAGGTGGTCATTGCGGTGGCAAGTAATCGCTTGTTTGAGCGCTTGTGCCAGTGCATGGGCCAGCCGGAACTGGCGACCGATGCGCGCTTTATCAATGACACCCAGCGCACCCTGAATGAACCGGCCCTGCGCGCCACCATTGAAGCCTGGACGGCGCAGCACAGTGTTGAACATTTGTGCGACGGCCTGCTCGATGCAGGTGTTCCGTCATCGCCCGTGTGGGATCTGGCACAAGCTGCGAGCAGTGAGCACGCCCGTGTGCGCCAGTTGCAGTTTCAGCCTGCGGGCGCGGTATTGCCGCTGGTGCCGCAACCGGTGTTCTTCAATGGCCTTAAACCCCACGCAACCACTATTGCCCCACGTTTGGGGGCAGACAACGCCGTATTTGGCTTGAGTAAAGCAGGAGCACACGCATGAACTTCGAAATGACTGCAGAAGAGTTGGCCGTGGTCGACAGCGCCGAGCAAGTGGCCCGCGAAGTGATTCAACCACTGGCCCAGCACTACGACGAAACCGAAAGCTTTTGTCTGGCGAGCATCCGGGCCCTGGGCGATTTGGGCTGCATGGGCATCAACCTGCCAGAAGAATACGGCGGCCTGGGCATCGGTAGCTTGGCGATGAGTCGTGTAGTGGAAGCGGTGGCGGGGGCCTGTGCCTCCACCGCATCGGCAATGACCGCACACTTTTTGGCCACGGACTCGATCCTGCTCGGCGGCACCGAGCAACAAAAACAGGAATGGTTGCCACGTGCAGCCAGCGGCGAGTTACTCGGTGCCTTTGCCCTGACTGAACCGGCGGCGGGCTCGAACCCGGCCGATATGCGCAGTCGCGCAGCACGTGAAGAGGGCGGTTGGCGCATACGCGGCAGCAAGCACTACATTACCAACGCCAAGGAAGCCGACTTTATTGTGCTGTACGTGAAGACTGACGCAGACGCCGGGCACAAGGGCATCAGTGCCTTTATGGTGCCCAGGGGCACGGCGGGCATCAGCTTCTCCAGTCCGGAAAAAACCATGGGCCTGCGTGGCAGTACCATCTATGAGCTGGCGCTGGACTGCTGGTTGCCGGAGTCGGCATTGCTCGGTGTTGAGGGCCAGGGGTTCAACACGGCAATGGCGGTGCTGGATCGCGGACGGGTGGAGGTGGCAGCCATGTCGCTCGGGATTGCCAATGCGGCTCTGCAAGCCAGCCTGAGCTGGGTGCGTGAGCGTCAGATCGGGCCCAAGCCTCTGGCGGCGTATCAAGGTACGCAATGGCGACTGGCAGACATGTACGCTCAGCTTGAAAGTGCGCGCATGCTGACCATGAAAGCCGCCGCCCGGCGTGATAGCGGCGAACGTTTCAGCCTGGACTCGGCCACCGCCAAATTGGTGGCCGCCGAATGCGCCGGGTTTATTACTGATGCCGCGCTGCAACTGCACGGTGGTTATGGTTACAGCCGGGATTTACCGCTGGAGCGCTATGTGCGTGATGCACGGATTTTGCGGATTTTTGAAGGCACCTCCGAGGTGCAGAAGATCATCATCTCCCGCGCCTTGCTCGACGCTACCAGGTAATCAACCTGTGGCAGGTGCAGGTTGGGGCCTGCCCGTTGTTGCATGGATGCACTGAAGTCCGGTCAAGGATTGGAAAAGTCTTTCCCAAAACAACACGGCGCACCTGTGGTGCCAGCCTGAAGGAACTGCTTATGTCCACGCTCAACCAAGATTCGCCGCGGGCTACGCTGGTAGAACAGCGTTCTATTGATTACATCCCTGAATCAGAGCGCCATGGGCGCCTGTTCAGCCAGTTCACCTTATGGTTCGGGGCCAACCTGCAAGTCACTGCAATTGTCACCGGGGCCCTGGCCGTGGTGCTGGGCGGCGATGTGTTCTGGTCGCTGATCGGTCTGCTGATCGGGCAAGTACTGGGCGGAACCATCATGGCGTTGCACGCGGCGCAGGGGCCGAAACTGGGCTTGCCGCAGATGATCTCCAGCCGAGTGCAATTCGGAGTCTACGGCGCAGTGATCCCGATTGTGCTGGTGTGCCTGATGTACGTGGGCTTTTCGGCCAGCGGTTCAGTGCTGGCTGGGCAGGCGGTGGGGCAACTGATCGGGGTGAGTGATTCGTGGGGCATACTGATTTTTGCCGCGCTGATCGTGCTGCTGACCATTCTGGGCTATCGCACTATTCACATGATCGGCCGCGTGGCGAGTGTGGTCGGGGTGCTGGCGTTTTTCTACCTGTTCTACACCTTGATTTCACAAAACGACATTGGTTTGTTGCTGAGCAACAAACACTTTTCATTGAGTAGTTTTTTGCTGGCCATTTCCTTGTCGGCGTCCTGGCAGATCGCCTTTGGGCCATATGTGGCGGACTACTCGCGTTACTTGCCATCCAATACCTCGTCGCTGAAAACCTTTCTGGCGGTGGGTCTGGGGTCGGTCGTCGGTTCGCAGATTTCGATGGTCTTCGGGGTATTTGTGGCCGCGTTGGCGGGCAGCAAGTTTGCCGGGCATGAGGTGTCGTACATCGTTGGCATGGGAGCGAGCGGGGCAATGGCGGCGTTGCTGTATTTTTGTGTGGTATTCGGCAAGGTGACCATCACCACACTCAATGCTTACGGCAGCTTCATGTCACTGGCGACCATTGTCAGTGGCTTTCGTGGCAACCATGAAATTTCCAAAGCTTTGCGCCTGTTTTACATCCTGCTCATGGTGGGCTTTGCTACCGCGTTGGCGTTGCTGGGGCAGCATTCGTTCCTCAAGGACTTCTCTGCATTCATCCTGTTTTTGTTGGCTTTTTTCACCCCTTGGAGTGCGATCAATCTGGTTGATTTCTACTTGATCAGCAAAGAGCGCTATGACGTACCGGCACTGTCTAACCCGAATGGCCGATACGGGCGCTGGAATCTGCGGGGTATTCTGGTCTACGCCTTTGGGGTGGTAATTCAGCTGCCGTTTATTGCCACCAGCTTCTATACCGGGCCTTTGGTCGAGCCGCTGGGCGGGACTGATATCTCGTGGATTATCGGCCTGACGCTGCCAGCGCTGGTGTATTACTTCGTGGCGCGTAACTCGGGGCAAGCGGTGCCGGATCAACTGATTTTGCCCGTTGAACCGGCGACGGTTTAAGGGCTTTCCAATCAACACAGGTGTGCGGTGCTGTTTGCTGTCGGCGCTGCCCCTGCAGCCATAGAGGGAAAAAACCATGAAGGTGCTGGCCTGTATCAAACGCGTGGTCGACTACAACGTTAAAGTACGCGTCAAGGCGGACAACTCCGGTGTTGACCTCGCCAACGTCAAGATGTCGATGAACCCCTTCTGCGAAATCGCTGTGGAAGAAGCCGTACGCCTGAAAGAGCTTTCTATAAAAGAAGGGGGTGTTGCGACTGAAATCGTCGTCGTCTGCATCGGCCCGACCACTGCTCAGGAACAGCTGCGTACCGCGCTGGCACTGGGTGCAGATCGCGCCATTCTCGTCGAGTCCGCCGAAGACCTGACCTCGCTCGCCGTGGCCAAGCTGCTCAAGGCAGTGGTCGACAAGGAACAGCCTCAGCTGGTGATCCTGGGCAAACAGGCCATCGACAGCGACAACAACCAGACCGGCCAGATGCTGGCTGCGCTGACCGGTTACGGTCAGGGCACTTTCGCCTCCAAAGTTGAAGTGGCGGGCGACAAGGTTGTCGTGACCCGTGAAGTTGACGGTGGCGCGCAAACTGTTTCGCTGAGCTTGCCAGCGATCATCACCACGGATCTGCGTTTGAACGAGCCGCGTTATGCGTCCCTGCCAAACATCATGAAAGCCAAGAAGAAGCCGCTTGAAGTGCTGACGCCAGAAGCGTTGGGCGTTTCCACTGCGTCGACCAACAAAACCTTGAAAGTCGAAGCGCCTGCTGCACGCAGCGCGGGCATCAAGGTCAAGTCGGTGGCTGAACTGGTCGAGAAACTGAAAAACGAAGCGAAGGTAATCTGACAATGACTATCTTGGTAATCGCAGAGCACGACGGCAAAACGCTGGCTCCGGCCACGCTGAACACCGTAGCCGCTGCCGCTAAAATCGGTGGCGATATCAACGTTCTGGTCGCAGGCCAGGGCATTGGTGCTGTAGCTGAAGCTGCTGCTAACATTGCTGGCGTGGCTAAAATCCTGGTGGCTGACAACGCGGCTTACGCGCATCAGTTGCCTGAGAACGTTGCCCCGCTGGTAGCTGAGCTTGCTGCTGGCTACAGCCATATCCTGGCTGCTGCCACCTCCAACGGCAAAAACATCCTGCCGCGCGTTGCTGCGCAGTTGGACGTTGACCAGATCTCCGAGATCATCTCGGTCATCAGCGCTGACACCTTCACCCGTCCGATCTACGCCGGTAACGCCATTGCCACCGTGCAGTCCACTGCACCGGTCAAAGTGATTACCGTGCGTGCCACCGGTTTCGATCCGGTTGCCGCACAAGGTGGTTCGGCAGCGGTTGAAGCACTTGCAGCGGTTCACGATGCAGGCACTTCGTCGTTTGTCAGCGAAGAGCTGGCCAAGTCGGACCGTCCTGAGCTGACCGCAGCCAAAATCGTCGTCTCCGGCGGTCGCGGGATGCAGAATGGTGACAACTTCAAGTACCTGTATTCACTGGCCGACAAGCTGGGCGCAGGTGTCGGGGCTTCTCGTGCTGCAGTGGACGCAGGCTTTGTACCCAACGACATGCAGGTCGGTCAGACCGGCAAAATCGTTGCTCCACAGCTGTACATCGCCGTTGGTATTTCCGGCGCGATCCAGCATCTGGCCGGTATGAAAGACTCCAAAGTGATCGTTGCGATCAACAAGGACGAAGAAGCACCGATCTTCCAGGTAGCGGATTACGGTCTGGTAGCGGACTTGTTCGAGGCGGTGCCTGAGCTGGAACAGGCGGTATAGCAGCCCAAAAAAAGCCCCGGAGATTATCCGGGGCTTTTTTGTACGGCGGGGTTATCAGCTGTAGCTGTTAACTTTGACCAGTGCCGGCTCGGTTTGAGCCTTTTCCCAGGTCAGGGTCAAGGTTTGCAGGACACGCGCCATGTAGTCGCTATCGGCGGCGGCCTTCTTGCCCACGTAGCCTTGGCCACGGCGGTACATTTTGAGGTGGGCTCGCATTTGTGGGCGTTCCTCCTCGAATCTGGTTTCTTCCTTGCACGATGTCACTGCGTCGATACGCACATCACCGGCGTCGCTGATCCACAGGATGTGGTCGTTCAGCGTGTCTTTCTGAGCGGCGAACAGTCGAGCCAGCTCGTTAACAGTCGGTTGGTTATTCAGGTTCATGGCTAACTCCGTGACTACTCGTTGATCTGTCTAATTGATTCGCGCAACTGCACCTGCAGCGCTACGTAGTGTCCATCTAAAGCAGATCTGCCTTGAGTTCGTCATATGTAGTCGTAAAACAAAGCGCTACATATAGAGCGTAAAGCGAGGGAGAGCAGCGTGAACCAGGATGCCAGGGTGACATGACGCATCAGCCACAAGCTTCTTGAGGACCTTTCGCTAGCCTCTGTCGTCTTTGACGCGGACGATCAAGCCAGGTCAGCTTCATCAATTCTGCCTTGTGGGCAGTACCTATCCCGGAACAGCCCGACAGCTCGTCGAGCATGCATGCAACAACCCTTTCCAGTGCTTCCGGTGGGGAAGACGTCTGCATAATGCTGGGGGAAAAACCTGTCGTCAATACATATGTAGTGATTATTTTTAAGCACTACATATGTGACTGGCAGGTCGATTTTCAGCATGCCGGTCATCCCTCTATGTTCACAAAACCTGTAGCCACTGCCGCAGGCTGCGATGGGTTGCGCAGCGGCCCCAGGGCGCTTCCATCAAAGGCGAAGGTCCTGCGGCCCTTGTCGCAGCCTTCGGCAGCGGCTACAGAAGACCTGCGGTGCAAGGCGCCGCTCTGCTAGTATCAGGCGCTTTGACATTGACTAGAGGTGCCTCCATGAGCGAGCCGATTCGCCTGACCCAGTACAGCCACGGCGCGGGGTGCGGGTGCAAGATTTCGCCTCAGGTACTGGAAGTGATTCTCGCCGGCAGTGGCGCGCAAAACCTCGATCCCAAACTTTGGGTAGGCAATGCGTCACGCGACGATGCGGCGGTTTATGCGCTGGATGACGAACGCGGAGTGGTCTCGACCACCGACTTCTTCATGCCGATTGTCGATGATCCCTACGATTTCGGCCGGATTGCGGCCACCAATGCCATCAGCGATATCTATGCCATGGGCGGCGACCCGTTGATGGCGATTGCGATTCTGGGTTGGCCGGTGCATTTGCTGCCACCCGAAGTGGCCCGTGAAGTGATTCGCGGTGGTCGTGCCGTGTGCGATGACGCTGGTATCCCGCTGGCGGGCGGGCATTCGATCGACACCCCAGAGCCGATTTTCGGCCTGGCCGTGACCGGTGTGGTCAACAAGCGCCACATGAAGCGCAACGACACGGCGACCGCCGGGTGCCTGCTGTACCTGACCAAACCCTTGGGTATCGGCATCCTCACTACGGCCGAGAAGAAGGGCAAGTTGCGCGCTGAAGACGTAGGTCTGGCACGGGACTGGATGTGCACGCTGAACAAGATCGGCAGCCAGTTTGCCAAGCTTGATGGGGTCAAGGCGATGACTGACGTCACCGGTTTTGGCCTACTCGGGCATTTGGTGGAAATGGCCGACGGCAGCCACCTGACTGCGCAGATCCAGTACGCCAAAGTGCCGCTTCTGGCCTCGGTTGAGTACTACCTGGAACAGGGCTGTGTACCTGGCGGCACGTTGCGCAACTTTGACAGTTACGCCAGCAAGCTTTCGCCGCTTCAGGAATTGCACAAGCGTGTGCTATGCGACCCGCAAACCAGCGGCGGCCTGTTGGTTGCCGTCAGTCCGGAGGGCAACCAGGCGTTCCTGCAAATGGCCAGCGAGCATGGCCTGGCACTGGAGCCGATCGGCCAGTTGGTTGAGCGACAGACGTACGCGGTTGAGGTGTCATGATGGCTTATGACGTAACCGACTTCCGCGAGCTGTTTCTCAATGATCGGCCGATGATGGACACCCGTGCGCCGATTGAATTTCATAAGGGGGCGTTCCCCGGTGTAGTCAACCTGCCGTTGATGACCGACCACGAGCGCGAACGTGTCGGTACCTGCTACAAGCAGCAAGGCCAGCAGGCTGCTGTGGTGCTGGGGCATCAACTGGTGTCGGGCCAGACTAAAGCCGAACGCCTGCAGGCATGGGCCGATTTTGCCCGGGCCAACCCCGATGGCTGCCTGTACTGCTTTCGCGGTGGCATGCGCTCGCAAATCGTCCAGCAGTGGCTCAAACAGGATGCCGGGATCGATTACCCGCGTGTCACCGGCGGCTACAAGGCGCTGCGTACCTTTCTGATCCAGACCGTTGATGATGCCGTTGCGCAATGCGCCATGACGGTACTCGGTGGCATGACCGGCACCGGAAAAACCGATGTGCTGGTGCAACTGAACAATGGCCTGGACCTTGAAGGCCATGCCAATCATCGTGGCTCAAGTTTCGGCAAGCGGGCGACCGGACAACCGTCGAATATCGACTTTGAAAACCGTCTGGCGATCGACGTGCTGAAAAAGCGCGCCAAAGGTCACGAAGGTTTTGTGGTCGAAGACGAAAGCCGCACGGTCGGCAGCTGCGCCTTGCCACTGGCGCTGTATCAACGCATGCAAGACGCGCCGATGGTCTGGCTGGAAGACAGCCTGCAAAGCCGTGTCGAGCGTATTTTGCGCGACTACGTCGTGGATTTGAGCGCTGAATTCACTGTCAAAAATGGCGAACACGGCTTCACCCTGTTTGCCCAGCGTTTGCTGGAAAGCCTGGCGAATATTCAGCGACGTCTGGGCGGCGAACGCCATCAGCGTTTGCAGGCCGTCATGGAAGCCGCCCTGCAAGAGCAGGAAAGCTGTGGTGCGGTGGACCTGCACCGGGTCTGGATCGAGGCTTTGCTGCGCGAATATTACGACCCGATGTACGCCTTCCAGCGCGAGAAAAAAGGCTCGCGCATTGCCTTTGCCGGTGATCAGGCGGCAGTGCTTGAGTATCTGCGCGAACAGGCGGGCAACACGGTTTCGTAGCAGCTACCGCGTGTGGTCCGGCATTGGCCAAAGCAGTCACCCAGCTTGAGCGGTTTGACCATTGTTGCAGAGCCTTCGCAAGGCGATTATCAGCAGGATTTTTCACGGTTCCCATCCTAAAAATAAAGACCGAGGGATTCTGCTGATGCGCGACTATCTGACTGCGATGAATGATTTTGACTACCAACGTACCGTGACGGGCGCACTGGACGGCCATTTGGCGGCCATCAATGCCTGTGTCGAGTGCTGTGATCGGCATGCCTTGCCGGGTCGTATTGCGTTGTTCTGGGAGGGTCGCGATGCCAGCAGCGCAACGTATACCTTCACGCAGTTACAGGATCAGGCCGCGCGCTTTGCCAATTTTCTGTTGGCCCAGGGCGTAAAGCGTGGCGATAAAGTTGCAGGCTTGCTGCCGCGTAACGTCGAGTTGCTGATCGTTGCCTTCGCAACCTGGCGGATTGGCGCCATCTACCAGCCGCTTTTCACCGCATTTGGCCCCAAGGCCATCGAGCACCGGCTCAATGGTTCCGGCGCTGCGCTGGTGGTTACGGATGCGGTAAACCGGGCCAAACTCAACGAGGTCAATGATTGCCCTGCGATTGTCACGGTGGCAGGGGCCAAAGGGCAGGGCCTGGTGCGCGGCGACTTCAGCTTTTGGGCGGAGCTGGATAACTATCCGGCTACCTGCGAGCCGGTGATGCTCACCGGTGAAGACCCGTTTTTGCTGATGTTCACCTCGGGCACCACCGGCCCGGCCAAGCCGCTGCTGGTGCCGCTCAAGGCGATTGTCGCGTTCCAGAGCTACACCCGCGATGCGGTGGGGCTGCGCCCTGAGGATTCGTTCTGGAACCTGGCTGATCCGGGCTGGGCCTACGGTATCTACTTCGGGATCACCGGGCCGTTGTCCATGGGCCACCCGATCACTTTGTACGATGGCCCGTTCACGGTCGAAAGCACCTGTCGGGTGATCAAGAAGTACGGCATCACCAACCTCACCGGATCGCCCACTGCGTATCGGATGCTGATCGCTGCCGGGGACGCGTTCTCCAGCAAGATCAAGGGCCAGTTGCGGGTGGTGAGCAGCGCCGGTGAGCCGCTCAACCCTGAAGTGATTCGCTGGTTTGCCGAAGAACTCGACGTCACCATCCATGACCACTACGGCCAGACCGAAGTCGGCATGGTGCTGTGCAACCACCACGGGCTCGATCACCCGGTGCATATGGGCGCCGCAGGTTTCGCCTCGCCGGGGCATCGGATCGTGGTGCTCGATGATAACTATCAGGAATTGCCCGTCGGCCAACCGGGGATTCTGGCAGTTGATCGCAGCCAATCGCCAATGTGCTGGTTTGGTGGCTACGAAGGCTTCAAGACCAAGGCGTTCGTCGGCAATTATTACCTGAGCGGCGACACCGTGGAGCTGAACCCGGACGGCAGCATCAGCTTCGTCGGGCGTAGTGATGACGTGATCACCACCTCCGGTTATCGCGTCGGGCCGTTCGATGTGGAAAGCGCCCTGATCGAGCACCCGGCCGTGGTCGAAGCCGCCGTGGTCGGCAAGCCGGACCCCGAGCGCACCGAGCTGGTCAAAGCCTTCGTGGTTTTGAACCCGCAGTACCTGGGCGATGCGCAACTGGCTGAAACCCTGCGCCTGCATGTACGCCAGCGTCTGGCCGCGCATGCCTATCCCCGTGAAATCGAATTTGTCAGCGAGCTGCCGAAAACGCCGAGCGGCAAGCTGCAGCGCTTTATTTTGCGCAACCAGGAAATTGCCAAGGCTGAACTGGCCGCAAGCGCCAAAGTCTCTGCTTAATAATCAGGAATTATCATGCAAATCGAGAACAAGGTTTTTATCGTCACCGGTGGTGCATCGGGACTGGGTGCAGCCACCGCCGAGATGCTGGTCAAGGCGGGCGCCAAGGTGATGTTGGTGGATATGAACGCCGATGCAGTGGCCGCCCAGGCAGCCAGACTCGGCAGCCAGGCGCGTAGCGCAGTGGCCGACATCAGCCAGGCAGATGCTGCGCAAGCGGCGGTCACGGCTACAGTGGCCGCCTTTGGCGGGGTCAACGGGCTGGTCAATTGCGCAGGTATCGTGCGCGGTGAAAAGATCATCGGTAAAAACGGCCCGCATGCGCTGGAGAGCTTCAGCCAGGTGATCAACGTCAACCTGATTGGCAGCTTCAACATGCTGCGTCTGGCCGCTGCGGCAATTGCTGAAACCGGCGCCGATGCCGATGGCGAGCGCGGAGTGATCATCAATACAGCTTCGGTGGCAGCCTTTGACGGCCAGATCGGCCAGGCCGCGTATGCCGCGTCGAAGGGGGCTATCGCCAGCCTCACCTTGCCTGCTGCTCGCGAATTGGCTCGCTTCGGGATTCGGGTCATGACCATCGCCCCGGGCATCTTTGAAACCCCGATGATGGCCGGCATGACTCCCGAAGTACGTGACTCCCTGGCTGCCGGTGTACCGTTCCCGCCACGCCTGGGCAAGCCTGACGAGTACGCGTCGCTGGTGCGGCATATTATCGAAAACAGCATGCTCAATGGCGAGGTGATCCGTCTTGACGGTGCCTTGCGCATGGCCGCCAAATAAGAGGTGTGAAATGACAATAGCCAATGATCCGGTCGTGATTGTGAGTGTTGCACGCACGCCCATGGGCGGTTTTCAAGGTGACTTCAAGGGCCTGACCGCACCGCAACTCGGCGCTGCGGCGATCCGTGCAGCGGTAGAGCGGGCCGGGGTGGCGCCTGATGGTGTGGAAGAAGTGCTGTTTGGCTGCGTGCTCTCGGCCGGTCTCGGTCAGGCACCTGCGCGTCAGGCCGCCCTGGGCGCCGGGCTGGACAAGGGCACGCGCTGCACCACGCTGAACAAGATGTGCGGTTCGGGTATGGAAGCCACCATTCTGGGCCACGACCGGCTGCTGGCCGGGGGCGTAGATGTGGTGGTGGCGGGGGGCATGGAGAGCATGTCCAATGCGCCGTACTTGCTGGACCGTGCCCGTAGCGGTTACCGCATGGGCCATGGCCGGGTACTGGACCACATGTTCCTCGACGGTCTGGAAGATGCCTATGACCGTGGTCGCCTGATGGGCACTTTCGCCGAAGACTGTGCCCAGCTTCATGGTTTCAGTCGCGAGGCGCAGGATGCGTTTGCCGTGGCTTCGCTGACCCGTGCGCAGCAGGCGATCAAAGACGGCAGTTTCAGCGCCGAGATCGTCCCGGTGCAGGTGACCGTGGGCAAGGAGCAACGCCTGATCAGTGATGATGAGCAACCGCCCAAGGCCAATTTGGCAAAAATTCCTACCCTGAAACCGGCGTTCCGCGATGGCGGCACGGTGACGGCGGCCAACTCCAGTTCGATTTCCGATGGTGCTGCGGCGCTGGTTTTGATGCGCAGCAGCGAGGCGCAAAAACGCGGGCTCAAACCCCTGGCGGTGATCCATGGTCATGCGGCGTTTGCCGATGAGCCAGGGCTGTTCCCGACGGCCCCTGTGGGCGCGATCAAGCGGCTGATGAGCAAGACCGGTTGGGATCTGAACCAAGTTGATCTGTTCGAGATCAACGAAGCGTTTGCAGTGGTCAGCCTGGTGACGATGAGCGAGCTGGATATCCCCCACAGCAAGGTCAATATCTACGGCGGGGCTTGTGCACTGGGGCATCCGATAGGCGCTTCGGGAGCACGGATCCTGGTGACCCTGCTTTCGGCATTGCGTCAGCAAAAGGCCAAACTCGGCGTTGCAGCCATCTGCATCGGCGGCGGTGAAGCCACGGCGATTGCCGTGGAATGTCTGTATTAAGGATTTTTTATGCTGCCCACATCCGAACAATTACAAATTCGCGAAGCGGCCCAACAGTTTGCCCAGGAACGTTTGAAACCCTTTGCGGCTGAGTGGGACAAGCAGCACCGTTTTCCTCGCGAGGCCATTGATGAGATGGCGCAACTGGGGTTTTTCGGCATGCTCGTACCTGAGGAGTGGGGCGGTTGCGACACCGGCTATCAGGCCTACGCAATGGCCCTCGAAGAAATCGCCGCCGGCGACGGATCCTGCTCCACGATCATGAGCGTGCATAACTCGGTGGGTTGCGTGCCAATCCTCAAGTACGGCACCGAGCAGCAAAAACAGGAGTTTTTGATCCCCCTGGCCAGTGGTGCGATGCTTGGCGCTTTTGCCCTGACCGAACCGCAGGCCGGCTCCGATGCCAGTGACCTGAAAACCCGTGCCCGCCGTGAAGGCGATCATTACGTACTCAATGGCTGTAAGCAGTTCATCACCTCGGGGCAAAACGCCGGGGTGGTGATAGTTTTTGCGGTGACGGACCCAGCGGCGGGCAAGCGTGGGATCACTGCGTTTATCGTCCCTACTGATTCGCCGGGCTATAGCGTGGCCCGGGTTGAAGACAAGTTGGGGCAGCATGCTTCAGACACCTGCCAGATCCTGTTTACCGACCTGAAAGTGCCGGTGGCCAACCGCTTGGGTGAAGAAGGGCAGGGCTACAAAATTGCCCTCGGCAACCTGGAAGGCGGGCGCATTGGTATTGCTTCGCAAGCAGTGGGCATGGCCCGGGCTGCCTTTGAAGCTGCCCGCGACTACGCCCGCGAACGCGTGACCTTTGGCCAACTATTGGTTGAGCATCAGGCGGTGGCGTTTCGTCTGGCCGATATGTCGACTGAAATAGCCGTCGCCCGGCAGATGGTTCGTTACGCCGCAGCGCTGCGTGACAGTGGCCAGTCGGCATTGGTTGAGGCCTCGCAGGCCAAGCTGTTTGCATCGGAAATGGCCGAGCGGGTGTGCTCCAAAGCGTTGCAAACCTTGGGCGGTTATGGCTATTTGAGCGATTTTCCGCTGGAACGGATCTACCGCGATGTGCGGGTGTGCCAGATTTATGAAGGCACCAGTGATATTCAGCGCATGGTCATTTCGCGCAATCTTTGAATCGAGGGCATAAGCGATGAGTTACGAAACCATTCTGTTGGACATTCATGGGCAGGTGGGCCTGATTACCCTGAACCGGCCGCAGGCGCTCAACGCCCTGAATGCGCAGTTGGTCAGCGAGGTCAACCAGGCGCTGGACACGCTGGAAGCCGATAACGGGATTGGCTGTATCGTCATTACCGGCTCGAAAAAAGCCTTTGCCGCGGGTGCGGATATCAAGGAAATGGCGGACCTGACCTATCCGCAAATCTATCTCGACGACCTGTTCTCGGACAGTGATCGCGTAGCGACCCGACGCAAGCCGATTATTGCTGCGGTGGCCGGGTTTGCCTTGGGCGGTGGCTGTGAACTGGCGATGATGTGCGACTTTATTCTGGCCGGTGACAATGCCAAATTCGGCCAGCCGGAAATCAACCTGGGGGTGTTGCCGGGCATGGGCGGTACGCAGCGTCTGACCCGTGCCGTAGGCAAGGCCAAGGCGATGGAAATGTGCTTGAGCGGACGCTTGATCGGCGCCGAAGAGGCCGAGCGTTCAGGGCTGGTAGCCCGTGTGGTGCCAGTGGATGAGTTGCTCGACGAAGCGCTGAAAGTGGCGGCGCTGATCGCCAGGAAATCTCTGCCGGTGCTGATGCTGACCAAGGAATGTGTGAATCGCGCTTTCGAAGTCAACTTGGCTGAAGGTGTGCGTTTCGAGCGTCGGGTATTCCATTCGATGTTCGCGACACACGACCAGAAAGAAGGCATGGCGGCGTTTGTGGGTAAACGTGAGGCGGAGTTCAAAAACCGCTAAAGATCAAAGTCCCCTCACCCTAACCCTCTCCCTTTGGGAGAGGGTTAGGGGCTCTCGTAGCACCCCTTAAATCAGATAATTCTTCAATTCCCGCGCAATCACCATCCGTTGAATCTCGCTCGATCCCTCATAGATCTGGGTGATTCGCGCGTCCCGGTAGTAACGCTCCACCGGATAGTCCTCAAGGTAGCCATAGCCGCCGTGGATCTGGATGGCTTTGGAGCACACATACTCGGCCATTTCTGAAGCAAACAGCTTGGCTTGCGAGGCTTCCGAGAGGCAGGGCTTGCCCGCGCTGCGCAGGCGCGCCGCATGCAGGATCAACAGGCGTGCAGCATTGATTCGGGTTTGCATGTCGGCCAGCATGTTGGCGATGCTTTGGTGCTCGATGATCGCTTTGTCAAACTGCACCCGGTCGCGGGCATAGCCCAGTGCCGCCTCAAAGGCCGCCCGGGCGATCCCCAATGCCTGTGCGCCAATACCGATGCGGCCGCCTTCAAGGTTGGACAGGGCGATGGCCAGCCCCTTGCCACGCTCGCCGAGCATATTGGCTTCAGGCACGCTGCAGTTGTTCAGGGTAACGGCGCAGGTGTCCGAGGCGCGGATGCCCATTTTGTGTTCGGTACGGTCGACGATAAAACCTGGGGTGGAGGTGGGCACCAAAAAGGCCGAAATGCCTTTTTTGCCCAAGTCGGGGTCGGTCACTGCAAATACGATGGCCAGTTTGGCGCGCTTGCCATTGCTGACAAATTGCTTGGCACCGTTGATCACCCATTGCCCGTCGCGCAGTTCAGCCCGGGTGCGCAGGTTGTGGGCTTCGGAGCCTGCTTGTGGTTCGGTCAGGCAAAAACAGGCGATGGTCTGGCCGCTGGCAAGCTCCGCCAGCCAGGTTTGCTTTTGCGTCTCGCTGCCATATTTGAGGATGGGCCCGCAGCCCACCGAGTTATGGATGCTCATCAGCGCCCCGGTTGCGGCATCCCCGGCCGAGATCTCTTCCACGGCCAGAGCATAAGCGACGTAATCGACATAAGTGCCGCCCCATTCCTCCGGGACCACCATGCCGAGCAGCCCCAGTTCGCCGAGCTTGGCGACCAGTGCATCGTCGATCCAGCCGGCCTTTTCCCAGGCCTGGGCATGGGGAGCGATTTCGCGGCGGGCAAAGTCGCGGGCCATGTCGCGGATCATCACTTGTTCTTCGCTCAGTTCGATGTCTTGCATGGCTCAGGCTCCCTTCGCGTTGAATTCGGTGAAAAAACTGGCGACATGGTTCGCATCCAGCGCGTCCAGGGTTGGCGGGTTCCAGTGCGGGGTTTTGTCCTTGTCGATAATCAGCGCGCGCACGCCCTCCATCAGGTCACCGCGATCAAACCACTGGCGGTCCAGGTGCAGCTCCAGGGCGAAGCACTGTTCAAGGGGCAACTCGCGTCCACGGCGCAACATTTCGAGGGTGACGGCCATGGCCAGTGGCGAGCGAGTTTGCAGCAGGTCAGCGGTTTCAATGGCCCAGTCGCGGGTTTCTGGTGCAATGACGGCGCGCAGGTGGGCAACAATCCGCGGCAGGTCGTCTTGGGAGAAAACACTGTCAATCAGAGGGCGCAGCCTGGCCAGCGGCGGATCGGGCAATGCAGCTACCGCGAACCTGGCTACCAGCGCAGTCAGGTCGTCAATGGGAGATGTTTGCCAAGCGAGGGTGTTCAGGCACTGATCCAGTTCAGCCAGTTTGCTGCTCTCCAGGTAGCCGTCAGCCAGTCCGCAATACAACGCATCGGCAGCGCGGATTTGCACGCCGCTGACGCCGAGATATGTACCCAGTTGGCCCGGTGTACGGGTCAGAAAATAGCTGCCGCCGACGTCAGGGAAATAACCGATGGCCACTTCCGGCATCGCCAGTTTGCTGCGCTCGGTGACCAGGCGCAGATCCGCGCCTTGCACCAGCCCCATGCCGCCGCCGAGGACGAATCCGTCCATCAAGGCAACCACAGGTTTTGGGTAGCGGTGCAGGGTCAGGTCGAGGGCGTATTCTTCTTCGAAGAACACGCTGTGCAGGGTGTCTTTGTTTTGATAGCTGTCGTACAACGAGCGAATATCGCCGCCAGCACAGAAGGCTTTTTCACCCGCGCCGCGCAGCACTACAGCCTTGATCTGTGGGTCTGTAGCCCAGTTATCCAGGTGTTGCTGAAGGCTGCGGACCATCTGCAGATTGATGGCGTTGAGGCCGCTGGGGCGGTTGAGGGTCAGGTGGCCAATATGGTTGCGGACCTCGGCCAGAATCGTGTCTTGTAGCGGCGCGACATCCGGTGTCGGTGAGGAGGAAACCTGAGCAGTCATCACTAACTCCCTGCTTTGTATTATTTTTAGAAGGTGTTCACGGGCGAACGATAGGCGATGCTAACAGTGCAAATTTGCCCATTACAACCCTGATAAGTGCAGGGTTGGTGTGCATTTTTGCATGTCCGGCGTGCAGTATTGCGCGAACTTATTGCGCCAGCCACCCGCCGTCCACATTCCAGGCTGCGCCGCGCACTTGGCTGCCAGCCTCACTGCATAGAAACAGCACCAGTTCGCCCAGTTGCGGCGGGGTCACGAACTCCAGTGAGGGTTGTTTTTCGGCCAGCAAATCATGCTGCGCCTGGTAGGGGTCAATACCCTGGCTGATGCGCTGGTCAATTTGCTTTTGCACCAGTGGTGTCAGCACCCAGCCCGGGCAGATGGCGTTGCAGGTGATGTTGCTGGTGGCGGTTTCAAGGCCTACCACTTTCGTCAGGCCGATCACCCCATGTTTTGCGGCAACATAGGCGGCTTTGCCGACCGAACCCACCAGCCCGTGAACCGAGGCGATGTTGACGATACGGCCCCAGCCGCGTTTGCGCATGCCGGGCAAGGTCAGGCGGGTGCTGTGGAATACAGAAGAGAGATTGATCGCGATGATCGAGTCCCAGCGCTCTACCGGGAATTCCTCGACGCTGGCGACATGCTGGATGCCAGCGTTGTTGACCAGAATGTCGATGCCGCCAAACTCGCGTTCGGCATAACTGATCATATCGGCGATCTGCGCGGGGTCGCTGACATCCGCCGGATGGTGGCCAACCTTGCCGCCGAACTGTTCGATCTCGGCAATGACTTTGCTGGCATCGCCAAAGCCGTTGAGTATCAGGTCCGCTCCGGCTTTGGCCAGGCTCAGTGCGATGCCCAGGCCGATGCCGCTGGTAGAACCAGTAACCAATGCAGTTTTGCCATTAAGGCTCATGATCAATTCCTCAGTAC
Organism: Pseudomonas sp. ML2-2023-6; assembly: GCF_037055265.1. Taxonomy (NCBI): domain Bacteria; kingdom Pseudomonadati; phylum Pseudomonadota; class Gammaproteobacteria; order Pseudomonadales; family Pseudomonadaceae; genus Pseudomonas; species Pseudomonas sp. ML2-2023-6. Next base: position 3,790,017 of record NZ_CP146347.1, on the reverse strand, counting down.
GATGGTTTCGTGAATGAGGAAACGTAGCACGCGGTTTGCAATTGCGGATACGAAACGGCCCACCAAAAGGTGGGCCGTTTTCACGCAGCGCGGGGAGGATTAGTCCTGGCGGCTGGTGACTTCCAGCAGGTGGTAACCGAACTGGGTTTTAACCGGGCCTTGCACCACGTTGATAGGTGCGCTGAAGACGACGGTGTCGAATTCTTTAACCATTTGGCCTGGACCGAAAGAACCCAGATCGCCGCCCTGACGGCTGGATGGGCAAGAAGAGTTGGCTTTGGCAACTTCGGCGAAATCAGCGCCGCCTTCGATTTGTGCTTTCAGTTCGTTGCACTTGTCTTCGGTGGCAACCAGGATGTGACGGGCAGTGGCTTTGGCCATGAGGGTGTACTCCTTTCAAGAAAGTGCCGAGCCTACCGGATTCAGTGGTTTTTTTCTCGGCAAATGTGCGGTTTTGGGGATTTCATTACCCGCTACAGATCTGCTTGCTTCAGCCGTCTGGCATGTTCCACGTAGAGCTGCATCGGGTCAATGTTCCTGCGGCTTCCTCTTGCTACCTGGTTGATGGTGTCGAGGTGGTCCATGGGGTAATCCGAGCGTATCACCTGGCCCAGATGCGAGCTGAAGCGCCCGACCATCCCGTCGTTTTCCCTGGTCTCGCGGGTAAAGAAGCTGCCAAAAACACGCAGGGCATTGTGCAGGGGGTCGAGCAAGTTCAGTGACTCCGTCAGCCGTGAACCTTTGATGATGCCGCTCCAGGAGTAATAGAAGACGTCATTGACTTGTCCGGGCCCCATGCCTCCCCACGTGGTGGGCAAGCCTTGAGGGTATTTCAGGTTAAAGGCGGCAACGCCTTCGGTGGTCAGGGCATTCAGTGCGTTCAAAGCATGTTGAGGCAGTTGCGGGTGGCCGCTGAGGGCCGACAGGAATGCGCTGAGTGCGGTGGTCAGGGCTGCCGCGACGGTTTCGGGAAGTCGTCCCGGGATCAAGGCCAAGCGCAAACGGTCGGCCAGTTCCGAGCCCTGGTTGGGGCCGCTGACTGAAGTGACGGAGGCGATGACCTCGGGGGCGATGGCTGCCGCATAACGTGCAGTCAGGGCGCCCTGGCTGTGGCCGATAAGGTTGACCCGTGGTGCTCCGGTCTGTCTGCGCAAGCCGTGTATTTGCTCGAGCAGTTGGTCGCCACGGGCTTCATTGCCGTTGGCGGCAGAAATAATCGGCACAAAGACGCTGGCACCACACTCAGTGAGCGCTTGCTTGATGCCATTGAAGTAATGGTGGGAGCCAATCCGGTCGAATCCAAAAAGGCCATGCACCAGTAAAATCGGGTATTGGGTGTTTGCAGAGTCATCCATGATCAATCTCGCTAGGTGTTTTTGAGTCATAAAAACACCTTAGTCGAAACCGGCTTTGCGCAACCGTGGGCATTTTCCCGGGTTGCGCTGTTGTTTGCAGAGCGTGGTTGTCAGGCGATGGCCTTGGCGCTGTGGCGCTGCGCTTGCAGTTGATGGGCGGCGTTGCGCAGCAGTTGCTCGGTTACATCCCAACCCAGGCAGCCATCGGTCACGGAAACCCCGTAGCGCATGTTCGTGCTCAGGGGCTGACAGCCTTCGAACAGATGGCTTTCGAGCATCATCCCAATCAGCGAATGGTCGCCTGCCAGGCGCTGCTCAAGTACCTCATTGAACACTTCAGGCTGACGCAACGGGTCTTTGCCGCTGTTGGCGTGGCTGCAGTCGACCATGATGCGGGTTGCAATAGCGCTCTTTTGCAGTCCGGCGCGGGCCTTGGCGAGGCTGGCACGGTCGTAGTTCGGGCCACTGTGGCCGCCACGTAACACCAGGTGGGTGTCGGGGTTGCCGCGTGTCTCGACGATTGCCGGATGGCCCTGCCTATCGACGCCGAAGTGACGATGGCTGTGTGCCGCAGAGCGCATGGCGTCGCAAGCAATTGCAACACCACCGTCGGTGCCGTTTTTGAAGCCCACCGGCAGATCAAGACCGCTGGCCATTTCGCGGTGGATTTGCGATTCGGTGGTGCGGGCGCCAATGGCCACCCAGCCCAGCAGGTCGTCGAAGTAGCCAGCGGCAATGGGTTGCAGCAGTTCGGTTGCAACCGGCAGGCCCATGCGCAGCATTTCAAGCATCAGTTCGCGTGACAGGGTCAGGCCGTGGGCCATGTCATCGCTGCCATCCAGGTGCGGGTCGTAGGCCAGGCCTTTCCAGCCGACGGTGGTGCGCGGTTTTTCGATATAGGCACGCATGACCAGCAGCAAGTCGTCGCGCACTTCATGTGCCAAGGCTGCGAGGTTGCTGGCGTATTCCAGTGCGGCGAGGGGGTCGTGGATGGAGCAGGGGCCTACGACAACCAGTAAACGGGAGTCTTCACCGTTGAGGATGGCGCGAATGGCTTGGCGCTGATTGCGGACCTGGTTGCCAAGCATGTCGCTCAGCGGCAGCTGCTGCTTGAGTTGCGATGCGCTGGGCAGACGACGGGTCGAAACGGTGGCAGTGGCAGTGTGTACGGTTGGCAGAGCTGAAACGGATGCGTTCATGGTGTGTGCTTCCTGGGCAGGCGACGGGTTGTCCCGCGCGCTCAGCCCTACTGGGGTGTTCGACAATTGGCCAGACTGGCTGTGAGTGCTTGCGTGCCACCAATGTGGGTCCGTTCGGAGGCGGCAGGCTGTCCCGAACGGCGGCTGATAAATCGCCATGCAGTGCAAAGGTCGAAGCGGTAATAAGTGGCGTAGTTCATGGGGTAAATCCTCAATTCAAGAAAATGTCAGGGGCTGAAAAAACAAAACCCCCGGTCGGGAAGCCGACCGGGGGTGAGAATTCTCTGGTAGGCGACCCCTAAGTAGTGGGCGCCGTGTGGGTATCAGGCGCGCCAGTGGCTAAACCAATACCCAAAATAAAATCGTGCTGTGGAGTGCATGTTGTTCGCGCACACAGCAGCAGCCAGACGCGATTGGCGTGTGGTCTTGCAAATGGCTGTGTTGGCGTGATGCAACATGGGTTGTCTCCGATTAGTGGTTTGCAGCTTACTCGACGCGAACCGACTGATTCAATAAAAAAATACTATCTGGAAGAACGATAAAGGCTATTGCCTGACGCCAATGTGCGTACCCAAGGCGCAGCGGTGGGTTACCCGCCGTTGGGTTCTTGCCCTGAAACGCTCTATTTGGGCTTTTGCGACCCATTTTAGTGAGGTGCGAAATGGCCTGCACACTAAATCGGGAGGGTTGGCCAATAAAGCGCATACTCAGGCGAGTACATCATCTTTTGACTCTGTCGGATGCATAGTCCTTGGCACAATGATGCCGTCCTTCATACCCAAAAGAACCGCTACCTTGTGAGCTTCACCGCGTTTTCCTTTTTTGCGGCCGGAGAGCACTTGATAGGTAGTTGCAGGGTCGATTCCATGCTCTCGAGCAAACTCTTGAACGGACTTTCCCTGGTGTTCCAGCCATGCCTTGGCTTGTGCGGCAGTACGGATTCCGGTCATGGTTCAAAACCGTTCAAAGTTGTTTAATATTCATCGATTATACCATCCTCGTGGGTGTTTAAAATGAGGTCTTACATCCAAATGGGTGGAATTGGTTTGCGCTTGAGGCAAGAGAGAGAGCGACTTGGCTTGTCGCAGAAATCTTTTGGCGAAATCGGTGGTGTCGAGGCGAACGCCCAAGGCAAGTACGAAAATGGCGATCGCGCTCCAAAAGCGGACTATCTGTCACGTGTCGCAGGGCGCGGTGTGGATGTGCTCTATGTGTTGACGGGCAGCCCAACCCCAACACTAATCGATAATCTCAGTCAGATAGAAGAAAAGGTTCTGATCAGTTACCGGGTGCTGCATAAGGAAGATCAGGACGCTATCCGCCGTTTGACCACAACCCTGGCAGAGTTGTCGGTCCCGCAGATGGTCAAAGAACGTTGAGATCTTGAGGAGGTCGATCCCGTCAAGGGGTGATTCTTTACAAGGCTTTAACGTTTCGGCATGGATAGTTGACGCATGCCGGTAGGTTGGTGCATTAGTTTTTGCTATGGTATCGGCAATCAAACAAGACCAATTTGCGAGGTGTCGACTTGATTCGGGTTCTAGTGGTCGATGATCACGATCTGGTGCGTACAGGGATCACACGAATGCTGGCCGATATCGAGGGCTTGCAAGTGGTCGGTCAAGCCGAGTCCGGTGAGGAGTCGCTTATCAAGGCTCGTGAGCTGAAACCGGATGTGGTCTTGATGGATGTCAAAATGCCCGGCATCGGTGGCCTTGAGGCTACTCGCAAAATGATGCGCAGCCACCCGGATATCAAGGTTGTCGCTGTGACCGTGTGCGAAGAAGACCCTTTTCCGACGCGTTTGCTGCAAGCAGGCGCGGCGGGCTATATGACCAAGGGCGCGGGCCTGGCTGAAATGGTCCAGGCCATTCGCCTGGTATTCGCCGGTCAGCGTTATATCAGCCCACAAGTTGCACAGCAATTGGCGCTCAAGTCCTTTCAGCCCGCCAGTGATTCCCCTTTCGATGCCTTGTCCGAGCGTGAAATTCAGATCGCGCTAATGATTGTCGGTTGCCAGAAGGTTCAGGTTATTTCCGACAAGCTTTGCCTGTCACCCAAGACGGTCAATACCTACCGCTACCGTATCTACGAGAAGCTTTCAGTCAAAAGCGATGTTGAACTGGCGTTGTTGGCCGTTCGTCACGGCATGGTTGATGCTGGCTAACGATGACTGACGTGTTCGACGCAAGTGCGTTTCTTTCGACCTGCAGCGGTCGACCTGGCGTGTATCGCATGTTTGATAGCGATGCGCGGTTGCTTTATGTGGGCAAGGCCAAGCACCTGAAAAAACGCCTGGCCAGCTACTTTCGCAAAACCGGCCTGGCGCCCAAAACGGCGGCATTGGTTGCGCGGATCGCGCAAATTGAAACCACTATTACCGCCAACGAAACCGAAGCGCTGTTGCTTGAGCAGACGCTTATCAAGGAGTGGCGCCCGCCGTACAACATTCTGTTGCGCGACGACAAGTCCTACCCCTACGTGTTTCTGTCAGATGGCGAGTACCCGCGTCTGAGTATTCATCGCGGCGCCAAGAAGAAAAAAGGCAAGTTTTTTGGGCCCTATCCCAGTGCGGGCGCTATTCGCGAAAGCCTGAGCATCTTGCAGAAGACTTTTCTGGTGCGTCAGTGCGAAGACAGCTATTTCAAAAATAGAACACGACCTTGCTTGCAGTATCAGATCAAGCGCTGCAAGGCCCCGTGTGTCGGTTTGGTCGACCCGCAAGAATATGCCGAAGACGTGCGTCACTCGATCATGTTCCTCGAAGGGCGCAGCAGTGCGCTGACCGACGAGTTGAACAGTGCGATGGAGCAGGCCGCCAGTACCCTCGATTTCGAGCGTGCAGCAGAGGTGCGTGATCAGATCTCCCTGCTGCGTCGGGTTCAGGATCAGCAGAGCATGGAAGGCGGAACCGGCGACGTGGACGTGATTGCCGCCTTTGTTAACCCCGGCGGCGCCTGTGTGCATTTGATCAACGTGCGCGGCGGGCGGGTACTGGGCAGCAAGAACTTCTTCCCTCAGGTAGGCATCGAGGAAGACGTGGCCGAAGTCATGGCGGCGTTTCTCGGGCAGTACTACATCAGCAGCCCTGAGCGCGACCTGCCGAGTGAGCTGATCGTCAACGTGGAGCATGAGAGCTTCGGGGCGATTGTCGAGGCGATAGACGAGCTGCGCGGCCGAGAGCTGGCTATCAGCTACCGGGTGCGTGGCACCCGGGCGCGCTGGCAGCAGTTGGCGGTCACCAATGCCGAGCAGGCGCTGACGGCGCGCCTGACCAACCGCCTGCATGTCGCGGCGCGCTTCGAGGCCCTGGCGCAAGTATTGAAGCTGGACGAGATTCCACAGCGTCTGGAATGCTATGACATCAGTCACTCCAGCGGCGAAGCCACCGTTGCATCCTGCGTGGTGTTTGGCCCCGAAGGTCCGATCAAGTCGGATTACCGGCGCTTCAACATTGAAGGGGTAACCCCTGGTGATGACTATGCCGCCATGCACCAGGCGCTGATGCGCCGCTTCAGTCGGCTTAAAGAGGGGGAGGGCAAGCTGCCGGACATCCTCTTGGTCGACGGTGGCAAGGGCCAGCTGTCGATGGCCCGTGATGTGCTCAATGAGCTGGCGGTGCCGGACCTGATTCTGCTTGGCGTGGCCAAGGGGGCGACCCGCAAGGCGGGCTTTGAAACCCTCTATTTGAACGACGCGGCCCATGAATTCACATTAAAAGGCGACTCGCCGGCCTTGCATTTGATCCAGCAAATCCGTGACGAGGCTCACCGCTTTGCAATTACCGGACATCGGGCGCGACGCGGCAAAACCCGTCGAACCTCAACCCTGGAAGGCATTGCGGGGGTAGGGCCGACACGTCGCCGAGATTTATTGAAACATTTTGGTGGCTTACAGGAGCTATCTCGTGCCAGCATCGAGGAGATCGCCAAAGCACCCGGGATCAGTAAAAAGCTCGCTGAGTTGATTTATGCAAACCTGCACAGCGAGTAGAATGCCACCTCACCTCGTAGCTAGTTGTGCCGATGAATATCCCTAATTTGATCACCGTACTACGCGTTCTACTTATTCCTTTCTTCATCCTGCTGTTCTATCTCCCCTACAGCTGGAGTTATGTAGCCGCCAGCTCAGTCTTCGCATTTGCGGCGGCGACCGATTGGCTCGACGGCTATCTGGCCCGACGACTGGAGCAAAGCACGCCTTTTGGCGCCTTTCTGGATCCGGTTGCCGACAAGCTGATGGTCGCTGTGGCTTTGGTTTTGCTGGTGCAAGAACACCACAACGTATGGTTGACCCTGCCTGCGGCCGTGATTATCGGTCGTGAAATCGTCATCTCGGCGTTGCGCGAGTGGATGGCGGAACTGGGCGCGCGGGCTCAGGTTGCCGTATCGAACATGGGCAAATGGAAAACCGCAGCACAAATGCTGGCGCTGATCATCTTGCTGGCCAACCCTTCGGACTTCAGTTTCTGGGTCCTGGTGGGTTACGGGTTGCTGCTGGTGGCTGCCGGGTTGACCTTATGGTCGATGGTTCAATATTTGCGGGCTGCCTGGCCGCATCTGAAGACGACCTCGGTCAAATAAATAAAACTTTTTGAATCAATGGCTTGACGCATTCTTTTATTGCTATAGAATGCGCCACACCAAGCGGGAATAGCTCAGTTGGTAGAGCACGACCTTGCCAAGGTCGGGGTCGCGAGTTCGAGTCTCGTTTCCCGCTCCAGACATGGCCCTACGAATTCATCGCAATTCGACAGGGCAAGAAAAAAGGACCTTCGGGTCCTTTTTTCGTTTCTGCGGCAGCGTATTTTTGTACAAAATACGCTGAGCACTAACCGACGAATTGCCAATAGAAGTTGGTTATTTGATCACCCCATATCAATGCAGCCCAGCCGGCCATGGCCAGATAGGGACCAAAGGGGATCGGTGTCGATACTTGAGCGTTGCGCAAACGCAGCAACGTCAGGCCGCCCAACGTGCCAGCCAGGGCCGCCAGCAGGATGGTCAGCGGCAATATCTGCCAGCCGCCCCAGGCCCCCAGCAGGGCCAGCAATTTGAAGTCGCCATAGCCCAAGCCGTCCTGGCCGGTGAGCAGTCGAAACAGCCAGAACACTGACCATAGACTCAGGTAGCCAGCCACCGCGGCCCACATCGCGTCCGTCAGCGGGACAAATACTCCGAAGCTGTTCACGATCAAGCCGAGCCACAGCAGCGGCAGTGTCAGCTCATCAGGCAATAATTGGTGGTCGGCATCGATCAGGCTCGCTGCCAGCAAACCCCAACTCAAGACCAATACTCCGGCGGCCTGCCAGCCAAACTGGAAGTTGGCGCGTACCTTGTCGCCAATAAACGCGTCTGCCTCACCGTTCGTCAGGCGGAGTAGCCCCTCGCCATCCTTGTGTACTAACAACGCACTATTACGACTGCCAGCAGCGGCGGGCAGGGTGGCAAAAGGACAGTTTGTCATCCGGCTTTCATAAAAACGTAACAATGCTGCTGCAAAGTTCGGGAGCCCGTAATCACAAGGAGTTCCTTTAATGAAAAGCTTGATGAAGTCTGCTGCACTCGCCGTTGCGGTTTCTCTTTGTGCCACCTCGGCATCCTTCGCCGCAGAGAGCGTACGCCTGACAGGTTCCGGTGCCAGTTTCCCGGCACCGATCTACCTCACATGGTTCAAGGATTTCAGCAAGAAAACCGCGGGTGTCACTGTGGATTACCAATCCAAGGGCAGCGGCGCGGGTGTACAGGACTTCCTGAATAGAACCGTCGATTTCGCCGCCAGTGACTCGGCCATGAAAGAGGAAGACATTGCCAAGGTCCCCGAGGGTGTGCAGTTGCTGCCGATGACCGCGGGTGAAATCGTTCTGGCCTATAACCTGCCGGGTAATCCCAAGGGCCTTAAACTGCCTCGTGACGTTTACTCCAACATCTTCCTGGGCAAGATCACGCGCTGGAACGATCCGCAGATCGTCGCTGCCAACCCCGAGCTGAAACTGCCCGACACGCCGATCACCGTTGTCGTGCGTGCAGACTCCAGCGGTACGACTGCGGTGTTCACCAAGCACCTGGCGGCCATCAACCCGGAGTTCAAGCAGGCGCTGGGTGAGGGCAATACCGTCAACTGGCCAGCCAGCGACAAATTCATCAAATCGCCCAAGAACGATGGTGTGACAGCTACCGTACGCCAGACCCCGGGCGCGATTGGTTACATCGAGTACGGCTTCGCCAAGCTGGCCAAGGTTGACTTCGCCCAGTTGCAGAACAAGGCCGGGCAGTACGTTGTGCCGAACGCTGAGAGCGGTGCCGAGGCACTGGCTGCGGTGAAAATGCCGGAAAGCCTGGTGGCCTGGTTGCCGGACCCGGACGGCGCCAAGTCCTACCCGATCACTTCCTACACCTGGATGATCTTCCGCAAGGACAACGGCAACCCGGCCAAGGCCAAGGCCATGCGTGAAATGGTTGAGTACAGCCTGACTGAGGGGCAGAAAATCGCCGACTCGATGGGTTACATCCCGCTGCCGCAATCGGTTGTCGATCAGGTTCGCAAAGCGTCCGCCAACATCCAGTAAAGCTCGTGAGGCCTCTCTCGGTGTGCGCTGTCAGCCATGCCGGGAGAGTTTCCCCCTCTGTTCCGGACTTAGCCAATGAACAAACCTTTTGTGGTGCCGGTTAACCCGGACTCTGCCTGCCAACCACCTTCTGCGAAGGACTTTCTGGTTGATCGCACCTTTCGTGCTCTTGCGCGTATAGGGGTGGTCCTGGTGTTGGCCTTGGTATTTGCCCTGGTATTCGAAGTAGGGCGCAAGGCGCTTCCAGGCATGGAAAAACACGGTTTTGACGTGATTTTTGGCAGTGTCTGGGACGTTAACCAAGGAAAGTACGGCATTTTGCCGGCTATCTGGGGCACGCTTTACAGCGCCATGATTGCGTTGCTGATCGCAGGCGTTTTCGGCGTCAGCATGGCGATTTTCCTTACTCAGGATTTCCTGCCCGCCCAACTGGCAGCGGTGTTTCGCACCATTGTCGAACTACTCGCAGCCATCCCCAGTGTCGTCTATGGCCTGTGGGGGATCTACGTGGTAATTCCGGCAATTCGCCCGCTCGCGACCTGGTTGAATACGGAACTCGGCTGGATACCCTTTTTCGGCACGTCCTTGAGCGGGCCGGGACTGTTACCGGCAGCACTGGTACTTGCCATCATGATTCTGCCGACCATTGCCGCCGTTTCGCAGGACGCCCTGACCGGCGTACCGATGAAAACCAAGCAGGCCGCATATGGCATGGGAACCACCCATTGGGAAGCGATTCTCAAAGTGATGGTGCCGTCCGCCGCCACCGGCATCTTCGGCTCTTTGGTTCTGGGGCTGGGCCGCGCGCTGGGCGAAACCATGGCCTTGGCCATGTTGGTCGGCAACGCGAACAATATTTCCCTTTCTCTGTTCGCACCGGCCAATACCCTGGCAGCCCTGTTGGCGCTGAACTTTCCCGAAGCAGGACCGAATGAGATCGAGGTGCTGATGTATGCCGCACTGGTACTCATGCTGATCACGCTGATCGTGAACGTTCTCGGCTCGATGATTATGGTTTATGCCCAGCGTGGTAATAAGTGATGACTGACTTAACGTCCCATATAACCGCCTTGCCAAGCCTGCAACGCAAATTTGAAGGCCGCGCTCTGCGCAGTCTGGTGTTGACCACACTGGTTTGGGTTGGCGCGCTGCTGGCCAGCGTACCGCTGATTTCCGTGCTCTACATGCTGATCATGCGTGGAGGGGCGCGCCTGAGCCTGGAAGTATTTACCGAGCTGCCGCCAACCGGTTTCGAGACCGGTGGCGGCTTCGGCAACGCGATGGCCGGCACCTTTGTCATGGTCGGTATCGCGGCTGCAATCGCGGTGCCGGTCGGCATCATGGCGGCCGTGTTCCTGGCCGAACTGGGACCGGACAGCAAGCTGGCGAACGCTGCGCGCTTTGCCGCCAAGATGCTCACGGGCCTGCCTTCCATTCTGGCCGGGGTTTTTGCCTACGCCCTGGTGGTGATGACCACCGGTACCTACTCGGCACCTGCAGGTGGCGTGGCACTGGCGGTACTGATGTTGCCCATCGTGGTGCTGACGGCTGAAGAGTCGATGAAGATGGTGCCCAAGATCATGAAGGATGCCGCTTATGGCATGGGCTGCACCCGCTCACAGGTGATCTGGAAAATCGTATTGCCTACCGGCCTGCCGGCGATCCTGACCGGTGTAATGCTGGCCGTAGCCCGCGCTGCGGGCGAGACCGCGCCGTTATTGTTTACCGCGTTGTTCAGCAACTACTGGATCTACCACGACGGCAGCCTGGCGGTCATGAACCCGACGGCCTCGCTTGCCGTACTGATTTACAACTTCTCCGGCATGCCTTTCGACAACCAGCTCGAGCTCGCATGGGCGGCCTCGCTGGTTCTGGTGATGATTGTGCTGGTCGTGAACGTTATCAGCCGTATTTTCGGCAAACCCAAGTATTGAGCACGGGAGCACCTGAATTTTGAACGTATCAACTGCGCAAAAAACCGCTCCGTTTGTCGCCCAAACGCCTGTGGTCATGGATTGCAAACTGGACAAGATTTTCTACGGCAACTTTATGGCTGTACGTGACAGCCATGTGCCAATCGAAAAAAACAAGATCACCGGCTTCATCGGCCCTTCCGGCTGTGGCAAAAGCACGGTGTTGCGCAGCCTTAACCGGATGAACGACCTGGTCAAAGGTTTTCGTTTTGAAGGGCATGTGCATTTCCTCGGCCAGGACGTCTATGGCAAGGGTGTTGATCCAGTGGTCGTGCGCCGCTATATCGGCATGGTGTTTCAACAGCCCAATCCGTTCTCGATGAGCATTTTCGACAACGTTGCATTTGGCCTGCGCCTCAACCGCTACAAGGGCGACCTGGGTGATCGCGTCAAGCACGCCTTGCAGGGCGCCGCGCTGTGGGATGAAGTCAAGGACAAGCTCAAGGTCAGCGGCCTGTCCCTGTCGGGCGGCCAGCAGCAACGACTGTGCATCGCTCGCGCGATTGCGACTGAACCCGAAGTGCTGTTGCTTGATGAGCCGTGTTCGGCGCTCGACCCGATCGCTACCCGCCGAGTCGAGGAGTTGATGGTCGAGTTGAAGAAGGACTACACCATCGCGCTGGTCACCCACAATATGCAGCAGGCCATCCGTGTCGCTGACACCACGGCCTTTTTCTCGGTGGATATTTCCCAGGGATCGCGCACCGGTTATCTGGTTGAGATGGGGCCTACGACCCAGATATTCGACAACCCGCGTGAACAAATGACCGAGGATTACATCAGCGGCAAGTTCAGCTAGGCAACCCCTCCGTCCGGTCAAGGCCACAGGTCTGCAACAACCAACGGCCTTGACCGGTATCTGCTCGCTTTACTTACTTATCTACCGTTTGCGGGATTGCCAATGTCTGTAACTCATCGTCTTGATTTGCCAGCGATTGAACGCGCACTGCGTGAGGTGCAAAGCCGCTTTGCCGAGCTGAGCATGCACTTTACCGAGCAGCGTGATCCCTTGACTGATGAAGTTCTGCACAATGTGCTTGAGGGCTATGCGCTGATTGACGACTACGTTGCACGTGGTGTCGACCTGTTTGATCTTCAGCAACTGAACCTGATGCTGGAAATCAACGCCACCGTTCTTTGTGGCCGAGACCCGGCACGCCGACTGGAGTACGCCCAGCACCTGGCTGCGACCGAGGAACACTTCTTCAATAACGTTGAGGGTGGGATCAAGGACTTATACAATTGGTACTGCTCGTATCGCAGCGAGTCAGTCTGGAAGCGGGCGGCGGGTGTTTATGTGCGCATCCTCAGCAAGCCGCAACTGTTTATAGAAGGCAATAACCGCAGCGGGTCGCTGATCGTCAGCTACTTGCTGATGCGCGCCGGGCTGCCACCGTTCGTGCTGACACTGGACAACGCCGAGGGCTATTTCAACCCGTCATCGGTTATCCGCAACTCAGCTAAACATGGTGTCAAGGCATTGTACGAACTGCCCAAGATCAAGAAAAAATATGCAGCATTCCTGGAAGAACAGGCACCTGACCCAATGAAGTTTTTTCTCAGTGACAAGCCCATGCCCACCTGTAAGGGCGGGCATCGATGAGCCGCTATCCAATTCTCGATACCTGCCGAGCTTCCGTTGGTCGGGCATGGCAGGCAATCGGCTGTGTTTTTGCGAGGCAACTGTTCGGTCGGCCGCGCATACGGATTTCGTTTGATATCGATGACACGCTGGCCTGCCAGCTCCACCATTGCGCCGTCGAGCGAAGCCGGCTGCCAGCCTGTGTTCATCGTTGGCTGGGTGAGCCGTTGCGGATCGGAACCCGCTCCCTGATCCGGGAGTTACGTCGCCAGGACTGCAGTATTTGGGTGTACACCTCGTCGGGTCGCACTCCGTCCTACATCCGGCGTTGGCTATTGCTGTACGGTATCCGCGTCGACGGAGTGGTCAACAGCGTGCTGCATAACCGTGCTCTGACAGTGCATGGGCTTTCGAACTCGCCATCGAAATTTCCACCGGCATTCGATATCGACTTGCATGTCGATGATTCCGAAGGTGTGCAGATAGAAGGCAAGGATCACGGCTTTCGGGTCGTTGTAGTACGTCCGGATGATGAGAACTGGGCGCAGAAAGTCCTCGATGCAGTCACTGCAGTCCAGGCCCAGCTCGCCTGGCAGCAACCACACCGGTACAAGGAGCCGGTGCGCAAACGCACTGAAGCTTTTTCCTCCTGAGGCATCAACACTAATCATCGACTGCTGGCATGCCGCACTTTCTGCTCTTTCGATCTGCAGTGAGTGCGGGCACAATACGCATCCTTTTTTTGGCTAGCCTTGCCCGAGGCCTCGAAATGATCAAAACGCCATACTACCTAATCGATAAAACAAAGCTGCTGGCGAACATGCAGAAGATCGCTTACGTGCGCGAACAGTCCGGGGCCAAGGCCCTGCTGGCACTCAAGTGCTTCGCCACCTGGTCGGTGTTCGACCTGATGCAGGAATACATGGACGGCACCACATCGTCGTCGCTCTATGAGCTCAAGCTCGGTCGACAGAAGTTCGTTGGCGAGACCCACGCCTATAGCGTCGCCTGGGCCGACGATGAGATCGAGGAGATGCTCGCCAACTGCGACAAAATCATCTTCAACTCCATCAGCCAGTTGCAGCGCTTTACCGAGCGCTCCGAAGGCAAGCCTCGTGGCCTGCGCGTCAACCCGCAGGTGAGCAGCTCTGACTACCTGCTGGCCGATCCGGCACGTCCGTTCAGCCGCTTGGGCGAATGGGATTCGGTGAAAATCGAAGGCGTCATTGATCAGATCTCGGGCTTCATGTTCCACAACAACTGCGAGAACGGCGACTTCAGCCTGTTCGACAAGATGCTGTGTACCATCGAAGAGCGCTTCGGCGAGTTGCTGCACAAGGTCTCGTGGGTCAGCCTCGGTGGCGGCATTCACTTCACCGGTGAAGATTATGCGCTGGACGCGTTCTGCGCACGCTTGAAGGCTTTTTCGCAAAAGTACGGCGTGCAGGTCTACCTGGAACCCGGCGAAGCGGCGATCACCAACAGTGCCTCGCTGGAAGTCAGCGTGCTCGACACCCTCTACAACGGCAAGAACCTCGCCGTGGTAGACAGCTCCATCGAAGCTCACCTGCTGGATCTGCTGATCTATCGCTTGAACGCCAAGCTGGCGCCGAGTGAAGGCGAGCATACCTACATGGTGTGCGGCAAATCCTGCCTGGCCGGTGATATTTTCGGGGAGTACCAATTTGATCGTCCGTTGGCCATCGGCGATCGGCTGTCGTTTATCGACACCGCGGGCTACACCATGGTCAAGAAAAATTGGTTCAACGGTCTGAAAATGCCGTCCATCGTAGTGAAACAACTCGACGGTACAGTCGAAGTGGTTCGTGAATTTGGTTACGACGACTACCTGTCCAGCCTTTCTTAAGCTGGCGGATATAGGAGAGACAAAGCAATTGAAAAAGAACGTTCTTATCATTGGTGCAGGAGGTGTCGCCAAGGTGGTGGCCCACAAGTGCGCGCAGCACAACGACGAACTCGGTCGTATTGCTATCGCGTCGCGCAACATCTCCAAATGTCAGGCCATCATTGATAGCGTCAAGGCCAAGGGCAGCCTCAAAGTGCCCGCCGATATCCAGGCTTTCTCGCTCAATGCCCTGGATGTAGAAGCGACCAAAGCGTTGATCCGCGAGACCGAATCGCAGATCGTCATCAACGTCGGTTCCGCTTTCCTCAACATGTCGGTACTGCGCGCCTGTATTGATACCGGCGTGGCTTACCTCGACACCGCCATTCATGAAGAGCCGGGCAAGGTCTGCGAGACCCCGCCTTGGTACGGCAACTATGAATGGAACCACCTGGAAGAGTGCAAACAGAAGAGCATTACCGCCATCCTTGGCGTGGGCTTCGACCCGGGTGTCGTCAACGCGTATGCAGCGCTGGCGCAGCAACAGCATTTCGACCACATTGATTCGATCGACATTCTCGACGTCAATGCGGGCTCGCATGGCAAATACTTTGCTACCAATTTCGACCCGGAAATCAACTTCCGTGAATTCACCGGACAGGTATGGAGCTGGCAGAACAGCCAGTGGACCAGCAACGCCATGTTCGAAGTCAAGCGCACCGATGATCTGCCGGTGGTCGGTTCGCAGAACCTGTACCTGACGGGTCACGATGAAGTGCACTCACTGTCGAAAAACCTCGACGTGCCCAATGTGCGTTTCTGGATGAGCTTTGGCGAACACTACATCAACGTGTTCACCGTACTGAACAACCTTGGCCTGCTCTCGGAAAAACCGGTTACCACGGCTGAAGGCCTGGAAGTCGTGCCGCTCAAAGTGGTCAAGGCCGTACTGCCTGACCCGAGTTCGCTGGCACCCGGCTATACCGGCAAGACGTGCATCGGTGACCTGGTCAAAGGCACCAAGGATGGCAAGCCCCGCGAGATGTTCATCTACAACGTGGCTTGCCACGAAGAAGCCTTTGCCGAGACGGAAAGCCAGGGCATCTCCTACACCGCCGGCGTTCCTCCAGTGGCTGCGGCCCTGTTGGTGGCCCGTGGCGAGTGGGACGTGCAACGTATGGCCAACGTCGAAGAACTGCCAGCAGAGCCGTTCCTCAAGGCGCTGGATGTGATGGGGCTGCCGACCCGCATCAAGGACGAGAATGGAGATCGTCCCTGGAACAGCAACGTCTGAGACACCTGAAACGAAGGTGAATCGCGCTTCCCGTTCCCTATGCAAAAACGCCGCTCTTTGAGCGGCGTTTTGCTTTGTGCGTTGGAGGTGTCTGTGAAACCAGGGCCACTCAAACAGTTGCGTTATTGCTCCCACTGCTCGAGCAATATTGATACGAATTTTTCCGCTGCCGGAGATAGTGAGGCGCCTCGACGGTAAACCAGCCCCAGCGATCGGTTTACGATGGGATCTATCAAAGGCACGCTCACCAGTGTTGGGTGATCCACGGCAGGCATGGCCAAACTCGGCATTGCCGATACACCCAATCCGGCTTCTACCAGGCCAAGCGAAGTTGACAGGTGTTGCACCTCGTAGAACCACTGCGGGCGCCAGCTCAAGCCCGACAAGGCGTGGTCAAGCAACATCCGGTTGCCGCTCAGTCGACCGACCCCGATAAGGCGGTAATTGCTCAGTTCAGCCCAGGACACCGAGCTACGTTCTGCCAGCTCATGATCGCGTCGACAGGCTAGAACAAAAGGTTCGTTGACCAAAGGCACAAACTCTATGTCGGGGTGCTGGCCGCTCATCATGTTGATGCCAAAGTCGGCTTCGCCGCGCAGCACAGCCTCCAGTCCTTCGTTTGCACTGAGATCAAGAAGGCGGATGCGGATTTGCGGGTAGCGCTCGTTGTAGAGGCGAATCACCGAAGGCAGGAAGTAGAAGGCTGCGGTGGGGATACAGGCGAGGGTGACACGGCCACTTTGGCGCTCGGCCAGCTCTCGGATGTTAAGTATCGAATCGTCGAAGTCATCCAGCAAGCGGCGAGCCTTTGGTAGAAAGTCCCGTCCAACACTTGTAAGACTTACTCTTCTTGTCGTGCGATCAAGAAGCGCTGTGCCCAGTCCATCTTCGAGCTTTTTCATCCTGCGGCTTAATGCCGGTTGGGATAGATGCAACGCATCAGCTGCTTCGTGAAAGCTGCCAAGTTCTGCGATTTTCACGAAAGATCGGATGTCATTGAGCTCATAGTTCATGTCTGTATCTCAGCCGAAGAGAAGAATGCAGCTAAATCATCCTAAATTTATCATTCGTCAAACGCAATAATCCGGCTGATATTTGCATTGGAAACAATTCTGGAAGCCTGCGACTCTTGCTTTCAAGACATCAATCACCCCGATTGATCAACAAGAGTCGATGTCATGCAACGAATTCCCTGTGTGCTAATGCGCGGTGGTACCTCCAAGGGGCCGGTATTTCTCGCCTGGGATCTTCCTGCTGCGATCCAGGAGCGGGACGAGTTATTGCTCAACCTGATGGGCTCTGGCCATGAACTGGAAATTGATGGTATCGGTGGGGGGAGCCCACAAACCAGCAAAGTGGCAATCGTAAGTCCGTCGCTGCACGCTGATGCGGATGTCGACTATCTGTTCGTTCAGGTCATGGTCTCTCAGCGTCGGGTCGATACCGCACCCAATTGCGGCAACATGTTGTGTGCCGTCGGCCCGTTTGCCATCGAGCAGGGGCTGGTAAAAGCCGCCAAAGACCTGACTTGTGTGCGTATTCGCAATCTCAACACCGGGACATTTGTGAACGCGCAAGTACAGACCCCTGACGGAAAGGTCAGCTATGAAGGCAACACTTCCATCGACGGTGTGCCGGGTACCGCCGCTCCCGTGCAACTGACTTTCCTTGATGCTGCGGGTAGCAAGACCGGCAAACTTTTCCCGACCGGGCAACCCCTGGATTTGATTGACGGTGTTGCGCTGACTTGCATCGACATGGCGATGCCTATGGTGATCATTGAAGCTGGTCAGTTGGGTAAGCGCGGAGATGAAAGTCCTGCTGAATTAGATGCCGACGTCGAGTTCCTTCGTCGCCTGGAATCCCTGCGCCTGAAAGCCGGTCTGGCAATGGGCCTGGGTGATGTCAGTGACAAAGTGATTCCCAAGCCAGTGCTGGTGTCACCGGCCAAGGCTGGCGGCACTATTCAAGTGCGCTACTTCATGCCTCACAACTGTCATCGCGCGCTGGCGATCACCGGTGCCATTGGCCTGGCTACTGCTTGTGTCACCGAAGGTAGTGTGATCGCGCAACTGCTCGGCAACGTCAGCGAGCCGCGCTTGAAGCACGTGCGTATCGAACATCCAAGTGGGGGGATAGACGTTGTATTGTCTTACACCGGTGCTCAGGGCGAGACAATTCGTGCCTCGGTAGTGCGAACATCGCGCAGGCTGTTCTCCGGTTTTGTTTACGCCACGGCTTCCCAACGACTCGCCGGGTAATTTCCTCCAGGTCATTGCCGCTTTTGCATCAGCACAATTCTAAAAATGGGTGATGCCATGAAAGTTGTAAAATCGCTCTACTTCCAGATTCTTTGCGCCGTAGTATTGGGCGTGCTGTTTGGACACTTTTGGTCGCAACAAGCCATTGCCTTGAAACCGCTTGGTGATGCGTTCATCAAGCTGATCAAGATGATGATCGCACCAGTGGTGTTCTGCACGATCGTTACCGGTATCGCCGGAATGAGCGACAAGCGCTCGCTAGGGCGTTTGTTAAGCAAGACCATGCTGCTGTTCCTGGCGCTGACCGTGATTAGCCTGATCATCGGCCTGGTGTCGGTCTACCTGTTCAAACCCGGTGTCGGGATGAATATTGACCCGACCCAGCTAAGTACCAAGGGGTTGTCGCAGTACACCGATTCGGCTGCGAAGCTGGGAGTGGTCGAGTTCTTCATGCACATCATTCCTGACACCTTCATGGGTGCTTTCAATAAAGGTGAAGTGCTTCCTGTGTTGTTCATTGCAGTACTTTGCGGTTTTGCGCTTTCGGCCATAGGTGAGCGGGGCAAGCCGGTACTGGATGTATTGGAATCTGCATCACACATGGTGTTCAAGATTTTCTCCTATCTGATGCGCTTTGCTCCGATTGGTGCGTTTGGTGCTTTGGCATTCACCGTAGGCCAGTACGGTATTACATCGCTCGGCTCGTTGGCCAAGCTGATCATGACCTTGTACATCGCCTGTGCCTTCTTCGTCTTTGTAGTGTTGGGGAGTATTTGCCGGGCTAACGGCTTCAGTCTCTGGAAGCTGCTGCGCTATTTTCGGGAAGAATTTTTGGTGGTGCTCGGGACTTCTTCCACCGAGCCGGTAATGCCGCGGATGTTGGAAAAACTCGAGGCCCTGGGATGCAAAAAAGGTGTGGTGGGGTTGGTGTTACCAACGGGTTACTCGTTTAACCTCGACGGCACGGCAATCTACCTGTCGCTGGCAGCGGTCTTCATCGCCCAGGCTTGTAATATCGACCTGAGCTTGACGCAAACCGTGACTATGCTGGCAGTCATGCTGTTGTCCTCCAAAGGGGCCGCAGGCGTCACCGGGGCCGGCTTTGTCGCGCTGGCCTCGACCCTTACCGTAATCCATGACATTCCTCTGGCTGGCCTTGCTCTGTTGATTGGTATCGACCGTTTCATGTCGGAAGCCAGGGCGTTGACCAGCCTGGCAAGCAACGCCGTGGCTACCGTGGTCATGTCCATCTCGGAAAATGCCTGCGATCGCGAAACCCTGATGCGGACATTGGACGGCAAGCCATTGCTCGATGCGGCCCAATCTCGGAACGAGCCTTGGGATGGCCCTAAGGTCGTTGAGCGCGTCTGACCCGTCACTGCAGTTTCATAATCCAATAAATATCTCGTAAGTCCTCCCGCCAGACACCGTTGGTTCGTGTCGTCCGGCGGGATTGGGGTCGTGCGCCTTTGCGTCGGCCGCGCTATTCATAAAAACAAGAGAATTGACCTATGCTCGCATTTCTTGGTTTGGCCATGGTGGTCGTCTTCACCTTTCTAATTATGACCAAACGGCTCTCACCGATTGTCGCGCTTGTTGTAGTGCCGATCGTATTTGCTGTTATTGGTGGCTTTGGCGGCACCACTGGCAAGATGATGCTCGATGGCCTGAAAATGGTCGCCCCTTCGGCTGCGCTTCTGCTGTTCGCCATTTTGTTTTTCGGCCTGATGATTGATGCAGGGTTGTTCGACCCGCTGATTCGAAAAATTCTCAAACGCGTGAATGGCGATCCGATGAAAATCGCTATTGGTACTGCTCTGTTGTCATTGGTGGTCGCACTCGACGGCGACGGTACAACCACTTACATGATTACCTGTGCGGCGATGTTGCCGTTGTACAAACGGATTGGCATGAACCCCATGATCCTGGCAACCATCGCCATGCTGTCCTTGAGCATCATGAGTGGCATGACGCCCTGGGGCGGGCCTGCAACCAGAGCAATCGCGGTCCTGGGCCTGGATGCCGGTGAATACTTCGTCCCGCTGCTGCCGACGATGATTGGTGGTGCACTGTGGGTAGTGTTTACGGCTTTTATGCTGGGCCGTGGCGAGCGCAAACGCATTGGTAATGTCCAATTGCAAAGCGGTGGGGGCAATTGCTACATCAAGGCGATTCTTGAAGATACGCCGCATAAACGTCCCAAGCTGGCCTACATCAACCTGCTGCTGGTGATCGCGGTGATGGTGGCTTTGGTAATGGGGATCATGCATTCGGCGATCCTGTTCCTGATCGGCTTTGTCCTGGCACTGATGATCAACTACCCGCAACTGGATATTCAGAAAGAGCGCATCCTCGCTCATTCCGGCAATGCGATGACGGTGGTGCTACTGGTGTTTGCCGCCGGTATCTTTGCCGGGATCTTCTCGGGCACCAAGATGGTCGACTCTCTGGCGCAAACTATGGTGGACTGGATTCCGCCGTCATGGGGGCATCTGTTCCCGCTGGTGGTGGCGATAACCAGCATGCCGCTGACTTTTATCCTTTCCAACGATGCTTACTACTTTGGGGTGGTGCCGATCCTGGCCAACGCCGCGGCGGCCTATGGCATCGACCCGGTTGAAATCGCCCGGGCCTCGATACTCGGGCAGCCAGTGCACTTGATGAGCCCGCTGGTGGCTTCAACCCTGTTGCTGGTGGGGATGGTTGACCGTGACATCGGCGACTTCCAGAAGGCTACCGTTAAATGGGCGGTGTTGACGTCCCTGGTGATTACAGCTCTGGCCTTGCTGATCGGGGCGATAAGCCTGTTCTCCTGAGTTACCCGATTCGCCTCGATAGTACCGGATGCCTCACGTGTGGGGCGTGCGCTGAGTTGCACCCTGAATAACAATAAAAGAGTGGTTTCATATGAGCATTTCATTTACCCGTTGGGTTTCTTTTCCTCTTGTTGCCATGCTGCCATTGGCCAGTGCAAGTGCAGAAGGGTTTATTGAAGACAGTAAGCTCAAGTTGCAGCTACGCAATGTTTACTTCAATGAAAACTTTCGTGATGAACATGGCTTGAGCGCTCGAGCGGCAAGAATCGCGAAGAGTGAGAGGACGGAATGGGCCCAAGGCTTTCTGCTGGATTACCAGTCGGGATTTACCCCTGGCACCCTCGGTTTGGGTGTTGATGCGCTGGGCCTGTTCGGGGTCAAGCTCGACTCTGGCCGTGGTCGTAGCGGTACTGGCTTGATGCCTGTCCATGATGATGGACGTGCGGCAGACGAGTTCGCAAGTCTCGGAGTGACCGCTAAAGCCCGGCTGGCTAAAACCACGTTGAAATACGGCACTTTGCTCCCCAAGACGCCGGTACTGATTTACAACGATGCACGCCTCTTGCCCCAAACGTATCAAGGCACCCAGATCAGCAGCATAGATATCGAGAACCTCACTCTGACCGGGGGCTACCTGGACCGATTCAAACTGCGAGACTCCACCGACAGTATGCCGATTGTGCCCGATGGCTATGGCGGAGATAAATCAGGGGACTTCAGCTATGCCGGTGCCGAGTACACGCTGAGGAAAAACGTACGCTTGAGTTACTTCTACGGCGAACTGGAAAATTTTTACCGTCAGAATTTCGCCGGTATCCAGCACGATCTTCCCTTGGGCACTGGCGTGCTGACCAGTGACCTACGCTATTTCAACAGTGTCGATAGCGGATCGGCTTACGGCGGCAAAATCGATAACAACATGCTGAGTGGGCAACTGTCTTACGCCATCTCCGGGCATACCTTCGGTGGTGGTTACCAGACCCTCAGCGGCGACGCAGGGTTGCCCTACATCAGCGGTGCAACCGTTTACTCGTTCAGCAACGCCGGCATAGGCAAGTTCATCGAGGAGGACGAGAAGACATGGATGCTGAACTACGGCTACAACTTTGCCGCCCTCGGAGTGCCTGGTCTGGCCTTTACCACTCGCTATCTGAGCGGTAACGACGGTAAGTCCAACACCACGGTCAAGGAGTGGGAACGTGATGCCGAACTTGCTTATGTCGTGCAACAAGGCACCCTCAAAGGCTTGGGCGTGCGGTTGCGTAATTACGTTTATCGCTCTGATTATTCACGTGGGCGAGACAGCAACCGAATCTACTTTACCTACGACATCGCTCTCTGGTGATCTGCTGAACGTGGCCTTATCTTGAACGGAGGCCAGAATACGCTTCTGGCCTGAGCGCGCCCCGGTAGGGGCGATTCAGCGTTCAATGGGGTGGACGTTGTTGCGGCGACCCTGCTCGAACCACCGGGTTCGACCGTGTTTATTCAACGCTCTTGTTATGCGCCAACAACAAATTGATCAAGACCCTGATCACATTGGGCAGCGCTTGCAGGTCGCGGACCAGAATACTTCGCTCACGAACCCGCCAGGGTTCGTCCAGCTCGATGACTGACAAGCCCATTGTCTGCTGATGACGACGGGCTGATGACTCCGGCAGGATGGCGATACCCACTCCCGCTTCGACCATCCTGCACATCGCTTCGAAACTGTAGACCTTGATGCGCATGTTCAATGTCTTGCCGTGCAGGGCGACTTGCTCATTCAAAAAACGCAACAGGGTAGTGCCTTCGTGCAGGCCGATGTGCGGAAAGGCCAGAGTCTCGGCCAGTTTGATCGACTTGCGTTGGGCCAGCGGGTGGCCAAGAGGGGTGACCAGAATCAACTGGTCAGTGCTGAAGTGGATGACCTGCAAACTGTCGGCCTCGACCGGGCCAGCAATGATGCCCATATCTGTTGAGCCATCCATCACTCCGCGAACAATGTCACGGCTCAGTCGCTCTTGCAGATCAACCGTCACTCCCGGTCGTTCGGCGAGAAAACCGGCAAGGATTTCGGGCAGGAATTCGGTGGCGGCCGTGGTGTTGGCAAAGATCTTGATATGCCCCGAAGACTCGGTTCCGTACTCGGTGAACTCGCTTTTCATGTAGTCCACCTGGCGCATGATCACGCGCGCATGGTGCAAAAACAGCTCGCCTGCCGGGGTCAGCTCGACGCCACGGCTGTCACGGTACAACAAGCGGCTGGAGAGGTTCTCTTCCAGGCTTTTGATCCGGGCACTGGCCGCTGCCGGGGAGATAAATGCCTTGCGCGCGCCCTGGGTCATGCTGGGGGATTCGGCGATATGAATGAACAGGCGCAGGTCGACCAGATCAAAATGCATGACTGCTTTCCGCTATGGATTGGTTCTGGCGTTAAGTAAAACCGAACGCCCCCTTACCGAAACGCAGATTCACAGATCGCCTGGCTTTTGGCAATCATGGCCAAAATAACAAGCCACGGGGAAACCACCGATGAGCGATAACGCACTGTCCGCCTGGATCGGTCGAACTGAAGAAATCCAGGATCACCTGAGCCTGAACCTGATCACCCGGATTGCCGCCACTCTCGGTGAGCCGGTGCCGCAGGCCGGGGAAGACCTGCCAGCGTTGTGGCAGTGGTGTTTCTTCCAGTCAGCGATGGAGGAAGGCGCTCTGGGCGGCGATGGGCATCCGGCCCGTGGGGGCTTTCTGCCACCCGCCGATAACCGCAACCGTATGTGGGCGGGTGGCCGTGTGGAGTTCCATACACCGCTCAAGGTGGATGCTCACGCGACGCGTATTTCCACCATCATCGACGTTCAGCAAAAGCACGGAAGGACCGGTTCGCTGCTGTTTGTCACGCTCCAGCATGACTATCTGCAGGATGGGCAACTGGCAATTCGCGAAGAGCAGGACATCGTCTATCGCGAGCCGACACCGCCTAGGCTCGTGGGCAGTGAGCCATTGCCCACGGGCGCCTGGCAGGAGTCCGTTACGCCCAGCACCACCTTGCTGTTCCGCTATTCGGCAGTGACCTTCAATGGTCACCGTATTCACTACGACTGGCCCTATGCGACTGCAACCGAGGGTTATCCGGGGCTGGTGGTGCATGGGCCGTTGATGGCCACGCTGAGTCTGCGCGCCTTCTGCCGCGCCAATCCCCAGGCTCGTGTGCGTGGCTTCGCGTATCGCGGCATACGCCCGCTGATGGCGCCCCATCCCTTTGTGCTGAGGGGGCGCATCGTCGCTGAGGGTAAGGCCGAGCTATGGGTGGGCAATACAGACGGTGTGGCCCAGCAGGGCGAAGTGACATTCGACTGACGATTACCCGGCGGCATTCAGTTCGATAACTACAACAAGGATCTGTAATGAATCCGTATCTGAACGAAGACTACAACGCCATCCGCGAGGGCGTGCGAGCCCTGTGTGCCGAGTTCCCGGCGCAGTACTGGCGCGAGATCGACGAGCAAAAGGGCTTCCCCGAGACCTTTGTCACGGCCATGACCCAAGCCGGCTGGTTGTCGGCAATGATTCCGGAGCAGTACGGCGGCTCGGGCCTGGGGCTGGCCGAAGCCTCGGTGATTCTGGAGGAGGTGAACCACTGCGGCGGCAACTCCGGCACCGTGCATGGTCAGATGTACAACATGTTCACCTTGTTGCGGCACGGCAGTGAGGCGCAGAAGAGCTACTACCTGCCCAGGCTGGCCAGCGGCGAGTTGCGCCTGCAGTCCATGGCCGTGACCGAACCGACTACCGGCACCGACACCACCAAAATCAAGACCACCGCCGTGCGCCAGGGCGACAAGTACGTGATCAATGGGCAGAAAGTCTGGATCTCGCGGGTTCAGCACTCAGACCTGATGATCCTGCTGGCCCGCACAACGCCGCTGGCGGAGGTCGAGAAAAAAGTCGACGGCATGTCGATCTTTCTGGTCGATCTGCGCGAAGCCATCGGCAACGGCCTGACCGTGCAGCCGATTGCCAACATGGTTAATCACGAGACCAACGAACTGTTTTTCGACAACCTTGAAATCCCGGTCAGCAGCTTGATCGGGCAGGAAGGCAAGGGCTTTCGCTACATTCTCGACGGGCTCAATGCCGAACGTACGCTGATCGCTGCCGAGTGCATTGGTGATGGTCGCTGGTTCAATGAAAAGTCCGCGCAGTACGCCCGTGACCGCGTGGTGTTCGGTCGTCCGATCGGGCAAAACCAGGGTGTTCAGTTCCCGATTGCCGAAGCCCATATCGAGCTTGAAGCCGCCGACCTGATGCGCTGGCGCGCCTGCGAGGAATACGACAGCGGGCGCAAGGCCGGTGCGGCGGCCAACATGGCCAAGTACCTGGCGGCCAAGGCCAGCTGGGAAGCGGCCAATGCCTGCCTGCAGACCCACGGTGGTTTTGGCTTCGCCAATGAATACGACGTCGAGCGCAAGTTCCGCGAAACCCGTCTGTACCAGGTAGCGCCCATTTCCACCAACCTGATCCTGTCTTACGTGGCCGAGCACCTGCTCGAGTTGCCGCGTTCTTTCTAAGCAAGTTCTACAAATAGACATTGATGGAGAACGCGGCATGAGTCAGCACACTCAAGCACTCACCGGTTTTTTGGCCGACCTGAATTACGCGCAACTGCCCGAAGCAGTTATCAGCCGCACCGAAGACCTGTTTCTCGACTGGCTGGGCTCGGCCTTGGCCAGTCAGGGAGCGCATCCGATCCCTTTGTTCGAGCGCTATGCGGCAATGATGGGCCCGGCCAGCGGGCCTGCCGGGGTCCTGGTCAATGGCACGACCAGCTCCGCGTATTTTGCTGCGCTGGTCAACGGCGCTAGCTCACACCTGGTGGAGCAGGATGACCTGCACAACAGCTCGGTCCTGCACCCGGCAACAGTGGTGTTCCCGGCGGTGTTGGCTGGCGCCCAGGACCTGGGCAAAACCGGCCGCGAACTGATCCTCGCTGCTGTCGCCGGTTATGAAGCGGGTATTCGCATCGGTGAATTTCTCGGCCGCTCGCACTATCGCACCTTCCACACTACCGCCACGGTCGGCACGCTGGCGGCGGCAGTTGGCGTCGGCAAGTTGATGGATTTCAATCAGGAGCAGTTCACCAACCTGCTCGGTAGCGCCGGAACCCAGGCGGCGGGCTTGTGGGAGTTCTTGCGTGATGCGGCCGACTCCAAGCAGTTGCATACCGCCAAGGCAGCAGCCGATGGCCTGCTTGCCGCCTACTTGACCGCCGAAGGGCTGAGCGGTGCAAGAAACATTCTTGAGGGCGAGCAGGGCATGGCCGCCGGGATGTCCAGCGATGCCAACCCAGCCTGCTTGTCCGATGGTCTGGGCAGGCGCTGGGCGCTGACTGAAACCTCGTTCAAGTTTCACGCGTCGTGCCGCCATACGCACCCGGCGGCGGATGCGCTGCTGGATCTGATGCAGCGCGAGCAGCTGCGCGCCGAGGACATTGCCCGCGTCACCACCCGCGTGCATCAGGGCGCCATCGATGTATTAGGCCGTGTGCTGGTGCCGAAGAGCGTCCATCAGGCCAAGTTCTCCATGGGCACGGTGCTGGGCTTGATCGCCGTTTACGGCAAGGCCGGATTGCCCGAATTTCAGCAACACGCATTGACCGACCCGCGCATCAGTGAGTTTCGCAACAAAGTACATATGGTGCTGGACGACGAAGTCGACAGCGCCTATCCGCAACGCTGGCTGGGCCGGGTGGAGGTGACCACGGTGCAGGGCCGAACCGTGCACGGCCGCATCGACGAGCCCAAGGGCGACCCTGGCAATACCCTGACTCGCGACGAGCTGGAAGATAAATTTCGCCGCCTGTTGGCTTTCTCGGGAGCGCGGAATGACGAACAGGCCAGCGGGCTTGTCGAGCTGGTCTGGTATCTGCGCCATCTCGACGATCTGAGTGTGCTGACCCGCACCGGGAGCTCCTCATGACCGCCACTACAGCCAAGCCCCGCCCGCTGGACGGGATTACCGTGGTAAGCCTGGAGCACGCCATCGCGGCGCCGTTTTGCACCCGCCAACTGGCAGACCTAGGAGCGCGGGTCATCAAGATCGAACGTCCTGGCTCCGGCGACTTTGCCCGTGACTATGACGAGCGGGTCAAAGGCCTGGCCTCGCACTTTGTCTGGACTAACCGCTCCAAGGAAAGCCTGACCCTCAACGTCAAACAGCAGGAGTCGGGGCAGGTGCTCGATAAACTGTTGGCCACGGCCGATGTGCTGGTGCAGAACCTGGCTCCAGGTGCGGCAGAGCGCATGGGGCTGTCTTTTGCAGCCCTGCATGAGCGTTTCCCGCGGTTGATCGTCTGCGATATTTCCGGCTACGGAGATGGCGGTCCCTACGAACAGAAAAAAGCCTACGACCTGCTGATCCAGAGCGAAGGCGGATTTCTGTCCGTAACCGGCGGGCCGGGCGAAAACGACATGGCCAAAGCCGGTTGCTCGATTGCCGACATCGCCGCGGGCATGTACGCATACACCGGCGTGCTCTCGGCGCTGCTGCTGCGGGACAAGACCGGGGAGGGCAGCCGCATTGATGTGTCGATGCTCGAAAGCCTGGTCGAGTGGATGAACTACCCGATGTATTACGCCTACGACGGGGCGCCTCCACCTCCGCGTGCCGGTGCCGCGCACGCCACGATCTACCCCTACGGACCCTTCCCTGCGGGCGACGGCGGTACGGTGATGCTCGGCCTGCAGAACGAGCGCGAATGGCAGCAGTTTTGCGACAAGGTGTTGCTGCAGCCGCATCTTGCGAGCGACCCACGCTTTAATGCAAACGCGCGGCGCTCGGATAATCGCACCGAGTTGCGGGCGATCATTGTTGCGGCCTTTGCCCGGATGAGCGCCGATGAAGTGATTGCACGGCTCGACGCGGCATCGATAGCCAATGCCCATGTCAATGATATGGCGGGTGTCTGGGCGCATCCGCAACTGCAAGCCCGTGATCGCTGGCGCGAGGTGGACAGCCCGGCTGGCAAGCTGCCTGCGCTGTTGCCACCGGGGCGCAACGCAGCCTTCGAGCCGCGCATGGATGCGGTGCCGTACTTGGGCGAACACACCGATAGCCTGCTGAGCGAGTTGGGCTATGGGATGGCTGACATCCAGCGTCTTCACCAGCAAGGAGCGGTATGAGCCATGGAGCACATTTATGAATAACACCACTATTCGTTCGGCGCTGTTTGTCCCGGCCACCCGCCCCGAGCGTATTGCCAAAGCCCTGGGCAGCGGCGCCGATGCGGTGATCGTCGATCTGGAAGACGCTGTAGCGGATAACCTCAAAGCCCAGGCGCGAGCCAACCTGGATGCTTTTCTGGATGCCAACCCGCAGGCCCGGGTACTGGTGCGTATCAATGCGCCGCAGCATGAGCAGCAAGCGGCAGATCTGGCGCTGTGTCGCCGTCAGCCCGGTGTGGTGGCGGTATTACTGCCCAAGGCCGAGAGCGCTGCACAGGTCGAACTGGCTGCGGCGTGTGGCAAACCGATCTGGCCAATTATCGAAAGTGCCAAGGGCCTGCTGGAATTACCGGCCATCGTGCGCGCAGCCGGGGTCGAGCGCCTGACATTTGGCGCTCTGGATCTGGGCCTGGATTTGGGGTTGGCCAGCGCGAGCGTCGCAGCGCTGCGGATACTCGATCAGGCCCGCTACGCCATTTTGCTGCACAGCCGGTTGGCGCAACTGGCGCCACCGCTGGACAGCGTGTTCCCGGATATCAAAAACACTCAAGGCATGACCCGAATGGCCGCCGATGCGAGGGATATGGGGTTTGGCGGCCTGCTGTGTATCCACCCCGGTCAGGTTGCATTGATTCACACAGCCTACATGCCAAGGCAGGAAGAGCTTGAGTGGGCAAGGCAGGTTCTGGCCGCGGTTGCGAGCGGAAACGGAGTGTTCGTGGTCGACGGGCAGATGGTCGATGCCCCAGTGATCGAGCATGCCCGGCGAATATTGCGCCGGGCAGGCTTGCCGTCTGCCTGAGTCAAAAAAGCAGATTGGCAGTCAAGTTCAAACGAAGTTCAGGCAACACCAGGCACTACCAAACTTATAACAACAAGAGGTATGTACCCATGTTCAAGCACACTCTCAAGGCCTTGGCCTGCGCACTTCCATTATTCGCAGGTTTTGCGAGCGCGGCCGACCCCATCAGTATCAAGTTCGCCCACGTGGTCGCCGAACACACGCCCAAGGGGCAGGGCGCGTTGCTGTTCAAAAAACTGGCTGAAGAGCGCCTGCCAGGGCGGGTCAAGGTCGAGGTTTATCCGAACTCGTCGTTGTTCGGCGACGGCAAGGAAATGGAAGCGTTGCTGCTGGGTGACGTGCAATTGCTGGCGCCGTCGCTGGCCAAGTTCGAGCACTATTCCAAGCCGATCCAGATTTTCGATCTGCCATTTCTGTTCAACGATATACAGGCGGTCGACCGCTTCCAGCAGAGCCCGCAGGGGCAGGCCCTGCTCAAGTCCATGGAAGGCAAGGGCATTACCGGCCTCGGTTACTGGCACAACGGGATGAAGCAGTTGTCCGCCAACAAGGCCCTGTACGAACCCAAGGATGCCCGTGGCCTGAAGTTCCGGGTACAGGCCTCCGCAGTTTTGGATGAGCAGTTCAAGGCTCTGCGCGCCGCGCCGCGCAAGATGAGCTTTGCCGAGGTGTATCAGGGCTTGCAGACCGGCGTGGTGAATGGCACCGAGAACACCTGGTCGAACTACGAGAGCCAGAACGTGTATGAGGTGCAAAAGTTCTTCACTGAGTCCAACCATGGCGCCATCGATTACATGGTAATCACCAACACCAAGTTCTGGAACGGCCTGCCGCCAGACGTGCGCACCACGCTGGATACGGTCATGACCGAGGTGACGGTCGAGGTCAACAAACAGGCCGAGGCGCTGAACCAGGCTTCCCGCCAGCGCATTGCCGATTCCGGCAACAGCGAAATCATCTCCCTTACTCCGGAGCAGCGCGAGCTATGGCGTGAAGCCATGCGCCCGGTGTGGAAGAAGTTCGAGAGTGCCATCGGTACCGATGTGATCGAAGCCGCCGAGCAAGCTAACCAAAGCAGCTAAGACCCGGATTGTCGCTGGTGACCCCGTGCGGGGTCGCCAGCGACTTCATCGGTCCCATTTGTCGCTTGGCGACCGCTCTTTATAGGGAGATACCCCATGCACGCAGTCGTTCGTGTCTGGAATCACGCGGAAGAAATGCTGGTGGCGTTCCTGCTTGCAGGCATGACCCTGGTCACTTTTTCGTATGTGGTGTTCAACAACCTTTATGGCATTTTCTACTCGCTGGGGGATTCGCTGCCCTTCGCCAACGAGACCCTGCTCAGCATCGGCGACGGTATTTTGTTTATCGCTCAGGAGATGACCTGGAGCGTGGCGCTGACCAAGGCCATGTTCGGCTGGCTGATCTTTGTAGGTCTGGCCTGGGGCGTACGCATTGGTGCGCACATTGGTGTCGACTTGCTGGTGCGCCAGTTCAACCCCGCCAACCAGCGCCGCGTTGCCTTGCTCGCGGTACTCATCTGCCTGGGCTACTGCGCCCTGATGGCGTACTCCAGCGAACAGTGGGTAGCCACGCTGTATGCGGTCGGCACCAGTGCCGAAGACCTGGACCGCTTTGGCATTCAACAGTGGCAAATCGTAATGATCGTGCCAATCGGCTTTGCCCTGATGTTCGTACGTTTTCTGCAGATTTTCATCCGTATAGCGCAAGGCAAGCAACAAGGCCTGGGCTTGCACAGTGAAGTGGATGACGCCGTCAAGCTGGCGGAAAACGACAAGTCGGGGACCGAAAAATGACCATCGCCTTCCTTTTTGTCGCCCTGTTCGTGCTGATGTTTGTCGGCATTCCGGTGGCGATTTCCCTGGGTTTATCCGGGGCCATGACCATCCTGTTCTTCAGCAACGACTCGGTGCGTTCGCTGGCGATCAAGTTGTTCGAAACCAGCGAGCACTACACGTTGCTGGCCATTCCGTTCTTTCTGCTGTCTGGCGCATTCATGACCAGCGGGGGCGTGGCCCGGCGCCTGATCGACTTTGCCAACGCGTGCGTCGGTCACATCAAAGGTGGCCTGGCCATCGCTGCAATTCTTGCCTGCATGCTGTTTGCCGCACTCAGCGGTTCGTCGCCGGCCACGGTGGCGGCGGTCGGTTCGATTGTCATCGCGGGCATGGTGCGCTCCGGTTACAAGCAGGACTTCGCTGCTGGCATCGTCTGTAATGCCGGGACCCTGGGTATCCTGATTCCACCGTCGATCGTCATGGTGGTCTACGCCACCGCGACCGAAACCTCGGTGGGCAAGCTGTTTATGGCCGGTGTGGTGCCGGGGTTGCTGTTGGGGCTGGTGCTGATGGTCACCATTTACATCATGGCGCGGGTCAAGGATATGCCGTCGCTGCCGCGTGCCTCGCTCAAGGAAATCATGACCGCAGGCCGCAGGGCCGGTTGGGGCCTGATGCTGATCGTGATCATTCTCGGCGGCATCTACTCGGGCATGTTCACACCCACTGAAGCCGCTGCGGTCGCCGCCGTCTATGCTGCGTTTGTGGCCATCTTTATCTATAAGGACATGACCGTTCGCG
This sequence comes from Pseudomonas sp. ML2-2023-6, assembly GCF_037055265.1. Classification (NCBI taxonomy): domain Bacteria; kingdom Pseudomonadati; phylum Pseudomonadota; class Gammaproteobacteria; order Pseudomonadales; family Pseudomonadaceae; genus Pseudomonas; species Pseudomonas sp. ML2-2023-6. Next base: position 3,758,516 of record NZ_CP146347.1, on the reverse strand, counting down.
AATGCCCGAAGGTGATTATCGAAGCGGGAAAGCTGAGCGTGGTACTGATGTTTATCATCGCCAACGCCATGCTTTTTGCCCATGTCCTCACCACCGAGCAGATCCCGCAGTCGATCACCGCCTGGGTGGTGGAGCAGGGCTTTACGCCGCTTGAATTCCTGTTGGTGGTCAATATTGTGCTGCTGGTTGCCGGGACCTTTATGGAGCCTTCGGCGATCATCTTGATCCTGGCGCCGATCCTGTTCCCTATCGCCATGCAGCTGGGCATCGACCCGATCCACTTGGGCATCATTATGGTGGTGAACATGGAAATCGGCCTGATCACGCCGCCCACCGGACTCAACCTGTTTGTTACCTCGGCAGTCACGGGCATGCCGCTGACCCGCGTGGTGCGAGCGGTATCGCCGTGGCTACTGGTGATGCTGGCGTTCCTGGTCCTGGTGACCTACGTACCATTTGTTTCGCTGGCGCTGCCGAACTGGCTGGGGATGTAGGCGTAGCCTTCGTTCCTCTCCAGCGGCATGAGGGATACTTCAAGCGTGGGAGCGAGCCTGCTCGCGAATGATCTTCGCGAGCAGGCTCGCTCCCACTGGGGGGGCTTGACCTGGAACAGCGTATCTACAGCAATAGCCATCTATAACAGGATCAGTCTCACGCTCAGGTTTATACTCGGCGCCATTGCAATCAATCAAAATCCATTGAACCGAGATTTCCCATGAGCAGTTCGCTTCCCATGACACCTGCGCGCAAGCCCGTCGCGCCGCTGGTGGCTTTTGTCCTTTTGTTGCTTGGCGCCGTATTTCTGCAAAACAGCGTCGGCTCGCGCCAGGTGCTGTTGCTGGTGGTCGGCGCGGCGCTGGGTTTGACCCTTTATCACGCAGCCTTCGGGTTTACCTCGGCCTGGCGGGTGTTTCTCAATGACCGGCGGGGTGCTGGTCTGCGTGCGCAAATGGTGATGCTGGCCGTGGCGGTGGTGCTGTTTTTCCCCGCGCTGGGAGCGGGCACTTTGTTTGGCCAGCCTGTGGTCGGGCTGGTGGCGCCAATCGGGATTTCGGTCGTGTTCGGTGCGTTTATTTTCGGCATCGGCATGCAGCTGGGCGGTGGGTGCGCCTCTGGCACCCTGTTTACCGTCGGCGGCGGTAACGCGCGGATGCTGGTGACTCTGTTGTTCTTTATATGCGGTTCGTTGATTGCTACTCATCACGTTGACTGGTGGTTTGCGCTGCCTGCGTTCCCGGCCACCTCCATCGTTAAAAGCTTCGGCGTGGTTCCAGCATTGCTCGTGAGCCTGAGCGTGTTTGCGATCATTGCGGTGGTGACCGTACGCCTGGAAAAACGTCGCCATGGCACGCTTGAAGAAGGCGTGCCCAGCGAACACCTGGGCCTGCGCCGCTTCTTGCGCGGTCCGTGGCCATTGGTATGGGGGGCGATTGGCCTGGCGCTGCTCAACTACGCCACGCTGGCGCTGGCTGGGCGGCCATGGGGCATTACTTCGGCATTCGCGCTTTGGGGCGCCAAGGCTGCGAGCGGGTTGGGTGTGGATGTCGCCAGTTGGGGGTTCTGGCAAATGCCGGGCAATGCCAAGGCCCTGGCCGCGCCAGTTTGGGAAGACATCACCAGTGTCATGGACATCGGCATCGTCCTCGGTGCGCTATTGGCCGCAGGTTTGGCCGGACGCTTTGCGCCCAGCCTGAAAATCCCGGCCCGTTCGCTGTTGGCGGCGGTGATCGGTGGTTTGCTGCTTGGTTATGGTTCGCGTCTGGCCTATGGCTGCAATATCGGTGCGTACTTTAGCGGCATCGCCTCGGGCAGCCTGCATGGCTGGGTGTGGTTGGTGGCTGCGTTTATCGGGAACAGCGTGGGCGTGCGCCTGCGCCCGTGGTTCTTCGCCGGCGAGCGTCGGCAGGTGGCGTTGAGCGGCTGCTGAGAAAGTCGGTATTGCGGGCCTGCTGATCTCTTCGCAGCAGCGCCCGTGTTGTACCGATGCTAGCGACGATAGTAGCGGTGTTCGTCCTCGTAGCGCTGGCGCATGGCCCGATCATGGCGGCGCTCCCAATCTCTATGGCGTTCGGCTTCCCGGCGCGCCTGTTCTCTGCGCCATTGTTCTCGACGCCAGTTCTCCCGGCGTGAATCGTCCCTGCGATCGTGCCAGCGACCGTCATCCCTGTATCGGTCGTCATGGGCAAGTAATGTTGCTGGTTGCCTGGCGTCGATACTGGCCAAGGTCGGCCAAGGGTTTTCGCCAGCCTGGACCGGAACCTCAACGGCTGCGACTTCGGGGGCGAAAACAGGGCTTGAGGCTTTCATTTGTGTGGCTGATGCCGAGCCCACTGCCGCCAACGCGAACAGGCCGAAAAGCACCATTCGTGGGTCATGGAATTTCATGAGCGCAGAAAACCTCTGATTAACAATTGGACGTGTCGCCATCTGGCTGCGGGAACCTTCGGGTTCGGGCCTGCCGCGCAGATGTGCTTATTCACATAGACCAATAAACAGGGAAAAGTTCTAGGTGCCCGTTGCTTAAATCGCCAACGGCCCCAGAGTGCGGTTGTTTTTAGACTTGCTGTTTCGACATGCGTTTTCGGCTTGGAGCGTGTGAAAACCTGGTTGATTAGCCGTTATATTGCCCTTGAACAGGCATCCACAACGGCAGTATGGAAAGCGGCGCGTGCACGCCGCTTTCCTTGGCTCAGGGTGGCCTAGTGTTCCTGCTCGAAGCGCTTTTTGCGCAGTGCCGGGGCCTGCTCATGGCTCTCGTCGCTCTCTATAATCGGTACTTCCTTGCCGTTGCAGTCGAACAGCTTGCCATCGCGGAAAACATCACCGTCATTGAGTTCGCAGATATCCCGGGAGCGCAGGATGCGATCGCTGGCAGCAACGAATACCGATTGCTGGTCGGAGTTACCGGCCCGCAGATGGTTGAACAGCAGGTTGAGCAGGATGGCCATGATCGCTGCCGAGCTGATGCCGGAGTGGAAAATGGTCTCGAACCAGGTCGGGAAGTGATTGTAGAAGTTTGGCGCTGCAATCGGGATCATGCCGAAGCCGATTGATGTGGCCACGATGATCAGGTTCATGTTGTTGCGGTAGTCCACCTGGGCCAGGGTACGGATACCGCTGGCTGCGACGGTGCCGAACAGCACCAGACCGGCACCACCGAGGACGGCGGTAGGCACCGCGGCGACCAGTCTTCCCATCACCGGCAGCAGCCCCAGAGTCACCAGGATCAGCCCGGCGGTGGCCACCACATAGCGGCTCTTGATACCAGTCACGGCGACCAGACCAACGTTCTGCGCAAAGGCACTCTGGGTGAAGGAGCCAAACAGGGGCGCCAGGGCGCTGGAAATCATATCCGCCCGCAGGCCGTTGCCGAGGCGTTTCGAGTCGACTTTGGTATCGATGATCTCACCGACGGCGAGAATGTCTGCGGAGGTCTCGACCATGGTCACGAGAATTACGATCAGCATCGACAGGATAGCGGCGAACCGAAATTGCGGAAGGCCGTAGTGCAGGACTTCGGGCAGCGCCACCAAGGGGCCTTCGAGTACTTGGGAGAAATCGGCCATCCCACAAGCGGTAGCGACCAGTGTGCCGATGACGATTGCCAGCAGAATCGACAGGCGCGAAATACTCGCACTTCCCAGCTTGCTGAGCAGCAGTACGGTGACCAGTGTGAGTGCCGCCAGGCCTATGTTGGCCATGCTGCCAAAGTCGGCTGCCTGACTGTTACCGCCCATGGCCCAGCGTGCCGTGACAGGCATCAGAGTCAATCCGATGGTGGTTATGACGATTCCCGTCACCAGCGGCGGAAAGAACTTGATGATGCTCGAGAACAGCGGCGTGATCAGCAGGCCGATCACCGACGCAACGATTACCGCCCCGAATACCACGGGCAGTCCGCCTGTACCGTCACTGCCAATGATCGCGACCATGGTCGAAACACCGGCGAAAGACACCCCTTGAACCAGAGGGAGGCGACAGCCGAAGAAGGGAATCCCAAGTGTCTGCAGCAAGGTGGCCAGGCCTCCGGCGAACAGCGACGCGGCGATCAACAGGCCCACGTCGGCTGAAGAAAGCCCGGCAGCCTGACCGATGATCAGGGGGACAGCGATGATGCCTCCGTACATCGTCAACACATGTTGAAGACCGTAAGCCAGGTTGGCGCCAATACCGAGGTTTTCGTCCTCTGGACGAGATGAAGCTGAAGCTGAAGCTGAAGAAGTCATGGTGAGTAGCTCGCTTTTGTTATTTTAGATGCGTCTAACAGCACGTTCTCAGTCGCATTCGATGAGTGGGTGGGCGCAGTTGCGCCCGTCGTTGCACTCAGTGTCGAGGGCAGCGGTTGGTACGGGTCACTCGCCGCTGACCAACTGCCGGGCCAACCGGTTGTGGCGTTCCAGCACCAGGGGTAGGTCGACGGTGGTGAGGTGACCGTCCTTGACCACCACACGGCCGTTGATCACGCTGGTGTCGACGTGGGTCGGGGTGCAAAACACCAAGGCGGCTAGCGGGTCGTGAAGGGCGCCGGCATAGGCCAGATGTCCAAGGTCGAAGGCGACGAAGTCCGCAACCATGCCGGGGGCGAGGGCGCCAATATCATTGCGGTTGAGCACCTTGGCGCCGCCCAGTGTTGCGATTTCCAGTGCTTCACGAGCAGACATCGCATCGGGGCCAAAACCGACACGCTGCAACAGCAGCGCCTGGCGTACCTCGCCGATCATGCTGGCGCCATCGTTGGAAGCCGAACCGTCCACACCCAGGCCCACCGGGACACCCTGGTCGCGCATCTTGCGGATCGGAGCGATCCCTGAGCCCAGACGCATGTTCGAGCACGGGCAGTGGGCAACTCCGGTCCCGGTGCGCGCGAACAGCTCAATACCGTGCTGGTCGAGTTGCACACAATGGGCGTGCCATACATCGTGGCCGACCCAGCCCAGGTCTTCGACGTATTCGGCAGGGGTCATGCCGAACTTCTCGCGGCTGTAGGCGATGTCGCTGACGTTTTCTGCAAGGTGCGTGTGCAATGACACACCGTACTGGCGCGCAAGAACTGCTGATTCGCGCATCAGGTCACGGCTCACGGAAAAGGGCGAGCAGGGCGCCACGACCATGCGCAGCATTGAGCCATGGCTGGCATCATGGAACTCTTCGATCAGGCGCTGGGAATCCTTGAGGATGTAACTCTCTTTCTCCACCACGGAGTCGGGTGGTAGACCGCCTAGGCTGCGGCCCACACTCATGCTGCCGCGTGCAGCGTGAAAGCGCATGCCAATCTCTGCGGCGGCATGGATGCTGTCATCAAGCTTGCAGCCATTGGGGTAAATATAGAGGTGGTCACTGGAGGTGGTGCAGCCTGAGAGAATCAGCTCGGCCATCGCCGTTTGGGTCGATACCGCGATCATTTCGGGCGTCAGCCGGGCCCAGATTGGATACAGGTTGGTCAGCCAATTGAACAGCTCACCGTCCTGAGCCGCCGGCACTACGCGGGTGAGGCTCTGGTACATGTGGTGGTGGGTATTGACCAGGCCTGGAATTACTACTTTCCCGGCCATGTCCAGAATCACATCAGCATGTTGGGGCAGCGTTTCGGTAGGGCCGACCTGCTTGATCAGGTTGCCCTCGATGAACAGACCACCGCGCCTGATTTCTCGGCGCTCACCATCCATTGTCACCAAAAGCTCGGCGTTTTTGACCAGTAAAGTTTTGGGCATGGGTGCTCCTCTTCCGTATGGATCTTGGATACAAGTTGATTCTGGGCATACACCTGTTTTCGGCATCAGCGAAGCCCTTGCAGGCAGGTACTGCCTGTATGCAACGTGTTGCTGTCAGGCTCAGACTTCAGCAGACATTGACCCGCAGTGGGTTCCAGGAGGTTCCCGTAGGTGTGGTCGGCGAACGGCAGGAAGACGAATGTGTTGCTTGAACGATGGCTCAAGCAAGCATCGTAGAGGTCGTTGAACGACATCCGTGGATGACGTTCGATGGGTTGGAGCGGCTGTGGATGTTGCATGGTTTTTTGACCGTCGCAATACGCCCCGGCGATTACCGGGGTCGTAGGCGCGGAATAATGTAACCAGAACTTAAAGTTATTGTATACAACTAATGTGTGGCTCTGTTTTTCCGCCGTGATCGGGAGCCATTGCAACAGGGCAAGGTAGGTGAGCGCCTGGCCCTGCCTCCCTTCAGGACAAAAGCACCGGTCACGGCCTGATGGTTTTCGGCGCGAAGGCGGTTTTCGTCGATGGCGACAATGTCCCTGGAGCGATCCTGCAAATCTTTTCGAAAGCTCGGGTGATCCCAGGTATCTGCCAGCAGATCGAACTTGGCCTGAAAGGGCCTGGGTCACCTTTAGGTTTGCCAGATCGTTTTTGCCAAGAGGCAAGCCGGTTAAACCCATGACTTGAGCTTATATACGACGACGAACAAGTTGCCTTGGCAATTCAATCTGTAGAATATAAACAGCTTAAGTATTACCCGGTTTCCAGGCGAGCAAACCAGGCGCTGTGATTTACTTAGTCGTATTCAATAATGCCGAGCTGTTTCGCCATGAATAACTCATTTCGCTCAACAATTTCCTCAATGATCTTTCCCTCGGCATTGAATCGAAAATAAGTTAATGCCGTCCATGCGAGATCTTTTCCTGTGACATCAAACCCGTGCCAGGTATTGGATCCTTTGGCCTGATGCATTAATGCCACTACCACAACGTCGTCGACCACTATTTCTTTCTGAAAGGTCGTATGAATAGACTCATATCGATCAGTTACATTAAGCTTCAATGCTTCTTTAAAACGTTTTACACCCACGATAGGCGCGCTGCAGTCCGGTCGGTGAACTACGACATCATCCGCGAAGAATTCCTCCGCGCGATCCACATCTTTTCCATCAACACAGAATTTAAAATATTGTTTTACGGTCTCTAGATTATGACTCAATTGAATCTCCGTCGTGTTTCCCTCAGCGTAGATAATCTTTGCTGCAAGGGGTATATCTAGATTAGCGGTAGCAATTACTTTGAAAAAGTCTTTAACTGGAAATCACATTTCCACCCACCGGAACAATGCTGATGGATCGCTGGACAGAGTATGAGTTGTTTGTAAAGGTCACTGAACTGGGCAGCTTGAACAAAGCAGCTGAGGCGCTGGGCTTGTCCAATGCCGCTGCAAGCCGTCACCTGGCTGCGCTGGAGGATCGTCTGGGGGCCAGGCTGGTTGAGCGCAGTACCCGTCGACTGTTTGTTACCGAGGTAGGGAAGGACTTCTACAACAATTCCAAAGCTGCTCTGCTGGCCATGCAAGGGGCCACCGACGCCGTCTCTGCGACCAAAAGCCATCCAACGGGTGTGTTGCGTGTCACTGCCTCTTTATCTCTATGCCTGCAGTACATATTGCCCCTGCTGCCGAAGTTCAAACAGCTGTACCCCGATGTTCGCTTGGACGTCGTTGCTGAAAACCGTTATTGCGACATCATTGACGACAACATTGATGTCGCGCTGCGCACGCGTGAAAGTGAGCCTGACACCAGCCTTGTGGTTAGGCGTTTGACTGAGACACGCCGCACGCTAGCCGCGTCGCCTGATTATTTGCAACGCCACGGTTGTCCGGGGCATCCTCAGGAGTTGATTGACCATCAACTCTTGCTCTACACCTACGCCACCGACCCTTATGAAATGGTTTTCCAGCGCGAAGACCAGTCCATAAGGATTTCAACATCAGCCTCGTTCGAGTCCAACGATGGTCAGCTCTTGCGAGCCGTTGCGCTGCAAGGGTCAGGTATTCTTGCTCAACCGACATATGTGATACACGACGATATAGTCTCGGGTCGACTGATCCCGGTTCTGACCGACTGGGAGTTGCCTGGGTTAGCCATCAATCTCGTTTATACATCGCGGTTGCATTTGCCAGCGAAAACGCGCGCTTTCATCGACTTTATCGTCAAGGAGTCTCAACACTTGGACTAATGTAATAGCTCTATGCTTAAGCAATGAGCGCATTTCCGGCACCCGTTCAATACCTCGCCAGATGATCGTTTTGGGTTGATAGCCCTCTGTCAAGAAGGGCTGCTATCGGCCAGAAGAGACAGTCGGGACTGTCTCCTTTACGGAAGGCGGTTTAAGAATGACGTTCGGCTGATGTTCTACTGCGTAACCACGCAACATGGTGGGGAGAGGAAGGGTGGAAATGAAGGCAGAAACCAAGCACTGGCGGGACTTAACGAATATGTAATCAAAATAAAATCAAGGAGATAGTCATGCGGAAAATTGTTTCGTTTATGCATGTGTCACTGGATGGTTTTGTTGCCTCCACCGATGAAGGCATGGCTAGCTTGGGCTGGATCAGTCTGAGCGACGATTTGTTTGGATATGTGGACCAGCGGATTCAGCAGACCGACACCGCGTTATACGGGCGCGTCACCTATCAGATGATGGAGTCCTATTGGCCAACCGCTACCGAGCAGCCCAACGCCAGTACGCATGACCAGGCGCATTCGCGATGGTATAAAACCGCCCGAAAAATTGTGTTGTCGAAAACCCTGCTGGAAAAGAATAATCCTGATACTAAAATCATCAGCAGCCATTTAAGCGATGAAATCAGCAAGCTTAAGCATAGCGCAGGCAGCGATATTTTAGTGTTTGGCAGTCCCGGCGCCACACACGCGCTAATGGCGGAAAACCTCATCGACGAGTACTGGCTATTCATCAATCCGATACTGTTGGGACAGGGTATTCCTTTATTCAAAAATATTAAGGACAGAACTGCTCTCACGCTGGTGAAAAGTAAATTGTTTGACTCGGGAGTGCTGTTCCTGCACTACGAGGTAAAACAAAACCAATGATATGAGGTTGTGATTTTTTAGGGTGATTAGTCTTTTGAGTCGACACATCCATTACTTCGTTTTAGGCCGTTATTGGCGATTCAAAGTGAAGTTGATTCTCCCCCGGAACTCAACAGCGCTTGCTGTCCATCTGACTGCCTTTACATTGGAGTTCCGCTTCCTGGCGCTCGCTGTTATTGCACAGTGTTGTTTGCTGAATCTCACAATTTTGTGGTCTTGCGCATAGAAGTCTATCGGTCTCTTACTAGGGTGAAAGCAGCCCCTCGTGGCGGGCTGCGTTCGGCCAGAAGTAGCCCTTGACTCACATTCAATGCACCCGCCTTTTACCCCGTGTAGCAATCGGCTACAAACAGACACTCAGAACTTACGCTCTTACCCTAAGCACCAGCGCTGCCCAAAGGCACTCAACTTAGGCATAACGATGCCGGAAAGATCTGCATCAACAGCCATCCAGCTACAAAAAGCCCTAGTCCGAAAATCAGATGCGCAGTGATGCTTCTGCGCCTTGCCACGCTTGGTGCCGCTGTCTTCGACGCAGCAATGCCGAAACCGAACGCGGGCTGCATGATGAAGAAAGGCGCAATCACAGTGACCAACCCCATCACCAGCGCAGGCACCAGTGTGTGGTTGCAGAGCCAGGCAAGTCCTTTCGCACCGATCAACACCATTGCGAAGACTATGCCGGTGACGTAATGAAATACCCACCCCAGCAGGCGCTCATTCCTGACAGGAGCCGCCGTCATGATCGTGGAGTGACGAAACTGCCCTTGCAGCATGTGGCCAAGCCAACGACCGACCAGCCCATAGTTAGGCGACGTCAGGCCAAATACTCGTGCTTGAACAAAAGCCGATAGGTCCATGATCAGCGTGGCCCCAATTCCAACAAACAGAATACGCAGTGCTGTCTCGGCTATTTCCATGGTATTGCTCCTTGCCTTGAACCTGTTTTGGAGGTTTGATCCGAGTAGTCTGCAGGTTCAAGTCGACTTGAGGTCAAGTATGAAAGAGCTGGATATTGGTGAGGTGGCACGACGTTCCGGTCTACCGGCTTCAACGCTGCGCTACTACGAAGAGAAAGGTCTTATTCGTTCGATAGGGCGTCGGGGCCTGAGTCGCGTGTTTCATGGCGATGTACTCCAGCGATTGTCCTTGATCGCGCTCGGGCAGTCGGCAGAGTTTTCACTGGACGATCTCGTTGCCATGCAGGATGCGCAGGGCCAGCCTGATATCGATCGCCAGCGGCTTAACGAAAAGGCTGACGAACTGGACCGTACCATCGAGCGCCTTGGCGCCGTACGCGATGAGCTTCGTCGAGTAGCGTCTTGCCCTGCGGCACATCACATTGAATGCTCAAAATTTCAGAAAATGCTGAGCGCTATAGCGACGGGAAATCTCAAAAGAAAAGCCGGAAAAATCGACCTGCGCAGGCGTGGATCGTGAGAGGAGGGCGTGTCTGTTTTGGGTCGACAATTTCCACGATTGGTCGGAAGCGGCCAGTCAGGGCCCTGTCATGAAAGGCCAAATTTGAGGGTGTACCTTCGAACCAGGATCGGAAGGTGTGCCATTTCGAAGGTGTATAGCGCCGCGATGTGATCAAAACAAACTCCTCGAGAGGGGCCGTTTTAGATAGGCGAAATTCGCTATCGTAATTCGATTAATTTACCGGTCTTGTTCTAACCAGGTAGGCACATGCATGGCCAACTCTTATGTCGATAAACGCAGCAGCGCCTGGTCAGTTTTTTTCATCTTCATGCGCCTTGGGTTGACCTCGTTCGGTGGCCCTATTGCGCACTTGGGCTACTTTCGCGATGAGTTTGTCACACGACGGCGTTGGCTGACCGAGCGCACCTATGCGGACTTGGTCGCGCTCTGCCAATTATTACCTGGCCCGGCAAGCAGTCAGGTTGGCATCGCTCTGGGGGTGTCACGCGCAGGATACGGAGGGGCTTTCGCGGCCTGGGCTGGTTTTACGCTACCTTCGGCCATTGCGCTGATCCTGTTTGCGCTGGGCATCTCCCGATATGGCTCAGTCATCTCTCCCGGCGTCCTGCATGGCCTCAAAGTGGTCGCTGTCGCGGTGGTTGCTCAAGCTGTTTGGGGGATGGCGCGGCATCTGTGCACAGACGTGACGCGAGTCACCCTGATGGCGATTGCTACCTGCGTCGCCTTGCTTGAGCCGTCTGCAGGGGGGCAGGTCAGCGTGATTGTTGCTGCCGGGCTTGCAGGTTTGCTGCTGTTCAAACCCGGGCAGCGTGCCGAGCACGATCCATTACCGATCTCCATCAGCCGCCGGGCCGGGGGGATTTACCTGTCTTTATTCCTGGTATTGCTGGTGGGGCTGCCGCTATTGACCCAACTGTGGCCCAGTCAAGCCGTGGCACTGGTGGATGCCTTCTACCGCTCCGGCTCACTGGTCTTCGGTGGCGGGCACGTGGTGCTACCACTGTTGCAGGCCGAAGTGGTGCCCTCCGGCTGGGTCAGTAATGACGTGTTCCTGGCAGGATATGGCGCCGCGCAAGCCATACCTGGCCCCCTGTTCACGTTCGCCGCATTCCTCGGCACGTCGATGAATGTCCCTCCATCAGGATGGGCAGGGGGGATAATCTGCCTTTTGGCGATCTATGCGCCGTCCTTTTTGATCACTCTTGGCGCCTTGCCGTTTTGGGAGCAATTACGCCGTAGCGTACGAACTCAGGCCGCGCTGGCCGGGGTCAATGCCGCAGTGGTTGGTCTGCTGTTGGCTGCGCTTTACCATCCGGTATGGACGAGTGCCATTTTGCAGCCGCAGGATTTCGGTCTGGCCGTGCTGGCCCTGGTTGCGCTGATGTTCTGGAAGGTTGCGCCGTGGCTGGTCGTCATTGGGAGCGGGATTGCGGGCTGGGTGCTGAGTGTCACTATGTGAGGCGTAAGTAGTGGCCAGGGGCGTTCGCTCACCGCTCCATTTCAATGTCCACGTGTGGCCTGTGCCTCGATGCTTTCCCGGAAAGACCGGCCCAGGCTGGCAAACTGAACTATCCCCGACAGGAGTTGGAAAGACAGATGACCAAAGAAATTGAGCAGAGGCTCGAACGTATCCATCACGAGCTGAGCGGCTCCGAACGTGACTTGTCGAGTAACTCCCCGAGGTCGTTGAAGTACTACGTACGGGATATCCAGCGCAGATTGTCCGAATGGTTGATCGAGCACCGCCACCAGCAGGAAAAGCAGCGCCAAGATTTGCTCCGTGCCATGGTGGTGATTGGCGTCATCGGCGTCCTGCTGGCCATTGTGCGATCTGCCGCCAGTGACATGGAGTGGGTGCGCGAACATACCCTGGCATTTCGGCTGTGGGGGGTGAGCTTGTGTCTGATTTTCGTCGGCGTGTTGGTCGAGCGCTCGTCAGTGGTGAAGTCATTGTGGAGCTTCGCCGTCACCAAGTTATTGCTGTCGCTGATCCTTTCCGGGGCGTTGTTCTATGCGCGCGGCAGAGCAGCGGGGCACATCAATGGCGTGTTCCATGTGGACGCCTCCGCCTTGCCCATCACCCTGGTCCTGACCACAGGCCTGGTGCTGTTCAAACTGCTGGTGCCTTTTGTGCTGAGCATCGCGGCGCTGATTCTGGCGCTTCATCTCTTGTTCATCAGCAATTGGGTCAAGGGCAAAGCGACCGGGGATGTCCCGTGGTTCTCTGTGCTGTGCAGTGCGGTGGCGGGTGTGATTCTGTTTTTCGGTTGGAGCTGGCCCAGCGATCAGTTGAGCGATACGCGTATTCCGGAGAAGGTCTATCTGATCGCGCAGGCGCTGGATTTCAACCAAAGACATGAGTGCGCGAATGTCGATCCCGAGCGTCCTGTGGTTTTTCTCGGTGCCGGTCAGGAGTCCGTGCTGGTGGCGCCATACCGCCTGGAGGACTTCGACTTTGCCACTTTCTTTGAAAGCAGGGTGATAGTGCCAACCGCTTTTGTGCGCGAGAAGTGCGAGTACAAGCCGCTGCTGCCCCTGAAGTCATTGGGCAGCTATTGAGAGGTTGTTTCCTGGCGAGTGAATACAGCGCTGCAAGTAGCGCTCTGACGCGCCTTTTGTGATCCTTGTCGGCTACTGCGCACTCAACCCCCACAACACATCCAGTACATATTGCGTAGATCGTTCGATGTCGCCTTCGCGGTGAGCTATGCCCAGCTGCCGCCATAGCAAGGGATGTAAAGGCCGCATAGCGATTCTGGTATCAGGCAAGGGTGTTGAGGCCTCATACGGCAACAGGGTCGCGCCATAACCGGCTGCCACCAGGCTTTTGATCGCATCGTTGTAGTTCAGCTGGATACGCGGGGTTGGCTGGCGTCCATCACTGGCAAACCACTCTGTGGTCAAGCGCGAAAGCCGGGTCGTGTTGTCATTCAGAATTAATGGCTGAGCAGCCAGCCAGTCGGGGCTGACAACCTGCGGACATTCCCAGCGAGCGGGCAAGAAAGCCATGACCGGGTCCCGTCGCCATGGCTTGATCCGTAATTGCCTGACGGGAGTCTGAGGCAGCGCGACCAGACCTATTTCCAAAGAGCCCTCGGCAAGTTTTTTCAACGTTTCCTGCGACGTCAGCACTGCAACCTGCACATCGATTGCAGGGTGGCGCTGGCTCAAGATCTCCAACGCTTGCGGCATCAACTGGGCGATGGCACCGGTGGAGGCGCCCAGCCGCACGCGCCCTGAAAGGCCCTGCACCTGACGCTGCACGTCCTCCAGCGCCTGCTCCGCATCCGCCAGCAGACGTCGCGCGCGCTCCACCAGTGTTTCACCGATTGCCGAAGGCTGAACGCGGCCACGGGTGCGTGACAACAGCTTGCCGCCCACCCGCGACTCCAGGTCGGCGATATGCAAACTGACCGTGGGCGGCGAGAGATTCAGCACGCGGGCCGCCTCGGCAAATGAGCCCAGATCGGCGATAGCAACCAGCGTGCGCAGACGGTCGAGGCTGATTTCACGCATGGAGCGCTCCTTGTTCAGAAAAACTGAATCTCATCGTTTATAAATTCAACTTTTCCTATCTTAACTCCCGACTGATGATTGGGGCTCCTCATTTCCTGAGTCCGAGAGCATTCCATGGCAAGTCCACTTGTATTCATCGACGGCGACCAAGGCACCACCGGGTTGCAAATCCATCAGCGGCTACGCCACCGGACCGATCTGCAGCTTGTCACGCTCAGCGCTGAACATCGCAAGGATCCACAACGCCGAGCCGAGATCATCAATGCCTGCGATATCGCGATTTTATGCTTGCCCGACCAGGCCGCACGCGACGCGGTGGCGAGTATCGAAAACCCCGCAGTACGGGTGATCGATGCGAGTTCGGCACACCGTACCCATCCGGACTGGACCTATGGTTTCGCGCAAATGAACCCGCAGCAGGCGCAGCGCATTGCCACAGCCCGGCGGGTCAGTAATCCCGGTTGCTACCCTACCGGGGCGATAGGGCTGCTGCGTCCGTTACTGGAGGCCGGGTTGTTGCCAAGAGACTACCCGGCAAACATTTATGCCGTGTCGGGCTATTCGGGAAAAGGCCGCGTCGGCGTGCAGGAGTATGAAGGCGAAGGCGCGTCGCCGCCCCCGGCATTTCAGGTGTATGGCCTGGGGCTTGAGCACAAGCATGTACCGGAGATCCAGCAGCAAAGCGGCCTGAGCCAGCCCCCAATGTTCGTACCGGCCTATGGCGCTTTTCGGCAGGGGATCGTGCTGACCATACCGGTGCAACTTCGGTTACTGGCGCCGGGGGTGGATGCGGCGCAGCTGCATGAGTGTCTTGTGCGGCACTATCTGGATGCAGCCCATGTACAGGTGATGTCGCTGCAGGAGGCTAAACAACTGACGCACCTTGATCCTCAGGCGCTTAACGGGACTGATGATCTGCAGTTGGTGGTGTGTGCAAATGAACAGACGGGGCAAGTCTTGCTGGCTGCCATATTTGACAATTTGGGGAAGGGCGCTGCTGGCGCCGCGGTGCAGAATCTGGATTTGATGGTTGCAGAAATCTGACCCCCGACACTCGCCTGGAATGGAATCCGTGGCGCCGGGGGGCAGCATTTCATTGCGCCTTCACCTGGCGCTTACAGGTTAATAATCCCTTCCAGATATTGCACCGCCCGCCCTGAGACAAATACCCGGCCGTCATCAACCCGGCAGTCCAGCACACCGCGCCGACGGGAGGCCTGCAACGCTAACAACCGCGACTTGTTCAAGCGTTTTGCCCAGAACGGAGCCAACCCTGCATGAATGGATCCGGTGACAGGATCCTCATCGCCACCGTTGGCTGGCCAGAAGTAGCGCGAGACAAAATCGTACTGTTGACCGGGCGCAGTGACGACCACATCCCGCGGGCCCAGCTCTTTCAGCTTATCGAGTCGCGGCACCACGCTCTCGACCTGCTGTTGATCGGTATAAATCGCAAAGTAGGCTTGGCGGCTGACCCAATATTCGTTGGGTGTGATCGAAAGACCTTCGAGCAACTGGGCAGGCACATCAACCAGCGGGCGGGGAGCGAGTTCGGGGAAATTCAACTCTATCTCGCCGCCAGGTAACTGGGTGACCGGAATTTCTCCAACTGCCTTGGCCCAGAACGTGATGGACTTGCTGGCACCGGGCTGATTGAACAGCACAAAAGCGCTTGCCAGCGTGGCGTGGCCGCAGAAGTCGATCTCAGTGAATGGCGAGAACCAGCGGATTTCGTATTGTCCGCTCTGGTTAAGCACATAGAACGCAGTTTCCGGCAGCGAATTTTCAATGGCAATCGACTGCATGACCTCGACAGGTAGCCAGGCTTCAAGAGGAACCACGGCTGCCGGGCTGCCCGAGAATACCGTGGAGGTGAATGCGTCGATTTGGTAGAGGTTAAGCTGCATGGCTGAATCCAGTCGGTGTGGGTAAGGCGCACCCTAGCAGTCATGCAGCAACTTTCAGTAGTGACAGAGCCGCGTTTTCTGGAGCATACAGCGGCTGCTTGGGGCTTGTTCCTCGGCAGCCTCTTCCTTGGTAACAGCGCGTGCGCCGAAGCTTACCGTCACTCTGCCGGTGGTTTGTATCCCGCAAGCATTTTCAACACTTCATCATGTGAGCCACTCGCTTCAGCAAACCGTAATGGCTTGGCACGTTCGACGATCAGTTCGCGTGGGGTCGGAGAGATCTCGAGTAGCTCGAAGATTTCATCCAAAAACGCCTCCAACGGCATTGCGTGCTCGTCGTTTTCCTGCCCAAGCAAAGTGGTACGCACACCCGGTGGCGCAAGCTCGATAACCTCGACTGATGAGGCTTCCAGCTGAACTCGAAGGCTTTGAGTGAACGAGTGAACTGCCGCTTTGGTTGCGCTGTAGGTCGGTGTTGCAGGCAGCGGTACGAATGCCAAAGCCGAGCTTACATTCACAATCGTTGCACTGGACTGCGTGAGCAGGTGGGGAGTAAATGCATACACCATGCGGATCGTGCCCAGTAAGTTCGTTGTCACGATATCTTCGGCTGTGCTTAGGCTTTGCGGATCAGTCAGATCCTCCCAGTGCATGATTCCAGCGTTGTTTATAAGAACGTTTAGATTCGGATGGCTGATCGCAAGCGTTTCGCTGCTGCGCTGGATGGATTGTGGATCGGAAACGTCCAGCAATACTGATTCAATACCTGGGTGCTGCGACGTGATCTTGTCGAGCAGAGCTTTGCGACGTCCCGCGATGATGACTTTGTTGCCTGCCTTGTGAAGCCTAAGCGCCAGACCAAGGCCGATACCCGAGGTGCCGCCAGTGACCAGAATCGTATTGCCAGTGCTGTTCATAGTAAACTCCAGAAACGATGCTTAAGTGGACAAGTGTCCGCTTGAGAAAAATGTATCGGACAACTGTCCGTTTAGCAATGCGCTCAAGGAAAATTTTGCTCATGACTGACGATTTGGTGATGCGTTCTGACGCCAAGAAAAACCGTGAACGGATTCTGGAGGTCGCGGTGGTGGAGCTGACTCGTGATCCTGCGGTTCCGTTGAGCACGATTGCGAAGAAGGCAGGGGTGGGGCAGGGCACGTTCTATCGCCACTTCGCCACCAGAGAGAAGCTGGTATTCGAGGTTTATCAATTCGAGATGCAGCAGGTAGCCTCGTTAGCGGAACAGCTCCTGGCGATAAAACCACCTAAGGAGGCCCTCCGAGAATGGATGGACTGCCTCGCTGAATATGCAATGACAAAAGCAGGACTTGCTACCGCAATACAACAAGCTGCGTCTATTTACGAGTTCCCGGGGAAGTCAGGATACGCACCAGTTCAAGCAGCTGCCGAGTCGCTTTTGAGGGCAAATGAGAAAGCCGGAACGATTCGTAGCGGGATTACTAACGACGACTTTTTTCTCGCCATTGCTGGAATATGGCAAATGGACTCCCAGAGCGACTGGCGCTCGCGTCTCGCCAGATTGATGACCTTGGTGATGGATGGTCTGTGCGCTGGCAGCCCCGAAAGCTTAAAGAAAAACGCACAACCTTAAAAATCGGAACCGGTCATAACCGTTTCTGACGCGGAATGACCGGAGCGTGTGACGGATTATTTTTGCGCCAGTAACATCTTCCTTTGCGCCTTTTCGTGTTTCATTGCGGCGATTTCACGCTCGCAGGCCTCGACATCAAACGAGTTATCCCACTTGGCAATGGCGATGGTGCCGATGCCGTTACCGATCAGGTTGGTTACGGCCCTCGCTTCGTTCAGGAACCGGTCAATGCCCAAGAGCAAAACAAGGCCTACGAGAGGGATTGAATGGATGGTTGTGAGTGTTGCAGCCAGCGTCACAAACCCTGCACCCGCAACGCCAGCCGAGCCTTTTGACGTCAGCAGGAATACACCGAGCAAAATCATCTGATCCACAAACGTCAGTGGCGTATTGGTCGCTTGGGCGATAAAGATGGCGGCCATGGTGAGATAGATGCAGGTGCCGTCTGCATTAAAGGTGTACCCCGTTGGCAACACCATGCCCACTACTGATTTTTTGCAGCCAAGCTTTTCAAGCTTCACCATCATGCGCGGCAGTACGGCTTCGGTTGAGCAGGTGCCAAGCGTGATGAGAATTTCATCTTTGAAATAACGAAGAAATTGCATGAGCGGCATGCCTGACCATCTGGCAACAGTACCCAGCACCACCACGATGAAAATCAAGGTTGTGATGTAGAGCGCGACCAGCAACTGGCCGAGTGACAGCAAGGTACCAATCCCGTACTTGCCGATAGTGAACGCCATACCGGCACCAGCACCAATCGGCGCCAAGCGCATGACCATTGCAACGATCTTGAACAGACCTTGCAGGAACAGATCAATGGTGTTGATTAGCGGTTTGCTGGTTTCGCCCATTTGAACCAGAGCAACACCCATTAGTACTGAAAGCAGGATAACCTGAAGCATTACACCATTCGAGAAGGCGCCGATGAATGTATGCGGGATGATATTGAGGAAGAAATCAATGGTGCCACCTTGCTCACTGGCAGCTTGGCTGTATTTACTGACTGCACTTCCATCAAGCGCGCTAGCATTGATGTTCATACCTGCACCAGGCTTCACGATGTTGACCACAATAAGGCCGACGACGAGGGCGATGGTTGAAAGAATCTCGAAGTAGATCAGCGCTTTCACACCAATCCGTCCAACTTCCTTGATACTGCCCATTTTCGCGATACCGACGACCACCGTACCGAAAATAATAGGCGCCAACAGCATTTTGATGAGTTTGATGAAACCATCGGCAAACGGTTGGAGCTTGGCTCCAATATCAGGCATGAAGTAACCGATGGCGGCACCGATCACAATGCCGATCAGCACTTGCACATACAGCTGGCTATACCAGTGTGACTTGGAAATTTCCACGTAAGCACCTCATTTTATTTTTGTGATGGGCGTGTGGCTTGGCGTCAGTGGGGGACGCCGGATTCTGCGGCCTCTTTACAAGAGACCGCAGATTGAGGGCGATTAGCCTTCGCCTAACTCACGCATTACTGCGTACAAGGCGGACTTGGCTTCGAAGCCAACACCTGGAATATCCGGCAGACCGACGTAGCCATTTTCGACGCGGATACCGTCAGCGAAACCGCCGAAAGGCTGGAACACGTCCGGGTAGGATTCGTTGCCGCCCAGGTGCAGGCCTGCTGCGATGTTCAGTGACATCTGGTGGCCGCCATGCGGAACTACGCGTCGGGAAGACCAGCCCATTTCTTCCATCACCTTGAGGGTGCGCATGTACTCTACTAACCCGTAGGACAGGGCACAGTCGAATTGGAGGAAGTCGCGATCAGGGCGCATACCTCCGTGGCGCAGCAGGTTACGAGCATCCTGGTGGGAGAACAGGTTTTCACCGGTAGCCATGGGTAATTCATAGTGATTGGCCAGCTCAGCCTGGAGTGCGTAATCCAGAGGGTCGCCAATCTCCTCGTACCAGAACAGGTTGTACTGTTTGATCGCCTCAGCGTAAGCAATACCAGTCTGAAGATCGAAGCGCCCATTAGCATCGACTGCCAACCGACGACCATCGCCTACCACCTCAAGTACAGCTTCGATGCGACGGATATCCTCGTCCAGCGGCACTGCACCGATCTTCATTTTGACGACGTCGTAGCCGCGATCCAGGTAGCTTTGCATTTCTGCCTTGAGTTTAGTCTGGTCTTTGCCGGGGTAGTAATAGCCACCGGCTGCATAGACCCAGACCTTGTCATCCGCCACGCCGTTACGGTAACGGTCAGCCAGTAGGCGATACAGAGGTTTGCCTTCAATCTTGGCCACCGCATCCCATACAGCCATGTCGATGGTGCCAACTGCGACCGATCGCTCGCCGTGGCCGCCTGGCTTCTCGTTGGTCATCAGGGCTTTCCAGATGGCGAACGGATCCAGGTTGTTGTTTTCATGGTCGACAAGGGTGTCCGGGTCAGCCTCCGTGATACGCGCCAGGAAACGATCACGCATCAGAGCACCCTGGCCATAGCGACCGTTGGAGTTGAAACCGTAGCCGATGACAGGTTTACCATCGCGAATTACGTCCGTGATGACAGCGACGACCGAGCAGGTCATTTTGGAGAAGTCGATATAGGCGTTAGCAATTGGGGAAGCAATAGAGACAGTTTTTTCACGGATGTCTACGATACGCATGACGGGTTCCTCTTGTTGTTTGTGACCCCACGTTATGCTTTGCGATGATCCCCGCCCAATGCTATTAATGCCGCGCCCTATGCACAGGAGGCATTGCCCTTGGAACTCGTTTGGTTAGAGGATTTTTCAGCGCTTGCGGAGTACGGCAGCTTTGTTCGGGCGGCTGAAGCTCGCCACGTTACTCAGCCTGCTTTCAGTCGTAGAGTCCGTTCCCTGGAGAACTGGATGGGCGTCGAGTTGTTTGTTCGCACGCCCCAAGGCGCGACCTTAACCGAGGCAGGAAGACAGATTTTGTCTAGTGCCCAAGAGGCTGCTAGAGGTTTGTACCTGATGCGTTCCGAGGCACAGGAGGTGGCTGGGGTAGCCGCCAAAACACTGCAATTTGCAGCCACACATTCCTTGTCATTCACCTTCTTCCCACGATGGTTGAGAGGTGCAGAAAATGGCGCGCCGATAGATTCGGTACGTCTATATTCAGACAGCATGGCTGTTTGCGAGCAGATGCTAATCCACGGTCAGGTTCAATTCCTGCTTTGCCATCGCCACCCCGACGTCCCACCCTTGCTAGCACCTGATCAGTTCATTGGAAAGAAGGTCGGAGGGGATGTACTCGTGCCACTGGCGAGCGCCTCTGCCAATTTTGGTACTTCTCCTGAAACACTGCCTTACCTGGCCTATACCCACGAGTCGGGGTTAGGCCGAATCGTCGCTCACCGACTCCACGGCAAAGAAGATTATCTTCATCTTAAACCTCTTTTCAGCAGTCACCTTGCCGCCGTTTTGATGTCAATGGCCTTGGAGAGCAAAGGCGTCGCCTGGTTGCCCAAAAGCCTGACAGAACAGGAAATGACTGATGGGCGCCTTGTCAGGGCGCTCGACGAAAGCTGGGATATTCCTTTAGAGATTCATCTAACCCGCCCTACAGCGGCTATTTGCCCTTCTGCAGAAGAGTTCTGGGCCAAGTTGAGTGGCTAGATCCACTGGGCTACCGGCCTTTTTACATACAGATGGAACGTCTATCCTTGACCGTTCCTGGCCGAAACTGTGAAGCCGTAACAGGCCGCTTTCGCCCCGTAGCACACGGTCGTCTGCCTCTATAGACGACCGTGCATTTGAGCACTTAGCGAGCTCCTAAAACTTGGGGCGATTCAGCCGATGCCGCACTACACGCAAGGCCGTAAAAACACCAAGAACCGGTGCGAGTGCGAACACTCCAAAAAGCCAGGTTGCTGCTCTTGATACGCCGCCGACGCCTCCGGGATCAGTCAGGCCAGCGAGGTTTGCCACCATTCCCGCCAGCGCCGCACCGAGCGCTGTAGCGAACAGCTGCACGGTTGTGATCGAAGCGGCTGCCAGGTCCTGTTCCCCCGCCGTAGACACCTGAAAGACGCGGGTCAGCAGATGCGGCCAAGCCAGCCCTACGCCCAGCCCGATTGCGACCAATGCAAGGCAGATAGGGGTAAGTGCCTGCCAGCCACCTTCAGTTTCAGTTCGCATCAAAACGGCAAGCGCAACCATGCCCGCTAATCCAAGGATTGGGCCAGCGAGGATCGCGCGCCGGATGTTTCTACCGCTCACGGCGGCGCTTGCCAGTGAACCCAGGGTCCACCCGGCCGCCATCAGCGCTGCAAGATAGCCAGCGGCGAGCGGTGACTGGTGGTGCAGAACCTGAAGGAATAACGGCACAAATATTTCGCCACTGGTAACGGCTATCGCCAGCAACGACATAGTTGCATAAAGCGCCCCCAAGGCTGATGTGATGCGCAATGCATCTTGTGGCAGCAGCCTGTGTCGGGCGCGGCTTTCCGTTGTGACCAACAAGGCTGTCAGGATGACGGCCGCCGCCAGACCGACCATGTTCCAGAGGAAGGTTGCCGAGACGCTGCCAGCCGACACGACGAGAACAGCCGATGTCAGAAGGACCAGTTGGGTGAGAGGAAGCGGGGAGGGGGCAGTGCTCTGTGTGCTGCGTTTGGGCAGTACGGCCACAGCGAGCAGGGCGAACAGTAGTGCGACTGGAATCAGCGACCAAAACGCAGCCCGCCATATACCGAGCTCCGCGAAGACCCCGCCTACGGCAGGGCCAACGAGCGTTGCCACTCCCCACATTCCGGAGACCAAGGCCATTGCGCGCGGCCATAGGCTTTCATTGAAGACCAGCCTGATCATGGCATAGGACAGCGCGAACAGAAATCCGCCGCCTAGCCCCTGAATCAGTCGTCCGGCAAGCATGACAGGCATTGAGGGGGCGAATGCGCAGATGAGCGTACCAATTGCAAATACCAGGGTTGCGCTGACGTAAGCGCCGCGTGGCCCCGCGCGAATGAGTAATCGCGCCGACAACGCCGAGCCGAGAATCGAGGCTGCAACGAACAGTGTGGTATTCCAGGCGTAGTAGTCGATACCGCCGATGTCCCTTACGACAGATGGCAGAATTGTCGTGGAAATATAAACATTGACCGCATGCAGGACGACGCCGCCTGCGAGCGCAAGCGAACGCACGCCATTTGTACCAGAGAGCAGTGCTCCCCAGCCTGTAGTTGAGGGCGCGCTATCTCCAGATGCCCGTGGGTTCGATCTGTTGTGTGAGGGTTGATCAGATGGGATGTGACGCTTGTCCATGTTGGCTCCACTTCGAGAACTCACCCGCCCCAGCGAATGAAGGCTTGCAAAGGCAAGCCGACACTCTTTATAAAACCTCATGTATAGATGAGGTCAAGAGGGGGCCAGGAATCCATGATCGATGTGCGCGTACCTGTTTCGGTAGGAGAGTTAGCCCGCCGATCGGGCGTTACAATAGCGACCGTCCACTTCTACGAAGCCAAGGGACTGATTCAGGGGCAGCGGACTGCAGGCAACCAGCGTCGTTATGCTCGCGATACTCTTCGGCGCATTGCCATCATCAAGATTGCGAAGCGTGCGGGTATACCGCTGGCTGCAATCAAGGCTGCGCTGGACGAGCTACCCGCTGGAAGACCTCTAACTGCAAAAGACTGGGCGTCCCTTTCCACTAATTGGCGGGACATGTTGACTGAACGGATTCACAGCCTTACCCAGCTTCGTGATCAGCTCGATGGGTGTATCGGCTGCGGATGCCTGTCGATGGAGGACTGCCCTCTGCGCAACCCAGGCGATCATTTGCGTCTGCAGGGTGAAGGTGCCGTCTTGCTGGAACAAGACACCCCGCCTGCCGATCCGGGTAGTCAGTCAACCTGAGGGCCAGAGTTGGCTGGCGTATACCACTGGACGGCGCAGGCATGATGCAGGTGTTTCTGTTTTTGAGTGGCGAAGGGCGTGTCGAGTGTGCCCAGTGCTATCGAAACCCAGTCGGCAAATTCGCCTTCTGAGCGTGACCAGAACAAGGTCGAGCCGCACCGGGTGCAGAACTCGCGCAACACCGTCGCCGAGGAGCGATAGGCTGTAATGCTGGTGGCGCCTTCAAGTATCCGAAGCGCACTGCGGGGGACGCTGGCATACGAAGCAAATGCCGCACCGTGACCTTTACGGCACTGGCTGCAATGGCAATGACTCACTGCTTTTGGCGCAGTGAGCAGTTCATATCTGACCGCTGCGCACAGGCAGCTTCCTTGGTATACCTCAGTCATGTGCCCGTCCGTGCAGATGAAAAAACGCAATCTTAACTATCTCGGCTTGGTCCGTCTCGCGACGGCTTTCTTTTACAACCTCGGACATTGAGGTCGATAGGGCCATTTGAAATGGTTGCTTGGCCATTATTTAGCCATCAGTCTATTATCAAGACGACTTCCAATTGGATGCCCGTGACCTATGGCCGTTGACCTCCTAGCGCTCTATCCCAAACTGGTCCATCTGATGCTGGATACGGTGTTTGTGGTCGACAGGGACAACCAGATCGTTTTTGTGAGTGATGCCTGTGAGGCATTGCTCGGCTACCGTGCGTCCGAGCTGACGGGAACCACAATTACCGATTATATGCACCCTGATGATCTGGAAGCCTCGCATGCCTCCATTGCCCGGGTCATGAATGGTCAATCCCACATGGATTTTCGTAACCGTTACATCCGCAAGGATGGAGGTATCGTGCATATCCTGTGGGCTGCCTTCTGGTCCATGGAGGTCGGGGCGCGGATCGGTGTCGCGCGAGACATAACGGCACTCAGGCAGGCGGAGGATGAATTACGCTTCCTCGCCCATCATGATCCGCTGACAAAGCTGACCAACCGCTCGCTGTTCAATGAGCGGTTGGACGCGGCCCTGCGCGAGGCACGCCAGCACAAGAGCACGCTGGCCTTGCTGTTTCTGGACCTCAATGAGTTCAAGGGGATCAATGATGTTCATGGGCATGCAATGGGCGATAGCGTGCTCTGCATGACGGCGCGACGGCTGGAAGGCTGCGTAAGAGAGACGGACACGGTAGCCCGGATGGGCGGTGATGAGTTCACGGTTCTGTTGACCGATATCCAGTCGCCGGACGCCGTGTCCAAGCGGGTGGAGCAGATTCTGATGAAAATGGCCGAGCCACTTGGCGCTGAGTTTGGCGCGATCAAAATGCCGTCCTGCAGTATCGGCGTGGCCCTTTACCCCGCGGACGGGGAGGACGCCGATACGCTGCTCAACCATGCCGATGACGATATGTACCGGATTAAAAGGCACCACCGCTCAACTGAGTGATTCAATCAATTTACCGGCATTTGCGGACGTCGTTTCACGCGGCGCTTGATAAATACGGCAATAAACACCAGCCCCAGGGCCATCACGCTGAAAAACACCGTATTGAACCAAGGGAAGGGTTCAGTGCGAGTTTTGGTGGCTTCGATTGCGGTAATGTTAGGAAAAACCGAGAAGATCTTGATGCGCCAGCCGTAGTATCGAATCAGTGCCAGTTGCTCGGCATCGCGGGAGTACCCCTGGGCCTTGGCCTGGATATCGGCAGAATCGAACTTGAAATACCAGGGGAAGGACCAGCCGGTATCCTCGTTGCGATACACCATGACTTCCTTGGTGACCGGGTCTTCAGTGTTGATGAAGTAAACATCCCGGGTTGGGCCATCAGCCGGGTTTTCAGCGTTGATCACGCCATTGTGATCGACCCGTTTGACTTCAACCCCCGTGACCATCACCACATCGTGCTGGGGAAGAAAGTAAAACAGCCCAAGCGCTACGGCGCCGACTGCAAGCAGGACCGTGCCCAGAATGATGCCCTTGAGCCACTTCATGCAAAAACCACGTACATATCAATTATTCCTGATTGCTGTTGATTGAACTAATGGCGGAGCTTATCGCAGCCTGTGCAGGGGACTACAAGTTCTGAGTACGTTGCCTACATAATTTGTAGCAGTTTAGTGCTTCATCTACGCAGCAGAGCGCCGCTGGGAGCATCAAAGCGCTGAGCCTGACGAAAAAGAGCTTGGTTTAAAGATATAACACAAATTAGAATCACTCTCATTTACCTCGTCCTACGCACAGGGGCTCTTGAGATGATGGAAGCCGCGACACCGAAAGAGCAGACCCTGCATGCGCTGTATCGCGATCACAGCAGTTGGTTGGAAAACTGGCTGCGCCGACGCATGGGCAACGCATGGGATGCGGCAGACCTGAGCCAGGACACCTTTGTTCGGGTGCTTGCCAGTACCCAGCCCCTGGCTGACTTACGTGAGCCGCGGGCCTATCTGCTGACGGTGGGCAAGCGTCTACTGAGCAACTTCTACACCCGGCGCAGCCTGGAACAGGCCTATCTGGATGCGCTGGCGCAGTTGCCCGAAGAGAGTGTGCCGTCGCCCGAGCAGCGCTGGTTACTGCTTGAAACCCTGCAGGCGCTGGACGAGTTGCTTAACGGCTTGCCGCCAGTGGTGCGTCGGGCGTTTCTCTGGAGCCAGCTCGAAGGGCTGGGGTATCGGCAGATAGCCGAACGCCTGAAAGTGTCTGAGCGCACGGTCAAACGTTATATGGCCCAGGCTTACGAGCACTGTCTGTTGGTGGACGCTTGAAACACTCTGAACCTTCATCCGAACTGCGCAATGTTGCCCGGGCCGCGGCCCAGTGGTTGGCGCTGATGGAGTCCGGAACAGCCTGCGAGCATGATCGCGTGCATCTGCAACAGTGGCGCGACAGCAACAGTGCCCACGAGTCGGCATGGCAGAAGGCCCAATTGCTGCGCCAGCGTTTCCACAAGCTACCCACAGCGTTGGCGATGGCCACTCTTGACCGTCCTGACCCTGGGCGGCGTGCGCTCTTGAAGCAGGCACTGTGTGTGGCGGCTGTGGTGCCAACCGCCTGGCTGGTGACACGCCAGTTGCCGCTGGACGTATGGCGCGCCGATCTGCAAACCGCTACCGGCGAGCACACCCGCGTGCCGCTGGCCGACGGCAGCATGCTGCAACTCAATACTGCCAGTGCCGTCAATGTGGATATGAACGCCCGGTTGCTGACGCTGGTACGCGGCGAAATGGCACTGAAAGTCGCAGGCAGTGCGCCGTTAACCATCGAAGTGCCTTATGGCCGGGTCACGCTCAGCCGCAGCGAAGTTTGCCTGCGTCTTGAAGCTGGCGACTGTCGGGTCTCGGTGATCAGCGGAACGGCGCAATTGCAGCCATTACAGGGGGCCGCGCTGCTGTTGCACGAAGGCCAGCAGGTCAGCTTGGGCGTGACGGGAGCGGGGGCACTAAGTCAGTTCGATCGGCTTCAGCCCGGCTGGCGTGAGCAGGTGCTGATGGCGCAAAACCAGCCCTTGGGGGATTTCTTGCGTGAACTGAGCCGCTATCGCGCCGGTTTACTGCGTTGGGAACCGGCACTTGAACAACTACGGGTGACTGGCAGTTTTCAGCTGGGCAATACCGACCGCATCCTGACGCTACTGGCCGCGACCTTGCCGCTGCAAGTGCAAACACGCACGCGCTACTGGGTCACGCTGGTGCCACGAAACAGGCAGGCGTAAACCCTCCAAAACCTGTACTTGCTGCCGCGGTTACAGGTTTTGAGCAGATTTTGCTGTCCCTTTTTTTCATCTCAGCGGTCATCCAAGGCAAGTGAATAAAATACGAGAGCCTTGTCCCATGCTTGCAGTACCGTCCTTGCGCTTGCGCCCGTTGTTTCGATTGGGTCTTGTGGTGACCCTCAGTGCCAGTCCGTTGTTTATTGCCTGCAGCTGGGCCGACAGTAGCGAGCGCCGAACCTATCAGGTGCCAGCCGGAACTTTGGGTGCGGCCTTGACCCGCTTCGCCGGGTTGGCCGGAGTCAACCTCTCGGTAGACCCTGCGCTCGTCAACGGCCACAACAGCAACGGCCTGTCCGGCGCGTTCGCGGTAGAAGAGGGCTTTGCCCGGCTGCTGCAGGGTTCCGGCCTGCAATTGGTGCCCGCAGGCGACCAGGCCTATACCCTGATTCCTATCCCTCAAGGCAGCGTAGAACTGCCTAGTACCTCGGTTCTCGGTGCCGACGGTACGGCGGGCGGTGAAGTGTTCGCCGGTGGCCAGGTGGCACGCCGTGGTTCGCAAGGTATGCTCGGCTCGCGGGACTTTATGGAAACCCCGTTCAGCATGACCACCTACACCAGCGAGGCGGTCAAGAACCTGCAAGCCCGCACTCTGGGTGACCTGATCGGTAGCGACCCGTCGGTGCGCGCAACCAACCCGGCGGGCGGGCGCTATGAGCAATTCACCATTCGTGGCTTTAGCCTGTTCAACAGCGACGTGTCCTATAACGGCCTCTACGGCATCCTGCCGACTTACACCATCGACATGGAAATGGCCGACCGCGTCGACATCCTCAAAGGGCCAAGCCAACTGATCAACGGCATCTCGCCGCGCGGCAGTGTGGGCGGAGGCATCAACGTGGTGCCCAAGCGTGCCACCGACCAGCCGATCACCGAATTCACCGGCAGCTATGCCTCCAACAGTCAGGTCGGCGGTGCCGTGGATATAGGCCGCAGGTTTGGTGACGAGAACCAGTTCGGCTTGCGTTTCAACGGGGTAAAACAGTCCGGTGATACCGAGTGGGACCACCAGAGCGTTGACCGCGAGATGGCTGTCCTGGGCCTGGATTTTCGCGGCGAACGTTTGCGCCTGTCGACGGATATCGGCCGCACCGAACGCATCACCGACGCCCCGCAGGAGCGGGTGCAGGTTGGCCCCAAAGCCAAGGTTCCGGACGCCAACGATGTGCGCCATAACTACGCAGAACCCTGGACCCAGGCACACACCAAGGACACCTTCGGCGCAGTGAATGCCGAGTATGACGTCAACGACTCGGTCATGGTCTATGGTGCCGTGGGTGCCCGCAAAAGCAACCACGAGTTCCTGCGCCATGCAGTTTCAGTGAGCAACGATGCCGGTGACTTCCGTGTCCTGCCCCGCGATTTTACCCGTGACGAGAATGTGCGCACGGCTTCAGCCGGTGTACGCAACTGGTTCCACACCGGTGCTGTGAGCCATGAGGTCAATCTGGCCGCGAGTTACTTCTACATGGACTTCACCAATGGTGGCGCCCGTTATGCGGAGTCGACCAGCAACCTCTACGATCCCGTTGTAACCCCGACGCCCGGCACGCCCACGCGTCTTGATCCCGAGGTCTACACCGAGAGTCGCTACAGCGGTGTGGCGTTGTCCGACACCCTCGGTTTTTTTGACGATCGTCTGCTCCTGACCCTGGGCGCCCGCTGGCAGCGGGTCAAGGTTGATGACTGGAACAATGACATCAAGAGCAAAACCGCTTACGACGAAGAGAAGGTCTCGCCTTCGGGGGGCATCCTGTTCAAGGCCACCGACGAACTCTCGCTGTACGCCAACTACATGGAAGGCCTGAGCCAGGGCAAGACGGCGCCGTCGATCTCGGTCAACGAAGATGAAATCTTCCCGCCGTTTATCAGCCGTCAAATTGAAGCCGGGGCCAAGTACGACACGGGCCCGTTTGCGATCACCGCCAGTGTGTTCCGGATCAGGCAGCCTGCCTACGAAACCAATGCCACGACCAGTGTCTTTGGTCCTAATGGCAAACGGCAGAACCTGGGGGCCGAAGTGAGCGTGTTTGGCGAACCGCGCAAGGGCCTGCGCCTGCTGGGTGGGGTGATGTACATCGACAGCAAGCTGACGGATACCCTTGACGGCAAATATGACGGTAACCGTGCGCCTGCCACGCCCAAGTACAACGTCAATCTGGGAGCCGAGCTGGATGTGCCGGCTGTACAGGGCCTGACCCTCACCGGGCGCGGTATTTACACCAGCTCGCAGTATCTGGACCAGGCCAATACCAAGGAAATCGACGCGTGGGAGCGTTTCGACGTGGGTGCGCGTTACGCCTTCAAGGTCGATGAGAAGGCTGTGACCCTGCGGGCCAGTGTCGAGAACGTGCTGGGCAAGCGCTACTGGAGCTCGGCGGGCGCCTCGGATGACAGCGAGCCGGGCCTGACCCTCTCGACGCCGCGCACTTATCTGTTGAGTGCAACGGTGGGGTTCTGAGGGCACCGTTTTCACCAGGCAAACGGGTCCGGGTCGCCATCGAACGTGCAGGCACCGCCAGCAGGAGCTTTTTCGCCTGCTGGCGGGTAGCATTACGCCTTATAAATGCACAAAAATGGATCGGACCTTGATCGAGCGACGTCAGTTCAGCACAGGCATGAAGGGCAAAAACCTGCGCTATCTCAAAGACAGCCCCGCTGAGACAGGCCCAATGGTTCGTACCGGTTTTGTGCTGCTCGAGCACTTTTCGCTACCGGCCTTTACCCAGGCTCTGGACAGCATCATTACCGCCAACCTGCTGCGCGCCGACTTGTTTTCGGCACGCACCTATGGCCTGAGCGACAGCGAAGTAGTCAGCGATCTGGGCCTGGTGATCCGGCCCGATGCGCGGATTGATCCTTCGATGATCAATGAGCTGGACCTGCTGGTGATTTGTGGTGGCTACAGGACAGAGCTGAAGATCAGCGACGAACTGATCGGCTTGCTCCGCGCCGCTTCAAACGCGGGCATCACCTTGGGTGGGTTATGGAACGGTGCCTGGTTCCTGGCCAGTGCCGGGCTGCTGGACGGCTACAGATGTGCGATTCACCCCGAACATCGACCCGCTCTGGCTGAAGTGGCCAGGGCGGCACAGGTTACCAGTGAGCCCTACGTTATTGACCGCGACCGCCTGACCGCTTCAAGCCCTGCCGGAGCCTTCCAGATGGCATTGGGCTGGATCAAGGGGCTGCACGACAAGGCACTGGTCGAGGGCATCGAGGATATTCTGGCGTTCGAAGAGTCCCGTTATCGTCGGATCAAACCGGTGCAAAATATCTGCGTCAGTGCGCCGCTGCGTGAAGTGGTGAAACTGATGGATGCCAACCTTGAAGAGCCGTTGGAGCTTGAGCAACTGGCCGTGTTTGTCGGGCGCTCCCGGCGTCAGCTCGAGCGTCTGTTCAAGGAGCAGCTGGGCACCACGCCACAACGTTATTACCTTGAGCTGCGCATCACCGAAGCGCGCCGGTTACTGCAACACACCGAGTTGTCCCAGGTCGATGTGCTGGTGGCCTGCGGCTTTGTGTCGCCCAGTCATTTCAGCAAGTGCTACAGCGCCTACTTTGGCTACCGGCCGTCCAAGGAAGTCCGTTTGGTCAAGTAGAGGTCACTGCGGCGTTGGGCCCTGACGCACCAGCTTGAGTGTCTGGCTAAAGGTGCCATCCGGCTTCGGTTGCGTACTCATTTCACCCGTAAAGCCTGCGTATTTCCCGGTGCTGCCAATGACCGCCACCACCGATGTGCCGACCTCATGCTCTTGGCCTGCCACAACAATGCTGGCTTCAACTTTTCCCGCAGCGTCGGTGAAGGACAGGGTCCATTGGCACTGGCTGTGAACCGCGGGCACTGTATTGATGCAGTAGCCACTGTTGGTGCCGATATCCTGATGCGCTTCGTTCATCAGGGGTTGGTCAAATACAAACAGATCGCCCTGCGAGGGGCCTGGTGGGCCGATGTCGACAGCATTCTTGATCCCACGGTTGCCGTCCGCGAGGGTGACAAGGGTCAGTGATTCAGACTCATGCGCTTGAACGCCAATGGGCAAGGTTGTCAGCAGCAGGAAAAAAGCGTGAAGAGTGTTGTTCATGTGCGTGCCTTTATTTTTGGAAGGGGACGCGCAGCTCTGTGGGCGCAACTGCACCAAAAAAGACTAGCTGCCGGCCATTTGGCACGATAGGGCGGATATGTGAACGCTTGTGACGAGGCGGTTAGTCAGCGTGTAGTTGGCATGGATTTACGGGGTTTGCTGCGTTGAGCTGTTGCTTGCAAATCAATACCCAAGGAATGCATCACTTTAATCACGGTTTCAAACCGGGGCTTGGCACCCGGAGCGAAGGCTTTGTACAAACTGGCACGGCCAAGGCCTGTGTCATTTGCAATGTGCGCCATACCTCGGGCTTTTGCGACGTAGCCAACGGCACGGATAAGCTCGTCAGTATCGCCTTCGGCCAGCACTTGTGTCAGGTATTCAGTGATGGCTTCGTCGGTGTTCAGCAGTTCTGCCATATCAAACGGCAGCAGTGTAGTGGTCATGCTATATCTCCTTTGCCATTTTTTTTGCCTGGCGGATATCGGCAGGCTGTGTGGACTTGTCACCCCCGGCCAGCAAAATCACGATCGAGCCGCCGCGCAGGGTGAAATAAACGCGATAGCCGGCTCCGACATCAATGCGCAGCTCGGATACGCCATCGCCTACGGATTTAAAGTCTCCAAGGTTGCCCGTTATTACCCGGTCAATCCGTCGTGCGATGGCAATGCGTGCACGCAAATCTCTTACATTCAGCAGCCAAAGAGCAAATACCCTGGTTTGCTGTATTTCATGATTCATAAGTGATTGTCTCTATTTGGAGACAGATGGCAAGTACTGATACGTGCCTGCATCCTATTCTCCGATGAGTGGGTGTGGCTGCGCGCCGGTTGTCTGGAAAAAGACTAGCAACCGGGATTCATCGAAGCAGGGTGGATATGTGAGCAGCTATAACAGGACAGGCACCAATGCAGGTCTTTAAGTACAAGTTGCCGGTTGCTCAGCCGTCCCAGGGATATAACGCAATGTCACGGCCCAAAACCCAAGTGCTATCACGCTGACACCGGCGCCAAGCACGCACACGCCAGTCCAACCGTAAGCTGCGTAAAGGGCTGTGGATGCCAGTGCTCCCAGCCCGCTGCCGACGGCATAAAAGAGCATGTAGCAACCCACGATCCGGCTATGTGAGTCGGGACTTGCACTGAAGATCATGCTTTGGTTGGTCACATGAATGGCCTGCGCGCCGAGGTCGAGGATGACCACCCCGATGACCAGCCACAGCATCGAGTAAGGGGTGAGCCACAGGGCAAACCAGGCCAGTATCAGCAACCCCAGTGATACACCGGTTGTCCATTGGCCCAGGCCTTTATCTGCCCACACGCCTGCGCGCGTGGCGGCGAGCGCGCCCACTACACCGACCAGGCCGAATGTGCCGATGGCGGTGTGCGAAAACTCGTAGGGCGTCCGGGTCAGGAGAAACACCAAGGCGCTCCAGAAAATGCCCAGCACCGCAAAAATAAACAACGCGAGCATGCCGCGGATTTGCAGTACGCGGTCTTGTTTGAGCAACGTAAACATTGACCAAACCAGTCGTGGATACGGCATCGGGGCGGCTGAAGGTCGCTGCGTCGGCAAGACGCTGCAAAGGATCAAGCCGAGCACCGTCATCACCAGCGCTGAACCCAGATAAACCCAACGCCACCCAGCCAGGTCCGAGATCAGCCCGGCAGCCAACCGTGACAGCAACAGGCCAATCACAACGGCGCCTTGAACTGTGCCGACCACCCGGCCACGTTCCTGGGGCAGGGCCGAGGTGGCGGCGAAGGCAATCAGACCCTGGGTCATGGCGGTTCCCAACAGCCCGACCGCGAGCATGGCCAAAAGCAGGATCGCGGGGGAGTGGGTTGCGCCGACGCAAAATAGTGCCGCGATCAATGCGCCAATCTGGGCCAACATCAAGCGGCGGCGGTTGATCTGGTCACCCAGCGGCACGACCAGCAGCAAGGCCAGTACGCTGCCGATTTGGGTGGCAGTAATTACCCCGCCAACGGCGCCAGGGCTGATGGCAAAGTCGGCAGCCAGTTGATCCAGCAACGGCTGGGCGTAATAAACGTTGGCCACGCTCAGCCCGCTGGCGCTGGCAAGCAGCGCGACCAGCCCGCGTGGAGTTGCCGCAGGGGCTGGGTAAACATGATCACTGTGCACGGGCAAACCTCTTGGCAATCTAGTCTCAAAATAAGACTTGTTTCATTCTAGGCTAACCAGTCTTAAAATAAAACTTGTTGCGTGAAGTCAATCTGATTTCCGAGGCAAGCAAAGGAGCCTGTATGGCCAAGCAGCACATTGATCCAGCGCCAACCTGTCCGGTGGCCAGGTCTGTGGACTTGATCGGCGACCGCTGGTCGTTGCTGATTGTGCGCGACGCGTTTGATGGCGTTCGGCGTTTCGGTGATTTCCAGAGTGGTCTGGGGGTTGCGCGCAGCGTATTGACCAACCGCCTGAAAAACCTGGTTGAGGCCGGTATTTTTGAAGTGCGCCCGGCATCAGACGGGACCTCGTACCAGGAGTACGTGCTGACGGCGAAGGGCGAGAGCCTGTTCCCGGTGGTCGTTGCATTTCGGCAATGGGCCGAGCAGTACTTGTTCGAGCCCGAAGAGGCGCGTTCGCAGTTGGTGGACAGCGCCACAGGCCTGCCGCTGGGCCTGATGCAACCTGTCACTGACGATGGTCAGGTGATTGCTCCCGAGCAAACCCGGGTCAAAAAAAACCCGGCGTGACCGAAGTCACGCCGGGAGTAGTGCCAGCCAACGCTTGGATATCGTGGGTCCGCACGCTGGCTGTTTGAACGCTTTACACCTTAGCTGCGCTCGATGGCCAGGGCCACGCCCATGCCGCCGCCGATGCACAGGGTGGCGAGGCCTTTTTTGTCGTCGCGCTTGATCATCTCGTGCAGCAGCGACACCAGCACACGGCAACCTGAGGCCCCGATCGGATGGCCCAGAGCAATGGCGCCACCGTTGACATTAACCTTGGCCATATCCCATTCCAGCTCTTTGCCCACCGCCAGCGATTGCGCGGCGAAGGCTTCGTTGGCTTCGATCAGGTCCAGTTGGTTGAGGTCCCAGCCAGCCTTGCTCAGGCAGGTGCGGGTCGCCGCTACCGGGCCGATACCCATGATTGCCGGGTCGACACCGGCGCTGGCATAACCGGCGATCCGGGCCAGTACCGGCAGGCCCAAGGCCTTGGCCTTGTCGGCACTCATCAGCACCACGGCTGCGGCGCCATCATTGATGGTCGAGGAGTTGCCGGCGGTGACGCTGCCGTCTTTCTTGAATGCTGGCTTGAGCTTGCCCAGCGACTCGGCAGTGATCCCGGCGCGGGGTTGTTCATCGACCTCGAAGGACAGTGGATCGCCCTTGCGCTGTGGAATCAGGATCGGCGTGATCTCGTCCGCGAAGCGCCCGGATTCGATGGCCGCGCTGGCTTTTTGTTGCGAGGCGGCGGCGAAAGCGTCCTGTTGTTCACGGCTGAGGTGGTATTTTTCTGCCAGATTTTCGGCAGTGATACCCATATGGTAATCGTTGAAAGCGTCCATCAAACCGTCGTGCAGCAGGCTGTCGAGCATCTTCGCATGGCCCATCCGCAAGCCGGTGCGAGCGGCAGGCAGCACATAGGGCGCCAGGCTCATGCTTTCCATGCCACCGGCGATAATCACCTCGGCATCGCCGCAACGAATCGCCTGGGTCGCCAGGTGCAAGGCCTTGAGGCCGGAACCGCAGAGTTTGTTGAGGGTCAGTGCCGGGACCGTGTGGGGCAGCCCGGCAAGGATCGACGCCTGACGTGCCGGGTTTTGCCCGCAGCCTGCGGTCAGCACCTGGCCGAGGATTACTTCATCTACCTGATCACCCTTGAGGCCAGTTTTTGCCAGCAACTGACGGATCACCGCAGCGCCGAGTTCGGCTGCCGGGATATTGGCCAGCGCGCCCTGAAAACTGCCAATCGCCGTACGAGTAGCGGCGACAATGACGACTTCTTGCATCAAATCTCTCCTAAAAATGGCCGGTTCAGGCGAATTGCATTTCCGGTACGTGGTCCGGAACGATCAGCTTGCCCGCGGTTTTGCGGATGATCTCGTCAACACTGACGCCGGGTGCGCGCTCCTTGAGGATAAACGCACCGTTGTCGATTTCCAGGTAGGCAAGGTCGGTCAGTACGCGTTTGATGCACCCGGCGCCGGTCAGCGGCAGGCTGCAACGCGAGAGCAATTTTGACTCTCCGTCCTTGGAGGCATGGGTCATGGTGACGATGATGTTATCCGCGCCCGCCACCAGGTCCATCGCGCCGCCCATGCCCTTGACCATCTTGCCGGGAATCATCCAGGAGGCGATGTTGCCGTGTACGTCGACCTCGAAAGCGCCGAGTACGGTGAGGTCGATATGGCCGCCGCGAATCATCGCGAACGATTCGGCCGAGGAGAAAATCGACGCGCCCGTACGGGCGGTGACGGTTTGTTTGCCGGCGTTGATCATGTCGGCATCCGCTTCACCGACGCGGGGGAATGCGCCCATGCCAAGCAGGCCGTTTTCCGATTGCAGCATGACTTCCATGCCTTCGGGGATGTAGTTGGCCACCAGGGTCGGGATGCCGATACCGAGGTTTACGTAGAAGCCGTCCTGCATTTCGCGGGCGACGCGCTGAGCCATTTGTTCGCGGGAAAGAGCCATTTTTATTCTCCGTGCTCCGGGTCAAGAGCTTTGAGCTGGGGCTTGGGCAAATTCAGGTGGGGATCAGGAACGCTCGGTGAGCTGTTCGATACGTTTTTCGAACGTGCCGCAAATGATCCGGTCGACGTAAATGCCTGGGGTATGGATCTGCGTCGGGTCCAGCTCGCCGGGTTCGACGATTTCTTCGACTTCAACCACGGTGATCTTGCCCGCAGTGGCGGCCAGCGGGTTGAAGTTCTGTGCAGTGTGGCGGTAGATCACGTTGCCGAAGTGGTCGGCTTTCCAGCCTTTGACAATGGCGAAATCGCCGGTGATGGACTCTTCCATCAGGTAGGCGCGGCCCTTGAACTCACGGGTTTCCTTGCCGTCGGACACGGGCGTGCCGACGCCGGTGGCGGTGAAAAATGCCGGGATACCGGCACCGCCAGCGCGCATTTTTTCGGCGAGGGTGCCTTGAGGGGTCAATTCCACCTCGATTTCGCCGCTCAGCAGCTGCTTTTCGAACAGGGCATTTTCACCCACATACGAGGCGATCACCTTGCTGATCTGGCGATCTTCGAGCAGTACACCGAGACCGAAACCGTCAACCCCACAGTTGTTTGAAACCACGGTCAGGTCGCGGATACCCTGGCGCTTGATCTCGTTGATCAGGTTCTCCGGGATCCCGCACAGGCCAAAGCCGCCAGAGATCACAGTCATGCCGTCCTTGAGACCGGCCAGGGCTTCCTCGTAGGACGCCACGCGCTTGTCGAAACCTGCCATATGCACCTCTTTTATTGTTTGTGGGCTGTGCTTAGCCATTTGTAGCGAGTGTTACCGCACGGGATTGATTTGTTAAGTTGATTTTTAATGTTTATTAATAGGTAAAATGAATTAATCATTTTGAGGCCAAGCCCATGACCGTGAAACAGATCCGCGCTTTCCTTGCTGTGGCCCAGAGCCTGAGTTTTGCCGTCGCCTGCGAGCGCCTGCATCTATCGCAGTCTGCCTTGAGCCTGACCATCAAAGCATTGGAGGAGGGCTTGGGCGGGCGCTTGTTCAGCCGGACCACGCGCAATGTGGCCCTTACCTCGGAAGGCGAATCGCTGCTGCCGCTGGCCCGGCGCCTGATCGCCGACTGGGACAATGCCGAGGATGAGATGCGCCAGCGCTTCACCCTGCAACGTGGGCGCGTGACCCTGGCGGCCATTCCTTCGTTTTCGGGCAACGTGCTGCCAGCTATTTTGAAGAGTTTTCGCGTGCGTTATCCCAAGGTCAACGTCACGGTGAATGACGTGATCAACGAGCAAGTGCTGGAAATGGTGCGTGACCGGCAGGTGGAACTGGGCGTGGCTTTTGAGCCTGCGGCCGGTTCGTCGTTGACGTTTACCCCGTTGTATCTGGACCGTTTTGTCGCGGTGGTGCCTCGAGAGTCCGAGTTGGCAGGGCGCTCGCTGATTGACTGGAAAACCCTGCTCCAACAGCCGTTCATTACCTTGCAACGGCCCTCTGCGGTAAGGGTGATGCTTGAGGAACACCTGCAGGCACGGCAGATGAAGTTGCCGGTTGAGTTCGAGAGTCATCAACTGGCCACGGTGGGGCGCATGGTCGCCAGCGGGCTGGGCGTCAGCGCAGTACCGGCCCTGTGCGCCGAGCAGATGCGCGAACTCGGCGCGTGTTGCATCACCCTGCATGAACCGGTGGTGGAGCGGGCCATAGGCATACTGACCAAGCCCGGTCATGAGTTGTCGGCCGCGGCCCAGGCGATGTTTGACAGCTTGCTGGATAAGTGGCGGGTAGCCAGTGATTTTGAGTAGGCGCCGACTTGTTGTGTATCAATCGTTTGTAGCCTCGTTCTACTCGTCAACTGTCATGAAAAGAGAAGTCGTTGTCGTCTGATGAGAAGCACCTGACCCCCCCGTTGTTTACATTCCAGTCAACGTAAATCGCCGTAGTGCGCTCAGAACGCTGATTGGAGAAACAAAAGCATGGCCCAAGTCGTACGTTTTTACGAAACCGGTGGTCCCGAGGTGCTGCGCTTCGAGGAGGTGGAAGTCGGTGACCCGGGCCCGGGTGAGGTTCGGCTGCGTCACGTCGCCGTTGGCCTCAATTATGCCGATACCTATTTTCGCAACGGCACCTACCCGATCCCGATGCCCAACGGCATGGGCGTTGAGGCGGCCGGTATCGTGGCCGCAGTGGGTGAGGGGGTGAGCAATGTCGCGGTCGGGGATCGTGTCACCTATACCGGCTTCCTCAACACCCTGGGTGCCTACAGCACCGAGCGCCTGATCTCGGCTGCGCCATTGATCAAACTGCCGGAGAGCATCTCTTTCGAAACAGCCGCAGCCATGACCATGCGCGGGCTGACGTCTGCCTACCTGATGCGCCGCATCCATGACTTCAAGGCCGGGGACAGCATCCTGTTGCATGCCGCCGCCGGTGGTGTGGGTCTGATCGTTTCGCAGTGGGCCAAGCTGTTGGGCCTGAAAGTGATCGGCACCGTGTCCAGCGATGCCAAGGGCGAAGTTGCCCGCGCCCATGGTTGCGATCATGTGATCAATTACAGTCACGAGGATGTTGCCAGCCGCGTCCGCGAAGTGACCGATGGTGTGGGCGTCAACGTGGTGTTCGACAGCGTGGGCCAAAGTACCTTTATGGGTTCGCTGGACTCGCTTAAACGCCGCGGCCTGATGGTCTGCGTGGGTACCGCTTCCGGCCCGATCCCGGCATTTAACCCGGCGTTGCTGGCGATGAAAGGGTCGCTGTTCATGACGCGCCCGGCATTGGCTGATTACATCGCAGACCCGGCAGAGAAGGCCGACCTGGCCGGTGAGCTGTTCGATCTGGTGGGCAGCGGCCGGATCAAGATCGAGATCAACCAGCATTACAGCTTGCAGGATGCCGTCCAGGCTCACCGTGACCTGGAATCGCGCAAGACCACTGGCTCGTCGATCTTCGTTATCTAAGGACCAAGGAGGTTATTCGTCATGCAAGTCGAACAACTTACCTGTCACATTGGCGCCGAGCTTACCGGCGTCAACCTTGCCGATGCCGTTCATGACGCGGGCCTGTTCGCTGAGATCCGTGCCCAGTTGCTCAAGCATCGCGTGCTGTTCCTCAGGGACCAGGACATCAGTCGCGCCGATCACGTGGCCTTCGCCCGGCGCTTCGGTGAGCTGGAAAACCATCCGGTGCTTGGCAGCCACCCGGACCATCCCGGGCTGGTGCAGATTTACAAGACCCCGGACAGTCCGGCTGACCGTTACGAGAACAGCTGGCACACCGATGCCACCTGGCGCGATGAGCCGCCGATGGGTTGCGTACTGCGCTGTGTCGAGTGCCCGCCGGTTGGGGGCGACACCATGTGGGCCAATATGGTGGTGGCTTATGAACGCTTGCCAAACGACGTGAAAGCGAAGCTTGAGGGCCTGCGTGCCCGGCACAGCATCGAGGCCAGTTTCGGCGCGGCGATGCCCATCGAAAAACGTCTGGCGCTCAAGGCCCAGTACCCGGATGCGGAACACCCAGTGGTGCGTACCCACCCGGAGACTGGCGAGAAAGTGCTGTTCGTCAATTCATTCGCCACCCACTTCAGCAACTACCACACCGCCGAGCGCGTGCGTTACGGCCAGGACTTCAGCCACGGTGCGTCCGAGTTGCTGCGCTACCTGATTGGCCAGGCGAGCATTCCGGAATACCAGGTGCGCTGGCGCTGGAAGCCAAACAGCATCGCTATCTGGGACAACCGCAGTACCCAGCACTATGCGGTGATGGACTACCCCGCGTGCCATCGAAAAATGGAACGCGCCGGGATCCGCGGCTCAACTACCGACTGACCAACCTCACCTGAAGCCAGATCAATGCCCGTTGGGCGAACAACAATAAAAAGGACACCGACATGCAATTTTTCGACGATTCCCTGCACCCCGAAAACATGGAAAAGGTGGTTATTACCGTCGCCCCTTATGCCCCTGAGTGGATGCCCGAAGACTTCCCGGAAGATATTCCGGTGACCATGGATGAGCAGGTACAGAAGGCTGTTGACTGCTATGAAGCAGGCGCCACCGTACTTCACTTGCATGTACGCGAGCTGGACGGCAAAGGTTCCAAGCGTTTGTCCAAGTTCAACGAGTTGATCGCCGGTGTGCGTGAAGCCGTGCCCGACATGATTATCCAGGTTGGCGGCTCGATTTCCTTCGCGCCTGAAAGCGATGGCGAAGCGGCCCTGTGGCTGTCCGACGACACCCGGCACATGCTCGCGGAGCTGTCGCCTCGGCCGGATCAGGTGACGGTAGCGATCAACACCACTCAAATGAACATCATGGAATTGCTGTACCCGGAGTATCGCGAAGGCACCTCCCTGGACAATCCGCTTTACGAAGCTGCCTACAGCGAAATGACGGTTCCGGCAGGTCCGGCCTGGGTGACCGAACACCTCAAGCGTTTGCAGGCCAACAATATCCAGCCGCACTTCCAGTTGACCGGCATCCATGCCTACGAAACCCTGGAACGCATGGTGCGCAAGGGGCTCTACAAAGGTCCGTTGAACCTGACCTGGATCGGTATTGGTGGCGGTTTCGACGGCCCCAACCCGTTCAATATGTTCAACTTTATCAATCGCGTACCGGATGGCTGCACGCTGACTTCCGAGTCGCTGATCAAGAACATGCTGCCGCTCAATACCATCGCCTTGGCCATGGGCTTGCACCCGCGCGTGGGGACTGAAGACACGATCATCGACCAGCACGGCAAACGCTTTACCAGCGTGCAGCAGATCCAGCAGACCGTGCGCATCGCCCACGAACTGGGACGTGAGATCGCCACCGGCAAAGAGGCCCGCGACATCTACCGTATCGGGGTGCAGTACGAGACGGTCGAACAAACCCTGCTGGCCAACGGCATGGCGCCCAACCGCAAGCCGGGGCAAAAAGGCGTACCGCGTCGCGCGTGAGGTGACATGAAGCAGGAAGCTCGAGGCTTCCTGCTTGCGCAGGACCAAAAAACAACAATAAAAAACAGGTGCAAGACACCGAGGAGGCTGCATGGCCTATCACCACAGCACTGTGGGCGATGAAGAAGACACGTCGGCCGGTATCCCGCGCAGATACGCCTGGATTGTGTTCGCGCTGACTTTTGGCTTGTTGATTTCTGATTACATGTCCCGCCAGGTACTCAATGCCGTATTCCCGACACTCAAAAGTGAATGGGCACTGAGTGACAGCCAACTGGGCCTGCTCAGTGGCATCGTTGCCCTGATGGTCGGCCTTTTGACCTTCCCCCTGTCACTGATGGCCGACCGCTTTGGGCGAGTCAAAAGCCTGGCTCTGATGGCCTTGCTTTGGAGTCTGGCCACTTTAGGTTGCGCGCTGGCGCAGAATTACCAGCACATGCTGATTGCGCGCTTTATGGTCGGTGTCGGCGAAGCGGCCTACGGTAGCGTCGGTATCGCCGTGGTGGTCTCGGTGTTCCCCAAAAGCATGCGTGCCACCTTGGCCAGTGCCTTTATGGCGGGTGGTCTGTTTGGTTCGGTGCTCGGCATCGCCCTGGGCGGAGCCATCGCGGCCAAACTGGGCTGGCGCTGGTCGTTCGCCAGCATGGCGCTGTTTGGTCTGGTACTGGCAGTGCTTTACCCGTTGATCGTCAAGGAAGCCCGCATCGCTCCACAACGTCTGGCGAGCTTAAGGAACCAGAGCAAGACCGTGTTCAAACGTCCGCTGCGGACCTTGTACAGTACCCGCTCGGTGATCGCGGCCTATGTGGGCAGCGGGTTACAGATGGCCGTCACGGGCAGCTTGATCGTATGGATGCCCAGCTATCTGAATCGCTATTACGCGATGGGCGAGGCCAGGGCGGGCAGTGTCGCGGCAATCATGGTGTTGTGTTGTGGCGCCGGGGCAATCCTGTGCGGGATGCTCAGTGATCGTCTTTGCCGTCAGTCACCATTGCGCAAAATCGAGATCTCCATCGCTTACTGCCTGGGCAGCTGCCTGCTGCTGTCGCTGGCGTTGATCCTGCCTGCCGGGCCAGTACAACTGGTGCTGATCGGCATGGGCATGTTGATGGTGGCGGGCACTAACGGTACTTGCGCCGCTATGGTTGCCAACTTGACCCACTACTCGGTGCATGGCACTGCGTTTGCCACCCTGACCCTGGCCAACAACCTGCTGGGCCTGGCTCCTGGACCTTTTATCACCGGCCGGGTTTCGGACGTTATTGGTCTGCATGGAGCACTCCAGTGGATGCCATTGATGAGCATCGCTGCAGCGGCAGTGTTCTTCTACACCCGCCACCATTACCTCAACGATGTGGCCAGCGCCAGGATTCAGGAGGTGGTTGAGACACCCCACAAGCCTGCCTGCGAGGTGCTGTCGTGAGCGCGGTGATGCGAATTGCCGTGCCCGCCGAGAAGGTTCCGGCACCCGGCATGCGCACACTGTTCGAGCCCGCGGGTAACAGCCTGGCGCTGTTCAATGTCGCCGGTCAGCTCTATGCCATCGACGACAGTTGCCCGCATCAGGGCTCTTCGCTGTGCGGTGGCCGACTTGAGGGCCGGGTGATCCAGTGCTGTGCCCACGGCCTGCGCTTTGATCTGGCCAGCGGTTATCTGCTCAATTCCACCCACCTGAAAGTCGCCAACTACCCGATCGAGGTAATCGACGGCCAGGTATTTATTGTCTTTGCTGCAAAGGAACTTGCCGTATGAGTGTTATCGCCTTGGCCTGCGCCCACAGCCGTGTGCGGGAACTGGCTCCCGGTTTTATCGTTAGCCTGACGGTCGCCGCAGCGGCGAGTTTTCTTTCTGAGCACTACGGTGCGCCGGTGATGCTGTTTGCCCTGTTGCTGGGCATGGCGCTGAACTTTCTTGCGGGGGAGGGCACATGCAAGGCGGGT
This sequence comes from Pseudomonas sp. ML2-2023-6, assembly GCF_037055265.1. NCBI lineage: Bacteria > Pseudomonadati > Pseudomonadota > Gammaproteobacteria > Pseudomonadales > Pseudomonadaceae > Pseudomonas > Pseudomonas sp. ML2-2023-6. The sequence goes on along the minus strand of NZ_CP146347.1, from coordinate 3,715,975 downwards.
ATCGAGTTCACCTCGCGTACCGTGTTGCGCATAGGCGTGGCACTGCTGGGGATGCGCATCACCCTGGAGCAGATTGCGGCGCTGGGCTGGAAACCCGTGGTACTGGTGGTGACGCTCGTGCTGGTGACCATCGTGGTCTCGGTGGTGGCGGCCAAGGCGATGGGTTTTCAGCGCCTGTTCGGCATGCTGACCGGTGGCGCCACGGCCATCTGCGGTGCCTCCGCGGCATTGGCGCTGGCGGCGGCCTTGCCTAACCATCCGCAGAAAGAGCGGGCCACGCTGTTTACCGTGATTGGCGTCTCGGCGTTGTCGACCATGGCCATGATCATCTATCCGATGATTGCCAACTGGCTCGAACTTTCACCGCAACAGTCCGGGGTGTTTCTGGGAGCGACCATTCATGACGTTGCCCAAGTGGTCGGTGCCGGCTACAGCATGTCCACCGAGACCGGCGACACCGCCACCGTGGTCAAGTTGATGCGGGTCGCGATGCTGCTGCCGGTGATCGTCTGCGCCGCAATGATTACTCGTATGCAGGGCGCCGATCCCACAGGCAAACGCCCGCCACTGTTGCCATGGTTTGCCGTCGGCTTTTTGATCCTGGCGTGTATCAACAGCACCGGTTGGGTGGCGCCGGTGGTGCAGGGCTTTACCAATGAACTGTCGCGCTGGTGCCTGGTGGTCGCAATCAGCGCCCTGGGCATGAAAACCCAGCTCAAGGAACTGGCGTCCGTAGGCATCAAACCTATTTTGCTGATGCTGGGGGAGACGGTGTTTCTGGTGGTGCTGGTGCTGCTGTTGATGCGCTGGGGCCTGTAAATCGATGCTCCTTTTGCGCTCGCCCGTGGTCACGTGCGGGCGTTTTTTTGTTTGTGCTCAGTTGTCTTTGCGCAGCGCGATTTTATGCTCGCTACGCCAGGCAGCGGGGGGCATGTCGAACTGGGAAATAAACCAGCGGGTGAATGAACTGGGCATGGAGTAACCGAGCATGTCCGTGATCCGGCCCAGCGAGTAACCGGGGTTCTCCAGATAGCGAATGACCAGGTCGCGGCGCACGCTATTGATCAACTCGCTGAAACTGGCCCCGTCCTCTACCAGACGGCGTTGCAGGGTGCGCACGTTCATCCCTTGGCTCTGGGCAATCTGTTCGATGGTGGCGCGCCCCATGGGCAGCAGCAGGTAGATTGATTTGCGCACATCGAACGCCAGTGAGCCGTTGTTTTTGCCTTGCAGCGAATCCAGGTAGCGCTGCGCATGCCGAGCCATTGCTTCATTGGCCAGCGGGTTGGCAGTGTCGAGGTTGGTGGCGGGGCAAACGATACCGTTGAACTCGCAACCGAACTCAATCTTGCAGCCGAAAATCCGCCGATGCACGCTCAGGTCGCTTGGCGCTTCATGGGTAAAGCACACATTGATCGGGCTCCAGTGCGCGCCGAGCAGGGCGGCACAAAAGCGATGCATGACGGCGATGGCCAGTTCGATGGCCTGGCGGTTGCTTGTGGCGACCTCGGTGATCAGCTCTTCACGAATGATCACGGTCTTGCCGGTCTCCTCAATGAAAATCGCCAGCGAGTCGTTGAGCAGGTGACGGTACTGCACGATCACTTGCAGGGCATCGCGCAGATTGTTTTGGTGGCTGAGCAGCAGGCTGACTTCACCGAAGTCTGACAAGTGACGCAACTCGGCCATGCGCAGGCCCAGGGTTTCACAACCGCTTTGTTGCGCCGAGTGCTCCAGCAGCGTGACAGCGGCGTTGGCCGGAATGCGCTGCTTGGGGTCGCTGAGGATCGCAGGGCTCAAGCCTGCATCAGCCAATAGCGTGTTCACGTTCAGCCGCAAATGGCGAGCCACTTCCAGGTAATTGGTCAGTGCGGCGGATCGGGCTAGAACGGTCATGGCGTGTATGTCTTCCCTTGGGTGACAAAAGAGGTCTCACCAGCGCTACTGCCGCGCATTTATAGAGCTTTGGTCGTGCAATGAAAAGTACCCAAGGGCAAACCATCGCTGTGATCCGCTCCCGCTGTCATCAAAAGAGAAGTGGTTGACGCCAAATGTGAAGCGTTGGGGGCAGTCGAAATCTACTGTGCAGTCAGCAGGGTTCGCAGCGTTGGCGAACGGTTCGATGGCATGTTCAAGGGTGAATGGATCGATGAGTGAAACCACGGTTTTGATTGTTCCGGGCTTGCGTGATCACGTGCCGCAGCATTGGCAGACGCTACTGCAGGCGCGGCTGGGCAAAGTTCGCTCGGTGCCACCGCTGGAGGAGCACAAACTCAGCCTGGCGGCTCGCGTGGACGCAATTCAGCGCGAGCTGCAGACCATCAGCGGCCCGGTAATTCTAGTGGCGCACAGTGCCGGTGTGCTGATGGTTGCGCACTGGGCTGCGGTTCATCAGCGCCCGATCAAGGGCGCCTTGCTGGCTGCACCGCCGGATCTTGAGGCCAGTTGGCCGCAAGGCTATCCGACCTCGCAAAGTCTGCGCGCCAATGGCTGGGACCCGCTCCCCAAAGGGGCTCTGCCATTCCCCTCGATTGTGGCGGCCAGCACCAATGACCACCTTGCCAGCTTGCAGGCAGTCACCAGGCTGGCCCTGGGCTGGGGCAGTGAATTGGTCAACCTGGGCGCGGTAGGTCATCTCAATCCTGCCGCCGGCTACGGCGACTGGCCACAAGCCGATGAGTTGATCCGCACGTTGGATCGCTAGCCAAACCCGCTGAAAGCCCTGCCTCAAATATGCTCGCACCATCGCCAGGACCGGGTGTGAGCCGTTGTTAAAACCAAAAAACAAAAACAAGAAAAACGGAGACAACGTAATGCATAACATCACAGGTCGCAGCCTGCTGAGCAGCGCCATGCTGCTCGCTTGCATGCCCGCAGCTCAAGGGTTTGAACTTACCGACGGCACTGAAGACTGGGCCGTACGCTTCGATAACACGCTCAAGGCCAGCTATGGGCAACGGGTTGAAAGTCAGAACTCGAAAATTGCCGACACCGCCAACCTCAATGACGGCGACAACAACTTCAGTGTCGGCAGCGCCGTCACCCAGCGCGTTGATTTGCTGACCGAGCTGGATGTTGTCTATCAGGGGAAAATGGGTTTTCGGGTCAGCGGCGCAAGCTGGTACGACCACGCGTATGACCATGTGGGCTCCAACTCCAATCCGTTTCCGGGGCAGGCGGGCAACGCCGGTAATCTGGTGGCGGCCCGACCTGCTGGCGGAGGGGCGATTCAGCCCGGTGACTCGCTCAACGGCCATACCGCTCGCAAACATGGGCTGAGCAACTACACCGACCGTTATTACAACGGGCCGTCCGGCGAAATCCTCGATGCCTTTGTGTTTTACAGCACCGAAATTGGTGACGAGTCGATGCTCAGCGCCAAGCTCGGCAAGCACAACGTGTATTGGGGCGAAACCCTGTTCAACGCGGCCAACGGTATCAACTACGGGCAGTCGGCTCTTGACCTGGCAAAGCTGTACAACGTACCCGGCACCGAAACCAAGGAACTGTTCCTGCCGCGCAACCAGCTCTCCGTGTCTTTCACGGTCAACCCTGAGCTGACCCTGGGCGCGCAGTATTTCCTGGAGTTCCAGAACTCGCGCCTGCCTGAAGGCGGAACCTATATGGGCGGCTACGACATGCTGGGCGAGGGCGCCGATGTGTTCTGGCTGCCCGTGCCGGGATTGCTGGGCGGGGCCGGTGCCTACTACGGTGCCCCCCGTGGGCATGATGTCAAACCGCGCAACTCCGGTGATTACGGGTTGATGGCTAAATGGAGCCCGGAGTGGCTGGACGGCACCTTGGGCTTCTACTACCGCAACACCTCGGACCCCATGCCCTCGGTTCTGATCAACGCGCCCAACCTGCACCTGCCGGGGCTGGCCGGTCTGGAAGGCGTCGAGTACCTGACGGCCTATGCCGATGACATCGATATCTACGGCATCAGCCTGTCGAAGGGCGTGGGGCCGGTCAGCGTGGGGCTTGACCTGAACTACCGCGAAAACATGCCGCTGGTGAGCAACTTCAGCACCATCAACTCGACGCTGGCGGCGCAGGCGGGGGCGGGGCTGGTCAACGGCGCCAACCTGATTGGCGGCGTACCGGGCAAGGGCGATACCGGGCTTGCCCGGGGCAAGACCTTGCATATTGTGCTCAATGGCCTGGTGAGTTTTGGCAAGACGCCGCTGTGGGACTCATCGTCACTGGCGGTTGAAGGTGCGATGACCCATCTGGTGAGTGTCGACAAGGGCAAGCAGACCTTCAAGGGCGACTCCAGCTACAGAGGCGTCGATAAGGTCGACACCAATGCCTACACCCTGGCGGTCAACCTGACCCCGACCTGGTTTCAGGTGTTCCCGGGCGTCGATATGTATATGCCGCTGGCCTACAACGTTGGCCTCAAGGGCAACTCGGCGGTGCAACTGGGCGGCAACGAAAATGCCGGCAGTTACTCCATCGGCGTCGCGGCGGATATCTATCAGAAGTACAAGCTGGACCTCAAGTACGTCGATGCTTTTGGCCCTTTCGATACGTGTGAAACCGGCTTCGACAACAACACCCCGGGTGCCAATGGCCTGTACCAGTGCATCCCCGGCCAGATCACTTCCCAAGCCGGACTGTCGCCGCTGTTGAAAGACCGCGGCATGGTCACGGCCTCGTTCAAGACCACCTTCTGATTGACGCTCGAATTATAAAAACAAGTGGAGAGAATTCAGATGCGATTTCTAAACAACATACTGGCAGTGTCCCTCGCTGCAGTGATCAGCGCCCAGGCCCAGGCTGGTGTATCGGCTCAGGACGCGGCAAGGCTGGGCACCAGCCTGACCGGAGTCGGCGGCGAGATGGCGGGCAATGCAGACGGTTCGATCCCGGCCTACAAGGGCGGATTGACCACCCCTCCGGCCAGTTTCAAGGCCGGTGAAAACATGCGGCCCGACCCCTTTGTCGATGAGAAGCCGGTACTGGTTATCGATGGTAAAAACGTCGACCAGTACAAGGGCATGCTGACTGCCACCACGGTGGAACTGGCCAAGCGTTACCCCACCTATCGTATCGATGTGTACCCCACCCACCGCACGGTCGCCTTGCCCAAGACGGTGCTGGACAACAGCCTGAAAAATGCCACCGATGCCAAGAGTCTCAACGGCGGCCTGGCCATCGATAACGTACTGCCCGGTGTGCCGTTTCCGATTCCGCAAAACGGCAGCGAAGCCATGTGGAACCACCTGTTGCGCTACCTGGGTACCAATTTCAATGCCAAGTACGATTCATGGAACGTAGACGCTGCGGGGGTGCCGACACTGTCCACCACGGCGCTGGCGTACATGAATTATCCGATCTACGAAAACATGTCAAAGCCGGTTGCCAGCAGCGATATTTTTTACCAGATGAAGCTGTATTACACCGGGCCTGCGCGGCGTGCGGGCGAGGCAATCATGCTCAAGGACTCCGCCGACCCGCTGGCCCAGCCGCGCAAGGCCTGGCAGTACTTGCCGGGGCAGCGCCGAGTCAAGCTGGCGCCGGACCTGGCCTATGACACGCCCAACCCCGGCACGGCCGGAGCCAATACCTACGACGATACGTTTGTGTTCAACGGGGCGCTGGACCGCTACGACTGGAAGCTGGTGGGCAAGCAGGAAATGATCGTGCCCTACAACACTTACAAACTCACGTACGCGCAGCAGGCCAAGTTGCTGATAACGCCCAACCACCTTGCCCCCGACTATGTGCGCTGGGAGAAACACCGGGTTTGGGTGGTGGAAGCCACGCTCAAGCCCGGTGCACGCCACATCTATCACAAGCGTCGCTTCTATCTGGATGAAGACAGCTGGATCGCTCTGGCCTCCGATCAGTACGATTCGAGCGGCAAACTCTACCGTGGCGCCTTCACCTTTCTCAGTCAGAGCTACGACAAGCAGACCCCTGACACGACACCTTTCATGATCTATGACCTGGTGGGCGGCAACTACAACATCAACGGCATTGTGGGTCCGTACGGCGGCATCAAGTACAGCGAGACCCTGTCTAAAGTGCAGTGGGCACCGGACGCCCTGGCAGGGGCCGGGATTCGCTAAGTGACCGACTCTGGCCCCGGGTTGTGCTCAGGCGCAGCCCGGCGTCGCTTGCCTGGAAGGTGCGGTATGGGTTCTTTGAAAAAAATCATGCGGGTGCTGCTGTGTTCGATGCTCGCGCCGTTGCCGGTCGCCGCTCTGGCGGCGGGCTATGTGGATGTGCTGGAACTGCCAGCCAAGCCCAGTGCTTTGGCCGTGCACAGCCCTTTGGTGGGTATCGCTCGCGCAGGTGAGCGATTGGTCAGCGTGGGGCAGCGCGGCCACATTGTGTATTCCGATGATGCGGGCCAGCACTGGGTGCAAGCCAGCGTGCCGCTGAGCAGTGATCTGAATGCGGTGTTTTTTCCGTCGCCCCGCCAGGGCTGGGCGGTGGGCAATGATGGGGTGGTACTGCACAGCAGCGACGCTGGCGTCACCTGGAGCAAACAGCTGGACGGTCGCCAGATCGGCGATTTGCTGGTCAGGCATTACACCGCGCTGGCAACTGCCGAACCGGCCAATGAGCAATGGCCATTGCTGGTCGCCGAAGGTCAGCGCCTGGCCGCAGAAGGCGCCGACAAGCCGTTGCTGGATCTGTGGTTCGCCAATGACCGGCTCGGTTATGTGATTGGCGTCTTCAACCTGATCCTGCGTACCGAGGACGGCGGTCAGAGCTGGACCCCGTTTCAGGACCGCACCGACAACCCCCAGGGGTTTCATCTGAATGCCATCGCCTCGACCGGCGACGGCCTGTATATCGCCGGCGAGCAGGGCCTGCTGCTCAAATGGCAGGCTGACCAGCAGCGGTTCGCGGCCTTGCAGCCGCCGTATCAGGGCAGTTTTTTCGGGGTGGTCGGCAAGCCTGGTGAAGTGATCGTCTACGGCCTGCGCGGCAATGTGCTGCGCAGCACTGATGGCGGGGCGCACTGGAGCCCGCTCAACAGCGGGGTGCAGAGCAGCATCACGGCCGCGATCATCGATGCGCAAGGTCAATACGAGCTGTTTAGCCAAGCCGGGCACGTGCTGGTCAGCCAGGCGGGCGGCAGCGGCTTGCGGGCGCTGGCGCAGCAGAACCTGCCGCCGGTGGCTGGCGCTGCCCTGGCCGCCGACGGTTCGCGGGTGGTGGTGGGTAGCCGTGGTGCCCAGGCACTGGTCGGCAAGTAAGACCTCGAAAATCTAGAGCGAGAACCCAGACATGGGCAATATAAAGCAAGACAGCATGCCGGTGATCCACGATCTGCGTGATTTCGATCGCCAGTCCGGCAACCTGCTGGAACGGCTGGTGTTCAACCACCGCCCGCTGTTCATGGTGCTGATGGCACTGATTACGGTGGTGCTGGGCTATATGGCGGTGACACGTCTGGAGCTGCGGCCCAGTTTTGAAAAGATGATTCCCCAGAGCCAGCCCTATATCCAGAACTACCTGGAGAACCGCCAATCCTTGCGTGGCCTGGGCAACTCGGTACGGGTGGTGGTCGAGAACACCGGGGGGGATATTTTCGACCCCGCTTATCTGGAGGTTCTCAAACAGGTCAACGACCAACTGTTTATCACTGAAGGGGTTGATCGGGTCTGGATGAAATCGCTGTGGAGCCCCGGCGTGCGCTGGACCGAGGTCACTGAAGAGGGTTTTCAGGGTGGCCCGGTAATGCCCGGGACTTATCGGGGTTCGCCTGCCGACATTGAGCAACTACGCCAGAATATCAGCCGTGCCGGGATCGTCGGCAGCCTGGTAGCCAGTGACTTTAAATCCAGCATGTTGATCGTGCCTCTGCTGGATAAAACCTCGGCCACGGGCCAGGGCATCAACTACCAGCAGTTCTCGCGTTTGCTCGAGGAGCAGTTGCGCGACAAAATCGAATTCGCCGGTGACAGTGCCGCCCGCAAGGCCGGGGAGGAGGGCAAGGGCCAGTACAAGGTGCGGGTGATTGGGTTCGCCAAACTGATGGGCGACCTGATCGATGGCCTGATTCAGGTCATGATGTTCTTCGGCCTGGCGGTGCTCACTTCGCTGCTGATCATCTACTGCTATACCCGCTGTGTGCGCAGCACGCTACTGGTAGTGGGGTGTTCGCTGGTCGCGGTGGTCTGGCAACTGGGTATCGTTGCATGGCTGGGCTATGCGATTGACCCGTACTCGGTACTGGTGCCGTTCCTGATCTTCGCCATCGGCGTGTCCCATGCGGCGCAAAAGATGAACGGCATCATGCAGGACATCGCCCGTGGCACCCACAAGCTGATCGCCGCCCGCTATACCTTCCGCCGCCTGTTTATTGCCGGGGTCACCGCGTTGCTGGCGGATGCGGTGGGTTTTGCGGTGTTGATGCTGATCGATATCCCGGTGATCCAGGACCTGGCCGTCACCGCGAGTATCGGGGTCGCGGTGCTGATTTTTACCTCTTTGTTGTTGATGCCAGTGGCGCTGTCCTATGTAGGCGTCGGGCGCAAGGCGGCCGAACGTGCGCTGAAGCTCGAAACACGGGCAGACGGGCACAAAGGGTTCGGCAAGCTTTGGGATCTGCTCGACCGTTTCACTACACGCAAATGGGCAACAGGCGCGGTGCTGGTGGCGCTCCTGATGGGTGTTGGCGGCTTTGTGGTCAGTCTGCAACTGCAAATTGGCGACCTCGACAGCGGCGCTCCGGAGTTGCGCGCCGATTCGCGCTACAACCGTGACAACGCCTACATCACCAGTCACTACGCACTGTCCAGCGACCTGTTCGCGGTGATGATCAAGACCGCGCCGGAAGGGTGCCTGAATTACCAGACGCTGATTCTCGCCGACCGACTGGCCTGGGAGTTACAGCAGTCGCCCGGTGTCCAGGCCACGTCGTCGCTGGTCAACGCCGTGCGCCAGATTACGGCGGGCTCCTACGAAGGCAACCCCAAGCTCAACAGCATTCAGCGTAATCAGGACGTGCTCAACTATGCCGCCCAGCAGGCCTCGGTCAATTCCCCGGAGTTGTTCAATACCGACTGTTCGCTGATGCCTGTGATTGCCTTTCTCAAGGACCACAAGGCCCAGACCCTGGACGCAGTGGTGAACATTGCCGACACCTTCGCCAGACAAAACAGCACCCCGGATCGTCAGTTCCTGCTGGCTGCCGGTACGGCGGGGATCGAGGCCGCGACCAATATTGTGGTGCGCGAAGCCAACCGCACCATGCTCCTTTACGTGTATGCGGCGGTCACGCTGTTTTGCCTGATCACCTTTCGCAGTTGGCGCGCCACGCTGGTGGCCTTGCTGCCGCTGGTGCTGACCTCGATCCTGTGCGAAGCCCTGATGGTGTTCATGGGCATCGGGGTAAAAGTCGCGACCCTGCCGGTGATTGCCCTCGGCGTGGGGATTGGCGTGGACTACGCGCTGTATTTGCTCAGCGTGCAACTGCATTACCAGCGCCAGGGTCTGTCGCTGGGCGAGGCCTACCGCAAGGCGGTGTCCTTCACCGGTCGGGTAGTGGGGTTGGTGGGCATTACCCTGGCGGCTGGCGTGGTGTGCTGGGTCTGGTCGCCGATCAAGTTCCAGGCGGACATGGGCATTTTGCTGACCTTCATGTTCCTGTGGAACATGCTGGGCGCGCTGATCCTGATTCCGGCCTTGTCATATTTCCTGTTGCGCGGCCCCGCGTTTATCCCTCGTGTTGCCCCTGAGCAACCGGCCGCCAACATTCAAAAACCGGGCATGCGTCGTGCCCGCACACTGTCCGAGAAAGCCAATCATGTCTGAATACACAGCTCCCCTGCGCGACATGCGTTTCGTGCTCAATGAAGTTTTTCAGGTGTCCAGGCTTTGGGCCCAACTACCAGGTATGGCCGAGGTGGTGGATGAGCAAACCGCTGCCGCGATCCTTGAGGAAGCAGGCAAGATCAGCGCCGGGATCATCGCGCCGCTGCGCCAGACAGGCGATGAGCAAGGTTGTACCTGGAGCAGTGCGGGGGTTAAAACCCCGGAAGGTTTTGTCGCCGCTTACCAGGCATTTGCCGCCGGTGGTTGGGTGGGGCTCGGCGGTGCTCCGCAGTTCGGTGGCATGGGCATGCCCAAGGCAATTAGCGCCCAGGTCGAGGAAATGGTCAACTCGGCCAACCTGTCGTTCGGCCTGTACCCGATGTTGACCGCCGGGGCCTGTCTGTCGATTTACGCCCATGCCAGCGAAGAGTTGAAGCAAAAGTACCTGCCGAACCTGTATGCCGGGGTCTGGAGCGGTTCCATGTGCCTGACCGAGGCCCACAGCGGCACCGACCTGGGGCTGATCCGCACCCGCGCCGAGCCACGGGCTGATGGCAGTTACGCGATCAGCGGCAGCAAGATGTTTATCACCGGCGGCGAGCATGACCTGAGCGAGAACATCATTCATCTGGTACTGGCACGCCTGCCGGATGCACCTGCGGGGCCCAAAGGTATCTCGCTGTTTCTGGTGCCCAAGGTGATGGTCAATGCCGATGGTTCCTTGGGCCAGCGCAACGCGCTGTCCTGCGGCTCCATCGAGCACAAGATGGGGATCAAGGCGTCCGCCACCTGTGTGATGAACTTCGACCAGGCCACCGGCTGGATCATCGATGCACCGAACAAGGGCCTGGCGGCAATGTTCACCATGATGAACTACGAGCGTCTGGGCGTAGGTATCCAGGGGCTGGCCCAGGGCGAGCGCTCTTATCAGGGCGCTGTCGAATATGCTCGGGAGCGTCTGCAAAGTCGTGCACCGTCCGGCGCGCAGTATCTGCATCAGGCCGCCGACCCGATCATCGTGCACCCGGACGTGCGCCGCATGCTGCTGACCATGAAAGCGCTGAACGAGGGTGGGCGGGCATTTTCCAGCTACGTGGCCCTGCAATTGGACACCGCCAAATACAGCGAAGACGCGGCCACCCGCCAGCGCGCGCAAGACCTGGTAGCCCTGCTGACCCCTGTGGCCAAGGCATTTCTCACCGATATGGGGTTGGAAACGACGCTGCACGGGCAGATGGTCTTCGGCGGTCATGGCTATATTCGTGAGTGGGGCCAGGAGCAACTGGTCCGCGACGTGCGCATCACCCAGATCTACGAAGGCACCAATGGCATCCAGGCCCTGGACCTGGCAGGGCGCAAGACTGTGGGCAGCGGCGGGGCACTTTACCGGTTGTTCGCCGACGAGATGCGTCAGTTCACCGCGTCTGCTGGTGCCGAGCTGGCCGAGTTCTGCAAACCGCTGAACGCGGCCCTGGACAATCTGGACGAACTGACCGCCTGGTTGCTGGATCGCGCCCAAAACAACCCCAATGAAGTCGGCGCAGCCTCGGTCGAGTACCTTCAGGTGTTCGGCTATACCGCCTACGCTTACATGTGGGCGCGGATGGCCGGGGCGGCGCTGGGCAAACAGCAAGAGGAGGACTTCTACGCCAGCAAGCTGGGCACTGCGCGTTTCTACTTCGCTCGCCTGTTACCGCGAATTCACTCCCTGAGCGCGTCAGTCAAGGCGGGCAGCGAAAGCCTCTACCTGCTCGATGCTGCGCAGTTCTAAAACAGTTTCAGGAACAACCACAATGCTGAACACAAAAATAATTCCACCAGCACCCGGGGCCTACACCTACCCCCTGTTAATCAAGAGCTTGCTGCTGTCGGGTGAGCGCTATGAGCCCGACAATCAAATCGTCTATGCCGACACGCTGCGCTACAGCTACAAGACTCTTAACCAGCGCATCCGCAGGCTGGCCAATGCGCTGACTACTGCTGGGGTCAAGGCGGGAGACACGGTGGCCATGCTCGACTGGGACAGCCACCGCTACCTGGAGTGTTTTTTTGCGGTGCCGATGATTGGTGCCGTGCTGCACACGGTCAATATTCGTCTATCAGCGGATCAGGTGCTCTACACCATGAACCACGCCGAAGATGATCTGGTACTGGTGCATGATGACTTTGCGCCCTTGATCGAGCAGATTCACGCTGGGTTGACCACGGTTAAAGGCTATATCAGGCTTTCGGATAACCCCGCGAGCGGCACTCAATTACCGGTGTTGGGCGAGTACGAAAACCTGCTGGCCGAGGCTTCGGCTGACTATGACTTCCCCGACTTTGATGAAAACTCGGTGGCGACGATTTTCTACACCACGGGCACCACCGGCAGCCCCAAAGGGGTGTACTTCACCCATCGCCAGTTGGTGCTGCACACTCTGACGGCCGCCGGTTCCCTGAGCGGTTACCAGAGCATGCCACTGCTGCGCTCCGATGACGTTTATATGCCCATCACCCCGATGTTCCATGTGCATGCCTGGGGCGTGCCCTATGTGGCGACCCTGATGGGCATCAAGCAGGTGTACCCCGGACGTTACGAACCCAACAGCCTGGTCAGGCTGTTTCGCGAAGAGAAGGTCACATTCTCGCATTGCGTACCGACCATCCTGCAAATGATCCTCGGCTGCGACGAAGCCAAGGATACGCGCTTCGACGGCTGGAAAATGCTCCTGGGCGGCAGTGCCCTGACCTTGGGAATTGCCAGCCAGGCCAGCGCCAAAGGGATCCAGGTTTACAGCGGCTACGGCATGTCCGAGACCTGCCCGTTGCTGTGCACCAGTTTCCTCAGTGCAGCCGAGATCCAACAGTCGACCCAGGTGCAGCTCACTCAGCGCATCAAGACCGGCATGCCCACGCCGATGGTGGACCTGAAACTCATCGATGGCAGCGGCCATGTCGTGGCCCACGATGGCGAGTCCCTGGGCGAGATCGTGGTACGGGCGCCATGGCTGACCCAGGGCTATTTGCATGAGCCCGAAAAGGGCGCCGAACTGTGGCAAGGCGGTTGGATGCACACCGGCGACCTGGCCTCCATCGACCCCAAGGGGCGGGTTGAAATCAAGGATCGAATCAAGGACGTGATCAAGACAGGAGGCGAGTGGATCAGCTCTCTGGACCTGGAAAACCTGATCAGCGAACACCCCTCGGTGATCTCTGTCGCCGTGGTGGGGATTGCTGACGAACAATGGGGGGAGCGGCCAATGGCGCTGGTCGTGTGTGTGCCAGGGCACACGGTCGATCAGCCGATGCTCGAAGCCCACCTGCTACAGTTTGTGGCCTGTGGCCGGATCAACAAATGGGCCATCCCCAAGCAGTTCGACTTTGTGGCCGAAATCCCGAAAACCAGTGTTGGCAAGATCAACAAGAAGTTGATTCGGGAAAATCAGCGACTGTAGCAAAACAGGGATAACTCAAATCACCTCAGCATTGCCCTGGCGACGAGCCCAGAACGGTTGATCGCTGTACCGGGTTTCGACGTTGTAATAGCTGCGCTTGAGGGTTTGATATTCCTCCACATGCCGCTGGATATCGTCAGCGTAAGCAGCCTGTTGCAGGGCGTGATCCTGAGGCCGGTCAATGCAACTGGCGGCAAGTCGCGCGGCGTGTATTCCAGTGCTCAAGGCGTAGCCGATACCCATGGATGACAAGGGATCGAACGCCGCTGCGGCATCACCCGCTGCAACCCAGCCATTGCCACAACTGGGTTGCAGTTGCTGTGAATGGGCAGGCCATACGTGCAGCTCACCCGTCAGGGTCCGTTCTCCCAAGCGCAGGCGTGTATTGGGGGCCTGTGCGAGTGCGCTTTTCCAGAGCATGGACCGGTCGCAATGGGAGGCTTGCAAGACGTCGGCGTCGGTCATCAGCACGGCAATTGTCCTGCCATCCGGGATCGGTGCGCTGTACCACCAACCCAGCGAAATGGCTTCGACCAATGAGCTGGATTCGACCGGCGTATCGCTGGCGGCAAAGTAGGCTGACACGCCCACCAGACGATCATGTTGTACCGTCTTTGCGCCAAGCGCTCGCCCGAGCCAGGCACTGCGCCCACTGGCGTCGATCAGGTAGCGGCACCAGATCGGTTGATCAGGCTCATTGTCCAGTTTGACTGTCCAGCCTGACGCTTGCCTGTGGACCTGCCTTACTCGTGCCCCCAGCACCAGATGTGCGCCGAAACTGCGGGCTGCATTGGCCAGGCCAGCATCGAAACGTGCGCGATCCAGATGCCAGCCGTGCCCGCGACCGGTAAACAGGAAGTCGCGGGTGCTGACCTGTGCATCTCCCCAGGCAGCCGTGAAGGCATGGGATGGGGCAAAATTACCCTGGCGAAAATGCTCGCCAACCCCCAGATAGTCCAGCAAAGGCAGGACGGCAGGGGACAAAGTCTCACCAACCTTGTCCTGTCCATAGCCGGTTTGTTCCACCAGCATCACCGAGAGACCGGTATGACGAAGCAGGGTGAGGGCCGCCGCACAACCGGCGGGACCTCCTCCTGCAATCACCACATCAACGATCTTCGGCTCGTTAGCGGCCAACATGACCTCGAGTCGACATGGCCCCGAAGACCTGGATTTTCTTATGCTGCGGGTCGGGCGCCAGATACCAGGTGTTAAAGAAGTTGACGTCAGCACCGCTTACCACGTTGGCCGCACTGGCCACCGCCACACTGGCGCTGATGAAACGCTCGTTATTGCGCTCGGTCTCCACGAAGTTGGGGAACAGATCGCGATAAGGCCCTGTCACTTCGTTGGTGATAAACCCCAGGTAATGCCAGGCCTGGATCATCTCCGCGAAGCTATTGATGCCCCGGTTGTAGATCGATTGCATGCCCGCGGGTATTCCGGCCTGCTCCTGAGCCTGTGCCGATAGATTGCCGGGGATAATGTTCCAGGGGCTTTGTGGCGGCCACCAGTAGGCGTAGTACGCAGGAGGTTTAGGAATGCCGTCTGCCTTGTTGGTTTGCGGGTCAGTGAAGTTGATGTTCTGCACGGTGCACTGATAAAAGTCCGACTGCCATGGTGTGGCCATGCGCTTGGTCAAGTCTCCGGGTTCGCAACCCTGGAAGGTGGTCGAGGGGTCGGTCTCGTTTTCACAAGGCTCCAGGCCGTGTTGGCGGTAGTAGTCTTCATCGTGCCTGTGTTTGATCCGATAAGGGGCTTCATAAAGCTCCTTGCTGTAAAGACTCCATGTGACCTCAATGCCCGGACAGAACGGCCCGCCAACGCAGTTGCCGATGCTTGCGCGGTCCAATTCGACCACCTGCGACACGGGCTCGCACTCAAGGTTGTCAAACTTGCCGTCTGCCCATTGGCTTAGCAGGAAGTATTGGGTCCGGGTCAAGGTCAGGAACTTGTCCAGTACCTCATTGCTGACAGAGTTGGAACCCGAATTGAGCGGCATCAACGGAGCGTTGCTGCCCTTGTCGAATAACTCGGCGGTTTGGCCACCGGTAAAACCGTTTTCGCCGGGCCTGCGGAATAAGCTGAAATAAGCCTGACGGTACTGCAGGGCCTTTTCACTGGGGTCAGTCGCATCGAAAGGCGCAGGCGAAAAACTGTTGAGTGCCGGGATCGCTGCCACCCAACGGTAACCCGCCGGACGCTTGATAATCGGCTCAATATCGCGCTGGTAGTTGGCGATGTAATTGGTGTTGTACTGTTGTTGGCTGTAAAGCTCAGGGTTAAGGTTCAGCTCACGGACACCTACATCGAACGCCACATCATCGAGAGTGACAATGTTCTGCAGTTCGGGTGCGAACTTGGGTGAGGCCACAACACACCAGGCCTTGAGGATTTGCGGCTCGCTACTGTCCTTGAACGTCAGCTTGCAGGTAACCGGGCCATCAGAGATATCGTCATGCCAACTGTCGGCCCCGGCAAAGCTGGTGATGGGCAAATTGCCTCCGGCATGGCCGAATCCGCCCAGTACCAGCAACCGACCCTGACTGTCGGTAAGGATCGCACCTAACGTATTGATGGCAAGGCCCTGGCTTGGCTTGTCGTTAGGGGCGTACGACGGAAACGAACCGTGGGTGTAGTCCGGGGGGATGTTGGTGCGGGCGAATTGCAGTTGAGGCTGGAGCGAGCCGGATACAGAGCGTGGGCCTGGATCAATAAGCAACTGGCTTTGTCGATCGTTGGTAGCAACGTTGCTGTTGCGCAAGGGCACTTTCCAGGCCTCATAGCTGTTGTCAGCCCCCAACAGCAGGTTGCCCTGTAATTCACTGAAGGTATACCAAGCGGCTTTTTTGTTGGCCAGGTGAACCGTCCACTCCATACCGGCAATAGCGGGGTCGGCCAGTGTTACCTCATGGCTTGTTCCGTCATCATCCACTGCAAACAGGCAAAAGCGCGCGGCCTGACGCTTGATACAGGCCTGCCCGTCCTTGTACTGACTGACATACACGGGTTGCCCGTTATCCAGAACTTGGTCTCCCTGTGGGCTGCAAACCAATGGTCTGCCGCCCAATTGCTCCGGGGCCAGATAAAAGTCCGTCAGACTGTTGCCCACACGCGCAATACCGATGCTGGGACCGATTACATACTTCATTACCGCTCTCCTTGTCTTGCTTTCCATAGTCCCGCAGCCCATGCAGAGGCGTAGGGGGTTGCTTGCAGGTCACCGCAAGACGACAGGAGCCAATACAGCGTTACCAGACAGATTTGGCCGGAACGTCAGTGCGTAAAGTATGAGGTCACAACGACAGCCCAGGCAGGCGGTCTGTTGGAAAACGAAAGGGGGGGAAAGAGCGACGTCATGGGCAGGTCTGTCCAGTACGCCGAAAACAGTCGGATATGAGTGTTCATCCTTGTAACTGTCCAGATTCCTTGGTCTATGAACTCTAGCCTCTGCTAAACAGATGTCAAATTGATATCGAGCAATATCGATGGGCGATGCCTGGGGATGTCATATTCGGGGGCGCCGAACCCTGTGCGGGAGCTGCGGTGCCAGTTGCTGCATCGCGAGCAGGCTCGCTCCCACAGTTTTTCAGTACAACCGTGGATCTGTGGGAGCTGGCTTGCCTGCGATGGCAGCACCACGGTCTGTCAGTTTGACCGGGCCGCATCTGCCAATAATGAGTCAATTACGCCGCGCGCCAATTCAACGCCGTGAATCACATTCCATAACTGCTCGGCGTCAAAGCCGCTGAGGTGGGGGCGGATATCGTCGGCGTTGGTTTCTGCGCCTTTGAGCAGCAGCGAAACTTGCTGCAGTGCGGCGTGGGCATTGATGCCAGGGTTGATGCCGAACAGGGAAGAGCCATGGTGGGCGCAGGTTTTGAGGGTGTCGAGGGGTGGGTCGGGGACTATTTTGTTCATTGTATTTTCCTGTATTGGCCAAGAGGCTGCCACTGGCCGCTGTCAGGCAGATAGGGTGGCAGCTGCGTGCGGGCTGACAGGCCGAGGGAAAGTACCAAAGCTCGGTGCACTCGAAAGTGCCCCGCACGCAGCCGCCATAACACAGGAAAATGTGTAAAGCGCTGAATTTGGTAAATCCGGGCAGTCTGTCAGGACCGGTCACTGACATCAGTGACCGGGCGAGACTATCCACGCCATTTCAGCGCCGCAAGGCGGTGGGGATTCTCTCGGAAACTTGCCGCGAAGGAAAGCGACTAGGCAGGTGCAGACGTTGCAAGTTATGTGGGAAACACCGCAGATCCACCGTGGGAGTGAGCCTGCTCGCGGTGCTGCTATCGCGAGCAGGTTCACTCCCACAACTCAGAGGCTGCTTGCCGCTCGTCCCGGATAATTCATCACAAACTGCACATGGGCCTTCACGCCCGTGGCCAGGGTTGCATCGTCGACGGTGAAGTAGGGGCTGTGGTTGTTCGCCGCTTTGCTCATGTCCTGTCCTTCAGGCGTGGCGCCAAGGAACACGAACAAACCCGGCACCTTTTCGGCGTAGTACGAGAAGTCTTCGCTTGGCGACAGGGACGCGGGCAACAGTTGCACCTTGCCCGGAGCTGCCAGCTCCAGTGCCGGAACCATGGCTGCGGTCAGTTGCGGGTCGTTGCGGGTGACCGGGGCATGGTTGACCAGCAGCAGGTTGGCTTCGGTCTCATAGGCACTGGCGATGCCTTGCACCAGTGGCGGCATTTTTTTCAGCAGGGTGTCGCGCACCGCAGCGCTGTTACTGCGAATGGTGCCGGTCATTTCCACGGTCTCGGGAATGATGTTGGCCGCAGAACCCGCATTGATTGTGCCGACACTGATCACGCCCATGCCTTGGGTCAGGTCGGCACGCCGACTGACCAGGGTTTGCAGGCCGTTAATGATGCCGGCGCTGGCCACCACCGGATCAACGCCGCTCCAGGGCGCCGAACCATGGGTTTGCTTGCCCTTGACGATGATACGAAAGCCATCGCTGCTGTTCAGCACCGTACCGGCTTTGTAATACAAATGACCGGTGGGATAGCCAGCCATCACATGCACGCCGAAGATGGCTTCGACCTTGGGCGAATCCAGGGCGCCGTCGCGGATCATCGCCTGCGCGCCAATCAGGGTGTCGGCCGCGAACTCGTCCACATCTGCCGCGCCTTCTTCCGCAGGCTGGAACAGGAACACCACCGTGCCCGCCACCTGGTCGCGATGTTCGGCGAGCACTTTGGCGGCGCCCAGCAGCATGGCGGTGTGGGTGTCATGCCCACAGGCGTGCATCACCGGCACGGTTTTGCCCAAGCGAATGCCGGTAGCCTGGCTGGCAAAGGGCAGGCCGGTCATCTCCTTGACGGGCAGTGCGTCCATGTCGGCCCGCAGGGCCATTACCGGGCCAGGCAGGCCGCCCTTGAGCACGGCGACCACGCCGGTTTTGCCCACTTGGGTACGCACCTGCAAGCCCAGGGCCTTGAGCTGCTCGGCGACCAGGGCGGCGGTCTTGAACTCCTGATTGCCCATTTCAGGGTTCTGGTGAATGGTGTGGCGCAGGTCGATCACCTGCGTATTGACCGCAGCGACGGCCGGGTCAACCCAGCTCAGGTCGCCAGCCTGGCTGGTGGTGGCAGTCAGTGCGCTGAGCAATGCGAGATACAAAGGGGCAGGGCGTAGACGAGTGAACATCGGTCTTCTCTTGCTTGTTTTTAGATCGCACAGGGTATGTCGTCGCCCACCGCAGTTGCGCAACCGGCGGGCTAAAAGTGTTCGATTACCGAACGTTAGCCAAGAGTCCAATTGCTCTGTCATCGTGCCCAGGCCTACTCTGACAACCATAATAATGACAGTACCGAGTACCTTGCCGATGGATAGCCGCCTGCTGAGTGAGCGCAGTAGCGTGTTCCGACACGCAGACCCACATGCCGTTTCCGATTATGTGAACCAGCATGTCGGCCCGCACTGTATTGGCCTTTCCAGGACCACCCGGCCGCTGGCCAGCCTCAATCACCGTAAATTCGCCGAGCTTGACCTGTGCCGTATCAGTTATGGCGGCAGTGTGCGGGTGACCTCGCCCGCGCTGGAGACCCTCTTTCACTTGCAGGTGCTGTTGAGCGGCAATTGCTTGTGGCGCGGGCCGACCCGCGAGCACCACCTGGTGCCGGGCGAGCTGCTGCTGATCAACCCGGATGACCCGGTCGACCTGACCTACTCCCAGGACTGCGAGAAGTTCATCCTCAAACTACCGGTCAGCCTGCTCGAATCGATTTGCGACGCACAGCGCTGGCGGCGGCCCACGGGCGGTGTGCGCTTTATGCGCAACCACTACCGGCTCGACGAACTGGAAGGGTTTCTCGGTTTGCTGGGCATGGTGTGCCAGGAGTCCGAGGCCAGCGACCCGTTGGTGCGGGTGCAGGAGCACTACACGCAGATTGTCGGCAGCAAGCTGCTGACCCTGATGCAGACCAATATCAGCCGTGAAAACCTGGCATCAGCCAGTGCCGGTATCGAGCGCATCCTCGACTACATCGAACGCAACCTGAAGCTGGAACTGAGCGGTGAAGACCTGGCCATACAAGCGTGCATGAGCCAGCGTTCGCTCTACACCCTGTTCGAACGCCAACTGGGCGTCACGCCCTTGCAGTACATCCGCCAACGCAAACTTGCGCGGGTCCATGCCTGCCTGAGTGACCCGAGTTGCCCGGTACGCAGCCTGACCGAACTGGCGCTGGATTACGGTTTTCTGCACCTGGGACGGTTTTCCGAAAGCTATCGCTTGCAGTTCGGCGAACTGCCGTCGAGCACCCTTAAACGCAGGCATTGAGATACCCAAAAACCCGTAGCAGCTTGGCGAGTGCTGTCTTTAGCCTTTGTGCAGTAATCGGATAGCGATCCGCAGTAAACGGATATTGCTCCTTGTATCGATTCCCTAACCTGACCCGGCCCTGATAATAACAACGGAGGCCCTGGCCATGTCCCTGGGAATCGATTACTTGAATGCCATGCTTGAAGAAGACAAGGAGAAGGGCATCTACCGCTGCAAGCGCGAGATGTTTACCGACCCTGATCTCTTCGAACTCGAAATGAGCCAAATCTTCGAGGGCAACTGGATCTACCTCGCCCACGAAAGTCAGATCCCCAACGTCAACGATTTTTTGACCACCACCATTGGCCGCCAGCCGATTTTTATCGCGCGCAATAAAGCGGGTGAGCTCAACGCCTTTCTCAACGCCTGCAGCCATCGCGGCGCCATGCTGTGCCGGCACAAGACCGGCAACCGCGCCAGCTACACCTGCCCGTTCCACGGTTGGACCTTCAACAACAGCGGCAAGCTGCTCAAGGTCAAGGACCCGAGTGCCGCCGGTTATCCCGAAGGGTTCAATTGTGAAGGCTCCCACGACCTGACCAAGGTGGCCCGTTTTGAGTCCTATCGCGGCTTTCTGTTCGGCAGCCTCAACCCGGACGTCAAATCCCTGAGCGAGCACTTGGGTGAATCGGCCAGGATCATCGACATGATCGTTGACCAGTCTGCCGATGGCCTGGAAGTGCTGCGCGGTGCCAGTTCTTATATCTACGAAGGCAACTGGAAACTCGCAGCCGAAAACGGCGCCGATGGTTACCACGTCAGCTCCGTGCACTGGAACTACGCCGCCACGCAAAACCAGCGCACCCTGCGCGAAGCTGGCGAAGAAATCAAAACCATGAGCGCTGGCAGCTGGGCCAAGAGCGGTGGTGGTTTCTACTCTTTCGACCACGGCCATTTGCTGCTCTGGACCCGCTGGGCTAACCCCGAGGATCGCCCGGCCTACGAGCGCCGAGACGAACTGGCCCGCGACTTTGGCCAGGCCCGCGCCAACTGGATGATCGAAAATTCGCGCAACCTGTGCCTGTACCCCAACGTGTACCTGATGGACCAGTTCAGCTCGCAAATCCGCATCGCCCGGCCAATCTCCGTCGACAAGACCGAGATCACCATTTACTGCATCGCGCCCAAGGGCGAAAGCAGCGAGGCGCGCACCAAACGTATTCGTCAGTACGAAGACTTCTTCAACGTCAGCGGCATGGCCACCCCGGATGACCTGGAAGAGTTCCGTTCCTGTCAGACCGGCTACGGCGCAGGTCGGGGCTGGAATGACATGTCTCGCGGGGCCGAGCACTGGGTCGAAGGCGCGGATGCCGCTGCCGAGGAAATCGACCTCAAACCCTTGTTGTCCGGTATTCGTACCGAAGACGAAGGCCTGTTTGTGCTGCAACACAAGTACTGGCAGCAAACCATGCTCAAGGCCGTTGCCAGCGAGCCAACGCTGATCCCCGTGGAGGCCGTGTAATGAATAGCCTCTATGCCAGCGTGCGGGATTTTTTGTATCGCGAAGCGCGTTACCTGGACGACGCTGAATGGGATCAGTGGCTGGAGCTGTACGCCGCCGATGCCAGTTTCTGGATGCCGTGCTGGGACGACAACGACACGCTGACCGAAGACCCGCAAAGTGAAATTTCGCTGATTTGGTACGGCAACCGTGGCGGCCTGGAAGACCGGGTGTTCCGGATCAAGACCGAGCGCTCCAGTGCGACCATGCCGGACACCCGCACCTCGCACAACTTGAGCAATATCGAGATCGTCGACGAAATCGACGGGCTGTGCCGCGTGCGTTTCAACTGGCACACCCTGAGCTTTCGCTACAAGACCACCGACAGCTACTTCGGCACCAGCTTCTACACCCTCGACATGCGCGGCACGCAGCCGCTGATCAAGGCCAAAAAAGTCGTGTTGAAGAATGACTACGTGCGTCAGGTCATCGACATCTACCACATCTGATCAACGTTGTGATGCGTGCCTGAAGGTGCCAGTGGGCGCCCGGGGCCCGGCATCGCCCGCGAGGTACATTATGAGCTTTCAAATTGCGCTCAATTTCGAAGACGGGGTCACCCGTTTTATCCAGGCCAACGACCAGGAAACCGTCGCCGACGCGGCTTACCGCCAGGGCATCAATATCCCGCTGGATTGCCGCGACGGTGCTTGCGGCACCTGCAAGTGCTTTGCCGAAGCCGGGCAATACGAGCTGGGCGACGAATATATTGAAGATGCCCTCAGCGAAGAGGAGGTTGCCCAAGGGTATGTGCTGACCTGCCAGATGCGCGCCGCAAGCGACTGCGTAGTGCGCGTGCCAGCCTCTTCGGCAGTGTGCAAGACCCAGCAAGCCAGCTTTGAAGCGGTTATCAGCGATGTGCGGCAGCTGTCAGAGAGCACCATTGCGCTGTCGATCAAGGGCGAGTCCCTGAACACCCTGGCATTTTTGCCGGGCCAGTACGTCAATCTGCAAGTACCGGGCAGCGAGCAGACGCGGGCCTATTCCTTCAGCACCCTGCAAAAGAATGGCGAGGTCAGCTTTCTGATCCGCAATGTGCCGGGCGGGCTGATGAGCAGCTTTTTGACCGGCATTGCCAAGGCGGGCGACAACATGACCCTGGCCGGACCACTGGGCAGCTTCTATCTGCGTCAGATCCAGCGCCCATTGCTGCTGCTGGCCGGTGGCACCGGGCTAGCGCCGTTTACCGCCATGCTGGAAAAAATCGCCGAGCACGGCAGCCCGTACCCGGTGCACCTGATCTATGGCGTGAGCAACGACTTTGATCTGGTTGAGCTGGATCGCCTGCAAGCCCTGAGTGAGTGCATTGCCAATTTCAGTTTCAGTGCCTGCGTGGCCAACCCGCAGAGCCAGCACCCGCTCAAGGGTTATGTCACCCAGCATATCGAGGCCTGCCATCTGAACCAGGGGGATGTCGACGTGTACCTGTGCGGCCCGCCACCGATGGTGGAAGCGGTCAACCTGTACATCCGCGAGCAAGGCATTACACCGGCCAACTTCTACTACGAAAAGTTTGCCGCTGCCGCTTGATCCCTTTTATCCGAGGTTGCCATGAACAACAGATTCGATAACAAGGTCGCGCTGGTGACCGGCGCCGCTCAAGGCATTGGCCGCCGGGTGTGTGAACGGTTGCTGGCCGAAGGTGCGCAAGTCATTGCGGTAGACCGTTCCGAGCTGGTTTTTGAGCTGCAAGGCGAGGGCGTGCTGGCCCTGACTGCCGACCTTGAGCAGTACACCGACTGCGCCCGAGTGATGGCGGCGGCGGTGCAAGCCTTCGGCCGACTGGACGTGCTGATCAACAACGTGGGCGGCACCATCTGGGCCAAACCGTTCGAGCACTACCAGGTTGAAGAAATCGAGGCAGAAGTGCGGCGTTCGTTGTTCCCCACTTTGTGGTGCTGCCATGCGGCACTGCCGTACATGCTGGAGCAGGGCCAAGGGGCGATTGTCAACGTCTCGTCCATCGCCACTCGCAGCATCAACCGCGTGCCGTATGGCGCGGCCAAGGGCGGCGTTAACGCATTGACTGCCTGCCTGGCCTTCGAGAACGCCGAGCGCGGCATCCGGGTCAATGCCACAGCCCCCGGCGGCACCCAGGCTCCGCCGCGCCGTATTGCCCGCAACCCCGGCGAACAAAGCGAAGACGAGAAGGGCTGGTATCAGCAAATCGTCGACCAGACCCTCGACACCAGCCTGATGAAACGCTACGGCACGCTGGATGAGCAGGTCGGTGCGATCCTGTTTCTGGCCAGCGACGAAGCCTCCTATATCACCGGCGTAACCCTGCCGGTCGGCGGCGGCGATCTCGGCTGAAAGACTGCTATTACCTATCTGACGGGAAGACTGAAATGCCCCAAGTCCTGATTGAAAGCCTGACGACCCTGATCGTCGACCTGCCCACCATTCGCCCGCATACGCTGGCAATGCACACCATGCGCAAGCAGACCCTGGTGATCCTGCGCCTGCGTTGCAGCGACGGTATCGAAGGTATCGGCGAGGCCACCACCATCGGCGGTCTGGCCTACGGTTATGAAAGCCCGGAAAGCATCAAGGCCAACATTGATGCGCACCTGGCGCCGATGCTGGTGGGCAAGCCTGCAGACAATATCAATGCCGCCATGCAGACCCTGGACAAGATCGCCAAGGGCAACACCTTTGCCAAGTCCGGTATCGAAAGTGCGCTACTCGATGCCCAGGGCAAGCGCTTGGGGTTGCCGGTAAGCGAACTGCTCGGCGGTCGGGTGCGTGACAGCCTGGAAGTGGCCTGGACCCTGGCCAGCGGCGACACCGCCCGCGACATCGCCGAAGCCGAGCAGATGCTGGAGGCGCGCCGCCACCGGATCTTCAAGTTGAAGATCGGCGCTAACCCGCTGGAGCAGGATCTTAAACATGTGCTGGCGATCAAAAAGGCCCTCGGCGACCGGGCCAGCGTACGTGTCGACGTCAACCAGTATTGGGACGAGTCCCAGGCCATCCGTGGCTGTCAGGTACTGGGGGATAACGGTGTCGACCTGATCGAGCAGCCAATTTCTCGGGTCAATCGCTCGGGACAGGTGCGCCTGAATCTGCGCAGCCCGGCGCCGATCATGGCCGATGAGTCCATCGAAAGTGTTGAAGACGCGTTCAGCCTCGCGGCGGACGGCGCGGCCAGCGTATTCGCTCTCAAAATCGCCAAGAACGGTGGCCCCCGTGCTGTTTTGCGCACTGCGCACATCGCCGAAGCGGCGGGCATCGCCCTGTACGGCGGCACCATGCTTGAAGGCTCGGTGGGCACCCTGGCATCGGCTCATGCGTTCCTCACCCTCAAGCAATTGACCTGGGGTACCGAGTTGTTCGGGCCGCTGTTGCTCACCGAAGATATCGTCACCGAGGCGCCGCTGTACCGCGATTTTGAACTGCATATCCCGCGTACCCCGGGCCTGGGCCTGACGCTGGACGAAGAGCGGCTGGCGCGTTTTCGCCGTTAACACTCTGAATAACCCCTGTGGGAGCGGGCTTGCTCGCGATGCAGACGACTCGGTGCACCAGGCCAACCGCGCTGATGCTATCGCGAGCAAGCCCGCTCCCACAGCCACTTCCCCTATTTATTCAAGGAGAACCCCATGCTTTTCCACGTAAAAATGACGGTAAACCTACCGCTGGATATGGACCCGACCAAGGCCGCGAAACTCAAGGCTGATGAAAAGGAACTGGCCCAGCGCCTGCAACAGGAAGGCAAATGGCGCCATTTGTGGCGCATTGCCGGGCATTACGCCAACTACAGCGTATTTGACCTGGCCAGTGTCGAGGCATTGCACGACACCCTGCTGCAGTTGCCGCTCTTTCCTTACATGGATATCGAGATAGAAGGGCTGTGCCGCCATCCGTCCTCGATCCATGACGACGACCGCTAACGCTTTCATCCCTGCATAAAAAAAATAAGGTGAGCCCCATGACCGTGAAAATTTCCCATACTGCCGCGATCCAGAGTTTCTTCAAGGAAGCCGCCGGCTTTGGCAGCGACAACGGCAGCCCGCGCCTCAAAAGCATCATTTTGCGGGTGCTGCAGGACAGCGCTAAAATCATCGAAGACCTGGACATTACCGAAGACGAATTCTGGAAGTCCGTGGACTATCTCAACCGTCTGGGCGGTCGCTCAGAGGCCGGTCTTTTGGTGGCAGGCCTGGGCATCGAACATTTTATCGACCTGTTGCAGGACGCCAAGGATGAGCAGGCCGGTCAGTTCGGTGGCACCCCGCGCACCATCGAAGGCCCGCTGTACGTGGCCGGCGCCCCGATCTTCGAGGGCCAGGCACGCATGGACGACGGCAGCGAGGAGGGCGTTGCCACTGTGATGTTCCTCGAAGGGCAGGTGTTCGATACCCAAGGCAACCCGTTGGCCGGAGCCACCGTCGATCTGTGGCATGCCAACACCAAGGGCACTTACTCGTTCTTCGACCAGAGCCAGTCTGAATACAACCTGCGTCGGCGCATCATCACCGATGCCCAGGGTCGCTATCGCGCCCGCAGTATCGTGCCATCGGGCTATGGTTGCGATCCGCAAGGCCCGACCCAGGAGTGTCTGGATCTGCTGGGGCGTCACGGCCAGCGTCCGGCCCATGTGCACTTCTTTATCTCGGCCTCTGGCCACCGCCACCTGACCACCCAGATCAACCTGTCGGGCGATAAATACCTGTGGGACGACTTTGCCTATGCCACCCGCGAAGGTCTGGTAGGCGAAGTACAGTTTCGCGACGATGGCGCCCGTGATGTGGCTGGGCGTTATGCCGAGCTGACGTTCGATTTCCAGTTGCAGCAGGCAGCCGCCCCGGCCGCCGAACTGCGCAGCCATCGCCCGCGAGCGTTGCAGGACAGCTGATCACTGAAGGTTCGGGTGACCTCAACTGAGAAAGCGAGTGCTTGAATCCGGGCGCTGAACACAGGAGGATCAGTGAAAAACCCCTGCGTTCAGCGCTCTATAAATTCAGGAACGAGTGAATGACGATGAGTGAGCCGCAAACCGGACAGCAAACCCCTGCCATTCGCGAGGCCGATGTTTTGATAGTGGGTGGTGGCCTGAGCGGCACCTTGTTGGCCATGCAACTGCTGCGCTTGCCGGGTGCCCGGCGCATCGTGGTGGTGGAGCCCAGGCCCGAACTGGGTCGGGGGGAGGCCTACAGCGCCACCGAGCTGGGGCATACCCTCAATGGTAATGCGGCGCGCATGAGCGTCGAGCCGGAGGATAGCGATGACCTGACCCGCTGGCTGCAAGCCTATATCGCTGACGGTGGCTGGCCCGAGTCCGACAAGCAGCATGTGCCGGTTGCCGAACTGTTCCCGCCACGCGGTCTGTTCGGGTTGTATGTCCAGCAACGCCTGGCCGAAGCTCTGGCTATCGGCGAGCCGAACGGTTCAAGTTTGAGCCATGTGCGCGATGAAGTGATCGACCTGCAAACCCTTGAACACGGTGTCAGGGTTACGCTCAAGGACGGTAGCCAGTGGCAGGCAGGTGCAGCAGTGTTGGCCACCGGCATGTTTGCGGCAGCCCGTACCGCTCAGCGTGACTCCAGTGGTCTTAACGCAGCGGCGCTGGACCCGTGGAATGTTGAAGCATTGCGAGCGCTGCCGACTGATGCCAGGGTGTTGATCATCGGCTCGGGGCTGACCATGGTCGATGCGCTGGAGTCGCTGAATCAGGCGGGTCATCGCGGACCAATCGAGGTCTTTTCCCGTCATGGTCTGTTACCCCATGTGCGTCGTCAGCCACCGGTCTGGGAAGATTTTTTGAGCCTGGCGCCGGAGCTGCGCAGCCCTTTGCAGTTGCTGCGCGAATTGCGCCGTCAATGTGTTCTGGCGCAGGCGCAAGGTATCGACTGGCAAGCGCCGCTGGACACCGTGCGGGTGCACATCGCCAGGCTCTGGAGCCAGGCCAGCGACGTACAGCGGCGCCAGTTTGTGCGCCACGTGCGACCCTGGTGGGAGAGCCATCACCATCGCTCACCGCCCCAGGGCAATGCCTTGCTGGAGCGGTTGCTTTCACAAGGGCGGCTGACTATTCGTGCGGCGTCGCTGCAAGGGGTCGACAACTCTGGCCCGCGGGTTCGTCTGCGTTACCGTGGGCAAGCCGAGGCGGTATGGGTTGAAGGCGATGGCCTGATCAACTCCACCGGCATCGAGTATGACTGGCGCCGGGTCGATAAAGCCTTGCCTCGGCAACTGCTGCTGCGCGGGCTGATCCTGCCCGGAAATCTGGGCCTGGGAATTGCGGCCGATGCGGGGGGAGCGGTGTTGAATGCGCAAGCAGAACCCGCGCAACGACTGTTTGCGATGGGGCCGCCATTGCGTGGGATGTGGTGGGAAAGTACTGCGGTGACAGACGTTGCGTTACAGGCCAAGGCCTTGGCGCAACGACTGGCAATGCAGTTTTAGCTAACGGTGGGAGCGAGCAGGCTCGCTCCCACAAAAAAGCCAGTAGCGCTTACTCAGCCGTCGAAGGTTTTTGCCACAAGTTAATCCCGCCTTCCTGGGCAAAGCGGTCGATCTCTGCCAGTTCCTCATGGCTAAAGTTCAAGTTCTGCAACGCTGCGACGTTCTCGATGATCTGCTCCGGGTGGCTTGCGCCGATCAGTGCCGAGGTCACGCGCGGGTCGCGCAGGGTCCAGGCCAGCGCCATCTGGGCCAGGCTCTGGCCCCGACGCTTGGCAATCTCGTTCAACGCCCGTACGTGGGCAATATTGGCCTGGGACAAGTGCGATGATTGCAACGAACCACCGCCCGGACGATTGATCCGCGCATCTGCCGGTATGCCATTGAGGTATTTGTCGGTCAGCAAACCTTGTGCCAGCGGGGTAAAGGCGATCACGCCGGTACCGAGTGCTTCGGCAGTGTCCAGCAGGTCCTTCTCGATCCAGCGATTAAGCAGGTTGTACGCCGGTTGATGAATCAACAGCGGGACTTTCCATTCCTTGAGCAATGCCGCCATTTCTCGGGTTTTGACCCCGGAGTACGACGAGATACCGATATACAACGCCTTGCCCTGTTGCACGGCCGTGGCCAGAGCGCTGGCGGTTTCTTCCAGCGGCGTGTCGGGGTCGAAGCGGTGCGAGTAGAAAATGTCCACGTAGTCCAGGCCCATGCGCTGCAGGCTCTGGTCGAGGCTTGCCAGTACGTATTTGCGCGAACCGCCACCCTGACCGTAAGGGCCGGGCCACATGTCCCAGCCAGCCTTACTGGAGATAATCAGCTCATCGCGGTACTGCTTGAAGTCTTCGCGCAGCAGGCGGCCGAAATTGGTCTCGGCGCTGCCGTAGGGCGGGCCGTAGTTGTTGGCCAGGTCGAAGTGATTGATGCCCAGATCGAACGCGGTGCGCAGCAGCGCACGCTGGGTGTCGATCGGTGTGCTGCCGCCAAAGTTGTGCCACAGGCCCAGAGACAATGCGGGCAGCACCAGCCCGCTGCGACCCGTGCGGCGGTAAGGGATGGAATCGTAGCGGTTTGCGGCAGCGATATAAGTCATCAAATCCTCATCGTTCAGGTGTGTTCGTATTCTCTTGAGCAATCTGCGTACCAGCCGTTGCGACTGCACAAATCCCAGCTTAGAGCAGTCGGGTGCTGTCGGTGGGTGAAACATTTGCTGATTGGCTGTTTGTCTGGCAACAGCGAGTGGCGTCCGGACATAGAATCGGACACGCACAGTGGCCATAAAGATCCCCTTTTGGCCTGCCTCCCTCTGTGATCGGGCAGAGCTCTCGGCAAGAATCAAAGCCGCCACGCCATAAAAACAAACCTTTCGTCCTTACCCTTGGCCATTTGCAGGCCGCTGCCGTGTACAGAACATAACAACTAACGATCTCACGCCGAACCTGGGGAACTGACTCATGGACACTATGAAACGCTTACTGGGCGCCACTGTTTGCGGGCTGACGCTGCTGGCCAGCGGTGTACAGGCCGAACAGCGGCAATTGCGGGTTTACAACTGGGCGGACTATATCCTGCCGTCGGTGCCCAAGGACTTCGCCAAGCAAACGGGGATCAAGGTGACCTGGGATTCGTTCGACACCAACGAAGCCCTGGAAGCCAAGCTGCTGACCGGCAACTCGGGGTATGACCTGGTGGTGCCGTCCAATCAGTTTCTCGATACCCAGATCAAGGCTGGGGTGTTCCAGAAACTGGACAAGTCCAAGCTGCCCAACTGGCAGCACCAGGACCCGGCCCTGCTCAAGTTGCTGGACACCAATGACCCCGGCAACCAGTACGCGGTGCCTTATATGTACGGCACGGTGCTGATCGGTTTCAACCCGGCCAAGGTCAAGGCCGCGCTGGGCGAGAATGCGCCGGTGGACAGCTGGGACCTGGTGTTCAAACCGGAGAACATGGCCAAGCTCAAATCCTGCGGCGTAGCGATGCTCGACTCACCGTCGGAAATCCTGCCGTTGGCACTGCACTATCTGGGCCTGGACCCCAACAGTCAGAACCCTGCAGACTATGAAAAAGCCAAGCAACTGATGCTGAAGATTCGTCCCTATGTGACCTACTTCAACTCGGCCAAGTACATGACCGACATTGCCAATGGCGACATCTGCGTGGCCATCGGTTACTCCGGCAGCTTTTACCAGTTCGGCAATCGCGCCAAGGAGTCGGGCAACGGCGTAGTGGTCGACTGGCGCCTGCCAAAGGAAGGCGCGCCGATCTGGTTTGATACGTTTGCGATCCCTAAAAGCGCGAAGAATGTCGAGCAAGCGCATGAGTTTCTCAACAACCTGCTGGAGCCCAAGGTCATCGCCGGGATCAGTGATTTCCTCGGTTATCCCAACGTCAACAAGGATTCGCTGCCACTGATCAACAAGGACATCACCGGCAACCCGAACCTGACACCGACCAGTGAGGCACTTAAATCCTTGTATGTGGTGCAACCGTTGCCGCAGAAAATGGAGCGCGTAAGGACCCGGGTCTGGACCAGTATCAAATCCGACAAGTAACCCCTCGGGGGTAGTGAATGGGGGTTATCGTCAAGTGCTTGCCGGGTTTCTACACTGGGGGCACTTTATCGAACGACGAGAACAGCACCATGCGTATCCGTGAGCTTGGCATCACCATCGGTTCGGGCACTCCGGGCGTGTACAACGCCATCACCGATGTGCCCGGTGTGCGAGTGGGTCATCACACCCTCAATGTTGAAACCGATGAGGTTTCCATCCATTCCGGTGTGACCGTGATTGAACCACGGGCCGGTGCGACGCATCTGCAACCGTGCTTTGCGGGCATGCATGTGCTCAATGGCAACGGTGATGCCACGGGGCTGGAGTGGATTCGCGAGGCAGGGTTGCTGACTTCACCCATCGCCTATACCAACACTCACAGCGTGGGCGTGGTGCGCGATGCTCTGGTTTCGGCCGAGCGCGAATTGGGCAAGCAACACACCTATTGGTGCATGCCCGTGGTGCTGGAAACCTACGACGGTACGCTGAACGATATCTGGGGCCAGCACGTTACTGCAGAGCATCTGCACCTGGCACTGCAGGACGCAAAGTCCGGCCCGGTGCAGGAAGGCAATGTGGGTGGTGGTACGGGGATGATCTGTCACGAATTCAAGGGCGGGATCGGCACGTCTTCACGGGTCTTGAACCCGGAGCAGGGTGGCTGGACCGTGGGCGCGTTGGTGCAGGCCAACTACGGCGTACGTGAAGCCTTGCGGGTGGGTGGGTACCCGGTCGGTACAGTGCTGGATGACGTGCCGTCGCCGTTTAAAGGCGCGGTTAATGTTGGCGTACCGGGCATGGGTTCAATCGTGATTACTATTGCGACCGATGCACCCTTGTTGCCGCACCAATGCACCCGTCTTGCGCAGCGTGCCAGCGTCGGGCTGGCGCGGGTGGGTGGGGGAACGGAAGACTCCAGCGGCGATATTTTCATTGCCTTCGCGGTGGGCAACAACAATCTGCCAGCGGCCAATTTCGGCCATCCGGGCGAGCCGACCACGGCGTTGCAGATGGTCAACAACGACTACATCTCGCCGCTGTTTGTAGCAGCGGCGGATGCGGTTGAAGAGGCGATTCTCAATGCCATGCTTGGCGCTGAAGACCTGTCAGGGTGCGGCAATACCGTGCTGGCGCTCAAGCCCGAACGTTTGCTGGCAGCCTTGAAGCAGGTGGGCTGGAAGCCGAATATCAAACTTGCGTAGCAGCTGCCGCAGGAACGAGGCTGCGTTCGATTGCGAAGCGATCGTAAATCCTGAATCCTCGGTCTAACTGATAGACCGCAAGTTTAGTTTTTACGACGGCTACGCCGTCAAACGCAGCCTCGTTCCTGTGGCAGCTGCTACGGATATTTACCCTCAGAGTTTCGGCAATTGCCCGATGCGGGCCATCATCTCGGTGACGATCTGCAGGTCCAGCATGAACTGCTCTACAGTCTTGAACTCGTTGTCGGTATGCCCGGTGTACTTGACATCGGGCATGGCCAGACCAAATTGCACGCCGTTAGGCAGTTCATGCACCGACGTCGCACCCGCCGAAGTACCGAACTTGTGTTCCATGCCAAGGTTCTCGCTGGCTACGGCCAGCAGGGCCTTGACCCACTCTCCCTCGGGGTTGCGATACATCGGCTCGGCGATGGTGTAGGCAAAGGTCACCGGCACTTGTTTGCGCTTGCTCCAGGCATCCAGTTTTTCGGCGATTTGCGCTTTGAGTGCTTCAGGCGACTTGCCCTTGGGTACGCGCAGGTTCACCGCCAGCTTGAGTGCCTTGTCATCCAGCCCGACAAAGGTCAGTGAAGTGGTCAGCGGTCCCATGAACGCATCGGCAAAACCGATCCCCAGCTTGCCACCCTCGTAGTCCAGCCCCCAGTTGTCGGCGCCATAGTGCGCGGCGTCGGTAATGTGGTTGTGCTTGAGGGCGATCTGGCCGTCAACGCTGCTGATGAAATCAAGCATCCGGGCCACCGGGTTGATCCCGGATTCGGGCTCGGAGGAGTGCGCGGAAACCCCAGTCACCGTCAGCACCACATCTTTGCCGACTATCTTGGCGTTCACCTCGAAATTGTCGCCATTGCGCCGTACATATTCAGCACCGGCCTTGTTCAGACTGGCGGCCAGTTCGTCCGGTTTGTCGGTGACCAGGGTGGCGATCGATGTCGACGGAATCTGGTTGGTTGCCATGCCGCCCGTGAGCGAGATGATTTCTGCGCCCTGACCTTCGGCGTTACGTCGCGCAAAGCTGGCCATGACGGTTCCGTAGCCTTTTTCGGCAATGACCACTGGGTAGCCGCCATCCAGCGCCAGGTTGTAGTTGGGCACCGGGTTGTGTTCGAAGTAATAGGGGATGGCATCACCGGACGTTTCTTCGGTGGTGTCGATCAGCAGCTTGAAGTTCCTGGCCAGTGGCAGCTTCTCTTCCTTGATCACTTTCATGGCGTACATCGCCACCACTATGCCGTTTTTGTCATCCTCGGTGCCGCGTCCGTACATACGGTCGCCGATCAGTGTGACCTTGAACGGATCGAGTTTGGTCCCGTCCTTGAGCACCCAGTTTTCAGGGGTCACGGGTACTACGTCGGCGTGGGCGTGAATGCCGACTACTTCATCGCCACTGCCTTCGAGGGATACTTCGTAGACGCGGTTGTCGATATTGCGAAAATTCAGGTTAAAGGCCTTGGCCAGGTCCTTGATCTTGTCGGCAATCTTGAGAAATTGCGGGTTCTCGTACTGGGGCACGCCGTCCACGTTGACGGTCGGAATGGCAACCAGTTCACGTAGGGTTTCGGTGGCCGCCTGGCCGTATTTCAGGCGTGTGTAGAGGCCCAGCAGACGGTAGATTTCGTTCTGCTGTTCAGCGGTCAGTGCCTTGTGGTCGATAAAGGCACTGATGGTTGGCTCCAGATTGTCGGTTTTGGCCAGTTCGCTTTTGGCTACAGCTCCCAGAAACTGCCTGAAGTCGGTAACCGGCGCGTTGTTGAAAGTCTTGAGGATGACCGCGCTCTGTTGCGGCGTGAGGGTGGCGTATGCAGTGCTGCTGAACGCGGTGAGGCTGGCCATCACCAAGGTTGCAGCAGCCAGTTGCTTGAGTGAAAAATCCATTGTGTGGGGCATTCCTTTGCAGGCAGTTGGTTAGAAATGGGCGTTAAATGAAACAAAACATTTCTCAACTTACACTGCGAGGGAGGGCAACGGTAGGTGCTTTTTACTCTTGCGCCTGTAAAAACAACGAGAACAGTTCGGACTGTGACTTGATCCCCAACTTGCTGTACATGTGCTTGCGATGCACTTTCACCGTCTCGGCCGAAATCGCCAGTTTGCGTGCGATTTCCTTGTTCGAGCAGCCGCTGAGCAGCAGCAGGCCGACCTCCATTTCCCGTGCGGTCAGTGGCGTAGTCAACTGCTCAGTGGCTGCTTCCAGGCGGCTTTGCCAGTTGGGCGTCAGCTCCGGCGCCTCCTTGGGTTCGCGCTCAAAGTTCAGGCGTTGGCGCATCAGTGCGGCTACCCACGGTTGCACCAGCCCCAGCAACGCGGTCTGCTCCAGGCTGAAGCGGCATTGGCTGCCCACTGAAAGGCTCAGGGTGCGTTCGTCGTCGAGTTGCACATTGATATGCACCTCGTCGGTGACGATATTCAGGCGGAAATAACGCTGATAGTAATCGGTCTGCTCAAAGCATTCCGGGGCCACGTCCTGCAGGCGGAATAACCCGCTGCGCGGTGATTCGCGGTTGGCGATGTAAAACGGGTCCAGCAGGTACAGGCCCTTGAGGTAGTCCTGAAACAGCGAATCCATGCCACCGTCTGCGCCGGGGGATTCGGCCAGTACATGCGGTTTGCCTGCGCTGTAAATCAGCACCACCCAGTTATCCACGGGCACATACCGACCCAGCAAGCGCACCAGCGCCGTCCAGAAACCGGGCTGGTCGAGGGTTTCAATAACCCGGCCCATCGCGTCATGCCAGGCCACATCCTGCAACGTCAGAGTCATCTCACTACCCACTGGGTGTTACCCCATCGAAGTCATATATTGGCGCTATGCCGCGCACCATACTCGGCTCATCCCTCCCTGCAAGGATCCGAGATGAAAATTGAATTGGTGCAACTGGAAGGCCATGACGGCGACACCGCTTATAACCTGTTGCGCACTCTGAATGCCATCGCCACCTGTGCTCACGATACCGATTTGCTGGTGTTTCCGGAGACCCACCTGAGCGGTTTTGTCGGTGGCCAGCAGTTGGCGCAGGTTGCCGAACCATTGACCGGTCCGACCCTGCAAACCGTATTGCAGGCTGTGCGTGAGCGGGGTGTGAGTGTGGTGGTGGGGATTGCTGAGGTGCATGACGGCAGTTTCTACAACACCTCGGTACTGGTGACACCCGAAGGGATCGCACTGCAGTATCGCAAGACGCATCTGTGGCCAACCGAGCGTGGCGACTTCTGCCCCGGCGACCGTTTTGGCACTGTGCTCTGGAAGGGCGTTCGGGTGGGTCTGCTGATCTGTTACGACATCGAACTGCCGGAAACCAGCCGTGCCCTGGCACAACTGGGTGCCGAGCTGATCATCGTCACCAATGGCAATATGGACCCCTACGGCCCAGTGCATCGCACCGCGATCATGGCCCGCGCTCAGGAGAACCAGGCTTTTGCGGTGATGGTCAATCGCGTCGGGGCCGGGAATGACGGGCTGGTGTTCGCGGGTGGCAGCATGGTGGTCGACCCGTTCGGGCATGTGCTGTTCGAGGCCGGCCGCGAAGAAGTACGGCATGTTGTCGAGCTGGATTTCGATCAGCTCAAGGCCGCCCGCCGTGATTACGACTACCTCAAGGATCGCCGTTTGTTGCTCTCGGGCGAGCAGCTCGAACATGCCGACGGTCGTCGCGAATTGTTGATCGGAGCCTGCACATGAATTCCAAGCCCGTTATGCGCCTGGCCCTGGCCGCGCTGTTCAGTTGCAGTGCCGTGAACGCCGTTGCGGCTGAGCCCAGGGTCAACATCTACAACTGGTACGATTTTATCGCCCCGGACACGATGAAAAACTTCCAGGCCGAAACCGGCATCAGCTCCATGTATGACGTGTTCGACAACAGCGATGTGATGCAAAGCAAGCTCATGGCCGGTCGCAGTGGTTATGACGTTGTTGTGGCTACCGGTGATCTGTTGCCCAACCTGATCAAGGCTGGGGTCCTCAAGGAACTGGACGCCTCGAAGTTGCCTAATCGCTCGCACCTTGACCCGGCCATTCTGGCCAAGATGCAAAGCAACGATCCGGGTAATCGTTATGCCGTGCCTTATCTGTGGGGCACCACGGGGGTTGGTTATGATGTCGACAAAATCAGGGCAATCCTGGGGCCGGATGCACCGGTTGATTCCTGGGACCTGATTTTCAAGCCCGAGAACCTGAGCAAGCTCAGCCAGTGTGGGGTGGCGATGCTGGACGCCCCCAGTGAAATAATCCCCATCGCCCTGCATTACCTCGGTCTGCCTTACAACAGCACTAACCCCAAGGACTACCAGAAAGCCGAGGCGTTGCTGCTGACCTTGCGGCCATATATTCGCTACTTTGACTCATCCAAATTCATCACCGACCTGGCCAATGGCAACGTCTGCGCGGTGGTGGGTTGGGCAGGCGGCGTGCAGGACGCCAAAACCGCTTCGGAAGTGGCTGGCAACGGCCGCACCATCCGCTACAGCATCCCCCGCGAAGGGGCGCCGATTTGGGTTGAAAGCATGGTGCTGCTCAACGATGCGCCCAACCCGGAGCAGGGCCTGGCGTTTATCAACTACATGTTGCGCCCACAGGTGATTGCACAGACCTCCACCTACCTCAAGTACCCCAATGCCAACCAGGATGCCAAAGCGCTGATAGACGCGAAGATCCGCGACAATCCGCAGATCTACCCTGGCCAACAGGTGATGGACACGCTGTACCCGCTAGAGCCGTTGCCGCTGAAACTTGAGCGGGTACGCACACGGGTGTGGAGCAAGGTCAAAAGCGGTACGTAAACCCCGAAATCGTGTAGATACTCTGTTCCAGGTCAAGCCCCAGTGGGAGCGAGCTTGCTCGCGAATAATCTTCGCGAGCAGGCTCGCTCCCACGCTTGAGGTATCTCCTCAGCGGCTACATGTGTGCGTATCGTCGCCAGTATCACCTCTTGCAAAACTTTCCGTCCGATCAAAGTTCAATCTTTTGTATTCGGATAGTGCGTACTATTAACCACGCCTAAATGTTAAGTAGCCTGTTATTAGATCTGATAGCAGGTCTTTAATTATCCCGTAGTTATATCTTGCCCTTGAACAAGAACCGTCTCGGCCATTCTCGAGAATGGGCTGCTCATCTTATAGGATGGTATGCGGTACAGTTGTTTTGCCTTAAGGAATAGGCAACTACTCCCTCCTATTGAGTCTTAAAAAAATGAAATTTGCTAAATATTGTCGGTTGCTGCATTGGCCCGCCAGCGCCCGGCAATAACCGCGGCTTCATTGGGCGATATTTTCATCAGGGCTTTTTCAATGATGGAAATCAGCTGCGGATTGTCCATTGTGCCGGCAACCCCGATCAGGGCATTGACCCCAGGCAGTACGCCTGAAGTCTTCAGGGTGTTTTCATACTTATAAGACAAGTAGTAGCGGGCCTGGTTGGCCGAGGTCACCGTGTAATCGGCTTTTGCGTCCCGGACCATATTCAAGGCATCGGCGATATTGTCGGTGGAGATCAGGTTCAGGTTCGGATAGCGCTGCTTGATAAACTCTTCAAGCGCGTCCGAGCGGGGTAGTGCAATTGTTTTGAGGTTAGAGTCGCTCAGGTCGAAATTGTCGTAGTCGCTGGTGCGGGTAATCACGGTATATGGGGTGGTGATGATGGGCTGGGTAAACAGGTACTTTTTATCCCGCGAGCGTGTCTCGGACAGAATGCTCAACTGTGCGCTGCCATTGTCGAGCAACACCTGGGCGTCGTGAACCGACCGGGTTCTGATGACTTCGAAATTCAGGCCGGAACTCAGGCGTACCAACTCCAGAAAGTCGGACATGGAACCGCCAAACTGACCGCTGGTGTCAAACAACGCATAAGGCGCCAGATCCTCGCTGACCGCTATTTTGAACGTCGTGTTGCGACTTAGCAGTGCTTTTTCTTCATCGCTCAACAGGTGCAGGAATTCGCCGTTGTAACATTTGAGCGTCGACACCCACCAGTTAACCATATCCACTTTTTGGCAGCGACTGCGGGTACGCAGTTGTCGGCTGATGATGGTTTCAAGAACATGGTTGCTTGGCATCACGCCGAAACTGATCGGGGTGTCGGTGTTCTCAACAGTGAGATTGGTCACCAACTGATTGTTGAAGGTCTGGTTGATCAGATAACTGGTGCTGACGGTGTCACCCAGATAGGCCTCTGCAGAACCGTCGAGCACAGCGGCAATGGCTTCGTAGGGTGACTGGTAGCTTTTGATCGTGGTGTTGCGAAATTTTGAGAATGCCAGGTCGCTGACAAATCCGTCTTTTGTGGTCGCTATAACCGATGCCGGGTTCTTCAGGTCCAGGCTCAACAGGCTGCCGGTCTTTGAGTAAAGAGCGACACGGGTGTACGTGTACTCGGCGGTCAGCCCGGAGCCGTACTCCCTGGCCTCGGCCGGTGTGACGGCATCGACCAGATCAATCTCGCCTCGCCTCAAGGCATCAAAGGCCCGCGCCCGATTATCGAAGCGCAGGATGTCAAAGTGGATACCCAGTTTTTTCTGCAGACCGTACAAGTTGTCGGCGGAGATACCTTCGAGCTCATTCTTGGCTGTGGTAATGGTGAAAGGCGGGAAGTTGGGGCTGCTTACTCCCAAACGGACGACTTTTTTGCCCTCGATCCACTGGTGTTCCTGCTCAGTGACTGGCGCGCTAAACCCGATGTTTTGCCCGACGTTGGACAGCTGGACGGCAGTAGCGGTCATCGCAAAGGAATGACGGACCAGTACGATCAACAGCAGCGCGGCCAGCGTCATGCCCAGGTAATTGCGCTTCATGGACTGATACTCACAACAGGTTCAGTTCTTTGGCGATGCTGGCCAGTTCGATATTGGTGCGCACGCCGAACTTTCTGAGGATTTTGATTTTGTGCCCACTGATGGTCTTGTTGCTTAAATGCAACTTTTCGGCAATTTCAAGATTGCTCAGGCCCTTGGCCAGCAATTGCAGCACGATTACTTCTTTATCGGTCAGTTGGTGCTGCGTGTTATCCGCTTTTTGATCCGATTCGCGGTAGTGCGCCAGGACTTCTCTGGGGAAATACAGATACCCCTCGGCGAGGGTATTGAGTCCTTTTAATAGCACATCCAGGCTGGCGTTTTTATTAATAAAACCCACTGCCCCGGCTTGCATGCAACGGGAGGCATAGGTGTTGGCCGGGTTAGAGGTGAACACCATGGTTTTGACGGGCAGTTGTTCGGCATTAATACGTTGTAGCACCGAGAGTCCGTCCAGACCGTCGATACCGATATCCAGCAACAGATATTCTGGCGCCAAGGCGCGAATTTTGCTCAGTGCATCGATACCGTCGGCGGATTCGGCCAGCACGTCAAAGCCATTGCGCTCCAGCATCGCCTTGATTGCACTGCATATAATAGGGTGGTCGTCGACGATGATAATGGTTTTATTCATAAATCCACTCGCGCAAATATGACTGAAAAAAGCGAGTGGCAGTATAGCGACGCAAATGCTCACCATGTCAGTTAAACGGTGGTTTGGGGGCATTGATATAAGCCACTGAGTGAATTCAAGACCGTTCTTGTGTGTTTTCAAGAAAGTGCAGGGTGCTCGAACACGGATTGTTCTTTAGGGTATGGATACAGACGTATTTATGCAGGTTGGGTGTTTATGAAGTTTATCGGTGTAGATAAACGTTATGTGACAAGTCTCGCGATGGTGTGGGTTTGTGTGTTAGTCAGTGGTGTTGCGCGGGCTGACTGTACGGCTGACTTTGACAACGAGTTTCCGACGTTTGATATGGGTAGCCACTATGTTCCTCGTGATGCGCCAATAGGCTCGGTGATAGGGACGGCAAGTAAAAGTTATACGTATAGCTTCTCGGGTAGTCTCCGATGTAATCGCGGTGATACTCTCTCCACCCTGGCAAATTGGCCCGTTGTGCCGGGCATTAAAGTTCCTGCCCTTTTACACGATGGGACAGTCTTCAAAACCAATATTCCAGGCGTTGGAATGATCGTGGAGAGCAGATGGTTAGCATTGAAAGGGTGGGAAGTAGTGTCTGGTAACTACAGTTATTCACCCTTTACCATTCGAATGACCCAATTGAATGGGGTGATTAGTTTTCCCGCTGTTGTCCGGTTTACCTTGGTTAAAACAAGTCATGATATCCCTGTTGGCACGACCAAGCTGGTAAATGGTACGTCTGCCGTGAGGTTTTATTCGGGCAGTAAAGTTCTGTTTAGTGTTTTTGTTACAGGTTCTGTTATCCGCTCCGAGTGCTCCTTGCCCAATAGTTCCCCCGGAGGGCAGACGTATATCGATGTGCCCATGGGGAGTGTTCAGCGCCGTGAGTTCAAAGGCAAGGACAGCTATCTTGACAGCAAGGCCTTCTCCATTCCGTTAACCAGTTGTGTTGCCGGTACTTACCCGACAGACCAGTCCTGGAACTTTTATGAAAATTCCAATGTGAATATAAAGTTTGAGGGCGCTGGCGGTTCGGCAATTATTGATGCGGCCAGAGGTATTGTGGGCCTGACCACAGATTCAACCGCCAAGGGCGTGGCGGTGCAAATCATGCGTAAAGACGGGGTCACGGCCTTGAAGCTCAATGAGGATGTGCCCCTTGCACAAGTAAAGGGAACTAGCATGAGTATTGATTTGAAAGCCCGCTATATCCAGACCAGTGACAGCCCAATGGGGCCGGAACCGGGTGTGGCGAATGCCAAGGCGGCTTTTAGTGTGACGTATAAATAATAGTTGCTGGCGCGTTCTTGAGCGGTCAAACAAGACCGCTCGGCGAGCTATTCAAGAATTGTCTTATGTTGCGTCAAAGAGCAAGACGATAGGCTGGTATTTTTCCGCAGGTGATTCCTGTGCAGGAGCTTGGGGCTGTTGTTTTTTTTCGCAGGCCTCGAATGACTGCATTGCAGCCATGCTGCGGGGTGGTGAATTTACACGTTGTGGGCGGGGATAATTAAGTTCAAACAAATAATGGTCAGTCGATTTCATCGACGGCCCTGCGTGCTGAGTTGATGTGTGAACTCGAGGTGCTGCGCGCGCTGGATGAGAAAGAAATCATTCCTTATTTTCAGCCAAAAGTATGCCTTGCCACGCAAAAAATCCTCGGAGTGGAAGTATTGGCCCGCTGGAAGCATTCTCAACATGGCCTGTTGTCGCCTCTGTTCTTCCTGCATTTGATCAGTAACGAAGACCTTCACCAGCAGTTGTTCTCTTGCCTGCTTGCCCAGGGGTTGAAGTTGCACAAGTACCTGTACTCCATCGGTGAGTCGCTGGTGTTCTCTTACAATATTGAAGCCAGTCAACTGGCCGATAGTGGTTTTGCCGAAGCGTTGGTATGGCAGATCAAAAAGGCCGGGGTGCCGCTCAATCAAATCACCCTTGAAGTCACCGAAAAAGAGGGCCTGGACCTTGATGCGGAGTGTGTCGAAAACATAGCCACGCTGATTAAACACGGCTTGAAGCTGTCCCTTGATGACTTCGGTACAGGGTATTCGTCAATTATGCGTCTGGCCGATTTGCCCTTCAGTCAGATCAAGCTGGATGCGGAGTTTGTCGCCAGGTCCCAGGGGGTAAAAGAGACTCGCATCATCGAGTGTGTCGCGGCCCTGGCCCGATCTCTGGATCTGGAACTGGTCGCCGAAGGGGTCGAAACACAAGCGCAGTGCGCGCACTTGCAACATCTGGGCGTTGATTCGGCCCAGGGCTATTGGTTTCACAAACCCATGGGGGGTGCTGTATTGCTGAAAGTGATTTTGGCGGACAAGCCCCTGCAACGCTTCTTGCTGCAAGGCTAAGGGATACTCATGTTTTACGGATTCACGGTACGTTTTTTGTGTGCGGTTTTAATTTCAGGCGCTCTGGGCGCAAGCATCGCGGTAGCGGCTAATCAGTACATCGAATTATCGCCCCCCGTAGAGAAGCTCGAAGGCACGCAAATCGAGGTGGTCGAGGTTTTTTCCTATGGTTGCCAGCACTGCTACAACCTGGAAAACACCATCAATCCCTGGGTTGAAACCTTGCCTGCAGATGTGAAATTCGAGCGTATCCCTGCCATGTTCGGCGGCATTTGGGATATCCACGGCCGGCTCTTCCTGACCTTGCAAGTCATGCAGGCCGAGCCATCGGTACATCGGGCCGTGTTTGAGGCGATTCGTCATCGCCAAAAACTGGTGAGCCCCGATCAAATGGGCGACTTTTTGCTGGGGCATGGCATCGACAAGGCGCTGTTTATCAAGGTTTATGCCTCCGATGAAGTACAGGCCAGGGTCATTGATGCACAACAGAAAGTCCGTGCATATGGTGTTACCGGGGTGCCGGTACTGATCGTCGATCGCAAGTACCGGTTTGATCAAAGTGCCGGTG
Source organism: Pseudomonas sp. ML2-2023-6 (assembly GCF_037055265.1). Lineage (NCBI taxonomy): Bacteria > Pseudomonadati > Pseudomonadota > Gammaproteobacteria > Pseudomonadales > Pseudomonadaceae > Pseudomonas > Pseudomonas sp. ML2-2023-6. The sequence continues at coordinate 3,673,901 of NZ_CP146347.1, read as the reverse complement.
GCCCGGAAGGCATGCTGAGACTGGCCGAGCGTTTGATCTCGCAGGAGCGGGTGGCTCGGCAACAGCCTTAGCGGATACCAGCGTGTTGCACCGGACAGCCCGGTGCCAGTCTGGTAGTACGCCGCCATACCAGGCGCCCCAGGGTAATCGTCCAGTTGCACACAGCAACTGCCAGAATGATCCAAAGCAGGGCAGGCATCCCGTAGTTGACGATGATCTGCCCGGCTAGCCAGGGAAACCCGAACACCCCGATAAAGTACGCCAGGCTGAACAGCACCAGCGACTGCGGCGTATACCCGGCAGGCGCCTCGTTGGCCGCCAGCCCATTGATCACCGAATACGTCAGGCCGTAGCCAACCCCAAGCACAACGGCGGCCAGCAAATAGGTAATGCCGCTGCTGACGAAGAACATCAGCATCAGCACCGAAACCACGATCAAAGCCGTCAGCAGGCAAGCCATGACATAGGGATCGCGCTTGACGATAAAGCCTGCAATCAACAGGCGACAGGAGATCGCTGCACCCATGAAGCCCAAAAAGAAGAGTGAGTAGTCCAGCTGGTTGAGCGCGGCATAAGAGGTTTGAAAACTCGATAGCCCGCCAAAAATGGCTCCGCCCAGCCCGACCATGATAATCGCGAGCACGGCTTTGGAACGCAGCACCAACCCCGCAGCCCGGGGGGTGATTTTGCACACGGTGACCGGGCCGGATGTGCTGTGCTGGTGTTTGATTTTCGGGCCGATGGCGATAAACATCAGGCCGCCCAGCAGGCTGGCAAGCGCCGCCACCAGAAACGCCGACTCCACCGGGTAACCCAACCCCTGGGCCGCGCGCCCGAGCAAGGGGCCGGTGCCGATCCCGCTCATCATGCTGCCCGACAGCAAGGCGAAGTATTTAACCCGTTGCGTGGGCTCGATAAGCATGGCCACGACGATTGGCCCAAGGGTGTAAAACACCCCCCAGCCCAACCCCAGTAACAAGCCGAACACGAGCACTGCTGCGCCATACCCTGGCACGCTGGCAAAGCCCAGGCAGGCTGCGCCCAGCAGCAGCGCCCCGGCGGCAATCGCTTTGGGTGCGCCGAACAGGTCGGTCAGGTGCCCGGAAAAAATCACTGCCATAAAGGTACTGAGCATGGCCACCGAGATGATTGTGCCCGCATCCGACTCGCTGCCGCCGTGGGCCCTGAGCATCATGGCCAATAAAAATGTGCTGCCATAAGACACCGACAACAGGTAGCTGGCCAGGCAGAACAGTCCGAAGACGCCCTTTGCCTGGCTGGGAGGGGAGGATGGCATGGCGGGTCTTCCTTGAGATTCGATTATTGTAGTGCGTCGAACCTTAATAACAGACAGCCCCGCGATCTCAGGATTCAAAGATTTGAATCCTGAGATCGGCATGCTCTAAACAAACAGAGCGCTGGTACGCGGCCGAGACCGTTTTTTAACCACGGTTTCGCAGCCTCGCGTGGCTCGTCAGCGGCTACAAAGCCCCGGTTTCAGGCTCGGGTCCTGATTGGCGCGGGCAATCACCGTAATCACCGCCAAGGCTGCAATCACCAGCCCCGGCGAGGTTGCCAACAACACACCGGCAGTACCGGCCCCGGCGGCAAGGATCTGCCCTGCGGCCAAGGGACCAGCAACCGAACCCAAACGCCCGATGGCCACAGCCGCACCGACGCCGGTAGCCCGCACTGAGGTCGGGTACAGCGGCGGGGCCATTGCATACAGCACCAACTGCGCCGCCATCACAAACAGGCCCACCGCAAAACCGGCCGTGGCCACGGGTACGATCCCCACCGAAAAACCAATCCCGGCCAGTGACGCAAGCAAACCGGCATACACCGCCAGCACCACCTTGATCGGGTTGCAGCGGTCCAGCAGCAGCCCGCCGAGCAAGGAACCCAAGGTGCCGCCGATATTGAACAGCATTTGCACCATGCCCGCCTGCGGCTTGCTAAAGCCCTGGTCGAGCAGCAGCGTGGGCAGCCAGTTCAGCAGCATGTACATCACGGTCAAGGTGAAGAAGTAACTGAGCCACAACGCCAGGGTCGAACGGCCACGGCCTTCACCGAACAGGGCCTGGCCGGTGGAGACGCGCGAGGCCTGGCTGACGTCCTGGCGGAACACCCGCGATTCGGGCAGCAGGATGATCATCAGCGGCACCACCAGCAGCGGTGCCAACCCGCCGATGATAAAGGTGGTTTGCCAGTGTTCATGGGAGAACATCGCCACCACCGCAGCCAGTGCGCCACCCAGTGGCACGCCGCAGTACATGATGCTGATGGCCGTGCCGCGACGGCGTTCGTCCACCGCTTCGGCACACAGGGCGATCAGGTTGGGCAGGGCGGCGCCCAGACCCAGGCCGGTCATGAAGCGCACCAACAGCAGGTGTGAGTAACTGTCTACATAGGCGGTCAGTAACGAAAAGACGCCAAACAGGATGACCGCTGCGACAAGGATTTTTTTACGCCCGATCCGGTCGGCAATCCAGCCACCGAAGAATGCGCCGGGCAGCAGGCCGATGATCCCGGCGCTGAACACCCAACCCATCATTTTCGGGTCCAGGGTGAACGTTTGGCGCAGGCCTGCAGCGGCGGTGCCTGCAGCTTGCAGGTCAAATCCTTCGATAAGCGCAACGATGAAGCACAAAGCGATTGTCAGCGTTGAACGCTGCTGTGGAGTGTTCATGGGCGAACCTCATTATTGTTTTTGTAGGGGGGCTTTCTGCGAGCCAAATAAAGATTAACAAAGATAACTAAAAAAAGAAGCTGTGATGACTGATGGGATAAAAATGCCATTTAAGCCGTTTAAAACAAGGTTTTAGCTTGTTTAACCAGTCGGAATGCATAACTAGATAATAAACATAACGTTCGATTATCGGCTGTTTATGATTGACGTTGCCATGAGTTGTTTACATTCTCGTGCCCAGGAAACGCCACAAGAGCGTTCTGGTTCGTTCAAAAACAACAATAAATGGACATTCAATATGCATAAGCTCAACCAAAGCGCCCTTCGTTTATTCCCTCTCTCGTGCCTTGCCCTGAGCCTGTTTTCCACTCCGCTTTGGGCTCAGGGGTTTATTGAGGACAGCCACGGCACTCTGACCCTGCGCAACTACTACATGGACCGCGACTACAAGGACGGCGGTGCCAAAACCGCTGCACGGGAATGGGCCCAGGGTTTTATCGCCAATGTGGAATCGGGCTTTACCGAAGGCACGGTCGGCTTTGGCCTGGATGTGCGCGGTTTACTGGGGGTCAAGCTGGACTCTTCGCCTGATCGCAGCGGTACCGAACTGTTGCCGGTCAACAGTGACAAGCAGGCCGCAGATGAGTATTCGCGGCTGGCCTTCACCGGCAAACTGCGTGTTAGCCAGACCACGCTCAAGACCGGGGATGTCTCGATCTTCTTGCCGTTTGCCTTTGCCAGCCCGTCGCGCTTGCTGCCCCAAACTTTTCGCGGAACCATCCTCAGCTCGAAAGAGATTGCAGGCCTGACCTTCAACACCGGCTATATCGACGCCATCAACAAGCGCGACTCCACCAATTACCAGGCCATGACCATTGCTTCGCCCAATGGCCGATTCAAGGGCTCGGCAGAAACTTCGCACCTGGCCTACGCGGGCGGTGATTATCAGGTCAGCAAGGAACTTAGCCTGCGCGCCTACCATGTCGAAGTGGCGGATTTGTACAAGCAAAGCACCCTGGCATTGCTGCATGACCTGCCCCTGGGGGGCGGTGTGCTGACTACCGATGTGCGCAGTTTTTTCAGTGATGAAGCGGGCAGCGCCAAGGCTGGCAAAGTCGACAATATCAACGCTTCGGCGTTACTGGGTTATCGACTGGGCGCGCATCGCTTCAGCGTGGGTTATATGCATTCCAGTGGTGATACGGCCACGCCCTATATCTCCGGCACCGAGCTGATGGGCATGAGCGAACTGACCATGAGTTCGGACTTCCTCAATGCCAAGGAGCGCACCTGGCAAGCCATCTATGACTACGACTTTACGGCGGTGGGGCTGGTGGGTTTGAAAGGGCGACTGCGCTATGTGCGCGGTGACAATATCGAGCTGGCGGCCCTGAATGCGGATGATCGCAAGGAGCGGGAATTTCAGATGGAGCTGGGTTATGTGATCCAGAGCGGGCCGCTGAAAAACCTCGGGCTTCTGGCGCGAAAGTCGATCTATCGCAACGATTTCCCGACTGGTGCTGCCTTTCGCGATGAAAACCAGACCCGCTTCCTGGCGATTTACACCTTACCGATCTGGTAGGTCCCCAGCGTAATCACCTGTAGCCGCTGCCGAAGGAACGAGGCTGCGTTCGAGGGCGAAGCCCTCGTGAAACCGGATTACTACGACTGCAGCGCAGCCGGACGCAGCCTCGCACGGCTCGTCAGCGGCTACAGGTATCCACTAATCGCACACTGCTCAGTTCTGATACACCTTCTTCAACAGCCGCAGCAGTTCTTCGCGCTCGGCGCTATCCAGCGCCGAAGTCGCGTCGATATCGCTCTGGGCCGCGATGGCTTTGAGTTCCTTGAGCAGCGCTTCACCGGTCTTGCTGAGGAATATGCCGTAGGAGCGCTTGTCGGGTTTGCATCGGACCCGTACCGCCAGCGCACGACTTTCCAGTTTGTTCAGCAACGGCACCACTTGCGGCGGCTCAATGGCCAGCGCACGGGCCAGGTCGGCCTGCATCAGGCCGGGATGCTGGTCGATGATAGCCATCGCCGAAAACTGCGCGGGGCGCAGGTCATGGGTCGCCAGGCGGCCGATCAGGTTCTGGAACAGCTTGAGCTGGGCGCGGCGCATGGCATAGCCAATCAGTTCGTCCAGCGCGGTGTCCAAGGGGGCCTGTGCGTCCGGGGTTGCAGGCAGGGCCTCCTGAACGTCGGCAGGGGTGGCAGGCTTGGCCATAAAGAAAAGGTCCTTGCGCGAATGAAGTTAATAAACGTATCTAGTTTGCCGCGATTGCAAGGTGATAGCCACCGTTGCTTTGTTTGACGTGCGTTTGCAGGGAATAAATTTGGTTAATTTAATTAATGGTTAATTGACATAACTAATTTTGCCGGTTAGTTTTTACTCAACTTCAAGCGAACAACAAGAGAGCTATCGCCATGAGCAAGTACGAAGGCCGCTGGAAAACCGTCAAAGTAGAAATCGAAAACAGCATCGCCTGGGTGATCCTCAATCGCCCGGAAAAGCGCAATGCCATGAGCCCGACCCTGAACCGCGAAATGATTGATGTACTGGAAACCCTCGAACAGGATTCCGAGGCTGGGGTGTTGGTGCTGACCGGTGCGGGCGATGCCTGGACGGCGGGCATGGACTTGAAAGAGTATTTCCGCGAAGTGGACGCCGGTCCCGAAATCCTCCAGGAAAAAATCCGCCGCGAAGCCTCGCAATGGCAATGGAAGTTGCTGCGCATGTACGCTAAACCGACCATCGCGATGGTCAATGGCTGGTGCTTTGGCGGTGGCTTCAGCCCACTGGTGGCATGCGATCTGGCCATTTGTGCCGATGAAGCGACCTTTGGCCTGTCGGAGATCAACTGGGGCATTCCACCGGGTAATCTGGTGAGCAAGGCTATGGCAGACACCGTGGGCCACCGCCAGTCGCTGTACTACATCATGACCGGCAAAACCTTTGACGGGCGTAAGGCCGCCGAAATGGGCCTGGTCAATGAAAGCGTGCCGCTGGCGCAACTGCGTGAAGTCACCATTGAGCTGGCGCGCAACCTGCTGGAGAAAAACCCGGTGGTACTGCGTGCGGCCAAGCATGGCTTCAAGCGTTGCCGCGAACTGACCTGGGAACAGAACGAAGACTACCTGTACGCCAAGCTCGATCAATCGCGATTGCTGGATACTGAAGGCGGGCGTGAGCAGGGTATGAAGCAGTTTCTCGATGACAAGAGCATCAAGCCCGGCCTGCAGGCTTACAAGCGCTAATCACGATGTTCAGGGTGCGCCGGTTGCACCCTGCAAATGAATTCCCGATAACGACAATAAAGAGGAATCACCATGTTGGACGTGCCCCTGCTGATCGGCGGAAAGTCGTGCCCGGCCCGTGATGGCCGAACGTACGAGCGCTGCAACCCGGTGACCGGTGAAGTGGTATCGCGCGTGGCCGCCGCCACCCTGGAAGATGCCGATGCCGCCGTTGCGGCAGCTCAGGCGGCGTTTCCTGTCTGGGCCGCACTGGCGCCCAACGAGCGGCGTACGCGACTGCTCGCCGCCGCCGAGCTGATGCAGGCGCGGGCCGCCGAGTTTATTGCAACCGCCCCGGAAACCGGGGCCATGCCCAACTGGTATGGCTTCAACGTCAAGCTGGCGGCCGGGATGCTGCGCGAAGCCGCGTCCATGACCACGCAAATCAACGGTGAAGTGATCCCCTCCGATGTGCCCGGCAGTTTCGCCATGGCCTTGCGTCAACCCTGTGGCGTGATCCTGGGGATCGCGCCCTGGAATGCCCCGGTGATTCTGGCTACCCGTGCCCTGGCCATGCCGCTGGCGTGCGGCAACACCGTGGTACTCAAGGCCTCTGAACTGAGCCCGGCGGTCCACCGGCTGATCGGCCAGGTCTTGCAGGACGCCGGGCTGGGTGATGGGGTGGTCAACATCATCAGCAATGCCCCAGCCGATGCCCCGGCAATTGTTGAGCGGCTGATCGCCAACCCGGCGGTACGCCGTGTCAACTTCACCGGCTCAACCCATGTGGGGCGCATTGTTGCCGAGTTGGCAGCACGTCACCTGAAACCGGCACTTCTGGAGTTGGGTGGCAAGGCGCCGTTTCTGGTGCTGCACGATGCGGATCTCGATGCCGCGGTCGAAGCGGCAGCCTTTGGCGCTTACTTCAACCAAGGCCAGATTTGCATGTCCACCGAGCGTCTGATCGTCGACAGTCAGGTGGCAGACGCTTTTGTCGCCAAGCTGGCAGCCAAGGTTGCGACCTTGCGTGCAGGTAACCCCGAAGCGGGCGACTCGGTGCTCGGTTCGCTGGTCGATGCCAGCGCAGGAGCGCGGATCAAGGCGCTGATCGACGATGCCGTCGCCAAAGGCGCACGGCTGGTGGTGGGCGGTCAGGTTGAGGGCAGCATCATGCAACCGACCTTGCTCGATGGCGTGACCCCGAGCATGCGGCTGTACCGCGAAGAGTCTTTTGGCCCGGTTGCGGTACTGATGCGCGGGGAGGGGGATGAAGCGCTGCTGAAGCTGGCCAACGATTCGGAGTTCGGTTTGTCGGCGGCGATTTTCAGCCGTGATACCGGGCGCGCCCTGGCACTGGCGCAGCGGGTCGAGTCGGGCATTTGCCATATCAACGGACCCACGGTTCACGACGAAGCGCAAATGCCCTTTGGCGGAGTCAAGTCCAGCGGTTACGGCAGTTTCGGCGGCAAGGCATCGATCGAGCAATTCACTCAGTTGCGCTGGATCACCTTGCAGAACGGGCCGCGTCACTACCCGATCTGATCGTCTGCACAAGGCATAACAATAACAAGGATGCAGCCACGCGCTGCCATGCCTGCGCCATGCCGCTTAGATGTCGGACGGGCAGCGCATGCCTTGCTGGAGGAATACGACGTGAGTTTCGAATTCAAATTGCAGGCACGGGGCGATGCACCTGCGCCGCGTTATCGCCAGGTAACCATCGGGCACCCGCAGGTCGAAGTGGTGGAAGAAGGCGGCATCTTGCATATGCGCTCGCTCGAAGCGCTGCTGCCAAGACCCGAGCGTTTGCTTGACCGCCTGTTGCACTGGGCGCAGGTAACGCCTGAGCAGACCTTTATCGCCGCCCGGGATACCAGCGGTGAATGGCGGCGCATCAGCTATGCACAAATGCTTGCGGATGTGCGCGCCATTGCGCAAAGCCTGCTCGCTTATGGTCTGAGTGCTGAGCGTCCGTTGGCGATTCTGTCGGGTAACGATATCGAGCATTTACAGATGGCACTGGGTGCGATGTACGCCGGCATACCTTACTGCCCGGTTTCGCCAGCCTATTCGTTGCTGTCCCAGGACTTCGCCAAGTTGCGCCATGTCTGCGACCTGTTGCAGCCGGGTTTGATTTTTGTCAGCGATGCTGCGATTTATCAGCGCGCCATCGAAGCCGTATTACCCGGCGACACGCCATTGGTGGCCGTGCACGGTGAGTTGGCAGGGCGCCCCCAAGTGAGTTTCGCCAGTTTGCTGGCGCACCCCGGTGGCGCCGAGGCCGAAGCGGCTTTCCGGGCGTGCGGCCCGGACAGCATCGCCAAATTTCTCTTCACTTCGGGCTCAACCAAACTGCCCAAGGCCGTGATCACCACCCAGCGCATGCTCTGCGCCAATCAGCAAATGCTGCTGCAGACCTTCCCGGTGTTTGCCGAAGAACCGCCAGTGCTGGTGGATTGGCTGCCCTGGAATCATACCTTTGGCGGCAGTCATAACCTCGGTATCGTGCTCTACAACGGCGGCACGTTGTATCTGGATGGTGGCAAGCCGACCGCCCAGGGCTTTGCCGAAACCCTGCGCAACCTCAAGGAGATTTCGCCCACCGCTTACCTCACCGTGCCCAAGGGCTGGGAGGAGCTGGTCACGGCGCTGGAAACCGACGGTGAATTGCGCGAGCGCTTTTTTGCCCGCATCAAGCTGTTCTTTTTCGCTGCCGCGGGGCTCTCGCAAAGTGTCTGGGACCGGCTCGACCGGGTTGCCGAGCAACATTGCGGCGAGCGTATCCGGATGATGGCCGGGCTCGGCATGACCGAAGCCTCGCCCTCGTGCACGTTTACCACCGGGCCATTGTCCATGGCCGGTTATATCGGTCTGCCCGCGCCGGGCTGCGAGGTGCGACTGGTGCCGGTGGATGGCAAGCTGGAAGGACGTTTTCGCGGACCGCATATCATGCCCGGTTACTGGCGCGCCCCCGAGCAGAGCGCCGAGGCGTTTGATGATGAAGGCTATTACCGCTCCGGTGATGCGATCAAGCTGGCCGACCCTTGCAACCCTCAATTCGGGCTGATGTTCGATGGCCGACTGGCCGAGGACTTCAAGCTGTCGTCCGGGGTCTTTGTCAGCGTCGGGCCGTTGCGCAACCGGGCAGTACTCGAGGGTTCGCCCTATGTTCAGGATCTTGTGATTGCAGCGCCGGATCGTGAATGCCTGGGGGCTTTGGTGTTTGCGCGGTTGTACGAGTGCCGACGCTTGTCGGGTTTGCCCGCGCAGGCCAGCGATGCACAAGTGCTGGCCAGCGAGCCGGTGCGCCTGTGGTTTGCTGATTGGTTGCAGCGCCTTAATCGTCAGGCCAGCGGCAATGCCAGCCGCCTTGAGTGGATTGCATTGCAGGATGAAGCTGCGTCGATTGACCGCGGTGAAATTACCGACAAGGGTTCGATCAATCAGCGTGCGGTACTGCAATGGCGAGCAGCACACGTCGAGGCGTTGTATCGAGGCCTGGAGCCTTCGATCCTGCGTGCCGGTAAACCGTCGTGAGCAGTACGGGGCAATACTCGGCGTTCACGGATGTGGCCATTGTTGAAGCGTTGCGCACGCCATGGGTCGACCTCGGTGGGGCGCTGGCCCAGGTATCGCCAATCGACATGGGGATCAAGGTCGGTCGCGAAGTGCTGGCGCGTGCCGGGCTGGATGGGCGAATGGTGGATTCGGTACTGGCCGGCTCCATGGCTCAGGCCAGTTTTGATGCCTACATGCTGCCGCGGCATATCGGCCTTTACAGCGGCGTGGCGCACCAAGTACCGGCGCTGGCGGTGCACCGTATTTGTGCTACCGGGTTCGAACTGCTGCACCAGGCCGCCGGGCAGGTGCGCGACGGCATGCAACTGGCGCTGTGCGTGGGTACGGAGTCCATGTCGCGCAACCCGATTGCCGCCTACACCCATCGCGGCGGCTTTCGTCTGGGGGCTGCGGTGGAGTTCAAGGACTTTCTCTGGGAGGCACTGTACGACCCGGCCCCAGGGTTGGACATGATCGCCACGGCGGAACACCTCGCCATTCGTTATGACTTGAGCCGCGAGGCGGTGGACAGCTATGCCCTGAACAGCCACCAGCAGGCGTTACATGCCCAGGCCAGCGGCTGGCTGGCGGATGAAATAGTCACCCTGCGCAATGAAGTGTTTGAGCTTGATGGCTATCAGTCGCGGGGCATCAGCCTGCCGCGCCGTTGTGAGACGGTCAGCCTTGACAGCCACCCGCGCTCGACCGATGCAGCGGCTCTGGCCAGGCTTGGGGCAATCCATCCTGGCGGCGTGCAAACCGCGGGCAACAGTTGCGCGGTGGTGGACGGTGCGGCGGCAGCGCTGGTCGCTCGCGCATCGGCGGGCCAGCCAGCCCTGGCTCACCTGCTGGCCACTGCGGTGGTTGGCGTGGAACCGCAACTGATGGGGATCGGTCCGGTGCCTGCAATCCAGCTACTGCTGCAGCGCAGCGGTCTGGCGCTGGATGCCATCGACCGTTTCGAAATCAACGAGGCGCAGGGAGCGCAGGTGTTGGCTGTGGCGCAGGGGCTGGAACTGGACAGGCAAAAGCTTAACTGCCGTGGCGGCTCTATCGCCCTGGGGCACCCTTTGGCGGCGACCGGTTTGCGTCTGGTGCTGACCTTGGCGCGGCAACTGCGCGAACAAAATCTGCGTTACGGGATTGCCGCGGCCTGTGTGGGTGGCGGTCAGGGCATGGCGGTACTGATCGAGAACCCGCTTTTTTCGACGAATTGAGGTTTTCCCATGTGGCAGTACCAGGCGCCGTTGCGCGATATGCAATTTGTCTTTGAACACTGGCTTGATGCCCCGCGGGCCTGGGCGCAAACCACGCGTTTCGAGGGGCTGGATCTGGCCCTGGCGCAGCAGGTTCTGGAACAGGCCGGGCGATTCAGTAGCCAGGTTCTTGCGCCGCTCAACAGCAGCGGCGATCGCCAGGGCTGCGGTTTTGAGGCAGGCCAGGTGACCACTCCGAGCGGTTTTGTTGAGGCTTATCGTGCCTATACCGAAGGCGGCTGGTCAGCCCTGGCCTGCGATGAGGCCGATGGAGGGCAGGGGTTGCCGCAGTTGCTCGATGCGGCGCTGCAGGAAATGCTCTATGCCAGCAACCACGGCTGGGCCATGTACACCGGCATCGCCCACGGCGCCTACCTGTGCCTCAAGGCCCATGCGCCGGAGTGGATCAAGGCGCGATATTTACCGCAGATTGTCAGCGGTGAAATCTTGCCGACCATGTGCCTGACCGAGCCGCAGGCGGGCAGCGATGTCGGCCTGCTACGCAGTCGTGCCGAGCCGCAGGATGACGGCAGTTACCGCGTGACCGCCAGTAAGCTGTTTATCTCGGGTGGTGAGCACGACCTGAGCGCCAATATCCTGCATCTGGTACTGGCCCGATTGCCCAATGCGCCTGCTGGCAGTCGCGGCATTTCGCTGTTTCTGGTGCCCAAGCTATTGGATGACCATCAGACCAACAACGTGCGTTGCGATGGTATCGAACACAAGATGGGAATCAGGGCGAGCGCCACCTGCTCTCTGGTGTTCGAAGAAGCGCAAGGCTGGCTGATTGGCGAGGCCAACCGCGGCCTGGCCGCGATGTTTGTGATGATGAACTCGGCGCGGCTGCATGTTGGCCTGCAAGGCCTGGGACATGCCGAGGCGGCGTGGCAGAACGCGCGCAGCTATGCACGGGAGCGCAAGCAAATGCGCGCCCCCGTGCGGCCTGCCGGGGTGAGTGCCGCAGACGCCGACCCGATCCATTTCCACCCGGCCATGCGCCGCACCTTGCTTGAGTTGCGCGCCTGTACCGAGGGCATGCGGGCTGTGGGCTATTGGGTGGCGCATCTGCTTGATCAGGCCGAGCATCATTCGAGCCCGGTCGAACGTCAGCGTGCCTTGCAACTGGCACAACTGCTGACACCCGTGATCAAGGCGTTTTTCACCGACCAAGGGTTCCACCTGGCCAGCAGTGCGCTGCAGGTATTTGGTGGTTACGGCTATGTGAGCGAGTTCGCCATCGAACAAACCCTGCGCGACAGCCGGATCGCGATGATTTACGAGGGCAGCAACGAAATTCAGGCCAATGATCTGTTGCTGCGTAAAGTGCTGGGCGATGACGGTCAGGCGTTTGCCCAATTGTTGCTGGTGATGCGCGAAGAGGCTGCGCAGGCCTTGAGTACCAATGATTGCGCCAGTTTTGGCACTGAACTGGCGGTGCTCTGCGACAAGCTGGCAGCGGTAGTGAGTGCGGTGCGTGAGCGGGCTGTAGAGGAGGGCGAATATCCCTATCGGGTTGCCGGGGACTTTTTGCAATTGTGCGGCGTTGCGCTGTTGGGGTTTGCCTGGGCGCGTGCGGCGCGTGTTTCCCGGTTGCTGCCCGACAGTGATCCGTTGCAAGCCAGCAAGCTGCAAACCGCACACTTCTTTTTCGCCTATGGGCTTCCCGAGGCTGACTATCGCATTGCGTCAATCCATGCGGCAAAGGCAGGCCTGGCGTTTATTGAGCCCTAGGTTGTCGGGTTAGTGGATCCAATTGACTGGTTGTCTAAGCTAAAAACCAATTGAGCCCGGTGTCAGCGCCTCCTTGTGACGAGACTGGTCGATAATCGAACGGTAAAGTTGAGTCGATAGCCTAAATGTAACTTCTTGTTTTTGAAGGATATAAATTATTTAAGCATATTGGTTTCAGTATTCATCTGCAGATTTTCTGGCGAGTGCGCCAGTTCCTCATATTGCCTGTGGATCCATTAACAGGTTGACTAGCGCCCTGGTGACGGCTGGATCCCCTCCTGACCGTCACCCATAAAAATTACAAAAAAAAGGGTCTCGTCATGAAAGGCTTATCCAGGGCGCAGAACTGCCTGAGTTCTGCCCGTTTTATGTCTGCGCGCAATACCGTTGCTTGCCATGCCCCGATCATTTGCGACAGGCAGGTGCAGTGATGGCTATCGATCTGAAATTACGCGTGGATAACGGTCCGATGGTGGGATTTCAATGGCTTGCCATCGGGATTTGCATCGTGCTGAACATGATCGATGGTTTTGATGTACTGGTGATGGCGTTCACTGCCGCTTCGGTGTCGGCCGAGTGGGCGCTGAACGGAGCGCAAATCGGCATGTTGCTCAGTGCCGGATTGTTCGGCATGGCGGCGGGTTCGCTGTTTATCGCGCCCTGGGCGGACCGTATCGGTCGGCGCCCGTTGATCCTGTTGTGTCTGGTGGTGAGCGGGACGGGCATGCTGCTCTCGGCATTGAGCCAGTCACCGCTGCAACTGGCGCTGTTGCGCGGGCTGACGGGGTTGGGCATCGGCGGGATTCTGGCCAGCAGTAACGTGATTGCCAGTGAATATGCCAGCAAGCGCTGGCGTGGTCTGGCGGTGAGCCTGCAATCCACCGGTTATGCCCTTGGCGCAACCCTGGGTGGCTTGCTGGCGGTCTGGTTCTTGACGCATTGGGGCTGGCGTTCGGTGTTTGTTTTCGGTGGCGTTGCCACCTTTGCAGTGATTCCGTTGGTGCTGCTATGGCTGCCCGAGTCGCTCGACTTCTTGCTGGCCCGCCGCCCGGCCACGGCCTTGCAGCGCATCAACCGTCTGGCCCGCCGACTCGGCCAGCCGGCCCTGAGCCAATTGCCTGCTGTGGTGGCGAGCCCTGCAGGGACCCGTACCGGCCTGAGCAAGCTGTTGGCACCGGCCATGCGGCGCACCACATTGCTGATCTGGTTGTTGTTCTTCCTGGTGATGTTCGGGTTCTATTTTGTAATGAGCTGGACCCCAAAACTGCTGGTGTCGGCCGGGCTTTCGGCGCAGCAGGGCATTACGGGTGGCGTGCTGCTGAGTGTGGGCGGAATCTTCGGCGCGGCACTGATCGGTGGCTTGTCATCACGCTGGCCGCTGACCCGTGTGTTGTCGCTGTTTATGCTGATTACTGCAGGTTTGCTGGTGCTGTTTGTCGGCTCCGGGTCTTCGGTCATGACTGCGTTGGGGCTTGGCTTGCTGATCGGGATGTTTGCCAATGGCTGCGTTGCCGGGCTCTATGCGTTGTCCCCCGTCGTGTATGACGCATCAGTGCGCGCCACGGGCGTGGGCTGGGGTATCGGCATTGGCCGTGTTGGCGCAATTTTGTCGCCTATCGTGGCCGGTTTCCTGCTGGATGGCGGCTGGCAGCCGCTGCATCTGTACGGGGTATTTGCCGTCGTCTTTGTCATTGCCGCAGGTTGTTTGCTGCTGCTCAAACCTTCTGCGGCTCAGGCGCAGCCAGCATTGGCCGAGGCCTGATTCAGCCGCCTGATTAATGCCCGGCCTGGCCGGGCACATTCCTCATACCTACAGAGTTGGGCGGGCTATTTCAGCTGCGGGGAGCGGCTGCGCCCAAAAAACCGGAGAACAATAATAATGAAGATGCTCACCAGTTTGCTGTCGTTGTCTGTTTGCGCATCGGCAATGGCCCAGGACGAAGGTTTTATTGACGGTGCCAAGGCTGATTTGCTGTTGCGCAACTACTACTTCAATCGGGATTTTCGCGATCACAGCGCAGGTAAAAGCAAGGTCGATGAATGGGCGCAGGGCTTTATTCTCAAGTTCAGTTCCGGTTACACCCCAGGACCAGTGGGCTTTGGTCTGGAAGGCATTGCGATGCTCGGGGTCAAGCTCGACAGCAGCCGTGTGGCCAGCGGCTCTGAGCTATTGCCGGTGAACAGTGATGGGCGCGCAGCCGACAATTTTGGTCGTGCGGGGCTGGCGGCCAAGGCCCGCTTTTCGGCAACCGAGTTGAAAATTGGCGAGTTGCTGCCGGATGTTCCGGTGTTGCGCTATGACGATGGTCGCCTGCTGCCCCAGACCTTCCGCGGGGCCATGCTGGTGTCCAAAGAGATTGAAGGCCTGGGGCTGCAGGCTGGGCAATACCGGGCTGTAAGCTTGCGCAACTCTTCGGATATGCAAGATCTCTCGGCCTGGGCTGCGCCGGGGGTGACCTCTGACCGATTCAATTATGCCGGTGCGGAATATCGCTTCAATGAGCAGCGTACGCAGGTCGGCGTGTGGCATTCGCAGCTGGCGGATATCTATCAGCAAAGCTATTTCAACGTGCTGCACAAACAGCCGGTAGGCGATTGGGTGCTGGGCGCCAACCTCGGTTATTTTATCGACAAGGACGATGGCAGTGCGCGTATCGGCCAGGTCAGCAGCCGCACGGCATACGGACTGTTTTCGGCGGCAACCGGTGGCCATACACTGTACCTGGGGTTGCAGCGGGTCAGTGGCGACAGCAGCTGGATGTCGGTCTACGGTAGCAGCGGGCGTACGCTGGGCAACGACATGTTCAACGGTAATTTCAGTAACGCCGACGAGCGTTCCTGGCAAGCGCGTTATGACTACAACTTTGCTGCGCTCGGGGTGCCGGGGTTACTGGCGATGGTTCGCTATGGGCATGGCGACAATGCAACGACCAAGCAGGGCAGCAACGGCAAGGAGTGGGAGCGCGATACCGAGGTCGGGTATACCTTCCAGAGCGGTACGCTGAAGAATCTGAGTGTGCGGGTCAACAACGCCACCAACCGGCGCAGCTTTAACAGCGACTTCGACCAGACCCGGGTAGTGGTGAGTTATCCGTTGTCGATGTAACGCGAGAAGTCTTTGCGTGCCTTGTAGCCGCAGCCTTGTTCCTTCAGCAGCGGCTTAAGATACTTCAAGCGTGAGAGCGAGCCTGCTCGCGAAGATCATTCGCGAGCAGGCTCGCTCTCGCTGGGGCTTGACCTGGAGCAGAGTATCTACAGGTTTGGTTTGTACCTTGCCTGATTCCTGTAGCCGCTCTTGCGTTACTATGCCTGCTCACGTTTTCTGGATGTTGTCTGGATGAGCAAACCAGGTCAATTGGTGCTGATCGCACTGCGCAAAATGATTGCCTCGGGCGAACTGGCCGCAGGCGAACGCTTGATGGAAACTCCCACCGCTGAATTGTTCGGTGTCTCTCGGATGCCGGTCCGTATGGCTTTCCGCACTCTGGAGCAGGAAGGCCTGTTGGTGCGGTTTGGCGGGCGCGGTTTTCAGGTGCGTTCGGTGAGTGCCAATGACATCGCGGGTGCGGTTGAAGTACGCGGTGTGCTAGAAGGCCTTGCGGCACGGTTAACGGCCGAACGCGGATTGTCGGTAGAGGCGCGGGCGGCCCTGGAGTTATGTTTGCTGCAAGGTGATGAGTTGTTCGACAAGGGCTTTGTCACTGAAGACGATCTTGAGGTGTATCACGATCTCAATATGCGTTTTCATCAGGTTATCGTTGAGGGCAGCCACAACCCGGCTATCGCGGATGCGCTGGCGCGCAATGATCATTTGCCGTTTGCTTCGGTGACGGCGCTGGCGGTTGATCGCAAGGATATGGCGCGTGAGTACCGGCGTTTCAACTACGCCCATATGCAGCACCATTCGGTGTTCGATGCGCTGGTCAGTCGCCAGGGTGCTCGCGCCGAAGCAATTATGCGCGAGCATGCCAATGCGACCTTGCGCTATGCCGAAATCTTCGGCTCGGCGACGGCTGATGAGCGGATGAAGGTCATTCACCGCTCCGGTTGAGGCTTAGATATCCAGCACTAGCAGAGGGGATTTCGAGCGCGAGCAGCACGGTGTGAACTGGTCGTTGCAGGCTTGCTCGTCCTCGGTGAGGAACATGTCGCGGTGATCCGGCACGCCTTCAAGCACCCGGGTCAGGCACGTGCCGCACACCCCTTGCTCGCACGACATGGGGATCTCGATGCCGTGACTTTCCAGCACCTGAACCACGGTTTTATCGGCTGGAATATCGAAGACCTGGCCGGTGCTGCCTACCTTGACTGCAAAACTACCGTCATTGCTGCTGTCCACGGGGGCGGCGGCGAAGTATTCGCGGTGCAGCGCCTGTTCCTGCCAGCCTTGAGTGCGGGCACTTTCCAGAATGTGCTGCATGAAACCGCCGGGGCCACACACATACAGATGGTTGTCGGCTTGTGGATTGGCCAGTACCCGGGCTGCATCCAGCGCCGTTTCGGGCTGTTCGTCGAAGTGTAAAAACACCCGGTCGGCAAAAGGCGAAAGCTGGATACGCTCGACAAAGGCTGCTCGCTCGCTGGAGCGGGCGCAGTAATGCACCTCGAAATCTGCCCCGCTGTGGGCCAGGCGTTCCGCCATGCACAGAATCGGTGTGATCCCGATTCCGCCTGCAAACAACAGGCTGCGCCGGGCTTCATGGATCAGCGGGAACAAGTTGCGCGGTTCGCTGATGCGCAGGCGGTCGCCGCTATTGATCTGTTCATGCAGGCTTTGTGAGCCGCCGCGTGAAGCCGGGTCCCGGAGCACGCCAATCAGATAGCGGTGCTGCTCCTCGGGATGGTTGCACAGGGAATACTGACGGATCAGGCCGCCGGGCAGATGAACATCAATATGCGAACCGGCGCTGAACGCGGGCAGGGCGCTGCCATCGACGCTGGCCAGTTCATAACTGCAAATACCTTGGGCTTCGTTGTTGCGCGATACCACCACCACATCAATCATGTTACATCCTCGAAGCGTTGCCATTCTGGGGGGCGGGCGCAGGTGTATGCGCCATGCCCGGGGAGTTACTGCGCGGTGGCGATCAGTTGTGGTTCGGGGGTGCGTTCGCTGGCAATGATGCGGTCCAGAACCCGGCGTGACTGCACGCCGCCCGAGTCAATATTGAGCTTGAGTAATGCGCGTTGCGGGTGGTCCAGCAGGTTTTGCTGCTGGCGCTCGAGCATTTCCAGGTCTTCGCTGAAAATCTTGCCCTGACCCTCGCGAATAGTGGCTGTAAGCTCCTGGTCCTGAGGGTTGAAGTTGCGTGCCATGCCCCAGAAATACCAGATCGAGGTGTCGGTTTCGGGAGTGATAAAGTCAACCACGATGCTCGCTGCCTTGAACTCGGGCGCCGCGTGATATCCGCCTTTGCCTGCGTGAGCGACCCCGACTTCGATCAGGACGTGGCTCGGTGGCGAGAAACGGCAAATCTGCCAGCGGTCCACCGGCACATCGTCGGCCAGATTGTTGCCGCGCAATGCCATGCGCCAGAACGGCGGGGGCATGATGTTTTCCATATGGCGCGCTGTGACCACTTCGTTGCCCTCAACGGTGGTGGTCGGGGCCACTTCGTCGATCTCCTTTTGGCCAATGCTGGAGGCGTGGACGTAGGTCTCGTGGGTCAGGTCCATCAGGTTGTCGATCATCAGGCGATAATCGCAGGCGATATGAAACAGTCCTCCGCCATAGGCCCACTCGTCACTCACCGCCCATTCCAGGTGGTGGATCAGTGCCGGGTCGGCCTGGTCCTGATCGCCGGGCCATACCCAGACAAAGCCGTAGCGTTCGACCACGGCATAGGTTTTGTTGCACGGGAAGCCGCGTACCCGCTGTCCGGGCATCTCGACGGTCTTGCCGTCGCAGCCCATCACCAGGCCGTGGTAGCCGCATACCAGATTGCCGTTTTCGACATAGCCCAGCGAGAGCGGTGCGCCGCGGTGCGGGCAGAAATTCTCGACAGCGGCCACCCGGTTTTCATGGCCGCGATAGAAAACCATCTTTTCGCCGCATATCTGCCTGCCCAAGGGCTTGTCGGTAATTTCATCGGGGGTGCACGCGACATACCAAGTGTTTTTTGGGTACATGACCAATCTCCAGATCAGGTGTTATTGCTTTTATGGATCCATTAGGCGGCATCTTGAACTTTCAAGTCAATTTGCCGCGCTGGAAATATGCGGCTTATTTAGGTGTTTTGGCGATTACCGAACACAAAATTAAAAACGCACACGCATAGTGGATCCATTAAAAATATCTGGATCAATGGCTGATGTTCATCAACGCTTTTGCGATAAGGCTATAAACTACAAGCCTGTGTGGTTCTGACTCCTTGGTCATGGGCCTGTTAGATCATCGATAGCGAGCAGTGCATCCCTTAAATGAGCAACCCCACTTCTTCCTCCAGCGCCAACTGGCAGCCGGTCATCGCGCTGGCGCTGGCCGCTTTTGTGTTCAACACCACTGAATTTGTGCCTGTGGGGCTGTTAAGCGCGATTGGTGCAAGCTTTGACATGACCACGGCCAGTGTCGGGTTGATGCTCACCATCTATGCGTGGGTGGTGTCACTGGCCTCGCTGCCGATCATGTTGATGACCCGCAACGTGGAGCGGCGCAAGTTGCTGCTGATTCTGTTCGGGCTGTTTATTGTCAGCCACGTGCTGTCGAGCCTGGCGAACAACTTCGGGATCCTGTTGCTGAGCCGGATCGGTGTAGCGCTGTCCCATGCGTTGTTCTGGTCCATCACTGCGTCGCTGGCGGTGCGGCTGGCGCCGGAGGGCAAGCAGGTACAGGCGCTGGGCCTGCTGGCAACCGGTACATCACTGGCGATGGTGATGGGTGTGCCTCTGGGGCGTTTGCTGGGTGAGGCCATGGGCTGGCGCACGACCTTTATCGTGATTGGCGGGCTGGCCGCGTTGCTGGTGTTTTGGCTGGCTCGTACTCTGCCATTGCTGCCGAGCCAGAACTCCGGCTCCCTCAGAAGCCTGCCGGTACTGTTCAAGCGCCCGGCGCTGGTGGCGGTTTATGTTCTGACAGCGGTGGTGATCACTGCGCAGTTCACCGCTTACAGCTATATCGAACCCTTTGTGCAAAACGTGGCTGGCATGAGCGGTAGCACCGTCACCTTGATTCTGTTGCTGTTCGGTGGCGCCGGGATTATCGGTTCGCTGTGCTTCAGCTGGTTCCACAAGTACAGCCCGCAAGGCTTCCTGCTCACGGCTGTGGGGCTGCTTGCGCTGTGCCTGTTGCTGCTGTTGCCGGCCAGCAACTGGATCGAGTCCCTGGGCGTGCTGAGTATTGTCTGGGGGGTGGCGATCATGGGTTTTGGCCTGGCGTTGCAGTCCAGGGTGCTGACCCTGGCGCCCGATGCGACGGATGTGGCGATGGCCATGTTCTCGGGCATTTACAACATTGGCATCGGCGGCGGTGCACTGCTGGGCAGCTCGGTTGGCAGCCATTTCGGCTTTGCCTGGATCGGCCTGGTGGGGGGTTCATTGGCAGGGCTGGCGTTGGCGGGTTTTGGCTGGACAATGTACCGTTTGAAACAAGCGGGCCAGGCAACCTGAAGTGTTGACGGCCTTGGGCCGTCAACTGGCATCAGTGCCGTGGGTAGTTGAAGCGCGGGTCCTTTA
Source organism: Pseudomonas sp. ML2-2023-6 (assembly GCF_037055265.1). Lineage (NCBI taxonomy): Bacteria > Pseudomonadati > Pseudomonadota > Gammaproteobacteria > Pseudomonadales > Pseudomonadaceae > Pseudomonas > Pseudomonas sp. ML2-2023-6. The sequence goes on along the minus strand of NZ_CP146347.1, from coordinate 3,653,759 downwards.
ACCATTCCTGCAGTTCAATTTCCGCCTGTTCCAGTGCAGTGCGGTTCAGCAACTTGCGCAGCAATGCCACATTTACCGCCCGCGAGCGCAGGTTAAAGGCCGGTGCACTGTCATTGTCATCGCCGGGTTGGCGCACACCCAGCTTCTCGTAAAGCTGTTGCAGGCGATTTTGCACGCTGCGCAACGACAAGTTGCGCCGCTGGGCAATAACCCGGTCCGTCAGCCCCAGCGCGATATCTTGCAGCACTTCATACTCGGTATCGGTCAGACCCAGCAGCTGGTTCTGGCTTTTCTGCTGTACCCCGCGCACCTCACGGTCGATCACGCATTGTTGTTCGATAAACAGGCTGCGCAGTGCCAGCCGCAGGCGATCTTCCGAGGCGGTCTTGAGGATGTAGCCGTAGGCCGCTCCCTCCGGCACGATCCGCGAGATCCCCCGCACGTAGGCTTCATCGGCGTAGTTGGACCAGAACATGATCGAGGTGTGCGGGCGTTCACGCCAGATCGCCCGTGCGGCCTCAACCCCGGTACGACGCGGCATTTGCAGGTCCATGACGACCGAAGTGATGGCAAACTCTTGCGCCAGGCGCTCGCCTACCAGCCCGTCTTCGGCCTCATGCAAGCGCACGCATTCGGGCAGTGCGCCTTCGATGACTTCCTTGAAGAACGCGCGATGCACCGGATCGTCTTCGATTAACAGGATTTCCATGACTGTTTCCTATGCCTGACCCGCGTTCGACGGCAGCGGCAGACTGATTTGCACACAGGTGCCTTTACCGTCCGGGCCTTTGTCGATTTGCACATGGGCGCTGAGCAGTTGAGCGCGAACCTGCATGTTCTTGATGCCCCCGGTTTCCAGGCGGCTGACGCTGTTCAGGCCGGGGCCGTCGTCGAGTATGGTCAGGTGCAAGTGGCTGAGGGTAGCGGTAATTTCGACCACAATTGCATGCGGCGCGGCATGCTTGATCGCATTATTGACGGCCTCCTGAATAATGCGAAACAAGGCAATTTTTTGCGGCTCGGCCAAATCGTTGGCCAGCCCGTCCGTGTAATCGCGCAGATGCGTGACTATCGCCAGGCCACTGTTGCGCACACTACGCAGCAACAGGTCTTCCAGGCCTTCGACAAAACCGAACAGTTGCAAGATGGTCGGTTTGACCGCATCAATGATCAGCCTCAATTCCTGCATGCTTTCGTATAGCGCTTGGCCGATGGGGGCCAGATCACTGGCTGCAACCTGGTCGAGCAATTGCAGGCGGGCAAGGCGCCGGTGCAGGCGGGTCATGTCAGCCAGGGTCTGGTCGTGCAGGTCCATACCGATGCGCTGGCGTTCGTTTTCCAGCTCCTCGGTGAGGCGCAGCACACCAAGGCGCAGGCCTTCTTCACGGGCCCGGATCTGCGCTTGGGCAATGGCCAGTTGCTTGGCTTGCTCAGTCTGGCGCAAGGCGTACAGATAGGACGCCAGCAAGTCAGCCACATGCTGGGTGTGGCGCACGTCATCGAGGGTATAGAAGTTGGCCACATGGGTGGAGCAACTTAGTGCGCCGATCACTTCACCCCGGGCGCGCAGCGGCACATGCAGGCGGCTGCGCAAGTGCGCGTCGAAAATCGGGTTGTTGAGCGCGCCGGGGAATTGAAAACGTTCATCGTTCATGGCGTCGTCGCTGAGGATATACGGCTCCATGCCCAGCAGCAGTGTGCGGATCGGGCTGCGCGCTATTTCCAGCGGATGAATCGCAAATTCGCTCCAGACCGTATGCAGACCGGTCTCGTAAGCCGACAGGTGATTGTCGTCGTCCAGCAGCAGGCTGACGTCGAGATGGTCATGGGGCAGGATAAAACGAATCTCTTCGGACACTGCTTCAATCATTGACTGAAAGTCCAGGCGTCCGGCCAGTGCGCGGGAAATTCCCAGAAAGTGGTGCAACACGTTCTCTGCCGCGATGGGGACTCTTTGCGCCATGACCTGCATTCCATGAAAAGGCTCCCCGGTGGTAGCCCTGGGGCGAAGTATGGCCCAAAGAGCAGGCGGCGCAGAGGCAAAAGAGCTGCATGGATGCGCGTTTCTTTTGCGGGATCCCGCAGGTTATTTGCGTGCAAAGGGTATCAAGTGTGCAGTAACGCTCCAGACACAGGCCTTGGGCCCTAGCACACTGGCGGCGCCACTCAGTAAGCAGGTACGACCGAATCAATCGGCGACCGATACCCACAATAATAAAAAGGGTTATGTCATGGAACGTCACATGCTGCGCTGCGCCTTGTTGTCTTCTGCATTGTTGCTTGCCCCCTTTATGTCCGCCCAGGCCGACACGGCCGATAAAACCATCGCACTGTCGAATAATTACGCCGGTAATTCCTGGCGCCAAAGCATGCTCAGCAGTTGGCAGCAAACCACTGACCAGGAGGTGAAGGCGGGGATCATTGCCGGTGCCGACTCATTTACCACCGGCGAAAACCAGGCCACCGAGCAGGCGGCACAAATCCAGAACCTGATCCTTCAGGGTTACAACGCCATCGTCATTGATGCGGCGTCGCCAACGGCCTTGAACGGCGCAGTGAAACAGGCCTGCGATGCCGGAATCATCGTGGTCTCCTTTGACGGTGTGGTGACTGAGCCCTGCGCGTATCGCATCTCCATGGACTTCAAGCAAAGCGGTCTGGATGGTATGGACTATCTGGCCAAGCGCTTTCCTGGCGGCGCCAATATCCTTGAAGTGCGCGGTCTGGCCGGTGTCTCGGTGGACGAGTTGATACACACCGGGGTCATGGCCGGGACGAGTAAACATCCGCAGTTGAAAGTCGTCGGTTCAGTCAACGGCAACTGGTCGCAGACGGCCGCGCAAAAGGCGGTAGCGGGGATCTTGCCGAGCCTGCCGAAAATCGACGCGGTAGTGACGCAAGGCGATGACGGTTTTGGCGTGGCCCAGGCATTTACGGCAGCCGGTCGCCCGCTGCCGGTGATCATCTTCGGCAACCGCGAAGAGGAGTTGGCCTGGTGGAAAAAACAGAAGGACGCCAATGGCTATGAGGCCTTCTCGATCTCCAGTGCGCCAAGCATTTCCAGCCTGGCATTTTGGGTCGCCCAGCAATTGCTCGACGGCAAGCAAATGCCCCATGACTTGTTGTCGCCCGCCATCAGCGTGACTCAGGACACACTCGAAAGCTCGCTCAAGGGGTTGGAGAAGGGCGGCATCGTCAGCCATGTCTATAGCGTTGATGACGTCGCCCAACTGAAGAGCCCTGTGGCGCAGTAAGCGCAGCCAGCCGAGGAAAAGAGTCATGACCATGACCCCAGCACCGCTGGTTGACCTTAAAGGGGTTGGCAAGCATTTTGGCGCCGTGCGCGCATTGAATGAAGTGGATCTGTCGTGTCATGCCGGGGAGTGTCTGGGCCTGATTGGCCACAACGGCGCGGGCAAGTCGACGCTGATGCATATTCTTGCGGGCACCCTGCGCGCTGACTGCGGCGTGTTGCTGATGGGCGGTGAAGATGTACGCCACGGCTACTCGGTGCAGGTGGCACGCCAGCACGGTATCCGCTGCGTGTTTCAAGAGTTGTCGCTGTGTCCCAACCTGACCGTGGCCGAAAATACCCGGCTGATGTGCCCCGGATTGCGCGGCTTTGGCTGGCGGCGCAAAGCTGGCGCACTGATTGTGGCGAGCCTGGACAGTATCTTCCCCGGCCACGGCATCAACCCCGCCGATGTGGTGGCCGACCTGCCTATCGGCCAGCGCCAGATGGTGGAAATCGCCCGGGCCTTTACCTGTGTTGATGAGCACCTGGCGCTGGTGATTCTTGACGAACCGACCTCGTCTCTGGACGCGCGAGTTGCCGAGCAATTACTCGGTTACGTAAGGCGCTATGTTGAAAGCGGCGGTTGTGTGGTGCTGATCAGTCATATCCTCGGCGAGATGCTCGCTACCTGTGACCGGATAGCGGTAATGAGTGACGGCTGTGTGGTTGATGTGCGTGCGGCCCGTGCGTTTACCCATGCCACACTGGTGGAGTCGATGGGCACCGTGACCCGCTCGCAGGGTGAACATTATGAATTCGTCTCCAAACGCGGCAGTGCACAGCCGGTCGTCAACCAACGCCCGGCCCGCCAGCAAAATGGCCAGACTGTTGCCGCCTGGCCCGGTGAGATTGTCGGGCTGGCGGGGTTGGCCGGGCAGGGCCAAAGCCAGTTGCTGGTGCAGTTGTTGCGCGAACGCATTGCAAGCGGCAAGCGTGTGGCGCTGGTCGCGGGGGATCGGCAAACCGATGGCGTGTTCAGCCTGTGGTCGATAGCCGAAAACATCACCATCAGTTCCTTGGCTGCACTCAAGAGCGGCGCGTTGATTGACCCGCAGGCCGAACAGGCGATGGCGGCCGAGTGGCAAGCGCGTATGGGCATTCGCACCCCGGACATGAACCAGCCGATCCTGTCGCTTTCAGGCGGCAACCAGCAAAAGGCCCTGTTTGCCCGCGCCTTGGGCAGCGACAGCGACCTGATCCTGATGGACGACCCAATGCGCGGTGTCGATGTAGGCACCAAGCGCGAGGTCTACGCGATCATCAAGGAGGAGGCGGCCCGTGGCCGGACATTTATCTGGTACACCACGGAGCTGGAAGAGCTTGACCACTGTGACCATATCTACGTGTTCCGCAGCGGTCAGGCGGTAGCAGACGTGCCCCGCAATGAACTGAGTGAAGCGCAAATCCTGCGCAGTTCCTTTCAGGAGGAGGTGGCATGAACGCGCCTCAACCCATGACGTTAAACCCCCAACCCATGCTCAGTGGCACTCAGGGTGCGGCGGTCAACCGCGCCCGCTGGCTGCGCAATGCCTTGCCGGCGTTTTCGTTGATCGTATTGCTGGGCACCATCTTTATCATGCAGCCGCGGGCCATGAGCTACATGGGCATGAACCTGATGCTCAACCTAGCGGTGCCCATTGCCTTGGCGACCATCGCGCAGATGTTGATTATCACGGTCAACGATCTGGACCTTTCTCTGGGCAGCTTTATCAGTTTTGTCGCCTGTGTCGCTGCGACCCTGCTCAACGATCACCCTTTGTTGGGCAGCCTGGCGCTGCTCGGGTGCATCGGGGTGTATGCATTGCTGGGGGCGCTGATCCATATCCGCCAGCTACCGGCGATTGTGGTGACGCTGGGCATGTCGTTTATCTGGGTCGGCGGCGCCGTGCTGCTGTTGCCTGCACCCGGCGGCAGCGCGCCGCAATGGTTGCAGGCACTGGTCAAGATTAAGACTCCGCTGCTGCCGTTTGCGGTGGTGGTCTGTGTTTTGTTGGCCATCGCGGTGCATCTGTTTTTGATGCGCTCAACCTGGGGCGTGGTGTTGCGCGGTGCGGGGGGCAACCCGTTGGCGATTGCCAAGGCGGGTTGGTCGCTGCTGCGGATCAAGGTCACGCTGTACGCCATGGCCGGGAGCTTTGGGGTGTTGTCGGGGCTGTTTCTGGTGGGGCTTACCACATCGGCGGACGCCAATATGGCACTGCGTTACACCCTGCTGTCGATTGCCGGGGTGATTCTGGGCGGGGGTGAGTTCACCGGGGGCCGGGTCTCGCCGATCGGTGCGGTGTTGGGCGCGTTGACCTTGGTGCTGGCCGGTTCGTTGCTGTCGTTTATTCGCATTTCGCCTGACTGGCAGATAGGTGCCCAAGGGGCAATCCTGATCCTGGTGCTGGCGTTGCGCACTGCCGTTAACCGTCTCGAGGTACGCCCGGCATGAACCTGTCCTTGCAGTTGAATCGCGTGCGCAGCAAGCCCTGGTTGTGGTCGTTTCTGGCGGCGTTACTGGTGTGGCTGGCGACCCTGGCGTTCACCCGTGGCGAGGGTGCGGGTGCGCTGACTTCCGGTGCGTTGGCGTTCTCGGCATTCTTCGTGATCGTCGGGGTTGGGCAGATGTTCGTCATCACCACCGGCCCCGGCAATATCGACTTGTCGATTCCGGCCAATATCGCCCTGAGCGGTGCGGTGGGCATGAAGCTTATGGAGGGTCAGGACAGCCTGATTGCCGTGGGGGTGGCCGGTGTACTGGCGGTCGGAGTGCTGATCGGTTGCGCCAACTACGCGTTGATCCGTGTGCTGCGCATTCCGCCGATCATCGCCACTTTGTCCGCCAGCTTTCTGTTGCAGTCCATGGCCATTGCCTACGGCCGCAGTGTGCGCATAGCTCCGCCGGAGCTGTTCTATCAATTTTCCACCGGGCGTCTGCTGGGCATCCCGTACCTGGCATTGGCGGTCGCGTTGCTGACAGTGGTGGCCGGTTATGTCTTGAGCCGAACCCTTTATGGGCGCTGGACTCTGGCCGTGGGGCAGAACATGCGCGCCGCAGAATTGGCCGGTGTGCGGGTCGAGCGGGTGCGTTGGGCCACCTACGTATTGAGTGCCGTGTTTGCCAGTGTGTGTGGCGTGTTGCTGGCCGGGTTTTCCGGCGGCGCATCGCTGAGCATGGGCGATGAATACCTGCTGGCCTCGATTGCGGTGGTGGTCATCGGCGGTACCTCGGTGGCGGGCGGTTTCTCCAACGTGCCGGGCTTGTGGGGTGCGGCGCTGTTTTTGTATTTGCTGGTGAGCATGCTCAACACCTTTGGCGCCAGTGCCGGAGTGCGGTTGATTCTTACCGGCGTGATCATTATCGCGGTGATAGCCGCCGTTAGCGGGCGCAAAAGCCAGCGCAGCCTTTGAATCAGGATAGAACCATGAGCGACGATATCTACGAGTTTCACGACAAGCGTTTTCGCAGCCTGACCTTGCCCAACACCCAGCTTGAGCGCCTTTACGATCAGTGCCGCTGGGCAGAGGGACCGGTGTGGTTCAACGACGGTGGCTACCTGTTATGGAGTGACATTCCCAACCAGCGCATCCTGCGCTGGACCCCGGAGCAGGGCGTCTCGGTGTTTCGTGCCGCCTCCAACTTTGCCAACGGCAACACCCGCGACATACAAGGGCGATTGGTAACCTGCCAGCACGGCACCCGCAGTGTCACCCGCACCGAACCCGACGGCAGCATTACCGTGCTGGCCGACCAGTTTGAAGGCCGGCGCTTGAATTCGCCCAACGACGTAGTGGTGCACAGTGACGGTGGCATCTGGTTCACCGACCCGACTTACGGCATTCTCAGCGACTACGAAGGCTACCAGGCCGAGCCTGAACAGAGCGGGCGAAACGTCTACCGCATCGACCCGCACACGTTGCAAATTGCCTGCGTGGCTGACGACTTTGAACAGCCCAACGGCTTGGCGTTTTCCCCGGATGGGAAAACCCTGTATATCGCCGACTCGGCCCGTTCCCACGACCCGGATGCGGCGCACCATATCCGCGCCATACAGGTTGTCGACAACTGTCGCTTGGGCAGTTCTAGGGTTCTGACTCATATCGAGCCGGGCATACCTGACGGGTTGCGCATTGATGTCCAGGGTAATATCTGGACCAGCGCGGGGGACGGGATTCAGTGCTTTGATGCGAATGGGGTCATGCTGGGCAAGATCAAATTGCCGGAAAAAGTCGCCAACCTTACATTTGGTGGGCCGCGACGCAATCGGCTGTTTATTGCGGCCAATACCTCGCTGTACATGATTCATGTGGCTGTGGCGGGGGCGCAGGTGCCGTAACGGCACAGGGCTCTGGCGCAAGGCCAGAGCCCTGCAAGTGTTACACCGCGCTCAGATGCTCATACAGAATCGTGGCACCCACGATGATCAACACCACCCCGCCAACAATCTCGGCACGCTTGCCGACCAGGCTACCGAGTGCGCGTCCGAGCATGGTGCCGATGATCACCATGGTCATGGTGGCGAGGCCGATGGCGGCTGCGGCCACCAGGATATTGACGTCGACAAACGCCAGGCCAACGCCGACTGCCAGGGCATCGATACTGGTGGCAATAGCTGTGACCACCAGAATCCAGAATCCGTGTTGCGACGGTTTGTCTTCGGGTTCGTCTTCTTCGGGCTTGACCCCGTTGTAGATCATGTACAGGCCCAGCCCCAGCAGCAGGGTGAAGGCAATCCAGTGATCCCATTGCGTGACGTAACTGCTGGCGGCCTGGCCGATGGCCCAGCCGATTACGGGCGTAATGGCTTCAATCACGCCGAAGATAAGGCCGGTGCGCAGTGCTTCGCTGAAACGTGGTTTGTGCAGGCTGGAGCCTTTACCGATGGCGGCGGCAAAAGCGTCGGTGGACATGGCAAAGGCCAGGAGAATCAGGGCAATTGGGTTCAATTCAGTCATCCAGTCGGGCTTGAGACAACGACATAGCACTGCGCGCTCGACTTCAGCACAGGTATGACGTTGGTCTCGCAAATCCAGACGGATGCTATGGCCACGGCAGGTTGCCGAGAATGTTGACCAGAGCGCCGCCACTTGCGTGACGGCCAGCTACTCCCCAAAGAGGGGGCGGACTATAGCAGCAAAATCAGAAAAAAAGCTGAAAGGCTAAATTTCGCCCAGGTTGATTCGTGCTGTAGCCGCTGAGGAGCGCAGCGAGGCTGCGTTCGGCGACGAAGTCGTCGTGAAATCAGGCGCTATGGTGTGCCAGTTGAATCCGGGATTTAGGGTTTTCGACTGCTGCGCAGCCGAACGCAGCCTCGTGCTACTCGTCAGCGGCTACAGGGGTGGCGTATCGTCAGGCCGAGGTGCTGACCATGGAACCCGAACCACCTTTACCCTGAATTGTCAGCGCTTGTAGCAATGCTGCCGTCGCCTCCTGCAACGCCCCAACGGTCGCGGCCACTTGTGCCTGGGCGCCAGCCACTGCTGCCATCTTTGCCTCGGCGCTCATGTTGCTGGCCTGGATCTTTTGCAATTCCTGCATCTGCTGCTGCAGTTGTTTCTGCAGTTGGGCGATGTGTTTTTTAAGCTGCTTGACCGCGTCCGAGCTGTCATCACTGGTGTCAGCCGCTGGCGCCGCATTCGCGTCTCTGGATGCCCGCGGTTTCACCGGGTCGGTGGCTGCCGTGCTGGTGTCACTCACCGCGGTGCTGTCGGGGGCTTTGATGGTGGTCGTGCCGGGCGTGCTCTGAATATTCAGGCTCGATGCCAGGGGATTGATGCTGCCAACCATGTCGATTCGTCCTTTTGACTTTATGTCATTCAAGGCCATCGGCAGATCGCGCCGGTGCTTTAGTCAAAAAGGCAAAAAACAACGAGCAACCACTCATATGCTTATTCTATAAAAGTATTTAAATTAAATTTCTTATATCTATAAAGTCATATCCCTGCGTACAGGTCGACCAATCGACGCGCCGCACGAAATGAACCAGCACGGGACCTCCGTGAGTTTCTGATCGATTGGCGCGCCATTGGGTGTGCCCTGCGTGGGAGTGATTTATGTCTGCACCGTCTGCCTCTGCGATTGCCGTGAGCATCGCCCCTCAAGCCTTTGAAATCCGCCCGTTCAGCGGCGCAGTGGGTGCCGAGATTATCGGCCTTGATCTGGCATTGTCGATCAATGACCAGGACTTTGCGCGTATTCACCGCGCCCATCTGGAGCATCACGTGGTGGTGTTCCGCGATCAGCGCATTACCCCGCAGCAACAGATTGCCTTCAGCCGTCGCTTCGGCATTTTACAAATCCATGTGCTCAAGCAGTTTCTGCTGACCGGCCACCCGGAAATCCTGATCGTCTCCAACATTATAGAAAACGGCCAATCCATCGGTCTAGGCGATGCGGGCAAGTTCTGGCACTCCGATCTTTCCTATAAGGAGCTGCCGAGCCTGGGGTCGATGCTGCATGCCCAAGAGCTGCCATCCGAAGGTGGTGACACCCTGTTTGCCGATATGCACAAAGCCTGGGATGGCTTGCCGCAAGCGTTGCCAACATTATAGAAAACGGCCAATCCATCGGTCTAGGCGATGCGGGCAAGTTCTGGCACTCCGATCTTTCCTATAAGGAGCTGCCGAGCCTGGGGTCGATGCTGCATGCCCAAGAGCTGCCATCCGAAGGTGGTGACACCCTGTTTGCCGATATGCACAAAGCCTGGGATGGCTTGCCGCAAGCGTTGCGCAATGCAGTTGAGGGCCGCTCGGCCGCGCACTCGTATACCGCGCGTTACAGCGAAAGCAAATTCGAAGGCAACTGGCGCCCGACCCTGACCCCGGAGCAACTGGCACAGGTCAGCGAAGTGGTGCATCCGGTGGTCCGTACCCACCCGGAAAATGGCCGCAAGGCGCTGTTTGTCAGTGAGGGTTTCACCACCCGTATCGTCGGCCTGCCCGAAGACGAAAGCCGTCAGTTGCTGGCCGAGCTTTACGCCTACAGCGTGCTGCCAGAGAACATCTATCGCCACCAATGGCAGCCCCACGACCTGGTGTTCTGGGACAACCGCTCACTGATCCATCTCGCTGCCGGATGCCCGAGCCATCTGCGCCGCAAGCTCTACCGCACCACCATTCAGGGCAATGCCCCTTACTGATCGTCCCCATATTTCAAGGAGCATAACCATGCCCACATCAATCAAATCCGTGGCCGCCAGTCTTGGTCTGGGCTTGAGTCTACTCGCCAGCAGTCTTGTGGCTCCGAACGTGGCCCATGCTGAAGGCGAGATCCGAATCGCCGAGCAGTTCGGCATTGTTTACCTGTTGCTCAACGTGGTGCGCGATCAAAACCTGATCGAGAAGCACGGCAAAGAGGAGGGCATTGATATCAAGGTCGACTGGACCCAATTGTCCGGCGGTGCGGCGGTCAACGACGCCTTGCTGTCGGGCTCGATTGATATTGCTGGGGCCGGGGTTGGCCCGCTGCTGACCATCTGGGACCGTACCCACGGCAGGCAGAACGTCAAGGCTGTGGCGTCGCTGGGCAACTTTCCGTACTACCTGCTGAGCAATAACCCGCAGGTCAAAACCATTGCCGATTTCACCGAGAAGGACCGCATCGCAGTGCCTGCCGTGGGTGTATCCGTGCAGTCGCGCTTTTTGCAATACGCCGCGGCCAAGCAATGGGGCGATAAGGAGTTCAACCGGCTGGACAAGTACACAATTGCCGTCCCGCACCCGGACGCCACTGCTGCGTTGATTGCCGGTGGTACGGAGTTGAGCGGGCATTTTTCCAACCCGCCTTTCCAGGACCAGGCACTTAAAAACCCTAATGTGCATGTGGTACTCAATACCTATGACCTGCTCGGCCCGAACTCGCCCACGGTGCTGTTCACCACCGAGAAGTTCCGCAACGACAACCCGAAAACCTACAAGGCCTTTGTCGAGGCGTTAACCGAAGCCGCCGAGTTTGCCCAAAACGACAAGGGTGCTGCCGCTGACACGTATATCCGCGTCACCAAGGCCAAGATTGACCGCGCCGAGTTGCTGAAAATCATCGACAACCCACAGTACGAATTCAGCGTGACGCCGAAAAACACCTACCCGCTGGCCGAATTTTTGTACCGCGTCGGGGCGATCAAAAACAAACCTGAGTCCTGGAAAGATTACTTCTTCCAGGATGCAAAACCGCTGCAGGGGAGCTGATACCCATGAATGCTTCCGTGCAAGGCCACACGGCCAGCCACCTGACCGCAACAGGCCCGGCCCTGTTGTCGGTCGACCAGGTCAGCCTCGAGTACCGCACACCGCAGCGTGTGGTGCGGGCTACCCATCAGGTGAGTTTCGAAATCGACTCCGCTGACCGTTTTATCCTCCTTGGCCCTTCGGGTTGCGGCAAGTCAACGCTGCTCAAGGCGGTCGCCGGGTTTCATTCGCCCTGCGAAGGACACATCCGCCTGCTGGGGCAAGCCGTCACCGCCCCGGGGCCGGATCGCATGGTGGTGTTTCAGGAGTTCGATCAACTGCCGCCCTGGAAGACGGTCAAGCAAAACGTGATGTTCCCGCTGCTGGCTTCCAGAACCCTGCCACGGCGCGAAGCCGAGGAGCGAGCGCTGCACTATCTGGACAAGGTCGGTTTGACGGCGTTTGCCGATGCTTACCCACATACCTTGTCCGGCGGCATGAAGGCTCGCGTGGCAATCGCTCGAGCCTTGGCGATGCAGCCGAAAATCCTGTTGATGGACGAGCCTTTCGCCGCGCTCGATGCTCTGACCCGGCGCAAGATGCAGGAGGAGTTGTTGCTGCTCTGGGAAGAAGTACGTTTTACCTTGCTGTTTGTCACCCACTCCATCGAAGAGGCGCTGGTGGTCGGCAACCGCATATTGTTGCTGTCGCCGCATCCGGGCCGTGTGCGCGCTGAAATCAACAGTCATCAATACGGGCTGCACAGCCTTGGCGGTACGGAGTTCCAACAGGCGGCGCGGCGCATCCACCGGCTGCTGTTTGATGAAAATGACGCTGCAAGCAGCGAACAAGCGCTGAACTTCGCCGATATTCGTATCGCTTATTGAGCTGTGGAGGGTTGCCCGATGAGCCAATCATCATCTGTACGCCAGGAATACGAAGTCGTTCTGGAACCGCTGCTGACAGTGCCAGTGGAACGCGAATTACCGCTCGGCCAGCGACTCTGGCAGCAGGGCTGGTTACGTAAAAGCCTGATTCTGATCGTGCTCGCGGTACTCTGGGAGCTGGTGGCGCGCTACCAGAACAACGACCTGTTACTGCCCACTTTTTTGCAAACCGCCAGCGCCCTGTATGACGGTTTGATCAGCGGCGAACTGCTGAACAAAGTCGGCATTTCCCTGGTGGTACTGCTCAAGGGTTACCTGATCGGTATCGCACTGGCGTTCGCCTTGACCACGCTGGCGGTGTCGACCCAGTTGGGCCGTGACCTGCTGAGCACCCTGACCTCGATGTTCAACCCGCTGCCGGCCATTGCCCTGTTGCCATTGGCGCTGCTGTGGTTCGGGCTGGGGCAGAACAGCCTGATTTTCGTGCTGGTGCATTCGGTGCTCTGGGCCCTGGCCCTGAATACCTATGCGGGATTTCTCGGGGTTTCGCAAACCTTGCGCATGGCCGGGCGTAACTACGGTTTGAAGGGTATTCGCTTTGTGCTGTTGATCCTGATCCCGGCGGCGTTACCCTCAATCCTTGCGGGCCTCAAAATCGGCTGGGCATTCGCCTGGCGCACGCTCATCGCCGCCGAGCTGGTGTTCGGCGCAACCAGCGGCAAGGGCGGCCTGGGCTGGTACATCTTTCAGAACCGCAACGAGTTGTATACCGACAAAGTGTTTGCCGGGTTGGCAGTGGTGATTCTGATCGGTTTGCTGGTGGAGAACCTGGTATTCGATACCCTTGAGCGGGTCACGGTGAAGCGCTGGGGCATGCAACACTGATTGCTCAATGAAACCGTATGTATTTGCATTACTGGACGTACCGCTCCTGATGGCTATCCTCACCTTTAGCTCAGAGCACCCTCGGCTCTCGCTTGGGGTTAAACCGATTCGCCGTCTGAATACCGGTTTTGAAATTTAAAGATCTTTTTTTTCAAAGACGTGTGATAGGTTGATGGCTAAGTGCTACCTTGCCGTTGCGTATAGTTAAGCAATTTGGCATCACTACCTCTCTATCGGAGCGAACGCCATGCAGTTATTCAGAAAGCTGTTGAATATTCTGGGGCAGGCTGATTGCAGCCGCGAGCGTGCAGACAATCCAGTGTTTATCCCGGCCGAGTTTGAAAGTCTCAAACGCGAACTCAATATTGTTGAGCAAGCCAGCCGCCACGGTGAGCAGGGCTACCCTGCGGTAGAAGCCACTCGGTTGACTGCCATCGAAGAGAGTATCCGCACCACACTTGAGTCCGAGCGCAACAAGGTGCTGGCGTGGGCCGACTCGCGGATTGCCACGATTCAGAATCAGCTAAGTGCTCTGGATATCATCAGTACGGTGGACCGCTGCGCTCAGTTTGATCAAGAGTTTGAGCGTGCCATAGACAGTCTTCTGAATGACTACGCTGTACGGCTGCAGCGCCTGGAGTACAGCGCGCGGGAGCAGGAGGCTGAACTGTGTGCTTTCAAGGCACAAAATCACTCCGGATTGCTCAAGCAGCAAAAGCGCCGTAATGACGCGTTGGGTGTCTATCAGGATGAAATTGCAGATGTACGCAATGAGCTTATGGCACTCAAGCAAGAGTTCCTGGAAAAGCTCGAATCGGATGTATTGGCATGTAATCAACAATTGGTTAGTTACCAGTCGGTTCTGGACGAAAAACGCACTGTAAGATCGTTGCGGGCCAGTGGTTTGAACAAGGCGGAAATGATTTTGGCGGGGCTTGTTCAATGCTATCGCGCCGAGAACCAATTGCATCGCAATGGTCGGCGAGTGCCTGCTTACTTCAATGAAAGCATTGCGCTGCAGCCCATTGAGCTATCCGAGATCGACACCGCCGATGATCAAGTTCGCCTGGCTGCACAGCAACTGGCGCTGGTGGGTTTGATTGAGCAGCTGGAGCAGATTCGTACGCGAATTCAGTCGTCGTTCTATCAAAAGTACAATCAATTGACGCCCTTATCCTGGCTGCCCGAATACCCGCCGGTAATGGACGGCCGCATTTCGGCAGAGCCGGTTTAACTTGCCTGCGGGCTGGGCGTTTACGCCCAGCCCAGGGTTAGCCCTGTCAGCAGCAGATAGCGCGCACCCTTGGCCAGGGTGACGATCAGCACGAAACTCCACAGCGGTTCGCGCATAACTCCGGCGATGACCGTGATCGGGTCGCCGATGATTGGTACCCAGCTCAGCAACAGCGACCAGCGGCCATAACGCAGGTAAAACTGCTGCGCCTTGTCGAGTTTTTGCTCGCTGACCGGGAACCAGCGTTTGTGCCGAAAACGTTCGATTGATCGGCCCAGTACCCAATTCAATACCGAGCCCAGGACATTGCCCAGAGTGGCGACTGCCAGCAATGTCAGCGCCACATACTTGCCGGACAACAGCATGCCGACCAGTACGGCTTCTGACTGCATGGGCAGTATCGACGCGGCCCCGAAGGCGGCCAGGAACAGACCCAAATAGCTGGTTAACTCAAACACTCGAAATTACGCAGATGATGGGCGCCACCTTTGTGGGATTAATCTGGCGGTCCTTATCGCAGCCTCGCGCAATGGCTGTCAATGTAAGTGGGGCCCTTGTGGGAGCGAGCCTGCTCGCGAAGATCATTCGCGAGCAGGCTCTCTCCCACGCTTGAAGTATCTAACGCGTTTACCGGGTCGCTCCTCCACGCTCCTCATAACGGGTTATTCAGGCAAAAACTTGTCGCTGACATAGGGTGAATAGTCCGCCAGTACGCTTTCGATCTTGCCTTGATCCTTGAGGAACAAGGCAGTCCGGGCGATATCCTTGGTCGTACCGCCGCCCAGCAACTGCGGTGATTTTTGCTCGGCGGCGGAAGGGAAGTGCGCACCGTGCAGCAATTCGGGAATGTCCTGGGCATTGGCGCCGGTCAGTTTGGCGATTTTCTGCACTTGTTCCGAATCTGCAGTCCAGGCGGCCTGGTGGGCATTGTAGTCGGCGATTGCGTCGAGGCTGACTTTGGCAAATTGCGCGACTATCTCAGGGTGTTTATCGGCAAAATCCTTGCGGGCGACCCAGACTTCAAAGGTCGGCGCGCCCCATTCGCTGACCTGGCCTGCGTCGGCGAGGATTTTTCCGGTCTTGCGGATTTCCCCCAGCGCAGGTGACCAAGTAAACGCACCGTCGATATCACCGCGATTCCAGGCCGCGGTGATTTGCGCGGGGCTGAGGTTGACCACCTTCACTTGTTGCGGGGTAAGGTTCCAGTGTTTCAGCGCGCCCAGCAGGCTGTAGTGCGAAGTAGACACAAAGGGCGTGGCGATGGTCTTGCCGATCAGGTCCTGCGGGCCGTTGATGCCGCTGCCATCACGCACTACCAGCGCTTCGGAACCCTTGATTTGCGCCGTGACGATAAAGGTCACCAACGGCACGTTGCGCGAGGCCGCAGCAGCCAGGGGGCTTGAGCCCAGATTGCCGATTTGCAAATCACCGGAAGCCAGTGCTGCTACCACGGACGGGCCTGAATCAAAGCGGCGCCAGTCGATTTTTTCACCAATGGCCTTTTCATAGCTGCCTTCGGCTTGGGCCAGTTTGGTGGGATCAATGCCGGTGATATAGCCGATGGTCACATCAGCCGCCTGCGCGCCGAAGCTGAGCCCTGCGATGGAAAGAGCAATCAAAAGTGTGCGCATGGACATGGGTGGACCTTGTTCTGATGAGGTAGAAAGACGAGGTCCGGTGGTCCGGTCTGCTGAATCTAAGTGCTTTAAATAAAAGGCGAAAATACCGTTTTGGAACTAGCTTAGAGCGCTCGCTTGCGCCGTCTGGTTGCGCCGCCCATGACCGGGGTCAAACGCCATGCATTTAAAAGCCGGTACAACCCCAGTGTGAGGAATCAATAACAAAACCAGCATGGCCCGTTTCGAGGGGACCACCCCAGATCGACGCCTTAAAGGAATAACGCGATGCTTTCTACCTTCCCACGTCTGGCGTTTACCGGCCTGATGTTGCTTTGCACAGCCCATGTGCAGGCCGGTGAGCCGACAACGGCAACCAACCCCCTGATTCAACGCGGTCAGTACGTGGCCCAGCTTGGCGACTGTATTGCCTGCCACACCGCCAAGGGCGGTGCGGTGATGGCCGGTGGCCTGGAGCTGAAAACGCCGATGGGCACGATTTATTCGAGCAATATCACGCCGGACCCCGAGACTGGCATCGGTCAATACAGCTTTGAGCAATTCGACCGGGCCATGCGTGAAGGGGTCACCCCTGCGGGGCAGAACCTGTACCCGGCCATGCCGTATCCGTCTTACGCCAAGATGAGCGAAGACGATATGCGCGCCTTGTACGGCTACCTGATGCAAGGCGTTACCCCGGTCAAACAGACCAACCTTGAGGCAGACATGGGCTTTCCGTTTAACCAGCGCTGGGGGCTGGCATTGTGGAACTGGGCCTTTGTCGACACTCAGCCATTTGTTGGCGACCCGGCCAAGAGCCCCGAGCTCAACCGTGGCGCCTATCTGGTGCAGGGGCTGGGGCATTGCGGCTCATGCCACACGCCTCGCGGGATCGCCTTCCAGGAAAAGGCCATGAGTGATGCGGGCAGCAGCGGCAAGCACTACTTGGCGGGCGAGACCGTTGAAGCGTGGCGCGCCTTGAGCCTGCGCAATCTGTGGACAGTGGAGGACACCGTACAACTGCTCAAAACCGGGCAAAACCGCTTTGCCACGGTCTCGGGCAATATGGCCGACGTGATTCACCACAGCACCCAGCACTTCACCGATGCGGATCTGACCGCCATCGCCAGCTATCTGAAGTCGCTGCCACCGGGCAAGGATGATTTGCCGATGCCCGCTGTGGCAACCGGGCCGGTCAGGGCGCCAGACACCTTGTTCAGTACTCGGGGTGGTTTGGGATATACCCAGTTCTGCGCCGACTGCCATCGCCCGGATGGCGGTGGGGTCAAGGGGATTTTCCCGCCGCTAAACGGCAACCCGGGGATCGTGGCGGCTAATCCGACCACGTTGCTGCATATCACTCTGACCGGCTGGGAAACTCCGGAAACGGCCGCGCACCCAAGGGTGTACACCATGCCCGGCTTTGCGCGGTTGGCGGATGATGAAATTGCCGAGATCCTGAGTTTTGTGCGCAGCAGTTGGGGTAATGACGCCCCAGCGATCAAGCCTGCGCAAGTGGCCAAAATGCGCAAACAACTTAACCCGCAGACCATCGACGAGACAGCCTTTGTCACCCCGAGGCTGGCCAATCTGCTCAGTGCAGCCAATGCCGATCAAGTGGTGCGTGGCATGCGCTTGCACCTGCAAACCAAGGCATTGCTGCCGGACAACGTTGGCAATGCGCTCAACTGCACCAGTTGCCACTTGAACGCGGGCACCGTGGCCGATGGTTCGCCGTTTGTTGGCGTGTCGGCGTTCTTCCCCAGCTATGCGCCCCGTGCGGGCAAGGAGGTGACGCTGGAGGAGCGGATCAATGGTTGCTTCCGTCGTTCGATGGATGGCAAGCCGTTGCCGGTGACTTCGCCCGATATGCAAGCGATGGTGGCGTACTTTGACTGGATGAAAATGAATACCGTTGCTGGCGACAAGGTTGCGGGCAGGGGTGTGGGCAAGGTTGATCCGAACATCAAGCCCGATCCGGTAAACGGCAAGGCAGTGTATGTGCAGCAATGCGCGGTGTGCCACGGTGACAACGGCGATGGCTTGAAGCACGCCGATGGCAGCTTTGTGTATCCGCCGTTGTGGGGTGATGAGTCGTTCAATATAGGCGCGGGCATGGCGCGCACCTACACGGCGGCGGCGTTCGTCAAACGCAATATGCCGATTGGCTTCCATGAGAAGTTCCCGTTGGGGCAGGGCGGACTATCGGATCAGGAGGCGGTGGATGTGGCCGAGTACTTCTCGCATCAACCACGGCCTGACTTTGTCGATAAGGCCAAGGACTGGCCGAAGGGCGGCAAGCCGGTGGATGCGCGGTACTGAGCCGTGAAGTGCCAGCCAGACTGAGTTGATGCCATCGCGGGCAAGCCCGCTCCCACAAGATCGACGCAAAATCTGTGGGAGCGGGCTTGCTCGCGATTCAGTCAACCCGGTTGCAGCTTCAGACGTGCGGGGTCGTGTGTGCCTTGATCTGCGGGCTGGCGTACTGTGGTTTTAGCACGCCCTGGTTGTCGAGCAGCCAGGCGTCCATCACTTTGCGCACCACCGGGCCTGCAACCCGGCCACCGGCTTCGCCGTTTTCGATCATCACCGAGATCACAATCTGCGGGTCTTCGGCAGGGGCGAAGCCGACAAACAGGGCGTTGTCGCGATTGCGCTCGGCGGTTTTCAGGCGGTTGTAACGTTCGCCCTGCTTGATCGCCACCACCTGCGCAGTACCACTTTTACCGGCAATCCGGTATTGCACGCCCTGGGCCGCTGCCCGGGCAATGCCGCGCGGGTCGTGCATCACCAGTTGCATGGCGTGGTTGACCTGATCCCAGTCTCGCGGATCGCGCAGCACCAGATTGGGAATCGGGTGCTCATCCACCGGTGGCGTTCCGTCAACGGTTTTGGCCAGGTGCGGACGGTTCCATACCCCTTTGTTGGCAATCAGTGCCGTGGCTTGCGCCAGTTGCAGCGGGGTGACCTGCATGTAGCCCTGGCCAATCCCCAAAATCACCGTCTCGCCCGGGAACCAGGCTTGGCGGCGGGTACTGCGCTTCCACTCGCGGGACGGCATCAAACCTGACGACTCTTCGAACATGTCCAGCGACACCTTTTGCCCCAACCCGAACTCCGCCATGTAGTCGTGCATGCGGTCAATGCCCAGCTTGGATGCAAGGTCATAAAAGTAGGTGTCGTTGGAGCGCATGATGGCAGCGTTCAAGTCCACCCAGCCGTCGCCGCTGTGGTTCCAGTTGCGGTATTTGTGGTCGACGTTCGGCAGTTGGAAATAGCCGGGGTCGAACACCCTGGTCGAGGCCGAAATCACGCCGCTGTCCAGACCTGCAATCGCCACTTCGGGCTTGATTGTCGAACCCGGCGCATACAGTCCGCGCAACGCTCGGTTGAACAGTGGCTTGTCGATGGAATCACGCAGCCCGGAGTAGTCTTTTGAGCTAATACCGGTCACGAACAGGTTAGGGTCAAAGCTGGGTTTGCTGACCATGGCCAACACTTCGCCGGTTTTCGGGTCCAGGGCGATGATCGAACCGCGACGGTCTCCGAGTGCATCTTCGGCGGCTTCCTGGAGCTTGATGTCCAGGCTCAGGACGATGTTTTTACCCGCTACCGCATCGGTGTGACGCAGCACGCGCATGACCCGGCCCTGGGCGTTGGTTTCGACTTCTTCAAAACCGACCTTGCCGTGCAATTCGTTTTCATAAAAACGTTCGATGCCGGTTTTGCCTATCGACTGCGTGCCGCGGTATTGGGTGGGATCCAGCTGTTTGGCTTCTTTCTCGTTGATCCGGCCAACATAACCGACCGAATGGGCAAAGTGATCGCCCTGCGGGTAATGGCGTACGAACTGCGCCTCGACATCAATGCCCGGCAGGCGGAACTGATTGACCGCCAGCAGGGCGATTTGCTCCTCACTCAGCTCGTACAGCAGAGTCGAGGGGTCAAACGGGTGGCGCGCCTGCTTCATGGCTTTGGCAAACACCGCGCGGTCTTCTTCAGGCAAATGCAGAATGCTCATCACCGAGTCCAGCACCTTGGCGGTATCGCCGGCCCGTTCGCGGGTGATAGTCATATTGAAACTGGGCTGGTTGTCGGCCAGCAGTACGCCGTTGCGGTCGTAGATAAAACCGCGTTCAGGCGGGATCGGCAGCACATGCACCCGATTGTTCTCGGACACCGTCGAGTTGTAATCGAACTCGGTGACTTGCAGAAAATACATACGCCCGATCAGCGCGCAGCTGATCGCCAGCACCAGCCCGGCGCACGCGATCAGTCTTTTATTGACCAGGCGTTTTTCGCTTTCGTGATCTTTAAGGGGGATCGGATCGGGCATGGTCGGATGGTCTCGCGTCATTAAACAGATAGCAGCAGCCACAGCGAGGCTACGAAATTCGGCGCACACCTTACCAAGAAGCCTGCAGTCGAGTCAGGTTATTGGGCACCCTGAACATGAAAATCGACAGGCTGCTGTAAACTCGCTCTTTTTCCAATTGAGCCTTCCCATGCTGCCCTTGATCGACTGGCACCCCCATGCACCCTTGCAGCGTTTGCATCTTGACTGGCTGCAACAGGCCGGGGTGGAGGTGGCAGTGCTGCGCCTGGACTTGATTGATCCGCTGATCAGCGGCAACAAGTGGTTCAAGCTGACCGAGCATTTACGTGCGGCCCAGGAGGCGGGGGCTGAGGGGCTGATCAGCTTGGGCGGTGCCCACTCCAACCATTTGCATGCCCTGGCGGCAGCCGGCAAGCGTTTTGGCTTTGCCACGGTGGGGCTATTGCGCGGCCATGTGCAGCAAACCCCCACTACGCTGGACCTTGAACGCTATGGCATGCAGTTGCACTGGCTGGGCTTTGCTGGTTACCGGGCACGCCATGAGCCCGATTTCTGGCAGCCCTGGCAAGCCTTGTATCCGGGTTTGCAGCAGGTTCCGGAAGGCGGTGGTGGCTTGGCGGGTGCACTGGGCTGTGTGCCGCTGGTGGCTATGCTGCGTGAGCAACTGGTGGATGTGGGCTGGGATGATTACGACGGCTGGTGGTTGGCGGCAGGTACTGGCACAACCCTGGCCGGGCTGGTGTTGGGCGAGGGGGGTGAGCGCAGGGTTTATGGCGCGCTGGCAGTGCCGACGGATCACGGGGTGGCCCCGCAGGTGGCGGCGATCTTGCAGACGGCAGGGCACAACGAACGCAATTTCGAGCTGATCGATGCCAGCCGTGGCGGTTTTGCCAAGGTTGATCCGGCATTACTGGGGTTTATTCAGGCCAGTGAAACGGCCAGTGGTGTGCCATTGGAGCCGCTGTATACAGCCAAGGCATTAATGGCGCTTGAGCAAGCGGTGAAAGAGGGGAGTATTACACGGGGCAAACGTCTGGTATTCGTCCACACCGGCGGCTTACAAGGCCGCCGGGGGTTTGTAGTTTAAAAAAAGGGGGGCTGGGTTTAGCCGCGTTTAGGCAGCATGCGCAACAGGGTGTTGTCCTTGATCAAATAGTGGTGCGCCAGCCCTGCTACGGCGTGCAAGCCGATCAGCCAATAGCCGATGGTGCCGCCCAGTTCGTGCCAGCTTTTGATTTGCTTGGCGAAGTCCGGGTCTTTGGCGGTCAGCGGCAGGATGTCGAAGCCGTAGAAGTACACTGGCTTGTCGTTGTAGCTCAATACCAGATAGCCCAATACCGGCATGGCGATCATGAACACGTACAACGCCCAGTGCATCAACGTGGCAAGGGCTGTTTGCCAGGCAGGCGGGGTTGGCGTGATTTTCGGCGCTGCACCCAGCGTTCGGGCCAGCAGTCGCAGCCAGACCAGCGCAAACACCGTCAGCCCGAGCATAAAGTGCGCGTCCTTCATCAGGTTGCGGCCGTCGCTGTCTTTGGGGAAGATGCCGCGAAATTCGATTGACGCATAAATCAGTACAAACAACAGCACCATAAGCCAGTGCAGGGCGATGGACATTCGGCTGTAATGTTGGGCGGTGCTTTTCCAGGACATGGTGTTTCCTCACAGTTCAGGTCTGAAGCCTCCATTCTTGTTTGACGGAGTGCTGTTACTTTAAGCGCGTTGGGCAATTTTGCACTTGAGATGTGTCAGCTTTCGGGGGTTCCCGGCACATTTGGCCAAAAATCAGAGACTAAAAACAAGCGTTCGGCTTCTTCCCAGTCACCGTCTTCATTTTCACTCAGGCGCACCAGCAGTTGCGCTGGGGCCTGGGGGTGCAGTTCTGTCAGCCAGATGTCTAGCTGTTGTGCAGTCCATATACCTTCAGGGCCATAGTGCGCCGGGGCGAGCCAGGCATGTCGGAGCAGGGGTTGCCAGCAGCCGGCAGGGCTCTGGCGGGCAAACGCTGGCCAGTCGCGCTGATGCAGCCAGCGCCCACGCAGGTGCTGCGGGTTGGCCCCGTCAGGTGAGCTGGCCTCACCGGGCCACGGGTACAGCAAGTAACCACCGAGCCACAAGTGCGCGCTGAACGTCTGGATATCCAGGCTGGCGAGGATTTCGCGGCTTTCGGGGCGGCCCGACATGGGTAACTGATGTTGGCTGAAGTGCTTGAGTTTGCGGTCCAACCGGTCATTGCTGCCGGGGCCGAGCCATTGCGCAGGGTCCGTGCCGTCACCGTCCTGAGGACCGAGGTAGAGCTTGATCGCCAGTTCCAGGTGATGCACGCCTTCGCGGTCACGCAGCAATAAGTCGAGTTCGCCCAGTGTATGCCCGCCCAGGCGGATAGGCAGGTTGGCGGCCACCAACTCAACGCCGGGGGCGTGCTGCACGGCAAATTGCCACAACCGTTCGTAATAGCGCCCCAGCCGCCGGGTAGTGGCCAGTTCGAGCCAGTGCTGGAGGGGCTCACTGTGCTGATCCAGTTCACGCAACCAGCGTTCCAGTTGTTCCGGAGCCTGGACCCAGTCACTGCCCGCCAACGGATGGCGTTGTGGCCAGGGTGTCTGGATCAGCATCGGCGGGGCGAGAATCACCCACGCCAGATCGCGCACCGCAGGGTGGCGCAGTTGGCGGGGCAGGTTGAGCAAGTCGGGGAAGAGGGTCATTGTCCGAGCATAGCTGTCCTGAGGGCTGAAAGGGTTTTGTCTATCGTGGTCTTTCGCCCATAATCGTTGTTTTCGCACGTATTGAATCCCGCAGGAGCCCCATGGAGCAATTTCGCAATATCGGCATCATAGGTCGTCTGGGCAGCTCGCAAGTGCTCGACACGGTTCGCCGACTGAAAAAATTCCTGCTTGAGCGGCACATGCACGTGATCCTTGAAGACACCATCGCCGAGGTGTTGCCCGGTCATGGTCTGCAAACCTCGTCGCGTAAAATGCTCGGTGAAGTGTGCGACATGGTGATAGTGGTCGGCGGCGATGGCAGTTTGCTTGGCGCCGCGCGGGCACTGGCCCGGCACAATGTCCCGGTACTGGGCATCAACCGTGGCAGCCTGGGCTTCTTGACCGACATCCGCCCCGATGAGCTGGAAGTCAAGGTGGCCGAGGTGCTCGACGGCCACTACCTGGTTGAAAACCGTTTTCTGCTGCAAGCCGAGGTCCGCCGTCACGGCGAGGCCATTGGCCAGGGCGACGCCCTGAATGACGTGGTGCTGCACCCCGGCAAGTCCACGCGCATGATCGAGTTCGAACTGCATATCGACGGTCAGTTCGTGTGCAGCCAAAAGGCCGACGGCCTGATCGTGGCAACGCCCACCGGCTCCACGGCCTACGCGATGTCAGCGGGTGGCCCGATCATGCACCCCAAGCTCGACGCAATCGTAATTGTGCCAATGTACCCGCATACCCTCAGCAGTCGCCCGATTGTGGTCGATGGCAACAGCGAGCTTAAAATCGTGGTGGCCAAGGACATGCAGATCTACCCGCAAGTCTCATGCGATGGTCAGAACCATTTCACCTGTGCACCTGGCGATACTATTAACGTCAGCAAAAAAGCGCAAAAGCTGCGCCTGATCCACCCGTTGGACCACAACTACTATGAAGTGTGTCGGACCAAGCTTGGCTGGGGTAGCCGACTGGGCGGTAGGGCTGACTGATGCTCGATCCAGCGCGCAGTTACGATCTGATCGGTGACGTGCATGGCTGTGCTCATACTCTTGAGCACCTGCTGGAGCGTCTGGGCTATCGCAAACTCGCCGGTATCTGGCGACACCCGCAACGGATAGCGGTGTTCCTGGGTGACATCATTGATCGCGGCCCGCGGATTCGCGAGTCGCTGCATATTGTTTACGACATGGTTCGCGCCGGTCAGGCCCTGTGCCTGATGGGCAACCATGAATTCAACGCGCTGGGCTGGTGCACCCCCGCACCGGTCAGCAGTGGCAAGCAATTTGTGCGTGAGCACACAGCACGGCATGCCCGTCTGATTCACGAAACCCTCGAGCAGTTCGACAAGTACCCCGTTGAATGGCGCGAATTCGTGCAGTGGTTTTACGACATGCCGCTGTTTGTCGACGCAGGGCGCTTCCGGGTGGTCCATGCCTGCTGGGATGCCGAGGTGATCAGTACCTTGCGTGCGCAATACCCCGACGGCTGTATCGACGAGGCGTTCTTGCAGGCGGCGGCAGAGCCCGATAGTTTTGCCAACCTCAGCTTCAATCGACTGTTGCGCGGCACCGACATGCGTCTGCCAGGCGGCATGACCCTGACCGGTGGCGACGGCCTGACGCGGGCGTTCTTTCGCACCAAATTCTGGGAAGACGACCCCAAGACCTACGGCGATATCGTGTTCCAGCCTGATGCTTTGCCCGAGCGGGTAGCGCAGCAGCCCCTGTCCTCCACGGAAAAAGGTGCCTTGTTACGCTACGGCAGTGATGAGCCGCTGTTGTTTGTCGGGCATTACTGGCGCAGTGGCCAACCCGCGCCGATCCGGCCAAACCTGGCGTGCCTGGATTACAGCGCGGTGTTGTACGGCAAGCTGGTGGCTTATCGTCTGGATCAGGAAACCCGGCTGGATCCGAACAAATTTGTATGGGTAGACGTAGATCGCCCTGAGGCCATTCAATGAGTGTTGTAGCTGTTTTACGTTTGCCGCTGTCTGTTGATCTCAGCGCTTTTGTTGGTCTGCTCAGGCGCATGCAGGTGCCGCATCGGGTCAGTGAAGAGGTTGGCGAACAGGTGCTGTGGGCCCCCGAGACTATTGCTGACGATGTGCGCAGTTTGTATCAGCGCTTCCCGGCGGGTGATCCCGAGCATGAGTTGCCTATTGTTGAGCGGCCACCTGCGATGACCCGGCCCGGCTTCGCCCAGCAACTGCGCGACAGCCCGGCTACCGCAATCGTGTTGCTGTTGTGCGTGATCGTGGCGGCCGTGACGCAACTGGGTGACAACTTGTCGACCCTGAGCGCGCTGACCTTCGTCGATTTCAGTATTCAAGGGCAGTACATAACATTTGTGCCGTTGTCCGACAGCCTGGCGTCGGGGCAGTGGTGGCGACTGGTTACCCCGATGCTGATTCACTTCGGCTTTCTGCACATCGCCATGAACGGCATGTGGTACTGGGAGCTGGGACGGCGCATTGAAATGCGCCAGGGCAGTATCAACCTGATCGGCCTGAGCCTGCTGTTTAGCCTGGTGTCCAACTTCGCCCAGTACCTGTTTGGCGGGCCGAGCCTGTTCGGCGGGTTGTCGGGTGTGTTGTACGGGCTGTTGGGGCATGTCTGGATTTACCAGATGATGGCGCCAAACCCCATGTACCACCTGCCTCGCGGGGTATTGGTGATGATGCTGGTGTGGCTGGCACTGTGCATGTCCGGGCTGGTGTCGATGATCGGCTTCGGCCAGATTGCCAACGCGGCCCATGTGGGCGGCTTGCTGATCGGTTGCCTGACCGGTTTACTGGGCGGTCTGTGGGCGCGGCGTAAGCTTGCTATGCACCCGTAGCAGCTGCCGAAGGCTGCGTTCGGCGACGCAGTCGTCGTAAAATCAGGCACTGCGTTATACCTGTTGAATCCGGTTTTCAGGTTTTACGATCGCTTCGCAATCGAACGCAGCCTTCGGCAGCTGCTACGAATGGATTTGCGATAAGCCTTACACCTCAAATTATTAAAGAGTGGAAACAGAACCATGTCCTCTTTCAACGAAATGATTCAAAACATCACCCCCGATATTTATCAGAGCCTGAAACTGGCCGTGGAAATCGGTAAATGGGCTGATGGCAATAAGCTGACTGCCGAACAACGCGAACTGTCGCTGCAAGCGATGATTGCCTGGGAAGTGCAAAACCTGCCAGAAGACCAGCGCACCGGTTACATGGGGCCGCAAGAGTGCAGCTCCAAATCGGCGCCAGTGCCGAACATCCTGTTCAAATCGGATGCTATCCATTGATTGAGATTGGTCGCGGTGCAATCAGCAAAATGTCGGCAAGCCTTGAAACGCCGACCGTTCAATATGCGTTTCGTTTGGGCGATACCGAGGTGCCGGTCAATCCCTTGATCGGCACCAAACTGCGTCTCGAATACCTGGGGCAGATCAACTGCTCCCACTGCGGGCGCAAAACCAAAAAAAGCTTCAGTCAGGGCTACTGCTACCCGTGCATGACCAAGCTGGCGCAATGCGATGTCTGCATAATGAGCCCGGAGCGTTGCCATTACGACGCAGGCACCTGCCGTGATCCGTCGTGGGGCGAGCAGTTCTGCATGACTGATCACGTGGTGTATCTGGCCAACTCCTCCGGGGTCAAGGTCGGTATCACTCGTGCCACGCAGTTACCCACGCGCTGGCTGGATCAGGGTGCCAGTCAGGCACTACCGATTGTGCGGGTGGCAACCCGTCAGCAATCGGGGTTTGTTGAAGACCTGTTCCGCTCGCAAGTGGCCGACCGCACCAACTGGCGTGCACTGCTCAAGGGCGACGCTGCGCCTGTGGACCTCGCCTCGGTGCGTGCACAACTGTTCGAGAGCTGCGCCGAAGGCATGCAAACCCTGCAGGAGCGTTTTGGCCTGCAAGCGGTCCAGCCGCTGCATGAGGTCGAGCCCATCGAGATTCGCTACCCGGTCGAGCAGTACCCGAGCAAGATCGTCAGCTTTAATCTGGATAAAGATCCGATCGTTGAAGGCACGCTGATGGGGATCAAGGGCCAGTACCTGATCTTTGACACCGGCGTTATCAATATCCGCAAATACACGGCCTACCAGATGGCCGTGCATCAGTAAAAGGACTCCAGCATGCGCACCGAACAACCGCAAATGATCTACCTGAAGGACTACCAGGCGCCTGAGTATCTGATCGACGAAACGCACCTGACCTTCGAGTTGTTCGAGGACCACACGCTGGTCCATGCGCAACTGGTGATGCGCCGTAATCCTGCCCGTGGCGCGGGTTTCCCGGCACTGATGCTGGACGGTCAGCAGCTTGAATTGCTGTCGGTCAAACTCGACGACGCCGAACTCACGGCGGTTGATTATCAGCTCGACGACAGCCACTTGACCCTGCACCCGACCACCGCGCAGTTTGTGGTCGATACCAGCGTCAGGATCCACCCCGAAACCAACACCGCGCTGGAAGGCCTGTACAAGTCCGGCGGGATGTTCTGCACCCAGTGCGAGGCCGAAGGCTTTCGCAAGATCACCTATTACCTCGACCGTCCGGACGTGATGAGCACGTTCACCACCACTGTGGTGGCTGAGCAGCACCGCTATCCGATTCTGCTGTCCAACGGCAACCCGATTGCCAGCGGCCCCGATGAAGATGGTCGGCACTGGGCGACCTGGGAGGACCCGTTCATGAAACCGGCCTACCTGTTTGCGCTGGTTGCCGGTGATCTGTGGTGCGTTGAAGATACCTTCACCACCATGAGCGAGCGCACTGTGGCGCTGCGTATTTATGTCGAGCCGGAAAACATCGACAAGTGCCAGCACGCCATGACCAGCCTGAAAAAATCCATGCGCTGGGACGAAGAAACCTACGGTCGTGAGTACGATCTGGATATCTTCATGATCGTGGCCGTGAACGACTTCAACATGGGCGCGATGGAGAACAAGGGCCTCAATATCTTCAACTCCAGCGCCGTGCTGGCCCGCGCCGAAACCGCTACCGACGCCGCTCACCAGCGGGTCGAGGCCATCGTCGCTCACGAATACTTCCACAACTGGTCGGGCAACCGCGTGACCTGCCGTGACTGGTTCCAGCTGTCGCTCAAGGAAGGCTTTACGGTATTCCGTGATTCCGAGTTCTCGGCAGACATGAACTCGCGCACCGTTAAACGCATCCAGGACGTGGCCTTTTTGCGCACCCACCAGTTCGCTGAAGACGCAGGCCCGATGGCCCACGCGGTGCGCCCGGACAGCTTTATCGAAATCTCCAACTTCTACACCCTGACCGTTTATGAGAAGGGTTCGGAGGTGGTGCGCATGATCCACACCTTGCTGGGGGCCGAGGGTTTCCGCAAAGGCAGCGATCTGTACTTCGAGCGCCATGACGGCCAAGCCGTGACCTGCGACGACTTTATCAAGGCCATGGAAGACGCCAACGGCGCCGACCTGAGCCAGTTCAAGCGCTGGTACAGCCAGGCGGGTACGCCGCGTCTGGCGGTGAGTGAGCACTATGACGCACAGCAAAAAACCTACAGCCTGACCTTTGCCCAAAGCTGCCCGGCGACCCCGGACAAGGTCGAAAAACTGCCGTTTGTGATTCCGGTGGAGCTGGGCCTGCTCAACGCCCAGGGCGCTGAAATCGCGCTGCAACTGGCGGGTGAAACTGCCGCGTCCGGCACCAGCCGTGTGCTGTCGGTGACCGAAGCCGAGCAGACCTTTACCTTTATCGGCGTCAACCAAAAGCCGTTGCCTTCGCTGCTGCGCGGGTTCTCGGCCCCGGTGAAGCTGAGCTTTGCCTACAGCCGTGACCAACTGATGTTCCTGATGCAGCATGACACCGACGGCTTTAACCGTTGGGATGCCGGTCAACAGCTGTCAGTGCAGGTGCTGCAAGAGCTGATCGCTCAACATCAACGCGGCGAAGCACTGGTCATGGACCAGCGTCTGGTTGAGGCCTTGCGCAGTGTGCTGGGCAACCCTGAGCTGGATCAGGCGATGGTGGCTGAAATGCTGTCGTTGCCAGGGGAAGCCTACCTGACTGAAATCAGTGACGTGGCCGATGTCGACGCGATTCACATTGCCCGCGAGTTCGCTCGCAAGCAATTGGCCGACAGCCTGTTTGAAGGATTGTGGGCGCGTTACCAGGCCAATCGTGCCGTGTCGAAAGTCACCCCGTACCTGGCTGAAGCCGAGCACTTTGCCCGTCGCGCACTGCAAAACATCGCGCTGTCGTACCTGATGCTTACCGGCAAGCCTGACGTTCTGGCCGCGGCCCTGGAGCAGTTCGAGCACAGCGATAACATGACCGAGCGCCTGACGGCCCTGGCCGTCTTGATCAACTCGCCATTTGTGGCTGAAAAGGCCGCCGCGCTGGCCAGTTTTGCCGAGCAGTTCAAGGACAACCCGCTGGTCATGGATCAGTGGTTCAGCGTTCAGGCGGGAAGCACCCAGCCTGGTGGTTTGCAGCGCGTGCGTGAGCTGATGGAGCACCCGGCGTTCAACATCAAGAACCCGAACAAGGTGCGGGCGCTGGTCGGTGCGTTTGCCGGACAAAACCTGATCAACTTCCATGCGGCTGATGGTTCGGGCTATCGCTTCCTGGCGGATCTGGTGATCCAGCTCAATGCCTTCAACCCGCAGATTGCTTCGCGGCAACTGGCACCGTTGACCCGCTGGCGCAAATACGACAGCGCCCGTCAGGCGTTGATGAAGGCAGAGCTTGAGCGCATCCGCAGCTCGGGCGAGCTGTCCAGCGACGTGTTTGAAGTGGTGAGCAAAAGCCTGGCGTAAACTGCGTGGGTACAAAAGGCGTCGCCCGAGTGATCGGGCGGCGCCTTTTTTGTCTCTGTCTATCCCCAATACATTCGGCAGCGGCTACAACGCTGTGTTCAACAGTTACCCAACACCACATCCAGCGCGTTTCGCGCATCATCCAGTTGCACCAGCGTGGCATGCCGGGCGCCGAGGGCGTCGTGGTTTTCGATGGCGGTCAATATCGCCTTGTGCCGAGGCAAGGCCAGTTCATGCAGGTTGGGTCGGCGATTGGAGTGCTTCAACGCCTCACGCAAAGCCAGCGACAACATATTGCACAGATTGGCCAGCAGGTCGTTGTGAGTCGCGTCGGCAATCCGGCTGTGGAAGTCCAGATCCGGTTGCAACAGCGCTTCGGGGCTCGCTGCGTTTTCCATACGCTCGTAGGCTTCGCGGATCGAGGCCACTTCTTCATCAGTCGCGTGTTGAGCAGCGAGGGCTGCAACGGCAGGTTCGATGATGCTGCGCACGCTGGTCAGCAATGCAAAAAACTCGTTTTGCGGAGAGCTTTGCATCAGCCAGTGCAGTACGTCAGGGTCGAGCATATGCCATTCGCGGCGCGGCTTGACCACGGTGCCCACCCGGGGGCGGGAATACACCAGGCCCTTGGCAACCAATACCCGTGTGGCTTCGCGCAACACGGGGCGGCTGACGGCGTACTCTTCGCACAACAAGGCTTCGGCGGGCAGTTTGTCATCGGGTTTAAAGCGCCCGGAAACAATCTGCATGCCGAGTTCTTGAACGATGCGCGCATGCATGCTTTTGCGCTCGGAGGGCTGACGGTAATCCATTGGGCGCGATTCGATCCTGTCGATGAAAAGCGCCGATCATAGCAGGCTTGTTTACATTCTTTGATTCTGTTCTGTGAGCGACGCTGCCACAGGTTTGCCTGCCGATTCTTCGCGCCGAGCTATGCTGCATTCTTGGCGCCTCGTCGGCGCAAGAGGAGCGGATATGATTTCTGAGGGAGAAATGTGTGTTCGCCTGCTGTTGGCGGCATTTTACGGCAGCCTTATAGGCTTTCAGCGAGAGCATCATTTTTGGACAGCCGGGCTTCGCACGCACATGCTGGTCTCAACCGGTGCCTGCCTGTTCATGATTGTCTCGGCTTTTGGTTTTCAGCAGGCGCTGACCATGCCTGGCACCCAGCTCGACCCATCGCGGATCGCGGCTCAGGTTGTCACCGGCATTGGTTTTTTAGGTGCCGGATCGATTCTGGTCCGTGGTGAAGTTATCAGGGGGCTCAATACGGCAGCCAGCTTGTGGGCTGTGGCAGCCATCGGTTTGTCGGTGGGGGGCGGGTTTTATCTGTTGGGACTGGCGGCTACCTTTTTGATCCTGATGATTCTGGTAGTGATTAAACCGCTGGAACGAATCTACCGCGATTATGTGCAGATTCATGTGGTCAAGCTGGTGGCGCCATCCAGTGCGTTGTCGTGGCAAACGCTTACGCAAATTTTAGGCGAGCGCTCGGACAGGATCAAACAGCTGGTTATCGAGCAGGGGCCGACCAGTGATACCGAAAGCGTCACCATCGAGTTCAGGGGGACGACCAAAGTGATGGCTGATGAGATGATCAGGAAGATTCTGCAAGTGCCGGGTGTCAGGGAGGAATACATCCCGACCTGACACTCTGTGGGAGCGAGCCTGCTCGCGAAGGTTTGAGAAGTTCGCGAACAGGTTCGCTCCCACGCATGTTGTTTGCCGGGTCGAGTTATTTTTCGATCAGGATCTTGGGATTGGAGTTGCCCCACACTGTGTACAGGTCGGCCAACAGTGCGCCGTTGATGTCTTCAACTTCTGCCTGGCTGATTTCAGCCTTGCCCTGTTGTCCGAACAGCACAACTTCATCGCCGCTTTTTACATCCGGCGCGTCGGTAACGTCGACCATCAGTGTGTTCATCGACACTTTGCCCACCACTGGTACACGGTGGCCGTTGATCAACACGATGCCTTTGTTGGTGAAGGCCCGACGATAGCCATCGGAGTAGCCAACGGTGATGTTGGCCAGCTTCGAGTCACGGCCCAGGGTGTAAGTGCGGTCGTAGCCCACGGTGTTGCCTTTGGGGTAGCTGTTGACCGAAGCGACGTGGGATTTGAATTGCATCACGCGCTTGTAGTCGGTGTGGGACGGCACGGTGTCACCGAACAGCGCGCCGCCAGGGCGGACCATGTCCAGATGCGACTCGGGCACTTCAAGCGTGGCAAACGAGTTGGCTGCGTGCAGGGTGATTTTGCTGCGATCCAGTTGAGCCGTGTCGATCAACCACTGGGCCTGCTGGTTGAACGCCTTGAGACCGGCACGCACGTCGTCGGCGTCTTCAACCGCGAAGTGGGTCATGATCGCGCGGACTTCAAGGTTAGGTACTTTGGTGATCGCGACCGCGTCACGGCGGCCTTCGGCAGTGGTCATTTCCACGCCGTTTCGGCTCATGCCGCTGGAGTTCAGGCCCAGATGAACCACCAATGGACGGCCGTGTTTTTCGGCGATCAGGCTGGCTTTGACGGCGAAATCAAGGTTTCCGACCAACTCTTCCATGTTGTACGGCAGCGCGGCTTCCAGCTCGCTGAGGGCGGCCGTACGCACGCGGATCAACTGGCCCTTGAAGCCGCTTTCACGCACTACGCGAGCTTCTTCGTTGCTGGCGACACCCACGCACGGAACACCCGTGGCGATGATCGATGGCATCAGCAGGCCGATACCGTGACCGTAGGCGTCAGCCTTGAGTACAGCGCAGATTTTCGACTTGTCGGCGAGGGTGGCTTGCAGCACATGGATGTTGTGTTCGAACGCGGTTTTGTTGATCTCGACCCAGGCGTTGCTGTCCTGTGTGTTGACTTGGGCAACACCGTTGGCCATCGACAGAGGTGGCGCAGCGAAGGCCGGGTTTTGCAGTAGAGCCATGCCTAAAGAGAGGGCAAGAAGAGTACGGGGGAAGGGCATTTGTCGAGTTTCCATACGTTATTTTTTTAGAGGCAGGGGGTAACGCCAGCAATACTAGGATCGGCTTGCAGGAAATGTCACTCCCTCGGCCGCGGATCTGTCTGAAAGTGTCGTTGTGCCGTACAGGGCGTGGTTTGCAGGCTGTCATCGGCGGGGAAAAGCTGCCTGAAATGAACCTAAGCTAATGCTAAAACGATATTTATTACCTGTTTTTAAGATCGTTTAGCTTTAAGTCAGCGCCGGACACTTCTCGGTCCAGGGTCTTTCAGCTGCTTCACATGGGAGTGAACCATGCCGCATACACGAGACATCATTGCCTTGCCAACCCTGGACTTGTCGTTGCTCGATGGCACGGCTGCCCAGCGCCAGGGGTTCCTTGAAGATCTGCGTCACGCAGCTCGCGATGTGGGTTTTTTCTACCTGACGGGGCATGGCATCGACAGTGAGTTGTTGCAGCAGGTACAGGATCACGCCCGCCGTTTTTTTGCCTTGCCGGACCGCGACAAAACCGCGGTCGGCATGATCAATTCCCCCCATTTTCGCGGTTATAACCGCGCTGCTTCCGAGATTACCCGGGGCAAGCCGGACCTTCGCGAGCAGTTCGATCTGGGAGCCGAAAGGGAGGTATTGCCAACCACGGATAACAGCCCGTATTGGGCGCGTTTGCAGGGGCCCAACCAATGGCCGCAAGCCTTGCCCACGCTCAAGCCACTGTTGCTGGACTGGCAGCAGGCCATGACCGCCATGTCGCTGCGTTTGTTGCGTGCCTTTGCCCAGGTGCTGGCATTGGGGCCAGAAGCTTTTGACCAGCTGTACGGCGATAAACCCAATGAACATATCAAACTGATGCGTTACCCGGGGCAGGCGTCTGACGAGAGTAATCAAGGCGTCGGCGCCCACAAGGACTCGGGCTTCCTGAGCTTTCTGTTGCAGGATCAACAGGCGGGTCTGCAAGTCGAAATTGAAGAGGGGCGCTGGATTGACGCGCTACCTCGGGCCAACACCCTGGTGGTGAACATCGGCGAATTGCTGGAACTGGCCACCAACGGCTATCTGCGTGCCACGGTGCATCGGGTGCTGTCACCTGCCAAGGGCAGCGAGCGCTTGTCGATTGCGTTTTTCCTCGGCGCGCAGCTGGACGCCGTGGTGCCACTTTATCCCTTGCCGGCTGCACTGCTGCGCGAGGCACGAGGCCCGGTCAGTGATCCGGCCAATCCATTGTTTCGCGATGTGGGCTGGAACTACCTCAAGGGCCGTCTGCGCTCGCACCCCGATGTTGCACAACGTTATTACGCCGATGCGTTGATCCCCAATGCGCTGAGCGCTTGAGCCTTCTCCAGATCAAGGATTACCCACATGTTTAAAAAAACAGGACTGACCCTGGCCGTGCTCGGCGCTTTGGTAGCTTCTTTCAACGCGCTGGCCCAGCAGCCGCTACGGGTGGCAGCAGATGCGGTGCCCCATGCGCAGATTCTGGAGTACGTGCAAAAAATCGACCCGCAACTGAACCTCAAGATCATCGAGATCCCGCCCGGTGTTAACTCCAATGAACTGCTGGTACATGGCGATGTGGATGCCAATTACACCCAGCACTTGCCGTTTTTGCGTTCTCAGGAGCAGGCCCTCGGGGTGAAGTTTGCCGTCGCCGCGACGGTGCATATCGAGCCGCTGGGGATCTATTCGCACCGCCACCAACGCTTCGACCAAGTGCCGCAAAATGGCACGGTGGCGGTCCCCAATAACGTGACTAACCTGAGCCGCGCTCTGTATCTGCTGCAGGACAACGGGCTGATCAAGCTAAAGGAAGGTTTCAACGACCCTGCTGCCAATCAGGCGACGCCCAAGGACATCGCAGAGAACCCAAAGCAACTGAAAATCCTTGAAATCGAGTCACCACAGATTCCCCGGGCGCTGGATGACGTGGACCTGGCGGTGATCAATGGCAATTACGCCCTGGAAGCAGGGTTGGTGCCGGCCAAGGATGCACTGGGGCTGGAGAAGGTCGAGCACAACCCCTATGCCAATATCGTGGTGACCACGCTCAAGTTGCAGGACGATCCACGGATCAAGCAACTGGCCAGGGACCTGGCTTTGCCCCAGGTGAGCAAGTTCATTACCGACAACTATTCCGGGTCGGTGATTCCGGTTGCAGCGCTGGACGCTAAGCCATGATCACGGTCGAGCAGTTGAGCAAAACCTACGGGGCAGGGCAGGCACCTGCGTTGGACCAGGTGTCCTTAAGTATCCCCGATGGTGCGATCTACGGGATTCTGGGGCGCAGCGGTGCCGGTAAATCGACGCTGCTGCGGTGCCTCAATCTACTCGAGCGGCCATGTTCGGGGCGTATTTTACTCGACGGCAAGGACCTGACCGCCTTGTCGGAACTTGAACTGCGCCAGCAACGCCAGCGCATCGGCATGATTTTTCAAGGCTTCAACCTGCTGCACTCGCGCAACGTGTTCGACAACATCGCGGTGCCGCTGGAAATTGCCCGGGTCAGCAAGGAGCAACGCACTATTCGCGTGCGTGAGTTGCTCGATCTGGTGGGGTTGAGCGACAAGGCCCAGGCGTTTCCTTCGCAGTTGTCCGGAGGCCAGAAGCAGCGGGTGGGTATCGCCCGCGCCCTGGCTGCCCGACCGGCTTATCTGTTGTCGGATGAAGCCACCAGCGCCCTGGACCCGGACACCACGGCGTCGATTCTTGAGCTGCTGCGCGACATCAACCGGCAACTGGGGTTGACCATTGTGCTGATCACTCACGAGTTGGATGTGGTCAAGGCCATCTGTAATCACGCGGCCTCACTGGCCCACGGTCGGTTGGTCGAAGCCGGGCCGATTGCGCAGTTGCTGGCCAATCCGGATTCAAGCCTGGGCCGGTCATTGCTGCCGGGTTACAGCACCGTCCTGGGCAATCAGAGTCAGGCACTGGAATTGAGTTTTTTTGACAATCTGCTGGCGGCTCCTGTGATCAACGAACTTCAGCAGCAAGGCGTACAGGTCGACTTGCTGGCCAGTGGCGTCGAGTCGGTTGCTAGGCGCAGGGTCGGGCGTTTGCGTGTGTCCCTGGGGCTGCACAGCGCCGAGCCGCAATTGAGCCGGGTGGTGGATTTTCTCAAGCAACGCGGCGTCAGGGTGGAACGTCCATGAACCGTACAATTGAATGGAGCGACATCTTGCAGTTGGTGCTCAATGCCACCGGTGAAACCCTGTACATGGTGCTGCTGGCGGGGCTCTTCACCCTGCTGATCGGTCTGCCTCTGGGCGTGTTGCTGTTTATCAGTCGCAGCAACGGCCTCTACCCGATGCCCAGGCTCAACAAAACTGTGGGTGGGCTGGTCAATATCGGCCGTTCGCTACCTTTTGTGGTGATGCTGATTGCCTTGATTCCGTTGACCCGGTTGCTGGTCGGTACGACGCTGGGCAGTACGGCTGCGGTGGTGCCAATCACCATTGGCGCCTTTCCGTTCTTTGCCCGGATTGTTGAAAATGCCCTTGATGAAGTCGATAAGGGTCGCATCGAAGCCATTCTGGCCATGGGCGGCGATATCTGGCATGTGATTTTCAAAGTGCTGCTGCCCGAGGCGCTGCCCGCGCTGCTGGCGGGCATTACCCTGACTCTGGTGATGCTGATTGGCTTTTCATCCATGGCCGGGATCATTGGCGGCGGCGGGTTGGGGGATCTGGCGATCCGATACGGTTACCAGCGTTTTAACAATCAGGTGATGTTTGCCACCGTCCTGGTGTTGGTGATTCTGGTCCAGAGTGTGCAGAGTCTGGGCGACCGGCTGGTGCGTTCTCTGGCTCACCGGCGCTGATGACGCGGATTACTTGCGCCAGGCAAGCAATACCACGCCCACGGTGATTAAACTGATACCAGCCCATTGGCGGATGTCGAGTTTCTCGCCCAGCAGCGTGACCCCGAGCACGGCGACAATCACCACACTGAGTTTGTCCACGGGGGCCACGAGCGATGCCTGGCCCAGTTGCAGGGCGCGGTAGTAGCAAATCCATGATGCCCCGGTGGCAAGCCCCGACAACACTAAAAACAGATAGCTGCGCGCCGAGATTGAACCCAGCGACTGATATTGGCCGGTGGCATACACAATCAGTGCCAGGCTGACCAACACCACCACGGTACGCAACAGGGTGGCGAAGTCGGAGTTGATGCCGGTGATGCCGATTTTGCCGAAAATCGCCGTCATGGCGGCGAATACCGCCGAAAGCAGTGCCCAGAATGTCCAGCTTGAATAGAAAGACGAGCCCATAAATCTGCCTGGAAGGTAAGTGAAGGTGCTTTGGTGTCAGCGCAGGCCGGTGTTCAACCAGACCGAGACACATAGACCGCTGTGGTTGAGCTTATCCGAAAAATCCAGTTCAACCCTGGCGCCGATGCGTTCGGCAATCGCCTTGACGATTGAAAGCCCCAGCCCGGAGCCCGTCTCGCCGGAGCCCAGGCTGCGATAGAACGGATCAAAAATGCGGGCCTGCTCTTCGAGGGCAATGCCTGGCCCCGTGTCCTTGATCTGCAGGCGCGCGTTGCCCTGGATCAGGTCTACGCAAAGATCGATTTTGCCGCCTTCAGGGGTGTAGCGGATCGCGTTATCGGTGAGGTTTTTGACCAGGGTAAACAGATCCATTTCGTTGATCATGACTTGCACATCCTCCACGCCCTCCACCCCGATATCGAGTTGTTTGCGTTCGGCCAGCGGCAACAAATCTTCCAGTACCCGGCGATACACGGCATGCACTGAAACGCTGGTTTGCGGACGCTGCGAGGTAAATTGCGCGGCGGCCAGGCTGAGTAATTGGTCGATCAGTTGCCTGCTGCGTTCAATGCCCAGGGACAGCGGCTGCAAACGTTCGCGGGCTTGGGGCGGCATCTCGGTCGCGGCCAGTCGCTCGGCTTGCAGTGACAGCGCGGTCATGGGCGAGCGCAGTTCATGGGCAGCATCGGCGACAAACCGGCGCTGGCTGTCCATGGACAGCGCAACGCGTGCGAGCAGGCGGTTGATGGCCACCACAAAGGGGCGGATTTCGGTGGGTAGATGCTGCTCGTCAATCGGGTGCAGCTCCTGCTCGGCACGCTGGTCGATTTGCGCGGCGAGGGTCGCGATAGGGCGAAACAATTTGCGCACCAGATCACTGACTACCAGCAGCAGGACTGGAAACAGAATCAGAAAGGGCAACAAACTGCGCCAGGCACTTTCGCGGGCGTCCTTGTTGCGGGCGTCGACTTCCTGGGCAACGGCAATCCGTTCGCCCCGTGCGGTGGTCCTGACCAGTACGCGAAAGGCCTCGCCACCCACGTCTACCGTGGACAGGCCATCAGCCAGGGTGGTGGGCAATGGCAGCGGCAGGGTTTCATCGGTATTGGCCGAGGCGTTTCTACCGTCGATCAAGTATTGAATGACCACTCGCGATTCTTCGTTATCACCCGCTGGGTCTGGGCCATGGGGGTAGTGCAGGGTCAGTAGCTGCTGGCGAGGCTGCGCCGCAGTCGTAAAACCTAAGTGCCGGAATCTCCTGATACACCGCATGATCTGACTCTACGCCTGCTGCGCAGCCGGACGCAGCCTCGCTACGCTCCTCAGCGGCTACAAAGTAACAATTACGGGCTGAGGTTGTGACTCGAGGCGGCGGGTGTGTACTATCGGCACTGGCCGATGCTGCCCGCCGCTCGCTCCCGATGGGGAAGGTGAAAGCATTCCTTTTCAAGCCCTGTCGTATCTCTCTTGACGGTCGAGGTTTGGCAACGCGAGCACCAAAAGTCTTCGACTCCAGGAGCAGTCATGTTGTCAATCGAGAAAGCCAAACAGATGGCCAAGAGCTTGCGAGCCTCGCTGCAGGAGCGCAATCAGGAGGTCTCTCACTCCATCGCCCTTGAACTGGTCGCCCTGCAATTGGGTTACAAGGACTGGAATACCGCCTGCACCCGGCTCCCCCACGAGAGCACAGTGCCTGCTGTCACGTTCGACAAACCCATCCCCATATTGCGCATGTTCGACGAAGCCAAGGCACGGGAGTTCTATCTGGACTTTCTGGGTTTCAGTGTTGAGTTCGAGCATCGCTTTGAAGCGGATTTACCGTTGTATCTGGGGATTGGCCGCGCTGGTCTGCAATTGCATCTGTCGGAGCATCATGGCGATGCCAGCCCGGGCTCGACGGTATTTGTCCCGATGCACAATATCCAGCTGCTTCGCGACGAGCTGCTAGGCAAACGCTATGGGTATGGTCGACCGGAAATTGTCCAGCAAGGCTGGGGGCAGGTTCTTGAAGTCCATGATCCGTTCGGTAACCGGATTCGGTTCTGCCAGAGCTGATAACACTCCCCTTGATACGACTCAGCACAGTGACCGCTCATACGCAGCGGTCATGGTTTGCCAGGTTTGCGCGTCGGCCGGGATCAAGTGTTCGATACGCAATGAGGTCACGGTGATATCCAGCGGCATGCCGAACGTGGTGAAAGTGGACATAAAGTTCAGCTCGCCCTGGGGTGTTCTGATGCGGGTCAACACCAGCGGCGGCAACTCGCTGGCCATTGATGCGCAGTAGTCCGGGGCGGAGAGGGTTTGCAGAAGGCTGGCCAGTGTGGGGTTGTCCAGAGCTTCGCGAGTTGCTCTCTGCCAGGCCAGGCGTCTTATTTCTTCGGGGTTGATCAAGTGGTCGCCCAGACCACCGGGTTGCAGCAGCGTGGTCAGCAAATTCAATTCCTGTGCTGAATCCGTGGGCAGCCCGACCAAGTCGAACAACACACCGGTGCTGGCGTTGGCGGCCAGGACTTCCCAGTGACTGCCCAGCACAATCGCCGGGGCGGGGTTGTTGGCGTGCAGCACATGGCTAATGGCGTCACGCACCGCTGTCATTGCCGCAGAGGAGAGCTCAGTGGTCTTGTAGCGTGGCGCGTAACCCGCGGCCAGAAACAGGCTGTTGCAGTGTTCCAGCGGGACTTCAAGGGCCATCAACAGGTTATGCAATGTACCGGGGCTCGGTTTGGCCCGCCCGGTTTCAATGCAACTCAAATGGCGCTGGGAAATACCCGTGATCAAGGCCAGATCCAGCTGGCTCAATCGGGCCTGACGCCGCAATAATCGAAGCTGCGGGCCGGCAGTTATCGGGGGGGTGGTGCGGGGGAACGGTTGGATGCTCATGCGTTAACTCTGGCAGTGACACAGGGTTGAGTCCATGACCTGTGAGGTCATTGCTGATGGGGCAAAAGTATCACTTACTTATTGCCCGTACTCCTCAATCGGATAAGCCAATGAACCGACCTTATATCGCCCTCGCTGTACTGCTGGGCTTCTGTGCATACACGGCATTCACGATGCTGCAGGCCGACCAGTCGCTGATTGCGTTCGGGCTTGGGTTGATGTCGAGCCCGGACACGGCTCAAGTTGTCATCGATCTCTATTTGCTCGCGGTCATGGCCTGCATCTGGATGTACCGGGATGCACGTGCCAAAGGCCGATCGCTGGCATCGGTGCTGCCTTACTTGCTGGTGACGGCGGTTTTTGTGTCCATAGGGCCGTTGCTGTACATCGTGATTGATGGTTTCAGGCGCAAGCCGGATTCAATTCGATCGTGAGCAAGCCCACTCCCAGCAGCCCCGTGATGCAGCCAACACGATCTTTTTGAGTATGTGTGCACTCCAGGACCTTGACAGCGAAGCGTTTGCCGCGCGTAATAATGGAGCAAATGTTAACGTTAACTTAAATAAAAATAATTGGGGCATCACATGCAACTGACGGTCAAACGTGAGTACTGGCTTATTAGTGGTTTGCTGTTTTTTTTCTTTTTCGCGTGGTCTTCCAGTTACTCCCTTTTCTCTATATGGCTTCATCGAGTGATAGGCCTCAGCGGTACGGAAACCGGGTATGTGTTCGCCGCCAATGCCGTGGCGGCACTGCTGATTCAACCTTTCTATGGCGCACTTCAGGACCGGCTCGGGCTGTCGAAGAAGCTGCTGGTCTGGATTGGTATTCTGCTCTGTGCTTCGGCGCCGTTCGCAATTTACGTGTATGCCAATTTACTGGCTGAAAACGTAGTGTTGGGGGCGATTGTCGGCGCTGCTTTCCTGGCGCTTGCGATGCTCGCGGGCGTTGGCGTGATCGAGAGCTATACCGAACGCCTTTCACGGCATATGGGGTTCGAGTTCGGCACTACCAGAATGTGGGGGTCTTTAGGTTGGGCGGCGGCGACATGTGTAGTGGGCGTGGTCTTCAACATTGACCCTGACATCGCCTTTTACATGAGCAGTGCAGCCGGGATCGCTTTCTTGCTGATTTTGTCTCAATTGGATCTGAGCAGGTTTCATCAAAAGGGCGTGAATACCGGCGCAGCAGTGGCTCCGGTGCATCTGGATGATCTCTGGCAGTTGCTCAAGATGCCCCGTTTCTGGGCATTCAGCGTGTACCTGACCGGTGTTTGCGGGATTTACATGATCTACGAACAACAGTTCCCGGTGTATTTCTCATCCTTCTTTTCTACACCACAAGAAGGGACCAGTGCCTACGGTTATTTGAACTCAAGCCAGGTATTGCTTGAGGCGGCCTTGTTGTTGCTGGCGCCTTGGGTGGTCAGCCGTACCGGTGCCAAATACGGGTTGATACTGGCTGGCGCCATCATGTTTGTGCGCATTCTTGGCTCCGGGCTGGCCACAGACGTCTGGACTGTTGCGGCCTGCAAGATGATGCACGCCATTGAAGTACCGATCCTGCTGGTTTCGGTATTCAAATATATTTCGCTGAACTTTGATTCACGCCTGTCGGCTTCCATCTATCTGGTGGGCTTCCAGTTCGCCCAGCAACTGACGGCGATGCTGCTGTCGCCGCTGGTGGGTTTTGGCTATGACCAGTTTGGCTTTGCCAACGTTTACATTCTGATGTCCGGACTTGTCGGCATTTGTCTGGTGCTGTCCTGGACCTTGTTGCGCGCGGATCCGCTGCGCCCTGGAGAAAAATCCGCTGCCTTGCAGGTGCGGGAACTGCCCGCCATTGCTCAATCAGTCACCCGTTATGAACCTTAAGTAAGGACCAAGCCATGCACGCTGCACTGCTGGATCAAGCGCATCGCGCCATCGAAAAGAAATTGCCTGAACGAGGTAATGACTATCGCCTTGGCTATCACTTGTCACCGCCAGCGGGATGGATGAACGACCCGAATGGCCTGGTGTTTTTTCGCGGCGAATACCACCTGTTTTATCAACACCATCCCTATTCAGCGCAGTGGGGACCGATGCACTGGGGGCATGCCAAAAGCTCTGACCTGGTGCATTGGGAGCATTTGCCCATCGCCCTGGCGCCGAGTGAAGCTTACGATCGGGACGGCTGTTTTTCAGGTTCGGCGGTGGTGTTGGACGATACCTTGTACTTGATCTACACCGGGCACCTCTGGCTGGGGGAGGTGCGCGATGACGACAAGATTCGCCAAGTGCAATGCCTGGCCAGCAGCACGGACGGGATTAATTTCACCAAGCATGGCGTGGTCCTGCAAACGCCACCGGATCCCTCGGTCATGCATTGGCGTGATCCAAAGGTCTGGAACCGGGATGGCCAATGGTGGATGGCACTGGGTGCTCGCCAGGGCGATGACCCACAGCTTTTACTCTACCGCTCCCGGGATTTGCATGACTGGGAGTATCTGGGCTGCGCGCTGCAGGGGCAACGCGTTCCGGATGGCTATATGTGGGAATGCCCGGATATTTTTGAACTGGATGGGCGCGATTTTTTTCTATATTCGCCGCAAGGTCTGAAACCCGCCGGTTACGATAACTGGAACCTGTTTCAGAACAGCTATCGAACAGGCCAGCTGGATGACAGCGGCTGCTTCCATGTGCGCGGTGATCTGCATGAGCTGGATCACGGTCACGATTTTTATGCCGCACAGACCCTGTTGGCGCCAGACGGGCGCCGCCTGCTGTGGGCCTGGATGGATATGTGGGAGAGCCCGATGCCCACTCAGGCCGATCATTGGTGCGGGGCGCTATCGTTGCCGCGTGAGTTGAGCCGTGACGGTGAACGGCTGCGCATGCGTCCCGCCCGTGAACTGGCGGCGCTGAGGCAATCGCAGACCCTGTTGCAGAGCTGCGAGGTCAAGTCCGGTAGTTGTGTACTCGATGTGCAGGGCGCGCTTCTGGAGTTCGAGCTTGAACTCGACCTGACGGGCAGCAGCGCCGAGCGCTTTGGCTTGGCGCTGCGCTGTAGCGAAGACGGGAAGGAACGCACCTTGCTGTATTTCGATGCGATGGCTCGCCGCCTGGTACTCGACCGGCAAAGCTCGGGGGCCGGTGTGAGCGGTGTTCGCAGCGTACCGATTGCTGCGGAGCAAACCCGTATCGCGCTGCGGATTTTCCTTGATCGCTCGTCGATCGAAGTGTTTGTCGACGATGGTGCCTATACCTTGA
Organism: Pseudomonas sp. ML2-2023-6; assembly: GCF_037055265.1. Taxonomy (NCBI): domain Bacteria; kingdom Pseudomonadati; phylum Pseudomonadota; class Gammaproteobacteria; order Pseudomonadales; family Pseudomonadaceae; genus Pseudomonas; species Pseudomonas sp. ML2-2023-6. The sequence goes on along the minus strand of NZ_CP146347.1, from coordinate 3,610,511 downwards.
GCAGTCGGATTTACCCGCGCCCCGACAGCCTGTTGGCCAGCGCTTTTGCCGTCAACGGAACCGGGTGTTTTAGTGACATATCAGTATGGCGTCTTGCCGATCTGAATATATGAACAAACCCGGCGCCTTTCTTGTGAGAGGCGCTGGTCTCTCGGTCATGCGCAGCACCAAACCCTCTGCAAATTCTTCAAGTACTGTGTCGGTTGTGGTTATTCGAAAGTCGAATCAGGCTCTAACACTTGTTGGCCTTTCTGGATTAAATTCGAACCCACAAAATGCTGGCAAAAAAGCAGCATGTCGAAGCACAAAGGAGATGATGTTTTGTTGAGTGCGGATAAACGCTCGGTCGAGCTGGATTGGAGCGAGGTATGGGATGGCTTCAAACAGCTCTTGCCCATATCCCTGTTTGTGGTGGTCTTCGGGGTAGCCTTTGGTCTTGCCGCTGCGCAGACCGGGCTGGACGATTCGTCGAGTCTGCTGATGAGCGCCCTGGTATTTGCCGGGGCTTCACAATTTGCTGCTCTCGATCTATGGGGCGCGCAGGTTCCTGTTGTTCCTTTGATCGTTACGGTGTTTGCGATCAATGCCCGACACCTTCTGATGGGTGCGACCTTGTATCCCTGGTTGCGCGAGCTTCCCGCTGCCAAGCGCTACGGGGTGATGATGGTGATCTCGGATGCCAACTGGGCGATGTCGATGCAATCGTTCAACAGCGGCAAATCAGGTGTTGGCCTGATTTTGGGCGGCGGCATTGCCCTGTGGGCGGCCTGGGTACTGGGCAGTTGGCTGGGCGTGTATTTCGGCAGCGAAATCCAGGACCCGGTAAGTCTTGGGCTGGACATGGTGATGGGCTGCTTTCTGCTGGCGATGGTGATCGGCGGGCAAAAGAGCCTGCGCATGCTGATTATCTGGTGCGTGGCAGCCGCCTCATCACTGCTGGCACACCGGTATTTGCCGGAAAATAGCCATGTAGTAGTCGGCGCATTGGCCGGTGGTGTGCTGGGTGCGGTCTGGATGGAGAAGAAGAAATGAGCATTGATAGCGCAGGCTACGGCGCATTTATCATCATCCTGATCATGGCCGTGGTGACTCTGGTCACGCGCCTGGGGGGCGTCTTCGTCATGTCCTTCGTGCCCATCAACTACCGGGTGCAGCAGTTTATCAGCGCCATGTCTGGCTCAGTACTGGTCGCACTCCTGGCGCCCTTGGCGCTTAACGGTGATAACGGCGCACGGCTGGCCTTGCTGACCACGGCAGTGGTAATGCTGCTGCTCAAGAAACCTCTGCCCGCGATTGCGGCAGGGGTCATCGCGGCAGCAGTATTCAGGCATCTGTGAATTGCCGGAATTTACCGTTACAGGGTGCTGATGCGGTCGAGTTCGCGCTTTAGTGCCGCGGGCTCAAGTTGGGCAAAGGGCAGGGCGAGGAACGCCCGGCAGCGCGTTTCGATGTGCGCCAGGGTGGCGTGAAAGGCGGCCGCGACGGTTGCCTCGTCGCCCTTGACCTCTGAAGGGTCTTCCAACCCCCAGTGGGCTTTGAGCGCGGGCCCGAAATATACCGGGCACGCCTCACCGGCGGCCTTGTCGCAGACGGTAATGACAATATCCGGCGGGTTGCTCTGGAAGGCGTCATTACCTTTACTGCTCAAACCATCGATATCGATTCCGGCCTCTTGCAAGGTAGTCAGGCTGCGGGGCAAGACCTGCCCCTTCGGAAAGCTGCCGGCACTGATGGCCTGGAAGCCCTGCGGTGCAAGATGGTTGAACATGGCTTCAGACAAGATGCTGCGACAGCTATTGGCGGTACACATAAACAAAACGCGCATGGTCTTTCCTCTTAAACGCTCAGGCGCAAGGCCAGGGCTGACAGGGTGACAAGCAAAATTGGCAGGGTCAGGATCAATCCGGTCTTGCAGTAGTAACCCCAAGTGATGCGGATCCCCTTGCGCTCCAGAACATGCAGCCAGAGCAGTGTGGCCAGGCTACCGATGGGGGTGATTTTGGGGCCCAGGTCAGAGCCGATGACATTGGCGTAGATCATGGCCTCGCGGATCACGCCGCTGGCATCACTGGCTTGAATCGATAACGCGCCAAGCAACACCCCGGGCATGTTATTCATGACCGAAGACAACAGCGCCGCCAGCACGCCCGTCCCCAAGGTTGCCCCCCAGAGACCGAGTTCGGCCATAGAGTTGAGGGCCATCGTCAGCCAGGTGGTCAGCCCGGCATTTTTCATCCCGTAAACCACCAGGTACATGCCCAGCGAGAACGTCACCACCTGCCAGGGCGCTTCACGCAGCACGCGTCGGGTGGAAATGACGTGGCCGCGCGCTGCGACCGCGAACAGCAGGGCGGCGCACACCGCAGCAATGGCACTGATCGGAATGCCCATCGGCTCCAGCGCGAACAGTCCTGTGAGCAACAAGAGCAAAACGGCCCAGCCGACATAGAAGGTAAGTGGGTCACGAATGGCATCCCGTGGCTCGGGCAAGTCTTCCAGCGAGTAATGCCGTGGAATGTCACGCCGGAAGAACCCGTACAGCACCAGCAGCGTGGCGGCTACGGCAACCAGGTTGACCGGCACCATGACCGCAGCGTATTCACTGAAGCCTAGGCCGAAATAGTCCGCCGAAACGATATTGACGAGGTTAGAGACCACCAGCGGCAAGCTGGCGGTATCGGCAATAAAACCTGCAGCCATGACAAAGGCCAGGGTCGAGGCAGGAGAAAAGCGTAAAGCGAGCAGTATCGAAATAACGATGGGGGTCAGGATCAGGGCGGCACCGTCATTGGCAAACAGGGCGGATACCCCGGCCCCCAGCAACACGGTAAACACGAACAGCCGACGGCCGTCGCCTTTGGCCCAGCGCGCCACATGCAGTGCTGCCCACTGAAAGAACCCCGCCTCGTCGAGCAACAGGCTGATGATGATAACGGCGATAAATGTGGCGGTGGCATTCCAGACAATGGCCCACACCAGCGCAATATCATGGAACGACACGACGCCTGCAATCAGAGCCAGCCCCGCGCCGAAGGAAGCGCTCCAGCCCACACCCAGGCCTTTGGGTTGCCAGATAACCAGGACCAGGGTGAGTAAAAAAATCGCGAATGCTATGAACATAAGAAGTCTCGACAGATGCCGGGTCAGCAGCAAGCAGTAGTATTGAGTGGGCGGTCGCCCATGGCATTGAGGCGCAGGCTGTTTTGCTCAAGCCAGTCGGCGTTGGCCAGCAAGGTGACTTCAAGTACGCGGCCTACCCAGTCCGGCAACTCAGGGTTGAGCCGGTAATACACCCACTGCCCCTGACGACGGTCGAGCAGCAATCCGCAACCGCGAAGCTGGGCCAGATGGCGGGATATTTTGGGCTGACTGTCATCCAGTGCACAGACCAGCTCACAGACGCATAACTCCCCCTCGCGGGCGATCAGCAGGGTGGTCCTGGCGCGTGTTTCATCGGCCAGGCATTTGAAAAGTGCCGCGGGATTGAGCATGGGTGGGGCTCTTGATATATGGTTATTCAAATATACGGATATCCATATATTAAATGCAAGATCACAATTCCGGTCTGTGCCTGGGGCATATATCAAAGGACGTCATAAGTAATTACCGGCGCTGTACAACCGTCCGTTAAAAATAATAAAATGAGAAGTATTATCATTAACATCAAGCGAATATCACATGTCTCACGACAGGATCGTCTCGCCCGTCGAGCAGCTGTACGCGAATCATCATGGTTGGCTGCGGGGCTGGTTGCACAGGCGATTGGGGCACAGTGCCGATGCCGAGGACCTGGCTCATGACACGTTTATCCGCGTGCTGCGCTCAAAGCACGATGCGCAGGAACTGCGTCAACCCATGGCGTTTCTGGCGACGATTGCCAACGGCCTGCTGATCAACCGCTGGCGTCGCCAGGCAATCGAGCGGGCTTATCTTGAGGCGCTGGCAGCGCGGCCGATGGCCGAGGAGCCTTCTCCCGAAGAACGCTACCTGACGATCGAAACTCTGTTGCAACTCGATTCGCTACTGATCGGGTTATCTGCCCGGGTGCGGCAGATTTTCTTCTTGTCCCAGCTCGATGGCTTGACCTATCCGCAGATTGCCACGCAGTTGAGCCTGAGCGTGGCCCAGGTGCAGCGGGCCATGGGCAAGGCGTTCAGTGTTTGTTATGCGAGCCGTTTTGAATGAGCGGCGTTTCTGTTGATCCCGGTGTTCGTGATCTGGCCATCGACTGGATTGTGCGGCTGCAGTCCGGGCTTATGAGTGCGGCTGACCATCTGGCTTTGCAGCAATGGCGCCAGGCGAGCGCCGAGCATGAACACGCCTGGCAGCGTGTCAGCAGCCTGGTGCTGTTGTTGCAACCGGGGGCCAGTCTTTTGTCCGATGCCACGGCACGCAGGGCGTTGGAGTCTGCCGGTGCAGATCCGCAGCGGCGTAGGCAGCTACTCAAGTGCTTGTTGGCAATCAGCCTGTTTGGCGGGATTTCCTGGCAAGGCGCGGACTCTACCTATGTGCGCTCGGCTCTGGCCAGTTACCGCACGGCTACCGGTGAGCGTCGCCACTGGCGGCTGGCAGACGGCAGTTTGCTATGGCTGAACACTGCCAGCGCGGCAAATGTGGAGCTGCACGCGGACAGTGGGCGTGTGCAGTTGATTGAAGGCGAACTGGCGCTGGATACGCAAGTCGGATCGGTGGAGCTGCAACTGGTCACACCCGACGCCGTGCTGCGCAGCCGTGGCGCCAATCTGCTGGTTCGCCATGATCGGCAGGGTACTCGGGTGACGGTGCTGCGTGGCCTGGTGCAAGTCAGTTCACGGTATACCCGGGCGCCATTGTTGCTTGGGGAAGGCTGGCAAACTCGGGTAGACAATGGACGTATCCATCCGGCGAGCCCCTCGGATGCGTTTCTGGCCCAGGCCTGGCTACGGGGCATTCTACCGGCTGAGCGCATGCGCCTGGATGCTCTGCTGGCCGAACTGTCGCGTTACCGGCCAGGCATTTTGCGCTGCAGTGCACAGGTTGCGTCCTTGCGCGTGACGGGCAGCTTTGAACTGGACGATACCGATGCTGCGCTGGCATTGGTCGCCCATGCGTTGCCGGTGCGTATTGAGCGGCGCACCCGCTATTGGGTCACTGTGGTGCCGGTCTGAAATTATTTTTTGTTCTACGCGATAGTTTTTCAAAACTGGCGGGGCCTATTGGAATAACCCACCGAAACAGGTGGGTCTTCACTTCCAGGAGCCCTGCATGATTTCCCCCGCAAGTGTTTTATGCGTTCGCACCTTTGGCCTGCTTATTCTGGGCCTGCAACCGCTTTACAGCACAGCTGTATTCGCCGCTGATGAGCGCCAGCATTTCAGCATTGATGCCGGCCCGCTGGATCAAGCGCTCTCGCGTTTCGGCGTGCAGGCGCGAATCAGCATGGCGGGGAGTGCGACGCTGACAGCGGGCAAGAGCAGCAAGGGGCTGCAGGGAGATTTCAGCACTGAGGCCGGTCTGACGCGGCTGCTGGCAGGAACCGGCCTGAGCTACCAGCGTCAGCTTGACGGTGGCTTCGAGCTGTTTCAGGGGGGCGGGGCGGTTATGCTTCCTGTGCAGAAAGTCACAGGTGAAGATCCTGCGATCCAGGAAGTCTACTCGGCACCGCGATCGTCCGTGTATATCTCCGGTGAAGACATGCAGCGCTTTGGCGTGATCTCGGTGGGCGATGTGCTTAAAGGACAACCTGGAGTGCAGGTGGGGGACAGCCGCAATGGCGGTGGCCTGGATGTGAATATTCGCGGTATTCAGGGGCAAAGCCGTGTGGCGGTAACGGTCGATGGCTCGCAACAGGCGCTGGATGTCTATCGCGGTTATGCCGGCACCCAGCAGCGCAGCTACATTGCCCCTGATCTGATCAGCGACATCACCATCGACAAGGGCCCGAGCCTGACATCAAGCGCCATCGGCGGCACGGTACAAATGCGCACCCTGGGGGTGGATGACATTTTACGCGATGGCAACACGGTTGGCCTGCGGCTGAAGGGCGACATGTGGAACAACGGCGTCGCTCCCGCCTCTCGCGATGGCCACTCGGCAACTGAAACACTGTACTCGGAACCGCACCGGGACCGTGGTGGCCTGCTTGGCTCCGAAGCAGAATCCGGCAGTGCCGCCTTTGCTTATACTCACGACTTTTTCGATGTGGTGGCGGCGTATGCCCATCGTAATCAAGGCAACTATTTCGCTGGCAAGAAGGGCCAGGACCGCTACCGTACCTTTGACCGCTATGGTCGGGAAGACATGACGGTAGCCACCACCTACAACCCCGGCGAAGAGGTGTTGAATTCGTCGGCAGAGACCGAGTCGTACCTGCTCAAAACCACGATCCGCCCGGCTGACGACCATACCCTTGACCTAGGCTTTCGTCGCTACGACGGGCGGATAGGTGAGATCATGCCGTCGGACATTTTCCGTTTCGGCACCGGGGGCATTTACCAGTATCCGCTGGGCCATACCAAAATCGATACCTGGACCGCTCGTTACAACTACCTGCCAAGCGGCAATCCGTTGGTGGACCTTAAGGCCAATTTGTGGATGACCGATGCCCAAACCAGCAACCTGACCTCGGTGCTGGCACCGGCTTCGCAGGCCTATCGCTCGGACCGCAACTGGACCCGCCAGGCCGACCGGCGCATTGGTGGCGACCTGGGCAATATCTCGCAGTTCGACACGGACTATGGCGGGTTGAAACTGGACGTGGGTGGATCGTTTCAGGTCGAAGAGCTTCGTCCGCAAAAAGGCGTGGTCACCACTCAGCACGATATCAACGCCAATCGCAGCTTGCGTGATGGTTCCAGGCAGGAGTTCAGCCTGCACGGCAAGCTGGACTACAAACCGGTCGACAGCCTGACGCTGTGGGGCGGCGGTCGTTACACCTATTACCGAACCAAGGATCACGTTGCTCACGCAACGGCGCAGTACCAGGAACGTGAGTTGCGCTATCTGCGAGTTTTCAGCCCGCAAAGTTACGGCAACATGATGTGGTTCCCGGACCAGAACGGCCAATACACCGACGCCACGGACCCGCGTTTGAACAACGGTATCGTCTTCAATAACACCAACTTTCCCTTCGAGGGTACGCGTTACAACGACTTTGGCGCTACCGAATCGACGGTCTATCCGTCCCAGGTTGGCGAGGTGGTCAGCGGGTATGAGTATTCCGGCAAGCAGAGCGACAGCGGCGGCGCTTTTGCTCCCGCCGTCGGCTTCAATATCGAGCTGGCCCCGGACACGTTTTTCTATGCGTCCTATACCCAAGGCCTGCGCATGCCTTCACTGTTCGAAACCAGCCAAGGTGTATTGCAGACCATGCCCGGCAAGAGCCTCAAGCCAGAGCGCGCAAGCAATTGGGAAATCGGCGCCAGTACCCTGCAAAAAAACCTGCTGGTGGATAACGACTCGGCGGCAATCAAGGTTGCCTATTTCAACAACACCATCAAGAACTACATCACCCGTTATTACGACCCGAGCCCAGGGCTGATGGGTCTGATGCAGTTCAGTAATACCGACAGCTTTAAAACCAGCGGCCTGGAGTTGCAGTCGCGCTACGACGCGGGCCGGGTGTTTGCAGACCTGTCGTCAACCTACTACTTGAAGACGCAAACCTGCGATTCGACCTTCGCGGCCCGCTTGCGCGCCAGTTCCAACCCCTATCAGGACTTGAGCAAGACACCGAACTGCACGCCGGGCAGCTTTATGGGGTCTTACTCCAACACCCAAAACCCACCACGCTTCGCGGCGAACCTGACCACGGGGCTGCGCTTCTTTGACCAGACGCTGACGGTTGGCGGGCGCGCCACTTATACCTCTGGCCCGACGGTCAAGGCCGACGAGCAATGGCAAACCGGTGCTACCACACCGCAACTGGTTTATCGCGAGGTAGCGCTTTTTGATCTGTTCCTCAACTACAAGTGGAAGGACCACACCAACCTGAACGTTTCGCTGCAAAACCTGACCGACCGCTATTACCTCGACCCTCTGGCACAGAGTTTTATGCCCGCGCCGGGGCGCACGCTGCGCATGGGCGTACAGACCAGGTTCTAGACGATCAGTCGACTGTGATAGTCGCTGCCCAAGGCTTGCGGGGTGAGGGCGAAGTTTTCGCTGGCGCAATCGTGCAGGTCGATTGGCATGCTTAGTTTAATTATTAATTGTGCTTATAACTTAAGTAGGGAACCGGGCAGTGGTCATTAATAAACGCGGTTGTAAACGTGATAATCAATCGTTTTTTTCGAGCTTTTAATACGTGAGTGTTAATGCTTGAGTTGAGTATTGGTAGCGCTATATAGAGTGTTAATACCAAGGGGTGAATTGTTTGTTGAGGCTCATGGGGTTGTCATGTCTGAACGGATGGAATGTACCGCTGACGTCAGAGCAGGGGGCTTTCGAACTTAGGCATAACAGGTTCAAGGGAGCTGATCATGAGCACTCAACGATGGTTGAAAACGAGCACAGCAGTATTGATGGTAATGACCGCCAGCGTTGCGGGTTGCCATAGTGGCGGTGGGGGGTCGAGAAGCACGGTCTCGACCAGTTCGCCAACTACCCCAGTCACAAGCCAAACGCCCCTGGTTACAGGTCAGGTTGTCAATGAAGTCGGTAACGGCTTGAACGGTGTGGGTGAGCTGGTCAGCAGTGTGGGCACTACGCTGACCACCGTTCCTGTGGTTGGTGCAGCAGGTGGCCTGGTGGTCAATACCGGCAATGCCGTGTCCTCCATTACCGATGGCGTGACCAATGGCCTGGGGTCGTTGGGTACTGACAAGAATTCGCTGGGAATCACCGTGGGTGGTGTCACCAACGGGGTGAGCGATATTGGTAAAGGTGTATCGTCACTCGGCACGGGTGTCAGCGGCCTGGTTGACCAGACGCCGATCAGCCAGGTTCCACTGGTAGGGGGGCTGGTGGGTAAAGTCACCGACACCACCGGCGGGCTGGTGTACAAGGTCGGCACCACAGTGACCATGCTCGGCAATACGCTGACTACCGACGTTACCAGTGGTCAACTGGGCAAGGTGACCGGCGGTGTGAATGACAAGGTTGTAGTGCCCGTGATTTCACTAGTCGAAAACGTGACGGGCAAAGTGGGTACAACCACCGGGTTGGGCGCGCCTGTGGATGGACTGCTGAGTCAGGTTGGCGGCGTGGTAGGCGGGCTTGGTGGCAAAGTGGCGGATACTGGAAAAAACCCGGTCACCCATCTCGTTGGCGGTGTACTTGGCGGGTTGGGTGGTGCGCTGGATAAATCCGGCGGCTATCTGAACCCGGCGTCCGCCACAGGTACAAACACCGGTGGGCTGGGCGGTTTGCTGGGGCTGGGCGGCAGCGGTGGCTTGCTCGGCAGTCTGGGTGGGTACGCCGGTTCGCAAGGCGCTCAGGCAAACACCGGCACTTCTGCTGGAACAGGCACTACAGGTGGTCTGGGTGGGCTTGGCGGCCTGCTCGGCGGACTGGGCAACCTGGGCAAGAAAAACTAGCAGCCCAGCCTGCATGCCCGGCGTCCACCCTGTTGTCAGGGTGGACGTACCTTCAATTGCGTCTTGAACCTGCGCTGGGCATCATCCATGCCCTGACTTCAGGAGGCGTTCCCGTGAGCTCACCGACACTGCACCTCATGTGCGGCAAGATCGCATCAGGTAAATCAACCCTCGCCAAAGCACTCGCAACCGAACACTGCGCCATTGTGCTGAGCGAAGACAAGTGGCTCTCATCGCTCTATCCCGGCGAGATCAACTCGGTAGCGGATTACGTACGTTACGCCCAGCGAATTCGGGGTGTGGTGGGTCCCCTTGTGATCGACATGCTTGAGTCCGGTGTCAGTGTGGTTCTGGATTTTCCTGCCAATACGCTCGCCAATCGCGAATGGCTGCGCAGCCTGGCAGAGGCCGCGCGGGTGCCGCACTGTTTGCACTATCTCGAAGTGGATGACGCCGTGTGCCGTTCGCGGCTGCATATTCGCAACAAGCTCGCCGAGCATGATTTTGCAGCGTCAGATGCCGAGTTTGATTTAATCACCAGCTATTTTCGTGCTCCAGGTGCAGACGAAGGACTGGTTATTGTCACTCACCTCCCGATGTGATTTTGATCGCTGCCCTGCGTTTTTCCTGTAGCTACTCTGTTCCAGGTCAGGCCCCCAGTTGGAGCGAGCCTGCTCGCGGATGTTCTTCGCGAGCAGGCTCGCTCCCACGCTTGAAGTATCTCGTCAGCGGCTACGGGGATTGCAGGCTCTCTTTTATCAGCGTGGCCAGTAACCTGGCTGCAGGCGTGGGTTGCTCGGTTGCCGCGTGAAGCACATACCCCAGGGTCTGTACCGCAGGTAACCCTGGAATGATGGCGAGATGGCCCGGCAGCCCAATGCGGGTGCGCAGTGTCACTCCCAGCCCAGCCGCGACGGCTGCCCAGATGCCTGCCACGCTAGGACTGGTCAGGGCAATGCGCCAGGTGATTTTCGCCTCGTCCAGCGCCTGGATTGCAGCGCTGCGCAGTACGCAAGGGGCGTCGAACATAATCAGTGGCAATGGCGAGTCACTAGGCATATTGCGAGCTGGCATCTCACGCGAACCGATCCAGTGCATCTGCGTTGCACCCAGCCGCGTGGCATAAGGGGAAATGTAGCCAGTGTCCCAAGCCAGAGCCAGATCCAGGCCGCCGTTGTCCATAAGGGTCAGTAGTTCAGCATTGCGCGCGATCCGGACTTCGAGATTTACCATCGGGTAGGTGGTGACAAACCGGCGCAAAATATCGCTCAGAAAATGCTCGCCAAAGTCCTCCTGCAGCCCGAGGCGTACCGTCGTTGCCGTCTGGTTTTCATGCAGGGTCTGGAAGATGCTGTCGTTGAGTTCAAGCAGCCGACGGGCATGGCTCAGCAAGGATTCGCCCATTGCCGTCAACATCAGCCCTCGACCGGATTTGGCCAGTACTGGCGTGCCGATCTGCTCCTCAAGTTTCTTTAGTTGTGCGCTAACGGCAGAGGTCGAGCGGCCTAGGCGGTCTGCCGCCCTGGCAAAGCTGTTGAGCTCCACGCCGGTTACGAAAGTGCGTAACACATCAAGGTCGAAGACTGGGCGGCGCATTTTATCATCCATAATTTTGGAACAATGGCTTTCATTTAATCTGATATTCGAAATGGTTGCGACTTGATAGTTTTTATCTCGCCAGATGATGTCATCACCTATTTGGCGTTCTATTCAAGCTGCCTTGTCACGGCAAAGGAGTAATGACAGATGCCATTTGCACGAATTTCACTGCACCGGGGCAAGTCCGTTGAGTATTTGCAGGCGCTTTCTCAGGGCTTGCACGATGCGTTGGTAGAAAGCTTTGAAGTACCCCTGGAGGATCGATTTCAAGTCATTCACCAGCATGAACCGGGCGAGCTGATTTTTGATCCCGGCTACCTTGGCGGGCCGCGTAGTCATGACTTTGTGCTGATTGCGATTACCGCGGGTCGCCCACGTTCTACCGAGACCAAACGCCGCTTTTATCAGAACCTTGCCCAGAAACTAAAGCGTGCGCCGGGCCTCGACCCGGAGGATGTGATGGTGGTTATTACCAGTACAAAGGCCGAGGACTGGTCGTTCGGGGGCGGGCGGGGCAACTGATTGCAGGATGACCGGCGTATTGTGGCGATTACAGGCGACGCTGATGTTGACGATATCGTCCAGGCTGTTAGCGTAGGCCACGGTATCCGGCGGCATCGTCTCAAATGCCGAAATTATGCCAAGTCCCGGCCTATCCAAGAAAGTTCAGGGCAAAGGAGTATGTAATGAAAGGAAGCCGTGCTGTGCATACGCTGCGTGAACTCTCGGAACTTGATTACCATGACAGCAGATCGATTCTGCTGCCTGTGCAGATCACCGCATTGGAAGCCTGGAACCTGATGACGGCCGAACAGGGGCTGTTGATGCAACTGGCTTTTCGAACCAGAGATGCGATTTCCTCGTTATTTGGTGTTAAACGGATCGGCGGGTTTTCCGGCACCCGCAAAGAGACAGTCCAGACCGGTGATTATCTGGACTTCTTTGTGGTTGAGCACAGTGCCCCGCAGATACTGGTTCTGACCGAGCGTGATCGACATCTGGATGTAATGACCTGTGTTTCGATAGCCGATCGTGTGCTCACGATTACCTCATCTGTCGTAACCCATAACACGTTCGGTCGCCTCTACATGTTGCCGGTTGGCCCGGCGCACAAACTCATCGTCAGCCGCTATCTCAAGCGCCTTAAGCGAAAGCTGGAAGCTAAGGAGTCCTGAACTCATGGATAAGATCATAAGAATCGCCGGTCAGTCGGATATGGTCGACTGCGCCTCGCTTGGGAGCGGTGTATCGAAGAAGTTCTGTTGAACGGAGCGGTCCAGCGGTTCGGCGAGGGTGTCTCGACACAGCGCCTCAAGTCTGTTGTTGTGACCGATGAAGATTACCGAGAGATCGATATCGGCATGAGCAAGTGCTCCAAGTTTGAGCATGACGCGGCAACGGCCGTCGGAAGGCTCCCGACGCCAGAACCTGATGAACTAGAACAGGACGTCGAGAGATTGGCGACATGGAGAGCTGCTTTGGAAAAGCGCTTGAGAGATATATCCAAAGCGAGGAGCTGAACTGAAACCTCTTCGAGCGACCGTCGGCAAATGACAGCTTTTGGCCGAACCCTGCCGTCAAACGCAGGCTGAGGTGCGTAGAAGGACGCCTATTTTCGCGTCCGTGTGATCGAGGGAATGTCGCTGCCTATATGAGCCCGCCACTGAGCGGGCTTTGCCAGTACCAGGGTGCGGTTTTCGCGCCTCACTTGCTAAGGAATGAAAGGCAGCATGGACTACCTCGGCCCCATCGACCTGACCCTGATCTACAGCGCCCCCGGCCGCGAAACGCAAATCACCCACCCCGGCGTCACCGCTACCCTGTTTTTCAACGCGCCGCACCGCACCTGGTCAGTGCTGATAGACCATCCGGTCGACCTCATCGGCAACGGGCTGATCCGCGCCGAAGTGATCCTGTCCGATGGCCGCCGGCTCGTCGGCTCCGCGCGCTACCCGTCCGCCCTGGGCAATGCCTTCGAGCTGGTCGAGGACGGCCAGCCATGAATGCAATCAGGACAGAGCTTGAGAAGGTGGCCCTTGCGTGCCGAGTTGGGCTCATTAGCCTCGTTGATGCAAAGGGCTCAACCTTTAACGGATTTCCCTCAGGCGCGTGCGGGGTCGCTTCCGACATCGTGGGGCGAGTAGTTTGGGAAACGCTTCAATATGAAGGGGAGTAGGTCTGCGGTAAACGCCACCCGAAGCTGAAAGGCGGAGCGTCCCACGCATGGTTTGAGGTCGGTGATTTCATCATCGATATCACATACGACCAGTTTCAAGCTACTGGGCTATTCGGCTGGGTTTTCGACCGAAACGATGGATGGCATGCGCTGTTCCGATCCCAGGAGCGACGTCAGGGGTTTTGCATGCCCTCCGGGTGGCCTGCATACCCGTTGGATGGTTACAACGCCGCCCGCGAAGAGGCCAAGAAACTAGACCTGATCAGTAAGCCGGATTAAGTAGGAAAAGCCTTTGAGTTGGCATTCAAGCATCGCCAGTTGAGCAGCGGGCCGGAGGCCTACCGCGGCTGTGATGCTTTGTAACAGACGCTCACTAGGCTCTACCGTCAGGCCGGTATCAAACAGGGATCTTCCCACAGCGGCAGGCGCTCGCTCGCGGCGAAGGTCCTGGCTACAACGGGCGACGTAGAGACGGTTCAAACAATTCTCGGGCATGCGTGGCAGAGAATGAAACCGTGTTCCCGGCGTCGATTTTGAAATCTGCTTGCACGCTTGCTGCGCACTACATTGCTGCGCGGGAGAGCGGCGACGTTGAAACCACGTCGCGCATTGATGGCGATATTGGCGCGCTACTGAATGAAGAGTTTGACATTGAGCAGTACAACGAACGAGGTCAGTTCCGGGCGCGCTTCATAGTGATGATTCACGACTGCAATGCTGCTTTCGGTCGGCTGGATTATAACCACACGCACTGGGCCTACGACACCTAGCGGGTGTAAGGGAAAACACCGTATAGACGCAATACTTTGGACTGTTGCTCGATATCCCGCAGGCACATGGGACACTGGCGGTAAAATCTCAGACCCTGCTTATGAGTGCTGCGAGGAGTACCAAATCCTCGCGACAGATCGTAACCAAGCCTAGAAAAAAGCGCAGTCGGCCCGATCTAACCTTGTGCGCAAGAGTAGCCCACTGCCGAGCCAGGCTTCGCCTTACAAAGCCAATTAATGAGAAACCATGAATACCGACAATCGAATCGCAGCGCTAAAATTGATCCGCTTGGCCATGGATGAAGTGCAGACCCGCGACGGACTGCTACCGCCAGTTGATCTGGAGGCGGGAGCGCTACCGCGAGTTACGCGAGCATTGGTTGCGCATCCAAGGTGAATCGACTGTGCACCGTGCCAATGGGGTCGATTTGTGGTGTGACAAGCGCCTGTCAGGCAGCGAAGTTCAATCAACGAAAGGTTGAGGGGAAATCGGCTACCGAGCCCATGAGTTTGGTGGCCGATGAAAGACAGGGTGACAAATGACCCTGCCTTTCACCAGCTTCAAACTTCAGACGTAACTAGTAAAATAAGCGATACTTATCATTTTCTTGGTAATGGCAACAGCCAATGTCTACGTCAGGGTTTGGTAGCCAACACCGCATTGACCGTCTGAGATTGTGACATCCAGGCAGCCGTCTGGTCGCAGCGATATTTGACGACCTTCTGGATCCTCGCGTAGTCATGCGCAAGTTGGCGTGCGAAGATGGGCTCATGGTGGGCAATGCGATTGCGAAATTTTCGGGTCGCCTCTAAGGCGCTTCGGATTTCCGCGCGTAGCTTGAAATAAGGAAGAGCAGCCGGAGCGTGTGGGAATAGGCGCTTAATATGGTTGTCCCAGAGCCCGTGATCGTAACGCGCAGTGAACATCGACTCCCAGAAAGCAAAACTCATTTCGGCAATCGCCTTGTCCGCAGACGGCGGGTTACCACCAGCGCTTTGCTCTGCTTTCTGCCTAGCCGCCAATAGAGCTTGACGCGGCTTGAACACTGAGCCGGCTGGTTCAGGCAAACTCAGAAAAAACCCCTGACTCCAGGGCCACTGAGCGCCGTAGGTGGCCGTCAAAGCCTCAGACACAGCGTTTCGGACCACAACCTCACAGAAATGAAGCGGGTGGATGAAAGCAGCCGAAATCGCTGCGTTCCAAGCGTACAAGTGGACGGCGGCGCTCAGCGGCGAAGGCTTGTTGTTGCAAGCGGCCAAGTAGGTGCCCATCCTTGGCATGGACAGGGCAGTCTGCTTGGCAAGATCAGGCGACGTGAAAGACATGAAATTGAGCCGAAGTTGACGAAGCCGTCATTTAGCCATATTATTGTGCCACTAACCACTTGGTTAGGAGTCAAACCTACAGCAGGATTGATTTCGCCGAGGGATGTACGACAGTACACACAAAGCCCACCGAAAGGTGGGCTTTGTGTTTGTGGTACAAAAACTGCTGGATCCTGCTTCGTAGTCGGCAAATGTTGTATGGGCTTCTTTAACTGATCCGTTCACGACCAAACACGGTCGCAGCATCGGTATCCAAGACCTGAAATCGACACGGAGTCGACGCCATGACTTTTGAGCCACCTCAGAAAGGCAATCCGCATCAGTTAACTGTGAACCAACACACCTTCCCCAGTGCCAGCATCGCCCGTTTCGCGAACGAGAAAGGGGCGGTTCAGGTGTTGCGCAAGGCGTCAGTGAAGCACTTTCATGCCAAGCCCACTGACCGGATCTTCTGCGCCCAGCGGGTCTGGGATCAGCAAGCTGAAGGCGGGTTCATGAAGGGTATCGAGGACGCTTTCCAAGAGCTCGCCAGTGCGATTCTCGATGACCCAGCCTTTCGCCTGGGCTCACAGCACTTCGTCGTGATCAACGAGTTCTACTGCCTCTGGAACATCCGAGCGCAGTGGAAAATGAACGAACGGCTTGCCGACCCCTCAATCGCCAGCGCTTTCGAGGTAGCGGGTCTCTTGCGCGAGTACACCCAGGATGAGCAGGAGCAGCTGGAGGCGGCGGGCATCGGTTATATTCGACCCGACTTGACGCTCCCAAGTCGCCAAATCGCCGCACCCTCGATCAGACTTCAGCTTTCCGATTCCGTCAGAATGATGCGCGGCGATATCTGGGAGCTGCTGCAGGCGGACGAAGGGGAGTTTGTCGTACCGGACAATTTCTTTGAGCTGTATGCGGTGCCGTTATCACCTACCGCTATCCTGTGGGCGCATGGCGGCTTTCCTTCCGGGCGCCTTGACCGCCTTGCGGTGACAGCCATCAACGGAGAAGCGGTGGCCACCAGCGTCGAGTACTTCTTTGCCCGTGACCTCTTCCTGTGTCCTCTCTAACGGGGGCCCTCTTGCATGCCGCCTTTCATTCGCATACAGCCCAGCATGCAGCAAGAGTGGGGCCGCGTTTGATGAAACCGTCCGCAACTATCACCGGAAGTAGGAAAATCCTGCTGCACATCACTGGCCCTTGATTGGGCCTTTGGCAATACCAGGCCGCAGGTTTAGCTGCCCCGCAGGAGAAAGCAGATATGGTCCCCGCAAGTCCAGAGGTTAATAACCTGATGCAAGAGTACCGGTACGCGCTGAATGATGGGCTGGGCAACCTGGAACATGCAAACTTTGGCGGTGCCATTCTAACTGGTGTGATCTTCAAAAGCGCAATTCTTCACGGTGCGAATTTTGAAGGTGCCATCCTGGAAGGGGCAACCTTTGTTCAGGCTAGCTACAAGCGGGCTAAAAAACTAAAGCTGTCAGACGATCAACTTCGGGAAATTGACAACGCTTTGCAGGCCACAAAAGCCGCGACACTGGCAGATCTCAATGCTCGAAAGGCTGCGAAAGAAAGCACCGCTGAATCACAAGCCAACTG
Source organism: Pseudomonas sp. ML2-2023-6 (assembly GCF_037055265.1). Taxonomy (NCBI): domain Bacteria; kingdom Pseudomonadati; phylum Pseudomonadota; class Gammaproteobacteria; order Pseudomonadales; family Pseudomonadaceae; genus Pseudomonas; species Pseudomonas sp. ML2-2023-6. The sequence continues at coordinate 3,593,535 of NZ_CP146347.1, read as the reverse complement.
ACCACGGAAAACGAAGCATGGAGCCCCGTCATACGCTGATAGCTTTGGGTTTGATTATCGCCGCCATAATTGCGGCAAATACTTCAGCCTGCAATCCACCGGCACATACAGCATCCTCGACGCAGCAAGCGAAGCAGATCTGCGATGAAGTTTACGCTGACAGCGAGGACGCTAGCGGATACGGCGATTGCGTCAGCTCAGCAAAGCGAAGCCTCGAAAAATACTAATTGACGGAAAAAGGAAAGTCCGCATTGAAATATCTCATCGTTTTAAGCGTCACCGTGCTCTTGGCCGGCTGTGGTCAGGAATCCAAGCCAGCAGCTGTACTTCACCTTGCTCCGATCACACCTGGTGCCATTCCCGAAAAGATCGGCGGCTGCGGGGAAGGTTGCAAGAAACTGGACAAGTTTGCTCAGTGGCAACCGCTGCTCGCTCCGCTGGTTGAAATGCACCGCAGGCAGGAGAAGTGCTCCTCAGTTGAGTATGCGATGCCCGATATCGACTCTGACCCAGTGGACCCGAAGTTTTATGTCCAGTGCAAAGATGTGAGAAGCGGCCAGCTTTACAACACCTTCTACACGCGGACACAGATCGAGATGGACACGCCTGCGACGAGTGAGCCGGTTTCCCGTGCGTATGCTGAACCTCTTTGTGCAGGCCAATTGGCTGAGAAACTATCCGGCGCCACAATTGCCAACCAAGGTTTTTACGAAGCTCCGAATGGCTCAGTACGCCTAACTTATGACTTAAAAGTAAATGGCGTCGACAAGAAGGCGGCTTGTCTAGTTAGCCACGGGTCTGTTGAGTTCAACGTCGTCCGGTAGCTCAGTAATAAAGGAAAATCCCGCACTAGGTCATTCAGCTGTCCCCAAAAGCGGCCCGGTCAGGCGCTGATGCTTTAGCAAAACCGGATGGTACTTTATTTTGCTGCAGAGGGAGCCGCAGCGGGTATTTCAGAAGGCACTGTCACGGGAACCGACGGAAACGATGTTGGTGTGACGGCTGAACCACTAGGAGTATTGACCTGTGCCGCTGCAATTGCCTGCAAGCTGGATGCATCTGCAGATGCGCCAGCCACGCTGCAGTTAAAAGCCATAGATACTGCAATCGAGACCTTTGATCCAGGGGTAGTCGCATTGCTATACGCCAGAATTCCAGTTTTTCCTGCTTCCGCAACGCTTGCTCTGCGGCGTATAGCTGCAGCCTGAGTGAAGTTGTCATCCATAGACGCTTGCAAGGCGTTAGAAGAGCCTGAGATGCCTGACCAAGCAGTGGACGCTGCACCACTTGTGATTGGCGCTAATACAGCTCCAGCAAGTGTGCCCACAGCAGCTGTAGCAAAACGTCCTCCCGCAATGTACTTACCACCACGATAGAAATATTCCTGCGTCTCACTGCAATAGGTCATCGCATCTGAGTAAGCTTTGTTGGCCGCTTCGTCGGTACAGGCTCCTGCACATGGAGATGTTTTTTTCCATGGCCATTCTGGTGTCGGTGCAAAATCCCCGACACAACCAGATAGCAGAGCGGCGCAAGTCGAAGCGACGAAAATTTTTTTCAAGGTATTCTCCAGCAATTCGAGGATGAAAAGATGGCATGTGGCTATCGGGCTCGATCTGAATATAGATTGCAGTGTGAGGTCCGCAAGATTTACTTTTTTCGATCTTAGCTTCGCTATCAAGATAAGTAGGAAACGCCATGACCACAGCTAGCTTGTTCCGAAAATTGATAGCGATCACCGTATTGGTTTACGCCTATTTCGCTTTTGAGGTGGCTCCAGATCCGAGTCAGTGGCATTGGTGGTCCTGGGGTCTCCTTGGCTTCTGGTATGTACTGCTAGTCAGTGTGTACTGGGAGAAAAGAGCAAAGGCCCGATCCTAAGAGCAGCTTTGAGGAAAACGGACCAGGAACCCCCAAGCCCCGACCCTTAAAACCGGGGCGGAGTCAGTAGAACGGTGCTGATTTGGCATGAGCCTTAACTACTTATAAGGAGTAAATATGGCTCGCAAGATTCTGGAAACGCGTGAAGTTGAAGGCGAGAAATAGGTGAAGGAGTTTCGCGATGTGGGTGTTGGGACATTGAGTCCGTTGCGCCTGGTACCAAGCAGGTGGGAAAGCTTACTTCCTGCACCTGATGGCTCGATACTCGGAAGACGAGGATTGATCAAGGAAAATCACAATGGATGGTCTTACCTTCATCGTTGAAATAGCTAAGGCCATAGCATTGCCTGCCGCAGCAGTGTTGCTAGGCGCGCTTTTTCGTAAGCAACTAGCGGATCTATCAAAAGCCCTCACTAAAGGAAAATTTGGCAGCTTGGAATTTGAGTTCGCTCGACGTGTAGCGGACGTGGCTGCATCTGTACCCGATTTACCATCATCTTCGGTGTCTCCTACCACTATCGGTCATGCGGCTGTGAACCCAAGTGGAGCGATATTAGAGGCATGGTTAGCTGTAGAGGAGCAGGCGATAACGTTAGCGCTGTCACGCAATCTGATGCAGCCAACGGCCCGCCGCTACCCACTCGGTGCAAACCAGAGGATCGCTAAATCAGGACTTCTCAGCTCGAATCATGTACTCGCCCTGAGCGAGCTTCAACAATTACGCAACCGTGCAACACATGACCCCGATTTCTCACCAGATCCTGATGCTGTGGTCAGCTATGTCCAGCTAACCAATGATCTAACCAATGAGTTGAGAAAGCTCACGCCACCTGGTTCTGATGTGTATGTATAATTTGATGGCCGTTCATAACCTAGTGCCGGTAGAAGTCCCTATACACCATCAAATCTGAATTTTACTTGAGGTACGGTATGGCGATCATCGGCAATCTTGAACCTAAACCAGAAACTGAAGTTACCGAAGCACTTCAACTGGCAAGTGATGACTATCGTCAATTCATCACTAATATCCTTGAGCCTGCAAAGGAAGATCTCGAAGCGAAGGTCAGGAAGAACGCGGTTGCTCTCCACCAAGCATTCGGAGTTAACCTGCTTTTGGCACACAGCGTTGACTACTTACAAGCCGTAAGATTTGCTGATGGAATAAAAGAATCTCGTAAGGATCTGGTAAAAACTTTTGACGAGAGATTTTCGGTGGCCGGTGCATATCTCGGAAACCGTAAAATGGAACTCATTGACGCGATCAACAACGCCTTGAAGCACATCCGGCTCGATGCCAAGCGATATCAGAGTGTAGAAGAACGGTATGGAGAAATTTCGTACCAAAGCCTTATGGAAGAAGAGGGCCGAGTTATGTGTCACCTGGAGAGCTATCGATTTGATTATTGCAGGGTGGTGCTTTTGCCAGCACTAAGAGCATTATCAGGCTGGCAGTTTGAATGTATTGAAGATGTTTTGAAATTTGCGAGGGGTGATTTCTTAACTATGGAAAGCTCTTACCACCCCGATAGCTACGACCCTGATGACCCTTCAACAGCAATTGATCAGATGATTGAATTGTGTAATCCTCCATGCAAAAACTGTGAGCAGTCAGCGGATCAATGTTTTTGCGAAAAGTATGTGTTTGCCGGTGTTAGCGGCCATTTTGAACCCGCTTTTAGTCCCGCCTCAGGTGAACTCGATGAGCTGTTAAGCCAGATATCTCCTTCATATCGAAGATCCTAGGGAAAATCGCGTTACCGCCCAAGCCCAGCCAAATGCTGGGCTGAAGCTGTAGAAGGATGTTGATTTTCGCGCCTGCAAAGTCAGGCAAAATCAGCAGCGCATTATTCTCGGCGATATCGAGTGGGTGGAACCCGTCTAATGAACAAAAATGAACGTATGTCATCTGAAGATTACATTAGGAGCAAATTGCTCGGATACGGCGTCAGCCTAGACCTAGCAACCCGAGCTCAGGATAAGGGATTAAACCTCCAGACAATTCGAAGCCTTAAAGTGCAGGATCTGGTCAGTAATTATGGATTTACTCATGAAGAGGTCAAGGAGATTAGAGTCTGCATAAAGCGCAGGGCCATACCACAAGAAACAATAGAGTTGCTTTTGAGGCGCTCTAACTACCTATGTTGTCTTTGCAAAGGCGACAAAGGTAGGTCTTATATAATCCACCATATAGTTCCATATGCTGAGACGCAAGATAACTCTTACGATAATCTAATTGTTTTGTGCCCAAATGACCATGATCTTGCGCATGGCGCTGGGCTAACAATGAAGATAACCGCTGTAAATCTAAGAAAAACCAAGCTTACTTGGGAAGTGGAAGTACAAGAGGCCAATGCGAGAAGAGCGGCGCAACTGATCGAGGTTAATGAGCATACGGTTGATTTTATTAATATTAGACGCATGGAACAATTAAGTTTACAGGTCTTGGGTGAGATTCCGGAAACGAGATACACTCGGTCATTGCAGGATGCTAAAATCCTAAATAATAGAAGATCATTCGACCAGAAGTATGTTAGGGATAATTACTCTGGAAGAAACTATCTCTTTGATTATATCACGCATTACGAGGCCGAACACTATAAGGAGATTCTTGAGAAAGTAGCGACTAGAGTTCAGTTTGTTGATCTGCAAGAAGAGTCCAAGGGCGGATTTAGTCGTTTGAAAAAGACTGAGGGGAAAATAGCGTTCTTTATTGGCGGCGTTACCTCTAAAAGTGTGCTAATGCCCATTGCTGAGTCAGCTAGCGCAGTTACAGCAACGTATCGTCGCAAAGACCTTTTGATCGAATGGTTAATTGATCCTAATTATCTGATGTCTTGTTCAGCAATCCTTAGGCTCGGACGGAAATACCGATTTATAATTTATTTCAGAGTTATGAGTGTTGAGTCTACGAATAACGGTGGTTCGTATGTTAGGGGTAGTCCGTTATTGATGGCACAGCCTTCCTGCTATGTTGATAAAACTCCTGCAATAAAGTACGCAATGTCCCCTGAAAGCGAAGACGATTGGTGGCCTGTGTAACGCAAAATACGGACCGATTACTTTCTGACCGCCGGTAAAGCCGAAGGCTGAAGGAAAACGCTCAGCTGAATCCTCAACCTGGCCTAATAAACCGGGGCCAAGTGAGTATAAGGGCTCCCATTTAGCGTCCTAGCATGGGAGAGAACAACGTGACGGACTACTTCAGTGATCGCGAGAGCGGGCCTGTTCCTCGTATAGATCAGGAGATATCGCCGGTTGCTTGGGCCGGTATTGTGGCTGTGGTTCAGGCATATATAGCCAATGGTGGTTTTGGCTTCCGCTTTCCGGTGAATTGTCCCGATGGAGCCGCCCCTTATGGTACTGATGAGAAAGCCCTAGGGGCCAATGTCAGGGCCTTGATGCCAGGCTTAGAATGGCCGCTTCAATATACTCAGACAGATCCTGATTTTAGCTTTGGGTCCCCAATTCTAATGGCACCAGCAACACTGCTAATTCTCGATTTCGTAGAGTATGTGCATGCTGTGGTAGCGAAGCCTTTTGTAGTCAAACGTCACGATTATCACAACCATAATCACCTGGGTTTTAATCAGAGTGAAGGCCAGTTTGAGTTCATGGCAGACGTTAACAGTGTATTTGCACGATGCGGAGTGGCCTACGAGTTGCAATCCAATGGGCGAGTCGTACGTCTATTGCCTCTGATTTTGCGTGAGACGCTAAGTAGAGCAGTCTTCCGAACAGGCGATAAGATTTTGGACAATGGTCTCGAAGAGTCTCGGGCGAAGTTTTCCTCACCAGATCCGATCATTCGTCGGGAAGCACTTGAGCGTTTATGGGATGCATTTGAACGGCTGAAATCGCTTGCTGATGCAGATAAAAAGAGATCGATCTCGATGATTTTGGACGCTACTGCTAGCGAACCCGCCTTCCGTACAATGCTTGATTTCGAAGCGAAACAACTGACCGATATAGGCAACAATTTCCTCATTCGCCATTACGAAAAGCGTCAAGTGCCGGTTATCCATACAGACCATGTTGATTACCTGTTTCACCGGCTGTTTGCGTTTATTCAACTCCTACTCAGACGGGGTTGGATCAACGGCATCGAACGATAGGAAAAATCGCTGTACACCACCGGTCCTGGATTGGGTTTTTAGCAGTACCAGGGCGCTCTGATCGCTCCTACGATGATTGACAGGAGAATCTCATGGTTGAAGTTTTGCTAGGACTCATTGCTGGTTTCTTGGGAATGATATCCATCCTTGCGTTTGGAATCCTCTTCAACGTATCCCAAATTAAAGACCGGAATTTCGTCGCTCATTCAGACCACTGCAGTTCTTCACGACATAAGTGCCGACCAAAGCCAAAGGTTCCAATCGACTACTGCTCACCTCGAGCAATTAGTTGAGGCGTCTGTAAATATTGATCGGAGCATTGCGGAAATCAAAGATGTCACTGACGTTATTTATCGGTAAAAATTACCAAATGCGGCTGAGAGAGCGTTTCTGGACCAGATGGAGTTAGATAACGAGGTTTCTAACGGCATTCTGAACTCTGATGGACGTCAGACATAACAGGGCGACTTAATTATAATTTCGCCATAGCGCAAATAGAACGGTAAAATCTGTATGGCCGTCACTTTGAATCGCCCCTGATTTCATAGATACGTTTTATTGTCTGACTTTTGCCAATTAGTCAGTTCTGAATGACGGAGCGGGTCGGAAGTCGCCTGATCCGACCGGCGGCTTTTGGCCGGTAGTTGCCCTTTGTGGCGGGAATAAAATCGCTAGCGTGACTGGCTTCGGTTGCATATTCCAACACTGAGAAATTGCGAGCGTACGGGAGTCGCCCCCAATCTGTCTCAGAGCTACAGCTAACGCATTTCATTTCGCAGATAATTGAGCACTTGTGACGGGGGTGGGTTGCGATTCAGTCAAACTGATGATTTTCCCGACTGTAGGACAGCCAAATATGTGGGCGGGACTGGCAGACATCCGTTTCCTAAATGCCATGCCGGTCATCCACGAAGTCCAACGACGGTAGTGTCGCGCTGATCGGTAACCGTCCGGCCAAGTCACCTACCGAACTCCAGCATTAAGGACGACGGTGTCCGCGTATTTTTAAGCGAGCGCGATCACCCTTATCGCTAGGATTTCCATGCGCCAACGTAGCTCTTATCCAAAACCGTTCAAAGCCCAGGTCGTCCACAAAGCGCAATGCGACAAGGTGTGATTGCGGGACGCTTACCGCCAATAAGCGGAAAGCCCCAAAATAGTGGTTGCGCGGCCATTTTCGGTTAATATTTTCTGAGTGTTCGGCGCACATTTTAAGAAAATCTTGGCGCGGTTAAGAAAATCTAGCCAACGACAGGGAAAAAATGGGAAATCTAGTGGGTTACGCCCATTTGATCAATGCGATGGAGCTACCCACTCGTGGGGCAGCAACTGTCCAATTTCAATGGCCATCTGTGCCGGCAACCGCGTAAGCACATCCTTGAGATAGCCATACGGGTCATGCCCGTTCATGCGTGCCGACTGAATCAGGCTCATGATTGCCGCAGCCCGTTTTCCGCTGCGCAACGACCCTGCGAAGAGCCAGTTTTTGCGTCCAAGCGCCCATGGGCTAATTTGGTTTTCGGACCAATTGTTGTCTATGGGTATGGCCCCGTTATTGAGGTGGCGCGACAGCGCTGCCCAGCGTTTCAGGCTGTAATCGAGTGCTTTGCTGATGAGTAGATGACTTGGCCGGACGGTTACCGCCATCCCGCGCCGCTGTGAGGTGTCTAGCCGTACGGATACATCTCTCTGACGTTCTAGGGTATCCGTCCGGCCAAGTCATCTACCAGACGTCGCGAGACCAAGACAAGGTATTCACTTAAGTGGCCACCAGCCAATCAGATGAGAAATCGCTGAGGGCAGTTAAGTTGTTGGAACAATCCGAAGCTGGTGAGGGTTCTTGCTTCGGCGTGCTCTTGCTGAGAACGAACCACACAGCTAAACAGATAAGCTCGCCGCCGTACAAATGCGCGACCGAAAGACGTTCACCAAGGAACATCACACCCCACAGCACGCCAAAGGGAGGGAAAAGTAAGGTCACGGACAGCGAACGCACTGGCCCAATATCCGCGATCAAGCGGAAGTACTGTAGTGCTCAATGAGGTCGCGAAATTTCTAGAAGCTAAGGTATCAATTCTCACGCCTTTTAAGAGCGTTCGACATGATCCAGGTATGTTGAGCGATTGTTCAATGGTCGAGATGCTTTAAAGGTGAGCTTAGATTTTTCAACCGGAAAGTCGTCCAATAGGTTCCAGCTTGCTATCATTTTTCGCCGCAATGTCGAGAAGCCTTCCCAGATTTTCAGACCGATTTTGGAGTTGCACTCGGGCTTCAGCTTCAGCTGTTGATTTTGTATACCACTTGCGGATTTTTACTTTTTGTCGGCCTTTCATCGCATTGTCATACCTCATGATACTCAGTTAATACAAAGTAGTTGCGACAAGCCTCGTATACTTGGCTACATCGGATAGATAGCTTGCTCAGTGTTTTTGATCAAGGCCCATAGGAGGATCTCTAGATCGATTTTTTGAAATGGCTAGGGTTAATCGCTCTCAAGAGCTTTAGAAAATGTGTCTGATGGCCAATGGTTTTCAGCTAGGCAATTCCTCACCTGCGTTGACTTAGCTAAATTTTGATCTGCAAAACCGCCTTCTGCTGTCAGCGATTTGATGCTTTAGGCGCATATATTAAATTACGCCTGTGCTGATCGTAGTTTGCAACAGTTGAATACTCTGTTCCTGCCGAGACTTGATATGCATGTCCTACGACCTGCCCTGCGCTATCAACTAGCTCATGAAGGCTTATCAGCGCCTCCATTTTCCAACTACCGGTACCATTGATATCACCGGGGGTGACAACTTGGACTTGGTTGACCCTAGCTGTTTTGCTTTCTCCTCCGATCAAATCCACCAAAAGCGGAACGCTGGCGGCGAGAACAACCCCTCTATGAATATCATTACCACTACAATCGATGGTCTCTATGTGAAACCATGGCCACATGGTTTCTAACTCCACAAGAGACCAGAACTGAAACCTGCTTGCTGCTCTAAACAAATTGGGCATCAATTCAGCTTCACGCATCGTTCTAAACATAATTTTTCCTGAGTGGCACCTACAGCTCGGCCCGTAAAAACGAGTCTGCAGGTCGACTTCCGGGGATCCTGTCGGTGCCAAAATGCATGAATATTCCAATATGAGCATTATAGTGCGTTTATCGGAATGGTCGCAATGTGGCTCTATCCTCATATTTGAGGATGATTGGGTGCTCAATCACGAGATCGCGGCAGCTATCAGGACTATACGAAGGATGAAAGGTCTCGCATATGAAGACCTCGCCGACGTTACTGTACGACGCACTATCAGTTCCCTAGAGCAAGCTCAAGTCAATATCTCTATCGGTAAGCTAGATGATCTTGCCAGCGCGCTGGACTTCGATTTCGTAGCCTTGGTTGCCCTATGTGTGGCCTTGCGAGAAGACGTCGAGCCTGAACAAATACTTCAGCGCGCTTCTTCGATGCTGGTTGCGTTCGCGACCCAAGAAGGAATGGAACAGCTGCGATCTCAGTTGAGCGGTGGAAAGATTCTTCCGAGAAAACCTGGTAAGCCAACTAACAGTGTCAATTTGGCATCTGTAATGAGACTTCGTGCGCGTGGCCTCAACCAAGCAGAGATCTCAAGAGAGCTAGGCCTATCCAGATCAACCGTTAATCGTTACTGGAAGCTTTCAGTCAATCAGCCTCAGTGAGGTTGGTGACTTTGACTTGGCGCCCTGTTCAGATTGCACCGATTGGGCGTCGAGGCGACGATTAAGCATAGTTGCAAACGTCGAGCGGTGAACGAGCCCTGAATCGCCCCTAGTTTCGTAGACGGATCCAAGTCTTAAATGGACTGCCCATCGGCACCGTTACAGGGTTAGTGGACGCTTAAGTGTCCGGCAGTCTTGCTACTCTAGGGCTACATGCTATGGACTTAACAAAGCAGGATCGACAGCAAATGTCTTATCACTATGGACATTTGAATAGAGAGCTGAGACACCGCGCAACATGGTGCGGAGCCATGTCCATAGCTTGAAACCTTTCCTTTACGTCGACGAATCCTTTGCCGACCTGACCGGTATCGCTGATGCCACCGCCATGGGCCGAGCGTTGCGCAGCCGAATCCTGCAATGTGCCGGGATTCCGGTCGGGGTCGGTATTGCGCATACCAAGACCCTGGCCAAGCTGGCCAATCACACTGCCAAACGGTTGCAAGCCCATACGGGCGGAGTGGTGAACCTCTGTGGCGACCATGAGCGAGATTGGGTGCTGCGAAATACCGCCGTGTCAGAGGTCTGGGGAGTAGGGCGGCGCATGACCGCTCACCTGGAGAGTATGGGCATCCGCACCGCAATGGATCTGGCCAAGGCGGACCCGTGGTCGCTGCGCAAAAAATTCAGCCTGGTTATCGAAAAGACTGCCCGTGAGCTGTCGGGTACCTCTTGCCTGGCGCTGGATGAACCCGACCCGCCCAAGCAGGAAATCTGCTGCAGTCGCATGTTCGGCAAGCGCCTGACCGAACTGGCTCCGATCAAGGAGGCCGTGGCCACTTACATGATGCGCGCCTCGGAAAAACTGAGGGCGCAAAAGTCGTACTGTAAAAAGATCCGGGTCAGCATTCGTACAGGCATGTTCAACCCGTACGAGGCGAAGTACGCCAAGGGTGTGGTGGTGACCTTGCCATACCCGACCGATGATGTGCGTCTGCTGACCAAGGCCGCGGTGGATGCGCTGGAGCATGTATTTCAACCCGGTTTCAGATACAGCAAGGCCGAGGTGCTATTGCTGGATCTGCGCCAACCGGGTGAGTTTTCCGATGATCTGTTTGCGGTCAATCAGCCGGCAGAAGCTTCAAGGGTGATGGCGGTGCTGGATGCAATCAATGACCGCTGGGGCCGAGGCACGCTGCGTGCGGCCAGCGTGCCGGGCAATCCGGACTGGGGGATGAAAAGGGAGTTGATGAGCCAGAGCTATACCACGCGGGTGGATCAGCTTTGGCGGGTTTCGTGTGAATAATGGTCAGTTCAGAGCTCGGCGAGAAATCTGTCGTAACTGGCGAAGGAACGAGGCTGCGTTCGGTGGCGCAGCCTCGTAAGGTCTGAGTGCTGATTCTAACTGACACACAACAGTGCCTGATTTCGCGACGGCTTCGCCCTGCGTATAGGCAATACGGATATACGCCCCCGCCCAAAGGCGCTCTTGAATGAGTGGTTTGCCGAATTCTTTGGCCTTCATTGCACCAAGGTTTCGTCTGCGTCGCCAGCCCAATAGTCCGCTAGGGCAGTGCGGCTTCGACCAGTTCGATCCAGTGCCGGACCGGGGTTCTGCCGGCACTGTCGAGATGGGACTGACAGCCGATATTGGCCGTGACAATGACGTCGGGGTGGCCGCTTTCCAGTGCATTGAGTTTATGGTCGCGCAGCTGTCGGGACAGTTCTGGTTGGGTCAGTGAGTAAGTACCCGCCGAGCCGCAGCATAGATGGCTGTCGGGCACGGCAGTGAGGTTGAATCCCAGGCGGGACAGGATGTCTTCAACCGCGCCCCCGAGTTTTTGCGCGTGCTGCAAGGTGCAGGGGCAGTGGAATGCCAGGCGTTGCTCGCCGTGTAACCCAAGCTGCTCCAGTGGCTCATCGCGCAGCACTTCAGCCAGATCCCTGGCCAGAGCACTGACCCTGGCGGCCTTGCTGGCATAAGCCGGGTCGCTGCTGAGCAGGTGCCCATAGTCTTTGATAAAAGCACCACAGCCGCTGGCGGTTTGCACGATGGCCTCGGCTCCCTGCTCAATCCCCGGCCACCAGGCATCGATATTGCGCCGGGCGCGATCAAGGCCAGCCGCCTGGGCGTCCAGATGATAGTCCACGGCACCGCAGCAACCGGCTTCGCGGGCAGGGGTTACGCTGATCCCCAGTCGATCCAGCACTCTGGCGGCGGCCACGTTGGTGTTGGGCGACAGGCTCGGCTGTACGCAGCCTTCGAGCATCAGCACTTGCCGAGCATGGCGGGTGGTCGGTCTCGGTTTCACTGCGGGCACGTTGCGCGGCAACTTGTCTTGCAAGGGGGTGGGTAGCCATGCACGCAAAAGCTGAGCGCTGCCGACCAGCCGTTTGAACAGCGCCGTTCTGGGCACGACGCTGCGTAAACCTTCGCGCAGCAGGCGCTGTGCGAGTGGCCTTGGTACTTGGGCATCGACCACCGCCCGGCCGATATCCAGCAAGTTGTGGTAATCGACGCCGGAAGGGCAGGTGGTTTCACAATTGCGACACGACAGGCAGCGGTCGAGATGCTGTTGGGTTTTTTGCGTCACCTGGTTGCCTTCGAGCACCTGCTTGATCAGGTAAATACGCCCCCTCGGCCCATCCAGTTCATCACCGAGCAGCTGGTAGGTCGGGCAGGTGGCGTTACAGAAACCACAGTGCACGCAACTGCGCAGGATACTTTCGGCCTCTCGGGCGCGGGGCAATTGGCGCGCTTGTTCACTCAAGGTGGTCTGCATGGCTCAAAGCTCCGCGTACAGGCGCCCAGGGTTGAAGATGCCCCGTGGATCGAGTTGTTGCTTGAGGGTGCGGTGGTAGCGCATCAGGGCATCGGGTAGCGGCTGGAACGGACTGTCGACCAGGCCGTGGCTGTAGCAGGTCGCATGCCCGCCGACCTCAGCAACGACATTGCGAACAAAGGCCGCGTCGGCATCCGATTTGAGCCAGCGCTGGGCACCGCCCCAATCGATCAGTTGTCGGCCCGGCAAGGCCAGGCCGGGTGTGTTGTTGGGCAAGGACAGGCGCCAAAGGGGCTGGTCTTCATCGAAAAAAACCAATTGGTGTTCGTTGAGATCGGTCCAGAACGAAGAATCCAGCAGCTCGCCTCCCAGGCGTTCATGGGCCGCGGCCACCGAGCCTGCGCCGCCCTCGAGTCGCAGGTGCAGGCGCTGACCATCATGACAGGCAGCGCTGATCGGCAGTGGTTGCTGGCCCCACTCGGCAAGACGCAGCAGGGCGCGATCGGCGTCTATTTCCAGGCTGATGCTCAGGCATTGGCGTGGCTTGGGCAGGACCTTGAGGGATACTTCGGTCACCACCCCAAGCGAGCCGTAACTGCCTGCCATCAAGCGCGACAGATCGTAACCGGCGACGTTTTTCATGACCTCGCCGCCAAATCGCAAATGCTTGCCGTGCCCGGTAATGACCCGAGTCCCGAGGACGTAGTCCCTGACCGAGCCTGACCAGGGACGGCGTGGCCCCGACAGCCCGCAGGCAATCATGCCACCCACCGTAGCATCCCCGAAGGCTGGCGGCTCGCAGGGCAGCATTTGCTGCGCGGCATCGAGCACGTGCGCCAACTCGGACAGAGGGGTGCCACAGCGGGCCGTGATTACCAGTTCGGTCGGGTCATAGCTGACGATGCCGCGATGGGAGCGGGTGTCGAGTATTTCCCCTGCCACGGTGCGGCCCAGGAACAGCTTGCTGTTGGAACCCTGGATGCGCAGCGGGGTGGCGTACGCCAGTGCCTGGCCGACCTGCTCCAGCAGCACGGCGCTGTCATCGGTATCGTGTGCGGTGCGCATCAGAAACGCTCCAACTCGGGAAAAGGCAACTGGCCCATGTGAACGTGCATGGCGCCAAACTCGGCGCAACGATGCAGGGTCGGAATATTCTTGCCGGGGTTAAGCAGGCCACTTGGGTCGAAGGCAGCCTTGACGGCATGGAACAGGGTCAGTTCATCGCTGTTGAACTGCGCGCACATCTGGTTAATTTTTTCGCGGCCCACACCGTGTTCACCGGTAATGCTGCCACCGACCTTGACGCACAATTCGAGGATCTTGCCGCCCAGGGCTTCGGCGCGATCGAGTTCGCCCGGCTGGTTGGCATCGAACAGAATCAGCGGGTGCATATTGCCGTCACCGGCGTGGAACACGTTGGCTACACGCAGCTCGTACTCGGCCGACAACGCGGCAATGGCCTGCAGAACCCCCGGCAATTCGCGGCGCGGTATGGTGCCGTCCATGCAGTAGTAGTCCGGCGAGAGGCGGCCCACGGCAGGGAAGGCATTTTTGCGCCCGGCCCAGAATCGCACCCGTTCAGCCTCGTCCCTGGCCTGACGCACCTCGGTGGCTCCGGCCTGTTCAAGCACCTGGCGCACAAGGTTGCAGTCGTCGTGGACATCGGCCTCAACGCCATCGAGTTCGCACAGTAAAATGGCCTCGGCGTCGACAGGGTAGCCTGCATGGATAAAGTCTTCGGCGGCACGAATGGCCAGGTTGTCCATCATTTCCAGGCCGCCGGGGATGATACCTGCGGCGATGATGTCACCCACGGCCCGGCCTGCTTTCTCGACACTATCGAACGCTGCCAGCAGCACCTTGGCGGTCTGCGGTTTGGGCAGCAGTTTGACCGTCACTTCGGTGATCACCCCGAGCATGCCTTCGGAGCCGGTAAACAGCGCCAATAGATCGAAACCGGGCGAGTCCAGGGCTTCGGACCCCAGCGTCAGGTGTTCGCCATCGACGGTTAAAATTTCGACCTTGAGCAGGTTATGTACGGTTAAGCCATATTTCAGGCAATGCACGCCACCGGCGTTTTCTGCGACGTTGCCGCCGATAGAACAGGCGATTTGCGAGGAAGGGTCGGGCGCGTAGTAAAGGCCAAACGGCGCCGCCGCCTGAGAAATCGCCAGGTTGCGCACCCCCGGTTGAACCCGTGCAGTGCGGGCGGCGGGATCGATGTGGAGGATATTGTTAAAGCGGGCCATTACCAGCAACACGCCTTTTTCCAGTGGTAATGCGCCACCGGACAAACCAGTACCGGCCCCGCGCGCAACGACCGGCACACGCAATTCATGGCAGATGCGCAGCACCCCTTGCACCTCGTTGAGATAGCGTGGCAACACCACCAGCAAGGGGATAGTGCGATACGCAGACAGCCCGTCGCACTCGTAAGGCTTGAGTTCTTCACGCTGATGCAGGACTTCAAGATCCGGCAAGCGTGCTTGCAAGGTTTGCAGCAGTACGGCTTTATCGACGTCAGGCAAAATGCCGTCGACGCGTTCATCGTAGAGAATGTTCATGGCGGCTCACGACACTCGATTATTTTTGTTAGAGGTCTGTATCCGACAACGTTGGTGCGCGCCACGTTATTGCTTAAAGGCTGGGCGTGATGTCGCCCCCAAACCATAGCACTCGTCAGTGAAGTGTGGCGGTCCGACCAATTTCGCCAATCCTGATCCGGTCCAGCGCCCGATTTAAAGCATCCAGGGCATCGATAAGGGCTTTTGCTTCGGCCTCTCGACCTTCTCCCCAAAGGCGTTCGGCCATCTTGTTGAGGGCCTGGATGGATTTTTCGATGTCTGCAGCAGTTGCTGTCGGGCTCACTACGGCTTGCTTCTTGGGCATTGTCAGAACTTCTTCGGCGCCAGATCACCCGGCTTGAAATACAGGGTTTATGGATCTCTTCAACAAAAGTGATTGAGATCCAGTGGGGCGGACTGTAGCAGACGGGGATGGTTACTTATGCCTGCGCCCCGTGGATACCCCTCAAACACCTTTGTAGTGATACACCTGCGCACTCCAGTACCGGCTGCTACTGCGTTTTTCGCGAGACCATCCATCGGCCTCCAGTTGTTTGGCGATCAATCGATTCATCACCCCGTGACCGAGTAGCAGAACCGTTCCTTCGTCAGCTATGGATTGCAGTCGCTGAGCCGCCGTGCAGGCACGGGTCCGCGTAGTGGTGGCAGATTCGACGCCCGGTGAGTAACCGCATAACCATAAAATGCGCAGGATAAATGCCCAGGTAAACGGCGATAGCCGTGGCCGTTTCCAGCGACCGTACGGCAACTGCGCTTCACAAAAGATTGCGTCGACGAAGGTGGGCTCTAAACCGAGCGCCCGGACGGAGGTCAGCGCGCGGGGGGCGCTGCTCGAGACGATTACCGTGGCGGTTGCCGCGAGTTGCAGGCTGGCCTCCGGAACGGGTTGGTGGGTAATGTGCGACTGGTTGTAGTGTTCGATCCAGTCTTTCATGTCGAGTGCTGACAATTTGCCGACTTCGCCTAGCTGAGGCTGGCCATGTCGCATCAGGATTATTTTCCTGTTCACAGTGTATTGACGTCCTTGTGCCAAGTGCAGTGGATATACAAGAAATGCGGTTTTGATAATACATCCAAGTGTCGACGCAGAACTGCCAATAGCCCCCAGACTATCGGCTTTGGGGTTAGCTAATAATCCCGTGTTTGACCGTTAGTTGTCGGCGGTGACGGATGAGGCTTTTCTCTTTGAAGTAGGCGCCCTGAGGCCTTCAAACCAGCCGTGATCACGGTACCAGGCCACGGTGTCCATGATGGTCAGATCCAGCGCCCGGAAACTCAGGCCAAGTTCTTGTGCACTTTTTTGCTGATTGAAATGGGTACGGTGCTCCTCTCGTACCATCAAACGCAGGGTTGCCATGCTCAACAGAATGGGCTTGCCGGTCAGGCGCGCATAGATCTCCTGCACCGCCGCCAGCGTGTACAGAAAGGGCAAAGGCAGTTGGCGTGTGGGTGTCTTGACCCCTGCAATACGTCCCAGAACAGGTATCAACTGACGCATCGTCATATGCCGGCCCGCCGCGAGATAGCGCTCGCCTCGGCGTCCATGCCTTGCGGCAGCGATCAGCGCTACTGCCACATCACGGGCATCCACCACAGAGAAACTGCCGGGCACCAGCCCGGGCAACTTGCCGTTCACCACATCGTTGACCAACTGTCCCGAGGACGTCGGGCCAATATCGCCAGGCCCCCACATCCAGCCGGGCAGGACCATGCAGGCATGCATCTGGGGATGGTCTTCGAGGAACGACAGCACCACCTGGTCGGCGAGAATCTTGCTGCGGTAGTAGTCATCGGCGTCGGCCTCGGCCCGCAGGCATGTCTCATCGATGGACGAGCCAGGTTCGCCGTTGAGCACCGCAATCGATGATGTATGAACAAACCGCCGTATG
Source organism: Pseudomonas sp. ML2-2023-6 (assembly GCF_037055265.1). Taxonomy (NCBI): domain Bacteria; kingdom Pseudomonadati; phylum Pseudomonadota; class Gammaproteobacteria; order Pseudomonadales; family Pseudomonadaceae; genus Pseudomonas; species Pseudomonas sp. ML2-2023-6. The sequence continues at coordinate 3,576,600 of NZ_CP146347.1, read as the reverse complement.
CCTGCACGGTAGGCGTGCTCAATCAGGTCTCGAGTACCGGCGACATTGATCTTTTCGAGGTCCTTCCAGTGACTGCCGCCCTTGTAGTTATCGCGAAAAAACGCCGCCGTGTGAAACACCGTATCGCAGCCTTGCAGTGATGCTGCAAATGCACCGACATCGGCCATATCGCCAATGACCAGTTGCACATCCGGCAGGTCGTTGAACTGCTGTTCACCCTTGGCTCTGGAGCGGACCAGGGCTTTGACGCTATAGCCACGAGCGAGCAATTCCCGCACCAGGTTATTGCCCAGCAAGCCGGTCGCGCCAGTCACGAATACGTTGCACGCGGCGTGTTGCACATAGTCCTTGGGGGCGGTTGTCATACAATCCATTCCAGTGGTTTCGAAGGTCGTTAGATATACCGTTCAGAGCGCTTCTGAAAAATAGCGACTACTGCATAATGGTTTTGCACATATGCAGACCAGGGAGGATATGACGCATGGCGTTGCAAGCAAATTGGGACGATCTACGACTGCTGCTGGCGGTCTCGCGGCGTGGCAGCTTTCTTCAGGCCGGGCAGTTACTGGGCATTGCGGCGTCTACGGTATCCCGCAGGCTGACCCAACTGGAGGTAGCGCTGGGCGAGCCACTGGTCGAGCGCGGCGTTGAAGGATGCCGGTTGACTTCACGGGGCCAATCCCTTGTGGACGTTGCGATGGCTGCTGAAGCGGGCCTCAGGCGTCAAACCGCGGCTGACATGACTGGCTTGCACACCGAGCTGTCGGGCAATGTGCTGGTCAGTGCCGGGGAGGGGTTTACTTCCGGGGTACTGGAGGCTGTGAGTCGCTTCACTGCTCTGCACCCGCGCTGCTCGGTGGAGCTGCTGGTCACCGCCGACTTTCAGAAAATCGTCCGCGGTGTGGCCGATATAGCGGTGCGCACCATGCATCTGGGCGAACCCTCGTTGATTTATCGACCCATTGGTAGGTTCACCTACGGTGTATTCGCTGATGCCGGTTACCTGAGGCGATTTCCAGGGGTAACTGTGGCCACAGCAGTCAATGTAGCCTTGCTGCCTCCGCTCGACATGTTGCCGCAAATGCGTGCCGCAAAGGCCGCCGGTCTTGACCGTACGCAATTGAGCGTGAACTCGTTCGCCGTGCAGCTCGAATCAGTGAAACGGGGTTTGGGGGTGGGTGTATTGCCTCGTCTTCTGGCGAAGGACCTGGTCGAATTGTTCCACGAAATTGAACTTCCGGACCTGGAAGTTTATTTGGTGACCCGGCCTCAGGCATTGAAGCAGGCCCATATAAAATGTTTTTTTGCCATCCTGGAGCAGGTGCTGCAAGAGGCCCTCTGCCTGCAAACTGACGAGAGTTGCGACCTGGAGGAACTCCCCGTAATAGGCGCATAAGCCAGTTTACAGGTGGGCAAGGCAGTATTTATATTGCTTGAAAATGGATGGCTCAATGACACTTCGGGAGTAATAGCGTGTTTCCAATCGATATCTGGCTTGCTTACTCCGCAGCCTGTTTGCTCTTGGTGATTGCTCCTGGGCCGGACAATCTGCTGGCTGTAGGCCGCGGTCTGAGCCAAGGCAGGCTAGCGGCGCTGGTGTCGGGAATGGCATCTGGCGCAGGTATTCTGTTCCATGTGGCGACCGCTTCGTTGGGGCTGACGCTGCTTATGCAAACGTCCGTTGTGGCGTTCTGGATCGTCAAGCTGATTGGCGCCGGTTATCTGCTCTGGCTTGGCATCAAGGTACTGCGCTCACGTAGCCTTATCAGTTTCCAACCTGCGGCCAAACAACCACTGACCAGTATATTTTTCACCGGTTTTCTCTCGGCGGCGCTCAACCCGAAGCCGGGGTTGTTTGTACTGGCATTTATCCCTCAGTTCGTTGATCCACTACGCGGGTCGGTGAGCACGCAAATGCTGGTGTACGGTGCCTGGTTCGCATTGCTTACGGCCATTGGCTTCTCGCTTATGGGCGTATTTGCCACAGTCCTGACCCAGTGGTTACGCCCGCGGCCTCGACTGGTTAATGGTCTGAATGTAGGCGCAGGACTGACTTTCGTCGCATCCGGCGTATCGATAGCTGCCCTGAGTCAGAAGTAAGGCGATATCAGGAGCGCCACAGCTGTTGCAAGTGCTTGAACGAGCGGTATTGCAGTGGGAGCGAGCCTGCTCGCGACAGCGCGTATTTACTGGCTGATCGCGACGCTCTTGAGGCCTTCGCGAGCAGGCTCGCTCCCACGTATGCGGTCATACGGCTGCTTTTACAGCAACTGATCAATCAAGACCGCATTGGAATAGATCAAGTTGCCATCGCTCGCACGATGCCCGACCAAATGGAACTGACCGCGTTCGTGGTGCAAGTAGACCCGCATCTGGCAGTCGGACAAGGGGCCGTACCCCTCAGGCATGATCAAGTCCATGGTGCTCATGTCGACATCGACCATAGCTTCGTGCTCCTGGGTCTTCTGCAGACGCTCTTCAGCTTGCTCCAGACGCAAGTGGAGTGGGCCATCAACGTTAAAGTGAATGTCTCCTATTGCAGCAGGTTTGTGATCGCCACTGTTTTCACACCAACCTTCGATTGTCAGGGTCGCCATAACAAAATCTCCAATGCTGATTGCAGAAATCGGGTGGCATTTTTGATGCCATGACTTTCCGACCACTACCAGTTGGCAGGGTTCGTCTTTTCAGACCAGCGTGCCCAATTCTTTCATTCTAAAAACTAATCAACGGCCAGAGCACCGATTACAGGCAGGATCAGCAAGGTACTGATCGCCATCGACAACACATTGCCAATAAAAGGATGCAGGTAGTTGGGCAACCGTTGAGCAATGGCACAGGCCAGTGGCGGTGCAATCAAGGCGCCCAGCACTGCACTGGCGATGATGACGGTAAAGCTGCCGCCGTAGGTCAGCACTGCAGCAGGCACGACTGAAACCAGTGGCACATAAGTGGGATACCAACCGCGTTGCTGCCATTGCTGGCGCCACACAATGACGCCCACCAGTGAGGTCAATGCTTGCGCCGCGACCATGTGTAACAGCAGGCCAGAACCATAAGCAGGGCTTAGCGGGTTCAACGCACAGGCCAGTAATACCCCGGCGAGCATGCCCAGGCTTGCCCATTCGTTGCCGTAGAACGGAGCTTCCGAGAAGTCAGCCAGTACGCGCCGCAAAGTCCAGATCACCCCATAATTCGGTGCTTTTACTGACACTGGCGGCGGGTTTGAAGCTGTTTGCTCGTGTTTGGCAGTCACCAGTATTGGCCAAGTCCGGCACAGCAAAAAGGCCACCACGCTGCCCGATGCCATTCCCAGAACATTGCCTATCACCGCTGGCAAACCCAAGGGCAGGCACACGAAGTTAACGATCAGCAGACAGGATGGCGTGACGAGGAGGGCGCCGAGGATTGCCCCATTGATCGTGACTTTCCAGCCACCTCCAAAGAGCAACACCATAGCCGCGGGCAATGACACGAAAGCGGCGAAGGTGGGTTGCCAGGTGCCAGCCGTCAGGGTCCAGCCCCAGAGTGCATTGCTCAACAGCAGGCCCAACAGAGAACTGGTCACCAGCCAGGGCCACAGCCCCGTGCCATAGCTGATGCTGAACCCTTGCCACACCTGAGCGTAGCGGCTGGCCCAGTATCCCAGCGCACCGCCAAGCAACAAGCCCAGAGAGGAGAGTTCATGTTTGTAGAACGCTACTTCGCTGATGTCGCCCAACACCCAGCGTAACCACGCCAGGGCAGAGGGCATGCTGGTTATCATGTCGCTGTAGGCGGGCCAGTAAGCTGGGGCTGTGGAGTTGTAGTCCACGGCCACCCAAGCTGTGACTACACCAATAATCGCCACGGCGCTAAAAAGCAGGATCAGAAGTCTGACCGCAGCCACTGAGGTTTTTCTTTCGGATAGGGATTCCATGGTGACCACCCGATCAGCGAGGCAAGCGAAGGTGATGGTCATAGCCGAGCATTTCGTCATACAGATCCGTGCGGCGGTCACGGAGCAGGTCGTTCAAGTTGTTCCATACGGGTGCGCTGCGAGCAGCCGACAAATCGATGTCGGCATAAAGAATGGTTTGCTCGTCAGCTGGCGCCACTTCACCGATGGGCCAGCCATTGGTTCCGGCAATCAGCGAACAACCCAGATAACGTGCATCCGGCTCCTCACCAATGCGATTGGCAGCAGCTATAAACACGTTGTTGACGTGGGCGGCGGTCATCGTCAGGTATGAGGCCATGCACTTGCCGGAGTCGTCGAACAGTGGCGGTGGTGTCCATACCCAGTTGTTCAGGCTGCAAATGATGTCAGCCCCTTGCTGGCACAACAGACGGGGGACTTCAGGAAACCAGATGTCCCAGCAAATCAGCAGGCCGATTCGCCCGATCGGGGTTTCAAACACCGGGAACCCGAGATCGCCGGGGGTGAACCAGAGCTTTTCCTTGTTCCATAGATGCGCTTTACGGTATTTGCCGATAAACCCGTCTGGCCCCAGCAATACAGCCGTGTCAAACAAACGCATATCGTCCTGCTCGACCATGCCTGCAACCAGATACACCTGATGCTCTTGGGCAAAACGGGTCCAGGCCTGAACACTTGGGCCATCAGGAATGGTTTCTGCGTGGTTAAAGGCATCCTTGCGACTGCTAAACACATATCCGGTGTTGGCCAGCTCCGGCAGCACAATGAGATTCGCTCCGTTCTCGAACGCTTGCAGAGCCAGATCCAGACTGTTTTGCAGGTTGTTCTGGCTGTTGTGAGTTCCTGTTTGCGGATCAAATTGCACCACCGCAACGCGTACCGCACTGACAGCGATAGATTCGCTCATGACTGACACCTCTTCTTGTTTTTATGGACCGACCTGACGGCGGCCATTTAGTAAGAAGATTTGTCCGAACCAGCGTCTATCGCCGGATTCCTATCCGCCTGTAGTCCATCGGCGTATAGATTGGGAGATTTGTATTTATGTACTACTGGCCTCGAGTGAGAACTTGATCGTGCAGGTTGAACATTTTGGCTCTAAAACGACGCCGATGATGGTTTACTGAAACCAGCGGCTTACATCAGTTTTTACGCCCCTAAAACGCACCTCTGCGCGGAATTAGTTAACGGTTTTGCAGTCTTATTTATGCCCATTACTTTCAGGACACCCACATGAAACGCACAGCCATAATGATCTTGGCCTTTACAGGTTCTCTTCTGCTGGGAGGCTGCGTGCCAATCTGGGACGAGGGCGGCGGGCATGGTCGAGATCGTGACCGGGGTTATGATTCCGGTCGTGGATACGACCGGGGGAATGATGGTCGTGGTTATGATCAAAGGTACGATCGTCGCGACAATAATGATCGACGTTATGACCACAATCGCGATCGCGACGATAGAGACGACTGAGTCTCTTTGGTTTTCCATCAGAGCGGGTCAAGGCCCGCTCTGATCGGCGCATAAAACTTGATTGGGTTTCGAGATCTTCAATCGTCCAACTCTCGCTCGTTCACAACCCAGGAATACTTCTCCGGTTGACATATGGGCTGTAAGCCTTTAAAAAAAGAGGCAATTGATTCAAGGCGAACCTCGGATGTTCCTAATCACTGACCTGTTGCTGTGTGCTGTCGGCTTAAATGCTGAAGCGACAGGTCGTGCCCGCTGCGCCTCCAAATCGAAGAAACAGTCGCTCATTTGACCGGGGCGCGCTGTCCCGTCAGATGGGCTGACAGGACATGAGCGCTACGGACTCCCTCCCTTGCTTACCTCCTTTCTGCGCTTCTGACGGTGACGTAATCGGTCTACCCTAAGGAGAAGGTACATGTCATCGTTTCAAGGCATCTGGGTTCCACTCGTTACACCATTCCACAATAGTGCTATCGACTTTGTCGGGTTGCAGCGTCTGGTCGGTCATCTGCTGGAAGGTGGGATCGACGGCATTGTGGTGTGCGGCACCACGGCCGAAGCAGCAGCACTGAGCAAGCATGAGCAACTGGCGGTGCTTGATGCGGTGCTGGAGCTGGTGCCGGCGCAGAGGGTTGTCATGGGCCTGGCGGGCAACAATTTGACTGAGCTGCTGCAATTTCAGAGCGAAATTCTCAAGCGCCCTGTGGCCGGTTTGCTGGTTCCGCCACCGTATTACATCCGCCCATCTCAGGCGGGGCTCGAAGCTTTTTTCAATACGGTCGCCGATGCCTCCAGCGTTCCCATCATTGTCTATGACATTCCTTACCGTACCGGCGTGGTCTTCGAACAAGCCACTTTGCTAAACGTTGTTGCCCATGAGCGGGTCGTTGCGGTCAAGGATTGCGGTGGCAACCAGGCCAACACGCTGGCATTGCTGGGCAGTGGCAACGTTGATGTCCTGTGTGGCGAAGATAACCAGATTTTCAGTGCATTGTGCCTCGGAGCAACGGGCGCAATTGCTGCCTCGGCACATGTTCATCCCGAGCTCTTCGTGGCGCTGTATCAACAGATCCGCGACAACCAGCTAGCCGCTGGCCGCGCAACCTTCTTCCAGCTAGTGCCATTGATTCATAGCCTGTTCATGGAGCCAAATCCTGCTCCGGTGAAATCCGCCCTGGCCATTGAAGGCTTGATCTGTGACGAATTGCGAGCACCGATGCAGCGTGGCAGTGAAAGCCTGAAAGTACGCCTGCAACACATATTGAAGGGGCTGGAAAACAGCAATTGATGGATTGCCGTAACCCGAAGCAGTTCTTGAATATCAGATGAAGAGGGTGCCGCGCAGGTACAGCGAGCCGTAGCCGCTGATAATGACCCGGTCATTGTCCAAGACTTCGCAGTGCAGTTGGCCCTTGCGCGCCCCACCTTGCTCGGCACTCAGGCTACGCTTGCCCAAACGCTTGGCCCAGTACGGCGCGAGGGAAGTGTGGGCCGAGCCGGTAACCGGGTCTTCATTTACCCCCACTCGAGGTCCGAACCAGCGAGAGACAAAATCGAAGTCACGACTCGGCGCGGTAACCGCGACACCACGCACGTCGAACGAGGCCAGTGCAACGAAGTCGGGATTGAGGCCAGCGATGATGGCGGCATCCTCCACCACCACGATGTAATCATCTGTGCGATAAAGTGCATCGATCCGATCCAGGCCCAAGGCTTGCAAAAGGCCTGGCGGGACAGCTACGGCTTCAGGCTGCTTGGCAGGGAAGTCCATCGCCAGGCAGCCGTTTTCGCGCCGCACACGCAATTCACCGCTGCGAGTGGAAAAACGCAGTATGTCGCGGCTTTCACCAAGCTGTTCGAACAGCACCCAAGCTGCTGCCAGGGTAGCGTGACCACACAAGTCGACTTCCACCGTGGGAGTAAACCAGCGTAACTCGAACACCTCACCGTTACGCACTACATACGCAGTCTCGGACAGGTTGTTCTCTGCTGCGATGTGTTGCAGCGTCGCATCAGGCAACCAGGCCTGCAGCGGGCAAATCGCAGCCGGGTTGCCGCCGAAAACCTCAGAGGAAAAAGCGTCCACCTGGAAAATATCGAGTTGCATTTTGATCATTCCTGCTCGTCAGCGTTTTCTGAAACCCGGATCTGTTCCAGATAGTTGTAGATGGTGTATCGGGTCACGCCGAGCGCGGAAGCAGCTTTTTCAATACCGCCTTTGACGATGAAAATCCCGCGATCCTGCATTTGCCGTACAGCTTCAAGTTTTTGAGGTTTTCTCATCCCTACGACCCCGCCGGGGCATGCTCCCTGGATGATTTGCGCCATCAATTGCTCCATATCTCTCGGTTCATCAACGAGTGACCTGGGCGCGCGCTCCAGCCCCAGAAGCCCTCCGAGAATGGTGTGTGCGGCAGCAACCCCGCTCAAATCCGCATTGATACACAGACTGGCGAAAGGCTGCCCGCTGCTATCGCGATACACCACGGTGGAACTGCGTAGCGGGCGGCCATCAGGCGCGAGTGTCGGGTAATTTTCCACCACTACGGGCTCAGCGCTTGAGCGATTTTCCATCGCACGCCTGACAGCCGTGACCCCTAAGTCCTGGCTTGGGCCGCCCAGCACTGAGCCGCCCACTTTGCGCCCAGTGACATGGCCATTGGCGATGGCAAGGATGGATCGCTCCGGGTTCGTCAAGTCATGCAACACGATTTCAATGTGATGACCAACCGCATTGCTGAGCATTTTCAGGGTGCTGTGAAGCACGTCAAGAATCAGCTTTCGCTCAGCTGGTAATGCTTCAGAAAGCTTCATGGACGCCTTCAAGTGATTTGTCGTAGGCGTCAAAAATATCAACGAAATGTTGAATTATCAATTAAATGTTTAGATCTTTTGCCAGTCAACAACCCTGTTGGTGGTTTTGTCTGGCGGACCGCTTTCGAGTCAGCCGCCATCCGCTGGGTACGCGCAGCAGCTACTCGGTGCTCTTGCGAGGTAGGGTGAAATATCAGGGCTGCATACATGGGTAGTTCAGGTCCGCAAGGTCGCACTCTGTTGGGGTGGGAAAGAAGTCGGGTGCTAACGCGTTCGCTACCGATGCAGGTCAGTTCAAGAAAATTCAGCATTCTTGCAAGAAAATTCCTGGTCGCTTATTTGCTAGGGTGTCCCACCATGATTTTTAACCCGAGGTCCGGATGTATGCGTTCTCTTGATGTAATTGTGTTTTGCTCTATTGGCGCCAGAGTCAAACATATTCTTGAACGCTTAAGAATGACGGGAGTAAACCATACTCACGTTATATCCGGCGCGGGTGAACAGCATTCACTGGACCTGTCGACATTAACGGTTGATCTGGTGATTTGTGACTCTTTCGGTTCACATGATGAAATTTCATTTTTCAGAATGCTCTGTGAAACCAGTGGCTTTTTTTCAATCCTCAAGAGCGATGAGCTCGAACCCGGCGTCAGATGGGGCATCTCCAGTTTTCTTGCCAAGGCGCGCAAATATAACGCCGGTGGTTATAGCGCCAGCCTGGAGCAGGCACCGTTCAACAGCTTGCTCCTCAAGGTGGCAACCGTGAAAAGATGCGTCAATGATCACTCTCGTTCAAGCCACATGCGCCCGGTGCATGTCCCGTCTGAAAGCACCGGCGATCTGGGCGGGAGTGCGGTGGTACAGGCGCTGGAGGCACAACATATGGTTCCCTATTTCCAGCCAAAAATATGCTTGAAAACCAACAGAATGCTCGGTGTTGAAGTATTGGCCCGCTGGCAACATCCGGAAAAAGGCCTGTTGTTGCCTTCGTTGTTTTTGGATGTAGTTGAGCAGGATCAACTTCATGATCAACTGTTTGAGTGCTTGTTGGAGCAAGGTTTAAAACTGCATAAGTATTTGTATTCCATCGGTGAGTCGCTGGTGTTTTCGTACAATATCGAAGCGTCGCAATTACTGATTGAGGGCTTTGCCCAACACTTGATAAAGAAAGTCCGCAAGGCAGGGCTTCCCGTACGTTTTATTACCCTGGAAATAACCGAAAAACAGACGCTGCCCCTTGATATGGCGAGCATCGAAAATATTACAACCCTGATCAGAAGCGGCGTCAGCTTGTCGCTGGATGACTTCGGAAGCGGATTTTCGTCCATTACCCGTCTGGCTCAATTACCGTTCCATCAGATCAAACTGGATGCCGGGTTTGTAGCGCGGTCGTCAGGTTTCAAGGAAAGCCGGATTATTGAATCTATCGTTTCGCTGGCCAGTTCTTTGAATCTGGAGATCGTTGCCGAAGGCGTCGAGACCGATAAGCAGAGAAAACACCTTACGCAGTTGGGTATTGATTCTGCGCAGGGCTATCTGTTCCACAAGCCCATGGACGGTGCAGCCCTGGTCAAAGTGTTAGTGGCCGACAGCACTGCGCCACAATTTATGGCGCAGGGTTAAGGATCGCAGTGGGGTAGCTAGGGCTGCAGGTCATAGGCATCCGCGCCCGCAAACCTGGCCTCAAGCATCAGCAAGCCGCGTTTTTTGTCCAGCCCACCGCTGTAGCCGGTGAGCTGGCCCGTGGCGGCGATGACCCGGTGGCAGGGCACTATGATGGAGATGGGATTAACCGCGTTGGCCATGCCGATTGCCCGTGCCGCCGTACGTGGTTGTGGTGGCGTAGGGTATGCCCCTGAGCAGCGCCCAGGCCTCCTTGAGAAACGCACTGCCGGTAGGCGCCAGAACGACATCAAATTCCCGGCGGATACCCTTGAGGTACTCGCTCAATTGCCGGCGAATGTCAGCAGTTGCCTCCTGATCCAAGGGTACGTCGCGGTATTCAGGTCGGGCATCGACGAGGCCAGGGAGGCTGAAGTCCAGTCTTATTAGGGCCCCATCGGGGTCGATCAACAGGTTGATCCTGCCCAGATGGCTATCGAGATAGCCCCTGAGCAAGCGAGGTTCTGCAAAGGGCATGGTGACTTACCAGTGCTGAGGGTAGGGCGCAGGACCTGTGCGCGAGGGGAATAGTGGCAGTACGTCCTGCGCCAGTTCCTGAATAATGTCGGCTGCCGGGCGCTGTGCCATCTGAATCCCCAAGGCCGCGTGGTTGACTCCCGCTTCGCGCCATTCCCCCAGCAGATCAATGAGCCCATTGCGTCCAGTCTTGAGTACATAACCGCCGCGCAGAGGAGTGCGCGGAAAGTTGGGGTCCTCTGCCAGATCGATCCATTCGTTGGTCATGTGCGGGCGGAACCCACCCCCTGGAATGCTCGAACGCCAGGTGCGAATTCTTTCCGCCAGGCGTTGTGGGCCCCTGCGGTCCTGGGTGGAATCAGGATAGGTCAGCCAGCCATCAGCTTGAGTACCCAGCCACTGCATGCTTTGTTGCGAGCGCCCTGTCACGATCAACGGTATGCGGCCGGTCACCGGTTTTGGCAGCAACTGAGCGTCGCTCAGACTGCCCAGTGCCGACTGGATCGCTGTGGGTCTTGCCTGCAGCAATTGCCGGAAGTAATCCACCGAGTGGGCAAAACGCTCCCCGCGTTCGCCATGTTCGAGACCGTAGGCCGGAAATTCTATCGGCCGGTCACCGGAGGCGATACCCATTACCAGGCGCCCGCCAGACAGTTGGTCGAGGGTGGCCGCGGCCTTGGCCAGGTCGATGGGGTGACGCAAGGTGAAGATCGCACTGCCCGTCACCAGCGTAATCTGCTTGGTGCGTGCGGCGAGGTAGGCGAGGTAGGTGAAGGGGTCGAACACCTGGCCCGCGTCGCCAAAAGAAGGGTCGTACAAAGGCACGTCGCGTACCCACGTGGCGGCGAAGCCCAGCCGGTCGAGTTCACTGACCAGATCAGCCTGGCCGGCCAGGACCGACATATCGCCTTCGTAGAACCGCAGGGGCAAGAAAATGCCCAGGGTCAGTTGATCCTGCTCAAACATCCGGCGGTAGCCGGGGTGATGGGCAAAAGCCGTCGCATCCGCGCCGCAGGTCAAGGCCTGGGCCGGGGGTATCGCAATCTGGTTCATTACCGGTTCCTTGGTGTGTAGTGTCAGGCGCCCGTCGCGGGCTGGGGAAGCGCAATGCCTCGTTGCACGGCCGGGCGCAGGGCAATTCGCTCGTACCATGCGCTCAAGTGGCGAAACCGGCTGAAGTCAAAGTCGATGATGCGGGCGATATGCATCCAACCGAAGGTCGCGATATCGGCAATCGAGTATTGCGCACCCGCCAGCCATAGCTGGTTGGACAGATGTTGATCGAGTGTCGCGAACGTCGATTCCGTCAGTTGTCGCATGCGGGCGATGGCGGTGGGGTTCGCAGGTTGATCAAACAGTTCGAAATGCACGCGCTGGCCCAGGATGGGGCCCATGCTTGAAGTATGAAACATGAGCCAGGTAATGGCCGCCCAACGCTCTGAGGGCTCTACAGGCAATAGTCGTACTGTCTTTTCGGCCAGGTAGAGCAGGATGGCGGCAGACTCGAACAGAGTGATGCCCGTCGCGTGGTCAACCAGTACCGGGATGCGCCCATGGGGGTTGAGCTTTAGAAACTCCGGCTGGCGCTGTTCGCCCTGCTCGATATGAACGTGGTGCAGGGTATAGGGCAGGTCCAGCTCTTCCAGGGCAATGGTGATCTTGAAGCCGTTGGGCGAACTGTCGGTATAGAGCGTCAGGTCAGGGGCGTTCATGGCGGGGCCTTTGGAGAACGACGGGGCAGTCAAAAGGTGAAGGGGCACCCTAGCCGTTGGCGCGCAGAATTTAAAACGATGTTTTATCCATCATGAGGTTAGTTTTTCTAAACCATGGTTCGCGCGAGGGGGGGGCGACAAACGATCCTCTAGAGCAGGAGGTGTTGCCCGTGGCAAACGACCCTGAAAAGTCTGGGTCGATAAATAAGTTGCCTTGACTACCTGCGTTTGCATGGCGGCTGTCGTGCTGACTGACTCTCTGGTTCAGCGCCCACGGCGATCTGCCAAGGTTCGCTAAACCACGTCCTGAGCTTCTTCCATGATCCAGTCCACGAACGCCTTAACCTCTTCTCTGTGCATGGCGTCCTGGCGGGTCACCACGTAGTAGGCAAAGCGCGCAGGCCAGGGTTTGTCCAGGACTTGAACGAGACGGCCGGCGTTGATTTCTTCCAGCGCGTATTCCCGGGGCACCAAGGCCAGCCCTTGACCGGCCTCGGCGGCGCGGATCAGCAGGAAATCATCCTCGAACGCAGTGCCGCGTTCGGCGCGCGGGTCTTTGGCGACATCGTGGGCCGTGAGCCAGAGGGACCAGTCTGCCCGGTCAGAGTCGTGCAACAGCGCAAATTCAAGACAGTCCACGGGGTCTGTGATTTTCGGGCTGGTGGCCATCAGGGCAGGGCTGGCCACCGGCACCATCACGGGCGCCATCAGACGGGTGACCTGCAAACCGGGGTAGATCCCAAGCCCATGGCGCAGTGCCACATCGACGCGGTCCCGGCGCATGTCGACCACGGCGGACGTCGCTTCGACCCTGACTTCAATGTGTGGATGGCGCAGGTTGAAACGGCCAAGACGCGGCACCAGCCAGGAAGCTGCAAACGTCGCGACTGTACTGACGGTCAAGGTCTGCCGGGACTTGATGCCCTCCAGCGACTGCAACGCCTGCTGCATGTTTTCAATGGCCTGGAGTAACGCAGGGTGAACGCTGGCCCCGGCTTCTGTCAGGCGCAACCCGCTTCGCTCCCGTGTGAACAGCGCCATGCCGACCCGTTCTTCCAGCAGACGAATCTGCTGGCTGACAGCGCCTGAAGTGACACTCAGCGCTTGAGCAGCGGCCTTGATGCTGCCTCGTTGCCCTACTTCGACAAAGGTACGCAGCGCGAGAAGGGGCAGTGACGTGGCCATGGGGTTTAGTTTTCCTGACTGTTGTGGGCACAAATGATCGTTTCCGCTATCCAGGCGTGAGGGCGATGATACAGCGTGTTTAGAGGTTCTAAACAAATTTAGTAAAACTAAATCAACAAGGATGTACCAATGAATAATCCTCGCTGGCGGCTTTGCCTCATTTTGTTATGCACGACTCAATTTGTGGCATTGCTCGACTTTTCTATCACCATGATTCCCTTGCCACAGATTCAGGAAAGCCTGGGGTTCACCCCTGGGGCCTTGCAGTGGGTCATCAATGCCTATGGCGTCGCCATTGCGGGGTTTCTGCTGTTGGGTGGGCGCGCTGCCGACATGTTTGGCCGTCGCCGGGTATTTTTGCTGGGCCTGGTGATCTTCACCCTGGGCTCGTTGCTCGGCGGCTTCTCGCAGAGCCCCGCAATGCTCATCGTGACCCGGGCCATGCAAGGCTTTGGCGCGGCACTCTTTTCACCGGCGGCCTTCTCGCTGCTGCTGGCGCTGTTTCCTGACGAGAAATCGCGCAACCGCGCGTTAGGGGCCTGGACGGCCGTAGCTGCAAGCGGTTTCGTCGCAGGGTTGATTTTGGGTGGGCTGATCACCGACGCGCTGGGCTGGCGCTGGGTGCTCTGGATCAACGTCCCCGTGGGTGTGCTGGTGATTGCCCTTGCAGGGTATTTGCCAGAAGGCAAGCGCGAGGCTTCAATGGCTGCGATGCGCCTGGATATCGGCGGCGCGATTCTGGTCGCAGCGGGTGCTGCAACATTGGTGTTCGCGTTTGCCAACAGCGAGCACGTAGGTCTTGCATCTCCCGTCACATACGGGTTGATTGCTCTGGCCGTGGGGCTGCTCGCGATATTTGTGTGGGTTGAAAGCCGGGTCGAGTATCCGCTGATGCCCATTCCGATTTTTTGGCGGCGCATGACCGGCGGCGCAAACCTGGTGTCGCTGCTGGCGAATACCGCGTTGGGGCCGACTTTTGTCGTCGTGGCTCTGTATATGCAGGAAATCCTCGGTTTCAGTGCTACTCAGACAGGCCTGGGGCTGTTGCCGATGGCGATAGCCTTCACGCTCTCCAGCGCCTGGGTCGGACCTACCCTGATCGCCAGGGTCGATACCAAACCGGTGATTCTGGGCGGTATGACGCTGTTTATCTGTGGCCTGGCTTTGCTGGGCGTTTCCTTGGCCGTGGATACTTCCTGGGCCGGTTCGATTCTTCCCGGAACCTTGTTGGCGGGCATTGGTTACGGCATCGCATTCCCGGCCTGGACCGTGGCCGGTATCGAGGGCGTCGATGCGGTCGATCATGGTTTGGCGGGCGGCATGCTGACCACGACCCAGGAAGTCGGGTCTGCAGTCGGTCTGGCCGTGGGTGTCGCGGTGAGCATCGCCGTGCTGGCGGACGGGGGTAGTGCAGTGCAAGGCTTCAGCTACGCCATCCTGGTGTCTGCCTGCATGGTGGTAGTGGGGTTTGTGTGTGCCGCGCTCATCCTGCCGAACAAGGCTGCGCGGGTAGTTCATTACACGTGAACTGAGCAACGAAGTGCATTCGTGAACCTCTCAACCCGGTTCACGAAGCACCCCATCAATGCTCCTCTGCGCAGTGCAGCATGGTGACTACTGTTTTTGCAGGTCGCCAGGTTTCAATGCCTTTTCGAAAAAGCTCTTGGTAGGGCCGTAGAGGCGCAGGATCACGAAAAACCCTTTAGTTGTGTCATGAGGATTAGGTATCGAACCGAATCAGCTATTGGTCAAGGCAATCTTGGTAAAACGCTCACAGAAGCATTCTCACTGAATGACTCCGCTTATATAAAACAGCCCCTACATTAAGCTGAGCGTGAGAGCCTTTCTTTGTGGGTACGTAAATCACATTTCCTTGCACCTGTATGGCATACCACCCACTTTGGTTTTAGGTTCTGTGTGCCACTGATTCGGGATAGGAAACCGCCGCGAAACACTAGCGCTGTGAATTATCCAGAGGTCGGACGCCATCATCGAAAACGACGTTCCGTTTTCGAAACGTCGTTCCTTCGATACAGTACGGTTCTCTGATCCTGTCCATGCGGAAATGCCGGAAATCTTCACGTGCAGGATCCCAGGCCACCAGATACCAGAGTGGCGGCAGAATCAGCATCGCTTGCGGCTCAACCACACGTGTGCTGCTTTCACCTTTTGCATCGCGGTAATTGAATCGCAGATGCAGGCGCTGAAGAAAGGCTGCCTCAAATTCCGGAAGCAAGGCAGGGTCCATTGTTCCGATATTGGTTCTGTCCACCTGCGGGGCAAGTTCTCCAATATACAGACAGTCCAGAAAATGCCGCAAATCCCGAATTTTGTCTGATGGCAGTGCCTTTTCAATCTTTGCAAGTCCGGTATCTGCAACGCTTGAGAATGGTAGATTTCCCGCCGCACGCATAGATGCCACGCTGATCAAAAGCGCAAAAACCTCGATCACTGAAAGACGTGGCGCGGTCTGAACTGAACGGGGGTCAAGTTGCAGCCCGCCGCCGCGACCAGGTTCAGAGCGAATGACAAACCCTGTTCTCGCAACGCATTAATGTCACGTAACAGCGTGCTGCGGGATGCCCCTACCTGGCCTGCGAGCTCGGCAATGGTTGATGATCCGTTGCGGCGGAGGCTGCGTATGATGGCTTCTTGTCGAAGGCGAACATTCATCTTCTTTGGATCAATAATCAAAGGTGTCAGATTTTGACACCTTTACCTCGTAGTTTACGAGTGTCGACGTCAGCTGGATGTCTGGCACAAATCCTCGGAACTACCGACATCAAGTGCTGCGCCGCTGCCTGATCGCCCATCCAAACCAAAAAGGAAGATAAATGTTTAACTCCAACGGCTTTCCCATGCCCACTTTGATCTCGGTAAACGGTGTTGAATTGGAAGTTTTTGAAGCAGGAAAAGAAAATTTTGGAAACCCGATCGTACTTTGTCACGGCTGGCCGGCGCATGCCTTTTGCTGGCGGCATCAATTGCCAGCGCTTGCGACCGCTGGCTATCACGTCATCGTGCCGAACCAGCGTGGGTATGGCAATTCTGCACGGCCGACTGACGTGGCCGCATATGACCTCGCGCATTTGACTGACGACCTTGTCGCGCTGCTTGATCACTTCGGATACGACGATGCCGTCTTTGTCGGCCATGATTGGGGCGCTAATGTTGTCTGGGGTACGGCGCTACTGCATCCAAACCGAGTGAGCAAGGTCATCGCGCTCGCACTTCCCTATCAGGAACGGGGTGACATCCCGTGGGTGGAGTTGATCGAAAGCTTCATGGGGCCTGATAACTACATGGTGCATTTCAATCGGCACCCCGGAGTGGCGGATGCGATCCTGGATCAAAACAGGCAACAGTTCCTTCGAAATCTGTATCGCAAGAACGAACAAACACAAGCACCCGAACTAGGAATGGCAATGATCAACTTGGCTGAGGCCGAGGCTGAGGCTGATACCGGAGAGCCGCTCATGACAGATGCCGAGCTGTCTGTCCTCGACGCCGCGTTTGAGGTCTCTGGCTTCACGAGCAGTATCAACTGGTATCGAAATCTGGACCGCAACTGGCATCTCTTGGCGGACGTTGACCCGATTGTTCATCACCCCGCGCTAATGATCTACGGGGACCGCGATACGATACCAAAGTCCCCAAATCTGAGTGACTTTGTGCCAAACGTCGAGGTTGTCAGCCTGGACACAGGCCACTGGATTCAGGAAGAAAAGCCACAAGAGACAACCAAGACAATTCTGGACTGGTTAAAGCAGACGTCTGCAAGCTGACCTTTAAAAGAGCAATTTTTCAACAGAGTCGGCCAGAAGCGGTCATTGCGTGTCTACATAATCAAGACAATTCATCCGGCACTGGCCCTTTGTCGAGCATCATTTGAAAAAGCTGTACCAAGCTGGACCGCTGCTCGCCCAACGGTAAGAAAAATTGGCGGTCAACTTCCTCCACAACAAGGACGGCCTCGTGCGCCAATTCTCGCCCGGCATCGGTGACGGAAATTACCTTGGCCCGAGTGTCGGTAGGATGGGCATTCCGCTCGAGCAGACCATTGGCGAGGAGCGTGCGAACCGTCTGAGATGTTGTCATTGGGTCACTGCCGGTCAACTGCGATAGTCGCGTCTGGGTAAGAGGTTCTTGCGAACTGAACCAGGTAACGACTGCCAGCATGACGAACTGAGTGTGCGTCAAACCCAGCGGTTGCAACGCTGCGCGCTGATCTCGCTGCCAGTTATTGGAGATGCGCCAGAGCAAAAATCCAGGGCTGTCAGACGGTCCGCTGTGGACGGTGGGGAGTGGCTTCGACGTCATGGGTTACTCCTCAATGCTGCCAGATCAACGTCCATCGCGCGGGCAATGACGCCAATGTCGTTATCGGTTAGGGGAATCAGACCACGCCTCAAAATAATGCCCCAGTTTCGCGGGACACACAGATCCAAATCCCCTCGCACTGTTTCCAGGGGCACTTCTCTTGCCTGGCCATACTTAACTCGGCGGCGAAACGGTACAAAACCGTTGCCCATGTCGTATTCAAAAACCTCGTCGTCGTGGATCATCCCCAGCGCTGTGAATGCTTTCAGAGGGGCGCCTTGCATCTCCACACTCGGTGAGTAGTAGACGAAAATATCGCCTTTCTTCATTCTGCGTAGCGGCTGAGCCTTGCCATGGCATACCTGCGCAAAACCTCCCTCCACACCTTGGCAAACGTGCGAGCGCGACACAACGCCAAGCCACGCCTGAGTCATTGGCTCACCTGCCGTTCTGCCCGTTCTGCCAGAGCGCGCAATACGTCTGGAAAGTCAGAAGAAACCTGATCACAAACTGCCTGGGCGCCGATTCCGTTTACATCGATCGTGTAAGTGATTGAGCAGTTTCCAGCGGGCAATAAACTCACTTCATGCCTCACGCGCACAGTGATGTCGCCAAGCGTGGTCTCGTCTGTAAACCCGGTAGGTTCAGTGACTTCTACGAGCTGGGACTTAATGACCTCCTGATCCGGCAACACCATCGTCATCCACGTGCCTTTAATGAAGAGACCCTCAAGTACGCACGAATAGACGCCTGCATTCCATTCCTTCCAGCCAGCGACGTCTGTGAAAAACCCCCAAATCATGGCGGTGGTTGCGCTAGTTTCGTGGCTATACGAAGCACTGGCGTGGTGAGTGTGAGGCATGCTGAACTCCCTTTATGCATGCGCGCATATTGTATGTGCGCATACATAATTGATCAACGCAGTCGTTCAATTAATTAAACGGGGAACAGATTAATTTCCCTTCTCTAACACGTCCGCTTCTGGACCGATTGCGGCCGTCGCTAAGAGCCGCAACCATCCAAAGCAACCCTTCACAATCAACAGGGCACTGACTCTGGAATGCCAATGGCAGTCAGCTTGTTCTAGATTGATGGCGACTCAGACATCTCTACCAGCAGCTGCCCAAATGCATTGGCCGCAGGTGTCTTTCCTGTGGCACTCCAAATCAGTCTGAAGTCAGCATCCAGCAGCGCTGGCAGGCCATGTTGGCCGTCAATCACCACCATGCCGGGCTCTAGATCTCCCAACGGTAGAGCGGTGACGGCAAGCCCCGCCAACACTGCTGCCCGCAGTCCTTGTTGACTTGGGGAGGTAAAGGCTACGCGCCAATCCACAGTGGAATGCTCCAATGCCTCTACGGCCACTTGGCGGTGCAAGCAGGGCGTTGGTGCAAACGCCAGCGGCAAAGGGGAGTCGCCGGTAAAGGCGAAACTCTGCGCTGCGGCCCAGACAAACCTGGTTTCGCGCAGCACGGTACCGCCGGGCGGACTGCCCGGCAATGCCATGACGACGGCCAGATCGAGCCCATCGGCATCGACCAGCGCGCGCAGATCAAGGTAGGTGCCAACGGTTACATCCAGACGTACGGCGGGAAATTGTCTGGCGAACCGAGTCAGTAACGGCGGCAGGCCGTCGCCGATAAAATTTTCAGGCACTCCGAAGCGCACGGTCCCGGATACCGACGACGCTTCGAAACGCCGGGAGAGGGCGTCTTGCGCTCTTAGGACGTGTTCGGCATGGCGCAGGAAATCTTCGCCATCTTCTGTCAGCGTCAAACGTCGGGTGGTGCGCACCAGTAGCGTGGTACCGGCCTGTTCTTCCAAGCGACGGATTTGATGACTGATCGCTGACTGGCTCAAGTGCAGCCGCTCTGCGGCACGAGTGAAACTGCCGGTTTCCTTGATCGCGACAAAAGCACGCAATAGCGCTGGGTCGAAGTCCATTTAGTCAACTCATGACGAATATTAATAAAACTTACGAAATTAAATCATTTCTGTCATTTTTTAATTACTTCCAGAATGCGGCCGGTCACTTGGAGTTATGTCTGGCGAGGCTGACATTCAGAGCGGTCTTGCCGGAGCCCATCAACTTGATCTGGAAGATCACGATGCAGTTCTCTTCTTCGCAAAAAGATGTTTTCACGATAGCCGCCGTTTGCTTGGCCTCGCTGATGTTCGGCCTGGAAATCTCGAGCGTGCCGGCCATTCTGCCCACACTTGAATCGGTTCTGCGCAGCGATTTCAAAGATATGCAGTGGATCATGAATGCCTACACCATCGCCTGCACCACGGTACTGATGGCCACCGGCACACTGGCGGATCGGTATGCACAGGAAACCGGGATTGTCCTGAGCAACGCAGCGATGGGCGCGCGCTACGATTTGCATGCGATGTTGATCGAGGCCGCACTGGCTGGTCTCGGCGTGGCACTCGTACCGCGCCTGTACGTGGAAGCGGAACTGGCGCAAGGCCGGCTGGTTGCGCCATGGCCGCAGGAAAAGAATGTCGCCAAGACCTTTTGCCTCGTGTTACCCGACCCCCTTGAGCTGAGCCGCGCGCCCATCCAGGCATTTGCGCATTGGCTGTTGGAGGAGGCGCAGGTGAAGTAGGGTCGTGCGCAGGTGCCAGGACCGGTTCGGTTTCGTAGGCCACGTTAGTGCTGATCCCCCGGGGTGATGATGTCTATGCACGACCAGCTATTCAGTGGATAGGTGATAAAGCTTTTGTGTCTGCTTTTGGCCGAAAGTGGTTGTTCGCGAGCGGCAGCTATCGGCCCAGAGCGTGTAAAAACGCGTCGCCAAAATTGAAGTGTGCGCTTCTACGTTAAATCTGGCATTTATCGGCACATCTGCAGATGTGGATTTTCCGTAGAAGCGCGACTTCCAGTCTGGTTTTGAGTGCCTATCGCACTGAAAAACGTTTTTACACAGCCTCGGCCAAAAGCAGACGTTTAGCCTTATGTCCCAATCATTCATAATGATTGCTCGATTAAAAGCGAAAATTAATGCGTTTATGTTTGATCAATACTTGAAACGATGGGAGCTGACCATCGACGGTGATGCTTTCGTCTCGCTGAATGGCAATCTACTTCCCGTTCGCCACTACGGCATGCCCGCCATGCTCAAAATCTCGCAAGAAGTGGAAGAGCAAGCAGGCAATCTGCTCATGGCTTGGTGGGATGGTGAGGGGGCGGCGCCCGTGTTGAGACATGATGGCGAGGCCTTACTGATGGAGCGCGCGAGCGGCTCGGCCTCGCTTACACGTATGGTGAGCTGCGGCCAGGACGATGAGGCTACTCGCATTCTCTGTGCTGTGGCCAGCCGCCTTCACACACCACGCGCAAAACCGGCTCCTGCTTTAGTCCCACTGGTGCAACGGTTCGAAGCCCTATGGAGCGCAGCGGCAACGCACCGAGGGGTATTTGTACAGAGCGCGAAAACCGCTCGCGAACTCCTGGATGCGCCGCGCGACTTAAGGGTACTGCATGGTGACATCCATCACGGCAATGTGTTGGACTTCGGATCTAAGGGGTGGCTCGCTATCGATCCTAAGGGACTGTACGGTGAGCGCGGCTTCGATTACGCGAATATTTTCTGCAATCCCGATATCAAAAGCGCTTTGGCCCCAAGTTGTTTCGCGCGCCGGATCGGTATCGTGACACAGGCATCCGACATCGATCGCCACAGGTTATTGCAATGGGTGCTCGCGTGGGCCGGGTTGTCAGCAGCCTGGATGCTCGAGGACGGCATTGAGCCGGCCATCCCCCTTGGAGTGGCGAAGCTTGCAGCGTTGGCGCTTGGGTTGTGAGTTTTACGGTAGGGCAAGGCCAAGAATAATGTTCTGCCGACCCAATAATGCAAGTAGCCTTGTTCTCATTTTGATCCTCTAGACGCTGAAGCATAAGTGGAGTGTCCAGGTTACGCGTTTGGCACGACCTGCCCGTTACGCTAGCCAAAGTTATCGCTTTACTCCTGAGTTGTGCGACGACCGATTCCGGGCTGGTGAGAGGGATAGTGTGCGGTTCCCGTGATGTTGCAATCAATTCAGCATGAGTAAAAACCATAGGTGAACTCAAGGTACGGCATGCAGCTGCGAATGTCGGGCGCGAGGTGTTTGGCAGTGGTATGAGCTTGGGATTTTGTACTTTGGCAGGACGCCAGGGGGAGGGGCGAAAATCAAGAATTGCGGAACAGCTTTCAGAATTACGGAACAAAAAACAAAGGGCCTGCACGAAGAATCTCATGCAAGCCCTTGATTTGTTTGGTGCCCGAAGCCGGAATCGAACCGGCACGCCCTTACGAGCGGGGGATTTTAAGTCATCTTACCCGTCGCCAGCATACAAAAGCAGTTGAGCGCTGAGGCCGGCTTTTGCCCGTACTTATAGGCTTAAAAACTTGTTAAAACAGTAACTTACGGACATTCTTAGCTGCATTAAAGAGCGGGTGAAAGCTGAGCTCGGCAGGCCTGGAATGGCGAAAGCTACCAGCAGAGCTCCCACGCCAGCTCCCAAATAGCTCCCAAGCCGGCTACCAATTTTAAGGTGCTGCATACCAAATCGCAGACAGCAAAAAACACCAAGGTCTCGGTAGACGCTGGGGACAAATAGGGGTGTTTTTTGATTGAGCGGGATGAAGCTAGATGGTGCCCCGAGCCGGAGTCGAACCGGCACACATTTCTGCGACGGATTTTAAGTCCGGTGTGTCTACCAATTTCACCATCGGGGCTGATGTTGCGGTAAAGCAGGCGACGATTTAACCCCAAAACAAAGTCAAAATCAATCACTTAACCAGGGAAACGACGTGTTATGGCCTTGAAAATTAATTTTACTAAGTCCACGCTGGACGACCTGACGTGCCCGCAAGGCAAATCCGACATCCTAGTGTACGACACGGAAATCAAAGGTCTGGCGATCCGGGTCACCAAAGCAGGCGGTAAAACTTTTTTTGTGGTGCGCAAAATCAAAGGGCGAGACCACAGGATTAAGCTGGGTGCTTTCGACAAACGCACTACAAAAATTCCGATGATTCGCGACGAAGCCCTGTCGGTGTACACGAACCTGGAAGCGATGCTGGAGGAAAAAACCACGAAAGACTTGCAAGAGGAAGTGACTGTCGAGAGCGCATTCGAGGACATGCTGATCGCAAAAGCGAAGCTCACTGAGTGCACCATCGACGACTATCGCAAGACTTTTAAAAATCACATTGCTCCAAATTTGTCCGGCAGGCCTTTGCGCACAATAGCCGCTAAAGATGTGACCGCCCTGCACGCAAAGGTGACTAAACCGTTGCCAAAAAAGGATGGGACACTTGGCCCGCCACGGGAGAGGACGGCTAACAAGACACTATCCCTGCTCGGCTCGATCTTTTCGTTTGCCATAGCCTTTTACGATAGCGGCTCAAAAAGGCTGGTTGAATACAATCCAGTTGACATCATGACTACGCTAAAAATCTGGCACGAAAATAAGCGATCAAAGATACGCATAAATCCTAATGAGCTTGGGGGGTTTATTGCAGAGTGCCTAGCTATTGCTGATCAGCAGCCGATGCGAGATGTGCCAACATCTTTTAAAACCGTTTCAGCCGCTGTCCTCTTTATGCTTTTTAGCGGAGTGCGGCCATGTAAAGCCCAAGGTCACCCAGGATGTCGTCCAGATCGCCAGGGAGCTCATGAATCTCGCATCGCTGATCAACGCCGACCGCCCCGGCAGTGAGCTCCTTGAAAAAGTGAAGTACATCGCCCAGGTAAACCTCGGGGGTGTTCAATGATCGGCAAGATTTTTCCGAAGTCAGCAGGCTCTTTCAAGAACCGCATTCGATACATCTTCGGCTGCACAAAGCACGACCACGGGATCAGCGGAATCCGTACGATCAGCTTCAACACCATGAGCAAAGATCCACTGCCAGGCGTCCTTCAGGGTAACGAAGCAGACCTCGCGGAGATTATCAAAGAGTTCGACCAGATTGAGACCCTTCGCCGCTTCTCAATCGACTCTGAGAAAGCCATCAAACCGGTCTTCCACGCAATGCTGTCCCTGCGCCCCGGAGAGTCCCTGACAACTCCACAATGGCGTCAGGCGGTCACCAAATACATGACTGATCTGAGCTTTGACGAGACTAACCAGTACGTCGCTGTAATGCACCAGGACAAGGATCATCAACACGTCCACATCGTCGCAAATCGCATCCGGCTCAATGATGACTTCTCCATGGTCAGGGACAGCAACGAACGCTCAATCAGCCTGGAGTCAGTGTCGGGTATCGAAGACCGCTTCAACCTGAGCAAAGCCCCTAAGCCGAAGGGCACCTGGGGCGTCTCGATCACCCATGCCGAGCTCCAAGCATCGATTCGCGACAACGACCTGCCTTTGAAGCACAAGATGATCACCAAGATCGCTGGAGCTATCGAAGCCACGAACGCCCAGGATGGCGACATGTTCGACTTCGTCCGGGCGCTGAGAAAGCAAAAGGTCTACATCAAACTGACGCTGAACGACGATGGCCAACCCAAAGGGATCTCGTTCGAATTTGACGGCAAACACATCAGTGGTAGACAGCTCAAGCGCTCAAGATTGACTTGGCACAAACTAACTACACAGGAAGGAATACATTATGACCCCGAAACCATTTCAGAGCTTCAGGTCGAAATTGTTCGAAGAGATCAGGACGAACATCAAAGATCTGAGCGACTCCGGTACTTCTACCTCCTATTCGAAGGCGGCGCGCGACGAATCCCGATCAAAGTCAAATCAAACAACTGGAGACTCGACAGAGACGTCAAAGCGATCCTAGAAGCCCTGGAAATGCTGCTAGGTATCGATCTGACCTTAAAGGGCGCTAACAACAGGCCATCCAAGTATTATGTCGAGTACATCCCAGGCCAGCCTCTGGTTCTACCCGCCAAAAAGCCAATGGAGTACGAGTTTGATTCACTGCATCCATAATGCTCGGTTCGTTATTGGTGATGGCGTACCCGGTCAACGCGTTGCTGGGTACGTTTTCAGCCTTCAAAGTGGCGATGACTACATCCAAACGCAACCAATCCAAGATCTAGGAAAACGTAGGTGAGCTTTTTGTTGAAGACAAAAGCTGGCAGCACGCACCAGACCGCCGACTTTAAGTACGACGATGCGCGGTGTCAGGATTGCAGGGGTTTCGATCATGTCGTAGCGCGTGACATCGACTGGTTCGAAAGACGATTTCTTCCATTGAGCCGCAGATCCAGCAGCGTAAAAACTCTCAAAAAAAGTGTCTTGGATCATGGTGAGCCGGCCAGCACCGTTAGTTGGCGCGCTGATGTCGACAGCAGTAAACTGATTTTTTCGACTTTTTGAGCCGGCCAGTAGAGTTGCTCGACACCACCTACGCTCCATTTCACCCGTTTCGGGGCTTCGGTTTTTATCTGGTAACCTTTAGCTGCCTTGATTTGATCATGGCTCTGTGAGTTGGCATGGCTTATTTTAATACAGCCTTTTTATCGTCACTTTGCGTAGGCTAGCCAAGCAAGGATCATGCCCATTCAAGCGGTTATTGGACAACCTCATGATCGCTATCGCCCGCTTTCCGCTACGTAGCCTCCCGACGAAAATCTAGCTCGATCGTCCAAGTGTCCGCGGCCTCAACAATTTTGGTCGCGCTAATGTTTATGGGTGCAGCGCTGTCCGTGAGCGTCTAGACAGGTCACCTTCCTAGTCC
The DNA here is from genome assembly GCF_037055265.1 of Pseudomonas sp. ML2-2023-6. NCBI lineage: Bacteria > Pseudomonadati > Pseudomonadota > Gammaproteobacteria > Pseudomonadales > Pseudomonadaceae > Pseudomonas > Pseudomonas sp. ML2-2023-6. The sequence goes on along the minus strand of NZ_CP146347.1, from coordinate 3,551,353 downwards.
CAGCGTTAGGCTGGCAGAGTCTGGGTATTTGATTGACGCTAATTAGGCCAGTTTTTGCCGCAGATCATGAGGGGAGGCTGAGGAGGCGGTGACGAAAAAAACGGTCGATGGTGGCGAATCAATCCTGAACTACGGCCTTCATTAAGTGTGTCCGGCTGAATCTGGAATGGATGGCAGAATGTACTGGAGTAGCTGACTGGATGGCCGTGAGAACGATATTGAAACTCAACCTGAAACTGACGTGCAGTAGAGCAGAGTGGAGCAACCAGCTGATACGCTAATCGATTGTCCCGGGGCAGAGGGCACCGCTACATCTGTTCAACATAGGTTCGCCAGTGAGGCTGTCCTCAAACCAGACATTTTGATGGTGTGCCGATTCCCAAAATCTAGACGTAATTATCCCAAAAAATTACCGCTTTCATTTGAGATCAAAAGATAAGCTAGCCGGCCTGCGGCCGAATAAGCGATTCTCTGAAATCCAGCCCATGTACAAGTTTTAGGAAAAGCACAAGGAAGATGAAAGTTGATTTCTATAATTTCTGCAGTTTTATATTGAAGTGCGTTCAGAAAGAGAAGAATGGTTTGCTTTTTAAGTATTTTAAAAACAGCTAAAAAAGTTGTCAAGGCCTCAAAATGATATATTTCTAATTCTAATTTGACAGTATTGTGGGTTTTTAGTGATCTACCGAGCAGTGGATGTGATATTGGCTGATTATTGAATTGTAACAGGGTGTGTTTCGCATGATATTGATTTGATATGAAGTCCTTAATGAGGGTTAAGGCATGATGCAATGATAGGGTTTTTGACGAAGAATCCTGTATTTATAATTCAGGCAAGGAGAGCCAGCGGTATAGTGCTCCCCCCGTGAGTATTCAATTTATGCATGGCGAGTAGAGGATGCCGCGAACACTCTTAACCCCCGGGTAAGCGCTGCCGGAATGTTTTTTGATAACTCGCCATGATTAAGTTATGAGGTTGACTATGTCTGGGGTTGAATCAGCACTCATCTTGACGGTTTGAATCGCCCCGGGTTCTTTAGACCCCCTGAAAGCTCATTGCGTAACGCTTTTCAAACTCTACCGGCAACAGCTGATTGTTGAAACCATGACGAAGTTTCGCGTTGTAGAAAATCTTGATGTAATAAAACACATCACTACGTGCATCTTCCCGCGTGGTGTAGATTTTCCGCTTGATCCGTTCCCGCTTTAGAAGCTGGAAAAAGCTCTCGGCCACGGCGTTGTCATGACAGTTGCCTCGACGACTCATGCTGGCAACCAAATGGTTCGCTTTTAAAAAACTGCGCCAATCCGAGCTGCTGTACTGGCTGCCTTGGATGGAGTGAACCATCACCTTGTGTTTCGGTTTACGCCTCCAAACCGCCAACAATAACGCATCAATTGCCAAATCACCGGTCATCTGCGACTTCATTCACCAGCTAACAACCTGACGAGAAAACAGATCCAGCACCACAGCCAAATACAGCCAGCCCTCATACGTACGGATGTCGGTGACCCAAACTTTGTTGGGTTCTCTGACATCGAACTGGCGCCTCAGCAAACTGGGTGCGGCGACCGCTGGCTTACCGCCGTACTTTCCAGGACTACGTCTATACCCTGTCCAAGAGCGCAGCCCTTCAAGACGCATAAGCAGTGAGCGATAGCCGGTTCTGATTCACACGCGGAGGTGCGAAAGTGGCAGCCGCCCTTGGGCACAGGGTTACTAGTTTTCCGTGCATGCGCGGCGGGAGGCTTGGGGGATGGGATGTCGCATCCCGACAGTTGCCCCTTGGTGAGCATGCGTGAGACCTCATCGAGTAGAATCCAACAGTGCTGCCTAAGAGTGGCCGGCTGTGGAAGCCACCGCTAGAGCTAGACCGCGAGGTACTTAGACTCATTGACTGGCGGCGGATCCAGAATCTGAATGCCAGATTTTATGAACGGTTGAAGCAGCCATCCCTAATTTTAAAGATGTCTGCTTCTGCGTCATTCCTTCAGCTTTGCAGGCAAGCACAGCCTGAATTCTATCTGCCGGGATAGGTCGCTTGCCGGCTTTGCCTGTTACTAAACCACCGCCTTCGAAATGGCTCGGTAAACCAGAGAGAACCCCTAGCGCTTCAAGCTTGTTCATCTCTGCCAGCAGACGGGCATTGAACGAAGTGAGAGATTCTTGACGCTCGTAAATGGATGCCATCGCCAATAAAGCAATGGGGTCGACTTCCAGTCGCGCGCTGATGCGCTCGAGCATGTCGAGTGTGATGTTGGTCTTCGCGTGCTCGACATTGTGCAAATGCCGTGCTTCCACTGCGCCACCTAGTTGCTCTTGAGACAGACCTCGAGCAGTTCTGATCGAGCGTAGGATCGCTGCCAGCGTTGATCTCGAAGGCATGGGTGCTTCCCGTAAAGGGAAGGATAAGGCCACATTGAACAATTCATATCCATGTAATATAGTGCGTAATTGTGAATTTCAGGTGAGTAGCTACCACCGCACTGCACTGGCGCCGATGGTTGGGCTCCGTCGTCAGCAGCGGTTTAGTCCATATTTGTCAATTTAAAGGAATTATCGCTGAGGTTGGTTGCTTGCGAACTTGGGCGCCGCCTTTCGAATTGCAGCACCGCAAACGAGGAAATCAGCATCATGTTTATTTCAGATGAGTCTTGTATGGTCGGCTTACCGGGCTTCCCTGGGCCTGGCCGCACGGCTTGGCGGATGATCGAACGAGACACCGAGGATTTCTGGTATCACGTGCGCTTTCGCATTTGTGAAGGAGCAAAGCCTCGGTTCAAAAAAATGATGCCATCAGACCCTTCGATGCTGACACACCTACTCTCGCAGCAGAGCCCAGAGCACAAGATTGAGGTGGTTCAGATTGTGACTCCCCCTTGCATGAATGGGAGTCCTTTAGAGCGTATGGAAAAGTTGATCAGTGCAATCGTCGGCTACGACAGAAGCGGTGAGTGCGTACTGCTTCATAAAGTCGATAGCGGAGCAATCTACAGCAGCTCGCCCGGCGTGATCGACGCATGCCTGCTCAGAAATATTCGAACGATCTACGACGCCATGACTGCCGCCGGGAAGCATTTCCATTGCACCAACTATCAAACCCCGAATCGCTCCGCCACTACAACGGCAGCAGGTTAATCCATGAAGCTACAAATCTATTCAGACCTGCACCTCGAGTTCGCTCGGTTCGATCCCGCCCCAAGCGACGCGGACGTAGTAATTCTCGCCGGCGACATTGATATCAAATCGCGGGGCGTGAAATGGGCAAGCGAGGTTTTTCAATGCCCAGTGATCTATGTATGCGGTAATCATGAGTACTACGGCGGGCACATAGGTCACACACTGCGAAAGATGAAAGACGCTACATTGCCCCATGTGCATGTACTCGAAAACGAGATGCTCATTCTCGATGGCACACGCTTTTTGGTCACAACTGCCTGGACGGATTATTCGTCTACGGGTGATGTGGTTGCGGCAAAGAGAATTGCTTGGGATTCGATGAACGATTTCTTGACTATTCGAGCCGACTTGGATTACAGGCGCTTGCGTCCAGACGACCTAGTCGCTAAGTCAATGAGAGCTCACCTATGGCTAACCCAAGAGCTTAATAGACCTTTCGACGGCAAAACAGTGGTGGTCACACACCATGCACCAGTGTTGGATCACCTGGGTGACGATCACCCTGGACATCTGGCTGCAGCGTATGCGAACGATTGGTCAGAGTTACTTAGTAAGCCTGATCTTTGGGTTTATGGGCATACCCACGTTGCGGCGGACTTCTTAAAGGAAGGGTGTCGAGTGGTGTCCAATCCACGCGGTTATCCGGGGCAGAATACGGGCTTTGATCCTGATTTATTGATCAAGCTTTGATTGTCAGTGATTGGCTATTGGACACGTTCGCGTGGCTGGCCGAGCTCAACGGGATGGAGGATTTTTGATGGTGACATTGGAAGAGGTCTCGCAACTCTTGTACGGCGCTGGAGAGGAGGTTGTCGGCTGGGAAGGCTCACAAGAAGACTTGATCTCTTTGGCTGCAAAGACATTCCCAGGCAAAGCATTCTGTGTGGTGAAACAGTGGATCTTGATCGACCTCACTGTGACGCCGGTTGAAAGGGAAAAGCTTACGAGCCTCGGTCTATTTCCCATGACGCTTTTCGCTCACGAAGTCGTGCTTGACAGTAAAGGTCGCTTTCAATCCGGTATGTGGGTACGCAGTAACTTCGGAAAATCCTTCACTGAAGGCTGCATGTTTGAAACCAACAGTACCGTCTACCTTCTTTTAGGTTCAGGTCTGAAAAAAGAGGCAAGCATTGGCGCTGCTTTTTCCATGAAGGCCGGGTAGGCAACGGTCAGCACAAATACATAATGACCCTTTTTGGAGCTTTGGCCGGATGCCTGAAATCATTGAAGTTGAATTTCATAGTAAGTATCTCAGTGATTTTCAGCTGAGCCGTCTTGTACAGGCAAGTCTTCGAAAATACACCGTGGCCATTACGGCTTTTATCAGCGATGCGGTGATCATAGACAACAGGTGCCTTGGCGTGTTCTTCGATCACCTTCAGGAAGACGAGGTGTATCGAACAGCCAATGGCGGAATCATTTGCACGACAAAAATTCATAGGGCATGGAAAGAAGGACGCTTCTGGCTTTTGGAAACGGGGGAGGGAAATTACCTTGTTGGTAGCTTCAAGCGCGGCGGTGGGCGACGTAATTTTCTTGAATTGATTCGATGGGGTGATCGTCTCAAATCAGAAGATTGAATACTTAATCTCTGGCGTAGTGGCGGTATGACTGCATGGCAGCTGATGAGCGCTGGATGGCTATTACGGTTTTGATCAGCAGCGCTCCGAGTTAGACGTGTGGAGCGCTTCAAACTGCCGCTATCCAGTGAAGCCCATTTTTTCATCGGACGGATTCACAGTTAGCCCTTCTTCAGTAACCGAACTCGTTCAGCAGTTTCTGCAAAAACTCACGTCTCCGTTGGACAATGCTTAAAATGAGGTGGTCACGATCGGTGTCTCTCGTTGATAAGTGCCCAGCGTCCACAAGGCCATGGATGTAGCCTTCAGCTCTGCCTCTAGCTTCGAGCAACGCCTCTGCTGAAGTGCTTTTGTAGATGTCTTCCGCGATGATCTGCCACCGCTTCATTTGACGCCGACCAACCGGGTCGTCCGAAAATTTTGGGGCGTTGATCAGTGTATTGAAATCGTTGTGTACGGTGGCTGTGCTCAAGTTGGGTTCTCAGAACAGTGATGTCTGAGCTGAAGTTATCATGCGCACACTATATCGCCTGCTGCTGGCTGGTTTTTTGTAGGCGCTGACGCGAAGGGCCGAATTTAATGTTGTTACACGCTATCGGTGGCGTCTTTGAGCTTTGTGGAGAGTACAGGCAGTACTATGTAACGAGTAAATTCTTAGCTAGGAGTTCGATATGGGATACCTCAGCCTAGAGGACATCTACCCCGACGACCCCAGTTATTCGTTAGCCTTCAACATCTCTATGTCCATAATTTTGATACTGACTACGATGCCTGCGATTCTGCGGTTGGCTCTTTCATAGCCGTAGCAAGTCCTATCCGACCAAAAGCGGGCGTATGACTCAGGGTGAAAGAGAGCTATCCCTTTAGAATGAGGGACATATCTGGATATTTAGCGCACATGAAATCGACGAATGCGCGAACCTTGGGAGCAGTAAGGCGCCTGGATGTATGCAAGACCCAAAGCCTTGGTTCAACACCCAACACCGTGCCCCACTGAACTAACTCCCCACGCGCAAGCTGGTTCCAGGCAATGGACTGTGGAATGAGGGCGGCGCCACCACCGGCAATAGCCGCATCGCGAACCATAAGTAGCGAAGAGAACCGCAGCTTTGGAATCGGCTCCAGGATCAACTGTTCTCCGTCGAGACTCCAATGCGTGGGCTGGAAGTTCGAAAGCACATTACGGCTGTCTCATTTGTCCTGGGCCTTACCAAGCTGTCCGCTATCCCAGGCTTCAGTGAGCTCGTCTATTCGATCTGCAATCTGAGGCGTTTTTGATAGGACAAGGCAGCGTGTATTGCCGACAAACTCCTCTATCAAATACACCGCGTCGCCGACGTCTAGCTCCAATTCCTGTAGCGCCTCATCGGGAATTCGGATTGCACCGTCACCATCCCATTCTTCGATCATGATTTTTATCGGTGGCTTTCTCACGTGTGGTCTCCATAGCTTAAAGTCGGCAATGGTAACGTGCTTTGCGTGCAGGCTCAGAGCGCGGCGAGCAGCTGTTCGAGCCGTTCACGCTCCCTGGAACTCATTAGCTCGACAGGATCAAATCCGTCGCGCAGCCAGAGTTCAAGTGTTCCGACTCTACCATCAGGCGACCTGCAGTACTCGCAGTAGTCCAGGGTGTCACAGTCATTTAAGAGTGTGAGTCGCCAGCCATCAATTTCCACAGCCATGAGGCCGTGATAGATCTCGCTCCAGGACTGCACGGATCTTCGTGTCATGATGCGTTTACCGAGTGCGACGTCCGTCAGTATCTGGCAGACCTTGCGGGCGGTGAGAGGGGAGGTTGTGTTCAAATCATTCGGAGCTTGAGTCATTGCTTGCTAACGCTAAGTTGCGGTGTGGAGTGGCGTCAATGAAGAGGTCGCTCCTTCGGGCCAAAAGAGGCCGGGCCTGGAAGATGAATCATTGCGGGCCGACAATCTGCTTTCTGTACTCGCCAAGGTTCGCCACCCAGTTACGCGAGATCATGTGAAGCTTATTGGCAAGGTCACGGCAGCACTCAGGTGTGAAGAATGGCGGCAAATCATCTTGCGCACGGACATACTCAAGAATGTTGCCGTGGCACAGGGTGTGCCGAACCCTGACGAGTTCAACATTCTGGCGGGTAGGCAGATTGGCTTCGAAATCTTGCTCACCTGGAAATGCTAAGGCGTCGATTGACATGCCGTTGGCCCTAGCTTGGCGCAGCAGTGAGTTACTGAGCAGCGAGATATCGTCAACGTTGTCGATTCGTGCAGGGATCTTCACTTGAGCCATCGTATTGCGAAGCGAGCCCTCGATTCCGGTGAGAAATCCAGTGCAAGCTGGCAGGTAGAGCTCATGCTTCAGCGCGTCATACGCCTGGATGAAAAGCCAATGACTTTCTGCGCCCAGCGAATGTTGAAGCCAATAGCTGCGCTCGTCGAAGTCCGCACGCTGTCTTCGCAGAAAGTCCTCAAGCTGATATTCGTCGCCAGACAGTTCATGGGGGGCAGTCACAATGGTTACCTCATTACAGCAGATTAGAAAGATGACGGGGCCTGAATCCCCGCAGCAGAGCTAGAAATCTACACCGGACGCTCGGGACAGGACGTCATAGTGTGTTTGCGTTGGAAATCCATTGCAGTACCTCATCGACACCTGCGCGATTAGCCTTCGCAAGCAGAGTCTTGCCAATCTTAAATGGCGCTTCTTCTCTACAGCGTTCTGCAAACCGGACGAAATTCTTATCCGCCGATATGATGACTTCCGCGTCAACCAAGTGCGTCGCCAGACGAGAGTCGCCCGGCGTGCCGGTGGTGACCTTGTGCCATGCTTGAAGAAACTCGAACGACCCGCGTAGCCATTGCCGCGGGACCGCTGCGGGATCGAGTTCATGCAGCCATAGCCGATTCATCGACTCGGTTGATGAAAGCATGGCGGGCACGTCAATCTCGCTGTCGAGCCACTCTCTGATCGCACTCTCGTAAATCTGCAGTTCGGACTTGAACATATGCAGGCTGGGCACGCGCCAGTAGTGCACAGGCTTTCCCGTCCAGCCTGGCGTGCCGGTTTCTGGGATGTGTCCGACATGCTGTAGATGTGTCTCACTGCCAGGCCTGATTTTCTTCAGCCGTTCTCTGATGGCGAATGACTGCTCGACAGCCAGGTTCTCTTCTTGCTCCCGTCGAACGCTTTCATTCGTTGGAGGGGAATCAATCTCCCTGCGTGCACGATCCCAGAAGCCACCGGTACGCCTTACCCAGTCATATCTGACTCGGTTGAACTCCCTCATGTTCGGCTTGGCTATGACCCATTCCGGCCGCAGCCTGATTATCTCTGCTTTGACCTCAGAGCATTCGCTGAACACCTCCGGCATCAGGCGCTTCCAATCATTTTCTGTAAGAAGCCGGATTACCTTACGGCGGGCGTCCGGCACCGGCAGTTGCTGTACCTCATCCACCACAGCGGAAGAAACGACAATTTCAACTCCTGCTGCCCGGGCGCGCATGGCAAGTTCGCTGCCAGCATCCTCATTTGCGATGTAACTCCAGATGTTTGTATCCAAAAAAAATCGCATCAACGCTGTCTCAATCCTGAAAAGTAGTAAGCGTATTACGCTGTGAAGACTGTCAGATTTTGGATCAGCGCAGGTCAAACATCCATTGGAATGCTTCGACTGCGCCTAGCTTTCCGAAAGCAGGTTTGCGTCGCCTAATCACCTAGCTGAAGCCATGCCCTGTGCCACTTGTCTCTTCAGTACATCCGTCAAACAATTCATGTCGTTGGTAGTGAGTTTCACAGAAGATCGACCTCGTCGGGCTTGAGCCATCCTGCCTCGATTACTCGCTGCTTAGCTATCCCAGGCTGAGCGGTGTAAACCACAATCGCGAGACTTTCTTCGGCCCGGCTGCACGTGACATACAGCAGGCGACGAGTGCGAGCCAAGGAATCATCTTTGCCCTCGTGTTGATTTTTTACGTCGCTGTCAGAAGCTGGTTTGACACCCAAGAGCTTGTCGTAACTGAAAAGGAAACCACCTGCCTCTTCGTCATTGAGGATGACCATGACTCTGGGGAACTCCAGCCCCTTTACACCCTGGTGCGTGTCGAAGGGGGAAAGCCCATCGGTATAACCAGCGAACGCAGCCATTTCCGAGAAGGGACGCCCTAGTAGAGTCTGGTATGCATGGGTTTCTAATGCATCACGATCCGATGTGTCTGGAGGGGCATCAGTCGTAGCGCCCAGCGATAGAGCTGCTACAAGTCGGTCTGGGAGATCCAGCAGGCCTGTTTGGAGTAGGACTTGAGCGACGTCTCCTATCAGGGGGTCGTTGTCATTGAATAGTTCACACAGCGATTCAGTAGCGTCTCCTGCTTTCTCAAGCAAGGCTAACTGGTCAGGCACCTCTTTCATGGATTTAGGGTCGAGAAGCGGCGACTGAAGCCGCACAGCTTCCATGAGACTGAAATCGTTCATTTTGGTAGCTTGAAGAATAGGGGCCACCCGTTCGAAAAACAGTTTCAAGATTGGCAGTGTTCCGTCCAACAGCCCGGTTCGTAGGTGCTCAACCCCATACAAAGGTGTGAACACACCCTCGAACCCCATTCGACGTCCGGCCATCTTGTGTTCAAGGATGAGGGTCTTTCTTCCATCCTTACCAGCTGCCCACTGAGTATCGCCGGTGATGGCTGCCATGCGCTGTGCTATGTCTTCCTCCAACCCGAAGCTTTGACCTGGTGTCTGTTGGGTGCAAAACATTCGAACCGTGCCTTCTATGGCGTCCGGCTTTGGCTTCTGCTGATGATTGTCTGCGCCCGCACGGATTACATTGATAAGATCAACAACCCTTGTTGGGCAGCGACGGTTCATACGTTTTTCGGGCACCGCCCAATCTGGAGGGATCGCTTCCTCCAAGCGCACCTTCCCATCGTTGTAGATGCGTTGCATGGTATCGCCGAGAAGCCCGAGACAGAAACGGTCAGGGATGAGGGATTGTGCTCGCAGAAAAGCATCCATGAGAGGCCCATAGGTATCCTGGCTCTCATCGATCAAGAGTACAGGGTGCAAATCCGCCATAATATTCAGCAATGGAGGCAACTGGATAAAAGCAGCTGCCATTTGAATGACTTCACTATGGTTTAGGGCTTGCCTACCGCGATTGTCGCCGGTAGGGCTGTAAATGAATGTGGATATCTCATCCAGGGAATCGAGGCGACGAGCTTTGCTATCCCTTGAAGCTTGATTTGCTAGAAATGTCTTGTTTTGCCCTCGAGCCTTTCCAAGCTTCTCATTGAGCTCACCAATGTCTTGGGTGAGCTTGACCCGAAGCCACTCACGAATGTCATCATTGAAGCCCTGAATCATCCGCCAAGAGAAGGCGTGAATGGTTGACACAACCACCAGTGGGTCGTGTTCAAGACGGCGGGTAATTTCCTCGGACGCCGCTTTGGTATAGGTGATGATCGCGATTTGGCGTCCTTCAAAAGTCAGTCGTTGCCGTTCCCTATTCTTTAGAATTTTCACGGCTTCGACTAACGAATGGGTTTTTCCAGAGCCAGCGCCGGCGTATAGGAAAAAACTCTTCGGATGGTCGAGATTCAGACAGTCCTGAATGATCTGATCGGCATCTGGAACATCATCCATAGTAGCTTCCGGCTGCCGGCTCATGGTGTCACCTCGACAATCGCTGAAGGGATGACCAGTAGCTCTTTGCTTTTTCTTTCGAGCTTGGACTGCAACCACGCCAAGCCTTCATGGATGTAAGTAGGCACCGTCAACTTGGCGAAATCAGAATCGCCGAGAACGTGTAGTGCGAACTCTGCCTTATCACCATCCTTGAGTTTGGTGAACAGCTCTGTGCCAAGCTCTAAGGATGTTTCTGCTTCACGTAGCGCCTTGGCGAAAGATCGCATCAGCCCGCGTCCCGCTTTGTTAGCAAAATGCTCTGTGTTGCTCAAGACAAGGCTGTCTTCAAAGGTATTTGGTAATGCTTCGACCTCTAGCCCAGTTTTGGGTAAGCGGACAGTAATGGGCGTCTGATAAGCGATCCTGATCGAAAACAGCTCGTCAATTTGCTGAGCTTTACTGTCGGAGGTCAGATCCAGTAATGAGTCCACATCATGTCCAAGGCCTGCTGCTCGCATCCAATGGCGCACGGTTGGGTTGTTAGTGGTTTGGCCTTTCTTCCGCTCGACAGGTTTGCCGATCTGTAGGAGACCCGCGTCCAAGTCAGTTATCACCAGAGTGACAATACCCAACGCATCGATCAGGGGCCGGAGCCGATGCGCGTGGCTTCCCCCAATATCCAAAATGGTGATGTAGCACTGGTCTAGGAAACGAAAGTGCTGCCTCAAAAAATGTGGAAGCATCATGCGCTCAGCGGCCCCCTCAACAAGGATCACCGCATCCGCAAAGAACAGGTCGGCATGTTGGGCCCGAAGGTAACGGGTAACGAATTCCTTCGTTTGATTGGACTCGCCGAACACTGTACTTAGGTTCGAAACGGTAGAGACTGGGATTGATATCCCGGCCATGCCGGACGGAAGTCTGCGGAAGTATCTCAAGTTTTCGTAGTCAATCTCATGAGCTACGTGGCTGGAATGGGAACTCACCATCAGCTGTGTCCTGAGGTTCGGATACTTCACTAGCAATGGGTCGCTGCACAGCACATGGTAGGCGTGTTTTATGAATGCTTGCTGAACCTGGACGTGTAGGTGGGCCTCCGGTTCTTCGATTAGAACCAAATGTATAGGCTCAACACCAGTAGCGCTTTGCTCTTCAGGGCTTCTGTACTTCTTCAGCCATTCATCTCGAAATGCCATCAATCGGAATATCATTGAGATGAGGTTCTGGTAGCCGAGCCCGTTGGACGTCTCCGGAAGCCTAAGAGGCGGTGCTCCAGGGGCTCCTCCAACGGAATCCAATTCAAACAGCACCGCTGCTTCGTGGTTCATCCCGTCCGTAGGGGCGAGGCGGGTGGAAACTCGGATGGATGGGTCGGAATTATTCGGATAGCCCAAGCCGGCGACTTCCTTGAGCGCAGGCGCGAAGCTCGTGCTCAAGCGAGTGTCAAAGGCGGTTTGAGCTGCCTCAATTGCTCTGAGTGCCTCCAAATCTGAAATATCTGGGCTATCGCCTGGATCGAGATGCCTGCTGTAGTACGCTCGCAATTGTTCCGAGAGCTTCCTGCCCGATCCATGTCCTCCCTCTAGGACGCCTTCGTCAGCGCTGTCACCAAAGCCGCGTTGAGCATTGATCTCGTGGACTCGAATCAGGTCTGTTAGGGGATTGCGCTCGAGTGGCGTTGCAGTGGCCGCAAGCGGTTGCGGGTTAGCTTTACGAGTTGCAGGATCTGGAGCTTTTAGCTGGCCTGGATCAAGTCGGTACCATCGGATCTTGAAGGTTTTACCGATTCGCCGATTCAGGTAATCATGCAAGCTCTGCGGCCAGAGCGGAAGCGATGGTGGCTGCGTACCTAGCGCTGCCTGTTTTTGAATTTCCTGCTGAAGCTCCCTCACTCGTGCCCGCTCTTTGCGGTAATCGACAAACAGCGTTGGCATATCATCTGGTTCCAGCCGGAACCGCATACCGACATGGCCGCCTTTCCAGGCGAAGTTCGGTATGAGATCTCGGATGTGATGAAGCTCGCCCTGAGCTGCTTCAAGCCAAATATCTAGCGTTGGCAACCAATCAGCCCATTCATTTGCGACTGGGATGGGGAAGCTATCATCTGCAGCCTCCCAAGCTTCACCAATGGCATCGATTGTGGCGAGATGGCTCAGAGTAAGATCTTGCAATCTGAAAATCGACGCTTTCGAAAGTAGGAACTTGCGCAAGGCCAGCATCGCAGATGATTTGCCACTGTTGTTGGCTCCAACGAGGAGTGTGGTCTCGGCTGCGAGGTCGACTCGTACGGATAGGAGCTTGCGGAAGTTCGCGATTTCCAGATGCTGAATTTGCATAGTCTCTTCCCTGATGACTGCTCAACAACGGAGCGTCCGGCTGATAGATGCTGGAACTCTAGCTTAGCCGGCCCGGCACTCCAATCGCCGTGGTGGTATTTCGCCATCATTGGTGCGTCTGCGTGCAGTGGAAACAAGCTCGTGGACTGAGTGATGGCACTGAGCTATGGTCGCTAGCATGATGTGCGTGAAGGCGCGCGATGACTTGGGAAGGAACGGAAACGATGATTTACCAATGCAACGGATGCAACAGGACTACCTTCGAGACAGCATGCCCGTGGTGCATGAGCTCCCAAGTTTCGCCGTCATCAGAGCTCACGTTGCGGCACCTCACTCCACTGGATCCTTCGTTTTATCCCGACTTTCAATACAGATCCAAAGGCTTGATTCAAGATTTCTTCGGTAAGAAGAAAGAGCAAGCCCAACTGAACGATCTTCTGAACAACGTATTGAGAAAATACGCGGAGCTGAAGCAGCCATACTTTACGAACTTCATTCACACGACTCGCGAAAGCGCAGGTAGCAGCGATGACGCAGGCGTGCCCGGCCCACGTTTGGATGGTGTGTACAGCGAGAGAGAGCTATTCAGGGAGGTCTTGATTCGCAAAGGTTTTGACGAGCTTGAAGGGCTTCCATCTCTTTTGGACAAGCTGCTGCAAACCACAGCATTCAACTCTGCCTACCTGGGCTTCTCGAGAGAGTTGACCCGCCACATCCGAGCTGATCTTGCCGACACCTTACGTTCCTGGATTGAAGAGGCCGGGACAACGTTCAGGTCTGACCTGGCCTTGTTCTGACTACCACCTCTGGGAAAATGACGTTCCATTTCCCAATGTCCAATTCAATCCCCAAGCAGCCTCCACATCTGGCGTACCGCTGCTTCCGCTACAGTCTTTTCGGAATGGCTTGAGCCTGTGCGAGGAGATTTATTTCGATATCCTCGTTGAGCGGCTGGGATCACAGCTCGAGCATTTCAATCCGAACCAGTTCATCACTATGTACCTGGTGGATGCGATGGACGGTTTTCAGTTCGAAGCCTTCCTGGTCGAGATCTTTCAAACCATTGGCTATGACGTTAAAGAGACCAAGAAGACTGCTGATCAGGGCGCAGACCTTTTCGTTACTAGGTTCGGTAAAAACATGGTCATTCAAGCTAAGAATTACTCTGGCTCTGTAGGCAATGCGGCTGTGCAGCAGGCCATTTCTGCTAAAGCCTTCTACGGGTGTGACGAGGCTATGGTAGTTACCAACTCCTACTACACGAAGTCAGCGAAGGAGTTGGCAAGCGCAGCCGGTGTACGGTTGGTCGACCGAGATGGGCTTCAGAGTTATCTGGATGACTACAATCAAAAACTTATCGAGGTCTTCCAGGCTGAGGAAGAAAGTGCTTAAGCTAGGCGTATCCGTGATTGCAGATGAGCAGTAGATCCCATGTTCTAAGTCCTTATGTTTACCTAGAACGATCAGTCACGAACGCATTTTCGTGACTGGTTAGCGGAGTTAGATCACGCCACCCGGTGAATCGCGCCAGGTTCCGTAGACACCGCCATGCCTCAAAAGGTTGGTCTCAATACTTCGCTTTTGACAGGACACGAATAAATTAAAGTTGCGAACCTAGACTCCTCAGTGCGGGTCTTTGTGATCGCTCATTCATGAATCTTATAACTAAACGATTTACGGTTAACTCTAGAGTTTGGTGTATTGTTAGGGGACTAACTACGTAGAGACTAAGCATGTCAAAACTCGCCGAATTTCGCCAGCTCGAAAAACACCTAGCCGAGCAACTACAAGCCCTAGAAACCCTGAAAGGGGATGCAGGCCTCAAAAAGGAAATAGAGTTCGAAACGAAGCTGCGCGCTCTGCTTGCTGAGTACGGTTACAGCTTGTCTAACGTAATCAACTTGCTGGATCCTCAGGCTGGCCGTAGCGCTCCAGTAGCCGAATCTAAATCCGGCTCTCGTAAGCCTCGTCAGGTTAAGGTCTACAAAAACCCTCACACTGGTGAAGTCATCGAAACCAAAGGTGGGAATCACAAAGGGTTGAAGGAATGGAAAGCAGAGTACGGCTCGGACACCGTTGAGTCTTGGTTAGCCAAGTGATTCTGGTTTGAGTGCAAAAGGGCCCTTTAAGGGCCTTTTTTGCAGTGTAGAGCTAAGAATCCGAGTCGTAAGCGTCCGGCAATTTCCTCTAAGCAGTTACGTAGACTATGAGATGGTGCTCGACTATGCGGACACCATCTCTGGTTAACTAAGTGGCTGGCCTTATCGATATTTCGGGAGCGTGGCTGACTGGAAAGTTTACCGAACGAGCAATGAAGCATTTTTCATGAGCTATTTTGTGCAGCATCTGAGCTTTTTCGATCTCAGACCCCGATGCCAGGATCACTTTGGGCCTCAAAATAACTGAGGTGAACTGACCAGCGCCGTTGCTCTCCTCGACCATTGTTCCTTGAGCGTTGTCCTCGTAGGCCACTACAACGACCCCGGCCTCAGCGCAAAGGCCAAGGTACCAAAGCTTGTGGCACGCAGATAAGGATGCCAAGAGCAATTCCTCGGGATTCCAGCGCGTAGGGTCTCCTCGAAAACTGGGATCGGATGAGCCCTCGATTGGAGTTTTGCCGTTAACTGCGATTAAGTGCGCCCGGCTGTAACCCCGATAAGATGACGTTCCTGTCCCGTTGTTGCCGGCCCAAGTTACCTGGACTTCGTACTCGTGCGCTTTATCTACCATTGCTCCCTCCTGGGATAGTTTTCGAAAAGTCCATTAAAAAACGGACTCATTGAGCAAGCACCTAGCGACGAGGTAGCAGTTCCATAATCTCACTGACCCGTTGCGTAGGCAGGCGAGTGAGGACGTCCTTCAAATAAGCATACGGATCATGCTCGTGGAGTCGCTCCGACTGGATCAGGCATATGATCACCGCCGCCCGTTTGCCGCTGCGTAGTGACCCTGCGAAGAGCCAGTATTGACGACTCAAGGCCCACGGTCGAATCTGGTTCTCGGCCCAATTATTGTCAATGTGTACGGCCCCGTCATTGAGGTAGGGCTACAGCGTTGTCCAGCGCTTCAGGCTGTAATCCAAGGCTCTGCTGATAGGCTCGGTGGCGAGCCTTATGGCGTCGGGGATCATCTCTACAAGTCTCGCAGAAAGGTCGCATAGGCCGCCGCGCTTTCGGTTGATCAGTTAATTTTGAAGGCACCGCGTGGATATGGGATTTCGAAGCAGATGGTTGCTCCAGTAATATCCGTTCGTGACTTCGACGACGGTAATTTCAGGGGAATCAAGGCAGGCTGCAGGGCAATGGTTTTTGCGATTGCAGCCGAATCCAATTATGGACGAGATTTGCGTTGAGATTGTGGCCCAGCGCGACGATGGCAATCGAGGCGCCAGGTTCGGAGCTCTCTTGAATGAATCCGGCTTTGAAGGATTTGAAGTACTAAAGGCGTTGTGGCTGCATGAAAGACCAGCTTAAAAGACTAGAAATGGTGTCCACTAAAATTAGTTGGGCGCCATCGCCTTTGGCGTCGTGGTCAGGAAGGTGAGTTGGCCGGAGGCTTACGCCACTTGGGTTGACAGGCAGCGACAAAGACTAATTTCAAAGACTGAAATTTTGCATCCGGCAAACTAGGAAAACCCTGTAAAGGGTTAACCTAGCAATTAGTGGATTATGGTTTGTTGCGTAGAGAATTAAATTCTTCAAAACCTTTTTCGAGATCTTCGATCAGGTCAAATGGATCTTCAAGGCCGATATGAAGTCGTACAAGGTGCCCATCAATCTCCCAGGATGTCGCACTTCGGATGGCTTTGGGATCTGCAATCATAGCCAAACTTTCAAATCCACCCCAAGAGTAGCCAATTGAAAATAACGATAAGCTATCCAATAACGCGTCTGCCGCAGCTTGTGAAGAAGGTTTGGTCACGAAGGACAGCAAGCCCGAGGCTCCTCTAAAGTCTCTTTTCCATAATTGATGCTGAGGATGAGACTCTAATGCTGGATAATAGACTACTTCAACTTCATCGCGTGTTTCCAACCATTTGGCTACTGTTGTCGCATTTTTATAGTGGCGTTCAAGCCTAATATCTAACGTTCTCATTCCCCGAAGTGCCAAGGTTACATCATCAGGGCTAACAAACAATCCCATGTTGAAGTGGAATTTTTTGAGGCTTTCCCATGCACGCTTGGAGGCTGATACAGTACCGAGAACGGCATCAGAGTGGCCGACGATATATTTGGTGGCGGCCATGATGGAAAGATCGACACCTAGTTCGAGCGATGGAAAGTAAAGGGGAGTTCCCCACGTGTTGTCAGCAATGACCAAAATATTATGCTCATGGGCAACCTTAGCGATGGCTGGTATGTCCTGTATTTCTAGAGTCAATGAGCCTGGGGATTCCGTATAGATGGCTTTTGTATTTGGCTTAAAAAAATCTACTACACCGGCACCTATTGTAGGATCGTAAAACGATACCTCTATTCCAAGGCGATTACCCACTTGTTCACAAAAGGCTCTAATTGGTGCATATACGTTGTCGGCGATTAGCAGGTGATCCCCTGCTCCAACTGCCGACAGTATGGCAGTCGTACAGGCAGATAGCCCTGATGGGCAAAGCACTGTGCCTTCAGCATGCTCTAACTGCTTAAGGGCCTGAGTAAGTGCCTCCGTGGAGGGGTTGTTCCATCGGCCGTAGATGTATTTTTGGCGCCCCTCGCGCATAGATGCGCTCGAAGGGAAAGCCACGGTTGAGCCTCGGTAAACCGGCACATTTACGAATCCATGATGCTGCTCAGGCTCGATAGACGCGTGGGCGAGTAAGGTTTGAACGTTTTTATATTTTTTCATACGGGCATCCAATTCCTGCAGCGGTTGGTGGCTTGGTGCGGACAGAAGTGACGCAGGGTTAGGATTAAAAAGCTATTTTTATTAAATGTCTACTACTAGGTTGGCCTATAAATAAATGTCATATAGAACATGGTCTTAGGATATTTTAAAAAATAGAGTTTACACGCCAACCATGTGGATGGTAGATTTTTTGCGACTCAAAACTCTACTATCTGGTCGGTATCGCATCGACGCTCGGTGTAGGATTTTGAATTGGGAGTGGATGGCTTCGTGCTATTGCTGCTACGCAAGTACACGCCGATTTCCGTATCTCGTTGGTAAAAGGATTAGAAGTTAAGAATTGCTATGGATAATAAAAACTGCAGATAAATCGCTTGGGTGAAGTATGAAAAAACAAAAAATAGAATCCCTAACAGCAACTCAGTGCAGTGACAAAAAAAATGATGCATCGAACTGGCTCGATTCTCAAGATAGTGGGTATTCGAAGCATTTAAAAAAACGGCATGTGCAAATGATGGCCTTGGGAGGTGCGATCGGAACTGGCTTGTTCTTAGGTGCTGGTGCTAGGTTGCAAATTGCGGGGCCAGCACTTGCAGTTGTGTATCTAATTTGTGGCATATTTGCGTTCTTTATACTAAGGGCCCTTGGCGAACTGGTTATGCATCGCCCAAGTAGTGGAAGTTTTGTGTCCTATACCAGAGAGTTTATGGGGGAACGTGCATCCTTCGTTGCGGGTTGGATGTATTTTGTTGTATGGGCATTAACTGGTGTGGTTGATATTACTGCTATTGCTATATACATGAAATACTGGAGTGTGTTCTCGGATGTACCTCAGTGGCTATTTGCATTGAGTGCTTTAGGCGTAGTGACGCTAATGAATATGGTTGGTGTCAAATGGTTTGGTGAAATGGAATTTTGGTTTGCTGTGATAAAAGTAGCTGCAATTAGCATATTTTTGATAGTTGGATCGTATTTTTTTGCAACGGGTCATGAAGTGGCTGGTCATATCCCAGGCTTTCATTTGATAACAGATAACGGTGGGGTCTTTCCTCATGGAATATTACCAGCGATTATCATCGTGCAAGGTGTCATTTTTGCTTATGCAAGCATAGAGTTGGTCGGAACAGCAGCTGGAGAAACGGCAGATCCAAGAAAAGTGATTCCAAAAGCAATTAATGGTGTGATTTGGAGGATTAGCCTTTTTTATGTTGGTTCCGTATTCTTGCTTGTTACGGTATTACCTTGGACTGCCTACAGTGCAAATGTTAGCCCGTTTGTCACGTTTTTTGAGGCACTTGGTATCCCAGGAATTGGTTCCGTCATGAACATTGTTGTAATGACGGCAGCACTTTCTAGTCTCAATTCAGGATTGTATGCTACGGGTCGTGTGTTGAGATCACTTGCTATGGGCGGATCTGCACCCAAAATGTTTAAGCGCATGAGTACTCAAGGTGTGCCCTATATGGGGATTTTGGTTACCATGGGCATTAACGTATTTGGTGTTATTTTGAATTTCCTCATTCCCTCTCAATTGTTTGAGCTTTTACTGAATTTGGTCTCTCTGGGGATACTTTCTACGTGGGCCTTCATAGTTCTTTCTCAAATTATGTATCGCCGTGCAGTGAAGAGGGGCGAGGTGGAAATGGTCTCATTCAAAATGCCTGGAGCGCCGTTTACTTCATGGCTGACGCTCGGTTTTTTACTCGTAGTATTGGTTCTCTTGGCGCTCGACTATCCAAATGGTACTTATACTGTCCTCTCTATACCTTTAGTCGCAGGAGCATTGATGCTTGGTTGGTCGAGGGCAGTTCGCTCAAAAGAAAAGGACTTAGAAGGAGCGGGTACACCTAGTCACGTAGGGGCCTAGCTTATTAGCGATGAGAGCACGTCTCGCGGCGTTCTCTCATCGCTTTGAGTTGAACCATAGTGCTAAGACGGCTAATATGCCTGTATCAAACATTTAGGTAAGCTTATGAGCACGCGTTCAGACCTTTTAACTGCTGCCGAATTATTGCTACGTACCAAAGGCTACTCTGCATTTAGCTATGCTGATTTAGCTCAAGAAATTGGTATTAAAAAAGCCAGTATCCATCATCACTTTCCTACAAAAGAAGGGTTGGGTATTGCAGTTATTGAGAGCTATCTTTTTAGATTTACTAAAAATTTAGATCTGATTAACGAGGAGAGTTCCGATACCATCATCCGGTTGAAAGCATTTTCATCTCTGTTTGTTGATAGCTCGAAAAATGGGATGCTACCTCTGTGCGGTGCACTTGCAGCTGAGCTGTCTGCTTTGCCTGATAGTCTCAAAGAACTGACTAGAAAGTTTTTCGAAATACATATCTCATGGTTGGAGGAAAATATTGCGAAGGGGCAGGGTGAGAGCGTTATAAAGGCAGACCTTAATCCTAAAGAAATTTCACGTGCTATTTTGAGCTTGCTTGAAGGTAGTAGCTTCGTTTCTTGGGCGTTCAACGATAAGGTTGTCGACCAATCTGGGTTTGATTTTATTTTGCAGAAAATTATCGTTTCGTAATTTCTATCTAGAATACGATTTGATGATCCCTTTCCGGATTTCTTCTTAAGTCATTGTTTTTGCCCATCTTTTAGATGGGCCCCATCTCGTAACGTCTCCGATACTCTGTAGATTTTCTCTGCATAGGTTGAATCTTCCCGCTCGAATACAAAGCTCATGGCGTTTTAGCCTGGTGAAGCTCCGTATCTGCCTGTCTGTTCTGACAGGTAGCGTATCGATGCGCGCCTTGTTTCATAGGGCTTTGGAGGCATTGGTGTCATCAAGATCTCTAGCGCAGGGATTATTTTTCCAAAAACTCTGTTGCAAGCCAACCTACCAGTTGGTAGGATTGTTTTGTCGCAAACAAACCCACACGAAACAATGCGCTCCACAGAGGATTTACCAAATGACAAATAATCTGAATGGTATTGATGTAGCCGCACTGCAGCAGTTTGCCCAAGGCGTTGCTGAGGATGCTTCCAAGCGGCACGCCAGCTTTAACGTCAAGACTCAGTGGAAAGGCCAAACACGCTCTGTGGCAAAAGTCAGCCGCTACAGCCTCGCCGGTGAGACCTATTCACGTGATTTCGAAATCGTCGCCGATGAGCCAAATGAGTTGCTTGGCCAGAATACTGCGCCGAACCCTCAGGAACTGCTGATGGCGGCCCTCAATGCCTGTATGTCAGTAGGCTACGCGGCCAACGCTGCAATGATGGGTATCAAGATCCACAGTCTGGAAATTGAGACTGACGGTACCCTCGATCTACGTGGTTTTCTGGGTTTGGACGAGAACGTTAACCCAGGCTACGACGAAGTAAGTGTTGTAATTCGTTTGCACACCGACGCATCCCGTGAGCGTGTGGAAGAGCTGCATAAGAATGTGATCAAGACATCGGTCAACTATGCCAACTTTTCTAAAGCCATTCGTATGGTGCCAACGCTCGAAGTTCTAGAAGACTGATTTTTAGGGTTTGACACCTGCTGAACCCTAAAAGCGCCAGTTGAGGAGTTTTCTCTGGCGCTACGGTTTTCGTAATCTAGTTACCGGGAGCATGAAATGAACGATTTTTTCAAAGGTAAGAAACTGCTTGTCGTCGGTGGTACCAGCGGAATGGGCTTGGAAACTGCTCGTATGGTGCTGAAAGCGGGTGGCAGCGTGGTGCTGACGGGTAGCAAGCAAGACAAGGCAGACGCCGTCCGTAGCGAATTGAGCCCGCTTGGCCCGGTTTCAGTGATAGTCGCAAACCTCATGACAGAAGAGGGTATGAATTTCGTTCGTAACGAAATCAACACAAATCATAGCGATATCAGCCTGATGGTTAACTCCGCTGGTATTTTCATTCCCAAAGCTTTCACTGAGCACGACGAGGCTGAGTACGATATGTACCTGTCTATTAATCGTGCAACGTTCTTCATCACCCAAGCGGTGGTCAAGAACATGCTCGCCGCCAAGCGGGAAGGGTCAATTGTCAACGTTGGCTCCATCGGCGCACAGGCTGCTTTGGCAGGTTCGCCGTCCTCTGCCTATTCCATGGCTAAAGCAGGTCTGCATGCGCTGACCCGCAACCTTGCGATTGAATTGGCTCACTCGGGCATCCGCGTAAACGCCGTCTCTCCAGGAATTGTTCACACATCTATCTATGAGGGCTTCATGGACAAAGAGGCAATCCCAGAAGCGATGAAGTCTCTGAACGATTTTCACCCACTGGGCCGAGTTGGCGTTCCGGAAGATGTGGCCAACACTATCGTGTTCCTGTTGTCGGATAAGACATCCTGGGTGACCGGTGCTATCTGGGACGTGGATGCGGGAATCATGGCCGTTCGTGCCTGATTTCAGCTAACGCTGTCTGATGGGAGCTGCCAAAATCGACTCCCATTCCATCACCAAGAGTGCTGGGAGGTGTAATGGCTCGAGTGATTATTCACGGCTATCTGACTGGCCCAGCTGGCTTCAACTACCAGCTTTTGGTGTAGGGCGGCTTAGTTCTGGGCGCAGGAGTTTTTCAATGTCAGGTTCGACAAGAGCAGCGCTGTTAAAAGTCGCGGAAAATCAGATGAGGTCTAAGGGCTACTCAGCATTTAGCTATGCAGATCTAGCCACGACGATTGGCATTAGAAAAGCCAGCATTCATCACCACTTTCCGACCAAAGAGTGTCTTGGTCAAGAGTTGATTAAAGACTCTATCATTCGCTTTGATGCGACTATTCTGTCAATTGAAGACGCTGATGAAGACTCTATGTTGCGGCTTCGAGCCTTCTCCCGTCTATTCGTCGATAGTGGGAATGAAGGGCTTCTACCGTTGTGTGGTGCACTGGCGGCAGAAATGGCAGCGCTACCCTTATCACTTCAAGTGCTGACTCGAGTTTTTTTTGAGACACAACTTGACTGGCTACAGAGAACCATTAGCGAGGTAGCCATTCAGAAAGGATGGATACTTTCCAAGCCAGCTAAATCCTATGCATTCATGCTCTTGAGTGTGTTAGAGGGGGAGTGCCTTATTGATTGGACATTAGGTAGATCAGCTGATCCCTTAGCAGGATTCGACTACATACTCGAATCCCTGGAGCAATCAGTCGTGATGCCTGCTCGTCAGATCAGACACACCAAAAGCAAGCAGCCGAGTTGTTAATAGTCGCTTTTAGTTTTCCTTAATAGCGACGCCTTTATTCCCTTCACTAGAGAGAGATTTATGAGCGGTATTCCGAAGAAATTCGTAGTTGATATTTGGTCTGATTATGTCTGTCCTTGGTGCTGGGTCGCTAAGCGTCGTTTTGAGAAAGCGCTTGAAAGCTTTCCTCACAAGGACAGCGTTCAAGTTAACGTCAGAGCTTACCGTCTTGCCCCGAACCATGTTGCTGAACCTATGGTCGGAGCCCTCAAGCGTAAGTTGGGTAGTCCAGCCGCTGCTGTAACCATGATGAATACAGTTAAGCAATATGGCGCATCTACGGGGCTTGATTACCATTTTGAAACCATGATGTTTGGTGATACAGCGGATGCTCACGTATTAGTCAAAGCAGTCGAAGATGAAGTCGTGAAGAAAAACCTTATGGAAGCGCTCTATGAGCAAAGTACCACCCAAGGTAAATCGCTGTTTGACAGAACAAGTCTAGAGGCGATAGCAAAGTCTGTTGGGGTATCTGATGAGTCGATTCGACTCGCGTGGTCATCCCCTGATCTGCGCCTTCAGATGCAGAGCGACGAGCGCGCGGCGGCTCAATTTGGGTCAGGCGTTCCTTTTTTTGTTTTCAATAATTCGTTCTCTGTTTCGGGTGCTCAGTCTCAAGAAGCTTTTCTTCAAGCACTGAACCAAATGTATTTGGAATCAAAGGGTGAGGATGAGTCGTTTAATGGCCAAGTCTGCGGTCTTGATGGTTGTAATTGATGTTAGAGAGATTGCGGCACCTGATGGTGCTGCAATTTCTGTGTCTGAAATTGCATCGTGGGTGAGGTGAAAATGAACCGTATCGTAGACTTGAAAGCCGAACAGTTCACTCGATTCGTTGCAAAGGGGAACAGTGTCGTGCTGTTTTCGGCGTCTTGGTGCAAACCATGCCAAGAGATGAAGCCGGTCTTTCACGACCTTGCAGACAAGATGCATTCTCGCGCATCCTTTGCAAGGATCGATGTAGCTGTTTCGCCGACGATTTCCCAAATGTATGGGATCCGGTCAGTGCCATCCTTGGCGATTTTTCACGAAGGGCGGTTGCGCTTAGTCTTGGCCGGCTCTCGTTCTGTTGCCGCGTTGAAGAAAGCAATCCTGGCTGAGTTAAAGGACGTCTTGTAAAGCTACCTTAAAGTGGCTTTAGATTTTTCTGCCTTGGATTAGCTATCTTTCTCTTCCGGCTTGGCGCGACTTTTATCAGGCCAGTTGTTGATAGTATGAGCTCGGTCTTCGTTGAATATTTCTGTTAGAAGGGCGTTTGCCCGCTTGTATGCGTCGTACTTGAATTCAGTGTCCTCCTCGGGCTGTCGGGCCATTTCTTCAAGCATTTCCTGGTTCAATCGGCGGAAGCGATCCGCGCGTTCACGGGCTTCATAGCGCCCAACACCAAGTTGTTCCAAGGCTTTGCGTCCAAGGGACAAAGCGCTTTCAAAAGTCTCCCGCTCGGCTTCCTCTATACCCATTTGGCGTAGGGTAATGATGTGTCCCATATCACGAGCGCGCACTACCAGTTTCATGGCGGGGAAATGCTCTTGGGCCAGCCGTGTCAGTGCCAAGTTGTCTTCCTGGTTGTCGATGGCGTTGATCAGAACCACTGCTTGAGCTGCACCAGCGGCGTGCAGCAAATCAAGACGGGTCGCGTCGCCGTAGAACACCTTGACTCCGAACTTGCGTAACGTTTCGATATGATCGGGGTCGTGATCTAGCACCACCACTTCAAAACCACAGGACATTAATAGACGGCCTGCAATTTGGCCGAATCTACCGAAGCCAGCGATGATTACCCGAGGATTGCGTTGGTCGATGGTGTCAGCTTCCTGATTGTCCTGTTTGCGCGCTGATTCCAAGCGATTGAGCACTAGAATCAGCAGAGGAGTCACACACATGGAAAGTGCTACCGCCAAGGTTAGACTTTTACCCCAAGGGTCGACCAGGATGCCCGCAACCGTTGCTGCGCCAAATACCACAAAGGCGAACTCACTGCCCTGACCGAGAAATACCGCCTGCCAAGAGCGCTGTTGAGTAGGAACGTTCAGGAAGCGGCCAAGAAGTTTGATCACCAGCAGCTTGATCAGGATAAAACCTAAGGTCAGTGTTAAAACTTTCAGTGGTGCATCAATCAGCGTGCCAAAGTCGATCGACATACCGACGCCGATAAAGAATAAACCAAGCAGTAGCCCCTTGAATGGCTCAATGTCGCTTTCCAGCGCATGCCGGTACTCTGAGCTTGCTAATAGGACACCGGCGAGAAATGCCCCCATAGCCATGGACAATCCTGCCTCTTCTAGCAACAACCCAAATCCAAACACTAGGAAGAGCGCCACGGCACTGAAGATTTCGCGCAAGCCTGAGCGCGCAACAAAGCGCAGAACGGGTCGTGAGACGTACTGACCCAAGAGCACCACCGCGCCGATCGCGCCGACGATTTTTGCAATGGACAACGCGAGCTCCGCGCCGGAGGGCGTACCACCATTTGCCGCTAACAATGGAATCATCGCGACCAGCGGAATCGCTGCAATGTCCTGGAATAACAACACGGCAAAGCTGCTGCGGCCCACGGCAGTGGGTGTCATATTTCGCTCGTTCATGGCCTGCATGGCGATGGCGGTCGACGATAGACTTAGCGTCAACCCCACCAATAGTGCTGCTGACCAGTTCAAGCCAAGTGCGGCACAAAACACGGCAATTGCAGCGCCGCAGACCAGCATCTGCAATGCACCGCCACCGAAGACCATTCGGCGCATGGCCCAAAGACGTTTGGGATCAAGTTCGAGACCAATGATAAACAACATCAAAACTACGCCGATTTCAGCAAAGTGCAGAATGGATTCCACATCCGTAACAAGCTTCAGGCCCCAGGGGCCAATCAGGCAGCCGGCCAATAGATAGCCCAGAACTGGGCCAAGTCCTAATCGAACGGCTATCGGGACTATCAATGCAGCAGAGCCCAAGTAAATGAGCATCTCAATCAGACTGTGAGTCTCCATCTTAATATTCCTTCCAGGAGGCCAACCGCGAGTAATAATGCTCGATTTGTGAGTGTATGAAGTCAGGTTCATCTGCATACGCACCGTGTACCACCACAGGATTCAGCCAGCGCATGTTGCAATAGATTGCTGTTGCGTGGAGGGGTTGAGCCAACACCGAAAAACCTGGATGGTCGCCAATTTGGAAATGATCGTGCTCGCCACCCGTCGTGACGGCCCACATCAGACTCTTATCTTTTAGGCCGACAGAGCCTTTGCCGTATGCCCATCCGTGGGTGAATACTTTATCTATCCATAATTTCAAAAGCGGCGGGGAGCTGTACCAATACATCGGATGTTGCAATACGAGCAGTTGAGCTTGATCGACTGCTCTCTGTTCAGCCTCAACGTCGATATTGAAGTCCGGATAAAGGTCGTACAAGGAGCGTACGACAACGTCCGGATTGCTTGATACGCGCTCGAGCATTGCTTGATTAACAAGTGATTTTTCGGGGTAGGGATGAGCATAAATGATAAGAATCAAGATGACCTCCAGGAGGTCCGTTAGTCGATGAGCGATAGAACCCACCCTCATAAAGGATGGTTTAAATTCAGTACTTTGAGGCCAATTAATTTTTGTGAACGAAAAAGCCCTTCCTGGAGAAGATGCCAAGTCCCAAGGAACGAGATACACCAAATCCAGAAAAGGCTTGATTGTCAGAGCAGCGCTTTACTCGCCAGCTTGTATCTTGAGCACCTTTTCTGCGGTTATTGGCTCTCCTGCAATTCCCCAACTACCGCTTTTTACTTCTTCGAAAAGAACCCAAGTGAGAGCTCGCATGTTTTCACCTTCGACTGAAACCATGGCTTCCGTAACTTTGTGAATCGCCTCGGCTTTCTGTTCTTCCGTGAAAACGCCTTCGATACCTTTAATGATGACTAACGGCATGGTGTGCTCCATTTATGCAAGGGCTTAGGGTCAGTGTCGAAGACGCCCACATCTTCGCGACCTTCGGGGTACGGATTTTTCCCGTCGATACAACAGACATGACAGGCAGGTTCCGGATTACGACAGGACAGCCCACGCAGAAATGAATGTGGGCTAGGCCTTTAAGCAATTACGCTTTAGCTGGAGCAGGTTGAGTCGCGTTACCGTAATTCGGATAGTCGGTATAACCCTTGTCAATCGAACCACTGACACCGTAGTAGGTTGTGCGATCGCCTTCCGATAGTGGCCAGCCGTTCTGCATACGCTCCACCAGATCTGGGTTGGCAATGTAAGCAGTACCGAAGGCGATCAGGTCGAGTTCGCCTTTGGCTAGTTCAGACTCAGCAATATCTTTGGTGAAGCCGCCGGCTGCCATCAAAGTGCCTTTGTAAGCTTCGCGGAATGCGGCACCAAACCCTGGAGGGGTTTGCGCGACTAGGATGGTTGGCTGGTAATTCAGGTGAACGAATGCAAGCTCGCGATCATTAAGTGCATCAGCCATGCTCATCCAAGTTTCTGCTTCGCCCTCGTATACGCCGAAGTCATACAGGCGGCCAAATGGCGAGAACCGTACACCTATCTTGGAACCGCCGATTTCAGCAGCAATTGCGTCAATGGTTTCAAGCAGGAAACGCTGGCGATTGGCGATAGAGCCGCCGTACTGGTCGGTACGAGTATTCAGGGCGCTGCTCAGGAATTGATCGAACAGGAAGCCATTGGCAGCCATGATTTCGATACCGTCAAAACCAGCGTCAATAGCCATGCGAGCCGATTTCACGAAATCCGCAACAACGCGTTTCACTTCGTCAGTTGTCAATGCGCGTGGTGCGGAGGGTTGAACCGGGCCAGATTTTTCAGGCTCTATCCAAGCATATACCGTGGTATCTACCGCAGGGATAGTACCCGAGGAGACTGGTATTATGCCGTGCACCGAAACATGGGACATGCGGCCAACGTGCCAGAGTTGCGCAAAAATCTTCCCCCCTTTGGCATGCACTGCATCTGTGACTGTACGCCAGCCTGGCAAGTGCTCTTTAGCATAAATCCCAGGGGTATATAGATAGCCACGAGCCTCGTCGGAAATTGGCAGCCCTTCAGTGATCAGCAGTCCAGCAGAAGCACGCTGCGCGTAGTACAGCGCGTTGGATTCATTTGGAATGTTGTTCAGCGTCCTTGTGCGAGTCATTGGGGCCATGACAACGCGGTTCTTCAGAGATGTTCCGGCCAGATCGTAAGGTGTGAACAGCTTATTCATGATTACTCTCGACGTCGTGTGAGGGAGCAAGGTCGCGTTTGATTTATGACTTGTCGAACGCGTCGAGTACGTGGGTGCTATACACCAGTGCTGCACCGGCGTTCATGTTGATGGCAACACTCAGTGCCTCAGCAACTTCCTCGCTTGTAATACCGAGCTTCTTGGCTTCCGCTGCGTGGAAAGCAATGCAACCATCGCATCGAGTCGTAACGGCTACTGCTAAGGAAATTAGCTCGCGAGTCTTCGCATCCAGATGGTTTGTTTTGCTACCGGCAGCGCCGAGTGCAGCCATGCCCTTCATGGTCTCCGGGGACAAGCCGTTGAGTTCTACCAAACGAGTGTTGATGTCTTTACGGGTCTGCTTCCAGTCTTGCATTTGATTCTCACTTGGGCGTTCAGCCCGGTTAGTGGCGCGAGGAAATGTGGAACTGGATCAAATCTACCATCCAGTTGGTAGGCTTGCAAGGGGCGTGATAGAATTTGGCACCCTAGAGATGTTGTCACTGATGGTTCAATGCTCAGATCGATGCCTAGAGCCTCTACGAATACGGTTTTAGATTGTATTTATTACAATCCTAGTAGATGGTAGTTTTTTACGCTCGACAGCAGGACGGGCTTTGAGTGTTAAGCGTTATTAAAATCATGCAGTTAGACGAGGTTATTGATGAATTACCTAGCGCACTTGCATTTGGGCGGTCAGGAGCCGCAGCAGCTCCTGGGGAGTCTCTATGGGGATTTTGTAAAGGGAACGCTTGCAGGCCATTTTCCTTTACAGACTGAAGAGGCAATCAGGTTGCATCGCCAAATTGATGTGTTCACTGACTCCCATCCATTGGTCAAAAGGGCGTTAGGACGATTTCGAGTGGCAAGGCGTCGTTATGCAGGAATTGCACTAGACATGTTTTTTGATCATTGCTTGGCTCGCGACTGGGAGCACTTTGCTGATGAGCCTCTGGAGGCTTTCGCAAAAAAGGTCTATGTCATTTTAAAAAACGAGCCTGCCTTACCGGAACGTCTGGCTCAGATCGTTCCGTCCATAATCAGAGAAGATTGGCTTGGTGCATATAAAGATTTTCCAATGATTGGTCATGGACTCAAAGTCATCTCACAGCGCTTATCCCAACCAGAAGGCATGTTTGGCGTCTACGAGGAGCTGTCAGCGCTATATGAGCCGCTGAGTGAAGATTTTCAGGAATTCTATCCAGTGTTGTGGCAGTACGCACAAGCCGGTTTAGGTGCATCAAAGACACCTCAGTGAGCTTATTTGCCTAACAGGTTAGGCTTTTCAGTAGCTTAGTTGGATTTTAGGGATAACCTCATCTTGGAATTATTCCATGGTCTATTCCATAATTTATCAAAGCAGTGGGCTTGTCGATATTAAGCTTGCGCCGGACGATGAGTCTTAACGGTTCTGACACTAATATCCAATTCGCGAGCCATTTCCTTATTGTTCAACCCTTGAGCTATTTTATATAGAACTTGGTTTTCCCGTGGGGGTGGCTCGTTCGAGTTACCATCGTCAAGAAGTAGTTTTTGCGCGATTTCAGCACTATATGTAGCAATTCCCAATGCGTAATAGAGGACTTCAACGTGTTCAATGACCTGAGTCGTTTCGGTAAGTATCTAGGTCAAGCAGCGCGCCTGATGGTTGGTATGCCCGATTACGATACGTACGTTGAGCATATGCAGACTAAGCACCCTGATAAGACGATGATGTCATATGAGGGATTTTTCAGAGAGCGACAAGAGGCTCGCTACGGGGGTGGCAACTGTCAACCTCGGTGCTGTTAGTAATGTTATGTTTTTTGCTAAATAAAGTTAAGCCCGATACCAAGTATCGGGCTTTTTTATTTGGCTATAAAGATTAATTTTAAAACATGCCTAGAGCATAATATGGTTTTTCATTTGATCAAATCGTTCAAAACCCAGTGCTAGGTCAGCAATTAGATCATCTGGATTTTCCAAGCCGATGTGCAGCCGTACCAAGTGGCCCTCATCACTCCATTGTGTTGCACTTCTGATATTGCGAGGGTCTACAGTGATAGCCAAACTTTCAAACCCACCCCAAGAGTAACCCAGGCCGAATAAGTTGAGATTGTCGAGTAGTGCCTTGACAGCCTCGAAAGGTGCGGGTTTGGTTACAAATGACAGTAGGCCAGTAGCGCCAGTGAAATCCCTTAGCCATAGGGCATGATTTGTATGGGATGGAAGCCCAGGATAAATAACGCGTGCAACCTGCTTTTGATCTTCGAGCCATTGTGCAATTTTGGTTGCATTCCGTTGATGTCTCTCCAAACGAACGTCGAGCGTGCGAAGTCCTCGGAGAGCCAAGTTTGTATCATCTGGGCTAACGTAGATGCCGCATTCAAAATGGTAGGCCTTTAATTGAGGCCAGGCGAGCGGTGAAGCCGCGATGGTGCCAATCAATGCATCTGAGTGCCCCACAATATACTTCGTGGCTGCCATGATCGACAGGTCAACACCGTGTTTGATCGCTTTGAAGTACATAGGTGTAGCCCAAGTGTTATCCAGCAGCACTAGGGCACCGCAGTCATGGGCCGCTTCGGCAATCGCAGGTATATCCTGTATTTCAAAGGTGTGGGATCCAGGAGACTCAGTAAACACTGCCTTCGTATTGGATTGAAAGAGGGTTTTTATGTCATGCCCAATCTGTGGGTCATAGTAAGTGGTTTCGATCCCGAACCGTTTTCCAGCCGTTTCCAAAAAGTGACGTGTTGGGGCATAAACGGTATCAGGTACCAAAATGTGCTCGCCTGAGCCAACGACGGAAAGTATCGCCGTGACGCAGGCTGACAGTCCTGATGGACAGAGAACAGTTCCAGTTGCTCCTTCAAGTGCTGTGATCGCTTCGCAGAGAGCCTCGGTGGATGGGTTGTTCCAGCGGCCGTATTGATACCTTTGACTACCGTGCTGCATAGAGTCGACATTGGGGAATATTACAGTTGAACCACGGTATATTGGAGGATTTACGAAGCCATAATGTTCTTCGGGGTGACTTCCCGTGTGCGTAAGTACAGTTGAGGGAGAGTGTATTACCTTTTTATTTTTCATAGATTTTCCCATCGATGAGTCTATTGGCGAGACCTTAAGTATATTTTTATGTGAAGGAAACTATCTTTCGATTGTTTGTCATTTATAGCCATTCTGGTTAATTTTATTAGCTGAAAATGATGCTATGGAAGTTTTTCAAAAGTTGTGCGAGGATGCCTAAATTCGCCTATGAGGGAAAATCATGATTGAGTTAGACAAAGTAGATCGGACGATTCTCAGCATTATTCAGATGAATGGCCGATTGACTAACGCGGAAATTGCCGCGCGCGTATCTCTCTCGCCACCAGCAAGCTGGAAGCGTCTTAAGCGACTCGAGGAAGAAGTTATTGATGGTTATTATGCAACCCTTAACAGAAAGGCTCTTGGCTTAAATGTCTTTGCGTTTATTAGTATTACGCTTGATAGCCACTCAGAAGAGGCGATGGATAATTTTGAGCGAGGTGTTGATGCGCTGCCTAATGTGTTGGCGTGTCATAACATATCTGGGAAATATGATTACTTGTTGCAGGTTGTTGTAGAGGACATGGATGAGTTTCATAAGTTGGCCATGTTTAAGATTCGTAGGTTGGGCAATATCAAAGAGATGTACACAGGGTTTTCGTTGCGAGAAGTTAAGCGGAGTACAACGCTACCTCTTTGAGATTAGTTGGAAAGCATTTAGTGAAGTGGTATTTTATATTGTTTTTTTGATAATCTGGTTTGTGATTTTTAAGGGTATTAGAGCATGGCAAAAAAACTCGAGTCGCTTGCAGAGATTGCTGAATTTAAGATCGTGAACATGATCATAGCAGGGCACCTCAAGCTGGGCTCCAGAGTCACTGAGGCTGAACTTGCAGAGAAACTATCAATAAGCACTGCTCCTGTACATCAAGCGCTGCAGGCTTTGAACAGGCTTGGTGTGGTCATTATAAAGCCACGGAAAGGAACGTATATATTTACTTTTACCAAGGAAGACATATGTAAAATGACGCTTGCGCGTTACGCCATTGAAAGCGAGGCGCTGCGGCAAGCTCATGTAAATAGCTCTACCCGATTTAGTTTGGAGCTTTCTAGGGTGATTTCAAAAATGGAGGAGTCTGTAAGGCAGGGAGATCTAACAGGGTATTTAAAGTATGATGCTGAGTTCCATGATGTTTTCTATAAGTATTCAGAGAATGAATTTCTCGTTATGGCATCTAGCGCGATTACCATAAAAGTAATGGTGTTGTGGTATTTGAGTATTCTTGATAAGTATACAGTTGGCGATATGCTGCTATCTTTTGGTGATCATCAAGCTATTTATGAGAAGGTTGTTGTTGGCGAGATTGATCAAGCATGTAAGATCTTATCTTTGCATTTGAAACGCTTGGAAGATATATTTTCCAGGGAGGAGTAAGTGTTTTTGTTCATTTGCGAGGACGGACATGCTCCGTACGTCCTCAGGTGGTTATGGTTTTTTATCTGTGTTGTTGCTTGTTTGCGTATTGACTATTGTGAAGTTTGGAGTGAGTGAGAGTTTCTGTAGTTGAGCGCTTCGAAGTTGGTCGCTATGTTTTTTTGTGAAGCCAAGTTTGCCAAGAAGGATTTCTATCTGATGTATTGGTTGTGGGTGTTTATTATTGATAAGTGTGAGCGGTTCCCTCGCTAAGGATCTATATATGCTTTTAGATAATTAAAGTGTTTTCGCGTTTTGGAGGAGGCGTTACGCATAACTGCTGCCAGCAGCATGACTGCACGATGAGCGCCGTAAGAGCGCTGTTCACAACGGTCTAGAGATTTTTGTGAAATTTCACAGTTTTTTTTTGCGCGGCTGATATTTCACTGTGGCAGGTGGAGATGCTCTAGGTTGGCGCATGTGAATACTAATATTTAAAATAAATAATTGTAGTGCAGTGAAATTTCACGAGTTTAATTTTTTGAGATTTTTGCAGGGGTTGAAAGCTATTTGGGAAGCTGCTTTTATTAGGTTGTGTGAATGAAAAGTCCACGTTTTTCATGATAGACAAAATAATAATTGAGGCTGGTTGGTATGAGAATTACAAGTGTCGAAGTATTTGATTGCAATGTCCGTGAGAAAGATCCTGCGCTTAGTTATTTTAATCCAATTCTGATCCGTATTAACACTGATGAAGGTGTCTCTGGAATAGGAGAGGCTGGACTTGCATATGGATCAGGTTCAAATGCAGCTGTTGGCATAATCAAGGATCTTGCTCCGCGCCTCATTGGTAAAGACCCCATGCGGATTGAGTCCATCTGGGAAGACTTTTACCGTGGCACTTTCTGGGGGATGGGAGGAGGGCCAGTATTTTATGCCGGCATGAGTGCGATTGATATCGCATTGTGGGACATCAAGGGTAAAAAATATAATGCCCCTATTTACGAGCTGATCGGGGGGAAAACCAATGAAAAGCTTAGAACCTATGCCAGTCAGCTTCAATTTGGTTGGGGAGATGAACAAACAGCCCTTTTCGATCCTAAAGACTACGCGGATGCAGCCTTAAAGGCGGTTGCAGAAGGCTATGATTGTATTAAAGTCGATCCAATTCAGTTTTATGGTACCACCAAAGAAGAAAATGCGCTGAGCAACCCTAAGCAAAGTTACTATGGACTTCTACGTAACGAAGATATCAATCGAGCATACGATCGCCTGAAAGCTATGCGGGATGCCGTGGGTAAAGATGTTGATATTATCTTGGAGATTCACTCTCTGCTCGGGGCAAACTCCGCTATTCAGTTAGCCCGCGCTGTTGAAGACATAGGTATTTACTACTATGAGGAACCAACAAACCCGATGAATACTGACGCATTTGCAAGGGTTACAAATAGCGTGAGTATGCCCGTGTCCACAGGGGAGCGGAATTATACGCGCTGGGGTTATCGTGAGCTTTTAGAGAAACAGGCGGTAGCTGTAATTCAACCAGATGCTTGCTTGGTGGGAGGGATTACTGAAGCTAAGAAAATTTGCGATTATGCAAATATATATCATGCTACTGTTCAAGTGCATGTGTGCGGTGGGCCGGTTTCTACCGCAGCAGCACTGCATATTGAGACTGCAATACCCAATTTCATTATTCATGAACACCACACAATTGCTTTGAAAAAAGATATTATCGATCTTTGCAAGTATGACTATCAACCAAAGAATGGCTTTTTTACAGTTCCTGAGTTGCCTGGGCTTGGTCAAGAACTGAACGATGAAGTTGTTCATCAGTACTTGGTAGCAACAATAAAATAATAAAGCATTGTGAACTTAGCACTGGTCTTGTTTCAGGTCAGTGCTTTGTTACACCCTGGGAGTATAAAATGGAAACGAACATAGCAGCTTTTTCTAATGAGAGCTCAAGCTCAAAAGCTCTTTATGGAAAGGTGATTAGAAGAATAATACCGTACATGTTTGTTTGTTATTTATTTAATTATCTCGATCGCGTGAATGTTGGTTTTGCTAAGCTGCACATGCTTCAAGATATAGGTATGAGCGAGGCCGCGTACGGATTAGGGGCGGGTATATTTTTCATTGGATACTTGGTGTTTGGCTTGCCAAGTAATCTGATGCTGCAACGGATCGGCGCTAGGCGCTGGGTAGCGATTATCATGGTGCTGTGGGGGATTCTCTCAACCTCATTAATGTTCGTAAAAACAGCGGAAACATTTTACGTACTCAGGTTTCTCACAGGTGCCGCTGAAGCAGGTTTTTTTCCTGGTCTGATTTTGTACTTTACGCAGTGGTTTCCTGCTTCAATACGTGGACGTGTGATGGCTTTGTTTATGTCTGCTATTCCACTCTCTGGCGTTCTGGGCGGGCCGCTTTCTGGGTGGATCCTTGAAGCATTTTCGTCCAGCCCCGTTGG
Source organism: Pseudomonas sp. ML2-2023-6 (assembly GCF_037055265.1). Taxonomy (NCBI): domain Bacteria; kingdom Pseudomonadati; phylum Pseudomonadota; class Gammaproteobacteria; order Pseudomonadales; family Pseudomonadaceae; genus Pseudomonas; species Pseudomonas sp. ML2-2023-6. The sequence goes on along the minus strand of NZ_CP146347.1, from coordinate 3,516,527 downwards.
TGGTATGGCTGCATGGCAATGGTTATTCGTTATTGAAGGGGTGCCTACTATTCTGTTAGGTGCAGGTGTATATTTTATTTTGGATGATCGAGTACAGGATGCGCGTTGGTTAACTCAAGAAGAAAAAAATGTAATTATATCTGACTTGGCCGCTGACGAAGCCAAAAAGCCTTCCTGCAAGGCGGAGGGCATGAAGCAAGTCCTGAAAAACAAGTGGGTTTGGATTCTGGGTCTTATTTACTTCTCATTTCAAGGTGGCGTTTACGCTATTAGCTTTTGGCTTCCAACAGTAATTAAATCTGGGAATTGGGGTGGGATGTTTATGGTTGGTTCAATCACTGCCATCCCATATGCTGCAGCTGCCTTGTTCATGCTTTTCATGGGAAGATCTGCCGATGCCAGTGGTGAGCGGCGTTGGCACTTGGCAGTTCCGATGATTATGAGTGCTGTAGGTCTAGCAGTTACTGCCAGTGCAGGGGGCTCATCTACAACTGCTCTGTTAGGACTTACTATTGCAACTATGGGCGCTTTTACAGCACTCCCAATGTTTTGGCCACTGTCGAGTTCGTTCCTTAGTACGGCTTCCGCAGTAGGAGGCGTTGCAGTAATCAATTCGATAGGTCAAGTTGCGGGTTTTGCTAGTCCATATTTCGTTGGCTGGATCAAAGATACGACTCACTCAACAGATGCCGCTTGGTATTTTTTGTCAGCACTAACCCTGTTAGGGGCATTGGTAATGCTTCTTGCTACCAAAAAACGTACCTTCCGCAGTTGAGATAGGGTTATTGCAGCGAACCACTTCGATTTGAGGTGCGGCGTTGAATATATTAATAGTTACAGATTTAATAGGGGTTATGTTGGAGCAGATATTATAAATGTTATCTGTTAATTCTTACATGGTTAATGACACCGATGCCTGATATCAAGGGTTTCGGTGTTCACCTGCTCTTGTGTATTGTTGAGATTAACTTATATCCTGAAGTGGATAGCTCATCTACTCTTGTATGATTGATGGTAATGCTGGTCAAGTTGGGTTGTTGATTATTAAGGAGCTAAGGCTTGGTTTTTGAGTTAGGCTATCTTGTCGATAGTTAGTGGCCTATACAATTGGCTCAGAAATCCAGCTAGACGTATAAGGCTAGTCTTCAGTGTTTAACTTATGTATGGATGATTGTTTAGATAATAGGATTAGAGTAATTCCTCCAAGCACCGCGAGAGAGCTAAGACCAAGACGTGCAGTATAGATTTCTCCCAGTAATAAAACTCCGGCAAGTGATGCAATAACAGGGACACTGAGCTGGACGGTCGCTGCGTGGAACGATGAAAGCTGTCGCATTGCCGCGTACCAAATTGCGTATCCAATGCCAGATGCAATGGTGCCTGACGCAAATGCTGCCGCTATGCCAATAACGTCCGCATGAAAAGACTTAATGAAGGGTAGGGCCGTAAGCATGATGAGCGGTACAGACCTCATGAAGTTGCCACTTGTCGTCGCCAACGGGTCAGTCGAAGCTTTGCCAAGAATTGAATATATCCCCCAGGCTACTCCTGAAGTGATCATTATTGCTGCGCTTATCAGAGGGGGGGCATTCGTACCTGGAACAAGAATCACAACTAATCCAGAAATAGCGAAAACTAAGCCCAGTAATGTTAAAGGCCCCATTCGCTCTCCTTTGAAGAAACCGAACCCAAGCATCGTGAGTTGTACTGCTCCGAACAAAATAAGTGCGCCGATGCCAGTGTCCAGATTCAGGTATGAATAGGAAAAAGCGAATGCATAGACGTAGAGTGATAAGCCTCCTCTCCAAGTTCCTGTGCAATTTGGAGTAGACCGCCTAAGCTTAAGAATTATCCATAAAACAAACGCACCACTGACTAAACGTATAACACTAAAACTGATGGGGTCGATAGCACTGTCTCGCAGTGCCAGCCGACAAAGTACGGAGTTCGCTGCGAAAGCGACCATTGCGATGGTTGTTAGTAAAATTATGCGTCGTGATCGCTTGCTCATGATTTTTTGAGTAAAGCTGGCACTCATGAAGTAGTCTTCCACTTAATTGGGTCAGATTTAGATGTTTCATGATCGAAGAGCTATCGTTATATTTTTTAAATGCATCAATGATAGATGATAATTTTATTGTGCTAAAACTCAACCAACTGGCGATGTACTTTATTCAAAATGTAAAGCAGCTAATTTTTGCGATTGAGTGAGCTGCCAGGCGGGACTCTAGGTCAAATTGCTCCTATCACAGCTGCACATAGAAATGTGACTAATATAATCAACAAAAAAACAATGCCCCATGAGTTTTTTGTTGGTTTCCTTTGATCGCCTCTTTTGGCAGACTCACTATCGCAACAAAGTGAACTATTTCGCCCTTGTTCCCTCGCTCTCTTAAGAGCTAATATTGAGCAGTATCGCATGTAAATATCCCTAGATTAATTTATATTGAATGTGATTTTTCCGAAGTGTACAAATATCTTGAACTCCATGCGGTAATGCATGAGGCAACATAGTCAGCGTCCTTGCTATTGGTTAACAAGTGGTCGGCAGAGTCTAGTGAAATAAAACTTTTAGGATGCTTCGCGGTCTGGTAAATTTTTTGAGCTTGTTCTATTGAAACAACGGTATCTACTGGGGAGTGGAAAACTAGCAGCGCCCTACGTAGGCTTGCAATATTTTTGTCCTGTTGATGTGTCTCAATATCATCAAGGAACTGTTTTTTTATGTTGAACTCTCTACCTGCTAACATGACTTTAAATTCTCCATGATCTCTTATGTTAGCTACCTCGCTTTTGAACTGTTTTATTACATGGGACGCCTCAGCAGGAGCACCTATGGTCACAACTCCTTTTACTTCTGGGATATATTTGGCCGCTGCTATGACTGCAGCCCCTCCTAAACTATGGCCTATTAGGATAGCTGGAGCTTCATGTGTTTCTCGCAAATAGTCTGCTGCTGCTACCAAGTCAGCAACATTGGATGAGAAATTGCTGTTGGAGAAATCACCTTCACTATTGCCAAGGCCTGTAAAATCAAATCTGAGAACAGCAATATTGTTGTCAACCAGGGCTTTTGCAATTCTCGCAGCCGCTTTGATGTCTTTACCGCAAGTGAAGCAGTGGGCGAATAAAGCGTAAGCGCTAGGTGCTTCTGGCGTTTGAAGAAGGCCGGATAAGCTTACTGATTCAGAATTTTTAAATATTATCTGTTGTTTGCTCATGATTTTTCCACAGATCAGCTATTGGTTCAGCAAAAGATCGAGACTTGACCGAGAAGCATTTTTTGCCACGGCCTTTCTAAGGATGCGGTGGCCATTACGAAGCAAGACTACCATCCAGTAGGTAGGTTTGCAATGTTTGTGACCGCTTTGCGAGCGTTTTTGAGTAGAGTATGGATCGAGCGGACTGAAGGGCAGGGCGTTAGGGATGTGGAGAGGTGAAATCCCTCACATCAGCCCGTAAGGGAAATGGCATAGCATAGAGATGGTCATGGATCTAGATGCGTGCTGAATAGTGGGCAGGGTGTTGTCAGGAAAGCCTGATGTAGACTTGATGATCAATGCTTTTGATATGGCCTACAATCAAAGAGAGAAGCTTCAGAACTGCTGCTGCTTCATTTCGATCAGGGGTCGCAATACGCTAGTCGTCAGCGTCAGCGTCAGCGTCAGCGTCAGCGTCTGTGGCTTTACAGCACAAAGTAGAGCACGATATTTGAATAGCCCCTAGTTTCGTAGACATCTTCATACCTTAAAATTAGGCCATTCAGGAGGTGCCATGAGCAATCCACGTTATGCCGAAGAATTCAAAATCCAAGCGATCAATCAAATGATCGAAAAAAAAGCTGCCTGTCGCTTATGTGGCAGCACGTTTTGGCGTATCGACTCACAGCCTTTATGCGTGGGTAAAGCGTAAGCGGCTGGCTATCCCACCTTGCGCAATTACAAGACGTAACCGCACGCAGCCCGCTTCTGCATGTCGAAGGGCGTAGCATATGTTCTGGAATGGGTCGTATGGTCAATGAGTCGTTTAGGAGTTGTTCCCGTTGAAATTCGATTTAACTGAACTACACACAAAATATGCAGGCGCGGCAGACCCGGCCCTCGGCCATATTCCGAACGATCTGATAGCTGCTATCCAGGATGTGTACAAGCCGGCGGGAATGCAATTGACGGATCTGGCTCTACGCGAGGCTGAGAGTGTCGAGTATGGTGCCTCCCGCTTTGGCCTCGACGGACACACCATTGCCTTCCGTGTGGCTAAAACAACGCCGACGAAGATTGGACAGTTCGTCACAATATGGAAGCGCCCGACGTCAGGCAGCATCATTGCACCTCTCGATGTCGATGATGGCGTAGCCTTTGTTGTAGTGAGTGTGTTCGATGCAACTCATCGCGGACAGTTTGTTTTCGACCAGAAAATACTGGCATCAAAGGGCATCATGGCGATTAACGGTAAAGGCGGTAAGCGCGCCATCCGCGTTTATCCACCTTGGGTCAAACCAGTCGCCAAAGAGGCCGTTAGGACACAACAATGGCAACTACAATACTTCCTTCCTCTTGAACAAAGCGGAAGCGCCGATTCCGTGCAGGTGCGTCGGTTATTTGAAGTTTAAGATCCTTATCCGTCATTCTTGAGCGTTCTGGGTAAGCCCGACGTCCACCTATACGGCAGGAGCTGATCAATTTCACTCGCACGCTGCGTCGGCAGACGCGTGAGAACGTCCTTCAAATAAGCATACGGATCATGCCCGTTGAGCCGCGCAGATTGGATCAAACCCATGATCGCCGCCGCCCGTTTACCGCTGCGTAGCGACCCTGCGAAGAGCCAGTTCTTGCGTCCAAGAGCCCAAGGCCGGATCTGGTTCTCTGCCCAATTATTGTCAATGGGAACAGTTCCGTCATCGAGGTAGCGCGACAGCGCTGCCCAGCGTTTCAGACTGTAATCCAATGCTCTGCTGATAGCCGAACCTTCGGGCACGAGATCGCGCTGCGCGATCATCCAGGCATGCAGCCTATCCATCACCGGTACTGCTTTTTCTTGCCGTATTCGGCGCAGTAAATCCGGATCCAGGTCACGGACTTCACTTTCGATTTCGTACAGCAACTGGATATAGCGCAGGGCTTGCTCGGCGAGCATGCTCTTGTTGGTGGCATGCAATTCGAAGAACTTACGCCGCGCATGGGCCATGCAACCGATCTCCGTCACGCCGAGTTCGAAGCTGGCCTTGTAACCGCCAAAATCATCACAGACCAGCTTGCCCTTCCAGCCTTGCAGGAAGTTGGGGCCGCGATCAGGTGTCTTCCCAGGGTGCATTACATTTCGGTTCAGCAGGCCCAACTGGACATTAGTCAATAATTGATGCTCGGTTACAAATGTGGATGCTACCTCATCAACTCAATTGCTGGCCAACGCCCGCTTGCAGGCCGGGGAAATAATTAACGTCGTGTCCGGGACTATTTGATCACTAAAGTTTTAGGCCTTATCCGAGCAATGCCTATTGAGTATTTGTTTTGATCGGCCACAGGAAATGCGAAAAATCTGCCGATGCCAGTCGCCCGCATAAGCTGCGACACTCCGACGCAGTCATAGGCCTTGGCTCGCTATAACATGCTCGTCAAAAGACATGTGACAGTCTGTCGCATGAGGCTTCGTGGAACCCTGCTTGAAAAAGGCTTCCTGGCTCGTGCGAACAACACATAAAAGCCTTAATCTATTAGCGATTTGTGGTTTCACCGGCTGTTGAAGTAATAGGGGAGTAGGTATGCCTTTACCACACTGTTCCACCAAGTGTGAACGCCTAGCTCTCTTGGGCCATTTCTACTGGGAAGGTACCGGAAGCTATCGGGCTACCAGCGCGAAGACCTGCCTCACAGCGTAATTCTGGCAACGTCTTCGGTTAGAATTTCACTTGGGTGAACTCTCTGAAAGTCGTGTAATTGAGTTGTACCTCCATCGTCCAGTTATTTCTGGGCTGTGGGTTTGACCGACTTCTTCATGCCCTTAATTAGTAGTAATGCCGCTCACATGAAACTGTCCCTTGCAGACCGCTCACTCGTTGCCTGGATGCTGTGTTTTTGCGTCCTGCTCAACGTGTACGCCTGCGGTTTGGGGCATGGGCAGATGACCGGGTTCGAGCTTAATGGCGTCGGCGGTCAGTTCTGTTCTGCGTCGGGCAACAAGAGTCCGGTACAAAGCACGGACTACACCGACCAGTCAGTTAGCGGTTGGGTTGGAAGCTTTACCTGTCCGATCTGTTCTGCGGTGACGTTGAGCATCGCTTTCTTATTTTGTCTGACCTGGTTATTGCGGGTAGGGCAAAAGCTGCGCCCAAGCCGTGAATTGGGTTCCAGGGCGCCTCCTCGATACTCTTGGCCATCGGCTAATCCCCGCGCTCCCCCTCAAAACTGACGCTTGCATGTGACCGGTCAAACTCGGCCGTCACTGCTTTATTACGACGTTATTTTTACGCCTGATTGTCGCTGACGCGACCGCAGGTGGACGTCGTTCAATCGTCATGAGGAGGTAGTCCTATGTCTCGCGTTATTGATCATTCAGGTTGCAAGTTCAGCTTATTCGAAAGCTTAAGTTTTACATCTGCTACATCAGATAATCCGCAACGAACGATTGTGGGGTGGCTGGCATGCGCTCTGTAGTTATTCCTTCAGGGGTTTCACGGCTAGCCACTAAAACTTCGCGCCTAAGCAGTCGTGGCGATTTCCTGTTGCCGTTTCCTGATTACCCCGGCAATGCACGCTGTTTTGTTCATCTTGATACCCGGTTGTTGCCTTACTGGCACACGCTATTTGATGTGTGCCCCGGGCTACTCAAGCTTGATCCTCCAGACGGTTTGAACATCTTCCGTAGTTTCATGATCTGGGCATATCGCAATCACCCACCGCTGAATTGGACGTACTACCTGAGCGTCTGCCGCTGGTTACTCACGTCAAACTATCGATCTCAAATTACTGAGGATTACATCGACTCATTCATGGCTGCAGCGGCAGCCCGATGGGTAAACACCGACGATAGCCAAGCGCGTGGGATGGTACTCGTTTGGCAAGGCTCACCCATGAGGGTGTTTGACTGGAAAGTAGAGCCTCGCAGCGTTCCAGGTAACGATCCTGAGCATGAAGAGTTTCCTCCTGCGCCGTGGGACTTTGCTTGGTGTCCCTTGACAGGGAAGGGCGGCAGCGGATTCCGACGGTGGTTGCCTATTCCCGGATATGAAGGTCAAACACAGTTATCCAAGCCTGTGCGTGATAAGTAGAGCACCTGCTAGTGCGTAGACGTCAAATTATCGCAGCCTGGCTCAGTCTGTTCGCCATGCTGATGATCTTTGCCGGCCCGCTGATCAGTCAGGGGATCAGTCTTGCCCAAGACAAAAGCCAAGCAATGAGCATGGCTGTCATGGAGTGCCACGACATGCCTGGCATGAGCCAGATGTCTCACCATGGCTCTGTGGACAAGCACCATGATCTGATCGTGTGGGAAAAGTGCGGATATTGTTCTCTTCTGTTCCAGCACCCTGCGCTCACTGAGTCAAGCCTGCCGAGCATTCGGCGCCATGTTCCACTGTCAAAGTGTCTATCTGCCCGCTTTATCCCTCGGCAAGCTGTACCACCGGTGTTCCCTGGCGCACGAAGCCGAGCTCCGCCTACTCGACCGTTGAATGTTCTCTTCATTTTCTGCTAGGCGCACATGGCTGGATCTGCGTTGCCGGGGCCACGCACCCGCTGATGCTTATTGTTCAAGTGCGCTTTGCCAGCACCTGTCTTTCAACGGTAGATCCCATGTACTTGACCAAGAACGAGCCATTTTTTCACACTGCCCCATCGCATCTGCGCTGGCGCCGAGCCTTTTGTATGTTTCTGGGGTTGGCATTACCCGTTATTGTCCAAGCCGCGCAGCCTGAGGAGGGTGCAAAAAGCTTACAGTCCTGGACATTGGCACCTACAACCGTTTCTGGAGCAGGTCACGGCTATACTGCACCCACTTCTGAGTCAGCCACGCGCACCGATACGCCCCTGGTCGAAGTCCCGCAGTCGGTGCAAGTTGTCACCCAATCGATGCTTAAGGAACAGGGCAGTCGCTTTCTTTCCGATGCGCTGGTTAACGTTTCCGGGGTAAGAGCAACCAAGCCTCAGGAAGCGCTGTTCGCTCAACCAATCGTGCGCGGTTTTCCGGCAGAAATTTACATGAATGGGCTGCCAGCCTTCGGAGGGACTGCGGCAAGCATTGACCCGACGAGCCTGATCGGTACTGAGCGCATCGAAGTGCTTAAAGGCCCTACGTCAGCGCTGTACGGCGGCGGTATCGGCGCGCCACTGGGTGGCCTGATCAACGTGATTTCGAAGCGGCCAGAGGCCGAGCCTAGCGCGTTCCTGTCGATGCGCGCCGGTAGCTTCGGCACGGTGAATCCTTCGATGGATATCAATACACCCATTGGCGACAAGGTGGCCGCGCGGATTTCCGCCGACTACCAGGAAAACGACAGCTGGATTGATCACGTAAACGGTCATCAATGGTCGATACAGCCCAGCGTTGCGTTCCAGCTATCGCCTGAGACCGAGCTCTTGCTGCGTGGCCAGTATGAGGATCGCAGCCAGCTCGAATTTTCCGGCCTGCCCGCCGCTCAGGCATTGAGTGGGCAGATTGACCGCAACGCTTTCCCGGGTGCCAGCAGCGGGCAGCCTCACACCACCATCGAGAATCGCACGACCACTGCCGAACTCAGGCACGAGGTTAACGACGATACGAGGTTGAGCGTTTCCGCCCAGTATTACGAAGGCAAGATACGCGACAACGGCGGCTTCATATTTCCGGAGCTGCTTGGGGCGGATCCTGCAACACCCACGGTTTATCCAATATTCAAGCTTTACCTGCCAACAAGCATTCGGGAAAGCACGCTGGATACCAACTTGAGCTCCAGAATCGAATCGCTTGGCGGCAGCCACGAACTGATGGTGGGCGCGAGCTACGACCGTACCGACTTCACCTCGGGTGTCTCTAATGCCGAGTTGATTGGCGAGCTTGATCTGGCCAATCCCAGTTATGGGATTTCCTACGGAGCGACGCCGCAAACCATTGTGTCTCAGACCAACCGCTACGAAACGAAAGCTGTTTATCTTCAGGATCAGGCGACTTATGGCCGGTTCCATCTGTTGGGGTCGTTGCGGCTTACCCAGCTCAACCTCAAGCAGCAAGAGCAGGGCGTTGATACCTCTTATCATCGTGTGACACCACGACTGGGCATCACTTATGACCTGACCGAGAGTCTTGCACTGTATGCAGCGTATTCCACCGGTTTCAGGGGCGAGTTCAACTATAACGGCCAGGAAACACCCAAGCCTGAGCTTTCTCGTAACTACGAGGCGGGCGTCAAGCTGGCATACCTAGATCTCGGCCTGTCCGGCACTCTCGCGGTGTTCGAGCAGACGCGCCGCAACGTATCCACCCCAGATCCCGACCCTGCTAAAGCGATTCTGGGGTATTCAGTCCAGAGCGGTGAACAACGCGCTCGCGGAATAGAAGCAGATCTGGTCTGGGAACCAACCCCGGCTCTTTCATTGCTGGGCAACTACGCCTACACACAGGCACAAGTGACAGAAGACAATACGATTCCGATGGGTGATGTCCTAGCGCGCGTACCTCGGCATAGCGGCCGCCTCGCGGCCCGCTATCGGATACTGGATGGCGCGGTAAAGGGACTGGGATTTGGTGCCGGAATTACCGCGCTCAGCGCTCGCGAGCTGACATTGCCTAATACGGTCTCCGTGCCGGGCTACGCATTGCTCGATGCGCAGACTTCGTATGATTTCGACTGTTACACGATCTCTGTATCTGCGGTCAATCTGACAGGCCGTAAAGTCTTCGAGACCTATCAATATCTGGGGTCTCCAGTGGTATTACCCACACAACCACGCTCAGCTTACTTAACGCTGACAGCCAGCTTCTAAGGAAACCATCATGATCGATAACCAACGACGTAACTTGGTGATTGGTGCGCTCCTGGCTCCATTGGCTGCCAGTATTCACCTCAAGGCTTCGGCTGCTGACAAATCCATGCATGAGCATAAGATGCCTGACATGGGCCCCGACATGGATAAAGTGCCTTGGATGGGCGAAGAACAAATCGCAATGTTGATCTACCCAGGCATGACGGTGATGGATCTCGTCGGGCCGCACTGCATGTTTGGTTCACTCATGGGGGCCAAGATTTATATCGTCGCCAAATCGCTGGATCCAGTCACGAGCGATGCAGGGTTAACGATTGTCCCGACCGACACCTTTGATACCTGTCCTCGCGACCTGACTGTACTTTTCACCCCCGGTGGTACGGACGGCACCCTAGCAGCAGCCTCTGATGCCGATACCCTGGCCTTCATGGCTGATCGAGGGTCACGTGCCAAATACGTCACCAGTGTCTGCTCTGGCTCGCTGATACTTGGTGCTGCGGGATTGTTAAAGGGCTACAAGGCTACCTCGCACTGGGCGTGCCGGGATGCTTTGGCCGGGTTCGGTGCAATTCCGACTGAAGCTCGCGTTGTGCGCGACCGTAACCGGATCACGGGGGCGGGTGTAACAGCAGGGCTGGATTTTGGCCTAAGTATGGTCGCTGAGCTACGCGACCAGACCTATGCCGAGTGCACCCAACTGATGAGCGAATATGATCCTGAACCTCCGTTCAACGCAGGCTCCATGAAGACGGCTCCCCCATACGTGAAGAACGCAACGATCCAGATGGCTATGGACTTCACCAAACAGGCAGAAGCGCTTGCTGGCATAACGAAAAGCTAAAGCCTCCCAAGGCCTACAGCGCGTTCCATTGCTGGGGCGCGCCGTGAGCCTTCATTTACAACGAGTGTTTTGAGAGGAGACGCTAGTTGCAAGATTCAACACTAAGATCAGTCGGTGATAGATTCTGGAGGTAGCGGCTCAAATACCCGTGCCAGTAATGCAGTGGCATGCCTAATAGCTTTTTCACGGAAAATGCTGCTGACATTAATTCCCTCGGCGTGGATAAAGGTTAGGCCGTGTATGCCAAGAAACAAAAGCACCTGACGTAGATAAGGTTCTTGGTAATCCGAGCTGTCATCAGCATGAATTCCGCCTTGGACGGTTAGGATGATTGCGCGTTTACCGGTTAACAAACCTTGGGCGCGCGCGGGTGTGTATTTGAAAGCCACGCCAGCTCGGATCTCATGGTCTAAACAAGCTTTAAGAGTGCTGGGAAGAGTGAAGTTGTACATGGGTGATGCGATGAACAATACGTCAGCCTTTACTAGCTCGTTAACCAATTCGTTGGAGCGCTCCAAACAAGCCTGTTCACTTTCACTGCGCTGTCCAGCAGGCTTCATCCAACTACCTAGCAAGTTTGCATCCATGTGGGGTATGGGGTTGAGAGCCACGTCACGAATGATTATTTGATCTGTAGGATGGGCGACTCGCCACTGACTAATAAATTTCAGGGTCAGTTGGCGAGAAACTGACTCTTCTTGACGGATGCTGCTTTCGATGATGAGAACATTGGACATGATTTTTATTCACTATCGTCTTAAGTCGATAGGTCGACATTAATCGCTTTCACATCATAAAAAAGCGCAAAAATAGCTGTTACTTATCTACAAATTCGTTTTCATGCTCATAGTTGTTATCCAGTCGTTTGCCCAGGCATCAGAGCATTGGAGAGCGGGGCATTATTAGTTAGCGTCCAGTGAACCCCCCTTTGCTTTCTGGCATTCGAGAGGATGGTATCGGTCTGTGTTGAGTAGGCATTATTCCGTTCAATGTCAGGGTGCCGATGCCACTAGCGAATGGCTATATCTTCACCACGACTACTCCGATTCAAGCGTTACAAATTTACCGGATCTGTTAAATGTGTAGGTGAGTCTTCGCATCAACTCCAGCCTTCCAGGGTGAAGACCATGAATATCAGATCCAAGGAATCAAAACGACCACTGCAATGGGAAGTGCCACCGCTGCAAGCAACGTTTGACTGGCAATTATCCCTGCCATCAGTGGTGCATCCCCGCCTAGCTGTCGCGCCATGATGTAGGACGACGAAGCTGTAGGCAGTGCCTGGAAAAGCAATGCCGCGATTGCTGCTTTGCCGTCCAATCCAAACACATGACATGCGCACAGCGTGGTCAGCGGCATGATCATGAACTTGACCACCGATGAATACGCGACGGGTCGAACCCAGCTGTGCACAGAGCCCAGCTCAAGTGCTGCCCCTACACACAGTAAGCCAAGTGGTAAGGATGCTTGTCCTAAAGCCTTGATCACCGGCTCAATGCCAGCAGGCAGGCCCAATCCTAATGCCTGAAGCAATATCCCTCCGAAACAGGCGAGTACTAGAGGGTTAAGTGCCAACTGCTTGGCAACCTTGCCCAAAGACATCCTGCCACCTGTGCCATAGCGTGCGAACACCAATACGCAAAGGATGTTTACGGTCGGCACTATTGCAGCATTGGCTACGGCAGCCAGAGCGATGCCCTGAGCACCGAACAAACCGGCCACCACTGAGACGCCCACATAATTATTAAAGCGCACCCCTCCTTGGAAGACGGAAGTGAACGCCGCGTCGTTACCCTTAATGATCCGACGGGCGCCGACCATCAGCACAGCGACCATGACCGTCGAGAGTACAAGCGCCATGATCATCCCTTGGACTGGCACGTTGTCCAACTTGGCGGTTGCCAGACCATGCAAAAACAGCGCGGGCAGAAGAACGTAGTAGCCTAGGCGCTCGGCCTGTGCCCAGAAACTGTCTTCCAGAAACCGGCTGCGCTTGAGCCAGGCGCCCATCACAATCAGCACTGCTATGGGCGCAAGCGCAATCAAAAGTTCGGCGGTCACGAGTATGCCTCTAACGCACGAACCAACCGCTTGCATCCTTCAACCAGGGTAGCTTCGTCGGTGGCGAAGGAAAGGCGTAGATGTCCCGGTAGTCCAAAAGCACTTCCGGGAACCGTTGCAACGCCGACTTCGAGCAGATCTAACGCGAGAGATTGATCGTCAATGCTCGTTTTGAACTGAGGAAGCAGATAGAACGCACCCTCGGGGCATGATACCTCCAGTTTATCGCTCGCTTGGAGGACTTGAAGTGCGGCGTCTCGGCGCTGACGATAGATCGCGTTGCGCTCAGCAAGAAAACCTCGTGGCCCTTCAAGCGCAGCGACCGCAGCGAGCTGGCTCAAGGTGCTGGTCTGCGTACAGTTTTGAGATTGCACGGTAGTGATTGCCGAAATCAGCGACCTCGATCCGCAACCCCAGCCTACGCGCCAACCTGTCATGGCGTAGGCTTTGGATACGCCGTCGACGATGAGGATACGTTCTGCCAGGTCTGGCGCTACCGACGCCAATGTCAGACAAGGGCCTTGAGTGAATCGGATTTCCGCGTAAATATCGTCGGACAGCACCATCACATCCGGATACTGGCGCAGAACTTCAGCCAACGCTTGCAAATCGGTTTCTGAGTACAAAGAGCCGGAGGGATTACCTGGTGCATTGAGAATCACCCACTTGGGCGATTTTGCCAGGCGCAGACCTGCTGCCAAGTGCTCCGCTGTCAATCTGAATCCTTCCGAAGCGGTGGTCGGCAGAATGATCGGTTGGGCACCGCACATCTTAATCATGGCGGGATAGCTGGCCCAGTAAGGCGCCGGGACGATAACGTCATCACCGGGCTTAAGGGTCGCTTGGAAGGCGTTAAAGATGATCTGTTTTGCGCCACATCCAACCGCGATTTGATCATCGCCGAAATCTAATCCCCGGTCTTCCCTTACTCGCATACGGATAGCACTGCGGAGGGGCTCGATACCGTTCGATGGGGAATACGTCAGACGGCTGCCTAACGCTAGATGCGCAGCGTCGAGGACATGCTCAGGGGCATTGAAATCAGGTTCGCCGAGCGTTAAGTCAATTACATCCCGCCCCTCAGCGCGCATGGTGGCAGCAAGTTTGGCCATAAGCAGAATGGGCGATTGGAAAGCACTAGTTGGAGTTTCGTTGTTGTGCATGGTGCCCTTCAGAATGCGTTTGGATGGGCACCACGATAAGGAGTCGATACCTAAAGTAAAAACGATTTAAAATTGGTTGTTCAACAAGTTTTACTCATCGGTCGTTACGTGGGGGCGTGCTTTTTGACAGCCTCCGCCAGGGCGGTTGCTAGCCGTGCAAGTGGCCTTTCTTCTTGCTCCAGAAGCACAACACGACGCGTTCTTTGCGGTGATCCGAATGGCTGGACTTCTAGGTGCTTGAGTTGTTCAAGGTTCTGGCTGGATAGCGGAACCACTGACACCCCCAAACCGCTGGCAACCATCTGAATAATCGCATCCTGGCTGTCCAACTCCATACTGGTTTGCACATGCAGCCGCAGCCGGCGAAGCTCCCGATCTATGGTGCGCCCGGCCCAAGCCCTGCGGTCAAAGCGGATAAACGGTAGTTGTTGAAGTAGCTGTCGAAAATCTAAGCCTGCGCATGAACCGGGAGCAATGATCCAAAAGCCTTCCTCGTAGAGTGTTGTACTAACCAGACCATAAGGGTGCGGTTTCACAGGTTCTGTGGTGATTGCGACATCCAGCTCTCCAGCCTCTACGCGCGTGGCCAATTCGGCAGACATGCCCGAGGCTACGTTTATCCTTAGATGAGGGTGCTCGGCGGCCAGGCCGGCCAGGGCCAAAGGCAAGGCACTGGCCAGCGCAGTCTGGATGGCTCCAATTTTCAGTCGACCGCGCAGCTCGTTTTCACCACCAATGTCCGAAGCAATGCTGTCGTAAAGTGCAACGATCTCGCGCGCCCGCTCCACGGCCAAATGACCTGCATCTGTTAATACGGGCAATCGACGCGAGCGGTCAAACAACGAAGCGTTGAACTCCTCTTCAAGTGACTTTATGTGAAGGCTCACTGCCGATTGTGTGAGATGAACGGTGTCTGCGGCTCGCGCAAACGAACCGTGCTGAGCGATAGCGATTAAGGTACGAAGCGCGCGCAATGACATAGTGATCTCTCCTGCGTTGCATTCGGCAAGCAGGTGACTGGATTGATTGGAAAGTTGCTTTTTTAGGCAACTGGTCATGGCCTTCAACGGGGCCCTAGCAACCTTGATCAGCCATCGATGCTATTGGATTGCCAAATCACTTAGTGATGCGCGGTGATGATACACCCGCTAGCATCGTCTCAGACTATTGGTGCAGTGTCAGATAGCTATATGCAGACCGCTCCCCTGCACGTTAAGAATGCAATGATCCAAATGGCCGTGGACTTCACGAAGCAGGCAGAAGCACTTTCTGGGATGGCAAAAGGTTAGAGCCTTTATCTAAGGCACGCACCTTAGTGGGGGCGTGTCGTCCAATATCAACCAGATGGATATTGATCCAGCCTTCATTACTCTTACAGTCAGCAGCCAGTCGAAGATTTCCCCGGCAACATTGCTAGCGCGACACCGCCCAATACGATGCCTGAGATTAATAGTAGGTGCAGTGATATAGGCTCGTTCAGAATCAGTACGCCTGCGAGCGAAGCAATGATTGGAACGCTCAACTGAAGGGTGGCGGCTTGCTGGGAACTGATATGCCTGACAGTGCTGTACCAGAGCGCATAACCGCAGCCTGATGCCAACACGCCTGATGCAAGCGCGTACATCGCCCCAGTAGGGCTCATATGAAGGCCGCTTCCAAAAAACTTTACTGGAGCCAGTAAAAGTAAGAAAGGGAGACACCTCGCAAAGTTGCCTGCGGTTTCCGTCAGCGGATTCACAGCTGCTTTTCCGAGCAGCGAATAGACTCCCCACGCTACCCCTGAAATTGTCATCAGCACTGCGCTACTCAAGGGCGGCGAATTAGCGCTGGGTAGCAATAAGGTAAGTAAACCACCTGTTGTCACTAACATGCCTATCACCACTTTCTTTTGAAAGCGCTCACCTTGCGCCCAAGAAAACATAAACATTGTGATCTGCACCGCCCCGAATAAAATCAGTGCTCCCATTCCTGCGCCTAACTGAACGTAAGCGATAGAGAAGAGATAGGCGTATAGAAAGAGTGAAAGGCCTCCCTTCCAGCTTCCACGGATAGCGGCTTGAGGATTGCGAAATCTGATCAACAGCAGCAAAAATAACCCGCCACTGAACAAACGAATCACGGTGAATGACTCGGGATCGATTTGACCCTCCATCAGCGCCCGCCGGCAAAAAATTGAATTTGCCGCGAATGCCATCAGGCACAAGATTACTTGGAACACCCAGCGTGATCGCCTGGCACAGTCTCGATTAGCGGTTGATTGTATTTTCACCACAGATGAACCTAAGCGATAAAAAACGTTACTGAATCTCAAGGCCGCAGGAAGACAACTGAGAACTACTCACGGTTGGACATTCCAGGCCTGCCTCATTCACCCAAATCAGGTGAGGCGCAGTGGTGACATCCGCGAAGGTTTAACCCACGAATAACCAGAAACCAGAAGGAGCCCGTTCGGGCTCCTAAAAACTAACCGTTACACGTTTATGCCGAGAGGTATTCGTCCACAGATTTAACGGTGGCGTAGCCAAACTCAAATGCGGCCATCATCGCCGCATGCACTTGAGCGGCAGGCACGTTCACCCCGTGAAATGAGAGATCTAAGGTGGCGCAGGCATCATGCACCACAGTAACCGGATAACCCATATCCGCTGCAGCACGCACTACTGCGTCGATGCACATGTGGCTCATAGCACCTATCACCACGATATCCTGAACATCGAACGCATCCAGTTGCTTCTTGAGGTCAGTGTCTCTGAAGGCGTTGATGTGTTTTTTAACAATCACGGGCTCGTCACCCTCAGGAGCTACCTCTGGCTGAATCTGCGCGCCGCTGGATCCTTTGACGAAAATCGGGACATTCGCATCATCGGATTCGTGCCGTATGTGAAAAACAGGAATACCTTTATTTCGCGCATGGTCGATGACCCGACGAGCATTCGCAACAGCTGCCTCGATGCCACTCAAAGGTAATTTGCCAGTGGGCAAGTATTCGTTTTGCAGATCAATTACTACTAGACCTTGTTTCATGAACGATCTCCAATCAACTTTTCAATGTAATGTTGTTGTGAAGGCTGAGACGGCATTTGGGTAAGCAAGATGCCTTTTGCCCATGTCCAGCAGGGTTTGTATCAGTACTCCAGCGAAGCGCCGTCTTCCGGTATATCGACACGACCCTCGATACCTTGCTTATTGACGTAATTGCGTAACTCTTCACGGGTCAGGGACATATGGTTCACAGCGTCCATGTGCACCGCGACAATTTTTGCGTCTTTCGCGGTCTGTGTAGCACGCAGGACATCTTCCTCGCCCATGATGATCGCCCCCTCGAATCCCGTCATTTTTGCTTTCCCTGCGTTGAGCACGATTACTTCAGGGTGGTATTTCTCGATGGCTTGGTCGACCTCTTTACGCCAGATGGTGTCACCGGCGAGATAGAGAGTTTTGTAGCCTGGCGCTTGAAACACTACACCCATGGCTTCGCCTAGCGGTTTTGCGAGGGCTGGTACGGCATACATTTCGTCAGTGCCATGCTGCCCACCGGTCTTGGTTATTTTGACGCCGCCGAACTCAGCTTCGTCAGTCAGCACACGTACATTCTTGAACCCCTGGGAACGAATCAGCTGTGCATCGTCTTCGTGCTGAGTGAACAGTGGGATGTCTTTAGGCAGCGCTTTTTGTGCCGCATCATCCCAGTGGTCAAGGTGTGTGTGCGTGACGATGACAGCGTCCACACCGGAGATAACGTTGTCTGGGGTTTCGGGTAGATCAACCAGTGGATTGCGGAGGTTGCTTCGGTAGGTATTTTCAAACCCGGGGTAGGCACCTTTTTTAGCCAGCATGGGATCGATCAAGAACGTAGTGCCACCGTAGGTGATCTTCACCGTTGCATTGCGAACTTGCTGCAGATCCACTTTATGGGTTGCATCAGCCGTCTGAGGGGCGTTTGAGCCCGCAAATGCCTGTGTGGTGGCCACAGCGCAAGCAATGCTGAGGGCGAGAGAAAGAGGTGTAAAATTCATAGTGTTAATCCAGTAAATGCATCGAATACACCATTCTTGCCCAAAGCGCTAAAGCCTGATAGCGGCCTAAATGACATATTTCGATATAATCGGGCCAAATGTTCGAGGCTGCCAGATGAAACCCATACGTGTAGCTGTTCTAGCTTTTAACGGCGTGAGTCTGTTCCATCTTTCGGTGCCGGGAATGGTATTGGGGACGGCTCAATCCGAACCTGGCGAACCTCAATACGAGGTCAGCTACTGCACAGAGACGCCTGGAATGGTTAGCTGCGACCAAGGCATCGACTTAGCGGTTGCTCATGGCCTGGAACTCATGGAGGCATCTGATTTAATTGTCATTCCATCGTGGGGCGAACAATTGGTCGCGGCCTCGACACCGCTTTTGAGAGCCCTTCAGCAGGCGAATGCACAAGGCAAGCTCATCGTAGGGTTATGTTTGGGAGCATTCGTACTTGGAGAAGCCGGACTGCTTGATGGTAAAGAGGCGACCACTCACTGGGCAGGCAGAGACGAGTTTTCGCGACGCTTTCCTGAGGTTGGCTTCAGGCCCGATGTGCTCTATGTCAGTGACGGCAACATCATGACCTCGGCTGGAACGGTGGCGGCAATCGATTGTTGCCTGCATTTGGTGCGTCAGCGGCTCGGAGCTGATGTGGCGAATCGCACCGCGAAGATGTTGGTTACCCCACCGCACAGGCAGGGAGGTCAGGCTCAATACGTGGAGCATCCTGTGCCGAAACTCTCTAGCGAGACTCATTTGTCCGATGTGTTGGCGTGGGCTCGAGTGAACCTGGCCAGTGATCTATCGCTCGACGTCATGGCAGACAGGGCGAAAATGAGCAGGCGTACTTTTACCCGGCGGTTTCGGGAGGCCACTGGCAGTACCGTCTCTAAATGGTTGAATGCTCAGCGAGTCGTCAGGGCGCAAGAACTGCTTGAAACGACTGATTTACCTATTGAATGCGTTGCCGGCGAGGCCGGTTTTGGAACCCCCTTGTCCTTGAGGCAACAATTTGGCGCTCAGCTTGGAACGTCACCTTCAGAGTATCGACGAATGTTCTCTCGCGAAACGATACCGGGCGGCAAGGCAAGCGGCAGCTAGCATTAGACCTAACCGCTTATTCGCACCAAGGTTTGACGCTCAACGATGTGCTACTGGTCAGGCCGGAGCATTCCTGACTACCGCGAGTAGCGCCTGCAGCGGATGTAGAACAGTTACACTCTCTTTTTGCTTACCTGGCTTCGGCAAGAATAGCCATAAGCTAATAGCCGGCCTGAAACATTCATTTTTGTTACTAGTGGGCCCCAGGGTTGTTTGTAAATCACTTTAGACATCTCAGCATTCGTAGTCTCATATCCATAGGTATGGAAAGTGTATGGCCCAAGCGTAATATGGAGGTGTCTTGTTGCAGGTGCAAGACAAAGTCATGAACACTCTGCGGGACAGTGGCTTCATCGTCCCCGCTGAACCCAATGAGGTTGAAGCCCGATGTGGGTGTTTCTGGAATTTCGGGGAAGTATTCAGCAACGCAGTGCCAGTCGATGTCCTTCATCGCAAGCATCAGGACTTTGGAGTCAACTGTCTCAATCTATAAAGGCTTGAGCTGCATCAGCGCTTTTGCGTCGCGCAAAGCATCCATAAAACCTGCATAGCGCACGTTTACGAGGATCGAATACTTCGTGATAGGCAAGACGTTTAGCTTGGCCTCGACTGAAGCTCAGCGAGCCCTTAGAACCACACAATACGCTGTTAATGTTGAAGCTATCCTCTTGCTCGCGGAGATGTGCAAGGTCATAGCCGGTGAGGCAGCGGTTAAGTTTGGGAAGATTTGCGCAATAAGATAGGCTTGGTTGTCTGCAATACCGACTGCGCAGCGGTATACCTTACCGATCCGATCGCGACGCGCTGTTTCTTGCTCCAAAGAGCCTTTTTCCGATGGCGAGCTGTGGAGTAACTCACCACCCAGCAACACTGTGGGAATCTCTAGCACGTGGTCATGGGTTTTGCCGTAAGTGCCGCTGCCTTGGCCACTGGCATCAGTGTTGATCATCTGCCAATCGCTGCTCGGTTGGAGGTGGATGATTCAGGCGCGAAGAACAGCCCATAAGGTTTGAGCACCGTATTTAATTGATCTTTCATCACGCCACTTTGGACGCGCACCCACCGCTCTTCGGCATTGATCTCAAGAATGGTGTTCATGTGCCGTCACAGGTCTACGACGATGCCATCAGTCAACGACTGACCATTGGTACCTGTGCCGCCGTCGCATGAGATGAGCGCGACCTGCCGAAGCTAACTAACCTAATGCGTGATGCTACAGGGAAAATTGAGAGCTTATTGTCGTTGGGTGTAAAAATTGAATCATGATGTATTGTTTAGTTCTTTGTCGTCGGACTTGACTTGAAACGTGCTCGATACTCACCGGGTGTGACTGAATAGTTTTTTATAAAGCTACGGATTAAAGTTGATTCATTACGAAAGCCACACTTGCTAGCCACTGTTTTGAGTGGGGTGCTTGACGTGGCAAGTAAGTGTCGAACTGCTTCTAAACGGAGCTGTTCAACCATTTTGCTCGGCGTACTGCCTGTGCTTTCACTGTATTTTCTCGCAAAGGTTCTGTCACTCATGTTCATAAAACTGGCTAACGTAGAGACCGATAAGTCGCCACTGAGATTGTTGTTCAACCAAGCGTGAAGGTCTGAAAATTGACTGCTTTTGGATTGTAGGGTCAAGGATGAACTGAACTGATTTTGATCGCCGGGACGTTTCAAAAAAACAACCAAATGACGTGCAACTTCAAGTGCAGCCGAATGCCCCAAGTCGACTTCAACCATTGCAAGAGCCAGGTCGATTCCGGAGGTAACTCCAGCGGAAGTCCATAGGTCTCCATCGTTAATGAATATAGGCCCGCGCTTTACACTGACGGAGGGAAAGTCATGCTCTAGCTTGTCATAGGCAGACCAATGGGTGGTAACGCTTCGACCCTTCAGCTTTCCAGCGGTCGCTAGTGCAAATATCCCAGTGCACACGGAAACGAGACGCTTGGATTTTTCAGCGTGACTCACAAAATGAGTAAAGAACTTAGGATGCTCACAAAATGCATGTATTCCCGGCCCACCAGGGACGATAAGAGTATGTGCGGGAGAGGTGTGTGCGGCTAAAACTTCAGCGTTTAATGAAAGATTTGAGAGTATTTCAGTCGTTGGGCTTAGCGCGAGAATAGAGAAAGAGTAGGGCGGATGATCGGGGTGCGCAAAATGGTTAGCCGCCATAAAAACATCTAAGGGCCCGGCTAAATCGAGCAGGCTAACTTCAGGGTAGGTAATGAATTGTATGGACTTGGCTGGCATTTCAAATGACTCCTCCCAGGAGAGCACCTCCTGGATGACGATGAGTTTGGCAGAAATTGTCAACGTTTTGTCCTGTTTTTTTGTCAATGTAAACTTATTGTAGTTTTAATGTTGAATGCTCCAGGAACGCTCGGTGTGACATTGGTGGATACAGGTGTTGCTGAAAGCGCGCAATGAGCATTTTTACTAATAGTATTAACGTGGAGTTAATGAAATGTCGGGTCTTATGAAAAGCACAATGGGATTCGAAGTTGATATGGACGATGATTTTGAATTCAGGATTTCTAATATCCTTAATCAGGTGGAGCGAAATTTTTCAGGTGTCGCTAGGTGTGAGCTAAGAAGGGTTGCCGAGTCGAACAGCTGGATAATTGAGTGTTTTTGGAACGACCGACAAGCAATGCATGCTCATTTTTCCTCATGCCAACTGCAAGATCTGGTAGGAGTGTTGGTTTCTAGATCCCGTAAAATCGTATTTGAGTGCGATAATGAATAAGAATAAGTGTGTTTTCGGACTAAGTGCGCTTATGTATTCGAAGTCATGGCCGGTACGGGATTCAACATTGCAGGTATCTCTAAAACCACACTATAACTATCCGGTGCTGAATCTGCTGAGGCCAAATTGGCCTCAGCAATATTCCATATCAAAAATCCACTGTCACTCCGGCGTAAAGCGCGCGGCCATCACCTGGAGAGTGCAGTGATGCCTGAGCACCGTCTGGATCGTACCAAACGTATTCATAATATCGGTTTGTAAGGTTTTTTAACTGTAGATCGACGCTCACAGACGGCGTCACCTTGTAGATTGCACCGAGGTTCATTAGCACGTAACCACCATAAGTCCCCGTCGTGTTTTCTCGCTCCAGATAATAGTTGGTTTGGCCATTCATCCATGCGGTGAGTTGTAAGGCAGGTGTTGCCTCATAGCTGATCCCGGCGTTGTAAAGATGATGGGGGATGTGATCGATTTCCTGACCTTTGCTGTTAGGCAAAGAGGCACTCGGCTGGAGTATCTTAGAATACTGCCAAGAGTAGGCCATCCATATTTCAGTGCGCTCGTCCGGATGCAGGTTCATCTGCAAGTCATAACCCCACCGCCGGGTCTCACCCACGTTATCGGATTCGCCACTCGGGTCATTCAGTCTGCGACTGACCTCACCTGATGCCTCTTGCTGCCAATAGGCGACCCGGCCATCAACCCAGTCAGCCGGCGTGAACTTGATACCTGTCTCCCAGCCTTCGTTGATCGAGGGTGCGAGGTTTGCATCCCTAGGCGGGATCTTGTAAGCAGCAGCCCCTGTGCCCACTTGAAAGGTACGCCCCCAGTTTGCGTAGATGCTGGCGACGTCCCATGGGGAGTAGACAATACTGATCTTCGGTTGTTTGATCAGCCCGTAGTTGTTTATGTCGTAGTCCGTGCGGGTCAGTTCATTGGTGAAGTCGCCCTCAATCTTGTCAACCCGGTAGGCCGGCACGATTCTCAGTGACTCGAAAGGTTTGATCTCAGCCTGGACATAAGCGCCATAGGTGTCGAAGTTGAATTTTTGATCGCGAGTAGTAGCCAGACGTGCACGGTCTTTGGTGCGATACCGCTCACTCTTATTTTGCTGCTGTTGTATGTCTGCACCACTTTCTACGGCGAAGTCATAGAGCCAGCTAACTTCTGGCCGCCATGTCAGCGAGGTGAGGGCTCCGTACTGGGTTTCGTAGGTATCACGCTCTTGTTGAGAACTGGTGCTCCAATATTGTGTCCAGCGTCGGTCATCGAAGGTGTTCATGTAGGTCTTCGCTGACCAGGCCAGCGTATCAGTCAGGTCTGTATCGAAATGCAGACTGACTTGATTCATGCGCCGCGTGCCCTTGTCCGTAGCGTTAAAGCTATTGGTCATTTCTGGATGATGATGTGCATCGTCTTTAGCCAGATAACCTGCCTCCTGAGCTTCAGCCTCGTAATGACGGGCAATCAGACCGATACGGTAACTGTCATCATCGGGCGTGTAGAACCACTTGCCGGACATCGAATATCGGTCGGCTTCGGCATGATCCCGATACCCATCGGCCTTTTGGTAAGCGAAGAAGTAGTTTTGCGTCCAATTACTATTTTCGATGCCCTTTGCAAGTTGGGTTTCTCGAGTATTAAAACTGTCGTAACGGATGCGTGCCTTACTGTAATCGCCGCCTGTACGGGTCAACATATTCACGTTGCCAGCGATGTTATAGAGGCCGTAACGAGCATCACTGGTGCCACGCACCACCTCAATGCTGTCCAGCTCCATGGGGAAAATCATGTCCAAGAACGGCATGTTGCCGTCATTGCTGTTGCTCGGAATGCCGTCGATCAGCAGCTTCACTGCGTTGACTTCACCTTCGCCGTTGAAGCCGCGAAAGGAAATCTTGCCGGATGTGGTGCCTTGATTGAACTCAGTCAGCATGACTCCTGGTGCGCGGCTAAACAGCTCCCAACTGTAGTTGACTGGCATCTTTTCGAGGATATCTCCCCCTAGGATATCAACCGAGCTGAGAACGTTGCTTGCGTTCAACGGGCCGCCAGTCGAGCCCTGCACGTTAACCGCGCCCAAGGTTAGGGTTGAGTTTTCGGTTTTGCTGGCTTCAGCCAATGCATAGGACAAAGGGCTTATTGCAAACAGGCCAAGCGACAGCAATGGCCATAGTGAGCGGGACACAGACAAACACTTTGCGTGAGGCAAAGTAAATGGAGCAGGCATAGCACGAACTTCCTGATGATCAAGAAACTTTAAGGGCGTTTAAAGTCCATAGCTGGACGTTAAAAGGATTTAAAGAGGGCGCACCGGACATTGTCAGCGGTGTTGTGATCAGGTAAGGGGAGAGGCTCGTGGGCTTAGGCTGGGCCAGCGAATTCTTGGATGTCGTGTTGGGAAATCAGGATTATCAAGGGTGGTATTTGATGTGTACTGCGGTAGGAAATGCCGATAGTAATTGGAGGGTAATGCTGCTAATCCGGCATGACCACAGCAGCAGTCGCCGTGTTGCATGACAGATTTCGATTGGGCTATCTGCAAGGCATCAATCACCTTGCTGAGATCTTTAGGCAGGAGATTTGATTGTCCACTTGAACAGAACCCCCCCCAAAGCATCAGGCGCACGTCCGGCGTCTGTATCGCATGACTTAGCGGCATGGCGAACATGTTTAGCAAGACGGCCAGGCAGGCAATCCAGTGGCTGGTGCGTTTCAACGAACCCATAAAGGAAATGGCCGCAAAGGGGGGCGCTATTTAGCCCGCGTTAACGAATGATGTAAATTTTTCGAGAGTGCGCTATTTCGCCGCAGGTAAAGGTGGAAGAGGGCCAAAGGGGGCTTGATCTAAGTCTTCAGTCATCGCTCTCAGAGCATCTTAGATTCTTCAAGTCCGAAGGGAGTATCAATCATCGGGTGATGCCTGGCTAAGCTTGAAAAGTTACGTAGTACATCGAACATCTTGAGGAGCCGACTATCATCTTTCGTACTCCAGAGCTCGTTTGCAGCGGTGTCATTTCATTGGTCGTCCCGTCTGAAGCCACTCCAAGTAGGCTTGCAACACCGCTTGTACGGACGATTTTTGAATAAAGGTTCCAAGTACTCCTCCCTGATCACATAGTCAGACAGGTGAATACACCGATGATCATTAATGTTTTTGCTATACGAGGCCATCATACTGCGACAGCCTGTCGCAGGCTGGGCAAGAATTTTTTGGCGTAAATTATCAACGTTTGGGCCGGTTAGCTCTAACGATCTAAATTACAATCATTGCAAGGACTGCCCCAATTAAGTGGAGGCATAGAAGAGGTGTTCCTAGCCGTGTCTACAGCACGCTTCATTAGAAAGTGTATTGCGTCCATCCAGTGCTTGAGCGTCCGAGCGAATGCTCATCAGTCCGTTTTCGAATCTGATTGTCCTAAATACTAACTGATTAACCTTATCTTAATAATTGAACCGACAACTAATATTGCTATCCTAGCGATCAGTTTGACTATATACCCTTGATGACGCCTCGAACCTGAGCCCGGTGCTTTTACGCCTTTCGAGCTTGCTAGATCGTCACCTGAATTTAGCTAGAGGCTCGAAATGCATTCTTGGCAACGCTGGACATTAGGCATCCTTACAATTGGCGGCGGCGTGACAGGAATTGCTCTAGGTATCACATTCCTGGACGTTAGTATTTCTTGGCTCCCCGGGTTAGTTTCGGTCGTTTTCCTCACTCTTTATTTGTGGGGAACTTGGTGTGGCATAAAAATTTTAAAAGGCTCACCAGAAGCGCTACGCAGCAGCATGCCCTTTTGGTCAATCCAGATCCCGGTCATCCAGTCTTCTTTAGCCAGCTACATCTTCTCCAACGGAGCTTTTGCGGGAGTATTGTTGAAGCCAACAGAACACAGGTTCGATCTCCAAGTCTGGATCGGGAGTCAAGCGGAGATATCCGTTATGACTGGCAAGCCGCTAACTCTCGGGATCAATGTATTCGCTCTGTTTGTTGTTGTATGGTTATGGCGTTTGGTACGTGTGCAAGCCTCTACTACTTCATTAAAACCAGAACTGCTTTAAGGTTGAGCCAGCTTAGGCACAACATTTTTACGGGCTGTCCTGTCTGTGCCGATTGGCTCAAGTTGGCCAAAAGCGGACGTTCGCGAGTGACCGCTTTCGACGCACAGCTGCCTGTAATGTTAGGCTGATTTCAATCGATCGCCTTACTAACTGCGGCGCCAATAAGTGCGAACGGCGCCAGCACAACCACGAAGACTGTCATCCAGGCTCCCGTATAAGCCTCGTCGATCTTCTTTCCCAACTCTGATGTCGAGGAAGCAGGCTTTTCACGCTTGGAAACACTCAGTACATAACGATAATGCTCGGCCTGGTCACCATGGCGAACGCGGCATGGTTGTTGACTCACGTTTACATAGCGTCCTCTCGCTTTGTCACCTTCTCTTACCGACTGGTCGATTGTACTGTTATAGCTGTCGATGTCTTGTTGCAGGTTCTTCATCTGCGCCTTGAGGTCGGATTCACATTCGTCCTCGCTGGTGAATACGTGGCTATCCTTGTTGATCACGCTGGGACGATTTTGGCTATCCAGATAAACGTTAATTTCACCGCCGTACCCATCATCGCGTTGAAACACCCTGGCCCCCTGGAGTGTCTCGAAACCAGTTTTGGTGAGCGCGTTGAGTTCATCGCCGGAGAGCGGCTTATGCAAGGTATAGCCGTAGACCTGTGGCCCGATGATTCCCGTCTTCTTTGAAGGTGTGGAACACGCCGTTAATGATGAAGCAATAATCGAAAAGCATAGTGCGACACAGATCATCCTGTTCATGAATTCATCCGTTGAATTTTTGTATCACCAATAATCAGGGGTAGGGTACCTGACGTCTACACCAGCATGGTATGTACGAGTTGTTGGTTAGGGCATTATTATTCCAATAATACTGGGCGACGAGCTTGGACAAAATGATGGTGTCGGCGTTGGTGGCCTGCGAGCGCGAGTTTATCAACGCTCGCCACTGACTACTTAGCGTGTGAAATTTTGGGCAGCAACACTCCTGCGCCTCCTTTACACCATAGGGCCCTGCTAGCTAGGCAGGGCGATAACGCACTCAACCTGGCTACCGTTTCTCGAAATTGGTAGGTTCATCTCTGAGGTAGCGATGCAATTTTGCCGAGACCTCGGATAGTCCATGAACAGGATCGCTCATTACAACGTCCCCATTGGACGGGCGGATCATGAAGTTGGAAATGGACAGATCGAAATCAATGTCATGCAGATACTCAGGGAGTAAGCTACGCTGAACGACGCAATGTGCTGGCCGAGCGCGTGTTCAAACTACCCGACCAAAACCTCGACTCTGCAACCGCCGCCGGCGCACTGTTTCGTGGACTCACAGCCTGGTATCTCGCCACACGTTTGAAAGACATCAAGGCCGGTGATTGGGTGCTGGTACACGCAGCAGCGGGTGGGGTAGGTCTGATTTTGACCCAGTGGCTCTCTCATCTTGGGGCCAATGTGATCGGCACCTGCGTGGGTGACGAGAAGGCCCACATCCTCAAAGAGTACGGCTACGCCCATCCCATCAACATCGAAAAGCTCGATTTCCTCGAAGAAACCAAACGATTGACTGATGGCAAGGGCGTCAGCGTCGTCTACGAGTCCATCGGCAAGGACACCTTCGAAAAGTCTCTAGATTGTGTGCAACGCTTCGGTCTGGTGGCCTCCTTCGGCTGGGCGTCCGGTGATGTACCGCCCATAGATCTGGCCTACCTGCGCAACAAGGGTTCATTGTTCATCACCCGACCCACCATCTCGCATTACGTGGCAGAGGCGGCTGACTTCCAGCACGGCGCAGGAGAGCTGTTCGACCTGGTGAAGAAAGGTGCTTTACGCATTCGCATCGACAACGCTTATCCGTTGAAAGAAGCGGCTACTGCGCACCAAGACCTGGCGGCTCGTAAAACCAGCGGGTCGGTGATTCTCACTGTGTGACCGCGACGCTTTCTCCACAAAACAAGAACAAGGGAGAACACCATGTTACTTAAAGGCAAGACCGCCATCGTTACCGGTGGCGCCTCGCTGAGAGGCATCGGCTGGGCAACTGCCAAGTGTTTCGTCGAAAACGGTGCGCGTGTTGCACTTATAGACCTTGATCAGAGCGCGACCGACGCGGCGGCTGCTGAGCTCGGGAACGGTTGTATCGGATTGCAGTGCGACGTCCGTTCCGCGGACGCCTGCCAGCAAGCCGTAGATGCGGTTATCGATGTCTTCGGCCATGTAGACATCCTGATCAATAACGCCGGCGTAAGTCAGCCGTTCAAGCTGATGGCCAGCACGCTTGAAGACTACGACTTGGTCATGGATGTCAGCCTGCGCGGGGCATTCAACATGTCTCGAGCTCTTGTTTCACATCTTCGGGCCCGGCGCAGCGGTGCGATCGTCAACATGGGGTCGGTAGCTGCTCAGCGCGGTGGCGGGGTGCTTGGTGGGCCGCATTACGCCGCAGCAAAGGGTGGGGCGCAGACTTTGGCAAAGGCCATGGCGCGGGAACTGGCCATCGACGGTATCCGAGTCAATGCGATCGCCCCCGGCTTGGTCGATACCGAGCTGCTCATTGGAAAGCTCACTGATGAGGGGCGCCAGGCTGCATTGAACGCGACGCCTCTTGGCCGTCTGGCCATCCCCAAGGATATTGCCGACGCCTGCCTGTTCCTCTCGTCTGACCTTTCGAGCTACGTGACAGGCGTAGTTCTGGACGTCAATGGCGGGCTGCACATCCACTAGGTTGATGCCGCCATTGACGGCTTATATGGGAGATACCGATATGTTGCTCAAGGATAAGGTAGCGGTTGTCACGGGTGCGGCATCGCTCAATGGCATTGGCTGGGCCATCGCCAGTCGATTTGCGGAGGAGGGCGCAAAAGTAGTCTTGCTCGATATCGCAGCCGACAAACTCGAGATTGCCAAGGAAAACCTCGGTGATCCACATCAGGGATTGGTATGTGATGTCCGCCAACCGCCCTAGCAATTCCAGCTTTTAAAAGGCCATTTGTTGTCACCCCCTAAAAAATCCCCCCCCCCGCCTCAAGCTTAAGCCGAACCTTAACAGTATAGCTTTCTTGTACTCACTCCTTAAATTTACGATCTGTCAATAGAAAGCCCAAATAAATACGACGATCGGTCGTTGACCTCTCCGCAAAAAACAATGAGCATGTATTGACACCAGACAGCCCCAGGACGTGCGAAAGGTGAAACCTATTGACTTTAAAGGGTATTTTTATGCGCTTGCCACAAAATAGCGATTACGTCCCGGCTAAAGAAGCTGCCGCAATTCTCGGCCTGTCTCCTGAGACCCTTCGCTTTTGGCGGTACACCGGCAAGTACAAAGACATGCTGCCACCATTTATGCACATCAGCCGGAAGATCTTTTACAAAAAAGCTGATGTACAGCGATTTTCCGAAAAAAGCATGAGCGCCGCCTAACACCAGCCTGGTGTTTTACTCGCGGTAGAAAATAAGGTGCACCGTCTTTGGTTGAGGCGGTGCGCCTTTTCTTTTGCGCGATCACCTCTCCTACCTCATCACCAAAGATCCACTTGGAAGCCGCTTGGGAGCTGCTCGCTTGCCGCTTGCCAATAGAGACTGGCGATCAATCAGGAGCTTCTGTGGCTGGCGGGAGCTTATGTGGGCGGTGCGTAGCTTGCTGGAGATTGGACTTTTGAGCGCTGCGGCTCCCTAATAGCTCCCAAGCGCTGAGCTGTATGGACTTGGAAAGTATTTTACAGAGAGGAAATCGCTTCAACAGGCTGATTTAATTGAGGTTTTTTTGATTTTTTGTAACGCGAAGGGATGATGGGGGTTGACCCCCGGGGGATTTTAAGTCCCATGCGTCTACCAATTTCGCCATTCGGGCGGTAGCGCTGTAAAGCGGGTCAGGAAGGAAGGTGCTTTAACCAGTAAAGTACTCAGTGCCTGCGTGACAGGTGGACGAATATATAGAGCCTGCGCCGATGAGGCAAGTTCGATAGCGGTCATTTGTACACATTTTTTTGCTCGGTGACGGGATAAAACCGTCGAAAAATCATAGATATATGGAACGGGCTTGGTTTAATCCCGATAAATCGACCGTTTCGTGGGAGTCATGCCTATTGCTGTTTCGGCTTATGTTGCCGGGCTGGGCTAGGATGCTTGCACGACTGTTACAGAAGTGGGTGTGATGAATACAAGTGTGATTTACGCATTGGCAGCTGCCGCGCTGTTTGGCGCCAGTACTCCGTTGGCCAAGGTGCTGGGCACTGAAGTGCCGCCTGTGATGCTGGCCGGGTTGTTGTATTTGGGCAGTGGCTTGGGCCTGCTGCTGGTGCGTTGCATTCGCGACCGCGGCTGGTCAGCGTCTGGCTTGAGTGCAAGTGAGTGGCCCTGGCTGGTCGGTGCGATTGTATTTGGCGGAATTCTGGGGCCTGTGGCCCTGATGTTCGGTTTGACGCTCACCAGCGGCGCGACGGCTTCGCTGATGTTGAATCTTGAGCCCGTGCTGACTGCATTGTTGGCGTGGGTGGTGTTCAAGGAAAACGCTGACCGGCGGATTGTGCTGGGGATGTTGGCGATCATTGCCGGGGGCGTTGTGTTGTCGTGGCCCTCGGAGGCGGCAGCGGGGGAGTCGCACTCCTGGTTGGGGCCGCTGGCGGTTGCCTTTGCCTGTTTGTGCTGGGCGGTTGATAACAATCTGACGCGCAAGGTGTCTGCCTCTGACGCGCTGTTTATCGCCGGGGCCAAAGGCTTGTTCGCGGGGCTGGTGAACTGCACGATTGCATTCACGCTAGGGGCCAAGCTTGTGCCGCTAGCCGTGCTGAGCCCGACACTGCTGATCGGGTTTTTAGGCTATGGCGTGAGCCTGGTGCTTTTTGTGCTGGCATTACGCGGCCTGGGGGCTGCGCGAACCGGAGCGTATTTTTCGACAGCGCCTTTTTTGGGCGCGGCGATTGCCATTCTGGTGCTGGGGGAGTCGGTATCGCTGCTGTTTTGGCTGGCAGCAGCCTTTATGATTTTCGGGGTCTGGCTGCATCTCACGGAACGCCATGAGCACGAACATGAGCATCTGTCGCTCGAGCACACTCACCGCCATACCCACGACGAGCATCATCAGCATGAGCATGCCGAGGATGTTTCTGTGGATGGGCCCCACAGTCATGCGCATCAACATGTCGCGATCAGGCACAATCACCCGCATTTTCCGGATATTCATCATCGACATCGGCATTGAGTCGCGGTGTACAGGACTGCACCAGATGGACGCTTAACCCACTGATTTAAATGGAGCTATAGATCACGCATGTTTGAGCACATCGACTTCAATTACTTGCTGGCAACCTATGGCTATCTGGCCGTCTTTATCGGCTGTTTGCTGGAGGGTGAAACCATTCTGATCCTGGGAGGGATGGCTGCGCACCAGCATGTGCTCAAGCTCTTGCCAGTGATCGGTTACGCCAGCCTGGCGGGGATGCTGGGCGACCAGTTGCTGTTCTGGGCTGGCCGATATTTTGGTGCTCGACTATTACCGCGGCTGCATAAACAGCAGGCTGCCATTGATCGTGTGACGCAACTGATCAACCAGTACCCGACCGTGTCGATTTTCTCGGTGCGTTTCTTGTATGGCATGCGTCTTGTTGGGCCTATGGTGATCGGTGCGTGCAAGGTCTCGCCATTGAAATTCACCTGCATCAACGCCTTGGGCGCTGCCGCATGGGCAACGCTGTTTGCCAGTGCCGGGTATTGGGCCGGGGAGTTTTTGGAAGGTGTGCTGGGCGACCTGAAACCGTATCGTTTGCCTATTGCACTGGGTGTAATTGTGCTGATGGCGGTTGTAGCAATGGCCCGTTACTACAGAGCGAAAAACCGCACCGTCAAATCACTCTGACATGGCTGCTCAAGCATTTTGCGTTCATCTTTCCATGAGCGAGCGATCTGGACCGCAGTTGCAAAAAACAAACATGGAAGGCAAAGTCCGAGTACCCGGTTGCGTGACTGGGCCCTTGGCCTAAGCTCTGAATGACAGGCTCAACGCCAAGGGTTTCAAGGCATTGGCAATACGCTCGCGAAGCCGGTCCGATAATAAAAGGAGGTCTGGATGTTTATCCGTTTATTGATCCTCGCCAGTGTGCTGGTGACTGGCACAGTGCAGGCCGTTGAAGTTCCCAACCCCCTTGAGCAGGACCGCGGCAAGTTTCGCCCGCTGGTCATCGTTGCCCGTGCAGATGCCGATCCAACGCTGGTGACCCTCAAAAAAGCGCTTGAAGACCCCGCCACCAAGCAGGCGTTTAACGAGCGCAATATGGTGCTTTATACGATTGTCGGGATTACCGGCAAGCGTGATGGCAAGGACCTTGAACCCCAGAGCACGATGTCGCTGATTCGCGGGCTCAAGCCGGGGATGATCATTGATAAGGCCAAGGTGATCCTGATCGGCAAGGATGGTGAGAAGAAGGTCGAGACGGTCGGCGACGTTGACCTTAACGAGCTGTTTAAAACCATCGATGCCTTGCCAGTGGCTGAAAAGGAAACGCAGGCCCCGGTGGCTGTTGAGACTCCAGCCAAAGGCGTTGCGGCGGGCAAGTCGGCCAAGCCGGTAAAACCGGCGAAACAGGTCAAGTCCCTGGACGATTGAAGGCCATTAAAAAGCGCTCAAAAAAAGGCCCGCTGGGGGGAGCGGGCCAAATGGGATTCATTAAAGGAGTGGGGCCAATCTAGACTTGATGATGTGAACGTGACGTGAAAAGGCTGTCGTAAAAACGCAATCCACTTTCAATGTGTGCGGTAAAAATAGAGCCCATCTGTAGCGCTCTGCCAAGCCGGTAATCCTATAGGGTGAGTTCACCGCTCCTCTGACTGCCGGATAATCCCATGCCGTTTTCCCTCGAATTGATTTCTGCCTTCGCACTGTTTGCGTTTGTGTCCTCCATCACCCCCGGCCCCAATAACACCATGTTGCTGGCCTCCGGGGTCAACTTCGGATTCCGGCGCACCATTCCCCATGCCCTGGGTATCAGCTTTGGCTTCATGTTTCTGGTACTGGCGGTTGGTCTGGGGCTGGGCGGGGTGTTCAAGGCCGTGCCCATGGCCTATACCGTGCTGCGATACCTGGGAGCGGCGTACTTACTGTATCTGGCCTGGAAAGTTGCGACCTCGGGGCCGGTTTCCGAGTCGGATTCGGCCCAGGGCAAGCCTTTGGGCTTCTGGGGTGCGGCGGCTTTTCAGTGGGTCAACCCCAAAGCTTGGGTAATGGCCATCGGTGCAATTACCACCTACACCCCGTCCCAGGGTTATATCGCCAATGTGTTCATCATTGCGCTGGTCTTTGCCATCATCAATTTACCCAGCGTGTGCGTCTGGGCGGGCTGCGGCAGTGCGCTACGCAACGTGCTGACCAAACCCAAATGGTTGCTGGCTTTCAACCTGACAATGGCGATTCTGTTGGTGGTGTCGCTGTATCCGATTCTGTTTGAGGTTCATTGAGCCATTCCTGGCTAAGGGTGGCCGTATCGCCAAGATACTCCAGCAGCCAGCTCATGGCCGGGGAATGATTTTTTTGCGACCAGGCTATGCAGGAAGGACTGGCCGGGAAGGGGCGTTGCAAGTTCAGGGCAACCAGTTTGCCTTGCTCGATCAAGGGCTGCGCCAGATGGGCAGGCACCATGCCGACACACAAACCATCGCTGAGGCAGGCCAGCCCCGCGCTCCAGTCGGGCACCATCATTCGGCGCTGGTTGTCCAGGGTCCAGGTGTCACGTTTGGGCAGGTTGCGTGAGGTGTCATCCATGCACAGCGCGGGGTAGGGACGTAGATGATCATCCCCGAGCAACCCGGCAACCGAGGCCAGCGCATGCTGTGGGCTGGACACACACAGCCAGTGCATAAAGCCCATGTCGCGAAAGGCGAAGCTGCCCGTCACTGGCACCGCGCGCGTGGCACCGATGACTATGTCGGTACGACCGTCGACCAGCGCATCCCACACTCCGTTGTACACCTCGTACTGAACGATCAGCTCCACATCCGGAAAGTGACGATAGAAGTCGATCACCATTTGCTGGCATCGCGGATGCTTGATGATCGAGTCCACAGCCACTCGCAACTGGCCGCTCCAGCCGTTTGCAACCTGCTGGCACAGGCGCCGGGTGCCGAGCATTTTTTTCATCACGTCGCGGGCTTCCTTGACAAACATCTGCCCGGCGGGCGTCAGCTCCACATCGCGATGACGACGAACAAACAACGGCACCGCCAACCACTGTTCCAATTGGCGCACGGTGTAGCTGACGGCGGAGGGCACGCGATGCAGCTCCTGAGCCGCACCACTGAAACTGCCGTGGCGAGCCACGGCATCAATTACATCCAACGAGTATTCAGACCACATGGGTTTGCCTTCAAAATATTTGATGCTAGTTGGCAATTATTATCGCTTCACAAGCAAATCCTCAGCCGGATAATACGCGCCAGTCAACAAATTGTTTGATGGCAAGTTTTTGGGTGCACATGAAGAACTCTTTTGGTTTTACCTGTTATCTCGCGGGGCTCAGCATGCTGGGCTATCTGGCGATGGATATGTATCTGCCGGCATTCGGCACGTTGCGCAGTGAATTAGGGCTGTCCGCCGGTGCAGTGGGGGCGAGTCTAAGCATCTTTTTGGCCGGTTTTGCCTTTGGCCAGTTGCTTTGGGGGCCGCTGTCGGACCGCCTTGGGCGCAAGCCGGTGCTGCTGGCAGGTTTGTCGCTGTTCGCGTTGGGGTGTGCCGGGATGTTCTGGGTCGATAACACCGTGCTGTTGCTCAGCTTGCGGTTTATCCAGGCCATTGGTATTTGCGCGGCGGCTGTGACCTGGCAAGCGCTGGTGATTGATCGCTATCCGGCCGATAAAGCCAATCGCGTGTTCGCCGGGATCATGCCGCTAATGGGGCTATCACCGGCCTTGGCCCCTCTGCTGGGCGCCGTGGTGTTGAGCCACTTGGGCTGGCAGGCGATTTTCGCGGTGTTGCTGGGCCTGGCGGTGTTGCTGATCGTGCCCACGCTGCTGCTCAAGGAAAGCCCCCGTTCAACGCCAAAAGCTGTTGCACAGTCGAAGGTGAGCTATTGGCAGATCCTGCGCTCGGCAAATTTCAGCGGTAACGTGATGATCTTCGCTGCGTGTTCGGCCAGCTTCTTTGCCTGGTTGACGGCATCGCCGTTTATTCTCGGTGACATGGGCTACAGCCCAAGCGATATCGGCTTGAGCTACGCGTTGCCGACTCTGGCGTTTATGGTGGGTGGTTACGGCTGTCGCAGTGCCTTGCAGCGGATCAGTGGTCGCACACTGTTGCCCTGGTTGCTGGTTGCCTACTGCGCGAGCATGGTGGGGCTGTACCTGGTCGCGACTCAGACCGAGCCAACGTTGGCCACCTTGCTGATTCCGTTCTGTCTGATGGCGCTGGTGAACGGTGCGAGCTATCCGATTGTGGTCGCCAATGCACTGATGCCGTTTTCGCAAAACTCCGGTAAAGCAGCGGGTTTGCAGAATACCTTGCAGCTTGGGTTGTGCTTTCTGGGCAGCCTACTGGTGTCGACCTTTATCAGCCAGCCACTGTTGATCACCGTTGAGGTGATGCTGGCAACTGCGCCACTGGCGGTACTGGGGTACTTGATTCAGCGCCGCAAGGCCAATGCCCAGGCATTAGCCACCTCCTGAATGTAGCCGCTGGGGGCCGCAGCGGGGTCGCTGCGGGGTCGCTGCGGACCCCAGCGCAGCCAGCGGCAGCGGCGACAGGTGAAGGGGGATCAGGCGATGTCCACCAGCACGATCTCGCTGTCTTCAATCGCCGTTACCCGCAGCACCGACTCGTCTACTGCGGCCACGCCGTC
The DNA here is from genome assembly GCF_037055265.1 of Pseudomonas sp. ML2-2023-6. NCBI lineage: Bacteria > Pseudomonadati > Pseudomonadota > Gammaproteobacteria > Pseudomonadales > Pseudomonadaceae > Pseudomonas > Pseudomonas sp. ML2-2023-6. The sequence continues at coordinate 3,480,756 of NZ_CP146347.1, read as the reverse complement.
CCGGGCGCTGGCTCGCAGGCCGTTGACCTCGATCACCCCTGTGGCAGGCACCAAATAGGCACGGCGACCGCTGTCCAGTTGGTACTCGGCGGTTTCTCCGGCTTTGAGGTTGGCTGCAACCAGTCGGGCGTCAGCGCGGATGCGCAGGCTTTCATGGTCGCCATCCTTGCCGCTCGCCAGGGTCACGAAGCCTTCGCGCTGACCTTTGGGGAAAGGCTTGGCACCCCACGCCGGGGCATCGCCTTGCTGATTCGGAATGATCCAGATCTGGAAGATTTTGCTCGGCGACGACTCCAGGTTGTATTCGCTGTGCGCAATCCCGGTACCCGCACTCATGACCTGAACATCGCCTGCTTCGGTGCGGCCCTTGTTGCCCAGGTTGTCTTCGTGGCTGATTGCGCCTTCGCGGACATAGGTAATGATCTCCATGTCGCGGTGCGGGTGCTTCGGGAACCCGGTGCCAGGGGCGATGATATCGTCGTTCCATACCCGCAGGTTGCCCCAGTTCATCCGCGCTGGATCATGGTACTCGGCGAACGAAAAGTGGTGATGGGCGTCCAACCAACCGTGGTTTGCGCCGCCCAGGGTGGCGAAGGGTCTGAGTTCAAGCATGATAGGTCTCCTGCGTGGGTCGTGAACGGCTACCCGGTTGATGATGGAATGATTCTCCAGCATCAACATATCGATAAAAAGCTTAAAAAATGCGTTAAACCAATCTAGTTAATGGATGTATTCGAGCATCAGTAAATCGCTATTTACCTTCACTGCATGCTCTAAACGGCTGATGCTCAAGCAATTAGCTAGATCTCAACGCACAATGCGGCGACCATAGCCCATCCGCCCGGACAGCCTCACACCCTGGAGTCAGCGTGCCGCAACACAATCCCGATCTGCCTGATGAACTTGCCCCCATTACCCAATTGCCCTTGCTCAAGCGTCTCGCGGCGCGATTGTTTGGCAGTGGTTTAAGCCGCTTGCGCGCACAACATGCGGCGTCCTGGCTACAGGGCCAGGCTGACGGGTTTCGCAGCGGGCATAGCGCCGGGGTTGATTACGGCTATGCCGAGGGCCATGTCGAAGGGCTGGAAGAGGGCCGCCAGGTGCTGTTTATCAGTGACACGCGTGCGCAGGAACTGCGTGCCCCCGGTATTGATGACAACCTGTTCGATGACTGGCGGCTGCCGCTGGGCCCCGAGCTGAAAAAACAGATCAAGGCCGATGTTGCCGCGATCCTGCCCGAGCACGCTCAGCCCAGCGCGGCGCAGTGGAAGATGATTTTCAGCGATACGCCGTCGACCTCGGTGGTTGCCGGCGCTGGGGCAGGCAAGTCGACGTCGCTGGTGTTGCGGATCTTGCTGTTGACCCACTACCTGGGTTTTGAACTCGATTCGATGACCGTAGTGACCTTTACCCGCGAGTCGCGCAAGGACTTCATCAAGAAGCTGCAGGAAATCTTTGCTCTGTGGGGCCGTACGCTGTCACTCAAGGAAGCACGTGATGTGGTGCGCACGTTCCACTCGCGGATTCTGCCCATGGTGCGCAGCTTGCCCGGATACGCTCAATTGCAGGCATTCGAGACCCTGAATACGCGCAGCTTGCTCAACGACGACGATACCGACAGCAACCCGTTTGACTTGCGCATCAACGATGCTCAGCGTCAGCAGCTCAATGCCTGCTTTCACGAGCTTTACAGTGGCGATGAGCGCTTCCGCCAGACCCTGGCACCGCTGCGCATGCACGCCTTGCAGCTCAAGGAGCTGGAGCGCGACCACCCCGATGTGCAAAAGCGCATGGCCGTGACCGAACTGGCCGCCAAGCGTGACGAAGAACTCTGCGATACCCTCGAAGACCTGTGGTTTGCCGCCGGGGCGTGGCCGATCAAAGGTATCGAGCCCAATCGCGAAACGGTCGAGATCAATGGCTCGCAGTTCCATTGTCACGGCTATATTGCCGAGCTGGATGCGTGGGTGGTGCTGGGCTTCGACCCGCGTGAGAATCCGCAGATCTGCCGTCCCGGAGCCAAACTCAGCGTGCGCGCCGAGTGGGCGGTCAAACGCACCCTGTTTCAAGCTTTCTGTAATAAGCCATTGATTTGGTTGGAAAATTACGATTCTGCAAAGCGTGTTGTAGGCTCGCTGGCCGGTGATGCCAGCGCCGGTCCGGGGTTTGATTACAAACTCAAGGGCGAGTTGGGTTCGGCGCCGTTGCTCGACAGTTTTGTCGCGGCGGCAAGTTTTATCGAAAACCTGGGGCTCGACGTGGCAGCTGCCGTGGCCGATATGCGCTTTGCCAAGGATGACCCAGATCGCTTTTTCTTCGAGGCCCTGAGCCTGTACTGGCGGGCGCTCGAAGCTCACCTGCTGGCACAGACCCCGCCGGTCATGACTTACAACCGCATGTTCTCGTTGTTTGGCGAGAACACCCCGCAGAACTTCAAATTGCTGAGCCATGCACAACTGCGCCCGCTGTCGCACTTGATGATTGACGAGTTTCAGGACGTCTCGCCGCAGATCGTATCGTGGCTGCGCGCCAGCTTGCGCGAGATCCGCAGCCGTGGCCCGGCGATGCATGTGGGGCGCGGGGCCCAACGCTCGTCGTTGTTGTGTGTAGGGGATGACTGGCAATCGATCTACGGCTGGCGGGGCAGTTCGCCCAAGTACTTTATGGAGTTCAACAAAGAGTTCCCGTCGCCTGCCACCACTAGGGTGATGCTCAGCGACAACTTTCGTAGCCATCAACACATCATCGATGCCGCCGAACATATCGTCCGTGCTGCGCCATCGATCCCTGGTAAACGGGCCAAGGCCAGCGGCGAACCCAAGACTCCAGTTCCGGTGAGTGTCTTGCACCGCGACGATCAGGGGTTGGCTGCGCGCTTGATCGAGCATTACAACGCAGGCGATAGCATCTTAATGTTGTATCGAAAAAGCAGCGATAAGTTATTGATAGAAAAGGATATACAGTCTGTAGTTAATGTAGATTCGAGATTGGCACCAGAAGACCGCAGGTTAAAACAACTGACCTATCACAGCTCCAAGGGCTTGCAGGCGGATGCTGTTTTCCTGTTGGGTGACTGTCAGCATCTGACATCGTCCCCGTACAAGAATCAGGTGTATCGCATGGCGGGCCTGGGCAAGGACGGTGACCCCGAGCCGTATGACAATGCGCAGAAAGACGAAATCCTGCGCCTGGCCTATGTGGGTATCACCCGGGCGGTAAAACATTGCTACTGGTATCTGGAAAGTCAGGATGCCCAGGGACCGAATATCCCCAAAGCCTCGGACCGCGTGCCCCAGGGCAAAGCGTTTTTTGATGATTTGCGGCTAAATAACAACAATCAGTAGAAGGAACTCGTTTTGATTAACACCCTGCTTACCAAAAACAATAGTGCCCGTGTGATCGGTTTGGCAGCGCTGGCCCTGTGGATGGGAGGGTGCAGTAACGAGCAGCCGCCGCAGCAGAAAACCGCCGAATTGCCACCTGCGCCCGAGATATCCTCGGGTTTTCGCTCCGACATGATCCCTGTACACGCAACCCGACACATGGCAGCGGCAGCGAACCCTCTGGCAACCGCCGCCGGGCAACAGATGCTGCGAAAAGGCGGGTCTGCGATTGATGCAGCAATAGCCATGCAAGCAGTACTGGCACTTGTAGAGCCCCAGGCCAGTGGCATTGGTGGCGGTGCTTTTATTCTGTACTGGGATGGCGAGCGGGTGCAGGCCTTTGATGGTCGTGAGACGGCCCCGGCAGGTGCCGGCACCGGTATGTTTCTCGGGGCAGATGGCCAGCCAATCCCCTTTGCGGATGCCCAGATAGGCGGGCGTTCAGTCGGGGTGCCAGGGGTGCTCAGAGCACTGGAAATGGCCCATCAGCAACATGGCAAACTGCCTTGGCATGACCTGTTCCAACCGGCTATTCAATTGGCTAGCCAAGGCTTTCCTGTGTCCCGCCGATTGCACGGCCAAATCGCCGCCGACAAATTCATTGCCGACTCCCCGGAAATGGCCAAGTACTTCCTGACCCCTCAAGGGCAAGCTCTGCCAGTCGGTACATTGCTGAAAAACCCGGAACTTGCACGTACCCTGCAAGCCATTGCCACTCAGGGCGCGGACGCGTTTTACCAAGGGCCAGTCGCCCAGGCAATGGTGGACAAGGTCAGGTCCCACGCCCGTCCCGGTACACTGTCCCTGGCCGATGTGAGTGGTTACCAGGCTCAGGAGCGCAAGCCTGTCTGTGGTGACTATAAGCAGTGGCAAGTTTGCGGCATGCCGCCGCCGTCTTCGGGTGGTGTCGCCGTGTTGCAGACCTTGGGCATTCTCGAAGCCCTGCAGAATAAATCGCCAGCGCTGGATCTGGCTGCGATGCCGCCCGTGCCAAGCAACTCTGGCGCAGGTCTGGAGCCTTCGGTGTCTGCGGTGCACCTGATCGCCGAGGCAGAACGTCTGGCCTACGCGGATCGGGCGCTGTATCTGGCGGACAGCGCTTTCGTGCCCGTCAATGTGAAAGGGCTGACTGATAAAGCCTATTTCAAGACACGGGCTGCCCTGATCGGAGACAAGAGCATGGGGCGCGCCAAGGCGGGGGTTCCAGCGGGAATCAACCTAGCACTGGCTCCCGATCGATCCCCATTGCGTATATCCACCTCGCAGATAGCCGCGGTCGACGACCAGGGCGGGGCCATATCGATGACCACCTCGGTTGAAGCTGCGTTTGGTTCCCATGTGATGACCAATGGTTTCATTTTGAACAACCAGCTGACTGATTTCTCGTTTGTGCCTGAGGAAAATGGCAAGCCGGTGGCCAATCGCATCGAACCAGGCAAACGCCCACGTTCTTCAATGGCCCCGACCTTGGTGTTTGACCGTAAAAGTGGCGAGTTAGTCGCAACCATTGGCTCGCCTGGCGGCTCTCAGATAATCGAATACGTCAACAAGGCGGTGGTAGGCCTGCTGGACTGGAAACTGAACCCGCAGGACGCCATCAGTCTTGCCAACTTCGGCAGCCGCAATGTCGGTACGGAGCTCGAGGCGGGTCGTGTCAGCCCGGCGCTGGTGCAGCAGTTGCAGGACCGCGGGCATGAGGTCTCGCTTATCGAGATGACCAGCGGTACGCAGATCATTGTGCGGGATAAAGATGGCTGGGCAGCCGGCGCTGATCCGCGCCGCGAAGGCACTGCACTGGGGGATTGAATACAGCGCCTGTAGCAGCTGCCGAAGGAACGAGGCTGCGTTCGGCGGCGAAGCAGTCGTAAAACCTGAGTCCGCGATTTTACTGATAAGCCACGATTTCAGGTTTTACGACGGCTGCGCCGCCGAACGCAGCCTCGTTCCTTCGGCAGCTGCTACAGGACTTATGTATTCAGGCCTGCGCCTGCCACGTCATCGGCGGCACAAAGCTTTCGAGTTCGTCTTCAACGGACTGGATGATGCGGCCCACTTGGCCGGGCGTCATGACCACCGAGCAGGGGATGCCGGCGACGGCAATCAGGGTTTCACCACTGGCGCGGTCAAACAGCCTGGCGACCATGCTGCTCGGTGCGTCCATGGTTGCCTCGAAGCCCATCGGATGGAAATGCCAGCGCATCAGTTGGCAGGCGTTCGGGAAGGTGACCTTATTGATGTTGCCTTGAGTATTCATAGAGCGATTCCTTTAGCTCAAATTGTGTCAGCGGCTTGATTCTGGCCGCGTGTGTTGACGACTCCTTCGTGATCCAAGCTAGCATCCAAGACTGATAGCGCTAAGCCTTTTTTTGCCCCGCCCTCGGTTGTTTGTCCAGACTTTGATGTGAATCATGTACTTAGGCTGTTTATCTACTGCACGTGCCCATTGAAGGTAGCGCACAAACTCGGCACTCTCTGTTTTTTGCCTTCGAGCGTTCCATGTCAACCCCAGACGACGGCCCCGAGCACACCCGCGCCACTGGCGAAACCGTGATGCGATATCACCTGTGCTGGAAGCATCGGGATCTTGACGGGGTAATGGCGCTTTATCACCCGGATGTGACCTACAACGACTTCTTTCAGAATCGGATCATGCGCCTTGATGAACTCCGCGAGTACGTGCAGTCGTCCATGCCCAGAGAACCGGACGAAGCACTGGAGCACAGTGATCGCATTCGTCTGGATGGCAATACCGCGTTTATTCAGTACCGCATGACCTTGCGCGGCAGTCAGGGACTGGTGGCTTTCCGCGCCAGCGAGGCCATTACCGTGCGCGACGGCCTGATCTGGCAGGTCAACGAATACGCCTCGCTGGTACACGAAGTTGCCGCTAACCCGGCGCGTCAAGGCCCGCTGCGGCCTGCAGTCAGTCGTCTTGGGCTGTCGGCCCGGCAACTGAGTTTTATGGCGCAAGACCTGCAAACCTACTTCGAGCGCCAGCAACCCTGGCTCGACCCCGAGTTGGACTTGCAGCAAGTGGCCAAGGCCTGTGGCTATACGCGCAATCAGATGTCGTATTTGTTCAATCAGGTGCTGGGACAAAGCTTCTATCGCTATGTGAATCAAGCGCGGCTGCGCCATGTGCTGGCCGCGATGGATGTAGCCGAGGTCCAGGTCAAAGTCGATGAAATGGCTTTTTCGGCGGGCTTTAACTCGATATCGGCGTTTTACAGCTGTTTTCGCCAACACACGGGGCAATCGCCCAAGGCTTACGCCAAACAAATTTCTTTGCGGGCACGCACGCAAGACGCGCCATAACGCTAACGACTAGGATCGAGCCATTCTTGGATCGGTGTGGAGTCGGTAATGCCAGCATGGCGCTCAATCAGTTTATGGATGGACCAGCTTGGGGAGGAGCTTGCGCCCCGGCCGTCCCTTGAGCACGATTTGGATGTCGATGTGGTCATTATCGGCGCCGGTTATACCGGGCTGTGGACCGCGTACTACCTCAAACGACATGCGCCTGAACTGAGTATCGCCATCGTTGAAGCGCAAACGGCGGGCTTTGGCGCGTCAGGGCGCAACGGTGGCTGGTTGATGGGCAACCTGCTGGGCGAGGATCGCTTGCTTGCCGGCTTGTCTGCAGAGCAGCGCCGCGAATCCTTCGACTTGCTGCACGGTATTCCCGATGAAGTGAAGAACGTCATCGATCGTGAAGGCATCGACTGCGATTACCGCAAAGGTGGTGCGTTATATTGCGCTGCGCGCTATCCCGAGCAAGAGGTCAGCTTGCGCAGCTATCTGGCCAGTCTTTATGGCGAAGGCTTGAACGAATCTGACTACCGCTGGCTGAGCCCGTCCGAACTGGCGCAGCAAATCCGCGTCGCCAAGCCTTATGGCGGGATTTTCACCCCGCATGTCGCAACCATTCACCCCGCCAAACTGGTACGCGGATTAGCCTGCGCCGTTGAGCGCATGGGGGTGAAGATTTACGAGCAAAGCCCGGTCACAGAGTGGCGTGCCGGTTATGCCCGCACCGCCAAGGCTCAGGTGCGCAGCCGTTGGGTGGTGCCTGCCGTGGAAGGTTATGCCAACACCCTTGCGCCTTTGGGGCGTTATCAATTGCCTGTGCAGAGCCTGATAGTGGCTACAGAGCCATTATCCCAGGCCATTTGGGATCAAATAGGCTTGTCCCACGGCCAGGCCTTCAGCGAAAGCAGTCGTCAGGTCACCTATGGCCAGCGCACCGCGGACAATCGCTTGGTATTCGGGGCTCGGGGGGGGTATCAGTTTGGCGGACGCCTGCGTGAGAACTTCGACCTCAGTACTGACGAAATCGAACTGCGCCGCTACCTGTTTGGTGAACTGTTCCCACAACTGAAAAACGTCGAAATCAGCCATGCCTGGGGCGGCAACCTGGGAATGTCGCGACGCTTTCAGCCGCACATGCTGTGTGATCGCCAACAGGGGATAGCGCTGGCCGGTGGCTACGGTGGAGAGGGCGTAGGGGCCAGTCATTTGGGCGGGCGCACCCTGGCCGACCTGATTTTGCAGCGCGACACCCTTGAAACAAAACAACCATGGGTGTTGACCGAAGGTGGCCTGGGCGCGCTCAAGTCCTGGGAGCCTGAGCCGTGCCGCTGGCTGGGCTACAACGCGATCATTCGTAGCTTTGTGTACGAAGACAAAACCCTGGCCAATCCGGACAGCCCGCCCTGGCGTCGGCAATTTGCCAGCCGCATGGCGGGGTTTATGGAAAGTTTTATGCACTAACCCAACACTTGCGCTTAACAGGAAGCATTCCATGAGCATCACTCAGTTCAAGAACACCGCCCACGTGACCTTGCAAGAGTCTTTCCCGGTGGCCGTACCGCTTGGTACGCCGGTGGCAGTGACGTCGGTGACCTGCGTCGAACGTAACGACGGCGTCGAGACCGGCATCTGGGAATGCACCCCAGGGCGTTGGCGTCGGCAGATCATGCAGCAGGAGTTCTGCCACTTTATTCAAGGCCGCTGCACCTTCACCCCGGATAATGGTGAAACCCTGACCATAGAAGCAGGCGACGCACTGATGTTGCCTGCCAACAGCACCGGAATCTGGGATATCCAGGAAACCGTGCGCAAGACCTATGTATTGATCCTTTGATCGCCGAAACCTGCCAATAAAAACAGCTGCCCAAAATATGCAAGGAATCGACTCATGATCCGTATGACCCTGTTGCCCCTGATGCTGGCCGGTACGCTGTGTCAGGCCGCCGAAACTGTGAAGGTCTATAACTGGTCGGACTACATTGCCCCCGACACGATGAAGAACTTCCAGCGCGATACCGGTATTGCTTTCAGCTATGACGTGTTTGACAGCAACGAGACGCTGGATGGCAAGTTGATGACGGGTTCGTCCGGTTATGACGTGGTGTTTCCATCCAACCACTTTATGGCGCGGCAGATCCAGGGCAAGGCGTTGAAGAAACTCGACAAGAGCCAACTGCCGAACTGGAAAAACCTCAACCCGGTGCTGCTCAAGGCATTGCAGGTCAATGACCCGGGCAACGAACATGGTTTTCCTTACCTGTGGGGCAGCACCGGGATTGGTTACAACATCGCCAAGGTCAAGGCCGTGCTGGGCGACAACGCACCGGTGGACTCCTGGGATCTGATCTTCAAGCCCGAAAACATGGAGAAGCTCAAGTCCTGCGGGGTGGCGATTCTCGATAATGGCCCGGAAATCTTGCCGGCAGCGCTCAACTACCTGGGCTTGCCCCATCACAGCAAGAACCCGGCCGACTACAAGAAAGCCGAAGAGCTGCTGCTCAAGGTCCGCCCTTATATCAGCTACTTTCACTCATCGAAGTACACCAGTGATCTGGCCAACGGCAATATCTGCGTAGCAGTCGGTTTTTCGGGAGATATTCTGCAAGCCGAAACCCGGGCCAAAGAGGCCAATAACGGCGTCGAAATCGGCTATGCGATTCCCAAGGAAGGTGCGGCCATCTGGTTTGACATGGTTGCCATGCCCGCCGATGCGCCAGACGAAAAAGCCGCTTACAGCTTTATGAACTACCTGCTGCGCCCGGACGTGATGGCCGGGATCACCAACCATGTGCATTACGCCAATGGCAACGAGCAGGCCGATGCCTTGGTCAGCCCTGAAATCAAGGCTGACACCAAGGTCTACCCAACCCCCGCAATGATGGACAAGCTGTTTGCGCTGGAGGCCATGCCGCTGAATATTGATCGGGTCCGCACGCGGGTGTGGACCACGATCAAGGCCGGCCGCTGATCAGCGCAATGCTTGCGGGTTAACCAGGTTGGCCGGGCGAGCACCGGCCAATGCCGCCAGCAGGTTCTCTACGGCGCAGCGGGCCATGGCTTCACGGGTCTCAAAGGTGGCCGAGCCGATATGCGGCGTGGCCACTACATTATCCAGTTGCAGCAAGGGCGAGGTCAGCTCCAATGGCTCGCGCTCGAACACGTCGAGCCCGGCGCCGCGAATCTGGCCTTGTTGCAAGGCGTTAATCAGCGCCGCTTCGTCCACTACCTTGCCGCGAGAGATATTGATAAAGATGCTCTCGGGGCGCATCAAGGCAAATTGCTCGGCACCGATCAAACCTTCGGTTTGCGCGGTCAGGGGCAGGGTCAGGCAGATAAAGTCAGCTTGCTGCAACAGCTCATCCAGGCTGCGGTACTGCGCGTTGAAGCGTGCTTCGACCGCAGGCTTGGGTGAGTTGCTGTGGTAAATCACCGGCATCCCGAAGCCAAAGTGCCCGCGTTGGGCCAAGGCCTCACCAATACGGCCCATGCCGATAATGCCCAGGGTTTTGCCATGCACGTCGGTGCCGAAGTGCTCGGGACCGACGTTTTTTTGCCATTTGCCGTTACGCACCATATTGGCCAGCTCCACCACCCGGCGGGCGCTGGCCAGAACCAGGGCAAAGCCTGTGTCTGCGGTGGTTTCGGTAAGTACGTCGGGGGTATTGGTCAGTTGGATCTTGCGCTCGGTCAGGTAGTCGATGTCGTAGTTATCGACACCCACCGACACGCTAGCCACCGCCTCCAGATTTGGCGCCAGATCCAGCAACTGGGCATCCAGCTTGAGGCTTGCACCCAGAATGCCCTGGGCCTGGGGCAGGGCAGCACGCAGTTTGTTCATGCCCTCGGCGTCAAGGCGCTCGATCAGCGTGACATTGGCGTGAGCTTCAAGGCGCTGCATCAGCGCCGGGGACAGTTCTTTGTAGAGCACGACATTCTTTTTCAAGGGAATCACCAACGTTGAATTCAAGAGTGGGCCAGACGTTGCGAAGTGCTGTGTTGCGGCGCAGCAGGGTCTTTGGCAGCGGGTTTGAGCATCAGTGTCAGGAGTACCGAAATCATCAGGGCGCCGCTCATCAGCAGGAAGGACGCGGCTGTTGAGCCGGTCGAGCTGTTCAGATAACCGACCAGGTACGAGCCGGCAAAGGAACCCAACGCGCCCATGCTGTTAATCAGCGCCATGGCGCCACCGGCTACGTTGGATGGCAGGATTTCCGGGATGATGGCGAAAAACGGGCCATAAGGTGCGTACATGCAGCCACCGGCAATCACCAGCAAGGCGTAGGACCACCAGAAGTGTTCGGCACCCAGCATGTAGGATCCGTAGAAGGCGATAGACGCGATCAGCAACGGCGGCCAGACGAAACGTTTCCGCTTTTGCAGTTTGTCCGAGCCCCAGGACACCGCCAGCATTGCGATCACTGCAGCCAGGTAGGGCAGGGCCGAGAGCCAGCCGGCTTCGATCATGTCCATCTGCGCGCCTTGCTTGAGAATTGACGGCAGCCACAGCACAAAACCGTAGACCCCGATGCTCCAGCAAAAGAACTGCAGGGCCAGCAGGATAACGGCAGGGGTACGGAACGCTGCAGCGTAGTTCTTCACCGGCTTGAGGCCCACTTGCTCGGCATCCAGCGCACTTTGCAGGTCCTGTTTTTCCTGGTTGCTCAGCCATTTGGCTTCGCTTGGGCGGTCATCGGCCAGACGCCACCAGATAAAGGCCCAGAGCACAGCAGGCAGGCCCTCGACGATAAACATCCAGCGCCAGCTGTAGTGCTGCACCAGATAGCCCGAAACGACGGACATCCAGAGCATGGTCACGGGGTTGCCCAAGATCAGGAAGGTATTGGCGCGGGAGCGTTCGGCACGGGTGAACCAGTGGCACAGGTACACCAGCATCGCAGGCATCACGGCAGCTTCAACCACCCCGAGCATAAAGCGGATGACGATCAGCCAGTAAGCACTGGAGACCACGCCGGTCAGCGTGGCGAGGCTGCCCCAGAGGATCAGGCTGACAAAGATCAGTTTTTTAACACTGTTTCTCTGCGCATAAATCGCCCCGGGCACTTGAAAGAAAAAGTAGCCAAGAAAGAACAGCGCCCCCAGCAACGACGACAGGCCGGGAGTGATATTGAGGTCTTCGGCCATCCCGGAGGCGGCGGCGAAGCCGTAATTGGCACGGTCAAGGTACGCCAGGCTGTAGGTGATAAACACGATCGGCATGATGTACCACCAACGACGGGCGGCGAGTTTTAGCGATTGCATAGGTGGTGCTCCTGAGCTTGTTTTTGTTTTTACGCAGCAGGTGACGGATCAAGCAGATAAAGGGATTTCAAGGGACGCGGGCAGCGCGTGGTAGGCGTTGAGTTCGGCGCGGGTTGGCAGGCCCTCCATATCGCCACGGCTCTGTACGGCACGACTGCCGATCCAGTTGCCGCGCTCCACGGCCTGGGCAAAACCGAGGTTTTCCAGCAAGGCACTGACCACCCCGACGGCAAAGCCGTCCCCGGCGCCGACGGTGTCGATGACGTTGGCGACCGGCACGGCCGCAACGAACTGTTCAATCTGGGCCGTGCGATAGAACGCGCCTTTGGCCCCCAATTTAATAACCACCGCCTCAGCACCTTGGTCGAGGTAGAACGCGGCGATGTCGGATGGGTCGTCGTAACCGGTCAGCAAACGGCCCTCGCTCAACCCCGGCAATACCCAGTGGGCATGGGCGGCGAGGGCGTTGATGTCGCGAATCATCTGTTGTTCGCTGGCCCACAGTGAAGGGCGCAGGTTGGGGTCGAAGGACACGCTGTTGCCCGCGGCGCGCATCGACTTCATCAGCTCAAAGGACAATTCGTTGCAGCTTGCCGAGAGCGCAGGCGGGATGCCGGTAGCGTGCAAATGCCGGGCACCGAGCAACTCCGGGGTAAGTGCAGAGCGGTTAAGGTGGCTGGCGGCAGAGCCGCGGCGGAAGTACTCCACCTGTGGGTCGCTGCCATCGTCAACCCGGGATTTGAGCTGGAAACCGGTCGGGTGTTGCGGGTCGACTTCGACATGCTGGCAGTTCAGCCCTTCGGCTTGCAGCGTATTGAGTATAAAGCGGCCCAGGGAGTCCGCACCCACGCGACTCAACCAGGCCACATTGAAACCCAGACGCGCCAGGCCAATGGCGACGTTGCTGTCAGCCCCGGCGATACGTTTGTGGAATTGCTCGACCTGCGCCAGATCGCCAGTGTGTTCGGCGACCAACATGGCCATGGTTTCGCCAAACGACAACACATCAACTTTAGACATGGCTCAACTCCTGCTGTTGTTGGCTCAAGCGGGCCAGCACGGCAACGTGTTCCAGGGTCAGTACGTCGAGGTTCGACCCCTGCAACGGATATTCAATTGCGCGGGTCAGGCCATGGGGCATATGGGTCATCAGGTGTTGCCACTGCTGCAAGTCGGTGGCAGTCGGTGGCGTGGCAATCAGTTTGCCGTCCGCGCGACGGCTCACGCCTTTGCAGTGCAGGTAAGTGACGTAGCGGCCCAGCAGGCGGGCGGCGGTGCTGGCCGATTGGTCTTGCCAATGCCAGTTGCCGATATCGAAGGTCATGCTGATCGGCGCTTGCTGCTGCTCGACCTGATCAAAAAAGCGCTGCATCGGCTCGATGCGACCGCCGTAGGAGGTCTGGTCATTTTCCACCAGTAACTGCACCGGCTGCTGGTTCAGGCAGGCCGCCAGGTTTTGCAGGTCACAGTGTTCGGTGAAATAGCCCAGGGATACTTTCAGCCATTTGGCGCTGAAGGCGTGGGCTCGCTGCAACGTAGCCTGCAGTTGGGTATTGGGCCGCGATTGTCCGGCTTCCCACAGTTCCAGTGGCGACGAAAACACACATTCAAGCCCCTGTTGCTGAACGGCCTGGCTAAAGGTGCTCGGGTCTTCGCTGGTCAACAACTCTTCGCGCAGTTCGATACGGGTCACACCGGCCTTGGCCAGCAATTCAATGAAGCTGGTTTGTCCGCGCTGGCGAACCAGATCGGCGCCGTAGCTCGAGAGGCTGATGGAAACGGGGAATGTAGTCATTGTTATTGATCTCTGAAACCGGTTTCATTTTATTGTGCGTTAAACGGCTGGCGACCGGTTCAAGGGTTGTCAGCCGGTAAAGTGTCAGGTAGTCAGGGGTTGTGTAGAGCCGCGGACGATCAACTGCGGGGCAAAGTTCAGCGCCCGAGCAGCCGACTTGTCGCCGCTCAGGCGCTTCAACAGGCAGTCAAATGCACTGGCACCCATCTGTTGCGTAGGCTGGGCCAGGGCAGTGATGCCGCTGCCAACCAGCGGGAACCACTCCAGGTCATCGAGGGCAATCAGGCCCACGTCTGCAAACAACTGGCAGTTCAACTCGCGCAGCACCTGGGTGCAGGCCAGCGCGGCGAGGCCGTTGGCGCAAAACAGAGCCTTGGGGCCGTGGCCCGGGGTGTGCAGGAAAGTCTGGATATCAGCGTGCAGTGCCGAGCCGGTTTTCACCACGGTTCCGCGCAGGGCGGGGCGTGCGGCCAGCTGGCTGGTAAAACTGTGGATGCGCTCGATCCGCGAACTGGTGCCGTCGACCGGCTCGCTGACCATCAGCAAGTCGCGATAACCCTGCTGCTCAAGATGCTCAAGGGCCATGCGCACCGCATCAGCGTTATCGAGGCCGACCAGATCGGTGTGCAGTTGCTCGACTTTACGGTCAATCAGCACGATGGGCATTTCCTGATGCAGCTCAAGCAGCGCGTCAGGGTCATGGCCAAGGGTGTTAAGGATCAGGCCTTCGATATTGTAGGAGCGCAGGGCTGCCAGATGCTGACGCTCTTGCTCGTCATTGCGGTCGGTGTTGCACACCACCAGGTTGTAACCGTGCAGACGGCAGGCGGTTTCTACGCCATGCATGACCGCAATCGAATAGGGGTTGCGAATATCGGCCACCAGCATCCCGATCAGCCGCGTACGTCCGCGTTTCAAGCCACGGGCCATTTGATTGGGGCGATAGCCCAGGTCATTGATCGCACGCTCGATACGCTCGGCAATGGCTTCGGAGAGCAAGGCGCGGTCTTCGCCAATAAAGCGCGACACGCTGGCCTTGGACACACCGGCCCGCTGGGCAACATCGAGCATGGTTACGCGGGTGCGCTGGGCTGCTGAAAAACTGTTCACGGCCTGAAACCTTTTATTTGAGTTATCGCAGGCGGTTTCGCGTGAGGGCGCTGAAACCGGTTTCATGGGAACTCAAATAGCCTGCTCTCGTCAAGTGTCACACGCATGGTTTTTTGCCATCGCTGTAACGTCAGGTTCATAAACTGGCTTCATGATGAAGGTTTTGGTGGGCGCGGTAGACCTGACTATTGATGGCGCGCAATTGAACCGGATCCTGGAGTAAGTCACCTCGCAAGGCCTGGATGCACAAGATCAACAAGACACGGAGTCGAGCATGATATTCCTTGAACACCCGGTGCACCACGGTGCCCCCCATGACCGAGAACACCTTGAGTTGCCAGCAGCGCTATTGGCCCCGGCAGCCGTGGACCCCGATGTGGCCAGTTACTTTCTGGCATGTGCACGCTCGGGTTGCTTCACCCAAGCCGCACGCAGCCTGAATATCAAGACCACGCTGCTGCGTAAGCGCCTGGCCGAGCTGGAAGAGCAGGTACACGGCTCACTGTTCAATCATCAGGGCAAGGCGTTGGTACTCAGCGAAGCAGGCCAGCAGCTACAGGCGCAACTGATCGCTCAGGACCGGCGCTTGCCGCAGATCGAGCAACCGCTGATCCGCTTGGCCGTGGCCGAACCGATCCTGCACGACATTCTCGGTCGCGACTTGATTGCCTTGCTGCGGCGCAATGCCAGCGTGCGGCTGGACATTATCTCCCTCGATGGCCAGCAATCATTGCAAGGCGTAGAGGCCGACCTGGTGTTGTGGCTGTCGGACGTCGACTCGCCAGGGCCCGGCCCCAGCTTTCGCATCCAGCCAGCGAGACCGCTGGCTCGCCTGCATTACCTGCCCCATATCGCCAAACGCTATTCACGCTCGATCACCCGCCCGGAGAACCTGGAAGACCTGATCGACTACATGCTGGTGCAGTGGCGTCCCGACCAGCAGATCGAAGCCCTGCGCCCCTGGAACAACCTGGTGCAACAGCGGCTGAGTTCGGTGGTACACGTGCACGACTACTCATTGATGCTGGAAACCATCCGCTGCGGCGGCTGCATCGGCCTGCTGCCGCACTATATGAGTCACTTCGACCGCGAACTGATCGCCTTGCCAGGGTTGTTGCCTGATAGCCTGCAGCGGGGGGCATGGATGGCAGTGAATGCAGATGTGCGCTATCCAAAGGAGGTGCAGATGCTGGTGGACTTGATTGTCAGTACGTTTGAGGGGCGCAAGGATTGGTTTGCCGGTTAGATTCGACCTTGCTAGCAAAACTCGTGCCCCCTGAACTTCATCAGTAACTCTGTGGCATCTCGCCCCGTGCCAGTCGTGCGTTGATATCTTCGACCACGCCCGGCAACTCGCAAATGGTGTCGATCAGGTAATGGGGGCGTGAACCCTCGAACATTTGGCTGATGCGGGCACGCTCTTCAGCCAGTTTTTGCTCCGGTAGATCCCTGTACTGTTCGTAGGTCAGGCCAAGGGCGTTGCCCGAGCAGGTGAGGGCGACTGTCCACATTCCCGCACTGCGGCCCTCAAGGATACCGGGCCAGGTGTCATCGACCTTGACGCATGCGGCGACGTCGCTCACCCCAAGGGCGATCACGTTGGCCAGCGCCTGGGCCGGGTGTGGGCGGCCGTTGGGAACTTCGTCGGTGGCGACCACATGGTCGGCTACGTAGCCATTGGCCCTGGCCAGTTCCACGACCTTGGCCATGACCACTGCCGGATATCCCGAGCAAGAGCCGATTTTCAGACCCTGGTCGCGCAATGCAGCGATGGCATCCAGGGCGCCAGGGATAAGGGCTGAATGCAGGGCGATTTTCTCGATCTGCAGGGGCATAAAGCGTTCATAGAGCGCGGTGACGTCAGCATCACTGGGCAGGCGGTCGAAGACCGCGCGATAACGTTCGGCGATCTGCGGTTGATTGCACAGGGTGCGAATGTGGTCCCACTTGCCCATCCCCATCGGACCACGGGCTTCTTCGAGGCTCACGGCTACGCCGAACTCGGCAAAGGCTTCGACAAAAATCTGGGTGGGAGCGAAGGAGCCGAAATCGACTACGGTGCCAGCCCAGTCCAGAACGACTGCTTGCAGACGGGTCGGTTGTTGGTAATTCATGGTCAATCTCCAGTGTTGATGGGTTCAAGGGGTTTTGTGTTCAGGGTTCAGGCGTCTATTGCACGGCGCTGGTGTCAAACAGCTCGGCGATCATCGGGCGATTTCTGCGTATGCCCAGGCAGCACAGGTGGTAGTCGATAAACAGTGGGTGATCGACAAAGGTGATGGGGACTGTGCCCGGGGTTTCTGCATACTCGACGGCCGACACAAAGCCGATGCCGATGCCCCGTGCGATGGCATGCACAATCGCTTCGCGGCTGTTGAGTTGCATCACGCAGTTGAGCGCGACGCCCTGGCGCTTGCAGCTTTCTTCCACCAATTGCCGGGTGCGCGAGCTTTGTTCGCGCATTACCCAGCGTTCATGGCTGATTTCAGTAAAGTGAACCTCGGCCTGACGGGCCCAAGGATGGTCATCGCGCACCACGGCAATAATCGGATAGCGCCGATACAGCTGGGTATGAAAGCGCTCATCGAACTCGGACAGCGCGAGGATTGCGACATCGATATCGAAGTTGAACAGCCGTGCCAGGGTCTCGCGTTCCGTGGAGAACGAGGTCTCCAGTTCGATATCCGGATGGCGCTGCATCAATGCGTAAGTCATGTTCATCGCAATGGGCGGCGAGACCGCTCCCAGGCGCAACATCCCGGTCTTGCGCTGTTTGAAGCTTTGCAGCAGTTGCACCGCTTCATCTTCCTGGCCGAACAGGCCCTGGGTGATGACATAGAGTTGATGCCCGGCCGAACTCATTTCTATAAAGCGCCCGCGACGGTGGAACAGCTCCACGGAAAACTTTTTCTCCAGCGCGTTGACCTGCTCGCTGACGGTTGGCTGACCGACGCACAGGTACTCAGCCGCGAGAGTAAAACTGCCGGTCTTGGCCACCGCGTGAAAGGAGCGTAACCACTTGTGGTACTGGTACATAAAAGCTTCCTGTTGCCGGGCTGTCGGGTTAATTCAAGCAGCTAAATGACATGTTCAGCGCCTGATAAACAACGCGACCGCGGCGCTGCACAGGCACGCAGTGGTCACTACGACGAAAATCAATGAGGTATTGCCCGTGCTATCAAGCATGCTGCCGATCAGGGGTTCTGCCAGGCCGGCAAACAGGTAAGACGAAAAGTTCATCACTCCGGTGGCGGTGCCCGCGCGTTTGGCACCCACCAGATCGGGACACAGGGCCCAAAAACTGGAAGCCGGGCCGTAGACGAAGAAACCGCAGAGGAACAGCGCTACCAGGCCGATTGCGCTATGGGGCGGCAGGACCCACATCCACAAGCTGGTAGCAGCGCCCAAGACCATATAGAGCATGATCGCCAGGTAGCGTTTGGAGCCGAACAGCTTGTCCGAGACCCAGCCATTGCTCAGCGCACCGATGGCCATGCCGACCGGCAAGGCAACGGTGATCCACTTGGGATCGACCATGCTGTCACCGCTTTTCCAGTCAGCACCCAGAAAATGCACCGGCACCCACACGATCAGGCCATAGCGAGCGGCGTTCTGAAATCCCAGGGACACGGCGGCTATGATCAGGCGAAAGTTCTTCAATACTGCGGAGTAACGCTGCAACGAGGTTTCGACTTCACCCTGCGCCACTTCATGGTTTTTATCGTCGGCATTAGCCACGCCGGTGTCACCCAGAGGCTCAAAGCCCAGGTCCTGGGGGCGCTCACGGGCAACCAGATAAAAAATGATGCCGCCTGCCAGCATCAGCAATACGGGCAAGCGGAAGATCCAGCGCCATTCCAGTTGCAGCACTTCGAGCACAACGATGGACGTGATATACGAAAGTACCGACGCGCAACCGGCGGCGAACACATAAAAGCCGTAGACCTTGCCGCGTTCGCCGGCACTCCACCAATTGGAAATCAGGCGACTGCCCGGTGCCCAGCCCAGCGCCTGAAAGTAGCCGTTAATGCCCCAAGGCAGGATCAAGCTGGTAAAACCGCTGGCAAAACTGGTGACCCAGTTGGCGGCGCATGACAATACGGCGCCCAAGGTCATGATGCGCCGCCCACCGAATTTATCAGCCAAGTTGCCGTTGATAGCCTGGCCTACGGCGTAAGACCAAAGCATCGCGGCAGAAATCCAGCCCAGGGTCTCTTTGGTCAAGCCAAATTCTGCCTGGATGCCGGGAATGGCGAAGCCGAAGGTCTGGCGGCCAGTGTAGAAAAACAGATAACAGAACATGGCGGCCAGCAGCATGCGCCACTGAGCCACGCGAAACGATGGACTGGGGACGGCGAGATCAGACAGGGTTTGGGCACGATTCATGATCTTTTCCTTATTATTGTTCGTCCCCTTGGGCCAAGGTCCAAGGGTGGCACTCTGTATGGGAGCAGCAGGAAATTACCGTGGGGCGGCTACGCAGCTTGTGAACCGATAAAGTTTTTGCCGCGTGCGCCCTGCATGGCGAACTGGACCAGTTTCTCGGCCTCGACCGCCGTCACCCCGTAATCGGTGAATTCGGTTTTCACGTCGAGGTTGTGCAGGAACTCTCGCAGCTGGCGCTGGGCATGGTGCACGTCAGTGCCAAACACTCGCTGCAGGGTCCGGTCGCGTGCTGCGTCGTGCCCCCATGCCATGCCCAGCACCAGCGGCAAGGTGAACGAGCAGGCAATGCCATGGGGCAAGCCGTAGCGCAGGGTCATTTCATAAGAAATAGAGTGGGCCAGCGCGGTCTTGGTATTGGAAAACGCCATCCCGGCCTTGAGCGCGGCAAGGGCCATGCGCGAACGAAGTTCCGGGTTGCACAGGTCGTGGCGCAGCAGCGGCAGGCATTCGAGGATGTCTTCGATGGCAGCAACGGCAAAGGTGTCTGAAACCGCGTTGCCGTTGATATTCCAGATCGATTCCAGGGCATGGGACAACGCATCCAGCCCCGTCGAAACCGTCACTGAAGCCGGCACAGTGAGCATTAATTGCGGGTCGATAATGGCCACCTTGGGCCAGGTACAGTCCAGGTGCAGGGAGTATTTTTTCTGGCTGAGTGAATCCCAGATGGTCGCCCAGGGCGTTACTTCGCTGCCGGTGCCTGCGGTGGTAGGCGCCGCGATAAGAACTTTGCTGCGAGCCGGGGTAAAGGGTTGGCCGGTTGCCAACAACGTCAGCAACTCATCGAAGCTGCCGGTTTCGGTGCCGACGATCAGAGCCTTGGCCGTATCGATCGCGCTGCCACCGCCCACGGCGACCACCACCTCGCAGTCACCGGCTTCGCGCCAGAAACGCTCGTAAGTGTTACGCAGTTGCGCCACGTCCGGGTTGGGCTGCACGTCTTCGATCACATACACCAGGCGCTCGCCCAGCAAGTCCTCGATACGCTGCACCAACCCCAGCGCCCGCGCCTCGGGAAACGTCACCAGGGCAACGCTCTGGTGTTCGGTGATATCGGCAAGTTCCAGCAAGCTGCCCCAGCCGAAGCGGGTTTCAACCGGGTTGTAGAATCGGGATGTCATGGTGGGTCCTTTTTTTGTTGTTGTCGCAGGTGGCCCCATACTCGGGGGCAAGCGAAAACAGCTCAAATCGATAAATCGCAGGTTTGAATCGGCTCAGCCGATACAAGGACGGCCGTTAATGGCTCGAACCACGCTGAATGGCACTACGCAGTCGGCTCGACGCGGCATCGGCGATGATCACCATGACCGTAATGACGATGATGCAGGTGGCGGTTTCCTGATACTTGAACAGCTTGAGGCTGCTCACCAGCTCAAATCCCAACCCGCCAGCACCCACCATGCCCAGCACGGTTGCCGAACGCAGATTAACCTCGAAGCGGTAGAGCACCACGGCGATCCAGGCGGTGATGACCTGAGGCAGCACGCCAAACACAATCACTTGCAGAGGTCGGGCACCGGTTGCCTGTAGCGCCTCGATGGGCCCCTGGTCGATTTCCTCGATGCTTTCGGCAAAAAACTTGCCGAGCATGCCCAGGCCATGCAGCGCCAAAGCCAGAACCCCGGGAAACGGTCCAAGGCCGACAGCCGAGACGAAAATCAGCGCCAGGATCAACTCATTGATGCTGCGGGTAAAATTAAGGAACTGGCGTGTCGCGTGAAACACCAGGCGGTTGCGGCTCAGGTTGCGGGCCGCCAGAAATGACAACGGGATAGCCAGCAAAACACCGAGCAGCGTGCCCCAGATTGCGATTTGCAGGGTCTCAACCGCTGGCGCCAGCAACCGCGGCAGAATGCTCAGATCCGGTGGCACGGTACGGGCCAGAAAGTCGCCGATTTGCGGCAAACCGTCGGCCAGCTCGCCGATACTCAGTTGCGCGCCCTGAGCGCTCCAGTGCAGGGTCATGATCACCGCCAGGGCAATCGCCCCGGTGCTCAGCCAACTGCGCGTGCCACGGGGCAGGTCCACGGTCCAGTGATAGTTATGCGGTTTCATCTTCAGCCCCTCAGTTCAGCGCAGTAGCTCATGGCAGGCAAGGGGGCAGTGCAGGTTGCTTGCTGCCCCGGATAGATACGCTGCAAGTCGGCCTCGCTCAGGCCTTCGGCGCTGCCGTCATACACCAGACTGCCGTGAGCCAGCCCCACAATCCGGTCACCGAACTCGCGGGCATAATCGACCTGATGCAAATTGCACAGCACGGTGATACCCAGTTCACGGCTGGCGTCGCGCAGGTATTGCAGCACCAGGCTGGCTGTCTTTGGATCGAGGCTCGCGACCGGCTCATCAGCGAGAATTACCTTGGGTCGTTGCGCCAATGCGCGGGCGATGCCCACCCGCTGCATCTGCCCACCGGACAGCGAATCAGTACGCTGATGGGCCTTGTGATCGAGTTCGACACGGGCCAGGCATTGCATGGCCAACTCGATATCGTCACGGCGAAACAGTTGCAGCACCGATGCCAGGGTCGAAACAGCGCCAAGACGCCCGGTCAGCACGTTTTTCAACACGCTCAGGCGCGGCACTACATTGTGGTGCTGGAAAATCATCGCCACCTGCTGGCGCAGGAGTCGCGGGTCGCTGCAGCCCAGCGCGTCGATACCCGCCACTTCAAGGGTGCCGGAGTCGGCCTGAGCCAAGCGGTTGATGCAACGCAGCAGGGTGGATTTACCTGCACCGGACTGGCCCAGAATCACCACGAATTCGCCTGCGCCCACTTGCAGATCGATACCGCGCAACACCGGGTTGCTACCGAACTGCTTGGTCAGATTACCGATGCGGATCATTTCATGCTCCGCAAGTCGAGGTTAAGCACCTTGGCCGTGTCGCGAACCACGTCATAGGCCGAGTCCGTGGTGGGCTGAAAGCCATCCAGAACGCCCTGGTCACCCCACGGCACATCCTTGATCGAGGCCAGGGCCGCAGCGACTTTGAGCTTGAGCGCCGGGTCCAGCTTTTTGCGCCAGACCATCGGCGACTCAGGAATTGGCCGCGAACTCCATACCACTTGAAAATCGTCCTGCTTGATCATTTGCTTGGCCGCGGCGCTGCTGAAAATACGATCGGCCACTGCAGCGGCATCCACCTTGTGGTTTTCTACCGCGAGGATGCTGGCGTCATGCGAGCCGGAGAAAATTACCCGTGAGAACAGCGTGCCAGGATCGAAACCCGCCTGTTCCAGTCCTGCTTTGGGGAACAGATGGCCCGACGCCGAGCTTGGATCGACAAATGCAAAAGTGCGCCCCTTGAGGTCAGCCAGTTCGCGAATTCCACTGTCCTTTCTCGCCAGAATCACGCTGTGGTAAGCGCTTTGTCCGGTCTTTTTGGTAACCGCCACCGCAAAGGCCTCGACATCGGCCACGGATGTCGCCAGCACATAGGAGAAAGGCCCCAGGTATGCCACGTCGAGCTTGCCTGAGCGCAACGCTTCGATGATGCCGTTGTAGTCGGTTGCGACATAAGGCACGACCGGCATCCCCAGAGTGCTTTCAAGACGACTCAACACCTGCTTGCTGGCTTCGATCATGGCCTGTGAGTCTTCGGACGGAATCAGGCCGATGGTCAATTTATCACTGGCACAAACTTGGCCAACTGTGCCGATGGCGAGAAGCGAAAGGCTGGCGACACGCAGAAATCGAGAGAGGGTTTTCATGGCATTCCAGGAGGTCTGATGGAGTTGCCACAGGCTAGGAATGTCACGTGACAGTCATGTGATCAATTCAATATGGGTTTAAGCAGTTAACTATTGATGGAGTCTATGGATGTCGACCTCGCGGATGCGCGCTTTTCTCGCAGTGGCCCGCCACGCCAGCTTCAGTGCTGGCGCCAGAGCGCTGGGGCTCAGCCAGCCGACGCTGACGACCCAGGTGCAAGGGCTTGAACGCGAGCACAATGTCGAGCTTTTCCACCGCCGTGGCCGGCGCATCGAGTTATCCGATGTGGGCCGCCAACTGCTGCCGATTGCCCAGGCCATGGCCGCCCTCGACCTGGAAGCGCATAACCTGTTGCGTGACTCCGGTCGGCTTGACAGTGGCCAATTGAAGCTGGGGGCCGTGGGACCGTTTCATGTGATCGAAATGGTCGACGGCTACCACCAGCTTTATCCGCGTATTGATGTATCGATACGGGTCGGCAACTCGGCGCAAGTGCTGGCGGACCTTGAAAACTACACCACCGACATTGCCGTGCTGGCCGGTCTGCACAACGACCCGGCACTGTGCTCCGTACGCTATGCGCGACACGCGATTGTGTTGTTTGCCCACCATAAGCACCCGCTGGCGCGTTATGAGAGCGTGCCGTTACAGGCACTCGAAGGCCAGGCCATGTTGCAGCGCGAGCGTGGCTCGACCACGCGCCTGGTTATGGAGCGGGCTTTGAGCGAAGCCGCTGTCGAACCGCGAATTGCCATGGAAATCGGCAGCCGGGAAGCCTTGCGTGAAGCCGTGGTGCGCGGCATCGGTCTGGGTGTGGTATCCGAAGCCGAGTTTATCCCCGACCCACGGATTCGCATGATACGTATCGAGGGCGAGCCGCTCTTCACCGAAACGTACCTGTACTGCCTGACAGAACGCCGGGCCAGCCGGTTGATTTCTTCTTTTTTTGACAGCGTTCAGGGAGCAGCGAGGGCCGGGTAGAACAGGGTGCAGGTCTTTGCGGACATCGGGTAGGATCACTCAGAGTTGCAATGGACCCTTTCGATCACAGGACGCGACATTTATGCCAACCGCTTTTTCTCCAGTTAGCGAACGTTTGCACAATCGCCGATTTATCGTCGCGGGCAACACCCAGGGGCTATCCGGTGCAGGCACGGTTTTTCATTACCTTGTTGAGGAACATGCTATTTCGGGCACTTACCAGGGCGGCCGGATTCGCACGGGCAATCAAGTCGGCCGGGTAACGGGCCCCGATTCCATTGAACTGCTTTTCCAGTGTTTGACCCTGGACGGCGAGCTTCTCTGTGGCTGGTCCCGTGGCACTGTAGGTGTTGATCAGGCAGGCCGTACCACCCTGAATTTCGTATGGGGCTGGTTATCGGGCGCAACGGGTGGTGGAGAGTCAAGCTACGTAGAGCTTGGCGCGTAACGGGCATTTTTTGAAATGGACCTCAGGGGCAGGCGATGAAATTTCAACACAGGCCAGTACAGGCTGATGATATCAGGACGATTTGTGGCTTTCCTCTTGGTGAGCGGGAACTGTTTTTCATGTTCCCAAAAGCGCAATACCCTCTGACTGAAGCCCAGTTGTCGGGGGCCATTGCTCAGCGTTTCGACTCGACGGTTGTCGAAAGCGGGGGCAGGGTAGTTGGTTTCGCTAACTTTTATCGGGCTGACACGGGCGGGGTTTGCTGTATCGGCAATGTCATCGTCGCCAAGGAGGCGCGAGGTCAAGGTGTGGCGAGCTTTCTTGTGGAGACCATGACTGCCCTGGCGTTCGAACGTCATGACGCGACAGAAGTGCAGTTATCGTGCTTCAACGAAAATACGGCAGGTTTGCTGCTTTATCCAAAATTGGGCTTTGTGCCCTTTGCTGTCGAAGAACGAGCCAGCTGGGAGGGTGGGAGAACAGCACTCATTCACATGACTCGCCGCAGAGCGGGCCAGTCATAAAACTCTCGACCGTGCCCGCAGGTGATACCTGCAACGCTGGAAAGGGTACTCTTTGCCCTTTTCAGTGGCTCAAGCATTGTGACTGACGGACAGTTGCGGCTCATGGCTGACTGGAAAGTTGACCGAGCGTGCGATAAAGCATTTTTCGTGTGCGGCAGAGTGCAGTGCACGCGCTTTCTCGATGTCAGCGCCTGAAGCCAGAACCACTTTGGGTCTTAATACAACTGAGGTGAACTGACCCGCGCCATCGCTTTGCTCGACCATTGCTCCTTGTGCATTGTCCTCGTAGGCCAACACGACAATTGAGGCTTCGGCACACAGCCCCAGGTACCACAATTTATGGCATGCGGATAAGGATGCAACCAGCAGTTCCTCCGGGTTCCAGCGTGTTGGATCGCCCCGAAAGGAAGGGTCGGATGAGCCGTCGATAGGTGTTTTGTCGGCTGCCCGGATTACATGTGCCCGGCTATAACCGCGATAAGAAGATGTCCCTGTGCCCTGATTGCCAGTCCAGCTTACCTGGACTTCGTAGCGGTGCATTTTGTCTGCCATTCGATCATTCCTTGGGGGCTGAATCCAGCGGTTTGCGGCAAGTCAGCCTATATCAAACGGGCGCTACCACGCAGTAAATACTGCAGTGCTTTTGTAGCCGCTTCGCTCTTCAGCGCCTACGCAGGGTGCGTCTGCTCGGTCTGGTGCGAGGTGCCAATAAACATGTACATCGCCGGGACCATCAGCAGCGTCAGCAGGGTGCCGATCGACAGCCCGGCAAAGATCACCAGGCCCATGTCATGACGCCCCGCAGCGCCTGCACCAGAGGCCCAAACCAATGGCACCACGCCCAATACCATCGCCGCCGTGGTCATCAGGATCGGGCGCAGACGAACGCCGGCTGCCTCTTCAATCGCCTCGCGCTTGCTGCGATCTGCGCGCTGCAACTCGTTGGCAAACTGCACGATCAGAATCCCATGCTTGGTGATCAGCCCCAGCAGCGTCACCAGCCCGACCTGGGTGTACACGTTGATCGAGGCGAATCCCATGGTGATAAAGGCCAGCGCACCAAACAGGGCCGGAGGTACCGAGAACAGAATCACTACCGGGTCGCGGAAACTCTCGAACTGGAAGGCCAGAGCCAGGTAGACGATAAGAATCGAGAACAGCAGTAAACCGACGAACCCGCCTGATTCCTGCATGAACTGGCGCGATTCACCCGAGAAGTCTGATGTGTAACCCGATGGCGCAACGTTGCTCAGAATCGTATTCAACTTCGCCAGCAGTTCGCCCTGGGCCACGCCACTGACGCCTGAAAGGGTCGCCGAGTTGAGTTGCTGGAAGTGGTTGATCGATTCCGGCTGCGTCGAGGTCTCGATATGCGCCACCGTGCGCGCCGGAATCATGGATCCGGATGGCGTGCGAATGTAGTAATCGAGAATTTGTTCCGGGTTCAGGCGGTCAACCTGCAACACCTGGGGAATGACTTTGTACGAGCGCCCGGCTGTCGAGAAGTAGTTCACGTAGTTGCCACCCAGTGCGGCTGAAAGAGCAGCACCGACGTCTGCCTGGGTCATGCCCAGTGCGGCGATTTTTTCCCGGTCAACCACCAGCCTGGCTTGTGGCTTGTCCAGTTTCAAATCCATGTCGGAGAACCAGAACAGCTGTTGTTTCTGCGCCTCGGCCATTACCGCTTGAGCGACTTCGTTGAGGTTTTCCACCGAATCGGTGGTAGTGATCACAAATTGCACCGGCAAACCCTGAGCGCCCGGCAGTGATGGCAGCGGGAAGGCCGCGATGGTTGCGCCCGGCACCTGATTCCACTTCTGCTGCAGATCTTTCACCACATCGGCTTGTGAACGCGTGCGCTGGCTCCAGGGCTTGAGCAGCACCCCACCCAGCCCCTGGTTGAGTGCGGGCAGCCCGGTCAACTGGAACATCTGGGCATATTCGGGTTCTTTGTTGGCTATCTGGAAAGCCTGGTCGGCAATGCGCTCCATCTGTTGGGGCGATGCCGTCGGCGGGCCTTTGATTTGCATGAATACCAGGCCTTGGTCCTCGGTCGGGGACAGCTCGCTTTTAGCGGTCATGCCGCTGGCGGCGACCAGCAGGAACAACACGAAGCCGAATGTCACCAGCACCGGCCAGACATCCAGACCGGCTGACAGCACGCGACGGTAGCGCCCCCGCAGCCAATCAAAGTACTGATCGAGCCGGCGGGCGAAGCGACCTTCTTCCTGCCCGGACTTGAACAGGCGTGAGGTCATCATCGGCGAGAGGGTCAACGCCACCACGGCCGATACGGTCACGGCACCGGCCAGGGAGAAACAGAACTCCTTGAACAGAGCTCCCGTGAGACCGCTGCGCAACCCGATGGGCACGTACGCGGCAATCAGCACCACAGTCATCGCAACAATCGGACCACCCAGTTCCCGCGCCGCGATCAGCGCGGCTTCCATCACACCTTTTCCTTCCTCCTTGATATGGCGGTCGACGTTTTCAACCACAATAATCGCGTCGTCCACCACCAAGCCTATTGCGAGCACCAGGGCGAGCAAGGTCAGCAGGTTGATGGAGTAACCCAGCAGGTACATGACGAAGAATGTCCCGACCAGGGACAGCGGTATCGCCACCAAGGGCACAATCACCGCCCGGAACGAGCCGAGGAACAGGTAGATGACCACCGACACAATGATCATCGCTTCTGCCAGGGTCTTCACCACCTCAACAATCGAGGTGTTGATGAACTCCGTGGAGTCATAAACGATTTCACCGCGCACCCCTGCGGGTAACTGCGATTGCAGCTCGGGGAATGCGTTGCGCACACTGGTGGCGACGGTCAGGATGTTCGCATTGGGTGCCGCTTTGATACCGATAAACACCGAGCGCTTGCCGGAAAACGCCACGCTGCTGTCGTAGCTTTCTGCGCCCAGGGTGACGTTCGCCACATCCTCCAGGTAGACCAGTGCATCGCCTTTTTGCTTGATCACCAGTCGCTTGAATTCATCCACCGTGTGCAAGTCGGTCCCGGCCGTCAGATCAATCGTGACCATTTGACCTCGGGTCGAGCCCACGGCAGACAAGTAGTTATTGTTTGCCAGAGCTGTGGACACGTCCTGCGCCGTCACGTTATGCGCTGCCAGTTTGTCCGGGTCCAGCCAGGCGCGCAGGGCAAACTGACGCCCGCCAAGAATTTCTGCGGTCTGCACGCCCTGGATCGAGTCCAGCTTGGGCTTGACCACCCGCACCAGGTAATCGGTGATGTTATTGGTGGGCAGTGTGTCGCTGTAGAAACCCAGGTACATGGCGTCCGTGGTCTGTCCGACTGCGACCGACAGCACTGGTTCCTGGGCCTGTGCCGGTAGCTGGTTCTTCACCGAGTTGACCTGGGTATTGATTTCGGTGAGTGCCTTGCTGGCGTCGTAGTTGAGCCGCAGCGTTGCGGTAATGGTCGATACGCCGGTGATACTCGACGAGGACAGGTAGTCGATGCCCTGGGCTTGTGCGATGGCCGATTCAAGCGGCTGGGTAATAAAGCCCGCAACCGTGGCAGCGTCAGCACCGTAGTAAGCGGTAGTGATGGTGACGACGGTATTTTCAGTCCGTGGCCATTGGTTTACCGGCAATTCAAAGATCGAGCGCAGCCCCAGGATCAAGATGAACAGCGAGACGACCACGGCCCAGACCGGTCGCTGAATAAAGGTATCGGTAAATTTCATGGGACACCTTTAGTGTTCTTGTGGGGTCGGTGCGGGGTCGTTCAGCGGGGCGGCGTTGTTATTGATCTGCACCGGCGAGCCGTTTTTGAGCTTCATCTGGCCGCTGGTGATCAACAGGTCGCCTTCCTTCACGCCGGACAGGATGGCGACCTGGTCGCCACGGGTAGGCCCGGTCTTGATGAAGGCTTGTTGCGCCGTCAGCACTTCTTCACCCTTGTCGTTGGTGTGCGGTGTGGCGATAAAAACCGTGGTGCCGTAAGGGTTGTAGGTGACCGACGTCTGCGGAGCGGTGAGGTAGCGCTGTGGCGTACCGGACTCGACGATGGCCCGGGCAAACATTCCGGGCACCAGGCTTTGTTTGGGATTCTCGACGTTCGCTTCTACGGTGACGTTGCGCGTGGTTGAGTCGAACTGAGTGTCGATGGTGCTGATTCGCCCCGTGAAGGTTTGATTGGAGAGGCCATCAGCGGTCACCGCGACCTTTTGGCCAATGGCAATTTCCTCCAGCTGGGTCTGTGGCACGGTGAAGTCGATGTAGATCGGATCAAAGGTTTGCAGCGTGGCTATTTTGTCGCCGGGGTTAAGGTATTGACCGGGGTTGACGCTGGTAATCCCGATACGTCCGGCAAACGGTGCGCGAATGGTTTTTTTCGCTACTAACGCCCGTTGTTGTTCCGCAGCGGCGAGCTTGGCCTTCAGGTCGGCGCTGTCAGTGTCAACTTGGGCTTGCGACACGGCGTTCACCGCGAGTTGGGCCTTGTCGCGCTTGAGGACGATGACTGCCAGGTCGGCAGTGGCCTCAAGCGAGTGCAGTAGCGCGATGTCCGAGTCGGCGTTCAACTGCACGAGCAGCGTCTGTGCCGCAACTTCTTGTCCGGGCTTGAAGCCGATGGTGCGCACAATGCCGCCCACTTCGGTGGTTACATCAACCCCTCTTACTGCCTTCATCGATCCCACGGCAGAGACACTGGGTTGCCAGTCGTCGAACGGCACGTGCATGGCCGTCACCACGGAGGCGGGCAAGGGCACCTTCGACTGTGCGATCAGCGCTGAAATCTGGGTGAATTTGACCCCGGCAATGATCGCCACAATCACCAGTACCACTCCGACCATGATCAGCATCGGCCGCCACAACCGACGTTTACGTGGCCCGCCCGGTGCGCTGGGCTCGGGTGGCAGGGGAGAGGCAGTCTTGACGTCAGCCATGGGGTGTTCTCACTGTTTCAATCGTTCAATTCAGTCCAGCCGCGCTGCATTGGCAGGTGCAGCCTTTTTGTTGGCAGGCGGCATGATCTCTTGCCAAGACGGCAGGCCGAAGCGATCGGGACTGCCAGCCGTGGCAGGGTCCACGTCAGCGCGATTCCACCAGCCGCCACCCAGTGCCTGGAACAGGGCGGTGGTATCGCTGTATCGAGCAGCCTGGGCCTTGACGCGCGCAAGCACGGTGTTCTGGTAGGTTTGTTGGGCCGTGAGCAGGTTGATGTAAGCCACCGCCCCGAGTCGGAACTGTGCTCGTACCAGGCCGAGGTTAGCTTGCGCTGAACGTTCAGCCACCACCTGCTGGTTGAGCGCATCAGCGTCGGCTTCAAGCGCTCGCAGTGCATTGGCCACATCCTGGAATGCGGTAATCACCGTGCCGCGGTACTGGGCCGCCGACTCGTCATAAGCGGCCACGGCTGCGCGTTTACGATGCTCGAGTGCGCCGGCATCAAATATTGGCTGGGCAATCGACCCGGCGAGGCTCCAGACGCCACTGCCTGCCGAGAACAACCTGGTTCCGCTGGCCACGGTAGAGCCCAATGATCCGGTGATACTGAACTGTGGCAGCTGGTTGGCGACAGCCACGCCAATATTGGCGCTGGCCTGATGCAGTTGAGCTTGCGCAGAACGCACATCCGGCCGCTGGCCGACGATTGCCGAGGGGAGACTGAGTGGCAGTTGTTCCGGCAAGTGCAAAGAAGCCAGGTTGAAACGCTCGTCCTGATCCTGATTGGGAAACCGCCCAAGGTAGGCCATCAACTGATTGCGGGTCTGCGCCAATTGCTTTTGCAGGGGCGGCAAGGTGGCGCGTGTTTGTGCCAGCGCGGTCTCCTGCGTGAGGACGTCAGTATCGCCAATCGCGCCCAGTCGCCGCTGCGCGTGCAGAAGGTCGAGCTGGTCGCTCTGCAGCCGGATGATTTCTTCGGTGGCTGCCACCTGATCGCGTACAGACGCCAGGCTGACCGCGGTATTGACCACGTTGGAGGTCAATGTGAGGTACGTCGCCTCCAGTTGGAAACGCTCGTACTCGGCTTGCGCCGTAGAAGATTCGATTTGCCGCCGGGTGCCGCCAAACACGTCCGGGGCATAGGAAATGCTCAGCGACGCAGAGTTCAGCGTGAGAATGGATGACGACGGTGCCCCTGTCGTGCCCCCCGATATTTTCTCGCGGGTTTTCGACACATTGCCGGTTATGGAAGGGAACAGCGACGCTTGGTCGGCATAAACCAGTTCGTTAGCCTGGCGCAATGCCGCTTGTGCGGCGCTGACATTCGGGTTGGCGTGCATCGCTTCTGCCACCAGGGCATTGAGTGCCGGTGAGCGGAACAACGTCCACCACTGCCCAAGGATATCCATCCCGGCAATCAGCTGTTGTGCCGCGCCGCCAGCGTCGACATCAGCCTGGGCGGTGGTGGTGAGCTGCTTTCGGGAATAGTCGGCATTTGCGGCCACATCAGGGCGAACAAAGTCGGGCCCCACGGTACAACCCGCGAGGGCAATGCACAGCAGACTCAACGGCGCCAGAAAATGTGACTGTCGAAAAATCGCGCAGATGTGCATCACCTGTCGCGAACCCGATGCACACTGGCGAGGCAGCTCTTTCATAATCACTCTGATTAATCAGTGGGTTAACTACTTTGATGAGCGATGCGCGCGCGTGCACCAAGCCGCCCCCTGAAACAGCAGCGGATGACTGGATCCAAGTCACGATGAACAGATGGGATAAACGTTAATTCAAGAGTGGCGCAACCGCCAATAGAGGAAATCTTTATCGAACGATATTGAGCGAGGTTTCTTGCTATGTTGCAGAGGAACAACTCAGTGTCGAAACAGCGCCCAAGTTATCGATGTGGCAGCCTGTGCAGCAGGCATGGGGCCTATCATGATATTCGCGTTTTTCGGCGTTGCACGTATTCAAAAACCGGTGGTCGTACATAGTCAGTGCAATGCAGTACATCCAGCATAAGCCCAAGGCAGATCGCGTTGCCAAAGGCCAAACCGCAGCAATGAGGGCTATGACATGAAAGTTCTGATGGTTCTAACGTCCCACGATCAACTGGGGGACACGGGCTTGAAAACAGGATTCTGGCTTGAAGAGTTCGCAGCGCCTTACTACGTCTTCAAGGATGCCGGGGCCGAGGTGGTGTTGGCGTCGCCAGCGGGTGGTCAGCCACCGCTGGACCCAAAGAGTGAACTGCCGGATTTCCAGACTGACATGACCCATCGATTTAACGCTGATCCTGCCGCACAGCAGGCCTTGGCGACCGCCGTCAAGCTGGATACGGTGAGCGCTAAAGACTTTGACGCCGTGTTCTACCCGGGTGGGCATGGCCCTCTGTGGGATCTGGCCGAGTCGAAGACGTCTATCCACCTGATCGAATCCTTCGAGCGCTCTGGCAAGCCCATTGGTTTTGTCTGCCACGCACCGGGAGCGCTACGTCATGTGAAGGCCGCGGACGGCGCACCGCTGGTTAAAGGGCGCCGGGTCACCGGTTTCACCAATGGTGAGGAAGCGGCAGTAGAACTGACCGATGTCGTGCCATTTTTGATCGAGGATGAGTTCCAGAGCCTGGGTGGGCATTATGAAAAAGGGCCGGACTGGGCCCCCTTCGTGATTGAAGATGGCAAGCTGATCACCGGTCAGAACCCGGCGAGTTCTGAAGGTGTTGCCAAAGCACTGGTCGCCCAACTGAAGTAACCACTGACAGCGTCCGGGCTTGTAGAGCAGTCCGGGCGCCGCGGGTGTCCCCCCTCATTAAAGAGAGCCGTCATGATCACACTTCACCACCTCAACGCGTCCCGATCGCTGCGTATACTTTGGTTGCTTGAAGAAATTGGCGAGCCTTACACCCTGATCCGCTATCAGCGCGATCCGGTCACTCGTCTCGCACCGGCCTCGCTGAAAAACATTCATCCGCTGGGCAAGTCACCGGTGATTGAATTTGACGGGCAGGTGCTCGTTGAGTCAGGCGCCATTGTCGAATACCTGATCCGCCGGTTCGCGCCCCAGCTGGAGCCCGCGTTCAATTCACCGGATTATCTTCAGTACCTGCAATGGATTCACTTTGCGGAAAGTTCGGCGATGGTGCCGGTGCTACTCAAGCTATTTACCCAGTTTGAGATCAACGCCGGGACTCAATTGAAATTCCTCGACGGCTACACCCAGACCGAGTTTGAGAAGGTCCTGGGGTTTCTGGACAGTACGCTTGCGAACAGATCCTTTATCGTGGGGGATACATTGTCAGGGGCTGATTTCATGCTGGCTTTTGTCGCCATCACGGTGATCGAGCAGATGAGGGCAGGGGTGCAATATCCTCATGTGCAGGCTTACCTGCAACGTCTGGCTGGACTGGACAGCTGGAAGCGAGCATTAAAGCTGGAGAACTCGCCGCAAGCATAGTTGAGCCATACGCACCCCGGTGAGATGAGCTCCATAGCCTGGGTAGAATTGCCGCTAACAACGCGGCAATTTCCCGGTCAACTTATCTGTAGCGTTCAAGCCAGTGAGCGTAGGGCGCAGGGAGCGTCCAGGAAGCCTTTTCAACCCCCAACTCTTTGGCTGCAAAGTACGGCCAGTGCGGATCAGCCAAGTGAGCCCGGCCCACTGACACCAGGTCCAGCTGGCGAGATTCGATAGCGGCTTGTGCCAGTTGCGGAGTACCAAAGCCCCATGCAGAAGTCACCGGCAGGCCCGACTCGCGACGCACGCGCTCGGCGATAGGGCCCAGAAAGGCGGGACCCCAAGGAATATTGGTCTGCGCGATAGTGAAGCCTACACTGACGCTCAACAGGTCAAGCCCGCCGTCCTTGAAGCGCCGCGCCAATTCAATCGATTCAACCAGCGTTTGCTCATCACGCCCGTCATACTCGATCACCCCGAAACGAGCCGTCAGTGGCAGGTTCTCTGGCCAAACTTCACGCACGGCTGCCAACGTCTCAAGCAGGAACCGACTACGGTTTTCAAAGCTGCCGCCATACTCGTCGGTGCGCTGATTGGAGTGTTCCGAGAAGAAGCTTTGACCCAGATACCCGTGTGCGAAGTGCAGCTCGATCCATTCAAAACCGGCGTCACGGGCCCGGCGTGCAGCATCGACGAAGTCCTGGCGCACCCGGGCAATGTCTTCCAGGGTCATTTCCTGGGGGACTTTCGGCAGATTGCCGCCGAACGCGATGGGAGAGGGGGCGATGGTCTTCCAGCCATTTGGATTGCCATCCGCGATGTGATCATCGCCTTCCCAAGGACGGTTAGCGCTGGCCTTGCGTCCGGCATGGGCTATCTGAATGCCAGGCACAGAACCGGCAGCCTTGATCGCTTTTACCATGGGCACGAACGCCTGGGCATGGGCATCGCTCCAGATGCCGGCGCAGCCTGGCGTGATACGCCCTTCGGGAGATACGGCTGTTGCCTCGACTACAACCAGACCGGCGCCGCCCCTTGCCAAACTGGCCAGGTGGACCAAGTGCCAATCGTTGACCATGCCGTCATCGGCCATGTACTGACACATCGGCGGAATGGCGATACGGTTTCTTAAGGTGACGTCCTTCAACGTGTACGGTTCGAATAGTGCAGACATGTCATGGCTCCTGGAAAGTTTGTTTCGCTTGTTCGATAGTATTCGAAATATGGCATTCATTGAAAGCGTTCGTTATCATCGCCACATGCGCACCTTCAAACATCCAGTTCCATCCGATTTCATCCTCGAGCGTTTGCTTTACGCCCTGAGCGACCCTGTTCGTTTCGAGATTGTCCGGTATCTTGCGGGCGTCGCTGAAGCATCGTGCGGCGAGCTGGACGGCGGTCGCCCCAAGTCCAGCATGTCCCATCACTTTCGAGTCTTGCGCGACGCCGGGCTTGTTCACACGCGAAATATCGGTACTACGCACATGAACTCGCTGCGGTCGGAGGAGCTCAATCTGCGTTTCCCGGGCTTGCTGGATTGCATTCTTTCCCAGGCCTGAGTTACTGACGACGCATCATCAGCAGTGCAACGATGACAGCGAGTGCGGCGATCAGGGTGGCGATAATGCCGATCGAGCCCAGACCATAGTGACCGATGCCGACCCCACCAAGGATTGCGCCCAGGCCGATGCCGGCGTTGGCTGCCGATATATTCAGGGTCGCAGCCAAGGCCTGAGATTGCTCACCGGCCTGCATCACTCGCACCTGACACACCACGAATAGCGCGGTGTAACCGATACCCCACGCCACCAACGCAACGGTCAACCAAAGGTGATGAGGTGCAAGCGGTACGGCCGCCAGCATCCCGGCACCGGCCAGCACCAGAAACACCACCATGGCAGCCAGCGGTTTGCGGTCTACCATACTGCCGCCCAAGTGGTTACCAACCATGCCGATCGCGCCGAAGCCCATCAGCCACCAGCCCACCTGGCCAGCAGGAATGCCGCCGAGTCGTTCAAGGATGTCTGCAAGGTAGGTATAGGCGGTGAACAGAGCGGTAAAGCTCAGGACCGACAGCAGCAAGTGAGCCAGAAAACGTGGTTGGCGCAAGATTGCCGTCTGTTTCTGGTCAGGGTGCGATTTTTCGGTGACCGGCAGCTTTGGCATCACCAGATGCATCAGGATGCCAATCAGCAGGGAGACGGCTGCCAGGATCCAGAAGCTGCCGCGCCAGCCCACCGTGTCAGCTGCCAAGGTACCCAGCGGCACACCAAACACCAGTGCGGCGGTAATGCCCAAGTAAACGCGGCCTACAGCTTTACCCGACTGCCCAGGCCCTGCGAGTTGGCCTGCAGTCTCGCTGGCCGTGCCCCAGAAAACCGGTAACGCCAGGGCAGGGATAAATCGAGCCACAGCCAGCACCCAGATATTGCTGGACACCGCTGCCAGAACGTTGGATGCCGCGAACACCATGAGAATGATGGTGAACAGCTTTTTGCGCTCGACATGCGCCAGCCTGGCCGTGAGTACGGGCCCGAATAACATTACGGTAAAGGCAAACAGCGTAACGACCTGACCAGCCAGGGCGATAGAGATATTCAGGTCTCGTGACAGGGCTGGTAGCAGGCCGACGATCAGGAACTCGGTGGTCACGATAATAAAGGCTGCGACCGCCATAATCAGAATCTGAAGTCCTGAACGTGATGTTTCGGCAGGGGCCAATGTGGCACTTGCCGCAGATGAGGACTGCATGTCGCTTAACTCCAGAATAGGTTTTGATATAGCCTATTGGAGAAACTGAGCTTGATCTTTGCTGAATTCTACTGAGTGAGTGGAATTTAATTCATTAATTGGAGTGGTGATGTTTTCGTCTGAACGCCTTAAGGGTATTGATGTTTTTGTTATCGTTGCCGATCTGGGCAGCTTTACGGCGGCCGCTGGCCGCCTGAACCTGACCAACTCTGCCGTCAGCAAGAGCATTGCCCGACTCGAAGGGCGGCTCGGCACCCGTTTGTTTCAGCGCACCACGCGTCGCTTGTCACTGACCGACGCGGGAGAAACCTTCTACCGTACGTGTACGGCGGTGCTTTCGGATCTGGAAGAGGTTGAAATAGCGCTGACTTCGACCCAGACCGAACCTCAGGGCAAGGTGCGTATTGACCTGCCAGCTTCTTATGGAAGGCTTCATGTCCTGCCGCTAATTCTGGATTTCATGAAGCTGCACCCACGGCTGTCACCGCATGTGTCGTTCTCGGATCGGTACGTCGACCCGGTCCACGAAGGTATTGATATTGTTGTCAGGATCGGCGGCTCGGATGCGTGGCCTGCCTCTATAGGGCACCGGTTTTTCGGCACGCCGAAGCTGGTTTTTTGCGCATCACCCGATTATCTGCTCCGTTACGGGCAACCCCAGTCGGAGTCGGACCTGGATGCACACCTGTGCGTGGGTTATGGGCAGAACGACGGGATGGCGATCCCCTGGTATTTCAAAGGCCGTCAGCAGGGTGATAAGGAGCGCAGGATCATGCACCCCCATATTGCCGTGGGGGACGGTGAAGGAGAGGTGATGGCAGTATTGGCCGGGCTTGGCATCGCCCAACTGCCTACCTGGCTGGTGCAAGCGCATTTGAACACGGGAGCGCTGGTGGAGGTTTTGCCTCATCTGGCCACGGAAGGCCTTCCGATGAATTTGGTATGGCTAAAGAGCCGCGAAGCGCTGCCAAAAGTCAGTGCTTTAATCGAATATCTGGGGGCTAATCTGACTCCAGCAGGGCGTCGCTGAGAGAAAGAGCGGGTTTAAGGTTAAAGTGCTCGCTGATGTCTGTTCATAAGGACCTTGCACTCGATTCGCGTAGTCGCACCAAGCGGTTCCAGCAAACGAACAGGGCAAAAAAACGCAAAACAATCGATATTTGAAGAATGAATCGTCCGCTGTTTGTTTCTCTAGATGGGCCCAAAGGAACCGGCAAAACCACACTGTTGGAGGCCGTTACGAAAGCACTGAGGGCCGATAACAAAAAAGTGATCCGGCTTTGCGAGAAAAAAAGCGACCCCGGCAGGGCTGAAACGATGACCCTCGTTAACGCATTCGCCAGAAATCCCACCCGGGATTTAGAGTTAAGGGTGTGTGAACGCTTTGCTGATAGCCGTGCCTGGATTTCCCGGCACGTGCTTACTAAACAACCCCCCGATAGCATCATCCTGATCGATCGCTGGTATCCGTCTGATGCCGCTTTTCGCCGGATACTCCCGTTCGCAGAAATTCTGCAATTGAACATTGAACGAAATGTGCGAGTGCCCGACCTGCATGTCGGGGTTGTCACCGCACCTGAACTTTCATGGGCGAGGGCGGCAGCGCGGCGACGGGGGCTAAGCAGTACGGTGATCCATAAGCTGGAAGAACATGTCGCCTGTACCCAGGCGTTCGAGCAAGCGAGTGCAGATCACGGCTGGGTTGTATGCCGTAATGAAGGGACCATCGAAGACGCGACGATGCAGGTTGTTTCCGAGATTTACAGGGCCCTGCGTTGAGCCCCGGGAGTTGGCTTCCACGCGAGGTGTTTATCACGAGATTGGTCACGCGACACTAGCCTGGTTGCCTCAGCTGTTCTGTCTTCGCCCCCTCGCGGCACTTATATAAAGCTCTCCCGGAGTGACAATTTCAGGCTGTATCCGGATGGTTGAGCGTGCCCCGCTAAACTTTAAATAAACAGTTGTTTGATTTTCTAACCCCTCTGGCACGGTCCTCTCAGGATAGTCCTGAGGGTTTATTCTAGCTTGCATAGAGATCATACCATCATCACAGTATACAATTGGAAAGGGTCGTGTTAGAAATTTGCCTAAGCCATCGCTTGATCACGAGCCAGGCCTAAGGTCGGATCGCTGCTTTATAGCGACCATAATAAGAAATCACCTCATCACACCAGTCGTGACGCACTTCATGACCGTAGATGAGTCGGAGAAACGACATGTCCATTGTCTGCGCATCACTTAGCGCCGAAAAATCGGCCATCCGCAAAATATCGCTGCGCCTGGTGCCTTTTGTGGGCCTCATGTTCTTCATCAACTTTCTTGATCGCACGGCGATTTCTTTCGCCGGTCCTAATGGCATGACACAGGACTTGGGCCTGACCATTGCGCAGTTCGGGCTGGCATCCGGGATTTTCTTTATCGGTTATATCCTGCTGGAAATTCCGAGCAATCTCGCTTTGCACCGCTTCGGAGCCCGCAAGTGGCTGGCGCGGATCATGGTGTCCTGGGGAGTGGTGTCCTTGCTCTTCACCTGGGTTAGCAGTGTCGAAGGGTTGTACGGGCTGCGCTTGTTGCTCGGGATCGCCGAAGCTGGCTTCTTTCCCGGAGCCATCCTGTTCCTCAGCCTGTGGGTTCCTTCGCGCTACCGCAGCAAGATCCTCGCGCTGTTTTATCTGGCTCAGCCGTTGACAGTGGTCATTGGTGCGCCGCTGGCAGCCTGGTTGATCGGACATGACGGCCTGTTCGGACTGGCTGGCTGGCGCGTGATGTTTCTCGGCGTGTCACTGCCGGCGATTCTTGTCGGATTCATTGCCTGGTATTACCTGGTCGATCGTCCATCGGAAGCCAAATGGCTGAACGCTGAAGAGAAAGCCTGGTTGGTCGGTGAGCTTGAACGCGAGCATGGCGAGACTCAATCCAGTGCGGGCCATCCGGGTGTCGGACGCGCCATGCTTAATGGCCGGGTGTGGATGCTGTGCCTGATCTACTTCGGCTTCATCTACGGCCTCTACGCTTTGTCATTCTTTCTGCCGACTATCATTGGCGGCTTCCAGGCCCAGTTCGGCACCACTTTCACGGTGTTCGAAAAAGGCCTGATCACCGCGATTCCTTATTTGCCTGCCGCGGTCGCGCTGTATCTATGGTCGCGAGATGCCACCCGCAGAGGCTGTCGCACTTGGCACATTGCGCTACCGGCGCTGACCGGTGCCGTGAGTATCCCGCTCGCCCTGGCTATGGCTTCGCCGGCGGCCACGGTGGCGGTGGTAACGATTACCGCTTGTTCGATATTCGCTGCACTGCCGAACTTCTGGACCTTGCCAACTCGATTCCTCACCGGCGCTTCAGCGGCTGCCGCGGTGGCGTTGATCAATACAGTGGGCAACGTGGCAGGTTTTTCTGCTGGCTTCGTCACCGGAATGCTCAAGGAAAGTACTGGCGATTACACCGTGCCGATGTTCGTTGTCGGCGGGCTGATGCTGATGTCGGCCGTGCTTATGGTTGCTTTGGGCAGCGAGCGCCGGGCAGTTTCCGTGACGCCGCCCACCCCCACCCGTCAAGCGCTACAGGGAGAGTAAGTAATGACTCGTTTGTTTAATAAACCTTCGGCGTTTGCCAGCGAGCTGGTGCAAGGTTTCGTCGCGGTGCATGGCGATAAAGTTCGTCAGGTTCCCGGTGGCGTCGTACGTAGTACCCGCAGTGAGCCGGGCTCCGTGGCGGTGGTAATCGGCGGCGGTTCCGGTCATTACCCGGCCTTCGCCGGCCTGGTCGGCCAAGGCTTGGCTCATGCGGCGGTCATGGGCAATTTGTTTGCTTCACCGTCCGCGCAGCAGATCTACAACGTTGCGCGTGTTGCCCATAAGGGCGGCGGCGTGTTGCTGGGCTACGGCAACTACGCAGGTGACGTGCTGCACTTCGGTCTGGCCAGGGACCGTCTGCTGGCCGAGGGCATTCAGTGTGAAGTGATAGCCGTGACGGATGACATTTCCAGCGTCGGCAGCGACGAACTGCACAAGCGACGCGGTATCGCTGGCGATCTGGTGGTGTTCAAGGCCGCCTCGGCCGCGGCCGAAAGCGGATATGAGTTTTCTGAGGTGGTGCGCGTAGCGCGGCATGCGAATGCCCGAACCCGCTCACTGGGCGTGGCATTTGCGGGCTGTACGTTGCCGGGGGCGCAACACCCTTTGTTCGATGTGCCACCGGGAAAGATGGCTCTGGGCATGGGCATCCATGGCGAGCCAGGCATTGATGAGCGTCCGGTTCCCAGCGCTGATGAGCTGGCCGAATTGATGGTGGCGGCGTTGCTCAAGGACTTGCCCGAGGATATTGGCTCGGTAAATGGCCAGCGCGTGGCGGTGATCCTCAACGGTTTGGGCAGTGTGAAATACGAAGAGCTGTTCGTGGTGTACCGGTGCGTCTCTCAATTGTTGAGTGAGGCCGGCCTGCGTGTGGTCGAGCCAGAAGTCGGTGAGCTGGTGACCAGCTTTGACATGGCCGGTGTCTCACTGACGCTGTGCTGGCTGGACGAGGAACTCGAGCGATTCTGGTGCGCTCCGGTATCGACCCCGGCGTATCGAAAAGGCGCAGTGGTGTTGGCTGAAACCTTGGGCGAGTTGGCGTTTCAAGTGATCGAACCGGTGGTCATTCCGGCAGCCAGCGTCAAGTCCAGACGCTCCGCGCAGTGCGTGTTGCAGGCGCTGGAAATGGCCGAGCGCACCGTGCTGCAGCATGCCGATGAACTGGGACGGATCGATGCCATTGCGGGTGACGGTGACCACGGGATTGGCATGCAGCGCGGGGTGATGGCCGCCGTTGCCAGGGCGCGCGAGGTACAGGCACTCAAGTGTGGAGCAGGCACCTTGCTGCGTTTAGCCGCCGATGCCTGGGCTGACCAGGCGGGGGGCACATCCGGTGCCCTCTGGGGGGTGGCATTGACGGCATTGGGCACCACTCTTGGGGATCACCTGGATCCCGATACCGCGCTGGTTGCCGAAGGGGTTCGTCGGGCTAGCCAAGGGATAATGCATTTTGGCAAGGCACAGGTGGGCGACAAGACCATGGTCGATGTGCTGGTTCCATTCAGCCA
This sequence comes from Pseudomonas sp. ML2-2023-6, assembly GCF_037055265.1. NCBI lineage: Bacteria > Pseudomonadati > Pseudomonadota > Gammaproteobacteria > Pseudomonadales > Pseudomonadaceae > Pseudomonas > Pseudomonas sp. ML2-2023-6. The sequence continues at coordinate 3,439,587 of NZ_CP146347.1, read as the reverse complement.
GTCGCTGTGCGAATCAGCGCAGTCTGCACTGGAGCTCGGAGAGGCCTGGGGCATCGCCGCCAAAGTCGCGCAAAGAGCCGCTGCCGACACCGCTCAATTACGGCCGCGCATTGGCCGTGCACGGCCGCTCGCCGAGAAAAGCCTCGGCACACCCGACGCAGGTGCGGTTTCCCTTTCCCTGATTATCAATGCGATCGAGCCGTTGCTACGCGTCGGCCTTCGAGCTCCAAACCTTGCCGAGGAGACAGTCCATGGGTGAAAAATTACGCATTGTAATTGGTTGCGATGACGCCGGTTACGAATACAAGGAAGCCCTCAAGCGCGATCTGATGGCGAACCCGGCCGTAGCGTCGGTCGACGATATTGGCGTAGACAGCCAGAGCCATACGGCTTATCCGCTGATAGCAATAGAGGCAGCCGAAAAAGTCGCGGCAGGGCAGGCCGACCGAGCATTGCTGATTTGTGGTACTGGTCTGGGGGTGGCGATCGCCGCCAACAAAGTCCCAGGCATTCGTGCGGTAACCGCTCACGACAGTTTCTCGGTGGAGCGCGCGATCCTCAGCAACAACGCTCAGGTCCTGACATTCGGTCAACGGGTGATAGGCCTGGAACTGGCACGTCGCCTGCTCAAGGAGTGGCTGACCTATCGCTTTGACGAAAGCTCGGCATCCGCGCTCAAGGTCCAGACCCTGAATGACTATGAACGGGTCAGTGCGCGATGAATCGCCCGGCGGTAACACTCGGGGTCAGCCTGAAGATGTATTTCGGCTACCAGCGAACGCTGCAATGGTGTGCGGCGGTGGCCGAGCAGATCAAACAGCATCCTCAGGTGCGCAGTGGCGCGATTGAAGTGTTGGTGATCCCCAGTTTTCCGATGCTGGCGCCGGCGCTGGAGATTTTCCACGGCATCGCCAAGGTCGGCGCACAAGACGTATTTTGGGAGGACGAGGGGGCCTATACCGGCGAAGTCAGCCCGGCAGTGCTCAAGGAAATGGGTTGTAGCCTGGTGGAAATCGGGCATGCCGAGCGCCGGCGCTATTTCGCTGAAACATCCCGGAGCATTGCCGACAAGACGGCCGCAGCCTGGCGTAACGGTTTGACTCCGATGTTGTGTCTTGGGGAGGAGCACCACGGACGCGTCGAAGAGGCCGTTGAAGTGTGCCTGGAGCAGCTCGAGGCTTCATTGGCCAGTGCGGTGGATGCCGGGCTGCAAGGGGATTTGATTCTGGCGTATGAACCACAGTGGGCCATCGGTGCCAGCCAGCCAGCTTCTTTGGCCTACATCGGCGAGGTTTGCGCAGCTCTCGGCAAGCGGGTCGCCGAGAACGGGCTTGCCGGAACCCGGGTTATCTATGGCGGCAGCGCCGGGCCCGGCTTGCTGACCGCACTTGGCGGTAAGGTTGATGGGTTGTTCCTTGGCCGCTTTGCCCATGACCCGCTGAACTTCGCATCGATTCTCGAAGAAGCGGCGCGACAGTGCGCTGACACAGTCATCGCCAAGGAGGAGGGCAACGTATGGCAATCGGCTTGAGTACCTACTCGTTTTTCTGGCGTGCATCCGAGCGTGTGCCACGCCCCCTGGATCTGCCGATGATGCTGCAGCAGACCGCAGAGCTGGGCGCGGGGGTGTTCCAGATCTGTGATTACAAAGGTCTCGAAGCGCTCTCGCCGCGGGCCTTGCTTGAGCTCAAACACCAAGCAGATGACCTGGGCCTTATTCTCGAACTGGGTACGCGCGGGCTGGAAACCGCGCACTTACGGAAATATCTGGATATCGCCCGAACTCTTGATGTGCGCCTCCTGCGAAGCATGTTCAACAGCAACACGCACCAACCCACCCTTGACGAGGCCGTCTGGCTGTTGGAAACGGTGATGCCGAGCTTTGTCGAGCAGGACGTCAAGCTGGCATTGGAGACTTATGAGCAGGTGCCGACCAGCAGGATTATGCAGGCGATCGAACGTATCGACAGCCCTTGGTTAGGCATCTGTCTGGACCCTGGCAACTGTGTTGCAGCGCTCGAGCATCCCAAGGATGTGATCGACATGACCGCCAGCCGTGTGCTGAACCTGCACGTCAAGGACTTCAGCTTTTCCCGACGCGACGGTTGGGTGGGGTTCACCTTTGCTGGCTGCCCGATGGGGAAAGGCCTGCTGGATTACGACTACATGCGCGGCAAGGTCCAGCCCGACCACAAGCACATCAACCAGATCATCGAACACTGGCTTCCCTGGCAACTCGACGCGGCGTCTACCTGCGCCATGGAAGACCAATGGACGCGACACAACCTGAACTACCTGAATGCCAAGCAAAGCGAGGAATAACCCATGACATACGAACTGAAAAAAATTGCCATTGTGGGCGCCGGCGGGAAGATGGGCATGCGCATTTCCAACAACCTGCAGCACAGCCGTTACAACGTGGCGTACTGCGAAAACTCGCCCCGGGCGCGTGAACAAATCATCGCCGCCGGTCGTGAGCTGGCGGTCACCGATGAGGTGGTGGCTCACGCCGATGTGGTGATTCTTGCGGTGCCCGACGTGGCACTGGAAACTGTCTCCGGGTTTGTAGTGCCGCAGATGAAAAACGGTGCGATTCTGCTGACCCTCGACCCTGCTGCCTCTTACGCCGGGCTGCTGGCGCAGCGTGACGGCATTCACCAGGCAGTCGCTCACCCCTGTCACCCGTCTGTGTTTCTTGAGCGAACCACCAAGGAAGAGTACGCCGATGCTTTCGGTGGCAACGCAGCTATTCAAGATGTTTGCGCAGCTTTTGAGAGCGGTAACGACAAGCAGCGTTCAGAACTGGCCGAGATCATTGGCGTGATGTACGGCCCGGTGGGGGAGGTGCACTGGGTCACTGTCAAACAACTGGCCTATCTGGAACCGACGTTGGTGGAAACCGTGGCCTGCATGGTCGGCAGCTTCATGAAAGAAGCGCTGGATGAAACCATCAACCGCATCGGTGTGCCTGAAGCGGCAGCCAAGGCGATGCTTTACGGTCATATCCAGATTGCCCTGGCAGTGGCATTCCGCAGTACCAACCCGTTCTCCGATGCTTGCCTGATTGCTATCGACTATGGTCGTGAGCAAATCATCAAACCGGATTGGAAGAAAATTTTCGATGAGAAGGAGCTGGACCTGATCATTGCCCGCATGCTCAAGATCGATGCGGTGCGTAAAGCCGACGCTGCCTGATTCAAGCGCATACTCAGCGACGTTCAGCGCTCGGCGGTTAATACCCCGGGCGTTTTTTTTGACCGGACCGATATCAACAGAGGTATCTATGCAGGACTGCACACCATTGCGCGGGGCTTTGATTGGCTGTGGTTTTTTTGCCCTCAATCAACTGCGTGCCTGGCAGGCGCAGCAGGGCGTTGCGATCGTCGCGCTGTGTGACAGCGATCCCCGGCGGCTGACCGCTTTTGCCGAGTATCAGCCAGATGCAGCGCTGTTCACTGACGCGCAAATAATGCTCGATGAACTGCAACTTGATTTCGTTGACATTGCCACGCCCACTGTAGCCCATAAACCGCTGGTGTTGATGGCGGCGCAGGCCGGGCTTCAGGTGATCTGTCAGAAGCCCTTTGCGGCGACTCTGGAGGACGCCCGACTAATGATTGATGCCTGTGCAGAGCGTGGGGTGAGTTTGACCGTGCATGAAAATTTTCGCTGGCAAGCCGCCATCCGGGCGACCATCGAACAGCTGCGCACGGGCAGCATCGGCACGCCCTTTTTCGGACGTGTAAGTTTTCGCAGCGGCTTCGATGTGTATCGTTTACAGCCCTACCTGGCCAAGACCCCGCGTTTTATCATCGATGACTTGGGCGTGCACGTGCTCGATGTGGCCCGGGCATTATTTGGCGATGTCAGTCGCTTGACGTGTGAAACCCGGCGGGTGAACCCGGCAATCCTTGGCGAAGATGTCGCCACGGTGATGCTGGCCCATGATTCGGGGGTTACCAGCGTGGTGGATTTCAGCTACGCCACCCGGTTGCACAAGGACCCGTTTCCACAAACCTTGCTGGAGATCGATGGGGATGCTGGATCGTTACGGTTGCTGGCCGATTTTCGATTGCAGGTGCATGACATGCAGGGGGGGCTGAGGGAGGTTGATGTGTCCCCGCAGGTACCGGCCTGGAGCGAGGCGCCATGGTCGGCTATTCAGCAGAGTGTATTGAGTCTGCAGAACCAATGGCTGGACCATCAACGCGCAGGCACGGCATGCGAGACCAGCGGTACGGACAATTACAATACTCAGGCGCTGGTCGAGGCGGCTTACCAATCAGCTGAAACCGGCACCACCGTCAAACCCCGACGCTGGAAATGACGCCGTGAGCGCCGTGGGCGGGTAAACCTCACGGCGTATTCACATCGGCGACAGACGTTACTGCATACCGAAACCACCCTCGCGTACCTGATGGCTGTTGTCCTTGGACACCAGCACACAATCTACGGATTGTTTTTCCGGTTTGTCGGTTTTACCGGTCCGTAGATATTGGTCGGCCTGCTCCATGGCCATTGCTGCCATTTTTGTTGCTTGCTGCAAGCCGGTGGCGGCGATCGGACCTGCGCCAGCAATCTGCCGCACCACGTCGGGGTTGCCGTCGATACCGACCACAATCACCTTGTCGTTGCCCGCGTTTTTCAAGGCCGCGGCTGCGCCAAGGGCCATGGTGTCGTTGCCAGCAAGTACTCCCACAATGTTCGGGTTGGCCTGAATGATCGACTGCATCACGTTATAGCCCTGGGTCTGGTCCCAGTTGGCCGATTGTTGCGCGACCATCTTCATATCGGGAATCTGGTCCAGCACCCGATGAAAACCTTCGGAGCGCACGTGGGCGTTGACGTCGGAAGTGCGCCCGGTCAATTCGACGTACTCGCCTTTAAAACCGACCTGCTCGGCGAAAAACTCAGCCACGGAGGTTGCACACTGAGAGTTGTTGGAGACGATTTGTGCCGTTGCGATGCCATTGGCGTTGACTTCGCGGTCGATCAGAAAGGTAGGTATTCCTGCTTCTTTAGCCCGTTTCACCGCAGCGATGGACGAATCCGAGCCGGCATTGTCGAGGATGATGGCGCTGGCGTAATCACCGATCGCGGTCTGTACCAGGCGTAATTGAATGTCTGGGTCGTCCTGATGCACCAGTGCGTTGGTGCGGTAACCGAGCTTCTTGGCTGCGGCTTGTGCGGTGTCGGACTCGGCCTTGTAAAAGGCGTTGCTGTGCGACGGCGTGATAATCACGATCAAATGATCGGAAGGTTTGAATTCAACCGCCAGGGCACTGGTTGCATAAAGGGCCGTCGACAGTGCGGCCAGCGAGAACAGATGCTCAGAGAAGCTCTTTTTCATTGTTGTTGCCATCCCTTGAAAATCAAGCATTAGAGACTGTCGAACCCTGTGTTTCCTGGGCCTTGGCCTCGCGTTCGGCGCTGGATTTCTCGACGCGCCGCTGCAATTGGTCAACCACTACCGCCAGCACGATGACCGCACCTGTGATCACCGTTTGCCAGAAATCGGAAATACCCACCAGCACCATGCCGTTGCTCAGAACCCCAAGCACAAAGGCGCCAATAATGGTGCCGCCGATGGTGCCCACACCACCGAACAACGACGCTCCGCCAAGCACCACCACGGCGATAGCATTCAGTTCGTAAGACGTCGCAATTGCCGGGTTGGCGGCTCCCAGGCGTGAGGCGATGATCAGCCCGGCCAAGGCAGCACAGAATCCGGAAATAGCGTAGGTACCCAGCTTCACCCGATTGACACGAACGCCCGACAGTTCGGCTGCGCGCTCATTGCCGCCAATGGCGTACACCTGACGGCCGAACACTGTCTTGCGGCAGATATAGACTGCCACCAGCGTCAGGATGATCATCAGCCAGATGGACACCGGGACCGAGAGTATGCGTGCGGTTCCCAGCAGCAGAAAACCTGTGTTGTTGAGTTCGGCTTGCCCGCCCAGATCACCATAAGTTGCGCCTCCGGATACCAGTTGAGCTGCGCCGCGAGCCATGTACAGCATGCCCAGCGTCATGATGAACGGGGTAACCTTGAGGCGCGTGATAAACCAGCCGTTAATGGCTCCGACCAAAGTCCCCACGGCCAATGTCACCATGCAGATTACCGGGATGCTGCCAAACACCGAGACTCCCAGCCAGGGCAACTGCAGGCCTTCGGCAATCAGGTAGCCGGCAATCATGGCGGCGAGGCCTGCGATGGCACCCACTGACAGGTCTATCCCCGCAGCCAGAATCACGAAGGTCATGCCGATTCCGAGAATCGCGAACACCGCGACTTGTTCCGCGACAATGACGAGGTTGCGTGCCGAGAGAAATGAAGGCGCGATGCTGGAAAAGAGAATGACCAGCAGCATCAGGGCGAGATAGGCCCGCATTTTCAACAGCAATAGCGGCAAGCTGCGTGCGTTTATGGACGGGGTCTTGCGGGTGGGCAATGACATTGATTCAGCCATCATGCGTGTTCCTTGTGAAGGTGCGTGGCCCCGTGCGGGTCTTTGCGAATGACTTGCGAGCAAGCCACCAGGCTGGCCTCGGACAGTTGCTGGCGCGGCAGATTGGCGGTAATCCGGCCCTGACACATCACCAGCACCCGATCGGCACCGCCGAGAATTTCCTTGAGATCACTGGAGGCGTACAAAATGGTCAGTCCATTGCGGGCCAGGCGATCGAGCACCTCGAATAATTCGCGTCGGGCCTTGATGTCGATGCCGCGAGTCGGCTCATCCAGGAGCAATATGTGCGGATCCGTCAGCAGGTTTTTGCCCACCACGACTTTTTGCTGGTTACCGCCGGACAGTGACGAGATGGCGACGCCTGCATGTTCAGTCTTGATATGCAGCTCGCGGATGATTCGTGATACGTCGGCGTCCATGGCGGGTGTCGCGAGGCCATACAGACGCTGGTAACGGTTGAGGTTAGGCAGCAGCAAGTTGTCGCGAACCGACGCCCCGGTAACTAGCCCAAGCTTTTGCCGGTCTTCGGGCACCAGGGCGATCCCAGCCTGGATACGTGCGGCGATGTCCTGACGCAAGGGTACGTGCTGTCCGTTGATGTGTATTTCGCCGCCAATGGCTTTACGTAGGCCAATGAGTGTCTCGAACAACTCGGTTCGGCCGGCACCCATCAGCCCATAGAAAGCCACTATTTCTCCGCGCTTGACGCTAAAAGAGACTTTGTTCAGCAACAGCGAACCGCGCTCGCTGGCCACGTCGAGGTCGACGACCCTGAGCGCCTGCGGTGCGTTTTCGTGCACAGAGGGTTCGGCACCGGCGCGCAGCTCAGTGGTCATCTGCTGGCCAATCATCTGTTCCACCAGCCAGCCCACTGTCACGGTGCCTTTAAGGCCGGTGCCGACCAGGTTGCCGTCACGCAGAACGGTGAAGTAGTCGCCAATTTCGATCAGCTCTTCAAGCCGATGCGAGATGTATATGATCGACACCCCTTGCTGCTTCAATTCAGCGATCAGCAAAAAGAGGATTTCCACTTCCGCTTCGCTCAATGAAGAGGTGGGCTCATCAAGGATCAGCACGCGTACGTCACTGACCAGCACTTTGGCGATTTCGACAATTTGCCGTTTACCGATACTCAGGTCCTGTACCAGTGTGTCGACATCGATCTCCTGGCCCATTCGCAACAGCGTGGTGCGGGCCAGTTCGCGCTGTTGGTGGTGGCGTACGTTGCCGAAGCGGCCGCGCAGTTCCTTGCCGATGAACATATTCTCGGCAACGCTGAGGTTTGGGCACAGGTTCAGCTCCTGATGGACGATGCCAATGCCCAAGGCCATGGCTTGCCGGGGGGTGCTTAGGGTCAGCTCGTCGTCGCCGCTGAACAGCTGGCCGGAGGTGGGCTGCTCGATACCCGCAAGAATCTTCATCAGCGTCGATTTGCCTGCGCCGTTTTCGCCGATCAGGACATTGACGCTGGCGTGCACCACATCGAAGTCCACGCCCTTGAGGGCCGTAGTGCCCTGGTACACCTTGCTGATATTGCGCGCCCGCATTGACAACGGTGCGCGGGCAGGGGGGAGTGGCCCAGCCGCTTGCAGATCGTTGGTCATGCCTTACTCCTCCACCGTCAGGCTGATTGGCAGAATTCGGATGGTGGCGGGTGATTGCAGGTTAAACACCCCAGTGAACTCGATGGTCTTGCCTTTCAGTTCCGCTGCCGGCGCAGCGGCGTAAGCCTGAGCCAACGCTTTTCGGTTCAAGGCGGCGGCCACATCGGCGTACTGGGTCTGATTGGTGAAGTTGTTCAGAGACATGTTGGTTGCCACATCGCGTAGCGTGGTGCTGATGACCAGAGGTCCTGCGAGTAGCTGGATTTTTACGGATGCAGGCACCGACCCGGCGGGCAGTTCCAGCTCCAGAAGTCCCATGGGAGACTTGACGTTGACTTCACTGACCTTGGCGCGGGCGCTGACGATAAAGTTCTTTGCCTGACCGTCGTGGGGCACCGAGTAGTCCAAGGCTGCCTGGGCGGGGTTCTGGTTGATGGCGGTAAGCAATTGGGTGAGGTCAACGGTACGTTCAGCCACGACCGTTTCGACATCTCCCACCCATTGTTGAGTGACAAACTGGTTGGCGTCGAAGTTGGAGAGGGCGAATGTCTGGTTCTGTCCCTCGGCGTTGGCCGCGCGAACGTTGTTCAGAGCGACCTTGCCCGTCACCGGGTCGAGTTTGCGGATGCTTATTAACGGACCGTTGAGCGCCGATAACCCAAGTAGGACGGCACAGATTCCTCCTGTAAGAAAGAGGGCTGGCTGGCCGCGCGAAGAAAGGGGCTGACTTTTTCCAGACGACACTAAGCTCATGCAGATCTCCTCGCCTCGGGGCGATTTTTTTGTACTTGTCAGGAGGTTCTATGGTCACTATATATCATCATCATACCAATGGTGATAGCCTCTTTTCATCACCCAAGGTCATTCGGTAAAGCTCGCCGTTTACCAGGTGCCCATCCAATAAAAACACCGGAGCGCGTGTTTATGACGGCAGAAATCTCCCTTCCCCAGCGCCTTTATGGGACCGATCAGGCTGTTACTGCTGCGTTATCGGTGACCGTCGGGTCACTGGCGTTTCGCGTGGAAGGGCAGCAGCTACGCACGCTTCGGGTCAGTGGCTTCGAGGTCTTGCGCAGTGTTGGACTGGTAATCCGCGATGAATTTTGGGGGACTTACTCACTGCAGCAGCACTCGTGTGAGATCCAGGCAGATGACCGGCTCTGGCGACAAGTGAGCGAGGGGGTGGTGACTCCTGAAGGCCAAGAGCCTGTGCTGGACTGGTCGCTGGACATGCGCGTGGCCGAACGAGAAGTGTCAGTCAGTGTGCGGTTGCAGGCCCGCAGCGCGTTCACCACTTGCAGGGCGGGTTTGATGGTATTGCATCCGCTCAAGGGCGTGGTGGCGATGCCGGTCCATGTGACCCACAGTGACGGGCAGACCCAGCAGGGCGCGTTTCCCGATCTGATAGCCCCGATCCAACCTTTCTTCGACATCAGGCGTCTGGTTCACTCGCCAATGCCGGGCTTGAGCCTTGAATGGAGCTTTAGTGGTGATGTGTTCGAAATGGAAGATCAGCGCAACTGGTCCGATGCTTCATTCAAAACCTACAACCGCCCGCTGGCATGGCCTTGCCCTTATATCCTGGACGCGGGGGAAACGGTGGAGCAGTGCATCAGCGTGAAGTTGATCGGGCAAGCGCAGGTGCATTCATGAACACAGTAAGCATCCAATACGCCGGGCCAGCGTTGCTTGGGTTTCCAGCTTTGGGCCAAGGGCTTTGGGTGGATCGTTTAAATGACGGCGCCGAAGCTTTGGAAATCATTGATTGGTTGCAGAGCGCACACCTGGAGTTGCTGGTGGACCTGCGCAACGACGGTGCGTTCGATCGACTGGAGCAGGCGCTGCGCGTGTGTGCAAGCAGCGAAACCGACATTTGGCTTCTGGTGGTGGTTGATGACGCGCAACCTCACGCTCAGCTTCGACAATTGGCGGGGCTAATCAATGAGCGGTTTGTTATACGCGGTGTATTGGTTACACCCGCCGCGTATTTGGAAAGCTATCAGCCCGACGGCATATGGCCTTGCGGTATGACGCCTGTAGAGGTCGCACAACTGGCTCGCGAATATGTGCCGCAGGTGATGATCGGTGCAGGAGTGCCCACGTTTTTCACCGAACTCAATCGATGCCGACCCACCCCGGGCAGCTTCGATTACTTGACACACGCCACGTCGCCGATTGTGCATGCGGCAGACGACGCGTCTATCGTCGAGTCGCTGCAAGCCTTGCCAGATGTGTTTCGTTCTGGAAGAGCACTGGCTGACGGCAAACCTTATCGCCTCACCACTAGCGCTGTCGGCGCATGGCGCAACCCCTATGGTGGGCAACTCACGCCGAACCCCCAGCGCGAGAGACTGACCCTCAGTGATCAGGACCCGCGTCAACGGGGGTTGCTTGCAGCCGTCTGGACACTGGCGCACTACCACGCGGCCCAATGCAGCGGCGTTGACGCGATCGCTTTGTGGGCGGTAAATGAACCCTTCAGCGTGGCGTCGGCGCAACACTATTGGCCGGTTTTTCATGTGATCAAAGGCTTGTCGCTGGCGCGCGGGAGATCGGCATTGGTATTCGAAACGTCATCGCCGGACATCGTTGCGCTAGGATGGTCCGAGGATGGCGGTGAAAGCGTCAGACTGTGGTTGGGCAATCTCAGTTGCGAATTGCAAACCTTCGAGATAATCGGTGCAGAGGTGACAGGTTGCACGGTGCTGGATCAGGATAGTTATGTTACGGCGTTGTCAGACCCGCAGTTCATGCAACCCGCGCGGGAATCGCCGGTGCCTACGCTCAAGGCTTGGGCGGTGGCGGTCATCGACTGCCGCTTGACTGTTGAGCCGGCATTATAATCGCGCTACCTTTGCCGACTTTTTAAGCATCCTACGGAGACATATTCGTTAATGTCAGAGATCAAGAAACGCCTGATTCAACGTAAGAAGCTTTCTGACATTGTCTTTGAGCAACTGATCGACCTCATTGAGGAAGAGGGCCTTCAACCCGGCGACCAGATGCCTGCCGAGCGCGAATTAATGGAAACCTTTGGTGTGGGGCGGCCCGTTGTTCGCGAAGCTATGCAGCGTCTGGCGGGCATGGGCATGATCACTATCCAGCACGGTGAGCGGGCCAAGGTCGGACAGGTGGACATGAATTCCATGATCGGCCAGATCGATCTGGCTGCACGTCATCTGCTGTCCAGTTCTGCGAAGAATGTCGACCACCTGCGCCAGGCTCGCACGTTCTTCGAGACCGGCCTGGTCAAGATTGCCGCACAGAAGGCCACAACCGCAGACGTGGCAAGGCTGGAAGTGGTGCTGGAGAAAATGCGCAAAGGTCTCAAAACCGATGAGTTCATCCCGGCCGACATGGAGTTCCACAGCGAGATTGCGCGCATTTCCGGTAATCCAATCTATGTTGCCATCTCACGCGCCATCCTCGAGTGGATGGCCGATTACCGGGAAGACATGCTGCGCTTCAAGGGTCGGGAGATGACCGTCAAGGAACACGAAGTGATTCTGGGCTTTATTAAGGCCAACGATCCTTCAGGCGCGGAGAAGGCGATGCACGATCATTTGGTCGAGCGGGGCGAGGAGTGAGGCTTCTTTGATCGGGCTTCGCCTTTTAGTCATTGAACTGCAGTGCTCTGATGATTCCGGACAGTCGCTCAGGTTTATTGGCCGGAGTAATTGACTCGGCGGCACTGCGACGCCGCTGATCTCCCGCGGCTCATACACCTTGTGATTCAAGCCGGTAGGCGGAATTGCTTGCGTAAGGTCTTGTCGAAGATCCCTGCGGGGGCAAAGCGGCGCAAAAGACTGATTTGTTGAGCTGTCTTTCCGGCAGTGTAGCGATGGCGAGGGCGGACATCAGTCGCCGCTTTCACGACTACCGCGGCCACCACTTCCGGAGGGTCGGCTTTAGGCATTACCTCGGCTAGCAGGGCCCTGAACCCGAGTCGAGCCTGATCGTATTGCTTCAACTGCGAGTCCGGTTCAATGCCGTTTTGATCGAAGACAGTACGCACGAATGCGGGCTCGATGACCGAGACGCGAATACCGAAGGCACGCACCTCATGATCAAGAGATTCTGAATAGCCTTCTATCGCGTGCTTGACCGCCGAATAATGGGCGGAGTAGGGCGCAGGTACCAACCCTAGAATCGATCCCATATTGATGATGCGTCCCTGACCACGTTGCCGCATCTGATACAACGGATGGGGCGACATTGATTGTGATCATAATCTAAGTTGCGTTCCTCATGCTGCGTCAGCGATGAGCGGTATTGGGAGGGGTAGTGTTACAAACAAAATGAGCAGAACCGCGACAGCCAGGACGTTGTCGCGGTCGGTCTGCGTTTTAGCGAATTGCGTCGGCCAGGCCAGCCTCAATGAAGCGCACGGAGCTCTCCATTGCCTGCTGACCTTCTGGGAGCATGGCGGCGTAAAAGTGCCAGGCGTGGAACATCGCAGGCCATACTTCCAGGTTTACGCGAACGCGGTTATCAGCCAGGTGAGTTGCAAGGCGCATTGCATCACTCAACATCAGTTCGTTCTCGCCGATCTGCACCAGGATTGGTGGAAGACCAGTGACGTCCGCGAACACAGGTGAGGCCAGAGGATGATTGGCCAATGTGTCGCCCAGGAACGCTCTAGCCAGGATATCCAGCACTTCAGAGGGTCCAGCCCCTCACGGTTGCTCATGGAAGCACCGGTATGTTCAAGGTTCGCCCATGGTGAGATGGAGGAGCCAACCGCAGGCAATGGAAGCCCTTTCGATTTAGCCGCAACCATGACGCTGACAACCATTGCGCCGCCAGCCGACTCGCCAGAGAACGCAATCTTGTTAGCCGGGATTTTCTGCTCAAGCAACCACTCGTAGGCGCGCAATGTGTCGTCAATAGAGGCAGGGAACTTGTACTCAGGGGCAAGACGGTAGTCCGGCATATACACCCGAGCGCCGAGCATTTTAGCGTAGTTGCCGCTGATGCCGTGGTACCCGTCTGGACGGCCAACAATGTACGCCCCGCCGTGGATGTACATCACTACCGCGTCGGTTTTGATTTCGTCTGGAGTGACCAGTGTGCCTGGTACGCCGCCCATGTCTACTGCTTCAAATTTGACGCCGGCAGGCTCTGGGTTTTGCGCGAGCATTTTTGCGTAAGCGTCGCGGATGTCGCTCATTTTTGTGGTGGTATCGGTTCCCTTAAGAACGGGTACCAGATCGCTAAGGCTGTTGGCCCAAGTTTGGACGGCTGCTTGTACTTTAGTGTTCATATGATCTCAATTGATCGTTGGGCATTGGAGTTTCTAATTGAGATGTTATGCTTGTTATTGGGGAATAGGGTTCCCCATAGCAGGTGCCAAGTCGCCCGAACGTTGAGACTCCAGAGGCCCCATGGAACTCCATAACCTGAACGATATCGCAGCGTTTGTAAGCTCGGTAAACGCTGGAAGCTTCACTGCGGCGGCAAAGCAACTTGGCCTTACACGCTCGGCGGTGGGTAAGTCGATAGTCAGACTAGAGGCCCGTTTACAGGTACGCCTCCTCAATCGCACCACTCGTAGTTTGAGCATGACGGATGACGGCCAGGTTCTTTATGAGCGCTGTGTGGGCATTCTTCAGGATCTGGACGATGTTGAGGACGCCCTTGCGTTTCGTCGTTCGACACCCAGTGGACGACTGCGGATGAGCTTACCGGTTGCGTTAGGCCGACTTTATGTTCTCCAGCACATCGAGTGCTGCCTGAAGGATTGGCCATCCTTGAGCGTGGATATCACCTTCTCCGACAGACTGGTCGACCTGATTGATGAGGGATTTGACTTGGCTATACGTATCGGGCCTCCCAAGGAGGACTCTCGGTTGCTCACGCGCACTGTGGCCTACCAGCAAATGATTACCTGCGCTTCACCCAACTATCTGGCTGAGCATGCCCAGCCCAAAACGCCCGAGGATTTGTCCGAGCACCAGTGTCTGCATTTCGTGAGCGGCGGGAGACTGCTTCCTTGGAATTTTCGAGTTAATGGCAGCTCGTTGTCCGTTACTCATGGTGGAAGGCTACAGATGGACAGCGCTGAGTCATTGCACCAGTCAGCTGTCGCTGGCTTGGGTATCGCGACTCTGCCTTCCTACGTGGTTAACGACGATTTGCGGAACGGCAAGCTCGTTCAATTGCTCGCAGAGTATGCAGAGGCCGCAGAGCCTATTCGAGTGATCTACCCTAGCAAGCGTCACCTCTCTCCAAAAATTCGACTCTTCATCGATAAGCTTGTGGAGGCGTGGTCACCTTGCGCACCATGGGAACAGCATTCGGCGCAAGGCATTCGTTCCGTTTGACCCATGAGCGAGGCGCCTGCCTGGGTACCGAGCGATCAACGAGCGACATTCCCCGACAGGCTTCATTTCAACTGCCGTTCATGAGCTTTATGCGATTTCGGCCATGGTCGGATAATCCGTATAGCCAGCCCAAACAGCATCCGGCTGGAAGAAAAAACGCCACTATTGGCTGACGATGCGGCGGATGTCAGCACTACAAAGTTGACGATCCCGGCTGCTGCTGGAAACCCTGCAACCAGGAACAGTTCGACAAAAGGGCTTTTGACCGGTGAAACCTGATGCCAGGAAGTCACGGCAATAATGCAGGTCAGCGCTAGTACGTAGAACAGGATAATTCGCAGAGGAATGGAGTTGATGGCTTTAGGCAGAGTCTTCTCTGGGGAGCGGGTTTCCGCCGCCGCTGTGCCGATTAATTCGGTGCCGGCGAACGAGAAGATCGCCATCTGAAAACCGGCGAAGAAGCCGAACAAGCCATTAGGGAATGCCGCCTGTTTATCCACCAAATTATTAAATGATGCAGTGACACCGCTAGGGGAGACGAAGGATGTCGCAATCAGCACCATGCTGACGCCTATTAGGGTCACAACAGCAATGATCTTGATGATCGCGAACCAGAACTCCACCTCACCGAAAATCCTGACAGTCAGTACGTTTAACGCGAACAGTGTTGCGAGCATCCCGATGGCGGGAATCCACGCGGGCACATTCGCAAACCAATACTGAAAGAATCCGCCGACCACGACTGCATCGCCTATCACAGCAACGCTCCAGCTCAGCCAGTATGACCAGCCGAGAAAAAAAGCCGCCCTTGGGCCCAAATAGGCGCCTGCAAAATCCGCAAAGGTTTTGAAATTCAGATTGGAAAGCAGCATTTCGCCCATGGCACGCATGACGAAAAAAACGAACAGTCCGATGATCATATAGATGAGGATGATCGATGTGCCGGACAGGGCGATGATTTTCCCGGAGCCCATGAAAAGGCCGGTGCCGATGGCGCCACCCATGGCCATTAATTGGATGTGACGATTGCTGAGCGTGCGCTGCAGCGCGGGCTGTTCTGCCCGTTCGGAGGGAGTCGATTTCATTACAAAACCTCTTGATTTTATGTTTTTGAGTTTTGGCAGAAAAGTGGCTGTCTATCTTTCTTGTTGGGGATGCAACGGCTAGGGACGGTAGGTGGCAAGGTTTCGCGTTGCGTGGGGCGGTAAGGGGCCCCAGGCACATTGCTCAGGGGCAACGCCGATAGCCATCAGCTGACCGTGCGCAGACGTGAGGGGACAGCTGGCTGCTGATCAAGCAATTGGTAAAGGTTTTTTATGTTGGTCGGAGTAGGCACCAGGTGGATGCGTTCGCCGATCCGGTGGTTGCGCGCAAGGTCGTGCAAGTAGCGCAGCGAAGAAAAGTCTTCCAGCGCAAAGCCCACCGAATCGAACACAGTGACTTGCGCATCGCTCTCGCGGCCGGGCACTTCGCCCAGCACAATTCGGAAAAACTCGACTACAGGAAAGTCGGCTTCCAGTTGTTGGATGTCGCCTTCAATTCGTGTTTGTGGTTCGAACTCCACGATGACCCGGGCGTTGCGCAGGATGTCGGCGTGCAGCTCGGTTTTACCCGGGCAATCACCACCGACGGCGTTGATATGCATACCCGGCTCGATCATTTCTGGCGTCAATATCGTTGCATACGTTTTGTCTGCGGTGACCGTGGTAACAATGTCCGCGCCCTTAACCGCTTCATGTACGGAGCTGGCAAGAATCACTTTGATATTCGGGAAGGACGCCAGGTTCTGCTTCAACTTGAGTGACGCGTTGAGATCAATATCGAAAATACGGATTTCGTTGATGCCCAGCATTTCATGGAAAGCGAGTGCCTGAAACTCACTCTGTGAACCATTGCCGATGATTGCCATCGAGCTAGCGCCTGGTCGTGCGAGAGATTGCGCGACCAATGCGGAGGTTGCAGCAGTACGCACTGCGGTTGTTAATGTGAGTTCGCTAAGCAGGGTTGGATAGCCGCTGTGGACATCAGCCAGGAGACCGAAGGCCATGACTGTCAGCAACTTTCTCTGACCATTGTCAGGGTGGCCATTCACATACTTGAACGAATATTGCTTTCCATCGTCGGTGGGCATCAACTCAATCACTCCGTCTGCTGAGTGATTGGCTGTGCGCGGCGATTTATCAAACTGCGCCCAGCGTGAATAGTCGGCCTCGATGTATGCCGCCATTTCGCGGATTGCCCGGCGAATTCCTATCGTGGTGAATAGGCGTGCGGCATCGTCGACATCAATGAAAAGAGTCATGTTTTTATTCTCCGGTTGTCTAACTGAAATTAGGTAGCGCAAGGGGATGGGTCAGGCGCGCTTGCTCTCGAAACCATGCAGCACGTTGACCGCATTGATCCCGATTTCATCGACCATGTAGCCTCCCTCCATCACGAACAGGGTAGGGCAGCTGACGCTTGCGATCAGCTCACCGATACCAATGAAGTCTTCACTCTCCAGTAGGAAGTGGCTGATGGGGTCGTCCTTGAATGTGTCGACGCCGAGTGAAATAACCAGCACCTCAGGGGCGAATTGCTGCAGTTTTTTGCACGCGTGAAGTAGGGCGTTGCGATAACTTTCCCAGGTGGTGTTTTTAGGCAGGGGGTAATTGAGGTTGTAACCTTCACCCTGGCCAGCGCCGATTTCGTGGCTGAAACCTGAGTAGTACGGATAGGACACCGCCGGTTCGCCGTGCAGCGAGACAAACATGACGTCATTACGCCCGTAGAAAATGTTCTGGGTGCCATTCCCGTGATGAAAGTCGACGTCCAGTACGGCGACACGTTTGGCACCTTGGGTAATGGCCTGCTGTGCAGCAATGGCGGCGTTGTTGAGATAGCAATAGCCGCCCATGTATTCACGCGCTGCGTGATGGCCGGGCGGGCGGCACAGGGCAAAAGCACTGTCATGGCCTTCATCGATCAGTGCCAGGCCAGTGAGGGCAATGTCTGCACTGGTTTTTACCGCTTGCCAAGTGGTAGCGGTAATCGGGGAGCCGGCGTCCATGGCAAAGAAGCCGAGCTTGCCGTCGATGAAAGCCGGGACTTGCTCGTTGGACAGGTCACGAACTGGCCATACCAGCGGTAGGGCATCGTGCGTACGTCCGGTCGCGCACCATTCTGACCAAGCGCTTTCTAGAAAGCTGACGTAGCGCTCGCTGTGCGCGTTGACGTAGCACGAGCGGTCAAATGCCCGCGGCTCGATGATCTGACCAAGGCCAACCTGCTTGACGCGGTTATGGACGGTATCGGCCCGACTGGGTTGTTCGAACGACGGCTTGAGCACGCCGTCTTTCAATTCGGTGCCGTGGTGCAAACGGTGGGAATCACTGAAAACTGTAAACATTCTGCGCATCCGTTATTGTGAGCCAGTGCAAATATTCTGTTCCGGCTTGGATGCGCTTTCTTTGCTTTGTTTTCGTTATTATCTAGATTATTCGGGCTTTTTTACTCTGGGTTGGCTCAATGAAGAAAAAATTATCCAAACGCATTAGTCTCGACGAGACTGACCTGGCGATACTCACGCTGCTGCAAGAAGATGCGAGCATTTCCAACGCCGAGCTCAGTGAACGTCTGTCGTTAAGCCTGACGCCTTGCTGGCGACGGCGAAAGAGAATGGAGGAGGCGGGTGTGATCAAGGGCTATCAAGCGAACCTTGATCGACGAATGCTGGGGTTGGATATCATGGCGTTCGTGCACATCCGTTTTTCAACCCACGCCGATCATGCTCCCGACGCCTTCGAGGCGGTGATTGCTCAATTGCCTGAAGTGTTGTCGTGTCACAAGATCACCGGGGATGCCGATTACGTGCTGCAAGTGTTGGCAGAGGATCTTGATAGCTACAGCGACTTTATCGAGCAGGTGCTCAGACGTCAGGTGGGTATTGCCTCCATTCAGTCCAGTCTAGCTTTACGCGAGGTCAAGACCAGTACCCGTATTGCGATACCCAAATCGAGCAAGGAGTAAATGGGCAGAGGTTAGAACATCTGCCAGCGTTTCTGGCGTTACCGCATGCACCAGAGCATGAGCCGACGGGGTAATTGCTACGACAAATTCAATTTCGATGGCCGCTCGCTTCCCTTATGCTACTCGACTCACATAAGGATGACTGAACAGGTGTCGCGGTATGGCAGCAGATAAATCTTGCCCTGTGGTTCTGCGAACCCGCGAAACGTTGGAAATCCTGGCGTTTGAGCATCCATTGGCAGGCCTGCAATTAGTGAAAGGCAGTGTCGACCCAGGTGAGTCAACCGACTTGGCTGCTGTGCGAGAGTTGATAGAAGAAGCTGGGATTCAATCCACTGCAAGGCGAGATTTGGGTGAGTGGCATTCCATTGTAACGGGGCACACATGGGCATTTCATGAGTGTCATGTTGCCCAAGACCTTCCTGATACTTGGGTGCATTTTGCGGAAGATGATGGAGGTCATGAATTCAGATTTTTCTGGCATCCTCTGATGAGTGAGCCTTCTGAAAGATGGCATCAGGTTTTCAGGGATGCTTTAAGTTTTCTCCGGACGGCCCTCGCTGAAGCCTAAGTGTGCGTTCAGCTCTTCTTGAGCCAGTCAGCCCGCACCCGCTGGGTCGGCAGAAGTTCTTGAAGGCGGATAACATGGGACGACCTCGAACCCAACCTTTATGCGGCAGTGTCACCTCATTACTCGGTAAGCTAGGCCTATAGCTTGCTGAGAAGCCTCTCGTAACCACACCTGATGATCAATATGCTCGACTGGGATAGCCTCCGTTTTTTCTTTGCCTTTGTTCATGAGGGCTCCTTAGCCGCAGCGGCACGTTCGCTGGGGGTGGAGCACGCGACTGTGGTTCGCCGAATCGCTGCGCTCGAAGCTTCTTTGAACATGAAGCTTGTAGATCGTAGGGGCCGTGTTTACCAACTGACCGAGGATGGTGTAAGGGTAGGTGAATATGCAGCGCAGATGGAGTCTGCGTCACTTGCGCTCAGGCGATTTGCTGACAGGGAAGAAAGTCGCATTGAGGGCGAGGTAATCTTGTCCGCACCTCCTGCGTACCTCGGAACTTTGGTAGCTCGGCGGCTCGGAGTATTGCGCGAGCGTTATCCCCGGTTACAGCTCAGGCTCGTTGGAGCCAAGTCCACCGCTTCGTTAGCGAGGAAAGAAACGGATATTGCCATTACCTTCAGCAGGCCGGAAGAACAGAGCGTTGTCGCCAAAAGCCTCGGCTCCTTGCGTTTTTACCCTCATGCTAGCAAGGACTACATCGATCAACGTGAACCTGAACAGTTCGAGTTCATAGGCTACGACCGTAGCATGGGCGATTCGATACAGCAGCAATGGCTCCTGGATCGGCTGGGTGGACGGCCGATCTCCGTCACCAGCAATGACCTGCGCATCCAGGCATTAGCTGCCGTAGGTAATGCTGGCATAGTTTTCCTTCCGGATTTTTTAGGCACGGAATATGGGCTGACGAGGGTTGCCGTTGATGTGGATCACACACCGCTGGAACTGCCCATCTGGCTCGCGTTTCATGAAGATCTCCGCGGCTCTCTAAAAATCCGAGCAGTCTTGGATTTCCTCATGGATGGGCTAATGCTGGCGCGAGATCCGTGAATTTTTTCACATCCCGTTTGTGTTTTTAGCGAATAGGCCGTCACCTGGCATATCTCTACCCTAGTCAGAATTTGAATTTCTGACTGAAGATAGAGGCTATTCACCAATGAGCAGTACCTACCCCAAACAAAGCTCAATGGCTGTGTACCGGACAGCGTGGATCGTGACCGCGATCTTTATACTGTCGAATGCTGCTACGCCGCTCTACAGTTCCTGGCAGCAATCCCTTGGCTTCACGTCCGGGGTGCTGACCGTTATATTTGCCTGCTACATCATAGGCCTCCTTCTTACTCTCACCGTAGCGGGGCAGTTGTCCGACCACTACGGGCGCAAAGCACTCCTACTGCCCTGTGTGGGGCTTGCTATCGTTGCAGCCATTCTTTTCGACCAGGCCAACAGCATTGGCGTCTTGATGCTCGCACGCTTTCTCACAGGCGTTTCGGTTGGCCTCGCTGTGTCTGGGGGGATGGCGAATGTTGTTGAGCATGCTCAGCCGCATCACAAACACTTTGCTTCGCTAATGGCGTCTGTCGCAATGGTGGCCGGAGCAGGCACCGGGCCGCTATTGGCGGGGGTCGTGGCGCAATATTTTCCAAACCCGATCCACACCGTCTTCCGAATAGAGATTGCGATTTTGTGCGTGGCGCTCGTGGCGCTGCTTAATCAGAGGAACCTGAAGCTTGGGATCGGTTCGTTTAAACCGCGTTTGCCTACCGTTGCCAAGCAAAATCTCGGCATCGTGCTGTTAGGGATAGCCTTCTTCGGCCCTGGAATCACATCGACTTCATTCATCCTGTCGCTCGGCCCCAAGCTGATAGCCACATTTCTGGGCGTGAACAGCCCCCTTGTAACAGGTTGTATGGCCTTTTCAATGTTCCTCGTGGCCGTAACCGTACAGTTCGCAGCCAAGGAATTCAGCAGCCGTACCGTATTTTCGCTAAGCGGGATCGCTACTATTTCATCAATGATCTTCGTATGGATCTCGCTTAAAACCGGCTCCGCTCCATGGCTGATCACTTCTGCGCTACTGGCAGGCGCCGGTCAAGGCTTGGGCCAGTTAGGCGGACTGAGCCTTATTGCTGACAATGTGCCAGCGCAGCGAAGAGCCGAAGCCAACGCCGTGTTCAACATGGGGGGATATGTGCCTGCCGGTGCGATTCCGGTGTTAACTGGTTACTTGATCGACTTCTGGGGGGTGAGCATTGGAATCAGTTCACTTGCGCTCAGTATCGCTAGTCTTGCTTCATTGGCGCTTATGCAGCTTTGGAGGCGCGTCCCGAATCAAAGTCAAGTTCGTACAGATGGCGAGGGTTAAATAGCCCACTTATGCGGCAACAGATCGATAATCTGTGAATCGCCCCGGCACCGTAGACATCTCCAGTCCATCTTGCTGACCGCGTTGCGCATTTCAGAATTTGCAGATGTAGCTCATCAACACCTGCACAAATCTTCTAAACGATCTTTTCAAAGCGTTGTAATTTAGCCATTCCCCACAGTTTCACGTTAAATCATTACCTCTGGAGCGCTCCGTGAATAAACGCAACTGGATTGAACTGTCCCAGGATGCTGATACAGGGATTGAGTCGATTCGCGCCCATTTTCAGGGGCATGCCTACGATCCGCATTGGCATGACAGTTTTCTGGTAGGTGTCACCGAGCAGGGTGTGCAACAGTTCAATTGCCGTCGCGTTCGCCACTTCAGTACTCCGGGCAAGGTATTCATGCTGGAACCTGGAGAAATCCACGATGGACATGCCCCGACCGAGGAGGGTTTTACCTATTCCATGCTCTACCTCGATCCGCACTGGCTGGAACGGGAGTTGCTCGCATTGTTCGAGCAAGCGCCTGTCAACAGTCAGCCGGGCTTTGCCGACACATTGAGTCAGGATCCGGGCTTGGCGACTGCCATTTATAGCGCTTTCCAGGCACTCCATGAAGGTGACTTGCGCATTGTGCGTCAGAACGCCATCGACACTTTGCTGGGGGCGCTTACTTGCCACCTTGATTGGCGCAAGCACAAGGTATTTGACCCCCGAATGCCATTGGTGGCCCAAGTCGCACGTGACTATCTGCATGCCCATGTCTACGAGGACATCGGGCTGGACGATTTGGCCCAAGCCTGTGGTGTTGATCGTTTTCGCCTGACGCGAGCCTTCAAGGCAGCATTTGGGCTGGCGCCCCATGCTTATTTGATTCAGCTTCGGTTGGCCAAAGCTCGGCAATTGCTGGCGCGGGGCGAGTCGCCTGCGCAGGTGGCCAGTACCCTCAGGTTCTCCGATCAAAGCCATATGGGGCGCTGGTTCCGTCGCGCCTACCAGCTCACACCGGCCGATTACCGCAAGCGCTGCTCAAACCTTCCAGACTGAATCCCGTTGACCCGCGACCATAGGCCTCCTATCTGATCAAGGAGTCCATGCCATGTTGTTTTCGTTGTTCTTTTCTGCCCCTTCGATACGCCTTCAGGGAGACTGACTTATGGAGTCCTTGCTGCCTTTCCTGCTGTTTGCGTTCGTTGCTTCGATCACCCCAGGGCCGACCAATATTCTGGTGCTGAGCCATAGTTCGCGCTGGGGACTGGGCGCCACACTGCCCATCATTTTTGGCGCATGCCTGGCGGCGACGCTGATTGTGCTTGCAGTCGGGCTCGGCATGGGTGAAACCCTGCTGCAGTTTCCGCGAGTGCAGAAGGTGATCGCTTGGGCCGGGGTGCTCTGGTTGAGTTGGCTGGCATGGCAGATATTTAAAAGCGCGCCGCCCACCCTGGATTCGCCTTCCTCGCGCGAAGATGGTCTCAGCGTGCTCGGTGCCGCCACCTTGCAATTGGTCAACCCTAAGGTCTGGATGATGGCAGTAGCAGTGGTGAGCGTATTTGCCGGTGGCAGCGATAACACCATGCGGCTGATGGTGTTGTCGTTGCTGTTTCTGTTGGTCTCAGTGCTGTGCATGACCCTGTGGGCGTTACTCGGCGCAGGCAGTGCCCGGGCATTTGGTTCACCACAGGCATTCAAGCGCATGAATCATGCTTTGGCTTTCTTGCTGTTAGTGTCGGCCTGGCTGACAGTGCTGGCATAAGTCTTATAGAGCGAGACGGTATTGCAAAATGAGAACGCAGGAAGCCAAAAAGTCAGTCTTGTGTTTACGTCCTTGTTGGAGTGCCGATCGACTGCCGTATCTGTCGTACATCTCGTGCTGGCGGTGTACCGAATTGCCGGAGGTACTCGCGGCTAAACTGTGATGCACTTTCATAGCCTACTGCGTAAGCCACATCAGATGCGCGATGCTCGCCAGCAAGTAAAAGCTGGCGAGCTTCCTGCAGTCTGAGCTGTTTTTGATACTGAACGGGACTAAGGCCTGTCATCGATCGAAAATGGCGATGCAGGCTTGCCCGGCTCATTCCGCTTGCATCGCATAACGCCTCGATCCGAAGTCGGACACTGTAATTATCCCTGATCCAGGCAACTGCCCGCCGAATGCTGCCCAGAGCGCCATCGGGTTGGGCTATTTGGCGCAGTAGCCGGCCCTGTGGGCCCTGCAGTAGACGATAAAGTAATTCCCGCTCGACCATCGGGCCGAGAACCGGAATGTCGGCAGGCGTGTCGAGTAATGACAATAAGCGCAGCAATGTGTCGCGCAGCGAACTGGTCATCGGGTTTATTGTGATCCCCATTCCTTTTTGCTCGCTCTCGCTGACCGCAGGTATGGTCACGGCCAATTGCGCCAGAATAGCCGGATCCAGTACTAGTGATACCGCAACGTAGGGCTGCCCCTCATCAGTATCAAGAATCTGCCCAATCAAGGGTAAATCCAGGGCACTGATGAGGTATTGCTCACTGTCGTAACTCAGAAGATGGTCGTTGATCGCAACCCGTTTCGAGCCTTGCAGGATGAAACAGATCATCGAGCGATACAGGCATGGCGTCTTGTCGGTAGAGCCTTGTCCAACGCAGATGTCTACCCGCGGGATCCGTGTGATAGTCAAGCCTGGTGGCGCATGGCGCAGGGCAATTTCAAGGTGCGCTGCAAGATCGTTATTCATGAAACGATTATGCCAATGCCGCGTCACCACGCAAGGTAATTGAGACAATCAGGCAATAAACTGAGCATATTGGGCGTGGGTTACAAACAGGGTTTTGTCTATCTTGAGCGGGTCAAGAATGCACCGAAAGGCGCAACTAACCTACAGAGATAGCCCATGACCAACCAGATCGCTCTCATCACTGGCGCCAGCCGTGGCCTTGGCCGCAATATGGCTCTTCACCTCGCCAAGCGCGGCGTCCACATCATCGGTACCTATCGCAGTGGCGCGGCAGAAGCCGAATCGCTGATGCGGGAAATCGAAGCGCAGGGCGGCCAGGCCGCCATGCTGGCGCTTGATATCACTGATACCGCTAGCTATCAGGCTTTTTCGAACGCAGTGACCGATATCCTGAAGACCGATTTTTGCCGCGAGCGTTTTGATTTTCTAGTTAACAATGCGGGTAATGGTCTGTTTGCAAACTTTATTGATGCGACCGAAGACCAGTTTGCCTCATTGATCGCCACGCACCTTCGCGGGCCGATTTTCCTGACTCAGAAGCTGCTACCACTCATGGAGGATGGCGGTCGTATTTTGAACGTTTCATCCGGCTTCGTGCGCTTTACTCTGCCGGGATACAGCGTTTACGCAGCGGTGAAGTCAGCAGTCGAGGTGCTGACCCGTTACATGGCCGTGGAACTCGGTTCGCGGAAAATTCGGGTGAATGCGATTGCCCCAGGCGCCATCGCAACCGATTTTGGGGGTGGTGCGGTACGCGACAACAAAGATGTGAATGCCTATGTGGCACAAGGGATCGCTCTGGGGCGTGTCGGTCTTCCGGACGATATAGGCGGTGCAGTTGCGGCCATCCTGTCGGATGACATGGCCTGGGCTAACGGGACGACGTTTGATATTTCGGGCGGCCAGTTGCTCTAGCCACACCTGAATGGGTGTCCGGAATCATTGGACCATTACACTCCAAGTGATTTCGGTTTGGGTACAAAAGGGCCCCTAAGAGACCTTTTTGCTTGGAGGCTGTTATTTAGAAACGGCTATTACCTGATCACTTATAAGCTGAACTAAAATTCGCACAGGCTCCGTAAAACTGTGTCGAGACCGATGTACCAGCCCGATATCCCGGTGAAAGGTGTGTTGTCCCAAATCGATCGCTCGTACACCTGCGGGCCATTCCTGATGAAGTTCTGTCTGTGGCACCAGCGCTATGCCTACACCTTTTTCAACTAGCTTGATGATGGCCTCCAGCTCATCCAGTTCGCAAACCTCCTGCAAGGTGAAATGCATCTGCCGCAGGAAACGATCGACCTGTCTGCCGCCGAAGGATGATCGGTCATAACGAATGAATGGCTGGCTGGACAGCAGTTCCGACCAGTCTTCTCCCTCTAGGTCACTTGGCACAATCAGTCGGTAGGGCTCTAGTGCCAACGTCGTCCAGCGCAGGTCACTTTGAAGGGAGAAGGGCGGGCGAATGATCACGGCCATGTCGATCTCACCGGCGTCGACGAGGTTCACCAGCTCCATTGAAAGGCCCGGGATGACACGTGTGCGGCACTGCGGACACTGTTGGTGAAACTTTGCTAGCGCATCGGGCAAATAGGAGCGCTGCACGGACGCAATCGCACCGATGTTGACCAGCACGCTGGGAGGCTTGCCCAGCGTTGTAGAGCCCAAATTGTCATAAAGCCTCAGCAGCTCTTGCGCCTGCAGAAGTATCTGGTGGCCCATTTTGTTGAGATGCGCTGAGCGTCCTTTCCTGTCGAAAATTTCAAAACCGAGCTCGGTTTCCAGGCGCTGGATTTGCGCGCTTACGGCGGCCTGAGTCAGGCCGATCTTGCTGCCGGCAGCGGCGAATGTGCCTTCCCGCGCCACAGCAATGAGTGTCTTCAGTTCTTTGATCATTCACAAATATTAATTGTGTTTCTAAGAAATATATATTGATTTTTATGTTTTGTTTTCCGTCTTACGATGTTTTCCACCCCCGGCAACGGCTGAATCCAGAGAGCCAATGACGGTGGAAATACTCGCCAACCAACAAAAAATATTTGGAGTTCTGATGAGCCTCTCGCCATTCCACCTTGCAATCCCCGTTTACGACCTGGCTGCAGCTCGCACCTTTTACGGTGAGGTTTTTGGTCTTGAAGAAGGGCGCTCCAGCACGCAGTGGGTAGATTTCGATTTTTATGGTCACCAACTGGTGATTCACGAACATCCAAAAACCGCTTCGCAGGAAAGCGTTCATAGCAACCCGGTCGACGGGCACGATGTTCCAGTTCCGCACTTCGGCATCATTTTAGGTTGGGAACAGTGGGAGGCACTGGCCGAACGTCTGAGGTCGTTTGGTACCGAATTCGTGATCGAACCGTACATACGTTTCAAAGGCCAAGTGGGTGAGCAAGCCACCATGTTTTTGTTTGATCCGTGCGGCAACGCTCTTGAGTTCAAGGCTTTCAAGGATATGAGCCAGCTCTTCGCCAAGTAACAACACCCATGGCACAACTGCGTTGTGCCATTTGATCTCAAATGAGCTGGAAGCTCATGACTCTAGCAACTGCGAATAGACGCAGACCTTTCATTCCAACAAGAAGGCTAGACATGAAACGTATTCCCTTGGTGTGGCAAATCGTTGCCGGGCTGTTGCTTGGCGTGCTTGTCGGTTGGTACTTCAATACGCATCCGTATTATCAGACATGGGTGAGTGCGGAGATCCTCAAACCACTCGGCGATATCTTCATCAAGATGATGAAGATGGTGGTTGTACCGATTGTGTTCTGTTGCATGATCCTGGGCATCGCAGGCGGTGGCGATAACAAGTCGTTTGGTCGCATGGGGATAAAGTCGCTGGGCTACTTTTTTGCCATTACCGCCTTGGCCATTGTCATTGGCTTGTGTTTCGCCAACGTTTTCGAGCCGGGTACGGGCACCGACATTTCCGGTATTTCGCACGGTACTGCAGCGATCACTCTGGAGCCGTCCAAAGGCGCATTGGTCATCTTGCAAAACATCGTCCCTGACAATGTGCTGGTTGCTATGTCAGAAGCGAAGTTGCTGTCCGTGCTGTTTTTCGCTGTGCTGTTAGGCATGGCATTGAACGCTCTGCCGAAGGACAAAAGCGCACCTTTCATCGCGGTGGTTCAGAGCCTTTCCGATGCGATGTTCAAGGTCGTCTCAATCGTCATGGCTTACGCACCGATCGGTGTGTTCGGGATGATCGGCGCGACCGTGGCAACGTTTGGGTTCGCCTCATTGTTGCCGTTGCTCAAGTTAATCGGGGTGGTTTACCTGGCGCTGATTGTTTTCGCATTGGTGATACTCGGCGGTATTTGCTACTTGATTGGCGAAAACATTTTCAAGTTGATCCGCTACTTTCGCAATGAGTTGATTCTGGCGTTTTCGAGTGCCGCGTCTGCCGCCGTTATGCCGCAGTTGATGACGCGATTGGAGAACTACGGTGTACCGCGTCGGATCGTCAGTTTTGTGGTGCCGGTGGGTTATGCGTTCAACCTGGATGGCGCATCGATTTTTCTCGGTGTGGCGACAATTTTCGTGGCGCAGCTCTATGGCATCGACCTGTCGCTGTCGCAGCAGATCCTGCTGGTGGTGACGATGGTGCTGACTTCGAAGGGCGCAGCAGGGGTGCCGGGTTTTGCCATCATCATCTTGTCAGCGACATTGGCGTCTGCCGGGTTGCCGTTGGAGGGGGTGGCGTTGATTGCCGGCATTTTCAGGATTATCGACAGCGGTACCACCACCTTGAACGTATTGGGCAACGCCATCGCACCTTTGGTGATCGCCAAGTGGGAAAGGGTCGAACTGGAACCCGAGCGGGCTCATCCAGCCGCTAGCGTCTAGTCGTTCGTCAGATACTCAATAGTGGCTCTAGACGACCGGTCTAGTTTTGTTTAGGCTTTGCCCACTATGAAAAAACCTATTCAAGACATGCGACAACACATCATCGATGTAGCGAAGGCATTGATGACCCACAAGGGCTACACCGCTGTCGGTCTTATGGAAGTGCTGAAGGCGGCGGGTGTACCCAAAGGGTCGTTTTATCACTACTTCCGCTCCAAGGAGGAATTCGGCCAGGCACTATTGGAAGAATACTTTCAGGAGTACATCGGGCGGGTAGACGTTGTTATGGCGGCGCAAGGGACGGGTGCCGAGCGGCTCCTTGGCTATTTGCGCTATTGGGCGAAGACGCAGGCGTTCGATCATCCCGAGGAGAAATGCCTGGTGGTGAAACTCGGCGCCGAAGTGTGCGACCTGTCGGAAGATATGCGCGGCGTATTGGAGGAGGGCACCGCGCTGATCATCCAGAGAATCAAGCGATGTGTTCAGCAAGGAATGGCTGATGGCTCAATCACTTCGACTCAAGACGCAGAAACACTGGCTGAGTCGCTGTATCAATTGTGGTTGGGGGCATCACTGCTGGTGAAAGTCCGCAATACAACAGCTGCTTTTGACACGGCACTAATGACGAGTGAGCGCCTGCTGGCATAGGGGCGTTTTTTTAAGACTTTTACAAGACGACCGGTCTATTTATTTGGAGTTTTATGACTGATATTGCTGTAGACACCGACCTCTTTTCGCCCATAAATATGGGCGCGCTGCAACTGGCTAACCGAATTGTAATGGCGCCCGTGACGCGCAGCCGAATGGCCGACGACGGCGTGCCGAATGAAATGCACGCGACTTACTACGCCCAGCGTGCCAGCGCAGGCCTGATCATCGCCGAGGCCACGAACATTTCAGCTCAGGGGCGTGGCTATGCCATGACGCCGGGTATCTGGTCGGAAGAGCAGGTGGCAGGCTGGAAAAAAGTCACCGACGCAGTACACGCGGCAGGCGGCAAGATCGTCAGTCAACTGTGGCACGTAGGTCGCTTCTCCAGCGTCGAGTTGCAGCCGAACGGCGAAGCGCCGGTCGCGCCCTCGGCAATCAAGGCCGAAGGTACCACCTATACCAACAATGGCATGGTCGAAGTGTCCATGCCTCGGGAGCTTGAGACTTCAGAGATCCCGGGGATCATCGAGCAGTACAGGCATGCGGCAGGAAATGCCAAGCGAGCCGGTTTCGACGGTGTGGAAGTCCATTCTGCCAACAGCTATCTGCTCGACCAGTTCCTGCGTGATTCCACCAACCAGCGGACTGACCAGTACGGCGGCTCCATCGAGAATCGGACACGACTGACACTTGAAGTCACCGAAGCCGTGGTGGCGATTTGGGGTAGTGACCGGGTCGGCATCCGCCTTTCACCAGTAACTCCTGATGCCGGTAACACGCCTCCAGACAGCAACGTCATGGCGACCTACGGTCACCTCATTCAGCAGTTGAACAGATTCAACTTGGCCTATCTGCATTTCGTTGAAGGCGCCACCGCCACCTCTCGTATCGTTCCCGAGGGAGTGGATCTGGATGCGCTGAGTGCGCAGTTCGAAGGGTCGTACATTGGCAACAACAACTATGACCTGGAAATGGCGCTGGAGCGCAGGGCGCAAGGGCGGATTGATGCCGTGGCATTTGGTCGATTGTTCATTGCCAACCCCGACCTGGTAGAGCGCCTGCGTCGCGGCGTCGAGCTGACCATAGCCCCGCGCGAGAGTTACTACGGCGGAGGCGCCAAGGGCTACATCGATTGGCCTACGGCCAACTCCAACTAATTAGAGATTTCCTCGGCGTCAGTTCTGCGCGGGGAGGCTCGGTCGCGAAAGCATTTTGCCGCACAAGAGGCACTTAAATATGAATTATCTGCAAAACAAGGTCGCCATCGTCACTGGCGCATCTTCCGGCATTGGTGCGGCCACCACCCGCGCATTGGCCGCACAGGGCGCTCGCGTCGTGGCAGCAGCAGTCGATCAGCACGGGTTGGAAGCGTTTGTTGCCGAGCTGCGTGAGGCCGGGAGCGAGGTGGTCGCTTTCACCACAGACGTTACCCATCTGGATCAAACCAAAGCGCTCGCGAAGTTTGCACAAGACACCTATGGCGCAGTGGACATCCTGGTCAACAACGCCGGCCTGATGCTCTTTTCCAACTGGGTCGATCTGGCCGTGCAGGATTGGGAAAAGATGATCGATGTGAACATCAAGGGCTACCTCAACACTATTGCTGCTGTGTTGCCATTTATGCTTGAACAGAAGTCCGGGCAGATTCTCAACATGGACTCTGTTGCAGGTCATCAGGTCGGCCCGGCGGCGGGTGTTTACAGTGCAACCAAGTTTTTCGTCCAGGCCATGACTGAATCCATGCGAAAGGAGTTGGGCGTGCAGCATGGCATTCGCGTCAACACCGTCAGCCCGGGGGTGATCAATACCGGCTGGGCAGACAAGGTCAGTGATCCTGAAGGGCGTAAGGCTGCCCAAGCGCTGAACAGGATTGCCATTTCGCCTGATGATATTGCCCGCGCAGTGATCTACGCCCTCGACCAACCGGAAAATGTCACCGTCAACGATTTGATCATCTCGCCGACTCGCCAGGATTGGTAATTGTCGTTTGAGTTTTCCGTGTCCGATTGACCAAAAGGGTCACCGGCACATGCAACCAGGAGTACATCATGAGCAATCCAACTTACGTCCAGGAATACAACGCGATCGTTGCTGTTCTGAGTCAGTACAACGAGGGTGGCGCCAAGGCTGATAGCACTTTGATGAAGCCCGCGTTCAACGAGCAAGCGACCATGTTTGGCGTCGACGGCAACAAGCTCGTCGGCGGGGCGATCCAGAATCTGTACGACGTCATCGACAACTCTTTCCGCCCATCTCCCGAAGCCAAAGCTGCGATCGTTCGCATCGACATCGTGGGTACTGCCGCCAGTGCGCGTGTTGATACCGACAATGTTTCGGGGTTTCGATTCACCGACTTCTTCAACCTGCTGAAGGTAGAAGGCAAGTGGACGATCGTCAGCAAGATTTACCACACCCATCCGAGCATTTGAGCGCTTCTGGCGAGGTGTGTTTTACGTCGCCCTAATGAAAGGAGAGAACCATGCCGAAGAACATCAAAGCAGTACCAACTTCCGAGTACAACGCTGTCATCGCTACTGCCAATCAATATGTTGAAGGTCTGCGTGTGGGCAGTGCAGAAGGCGTTGCTCAGGTGTTCCATAAAGACGCCGTGATGTACGGTTTCACAAATGGTGAGCTGCTTGGCGGCCCGATCAAAAATCTGTTTGATTTCGTTCAGAAGAACGGCAGCGCCCCAAAAATTACAACTCGGCTCGACATACTGGCAATCACACCCACGACAGCCGTGGTGCGTGTCGATATGGAAAATGATGCGATCGGTGCCGACTACAACGACTACCTGACCCTGATCAAAATCGACGGCGCCTGGAAGGTAATCGCCAAGGTTTATCACCAGTTCGAAGGTTGAGCATTCACCGATCCCGGTTGAGTCAATGCCGGGATCGGGGCTTATTCATCGTCAAATGGAGAAGCGATCATGAGTAAAGTTTTCATCATTGGCGCCGCTGGCAAAGTAGGGCGGCGATTGGTTAAACAACTCGTCGGACGAGGTCACGAAGCGATCGCACTGCATCGGAACCCGGAGCCGGAGCGATCTTGATCTGCTCTAACATAATACGAGATTTAACATAATATACATTATGCGTAATTACGCATGCGCCTATTAGGGCCAGTGTCTCTCACATTTCAAGGCTGGCAATCCCACTCTGGAGCGATCCCCGTATTTCGGTGCCTACAACAATGCCCTGACACGATCTGCTACGAACATTCTGCGCGCTCTGTTCGGTTTTTTGCATGCCCATCGCTTTTCTGCATAATTGCAGGCTTTGCATTGAGCTTGTCTGCCAACACCACAATGGAATGACACATGATTAGACAATTCGAACATGACGACATGGAACGCGTTCTGGATATCTGGCTGAGCGCATCGATCAAGGCACATGGATTTATTGACGCTTCGTTCTGGCAATCCCATGTTGCGACGATGCGTGACGTTTACATCCCGGCATCAGAAACGTTTGTCATCCAAGACAAGTCCAGGGTTCTGGGTTTTTGTAGCTTGCTGGGTGATCAACTGGCTGCAGTGTTTGTAGACCCTGACGTTCAAGGCACTGGCCTGGGCAAACAGTTGCTCGGACATGCGAAAACATTGCGCAATGAGTTGAACCTGACGGTTTATAAGGAGAATGCGCCCAGTATTGCCTTTTATCAGTCGCAAGGCTTTGTGCTGATCAAGGAACAGATTGACTCGCAAACCGGCCATGCCGAATACCTGATGCAGTGGTTGTCGAGCAGAACTTTTTGAGGGATGGCCAACATCTTGTGCTCCGGTAGATGTTGGCCGCAATCAGTGGCGCTGATTGCTGTGCATGGTCAAAGTCGATCCGTTACTGCACCGGGGCTCGCGATCATTTTTGAAGTGTCGCCCCCCAAATACAGGCTTCATAGATGATGCCATTCCATGACGAGCAATCATTTTTACAGGTATGTTGGCCCATGCTAACGCAGGCATTGGCTGTCTGTGAAAAGGCCAGAGTAAGTACAAATACAATGATTAATTGTACGGCTGGTTTCATATAAAAAGCTCTTGAGCTGAAATTGATGGTGGTTGCCAGCCTACCTTTCAGGCCCTTGTTGGATTGGACTCGGCAACTGTCGATCGCAGTATTGCGTGATTACACCAGGATAAAAGTCGGCAAAAACCGACGAGACGCGGAATACCTTTCCCGCGTTCTCGAGTGAAATTACAGCTAAATACTAGGTATAAATCCTACTGCGCTCGAGTGACTTTCATCCCAACCAATAGCTGGTTTATATGCGAAAAAACGATAACTAAACTAAAGAACTATTTAGTATAGTTATAACTAGGGGTGAATCTTAACTCTTTCGCCGTGAAGCCAGTTCGAGTTTTGCGCGGCTCAATGATGTTTAAATTCTTGACGCCCTCCCCGATGTAATTAACGCCTGACTGTTAGTGGCAGGGTTGAAATTACGAGTTAATACCAGCATCGACACAACCGCTACAACCAGTACCCACCAAGCACTGACGAAGCTACCCGTGAGCTCTCGAAGCCAGCCGGTCATCCATGGCGACACAGCATTGATGAGGAACCCCACCCCTTGCACAAAGCCGGCAAGGCGCCCTACTTCGGACGATTTGCGCGAATGGTCGAGAATCAGAATCATGCTCAGGGCAAAACAGGCACCCAGGCCGAAGCCGATCAATGCCACCCACAGGTGTGGCGAATCAAGCGGCCACATCACCAGGCCGACAAAACCCAGCGCCTGCGCGCTAAGGCTGATCGACAATAGCGGACGTCTGTCTGTACTGCGATGTGCCAGCGCAGGCATCACAAGTGCGCCTATTACCTGGAATACAGTCATAAAAGCCAGAAGCGAGCCGCTTTGTGTTGCGCTCCAGTCCATTTGCAAATAATAAGCGGGTAGCCAGGCAACCATGCTCATGTAGCCACAATTGACCAGGCCAAAATACACCGCCAACAACCACGCCCGACGGTTAAACCACGGGAGCTTGGACGGCCCGCCCATACTCAGGGCAGTACCGGCAAGGGGCAGCAACCACCACGCCACCAGTGCCACAGCCGCCGGGACCAGCCAGATCCCCAGCCCAGCCTGCCAGTGGCTGAAGTGCCCGGCAATGAACGGGCTAAGCAGTGCCGCCAGACCGCCGCCTGCCATAAGCGATGCGCTATACACGCCCAAAGCCAGCGCTACACGATGCTGGAACTGGCGTTTGATCAGCGCCGGAACCAGAGCCTGAATCAGCGCAACACCAGCGCCGCCCAACAAGGCTGTGGCCATCAGGGCTTCGGCTTGCAATACATACAAACGCCAGAGGCATGCGCCCAGTATCATCGTAAGGCCCAAAGCTACTCCACGGCGCTCTCCCAAACGGGCTTGCAGGCCAATCCCGTACAAGGCCACCAAGCCCATGCAAATGACTGGCAAGCTGGTCAACCAAGCACTGCTTTGAAAGCTCATGCGAGTGTCGGCGCGAATCTCCAGTAACAGCGGGCTAATGGAGCTGAGAATCGGGCGCATATTGAGCCCGATGACAATCAGCAGCGCCCAATTGGCAAAAGTGCGTGCAGAGGCTCTATT
This sequence comes from Pseudomonas sp. ML2-2023-6, assembly GCF_037055265.1. Taxonomy (NCBI): domain Bacteria; kingdom Pseudomonadati; phylum Pseudomonadota; class Gammaproteobacteria; order Pseudomonadales; family Pseudomonadaceae; genus Pseudomonas; species Pseudomonas sp. ML2-2023-6. Next base: position 3,405,448 of record NZ_CP146347.1, on the reverse strand, counting down.
CAGGCACATTCAAAGCTTTCCAATCGCGGTAGATTTCGACCATGACCGGTTGTGCAAGATACTGTACCGGCAACTGCTGGTCACACAATGGTAGAGCCATTTGCTGGTAGATCGCGGCGGTAGACAGCCCGAAAGGCTCGCCCTGCTGGTTCGTGGTGGCATACATCACCCTTGAAACACCACACAGGTACATAGCGCCTAAGCACATCGGACACGGCTGACCACTGGCGTAGATAACACATCCATCCAGACGTGCACCCAGCTGCTCACAGGCCGCACGTATCGCTAGCATTTCTGCATGAGCGGTAGGGTCCTGGCTGATATGGATTGTGTTTACCGCTTCCACAATCACCCGACCGTCTTTGACCAGTACTGCACCAAAAGGTCGACCGCCGGAGGCAACGTTGTCGGCGGCCAATTCCACTGCACGTTGCAGGTAATGCTCATCTTTATGCATAGAAACTCCAGAACGAAAATCAGTGCGCGCCGGCATTGCGCAGCAATTGTGCAATAGTGTTCTGACCGCGTTTTTGCGCTTGCTGCAGCGGGCTCAGACCATTGCTATCGGGCAAGTTCAGATCTGCGCCCGCCTCGATCAGTTGGGTCACAATTTGTTGATGTGCCAGGCCTCCATCGGAAAGCACGATGGCTTCCATCAAACAAGTCCAGCCCAGACGGTTTTTGTAATCAAGATCAACGCCCGCCGCGATCAACAGGCGCACTGTTTCAACATGGCCGCGCTCGCACGCTGGGATCAAGGCGGTGCCACCATAGCGGTTGGTACTCTTTAGATCAGCGCCATGGGACAGGACAAGTTGCAGGATTTCATTGCGTCCGCTTGCGCCTGCCAACAGATAAGGGCTGTCCTGGATCAGATTTTTCTGATTAACGTTGGCGCCGGCTTCGATTAATGCCTTGGCGATTTCTGTCTGGTTTGATCTCGTTGCAAGCAGTAACGCACTGCTGCCATCAATCGTCTTGACGTTGAGGTTTGTACCTTCCGCTATAAGTTGCTGCACCCTCCCCAGCTCACCGTCCTTCACGGCAGCGAGCAGTGTCTTGTCGCTGGCCATGACCACTCCGATCATAAGCAGCCCGGCCGTCAATAGGCCGTATTTGAGTGTCAAGGAACCCATGTCATGCCCTCTTATAAGTTTTATGAAAAGCCAGTATGGTCAGCGCCCAAGGTATTCTGAAATTAAATATAAGCATGCCTTTCAGTGGCTTTCTGCATGGAGGTGCAGATGTTCGATCCCGTACTGTTACGCAGCTTTATCGCTGTAGTGGACTGCGCCAATTTCACTCGGGCAGCCCAACGCCTGCATCTCACTCAGTCCACGGTCAGCCAGCAGATACGGCGCCTGGAAGACAGTCTTGGCTGCAAGCTGCTTAACCGCGAACAGCGCCGGGTAATTGCCACACCAGAAGGCGAACGCCTACTCGCTTATGCTCGACGCATTCTGGTGCTTCAGGAAGAAGCCCTGGAGGTGCTGTTTAATTTGAAAAGTGAGGGTGTATTGCGTCTAGGCGTACCCGAAGACTTTGCTGCCGAACGCTTGATGCCGATTCTGTCGCGGTTTGGCCAAGAGCATCCCGGAGTACGCCTGGAAGTCACCAGCGGTTTGGGCCCGGAGCTGCTGGGGCTGTATCGCCAAGGCGAGTTCGACCTTCTACTGGTCAAACAGATGGGACAAGGTGTCGATTGCCTGGCTTCCTGGCCTGAACCCATGTGTTGGGTGGATAGCCGCTCACTACCGGCCTTGGGACGCGACCCATTGCCTCTCGTTGCCTTTCCTGTAGGCGGTTTGTACCGCAATGAAATGCTTCATCACCTGGAGATGGCAGGATGGCGCTGGCGCATCAATTACTCGAGTGCAAGCCTGGCCAGTGTCTGCGCTGCAGTGGCTGCTGGCTTGGGAATCAGCTTGCTGCCAGAGCGGGTGATCCGCCCGGATCACAAGGTGCTGAAAGCTGGCAGTGGCCTGCCTGACATTCAAGGGGTATTTCTGGCTCTTTACGGTCAAAGCGGACTCAGCCACGCGTGCAAGCTGTTGCAATGCCAACTGACAGAACTATGCGAGGCACTCTGAAAAAATTAGCTTTGGGTTTTGGGCTGGATTTAAACGTGCTAGTGTCGATGCATGACTGATTATTGCAACACCTCGACGACCACCACCACGACCGCACAATGCGGTGCGTGCGAAGTGTCGTGAAGCAATAGCAAACGAACTTCAAAGGCCCGCCAGCGATGGATAGGGCCTTTTTTTGTGCCCTTGTGTCGCTGGTTTAAACGCAAGGAGATGCACCCATGTACGCCCTGTTGATTCTTGATATGCAGATTGGACTTGTTCACGGCCCGGACAAACCTTGGCGCAGCCCAGAGTTACTGGAAACCGTGAACGCCCTGATGGATAAGGCTCGCAGCGCCGGTGCCGCGATTTTTCTTGCACGCCATATCGGCCCTGTTGGCTCCCCTATCGAACCCGGCAGCCCGTTGACGATGTTGGCCCCTGAATTGAGGTTGCAAGGCGGCGAAGTAGTGTTTGAAAAACGCCGGCCCAATGCCTTTAGCCTGACAGGGTTGGCGGATCAGTTACGCGCTTGCGGCGCTACCGGTGTGGTGGTTGCCGGGATGAAAACCCAATACTGCGTCGACAGCACTTGCCGGGCTGCTCGTGACCTTGGCTTCGATGCCGTGCTGATCGCTGACGGCCACACCTGCTCAGATACCCCCGAGTTAAAGGCTGAGCAGATTGTTGCTCATCACAACGCAACCCTTGCCGGACCGTTCTGTCAATTAGTTCAGGCACAGGACTGGACCTTCTAAGCCCGCCCCCCTCTCCAATCGCCCGGCACTGACAATTTGTCGCAGGGCCGGGTTTTTGTTAAAGTCTCAAAACTAACTATTTAGTACAAAGATGTTTCGGACATTTCCCGGTCTGTCGATCTGACCTGCTCGGGGTCTTGACGCTCTGCAGAAACTCCGGTCACGCCTGCGCCTGCTTTTCAAGCAGCTACAGTTAAAGGCAATGCCCTCCCCCAACCGTTCATGCATCAATAGGGTCATGCACCATGATTAAATCTCAACCTACGGCAGCTGTAAGCCGTTGGCCCATCTGGGTCGCCGCTCTCGGTGTGCTGGTCTTCGGACTGCTGTTTATAGCCGGTGGCGGTTATCTAGCCACGCTCGGAGGCAGCCTTTATTTCCTGCTTGCGGGCCTTGGCATGCTCGTCTCCTCCGTGTTGCTGTTTAAACAGCGCCTGTCAGGTGCCTGGCTGTTCGCCGCAGTGATGGTAGCCAGTATTATCTGGGCGCTGATGGATGCCGGGCTGGTGTTCTGGCCACTGGTTTCACGCCTGTTTGCCCTGGCCGTGCTGAGCCTGGTGGTCGCGCTGGTTTACCCGACACTGCTCAAAGCCAATGGCCTGAGCGGTAACGGGGGTTACGGGCTGAGTGCTGTACTGGCCGTGGCCATCGTTGCCGGTGCCTGGGGAATGTTTCAGCCTCACGCTTCGGTATCGCCTACCGGTGACGGCCCTGGCCTGACCAAGGTCGATCCGGCCAAGGCCCAGAAAGACTGGGCACATTACGGTAACGATGAAGGTGGCAGCCGCTTTGCAGCGTTGGACCAGATCAACCGCAGCAACGTGTCCAAACTGGTTCCGGCCTGGACCTACCAGACCGGTGATGTAGCCATCAGTAATGGTAACGGCGCGGAAGACCAGATGACCCCGCTGCAAGTGGGCGACAAGGTATTTATCTGTACCCCGCACAACAACCTCATCGCTCTGGATGCCGACACGGGTAAAGAGTTGTGGAAAAACAACATCAATGCCAAGTCGGCTGTCTGGCAGCGTTGCCGTGGCCTGGCCTATTTTGACGCCACTGCCGCAGTCACCCAGCCAACCGATGGCAGCACTCCGGCCGCCGCTGTGACAGTTGCTCCCGGCGCTGCGTGCCAGCGTCGCCTGCTGACCAACACCATTGATGCGCGCCTGATTGCTGTGGACGCAGACACAGGCAAGTTCTGCCAGGACTTCGGCACCAATGGCCAGGTTGATCTCAAGGCCGGGCTTGGCAATGTGCCAGACTCCTACTACCAGTTGTCGTCGGCGCCATTGATGGCGGGCACCACAGTAGTGGTTGGCGGCCGTGTTGCCGATAACGTGCAGACCGATATGCCTGGCGGCGTCATCCGTGGTTTCGACGTGGTCACAGGCGCCATGCGCTGGGCTTTTGACCCGGGCAACCCGCAAGACAAACAAGCGCCGTCTGACGGCAAGACCTATGTTCGCAGCACGCCTAACAGCTGGGCGCCGATGTCTTATGACCCGCTGATGAACACTGTGTTTTTGCCGATGGGCAGTTCGTCCACCGATATCTACGGTGTGGAACGTACGGCGCTGAATCACAAGTACGGCGCATCCGTGTTGGCGCTTAACGCCACCACCGGCGATGAAAAGTGGGTTTATCAGACCGTCCACAATGATCTGTGGGACTTCGACCTGCCGATGCAACCAAGCTTGATCGACTTCGCCAAGCCTGACGGCAGCAAGGTGCCCGCGCTGGTGATTGGCACCAAGGCTGGCCAGATCTTTGTGCTTGATCGCCACACCGGCCAGCCGCTGACCAAAGTTGAAGAAGTACCGGTAAAAGCATCGAACATCCCGAATGAACCTTACTCGCTGACTCAGCCAAAATCCGTGGGCATGCCGCAGATTGGCGCGCAGACCCTGACTGAGTCGGACATGTGGGGCGCAACCCCATTCGACCAGATGCTGTGCCGTATTTCGTTCAAGAAAATGCGTTACGAAGGTTTGTACACCGCACCGGGCACCGATGTTTCGCTCAGCTTCCCCGGTTCACTGGGCGGCATGAACTGGGGCAGTCTGTCGACTGATCCGGTACACGGCTTTATCTTCGTCAACGATATGCGTCTGGGCTTGTGGATACAGATGGTGCCGCAGCAAAAAGAGGCTGTTGCCAACTCCGGTGGCGAAGCGCTGAACACTGGTATGGGCGCAGTACCGCTCAAAGGCACGCCATATGCCGTAAACAAGAACCGCTTCCTGTCGGTGGCAGGTATTCCGTGCCAGGCGCCGCCTTTCGGGACGCTGACGGCCATCGACATGAAAACTCAGAAGATCGCTTGGCAAGTACCGGTAGGTACTGTGCAGGATACCGGTCCTCTGGGTATCAAGATGGGCCTGAAACTACCAATCGGTATGCCGACTCTCGGCGGTACGCTGTCCACTCAAGGTGGTCTGGTGTTTATCGCAGGGACGCAGGACTACTACTTGCGCGCCTTTAACTCGGCCAATGGTGAAGAAGCCTGGAAAGCCCGTCTGCCGGTCGGCAGCCAGGGCGGCCCGATGACATTTGTCTCGCCTAAAACCGGCAAGCAATACATCGTCATCACGGCTGGTGGAGCCCGCCAGTCGAATGATCGCGGTGACTACGTAATCGCTTACGCGCTGCCTGACAGCCAGTAAGCGTTAGTTCCAATGGGAGCTGGTCTGCCAGCGATGCAGACGGCGGAGTGTTTCAGACACTCCGCCGTGATGCCATCACCGGCAGGCAGGCTCACACACTAGCTGATTCCAGCTGCCTTGCTCAGCAACACCCGCGTCACACGCCGCTCTTCAACTTCGACTACGGTCATGTTCCAGCCTTCCCATGTCAGCTTGTCGCCAACCATTGGCAGGCGATCCAGCAAACTCATGACCATCCCGGCCAGCGTCTGGTAGTCATCCGTTGCCTTGGCCGCAAAGCCGATGTGCTGACGGATCTGGCTCAAGTTCAAGCCGCCACTGACCAGATAACCGTCCTCTTGGGCAACGATATTCGGCCCTTCTATTTCGCTGGCATCCGGCAGCTCACCGGCGATGGACTCCAGGATGTCGGTCATGGTCAACAGGCCGATAAAATCACCAAACTCGTTGATGACGAACGCGATATGCGTCGACTCTTTGCGCATCTGCTCCAGCGCATTGAGGATCGTAAAACTGTCCAGCAGGTTGACGGCCTTGCGCGCCATTGCTTCCAGGTCAGGTTGATGACCTGCCAGCAGCTCTTTGAGCAGCTCCTTTTTATGGACAAAACCCAGCGGTTCATCAACCCGTCCGTCCCGGATCAAGGGCAGTCGGGAGTACGACGAGTGCATCAGAGTCGTGCGGATGGTCTCTGCCGAATCGGCCAGGTCGATATGGTCGATCTCGGCCCGTGGCGTCATCACCGTGCGAATCGGGCGTTCTGCCAGTTGCAGTACACCACTGATCATCACCCGCTCGCGCCGATGGAAGACTTCCTGGTCATTGCCGCCCTCTAGCATGTCGGCAATCTCCTCCCCCACTTCATCCGCGCTCAGGGTGCGACCGCCGAGCAAACGCATGACCGCATGGGCCGTACGCTCGCGCATTGGGCGCAGGCCCTGCACGCTTTTCTTGCGCCGTGCGCGGGCGATCTGGTTCAGCACTTCGATCAGGATCGAGAAACCAATGGCTGCGTACAGATAGCCTTTAGGGATATGGAAGCCCAAGCCCTCGGCGGTCAGGCTGAAGCCGATCATCATCAGGAAGCCAAGGCACAGCATGATCACTGTCGGGCGACTGTTGACGAAGTGGGTCAGCGGCTTGCTGGCAATAATCATCAGGCCAATCGAGAACACCACGGCAATCATCATCACCGACAGATGTTCAACCATGCCCACCGCGGTAATCACCGCATCCAGGGAAAACACTGCGTCGAGCACCACAATCTGCGCCACGATCGGCCAGAACATGGCATAGCCCATCCCCGACGAACGCTCGGCCACATGCCCTTCGAGCCGCTCATGCAACTCCATGGTGGCCTTGAACAACAGGAACAAACCACCGAACAGCATGATCAGGTCACGGCCAGAGAACGCTTTGTCGAAGACCTCAAACAGAGGCTGCGTCAGCGTCACCATCCACGAGATGCTGGCCAGCAGGCCCAAGCGCATCACCAGCGCCAGCGTAAGACCAATGACGCGCGCACGGTCACGCTGCTCCGGTGGCAGCTTGTCAGCCAGGATGGCAATAAACACCAGGTTATCAATGCCCAGTACCAGTTCCAGCACAATCAGGGTCAACAGGCCGAGCCAGGCCGTGGGATCTGCAATCCATTCCATAGGTATCAGTCAATCTCACGAAGGTTCAGGGTTAACGAAAAACGCGCACAGACAAACGCAGCAACAGATGTGCTGTCGAAGAACGGAGGGCTGGAGAAAGGTGGCGCGTGCTCGATAGCGATGATCAAGCGAAGAAGGGACGCAGGCTCAGAGCTGCGACTGGGTGGTTCCTTAAGGGTGTTCATACAAACCTGTAGTGAATTGGGGATGTAATCCTACAGTGATTAACCCCAATTCCTGTGAGCAGACTTATTACAAAATTTAACAAGTCCACCCGCCCCGGTGTTACTCGACTTGCTGGGCGAACCATTGCAGCACCTGCGCGCACGCCGGATGTGAGGCCGCTGCAGGTTGCAGGCACAACGAATAATTGCCCCCGGTTTTCAACGCTTCACCGAACGGAATCACCAGTACCCCGCGCTGAATCGACTCTGCCGCCAGCGTCATATCCGTTACCGCAACGCCCAGGCCACGCGCCGCTGCATCCAGCGCCAGCTCGTCCAGGTTGAAAGGGATATGCCTGTAGGCATCCAGTGGCTTGCCGTCATTCGCCGCCAGCCAGTCAATCCAGGCTTGCTGGTCGGCAGAGCGATGCAGCAGCGCAAAGCGCACCAGCTCGTCCATCGACGTCAGCGGCCCCAGGCCCGGCGCGCACACCGGCACCAATGCCTCGTCAAACAGTGCCAGGCAAGCTGGATCACTCGAAGGTTCGGGCAGATAGAGAATATAGGCGTCGCTATCGCTGGCCGGTTCGACAATTTCGGTGGCCACCGTCTCGATCGACAAGGCGATGTCCGGGTGCTGCAAGTAAAAATCGCTCAGCTTTGGCAATAACCAACGTACGGCCAGGGACACATGCATGCGAATGCGAAAGGGCCGTTTCTGCGGTGACAGCCGGTCCTCAAGGGTCTTCAGTTGCTCAAGAATGGCGCGGGCGCTGACCAGCACCTGCTCGCCTTCGGCAGTCATGCGCACGTTACGGCTGGTTCTGGCGAATAGAGCAACACCGAAGTGCGCTTCAAGTTGCTGGATCTTTCGGCTGACTGCGCTTTGGGTCAGACACAAGGTTTGCGCCGCTTGGGTGAAGCTGCCCGAGTCAGCAACCTCAACCAACGCTTGCAAGCCCTGGAGTGACGGTACGTGGCGAATCTTATCCATGCGTTTTTAGAATCAATCAATGAATTTATAACGTTGGTTATATCACCAGCCCCGGCATAAATTCCAGCTATAGAGAGCGCCAACTGACAGCAGTCATGCATAACGAGCATGTATTAGCCTCGCAGCAAAGGCGTAACAACAGGCAAACGAGGTGAAACGTGAAAAATGAATGTGGCTGGATTGCTCTTGCAGGAACCTCCCCCGGCCGTGATCACCTCAAAGGCTCGGAGAAAGCCGACTGGCTGATTATTGGCGCAGGTATCACCGGATTGAGTGCGGCCCATTCACTGGCTGAGCTGCATCCTGAAGCACGCATCGTAGTTGTCGACCGCCAGCGCGCGGCGCAAGGCGCTTCTGCGCGCAATTCCGGGTATGCCGTGGCCCACGAAAATCCGGGCGATGATGAGTTGATAGGCAAGAGCGGCTTTGCCGGGTTTGCGGTGGACTCTTCGATTGGTCAGGCGGCTGGCGATGAAGTACGCATGCGTATTGCTCGTCATCGCATCGACTGCGAGTACCGGAATTGCGGTTACTACTTCGCGGTCAACGATCCGCGCAAGTTGAGCCATGTCGACGCCAAGCTCAAAACCCTCAACGCGGTGGGCGCGTCTGCACAGTTTCTGCAAGGCGAGCAACTGGCACAAAAGCTCGGCACTCGGCATTACCAGGCCGCAATCTGGTGCGGCAATGGCAACGCGTTGTTGCAGCCCGCCAAGTATGTCAAAGGTTTGCTGGATGCATTGCCGGCCAATGTCACCGTCTTTGAGAACACCGAAATTACCGGACTGGAACGCTTGAGTGGCGGACGTATTCGAGCCAATGGCACCCAGGGCAGCATCGAGGCCAGCCAGGTGTTGGTGTGCCTGAATGCCTTTATTCCCCGCGCCGGGATCGATAGCAGCGCGACCTTTGCGATGGAGCTCAGCGCCAGCCTGACCCGTCCTTTGACCGACAAGGAATACCAGGCTATCGGCGGTGTGGAGCCGTGGGGCGCGCTATCGACCCGCCCATTGGGCGCTACGGTACGGCTAACCCCGGATCGTCGGGTGATGATCCGCAACACGGCGGAATACCGCACCAGGGATCTATCCAACAGTGATCTGTTGCAGCGTCGAAAACATCACGTACTGGGTTTGCAGCGTCGCTTCCCCGGTCTTGGCGAGCAAGATATTCACTACACCTGGACCGGGCATCTGAGTGCTACCCGCAGTGGGCAGCCTTACTTTGCCAAAGTGGAAGAAGGCATTTATGCCGTAGCTGGCTGCAATGGCTCCGGCGTAGCCCGCGGCACCCTGTGGGGGCGTCTGCTTGCCGAAGTGGCATCCGGTGTCAGTTCCCCCCTGTTGCAATCGGTCATGGACAGAGCCCAACCAGGCTGGCTCCCGCCGCGCCCGTTCTTCGATATCGGTGCGGTGTTACGAATGCGCATGGAAGCCGTCAGGGCCAAGACAGAAATCTAAAAACTCTCACACCACAAAAGAATAAAAGCTCCTTGAAAAGGTGATTGAACATGCACATCAACACGATTTCCCTGGCGGTAATGCTTGCGGCGTTCTCGACAGTCAGCCATGCGGACGAAAGCGTCAACATTTCCAACTGGAACGGCTATATCGCCGACGACACCCTGACCACCTTTACCAAGGAAACAGGGATCAAGGCCACATACGACATCCATGACAGTAACGAAGTGCTGGAGTCCAAGTTAATGACCGGCAATACAGGTTATGACGTGGTCAGCCCGTCCAACCACTTTCTGTCCCGGCTGATCAAGGCCGGTGCCATCCAGAAGCTTGACCGGAGCCAACTGCCCAACTGGAAAAACCTTGACCCGGTGTTGATGAAAAAACTGGAAGTGAACGACCCCGGCAACCAGTACGGCTACCCCTACATGTGGGGTACGGCGGGGATTGGTTACAACGTAGAGAAGATCAAGGCGATCTTTGGCACGACTGATGTGACCCGCTCCTGGAGCCTGTTTTTTGATGAAAACAACATCAAGAAACTCAGCCAGTGTGGCGTAGCGATTATCGACAACCCGACCCAGGTGTTGCCGATCACCCTTAACTACCTGGGCTTGCCACCGCATAGCCACGAGCCTGATGACTACAAGAAAGCCGAGCAGGCGCTGTTAAAAATTCGGCCATATGTTCAGTACTTTCACGCTTCCAAGTACATCAGCGATCTGGCCAACGGCAATATCTGCGCGGTGATCGGTTTTAACGGTGACGTGGTGCAGGCAGCAGCCAGCGCCAAGGAAGCCAAAAACGGGATCGATATCGCTTATTCAATCCCCAAGGAAGGCTCAACCTTGTGGCTGGATATGGTGGTCATGCCCAAAAGCGCGCCCCATGAGAAGAATGCCTACACCTACATGAACTACCTGCTGACCCCGCAAGTGATTGCCAATATCAGCAACCATATCCACTACGCCAACCCTAACCAGGCGGCGGATGTCTATCTATCGCCAGAGGTCAAGCAAGACCCTGCGATCTACCCTTCCAAGGAGGTGATAGACACGCTGTTCACCGTGGAAGACTTGCCGGCCAAAATCGCGCGCCTGAGCACACGTTTGTGGACCAAGCTTAAAACCAATACTTGAGGCATTGATTGTGTGGGAGCGAACCTGCTCGCGATGGCTTCCCCCCTCGGGGCATTGCCTGCATCGCGAGCAGGCTTGCTCCCACCCGTATCAAGATTGTGCTCTTACAGCAAAAACCGGTCTGTCACATTGCGCCGCTCGTTGTCATCACGCACGTCATAGCTGACGGTGGTGGCAATGTTGGCGTGGTGGGCCAGTTTTTGCGCGATCGATACATCGTATTCTTCGATAACCCGGGTGATAAACGAGCGGCGAAAGTCGTGGGGCATGATGTCCACCCCAACCTGCTTGCCCCGCTGTTTGGCGATGTAGTAAATCGCATGTTTGGTTATGCGTTCGCGGGTGATGTGATTGCCACGGCGGATGCGATTAAACAGAAACTCGTCATCACTGACCCCCTCCGGCAAATTCGCCCGCCGAAACGCCAGCCAGGCTTCAAGCTTTTCAAAGGCCCAGGCCGGGGCGAACTTGATCAACTCCTTGTTGCCCTTGCCCAACACCTGCAGGCTGCGCTGCGCTACATCGACCTGCCATAGATCCATGTTCACCGACTCGGACTTGCGCATCCCCGAGCCATACAAAATCGCAATGATCGCTGCGTCCCTCAGCCCTTGCGGGCGCGGGTCTGCGGCACACACATCCATCAGTTCACGAATCAGGTTGCGCCGCAGGTTACGGCCCTTGACCAGGCGCGAGCCACCGCCCGCCTTTACTGCGCGAACCTTGAGCAAATGGTCCTGGGTAATCAGATTTTGCTGCCATGCCTGATTCATCACGCCGCGAATGGCATTCACATACAGTGATGAGGTGTTGGGGGCGTAACCGTCCTCCCGCAACGCTGCTACCAGAGCGGTGATGTGCCCCGGTTGCAATTGGTGCCAAGGGAAATCATCGATCGCCACATCTTCAACGCCCAGGCGATCCGCCGCGTCCTGCAATACATAGCGCATGGTCTGGCGGCTGGACGGTGCAAGGCGCTGAAGATAAAGCGCAACAGGGGCTTGAACCTGATTTAACTCAATGGCTGAAACCAGCGTTACGGCAGGGTCAATAGTCGACAAAAGCACTCTCGATACGGGTTGAAACACGACCTAATATAACCCATACCCATGATAATTCAGCGCAGTTATAGCGTTTTGATCAGCGTTCAAATCCCCGCGCCAGCATCAGGGCTACGCCCAACAACATCAGCGCCGTTGCCCTTTGCAGCAACACCTGGCGCGACGGGCTTTGCAGGACTCGCCGAATACGCTGACCGAAGTAGCAATACAGGCAGCCGCTGGCGAACTGCAACAGTAAAAAAGCCAGCCCCAGCACCACCAGATCCTGCGCCCTGGTAGCACTGTCCTGCCCTGCAAACTGCGGAAATACCGCACTGAACATGACGATGGTTTTCGGATTGGAAAAGCCAGTGAGCAAACCCTTGCCAAAACGCCCCTTGAAACCGCTGTCCAGGGTTGCCGTACGTTCCAGCGCCAGCCCGTTACTGGTCCATTGCCGCCAGGCCAGATACAGCAGATAGGCAACGCCTATGTACTGCAACAGCTGACTGATCAGTGGGTTGCCCTTGATCAGTTCTGCAAAGCCGACGGCGAAAATCAGGATCGACACCAGATACGCCGCACTGGCGCCCAGTTGCACCGGCATCGAACGCTTCAAGCCTTCCTGCATGCCAAAACCCATCAATAGCAGGGTCATGGGCCCGGGGCTAAAGGTCATGGTGGCGCAGAAAATCAGAAAATAAGAAAACGAAACAAGTGTCAGTTGGGTGGCCATTTCGATTGTTACATCCCGCAATCAACGCTCGAACCTATGCGAGCGACACCGCAGTCTAGGCAGGGCGCAACAGAATGGGCAGATGAACCACCGGCAAACTTTACCGACCTTTACTGGTAACATGACCGGCAAAGTATGAGGCCCTGCATGCACCTACCTACCGTTTCGTTCCAGCCTGGAATTCCCAAGGTCCAGCAGATCGTTGATGCCCTGAGCGAGGCCATCGACAGCGGCCTGCTCAGCGCCGGCAGCAAGCTGCCCTCTGCGCGAGTGATGACCGAGCACTGGGGCGTGAGCAAATTCACCCTGATTGAAGCCCTTGATCGCCTGCGTGGGCACAACCGCATCACCTCCAGTCAGGGCCTTGGTTACTTTGTCGCGGCAAAACCTGTACCGCCACGGGTGGCCGGGCTTGATTTGTTGCCACAGGATTTGACCAGTGTGTTGCGCCGCTCCCTGATCAACGCCAGCAGCGCCTTGCGTCCGGGCGGCGGGCACTTGCCGGAAAGCTGGCTGCAAACCAGCTCCATGGGCGCCAGCGTGCGTCAGATCAGTCGCTCGCCCGCCCTGCAACTGGCCAGCTATGGCGACCCTGCAGGCTATTTGCCGTTGCGTCTGGCCTTGCAGCAAAAACTCTCGGGGCAAGGTATCGAGGTGCCTGTCGAGCAGATCATCACCACCGCCAATACCGTGCAGGGGCTGGACATGCTGCTGCGCTTGCGTATCCGGCCCGGCGATACGGTGCTGTTGGATGCGCCCTGCTACTTCAACTTTCACGCAAACCTGAGCCTGCATGGTGCCCGTATCGTCACTGTTGACCGCACCGCACAGGGCCTGGACCTGCAAGCGCTGGAGCAGATCCTGATCGAGCAGCGCCCCAGCCTGTATATAACCACCAGCCTGCTGCACAACCCCACCGGGCACTCCTTTTCGCCGGGGCAGGCCTATGGCTTGCTGGAACTGGCCAAGCGCTATGACTGCCATATCATCGAAGACGATCTCTACGGCGATTTGCACCCCGGCCCGCCGCCGCGACTGGTTGCGTTGGCCGGGGTGCAACACGTGACCTACCTCAGTGGCTTTTCGAAAACCCTCAGCGCAAATCTACGGGTCAGTTTTGTGGTTGCCGCGCCACAAGTAGCCGCCAACCTGACGCAAATGAAGCTGATGTGTGGCGGCATCACCGCGCAAATGCTTGAACAGGTGGTGGCTGCGATGCTCAACGACGGCAGTTATCACAAACACCGTAAGCGCATGGTGCAAGGCCTGCAGACCTGCGGGGCAAAGGTTGCCGGGTGGTTGCAACGGCTCGGTTTTACCCTCGACCACCCCTACGAAGGCGGCTTGTTTATTTGGGCGACCTTGCCACCGGGTTTCGATGCGCAAACCCTGGCCCGGCAGGCATTGGCCCAGGACGTGGTACTGGCTCCGGGCAGTTTGTTCGGCCACGATCTTGCATTGCAACGCTTGCTGCGTTTCAACGTAGCTCATACCGACCAGCCGGGGGTCATGGCCGCCGTTGAGGCCTTGCTCGCTAGCGCAGCTTGAGCGGATCAACCAACCCTGCAGCGATGGCCATGCCTACCAGGTCCGGCAAATGCTGCGCCTGCATGCGCTTCATCACCCTGGAGCGATACAGGTCGATGGTCTTGGGACTTACCGCCAGTTGCTCGGCAATTTCACGGGTGGTATAGCCCTTGACCAGAGGCAGAAATACATCCCGCTCCCTGGGTGTCAGGCTCTGCAGGCGCGCTTCAAGTTCCGTTTGTTCCTGGCCAGCGCTTTGCTGCACATTACCGGTGCTCAATGCCTGCTGGACGCTGTCGAGCAGCAACTGCTGGTTATAGGGTTTTTCGATAAAGTCATGGGCGCCAGCCTTGAAGGCACGGACCACAATGGGTACATCGGCATGCCCGCTGACAAAGATCACCGGCATCTTGATCCCGCGCTCCTGCAGGGCCTGCTGCACATTGAGCCCGCCCATTGCCGGCATTCGAATATCCAGTACTACACAGGCATTGAGCGCGGGATTGCAGGCATCGAGAAAGGCTTGCCCACCGGTAAACGCCTGGGCATTCAGGCCCACGGACTCCAGCAGCCAGACCGTCGAGTCGAGCATGCCCTGATCGTCATCCACCACGTACACCACAGACCGGGTTTGGGTTGTCATGTTTATTCTCTTGTTGGTTTGAGTGAAGCCATCAACGGCAATCTGCAGCACATCAATAAACCTACGGGTTGTGGCCTGGCCTCGAGTTCTCCGCCAAAGCCTTCAATGATGCTGCGACTCATCGACAACCCCAGCCCCAGCCCGTCTACCTTGCTGGTGTAAAACGGGGTAAACAGTTGCTCAAGCTGCTCGGCACTGACTCCGGGGCCTTGATCCTGCACGCTGATCAGCAGTGCCCCGCCTGCAATTGCCTGAGCCTGCAAAGTGATATTTGAAGCCTGCCCAGGATGCTGCTCGTTGTTGGCGTCTATGGCATTGCGCAGCAAGTTGAGCAGTACTTGCTCCAGCAGCACGCGGTCGGCGTAGACCAGCGCCAGGTTGTCCGGCAATTGCTGCTCGATGTTTACGTTACGCTCGCGGGCTTCCCAGGCGCACAGACTTACGGCCTGACGCGCCACCTCACTGACATCCAGCGCTTGCAGGTTACGTCGACCTTTGCGCAAAAAGCCGCGCAGGCGCTTGATCACTTCGCAAGCGTGGTGGGCATGCAGGTTGATCCGCTCCAGCCCCTGTGCCACTCGCTCTACGGCCTGGGGATTAGTGCCCAGGGTTTGCAGATAACGTTGGCTGGCATTGGCGTAATTGACCACGGCCGCCAGTGGCTGATTGATTTCATGGGCTATCCCGGAGGCCAGTTCACCAAGGGTGATGAGTCGCGCCGTGTGGGCCATTTCGTCCTGATGATGACGTTGTTGGGCTTCGCGCAGTTCGCGCTCACGCATATCCCTCGCCACCAGCGAGAAGAACCGCTCACCGGCGGTCGAACGATGGGCCAGCAATAGCAGCGACACCGGCACCGAGGGTTCGCCGTTCAAGGGCAGTACGCGGGCTTCACTGCTCCACAACCCATGTTTTTCGGCGCTGCTCCAACCGCTGGCTTCGAGCGTCTCCAAGGTTTGCGCGGTCAGGAACCCGCTTAGCGAAGGCATTCCCTGTGCAGGCAGCAAGCCGAGGATGCGCCGCGCCGCCGGATTGAGATAGGACACCCCGCCAGCGGGATCAATAAACAACACCGGATCGGGGTTGGCCTCGACCACATCCGCCAGCCGCCGCTTGTTTTCTTCGGCCTGAATGCGCGCGGTGATATCCCGCGACACACTGACCACTTCCACCACGGCCCCGGTATAGGTCTCGCGAATTGCCCGGCTCGCCGTTTCGAACCACAGGTAATGCCCCGCGTGATGGCGAATGCGATAAGTCATGGTGTGATAGCCATCGAGTTGCAGGGCATCACGGGCCTGGCGCAGTGCTTGTTTCAGGTCGTGAGAGTGAAACAGGCGCTGCGCCAGGGTGCCGCGTAGGGCCTCGGGCCAATAACCGAGCAAGGTCCAGGACGCCGGAGACGCATCGAGAAAACGCCCGTCAGGGGTATGACGCGAGATCAGGTCCGTGGTGTTTTCGGTAATCAGCCGATACAGACGCCGGGCCTTGGCCGCTTCACGCCCCTCGCGCAATTCGGCACTCGCCTCACGCCCACGCGCCACCACGTATTGGCTGTCGGGGTCGGGGATCAATGTCCACAGCCAGATCTGTTGGTTGCATTGCGCCTCTACCTGCTCAATGGCTCTGCCCTGTTGCAGGCAGGCACGCACCAGCTCGGGCAGGTTGCCTGGCAACAAGGTGATCGCGTAGCTCAGCGCCTTGCCCGCCAGCAGGTCGATCAACGCCCGGTTTGCTTTTAGCGGCAAGCCGTCTGCGTCGAGGATTACAGTGGGTTGAGGATCGTGGATCAGCAGGGAAAGCGGCATTCGGCATCCTGGCGTCTGGGCGATATTTTTTAATATAGTACAACTACTATAGTGCTTAGGTATTACTTCCATATCAAACGCAGAGTGAGCTATAAGTCAGACCGGACATAAAACTGACCCGCTCGCCACCGGCAGAACGGGCAGCCACAGAGCTAACAATCAGCCACCGGAATGACCCTCATGTCGATTTTTGAGCACGGCCTTGAGCCGACTGCCGTAAACCATATAGCCCTGTCCCCGCTGGGTTTTATCGAACGCACCGCCAGTGTCTACCCCGACTACCCTGCCGTGATTCATGGCTCCATTCGCCGCACTTGGGCGCAGACCTACAGCCGTTGCCGCCGCCTGGCCTGTGCACTGGCCGGGCGCGGAATTGGTCAAGGCGATACCGTGGCGGTGATGTTGCCCAATATTCCGGCGATGCTTGAAGCGCATTTCGCGGTGCCCATGATTGGCGCCGTGCTCAATGCCCTCAACGTGCGCCTCGACGCCGAAGCCATCGCCTTTATGCTGGCTCACGGCGAAGCCAAGGTATTGATTGCCGACCGTGAGTTCCATGACGTGGTCCACGCTGCCGTGGCCATGCTTGACCATCCGCCGCTGATCATTGACGTGGACGACCCCGAGTATGGCGAAGGCCAACCGGTCAGCCTGCTGGATTATGAAGCACTGCTCGCGGAAGGCGACCCCGACTATGACTGGCAGTGGCCCGCGGATGAGTGGCAGGCGATTGCCCTGAACTACACCTCCGGCACCACCGGTAACCCCAAGGGCGTGGTGTATCACCATCGCGGCGCTTACCTCAATTCCCTGGGCAACCAGATGGTCTGGGCCATCGGCAACCATCCGGTGTATCTGTGGACCTTGCCGATGTTCCACTGCAACGGCTGGTGTTACCCATGGATCATCACCGCCCTGGCCGGTGTGCACGTGTTTTTGCGTCGGGTAGACCCGCAAAAAATCCTCAATCTGATTCGTGAACATCAGGTCACGCATTTGTGCGGCGCGCCGATTGTGCTCAATGCGCTGGTCAATATGCCCGAGTCCGCCAAGGCCGCCATCGACCACCCGGTGCATGCGATGGTTGCAGGCGCGGCGCCACCGGCCAAAGTGATTGGTGCCGTGGAAGAAATGGGGATCAAGGTGACCCATGTCTATGGCCTCACCGAGGTCTATGGTCCGGTGACCATCTGTGCCTGGCATGACAAGTGGGATGAACAGCCCCTCGCCGAGCGGGCACAGATCAAATCCCGCCAGGGCGTGCGCTACCCTACGCTGGAAGGGGTGATGGTAGCCGACCCGAAAACCCTGATCCCCACGCCCCGTGACGGCGAGACCATGGGTGAGATTTTCATGCGCGGCAACACGGTGATGAAGGGCTACCTGAAAAACCCCAGCGCCACGGCCGAGGCCTTCGAGGGTGGCTGGTTTCATACCGGTGATTTGGCCGTGTGCCACCCGGATGGCTATGTCGAGATTCGTGACCGTCTCAAGGACATCATCATTTCCGGCGGCGAAAATATTTCCACGATTGAAGTTGAAGGCGTGCTGTATCGCCACCCCGGGGTAATGGAAGCGGCAGTGGTTGCCCGCCCGGACGAAAAATGGGGCGAAACGCCGTGCGCCTTTATCACCCTCAAGGCCGACCACCAGCAGGTGCGCGAGACCGAGATCATCGCTTTTTGTCGCGACCATCTGGCTGGCTTCAAAGTACCGCGTACCGTGGTGTTTACCCTGTTGCCCAAGACTTCAACGGGGAAAATCCAGAAGTACGTGCTGCGCGACATGGCCAAAGCGCTTTAACCATCATGTATAGCCGCTGCGCAGCCCATCGCTGCCTCGTGCCTCGCCAGCGGCTACCCAATACGTAACAACGAGGTTCTTATGCCTGAATTCAATGCCCCGCTTCGCGACATGCGCTTTGTCCTGCACGAAGTATTCGAAGCCCCTGCGCTTTGGGCCCGGCTGCCAGTACTGGCTGACCATGTGGATGCCGACACCGCCGATGCAATTCTCGAAGAAGCAGCCAAAGTCACCGGACAATTGATTGCCCCGCTCAACCGCAGTGGCGACGAGGAAGGCGCACAGTGGCAAGCCGGTCAGGTCAGTACGCCCAAAGGCTTTAAGTCAGCCTATGACACCTATATCGAAGGTGGCTGGGTTGGGTTGTCGGGCAACCCGGAGTTTGGCGGCCTTGGCATGCCGAAAATGCTCTCGGTGCAATTCGAAGAAATGCTCTACGGCGCCAACTCCAGCTTTGCCCTGTACTCGGCACTCACCAGTGGTGCCTGCTTGGCCATCGACGCCCATGCCAGCCATGACCTTAAAAGCACTTACTTGCCACCTCTGTATGAAGGCCGCTGGGCCGGGTCCATGTGCTTGACCGAAGCCCATTCCGGCACGGACCTGGGGATTATCCGCACCCGCGCCGAGCCGCAGGCAGACGGCAGTTTCAATATCAGCGGGAGCAAGATTTTCATCACTGGCGGCGACCAGGACCTGACCGAAAACATCATCCATCTGGTGTTGGCCAAACTGCCGGACGCGCCAGCCGGGCCACGGGGCATTTCCTTGTTTTTAGTGCCCAAGGTGCTGGTCAATGCCGATGGTTCGCTGGGGCACGGCAATGCCGTGAGCTGCGGCTCCATCGAACACAAAATGGGGATCAAGGCTTCTGCCACCTGCGTGATCAATTTTGACGCCGCTCGCGGCTGGCTGATCGGCGAAGCCAACAAGGGCCTGGCAGCCATGTTTACCATGATGAATTACGAGCGTTTGTCGATCGGCATTCAGGGTATCGGTTGCGCTGAAGCTTCCTATCAAAATGCCC
Organism: Pseudomonas sp. ML2-2023-6; assembly: GCF_037055265.1. Classification (NCBI taxonomy): domain Bacteria; kingdom Pseudomonadati; phylum Pseudomonadota; class Gammaproteobacteria; order Pseudomonadales; family Pseudomonadaceae; genus Pseudomonas; species Pseudomonas sp. ML2-2023-6. The sequence goes on along the minus strand of NZ_CP146347.1, from coordinate 3,385,956 downwards.
GTACCTATGCCCGTGAACGCCTGCAAAGCCGTGCACCTACCGGGGCTGTGGCGCCGGACAAGATGGCTGACCCGATCATCGTTCATCCCGATGTGCGGCGCATGCTGTTGAGCATGAAGGCCATGACCGAGGGCGGTCGGGCATTTGCCAGTTATGTGGGCCAGCAATTGGACCTGGCCAAGTTCTCGACCGAGCCTCAGGAGCAACAGGAAGCCAGTGCGCTGGTAGCCTTGCTGACGCCCGTGGCCAAGGCTTTTTTCACCGACACCGGGTTCGACAGCTGCGTGCTCGGCCAGCAAGTATTCGGCGGGCACGGCTATATTCGTGAGTGGGGCCAGGAGCAACTGGTTCGAGATGTGCGCATTGCGCAGATTTATGAAGGCACCAACGGCATTCAGGCGCTGGACTTGCTGGGCCGTAAAGTGCTGGCCAATGGTGGGGTGACCTTGCGCATGTTTACCGCACAGATCCGCGACTTTGCCACCCAACCCGGCAAGCCTTACGCCAGCGAGCTGCTCGAAGCCGTCCAGAGGCTTGAAGACCTCAGCGACTGGCTGCAAGCACGGGCCAGGGTCAACCCCAACGAAACGGGCGCTGCCTGTGTCGAGTATCTGCATCTGTTCGGCTATGTAGCGTACGCCTGGCTATGGGCGCGCATGGCCGATGTGGCGCAACGCTCGCTGAGCGCCGATCCGGCGTTCTACAGCGCCAAACTGGCAACCGCACGGTTCTATTTCAACCGCCTGCTGCCACGCACCTTGAGTCTTGAACAAGCAATCCGGGCCGGGAGTGATTCGCTGTTCGAACTCGACGCCGCAAACTTTTAGTCCCTTCGATAAAACGGCGGCCTGCTAAGGGCCGCCGCGTAGTGTTGCAGCATGGTCTGGGGAACTAAATGCTCAGCTCATCCAGCAGCAATACTTCACGATGTACCAGCAGCTCACCCACCGCGTGGGCCATCGCCTGATAGTGGGCAGTGGTTTTGTGGTGCTCGAAGGCCTCCATATCTGCCCAGCCTTCAATAAACACAAAGCACTCGGGGTCAGTACGATCCACGTGCAAGTCATAGAAAAGGCAGCCCGGCTCGGCTCGTGAACCTTCGACACAGGCGCGCAATGCCTGTTCGACAGTTTTGCCATGCCCTGATTTGGCACGCAACGTGGCAACAGTCTTGATGATTTGAGACATATCTACTTCCTACAGCTTTCGGTGACTTAAGCGCTCAATAGTTGCGCAATTTTATCCTTGATGAGGAGCCTTTGCTCCTTGAGCTTGCGCAGCACATCATCCGGCACACCGATTGCAGCGTTGGCTTCGGCGTCAACAACTTCGGCATCTTTTTCGCTGTACTGCACAAACAGTTGGTTCAGATGAGCGTTTTCGCTACGAAACTTGCTCACGGCCTCATTAGTAAGCCCCAAGTCCTGTAACAAGTCGTGCTTGACTGGCATATCTACACCTCATGGACGTTTCAGTAACGGGATCAGGCGCTGTGATCGAGCCCGATCAAAAATACGCGGTTCACTGTGAACCCACCTAAGCAATAGCACGCAATAGGTCACTCAGAAAGCCAAACGCTGATTATTAGTCATGCTGCCTGCCCTTTACCCGTAAACACGAGCCCGGACTTCAGAGCGTCTTGAACAGCAGTCTCACTCATCAGGCGCCAATTTAATGGCTAAAAAATATAAAGTGATATTTTTTTGACTTTTATCGCTTCTGAACATGGGTTTGGGTATTTTCAAATGCTAAGATGCTGACTTTCCTACACGAATTAAAGTGAAGTACTACTCTTGTCGACAAAGACTAGGTCGGGCTGAAATAAAATATACGGTCAGGGCTGACTTATAACTATGCCAATCGTCATTCTATTGGCGCCATAACAAAGTTAACCCTCAAGGCGATAGCTGATTGCTCCTCATGGACGACAGTACTAAACGCCTTAAAATATGCTTATCCCTGGGGGGACGTTACGCTTGGTTCATATCAGTTTGGCCATCAGCGGATTGCTCGATCAACAGATCGTATTGCGCGCTGGCGGCTTGTATTGGGTCTCGGTCGATCAGCCGGCGGACGCAAGGTTGCTGGCTCGCCAATTTCTGGAAGCCATCCCCGAGCACGTTCCTGCAACGCTGATTGCTGGTGCCGGTTCGGTGCAGAGCATCATCAGTGAGCTGGCTCCTGATCGCGGCCCGGACAAACTCAAGTTGTTCGAAATCGAGAAGCGGGTTATCGATCGCGGACTGGCGACGTTGACCCGTGATCTTGGCCGTGCGGGCATTGCCCCCTCAAGCCCGATACTGCTGATTTTGCCTTCAAGCAGTTGGCCTGAAACCATCAAGGCCTCACAGTTGAAACGCTGGTGTGAGCGTGTGATTGCCTGGCTGCAAGCGCACGACGCAACGTTATTGCTGATCACCCACGGCGAAGCTGCACTGCTGCACAAACAGTTGCTGCAAATAAATCAGACCCTGTCCGGTTTAAGCCATCTGTATCGCTATAACGGTGATCTGCGCTACCAGTTGAATTTCTGGCACAACGATCTGGGCGTCAGTGCGGGCCAGGAGTTCAAGCTTTCGGTGCAGGACAATGCCCTGAGCGTGATCCCGCAGTCCGAGGTCTATACCCAGCCACGGGTGGCCGACGATCAGCACGTGTACCTCGCCGAGCGCACCGTACTGGAAGGTGCACCGTCGATGTCCAAGCACTGGTATCTGTTCGAGAACCGCGAAGCGTTGCTCGCAGCGGTCCAGACAGCCCGTGCTGCCACGGTCATCGTGGGTATCGACAACAGCTACCAGTTACTGGAATTGGCCCAGCAACTGCACGATATGCGTGAGCAATGCGGCCCTGATCTGAAGATCGTGGTGCGGGAAATGGAACCCTCGGTGCGCTACCGCGATGAACGTTTGTTGCTGGCGTGCGGGGCTAACTTGATTGTGCCTGACGGCACCCTGCTGTCACGGTTCCTGAGCATGCTCGAAAGCGTTCAGGGCCAGCGCTGGCAATACACCCAGAATATCGACTTTGCGACACTGCTTGAACGCCAGCGCCCGCCACAGATTCGCGGCCTGGTGAGCCCTCGCGTGTTCTACGAAACCATCGAGCAGATCTACGAGGATAGCTCGGGTGAGGTGACTCACCAGTTGATGAAGTTCCAACCGGTTCCCGGGCTAAGCGAAGAGCTGTTTCTGAACCAGATGTGCCTGCGCCGTTTCGGCGACATCGCGTGCTTGTTGGGCGATGAGTTGTACCTGTTTCTGTTTGCCTGCCGCGCCGACGGCCTGGACCCGGCACTGGGCAATATCTGCCGCCTGCCCTGGCGTGACATGTTCGTCCAGCGTCGCGTGCTGAGCGGGCTCTCCGATCTGCCTGAAGAGGCCTTTATGCAGGCGGATTCGGTGCCCTCGTATTTACATATCCCGATCGAGAACACGGTCTTGCAGGCAGCACCTGGCGTCAATGAACGAGCGCCACTAACCCCCAAAAGATTAACACTGCCTATCAGTGAGCACCGTCATGACGTTTCTTGAGCTGCTTGATGTCATCGCCCTGACCTGCGTGGTGACCATATTGCTGACGCTGTTTTGGCAGCGCATCCGGATGTACCTGAAAAGTCATTTCGAGCAGTACCTGTCGCCTCGCTACTTGAAATCACGCGGCGTTCGACGTCGCGCACCTGCCAGTCCTGCTCAGAGAACGCCCGATGAGTCTGTATAAATCCGATGCCGCGGCACAAAAAATTGCCGGGGCATGGCGCGGCCTGGGGGCCTGGAACCTGTATTTTCTGGCCAAGTTCCTGCTGGCCTGGACAGGCCATCTTAATTTTCAGGTATTGCCCAACCTGATCTTTGCTGTGGTCCTGCTGATTCCCATTACCCACCCGATACTGCGCCGTGTACGTACGCTGGTTGCCATTCCGGTGGCTGTGGCGCTCTTTTACCAGGACACCTGGTTCCCGCCGTTCAGCCGCCTGCTGGCACAGCCCGGCGTTCTGGACTTTTCTTTCGTCTACATCGTCGAGTTGCTGGGACGCTTTATCGACTGGCAAGTGTGCGCCATGTTGTTGTTGCTGATCGTCGGTTATATCTTCCTCAGCCAGTGGCTACGCCTGACCACCTTCACCCTGCTGGGTTTTGCCTGGTTGGGCATGGGTAACCTGCAATGGCTGCTGCCACCTGCTGCCGCGCCGCAAATGGCAGGCACTCAGGCGCCAACCGGGCAGCAACGCTCAATGGTTATCTGGACAAGTTTTATCTCAGCGAGTCGACGCGCAAGGTCGAATTCAAGGAGCCTACGGTCAAGCCGCAGCCGTTCGACCTGCTGGTAATCAATATTTGCTCCATGGCCTGGGACGACCTGGAGGCTGTGGGGTTGCGTGACAACTCGCTGTTCAGCCAGATGGACGTGATTTTCGACAACTTCAATTCGGCTACCGCCTACAGCGGCCCGGCGGCGATTCGTGTGTTGCGCGCCAGTTGCGGTCAGACCTCCCATGCGCAGCTGTACAAACCACCGGCAGATCAGTGCTTGTTGTTCGATGACTTGCGCAAGCTTGGCTTCTCCAATGAACTGATGCTTAACCACACCGGGGCATTCGACGGCTTCCTCCAGGAAGTTCGCGAACAAGGCCAGCTTCCGCCTGCGGCACTGGGTGTGGTGCCGGCAGGCTTGCCACGGACCTACGTCGGTTTTGATGGCTCGCCGATCTGGCGCGACCGCGATGTGCTGAGCAAGTGGTGGCAACACCGCCTGGCCGAAGACACACCGAGCATGGCGCTGTTCTACAACACCACCAGCCTGCACGACGGCAACCGCCAGGTGCAGTCCGATGGCGGCACCCAACCGGCTGACTACAGCAGTCGTGCACAGATCCTGCTCGATGACCTCAATGCGTTCCTTAAAGAACTGCAAAAAAGCGGGCGCCGCGTCGTGGTAGCCATCGTGCCCGAGCACGGTGCGGCGCTGCATGGTGACCGGATGCAGATTGCCGGCATGCGCGAAATCCCGAGTGACTCCATCACGCATGTACCAGTGGGTATCAAGCTGATCAATATGGGCGACAACGCTCAAACCCAGCCGGTACACATCGGCGAACCAAGCAGCTACCTGGCCGTGGCGGAAATCATTGCGCGCCTGTATGCCGATCCGGCACTGGGTAACGGCCAGACCGTGGACTGGTCGAAACTGCTCACCGACCTGCCGCGAACCCCGAAAGTATCGGAAAACTCAGGGACAGTTGTGCTGGATTACAACGGCAAGCCCTATGTGCGAATCAAGGAGAATGGCGGATGGCTGCCCTACCCACAGCGGTTCAAATAAGCGCCGATATTCTGTCACGCAGACAGCGGGCCGATGACATCGCGCGCCTCAAATCGATGATGGAGTTGCACGCACTGGAATATGTCGACGTGTCGGCCCATATGGAGCTGTTGCAGGCTTTCGAACGGTGGCCGTTGCTGGCCTACCTGGAGGCACAGTACCAACTGCCCGTTGACCTGCAAAAACACAAGGAGCCAAGCTCATGATTGCCATGAGTTTGCGTGGCGTTCGTGGTGGCGTGGGCACCACTTCGACACTGGCGGCTCTGGGTTATGCACTGCATGAACTGGGGCAGAAAGTCCTGTTGGTAGACATGTGCCCGGAGAACTCCCTCGGCCTGCATTTCAACCTCAACCTGGCCCCGCGCGAAGGCTGGGCCAGGGCGACGCTGGATCAACAGCCGTGGCATGAACACGCCTGGAGTGTCGAGCCCGGCCTCTGTGTGCTGCCTTATGGGCAGGTGCAGCCGGCCGAATACACCCGCCTGGATGCCCTGCTGCTTGAGCAGCCGCAACTCTGGAGCCAGCGTCAGGCCGCGCTGGCGGATGCGTTTGACTGGGTACTGTTCGATCTGCCGCAGCGTTTGCCAGGGCACGCGGCCAACCCCCACTGCGATATTGCAGTGATGGTGCTCAATGCCGATGCCGCCTGCCACGTGCTGTTGCAGCCGCTACTGGCGAAAAAGCCGTTGTTTCTGGTTAACCGTTTCGATGCCGCCAGCCAGTTACAGCGCGATCTGGTGCTGATCTGGCAACATCGCTATACCCAATCGCTGGTACCCCTGAGCCTGCATGCGGACGAAGCGATGGGTGAAGCCCTGGCCAGAAGCGAGCCTGCCGGTCGCTATGCACCGGGCAGCCTGATTGCCCACGACATTATCAGCCTGGCCAGTTGGTGCCTGCTGCGTGGCCGGAGGCCTGCATGATATCGCGCTGGTTTCCCTATACACGCTTGCGTCGTGAGCAAAACTGCACCCGCTTTACTGCCTTCACCATGGCGCTGATTCAAGCCCTGGGCTGGGTTTTCCTGCGCCTTGAGTCACCCAACTGGAAAGCCCTGCGTGCACAACAGTGGCGCCTGTACCCGCATCTGGCCAACAAGCGCTCCACCATTGGCGACCCGCTGCGCTACATCGTGCAAACCTTGTGGCTGCTGGTAGTGCGAACCCCCAATCTGGATCAGATCGGGCGCAAGCGTACCCGCCGTCGTGTTGGCGCGTATGTGTCGGCCGTACTCAATATTGTGCAACGGCCATGGAACCTGCTGTCCAACTCCTTTGAGCATTTACCCGCGGCCCTCAGCCCGCAAGTGAGCAAAGGCTCGCACTGGTGGAGCACCATGCGCTGGCCAACGCGCAAGGTGCTTTACATCGCCCTGGGTACACTGGCAGTGGCGTTGATCGTGCTGTGTATCACCGAACCCTTCGGTTACCTGGCGCAACTGGTGTTTGTGATACTGCTGTGGGTACTGGCAATGCTGGTGCGACGCATGCCGGGGCGCTTTCCTACCCTGTTGCTGATCGTGCTGTCGATCATTGTTTCGTGCCGTTATCTGTGGTGGCGCTATACCTCGACCCTGAACTGGAACGACAACCTGGATCTGGTGTGTGGCTTGATCCTGCTGATCGCCGAAACCTACTCCTGGCTGATTTTGCTGCTGGGCTATGTGCAGACCTCCTGGCCACTGAACCGTCAACCGGCGCAACTGCCACCCGATACCGATGAATGGCCGGTGGTGGATCTGTTGATTCCGACCTACAACGAAGAGTTGTCGGTGACCCGGGGCACGGTTTACGCGGCTCTCGGGCTGGACTGGCCGAAAGACAAATTGCGCATCCATTTGCTCGATGACGGCAACCGTCCAAGCTTCAAGACGTTCGCCGAAGAAGTGGGCATCAATTACATTGCCCGTACCGATAACCGCCACGCCAAGGCTGGCAATCTCAACCATGCCCTGACGTTGATCGATGGCGATCTGGTGGCGATTTTCGACTGCGACCACATGCCCGCCCGTTCCTTCCTGCAATTGACCGTGGGCTGGTTTCTGCGTGATCCGAGCCTGGCACTGGTGCAAACCCCGCACCACTTTCTCTCGCCGGATCCGTTCGAGCGCAACCTGGGTACATTCCGCAATCGCCCCAACGAAGGCGAGCTGTTTTACGGCTTGATCCAGGACGGTAACGACATGTGGAACGCCGCGTTCTTTTGCGGCTCTTGCGCCATCGTCCGGCGTACCGCAATCGACTCCATTGGTGGCTTTGCGGTCGAAACCGTGACCGAGGATGCCCACACTGCCCTGCGTCTGCATCGTAATGGCTGGACCTCGGCCTATCTGCGCATCCCCCAGGCTGCCGGCCTGGCGACCGAAAGCCTGTCGGCGCATATCGGTCAGCGTATCCGTTGGGCGCGAGGCATGGTGCAGATTTTCCGTACCGACAACCCGTTGCTGGGTAAGGGCCTGACGATCTTCCAGCGCATCTGCTACACCAACGCCATGATGCACTTTCTGGTGGGCTTGCCGCGGCTAGTGTTCCTTACTGCCCCGCTGGCCTTTTTGTTGCTGCACGCCTACATCATCTATGCCCCGGCCGTGATGATTCTGCTCTACGTGTTGCCGCACATGATCCACGCCAGCCTGACCAACTCGCGAATGCAAGGCGCGTATCGCCAGACATTCTGGGGGGAGGTCTACGAAACGGTACTGGCCTGGTACATCGCTCGGCCCACCACCGTGGCCTTGTTCAGTCCGTCGCGGGGCAAGTTCAACGTCACCGCCAAGGGCGGCATGATGGAAGAAAACCAGTTTGACTGGCAGACCGCCAAGCCATACCTGGTGCTGTCGCTGCTCAATGTGTTGGGTCTGGGGTTTGCCGTCTGGCGCCTGTTTACCGGGCCCAAGGATGAGATTTTCACCGTGCTGGTCAGTGTGCTGTGGGTGGTTTACAACCTGCTGATCATCGGTGCCGCGGTAGCCGTTGCAGCTGAAGTGCGTCAGGTGCGTCACACCCACCGCGTGCTCACACGTTTGCCAGGCGCGATCAGGTTGGCCGACGGCCATAGCTATCCCTGTGAGCTGGTGGACTACTCGGACGGCGGTGTCGGCCTGCAACTCAGCCAGCCGCAACAACTGCCTGTCGGTACACCGGTGTCGCTGATTCTTCAGCGCGGCAACCGCGAGTTTGTGTTCACCGGCATGCTGACTCGCTCCCATGATTTGTTTATGGGCTTGAGCTTTGCCCAGTTGCCGCCCGAACAAAAAATTGCGTTCGTGCAGTGCACCTTTGGCCGCGCCGATGCATGGCTCGATCACAACAGCGGATTTGAAGCCGACAAGCCGATCCAGAGTCTCAAAGAGATTCTCGCCCTTGGTGTTAAGGGCTACTACCGCCTCTACGAATACATGCCAGCCTGGCTACGCCTGATGGCACGACCTTTTTTACGCGTTTTCCAGTGGCTGGGCAGCTTTTTGCCGCGCATGCCAAAAGCGCCCACCCCCTTATCTTCCGGCCAGTGAGCAGATCATGAGTCGCATAACTAAAAAAGTAATCTTCGCCAGCCTCGCGCTGATGACCTTCGCCTCACAGCTGATGTCGGCCCCCTTGCCTTTACCCGGCAATTCATCTGTATCCACTGCACTGCCAAAACCACCGGCCGAGCACACGGACCAGGTGTTGCCAAGTTGGCCGGTGACCTACACCTTTGAGCAACTGGGGCGCGCTTCCGACACCCTATTGCTGGGTATCAACAGCGCCGAGCAAGTAGAGTTCGGCCTGCGTCGCGACCGAATCGCCAGTGATGCCAGCCTGCAACTGGAATACACGCCCTCGCCTGCGCTGATCCCGACGCTGTCGCATATCCGGGTTTACCTCAACGACGTGCTGATGGGCGTGCTGCCGATCGAGAAAGACCAGCTGGGGCGCAAAACCTCGCAGAAAATGGCTCTTGATCCACGACTGATTTCGGACTTTAACCGGGTACGCCTGGAGTTTATCGGTCACTACACCGATATCTGCGAAGATCCGGCCAACAACACCTTGTGGGTCAATATCAGCCGTGGCAGCGGCATCGTTCTGCAAGAACAGGCCTTGAGCCTGCAAAATGACCTGGCGTTCTTCCCGCTGCCGTTCTTCGATCCACGCAACAACGGCCCGCTGGAGCTGCCGTTTGTGTTCGCCGCCAACCCAACGCTTGGCGAGCAAAAAGCGGCAACCATCCTGGCGTCATACTTCGGTAGCCAGTCCAACTGGCGCGGAGCAAATTTCCCTGTGTTGTTCGACACCCTGCCCAAGGTGCCTAACAAGGATGCAATCCAGCCAACAGTCGTGTTCGCCACCAACGATCACCGACCTGCATTCATGAGTGATCTGGAAAAATTCCCGGCCGTGACGGCACCTGTGGTCGAGATGATTGACCACCCGGATGCGCCTTACAGCAAGATTTTGCTGGTCATGGGCCGCAACGAGGAAGACCTGGCAACAGCCGCCAAGGCGCTCGCGCTGGGTGGTAACCTGCTGCGTGGCTCACGCGTGACCATCGATAAGGTCCAGGAGCTGCAACCGCGTAAACCTTATGACGCCCCGGCCTGGATGCGTACCGACCGGCCCGTGCGCTTTGCCGAGCTGATCTCCTATCCGCAGCAGCTGCAAGTCAGCGGGCTGCAACCACGGCCTATCACCCTGGATGTGAACCTGCCGCCCGACCTTTTTGTGTGGCGCAACCAGGGTATTCCGCTGCGCACGCAATACCGCTACACCGCGCCATCGGCCAATGATGATTCGCGCCTTAACATCAGCCTCAACGACCAGTTCATCACCAGCCTGCCGTTGCTGCGCAAAGACACCAGCAACCTTGAAGAGCTGCGCCTGGCAGTGCTGTCCAATGACACGGCCAACGTCAACGACAAGTTGATCGTACCTTCGTTGAAAATTGGCGACCGCAACCGCCTGCGTTTCGACTTCAACTTCGCCAGCACCATGGGCAGCGCCCAGCGTGATCGCTGCCAGACCATCCTCCCGGCCAACACCCAGGCGATCATCGACGAAGACTCGACGATCGACATGTCCGGCTATCACCACTACATCAGCATGCCGGACCTCAAGGCATTCGCACGTAGCGGCTTCCCGTTCAGCCGCATGGCCGATATGTCGGAATCCATCGTGGTGGTGCCGAGCAAAATCACGCCGACCCAAATCAGCACCCTGCTGGAAGCCGTGGCCAGCATCTCCGCCCGCTCCGGCTACCCGGCCTTTGGCGTGCGCTTGAGCAATGACTGGCAAGCCGCATCCAAGGAAGATGCCGACCTGCTGTTGTTGGGCGAAATGGCCCCCGATATGCGCGACAACCCGGACTTGACCCTGTTGTTGCAGCGCCAGCGCGACATGTTGGTACAGCCTTACGGCACTTCCGGCATCGATGCCAGTAATCGCCGCGGCCCCTCAACTGACGGTCGCAACATGCCGGCCAACCGGGTCGAAGTGACAGCACAAGCACCGATTGCGGCAATTCTGGGCATGCAGTCGCCGTCTCATAACCAGCGCAGTATCGTGGCACTGCTGGGCAATGACGATGCCGACTACAGCCTGCTGCGCGAGGCCTTGGGCGACAGCGGCAAGATGGACGCCGTTGCGGGCTCGGTGGCCTTGATCCGCAGCAGTGGGGTTTACAGCCAACTGGTCGGTGACCAGTACTTCGTCGGCAACCTGCCGTGGTATCTGCTGCTGTGGTATCAGCTGTCTGAACACCCGGTGTTGCTGGCAGTACTGGCGGTGATCAGCGTGGTGCTCAGTGCATTCCTGTTGTGGCGTGCCCTCAGCTGGGCGGCCAACCGCCGCCTGCACAAGGATGACTGAAGCCATGCAACGATTGGCGGCACTCGCCCTGACTCTGACCCTAGGCTGCGCTCCTCTGGTGGCGAGTGCAGCATCCTGTAACTGGCCCGCCTGGGACAGTTACAAAAAAGCCATGATGAGCAACGATGGACGCATCATTGATGGCTCCTCGGAGCAGATGATCACCACCTCCGAGGGCCAAAGTTACGGGCTGTTTTTCGCCCTGCTCGGCAACGACAGGAAAAGCTTCGCCAGCATTCTCAACTGGAGCCGTAATAACCTGGCCAGCGGCAGCCTTGAGGACCATTTGCCGGCGTGGCAATGGGGGCGTGCCAAAAACGGCAAGTGGCAAATCCTGGACACTAACAATGCCAGTGATGCCGATCTGTGGATCGCCTATAGCTTGCTTGAAGCAGGACGCCTGTGGCAGTGGCCGCAGTACGTGGCGCTGGGGCAAAACATGCTCTGGCGCACTGCCGCGCAAAGTCTGCGCAAGATGCCCGGCCTGGGCCTGATGCTGTTGCCGGGGGATGTCGGTTTTGACAGCCCCCAAGGCTGGCGCCTGAACCCCAGCTATTTGCCGCCACAACTGCTGGCACGGTTTGCCCGCATCTCTCCGGTCTGGGCGGAATTGGCGCGTAATCAACAGCGCATGCTGATCGAAGGCTCACCCAAGGGTTTTGCGCCTGACTGGCTGTTGTGGAAGGCCGGTGGCGGCTGGGCTCCCGACCCCAAGGACGGCTCGCTCGGGGACTACGATGCAATTCGGGTCTATTTGTGGGTCGGCATGCTGGCTCAGGACGCGGCCAACCGCCAAACCCTGCAGCAGCACTTTGCGCCCATGGCCAGCCTCACCCAGACCCTGGGCTATGTGCCAGAAAGCGTTAATGCCCTGACTGGCAAGTACACCGGCAAGGCCCCGGTGGGGTTTTCTGCTGCAATGCTGCCACTGCTGGCCAGTCTCGATTCCCCTGCGCTGGCAGTACAACAGGCACATGTACAACAGCAACCGCCTGCGGCCGATGCTTATTACAACCAGTCACTGCTGATGTTTGGCCAAGGCTGGGATGAACAACGCTATCGCTTTGACAAGGATGGACAGCTTTTACCAGCGTGGGCCAACACATGCCAAAACTAACAACATGGGCGCTTCTGTTCAGCGGGTTGTCCTCTGCCGCCATTGCCCAACCGAACACCGTGCAGGAACAGCAGCAGTGGCTACTGGAGCAGGTGCGGATCGGCGAAGCGATGTACCGCGAAGACCTGGTGCGTGACTCACTGGCGCGGTTGCAACTGATCGCACCGAACAACCCGCAAGCGCTGATGGCTTCGATTCGCCAGGCCTTGCTGGACAAGAATCCTGAACTGGCCAACCAGCGTCTGGCCAAGTTGCAAAGCATTGCCCCAAACTCTGCGGCGCTACGTCAAGCGCAGAGCCTGATGAAGCTGCAAGACCCGCAAAGCCAGAAGGACTTGCAACAGGCACGACTGTACGCCGCTGCCGGCCGACCGGATGAAGCGGCGGCGATTTTCGAAAAGCTGTTCGGCAATGACCCGCCGGATTTCGCCACGGCCCTGGAATACCTGCGCATCCGCAGCAACATCCCGGGCCAGCACCCCAAGGTCATCGAGCAGTTGCAGGTCCTGGACAAACAGTACCCCGGCAACGTCGGTCTGCGCCAAACCCTGGCCGACCTGCTGTTTCGGGAAAACCGCGCCCCCGAAGCCCTGGCCGTATTGCAACAACTGTCCACCGATCCGCTGGCCAGTAACGCGGCGGCCGAGCGCGAATACATCTACCTCAATACATTGCCCGTCAATGGCTCTACGGCCCGGGCCTGGCAATCGTTTGTCGGCCGTTACCCGTCCTCGCCACTGATCGGCGAAGCCAGTAAAAACCTGCAACAGCAGCAGCATTTGCTCGGCGACCCGGCCTGGATTGCCGGGGCACAAGGCAAGCAGATGATCGATCAGTCGCGCAACCCGGTTGCAGCTGAAGGCCTGTTGCGCCGTGCCCTCAAGCAATACCCCGAAGATCCGACCCTGTATGGCGCGCTGGGCATGGCCCTGTTTCGCCAGGGCCGCTATGCAGAGTCGAGTGCCAACTTCGCCACGGCGCGGACCAAGGATCAGGACACCTCCAATATCAGCAAGTGGCAGGACCTGATGGATGCCAGCCGCTACCGCATGCTGCTCAGCCAGGGCGACAAGGCCCTGGAGCAGAATAACCTTGCAGTGGCGCGCAAAGCCTATACCCAGGCGCGCAAGGCCAAGGCCAGCGATGCCGACCCGGTGATCGGGCTGGCAAACATTGCCCTCGCCGAGCACAACGACATCCAGGCCGAAGCCTTGCTGTTGCAGGCCCGACGCCTGGAGCCCGGCAATGGCGGTGCCGTCCGTGCTCTGGTGCGCTTGTACAGCGCGCAGTCACCACAAAAAGCCAAGGATTTTCTCAATAGCCTGCCGCCTTCCAGTCAAAAGGACTTCGCCGGGCTGCGCCAGAGCATGGCGCTGGACGAACTGAACCAGCAAGCCGACGCGGCGGCGGCACGCAAGGACTGGCCGCAAGTCGTGGCGTTGCTCAGCAAGATTCGTGAGCTGACCCCCGATGAACCTTGGCTGACTTACCGCCTGGCAAACGCCCAGCGTGAAATCAACCAACCGGGTGCGGCAGATGACAGCTTCAAGCAACTGATTCGCCGTCAGGGGCAAAACCCCGAAGCACTGTATGCCTATGCGCTTTACCTGTCGGGTACCGATCGAGATGCCAGTGCCTTGAGCGTGCTGGAGCAACTGCCCAAGACGCAGTGGACCGACTCCATGCGTGAACTGGACACCCGCTTGCAACGCAACGTACTGGTGGCCCGCGCCGATAGCCTGCGGGCTGCCGGACAAGAGCCGCAGGCCATTGCCCTGCTGATGAAGAACCCGGATAACGACGACCTGATGACGGTCGCCGGTTGGGCCCAGGAGCGTGGAGATTTTACCCAGGCGCAAAATCTCTATGCCCAGGTGTTGAGAAAGCAACCTGGCAATACTGATGCACGATTGGGGCAAATCGAAACCCTGATTGCCAGTCAGCAACTGCCCCCTGCCCGCCAGCAGCTGACACAATTCCAGCCCGCACCAGGGACTGTGCTGACTCCTTCGCAACAACGTCGTGTGGCCAATGCCTGGGTCGCCGTGGGCGAGCCCGACAAGGCCCAGGCCATTTATGCCCAGTTGCTCAAGTCACCCCAGGCCGACCCTCTGATGTACCGCGATGCGGCACGGCTGATAGCGGTCAAGCAACCGCAACAGGCGCTGGACTACTACGCCAAAAGCATGGCCGCGGCGGGCTTGCTTGCACCTGAGCAGGCTAACCCACGTGACAATCGCGCCATGACCATGGCCAGTCGCGAAAAGGACGATGACCAATGGCTGGCCAGTAGCCTGCGCAGTGATGTGGATGAACTGTACCAGCGGCAAAACCCTACGGTTCACCTGTACACCGATTACGGCTGGCGTTCGGACAAAGCCTCTGCCGGTACTTCCGATACCGACACGCGCACCACCATCCTGCAGCTGGACCTGCCGATTGCCGATGGCACCGGGTTTGTCCGGGCCGAACAGCTGAGTATGGACGCGGGTCAATTCAAGGCCGATCCGGACGGCCTCGTTCGTGAGAATTACGGCACCTGTGCGGTGGCGGTCAATCGCAAGGGCACCAGTGGCCCGAACTTCTCGGGTTGCGATGACCGTTCTCAATCGGCTAACGGCACCATGATGGCGGCCGGTTGGAAAAACGAGGTCTGGAACGTCGATATCGGCCGCACTCCGGATACCTTCAAAGTACCCAATTGGCTGGGAGGCGTAGCCTACAGCAGCAAGATTGCTTCAGTGGGCTGGACTCTGACCGGTTCGCGTCGCCCATTGAGCAACTCAATCCTGTCTTATGCCGGTGCAACCGATCCCAATACCGGCGTCACCTGGGGCGGCGTGACCTCGAACGGTCTGACCCTGAGCCTGAGCCACGACGAAGGTGGCGTGGACGGTGTCTGGGCCAGCCTGGGGCAGCACTGGTTACGCGGCAAGAATGTCGAAGACAACCACAAGAGCACAGCCATGGCGGGTTATTACTATCGCTTGGTCGAACGCGCCGACGAGCGTATGCGCACCGGCCTGACGCTGATGTACTGGGGTTATGACAAGGACTTGAGCGAGTACACCCTGGGCCAGGGCGGTTATTACAGCCCGCAGAAGTACTACTCGATTGGCGTACCGCTGAACTACGCATTCCGCACCCCGAACTGGTCGGTGTCACTGGAAAGCTCGGTGAGTTGGTCGTATTCCAAAAGCGATGCCAACGACCTGTACCCACTCAGCGGGCTGAATGACAAAATCCTGCAGGTGGTGGATCAGGAAGGCTACAAGCTGGCCGACCCCCTGGGACAAACTTCGGGCGGCAGCAGCACAGGCATTGGCTATCGTTTACAAGGGCTGGTGGAGCGCAGGCTGACGGACAACCTGGTGCTGGGAGGCGGCTTGCTCTATCAACACAGTGAAAGCTACGCCCCAAGCCGGGCGATGCTTTATCTGCGCTATACCTTCGATACTTGGCAAGGCAACTTGCCGATGCCGGTGCAACCGTTGATACCTTATGCCGACTTCAGGTAACGGCGCCTGATTGTAGCCGCTGCCGAAGAACGAAGGCTGCGATAAGGGGCGAAGACCCACCCTTCCCGGCCCATCGCAGCCTTTGTTCCTCGGCAGCGGCTACATTGACGGTTAGCGCTTGACCGGCGTACGCATGGTCACGAACTCTTCGGCAGCCGTCGGGTGAACACCGATGGTTTCGTCGAAATGCTGCTTGGTCGCGCCTGCTTTCAGAGCAATCGCCAACCCCTGCACGATCTCACCGGCTTGCGGGCCAACCATGTGGCAACCCAGCACCTTATCGGTTTGCGCATCGACCACCAGCTTCATCAGCGTACGCTCCTGGCACTCAGTGAGCGTCAGTTTCATCGGCCGAAAGCTGCTCTCGAAAATCTGCACCTTGTGCCCCGCTTCAATTGCCTGTTCTTCGCTCAGGCCCACGGTGCCGATGTTGGGCAGGCTGAACACCGCTGTCGGGATCATCCGGTAATCCACCGCACGGTATTGCTCAGGCTTGAACAGTCGACGTGCAACCGCCATGCCTTCTGCCAGCGCCACCGGTGTCAATTGTACGCGGCCGATAACATCACCAATGGCCAGAATCGACGGTTCGGCACTCTGGTACAGATCGTCCACTTCGACAAAACCGCGCTTGTCGAGTTTGACCTCGGTGTTCTCCAGGCCCAGGTTGTCGAGCATCGGGCGACGGCCAGTGGCGTAAAACACGCAATCGGCAATCAGCTCGCGCCCGTCTTTAAGCGTGGCCTTGAGGCTGCCATCGGCCTGCTTGTCGATACGCTCAATATCGGCATTGAACTGCACGTCCATACCGCGACGGGTCAGTTCTTCATGCAAATGCTTGCGCACTGCGCCATCAAAACCGCGCAGGAACATGTCGCCGCGATACAGCAAGGAGGTTTCGGCCCCCAAGCCGTGGAAAATCCCGGCAAACTCAACCGCGATATAGCCACCGCCCACCACCAGCACACGCTTGGGCAGCTCCTTGAGGAAAAACGCCTCGTTGGAACTGATTGCGTGCTCATGGCCCGGGATTTCAGGGATTTGCGGCCAGCCACCGGTTGCGATCAGGATATGTTTGGCAGTGTGGCGCTGACCGTTGATTTCCACCTCATTAGGCCCGGTCAGTTTCGCGTGGCCTTCGATCAAGGTCACGCCACTGTTGACCAGCAGGTTGCGGTAAATGCCGTTCAGGCGATTGATCTCGCGATCCTTGTTGGCGATCAGGGTTGCCCAGTCAAAGTTGGCTTCGCCAAGCGTCCAGCCAAAGCCTGAGGCCTGCTCGAAGTCATCCGCAAAATGCGCACCGTAGACCAGCAGTTTCTTGGGGACGCAGCCAACGTTGACGCACGTCCCGCCCAAGTAGCGGCTTTCGGCCACAGCAACTTTTGCACCGAAACCTGCAGCAAAACGCGCAGCACGCACGCCACCAGAACCCGCACCAATTACAAACAAATCAAATTCGTAGGCCATTTCTCTCTCCTAGGCAGGCCATCAGCATAATCACTCCAGCGCGATTGACCAGCGCGGGAGGTTGCCGAAGGCAAAAAAACGAAAAAGCCACCCGAGGGTGGCTTTGTCTTGAAGCTCTCTACAACACCGCGCTTTTAGTAAGCCTTGCCGGTTTTGTAGAAGTTTTCGAAGCAGAAGTTGGTTGCTTCGATGTAGCCTTCAGCGCCACCGCAGTCAAAACGTTGGCCTTTGAATTTGTACGCGATCACGCAACCGTTCTGTGCCTGTTTCATCAGGGCGTCGGTAATCTGGATTTCGCCGCCTTTGCCCGGTTCGGTCTGTTTGATCAGGTCGAAGATGTCCGGGGTCAGAATGTAACGGCCAATGATGGCCAGGTTCGACGGTGCGTCTTCCGGTGCCGGTTTTTCAACCATGTTGCGCACGCGGTACAGATCATCGCCGATCATTTCGCCAGCGATCACGCCGTACTTGTTGGTCTCTGCCGGATCAACTTCCTGGATCGCAATGATGGTGCAGCGGTACTGGTTGTACAGCTTAACCATTTGCGTCAGAACGCCGTCGCCTTCCAGGTTGACGCACAAGTCGTCCGCCAGTACTACGGCAAAGGGTTCGTCACCGATCAGTGGGCGGCCGGTCAGAATTGCGTGACCCAGACCTTTCATTTCGGTTTGACGGGTGTAAGAGAACGAACATTCGCTCAGCAGACGACGGATACCGACCAGGTACTTTTCTTTATCAGTACCCTTGATCTGGTTTTCCAGCTCGTAGCTGATGTCGAAGTGGTCTTCCAGTGCGCGTTTGCCACGTCCTGTCACGATGGAAATTTCAGTCAAGCCAGCATCCAGTGCTTCTTCAACCCCGTACTGGATCAGTGGCTTGTTCACCACCGGCAGCATTTCTTTAGGCATGGCCTTGGTCGCTGGCAAAAAGCGAGTGCCGTAGCCGGCTGCTGGGAACAAGCATTTCTTGATCATATGAGTCCTTAAAAGGGCTGTGTGTTCCAAATTTGGCGCAGTCTAATCAGGCGGCATCGACGTTACAATGCCTCTCGATAGCAAACTGATGCCAACGTAGATAAATATTTAGGGCATTAGTTCCATTGCTATTGTTGCGGGTTGTTCCCCAGCGGGTGTTCCAACCAATCAAACCGCACGCCTGCCCGCTTGTAAATACCTGCTCACATACTGGCAACACCCGTAATGCCCTTGCGCTATCATCACGCAATTCATGCAGCTAACAAGGCAGTTCTTAGATGTCCGCACCCATCAGCGTCAACGGTTACGAAATCAAACCCAACGAAACGGGCGAATGGTGCGTGTTTGACGCATCCGGCGAAAACATTGCAGGTCCATTCAACACGCAGGAAGCAGCCATTGAGGTGGCTTCGGTGCTTCAGGACCAGCCTGCGCCACCAGCCCGTCGGCGCAACAAGAAAAACTAACCCTACTTTCGTGATGACAACACTTCGATGAAAAAAATTCTGACCTTGCTCGCTCTGGTTTCACTAGGCGGTTGTGCAACAGCGTCCAATACCTACCTTGCCGACGGCAAACAAGGACTGAGCATAGACTGCTCGGGCGAGGCCATGTCGTGGGCCAAGTGCTACGAAAAGGCGGACGCCTCTTGCGCCGGTACGGGATATAACATCGTCGGCAGAAATGGTTCGCCTGCGATCAGGGAAGACGACAAGACCTTGGGCGTCGATGTGGGTAATTTCAACAGCCGAAATATTGTGGTTACGTGCAAATAGGGTTTGTTAACGGATGCCGCTAAAGCGCAAGGCTTCAGCGGCATTTGCGGTTATTGGACGCCTTGTCCGATCAGCACGCCATTCACGGTCTGGCCGTAGACGTTTACCCCGTCATTGGCGTGGTACTTGAGCCGGGTTTTTTCCACTGATCCATCGACCAAACGTGGGTCCTGTGGCCGTTCATGGGTGTTTACATACGCCGCTACATCCCACGCCTGCTCGTCACTCAAGCTGTTGGGCTTGCCCAGCGGCATGTTGTGTTTGATAAACGAGGCCGCCGTATTGATCCTGTGCATGCCAGCTCCCCAGTTGTAGGACTCCTTGCCCCATAGCGGCGGCATTACGTAATCATCGCCAGCCTTTTGCCCTTGTCCGTTGTCGCCATGACAAATCGCGCACTGATCCTTGTACACAGCCGCACCACGCACCAGGTTGTAGCCACCTTTAGGCTCTGACACATCGGGGTAGCCGCGACCAGGCAGCTCAACACCTACAGGAGCCTTGGTCGACAGCCAGTAGGCATATGTCGAGAGAGCTGTAATTTCCCTGCTATCGGCCGCCGGAGGCTTGCCACCGTTCATGCTGAATTGAAAGCAGCCTTGCAGGCGTTCGGCAAAAGTATTGACCTTGTCGTTCTTCTTTCGATACGCCGGGTACATGGGGTAAGCGCCCCAGAGCGGCGCCGAGTTGGCCAGCCGGCCCTGATCCAGATGGCAGTTGGTGCAGTTAAGCCCGTTGCCAACGAACTGTGGCGCCTGACGCTTGGTATCGACAAACAGGGCATAACCGTCCATGACCATTTTGCCGTAGGCGTTGTCCGGCAGTTCGCTCTGTTGCGGCGGCTGAAAGTAGGTGATGTGTTCGGCAGGCACAGGAACTTTGATCTGCGACTGATCCTCCATCGCAATGGTCGCCGCACCCACTCCCGGGCTCAGGAGAATCGAAAATGCGCAGACGGGCATCAGGATTTTCATGGTGTGACCTCCTTGTGACCCACAGTGGCGAAATAGTCGGCAACCGCCTTGATTTCATCCTCGGTCATGGCCTTGGCGATATGGCCCATCAGGTCATTGGGATCGTTTTTACGCGTGCCATCGCGCCAGGCATTCAACTGCGCGGTCAGGTACAACGCAGGCTGATTGGCCAGTGGCGGGAAAGCGCTCCCCACGCCAACCCCGCCAGGCCCATGACAGCTGACGCACTCGGGGATCTGGCGATCCCAGGCGCCACGCAAGGCCAGTGTCTCACCCAGGCTGGTGGGCATGCGACTGCGGTTGATGGCGGGTACTGCAGGAGCCGGCATAGCGGCGATAGTGCCTGTCACGGAAGTGATTTCCTGGTCCGTCAATGCCTTGGCCAAGGGTTGCATCACGGGGCTGACCCGCTTGCCACTTTGAAAATCATGTAGCTGCTTGCTCAGGTAATCGGCAGAAATACCGGCTAATCGCGGAAAACCGGCTGGCGCCAGTCCCATGCCATCTGCACCGTGGCAAGCCACGCAGGCGGTTGCGCCCGGCTGGGCTCCGCCCTGCAAGTAGATGTTGGGTTGCGCCTGAACGTTGCTGAAAACAAGCAACATTACGCTGCTCAATAGCGTTCGGTTAAGTGGAATCATGACCAGCTCCATTATTGTTATATGCTTAGGCCTATAAAATATAAGCATATGGAGCGTAGGAGAATTCCTACAAGGTCACAACACTGCTTTTAGCCTGTTTACAATGAAGTCGCGAAAAAAAACCTGACGCGGCGCAAGGCAGTCGTCAGGTTCGGGGCAGTTACGGATGAGCTGAAGCGGCGCTTCAATCAACCGGAAATGCAGTGTGTTGCCGCTTTGCGAATGTCTCCCGGACGCACCGGCACATTGGACATGCTTTCGTAGACCTTGATACTGCTGCCGCCGGAGCGCTCTTCAATATCGATGACTGCCGTTGGATTGGAAGTCAGCTTTTGCGGAACAATGATCCGGAACCCTTCTTTATGCGGTTCGATCTGGGGTGCCTTGCGCGTGATGGACAGCTGCTGCACCAGGCATTGTGCGTAGGCGTCCGGCTTCTTGCCCGAAATCACATTCAGCGTGGGCAGCGTCTGTTCTATGTCTGTGACAGATGCACAGCCACCCAAAACCAGCATCGCCGCTAATACGCCCCACTTCATATACATTCTCCGTTAAAGACCCTACGACCGCAGAAACTCAGAATTTCTCCCGGGTCATAGTGAATAAATACTCAATAGTGGCGGATTATCCACGTTTTACGTCAAACTCACCCGCATCACGGCATAATACTCGGCTTTAGCCCCCTGACGGGGCTCGAGCACATGCTATCGTGCTGATTTTTCAGCAGATTCCACCTTTTTGGAGCACCCATGAAATTTATTCACCAGCGCGAGCACCTTAACGAAGACGATATTGTCGTCATCGAGTGCTCCCAACCCTGCAATATTCGCCTGATGAGCGATGCACACTTTCGCAGCTTCAAAAATGGTGGCCGTCACTCCTACCATGGCGGTGCTTTCAAGGATTTCCCGGCTCGCATCACTGCGCCGAGCACCGGTTTCTGGAATATCACCATTGATACCGTCACCACCCGCGCCATCAGCGTAACCCGCAAGCCGAGCTTCCAGCCGACCATTAAAATCGTACGTCGCTCCAGCTCCAAACTCCGCTAAGCCCAAGGCAGGAATTACAGTGCAAACTACCAAGTACGTGATCAAGTACAAGCTCAATGGCGAACGCCGTTTTGAGTTTGCTCAGCTTCAGTCAGGCTCGGAAGAAGAAGCCCGCGCAGCACTTGAGAAGCTCCACAACGATGCAGACGATGTAATCACCGACATCAAGGCGAGCAAGGCGCTCTAAGCCCCATGTCTCTGGATCTGTTTGCCGAGCAGGATTTGCAGCAGCCCGCCCGGGTCGAGCGCATCGGCGATCAGGCGTATGTGCTTCGCGGCTTCGCCTTGCCCGCACTCACCCAACTGCTGGCGGCCCTTGATGGCGTGTTGCGCCAATCGCCCTTGCGGCAGATGCAGACGCCTGGCGGCTTTACCATGTCCGCCCGCTTGAGCAGTTGCGGCGATCTGGGTTGGGCTAGCGACCGCGACGGTTATCGTTACAGCCCTGTCGATCCGTTAAGCGCCCAGCCCTGGCCAGCCCTGCCTGCAGCCTTTCTCACACTGGCGCGAACGGCAGCCGAAGCGGCAGGGTTCAATGGTTTTGTACCTGATGCTTGCCTGATCAATTCCTACGCTCCAGGCGCCAAAATGTCGTTGCACCAAGACAAGAATGAGCGCTCCTTTACGGCGCCCATCGTGTCAATTTCTCTGGGCCTGCCCGCGACCTTTCAGTTTGGCGGGTTCCAACGAAGCGCACCGACACAGCGTATTTCGCTGTTCCACGGTGACATTGTGGTCTGGGGTGGCGTTGACCGCTTGCGCTATCACGGCGTGCTGCCGATCAAGCCAGGGCACCATTCGTTGCTGGGCGAGCAGCGAATCAATATCACCCTGCGCCAGGCAGGGTGAACCGGATTTAACCCTTTACCCCCTCCCCGAGCCTTTGCGGGTTTACAAAGCGCTATAAATATTTATATATAGCGACTATCTTCCCAGCGCCCAACACAACTAAATACAGATGGGCCGCCCTCGCCTCTAAATGGAGTTTTGTCATGACCGCTCGTGCTCGCCCCTTTGTCCCATCCGTGCTCGCCATATTGATCGGGTGCAGTGCTTTCACTTCGGCCCAGGCAGATGAGGTGCAGGTCGCAGTGGCTGCCAACTTCACGGCGCCGATTCAGGCCATCGCCAGCGATTTTGAAAAAGACACCGGGCACAAGCTGATTGCGGCGTATGGCGCCACAGGCCAGTTCTATACCCAGATCAAGAACGGCGCGCCGTTTGAGGTTTTTTTGGCTGCGGATGACAGCACCCCCGAAAAGCTTGAAAAAGAAGGCGATATTGTTCCGGGCTCGCGCTTCACCTACGCCATTGGCACCCTGGCGCTGTGGTCGGCCAAAGACGGCTACATCGATGGTACTGACAAGACGCTGATCGGCAATCAATACAAGCACCTGTCCATTGCCAACCCCAAAGCAGCGCCCTACGGCCTGGCGGCCACCCAAGTGCTGGCAAAGCTGGACCTGATAGACAAGGTCAAAAACAAGATCGTTGAAGGCCAGAACATCACCCAAGCCTATCAATTTGTTTCCACCGGCAACGCTGAACTGGGTTTTGTAGCCTTGTCACAGATCTACAAAGACGGCAAAGTCAGCAGCGGCTCCGCGTGGATTGTCCCGGAGGCGATGCATGACCCGATCCGGCAAGACGCGGTAATCCTTAAAAAAGGCGAGAACAACCCTGCCGCCAAGGCCCTGGCCGAGTACCTGAAAGGTCCAAAGGCCACTGCCATCATCAAATCCTATGGTTATCACCTGTAAATGCCGCTCACGAGTGCTGACTTTGCTGCGATTTGGCTGACCCTGCAACTGGCGTCATTGACTACCGTCATTTTGCTGATTGTCGGCACTCCCATTGCATTGTGGCTGGCGCATACCCGGTCGCGGTTGCGCGGCCCCATCGGCGCAATCGTGGCCCTGCCCCTGGTCTTGCCACCTACGGTTATCGGCTTCTATTTGCTGCTGACAATGGGGCCGCATGGCTATGTTGGCCAGTTCACCCAATTCCTCGGGCTTGGCACGCTGACCTTCAGTTTTGCCGGGCTGGTGATCGGTTCGGTGATCTACTCCATGCCCTTTGTCGTGCAGCCCTTGCAGAACGCATTCACGGCCATTGGCCCCAGACCGCTTGAGGTTGCTGCCACACTGCGGGCAAACCCGTGGGACACCTTTTTTAGCGTGATCCTGCCGCTGGCCCGGCCCGGGTTTATCACGGCCGCGATTTTGGGCTTTGCCCACACAGTCGGTGAGTTTGGGGTGGTGCTGATGATCGGCGGCAATATCCCGGAAAAAACCCGCGTGGTCTCGGTGCAGATTTACGATCACGTCGAGGCACTGGAATATGCTCAAGCGCACTGGCTGGCCGGGGCGATGGTAGTGTTTTCGTTTCTGGTGCTGCTGGCACTGTATTCGAGCCGCAAATCTCAAACCAGCTGGAGCTGAACATGACGTCGCAGATCAACCTTCGACTGCAGCACAGCTATCCAGGTTTTTCCCTGGATCTGGACTTGCAACTGCCCGGCAAGGGGGTGACCGCGCTCTTCGGTGATTCCGGCTCTGGCAAGACCACCTGTCTACGCTGCATTGCCGGTCTTGAACGCGCTACCCAGGCCTATGTGCAGATCAACGATGAAGTCTGGCAAGACAGCCAGCGAGATCACTTTGTCCCGGTGCACAAACGCGCACTGGGCTACATCTTTCAAGAGGCGAGCCTGTTTCCTCACCTCTCGGTACGGGCCAACCTGGAGTTCGGGCTCAAGCGTATTGCGCGCCATGAGCGCCGGGTTGATCTGGCCCACGCTACCGAGCTGCTGGGCATCACCGACCTGCTGGAGCGCGCACCGAATAACTTGTCGGGCGGCGAACGTCAGCGGGTCGGTATCGCCCGTGCATTGCTGACCAGTCCCAAACTGTTGCTGATGGACGAACCCCTGGCCGCGCTGGACAACCAGCGCAAACGCGAAATTCTGCCGTATCTCGAACGTCTGCACGCGGAGCTGGATATTCCGGTGCTCTACGTCAGCCACTCCCAGGATGAAGTTGCGCGCCTCGCCGACCATATTGTGTTGCTCAGGGAAGGCAAGGCACTTGCCAGCGGCCCTATCGGCGAAACCCTGGCCAGGCTCGACCTGCCTTTGGCACGGGGCGATGACGCTGGGGTGGTGATTGGCGGGCAGGTCTGCCATTACAACCTGCACTATCAGCTTCTGACGTTGCAACTGCCTGGTAGCACCCAGCAGTTGCGGGTCGCTCATGCATCGCTGGCTGTTGGCCAGACCCTGCGAGTCAAGGTCCAGGCCCGGGACATCAGCCTGAGCCTGGTGCCTGGCGAACACAGCAGCATTCTTAATTGCCTGCGGGTGACGGTGGTCAGCGAAACTGCCGCCGATAACCGGGCCCATGTGCTGGTGCGCCTGGATGCTGACGGCACCACCCTGTTGGCTCGAATCACCCGCTTCTCACGTGACCAGTTGCATCTATACCCCGGGCAAGCACTTTGGGCCCAGATCAAGGCGGTGGCAGTGCTCGCCTGAAGCATTGGCCGCAAAGAACGACTGCAACACGGCATGCCTGCCTGGTCTGTGTAATTATTGCCGCCACAAGAAAGCACGCTTACGTGTGAGGTAATAATCAGGATGGATATTTTTCAGGCAATGCGGGTGTTTGTCCGCGTGGTCGAGACCGGCAGCTTTACCGCCGCGGCACAGGCGCTGGGTTATTCCACCGCACAGACGTCGCGGTTGTTGTCTGAGCTGGAATCCTCATTGCAAGCCCGCTTGCTGCAACGCAGTACTCGACGTTTGGCGCTGACCGAAGTGGGAGCGCGCTATCTGGAGCGCTGCCGAATGATTCTTGGGGAAATCGAGGACGCTAATGCCGAAGCTGCCGGTGCGCACCTGATCCCGCGTGGTCATTTACGCGTGCAGTCCACCACCGGGCTGGGCATCCAGTTGCTGGCACCACTGGTGGCCCGTTACACGGAGCTTTACCCGCAGGTCAACGTCGACTTGACCCTCTCGCAACGCCAGCCAGACCTGCTTGAAGAAGGCCATGACGTGGTGATTACCCTGTCTGCCAACTTGCCGGACTCGGAATTGGTCGGCCAGCAACTGGGCAGCATCTTCAGCGTCATCAGTGCTGCGCCGTCGTACCTCAAGGGCCAGGGCATCCCGAAAACCCCCAACGAACTGCACGAGCACCGCTGCCTGCATCTTGTGGACCCGTTGTTTACCGACAGCTGGACTTTTCGCGATGATCAGGGCGAGCAAGTGATCCGCCCCGGCAACGTATTTCAGGTCAACGTGGCCGAAGCCATGGCGCAAGCGGCCGAGGCCGGGCTCGGGGTGTGCCTGCTACCCGACTACGTGGCGGTAGGTTCTTATCAGCGTGGTTCTTTGGTGCGCTTGCTGCCGCAGTATCGGCTGCATGAGAAAAGCATCTACGCGCTCTACCCTTCCCGGCGTTTTCTGGATGCCAAGGTCAAAACCTGGGTCGAGTTTTTGAAGCAGGAAATACCCAAAGTACTGGAAGGACACCAGGCCATCGTCGATGACCCGGCACACTGGGCCTAAGTGACTTGGGTGGCCGCGCGCAGTTGCTCGCGCAAGGCAATGGCGGTGCGGTCAAATTGCAGGGGGGTGACCGAGATGCCGCCCTGGGTGACGACTTGGGCTTCGGTGTCGGCCGCTTCCGGGTGCTGGTGCCGAGTAATGCTCAGCCAGTAGTACTTGGCCTCGCGAAAATCGGTGCGTTCGATGGCGTCCACTCCCTCCATGCGCCCGGCGCCCTGACGGGTGATTTGTATTGGCCCGGCCTCTTCTGCCGGTACGTCCGGAAAGTTGATGTTCAGGCAGGCAGATTGCTCCCAGCCTTTACCCAGCAATTGACGAATCACCCCTGGGGCCAATGTGCGGGCAGTGTCCCAACGTTCCGAGCTGCGACGGGTGAAATACTGGCTCAAGGCAATGGACGGAACGCCCATCAACAAGCCGGTCATGGCCGCGCCTACAGTGCCGGAATACAGCGTTTCAACCCCCAGATTGGCGCCTTTGTTGATACCTGAGAGCAACAACTGCGGCGGCTGGTCCATCAACTGCTGCAACGCCATCGCGACACAGTCGGCAGGCGTCCCGGAAACCGAAAACCGCCGTTCACCGCGCTTGGTGACGCGCAACGGGTGGTGAATGCTGATGGCCGTGGAGATGCCGCTTTGGTCATGGTCCGGTGCCACTACCCAGACCTCATCCGCCAGCTCGTGTGCCACTGCCTCTAGCGCTTCAAGGCCGGGGGCATCAATGCCGTCGTCGTTAGTGATCAAAATCCGTTCGAGCCGAGCGCTGTGCATGGATGCATTCCTTGTGTTTGAAGGCAATCGTCAAATGCAGGCGGCCAGTCAGAAGCAAGTGTCTAACTGGCCGTTTTAAGCTAACCGCTTAGATGCCCTGCAATGCCAGGTCCATCGCAAAGTAGGTCAGGATCATGTCCGCACCGGCACGCTTGATCGAGCCCAGGCTCTCACGCACAACCCGTGCTTCGTCAATGGCACCGGCCATGGCGGCGAATTTGATCATCGCGTATTCACCGCTGACCTGATACGCGGCCAGAGGCAGATGCGAGGCCTGACGGATGTCGCGAATGATGTCCAGGTAAGCACCGGCTGGCTTGACCATCAACACGTCGGCGCCTTCCTGTTCGTCAAGCAACGACTCGCGAATGGCTTCACGACGGTTCATCGGGTTCATCTGGTACGACTTGCGATCGCCTGTCAGCGCGCTGCCACCGGCTTCACGGAACGGGCCGTAGAGTGCTGACGCAAACTTGGTCGAGTACGCCATGATCGAGGTGTCGATAAAACCGGCACCGTCCAGTGCGCTGCGGATTGCCTGCACCTGACCGTCCATGGCGGCGGATGGTGAGATAAAGTCTGCACCTGCAGCGGCAGCAGCTACCGCTTGCTTGCCCAGGTTGATCAGGGTCGCGTCGTTGTCGACACCGTGGTCGTGCATCACGCCACAATGACCGTGGGAGGTGTACTCGCAAAAGCAGGTGTCGCTCATCACGACCATGTCCGGTGCGGCATCCTTGCTGATACGTACCATGCGCGAAACCAGGCCGTCTTCACGCATGGCATCGCTGCCGGTGGCATCCAGATGGTGAGAAACACCAAACAGCATCACCGACTTGATACCCGCACGGGCATAACGCTCGATTTCACCGGCCAGCTTCGACTCAGGAATCCGCATCACGCCCGGCATGCTGGTGATCGGCACGAAGTCGTCGATTTCTTCTTCGACGAAAATCGGCAGCACCAGGTCTTTGAGGCTGAATTCGGTTTCCTGGAACATGTCGCGAAGGGTCTGGGAGCGGCGCAAGCGGCGCGGACGAACAGCGGGGAACTGGTTAGGCATCATGGTTCCTGATGGGCAGATTCAAAAAACAAACGAGCCTTGGCCAAGGCTCAATGGCGAAACAAATACAGGATTGAACCTGCAATTGCAAAACATCCGCCCGGTCTGCGGCCGGTTGTCGCGGGGGATTTCTTGTGGGAATGCTGGAGTTGAGTACCGGTTGAACATTTCGTAAAAAAGCGTAGCATGGCCACCCATGATTCTCGAACAGCTTAAAGCCCTGGGCAATGACACTCGCATGCAAATGATGGAGTGGCTCAAAGACCCGCTCAGCAATTTCCCGCCTCAGGATCACGGTGATCCTGCGATTGGCGTATGCGTGACCCATTTGCAGCACAAGGCCGGGCTGTCACCTTCTACCGCTTCGGCGCACCTGGCCATTTTGCAGCGTGCCGGGTTTGTCCTGACCACCCGCATTGGCAAATGGACCTACTACCGACGCAATGAACAGGCGATCGACGACTTTGCGGCTAGGCTGAAAATCGAGTTGTAATTTTTACTTATACATTTCGTTATTTCGCGCAATGTAAAAATATGAGGAAGCCCCATGAGCACTAAAGCAATCTTCGTCCAACCCGGCGGCGGTTATCAGAATGTAGTGGTTGGCAACAGCGAAGCGCGTGCCCCCGGTATCGGTGAAATCACTGTACGTTTACACGCTAACTCTCTGAATTATCATGACTTTGCAGTTGTAAGCGGCATGTGGGGGCCGAGCGAAAAGCGCATCCCCATGGCCGATGGCGCGGGCGAAGTGATTGCCGTTGGCGCTGCGGTGAGCGAGTTCAAGGTCGGCGACTCGGTAGTCAGCACCTTTTTCCCGGACTGGATCGACGGCACACCGCTGGTTGAAGGTTTTGTCACCGTCCCCGGTGACGGCATTGACGGCTACGCCCGTGAGCAAGTGACCGCCCAGGCCACTTCGTTCACCCTCGCTCCCACCGGCTACAGCCATGCCGAAGCATCAACCCTGACCACCGCAGGCCTGACCGCATGGCGCGCGCTGATGGCTGATGACGCCCTCAAGCCTGGCGACACGGTATTGGTACAAGGCACCGGCGGGGTTTCGATTTTCGCCCTGCAATTCGCCAAAATGGCTGGCGCCACGGTGATAGCCACCTCCTCCAGCGACGAGAAACTGGAGCGCCTCAAGGCGTTGGGCGCAGATCACGTGATCAACTACCGCAAGGACGCCCAGTGGGGCGAAACTGCCCTGGCCCTTACTGGTGGTCGCGGTGTTGATCACATCATTGAAGTAGGCGGCCCAGCGACCCTTGAGCAATCGATGATTGCGATTCGGGTGGGCGGCCACATTTCAATCATTGGCATCCTCAGCGGCGTAACCGGCGCAATGAACTTCGTGCCGATGCTGATCAAGCAAGTACGCCTGCAAGGCGTGCTGGTCGGTAGCCGCAGCCAGCAGCAGGCCATGGTTCGTGCGATCAATGCCAACGGCATGCGCCCCGTGATCGATCGTCACTTCCCGCTGAGCGAGATTGTCGAAGCGTTCAAGTACCAGGAAACCAACCAGCATTTCGGCAAGATCATTCTGGACATCTAAGCCCTCACTTAAGCGAGCGGTACTGCTGTGGGAGTGAGTCTGCTCGCGAAGATATTTACTGGATAATCACGACGCTCTTGAGGCCTTCGCGAGCAGGCGCGCTCCCACAAACACCCCATCCCCACAGCGTAAAAACCTCGACAAAGGCTCTAGCACGGGCCTTTTGTCGATATTTATTGTCTGACAATGTAGAAAATACAGTTGCGATCAATTATCATCCGCGGTTCGCGCAGCACCCTGTTACTCCACTTAAAGAAAATCAAAACGTCGCAGGGTGCTGTTTAAAGGGAATGACCTGAGGCGCTCATGCACCGCTTTACTTTCAGCAAATCATTGATTTGCGCAACATTGGGGATTATCAGCCTGCCGTCTTTCGCGGCGTTGCAACCAGAATCAGAGGCTGCCTTGGCGGGCGAAACCCAAAGAGCCTGCCATTTCAACAAAGATACCAGCACCGATTGCACCACGACCTACCGCTACACCATCCTCACCAACAATGGGCGAGAGATGCTGTCACGTATTGACTTCAGTTTTCCCGAGACAGATCAACTGGAGATCATCGACGCCCAATCGACACAACCCGGTGCCAAGCCGGTGGCACTTGCCCAATCGCAAATCGACACGCGCATGGCGCCCAACCCGGATCAGGGCTTTTTACGGGCCAGACAAACCTCGATTGCTTTCCCGAACCTGCGCATTGGCACCCGGATCACTTACACCGTGCGCGAGCATACGGCGGCAAAACCGCTGATGGAGCACTTCCATTACCTGATGATGTTCGGCCCTACCCCTGTGCGCTCCGATGGGTTCAAGAGTACTTTTACCGCCGAGCAGCCGATTGTCTGGCGCAGTGAGCTGATGGAAGACTTCACGTTCACCCCGTCTGCCGACAACAAGACACTGGTGATCGAGCAGAAAAAACCGCGTTTCGTGAATTACATCAATGAAGCCGGGAACGCCTATATCCGTGAGATGCCACGGGTTGAAATCGGCAGCTCAAACCAGGTGCAGGAGTATTTTGGCAACCTGGCCACACGCTACAACGAAATTCTGGCTGCCAAGCTGCCTGCTAACGCCGCCAAAGCCGTGTCTGGCCTCAAGGGTTTGCCGCCCGCGCAACAAGTGTCCGGTCTGATGCAATTTATCCACGATCAGTACCGTTATCTGGGCGACTGGCGCGCCACAGATCGCGGCTATGTGCCATTTACCCTGAGTGAAATCGAAGAGCGTGGTTACGGCGACTGTAAAGACCTTTCGATACTGCTGACTGCCATGTTGAAGGCCAGCGGCATCCAGGCTGAAACCAGCTGGGTCAGCCGCGGCAGCAATCCGTTGGGTCTGCTGCTGCCTGGCACCAGCTCAGCGAATCATGCAATCGTCAGGGCCCAGGTCGACGGCCAGGTCTGGTGGCTTGACCCAACCAACCCGGTGTTCTTGCCGGGTCGCAGCATGCCCGACATCCAGAATCGCTGGGCGTTGGTCGTCGATGCCGAAGGCAAGGTGCGTCAAGATCACATCCCCGAAGCAGCACCGAGCCTGAGCATGGCCGTGAAGAAGTTCGAACACTTCAACCGCGATGGCCAGGCACGCACCACCGCTGAAGTCGAAATGGGCCAGATGACGCTGATGCAGCTCAGCTATGCCGACACCGACTCAGGGGTTTCCGCCACGGATCTGAACTTGTGCAATCACTTTGGCAAGGAAATCAGCGACTGCAAGATCAGCCGCGAGAAAACCGGCTTTGTGGTGCCCGAGCGTTACAAGGTACACGCCACCCTGACTAATTTGCGGGCACTGGAAAACCTGTCCGGGCAGCAAATCTACAAGCCGGCGTTTATGAGCGAGCGCTGGGACAGCCTGATGAACTATCGCCGCACCGGGCAACTGGCTGATTTGTATATGGCGGATCCGGAGAAAGTCACCTACGACATCACGTTGTCAGGTGCCAGGGTTGGCAAACCAATCAACACCTGCTCCGTGAGCTCGCCGTGGTTTGATATGGAACTGAGCAGCAAGCGTAACAAGGATGAGTATCGCTACCTGTACTCCATGACCCAAAAGCACAGTTGGTTAAGTCACGACGAGATCATGAGCGCGCCGTTCGAAGCGATGCTCCAGCAAGCCCGTGCCTGCAACGAAAAGATGCAGCAAGTGGTGCAACTCAACAGCAAGGGCTGATAGCGGCTGGATCACCCACAATCAGCCTGACCCCATTGCGGGGTCAGGCTTTTTTTTGGGTTGTCAGGCGATGGCAGTATCTACCAGCACTTGCGCTTCCTCGACCAGGCGGCTCAGGTGCTCGTCACCGATAAAGCTCTCGGCATAGATTTTGTAGATGTCTTCGGTGCCCGAAGGGCGTGCTGCGAACCAACCGTTTTCGGTCATTACCTTAAGCCCGCCAATCGCTTGGTCGTTGCCTGGGGCATGGCTGAGGATCCGGGTAATGGCTTCACCGGCCAGGCTCGTCGACTTGACTTGCTCGGGTGACAACTTGCCGAGCAGGGCTTTCTGCTGCGGGGTAGCCTTGGCATCGACACGGGTCGAGAACGGCAGGCCCAGCTCTTCAGTCATTTTCTGGTACAGCTGCGAAGGATCACGGCCAGTACGAGCAGTCATTTCTGCGGCCAACAGCGATGGGATCAAGCCATCCTTGTCGGTCGACCAGACGCTGCCGTCCAGACGCAGGAACGAAGCCCCGGCACTTTCTTCTCCGCCAAAACCCAACGAACCTTCGAACAGGCCGTCGGCAAACCACTTGAAGCCTACCGGCACTTCATACAGACGGCGCCCCAGACGCGCAGCAACGCGGTCAATCAAGCCACTGCTGACCACGGTCTTGCCAACCGCAGCATCTGCGCGCCATTGCGGGCGGTTCTGGAACAGGTAGTCGATGGACACAGCCAGATAGTTGTTCGGCGCCAACAAGCCGCCTGATGGCGTAACTATGCCGTGACGATCGTGATCCGGGTCACAGGCGAATGCCACGTCGAAACGCTCTTTAAGCCCGATCAGGCCCTGCATGGCGTAGCTGGAGGACGGGTCCATGCGGATCCGGCCATCCCAGTCCACGCACATGAAGCGGAACGTCGGATCGACCGCGGTGTTCACCACTTCCAGATTGAGACCGTAGTGTTCGCCAATCGCCGACCAGTAGCGCACACCGGCGCCACCCAGAGGGTCGACGCCCAGACGCAAATTGGCACCGCGCAGGGTGTCCATGTCGATCACGTTTTTCAGATCGGCAACATAGGTGTTCAGGTAGTCATGGCGATGCGTGGTGCTGGCCTTGAGTGCCTGCTCATAG
Organism: Pseudomonas sp. ML2-2023-6; assembly: GCF_037055265.1. Classification (NCBI taxonomy): domain Bacteria; kingdom Pseudomonadati; phylum Pseudomonadota; class Gammaproteobacteria; order Pseudomonadales; family Pseudomonadaceae; genus Pseudomonas; species Pseudomonas sp. ML2-2023-6. Next base: position 3,352,996 of record NZ_CP146347.1, on the reverse strand, counting down.
CTGATGCGCTTGACCCCGGCCAGTTTGGCCGCCAGCAGTTCATTGGCCTTGGCTTCGATCCATTTGGTGACATCGGTATCGGCCGGGCCACCGTTAGGCGGGTTGTACTTGAAGCCACCGCTTTCAGGCGGGTTGTGCGACGGTGTAATCACCACGCCATCTGCCTGGCCGGTGGAGCGGCCACGGTTGTAGCAGATAATTGCGTGGGAAATGGCTGGCGTCGGGGTGTACTCGTCGCCCGCGGCAATCATGGTTTCGACACCATTGGCGGCAAACACTTCCAGGGCGCTGGCACCGGCCGGGGTCGACAGTGCGTGGGTGTCGATACCGACAAACAGTGGGCCGTTGATACCCTTCATTTGACGGTAGAGGCAAATGGCCTGGCTGATAGCCAACACATGCCACTCATTGAAGCTCAGCTCAAACGAACTGCCACGGTGCCCGGAAGTACCAAAGGCGACCCGTTGCGTGGCGATCGCTGCATCGGGTTGACCGGTATAATAAGCGGTCACCAGTCGCGGTATATCGACCAGCAACTGAACGGGAGCCGGTTTGCCCGCAAGAGGACTGAGTGTCATGCAAAACCTCGGGAAATTAATGATTCGGAGGAAAAAAAACAGTTTACTGGCAGTTCGACATTGGCGAGAAGCAATCTATCCACGCCACGTGCTCTGTTTTGCACTTTAATGCACTATTCGTTGTCTGATATTGATCCAGACACGTTGTTTAATTCACCTGGGTATACATTTTTAGTTCTGAAATAAGGAAGCAGCATGAAACCACTGGTGATCAGTGCAGCCGTATTACTCTCCCTGAGTACGCTGTGCAGCGTGGCCAACGCAGCCAAACTGGAAGACGTCGCCCCCTACCCTAAAGCCGAAGCGGGCTTTAGCCGTCAGGTCATTCAACTGCCAAAACAGAAGAATGAAGACGACTTCAAAGTACAAATCATCGCGGGCAAGACCTTGCAGGTCGACTGCAATCAGCAGCGCCTGGGCGGTAAGCTGGAAGAAAAGACCCTCAAGGGCTGGGGCTACCCGATGTATCGCCTGAGCAAGGTCAGCGGCCCCATGAGCACCATGATGGCCTGCCCTGAAGGCAAGGCGCATCCCGAGTTTGTGCCGGTCGTGGGTGAAGGTTTCATGTTGCGCTACAACAGCAAGCTGCCAATCGTGGTGTACGTGCCCAAGGGTATCGAAGTGCGTTACCGGATCTGGTCGGCCTCCAAGCAGATCAAGCAGGCTGTGAGCGAATAAGCACTGCCTGATTTGTTTCCGTGGGAACGGGCTTGCTCGCGATGAAAGCACCGCGCTATCTCGGATCAACCGCGTTACCGGTGTCGCGAGCAAACCACTCCTACAAGATTACTGGGTGCTACTGCAAACCCACGCGATACAGCACGCCATCGTCCTCGTCGGTCAACACATACAAATAACCATCCGGGCCTTGGCGTACGTCGCGGATACGTGCCTTGAGATCACCCAGCAAGCGCTCCTCATGCACTACCTTGTCGTCGCTCAGTTGTAGCCGGATCAGCTCTTGATCTGCCAAGGCGCCAATAAACAGGCTGTGCTGCCAAGGCTTGAAACGGTCCGAGTCGTAGAAAGCCATGCCACTGATGCCGGGCGACCTCTCCCATACGTGATGCGGGCCAAGTGTGCCTTCGGCGGTTTTGCCCTGAGCTTCGGAGATCGGCAGTGAAGAGTAGTCAGCGCCGTGAGTTGCAAGCGGCCAACCATAGTTTTTGCCGCGCTCGATCAGGTTGATTTCATCTCCCCCCTTGGGACCGTGTTCGTGTGTCCACAAGGTCCCCGTCCATGGGTTCAGCGCAGCGCCCTGTTGATTGCGATGCCCGTATGACCAGATTTCCGGCCTCACGCCTTTCTGGCCGACAAAAGGGTTATCGCTGGGGATACGTCCGTCCGGGTAGATGCGCACAACCTTGCCCTGTAACTTATCGAGGTCCTGCGAGGTCGGGCGCTGGTTGTTTTCGCCCAGGGCAATAAACAGGTAGCCGTCACGGTCGAACACCAGGCGTGAGCCAAAGTGATTGCCGGTAGACAGCTTGGGTTGCTGACGAAAAATCACTTCAAAGTTGCTCAAACGGGTCAAGTCATCCGACAAGCGTCCGCGGCCAACGGCGGTTCCCGCTTTTCCATCTTCCCCTCCTTCGGCGTACGACAAATACACCAGTCGGTCTTCGGCAAAGCTTGGCGACAACACCACATCGAGCAGGCCGCCCTGCCCTTTGGCCCACACCTTTGGCACCCCCGATAGCGGCGCCGATAGTTTGCCCTCAGGGCTTACCACGCGCAGGTTACCTGGGCGTTCGGTCACCAGCATGCCTTGTTTGTCAGGCAGGAAAGCCAGCGCCCACGGATGATCAAGCCCTTCTACGATCGCAGTTGCGGTAACCGTTCCAGCCTCGGAAGCAAACGTCTTCTGCGCATCGGCCTGAACCGAGAACGTAACGTTGAGCAGCGAAGCGGCGCACAACGTGGCCAGCAAGGTTTTTCTCAACATCAGTCATTCCTTGTTCGATTAAGGTTTGTCTCGCGGTTGTAGCGACGGAGCGGTCGGTTTGAGGGTATGAGGGGGCGCTTGGTTTCGCGGGTAACCGTTGCCTATTCTGCCGTTGTCGATGCCCTGGTTTGGCTGCATGGGGGCGGTCGACGGTCCTCTTGGGCCGGGCACTGAAGGTCCCGAGCCCTGACGGCTGTTGGGATTTATGCGTTGGATGACATTATTCGCGGGTGGGGTATTGGTTAACGGGGTGTTTTGCGCCATCAGCGCGCTGCGGTTAGTTGGCGTTGAGCCATCCGTGACATTTGAACCCGCTTGCGCCTGGAAGGTAAGTATCCCCCCCATCAGCAGCAAAAGACTGAATTTAACCGTATGCATCACACCCTCCATTTCTGGTCGACCTTAAACCTTTGATGGCCCTGTGAGTGACAGGTTCGGTTTCACGGTCAAATAAACGTGTCAGGTGTCGATTTCAGGGCCAATCTCGATCACTGTTGACTCTCGCGCTTGCGCCAGAAGCGCCTCGCGGCAAACTTGATAGCAGTCTTCGATATGGCCATTGCCGACCATTTTCATCACCCCGAAGCTGATGGTGGCAGCCACCGCCTGGCCCACAAACGGGACGAAGCGAATCACTGACTTGGTCGCCACTTTGGCGCCCATCTTGCGTACCAGCGACATGACCAGCGTTCGGCTGATGAACTTGCCGATAACTTCACTGCCAATACCGGTGACAGCCACGATAATCAAACGTTTCGAGCGCGAGTCCATTTGCTCGATCTGATGCGGGGTTAACCCGAATTTACCGTTGATCGCGGGCAACATCTCAACCAGTAGCGCCACATCAGTGCCAATATCGAGGCCCGGCAGCGGGATTGCGGCGGCACCTGCCGACACTGCGGAGCGTTTGGTGACCATGGACCTGCACTCGTCACGAATGCGATCAAGTTCGGCTAATGATCTGATTAACATAGAGTTCCCCGACAGTTAGAGATAAAACCAGCGTAGTCTACTACGCCCTTCTGACCAGCAAGGCAGGCCTGTCTTTATATAGAGGGGTAACCGGGCAGGAAATTCACAACAGCTGGGGAGTTTTTAGCCGCAGGTGGGCTCAAGCATAGGGGCAGCCTGTACTCTTGCGAAGTACAGGCCTGGGGCGCGAGGTTATACGTCTTTTTTGACTTTGGCCCATTCAGCCTTGAGCTTGGACACGAAAGATTCTTTTGGGGTTTCCTTGCAGGCAGTCACCACCAGCGGGGTGATTTTAGCGATGCCGTCTACATCCAGTACTGCATCTTCAACTTTGCCTTTTTTGTTAATGGCTTCACCCAAACCCACGGCGGTCGGCTGGAAGCTTTCGTCCACCGCCAGGAAATCAGCGCACGTCCACTGTGCGACGGGTTGTTTGGTTTCAGCCTGAACCAACGAAGACAGTGCAACCAGACCCACAGCGCCCACAAACAGAATGTGCTTCTTCATATATAAATATCCCTATTTTCAAAGATTCAGTAACATGTGTTCTGCCGCAAAGAACATAGTATCGAATGTTGTGTCTGTCAAAAAAACAACCAACTTATCAGCAACTTCATCGCCATGCGCCGACCTGATAATATTTAACACTCAACATCAAGCCACACCAACTCGCGCGCGATAACTTTATAAGCTCGCCCCTGATTCAGCCATCTGCTCACCCAGCCGGCTGGGTGGTAATGCGTTTGCTTTTATTGAGAAAGAATAACTTTCATCGCCTTCTCCTTTGCCGCGTTCCCGAACACCTCATATGCCTGGAGGATGTCAGACAGTGCAAAGCGGTGAGTAATCAACTTGCCTGCATCGATTTTTCCGGATTGCACGGTTTTCATCAGCATGGGCGTTGTATTGGTGTTGACCAGCCCGGTTGAAATAGTGACGTTTTGAATCCACAGTTTTTCCAGATGCAGCTCAACGCTTTTTCCATGAACCCCAACGTTGGCGATACTCCCGCCCGGAGCGATCACCGATTGACAGGTATCGAAGGATGCCGGGATGCCTACCGCTTCAATTGCAACATCTACCCCGACCCCTTGGGTCAGCTCGAAAATACGCTCAACCGCATTTTGCGTATTGATATCGACGACATCTGTAGCTCCAAAGCGCAAGGCGACTTCGAGCCGATTGGTATCGCCATCCACCATGATCAACTGAGCCGGAGAGTAAAACTGTGCAGTCAGCAGCGCAGCCATCCCTACTGGGCCCGCACCAACGATCACAACACTGTCACCCGGCTTGACCTTGCCCGCGAGTACGCCAATTTCAAACCCGGTGGGCAAAATATCGCTCAGCATTACCAGGGCTTCCTCATCCGCGCCTGCCGGCACCGGATACAGGCTGTTATCGGCATGGGGAATACGCACATATTCAGCCTGGGTGCCGTCAATCAGATGCCCCAGGATCCAGCCGCCATCAGCACAATGGGAATACATCTGGCGGCGACAGTTGGCGCAACTGCCACATGAGGTGATGCATGAAATCAGGACATGGTCACCGGGCTTGAAATTGCGTATGGCCGAGCCGACTGCCTCTACCACCCCTACCCCTTCATGACCCAAAACTGTGCCTTGGGTAACTTCTGGCACATCGCCTTTGAGAATGTGCAAATCCGTACCGCAGATGGTGGTGTGGAGGATTCGTACAATGGCGTCAGTCGGTTTATCAATGACCGGCTTTGGGATATCGGCCCAGGCTTTTTCGCCAGGCCCCTGATAGGTGAGCGCTTTCATGATGGCTTTCCTTTACCGGATCAAAAATCATCAACAGCTGCCACTCAGGTGCACCCCTCACGGCAGCCCTCAAAATCATTGATGCAGTTAAGCAGCCTTTTTCAGGCGCGCCCTTGCCGCAGGTCACAAAAAGCGTTTCCTGACTAGCGGTGCGGATGAACCGTGAAAAATACCAGCTTGGTCACAATTGGGCGTACCACCAGAATGCACAGGAACGCGACAGGCATCGCCAACTGATAGGCATGCAGCGCATTGCTTAGGAAATTACCCTCAATCCCGGAGTTTGCTGCAGTGATCACCAGCGACATCAAAAACGCCATGATCGTTGCCATGTAAAAAGCGAACACGTACGGCGTAGCACGTGCTGTGAGCTTGAAACGTGTCGTAGAAGCGGTATCGGAAGATGCTTTTGATGTCATGACAGGCCCTTTTAAGCGTTGAATTTCAGGAGGCATGAACCTTAACAAGATCAAAAACAGGCAACTAGACGCTTACGCATAGTTACTTTATAAAGAAAAACTTACGAATAGCCTTTGGGAGCCAACCAACGTGAACCTGTTAGCGGCGATTGCCTGCTTTATCAAAGTGGTAGAAACAGGCTCCATCGTGGGGGCAGCCAAAAACCTGGGGGTTAGCGCACCAGCTGTGAGCCAGACCATCAACCGCCTGGAAGAGCATCTGGGGGCGCGTCTGCTACAACGCACCACGCGCAGTATGGCGCTGACCGAAAACGGTGCGCTGTACTTCGCGCGGGTGCAGCGCATTGCTTCAGATCTGGATTCGGCACAAATGGCCATTAGCACTGGCGAAACCGAGCTTCAAGGACGGCTGTGTATTGCAGCGTCCTCCGCCTTCGGGCGGCATGTATTGGCGCCATTGATTGCCGGTTTTGCTGAACGCCACCCGCGCCTGGCCCTTGAGCTGCGCACCACCGATGGCAAGATCAATCATATTCAGGATGGAATCGACCTGAGCCTGCGGATCAAACCGCAACTGGAAGAAGGCATCGTAGCGCGCAAAATTGCTTCAATCCCTTTTGTAGTTTGCGCATCCCCAGCCTATCTGGAGCACGCCGGCATCCCGCGGACCCCTGAAGAACTCCAGCAACATGCCTGCCTGGCCTTTCGCTACCCGTTGGACGGACGGCTGTTGCGCTGGGGGTTTATTCGCGAGGGGGAGCACTATTACGCAACGTTGAATTTCACCGCGATCAGTGACGATATCGATGCGCTGGCTCAAATGGCCATCCACGGCGCCGGGATCGCACGTCTGGCCGAGTTCGTAGCTGCATCCTGGATCGAATCAGGCCAACTGGTTGCCCTGCTTGAGCACAGCCATGAATCGAGTGAATCTAGCGCCGAACCGCTGGATATATATGCCTGTGTTCAGGATCGCGCAGCCATAACTGCCAAAGTTAAAGCGTTTATGGATTACTTGACCGAGCATCTGGGCCAGCGCTGGCCAAAGGAAATTACCGTCAGCGCCCAATCGAGTGCATAGCCATGTTTTAGAGCGCACTAAAGTGGTGCGCAACTCATATGGATTACATTCATAATTTAATGCATTCGAAACGCGCTATAAGCCTTTAATTTTTAATATATTTACGTTATTCATCGAAAATAAACCTGCTCAGACACATTTCTTATTTATAACGCGCTGTTACACTCATGTCATAATGCCATTTATGGAAGAGTCATATGAACGTAACAAATAAGCGTGGCTGGAAATGGGCATACCGCAAGTTGCGCGATCTGCACTGCTCGCGCGCTTCTGCGGCCTACAGGGCTGCCCTTTACGTACTCCGCGGCGATACGGGCACCTTTATATGTGAAGTAACGCACAAAAAAATTCGAATAAACCGTTGATCGGCCTACTGTAAAGTTATTGGGCAGCATCTCGTGGGAGGCTTGTTAAAACCAACTCTTACTTGAGGCTGTTGCTTACAAGACAGCAACAAGTCAATTAACTAAAAAGAATATACTTATTCTTTTATTATCAGTCTTGGCCAACACAGCTCTGGCTCACAGGTGCCAACGGCGTACCACAACGACGCTGGCGCCACCCAGCATCAGATGCTCTCCTGCAGAATCCAGCTCGCCCCCGCCTGTCGGCATCGTTCATGGCATAGCTGGATGGGCAGTAGAGAATTACCCTATGGCGTCCTTGCGTCACAAATGAGCCTACCCGGTAAATAAACCCCTGTTTTGCGCCACCAAAGGCATCCTGCCCAAGAAAAGCTGGGGATACGCTACCACCTGCCATATAACTGTCGTCACACCTATGCGACAATATGCTCAATGTCCGGCATGAATCCCGCCTTTATTGCTCAGCAACTTGGCCGTAGCGTCCAAATGTTGCTCTTTACTTATGCGCGCTGGCTTAACCCTAGCGGTGATCGGGATGAGATGGAAAAGCTCTTGAATGGCCCAGGATTGGCCCAAGCGACAAAAGCACACCGCGTAACTCCTTGATAGGTAACCCCTTTGATCTCCACAGCTAACATCACGATGCAGTTCGGCGCAAAGCCGCTTTTCGAGAACGTTTCCGTAAAATTTGGTGCTGGTAACCGTTATGGCCTGATCGGTGCCAACGGTTGCGGCAAGTCCACCTTCATGAAAATCCTCGGCGATGATCTTGAACCGTCTGGCGGCCAGGTCATGCTGGAGCCGAACGTGCGTCTGGGTAAATTGCGCCAGGACCAGTTCGCTTACGAAGAATTCACCGTTCTCGACACCGTGATCATGGGTCACGAGGAGCTGTGGAAGGTCAAGGCCGAGCGCGATCGCATCTATTCGCTGCCGGAAATGACTGAAGCAGACGGCATGGCCGTTGCCGAACTCGAAACCGAGTTTGCAGAAATGGACGGTTATACCGCCGAATCCCGCGCGGGCGAGCTGCTGCTGGGCCTGGGTATTGGTATCGAACAGCACAACGGCCCGATGAGCGAAGTGTCGCCGGGTTGGAAGTTGCGTGTTCTGCTGGCTCAGGCGCTGTTTTCGAACCCTGAAGTACTGCTGCTCGACGAACCAACCAACCACTTGGATATCAACACTATCCGCTGGCTGGAAAACATTCTGACTCAGCGCAACAGCCTGATGATTATCATCTCTCACGATAGGCACTTCCTGAACAGTGTCTGCACCCACATGGCTGACCTGGACTACGGCGAACTGCGTCTGTTCCCGGGCAACTATGACGAGTACATGACTGTCGCCACCCAGTCGCGCGAGCAACTGCTGTCGGAAAACGCCAAGAAAAAGGCTCAGATCAACGAGCTGCAAGCGTTCGTCAGCCGCTTCTCGGCCAACGCCTCGAAATCCAAGCAGGCCAGCTCCCGTGCCAAGGCGATCGACAAGATCACCCTGGCCGAGGTCAAGCCTTCGAGCCGTGTCAGCCCGTTCATCCGCTTTGAACAGAACAAAAAACTGCACCGCCAGGCAGTCATGGTCGAGCACATGGCCAAAGGTTTTGATGGCAAGATTCTGTTCAAGGACTTCAGCTTCACCGTTGAAGCCGGCGAGCGCGTCGCGATCATTGGCCCGAACGGTATCGGTAAAACTACCCTGCTGCGCACTCTGGTCAACGAACTGACCCCGGATGCCGGTACTGTGAAGTGGACTGACGCTGCGGAGCTGGGCTACTACGCCCAGGACCATGCCCACGACTTCGAAGACGACATGACCCTGTTCGACTGGATGGGCCAGTGGACTCAAGGCGAGCAAATGGTACGTGGCACCTTGGGCCGCATGCTGTTCTCCAACGATGACATCCTCAAGTCAGTCAAAGTGATTTCCGGTGGTGAACAAGGTCGCATGCTGTTCGGCAAGCTGATCTTGCAAAAGGCCAACGTGCTGATCATGGACGAACCAACCAACCACTTGGATATGGAATCCATCGAAGCACTGAACCTGGCACTCGAGAACTATCCGGGTACTCTGGTATTCGTCAGCCATGACCGTGAGTTCGTATCCTCGCTGGCCACTCGTATTATCGAGCTGAGCCCAAGCGGCGTGATCGACTTCAGCGGCACCTACGATGACTACCTGCGCAGCCAAGGCGTTGTGTTCTGATTTCAGACACCCCGTATCGCTAAGCAACTAGTCGTAACGAAAACCCCGTCCTGGTGACGGGGTTTTTCGTTTTTAGACGGGTTACCTGACAAACCGCAGCGCCTGCATCGCGAGCAAGCTCGCTCCCGCAGGTTTTGTGGGAGCGTACATAGTTAGCCTGCTTTCATTTATCCCGACGCCGCGCCATCATGCCGATCATCGATCGTCAGCCGGATTATGTGCTTATGCCTGCGCAACACCCCTCCCCCACGAGCTCCCTGTCGGTCACCCTGCAAATTCTGTCGATCGTGTTTTACACCTTCATTGCGTTTATCTGCATTGGCCTGCCGATTGCCGTGCTGCCGGGCTACGTACATGACCAACTGGGCTTCAGCGCCGTGGTCGCGGGGCTGACCATCGCTTCGCAATACCTGGCAACGCTGCTCAGCCGTCCCTCGGCCGGGCGACTGGTAGACAGCCTCGGGACCAAGCCCGCAATCGTCTATGGCCTGATCGGGATCGCCATAAGCGGTGTGCTCACCTCCCTGGCAGTGGCGCTTCAAGGCTGGCCTTTGCTGAGCTTGTGCATTTTGATTGTCGGCCGGGTTTTTCTCGGCATCGCCCAAGGCCTGATCGGTGTCGGCACGATCAGTTGGGGGATCGCCCAGGTCGGCTCTGAACACACCGCCCGGGCAATTGGCTGGAACGGCATCGCCTCCTACGGCGCTATCGCCATTGGGGCACCGCTGGGTGTGGTGATGATCGACCAGTTGGGCTTCGCCAGTCTGGGGGTGACCCTGCTACTGCTGGCTCTACTGGCGTTGCTGCTGATTCGCAAAAAACCATCCATCCCGATAATCAGCGGCGTACGTCTGCCCTTTTGGTCGGTGTTCAGCCTGATTGCCCCGTACGGCATCAGCCTGACCCTGGCCTCCATTGGCTATGGCACGCTGACCACGTTTATTACCTTGTTTTATATCGATCGCGGTTGGACCGGGGCGGCCTATTGCCTGTCGGTTTTCGGCGTGTGTTTTATTCTTGCGCGGCTGATTTTCACCAATAGTATCAATCGTTTTGGCGGCTACAGCGTGGCGATCGGCTGTATGAGCATCGAAGCCGTCGGCCTGATATTGCTGTGGCTGGCACCCTCGACCAGCTATGCCCTGATTGGTGCTGGTCTGACCGGCTTTGGCCTGTCACTGGTGTACCCGGCGCTAGGCGTTGAGGCAGTCAAGCAAGTGCCGGTCTCAAGCAGAGGCGCGGGGCTAAGTGCTTATGCGGTGTTTTTCGATTTGGCGCTGGCCATTGCGGGGCCGATCATGGGGGCCATTGCGCTGAACATGGGTTATCCGTGGATTTTCTTCAGCGCGGCAGTGATGTGTTGCATGGGCTTGCTGTTGAGTCTGGGGTTGGCGCGGCGCGCGGCTGCTTAGATCACTGGTTGGCAGTACGCATTCCGGTGTGCGGGTGGGCCTGCAAAGTCTTGCTGAAAAACCGGCCCGCCTCGTAAATCAGGTCGCGATGGATATCCTCTCGATCAACCCCTTGGGCATCCGTACACAAACCAGGCATTGCGGCCATTTGCTCATCGTTGCACGGCGCCATAAATACAAAATGCCCGGCACCGGGAATCACTTTGAACTCTGGTTCTGTCGGGAGCTTGCGCGCCAGGGCATCGGCGTTTTTATCGGGAAACACCAGTTTGTCGTTTTCGCCGCTGTACAGCAGCACAGGCACATGCACATCTGCCAGTGTTTGCCTGCCGAACATCAAGCTCAGCGGCGCCAGCAGCAACAGTGAATGCACTCGAGAATCAGCCACAGGCACAAGGTCATCGCGGTCAGCAATCAACTCACCCTTTGTCGTGCAGGCATCATGGTCATCCGGGCGCTCCTGGCAGTAGCGCCGCAAACGGTCCAGATCAGGCTGGGCGCCAGACAGGATCAATGCGGTTTCCCCTCCCGCCGAATAGCCGATCACCCCTACCTGGTCGTCGTAGACATAAGGTGACAAGCTGCGGTCAGCCAATGTCGCGCTGATGGCCGCCGATATCTGCATCGGTCGCCCATAAAGGTTGCTCAGAGTGCCCAGGCGACTGTGGTCTTTATAGTTGTCACCAGGATGCAACACCGCCACCACTACAAAGCCCTTGCGCGCCAGTGACGTGGCCAGGTCATGCAATGCCAGAGGCGTGCCGGTGTTGCCGTGAGAGAGCATCAGCAGCGGGTAGCGGCCCATTGCAATCTTGGCGTCTTCAGTGGCCTCGACCTCATAGCCGCCCATTTTCGTCAGCCCTTCGGCTTCCCTGGAAGGATAAAAGGCGATGGCGCGCATGGGCTGCTCATCCAGCGGATCGAGAAAATTCAGGCGATGAAAACCCACGCCCCACTGGACCGCGGGTTCGGCCTGCACCACAAGAGGGCAATATGCCAGCAGTAATCCCAGTACCACACATAAACGCATCATCGATGCTCACCTTGGCTAGCGTGTGACTTGCAACCGGCAATGCCAGAGCGTTGACCCTCAACTCTGCATAACCCAAGCCAAACGCAAAAAACTCCGTACTCTGGTCATTTCTAGACGTCCAGAGTACAGAGTTTAGCTGTTGCCGCGGTTCAGATAACTTACGCTGCGCTGAACAGATCCTGCTTAATGTGCGCATGAGCATCGTTCATCGCTTTGCTACGCACGTCGTCGCCATAGGCCAAGCCGTGAGCGCGCACAAACTCGATGTCAGTGATCCCCATAAAGCCCAGCATCACTTTCAAGTAGTCCTCATGGGCCACACCTGTCGCCTGGCCAGCATGCAGACCGCCAGAGGTCGACACTACGATCACCTTCTTGTTGCCACACAGGCCTTCAGGACCGGCTTCGGTGTAACGGAACGTCTGGCCGGCAACCGCAATACGGTCGATCCAGGCCTTGAGCTGGGTTGGAATGGTGAAGTTGTACATCGGTGCCGCGATCACTACCGCGTCAGCCGCCAGAAATTGCGCCAAGGTGTCAGCACTCAATTGCGCTTCGTGCTTTTGCGCCGCATCCCGCAACTCGGCCGGTGTGCCAGCAGCCACCAGGGTCGCGGCCGAAAAATGCTCAATGGCCTCGCTAGCCAGATCGCGGTAACTGACGACAACTTGCGGGTCGGCAGCCTGCCAGGCCTGGACCACTTCACGGCTCAACTGACGCGAAGCCGAGTTGTCGCCCAGAATGCTCGAATCGATATGCAAAAGTTTCATGGTGATCTCCAGATGAGGACCGCACTGGGCGATCTGATGGAGGTAATGCTACCGATGAAAGCAATCGACGATAAGTCAGCCATCGTGCGATAGTTCGTCCTACCTGTAGGACAGTGAGCACGCCATGCAAGACCTGAATGACCTCTATTACTTCGCCAAGGTTGTCGAAGCCGGTGGCTTTGCCGCGGCTGGGCGCCTGCTGGGCGTTCCCAAATCACGCCTGTCGCGCCGGGTCGCCGAACTGGAAGAACGCCTCGGCGCCCGCCTGCTGCAACGCACCACCCGCCAGCTCAAACTGACTGCGGTGGGTGAACGCTACTTGCGCCATTGCCAGGCCATGCTGCTGGAGGCCGAAATGGCCGACGAGGCTGTTGCCAGCATGTCCAGTGAACCACGGGGGCGCCTGCGTGTTACGTGCCCGGTGGGCCTGGCCCATGAATTTATGCCCGGTGTAATCAGCTCGTTCCTGCTGGCCTACCCCCTGGTACAACTGGAAGTCAGCCTGCTCAACCGGCGCGTTGACCTGGTCACCGAAGGCATCGATGTGGCCTTGCGCGTGCGCGAAGAAGGTGATGAGGACCCGTTGCTGGTGACCCGGCGGCTGCGTCAGGCCCGCACCGTGATGGTGGCTACCCCCGAGTTTGCCGGCAAGTGGCCTGTCAGCAATCCTGACGACCTTAAAAACGTCCCGTTGCTGGGAGCGCTCGAGGCGGATCGTATGGTCCATTTGCGCATGCTCGATGAACACGGCAAGGACTGTAATCTGGTACTTGAAGCGCGGCTGGGGATTGACGACTTTATCGTGCGCAAAGCCTGCACCCTGGACGGTCTGGGGTTCACCGTGCTGCCAATGATGTATTGCGAACAGGAACTACAGAATGGCCAGCTTGTTCAACTATTGCCAAAATGGACCTTGCCCGGTGGCTGGCTGCATGCGGTCTACCCGCATAGACGCGGAGTGATGCCTGCGGTCCGGGCCTGGATCGATCACTTGGTCGAATCATTCGAAAGCTGTGGAGACAAACTGCTATGAGCCGCATGACCAAACAGGATGTAGCCGAATTCTGCCGTAGCCTGCCCGGTGCTCAGGAAGCAGTGAAATGGGGTGGTGTTGAGGTGTTTTTTGTCGATGAGAGCAAAATGTTTGCCCTGTTCAACCTGAATAGCGACGGACTCTCGTTCAAGGTCGAGAAAGAGCTGTTTCTAGGTTATATCGACCGTCCAGGCATACGCCCGTCGCCGTATCTGGCGCGGGCGTACTGGATCAACATGCAAGCGCCCTACCCGATGGGCGCTGCAGAACTGCAGGAGCTGTTGCGCCGCTCCCACCAGTTGGTGGTCAGCAAGCTGGCGAAAAAGCGTCAGATCGGTTTGCTGCTCTGATCGCTATAGATCGAGAAAGGTCAGTTTCAGGAACAAAACATCAATCCATACCACCTGATGCACCGCCACGATCAGCCAGAACCAGACCTGATAGGACAGCTTGCGGGTTTTGTGGCGAAACATCTGTTGCGCCACCAATGCCCCCGGCCAGCCGCCAAGCAGCTCAACCCCGTGCAAGACCTTCTCCGGGGTACGCCACTGCCCTGCTTTGGCCTGTTGCTTGTCGTACCAATACAGGCCAAACGCCAGGGCGCTGGCAACCCCATAGACCAACAGCGGCACCCGGCTAACCCCGTGGAGCAGCAGGCTTACCGAGCCGCCCAGGGGCAACGCACAGAGCAGCGCCAACACCAGCAGCTTGAGCTTCAAACCACGGATCGGCGCACCATGTTGCTCGCGGGCAGCAACCGGCTCGCGCCGTTCTTTAACCTGTTTCTTCACGCCGACGCCGCAGACCAGTCGATCCAGCCGAACTGCCAGGTGGCCAGAATCAGCAGGCCAAACGCAATGCGATACCAGGCGAAGGCCGCATAGCTATGGTTCGAAATAAACTTCAGCAATGCGCGTACCGCGATCATCGCGAAGATAAACGAGGTCACAAAACCGATTGCAAAGACCGGCAAATCGTCAGGCTGGAACAGGTGACGGTACTTGTAACCCGAGTACACCGCCGCACCAACCATGGTTGGCATCGCCAGGAAGAATGAAAACTCGGTGGCCGCCTTGCGCGACAAGCCAAACAGCAGGCCGCCGATAATCGTCGAACCCGAACGCGAAGTGCCTGGAATCATCGCCAGGCATTGCGCGAAGCCGATTTTTACCGCGTCTTTCCAGGTCATGTCGTCCACTGTCTCGGCGCGAATCACATGTTGGCGGCGTTCAGCCCACAACATGATCACACCACCTATCACCAGTGCCGTGGCAACGGTAATCGGGTTGAACAGATACTCGTGGATCACATCGGCGAAAATCACTCCCAATACCACCGCTGGCATTACCGCGATGATCAGGTTGGTGGTAAAGCGCCGTGCTTCAGGTTTGGTGGGCAAACCGACGACAACATCGATGATCTTGCGGCGAAACTCCCAGACCACGGCCAAAATCGCGCCCAGCTGGATGATGATGTTGAACGCCATTGCGCGCTCGCCGCCAAAGTTAAGCAGGTCGGCCACAATAATCTGGTGGCCAGTGCTCGAAATCGGCAAAAACTCCGTCAAGCCTTCAACGACGCCAAGTATCAACGCCTGAGCGGCAGTCCAAAGATCCATTATTCCCCCATAAAGCCCTGCCTCATGCAGAGCTGATTAGTCTTGATTAAGTGTTTGCAACCGCTGCCCTGGAGTGGGTTACAGGTGCGCCATGTTCCCCAGAACGGTGTGAAAAAACTGTCAGAAATCAATAAAGATGCAGCTTTGCCAATTTCGGCCGAGATCCTATCAGACACGTTCCACTTTCGCTGCTAAGACATGCAGGCCAGAAGGCGGTTCAGTGAATCACCACAAGAATAAAAAACCAGGAGTGACCAGTTATGAATACCCTGCGCGGGTTATCCATCAGCCGACGTCTATGGCTGATTTTGATCGTGGCCATCGCCATGCTGCTGGCGTTGGGTTTGCTGATGCTAAAGCAGATACATGACGATTTGTATCAAGGTAAAGCCCAGAAGACGCAGCATGTGGTGCAAGCGGCCAGCGGTGTTCTCAGCTATTACCATGGCCTCGAAACGACAGGCAGTTTAAGCCGTGAAGCCGCGCAACAACAGGCGCTGAGCGTGATCAGCAAACTGCGCTATGACCATGACGACTATTTCTGGATCAATGACCTGCGCCCTTTTATGGTCATGCATCCCACCAACCCCAAGCTCGACGGCAAAGACCTGTCGAGTATCAATGACCCCGACGGGTTCGCGATTTTTAACGAAATGGCCAACCTGGCCAAAACCAGGGGCGCCGGCATGGTGGACTACCGCTGGCCAAAACCGGGTGCCGACGCACCGGTGCAAAAAACCTCCTATGTACAGCTGTTCGAGCCTTGGGGCTGGGTCATTGGCTCTGGTGTGTATATCGATGACATGCAGGCCGAGTTCCAGGCACAAGCCTGGAAGGCCAGTTGGGCAGGCCTTGGCATCGCGCTGATCATGACGCTGCTGGTTACCCTGATTGCCCGCAGCATCGTGCGCCCCCTGCAAGAGGCGGTGCAGGCCATGGCCAATATTGCCAGCGGCGAAAGCGATCTGACCCGTAGCCTGGATACCCACGGCCAGGATGAAGTCACGCTGTTGGCGCAACACTTCAATGCCTTCACCGCCAAACTGCGAAATGTAATCAGCCACTTGCAGTCCACCGCCACAGCCTTGGACCAGTCCTCAGCTGAGCTGGGCAACGACGCGAGCGACGCACAACAGCGCAGCCAGCAGCAAGCGCTGCAAATGGATCAGGTGGCGACGGCGATCAACGAAGTCACCTACGCCGTGCACGAGGTCGCCAAAAACGCCGAGCACGCGGCCAGTGAAATGCGCGGTGCCCAGTCGCAAGCCGAGCTTGGTCAGCAGAACATCGACAGCAGCCTGCAGCAGATCGACCAACTGTCCGGCACCATCAATCAGGCAGTCGAGGTGATCCGCACCCTGGCCACCCAAAGCAGCGAAATCGGCAGCGTGCTGGAAGTGATCCGTTCGATAGCTGATCAAACCAACCTGCTGGCCCTCAACGCGGCGATCGAAGCTGCACGCGCAGGCGAGCAAGGTCGTGGCTTTGCGGTGGTGGCTGACGAGGTTCGACTGCTGGCCCAGCGCACACAGAAATCCACGGCTGAAATCCAGACCATGATCGAGGGCCTGCAAAAACACTCCGAAGCGGCGGTGAATGTGATTGGCAGCAGCAGTCGCGCCTCGCAATTGACCATCGAGCAGGCCACGCAGGCCGGGCAGAGCCTGACCAGCATTGGCCAGGCCCTGAACAACCTCAACGACCTCAACGCCTCGATTGCCAGCGCCACACTGCAACAGGCCCATGTCGTGGAAGACATCAACCAAAATGTAACCCGGGCCGCCGAACTGTCACAGGGCACAGCCCAGGCGGCCGAACAATCGAGCACCGCCAGCGCGCACCTCAAGGAGTTAAGCGTGCAGCTCAATGGGCAACTACGCCAGTTCAAGGTTTAGAAGCAGCTGCAAACGGCAAGTTGCAAGCGTGAAGCTTGCCGTCAGGCAATCACAATATCCGTGCCCGCCAGGGAGGCCAGCCCGACACCGACCAGAGTTACCGAGTCGCTGCCGAAGCTGAGCACCGTGTCATGCCCTGATGCACTGGCATGGGCCCGGTAGTCGGCGACGTGGCCACCCTCAACCCCCAAAAACACCAACGTGTCGGTGGACTTATAGCCCAGCAGCGTGTCGTTGCCAAAGTGCCCGCTGAAAACGAACGTATTGTTGCCGCCAGCGGCCTCCAGCAGGTCATTGCCGGCACCACCAATAAACACATTGTTGCCCTGCAAACCGATCAAATGATCGTTACCGCCCTGCCCCAGCAGCCAATCGCCCTGTTCAACCGCCTTGAGTGTGCTGTCGCCAGGTTCGGCCTTGATCGAGTGGGTGTAGTCAGTGCGGTCTTTGCCGGACCACAAGCCATCATCGGCCACCCGATGGTTAACCTCGTGGTGGCTCAACCCTAGCCAGGCGGGCTCTTCGGTTATTAAAAAGCTGATGTCACGGGCAATACTGATCCCGCCGTGGGCATCGCGAACATACAGGCTGCCCTGCCCATCATTGACCACATCCACACGACTCAACGATTGCTGCAGGTCCAGGGTGTTGACGCCCTTGCCACCCAGAATGATGTTGTAGCCGCCACTGTCGCGGAAGGTGTCATTACCGTCGCGCCCTTCCAGGAAGTCGTTGCCGCGGCCACCCTGAATCAAATCGTTGCCGTCGCTGCCAATGATAAAAGTGCTGCCCTTATGGGGTTCAGCATTGCGATTGAGGTCCTGAACCCAGGTGTTTTCTCGCGTCGGGTTGGACAAATTGGCGACCACAATGGTCGAGTCCTTGTGGGTCAGGTCATAAAACGCCGAGTCGAGAATCCGCGTCATCCCGCTTTCATAGCCACTGGGCAAGTGGGTGATCCAGGTCGAGATATTGGCAATTGAAAAGGGCATCAGGTTCCACGCGGTGGAAGCGTAGTGATCGTTGAAACTGACAATATTGTTGGTGGCGGACGGCTGATACGCATCATGCACACCCAACGACGAAAGATTGAAATCCGAGCCATCCAGGGCGCGGAACACCGGGTCGTTTTCGTAACCGATATTCAACACATTGGACGTGGTTTCGCTTTGTGTGGGTGACGCAAACGCGATGTACTTGGCATCCCGATAAAACCCCGACCAGTGATCGCCACTCAGGTCTGCCAGGCTATTGACTGCCAGACCACCCAGGCTATGGCCGCTGACCAGCACATCCTTGCCGTTCAACCCTTGAGCGCTGGCAAAGGCAGCCACTTTGCCGAGCAGCGCGTCAAAGGCGTTGGCGCTGTAGTTTTTGGCGTAGTCCGCAGGCCCGATGGCCGCTAGTAAATCGCTGATTGCATCGCCGATGGAGTCCGTAATCAACGACTCACGCGGCCCGCTGGTGCCACGAAAACCGATACCGATAGACGTCAAATGACCATCGGCGGCGTATTTGCCGAGGATTTCCACTTGGGCGCTGCCATAACCTGCCTTTTCGCCGAAAAATGTCCCACGCTGATCTACCTTGCCCGCGTATCCCAATTGCTCGGCGCTGATGGGGGTCCACCCGGCTTTTTCCACCGCTTCACGGGCAAGTTTCTCCGAGTCCGGGTTCCAGGGAATCCCCGGCACTACCCCCTGAGAATCGGTGCCGCCCAGTACGGCCTTGACCAGTGTGGCAGGCAAACCTGTGCCGAGACCGTGTTGCTGGTAACCCACGGCAAAACCGTTGTCGAGGTTGTGATAGCTGTAAAGCGTGATTGCCATTGCATCCTTGAAAAGTGCCGTAGATGCGCTGGAACCCACATCCTTGTAGTCAAACACTGCCATGGTTCTACTCTCCTGGTTGATCAAATCAATCGTGCACCACAAACGCCTCATCGACCCGTGCCAGGTCCTGCTCGCCCAAGGTCCCTGCGTAAAAATGCAATTTGGTCCAGGCCAGCAAATAGTCGTAACGCGTCTGGGCCAGGTCGCGGCGCGTGCTGTACAGCTGCTGCTGGGCATTCAACGCATCGAGGTTGACCCGTTCACCCCCCAGAATGCTCTGACGGGTCGACACCACCAGCGCTTCGGCCGAAATCAGGGCTTTTTGATAGGCGCGCAACTTGCTGACACCCGACTGGCAGGCATTGAATTGGCGCCGCAGTTCGATAAGGGTTTCGCGAGTTTTGCCCTCCAGTTCGTATTCCACCTGGGCCAGATTGCTGCTGGCCTGACGCACCGACGCCGACACCCCGCCCCCCGCATACAGCGGCAGGCTGATCTCAATACCGATGGTGTTAGTGTCGTAACGCTGGTTGTAGGTATTACCGCTGTCGGATTCCATCTTGCGCACACTGGCATACGCATTAAGTTTGGGTAGATGCCCTGCCCGATTACGTTCAACCTCATACCTCGCCACTTCCAGTGCCTCACGCTGAGAGGCCAGTAACGGGTTACGTTCCAGCGCCATTTCATGCCAGGTCGAGAAGTTCGCCGGTTCCAGCGGCAACGAGTTGAAACGGCTGGCCAATGGCGTCAGTTGCTCAATATCCAGCGTAGCCACACCGATCAGCGCACCCAGCTCGCGCAAGGCGGCATCCTGCTCGTCATGGGCCTGGATTTCTTCGGCGGTGGCCAGCTCGTAACGCGACTCGGCTTCCAGGATGTCGGTGCGCGTGCCCTCGCCCTGGCGGAACATATGCTCGTTTTGGTGGAACTGCTGCTCGTAGGCGTTTTTCTTGGCACGGGCATTGTCGATCTGGTCCTGGGCAAACAAGGCCTGGGTGTAATGGGTCAGTACCCGTACCAGCAGTTCCTGGCTTTTACTGCGAAAGGTCTCATCGGCAAACAGCGCTTGGGCCACACCTTTGCGGTAATTTGCGTACGCTTCGTAGTCGATCAATGGCTGCTGCAACGTAAACGTCGAGCCATAACTGTTGTAGTTACGGTCTTCGTGGGTATTGCCACGCTCATTCATATACGTGGCCTTGGAGTTGTTGCGGCCTTTGTTGTAGTTGTACGACAGCTTGGGCAGCAGCCCGGCACGGCCGATATTGCGGCTCTCCAGGCCTGCGTCGCGCTCCTTGATGGCACCGAGGAACTCTGGATCATTGCGCAACGCCTGTTCGTATACCTCAAACGGGCCCAGTGCCTGGGCACTGCCAGCGACACCGACCCATAGCGCAAAACCCAGGCCCACCCTTGCAGCTATCTTCATAAGTCGCAGCATCCTAGCGCTCAGTCAGCGCAGAACCTGCGCGATCCAGCAGCGGTTTAAACAAGTAGTTGAGCAACGAGCGCTCGCCCGTGCGCACAAACATCTCGGCAGGCATGCCGGGCTTGATCACCAGTCCGTTGAGTTTTTCCAGCGCTTGGTCACTGACCGAGCTGCGCAGCACGTAATACGGCATGCCGGTTTTTTCATCGAGCAACTGATCGGCTGAAACCAGATTCACCTGCCCCGACACCCGTGGGGTACTGCTTTGATTGAACGCGGTAAACAGAATGTCCACCGGCAACTGGCTGCCCACCCTGTCCACCAGATGCACCGGCAGGCGCCCTTCCACCTCGAGGCGCGTGCCTTGGGGCACGATCTCCAGCAGGGTTTCGCCCGCCCGCACCACCGCGCCTTCGGTGTGCACGCTAAGATTGACGGCGATGCCATCAGCTGGCGCGTTGATTTCACTGTGCAACAGATCAAAACCGGCCGATGCCAATTGTTGTTCAAGGGTCAGGGTTTTGAGTTGGGCATCGGCCAGTTGGCTGCGCACCTCTTTCTGGTATTCATCGATGTGCTGCGCCAGTTTGAGCCGCGACTCCAGAATGCCCTGTTCGATACGCCCGCTTTCACCGGCGTTCTGCGCCAGATCCTGCTGCACCTGGGACAGCTGGCGCTCGTACTCCATCAGGCGATTGCGCGGGATATAGCCGTTTTCAGCCAGGGGCCGAAGATTGTTCAACTGTTGCCGCAAGGAGTCGGCTTGAGCCGTTTGATCACCACGCGCTCGGCGCATCCCGTTTAGCTGCTGGGTTGCGCCTTCAATACCGGCTTTGAGCCCGGCCTGTTCGCGGGCAAAGGCTTCGCGCCGGCTACTGAACAACTGCTGCTGGCCTTCCAGCACCAGCGCCAACCGTGGGTCAGGGTCCTGGCTCAATTCCAGGGGGAAGCTCACCCGCGCCAGGTTGTCACGCTCGCTTTGCCAACGGGCCAGACTGGCCCAGGCCATCCGGTACTGGGCGCGCAACGATTGCACATCCGCCTCGACCTGGGTCTGGTCCAGTCGAAACAACGGCTCGCCCTGACGCACCGCCTGGCCCTCACGCACCAGAATCCGGCTCATCACCCCAGCGCCCAACGACTGCACGGCCTTGCGCTTGCCCGACACCACCACCGTACCTTGCACCGGAATACCTTCGTCCAACGGCGCAAGGCTGGCCCACAGGAAGAAACTACCCGCACCGACCAGGGTCAGCACCCAGCCTGCTCGCACGTAGTACCCGGCACCGCGTTCGCGCGATGATGGTTGATCGTGTTGATTCATGCTTGCAGCGTCCTTGCTCATGCGTCAGCGCTCTGACGGTTGATACTCGCCGCTTGGGGCGCGGCGTGTTGCTGTTGGGCCCCGGACAACGCCTTGAGCACCTCGGCACTCGGCCCGAATACCTGGCAGCGACCTTCGTTGAGTACCAGCAGCTTGTCGGCCTGGGCCAGCGAAGACGAACGATGCGTCACCAGCACCACGGTGCAGCCCTGCGCCTTCAGGTGAGCTATGGCCTGGGTCAGCGCCGCGTCACCGACCGCATCGAGGTTGGAGTTGGGCTCATCCAGCACCACCAGTCGCGGGTTGCCATAAAGAGCACGGGCCAGCGCCACCCGCTGTTTCTGCCCGCCTGACAGGCCGCTGCCCTCATCCCCCAGGACCGTGTCGTAACCTTGCGCCAGACGCAAAATCATCTCGTGAACCCCGGCCTGACGCGCCGCCGCAACTACCTGCTGGGGATCTGCATCACGAAAGCGGGCGATATTTTCAGCAATGCTGCCGCTGAACAGCTCGATGTCCTGTGGCAAATAGCCGATATACGGGCCCAATTGATCGCGGTTCCATTGATGAATATCTGCACCATCCAGGCGCACCGTACCCGCCAACGTCGGCCATACACCCACCAGCACCCGCGCCAGGGTCGACTTGCCGGAGCCCGACGCGCCCAGCACGCCGAGCACCTCGCCCGCGTTGAGGTTGAAACTGACCTGATGCAAGGTGGGCAATCGCAGGCCCGGCGGTGCGGCACTGACCTGCTCAAAGCTCAACTGGCCCTTGGGCGCTGGCAACTGCAGGTTGTCTTCGCCTGGCGGATGCTCGCGTAGCAAGCTGTCCAGCCGTTGATAGGCCAACCTGGCCGAACTCCATTGTTTCCAGACGGCTATCAGTTGATCGATGGGGCTCAACACACGGCCCATCAAAATCGAACCGGCAATCATCATTCCCGCGCTCATCTCACCCTTGATCACCAGCAGGGCACCCAAGCCGAGCACCAGTGATTGCAAGCACAAACGCAAGGTTTTGCTCACCGAACCGATCACGGCACCGGTGTCGCTGGCCTTGTTTTGCTCGGCCAGGAACCGTGAGTGCAGGTTAAACCAGCGTTTGCGCAACACACCCAGCATGCCCATGGCCTGAATCGTCTCGGCATTGTGCAAATGGCTGGTGGCCAGTTGGCTGGACTGCTGGGAATACTGGCTGGCTTGGCTCAGGGACTTGCGCGTCATCACTTCATTGATGCACGCCAGGGCAATCAGCAGCAGCGCGCCTGCGGTCGCCATCAGCCCGAGCCATGGGCTGAACAGAAAAATTACCCATAAATAGACGGGAAACCACGGCGCATCAAAGAAGGCAAACAATGCAGGGCCGGTGACAAACTGGCGGATCAGGGTCAAATCCCCTAATGCCTGCCCGGCATGGGCCTGGCCACTGAACAGGTTGCGCTCGAACGCGGCACGGTACACCTGCTGGTTAAACCTGCGCTCCAGTTGGCTACCAATGCGGATAACAATAAAACTGCGGACAGTTTCAAGCAGCCCGATAAAGATGAAAAAACCCACCACCATTAATGACAACATCGCCAGCGTCGTAGTGTTCTGCGAAGACAATACCCGGTCATAGACCTGCAGCATGTAAATCGATGGCACCAGCATCAATATATTGATCAAGGCGGTAAAACAGCCAACGCTGATCAGAATGCTTTTATAGTCGGCCAGTGCATGTATCAACGGCGCAACGGTGCTGTTTTTCAATCGCCTCATGAATCTTCCTTGATCGATAAAACACTGCAGGCCTGCACAAACAAAACAGACAGACGCACGTGAGCCGCCCCTTGCAGGTGCCTGCTCAACCTTTGACGATTTACGTTGTGCTTTTTAGTGCGTCTTAATTATTAACGCGCACCATAACCAGTACAGTTTCGGGGTTAAGCTGTGCCTCATAATGCCCCGGTTCAATACGGTTCATGTGCACTAAAGCCGTACCACTGCTGCCCATCAAGAACAGACCGTCTGGAGTGGGCGACCAACTTTTGGGTGTTTCGCCCAGCCATGTTTCCAGGCATTTTACTTGCGGGCTAAAGGTTTTCTGCTCGGCAATCAACTGCACCGTGCAGGCCTGTTTCTCATCACCCTGCGGGTAAAACGTCCAGTTGCCCGCCAGTTGTGCGGGGCTCATCAGCAGCAAGGAATTGGCCATGGTGCTCTCTGTGGTAAAGGTCAGCAATGCGGCAATACACCCCATTACCTTGAAAAATCTGCGTGCCATATGACTCATGAATTCAGGCTTCCTGGCAGAGAGCAGCGCTTGCGCGCTGCCCGTGTACCGGCAGGCTTAGACGACGATGTCGTAAGTTGCCACTTGACCCACAGTGTTCACCAGGAAATCAGCGACCGCATGACCACTGAAATCGACGGCAAAGTGGCCCAGATTGCTGGCCTTGTCATAGCTGATGATCGCTTCACCGGCACGGCCCGTAAAGGCGTCAACAAAGCTCAGACCGGCCAGCTTGGAGATGGCCGAGACGTCGATTTTGTCGATCCCGGACTGGAAGTCCATGATGATATCGGCTGCACCGGGCGCAGAGTCTGACACCGCGCCAAACACAAACACGTCAGCACCCGTACCACCCCACAGCGTATCGGCACCGCCGCCGCCAAAGATGATGTCGTTGCCGGCACCGCCCTTGAGCACGTTATCTGCGCTGTTGCCGATCAGCAGATCATTGCCCGAGCCGCCAATCGCATTTTCCACGACCACGCCTTGAGCGATGGAGACGTTACCTGTCATGCCGCCGACATCGGAAAACGAGCCTGCTGTCAGGTTGATCTTCTGGTTTTGAGTGAAGCCGGAGAAGTCCAGCGTGTCATTGCCACCGCCATCCCACACCGAGAAAATCAGTTTTGAGCTGGCCGAAGTTGCGTGAAAGTAATCACGATCGGCTGTGGAGTTAAAACCGTAAACCGTATCGTCAGCCCGGGTTTCCATGTTGGCGCCATAGAGCTTCTGTACCGCGGCGATGTCATCCAGCAACGGGGCCGACGCGTAAGCACCTTCGCCGCTATTGGTGAAATGCTGACCGGTGTTGCTTTCGCTCCAGTAGCTCATAACGCTGTAAGCACGGGTATCTTCGCCATACACGGCGTCGCGATACGTCGGATTGCCATTCCCTGCGTTGTAGTCTCCAGGGTGGGACAACCCCAAGGTGTGGCCGATTTCGTGGGTCAGGGTCTGGCGACCGTAGTTACCTTCGCCCGGGGTCTTGTTGACCTCGTAGTCCTTGTTTATCAAGTACCACGACTCGCCTTTGCGCGAACTGCTGGGCAGATAGGCAAACGCCGCACCACCGTTGCTTGCGCTGAAATTGGCGAAGGTCATGTGACCATCATCGCCCCGCGCAGCCGGGCCTTCCGTGAAGGTCACCTTGGCCACGTCGGCCCATGACTCCAGCGACAGCTTGGCTTGGTCCTTTTGCAGCGAGGAGAACTGGCTGAAAGTACCCAGACCACGGGTGGCGTAGCCCACCGGCGGCGCCGTCAGGAAGGTATACGTGAGGTTGATCACGCCGTCGCCGTTCAAGTCATGCCAACTGGCGCCGGAACGCGTTAGCTGATCGGCCGCTTGATCGGTGGTGAACGAAGGTTTGCCATTGACCAGATGATCACCGCGGTCATAGAAATGACTGAAGTTATCAATCTGAGTGAAGGCGGAACTGCCGGTGTTTGCCGCTTGCACCTGGCCAACAGACAATGCCGCATTCTCTTTAAGTTTCGACATGTAAACATTTCCTTGTTTAGCAGTAGAAAGATTTTGACAGACCACGACGACCCCATGGCGAGATCGTCCTATCACTCGCCGTTTATGGCCGGGAGAAACTGACACAACTAGAAATATTTAGTCCAGCGTTATTTTAATATCGATTTGCGCAAACTCATGAAGTAGCCGTAAACATTGAACAATCAATTTAAAGTATTTTTTTCGGCACGACTGGCCTAATACTGACTGCCCAGTCTAAGTGCATTGACTTAAATTAAGCGACACTACATTCGTTTATTAACTTGGCCTTGGCCCCCACTGAAATAACACTCGTCATATAATTAATCAGCCGCTTGAAATACCCTGAAGTTATAAAGTAAGTGTCGCCAACTGATAAGTTTACGTCGCATCCACTCTTTATCTTTAGCTGTAGGTCTGTGTGCCTAACAGTGGGCTCTTGTACAACCAAAAACCTGTGGGAGCCGGGCTTGCCCGCGATGGCATCACCGCGATACCTCTGACCCACAAGGGTCTGCACACCTGTTAAACGACACTTATTTGTGGGCGCCGATATTGATCACAGCCGGCGCTTGCCTTACGTTAACGTAAAGACAATAACGTGACCCCGACTCGCGGGTCTGAATACATTTCCAAGGATGATCAAGGTATGTCTCGGCTTGCCCCTTCTTTGCAAGACACTGCCGCCCCTGATGGCGTTTGCTACGGTTGCGGCAGCAACAACCCCCACGGCCTGCATATCAAGAGTTTCTGGCATGAGGACGGCGTGCATGTCATCGCCGAACACTTGCCGGACCCCAAGTATTGCGGCTGGCCGGAGCTGGTCTACGGCGGCATGGTCGCGATGCTGGTTGATTGCCATTCGAACTGGACGGCGATGGCTTACCACTACCGCATGGAAAACCGCGAAGCAGATAGCCATCCGCGGATCAATTGCGTGACGGGAAACCTGGGGATCAAGTTCATCAAGCCGACGCCAATGGGCGTGCCACTGACTCTACGGGCGAAAGTGGAAGGCGATGTGGGGCGCAAAACTCGGATCATCTGTGAGGTGTATGCGGGGGATGTGCTGACGGCTGTCGGCGATTCCATTTTTGTTCGCGTCGATACCGAACAACTGGCGACTGCCGCCCATGGGCGCGAAGCTGTTTGAAGGTCGATACCCTCGCGAGCAGGCTCGCTGCCACAGTGGTCCTGTGAGTGACACAAAACCTGTGGAGCTGGCTTGCCTGCGATGCCAGCACGCGGTCTGTCAGCCAAGCCACAACTCCCGCAAAGGTTGCGGGAGCCGGGCATATTGTTATTGACCCAGCAGCTTGGCGTTTTTGGTGCGGATCTCCTTGATCACTGCATTCACCCGGTTGACCAAAACATAGTGCCCGCTGATCAGTACCCATTGCTCATGTTCATCGGGCTTCGGTAGCCCTTTGGCTTTCCAGTCCTTGATCGCCACGTCATCCCGAGAGTATTGATCCGGTGCCTTGTCGCCATGGCCATAGCAACTGCTCAGGTCCATGGACTCGGCCAGTATCTGCCCAGGCTTGCAGTCACCGGGCTTATCGTCGTCAGCCTGCGCTGCGTAAGGAATGACACACAAAAAACCAGCCATTATCGATGCAGAAATCAAGCTGCGCATATTTACCTCAGCGAATGGGAGTACAGACTTGATGGACAAGTCAGGGACTCGTAACGTTCCGACGCACTGATCAAAAATATTGATTACGAGATCATCAATGACGATTGGACTCCACCTGTAGGCTGCGGTGAAGTAACCACAGGGCCGGTCAAAATAATAAGCGGCCGTTTGTGGAGAACAGCATGTCATTCAATATCAGCAGCTTCCAGCTTGAGGGTCGTCGCGCCCTGATCACCGGATCAGGGCAAGGCATTGGGCTGGAACTGGCACGCGGACTGGGCGCTGCCGGCGCAATCGTGGTGATCAACACTCGCAATATCGAAAAATCCCGTGCAGTTGCAGGTCAGTTGCGCGATGAGGGTTTGAAGGCCGAGTTCTTGGCGTTTGATGTCACCGACCGTGAGCAGTTGCTTGCAGCCGTCAACAGCTTTGAGACCGATATCGGCGCCATCGATATTTTGGTCAACAATGCGGGTATTCAACGTCGCGCACCGCTGGAGGACTTTTCCGCCAGCGATTGGCACGACGTAATGCGGACCAACCTGGACGGTGTGTTCCATGTTTCCCAGGCGGTTGCGCGGCACATGATTGCCCGCGGGCGCGGCAAAATCATCAATATCTGCTCGGTGCAAAGCCAACTGGCGCGCCCGACCATCGCCCCTTACGCAGCCTCAAAGGGCGCGGTCAAAATGCTCACCAAGGGCATGTGCGCCGAATGGGCACGCCATGGCATTCAGGCCAATGGCCTGGCGCCAGGCTATTTTGCAACCGAGATGAACCGCGCGCTGGTCGACAACCAGGAGTTCTCCGAGTGGCTGTGCAAACGCACTCCGGCCGGGCGCTGGGGACGGGTTGAGGAGTTGTGCGGCGCGGCGGTGTTTCTCGCCTCCCCCGCCTCTGACTTTATCAATGGGCAGACGCTGTTTGTAGACGGAGGATTGACCAGCGTTGTTTGACCCGTACCGGCAAAAAAACAATAACAAGGAACACCCAATGAGCAACTTGAACGAACAAGCCCTGCCGGCAAACGATATCGGCAATGCGCAAGCAACGGGCAAAGGCTTTGCGTCCAAACGCTGGCTGTATTTGATCCCGCTGATTTTCATTACCTACAGCCTCGCGTATCTGGACCGGGCCAACTATGGCTTTGCCAGTGCCGCGGGTATCGAGCAGGACCTTGGCATCACCAAGGGCATGTCCTCGCTGATCGGCGCTCTGTTTTTCCTCGGTTACTTTTTCTTTCAGGTGCCGGGCGCGATCTACGCGCAGAAATACAGCGTGCGCAAACTGGTGTTCTGGAGCCTGATCCTGTGGGGCTTTTGCGCCATGGCCACGGGGCTGGTGACCAATATCCCGATGCTGATGTTTATTCGGGTCTCGCTGGGCATCGTCGAAGCGGCAGTGATGCCAGCGATGCTGATTTTCATCAGCAACTGGTTCACCCGCAAAGAGCGTTCGCGGGCCAATACCTTTCTGGTACTGGGTAACCCGGTCACCGTGCTGTGGATGTCGGTGGTATCCGGTTATCTGATCCAGGCCTGGGGCTGGCGCGAGATGTTTGTGATTGAAGGCGCGCCAGCGGTGCTGTGGGCCTTTGTCTGGTGGCGCCTGGCGCGGGACAAGCCCGAGCAGGTCGACTGGTTGACCCACCAGGAGAAAGCCCAATTGGCCGCGACCCTCGCGGACGAACAGAAAGGCATGAAGCAAGTTCGCAATTACCGTCAGGCATTCACCAGCCCTATCGTGATCCAACTGTGCTGTGTGCACGCGCTGTGGAGCATCGGCGTGTATGGCTTCATCATGTGGTTGCCCAGCATTATCAAACAGGCGGCAGCGGCAGATATTGTCACCGTCGGCTGGTTAAGCGCTGTGCCTTATGTCGCTGCTGTTGCGGCGATGCTTGCGGTCTCTTGGGCATCGGACAAAACCCAGCAACGCAAACACTTTGTCTGGCCGCTGCTGGCACTGGGCGCGCTGGCCTTCTTTTGTTCGTACCTGCTTGGGTCATCGCACTTCTGGCTGTCGTTTGCGCTGCTGACGATTGCCGGTGCTGCGCTTTACGCACCGTATGGCCCGTTCTTCGCGTTGATTCCAGAGATTATCCCGGCCAACGTTTTCGGAGGTGCAATTGGCCTGATCAATGCCTGTGGAGCACTTGGGGCTTTTGTCGGCTCGTGGATCGTGGGTTATCTGATCGGCCTGACTGGCAATCCCGGAGCGGCTTATATCTTCATGACTGCGGGCGTGTTGTCCTCGGCGCTGCTAATGGGCTGGGTGAAAGTACGGCGTTAAAACGCAAGTGCAGCCGCTGCCTGCGTCAGCGGCTGCAGGCAATGCGCACCACCCGCGCAATTGCGAATATTTCTCAGAGGGGATGACAGCTCAATTGGATATGTTATAAAGTAACTACACCTTATAACACTTATCTGCTGTGATCCCTCAATGACGACCGCTACTCCTTCCCCAAGTCAGCGCCTGCTGTCCATCGATGCCCTACGGGGCCTTGTGATTCTCTTTATGTTGCTGGACCACGTGCGCGAGACGTTCTTCCTGCACCGCCAGGTGTCCGATCCCATGAACGTCGACATCACTGACCCAACCCTGTTTTTTAGTCGCACCCTTGCCCACTTGTGTGCGCCGGTATTTGTCTTGCTCACCGGTTTGTCGGCGTATCTGTATGGCGAAAAATACCAGGGCAAGCGCGATGTTTCGGCGTTTCTGTTCAAGCGCGGGCTGTTTTTGGTGGTGTTGGAGTTTACGCTGGTCAACTTCGCCTGGACCTTCCAGTTACCGCCCTCGGTGATTTACATGCAGGTGATCTGGGCCATTGGCGTGAGCATGATTGCCCTCGCTGCGCTGGTCTGGCTGCCCCGTCCAGTACTGCTGGTACTCGGCCTGGTAATTGTAGGCGGGCATAATCTGCTCGATAACCTGCACTTCCCGGCAGGCTCGGTGATGCATGTGCCCTGGGCCATTTTGCATGATCGCGGCTGGCTCGAGTTCTCGGACAACCTGCGTCTACGCACCTCTTACCCGGTGCTGCCGTGGATTGGCGTCATTGCGCTGGGCTATTGCATGGGGCCGTGGTTTGCCCGTTCCGCCCCGGCTGGCGTGCGTCAGCGGTATCTGTTGTTGGCAGGCGTGGGGGCCCTGCTCGGTTTTGTCGTGCTGCGTTTGCTCAATGGCTACGGTGAGGCACCCTGGGTGGCTCATGACAACGTCACCCAGAGCCTGATGAGTTTTTTCAACATCACCAAATACCCGCCATCGCTGCTGTTTCTCGCCTTGACTATAGGGGTAGGCCTATTGCTGTTGTGGGGGTTTGAGCGCGCGCAACAACGCAAATGGATTGCCACCCTGGCGGTGTTTGGCGCCGCGCCGATGTTCTTCTACCTGCTGCACTTGTACGTGCTCAAAGTGCTGTATCTGGCGAGCGTTGCTTTGTTTGGCCTTAATCACGGCGATTACTTCGGCTTCGACAGCATGGGTGCGGTGTGGTTGACGGCGGTTTTACTCTCGGCAGCGCTGTTTTTGCCGGTGCGCTGGTTCGCGGCCTTGAAAGCCCGTCGCAGGGATATCGCCTGGCTCAAGTACTTCTGAACCCGACGCCATGTCCATTTGACAAACAAGATCGACTCTCCCAGCAGCAACTGACCATTCTGCTGGCGCGCGGATTCTACGAATGCGGCCCTTTTGAGCCCTTGTATGGAAAGCCAGGTATGCGTATTTCTTCCATTACCCTGTTATTGTCCACCGCCCTGCTCTGCTCATCGGCACTGGCGCAGACCTTCGAAGTAAAAATGCTCACCCGCAGCGCCACCGCCGGCAGGTTGATGCCTCAACAACAGGTCAACCCGTGAGTCGCGTGCGATCGCGCTCCGCGATCCTGATCGCCCTCGCCAGCCCGCTGGCTGTTGCCGAGTCAGCCCAGGAGCAATCCAGGGGGTTTATCGAAGACAGCACCTGGAACGTGCTCAATCGCACGGTCTACGACAATCGTGAATATCGCCACGGCGCCAGCAACAGCAGTGCACGCAATGCCTACAAGCCGCGATCCGAGCGTAGTGGCTATGCCGAAGAATGGGCCTACGGCTTGATGGGCACCTTGCAGTCCGGCTTCACCCAAGGGCTGATCGGCGTCGGGGTGGATGCCCACGCCTATTTGGGGCTAAAACTGGATAGCGGCGGCGGCCGCGCAGGCAAGGCGCGCCTGCTCGCGCTGGATAACGACGGCTATCCCAAGGACAACTACAGCCGCGGCGGCGCAGCGGTAAAATTGCGCATGTCCAATACCGTGGTCTCTTATGGTGAGCAGCGGGTCAAGACGCCGGTGTTCAGTTCATCCGACAGTCGCCTGCTACCGGAAACCGCGACCGGGGTGTTTCTGGTCAGCAACGAGTTCAACGCCCTGAAAATGGTCGGCGGGCATTTCACCGAGAGCACCGACCGCAATGCCAGCAGCCACAACCAGAGCTTTGTGGTGAATTACTCGAATGGCCCCAAAGGTGATGCCTTCGACCTCGCCGGGCTGGTTTACACCCCAAGCAAGAACCTTAGCGCCAGCCTCTACAGTTCCCGCTATCAGGACACCTGGAACCAGCAGTATTTAGGCGCGATCTTTAGCCAGGCAATTGATGAAAACAGTTCGCTGGCGTTCAACTTCAACCTGTACCGCACTACCGATGAAGGCAAGGCGTTGTCGGGCAATATCGACAACACCACCTGGAGCCTGCTGAGCACTTACGCCCTGGGGCCGCACAGCTTCAGCCTGGGGTATCAGAAGGTACATGGCGACACGCCGTTCGATTACGTGACCCGTGGCGCAATCTTCCTCAGCAACTCGGTGCAAATGTCTGATTTCAACGCCCCCAACGAACAATCCTGGCAGGCACGCTACGACCTTGCGATGACGCCCTGGGGCATGCCCGGTCTGGTGTTCAGCGCTGCATATGTGCGGGGCAGCCAGATCGACGGCAGTCATGTCGACCCGCGTGGCGGCTATGCCTACTTGGGCTATGGCAAAGGCGGGAAACATTGGGAGCGGGATTTGGAAGCGCGTTATGTGATCCAGAGCGGTGCGGCCAAGGGCACCATCCTGTCATTGCAACATAATGTGCATCGCGGCAATGTTGCGCAGGCCGAACTGGATACCGACCAGATCCGTCTGTCGGTCGAGTACCCGCTGACGGGGCGGTTCTGACCAGCTATACCCGTAGCCGCTAAGGAGCACAGCGAGGCTTCGCTCCTCAGCGGCTACCCCCTTTAGTGCATCGCGCCGTGGTCGTGCATCGGCATGCTGTTCAACGCACGAGCCTGGGCCTTGACCTCAATCGACTCCTTTACCCCTTTGCTGTCTTCGACAATCAGGGTCAATGGCACGTGATCACCGGCTTTGACCTGACCCACCAGGTCAATCAGCATCACGTGATAGCCCTCAGGCTCGATAGCCACGCTTTTACCCGCTGGCAACGCGACCGATGACACCGGCTGCATGCTCATCACGTCGTTTGCCATCTTCGACTCATGGATTTGCACAGTCTTGGCAACGGGCGAGCGAACTTCAACCAACTTGCTGTCGGTGCTCGACGTAATGTGCATAAAGGCCCCGGTCGAAGGTTGCCCGGCAACCGTGGCCCGGACCCAGGCATCGTCAACAACGGTTTGTGCCGAAACTTGCAGGCTCATGCCCAGCAGCGACAGCAACAGGTAGTTTACAGGCTTCATATGCATGACTCTTTCTGAGGAGGCGTGGATTAACAGACGGACATCACTGTCAGCAGGTCTTCGGTGCACTGCTTGGCTGACAGCGAAGGCGACAGGCCCAGGCGCAACACACCACGGGAATCGAAGACAAAACTGGTGGCGGTGTGCGACATGGTGTACGAATCACCGGTAGGGATTTTTTCGTAAAACACCTTGAACTCTTTAGCCGTGGCAGCCGTTTCTTCGAGGGTGCCGGACAAGGCAATAAAGCTCGGATCAAAGGCTTTCACATAAGCATCGAGCATCGCCGGCTTGTCGCGTTCAGGGTCGAGGGTGATAAACACCACCTGCAACCGGTCACCGTCAGGGCCCATCATTTTCTTGGCCTGTGCGGCGCGCGCCAGCGCGGTCGGGCACACCGCCGGGCACTGGGTAAAGCCGAAGAAGATCATCGGCATCATCCCGCGAAAACTGCCCAGCATCATCTCGGTGCCATCAGCATCGCGCAGCTTGAACTTGCGCCCCAGGATTTCATTGCTCAGGTCTTTTCCGTACTTGTATGACAAACCGCTGCCACTGTCGCAACCTGCGATCAAGCCCAGGCTGAGCAAGCCAAGACCGGTGACTACGCGGCGGCGAGTCAGTAATTCATTCATGTAAGGTTCCTTTAAGCGGCCTTTGAAACGATAAAGGCCTTTACCCTGCGCACTACGAGGCAGGTGTGTACGCTGCTCGATTCCTGGAGTGGCCAGGCTCGGTGCGCACGATTGCTGTGGGATGGACGTGTTGCATGGGCGCAGAATCTACCACTGTCGCCTGCTCGTCGCACGGCTAGCCCGCCCCGCAATGGTGCGCTCCTTCTCCTGCAGCCAGTAAAACCGGGGGATGCACCCAGCCTGCGACAAATCGACTCAGGGGCAGTTTTGGACGATTACGGGCAGCCGCTGCTGCCGGTATCGGCTGACTGCGCCCACCCTGAGATTTTACAACATTCGTTTTTTTCACATTGGCTTCACCTCTCGCCCACCTGCCCCCGCTTAACGTGCCGCCCATAACTACTGTCTATAACGGGCTCGCAGGTGGAAAGCATGGTTGCCGTTGTACCTAACACTTTTAGAACCCGGGGTCTGGAGCGCTGGGCCTTGCCCAGCCTGATACTGGCTTTTGTGCTGTTTTATCTGTTGCCACTGATGACTCACGGGTTGTGGATCCCTGATGAAACCCGCTATGCCCAAATCAGTCAGGAAATGCTCCACAGCGGCAACTGGGTTGCCCCGCACTTCATGGGTTTGCGCTATTTCGAAAAGCCCATCGCCGGTTACTGGATGATTGCCATCGGGCAGGCGGTGTTCGGTGACAACCTGTTCGGCGTGCGCATTGCCTCTGCGCTCAGCACCGGGCTGAGTGTGTGGCTGGCCTGGCTGATCGCAGGGCGACTGTGGCATGACCCGCGCAAGCGCTTTGCCAGCACCCTGCTTTATATGAGTTTCGGGCTGGTCGCAGGCCAGGCCGGGTACGCCAATCTGGACCCACAATTCACCTTCTGGGTCAACCTGAGCCTGGTTGCTGTGTGGTTTGCCTTTGACAGCACGACCCGGCGCGGGCGCCTGAGCTCATGGGCTGTGCTCGGCATTGCCTGTGGCATGGGCTTTATGACCAAAGGCTTTCTCGCCTGGTTGCTGCCGGTGCTGATCGCGGTGCCGTATGCCCTGTGGCAACGGCGCCTGAAAGAAGTCCTGATTTACGGCCCGCTGGCGATCCTGGTTGCCGTGGCCATCTGTGTACCGTGGGCGCTGGCAATCCAGCATCAGGAGCCTGACTTCTGGCAGTTCTTCTTCTGGAATGAACATATCCGCCGTTTCAGCGCAGCCGATGCACAACATACCCAGCCTTGGTGGTTCTATCTGCCAATCCTGCTCGCAGCCAGTTTGCCGTGGGCGGCCTTGTTGCCTGCAACCTTGATTGATGCCTGGAAGCAAAAGCGCCAGCCAGCGATTGGCTTTCTGTTGCTGTGGCTGCTGCTGCCGCTGGCCATCTTCAGTTTGAGCAGAGGCAAATTGCCGACTTACATCATGCCGTGCCTGCTGCCATTGGCGCTGCTGATGGGCCATGCGCTGGTGACTTGGCTGGCCCAGGCGCGCAGCCGGACCATCCGCATCAATGGCGTATTGAACACGCTACTGGCCGTGGCCGGGCTGGTGGGGCTGATTTATTTGCAAATCAGCCGCCCGGTCTATGACAACACCGAGATATTCAGCCTGTCGCTGGGCTACATTGTGTTGCTCGGCTGGTTGTTGAGTAATGCCTTGCAAGCCCTGCGCCCCTTGCAGCTGTGGGCCTCACCGGCACTGGGCATGGGCTTGCTGGTGGCCTTGTTGCCCGCAGCGATGCCAGGCCAAATCGTCAACAGCAAAATGCCGGATCAATTTATCGCCGAGCATGTGCAGGAGTTGAGTCAGACCAACACCTTGCTGAGCAACGATCTGGGCGCGGCATCGGCTCTATCCTGGCGCCTGGGGCGACCTGAAGTGAGTCTTTACAACACCGTGGGCGAACTCAAGTACGGCCTTGGTTATGCCGATTCAGCTGCGCGTCAGGTTGATATGGATAACATCGTGCGCTGGATGAAAGACGCCCAACTGCGCGGTTCCGTAGGGGTGGTCATGCGGGTTCATTCGGCACTGGAAACCCACGAAGTCGAGTTGCTGCCGTTGGGTGGCAAACGCTACGAGCGCGGCGATCTGTCGATATTCATCTTCCCCAAGGTTCAGCCTTAAATGATTGACATCAAGCGCTGGAACCCCGAGCAGAAAGCCTTGCTGGTGCTATTGGCCGTATCTGCCGTGCTTTTGTTGCTCGGCCTGGGATCGCGGGAACTCTGGGGGCCGGAAACCCGCTGGGCCAATATCGCACTGCAGATGCTGCAAAGCGGTGATTATCTGGACCCGTACCTCAAGGGTTCACCCTACTACGACAAGCCCTTGCCCTCTTATTGGCTGATCACAGCAACGGCCGGGCTGATGGGTGGCCTGGGGCACTGGTCGTTGCGCCTGTCTTCAGTTATCGCCGCTTGGCTGAGCGTGTGGCTGGTGTACCTGATCGGTGAGCAACTGTTTCGCAAAGGCACCGGGCTGATCGCTGGCTGGATGCTGGCTACCACTTTTTACTTTGTATTCTGGGCTCGGGTGGCCACGGCTGACATTCTCACCGTGTTCGGCCTGCTGGCGGCGGTATGGTGGTACTGGCGCGGCCCGGAGGACACACGCTTTAGCCGTTATTGCGTGTTCTTCCTGCTGCTGTCCCTGACCTCGCTGCTCAAGGGACTGATCGGTTTTATCCTGCCAGGGCTGGTGTTGCTGCCTCATTTGCTCGGCGAGCAACGCTGGAAGCGGCACCTGAACCTGCGTCTGTTACTGGCCCTGATCGTTGCCGGGGCGGTGTACATGCTGCCTTTTGTACTGTCGCATCTGTATGGCGCGCCTACTTATGGTGAAAGCGGCCTGGGGTTGGTGTTGCGTGAAAACGTGGTGCGTTTTTTCAACCCCTTTGACCATATGGGGCCGATTTACACCTACCTGATTTACCTGCCCGCTTACACCTTGCCCTGGGCTCCATTCTGGATGATCGGGCTATGGGTTGCCGTGCGTCAGTGGCGGCATATCGAGCCCAATACCCGTTGGTTGGTGTGGGGCCTGGGTCTGCTGTTTGTGTTCTTCACTGCCAGCGGCAGTCGGCGCAGTTATTACGTGTTGCCGCTGGTGCCCTTCGCCCAACTATTGGCCGCCTGGTGGGTCACACGCCGCATTGCCCAAGGCAAAAGCAGTCAGCGCCGCTGGAACATCGGTTTTGGCGCAAGCGCTACGCTGGTGCTGTTGGTTCTGGGGGTGTTTTACCCGTGGTCCAACGGTGGTGGTGGGGTTGTTCAGTTCGGCCAGGACGTGAAAGCACGTGCCAGCGAGCAAGCGCCCTGGGATCAATGGCGCATGGTAATGATCGATGTCGACAACAAATTGCCGATGTATGTGCAGAACCAGAACGAGCCGTTCTACTTTGTCGACCTGAGCCAGGACTTCCCCCGCAATGGCGACAGTGCCGGTCTGATGGCCTGGCTGGATAAAACCAGCGGCCAGCATTTCAACCCGCAGCGTACGCTGATCTTCGCCCAATACCGCAGTGGTGATCCCCTGCCCCTCGGCTATCTGAGCGTGGATCACCAGACCGTGACCAGCCAGCCGGACAACGGCGACCGGCTGTTGCATCGGCGTGAGGGTGGCAGCGTGGTGTATATCCCTGAAGCCAACTGAATGTGGGAGCGGGCTTGCTCGCTCCCACAAATACAGGTGTTTAGAGAATCCGGTACAACAAGCGCTCAATCCGTACCCGGCTGACCCGACGTAAAAACTTGGCTACCGCTGGCGGGTACTCCGCCAGTGTTTCCAGGTTCTTGAAGTTGTCGATGCGCTGAGTGTGGGCAAAAATCGCGTCCAGCTCCTTGCGCCGCGGCTCCAGCAGTTCACGACGCGGATCATCGATCAACAGGCCGTTTTCCAGATCCAGACGGAATGCCCGTGGGTTGAGGTTGTTGCCGGTCAACAAGGTATAGCGGTCGTCCACCCACATGCCTTTGAGGTGGTAGGTGTTGTCACCTTCGCGCCACAAATGCAGGTTCAGCAGGCCGTTGTCGATCATCCGCTGATGGTTTTTGGCAAACCGACGCAGGCTCAACTCATACAGATACGGCAACGCTGCGATAATCCGGAAGGGTTCGCTCGGCGGGATATAGAAGTCGTTGGCAGTCTTGTCGCCGACCACGATATCAATCCGCACTCCACGCTCCAGGGCCCGATTGATCTCGCGGGTCACCGGTAATGGCAGGTTGAAGTACGGCGTGCAGATAGTCAGCTGTTGCTGGCTGCTGGCGATCAGTTCACAAATCACCCGGCTCAGTTGGTTGTTTTTACCCACGCCCAGCAACGGGCTGACCGATAGGCCAAAGTGGCCGACAGTCCCGGCGCTGGTGTCATAGCTGGCTTTTTTCAGATGGCTGCGCAAATCACCGATAGCACTGCGCAAACTGCGGGTCGTCGGCAGTGTTGGCACGTCCAGGCGATGCACCGCCTTGGCCTCGATCAGGTCTTGCTGGACAAAGCGCTGCATGGTGTCGGCCAACTGCTTGTTGTGCAGCAGGTGGTAACGGTCAAAGCGATACTTGTCGAGCTTGTGCAGGTACACGTTATTCAGACTGGCACCGCTGTAGATCACGCAGTCATCAACAATAAAACCCTTGAGGTGCAGCACGCCGAACAGCTCACGGGTTTGTACCGGCACGCCATAAATCGGCACATGGCTCGCGTGAGCCGCGGTTTGTGCCTGATACCAGGCCGCATTGCCGGGCTGCTTGCCTGCACCGATCAGCCCGCGCTGGGCACGCAGCCAATCGACAACCACTGCGATTTCGAGTTCGGGCCGTGCGGCTTTAGCGGCATGCAAGGCATCCAGGATTTCCTGCCCCGCCTCGTCCTGTTGCAGGTACAAGGCCACCAGCGTGATGCGATGGCGTGCGCCAGCAATCTGCTCCAGCAGGCAGCGACGAAAGTCCGCAGCGCTGGGCAAGATGCTGAATGCATCGGCGGACAACGGAAAGCTGCGCAGCTTGGGCAGCAAAGAGCGTTTGAAGAGCGACGGCATAGGGCTCGCTAAGGGTCGAATGCGAAGAACCGCGAAGCTTACACGATTGGGCCTCAAGTCTGTAGCAGCTGCCGAGGCACGACGGCTGCGTTCGGCGAAGCAGCCGTCGTAAAACCTTGGCTCTCAATACATCTGACACACTTGGCGGTCTGATTTACGACGACTTTGTCGCCGAGCGCAGTCTTCGTTCCTCTGCAACTGCTACAAACTCAACAAACGTGCAATATCCCGCGCCCGGTCGGTCAGTAACTGCCCTGCCCGATCACAGGCGTCCTGCAGGGTCATAGGGCCACTGGCAATCGCAAATGCGGCGTTGATCCCGTGCTCATACAGGGCCTGATAACCTTCGCCCAAGGTGCCAGCCAGCACCACTACCGGAACCCCGTTGGCCTGGGCAATACGTGCGACGCCAAAGGGGGTCTTGCCGCGCAGTGTCTGCGCATCAAAACGGCCTTCACCGGTAATCACCAGATCAGCGCCCTTAACCGCTTCGGCCAACCCTACCAGCTCGGCGACCACTTCCACCCCTGGGCGAAACTGCGCGCCGAAAAACGCCTTGGCGGCAAAGCCCAAGCCCCCGGCAGCACCCGAACCTGGCTCGTCGCGTACATCCTTGGGCAAGACCTGCGCGCAATGGTCAGCAAAATGCCCCAGGGCCTGATCCAGCAAGCGCACTTGTTCGGCTGACGCGCCCTTTTGCGGGCCGAAAATTGCCGAGGCTCCATGCTCGCCGCACAGCGGGTTGTTAACGTCGGCGGCAATCTCAAAGCGAACTTCGGTCAGGCGCGGATCCAGGCCAGTCAGATCGATACGTACTACCCCGGCCAACGCCAGGCCGCCACGAGCCAGGCTATTACCCTGCTCATCGAACAAACCCAGCCCCAATGCCTGCAGTGCACCCGCTCCGGCATCATTGGTGGCACTGCCGCCGATAGCCAGGATGACGCGCCGCGCGCCTGCATCCAGCGCAGCCCTGATCAGTTCACCGGTGCCGTAAGTGCTGCTGATGCACGCGTCACGTTGTGCCGGAGCCACCAGTTGCAGACCGCTGGCTTCAGCCATTTCAATGATTGCTGTGTGACTGTCCGGCAGCCAGCCCCAATGCGCCTCGACGGGCTCGCCAAGCGGGCCTTGCACCTGATTGCGCCGTAACTGGCCATTGCCTGCGGCGACAATCGCCTCGACCGTGCCTTCACCGCCGTCGGCCATCGGGCATTTGACCAGGTGCGCGTGGGGCAATACCTCAGCCAAGCCTGCGGCGATCGCGTCGGCAACTTTTTCGGCACTCAGGCTGTCTTTGAACGAGTCGGGGGCAATCACGATTTTCATGGGGCGCATCTCCAGTTCTTATGCCTTCCATGCTGCCAGTATCCGGGCACAAACACGCCAGTCGGGCGCACAAGCAATCACAGGGTTTGTTGTTCATTGTTACAAGGAGCGGCCACAGCTAGGTGCGCGACTAACTTTGCGGTAAAAGCTGAACGCCCAAATACAGCGCCAGCATGCCATTGAGGCTTAGCGGATCGACACCGCTCAATTCGGCGATGCGCTCCATGCGATAACGCAGGCTGTTGCGATGGATCCCCAGGGCGTCGGCGCAGGCCTGGCTCTGGCCATCGTGCTCGCACCAACTGCGCAGCGTAGCAATCAGTTGGCCGTTGGCGTCCTTGGCCACCACCTTGTGCAACGGTCCTAGCAACTCCTCCAGCGCATCGTCATTGCGATGGCGCCACAGCATTACCGGTAAGCGGTAGCGATTGAGAGTCAGCAAACGTGTCTGCGGCAGTACATCGCGGCCATACGCCAACAAGTCACCGACCCGGCGATAGCAGCGGCGCAAGCCTTTGAGCGCATCTGCCTGCCCGCCCGCGGCAATGCGCAAGACCTTCCAGCCCTGGCCGTCGAGTTTTTCCAGCAGGCGCACATCGTCCAGCACAACGGTTGCCGGTCGGCACCACAACAGCGAACCCGTCGCAGGGCAAACGCACCAGCTGTCCGGGTAACGTGATTGCAGCCAGGCACTCAAGGCCTCGGCACTTTGCCCTTTGCCCAGCTCGAACAGATACGGAATACGCGCCAGCTGCGGCTTGAGCCCCAACTGCTGGGCTTCATCGATCAATCGCGGGGAGTCACCGCCCTCGCTGAGCAACAGGGCCACCAGATCATCACAGCGCTGCCGTCGCCATTGCTGTTCGGCTTGCTGATAACGCTGGCCCACCAACATTTCGGCGGTCATGCGCACCAGTTCGGCGTAAGTGCGCAGCAACTCGGGCTCGCCCGTAAGCCCCAGCACCCCGATCAAGCGTTGATCGAGCAACAGCGGC
The DNA here is from genome assembly GCF_037055265.1 of Pseudomonas sp. ML2-2023-6. Classification (NCBI taxonomy): domain Bacteria; kingdom Pseudomonadati; phylum Pseudomonadota; class Gammaproteobacteria; order Pseudomonadales; family Pseudomonadaceae; genus Pseudomonas; species Pseudomonas sp. ML2-2023-6. The sequence goes on along the minus strand of NZ_CP146347.1, from coordinate 3,312,173 downwards.
AAATTGATACCGGGCTGCACACCCTTGAGGCATTTGGCGGTTTGCGCGTCAATTTCCACCACCCGTCCATTGGCCAGTACCAACTGCGCTCCTTCGTGACGGGTGTTGATACGTTCAGGCTCGCCACTGCCCAGGATCAGGCCCTGGCTGTCCATCACGTTTACGTTGTACGGCAAGATGGCCATCGCGCGATCCACGATGTCCTGTGCCAAATCATGGTCCAGTTCAAACATAGGGTGACTATCCTTGGATACATTTGTTCACGGGCACAGGCGACTCGGCAAAATGCTGTGCGATAGCACAAAGACAGCGACGTTGCGGTGACCGAGACTCAAGCAGCGGTCAACGTTACCCCCGGATCGCAAAAAAACATAATAAAGAGAGACATAAGATGCCACAGAGCGCCAACGCATCGCCGATCAGCGATGACGACAAAAACGCCATCTACAAGCGCATCACCCTGCGTTTGATCCCCTTCATTTTCATCTGCTATCTGTTCAATTACCTCGACCGGGTAAACGTTGGCTTTGCCAAATTGCAGATGCTCGACGCACTCAAGTTCAGCGAAACCGTTTACGGCCTCGGTGCCGGGATTTTCTTTATCGGCTACGTGCTGTGCGGCGTACCGAGCAACCTGGCATTGACCCGGTTCGGCCCGCGGCGCTGGATCGCCGTGATGATGATCAGTTGGGGCACGCTGTCGACCTGCCTGATGTTTGTCACGACACCTGCCGGCTTCTATACCTTGCGCCTGCTGACCGGTGCTGCTGAGGCGGGCTTTTTCCCGGGCGTGGTGTTGTATCTCTCGCAGTGGTTCCCGACCTTTCGCCGTGGCCGGATCATGGCGTTGTTCATGTGCGCCATTCCTGTTTCAGGGCTGATTGGTGGCCCGTTCTCGGGCTGGATTCTTAGCCACTTCGCTGCAGGCCAGGGCGGCCTTGCAGGCTGGCAGTGGATGTTCATGCTGCAAGGGATCCCTACCGTGCTGCTGGGCGCACTGGCGATTTACCTGCTGAGCGACAGCTTTGCCAACGCCAAATGGCTGGGCGCTCATGAGCGTGCGGTGCTTGAAGCGGATCATCGGCTGGATGCGGCAAGCAAACCGGCCTCTTCTACCGATTCGCTATTGGCCGTGTTCAAAAACCCGGCCATCTGGGCCTTTGGCCTGATCTACTTCTGCATCCAGAGTGGCGTGTATGCGATTAACTTCTGGTTGCCGTCAATCATCAAGAGCCTGGGTTTCAGCGACACCTTGGTGATCGGCTGGATCAGTGCGATTCCTTATCTGCTGGCGGCGGTGTTCATGTTGCTGGTGGGTCGCTCGGCAGACTTGCACAAGGAACGCCGCTGGCATTTGGTGGTGCCTATGCTGATGGGCGCGCTGGGGCTGGTGATAGCGGTGAATTTCGCCACCCAACCGGCGATTGCGATCCTGGGCCTGACCATTGCGACCATGGGTGCACTGACTGGCTTGCCGATGTTCTGGCCAGTTCCTACGGCGATGCTCAGCGCCGGTGCGGCAGCAGGCGGTCTGGCACTGATCAACTCCATGGGGCAAATGGCTGGTTTCCTCAGCCCGTACCTGGTGGGTTTTGTCAAAGACGCCACCGGCTCCACTGACGTGGCCTTGTATGTGCTGGCAGCGGTGATTGTGGGTGGCAGCCTGCTCGCACTGCGCATGACCCGTGGCATAAGTAACGCATAACGCTAATACGCATATCCCCGTAGCAGCTGCCGAAGGAACGAGGCTGCGTTCGGCGGCGCAGCCGTCGTAAAACCGGACACTGCGGTGTGTCAGGCAAATCCCGGATTCAGGATTCACGGGCGCTTCGCACCCGAACGCAGCCTCGTTCCTTCGGCAGCTGCTACGAGAATTTGCCCTATCGTTCACGGGGCCTCAAGCTACGCACTTCTAATAATCAAAATGCGTGTTTCAACGAGGCTGTTGTGTCCAAAGGTATTGTTCTGTCTGTTCTGGCATCGAGCCTGTTCGGTGTCATGTATTACTTCACATCTCTGCTCTGGCCCTTGAGCGGAGCCGAAATCTTCGGCTGGCGGATGCTCCTGACCCTGCCCTGCATGACCCTGTTCATGTGTATTTCCGGTGATTGGCGACTGGTTCCGGCAATCGTCTCGCGACTGCGCCAGCAACCCCGACTCTGGGCCGTGCTGTTTGCGTCCAGCGCGTTGGTGGGCGTTCAACTCTGGCTGTTTCTCTGGGCACCGCTCAATGGTCACAGTCTTGACGTGTCCCTGGGCTACTTCCTGCTACCGCTGACCATGCTCCTCACCGGCCGCATGGTGTATGGCGAGCAACTGTCGCATCTGCAAAAAATCGCCGCAGCACTGGCTACCCTCGGGGTCGCCAACGAGGTGTACCGGGTAGGCGGCTTCTCCTGGACCACGCTGGTGGTGGCCATCGGTTATCCCCTGTACTTCGTGCTGCGCAAACGTGCAGGTACCGACAACCTCGGCGGCCTGTGGCTCGACATGTTGCTGCTGATACCCGTGGCCTGGTGGTTTGTGCAAAGCGGTGAGCAAGGCTTTGCAGTGGCCAGCCAGCGCCCCGCGCTGTACGCGCTGATTCCGATACTGGGGGGCATCAGCGCGCTGGCCCTGATCAGCTACATCCTGGCCAGCAGGATGCTGGCATTCAGCTTGTTCGGTTTGCTCAGCTACGTGGAGCCGGTTTTGCTGGTTCTTGTTGCGTTGCTGCTGGGCGAAAGCATCAGCGCCGGGCAATGGATGACCTATCTGCCAATCTGGCTGGCGGTGCTGGTGCTGATTTTTGAAGGCTTCAAGCATCTGGTGCGTCAACGCAGGTCGATGTAATCGGCCTGGTTGTAGCTGTGCATGTGGGTGCGGGCTTGCTCGCGCCCATAGCGCTACCGTTAATCAGTTTTTTGAAAAACACGAACGCTCGTTTAAAACGACTTTGGCCCAGTAATTGCTTGCACTTTTTAGAGTTGAGCATCCACAACAAGAATCAGTCCCAAGTAATTGGTTTAAAAGGCATTTGCCAACATCCCCCAACACCCTCAAACTATGTGCCCACTCACACGAGTAACGCTGTAGATCCATTGAGGTTGTTGTGTCTAAAGGTATTGTTCTATCGATTTTGGCTTCCTGCTTGTTTGGCGTTTTGTACTGGTTCACTTCCCTTCTCTGGCCCCTCGATGGCCAGGAAATCTTCGGCTGGCGAATACTGATCTCGCTGCCCTTCATGACTCTGTTTATCTGCCTCTCCGGCGACTGGAAATGGGTTCCCATAATTTTCAATCGCTTACGTGCAAAACCTCTACTGATTCCTTGCGTGCTGCTCACCAGTTTCCTGGTCGGCCTGCAGCTGTGGATGTTTATGTGGGGGCCGCTTAACGGGCATGGTCTGGATGTATCACTGGGTTATTTCCTGCTGCCACTGACGATGATCCTTACCGGACGCATCGTGTACGGCGAACACTTGTCACACTTGCAGAAAATCGCCACGGCCCTGGCCGTCATCGGCGTGGCCAATGAGCTGTACCGCACGGGTGGTTTTTCCTGGACAACTCTTGTAGTCGCAGTCGGTTACCCGATGTACTTCGTGCTGCGCAAGAAGATCGGCATCGATAACCTCGGCGGGCTATGGCTGGATATGCTGTTGATGGTGCCTGCCGCACTTTGGTTTGTGCTGGCAGGGCCGCATGTCGACCTTGGCGAGCAACGCCAGGCGCTGTATGCCCTGGTGCCGCTGATGGGCATCATCAGTGCTGCGGCAGGCTTCGCGTATATTCTGGCCAGCCGACTGCTGCCATTTAGCCTGTTCGGCTTGCTCAGTTATGTCGAGCCGGTGCTGCTGGTCGCTGTCGCCCTGTTGCTGGGTGACAGCCTGGCAGAGGGTCAATGGTTGACCTACGGCCCGATCTGGCTTGCGGTGGTGGTGTTGATTATTGAAGGCTTGAAGCATGTGAGCCGTCAGCGTCGCTCCATCTAAAGTGCAAAACCTCGCTTCAAGCCGGCAACCAGAGCTTGAAGCGAGCACCGCCCAACGGTGACTGTTCGACGTTCAGCGTACCGCCCTGCGCCTGCAGGGCGCGCCGACTGATCGCCAGCCCCAGGCCAAAGCCCCCGGTCGCTCGGTCCCGGCTGCGATCCAGACGGTAGAACGGTTCAAAAATACGCTCACGCTCCTGTTCCGGAATGCCAATCCCGTCGTCATCCACCCACAGTTCACAGCCCTGGCCGGTAACATTCACTCCCACCTGAATTCGCCGATCGCAGTAACGCATGGCGTTGCGCAGCAGGTTTTGCAGCGCCCGCGCAGTCAACCGCGGGTCAAGGGCAAAGCGCTCTTGAGTTCCGTGCAGCAATACATCCAGCACGATATCGGGCGCCTCCAGTTCCTCATCAAAACTGCCGAGAATGCTGTCGATAAACTCATCCAGCGACACCTCTACCCGTTCTGGCATCAATGCCGGATTTTGCAGGCGACTGAACGACAGTAACTCCAGTACCAGCTCATCCAGTTCGCGAATATGCCCCACCAATACCTGCAAGCGCTGACGACTGGGCTCAGGCAAGTCGTCGCACAGTACCAGCGCCAGCCCAAAGTCCAGACGTGTCAACGGCGTGCGCAATTCATGGGACACCGCATTCAACAAGTCGCGCTGCTGATTGAGCAGATGCTCGACGTCCTGCGCCATGGCGTCAAACACCGTGGCCAGGCCATAAATGTTCGAACGTTGGGATATCTGCGTACGCTCGCTCAGTTGCCCCTGGCCGATGCGCGCCGCCGTTAGCTTGAGGCGCTCCAGATCACGCCAGTGCGGGCGCAGCCACAGCAGCAAGCCGCCAAGCATGGCAGCACCGATCAAGACGTTGATACTCCAGTACAACACACTCATATCAAACGGATCAGGGGGCATGACCCATTCAATGGCGACCTGATCGTCCAGTGGTGAAACCACCAGTGTGCGCCAACCCCACTCGCCAATACGCAATACGCCCTGCCCTTGCTGCAACTGGCGTTGCTCCTCGGCGGTGAATTTCGCATCGGTAATGGGCAGCAGATTGACCCTCATCGGCTGGAATTGCGTGTCGAGTTCTTGGGCAAGACTCGGCCATTGCTCGGGGGGCAGATGATGGAACTGTTTGACCAGCAGGGTCTGCATGCCCCGCGACATATCGACGTTGTAGTTCATGAAACGCTCATGAAACAGCGACACGATTACCCCAGGCACCAGATAACTGGCCATGGCGAACGACACGATCGTTACCAGATACAGGCGTATCAGTATTTTGAACATGGACTCAGCATTCCCATTCAGAGCGGCTGAACAGGTAACCCTTGCCCCACACAGTCTTGATCTTGCGCGCTTCACCGGCGCAGTCATCGAACTTGCGCCGCAACTTGGAGATTGCCACATCGACAGAACGGTCCGTACCGTTGAACTCAATTCCGCGTAAACGCTGCAGGATCTGATCACGGCTCAGCACCTCACCGGCATGCCGCGCCAGCACCACCAGCAGGTTGTACTCGCCGCTGGACAGCTCGATCACTTGCCCGCGCCAGTGAACCGTGCGCTCTGACAAGTCGATGCACAGGTTGCCAATAATGATCCGGTCACTGGCCAACTGTGGCTCGGCCAGGCTACTGCGGCGCAAAAGAGTACGCACGCGAGCCAGCAATACACGGGGCTCGCAAGGTTTTGTCACATAATCGTCAGCCCCCATCTCTAGCCCCAGCACCTGATCATGACTATCGTCGCGGGCTGTCAACATCAGGATCGGCAGGCTTGCAGACTCGGCGCGCAACAAACGGCAGACTTGCAGGCCATCGAGCCCTGGCAACATCAGATCAAGAATGACCAGATCCGGAGGGTTACTTCTTGCTCTGTCACAGACTTGATCGCCACGGGCAATCACACTGACCTGATAGCCATTGCGTTCCAGATAGCTGGCAATCAGCTCCGAAAGAGCGGCATCGTCTTCGACCAGCAAAATAGTGGGCATAATATGTGCTTACAACCGGGGAAAACCCAAAGGATATACAACCTCACAGGGATAGGAGCACAACCTTCACACTTTTTCACACACCCTCTACATAGCTTCACAACGCCTCTTGCGTGCTGCGCTTAGCATGCCTACAGAAACAACCCGCTTATTTAAGAAGGCACGATCGTTGAAAAAGCTCTTCGCCCCGCTATTCCTAACGGCGCTGGCCCTGGCCATCAGTGCCTGTGATAAAAATCCGGTCGCTGAAACCAAACCTGCTTTGGCCAAGGTTCGTACAGAAGTCATCGCCACTGCGCCCCTGTCCGTCAGCAACGAGCTGAGCGGCCGGGTTGTGGCCCCGCGCGTGGCGCAAGTCAGCGCCCGGGTTGCCGGTGTCGTGCTCAAGCGCGCATTCACCGAAGGTTCGGAGGTCAAACAGGGCGATGTACTGTTTTTGATTGACCCGGCACCGTTCAAGGCGGACCTGGACAGCGCCCAGGCAGCACTGCGCAAATCCGAGGCAGTTGCCTTGCAGGCAAAACTGCAAGACCAGCGCTACGCCGAGCTGATTGAAATCAACGCCATCAGCCGCCAGGACCATGACAATGCGCGCGCGGCTGCACAGCAGGCCAACGCCGATGTTGCCGCCAACCAGGCCGCTGTTCAGCGCGCCAAACTGAACCTAGGCTACGCCACCGTCACCGCGCCGATCTCCGGTCGCATTGGTCGTGCACTGGTGACTGAGGGCGCACTGGTCGGTCAGGGCGAAGTCACGCCGCTGGCACGCATCCAGCAACTGAACCCGATCCATGTCGACCTGACGCAGTCCACCCGCGATCTGGACAACCTGCGCGAGGCTTTCCGTGCCGGGGAGTTGCAGCAGGTTGGCAAGCAGCAAGCCAAGGCCACCTTGATTCGCGACAATGGCAGCCTGTACCCGCTGCCGGGCAAGCTGCTGTTTACCGATGTGACCGTGGACCCGAGCACTGGGCAGATCATTCTGCGCAGCGAGTTCCCCAACCCTGACTACGACTTGCTGCCTGGCAGCTTTGTGCGTGTGCGTCTGGAGCAGGCAGTCAACAAGGAAGGCATCAGCGTGCCGCAGCGCGCAGTCCTGCGTGACAGCGCCGGGGTTGCCCAAGTGTTGTTGATTGATGCTGACAACCGTGTGCAGTTGCAATCAGTGCAACTGGGCAGCGCACATAATGATCGCTGGGCCGTGACTTCAGGCCTCAAGGCCGGTGACCGTATTGTCACTGAAGGTCTGCAGCACGCACGCCCCGGCGAGCAAGTACAAATCGATGACCCGACACTTCCTCTCGCACACTCCACGGATCAGTGAGCATGCCGCAGTTCTTTATCGACCGCCCGGTCTTTGCCTGGGTCGTCGCGTTGTTCATTCTGCTGGCGGGGGCCTTGGCCATCCCGCAGTTACCAGTAGCCAAATACCCCGACGTGGCACCGCCACAGGTTGAGGTGTACGCGATTTACCCTGGTGCATCTGCGCAAACCCTGGACGAAAGTGTGGTCAGCCTGATTGAGCAAGAGCTCAACGGCACGGACGGCCTGCTGTATTTCGAATCCCAAAGCAGCCTGGGCAGTGCCAGCATTACCGCAACGTTCAAACCCGGCACCGACCCGGAAATGGCTCAGGTCGATGTGCAGAACCGGCTTAAAGCGGTCGAGTCGCGCCTGCCACAGGCGGTTATTCAGCAAGGCCTGCAAGTCGAAAAAATCTCCTCGGGCTTTTTGATGCTGGTGACCCTGACCGCCGACAGTACCAGCACGCTGGATGAGGTCGCCCTCAGCGATTACCTTGCGCGCAACGTGATGAACGAAGTCAAGCGCATCGACGGGGTCGGCAAGGCCCAGTTGTATGGCGCCGAACGAGCGATGCGTATCTGGATCGACCCGCAAAAGCTGATTGGCTTCAACCTCACCCCGGCTGATGTCAACCAAGCGATTGCCAGCCAAAACGCACAGGTTTCAGCAGGCAGCATCGGTGACTTGCCGGGCCGCTCTACACAGGAAATCACTGCCACGGTTCTGGTCAAAGGACAGCTATCTACCCCGCAAGAATTTGCTGACATTGTTCTGCGTGCTAACCCGGATGGCTCTACCGTGCGGGTCGGCGATGTCGCGCGGGTCGAAATCGGCAGCCAGGAATACCAGTACGGCACCCGTCTGAACGGCAAGTCCGCGAGCGCTTTCAGCGTCAAGCTGGCCCCGGAGGCGAACGCGCTGAATACCGGCAACCTGATCCGCGCCAAGATGGACGAGCTGAGCCGCTATTTCCCGGCCGGTGTCGAGTACACCATCCCGTATGACACCACGCCGTTTGTCAAAGTCTCGATCACCAAGGTCATCTACACCCTGGTCGAGGCCATGGTGCTGGTGTTTCTGGTGATGTACCTGTTCTTGCAGAACATCCGCTACACCTTGATCCCTACCCTGGTGGTGCCGGTGGCGCTGATGGGCACGTTCGCCACCATGCTGATGTTGGGGTTTTCGATCAACGTACTGACCATGTTCGGCATGGTGCTGGCGATCGGCATTTTGGTGGACGATGCCATTGTGGTGGTGGAAAACGTCGAGCGGATCATGGTCAGCGAAGGACTATCGCCCCGTGAAGCTACGCGCAAGGCAATGACCCAGATCAGCGGCGCGATTATCGGCATCACCCTGGTACTGGTGGCGGTGTTTATTCCGATGGCGTTTATGCCGGGCTCGGTGGGTGTCATTTACCAGCAGTTCTCGCTGTCGATGGCGACTTCGATCCTGTTCTCGGCGTTTTTGGCCCTGTCCCTGACCCCGGCGCTATGCGCAACCCTGCTCAAGCCCATTGCCAAGGGTGAACATCATGCCAAGGGCGGTTTCTTTGGCTGGTTCAACCGCAAGTTCGAACGCCTGTCAGCAGGTTATGAGAACTGGGTAGTACACCTGATCAAGCGCAGCGGGCGTTATCTGCTGGTGTACGGTGGCTTGCTGGTGATTCTGGTGGTGTGTTTTGCCCGTCTGCCCTCCTCCTTTTTGCCGGTCGAGGATCAGGGTTACACCATCACCGACATACAACTGCCGCCGGGCGCCAGCCAGAACCGCACGATCAATGTGGTCGAGCAGATCGAGGCACACAACGCCAGCGAGCCGGGCGTGGGTAATACCACGATGATTCTGGGCTTCAGTTTTTCGGGGAGCGGACAAAACGCAGCGCTGGCCTTTACCACCCTCAAGGACTGGTCGCAGCGTGGCGCCGAGGACTCTGCATCGGCTATCGCTGACCGGGCGAACGGTGCTTTCAGCGAACTCAAGGACGCGATTGCCTTTGCCATTCTGCCGCCTCCGGTCAGTGGCCTAGGCACCTCCAGCGGTTTTGAGTTGCGCCTGCAAGACCGTGGTGGCGTCGGTTATGACACGTTGATGCAAGCCCGTAGCGAACTGCTGGCTCTGGCCGCAAAAAGCTCGGTGCTGGCCAATGTGCGTCAAGAGGCACTGGCAGAAAGCCCGCAAGTGCAGCTTGAGGTTGATCGCAAACGTGCCAATGCGCTGGGCATTTCCTTCGCTGACATCGGTGCAGTGCTGTCTACCGCGGTGGGCTCGGCCTATGTCAACGACTTCCCGAACCAGGGCCGCATGCAGCGGGTAGTGGTTCAGGCCGAAGGCGATCAGCGCAGTCAGGTTGAAGACTTGTTGAAAATGAATGTGCGCAACGACCTCGGCAAGATGGTGCCGCTGTCGGCCTTCGTCGAAGCCCGCTGGATAAAGGGCCCCTCGCAGTTGACGCGCTACAACGGCTACCCGGCGATCAGCGTTTCCGGTGAGGCGGCTCCAGGGCACAGCACCGGCGAGGCGATGGCCGAAATGGAGCGTCTGATCAGCCAGTTGCCTACAGGTCTGGGCCTGGAATGGACCGGGTTATCGTTGCAGGAACGCGTGTCCGGGGCTCAAGCACCGGTTCTGCTCGGGCTGTCACTGCTGATCGTGTTCCTGTGCCTTGCGGCGCTGTACGAAAGCTGGTCGATCCCGACTGCGGTGTTGCTCGTGGTGCCGCTGGGAGTGCTCGGCGCAGTACTGGCCGTGACGTTGCGCGGGATGCCCAATGACGTGTTCTTCAAGGTGGGGCTGATCACTATCATTGGTTTATCGGCCAAAAACGCCATTTTGATCATCGAATTTGCCAAGACTCTCTACGACGAAGGTCATGATCTGATTGACGCCACCGTGCAAGCTGCCCGCCTGCGGCTACGTCCGATCGTGATGACCTCCCTGGCGTTCATCCTCGGCGTGGTGCCGTTAGCCATTGCCACGGGCGCCAGTTCGGCCAGTCAGCAAGCCATTGGCACCGGGGTTATTGGCGGCATGATCGTCGCAACCCTGGCCGTGGTATTTGTGCCGGTGTTCTTCGTGGTGGTGATGAAACTCGCAAGAAGCAAACCACGTCAGGGTTAAGACGCTGCGGTGCGTGCTAAGGTGCAGTAACACTCAGAAACAGGGATTGTTTATGCCGCACCTTGCTCGCACGCATCCTCGCTTGACCGCCGCTACCCTGCTGGGTGTGGCGGTCGGCATTTTCGCCCCCGCTGCCACAATAACCACCAAGTTTTTGTTGGGCTGGAACGCCGGTGTATGGCTGTATCTGGCTCTGACGTTGTGGTTGGTGATGCGCTCCAAAGCCTGTGACGTAAAACGCACGGCTGAAGTAGAAGATGAAAACGCCAGTATGGTGCTGATCACCGTGTGCATTGCATCGATTGCCAGCCTCGCCGCCGTTACCCTTGAGCTGTCGGGCAACAAACTCAGCGATGGCGACCGCCTTATGCATTACGGTTTTACCGGACTGACTGTGGTGGGTTCATGGTTGATGATCGGGGTTATTTTCAGCCTGCATTACGCAAGGCTGTTCTATAACAACGAAGGGACGGAGCCAGCGTTGCGCTTTCCTGAAGGGGAACTGGACCCGGATTACTGGGACTTCATGTATTTCTCTTTCACCCTCAGCGTTGCGGTGCAGACAGCTGATGTGAGCATTGCCACCCGCGAAATGCGCAAAGCCGTATTGGGGCACTCCCTGCTGGGCTTTTTGTTTAACACGGCTGTGCTGGGGTTTTCGATCAATATTGCGGCGGGGTTGTTCTAACGAGACTCTCAAAGTTGCGGGAGCGAGCCTGCTCGCGAAGGCATCTCTGCGGCCCACATCGCGAGCAGGCCCGCTCCCGCAAGAGCTGGACCTGCATCAGCAAAGTGGCTGCCATTGCGGCAGCCACCGGCTTTTAGTCAGCCGTCAGCACACCACGGCGCACCTGATCGCGTTCGATGGATTCAAACAGCGCCTTGAAGTTACCTTCACCAAAGCCATCATCACCCTTGCGTTGGATAAACTCGAAGAACACCGGGCCCATCAAGGTTTCCGAGAATATCTGCAACAGCAAACGCTTGTCGCCTGACTCGGAAGAACCATCCAGCAAAATCCCACGCGATTGCAGCTCTTCAACCGGCTCACCGTGGTTCGGCAGGCGGCCTTCGAGCATTTCGTAGTAAGTTTCTGGCGGCGCAGTCATGAAACGCATGCCGATTTTCTTCAGCGCATCCCACGTCTTGATCAGGTCATCACTGAGGAAAGCCACGTGCTGAATGCCTTCGCCGTTGAACTGCATCAGAAACTCTTCAATCTGACCTGCACCTTTGGACGACTCTTCGTTCAAGGGGATACGGATCATGCCATCCGGAGCCGTCATGGCCTTGGACGTCAGGCCGGTATATTCGCCCTTGATGTCGAAATAGCGAATTTCACGGAAGTTGAACAGCTTCTCGTAGAAGTTGGCCCAGTAAGCCATGCGGCCGCGATAGACGTTGTGCGTCAGGTGATCGATGATCTTCAGCCCAGCGCCCACGGGATGACGGTCGACGCCTTCGATAAACACAAAGTCGATGTCGTAAATCGAATTGCCTTCGCCGTAACGGTCAATCAGGTACAGCGGCGCACCGCCAATGCCTTTAATAGCCGGCAAATTCAGTTCCATTGGACCTGTAGGAATGTGGACCGGCTGGGCACCCAGTTCAAGCGCTCGGGTGTAGGCTTGCTGCGCATTGCGCACGCGGAAAGCCATACCGCAAACCGACGGGCCGTGCTCCGCTGCGAAGTATGACGCGACACTGTTGGGTTCGTTATTGAGGATCAGGTTGATATCGCCCTGGCGATACAAGTGCACGTTCTTGGAACGGTGGGTTGCCACCTTGGTGAAACCCATGATTTCAAAGACAGGTTCGAGAGTGTTGGGTACAGGGGACGCGAATTCGATGAATTCAAAGCCCATCAGGCCCATTGGGTTTTCGTATAGATCAGCCATTTTCGGCGCCTCATCATGGTCATTTTTAGAATAAACAGGGGTTATTTACTAAGAATGCTGAGGCTGGCAGGAGGCGCGCAGGAGATCCCGCGTACACTGCGCGCAAGGAAATCACCGTAGATCAATTGGAACCCGAATCGCTTCATTTCGATCCATCTCTTACGCGGTAGGGCTTCTGAATGCAGAAGTCGTTATTCTTGTATGCGTAAGCCGATTCTACATGGCGTAATCTTATTTGTCCTACCCATTGTAAAATAGCCGGCCTGTGCTGCTAGCCTTTTACTATTGTTCTCTAGCGTACGCCAAAGCCTCCCCCCCCCAACGCATGAGTAGGATTTTGAATGCCACTCACTCTGAAGCTGAGCCGCAAATGGACTGACCGCTACGCGCTGATTGTGCTCAGTGGGCTGCTGCCAGTTGTGCTGGGGATGTTTATTCTATTTTGGCAGGCCAACCGCTCGCTCGAGCTTGAAGCCGAACAAACCGCTACTGAAGCAGTACGCCAGTTTGACTTGATGCTGGACAACGCCAGGCTTGCCGCCGATGTCGTCTTGCCGCTGGCCGGTCAGGACTGTGCTCAGGTTGAACTGGCCCTGCGCGAGCAGGTCGCGCGCCGCCCTTTTGTACGCTCCGTAAACCTGGTGTGGGACAACCAGATTTACTGCACTTCTTTATTTGGCAATTACAAGGAAGTGGTTAACCCCGCCAACTATGCCAATGGTGAGTTGTGGCTGATGCCCGGCACTATGGTCACACCCAATGACCCCGTTCTGGTGTACCGCCGCAACGATGAAAAACGTGGGGTGTTGATCAGCCTGTACGGCTTTCATCTGGTTAACGTATTGGGCCTGATCAACCACAAGACCCAACTAATGATTACAGTGGGCGATGCCTGGATCGATCGTTACGGCCAAGTACGCAACACCCCGCCTCCACATTTTCCAGTGGCGCAAACTGCAGTAGCCTCACCCGAATTCCCCTACCAAGTAATTGCAGGGTTTAACAAGGGCGAAGTCTGGCAGCATGTCATTGTGGAATACCCCGGCTTCCTCGGTTTGTTGATCTTTTTAGGCGCTATTTCAGCAGCGACGGTTCACAGGCTGCAAAAACGCTCATCATCACCCTCCAGTGAAATGCGCCGCGGTCTGGACGCGGCAGAGTTCATTCCATACTTTCAGCCGGTGGTACGGGGTGATACCAAGCAGTGGGCAGGGGCGGAAGTATTGATGCGCTGGCAGCATCCTAATGAGGGGTTGGTTCGCCCGGACCTGTTTATTCCTTTTGCAGAACACTCGGGGTTGATTGTGCCCATGACGCGTTCACTCATGGAGCAAACATCACGCCTGCTTGCCCCCCATTCCAGCCATATGGAACCCGGCTTCCATATAGGCTTCAATATTACGGCCCGGCATTGCCAGAACCTTGAACTGGTAGAAGATTGCCGACGCTTTCTAAAGGCGTTCCCACCCGGAAAAATCAGCCTTGTGTTGGAACTTACCGAGCGCGACCAGATCGTACCGACCCCCACCACCCATGAATTGTTCAGTCAATTGCACACCCTGGGAGTCATGATTGCCATCGATGATTTTGGCACCGGCCACTCAAGCTTGAGTTACTTGCGCGAGTTCAACGTCGACTATTTGAAGATTGATCAGAGTTTTGTCGCCCTGATTGGCGTGGACGCCCTGTCCAGACATATTCTGGACAGCATCATTGAGTTGAGCGCAAAGCTCGACCTGGGGATAGTTGCCGAGGGCGTTGAGACCGAAGAGCAAAGTGAATACCTGGCCGCTCAAGGCGTTGATTTTCTACAGGGCTATTTGTTTGCGCGGCCCATGCCCGCCGCCGAATTCATCAACGCTTTACAGGGGCGATAACACCTGCTTAACAACAAGCAGGCTTACTGATTAAAACAATTTTAAACAGTAAGCCTGTATCACTTGGCAGCCTGCGAATTAACTACTACAATTTTTTTGTGCCAATAAGAACTTTTGAATGTTTGCATCAGCGGGCTCGCTCACAAGAAGCAACAGCGAGGCGTAACCCGGTAAATCTTGTGCATTCCAAACATCATTAATTCGCTTCGGTATCACCCCACCGAACCTGTGAATGGAGTAATGACTTTGTCTAGACTTGCTGAGTTTCGCGCTGCCGAAAAAGCGCTTCAAGAACAGCTGGCGCAATTGGAAGCCTTGAAAAATGATGCCGGACTGAAAAAAGAAATCGAGTTTGAAGAAAAACTTCAACACTTGATGAAAACGTACGGCAAGAGCCTTCGGGATATTATCGCCATCCTTGACCCTAATCCTTCAGCTTCAAAGGGCGGGGCAGCACCTAAACAGCGTAAGGCTCGCGTGCTGAAGGTTTACCAAAACCCGCATACCGGTGAACTGATTGAAACCAAGGGCGGCAATCATCGCGGCCTGAAAGCATGGAAAGAAGAGTACGGTGCCGCAACGGTAGATACTTGGCTTCGTGCATAAGTTTGTACTTGATCAACGCCCTGCTTGTGCAGGGCTTTTTTATAGCTTGAATTCAAGTCATTCAATTCTAAAGATTTAAAGCTGGCCTAATTGCTCGCATCAGGGTGGTCGTATCCGCTTCCTGATAAATGGCGCCTGTCTATTTAGCCTGATCACTCGTCCAAAAATGAATAATCCCCCGCTAAAGCAGTAATACCATGTAGGAATTGTCTTGCTGTGCGAGCCATGCGACCGAAAGCGGGTAAAGAGTGTGCTGCTTCACAATTTTTTCACATGGAAGATCACAGGATAGGGGCTGCTAAAGGACTAGCGCCCCATGCCCGCTTCGGCGGGCTTCTTTTTGCCCGAAATTTGCCAACCTCCCTGCCTGAACCTTGACTCACGCAGCCATTACCCTGAATCGGGTTTGGCGCATGGCGTCACATTCCGTATCATTCGCCCATCACGCTCACCGTAGCGACCGATCACCTACGCATCATTTTCGGAGGGTTCATGAGCCTGCAAGACCTGAACAACATTCCCGGCGTAACTGCTGAACCAGATAGCGCTACCCAGAACTTCGTGTTCAACCACACTATGCTGCGTGTAAAGAACATCGAGAAATCCCTGGATTTCTATACCCGCGTCCTGGGGTTCTCGCTGGTTGAAAAGCGTGATTTCCCCGAAGCTGAATTCAGCCTGTACTTCCTGGCACTGGTGGACAAGGCGCAGATCCCGGCAGATGACGCAGCGCGCACGCTGTGGATGAAGTCGATTCCCGGCATCCTGGAGTTGACCCACAACCACGGTTCGGAAACCGACGACAGCGTTGTCTACCACAACGGCAACACCGACCCGCGTGGCTTTGGTCACATCTGCATTTCGGTGCCGGATATTCGCGCCGCTTGCGAGCGTTTTGAAACCCTGGGCGTGGACTTCCAGAAGCGTCTGAACGATGGCCGCATGAAATCGCTGGCATTCGTGAAAGACCCGGACGGTTACTGGGTCGAGATCATCCAGCCGCAACCGATGTAAAAATCGGACGCAAAAAAAAACCCATGATTGCTCATGGGTTTTTTTGTATCTGGCCGCTTATTCCGGCGCAGATGAGCGGATCAAGTGATCGAATGCGCTCAGCGAAGCCTTGGCGCCCTCACCTACCGCAATCACGATCTGCTTGTACGGTACGGTAGTCACGTCACCTGCAGCGAAAATGCCGGGGATGGACGTTTCACCGCGAGCATCGACAATGATCTCGCCGCGAGGCGAAAGCTCAATAGAGCCTTTGAGCCAATCAGTGTTTGGCAGCAAGCCAATCTGCACAAAAATGCCTTCCAGTTCGACGGTGTGTACATCACCCGATTGACGATCCTTGTAACGCAGACCGTTAACTTTCTGCCCGTCACCTGTGACTTCAGTGGTTTGAGCGTTGGTGATGACCGTTACGTTGGACAAGCTGTGCAACTTGCGCTGCAACACAGCATCGGCGCGCAGTTTGGTATCGAACTCAAGCAGCGTCACATGGGCAACGATACCTGCCAGGTCGATGGCCGCTTCAACGCCGGAGTTACCGCCGCCAATTACCGCAACGCGCTTGCCTTTGAACAGCGGACCATCGCAATGCGGGCAGTAGGCAACACCGCGGCTGCGATATTCCTGCTCGCCGGGCACATTCATTTCACGCCAGCGCGCACCGGTCGCCAGAATCACAGTCTTGGCCTTGAGCGAAGCACCGCTGGCGAATTTCACTTCGTGCAACTCGCCCGCCTTGCCAGGAATCAGCTTGTCAGCACGTTGCAGGTTCATGATGTCGACGTCGTATTGCTTGACGTGTTCTTCAAGTGCCGTTGCAAGCTTTGGCCCTTCAGTCTCCTGAACCGAGATAAAGTTCTCAATGGCCATGGTATCCAGCACCTGACCGCCAAAGCGCTCAGCCGCAACACCGGTACGAATGCCTTTACGCGCAGCATAAATTGCCGCTGCAGCACCGGCCGGGCCACCGCCGATCACCAGCACGTCAAAGGCTTCCTTGGCGCTGATTTTTTCGGCCTGACGCTCAATGGCGCTGGTGTCCAGCTTGCCAAGGATTTCTTCCAGGCCCATGCGGCCCTGACCGAAATTGACCCCATTCAGGTATACGCTTGGCACCGCCATCACTTGACGCTCGGTGACTTCGTCCTGGAACAGGGCGCCGTCAATCGCCACATGGCGAATGTTCGGGTTAAGCACCGCCATCAGGTTCAGTGCCTGCACCACGTCCGGGCAGTTCTGGCATGACAGCGAGAAATAGGTTTCGAAGTTGAACTCGCCTTTAAGGGAGCGAATCTGTTCAATCACGTCGCTACTGGCTTTCGATGGGTGGCCGCCTACTTGCAGCAAGGCCAGTACCAACGAAGTAAATTCGTGGCCCATAGGGATACCTGCGAAACGCAGGCTGATATCGCCGCCCGGGCGGTTCAGCGAGAACGAAGGCTTGCGCGCATCGTTGCCGTTGTCCAGCAGGGTAATCATGCTGGAAAGGCTGGCGACTTCTTTTAACAGGTCATGCATTTCACGGGATTTCGCACCGTCGTCGAGGGAAGCAACGATCTCGATCGGCTGTGTGACCCGCTCCAGGTATGACTTCAACTGAGCTTTTAGATTGGCGTCCAACATACGGGCGATCTCCTTAATACTGAATTCTGTGTAAAAAAAACGCCCGAGCGAATGTCGCCCGGGCGTTTTGAGGGCGATGCTGCTTACTACTCAGGTGCGGATCACCGCCCTTGTCTGATTCACAGACTTAGATCTTGCCGACCAGGTCCAGCGATGGAGCCAAGGTAGCTTCACCTTCTTTCCATTTGGCTGGGCAAACTTCGCCTGGGTGAGCAGCAACGTACTGAGCAGCCTTGATTTTGCGCAACAGCTCGGAAGCGTCACGGCCAACGCCGCCGTCGTTCAATTCGACGATCTTGATCAGACCTTCCGGGTTGATCACGAAAGTACCGCGGTCAGCCAGGCCTGCTTCTTCGATCAGTACGTCGAAGTTGCGGGAGATGGTCAGCGTAGGGTCGCCGATCATGGTGTACTGGATTTTGCCGATGGCTGGCGAAGTGTTGTGCCAGGCAGCGTGGGCAAAGTGGGTGTCAGTCGACACGCTGTAGATTTCCACGCCGAGCTTCTTGAACTCTTCGTAGTTGTCAGCCAGGTCTTCCAGTTCGGTTGGGCAAACGAAGGTGAAGTCGGCTGGGTAGAAGAACACGACAGACCACTTGCCTTTCAGGTCAGCGTCCGAGACTTCCACGAAGCTGCCGTTTTTGTAGGCAGTTGCTTTGAACGGTTTAACTTGGCTGTTGATGATAGGCATCGTTGACTCTCCGTCAGGGTTGAAAAGTTGATGAGGTGAATCCTAACAACACATTTCGTATCTGGCTCATTGGCAAAGCTGATGCTGGCGATTGGTTTTGGCTATCAGCGGTACCTATATATAGCTGAAAACTAAATATGGCCCTCACTGAAGGTTTTCAACTTGACGCCGATCAGCTACCGATACGTTTTTCAGCGGTGAGACTCATCCCGGTAAACGGGCTCGCTTCAACATAGCGCATGGCTGACTTGACGTCCTTCCAGCCGACGTAATTCATCAGCGACTTCAAATCCCAACCACTTTGATGCGCCCATGTTGCAAAACCGCGACGCAGGGAGTGGCTGGTGTATTGCTCTGCAGGGATGCCTGCGCGCTCCAGTGCCTGACGCAGCAGCGGAATCACACTATTGGCGTGCAACCCCTCCTCGCCCAAGTTGCCCCAGCGATCAATCCCCCTGAACACCGGGCCGCGCACCAACGCTGCAGTATTGAGCCATTCGATATAGGCCCGAACCGGGCACAGGCGCTGTAGTGCCGGGGTTTGAAAGGTCTTGCCCAGATTGTCACGGTCACTTTTGCTGCGCGGCAGATAGAGCGTTATGCCTGAACCTGCGACGGCCTGAACATGCTCAATCTGCAGGCGGCACAACTCATCACTGCGAAACCCGCGCCAGAATCCAAGCAGAATCAGGGCTGCGTCGCGTCGTGCACGCAACAGCCCCGGCTGATCTGCAGCGGCTTGCGCTGCCTGCGCCTCACCTTCAAGCCAGTCGACCACCTGCTCCAGATGCTGCAACTGCAACGGCTCCGCCTGCTTCTCTTGTACCGGGTGCAAGGCGCGGATGCCCTTGAATACCTTGCGTACCACCGGGGCCTTGGTCGGATCAGCAAAGCCCTGGCTGTTGTGCCATTGAGCCAGCGCTGACAAGCGTAGCTTCAAGGTGTTGATCGAAAGCTGACCGGCATGGGCCACCAGATAACGCGCCACGCTGTCGCTGGTGGCAGGCAGAAACCCGCCCCAGGTCACTTCGAAGTGCTCGATAGCAGCCCGATAGCTACGGCGGGTGTTGTCACGGGTCGCGGCATTTAAGTAGCGATCCAGCTCGCTCATGGGCAGTTCTCTTGGTTGGCGTACTGAAAACGGCCGTTAAAAGCACTTTAAAGGCTCTAACACGGGATAATACCAGTATATCCCGTGTCTATAATTACAAATAAAGACAAAATTTAAACACTCATATAGTATGTAATTACATGATACATACCACAGTACATAATCGTAGGAGAGAGCCATGGCTCGTGGCGGCGTAAACAAGGCGGTCGTTCAAATTGCACGCACGGCGATCCTGGCCCGCGGTGAACACCCGAGCATTGATGCGGTACGTATCGAGATGGGAAATACCGGATCGAAAACCACGATCCATCGCTACCTTAAAGAGCTGGACGAGGTCGATTCGCGCCGTGGCGCACCTCAAGAACAGATAGGTGACGAGCTGACCGAGCTGGTGGCCCGCCTCGCTCAGCGCCTGCAGGAACAGGCGCAAGAGCCTATAGACCGCGCCCAGGCGCATTACGAGCAGCTGAAAGTCCAGTTGCAGGATCAACTGAGCGAGGCGCAAAACGCCCAGGCACAACTTGAACAACAGCTTGAGATTCAAGGCGCGGCACTGAGCCTGGAAAGCACCAACCTTGAAGCCACTCGTTCAATGCTGCAAACCGAACAGACCCGCAACGCCGCGCTGAACCAGGCGTGCAGCGACTTTGAGCTACGCCTCAATGATCGTGACGAGCAGATTCGCTCGCTGGAAGACAAGCACCTTCACGCCCGCGACGCGCTTGAGCACTACCGCAGCGCCGTCAAGGAACAACGCGAGCAGGATCAGCGGCGCCATGAGGGGCAATTGCAACAAGTGCAGATGGAGCTGCGGCAGGCGCAACAAAGTGCACTGGTACGCCAGGATGAAATCACCCAGCTGCATCGCGACAACGAACGCGTACTGAGCGAAAGCCGCGCACTCAATAAAGAGCTGAACCAGGCCAACGACCAGCAGCACAAACTGAGCAATCTCAACGGACAGTTGAGCGCGCAACTGAGCAAGCTGCAAAGCGAATGCACTCTGCTTCAGGAACGCCTGCGTGTGGCCACGCAAGAAAGCGAAGGCTTGAAACAGGCACACAGCGAAACCCAACACAGCAACAGCGAGCTTGCCCTGCGCGCCATCAAGGCCGAAGCGGCACTGGAAAGCCTTCAAGCACGAAATAAGAATGAGGACGAAAGCAAAGCCCCGTAGCAGCTGCCGAAGGAACGAGGCTGCGTCCGGCGGCGTAGCCGTCGCGAAATCAGACACCGCGGTGCGCCAGTTAAAACAAGTACTCAGGGTTTACGACGACTACGCCGCCGGACGCAGCCTCGTTCCTTCGGCAGCCGCTACAAATGATCCGCAATCCTCGTTCAGCAACCGTTCAGCTAATGCAATCAATTCCTGTTTGGGAATACGTATCAATATGTTACAAACTAGCCCCCTGACTATTAATCACGCGGGCTTTCACCATGCTGGTTCCATTTCTGATCATGCTGCGCGAAGGGATTGAGGCCGCACTTATCGTCGGTATCATTGCCAGCTACCTCAAGCAAACTGGCCGCGGTCAGTGGATGCCCGCCGTGTGGATCGGCGTCTTTCTGGCCGCTGCACTGTCGCTGCTGATCGGTGGCGGCCTGGAATTAATGAGCGCCGAATTCCCGCAAAAGCAGCAGGAGTTGTTCGAAGGCATCGTCGGCCTGATCGCCGTCGGCATTCTCAGCTCGATGGTGTTCTGGATGCGCAAGGTGGCGCGCTCCATCAAACATTCGCTGCACACATCTCTCGACCAGGCTTTGGCTGGCTCCAAACATCAAGTCACCGCCCTTATTGCCATGGTGTTCTTTGCGGTCGCCCGCGAAGGGCTCGAAACGGTGTTCTTCCTGCTCGCCGTATTCCAGCAGAGCGAAGGCCCGGCCGCGCCTCTGGGCGCCCTGCTCGGCCTGATTCTGGCTATTTTCGTGGGTTTTGCGATTTACAGCGGCAGTATGCGCTTGAACCTGGGTCTGTTCTTTCGCTGGACCGGTCTATTCATCCTGGTGGTTGCCGCAGGAATTTTGGCCAACTCGGTGCAAGCCCTGCATGAAGCCGGTCTATGGAATCACTTACAAGACGTGGTGTTCGATATCAGCGCCCACCTGCCAATGGACGGCCCCCTGGGCTCGGTACTGGCAGGCATGTTCGGTTATCAGGATGCGCCAACCGTCAGCGTGCTCGGTGCCTATGTGATTTATCTGGTGGTAACCCTGGCAATGTTCTTCCGCCCGCCGGCACCAGCGAAAACTGCACACACCTCCTCAGTAACAAACCCATAAGGCCAAACATGCCTACCCCTGCAAGCGGTACACCCCCACGCGCTTTGCGCTGGGCGGTGGCCGGCTCGGTGATCGTGATGATCGCGGCCGGCGGATTGTTTTACTACGCCTCGCAACTGGCTGCGGCCAAACGCAAGGTTCACAACAACGAAGTCACGGTGACCATTCACCCCCACAGCTGTGAACCCAATGCACTGACCGTACCGGCTGGTTTCAACAGCTTTCGTATCGTCAACGCCTCGGAACGGGCGGTTGAATGGGAGATCCTGGACGGCGTACTGGTAGTTGAAGAGCGTGAGAATATCGCTCCTGGGCTGAGCCAAGTAATTAACGCAACCCTGGCTCCAGGTGATTACGCCATCACTTGCGGGCTGCTCAGCAACCCCCGCGGCACATTGCACGTAACACCCACCGCAGAGTCCGAAGCCCGCGCCAATGCGCGACCGTCAATGGTAGCGTTTATCGGCCCGCTGTCGGAGTTCCGGGTGTACCTGAGCAGCCAGGGCAGCGCACTGATCAAGGCCGTTGACGCACTGTCGCAGGCCATTGCCGCCGATGACCTGGTGCAGGCGCAGGCTTTATATATTCCCGCCCGCGAGGCCTATCAGCGCCTGGCTCCGGCAGCACAGCGCCTCGCCGAACTGGATAACGCGATCAACGCGCGTGCCGACTATTTCGAAAAACGCGAGCAGGACCCGGGCTTCACCGGCTTCCATCGCCTGGAATACGGCCTGTTCGATCAACGCAGCACCCAGGGCCTGATACCTGTTGCCCAACAACTGCAAGCCAATGCCATACAACTCAAGCAACAGTTACTGGCGCAATCGCTGCCCCCCGAGCAACTGGTGAGCATTGTTGCGCGCACCCTCCACAACTTGGCCGACACTCGCGCCAACAGCGGCGAAGAGGAACGCTACAGCCATATCGACCTCAGCGGCTTTGCCGCCAATCTTGAAGTTGCGCGCAAGGTGGTTGACCTGCTGCGCCCACTGCTGGCCAGGAAAAATGCCGATCTACTGCACAGCATAGACAGCGCCAGTACCTCGCTTGAGGCCGAGCTCAATGGTCTGAAAACCGCACAGGGCTACCGCACCTACGACACGGTCAGTTCCGAACAACGCCAACAAATCAGTAACAAGGCCAAGGTTCTGGCCGATGCACTCGATGGAATCGATCCCGCCCTCGGCCTTAGCGGCCTGTAATTGCAGACGAGACGCATATGAGCGATTCAGAACACAACCCGGACTCCTTCAACCTGCAACGCCGCCGCATCCTGATGGGCATGGGGGTCGCGGGGGCTGCACTGGCCGGTGGCGCCCTGAGCTGCCCAGCGCTGGCTGCGGGCAACCCGGCCAGCGCGCAAGTGACCCAAGCGCCCAGCAGTGACAAGACCCAAGACCATCACGTTTTTCACGCCCAACACCAAAATGGCATTGTCACCCCGCGCCCGGCCGCGGGCATGCTGGTGGCCTTTGATGTGCTGGCCAGCGACCGGCAAGACCTGGAGCGCTTGTTTCGCACCCTGAATGAACGCATTGCCTTCTTGATGAAGGGCGGTGCAGTCCCCCAGATAGATCCCAAGTTGCCACCGGTTGACTCCGGGATTCTCGGCCCGGTTGTAACCCCGGATAACCTGACCGTCACAGTCTCGGTAGGCGAATCGCTGTTTGATGAGCGTTTCGGCCTGACATCAGTCAAACCCAAACGCCTGAGTCGCATGCAAGGCTTCCCCAACGACGCACTGGAGCCTGCGCAGTGCCATGGCGATTTGAGCCTGCAATTTTGCGCCAATACCGCCGACACCAATATTCACGCCCTGCGCGATATCGTAAAAAATCTGCCTGACTTGTTGTTGGTACGTTGGAAGCAGGAAGGCACCGTACCACCACAAGCTCCCGCCAAGCCTGGCGAACCAGCGCAGAGCGCACGCAACTTCCTAGGCTTTCGCGATGGCTCGGCCAACCCCGACTCCAACAACGACACCACGATGAACCAGATTGTCTGGGTGCAGTCCGGTAGCGACGAGCCCGCCTGGGCAGTCAACGGCAGCTATCAGGCAGTGCGCATCATCCGCAACTTTGTCGAGCGCTGGGATCGCACGCCACTGCAAGAACAGGAAAGCATCTTCGGTCGCAACAAGGCCACCGGCGCACCCATGGACGGCAGTCGCGAAACCGAGGTCCCGGACTACAGCAAGGACCCCCACGGCAAAATCACCAAAATGGACGCCCACATTCGCTTGGCCAACCCGCGCACCGCGCAAACGCGCAACAGCTTGATCCTGCGCCGGCCATTCAACTACTCCAATGGCGTCAACAAAAACGGCCAGCTGGACATGGGCCTGCTGTTTATCTGTTACCAGCGCGATCTGGAACAAGGCTTTATTGCCGTGCAAACCCGCCTCAACGGCGAGCCACTGGAGGAATACCTCAAGCCCGTGGGCGGCGGCTACTTCTTCACCCTGCCGGGCGTTCGCGACAACCAGGACTTTATTGGCCGTTCATTGCTCGATGCAGCCACCCCCCTTACCCGCACCTGAACCTCAACCCAACCGGAAAGAGTCCCATGAAGAAGACGCCGCTCGCACTGTTCCTGGCCCTAGGCTTGCTCCACACCCCGCTCCCGGTATTGGCGGCAACCGCTCCACTGGATTTGGTGCAACCTGTTTCGGACTATAAGATTTACGTCACCGAGCAACTGGATGAGCTGGCCAGCAACACGCAAAAATTCACCGACGCCGTAAAAAAGGGTGATCTGGCCACAGCCAAAAAACTCTACGCCCCGACCCGCGTCTACTATGAGTCGATCGAGCCGATTGCCGAACTGTTCAGCGACCTCGACGCCTCCATCGACTCACGGGTCGACGATCATGAAAAAGGCGTAACGGCACCTGACTTCACCGGCTTTCACCGCATCGAATACAGCCTGTTCTCCGAGAACAGCACCCAGGGCCTTGATCAACTGGCCGACGGCCTGAACAAAGACGTCAAGGACCTGCAAGCCCGAGTCGCCGGACTGACCTTCCCGCCCGAAAAAGTCGTCGGTGGCGCTGCCGCCTTGATGGAAGAAGTGGCCGCGACCAAGATTTCCGGCGAGGAGGACCGCTATAGCCACACCGATCTCTACGACTTTCAAGGCAACGTAGATGGCGCGAAAAAGATCTTCGATCTGTTCCGCACGCAAATAGAACAGAACGACAAAGCCTTTGCCGCCAAGGTGGATAAAAACTTCGCCACGGTGAACAAGATCCTGGCCAAGTACAAAACTGCCGACGGTGGCTTTGAAACCTACGACAAGGTCAAGGAAAACGACCGCAAGGCACTGGTCGGCCCGGTCAACACCTTGGCTGAAGACTTGTCGACCCTGCGCGGCAAGTTGGGCCTGAACTAAAGTTTATCGACGGCGCCAGCCAATGTGATACGCGTCACATACCCACAGGTTGGCGCCGCAGCATTTACCTCGTACGCCCCCCCGCAAACTTGCTTCTTGCCGTGCATCACTGTTCAAAGTCATTTCTCTACTGTAAGAAGCTTGTTATCCAGGAGAAACATTATCATCTGTGCAAATACTGTTCGGGAGCTGCAAATACTTTCCTGAATAGCACCTGTCTAGCAGCTGGAAAACATGCACTGTTGATCCAACTTTCATAGGTTTTTCACAAGGAGGCGTTTAACGTATGCACTATCTCAAATGGCAAAGCCCATAGAGTTATCAAGAAAATCATGTAGATAACACAATCGAGTGACTTTACCTTTGTCAGTAATAGGCTTTACTGGGAGCGGGCGCGAGTCCTTACAGTGCGCTTTAACCAGGTTGACTTAGACATGTCGTCTTGTGCCAATGAAACTGACTGGAACGAATACTTTGAAACCTTACCCAATCCAGTGTGTGTCGATCGTCATTCCGGTCTACAACGAAGAACAGAGCCTGCCAGAACTGTTGCGCCGCACTGAAGCTGCCTGCGCACAACTGAGCCAAGCCTACGAAATCGTGCTGGTCGATGACGGCAGCCGTGACAACTCGGCGCAAATCCTGCAAGAGGCCGCTGAGCGTGAAGGCAGCCATGTGGTCGCGGTTATCCTCAACCGCAACTACGGGCAACATGCCGCGATCATGGCCGGCTTCGAGCACTCCAAGGGCGATGTGGTCATCACCCTCGACGCCGACCTGCAAAACCCGCCAGAAGAAATCCCGCGACTGGTTGCGCAGGCAGCACTGGGTTACGACGTGGTCGGCACCGTACGCAACAACCGCCAGGACTCTGCCTGGCGCCGCTGGCCTTCACGCCTGATCAACCTGGCCGTGCAACGCTCCACCGGGGTTGCCATGAGCGACTACGGCTGCATGCTGCGCGCTTACCGCCGCAGCATCGTCGACGCCATGCTCGCCTGCCGTGAGCGCAGTACTTTTATCCCGATTCTGGCCAACAGCTTTGCCCGCCATACCACTGAAGTGCTGGTCGAGCATGCCGAGCGCGAGCACGGCGACTCCAAGTACAGCCCGATGCGCCTGATCAACCTGATGTTTGACCTGATCACTTGCATGACCACCACGCCTTTGCGCTTGCTGAGCATTATCGGCTTCAGCATGGCTGCCCTTGGCGTCGTGTTCGCGATTGCGCTGATCATGCTGCGCCTGATCTTCGGTGCAAGCTGGGCCGGCGACGGTACTTTTGTACTGTTTGCGGTGCTCTTCGTGTTTACCGGCGGCCAATTTATCGGCATGGGCCTTTTGGGTGAGTACTTGGGCCGCATGTACAGCGATGTGCGTGCACGACCACGGTTTTTCATTGAAAAAATTGTTCGAGCCGAATCTTCGACGTCCACTGTTTCAACTTGCAACTCGACTTCTTCTACTTCGACACAGGTCCAATCATGAGTTTGAAAGCCGTTGTTTTCGCCTATCACGATATTGGCTGCACAGGCATCGAAGCCTTGCTCAATGCAGGCTACGAAATTGCAGCTGTATTTACCCATGCTGACGACCCCAAGGAAAATAACTTTTACGGCTCGGTCGCCCAACTGTGTGCCCGTAAAGGTATCCCGGTTCACGCACCGGAAGACGCTAACCACCCACTGTGGATCGAGCGCATTCGCAAGCTGAACGCCGATTACATCTTCTCGTTCTACTACCGCCACCTGCTGGGCGAAGAACTGCTGGCCAGCGTCAGCAAAGGTGCTTTCAACCTGCATGGCTCGTTGCTGCCGCGTTATCGTGGTCGCGCACCAGCCAACTGGGTACTGGTCAACGGCGAAACCGAAACCGGCGTCACCCTGCACCGCATGGTCAAGCGTGCTGACGCAGGCGACATTCTGGCTCAGCAGCGCATCAGCATCGAGCGCTCGGACACCGCACTGAGCCTGCACGCCAAGCTGCGCGAAACCGCCGCTCAACTGCTTGCCGAAGCCTTGCCATTGCTGCCTCAGGGCAAGCTGACCGAAACTGCGCAAGACGAATCCAAGGCCACCTACTTCGGTCGCCGCACCCCGGCTGACGGCCTGCTGCAATGGACTCGCCCGGCCGAAGAACTGTTCAACCTGGTGCGTGCCGTTACCCAGCCGTACCCGGGCGCTTTCTGCGCCGTGGGCGAGCACAAACTGATTGTCTGGGGCGCCGAAGTGGTTGCCGGCAATGAGGGCCTTGCACCTGGCCAGGTCATCAGCTGCGACCCACTGCGCATTGCCTGCGCTCAAGATTCCCTGCTGATCACTGCCGGTCAGCGCAACGACAACGGCCTGTACCTGAGCGGCCCGCAACTGGCCCGCGAACTGGGTCTGGTTGAAGGTTCGCGCCTGCGTGGCAGCGAGTCCGGTCGCCCGGCACGTCGTACCCGCGTCCTGATCCTGGGCGTAAACGGCTTTATCGGTAACCACTTGTCCGAACGTCTGCTGCAAGACGACCAGTACGAAGTGTATGGCCTGGACATCGGCTCCGACGCCATCGAGCGCCTGCGCAGCAATCCCAACTTCCACTTCGTGGAAGGCGACATCAGCATCCACACCGAGTGGATCGAATACCACATCAAGAAATGCGACGTGGTTCTGCCGCTGGTGGCCATCGCGACGCCTATCGAATACACCCGCAACCCATTGCGCGTATTCGAACTGGACTTCGAGGAAAACCTCAAGCTGGTGCGCTACTGCGTCAAATACAACAAGCGCGTGATCTTCCCGTCCACGTCCGAAGTGTATGGCATGTGCCAGGACAAGAACTTCGACGAAGACACCTCCAACCTGATCGTTGGCCCGATCAACAAGCAACGCTGGATCTACTCGGTCTCCAAGCAACTGCTTGACCGCGTTATCTGGGCCTACGGCCAGAAGGGCCTGAAATTCACCCTGTTCCGTCCGTTCAACTGGATGGGCCCACGCCTTGACCGTCTGGATTCGGCACGGGTTGGCAGCTCGCGTGCGATCACTCAACTGATCCTGCACCTGGTGGAAGGCACCCCGATCCGTCTGGTTGACGGCGGCGAACAAAAACGCTGCTTCACAGACGTGGCCGACGGTATCGAAGCTCTGGCACGCATCATCGACAACAAGGGTGGCAAGTGCGACGGCCAGATCATCAACATCGGTAACCCGGATAACGAAGCCAGCATTCGTCAACTGGGTGAAGAGTTGCTGCGTCAGTTCGAAGCGCATCCACTGCGTGCCAACTTCCCTCCGTTTGCCGGTTTCCGCGACGTAGAAAGCCAGTCGTTCTACGGTACCGGCTACCAGGACGTGAGCCATCGTAAACCAAGTGTTGAAAACGCCCGTCGTCTGATCGACTGGACACCCACCACCGAGCTGAGCGAAACCATTGGCAAGACCCTGGACTTCTTCCTGCGTGAAGCCATGGTAGAAATCGCGGAAAAACGCTGATGCAAGCTGGACTACGTATTGATGTCGACACGTACCGTGGAACCCGTGAGGGGGTTCCACGGTTACTCGAACTGCTCGACGAAGCCCAGATCAAAGCCACGTTTTTTTTCAGCGTGGGGCCGGACAACATGGGCCGCCATTTATGGCGGCTGATCAAGCCCCAGTTTTTCTGGAAAATGATGCGCTCCAAGGCTGCCAGCCTGTACGGCTGGGATATTTTGCTGGCCGGCACCGCCTGGCCAGGCAAACCGATCGGCAAGGATCTGGGGCACTTGATGCGCCAGACCCTGGCCGCGGGCCACGAGGTTGGCTTGCACGCCTGGGATCACCATGGCTGGCAAGCCAACACCGCACGCTGGAGCGAAGCGAAATTGATCGAGCAGATCCGCCGTGGTGTCGAGACGTTGAGCGACATCACCGGGCAAGCCGTCGAGTGTTCGGCCGCCGCAGGCTGGCGTGCCGATGAACGCGTAGTCCAGGCCAAGGAAACCTTTGGCTTTCGTTACAACAGTGATTGCCGCGGGCACAGTCTGTTTCGGCCAAGGTTGGCTGATGGCAGGCTGGGCGCGCCGCAAATCCCTGTGGATTTACCCACCTTCGATGAAGTGGTCGGGCCCGAGCTGAGTGCCGCCGATTTCAACTCATTCATTCTTGATCGCTTCAGCCCACAAAAGCTGAATGCGTACACCATCCATGCAGAAGTAGAAGGGATTCTAATGGCCAACGACTTCCGTCAATTGCTTGCCCAGGCCCGGGCGCGTGACATTCATTTCCAACCCCTGCGGGACTTGCTCCCCGCCGATCTCGACAGCCTGCCAGCCGGGCAACTGAGTCGCGGCGTGCTTGAAGGCCGTGAAGGCTGGTTGGGAGTGCAGAAGCCATGACTCAGCGCTGGACGATACCGCTGCTGGTTTTAGCCTTTATCGCGTTTTACCTGCTACCGCTGGGCACTCACGGCCTGTGGATTCCTGACGAAACGCGCTACGCACAAATCGGCCAACAAATTCTGGTCGACGGTAACTGGATCACCCCGCACTTCATGGATTTGCGTTACTTCGAGAAGCCGATTGCCGGCTACTGGATGATCGCCATCGGTCAGGCCATTTTTGGCGAAAACCTGTTTGGCGTACGCATTGCCTCAGCCATCGCCACCGGCCTGAGCGTGTTCCTGGCTTATGCCGTGGCCCGTCGCCTGTGGAATGACCCGCGCAAGAGCTTTGCCTGCGCGCTGGTGTACATGACCTTTGGCCTGATTGCAGGCCAGGCCGGGTATTCCAACCTCGATCCGCAATTCACTCTGTGGGTCAACCTGAGCATGGTTGCCCTATGGTTTGCCGTGGACAGCCGCTCGCGCCGTGATCGCCTGATCAGCTGGGCGGTACTGGGTTTTGCCTGCGGCATGGGCTTTATGACCAAAGGCTTTCTGGCCCTGCTGCTGCCGGTTCTGATCGCCCTGCCCTACATGATTTGGCAAAAACGCTTTCTGGAACTGGTCAAGTATGGCCTGGTAGCCATGCTGGTCGCCGCTGCCGTCTCGCTGCCATGGGTGCTCGCGGTTCACGCCCAGGAGCCCGATTACTGGCGCTTCTTCTTCTGGCACGAGCATATCCGCCGCTTTGCCGGTGACGATGCCCAGCACGGTCGTCCGTGGTGGTTCTACTTGCCGTTGATGGTGGTCTCCAGCTTGCCGTGGGCAGCTTTGTTGCCCGCGACCTTCAAGGACGCCTGGCAAAACAAACGCCATGCCAGCGTTGTGTTCATCCTGCTGTGGCTGTTGCTGCCACTGGGCTTGTTCAGCCTGAGCAAGGGCAAACTGCCGACCTATATCATGCCGTGCATGCTGCCGCTGGCACTGCTGCTGGGCCACGCGATGATGCAACGTGTCGAGCAGGCCAAAACTGGCGCCTTGCGCGTTAACGGGCTGGTCAATCTGTTGGTCGGCGGCGCGGCATTGCTGGCGCTGGTCTACTTCCAGATCAAAAAGCCGTTCTATGACAACGAGCCGCAGCACATGGCGCTGTTGGTCGTGGTGCTGCTGACCTGGATCGTGACCGGCCTGCTGACCTTGTCCAAACCGCTGAAAATGTGGGCAGCCCCTGCCGTGGCCATGGGCGTGCTGGTACTTGCGCTGCCTGCGGCTATGCCGACCAGCGTGGTGCACAACAAAATGCCCGACCAGTTCATCCTTGAACACATCGACGAACTGGCCCAGGCCAAAACCTTTCTCAGCAACGACCTGGGTGCGGCTTCTGCCCTGGCCTGGCGCCTGCGTCGTCCGGACGTGACGCTTTACAACACCCAGGGCGAGGTCAAATACGGCCTGACCTATGACGATGCCAAAGGCAAAAGCATTGGCCTGGATCAGATTGGCCAATGGATGACCGACGCACGACGCCAAGGTCCTGTAGGCGTGGTAATGCGGGTCAAGGACAGCGATGAAAGCCATGAAATGGACGAGCTGCCCAAAGATGCCCAGCGTTATGACGAAGGCAATATGGTGATTCTGATATTCCCGCAGATCACTCCATGACCTTGACCCTGCTACTGCTGGCTTGCCTGTTGACTTGCGCCGGCCAGATCGCCCAGAAGTATGCCGTCGAGGGCTGGCGCGGAATCGACACCGGGGTAGCGCAAAAACTGCGCTCCCCTTGGTTATGGCTGGCACTGCTGTGTCTGGGTCTCGGTTTGCTGGTGTGGTTGCTGGTATTGCAACGGCTGGAGGTCGGGATTGCTTACCCGATGCTCAGCCTCAATTTTGTGTTGATCACTCTGGTCGCCCGCTACCTGTTTAAAGAAACCATCGACCTGCGTCATTGGGTGGGTGTTGGACTGGTCATTGCCGGGGTGGTTTTACTGGGGCAACACGCATGAGCCTGCGCCGTGGATTTATCTTTGCTTCGGGCAGCGTGTTGCTGGTCAGTTCTGCCCAACTGGGTATGCGCTGGAGCATGACCCGCTTGCCGGAGCCTGCCCAATGGGTGAGTGCAATCAGTCAGGGCGAAGTATCAATATCGGCATTGGCCGTGGTGCTTGCGGCAATTGCTGCTTATGCCTTGTCGATGCTGTGCTGGCTGCTGGCTCTGCGCGATTTGCCGTTGGGCCGCGCCTATTCGCTGTTAAGCATCAGTTACGCACTGGTTTATCTGCTGGCTGCAAGCCTGCCGGTATTCCATGAAAGCTTCACCCTTTCAAAAACCCTTGGTGTGACGCTGGTCATTCTAGGGGTGCTTACGATCAACTCTCGACGTACCCCAAGTTCCAGGAACTGCGCATGAAAATCAGTGTATTTGGTAGTGGTTATGTAGGCCTGGTGCAGGCGACGGTATTGGCGGAAGTCGGCCACGACGTAATCTGCATGGACATTGACCAGAAAAAGGTCGAGTTGCTGCAGCAAGGTCACGTCAGCATTTTTGAGCCCGGCCTTTCCAGCCTGGTGCGTGAAAACCTTGAAAGCAAACGCCTGCGTTTTACCAGCGATGAAAAACTCGCCGTTGAACACGGCCAGGTACTGTTTATCGCTGTAGGTACGCCCCCGAGCGAAGACGGTTCGGCTGACCTGGGCCAGGTGTTCTCTGTGGGTGATGCGGTTGCCCGCCACCGCAAGGAACCACTGATTCTGGTCGAGAAATCCACCGTTCCCGTGGGCACCGGCGACGCACTGACTGCGCATATCAACCAGGCCCTGGATCTGGCCGGGCGCTCGTTGCAATTTGACGTGGTATCCAACCCCGAATTCCTCAAGGAAGGCTCGGCAGTTACCGACTGCCGCCGCCCGGACCGCATCATCATTGGCTGCGCCCGCGAAGAAGTGCGCGAGGTCATGCGTGACCTGTATGCGCCGTTCAACCGCAACCATGACCGCATTATTTTCATGGACCTGCGCAGCGCAGAGCTGACCAAGTACGCTGCCAACTGCATGCTTGCGACCAAAATCAGCTTTATCAACCAGATTGCCGAACTGGCCGAACACCTGGGGGCGGATATCGAAGCCGTGCGTCTGGGTATTGGCGCCGACACGCGCATTGGTTATCACTTTATCTACCCTGGCTGCGGCTACGGCGGTTCGTGCTTCCCTAAAGACATGCGCGCGCTGATCCACAGTGCCCAGCAGGTCAATTGTTCGAGCGACTTGCTGCAAGCGGTCGAAGCGATCAACGAACGTCAGAAACACAAGCTGTTCGATCGCATCAATGCATTTTTCAAGGGTGACCTCAAAGGCAAGACGTTTGCTCTGTGGGGCCTGGCATTCAAACCCAACACCGACGACATGCGCGACGCGCCGAGCCGTGTGCTGATGGAAGCCCTGTGGGCAGCCGGTGCCGATGTGCGCGCTTTTGACCCCGAAGCCATGCAGGAAACCCAGCGTCTGTACGGCGATGAGCCACGCCTGAGCCTGATGGGCACCCCGGAGTCGACCCTCAACGGCGCAGATGCGTTGATCGTGTGTACCGAGTGGCAACAATTCAAGGCGCCGGATTTTGACCTGATCAAACAGCGCCTGAACACTCCGGTGATTTTCGACGGCCGCAACCTGTATGAAGGCGAGCGTCTGGCCAAGGTCGGCCTGCAATACTTCCCGATGGGCCGGGGTGAGTCGTGCAACTTGCCGGTAGGTTCAACAGCCATTTAATGATCTAACAGCGCCGCCATTGGTAACAGTGGCGGCGCTTTTTTATGCGCCCTGATGAGTCAAGGAGACTCGAGATGCCTGCCGACTTCAACGACACAGCTTTGCTCACCCTGCGCAGGCAATCCCTGATTCTGGGTGCATTCGCTTTGCTGCTGTTTATCCTGGGCAACCATCAAGAGGCGGCGATAGGCTTTGATTCGCGCTTTGTCATGTTTGCCAACGAAATGCTGCGCCATGGCCCCGGTTTTTTCCCGACCACCTATGGCCAACCCTATGCGGACTACAGCGCTACTTCCACGGTATTTACCTGGTTACTGGCGCTGCCCTTTGGCAAAGTCACCAGCCTGACTGCATGGCTACCAACGGCCATTGCCAGCGCAACGCTGGTGACGTTGATGTACCGCCTGGTTGCGCCACAATCGACAACCTGGGCGCTGGTCAGCGTGGCCTTGCTGTTACTGAGCATGACCTTTATCACCGAAACCCGGGCTGTTTCGCTGGACCAAATGCTTGCAGCCGTGAGCTTCAGTGCATTTTACCTGGCCTACTCCCACGATCACTTTGGCACGCCACGCCGTCATTTCTGGCTACTGGCCCTGCTGGTGCTGGGGTTTGCCATTCGCGGCCCGATCGGCCTGGTGATCCCTACCGGCATTCTGTGCAGTTACTACCTGCTCAACGGCCAGTGGCGCCGCCTGATCAGCTTTGGGCTGCAAGCGCTGGCACTGCTGGTGCTGTGCATTGGCACATTGCTGATGTTGGCCTGGCTCAGTGGTGGCGAAGCCTTTGTCCACGAAGTGATCCGCATGCAAGTTACCGGGCGCATGGACGGCACTGAAGGCGCGAGCAGCGTGCTGTATTACTTCACCAGCTCGATGGGCAACTATGCGCTGGCCTATCCGCTAGCCGTTGTAGTGCTGGTGGCGATTCTGGTTGCCGGGCGCAAGCAGTCGGGGCCAGCCTTGCAACTGGTCAAATATTGCGTTGCAGCTGCTCTGGTGGTGATGATCGGGCTGTCGATTCCCCAGGCGAAAAAAGCCCGCTATCTGCTGCCCATGTTGCCGATGGCGGCCATCATTGCGGCGTATCAGTTTCAGGTCATGAGCGGACGGGTGTTTGGCGTCTTGCGCGGGTTGATTCAAGGCCTGTTCTTGCTGCTGCCAGGCTTGCTGATTGTCGGTCTGGTGGTGGTACGCCAGCGGTTTGGCGAACAGCTGCCGTCATTGACTGCTACTTTCGTCATCCTCGCGGTACTGCAAGTTCTGGCCCTGGGCCTGCTGTTCAAGGCCCAATGGCGGGTTGCAGGACTGGCGGCGTGTGCGGTACTGGCACTGTGGAGCAGCTATATCACGGTGTTTGAACCCGCTGAACGCAGCCTGTATGACACCCGCACCTTTACTTTAAAGGCTATGCAACTGATCGATCAGGCACCGGCTCCTGTGGTGCTGCACGGCATGGGCAAGGATGCGAAGGCGATCAAGTTCATGGTCAACGTTGACCGCGATCTGCTGCCGCTGTTCACCCAATCGCCCGCCGAGCTGACAGCATTGCCATCTCCGGTCTGGATCGTCATGGACCGCAAGGACTATCAGGCCTTGCAAGGCAGCGAGCTGGGCAACATGGCTCCGGCACTCAGCGGGCGTTTCGACAAGAACGATTACGTGTTGCTGCATCTGCCTTGATTGCAAGGCGTGGGAGCGAGCCTGCTCGCGAAAAACATTCGCGAGCAGGCTCGCTCCCACTTTGGCACAGAGTATCTACATACCGCGTATCGCGTGCAGTTACGCCCACAAACATTGCGCCTGCAGGTACAATCTGCGCCCTCTTCTTTCTTCCAAGGAATCCCAATGTCAGGGCTTGAACTGTTTGCCGCCGCACTCGGCGTCATTGCCGTCTGGTTAACAGTCAAACAAAACCCCTGGTGCTGGCCCATTGGCCTGGTAATGGTGCTGCTTTACAGCTGGATCTTTTTCGAGATCAAGCTGTATTCAGGCATGCTGCTGCAGGTGTTTTTTGCGCTATTGCAAGTCTATGGCTGGTGGCAGTGGACTCGCACCGGCGCACAACATGAAGGCCGCGTAGTCTCTCGATTAAGCACCTTGCAAGTCCTTGCAGGCTTGGCTATAGGCGCTGTGGGCAGTGTTGCACTGGGCGCCGCAATGGCCCATTGGACAGACTCCGATTTCCCCTGGTCCGATGCCACGCTGACGGCTTTCAGCCTGGTTGCGCAATTGTGGATGGCCCAAAAACGCCTGCAGTGCTGGGCCCTGTGGTGCGTGATAGACGTGCTTTACATCGGTTTTTTCGCCTATCAGGATCTGTACCTGACCGCCGGTCTCTACGCGCTGTTTACCGTGATTGCCATTCAAGGCTTGCGTGACTGGCACCGCGACCCGGCGCTACGGACATGAAGGTATTGGTGCTGGCAGGGCCCGAGTCGAGCGGTAAAAGCTGGTTGTCGGCGCTATTGCAGCAGCGTTTTGGCGGCATTTTGGTGGGCGAATACGTTCGTTACTTTATCGAGCAAAACCCTCGGGATACCTGCCTGGCGGACATCCCGGCCATCGCCCGCGGCCAGCTTCAATGGGAAGATCAAGCCCGTGCCAGACAGCCCGAATTGCTGATTCTGGACACTCATCTGCTGAGTAATATCCTGTGGAGCCAGACCCTGTTTGGCGACTGTCCCTCCTGGCTTGAGCCTGAGTTGTTGAGCCGTCATTACGACCTGCATTTACTGCTGTCCCCCGAAGGTGTGGAGTGGACAGCTGATGGCCAACGCTGCCAACCCTCCCTGGCTGAGCGCCAAGCGTTTTTCAGTGCCAGCCGCCAGTGGCTCGAACAGCATCAGCAACCCATGCTCGTGATTGCCGGCGACTGGCAGGCTCGTCAGCAACAGGCTTGCGCGGCGGTTGAACGATTGCTGGCGAGCAAAATCGATTGCGGGTTACCAACAAGGCCAATAGCCAGCTACGCTCAAGATGTGACACAGCCTGAAAATTGACTTGGATCAGTCCGGTCAAGAAAGTTTTAAAAAAGTGACGAAAGTGTGTGACCTGATACGGGTCTGAAGTCATCAGTACAAGTAACCAACCGAACGGTACGCCCAGCCGACGGTTAATCACTTGATGGGCACACCAGAGAGACGACCCTATGAACGCCCCGCTCCGTTTCAACGAAGCACTTTTGATTGCCGGCCACGCCTTTGAACCTTTTCAATGCGTCGCATGGGCTGCCCAAGATGGCAACGGCGAATTGAGCCTGACTGTCATTGACCGCACCAACACCCGTATCGGCCGCAAACAGATCCCGCGCAGCGCCTGCGCAGACGCTGCCCAGCTCGAAAGCCTGCTGGCACAAGCCCGCGCTGAAATCAGCAGCGAAGGCTACACCCTGCAGCCTTGGGTCATGCCAGCGTAATCAGCTGCACAGCTGATACGTGGGAACGGGTTTGCTCGCGATTGAAACGCAACGGTCTTCCAGCAAAATCAATGCGTTTCGTCGCAGCACCGCTCCCACAGCGGGTTAACCATGTTTACACGGGTTCCAACCCGTCAATATGCTGATAGTCGACATTCAGCTCCGTCGCCATCTGACGCGAGCGACCCAGTCGAATCGGGCCTCTCTCGATATCGATCAACAGCCCCGGGCAGTCTATTGCGGGCATCCCTGACCACTGTTTCAAACGGCCATCGGTCAGCAGTAAAAAGCGCTGCTGCTCTTGCGGGTAGTGTTTGCGCCGCATCTCAAGCCATTTGGCAACTTCCTGCAAAGCTTCCAGTAACGGCGTGCCGCCCCCCGCCCCCAATGCTTGCAGCCACGCATTCAGGGCTGAGGATGCCTTGGCACCACTGACTTGCCACTGCGCAGTCTGCCCGCTGGCCGTCATGACCGCGACGCGGGCACGTTGCCGATAAGCATCCTCAAACAATTGCGCCAACAGCCCCTTGGCGTCACTCAGGGCCTGATGCCGCCGGGTCGAGGCCGATGCATCGACCACAACCAGCCACAGTTCCTGGGCAGCACTTTGCCGGGTTTTCCAGGCCAGATCAGCACGCTGACGTGGACGCCCACGCAGCAAAGTCTGCACCCAGTCGATCATTCCGCTACCAGCACTGCGACTGGCCCCCTGCTTGCCCGTGGCGAGTTGCCCAGGCTGGGGTCTGGCATCCGCCCCCGCAACAGATCGAGGGCGAATGCCTAGGGCTTTTTTGGCCAGCTCGGCACTTCTCGGCGCGCACCCACTGCCTGGGCTTGTGCTGGCAGTTCACCCCACTGGCCCTGCCCCGAACCGGGCGAAGCGCTGCTGGATTGCGGTTGCGACTGCGGCGGCTCAGGTGTCGGCGCCTGCCCCGTTTGCGCGCGACGCCGATGGCGCAAGGCAAACTCGGCCACGGCATCGATATCTTCCAGGCTGATCGCCGTTGCTCCGCGCCATGCGGCATGCGCCCGCGCAGCACGCAGCCACACCAGATCGGCACGCATGCCGTCGACCGCAGCGGCAAAGCAGCGCTCGGTAATCATCGCCAGGGACTGATCATCCAGCGCAATGTTGTTCAGCAATTCACGGGCCTGCTGGCAACGCAGGCGCAAAGCTGTCTGTGCCGTTTCCCACTGCGCGCAAAACCCTTGCGGGTCAGCGTCAAAGTCCAGGCGACGGCGGATGATTTCGCCGCGCTCAGCCGGTTGAGGCTGGCCGCTCATGGCCACGTTCAAACCAAAACGGTCGAGCAGTTGAGGGCGTAACTCTCCCTCTTCCGGGTTCATGGTGCCAATCAGAACAAAGCGCGCCGCGTGCCGATGGGAAATGCCATCGCGCTCGACCAGGTTGGTGCCGCTTGCTGCGACATCCAGCAGCACATCCACCAGATGGTCAGCGAGCAGATTCACTTCATCGACATACAGCACACCACCATTGGCCTTGGCCAGTACGCCTGGGGAAAACTGCGCCTTGCCCTGCCCCAGCGCCGCGTCCAGATCGAGGGTGCCGACCAGACGCTCTTCGGTGGCGCCCAGAGGCAAAGTGACGAACTGACCGCTGGCGAGCAGATCAGCCAGACCACGGGCCAGGGTCGATTTGGCCATGCCTCGCGGCCCTTCGATCAGTACCCCGCCAATTTTCGGGTCGATGGCTGTCAGGCACAGCGCAAGCTTCAAAGAGTCCGCGCCGACCACCGCCGATAACGGGAAATGCGGGGTGTCAGTCATGTTTTCGGGTTCCAAATTTTAGAATATTGATCCACTTCAAAAAGCCCCTCACCCCAGCCCTGTCACTCTTCTTCTATATCCAGCAACAGGTTTTCCAGCGCCGCTTGGTACTCGCCTGGCTCGCTCCAGAGCCCGCGCTGCTGAGCTTCGAGCAAACGCTCAGTCATGTCGCGCAAGGCATGCGGGTTGTGCTGGCGCACAAACTCGCGGGTATCCGGGTCCAGCAAATAAGCATCCGCAAGCAGGGCGTACTGGTGGTCGTCGATCAAATGCGTGGTCGCATCAAAGGCAAACAGGTTGTCCAGGGTCGCGGCCATTTCGAACGCGCCTTTATAGCCATGCCGCTTGACCCCGTCGATCCATTTCGGGTTGGCCGCCCTGGAGCGGATCACCCGGTTCAGTTCTTCCTTGAGCGTGCGGATTTTCGGCAAGTCCGGCTGGCTGTGATCACCGTGGTAACTGGCCGCCGCCTGCCCGCTCAAGCTTTCGACCGCAGCCAGCATGCCGCCCTGGAACTGGTAATAGTCGTTGGAATCGAGCAAATCGTGCTCGCGATTGTCCTGATTCTGTACCACTGCCTGCATTTGCCCCAGGCGCTGGGCGAACTGGCCGCGTGCCGCAGTGCCCTCATCGGCGCCGCCATAGGCATACCCACCCCAGTTCAGATAGACCTGCGCCAAGTCATCGCGGCTTTCCCACAAGCGGCCATCTATCGCGTTCTGGACACCCGCGCCGTAAGCCCCGGGCTTGGCGCCAAACACCCGCCAACCTGCCTGGCGCGCCGCCAGTTCAGGCGCGAGGCCATCGCGCTCAAGCTGTTCGCGCTCAGTACGGACCTTGGCCGCCAACGGGTTCAGATCATCTGGCTCGTCCAGTGCCGCCACGGCTTGTACGGCAGCATCGAACAGGCGAATCAGGTTGGCAAACGCATCGCGGAAAAAACCCGACACGCGCAAGGTTACATCCACTCGCGGGCGGTCCAGCAGGCTGACCGGGAGGATTTCAAAGTCATCCACCCGCTGGCTACCGGTGGCCCATACCGGGCGCACGCCCATCAGTGCCATGGCCTGGGCGATATCATCGCCGCCGGTACGCATGGTCGCCGTGCCCCACACCGACAGGCCCAACTGGCGCAGATGGTCGCCGTGGTCCTGCAGGTGACGCTCAAGAATCAGGTTGGCCGACTGAAAACCTATCCGCCAAGCCGTGGTCGTGGGCAGGTTGCGCACATCCACCGAAAAGAAGTTGCGCCCGGTCGGCAGTACATCCAGCCGCCCACGACTCGGTGCACCGCTGGGGCCTGCCGGTACAAAGCGCCCGGCCAGGGCATCCAGCAGGCCCTGCATCTCGGCTGGGCCGCAGGCATCCAGACGCGGGGCCACGACCTCAAGCAAGGCGTCGAAAATTGCCCGAACCTCGGCCCATTGCGCGGTATCGGGCAGTTGCAGGGTGCCCTGTAAAGCCTGTTCGATCAGTTGCGCAGCGTACAATTCCAGACGCTCGCGAGTGTCTCCGGCTGTACGCCAAAGCTCGGCGCTGATGGCCTGCAACACGCGAGGCTGGCGTGCTGTCCAGGGTTCGGCCAACGCGCAGTCCAACGGGTCAAAGCCCAGCTCAAAGGCTTTGGCCAGTGCCCGCAGCACACTCGATTGCGCGCCACGGCCATCCCCACGGGGGATGCGCAATAACGCCAGCAGCGTGTCAATACGCAGGCGCCCGGCTGGCGATTCACCGAAGATATGCAGCCCGTCACGGATTTGCGACTCTTTAAGGTCACACAGATAGGTGTCGAGCCGCGGTAGCCAGATCGCCGCATCTGCGTCACTGTCCAGCTTCTCGTCCAGTTGCAGCTCGCGGTCGATGCGGGTTTCACGTACCAACGCAAGAATGTCGCGCTGCAGCTCGCGGGCGCGACGTGGATCAAGTAACTGCGCTTCGTAATACTCGTCGGCCAGCAACTCCAGATTACGCAGCGGCCCGTAGGTTTCGGCACGGGTCAGCGGCGGCATCAGATGATCGATGATCACCGCCTGCGTACGGCGCTTGGCCTGGGCACCCTCGCCCGGATCATTGACAATAAAGGGGTAGACGTTGGGCATCGGCCCCAAAATTGCGTCCGGCCAGCAGTTTTCGGACAGCCCCACGCCCTTGCCCGGCAGCCACTCCAGATTGCCGTGCTTGCCCACATGCACCACCGCATGGGCACCATAGGTATTGCGCAGCCAGAAGTAGAACGCCAGATAAGCATGGGGCGGCACCAGGTCCGGGTCGTGGTACACCGCACTGGCATCCACCTGATAACCCCGCGCCGGTTGAATACCGACAAACGTCAGGCCAAAACGCAGCCCGGCAATCATCAACCGACCGCTGCGAAACATCGGATCGTTCTGCGGCTCTCCCCAGCGCTCGGTCACTGCCTGACGATTGGCCTCAGGCAGACGATTGAACATCGCCAGGTACTCATCCAGAGCCAGGCTCTGCATGCACGGGCGCAGATCGAGACTGTCGAGGTCATTGCTGACCCCTCCCAGCAAGGCTTGAATCAGTGCAGTGCCGGTTTCAGGCAGTTCGCAGTCCACGGGATAACCCTGGGCCTGCAAGGCACGCAAAATGTTCAGCGCCGCCGCCGGTGTATCCAGCCCCACACCGTTACCAATCCGGCCATCGCGGGTCGGGTAGTTGGCCAGGATCAGCGCAATACGTTTTTGCGGGTTGGCCACACGGCCC
The DNA here is from genome assembly GCF_037055265.1 of Pseudomonas sp. ML2-2023-6. Classification (NCBI taxonomy): domain Bacteria; kingdom Pseudomonadati; phylum Pseudomonadota; class Gammaproteobacteria; order Pseudomonadales; family Pseudomonadaceae; genus Pseudomonas; species Pseudomonas sp. ML2-2023-6. Next base: position 3,271,229 of record NZ_CP146347.1, on the reverse strand, counting down.
AGCTCAACCCAGCGCCGCGCCAGCTCTGCGACAAAGTCCATGCGCTCGGGGTGGGCGCGATAACACACCACATCCGACTGGCTGCGTTCACTGCGCCATGCCAGGTCCTTGAAACTGACTGGACGGCTGATAATTCGCCCATCCAGTTCGGGCAAAGCAATATGCATCGCCAGATCGCGCGGCCCCAACCCCTGTTCACTGGCTTGCCAGCCGGGTTCGTTGTCTTGGGCGCAAATGGCCTGAATCACCGGAATATTGCGCCGAAACGGACGCAGGTGCGGGGCTTCTGGGCTCGATTGGGCAAAGCCTGTGGTGTTGAGAATGACCCCGGCCTCGACGTCATCCAACAAGTCCTGCACCACCGCCAGGCACCCCGGCTCCTTGAGACTGGCCACGGCAATCGGCAACGGATTCAGCCCGGCGGCCTGCAGCCGCTGGCAAAACACATCGACAAATGCGGTGTTGGCAGCCTGCAGGTGTGAGCGATAGAACAACAGCGCCGCCACCGGTTGCCCGGCTTGCCAGTCGGCCTGCCAGTTCTTGAGCTCGGCGCTGGAGTGCTGCGGATGATAAATCGCGGTGCGCGGCAAGGTTTGCGGTTCGTCCCACTCATAATCGCGGCCCAGCCACTGACTGGCCAGGCAACGATAGAGTTGCAAGGCGTTATGCCGCCCGCCCTGACGCAAAAAATGCCAGAGCCGCTCGCTCTGTTCGACGGGCACGGTGCTCAGTGCGCTGAGTTCCGGGTCGGGGCGGTCGTCGCCGGGCACCAGAATCAGGGTCACGCCGCGCTCGGCCAATTGCACCAGACGCTCAATACCGTAGCGCCAATAGCCAATACCGCCGTGTAACGACAGCAAAATCACCTTGGCGTGCTGCAGCACCTCATCGAAATATAAATCGACTGAACCATGGTTTTGCACCTGCATCGGGTTGGCCAGACGCAGGCTTGGATAATCTTCAGGCAACTGCTGCGCCGCTTCGGCCAGCAGTGCCAGGCTTGAATCACCACTGCACAGGATCACCAACTCGGCGGGGGTCTGGCCTAAATCGGCAATATTGTCGTCCGATACAAAGCCACCGGGCTGGGTCCTGAGCAAATGCATGGCTTATACGCTCAACGCTGTACGCAAGGTGGATTCAAGCAGTGCCGCGTCCAGATCCTGGCCGATCAGTACCAGTTTGGTGGTGCGCGCTTCATCGCTGCCCCAGGCGCGGTCGAAGTGCTTGTCAAAGCGTGTGCCCACACCCTGGATCAGCAAACGCATCGGCTTGCCCGGGATTGCGGCAAAGCCTTTGACCCGTAGAATCCCGTGCTTGACCACCAGTTGGGTCAGGGCCTCCATCAATACGCGTTCTTCGCCCTGTGGCAGCTCGATGGAAATCGAGTCGAAGGCATCATGGTCGTGATCATCGTGGTCGTCATCGCCGTCGTGGTGATGGTCGTGGTGGCTGTGGCGGCCATCGATATGATCTTCCGAACCTGCGCCCAGGCCCAGCAATACGTCCAGTGGCAAGCGGCCGCTGCTGGCTTCGATGATTTTGACCGCAGGCGGCAGTTCTTCAGAAACTTCGGCACGTACTTTTGCCAGGTCTTCAGGGCTGATCAGATCAGCCTTGTTGAGGATAACCAGGTCGGCGCTGGCCAGTTGGTCAGCAAACAGTTCGTGCAGCGGCGACTCGTGGTCCAGGTTCGGATCAAGTTTGCGTTGGGCATCCACCTGATCCGGGAACGCCGCAAAAGTGCCAGCGGCCACAGCCGGGCTGTCGACCACGGTAATCACCGCATCAACGGTGCAGGCGCTGCGGATTTCCGGCCACTGGAAGGCCTGAACCAGTGGTTTGGGCAGGGCCAGGCCCGAGGTTTCGATCAGGATATGGTCGATATCGCCACGACGCGCCACCAGCTCGCGCATCACCGGGAAGAATTCTTCCTGCACGGTGCAGCACAGGCAGCCGTTAGCCAGTTCATAAACACGACCGTTGGCTTCTTCTTCGGTGCAACCGATGCTGCACTGCTTGAGGATTTCGCCGTCGATGCCCAGCTCACCGAACTCATTAACGATCACGGCGATGCGGCGGCCCTGAGCGTTATCGAGCATATGACGGAGCAACGTGGTTTTGCCCGAACCGAGAAAGCCGGTAACGATCGTGACAGGGGTTTTGGCCAGTGTTTTCATCGGATGCCCTTTGGCAAAGCGGCGGGCATACGGGACGACGACCGCAGGCAGAGCGCGGTCAGTCTTCGCCACCGGATCACCCCGCCCGGTTGAAGTAAGAATCTGTCACGAGGCAGGTCTCCTGGCTTACGGCTGTGCATCAAGCTGATGATGCACAACCCTGCGCCTTCCCGCCTGTGAGGCAGTGGCATTGCAGGGTCAATGACCGTTTACAGTTGCGGGGGCAGCCGCGGCATACCGCGTTCCCTTCTTAGCTTCGCGTGGCGAAGAACCTCGAACCCGCAAGGCTACGCAGTGCTTTGTAACAGGTCAACACGCTGTAGATACTCTATTGCGGGTCAAGCCCCTTATGGGAGTGAGCCTGTTCGCGAATGCTCTTCGCGAGCAGGCTCACTCCCACAATTGAAGTATCTCTGTCGCTGAGGAGCGAGGCTGCGGCTACGGTGCTGGCTCATGAGTTGTGGTTTAATTGCCGCCTTTTTTCAGCCGCCACGCTTCAAGGATCTGCCCATGCCCGCCTCTAAACCGACCCACGTCCTGATTATTGGTTACGTGTGGCCTGAACCGCGCTCTTCGGCGGCAGGCGGGCACATGATGCAAATCATCGAGAGCTTTTTGCAGCAAGGCTGGCAGATCACCTTCAGCAGCCCGGCCGGTATCGGCGAGCACAAGGCCGACCTGGCTGTGCTGGGCATCGATGAAGTGACCATCGAACTCAATAACAGCAGCTTTGATGCCTTTATCACTGAACTGGCCCCGGATATCGTGCTGTTCGACCGATTCATGATGGAGGAGCAGTTTGGCTGGCGTGTCGAGAAGCACTGCCCGCAGGCCTTGCGCGTGCTGGAAACCTCCGACCTGCAAAGCTTGCGTGACGCCCGTCAGCAACAGCTCAAGGCGCGCCTCAAGCAAAACACCGAACAGGACGACTTCAGCAGCCTGTTCGCCCCTGCGCAACGCGAAACTTTCGAACAGATGGCAGACGCTGATCTGGCACAACGGGAAATCGCCGCGATCTATCGCAGCGACCTGAACCTGATGATTTCCGAATACGAGATAGACCTGCTGGTCGAGCAGTTCCATGTACCCAAGGCCCAGCTGCACTGGTGCCCGCTAATGGTCGACAGCGTGCCCGCCGAGTTCGTGCCCTATGAACAGCGCCAGCACTTCCTGAGCATCGGCAACTTTCGTCATGCACCGAACTGGGACGCGGTGCTATGGATGAAGACTCATATCTGGCCCCTGATCCGCCAGCAACTGCCGACAGCACAACTGCATGTCTACGGTGCTTATACCCCACCTAAAGCCACCGCGTTGCACAATCCGGCGCAGGGTTTTCACGTGCTCAACTGGGCTGAAGATGCCCTTGAAGTGATGAGCAATGCGCGCATTTGCATGGCTCCGCTGCGATTTGGCGCGGGGATCAAGGGCAAGATTGCTGACGCCATGCTTTGCGGAACCCCCAACGTGACCACCCCGGTGGGCGCCGAAGGCATGCACGGCGATTTGCCGTGGGCCGGCGCCATCGAACAGAGTGCCAGCGCGATTGCCGCGGCTGCGGTTGAGCTGTACCAGAACTCCGAATCCTGGCATCAGGCCCAACGCCATGGCCAGGCATTGCTTGAGGCCCGCTACCTGCAAAGCGAACACGGCCCGGCGCTGGTGCAGCGCATCGAAGCCTGCCGCGCGGGGCTTGAGCAACATCGGCGCAACAACTTTACCGGGGCGATGCTGCGTCATCACCAGCACAAAAGTACCCAATACATGTCGCAGTGGATCGAAGCCAAGAACCGTCCAAGCACCGTCTAAAAGACCCCACCAGTAGGTCAGTGTGTACGCCTGAGCAGGTAGGTATCCATGATCCAACCCTTGCGCTGGCGTGCAGCTTCACGGGTTTGCTTGATCTGCTCACACACGTCAGCCAGCTTGCCGGCAATCAAAATCTCGTCCGCAGTGCCTATATACGCGCCCCAGTAAATATCCAGATCCTCATCGATAAAGGCCTGGAACGCGCAGTTGGCATCGAGCATCACCACCACATTGTCGAGGTCTTCGGCCACCAGACGCCGACCCGTGGTGATACGAATCGGCTGGCCTATGTCATTGAGCGGCACCCGATGCCGCGCCGCCAAAGCCTGAACACTGCTGATGCCCGGAATCACCTGATAGTCGAAACCGCTGCAGCCATTGGCCCGTACCCGATCCAGAATACGCAAGGTGCTGTCGTACAAGCCCGGCTCACCCCACAGCAGGAATGCACCGCACTCGCCTTCGCCCAACTCGTTCTCGATCAAGTTCGTGAACACTTCGGCCCGCTGCTCATGCCAATCCTCAATCCCCTGAGTGTACGAAGGCGTTGAGTTGTTGCGCTTGGGGTCGCTGACCTGCACCACGCGGTAATCCGGCTCACGAATATAGCGCTCGCAGATTTCCAGCCGCAGCCGCACCAGGTCTTCAGTGGCCTGCCCCTTATCCAGCACAAAAAAAACGGCGACGCGGTTCAGCGCATTGATTGCCTGCACGGTGATGTGTTCGGGGTCGCCAGCGCCCATCCCTATCAACAACAGTGTTTTCATCGCGTTTTATCCTTGACTGGCAGGAAGCTTGAGAAGGCGGCATCATCGCCGGAACAAGAAAACCTGAAACGGTTAAGCCCATGACTCGACTCGCCAGAGCTACAGACCCGTCTTACGAACTGATGGACGACCACAATGGCTTGTCGATCATATACCGCCAGCATGGTTTCCCCTGCCCCTTGGTGCGCTGGCACTTTCACAAGGAATACGAGCTGCACCTGATTGTCGCCAGCAGCGGCAAAGTGTTTGTGGGCGACTATATCGGCAATTTCTACCCCGATACATTGTTCCTCACCGGCCCCAACCTGCCCCATAACTGGATCAGCCAGATCACCGAGGGCGAAGTAATCAGCACCCGCGACATGCTGGTGAATTTCACCGATGAGTTGCTCGAAGGCGCCGCATCAGTGTTTACCGAGCTTAAAACACTGACGCCGATGCTGGAGCGCTCCCACTACGGCATCGAGTTTCGCTGCAAAGCCACCCTGCGCAAGGCCGTGGACCTGATGCAGTGCATTGCCAGTTCCACTGGCGTCACCCGCCTGGGGCACTTTTTGATTCTGCTGGAGTTGCTGGCGGACTGTGATGACTACCAGTTGCTGTCAGGGGTCATGGCCGGGCAACTCGCCGACGAACAGACCATCGACCGTACCAACCGGGCCGTGGACTATATCTTCAGCCACTACGCACGAGAGCTGCCGCTTGAAGAGGTGGCCGCCTACATGGGCATGAAACCCACCTACTTTTCCCGCGTATTCAAGCAGGCCACCGGGCGCTGTTTTATCGAGTTCGTCAATCGCTTGCGTATCAGCAAGTCTTGCGAGCTGCTCGCCGATGGCGAAAAACCGGTCACCGATGTCTGCTTCGAGTCGGGTTTCAACAATATTTCCAACTTCAATCGCCGTTTTCAGCAACTAAAAGGCATGACCCCGTCACACTATCGACGCCTGGCGGTGCAGCGTTTGACCGAGCAAAACCATCCAGGGCTGAATGAACGCCTGCGCAGTGCAAAATAGTATCGGTTTGAGTGTTGCCAGTGATTTGTCACAACGGTGATTGAGGGCTGTAATCGGCCCAGGCGCTTGCCCCTTGCGAGCCGCTATAAAAACAATAACCGTCCTTCAAAAGCCGCCTGGCCGATGAAGTGGAGTGCTCAATGAATATTCCTGTCAAAGCGTTATGTGTCGCTACGTGCATGACCCTCAGCGGCTTGAGCCTGGGCGCGCAGACCCTGACCATCGCCACGGTCAACAACAGCGACATGATCCGCATGCAAAAACTGGCGAAAATCTTCGAGAGCGAGCACCCCGAGATCAAGCTGAACTGGGTGGTGCTGGAAGAAAACGTATTGCGCCAACGCCTGACCACTGACATTGCCACCCAAGGCGGCCAGTTCGATGTGCTGACTATCGGCATGTACGAAGCCGCACTCTGGGGCGCCAAAGGCTGGCTCGAACCCATGACCGACCTGCCCGCCACCTATGCCCTCGATGATGTGTTCCCCTCGGTACGCGACGGTTTGTCGGTCAAGGGCACCCTTTACGCCCTGCCGTTCTATGCCGAAAGCTCGATGACCTATTACCGCACTGACCTGTTCAAAGACGCGGGCTTGACCATGCCCGAGCACCCAACCTGGGAGCAGATCGCGGACTTCGCCAAAACCCTCAACAAACCTGCCCAGGAGCAATACGGTATCTGCCTGCGCGGCAAAGCGGGCTGGGGTGAAAACATGGCGTTGATCAGCACTATTGCCAACGCCTACGGGGCTCGCTGGTTCAATGAACAGTGGCAGCCCGAGTTCACCGGACCGGAATGGAAAAATGCCCTGAATTTTTACGTCAACACCATGAAAGCCTCAGGCCCGCCGGGCGCGACCAGCAATGGTTTCAATGAAAACCTGGCGTTGTTCAACAGCGGCAAATGCGCGATCTGGGTCGATGCCAGTGTCGCCGGTTCGTTTGTCACCGACAGCAGCCAAAGCAAGGTGTCTGAGCACGTTGGTTTCACCTTCGCTCCGCACGCGGTAACCGACAAAGGCAGCGCCTGGCTTTACTCCTGGGCGCTAGCCATCCCCACCAGTTCCAAAGCCAAGGATGCGGCCAAAACCTTCAGCACCTGGGCCACCTCCAAGGAATATGGCGCATTGGTTGCCGAAAAAGACGGCGTAGCCAATGTACCACCGGGCACCCGCGCCTCGACCTACAGCGACGCTTACCTCAAGGCCGCGCCGTTTGCCAAGGTCACCCTCGAGTCCCTGAAAGTTGCCAACCCGAAGGACCCAACCCTCAAACCTGTGCCTTATGTGGGTATTCAACTGGTCACCATCCCCGAGTTTCAGGCGGTGGGCACTCAGGTCGGCAAGCTGTTCAGCGCTGCCCTGATCGGCCAGACCACAGTGGATCAAGCCCTGGCAGCCGCCCAGCAAACCACCGAGCGCGAAATGAAACGGGCGGGTTACCCCAAGTAGCACTGCCAACCGCACATATTGGTCTGTGGGAGCGAGCCTGCTCGCGATCAGTCAAACCGCGTCGACTTCTTCGCAAGCAGGCTCGCTCCCACGCACAGCAACTCAGGTGTATTCACCATGACAACTTCAACTGTTATTACAGCGCCGGAGGCCCTGCCAACGGCTCGCCGATCCCGCCTGTTCAACCCCGGCTGGTTTCTGGTCACCCCTTCAGTGGCGCTCTTGCTGCTGTGGATGATCGTGCCCTTGGGCATGACCCTGTATTTTTCGCTGATCCGCTACAACCTGCTGTACCCCGGCGAAAACCAGTTTGTGGGGCTGGAGAACTTCACCTACTTTCTCACCGATTCCGGCTTCCTGCCCGGGGCCACCAATACCCTGCTGCTGGTAGGCAGTGTGTTGCTGATCAGCGTAGTGCTCGGGGTATTGATCAGCGCCCTGCTTGAAGCCAGCGAATTCATGGGCCGCGGGATTGTTCGGGTGCTGCTGATCTCGCCATTTTTCATCATGCCCACGGTGGGCGCGCTGATCTGGAAAAACCTGATTTTCCACCCGGTCTCCGGAGTGCTGGCCGCCGTCTGGAAGCTGTTCGGCGCCCAACCAGTGGACTGGCTGGCGCATTACCCGCTGCTGTCGATCATCATCATTGTGTCGTGGCAATGGTTGCCCTTTGCGATCCTGATCCTGATGACTGCCATGCAGTCGCTGGACCAGGAACAGAAAGAAGCTGCCCGCCTCGATGGCGCCGGGCCCATTGCGATTTTCTGGCACCTGACCCTGCCGCACCTGGCGCGCCCGATCGCTGTGGTGGTGATGATTGAAACCATCTTTCTGTTGTCGGTATTCGCCGAGATTTTCACCACCACCAACGGTGGCCCCGGCTATGCATCGACCAACCTGGCCTACCTGATCTACAACCAGGCACTGGTGCAGTTCGATGTGGGCATGGCCTCGGCCGGAGGTTTGATTGCCGTCGTGATCGCCAATATCGCGGCCATCATTCTGGTGCGCATGCTCGGCAAAAACCTGACAGACAAGCCGTGAGGGCAAAGTGATGACTCTTCAACAATCGCGCCGCTTGCAAAGCCTGCTGCTTGGCACCCTGGCCTGGGCCATCGCCATCCTGATCTTCTTCCCGATCTTCTGGATGGTGCTGACCAGCTTTAAAACCGAGCTGGATGCGTTCGCCACGCCGCCGCAATTTATCTTCACCCCGACGCTGGAAAACTACCTGCATATCGAGGATCGCAGCGGCTATTTCCACTTCGCCTGGAACTCGGTAGTGATCTCCTTCACCGCCACCGCGCTGTGCATGCTGATTGCCATCCCGGCCGCGTATTCGATGGCGTTCTATGAAACCAAGCGGACCAAGGGCACGCTGCTGTGGATGCTCTCCACCAAAATGCTGCCGCCGGTGGGCGTGCTGATGCCGATCTACCTGCTGGCCAAGAGCCTGGGCCTGCTCGACACGCGCACCGCGCTGATCATCATCTACACCCTGATTAACCTGCCGATTGTGGTGTGGATGATTTACACCTACTTCAAGGACATCCCCAAGGACATTCTCGAAGCCGCCCGCCTTGACGGTGCCACCCTGTGGCAAGAGGTGGTGCGAGTGCTGCTGCCCATCAGCAAGGGCGGCCTGGCCTCAACCCTGCTGCTGTCGTTGATCCTGTGCTGGAACGAGGCTTTCTGGTCGCTGAACCTGACGTCGTCCAGTGCGGCGCCGCTGACTGCACTGATCGCGTCCTACTCCAGCCCCGAAGGTCTGTTCTGGGCCAAGTTGTCGGCGGTATCGACCCTGGCCTGCGCGCCCATCCTGATTTTCGGCTGGATCAGCCAGAAGCAGCTGGTACGCGGCTTGTCCTTTGGCGCAGTTAAATAAAAATAATGACTGGAGGCCCATCATGGCCAACCTGAAAATCAAGAATCTGCAAAAGGGTTTTGAAGGCTTTTCCATTATCAAGGGTATCGACCTTGAAGTGCATGACCGCGAGTTCGTGGTTTTTGTCGGCCCTTCGGGCTGTGGTAAATCCACGCTGCTGCGCCTGATCGCCGGGCTCGAGGAAGTGTCTGACGGCACCATCGAGCTGGATGGTCGCGATATCACTGAAGTCAGCCCGGCCAAGCGCGATTTGGCGATGGTGTTCCAGACCTACGCCCTGTACCCGCATATGAGCGTGCGTAAAAACATGTCGTTTGCCCTCGATCTGGCGGGCGTACCCAAGGCCGAGGTGGAGAAAAAGGTCAACGAAGCGGCGCGCATTCTTGAACTGGCTCCCTTGCTTGAGCGCAAGCCCAAACACTTGTCCGGTGGTCAGCGTCAGCGCGTGGCAATTGGCCGAGCGATTGTGCGCAACCCGAAAATCTTCCTGTTCGACGAGCCCTTGTCCAACCTCGACGCGGCACTGCGGGTACAAATGCGCCTGGAGCTGGCGCGCCTGCACCAGGAACTGCAAGCGACGATGATTTACGTGACCCACGACCAGGTCGAAGCCATGACCCTGGCCGACAAGGTGGTGGTGCTCAATGCCGGTAAAATCGAACAGGTCGGCTCACCTCTCGATCTGTATCACCAGCCGGCCAATCTGTTTGTTGCCGGGTTTCTGGGCACACCGAAAATGGGCTTTCTGAAAGGCCGGATCAGCCGCCTCGACAGCCAGGGCTGTGAAGTCGAGCTGGACGCCGGAACCCGCATTCAACTGCCCCTGAGCGGCCCCTCACTGAGTTTGGGAAGCCCGGTTACCCTGGGCGTTCGCCCTGAACACCTGAACCTCGCCAAGCCCGGCGAGTGCAGCCTGACCGTCACTGCCGACGTAGGCGAACGCTTGGGCAGCGACACCTATTGCCATGTCAATACTGCCTGTGGCGAGCCGCTGACCATGCGCATCCGTGGCGATATGGCCAGCCGCTATGGCGAACAGCTGCACCTGCACCTGGACAGCGAACATTGCCATTTATTCGATGCTGACGGCCTGGCCCTTACCCGCCCATTGCGCGCAGCTGCCTAATTTAATGAGATTGCACCCATGAAACTCAATCGCCGAAACCTCGACAATCTCAACGACAAAGTGGCCAAGCCAACCTACCTGGCGAGCAATACGCAGCACGGCATCGCCCATATCGGGGTGGGCGGTTTTCACCGCGCCCATCAGGCGTTTTACACCGATGCCCTGATGAACCAGAGCCGCGATCTGGACTGGAGCATCTGCGGTATCGGCCTGCGCTCCGAGGACCGCAAGGTGCGTGACGATCTGGCCGAACAGGACTACCTCTATACCCTGTTCGAACTGGGCGACAGCGACGACACCCAAAGCCGCGTCATCGGCTCCATCAGTGACATGCTGCTGGCTGAAGACAGTATTGAAACACTGATCGACAAACTGGCCAGCCCGGCGATTCGCATCGTCTCGCTGACCATCACCGAAGGCGGTTATTGCATCGACGACAGCAACGGCGAGTTTATGGTCGCGTTGCCGCAAATCCAGTACGACCTGGCCCACCCCAAGGCACCGAAAACGGTCTTTGGTGTGCTCTGTGCCGCCCTCGGCCAACGCCGGGCCAACGGCGTTCGGGCATTTACCGTGATGTCCTGCGATAACCTGCCACACAACGGCAATGTGGCACGCAAGGCTCTGCTGGCCTATGCCGCACTGAGCGATGCGAGTTTGCATGACTGGATTGGCGCCAACGTCAGTTTCCCCAATGCGATGGTCGACCGCATCACGCCCATGACCAGTAACGCCCACCGCTTGCAACTGCACGATCAATTGGGTATCGACGATGCCTGGCCAGTGGTCTGCGAGCCGTTTATCCAATGGGTACTGGAAGACAAATTCGCCGATGGCCGCCCGGCCTGGGAAACCGTAGGCGTGCAACTTACCGACGACGTTACGCCCTACGAAGAGATGAAAATCAAACTGCTCAATGGTAGTCATCTGGCGCTGACGTATCTGGGGTTTCTCAAAGGTTATCGCTTCGTCCACGAGACCATGAACGACCCGCTGTTTGTGGCCTATATGCGCGCCTATATGGACCTGGACGTAACCCCACAACTGGCGCCGGTGCCCGGCATTGACCTTGCTGCCTATAAACAGACCCTGGTGCAGCGCTTCTCCAACCAGGCCATTGCCGACCAGTTGGAGCGCGTCTGCTCGGATGGTTCGTCGAAGTTTCCCAAGTTCACCATCCCAACCATTAACCGCCTGATCAGCGATGGCGCCGAGTTGAAGCGCGCAGCCCTGGTGGTGGCAGCGTGGGCGTTGTACCTCAAGGGTGTCGACGAGAATGGCCAGACCTATGCCATTCCTGATCCACGGGCGGCATTTTGTCAGGCGTTGGTCGCCGATGATGCGCTGATCGTGCAGCGGTTATTGGCGGTGGAAGAGATTTTTGGCACCACGATTCCTCACTCGGCGGAATTTGTGGCAGCGTTTGAGTGGTGCCTGAACAGCTTGCGTGAACGAGGGGTGAGTAAAACCCTGGAACAGCTTATAGACCGCGATGGGATCAGCGCTCGCTAACTGCCTTAACCGAGGACTTCAAAGATGTATCTAGGCATCGACTGCGGCACCCAGGGCACCAAGGTCCTGATTCTCGACAGCGAGTCCGGCCAGACCTTAGGACTGGGCGCGGCGCCGCATACGCTGATCCAGGGCGAGCACGGACGCCGCGAGCAAGACACCGGGCAATGGCTGCACGCACTGCAAGAGGCCACCCGCCAGGCCTTGGCTGAGGCCGGAGTCAGCGGCCAGCAGATTCAGGGTATTGGCGTCAGCGGCCAGCAACACGGGCTGGTGCTGCTGGACAGGCACGGCGAAGTCTTGCGCCCAGCCAAACTTTGGTGCGATACCGAGTCCACCGCACAAAATCAGCAACTGCTGGAATGGCTGGGGGGCGAAGCCGGTTCTCTGGAGCGTCTGGGCCTGGTGATTGCACCGGGGTATACGGTTTCCAAGCTGCTCTGGACCAAAATCCATCATCCTGAAATCTTCGATCAAATCGCCCACGTCCTGCTGCCCCACGATTACCTGAACTTCTGGCTCACCGGCCGTTGTTGCAGTGAGTATGGGGACGCCTCGGGCACCGGGTACTTCAATGTGCGCACTCGCCAGTGGGACTTCGATATCCTGCGCCGTATCGACTCTGGCGGCCGTCTTGAGCGCGCCTTGCCTGAATTGATCGAGTCTCACCAACCGGTCGGTTGCTTGCGCCCGGAAATTGCCGGTTTACTGGGGCTAAACCCCAGCGCGGTGGTCTCCAGCGGTGGTGGCGACAATATGCTGGGGGCCATCGGTACCGGCAATATCGAGCCAGGAATCATCACCATGAGCCTGGGTTCGTCTGGCACCGTGTATGCCTTTGATCCGCAGCCACAGGTCAGCCCCGACGCGGCAGTGGCCAGCTTCTGTTCGTCCAGCGGCGGTTGGCTGCCTCTGATCTGTACCCTCAACCTGACCAATGTCACCAGCGCCGTGCGCGATTTGTTCGGGCTGCAGCTGGACGCCTTCAATCGGTTGGCCAGCCAGTCACCCATTGGTGCTGAAGGGGTCAGCCTGCTGCCGTTTCTCAATGGCGAACGTGTCCCCGCCCTACCCAACGCCACGGGCAGTTTTCAAGGGCTGACCCTGACCAATCTAAACCAGGCCAACCTGTGCCGGGCGGCCATCGAAGGCACCACATACGGCCTGCGTTACGGTCTGGACCTGTTGCGCCATAACGGTTTGCAAAGTCACGCCATACGGCTGGTGGGCGGCGGCTCGAAAAGCCCGCTGTGGCGCCAGATCGTCGCCGACATCATGGATACCCCGGTGGTTTGCACCGAGCAAAGCGAAGCCGCCGCCCTGGGCGCTGCAATCCAGGCGGCATGGTGTGTCGGCGCAGGATCACTAACGCTGGCGCAGCTGTGCCAGCGCTGCGTGCGCCTGGACCTCACTAGCGAAACCCGGCCCGCCCCCGAAAATATGCGGGCCTATGAACACTACTATCGACGCTACCGACAACAGGTCGCGACCTTAAGCGAGTAATAAATATGTATGTGATATGCGGCGAAGCACTGTTTGATTTTTTCGCGCAAGCGGACACCGGCGCGCAAGCCAATAAAGTGGAGTTCAAGGCCATTGCCGGAGGCTCGCCGTTCAACGTAGCCGTTGGCTTGCGTCGCCTGGGGATCGAGACGGCGCTGTTTGCCGGGCTGTCGACTGACTACCTGGGCCAACGTTTGAAGCAAGTGTTGCTGGACGAAGGCGTGAGTGATCGCTACTTGCTGGAAATGGAAGCGCCAACCACCCTGGCCATGGTCGCACTGGATGCCAACGGCTCGCCCGCCTACAACTTTCGCGGTGAAGGCTGCGCCGACCGGCAATTGCATTCGCGGCATTTGCCGTTGTTGGGCGCTGAAGTGCGGGGGCTGCATGTGGGGTCTTTTTCGCTGGTGGTGCAACCGATTGCCGACACCTTGCTGGAACTGGTCAAGCGTGAAAGTGGACGCCGCCTGATCAGCCTCGACCCCAATGTGCGCCTCAACCCTGAGCCGAATATTGAAGTGTGGCGCCAACGGATCAGTGAACTGATCCCCTATGCCGACGTGATCAAAGTCAGCGATGAAGACCTTGAACTGCTGTATCCGGGGCAAGACCCGCAGCAGATTGCCCGCTCATGGCTGGGCCATCGTTGCCAACTGGTATTTCTGACCCGTGGCAGCCAGGGCGCCAGTGTGTTCAGCCGCGAGCATGGCCAGCGCACTGTCCTCGCTAGCACGGTAAAAGTCGCGGACACCGTGGGTGCTGGCGATACCTTTCAAGCCGCAGTAATTGCCTGGCTGACGGAGCATGAGCTGGACTCCATCGAAGGGTTGCAACAGCTGAGTGCGTCACAACTGGACGCCCTGCTCGACTTCGCCACACGCGCCGCTGCCCTCACCTGCAGCAAAACCGGCCCGGACCTGCCATATCGCACGCAGCTGTAACCCCCCGTAGCTCCTCAGCGGCTACAGAATTGACAGGTTATAGCTGACGATCAGGCGGGTTTCGTCCACGTCGCGGGCGAACTGGCCGTAGTTGGTGCGGTAGGTCGCATTACGCAAGCGCAGGCTGACATCCTTGAACGTGCCGCTCTGCACGATGTATTTAAGCTCGCTGTCGCGCTCCCACTCTTTGCCTTCTTCGCTGCTGCCAACCACTTTGATGTGATCGCCATTCACATAGCGGGTCAGGAACGACAAACCGTCAATGCCAATGGTCTTGAAGTCATAGTCGTAACGCAATTGCCAGGAGCGCTCCTGGGCATTGGCAAAGTCATTGACCTGCAAATAGTTGACCAGATACGGGTTGCTGCCATCCAGGTACGGCATCGACGTCTCGCCGTTCATGCGCTGCCAGCCCGCGCTGACTTTATGCCCGTCCAGCGAGTAACCGAGCATGGCGCCAAGCGCCCGGTTATCGATGGTTGAAGCCTTGGCCGAACCTGCGTCATCACTTTTAAGCACACGTACATCGGCTGAGAGCACACCCGGACCAACCGGCTGGCTGGCCAGCAAACCGATAAATTGCTGACGGTAGATGTCTTGCAGTTCAGCGTAGTGATACTGCGCGGTCAGACGCTCGTTAACCTTGTAGTCCAGCCCGTACATAGTGAAATGATCGGCGGTGATATTGCAGGCATAACGCTTGTTCTTGCAGTTCAGACGCAAGTCCTGGGAGTCGGTAGAATCACGAGCCGTATAGCGATCAAGGCGCGAAGCCATGAACTTCAGATCCTTGATTTCCTGGGACACCAGCATGGCGCCATTGAACATGTTCGGCAGCAAGCGTCCATCGTTGTACTTGAGCAACGGCAGGTCGGGCAGCAGCGCGCCGTACTTGAGCACGGTTTGCGACACGCGCATCTTGGCGGTCAAACCGAATTTCGCGTATTGATCCTTGGAACGACGCGGATCGCTGCCGGTCGAAGGCAATAGGCCGCTGTTACTGTCAGCCGGGCTGGAGTCCAGTTTCAGACCCAGCATGCCCAATGCATCAAGGCCAAACCCGACGGTACCTTCGGTATAGCCCGATTGCAGGTTGAGGATAAACCCTTGCGCCGTTTCATCGCGCTTGGAGGCACCTTGGGGGTTTGAGCTGCTGCCATCGCGAAAGTCGCGATTGAAGTACACCGTACGCGCTTCCAGTTTGGCGCTGCTGTCTTCAAAAAAACCGGCGGCCTGTGACTGCCCAGCAAAACCGGCACACACTGCCAGCGCGCCCAAGTGTGTTACCCGGCTCTGCGCCAACAATGAAAAAGGATGAACCATGTACAAGCTCCAGCGCCAAACATTGGCAAGATAAAATCGATCGAAGACACACTGCGGATCCGTGCGATTGTTCAACCCAAAAAAGGGGCGCAATTGTACGAAAGGCTTAGCCCGCGCCTCATTGGACCTTAGTCGCACGGGCAAGATAGAGCCTTGCAGCATGCTTAATGGGCTTTAGCCTGGATCGAGCATTAAATAGGCATATTTCGAGATTCGCTCTCAGGACCTACCATGGCAATCAAGAGTTCAAGACGGCGCCAACGCTTGCAGGCCAACGCCACCCGACAAGCCTTGCTTGAGCTGAACGAAACCCTTGAGGAGCGTGTAGCCGAACGCACCCGGGAACTGGCTGAGGCCAACCAGCAGTTGCAACGCGAGATGCAGGAACGCGAGCGGGCGGAAGAGGCCCTCCGGCATGCGCAAAAAATGGAAGCTGTGGGCCAGTTAACCGGCGGCATCGCCCATGATTTCAATAATATGCTGACCGGGATTATCACCAGCCTGGATTTGATGAAGCGCTACATTGCTGCTGGCCGCATTGATGAAGTGCAGCGTTTTGCCGATACCGCGGTGAATTCCGCCCAGCGTGCCGCCGCGTTGACCAACCGCCTGCTGACGTTCTCCCGCCGCCAGTCACTGGACCGCAAACCGCTGGACCCAAACCAGCTGGTCAGGTCTCTGCAAACGCTGTTCAGCAGCACCAAAGGCACCCATATCGACCTGATCCTCGAACTGGGCCAGAACATCTGGCCGGTCAACACCGACACCGGCCAGCTCGAAAGCGCCCTGCTCAATCTGATGATCAACGCCCGCGATGCGATGCCCGACGGTGGAACCCTGGTGGTCAAAACGGCCAACCAGTATCTCGATGCCAGCGATCTCGGCACCCTGGAATCGGTCAGTTCAGGCGACTACGTGATGCTCGAGGTCCGTGACAACGGCTCCGGCATGACCCCGCAAATTCTTGCCAAGGCCTTTGATCCCTTCTTCACCACCAAGCCGGTTGGCCTGGGTACGGGGCTCGGGTTATCGATGATTTACGGATTTGCCCAGCAGTCGGGCGGGCATGTCAGTATCAACAGCAAGAGCGGATGTGGCACCCGCGTGTGCCTGTACCTGCCGCGCTATCACTGCCTCCCGGGGAAAACTCAGGCATAATCCGCGCCCGCGCACTATGCCCCACAGTTCCAAGGTAAAGATCCCATGAAAGCTCAAGCCCGCCATATTCTGGTGAAAACCGCCGAAGAAGCCGAATCGCTCAAGCAACGCATCGCCAAGGGCGAAGCCTTCGATGTGCTGGCGAAAAAATTCTCCACCTGCCCGTCGGGCAAACGTGGCGGTGATCTGGGGGAAGTGCGGCCGGGGCAGATGGTCGGCATTATCGACCAGATCATCTTTAAAAAGCCGCTGCGAGTGGTGCATGGCCCGGTCAAGAGCAAGTTCGGCTATCACCTGGTGCAGGTGTTTTATCGGGACTGAAACACAACCGCTCCCATCATTGACTTGTCTGGATCAGATTTGGCAGCACCCACAAAACTCAAACTTTGCAGGGGTCATTGTGGGAGCGAGCCTGCTCGCGATGCAGGCGGTGATCTGTCAAGCAAACCGCGCTGATGCCATCGCGAGCAGGCTCGCTCCCACAGGTTATGCGCCCAGCCGTAAATCAGAACTCGATTGCAAAGCTCTCGATCACAGTGAACTGCTCATCCACCAGACACCCCGTGCGCCACTTGTCGAAGGTCAGGCAAGGATGCGAGGTGCCAAAGCTGATGATGTCGCCTACACGCAGCTGCGTACCCGCAGCAATCGACATAAAGGCATGTTGATCCATTACCGCCGTGACCTTGCAGCCGCTGATGTCCTCACCCACTGCCGGCAACACGCCTTCTCGATAACGCTTTAGCGGCAGCGGCAGGCCCGCATCAAAGGCCACGTCACGCTTGCCCAGCGCAATCACCGCAAAACCGGGTTCAGGCAACGACTGTACGTGGGCCCAAACCTCCAGCGCCGGACGCAACCCCTCGTGCAGATCACTGCGACGCTCCAGCACACAGCACTGCGCATCCTTGTAGATGCCGTGGTCGTGGACCACATAACTGCCAGGGCGCAACACACTGAGAAAACGCCCACTGGCAGCCTCAGCCTCGAAGCCCTCGGCAATCAGGTCATACCAGGCCGAGCCCGACGCAGTAATGATCGGCTTATCCAGTGCAAATGCACCGTCCCTCTGCAGTTGCAGGGCCAGACGCACCAACGAAGCAGCAAACTGGCGAATCCCGCTGACCGCCTGTTCGCCGTGAATTACCCCTTCATAACCTTCGATGCCGGTCAGGGCCAACGCTGGTTGGGCCTCGATCGCAGCCGCCAGGGCCATCACTTCCTGTTCGCTGCGGCAGCCACAACGCCCACCTACCACGCCGTATTCGATCATCACGTTCAAGCGCTGGCCGCGCTCGGCAAAATAAGCACCCAGGGCCGCCACGTTGTCAGGGTGATCGACCATGCAGTGAAATTCGAATACCGGGTCTGCCTGCAAATCGGCAATCAGTGCCATGTTAGCCCGGCCCACCAGTTGGTTGGCCATCAGTACTCGCCGTACCCCGGCGGCATAGGCGGTGCAGGTTTGCACTGCCGTGGCCAGGGTCAGGCCCCAGGCGCCCTGCTCCAGCTGGCGACGAAACAGCGCCGGGGCCATGCTGGTTTTGCCGTGTGGGGCCAGTACCGCACCACTGCGGGTAACGAAATCCTGCATCCAGCCAATATTGTGCTCCAGCGCGTCACGGTGGATCACCAGCGCGGGCAGGCTTACGTCACGCACCAAATGGTCGGCGGGGTTAGCTGCGCCTTTGAGTACCTGTGGGTTCGACACATTCAAGTCCTCGGGTTTCAGCGTTTGGCCTTATAGGCGATACAGTCGATCTCGACCTTGCAGTCGACCATCATCATTGCCTGCACACAGGCGCGGGCCGGGGCATGTTCGCTTTTGAAATACGCGGCGAACACCTTGTTGAAGCTCCAGAAGTCGCGAGGGTCTTGCAGCCATACGCCAGCGCGGACCACATCCTCAAGGCCATAACCGGCTTCTTCGAGGATAGCGATGAGGTTCTGCATGGTTTTGTGGGTTTGCTCGACAATCCCTCCGTTAATGATTTCACCGTTTTCCATGGCAACCTGGCCGGATACGTGCAACCAGCCATCGGCTTCTACTGCACGAGCGAAAGGCAAAGGCTGACCGCCTGCGCCCACGGCGCCGGTACCGAAACGTTTGATGCTCATTGGGGTGAACTCCAGGATAAAAAAGGCGCCTCATGCGCCACGGGTAGAGCAGTCTGCCATACCCTGGGCCATCAGCCCAATTGCCACCAGCGCGGCAACAGTTGCTGCACCTTGGGCTCGGCAAAGCGGTCATCAATCAGGAACAGCGTGCCCTGATCACTCTGGGTGCGGATCACCCGCCCGGCGGCCTGCACTACTTTCTGCACACCGGGGTACAGGTAGGTGTAGTCATAACCGGCGCCAAACAATGCCGCCATACGCTGTTTGATCTGCTCGTTGACCGGGTTCAGTTGGGCCAGCCCCAAGGTGGCAACAAAGGCACCGATCAAGCGTGCTCCGG
Organism: Pseudomonas sp. ML2-2023-6; assembly: GCF_037055265.1. Classification (NCBI taxonomy): domain Bacteria; kingdom Pseudomonadati; phylum Pseudomonadota; class Gammaproteobacteria; order Pseudomonadales; family Pseudomonadaceae; genus Pseudomonas; species Pseudomonas sp. ML2-2023-6. The sequence goes on along the minus strand of NZ_CP146347.1, from coordinate 3,252,100 downwards.
GCAAGTCGATACCTTCGCCGAATGCCCCGCCCAGTACCGCAAAACCGATGCCTTGGCTCGACATCGTGAATTGATCGAGAAAACCCTGGCGCGCAGCTTCATCCATGCGCCGCGCCTGCAGCCACTGGGTAACCTGAGGATGGCGTTCGGCGAGCAGCTCGGCGACCTGTTGCAGGTAGTCGAAGCTGCTGAAAAACGCCAGATAGTTGCCCGGGCTCTGCTCGAACTGGCGAGCGATCAACTCGACAATCGGTTCCAGCGAGGCCTGGCGGTGCACAAACCGGGTCGAGATCCGGCTGACCAGATGCACACTTAGTTGCTCCGCCTGGAACGGCGACTCGACATCCATCCACACCGTGTCTGACGGCAAGCCCAACAGGTTGGCGTAATAGATTTGCGGGCTCAGGGTGGCCGAGAACAGCACATTGCTCTGCGCGCTCTTGAGTCGCGGGCCGATAAACCCGGCGGGCACCACATTGCGCAGGTTGAGCTGCGACAAGCGACGCTTGCCGTCTTCGCGCAAACTGACGTCAAACAGAAAATGCCCGTCGAACAGCTCTGCCACCCGGTTGAACTGCAGGGCTTCAAAGTAAAACCCTTGCAGATTGCCGCTCAGCCCTTGGGGGTGATCGTTGAGGTAGTCACCGATAGCGGTGATGCACGCCGACAAGGCACTCAGCCATTTGGCCGGCAATTGCGGGTGAACCTGATACGGCCCGACTTGCTCCTTGTGCAGGGCATTCCATTCGCGATTAAGGCGCTTGAAGGGTTTTTCCAGCGGCGCCGGGGCCGAATGACGCACGCTGTTGAGGGTTTGCTGGTCCAGGCTTGCGCTGTACATCTGACGCGCCCGCTCTACCAGGTTGTGGGCTTCGTCCACCAGGGTCGCGACCCGCCACTGGTTGGCCTGGGCCAGACCATAAAGCAACGCACTGAAGTCGAAGTAGTAGTTGTAATCAGCAATCACCAGGTCCGCCCAGCGCGCCATTTCCTGACTCAAGTAGTACGGGCACACCTCATGGGCCAGAGCGACGTTGCGCAAGGTCTGCTGGTCAAGGGCCGACTGGGCGACCGCCGCTTGGCGCGCAGCAGGCAAGCGATCATAAAAGCCTCTGGCCAACGGGCAGGAGTCGCCATTACAAGCGTTTTCGGGGTACTCGCAGGCCTTGTCCCGCGCTACCAGCTCCAGCACCCGTAACGGTGCAGCCACCCCCTCGGGATAGAGCACCTGCGCGGCATCGAGCGCCAGCTTGCGCCCCGGGGTCTTGGCGGTCAGGAACAACAATTTATCAAGCTGCTGACCGGGCATGGCCTTGAGCAACGGAAACAGGGTGCCGATGGTTTTACCAATCCCGGTGGGTGCCTGGGCCATCAGGCAGCGCCCGGTGCTGGCGGTCTTGTACACCGCCTCGGCTAATGCTCGCTGCCCGGTACGAAACTGCGCATGGGGAAAGGCCAAGGCACGGGCGGCGGCATCGCGGGCCTGACGATGGGCCATTTCCTGCTCGGCCCAGGCCAGAAACAACCCGCATTGCTGCTCGAAGAACTGCTGCAAATCCGCAGCCGACCAGGTTTCCTGAAGGCGGGTTTCCTTTTCGCTGACAATATCGAAGTACACCAGCGCCAGATTGACCTGCGCCAATTGCAGGCTTTGGCACAGCAACCAGCCATAGACACGGGCCTGTGCCCAATGCAATTGGCGGTGATTGGCCGGTATCGCGGTGAAATCACCGCGATAGGTTTTCACTTCCTCCAGCACATTGGCGTCGGGATCATAACCGTCTGCCCTACCGCGCACGGTCAATGCCTGGTATTGACCTTCAAGGCTCAGCTCCGCCTGATACTGCGCACTGCGCCGCGACGCTACCGTGCGGTGCCCGGCGATCCCCTGTTGCGCCGTGGGCGACGGGGTGAAACGCAAATCCAGATCACCAACCTTGGCCGTGAACTCGCACAAGGCACGCACTGCAACGCGATAGCTCACTCCTGCGGCTCCTGCCATTGCACGTAGCACACGGTCACTGGCATTTGATGCGCCTCGCAAAACGCAAGCCAGCGCAACTGGTTGTCTTGCAGGCGGTCACCCGGCCCCTTGACCTCAATCATGCGGTAGGTTTTTTGCCCCGGGTCAAACTGGATCAGGTCAGGCATACCGGTTCGATTGGCCTTGATATCCAGCAGCAGGCGCCGAAACCACAGCTTCAGGTGCTCGGGCGGCAGGCACAGCAGCGCTTCTTCGAGCAGGTCTTCGCTCAAGTAGCCCCAAGCGACAAAGGACGATTGCACACCGAACTTGGCGGTATACGCCCCGCGGATGGTCGCCAGGTAACGCTCGTCATCCAATTGCGCCAGGCAATCTTCAAACAGCGCGGCACGCTGCTGATAGAAGTCGTCCTCAAGCAAGTCCGCCGGGCCACTCTGGTACGGGTGGAAAAACGCTCCCGGCAGCGGCGCAAAAATAGCGGGCCAGCACAGCAGACCGAACAACCCGTTGATCAGGGTATTTTCCACGTAATGCACTGGCGCTTCGGGGGCCTGTAAATGCGCTACGACCATTAGCTCGACGCAACTGGCGTCGTCCCGTGGCAGGCTCAGGTCAAGCCGCTCGGGAGCTTTCGGCTTGGTCACCGCAACCGCTGGCAGCCCTAGCTTGCGCCGTAGGCGCGGAATGATCCGCAGCAGGTGCTGATCTTCGGCGTCGGTAAGTGGCGCTTGTTGGGCGGCCTCAGCCAGAGACAACGCCGATTGGTATTGTTGCTGACGCTCAAGCACGCGAATGCTGCGCTGACGGGCTTCGGGGTGCTGGCTTTGTTGGTAGACCTGCAACACCCGGGTCAAGTCCCCTGCCCGCTCCAGATGCTGACCCAACTGAAACAGCAAGCGCCCGCGACGGCGCTGCAGCCAGCGGTTATCCGCCTGGTAGTCGAGTACCTGTTGTAATACAGCGTCTACATCGCCACTGCCTTCAAATTGCTCGCGACAGGCATAAAGGTGCAAGTAACCCTCAATATCGGCGCGACAACGCAACGCCCGGGACTCACGGCAGAAGTTGACCTTCTCGTAGGTAAACAGGCCCAGGTCTGCCAACACCAGATCTGACCAGCTCTGGCTAAGGTTGCCAAAGAACATCAGCCGCAGACGATCGCATAGCGCCCGGTGGTTGAGCGTGTAAAGCGGCTCCGCCAGGGCGGGATGCCATTGGGCCAGACTCTGACGCTGGGTGAAAGTGGCGGCAAGCTCATCGAGCCAGTCCGATTTTTTGGCCTTGGGCCGGGCAATATCTGCGCTGAACCGGGCCATGATTTCAGGTTTTTGCAGCACCTCGAACACCTCGGCCAGGGCCAGCGGTGCCTGATCGTCCAGCCACCCCAAGGCCAGCAAGGGAGCTGCCGCCTGCGGTGTATCGCCGATTTCCGGGTAATTGAGCTTGCTGGCCCTGAAGTGCTCCCCCTTGCGCATCACCATGCGTACCCACAACGCTTGCGAGGGACCGGGCAGCAAAGCAAAACCTTGGATAAACCGCTGCTCGTCGACACTTAATACGTCGTCATAACGGGCTGCAATCCAGTCGAGCACATGCTGGAAGTTTTTAAGGTAATAAAACGGGTCTTCAAGGGGATTGGAAATCACTGACAGAACAAACCACTGGCTTTGGATACTGGATATGCGTACAGATAGCAGTTTGCTCCGTGGTCTGGCAAATCCTATTGGATGAGCGGTTTGCGTCGCGGGTACCCTTCTGCGCGCTCATATGGCTAAACCTGGCCTGCTGGTGCTGCACACCAGGGCTTGTTGTTCGGATCGTGGGCCCATAGGGTGGCAATCAAAGAGTTACCTGGCCTGGAGTCGATTTTTTGCATGTGATACAGCGCCTGCAGCGATGCCAGAGACAGCCCGCTCACGGACTCAAGCCAACTCACATCAGCCTGGGATGCTGCATTGTGGTCTATCAACACCTGCCGAAACCGGTGAATGAATTGCAGCTTCTCGGGGTAGCAACTTTGCAGGAAAGATTCAAGGCCACGCGCCTGATTCACAAAGGGCGAACATATCAAACAGCCCAGTTGCTCATCGCTGACACCGTGCAACTCACGCAAATACCGGGTTGCAGCGCCGTGCAACTTGCTTATCCTTTTGGGTGTATTAAACACCGTTCCCAAGTGCTTTATCAGCTGCCCTTTAAATCGCTCATTGCATTTGTTTTCAATCGAAGCGCGGCGCAAAAAAGCATCCACTCCGACGCTGTATTCAACTCCATGTTGATAGGCTCCCCGTAATCCGTGCACATGAGCGGCCAGCAACACTACGGCGGTTTGAGGCTCTTCAATATCCAGGGTCTTTATATTCCACGGCCCCTCAATAAACATCAGCACCTGAGAGTGCAAAACATCCACTTCATGACAGAGACAATCAAATACATTGATCACATTTATATCATTATCCGTTTCCACGGCCGAGATTTCACGGCTGGGCACCGTCGGCAGCTGCAACTGCTGTTTATAGTCGTCATCCAGTTTGCTGCACAACTTGACCGCACCTTCAAAATCTTCGCGGTGCTCGCCATAGGGCGCATGCCCGTGCTGCCTGGCTACCTGTTGGATCCACAGCACATATTGCCCAAGGTGGGCGGGAGGGCGACGGTCAATCAACGCGTCAACCTTGACCCCCCACTCGCAGGCACGCCGGTACAACTTGGCACGCGCCAACAGATCGGCATAAAAGAATGTGGCCCGTGCATCACCCTGGGTCAGATGGCCCGACATCAGTACCTGCGTTCGGTCCATGACCGACGAGAGGCTTTCAAACGCAACCTGCTTATGCAATTGCGCAGTGCCCTGCTCATCCACCAGCAGCAGTTCCACACGGCTATCGTCATAGATAAACAACTCGCTGCATTGGGCCTGGATGCGCTCCATCACATTGGCCGTCATTCGCGGCTGGCGCAATATTGCAATGCGCAATATGAATGTATGCGGCGAACGCCCCGCAATACTGAGCTGGGCGGCGCGCAAAAATGCCAATGTATAAGCACACTCCTTGCCGCCTTCATGAACAACCATCACCCGATAGTGCCCTATATGCTCCACGCCTCCTGCCGCGACCAATAAACGTTGAATCAACAACTGCAATGCAATGCGCTCGGGGCGGCTGAAAAACCCAAGAAGGCGCTGCAATACTTGCTGATAGACAAAACACATGGCTTGCTCATGAAAGTTGTTCATGGATTATTCCTCCAGATCGACTTCCGCATTATCAGCAGCCCGATTAGACGCGCCCACACTTACCTCAACTCTTTGACCCATAACAGACCTGGCGTACGTACGCACAGGAATACGCCTACAAAAATACATTCAAAAAAATACATAACGTTTTGAATTACATTTTTATGAATTCATAAAAAAACATTGATCTTCCGTTGAGGTGTATTAATTCACACATGTATTTCGTAAATACGGGGCAGCAAAAAGTCTTTCAGCGAGCACAAAAAAACACGCCCCGGAACATTATGTTCCAGGGCGTGTTTATCGCTTGAGCAATTACGGCGGTTACCCGCCAGGCTTCAGGCCGTGGTCAGTTGCAACGCAACTCGCCCACGACACGGGCAGTCATCCATGTAGCGATGCGCTTCGACATAGGCTTCAAAAGGGAAAACCTTGATCTCCAGTGGCGTCAGCACCCGGTCAGCGGTCAACTGGTTGATATCACGCAGGGCGCGCTTCATGGCCTCTTCGTCCTGGCTAATGCCCAACTCCGGCTTGCCGGTGAAATTGCCGATGCAATGCACAAAAAACTTGATGTTCTTCTGGAAGCACGCACAACCCGGGAAGCGCGTTTGATTGCCGCCTTGCAAACCATACAGAACCAGGCTGCCACGGGGCGCCAGCACATCACCCAGCACCGACATTTGCGGACCGCCCAGGCCATCCAGCACAACGTCCACGCCTTTGTTGTCGGTGATCTTGTTGACCTGCATCAGCAGGTCTTGCTCTTCGGTGACGATCACATGATCGGCACCCAGGCTCAGCAGGCATTCGCGCTCGGCTGCATCCTTGGTCGCGGCAATCACCTTCAGGCCCAGGGCTTTGCCCAACTGTACAAACGATGGCCCGGCACAATGGCTGGCGTCGGTAATCAACACTGCTTGCCCAGGCTTGACCTGTGCCAGATCGACATACGCAAAGTAGGCAATCAGCAGAGGGGTGTAATGCACGCTGGCTTCAACCGCAGACAACACATCCGGGTAACGGGTCAGCGTGGAGCGCGGCATCAGGATCAGCTCGCCGTACGTTGGGTAATCGTTGGCACTTTGACCGGGAAAGCTGGCGACCTTGTCACCAATCGCCAGGTCATCCACACCCGGACCAACGGCGGTAACAATACCTGCCATTTCATGGCCGATACCGGCAGGCAAACGAGCCTGGCTGGGAGCCAGGTTCTGGCGCCACAGCACATCATACCAACTGATGCCAATAGCCTGGACACGGACCTGCACTTCGCCAGGCGCAGGCGCGGCGACTTCGTGCTCTTCGCACTTGAGCACCTCGGCCGGGCCAAACTTGTGAAAACGGATCGTGCGCGACATTACAAACCTCGCCTAATTAATCGCTAATACCACAGGACTTTATCCGGGCTTTGTGCGCAAGACTAACAGACAGCATTAATAGTCGACATGCCTGACATTGATCCGCCGACAGATTGGAAGCCAGAGTGGTCGATAAAAGCCAACGAAACCGCAGTAAACAGATGAGAAGCCAACCATCCGTCAGCAAGAAAGAAAATCTACCGAGTGACGAAAAATCAATTTTGCCAGTAAGATCCGTTACTTCACTACCTGTTGCCCCCCAGCGAAGCCTGCCTGATGAACCGTAACGACTTGCGTCGCGTCGATCTGAATTTGCTGATCGTCTTTGAAACCTTGATGCATGAGCGCAGTGTGACCCGCGCCGCCGAGAAGCTTTTTCTCGGGCAGCCGGCCATCAGCGCAGCACTGTCACGCCTGCGCAACTTGTTCGACGACCCGCTTTTCGTACGTACCGGTCGCAGCATGGAACCCACAGCCCGGGCGATCGAGATTTTCGCCCTGCTGTCGCCTGCCCTGGATTCGATTTCAACGGCAGTCAGCCGTGCTTCCGAGTTCAACCCGGCAACCAGTACCTCGGTGTTTCGGATCGGCCTGTCGGACGATGTCGAGTTCGCCCTGCTGCCCCTGCTGCTCAAGCGTTTGCGTGCTGAAGCGCCAGGTATCGTCCTGGTGGTGCGGCGGGTCAACTACATCCTGATGCCACCGCTGCTGGCCTCCGGTGAAATCTCGGTGGGCGTAAGCTACACCAGCGATCTGCCCGCCAACGCCAAACGCAAGGTATTGCGCCGCAGCAGACCCAAACTGCTGCGCGCCGACACCATGCCCGGCGCACTGAGCCTGGACGACTTCTGCGAGCGACCCCATGCCCTGGTGTCATTCGCCGGTGACCTGAGCGGGTTTATCGACACCGAACTGGAAAAAATGGGCCGCAAGCGCCACGTAGTGCTGGCCGTACCGCAGTTCAATGGCCTGAGCACCCTACTGGCGGGCACCGACATCATCGCCACTGTCCCCGACTACACCGCCGAAGCCCTCACCGCGGCTGGCGGCGTGCGCGCCGAAGATCCACCGCTGGACGTGCAAAGCTTCGAACTGCACATGGCCTGGCGCGGCGCCCAGGACAACGACCCTGGGGAACGCTGGTTGCGTTCGCGGATTCAGATGTTTTTTGGCGACCCTGAGAGTCTTTAGATTTCGTCGGGCAGACTGTTTATCTGATCATTTTTGCCTGCCATCATTTAGCGTAGTGCCACTGAGCGGTAGATCGCGGCGAATGTCGCTCTAAGCGATCAGGCGGGAGAGCGCTCCCCCGCCTGTTGGCCCGTAGTCAGAAATCCACCGAGGCCGACAGTTGTAGCGTACGTGGCGTACCCAGGCCACCGGACAATCCGCTGCCGTCGCCACCGTTGTACGAACCGATCCAGTAAGCGCGGTTAGCTACGTTCTCGACATTGGCGCGCAAGGTCACTGGCTTGGACATGACCTTGGTGGTGTAACGGCCGCCCACATCAAACACAGTGTAGGACGGCAGTTCCATACGATGGTCGTCGGTGACGTAGCGGCTGCCAACGTAGTTGGTGTTGGCGGTCAGGGTCAGCCCCGGCACCATCTCCAGGTCGTATTCGGCGCCCAGTTTGGCGATGATCTTCGGTACGCCGGTCACTTGGTTGCCTTCGTTGGATTTGACCAACGCCTTGGTCAGCTCAGCCTGGGTATAGGACGCGCCGCCCATCAGGCGCAGGCCGGGTTGGGCTTCACCGAAGAAACTCCATTCCACGCCACGGTTACGCTGCTCGCCGTTGGTGGCGTAAATATTGGTGACGGGGTCGGTGTAGGCGCTCGGTTTTTCAATCTGGAACACGGCCAGCGTAGTGGCGAAGGTGCCCAGGTCGAACTTGGCGCCGACCTCATACTGCTTGGTCTGGTAAGGGCTGAGGATTTCCCCCGAGTTGGCGGCGCTGGTGGGTGCCGTGCCCCCTTGGGACAAACCTTCGATGTAGTTGGCATAGAGCGAAACATCGTCGGTGACCTTGACCAGCAACGCCGTCGCCGGCGACACCTTGCTGTCGCTGTAACGGGACGTCTTGACCCGAGCCGGCGTCAGGCTGGCGCTTTCCACGGTCTGGTTGCGCCAGCCAACGGTCCATTGCACGCGGCCATCGAGGAACGACAGCGTGTCGAGGAACGCAAAGCTTCTCAGCTTGGCTTCGCTGCGGGAGGTGACGGCGCCGTATTTGCCCAGAGGCGGTGTTGGGCCGAAGTCGATGTTGTCGTAGTTGGTGACCACATAGTTGGGGATCATCAAGTCCTTGTAGCTCATCTCCGATTTGTACTGGGTGGCTGCCAAGGACCAGGCGTGGCCTACCGGGCCTGTGTCGAAAGTGCCCTTGAGGCCGGCTTCACCGGATTTCTGCGTGCCCTGCCCGTCCGAGCGATAAGCCAGCACGTTGATGTCCCCTGCGTTGTTGATCAGCGTGTCACGGGTCATCAGGGCATTGCGGCCACCGTCGCGCTGGCCATAGGCGGCAAAGGCGGTGAGCGAGTCATTCAGGTCGGCCTCGCCACGGATCAACACGGTTTCGGTGTCGTTGATGGTATAGGCCCAGTCCGGCGCCAGGGAGTTGTTGCCCTTCTTCGGGCTGGGCACTTTATTGACCGTCGGTGAGATGCCGAAAATGCCGAAATAGTTGGCGCCATCCAGGCGCTCGCGCTGCTTGTAAGCGTCCAGGGACAGGCGTACGCGCTCAGTGCGCCAGTCCAGGCCCAGGGCGTTGAGTTGCATCTTTTGCTGCTGGTCGTCCACGTTGGTATCGCCATCGCGGTACACGCCGTTGTAGCGAATACCGAACTGGTTCTGCTCGCCAAAACGTCGACCCACGTCAGCGTGGGCGCCGTACAGACCGTTGGATTCGTAACTGGTGGTGATCCGCGTCAGCGGTTCGTCGGCGGCGCGTTTGGGCACCATGTTGATGCTACCGGCGACGCTGCCATCGGGCGGCATGCCGTTGAGCAGCGCAGACGGCCCCTTGAGCACTTCGATGCGTTCGGCCAGTTCGGTCGAACCGCGCAGGTTCGGCGCCATGCCGGCCAGGCCGTTGAAGGTGATGTCGTTGGCGCTGGTGTTGAAGCCCCGGATGAAGAAGGTTTCGAGGATGGCCCGCTTGGACGGCACGTTGACCGACGGGTCAGTGGCACCGATCACCGAGCCGATGTCCTTGGCCTGGTGGTTGCGCACGAATTCATCGGTGTAGCTGATGGCGTTGAACGGTGTTTCCATGAAGTCCTTGTTGCCCAGCAGCCCGATACGACCGCCCGTGGCGACCTGCCCACCCGCATACGCAGGTGGCAGGTCATCTGTGGCGAGCCGCTCGCCCTCGATGGTGGTTTCCGACAGCACCAGGCTGTTTTTTTCCGCTTCGGCCCGGACCTGGGTGGCCGGCTCCGGTTCAGGCGCCGCCGACACTGCCAGCGAGCCGCCGCTCAAACCGAGCAGCAAGGCGATCTGCACGGCGGAGTACGTGCGGTTCAAGGTAAACGGGAAAGTACGCGGTGTGGCCTGGGATAAATCAGGGTGGGCGCGAGTTGGGCGGCCGTGTTCCGACATGCTGGATTCCTTTCGATGCGAAGTATTGAAGTGCATTCACTAGATTTCCGTACCAGAACCACAAACCCTCAATCTAAATGATAAATATTCACAATAAAAAGCCGCAACCTGAATGGCAGCGGCTTTGGGTACCACGAACGCGTGCCTGGATCAGCCTTTGTAGCCTTCGACCACGTCGTCCGCCATGCGGTTAAGGCAGGTCACACTGGCCGTGCACAGGTACCAGGTCTGGGCGTCGACGAAGATCACCCGGCCGTTGTTCCATGCCTTGGTCTTGCGCAACAGTGGGTTGTCCAGGCTCTTGAGGTCGAGGGCCGGGCGGTGCTCCATCACTGCCGTACGGTCGATGACGTACAGAATGTCCGGGTCGGCCTGCTGAATGAACTCATTGGAAATCGGCTGACCATGCAAGCCGGCCTCGATGTCGGTGCTGGCCGGTTTAACGCCCAGGGTATCGAACACAAAACCGTAGCGCGATTTCACGCCGTAAGAGGTGAAGGCACCGTTGTTATGCAGCACGATCAAGGCCTTCTCGGGGCGACCGGCAGTGACTTGGCGGGTCTGCTCGACCTTGGCATCCATTTCCGCGACTTTCTGGCGGGCGAGTTCCGGCTTGCCGAGGATGCGCCCCAGCAGGGTCAAATGGGCCTTGGCGGTCTCGATGAGATTGCCTTTTTTGTTGGTCAGGTCCACGTCGTCGTACACGGTTGGAGCGATCTGGCTGAGTTCCTTATAGCTCTGGGCCTGGAGCGGAGAGATCAGGATCAGGTCGGGCTTGAGCGCATGCAGGCGTTCCAGGTTGGGCTGGATGGTCGATCCCACATCCGCGACATTCGTGTCGTCACGGTAGCGAGTGAGGAAGCTGGTGACGTAGTCCTTGGCGATGCCGACCACCGGGGCACCGAGTTGATCCAGGGTGTCGAGCTCGCTCATGTCGAAGGCCACTACACGCTGGGGCAACTGAGTGACCACGGTGGTGCCCAGCGGATGCTCGATGGTGATCGGCGCATAGGCCGCCTGCGCCGCAACCGGGGCCTTGGCCTCTGGCGCCGGTTTGTCACACCCCTGCAACCCGGCCGCCACGGCCATCGTCAGCAGCAGCGCGCGCAATCTGTTCGTGTGATCAGTGCTCATGTCAGTTCCCTTGAAGGTGATGGGTTGAAGTAGTTGCAAACGAAGCCTTGTTGGCTGTGCAGAATCTCGAAATCCAAGTCGAACAGCTCGCGCAGGTTGGCCTCAGTCACTACCTGGTCGACTGGGCCGTGACGGTGGATGGCGCCGCCTTTCATCGCCACGATATGGTCGGAATAATTGGCCGCGAAGTTGATGTCATGCACCACCAGGATCACCGTGCGACCTTGCTCATCACACAAGCGGCGCAAGGCGCGCATGATTTGAACACCGTGTTTCATGTCGAGGTTATTGAGCGGCTCATCCAGCAGCAGGTAATCGGTTTGCTGGGCGATGGTCATTGCCAGGAACGCCATCTGCCGCTGCCCGCCGCTGAGCTCGTCGATGTAGCAAAGGCGCAGCGGTTGCAGTGAAAGGAACTCGATGGCCTCGTCGATCACCACCCGGTCCTGGGTGGTGAGCGCGCCTCGGCTGTAGGGGAAACGCCCGAAGGCCACCAGCTCTTCGACGGTCAGGCGCAGGTTGAAATCCGGCGACTGACGCAAGGTGGCGACGCGCTTGGCATAGTCGCGTACCGGTACGTCGGCGATGCTGCGGCCGCCCATCAGTACGTCGCCACGGGTAGGCGTCAACAGACGGGCGATCAACATCAATAAGGTGGATTTGCCCGCCCCGTTGGGGCCGATCAATGAGGTCACTTGCCCCGGTGGGAACTGCACGCTGACGTCACTCAGCACATGCTTGGCGCCATAGGTTTTGTATACGTGTTGGAGAGAGATCATGCCGTGCCTCGGGTTCGGATCATCAGCGCGAGGAAATACACACCGCACACCAGGTTGATGAGAATGCTCACCGAGGTGTTGTAGTTGAACCATTGCTCTACCAGATACTGAGCGATGATGAAAATGCCAATAGCAATCGCACAGCCTAGGGGCAAGGTGACCCGGTGCCGCGTGGTGCGGGCCAGGGCATAGGCGATGTTGGCGACGAACACGCCCATGAACGCGGTCGGCCCCACCAGGCTGGTGGATACCGCCACCAGAATGGCGATCAGTGCCAGTTGCAGGCGCACGCTGCGTGGGTAGTCGACCCCCAGGGAAATCGCTTGGTCACGTCCCAGGGCCAGGACATCGAGCACCGGCAACGTGCGCTGGGCGATCAAACACACCACCGCCACCAATACGCCCGAATAGATCACCTGCCCCGGTTGCGCTTTGTTGAAAGAGGCGTAGTTGAATCCCTGGAAAATCGAGAACTCCCCGGGGCTGATCTTCAACTGGATGAATTGGGTGAAGGTGCCCATCACCATGCTCAACACCAACCCCAGCAGCAACAGCAGGTACACGTTGTGACTGCCGTCGCGGAACAGCCAACGATGGATGAACCACGAATAGCCGAGCATCAACAGCACCGATAACAGCACGTTGCCGTCACGCCACAGCAGCACCAGGCTCTGGGTGCCCAGCACCAGAATCAGCAACGCCTGGAACAACAGGTAGATCGCCTCATAGCCCATCATGGCTGGCGTGAGGATGCGGTTGCCGGCGATGGTCTGGAAAATCACCGACGAATACGCAATGCACACGCCGGCAATGCCCATTGCGGCCAGGCGGGTAAGCCGCTTGGGAATGACGTAATCGAAATCCAGGCCCGAGCCCAGCAACAGGAACCCAAGGGCCAGCAACAGGACCAGCAGCCAAAGGCCATAACGGGTAGCCATGTGTCTCATGTGTACTTCCGGATCAGCAGCACCAGGAACACCACACCGCCAATGCAGCCGGCAGTCAGACCGATCGGCACTTCGAAGGGGTAGATCAGCAGGCGGCCGAGGATGTCGCAGGCCAACAGCAACGAGGCACCGCACAGGGCGACGATGGGCAGCGTGCGCTCCAGGTTTTCACCGTAGTGCAGGGCCACTAGATTGGGAATCACCAACCCGACGAAAGGAATCGCGCCCACGGTAATCACCGTGGCGGAGACGGTGACGGCCACCAACATCAAGCCCAGCGCCGCGTTGGCGGCGTAGTTCAGGCCCAGGCTGCTGGCCATACCCTCGCCCATGCCCAGTACGGTGAAACGATGGGCATACAGGTAGGTCAGCACGACAATGGGCAGGATCAGGTAGATGATCTCGTAATTGCCCTGCACGATCTTCGAGAAATCGCCGAGCATCCAACCCTGCATGCTCTGCAGGATGTTGTGGCGGTAGGCGTAGAACTCGGCAATGGCGCTCAGCACGCTGCCGTACATCAAGCCGATCACCGGCACCATCACGGTGTTCTTGAACTGGATGCGCCGGATGATCGCGACATAGATCAGGCTGGCGGCAAAGCAAAAGGCCAAGGCGAACAGCATTCTACCGGCGGCACCGGCTCCCGGAGCTACCGTCAGGGAAATCAGGATGCCCAGCTTGGCGGCATCCAACCCACCGGAAGTACCGGGCTCGACGAAGCGGTTACGCACGATCTGCTGCAGGATCACCCCGCACACGGCCAACCCGACCCCGGTGAGGATCAGAGCGGCCAGGCGTGGCAGCCGGCTGGCGGTGAAGGTCAGCCAGGCATCATCGGAAAAGCTCAGCAGCTCGACCCACGACACCTGTTTGACCCCCACCGTCAGCGACAGGCCGCACAGCACTACAAACAGGACGGCTAACGCTGCACGACTCAAGAAGCGTCCTCACCCGCGATCCGCCAGCCTTTTGCCGCCCTGCGCTGTGCGAGAAAGTGGGCATACAGCCCAGGCTTGGCGCTCAATTCGGCATGGGAACCTTGTTCGCTGAGTTGACCTTGATCAAGCACCAGGATCTGGTCGGCCATGACCACGGTCGAAAGCTGGTGCGCGATAACGATCAGCGTACGTTTGCCACGCAGCCGTGCCAGCGCTTCGGCGATGGCGGCCTGGTTCTCGGCATCGAGGGCGGCGGTGGCTTCGTCGACGAGCAGTATCGGTGCATCCTTGATCAGCGCACGGGCGATGGAGATCCGTTGGCGTTCGCCACCGGACAACCGGGTCCCGCCCTCGCCCACCGGCGTGTCCAAGCCTTGGGGCAGTCGCTCGATGATTTCCAGAACGCCGGCTTGTCGCGCCGCTTCCATCACGTCGGCATCGCTGGCCGCTGGCTTGCCTATACGAATGTTGTCGGCAATGCTGCCCTGGAACAGGTAGGCATCCTGGAAGATCTGGCTGATCTGGCCGGCCAGTTGCTCACCGGACATCTGGCGCACATCCACGCCGCCGACGATCACGCTGCCCTGGGCCACATCGAAGAAGCGTGCGATCAAGCGCACCAATGTGGTCTTGCCCGAGCCGGAAGCGCCCACCAGTGCGGTCATACTGCCCGGTTCGATGCGCAGGCTGACATCGCGTAGCACGTCGGGCTGGCCGTCGGCATAAGTGAAGCTGACGTTGCGCAACTCGACGGAGCCATCGAGAGGCGCCTCGGGTGCCTGTGACTGCGGCAGTGGCTTGACCGCAAAAATCTCGCGCACGGCGCCCAACTGGCCACGGGCACCGCGCAGCACTTCGCTGTAGCCGGCCACTTCCAGCAGCGGGTCGATGAAGCGGCTGACCAGCAATAGCGTAATCATCACGGCGATGACCGAGCCCACTTCCAGACCGGCGCCCAGCAGGTCGCCCAGCCACAGAGTGGCAGCCACCAGCAGCGCAGCAAAACCGGCCTGCACCGCCCACGCATTGAACACCACTGACATCGCCGATACGTGGATCAGATGCTTGGCAGCCTGCTGCTGGCGACCGATGGCCTGTTCGAGGAACTGTGTACCGCCGTCCTCGCCATTGAAGGCCCGCAATACCGACTGCGCCTGGGCGAACTCGACCATCCGCTGGCTTGTCAGAGCGGCGTTGTGCTGGAAGTCGTGGTCGGCTCGCTGCCCCAACCGTGCAGTCAACACGAACACGCCCAGCAGCACCGGCAGGGTCGCCAGGGCAACCAGTCCCATTTGCCAGTGCAGGGTGAACAGCGCGATAAGAATCACCACCGGCGTAACCACACCGGTCAACAGTGGCGTGAACACGTGTGCGGGCAACTGCGCCAGTTCCATCATGCCCGAGGTCGCCAGATGGCTGAGCCGCGCCGTGTTTTGCGCGCTGAACCAGCCTACGGGCAACTGCGCCACATGGTCGCCAAGGCGGTGACGGCCGCGCTGGAGCACGGCGATGCCAACGCGGATGCCGGCTTTTTCCACGCTGCGCCGCAGCGCCCAGCACGCAACCACACCAATGACCAGCGCGATCAGCCATTGCGCGGCGGCGTAGGTATCACCACCCAACAGGTGGGTGAGGATCGGCACCAGCATGACAATCGTCACCCCGCAGAGCAGGCCATAGACCAGGGCCATCGCCAGATAGCGGCGCAGGACCGAAGCGTCTTCGCCGAGCAGTTGAATAAAGGTTTTCAGCATGACGACACCGCCTGTTCCTTGGCTTGTTCATAACCGCCCAACGCCCACAGCCTGGCGTAGCGGCCTTTGCGTGCGAGCAACTCGGCGTGGGTGCCTTGCTCGCAGAGGATGCCGTTGTCGATCAGGATGATCTGGTCGGCGTGCATCACCGTGTCGAGCCGGTGAGCGATCACCATGAGGGTGCGACCCTGGGCGAATCGCGACAGCGCTTGTTGCAGCTTCACCTCATTCTCGGCATCGGCTGCCGCCGTGGCTTCATCCAGTACCAACACGGGTGGGTCGAGCAACACGGCGCGGGCGATGCTGACGCGCTGCAACTCACCGCCGGAGAGCTGTACATCTTCACCGATCACCGAGTCATAGCCCCGTGGCAGGTCCAGGATGCGTTCGTGGATGTTCGCGATACGCGCGGCGGCCTCGATTTCCTGCTGGCTGGCCGAGGGACGGCCCAGGGCGATGTTGTCGCGCAGGCTGGCGTGAATCAGGCGTACTTCCTGCAACACGAAACCGATGCGCCGGTACAACTGGGTGCTCTCGATGTGGCGCAGGTCGACACCACCCAAGGTGATACGCCCTTCGGTAGGGTCGAAAAAACGCAGCAGCAGGCGGGCCAGGGTCGACTTGCCGGAACCTGATGCGCCGACAATGGCGGTCACGGTGCCCGGCTTGAGGGTGAAGCTCAGGTCCTGGAGCACCGGGGATTCGTCGTTATAGTGGTAGCTCAGGTGTTCGACGCGAATTTCAGCGTTTGCAGGCAATTGTGCTGACGTGCTTGGCAGGGTTTCGAGCACAGGGGTTTGTAGCAGGGTCTGCACGCGTTGGGCGGCGGCGGTCGCGTTGTTCAGGTCGTGGGTGATATAGCTCAGGAGCAACAGCGGCGCGCAGATGCCCGGGGCAACCAGAGCAAACGGCAGGATGTCTACCGGGGCCAGCCAGCCCTGGCTCACCCCCAGCGTACCGAAGGCCAGCACCACGCCGAGTACCGCCACGGGCGTGATCATGGCGTGGGCGTTGGCCATCGCACTGACCAGTGGCCGGGTGAAGTCGGTAAACGCAGCAGCAAAGGCATCCACCGCACCCCGGTAGCTGCCATGGGCCTTGCCCTCGGCGCCAAATGCCTTGACCACGGGAATGCCGTTGACGAACTCGACCACGGCATTGTTGATGCGCATCATGCCCGCGCCGAACGTTTGCATGCTCGCCCCACTGGCCTTGGTGGCGCGGGTGAAAAACAGGAAAAACAGCGGGAATGGCAACAGCGAGACAATCGCCATGCGCCAGTCCATGGCAAACAGGTAAAGGATAGCGATGATCACGGCCCCAAGCGTACGGCCGAGGGTCGTGAAAAAGTGCGCCGTCAGGCTGTGCAAGGTGCCGATGTCATCCTGCATCGCCTGCTTGACCTCACCCGAAGCACGACTGGTGAACCAACCCAGCGGCACCCTGGCCAACCGACGGGTGATGGCTTGGCGCAGGTAGCCGGTGATGTGATTGTCGGCCAGGTGGGCGACCATCTCCCCCAGCGAAATCAAGGTCATGCCGAGGAACAGGCAGGCCAGACTGACACCCACCACTTGCCAGACTGGGCCTTGCAGCTGGACCCAACTGGCTGCTTCACTCATGGCCAGTTGCGCAATGTGGGCGATGCCAGCCAGGGGCACCATGGTCAGCATGGTCCCAAGAGCGGCCAGTACCGCGGCGAGTATCAGCCGCCCACGAATAGGGCGTAATACTTGGGATACCGAACCGACGGGTGTGTCTTTAACGCTCATGAGCTCTCCTGAATAACCACTGCCGGCCACCGTGTGGCGTGCCTGGCGTCCTTTGCGTTTGAGCGTTTTGCACGGTGCATACCGTGTATTCCGAACAACGCGGCAAAACCCTCAATGGCGCTGCGGATTTAATTGTTCACGGCCCGGTCGCCGATGCGAAGGGATGACAGGCCCGCAGGCCCGCCGCGATGTATTTTTCGACAGAGGACACCGACACTTTCAATTCGGCGGCGATGTCCCGATGGCCCATGCCATGCAGCTTGCACAGCAACAGTGCTTCGCGGGCCTTGGGCGGTTTGGCATGCAGCGCGTCATCGATTTGCACCAGCGCCTCGGTGGCCAGCGCCCGCACCTCTTCCGACGGCACCAGCGGTTCGGCCTGCTGCATCAGGGACTCCAGGTGGCAGGCTTCGCGGTGACGGCGACGATACAGGTCAATCACCATGCCTTTGGCGATCTGGGTCAGGTGGCAGCGCGAGTCTTCAATCGAAGGCACGCAGCCCTTCTTGATGAGGTTGAGATAGATATCGTGGGCCAGATCCGCAGCGTCCGCCGAATTGCCCAGCCTGCGCCGCAGCAGGCTGCACAGCCAGCGGTGATGGTCGACATACAGCTTTTCGAATTGCTGTTTGGACGCAAACGCTCCGTTGTTCACAACACCTCTCCTGAGACGAATCCACCCGCGATCAGCTTTTGACTAATGCGAATATGTATGATTATTATTTGCGATCATACGGTGTTCATAAAGCTCCTGCAACGCAACCGGATTGCACGTCCTCTGACGCCCGGGTTCCCAGGCGTTACACCAGACCGAGGATGGGTCTGTCGGCACTTGGTGCCATCTCTACTTCTTACTGTTCAGTTTGATAAGGCGGGAAACTTCCATGATGGAACTCACTCCAGATACGTTTTCGAAACGGTCTGCCACCGATTACGAAGCGCATATCTGGCTTTTGCAGCAGCAATATCCTGATCGCATTCTCAAGCACTTGAGTGCCTGGAAACTCGACGCGGATGCCGATTCCGCAAGACTGGAGTCAGCACTCCAGGCGGTGATCGAATCAATCCCCGAGCTGAATGCCCGCTACCAGTTCAACGATGACGGCGAAGTCGACAAGGTCCAGGCGCGCGACTGGCAAGCGTGCATCGAGCGCATTCAGGTGACCGGTGACGCCAGCCACTACCTGCTCCCCGAACAAGCCGCGCCGTGGGACGCTGAGCATCAGCCGCCGTTCAAGGCGCTGATTATGCAAACGCCGGATGCGCCCATCCTGGCGCTGGTCCTTCACCCGATTCTTGACCAGACCTGCCAGGCAAACGACCTGTACCGCAAGATCATGCACACAGCAGATACGCCACTGCCTTGGCTGCACTGCCAGGCGGACATCGGCGAGAACTCCGCCCAAACCGAAACACCTGAAGTTGCAGCCATTATCCTCGCCGAGTTCCGCGAAACCCTGGCGGAACCGGGCATGCTGGCGACGGATGACTTCTTCGACTTTGGCGGCCACTCGCTGCTGGCCACCCGCATCATCGGCAAGCTGTTGAGCAGCCACGGCATCGAAGTCCAGTTCAACGATTTCTTCAGCGCACCCTCGGCAACCGCCTTGGCGGCACGCGCCCAGGTCATCGCGAGAAACGCTGCACCAACGACCGCCACCTGCTCGCCGCAAGACGTACAAAAAGCACCGTTTGCACTCGCCCAGGCATCCCTCGGACGCGCTTACGCCGCCTTCGAATTCGGCACGATCTTCAACCTGCCGTTTGCCATGGAGTTTCTCGACACGGTGGACGAAGCGCTGTTGGAGCAGGCATTCCATGACCTGCTTGAGCGTCATGCCAGCCTGCGTAGCACCTTCCACTTCGAGAGTGGCGAGGCTTACCAGCAAATCGTGCCAACCTCGCAGCTACCGCAGTTCAAGTGGTTCTGGCCGAGCCGCGAAAGCCAGGGTGCCACCCTGCAAAGCGAAGCCACCTATCAGTTCGATCTGACCCGCGAGTTGCCCCTGCGGGTGCGCTTCATTCAGGACGCGCAACATCAACGCCAAACCTTGTCGCTGCTCGTCCATCACATGGCCATTGATGAATGGTCGCTCAACGTGATGATGGAAGAACTGGCCCAGGCTTACCTGGCCCGTGCGGCCGACAAAGCGCCCGTCTGGAAAAGCCCGGCACCGTCCTTCCATGAATTCGCCGTGCGCCAGCAAGCTGCCGGGATCAACCAGAAGCACCTCGACTACTGGACCAGCATGCTGCGCGATGCCACCCGTGGCCTGACGCTGCCCTCCTCCGAGGCACAGCCCGCACAGGTATCGACCAAGGCCCAGTGGTTTGAGATCAAGCCCACCCAAGGCACGACCGACCACCTGTACGCCTTCGCCCGGCAGAACAACGCTTCACTGTTCGGCGTGGTCTATTCGGCAATCGTGCTCTCCCTGCACAAGCTCGGGGATTTGAAAGACCTGGTAGTGGGCACGTCGGCTTCCGGTCGCACAGATCCCGCGTATTACGACACGGTCGGCTACTTCACCACCATGGTCGCGCACCGCGTGCAATTCGATTCCCGGCAAGCCGTCGGCGCCATGATTGAAAACGTCAGCCGCTTGATCAACGATTCGATGGCCTACGCCGATGTGCCGATGGAGCAGATTCAACAGGCCCTGGGCATGACGCCAGCGGATGGACTGCTGTTCGACGTGTACATCCAGATTCACGCCAACAACGCCTTGAACGGCGCCCTGAGCACACCGGATAACGGCGCGATCCGCTACCGCCAGATTGACCCGGACAAGAACCAGTCGATGTTCGGTATTCAGTTCGAGATCATGGAAAACACGCTCGACGGCAAACGCGCATTGCGCCTGGTGATTACCTACCGTTCGGATCGCTACAGCGCAGCGCAGATGACCCGCATGAGCGCTACAATCGAGCAGATGTTCGCGCTGTTCGCGACACCTGGCGCCGACGGCATCACCCTGGACCACATCCGCGTCTGACCTTCAACAGGGCCTTGGTAACACCAAGGCCCTGCCTTTCACGCACTAAACCTCATGCATGCCATAACGCTGGAACGACGAGCGCTTGGGCAGGCGGTAGTGCGGCCGGCCGAGCAGTTGATTGGCAATGCTCGCATTACGAATCGCGGCAACGCCCAGGTCCGGCGAGCCCACGCCATGCTGGAAGATCTCTGCGTTCTGCACAAAGATACGCCCTGCCCCGTCATCACAGCGACGTGCGGTGAAGTCATCCTCCACAAGGCAATCACCGTACTCATCGGTTTCCAGCACCGTGCCTTTGAGCCGCTCAAACCACTGCGGCCAGGCATGCCCGTAGCCCGTCGCGGCCACAATCGCGTCCGCCTCCAGGCTGCTGGTCTGGCCCAGTTCACGATGCCGATAGGCAATACGCAGCGTACCGGCGACATCCTCGACCGTCTCGACTTCACAGTTCGACAGCAACGTCAGACTCGGATCACTGCCGCCAATGGAGCGCTCATAGATCAAGTCGTAGATAGCGGCGATAGTGGAAAAACTGATGCCCTTGTACAACAAGCCCTGCTTGGCCACGACCTCACGACGGCGCTCACGCGGGAGGCTGTGGAAGTACTCCATGTAGGACGGCGTAAAGCACTCCTGCCCCAGCTTGGAGTATTCCATGGGATGGAAACCCGCCGAACGAGTGATCCAGCAGATCGAGGCGCCTGCGGCAATCCGCTCGGGGGTCAGCTCATTGAACAATGCGAGCACGCACTCGGCGGCACTCTGGCCAGAGCCAATCACGGTGACACGCCGACATTCCGACAACTGCGCCTGGCGCTTACCAAACTCCGCCGAATGCATGATGGGTACCGTACTTTTCACCTGAGCCCATTGCGGTAATATCGGTGTAGTGCCGATGCCTACCGCCAGGTTTCGGCTGGAATAGTAGCGCTTGAAGCCTGACACGGACTGGCTTTCAATCAGGAATTTCCCGGCTCCCGCGTCGTAAGTCACATCACAGATATCCTCGCCGAAGTGGCACGTCGGCAACTGCTGCGAAGCCCAACGACAATAGTGGTCATACTCGCGGCGCGGCACCTGGAAGTTCTCGTAGTAATAGAACTGGTACAGGCGATCGTGCTGGTGCAGGTAATTCAGATAGCTGAGTTCGTGCGTCGGGTCGGCCATCGTCACCAGGTCCGCCAGAAACGGCACCTGCAACGTGGTGCCCGGCAAGAGCAACCCTTCATGCCAACGAAATTCAGCTTTGCGATCCAGGAAAAGGCTGGTCACGCCGGAATGTTTGGACAATAAAGCGGCCAACCCGAGGTTAAAGGGCCCGATGCCTACACCGGCGATATCTACAGTGGGTAAATCCGTCATCCAATCTGTCTCCCTGGGTATTGCTATGTGGTTATGCGCAGGCGAGCAATCGCTCGACATCTTGTGCGTTACGGCAACGCAGTAATTGTCCGGGGGAAAGCGTCACTGCAAGTTCCTCTTGGAAGCGCGCGGCGATGGCTTTCAAATGCTGGGGCCGCAGACCCAGACTGATGAAGTCGACCGAGGCATTGGCGCCGTCCTGCGAGGGCCTGCCCAACACACTCAGGTAGATTGCCAAGACCTTGTTGCCCTGCGTTTCAACGACCTCTTCGGCAGGCTCCAGCAACAAGCTGCGGGCACGCGGGCGATCAGGCTTGCCGTTTTGCGACAACGGCAGCACCTCCACCGCCAGGAATTGCGTGGGCACATGGGATTGCGGCAAGTGCTCGCGGGCGAACTGGCGCAACGCGGCGGCGGTCAAGGGTGCGGCGTCTTCGGCACTCACGTACAGCGCACCGATGTTGACCTCGCCCTGGCGCTGTTCGCCGTAGTCCACCACCAGCACGTGCCTGACCGCAGGATGCTTGATCAGCTCGATCTCGATGTCGGGCATCGACACGCGCACACCGCGCACCTTCACGTAGCCATTCACGCGGCTGTCGAACATCAACGTGCCGTCATGGCGATAGCGCCCGCAGTCACCGGTACGAAATGCACGTACGGCCCGGCCGTGCTCATCGATGACGCTGATGAATTCGGTTTGTGCCAGCGCGCCGTTTTCCAGGTAGCCCAGGGCCAGGTTGACGCCTGCCGTATGAATGCGGCCGACAACGCCTGCTGGGCAATGCGCTCCCTGGGCGTCGAGAACCAGATAGCGGTTGCCCAGTAACGGTCGCCCGTAGGGAATTTGCAGCTGGTCATCGGCAGTGATGTCGTGCCAGATGCTCCAGATCGTGGTTTCTGTCGGCCCGCCCAGGGAAATCAGGCGGGACGATGGCAGCAGCCCGCGCAACTCGGCGATCACGCCCGGCTTGATGTAGTCGCCGCCCTGGGCGATCAGGCGCAGGCTGGCCAAGTCATGTTCGCCACGGCACGACAGCAGCATTTCCAGAATAGCCGGTACGGAACACCACAGCGTCACACGGTGCCTGGCGATCAACTGATTCCAACGCACCGCATCCTTTTCCTCGCCGACGCCAGGCAGTACCAGAGTGGCGCCGGCCGTCAGGCAGCCGAGCACATCGAATACGGACATGTCGTGGTGCAGCGGGGTTACCGACATGAACACGTCGATCTGGCTCACGCGCCAGTGTGACAAGGTGCTGCCGATGACATTGGCCGTGGCGCGGTTGCACAGCACCACGCACTTGGGCTTGCCAGTGGTGCCCGAGGTGTAGAGGTAATACGCCGGCGCTTCGCTCATTGAGCGATCATCCAATATTGGCGCACTGGCTTGCGGCCCGGCCAGCAACTCGTTCGGCGTGGCCTGGGCATGCCCGACCGTCTCGCCCGAGCTGATGACCACCAGATCTGGCCGGCAGTTTTCCAACAGATACTGCCGACGCTCTTCTGGCGCCGAGGCGTCGATAGGCACCCAGATCACGCCCGTCAATGCAGAGGCCAAGGTCAGCATGGTGTGCTCCGGGCTGCGTGGCAGGCAGATGGCGACCACTTGGCCCGGCCCGATGCCACGGGCCTTGAACGCCGCAATGACACGCGACACGCCCGATCCCAGTTCGGCGTAGCTGATCTGCCGCTCGCCGCTGATCAGGGCGATCCGTTGGTTGGCGGGGTCGAACAGGTGCTTGGCGATTTGCGCCAGGAACCCTTCGGCACTAGCTTCGGTCGTCGAGCTATTGAGGCAATAGTGAGACGTGTCGATGATCGCGGCGGCGTCCATGGTGAACTCACCGCTGGCGCTGATTTGGCTGATGGCCTTTTCCAGCGCATCCAGGATGTCGTGAACCACCGCTGGGTCCAGGACTTCCCGTGCATAGTCGATATCCAGCACCAGCGCGCCCTCGGCGTTGGTCCAGAAGCGAATATCCATGGCCACCTGAGGCGTCTGGGTCAGGCCGCCTTGCAACTGCATGAGACTATCCGCCGCCAACACCGGCCAGGAAAAACCATTGGTAATCACCACCGGCAGCACCGGTCCAGGGCCGTGGGATTCGAATAGCAACCGGGCGAGGTCCACGCCCGAATAGGCCAAGTGTTGCAGCCCTTCCAGCACGTCCACTTGCAGCTTCGCCGCACGCTCCGTAAAGGTGCTGGGAGCCTCGCTTCGGTTGATCGCGATAAAGCTGGAACGGTTGGCAAATGCACCGCCCGTTTGCGGCGCAACCGGTACCGCCACGCACAAGCCACCTTCATCGAGCCAGTGGGACAGCACTTCCATCACCAGCGCCATCAGGGCGGAGTTCTTGAATAGCCGCTGCCGGGCGCCTAATTTGCAGAATGCGTTGAATACCGCCTTGGGCACTTGTCGGCTTTGGCGCTCGTAGCGCGATGCCCGCACTTGATCGAGCGGCACGCGCCATGGCAGGCGTGGTGCGCCCGTCACGTCGGTGAGTTTGGTCTTCCAGTAAACCGCGTCGGCCTTGCGCTGGCACGTCTGATCCACAGAGGCAGGCACAGCCTCGGCAGCGGGCTCATCGCTTATCAGGCCATCGAACAGCTCGACCAACAACGCAGCAATGGAGCGGCCGTCGAGGATCAACGCATCCAGGCGCACGAACACTGTCAGCTGATCGTCGGGCAGGTGGAAGATCGTGACATTCCAAGGCGAACGGTCCAGCTCGAAGATGGTGTGGGCGTATGCCTCACGATACTCATCGACGTGCGCCAGCGCTGCTTGCGACGACATCGATGTGAGGTCAACTTCCTCAAGATTGATGCAAGTTTCATCGCTGACATAACTCACCAACTTGAGCGCATCCACCCGTGTGCGCAAGCTGTCATGGCGCTGCACCATCGCCACCAGGCGACTGCGCAGCAGCGTCGGGTCCATGGCCCCGTGGTATTCACGAAACTCCTGCATGGCCACACCGCCAAGAGGCATCTGAGTGCCACGGCCCAATAAGTACGCCTGCTGTAGGGCTGACAGCGGTTTTTCGAGAGTGCGCGAAACACCGACGTTGAGCGTTTGATCCAACGCACGAGAATCGGCCGCCACTTCCTGCGTGATCGCCACAAAACGGTCAAAGAGCGTCGTTACCCACGGCAGTGGCAACGCATCAAGACGGATATCCCAATTGATCAGGATACCGCCATCGGCGCAGGCAATCTGTGCATCAAGAGCCACCTGCGGCCCTTGGGAGATGACCCAATTCATCGAGCCGAATACACGCCGCACGCGCGGCGAAAGCAAGTCGCCGCCGGGCATGTCCAGCGCGGCAGTAAAGACCACCGGCGCCAGCTGTGGTGAGCCCTGATGGCGGGACAGATCGCGCATCACATTCACGCCCGGATAGGCACAATGCTCAAGCAGGCCGACCACTTTTTTCGCCAGTTGCGCACACAGCGCGGCCGGCGTGGCGGCGGACTCGATGTCAACATCCAGAATCAACACATTGGCGAAGTCACCCACCACGCGCTCAACATCATCCACCAACGGCTGGCGCCAGAACGTCGGTACATTGAGACGGAAACTACGGTCGCCGGTCTGCGCCCCGAGCGCCGCCGCAAACAGCCCCATCATCAAGGTCGACAGGGTAATCCTGCGTTCCCGTGCCACTTGTTCCAAGGCCTGGCGCTCGGCGGGACCCAGCCAGGTATGGAGTCGGTGGCTATGCGCTTGCTCCGGCGGGTGTTCAAGCAATGGCAAGGTGGGTGCCGGGGCAACGTGCGCCAGGCGCTCACGCCACCAGGCACGGTCGCGATCGCGGGCGGCCTTGAGTGCCGGGTCGACACGGACCTTATCGTACCAATCAAAGAAGGATGGCGTATTCGGCAGCGTGTCATCGGGCTGCTCGTAAAGCCGGGCCAGGTCTTCCATCAGCGTGCGGAAACTGGATGGATCGATGGCGATCATGTCGGTATCGACATGCAGGCGAAACCTATCGTCCGCCAACAGGCTCACTGAAAACCGGGCGCCCGGCTCATGACCGAGGTCCAGTTGCTGATGTGTCCACGTTTCCCGTTTGGCTAGCAGGTGCCGGGCGGCCTCCGGCTCGGTCATCGCACGCAGGTCTTCGACTTCCAACTGAGGCGATTGGTCCACGGCAGCAATGGATTGCAGCCCTTGCGCATCCACCCGCATCCGCAGCATCGGATGCAGCAGGCTGGCCCGCCCAAGCGCTTCGCGTAACCGGTCGAGTTCGATGGAATGTCCATCGAACTCGACATAAAGATGAGCCGAAACTCTCCCTAAAAAGGCATGAGCAGTACGCCCGATCCAACAGGCGGCTTGCATCGAAGTTAACTCTCTCATGGTCCACTCATGTGATTGACAAATCTAAATGATTAGCGTCACCTATTAGAAACGATAATGATTATATTTCAAGGTAAAAATTTTTGACCACAAGCCACGGAGGCTTTCTGCAAATGAGAACGGGCACCCTTAGGACGAGCGACATGGATGAGGTGCAACAGCTGGACCCAACGCGGAGTTTTTCATTCACCTCCGGTGATCATGAACTAGCTGTCAGCGGCATATTGCAACGCATCGAAACTCCGGCCATCGCCGGCGAAAACGCCAGCAGCCTGTTTCAAAAAACCGTTTCGCATGCCTTTGAACAAGCGCGCAAAGCGGGCCAGGCCAACCCGATCATCGTCGGCGCCATCCCCTTCGATCCCGCTGAAGCGTCCTGCCTCTACATCCCCGAACACGCCGAGTGGCGCGCCCGCAGCGGTGCCGTGCAAACCGGTGCGGCCTCAATGCCGGAACTGCTTGAACAAAAAAACATACCGGACGAGCAAGGCTTCAAGCGCACGGTCGAACACGCCATCGTCAACTTCCGCTACAGCGACGTACGCAAGGCAGTGCTCTCGGTTCAGCGCGAATTGCTGTTTGCCCAAGATGTGGACGTGAGCACCATGCAGAACAATCTGCGTACCCAGAACCCCAGCGGCTACCACTTCCGCGTGCCCATGCCGGACGGCGCCACGCTGATCGGCGTCAGCCCCGAATTGCTTGTGCACAAGGACGGCCTGGACTTCGTGTCCAACCCCCTGGCCGGCTCGGCCAAGCGCATGGCTGACCCCGAAGCCGACCGTCGCAACGCCGACTGGCTGGCCGCCTCGGAAAAAGACCACTACGAACACCGCCTGGTGACCGAAGACATCGCCTCCCAGCTCGGTGAATTGTG
Organism: Pseudomonas sp. ML2-2023-6; assembly: GCF_037055265.1. Classification (NCBI taxonomy): domain Bacteria; kingdom Pseudomonadati; phylum Pseudomonadota; class Gammaproteobacteria; order Pseudomonadales; family Pseudomonadaceae; genus Pseudomonas; species Pseudomonas sp. ML2-2023-6. Next base: position 3,224,976 of record NZ_CP146347.1, on the reverse strand, counting down.
CACACAACTGAACGTGCCACGGCGCCCCAGCCTGATCAGCACGCCTGCGCTGTGGCACCTCTCCACCCGTATCGAAGGCACCCTGGCCGACCCCAATATCTCGGCCCTGCAGCTGGCTTGCCGCCTGCACCCTACCCCTGCGGTCTGTGGTTTCCCGACCGAACGCGCCCGGCACCTGATCCGCTTCGTCGAACACGTCGAGCGAGGCCTGTTCACCGGCATGGTCGGCTGGTGCGACGCCCAAGGTAACGGCGAATGGGTCGTGACCATCCGCTGCGGCACCATCAAGCGCAACAAGGTCCGCCTGTTCGCCGGCGCCGGCATCGTCGAAGCCTCAAGCCCCGACTCCGAATGGACAGAAGTCCAGACCAAGCTCGGCACCATGCTGCGCGCATGCGGCCTGGCCCACTAACTTCCCCATTTTTATCAGTGACCCCCATGACTCTAGAATTCACGCACTGGCCCCTCGACAGAGCACAACGCTATCGGGAAAACGGCTACTGGATCGATCAACCCCTCACCCACTTGCTCCAGGCCCGCAGCCAAGCACAGCCCCAGGCTTGCGCGATCATTTGCGGCGAGCGTCGCTTCAATTACGGCGAGCTGGACCAACTGTCCTCCAACCTGGCCTCGCACCTGGCCGCCAACGGGCTTGGCCACGGCGACACCGCGCTGGTGCAACTGCCCAACATCGCCGAGTTCTACATCGTGCTGTTCGCGTTGCTCAAGGCCGGCATCGTGCCGCTCAACGCGCTCTACAGCCATCGCAAACTGGAACTCAAGAGCTACGCCAAACAAATAACGCCGAAGCTGTTGATCGCCTCCCGTGAGCATGAAGTGTTTCGTGATGACGGCTACCTCGCCGACCTCAACGAAGTCGGCGCAAGCCCTCAGGTCACGCTGTTCCTCGGCGAACAGCACGCCCCCAACAACCTGGCTGCCTGGATCAAAAGCCCAAGCGACAGCCGCGTGGATTTCTCCCCCAGCGCACCGGATGAAGTTGCCCTCTTCCAGTTGTCCGGCGGCAGCACCGGAACCCCCAAGCTCATCCCACGCACCCACAATGACTACCACTACAACGCCCGTACCAGTGCCGAGGTGTGCGGCCTGACCGCACAAACACGCTTCCTGTGTGCCCTGCCGGCAGCGCATAACTTCCTGCTCAGCTCGCCGGGCGCTCTGGGCGTGTTGTACGCGGGCGGTACCATCATCATGGCACCGAGCCCAGAGCCGCAGACCTGCTTCGCAATGATCCAGCGCCACGAAGTCAACACCGTCGCCCTGGTGCCCAGTGCCGTCGCGTTGTGGCTGCAAGCCGCGCCGGAGCACAGCGAGCAACTGCAATCGCTTGAATACCTCCAGGTCGGCGGCGCTGTATTCGCCGACTCGCTGGCCCGCCAGGTCCCCGGTGTGCTCGGCTGCAAGCTGCAGCAGGTGTTCGGCATGGCCGAGGGCCTGATCAACTACACCCGCCTAGATGACACCGACGAGCAAATCTTTACTACCCAAGGCCGCCCGATCAGCCCAGGGGACGAAATCAAAATCGTCGATGAACAAGGTGTGCCCGTAGCGAACGGCGAGCCCGGCATGTTGGCTACCCGGGGCCCCTACACCTTCTGCGGCTACTACAAGAGCCCCGAACAGAACGCCCAAGCCTTCGATAACGAGGGTTACTACTACTCCGGTGACCTGGTGCAAATGACGCCCAGCGGTGACCTGCGCGTCGTCGGCCGGGTCAAGGATCAGATCAACCGAGGTGGCGAAAAAGTCGCTTCCGAAGAGATCGAAAACCTCATCGTGTTGCACCCCGACGTCACCCATGCCGGGCTGGTCGCCATGCCCGACGCCGCACTGGGGGAAAAGAGCTGCGCCTTCGTCGTCTCGCGCAATCCCAACCTCAAGCCGCCCGCCCTGCGCCGCCACCTGATGGAGCTGGGCATCGCCGAATACAAACTGCCCGACCGCATACGGCTGATCGACACCATGCCGCTCACCGCCGTAGGCAAGATCGACAAAAAACAGCTGCGCCAACTGCTGACGGCGGAAACCACCCGCGCCTGGCTGAAAACCCGCGTGTTGCAATTGATCGAAGACGGTGAAGAACTGGACCCGGAGGAAAACCTGATTTTCTACGGACTCGACTCCCTGCAAGTGATGAAACTCGCCGCCGAACTCAAGGAACGTGGCATCACCGTCACCTTTGAAGAGCTGGCCGACTCGCCCACGCTCGCCAGCTGGTGGTTGCTGGTGGACACACGGCAAATAGCGGCCTGACCGGGCCGCTTCGCCCAGTCGATTTAAAAGGAGTTAGAGATGACCTTATCAACGGCCGACCAAAGCAGGCTTGAACACTTCTGGCAGCACTGCGTGACCCACCAGTACTTCAATATCGGCTACCCCGAATCCGCCGATTTCGATTACTCCCAGTTGCACCGCTTTCTGCAGTTTTCGATCAACAACTGCGGGGACTGGAACGAGTACAGCAACTATGTGCTGAACTCGTTCGGCTTTGAAAAGGACGTGATGACGTACTTCTCCCAGCTGTTCGACATTGAACTAGAAGACAGCTGGGGCTACGTCACCAATGGCGGCACAGAAGGCAATATGTTCGGCTGCTACCTGGCCCGCGAATTGTTCCCCGACGGCACGCTGTATTACTCCAAGGACACACACTACTCGGTGGCCAAGATCGTCAAGCTGCTGCGCATCAAATGCCGTGCCGTCGAATCCCTGCCCAACGGCGAGATCGACTACGACGACCTGATGCTCAAGATCGCCGCAGACCAGGAGCGTCACCCGATCATCTTCGCCAATATCGGCACGACGATGCGTGGCGCGGTGGACAACATCGCGACCATCCAACAACGCCTGCAACTGGCGGGTATTGCCCGGCACGACTACTACCTGCATGCCGACGCGGCGCTGAGTGGGATGATCCTGCCCTTCGTCGACCATCCGCAACCCTTCACATTTGCAGATGGCATCGATTCGATCTGCGTGTCCGGGCACAAGATGATCGGGTCGCCGATCCCGTGCGGCATCGTGGTGGCAAAGCGCAAGAACGTGGCGCGCATTTCCGTGGAAGTCGACTACATCCTGGCCCATGACAAAACCATCAGCGGCTCACGCAATGGCCACACGCCGTTGATGATGTGGGCAGCGCTGCGCAGCCACTCGTTCGCCGACTGGCGCCAGCGTATCCGCCACTGCCTGGACCAGGCGCAATATGCCGTGGATCGCTTTCAGGCAGCCGGCATCGATGCATGGCGCAATGAAAACTCCATCACCGTGGTGTTTCCATGCCCGTCAGAACGCATCGCGAAAAAGTATTGCCTGGCTACCTCCGGCGACACCGCGCACTTGATCACCACGCCCCATCATCACGACAACTGCATGATCGATGCCTTGATCGATGAGGTCATCGCCGAGCGTGACACCGATGCCTGGGGCATTGGCGCTACCCGTACCCATCAAGGCACTCACCAACGCCCGCCCGCCGCTTCCCGGCTGGCATGCCCACGATTCGACGTCATCTGAAACCGAACTTTTTTATTAGAGACAAACACCATGTCGTCACTGAAAAAACCCGAGGCGTGCGAAAGCCTCACCGACATCCGCGCCGGCATCGACTTTTTCGACCGCCAGATACTGGAGTCACTGCAACAACGCTTGGGTTACGTGAAGGCCGCCGTGCGCTTCAAGGCCAACGAACAAGCGATCCCCGCACCGGAACGGGTTGCGGCGATGCTGCAGGACCGCCGCGATTGGGCCGTCGACGCTGGATTCGATGTGGATTTTGTGGAAAAACTCTACGAGCACATCATTTACTGGAACATCCAACAGCAGATTTCACATTGGCAGGCGCTTCATTCGGAGCGAAGCACCGAAAAAACCCGCTAAAGCGCCGAGAGCCCCGCCAATTCAAGTCCACCCACGAGGCTGGACTTGAAACTCACCTCGCCCCCTCACCCAATTCTGTCGAATAGTTGCCCGATCCTTTGAACTTGCCGATTGGGGATATCCTGAAGAAGACTTCCTGATTTTGGGAAAATGCTGGGACTCCACCTTTGAAGAACTGAATATCTGGATCGGTCAAAGCTGCCGGTCGCTCTGGAGCGAGCTTGTGCAGTACAACGGACTGACGGTGGCCGAGGTCTTGAAAAGTACGATGGCAAGGCCGGGAGAATAGCCCAGGGACTGCTTCGCAAAGACCTGGTGATACTTGATGAGCTGGGGTATTTTCCTTTTAACCAAAGCGGGGGCGCCCTGCCATTTCACTTGCTGTCCAAGCTGTACGAGCATACCTGAGCACGCGGGCACTCGCATTCGACCGCCCGCGTGCTGCGCCTCGCTACCCGACATGTGTCGAAACCGAACCGGTTACTTTGCATTAGCAGGGCCGAACAAGAATTGGGTTACGCCTAACCTGCTTTGGTTCCGGTTCACCAAGGGAGAACCTTTGAACGTGCCACTTCCCTACACCCCAGCCAACCCCAGTTTCGCTCGAACACTAGGCGCAATTGGGGGCATAATTCTATCTTTTAAGCTGAAACCACTTTCCTAGAGCCAAGTCAAAATGTTCTTTGGCGACGCTGAGAGTCTTTAGGGGCCGTCTGGCGGGCTGTTTATCTGATCATTTCTGCGTTTTCATAGACCATGGAGATCCATACACTTCCAGTGGATTGCTACATTGGGGGCATATCTGAAGGCATGCTTTGGATTGTTTGAAAAGAATGCCCTCAGCCTGAAGTCCAACAGCCCCCTTCTCGAAAAGTCACACGCTGCTGCTCTCAAATCGCCGTCGAGCGCGATCCAATCACGTCCGTTTGTAGACTTGAAGCGATCTCCTGGCGCCTCTGAAATCCTGAAAATCCTGTCCAGGAACGCCAACCGCAGCGGTCGTTGGAAGAAATAGCAGGAGTAACCATCATTGTTCTCGAACCAGAAGCCATGCGACTCGCAGATCTGATCAAACTAAGCCCGAAAAGGAGGGTCAATATCTTCGTCCAGTAAGCGAGCGAGATCTCCACTGCTTTAAAGGATGAAGACCACTGCCTCCTATCCTGGCTCACCTCACACACGCTCTGCATATGAAGTGAAGCCGCTGTCGTCCCAGAGGTCGTTTCTCTCCGTCCATGACTTGATGTCGTTCTGAGCGTTGAGAAATCGTTGCTCGAGATCGCTTCGGCCAACTGCAGGCTCTTCTCCCCGCTCCTGTGATACTTCACTCACCCAATCGTCGACTCGGCGCCTTTGGGTTTCGACCACATTATCCACCCCGGGCCATTCAGGGATTGACCCTTTTGGGAGACATTTGCTCCAGCCAAGAAAAAAAATCACATCTGACGAGTACTAGTTTCAGGGGATATTTGTTCACAAAAAAAATTTAGCACTGTCTGTTTTTTGACGATGAAGTTCGTTTTTCAAAAACAATGTAAAGCTTCGACCATCTGCCTGACACCTTAGTAAATTGAATTTTAAGGCTATCTATCCACTCAAGATCTCATTGGCAAGCTACTTACTGATCTTAAACACATAAATAATATTAGACAGGCGCAAATGCAGCGTCAATAAAACGACACCAAGCATAGTACTGGAAAAATTCCATTGTATTGACATGCTAGTTTCGGCTCGGCAATAATCTTTCAATGTCATCGAGTATGTTGATGCGAATATCACAAACCAGTGTATTGCCCAGCAATTAAGCGATCTGACATACCTTAATAGAAAGTTACTTAATCCGCCCTTGCCATGACTTGTCATGACTTACGCGGTGGTAATTATTTATTCTGTGAATTTTATTACCCTTTAGTTGCGGGCTCACTCAAAAGAGTGCTGCCAGTTATTTGCTTGCCCCCCTATTAATTGATGAGTAAAGAAAAATGAAAAAAACTGTATTGTCCGTAGCTGCACTGACACTGTCCATGAGTGCTTATAACGCAGTGGCTGCAAATGGCAACGTAGCCTTCACCGGCGAAATTGTACAGTCCACCTGTAAAGTGTCGGACCAAGACCAGAACAAACAAGTTTACCTGGGTAAATACCCAACCACTGCATTCCCGACGTCAGGTTCTACCAGCGGCGCGAAAGCATTCGACATCAACCTCGAAAAATGTGAAGCAGGTGATTACACCTTGCGTTTTGATGGCAACACTCCAGCGGGCCATCCAGAACTGTTGTCTGTGACTGGCGGCGCAGGCGGTGTAGGTATTGAAGTACTGGACCACAATGGCGCCACATTGCCAATCAGCCAGAATGTTACCAGCCCCGCGCTCGTCACCGTTGCTGCTGACGGCGCTAACCCGGGCTCTGCCACATTCAACCTGCGCGCCCGTTACAAGTCTTACCAGGACGTTGTAACGGCAGGTCAAGCGAACGCTACCGCGACATTCGCTATCGAGTACAAGTAAATAACCCCGCAGGAGAATCACTGGCCAAGGATGGCCACTTTTCTGAGCGCTTGAACCCCTTATGAAAAAAGTACTCTTGTGTGCGTTGCTCGCCTGTTCCGCGAACACGTTTGCTGGCATTCAGGTAGATGCAACACGCGTTATTTATAACAGTGACAGCAAGTCCGCATCGCTCTCTATCAATAACGACAGCGAGGAAACCTACATGGTTCAAACCTGGCTGGATACGGGCGATGCAAGTCAAATACCGCGCGACATACCGATTATTGTGACGCCACCCATCTTGAAACTGGCGCCTCATAAAGAGGCTGTTTTACGTTTTATCTATTCAGGGAAAGGACTGGCACAAGATCGCGAATCCCTGTTCTGGGTCAATGTACAGGAAATTCCTCCTGCCCCTAAACAGGACAATGTACTGCAAGTAGCGATTCGTACGCGTATTAAATTATTTTATCGGCCACAGGCGTTGCAAACCAATTTGCAAGCCCAGGCTGAAGCCTTGAAATGGCAGCGTCAAGGCCAGGTGTTAACCGTGACCAATAACGGCCCCATGTACGTAACACTAGGTATTTTAACGCTCAGCAACGGCGATAAAACCTGGAAAGTAAATGCCGATATGGTCGGCCCATATGACAGTCTCAAGATTGCCCTGCCATCAAATGCACAGTCCGCAAACGGCCTGTCGTTTACCTATATCAATAATTATGGCGGGCACACCGAGATCAAAAACGTCTCGTTGAAATGAGTCATGCTTCGCAGGGGAAAGAGTCGTGGTGCACCTAAAAACAGCTACACACAAGCTGACACGCAGAATTAAAATGGTTAACCGCGCAGGTTATTTTTATGTTGTGCCATTTCTACTCGCCCCTCTTGCCAAGGCCACGGACCAGTTCAACACGTCATTCATTCGTGGCAACGAAAATGCGGCTCAGGTGGCGGCACTTTCAGGCAGCGACGATATTCTGCCCGGCAGCTATCCGTTCGACGTTTTCCTGAATGGTCAACGCATCGATCATCGTGATATCGAATTCAAAAAGCTCGCCCCCGACCAGCCAATAGTGCCGTGCCTGACGGCTCTGGCTTACCGGGGCTACGGGATCAAGCTGTCAGATCGCCAAGTGCAAGATCCCACGGGGTGCTTTGCCTTGAACAAAGAAGTCCAAGGTGCACAGCTGAGTCATGACGCTGCGCTGCAACGCATGGACATTGAGGTGCCGCAATTATTTCTGGAGCCTCGCGCGCAAGGTTCCATCTCACCCAAGGTTTATGATCAGGGCGTGAATGCCGCCTTTATCAATTACAACTTCAATGGTAGCCACAACCGTTACGGCCATCAGCAAGCGGATAAATCTTCGGATTACTCCTTTCTGAGCCTCAACAACGGTATCAACGTCGGCAGCTGGCGATTGCGAAATAACTCTACGCTGAGCCAGCAATCAGGCGCGGGTTCCAGTTTCGATAATATCTCGACCTGGGCTGAAACAGATATTGTGCCCTGGCGTAGCCGTTTGATCATTGGGCAAACCAACACCAACAGTAACGTTTTCGACAGTATTCAGTTCCGTGGCGCGCAACTGTCTAGCGCCAATGACATGTTGGCAGAGAGCCTGCGTGGATACGCCCCGGTAGTGCGCGGGGTTGCATTGACCGCTGCCCGGGTTGAAGTCCGGCAGAATGGTTACACGATCTACAGCACGAACGTCCCCCCTGGCCCGTTTGCGCTTACCGATATTTACCCCAGCTCTTTAAGCGGCAATCTGGATGTAACGATCACTGAAGCCAATGGCTCAAAAAGCAGCTTTACCCTGCCCTTTTCCTCGGTGCCCAACATGTTGCGTGAAGGGATCTGGGACTATCAGCTGACAGCCGGCAAGTACCATGACGGGACTACCCACTACCAACCGTCATTTGTACAGGGCACTTTGTCACGCGGGATGACTTATGACGTTACCCCCTACGGCGGTCTGATGGTGGCGCAGAACTATCGTTCCGCCGTAGCAGGCTTGGGTAAAAACATGGGCCGTTGGGGCGCGGTGTCGTTCGACGCCTCTTACTCCGATACCGACCTGGCCAACGGCGATAGCAAACAAGGTCAGAGCGTGCGCTTCTTGTATTCCAAGTCGCTGAGCGACCTTGGGACCGAATTTCGCATTGCCGGTTACCGTTATTCGACCTCCGGTTATTACGACTTTTCTGATGCTGTAGCTGAACGTGACAGCTATGAAAGCGGCACTTACCGTAACGAGTACTACGATGAAAATGATTACCGCAATCTGGGTGTGCCAGGTTGGGCAGAGTCTCGTCGTCGGACCACTTATACCGACAACTTCGGCAATAAACGCCAACGTGTCGAGCTGTCTATCAACCAGCGCATGGGCGCCAGTTCGACGTTATATGCCAACGTGAGCAATCAGTCTTACTGGGGCGGCTCCAGTGAAGACCGAACAGTGCAGGCAGGTTTTAACAGCAGCTACAAAAATACCAGCTATGGCATTTTCTATCAGGATAGCCGCAGTAACTATGGCTTTAAGGACCGCAGTGTGAATGTGACCGTATCGGTTCCGTTCAGCTTTTTCAGTAAGGAATCGTCAGACATGACGGCCAGTTTCAATGTCGGTCACAGCGAGCAGTCGGGTAACACCTACAGCTCTGGCCTGAGTGGCACGGCACTTGACGATGACCGGCTCAATTACGTAGTGCAGACCGGACATGACGAATACTCCGGGCAGACGTCCTCGGCCAACATCGGCTACCAGGGCAACAAGGGCCTGATTAACGCGGGTTATAGCTACAGCAACGACTACCAACAGACCACACTGGGCGTGTCAGGGGGCATCGTGGCACACGCACGTGGGCTCACTCTGACCCAGCCGCTGCAAAGTACATTCGTACTGATCGAAGCCGAAAACGCCAAGGGCGTGCGCCTGGAAAACCAGCCTGGCGTGGAAATTGACAGCTCCGGCTATGCAGTCATGACTTCTGCTACTCCCTATCGTCACAACCGTATCGCGTTAAGGACTGAAGATATTGGCAGCGGCCTGGATATCCCGCTGGCGGCCAGGGATGTGGTGCCAACACGTGGGGCTATTCCTCGTGTGACGTTTGAAACTCACTCCGGCCAAAGCCTTTTGGTACACAGCACGATGAGCGACGGCAACTCGCCTCCCTTGGGTGCCAATATTTTCAGCGCGACAGGCAAAAACAGCGGCACGGTTGGCACTAACGGAGACATCTACATCTCGGGTGCCTCCACGGGTGATCTCTTGTTGGTGAAATGGGGAGCCGGCATAAACGAAACGTGCTCATTGCGCGTGCCCGAGTTGGCCGTCATGGAAGAACAGAACATCGGTTATCAAGAGCTTTCGCTGGCCTGCGTGAAGCCATAAAAGGACACCATATGTTTTTTTTATTAACGCATAAACATCGAGGACTGACCGCCGGATTGATAATCACCCTGGCAGCGGTCTCATCTAATAGTTATGCCTTGTCATGTAAAAAGAACGGCAGCATCCGTCAGGATATTGTGCTCGCTGAACAGATCAAGGTCTCTACTGCCAATACCGTGCCGGGCGCATTGCTGTGGCGCTCCCCGACGTTCACGTCTACCTTCCAGTGTGTTGACGATCGAAACCATCCTGGTGGGGAAAATGCCTACCTGTATTGGGACCCAAAAAACAATTTGAAGAGCATTCATAATTCAATTGAAATAGGGGTTAACTACGGCAGTATTGACTACAAGTTGGTGAATTCAGCACGGCAAGATATCGGTCCTGGAACACGCTGCCGAAAAAGAGGCTCTACCTGCTTGTCGCCTGCGCAATCTCTCAGTTTGACGGTGTCCTATTCGATATATATAAAGGCCACCGGAGCCGCACCGCCACCGGGCGGCAGGATTACCAACACCGGGGCGTACTCCTTGTTCCAGGTCGATGGTGTGGGCGGACTTAACAATGTCGCCGACAGCAACTTCAATGCCTATGTATCCGGGCTGGGCAATATCAGGTTTATCTCGTGCAACCCTAAAGTGACCGTGACTGCAAATAATGGCTCGGCTGTAAACTTTGGTAGCATTCCACGTCAAAATGCCAGGGTGGGGTTCATCGAAAAACAGGTGCCCTTCTCCATAAGCGCCGACATCTCAGGGCCCGACAGTGGCCAGGATTGCCAGGGACAGGTTCTGAACGCCAGCTTCAGCTCGACATACCCCGTGCAGGACACAACCACTATCCTGCCGACCAGCAACAGCGGCTTCGGGATTGTGCTATCACAGCAAAATACACCGATGAGCTTTATCCCTATGAACACCCCCGTAGAACTGGGACTGGTGAATGGCACCAACGTCAGAAAAAACTTTTTAGCGAGCCTTAAGTGGCTCAGTACTACGCCTAAAGTTGGCCCTTTTCGAGCATCTGCGAACATCGATATTACCTTCAAGTAATATATAATGGCCACCTGCCATCAATTATGAGTACCGCAATGCACAAACAATATCAGCCTTTTGAAGCGCTGTACCTTTACCCGCTATTAATGTGAGGTCTATTTAATAACACCTGGTGCGGACTATGTCCTCACCCTCTATAACCACATTAATGGGCATGGATTTAAATAATCTGTGCCCTGGCATCATCATCACTAAAGCCGATAACTTGATCACCGAGTATTGCCTCTGTGACGGGTGACTGCCGGGCAAAAACCTATTGACCCCGCACATACACACAACATATGCGACATCAGGACTGCATATAGCTCCAGGAGGAAGAAGCGTTATGAATCAAAGTAACAACGTAGAAGTCACATCTGCAGAAAAACTCGACGTGACCATTCCACAGAACCTCTATGAATCCCTAGTGACTCTTGCTACCCGACACGACCGGAGCATAAGCGGTGAAATAAAACAAGCGTGGATGCAGTGGACCGACCAGCTATCGAGCCTGAAACTCATATTGGCGCTTCTTACATCCCAGAACGGCAACGCGGCTGAATCAACCGATACGCACATTAGTCTTCGTACGGCACCGAGCAACATAAAACACCACCTTTGCAAGTTCAAAACAGGCCAAGTGCACCAAATTAAAGAACAAGCAAACATCTTAATGGTTTCGATGAATACCGTTATTTTGAAAGCATTAGTGTGGTGGGTTAATACCTGGAAGCGTGTAGACCTTCTCAACTCGGGTGTTATGAGCCTCCCCGAAATCCATCTCGACTCGTAACGGAGGTTGCCCGTATCACGATTTAAATCCTGGCGTTGAAAACCGTTTGGCACGTTTTTAACTGACTGGACGGCATGGGCATGGATGCCCATTGGTGGCCGGCCGGGCTCGCGTGTGAATGCGGGATTGAATAACTGGCTGATCAGGCATTACTGCTTTCAACACAATTTAAGGAGGGACCCGTGAAACCCTATCGTGTACTGATCGTTGAGGCGCATCCTTTTCAGCTTGAGTATGTGCTGAAAGTTTTTAATGAGGTTGGCGGCTTTACCGTAGACACCGTCCGGGATGGCGTTGTGGCGTTGGAGTGTCTAGCCCGTCATGCCTATGATTTGCTTCTCTGCGACTTACTGATGCCCATCATGGACGGCGTGCAATTGATCCAGAAAGTTGCTGCCCTGGAACAACCACCAGCGCTGGCATTGGTCAGTGCCGCGCCGCGCCGCATGCTGGTCAGTGCCGAGTTGGCGGCTAAAAACCTTGGGCTCTCAGTCCTCGGCCTGATCGCCAAGCCGGTTGAGACCGATGCGCTCAGACATTTGAAAGCACGCCTCGCTGTAGCCCGACTCAATGCTGAATCGGCCTGCGTACATACCCTCAATATTGACCCGCGCAGTATCGAACTGGCCATGAACAATGGGCAGATTCAAGCCTGGTTCCAACCCAAGATATCGCTGCGTAATGGCAACATTCTCAGTGCCGAAGCCCTGGTGCGCTGGGCCCATCCAGAATCCGGGCTGTTATTGCCCAAAGATTTTCTATCCGCACTGATCAGCCTGGGGCTGGAAGAGCGACTACTGTGGCTGATGCTCGAGCAAACCTTGCAGGCGCAAAGACAGTGGCGCGCGCTGGGCCGGGATATGCCTGTGTCAATCAACTTGCCTACTCACTTACTGAATGAGCACGACTTGGTTGACCGTTTGCACAATTACGTTGTGAACCATGGTACTGAGCCGAGCCGCATCGTCTTTGAGTTGATGGAAAGCTCAACCACCGAAGAGCTGGGCAATTATTACGCCGGCGCTTGCCGATTGCGCATGATGGGGTTTGGTTTAGCTCAGGATGACTTCGGCAAGGGATTCAGCTCCTACTTCAATCTGGTTTCCACGCCCTTCAGTGAGCTCAAGATAGACCGTTCATTGGTGCATGGTTGTGCTGAAAATGAAAGTCTAGCCTCAGCACTGAGCAGCCTCGTGGATCTGAGTCGAAAACTGGGCCTTACGGTGGTTGCTGAAGGTGTAGAGACCCGAGCAGAACTCGACTTTCTACGCAGTATCGAATGCGACCAAGCGCAAGGCTTCTTCATCGGTGGTGCCACGTCATGCAGCAACTTTGTGGCGGATTTACAAGCTTACCAATTCAACTGCCCATCTTTTAGCGTCAGGTGAAGCCGATGAAAAGTCGGCCCACTATTTACACTCCTCGCTGCGAGTCAAGTGAGTGGTTCCCTTTCAAGAGCTATGGCGTGCTCTTGTAGTGGTCTAATGATTCCGGACACCCATTTAGGCGAGAATGCTCGCCAGATCGAGGTGTCAGATGACCAAACAACGCCGTGTCTTTTCCGCTGAATTCAAACGCGAGGCTGCTGACCTCGTGCTAAGCAAAATCACAGCTTCATCGAAGCCAGTCGCTCATTCGGCATTAGCGAGTCGGCTCTGCGCCGTTGGGTTGGCCAGCTTCAACAGGAACGCACAGGTGTAACCCCACAGAGCAAGGCGTTGACCCCATAGCAGCAAAAAATCCTGGAGCGGGAAGCTCGAATCGCTAGTCTCGAACGAGATAAATCGATACTAAAAAAAACTACCGCGCTCTTGATGTAGGAAGACCTCTAGCGCACGCGCCGATCCATCTGCTAAGCGCACATGAACCCATTGAAAGCTTGTGCGAGGTGTTCGAAATCACCCGTTCGACGTACTACGCCCATCGCCTGAGGCGGCGATCTCTGGGTGTTGAGAGGATTCGATTACGTAGTCGAGTCAACGAGCTGTTCACCCAAAGTCGAAGCGCTGCTGGCAGCCGCAGTATTGTGTTGATGTTACAGGAAGATGGCGAGCAGATCGGACGTTTCAAGGTGCGTGGCTTGATGCGGGGGTTGGGGTTGATCAGCAAGCAGCCTGGCGCACATACCTACAAAAAAGCAACGGTAGAGCGGCCTGACATTCCAAACACACTGAATCGTGAGTTCGATGTTCCCGAGCCAAACAAGGTTTGGTGCGGTGATATCACCTACATCTGGGCGCAAGGAAAATGGCACTACCTGGCCGTGGTTATGGATCTGTATGCGCGTCAGATAGTGGGCTGGGCGTTGTCAGGAAACCCGGATGCTGACCAGGCCGAGACAAAACTTAACGTCGTGTCCGGGATTAGTTGACCACTACACTATCGACCTATAGCTGCCGATAGCGACAGGCAGAAATCGGACAAAAGCGGGTCTCCAATGACTCTACAACATTAGGGACGATTCACTTTCGAGAAAAAACATCTGAAGTTTCCAAAATAAACTCAAAATATCAGCCAGAATTATCGATGCGTTCCTTACAATCCAAAGGAGCATTAGCATGGACAATAATCGATTGGCGATAGGTACATTCCTGGTCTTTGCGTTGAGCGGTGTTAGCTTGGCTGCCGTCCCGTTAGGGCAAGGGGTTATCCAGTTTCACGGCAGTATTGAGGAGTCGGGCTGTATCACCAATGTAAAAATGAGTTCGACCTTTGAGTTCAAAAGGTGCCCGAGCCCACAGCTTGGCAGTGCGGTAAACGTGCGTAGAGTTGAATCGGTCAGCTCTGTCAGTGCTACCGGGCATTCCAACGTCAAAGTCAAGTTGCTCGCTGGCAGCAGTCCAGATGGTCGCTATTACAATCAACAATACGAGTTGGTGGAAGGTTCGGGAAAACCGGTGCTGTCGGGTGCTTACGTGATCACTCTGACTTTGCCCTGAAGACTAATCGCTGGCTTACATTTGGGAGGCACCTTAGATCCAGTTTGGAGGTGGTGGGGTAACTACCACAACAATTTACAGCCGTTCATAAATGCGTCGTAAATGGTCACATGTCTCCAGAAACAGGAGCTTTGGGTAAACGGTATATCGCAGCCAATTTGAGCAACTACCAATTCGACATGCAGAAATTCGCAAACGAAGCGCAAGTAATGTCCAGTTCAGGCTCAGCAAGCAGCCCAAGCGTGGCAAAACTATGAAAGCAATCGTCCGAAACAGACGTACTGCAACCAGATAGGCACTCAAACTCTCTGTAACACCTATTGAAAATTCAACGGCATATGTCATGAGGTCCGGCGATTCCATTCGAGAAAGCAGACCGGACCGCAACGAGCATTACCAGCCCATTTGAGCCTTGGTTTGCTTGCAGGTCGCTAACTGACCACGAAGCTTTCCAGCAAACACCTGAGTTTCCATTGACTGAACGGCTTGCGTAGAAGCGTATTCAGTCTGAATCTGGTCCAGCTTCGCCTTGGCATCAGTCAACTGAGATACACAGGCGTTAATGTCAGCAGAGGTCAGACTATGAGTCCCAGCCTCGTTTAGAGCCCCTTGTGGTCGGTTATCGAAAGCGACCTTCACTTCCCCAATCTTCTCCCGCGCAACCTTCTCTTTGTCGTCACCACATCCGGCCAGTACAGACACAGCCAACAGCCCTAAAACGAATTGCTTGATCAATGGAATATCCCTTGTTCATTGATGAAAACAGGTCCTACACGCGCTCACAGGGCCACTCAGCGCCCAGCGATTTGCAGAGGGTGAACGCCCTCTCCCTACAGAGCTTTGAGAACGTTAGTCTTTTCAGACTCTCGAAACACGAATGGGTTCTGACACACGTCAAAATCAGCAGCAGTGGCCCCTCACAGAATGTCACGTCGTAACCCGCCAGTTTCGGGATCGCGACAGACGAGGGCCCCAAGCCCGGCAAACACGCCGACGGCGAGCTCCCAGGCGCTTATGGTGCAGGGCGAAGCCCTCCTCTTACGCCACAGCTTTGGTCGCCACCGCCTCGCGCTCCAGCTCACGTACCAGCGGCAACACCTTGCGGCCGAAGTACTCCACCTCCTCCTGAAAGTGCAGAAATCCACTGAGCACCAGGTCCACGCCCACCGCCTTGAGTGCGACGATGCGTTCAGCAATCTGCTTAGGCGTACCGATCAGATTGGTCTTGAAACCATCGTTGTACTGCACCAAGTCTTCGAAGGTGGACTTGGCCCAGTTGCCTTCGCCTTCCGGGCTGGAGGCTCCGGCGTTCTTCGCCTCGCTGCCGAAACCGTTAACGGCCTCGGGGTCGGCCTTGGCGATAATTTCCTGCAACACCGCGCGGGCCTCGGCCTCGGTTTCGCGGGCGATGACAAAGGCATTCACCCCTACTTTCACCGAGTGGCCATTGATCGCGGCCTTGGCCCGAATGTCGTCGACCTGGGCCTTGATGCCTTCGACAGTGTTGCCGTTGGTGAAGTACCAATCGGAGACCCGCGAAGCCATGTCCCGCGCCGCACGCGAGCTGCCGCCCTGGAAGATTTCCGGGTGCGGTTGCTGCAGTGGCTTGGGTTTGAGGGTGTAGTCGTGGAAGCGGTAGAAATCGCCATGAAAACTGAAGTTGTCCTGGGTCCAGATGCCCTTTAGCGCCTGGATAAATTCCTCCGAGCGACGATAGCGCTCATCGTGGTCCAGCCATGGCTCGCCAATGGCGCGAAACTCGCCTTTGAACCAGCCCGACACGATATTCACCGCGACGCGACCGTTGGTGAACTGGTCGATGGTGGCCAGCTGCTTGGCTGCCAGCACCGGACTCCATGGGCCAGGCAGGATGGCCGCGATCACCTTGAGCTTCTCGGTGGCGGCCAACAGTGCGTGGCTGATGGTCACCGATTCGTGCTGATTTTCGGCGCCATAACCGGCAGTAAAGCGGATCTGTGACAAGGCGTATTCGAAGCCGGCCTTTTCGGCGATTTGCGCCAGCTTGCGGTTGTAATCGATGTCCCAGCTAGTGCGCTGTTCGATTTTGCTGACCACAAGGCCGCCACTGACGTTGGGAACCCAGTAGGCAAACTTAATGTTGTCCTGGCTCATTGCATGTACTCCATTGATTCGTTGAAGTGAGGGTTGAGCCGGAACGTCAGGCTGCGCTGGCGTCCGGTTGAACAGTCGGAGTGAGGCTCAATACCGCCGACTCGACAGCGCGCTCGATGCGCTCGAGCAACTGCGGGCTGGTGATTTGGTAATCGGTGAAATCGGCTTCGGCGGCATACACACCGATGGGCAAGCTCAGGGCCTGGAAAAAGCCGAACAGCGGGCGCAACTGGTGATCGATGATCAGGGCATGGCGGTCCGAGCCACCGGTGGCGGCCAGCAACACCGGCACGTTGTTCAACGCCTGGTGATGGACGAAATCGAACAGGTGCTTGAACAGCCCCGTGTACGAGGCACGGTATACCGGACTGGCAGCAATCAGCAGGTTGGCCGTTTCAATGGCCTGCAGATCGGCCTCGACCGCAGCGGGCAAGTCTTCACGGCGCAGCACCCCGGCAAACTGCGGTCCGACCTCGGACAACTCGATCAGGTGCAGCTCGATCGGAAGTTTTTGCGCAAGACCGGCGATCAGTGCCTTAAGCAGCACCAGGGTACGCGTAGGCCGCTGCACGCTCCCGGATACCGCAACCACTTTCAGTGTGCTGCTCATTGCCCGTCCTCGTGATGGCAGAGGCCACCGCGGCACCTGCGCAAGGACTAGAGCAGCAACCGTGCCAATTCAGTAATTCAATATAAATCAATTAGTTATGTATATTTCGTAAACGCTCAGTGTCGCCCGACGGACATGCTGTTGATCAACTGTTGCACTCACAACAGTTGTCACGCGGCGTTTGGCACATAGCCCCACCCGGACCTCTGTTGTCGGGCGGTCAGCGCTTCAACAAATTGCCCGGCAGGCGACAGGAGTGAGGACCGTTGACACCTCGCATGGCCTGTAAAACGGCTTTTACAGCGCCAGGCACGACCTGTGCACTGACAGCAGTACGCAACAGATCGACCGCGCTGTTGCGTCTCTTGCCTTCCAAAAGGAGTTGCACCATGACAGTCCAGCAACAACACCTACCACGCCCCCTCTCCACCGGTACTGACTACCAGGCCCTGGCCGAGCGCTTCCGGCCGATCTTTGCACGCATCGCCGCTGGTGCACTGGAACGCGAGCAAAGCCGCAGCCTGCCCTTTGAACAAGTGAAATGGCTGAAGGAAGCCGGCTTTGGCGCTGTGCGTGTGCCAACCCCGTACGGTGGCGCAGGCGCTTCCCTGCCCCAACTGTTTGAATTATTGATCGAGTTGGCCGAAGCGGACTCCAATCTGCCACAGGCGTTGCGCGGTCACTTTGCCTTTGTCGAAGACCGCCTCAATGCCCAAGCCGACGCACCACAGGACACCTGGTTCAAGCGTTTTGTCGAGGGTGAGCTGGTGGGCAATGCCTGGACCGAAATCGGCAGTGTCAAGATCGGCCAGGTCGGCACTCGTGTCTCGCGTCTGGGCGAACACTGGGTGGTCAATGGCACCAAGTACTACAGCACCGGTAGCATCTTCGCTGATTGGATCGACCTCTATGCCCAGCGCGATGACAACGGTGCCGACGTGATTGCCGCCGTCCGCGTGCAACAACCGGGCATCACGCAGAGCGACGATTGGGATGGCTTTGGCCAGCGCACCACCGGTAGCGGCACCTCGGTATTCGAAAACGTCGTGGTGGAGCCCGAAAACCTGCTCGACTTCGCCACCCGCTTCAAGTACCAAACGGCCTTCTATCAACTGGTGCTGTTGGCGGTTCAGACTGGTGCCGGCCGTGCCGCGGTGCGCGACATCACGGAAGAAGTGCGCACACGCACGCGCATCTTCAGCACCGGCAATGCCAGCCACGTCAGCCAGGACGTCCAGGTGCAGCAAGTGGTAGGAAAGGCATCGGCGCAGGTCTATGCCGCACGCGCCACCACCCTGCGCGCGGCGACCGCCTTGCAGATAGCGTATGAAAGCCGCTTCGCCCATGACGAAGTCGCAGAACGCGAGGCCAACATCGCGGCCGAACTGGAATCGGCCCAGGCCCAAGTGGTGATCGCCGACCTTGTGCTGCGCGCCACCAGTGACCTGTTCAACGCCCTCAGCGCCTCGGCCACCAGCACTGGCAAGGCCCTCGATCGTCACTGGCGCAACGCCCGCACTGCGGCCTCGCACAACCCGCTCATTTACAAGGAACGCATTATCGGCGACTGGGAAATCAACAATACCGAGCCGCCCTACGTCTGGCAGATCGGCGCTGGATTGAAGTAAGCCGACATCACGCGGGTGCCAGATACCTCACCAACTAATCATCTGTAATCAGCCTCAAGACAAAACAGATCGAAATCACCTGCAGACGACGGTCGAGCAGGTGAACGGACCGCTCTTTCCAGGTATTCGTCAAACCCCGACTCCCCCACTCACGCCCATTACCCGACTGCTTATAGCCGCCAAACGGCGCGGCTGCGCTCAAGGGTTGTCGAGGTCGCGCAGTAAACCCTCTCTGGCGCCTTACCGGCAGCACCAGATGCAGGTATTTCATCATCGGGTGCTGTGATCAACATTGACTATTTAATTGGCAGAGTCTGACCCCTTCAGCGCTGTTCCGGGCTCTGCATCAGGCGCAAACCACTGGCCAGCGCGCCCGCCAGGGCAAAAGCGCAGCCCAGCCACAGCGCGTATTGCGGACCGCTGTCCGTAGACAGGTGAAAACACAACGCCACCAGTGACGCGCCGAGCGTTTGCCCCATCAGCCGCGAGGTGGCGACGATGCCACTGGCACCGCCACTGCGGGCCATCGGGGCGCTAGTCATGATTGCCTTGAGGTTGGGTGACTGGAAGAAACCAAAACCGGCACCGCACAAGGCCATGCGCCAACCGATGTCAAAGGTCGAAGCGTTGTTGCTCAACAGCGCCAGGGACGCCATGCCCGCGCTCAACATCAGCAGCCCGGTCCCGCACAGCAGCGCCAGCGACACCCGGTCCGCCAAGCGCCCGGCAATCAGCGCCATGACTGCCACCACCGCAGGCCAGGGCGTCATCAGGAACCCCGTGGCCACCTGGCTGTGGCCGAGCCCCATCTGCAACAGAAAAGGCAGCGACACAAATGCCAAGCCCTGGGCGCTGAACGCGCAAATGGCAGTCAGTGAGGACAAGGCGAACAGCGGCCGCTTGAACAGATCAATCGCCAGCATCGGCGCTGGATGCCCGGCCTGGCGCCGCATCAGCCATAGCCCACACGCCAGCGCCACGCCGATCAGGCCCAGACTCAACCCTCCCTCTCCCCCGTGCACCGATGAGCCCAGGCCCAGTACCAGCAAGGCGAACAGCCCGGCACACAGGATCGCGGCCAGACGGTCGAAGGCGTGCCCGCTGATGGGGATTACCGGCAATGAACGCAGCCCGAGAACAACGGCCAGCAGGCCCAGCGGCACATTGATCAGGTACAACCAATGCCAGGTGGTTACGGACAGGATCGCCGACGCTGCCGTCGGCCCCAAGGTAAAGGCCAGCCCCACCACCAGTGAGTTATAGCCCAGCCCACGGCCAAGAATTTTCGCCGGGTAGATATGCCGCAACAGCGCGATGTTCACGCTCATTATTGCCGCCGCGCCCAAGCCCTGTACCACTCGCGCTGCTGTGAGCGTCGGCAGTGACCAGGCCAGACCGCAGAACAGTGACGCGACGATAAATACCAGCAGGCCGCCGAGAAACACCCTTCGATGACCCAAAACGTCACTGAGCGCGGCGAAAGGCAGTACCGCAGCAATGGTCGCAAGTTGGTAGGCGTTGACCACCCAGATAACTGAGGCAGAGTCAGTGCCGATGCCTTCGGCCAGGGTCGGCAGCGCCGTATTGACGATGGCGGTATCCAGGGTCGCCATGCCGATCCCCAGGGAGATCGCGATGACCGCTGGCAAGCGTGTATTACTGGGTAACCCATCGGCAACTGAAGGCATGGTCAATCCGCACACAGGATAAAGGCCTCTAGATTAAGGGCTCCAGCGGATTTTTTCAGCGGGTAATTGCGCGATTTCATCTGCCGACAGGGAACGCAGGCCTTGGTAGCCGCTGCCGCAGGAACGAGGCTGAGTTCGGTTGCGAGGCCATCGTAAAATCAAGGCCCCTTGTCTGACTGATACACCGCGCTGCCTGAATTTACGACGGCTGCGCCGCCGGACGCAGCCTCGTTCCTACGGCAGCGGCTAGAGGATTTTCGTAACGAGCCTTGCATTTCAGCCGCCCGCCACTGCACGTGTTCGAGCATGTATTCGATGTGTGTGAGGCTAGGGAGCCTCCAGCGCCCCCAACCAACGCGCTTCGGAACACAGTAAATGCTGGCGCATGGCAGTCTGGGCAGCAATGACGTCCTTGCATTCCAGGGCGTGCAAGATCGCTTCATGTTCGATCACTGCGGCATCCCAGGTGCCGTGGTTTTCCGAGCGCTCGCTAAGGTGCGCAGAAATTGGACTGTGACGCTCATCGAACAGCGAAGTTATGATCCTTAGCAACGCTGAGTTACCGGTCATTTTTGCCAGGCGGTGGTGAAACTTGCGGTCGTCTTCCAGCGGTGGGCGATTGGCTTCGATGCTCGCACGCATGGCCTCGATGCAATCCTTGAGGTAACGGTAGTCGCTTTTTTTCCCATGCATGCACGCCAGCACCACCGCCTCGCCTTCGATCAGCGCCCGTGCCTGCATCAGTTCGGACGGGCTCTCGCCGAGCGTAACCGTTCGTGCGCCACCCTCGCGCAAGCGTGCAGCGACGTAGACGCCCGACCCCATCCTGATCTCGATGCTGCCTTCGATTTCCAAAGCAATCAGCGCTTCTCGCAGCGACGGTCGCGATACACCGAGCAACTGCGTCAGGTCGCGCTCAGGAGGCAAGCGCATGCCTACCTTGAAGTCACCCTGAACGATGTATTCACGCAACCGGTCGGCGATTTTCTGGTAGAGCTTGCGCTCTGAAGACGCAAAGGAAGAGACCATCGAGGCAGAGTCCGAGAAATGATGCCAAAGGCTACCACAGCGGTCGAGGCGCATTGCACTAACCTCGGTGCTGGGGCCTTTGGCTTGTTGGTCTCACATCACCGCGCCGATTTGCCAGGGCACAAACTCGTTGTCACCCATGTCGTTTTCTTCACTGCAGGTTTTGCGCCCAGAGGCTGTTGCGAGCATGAGTTCGAACAAGCGTGCGCCCGCTTCGGCCACCGATTCTTCACCGTCGACAATCCCTCCGGCATTGAAATCCATGTCCAATGACATGCGTTGAAACAGCCGGGTGTTGGTGGCGATTTTGAGCGACGGGGTGGGTTTGCAACCATAGGTCGAGCCACGCCCGGTAGTGAAGCAAATCAGGCTCGCCCCGCCCGCTACCTGGCCAGTGGCCGACACCGGGTCGTACCCGGGAGTGTCCATGAACACAAGGCCTTGGTGCTCGACCGTCTCGGCATATTCATACACCCCCATCAGGCCTGTAGAACCGGCCTTGGCCACTGCGCCGAGAGATTTTTCGAGAATGGTGGTGATACCTCCAGCCTTGTTCCCAGGCGATGGATTGTTGTTCATGTCGCCGTGATGCTGGCGTACGTACTCCTCCCACCAATGAATCCGCCCCATCAGTTTGTCGGCTATCGGCGCCGAGGCCGCGCGGGCCGTCAGCAAGTGCTCGGCACCATAGATCTCCGGGGTTTCCGAGAGGATCGCAGTACCGCCATGACGCACCACCAAGTCAACTGCCGCACCCAGCGCCGGGTTGGCGGTGATCCCGGAATAACCGTCCGAGCCACCGCACTGCAGGCCAACAATGAGGTGGCTGGCCGACACGCTGCTGCGTTGCTGGCTGTTAACCTGCGCGAGCATGGCCCGTACCAGACAGATGCCACGTTGCACCGTTTCACGGGTGCCCCCTGCGTCCTGGATCACCAGACTGGCCTTGAGCACTGCAGTGCGGTCGGCCAACTGCTCCATCAGCGGGGCCAGTTGATTGACTTCACATCCCAGACCGATGACCAGCACACCCGCGAAATTCACATGATCGGCATAGCCGCGAAGTGTGCGCTTGAGGATCTCGATACCTTCGCCCTTGGCCCCCATGCCGCAGCCGCTGCCGTGGGTGATGGCGACCACGCCGTCAACATTGGGGTAATCGCGCAGAAACCCGGCATCGAACGCCGCAGTAATTTGTTTGCACACGGTGGCCGAGCAATTGACGCTGGAAATTACCCCGATGTAATTGCGCGTACCGACACGACCGTCTGCACGAACATAGCCAGCAAAACGAGCCTGGTCAGTGTGGTAAACGGTGGGCTGGTAGACGTTGGCCAACGAGTGGATGGAACTGGCCAGCGGCATCTGCAGGTTGTGCACGTGAACATGCTCACCGGGACGCAGATCGCTGCTTGCCTGGCCGATGATCTGGCCATATTTGCGTACCGGCTGTCCCTGGGCCACATCGCGCAGGGCGATTTTATGTCCCGACGGGATATCGGCAAGCGCGGTAACGCACAGGCCATCGGCACACAGTAGCTGGCCACAGGCGATATCGCCGCGTGCAACCGCGACGTCATCACCTGCAGTCAGTACCAGTAATGATGAGTTAGCAGGGTTCATGTTGGTTCCTCAACGGTTCAGGTGCGCTGCTCAGGCCTTGGCGGCAGAGGCAGCGCCACGCTCCTAGCACTCGATAATGGCTTTGACCACGCCTTGCTGCGGGTCCAGCAGAGTGGTGAACCGGGTGGCAACTTCGCTAAGCGGGATGCGGTGGGTGTTGAGTGCCTGATCCGGGATCAAACCGTCGCGCAGGCATTGCTCGACATAGCGGAAGTCTTCAACGGTGGCATTGCGACTGCCCATCAGGGTGGCTTCGCGCTTGTGGAACTCAGGGTCGGAGAAGGTAATCGAGTCACGCACCACCGAGATCATCACGTAAGTGCCGCCGTGGGCGATAAATTCAAAGCCGCGCTCCATCGCCCGGGCGTTGCCGGTGGCATCGAACACCACATCATAGAAATCGCCTTCAGTCAGCTCGGCCAGCGCCTCTTTATCACCTTCGCCAATTTTCACTGCCGCGTGAATATTCAAGTGCTTGCGGCAAAAATCCAGGCGGTCGTCACGGGTATCGAGCACGGTGACCACAGCCCCGCGCAGCCCGGCAAATATTGCCGCCGCCATGCCTATCGGCCCGGTGCCGACTACCAGCGTACGCTGCCCGGCCTGGAGGTTGGAGCGGCGCACTGCATGGGCACCGATGGACAAAAACTCGATCATTGCCGCTTGGTCCAGCGAAACCCCCACGGCCTTGTGGATGAACTGATGGGCGACGCTCAGGTATTCGGTAAAGGCGCCATCACAGTGCACACCGAGCACCTGGATACGGGTGCAGCAGTTGGTCTTGCCCTGGCGGCAGGCGATGCAAGAGCCACACGAGATGTAGGGCATTACGTAGACAACATCCCCAGCGACCAGGCCACTGCCCTCGTCACTGGCTTCGACGATCCCGGAAAACTCGTGCCCCATGACCCGCGGGTACTCCAGAAACGGCTGGTTGCCGGTAAAAATGTGCAGGTCAGTACCACACACCCCCACCCGCTTGATTCTGATCAGGGTTTCACCGGGCTGGCGGTCAGGCATCGGGCTTTCGATAGCGGTGAGCGAGCGCGGCTCGTTACAGATAACAGTCAACATTTTTTATTCTCCGTCGTTAGTGCAAGGGCTAACGGGTATTGGCGAGACGAGTGAGGGGGGGGCAAACAAGGGGGGCGCAGCAACGCAGGGAGCAAGACAGGGCATCTGGATCTCCTATTGTTGTTGGCTGGCTTGAGTGCCGCCTGGATGATCACGCCTCGAAAACTACACGCAGGAAAAAATATTGGCAAGACCAATTTGTTATTTATCTTAATTGGCCTTACCAGATCGATCCTCAGCCAATAGCATCCATCTCCCTGGCAACCAGATCCTCAAAGCGCTCTCTGTGACGCACGATCCGATACTCCTCGCCTATGACCAGCACTTCAGCCGGGCGAACTTTCGAGTTGTATTGGCTGGCCATGCTCATGGCGTAAGCACCTGCCGAAAAAATGGCCAGGGTGTCACGCTCCGAAAGTATTGGCAGAGGTCGCGACAACGCAAAAAAGTCGCCGGTTTCACAAATCGGCCCCACTACATCCACGGGCGATAGCGTGGCGTGTGAATCGGACTTCGAAGAAGTGCTCAGGTGTGTCCAGTGCCCGCTGAAATGCCCATATCGGATCGGCCACATGGCATGGTGTGCGCCGTAAAGCGTGGGCCGGAGCAAGATATTCATGCCCGCATCGACAATCACAATCTGCCGATCCCAGCCCTCCTTGATGTATTCGACACGCGTCAACAGCACACCAGCATTGGCGCTGATAGAGCGGCCGGGCTCGATCACGAACCGCACCCCCCGCGCCTTGAACCCCAGTAGCCGCTGAGAAATAATCCGCCCCATTTCCTGCAACGAAATGCTCGCGCAATCAGAGGCCTCATAAATGGCCGCAAAGCCACCGCCAATATTGATAGTTTCGACAGTGGCGCCTGCCTGCTCCACCTCATCCAGCAGTTTCTCGATGACATCAATGCAAGCCAGATAAGACGCGCTGTCATGGATAGGCGAACCAATGTGTGCATGGATTCCGACAACGTCGACGTTGCCGTACAACCCTGGCGCGTAAAGACGTGCCGAACGTGTCACCGGAATGCCGAACTTGGTTTGACGCCCTCCTGTGGCGGTTTTCTGCGGCGTATCGCGATCCGCCACATCGGGATTGATCCGGATTGAAACCCTGGCCCTGCAGCCGTACTGAGCGGCAATCGCATCGATCCTCGCCAGTTCACCCTCAGACTCGACATTGAACTGATAGATCCCTGCCTGCAGTGCATAGGTGATCTCTTGCACAGACTTGCCCACGCCTGCAAACACAATGGTTTCAGGGCGAGCACCGGCCAACAGCGCACGGTAGATTTCGCCCCCGCTGACCACATCCAGCCCCGCCCCCTGCTCAACCAGAAGCTTCAGGATGCTCAAATTGCTGCAGCTTTTGACCGAAAAACAAATCAGCGGGTCAATCGTTTGAAAAGCGTCACGCATGCTCTTTAAATGCGCCGCCAGGGTACTCGTGGAATAGACAAACAACGGCGTACCCAACTTTTCAGCCAGGACTTCCAAGTCCACCCCTTCGGCATGCAAAACACCTTGCTTGTAACTGAAACCATCCATTGGAACCTCTCTGAAAATCAGCGGGCATACTTGCTTGCCTGCCATTTTCTGCAAGGTTCAGATAGATTAAAAATACTACTTTATACGTAATCAATTCATATCTGATATGGTCAAAAACTCACCATTACCGAGGCAAGGATCGCCATGGCGTCGCTGAACTTCAGGCATATCGAGATATTCTGGGCGGTCATGACAGCCGGTAGCGCTACCGCCGCAGCGGCCCTGTTGCGCACCTCACAACCGACCATCAGTCGAGAACTGGGCAGGCTGGAGTCGCTGACCGGCTTGACCTTGTTCAAGCGCACCAATGCCAGGCTGGTCCCGACTGAACAGGCGCTACTGCTCTTCGATGAGGTCAAGAGGTCTTACTTCGGCCTGGAACGGATCGTCAAGGCAGCTGACGCCATTCGCCAGTACCGGCACGGGCAAATCAGCATCGTTTGCCTGCCAGCTTTCTCCCAGGCAGTGGCGCCCAAGGTCTGCAAACATTTCCTGGATCAATACCCCGCAGTGGGAATCAGCATTACGCCCCAGGATTCGCCGTTGCTCAACGAGTGGCTTTCTTCGCAGCGTTTTGATCTGGGACTGATAGAAGACAACAGCGCTCCCCCGGGCACCGATCTGGAGACCATCTTCACCTCGGATATCGTCTGTATCCTGCACACCGGGCACCCGCTGTGTGCCAAGGCGGTTCTGTACCCCGAAGACTTTGAGCACCAGCCGTTCATTTCTCTGGCGAGCAACGATCCCTATCGCAACAAGATCGACAGTTTATTCGACAGTTCGGGGATCAGCAGGCAATTGGTCGTTGAAACGCACAGCGCAGCGGCAGTTTGCGCAACGGTAGCCCTGGGGGTAGGCATTTCCATTATCAACCCGCTCACGGCACTGGCCTACGCGAAGCTCGGGTTGGAAATTCGCAGGCTGTCACTTTCCATTCCGTTCACCGTCAGTGTGGTGCGCCCCCTGCATCGCCCCTACTCTCCATTGGTCGATAACTTTATCAGTTCATTGAAGCATTGCTGCCTGGAGCTGAGCGATCAATTGCGATCCATCATTGACAGCGATGCCTTGGCATAACTGACTGACCGGCTTGTTGTCATCGCGAGCAAACCCGCTCCCACAGTGGTTATTTCAACCTTGTGGGCGCGGGCTTGTTCGCGATGGCAACGTCAGATCAATCCGACAGGCCCACCGCCTTGGCCCGTGCCGAATGCAGTTTTTTGTAGCTGTCGATCAACCGCAGGTGCCTGTCGAGCCCTTCCAGCTTCATGCTGGTAGGTGTCAGGCCATGGAAACGCACGCTGCTTCGCACCGAGCCGATCGCCGCGTCCATCCGTTCGTTGCCGAACATGCGGCGAAAGTTGACCTCGTAGTCTTCCAGTTCCAGGTCTTCGTCCAGTTCCATTTCCAGCACCGCATTCACGGCCTGGTAGAACAAACCACGATCAACGGTGTTGTCGTTGTACTGGAGGAACATTTCCACCGCTTCTTTTGCCTCTTCATACTGCTTGAGGGCAAGGTAGATCAGCAGCTTCAGCTCCAGGATCGTCAGCTGACCCCAGGCGGTATTGTCGTCAAACTCGATGCCGATCAAGGTGGTTATATCGGTGTAGTCATCCAGCTCGCTTTCAACCAGACGCTCAACCAGCGCTTTCAGCTCTTCTTCGTCGAGGCGGTGCAGGTTCAGAATATCGGCGCGGAAGAACAGCGCTTTGTTGGTGTTATCCCAAATCAGATCGTCAGCCGGGTAGATTTCCGAATAGTCCGGTACCAGGATGCGACAGGCCTTAGCCCCGAGATGTTCGTACACCGCCATATACACTTGCTTGCCCATGCCCTCAAGAATGCCGAACAAGGTCGCGGCTTCTTCGGCGTTGGCGTTTTCACCCTGGCTGGTGAAGTCCCATTCAACGAATTCGTAATCGGATTTTGAGCTGAAAAAGCGCCATGACACCACACCGCTGGAGTCAATAAAGTGCTCGACGAAATTATTCGGCTCAGTCACCGCATGACCTTCGAAAGTCGGCTGGGGCAGATCGTTCAGGCCTTCAAAACTGCGCCCCTGAAGCAACTCGGTCAGGCTTCGTTCCAGCGCCACTTCCAGGCTTGGGTGGGCACCGAACGAGGCGAAAACACCGCCGGTACGCGGGTTCATCAAGGTGACGCACATCACCGGAAATTCACCGCCCAGGGACGCATCCTTGACCAGCACAGGAAACCCCTGCTCTTCCAGTGCCTGGATCCCGGCAACAATGGCCGGGTACTTGGCCAGCACCTCTTGCGGCACATCCGGCAAGGCGAACTCACCTTCAATGATTTCGCGTTTTACCGCACGCTCAAAGATCTCCGACAGGCACTGCACCTGAGCTTCAGGCAGGGTATTGCCGGCGCTCATGCCGTTGCTCAGGAACAGGTTTTCGATCAGGTTGGACGGGAAATACACCACCTCGCCATCCGACTGACGCACGAACGGCAGCGAACAGATGCCGCGTTCTTCATTACCGGAGTTGGTGTCGATCAGATGCGAGCCACGCAGCTCGCCTTCGCGGTTGTAAATCTTCAGGCAGTACTCATCAAGAATCTCGCTCGGCAGCGCGTCCTTGGCCCCCGGCTTGAACCAACGCTCTTCCGGGTAATGCACGAACGCTGCATTAGCGATTTCTTCGCCCCAGAACTGATCGTTGTAGAAGAAGTTGCAATTAAGACGCTCGATAAACTCACCCAATGCCGACGCCAGCGCGCCTTCCTTGGTCGCGCCCTTACCGTTGGTAAAACACATCGGCGATTGCGCATCGCGGATGTGCAGCGACCACACATTGGGGACGATATTGCGCCACGAAGCGATTTCGATTTTCATGCCCAGGCCAGCCAGAATGCCGGACATATTGGCGATGGTTTGCTCCAGCGGCAGATCCTTGCCTGCAATGTAAGTGCCGGTCTCTGAATCGGAAACGGGCATCAGCAGCGCCTGGGCATCGGCGTCGAGGTTTTCCACCTCTTCAATCACAAACTCAGGGCCCGCTTGCACGACCTTCTTTACGGTGCAGCGGTCGATGGAACGCAAAATGCCCTGACGGTCCTTTTCAGAAATATCTGCCGGCAGTTCGACCTGAATCTTGAAAATCTGGTTGTAGCGGTTTTCCGGGTCAACAATGTTGTTCTGCGACAGGCGGATGTTTTCCGTGGGAATGTTGCGGGTCGCGCAGTACAACTTTACGAAATACGCCGCACACAACGCCGACGAAGCCAAAAAGTAGTCGAATGGGCCTGGAGCCGAACCATCGCCTTTGTAGCGAATCGGTTGATCGGCAACGACCGTGAAATCATCGAACTTGGCTTCAAGTCGAAGGTTGTCGAGAAAGTTGACCTTAATTTCCATGCGGGATTACCAGAATAACGAGCTAAACAAAATGGCGGCCATTATCCGATTTTTCGGCAGCAAGTGTTGCGCTTTTCAGAAATGAACCCGCCTGCGACAGCGTCCGCCCTTCAAATCGGACGATCCACAGCGGCTGAATCGCCTGCTGCAGCACTCGGACTGAAAGCCGACAAGTGAAGGGGCTGCTACAGGGACATGCGCTCCACCAGCGGGCAACCCACCCTGTGGGTGAAGGGTTCGTCCTTGCTCTCGATCAGGTGCAGAGCTGCACGCTGACCCATTGCGTAATAGGGCAATTGCACAGTGGTCAATGGGGGATAGAACAGCTCTGCAACGCCCACCATATTGTCGAAACCGAGCACGGCAATGTCAGCCGGAATTTTCAGGCCCTGGCCGAGCAGAAACTGGTAGGCGATCAGGGCAATACGATCATTGCCGCAAATCAGCAGATCAAAACCGGGCACTGAGGGCGACTCAGCCAACTGCCGGCTGAGCTCGCTGATGACTTCTTCATAGCCATCATCCGCGGACAGGTCGTATTGCTGGATGCTGTCCAGGGCAAGCCCGGCCTCCTCAAGGGCGCGCGCCAAACCTTGCTGGCGTAGCTGCCAGGCCATGCTGTGGCGCGGCAGATTGATGCACAGCGGGCGTCGATAGCCGCGCTGCAACGCCAGACGCACGCCCTGGTACTGGCCGTCTTCATCATCCGGGACATAGCACGCCACATCAGGACTGCTGCTCAAGCAGTTGCTCAGCACCAAAGGGTAATCGCGCAACACTGCGGGAATATCCAACTCACGCAATTGCATGGCACTGAACACAATCCCGTCAGGTCGATGGGACAGCATCAGGTCGATGGTTTGCTGGTTTGGAGGGGTTTCGAAGACGTTGATGATAAACACGCTCCAACCGTTCTCCCGCGCCGTGCGCTCCAGTGCCAGCAGCATGTCCACGGCGAAAGGCGTGGTTGCGGTGTCAAGGGCGAAGACGCCGATTGTCTTGCTGCTGGAAAGACCGCCGCGCATCTTGCGTGCAGACTCGCTGGGTACATAACCCAGGGTCTCGATGGCCTGGCGCACTGTGGCCAGGGTTTCTGCGTTGAGTTTTTGCGGGGTATTGATCGCTCGGGACACGGTCATCAGGGAGACCCCTGCCAATCGTGCGACATCTTTAACCGAAGCCATTTACAGCTGCCCTTGTGTGATTCTCTGTGCATGAGTCATATCGACCCGGAGCATGACATCAAGCCTGCAGTGGCGCAAACCGCAGCAGGGCAGCCGACTTGCGGCCAGGCGCCCTGCCCGGAAACGGCGGCTTGCAAGCACCAAAAAAACCGGTTGCTGCGAACGTGCTGCCAGTAGACCTGAACGACGGTGCCGCAGACAGCGAGTTCAACGTGCGCCAGACCTACTCCAAACTCGACCATTTGGCGTCGTTCCAGAACAGCCCGATGTTTCGTGATGCACGGCTGTAGGCAGGCAAGCGCCACGACCTGGATAATGACGCGGGTGCAAGCCCGCCCGCACAAAAATCAGACCTGGCCGACCATCGGCACAAGGAATACCCTATGTTTTTCGTATACCATATCTTTTTTCCAGCGAACGATGACCGCCGTGGCCCACCCAAAATTTAATGCTCCCGACTTGGGCAACTCCCCTTCCACGTCGGAAATCATCACCCTGCACCTGCGTGATGCCATCGTTGCCGGGCACTTCGCTGAAGACGAGCCGATCCGTCAGGACGATATCGCCCGCCAGTTCAATGTCAGCAAAATCCCGGTGCGCGAAGCCCTCAAACGCCTCGAAGCTGAAGGGCTGGTGATGTTCCAGCGTAATCGCGGAGCCATGGTCACGCGGATTTCCGAGGTGGAACTGGCACAGATGTTCGAAGTGCGCATGCTACTTGAAGACAAGTTGCTGCGCCTGGCCATTCCTAACATGACCGAAGACACCTTCGCCCGCGCCGAGCGCATCTGCCAGGAATTTGTCGGCGAAGATGATGTGGGGCGCTGGGCCGAACTCAACTGGGAACTGCACGCCTGCCTTTACGAGCCTGCGCAGCGCCCGTTCATGATCAGCCTGATCCGTTCGGTCAATGACAAGCTTGAACGCTACCTGCGTATCCAGATGAGTTTATCGGCAGGCAAGCACCGCGCCGATCACGAACACCGCGAGATTCTCGACGCCTGCCGTGCCGGTGATGTAGAGCGGGCGGTCAAATTGCTCGACGAGCACATTGCCGGTGTATGCAAAACCCTGTTTGAGCATTTGCCGCAGAGCCATTGACCTGCGCAAGGACCAAACACCTGTAGATACTCTGTTCCAGATCAAGCCCTTAGTGGGAGCGAGCCTGCTCGCGAATGATTTTCGCGAGCAGGCTCGCTCCCACGGTTGAAGTATCTCTGTACGCTCCTCAGGCAGGTTTCAGTAAACCGTGATAGCCAGATCAATCCCCAATATGTGCATGCGGGCAAGCGTGCCGAAACAGAGCGGGTAAGTCAGGCTGTGCGATAACTCATCACTTCGAAAACCGATATCCATTGTTTTTTGCGTACAGGCTTGCCACAGGGGTTTCAGCGCTTGCGGGAGCTGCTCAACAGCATCAAGCAGCACATTGATGCTCTCTTCAGGTGTGTCGTAACTACCCTGCGGGCCAAAACTTTCCAAAACCACTCTATGGCCAACACCTTCGAAATAAGAATCTTGCAAACAACTGACCGGACAATTGTCCTCATGCTCCGGCGCCATGGCCTGCGCGAGTAAAGTCAGGTCAACAGGAGCCGTCAGTAGCAAGTCTGTATTGATGTAGCTCACGATGGTTCACGCTCTCAAGAAATCCCCTCGCGCCCATACTGCCTAAAGCCAAAGCCATAACCAATACCGCAAAATGCCACTAAGTGTTCCCTTGTGGGGCATTTCCTACGGCAATGCTCCCTTCTGTAACACCACCCTGCTACCCGGCCATCCCTCCTGCTCCTGAGTGCCATCACACAAGCCAGCAAAAACCTCATTCGCGAACTGATTGCGGGCCTGTAGGAAAAATCGGCACATGATTTGCTAAACAAATATCGTATACGAAATTCTCAATACGACATTTAACAGCACTTCAACGACTTCGAGGCTTCTATGAAAAACCCCGTATTTGCCGTAGCCCTCAGCGCTGTTCTCAGTACCTCCTTTATTGCCACCGCCCAGGCCGACAAGCTTGATGACATTATTGGCTCGGGCAAACTGCGCTGCGCCGTGACCCTGGACTTCCCGCCGATGGGTTCGCGTGATGCCGCCAACAAGCCGGTAGGCTTCGATGTGGACTACTGCAACGACCTGGCGAAAGTACTCGGAGTCGATGCCGAAATTGTCGAAACACCTTTCCCCGACCGTATCCCGGCGCTGGTCTCGGGTCGCGCCGACGTTATCGTGGCATCCACCTCGGACACCTTGGAGCGCGCCAAAACCGTTGGCCTGAGCATTCCGTACTTCGCGTTCCAGATGGTGGTGCTGACCCGCGACGATACCGGCATCAACAGCTTCGCCGACCTCAAAGGCAAGGCGCTGGGCAACACCAGCGGCACTTATGAAGCCATCGCCCTGGAAAAAGACGTGAAAAACTGGGGCAGCGGCTCGTTCCGTGCCTATCAGTCGCAAAACGACACCTTGTTGGCCGTTGCCCAAGGCCATATTGAAGCCACCGTCGTCACCAATACCGTGGCCGCAGCTACCCTTAAATCAGGCAAGTACAAAAACCTCAAAGTCGCCGGTAACGCGCCTTACGTGGTTGATTACGTGTCCCTAGGCGCCAAGCGCAACGAGTACGGCCTGCTCAACTACCTCAACCTGTTCGTCAACCAGCAAGTACGCACCGGACGCTACAAGGAGCTGTGGGTCAAATGGGTCGGTACCGAGATTCCACCGGCTGATCTGACCGTACCTCACGTCTACTACTGAGGTATCCAGCATGTCCGGGAAAAGTTCTCTTGCCGGTCGCAGCCTGGTTGATGGCGCGGCCTTTGGCCCTTTGCTGTACGCCGATGTCGGCCTGAGTTTCTGGGGCGGCGTCGACCCGTTCAGTGGTGAGGTGATTGACCGTCACCACCCGCTCAGCGGGCAATGCCTGGCTGGCCGGGTACTGGCAATTCCAAGCGGGCGCGGCTCCTGTACCGGCAGCAGCGTGATGATGGAATTGATCAGCAACGGCCACGCCCCCGCCGCACTGGTGCTGGCTGAAGCCGATGAGATCCTGACCCTTGGCGTGCTGGTGGCCCGGACCCTGTTCGAACGTTCCCTGCCGGTGCTGTGCATCGGCAAGGAAGCGTTTGGCGCCTTGCGCGGCAAAGCGTTCGCCAGGGTCGACGGCACACACCTGAGCCTGTTCGACTCGGTGCCTGACGACACCACATCAGAACCGCTCAGCGATGTACCCACTACAGATTCCGCTACCCCGATTGAGCTGACCGAGCACGATCGGGCACTGCTCGACGGTAGTTACGGAAAGGCGGCCCAAGTCGCGATGCAAATCGTGCTGCGCATGGCGCAACTACAAAGTGCCGGGCAACTGATTGACATTACCCAGGCCCATATCGACGGCTGCATTTATACCGGGCCTGCGAGCCTGCGCTTTGCCCAGCAACTGGTTGAATGGGGCGCCAAGGTACGGGTGCCCACCACTCTTAATTCGATTTCCGTTGACCAGCGGCGCTGGCGTGAACTGGGCTTAGACCCGGCGCTCGGCGTGCCGGCCAGTGCGCTGGGCGATGCGTATATGGCCATGGGCGCGCAACTGAGCTTCACCTGCGCGCCTTACCTGCTCGACAGCGCGCCCAAGGCGGGCGAGCAGATCGTCTGGGCCGAATCCAACGCGGTGGTTTACGCCAACAGCGTGCTTGGCGCACGCACGCTCAAATACCCCGACTATCTGGATATTTGCATCGCCCTCACCGGCCGTGCGCCGTTGATTGGTTGCCATCTGGAAAGTCAGCGCAAGGCCCGTCTGCACGTCGAGTTGCCGCCGCTGGCCAACCTCGACGACGCCTTCTACCCCCTGCTCGGCTATCACATTGGAGCCCTGGCCGGCAGCCGCATCCCGCTGGTTTCAGGACTGGAGCAGCAGCACCCGGACCACGACGACCTCAAAGCCTTCGGCGCGGCCTTTGCCACCACCAGCGCTGCACCGCTGTTTCATATCGCAGGCGTTACACCCGAAGCGCTGAATCCGGAGCAGGTAGTGGATGGCCCGTTACCGGTGATCAAGATCAGCCTGCAGGACTTGCGGCTGAGCTGGCAGGAACTCAACAGTGCCCGCGACCCCAAGGTGGATGTGGTGTCGCTGGGCAACCCGCACTTCTCCCTCAGCGAATTCGCCCATTTGGCACGCCTGTGTCAGGGCCGCCAGCGCCACCCGGAGGTGGTGCTGGCGATCACCTGTGGTCGCGCCATCCTGGAACAAGCTCGCGCAGCCGGGTATATCGCCGTGCTCGAAGCCTTCGGCGCCACGCTGGTTAGCGATACCTGCTGGTGCATGCTCGGTGAGCCGGTGATCCCGCCTGCCGCCAGAAACCTGATGACCAATTCGGGTAAATACGCCCATTACGCCCCCGGCCTGGTGGGGCGCAAGGTGCATTTCGCCAGCCTCGCCGAGTGTGTGGATGCGGCATGCAGCGCCACGGCCAGCGGTCGCTTGCCGTTGTGGCTGCAAACCACTGCCTCACTGGAGAACCCTGCCCATGTTTGACTACACCTTCCAATGGCGCTCTGCCCTTCGGGCCTTGCCCGACATGCTCGCAGGCGCTGTGGTCACCTTCGAGACCGCCGCACTGTCGATGATTTTCGGCGTGCTGATCGCCCTGGCCCTGACGGTGATGCGCGAAACCAAAAACCCGCTGTTGCGCGGCGTTGGCAATGCCTGGGTATCCATTGCCCGCAATACCCCGTCGCTGTTCCAGATTTATGTCCTGTACTTCGGTCTCGGCTCCCTAGGCCTGCATGTCAGTTCATGGATCGCTCTGTTGGCCGGGATCACGTTCAACAACGCAGGCTACCTGGCGGAAAACTTTCGCGGCGGCCTCAAAGCCGTGCCCGATACCCAGATCCGCGCGGCACGCTCACTGGGCATGAGTGCGTTTCAGACCTACCGCATGATCGTGGTTCCGCAACTGTTGCGCATTGTCTTCTACCCGCTGACCAACCAGATGGTCTGGGCCGTGCTGATGACCTCACTGGGGGTGATCGTGGGGCTTAACAATGACCTCACTGGCGTGACGCAGGACTACAACGTCAAAACGTTCCGCACCTTCGAATACTTCGCCATTGCCGCGGTGCTGTATTACCTGATTGCCAAAGCGATCGTTGCAGTAGCCCGGCTGATGGCCTGGCGACTGTTCCGTTACTGAGGACTCACCCATGTTTTCCACCAGTTTTACCTGGAACGACTTTTTGTTTTTGCTGGACGGGGCCTGGGTCACCCTGCAACTGACAACCTGGGCAATTTTGCTCGGCACCGTTGCCGGATTGCTGTTCGGTCTGCTGCGCGCCTTGCTGCCACGAGCCAGCCTGCCGCTGGCCTGGGTGCTGGATGTGTTTCGCAGCGTGCCGTTGCTGATCCAGTTTGTGTTGTTCAACTCGCTCAAAAGCATTGTCGGCCTGAACATCAGCGCCTTCAGCGTCGGGTGCATCGTGCTTGGGGTTTACGCCGCCGCGTACTTCACCGAAATCGTGCGCAGCGGTGTGCTCGCGGTGCCATTTACCACGCGCCGGGCCAGCCGCTCGCTGGGCCTGAGCTACTTGCAGGACTTGCGTTACATCGTGCTGCCCATCGCCATGCGGGTGGCCTTTCCCGGCTGGCTCAACCTGGTGCTCAGTGTGATGAAAGACACCGCCCTGGTGATGTGGATCGGCATCGTTGAACTGCTGCGCGCCTCGCAAACCATCGTCACTCGTATTCAGGAACCGATGCTGGTGTTGTGCATCGCGGGCCTTATCTATTACGTCATGAGCCTGGTGGTTGCCCGCCTTGGCGCTCGCCTGGAAAAAAGGTGGCAAGAAAATGATTGAGATCGACAACGTCCACAAATCCTTCGGCGAACTTGAAGTGGTCAAGGGCGTGAACCTGACCGTCAACAAGGGCGAAGTGGTATCGATTATCGGCGGCTCAGGCTCCGGCAAGTCGACCCTGTTGATGTGCATCAATGGCCTGGAACCGATCCAGAAAGGCCATATCCGCGTCGACGGCATCGAAGTCCACGACCGCGCCACCAACCTCAACCACCTGCGGCAGAAAATCGGCATTGTGTTCCAGCAATGGAACGCCTTCCCGCACCTGACCGTGCTCGAAAACGTCATGCTCGCGCCGCGCAAGGTACTGGGCAAAAGCAAGGCCGAAGCCGAGGCGCTGGCCGTGCAGCAACTGACCCATGTGGGCCTTGGCGACAAGCTTAAAGCTTTCCCCGGCAAGCTCTCCGGCGGCCAGCAACAGCGCATGGCGATTGCCCGCGCCCTGGCCATGTCACCGGACTACATGCTGTTCGACGAAGCCACCTCGGCCCTCGACCCGCAGTTGGTGGGCGAGGTGCTGGACACCATGCGCATGCTCGCCGAAGACGGCATGACCATGGTCCTGGTCACTCACGAAATCCGTTTTGCGCGGGATGTGTCCGACCGTGTGGCGTTCTTTCGCAATGGCCTGGTGCACGAAATCGGCACCCCCGATCAAGTCATCGGCAACCCTGTGCACGCGGAAACCGCGGCGTTCCTCAAATCGGTAAAATAGGAGCAGAACATGCGTTCATCGAAGGTCATTCATGTGGTCAGCTGTCACGCCGAGGGCGAGGTCGGTGACGTGATCGTTGGCGGTGTGGCGCCACCACCCGGGGCTACGGTGTGGGAGCAGTCACGCTGGATTGCCCAGGACGAAACCCTGCGCAACTTCGTCCTCAATGAACCTCGCGGCGGCGTGTTCCGTCACGTCAACCTGTTGGTGCCAGCCAAGGATCCACGGGCACAAATGGCCTGGATCATCATGGAGCCGGCCGACACGCCGCCGATGTCGGGTTCCAACTCCATCTGCGTGTCCACCGTACTGCTCGACAGCGGCATTTTGCCGATGACCGAACCGCAAACCCGGCTGGTGCTCGAAGCCCCTGGCGGGCTGATCGAAGCGGTTGCCGATTGCCGCGACGGCAAGGTGCAGCGGGTCGAGATCAAGAACGTGCCCTCCTTCGCTGACCGTCTGGATGCCTGGATCGAAGTGCAAGGCCTGGGCTCGATCAAGGTCGACACCGCCTATGGCGGCGACAGCTTCGTGCTCGCCGATGCCAAGGAACTGGGCTTTTCCATCAGCCCGGATGAAGCCAAGGACATCGTCGAAGTCGGCTTGAAGATCACCCACGCCGCCAACGAGCAACTGGGCTTCGTCCACCCGCTGAACCCGGACTGGTCGCATATCTCTTTCTGCCAGATCGCCGCCCCCGTGGTGTATGAAAACGGTATTGCCAGCGGCGCCAATGCCGTAGTGATCCGTCCGGGCAAGATTGACCGCTCCCCCTGCGGTACCGGTTGCTCGGCACGCATGGCGGTGTTGCAGGCCAAGGGCGTGCTGAAGGTTGGGGATCGTTTTGTGGGGCGCTCGATCATCGGCTCCGAGTTCCATTGCCGCATCGACTCCATGACCGAAGTCGCCGGGCGCGCAGCGATCTACCCGTGCATTTCAGGCCGTGCCTGGATTACCGGCACCCACCAGCACCTGCTCGACCCAAGCGACCCGTGGCCGCAGGGCTATCGCCTTTCCGATACCTGGCCGGGGGCCTGAACAAACTGGAACCAGATACACCCTGTAGGAGCGAGCCTGCTCGCGAAGGTCGTTATCGCGAGCAGGCTCGCTCCTACAATTGGAATTTGTACAAAACGCTCGAAATTAATCGTATACGAAATACCATTATAAAACCGGAGGCAACAAACATGTGCAAGCGCATCAACTGGAGTGGCGTCTTCCCTGCGGTGACCACTCAATTCAACGATGACTTCACCATCAACCTGGACAAGACCCACCAGGTGATTTCCAACGTGATCCGTGACGGCGTCTCGGGCCTGGTGGTGTGCGGTTCGGTGGGGGAAAACACCTCGTTGACCGCCGAAGAGAAAATCGCCGTGACTGAAGTCGCGGTGGACGCCTCCCGCGGTCGGGTGCCGGTGATCTGCGGCGTGGCCGAATTCACCAGCGTGCAAGCCGCCAAGGTGGCCAACGCGGTGCGCAAGGTCGGCGTCGATGGCGTCATGCTGATGCCCGCGCTGGTCTATGGCTCCAAGCCCTTCGAAACCGCCGAGCATTACCGCTACGTGGCCAAAAACGCCGACGTGCCGCTGATGGTCTACAACAACCCGCCCATCTACAAAAACGACGTAACCCCCGAAATCCTGATTTCCCTGGCCGATTGCGACAACGTGGTGTGCTTCAAGGACTCCTCGGGTGATACCCGCCGCTTTATCGATATCCGCAATGAAGTCGGCGACCGCTTTGTGCTGTTTGCGGGCCTCGACGACGTGGTCCTCGAAAGCCTCGCGGTGGGTGCCGAAGGCTGGGTATCGGGTATGTCCAACGTGTTCCCAAAAGAAGGCGAAACCATCTTCCGTCTGGCCAAGGCCGGGCGTTTTGCCGAAGCCATGCCGATCTATGAGTGGCTGATGCCGATCCTGCACCTGGACGCCCGCGCCGACCTGGTGCAGTGCATCAAGCTGTGTGAAGCGATTGCCGGTCGCGGCAGCGCGCTGACCCGCCCACCGCGTTTGGCCCTGCCCCGGGAAGATCGTGAATTTGTCGAGCGGATCATGGCCAAGGCTCTGGCCAACCGTCCGCATCTGCCCGATGTCGGTCTTTGATTGATTGCCGGGGCGGGCGTTTGAGCGACCGCCCCGGCCCACCTGTTTTCACGGCCCTACAGGACACACTCCATGTCGACCAAACCCTCTCACGCTACAACCACTCCGGCGGGACTGAAACGCGTCGTGGCCGCAGCCATGGCCGGCACAGTCGCCGAGTGGTATGAGTTCTTCCTCTATGGCACCGCCTCGGCACTGGTCTTCGGCCAGCTGTTTTTCCGCCAGACCGACAGCCCGATTGACGGCATCATCGCCGCCTTCGCCCTGTACGCGGTCGGTTTTCTCGCACGGCCAATAGGCGGTCTGGTGTTCGGTCACTACGGTGACAAATTCGGCCGCAAGCGCTTGCTGCAACTGAGCCTGGTGGTGGTCGGTATCACCACCTTCCTGATGGGTTGCCTGCCTGGTTTCGACAGTATTGGCTATGCCGCGCCGGTGCTGCTGGTGCTGCTGCGCCTGATTCAGGGCTTCGCCTTCGGCGGAGAATGGGGTGGTGCCATTTTGCTGGTTTCCGAACACTGCCCGGATAACCGCCGGGGCTTTTGGGCCAGTTGGCCGCAAGCCGGGGTGCCCGCAGGCAATCTGGTAGCCACCGTGGCATTGCTGCTGTTGTCGACAACCTTGTCTGAAGCGGACTTTCTCGCTTGGGGCTGGCGTATAGCGTTCTGGTTCTCGGCAGTTGTGGTACTGATCGGCTACTGGATCCGCACCAGCGTCGATGATGCGCCGATCTTCAAGGAAGCCCAGGCGCGCCAGGCGCAAAACAAGCAACAACAGCTTGGTGTGGTTGAAGTGCTGCGTCACCACTGGCGCTCGGTACTGGTGGGCATCGGTGCCCGCTTTGCGGAAAACATTCTGTACTACACCGTGGTGACCTTCTCGATCACCTACCTGAAACTGGTGGTGCACAAGGACACCTCAGAAATACTGCTGCTGATGTTCGGTGCTCACCTGCTGCATTTTTTCATGATCCCGCTGATGGGCTATCTGTCCGATCTGGTCGGGCGCAAGCCAGTATATCTGGTGGGTGCCGTACTCACTGCGTTCTGGGGTTTTGTCGGATTCCCGATGATGGACACCGGCA
This sequence comes from Pseudomonas sp. ML2-2023-6, assembly GCF_037055265.1. NCBI lineage: Bacteria > Pseudomonadati > Pseudomonadota > Gammaproteobacteria > Pseudomonadales > Pseudomonadaceae > Pseudomonas > Pseudomonas sp. ML2-2023-6. Next base: position 3,184,745 of record NZ_CP146347.1, on the reverse strand, counting down.
ACAACTGGCTGATCATGGCGGCCATTACGCTGGGGCTGGCGATTGAGTCGATGACCTACGCACCGTACTCGGCGTTGATGGCCGAGATGTTCCCGACCCACGTGCGTTATACAGCATTGTCGCTGTGCTACCAGGTAGCGCCGATCTTTGCCGGTTCACTGGCCCCGCTGATCGCCATCACCTTGCTCAACAAGTACCACAGCTCGACACCCATCGCCTGGTATCTGGTCGGAGCATCGCTGATCTCGATCGTTGCCGTCGCCCTGACCCGCGAGACTCGTGGCAAGTCGCTGCATCAGGTTGATGCGGAATCTGCGGCGCGGATCTCGGCGCTGGGCGAGCCTGTTGCGCCAGCTTCTCGTCGTAGTGACTCATTGGCGTAAACACAACCGTCGCCGCTGAGGAGATACTTCAAGCGTGGGAGCGAGCCTGCTCGCGAAGAACATTCGCGAGCAGGCTCGCTCCCACCAGAGCTTGACCTAGAACAGAGTATCTACAAACGCAGCAGGATCAGTTAAGCACCAACGCCTGCAGATCGTTATACAAAGCCTGCGGGATCTGCACCCCCTCCACCTCGCTACGCGCCCGTGCCTCATAGCGTCGTTGTGACGGCAAACGCGCACCCTGCCCTTCAATACCGGCAAACAATACCTCGGCCCGCGCCAGATGCTGCTCGGTGGCAGCCCCCAGAAAACGCTGCGGATCGAACGCGATAATCAACTCGCCATGGTACGGCGACGACTTGCTGCCCGCGTCATACGCCAAGGACTCGGCACTGGTCAAATCGCCGATCAAGGGCCCGGCAATCAACTCCACCATCGCCGCCAGCGCCGAGCCTTTATGCCCGCCGAAAGTCAACATCGCGCCCGTATCGAGCACCACATTGGCATCGGTGCTCGGCTGCCCCTGGGCATCAACCCCCCAACCTTCAGGAATCGCCTTGCCCGCCCGGCGATGCAGCTCGATATCGCCACGGGCGATAGCGCTGGTGGCGAAGTCGAACACAAACGGATCACGCCCCGCCCGTGGCCAGCCGAATGCAATGGGGTTGGTGCCGAACACCGGTTGGCTACCGCCTGCCGGCGCCACCCAGGCATGACTCGGGTTGCAGGCCAGCGCCACCAGCCCGGCTGCGGTCAACTGTTCGATCTCCACCCAGAGTGCCGAGAAGTGCACACAACGATTGATCGCCAATGCCGCGATACCGTTAGCCCGGGTTTTTTCCTCCAGCAATGGCAAACCTGCCTGGAATGCCAATTGGGAAAAACCTCCCGCCGCATCCACACGCACAATTGAAGGCGCCTGATCGATCACTTGTGGCACGGCATCAGCACAAACCTTGCCCGCACGCAGTGAGTTCACACAACCGAGTACCCGGTAAAGCCCGTGGGAAGCACAGCCATCGCGCTCCCCGGCCAGCACCGTAGCGCTCACCGCACGGGCATGGGCCTGGTTGAAACCGTTATGCAACAAGATCGATTCGGCCAGCTCGTAAGCCTCGGCCAGGGTCAGTCGGATCATCATCAGCTCCTTTAACAGACCTTCCAGACTGGCCCATTGCAGACCTCACCGCTTGATCGAATCAGATCACAGGCATGACGAATTCAGCACAGACGGGGCCATGGAAATGTCCGCAGACGGAGGTGATCAGCGCTGCATCCTTGATCGGGTCCAACCCCGGATACGGCTGGCCGTTGTAGCTCCCGGTATAGGTCAGCACAGCCTCGATGCTGCCGCTGGCCTGATACAGACTACGCATCAGTTGGCACTCCTGATCCTTGCTGTCGGTTGTGCACAGCGCGTAGTGCAGCGCCAGTGCAGTGCCGAACTCCAGGGCGCTGCTGTCAATTCCGTGCTTTTTGGCCAGGTCGATACTGCGGAAAATCCGCTCGTTACGTTGCAGCTTGCGCAGCGGATCACGCCCCACTCGAGCGCAGGGGTCCTTGAAGGAAGTGTTGCAGCGCTGCAGAAAGGTTTTCGAAAACCCGGTCACGGCATCGGCCATATGCGGGTTTTCGGCCACCAGTGCCGGGCCGACTGCCTCGCCGATCAGGCGCTGCGCCAACTCGCTGACCCGTGGATCGCCCATGCCCTGCCCCAACCAGGAATACCCCAGCAGGCTGGCATACCAGGCAATGATTGCGTGGGGGCCGTTCCACAACAGGTTCTTGATTACCTGGGTCTGGGTGATGTCATCAACAGTCTTCACCTGGCGCAAGCGCTCAAGCAAATTACTGCAGCGCTGGGCATAAAGCGGCATGTCCGGCTCACTGTTGAACAGGATCAAATGCAACTGGCTCAAAGCGTTACTGGACTGGGCGAAAGGCCGAAAGCGGCTGATCAGACGCTCGTATTCCGGCACCGGGGTCCGTGGGGCTGCCGTAGGCACAACCGGTTCATCGCTCAAACTGTTCTGGAACATCTTCGACTTGATCCGCAACTGGCGCACCAGCGCTTCGTTGGACAGTTTGGAGACAATGCGGCTAACCACGGTCTCGACAAAATGGGTGTTGTCGAGAATCTTGCGCGACAGTTCAGGGGATACCAGCAGCTCCAGTTGCGCCTGCACATGTCGACGGACAAAGTCCGCGCCGCCGACTTTGTTCAGCACAATTAGAATCGTCAATTCACGACCACGGCGCTCGTAGCGACGGATCAGGCCCTTGGCAATAACCCCAGCTTGCTTGCGGATTGCCGTTTCAGGGAGGCTCAGCCCAATGATTTCTGCCACGTCGTACATGCGGATCACCGCTTCGGCGTCGTCCATGTCGATCATGTTCAGGTTTTCGATGGTCTGGTCGAAAGACGTGGCGCTGTAACGCACGCTGAAGCGGCCAAACGCCTGAATGGTTTCGCGCAGCATCCGTGAACGGGTCGCGGCGATAATCTCGCACGGTCGGGTGTAGCCATCCCAATGGGAGAAAATTTGCGTCAGGTAGCCGCCCCCCATCGCACCGAAACCATGAATCCCGGCACTGAATTGATTGAGGGTCGGCGGGAAGCTCTCGGTCAGCGCCGGGGTGCCCAGGTCAGGCATGCACTCGTTCAGGTCGCCCAAAAAGCCGTGCATGCTCAGGTACGCCTTGAGTGCCCCGGCCTTGACCTCGGGCGCCGGAGGCTTGATGTCTTCGATCAGGATCGGCTGCCCTTCGGCGCGTATGGCCGACAGCAGACCGTTTTGCGAGTCCTCGAGCATCAGGCAATGCTGTGGCAGACAATTGAGCGCGCTGGCCGCCTTGAGGAAGATTTCGGGATGGGGTTTGCCCTGGCTGACCTCATCACCGCACACCGTGACATCGAAATACTTGAGCACATTGGCATTGATCAAGTACTCCTCGGCGATAGCCCGGCGACTTGAAGTAGCCACGGCCATGGTCAGACCGTATTTGCGCAGGCGCTCCAGCACTTCGAGCAGGCCATCCTTGATCGGCACACCATGATCACGCACAAAAGCCAGTTCCAGCTCATCGGCGCGCAACCTGACCTGTGCGTAGGGGAAGTCCTGGCCATGGTTGGCCTTGGCCAGTTCCTCGGCTTTTTTGGCACTCAAACCCAGTGAGCCGATCAGGGTTTCTTCACTAAGCGGCGTACCGTAAATCTCTAGAGCTGCCTGCTTGAGGGTCTTGAACCGCAGGCGCTCGGTGTCGAACATGGTGCCGTCCATATCGAAGATGGCACTGAAAATTCGTTTGCCCTGAAAATAAATCATGAGTACAGCTCCTTGTAGCGCGAACGTCGATGGGGTCGCTCGCTGAAACGCTTCGGATCAAAAAGTGGTTTCAAATACAAAAACCGGGCAGCAGAACGCACCGTTAAAAGCGGGGCATGCGCGAGCCGGAAGGGCTAGTAGTCAGAAATGATCAGGCGGAGGGAAGTAACACAGGCGCCCATTGGCGCAACTGCCTGAGAAGCAGGGTCTCAGCAGAGGTAAAGCGAAGTGTGCAAGAAGGCGGGAAACAAACCCTGTGACTGCACTGAAGCAGCATTTGACGTGAGGCCCACAGCTTGCAATCAGGGATGCGAAGTGTGAGCCCAACTGGCGATTGATACGTGTGATTCCATCCATATGGCGTTGAAATTTCCTGTATTACGTTGAGTCGGCCTATTAGCTATACCCCATCCAAAGCCTCTAAATCAAGGTTTGCCCCACTACCAACCTGCTGGTTGCCAGGCCGTAGCCACTGCAACAGGATGCGATGGGCGGTGCACCAGCCCCGCTTTTGAAGGCCCTTTGGGCCTTGTCGCAGCCTGCGGCAGCGGCTACAGGACAGTTTCAGATTTCACTGTTCCAGATCACCGTGATATTGCCCTTGTATGTGCTACCCGAGTGCTCATCAATCATTGTTTTGACCTGATCTCGATCGACTTCGAAGTGCAACGTAGCATTGCCGTTATCCACGTACTGGCTGGGCGAAATCACCTCAGGGTTGGTACTTAATAGAAAGCGCTCGAGCGTTTGATTCGAGGCATTACGCAAGCCGCCGGGCAACGTTAATCGCGTAGCCACTGGGACAGTGTGGCCCGCAGCGTTCTTGATCGCGCACTGGTCATTCAATGCGTTATCACACTGCAGCGTTACACTGAACGGCGAGGATGCCCATATTTTGAAGCGCTGGTCGGCCCACAACTTTTCCGGACGTCGCCCCTTGTTCAACCATTGCTGCCAACCGCCTGCAGGGTTAAGGGTGACGGAACCGTAGCCAGCCGGAAACTGAAACTTGAGGGTATGTTCAACGGTCAGGGTGAAGTTCAAGGTGACACTGTCGTCGGTGGCGAGCAGATTATCGCCAAAGTCGAAATCCCCACCCGGGCCCACTGAGTAAGTCAGCGAACCCTCATAAGTTCCAGACTCCATTTTCAGCGGATCAGGGGTGGTCATCCGGTAAGACACGCTAGGATTGCTCAGTCTCAGGCTATCGATCTCATATGATGGGCTTTTGGCACAAATTTCTTCACGTGGTGTCCACCAGAAGTAATTGGCGAAGGTATGGGCGGCCCCCATAAAGCTACCAAGCGTACAGGGCATACTTGCAGCCGCCCCCCATGCACCCGCCCAAAGTCTATTTTGGCTATCATTTGCACCCAACCCCAGCATACCAATCATAACTCCAACATTGCTTGTATTGTGGGTCGCGCTAAAAGCTGTAATGGACAACTTGATCTCAACCGACTGCCCCCTCGAATTTGTTACTAGAACGATTCTGTCATTGGCCGGGACCTTGATCATTGCGCCCTCTCGAGGATTGGCATGCTTGGCGAGAATCGCGCGCTGCGTTCGCGCCTCAAATCGCAAGCTAATACTGAACAGATTACTCGCACGGCACAAAGTGGCGTAGATAGCACAAATACCAGAGTCAGCGGTTGTGTTTTTAAACTCGTTAATCTGCGGGTTGCTCGAATCAGGGGAGAAATGGGCAGAAATCGGGATCGTTACCGCCTGCACCGGGAGTGTTGCAAGCCCTGCCAAGAGCGCCAGACAACAACTTGCAAGTACACGCCCCCCGGAACGGGTTCTATCAGAAACTTTCATGATTTGATCTTTCATCCTGGTGCTCTTGTTGCCCTCAATCTGCTCAAACTTGCATATATCGCTGAGGGGAAGTGTAAATTCATTGAGTTGACGAGCGCCGTTAGCCACGCTGGATACAGCAAAGCAACATCTGCGGGTGATACAAAAACAAAATGATAAAAATGGCTTTAAACGCAAAATCCATACTGGAAGTCACGCACTTTAACTTACGTCAGCAAGCTATTTATGTAGGGATTTTCTCAATATTTAAACTAAAAAAACGCGCCTTAAAATCATCTGACCGCTACCCTGTGCGGACGGTTATGTATGATGCGCGCTTGAGAAACAGGCCTGGCCTCAAGCCTGCCCATCGTTCAGGAGCTTTGCATGAACATGCTTTACCGGACTTTCAACGAGGGAGAGTCCGCCCCGCGGTTCACGCTCAACCTGCTGACCCTTGGCCTGCTGCTGTCCAGCACAGTGCCTGTGGCCCACGCGGCCAACACCGAACTGCCCGCGACGTCCATTACCGCCGATGACACCGGCGGCTACCAGGCTGACAACGCCTGGGTCGGTGGCTTCGAGGCGGCGCCCCTGCTGGATACCCCTGCGGCGATTTCGGTGTTTACCGACACCCTGATCAAGGATCAACAAGCCCGGCTGCTCAGCGAGGTGTTGCGCAATGACGCTTCCGTGGGTGAAAGCTATGCGCCCATTGGTTATTACGAGAACTTCGTGGTGCGCGGTTTCTCGCTGAACTCGGCCAGCAGCTACAAGATCAACGGCCGCACCATCACCGGCGAGCAAAACGTCGGCCTGGAAAACAAACAGCAGGTGGAGTTGCTCAAGGGCCTGTCCGGCCTGCAAAGCGGCGTTTCCGAGCCCGGCGGCGTGGTGAACTACGTGACCAAACGGGCGGCCGATGTGCGTTCGGTCACCGTTTCGACCGACGACCGTGGCAGTGGCTACTTGGCCACCGATGTGGGTGGCTGGTTCGGCAGTGAGCAGCAGTTCGGGCTACGTGCCAACTTCGCCCATGAAGATCTCCACTCCTATGTAGAACACGCCAATGGCCAGCGCGATTTCGCGGCGGTGGCGTTTGACTGGAACATCAGCCCTGACGCGCTGCTGCAACTGGATGTGGAGTATCAAAACAAGGAGCAGCGTTCGGTGCCGGGCTATCAACTGCTCGGTGGCACCGAGTTGCCGCACCATGCCTCGCCGAAAAAACTGCTGGCGCACCAGAGCGGCTCCAGGCCGGTGACCATTGATTCGCTGAATATCAACGGCAACTTCGAATACCACTTCAGCGAAAACTGGAAAGGCAGCCTCAGCGCCTCGCGCAGCAAGGTGGTGATTGATGACTACAGCTCGTTTGCCTGGGGCTGTTACGGCTCAACCAGTTGCACCAGCACGGTGCCCAACTACTTCAGCCCCGAAGGCGGTTACGACATTTACGACTTCCAGAGCCCGGACGATACCCGGCGCAACGACGAAGTACAGGCCGCACTGAGTGGTCAGTTTGATACGGGGGGCATCGGCCATGAACTGACCGTCGGCAGCAGTGCATTCAGACGTGTGGTCGATCAGCGCGAGCTGGTCAACGAAATGATCGGCAGCGGCAATATCGACAGCGAACCGCAGGACTTTGCGCGCTACGACGGGCCGCTCCAAGACAGCTATCGCCGTCTGGACAGCCGCCAATACGGGGTATTTTTCAACGACCGCATCAGCTTTAACGAACAATGGCAGACCGTAATTGGCGGGCGTGAAGTGCGTCTGGATGAGCGTACCTTCGACGATCAGGGCGACACCACCCGCCATACCCAACGCTACGAGTTCCTGCCCCAGGCCGCACTGATCTACAAGCCGGTGCAAAACCTGTCGCTGTATACCCGCTACAGCAAGGGCTTGTCGCTGGGCGGCACAGCGCCGTGGTATGCCAGCAATGCCTTTGAAATCCTGGCCCCTAGCGTGTCGCGGCAGATCGAGGCTGGGGTCAAGTACGACTGGCGGCGCATCAGCCTGAGCGCCACGCTGTTCCAGATCCGTCAGGACTACCAGTACGCACGTCCCGATGCGACTCCGGGTGAGTTCACCTACGTGCAGCAGGGCGAGCAGAAAAACACCGGTCTGGAACTCGCCGCCAATGGTTGGGCCAGCGAGCGCCTGCAGATTGCAGCCAGTGTGGCGGCGATTCGCTCGCGGGTTACGGGTAGCGGCACCCCTGACTATGAAGGGCACCAAACCATCAATGTGCCAACCCTGCGTGCCAGCCTTTACGGCGATTACGCCCTGCCCTGGGTCGATGGGCTGGCGCTGCTGGGTGGCGTGCAATACAGCGGCAAAAAGTACGCCAGCCAGCAAGGTGGGGTACAGGCGGACGCCTACGCCATCTTCAATATCGGCAGCCGTTACAGCACCCGAATCGAGGGCTATGACACAGTGTTCCGGCTGAGCGTCGACAACCTGTTCGACAAGCGCTACTGGCGCGATGTGGGCGGATACATGGGTGACAACTATGCATTCCAGGGTGCTCCGCTGACGGCCAGGTTGAGTGCCTCGATCAACTTTTGAGGATTACAGTGAAGCAACCGTGGGAGCGAGCCTGCTCGCGAAGGTCTCACCAGGGCTCTTCGCGAGCAGGCTCGCTCCACATCAATAATGAGTTCATGCTTTTTTTAATTGATAGTACCCTAACAAAAAGCGCAGGCTAGAGGGCTCGGTTCGGCTTTCTATCATTCCGGATGATATTGATCTTCGCTGGGTTCGATTCGTGCGCCAGCTCGCGTGCCAGCATTATCCGCCCATCTCAATAGATTGGCGGACTCCCCCCATGGAACGGTCACTTAAACATTTGCGCTTCCCACTCGCGGCCTTGGCCATCGTGGTGATGAGCGCATGCGGTAAAACACCACAAGCGACTGCTCCTGCTTCCGCTGCAAAAGTCAGTGTGGCCAAGGTGCTGGAACAGCCGGTCAATGAATGGGACGAGTTCACAGGTCGCCTCGAAGCACCGGAAACCGTAGAAATTCGTCCACGCGTGTCGGGCCAGATTGATCAGGTCGCCTTTACCGAGGGCGCCCTGGTGAAAAAGGGCGACCTGCTGTTCCAGATTGATCCGCGCCCGTTCCAGGCTGAAGTACGTCGTCTTGAAGCCGAGGTGCAACAAGCACGCGCCAACGCTACCCGCAGTGAAAACGAAGCCCAGCGCGGCGAACGTCTGCGCCAAAGCAATGCCATCTCGGCTGAGCTGGCCGACTCGCGCAGCACAGCTTCCCAGGCTGCACGCGCCGGTGTCGCGGCGATCCAGGCACAGCTGGACCTGGCAAAACTCAACCTGAGCTTTACCCGCGTCACCTCGCCAATCAGTGGCCGCGTCAGCCGTGCCGAAATCACCGCAGGCAACATCGTCAGCGCGGATGTCACGCCGCTGACCAGCGTAGTGTCCACCGACAAGGTGTATGCCTACTTTGACGCAGACGAGCGTGTGTTCCTCAAGTACAGCCAGCTTGCCCGCCAGGGCCAACGCGGCCAGAGCACGCCGGTATACCTCGGTTTGTCCAATGAAGACGGCAACCCGCATCTGGGCCAGATGAATTTCGTCGATAACCAGGTCAACCCGAAAACCGGCACCATCCGTGGTCGCGCCGTGTTCGACAACACCGACGGCAGCTTCACTCCTGGGCTGTATGCGCGATTGAAGCTGGTCGGCAGCGGCACTTACTCCGCTGTGCTGATCAATGACGAAGCGGTCGGCACTGACCTGGGCAAAAAATTCGTGCTGGTGATGGGTGACGACAACAAGTCGGTGTACCGCGCCGTTGATCTTGGTCCGAAAATCGAAGGCCTGCGCATTGTTCGCAGCGGCCTGAACAAGGACGACACGATCATCGTCAAGGGCTTGCAGAAAGTGCGCCCTGGCTCACCGGTGACGCCTGAGGTGATCCCGATGGCCAACGAACAAACCCTCGCCGCACTGGCACAACAACGACAAGCCCTGGAAGCCAGCAACCTGTCACCTGCCAAGCCCGCCTCTGGCGCGCCGAAGCTGGCCAGCGTCGCGACTCCTCGCGGTTAAGGGACGAAAACACCGATGAATTTTTCCCAGTTCTTCATCCAGCGGCCGATTTTCGCCGCTGTGCTTTCACTGTTGATACTGATTGCGGGCGGCATTTCGCTGTTCCAATTACCTATCAGTGAATACCCGGAAGTGGTTCCACCTACCGTCGTGGTGCGCGCCAGCTTCCCGGGTGCCAACCCTAAAGTGATCGGCGAAACCGTCGCCGCGCCGTTGGAACAAGCCATTACCGGTGTTGAAAACATGTTGTATATGTCTTCGCAGTCCACCGCTGACGGCAAGATCACCCTGACCATCACCTTTGCCCTGGGCACTGACCTGGACAACGCTCAGGTGCAGGTGCAAAACCGCGTCACCCGGACCCAGCCCAAGCTGCCCGAAGAAGTGACGCGCATCGGTATCACGGTAGACAAGGCTTCGCCCGACCTGACCATGGTTGTGCACTTGACCTCCCCGGACCAGCGCTACGACATGCTGTACCTGTCCAACTACGCCATCCTCAATATCAAGGATGAGCTGGCACGGCTGAACGGCATCGGCGATGTGCAACTGTTCGGCATGGGTGACTACTCGTTGCGGGTGTGGCTCGATCCAAACAAGACCGCATCGCGCAACCTGACCGCTACCGATGTGGTCAACGCCATCCGCGAGCAAAACCGCCAGGTGGCTGCCGGTGCGCTGGGCGCCCCCCCTGCCCCCAACGCAACCAGCTTCCAGCTGTCGGTTAACACCCAGGGCCGACTGGTCAGTGAGGAAGAGTTCGAAAACATCATTATTCGCTCCGGCGATGATGGCCAGATCACTCGCCTCAAAGACATAGCCCGGGTTGAACTGGGCTCCAGCCAGTACGCCCTGCGTTCCTTGCTGAACAACCAACCGGCGGTGGCGATACCGATCTTCCAGCGCCCGGGCTCCAATGCGATCCAGATATCCAATGACGTTCGCGCCAAGATGGCCGAACTGAAACAGAACTTCCCGGAAGGCATGGACTTCGACATCGTGTATGACCCAACAATCTTCGTTCGCGGTTCGATCGAAGCGGTAGTCCATACCCTGTTTGAAGCACTGATTCTGGTAGTACTGGTTGTTATCCTGTTCCTGCAAACTTGGCGCGCCTCGATTATTCCGTTGGTGGCAGTGCCCGTATCGCTGATCGGTACGTTTGCTGTGATGCATATGTTCGGCTTTTCGCTCAACGCCCTGTCGCTGTTCGGGCTGGTGCTGGCCATCGGTATCGTGGTCGACGATGCCATTGTGGTGGTGGAGAACGTCGAGCGGAATATCGAACTGGGGCTCAACCCGGTGGACGCCACCAAGCGGGCCATGCGTGAAGTGACCGGCCCGATCATCGCCACCGCCCTGGTACTGTGTGCGGTGTTTATCCCGGCTGCATTTATCTCGGGCCTGACCGGACAGTTCTATAAGCAGTTCGCTCTGACCATCGCGATTTCGACGGTGATCTCGGCTTTCAACTCGCTGACCTTGTCCCCTGCCCTGGCCGCTGTACTGCTCAAGGGTCATAACGCACCGAAAGACCGCTTCACCCGTGTACTTGATCGACTGTTCGGGAGCTGGCTGTTCGGTCCGTTCAACCGCTTCTTCGTCAAGGCCAGTAATGGCTACGTCGGCACCGTGCGCCGGATTATTCGTGGCAGCGGGATCGCAATGCTGGTGTATGCAGGTTTGATGGTGTTGACCTGGGCCGGTTTTGCCCACACCCCGACCGGTTTTGTACCGCCGCAAGACAAGCAATATCTGGTGGCCTTTGCTCAACTGCCAGACGCCGCGAGCCTGGATCGTAGCGAAGAGGTGATCAAACGCATGTCGGAGCTGGCCCTCAAGCAGCCCGGTGTTGCCAACTCGATCGCCTTCCCCGGCCTGTCGATCAATGGTTTCACCAACAGCCCGAACAGCGGCATCGTGTTTGTCGCGCTCAAGGACTTCGATCAACGCAAGGACCCAAGCCAGTCAGCCGCAGCTATTGCCGCCACGCTGAATGCAGAGTTTGCGGATATCCAGGAAGCCTATATCGCGATCTTCCCGCCACCACCAGTACAAGGGCTGGGCACCATTGGCGGCTTTCGCCTGCAAGTCGAGGACCGCGCTGGCCTGGGCTATGACGAACTGTACAAGGAAGTGCAGAACGTAATTACCAAGAGCCATAGCGTGCCGGAACTGGCCGGGTTGTTCACCAGCTATCAGGTCAACGTTCCGCAAGTCGATGCTGCCATCGACCGCGAAAAAGCCAAGACTCATGGCGTTGCCATCAGCGACATCTTCGACACCCTGCAGATCTATCTGGGCTCGCTGTATGCCAACGATTTCAACCGCTTCGGTCGCACTTATCAGGTCAACGTACAAGCCGAGCAGCAGTTCCGTCTGGAGCCCGAGCAGATTGGCCAACTGAAAGTGCGCAACAACAAGGGCGAAATGATCCCGCTGGCGACCTTCATCAAGATCAGCGACACCGCAGGCCCGGATCGCGTCATGCACTACAACGGTTTTGTCACCGCAGAAATCAACGGCGCAGCGGCACCGGGCTACAGCTCGGGTCAAGCTGAAGCGGCGATGGAGAAACTGCTCAAGGAAGAACTGCCTAACGGCATGACCTTCGAATGGACTGAGCTGACCTATCAGCAAATCCTTTCAGGCAATACCGCCCTGTTCGTGTTCCCGCTCTGCGTACTGCTGGCGTTCCTGGTACTGGCCGCCCAATACGAAAGCTGGAGCCTGCCGCTGGCGGTGATCCTGATCGTACCGATGACGCTGCTATCAGCGATTACCGGGGTGATTCTGTCGGGAGGCGACAACAACATCTTCACCCAGATCGGATTGATCGTACTGGTGGGGTTGGCGTGCAAGAACGCGATTTTGATTGTCGAGTTTGCCAAGGACAAGCAGGAAGAAGGCATGAACCCGCTGGATGCGGTACTGGAAGCCTGCCGCCTGCGTCTGCGGCCGATCCTGATGACGTCGTTCGCCTTCATCATGGGTGTGGTGCCTCTGGTGCTCTCCAGCGGCGCCGGTGCAGAAATGCGTCACGCCATGGGTGTAGCGGTGTTCTCCGGGATGCTCGGGGTGACCTTCTTCGGTCTGCTGCTGACGCCGGTGTTCTACGTCTTGATCCGCCGTTATGTGGAGCGCAGTGAAGCGCGCAAAGCCGCCAAACACCTCAAGCTGGAGTCGCAACAATGAGCGTGAGAGTATTCCTGCCAAGCCTGTTGGTACTGGCTTTGAGCGCCTGCGCCGTTGGCCCGGACTACAAAACCCCGGCGACAGAACCTGCACATATCAGTGCCGACAACCTCAAGGGTTTTGACCGAGCGCATTTTGAAGGGATCTGGTGGCAGCAGTTTGATGACCCGACCCTCAACCAGTTGGTGACTCAGTCACTGGCTGGCAACCGCGAGCTGCGCGTGGCATTTGCCCGCCTGCGCGCGGCCCGGGCGATCCGTGATGACGTCAGCAATGACGCCATGCCGACCATCACCAGCCGAGTCAGCAGCGATGTCGGCAAGGGCCAGATTCCAGGGACCACCGAGAAGCGCGTCAACAGTGAGCGCTATGACCTGGGCCTGGACATGGCCTGGGAAATCGATCTGTTTGGCCGCATCCAGCGTGAGCTGGAGGCCAGCGACGCCGACGAACAAGGGGCTGCAGCCGATTTGTATCAGTTGCAAGTGACCATGATTGCCGAGCTGGTGGACGCCTACGGTGAGTTGCGCGGTGCACAACTGCGCGAGCGTATTGCCCTGGCCAACCTGAAAAACCAGCAAGATTCCAAGGCCATTACCGAAAGCCTGCGTGACGCAGGCGTTGGTGACGAACTGGACGTGATGCGCGCTGATGCTCGCTTGGCGGCGGTTGAGGCAAGTGTGCCGCAATTGCAGGCCGAACAAGTACGCGAACGCAATCGTATCGCCACCTTGCTGGGCCAACGCCCTGAGCAGCTCAGCGTTGACCTGAGCCCGGCGCAGCTGCCGGCGATTGCCAAAGCCTTGAACATCGGCAACCCAGGTGACCTGCTGCAGCGCCGACCCGACATCATGAGTGCCGAGCGCAAGCTGGCCGCGGCCACTGCCCGGATAGGGGTGGCCAAGGCCGACTTGTTCCCTCGGGTCAGCTTGAGCGGCTTCCTCGGTTTTACCGCCGGGCGTGGTTCGCAAATCGGTTCGGCTGCGGCCAATGCTTGGGCCCTCGGCCCGCGCATTACCTGGCCAGCGTTTGATCTGGGCAGCGTGCGTGCACGCCTGCGCGGTGCCGACGCAGAAGCCGATGGCGCCCTGGCCAGTTATGAACAGCAAGTGCTGTTGGCACTGGAAGAGTCAGAAAACGCTTTTAGTGATTACGGCAAACGCCAGCAGCGTTTGGTGTCGCTGATTCGTCAAAGCGAATCCAGCCGAACTGCCGCTGACCTGGCTGCTATCCGCTACCGCGAAGGCACAGTGGACTTTCTGGTCCTGCTCGACGCCCAGCGCGAGCGTCTGGCGGCTGAAGACAGCCAGGCCCAGGCCGAGGTTGAGCTGTATCGCGGCGTAGTGGCCATCTACAAAGCGCTGGGTGGCGGCTGGCAAGCCGAGACCTTCGCAAGCGCGCACTGATTCAACGAGCTCCTTTGGTTGGCCGCAACCAACCATTTTTTAGCCCCGCGCTCATTCGGTCGCGGGGCTTTTTTTATCCGCCAGTGTCGCCAGGCTGCGGCGCCGGTCGTAGCCTCGCCTCGCTCTTCAACGGCTACAGCGTTTGACTCAAGCCCTCTACTGTCCCAATCTTGCACCTCATACGCTCGCCTGTTTCTGGATATTGGATGACCCAGCCACGCCGCTACCTCGTCATCAGCCTTCTGTCCGCGGTTATTGCTGCGGGTCTTTGGTATTCGATGCGCCCTGCTCCGACTGTCCCGACGCCCACTCTGAGCCAACGTTATTCCATCGCACTGGATATGGCCCAAAACGGTAAGCCCGGTGCCGCTCGCGTGCTCTATCAGCAACTGGCGCGCAACGACTTGACCGATGCGCGCCGCGTCAAACTGCATGCCGAGTTGCCTAACTACCCAAGCCCACAGGCGCTGAAGTTGGCCGACGCCGATTTGCACAGCACCTCACCACTGGTGCGCACGGCTGCGATCCAGAGCATTGTCGGGCTGGTACCCAACGCCCAGCGCACGCTGCTGCTGGGGCCGCTATTGGATGATCCGGAGCAGACTGTGCGTTTTGCTGCGGCCAATGCCCTGCTCGGGTTGTCCCCGGATGAACAGGGGCTGTACTTCGGCCCGTTGCAGCAAGTAATCGACGAGTTCGAGCGCGACCTCAAGACCCGTCCCGACGACCCGCAAGCTCAGGGTCAGCTTGCCCGGCTGTACCTGCACGAAGGGCAACTGGATAACGCCCAGGCTGCACTGGAGCAAATGACCCGCCTGGCCCCGGACGACATCAAGGCCGTGGCCGCGCAGATTGACCTGCTGGATAAGCGCGGCCAAGCGGAGCAAGCGCGCCAATTATTGGCCAGCCAACTTGAGGCACATCCTGACTCGGCTTACTTGCAACATACGCTGGGAATCTGGCTGCTCAATCACGGCCAGACCGAGTACGCCCTGCTCGGTCTAGCCAAGGCCGTGGAGCTGGAGCCTGACAACAGTGATTACCGCTACAAGCTGGCCACCGCCCTGCATGACCTCGACCAACTGGAAGCTGCGCAACGCCAGCTCGAAGAGCTGCTGCAACGCCAGCCTGCCAATCGCAAGGCACGGGTGTTGTTGATCGGCTACTGGAAAGAAGCCGGGCAATTGCAGAACGTGCAGGTGTTGCTCGCGCAACTGGAGCAGCAGAACCCGGATGATCCGGCGTTGCAGCAGGGGCTTTGAAACACCTGATTACGTAGCAGCTGCCGAAGGAACGAGGCTGCGTTCGGCGGCGTAGCCGTCGTAAAATCGAGCAACACGGTAATCTGGTACTCCCCGATTGCCGGGATTGCGAGCGCTGCGCACTCGAACGCAGCCTCGTTCCTTCGGCAGCTGCTACAAGTTTGGGTCAGGCCAGCAGTTTCTGGATTTGGGCCTGCAGCGTGTCGAGGTCGAACGGCTTGGCCAGAATCGGCGCCGTCAGGGTAATCGGGCTGCCCGTGTCACGGATTTCTGCCGGGTAACCACTGATAAAGATGACTTTCAAATCAGGTCGCAACTTCAGCGCAGGCTCGGCGATCTGTACCCCCGAAATACCTCCCGGCAGGCGAAAGTCGGTGACCATAAGATCCAGGTGCGGCTTGCTGGCCAATATTTCGAAGGCCTGCTCACCGTTTTCAGCCTGCAATACCCGATAGCCCTCGCCGGACAAGTAGGCACTAAGGACCATCAGGATCGAGGGATCGTCTTCGACAATCAAAACAACATCTTGCGCATCTTCACTCATGGGGAACCTTAATTCATGCAGTCGCTGCCCAGTAAGACTCCGGGCATGGTCACAGGTTGCATCGAGTTTATGTCTTTTGTACCAGCGGCAGGCAAACCCTGAACAAGGCACCCTCGCCCAATGCACTCTGTACGCTGATTGTACCGCTGTGGGCGGCGACTATCTGCTCCGAAATAAACAGGCCCAAACCCAGCCCCGCGATGACATGGCTGGATGAAACCCGTTCAAACTGCTGAAAAACCCGCTGCTGGTTTTCTTCGCTGATGCCAATGCCTTGGTCGCGCACGTCGACCACCGCCTGGCCACTTTCGATATAAACAGACACATCAATGGGCTTTTTTGCGCCATAGCGCAAGGCGTTGGTCAGCAGGTTGGAAATCACCTGCTCGATTCTGAACTCATCCCACTGCCCCACCACTGGCTGCTCTGCCGTGAAGTTGACACTCGACTGCGCCGCGCTGATCTGCGCCGAGAAGCTTTCCAGTAGCTGCGCGACGGTTTGGGCCAAATCGAACTGGCCAGGGCGGATAGACAGCTTGCCGGTGCGGATCCGCGATACGTCGAGCATGTCTTCGATCAGGCGGATCAGGCTCTGGATCTGGCGCTCATCACGCTCGACCATGGCCTGCATCTTGTCCATGGTGAACGCCGCCGCGTTATCGCGGGCCAGGTGCATCTTGCGCAGTTGGGTTTCCAGGATCAGGCCGTTTAGCGGGGTGCGCACCTCATGGGAGACGATCGACATAAAGTCATCGCGCATGCGTACCGCATGTTCCAGTTCAACCTGGGTCAATTGCAACTGTGCCAGCAAAGTTTCCTGCTCGCGACGGCTCTGTTCCAAGGCTTCGACCTGCTGCTTCATGGCCTTGCTCTGGCGATACAGCTCGACAAATACATTGACCTTGCTTTTGACCGCATGGATATCCAGCGGTTTGTGCAAAAAGTCGACCGCGCCGCTTTCGTAGCCCTTGAAGGCATAGTTCATTTCGCGCCCGGCGGCGCTGACAAACACGATCGGGATGTTTTTGGTCTTGGCCGTGCCACGCATCAACTCGGCCAGTTCAAAACCGTTCATGCCGGGCATTTGCACATCAAGAATGGCCATTGCGAACTCATGCTGCAGCAGCAACGACAACGCCTCATCCGCAGACAGGGCCTTGTATACGATGCGGTCCTCGCGCTTGATCAACGCTTCGAGCGCCAGCAGGTTTTCCGGCAGATCATCGACGATCAGCAGTTTGGCTTGAATATCACTTAGTAGCATGCGTTATGTTCCAGCTCGACGAGCAGACGGCCAATGCCGCGCAAGGGAAGAATGCAGTCCGGTTGGCACAGATCCAGTGCCGCTCGCGGCATGGTCGAAACCTGAGCTTCGTCAGGGTCCTGGATGATCGTCAAACCGCCCAATTCCTTGACCAGGCTCATTCCCCGCGCACCATCCTGGTTGGCGCCCGTCAGTAATACCGCAGCCAAACGCTGTTGATACACGTCGGCTGCGGATTCAAAAAGGTAATCAATGGCAGGTCGTGAGTAATGCACGCGCTCCTCCTGACTCAAGGAAAAACTGTGATCATGCTCGATCGACAGGTGATACCCAGGGGCTGCAAAGTACAAGGTGCCCGGCTCGATTGGCTGTTTGTCCTGAGCCTCCCTGACCGGTACTGGCAAGCGCCGGGCAAACACCTCGGCCACTTGGCTGCGACGCTCGTCAGGCAAATGCAGGACCACAATGATCGGCAGGCGAAAACCGGGTTTGAGGTCGGCGAAAATCGTCAGCAAGGCTTCGACGCCGCCCGCAGAAGCCCCGATCACCACCGCTTCGACAGGTCCCTGGTTAGCCCAGTAGCTGTTTTGGACAGTCATAGCTTGCGATAGATCCGTTCTTGTTTGAGCACGGATGTGAATTGCTTGCTGTAGTCCGAAAAATCCAGGGTTTCCTTGCTGCCAAGCATCAAGAAGCCGCGATGGCAGAGCGACTCCTCGAACAGCCCAAAGGCTCTGTTTTGAAGATTTTTATTGAAGTAAATCAATACGTTACGGCATGAAATTAAATTGGTTTCCGAGAACACACTATCGGTCGCCAGGCTGTGATCAGCGAACGTCACGTTCTCGCGCAACGTCTTGTCAAAAATCGCGTAGTCATAGGCGGCGGTGTAGTAATCGGCAAACGAGCGCTGACCACCGGCCTTTTGGTAGTTGTGGGTATAAGCTCGAATGTTCTCCAGGGAAAAAATCCCCTGCTTGGCTTTTTCCAGGGACCGCGGATTGATATCGGTTGCGTAGATAATGGTGCGGTCCAGCAGGCCTTCCTCACGCAGCAGGATGGCCATCGAGTACACCTCCTCGCCGGTGCTGCAACCCGCAATCCAGATTTTCAGCGACGGGTAGGTCTTGAGGATCGGCACCACCTCCTGGCGAATTGCCAGGAAATGCTCCGGGTCGCGAAACATCTCGCTCACGGGAATGGTCAGGAACTGCAGCAACTGCATAAAGGCCGTAGGGTCATGCAGGATGCGCTCCTGCAGGGCCGAAATGGTGTTGCAGTCGAACTGACGCAATGCGTGATTGACCCGACGCTTGATCGAAGCGCCGGAGTAATCGCGAAAGTCATAACTGTATTTGAGATAGATCGCTTCGATCAGCAGCCTTAACTCAATATCGGTGTTTCGATGCACTTTAGAGTCGTTCCATTTTCGGTAGCCAGACCCGGATCAAGGAAAACAGCCGGTCCAGGTCAATCGGTTTGGCCAGGTAATCATTCGAGCCCGCTTGCAGGCAGCGTTCCTGATCGTCCTTCATCGCCTTGGCCGTGACCGCAATGATCGGCAGCTTGCGCCAGCGTGGATTCTTGCGAATTTCAACGGTGGCTTCGTAGCCGTCCATCTCCGGCATCATTACGTCCATCAACACCAGGTCGATGTCTTCAATTTCGTTCAAGCGCTCGATGGCTTCGCGGCCATTGCGGCCAATGACCACAATGGCGCCTTTTTGCTCCAGCGCACTGGTCAGGGCAAAGATATTTCGTACATCGTCATCCACCAGCAAAATCTTGCGCCCCTCAAAGACCTTGTCGCGGCTGCGAGCGGTCTTGAGCATCGTTTGCCGCTCATGGGACAACTGAGATTCAACTTTGTGCAGAAATAATGTCACTTCATCCAGCAAGCGCTCCGGCGAGCGGGCACCCTTGATGATGATGGAGCGCGAATACTTGCGCAGCTCGGCCTCTTCATCGCGGGTCAGGTTGCGCCCGGTGTACACGATCACCGGCGGAAACGAGCAGATATCCTCGGTCGACATGCGCTTGAGCAAATCGTTGCCCAGCATGTCCGGCAACTTGAGGTCGATAATCATGCAGTCGTAAATATTGCTGCGCAGCAGGTCGAGTGCCTCTTGGGCGAAGCCAACTGCGGTGATTTGAATATCATCGTCGCCGATCAGGCGGGCAATACTATCGCGCTGCAGGTCATCGTCTTCAACCAGCAACACGCGTTTGACCTTCTGCGTGAGCTTGGCCTCCAGACGGGCGAATACATTTTTCAGTTCCTCGCGACTGGTGGGTTTAACCGCATAGCCCACTGCGCCCATGTGCATCGCCGCCTCGACTCGATCTTCGACTGAAATCACGTGAACCGGGATGTGCCGGGTAGGTGCCAGCGCCTTAAGGCGCTGCAACACAGTCAGCCCGGAGTGATCCGGCAGGCGCATATCGAGCAGGATTGCATCAGGAATAAACTCTGCGGCCAGGCTGAAGCCTTCGTCCGCGCCATGGGCAACCAGGCAGCGATAGCCCAGCTCATGCGCAAGATCGAAGAGGATGTGCGCAAAATTAGGCTCGTCTTCGATCACCAAAATACAGCGCGTGGAAAACGGAGCCTGTTCCCGGTCATCCATAAAACGTGGGATGTCGAGCGGTGCAACCACCGCTGGCAGCGGTTGAGGCTTGGCGGCCACCAGCGCAACCCGTGGCGCGGCGGCAATCGGCAGTTGGGCAGGTTCTTGCCCGTGCTCTACATACTGTTCAGGCAGGATCAGGGTAAAGATGCTGCCCTGCCCCGGTTTACTGCTGACATTGATCGAGCCACCGAGCAGGGTCGCCAGATCCCTGGAGATCGACAAGCCCAGTCCAGTGCCCCCATAACGGCGGTTGGTGGTGCCATCGGCCTGACGGAAGGCTTCGAAGATGCTGTCCTGTTGCTCCGGGGCAATACCGATCCCGGAATCACTGACCGCAAACGCAATGCCAACACCCGGCTGACGCGATACGGCCAGGCTGACCCGACCTTTTTCAGTGAACTTGATCGCATTGGACAGCAGGTTTTTAAGAATCTGCTCCAGGCGCTGGCTGTCGGTGTAGATCATCGACGGAGTGCCAGACTGCAACTGGACTTCAAAGGCCAGCGACTTTTCACCCGCCAGTGGCTGGAACATGCCGCGCAAACCTTCGACCACTCGCGCCACGCTGGTGTTCTCGGGGCGTACTTCGAGCTTGCCGGCTTCGACCTTGGAGATATCCAGAATGTCGTTGATCAGGTTAAGCAGGTCATTGCCCGCCGAATAGATCGACTCGGCAAACTTGACCTGCTCTGCGCTGAGGTTCTGTTGCGGGTTTTCCGACAGCAGTTTGGCCAAAATCAGTGAGCTGTTCAGCGGCGTACGCAACTCGTGGGACATATTGGCCAGGAATTCGGACTTGTACTTGCTGGAGCGCTGCAACTCTTCGGCGCGCTCTTCAAGCTGTACTTGCACCTGATTAAGCTGACTGTTCTTGCGGTCCATCGCGTCGCGCTGGCCTGCCAGTTCTTCGTTGGTCTGCTCAAGCTCGGCCTGCTGGGTTTCGAGGCTGGTTTGCGACTCTTTAAGTATGCGCGACTGCTCTTCGAGCTCTTCGTTAGCGGTTTTGAGTTCTTCCTGCTGCACTTGCAGTTGCTCATTGAGCTGCTGAGTCTCGGCCAGCACCTCTTGCAGACGCTGACGATAGCGCGCGGCCTCAATCGACATGCCAATGTTGTCGGCAATCAGTTCGAACAGCTCGATATCCCGATCGGTCAGAGGCCTGAGAAAGCCCAGTTCGATGACGCCATTGACCCGATCATCATCGCTGGTGGGTACTACCAGCACGCTGCGCGGACTGCCTTCGCCCAACCCTGAGCTGACTTTTAAGCAGTAGTCGACGGGCACGTCGTCCAGGCGAATCAGCTGATCCTGCTGTGCGGCCTGCCCAACAATGCCTTCGTCATTGTGGATCAGTTGATCCTGCGCTTCTTGCTCGCGAGAAAAACCATAACTGGCCACACGCTTGAGGCCACCGTGATCTTCACGTACATACACCGCAGCGACCACTGACCCCAGGTACTGGGCGCAGAACTGCAGAATATTACGGCCCAGCATATTGAGGGTCAGACGGCCCAGCACCTGCTCGGCCAGTTCAGTTTGCCCGTTGCGCAGCCATGCTTGCTGCTCCAGACGCTGCGCAGTCTTGATTTGTGACTCGAAGGCATTGTTGTAACTACTTGAAAGTTCTATTAAATCACGGCGCCCGATATAGGCCAGAAACCCGCTCAAACCCAATACAAAAAACAGATAAAGGCCAACACTGATGATTGTCGTGCGACTGACATCTTCACTGCGGGTGACCCGCAGTTGCTGCTCCATTTGGATGAAGTCGTCGTATTCCTTGCGAATGACATCGCTCAGGCGCTTACCTCGACCGGCCTGTACCGCCGAGCGGTAGTCACCGTCCTGACGGCGCATATCGACCATCGATTGCGCATAGGTATTCCACTCCTCTTGCAGCGCTTCCAGGCGCTTGAGGCGGTCGACCTGTTGCGGGTTATCGCTGACCAATTCCTGCAAACTCTTCAATTGCACATTGATCTGCGGTTTGGCCACGGCATAGGGGTCGAGAAAATGTTCATCGCCGGTGATCAGAAAGCCGCGCATGCCGGTCTCCAAATCGACCGTCAGGCGCACGGCTTCGTTGGCATTACTGATAACCCGGTCACTGTGTTCAACCCACCTGATCACTGACAACAAATAGCTGACCATAACCACAAACAGTGCGGCACTAAGCACACCGACGGCTAAGGGCAAGCCAACGTTGCGACTCAAGAGCTTACGAAAGCTGCGCTCATCAATTGATGCGGGTGAGTTCATTCTTCAGGCCCGTGTACTGTCATAAAAAACTGGAGTTTGCCGGATTACCGAGCAATAGTTCTATTTTCTTACCTCTAAGAGCACTTTTACGCACAAACAAACACACTCAAATGCGGGTGAAGGCTATTCTTGCTGCCTGTGAGACCCGCGCTTAAATTTTTATCGAGATCATGATTATGTCCGCTACACCCTCCACCATCCTTGTGGTCGAAGACGACGCCATTGTTAGGATGCTCATCGTAGACGTGCTGCAAGAACTGGAGTTCAGTGTGCTTGAAGCCGATGGCAGCGAGCGCGCCATGGAACTGCTGGCAGACCAGGCCCAGCACATCGACTTGCTGATGACCGATGTCGGATTGCCGGGCATGGACGGCCGGGCGCTGGCAGACAAGGCCCGCGAACTGCGCCAACGGCTGCCCATCCTGTTTGCCAGCGGCTACGCCGAAACCCTTGAGATTGCAGAAGGCATGGCGGTGATTGGCAAGCCCTTCTCGATTGATCAATTGCGCGACAAGGTCAAAAGCATGCTGGCAACTGCATGAATTCATAACTGTGGGAGCGAGCCTGCTCGCGAAGCGCTTGAGGCCTTCGCGAGCAGGCTCGCTCCCACAGGACTTGTGCATACCCACATCCCTGTGGTTTCCTACACATCTTGTATCAGGTGCCCTTCACAGGGTGAAACGGGAAACCGGTGCGTCAGGCGTTTTGCTCTGACAAGTCCGGCGCTGCCCCCGCAACGGTAAGCGAGAGAAACATCAGATCCACTGTGCTCGATGCATGGGAAGGAGATGTTTGCAGGCTCAACAGTTGAGCCCCTCGCAAGCCCGGAGACCGGCCTGGTTAATATGAATAACAAACCCGCGGTGGGCGGGCGCTGTTAAACCCTGCGAGCTTCGTTCGCGGGGTTTTCTTGCGCTTTGCTGCCCGTCGTCCGACCAGAGGCAAGCGCCATGTCTATCAGCACCAGCCGTACCCATTCCGCCGCTACTACCGCTACCCAAAGCCAACGCATTGTGGCCGCTGTCGGCGCTGCCGTGCTGGGCGCTTTTCTCGTGTACTTTGCCGGGTTCTCGCATATCGATGCGGTCCACAACGCGGCCCATGACACCCGTCACAGCTCCGCCTTCCCGTGCCATTGAGAGTGCCTGCCATGATTAAGCGTATCGCTCAAACCGCAGGCTTCACCGGTCTGCTGGCCGCTCTACTGCTGACTTTGCTGCAAAGTTTTTGGGTCGCCCCGTTGATTCTGCAAGCGGAAACCTACGAGAAACCGGCCGCCACCGAAGCACACGAGCATGCAGATATGGCCATGCCTGCCCACGAACATGATGCCGAGGCCTGGGAGCCGGAGGACGGCTGGCAGCGCGTGCTGTCCACCACTGGCGGCAATCTGGTAGTTGCTGTTGGTTTCGCCCTGATGCTGGCGGGCCTGTACACCTTGCGCGCGCCAACTCGCACATCCCAGGGTTTGCTCTGGGGCCTTGCCGGTTATGCGGTGTTCTGTCTGGCGCCAACCTTGGGCTTGCCGCCCGAGTTGCCGGGCACCGCCGCGGCTGATCTGCTGCAAAGGCAAATCTGGTGGGTCAGCACTGCAGCCTCAACCGCCGTCGCAATCGCACTGCTGGTATTCGGTAAGCACTGGGCACTGAAAGTGCTGGGCGTAGCCATTCTGGTGGTTCCCCATCTCTTTGGCGCACCGCAGCCACTGGTGCACTCCAGCCTGGCGCCCGCAGAGCTGGAGTCGCAGTTCAAAATTGCCTCGCAACTGACCAACTTTGCCTTTTGGCTGGCTCTGGGTGTAATCAGCGCCTGGCTGTTCCGCCGCAAGTCTGCTGGTCAGTACTCGGCGTGACAGTACACAGCACCGCGCCAATCCTGGTGATTGGCCTGGGCTGTCGTCAGGGTTGCAGTACACAAGAACTGTTGACGCTGATCGAACAATCACTGGGCCGGGCCGGGATCGCACTGAGCGCAGTCAGCGCCTTGGCCAGTATCGATCGCAAACGCCTGGAACCTGGTTTGCTGCAACTGGCCGCGCAACTCAACCTCGGTTTCGAGGTGTTCAGCGCGCAACAACTTGCACCGTACACGCCAGAACTGAGCCATCGCTCGTCCCTTGCGTTCGAACAAACCGGATGTTTCGGCATTGCCGAAAGTGCCGCACTGGCCTTGGCCGAACAACTCGGCGGTGCAGCGGCAAGCCTTGTGATAACACGACAAAAATCGCCTGGGGCGACCTTTGCGTTGGCCTCTATCGAGCAAAACCCGCGATAATCCCCCGCCTCACTATGAGCGTTGTTCAAGAACAGCTCTATCACGACCCTTTCAAGAGACTGCCATGACTGTTTATTTCATCGGCGCCGGACCCGGCGATCCAGAGCTGATTACCGTCAAAGGCCAGCGCCTGATTCGCAGCTGCCCGGTGATCATTTACGCAGGCTCACTGGTCCCCGAAGCGGTGCTGCAAGGCCATCAGGCCGAGCAGGTGATCAACAGCGCCGAGCTGCACCTTGAGCAAATCATCACGCTGATCAAGGCGGCCGACGCCAAAGGCCAGGATGTGGCCCGCGTCCACTCCGGCGATCCGAGCCTGTACGGGGCGATTGGCGAACAGATCCGCTGCTTGCGCGAGCTCAATATCGCCTTTGAAATCATTCCTGGGGTGACGGCCACTGCGGCTTGCGCAGCCATTTTGGGTGCAGAATTGACCCTGCCCGATATTTCACAAACCGTGATTCTGACCCGTTATGCGGAAAAAACCGTGATGCCTGCGGGCGAAGAACTGGCCAGCCTGGCGCAGCACAAAGCGACCATGGCCATTCACCTGGGGGTCAAGAACCTTGAAAATATTGTGGCCGAGCTGACACCGCATTACGGCAGTGATTGTCCGATTGCGGTGATCCACCGTGCTAGCTGGCCGGATCAGGACTGGGTGCAAGGCACGCTTGCGGACATTACAGCCAAGGTCCAGGCCAAGGGTTTTCGGCGCACGGCGCTGATTCTGGTGGGCCGGGTACTGGCCAATGACAGCTTTGCAGACTCGTCGCTGTACCGGGCCGGGCATGCGCATTTGTATCGCCCCCAAACCGGTGAATACCCGTAGCAGCTGACGAGCTCCGCGAGGCTGCGTTCGGCTGCGCAGCAGTCGTAAAACCTGAGAAATTGACTGTTCAGATACACCGCGATTATTGGGTTTGCGAAGGCTACGTCCTCGAACGCAGCCTCGCGGAGCTCGTCAGCTGCTACGGGTTTCGCCGGCAGCAACACACAAAATACAGGCATAAAAAAACGGTGCTCACGGGGCACCGTTTTTTCTTCAGCTTCGCAGCGAACGCCCTGTTAGTAGTAGGCGTTTTCTTTCTGCGAGTGGTCGGTCACGTCACGTACGCCCTTGAGTTCCGGCACACGCTCAAGCAGGGTGCGCTCGATGCCTTCACGCAAGGTCACGTCTGCCTGGCCGCAGCCCTGGCAACCGCCACCAAACTTGAGCACCGCAATACCGTCTTCTACCACTTCAATCAGGCTGACCTGACCACCGTGGCTGGCCAAACCGGGATTGATCTCGGTTTGCAGGTAGTAGTTGATGCGCTCGTTGATCGGGCTATCGGCGTTAACCATCGGCACTTTGGCGTTTGGCGCCTTGATGGTCAGTTGGCCACCCATGCGATCGGTGGCGTAGTCCACCACGGCATCGTCCAGGAACGGTTCGCTGAACGAATCGATCCAGGCCGTGAAGCTTTTCAGGCCGATGGCGGTATCTTCAGATTTAACTTCAGCCGGCTTGCAGTAAGCAATGCAGGTTTCGGCGTACTGGGTACCAGGTTGGGTGATAAAGACGCGGATGCCGATGCCCGGGGTGTTCTGCTTGGACAGCAGATCAGCCAGGTAATCGTGGGCAGCGTCGGTAATCGTTATGGCGCTCATGGAATCTCCTCGCAGACATGGGACAGAGTTTACGCCAATCGGCGCCCCTGACAAAGTCCTAGTGTTTTTGTCAGGAAAGCTACGCCCCATTCGTTCGAATACAACCGGACCTTTACAGGTTTTCGTAGCGGTTCATGTCCAGCACGCCCGCTTCGACCGGATCGGTTTCATTGATGTACTGACCAATATCGTGGAAGTACTGCCAAAATTGCGGATGGCTGCGCCGAATCCCCCAGCGCTCGACGATGGTGTCGAAAGTCTCCTGGTCCTTGCATTGTTCCATAGCCTCAACAAAGGCCTCGACCTGACCCGGCGGAATATTGAACATAAAGTTCGGGTAACTGCTGAGCACGCCAGGGTAAATGGTCAGGGTGTCCAGCCCCGGCACCAGGCGGTATTCCTCGCCCATCATAAAGGCAACGTTGGTATGCGCGCGATTGCGCAGCATGCTGTACATCTCGCGTTTGCCGTCGGCACCTTCGATGCGCAGCATGGTGGCTTCCGGCAATTGATTGATGACTGCCAGCCCGGCCGCGGGGCGCGAGGTCAAGCGGCTAAGGGATTGCTCAGCGTATTTGAACTCTTGCGGGATATCGGGCCGCGAACAGTACGCTCCAGTACAGCGATTGATCGGATCTGGCCGCGCATTCAGGGTTCCAGTACGCTCAATCAACTTGAGCGCGAAGTCACGCTTGGGGTCCGCCGGTTCGAGCTGCATGCCGGTCGGGGTGGAAGTATCGATTTTTTGATAGTCCATCCACATTTTCAGCTTGCCGCTGTTCTGATACCAGTCGCTCAGGATGGTAGAGCGTGAATAGGCTGGCATCAGGCGCAGGAAGTTGACCTCGGCACCGTTGCGGATCAAGTCGAAGTACAAGCGCGTCTGCGCCTGATGCGAGACGTTGCCGAACACATCGAAGTTGACCGCCAATTGGTAATAGGTGCGTTCCAGCAACGGGTAGTCAAACAGCCACATGGTTTGCGGGATCTCGCCGATCAGCCCCTTGCTGACACTGGCGCTGTCGAAGTGACGGAATACCGTCAGCAAGGCGTTGTCGTTGCCTGCCCACAGGGTCGACCAACTTGGCGGCGGCATGTCGGCATAGGCCTCCTGGCGCAGCTTTTCATAGTCGTTGCGCTTGTCGCGGTAGTTATGCCACAGCGAAATGACGCTACCAACGTCGTCGATCTGGCCGGGCATTGCCAGCAACGGCGTGGCTTCGCCACGATAGGCAGCGTCGGTCACGTAGCGGTCATGGGCCGGCTCCTGGAACACAGTCCAGAAATTGTCGCGAATGACATCGGTCGCAATTTGCCCACGGCATACCGGACCACGGATAAAGGTACGCACGAAATACTCGGCGTTATCGAGCATAAACTGATATCGCGCAACCGCCGGAATCGCTTCAAAGGTTTCAAACGGATTGGCTCGCCCGCGCGGCCCGTAGCCTGGCAGGCTGGTGGCATGCCAGTCGCCGCTGTAGAACAGCTGTTTGACCCGAGCCAACTTGCTGGCCCCCATCGGGTAGGTGATGTGGGTTTTATGCACGATCACGCCCTGCACCGGCATCAGCCGGTAGTAAAAAGCCGTGCCAGGGTCGTCGTTCGGACGGCGGGTCGCGATCAGATCAATGGGCTGCCCG
The DNA here is from genome assembly GCF_037055265.1 of Pseudomonas sp. ML2-2023-6. Taxonomy (NCBI): domain Bacteria; kingdom Pseudomonadati; phylum Pseudomonadota; class Gammaproteobacteria; order Pseudomonadales; family Pseudomonadaceae; genus Pseudomonas; species Pseudomonas sp. ML2-2023-6. Next base: position 3,157,028 of record NZ_CP146347.1, on the reverse strand, counting down.
CTTGGTGTGCGCGAGCGCACCCACTGGAAGAAATGCCCCGGCACACCGTTGTCGAAATAGGCATGGGCCAGGAACAGATGCTCGTACAACCATCGCCCGACAAGGGCTTCGGTCGAACCCGAGCGATTGAGCAGCTCTTCCCACTCGCTAATCTGTACCGACTCAGCGGCAGTGGGTTGGATCGCGTGCTGATCAACTTTGGCACCCTGGGCCAGCCAGGTTTGCACCGTGGTGTATTGCTTGTCTGTCAGCCCGGTTACGGCCAGTGGCATGCCCTCTTTGGGATGGTTTTGAGCGTAAGCGTTGAACTCACCCGGTGCCGGGCAGACATTCTCGCGATTGAGGCCAAGGACGATTTCTGCAGGCAATTTGGCATTGGGGGTCAGTGGCGTACGGTGGCCCAACTCAAGCATGCGAGCCATCAAGGCAGCTTGGGCGCCCTGAGCATCAAGCACCGAGTAAAAGCCTTTGTTACGCCACTCACTTGGGCCGCTGGCATCATAAAAAATCCGCGTCGGCGCCACGGCATCAACACGATCCCCTTTGTACACCGGCACCTTGCTGGCCCCCCGGGTCGCGCCCTCCGCGCTCCCCAGGTTCAATTGACAGGCTGCGTCGTTACAGGCGTGGCAGGCAACGCATTTTTCAGTGAGGATCGGCTGTATATCCCTGGTGTAGGAAATAGCCGGGCTTACCAACGGGGCCTGTGCCATCGCTGTACTGCACACCACCAGCGTCACGGCGCTGGTGAGTAGGCGAAAAAACATGTGCCATTGTCCTGATATCAAAAATATGTCGCGATTCTACCCGTCGAGCACCTGCAGCAACATGAATGAAATTCATGTTAATTCCAGAGCACTCAAATCCCACGCAGGTTTGTTATGATTTCGCATCTTTTGCATGGCTCTAACAGGTAGTCCTATGTCTGACCGCAGCGCTCGTCTCCAAGCACTTCAGCAAGCCCTCAAAGAGCGCATTCTGATTCTCGATGGCGGCATGGGTACTATGATCCAAAGCTACCGCCTAGAGGAACACGACTATCGTGGCACACGCTTCGCCGACTGGCCGAGCGACGTCAAAGGCAACAATGACCTTTTGATCCTCAGCCGTCCCGATGTGATCGGGGCCATTGAGAAGGCGTATCTGGATGCCGGTGCCGATATTCTCGAAACCAACACCTTCAACGCCACCCAGGTTTCACAGGCCGACTACGGCATGCAGGCGCTGGCCTACGAGTTAAACGTAGAAGGCGCACGCCTTGCCCGCAAGGTTGCCGACGCCAAGACTCTCGAAACCCCGAACAAACCACGTTTTGTCGCGGGCGTGCTCGGCCCTACCAGCCGTACCTGTTCCCTGTCGCCGGACGTAAACAACCCCGGCTACCGCAACGTCACCTTCGATGAGTTGGTAGAAAACTACACCGAGGCCACCAAAGGCCTGATCGAAGGCGGTTCCGATCTGATCCTGATCGAGACCATTTTCGACACCCTCAACGCCAAGGCCGCGATCTTTGCCGTCCAAGGGGTGTTTGAAGAGCTGGGCATCGAGTTGCCGATCATGATTTCCGGCACCATCACCGATGCCTCCGGCCGTACCCTGTCAGGCCAGACCACCGAAGCGTTCTGGAACTCGGTGAGCCACGCCAAGCCTATTTCGGTGGGCTTGAACTGCGCCCTGGGCGCCAGCGAGTTGCGCCCCTACCTCGAAGAGTTGTCGAACAAGGCCAGCACCTACATCTCGGCTCACCCCAACGCCGGTCTGCCCAACGAATTCGGCGAGTACGATGAGCTGCCGTCCGAAACCGCCAAGGTTATTGAAGAATTCGCCCAAAGCGGCTTCCTGAATATTGTCGGTGGCTGCTGCGGCACCACGCCGGGGCATATCCAGGCCATCGCCAACGCCGTGGCCGGTTACGCGCCGCGTCAGATCCCGGATATCCCAAAGGCCTGCCGCCTCTCGGGCCTTGAGCCGTTCACCATCGATCGCAGCTCGTTGTTCGTCAACGTCGGCGAACGTACCAACATCACAGGTTCTGCCCGCTTCGCCCGCCTGATCCGGGAAGACAACTACACCGAAGCCCTGGAAGTCGCGCTGCAACAGGTTGAGGCCGGTGCGCAGATCATCGACATCAACATGGACGAGGGCATGCTGGACTCGAAGAAGGCGATGGTCACCTTCCTCAATCTGATCGCTGGCGAGCCGGATATCTCCCGCGTACCGATCATGATCGACTCCTCCAAGTGGGAAGTGATTGAAGCGGGCCTCAAGTGCATCCAGGGCAAGGGCATAGTTAACTCGATCAGCATGAAAGAAGGCGTCGAGCAGTTCATCCATCACGCCAAACTGTGCAAGCGCTATGGCGCCGCCGTGGTGGTAATGGCCTTCGACGAAGCCGGCCAGGCCGACACCGAAGCGCGCAAGAAGGAAATCTGCAAGCGCTCCTACGACATTCTGGTCAATGATGTGGGCTTCCCGCCGGAAGACATCATCTTCGACCCGAACATCTTTGCCGTGGCCACCGGTATTGAAGAGCACAACAACTATGCTGTGGACTTCATCAACGCCTGCGCCTATATCCGCGACGAGCTGCCATATGCACTGACCTCGGGCGGCGTGTCCAACGTGTCGTTCTCGTTCCGCGGCAACAACCCGGTGCGTGAAGCGATCCACTCAGTGTTTTTGCTGTATGCAATCCGCAACGGCCTGACCATGGGTATCGTCAACGCAGGCCAGTTGGAAATCTACGACCAGATCCCCGCCGAGCTGCGCGATGCCGTGGAAGACGTGGTGCTCAACCGCACCCCGGACGGCACCGACAACTTGCTGGCGATAGCAGACAAGTACAAGGGCGACGGCAGCGTCAAGGAAGCAGAAACCGAAGAGTGGCGCGGCTGGGACGTCAACAAGCGTCTGGAGCACGCACTGGTCAAGGGCATCACCACCCATATCGTCGAAGACACCGAAGAGTCGCGCCAATCCTTCAAGCGCCCCATCGAAGTGATCGAAGGCCCGCTGATGTCGGGCATGAACATCGTCGGCGACCTGTTTGGCGCGGGCAAAATGTTCCTGCCGCAAGTGGTGAAATCCGCCCGAGTGATGAAACAGGCCGTGGCTCACCTGATCCCGTTTATCGAGCTGGAAAAAGGCGATAAACCCGAGGCCAAGGGCAAGATCCTGATGGCCACGGTAAAAGGCGATGTCCACGATATCGGCAAGAACATCGTCGGCGTGGTGCTGGGCTGTAACGGCTACGACATCGTGGACCTGGGGGTGATGGTGCCTGCGGAGAAAATCCTGCAGGTGGCCAAGGAGCAGAAGTGCGACATCATCGGCCTTTCGGGGCTGATCACACCGTCACTGGATGAAATGGTCCACGTCGCCCGCGAGATGCAGCGCCAGAACTTCCATCTGCCGCTGATGATCGGCGGCGCGACCACTTCCAAGGCGCACACCGCGGTCAAGATCGAACCCAAGTATCAAAACGATGCAGTGATCTACGTGACTGACGCCTCACGCGCCGTGGGCGTGGCCACGCAGTTGCTGTCCAAGGAACTGAAACCAGCTTTCGTCGAAAAAACCCGTCTCGAATACATCGAAGTCCGCGAGCGCACCGCCAACCGCAGCGCGCGCACCGAACGCCTGAGCTACGCGGCCTCCATCGCCAAGAAGCCGCAGTTCGACTGGGCTAACTATCAGCCGGTCAAACCAACCTTTACCGGCGCCAAGGTGCTGGACAATATCGATCTCAAGGTACTGGCCGAATATATCGACTGGACGCCGTTCTTTATTTCCTGGGACCTGGCGGGCAAATTCCCGCGCATCTTGACTGACGAAGTGGTCGGCGAAGCGGCGACTGCACTGTATGCCGATGCCCAGGAAATGCTGAATAAACTGATCGACGAAAAGCTGATCAGCGCCCGTGCCGTGTTCGGCTTCTGGCCGGCCAATCAGGTCAACGACGATGATCTGGAACTGTACGGTGATGATGGCCAGCCTTTGGCCAAACTGCATCACTTGCGCCAGCAAATCATCAAGACCGACGGCAAGCCGAACTTCTCGCTGGCCGACTTTGTCGCGCCAAAAGACAGCGGCGTAACCGACTACGTAGGTGGTTTTATCACCACCGCCGGGATCGGCGCTGAAGAAGTGGCCAAGGCCTACCAGGACGCAGGCGATGATTACAACTCGATCATGGTCAAGGCCCTGGCCGACCGCCTGGCCGAAGCCTGTGCCGAATGGCTGCACCAGCAAGTGCGAACTAACTACTGGGGCTACGCCAAGGACGAACAGTTGGCCAATGAGGATCTGATCAAGGAGCAATACAGCGGCATCCGCCCTGCTCCCGGCTACCCGGCCTGCCCGGATCACACCGAAAAAGGCACCTTGTTCGCCTTGCTGGACCCAGAAGCCGAAGAAATGCGCGCAGGCAAAAGCGGCGTGTTCCTTACCGAACACTACGCCATGTTCCCTGCGGCAGCGGTCAGCGGCTGGTACTTCGCCCACCCGCAAGCGCAATACTTTGCCGTGGGCAAGGTCGACAAGGATCAGATCGACAGTTACACCGCGCGCAAAGGCCAGGACTTGGCCGTAACCGAGCGCTGGCTGGCGCCAAACCTTGGGTATGACAACTAAGGGCTGATGCACCTGCAGGAGCCATCACGGCTCCTGCAGGCTTTTGTCAGATGTGCTCTATCTCTGTTCGCTCACGCTGTGTCAGGCGCAAGAGTAGCTCCCGCTCTTCGCTGCTGTTCTTTTTACCCAGCGCTTCGACCTCAACACTGTAAGCCGTACCAAAATCCGGATGACGATCTTCCAGCGCTTCAGCCTGCTCCTGGCGAAGCTGCTCAAGTTCCGTGAACTCTTGCGGGTATTTGCGCTTCAGGTAATCCACCCAATATTCCCGCGCCAGCAGTTGCTCCATAAATGCGGGGGTGTTTTCGGCAGCCAACACGTCGACGTATGCCGCCTCAAGCTCCTGGCTACTGACTTTGGCTGCGTTTCTGTAGAGCATGTCCTTCGGCTGCCTGGGAAGCTCAAGGCGCTTGGCCAGATCGACGCGATAAGCCATACGAATTTCCGCAGGGTCGATTTTCGGCCGCTGGTTAATCGCCGCCTGGGCGATTTCTTCCACTTGCCCCAGACGGAACAGCCCTCTGGACAGTTTGAGCAGAGCGGCCCCCTCCTCACCCGCAACCACTGATTTGAGCACAGTGAACTCATACACTTTCACTTCGATATTACTGAACAACAGGATTCTGCCGTCGCCGCAGGTGTACTGGGAGCGTGCGCGGGCAAATACATCTCTGCATAACTCTGGATCCGAGTCTATAGCCCGCAGAACGTCCCACACCCGTTTTGTCAGATCGGTCTTGTCCTGAATAAAGTCGCGGGAGTTCTTCAGTTCACTGAGCAGATGGAAAAGCGCTTCGCTGTCTTCCTGAGCCTGCAGGCCAGCCCAGATCCCGTGCTTGGGTGAGTCTTGGGCAACACCTTCAAACCATCGGGCCTTTTGCTGCGCCACGGGCTCCGAGACCAAGTGGTCGTAATCCTCATCGGAATCACTGATGGTGCTGTCTGATTCGTCGCTTTCCTGCAGCGCACTGTCAACTTCCTCTCGGGTAAAGCCAAGGTTATTACCCGAAAAGTCCATATAGTCGCGCAGTGTTCTGTACCCCGAGTACGACAGCAGGTTATCGGACAGATCGGTGCCTGCCATCAGCGTATCGTTGTTGCCTGCAAACAGCTGCGTGGGAATGTCTTCGATTTGATTGTTGCTCAGGTTCAGGGTTCTGAGGTTGGGCGTGTCGAGTACTCGGGTGGGCCATCGCGCCAGATTGTTACCGCTCAGATCGAGGGTTTGCAGCTGTGCCAGCCCGCTCAAGTCAAAACTCTCAAGGCGGTTATGGCTCAGGTCGAGCCACTCCAGATGCGCCAGCGACTGCAATTGACGATGCAACTGTTCGCTGTCTTCCAGGCTGTTAAATCCGGCCTCAAGCCGTGTGAGGTTGCCCAGTGAACCGACAGCCTCGGGCAGACTGGTCAGCGCATTGTTATTGAGTCGCAAGGTTTGCAACTCCGGAAAATCGGCGATGAAGACATCCGAACCTTGAGCTGTAAGCCTGACACCACTTAAATTCAGCGTCATTACATGTTCCAGCTGGACAGGTAGCTGCGGCATATCCCCCAGGCACAGATCCGAAAAATCCAGCGTCTGGCTGCTCTGTGCATGCCGGGTGCCCAGCGTTTGACCCCAGGCCTGCATGATCCGGTCAGCCGCACGTCTGCGATCGAGGGCACTGACCCACCGCCCGCCTTCTCTGTAGCCAGGCGTGTCAATCCAGCCATTGAGTTTCTGGACCAGAGCGCCATGTTGTTGGCCCCACTCGGCAAGCTGGAGTTCAATCTCGCTCAACCCCATGCCAGTGGCCTGCAGATCATCGATACAGGCAATCGCATCTCTTAGCGTCAGCTCAGGGTTCAACCTCTGGAGTATGGCCGCCGGGGTCAATTGCGACGCACCTTGCGCAAGTTCCGGCAGGTAGGCCAGCAACAGTTCCGGGATATCAGATACCGACCGGGGGAAATACTCGGGCGTGCCTCCGGTTTTGCCTTGCTCCAGCAAGTGCACGCCGATCCCTCCCGCACTGTCACGTCCTGCCCGTTGAGCATACCGGGCTCATGTGACCCTGGATATCACTCAACTCCAATCGTTGCACACCGGGGAAACGCTTCACAAAACCGGCACCCGGTTCACTCAACATCAGGTCTACGTCGAGCTTTATTGCCCTGACATGAGAGAAGTCGGCGTCCAGAGCAGGGAAATCACTCACCGACCCGAAATCAAGGTACGCAGAGGGCTGCGGATTGCGCAGCAAGCCTGTTCGCCAACAGGCAATCACCCTGTCTGCCACCGGCTGACGTTCCCAGTCGTTGCCCGTACGCATCCAGCGCTCCAGCGTGGCGCGCAAACCCTCCAGTTCGCGCTGCTGATTGGCCAGAAAGTGAAACAGGTGCTGAGCCGTCTCGCCCCCACTCTGCCGGTCGTACAGATAGCGGCTGGCCGCCTCGTCAGTCATGTTCGGGTAGATGGCGCGCATTCTGGAGAGTAGCGAAGGGGCGACCTCCGTCGCCTCTCCACGTCCCGACAAGGGATAGCCGATTTGCCCATTGAGCCGTTGCAGACCAGGCCTGGAGCGCGGCAGGCGGATCTTCAGGGCGCGCGCCATCTCGAGACGATGGGTGGTTGCATAGCTTCCCAGTGTGTCTTGGCTGACCCCAGGTATCTTCAGGCAATGCTCTGCCAGACGCTCGCTGTCGACCGACGCCAGACCCGGCAGATACAAACCGGCCAAGGCCCGATTCAGACGGCTTTGCTGCGCAGCGGCACGCGCCAGGTCATCGAGGGCACCCGACACCCGCCCCAGCGTGCGAAGCTGTGCCAGATCGCTTTGACTGGCCTGGGCAAGTACCTCCCCCGCCGTGCGCTCCGACAACATGGGAAACCTGCGACACAACCTTTCAACGTCCGGATTTTCCCGGTCGCCAGTTTCAGTCAGGCGCCTGAACAGGTTTTTTTCTCGGGTACCCAATTCATCGTAGTAATGTTGGTTAAGCGATGGTTTGTGCTCAATCAGTTGCCGTTCAACCCAAAACTGCTCAAGGGTATCCAGCAAAAGCGCAGACGGTGGCAGCCCATCAACATGCATCTTGCGCAATGCGTCGTCCGTGACACCGCTGACGTCGCCAATCCGGGCCAGGGTTGCGTCATCAAACCCTTGGGTCACATGCCCCAGCCGCCGCAGCAAGGTCGGGCGATCCCATTGCAAGGGCTGCTCATGGCTGTGACGCCAGGCACCGGCATTGTTGTGCTGGAGCACCGGCTGATAAGCCTCGCTGTCAGTCGGGTGCAAGACCTTCCATACGTTCAGTGCCTGGTCATGGGCCTGCTTATAAACCTGTTGATCCACCTGCACATAGAGCCCCCCTTGGACGTCATATTGTCCCAGCGCATTGGGCTTGAGCTGAGAAATCAACGAACCATCACATTGATACGGGATCAGGTCCGGCTTCCATAAACGGGTTTGGCCATCGCGCAATGTAATCGAGACCAGTTGATCGCCCCAGCGGGACACAGCGCCTGGCGGAATTTTACTGATGCCGTGGCCGATACCGCCCACCACACCGGCTACTGCCAGGTTTATCGCCACACTCTCAAAATTCGACCAGGCCCCTTCTGTATCACCGACGCTCCATGACTCGATGCCGTGATAGACCTGCAGGCTCATTTGCAGCGCCATAACCGCCATCATCACCTCCCCTGCGCCAGGGATAAAAAACGCGGCAACGTTCACCGCGTCCAATCCCAGGCCCAGGTAGTAGTCCAGGCGCTGCTGCAACAACTGGCGGTCGGCATCGGCGGTCGGCACGGCGAGCAACCGCGCATTGGCCTTGAGGCGTTGCAGATGCCAGCGATATAGCTCGCTGAACAGCTCGGCGGGCGCGGCCTCTATGTAACGCTGGTTTAGTTTGAGGTCCACTTCATCGACATAAACCGGCGCTTGCCCCGTACCAAGGTCGGGTTTGGTTTTATACAGCTGGGCGTTCAGGCGCGCCAAAAAAGTCTGGGCGGCCCCTTGCGGCACCAGGCTTGCGAACAACTGCTGATAGGGCGCGGTGCGCAAGTTCAGCCCCAACTCGTACTGGAATGCTTCGAGCGATGGGTATTCCTTGAGCGGATACAGCGGCGCCCCCGGGATATAAACCACCAGACGCTCCATATCAGGCTTTTTCATCACTGGCAGCTCAAAGCCCAGCCGGGTATTTGCCCACTCTGTTACCGGCAGCGTTGAACGATACGGACCAATGAGCAAGACCTCGCCCAAGGTAAAGCCATACAACTGGAGCTGACTGAAGACCACGGGCCTTCCATACAGCACGGGGGCCGCATCCCTGGCCAGCACTGACTGCAACATGGCGTAGGCTTGCCGGGATATATCCTTTTTCATCAGCGCGATGTTCATCCGCACGCTCAGCAGTTCCTTTTGCGCCCGAATCATCTGGTAGCCCACCACCGGCGCTGTATCAGGTGCTTCGAACACGGCATGAAGATGATCCTGATACTGCTGCCCCAGATCCAGCGCACGGCAGATATCCGAGAAAACCTGGGGCGTCATATCGAGTTTTTCTCGGTAACTGAAGCCCGACACAGGCTTGAGATTTTCCCGGGCTTGCTCAATTGCCCCAACGGCATAACCCGAACCATGCACCAGCGCATCGGCCATTTGCGAGTAGATACCCGTTGAACTTACGGGAGTCCATTTGTCGATATCCAAAGCACCCTCGGGCGCCAAGGCGCTGACCTGCCCATTGACCACCAGAGAAAACTCTTCATTGCCTTCAAAGTTCTGCAACGCTGCTTGGAGCAGGCTTTGATGCTGCACGGGTTGTTCACGGCGCAGGTAATAAAGACGGTTCTGGTTAACGTCAATTTCGGCACCTGTCGTACTGTGGCTGTGCAACGCCTCCTTAAGCCTGGGCTCGGCAAACTGGGTGATGCCCTGGAGGTCTTTAAGGGTTCCAGCCAATTCTTCATTGGCCCGACGACTACGTTCCTGGCTGGCAGCCAACGCCCGGCGCAACCATGACGGCGGCGTGTGATCCCCGGCATCCGCGTGCACAAACAGCCCCTGTTTGAGCCGCTTTATATCGGCAACTCTGCTGTGCTTGATCCAGCCGGGGACTTTGCCTTTGATAAATGCCGCATGCGGCCCAAGGCCTGCGGATACTTGCCATGTGGTCATTGAGCCTCTCCTGATGCTCGATTAAGAAGCCCCAGTACAACGAAAGGGTTAGCGGCTATGGCGGTATGTATATGTCGGCCCTGCCTTCAAACAGTGGCCATCTTGACTATCCTGTGATGTGAGCAGTCTCGCTTGACGATGCACGAGGACCTCATGGACGATCCAGACAACAAGCCCCCGACCTTCTGGCAAGTGCTGCACAGCGTGATGGCCGCCGCTTTCGGGGTGCAAAGCGCAAAGAACCGCTCCCGCGATTTCAGCCACGGCAAGCCCAGTCAGTTTCTGCTGATGGGCTTGCTGTTTACGCTGATTTTCGCGCTGAGCCTGTTCGGGATCGTCAAGTTGATCCTGTATCTGGCGGGGGTCTAGGGTGCTTGCAGCACCGTATTGAGGCTGAAGGGATAGTGCCAGGACACGGGCTTACCCTGGGCTGAAAGGCGCGCAAAAGGCACCTGCCAGGTTTCGCTACGAACCTGTACCAGCAAGTGTTGCGCCTGCTGGCGATCAATCAGTTGCAACAGCGGCACTTTGCGGTTCCTGCCACCGAATTGGCTAATATCGATGCCCTTGGCATCATCGCCGATCAGCACCATGGCCCAACCGCCCAAGGTAAAGTGCCCGCCGACCAACGCACTCAAACGCCCGTCGATGCGAGCCTCAAGCGCCGGAATTGAACTGTTGACCGCGCTGAACAGTACATCTCGCCCCACCACCTTGCCTGCCTCTTGCGCAGCCTGCATGGCGCCAAACGCCATCTCGTCATTGGCCGACCAGATCAGTGCCGTTGCGGGGTAGCGCTTGAGCAACAGGGTTGCTTGATCATAGGCGCGGTTCTTGTTCCATTCACCGTAGACCCGTTGCCGCAAACGAACTTCAGGATGCTCGGCCAGTGCTCTGTACAGGCCCTTCTCCCGCAGTTGCGCGGCTGGAGTATTTTTTGGCCCCGAGAACGCCAGCAAATCCACCGATTGGCCCGCACTGACCGGGCCGTGCTGGCGAATTATTTCGCTGAGCATCAGGTAACCCGCCTCCTCGTCGTTGGCCACCATGCTGCCAATCCAGTATGGATCACGCTCCAGTTCAGGGCCCACAAGACTCAATTGTTCAGGGGTCAGGGCGTTGTTGACCATAAACAGCTTTACACCACTGTCCTTGGCCATGCGCAAGATTTGCGGAGCGATGTACTCCTCGTTGACGAATACCAGATAGTCGGGGCGAACTTCGCCCTTCAAGGCTTCGCGCGCCTGCGCGACGGCCGTTGGTGCCGATCGGTCGGCATAGCGGATTTGAAGCTGCAGGTGTAGATTTTTGGCGGCAGCCTGCATGAACTGCGAATAGCTGACCCAAAAGGTTTCATCGGCATGGCCAGGGTTAAGAAACAACACCGTAGCCCCGTGCGCCACAGCCGAGAAAGGCAGGCACACGACAAGCGCGCACTGACAGAGAAATTTGAGCATGGACTGCTGCCCCAAGGAATTGACCTGCATTATTGCAGGCACAATACCATCAGGCACGCAGCCGATTACCGTATACCGAGCATCGCCGGATTTATCAAAAGACCGGCAAAGCGTCAGACGTTAAAGGTTATTGGTGACTGACCCAGAACACGGCAGTTGAAACCACCAGAACAATCAGAAAAAAGATGGCCCACGCATCGACCTTGCTGTCGTTTTTACGCACTTTGACTGGAGTACTCATCGCATCGCCTCTTTTCGGTTTTATGGGTGATTGCTTGAAGACTTCCGGACAGTTAAGCCCAGCAATGCCCTTCTCACAAGTAAGGGATTGAGAATCAACCTCTTATAGTCGTTTTGGTTCTTTGCATATGCTTAAACATCACTTTTGCGCATAACTACAAACTGGTATCGTGCCCCGCTCCGTGGGGAGTGCGCGGCCGTGCGCGCAGATAAGCTGTTAGCAGCCTGAGAACAGGACCTATATGTACGTATATGACGAGTACGATCAGCGGATCATCGAGGACCGCGTCAAGCAGTTCCGGGATCAGACCCGACGCTATCTGGCAGGTGAGCTGAGCGAAGAAGAGTTCCGCCCCCTGCGCCTGCAAAATGGCCTTTATGTTCAACGCTTTGCCCCAATGCTGCGGGTTGCCGTGCCTTATGGTCAGCTGACTTCGCGCCAAGCGCGAATGATGGCCAAAATCGCTCGCGACTATGACAAGGGCTATGCCCACATCAGCACCCGGCAGAACGTTCAATTCAACTGGCCTGCGCTGGAAGATATTCCGGACATCCTGGAAGAACTGGCCACCGTGCAAATGCACGCAATCCAGACCAGCGGCAACTGCCTGCGCAACGTCACCACCGACCAGTTTGCCGGTGTCGCTGCCGACGAGCTGATCGATTCGCGCCCTTGGTGCGAAATCGTGCGTCAGTGGACGACTTTCCACCCGGAATTCGCCTACCTGCCGCGCAAGTTCAAGATTGCTATCAACGGTTCGGCGTCTGACCGTGCCGCCATTGAAGTGCATGACATTGGCCTGGAGCCGGTGTTCAACGAAGCTGGCGAGCTGGGCTTCCGTGTGCTCGTGGGTGGCGGCCTGGGCCGTACTCCGGTGATCGGTGCCTTCATCAATGAGTTCTTGCCGTGGCAAGACCTGCTCAGCTACCTCGAAGCCATCCTGCGTGTGTACAACCGCTATGGCCGTCGTGACAACAAGTACAAGGCGCGGATCAAGATTCTGGTCAAGGCGCTGACGCCTGAAGTGTTCGCCGAGCGTGTTGAAGCCGAAATGGTTCACCTGCGCGGTGGCACCAACACCCTGACCGAAGCCGAAGTCCAGCGTATCGCCAAGCACTTCGTGGACCCGGACTACAAAGACCTGCCCGACTTCGGCGCGGAACTGACCGAACTCGACAAGCAGCATCCGGGCTTCGCCCGTTGGCGCTCCCGTAACACCCTGGCCCACAAGAAGCCGGGCTATGTCGCCGTGACCCTGTCGCTCAAGCCGACTGGCGTTGCACCGGGCGATGTAACCGACAAACAGTGGGACGCCATTGCAGAAATGGCCGACCGCTACAGCTTCGGCCAACTGCGCACCTCCCATGAGCAAAACATCATCCTGGCCGATGTTGAAGAAAACCGGTTGTTTGCCATGTGGGGCGAGTTGCGCGAAAACGGTTTCGCCACGCCAAACATTGGTTTGCTGACCGATATGATCTGCTGCCCTGGCGGCGATTTCTGCTCGTTGGCCAACGCCAAATCGATCCCGATTGCAGAGTCAATCCAGCGCCGTTTTGACGATCTGGACTACCTGTTCGATATCGGCGAGCTGGACCTGAACATTTCCGGTTGCATGAACGCCTGCGGTCACCACCACGTCGGTCATATCGGGATTCTGGGTGTGGACAAGAAAGGCGCCGAGTTCTACCAGGTGTCTTTGGGTGGCAGCGCCAGCCGTGATGCTAGCCTGGGGAAAATCCTCGGCCCATCGTTCGCCCAGGACGCCATGCCGGATGTGATTGAAAAGCTGATCGACGTGTATGTTGAAAAACGTACCGAAGATGAGCGTTTCATCGACACCTACCAGCGTATCGGCATCGACCCTTTCAAGGAGCGCGTCTATGCAGCGAATAATTAAGAACAACCAAGTCATCGATGAAACCTGGCACTTGTTGCCCAAGGAAACCACCTTTGACGAAATCTCCAACTGCGACGACCTTATCGTCCCGTTGGTGATGTGGCGCGAACACGGCCACGCCCTCAAGGCTCGCGATGGCGGCTTGGGCGTGTGGCTGGACAGCGATGAAGAAGCGGAAGAAATCGGCGAAGATGTGGCCAATTTCCAGGTCATTGCCCTGAATTTTCCGGCCTTCACCGATGGCCGCAGCTACTCCAATGCACGCCTGCTGCGTGACCGCTACGGTTACAAAGGCGAATTGCGTGCCATTGGCGATGTATTGCGCGACCAGCTGTTCTACCTGCACCGCTGCGGTTTTGACGCATTTGCCATTCGTGCCGACAAAGACCCATACGAAGCGCTGGAAGGCCTGAGAGATTTTTCAGTGACCTACCAGTCGTCTACCGATGAGCCGATGCCACTGTTCCGCCGACGCTGATCACCCCGCCGGCCTTGGGTTCGCCCAAGGCCCGCGGGCAGCCGGTCAGACATCACTGGAGGTTGAGATTTTCGGCTCGGTAAAGGGGTGCTCTTCGAGCTCCTTTTTGGTCAGCCGGGCAATCAGTGCATCCCTCACCTGCTGACGGCTTTCGCCCACTGCATGTGTCTTCGAAACATAGTCCTGACTGGACATACCCTCACGCGCGATGTAAATCACCTGCATGCGTGCATGCAAGGGAGAGTCGGCAGCGCTGAACTCATCAGGGTATTTCTTCTCCAGAAACGCGCCCCAAAAACCCTGTTTTTCGATAAAAGCCGTCTTCGCCGCCGGAGTGTCCTCACTCAATACCAGCTGCTTGGCGACCTCCAGTTGCTGTGGCGTTACATTAGCCATCCGCTCAAAAATCATTCTTTTTGGCCGGGCGGGCAAGCCAAGGTCCCGTGCCAGCTTGACCTGATAAAACATCTGCACTTCCAAAGGCTCAATACGGTCAATGCGTGCTTGCAAGTCGGCAGGGCTCAACCGCTGCGCCAGCCGCAACGCAGCTCCCGTGCCCAGCCGATACGCGACACCCTGCTGCTCCTGCGCCGTCATGGCGGACAACGGGCCGGATACAAAGTCCGGGCTGACGGCATCAATCAAACCCTGCAGCTGCTGGACATACGCGCGCTGCTCGGCATGAACCTCAGCCACTCGGCCTTCAATGACGCCCAACACATGCTTGTCCAGCAACTCCAGGCGAAATAGCCCGTGTGCCAGGTTCAGCAACTTGCCTTCAGTATTGCCCGTGTTCAGGGCAGTGAAGATTTGCTGACGAAGTTCCATATCCGCAAAAATCATCGGAATGCCATCAGCACAGGTATTAGGGTTGGCCGACACCTCAAACAACTGATCGCGTAACTCACTGTGCGAGTGCATATCATTGAGCATGGCCCAGACACGCCGACTCAAATTTTCGCGGTGGTGCAAATACTGCGCCGACGCGGTGAGGTCTTCCAGCACCCGGAAAAAATCAGCCGACGGGCCAATGCCGCTTAGGTTGCGCCACACCCTGTGTTGCTCGTAACTGGGCTGAACCGACCAATTAAGGACGCCGCCAGCCTGGGCAATATGTTGACGGCGCGGGGTGATGCCGAAATCGATACCCATTTCGCGCCGGTAATTATCCAGGCGCCGCAAGGAGTCTGCACTCAGGGGGTTGTCATGCAAGTGAGTGACACGATTGACCGACGTTCTCTGGGCATCAAACACATCCTGGGGAATACGCGTAATGTCGTTATCGCGCAGATCAAGGGTTTCCAGATGGCTGAGCGCCTCAACCCCCTCAGGCCAGGTTTGCAGGCCGGTATAACGTAATCTCAGATGCACCAGATCAGTCATACGGCGCACCGAGATACGTCGCCCCAGAGGATTTGCCATCAGATTCAGCGATTTCAGCCTGGTCAGCCCAGACAACAACGTGGACGTGCGATCGCTCAAAACAATCTGATTGCCCTGCAGGTTCAGATCGATCAATTCAGGCATGAGCAAAACTGCCGAAGGCACCTCGGTCAGTTGGCTACTGACTATAGACAGCACCCGCAAGTTGGGGAAACGTTCCAGAAATTGAACCGGGAATCTGCCGTTTGGCGAGTTGTGTAAACGCAGTGAGCTCACATGGCCAAAATCGGCCGACAGTTCAGGCAGGCAATCCACCGGCCAACCATTGAGATCGAGCGCATAACCGGAGTGATCCGCAAACTGCACACTTTCACTTTGCCTGCGCCAAGTGCTGATCAGTGCCTGGCTGATGTCCCGCTTGATATGGGGCGGGACCAACACGCGGGGCCCTGCTGCAGAGGTTTGAGTCCACACCGTTGCTGCCACCCAATGGTCAAGCCCGCTACGCAGCGTCTGCAGCTCTGCCTTGAGCTTGTTCAGTGCCCGAATCGTCAGCTCCGGGGTGAGCTTCAAGCGGTACAAGAACTGCCCCGCTTGCCCCTCGTTCATCAACGGAAACAGATCGGCAACCAGATCCTGAAGCAGCACGGCACGGTCCTCTTCCAGCAGATGCCCCGAACGACCACCCAGCGTGTACCCCAACCGGCCAGAAGCCATTCGAAGCGGCGACCTGAACCAGGGTTTTATCCGCTGCATTCCCAATATGCCTGCACTGCGCCCCCGATTGATGGCCGCAAGGTCGGCAACCTTACGCTTCAAAACCACGCCAGGGTCAGTGGCGGGCAAACTCAGTGCAGTACGTTGCGATGGCGTTAACCCTTGCGCCACACACATCAATAGATCAGGGCTGCGGTAAATGTCTTGATCTACGGTTCCATGAAACTCGTAAACATCGCCGGTTTTAAAAAGCTCTTGGCTATAGATGGCCGTGTCACGGCCCAGAGTGTTGAGCACTGTACCGTTGCTTTTATCCCGAACCACCAGACGCAGATTGGCTGGCCAGCCAGGCAAATCAAGCAAGGTGCGCCACCCCAGCGCCGAGCTGTCGGCGCTGCGCAAAGCCTCGAAGTACAGGCCCTCGATCGAACGATTCAAGCGCATGACCTGAGCATAACTGCGGGCCTCCTCGAGCACATGCAACGGTAAGCGGCCGCCACTGTTCAGCGCCATAAGCTCTTCAGGCGACAGGTGACTGATCAATTCCTCCAACACCACCACTGGTAATCCGGGGAACTGATCTTTCAGGCTATGCGTCTGCGTCGGAGCAACTTCGCCAATGTCATAAAGACGCGAAAACAACTCCTGCCTGGTGGACTCTGCATACTGACCCAGCTTGCGCGAAAGCGCTTGAACCTGCTGCTCCAACCCCAGGTCTAGCCGCCCCAGCAACGCTTCAATTTGCTGGGTGGAAAAAAAATCCAGCGTGACTTTCAACAGGTCGCCCCTGCTCACCTGGGTTTCGACGACTTGCAGCCGTGGATTGGACGGCGCCATATCCGAGCCGTACTCCCTGATTGTCACGCCCTGCATATCAACCACACGCAGTACACGATCCGCAGGCCAGCCGGGAAGCCGGGTCAACAGTTCCAATTGCAATGGCCCATTGTCCGGCGAACTATTGACCCCCTGTTTCATCTGCGCGATGAAACTCTCGATCATTTCACTCAAGCGCACACGCTTGATGCTGTCCGCCAGCGCTGGCGGCATAGGGCGGTTATCCATATAGAGCTTGCGCAGCACCGCTTCACGGGTGTCGGTCGCCAGCAAAACCTGCTCGGCCGTGGCATCCGAAAACCCTCGCACTTCAGGCCCCAGACGACGGAACAACTGCATACGCGACCACTTCCGGGGGGTTTCCAGTTCATGCACCCATGCACCGCTGCCGTTATGTTCAATCCGCGGCCTGTAGGCCTGGGGATCGGTGGGATGCCGGATAACGCCCTGGCGACTATCCGGGGAAACTTCGACCCGGAATATCTGCTGCTCAAACTGGAGATACTGCTTCTCGCCCACGCTATACAGCCCATGAGCATCAGGCTTAAGTCCTGCCAGCAATCCATTTTTCACCGCGTAAGGCTCAAGGTCAGGCCGCCACAGGCGCTGGCGACCGGTTACCGAGCGCACTGCCACCAGAGCATCCACCACAGGTTCGGGCCTGAGTACTTTTGCCGCCCCGGCGCTGCTCGCGACCAAGGCAAAGTTTTGCGCAATATCGAACAAGTGCTCCAGGGCTGCGGCACGGTCACCTTGCTCCCAGGCCTTGATGCCGTCGTACAACTCGACGCCCAATTGAATGACACTGGTGACCAGCAGGATGTCACCCAAAACAGGCACAAACCCTAGCGCAATGGTGAGCAGGCTCAGCCCGATATTCAAAAAGGACGCCTGGCGTTCCAAACGACTTTTGGAGTCTTCGTCTTCGGTGGGCACGACCAGTAACCTGGCATCGTCCTTTATTTGCGCCAGTTGCAGGCGCCAGGCCACAACAAACGGATCATCTGTCTGAGGCACATGCCGGCTCTCGGACATCAGGGCAGGTTCATTGATGATGGGTGGGCTACGCAGTAATAACGAGTCCCAGGTCACGTTCTGCATATCGGTGCGGCGCATAAATTCAGCACGATGGCGAAGCGGCACCAATTTAACAAAATAATTGGCGAACACACGGCCCTTCAACCACTCCCGTAACGTCGCCTTCAACAGTTCAAACGACTCAAATTCATGAAAGGCCTTGTGCGGACTGTTCGGCAGATAAAGCACACAGGATTGCGCCTGTGCGGTCGACTTGCTTTCTGGCCAGAAGACAATGACGCCCGGGACTTCAAACCCCATGATTTGCAAAGTGCCGTGGGCTGATTGCAGAAGTGAAAACAGGGCAGTAGGCGCGCCTAACAGGGTCATCATGAATGCATGAATATTTGTCGTTATTTCCTTCTTCATATAAGCCATGTGCAAGGCGCAGGTAAATTCATGGCGTAAGTTCTGGGTGAACGCAAATTTCAACTTGTAGGCTTTGGAATTAATATCTTCAGCGGACAAGTTGTCATCAACCGGTTCGAACACACGCGCCAAGTGCCATTGATACTGAAAGCCCAGATCGAGGTCGCGGCATATCAGTGCAAAGTGTTCCGGTTTAAGTGCCGGATGTTCAATCGCCCGGCGCGCGCTGACTTCATAAATACAGCTGCCTGAATCAAACCCGTCACTGGCGGTTTCTTCAATCTCAAAATTCTGCAGAGCGGCCTGCAGCAAACTGTGCTGGGTAATACCGGAGACCAGATTCAGCTCCAACGACTCGGGCGTGAGAAGATCAGGCATGGTTAACTGGGCAAAGGTATCGACCAATTTAACTTGCTGACGAGCGAAGAACAGTGTCAGGTTGCTCAATAATCGAACCTGTTTGAGGCCGTAAGTCCTGGGGTTCACGTCACCCCACCCGCGGGCTGCCAGCGCGGTCTTGAGCAACGGCTCGGCAAACTGTTCGATCGGCTTTACCTGAGCCAATACCGCAGAGACTACGCGCTGGGTAGCCTGGCCCTGCTTGAAGCTGTCGCGCAACGCCTCACGTATCCGGGGCGGCGCGTGAATGAACCAAGGTTCCAGCAAAGGCGGAATATAGGTTTTATGTTGATTGACGGCCAGCGTATTGGCCAATCGGCGGGAGTGTTCAATAACGGTTCGTTCAGCATCTGATACAAGAGCGTTGGTCGCGTCTGTCATGATTCTAGCCTGGCATGGAGTTCATGCCTCAAGCTTATAGACAGCCTTAAAACCTAGTGCGTTAATTACTTGTTCAAGAATCGGCTAACGCAATTAAAAACACGCTTTAAATACTAGATAATTACCGCACCTGAAGTCGCACTTTAGCAACCAAAATAATGACCCTGTTGCAATTACCCACTTACAACAGGGTTACAGCTTTACCAGTAACGCTGCTGGGTCAAACGGGACCACAACGAATCGGCTACCTTCTCTACCGAAGAACCGGCAGCCAACCCCACACGCTCCTGCAAACTTTTGCGCTGGGCAAAGTGCAAGTGATACAGCTGGGCTTCCTTGGCGCGTTCGGACAAATACTCGTCACTGGTTTTCAGTTCGTCGACCAGTTGCATGTCCACCGCCGCTACACCCAACCAGACTTCACCAGTGGCCACTTCGTCAATCGCCAGTTGCGGCCGATATTTGGCCACGAAGTTCTTGAACAATTGATGGGTGATATCCAGGTCCTGCTGAAATTTCTCACGACCTTTTTCGGTATTTTCGCCAAACACTGTCAGGGTTCGTTTGTACTCACCGGCGGTCAGCACTTCATAGTCGATATCATGCTTTTTAAGCAGGCGGTTGACGTTAGGCAACTGTGCAACCACGCCAATGGAGCCCAGGATTGCAAACGGGGCGCTGATAATCTTCTGCCCGATGCACGCCATCATGTAACCGCCACTGGCCGCGACTTTATCGATACAAATTGTCAGCGGAATGCCTGCCTGGCGAATACGTGCCAGTTGCGACGATGCCAGGCCATAGCTATGTACCATGCCGCCGCCGCTTTCCAGACGCAGTACCACTTCATCTGTCGGCTTCGCCAGGCTCAGCAATGCGGTGATTTCGTGACGCAGGCTTTCTGTAGCCGATGCCTTGATATCG
Organism: Pseudomonas sp. ML2-2023-6; assembly: GCF_037055265.1. Classification (NCBI taxonomy): domain Bacteria; kingdom Pseudomonadati; phylum Pseudomonadota; class Gammaproteobacteria; order Pseudomonadales; family Pseudomonadaceae; genus Pseudomonas; species Pseudomonas sp. ML2-2023-6. The sequence goes on along the minus strand of NZ_CP146347.1, from coordinate 3,137,065 downwards.
CCTGCAAAGTCCAGAACGTAGACATTAGGTTTGTCTTCAGGCAGTTTTTTCAGCTTTTTCTCAGCTTTAGCGGTCTGTTTGTGCAGCGCCTTGAGTTGACTCTTGGACAACAGGGACTGCTCCAGACGCTCACGCAGACCTTTGTAAAAGTCATTGAGCTTGGTGACCTGCAACTGCCCGGCAGAACGGCGTCCTTTGCCACGCAATGCCACCAGGGTCACCAGTACCACCAGAATGGCAACCACCAAGGTCACGGTTTTAGCCAGAAAACTGGCGTACTCGGCAAGAAATTCCACAGCCTCTCCTTAGAACGTCTGCAGCCCTCAGGTCAGGGCTGCGCAATGGCAACCAGCATACCGGCGCCAACCGGGGCCTGCCAGCCGTGAAACACCTTACGCGCTGGCACTTGCAGGAATTCAAACAAGCGTATGTTTTTTCATTGACAGCCACTTGCCATCCTCCTAACCTCGCCAGACTTTCAGCGGACCGGGACGACGCGGACGTGGGCAGCATCTACTTGATAAGACATGGCCAGGCCTCTTTCGGCGCAGATAACTACGACATGCTGTCGTCACTGGGTGTGCGCCAGGCAGAAATTGCCGGCCAGCATCTGGTCGATCTGGGTCTGCGTTTTGACCGCTGCCTGTCGGGGGATCTATCCCGTCAGCAAGACACCGCGCGTCATGCACTGGCACAGTTCAGCGCTGCTGGACTACCTACCCCAGAACTTGAAGTAGACGCCGCATTTAACGAGTTCGATGCATTCGCCATACTTGACGCCCTGCTTCCTGGCCTGCTGCCAGACGAACCTGGCGCATTGGCGGCGATGACTGATGCCGCCCATAACCCGGCGGAATTCCAGCGCATCTTTGAGCTGATCATCGACCGCTGGCTCAGTGGCACCTACGACACCCCTGGGCTGGAAACCTGGCTGGGGTTTGTCGAACGGGCCCAGGCGGGCTTGAACCGGATTCTCGACCTGGCCAAAGGCCAACAGACCATTGCCGTGTTCACCTCGGCAGGTACCATTACTGCCCTGATCCACATACTGATCAACATTGCGGCCAACGATGCCTTCAAGCTGGCCTGGCAAATTGTTAATACCTCGCTCAGCCAACTCAAGTTCCATGGCCGCGAGGTGACCCTGGCTTCCTTCAACAGTCATGTGCATTTGCAACTGTTGAAGACGCCGTCACTCATCACCTATCGTTGAGCGTCGGCAACCGCGGCCCAGCGCCGCTGAAACCCACCACAAAAGGATCGAACCATGACTTCTGTAGCTGATGCCGTTCAAGCAATGAAAGCCAAATTCAACCCAGCCGCTGCTGCAGGCCTGGACCTGGTATTTGGTTTCCGCATTGATGACGACAAAAACTTCTCGCTGATCGTCAAAGACAGCACCTGTGAACTGAAAGAAGGCGAAAACCCGGACGCCCAGGTAACACTGGTAATGGACGGTGAAACCCTGGAAGGCATCGTCAGCGGCGAAACTGACGGCATGCAAGCGTTCATGGGTGGCAAACTGCGCGCCGAAGGCGACATGATGCTGGCCATGAAGCTGAGCGAACTGTTCCCGGCTTAAGCAGCAGGCAATACCCAAAACCGAAGCCTGCGCGCTTCGGTTTTTTTTGGCCTGCACTTCACTCAGGCAATGCTTATCAAGGATGCTGATCGCGCACTAACACCCACACCTATTAAGGCCCTGCATGCCTTGTCGACGACGTGGCCGCCCATTAGATTAACGAATATTGCCAAGCCCTAAATATAAGCAGAAGAGATAGATATGGCGCTTACCGACTCGTCCACCCGCATCCGTTCCGGCGAAGAACTCGACGCCAGCCGCATCGATCCTTATATCAAGGCGCATATCCCGGGGCTTGCAGGGCAACCGACAATCAGTCAATTCCCTGGAGGCGCCTCCAACCTGACCTACCTGATTGAATACCCAGGCCAGGAACTGGTGCTGCGCCGCCCGCCGTTTGGCCAAAAAGCCAAATTAGCCCACGACATGGGCCGCGAGTTCCACATCCTCAACCAGCTCAAGAACGCCTTCCCCTACTGCCCCAAAGCCTATGCCCACTGCACCGACACAACCCTGATCGGCTCCGAATTTTACGTGATGGAGCGGGTCAAGGGCATCATCCTGCGCTCTGACATACCCGACGAACTGGCGCTTAGCGCCGACAATACCCGGACGCTGTGCAAGCGCTTTATCGACAAACTGGTCGAGTTGCACAAGGTCGACTACAACGCCTGCGGCCTGGGTGATCTCGGTAAGCCGCAAGGCTACGTGCAACGCCAGATCAGTGGCTGGACCGAGCGCTACGACAAGGCCCTGACCCCGGATGCACCGCGCTGGGAAGCCGTTAAAGACTGGCTGCAGGCCAACATGCCGGCCGACCATCCGACCCCGGCCATTGTTCACAATGACTACCGCTTTGATAACGTGATCCTCGACCCCGCCGATCCGATGCAGATCATCGGTGTGCTGGACTGGGAGCTGACCACTCTGGGCGACCCGCTGATGGACCTGGGCAATACCCTCGCCTACTGGATTGAAGCGGGCGACCCGGCACCGGTGCAATTAATGCGACGCCAGCCAAGCAATGCCTCCGGCATGTTGACCCGCCGCGAATTCGTCGATTACTACGCCGAGCGCTCCGGGATCCAGATCGACAACTACGATTTCTACTACACCTATGGATTGTTCCGTCTGGCGGGTATCGTTCAACAAATCTACTACCGCTACTACCACGGCCAGACCCAGGACAAACGCTTCGCGCAATTCGTGCAAATGAACGCCCTGCTTGAGCAGATGAGCCTCAATGTCATTCGCCGCTCCAGCCTCTAAGCCCGAGATAACAAGGAACCCGCATGTCCAGGACTCAACTGTTCGACCTTGATGGCAAAATTGCGTTCGTGTCCGGTGCCAGTCGCGGTATCGGTGAAGCCATTGCCAAACTGCTGGCCCAGCAAGGTGCCCACGTGATCGTTTCCAGCCGCAAGCTCGAAGGCTGCCAGCCCGTGGCCGATGCGATCATCGCCGATGGCGGCAAGGCCACAGCCATCGCTTGCCATATCGGCGAAATGGAACACATCACCCGGACCTTTGCGCGTATCCGCGAAGACTTCGGGCGCCTCGATATTCTGGTCAACAATGCCGCCACCAACCCGCAATTTTGCAACGTGCTGGACACCGACCTCAGCGCCTTCCAGAAAACCGTCGACGTGAATATTCGCGGTTATTTCTTTATGTCGGTCGAGGCCGGCAAGTTGATGCGCGAGCACGGCGGCGGCAGCATCATCAACGTGGCCTCGATCAACGGCGTTTCACCGGGGGTATTCCAGGGGGTGTATTCGATGACCAAGGCGGCGGTGATCAACATGACCAAGGTGTTTGCCAAGGAATGTGCGGCATTCGGCATCCGCTGCAACGCCCTGCTGCCAGGCCTGACCGACACCAAATTCGCTTCGGCGCTGGTCAAGAATGACGCCATCCTCAAGACCGTCCTGCAGCAGGTTCCGCTCAAGCGCGTGGCCGCGCCGAGTGAAATGGCCGGAGCAGTGTTGTATCTGGCAAGCGATGCATCGAGCTACACCACAGGTGTTTCGCTGAATGTGGATGGCGGTTTTTTGTCGTAGGGCCAGCTTGGCTGGCTACCAGCCCCACCGCCTGGATGGGGCTGGTGTTGTTATCCAACCAAGTACAGATGCAACATTGGAAGCCGTTTCAGATGCCTGCTGGCTGTGACGCCTTGGTGCGTACAGCCTGATGACGTGCATTCACTGCCATCAGGCAACGTTCAGCTTCTTGCACCATCTCGTCGATCAATTGCTGGCAACTTTTCAACTCGCCGATGGCGGCCGCTACTTGCCCGCACGGCAGGATCCCTTCATCCGGCACGCCATCGACCATCGAGCGTTGCAACAACACCGGCTGGTTGGCTGCCATAACGGTTTGTGACAAGGCTGCGGGGTCTTCCTTCACCGATTGGACGAACACGCTGAGCATATGCCCAAGACTCATGCCGGTCTGTTGCTTCCAGTGCCAGGCGCTGCCCAGAGCAATGCGCAGGCGGCCAAAGGCACTGGCCTTTTCCAGGCGATTGATAAACGCGTTCTCGATCATCCGATGGCGCATGCCGTCCACCGCCGTCGTCACGCGAATGTGCTGGGGATCAGAGACTTTTACGTAACGGTCCAAAGTTGCGATAGGGGTTGGCGATTCCTGGGTCATTAGGAACCGCGTACCCATGGCAATCCCGGCAGCGCCGCTGGCCAGCGCCCCGGCCAGCCCACGGCCGGTGGAGTAGCCACCCGCTGCAATCACCGGCACCCGTACTGCATCCAGTACCTGCGGCAGCAAAATGGTGCTTGGCACGCCACCGGTATGCCCGCCACCTTCACCGCCCTGCACCGTGATCATGTCCGCGCCAAGCTCCACGGCCTTGATCGCATGCTTAAGCGCGCCCACAGTCGGAATGCACAACACCCCGGCTTTCTTGAAGCGGTCGATGGTCTGGCGATCCGGCCCACGGCCATAGCTCACAGCACGCAAGCGGTATTCAATGGCCAGATCCACGCACTGCGCGGCATTTTCCTGGAACATATGGAAATTAAGGCCAAAGTTGCTGCCTCCCGTGGCCTCGATCACCCGCTGAATTTCAGCCTCCAGTTGATCCGCCGCGATGGTCGCCCCGGCCAGAAAACCGAAAGCTCCGGCGCGGGTACTGGCGATCACCAGATTGGCGTCCGCCACCCAGCCCATCGCGGTTTGCACGATTGGATAACGACAGCCCAAGGCATCGGTCAATGCCGTTTGCAAATACTCGCTCATCGACGATCACCTGCAGCGGTCTTGTTCGCTTCAATCATGGCCTTGGCGTCATAGCCGCCAAGCTTGTCGCCCGAGAGCAACTCGTTATGGCTATGGGCAAAGTGATGCCAGGCAAACACCGCATCCATCGCCGTGCGCTTGCCCTGCAAATCTTCAACGTGATTGATCGCCTGCTTGGTCAAGGCCAAGCCCATGCGCGGCTGTTTGGCAATGGCCGCGGCCAGTGCGTATGTGCCCGCCTCCAGCTCCTCGCGGGCAAACAGGCGGTTGACCATGCCCATTTGATAGGCGCGTTCGGCGTTCATACGATCACCGGTAAACAGGAATTCCTTGGCGATACGCGGGTTCAGTTCATAGGGATGGGCAAAATACTCCACCCCCGGAATGCCCATGCGCACCACTGGGTCCTGAAAAAATGCATCGTCGCTGGCCACGATCAAATCGCATACCCAGGCCAGCATCAACCCACCTGCAATGCACGCGCCCTGCACCATGGCAATGGTCGGCTTGGGCAGTTCTCGCCAGCGCCGACACATACCCAGGTACACCTCCTGCTCGCGGGCATACAGGTATTCGCCACCGGGTTTGTTGGTGTGATCCCACCACAGGCTGGCGCGATCAAACGCCTTGTTGATATCGCGCCCGGGGGTGCCAATATCGTGACCCGCCGAAAAGTGCTTGCCATTGCCGCGCAGCACTATGACTTTCACCGCATCGTCATTCACCGCGCGGCGAAAAGCATCGTCCAGGGCGTAGGTCATTTGCGAGTTTTGCGCATTGTTCACGGTCGGCCGGTTCATGCTCAGTGTGGCAATACCATCGGCCACCCCATAGAGCACCGGCTCTTCGGTTTCATACACAGCGGTATCAGCCCGCTGCACAAATTCGCTGTCGCTGCTCATGTGAGTTCCTTGCCTTCAGGCCTGGCGAATGCCGGGCGGGTTGCCCTTGAGCGCTGCTGCGCGATAGTCGTGGGGGTCCAGACGGCGAATCAGGGCCAGTTGCTCCGGAGTCGGGGCAACGGTTTGCTTGAGGTCGGCAGCCTTGAGTAACGGGAAGCCAGTATTTTCCTGCACTTGTTCAAAGCTCACTCCGGGGTGCAGGGAGCGCACCTGTACCACTCGATCCGGGCCACCGAAGTCCATCACGCACAGGTCAGTGACGATCAGGCGGATATCCATCAAGTCGCGGCGCATACCCTCTTCCCAACGCTCAGCCTTGAAGCCGACACCCGATACCATGTCCACTTCGCCCGAGACGAAAGCACGGGTGTTATGGGCCGGAACAAAAAACGAGTTGATATGGTTGATGCTGTTGCCCGGCAAGCCGCGCACCCCAAGCATCGCCACCTTGGGCTTTTGATAGTCGCCAATGCATGACAGATTGGTCTGGCCCCAGCGGTCGATCTGGGTCGGGCCGATCATCGCGTGGCGGCGTCCGCCCCATACGCACTCGAACACCCGCTCGAACGACAGGTAACCCGAGTAGCGCGGTACATAATCACCACGAGGCCCCAGCGGGATCGGTTCTTCCACCAGAAATGCTTCGCTGTCGGTCATCAACAGTTCAGGGCTGTGGGTCAATTTGGCCAGGCTCGCACCCAGGCGCGGAATCACGCCCAGGCCCGAAGCAATCACTTCACCGTTGCCGCGCCAGGCTTCACAGGCAGCCACGATCAACAGTTCAGCCAGGGTGTATTCGCTAATAGCAGTCATGTCCAAACTCCTTAAAACACGGGCAGCGGCAAAGCGCTGAGTCGATCGACACCGCCATTGCTGGCCTGGTAGGCGCTTTCGCCCGGGGTCACAAACTCGGCTACATAGCCTTCCCAGCCGCCTTCCTCAGCGGCACTGGCGCTGTAGCGTTTCAAATGGCTCATGTCCCAGCCGTAGTCGGACGGGCACGACGTCGGGTGCGCGCCAAACGGTGCATGCACCACGCCGCTGACCAGATAGCGCTCGAACGTGTTGAAGCGGGCTTGAGCGGCATCCAGGCTCAAGCGCTCCTCAATCCGCTCGCAAGACACAAAACACTGCTTGGCAGCACGGGCGAACAGATGATCGAAATACGGATCAGGACCGGTGACCAGAGTGTTACCCAGACGGTCCGCCACGTTGACGTGCAAAAAGGCCATATCCAGGTTCAATGCCGGCATCGCCAGCAACACTTCGCCATCGTCATAGGGCGACTGCACCTGCTTGATCTCGGGGTTCAGGCGGCTGACATCAGTGGCCAGGCCGCATCGGGTCGGCAAAAACGGCAGGCGCATACCCGCGGCGCGCAGGCCCCATTGCAGCATGCCTTCGTCCAGTTCCATCAGCTCCAGTTCACCGGCCTCGCGGGCCTTGCGAAAGTAGGCTTCGAGCGGGATCGCATCGAGGGTGGCAAAGCCGAAAACCAGTTTTTTGACCTTGCCGGCCGCGCACAGCATCCCGACTTCAGGACCGCCGTAGGCGACCACAGTAAGGTCCTTGACGTCCGAGCGCAGGATCTCGCGCACAATCGCCATGGGCTTGCGCCGTGGGCCCCAGCCGCCGAAGCCGATGGTCATGCCGTCGCGCAACTGGCCGACCACGTCTGCCGCTGTCATTTGCTTGTTCATGGTGATTCCTTACTGTTCTTGGCCCACGGAGAAATCGTGGCCCCACAGGCTTACCCGGGTGAATTCAAAAGCGCTGTGCTCTTGCCAGTCCACCAGCAAGCCGCCGTAGCCGTACTCCAGGTCAAAGCCTGAAGGGGTTTTCATATCAAACGAGGTCATGCGGTCGTTCAGGTGCTGGCCGAGGGTGGCCGACAACGGCACTTGGTGGGCGATGCGCCGGTCATGGGCGCGACCGACTTCGGTCATCGACTCGACCTCGACCATCACGTGCACACAACCGGACGGCACCGGGTATTCGGCCAACGCCAGGCTGTGGTGACGGCTGTTTTTGCAATGTAAAAAATGGATGCGGACCGGTGGCGCCGAAGGGTCGGGCCGGAAGTTGAAAATGTCCGACAGTTCAAAGCCAAGCACATCCTTGGCAAACGCCAGCGTGGCATCGAAATTCGGTGCAGGCAGCACGGTGTGGCCCAGGCCCATATCGCCAGTGATAAAACCCGGTACGCCTTGCGGCGAGATAAACGGCTGGCAATCGGAGCGATGGCCCCAGCTCAGTTCATGACGGTTGCCCGACGGGTCGGTGACATGCAGCAGCGCTTGCACACCGCGCTGATCGCACTGCTCGGGGGTGCCCAAGCGCCAGTTCACATCAGCTTGATCCAGTACTTCGATGGCGGCATTGAATGCCTTCTCGCTGGCCAGTTCCCAACCGGAGGCCAGGTAGCGCGACTCACCGCCTGGCACGATCAGCATGCGAAACGGACGCTCATCCATTTTCACGTACACGCCACCGGCGGGTGCTTCGCTGACCATCATCCCGAGCACGTCCTGGGCATAACGCTGCCACTGAACGGGGTCGGCAGACTCTGCAACGAAGTAGCTCAAACCACGAATGTCGATCATGTGCCTGCTCCTCAATGCCTGTATTTATTGGCTGAGAGCAGTATGGGAAGGAAGGTTGCGAGGCTCATCGTCCGTTGAGACTAAAGCTTGATTGGCGGAACACACATAAAAACTGCAGGAGCGAGCCTGCTCGCGAAAGCGATCATCCAGTCAAACACGCTTTCGCGAGCAGGCTCGCTCCCACAGGGGGGGGGATTACATATAGAGAATCACCAGTTCATTGATCACCGACGGCCGCTCGCTGCCCAGTACATGGGTGTTGAGTTCAAGGGTCAACTGGGTGCCGCTCTTGACGCGCTCCACCTTCTTCACCCGTGCCCGCGCATGAATCGTCGAGCCCGCTGGCACCGGTGCCGGAAAGCGCAGTCGATCCGAACCGTAGTTGATCATGTTGCTGAAACCGGTGATCTCGTACCCCAGGTTCAGTTTCATCCGTGATTGCAGAATCTGCACCAGCGCCCCATGGGCAATGGTGCCGCCAAACGGGCTTTGCTTGCGCGCCCGCTCTGGGTCGGTATGAATCCAGTAGTCGTCGCCCGACAACTGGGCAAAGGTGTCGATCAAGGCCTGATCGACCACCACCTGATTGCTCCAAGGGCTGAATTGGTCGCTGACCAAGGCCTGTAATCCTGCTTCGTCATCCAGAGCAATCTGGCGCACCGCTACTGCTGCTGCAACCGGTTGCTCGACCACGCGTAAGGTCTTCAACGCATCTGCGTCCTTGTCCAGCCCGGTAAAACGCAGCAGCCGATTTCCTTTGCCATCGACCTCGGCAAACACCGGTTGCAGACGCATGCCGATCTTCACCTCTGACTCGTCCAGCCCCACCAGGTTGGTATTGATCCGTACGCCTTGATCCAGTTCGACCACCGCCAGCATTTGCGGCATTTCATCGGCGAAATCCGGCAGGGTCGCGATGCGGGTTACGGTAAAGCTGTATAACGTCGCCCCGCCGCTGACTTCACGCCAGGTCAGGGCATGGGTGAAGCACGCCGGGCAATGCCGACGCGGATAAAATACCCAATGGCTGCAGTGCTCACATTGCTGAATCAGCAGACGCTCAGCCTTCAGACCTTCCCAGAACGGCGCAGAAATTTCGGTCGCTACCGGCATTGGTTTGTTATTCGACATCGGATTCAAGCTCCCTGAAGTATCAATGCGCCCTGCTCACTCATCACCCCACCGGTGCCTGATACATACACCGTGTCGCAACGTTTGAGCTGGCGTTCACCGGCTTCACCGGCAATTTGCGTCACGGCTTCGATTACCTGGCTCATGCCGCCGGCCGAGCCTGCCTGACCAAAGCTGAGCTGGCCGCCGTGGGTGTTCATCGGGAAGTCGCCGCGCCAGGTCAGATCGTGTTCACGCACAAAGCTCATGCCTTCGCCCTTGGCGCAAAATCCGGCGTCTTCCAAGGTCAGTAAGGCAGTGATGGTGTAGCAGTCATAAATTTGTGCCGCATCCACATCACCTGGCTTGAGCCCGGCCATCTCGAAGGCGCGGCGCGAAGCAGGCCCGATTGGGGTGTGCAACATGTCAGCGGCATAGGACGGCGACTTGAATGCCAGGTGCTCGCCAAAGCCAGTGATCCAGGACGGTCGCTTGCGGGCTCGTGCTGCCACCTCTTTGGAAGCGATGATCATTGCGGCGCCACCCGCCACAGGCATGACGATTTCCAGTACATGCAGCGGGTCAGCGACTTTTTTGCTGGCCAGTACTTGCTCAATGGTCAACGGCTGGCCGTAGAACATTGCTTGTGGGTTGAACTGCGCATTGGTGCGTTGATCCACCGCGATTTTTGCCATCGCCCGCGGGTCGTAGCCATATTGCGCGGCATAGCGCTGAGCGATCATCGCGTAACCGGTGTTCTGACCCATATGGCCGTATGGCAAATCGAACTCGGCTTCAGGTGCGCCAAACGCCGTGCTATGCCCCCCAAAGCGCATGGCCCGGGCCATCCAACTGGCGTCTTCATCCGGACCCATCGGTGCCATGCGTGCAGGCAATACGCACAGCACCGCCTGGCACAAACCCAGTTCGATGGCGGCCGCTGCGCGCCAGACCATACCCACCGAGGTACAGCCACCAAGGTCGACGACTTCGGCAAAATTGAGTCGCAAGCCCAGGTATTCGGCGGCCATGGCCGGTACGAACACCGAAGCTTCGTGAAATTGCGGGCCGTTGATCACCAGCCCGTCGAGATCGGATGCCTGCAAACCTGCATCCTGCAATGCCTGAGCCGCCAGGTCGGCAACTTGCTCCAGATGGAACATGCGCGGGGCCGTAGCGTATTTCTCCGGTTTGTACTGTGCGCTGCCGACAATGGCCGCATGACCTTTAAGACCCATGGGTTTCTCTCTTTGAATGCGAACTGGATCACCTGTGGGAGCGGGCTTGCTCGCGATGGCATCAATGCGATCAGACAGAAACAACGCGCTGCCTGCATCGCGAGCAAGCCCGCTCCCACACCAGGGTGGGGCGTGTTTTAGAAGGTGTATTTCATCGAGAACGTGGCGTAGTCACGGTCTGCCAGAGGCCGGTAGATCGGGTCAGGCGAGCCCAGATATCCGATGTACTTGAGCGACACTTCCAGGTTGCTCAGGTATTTGAAGGTGGTGCCCGCACTCAGGCGACGGTCACCCGCTACCCCGGCAATCGTCCCCGACATCGGCGCCGCGCCGCTGAACACGTCCGAGAAGGTGAACGGAACCTCCAGGTCCCAGCCCTGGAATACGCCCGGATAACTGAACGAAGCACCGACGGTGTACGCGCTGGATGAGCGAGTACGCCATGCACTGCTGGTCTTGTAGGTGTAGTCATTGGACGGTTGCACCGACGGTGCCAGCGATGGCAACAGAGGCAAGCCTTCAAGGTTGGGTGCTGCCGAGGTGTCGTCGGCATGGTCGGCACGCACGGTGACGATTTCACCGGTCAATGTGGTCTGGCTGGCCCATGGGCGGTCACCCAGAATGCGCATGGCCGAAAACTGCAGCTGCTGGCCCTTGCCCCTGGCAGGCACAGGCCCCAGCCCGGTGTTGACCATCACTGGCGCACCGTCGCGATACGACCATTCCGCACCGAGCTGGTACTCGCCCAGCTTGGTGGTGGCGCTGATACCGGTCAGCTTGATGTCTTCAAAATACTTGACCCTATAACCGTTGGCCTTGTACGCCAGCCCGCCGGGCCCGGCCGGGATCGGGTCCCAGCCCACCAGTGCGGTGGCCGGGTTTTTGTCGTGGTACACCACATGGAACAGCGACAGTTCAAGCTCGCTGACCGGGCGATAACGGATCTGCGCGCCCCACTGCCCGCTATCACGTGGTTCATCCGTGCCCAGGTAAGGCACCTTGTTGGCGCCCATATACAGAAACTCGCGACCCGGCCCGATTACATCCGAGGTCGACAGAAAGCTGCCCACCGGCGGCAGTTCAGTACCCTTCCACTCGTACTGCACATAGCCGCCCAAGGTGATTTGCGGGTTGATCCGATAGGACGCCGAGAACTGCCCGACTGGAAGCAGCACTTCCTTGACCTCAACCCCCGGCTGCGCAGCCTTGACCGCATCGGACGGGTTCTGCACACCATTCACGCCAGGGTAATAAAGGCTCTCGCCCCACGACTCGATATGCCGACCGGCTTTAACATCGAGCATGGTGTCGTTCTCAAAACGCCAGCCGCCAAACACATAAGCGTCGAGCAAGCGCGTACGACCTCCGCTGTAATAGCGGGTATCGCTGGTGAACTCGTCATTGCTGCCGTATTTGTTGACGGTCGCAGGCGAATTATTGTCGTTATTACGGTGGTATACATCGTCGTAAAAGGTACTGGCACGCACCACCGCGCCGTAGTTGTCCTTGCGCAGGATCATCTCGCCCAGCGCGCCGACCCGGTTGGTGGTGAGGCTGTGCTGATCGAAGTTGCGGTTAGGATCATCAGCGTTTACCCCCATCAACCTGTCGCTGGGATTACCCAAGCGCATGCCGATGCCATAACTGGTGGTGACCGACCAATCGATGGTGGTGCCGTCATCAAACTCGATGGTATCCCCTGCCCACACTGGGCTGGAGACCAGTGCCACGGCGACCGCCAGGCCACTGACCTGATAACGGTGCGGGCGCGGCCCTGGACATTTATTGTTATTTTTATTGATCACTCTGCCTCTCCTGGTTGACGACTCGGTGGCCGCCTCGATGGGTTCAAGCGTCATTGCGTTCTGCGTACCGCGCCTATAGCCACTGCTCAAAACAACTCAAACGGGTCGAACTTCACGACTCCTGTCGGGGCCTGTCGATAACGATGCAGCCCTCCTTGTTCCTCACGAACGAGCGCCCCCTCGGCCATAAGGTAATTGGCGTGAGCCAACGTCTCCCCAAGCGCCATCAGCTCGTCAAAGCGACCTGACAGCTTTTTAAACAACACCGCCATCATCTCCAGCGCCGTGCGTGGTTCCTGGCAGGCAACAAGCAACTGCTGCAGATGATTGAGATGGTGATCACGCAACTGATCCAGTCGCAGATGCAGATTGAAAAACGGCCGCTCATGAGCCGGCAGCACCAGCACGCTGTCGGGGATTACCCGCAACCGTTCGATAGAGTCCAGCCAGTCACGCAATGGATTGGCGTGCGGTTCGGTGACATACACCGCAATGGTCGAGGTGATACGCGGCAACACCTGGTCACCCGAAATCAGCAAGCCGTCGTCCGGCGCGTACAGGCAGGCGTGCTCCGGTGAATGCCCGTTGCCCATCACCACCTGCCAGCGGCGCCCGCCGATGGTGAGTTGGCTGCCTTGAGTTAAACGGGTAAAGCCCGCCACCCGTTGCGGGCGAAAGTGCTCACCCTGAATCAGCGGTAAAATTGCCAAGGTCTGCTCGGTGCTGAACCCGGCCTTTTGATAAAAATCCACAAATGCCCAATCGGGTGCAGCGGCCTCTGGCGGGCCATGATGCATCGCTTCGAACTCGCCATGAGTCATCAGCACCGGGCAACGAAAACGCTCGGCCAACCAGCCGACCACGCCGGTATGGTCGCTGTGAAAGTGGGTGCAAATCACCGCCTTGAGCGGTAAACCTGCAAGCACTTCAACAAACACCCGCTCCCACACTTCACGGCATTGATCGCTGTTCAGGCCGGTATCCACCGCCACCCAGCCGTCGCCGTGACGCAGCAAATACAGGTTGATGTGATCGAGCCCAAACGGCAGCGGCATGCGCAGCCATAAAACGCCCTCGGCAACTTCCTGAACCTGCCCGTTGGCCGGTGCTTGCGGCCAGGGATAGCGCAGGCCATCACGCCATTGGTGGCCTTGGGCGTCCAGTTCACTCATGGCTGCTGCCCACAAAGGGTGGCAAACCGGCACGGGCCAACACTTGCAACGAATACGGCTGATAGGTGCGAGTGCTTTCATCGCGCACAAACAGCGGATCGGCAAATAAACCCGGCGAGTAGCCCTGGCGCTGCAAATCGACCTTGCGCAACTTGAAGGTGCTGGTCAGGTCGGCCGCTGCCGAGACCCGTACAAAGATTGGCGCGGCATAGCGTGGCAAGCGCGCTTCTGTCAGTTCATAGAAAGCCTGCGGATCAAACCTGTGTCCGGACTGCATCAGAATCGCAGCCATCCCGGCGCGCCCCTCGTGTTCGGGCACCTGCACCCCGTACACGTTGATCAGTTCCAGGCCTGGCATGTCGCTCAGGGTATCGGCCACCTCCAGAGTCGAGACGTTTTCGCTTTTCCAGCGGAAGGTATCGCCAATGCGGTCGACAAAATAGAAATAACCGTCGTCGTCATAGCGCAGCAGATCACCGGAGCTCCAGTAGGCATCCCCGGCCTGGAACACGTTGCGGCGGATCTTGCTTTCGCTGGCAGCCGTGCTGGTGTACCCCTCGAAACGGCCACCGCCAATCTGTGGATGATCAACGATAAAGCCCATGGCCTCACCCAATTCACCGGGTTGGCACAGCTGGTAAAAACCGTTCTCGTCCCGTGGATGCGTGTCACTTTCGACGTCGTAACGCACCAATCGCAGATTGGTACGGCTCCAGTCCGGTACGCGACCACAGGAGCCCACATAGTTATCGACATTGATCAGGTTGGCGTTGGCTTCGGTGGCACCCCAGCCCTCGAACACCTGAATCGGGCCAAAACGTTCCAGCCAGCGCTGCCACGATTCAGGCGTCAGACCGGCACCGAGCATATAACGCAAACTGTGTTCGCGTTCACCGACCACCACGGGCTGGTTGAGCAGGTAACGGCAGATCTCGCCGATGTACTGGAACACGGTGATGCGGTTGCGGCGCACATCAGGCCAAAATTCGCGCACGCTGAACTTGCGCCGCACCACGATGCTCGCGCCCACGCGCAGCGCAGTCGAGGTCACCGAAGTAGCTGCCGCGCCGTGGTACAGCGGCAGACAGCAGTAAAATACGTCGTCACAGGTGGCGCCCAGGGTAACTTCCATCACGTCACCCGACGACATCCAGCGCATATGGCTGTAACGCGCAGCCTTGGGTAGCCCGGTGGTGCCCGAGGTGAAAATCAGCAGCGTGGTGGTTTCAGCCGTGATCGCGGCACGCACCTCACGGGGGAAGACAGTCTCCGGTGCCGCGCAAATCAGTTCGCCAAAATGGCTGTCGACAAAAGTCGGCAGCTCACCGTCAAAAGGGTTTAGTGCATCTTCGACCAGCCATAGCGGTACATCCGGCAGGCCTTCAGTGCCCAGCAGGTTGGCCAGGCACTCTTCGCCCACCACCACGGCCTTGGCAGCGGTGGATTGCAGTGCATGAACCAGCGGCTTACCGCTGACCTGAGTGTTGATAAACGCCACCACAACACCGAGCTTGACCAGCCCGAACCAACTGAAGAAAAACTGCGGGCGGTTCTCCATGGCAATCGCGCACACATCACCAGGGCGCAGGCCCTTGGCGTAAAGCACATGAGCCATGCGATTGGCTTGGGCATCCACGGTGGCATAAGTGAAACGCTGCTCGCCGTCGATCAAAAAAGCCCGCTCGGGATAAGCCCGGGCCTGCTCCTCAAGACGGTCGGCCAAGGTGTACAGGTCTGCCGGTTTGATCCGGGCGCTGGCCGCAGAACGCAAGTCCAGCAGCGCCTGGGTCTGCTCCCGTGGTACAGGCTGTTGTTTTGGCGCTGCCAGAGCGCTGATCCGCGACATATCGTTCATTGCGCCACCGTCTCGCTCAGCGGGTAATCGCTGTAGCCTTCGGGGCCAGGGGAGTACAAGGTCTTGCGGTCGAAGCGGGCCAGGGGCAGACCCTTGCGCAGGCGCTCGACCAGATCCGGATTGGCGATAAAGTGTCGGGCAAACGACACCGCTTCACCCTGCCCGGCCTGCAACGCAGCAGCTGCCGATTCACCGTCGAACCCGTCATTCAAAATCAGCCCGTTACTGCAATGGCGCTGGGCCAGGGCAAAGGCATCCAGCTCCGCCAAAGGCGAACGCATGATATGCACGTAAGCCAGGCCCATAGGCTCGGCGGCCTCGCACAATGCAACCGCAGTGGCCAACGGGTCTTCGTCATCTATGTCATTGAACGGATTACCTGGGCACAGCCGCAGCGCCACGCGCCCGGCACCAATCGCCGAGGCCATCGCTGCCAGCACCTGCGCCGGGAAACGCACGCGGTTCTCGACGCTGCCACCGTACTGGTCTTCGCGCAGGTTGCTGCCCGAGGCCATAAACTGCATCGGTAGATAACCGCTGGTGCAGTGCAGCTCAACGCCGTCAAAACCGGCTTCACGGGCATTCAGCGCCGCCTGGCGATACTCCTCGATCACCTGTTCGATATCTTGCAGCGACATGGCCTGAGGCTCGTCGGTGTCGACCATCCCCGCGGTGTCGGTAAACAGCTGGGTGCGTGCGCGCAAGGCTGATGGCGCAACCGTGGCTGCACCTGCAGGTTTGTTGTGAGCGCTGGATGCACGGCCAACATGCATCAGTTGCAACACAATCAGCCCGCCCTCGGCATGTACGGCATCGGTCACGGCCTTCCAGGCGGCGATCTGTTTTGCGGTGTAAATCGCCGGGGTACGACAATAGCCCAGGCCACTGGCCGAAGGAGCAGTGCCTTCGGCAACGATCAGGCCGGCAGTCGCGCGCTGGCGGTAGTACTCAACCATCTCGGCAGTCGGTACGCCATGCTGATCCGCGCGGCTGCGGGTCATCGGTGCCATGACTATACGGTTGGCCAGTTCCAGCTCGCCGAGGCGCACAGGTTCAAACAAAATGCTCATGGTGGCTCCTTAGCGCACGCGAATTTTCGGTGCGCCAGCCCCTCGGCGCAGGGTGGCAAGAAACTGTTCAACTGGAGCGGCGGTGGCCACTTGGGGCAGTTGATCCTTGTCTGGGCGGTTGGCCCAGAACTCGGTCCAGGACGGGAACAGATCGTGAAAGGTTCCGGCGTAGGGTTCGCGGCCCGGCCAGCGCATTTTTTGCGTGCCGATCGGCGGTTTGTTGAGGTCACTGGCGTACCAGTAGCACGGCAAGCGGCGCCGGAAATACCAACGCCCCTGCATCCGCTCGTAGTCATCCCAATAGAGCATTTGCATGGTCACCCACTCGGGGCCGGTCTCGTGCTCGTTCTTGGAATACACCACGCCAACGGCATGGTCCGGATCGGTGAATTCGATAAGGTGCTGGCCCAGGTGGTGCGAGGTGCCGTGAAATTGATCGCGCAGGGTGTCATCGACCCAGGCTTTAAGGTGTGCACGCCCGATTTTTTCACGGCCCACACGAATGTCTTCGGCAAACAGATTGACGTGGGCATCGAGGTCGCGCATGTCCAACGACAGCGAATATTTGCCGGCCAACTGGCGGATCTCATCAATCGACTCAAGCCGGTCGAGACGTGCAAGCAAGGCGTTCTGTTCCATAAAAATTCCTTATTCCAATACCGTGTACAGCTCACTGCTGCGTCCACCATCGACCGGCAAGCAGGCACCGGTGATATACGAGGCTTCATCGCTGGCGAGAAACAGAATGGCGTTGGCCACTTCAACGGGCTGGCCGACACGCCGAAGCGGAATCAGCTTTTCGGTATTGATGCGAGTTTTGTCGTCGGTGAGCATGCCCGCCGTGGCTGGCGTCTCGACCACACCGGGGCTGACCACGTTGCAGCGAATGTTGTGGCTAGCACCCTCGCTGGCGGCAGCGCGGCTGAAATTGATCACTGCGGCCTTGGCGGCGGAGTAACCGGCCATCCAGGGCGTACCGAACTGACCACAGATCGAGGCCAGATTGATGATCGAACCGCTGCCCTGGGCCCGCATCAGACTCATGGCCGTGCGAGTGCCCCAAAAGGTGCCGTCCACGGTGGTGGCGAAGTTGGAGTGCCAATCTGCAGTCGAGGTGCTGTCAATCGCCCCCCAGCTGTAAGCCATGGCGTTGTTGACCAAAATATCCAATCGACCGTGACGCTGTGCAACATCGCTGATTGCGCTGACATAGGCAGATTCATTACTGACATCTGCCACCACGCATTCAGCGCGGCCACCGGCATCATGGATCTGCGCAGCCACTGCTTGCAGCGGTTCGATACGACGACCGCAGAGCACTACCCGCGCGCCCTCCTCGGCAAACCGCAGCGCAGTGGCTGCACCAATGCCCGATCCGGCGCCGCTGATAAATGCAACCTTGCCTTGTAAACGAGTACCCATGCTCTGCTCTCCCATTGCTGCCTCCAGCTATCAGATAAACGCCATGCCGCCGTTGACCGCGAGGTTTTGCCCGGTGATAAACGCCGCGTCATCGCTGGCCAAAAAGGCTGCGACGCGAGCGATCTCATCGGTTTCACCCATGCGGCCCAGAGGGATGGCATTGAGCATGCTTTGCATCCAGTCTTGCGGGATGTCCGCCATCATCGGGGTGTTGGTCGGGCCGGGAACGATGGTGTTGACGCGAATACCGTTGCCAGCCAATTCGCGAGCCATGCTGCGGGTCAGTCCCATCACGCCAGCCTTGGCCGCGCAGTAATGGCTAGGGCCTTCGCCGGTGAGGGCCGAAGTACTGGAGATATTGATAATCACGCCGGGGGTGGCGGCTGCGAGCATCAGTTTTACCGCTTCACGGCTGCAGTAAAACGGGCCGGTAAGGTTGACGCCTATCACCCGCTGCCAGTTCTCGTCGGGGGTTTGCGCAAAGGCATCGATAGAGCCGATCCCAGCGTTGTTAACCAGAATATCGAGACTGCCGAAGTGTGCGTGAACGGCGGCCATCGCGGTGGCGACCGAGTCGCTGTCAGCCACGTTGCAGCTCACGGCCAGTGCCTTGTCGCCGAGCCCTTCTATACTCTGGCGCGCGGCGTCCAGATTGATATCGGCAGCGACAACCTTGGCCCCCTGCTCGGCAAAGTGACGCACAATAGCTCGCCCCATGCCCTGACCTGCGCCGGTTACAAACGCCACTTTATTCAGCAATTTCATAGGTTTCTCCCGCCTGCCCGATGTCGGCCGCCCTAAAGCCTGGGCGGTGTATGGGAGCAATCATTGACTGGAGAAAAAAGCTGAACATCGTCCGATGGGACTAAGCAGCCGAGCCCGCGCTCCTGGCTCACCGTTAAATCCGGCTTTACCAGGGCTGCGCCGTCTACCCACCTTGTAGCCGCTGACGAGTAGAACGAGGCTGCGTCCGGTTGCGGAACGGCCGTACCCCCTCAGACTCACTGCGATATCCGGCTTTACGACGGCTGCGCCGCCGAACGCAGCCTCGCGGAGCTCGTCAGCGGCTACAGGTGCAGGTGCAGGTGCAGGTGCAGCAATATGATCGGCTGGTCTAAATGGACGATGTACTCGCCACACGGTTCGTGGAATAACTGATTCACTAGAACAAAAACCGGGAGAGCCCGTCGTGTCCATACCCTTGCGCCCCACCTGGCGAACCCATTACGCACTAGGCGTTTTGGCTGCCATCTATATCTTCAACTATATTGACCGGCTGCTGATGGCCATTTTGATCGAGCCGGTAAAAGCCGAGTTCGGCATTTCCGACACCGGTATCGGCCTGCTGTCAGGCGTAACCTTTGCGGTGTTTTACACAATTTTCGGCTTCCCGCTGGGACGTCTTTCCGACCGTATCGGGCGCAAAAAAGTCATCGCATTCAGTTGCATCGCCTGGAGCGTAATGACCATTTTCTGTGGCTTCGCAGCCAGCTTCTCGATGCTGGTGGTGGCGCGGATCGGGGTGGCTATCGGTGAAGCCGGTGGCACGGCACCGTCCATGGCGATGGTCTCGGACCTGTACCCACCCGAGCGCCGTTCAACCGCGCTGTCAGTCTTGATGCTCGGCTCAAGCCTGGGGGCGATTTTCGGCTTGGGGCTGGGCGGCTGGATCGCGCAGCATTACGGCTGGCGTTTTGCATTTGTGGTTATCGGTGCACCAGGGATTTTTCTCGGCCTATTGCTACTGTTCACCGTGCGCGCGCCCAAACCCGCGATGCTGGTCAATCCCAATCAGGTGGTGCAGGCACACTGGGCCGTCACCGTGCGCGAACTGTTCCAGACCCCGTCCTTTCTATGGATAGTGCTCACCGGCGGCTCTGCAGCAATTGCCGGTTATGCCATCGGCACCTGGAGCCCAAGCTTTCTGATCCGCTCCCACGGTTTGAGCCTGCAGGACGCCGGGCTGCTGGCCGGTGTAGCGGGCGGTGCCGGGGCTACGTTCGGCACCCTGACCTGCGGCATTTTGTGTGACCGCTTGGCGCGTCGCGACAAGGGCTGGCAAATCGGCGTGCCGCTGCTGGGCACGCTGATCAGTATCCCGTTCGCGCTGGCTTATTTCCTGTGGCCAGTGGGCACTGCGTTCCATGTAGGCAGCACGCCGGTGCCGACCGCCTTCCTGTTTTACGGCGTATTCAGCTTCTTCGGTACATGGTGGGCAACACCTTGCCTGGGCGCGATTTCCCATCTGTTCCCGGCCACCCGGCTGGCCCAGGCCACGGCGATTTTTGTAATGGCCATGACCCTGCTCGGCGTCGGCGTCGGCCCACTGTTGATCGGCATGCTCAGTGACGGTTTCGCTCATACCCTGGGCAACGAAGGCTTGCGCTATGCCCTGGCCTCTTGTGTCTCGCTGCTGGTATTTGCCTCGGTGTTTTTGGCCATGGCCTTGCCGCGCTATCGCAACCACCTGATGAACAAGACCCTGCCCCCAGCACAGCTGGCTGACGCGGCTACTGCCTGATTTTTGGAGATTGAGTGATGACTGAACAAGACCTTCCCCTGCCCATCGGCCACTTTGTGACACTGGACAGCGGCCTGCGCCTGCACTTTCTCGACGAAGGCAGCGGCCCAGTGGTGTTGTGGTTACATGGCAGTGGCCCGGGCGCCAGCGGTTACAGCAATTTTAAAGGTAATTACCCGCAGTTTGTTGCCGCAGGTTTTCGCAATCTGGTGGTGGATTTGCCGGGTTTCGGGCGCTCCGACAAGCCTGAAGATGCGCAGTACAACCTCGATTTCTTCGTCAAAGCCATGTCGGGTTTTCTCAAGGCTGTCGGAGTAAAACGGGCGACCCTGCTCGGTAACTCCTTGGGCGGCGCCATTGCCCTGGGCCTGGCGTTGGCTGAGCCTGCGCGTGTCGAGAAACTGATCCTGATGGCCCCCGGCGGCGTTGAAGATCGCGAAACCTACTTCAAAATGGTCGGTATTCAACGCATGGTCGAGCTGTACAACGCAGGCCCGCTGGGCATCGAGCAAATGCGCCGGATCATGAGCCTGCAACTGTTTGACAGCTCGCAGCTGGACGACAATCTGCTGGCCGAACGGGTCGCCGTGGCCGTGCACCAGCCGCGCAATCTGTTTACCACCATGATGGTGCCGAACATGACAGAACGCCTCGAAGAACTGCAGGCACCCATTCTGGGATTCTGGGGCACCGACGATAACTTCAACCCCGCCAGTGGCGCGCTCAAAGTGTTGAACCACGCACCCAATGCGCGCTTTATCATGCTCAACCGATGCGGCCACTGGGTGCAAGTTGAACACCGCGAGTTGTTCAACAAGGCGTGCCTGGAGTTCCTGCGCAGCTGAACCCTGAACACGCATGACCTACGGCTGCCTGCGGGCGGCCGTATCCCCTTCCAGATACCCGCTCGGGCTGAAATAACAATGACAAAATACCCTCAGTTGCTGGCACCCGGTCGCATTGGCTCTCTTGAGCTGCGTAACCGCATCATCATGGCGCCCATGGGCTCCAATTTCGCCGAAGCCGACGGCCAGTGTGGCGAACGTATTCAGGCCTATTACGAAGCTCGCGCCCGTGGCGGCGCCGGGCTGTTGATCATGGGCGTATGCTCGGTGGCGTTTCCGGCCGGGACCGCCGAGCCGTTTCAGGTTGGTGTCTCCAGCGATGAGTTTATCCCTGGGCTAAGCCGCCTCGCTGAACGCGTCCACCAGCACGGGGCAAAAATCGCCATGCAATTGCAGCATGCGGGCAAGACCTCGGTACGCGACATGGCCGAAGGTCGGCAACTGTGGGTGCCTTCCGTACCGCCGGTACTGCAAAGCGACATGATGGCCGCGCTGACACCCGAAGAGCTGGCCAACTTTGTCAGTTCCATGAAGCGTCGCGCCGAAGGCTCACCGATCCGGGTAATGGACAGCGCCGATATCGCGCAGATGATCGACTGGTTCGCCTGCGCCGCCGACCGTGCCAAGCGAGCCGGTTTCGACGGTGTGGAGCTGCATGCGGCCCACGGTTACATCATTGCCGGCTTTCTCTCCGGCTATTACAACCAGCGTGAAGACGCGTATGGCGGCACCCTGGAAAATCGCGCCCGGTTGCTCCTGGAAATCATCGCGGCAGTACGCGCCAAGGTCGGTAACGAATTCGCTGTCTGGTTGCGTCTGGACGCCGAAGAGCTGCACACCCCCGGCGGCATCAACCTGGAAGACGCCAAGGCGGTGGCACGCATGGCCGAGGCGGCTGGCGTCGATGCTGTCAGCGTATCTGCCAGCGCCCGTATCACCAGCGGTGTGGTCTTTACCGAAGCGCCTCTGGTGCACCAGCCCGGCGGTTTTCTGGAGTGGACCGGCGCGCTCAAGCGCAGCGTGCAAGTGCCGGTGATTGCCGTGGGGCGTATCGAGCCGCAGGCCGGTGAAGCAGCCCTGAAACGTGGCGACTGCGACTTTATCGCCATGGCTCGCAAACTGCTGGCCGACCCGGAACTACCGAACAAACTGCTCAACGATCAGGAAGCCAGTATCCGCCCGTGCATTTACTGCTACGTGTGCGTCAGCCAGATATTCATCAACGAGCGGGTCAAATGCGCGGTCAACCCCATGACCGGTCATGAGTTCGAATACGTCATTGGCCCCACGGCCACGCCAAAACATCTGGTGGTGGTCGGTGCCGGGCCTGCCGGGATGGAAGCCGCACGCATCGCCTCCTTGCGTGGGCATCGCGTGACTCTGCTCGAACGCAGCGACCGCCTGGGCGGTACGCTGTTTTTTGCGGGCCTGGCCTATGCCGAAAACGCCCGCCTGCTGGATAACCTCAAGGTTCAGGTACAGCAGTCAGCCATCGATATCCGCCTGAACACCCAGGCCAGTCCCGCCCTGCTCCGCGATCTGGGTGCCGATCAGGTGCTGGTGGCTGTCGGTGCAGAACGTGCGGCACCGGCGATCCCCGGCGCCGATCAAGACCACGTATGGAGCGGCGACGAACTACGCCGCCTGATGACCGGCGACCGCGCCGAGGAAATTGCCAAGCGCAAACTGTCCTTTACCCAGCGTGCGCTGATGAAAGCCGGCAGCCTGACCGGCATTACCGACAGCCGTGAAGCCATGGAGAAACTGTCGCGGGTATGGATGCCCTTGGGCAAGCGCGTGACCATTATCGGTGGCGGACTGGTGGGCCTTGAGCTGGCAGAGTTCCTGATTGCCCGCGGGCGTCAGGTAACCGTGCTGGAAAGTGGCACCCACCTTGGCCGCGAACTGGCCATCGTGCGCCGCTGGCGGGTGTTGCATGAAATTCGCGTGCATGGCGCAAAGTTGATCACTGGCGCCAGCGTGACCGCCATTGATGGGCATTGCGTGCGTTACCAATTGGCAGATGGAACCGCAGCACAGAGCGAGGCCGACTCCGTGGTACTGGCCATCGGTGCACAGCCTGATACCGGGCTGCTCGACGAATTGACCCGCGCAGGGTTGAGCGCTACCAGCATTGGTGATTGCCATAGCATTGGCTACATCGAGGGTGCTATCAGTGCTGGCCACCGGGCTGGGCGAGAGGCCTGAATACAGCGTTCCCACAATTTCAGGCCTGGCTTACTCGTCCTTTTTGACAAAGGTGACGTTGCAGCCGGACCTGAAATTGATGCACATCAAACATCCTCTGTTAACTGCTCTCGTCCCTGACTACTTTAGAACTGCAGCTATTGTAAAAAGGCGATTCCCGATGAACCATTAAGGATCCAAAGAGTTCCTGCCAGCACCACCCTAGGAGATACTCGTGACTGCAGATAACCGCCATTACAAAATCGACAACATCGAATTCAACGTCCACGACATTGCGCGCAGCAAAGCCTTCTATGGCGCCGTATTCGGCTGGACGTTCACTGACTATGGCCCCACCTACAGCGAATTCACTGATGGGCGCCTGAGTGGCGGTTTCACCACGGGCGAACCGGTACGCCCCGGCGGCCCGCTTATCATTGTGTATGCCGACGACCTGGCCCGGGCTCAGCAGGTAATCACCGCTGCCGGAGGCCTGATTACCCGGCCTGAATTCAAATTTCCGGGCGGTAGTCGTTTCCACTTCACCGACCCGGACGGCTATGAGCTGGCGGTCTGGTCACAGGCATAACGACACATTTCCAGCAAAACCCTCCTCCCCTGACCCCGGTAACGACCAGTCTTAATACCGGGGCCAACTGTCGCCCCGTCATTTGAACGTAAGTAAAAAAACCTGCACAACCTTGCGAATTGTCTCAATTGACCCTCGAAACACCACCCTCCTAACGTTCAGCGGTTGCCCTCTATCACATTGGATGTGGGTCTCATCAGACGAACAGCCGCATTTGGCGGTTAAAAACCATTGACCAAAGGTAGCTTTAAAGCTACACCTCTTATGATCGAGATAAGACATTACGTCAGCGAAACGGGTAACGACCATTACCAGCAGTGGCTGGACCACCTAAAGGATCGAACGGCCAAGGCGCGCATCACCGTGAGGGTTAACCGGCTTTCAGCAGGCGCCTTTGGCGATTGCAAACCACTGTGCCAGGGAGTGTGGGAATTACGCATAGATCATGGGCCGGGTTACCGGCTTTATTACGCTCAGGACGGCAAAAAGTTGGTGCTGTTGCGGCTCGGTGGCGACAAGCGCCAGCAGCAGGCCGACATTGACAAAGCGGTACGCTGCTGGAACGCGTATCAGAAGAGGAAGCCATGAACAGAACCAACAGTCACGACGAATCCGTTATCGAAATGATCCGCCAGGATCCCGAATTTGCCATTGAATACCTGCGCATTGCCATTGAAGAGCTGGATGAAGAAGGCGGCCAGGCCAGTTTTCTGACCGCGCTGCGCCACGTTGTAGAAGCACGGGGCGGCATGGCACAAATAGCCGAAAAGGCTGGTCTCTCCCGCGAAAGCCTGTACCGCGCCCTGTCCCCCAAAGGCAATCCGACACTGCGCACCATGCGCCAGGTGGTGCATGCCACCGAAATGACCTTTGCCTCGCTGACCTGCCCCCATGAAAAAGCCCCGTCAGTGCAAACCGACGGGGCTTTAACGTGAAGCTTGCTGCTTGATACTTGTTGTTTATCTGCCCATGGCCCGCGCCGCATCTGCGGTGTACTGGTCAGGAGTGAATTTACCCTCGTTGAGAATTGGGCCCTTCTTGGCCTCGTTGGTCATGCCGTAACCGGTGTACTGCCCAGAGTTCAAGTCCATGAAAAACTGCGATCCTGCCTGCCAGCCGCTCATGTCCGGGTGGTAGTAATAGTTGATCATGGCGTGTTTCCAAAGCTGCCCACGGGCGTCGTAATTGTCCGCCATGACCGAGTTCCAGGTGTCTTCGTCGATAAACAGCACACGCTTGCCATACACGTGGCGGTAACCTTCTTTCAAGTCACCTTCTACCACCCACACGCGACGCAGTTCATAACGCATCAGCTCAGGGTTGGGATGGTTGGGGGTTAGCATATCCGCGTATTTGACCGTACCGGCGTTAGGCTTATAGGCGTTGGCCGGGATGTAGATTTCACGCTTGCCTAGCAGTTTCCAGGTAAACCGCTCCGGCGAGCCGTTGAATAAACGGTCTTCGTCCACCGTCATGGTGCCGTTGGTGCCGATCATCGGCTGGTCATAGCCGTAGCCCGGCAACAAACGCACGCGACGGGTGGACGGGCTGTAGCTCCAGGCCTGACGCGGGTTGGCCTGGAAATCGTAGGGTTCGTGGGAAATGCTGATCACGCCATTGTCACGGGCCGGTTTAAGGGTCGTGTTGTTGCCCATGGCTTGAATCTTGTCTTCAGTTTTAGGTTCGACTGTCGGCGAGTTGGCCTGTGACAGCCCGCGTGCATAAGCACGTCCCCAACCGATGCTGCCATTGGGCAATACGGAGGCCAGGTCGCTGGTTTTTTCTTCGGTCCAGGCTCGAGCTGGGAGCTGGTGGTTCCACAGCACTTCCATGCCGCTTTTTGGAATCGGGAACGGTACCTGGCCCAATCCTTCAATACCCATGCCATCGTGCACCAGCTTGGCGTTCAGGGCATTGCTCATGGCACGTCGGCACACGTAGTCCGGGTAGCGGAAATCACGGTGACCAGGGTAGACATTCATCTTGTAAGTGGTCGGATAACGCTTGAACAGTGCCTTCTGGCCTTCGCTGAGTTTGTCTTCGTACTGGGCCATGTTTTGCGCGGTGATCACCAGAATCGGCTTCTCCGCAGCGTACGGATCAACCGGTTGGTCGCCCGAGAACTTCACATGGTTCCAGCCCGGCACTTCGCCCAGGTACTTGCCGGTATACGGCGGGATGGTCCCCGCGGCGTTACCTGCCTGCTCTGCCCCTACACAGGTCAGCTCTTTGCCCAGTTTGGCCGCTTCTGCGGGGGATACCTGGGCAGTTGCCGTGCCGATGGTGCACACATTGACGGCCATGGCGGCTGCGAGCATTACGCCTGTTCTTGTTATTTTCATGTATTGCCTCCTACGCGGATAAAGCTTGCTGG
Source organism: Pseudomonas sp. ML2-2023-6 (assembly GCF_037055265.1). Taxonomy (NCBI): domain Bacteria; kingdom Pseudomonadati; phylum Pseudomonadota; class Gammaproteobacteria; order Pseudomonadales; family Pseudomonadaceae; genus Pseudomonas; species Pseudomonas sp. ML2-2023-6. The sequence continues at coordinate 3,110,535 of NZ_CP146347.1, read as the reverse complement.
GGGTATGCGTCCATTCTTCGCCAATCACAGGCGAGCACATCGTCCAGTAAGACTAGAAAGGGCTTGATCAGCCCCTCCCTCAGGCCGTTACCAACAACTCTTTGAGCAAGTTCTTGAGCATCTTGCCCGAGGCATTCCGGGCAAACGGTGTGTGCTGAACATGGATCTGCGCCGGGACCTTGAAGCTCGCCAGACGCTGCGCGATAAAGCTGCGTACCGCCGCGCTGTCCGGGGTTGAAGCCGGGTCGCCGCGCACCACCAGAAACACCACTTCGCCAAGCACATCGTCAGGTACGGCAAAGGCTGCAGCTTCAATCACACCGGGCATTTCACAGGCACAGGACTCGACCTCGGCAGCAGAGATTTTCTCGCCGCCGCGGTTGATTAAATCCTTGGCCCGGTCCGTGATGTAGAGAAAACCCTCGTCGTCCAGCAGGCCAATATCGCCGGTGTCGAGCCAGCCATCGCACAAGGTTTGGGCGCTGGCCTCGGGCAGGTTCCAATACGAGCTCATCAGCGTTGGCGAGCGCACCCAGATCAACCCACTGACCCCACTGGGCAACGGTCGATCCGGGCTGTCGCCAATGCGCACGTCAACAATGGGCAACGGCCAGCCCGCCGAAGCTGGTTTGTAGACAAACTGATCACCGCCAATCGCGGCACAAATACCGTTGCTTTCGGTCAGGCCATAACCGCTGCCACCGACCGCTTCGGGTTTGCGCTGCGTCAGGTTGGCCAGCAAGCTGCTGGAAGGTGCCGCACCACCTAATCCCAGTCCAAACAGACTCGCGGTGTCGGGGCTGCCGAAACGTGGTGAGGTCAGCAACTGCTGCATCATCACCGGCGCTCCGTTGAACTGGGTGCACTGCTCATCGCGGATCAGGTCGAAAGCCTTTTCCACGTCCCACTTGTACATCAGCAGCAAGCGCCGGCCGCTGCGCAAAGCCAACAAGAACTGTGCATGCAAACCACTGACATGAAACAGCGGCACCGCCATCAAGGTGGTGGGGGCATAGCCGCTGTTGATCACCACGCTGATACGTTCAGGTGAACTCAGCGCGCAAAACGCGCCCTGAAACTCAAGCGCTGCCAGTGCCTGACACACTGCGCCGTGGGTCGACAGAACGCCCTTGGCCAGGCTGGTGGTGCCCGAGGTGTAGAGAATCATGGCCGGATCCTGGGCGCTGACTTGCTGCACAGGTACGTTTAGCGCCGAGGCGGCCAGCAGGTCTTCCAGACGCTGGCAGTGTTCGTCCAGCGGTGCGCCTGCACTGAGCCCCACCACAATCGTCGCCAGCCCTTGTTCACGCAAGTCGCCAACAAGCAGTTGCAAGCGCGGCTCGTCGCACAGCAACAAACACGCACCACTGTCCTGCAATCCATGGAACAACTCGTCTCGCAGGCCCCAGCTATTGAGCGGTACGCACACTGCACCGCAACGCTGAATAGCGGCAAAGGCCACCAGCCATGCGGGCTGATTACGCATGGCAATTGCCACGCGATCGCCCTTGCGTACACCAAAGCGCTGTACCAGTTGCCCGGCCAGACGATCCACCTGATCGAAAAACTGGCTGAATGTCAGGCGTTGTTGCTCCCACACCAGAAATTCGCGATCTGCATGTACGCGACCACTGTCAATCACGGCCCAAACGCTGGCTGCGCTATGACGAAAATACTTCGCCCCGCCGTCCGAAGGCGTCAGTACTTCAAAAGGCGAGCCGACACCAATCAACTGCTGCCAGGCGCTCTGCCATTGCTCAAGTTTCATCTTGTTATTCTCCTGACTCGAACAGTTCGCTATCAGCTCAAGCGTGTGCCAGCTCAAGGGCTGCATAGCGCTCGCAGTGAAAATCGGCGTCGCCCAAGCTTGCCTGTGCAACGCGGATACGCTTGAGAAACAGCCCCACATCCAGCTCGTCGGTGACGCCAATACCGCCATGCATTTGCACCGCTTCATTGACCACCTTGAGTGCCATCTGCCCCGCCTTCCATTTCGCCAGGCTGGCCAGCCGCTGACGCTCACCCTCGCTCAAAGTGCTATCGTCCAGGGCGGCCAGGCCCGCCATCACCGCGCTGCGCGCCAGTGCCAGCTCGACATACAACTGCGCTGCCCGATGTTGTAGCGACTGGAAAGTACCAATCGCGACATCAAACTGAACGCGGGTCTTGAGGTAATCGAGGGTCAGTTCGAAAAGTTTTTCAGACATGCCCAGCATCTCGGCAGCCAGGCACACACGCCCGCGATCCAGCGCGATATTCAATGCCGGCATTGCACAGCCAATGTCCCCCAACAGCGCATCAGGACCGACCTGCACCTGTTGCAACTGCAATCGCGCATGGTTACGCGAGTCAATCAGCGGCAACGCCTTGACGGTCAGCCCCGGAGCATCTGCTGGCACCAAAAACAGGCTGATCCCCGCCGCCGCGCCAGTGCGTGCAGCCACCAGATAGCCGTCGGCACCGACCCCATCAATGACGAAATATTTATCCCCGGTCAGGCTATAGCCGTCGCCATTGGCCACAGCTTGCAGCGCCACTTTTGAGGGGTTGTGCCGCGGCTGTTCGTCCAGCGCCAGCGCCAGGCGTCGTTCGCCACTGATGGTCGCCGATAGCCAGCGATCCTGCTGCTGGGCATTGCCTTGCAGATGCAGCAGAGAACCGCTGAGTACCACGCTGGAAAGCAGCGGCGAAGCGCTGAGATTGCAGCCGATAGACTCAAAAATCGGGCCCAGGCCCATGCAGCCAAAATCCAGCCCACCGAGATTTTCGGGGAATGGAATGGCACTCCAGCCCAACGCCACCGCGTCTTGCCAGAGTTGCGGGTCAAAGCCGCCTGCTTGCGCTTCATCGCGCAAGGCGCGCTGGCGGGATACCGGGCTGCGCGCCGCCAGAAACTCGCGGGCGCTGTCGGCCAACAGCCGTTGATCGTCGTTATAAAGCAGGTGCATGGTGAGTTTCCTTACTTCACGTCAGGCAGGCCCAGGACCCGCTTGGCAATAACGTTGAGCTGGATTTCTGACGCGCCGCCAGAGATGGTCAGGGCAAAACTGTTCAGCCAGCCACGGGTGATGGCCTGTTCCTGAGGAGCGAAAGCACCCTTGTCCCAGCCCAGGGCGTGATAACCCATGACATCCATCAGCACTTCGAACTTGTCGCGTTCCTGTTCGGTGTGGACCAGTTTCATGATCGACATCAGACCGTTGACGTCCTGCCCTGCCCGGGCTTCTTCGCCCATGCGCTGCACAGTCAGGTTGTAGCTGTGCTCGTTCATGGCGCTGGCCACGGCTCGCGCCACCAATGCCGACTCGCTTTGCCCCACAGGCTCCGGCAAGTACTGCTTGACCAGTGGTAACAGGTGAAAATGGGTCGGCAAGCTGAACTCGCCAAACTTGGACATGGCTTTGCGTTCGTGCTGCAACAGGCGCTTGGCCAGGTTCCAGCCGCCGTGCAGCGGGCCGATCAGCTGACTTTTAGGGACTTTGACGCCATCGAAAAACACCTGGCAGAACGCCGACTTACCGCTGATCAAATCAATCGGTGCGACGCTGACCCCGGGGCTTTTCATGTCGAGCACGATCAGGCTGATACCCGCGTGCTTGCTGGCTTTGGCATCGGTACGTACCAATGCATACATCCAGTCCGACTTGTCACCGTAGGAAGTCCAGATCTTGCTGCCATCGACCACAAAGTGATCGCCAGCATCCCGGGCTGAGGTTTTCAGGCTGGCCAGATCAGAACCGGCGTTAGGCTCGGAGAAGCCCTGACACCAACGTACTTCGCCACGGGTCATGGGTGTCAGCAGGTTTTTTTTCTGCTCTTCGCTGCCGAATTCCAGCAGCACCGGGCCAAGCATCCAGATGCCCAGATTGATTTGCGGCGGGCGGCATTTGAGACGACGCAGTTCGCTTTCGAGCACCGCGTTATATTCCGCGCTCAGCCCTGCACCACCGTATTCGACGGGCCAGTCCGGACAAAACCAGCCTTTATCGCGCATTCGCTCAAACCACAATTGAGCATCTGCATTGGGAAACTCGACATCGCTCGCACCCCATACCAACTCGCCTTCAGGAATGGCCTTGCGCTGCGATGGCGGGCAATTGGCCTCAAGCCAACTGCGGGTTTGCTCTCTGAACTGGTCAATCGGGTTCATATGTTTCACCTGTAATGAAAGCTTTCGTAGCAGCTGTCGAGCTCCGCGAGGCTGCGTCCGGCTGCGCAGCCGCCGTAAACCCTGCGACCAGATACTCCAGACATATCGAATTCACCGGGTTTACGATGACTTCGTCCTCGAACGCAGCCTCGCGGAGCTCGACAGCTGCTACGTAAATGGCCTCAACGCTGGGTACGCGGCATGCCCAGCCCGAATTGGGCGATCAGCTCACGCTGGATTTCATTGGTGCCACCGCCAAACGTCAGGGTCACCGAGGCACGCACTTCGTACTCCAGTTCACCGTGCAGCAAGGAGGCCGCCGAACCACCGCGCACCAATCCATTGGCACCCACGATGTTGCTCAATACGCGCAATATCTCGATCGCCGATTCCGAGCCGTAGACCTTGGTAGTCGAAGCCAGCGCTACATCCATGCGCTCACGCTCGAGGTCAGCGGCAATGCGCAAGTTGATCAGGCGCATGGCTTCAAGCCGTGCATAGCACTGCGCCAGACCAACGCGCACCCAAGCCTTGTCGGTGGCACGAACGCCGTTTTCATCCGCCGCCTTGGCCCACGCCAGAATCCGGCCAAACAGCCCCACTACCTTGTCCGACCAGGCACCCAGACCCAGCCGCTCATGGTTCAGTTGCGCGGTGATCAACTTCCAGCCGCCGTTCAACTCGCCTACCAGCATGTCTTTTGGCACCCGTACGTTGTCGTAGTAGGTAGCCGCCGTCGGGTTGCTGGTAGTTGGAATCACCGTGGTCGAAAAGCCCGGTGCCTGGGTGTCTAGAATCAGGATCGACACCCCTTTGTGCCGTGGCCGTTCAGGGTCGGTACGGGCTGCCAGCCAAATGTAATCCGCCGACTCCGCGCCCGAGGTCCAGAGCTTGGCGCCATTGACCAAAAATTCGTCGCCTTCAAGGCGGGCCGAGGTTTTCAGCACGGCCAGGTCGCTGCCTGCATCCTGCTCGGAGTAGCCGATGGCGAAGATGATTTCGCCCGCTGCGATCCCTGGCAGGAATTTGGCCTTTTGCAGCTCAGTGCCATGGGCCATCAGTGCAGGCCCGACCGTGCTGATGGTCACAAACGGCAGTGGTGCACCGGCAATATTGGCTTCTTCAAAGAAGATAAATTGCTCGGTAGGACCATAGCCCTGCCCCCCATGCTCCTTGGGCCAGCCCACGGCCAGCCAGCCGTCGCGGCCCATCTGGCGGATAGTGTCGCGGTACAGTTCGCCGCCCTCTTTGCCGCGCAATTGCTCACGCAGCTGCGGGGTCATCAGGTTCTGGAAGTAGTCCCGCACCTTCAGGCGCAGGGCATGCTGTTCGGGCGTGAGGTCGACGAACATTCAGGCTGCTCCCAGAATCAGGCCGCTGGTAGGCACACCGGTCCCGGCAGTCACCAATACGTTTTCCACGTTATCGACCTGGTTGACTGCACTGCCGCGCACCTGACGCACCGCTTCCGCCACGCCGTTCATGCCGTGGATATAGGCCTCGCCCAATTGCCCACCGTGGGTATTGATCGGGAACTTGCCGCCACGGGCATGGTGCCCGGCGCGGATAAATTCCTTGGCTTCGCCGCGTTCGCACAGGCCGAACTCTTCGAGTTGCGGCAACACAAACGGGGTGAAGTGGTCGTAAATCACCGCAGTTTGCAGCGCCTCAGGGCCAAGGCCCGACTGGCGATACAGTTCTTTGGCGACCACACCCATTTCCGGCAGGCCGGTAATGTCGTCGCGGTAGAACGAGGTCATGATTTGTTGGCCCGAGGTGATCCCCTGCGAACCTGCCTTGATCACCACCGGCTTCTGGCGCAGGTCCTTGGCGCGCTCGGCCGAGGTGATCACCATCGCCACCGCGCCATCGGATTCCTGGCAGCAATCGAGCAAGTGCAGCGGCTCGCAGATCCAGCGTGAAGCCTGGTGTTCTTCCAGGGTGATCGGCTTACCGTAAAAGAATGCCGCCGGGTTGGTGGCGGCAAAATCCCGTACCGCCACTGCCACGCGACCGAAGTCTTCGGAGGTGGCGCCGTAGGTGTGCATATAACGCTGGGCAAACATGCCGACCCAGGATGCCGGGGTATGCAGGCCGTGGGGCATGTACCAGCCGTAGTTCACATTCTCGAAGATCGGCGTGGAGGCAAAGCCGTAACTACCGCTACCGAAGCGATACCACGAGCGCTCGTTCATGGCGCGATATACCACCACCACTTTGGCCACACCGGTGGCCACGGCCATCGCCGCGTGCATGATCGGCGCACAGGCCGCACCACCGCCGTGGGGCACCTGGGAGAAGAACTTGACGTCCTTGCAACCCAGCAAACGGGCGATTTCGTATTCCGGAACCTTGTCCACCGAGTACGAGCTGAAACCCTCGACTTCGGACGGGTCGATACCGGCATCTTTCAATGCCGCCAAGGTGGCTTCCAGCGCCAGGCGCAGTTCGGTGCGCCCGGAATTTTTCGAGAATTCGGTCGCGCCAAGGCCAACAATGGCCGCGCTGCCCGATAGTGACGATTGCGTCATGTGTGCTGTCTCCCGCGATCAGGGCAGAACCAGCGCGACCGTACCGGTCACGTGGTTGCCCATGGAATTTTTGCCGCTGAGGGTGATTTCCACCGTGCGGGTGGCGGAGTCATGGCCGGTAACCGCGCCATTGAAGGTCATGCTGTCGCCGGGATAATTCGGCGCGCCGAGCTTGATCTTCAGCGAGGCAAAACGCGCCTCCGGGCCGGCCCAGTCTTCGACATAACGCTGCACCAGCCCGTTGGTGGTGAGGATGTTCATAAAGATGTGCGGTGAACCCAGGGCCTTGGCTGCGTTCAGGTCATGGTGGCCGGGGAAGTAGTCGCGGGTGGCAATAGCGCCGCCGGTGACCAGGCCCACGGTGATCGGGATCGCCAGTTCCGGCAGGGTTTCGCCGGGGCGCACGTCGTCAAAGCGCTTGGTGTTCTGCAAGGTCATATTTCCATCCCAGCTTGTCGTTATGGCTCAGCCAGTCGCCGAGGCGTTCAAGGCTTGCTGCCGATCCACCCAGGGCACAGCCCAGAGCGCGGCTCCAGTAGAGAAAGCGATGCATCGGGTAGGTCAGGTCGACGCCGATACCGCCGTGTACGTGCTGGGCGTTATGCCCGATCAGATGCCCCGCTTCGCAGGCTTGCCAGGCCGTGGCCAGGGCCTCGCTCGGCGCAGGCAAACCGGCGTCGAGGCGGTAGCACAACTGCCACAGGCTGCTGCGCAACGCTTCAAGGGCGATATGGGCATTGGCCATGCTCATTTGCACCGCCTGAAAACTGCCGATACTGCGTTCAAACTGGCGACGCTCGGTGACGTACTCCACGGTGCGGCGGATCTGTTCGCTACTGACCCCCAGTTGCAGCGAGGCCAATGCGGCGATGGCACGGGGCTCCAGCCAGCTCAAGGCGCTGGCCGGGAGCAATTGCCCGGCGCTGATCAGCAACCCGTCGATATGCAAATCGGCAATCGCCTCGCCGTGAGTCATGCGCCCCGGTACGTGCTTGATCGCCTGGTTGACCAGTTCGATCAGAGCCAGCCGGGGCTGCCCCTCAACGCTCACCAGCAACAGCGCAGCCTGTGATTGTTCAGCCAGCGCCAGCGCGCCAACCCGGCCGTCGATGCGCCAGCCACCGTCAGTTGGCCGGGCGTGCAACTGCATGCCCTGGGCGTTATCCAAACCGCTCAAATCAAGGGTCAGCAGTGCCCTGCCCGCAGCCGCTTCAACTGCCCACGACTGCAATGCGGGATCGGCAAACTGCGCCAGGGTCGCGGCCGTCAGTTGATGACGCCACAGCGGCACCTGCCCCAGCGCCCGTCCCTGAGCCAGCAGCACCTGCATCAACTCGGTCATGCCCAGCCCGCTGCCACCCAGGGCTTCGGGGATGGCCAGAGCCTGCAGCCCAGTTTCCACGCACAGTTGCCACAGCGGCTGCATATAGGGCTGTTCGCTGGTGTCGAACTGGCGCAGGCGGTCATCGGTGCAATAGTCGGCAAATACGCTACCGGCCATTTCAGCGATAGCGCTCTGGTCTTCGGTAAATTCGAAATCCATGCTGGCTCCCTTACCCGACCACAGGTCTGAACAGAGGCAAGGTCAGCTCGCCGTCGAAAGTCTGGAACTCCAGTTGCAAGGGCTGGCCAATGCTCAGCTCTTCGCGCTTGACGCCCACAAGCCCTGCCACCAGACGCACGCCCTCTTCCAGCTCGATCAGACCGATCGGGTTGGGGTGGTCGAACGGTGCAACCTCGGGGTAATGCATGATCACGAACGAATACAGGCTGGCGCGGCCGCTGGCCTGCACACTGTCCCAATCGAACGAGTGGCATTCGATACACACTGGGGCGGGTGGATGGCGCAGGGTCTGGCACTGGGTGCAGCGCTGGATCAGCAGCTTGCCCGCATCACAACCTTCCCAGAAAAACCGCGTGTCATCGCTCATGCCCGGCTTCGGACGCTTGACCACAGGTTTGTCTTCAACCTTGGCCGGGGCAGCTTCAACGGTATGGTTGTTGGCCGGGCGGAACTTGAATACCCGAAACAGCAACTGGCCCACGGCTTCATCGCCACTTTTGTGCTCAACGAAGTAGTTCATCACCAGGGTGACGAAAAAGCCCGTGCCCAGACCTGTGGTTTTCTCATCACCGACCGAGTCCAGCCGAGTGGTGTAGTAGACTTTTTCGCCCGGGCGCAGATTGCGCTCGAAGGTCAGTTCGGAGTTGACCGCGACCACCGACGGATAGCCGTAAGACTCGATCAGCTTGAGCACTTCATACGGGTTCTCGGTAGTCGAACCCGGTGCGTAGTTGTTCAGGTGAAAGCCTTCCATGCACCACACCTGCAACATCGCGGGCGGCGCCACCAGCCCGTCATGGGCGCTGTTGGCGGCAAAGGCCGGGTCGGTATAAAGCGGGTTGTCCACGCCCATGATCTCGCACCATTGGCGGATCATCGGGGCGTTGACTTCGTCCCAGGCGTAGACGCGACCATATTCACGCCCCACCAGGGCGCGCACGTCGGTTAGCAATTGAGAATCAGCCAAGTTCGTCTCCTGCGTGTCAAGTGCAGCAACCCCGTGGTCGCCGCTGAAGGTCGTCAGTGCGCAGCGCTCAAAAAAGCCGGGCGTTCGCCGCCGCCGTGCAACAACAGATTGCAACCGCTGGCATAGCCGGCCATGGGCGATGCGATAAACAGGCAGGCATTGCCGATGTCTTCGGGTAGCGCCATGCGCCCGGCCGGAATCCCCGCACTGACCGCTGCGATGCCCTGTTCGTCGCCGTAATGCAGATGCGCCTGCTCAGTGCGTACCAGTCCCGGACTGACCGCGACCACCCGCACCTTTGGCGCCCATTCCACGGCCAGCGATTGCACCAGGGCCAATACACCGGCCTTGGCCGCGCCGTAAGCGGCGGTGCCCGGAGACGCGCGCAAGGCGCTGATGCTGCCGATAAACACGATGCAGCCGCCCTCGGCCTGTTGCTGCATCAGGGCGTTGGCCTGTTGCGCAACATTCAAGGGGGCGATGAGATTGAGGCGGATGATGCCTTCGTGAAAACGCGGCGAAGCGCTGCCAGCATCGGCCGGTGGGCTGCCGCCAGCATTGTTGATCACCACATCGAGCCGACCGAAATCAGCGCGAATACCATCGAACAACGCCTTGAGCGAGTCCTGATCGCGCACATCGCAGGCCATGAAAACCGCCTGCGCCGCACCCGCCTTGGGCAACACTTCTGGCGTCGCCCTGCCGCACACAATCACCTGTGCTCCTGCTTCCAGAAAGCTGCGGGCGATACCTGCGCCGATGCCTTTGGTGCCACCGGTGACCAGTACCACCTTACCGCTGTAGTCCAGCCCTGAGAGTTGGCCCATGACGTGCTCCTTTTCTACTGATGGAGCCACTCTAGGGACAATCCTGGGGCTGCTCGTCGTCTGAACGGACGATGAAGCCCACCCGGCTGAACGCAACAATCCAGCGCACGCTGTGGTGACAGCTCCCGTTAATGAGGAACCCCATGTCAGACCCATCTGCCGCGCCGGTATTGCTTGAATTCCCGACCCCGGGTGTGGCCCTGCTGCGCCTTAACCGCCCCCAGGCCACCAACGCCCTGAGCCTTGAGCTGCAGGCGCTGTTGTCGCGCTACTTCATTGAGCTGGCTGAAAACCCACAAGTGCGTTGCATCCTGCTGACGGGTGGCGACAAGGTGTTTGCTGCCGGTGGCGATATCAACAGCATGGCCGGTGTCGGCCCCATCGATATTTACCAGCGCCATACCGAGCGCGTGTGGGCGCCGATCCAGCATTGCCCGAAACCGGTGATTGCAGCGGTGTGCGGCTACGCCTACGGCGGTGGTTGCGAGCTGGCGATGCTGGCCGACATTATCGTGGCCGGGCACAGCGCGAAGTTTTGCCAGCCTGAAATCCGCATCGGCATCATGCCCGGCATTGGCGGCACCCAGCGCCTGGTGCGAGCGGTCGGCAAGGCCAAGGCCATGCGCATGGCCCTGACCGGGCAGCCGATCACGGCGCATGAAGCCTGGATTTCAGGCTTGGTGAGTAACGTTGTGGACGATGCCGAGGTACAGGCGTATGCCCTGGAGATGGCCCAACTGATCGCCGCCATGCCGCCGCTGGCTGCCGAACAAATCAAGGAAGTGATTCTGGCCGGGGTTGATGCGCCGCTGGAGACGGGCCTGGCACTGGAGCGCAAGGCCAATGCGCTGCTGTTTGCATCGAGGGATCAGAAAGAAGGAATGCAGGCATTTATCGAGAAGCGGGCGGCGCGGTTTGAGGGTAATTGAGAAGCCGCTGAGGAGCGCAGCCTCGCTGCGCTCCTCAGCGGCTACACCCCAGAATTGGGGCTAACCCTGCATCTGCGCCCTTAACTCGTTCTTCGCCACTTTGTTTGACGCATTCACCGGCAGCGCTTCATAGAACCGCACCATCCGCGGCACCTTGTAGTTGGCCATATGCTCACGCGCCCACAGGATCAAACCGGCTTCATCCATTTGCTGGCCTTGACGCAACACCACGCAGGCACACCCCACTTCCCCCATACGCTCGTCCGCCACACCGATCACCGCCACCTGGGCAATAGCCGGGTGCTCGATCAGGCCGGCTTCAATTTCCGCCGGGTAACAGTTGAAACCTCCAACGATAAACATGTCTTTAAGCCGGTCAGTGATACGCAAGTTGCCAGCTGCATCCTGCTCTCCAATATCGCCGGTGTGCAGCCAACCTTCACCGTCGATGGTTTCAGCCGTGGCCTTGGGATCTTCAAAATAGCCCTGCATCACATGAAAGCCGCGCAGGCAAATCTCCCCCGTGCCGCCCGCTGGCAAGGCGCGGTTTTGTGGGTCGCGGATGCTGACTTCGGTACCCGCAATCGCCCGGCCACTGGTGCCTGCAATGATGGAGGCCGGGTCGCTCGGGTCGCAAATGGTCGCCAACCCGCCACACTCAGTCAGGCCATAGGCGGTGGTGACGACCGAGAACCCCAACTCGCGGCGCATGCGTTCGATCAGGATCGGCGGGATGGTGGCCGCGCCCGTCACCGCAATCCGCAGGCTCGACAGGTCGGTTTCGGCCAGTTTGGGATGGGCCAGCATCGACAGGTACAAAGTTGGCGGCCCGGGCAACACGTTGATGCGTTCCGCGGCGATGCGCTGAAACACCGCTTCGGCATCGAACACCGGATGCGGCAGGATCGTCGCACCCGCCAGCAGGCAGGTCAGCCAACCTGCCTTGTAGCCAAAGGCATGGAAAAATGGATTGATCACCAGATATCGATCACCGGCCCGCAAGCCAATTACCGTCACATACTCGCTAAAGGCGCGGACATTTTGCCCATGGGCGCTCATCACGCCCTTGGGCTTGCCCGTAGTGCCGGAAGTAAACAGCAAATCGCTGAGGTCATCAGCGCTCACATCGGTCGCACGCAACAGCGCAGCAGACTCGCTGATGGCCGCCCCCAAAGATAAAAAGCCATCCCAGTCCAGACCGCTGCCGCTGTTTGCCGTGGTCTCGCCCAGCAACACCAGACAGTTGAGACTGGCCGGTCGATAAGGCGCCAGCAGAGCCAGATAATCCGTACCCAGAAAGCTCGGTTGCACAAATAACAGGCGACTGCCGCTGCGTTGCAAAATGTCGGCGGCTTCGCTGCCTTTCATTCGGGTGTTGATGGGCACCATCACGGCACCCGCGCAATGGATGCCCAGTGCGGCGATAATCCAGTCACGCCCATTGGGCGCCCAAATCGCCACTCGATCACCTTTACCGATGCCTTGGGCCATCAGGCTGCGGGTCACAGCCAGTGCCAGGCGCGGCAAATCGCTGTAATCGGTGCACTCGCCATGCTCTTCAATGGCTGTACGCCCGGCATGTAGTTTCGACGCGTTGAACAGCATGTGCGGAATCGAACGCGGCAGGCTCTGTTGCAGGCTGGAAGTCATCGGTCACTCGTCTGGCTGATTATTCGGGAAAGCACACGCGCAGTTGCTCGCTGTTAGGCACTGACTGACACGCCAGCACCCAGCCATCGTTCAGTTCTTGTTGGTCCAGGGCGTCATTGCGCAGCATCTCAACACTGCCGCGCTCAACTGTGCACATGCACGTTGCGCAGGAGCCCACCAGGCAGGAACTGGGCGGTTTCAAACCGGCGCGCTGCATGGCGTTAAGCAAGGTTTCGCCTTCGGCACAGGGCACTTCAAACTCTTCGCCGTCCAGACGCACCGAGAGCTGGCTGCCAATCACATCGGTGTTGACCGGGGCCGGGGCAGCTACGCTGCCCTCTTCGGGCAACGACACAAAGCGCTCGACGTGAATTCGCCCGTGGTCCATGCCGATGTCGTGCAAGGCACTGACGGCGGCATCCATAAACGGGCCGGGGCCGCAGATAAACGCCTGGGCATGCACAAAGGGCCGGGCCATTTGTGCCAGTTGCGCCACCGCCGGAATACCTTGTACCGAGTCCAGCCAGTGAATCACTTGCAGGCGTTGCGGGTAGGCACTGGCCAGGGCTTTGAGCTCGGCAGCGAAGATCACCGAAGCCTCATCGCGGTTGGCGTAGATCAACAGGATGCGACCTGTGCCTGCGATCAGCGCCGAGCGCAAAATCGACAGCACTGGCGTGACCCCGCTGCCGCCGCCAAACAGCACGAAGTCATCGTCAAAATGCCGTGGCACAAACACCCCGGCCGGAGCCAGCACCTCAAGCTGATCGCCTTCACGCAATTGCTGGCACAGCCAGTTGGATGCACGGCCATCGCGTACCTGCTTGATGGTGACGCGCAACGGCTCGTCTTGCAGCGGCGTGCTGGACAACGAATAACAACGCGGCAACCAGCTGCCCTCAAAGGGCACTCGCAAGGTCAAGAACTGCCCGGGCCTATAGGCAAACTGTTCACGCAAGGCCGGGGGCACGTCGAATACCAGGGATCTGGAGTCCGGTGTTTCAGCCACGATCTGCGCGACGCGCAGGGAGAAATAGGAAGGTTGGCTCATATCAGATACTCATCACAAACTGGCCGCTGTCGATCCGCAGCTCGATACCGCTGATGGCCCGCGACTCGTCACTGGCCAAAAACAGCACACTGGCGGCGACATCTTCGGGTAAACACATACGCCCCATGGGGTCGGCGTCGATGGTCAGGCTCCAGGGGTCCAGCCCGGCCGGCAAACTGGCGGTGGTCATGGGGGTGAGGATGCCGTCCGGGTGCAGGGAGTTGCAGCGGATGCGGTACTTGCGCCGACGGCACAGCACCGCCACCGTGCGCGACAACGCGGCAACCGCCCCTTTGGAGGCGCTGTACGCGACGTAGTCATCACGCCCGGCAATCCCGGCAATGGAGGACATGTTGATGATGGAGCCGCCCTTGCCCTCTTTCATCAGGCTGATGGCGGCCCGGCAGCCCAAAAATACGCTGTCCGAGTTGATTCGCTGCACCCGCTGCCAGTCAGCGTAATCGGTGTTTTCAATATCGCCCTTGAGCAGAATGCCGGCATTGTTGAACAGGATATCCAGGCGCCCATGACGCTGGCGGATAGTGTCGATCACCCGCGTCCAATCGGCTTCGCTGCTTGCATCGTGCTCAATGAACTGCGCCCCGGGGCCGATTTCTTCGGCCAGGGCCAACCCGGCAGCAACATCGATATCGCTGATCACCACGCTGGCACCTTCACGGGCCAGCAGCAGAACAGAGGCCTTGCCCACGCCACTGGCACCGCCGGTGATCAATGCAACCTTGCCTTCGACTCGTGCGCTCATAAGGTCACCCCTGTAGCTTCTGTGGGAGCGAGCCTGCTCGCGAAGGCATCAACCTGATCTGACTGATGTACTGCATCGCGAGCAGGCTCGCTCCCACAAGAGGCTGACAAGCCAGCCCGGCGCCCCGAAAACACGCAGTCAGCCAGTGACAAGCCGCTGATGTACAGGTGTGAAGCCACGCCAATAGCGGTGCGCCCGGCACTGAACAGGCCGGCAATCGGCAGGCCCTGTGTGTCGAGGACTGCGCCGTTGGATTCATCGACTTTAAGCCCGCCCAACGTCAGCGCCCCCAGGGGGAATATCGGGTTGCCGACGCTGATATCGCAGGCATAGAACGGCCCCTTGTCCAGTACCTGACGGCTGCCTTGGGACTTGCCAAAAGCGTCCGGCCCTTCGCCACGGGCAGCAGTGTTGTAGGCGCGTAACGCACAGCTCAACTCACCGGCCTGCATGCCACAGGCGTTTGCCAACTGGTCGGGGTTGTCGCCCTTGCGCACCTTGAACAACATCAGGGCCAGTGCAGGCAGGGTCTGGAACCACCAATAGCCGCCGAACAGCGCCTGGCGGATCGCCTGTTTGCGCAAACGCGCATCCAGCACCAGCCAGGCCTGACCGCCCTGTTCTTCGCACAGCGGTTGGCCGAGGGTGGCGCCGTACACTTCTTCATTGCAAAAACGCTGGCCGTTGGTATTGACCACAATCCCCTTGGGCCAGCAGTGCGGCGGGTTGATAAAGCGCCAGGCTGAAACCCGTCCCAAGCGCTCGCTTTTGCCCCCCACTGACCGCCCCAACAGCAAGCCACTGCCATCGCAACCGGTAGCACCAACCTTGAAGTTGCGGCGAAAATCGGGCGCGTAGTCGCGGATCAGCTCGCGATTGAAGATAAAACCGCCGGTGCTGAGAATGACTCCGCGTCGGGCCCGAATCAGTACCGGTTGACCGTGATCGCGCTCCAGCTGGCTGAGTTTTTGCCGCAGGCGGTCACAGTACCCGGGGGCGAAATTTTGCAGGCGCTCAGCTCGCGCCGCCAAGCGTGCGTGTAGCCGGGCCGCGCGGCTGCCCTCAGGCAGGCTCCAGAGCTCCGCGCCAATTACCCGGCCACTGCCATCCACCACTAACCGCCTCGCGGCGGATTGCAGCAAGGGTTGCACCCCTGCGCGCAGACACGCGTCTTTCAAGTGGCCGTAAAGCACAGCGCCACACTGGCCCTTGCCCACGGTGCGGTGCCCGCGTGGTGCCGGTGACTGAGTACCGGCATGGGATGGCACCAGCTCATTGCCGGAGTAATACAAAAAATAGCCATCGGACGGGTAAGAGGTTTTCCCCCCTGGCGGCACGCTGTGGGCGTAACTCGCACCATGACCTTCAAGCCAGTTCAGGTTACTGACACTGTCATCGCAAAATTTTTGCAGGGTTGTATCACTGACTACGCACTGAGTTTCATGCTTGAGGTAATCAAACATTGCCTGGGAACTGTCGCTAAAACCGGCAGCCTGTTGGTGCCGGGTTCCGCCGCCTGCATACACCACGCCACCGCTTTTAGCGCTGGCGCCGCCGCCGGTAAAACGGTCGGCAACGATCACATGGGCACCAGTACTGCAGGCTTCCAGCGCGGCACAGGCACCCGCCGCACCCCAGCCGATCACCAATACATCGCAGGTGTCGTGCCAGTCGCGGCCGCTCAGTCGGTCGGCTTGCAATGGCGCCAGGATCTTGCTTTTGCTGCTGGTGTTTCTGCTCCGGCTCATAACAGCACCCGTGCCTTGTTGCTCGCTGTTGCCGATACGCCGCTGGCGATATGGTTAGCGGCGATATAGCCGAAGGTCATGGCCGGGCCCAGGGTGCCACCGGCGCCGGGATAGCTGATGCCCATCACCGAAGCCGAACAGTTGCCGATGGCATACAGACCGGGGATCGGCTCACCGTCTTCACGTACCACCTGAGCGTGTTGGTTGGTCAGCAATCCGCCTTTGGTGCCGATATCCCCGGCATCCAGACGCATAGCGTAATACGGGCCTTTGCGCAGCGGCGCCAGGCACGGGTTGGGTTTGATATTGCTGTCGCCGTAATAACGGTCAAATACGTTACCACCACGGTCGAAGTCCAGATCGACACCGGTTTGCGCGTAGCGGTTGACCTTTTCCACGGTGCTGCTTAATCCTTGGGTATCAACCCCGATTTGCCGGGCCAGCGCTTCCAGGCTGTCGGCCTTCCAGTACACGGTGTTGAGCCATTCCTTGCGCAGTCGACTGTCAGGCACCACCTGGGCGGGCATCAGCGGGCCCATGGCGTAGGTGAAACGGAAATGACCGTCAAAAATCACCCACGACGGCACCGAGCGGCCGCCCGTCTTGTGGTTGTCGGTGTACATGGCGTCGACGAACTCCAAATACGGCGCTGCCTCGTTGACAAAGCGCTGCCCCAGCCCGTTGACCACAATCGCCCCAGGGAACGCCCGCTCGGCAAATACGCCACGGGGTTTTTCTTCGCCGGGTACGGCAATGGTCGGTGCCCACCAGGCCCAATCCATCAGTGCCGTGGCGGCGCCAATATTGAGCCCGGCTTCAAGCGCAGCCCCGGTGTTGTTGCCCGGCGGCGTGGCGCTCCAGCTGGCACGGGTGGGTTGCGGCAGGTACTTCTCGCGCAAGGTCTGGTTTTGCTCAAAACCGCCCGAACCAAAAATCACCCCACGACGGGCCTTGAGTTCGAGGATTTTGCCGCCGGTTGCAACTTTGATCCCGCACACCCGATCACCGTCGAGCAGCACATCCTCAAAGTTGGTGTTGAGCCAAAGCGGTACGTTGCGGTCCATCAGGGAGCGGCGCAACGAGGCCACCAGCGAACTGCCCAGGGCAGCGCGACGATCGTATTTGCTTTTGCGGCGCCATTTGAAATCAAGCTTGTAGCGTGCCATCAGCTTGAAAATCAGCCATTGCCAGCCAAAGCTGCGGGCCATGGCCTTGTGTGCGTCGCGCGCGGTCCAGGCGATGCGCCCCATCAACAGGGTCGAGGGCGAAGGCTTGCGCAGGTTGGGCAGTTCTTCGGCAAGCAGGCTGGTGTCGAACAACTCGGGGTCCAGGGTACGACCGCCCGGCAATGCGCCGGGCAGTTGCGGATAGTAATCGGGGTATTTGTCGGCCACTGCATAGCGCACGCGACTGTTGTCGGTGAGCTTTTTGATCATCGGCGCAGCGTTATCCAGATACGCCTGCAGGCGCTGAGAGTCACCATGCTCAGCGGTGGCGGCCTTGAGGTACTGCATCGACAGTTCAGGGCTGTCCTGGCCGCCTATCGCGGCAAAGTAATGGTTGTTCGGGATCCAGATACCGCCGCCGGAAATCGCAGAAGTCCCCCCATATTTGTCGCTTTTTTCGACAATCAGAACCGACAGGCCCTGATCAGCCGCAAACAGGGCCGAGGTCATGGCGCCGGCACCGGAGCCGACAACAATTACGTCATAGCTGGACTGAGACTGATCGTGAGCCGTCATTATTGTTATGCCTTGCGCTGAGGTCTGAGGTTTAGTGCAGGATCAAGTCAAACAAACGGGTCTGCATTGGGCAGGCCCAGTTGCACAAGGCCATAACTACGACGGTAAGCCGCCTCGTTATTGGCGATATGCCCGCGTGCCTGGTGCAGATCGCGGAAGAAACGCGCCACCGGGTTGGTGTTGTACAAGCCCGAAGCCGCCATGCAACGCAGCAAGTCGCTGACTCGGTCGGCGCACACATTGGTCACATGGGACGACTGGTAGCGATACAGCAGGCGGGTCTCAACATCCGGGTATTCTCCGGCGCCAGCCAGCGCCAGCAGGTGTCCGTAGTTGCGCATCAGCACCAGTTTGAGCGAGTCGACAGTAATGATGGCTTCGGCCACGACGGCCTGGGCAGCCGGGTCTTCGGCAGTTTTGGCACCGTGCTTGCCGATGTGTTTTGCCGCGTTGTCACGGAACTCGTTGATTGCCCCTTGCAGCGCGCCCAGGGCCGAAGTCGATACGGCGCGGGCAAACACCTGGGCAAACGGGATGGAGTACATCGGGTTGGTATTGACCAGGCGCCCCGGTGTGGCTTCGATGCTGTAGTTGTTGGTGCGCTGTACCCGATGGGCCGGGACAAACGCATCTTCCACGACGATGTCGTGACTGCCGCTGCCGCGCAGGCCCACGACGTCCCAGTTCTGCTCAATGCGATAGTCGCTGGCCGGGATCAGGAAAGTGCCATGTTCGGTGGGGCCGGTTTCGTCTTGCGGCACGATGCCGCCGAGCAGGCACCACTGCGCATGCTGGCTGCCGCTGGAGAAACCCCAGCGCCCGCTGACCTGATAACCGCCCTTGACCGGCGTGACCTTGGCCACCGGCATATAGGTCGAAGCCACCAGTACTGAGCTGTCTTCGCCCCAGACATCGCGCTGGGCCTCGACCGGGTAACGCGCCAGTTGCCACGGATGCACGCCCACGACCCCAAAAACCCAGGCGGTGGACATGCAGCCTTCGGCCAGGGTCATCTGAATTTCAAAGAAGGTGCGCAGGTCGACTTCATGCCCGCCCCACATCTTCGGTTGCAGGGCACGAAATAAACCGGCTTCTTGCATATCGCGCACGGTTTCATCGGGCAGTTTGCAGTCCTTGTCCGCCTGGGCTGAACGGCTTTTGAGCGCAGGAATCAGATTGCGTGCGCGTTGCAGCAGCTCAAGCTCAATCGGACTTTTCTCTCGTAGCTGATCCATCCGTGTGTTCTCCGTCAGTCTCTCGCTGCGCGAATGCGCGGGCGGTGTATGACGGATAATCCCGCCAGGCGGGATGTGGATCATCGTCAAAGTGGACTAGTCGGGATATCGCGGGGAGGCTGGCTATCACCACAACCCTCTCCCAAAGAGAGAGGGCTCGGGTGAGGATGCCTTTAAAGTACTGGCAACTTCGCGAAAGGACGATCCAGCTCGATCTGTGCCCCCAGGCGCAGCAACACGTCTTCCCCACCCAGCGGCCCGGTGAACATCATGCCGATGGGCAGGCCGTTGTCGCTCATGCCGACCGGCAAGGACAGCGCCGGTTGCCCGCTGACGTTGGCCAGCACGGTAAAAGACGCGCTGCCCATGGCGTTGTGGGCATAGCTCTCCCAGGGCTGATTGAGGCTCAACAGGCCCAGATCCGGAGTGACGTTGGCTGTCACCGGCGACAGGATCACGTCGTACTTCTGAAACTGATCTTCCATGTAGCCGCCGATGCTTTCGAACGATTGACGCGCCCGGTACAAGCCCTCCCCGGTGACCTTTTGCGCATTGCCCAACACTACCTGAGTGATGCGCTCGTAGTCGTCGGCTGTGGCGCTGCGGCCCAGCACTTGTTCGCGGTCGTGAACCATCGTCAGTAACGCATCGCCAATTACCGAACCGTGGGCACCGAACAACTGTCGCGGGTCGATGTTGAGTCGCAGTTCTTCCACTTCATGCCCCTGCGCTGCCAGGCGTTTGGCCGTATCGTCGAGCACCCTGACTACGGCGGGGTCCAGCGGTGCGCCGGTCAACGAGTCGCGCACTACGCCGATACGCAAACGACCGGGCGCAGTGCTCAGCCCTTCGACATAGGGCCGGACCAGTGGTTTGGCCCAATACGGGCTGCCAGCCTCATGCCCCTGCCCGACATCCAGGAACAACGCCATATCGCGCACATTACGCGACACCACGTTAGCCACGCTGGCACCAAACCAGCCTTCATATTTACCCGGCCCGCTGGGGGTGCGGTAGCGCGTCGGCTTAAGCCCGACCAGGCCGCAATAGGACGCCGGTATACGGATCGAGCCGCCACCGTCAGTGGCATGGGCCACCGGCACAATACCTGCGGCAACGGCCGAAGCCGCACCACCGGACGAGCCACCTGCGCTCTTGGCCAGGTTCCACGGGTTGCGGGTTTGCCCCCACAGCAGTGACTCAGTGGTGGTGGTCAGGCCGAATTCCGGGCAAGTGGTTTTGCCAAACGGCACGGCACCGGCCGCCTGATAGCGCGCAATCAGGGTGCTGGTGTGAGGTGCTGGCGGCGCATCCTTGTACAGGCGGCAACCGTTGGTGGTACGGGTGCCTTCAAGGTAGGTATTGAGGTCCTTGATCAGGATCGGCACCCCGGCCAGCGCGCCAGTGCTCGATGCGCCACTGGCGCGCCGGGCCTTGAGCAGCGCGTTGGCGTATTCGTCATGACGCATATTGACGGCGTTGACCTTGGGGTTGACCGCATCGCAACGGGCCATCGCCGCTGCAAGCAGGTTCTCCGGGCTCAGCTCGCCCTTTTGCACGGCGCGGGCCATATCCGTGGCATCCATCGCCCCGTACTCGGCGGGCGAGATCCCGGTGCCGCTGGTGGCATTGGCAAAGCGCCCCAACAGACCGGCCCCCACAGCCAGGGCGCCTGCCTTGAGTACGTGACGACGCTGCCAGCCAGTAGGTTCTTCAGGTGTTTCAACAGGGTTTTGCAAGGTCAATCTCCAGAACATATCTTGTTTTTATTGAGGACTTACACACGGTGGGAGCGAGCCTGCTCGCGAAGGTTACGACGCAATAGAAGTCTTCGCGAGCAGGCTCGCTCCCACAGGGCAGCCGTTTTTCAGTCGGCCGTTACCATCGATTGCATGGTCGGCAAAAAATGCTCGCCATAGGGCGGCAGGAGGCCCCATTCGCGGCGCGGATCATGGGTTGGGGCTTTGTAAACACTGCGCATGTGGCTGAACTCAAGAAACCCTTCGCGGCCATGGTAGTGCCCCATGCCAGAGGCGCCTATCCCGCCAAACGGTGCATCGTGCAAAGCTGCGTGCATCATCACATCGTTGATGCTCACACCACCGGAAATGGTGTTTTGCAGCACATGACGCTGCTCCTCTTCACTTTGGCCAAAATAGTACAGCGCCAGCGGACGCTCCCTGGAGTGGATGTCATCCAGCGCTGACTGAAGTTGCTCATAGGGCAGCACCACCAGCGCCGGGCCGAAAATTTCTTCGCGCATGACCTGGCTGTCGCAGGGCGGGTTGATCACCACTTGTAATGGCCGCCGACGTGAACCGGCATCGGCCTCAAGCGCCTGCGGATAGCTTTCGACCCGGGCACCACGCGCGCGGGCGTCTTGCACATAACCTTCTACACGCTGCAAATGCCTGGCGTTGACCACCGCCACCACATCCGGGTTGTCTTGGGTGGTGGGCAATAGCTCACTGTAGGCCGCACCCAGCAGGTCGATAAAATCTTCCATCTGCTCTCGCGGCACGTACACCAGGTCCGGGTTGATACAGATTTGCCCGCCGTTATTGGCCTTGGCCACCGCAATGCTGAAGGCTGCCTTGCTCATGTCAGCGCTGCGGGAAATGATCACCGGGGACTTTCCCCCAAGCTCAAGAGTCAACGGCACCAGATTCTCTGCGGCATTGCGCATCACCGAGCGTGCTACCGCGGTACTGCCAGTGAACACCAGATGATCAAAAGGCTGCGCAGTAAACACCTGCGCCAGTTCGGCATCACCGGTCACCAGAGCAATTTCCAGCGGGTCGAACCACTCGGCAAAAGCCTGGGCCAACACCTGAGCGGTACGTGGCACCACTTCCGAGGGTTTGAGAATGGCCCGGTTGCCCGCCGCCAATACGCACGCCAGAGGGCTGAGCAAGGTAAACAGCGGTGCATTCCAGGTGCCAAGAATGCCGATGGTGCCTTTGGGTTGATGCATCACCCAGGCTTTGGCGCCCATTTGGTCATAGGGTGAAAACACTTGGCGTGGCTCGTCTTCAACCCAGTGCTCAAGATGATCGCGCGCATATTTGAGCGATGCCAGCGAGCCCAGTACATCATTCATCAACGAAAAACCCTGGGGTCGGCCGCCAAAATCTGCATCCATAGCCTCGATCAGCGGCTGCTGGTAGCTCACCAGCAGTTCTATCACGCGCTGGATCCGCGCCCGGCGCAGCTCTGCGCTGACGGGCCCGGCCGCGACAAAGGCCTGTTTCTGCGCCGCCAACAGGCTGGGCAGCTGTTCTGGAGCAGTGCTGCTGAACGTCATGGATGAGTCCTCTGATACACCGGTTCGATGAGCCGACGCTAGCGAACTGCGCCCCGGAATGCCTCGTCCAATCGGACGATAATCGGCTGGATTCGTTAGTCCATTAAGACGATGTAGCACCCTGCGCCGAGGGGAATACTGCCAGCACGAAAATCCAATCCATGAGGTTCGTCATGGCAATGCAAAGCAGTTTCGATCCGCAGGCATTCCGTACCGCGCTGGGCACCTTCACCACCGGGGTGACGATCATCACCACCCAGGCTGAAGACGGCTCTCCCATCGGCATTACCGCCAACAGTTTCAATTCGGTGTCGCTCAACCCGCCGCTGGTGCTGTGGAGTCTGGCCAAGTCCGCTCGCAGCCTGCCGGTATTCAGTTCCGGCAAGCACTGGAACGTGCATGTGCTGTCGACCGAGCAGGAGCCTCTGTCTGGGCGCTTTGCGATGCAGGGCGAGAACAAATTCGCCGAGATTGAACTCGACAACGGGATCAGCGAAGCGCCGCTGCTACAAGACTGTACCGCCCGCTTCCAGTGCCGCACCGCCTTTCAATATGAAGGCGGCGATCATGTGATTTTTGTTGGCGAAGTGCTCGCCTTCGATCACAGCGACCGTGCCCCGCTGGCCTTTCAGAGCGGCCAATACGCACTGGCGACCCGCAAACCACGCAGCGAGTTGCGCTTGGCAACCACCCCGCCACCGCCGGAGTGCAGCTACACCGAGGACTTGCTCGGGTATTTGTTGGGTCGCGCTCATTACCAGTTGCTCGATGCCCTGCATCGCCTGCTGAGCAACCAGAAACTGGACGAGCATGCATTTTTTATCCTCTCGGTGCTGTGCATCCGCGACAACCTGACCCTCAACGAAATCAACACCTTCGTCAGCTACACCGGGCATGTGGTCAGCGTGGCGAGCATGCGTTTTCTCGAGAAGCAGAACCTGGTCGCCCTCGAAGGCAGCCAGCAAGATCCGTGCTATGTACTGACCGCCACCGGCCGCGAAGCTTCGCTGCAACAATTGGCGCTGGCCAAGGCGGTGGAAGAGAACGTGTCGGCCAAACTCGGCCCCGGGGATGCCCAGGCCCTCAAGGTGCTGCTCAAGCGCTTGATTGCCGCCAGTGATCCCGGTTTGCCTGATCTGTGGGCGCCCCGCTAAGTCTTTAGCCAAAAAGGAACAGGACCCCTTATGAACATTATTCAGCGCTTCAACCTGACCGGTAGCGTGGCCGTGATCACCGGCGGCGGACGCGGCATTGGCCGTGGAATCGCCTTGGCCTACGCCGAAGCAGGCGCCGATGTGGTACTAGCAGCCCGCACCCTGAGCGACGTTGAAGGCGTGGCCGAAGAAGTACGTGCCCTTGGCCGCCGGGCCCTGGCCCTGACCTGCGATGTGAATGACAGCGAGCAGCGCAGCGCGCTGGTTACCCAAGCCCGTGAGCAGATGGGGCGCATCACCCATCTGGTGAATAACGCTGGCGGCGCCGGCCCTAATGATCCGCTGACACTGAGTGTTGAACGCTTTGAAGAAATCATGCGCTTCAACGTGTCTTCGGCCTATCACCTGAGCCAGCTGTGTGTGCCGCATATGCGCGAGGCAGGTAACGGCAACATTATCAATATCACCTCGGGTGCGGCGCGTTATGCGCAAACCCAATTCAGCGCCTACGGCACCG
The DNA here is from genome assembly GCF_037055265.1 of Pseudomonas sp. ML2-2023-6. NCBI lineage: Bacteria > Pseudomonadati > Pseudomonadota > Gammaproteobacteria > Pseudomonadales > Pseudomonadaceae > Pseudomonas > Pseudomonas sp. ML2-2023-6. The sequence continues at coordinate 3,086,403 of NZ_CP146347.1, read as the reverse complement.
CCAAGGCTGCGCTGAGCCATATGACCCGCTTGCTGGCCCAGGATTTCGCACCACTGGTGCGGGTCAATGCGATTGCTCCTGGCCCGGTCCTGACCGACGCCCTGAACCGCGTCCTGCCGGTGGCCATGCGCGAAGGCATGATCAAGGCAACCCCGCTGCAAAGTCTGGGCGAAGTTGAAGATATCGCCGCCGCTGCGCTGTACCTGGCCACCCCGGCTTCGCGCTGGGTCACCGGCAAGATCCTGGAAGTGGACGGCGGCGCCGAATCGAGCGTTTGGCCGGGCTAATCCAGCACACATAACAACTGTGGGAGCGGGCTTGCTCGCGATCGCATCAATGCGGTTTATCAGATAGACCGCGTCGCCTGCATAGCGAGCAAGCCCGCTCCCACAAAGGGATTGGGTTTTAGAGAGAGCGTATTAATGGACACACAGTTGATTGAAGCCCTGGGCGATGAGTTGTTTCACGCCTTGCGCGAGCGCCGCAGCCTTGCGCCCCTGACCCAGCGCTACCCGGACTTGACCCTGGAAACCGCCTACCGGATTTCACTGCGCTTTTTGCAGCGCCGCCAAGCCCTGGGCGAACAGGTAATCGGCAAAAAGATCGGCGTCACCAGCCGTGCCGTGCAAGAGATGCTCGATGTGCATCAACCCGACTTCGGCTTTTTAACCGATCGCATGCAAGTGGCTGACAACAGCGATGTGAGCTTTGCCGCCAACCATCTGGTTCAACCACGAGCCGAAGGCGAAATCGCTTTTATTCTTGGCGAAGATTTGCACGGTCCCGGCATTACTGCCGAGGACGTGATGGCCGCCAGTCAATGGGTGGTGCCGTGTTTCGAGATTGTCGACTCGCGCATCGCCGACTGGAAAATCCGCATCCAGGACACTGTGGCCGACAACGCTTCGTGTGGCGTGTTTGCCCTCGGCGAGCAGCGCATCAACCCCCGTGAGCTGGACCTGGCCAAGGTCGAACTGCACCTGCTGAAAAACGGCCTGCCCGCCGGTAACGGTTTTGGCTCTGCAGTCCAGGGCCACCCCTGCGAGGCCGTAGCCTGGCTGGCCAACACCCTGGGCAAGTTCGACATCCCGTTTCGCAAGGGTGAAATCATCCTTTCCGGTGCTCTGGCGCCGCTGGTGCCGGTGCAACCCGGCGATGAGGTCAGCCTGACCCTCAGCGGCCTGGGCTCGGCCCGACTGCGCTTTGTGTCCTAAACCCCGTTCGAGACCTTTCCCATGACCAAAAAGATCAAATGCGCCCTGATCGGGCCGGGCAATATCGGCACCGACCTGCTCTACAAGTTGCTGCGCAGCGACGTGCTGGAGCCGGTCTGGATGGTAGGCATCGATGCCACGTCCGAAGGCCTGAGCCGTGCCCGCGAAATGGGCTTGAAAACCACCAGTGACGGGGTCGACGGTCTGCTGCCGCACGTGCTGGCGGACAATATCCAGATCGCCTTCGATGCTACATCGGCTTATGTCCATGCCGAGAACAGCCGCAAACTCAACGAGCTGGGCGTGCTGATGATCGACCTCACCCCCGCTGCCATTGGCCCGTACTGCGTGCCACCGGTCAATCTCAAGGCCAACCTCAAGCGCGGCGCGATGAACGTCAATATGGTCACCTGCGGCGGCCAGGCGACCATTCCGCTGGTAGCTGCAGTAAGCAGCGTACAACCCGTGGCTTACGCCGAGATCGTGGCCACAGCAGCGTCCAAGTCAGTCGGCCCGGGCACACGTAAAAATATCGACGAATTTACCCGCACCACCGCCAGCGCCATCGAGCAGGTAGGCGGCGCGAAAAAAGGCAAGGCGATCATTATCGTCAATCCGGCCGAACCACCGCTGATCATGCGCGACACCGTGCATTGCCTGACTGAAACCGAGCCGGATCAGGCCGCGATCAGCCTGGCCATTGCCAACATGATCGAGCAAGTACAGCAGTACGTTCCAGGCTACAAGCTGGTGAACGGGCCGGTGTTTGACGGCAATCGAGTGTCGATCTTTATGGAGGTCGAAGGCCTGGGCGACTACCTGCCCAAGTACGCCGGCAACCTCGACATCATGACCGCCGCCGCTGCGCGCACTGCCGAGATGTTCGCCGAGGAAATCCTCAAGGGCGAGCTGCAACTCAAGGCATCTAACCCTCAACCTGCCCTCGCTTAAGGAACCGACCATGGATCTTCGCGGCAAAAAAATCACCGTGCATGACATGTGCCTGCGCGACGGCATGCACCCCAAGCGTCACCAGATCAGCCTGCAACAGATGAAAGACATCGCCTGTGGCCTGGACGCTGCTGGTGTGCCACTGATTGAAGTCACCCACGGCGATGGCCTGGGCGGCAGCTCGGTGAACTACGGCTTCCCGGCGCATACCGATGAGCAGTATCTGTCGGCGGTAATCCCGATGATGAAGCAGGCCAAGGTCTCGGCCCTGCTGTTGCCCGGGATCGGCACCGTGGATCACCTGCAAATGGCTTATGAGCTGGGGGTCAACACGATCCGAGTCGCCACCCATTGCACCGAGGCCGATGTTTCGGAGCAGCACATTTCCTATGCACGCAAGCTGGGTATGGACACCGTGGGCTTTCTGATGATGGCCCATATGAACAGCCCTGAAGGGCTGGTCACGCAGGGCAAGCTGATGGAGAGCTTCGGCGCCAACTGCGTTTACCTCACCGACTCGGCCGGTTACATGCTGCCCCACGACATCAAGGCCCGCGTAGCAGCCTTGCGTGAAGCGCTGCACCCGGACACCGAAATCGGCTTTCACGGCCATCACAACCTGTCGATGGGCGTGTCCAACTCCATAGCCGCCATCGAAGCCGGGGCGACGCGGATTGACGCCGCTGCTGCCGGGCTGGGCGCCGGTGCGGGCAACACACCGATGGAAATTCTGGTGGCGGTGTGTGACCGCATGGGCATTGAAACCGGAGTCAGTGTGTTCGGCATTCAAGATGTCGCCGAAGACCTGGTGGTGCCGATCATGGACTTCCCGATCCGCAGCGATCGCGATGCCCTGACCATGGGTTACGCCGGGGTATATGGCTCGTTCCTGCTGTTCGCCAAACGCGCCGAGAAAAAATACGGTGTACCGGCCCGCGAAATCCTGGTGGAGATGGGTCGTCGCGGCATGGTTGGCGGTCAGGAAGACATGATCGAAGACACCGCTATGACCCTGGCCCGTCAGCGGGCCTGAGGCTTTGCTCCTTGCCAAAGGCGCTGACCGGGTCAGCGCCTTTGGTGTTTTTATCTGACAGGAAATCAACCATGCCCAATGCTCAGGTCGGCTGGCGCAGCCATGCTTTGCTGTTATTGCTGGCGGCCATGTTTGCCGACAACTTTGTCGGTCGCCAGATTTTGGCGGTGATGATTGAGCCGATCAAAGCAGAATTCGGGGTCAGCGACACAGCGATGGGGCTGATTTCCGGTCTGGCCTTTGCTGGGGTCTACGCCCTGCTCGCCTTGCCTGCTGGGCGCCTGGCCGATCGTATGTCGCGCACCCGTTTGCTGGCGATGGCCTGCCTGTTATGGGCCGTCGCAACCATGGTTTGCGGTCTGGCGGTGAGCTTCTGGATGCTGGCCTTGGCACGTATGGCGGTTGCGGTCAGCGAGTCGCCGACCACCTCGGCGTCAATGTCGATCATTGCCGATTTATACCCGCCCCATCGGCGCTCGTTTGCCATCAGTTGCTTCACTGCGGCACCGACCTTCTCCGCGGTTATTGGCCTCAGCCTCGGCGCGTGGGTCGTCGAGCACTATGGCTGGCGCACGGCATTTATCGTGATCGGCATGCCCGCATTGTTGTTTTCCACGCTGCTGGCCTTTGTCGTAAAAGACCCGACCCGGGGCCGCTGGGATCTGGCCAGCGCCCATGCTGCACACCCGCTGCAAAGCATGGGCAGCGAGGCGCGCAATCTCTGGGCCCTGCCCGCCTACCGCTGCCTGGTCATGGCGGGTGGCCTGACTACGCTGGGCTCCTATGCTATCGGCATGTGGAACACCAGCTTCCTGGTGCGCTCCCACGGTTTGTCGCTACAACATGCGGGGCTGCTGGCCGGTTTTATCTGTGGCGGGTTTGCCGGGATCGGCGCGTTGTTCAGCGGCTGGTTAAGCGACCACCTGACCCCGCGCAATCCGCACTGGCAAGTCGGGATCCCGGTGATTGGCCATGTAGCGGCACTCAGTGCGCTGTTCGCCTACCTGCTGTGGCCCAACACGGTGTGGACGCAATTGGGCAGCGTGCCCATCCCCAGCTCAATGCTGTGGTGTGCGTTCTACAGTTTTTTTGCGGTGTGGTGGGTGGCGCCGTCTTACAACCTGGTCACGCAACTGGTCCCGGCCAACCGCCGAGGTACGGCGATGGCCTTGCAGACCATTATCTCGACACTCCTGGGGGTCGGGGTCGGGCCATTGCTGGCCGGTCTGTTCAGTGATGCCCTGCAACCAACCTTCGGCGTTGAGTCGCTGCGCTATGCGTTACTGCTGGTAAGCCTGCCGGTGGCGGGTGCGATCGTGCTGCTGATCCGCACCTCCAGCCATGCCGCGCAAACCCACTATTTGCCTGCAGAACGTGCCGCGTAGTCATCGACAAATTTGCGGGTCAGCTCATAAGACGACAGCTCAGCCGTGCGGCCGGGACTCAGGGCAAAACCCTGGCCTGCCCACAGATTGATAAAGTCCCCAGAGCCTGCGGGCTCTGACTTGGCCTTGAGTGGCAGCAACACACCGCCGGCCAGTGGAAAGGCTGGCGCCTGGGGATTGATCGGGCCCAGTTCGCGCATCACTCGATTGACGATGCCGCGAGCGGGTCGGCCGGTAAACAGGTTGGTCAGCGCCGTGTCGCTGGAACCCGCTTGGCGCAATGCGCGGTGATGAGGTATGGCCAGCTTGGCCTGCGGGCAAAACAGATACGCGGTGCCGATTTGCACAGCACTGGCACCCAGCGCAAACGCAGCGGCAATACCGCGCGCATCGGCAATACCGCCAGCGGCAATCACCGGCACGGATACCGCATCGACAATTTGCGGGACCAGGGCAAAGGTGCCGATTTGCCGGGTCAGCTCATTGCTCAAGAACATCGCCCGGTGCCCTCCAGCCTCGTAGCCTGTGGCAATGATCGCATCGCAACCGTGGCGTTCAAGCCACTGCGCCTCCTCCACCGTGGTGGCGGAACTGAGGATTTTCGCCCCACAGGCCTTGACCCGAGCCACCAGTTGCGGCGCCGGCAGGCCGAAGTGAAAGCTCACCACAGCCGGGCGCAGCTCCTCGACCAGCTCACACGTAGCCTCGTCAAAAGGCGCCCGGCTCGACACTGGTGTCGGTGCGTCGTAGTCGACGCCAAGCTCGGTGTAATAGGGCTTGAACAGCGACTTCCACTGCAACACTGCCGCTTCATCGTACTCAGGGGACTGATGGCAGAAAAAATTCAGATTGAATAGCTGCTCGCTGCCAGCCCGAAAAGCCGCCACCTCGGCGCGAATCGACTCCAGATTCAACGTGGCGCACGCCAGAGAACCCAAACCACCGGCCCTGGCAACGCCAATCATGATCTCGGCGCCAGCACCCAGCATTGGTGCCTGGATGATGGGATGGGCGATACCCAGCAAATCGATAACACGAGTATCGGGCCAGCGGCTCATGGGGGGCTCTCACGGTCAATGATCGGGAGCTGGATACTAGGGGCGGATTTACGGTTGAGGCAAGCTACATAGTGTTCTCCAGAGACTATGGCGCAAATCCTTGTAGCCGCGGCCAAAGGAACGAGGCTGCGTCCGGCGGCGCAACCGTCGTAGAACCTGGCGCCGAGCATTGCCTGACGCACCGCATAAACTGATTTCTCGACGGCTGCGCCGCCGCACGCAGCCTCGTTCCTTTGGCCGCGGCTACAAGGGTTGCATGTGCCCAAGACTATTTTTTACCCGCCAGCGCCGCGATCAACACCGGATCGTGACCATAGATATCCGGCGCATAGGTCACCTTGCCCTCCTTGTCCGCCTGGGCCGTCCAGTAAGTCATCAGGATCGGCATGGGGTTGGACAGCCTGAATTCGTGGGTCAAGCCGGTGGCCAACAGCTCTTCGGTGCGCGCTTTCTCGGCCGGGGTCACCAGCAAGTCACGCAGCTGGAATACCGATTCGACCCGCACACAACCCGAACTGAAGGCCCGTGGGCCCTTGCTGAATAACGCCTGGCTGGGCGTGTCGTGCAGGTACACCGAGAACGGGTTGGGGAAGCGGATGGCGATTCGTCCCAGCGGGTTTCTCGGCCCGGCACCCTGGCGCAGCAGGATATTGCCCGGGCGGTCCCAGTCAACATCCTGAGCCGCCAGCGGCTGGCCGTTGCTGTCCACTATCTGCAAATCCTGGCGACTGAGGAAAGAAGGATCACGGCGGATCTGCGGCAGTTTGTCTTCGCGAAAAATGGTCGGCGGTATGGTCCAGGTGGGGTTGAGGGTCAGGCGGTTGACCCGGGATTTAAGCAGCGGGGTCTGGCGTTCGGCACGTCCAACCTGGGTACGGGTCTGCCACACAGGCACACCGCCCTGGTAAACGGTCAACTGCGCGGCGGGTACGTTGACCAGCAGGCTGGTAGGCTCGAAGTCTTGCGCCATCCAGCGAAAGCGCTCCAAATTGATACGCAACTGTTCACGCCGCTCTGCTGCCGTGACGTTCAGCTCCTTGAGCGTCCCCGCCCCGATCACCCCATCCGGCTGCAACGAGTGATCAAGCTGAAAGCTCTTCACCGCTGCCACCAGTTCATTGTTGTAGGTGTTATCGATAATCGGCGGCTGATGACTCAGGTAACCTTCGCTGACCAGCCGTTTGGCCAACTCGGACACCCGCGAATCCTGCATCCCTGGACGCAGTAACGGACCACTGGCCAGAGGTTGCCATTGCTCCAGCGGCTGCTGACGCTGGCGGGCATAAACCCGGCGCAGGTTTTGATACATCTCGCTTTGTGGGCGGGCCCGTTCGAAGGCCCCGGGAATGTCTTGCAGGCCTGGACCGGCAAGGGCCAGGATCGCCGCCTGGCGATCTTGCGGCACTTCGCTGGCATGCCAAACCGGCTCAAATCGTGCTTGCGGCAGGCGACCATAGTGCAAATCCTGCAATGCTTGCAGGTACTGCTGGCTGATCTGGATGTCGGCACACAGATCCCGGGTTGCAGGCAATTTGTAGTGATTGGGGTCCAGACCGTCATCCGCCAGTTGTGCCAATGCCCCTTGCAAGGCGCTCAGGCGTCCGGCATCGGTCCATACCGGCTGGTCGTTTTGACCCTGATAAAAAGCCCGCAACAGACTCTGGGTAGACTCATTGACTGGCGGGGCCAGGCTCGGACAAGTCTGGGGCAGTTGGCTGAGCGCCTGTTGCACCGGGTTGGCGGCATCCGATTGTAGGGGATCGGCTACAGCGACCAGTGGCGCAGTCAGTAAGGCAATGCTCAAGTAAAATGCGCGTTTTTTGAACAACTGCTTTACTCCAATCAATGGCCGTCACCTGAAAGGTCAACTGGTTGAGCAGTCACGGCAAACCCACAGGCTAGCATCTAAAACAGGACCGCCAAGTTATCGGCGCAGGATTGCTGGTCTGACCACATCGAGAAAACGCTCCTTATGCTCATCTTTTTACGTCGCTTCTGTTTGGCAGCCATTGCATTGAGTGCAACCTGTAGCACTGCATACGCGGCCAACCCGGTATTACTCAACAAACTCAGCCATGCTGCTCCCGAACTCAACCCACAGGCGCTGAAAAGCGCTCTAAGCGCCATGCAATGCGCGGTCAACAATGGTGCCAAACAAGCACGGCATCTGGCGGTGATCGATTACTCGCAACCTTCAACCGCGCGCCGTCTCTGGATCTTTGACCTGAACCGCAAGACGTTGGTTCTACGCGACCTGGTGGCCCACGGGAAAAAATCCGGCGAGAACTTCGCCACCAGCTTCTCCAACGCAGAAGGCAGCAACCAGTCCAGCCTGGGGCTGTTCAGTACCCGGGAAAGCTATATAGGTAGCCACGGCTATTCGTTGCGCATGGATGGCCTGGAGCCGGGCATCAACGATCAGGCCCGTGAACGTGCGATCGTGATCCACCCCGCCGATTACGTGAACCCGCTGTGGAGCAAGAGCCAGGGCCGCATCGGTCGTAGCCTTGGCTGCCCGGCGGTACGCCCGCAAGTGGCACGTCAAGTGGTCGATAAACTCAAGGACGGCCAGTTCATGTTCGCCTGGTACCCCGACAAGCGCTGGCTGCAATCCTCAGCTTACCTCAACTGCCAGCCACGGCAGGTGGCGAGTATTGTCTCGGCCCGGCATGAAACCATGCCTGGGGGTTGAAAACGCAGGCGCAATACCGGTAGATAGTGCGCACATGTTCAAGGAGATTCACCATGTCCGCTCTGCATCAGACTGCCTGTGTTTATCGCCCCATGACCCGGGCGGATTTGCCCGCGGCCCATGCGCTGTCTTCACAGTTGAACTGGCCCCACAACCCGGAAGACTGGGCCCTGTTGCATCGGACGTTTAAAGGGTTTGTGGCTTGCGCGGATGGGCGTTTGATCGGCACGGCATTCGCTTGCCCCCAAGGCGCGTATGCAACCATTGGCCTGGTGGTGGTCAATCCCGATTATCAGGGCCAGGGTATTGGCCGCCAATTGATGGAGCAGGTGCTCGACGCTTGCCTGCCAGGTGTTGCAATCCTCAACGCCTCGGTTGCCGGAGCGCCGCTCTATCTCAGCCAAGGCTTTGTCGAGTTCGGCACCATTGAGCAGCGCCAAGGCCTGGCGCAAGCGGTGGCACTCGAGCCCCTGGCCGAAGATGAGCAGTGCCGCGCCCTCTGCGCAACAGATCAGGCCCGGCAACTTGCCTTGGCCAATGCAGGCAGTGGACTTGATCGTCACGCCATCTTAGCGCAGTTGCAGGATACGCTCGAACATTCGATCGGCATCGAGCGCGACGGTCAGTTGCAGGCTTTTGCCCTGCTGCGGCGCGCCGGACGCGGTCACTGTATTGGCCCGGTGGTTGCTGAAAACCTCGAACAGGCCAAACACCTGATCGCCAACCTGCTCGCCCGGATTGCCAACCGCTTTGTACGCATCGACGTCCCGGCGGGCAGCGGCCTGAGTGAGTGGCTGACCCTGGCAGGCCTTGAGCCGGTAGACAGTGTGACGCAAATGGCCCTGGGCACGCCCCCGCAACCCGCCGACGGCATGCGCCAGTTCGCCCTCGTTTCGCAGGCCATTGGCTGATACACCGGGTTGCTCGCGATCACATCACCTGCGTTGCAAGCAACCACTCTTCAAGGTCCAGCAAGTCTACTGCCGCAACTTCTTATCGGTTTACGACCCTTTGCCACTGAAAGCGACACCTCGCCCGGCCAGTTATTGACTGATCGGGCTCAGCGCTATTTATTACTATTAATCCGCATTAATACGATAAATAGAAAATATGCTCAGTCGCCCGCTGCACCGTAAACGTCAGAAGCTCTCCGATGTGATCGTCGAGTCGGTCAAGCGCTCGATTGTCACCGACGCGCTCAAGCCCGGCGACCGTCTGCCCACCGAGCGAGAGCTGATGGAGAGCTTTCAGTGCTCCAAGGGCTCGGCCCGTGAGGCACTCAAGGCGCTGGAAGTCGAAGGGCTGGTCAATACCCGCACCGGCCCCAGCGGCGGTGCCTACCTGAACCAGGCCGGGACCGAACCGGCCAGCCGCGCCCTGCGTAATTACCTGCACTTCCAGCATCTGGACGGTGAGCAGGTCTATCAACTACGCAAGGTGATCGAGGTCGAACTGGCGGTGTCGGTGATTGGCCGCCTGAGTGCCGAGGATTATCAGGCCTTGCAAGCCAACGTGGACTTTTGCAGCGCGCCGGAAGACAGCGAGGCCGGTCAACGCGAGCAACGCCTGGCTGAGCTGGAGTTTCATAACCTGCTGGCACGGGCCTGCCCCAATCCGCTGCTGAGTTTTATGGCGCAGTTTCTCAACGATCTGCTGCGCGATCTGGTGGTGCTGAAAAAAGCCTACAAACCCAAACGCAAACAGTTCGACGCCGCCAACCTCGATTATCACAAACAACTGTTGATTGCCTTACAGGCCGAGGATGAAGCCTCTGTGCGCAGCCTGATGCATGAACACATGTGTGACGCCGAACACCATATGACCGCCCTTGAAGGCCAGGTCAGCCCACATTTCCTGCTGGAATTCGATCACAACCACTAGTTAAAAAGCTGTCCCAATAAAAGGCCTGCCCACAGGCCCTGATCCGCCGTTTGCCATTGCTACTCCTGCCAATAACTAATCAAACCAGGGAGTTTCCCCATGCAACGTCGTACTTTGTTGAAAGCGAGCCTGGCTGCGGCCGGCGCCCTGAGCCTGCCGCTGGGCATGCGTCATGCCTTCGCCGCAGAGCCCTTTACCTTTTATGGCCTCAAGTCCATGTCCGGTGCCTTTGCCAGTTATGGCAAGTTCGCCGACATGGGCTCACGCTTGGCTGTCGAGCAGTATCCACAGTTACTGGGCAGGCCCTTGAACTACAAGGTGATCGACACCGAGGGTAATGCAGGCAAGGCGGTGCGCAAGGTACAGGAGGCCATTGCCCAGGACGGTGCACGCTTCTTCCAGGGCTGCACCCTGTCGTCTTCGGCGCTGGCGGTGGCCAAGGAAGTCGACAAGGCTGGTGGCGTATTCATGACCCCGGTGGGCGCCGATGAAGTGACCGGCAAGGACTGCAACAAAGCGACATTTCGTTGGTCGGTGCCCACCTACGGCGCAGTGCGCGAAACTCTGGTGCCGTTGATCAAACGTCTGCCCGAAGCCAAGCGCTGGTACACCATCACCCCACAGTATGTGTTCGGCGAAGCGCTGCTTGATGGCACCAAACAGGTGCTCAAGGAGCATGGCCTGGAACATGTCGGCAACAGTTATCACTCGCTGCAGGAACAGGAGTTCTCGGGTTATCTGACCAATGCCATTGCTGCCAAACCCGATGTGCTGGTGTTGCTCAACTTCGGCAGCCAGTCGTCCAACACCCTGCGCCAGGCGGTTAACTTCGGGATTAAGGAGCGGATGAAAGTCCTGCTGGTGTGGTCGGCCGGGCTGGATCAGTTTCAGGAACTGGGCAGCGACATACTGGAAGGCGTGTACCTCGGCGCCCAGTACTGGCATCAAGTTGATACCCCGCTCAATTGCGAGCTGGTCAAGATCACCAAGGCCAAGTACGGGATCAACCCCACCTACCCGCTGGCCGCTGATTACATCAGCACCAAAGTCATGCTCGACACCATCGCTGCCACCGGCAGTTTCGATGGCCCCACAGTGGCCAAAGCCATGCAGGGCTTGAGCTACGAAGGCCCGACCGGCCCCGAGTCGATCCGCGCCGGTGACCATCAGGTGATCAAGAATTACTACCTGTTGATCGGCAAGCCAGCTGACCAAATGAGTGACAAGGACGACCTGGCCCAGGTGGTCAGCTCCGGTCAGTCGTTTGCGCCGGTACAAGACACCGGCTGCGTTCTGGGCTGACCCCCGGTCACTTTTCAGCTTTTGCTACTGGCAGCCGGTCACCCGTGATCGCCTGCAGAGGGTATCTGCATGCTCGAACTTTACCTGTTTCAGATTCTCAATGGCCTGGGCCTGGGGATGATCTACTTTCTGATTGCGGTCGGATTGACGATCATTTTTGGCCTGCTGAACTTCGTCAACTTCGCCCACGGTGCATTCTTCCTGCTGGGCGCTTACATCTGCTACACCGCGGTCAGCCTCACTGGCAGCTTTTGGCTGTCGCTATTGCTTGCTCCATTGCTGGTGGCCGCTCTGGCCTGGGTGATCGAGCGATTGCTGATCCAGCGGATCTATCACTTGCCGCACATGTTCCAGATTCTGGTAACCCTGGGGATCGCGCTGATCATCCAGGAAGCCAGCGTGATGATCTGGGGCCCGGTGGGCAAAAGCGTCGCGGTCCCGCAATTGCTGCGCGGGGTGCTGGTGATCGGCGATTTTGTGTACCCCTACTATCGCCTGTTCCTGATTGTGTTCTCTGCGCTGGTGGGCTTCGGTCTATGGCTGTTGCTGGAGCGCACGCGCTTTGGCGCACTGGTGCGTGCAGGCAGTGAAAGCACTGAAACCGTATCGCTGCTGGGCACCAATATTTTCCGTCTGTTTTCCATGACCTTCGCACTCGGCGCCGGGCTGGCAGGCGTTGCGGGTGTGCTGTTCGCACCTTTGCGCGGGGCCCAGCCCTTTGTTGGCCCGGAAATTCTCGGGGTCGCGTTTGTGGTGGTGGTGATCGGCGGCATGGGTTCATTCAGCGGCGCGCTGGTGGGTGGCCTGCTGGTGGGCGTGGTGCAAAGCCTGATGACAACTATCTGGCCCCAGGGTGCCAGCCTGATGATTTATGGCGCGATGGCCGTGGTCATTCTGCTGCGTCCTTACGGCCTGTTCGGGAGAGCCTGACATGAGCGAGAAAAACCCCCTGCCCTTCGCCAAAACCCAGTCGCGCTCCATGCTGCTGTTGGTGGTTGCGGTATTGATCGGCCTGCCATTGGTGTTGCCATCGGCGACCCTGGCTACCGAAATTCTGATCTTCGCCATGGCGGCCCTGGCCTGCAACCTGCTGCTGGGCTACACCGGACTGTTGTCGTTCGGCCAAGGGATCTTCTTTGGTGCCGGAGCCTACTGCGCGGCATTGTTGATGATCCATCTGCAACTGGGACTGTTCAGTGCCTTGCTGGGCGCAGCACTGGCTGGCGGCTTTCTGGCGTTTCTGGTGGGCGCTCTGGCGATTCGCCGTACCGGTATCTACTTCGTGATGCTGACCCTGGCCTTCAGCCAGATGGCGTACTTTCTGACCTACACCCTGAGCGACTGGACCGGTGGCGACAACGGCCTGCTCAACGTGCCACGGCCCGAAATCCGCATCGGCGATACCGTGCTGATGTCCCTGAGTGACGCACGTTACTTTTATGCTTTTGTCGCGGTGCTGTTCCTGCTGATTTTCATCGGCGCCCGCCGCGTTATCGCTTCGCCCTTTGGCAGTACGCTGATGGCGATCCGCGAAAACGAAACCCGCGCCGCTGCCATCGGCTACGACACCCGGCACTTCAAAATTCTGGTGTTTATGCTCTCGGGCGCCGTCACCGGGATCGCCGGGGCGCTGTACGCCATGCTCCTGCATTTTGTACCACTGTCCAATATCGACCTGGCGATGTCGGAAAACATTCTGATCATGACCATTGTCGGCGGCACCGGCTCGTTGTTCGGTTCCTTGCTGGGTGCGGGCTCCATCGTGCTGCTGGGCGAGTTCCTGTCTGATCTATGGCCACGCTGGCTGATGCTGCTGGGGGTCATCCTGATTCTGGTGGTGGTGTTTATGCGCGGCGGCTTGTGGGGCGGTTTTTCAAGCTTGTACGAACGTATCAAGGGCCAGCGCAAACCTAGCCTGCCCACTCAGGAGGAGCTGCCATGAACGCGCCTGAATATCTGCTGCAAACCGAAAACCTGGAGCTGGCCTATGGTGCGTTTCATGCGGTCAACGGCGTCAGCCTGAAGGTCGAGCAAGGCACTATCCATACCGTGATCGGCCCCAATGGCGCAGGCAAAACCAGCCTGTTCCACTGCCTGACCGGCGAGCGTCAGGCCACCGGCGGCGCGATCATGTTTGATGGCAAGAACATCATCAAAAAACCGTCCCACGGCCGCGTTGGCCTGGGCATGGCCCGCTCGTTCCAGCTGACCAGCCTGTTTCAAAACCTCAGCGTGCGGGAAAACCTGCGCCTGGCCGCACAGGGCCGCGATGGCCTGGCAGCGTTGAACTTCTGGCGCCGGGTCGACAGTCGTCGCGAGCATCTGGAAATGGCCGATCAGGTGCTTGAGCGCCTGCAACTAACCCGCCGCGCCGACACCCTGGCCGGTGAGTTGTCCCACGGGCAGCAACGGGTGCTGGAGGTGGGCATGTCGATCTGCTCCAAACCCCGACTGCTGATGCTCGACGAGCCCACCTCCGGCATGGGCATTGACGATATTCCGATCATGACCCAGTTGATCAGCGATCTGGGGCGCGATCACACGGTGCTGTTAATCGAACACAACATGAGCATCGTCATGTCCATCAGCCAACGCATCACCGTCATGAGCCACGGCCAGATTCTGGTCGAGGGCACACCCGAGTTCGTGCGTGCCGATGAGCGCGTACGTGTCGCCTACCTGGGAGAAGCCGCCTGATGCTGACCGTCGAAAACATCCATTCCTACTACGACAAAAGCCACGTCCTCGAAGGCGTCTCGCTGCAGGTCAACCCTGGAGAACTGGTGACGTTGCTAGGCCGCAACGGTGCGGGCAAGACCACTACATTGCGCAGCATTCTGGGGATTATCTGCCCGCGTCAGGGGCAAATCCGCTTCAACGGCCAGGACATGGTCGGGCGCAAGATTTTCGAAATCGCCCGCGAAGGGTTGGCGCTGGTGCCTGAGCATCGCGGCATCTTCCGCCTGCTCAGCGTCGAGGAAAACCTGCGCATTGCCCAACGCAAAAGCAGCCGCTGGCAGTTGGAGGATGTCTACAGCATGTTCCCGCGCCTCAAGGAGCGGCGCAAAAATGCCGGTCATGCGTTGTCCGGCGGTGAACAGCAAATGCTCGCCATCGCCCGGGCGCTGATCAATGACCCCAAGCTGCTGATCCTCGATGAGCCTACCGAAGGCCTGGCCCCGGTGATCGTCGACGAGCTGGTGAAAATCCTGCGCAAGATCAAGGACGACGGCCTGCCGGTGCTGCTGGTGGAGCAGAACCTGATGGTCTGCGACAAGCTGGCCGACCGTCATTACGTACTGGAGCAAGGCCGCGTGGTGTACGAAGGCAGCGCCGCTGATTTTCGCGCCAACCCGGCCATCAAGAACCGTTACCTGGCCCTGAGCGCCTGAAGGGAGATCCGTGTCCATGAGCAGTCCAATCCTGTTATCCGAGCTTTTCAACAGCAATGCGCCCCTGATCAATCGCGATCGCCTGTGGCAATCGCTGATGGATCTGGCGCAACTCGGCGCCACGGCCAAGGGCGGTGTCTGCCGCCTGGCCCTGACCGACCTCGACCGTCAGGCCCGCGATCTGTTTGTGCAATGGTGTGAGGAAGCCGGGTGCAACGTCACGGTGGATGCCATCGGTAATATTTTTGCCCGCCGCGCCGGGCGTCAACCGCACCTGGCACCGGTAATGACCGGCAGCCATATCGACACCCAGCCTACGGGCGGCAAGTTCGACGGTTGCTACGGAGTAATGGCCGGACTAGAAGTGATCCGCACCCTGAATGATCTCAACCTGACCACCGAGGCCCCCATCGAAGTAGTGGTGTGGACCAACGAAGAAGGCTCACGCTTCCCGCCGTGCATGATGGGTTCCGGGGTCTTCGCCGGCAAGTTCGACCTCGACGAAACCCTGAATAAACAGGACGAGCAAGGACTGTCAGTGGGGGCCGAATTACAGCGCATAGGCTATGCCGGCACCCGGGCTGTGCTCGGGCATCCGGTGGGGGCCTATTTTGAGGCGCATATCGAGCAAGGCCCGGTGCTGGAGGATCGCAATATCACCTTGGGCATAGTAATGGGTTGCCTGGGCCAAAAATGGTTCGACCTGACACTGACCGGCGTCGAAGCTCACGCAGGCCCCACGCCGATGCATTTGCGCAAGGATGCGCTGGTGGGCGCTGCGCATGTGGTCAGCGCTGTCAACCGTATTGCCCATCAACATCAGCCCCACGCATGCGGTACGGTTGGTTGCCTGACCCTGCATCCGGGTTCACGTAACGTGATTCCGGGGCAAGTGCACATGACCATCGACCTGCGTCACCTGCATGCCGACCGGTTGCAGGCCATGGTGGATGAAGTGCGCGAAGCCATCGAAGTCGCCAGCGCCGAGCACGGTCTGAGTTTCGAACTGACGCCAACTGCAGATTTTCCGCCGCTGGACTTCAACCCCGCCTGTATCGAAGCCGTACGCCAGGGTGCGCAACAACTGGGACTGAGCCATATGGAGATTGTCAGCGGCGCAGGCCACGACGCGATCTTTGTCGCCGAACTGGGCCCGGCGGGAATGATCTTCGTACCCTGCGAAGGCGGGATCAGCCATAACGAAATCGAAAACGCCGCGCCTCAGGATCTGGCCGACGGCTGCGCAGTCCTGCTGCGCGCCATGGTCAATGCGGCACAATCAGGAGTCGCACGATGAGCACGACGGATATCGGGCAAATGAACGCGGTTGAGCTGCTGAACCGCTTTCGCGACAAAAGCCTGTCGCCGGTGGAAGTTACCGAAGACGCCTTGTTGCGTATCGAACGCTACAACCCGGCGGTCAACGCTTACTGCCACGTGGCTCACGAAGGCGCACTCCAGGCTGCCAAGGCATCCGAACAGCGCTGGTTGAAAGGGCAGCCCTGCGGTGCGCTGGATGGCGTGCCAGCATCAATCAAGGACCTGACCCTGACCCGTGGCATGCCCACGCGCAAAGGTTCGCGCACCACCTCGGCGCTGGGCCCCTGGGAGGTGGACGCACCCTTTACAGGCTTTATGCGCCAGGCCGGAGCCGTGCTGCTGGGAAAGACCACCACCCCGGAATTTGGCTGGAAAGGTGTCACCGACAACCCGCTTTACGGCATCACCCGCAACCCGTGGGACACCCGCCTGACAGCGGGTGGTTCTTCGGGCGGTGCGGCGGCGGCGGCGTCACTCAACCTGGGGGTGTTGCACCAGGGCAGCGACGCGGGCGGTTCGATCCGTATCCCTTGCGCCTTTACCGGCACCTTCGGGATCAAACCGACCTTCGGCTATGTGCCACAGTGGCCTGCCAGCTCGATGACCATCCTCTCCCATCTGGGGCCGATGACCCGCACCGTGGAAGATGCGGTGCTGATGCTGCAAACCGTGGCCCAACCGGACCCTCGCGACGGTCTGATCGGCGCACCGCGCAGCACCCCGTGGCTGCCTGAGGGTGACAGCCTCAAAGGCATGCGTATCGCCTATAGCCCGGATTTCGGGCATGTGAAAGTCGATCCGCAAGTTGCCAGCGTGGTCGCGCGCGCCGTTGCAAGGCTGGTGGAACTGGGTGCCCAGGTGGAGCAGATTGATCCGGGGTTCAGCGACCCGCTCGACACCTTCAACACTTTGTGGTTTGCCGGTGCCGCACGCTTGGCCGGGCAACTCGACAGCGCACAGCGCGACCTGCTCGACCCGGGCCTGCAACGTATTGCCGCGCTGGGTGAACGCATCACCTTAAGCGAATACAGCGCGGCCCTTGAAGCGCGAGCGGCTTTGGTCGCACAGATGGCGGCATTCCATCAACGCTACGATGTACTGGTCTCGCCGATGCTGCCCATCACCGCGTTTGCCGCCGGGCACAACGTGCCGCCTGATTCGGGACTCACCGAGTGGATGCACTGGACGCCCTTCAGCTACCCCTTCAACCTGACCCAGCAACCGGCGGCTTCAGTCCCTTGCGGCCTCGCCCAAAACGGTTTGCCGGTGGGTTTGCAAGTGGTCGGTGCGCGGTTTGCCGATGATCAAGTGCTGCGGGTATGTCGCGCGTACGAAAAACACTTTGCCGCCACCCATCCCAAAACCCCGATGACCGAGCAGGACTGATCCGGCCAAAATGCGGCCATGCTGCTGAAGCCGGCATGGCACGCAGAAAGACTGTTGGCGATATAGCAAAGGAGTGGGTTACTGGCGATGATGCGTCAGGCCGGACGGCGTTGACGCTGAACTTGAAGATTCTGGTCCGTGTTGGACAAGATCTGAAAAATGGCAGGGGCGGCTGGATTTGAACCAACGCATGGCAGGATCAAAACCTGCTGCCTTACCGCTTGGCGACGCCCCTGTATCTGTAGCGATGAGTGCCTGGCACTCTTTTACTGATGCTTGCAGCCTGCAAATGTTGCCATTCGCTGCGAGCCTGTAAGGGTTCGCTGCAAGAACGGGCGCAAATATACCAACACTCTTTGGATTGGGGAAGCACTTTTTAAATAAATTTATTCAAAAACAGCTACTTAGTGATGATCCCGGGCAGACAGGCGCTTCTGGCCGGGGTTTATCCGGCCTTGAATTCCATTTTTCAGCCAACAGCCTGAGTGTTGATGTGCAGATAAGCTGCCGAAAATCAGACTAGAAGAACTCATCCAATTGCTCGAAAAACTCGCGTTTGGCGCAATGCTGCTCACGTAAGGTCCGTGTGGGCTCTGTGGGCTCTGTGGGCTCTGTGGGCTCTGTGGGCTCTGTGGGAGCGAGCCTGCTCGCGAAGATCTCGAGGCGTCGCGATTAGCCAGTAAACACGCACTATTGTTTACGACCTTCGCGAGCAGGCTCGCTCCCACAGCAGTACCGCTCGCTTGAGTGAATAGCATTGCGCGTTTGGCGGTGTATCCGGCTCCCCCGGATTTTTCGAAACCCTGTTGGCAGGGTCCAGTGATACCGCCCAGCGCAAATGATATCTTTGGCGCCATTACTGGCGAACATCAAGGAGCGATGAAATGGCTAACGAATACAATATGGCACTGATGATCGGGGCCGGGCTCAGTCTGTTGGCTGCCCTGATGCATATCGGAGTAATCATTGGCGGGCCTTCCTGGTATCACTTGTTTGGGGCGGGCGATCGCTTTGTGCGTGCGGCCCAGAACGGTCGCTGGTTTCCTGCAGTGGTTACGATGGGGATTACCCTGGTGCTTGGCGCATGGGCAGTCTACGCACTGTCCGGTGCTGGAGTGATCGAACCCCTGCCCCTGCTGCGCCCGGCATTGTGCGCAATCACCCTGATTTACCTGCTGCGCGGCCTGTTAGGCCCTTTCACGCTGCCCGGCACCGGGCGCAGCATGCGCTTTATCGCGATCAGTTCGGCGGTCTGTCTGGTGTATGGGCTGGTACATCTGTTCGGCCTGGTGCAAATGTGGGGCTCCCTGGCCTAGCGGATTGCCTCCTGTCTTCATGAGCAGGTATCAAGAGTAGAGGGCCTGCTCCCTTGAGGAAGAAAAGTACCGGACACAAACAGGTGAGTAAAATTGAAGGGTAGTTACGATACAGAGCGCTCCCGATATTAAGGGTGATTGCAAACGCATTAAGAATGCGCAAGCACAATTATCCTTGTTACCAGGAACAGGAGGCGTGCCCTCCTCCCGCCTGCCGAAAACAGCAGAGTCACCTTCTGGAATTATTAACCAGCGCCTCTACGAAGAACTCAACATGCCCCCTTGGACTACCCGGCATCGGCCAGGTACTCATATTTTTAGCAATAGCCCTGAATTCTTTTGCACTTTTGGAAGCAGGAAATTTTTGGTAGAGCGCGCGGTGTTGATGCGCGGCCTTGCGTATATCCTGGTCATACGGAATTGTGCCCACATACTGCAAGGTTACATCCAAAAAACTATCAATAACTTTCCTCAACCTAGCGAACAATCGTTGGCCGTCAATAGCATTGTGTTGCAGGTTAATCAGTACCCGAAAACGGTTTATTCCGTGCTCCCGATTAAGCAGCTTGATGAGTGCATACGCATCAGTAATAGAGGCAGGGTCATCACATACAACCAGCAAAATCTCCTGGGCCGCCCGGACGAAAGTAACTACTGATTCACCGATACCGGAAGCGGTATCAATAACCAGCACATCGAGCGTGTCCGCTATATCACTGAAGACCTGAATCAATCCTGCGTACTGAGCAGGCGACAAATGTGCCGGACTCTGGGCTCCTGATGCTGCATGGGCAATAAGCACCCCGCCAGGTCCTTGCATCAGCACATCGGACAACTCGCAACGGCCCTCCATCAAATCGGCAAGCGTGTACTGCGGGGAGAGCCCCAGCAGAACACCTATATTCGGCAATCCCAAATCGGCTTCCAGTAACACAACCCGCTTGCCAAGTTCTGCCAACGCCAACGAAAGGTTGATAGCTACAACTGTCTTTCCGACGCCCCCCTTACCGCTTGTTACGGCGATAACCTGCACAAAATGCCCGTGTTCCATGCTCTCTATTCCCTTCCATGTGCTACGTGTGGAGACTCTCGTAAAGCGCGGGGTAACTTGGTCACGTTAGCCATAAACTTGAAGAATCCTGCGAGATTGCAGCGGCGATACCTGAAGCCAAGTCAAAGTGCTACACGGCAAAATTAGTTCACCTCCCGCTACAGAAACCTGCCCAAGAACATAAAATACAGACGATTTATAACGATCATGATCCTGGAGGACCCAGGAGTCAGCCATGAGCGGCCTGTCAGATGATTTTTTGTTGTTATCAGGCGGATCCATGCCCCAGAAATTATTCAGCCTGCCGCGTAAGGAGCTAGAAACCCAAGCGATACAAGACCTGGCGTCATTATTGTCAATTTATAAAATTATAAAACAAAAGAAAAGCCATACAAAGCAAAAAGCAAGGGAGCACTATTAACCAGCCAGCCTAATGGCGCCAATAACCCGTCAACCCTGAGAACGCAAAGATGAAAGTTAATGAGAGCTTTACGCAAGCAACGACAACACCACGATCAACAGATACAATTTACCGCCAGCATGCAAAAGCCAATACTTGAACTTCAAGTACAATTAAAAACTCGCCACCCTATATAGCAGCGAACAACTATAAAAAGTGCCAACCCATGGCAACTATTAACTCACCCAAATATCCAAACCCTGCTAGTACCCGGCACTACAACAATTAAGCTTAAAGCACGCTGAGCGCAGCGTTATTCAGGGCAGCAAATCTGAGCAAGCTTGCGTTTAAAGTCAGCCCGTCGTCTTAGCCAAACTAACTGCCAAGTAGGCGGAATCAGCCCGGTGACATCAACCGTCCCCCTGCGAGCTGGACTCCAGTATCCGTAGCCAAGGCCAGCGCTCCTGATAACTTCTTGCCTTGTGCACGAATAAGTCCGGCTGGAGATTTTGGGGGTTGGGACGTAGCACGCCCCGCCCGACATCATCCAAACCGTAAGGTGCGTACACCTCCCCCGTCTCAGGATCCAAACCAATGCACGTCCCTGCAACAAGGTAACGATCAACTCCGTCCCTGGTGGACTCAAGCCGAGGGCAAGGTCTGCCAAACCGCTCGCCGTACCACAGATGGACACGGGCCTGATTCTTGATATCAACCTTGACGCCCAAATCCTTGAACAGCTGCTGGGTTTCAAGGATGACCTCGTTCTCTGCCTCCCAGGACAGATCCGAGTCGAAGTAGAAAATATCGTAGTCCTTCACACCCGATGCGGGTGGCAGATCCAACTGATAATTCCAGACAGCCTGAAACAGACAGCCAGCTGTCAGCATGCATTGGCTCAGCCCCAGAGAAGGCAAGCGCGACGCAATCTGAACATTAACTGGATTGGTCATGGCGATGCCAACCAGAACTTCGGGAGTCAATAGCACTGTCGATCCTCAGCTTTCGGTACGGCATACAGCACTCACATACGCGACGTGGTGCCCAGCAATATGTAACCCAAGGGACAGTGTTGATCAATAGACCTTAAGGAAAGAGGCCTGCGCGCAGCACTCGGATGGCGGAAAGGACGTGAACTGCTGTCACTCCTGCCAGACGAGATCGTCGGCACAGCAGTCGACTCCATATTGAATACAGCCACAGGGCATGTAGAGAACCTCCCGATATTGAGCGTGGCGTTCTCACGGCAGACGCTGAAGCGTCTTAATACCGAGCACCTGGATCCATCGGACACGATGAAGAACTTCCTGAACAACATGTCCTTCAAAAAAACCACAGGATTTTCGCCCGTACAGCGTGTCGAACTACCCCAGTCGGTTGTTAGCACTTAAATTACTGCTCGCGGTGGATGGTTTTCATCCACCGCTATCTCATACGATTTGAACTTCACAACCTCCTCCCCCAGCCAGCCATTCAACTGCGTCATACACGATTGAGTTGGCTCCAGTCCGTTGGCAATAAAGATCTGCGCCGCTTCCCGAATAGACCCAAACCCACCCGCGCTCGTAAGCGTATGCCAACACACGTTCACATGACCGGCGGTGTGTGGTTCAGCCCGTCGACTGCATCCAGTATTTGCCGTACGCGATCTGTAACGGACATATCCCCCTCAAGCTTTAAGACAGCACAAGTAAGCACAGACAGCCACTCCTGATGCCTGGCCAAGCTCCGTCCAGGGACGCCTCCCTCATCATACTGAGCTGCCCAAGCCAAAAACTCCGGCCTTGCTTGACCGAAGCGTTTTACCTCTCGACGTTTTAATCTCTCCAGCCTGAGTTCAACAGGAAGATAAAGGAACACCACAAGATCAAATTCATTCTCAAGCGGTTGACCCCAGCCCATTACTGATCCGGCAACCACGGCACGACCATGAGAGCGCATTTCTTGTAGTAAGCGCTCTCCTCGCTGCGTTTTGTCTGCCAGATGCTGATATGGCGGGTTACTCGGCAGCCACAAAAAATCATCTGTTTCCAGGTGAGTTGTGCTCAGTTCCTTTGCTAAAGCATCCGCTAAGGTCGAGGTGCCGGTACCTGCCGCGCCTGTGACCAAGATGTAACGTGCCGTCTCTTTTATCATTTCGCTTTCAACCACTCTAAAACGAGTTTGCCATCTCCGATAAATTAGCAGTGCCCCACTGATGCGGCAGCAGCCGAGCGATCTCACTCGCCCACTGCATTGGCAGGCGAGTAAAAACGTCCTTCAGTTACGCATACGGATCATACCCATTCATGCATGCAGACTGGATCAAGCTCAAGATTGCTGCAGCCCGTTTACCGCTGCGTAGCGATCCGGCGAACAACCAGTTGGAGCGCCCAAGTGCCCACGGCCTGATCTGGCTTTCGACTTGGTTGTTGTCAACGGGCACAGCCCCGTCGTCCAGATAGCGCGGCAGATCGAAAAACTTGCGACGGGCGTGGACCATGCAGCTAATTTCGGTGATGCCTTTCTCGAAACCGGCTTTGTAGCCAGCGACATCGTCGCATAGCAGCTTGCCGTTCCATCGCCCAAGGAAGTTGCGCGCAGCCCGATACGGTTTGCTCGCTCAATGGCAACGGGTTGATCAAGTTCCACTTCCAGCTTACGAACCCATACTTGAGCGGCCTGTTTACGGGCGAAGGTCTGGCTCTCTTGGTCGACTTGCACCCCATCACGGATCAGGCGTATTTGTGCCGTGTAACTGATGCTGCCGTCTGTGCGTTTTCGAGCTCTGATCGTGGCCATAGTCAACTGGTACAGTTATTGTTTGGATTGGTTATTTGTACCAGTCGACTTCAAAAAACGCCCTTTTACCCCCTAAAACCGCTTCAAAAACGTTGAGCAAAATGGTACAAAAAATTGCTTCAAAGCCAGTAAATACAGGGCCTTCGCTGTCTCGGCGCTTATCTGTTGCACCCATGATGGATGATACGGACTGAGCCGCCAGCCCCTGTAAAACAAGGGGTTACGCCCTAAGTAATTTTTCTCTGTACCATTTTCGTACCAGCCAACATTCACTTCCTTCCCCTTAAAGCCCCAGTATTGAGCCTTCTCGTCGCTCACAGCACATCCAGTGCAGCAAACAATATCGATCCAATAGATCTACCCAATGCATCTATCCCATCCCATGCACCCTCAAGCGGTATGGTCGGGGCTGTAGAGTCGAGCACGTCAGACAGAGCTTTCCCACCGGCCAGAATGAATTCTCCGGTTGAGATTTAAAGTGACTATTAAAGGTATTTTATTTACTTACCTACTCTCTAACCCACAGAGACAAAGGCTTTCAGAGCTTTCATAGACAATATTTTCAAGACCACCCCAGCTATTAATGGGGCTATCAGGACTACTATTTTACTAACCTCGTCAACTATCTGATTTATATGGGTTTTATATTTAAATACCTTTCTAAATAGTCCTCCTGACCTTTTCGTCGCCATGTATCAAAGCCACGCTCTACAAGGGTTGCAGAGCATTAATCACCCCGTTCTTCAGGGGGTGGCGAAAAATAGCCACTTTTGACGGCAACCCGGGATTGGTGTTTTTAAAGGACTTTTCCTGCCCGCTCTCAGAAGCTCCGCATCGCTCACATGCCCAAAAGCATTTCGATATATACACCTATTCAAAATGCAAACAACCTGATGTCTCAACCTCACCAACTAGGCCTTCAGCGGGATGGCGCTAGCGCATTAAAAACATTGAAAACCCCCAGCGACATATACTCAAAATCATCTAACACCTGACCACTAAGATTGCCCCTAAAATAACCTTGATATAATATTTTTTTATGACAGTTCTGAGTCAGAAAATAATTATTACGCTATTTGACGCGCCTGCCTTTTCAAAAAAACTGTCATTACATATTTTCACCAATACTTCATCTGAACCATCCACCTGTCACTTCCCACTATCTAGCAGCAAGACACTAACGACAAAAGGCTCAAGGCCACTCAATATAACCTTACATAACATAATTCTAACAGCCAAAGACTAATCACACATACAAACTCAATCAACAACCCACCACAATACTTATAGAAAAAATACACACCTTGAAAGGCTCCCTTGTAACAACATTTCCTCGCGACCTCTACAAAATCAAATGAATGTCATTTTCCAGTGAATAATCAAACCCTATCGACACCCTCCAATATATGATATCGTAAAGCCATCACCAACAGTACTATGCAAGTCACACCTCAATTTATATTGGAGCCTAAAATGGAACACGAAACAGATACTTATAAAATAAAAATTGACAACATAGCAAAAGAAATTTTCAGCCTGAGCGAAGACACCCGGTTAGAAATACAAAAAAACGACCTTAAAACAATAAATGAATTCAAAAAAACTTATGATCAATTAGAAAGTCTTTTTTTGAGTAGTGATATCGACATTAAAGATATACTTAATCACATTGCATCTGCCGCAAGTCTCGCCAATAAATTAGGCATAGGCCTCGACATAAGATATAAGTACGGCACCCGACTGAAGACTTTCGGCACTAGACTCATGCAAGCTTCATCATCACTTATCGATTCTCTACGCGCCGTTGGAGTTACTGTTACCACGAACCGCACAAACGCAGAAGCAGATATAGATTTTTATGAAAAAAGAATATTAGAAGGTGAGCTTGAATTTGACAGACTAAAACAGAAAACTTCAGATTACTTTCGTGATACAAAGATTGAAATTTCAAATATTTCGCAGATTGCAGAAAACCTTAGAAATGAGATAAACACACTTCAAGAGAACATGCTCGCAGAATCGAAGAAGGCATCAGAAATATCTGATGCAGCAACTGAGCTCGCTAAAGAAGCTCAAACAAATATAGACAAACTACTCGAAACAACCTCATCCAAAGTATTACTTCTAGAATATTCCACCACCGCAGACGAAGAGGAAACCTCTGCCAACAACATGAGATGGCTCTCCCTAACATGCATGGCACTTACTGCCGCAATTCTTTTGTTCACACTATACGACACTTTGAATAGTGAGCTTGACTGGAAACAATCCATCTTTAGAATGTTCATAGCCATAGCCTTATCAGTTCCAGCGGCTTACTTAGCACGAGAATCTGCGAAGCACAGATCTCAACAGCATACTAGTCGACGCATCGCACTAGATCTTAAAGCAGTCACACCCTACATTTCATCTTTGCCAGACGTAGATCAAATTAAAATAAAATCTGAAGTAGCATCAAGAATATTCGGCATGCACAACAACGAAGCACCTTCTGACAGTTACCCACTTAACATTCAGGAACTAGTAAAAGCCCTAATTGAAAAAATACCAACCAATAAAGATTAACCAACCCGTTCGATTAGATATTTTCCTTCGAATACACTCTAGCCAGCAGCACCTTAAATGCTGCTGCCTAGATATCCCCCCATAGAAAAATAGCCTCAGTAAAGATAAAAGTCTTGATCAAAGGACGATCAATTGCATTAAAGGAGAACTGATCAGTTATCGTGCGTAAACCAATGATACCCTGCACGCAAGCCAAAGCCCCGTAGCACGCACCCTACAGTGAACTTAGCCTCTCCACGCTCATCATCAACACCCGCCGTAAAACGATCGTGCACGTTTTTGAAAACTCGATGAAACCGGTGTTTTAAAATTTTTCGCCCAATGTTTCCGGGCACTTGGCCGTACCCCCTTCTGTTGCCTGCCGTGGGCAGCTGTGCAACCGTGCTTCATTTCCATTCAAAACTTTGCACTTTGTGAAAATGCCGATCCCCTGCAGAGCCCCACGGCCGGCCTGGGCTGTAGGTTCGTTTGCACTACATCTGGTTTTGCACAAAAAAAGGACACAAAGCCCGTCGGCGGGAGGGGGATAAGTGCTTTTTCTCTGCTTTTTATTTCTTGCAGGATTTTTTCGATACACCGGCCTAGAGCCCATGTTGTGCCCTACGTGTATAATTTTCTTGTGGATGACCGCATCCCGTGCATCATACGGAACATGCTAAAGGTTTTTTTGGAACAAAATGGCGTAAGGACTATTGTCTTTCTCAGATTGTTCCAGTTTTCTCGGCAGATTGCTCAGCCACTGTAGAATTACGAAGTCTAAGTTATAAAAACTCCTGATAAACTCTCGGACTTGAATAAAAAATGGATGATTTTTTTTACAGATTCAGAAGTGCAGATCGTCTACTAGGCAAAGATGGTAAGCCGGGAGAGCTTGAAAAAACTGAAATATTTTTCGCATCTCCAGAAGAGCTAAATGACCCCCTAGAGGGTCAACTGAGCATTTACTGGAGTGGTGATACAATAGTTTGGAAAAATCTGTTTAAGCACTACTTATACGAACTTACAAGCACTTACCTTAACGTAATGATGTTTGGAGGTGACGCGGCGCAAAATGAAAATATTAGAATTCCATCAAGCCTTGAGACTAACGACGCCAAGGGGAAAATCATAATTGACCAAGTTTTTTCCATTTACAACAACAACTATATTCTTTTAGAGACAATTGAAAGCCTAGCACACAACAACGCCAAGGTTGACGAATCTCAACTATCTGCGCTAATCCTGCCACTACACCAAGAACTTCTGCATTGCGTATACAAAGCATTCAAACAACTAAAATATCCTGATATCGGATTAAGCTTTCTTGAAATACAAGCAGCCCAAAGGGCAAAAGCATTTAAGCATGCAATTATTCCGACTAATAGAAATCAAGCTTTCACAGATAAAAACGCCAGAGCCAGAGCATTCCGTAGTTTGCACTTAAACGCTGAGCAACACCGAGTAATGCTGAGATATAACGAAACAACTCCACGCCCCGGCTTCAACTTCATAACTCATGTATTTCCATTTTCTTTCATAAAAGCACTGAAACGAATGATGTATCCTGATTGGTATACAGCATGCTTTATGTCTAAGTGCGATGACTCTTCGCTATGGGGAAGTTACGGCATAAACCATACCGGCCTATGCCTAAAATACAAGGCGCTGCGGGAGGGGGACAGGTATAGACTGCCAGTAACTCTACCTGTTGGCACGCGCTCAATAGACGAGTTGATATATGAAACTCGAAAAATGCCTCTTCGCGAAGTCACCTACGACAGAAAGGTACAAGAAGTTAATTTCTTTAACTCCATAGGCAACTATCCAGAAAGTAGCCTTCGAGATAACTGGTTTACCAGCGACGAAGGAAAAGCAAGCAAATGCATGCAGTGGCTTGACAACTTCGACACTGAACACATAGGTCATCACTGGAAAGTTTTTGAAGACGCAACCACTACAAAACTAAATGTATGGAAAAGCGAAAATGAGTACCGCCTGGTATTACACCCTACAATATTTACCCTACCAAAAGAAAAACGAGCTATTCGTTATGACTTTAATTCACTGGAGGGCATAATATTTGGAATTAGGACAACCATAGAAACAAAAGTAAGAACCATGAAAATCATCAAGCAATTGATGACAGATCATGGGCGATCGGAATTCACGTTCTATCAAGCAAGTTACGATTGTGACACCAATCTTATTCGACATGACGAGCTAAAATTAATAAACCTATAAAGTCATTTTAATCAACATTGTTGATAGCAGCCGCGCATGGTTTGACTTGTCTGAGAATGCAGAAATATCTCCAGGGCTTGGAGTGAGATTTGTAGTATGCGTATGTCCCGCCAACTGCGTGTTCATCTCCTGCACCAAGTCGAGCAAATCACAAACCACCTGAAACAAGTTCACGCTTTCAGAGCCGATCCAGTTTTTCGGCGCGACCAACCGCTGGCCATCCCCGGCCACGCTTTTGCGCAGGCCCTCGATCCGCTCCTGCATATCGCCACCCACGGTGGCGTTGTATTTATCCCCAACCACCAGATTCAGGTCGCGGCCCGTGGCCTGGTGCAAATCATCCACAGCCGCCACGCTCATTGATCCGCCTGACAGCAGTTTTACGGCGCCCAGCGCTTCTATGGTTTTGACCCCGCCGACTGTCTCTTTTGAATGGTCGTCCACGGTTTGGCTGTGGCTTTGATAGTGCTCCTGGTTGTCCAGGGCCTGCACTTCGCGATCAGCCGAGAAGTCCTGTATGCGGCCATCGGTCTGCCGCGACCAGTTGCCGTCGGCGTCCACGCGCTGCTGGGCGGTTTCGCTGTGCTGCCAGACTTGATCCCCTTTGGGCACCTTGGGCAGGCTCAGGCCGTGGGGCAAGATGGTCTGGATAAAGGGCTTGCTGGGCATGCCATAGGCGAAGTTGACCACCACCATGGTGCCTTCTGCCGGGAAGGCAAAAAAGCCCATCTCATCGCCGCCCACGGGTACGGGCAGCGGTACACCGGCCAGGATTGGCAGGTTGGGGTCGGGTTCGCCGTCCTCGGCCAGTACCTGCAGGTCAACCGCGTACCGGGGCCGGAAGTTGTCGCAGATGCCGGACTGCGCCGGGGCATCGGCCACGCCTTGCACCAAGGCGAATCTGGGCAGGTGGTAGCCGCCGCTCAGCTCGGGAAATTGACGTTCTACGGCGCGTTTTATTGCTTCTTCCACTTCA
Source organism: Pseudomonas sp. ML2-2023-6 (assembly GCF_037055265.1). Lineage (NCBI taxonomy): Bacteria > Pseudomonadati > Pseudomonadota > Gammaproteobacteria > Pseudomonadales > Pseudomonadaceae > Pseudomonas > Pseudomonas sp. ML2-2023-6. The sequence continues at coordinate 3,057,480 of NZ_CP146347.1, read as the reverse complement.
AACCCATTTGATTCGCGGCCAGCGACACCGAAACGATGCGTTGTGCCTGGTTAAAGGTTGCACCAGGGCGAATGCCTGGCATGGCGGCGACCATGGCGCTTTCATTGCCCTGGTAGCCGTCGAACAATTCGATTGGCAGCTGCAGCGGCTCCCGGGCACCAAAAAAGCTGTCGGCCCAACTGCCCACAAAGACTTCGCCGTCGCCCTGCTGCTGCCAGATCGGGTCGGGGATGCTGAAAACCCGGGCCAGGCTATCCATGGCTAGAATGCCGGTGGCCAAGTTGTAAAAGAACGGGGCTTTTACCTTTGCATAGGCCTGGTCTGGCACACGGAACGTGAGCCCGGTTTTGTTGCTGATAGCGGTCAGCACTGCACGTAAATCCACGTGACGCAGGTTCAGCGGCAGCGGCTGGCTCAGGATTGCAGCCAGCTCGCGACAGAACAGCACCTGCTCTACGGCGTTCACGCTGGTACTGCGCTCGACGTAGCCAATGAAAAACCGCTGTAGCGGCTTGTCGTTGTAACCAATGTCCAGCGTCACCAATCCTTTTAATGGGGCTTTGGCTTGCACCGTGAACGAGGCTCGCCCCGGGGTGCGCAGCTCCAGCCGGACATCGTCTTTGACCAGCGGGTATACGGTGCCGCCGATGGTCAGCACTTTGTGCAGTTTCATGGCGGTCAGCCCATCCAGTTATCAATTTTTTTCAGCACGGCTTCAAAGCCGGTCAACTCTTGCCCGGGCTTTTCCGGATCAATGCCGTTCTCACCGGCAACGCCTTGCCCGGGCGCCGACTGACTGGCCACGGTGTTGCCCGTGCGACGGCCTTCTACCCGCTCGGGGTTGCTCAGCTTCTCGGTCAGCGTGAACTGGATCAGCCAGGCCTGCAGCGTGTCGTGTTCCCGGGAACTGACCCCGTCGCTGAATTGCACCTGGCGCATGCCGAAGGCGGCGGCCGTGTCGTGAACGATGCGATAGGTTTTGAGTTGTCCACCGCTCTCTGTCGCTTCGGCCAGGCGCATCAGCGTGCGCAACCAGTCCGCATCGGCATGCCGGATAAGCCCGGAAAAGGTCAGGGTCTTGGGTTTGAAGCCGGTGTGGGCCGTGTCGCTGTTGCTGGTCTGGCCCGACATATCTCCGCTTTCAATGCGCAGGTTTGCCGTGGCTTTCATGTTTTTGCAGCGCACTTGTTCGCCATCGAGTAGCAGCGTCATAGGCCGATCATCTCCTGTACAAAGCTCAGCCCTTTGCGCGACCCCACCAGCACCATGCCAGCGCAGATCCCCCATTCATGGCCCGGGGCTTGGCCTTCCAGCAGTTGGGCACTCAGCTCGGCGCCGTTCCCGGGGCCGATCAGGCGGCATTGCATGGTGGTTTCAGCGGTGCTCCCGGTCAGCAGCTGCTGCAGCTCGGCCAGCTTTCGGTCGTGGGCTTCGGCCTGAGTGGCTTTGCGTGTAGCCAGGGCCGCCAAGTCGGCCATGGGCGAGCTGTCAGCGGCGTAGCCCTCCAGCGCGGCCAGCTGGCTGGACAGTGCCTGGCTTGCGGCTTTGGTCACGGTGCAACGCTCCAGGGGCATCTGCCCCCAACGCGGCAGCGCACCGGCAGAAGGTAGCTCCCACTTTTCCGCCTCCAGCTTGAACAACTGTTGGGCACGGCGCTGGGCGCGCTCCAGATCAGGGAACGGCAGCAAGGCGTTGAAGCGTGCCAGGGTGGCGGCGAACTGGTCGTATCGAGTGCCCAGGAACAGGATCACCAATGCGTATTGCTGGCCGGTGGGTAGCCCGGTGTCGTGACTGTCCTTAAGTTTGGCGCTCAGCAGCTGCAACAGGTTCGGCGCAGCCAACGCACGCAATAAGCCGGTGCCCTGACCAACCCCACTCTGGAACGGTGTCACTACCAGGCACGCCGGGACTTCACCCAGGGCGTCAGCCATTGCCGAGCGCCCGGCCTCGATCCCCTGCTTTGCAAGTTCAGCAACCGGCCCCGGGCTGGTCGTGGCCATGCCCTTGAGCGTTTCGAGGCGTGACGCGGTGTTGGCCAGTTCAGAACCGGCCATCTGTTTGGCGGTGGCCAGCTGGCTCAGCCATTGGGTTGACTGGCTTGGCCAGCGCATGGTGACGGGCGCCCAGTTCATGCTTGGCCTGCTACCCAGCTCACCGCCTTGATCGCGGCCAGGTCGTTGGCGGTCAGGGCCACATCCAGCTGGTCTTTGAGCAACTGTGCTTTTTGCTGACAGGTCAGCCGGTGATGGTTGAACGCGGCGCTGACCAGGTGCAACTGCTCGGCGGTGTGCTCGCGGTAGGCTTTGACGCCCAGGGCATCACGGCAGGCCAGGTGCCCGTCGTTGCCCAGTACCACCTGGCTAGTCAGGTTGACCTGGTCAATCAGGGTACTGTCGTAGCAGTGTGTTTCGCCCAGGACATCGCAGGAAAAACCCATTGTGATTGCTTGTTCACAGGCCGCATTTACCGCGTCCAACTGTTCGGCGTGACGAATTTTTACCAGTGCCGGCACATCGTCAACCCACTGGCCTTTGCTCCATACCTGGTGCTCACCGGGTGCTCTCAAGGTGTAACCTTTTGGCAGTGGCGCAGGGGTTTCGATCAGCAACGGCTGCCCGGTGATCTTGTGATAGACGATCTCGCCCTGGTACGACTCGATCAGCTTCCACGCCTTGCCGTTCCAATGGGCCGCTTGGTGTGCAGGGATCGCTGGGGGCGCTACTTCCACGCAACCGCCCGGGATCAACCAGACATCTGGCTCTAAAGGGCAGCGGTCAGCACAGGTTTCACCTGTGTAGATCCCATGATGATCAGTCTGAAAAACGATTTTGGTGTCCATATCGGGTCTCAATACTTAATGCAGGCTAGGAAGGCGGTGTTTTGCGGGCGTGTTTCTGCGCCCCCTAAATAACCAATGGTGATGGCGTGGCTGTGGTCGCCGACTGATCCAATGGAAATATTGTGTGTATGCGCCCCTTCCCTTGACGTCGTCGAGTAGCTGTAAGGGATATAGGTCAGGTCATCCCCGGATGTCAGGACTTCTCCCGAAGATCCATCGGGCCCAACAGAGCCTTCCTTGACCTTGTGTGTATGAGCCCCCTGCATGTCGCTGGATGCACCATGTGTGTGCCCACCTGCTCCTGCCGCACTACCCGTGTGGTTGTGGCTGCGGATCTCGTCTGCCTGATTACTGCCCAGTTGTCGCCCTGGGTCGATGCCTCTTCCTTCATCCAAAAAACGTGGAAATAGTCCACGTGAATCTCGAAGGTTGAAGGTGTTAACACCATCGCCTGCACCGAAACGTGTTCCGATCTTGGCGAATAAACGAGCGTAAACAGTTCGCGATACCGCCGCGCCGTTTTCCTTTAGCCACCCCATAGGTGCATTTGGAGTTGAAAACAGCCCTGTCATGCCGACCATGTCCTCTTCCAATTGCAGCCTGAGATTCTGCAGTGCCTTAGTCGTCGCCAGGATGTCGCTGTTGTTGGCCTTTGGATCATCGCTTTTAGCGTTGGGCAACTCGCTGAGCCCGACGTCCTCTTTTGTCGTGCCCCGGGCTCGCAGCTTTTCATAGTCGCCATTGCGTAAGGCCAGATGCTCGATCAAGGCAACGTCGACCGGTTGAGGCAGACGCAAATCGGTCACGGTATTGGAGTTGGGCAGATCCGCGATCGGCACGAAGTAATGACGGGCACCGGCACTGTCGGTTTGGTCGACCAGGTTGGCGCCAAAGACCACTTGGCAGGTGGTGACCATATCGCTGCCCTTGCGCTGTAAAGCGACCTCCAGCCAGGCTTTGGATGGCACGTTGGCCACGTTGATGATGGTCGGCTCGGTCTGCACAACGCGAATGCCTTCAACGTAGGCAATACCCGGCTTGAGCTGATAGCTATTACCTGTTTTGACCAACTGCAGGCCGCTGTCGAAAAAACACGCTCGACCAAAAAAGTCGCGATTGTGCAGACGCTCGCGCTCATCGATGCCGCTTAGGCGTACGGTAAAATCGTGTTGCCAGGTACTGGCGTCGATCGTGATGCCGGTCATGGCCTGGGCGCCGCTGAAGGCGACCATAAAGTTTCGGGTCAGGTTGTTGCCAACCTGGTACGGGTGCCGGTTCTTGCGCTTTTGCTGCACGGGCACATACGCCACGGCTAACAGCACGTTTTCAGCAGTCTGCAGCCCTACCCAGTTGAAGTCCCAGTCGCCTACGTCAGAACCCAGCATCACGCTGTAGACCACCTGATTGGGGGTCACGTAGCCCGATCGCTGAATGGGGGCCGTGTGGACGATTTGCGCTGCAGGCGGCAGGGTTGAGGCGCGATCCACTTCGCTTTCGGGGTTCAAGCCCGGGATGAGTGCGAACACAAAACGGCTGACTTCCAGCGCTTTCTGTTCACCATGCTTTTTCGCGATAAGGTTTTCACCCGCGATCGTGATGTTTGAAGACATGCGTCTACCTGTTCAGTAATTTTTAAGCGTGTGGATGGCGGTCGAAAATGCTCGCCCCGGGGCCAAGTTGTTTAAGCAAGATGTACATGCCCAGGCCGCGCAGGATCTCCCCGGCCCAGAAGCCAAAGAACATGCCGTTATCGGTTCCAAGGCGAACCGCCGGACTCCAGCAACCGTTCATGGGTTGACCAGGTACAGGCGTTACCACGTAGTTGTTTTGCAGCTCGGTGACGCACGCCTCGATCAACGTGTTCAGCTGCGGGTGCTCACAGCCCGCCATGGCAGCCATGCACGCGCCGGACAACCACAGGCCGGTCATATGCCCGGTGAAGTCGTCAGGCACTGGCTGGGGAACGCTGGTCATTGGAAAGTCGGTGGGCAGTACGCCGTTGTGCTGGCTGACAAACTCGCCCAGCCACTGCTGTTGCTCAGCTTGCTGCCCTGGGCTGCCACTTCGGCCTCCCATGCCTGACGCAACTTGGCCTTGGTGGTCGGGATGCCAGCATCTGCCAGCGCCTGTTTAAAATCTATTTCGCTCACACAGCCACCTCGATAAGGCCAAATTCAACGGTTTGGGCAGTGACCAGGTACTGCCCGTCTTTCTGGTCGATGATCCGAGCCGTCCCGGGCACCAGACGCTGGTCGTCTTCCACGATCAGCTCCATTTGCTGGATGCAGTCGGCTCGCTGGAAACGGTCGCGCTCGGCTACCAGCCTCACCAGCAGCCCGCTTTCGCGGATCATGTGGGCGATGTCCTGGGCGATGCTGCCCCGGTCATCGATCAGCACGGGCTGGTTGGACGGGTCTAGGGTCAGGTCGTTGTCAGTGATCAGCAGATCGATATAAAGCGTCATCAGCCCACCGCCATGCCGATCATGTTTTCCATCTCCAGCGGGCTCATCGGCTTGCTGTTGTGGATCTCGACTTTCTCCACGTGCGTGCCTTTGTTCTGGGTCTGGTTGTTCTGGATGCTTTTCAGTAATCCGCCCTGGGGCACAGCGCTGGCCCGTGTTGGCGACAGGCTGGGCATGGATGAATTGAGGGTTTGTTGGAGCTTTTCGCCACGTCCCGCCTGGTCGGCTGCAGACATGGCCATCTTCATACCGGGCATCTCTGGCAAGGCGCCAAAGGCCGCATCGATCTTCACGCCGGGGATCTTGTTCAGCATCTCGATCAAGCCATTGATGGCGTTTTTAAAGATGTTGATGATCCCGTCCCACGCGGCCTTGGCCATGCCTGACCAGCCGCCCATCGAGCTGAACCAGTCACTGAGGCCCTGCAACTGGTCACTGACCCACTTGAACGCGGCACTGTTGAGTAGCGCGGATGTCCACTCGTCCCAGTAATAGGCAGCGGCCAGCTGGCTGCCGGTCATGCCCTTGATCGCACCCTCAATCGTGTACGCCGAGGCCACAAAGTCCCGGGCGCTAGCCCCGTAGGCCACGGAGAATTCCAGCGACTTGCGGTTGAGGGCATCTAGCGCGTCTTCGGCCAACCGCCTGTACTGGGCAAAGTTTGATCTGCACAAGCTCGATGAGGAACAACGTGAACTCCTCAACAGCGATGACCATGACGACCAGCTTCTGAACGCAAAGGCAGCCCGACAAAAAGCGTTGGATAGCGCTTGCTCGTTGAAGCAGTTGGCGAACTGCACTTTTGAAACGCTCTACAAGCAACTAAACGAAGCAACTGGTGAGGCGTGGTATTACGTCCGTATCAATCCGCACGGTGATGCTCCAAGCGAAAAGATCACTTTCACCCTGAAACAGTTTTCATCGAGCACCGAGTTTAAAGCCCGTCTTCTCTACTCCAGCTCCACATGGCTGGGTGCCCAAAAGCACCTTGACCAGATTTCAATGAAGCAAATCGAAGGTATCAAAACCGTAGAAACAATCGACTTTGTTGGGTATAGCAAAGAACATCAGGCTTACATTTTCAATGGTCTTGCCTGTCATAACGGTGTCGTTTACCAGGTCAATTCCGATGATTACTTTGAGTTCGGCAAGCGCCGGGTTAAATGCCTGGTCAAGAACGTAAAAATCAATCCCAAGGCAACCAACAAAGGCTATCGCGATGACTGGCTGGCCAAGCTGTGGCTGTGCTTCGGCGAAAAGGGACTGGCTGCACTGACGTTTTGGTTTGGTTCGCTGTTCTCAGAACAGATCCGGGAACAGTACGAAAGCTTCCCGTTCTTGGAGGCCACTGGCGAACCGGACGCGGGTAAGACCACGTTGATTATGTTCCTGTGGAAACTCTTCGGACGGCCCCATTACGAAGGCTTCGACCCAATGAAAGGTACTGCATCAGGCCGTAGTCGTGCGATGGGCCAGGTCGCAGGGATGCCGGTCGTGTTTATCGAAGGGGATCGCGACAACGACGCATCAAATAACAAATCGTTCGATATGAACGAGCTGAAAGACTTCTTCGGTGGCGGCCTGCTGGGTACCCGTGGTGTGAAAAACAACACCAATGAAACCTATGAGCCTGAGTTCCGCGCAGCAATCGCAATCTGCCAAAACGCTCCCGTCACTGGCAATGAAGCGATTATGAGTCGGATAGTCAAACTGCACTTCCTCAAGCCAAAGATCACAGCCGAAAGCAGCGCGGCCGCAGATGCACTGAGTCAGATGGCAACAGACGAGGTCAGCAACTTCCTTGTTCAGGCCATCAGTCTTGAACCACAGATTATGGCCAAGTTCGCCGAAACCTATCCTAAGCACCGCGAGCACCTGCGCTCGTTGCGCACGCTGAGCTCAGCTCGAATAGTCAAGAACCACAGCATGATGCTTGCACTTGTTGATTGCCTTGCCCTGGTGCTGCCATTGACCGACGCAATGATCACGAGCACCCGTGTAGAGATCATCGAAATGGCGCACGAACGCCAGTCTGCAATCGTCATGGATCCACCAGCGGTAGTCGAGTTCTGGCAGGTCTATGAGTACCTGGAGTCGCTCACCAGCGAACCGTTGGTAAACCACAGCAAGAAGCCTGACGTCATCGCAATCAACCTCAACGGCTTCGCCAAGATAGCGGCAGAACATCGTCAGAAGCTGGCAGACATCGGCACCTTGCGTCAGTTACTGCGTGAATGCCGATCGCACAAGTTGATTGATATCAATCGCACCACATCCAGCGCCATCAACAGCATCCAGCGGAAAAACAACTTGGTGAATCCCCCACCTGAGTCGGTGAGCTGCTGGCAGTTCAAAGCCTGAATTCGAAATGCGGTGTCGAGGAGTTGCAGCTCCCCGACACCAACCACCACTGAGGACTACACCATGAAAGTGACAAACCAAAGCAGCAGCGAAGTAAAGGCTACCACACCGGCCAGGCACCTGGTGGCCACAGCTATTATCGGAGCTGCAGTGATCGGTTACCTGGTACACAAAACACCAGAGGCACGTGTGCGCCTGGAAAGTTTGAGCAGTATGGCCCAAACCTTGGGCGAGCTATCGGAGCGGGATGCTGCCGTAGTTGCGCAGTTACTCGCTAAATCCATGTCCCTGGGAGCTAACTAATGACTGACTCACGCGCTCAAGACAAGTTTGTAATCCGGTTACCCGATGGTCTTCGTCCTGAAATTGCCACCGTCGCCTATAGAAACCAACGAAGCATGAACGGTGAAATAATCTATCGACTGGAACGCTCGCTCGCCTTGGAACTGGTGCTCGATCAGAAGAACAAGGTTATTGCCCAACTGCTAAATCGCATTGCTGAACTGGAAGCCGGGAAATGAAAACTCTGTTTGTTCTGATGGCCCAATACGATGCCCAAGTAGTGATCCCTTTGCATAAGGTCTGCACGGATTACTTTACCCACCTAACCACCAATATGTTTGAGCGCAAGGTGATGGCCGGACTGATTAAAATCCCCATCACTCGGATGGAGGCCAGCCAGAAAAGTGCCAAGGGGATTCATATCTCGGATCTTTCCGAGTACCTGGACAGCCAGCGCGCTGCAGCGATGAAGGAGAGTCAGCAGCTCAACAGCGCACCTCGTAGGGGTTAAATCACTTTAAGGTCAAGGCGCCCAGCTTCACGGGCGCCTTGACCACAATATCCAACCACTTCCAGTTTTCATAAGCGTCCCCCCGTCCACGCAGGTGGGTATAGCGACGCATCGAGTTCCAGTCGCGATGCCCCGATACGCTAGCCACCCTCGGTATATCCCAATCCATTTCAAACAAGCGACTGACACCCTCATGGCGCAGGTCGTGAAAGTGCAGATCGATGATCCCCAAAAACTTGCATGCCCGTGTCCAGGATGCGGAAGTTGATTCAGCACTGTAGGGAAAAATCACGTCAACGGTCTTCGGCATTGACTGCAGGATGGCCAAGGCTTCTGACGGTAGGTGACACCACACATCGTTGCCAATCTTTTGCCCGGGGTTCTTCATATCCCGCACCAGGACTCTACTCCCCTCCGCGTCCAGATCCGCCCACTTGATCCGGGTGATCTCTTCCTGACGCCGCGTCGAGAATAAGGCGAACGCTGTCATCTTGAGCATATTGATGGAAGTCGGGCGCCTGTCCTGAATCGATTGGAAGTACTCCAGCAGCCTATCCAGCTCATCCAGAGTCGGGCGGCGGTCACGTTCTCGACTGCGCATGTTGTAGCCCAGCTTGCGTAACACCTTGCGGGCATCGGCCATCAGGTGAGGGTCGACCTCATAGCCCCATGCCGGGCGAGCAATTGAAAGCACAGCCCCAAGGTGCGCCAAATCGTTGCCAGCGGTCTGAGGCAGCACTCCACCGCCTTCCGGCCCCATTCGCCAGACCGCATACTCAACCAATATCTGGCAGCTCAAGTCCTGGTCATTTACCTCACCCAGGTAGGACTCACTGATAGCCTTGAGCGTGGCAAGCTTGGTTTTACCGAGGCCGCGGGCTTTTTCCATTTCGACCATGTAACGATCGATCATTTCTTTGACAGTCGCCCCTATGCGGTTTGCCCGCTCAATCGCCCCGGGTTGATCCAACTCGGCTTCTCGCTTACGCGCCCACGCCTGAGCGGCCTGTTTACGGGCGAAAGTCAGGCTCTCTTGGTAGACTTGCGCCCCGTCACGTTTTACACGGATCTGAGCGGTATAACGCACCGTGCCGTCGGCTAGCTTTCTGGATCGGATGGTTGCCATAGATGAAGTGGTACACGCCTGTTTTGAAGTGGTACATTTTACCACTCACTTCAGAAAAACGCCCTTTTACCCCCTAAAACACGCCTTAAACACGTAGAGCAAAATGCTAGAAAAATCAGCTACAACCCACGAAAACAAAGGCTCTTCGGTGTCCAGGCGCTTTAGCGTGGCCCCTATGATGGATTGGACAGATCGCCACTGCCGCTACTTCCTGCGCCTGCTATCCAAAAACGCGCTGCTATACACCGAAATGGTCACCACGGGCGCATTGCTCAATGGGGATGCCGAACGCTTTTTGCGTCATGACGAGACTGAGCATCCGCTGGCCCTGCAGTTGGGCGGCAGTGTGCCGGCCGATTTGGCGGCGTGCGCGCGTATGGCTCAGGATGTGGGTTATGACGAGGTGAATCTTAATGTCGGCTGCCCGAGCGATCGGGTGCAGAACAATATGATCGGCGCCTGCTTGATGGCGCACCCGGCGTTGGTTGCCGACTGTGTGAAGGCAATGCGTGATGCGGTGTCTGTTCCGGTTACGGTCAAGCACCGGATCGGCATTAACGGGCGCGATAGCTACGAGCAGTTGTGCGATTTTGTCGGCACCGTTCGTGATGCGGGTTGCACCAGTTTTACCGTGCATGCGCGTATCGCCATTCTGGAAGGGCTGTCGCCGAAAGAGAATCGCGATATCCCCCCCCTGCGTTATGACGTGGCTGCGCAGTTGAAAACCGACTTTCCTGAGCTGGAGATTATTCTCAATGGCGGGATCAAGACGCTTGAGCAATGCCAGGAGCATTTGCAGGTGTTCGATGGTGTGATGCTGGGCCGTGAGGCCTACCACAACCCGTACATTTTGGCCGAGGTCGATCAACTGTTGTTTGGCAGCACTGCACCTGTGATTTCACGGGCCCAGGCGCTGGCGTTGTTACGGCCCTATATCGCAGCGCATATTGCTGCGGGCGGCTCGATGCATCACATCACGCGGCACATTCTGGGGCTGGGCCAAGGGTTCCCAGGCGCCCGACGCTTCCGCCAGTTGCTGTCGGTGGATATCCATAAGGCCAAGGATCCACTGGCCCTTCTGGATCAAGCTGGGGAGCTGCTGGAAGGCCGCTAAACCGAGCGCAATCAAAAAGGGGCCGTTCCTGCACAGGACGGCCCCTTTTTTTATGCTGCCGCTTTTGGATCAGTGACGCTCGAGCGCATTCACCAGGTCGTGGAACGCTTCACGGTTGGAGTCGTTTAGCCCCATCAGGATCTTGTGGGCTTCAAGCACCTTGACCCGAACCACTTCTTCGGACTGGTCCTGCGAAGGCAAGTCTGTCAGGCACTCAGGGCATGGGATTGGCTTGCCGATGATGTTGAACACCTGATCAAAGCCCATCGATTGCAGCAGACGGGTGATGTCTTCGTGGGTGGTGACCACCGTTGGCAACAGGCCTATTTTTTGACGCGACAAAATCGACAGTTTCGCCAGCAAACCCAGTGTGGTGCTGTCGATACTGCGGGTTTCGGTGAGGTCGATCACGATGGCGTTAAAATTCAGCGCCGTGAAAATCCTCTCGATTGTCGCATCCAGTGCCGAACACAACGTCAGACGCACTTCACCCACAAACTTCAGGACGAAGGTGCCATCCTGTTCGGCGAACTGAATTCTACCGGTACTCATTTAAGATTCCTGCTCAACACCAACAAGGCGATATCATCCGGCATCTCCCCTAGCGTAGCTAATCCAAAAACCTGGCGCAGACCATCCAGGCTGCCGCCTGCTGTTTTCACCAATTGCGGTAAAGCAGCTTCTTTCTCTTTGAGCGTAGGCTCGGTCAAAAGATCCAGTATCCCGTCTGACATCAGCGTAAGGCTGAAGGTTTCAGGCAGTTTCAGCACATGATCCTCGTACGTGGCTTCGTTGAACAAGCCAACGGGCAGCCCTCGCCCTTCGAGATAACTAACGCTGTCAGGAGTGTAGAGCACCGGCAGTGGCAGGTGTCCGCCAATGCTGTAGGTCAGCAAGCCGGTTTCTTCATCAATCACCCCACCCACCATGGTTACGTGCTTGCCCAGCTTGCAGTTGATCAGGCCACGGTTGATGTGCCCAAGCACTTCGGAAGGCTTGAACTCCGGCAGGCTGCCATTGCGCTTGGATTCAAACAGCAGGCGTGTGGTCATGAACTTGAGCAGCACTGTGACAAACGCTGAAGACGCGCCGTGACCGGAAACGTCAGCCAGATAGAACGCTACCCGACGCTCGTCGACTCGGAAGTAGTCAACAAAATCACCGGACAGGTACAGCGACGGAATGATCTGATGAGCGAAGTTGAATTCATCAATGGACCAAGGGCTGACCGGCAGCATGTTCATCTGCACCTGCCTGCCCGCGTTCTGGTCTTCCTGCAGTAAATGCAGGCTGGCCTCGAGCTCGCGGTTGGCAGACTCAAGCTTGTCGCGATAACGCTGATTCTCAAGTACTAAACGCGCACGATCCAGCGCCCGGTGTACGGAGTGCTCCAGAACGGCGAGATCTTCGAGCGGCTTGATCAGATAGTCGGCAGCGCCAAGACGCAACGCCTCGACCACATCACTCATCACACCTGCGCCCGAGATGACGATCACAGGCGTTTGCGACGAGCGCAGGGTGACCTGGCGAATCAGCTCCAGACCACTCATTTGCGGCATGCGCAGGTCACAGATGATTAAATCTGGCTGCTCTAGCTCGAACACCTGAAGGCCTTGCAAGCCATTACTGGCCTGAAGGACGCTGAAGCCGCTGTCTTCCAAGTAGGCCGCCAGGCTGGCGCGCACTACGTCGTCGTCATCAATGATCAGCAGCGTGGCACTGGTTTTTTGCATGTGGGCAAACGGCGCCAGAATTAGGTTGTCGTGGAGGCTCGATTACGTCGAGCTCAGCGACTGAATTGGCTTGTGAACATCCCTGATTCAAATCGACTGTGTTGCTCGATCCTACAAAGGTGCCCGTGTAAGGCGCAGACGGTACTCCCATCCGCGGGGGGTTTCAAGCTCAGGCCGATGGTGGCTTGAGGTGTTCGTCACGTTAAATTCCCGCGGGTTATAAGAACCACCAATACGGCAACTAAAACCAAGGTCAGAAGTGTTCTAAAGCAGATTATTTCTCATCTGCAACAATGCAAAAAACGGCCACCCGGGCCGTTTTTTGCGCACACGCAGAGCGACTTAAAAGTCGTCGACAACCTGCCCGTCCTTGACTTTGAATTCGCGGTTTTGCAGATACGCATTGCGGATAAAGATGTACTTGTCGCCGGTGATCAGTTTTTCGGCCGACAACAAGCTAGCGCGGGTATCGATCAAGTCCATGCCGATGGTCATGTTACGTGCCGGGATATCATTGATGTAGCGGTACGGTTCGGTGAAGGAGTCAGGGTAAATGCCGACCGCATCACGCACGGTGCTCGGGCCCAGTAACGGCAGCACGACGTAAGGACCGCTTTCAACGCCCCAACGGCCCAAGGTCTGACCGAAGTCTTCGCTGTTGCGATGCAGGCCCATTTTGGTGCCCAGGTCAAAGAAACCGGCTACACCCAGGGTGGTATTGAGCAACAAACGAGCGGTGTCTACACCGGCGGCGTGAGGCTTGGCTTGCAAGACATCGTTGGCCAGGTTTCGAATATCACCGATATTGCGGTACATGTTGTGGATGCCATCCTCCAAAAATTGCGGAGTGATGTACTGATAGCCTTGAGCAAGCGGCTTCAAGGCGTAGGTATCAATCGTGTCGTTGAATTTGAAAACCACACGGTTGACCCCTTCCCACGGGTCATCTTCGGAGGCTGCATTGGCAGCAAATGGCAGCATGGCCACACCGGCACAGACACATAATTGAGCAAGACGATCGGTCCAGCGCATAGCAAAACTCCCTGAAGTTACTTGATACTTGGGCGCTATGCCCTGAGTCAGGCCCGTAGTATAACGGTAAATCTGTTTTAGGCAGCCCCCAAGCAAGCCTCAAAACAGACTTGTATTAACGATAGACGTTCCGCCCTCCGCAATTCTTTTATCCCGCTGGGCAATGTACCCAAGTGATTTTGATAGAGATCATGCACTCTGGACACGAGTGGATTAATCTAGAAGTTCACTTGCAGACCTTTTGTTCACTGCCAAGGTCTACATCAGAGCCTATCAATAAAGGATGAATGCTATGCCTGCCCGCGAACTGCAAGAACAACTCGACACCCTGCGCGAGCAACTGGAACAGAATCCACCGCTCACCCAAGAAGAGCGTGATCATTTGAACCAGCTCTCAACCCAAATCCAGGCTCAGATCGACATCGAAAAGGCCACCAACGATTCCAGCCTCGCCGACAGCGTCAACCTCGCGGTAGAACGCTTCGAGGTCGAGCACCCTACCCTGGCCGTGACGCTGCGCAATATCGTGCAAACCCTGGGTAATATCGGGATCTGACCTGCCCGCTACAGCCCATACACTCGCTCCCACAGTTGATCAATTGCAAAAAAGCCCCGACTCACTTCACATGAGCCGGGGCTTCGTTTTGCTACTCAGGCTGTCAGAGCCCTGATTGACCGCTCAACGCCAGGTCAAGCAGCTCGCGGTTGGCCACCGCGTACATCGCGTAGTCGTTGCCGGTTGCAGCCCGCAGATCGACCAGCATCGCGCGCCAGCGCTCAACCATCGAGTTATTCTGCTCAAGCCACAGCGCCAGGCGCGCTTCGATACTTTCGCCAGCATCCGTCATCTGCAATACCGAGACGGTAATTGCACGCTGCTGCCAGTCGATATCGTCGCGGAACGCTTCGCGGGCCAGCGCCTGCCAGTTGTTTTCAACCGGCAAGTTGCTGATCTGCTGCAGGTACCAGGTCAGGTCCAGTGCGCTGCCAACGGCGAAGTACGCCTTGGCCACATCAGCGGCATTTTGACCGGTCACATCCGACGCTTCGATGATCGGCAGCAAGGTGTACAGGTGCGTAGTACCGGCCACCATCCGCGCCAGCAACTCCGGCACGCCAGCCTCGACGTACGCCTGGTAGCGGGTCTGCCAGCCTTCGCGGGTAGGACCTTCCAGCAATTCGTCGAGCTTGAGGCCCAACGCTGCCAGATGCGGACCGAAGTGCGCCACATCGCGCGCCGCGTCCAGTTCGTTGCGACGGCTGCGCAGGAACCAGCGTGTAGCACGGCGGCCCAGACGCATCAGCTCGTCCATCAGCGCCAGCTGGATTTCAGCCGGCACCTGATAGTCCAGCGCTTCGATCTGACGGAACCAGTGCGGGAGGTGGAAAATGTCGCGCACGATCACGTAAGCACCAGCCACGTTGGCTGCACTCATGCCGGTCGACTCTTTCAAGCGTTCGACAAAGGTGATGCCCATGTGGTTGACCAGATCGTTGGCAATCTGGGTGCTGACGATTTCGCGCTTCAGACGGTGACGACGCATGGCTTCGGCAAACTTGCTGACCAGCATCGGCGGGAACGCGGTTTCCATGTCGCGGGTCAGGTAGACGTCGTCAGGCACCTGGGAGTTTAGCAAGGCCTCCTTGAGGTCGATCTTGCTGTACGAGATCAGCACCGACAGCTCGGCACGAGTCAGGCCATGACCGGCCGCGACACGCTCGTTGAGCTGCTCTTCTGACGGCAGGAACTCAATGGCACGGTCCAGCTTGCCACGGGCTTCCAGATCGTTCATCAGGCGCTTGTATTCGGCAATCCGCTCATAGGCACGACGGGCCGCCAGCGAGATGGCCTGGGTCTGCTTGTAGTTGTTGCCCAGCACCAGACCGCCCACTTCGTCGGTCATGCTGCCCAGCAACTGGTTGCGCTGCTTCTCGGTCATATCGCCAGCCTGCACCACTTCATTGAGCAGGATTTTGATATTCACTTCGTGGTCAGAGCAGTCCACGCCGCCAGCGTTGTCGATAAAGTCGGTGTTGGAGCCACCGCCATTAAGGTTGAACTCGACACGACCCAACTGGGTCATGCCCAGGTTGCCGCCCTCGCCCACTACCTTGCAGCGCAATTCGTTGCCATTGACGCGCAACGCATCGTTGGCCTTGTCGCCAACATCGGCGTGGCTTTCGCTGCTGGCTTTGACGTAAGTACCGATACCGCCGTTCCACAGCAGATCTACTGGCGCCTTGAGCAAGGCGTTGAGCAGTTCGGTCGGGGTCAGCTTGTCGGCACTGATTGCGAAGCGCTCTTTCATCTCGGGCGAGATAGCAATGCTTTTCGCGCTACGGGAGAAGATCCCGCCGCCCGCCGACATGATGCTGGTGTCGTAATCCGACCAAGCCGAACGCGGCAGGTCGAACAGGCGCTGACGCTCAACGAAGCTGTTCGCAGGCTCTGGGTTCGGATCGATAAAGATATGCAGATGGTTGAAAGCCGCGACCAGTTGCAGCTTGTCGGACATCAACAAGCCGTTACCGAACACGTCACCGGCCATATCGCCGACACCGACCACGCTGATGCTGTCTTGCTGAACGTTGATCCCGCGCTCTTTGAAGTGGCGCTGCACGCCGACCCAGGCGCCCTTGGCGGTAATGCCCATTTTTTTATGGTCATAACCGGCCGAGCCGCCCGACGCGAACGCATCACCCAGCCAGAAGCCGTAATCGATGGCGATGCCGTTGGCGATGTCGGAGAACGTTGCAGTGCCCTTGTCGGCGGCAACCACCAGGTACGGGTCATCATCGTCGTGACGAACGACGTTCAATGGCGGCACCAGTGCGCCGTCCTTGAGGTTATCGGTGATGTCCAGCAGGCCGGAAATAAAGATCCGGTAGCAGGCAATCGCCTCAGCCTGGATCTCGTCACGGCCGCCACCCAATGGCAGGCGACGCGGCACGAAACCGCCCTTGGCGCCCACCGGCACGATGACCGAGTTCTTCACTTGCTGGGCTTTTACCAGGCCCAGCACTTCGGTACGGAAGTCTTCTTCACGGTCCGACCAGCGCAAGCCGCCACGCGCCACGTTACCGAAACGCAAGTGCACGCCTTCGACCCGAGGCGAGTACACGAAGATTTCAAATTTCGGTACAGGTTTTGGCAGCTCTGGAATCAGGTGCGGATTGAACTTGAAGCTGAAGTACGAACGGTTATGACCGTTGGCATCCGGCTGGTAGAAGTTGGTGCGCAGAGTGGCTTTGATCAGGTCCAGGTAACGACGCAGGATGCGGTCTTCGTTGAGCACCTGAACATCGTCCAGTGCCGTCAGAATCGCCTGTTCCAGACGCAGTTGCTTGTCTTCCAGGTCTTCGGCCGTGAGTTTGCGCGCCAGATAGAAACGGGTCTTGAACAACCGGGTCAACTCGCGGGCGATGTCGGTGTGGTTGTTCAGGGTGCTGGCGATATAACCCAGGTCAAAGCCCAGGCGGATCTGCTTCAGGTAACGGGCGTAAGCACGCAGCAACGCCACATCACGCCACGGCAAACCGGCAGTCAGTACCAGGCGGTTGAAGGCATCGTTCTCGGCGTCGCCGCTGACGATATGCACGAATGCATCCTGCAGCGTGTCGTTGAGTTGCTGGATATCCAGATTCAAGCCTTCGCCAGCAGTAAAGGCGAAGTCATGAATCCAGAACTCACGACCATTGGCATGACGCAGACGGTACGGGAACTCGCCCAGTACGCGCAGGCCAAGATTTTCCAGAATCGGCAGCACGTCCGACAGCGCCAGCGGTGTATCAGCGTGATACAGCTTGCAATGCAGCTCCTGACCGGCACTCTGGCCCAGGGGCTGATAGAAGCTCATAACCAGCGGGTTTTTCTCGCTGAGGCTCATCAGGTGCTGCATGTCGACCACGGCTGAGTGCGCGGCAAAACGCTCGCGGTAACCTGCCGGAAAGCCCTTGGGGAAGTCCGCCAGCACTTTGGTGCCATTGGCCTCGCCGAAGCTTTCAACCACCAGGCTGGCGTAGTCGTCCTGCCAGCTGCGACAGGCCTGGATCACTTCTTTTTCCAGCAACAGCGGGTCGATATCGATCCGGTTTTTCGGATCAACCCGCAGAATCAGCTGCACACGGGCCAGCACCGACTCAGAGAAGAAGGTCCAGAACTCGCAATCCGACGCTTGCAGACGCTCCATCAGCACCTGCTGGATTTTCTGCCGAACTTCGGTGGAGTACACATCACGCGGCACGTAAGCCAGGCAGTAGCAGAAACGGCCATACGGGTCTTTACGCAGGAACACGCGAATCTTGTTGCGCTCCTGGATTTGTACAATCGACATCACGGTGGTGAACAGCTCATCCACAGGTGTCTGGAACAGGTCATCGCGGGGCAGTACTTCAACTACCTGAGCCAGTTCCTTGCCCAGGTGAGCCTTGGGCTGGAAGCCGGAGCGGCGCTCGATTTCTGCAACCTTGCGACGGATATAAGGGATTTCCCGCACGCTTTCGCCGTACACCGAAGAGGTATACAGGCCCATAAAGCGGCATTCCTTGATCACCTTGCCGTCGGCATCGATCTGACGGATCGACACATAGTCAGGGTAAGCCGGGCGATGCACGCGGCTTGGGTGCGCAGCCTTGGCAAACGACAGCAGGGTCGGCATGCGCAGGTAGCTGACGGCGTAATCTTCAATCCGCAAGTCTTCGGCGGTCAGGCCGGAGCGCAGCAGCTTGGTCAGACCGAGGAAAGAGTCGGCGTCATATTCGATATGCCCGCCATCTGCCTCGTCACGTACCACAAATTCTTCGTAGCCCAGGAAGGTGAAGTGGTTACCCACCAGCCATTCCAGGAAGCTCTTGACCTCGGCCTTTTCACCGGCATCAACCACGTACTGGCAGTTGTCGACACTCGCCAGCAACTCCTGAACCTTGGCCTTCATTGGCTCAAAATCAGCCACGGCAATACGCACTTCGCCCAGAACCTGCTCCAGTTCCTTGCTCAGCACATTCAGTTCAGCGGCATTGGCGCAGCGATCGATTTCCAGATACATCAGCGACTCTTGCGAGATGCCTTCACCGGTAGTGCCCTTGGGCAGGATTTCCAGCAACTCGCCCTTGCTGCCACGGCGTACGCTCAATACCGTGGTTTGCAGGGTGTGGATGCTGTAACCGCGACGGTTCAGCTCGGTACGCACCGAGTCCACCAGGAACGGCAGGTCGTGATGCAGTACTTCGACCGCAGTGTGCGTCGACTGCCAGCCGTGACGTTCGTAATCAGGGTTAAAGACCCGCACTTGCGGCTGGGCCGGGTCGAAACGCTCCAGCAAACGCCAGGCCGACAGCGTGCAGCCTGCCAGGTCGGACATCCGACGTTGAGTGAGTTCATCCAGAGAAATGATGCCGAAGAATTGCTCAGCGAACAGCGCCACTTGTGGCAGTGCCTGTTCACTGATGTGCTGCGCCAGTGCTGCTTGCAGTTGATGCTGGAAGTCGGCTTTGCTGGCTGCGGTGAAGAACGCCATCTGTGGTACTCCGCTTGGGCTTGTTATTGAGAGAAGCGTCGCGTGTTATTCCCGCGTGGGGAGCTGCCAATACTGTGCAAGGCCGGACTTGGCAATTCACCTGCAAAACACAGCATGACAGGGAGGTGAAGCTGGCCGTGACCCGCGGGTCACATTCACGTTCCAGGATGGGTATCTACAAAAACGACTGCCGGATAAACAGGCTGTGCCTTTAGAGATAACTATCACCGCGCAGCTTAACGATTGAGCCGTACAGCCTGCTTACGGTGCGGCGACATATTCGGTCATCGGCACGCAACCTCAAGCGCGGTTACTGAACAACCCTAGCATTCACACGCGAAAAACCTTCATAAAAGCCCCGTAGTTTCTGTAGCGCATATTAGAAAAGACTGAGCTTTTAGCCCATTGCACCATTCAAACCAGCACAAATCGGTTCAGGCTGGCAAAATTGGCTTCTGTTCGACCTACCCGCGCCCAGAGCGCCAGGAATTTCCCATGCAAATGACCACCGACCACCTGCTCGCCAACCCGTGCGATGACGAAGAAGACAACATGGCCATGCTGTGCTGCCACACGGATCAGGGCGAAATGTTCCTGATGACCCGTTACCCGGACGAAGACGAGCTGGAAATCACCCTTGAAGACGAGCCCTCGACACTGGACGGGATCAAAGTCACCTTGAGCCCGACCCGCCTGCTGATTGAAATCAGCGCTGGCGATGCTGACGTGCTCAAGGGCGACGACCATCTGGAAATCCTTCACAACACCGCGGCCGCAGACCTGGCCGAAGTCGAAGAGACCTTGCAGAACATCCTCAAAGGCACCGGCACCTATATCAGCGAGCTGAATTAACTCTCGAGCCTTGCAGGGACCATTGTGGGAGCGAGCTTGCTCGCGATGCAGGCGAAGCGGTGTATCTGGCACACTGCACTAATACCATCGCGAGCAAGCCCGCTCCCACAGTTATGCACCTCCACTGAAGCTCACAGGTAGCACCGCCATGCCCCCGATCTTCGATGCCCACTGCCATATTATCGACAGCGCTTACCCGTTGATTCCCAACAATGGCTATCTACCCGACTTTTTCAGTGTCGATGATTACCTGTCGCGGGCAGAACCGCTGGGCATCGTCGGTGGCGCCGTGGTTTCCGGCTCATTTCAAGGCTTTGATCAGACTTACCTGATCGCTGCCTTGAAGCGGCTGGGGCCAGGCTTTGTGGGGGTCACGCAACTTCCTGCCAGTGTCACCGACGCCGAGTTGCAAACCCTGCACCAGCACGGCGTACGCGCCCTGCGTTTTAACCTCAAGCGCGGTGGCTCAGAGCAACTCGATCAACTCGAAACACTGGCCAGGCGCGTATATGAGCAGGTGGGTTGGCACTCGGAGCTGTATATCGATTCACGCGAGCTGGAGGCCATAGAAACCCGCCTGCGACGCTTGCCTGCGTTGAGCATCGACCATCTGGGGTTAAGCCATGAAGGCCTGCCCTGCCTGCTGCGTTTGGCCGAGCACGGCGTACGCGTCAAGGCCTGTGGCTTTGGTCGGGTCGACTTTGCCGTACCGCACGTGTTGCAACAGATCCATAGCGCCAACCCCAACGTCCTGATGTTTGGCACCGACCTGCCGTCAACCCGTGCTCCCCGCCCCTTTGCCGACAACGACATCCCACTGTTGATTGATGCCCTGGGTGAAGACGGCGCGCGCAGGGCCCTGTGGCAGAACGCAAGAGCGTTTTACTTTTAGCCCTTGAGCCGACTCATCACAATCACGCTACCCACCACGATTGCAGCACCCACAACCACCCCGGCCGAGACGGGGCTGCCCAGAACAACCGCCGCCATCACCATGGCCACCGGCGGGATCAGATACATCACCCCTACCGAGCGGCTGACCTCGGTATGCGCCAGCACATAGGCCCACAACAGATACGCCAGGGCACTGGGGAACAGGCCTAGCAGCAATATCGCCCAATTGACTCGAGCCGGAGCATTGCGCACTTCATCTACAAGCCCAGGCCAATAGGCACACAACATCAGCGTCCCGGCCCAGACCATGTAACAGACGATGGTCAGCGGGCTATAGCGATTGCCATAGTGCTTTTGCAAGGCGAAGTAGATGCTCCACGACAGCGCAGCCACTAGCAGCAGTAACCCTTGAGGGCGAAACTCACCAACACCCTTGTCCGCCCAGATCACCAGCACCACACCAACCAGCCCCACCGCCACCCATAGCCAGCGCCAGCGGCTCACCGATTCCTTGAGAAAAATGGCGGCAATTAGTGTGCTGAACAACGGCGCCGTCTGCGCCAGTACACTCGAAGCCCCCGGGCTGACCCAGCGCTGGCCCATATTCAACACCACGTGATGCAACACCACCGCAAAAAAACCCAGCAACATCAGCCATGGCACATCACGCAGCCGGGGCAGGCCAATCCCGGCAAACAGCGCAATTACAGCCATAAAGGCCGATGCAATCAGAAACCGGAGCAAAGCCAGATGCCCCGGCGTATAGCTCTCCAGGCCAATATGAATGCCGATCGGTGAATATGCCCAACACAGCACAACGGCGGCCATGGCCGCGACAAGCTTCAGAGAAAACGACACGTTGACGACCTGTACACCCGAATGAAGTAGCGAGCAGTGTTTATCGCGCTCGCAAGCGGCCACAAGTGAGATATAAAGAGCCCAGAATTCATCAGGAGTGAACAATGGAGCTCAGCCAGTTGCGCATGGTCAAGGCCGTGGCAGAGTGCGGCAGCATTGCACTGGCCGCCCGGCAGTTGCATTGCGTGCCGTCCAACATCACCACCCGTATCAAACAGCTCGAAAGCGAGTTGGGGACTGCGCTGTTTACCCGCGCAGGTCGGGGGCTGTGCATCAGTGCGGCGGGCCAGGTGTTTCTGGGTTACAGCGAACAGATCCTGGCCTTGGTCGATCAGGCCAAACGCGCCGTAACGCCCCACGCCGTGCCCACCGGCAAGCTGCGCATCGGTGCTATCGAGTCTTGCGCCACGGCCCGACTACCACCCTTACTGGCGATATTTCATCAGCGCTACCCGCAGGTATCGCTGGAACTGGTGACAGGCAAGTCGCAGCAATTGCTTGAAGACGTAAAACACCACCGCCTTGACGGCGTACTGGTCGCAGGCCAGATCAACCTGCCCAAACTGTCCAAAACAACGCTGTATCACGAACAACTGGTGTTGATTGCCAGCCCCGAACTTGAGCCTCTCGCACAACTGGGCGATGTGCATCAACACACCGTGTTCATGTGGCCTGTGGGTTGCCCGTACCGTGCGGCACTGGAGAACTGGGTGGCTGAGCACCGTCTGCAAATCAACAGCGTCGATTACGCCAACTGGGGCAGCATTATTGGTTGCGTCAGCGCAGGCGCAGGTCTGGCACTGGTGCCGGAGAGCATCCTGCAGCGCTTTGGCGGGACCGCGCACCTGACTACCTATCGCTTTGCCGAACTGGCGCCCATGCCCAACCTGTTTTTCTGGCACAGCGAAACCGGCCTGCACGGGCCGCGAGATGCCTTTGCGGCGCTGTTGACGGAGCATTTTCAGGCGGACCTGCCTGCGTAGCAGCTGCCGAGGAACGAAGGCTGCGTTCGGCGACGCAGTCGTCGCAAATCAGGCGCCTCGGTGTGTCAGCGATATTGAGTACTCAGGTTTTACGACGACTGCGTCGCCGAACGCAGCCTCGTTCCTTCGGCAGCTGCTACGGGATGCCCGTCAGCTTTCACACCTCCCAAACCCCATGCAGATGAGCACCATTCTCAACAACCCTGCGCATTTCAGATTTTTCCATAAAAAGCCCCCCGCCATTAGTCCGCAGCACCCTCAATGGATTAAAGTAACGCCCCCAGCCCCGGCGTAACTCTTGCGCCGCCGGTGTCCTTTTCAGGAACAGTCATCGATGGAACATCGTGAAGCGCTGCTTGCGCTGCGAACCTTTCTCTCAACGCAGATCCTCGGTCAGGAAAAACTCATCGACCGCTTGCTGATCGCGTTGCTCGCTGACGGCCATATGCTCGTCGAAGGCGCACCCGGTCTGGCCAAGACCAAGGCCATCAAAGAACTGGCTGAAGGCATTGAAGCGCAGTTCCATCGAATTCAGTTCACCCCCGATCTGCTGCCCGCCGACATCACCGGTACCGAGATCTATCGCCCCGAAACCGGCAGCTTCGTGTTTCAGCAAGGCCCAATCTTCCACAACCTGGTGCTGGCGGACGAAATCAACCGTGCCCCGGCCAAGGTCCAATCCGCCTTGCTTGAAGCCATGGCCGAGCGCCAGGTCAGTGTCGGGCGCAGCACGTACGAGCTGTCACCGCTGTTTCTGGTGATGGCCACGCAAAACCCCATCGAGCAGGAAGGCACCTACCCGTTGCCCGAAGCCCAGCTCGACCGCTTTCTGATGCATGTCAAAATCGGCTTCCCGGACGCTGCCGTCGAACGGCGCATCCTGCAACAGGCCCGTGGCGAAGCCCTCAACGGCGAAACCAAGCCAGAGCGCAGGGTCAGCCAGCAGGCGATTTTTGCCGCACGCAAGGAAATCCTCGGGCTGTACATGGCCGATGCCGTGGAGGAATACCTGGTGCAACTGGTGATGGCGACCCGTACCCCAGGCAAGTTCGACCCCGAGATGGCCGACTGGATCGCCTACGGCGCCAGCCCTCGAGGCTCAATTGCGCTGGATCGTTGCGCGCGGGCCCACGCCTGGCTGGCCGGGCGCGACTTCGTCAGCCCCGAAGACATCCAGGCCGTGCTGTTTGATGTGTTGCGTCACCGCATCATCCTGTCGTTCGAAGCCGAAGCCGCCGGTATCGACCAGGACCGCGTGGTGCAGCGCATCCTCGACGTCGTTGCCGTTGCCTGACCGATGAACAACCCTCTGCCCGCCGAACCCGGAATCCGCGTCACCCTCGCCGAGCTGATCGAGATGCGCCATCGGGTGCGCGAAGTGCAACTGTTCTCCTCCCCCAGCCAGCGCAGCCCGCTGGTGGGGTTGCATCACTCGAAATTGCGCGGGCGCGGGGTCGACTTCGACCAGGTACGGGTCTATCAGGCCGGTGACGATGTACGCACCATCGACTGGCGCGTTACGGCACGCACCCAGGAGCCGCACACCAAGATGTTCCATGAGGAACGCGAGCGGCCGATTTTCATCCTCGCAGAACAAAGCCGACGGCTGTTTTTCGGCTCGGGGCTGATGTTCAAATCAGTGCTTGCCGCCCAGGCCGCCAGCCTGATTGGCTGGGCCGCACTGGGGCACAACGACCGCGTCGGCGGGCTGGTGTTTGGCGACCACGAACACTACGAAATCAAACCCAGACGCAGCAAGCAAAGCCTGTTGCAGTTGCTTAACCGGCTGGTGCGGGTCAATCAGTCATTGCACACCGAGGTGCAATCGGACCGCGATGCCTTGGGCATGGCGCTGATCCGCGCCCGCGAAGTACTGCGCCCCGGCAGCCTGGTGATCGTGATCTGCGATGAACGCGCCCTCACCGACGCCGCCGAGCAGCAACTGAGTCTGCTGTCGCGCCACTGCGACCTGATTCTCCTGCCGCTGTCCGACCCGCTGGACCACGCCCTCCCCGCTGCCGGGCTGTTACGCTTTGCCGAGCGCGGCGCCCAGCTGGAACTCGATACGCTCAACTATGATTTGCGTCAGGCCTACCGCGCCCAGGCCGAAGCCCGGATCGCCCGCTGGGAACTGCTGGCGCAAAAACTGCGGGTGTTGCTTATGCCGCTGAGCACCCAAAGTGAAATGATCGAACAACTGCGCGAATACCTGAACGCCAAGCGTCCCGGCAAAGCCTCATGAAAGAACTCGAACAGCTGCAACCCCTGATCACGCCCCCGGCGATTGGCCTGTGGCCACCAGCGCCAGGCTGGTGGGTGCTGCTGATTGTGCTGCCCGCGCTGGGTTGGGGGCTGTGGTGGCTGCGCCGCTACCTGCCCGCCAAACGCCAGCCAGGTCGCACCGAGCAGCCACTGGACCCGGTTCGCCTGGCGGCCCTCGAAGAACTGGCACGCTTTCAAAAGCCCTACGACGGCGCGCCCGCTGGTGCCTGGCTGCAACAGCTTAACGGCCTGCTCAAACGCCTGTGCCGCAACCACTACCCGTACAGCCAGAGCCATACGCTCAATGGCCGCAAGTGGCTGGCCTTCCTCGATAACCGCTGCCCTGCAGCCGGGTTGACCCGCTGGATGGTGCTGGTTGAAGGTGCCTACAAGCCCGAATGCAAGCTCGATGACAAAGCCATCGCCGGGCTTAATCAGGCGGTGGAAACCTGGATTCGCAAACATGTTTGAATTTGCCTGGCCGTGGCTCTTCGCCCTGCTGCCTCTGCCCTGGCTGATGCGCCTGGTGCTGCCGCCTGCCGACAGCGGCGAAGCGGCGCTGCAGGTCAGCTTTCTCGGCGACCTCGAGCAACTGGTGCAACGCAAGGCACGAGCCAGCATGCCCTCCTGGCGCCAGCAAATTCCCTATGTGCTGCTATGGCTACTGCTGTTGACGGCAGCCGCCCGCCCACAGTGGCTGGGTGAGCCGCTGCCGATAGCCGCCAGTGGCCGTGATTTGCTGGTGGCGGTGGATGTATCGGGCTCGATGGACTACCCGGATATGCAATGGCAGGGCGAAGACGTCAGCCGCCTCGACCTGGTCAAAAGCCTGCTCGGGGACTTTCTGGAAAACCGCGAAGGTGACCGCGTCGGGCTGATCCTGTTCGGTAGCCAGGCTTACCTGCAAGCGCCACTGACTTTCGACCGCCACACCGTTCACACCTGGCTCAACGAAGCGCGGATCGGCATTGCCGGTAAAAACACTGCCATCGGCGACGCCATTGGCCTGGCGCTCAAGCGCTTGCGCCAACGCCCGGCACAGAGCCGGGTGCTGATTTTGATCACCGACGGCGCCAACAACGGCGGCCAGATCGACCCGTTGACGGCAGCACGCCTGGCTGGCGATGAAGGCATAAAAATCTATCCGATCGGGATTGGCGCCGACCCGCAGGAAAGCAGCAAGGGCATGTTCAGCATCAACCCAGGGGTCGATCTTGATGAACCGGCCCTCGAAGAAATCGCCAAAATAACCGGTGGCCAATATTTCCGTGCCCGCGATGGCGGTGAACTCTCGGCCATCAAGGACACTCTTGACCAACTTGAGCCCGTGGCCCAGCAGCCGACCCAGGCGCGCCCGGCGCATGCACTCTACAGTTGGCCATTGGCCGTTGCCCTGCTGCTGAGCGTACTGCTGGTGATACGCGAACTGTGGCCCAACAACCCCGTGCAACGCTGGCTGAGCAAGGAGCATTTTTTGCAGCAACACCCTGACTGGCGCGCACGGCTCAAACGCCTGCGCCTGCGTAGACGCCGATGAGCGCACTCTGGCCACACTGGTTTCGTCCCGAATGGCTGCTGGTCCTGCCGCTGCTCGGCTGGCTGCTATGGAAGCGCTGGCACCGGGAAAAGCGCGCAGGTCGCTGGCAGATGATCCTGCCGGTCGCCTTCCATCGCGTACTGCTCAGCGGCGGCAATGGCCGCAACAGCAAGTTGCCGTGGATTGCCCTCGGGCTCGGCTGGCTACTGGCAGTGCTGGCCTTGCTCGGCCCCAGCTGGCAACGGGTTGAGCAGCCCACACAAAAACCCGCCGACCCGCTGGTGGTCATGCTTGAGCTGACCCCCGAGATGCTCGCCACCGACAGCTCGCCCAACCGGCTGGAGCAGGCACGCCGCAAGCTCTACGACCTGCTGCAAAACCGCAGCGATGCGCAAACCGCGGTGATCGTCTACGCCGGTAGCGCCCATACGCTGGTGCCGCTGTCCGATGATCTGGCCACCAGCCGCAACCTGCTTGAGGCCCTCAAGCCATCAATCATGCCGCAACCGGGCCATCGCGCAGACCTGGCGATTACCAAGGCCCTGGCCCTGCTCGATCAGGGCGCCCTGGGCCAGGGTCGTTTGCTGCTGATCACATCTTCGCTCAGCGAACAGGAGCGTAACGGCATTCGCCAGGCGCTGAATGGCCACACCCCGCAGTTGCTGATACTCGGGATTGGCAGTCGCGAGGGAGCGCCGGTGGTTGACGAAAGCGGGCAGTTCCTCAAGGACGATCAGGGCGCCATCCTCCTGCCGCGCCTCGACAGCCCAAGCCTGCGCTCATTTGCCCTGGATGTGGACGGGCGCTATCGCCAGGCACGTCTGGATGACAATGACCTGCGCGGGCTGGGCCTGCTCGACGGCCCTCAACACCTGCGCGATGACGGCCAGACCCTGCATCTGGATACCTGGGCTGACCAGGGTTACTGGCTGTTGCTGCCACTGTTGCTGCTGGTAGCCTGCGCTGGGCGGCGCGGCTGGCTGTTCTGCCTGCCCTTGCTGTTGATACTGGCGCCCCAACCCGGCTATGCCATGAGTTTTACCGATCTGTGGCTGCGCCCTGACCAGCAAGGCATGCGCCTGCTGCAGCAAAAACAGCCGCTGCAAGCCATCGAGCACTTCAGCGACCCGCTCTGGCAAGGTCTGGCGCTCTATCAGGCGGGCGACTACGCCGGTGCCGCGCTGCGTTTTGCCGAGGTCAACAACGCCAGCGCGCACTATAATCGCGGCAATGCACTGGCCATGAATGGCGAGCTGGCCGCGGCCATCGATGCCTATGAACAGGCGCTTGAGCTGCAACCCGAGTTGCAGGCCGCCGCACTGAACAAGGCCTTGGTCGAACAGTTGCTTGAACAGCAGCAAGCCCAGGCCCAGGCTGAGCAAACACCCGAGCCCCCTCCTGCACCTGCCGAGTCTGAAACCCCGCTCAGCACCAGCGCGCAGGGCGCCTCCAGCACCACGGCGCAGAATGAAGACAACAGCTCGGCCAGCAGCTCCACCACCGAGACGCCTGCTAACGAGCAGCCCGCACCGGGAACAGCCCCGAATGCCGAGGCCGAGCCAGGTGAAGAACCGCCCACGCGCCCGCCAGCACCAGCGGCCAACCAGACCGAAGAAGAACAGCGCCAGGCGCTGGAACAATGGCTCAGACAGATTCCCGACAACCCCAGCGAATTGTTGCGACGCAAATTCTGGTACGAACAGCAGCTACATCAGGACACGCCTAAATGAACCGCCTCTGCGTTTTGCTTCTTTTGCTGTGTTGCTGGACCCTCCCCGCACACGCCCTGGGATTGGCCGCCAGCGTTGACCGCGACCAGCTCAACTCCGGTGAAACCGTGGAGCTGACCCTGGAATCCGATGACGTCACGCTGTTCGGCAAGCCGGACCTGACACCGCTGGACGGGCTGTTTGAAGTCCGCGGCACGCGCCAGGTCAACCAACTCAACAGCATCAGCGATGACAACAAGGGCACCACCCGCTGGATCATCACCCTGCAACCCAAACAAACCGGGACGGTGGTTATTCCGGCGCTGCAAATCGGCAATTACCACAGCCAGCCGATCAACCTCAACGTGACCCAAAGCGTGGCCAGTGACAATGAGCTGGCCCCGGTGTTTATTGAAGCCAGCCTCGACCAGCCCAGCGTCTATGTGCAGGCCCAAGCGTTATTGACCCTGCGCATCTACCATTCCGTAGCGCTCTACGACGACAGCAACCTGACCCCCTTGCACCTGGACGACGCCATCGTCGAGCAACTAGGTGAATCGCGCACCTACGAAAAACTGATCAACGGCATACGCCACGGCGTGATTGAGCGCCGCTACGGGATTTACCCGCAACACAGCGGCGAGCTGATGATCCCGGCTCAAACCTTTAGCGCCACCCAGGTCGACAGCCAGCAGGCCACGGCCCCTGCCCCGCTAGGCCCCAAACCTGGAAAAATGGTCCATGTGACCTCGACCGAAATCGCGCTGAATGTCCTGCCCAAGCCTGAATCCTACCCGCCCAATGCTCCATGGCTGCCTGCGCGCAGCTTGAGCATGAGCGAAACCTGGAACCCCGAACCGGACCATACGCTGGTCGGTGAGTCGCTGACCCGCACACTCACCCTCAAGGCCGAGGGCCTGTCCAGCGCCCAGTTGCCGCCACTGCCCGCCACTGACGTCAACGGCTTGCGGCGCTATCCCGATCTGCCGCAGTTGAGCAACCAAGTCACCGAAAGCGGCCTGATCGGCAGCCGCGAAGAGCGCGAAGCACTGGTGCCGACACGGGTCGGACAAATCGAGCTGCCCGCCGTCGAAGTGGTGTGGTGGAACACCCATGAAGACCACCTGGAACGCACTTACCTGCCCGCCCGTACACTAATGGCTGCGGCCAATCCCAACTTGGCCGTGGACACTCCCGCCAGCGGTACGCCGACGGCATTGAGCGAAGAGTCATCGCTGTGGATCTGGCAGCTCAGCACCCTGTTCCTGGCCTGTACCACCCTGGCGAGCCTGGGCCTGTGGTGGCGTGCGCGCTGGCAACCGGCAATATTGCGCGCAGCGCAAACCGGACCCAGCCCGCGCACCCTGCTTGACGACCTGAAACGCGCCAGCCTGGCCAATGACCCGCACGCCACACGCCAGGCACTGGATGCCTGGGCACGGCAACAGCCGGAAACCCTGGCCGACATGGCCGCGCGTTTTGTGTTGCTGTCCGATGCCCTCGATGGCCTCAACGGCGCGCTGTACAGCGAAACCGGCCAATACTGGCAAGGCGAAGAACTGTGGAAGGCGATTCGCAGCATCCCTGCCGCCGAACGCGAGCAAGACACCGCCAGCGAACCGAGCAGCCTGCCACCGCTCTACCCTAAATAATTTCACGGCAACCCGTGCCCGCTTGAGCGAGCGGGTTGCCAGCCCCTTTGAAAACGGATTCTGTTATGCGCTTGTTTCACACTTCCGACTGGCACCTGGGGCAAAACCTCCATGGCCAGGAACGCGACTTCGAACACGCCTGCTTTTTGACATGGTTATTGGCCCAGTTGGCCAGCGAGCAACCTGACGTGCTGCTGATTGCCGGTGATATCTTCGACACCGTCAACCCACCCGTCAAAGCCCAGGAACGGCTCTACGACTTTATCGTCAGCGCCCATGAGCAACAGCCAAAACTGACCATCGTGATGATTGCCGGCAACCACGACTCCGGCTCGCGTATCGAACTGCCCGCGCCCTTGATGCGCCGTTTGCGCACCCATGCATTGGGCCGGGTGCTGTGGCTCGACGACGGCCAGCTCGACGCCGAACGCCTGCTGATTCCCTTGCCCGATGCCAGTGGCGAAATCGCCGCCTGGTGCCTGGCGCTGCCCTTCCTTAGGCCCGCCGAAGTCACCGGCGCGCATCTTGGCGATGACTATTTGCGTGGTATCGGTCAGGTCCATGAATGGCTGATCGAAGCGGCCAACACCAAACGCAAGCCGGGCCAGGCCCTGATCGCCATCAGCCACGCCCATATGGCTGGCGGCTCGATCTCGGAAGATTCCGAACGCAGCCTGATCATCGGCAATGCCGAGGCCCTGCCCGCCAGCCTGTTTGGCCCCAGCATCAGCTATGTCGCCCTCGGCCATTTGCACAAACCGCAACGGGTCAATAACGAAGAGCGGATCCGCTACTGCGGCTCGCCAATCCCGTTGTCCTTCTCGGAGATCGGCTATCAGCACCAGATCCTCGACGTCACACTCAAAGGCGAAACCCTGGTCAGCGTTGAAACGCGCCTGATCCCGCGAGCAGTGAACCTGCAACGCATCGGCCCGTTACCCCTGGCTGAAATCCTCGCGCAGCTTGCTGAGCTGCCGGATATCGATTTGCTGGCCGATATCCAGCGCCAGCCCTGGCTCGAAGTGCGGGTAAAACTCGACGAACCACAGCCCGATCTGCGCCAGCAGATCGAAACTGCGCTGCAAGGCAAGTCCGTGCGCCTGGTCCGCATTGCTGCCGAATATGCCGGTAGCGGCGGCCGCAACGGCGATGACGACGCCACGCGCCTGATCGAACTCGACCAACTGACGCCCCAGGAACTGTTCAGCCGCGCCTGGCAAGAAAACTACGGCAGTGAAGCCGATGAACAGACTCTCAAGGACTTTGCCGTGTTGCTGCAAGAAGTTCAGTTGGAAGGTGAACAACCATGAAAATCCTCGCCATTCGCCTGAAAAACCTCGCCTCGCTGGCCGGGCCCTTTGAGCTGGACTTCACCGCCGAGCCGCTGGCCAGTGCCGGGTTGTTTGCCATCACCGGGCCCACCGGCGCCGGTAAAAGCACTCTGCTCGATGCTCTGTGCCTGGCGCTGTTTGGTGCTGTGCCACGGCTGAACAATACCGGGCGCGATGCCAAGGTGCCGGATGCCGACGGCGAAATCGCCACCGGCGACCCGCGCACTCTGCTGCGCCGTGGTACTGGCGACGGCTATGCCGAAGTCGATTTTGTCGGCATTGACGGGCGCCGTTACCGCGCCCGCTGGGAAGCCAACCGCGCCCGCGAAAAGGCCACCGGCAAGCTGCAAGCCAGTCGCCAGAGCCTGCGCGATCTGGACAGCGACCAACTGCTGGCCAGTCAGAAAGGCGATTACAAAGTCCAGTTGGAAGCACGACTGGGGCTCAACTTCGAGCAATTCACCCGCGCCGTGATGCTGGCCCAAAGCGAGTTCAGCGCCTTTCTCAAGGCCGATGACAACGAGCGCAGCGAGCTGCTGGAAAAACTCACCGATACCGCGCTTTACACCCGCCTGGGCAAGCGTGCATTCGACAAGGCCAAAGAAGCCAAGGACGCGCACAAGCAACTGCAGGACCAGGCCGTCGGCGTCACCCCCCTTGAGCCGCAAGCCCGCGTCGAACTGGACCAGCGCTTCAACGAGGCGCAGCAGCAGCTAAAAGACCAGCAAGGCCAGCTCAAGCAACTTGAACTGCAACACACCTGGCTCAAAACCCTGAGCGACCTGCAAGAGCAACGCCACAGCGCTGCAGAACAACTGCAACAGGCCCAAACCCTGTGGGACAGCCAGACCGAACAGCGCCAGACCCTGCATCTGCTGGAGCAACTGGCGCCACAACGTCATCAATTTGCCCGATTGGCCGAACTGAATGCTCAGCTAAGCCCGTTGACCGAGCAAATTCGTGCCCATCTGCAGCAGCAAACCGAGCTGGGCCAGGCTCAGACCCGACTTGAAGCAGAACTGCAAAGCGCGCAACTGGCGGCAACCCAGGCGCAAACCCACCAACGCGAATGCGCGCCACGGGTCCAACAGGCGCATCTGGAACAGGCCAACCTCAATCGCCTGACCCAGGCCCTGCACACCCAGCAATCTCTGCAACAGCAGGCCGAGCTGGCTTGCAGTCAAGGGCAGCAGGCACTCAACACCCTGCTCGAGCGTCAGCAACAAGGCACCGAACGCCTGGCGCAGATTGCCTCCCAACTCGAGCACAGCAACCAACTGGCGCCACTGGCCAGCGCCTGGGACGCCTATCGCCCAAGGCTGCAGCAGTTGGTGCGCCTGAGCAATAATCTCAGCACCGGGCGCAAGGAATTACCCGGCCTTGAGCAGCGAGCCCAGCAGGCCACGCAACAACTGAGCGAGCTGCGCAACAGCCTTGAAATCCTGTTCCAGGAAGCCGGGGCCGAGCCCCATGCGGTCAACGAACAAATCCACACCCTGGGCAGCCTGCTTAAGGACAACCGCCTGCAACAGCGCGCCTTCGAAGACTTGCAGCGCTTGTGCAGCAGCCAGCAGGTGCTCGATAGCCGCCTGCAAGAGCTGCAACTCAAGCAACACAGCGTGCAACAGGAACGCGACCGCCTGAGCCAGCAAGGCATACAGACCAAGGCCGACCTTGAAGTGGCCGAGCAAACCTTGCAGGTCACCCGCCAATTGCTGGAACGCCAGCGCCTGGCCCGCAGCGCCAGCGTCGAAGAACTGCGCGGGCAGTTGCAGGATGACCAGCCCTGCCCGGTGTGTGGCAGCGCCGAGCATCCGTATCATCAGCCCGAAGCCTTGCTGCAAAGCCTGACCCGCCACGATGAAGAGGAAGAAGCCAGCGCCCGGGCAGTGGTCGACGGGCTCAAGGAAACCCTCGCCCAACTGCGCGAAAAGGTCGGCGGTCTGATCGCCCAGCAGAAAGAATTTCTGCTTCAGCAAGAACGAATCCATCAAGAGCAGCAGGCCCTTGCCCCGAGCCTTCAAGCGCATCCGCTGCATGAGCAATGGCTGGCCCAGGACCCGGCCAAGCGTGAACCCTGGCTGACCCTGCGCCTGAATCAGTTGCAGCACAGCATCACCCAGGACGAACAGCGCCAAAACGTGTTACTCGCCCTGCAAAAAGAAGCTGCCCACCTGCAACAGCAAGTGCAGCGCTGTACCGAAGCCAGCCAGCTCGCGACCCAGCAACTGGCAGAACAGCAATTGCACCTGAATGCCGACAGCCAGCGCCTCGAGGATGAACTTAACGAGTTTGCCAGCGTACTGACGCCAGCAATTCTCGACGCATTGCGCGATAACGCCGCCACCTGTTTTATGGCCCTCGACCAGCAAGTGGCTGATCGTGTGGCGCAACTCGATCAGCAGCGCGACGAACAAGCCGAACAGGCGGAACGGGCGAGCAGCATCGAGCGTGAGCAGTATCAGCAAGCCAGTCGCAGCAAGGAACTGCACAGCCTGCAGCACAGTGTCAGTGAACTGAGCGAGCAGCAACAGGCAAGCCAGCATAGCCTCAAGCAGTTGTTGGGCGACTACAGCAGCGCCGAACAGTGGCAGCAAACGCTGGAGCAGGCCGTCGAACAGACCCGCAGCGCCCAGACCCTGGCCGAGCAAACCGTGCAGGCCACCGCTAACCAGTTGCTGCAGCTCGCAGCCGAACTCAAGTCCGAACAGGAACGCCAGCAGGCCTTGCAACAGGAACACGGCAACCTCAGCGCCCTGCTCGCACAGTGGCGTGCGCAACATGGCGAACTGGATGACCGTCGCTTGCAGCAGTTACTCGGGTATGACGACGCACAGGTGCGCGAACTGCGCCAGCAACTGCAAAACAGCGAAAAAGCCGTCGAACAAACCCGCGTGCTCCTGCAAGAACGCGAGCAGCGTCTGGCCCAACATCAGGCGCAAGCCAATGGCAATCTGGATGCCGAGGCACTCAGCCGCGCACTTGATGAACTGCACGCACAACTGGCGGCCAGCGAACAGCAATGCGCCGAATTGCGCGCTCAGCAAAGTGAAGACCAACGTCGTCAGCAGGCCAATCAGGCCTTGGCCCAGCGCATCGCCCAAGCCTATGAAGAATGGCAGCGCTGGGCGCGACTCAGCGAACTGATCGGTTCGGGGACGGGGGACAAGTTCCGCAAAATCGCCCAGGCCTACAATCTCGACCTGCTGGTGCATCACGCCAACGCGCAACTGCGCCAACTGGTGCGCCGTTATCGCCTCAAGCGCGGCGGTAGCATGCTCGGCCTGCTGGTGATGGACACCGAAATGGGCGACGAACTGCGCTCGGTGCATTCGTTATCCGGCGGTGAAACCTTCCTGGTATCGCTGGCCCTGGCCCTGGGTTTGGCCTCGATGGCCTCCAGCACCCTGAAAATCGAATCGTTGTTTATCGACGAAGGCTTTGGCAGCCTCGATCCCGAATCGCTGCAACTGGCGATGGACGCATTGGACGGTTTACAAGCCCAGGGGCGCAAGGTGGGGGTGATCTCCCACGTTCAGGAAATGCACGAACGCATCCCCGTACAGATCCAGGTACGACGCCAAGGCAACGGTTTGAGTACCGTGGAGGTGAAATGAGCGAACACCTGCTGTATTCCTTCCGCCGCTGCCCCTACGCCATGCGTGCGCGCATGGCCTTGCGCTACAGCGGCGTGCCGCTGTCGATTGTCGAGGTCAGCCTTAAAGCCAAACCGGCCGAAATGCTCGCGGCCTCGCCCAAGGGTACGGTGCCGGTACTGGTGTGTGCCGATGGCCGAGTGATAGAGCAAAGCCTGGACATCATGCACTGGGCGCTGGCCCAGCATGACCCGGACAACTGGTTGCAGGCGAGTGGCGCGCACCTGATCGAAGACAATGACCGCAGGTTCAAGGTGCTGCTGGACCGCTACAAATACGCCATCCGCTACCCGGAATATCCAATGGAATATTACCGGGCGCAGGGTGCCGAGTTTTTGCAGCGGCTCGAAGACGTGTTGACGCACACCCCATACCTGGCCGGGCCCGCATTGAGCTTGGCGGATGTGGCCCTGGCACCTTTTGTGCGCCAGTTCGCCCATGTGGATCGCGAATGGTTTGCGCAGGCACCCTTTCCGCACTTGAATGCCTGGCTGGAACGGTTTTTAGCTTCAGAGTTGTTTACCTCAGTGATGGCTAAAAACACCACCTGTAGATACTCAGTTCCAGGTCAAGCCCCCTGTGGGAGCGAGCCTGCTCGCGAATGATCACTTCGCGAGCAGGCTCGCTCCCACGCTTGAAGTATCTCTGTAGCCGCTGACGAGGTACGAGGCTGCGAATACAGGACTTCACGCTTAATCCTTGCCTTTGAGCATGCTCTCCAGTACCCCATCCCGACGCACCCAACCATGGAACAGCGCCGCCGCCAAGTGCACCAGTACGGTAAAAAACAGCAAATACGCCAAGAACGTATGTGCCTTGCGCAAGACGGCAAAGGTGCTCGGGTTGGCCGGCAATATGGCCGGCAACTGCAATGAACTGCTCAACATCACCGGATCGCCCGCTGCCGATATCATCGCCCACCCCACCAGCGGCAACACAAACATCAAGACATACAGCAACACATGAGACAGCTTGGCCGCCAGCGCCTGAACCGCGGGCAAGTCAGCTGGCAACGGCGGTTGCCGGGTGGCAAAGCGCACAAACAGACGCACCACCACCAACAGCAAAATGGCGATGCCCAACGGCTTGTGCAGATTGAGCAGCCATTCATGGCGCTCGGACACCGAAGCCGCCATACCCGCGCCAATAAACAGCATGGCAATAATCATCAGTGCCATCAGCCAGTGCAGCAGGCGCGCCAAAGGGGCGAAATGCGAGGTGGGTGCGCTCATGGACGGGACTCCTGGGGCAGTTGATCAACTTCACTGGTACGTCGCACATAGGAACTGGCATAGGCCGCCGAACGTGCCGCCAGCAAGGGGTCATCCGAGCCTTCGATGCCACTGGGCAAAATCAGCGGATCGTAGTTGATATCGCGGCACTCACCGGTGTTCTGCGCTTCGGCTTTTTCCAGCACCAGCGTGCCTGCATTCACCACTTTGCGCCCTGCAGGCCAGGTTTTGCTGGCATCCGCCGTGGGGTCGCCCGCTTCGGCCAGGGTCAGGTTGAGCTGCCATTTCAAGGGCCCGGCAGCCAGGCGCTTGGCCAGGTCCTGTTCAAGATAATCGGCATCGTTTGGCGCCGTAGCGCCTGCTGCGTCCTGCCCTAGCGGGATCACCCCCCAGCGCACGGCCTGACGCTGCCCGGCAGCGTTGACCAGATAGAACGCATTGATCCCGTTATAGCTTTCGGTGGCATAGCTGGCCGAAGGTTTCGCGGTTTTGACCCACTGCAAAAACGCCGCTGTTTCGGGATGCGCCGCAAAAAAAATCGGCATCGCACCGGGCGCGGGCTTGCCCGTGGCCGGATCTGGCGCACCGGCTTGCAGCATCTGATAGAACGCCTCGGGCGTACCGACCGGGAACACCGGCATGCTGTTCATCCCCGTTCGCCATTGCTGACCATTGGCTTGGGTGAAGCGCAGCGCAAAACTGCGGATCGGCACACTACTGTCGGGGGCATACGGGTTGCCGCTGGGCAAGGCAAAACGCCCCACCACCGGAGTACGCCCAGCACCGAACACCTGGGCCGTAGACAACGCATGGGCATCACCGCTGCCCTGAAAATAACCCACGACGCACATGCCCTTGGCATGATTGCGCCTGTAGCCGGGGTGTACGCCGTTGTTGTGCTCCAGTGCATTGATAAAGCTTTTGGGCCGCAGGCGCTGCGAGTCCAGAGTGCCGTTGACGTAATAAAACCCGCCGAGGATAACGGCCACTACGCCGCCAATGCCTGCCAGACGCAGCATCACACTGGCAGGACTCAACGGCGTTTTGGCGGGCCTTGCAGGCGGCAATTGATCAACCATAAATAACTCCGGGGCCACGGGCCGTCAGGTAGATAGCCTATGAGACGCAGGCCACCGAGGCTTATTCCCGCAGACGACGTTTTATTTTTTTGACTGTTTTTTTCAAGCCACGGGGAATAACGTCTGATCCCGGGCGTCTTTATGGCACCCACCCAGTCAATTGGCCCCTCCATGACCTCATTTGATGAGCAACTGCGCGAACTCATCCCGCGCCTGCGACGATTTGCATTGTCGTTGACCCGTCATGCCAGCAATGCCGACGACCTGGTGCAAACCTGTCTGGAACGGGCGCTGGGCAGTGTTGCCGGCAAGCGCCCCGAAGGCGATTTGCGGGCCTGGCTGTTCACCATCCTGTATCGCCAGTTTGTCGACAACCATCGGCGTTCCCGACGTTATGCGCGCATGCTCGAATTTTTTACCGGCCGTGATGACACCCAGCCGTCAACCGAACGCACCGTGCTTGCCCAATCAACCCTCGAAGCTTTCGAACAACTGAACCCCGAGCAACGCGCCTTACTGCTGTGGGTATCGGTCGAAGGTTTGAGCTACAAGGAAGTCGCCGAAATACTCGACGTACCCATTGGCACCGTCATGTCGCGCCTGTCCAGGGCGCGCAACGCCTTGCGCCAACTCAGTGAGGGCGAAATCAACCGCCCGGCCCTGCGGAGACTCAAATGATCACCACACCACCCAGTGAGCGCGATCTGCACGCTTACGTCGACCACGCGCTCAGCGATGCAGAACGCCAGCAGGTTGAGCACTACTTGCTGGCCAACCCGCACATCGCCGCGCAGGTACAGGCCTGGCAACGCGACGCTCAAGCCTTGCGCACCGCACTGCATCAAAGCTTGCTGCAACCTGCCAACCCGAACCTCGATCCGGTCGCCATTCGCCAGCGCCAGCACCGCCAAGCCCGGCGCCAATGGGCCAGTGCGGCGGTGCTGCTGATTGCAGTGGGCATTGGTGGCTTGGGTGGCTGGCAGGCCAGGCTTTTGACCCAGGCCAGCAATGTGCTGCCCATGAGTGACGCCCTCGCCGCCCATCGCATGTTTGCTGAACAGGGATTTCTGCCGGCCGACTATAAGGTCCAGCAAAGCAGTGATATGCAGGGTTGGATTGACCGCTATTTTAGTCACGCTGAACGCTTGCCGGATCTGACTGGCGCGGGTTTTAAACCCGTCAGTTGTCGCCTGCTTACCACCGACCAGGGCGGCGCCGCGATGGTGTTGTACGAAGATCAGCAAGGGCGGCAGATCAGCTTCTATATCCGCCCGCCTGGCCCACAAAACAGTTTGCTGCCAAGGGGCAATCGACGGGATGGGGAATTACAGACCCAATACTGGTCTGGCCCCGGCTACAACTACGCGATGGTCGGCCCGGCTGACGCGCCGACAGCAAAGTTGCTGGATACGGTGGGGCTGTAAAGAAACACACAAAACCCGTAGCAGCTGCCGAAGGAACGAGGCTGCGTCCGATTGCGAAGCGATTGTAAAACCTGAGCCCTCGGTTTAGCTGGGATACCGCAAGCTCAGGTTTTACGACGGCTTCGCCGCCGAACGCAGCCTCGTTCCTTCGGCAGCTGCTACGAGGCTTTCGTATTTTTCAGGAGTGGGTTTTGTGATCCAGCGCAGCATAGAAGTTGGCGCTTTGTTGCAGATATTTTTGGGTATAGGCCGAAGACTTTTTGTCGCTGACCACGGTCGTAGCGCTGGCAGGCAGGGCCACGGTGGCGGAGATGGCGGAAGCCGCAATAACGGAAAAAAGATTCAAGTTCATGGCACTAACCCTCGACGATTCAGTTGGCTTGCTTGCCTTTTCAGGCCGTGAAACCAACTTAACGCCAAGGGTTGTCGCGTAGAAATTCATTGCAGCACTAGCGTCTATCAGTACGATTGATACAGGGCTGCACGCCCTTGAATTAAGGGCGGTTGATAAACTTCAGGTCAGACGGTGCATCCATTGCCAGGGTTTGCACGGTCTTGCCCAGCTTGCCGGTTTTGACGTCGCGCTCCAGCACCACGATGGCATTGCTCATCTGGTTGGCGATCAACAGGAACTTGCCATTGGGGCTCAAGGCAAACTCTCGCGGGTGGTCGCCTTCCACCGAGCGGCGCTGGATCTCAGTCAACTGGCCATTGCCCGGGTTAATCGCAAACACCAGGATTTCATTGGCCTTGCCACGGTTGCTGACGTACAAAAACTTGCCGTCTGACGAAGCATGCACGGCACCGGCCGCACGATTTTGCGCGGGCATGCCGTGGGCCAGGTCCAGCGCCTGACGCTGCTTGAGTTGACCATTGGCATAGTCGAACACAAACACCTGCGCACTCATTTCTGTGGTCAGGTAGGCGTGCTTGCCGTCTTTGGAAAACAGCAGATGACGCGGCCCGCTGCCTGCCGGCAATTCAATAAACGCCGGGGCTGCGGCTACCAGCGGATGCTCGGGATTGGCGGCCGGGTCATAGCGATAAACAAAAATCTTGTCTGCCCCCAGATCACTGGCGTAAACAAACTTGCCGTCGGGCGAGGACACCACCGAATGCACATGGGCAGACATCTGCCGCTCGGGGTTGACCCGGCTTGCCGGATGACTGCTCATCTGCGTCACGGGTTGCAGTTGGCCCTGGGCATTGATCGGCAACACCGCCAGGCTACCGCCCGGGTCGGCGTGCACGCCGTAGTTGGCGACAAACAGGTAACGCTGGTCATGGCTCAAGCTGGAATGGGTCGGCTCTTCACCCAGGGTGCTGACCTGATTGACCAGGATCAGCTCGTTGGTCTGGGGGTCGATAGCCAGACTGCTGGCACGGCCGACAACATCGGCCTGGCCCTGACCGTTTTCATTGACTACAAACAGACGCTGTTGATCATCGGACAAGGTCAGCCAGGAAGGGTTGGCCGCTTTGAACACTTGCAGCGGCTCAGGCGTGATACGCCCTTTTTCGCTGTCAAATTGCAGTCGGTAAATACCCTCGCTGGAGCCCTGAGTATAGGAGCCAACCAGCAACTCGACTTCCTGGCTCGACGCGGCCTGAGCCGACATCGCGCCTACGCTCAGCGCCATCAGCACTGGCAGACTCTTAAACTTCATCAGCAACCTCGGCTTCATCGTCATCATTATTTGCACTCAAGGCGCTGAGGCAAACCAGACGGTGTTCACCGGAATCGCCAACGAGTGTCCAGCTTTGCAGGGTGTCGTCAAAAACGCTGGCGTCGATCTGCTCAAGGGTGAACTTCCAGCGTTTTTCGGCACGACCGTCCATGCACTTGATGAGCAATTGCACATCATCCAGAGAAAAGTCCCA
Source organism: Pseudomonas sp. ML2-2023-6 (assembly GCF_037055265.1). Lineage (NCBI taxonomy): Bacteria > Pseudomonadati > Pseudomonadota > Gammaproteobacteria > Pseudomonadales > Pseudomonadaceae > Pseudomonas > Pseudomonas sp. ML2-2023-6. Next base: position 3,017,152 of record NZ_CP146347.1, on the reverse strand, counting down.
GGCATGCAGCCCGTCAATGACCAGCATATCGCTGGTTTCAAGGGCTGCGCGCAAGGTCTGGTTTGAATCGCTCATTCATCAATCACCTGTAGGAAAGGCGTAATGATAGGTCAAATAAGCGATGCAACCCATAACCGTGACAAGTGATTGCACGGTGATGGGTGCGCTCTGCCCTGCGTTTAGTTTATTGACTGATCAATACCGGCCTTTTCAGCCAAGCGCACGGTCAGTAAACTGGCCATCCACCAAGCGCTGAATCCCTAGCGGGTTGGCGTTTTTCAAGGCCTCGGGCAGCAGGCTGTCGGGGTAGTTCTGCAAGCACACCGGGCGCAGAAAACGGTCAATCGCCAAGGTGCCCACCGAGGTGCCACGGGCATCGGAGGTGGCCGGATACGGGCCGCCATGCACCATCGAATCACAAACCTCGACGCCCGTCGGATAACCATTCAGCAAAATGCGCCCGACTTTCTGCTCCAGCAGCCCGGTCAACTCACTGAACTGTGCGAAGTCCGCCTCTTCACCGATCAGGGTGGCAGTAAGTTGACCACGCAAACCGTTGAGCGCGGCATTGAGCTGGGCTTGGTCCGCCACCTCAATCACCACCGTCGTCGGCCCGAAGACCTCTTCCTGCAACACCTCATCCCCTTCCAGCAGCAGGCTGACATCCGCCTTGAACAGCTGCGGTTGGGCCTGATTGCCCAGCTGCGCCTGACCCGCCACATGCGCAATGCGCTCATGCTTGAGCAATGCGTTCAAACCTTTGCCATAGCTGCGCAGAGTCCCGGCGTTGAGCATGGTCTGTGCCGGTTGCTCGCTGATTTGCGCGGCCAGTTGTTGAATAAATGCGCTGAAAGCTGCCGAACGTATACCGACCACCAACCCCGGATTGGTACAGAACTGCCCGCAGCCTTGCACCACCGAAGCGGCCAGTTCACGGGCAATGTTGGCACTGCGCACGGCCAGCGCCTGGGGCAGGATAATCACCGGGTTGATGCTCGACATCTCGGCAAACACCGGAATCGGCTGTGGCCGCGCCGCGGCCATATCACACAGGGCACGCCCACCGTGCAGCGAACCGGTGAAGCCCACCGCCTGAATAGCCGGATGCTTGACCAGTGCTTCGCCCACCCCCGAGCCATAAATCATGTTGAATACACCAGCGGGCATGCCCGTACGCTCGGCAGCGCGAAGCAATGCATCAGCTACCAGCTCAGCGGTTGCCATATGCCCGCTATGGGCCTTGAACACCACCGGGCAACCGGCCGCCAGTGCCGAGGCGGTATCGCCACCGGCCGTTGAAAATGCCAACGGAAAGTTACTCGCGCCAAATACCGCCACCGGCCCCAGACCAATGCGGTACTGGCGCAAGTCAGGGCGAGGCAATGGCGTGCGATCCGGCAACGCCCGATCAATCCGTGCCGCATAAAAATCGCCCCGGCGCAGCACTTTGGCGAACAGGCGCATCTGTGCGCTGGTACGTCCGCGCTCGCCCTGAATGCGACCTGCAGGCAATGCTGTTTCGCGGCACACAATGGCGACAAAGTCATCGCCCAACGCATCCAGTTCATCGGCGATGGCGTCGAGAAATTCGCCGCGGCGCTCGGCGCTCAAGGCGCGAAAGGTCGGGTACGCACTGGCGGCAGCTTTGGCTGCGCGGTCGACTTCGCTGGGAGTGGCCTGGTAAAAATCCGCAGCCAGGTTCTCACCGCTAGTCGCATCGACACTCTTGACGATGATGCTGCCTTCGGCGCTGCGCTGGCCGCCGATATAGTTGTGACCGAGTATCTGAGTCATGCCGAGGTTTCCTTTAAAGAGTGCCAATGGTGCCTGGTTCAAACACCGCACCAACCGGGGCGATACCGTTGATTAATGGCGCGCCGAATTCGGTCTGGCTGATTTCAAAATGGTCACCGGGCTGCGTGCGAACGCCGTCGGCAAACGACAAGGTAGCGGTGCCAAAAAAGTGGATATGCACATCGCCCGGGCGCAAGAACTGGCTGTATTTGAAGTGGTGATATTCGAGGTTTTCCAGGCTGTGGCACATGTTGGCTTCGCCGCTGAGAAACTCGCTCTCCCACAGCACCTTGCCATCGCGCACGATGCGGCTGCTGCCAGCCAGATGCTGCGGCAACTCGCCAACCCGCAGTTCCGGGCCGAATGAGCAACTGCGCAGTTTGGAATGGGCCAGGTACAGGTAGTTTTTGCGCTCCATCACATGGTCGGAAAACTCATTACCCACGGCGAAGCCCAAACGGTAAGGCTTACCATCATGACCAATCACATACAGGCCACCGATTTCCGGTTCTTCACCGGCATCCTCGGCAAACGGTGGCAACGGGAATGCCGCACCGGGGCGCACGACAATGCTGCCATCGCCCTTGTAAAACCATTCCGGTTGCACGCCCGCTTGCCCGGTTGCAGGTTTGCCGCCCTCCACGCCCCATTTGAACATGCGCATGGTGTCGGTCAGGGTGGCTTCGTCACCCGCCTGTTGATGCATTTTGTCCCGCGCCGAAGCGCTACCCAGATGGGTCAGGCCGGTGCCGCTGATCAGCATATGCGCCGGGTCAGGGTGATCCAGTGGCGGCAGAATGCGCAACTCGGCCAACAGCGCCGGGTAGTCGTGGGTGGTGCCCAACCCCTGTAAATCGACTTGCTGGGCCAGGCTCTTGCCCGCTTCAATCGCCGCCAGTGCCAGATCCCGCACACTGGTTGCATCCTGTACTTCACGTACCAGCACGCCATCCACCAGACCAACGCGGCGCTCACCGTTGTTCAATTCAAACTGTACCAAACGCATATTGAGTCTCCTTAAAGATGAGTGGCCGAGCGAGCACTGGCCGCGAATTCATTCGGTTTGAGCACATGCTTGCGCTCAAGCACGCGATACACCACAAAGGTCAGGAACAGTCCGAACACCATCACTGCCGACAAAAAGTACAAGCCCGAAGCCAGGTTGCCGGTGTACTCCTTGAGCGCGCCGATCACGAACGGACCGATATAACCGCCCAGGTTGCCCACCGAGTTGATCAAGGCAATCCCGGCCGCCGCGCTGGCACCAGCAAAAAAGCGCCCCGGCAAGGTCCAGAAAATGGCGGTACAGGAGAACAACGAGAATGCCACCAGGCACAAGGCTGCCAGTTGCAGCACTGGCACCGTCAGCCAGGCACTTAAAAACAGCCCGATCGCGCCCACCACATATAACGCCGCCAAATGGCCGTAGCGGTCATTCAGACGGTCGGAACTGCGCGGGATAATCAACAGGCCGATGATGCCAAAGATGTACGGCACCGAAGACACAAACCCGGTGGTCAGATCGCTGCCGCCAAACTGCTTGATCAGCGTCGGCAGCCACAGGCCCAGACCGTAAATGCTTAGGGTGACTGGCAGATAAAACAGCGCCAGCAGCAGCACGCGCTTGTCTTTCAAGGCATGCAGCGGGTTGCCGTGACGAGTCTGGCCGTAGGCTTGCAGGTCTTTTTCCAACTCACCTACCAGCCAGTCTTTCTCGCCCTGGCTCATCCACTTGACCTGTTGCGGGCCGTCCGGCAGATAACGCAGCACCGGCCAGGTCAGCAAGATGGCAGGCAGGCCGATCACGATAAACAACCACTGCCAGCCGTGCAGGCCAAGCACCCCGTCCATGCCCAGCAGGCCACCGGACACAGGCCCGGTGATCATCATGGCGATAGGTTGCGAGAGGATAAACAGCCCCAGAATCTTGCCGCGATGGCGCACCGGGAACCATTGGGTGATGTAGTACAGAACCCCTGGAAAGAACCCTGCTTCGGCCACACCGAGTAAAAAGCGCATCACATAGAAGCTGTGCGGTCCCTGTACGAACGCCATGCCTATGGTGATGGCGCCCCAGGTAATCATGATCCGGGCAAACCAGCGTCGGGCGCCGAAGCGCTCAAGCATCAGGTTGCTGGGGATCTCCATCAGAAAGTAACCGATAAAGAACAGCCCCGCGCCCAAGCCGTAAGCCGCGTCACCAATGCCCAGGTCTGCGCCCATATGCAGCTTGGCAAAGCCCACCGCAGAGCGGTCCACATAGGCAATCAGATAGAGCAGGATCAGAAACGGAATGAGTTTTAGCGTAATGCGACGAATAAGCCCGAGTTCCTGGCTCATGAGACGGTCTCCCATTGTTTTTGTTATGGCACCTCTGGAGTGGCCTCAGGCGTGAAACGCCAGGATCAGCTCTCAGTTGCATCGACTATATAGTAATACTATTTACCCAACAACTCTTCACCAGCGACTATATATGGGTTATGTTGCATCAATAAAAACCAATTAGTCATACAATAAGAGATGTCCGCCATGTCTGATAAAACCCCTCCACTGCGTTCGGCCCAATGGTTTGGCAGCGCGGATAAAAACGGCTTTATGTACCGCAGCTGGATGAAGAATCAGGGCATCCCCGACCATCAGTTTCAGGGCAAGCCAATCATCGGCATCTGCAATACCTGGTCGGAACTGACCCCGTGCAACGCGCACTTTCGAACCATCGCTGAACACGTCAAACGCGGCGTGATCGAGGCTGGCGGCTGGCCAGTGGAGTTCCCGGTGTTCTCCAACGGCGAATCCAACCTGCGCCCTACCGCCATGCTCACCCGCAACCTGGCGAGCATGGATGTGGAAGAAGCGATCCGGGGCAACCCGATTGACGGCGTGGTGCTGTTGACCGGCTGCGACAAAACCACCCCGGCCCTGCTGATGGGCGCGGCCAGCTGTGACGTGCCCGCCATCGTGGTCACCGGCGGGCCGATGCTTAACGGCAAGCACAAGGGCAAGGATATCGGCGCCGGGACCATCGTCTGGCAAATGCACGAATCCTATAAAGCGGGGAATATCAGCCTCGACGAATTCCTCTCGGCTGAAGCCGGCATGTCGCGCTCCGCAGGCACCTGCAACACCATGGGCACGGCATCGACCATGGCCTGCATGGCCGAAGCGCTGGGTACTTCGCTACCGCATAACGCGGCGATTCCGGCGGTGGATTCGCGTCGCTATGTACTGGCCCACATGTCCGGCATGCGGGCCGTGGAGATGGTGCGCGAAGACCTGCGCCTGTCCAAGGTGCTGACCAAGGAAGCTTTTGAAAACGCGATCCGGGTCAACGCCGCCATCGGTGGTTCGACCAACGCGGTGATTCACCTGAAAGCCATCGCCGGGCGCATCGGTGTAGATCTGGAGCTGGACGACTGGACCCGCATCGGCCGTGGCACCCCTACCCTGGTGGACTTGCAGCCATCGGGACGTTTTCTGATGGAAGAGTTCTACTATGCGGGCGGCCTGCCTGCGGTATTGCGCCGCCTAGGCGAAAACAACCTGATTCCGCATCCGGACGCCTTGACCGTCAACGGCAAAAGCCTATGGGAAAACGTCAAGAACTCGCCGATTTATGGCGACGACGAAGTGATCCGCGCCATTGAAAACCCTTTGGTGGCGGACGGCGGTATTTGCGTATTGCGCGGCAACCTGGCGCCATTGGGCGCGGTACTCAAGCCTTCGGCTGCGACCCCGGCGCTGATGAAACATCGCGGGCAAGCCGTGGTGTTTGAAAACTTCGACATGTACAAAGCGCGGATCAACGACCCGGAGCTGGAGGTCACGGCGGATTCAATTCTGGTGATGAAAAACTGTGGGCCCAAGGGTTATCCGGGTATGGCTGAGGTTGGCAACATGGGCCTGCCGGCCAAACTGCTGGCCCAGGGCGTGACCGATATGGTACGTATTTCGGACGCTCGGATGAGCGGCACCGCGTACGGCACCGTGGTGTTGCACGTAGCGCCGGAAGCGGCTGCGGGCGGACCGTTGGCTGCCGTACAGGAAGGTGACTGGATTGAACTGGACTGCGCCAGCGGGCGCTTGCATCTGGATATCAGCGATGCAGAACTGGCAGCGCGCCTGGCCGATATAGAACCGCCGCAAAAATTGCTGATAGGCGGTTATCGTCAACTGTATATCGACCATGTGATGCAGGCCGACCAGGGCTGCGACTTTGACTTTCTGGTGGGTTGCCGGGGATCAGAAGTACCGCGTCATTCCCATTGATCGCAGCCGCGGTACCGGATTCAACTGGCACACCATAGCGTCTGATTTCACGACGACTTCGTCGCCGAACGCAGCCTCGCCGGGGCTCGACAGCGGCTACATTCTTGTAGCCGCTGTCGAGTGGAACGAGGCTGCGTTCGGCTGCGCAGCCGCAAACCCTCTCTGCAAATCCTCAATCAACGCTCCCACGTCCTCAAGCCCTATATGCAACCGCAGCACCGGGTTCAATGCCCGGTCTTGCGCACTCTCGCGGTCCTTGAGGTCGCCCTTGATCACCAGGCTTTCATAACCCCCCCACGACGCACCCAGCCCAAATAACTGCAACGCATCGATAAAACGCTCGACGTAACGCTCATCAACATCACCCAGCTCAAACGAAAGCAGACCGTTGCTCCCGGTAAAATCCCGCCTCCACAAGGCATGGCCAGGATGCTCGGGCAACGCCGGATGGAAAACCTGTTTCACCTGTGGTTGCGCCTGTAGCCAGCGGGCGATTTGCAGTGCCTGGCGCTCATGCACCTCCAGCCGCGGCGCCAGGGTACGGGCGCCACGCAGTACCAGATAAGCGTCATCCGGGCTGACGGTGGTGCCGCAGGTGTCACTCATCGACATCAGCGGTCGCCAGGCCGATTGCAGGGTACACACGCTGCCCATCATCACGTCGCTATGCCCGCACAGGTATTTGGTCAGAGCCATGATCGAAATATCAGCCCCCAACACCAGCGGCCGATACAAATAACCCGACCCCCAGGTGTTGTCCACGGCCAGCAGGATGCCCCTTGGCTTGCACAGCGCGGCGATGGCTGGCAGGTCGCTGAGTTCGTACAACAACGAACCGGGTACTTCGATGTAGACCATTCTGGTATTGGCTTGCAGCTTGCCATGCAGGTCGTGACCGTCAGGCGCGAAGTAGCTGACCTCGATACCAAACGGCGCCAACAGCTCCAGCGCCAGATGCCGCACGGGGGCGTATACCGCGTCGGTAATCAGCACATGATCGCCGGGACGCAGGTAGGCCAAAAAGGTCTGCGCGATGGCGGCCAGACCGGTGCCGAACAGCCGGGTGCGATAGCCTCCCTCAAGCTCGGTGACCAAATCTTCCAGGGCGAAGGCCGTGGGGTTGCCCCTGGCGCCGTAGCTCAGGACGCGCTCGCTGTCGCGTCGGTTACGGGCGTCGCGCATCTGCGCCATGCTGTCGAACAGCACCGTGCTCACCCGTGTAACCGGCACATTGACCGCTCGACCGCCCGGGCCTTTTTCGGTACGCGCCGCATGTACCAACCGGGTACGTACACCGCTCTGCTGCGCCGGGAGCAGTTTAAAACCGGCAATCTCGGCGGCACTCATCTGCGCCAGCAAACCGGTTTCCCAGGCCAGATACTGACGCGCGGCGTCCTTGTTGCCCGCATGGCGGTCATGGGTGAAGAACAGAAAGTCGATGCACTGCGCATCAGGCAGTGTGCCGGTATCAGCATGCAGACTAAAACCGGCGGCGCGCCAGGCATCGACGCCACCGTCCAGCAGTCGCACCTGCTGACGCTGTGCATCCGGTAACTGCTGAACCGCCAATGCCGCCAGACGCGGCTCATCCGCGATCACCACCAACGGACGCGGCTCAGCTACCAGCAGCGGGCGGGTCGACCAGCGCGAACCGGCAATATGCGCTTTGCGCCAGGCCATGCTCGGACGCAGGTCAATCAGCGCTACTGCGTCATTCTTCAAGGCTTGGGCCAAAGCCTGCGGGCAGATCAATGGCAAGGCCTGCACGATGGGCGCATCCAGCACAGGCAGCACCAGGCCGCTGTTCACCCCACCTGTCAGCACATAAGCCTCATGCCCCAACTGCCGCAACCAACTGGCGACGACAGGTGCGCGGATGCCATCGCTATCGACCAGCACCACCCGCGCCTGACGCACGCCGATATACAAATCGGTGGACTGGATCAACTGCCCGCCCGGTGTGTGTTGCGCACCCGGCAAGCTGCCTGCCGCGAACTCCTCGGCGGTACGCACATCGCACACAAACAGGCTACGCCCGACGTCTGCGACCCACTGTTCAACCTGCGCTGCATTAACGCTGAGCACCCCGGCCCGTTGCGCCAGTTGCTCTGCTGCCAATCGCTGTTCAGGCAAGCGCTGCGCTGATACGGCATCGGTATAACGACGGCTACTGCCGTGCTCAAGTTCAAGGTCTTGCAGAAACCAGCCCTGAGTGCCGTTTTCCAGAGCGTAGATCGGGTTTTTAAGGCCCAGATTGATCAACGTCTGGGCGCCGATGATGCTGCGGGTTCGGCCGGCGCAATTGACCACGATCGGCGTGCTGTCGTCCGGCACCAGATCATGCACCCGATAGCCCAGCTCACCGTTCGGACAGCAGATCGAACCGGGGATGGTCATTTTGCGGTATTCATCGAACGGGCGACCGTCGAGCACCACCAGCGGCGCACCGCCAGCTTGCCAGCGGGCCAGTTCCTGGGCGCTGATATGCGGCGTATGGCTGGTTTCTTCCACCCGTTCGCCAAAGGCCTTGGACGGCACATGCACCCCGGCGAACAGTTGCAGCCCGGCGGCCTGCCAGCCATCGGCGCCACCGTCGAGAATGTGCACCTGCGCATAACCCAGCGCCAGCAAACGCCCCGCGGCAGCGGCGGCCACAGCGCCGCCGTTTTGATCGTAGATCACCAGCCGTACCTGAAGATTGGGCGCCAACCGCCGCGCCTCCAGCTCAAGGCGGCTATAGGGCAGATTAACCCCGTAAAACAGATGAGCTTCGCCATACTGGCCGTGTTCGCGCACGTCAAACAGGGCAATTTCATGCCCGTCGAACAACCACTGCTGCAACTGCCCCGGTGTGAGGGTCTGGCTCATAAATGTCCCGTCTGAAAAATTGAATTATTGACCGTGGTCGGTGTTCAGTAGGCCTTGATCGACGGGGCCATTTGCGAGGCGTTGTAATTGAGAATCCGCCCTTGGGCATCGACGCCATAACGTCCGTTCAGGGACTCCAGCGGCAGGCCGTAAAGATGGAAATGCAAGGTCGCCTGCTCGCCCTCGACCTTGATCCCGTGCAGGTCATCACCCAGAAACGAGATCGAAGTGCCGGGCTGCACGATCACTTCACGCTCCAGATGCAGAGAGGTGAAGCCCGGCTCGTGCCCCTCATCGCTGCGCCAGTAGACGTAGTTTATTTCCTGGCCTTCAACAGCACTGATAATGGCCCAGGTTTCATGGTTGTGCGCCAGCGTGCTTTTGCCCGGCAACAGCGAGTTCAGGTACAGCGTCGGGGTGTCGCCATCGTCATTGAGGCGGTAGCGAAACGCGGTGCTGCCCTGCCCCGGCACGGGTGCCGGGAAATGCTCGAAATTGAACAGGTCACGGCGCTCGGCCAGGTCTTCGAGCAAGGTGACGATGTGTTCCAACGCCTCGCGGTCTACGCCGCGCTGGTTGATAAGGCGGATTTTCTGCAGGAAATCCTCGATGACGACAGCACGGTTATCGGTACTCATAAAGTAGCTCCTCGGTGTTACACGGACAGGCTGTAGCGGCTCAGATTAGTCAACAGATACGGGTCGCTGACGATTGGCCCACGCCGCGCCGGTTCACCCAGGGCGTGACGTAGAAACTCCCGGGTGCGCTCGTTGGCAGGGTGTTCAAAAATCTGTTCGGCGCTGCCGTGCTCGACAATCACGCCATTTTCAGTGAAGTACACGACGTCGCTGATTTCCTCGGCAAAGCGCATTTCATGGGTCACCAGCACACAAGTCATGCCCTCCTGCGTCAGTTCGCGAATCACCGTCAGCACTTCGCCGACGGTCTCGGGGTCAAGGGCTGAGGTGACCTCATCGAACAAGATCAGTTGCGGGCGCATCGTTAACGCCCGGGCAATCGCCACCCGTTGCTGCTGGCCGCCGGACAATTGCCCCGGATACGCATCGACCTTGTGCTCCATGCGCACCTTGGCCAGAAGGGCCCGGGCGTCTTTCTCAGCATCGATACGGTTACGCCCCAGCGCCTTACGCGGCGCAATCATCAGGTTTTGCAGCACCGATAAGTGCGGGAAGAGGTTGTACTGCTGGAACACAAAGCCCACGCGTTTGCGCAACTCAATGCGCTGGGCCTCGCGGGTCAGGGCGTCAACCCGCGTGTCGGCAACCCGGATCTGCCCACGCTGGGGCTGCAACAAGCCGGTGATGCAGCGCAGGATCGTCGACTTGCCCGAGCCCGAAGGACCAATGATCGACACCGCCTGACCTGGATAGACATCAAGATTGATTCCTTTGAGCACCGGGTTACCGGCAAATGCCAGGTGTACATCACGCAGGCTGACCAGAGGCTCGACGACGGATTCAATAGAAGGCATAACGTCGCTCCAGGCGTTGGGTCAGTCGGGAAATCGGATAGCAATACGCAAAGAACAGCACCAGCAGACTCAGGTAAACCAGTACGGTAAACCCGGTCAGGTTGACGGTATTGCTGGCAATTTGTGCGGTGTCGATCACGTCATGTACGCCCACCAGCGACGCCAGCGCCGTACCCATGGTGACGACCGCGTAGAGGTTCATCCACGGCGCCAGCATGCGTTTCAGGCATTGCGGCATAATGATCGAGACAGCAATCTGCCAGCGACTGAAAGCCAGTGAGCGTGCGGCCTCCCACTGTGTACCGGGGATCGAGGCAACAGCCCCGCGCAGGATCTCAGCCACATTGGCGCTCGCCGGCAATGCCAGGCCGATAGTGACCTTGACCCAGTCCGGGAACGGGATGTAAGCGCTGCCAACATGGATTTCGAACGGAAACACATAGGTCGTGAAGTAAATCAGCACTAGCCAGGGCGCATTGCGAAAAACTTGCACCCAGAGCCGCGCAGGCAAGCGCAGCAAACGCCACGGCGATAACGCCAGCATCCCCACCAGTAAGCCCAGCACTGTCCCCAGGCCGATGGCCAGCAGGCTGATCAGAATATTTTGGCCAAAGCCTGCGATCAGCGCGGGCGACCATTGCAGCAAGGCCATGCACACCGACTCAATGGCCATAACCGGGCATCCTCAGGCGCGCTTCAAGGTAGCGCCCCACGCAGTTGACGATAAAGCTCAGCAACCCATAAAAGCCCAGCAACAGAATCATCAGCTCCAGCACGTTATCGCTCTGGGTCCAGATCATGATCGCCGAATAGGTGATGTCCCCCACCGCAATGGCAGAGGCCACAGCTGTCATCTTCACCAGATCGATCAGGTTGTTGATCAACGACGGCAAGGCAAAGCGCAGGGCCAGCGGCAGTTGCACGTTCCACAGCAACTGGCGGTTGCTGAAGGCCAGCGATCTGGCGGCCTCGAGGGTCACGGCCGGCACCGCCTCGATACCGGCGCGCAAGGCTTCTGCATGGAACGCTCCTTTGTGCAGCGAAATCACGATTACCACCCAGGCAAAGGGCGTCAGCGGGTTGGCCGTGCCTACGGCCTGATTGAGCAGCATGTTCAGCACCAAAAAGGCGCAGTACAACTGCACCAGCGTCGGGGTATTGCGCGTGACTTCAATAAACACCCGTGCCGGGACTGCCAGCACGCGCTTGCCCGAGGTCAACAACGCCGCCAGCCCCAACCCCGTCAGCAAGCTGCCGATGATGGTCAGCAGGCACAGCCACAACGTGGTCAGCGCCCCCTGCGCCAAGGTTGAGCGCGGGTATGCATCCAGCAGAAAACCGTAGTTGAGGCCTAGGCTGGAAGCCCAGTGGACGAAAAACTCTAACCAGTGATTCACGATTTCAGGCGCCTCTGGCCTGGAACTTCTGTTGCAACTCCACCAGTGCCGGTGATGCGGGGGTGATGTGGTTACGGGTCTGGGCCTCGATCAGCCAGCCACTGCGATGCAGCTCCTGGACAATGGGGTCGAGCCTGGCCTGGGTGTCGGTTTCTCCACGCCGGGTCCAGATCACTGAAGGCGCCGGGTTCAGCTCGGGGGTCAAGGCACGATAGCCCTGCCATTCGGCAGAGTCGGCAAGCAGCGGATTGATCAGCGTGGCGTCATGCACGGCGGCTACGCAGTTGTTGCCGCGCAGTGCCAACAACGACTCGGATGAGCTTTTGAATGCCTTGATCTGCGCCCCGAATTCGGTCAGCGGCTTGACGTAACTGCTGCCCTGGGAGGTGCACACCGGCTGATCTTTCAAATCTTCCCAACGGGTGATGGGGCTGTCCTTGAGCACCGCTGCGCTCCCGCCAACGCGGTAAAACGGCGTGGGCACGGAGCCGAGGATCTCACCACGCTCAGGTGTCCACTCCATATTGGCGATCAGCAGGTCGACTTTACCCTGCTGCAAGAACTGCACGCGGTTGGCAGGCAACACAGGCACCAGTTGCACCTGCGCCCCCAGTTGGCGCCCCAACTCTTGCGCAAGATCAACATTCAAACCTCGCGGTTTTTGGGTTGCAGGATCGATCCCGCCAAAGGGGCCACCAGAAAGCAGCACACCGACCACCAGCACATGCCGTTGCTCGATTTTGTCCAGCGTCGCATCGGCGTGGGCCGCCGTGGTTCCCGCAAGGGAGATCAGCGCGCCCAGCATGACAGGTAACAAACGGGTAACGGGTGAGCGCTCAAACATGGATATCCCCTTATGGATGATCGGCGTTCCCCGATCTGATAAGCGAGCATCCTAGGTACAGCGCTGAAGCAACGGAAATGCAAATATCTAATATCGTTATAACTCTACGCACTCCAAGGACAGACTAAAAATGCATATCCCCGTATTTATTGGCCATGACTCCATCCTTCCAAAAACACACTCAACAAATACATAAGAATATGTAATCTTTAAGTTCACTCCCTTGATACAAGGCAGCTCAAAAAACGCCATGTCGACCCTTGATCTCGAATTACTGCGCACCTTTATAGCCGTGGTCGATCACCACGGCTTTGCCCAGGCCGGCACCCAACTGGCCCGCACCCAATCCTCAGTCACCCAGCAGATGCAGCGCCTGGAGCAGCAGGTCGGGGTCGGCCTGTTCGAGAAACGCGGGCGACAAAAAACACTCACCGAAGCGGGCCAACAATTACTGCGCCATGCGCGGCAAATGCTAGCCCTCAACGATGATGTTTTGAGCTCCCTGCGCGAAAGCAGTCTCAGTGGCGTGCTGCGCATTGGATCGCCCCACGATATTGCCGACACCATCCTGCCGCCGATCCTCAGCCATATCGCCCGCTCGGCACCGCGCTTGCGTTTGGAGATTGATGTCGGCCGCAGTCCGTTCCTGATGGACGACCTGCACCGGGGTAAGGTCGACATGGTGATTTCCACACGCCAGGGACCGAACCTCGAAGGTTTCCCCCTGCGCACGTCCCCGGTGTGGTGGATCTGCTCGGCGCAATACGCGCACAACCCCGGCGAACCGTTGCCACTGATTCTGGTGGATGAACCGAGCATTTATCGGCGCTATGCTCTGGAGGCCCTGGAGCAGGCTAATATCGCCTGGCGCCAGGCGTACCTGGCATCGAACCTGATAGGTATCAAGGCGGCAATCCGCGCAGGGCTCGGGGTGACCCCAAGAAGCATGGAAATGCTCGGCCCGGACATGCGCGTTCTCGGTGAAAACGATGGCCTGCCCCGCCTGCCGGACGTGACCTACTACCTGTGGATTCGCGCCAATACCGTGAACCCGCTGGTGCGTCGGGCCTATGAGCTGATCAAGAGCAACCGCGGGCTTTAAGCGCAGCTCAAACCCGTGCGGCGGCAGGCTTCAGGCGGAAGGCAACACCAAAACGGTTGTAGGCATTCATCAACCCGATTGCATAGGTCAAATCCGCCAGCTCTTTGTCGTCGAACTCATCTGCAGCGGCCTGGTAATCCGCATCCGGAATCCCGGTTTCAGCAACTCGAGTAACTGTTTCGGCCCAGGCCAGCGCAACCTGCTCACGGGTGGTGAACAGTGCTCCGGCTTCGTGCCATACGGGCACCAGCACCAGCTTTTCGACCGCCAGACCAGCCTTGAGCAAATCCCGCGAATGCAGGTCGATGCAGTACGCGCAGCCATTGATTTGCGAAACCCGTAGGTAAACCAGATCAATCAGCGCCTTGGGAAAACCGCTGTTTTGCAGATATACATGCACGCCACCAAACGCTTTGGAGCCCTCGGGTGACGCCTTGGAATAATCGATACGTTGATTCATGACTGGCCCTTGCATTGGCTGTTTAAGTGACGCCATAGTGCGGTTTCTTGGCCCTGTCCAAAAGAGCCATGATTTACCTTTATCTCCAGGCCATGATCACTCCAACCCAGGGATCAAGAACAAGGCTAGCCAATGACAACCCCCGCATCACGCTTCTCGCCCCTCGACCCGACCTCCAGCGAGCCCATCTACCGGCAACTCTACTGGCGCTTCCGGGATGCCATCGCCAATGGCTTGCTGGCTCCGGGAGAACGCGTACCTGCCGCCCGAGCGCTGGCCAAGGAGCTAGGGCTGGCCAGAGGCACCATCGACACCGCATATTCACTCCTGACCTCGGAGGGCTACCTGCAAGCTCGCGGCCAGGCCGGGACCATCGTGGCGCCGGACATCACGATCAAACCTGCACCAGACACCCGCAGCCCCCAAGCCAGCCCGGTCACCCGGCACCCACCTGCAACCCTGCCCTTTCAAATGGGCCTGCCCGCACTGGATGCCTTCCCGAAAAAAATCTGGGCCCAAATCGGCGCACGCTGCGTACGCAGCACCCGCGCCCAAGACATGGCCAACCCTTCAGGGCCTGGCTTGCAAGCATTGCGCGCAGCCATAGCCAGCTATCTGCAGGTTTCCCGAGGCATTGCCTGCTCGCCTGAACAGGTGTTTATCACCTCGGGCTACCGAGACAGCTTGTCACTTATCACCCACGCGCTACTCAAGCCTGCGGATCGAGTGCTGATTGAAGACCCCGGCTACCCACCTACCCGCCAATTGCTGGAACAACTGCAAATACACACCGTCGCCCTGCCCGTCGACCAGGACGGTATGCGCGGACCATCAGCGGACCTTGTTGCGCAGGCGGCCGTGGTCACCCCCGCTCATCAAAGCCCGCTGTGCGTGTCACTCTCACTGGCGCGCAGGCTGGAACTGCTGGCATGGGCCAATCGGCACAGAGCCTGGATCATCGAAGACGACTACGACGGTGAATACCGCTACATCAGCCGCCCGCTGCCAGCACTGAAAAGCCTGGACCGCGATGGACGAGTGCTCTACAGCGGCACATTCAGCAAAGTACTGTTTCCGGGATTGCGCCTGGCCTACCTGGTGATCCCGCAGGCTCAGATCGAATGCTTTCAACACGCCAGCCAGACCTTGCGCAGCAGCTGCCCGGAGCTCACCCAGGCCATTGTTGCGACCTTTATGAGCGAAGGCCATTTCGCGCGACATATCCAGCGCATGCGCAAACTCTATAGCGAGCGCAGGGCCTTCACCGTAAACGGCTTACAAAAAGTGCTGGGCAACCATGTACACATCGACAGCAATCCGGGCGGCATGCACTTGATCCTGCGCCTTGATGGGCAACAGTCAGACACACAACTGATTGAACGCATGCAACAAGATGGCCTATCTGCAGAAGCTCTGAGCGAGTGGAGCCAGCTGGGCGAAAAAACGTCGGGACTGCTGCTGGGCTTTGCCAATATTGAGTCACAAGCCAGCGCCGAGGCGCTGGGCAAACGGATTTTGGCGCTGCTGCAGGGATAAACCGTGGGCACAGATATCGCGGCGCCTCTGTGGGAGCGAGCCTGCTCGCGAAGGCCAATAACGATACCGCGTGCTTGCTGGATAATCGCGATGCCCTTGATACCTTCGCGAGCAGGCTCACTCCCACAGCAGGGTGGGCAACCGAATCATCGCCCACACAGGCTCAGATAAAGCTGCGCGGATCCCGCAACAAGGCTTCCAGCTCCCGCGCAGGCAGAGGCCGACAAAACAGATAGCCTTGCACCTGATCACAGCCGTTATCCGTCAGGAATGCCAACTGCTCACGAGTCTCTACGCCCTCCGCGATAACCTGCAAGTTGAGGCTATGAGCCAACTCAATAATCGTGCGGGCAATCGCAGCGTCTTGAGGATTGAAGGTAACCTCACGAATAAACGCGATATCGATTTTCAGTTTATCGATGGGAAAACGACTCAGGTACGCAAGGCTTGAGTACCCCGTACCGAAGTCATCAATGGAAATTTTCACCCCAATATCCCGCAGCGTCAGCAGGCTGGCAATCGTATGCGGGGTATTTTCCATCAGCGAGCCTTCTGTCAACTCAACCTCGAGCCATTGCGGCTCGAGCTGATGGGCTTTGAGCGAGCGCTGTATATCGTCAATCAAGTCGCCTTCGCTGATCTGCAGCGCCGAAACATTGACGGCAACTTCCACCGCCCCCAACCCCGTGCTCTGCCAGTGCGCTATCTGGCTGCACACGCGATCGATCACCCACTGCCCCACGCGAGATATGAGCCCAAGGCTCTCGAGCACAGGCACAAAAACCGCCGGGGACACCGCCTCCCCCCCAGGCCGCGGCCAACGCAACAGCGCCTCGACCCCGCAAATACGGCCGTCACTCAGACTGATTTTAGGCTGGTAAAATACCTCGAACGCCTGCTTGCGCACGGCATCACGCAACGCGGTTTCCAGCTCCTGACGCGCCAGAACCTCGACATTCATTTGCGCCGTGTAAAAACGGTAAGTATCCCTGCCCGCCTGCTTGGCCAGCCCCATGGCCGTATTCGCATGCTTGACCAGACGATGCGCGTCGGCGCCATCGTCCGGGTACAGCGCAATACCGATATTCGCCGTCATCGGGATGTCATTGCCCTGCAGCTTGAACGGTTCACGCAATACTTCGCGTATGCGATCCACCATTTGGCGCGGGCCGGCCTGGCCCTTGCGGATCATCAGGATCAATGCCAGCTCGTCACCATCCATCCGACCCAGGGTGTCGCTGACATTCAAGCAGTTGGACAAGCGCTGACTGAACTCACCCAGCACCTGATCCCCCAGCAAATGCCCCCAGGTCAGGTTGATACTCTTGAAATCGTTCAGACCAACCGTGACCACAGCCAATTGCCAACCCCTGAGCGCCGCCTGGGTCAGGCCCATCTGCAACGTGGTGTAAAACAGGTTGCGATTGGGCAACCCGGTCAACGGGTCGTAGTTGGCCATTTTCAGCAAACGCTCATCGGAGCCCATTGCGGAACGGAACCGCTCCAGATCCAGAGTGCGTTTTTGCAGTTGCTGCTCAAGCATCAGGGTATGGACTGCCTGATAGTCACCAAACGCCTTGAGCCGCAACAAGTTGCGCACCCGCAACCATAACTCGTCACTGGCAAACGGCTTGCAGAGGAAATCCTCGGCACCCGCCTCCAACCCCAAAAGTCGGGCACTTTGCTCACCCAGGCCCGAGAGCATGATTATCGGGATATTTGCAGTAGATGCGCTGGCCTTGAGCTGGCGGGCGACTTGATAGCCATTCGTGTCGGGCATCATGGCGTCGAGCAGGATCAAATCCGGTGGCTGCTGGGCAACCAGGGCCAAGGCCTGCTCACCCGTGCTGGCAGTCAACGTGCGATAGCCCTGCTCTTGCAACAGGATTTCCAGCAGATTACGAACTTCGGCATCGTCGTCAACAATCAAGAGTGTGGCAGAGGTATTGGACATGGATAGCGCTCAAATAAGCGGCTGTGAAGGCGGGTTTATGCCCGATCTGCTGCATCCTTGCTCGGCGTTTTTTGTCCATATTAAGAGTGCAGTAAAGCACTGTTACGAGCCCTTCACCACGCCAGATGCAAACACTCCCTCGCTCAAAAACCCCTTACCGCAACACCAGGCGACCATGGGAGGAGCATCGTCGACACCCGCAATGACCACAACGCCCCTGCAAGTCATGCTTTGGTAACAAAACAGTGGTTCAGTCGTAGATACATGCAATAACTAAACGGTTTGAATAATGAGGCGACGGTTATATATGCCCTTATTGAAAAATAATAATCATGGCCTTACCAATAACGGCCATTTGTCGCGACAGATTTATAGAGTCAACTTATTGGCATATATCATATTGCCACCATTACAAAAGACAGCCGAGCACTGGTCGCAAATCCGCACCAGACAGACCCTGCCGAAAAACCACTTTTGCGCCGACAAGGCTCCACCTCGCCACCAGCCCCCCCCCATAACAATCGACCTGACAACCCCAGAAGGAACCCCACCCAGCAGCGCGCAAAGCCCGAGATATCGGCCTTTGGCGAGGGTTATTTTTGGTCAGGAATGGCAAAAATGTTATTTATTGTCGGGCAATATTTATTGAAAAGCATCTATATAGCTCGAATAAAATCATCTGCTGATTTAAAGGTTGATATTGCATTCGCTTCACAGTTAATATTTTAAGTGTTCAACTTCGTACCGACCCTTTATCCGTAATAAAGCGGGAGCATCTGCGCTCCAGCCCAGGCCATAGCCACTCAAACTGATGAGGGCAGCCTTTATTGATAGGCACCGCCATTCCCTGGATAGGGGATATTGGTCGTGACGATTCGTTAAGTGCTCTCGCAGGCTGAGCATGTTTGGCACAAAGGAAGCTGCCTTGTTTAAACGAATCATGATTGTCTGCATTGGCAATATTTGCCGCAGCCCTACCGCCGAACACCTCTTGCGGGTCGCCCTTGCGCCCTCCGACATCGTCGTGAGCTCCGCAGGCCTCAGTGCACTCAAAAACAAGCCCATCGAAGCCACCGCCCGTGCTGTCCTCGAAGAACACGGCAACGTGCTGACCGAGCACAGCGGCAGCCAACTGACGGCTGCATCCATCAATGAGGCCGATCTTATATTGGTCATGGAACAACAGCACATTGGTGGTGTCCTAAGCCTCGCTCCAGAGGCAAGGGGCAAAGTTTTTTTGCTGGGCAAATGGCAAGACAACCGCGAAATCAAAGACCCGTACCGTCAAGGCAAGCCAGCCTTTGAACATGCGTACGCGTTGATTGACGCCGCCGTAAATGCATGGGCCCAGCGCATTAAGCGTTGAGCCCTCCCTCGAATTACCAGTGAAGATAAGAACCGACTTATGCAGCAAGCACCCGTGACAAAGCCCCATGAACAAGATGACGACAACGACCAAATTGACCTTATGGGGCTGGTGGGCACGCTGCTCGACCACAAATGGTTGATTGCCGGGGTTACGGGCGCCTTTATGGTTGCAGGCGTTGCTTACGCGCTGCTGGCTACACCGGTGTACCAGGCGAATGCGCTGATTCAGGTTGAAGCCAAGAAGAATGACCCGCTGGGGTTTTCTGATATCAGCAGCATGCTTGGGAAGGAATCGCCGTCGGCGACAGAAATTGAGCTGATCAAGTCTCGTAGAAATATCGGTGCTGCAGTCGATAACCTTAAACTGAATATTGAAATCGAAAACAACTACTTCCCGCTCATCGGAGAGTATATCGCCCGACGCTTTAAGCCTGACGCGGCTAATACCGTAGCCAGCCCATTGTTTGGTATGAAAAGCTTTGCATGGGGTGGTGAAAAACTGAGGCTTGCTGAACTAGACCTACCACAGGAGCTGCTGGGTAAGGAGCTAACACTGGTAAGCGGTGAAGCCGGCAGCTTTACTCTGCTTGATGAAGGCAACAATCCATTAGTCAAAGGCCAAGTGGGCCAACCCTATAACCAAAACGGTGTAAAGGTGCAGATCGAATCTCTGCAAGCCAACCCCGGCACCACATTTAGCGTAGTCCGTTACCCACGCCTGACCACAATCCTGAATTACCAAAAAGATCTGGATGTGGCCGAGCGCGGCAAAGAGTCAGGCATGGTAGCACTGGCACTCGAAAGCACTGACCCTGTTACGGCCATCCAGACCCTGAATGAAATTGCTCGCTTGTATGTACAGCAAAATATCGAACGAACGTCGGCCGAGGCAGCACAAAGCCTGGGATTCTTAAAAGACCAATTGCCACAAGTGCGTAAAGATCTAGAAAAAGCTGAAGACGCACTGAACAAATTTCAAATTCGTAGTAAGTCGATTGATATCAGCCTTGAAGCCAAAGCCATCCTTGATCAGATCGTAGCGCTGGATACCAGCATCTCGACCCTGAAGCTGCAACAAGCCGAGATGGACCGCAAATTTACGCCACAGCATCCAGCCTATCGTGCATTGATGGGGCAATTGGCCGAGCTAACCAGCAAGCAACAGCGTCTGGCCAAGCAAGTTGAAAACTTACCCTCAACACAGCAAGAACTATTGAGCCTGACTCGAGACCTTAAAGTTAGTACTGAGATTTACACCCAACTACTGAATAAGTCTCAGGAACTAGATGTGATGCGGGCCGGAGCAGTAGGCAACGTACTGCTAATCGACACTGCCGATGTAGACCTGCGGTATCCGGTCAAACCGAAAAAAGCTTTGATAATACTAATCGCCACACTACTAGGTGCATTCTTGGCCATTAGTTATGTGCTGTTTCGAAAAGCACTTAACCGCGGTGTTGAAAACCCGGATGACATCGAAAAACTTGGACTGCCGGTTTATGCTTCGATTCCGTTCAGCTCTCTGCAAAAAGTAGAGGACGATAAAAGCACCCACGGACGTGGCACTTGCGTCACACCATTACTGGCAAGTAGCCATCCAACGGATCTGGCAATTGAAGGCCTACGCAGCCTGCGAACAAGCCTCCACTTTGCAATGCTGGAAGCTAACAATAACCGCCTGATGATTTCTGGCCCAAGCCCCAAGGTCGGAAAGTCCTTCGTTTCTTCTAATCTGGCAGCAGTAATTGCACAATCAGGTCAGCGCGTATTACTGGTCGACGTGGATATGCGCAAGGGCTATATCCATAAAATGTTTGGTATTCCTGTGGAGAACGGCTTGTCAGACTTCCTAGCCAGACGCTGCGACCTTGACACAGCTATCCACAAGACCGAAGTCGAAAATCTTGATGTGATCGGACGGGGGCAAATCCCTCCAAACCCGTCGGAGCTGCTTATGCACAAAAACTTTAGCGAGTTCCTTGAGCAGGTCAGCGCCAGATACGACCAGGTCATTCTTGACACGCCTCCATTCTTGGCCGTGACCGATGCAGCCATAGTCGGCCGCCAATCAGGCACCAATTTGATTGTGACTCGATTTGAACTTAACCCCGCTCGTGAAATTGAATTAACCATGCGTCGTTTCGCGCAAAGTGGCATCGAGCTCAAAGGGGCAATCTTTAATGGTGTAGAAAAACGCGCATCAGCTAAATATGGCTATGGCGCATACGGTTACTACAACTACGAATATAAGTCCGACAGTATTTAACCACTACACTCTCAAATCAACCGCTGTGTGCCCTGATAATTAACGGGCAGGGCACACTTGTAATGCGCAAGTGTTGCAAAATACACAATTCAGACTTAAACCGCTCTCAGGGACTAGCAGAAAATCCTGGGGCGGTAGCGTGCCTGATCCGCACTGGACCAGAGCGTGAAGCACGAATCCAGCAGTTTTAGCAGTTTTAGCAGTTTTAGCAGTTTTAGCAGTTTTAGCAGTTTTAGCAGTTTTAGCAGTTTTCAACATCCTAGTTAGACCTCTGAAATCGCACCAATACTTCAGACATCTTCCCACAGGCACGCAGTATGCCTGAGCGCTCTCAACATCAAGCCCAATACAATAAAACAACAAAAAAGCTTTAAGTACTAATATACGTTAAGCAACATCTTTAAAATACGCAAAACGCTTAGCTTTTCATACAAGGTATGCTTACAAACAACCACAGTAGCTCTGTCGCATACCGACATTGGCAACAACACTGCTTGTACCGAGCAAATAACAGCCACAAATATACGACGCGATATTTACCCAGTACTTGACCCGCTCTTAATTAACATGCCGAGTTCAGGCTAAGCCATCAGAGCCACCCACTAAAACCTACGTTACAGTACGGAAAGTTTCTCCCCCACACTCATCGCTTTTGGGTGCAAACCGCCTCATGCGAACAGTCTTGCTAGGCCTTTAAGCATCCCCCTGATTAACCTATGCGCAGCTCAAACCAATAAGATGCTCGATGAGAACAGGAAATTTAATTAGGATTCCTATGAAAAAAATACTTGGCACATTAGCAGAGCAAGGCGCATATACGGGTGGCTTCTTTCTAACACAGGTGATTGCAGCACGCTTACTAAACCTTAATGACTTCGCTTTATTTTCTGCACTGTATTCCGCAGTAATTCTTCTAAGCATCATTCATGCATGCACAGCAGCTGACATCTTACTGATGTTTGGCAAGCGCGAACAGTCTCTCGAACCGCGAAGCTTATTGAATATACTGTACCCAGTGAGTTCACTGGCGGTAGTTGCTACATGTTACTTCGCATTCACCACAGGCCATACACTAACCATTGTCATAATGCCATTCTTCTTCATGGCGTTTATTATCTACTGGTCCCTGCGTAGTTTAGCCATTCTTAACCACAAGACCGCCAGCCTGTTGCTCCCCCCCCTATTGCAAGTAGCCGCGCTGTCTACGCTCATGTATTACACTAGCGCCTCTCTCGATTTAATCCTAATTATTATTACTCTGTGCCTAGGAATTCCAGCTTTGTTTCTTTGGCGACGCCTGAGTAATGGCAAGCGATATGTAATCGAGCCTCGCGACTGGATCGGCTTTAGCATCAGCAACAGTGTTGCCCAAGTAATGTTGTGGGCCATGACTCATGGAATGGTAATCTTCTTACTAGCGTCCGGCGACACTGCTGGATCGGCTTTTTTCCGCGTTGTCATGACCCTAATCCTACCAGCTCAATACTTTGGCATTGCTCTCTCAAACCATTATCTACCACGACTAATGAAGCTGCACACGAATGACCATCGCGCTTACTATAAACAATGTGCAAAGCTGGCAACTCTCGGAATAGGTGCAAGCGCAATATATGGCGGTCTCTTGGTGCTCGGAGGTGATCGCATTCCAACGTTAATCTTCGGAGAAGCGTTCAGCAACATAGGGCTTTCGCAGCTAGCCATTCTGCCCGTTAGCCTAGCAGTAATCCAATCTGGTCGCACTATTCTTAAATCCTCTGGAATGAACCACTACGTGCTTCTGGCAATGTCACTAGGCCTTGTTAGCTTCACCCTGCACTTCATCAACCATAAGTACACATTGACCACTAGCACAATGCTGCTAGGGGTTAACTTGACGGCGATAACCATTGTGTTGGCCGTGTTACTAACGACTTTGTTGATCCGCTTTAATTTTTCTCAGGAGCGCACATGAATATCGTAATTGGAGGGGTTCCGTTCAGTCAGAACCTAGGCGACGGAATCATTTTTGAAAATATCAAAAGCTTGTATATTGGCACTGAAAAGACCGCAAACGTATTGCCTTTAGATATTGCAGGGCGAAACGACTTCGACACAATCGCAACCTCCTCAGATCTAAAGTTTAGAATTCTTCACTCTATCCCGTCCTTTGGACGCAAGCCATTGCTGGCGCTATTTTTCTATCTGAAATACCAGTGGGTGTGGCGCAAATCTTGGCAAGCAACACTAACCAATGCTGACTTACTAACTGTAGGTGGTGGGCAACTGTTTCTCGATGAGGAGCTCAACTTCCCACTGAAAATATACTTTCTATCGCTAACCGCCAAGAAAATGCCTGGACTGAAAACAGTAATTTCCTTTGTCGGCGTATCACCCACGATCAGCCCCCTGGGGAAACTGCTTTTTCGTCGAGCAATAAAGAATTTTAATCCACAGTCAATCTCTGTCCGCGATGAAGAATCTAGAAAAAATTTCATCAGACTGATAACCCCTCATCTTGACGTCAAAGTCGTTCCAGACCCAGCGGTAAATTCCAAGCAATGCTATCAAGTTGAGAGCGTACCTAGCGATCAACACAAACGAATAGGCATCTGTATATCTAACCCTAAGGGGCTGGATGTACAAGGGCGACTAGGTAAGCCATTCCAAGAACAAACCCCTCAATATTTTAGAAACCTAATAGAGTTGCTCGCCCAGCAGGGATACCACGTATCACTGTTTACTAATGGCGCTAGCGAAGACGAACTATTGAAAGACGAAATCCACAGCGCATGTAGATCATGGGTCGATGTGTGTGAAGACAAACCGAAAACACCATGCGACCTAGTGAACATCATCAACCGTTATGACCTGATCGTGGCGCACCGACTGCACGCAAACATAATTGCTTACTCATTAGGAATCACATCTATTGGCTTACGCTGGGACACCAAGCTTCATTCTTTCTTTAAAAAAATCAATCGCGAACATCTGTTTATTGACACAGTTTTCCCAACAGCTGATCAGACTGTAGCACTGATCGATGAGCACCTGCCTTTCAGCTTGAACAGTCCTGACTCAGTGTTAATTCATGAATTAACGGCAGAAATTGAAAGTCACTTGGCGCAATAATCAATCATGCATAACCGTCAAAATGTATCTCCGGGGGCACGGCTGTTGCTATGCCTATTGTTGTTGGCGTTTGTACTTGCAATCTATATGTTTCAGGACGTATTACTACCTAAAAACTTTTTTACCGATGCTGGCACCATCAGCAACTTGATCAACTATATCGACCTAGACAGCGCCCAGACAGACTCATTCGTAAGCACTGCATGGGTGTTCAACGCACTAGGCTATGAAGGTTCTCAAGCTTTTCTATTGATAGGTGTAGTTTCCGTCGTAATACTAATGTCGTTTCGCTCGCGGAGGTATGAACTAGTTGCTTTCACTTTATTGTTCATGGTGCCATTCACCTTGTTCAATTTAAAGCTCTCGAAAGAAGCGATAGTGATCTTCATGAACCTCGCATGCTGCCTAGTTTGCCTATCACAACGCAGCAAAGTATTCAAAGTGATCTTCGTGACTACACTGTACCTGTTGTATGCATACTTCTTCAGGTTCTATTACGCATTTATTGCTGTAGGCATGGTGTTTATAACCTGTTTTTTTTCCGCCAGTGGACGCTCGCGAACTATTTTATTGTGTCTAGCACTGGTGGTATGCCTGGTACTCCCCGGAGACATCTGGACACAGTTGCAGCTTGCCCGGGATACAGTTAACTCCAGCAGAGAAGGCTTAGGTGATTCAAAAACTATTTTCACAAACTTATTAACCCCCAACGGGATTGTAACCGCTATTCCCAACTCGCTATATGCTGCAATACGGTTTCTATTTGCACCGGCCTTTTCTTTTCGCCCACAAGAGCTTCTGCTCGCTGCAGTACTGTGGAGCGTAATAATACTTATGGTCAGAAACAAAAATTACAGCCACCCGCTGATGGGCTTACTCATGGCTAACTTTCTAATCCAGACCTTTTTCGAACCAGATTTAGGATCTTTCCTCAGGCACATGACAGCGTACGCTTTCTGCCTTTACGCCGTGCCCAGGAAATATAAAGCATCAACTACAAAAATGTCGACTACAGTGCCAACTCTAAACTCAAGACACTAATGCTCATTATTTAAATATCATCTTGGACATTCACACCCAAATTAAGACTTGCAGGCTTGGGTTAAATATTGAAGCTAAAGACTTCACTAACCACACAAAACCAACCTACAATTGAATGCGCTTCACTAAATCCGGGACCATATGAAAATTCTACATGCTGCAGAGACAATAAAGGGCGGGGTTGCAACCATAATAAGACAGCTTATGATTTCTCAAATAAGCTCAGACATAGATTCCACGTGCCTTGTACCAAAAACACAATCCACGGAGCTAATAGGCATATCACGAAAAAATATAGGGACTTACAACTCCTCTGGTCGAAACATACCCTCTTTAATAAAATTCACAATTGCTCTATCTAAAGCCCTGTACGTACATAGACCTGACATCGTTCATCTTCACAGTACTTTTGCTGGTCTTTGCGGGAGAGCTGTACTATTTTTTATGCTTCCTTTTTATAGACCAAAAATTATTTACTGCCCTCATGGATGGGCATTTATAATGGATGGCGGAAGAATCAAAAAACAAACATTCGCACTAATCGAACGACTTCTCATAAAAATCACTGACACTGTCATATGTGTTAGCACATTTGAAAAGGAATCGGCACTTTCACATGGTTTTTCAAAAGAAAAAATAATCGTCATAAACAACTGTGTAGAACCACCACAAGAGATAAAAACTGCCGGCAACATCGACCTTGACACTGTAAATTTGCTCTACGTTGGCCGATTCGACCACGCCAAAGGATTTGATATTTTGGTGGAAGCAATGACACAGCTTGAAGGACTTCCCTTTCGTCTCACGGCAGTTGGCGACACTGTACAGGGAGGCCCGCCACCCAAAAAATTAAATAATATCAATTACGTTGGATGGTTACCTCCTTCTGAGTTAGCAAAATACTTCAGTAGCGCCAACGTGCTAATCATGCCCAGCAGGTGGGAGTCATTCGGATTAGTGGCGGCAGAAGCCCATAGTTATGGCTTGCCCGTAATTGCTAGCAGATGCTGCTCGCTTCCTGAGGTTGTAGAGGAAGGCGTGACCGGCTTTTTGTTCGAGCCAGGCTCATCAAATGAGCTTGTAACTCTTTTAAAAGCAACACCTAATTCAACTTGGAGCGAACTGGGACATAATGCTAGCAAGCGCTACGAAGAGATGTTCAAATCTGAGATTATGTGCGCTGCAGTCTTGCACGCTTATAATAGCAACCCATCATAAAGTAACTTACAGACTACTTAGAACTTGAGACACAAGGCATCTGAATTAGGTTACCAACTCTCGACTAAGCCTTTCAAGAGAGTTTGAGCTGACTAATGATCAATTACTGACAGCAAGAGCTAAAATTTTGAAGTCACTAATACCCCACATTGAGAGAATTACATCATCATTAACAGTGTGCGGCATCAGCTTGAGTTGGACATCGTCATGTAATTTCCAGAACGCTCTATGCTATAGCCGTGCCTGCATGCACCTCCACATCATGCACGCTGCAATAATACCGAATATCATGACCACGAGATACGACTCACGAGCCTGACAAAGCATGGAGTCACCACCCAATCATCAATTTCAAATTTATCGTACTACGTGCCAAGCTACATGGAACTTATAGTAGAGTGAAGGCCCTAACCGCAGACCGGCACGCGAATCGAACGAATATTTTTGGCGTCGTTATAAATCGTCAGCAACCAAAACCGCTCTGTACAGGTATTCTTTAGCCGTCACAGCAAAATAAAATGCCTGTAAAGAAATCAACGGAGTGTCATGTCTTTCGCGCATTGCGCGTTTACACTGCGCGAAGGAAGCTAGCCCAAAGCCACAAATGTGTGATCTTGGTTTCTTACACTCAAGTTCAACCGTCAATACAGACTATTTATCAAAAGGATTTCCCCATGAATAAATTCCTCGTTTCCGCACTCGCCCTAGCCTTGAGCGCCTCTGCAATCGCAGCAGAAGCTCCAGCTCCCGCAGCAGGCGGCTCTCTGAATACTGAGACCGGCGTCCTCGGTGGCGTCAATACCAAAACTGCCGTAGCTGCAGGCGTTGCCGTAGTAGCTGTTGTTGCGGCAGCGGCATCGGGCGGCGGTGGTGGTGGTAGCAACGGCGGCACCACAGGCACCACAGGCACCACAGGTACCACAGGGACTAACTAAGTACCTGCCAGGTCGAAAGGACTAAACCACCTGGAGCTTTCCAGGCATTTGATTTTGATGTGTTTCCTTTACAAGTGTCCTCAATGATGATTCGTAGTTTGTCGCTCGCGGTACTTGCAGGGTTCGCCCTGCAAGGTTGTATGTTTGCGCCCGGTCAATACCTGGATACCAGTGCGATCGGTCAAGAGGGCTCGCCTGAGAGCAGTCGGGTCGAGCTGATCCCCATCACCCCCAAGCTGATTGCGCAAAACGCGGCGACATACGTCTCAAGCTCGGTGCCAGCAGAACTGCTGGCATTCAAGCCTGCGTCTTACCGGATCGGCGCCAACGATGTGCTGTATATCACCGTTTGGGACCATCCCGAATTGACGGCACCCTCGGGCGCACAACAACAGATTGATGCC
Source organism: Pseudomonas sp. ML2-2023-6 (assembly GCF_037055265.1). Classification (NCBI taxonomy): domain Bacteria; kingdom Pseudomonadati; phylum Pseudomonadota; class Gammaproteobacteria; order Pseudomonadales; family Pseudomonadaceae; genus Pseudomonas; species Pseudomonas sp. ML2-2023-6. Next base: position 2,989,099 of record NZ_CP146347.1, on the reverse strand, counting down.
AACGGACGCCTTGTGCGTCCGGACGGCACGATCTTTTACCCCTATATCGGCCAGGTCGATGCCGCGGGTAAAACCATCGAAGAGCTACGCTCGACAATCGCTGAACGCCTTAAGCAATATGTAGACAGCCCGCAGGTTGATTTAAGCGTTTTGCGCTTTGCCAGCCAAAAGGCGGTTCTTGCTGGTGCCGTGCTAAAAGCAGGGCCGATGCCGATTACCACGTCACCGTTAAGTGTGGTCGAGGCTATTGGAGCTGCTGGTATCGAACCGGGGAATGCCGATCTGTCCGGACTGACTCTGACCCGCGATGGTCGTGAATTTGTACTGGATATAGACTCCCTCAACACCTCCGGATCGCAGTTGCAGAACGTGTTTTTGAAAGACGGCGACCAACTGTACCTACCTTACAATGATCGTAAAAAAATCTATGTGATGGGCGAAGTCCTGATTCCTCAGGCAATCCGCTTTAAGACCAAGAACATGAACCTGGCAGATGTAGTCGGCTCGGTTGGCGGTTTGAATCAAACCACCTCAAACGGCAATGCACTGTATGTCATTCGTGGCGCCGATAACTTTGAGACCGAACCGGCCAAGGTTTATCAGTTGGATGCCGAGTCACCAGTGGCCTTTGCAGTTGCCAGCCACTTTCGACTGAAACCACAAGACATCGTTTATGTAGGCCCGGCCCAGGTTACCCGCTGGAACCGTCTGATCAGTCAGTTGCTGCCATCGGCAACTATTTTGGGTACTGGCGCCGCCGCGGGTAACAACCTCAGTGAAGCCAACAGCCGATAAGGTTTGAGCCGTTTTGAAAACTCTTCGTAACCGCTCATGCCTGGTGGCGTGCCTGCTGCTGTGTGGCTGCAGCCCTCTGATGCAAGGCTCCATCGACACCCTCAAGGCCGCCGTCGACAACACCGAACCGCTGCAATTAACAGCAGCTGATGTTGCTGCGGTGCCTTATGCACAAATTTTGGTCACCACGCCCTCCAGCGAGGGGGTGATGGCCAAGCTGCGTCAGCAAGGCGATCTGCAGTTCTGGGTTGCCTCTGGCAAGCAAGTACTGTTGATCCGTGACGGACTGGTGGTGCGCTCGGTAGGGTTGGAGCCCAGCCTGGATGGCACGCGTTTTGATGGCGATTCGCCTTTTAAACGCGGCCTGCAACAAATTACCGACGGTGAGACCAGCACCCGCTGGATCGACATCTATAAAGGTGAGCAGATAGGCCTGGCGTTGAATAGCCGCTTTCGCCGCAAGGGCCTCGAGACCGTGACCATTCTCGGCCAGCCCCACGTGCTACAGCGCATAGATGAAGCCATCGAGATCCCGGCACTGGGGTTTAGCGCCACCAACCGATTTTGGGTCCGCCCAGACAATGGCCTAGTGCTGCAGAGCGAACAACACCTGACACCGGAGCTTGCGTTGAAGATTGTGCATCTGCGCCCAGACTGGGAGACCGCACGGTGAGCCATTTGAAGAAGCTGAGCGCCTGCCTATTATTGAGCTGCTCAATACTGTGCCTGAGCATAGAAAGCCAGGCAGCTGTGACAGTGAGCGGTGACGTGGGTAAGCCTGGCAACCTGGCATATACCCCTGGCATGCGCATGCAGGATGCTATCAACCAAGCCCTGCCAAACCCTGAAGGTTATTGGCTGGCTGGCGCGTGGCTGCACACGCCGCTGCTGGAACAGCAGATACGGCTCAAGGCCGGAGTACTGTTTGATCTGAAGATGCTGCAACGTGGTGCCTTGCTTAATAATAATGACGCCCTTGCCGCCTTGGCTGCGCGCCTGTTTGATCAGGTCAACCAATTATCCGTTACCGGGCGTAAAGTCGCCGTGCTTGACCCGATTGCACTGGAAGTCGGCTTTGCTCGCAACTATCTGCTGAGCGATGGCGACCAGCTGATTTACCCTGCTCCGACTAACAGTATCAAGGTACTGGGCGCAGTGAAACAGCCCTGCACCCTGCCCTTTCGCGCCCAGCAAGAAGCTCGCGACTACCTCGATAGCTGCCCGCGATTGGCCGAAGCCGAGGCCGACTTTTTATGGCTTATCCATCCCGACGGTCGCTACCAGCGAGTCGCAATTGCCGCTTGGAATCGACAGGACGGCGTATATGCGGTCGCCGGCAGCACGATTCTGGTGCCGGTGCGTAACGACAATGCTGATTTGCCCACACCCGATTTAAATGAGCAGCTGGCCCAGTTTCTAGCCACTCAACCGCTGGCCGAGGTTGCCCCTTGAAGTTACGTTTTGCTGCTGTTGTATTACTGCCCTGCAGTCTGGCCCATGCCGAGCCGCGCTATACCCAGAATGATTTTGGTGGCGTCGGGTTGCTGCAAACCCCGACGGCACGTATGGCGCCTGCTGGCGAGTTGAGCTTCAATGCCAACCGTACCGATCCGTATTCGCGCTATAGCATTTCGTTGCAACCCCTCGACTGGCTTGAAGGAACCTTTCGCTACACCGCTATCAGTAACGTCAAGTACGGCTCCGAAGCGTTGAGCGGCAACCAAAGTTACAAGGACAAGGCGGTCGACGCCAAGGCCCGGCTTTGGCAGGAAAGCCACTGGCTGCCTGAGGTTGCGTTAGGCTTCAGGGATATCGGCGGTACTGGCCTGTTTTCCAGTGAATATTTTGTTGCCAACAAGCGCTATAAAGACCTGGATTTCAGCCTAGGGATTGCTTGGGGTTATATCGGTAATCGTGGCGACCTGAATAACCCTTTAGGTTATATCGATGATCGCTTTGACACCCGGCCACAGATAACAGGTACAGGAGATGTCAACACAAGTTCGTATTTTCGAGGTAGACCAGGACTGTTTGGCGGCATCGCTTATCAGACACCCTGGGAACCCTTGAGCCTTAAGTTTGAGTACGATGGAAACGACTATAAACACGAACCAAAAAATAATAATCAGGTCCAAGACTCCCCGATCAATATCGGCGCAGTTTACAAGCTAAACGAAAATATCGACCTGACAGCAGGCTGGGAGCGCGGCAACACCGCCCTGTTCGGCATTACCCTGCACACTAATTTCGTCAGCCGCAAAGCACCGGCCAAAACCTACGACCCGCCCGCCCAGCCATTGCCAACTAATACGCCAACCGTAGGGTTGGACCAGGTTGACTGGGCTGAGGTGTCGAAAAAACTGGAAAGCAATGCCGGCTATAAAGTCGAGCGTATTGCCCAGCGTGATTCCGAGCTGATGGTGTATGGCGAGCAGTCCAAGTATTTCTACGCAGCCAAAGGCGCAGGCCGGGCCAGCCGAATTCTGGACAATAGCGCCAATGATGAGATCCAGTGGTTTACCATGGTAAACAAGCGTTATGACATGACGGTGGAAGAAATCAGCGTGCCCCGCGCAACCTTCCGCAATGTGGTCAATAACGAGCAAGATCTGGTAGATCTGCACCGCGCCACCGAGGTCAACCGCGCGACCGCACACGTTGATAAAACTTTGTATCAACAAAAGCCAAATCCTTTCACCTATGGTTTTGGCCTGGGTTACCAGCAAAACCTGGGTGGCCCCGACGGTTTCCTGTTGTATCAGGTAAGCGCCTATGCCGAAGGGCAATACCGCTTTACCCCTAATACCTGGGCGAGCGGTGGCGTCAGCGCCAACCTGTTCAACAATTATGACAAGTTCAAATACGACTCAGCGAGTAATCTGCCGCGGGTGCGTACTGACTTGCGCCAATATGTCACCACCTCAGACGTGACCATGCCAGCCTTGCAACTGAACCAGGCCCGCAAACTGGACCAGGACCTGTATGGCATGGTCTATGGCGGTTATCTGGAACCGATGTACGCCGGGGTCGGCGGTGAACTGCTGTACCGCCCGATGGGTGAACGCTGGTCGGTGGGTGCCGACTTGAACTATGTGCGCCAAAGGGACTTTGACCAAGGTTTTGGCCTGCGCGACTACAGAACAGTGACCGGCCATATTACCTCCTATACAAAACTGCCCTTTGATCTGGACGCGGCAGTCAGTGTGGGCCGTTATCTCGCTCGCGACTGGGGTACCACCATCGATATTTCCCGCGAATTTACCAATGGCGTGAAGTTCGGTGGCTGGGTGACTCGAACCACTGCTTCAGCAGAAGAGTACGGCGAGGGCAGTTTTGACAAAGGGATTTATATCTCGATTCCGTTCGACGAAATCATGAGTGTGTCAACCATGAGCCGAGCCAATATCGCCTGGGCTCCGCTGACTCGAGACGGTGGCGCTATGCTTCATCGTCAGTACTCACTGCATACCATGACCGAGGGCCGCAACCGCGATGCGTTTTATGAGAACTTCGAGAAGATCACCGAGTGAGTCTACTGATCCAGCGCCTTGTTGAACTGCCATCCTGGCTGCGCACCCTGTTGTTTATGGCAGTGTGCGCGGGCCTGCTGACCGCTGGGCTGCGCTCTCGGCCGATTCCGCAGTTTTTTGTCCAGGAAGATAAGCTGCATCACTTTATTGGCTTTTTTGCCCTGTCATTCAGTTGCCGACTGACATTTTTGCAGATCAAGTTGTGTTGGATCGCCAGCGGATGCGTACTGGCAGGGGTGCTGATTGAATATGCTCAAGCGCTAATGCCTTTACGCACCGCATCGTTTTACGATGCGCTGGCTAACACGGCTGGGGTGACTCTGGGCTTGGTAGTGGCATGGTATTTCACTCGCAACCAGAAAATAAATCTTGAACAAAAAACCGTCACGTGATCTACCCTACCTTAAGCAAGCCAGTTATTAATACACGCAAAACCCAACCTCATAAAAATCGATCTTCGATATCAGAGAGTTGATAAGTGCTAGATCTGATGACATCACATGTGGAAAATGTTACAAAATGTCCGATTCCATATATTCTTGTATGGCAAAATCCAATAGCCTTTAAGTATTTGGGTTAGGTGATATGCTTTTCGCAGGATGCAAGACCGATATTTTGGCCCCAAAAGCGCTCAATTTTGTACACAGCAAAGCGCTGGCCGACGATATTGAACAGCTCATCACTTCTGGCGTGAGGCATCTTGATGCCTGCGACGCCAAGACAAACCTGACCTGCGATTTTAATCAGGTAGAGGCTGTTTTTATTGAGGTTAATTCTCCAGAAGCTATTAACGACAGCCTCGAACTGGTAAAGCACATCCGCCTGATCAATCAGGTTGCGTGTATTTTCATATTGGCCACCCATAACAAGTCATTTACCAGTATCAACTATTATCTGGCAGGCGCCGACCACTGCATAAAGTTGCCTGCCGACCCACTAGATAAATCGAGATTATTATCGCGTACTCTCGAAGAGTCACACTGGAAAACAACCACCAAATTAACTCTTGACCGCACACGTCTTTTATTATGCGGCGCCGCAAAAAAACTTGAAATTTCATATACCGAAATGACAATTATCGATGCCCTGATACATGCACCACAGCATGTATTAAGCCAGGACAGTATTGCTAAAACCCTGGACCCTAATATTGTTTTCTATGACCCGCGAGCACTGGAAAAAACCATTAGCCGCCTGAGAACAAAGATCAAAAAAGCCTACGAACTTGAGTTGATTTTTAGTGTTCGCGCGTTTGGCTATCGCCTGCGCCGAGGGACGATTAGCGAATAGGCATTACCTGACTTCATGCACTGCTCTGCAGACCGCTGTAGTTCGCCAACTGGCACCAGCCTGACACCGACGAATGGAGACGTTGAAGCATGAAGGTAACACTCGGACATTCCAGTTATATGGCACCTGCAAATGATCATTCGTCTGCACCAAAAAATAGCCTGCTACAAGATAAAATCAAATATCACCCAGCAAACCAACATGCTACCCAATGCATAGATCAGCAGTGGCGCGCTACACACGCTGCTTCCTGGGCACGATGGGCAAGTGACCAGCCAGGCTTTGCACCGGCAAACAAGTGCGCCAGTGAGCTATCCAGCTTGATAACGGTAAAAAAAGCTCAACCATTGAGCATCCATTCATGCTCCTCGGACCTTACTGCCAGTCTAACTTTGGAAACAACCTCGACTCTTCCTGCCCAAGCAGCAGATTTACTGTATTCGGAAAGCCCTGATATCTGGTTATTTTGCTCTGCAGCACAAAAACTGTGCAATAACAGCATCTGCATTCAGCTTACAACTATTGAATCGTTACTTATCAAAACACTAACACTCAGAGAAGAGCGCATCTGCAGCAAGCAAGAACTTGTTATCGGTATAAATAAAGATCCGCACAATTACAGTGGCCTGGAAATGTGCCTGAGCCGACTTCAGAGTAAATTCAGAGATGCTTTTGGTGAGCGCCTGTTTCGTTCAGTACGCAATCGCGGGTATTGCCTGGTTCAGGATGTTCGAATCGCGAGATAGATGGCACTTTACAATCATATGAGAGCAATAACCGGACGCGACGCTATCACTACGACATCACGGCACCCTTTAGATTATTATTCTATTGAAAATAGCACCTCCCGCCTCACTGTTATAAAACGTCGAACCATTATTGCTGATAACCCTTATTATCAGTGTTTCGTGCGGCAATTACCTATTCCAGCAATAGCGCCGCTCGACGCCTGCACATGGAAGAGTGCTGTGACCTATCCCCTCCAGCCGCTCCCCTATAGTCAAGTACTTATCACAAGGCTGCTACCTTGATACATACACGTCTAGATCGCAAAACCGTAGCCAGAGGGCTTACTTTTTGGGGGCAGTGGTCCGTTGCCATGACCTTTGTCATCGCATTGTTATTAGCACTGGTCTATACCAAATTCGGCACCATTGATTTCCATTACCGCATGCTCGCCATTTTGACCATGCTCGTATCAGTACCGGCCTATTCAGCCACCCACGTTTATTATAAAAGACACAAGGCTTTTAACGGCTCCATCCGCTTGTTTCTCGGGTGGACACTAACACTGACATGCCTGAGTACCATTGGATTTATTACAAAATCTGGTGAATTATTTTCTCGCGAGACCCTTCTCAGCTGGGCCTTCCTGGGTTACCTGATTCAAATCCCTCCTTATTTGATTTTGCACCGACTCTCCAAGTTCTATCACCAGCGTAATAACCATCATTACAACAGCCTTATTATTGGCTCCGATGGCGTCGCTCTCAAGCTGGCTGACAGTTTTATTCAACAAAACCAATTCCCGCTCATTGGCGTTGTCAGTGCTAGCCCCTTTGAGGATTCAACTAATTCGCCACTTATCGTCGGAGAACTGCCACAACTGCGCTCGCTGATCGCCGAACATAATATACGTCGACTTTATATTTCGCTGTCTCTGCAAGAAGCCCAACGCATTGAAGCGCTCTATATCGATCTGCTTGACTTGAACGTGGACGTCGTCTGGGTGCCAGACCTGGATAGCATGATGCTGCTCAACCATTCAGTTAGCGAAATTGGTGGCCGGCCGGCCATCCACTTGAATGAAAGCCCCCTGACAAGCTACCCCACTGCAGCTATTAGCAAGGCATTGATGGAACGCTCGCTGTCACTTGCTGCCATTATCTGCCTGAGCCCCCTACTCGCAGCCATTGCGCTGGCAGTAAAACTCTCGTCACCAGGCCCGATCCTGTTCAAGCAGCATCGCCATGGCTGGAACGGCAAGGTTATTAAAGTTTGGAAATTTCGTTCGATGCAGGTGCACGACGACAAGCAAGTGAAGCAGGCAAGTCGCAATGATTCACGAGTAACAGCGGTAGGTCGCTTTATTCGACGCACATCGCTGGATGAATTGCCGCAACTTTTCAATGTGCTACATGGCGATATGGCTTTGGTAGGGCCACGGCCTCACGCAGTTGCCCATAACGACTACTACACCGGCAAAATACACGCCTATATGGCTCGTCACCGCATCAAGCCCGGAATTACAGGTCTGGCACAAATCAGTGGTTGTCGCGGCGAAACCGACACCATTGAAAAGATGCAGAAACGGGTTGAGATCGACCTCGACTACATCAACAACTGGTCGCTGTGGCTCGATATAAAAATCATGATCAAGACCCCGCTTACCTTGATCTCGAAAGACATTTACTGACGCCAAAGCCCCCTCCTAGGGGGCTTTTACGTAACCTACGACTATATTCCCCTAAATCGAACCGGCAGAGCGGCATTACAGCTCTTGGTAATTCCCTTGTAAATCAGATGACTATTTTTTCAGGGAGGCCACAAGCTTCCTCGAAATGATCATTCGTACCCGTCAACTAGAAGGCTGTAGGAGAGATGTCCTGAGCCCCACCAGTAATGACAGAAATTCTTCGCCTAACAACTTCTCCAGCCTTCACTTCGATCTCGCGCTCTACGACGCTTCCGCCGCCGCACGCCCCGCTATAGGTCGAGCTCAAAATGTGTCGTCCTGCTGACAAGCCAAACCTGGCCACTTCACCCGCCGCGAACTCAGCGGCAAGCGTACCGTCGATATAAAAGCGATAATTACAACCGGCCCCGTACAGACCGCCATCACGGACGACAATTAGCTGAGCATCACTTTGCCCCTCATATGCATACAGTCTTTTCGCTGGAACGGGGTCCGCTCGGTCAGATGACACAGGTGAACTTCCACAACCGGCTAAAATTACAAACGCAAAAGCTCCAATCAAAACACGCATGTATAGTCCCTTAGTGGCAAATCTCTGGCTGCGTCAGCGTGAAAAAAACTGTTGATACCGCGCAAGCCCCGCAGGATTTCCAGCGCCTGATGGGTGGTCAACCCACCGCATACCGGGGTGCCTATGCCAGGGGCGAAGGCCGGGGCCAGGCAATCAATATCGAACGTCAGGTAGACCGGGTTATCCCCTACCCTGGCGCGGATCATTTCGGCAATGATTTCTGGCGTATTGCGATGCACCTCACGCGCTTCGATCACCTGGAATCCCATGACGTCGTCGTTGGTGGTGCGCAGGCCGATTTGCACTGAGCGCGACGGGTCGATCAGGCCTTCGCGGGCGGCGTGGTAGAACATGGTGCCGTGACTGATGCCCTGCTGGCTATCATCGGCATCAGGCCAGGTGTCACTGTGGGCATCAAAATGCACCAGGGAGATTGGCCCGTGTTTTTTAGCGTGGGCCTTGAGCAATGGGTAGGTGATGAAATGATCTCCGCCCAGGGTCAGCATGGCGCAACCCGCGTCGAGGATGCGCTCGGCATGGGCCTCAATGGCGGCCGGGGTCTTTTGTGGCTGACTGTGGTCGAAGTCGCAGTCACCGTAATCGATCACGGCCAAATGGTCGAAGGGGTCAAACATCCAGGGATAGTGGCGCTCCCGGGCGCTCTGCACTGATGCGGCGCGAATGGCCCGAGGGCCACATCGGATACCTGCCCCGCCACATTGCCGCACCCTGGCATGCACGCGGCCATGTGCAACCACTTGGTCCGGAAACGCTGGGTTTTAATGTGCAATTTCATTTAGCCAACCATCGCGGGCGCGAGTCGAGTGAGGCACAGCTCGCCTTGGTGGAAGATTTGAAGCTAGCGTTTGCCGATAACCCAGAGACACCACCAAGGTCTTGAAAACCGTAGGACCTAGATCCAGACGTCGCTGTCGGCCGTACGCTCCCCCCCCTCATGGCCGGTATTCAGTATCCCGCGAGGTTCGATCATCATGAGCTTGGTTTCGCTTTCGGCAGCTGTTCTGTGTTCGACCCCTCGCGGCACTACATAAAGCTCTCCCGGAGCGACATACACGCTGCCATGGGGTAGATCGATGCGCAGCTTGCCCTCTATTACAATAAAGGCTTCATCGGTTTCCGGGTGTGAATGCCAAATGAACTCCCCCTCGATGCGTACCACCTTGAACTGGTACTCGTTCATTTCGGCGATTACTCGAGGGCTCCACTGCTGCTCAATGAGGGAGGCTTTTTGGGCAAGATTGATGGCGTGTTCGCTTGGTTGCTGTTGAGTGTGGCGCATGACGGATTCTCTATACATTAGGGAGCCATCACACTAACGAACGGGCGCGGGTCCCGGCTTGTACGATCCTGCAAGCTGACGCTGGGCTCGGATACGCTCAAGCCAGCGCATCGGTGGTACTCCGTAACATATGGTGAAATGCCGAGTCATATGACTTTGGTCATGAAACCCCGCTGCCAGTGCCGCATCCACGAGGGTGAATTGATCAAGGATCAGTGCGCGAAAAAGATCGAGGCGACGCAACGTAACAAAGCGGTAAGGGCTTGTACCAAATAGCGCCCTGAAGTCTCGCGACAGGCTCCATCGTTCTCTGCCACTGGCATGCTCAAGCATCCCCAGAGTGATAGTCATATGAAGATTGGCCATGATGAAATCCCGCGCTCGCTTGGTAGCCTGGTAGTCCAACATCTTGCGCCCGCGCGGTTTGCCTGCGACAGCGCGCAGCGCCATGGCGAGGTCAAACAAAGCGTCCTGTTCCTCAAGGGAGTCGAGCGGGTGGTCCATTGCCTGCACGAAAGGTTGGCTTGCGTTATACAGGCGTAAATCGTCCGACAGCCCACCCGGGACATAGGGCAGTGACTCACCTCCCAACACCTGCTGAATCAAGGCAGGGTCCACATAGGCCATCCTGTAGCGGAAGCCCGCTTCGGTCCCGGCCATGCCGTCATGCAACTCGTCCGGGTGTAACACCAACGTATTCCCCGGTATACCGTGGCGCATAGAACCTTTGTAGTGAAAGCTCTGTACCCCCGACATCGTCCGACCGATGGAGTAGGTATCATGGCGGTGCGGATCGTAGCCATGCCCCCCGAACCATGCCTCGATTCGTTCTATTCGCCCTGGTTCGGTATTACGCAGAACCCAATCTCTAGCGGGCAAAGATTTATCCCGATCCATGAATAGATTTCCGATAGACCTTGGTGGGGTGATGGTCCGTTCTGGACTTGAGTGGAAAACTGTACCTGCGAATGTAGAGAGGCGCAGGTGACTTTAACAGCGGCAAATCACGATTAATGCTTTGATGACGCAATGACAAGAGCTGCACGATATACAAGCCCATCTGACGCACCAGGCTTGTAATGCAGATCCAGGGTATGAATAACAGGCAGGTATCCGCCACGAGGGTTTAACTCTATCGTTGCGAGCAGCCATCGCCTACTCAAGGTCGCGCACACGCTGGCGGACCTTGAGCAAACCGATGTGACTAGACGCAAGCATATGCTCGATACACTGCAATATCGGCCGACAATGCTCTAGCCGGTGTTACCCCTTGGTCAGATCAACCAACGGCGTCTGCCGCACCTCAGTCTCCCGCCCACCCTGAATCTCGCTCACCTGCTTCAAGGCCTTATCCACAGCCGCCTTGTCTGCTAACAAGCTGTAGCTGATGCGGAACTGCTTGTGCTCCTTCGGCCCAATGGTCGGCACCAGGTTCAGTGGTCGCTGATAACGGCGGTTGTAGGAAAAACTGGTCCCTGGTTCCAGACCCGTGACATAGCCCTGCCCTTGGGTATCGGTGTTTTTCCACAGAGAAAACACCGGCAGCGTCTGAGTGTTGAAACCGACCGAAACACCCAGGCTGCCGGCCTTGTTATGCAACACGGTCAACGTATCGCCTTTGGCATCGGCATACGGCACCACGTTGTAAACCGTTTCGTCGTAGTCCTTGGTCGGTGCGCGGTAGGTTTGCCAGTCGGGCAGATCGCCCTTGGCCTTGTCGTTGAACGGCGACACCTGTTTCACCGGCGCGGCGAAACGAGCACCCTGCTCCAGGAACGGAGTGCTGAAGTTACTGTGATACAGCGCCTGGTATTCCTTCGGATAATCGCCGTTGTTGGTCAGGGTGTCGTTGAGGGCGAACACTACGCTGCCGGGTTCGGTGACCAGCTCGGTCGCGACGGAGAAGTCGACCTTCTTGAACGCCTGCTCTTTCAGTTCGCCGCGCAGGGTGATGGCATACGGTGGTTTCTCATCGATGTGCAGGGTGACTTTGTTCGCAGGAATGTTGGCGGCCCGACCGTGCAGGGTCAGCAGTTCGCCGTTGTCGAGGCCGGGGTGGCCAACCCATTCGTATCCGCAGCGGGCGACCAGTTCATTGAAACCTTCCAGCCAGCCCAGGCCACCGCGGCCATTGAGTTCGACGAAGGACGGATTGACCACTTCCTTGACCGGCGAATCCCAGCCCATACGCACATTGCCGACCGAAGCCTGCAAGACGTTCATTCCGCGAGTCGGTACTACCGACAGTTTCATCGTACCGTTGTCGATGTCGACGATGCTGACACCCTCCTGCCGCCCACCGTGCAAGGTGCGCAGGGTGACGCTGAAGGGTTTGTCGGTTTTTACGCCGAGTTGCTGGCTGGTGATCTGCCAGTTCTGGGCGGCATGATCGGTGTCGAGCAGAACGTAGTCCCAGGCCATGGCGTGGGAAGCAGCGGACAGTGCGCTGAGGGCAACAAAGAGTTTAAGCGGGGTCATGGCAGCAGCCTTTCTTGGAGTTGTTCCGCTTTATAAACTTGAAGAAACGTTTCAGCAAGTTTAAACAGTGACATCGATACGGAAAGTGCCACGAAGGATTTAGCTTATCTGTTGCGTTGACCGGTTAAATCCACAGCCGATTGCTTCCTGTCACAAGGGGCTGCAATCGACATGATCCGGTGATACGGAGATTATGAGGCCGGTGCTCAGAGGTTTGGACGACTTCAATCGAACCTGGCATCAAACCCGGACCGTATCCTGGGGTAATCCAGAACCGCTCAAACACGTCGAAGGGTTCATCCTGCGCCAAGCGGACACAAAGCCCCGCACTAGGCGAGGCTCGGGGGTATCACATAGGGTTCTGAAACAGGCATTCAGCTGTCATGTTTTAGAAAAAACTCTCTGTCGAATGCTTCAACAACAGGCATAGCCGTACACAATCGACGGTGGCCCTCTTCGCTAAGTGACACCAAGTTTGCTCGCTGGTCTTGCGGGTTTGTTTGCTTCCCAATAAGCCCATCTTTCTCCAAGCGAGATATGATTTGCGAAATATGCATGCGATCCATACCGGTAAAGCTGGCGATGCCATGCTGAGTGATCTGCTCGCCCTCTCTCGTCAGCCAACCACTGACAGCCAGGATCGCGAATTGCGGCTGAGTAAGCCCCAAAGGTTTCAAGCGCGCATTGAGTTGACGCTGCCAGTCTAAAAAATCGCGCCATAGTCTGAATCCAGGACTCTCGCTCGGCCCCGCGAAGGCCGAACCACTCCAGTTCTTCTCGACGCTATCCTTGTTCGCACTCATGAGCAACTTGCCTGGGCTTCACTGAACTTTTTGAGCCCCTGCATCGTGTTGGGTAGCGATGCCTGAATGGATCTACCAACCAGGTATCGAAACAGAAAGCTCAGTGGCCCGGAGAATTCAACCCAGTGGGTTGCGACCGTCCCCCCCTCTTTTTCCGTTAGCAAGTGCCCGAATTCCATACGGCATAACGGCAAACGGCTTTGCGCCGAAAAAGACATGCCCTCGGTCATTTCGACAATCTGAATGTTGGCTTTGGGTCCGACCCTTGGTTTAAGCCAACCTTTCGCACCCAGCTCAAGACCACCAGGCAAGCTTGCACAACTCACCTCTGGGTCCCAATCGGTCCAGCGCGCCGCATCCCTATACAAACGGAACACCTGCGCAGGGGTCGATCTAATTTCAATAGACTCTTTGATTTCCATGGCCTTTGCCTTACGTCAGTAGCGTCGGAATAATTGTAAATGCATTTACAATATAAAACCACGCGCCAAGCACAGCTCATAAAAATCGCTACTTACTCGATGCCCAGTGGTCCAAATAGTTGTGCAAGTGATCGTCAAATCGCAGGCAATAAAAAAGCCCGTAGACCTTGATCTACGGGGCTTTTGAATGTGGAGGACGGAGCCGGAATCGAACCGATGTGGGCGAATTTGCAACCCGGTAGGTAAATTCAAGAAAGCCTTGGGCTGTAGCGATATTCCTTTCCGAAACTCTGGCTGATTGGGTGCTGCGGCCGCTACTCACGCACCGTCGCTACCGAGTAGTAGCGACGGCTATCGAGCGGGAACTAGACGAGTTTGACCGCTAATGTTTTTTGCTTGCGATAGAGAACCGTTGTCGCCGTAAACCCGCACACCGCCGCGAACATAAGCCAGTAAGCTGGCGATGCTTTATCCCCTGTGGCCTGGACAAGCAGGGTCGAGATTGCCGGGGTGAAACCGCCAAACACAGCAGTTGCCAGACTGAACGCCAGCGAGAAGCCAACCACACGTACGTTCTGAGGCATTACCTCAGTTAATGCTGCGACCATAGCGCCATTGTAAATACCGAAAAAGAACGAGAAGTACAGCAGGACGGCAAGTAATCGCTCGAAGCTAGTCGTTGCCGGCAACGACCGGGTTGGGTTGGCGTTTCTCGATGGCGTGTTTGAGCAGCGCTGCGCTGCGGAAGATTCCATGGGCGAACTTGCTGTAGGGCATGGTCAGGAAAAACGCCATGACCAGACCGAGATGAATAGCCAGCATCAAGCCCAAGGCGCTGGTTTCTCGAAGCGCCAAAAGCGCCAGGCCGCTTGCGCTAACCAAAAACAGCAACGCGATGAAACCGCGATCCATAGGTTTCTGATTCTCGTCACCGTGCGCGGGGTTGCGGCGCAGGTTCAGCCAGAGCAGACCTGCCGGGCCGATCAGCAAACCGATACCACCGACAATGCCCAACATCACCGGCAAGCTGAAGATCGGATAAGGGGCCGACCAATTCAGCAAATAGTGAAAAAGCGTGGCCACACCCGTGGCGGCGAAGCACAGCATGAAACCGTAGAAGGTGAGATGGTGGAAGCGACGACGCCAGAGGGTGAATTGATCGTCGGCGTTGTTGCAGCCCTTACCGTGGCCACCGTCCAGATATTTGAGTTTCGCGACGTTGGCCGTAGCTTCCAGTGCCGCGGACGCTCTTACTGGCAGAGACGCTGCCACTGGTGAGACGTTGCGCCAGAAGCGTCGCACTCCAATGGTTAGCGCGAGTACCGAAAAGCCGAACACTGCGCCGAACATCAACGCCAGGGTGTTGTGCGGGAAAATTTTGTAGAAGTTACCTCCCGGAATCGTGACGAAGAGGTTTCCCATGATCAACAGGGTGAGACATAGAAACAATGCCAAGCCTGCTCCCGAAGCCAGCGCCAGGGTCATACCGTTTCGCTGATACAACTTGCCCATCACCCGTGGCCATGCGTATTCGGCGTAAGTATCAAGGCGCACCTTGGCCATTGCCTTCGGTACATTGACCTCGAATTCATGGGGGGCGGAGTACTGACAGGCGTGCAAGCACGCACCGCAGTTGTGGCAAAGGTTCGCCAGGTAATGGATGTCCGCCTGATTGAACTCCAGGCGCCGGGTCATTGCCGGAAATACCGCACAGAAACCTTCGCAATAACGACAGGCATTGCAGATGGTCATCTGCCTCTCGACTTCACTTTCGTCAAGATTGAGCACCGGGATCAAGTCGCCCGAAGCTTTGGGATCAAACAGTTGCATGTGAGGACTCCGTATTCACTGATGAAGCGTCAAAGCCCACAGCGGCGGCCGCTTGTGCACCGGCTATACGGCCGAACGCTGTACCGATGGCCATGCCGATACCTGCGGTGTAGCCCTTGCCCAGAACATTGCCGGCCATCATTTCTCCGGCTACGAACAGGTTGGGGCTTGCCTCTCCGTTGAAGTGCACGGCGGCGGTTTCGTCGGTGGCGAGGCCGAGGTAGGTGAACGTGACACCGGGTTTCAGCGGGTAGGCGTAGAAAGGCGGTTTCACCAATGGCCGCGCCCAATGAGTTTTGGCCGGGGTCAATCCGTGGGTGTGACAGTCGTCCAGTACCGTGTGATCGAACGTACCGACGCGGCAGGCGTTGTTGTAACCCTCTACGGTCCTTACGAATTGATCTTCGGGTAGCTTCAATAGACGGGCGAGTTCTTGCAGGGTATTCGCGGCAGTCCCTGGAAAGACGGGAGGCATGAAGCGCCCGATGGCTTGTTGATCGATGATCGAGTAGGCCTGCTGCCCTGGTTGTCCGGCGACCAGGCGCCCCCAGATCGCATAGCGTTTAGGCCAGAAATCCTCACCTTCGTCGTAGAAACGTTCGCCGTCGCGATTGACCACTACGCCCAGTGATACGCAGTCGATTCGCGTACAGATACCGCCGTCGTAGAGTGGCGCGCGGGCATCGATTGCCACCATGTGTGCTTGCGTCGGATCGCCGATCACGTCAGCACCAAGATCAAGCATGCGCCGCAGCAAAATACCGGTGTTGAATCGGGTGCCGCGGATCAGGAAGTTGTCAGCAGGCCATTCACCGCGTTCGTTCTGGCCCCAGGCTTCGCGTAACCACTCACGATTGGATTCGAAACCACCAGCAGCCAACACGCAGGCCCGGGCTTCAATACGCTCTGCGGCTACGCGCTGACCGTCGACTTGATGCTCGCCAATGTGGGCCGCGACGAACTTTCCATCGTCCAATTCAATGTCGGTGACCTGGGCGTTGTAGCGGATTTTCACACCCAACCGTTCGGCGCTGCGGAAGTACGCATTCACCAGCGCCTTGCCGCCACCCATGAAGAAAGCATTGGTACGGGCCACGTGCAGCGCACCTGACAGAGGTGGCTGAAAATGCACCCCATGTGAGCGCATCCAGTCGCGGCAAGAAGAGGATGCCCGAATGGCAATGCGTGCAAGCTTCTCATCAGTCAGACCGCCGGTAACCTTCAACAGGTCTTGCCAGTATTCCTCTTCAGGATAGGCGTCGATCAATACATCCTGCGGCTGGTCGTGCATGCACCGCAGGTTACGCGTGTGCTGGGAGTTTCCACCGCGCCAGATTTTCGGAGAGGCTTCCAGCAGCATCACGCTGGCGCCAGCTTCTCTCGCCATCAGAGCGGCGCATAAGGCTGCGTTGCCGCCCCCTATAATTAAGACATCGATCATCATCGCTCCTCGATCTGCAAGGAGGCTGGAACGAACTGCTCCTTGCGTGTGGGGGAACGATAGAGAGGGAGCCCGATAGTCGAAAGGCTGCTTTTGACACGGGGTGTTTAGTTTCCCTAAACACTTTGAGTCCTTCCGAAGCGCATACGGCCGTGATTGAGCGCACGCTATTGCACGTCTAACTCTTCAATCCAGGTTGCGCCTGGCCACTGTTTGTCGATAACCAGTTGGCGTGCGACATCGACGATAACCAACCGGGTTGCCAATGCCGCTGGAGACAGTTCGTCATCAGCCAACGTCGCCAGCAAATTGCGCCGGCCCACATGTGGATCGGTAATTTTAACCAGTGAAAGTCCTGACTCGTCCTTCAATGCAGCTGCTGCCCCGGGTTGTATCGTTGCAGCATGACCGGCGCGCACGGCGTTCATCAGTACCGCGAGACCATCCACTTCCATGATGACATTGGGGGTTAATCCGACCCGCTCGAATGCGCTCATCAATGCCGAACGTAAACCATGCTGGGCACTGGGCATCACTAGCGGCAAGCCGCCTAGGTCGGCTAGCTGCACACTGTCACCACGAGGCGCTTGCGGTAGTTTTGGCGAGGAGATAACAAACAGCTTTTCATCCAGCAAGGGAGTTACGCTCCAACGTTTACCTCCTTCGAGCTGGAACAGAATTGCTAGGTCAATCTGCCTGGCGTTTAGCTGGCCTGCCAAGTGTCCGGAGAGCATTTCCACCAAATGGAGTTGGATATCCGGATAACGGCTACGCATGGCGTTGATCAATGGCAGAGCGAGCACCGTCGCGGTAGTAGGTGGCAGGCCGACACTGACATAGCCACTCATGCGCCCGCGATGGGCTGCCATGATGGCGTTCTCTGCTTGGCGCAGGGTCAGCTGGGCATGGTGTAAAAATGCGAATCCAGCGCTGGTAGGCGTTACGCCCGTAGTGGTGCGATTCAAGAGGCGGGTGCACAACTCGCTTTCGAGCTTGGAAATCTGCTGACTGAGGGCCGACACGCCCACGTCCAACTCGAGTGCCGCCCGCCCTAGACTGCCATGCTCAATGATTTTTACGAAATAACGTAGTTGTCTTAATTCCAATGCTGTCGCTTCCCGCAAAAAGGCTAATCGAAACTTGAATGTTGTCACGCAAATACGCAACGACAAACCTGATAACAGCTGTTCCTTCCTGCTCAAGTTCAGGCGAAAGCCTTGGGCAGCGACGTGAATATCGGCGGGTGGCGTGATGCCGCACATTAGGCAGCTGGCCCAGTGCCTAATGGCCTCTTCCAGGTGCGTCCCTCTCCTCGACGTGACGGGGCCTCACTCAATTCCAGTCATTTCTCATAGGCGGGGGATATTACAATGCCCGACTCTGCCCTATCGCCACCGTCAACTATGGGCCGAAGTGGACAATCCTGAAAGGCTGCTTCTGGCCGAACTCCAAACTCAGATGAGGCTCCCCTCTCAGTTGTGACCCGTCCCCAGCAGGAGGGTTTTATTGTGCCTGCCAGGCTTTTCTCATTATCAGAGGAAACACGACGGCCGCCCTTCCCTACGACCCAACACCGGCCCTGATAGCTGGGTGTTGACACCGTTTTTGGGCGACTCATTTAGTGGGTACCTGAAGTCTCTCTGATGTAGACCTGAAGCGCGATCAGTCCTTGATCGCCGTCGCCGGTGATTCCGATAATTCAATGAGCATTCGCTGGGTCAAGTTGGGCTCTACGGGGCCCACAGGTACTGTAAGACAGCAATACCAAACAGATAAAAATCGAAATATTTTTTAAAGCATTCATCTATATTCCCTACAACAAAAGGCAATTAAAAAACAAAAAAAACGCTACAAACACCTCTTATATCAAAATAACCAATACGGAAAATCCACAATCTCGATTCGATATCAAACCTGGCCCAGGATAACTTGCGAACTTACCATCTCAGGGCTAAGTTAAGCCCTATTGGTAATCACCAACAAATACTCAGGATGAGGCTATTGTGATGAGCGACTGCACTTGCAAGGAACATAACAAATTAGCATCCAGCGAACATATCCCTGATTACACGACTGTCGGGTTCGGCGTTACGGCTGATTCCCCCCCGACATTTGAGGGTGTGCTAGCGCTGAGGATGTCAGTCTGTGTTGGGGCCAGCTATAATCAGGCAACCAACAAAATCTGCTTTACCCTCCCGGTTTTCGGTGACTACTGTGTAAATTCACCGATTTCAATCCCGATCAGTGGCCAGTTAAAAGTTTGCGCAGAAACATGCGGTACATTTATGCCTACCGGCCTTAAAGCAACGATATACCTAAACGGTAGTGTACTCCTCACTGTGATGCTCTTTGGACTATGCTAAGCACTACGGCATAACCAGCGGATTCCGAAGAGACACTACAACCTGTATCTCTTCGGATTATTACCAGCCGCTTATTCATAGACACAAACAACATCTCCACTGTCAGCCCCTTAAAACAAATTTATTACATCGACATATCACTATCAAAATCTTTTTAAACAAACCAGTATCAAGAACAACTATCACGTGAGCTCGAAAGCGCATGTCACTGCCCAGCGAAGTGATACTCAGGGTCCGATTTCTTTCAGAGGTCAACTCACACACATCGACGATGTTTGACGCGCCCATCAGCACTGGGAGCTGGTAGCCCCACTCCTCACCTGGCAAGTGCCACAGGCTCACTGCTTATTGGGCGACTGCTTTGTCGACTTAACGCAATTGCCGAGGTGTGGCATTAAGCATTTTCTTCATCAATCGCCGCAAAGATGTGGCATCCCGGTATCCGACGCGCTCGGCAATAGTATCGACCGAGTATTTACTGTTTGCCAGCAACTCACGGGCCTTATTGGCCTGGACACGCTGGATCAGCCGTAACGGGCTATAACCGGTAGCCTTGTGTATGTGTCGAGATAACGTTCGCTCTGACAAGCCAAAGTCGAATGCAAGTGTACTGACGCTAATGGTCGCGGGTAGCGAGGCTTCGATATGAGCCGTCAGCTTTGCGATCAGTTCATTTCCCTGAGCCATCATTGCCGGGACCATGAAGGGCGATTGCAACTGTCGGGCGTCTATCAGTAGCGTTCGTGCAACGGCATCTGCCAGCGCCGGGGAAAAATAACTGCGCAGAAGTTGCAGCATCAAATCGCTGTGACCTAACGCTGCGCCTGCGGTAAGCAACGGGGGATCAGAGATGACCATGCGATCAGCATCTACCTGGCACTCCGACGCCCACTGCTGAAGCAAGGGTGCCATCCACCAGCAAGTGGTAACGCAGCGCCCAGCGAGCACATTCGCAGCCTGCAACACGAATACTGCAGAACATGAGGCAGCTACGGTACCCCCAGCCCTTATATGAGCCTGTAATGCCGGTACCAGCGATGTAATGTCCGGCTGTTGCAACCGCTGCTCAATCAAGGCTACGTCCGCTATGCCGATGCCCGGAATGATCCAGCATGAGCGGTCATCAGCGTCGGTAACCAAAGGCTGAAGAAAAATGTGCATGCCTTGGCCGAGCGGAACGCGATCCGTACTCAGTCCACAGACTTGCCAACGTGGGGTGGCAATGCCCAATCGCTTGGCGAGGATCGCTGCCGTCGAAAGGATATCCAGGGTCAGTGCGACACTGGAGGCAAAGGCGCCTTCAACTACAACAATTTTAAAATCATTCATTGGCTGATTATGCACGAAAGATGTCAATTCGGTCGCTGGCTGCGGCGCTTCAGTGCTGGCTCAATAACGACTCCATTTCATTGAGCGTTAATCTGTATGCCCAATATTCTAATCAAAGTGCCTCAAGGTTCATTTACTTACGAACAACAGGCACTGCTTAGCGAAGCGATTACGAAAGAAGCAGTCGAGGTCGAGCAAATGGGCAGCGATCCACGTCAACGGAGCTTGTGCTGGACGCTAATTGAAGAAGTGCCTAGCGGTTCCTGGAAATGTGGTGGGGTGGATGTCAGCGCTCAAGCCATTCCTTGCATCATCCAGGTCAAAATCCCCAGTGGAGTACTTAGCAAGGCCATGCGAGACGACTACGTCCAGCGCCTGCATCAAGCGGTAAGCCAAAGCGTACCCGCCAGGAGTAATCCATTGGCTTCGAATGAAAAAGGCTCGCTTACTCTGCGATCCAGACCATAAGTATCAAGCCGCGAGAGAACAAAAAAAGCGATAGCCATGACGAGACAAACAATGGAAATCAACCATCCGCGATAGCGCTTCATCCAGATTACTTTATGCATAGTCACTACCTTTCAGGTTTCATGAGCTGCAGCCAATCGAGCCAAATTGTCAGTACCGGATCAAGCCGAGCTTATGGTTTGTTACGCCGCGCCAGGGCTGCGTATTGCCATGGGCAACCATGCGTTGGGCGGCCGCAATAGATGGAGCCTTTGCCAAATATGGGATGTCGCCTGTCGGCTTACAGAAAGATCCTTTTGCTGCATTGCTTGACTCTGCGTGGGAGCTGCCAAATAATAGACTAAGTAGTCTATCTAGTAAATAAAGATACAGCCCTGCACCGCGGAGATGACATGAGAAAAGTTGATCCTGATAAATACCAGGCCAAGCTGCACCAGATCCTCGAGGCAGCTGTAGTGTGCTTCGCCGAGAAAGGCTTTCGCGGCACTTCGACCAACCAGATCTGTTCAGCTGCGGGTATGAGCCCTGGCAACCTGTTTCACTACTTCCCCAGTAAACAGGCAATCATTGAGGCCATAGCGGAGGAAGATCGACGCGAAATGAGCGAGCGCTTCGCCCAACTTGCCGCAGAACCCGATGCAATCGTGGCGATTGAGCGCTTGGTCAACAGCCTCTTGCTGCAGTGCGCCGATCCGGTCTACGCCAAGATCGGCGTTGAGGTGGTCGCCGAATCCATGCGCAACCCTGAAATAGCAACGCTGTTCGCTGCCAGCGAAGCAGCAATCAAAAACGATCTGGTCGCGCTTCTGCAACGGGGCATCGTCCAGGGTCAGATCGATGCCACCCTAGAGCCGAAGTTTGCCGCCACTTGGCTAATAGCCCTCATTGATGGTGCAGTCACCCGCTCTGTGCTGGATCCGGACTTCGAGCTCAGTACCTATACGCCAACGCTGATGCGCATGATCAGACGATTTCTTGAATAGGCCATTTCTCTAGGTTCACTGCCTGCTTGACGCCCCTTCTCCAGTAAACGCTGGGGCGGCACGGGTGCGCGCGTCAAGCCCTACTCTCCGTCATTGCGACGTGCTTTTTCGGACTACCTCAATGAAAACTCCGATGAACCCGAACCTCGCCCTTGCTAGTGCGTCACGCTCTCACCGCTTGTGGCTTTGGGCGGGTGTCAGCCTGCTGCTGGTCAGCTTGGGAGCATGGCTCCTCTGGCCTTCCTACGAACCAGCGGCATCGGTAATACCTCCACTGCGCGTCAGCACAGTCACGGCAGGCCCTGCGATGCTCGATAGCTCTTTGCTCCTGAATGGAACGCTCGCTGCACGCGAGGAAATTGCGATCAGTTCCTCCTTGCCGGAGCAGCGTGTGGCAGAGGTAAAAGTAGAGGAAGGAGACAGTGTCCAGGCTGGTCAGTTGCTGGCGAGGCTGGAAACTCAAAGCCTGGACGCGCAAGTTCGTCAAGCCAAAGCAGTGTGGGCGCGTGCCTGTGCAATAGTCGCCCAGCAGGAAGCTGTCAAAGCTGAGTCAGAAGCCAGCTTCAAACGCATCGAACTGCTGAGCGGAAGCGGAGCGGTCAGTGAGCAGCAGGTAGATCAGAGTCGTGCTCAAGCGTTCACTGCAGCGGCTAGTCTTCGTGCAGCACGCGCCGAAGTTGAACAAGCGTTCGCGCAACTGGTCGACGCTCGCCACCAGCGGAGCAAGGCCGACATCCAGGCGCCCTTTGCAGGCGTTATCGCGGAGCGCACGGCACGTGCAGGCTCGTTGAGCGGTGGCGATCCCCTGTTCCGCTTGATTAGAGAGGGGCTCATCGAATTCGAGGGTGAGGTGGCGGAAACCGATCTGATCGACATTGAACCAGGACAAACGCTTCACGTTCAAATTACCGGGATTACTTCCCCCGTGAAGGGAACCCTTCGATTGGTCGCCCCAAAGGTTGATGCCAGATCCCGGCTCGGCCGCGTGCGCATTGCGTTGAGCGACTCTCAACTGCTTCGCGTCGGCACCTATGCTCAAGCGACGCTAGGCCTGGAACGACGCAAGCTCGACGTGACATTGCCGGCTCGGGCGGTTTCTGTCATCGATACCAATCTTGCCTCCGTGATGCAGGTCGATGACAAGGGGATCATCGTGCGCAGGATGGTGACAACCGGTCGGCGCAGCGGTGCCTTGCTGGAAATCACCTCGGGCTTGCAGGCGGGCGAGCGGGTAGTGGCAAATGCGTCCGCTTTTGTGCGCGAAGGAGATGTTGTGACCACCTCCGACGCCGATGCACATCTGACCGAGGAAACACCGTGAATTTCCAGATGTCATCTTGGGCCATTCGCCAGCCCATTCCCACGCTGGTTCTGTTCTTGTTATTGGCTGTCGTCGGCATAAGCGCATTCATCGACTTACCCAGCCGAGCATTGCTCACGACACCCGGCGTACAGCGGGTACAGCGCATGGGAGGCGTGAACCGTGAAATCCTGATTGAACTCAAGCCGGATCGTCTTGCAGCACTAGGCATCAGCGCCGAACAGGTCAACACACAATTGGTGCAGAGCAATGTGGATGTACCTGGCGGACGCATCATTCTTTACGGCCGCGAACAAACCATTAGAACGCTGGGTAGCGCCGCAAGCGTAGAGGCGCTCGCGACTCGTCCAATTTCTCTACCAGGGGCGCGGTGGGCCACCTTGGGCGACCTTGCGACCGTGCGCGACGCCAGTAGCGAGAGCCGGGAACTTGCCCGGTTAAATGGCCGGGAAGTTGTCGGCTTTCCGGTGGTGTTCACTTATATGGACGACTTGCGAATGTATCTCGCACAAAAATTAACCCGATTGACCTCGGTCACCGAGATGGATCGCAAGGAAGATGATTCGTTAGTGTAATGATGGACCACTTGCGTATTTCATCGACCTGGAGTTGGCAGTCTTGGACGTTACTATGGCGCATCTGTGTGGCTAATCGCAGCAGGCGCTAGCCTGCCACGCCCGTGCAGCCCATTCGCTGCCCGCCATCAGGGCCAGGATGATCAGCAGCACCCCGCCCCACTTCACCGCATCGATCTTCACGCCAACACCTTAAGCGCTCTGGCATACAGCGCCTGCCGATCGGCCGCGCCGTTCTGGCCACCGTTGATACGCTGGGTGATCTTGTCGAACTGGCCAGCGTCAGCAAGCATGTTCAAAGCAATGGAACACTTCACTTTCCTGCGCTCAATAAAAAGCCCCGTAGAACAAGGTCTACGGGGCTTTCGAATGTGGAGGCCGAAGCCGGAATCGAACCGGCCTTTCGAAGGGCAATTTCGCTCAAACCGAAATTACCCGGTCACAACAGACTCAATGAAGCCGAGGGGTGTTTTCTCGACGCAATGACCTATCAATTTACAACGTGTACGAGATTCCGACCTGCACGGTTCTCGGCGACCCCGGATAGGCGTAAACGTTGCCGAACGAACCCTCCTCATAGTCCTCGTCAGTCAGGTTTTTAACATCCAGATTAAGCCTGATCTGGTCGTTGACCTTGTAGTAGCTCAGCAGATCGACGACGGTATAGCTGCCCATCGAAAAAGCTATGTTGGCCGTCTGCCCCGCACGCTCATCGACGTACTTCAGGCCGGTGCCAAGGCCAAGGCCCTTCAGTGCGCCATCCTGGAACTCATAGACATTGAGCAGGCTGAAACTGTTTTTCGGAATGTTCGCCAGGCGGGTACCGGACTGGATGACGTTGTCCTTGGTCACCTCGGCATTAACATACGCATAGCCACCGATTACTCGCCATTGCGGGGTCAGGTTGCCGGCAATGTTCAGGTCGAAACCACGGCTGCGCACCTCGCCCGCTGCCACGCTGAAGGTCGAGACCACAGGATCGGTGGTGAGCACGTTGCTCTTTTCGATCTGATAGATCGCAGCGTCGACACTCAACTGATCGTCCAGCGCTTCCCATTTGATACCAAGTTCATACGACTTGCCCTTTTCCGGATCAAAACCACCGCCCTGGCGACTGGCACCGGTATTGGGTTTGAACGAGCGAGCCGCGTCGGCATAGATGGCCACGGTGTCGGTGAGGTCATAAGTCACTCCCACGCGCGGGGTCACGGCATTACCGCTGGCTTCCCAGCTTTTGCCGTCCTGCACGAAGGTTTCATAGTCATGATCAAAGCGCTCGAAACGAGCACCGGCCAGGAGTTTCAAGCGCTCGGTCAAGACCACCTGATCCTGAAGGAAAGTGGCGTAGGTCTTGAGGTTTTCCTTGTCGTTCGTCGGGGTTCGGGTCAATGCAGGACGAGGTTGACCATACACCGGGTTGAAGATATCAATCGGGTAGGCACTCACTTCCCCGCTGGAGCGCTGGATGATCGACTTGTAGTCGTAATCTTCGTACTCGATTCCTATCAGCAACGTGTGATCAAAGCCGCCTGCGGTGAAGTGCCCGGTGAGGTTGAGCTGGGTGTCCTTGTCCGTCCACTCCAGCTTGCGGTAGTTGAAGTTACGGCCCAGGGTACGTCCGTCTGGGGCCACACCGTTGGCTTCAATGGCATTCCCCTTCAGGGTGCCGTCGAGCCATTGGAACCCACCGCCCAACGTCCAGTTATCGCTCAACACGTGCTCGAAACGCAGCTGCGCCATGTTGTTGTCGTTGTGCAATTTGCCAACGTCTTTTTCGCCGAAGAAGGTGTCGCGTGAAGCGGTGCCGATTTGATTGGGATAGCGCGTCACACCGCGATCCAGCGGGTGATTATTGCGCATGAAGTCGCCTTCAAAAATCACTTTGGTATCGTCAGTGGCCTGCCAGGAAATGACCGGCGTCACGCCGTATCGTTCGCCCTCGACATGATCACGAAAGGTGTCACCCCCCTCACCCACCACATTCAAGCGATAAGCCAGACGCCCTTCTTCGTCGAGCGGGCCGGACGCATCCAGCGTGCCACGTTTCATTCCCTGGTCATCGAGTTGGCTACCCAGGGTGACCGTTGGCACCGCCAGCGGCTGTTTGGAAATGACGTTGAACGTACCGCCCGGATCTCCACGGCCATAGAGCATGGTCGCCGGCCCCCGGAGCACTTCGAGTCGCTCGATAGTGTTCGCATCCGGCATGTTTGGGTAGCCACGGTTGATCGGGAAACCGTTGCGATAAAACTCACCGGTCGTAAACCCGCGCACCGTAAACGTGGTTAGGCCCTGGCCACCAAAGTTGTTGGCACGCCCCACTCCGCCTGCATAATCCAGCGCATCCTGCAATCGCGTGGCACTGATGTCCTCTACAACATCTTTGCTCACCACGCTGATGGACTGCGGTGTCTCATGGATCGAAGTGTCAGTACGCGTGGCGCTCGCCGAACGGCTTGCGCGATAGCCGTCCACTGGCCCCAGCGCGGTTTCAAAGTCTGGTGTGCCGACGACTTCAGTGGCCTGCAACTCCAGGCTGGGTTTATCGGCTGCAGGTTGCTCTGCCCAAGAGGAAGCGGAAAACGCCTGAAGCACACAGATGGAAACCAGAGTACGACGCATCGAGGGAACCTTGTGATATAGCCATATAGGACGGCA
Organism: Pseudomonas sp. ML2-2023-6; assembly: GCF_037055265.1. Lineage (NCBI taxonomy): Bacteria > Pseudomonadati > Pseudomonadota > Gammaproteobacteria > Pseudomonadales > Pseudomonadaceae > Pseudomonas > Pseudomonas sp. ML2-2023-6. Next base: position 2,962,526 of record NZ_CP146347.1, on the reverse strand, counting down.
TACGTGCCAATTTAACGCGGCGTATGTTATATCCAAACCACATGTACTGATACGCATTTGTATTTGATTTTTTCTGAATAGGTGCTGTTGCGGTCATTCTTGGGCAACAAAACACAACTCTTCATTCGTCAATCAATGCAACTGCCCGCTATGGGTCGGCTAGCGAGTGGATAGATGGTCTGAGGTATGCAGCCGGCTAGGGAAAAGGCAGTTCTCGCTGCGTAGCTGGGCCTGTTGCACCGCTCCCAACTCGTTCCAACCGCAGCTGTATAAATTCCAGCAATGCCCGAACCCGCGCCGTCACGGAATGCCGGTGGCTGTACGCGCCAAGCAATTGCAGCGGCGCTGGGCGCAAGTCCAGCGACACTTCCCGCAATCGGCCCGCGGCAAGATCTTCCTGGCATGGATGGGCTGCTACTATCGCGAAACCGATGCCTTGCCGCGCGCCTGCCAACGCAAGTTCTCCGCTGTTGACACGATAGCGACTACGCACAGATACCTTCACGATTTCACCTGTGGCGTCGAGAAACATCCAGGGCTGGCCCTTCAATGCGCTCAGAGTAGTAATGCACGGCAAGGACTCAAGCTCGCGCACTTGGCGCGGAGTTCCCGTTTTGGCTAACAGAGCGGGCGCCGCAACCACAATGCTGGGTAGCGTAGCGAGTTCGCGGGTGATGATGGTGCTGTCATCCTGGCGACCACGATGGAAGACAATGGAGAGGTCCACGTCTTCCCGTAGCGCTTCTATACCGGTCAGGCGCGTGTCGCACTCCAGTTCGACGCCGGGATGGAGGCTACAGAATTCGGCCAGGATAGGGGCTAGTAGCCTTGGCGCTTCGCCTGGCATGCACATCCTTAAGGGCCCCCGCAGTTCACGCTGCACCGCACCAAGCTCTTCCTCAGTGGAGAGCAAGGAGTCGAGCAAAGGTTTGGTACGTTCGTAGAGAAGTCTGCCGGCTTCAGTCATGCGCAGGTGACGAGTACTGCGCTCCAGCAAGCGGACGCCCAATCTGCGTTCCAGCGAGGCGACGTGGCGGCTGACGTTAGAGGATGGCAGGGACAGTAGGCGCGCCGCACCGGCAAAGCTTTGTGCATCGACGACCGCCACGTATACACGGACGGTGTTCAGGTCGAGGGCATTGCGCATGATTGTCCCGATCAAGGTATTAAAGTCGCCCATTTTTACATAATAGTTCTCCACATTGACGGAATCTAAGATGCCGTCTCGTCCGATGGGTTGTCGCCGATGACGCGTCGGGACGGATTGAATAGGAGATCCAGCGTGGAAATCGGAATACTTGGCGGCGGAATTGCGGGGTTGAGCGCGGCGCTTGCCTTGCGCAAACGGGGACACAGCCCCCGGGTATATGAGCGCCGGGCCGGGCCAGCAACTATGGGGGCTGGCGTGACGCTCTGGCCCAACGCTGGCCTTGTGCTGGAGGAGCTGGGCCTCCTCCAGGACATCGCGGCAGCGGGTGGCCGGCCAGTGGTAGTGCGCCGCCAGGACGCTGCGGGCAATTCGTTGGGGGGCATCGATATCGCGCTGCTGGACCAGACAATGGGATATCCGACTCATACCATTTTGCGAAGGGACTTGCAGGCAGTGCTGCTGAACCATGCGGCACAGGCCGGAATCCCGGTGGAGTTCGGGCATCGGGCGGTGGGGATCGATCTGGAGACAAATGGCAAAGCGGTGGCGCGCTTCGAGAACGGGGTGAGTATCCGTCCAGATCTGCTTATCGGCGCCGATGGCCGTATGGGGTCGGTGGCACGCGAGTTCGTTGCGGGGGATAACACGCCGGTTTATCAGGGATTTGTGAACTGGATCGGGGTGGCACAAGGAGAGCGTGCGTTAGTGAGCGATATGGCGATTCAGGATTATTGGGGTTCGGGCAATCGCTTCGGTTGCGTGGCGGTCCGGCCGGAGTTGGTCTACTGGGCAGCGGCGCAGGCGCGGCCATTGTCAGGGGCGACGCCCGCAGACGATATGCGCAAGGAGATCGAGGATCTGTTCGCGGGATGGCCAGAGCCTATCGCCCGTATCATCCAGGCGACGCCGGCGCACGCCATCCGAATGATTGCCGTACACGACTTGGAGCCGCTGCACACATGGAGCCGAGCCAATGTGCTGCTAGTGGGAGATGCGGCGCACGCGCCGTTACCGACATCGGGCCAGGGCGCTTGTCAGGCGCTGGAAGACGCTTGGCATCTTGCCAGGTGCCTGGAAGGAACGGACGGCCTTGATGAAGCCTTGCAGCGCTTCGCGGAGATCCGCGGGCCGAAGACAGCCAAACTGGCCGAGCAGGGTCGAGTCTTCGCTCGCGGTCTGTTTGCCACTGATCCTGAAACCTGCCGCATTCGAAATGAACGCGCCAAGGCGTCCGATCCCTTGCGTGACGTGCAAGCCTTGGCGGCAGGATGGTCACAGGGTTTGCCGATGACGGGCTGCACGGACAGCACGCCGATGGATGGCGCTGACTTAGGCAGTCTGTACCGCCTCTGAAAGACTGTGGCAATCTGGACACCGCATGGCGTCTCCGGCCCCGAGACGCCTCACTGTAAACCGAGCCCCATGACGTTGCCCACCGCGCTGGAACGCCAAGTTTAGCCTGGCTTACCACCCCGCTACTCTGCTGAAGATCTGTATCTACGGTTATCTGAACCGCCTTCAGTCGAGCCGGCGCCTGGAACGAGAAGCCCAACGCAACGTCGAGCTGATGTGGCTGACCGGACGTTTGATGCCCGACTTCAAGACCATCGCCAACTTGCGAAAAGACAACAGCCAAGCCATCCGAGGCGTCTGTCGACAGCTTGTTGTGCTGTGTCAGCAGTTGGGATTGTTTGGGGAGAATCCTTGTCACGTTCATGGCAGCTATCAACTACGAGCGGACGTTAGCCCTTCCATTGTCGATAACCCTCTCAATCAGCACGCATCTGCCGTCACACAAGACCCTCTTCTCGCAGCGCTTTCTGAACCGAGGGACGAACTTTAACCCGTTCATACCATGCACGAAGGTAATGCAAATCGTCGAAGTGTATGTCGGCCTTGTAATAGCTGGTCAACCAGTCGGCCTGACCCCAGCCTATTAATGCGAACAGATAGGCGTCAGCCACAGTGAAGGAGTCACCCATGAGATATGGTCGGGTAGTCAACTGTTCGTCAATCCAGGCGAAACGCTTCTCCAACTTTGGCTTGGCAGTGTCTACGTACTTACCCGCGAGTGTTGAGTACTGCAAGGGAATGTACCCCTTGTGTATTTCAGACGTCAGGAAGCTCAACCATTCTTGAAGTCGATATCGATCAAGGGTGCCATGAGTGGGAACAAGTCCAAGCTCCGGCTTCAGGTCACCCAAATACTGCACGATTGCTGGCCCTTCACGCAGGAGAGTGCCGTCGTCCAGCTCGATTGCAGGTACGTAGCCAAAGTTGTTGACCTCAAAGTAATTGGCGCCCAATTCGGTGAGGTGCTTCTTGTGATCGACTTTAATCAGTGTGGCATCTAGACCAAGCTCATTCAGGACGATATGTGGCGAGAGGGAGCAAGACGCGGGGATGTAGTACAGCTTCATTTGCAGACTCCAGAGCATGAGTAAGCGCTGTCAATTCCAATTGAGAGACGGCTTCAGCTCATTCTAGATATCCGGTATAAAATAGGAAGAAGGCACTATTTTGTAGTATAGGTACAAAAAGTATACCTAAACCAATGCAGGACTCTGACCATGAAAGACAACATCTCAGGCTGCTCGGTCGAAGAAGCGATGCGTTTGCTAGGTGGCCGTTGGCGCCTGCTTCTTGCATCCTACCTGCTCGATGGGCCAAAGCGTTTTAATGCGCTTAGGCGGGACATTCCCGCTATTTCGCAACGAATGCTGACCATTGATTTACGCGCCCTTGAGGAAGCTGGACTCGTAAAACGTACAGTATTTCCCACCGTGCCCGTCACGGTTGAATACGAACTCACCGTTGACGGACGGCGGTTAGAGCCTGTTGTTGAGGTAATGAAACAATTTGGGCTATGGGTCAAGAGTCGCCAGCCCCTTGATAGCGTCTGTCCAGCTCACCTTGCGTCAGTTAGCGGGGTTTCCTCCGATGCCGCAGTAGCTGGCTGATATCACTCGCGCGCTGCGTAGGCAGTCGCGTGAGAACATCCTTTAGATAGGCGTACGGGTCATGCCCGTTGAGCCGCTCCAACTGGATCAAGCTCATGATCGCCGCCGCCCGTTTGCCGCTGTGTAGCGATCCGGCGAAGAGCCAGTTCTTGCGTCCAAGGGCCCATGGTCGGATCTGGCTCTTGTTCGTTGCGTGCAACTCGAAGAACTTGGGGACGAATGCAGGTGTCAGCGCCGTGCTTCTCTGCGCGTGAAACCGAATCCATTAGTGGACGAGGTTTGCGTTGAGGCTGAGCGCGATACTGGCAATCGAAGCGCCGGGCTGGACGCACTCTTGAATGACCAGGGCCTTGAAGGACTTGGAACAGGAGCGGCGTGTTGGCTGCATGAAATACCCATTTGAAAGTAAGCGTACGCCCAACTCGCCTTGCTTTTTTTTGTGGTATGGATCAACGTTCAGCACCCTTCAAGCTCTACAAATAGCTTGGGCAATACTGGGGCAACAACATTTGACGTTAGCAAACACCTAGAGAAGAAAGCATGCACGCCGCCGCCTGGCCCCCATCGATGAACTGAAGTTCGCAGTAGACGCTGCCGCTATGTACTGACACATACGGTTGTGACTCTGCTTCATGCTGCTCCCCAAAGGAGTGGTGGCTTTGCTTCGTCCGTGGTTTTTCGACGCTTTGGCTCGAAGAAATGGAAGTTGGCTGCTTTTCGTCTCAGGTATTGATATGCAAATTTTTAACGCTTTGATGGCTCGTGCCATCCCTTTTATTCCTCGCGCAATTATCCAAAAAATCTCCCGCCGCTACATTGCTGGTGCCACGCTAGGCGAAGCCCTTGCGCGAGTTCAACAGCTAAATGAACAAGGTTTTTGTGTGACCCTCGACGTGTTGGGCGAGACTGTTTCGACTCCACAACAGGCTGAGAATACGGCGATCGATTACATTGATTTGCTTGAGGCGATTCAAGCCAACGGATTAAAAGCCAATATTTCGATCAAGCCATCCTCGCTTGGATTACTCCTCGACATGCAGCAATGCGCACGTCTCGCAGAGCGCATTCTTGAAGCCGCAGAGGGTCATCAAAACTCTGTTTGCATAGATATGGAAGATGTTAACTGCACCCAAAAAGAAATCGATCTGTTCCGCCAGTTGAGAATAGGCCATGACAATGTAGGGCTGGCATTGCAGGCTTATTTGAAGCGTACTTATCAGGATATTGAGGCGCTCACATGTGAAACAAACACGTTTCGCATCTGCAAGGGTATCTATGTGGAGGAACGATCGCACCTTGTAAACGGCTCATGGAGTGACCGTACCGCCATCAATACTCATTTTTTGAATCACGTTATGCGCTGCTTTAACACCGGCAGCTTTGTCGGTGTGGCCACGCATGACGCTGCATTGATCGAGCAAGTTATTGCGCTGGCCCGAGACAACGGTATCGATAGCACCCAGTTTGAATTCCAGATGCTGCTAGGTGTTTGCGAACCCTTGCGTGACAAGGTGTTGAAAATGGGATTCAGCGTGCGCATTTACGTACCTTTTGGGATGGACTGGTACGGTTACAGCACGCGCAGACTGAATGAGAACCCTAGTATCGCGGGCCATGTCGCCAAAGCGCTTATCGGCCTCTGACGAGCGAGTAAAACGACAGGGTCGCTGCATTCAGTAAGTGCGATGGGATGCCTCCCTCCAGTGAAAACTGGAGGGAGACATCGCTTTTCGTGAAGGCTTTTTGTGAGCATCTGCCCATCACGCCAGCGTCATTAAACGGGCATCCACTTATGTGGCAAAAGCTCGGTGATCTCACTAGCCCGCTGTGTCGGCAGGCGCATGAGAACGTCCTTCAAATAAGCGTACGGGTCATGCCCGTTGAGCCACGCAGACGGGATTAAACTCATGATCGCCGCCGCCCGCTTGCCGCTACGCTCCGAGCCTGCCAAGAGCCAGTTCTTTCGCCCTGGCGCCCAAGGCCTGATCTGGTTCTGCGCCCAATTATTGCCAATGTGTACGGCCCCGTCATCGAGAGTGCGATAGCGCCGTCCAGCGTTTCAAGCTGTAATCCAGCGCTCTCCTGATAGAGGTCATCTTTCGCCCCATAACTGTCTATCGCGAAGGCGAGGCAAGCATTCCCCTGAGGAATGCATACCATAAAACTAATGAATTTTTATTATGAAACTCTCTGGCGTAACTTAATTCAAGGACACGGAGAAGCGCCTTGAAATCATCCCATCTAAACGCAGCTGAAAAATTTGATACCTCACGGGCCAATGAGTACGGACGACAGAGCCGTATCGCATTAGCTGGGTATGACGCCTGCCATGATCTTGCTGCATGCATGCTGTCGGCAAGCCTCGGCAATGCACGCTCCGCAAAAGTGCTAGTCGTTGGCGCTGGCGGTACGGCTCAGGAAATTATTGCGATGGCAATGTTGGAGCCAACATGGCGCTTCACTGCCGTTGATCCATCCGAGCCGATGCTGGAGGTTGCGGCGCAGCAGCTGGGGGCAAACAATTTGCTCGAAAGAACAAGCCTGCATCTTGGGCATGTTGAAGACCTGACAGCGGACGAGTCATACGACGCAGCGACCTTGATCGGTGTGCTCCATCATCTCGATGGGGAGGTTGCGAAGCGAAAAATTTTACGATCGATTCGGGCTCATCTAAAACCGGGCGCGCCGCTGATTGTGGCTGGCAATCAATATGCTTATGCCAGCCAACCGTTATTGCTGGCCGCTTGGGGGCAAAGGTGGCGACAACATGGCGCCAGCCCGGATGAAGTGAAGACCAAACTAGGAAAAATTCTCCAGGGAGCTGACCCGCCACATTCCTAGGCAGCAGTTCAACAATTGATGCATGACTCAGGATTCGGAGACGCTACTCGTTTCTTCAGCAGTCTGTTCTGGGGAGCTTGGCTAACGCAGAAGCCCCTTTAAAACGGAACCGATAGACTGCTCACGCCCGTTAGCCGGCGGAGCCTCGGACCAACCGCCAACGCAAAAGAGCCGTAAACGCCTCAAAGCTCCTTGAACCGGTGCCGGGGCACGCCAGGGATCGGCAGTCGGATGCTGTAGATATTCCCGGCTGCGGGGAAGTCGGCCTGCTCGGCGGGCGACATCCCGAATTTGGCACTGGTGATGAACAATGTGCGCATGTCGGCCCCGCCGAAGCAGCAACTGGTGGGGCGCGGGACCGGCATCTCAATCGTCCGGGTCAGCTCACCGTGGCGATCGTACCTGAGCAGGCAGCCGCCATTGAACTGACACACCCAGATGCCCCCTTCCGTGTCCATTGCCAACCCATCCGGGCGGCCGAGGTCTGGCGGTGTATGGGCAAACACCGACACCTGCTCCAGATAGTTGCCGGTAGCCGGATAGCGGGCGCGATAAATCGTGCGGGCCACCGAATCGACAAAAAACAGTTCACTGCCGTCGATTGACCACACCAGGCCGTTTGGCAGGCCGATATTGTCCAGCACTACCGAGGCATTCAGCCCTGCATCATATCGATACAGTTTGCCGGTGTTTTTGCTGTGAGCTTCGTCCATCAAACCGGTGATGAAGCGTCCTTGAGGGTCGCAAGCGCCGTCATTGAAACGATAGGACGAGGGCGTGATGGCTAATTTCGTGTTGTTGCTCACCTGAAGGCTGGAGCGATTCAGAATGGCGACGCCGGCATTCCGGGTAAAAATCAGGTTACCGGCATTGGTCAATGCCAACGCGCCGATCCTTGATGGGGACTCGTAAAGCCGCGTAAGGTTGGCCTGTTCGTCCAGGACGTTTATCTGCCCACCTGAGATGTCCACGAACAATAGGGAATTACAGGCTTGGTCCCAGACCGGGCTTTCACCCAGATCAGACTGACACGGTGAAAAAAGACGCAGCGCTTCCTGAGCAGGCATATCAACACTCCTTGATGTGGTCCCACAATTGAGCAATCTGCTCGGCGCTGGATGCCTTGACCCGAGCCAGGTCGACGGGATAGTCGACGCCCTTATTCTCGGCAAACCGCGTAGCGGTGAATTGGCCATTGCTGGCCCGCAGAATGTAGCCGGTGTCCTGACACAGTTCCGAGGCCAGAAAGATCACACCGGGAGCCACCCACTGAGGCTTCAGGTTGTCCGGTTCCCCGGTCACGCCCCACATTCTGGTTTTGGCGACCGGCGATACCGCGTTGACCAGAATGCCATCTGTCGCGCCTTCCATGCTCAGCGCATTCATGATGCCCAGTTGCGCCATTTTGCCTGCTGCATAAGCCACCAGGCCCGGCTGAGCATATTGCTGATACATCGCCCGATCCGAAGAGGTCAGTACCACGCGCGCAACAGCAGATTGCCTGAGGTATTTCCAGGCATGCTTACACAACCAGATGGGCGTATAGATATTGATATCGAGCGCGCGTTCAATGAATGACGACTCCGCCTCTTCAATCGATTGATAACCGACCCAACCGGCGTTGTGAATCACGATATCAAGTTGCCCATACGCCTCGATGGCCGTCTCGATCAATTGCCGGCAACCCTGCTCGCTGGCCAGATCGCCGTGATGACCGACAACGCTATACCCCTCGGACTGGAGCGTTCGTGCGGCATCGAGGGCAATGGATGTATCCGCACCATCGCCGATGTTGTCCGCCCCGATATCACTGATCACGACATTCGCGCCCAACCTTGCCAATTCCCGTGCATAGATGAAACCCAGGCCTCGGCCAGCGCCCGTTACAATTGCAGTCTTTCCTGTAAAGTTCATTGATTTTTCCTCTTGATTGCCACCTCACCTTAACAATGAATATGTGGGTTGTTTAATACTAATCAGGACCGAAGTTGATACCCTGCTCATATCAAACTATTGCTTAAATCCCGTGACCTGTTTAGGGAACATATCCCTTGATCAACCACGGAGTTCGATATTGACCAAGTACATGCCGCCCCTCCACGGGTAACACAGATCAGTTCAAATGAAGGAACGGAAGAAATGATCGAAACCCGACTGCTCAGGCAGTTCATCGCAGTGGCTGAAGAACTGCATTTTCACAAAGCCGCGATTCGCCTGCACATGGCCCAGCCCCCCCTGAGTCAGGCCATCAATCGCCTGGAAGGTAAACTGGGTTTCAGCCTGTTCACGCGTAACAAACGCGAGGTGAAACTGACACCCGCAGGCAGTGCCTTTCTGAGCGCCGCCTATAGCACACTCAAGGAACTGGAACTGGGGATGGAACACGCCCGCCAAGTGTCCGAAGGCATCGCCGGCAAACTCACTGTCACCACGGTGTCCATCGCTTACTACGAGTCGTTGCTCAACACCCTCAGGCAGTTTCGCGAAACCTTTCCCAAGGTCCAGTTAATCATCAAGGAAATGCCCTCCTCCAGCCAGGCCAAAGCGATTTTGTCCGCAGAGGCAGATATCGCCTTCATGCGCAGGCTGCCCATTTCGGCGGAAAACGTCGAATCGCGCTTGTTGCTCGATGAAGAAATAGTAATGGCGCTGCCCACGCATCATCCAAAAGCACAGACCGGGCAAATCGACCTGCGGGATTTCGCCGGCGAAGACTTCGTGTTCACACCCGAAGCCCTGGGCCCCGGCTATCACAGCCAGCTCATTGCCTTGTGCGAAGCCGCTGGCTTTTACCCAAAAGTGGTGCAGGAAAGCGCGCAGATCCATACCTTGATCGGCCTGGTGGCCTGCGGCTTCGGCGTAGCCCTGGTACCCGAATCCATCGCCAACTCGATCATGCTCGACAAGGTTCTGATTCGCAGAATTTCCCCTGTGACAGAGTCTCCCAACCCTGCCATCGGGCTGTACATGAGCTGGCATACCCACAACGAATCACCGCTGATAGACAGTTTCATTTCCATGCTCGACTTCAGCAGAGGGCCTCAGGTCGAAGGTGCTCTGGCCGAACAGGTTCGCTAGAGCGCAAGGTTGTAGTGCTTGCGCCAAGCCCCCGGGAGAACCACTGAATCGGTGGTCGCTATCGGCCAATTTCTGTTTGCTGCGACTGACCGGTTTGGGTCGCTCGTAGCCGGTCGCGAGAGACCGGAACCGGCCGAGGCTGTGTAAAAACGTTTTTGAGCGCGACATGCAGTCAAAACCGAACGGGGAATCGCGCGGCTACGCAAAATCTACATATGCTGACGTGCCGATAAATTTCAGATTTAACGTAGACGCGTACACCTCATTTTTGGCGAACCGTTTTTACACACTCGGGGCCAAAAGCAGCCTCTCAAAGGCGTCTACGAAACTAGGGGCGATTCAGTAATTAGCAGACGTTACCTAGCTTGTTCGTTCCTGAGTTGAATATCTGACGCGATGCTCGCTCAGTATCAACGTCGCCATAGCAACCAGTACAGGTACAGAGGCAAGCGCACAGATAACGGTCCAACCGTATCGATTCAATATACCTCCCGATGCAAACGAGCCGAGCACCACGGCGCCAAAGACAATGAAATCATTGAGCGCCTGGACACTGTTTCTTTCGCTTGTTTTATGGCACTGAAGGACGAGCGCAGAGGCGCCGACAAAACCAAAATTCCAACCGATCCCTAGAAGCACCAAACATAGATAAAAGTGAGAGGACTGCATGCCGGCAAGCCCGACAGCAATAGCAGCGCCGGTTAGCATCATCCCCATAAACACAACGCGATTTGCCCCAAAACGGCGGATCAGATTTCCAGTGAAAAAACTGGGTGCGTACATTGCAATTATATGCCACTGCAATGCCAGATTCGATGACTCTTGTGAAAGACCCTCATTCTTCATTGCTAGTGGGGCCGACGTCATCAGGAAGTTCATCAAAGTGTAAATTACGACACCAAAGAGCATGGCCTTGATGAGTCGAGGCTGCCGAACAATCACCGCAAGCGGACGACCTGAAGTACGAACAGCCGCCTCATGGCGTGGAAAATCGACACCTAGCAGCACCGCCGCCGAAACCACCGCCATTAATGCGGCTGCAACATAAGTAACGACAAACAGGTGGGACTCCCATAGGTCCATCGTATAGGTGACCGTCTGTGGACCAAGTACACCTGCTACTAGCCCGGCAGCCATGACGATTGAAAGCGCCCAGGGTTGCCTGTTTTCTGGAACGCATTCTGCGGCGGCGAAACGAAACGTCAGCACCACTGCGGCATAAGCGCCACCAAACAGCATCGCAGCACAGAAAATGAAGAAGGAAGACAAATAAATGCCAATCGCAGCCAGCACTCCCATCAGGATGCCGCACAACGCTCCCAGCATAAATACGAGACTGCGCCCATGGCGCTGCGCAATGGCGCCGGCAGGTAGCGTGCAGCTCGCCATGCCCACGACAAAAATGGAGATAGGCAGCGTCGCCAATGCTTTATCCGGTGCAAGCATGTCCCCCACGATAGCGCCGGTTGCGTAGACGATGACTGAGTTACCGCCCGCCAATGCCTGGGCGGTTGCCAGTCGAAAAATGTTGCTGTTTCCAGATGTGGCTGACACGACTTCTCTCCCTTGAATTATTTGTCCCTGAATACAGGTGCAGCGTGCCGATCATCAATGAAAACTAACGGCCGCGCCGCCCCTGACGATATTCAAGCGCCGGCACCGGCTTGCGTCATTTCTGGTGATAGTTAATGCTGTATTTTAAAAACCTTGTAACAGTTTCGTCCAGAAGCTTTTGCCTCATACATTGCCTTGTCAGCCGCTTCAATTAACATCAACTCATTCCTTATCAACTCCCCCCCCTCCATACAGGCCACGCCGATACTTACAGTAACCCTGCCAAGCGGGCTCCGGACATGGGCAACACCCAATCTGTACACTGCATCAAGGGCATTTTTAGCTATTGAAATAGCGCCCAGAATATCTGTATCAGGCAAAATAATTGCTATCTCTTCACCTCCATATCGCGCAACAAAATCAAGCTCTCTAGTTGAACATCGCTTAAGCACCAGGCTAATTTTTTTCAAACATTCATCACCAAGCAGGTGACCATAAAAGTCATTAAAGCGTTTAAAATAATCAACATCTATAATTAGTAGAGAGAGTGAACATCCATCTCGACATGCACGCAGAGAAGCCTTTGAAAGAGCCTCATCAAAAGACCTACGATTAAACAACCCTGTCAAATGATCGATAGAAACAAGCTCTTCCAACTCATTATTGACCTTGAGTAACTCCTCACGCGCATCAATCAGGTCGCTTTCCACCTCATCCCTATTCTTTACATTTACAATCAACACAACATTTATTAGCCCAACAAACAGCATCAATATCAGTACAGCGCTTGCTATGCGCTCAGCGTCTAAACGCCAAGATGCAAGAGACTCTTCCACACCAACAGCAACCGTCACCACCAAAGGAAGGTTTCTATTTTTACGGAATGCATAAATACGCTCTACTCCATCAACACTTGAAACCAAACGTGTTGAGGCAACCATGCTATCAACAAGATACCCAAGGTGAATTATGGACTCCGAGAAGCTCCAGCCTACACTCTGCTCATAGAGCGGATAGCGAACTAACGTTCTGCCGTCACCATTAGTCAGCACAACAACACCATCACTGCCCAGATCAACAGCTCCAAAAACACCCAAAAAATCCTCGACTGCTAAAGTAATTACAACCACACCCGCAAAACGTCCATCCTTATCATTAAATCGTTTACTTACTGTAACCACCCATTGAAATGCAGTGAGCCGCTCAGCAGGAGGGCCAATAAATATATTCTCTGTACGATTATTTAGATGGTATGAAAAAAATTCCCGATCACTGCTATTTACCTCCTTGAGCATTGACCCAGCTGAGGACATAACCCAGCCCCCTTTCTCATCATAAATAGTCACACTACTACTGGGTGCCATTAGATGCTGTCGATTATCCACCAGATCCCGCAAGCGAATTATTTTTTGAAACTCAACTCCATCTTTTTCCAGGTGATCCACCAAATCATAAAGCAACAAAGAACTTTTGTTAATAACACTTTCTGCGTAGCTATCAAGCGCCTTAGCCAAATTCAGAGCGCGAAGCTCAGCGTCATTTAAAACCCGACCACGAGATAACCAAACACTCCAAATCGACAACATAGCCAAAGAAAGGCAAGCAACAAACAACAGAAAGACAACCAAGTTAGTTTCGCGCTTACGACTTGTCTTTTTAAAAAATACATGTGCCGCCATCCTTACAGCCCCCACACTACATGACGGTTTTTCTCAACCCATTTGTATAATGCTAGCTTTTGACTGTCCTAAACCGCAACACCAACAAAAAGCCGAGTTTAATTAATTGCATAGCGAACGATAGCAGGCCAAATGTAACTCCCAGTGTTAGTGAATAACAGGACGATATCTCCACCCTCATACACCGAAAAAATTAGCCTTTAGACCGTCCAACAAGTCTTACTAAAAAAACTCTAACTGCGTAGACGACAAATGCGACGAACTCTGCATACCTGATGCCGACTGAGCAATGCCCCCCCGCCAGGACCTCGTACTAGTACATCGGACAATTGACAGCGACTCTCAATTAAATCGACAAGCGTGTATTTTGAAGTAACCCCCAAAAGAACACCTATATTCGGTAAACCCGGATCAGCTTCTAGCAATATAAGTCGTCTCCAGAGCTCCGGCAGCGCCAGGGAGAGATTTATGGCTACAGCTGTCTTCCCCACCCTGCCTTTGCCGTTGGCTACTGCGACAACTTGTACTAAATGCCCATGTTCCATATTCCTGCTCCCTACCGCTCGCGACTTGAGATCATCCCCGCAGACCTGGAGACAATCTACTACGTTAGCGGACACACCTAAGTTATTCCGTTAGCTCTTGAGGAACTAGAAATCCATTCAAGACAAATAGCCATTGATCCTAATTGACAAGTAAATCAGAGAAAAGTCCCAAAAAAAAATAAAAAAATACCAACCTTAAACTTGCCAACCTAATGGCGCCAACAACCAGTCAAACAAACGTTTCAAAGAAGTAATTACTGTATAAAAAAGGGACACATCGTGCGCACCAACAAGCCAAACATATGACGCCAATAATTGGTCACTCTAAAGACTCTTAAGAGCACACCTCTAAAATCGATCAAAAAATAACTGCCCCCATCATTGTCAACTCCAACGCTCCGCCTCTGAATACGCAAATATGTCGACTTCTAGTTTTACCCTCCCGCCGGAACGTCGATACTAAAAACAAGACGCGCTCTGATAAATTCAATACCGCGGCCCGGCGCGCCGTTTTATGAAATATTTGCGGGCCAGCGCCATCGACTTAGCGCGATTGAAGAAACTTTCGACACTCATCAGGTTTACTTAGCCGCAGAAATAACCAAGGGCTTTGGCGACGCTCTAGAAGCGTTCAGTGTGTTGAGTCAGGCTGACAGGTTCAGGATTTATCAGATGATAGACAACAGTGACTCAAGCCCGAACCATGGTGCTAATGCTGTGATCTGTAATGTTCTTCTCAACGACGCGATGAATTACCCAGTTCAGTAGGGCATCGAGGAAAAACATCATGTACAGCAAGATGTATGCTCCCGCATACAGAAACGTTCCACCTCTTCTCCTGCATCGTGCGACCAGACACAATCGCCCTATCGCAGTAGTGAACAATTGACACGTGGCCGCTAATCTCTGTACCAGGTTCGCCAGACATAAAGAAATGGAGGCGAAAATAGAAGCCCTAGAATCGCGAAACTCCGGGGTTTTGCTTTTCTGTCATGTCCTCAAACACTCAATCAGTGCTATTAGAAATCCAAGCCAAACAATTCCAAGCACACCCAATAGTAGGCAGTTGTACCCTGCACACAAGATAGACAGTTTCATCAACTACAAAGTTAGCCCCCCATGCTTCAGAGTCAATACGAGAGCCCTCAAATTATCGGGCGATACTTGTATAAGGCCTTTCCCTGGAACATCAATTTCCGCAATCATAAATAATGCCAGCGCAGTAAAAACCGGCATAATACAAACCAGCGTATTACCCCTCGAACTTCCTCTGGCATTGTAACCAATTAAAAAATTAGAACACGCAGCACATAAAACCAACAACACCCACGCCACCCCGGGTATTTGACGCCGCCAACTAGACATCGTCTTTTGTTGTGATACATACAGCTCACCACTTGCATTAAGAACGCTTAGAATTACCGAGCCCGACTTCTCTTTTGCGATCTTGCTGATTAAAGCCCACATATGTGATTGCGCTTTAATTGATTCCATTCGGATAGCCGCTCTTTTGCTGTCATCGTTCGTCTCAAAAAACGAAATACGCAGCGCCAAATAGTCCTGCAACATTATCTCAGCTTTTTGTTGCTGGGACTCACTAAGCAACGTCGTACGCTGGAATGCATTCCCGATTGCAATCGCTTCATTTTCTTCTGCAACCACGCGAGTATTTAGCCCGCTAATTGCAAACGAAAGAATAAACCCTATAAGTAAACCAAGCATAGACAACGTACCACCCAGCACTACTTTTAACTCATCATCAAAATCAACATTACGACCAGTTTTAGCCCCCCATGTGATTTTCCCTGCAAAAGCTGCCAAACACAGACCCAGCAGCAGAGAGATCAACAGGCACCAAGAGTAGACATCAATAGAATTTAAGATAGAAAGCATATGTCACTTTTGATTGTGATTTTGATTTAAACCCTTATAGCACGACTACAACTGCACCAGCATGCTTTGTACATCATAGATGATACTGGAACAGCTATCACTACTGCCCCCCTCAAACCGAACGAACGGCTTTAAAACTATAGCTCAAGAGGAGGTTCTTGCTCATGGAGATGAAGTTGTATTAACGAGAAGAGAGTGGCATCTCATGCGAGACCAACGGCGGCGAGATTTATGGCAAGGCTCGTGAATCCCAGCCCCTCCTCCGCAAAGCATGGACGGCTACCTAAGTGACGTAGCCGTCCAACGCCCTCCGTTACTGGCCTTTTTGTGAGTTCACAACATCCTGCAGCGCTTTGTTGGTCAGACTGATGCATTTCTGCGTATCACCTTCAGCCTGTGCTTTTTGTGCCTCAACTCTCGCGTCGTGGATCTGTCCAAGCAGTGGCTGCCCCAGAGTGCTGGCCGTGGCCTTGTAGTCGGACAGCTTCTGCAGATTTATGGTGCACATATCATCAGCAGCAAAAATTGGAGTCACGACAAAACCTGCTAAGAAAAACAAAACTGAACGTTTCATAAGACACTCTCTTATTAGGGGGAAGCTTCACTATAGCCGCGGATGAACGTATCTGTGATGCCAACCGTAAGGCCGAGTATCAACCACTACATTTTACGGCCCATACCTTCAGAGCCCGGGCATTTCCAGCCGCACACCTGCAGTCGAGCGGTTGAACACCGCTAAACGCGCCTTGGCAGCCTGTTCGGCGGTGGTCAATCTGAACACCAATTCTGGCCAGAGTGTGTAAAAACGCGTCGCCAAAATTGAAGTGGGCGCTTCTACGTTAAATCTGGAATTTATCGGCACATCTGCAGATGTGGATTTCCCGTAGAAGCGCGACTTCCAGCCTGGTTTTGAGTGCCTGGCGCACTGAAAAACGTTTTTACACCGCCTGAGCCATAAGCAGACGTTCGTGCAAGGTTGCAGCCGGTCAAGACAGCCAAACACCACCCGATGCGGGGGGTGCAAATACAATCTGTGGAGCCGAATAACTATGATTCGTCAGCTCGAGCCGCTACTTGGTTAACTCGTAACTATCTTGAATGAGTTCGTGTATGTGTTCGGTTGCGACAGTGCCGTCCAAAACCACGCTTATCCAGTGCTCTTTGTTCATGTGGTAACCCGGAAGAATACCCTCCATTTGACGAAGTGAACCCACTTTGCCCGGATGGCATTTCACATCCAAAATATCAAGCTCCCCCTCGCCTGCAAGACCTAGCTTTTCCTTGGGTACGTTCATCACTATTCCAAACCATTTCTCAGACCCCGCGTGCCTTAGGACGGCATATTTGGGGAATTTAGCCCAAGGGTAATCTGGCTGAATATCGAACTCTTTCGCAACATAGCTCAATACGGCTTTTCTAGATGACATGGGGCTCTCCTTGCTCATTGATTATTTGGTGGCTGAGGAGCCATCTGGCATTCGGCAGTGTGGCAAGCTCGGCTGGAAAGAATTCCTCTCAGAGGCTGATGCCTTAACCGTGAGATTACAATCGCGGCAGCAAAATACCGGAATTGTTCCTGACGCTGTACGACGCTCCCGACAACGTTCAATTTCTTGCCCTGCTCGGCTATACGTCGCACACCCTGCTCCAGCGCCTGCGCACTTATATGCCCAGAGTAATACCCAAGGTGTAGCTCATCCGAACCTAGCACAAATAGCGCGTCCTTTAGCTCCGAGGCCTGCACGGCGATAGGTGCCTCGCTGGAATCGAAACTCACCATTTCGCGTGACTGGATTACTCCACAGCTCGCCCTTGGCGAGTGCGAGCCATTCCTAACCGCCTGGCTATCCCACCTTGCGTTCACGAGATGTCGTAGTCCGCTTTGGCATGTCGAAGGGAGTAACATATGCTCTGGAATGGATCGTGTGGTCATGAGTCGTTAAGGAGTTGTTCCCGTTGAAATCCGTTTTAACTGAACTAGACACAAAATATTCAGGCGCGGCAGACCCTGCCCTCGGCCATATTCCGAGCGAATTGATAGCTGCTATCCAGGATGTGTACAAGCCGGCGGGAATGCAATTGACGGATCTGCCTCTACGCGAGGCTGAGAGTGCCGAGTATGGTGCCTCCCGCTTTGGCCTGGACGGACACACCATTGTCTTCCGCGTGGCTAAAACAACGCCGACGAAGATTGGACAGTTCGTCACAATATGGAAGCGCCCGAGCTCAGGCAGCACCATTGCGCCTCTCGATGTCGATGACGGTGTAGCTTTTGTTGTTGTGAGTGTGTCCGATGCAACTCATCGCGGACAGTTTGTTTTCGACCATACGATACTGGCAGCAAAGGGCATCATGGCGATTAACGGTAAAGGCGGTAAGCGCGCCATCCGCGTTTATCCACCTTGGGTCAAACCACTCGCCAAAGAGGCCGTCAGGACACAACAATGGCAACTACGATACTTCCTTTCTCTTGAACAAAGCGCAAGCGCCGATTCCGTGCAGGTGCGTCGGCTATTTGAAGTTTAAGACCCTTATCCGTCACTCATGAGGTTCTGGGTAAGGTCGATGTTGTCCCGTATTTTTAAGTGGACAACATCGACCTTATCGCTGGGATCAGCGCCAACCATACCTCGATGACTCACTCGGCAAAGGCGTCCAGGGACATGACAGCCTTGATGACGGCGCACGAGTCGCGGCCCCATTGCTTGGCGTCGATCAGAGCTTGGCCGATGCACCCATCCAGCCCCCCTTAGAGATGATGTATTTACCGGACGCCAAAACTGTTGCTGATGCTTGTTCTTAGCGGTGTTGAACAGTTTGCCCTGTATGCAGTCAAACAGGCGCTGGGACTGTGAGCCCTATAAGACTTCAATGGGCCTAATCATGCGCACCTAGCACACAATTGGCCTAGCACTCAAAGCTGTTTCTGCTCCTCGAGAAAAACTTTCCAAAGGATAGATAAAAATGAGAAAACTCATTTCTGTGGTCGTTGTAGCGACTTCATTTGCTACTGGTGCGGCATTCGCTCAAGTACCCGCGAAACCTGATGTGAATCCAGTTACAAACGGCGCGGTCAATATGGCATCTACACCTACTACCACCACAGCAAAAACTGCGGTGACCAGCGACGCTGGAGCATTGAAAGAATGTTACGACGCCATTGGCGATGATCAGCCACGGACAGCGTTGCAGCCTTGCCTTGAGCGTAAGACTCGCGAAGTCACGTCACAAATGAATATCGCCTACAAAAAACTGGAAGCCCAGACAAAGGAAATCGATTCAAGTGCGACGCCCAAAGCCCTTGCCTCGCTACTCGCCTCTCAGAGAACTTTCGAGAAGTTCAAGGATGCTCAGTGTCAATGGGAAGCCGACTCGGCGATGGGGGGCACAGGCGCTGGAGATTTTTTAAGATCCTGCGAAGTCGATTTGATGCGCTTTAGAACTAAGCAACTTTCCGATTAATTTTATTCACATAGACAACCGGCTATCCCACTAACGAGAACCAGTTCGCCATTGAAGCAGCTATCGTAGAGCTATCGAGCAGGGTTGAGGCGCGCGGTTAGGCCGACGTCGCCAATAACGTGCACGGCGCCCCGGACACCATCGACAAGAACGAAGAGGTCATCAAAATGACGCTCGCTGCTCCGATGGCACCGGAGTGCTGGCTAGAGCTCATCCCCTGGTCCTCAATGGCAAAAATAAGGTTCTTCACGGATTACCGGGAAAGACGGCAATGGGTCGCCGCCATCGGCCATAAGCAGTCTCTCAAAGGTGTCAACGAAACCAGGGGCGATTCAGTAGCACCCCGATGATCTGAGAAACTCCGTGCTATTGATTTAAAAGGATCTGCGGGAGTCGATATGTTGCTGCGATGCTTTATGTTTCGAGGACTTCCCGCAATTGATGCTCAACTCGGTTGCGCCCCATTTTTTTTGCGCGATACAGAAGGCTGTCGGCCTTTTCCAGCAAATCAGTCGCCTCAATTATGCCATTCTGGTGGTTGGAAGCGACACCTGCGCTGATGGTCACAATACCTGCCGTACTGCCCCTGTGTTCAATTTTTGCGGTCTCTATTGCTGACCGCATTTCCTCAGCGATCTTTATTGCTCCCGCTAAGTCCGTCTCAGGAAGCAGGATTACAAACTCTTCCCCACCATACCGGGCAGCCAGGTCGGTTGGGCGATTTATATTTTTGCCTATTAACTGTGCAACTTGCCTTAGACATTCGTCACCCAGAACATGGCCATAATGGTCGTTGTACTGCTTGAACCAATCTATATCGATAAGTATGAGCGCTATGCTACTTTCAGTGCGGCATGTTCTCGACCACTCTTGTGCCAGTGTAGCGTCGAAATACCTACGGTTAGGCAACCCCGTAAGGCTGTCTGTTTTAGCAATATGCTCTAAATCGTGTTGCGCAAGACGCAATTCTTCTTCTGCAACCAACAAGCGTTGAATTTGTCGGTAAAAAAGAAAGCCCAAACTGGTCAGCACAATAATTACAAGCACCACCATAATCGATGTTTGATAGACGTACGTCCACCATGTTGCAAATACTGAATCTAACGATAATCCTGCTGCAGCGACTATCGGGAGCCCCTGTATGCGGCTGTAGGCATAGACTCGCTCTATCCCATCCACGATGGACGTCAGGCTTGCTATGCCGTCGTCGCTGCTTACTAAATATCGACTAAACAGCTCTCCCTTTGCGATATTAGTCGTCATTAGCCCGTCAATCATTGGTCGGCGGGCCAGCAAATCGCCGTTATTGAGTGCAAGCAGTATCACCCCTTGCTTGTCTAGGTCTAAACGCTCAAAGAAATGTTGAAAATACGCGACAGGCAACGTCGCCAAAACCACGCCGCTGAAACTGCCATCTGGGTATTGAGTGCGGCGGCTGACAGGGATGATCATTTCGCCGGTGGTACGGCTCAAAATGACCTGGCCTATATGGATGGCAGAGTCAGGGTGGTTCTTGTGGTAGATAAAATAAGAGCGATCACTATTATTCTTTGCGACCGTCTCTTCGGAGAACGAATTGACTATCCAGTCGCCATTCTTGTTATAAATGAACAACCCTTGAATTCCGTCGGTTGCCTCAACATTGCTAGCCATTATTTTGAATAAACGAGTTCTCTGTTTGGCGTCAAGATTGTCATTTTCCACGCGCTCTGCAAGGTTGCTTAGAATGCTTCCAGCCTGACGTAAGGTATCTTGAGCCTGCTGCTCGGAAGCCCGAACAATGTTGCTGACAGCAATTTGGGCATTCATCAATCGTTCGTCCGCCGATTGCTTTAACTGCCAAGCAATTGCGGAGACTAGCGTGACACAGACCAAGAAGATGAAAGCTATCAGGCCCACAGAGAGGGCTTTAGGTGTTAATCGACCAGACACGAGCATTATCGTTTTCATTGAACTCATCATAGCGTGGGTGTGCGGAGCCTTCCTGTGAATTTTCTATAATTAATAATATCCAGATTGAGCGTAGTCACAGCGATCAGATTACCGGGTCAATATGGGCTTAATAATCTCAACGCTCACGCTATGAATCTACGCGAGATCAACGTTATGTAACCGCTTCACAAGGCACGCCGGTGTCCACGATACTCAATGGGCTTCAAGGGTGTCGGACGTAATGCTCAAAATTTCAGGCGTTAGGTTCAGGGCAATGCCTTCGACCAGCTCGGCGGTGGCGAGTAGATAGCGTGCGCAGGTCGCGCAAGCTGCGCCCAACGCAGCTAAATTGATCCTGCACAGAGGATCACATATGCCAAATTCAGATCTAGTTCCGCCCTCCTTTACAAATTCAACGAAAACCAGCTTGCCCTTGAAGCAGCCATCATGGAACTAACGATTTGGATTGAGCAGCGAGGGTCATCTGAGGCAGGGAAAAATGTTCGCGGTGCGCAGGCTTCAGACCAACTGTATCTACACCAGAAGTTCGTCTCCTCTACCCCGCTTTGCGCAATGCATTGGCAACCAGCGTAAATGCCGGCGAGGGTTGTCGACGGCTGGGGTAATACAAATAGTAACCAGAAAACGGTGGGCACCAATCCTCCAGCACGCGCTCCAGCCTGCCTTCGCGCAGATGCGGTTCAAACTCTTCTTGTGGCAGGTACGCAATGCCGAGCCCGGCCAAGGCCGCATCCACGATATGGCTCGACGTATTGAAAATAAGCTGGCCGTCTACGCGCACGTTCACCTGCTTGCCTCGCTGCTCAAAGTCCCATACATAGAGCCCGCCTGATGTCTGCATACGCTGGTTGATACAGCGATGGTTCATCAGGTCGCGCGGGGTTTTGGGCATGCCACGGCTGGCAAAGTAAGCGGGCACAGCGACGGCAGCCATCCGTAATGACGGGCCTATTGGGACTGCGATCATGTCCTTGTCGATGGTGTCACCCAGTCGCACGCCTGCATCAAAACGATCCGCCACAATGTCCCTGAACCCGTAATTGACGTCGAACTCAACGTTGATGTCCGGGTATTCCTGGAGCAGCGCAGTGAGTTTGGGTAGCAACGTGGTGCGCAGAACATGATCGCCGCAGGTGATACGTACGGTGCCCGCAGGCTTATCGCGCATTTGCGTCAGGTTATCCAGCTCTGCCTCGATCTCATCGAAGCGATTACCGATCGCTTGCAGCAGTCGCTCACCCGCGACAGTCGGCGAGACGCTGCGGGTGGTGCGCGTCAGTAACCTGATTTGCAGGCGCGCTTCCAGACCACTGATGGCCTGGCTCAGTGCCGACTGGGTAACGCCCAGCACCCCGGCGGCACGGGTGAAGCTGCCTTCGCGCGCCACTGTCACGAATGAAAGCAGATCGTTGAGGTTTCCTCTGACCATGGTACGCAGCACCTTTTACAGTTATTAATTAGCTGAGCTTATAGCCTTGTTAAGCATTCATTAGCTAGTCGCGTGAGTATTCGTTCGTCACCATTACCGGTATGAATACTATTAACCGCGAGGCCCCGATGGCCACTGTTTCAACCAGCAATGAGGCTCCTGCCTACTGGAGCGGTGTCTTTGCAATGACGCTGTGTGTTTTCGCCCTGATCGCTTCTGAGTTCATGCCTGTCAGCCTGCTGACGCCGATGGCCGTTGATCTTCAGGTTAGCGAAGGGATGGCCGGGCAAGGCATTGCGATTTCCGGGGCATTTGCCGTGCTGACCAGCCTGTCGATCTCGTGGATTGCCAGAACCCTCGATCGCAAGCTGCTCTTGTTGGCACTGGCCGGGTTGATGGCTGTCTCGGGCTTGATCGTCGGGCTGGCCCCCGACTATCAAACTTACATGGTCGGCCGTGCGCTCATCGGTGTAGTCATTGGCGGTTTCTGGGCGATGTCCGCGGCGACGGCCATGCGCTTGGTACCCGCCCCGCAGGTGCCGAAGGCGTTGGCCATCTTCAATGGCGGTAACGCGCTGGCTACCGTAGTTGCCGCACCGCTGGGCAGTTATTTGGGCTCCATTATTGGCTGGCGCGGGGCTTTTTTCTGTGTGGTGCCCGTCGCGGCGATTGCTCT
The DNA here is from genome assembly GCF_037055265.1 of Pseudomonas sp. ML2-2023-6. NCBI lineage: Bacteria > Pseudomonadati > Pseudomonadota > Gammaproteobacteria > Pseudomonadales > Pseudomonadaceae > Pseudomonas > Pseudomonas sp. ML2-2023-6. The sequence continues at coordinate 2,939,306 of NZ_CP146347.1, read as the reverse complement.
CGTCTGGATGCTCATCAGCCTGCCACCCATGCCGGTGGAGCCGCGCAAACCAGGCTCCGGGAATGTGTTCAAACTGTTGAAGAATCGATCAGTGGCGCTGGGCATGGTCGGTTGCGGAGCCTTCTTCATGGGGCAGTTTGCGCTATTTACCTACCTGCGGCCCTTCCTTGAAACGGCAACGCGCGTCGATGTATCCACGCTGTCGTTGATCTTGCTGGTGATCGGTGCGGCAGGCTTTATCGGCACCCTGATCATCGGCCGTGTTCTGAGGCGCAGCCTGTTCCAGACGTTGATAGTCATTCCGGTCTTGATGGCCTTGATCGCTCTGGCACTGATCCCTTTTGGCCACTCGATCATCGTTGTTGCTGCACTGCTGGGCTTATGGGGGCTGTTGGCGACTGCGGCCCCAGTGGGCTGGTGGAGCTGGATCGCACAGGCCATGCCAACTAATGCCGAGGCTGGCGGCGGCCTCATGGTAGCCGTGATTCAACTGTCCATTGCTCTGGGCTCAACCGTGGGTGGAATGCTGTTCGATAGTCACGGCTATCAGAGCACGTTTGTCGCTAGTGCAATCGTTCTGCTGCTGGGTGCAGCGGTGACCGTACTGACGTCACACGCTACCCCCTCTCGAACCACTTGAACCACGCAACGATCCAGGAGACGGGTTATGACCGGGAGCATTCACCCCGCCGCAAATGCCGAGCAGCGCGAAGGCTGGGGCAAGCGGCCATCTCGTTGGCCTGGCGTGCTGTATTCAGCTCTCGTGCTTGGCAGTTACATCCTAATGAATGATGCCGCGTCGGCGTCCTCGATCACGGAGAAATCTCGCATGTGGATGACAGTCGGCGAACAACGCTTCGCCATCACCTTGGCCGACAACGCAGCCGCTCGTACGTTTGTCACGCTCCTGCCACTAACACTGGAGATGAGCGATCTCAACAGCAATGAAAAATACGCCAGCCTTCCTGGAGCCCTGCCTGCCAATGCGAGCAAACCGGGAACGATACACGCGGGTGATCTGATGCTGTATGGCACGGATACCCTGGTTGTTTTCTATTCAACCTTTGAATCGACATACGCATACACCCGCCTTGGGCGTGTGGACGACAACGCGAGCCTGGCACAGGTTTTAGGTCGTCGTGCGGTGAACGTGATGTTTTCCCAAAACTGACTGCTCTGCATCGATAGGAATTCCAATGAAAAAGATCATTGTTTTATTAACGCTTCTTGTCAGTTCACTCTCAGCAACAGGAGCCGATATGTCCAACGGCGCGGATAATTTTTATACCAGCGACAAAGTGACCGTGCAGAAGGTCAATTTCAAAAACCAGTATCAAATGAACGTGTCGGGCAATCTGTTCATCCCCAAAAACCTCGATGCAAAAACCATGAGCCCTGCAATTGTTGTTGGCCACCCGATGGGCGCGGTCAAGGAACAAAGCGCTAATCTGTATGCCACCAAAATGGCCGAAAAAGGCTTCGTGACACTGTCCCTGGACCTTTCATTTTGGGGCGAAAGCGAGGGGCTGCCACGCAATGCAGTCTCACCGGATATTTATGCTGAGGACTTCAGCGCAGCGGTGGATTTTCTCGGCACCCGGCCTTTTATAGATAAAGAGCGGATAGGCGCACTCGGCATCTGTGGGAGCGGCAGCTTTGTTATCAGCGCGGCCAAGATCGACCCACGCATGAAAGCCATCGCAACGGTCAGCATGTACGACATGGGCGCAGCCAATCGTAATGGCTTGAAGCATGGGCAGACGCTTGAGCAACGCAAAGAGACCATCGCGCAAGCCGCACAGCAGCGGTATGTAGAGTTCACGGGCGGTGAAACCCTCTACACCAGCGGCACAGTGCACCAACTGGACGAAAACACGCACCCGATCCAGCGAGAATTCTATGACTTCTATCGCACGCCACGGGGCGAATACACGCCAGCCAGTTCGTCCAAAGCGCTGACCACGCACCCGACACTGACGAGCAACATCAAATTTATGAACTTCTACCCGTTCAATGACATCGAGACCATTTCACCTCGTCCGATGCTGTTTATTGCCGGAGCCGATGCGCACTCGAGAGAGTTCAGCGAAGAAGCCTACAAACTCGCGAGGCAACCCAAGGAGCTGGTCATCATTCCTGGCGCTGGCCATGTTGACCTTTATGACCGCGTCGACCTCATTCCTTTTGACAAGCTGGCGAGCTTTTTCCAGAGTAATTTGAAGTGATTATTGTTAGATCGAATTAACCATTTCGGTTTAAACGGTGTTTGTTTAACGTCCGCTTCTGGCCCTGAGTGTGTAAAAACGCGTCGCCAGAATTGAAGTGTGCGCTTCTACGTTAAATCTGGAATTTATCGGCACATCTGCAAATGTGGATTTTCCGTAGAAGCGCGACTTCCAGTCTGGTTTTGAGTGCCTGGCGCACTGAAAAACGTTTTTACACAGCCTGGGCTAAAAGCAGCGTAAGCGTCCGGCGAACACGGCTTGGCGAGTCAATAACACATGTCTCCAGCGTGGGCACGGAGAACTCCGGGTAGCCTTCCATTGGGGTGATGAAACCGAAGATGGGCCGAGCCTTCCCCGCTGGATACCCGCGCATAGCCGATGAAATGTGCGGTCGGGGGGCCGAGAGCCTGTCCCAATCGGATTCATGCCGCGGCTCCCACTTCTTCATGCGCACGCCATCGACCCAGCAAGGCGAACACTAGCAACGCAGTCAGTGCTGAAGATGCAGCCAAGATGTACAAAACCCAGCGGAATGCCTGATCGTAGGTCGCCAGCAGCAAAGCACGCTCGCCGCTGACCAAAGCACTGGCATGCGCCAGATCGCCGAGCGCGACGCGATTGGCTGCCTCGATCACAACGGTTGGATCGGTCGCGGATAAAGTGCCAAGCAATCCGCCCTGAATTAAGAACGCCAGCAGCGCGCCCGCCACCGCGATGGCAATCCCGTCAGCCGAAACACGCACGCAGTTGAAGATGCCGGTCGCCATGCCTGCACGCTCTGTTTCCACTACGCTCACGGCCATACCATCCATCAACCCCCAAGGCAGGCCAATACCTACGCCGATCAGCACCAAGGGGGGTATCAGCGCAAAGCCTGCCCCACCGGACAACACCTGGGCCACCCAGACCAATCCAGCCGCCACCAGCAGCAGTCCGATGCCAGACAGCATGCCGGAGGTGAACCAGCGCGATAACAACGCGGCAAAAAACGGCACGATCAACAGCGGCGCAGCCAGGGCTACCATCATTTGCCCCGCTTCCAATGCGCTCAGACCGTCGATACCGATGAAGCGGCCCGGCAGCATCACGATCAGCGTGACGAAGAAGAAGGCTGGCGATGCAGCCAACACCTGCACGCCGACGAATCGGCCACTGCCGAACAACGACAGGTCGAGCATCGGACACGCAACGCGGCGTTCGATGCGTACGAATGCGATGAATAGCACTACTGATGCCAACAACGTGCCGAGCACCGAAGCACTGCGCCAGCCCTCTTCCGGCGCCAGCAGAATGCCGTATGTGAACAAACTCAGCGCGGCGGTGAAACTGAGGGCGCCTGGCCAGTCCAAGCCGGTAGAGTCAGGGTCTCGGGACTCAGTGGCGCAGACCCACACCAACAGGAAACCGGCCATGCCAATCAGCGCTGTCGCCAGGAACACCCAGCGCCAGCCCGCCACCTCCACCAGCCAGCCTGCCGCCAGTGGCCCGAAGGCCAAGCCTATACCAAACGTGGTACCGAGCAGGCTGAACACGCGAGTACGTATCGGGCCGCGAAAGGTCTGTGCCAGCGAAGACATCGCGCCCGCGAAGGCCGCGGCGCCACCGAGCCCTTGTGCCAGGCGCAGCCCGTCGATCCAGCCCACTGTCGGCGCCAGCGGGATTAAGAACGTCATCAGGACGAATAGCGCCAGCCCGACCAGCCACACGCGCTTGCGACCATAGGTGTCGGTCAGGCTGCCCGCTGCCATCATGGCGCTGCCGTAGGTCAGGATGTAGCCGTTGACGACCCAGTTAAGTTGTACCGCGGTCCCGCCCAGCTCCTGACTGATGGCAGGTAGCACGACGGCCGGCCCGGTGAAGCACAGCGGGATCAGGATGCCGGTAAGGCATGCGGCTAGCAGTTGCAGCCAGTCGCGTCCGGTGGAACCGCTTGTGGCGGTCAGGGCTTGTGTCATGGGAAGCATCCGCAAAGAGTGATTAGAAGGTCAGGCAGCCGTCCTAAATCTCGAAAACCAAGCAGACAGCCGGATCTAACCTGTGCAGCCGTCAGCGTAAGTGCGGGCCCGCTCAAGAAAAATAGGCTAAGGTTCCGAACATATCGGACAAATTTTCTTATATCGGTGAAGAATGGACTCCCTCAACGGCATCGCGTTCTTCGTGCAGGCGGCGGAAGCCCGTAGCTTTTCGCAAGCCGGGCGCGTGCTCGGCGTCTCGTCTTCCGCTGTGGGCAAGAGTGTGGCCCGGCTGGAAGAGCGCCTAGGCGTGCGCCTTCTCCACCGCAGCACTCGCAGCATCACGCTGACCGCCGAAGGCACGCTGTTCCTGGAGCGTTGTCGACGCATCCTCTGCGAGGTCGAGGCGGCGCAATTGGAACTGTCGGAAACCAGGCAGTCCCCTCAAGGCAAGCTGCGCGTGAGCATTCCGCTGGTCAGCAGCTTGGTTATGCCGGCGCTGACGGCCTTTATGCACCGCTACCCCGCCATCGAACTGGATGTGGATTTCTCGGATCGGCTGGTTGATGTAATTGAGGATGGATTCGATGCCGTCATTCGCACCGGAGAACTGGCCGACTCCCGGTTGATGTCCCGCACACTGGGCACCTTCAAGCTGCTATTGGTTGCCTCGCCCCTATACATCACCGCACGCGGCACTCCGCGCGTACCCGCCGACCTGAGTGGCCACGCTGGCTTGCAACATAAGTTCCCGAGTACCGGCAAGCTCGAGCCGTGGCCCTTGTGCAGGCCGGAGGGCGAGGCAGAACCCGTCCTCTTGGCCTCGATGGTATGCAACACCACCGAGGCCCTGCTTCACGTCGCCCGCGATGGCCTTGGAATCGCCTGCCTGCCGGACTTCATGGTGCGTGATGCCATTGCGGCCGGCGAACTGGTGACGGTGCTGGACGACTTCAACCAGCATCAGGGCACCTTCCGCATGCTTTGGCCATCGAGTAAGCACCGGGCGCCGAAGCTGCGCGCGTTCATCGACTTCATGGGCACGGAGCTTTTCAAAACCTGATCCGGACTGGGCCACATAGGCGCCGATGCCCATCACCTGCGCCTATCCAGGCACTTCGTCGCGATGCGCTGACGCCTGCCGCGTCTGCTAAACCATCAGTGCGATCCCCAGGCCCACGGCAACCGTCAGCGTGCCGTCAACGCACTTTGCGAAAGTCAGAAGGCACCCACTGATGTGGCAACAACCGCAACCACCCGCGCCAGTGCGGTTTCAGTGCCGGCGCGCATATCCATGGGCTCGGTGGCGAGCCAGATTGAGTCGATACGGATCATCGCAACAGGTCTCGAAGAAAGGTCGCGCAAGCGGCTGCATGGTTTTCTGCGTTTGCACTCGAATCCATTTATGGACGAGGTTCGCGTTGAGGCTGTGGGTCAGCGCGACATTGGCAATCGAGGCACCGGGCTGAGCACACTCTTGAATAACCTGGGCCTTGAAGGGTTTGGAGTAGGAACGGCGTTGTGGCTGCATGAAAAGACCCGCTTAAAAGGCTAGAACTGGTGTCCACTTAAATTTAAGTGCACACCATGTCTTGGCTTTGCAGGCCGGGATAGATGACTTCGCCGGACGGATACAAAGCAGCCGCTCAAAGCTGTCAACGAAAATAGGGACGATTCAGGGTTGTAATTGGATATATCTACGATCAAGGGGCGATTCATTCGGATCCAGATTGAGGACTCGACTCCACGCGATTACGCCCCCCTTGTTTGGCACGATACAAGCATTCGTCCGCCCTCTTGAGTACAACCTCTGAGGTAGTAGATACGTGTTCACAAGTCGCGACACCGATCGAAGCCGTGATATGTCCAACACCAGAAATGTCGCATGTAGCGATTGCCTGGCGAATTCGCTCGGCAATTATGCTCGCCGAATCGACACCGGTCTCCGGCAAAATCAGCAAGAACTCCTCTCCACCCGCTCGGCAAGCGAAGTCACCATTGCGTGAATGACTGAGGAGTGTTTCCGCAACCTGCTTTATCGCCACATCACCTTTGTCATGGCCGAAGGTGTCATTTACCCTTTTGAAATGGTCTATATCCAGTGACAATATGGAATAAGTTCGACCTGCCTGCTCCAGCCCCCGCAACTCATCATTCATCGCTCGACGATTCGCCAGACCTGTCAGAGGGTCAGAAAGCGCCTGCTGGCTTAGACGCCCCATCTTTGCTTGTAATAGGTACACACCGGCCAGCATCGCTTGACGGATAGAAAAGGCCTCCAGATACCATGCCTTCACGTTTCGAAGTTGCTCAGAGGCTTGCGTTGCAGCCAATTGCCCTGCGATCGTGGAAAGCTGGTGCAATGGCCGACAGATCATCAGAGCACCTATCCAAATCAGTACAAAGCCGATCAATGCAGCAGGTAGCATCCCAAAAATCATGTCGTGCATCAACGTGTTCAAGGGTGCAAGGCTAACCTCGCGAGGCTGCTGTACGACGACGGCCCAACCGGCTCCAGGCACCTGAGCATATCCAGCAAGCATCGGTATGCCCTTATAATTAGGCACGGCCACGGACCCGCTTTCGCCACGTAAAGCCGCATCCACGGTCTTGCTCCATCCGAGGGTCTCACCAATACGCGACGCATCAGGATGATAAAGTAGTTGACGATCCTGATCGGCGATGAAGGCAAATGTACCTTCATGGTTAAAGTGCCGGCTGATTAACGTGTGAAGTACACTATCCTGCTGCAGGTAAATCGAACCGCCTATGATTCCAATGTAACGGTTTGAGGAATCATAAATAGGTTCTGAGACGAATACGACCAGATTACCAGCTGCTGATTCATAAGCTGAGCTAATGTAAGGACGTTTCACATCGATGGCTTTTCGAATCGCATCCGATCGCAAAGTTGAACCATTGATTTGCAGTGTGTCTGGGTACGCTTCCAGAACTTTGGCATTAGTATCGACAATCGCTATCGAGTTAAAATCTGCATCCTGCTTTTGTAGGCGTACAGCTTCGGCCTGCAGTGCCTTGGCATTACCCCACTCCTTGCCCAACTCGTCGGCGCTATAACGCAGATGGCTTTGTGCAGAATGAATGAATTCAGAGAGGCTTGAAGCTACTTTTGACGCGTAAGCACTGTTTGATTGCAGCGCATGGTCCATCAAAGCATCCCGCTGCACTCTATATGCCGTGATGAGACTATTGCCCAACGTAGCCAGGACAGATAACAGTACGAGGGTGAGAATGAGCCAACGTAAGTCCAGAATGACTGCGGGCTGCCTCGTGCTCACGTTCTCATCGGTGGACGAATTCTTGGGGTTGCCTGCTCTTTCCGTCATTGTCTACCGTGACACCTCTATTGTTGTATTCCTGCTGCGAATAGCAGCTCTGCCAGTATAATCTCTGAATCGCCCCTGGTTTCGTAGAAACATTTGAGCGACTGTTTATGGCCCAGAGTGTGTAAAAACGAGTCGCCAAATTCGAAGTGCGCGCTTCTACGTTAAATCTGAAATTCATCAGCACATCAGCAGATGTGGATTTTGCGTAGAAGCGCGGTTTCCAGTCTGGTTTTGAGTAACTTTCGCACTGAAAAACGTTTTTACACAGCCTAGGTCGAAAGCAGACTACCGGATCTATGAGATCAGTCGAAGCCCTCTCCTCGTAACAAGCACCAAATTTAAGGCGTTATTTAGGCCGAAGCCGAACAACAACTGGCATTGAACAAAAAAGCCCGCCTGTTGGGGAGCAGGCGGGCCATTTCAGTTAACGTCAATCAAGGCGTTATTTCTGGATGATGCTGTCCGGCAATGCATAGGCAATGATGTAGTCACCGACATCAGGCGAGTGGCTCATGCCACCTGCGGAGATGACCACGTACTGCTTCCCGGTGGTGGGTGATTTGTAGATCAGCGGGGCTGCAACCGCGCCAACCGGCAGGCGGGCTTTCCAGACTTCTTTACCGGTGGCCGAATCCAGCGCTCGCAGGTAGTAGTCCTGGGTGCCGGCGAAGAACACCAGGCCAGATGCCGTTGAGGTCGGGCCACCCAGTGTTGGCATGCCCAGCGGGATTGGCATATGCGTTTTGATCCCCAGAGGGCCAGTGTCCTGGACGGTGCCCAACGGAACCTGCCAGACCAGTTTCTGGGTGTTGAGGTCAATGGCGCTCATGCTGCCGAAGGGTGGTGAGTTGCACGGGACGCCCAGTGGTGACTGCAGAATGTCGATTTTCACACCGCCATAGATACCGGCGACTTGTGGGCGAATGGTTCCCATGAAGCCCGGGACTTCATCGGTCGACACGTTGAACTTCTTGGTGTCTTCCTTTTTGACCAGTGACATCCGCAGCGGCATGCGCATGTCATTGACGAACATCATGCCGGTGTTTTCGTCGATGGAGATGCCACCCCAGTTCATGCCGCCCAGCAAGCCAGGCCATTCGATGTACGGTTTTTCACTTGGCGGTGTAAACGGACCCAGGTAGACGGAGTCTTTGAACATGATCCGGCAATACAGTTGGTCAAAAGTCGTCACGCCCCACATCGACTTCTCGGTCAGCGGGTCGACACCAATGGTCGGCATCCCGACCGAGAACGGCTGGGTAGGCGACAGGTGCTCGCCTTCTGCTGCTGGAGAGGTAGGAACCGCGCGTTCTTCAACTTCTGTAACCGGCTTGCCGGTACGGCGATCCAGCACAAAAATGTTGCCGGTCTTGCTGGTCTGGATCAAGACCGGAGTCTTCTCGCCCTGGGCGTTTTTGATGTCATAGAGCACAGGCTGCGAAGGCAGGTCATAGTCCCAGACGTCGTGGTGAACGATCTGATAAACCCATTTGGCTTTACCGGTTGATGCATCGACTGCAACGACGGCCGTGCCAAACTGCTCTTTAACCTGGTTGCGATCACCACCCCAGTAGTCGGGCGGGCCATTGCCCGTAGGCAGGTAGACCAGATTCAACTCTTTATCGTAGGTCGGAATTGTCCAGACGTTAGGCGTCTCCAGAGCGAACTGATGATCGTCTGCCGCTGTGTTCTTGCCCTCGGGTGCACCTACATCCCAGGCCCACACCAACGCACCTGTCAGAACGTCGAATGCGCGAACGGCGCCGGAAGGTTCGCCCGCCACAATGTCCCGTACCCAGCCACCGACCACGGTGAGGTGGCCCATGACAACCGGCAGCGAGGTGGGGTGATAGCGCTTGCTGTTTTCAGTCGGGCCCATGCCTTTCTTGAGATCGACATAACCGTTGTCGCCAAAGCTCGGACACAGGGTGCCGGTATGCGCATCAAGCGCAAACAAACGGGCATCCACAGACGACACCAGAATACGCTGGCGGCACTGCTGCTCATTGCCATATGACGCCTTGACCTCAGCGCTCAGACTGTCGTCTTTATCGATGTCGTAATAGCCCACGCCACGGCAGGTCACGTGCTCTTCACTTTTGGCTTTGGGATCGAATTTCCAGAGCGGGGTCCCGGTATCACCGTCCAGCGCGGTTATCAGGTTTTCCGGTGTGCACGAGTACAGAACATTGCCGATCTGCAACGGTGTGTTTTCATCTACACCCGCGCCGGCACCTGTGGTGCGACGACCTGTTCTGTAGGTCCAAGCAACCTGCAGGTCCTTGACGTTGTCCGGGGTGATTTGCGTGTAAGGAGCAAACCGTGTTCCCGAGGCATTACGCCCAAAGAACTCCCAGTTTTCAGGTGCGTTGGAGGGCTCTTCGGCCTTGGGGGCGTCAGTGACGGCGACCGGGTTCGAGATCCCGCCGTGCGGGTAGAACGCAGCAATAAATGTCGCGACCAGTGCCAGGAATACGGCAAACCCGAACCGGTTAGCGGCGCGCCGGGTGCTCAGGGACGTGTCCGGCAACGCGGCGCCGACCCACAGACTGAGTGTCAGGATGATGGCCGGAATGACCAAGCGTGGCAGCAGTTCCCAATAGCTGAACTGACCCACTTCATAAAAGGCCCAGGCACAGGTTGCAAAGAATATGGCAACAGAGAGGGTAATACCCAAACACTTGCGCAACAGAAAGAGTGCCGCCAGTGCCAGATAAGCCAAGCCTGCGATCAAGTAATAACTTGACCCGCCCAGCGCCACTAGTTTGATCCCGCCATAAATCAAAGCCAGTGCCACGGCAAATACAAACAGGGAAAACAGCACCCTCGCGATAGTGCTCATTGAGCGTCTTGAAGTTTGAGATGGTTGGTCATTCGTCATTTCGTGAATGCTCTATGGGTGAATACAAAACTGCCCGCACGCTGTGCGAACAGCTGGGTCGAATGTTCAGTTCGACCCGTAAAGGGCTGGGCATAGCAGGTGTCGGAATCAGAATTACCGCCCTGCCGACAGCAAGCGAGCACCGGCAATCAGCGCAGCAGGTTGTTGCAGTCGCAATGAATACGCCGAAGGCTCTACGAAACGCGGGGAGGTGTTTGTCCGGGCACTGCTGGCTCGACATTCCGAGAGTGAGCTGGAGACGCTGAGCTATTTTATACGGGCACTTCTTGGGATAAATCCAAAGGTTTGAGAAACATTGTTGGTGAAACAGTAATAATCCATGGCAACGAGGGGGGTGCAGCCCCTTATGTTTTCTCTTCTTTTTGACGTGCGAGTGATCTCAAAAGCAATAAGCGTTGAACACTAAGGATCGCCGTTTCTGCAAGCGAAAGTCCGGATATCGCCACCGGATTATTACTATCTCTCCAATAATGTTTCTTAGTTCCCTGGATTTATCTGAAATAAACATCGGCATAAACTTAGTCTTACGGCTCACACAGGATGACATTCACCAGCCCTGCCACTTTCAGGCCCTATTAGTCGTGTGAAGCGAAGATCCGAACGGCTTCGAGCACCTGCACTGCAACCCCCCCGTCATAAACCCGCTCATGGACACCCCCTTGCACACCCAAGGAGGGACTAACTCGGCCCGGGATCAGGTACTAACACCGCAGTTCTCGAGACGGTATCAGGCCAGAAAAGCTAGAGCTGGCCGGTTCCTGCCGTGCCAGCGTGTCGTTGAGCGATACACCAACATTTTTTGCAACGGAGCACACCCCAATGTTTTTTTCTTTCCGCGCGCTGCTGACCTCCAGCCTGTGCAGCGGTCTGTCGCTGTGTATCTTGAGTCCGTCTTCAGCACTGGCTGACACTTCCGACCTGATGAGTCGTTCGACACTCACCGGCGATTGGGGTGGTGAGCGCCAAAAACTGGCGGACAGGGGCATCACACTGACCGGTGACTACAGCTCTGAAACGATTTCCAACCTGCATGGCGGGATCAAGCGCGGCGCGCGCTATGCGCAACAAATACGCATGGGCGCCAAGTTTGATCTGAGTAAACTGCTGGACACCCCGGACGCCGGATTTGTGCAAATTCTGGTTAACGACCGTCGCGGCCATAGCGCCACGGAAGACTTGCTCGGCAACCGCCTGTCTGCACAAGAAAACTACGGTGGCGAATACACGCGACTGACCGAGTTCAGTTACCAGCGCAATCTGTTTTCTCCGGACGTGTCTGCCAAAATCGGCTACATGGTGATGGGCACCGATTTTGGTGGCATGCCGATCCTGACCAACTTTGTGAGCGCCGGCTTTTGTGCGCACCCATTGACCATGTCCAGCGGCAGCGGGTGGGGCAACTACCCGACAGCTCACTGGGGTGGAGAGTTGCGTTACGGCGTCAACGCTTCACTGACGCTGCAAACCGCGGTATTCCAGGTCAACCCAGAGCACAACAGCCTTCCCTCCGAAGCGTTTTCCATGCCCAGCCACGACTCCACCGGGGCCATTCTGCCGCTGGAAGCCATCTTCAATAACAACGCCTTTCTCAATGGCCAATACAAAGTCGGCTGGTACTACGACAGCTCTGACTCGCAAAAAATTGGTAGCACAGAAAAAAGCAATAACCGCACCGGGGCTTACGTGTTGATGGACCAGGCAATCTGGAGGGATGAGCAAGACCCTGAAAGCGTGCTGCGCCTGTTCGGCCAGGCGGCCACCAGCAACGCAGCCACCTCGCCAATGCGTCGCTGGTACTCGGTCGGCCTGGTCAAGCAAAAGCCTTTTGCCAGCCGCCCGCATGACAGCATTGCGTTGGGTTATGGCCGGGCCGTACTCAACTCCCGTACGCGGGATGCACAAGAAGCAGCGGCGACCAGCTTCGGCGAATCCGAGATGATCGCCAACCTCGACAATGGTGAGCAAATGATTGAGCTTAACTATGGCGCGCAAGTCACCCCCTGGCTGCTGCTGCGTCCTGACCTGCAGTACTACATTGAGCCTGGTGCGTTCTCCGGCAAAAAAAGAGGCAACGCTTTGGCCGTGGGCTTACAGATCAAAGCTACGTTTTAAACAGATGGATTGTGTGTGGTTTCAGCAAAAGCCTACGGACATTCACGATATCTCTATCTAAACTTCAAAGCTCCATGACCAAAGTACCCCTCATCAGAGGCCGCACAAGAACTGAAGGATGCAATGGACTTGGCATATCTGACTGGGCAGCGCCCTGCAGATGTACATAAGATTGCAGCCACCGACTTGAACAACGGCTTTCTGCTGATTGGCCAAGGCAAAACTGAAAAGCGCCTGCGCCTTCGGTTGGAGGATGCAGGCATCCAATCGGGGTTAAGCACCTTTATCGATGAATTGCTGGAGCGCAGAGCTCTCAGCGGAGTTAAAACGTCGACGCTGATCACCAACTCGTCCGGGCTACGTATGAGCCAACAGATGCTACGCAACCGCTGGGACGATGCTCGGGAAAAAGCAGCAATCAAAGCCGCGACAAACGGTGATCCAACACTTGCTGCCAACATTCGGCAGTTTCAGTTCAAGGATATTCGCCCCAAAGCAGCTAGCGAGATTAAGCTAACGCACGCAAGTCGATTGCTGGGGCACTCCACCGAGGAGATGACCAAGAAGGTTTATCGGAGGGTTGGGGAGATTGTTAAGCCAACAAAGTAACCCATATGTTTGACACTAATTAACAGGTGCCACCTTTCCATCAATAAACTTTAAAAAGTTCCTTTACCCGGTGCAACCCTAATGACCGAAGGGCCGCAAAACTCCCCCCGAGATTAGACTAGATTAAAAGCGGACAGATTTAATTTTGTATATGGCATACAAAAACTAAATCCGCCCCCTTTCTACGGGTCTCGGGTGACCAGGCAGCTCACAATCAGCTTCGTGCTCTATTTTTCCACTCCATTGGAATTAGAGCATTCGCCTCTCGGAACTCTGGTAACACATGCACATTTTTCATACCTGTAAAAACATCGACTGGTACATGCTCTAGTACAATCATTTGAAATTCAGTATCGTGTTTCGATTGCATACGACTTATAAAACTATCGAGCATCACAAAGGCTTGACTTACCCGCGCGGCATCTGAACTTTTTAGATGAGTTTCATCCTTAACTTTCTCCTCACCGTAGTAAGGCCGGCTAGGTTGATCCATGAACAGGAAATTCGGCACGAAACGTGACTTATTTGCGGCTGATGCTTCATGCAAAGCGAGGAATAAAATCAGATGCATGAACATATGATTAGAGCTACTACCAACGTTTTCGACGAGTGATGACTGTGGCTTCCTAAGTTGCAGGATGTTGTGTTTAAAGCTGAATGCTGGATGCCATGTAACGTAATTATCCATGACGAAATCGGCTTCGGTCAACAGCGCTTGTGCAATATCGTCAATTTGACGATTTACGTTTTGCCGGACCTCCGCGACATCGTGCACACTTATTTCATCAGCAGATTCTTGCAAATCAGCAATTTGCCCAGTATAACTGTCTCGATTATCACTCGAAACCTCATGATACGACTCGAGCTTGGCTTCTATTCTTCCGAGAAATCGAGCGAGGTCAATCGCTGTTTCAAACGACCTTGGTTTCTTAGGAAGGGAATCTATGAAATCTTGCTGTTCCTTCCTTTCATTTTCATAACTTCGCAACATACTTGCTACTTGCGTATCCACAGGTTGCTTCGTAGCAGTTGCCAATTTCAATGCCCGCAAGTCAGCATTTAGACCAATCATCAAGTCTTCGAAAAAATCAGATTTGACTAACTGGCCTGCCTGACCCAGCAGTGTTTCTAATGGCTTTAAGCTATCGAGCGTGACTTTTAGTGTCGTTTTATATTGTTTATGTTCATCAGAGAACTCTCTTAGCTTCCGCATTTTTCGGTTGAGTTCAAACATCTTCGCCTTAGCGTCGGCAAAACGCTTAGCGTCTTGACCTGTTGCTTCGGGTGTAGGACAGCTCTCAACGATTCCCTTCAAGAAAGCAATATCTACGACTTTTGGAATCTTCTCAATTAAGCCGTATTCAGCTGCAGTAGCTGCAATCTTTCTCGCCTCCCCCTCAAACAAACTCTTTCCGCTTGTCAGTTTTTCTTTCTTTTTTTCGAGGTTATCGATTTGTCGCTGAATATCTTTTTTGCGTTCTCGAGCAGAAATATTTTCAAGAGTATCAATACCTAAGCTGAGATCCAGAACTTGGGGGAGCGCTACTCGGTAGCGGTCTTTTTGCTGATTGTCAAAATAGACTTCACTATTGGTTATCGTATTTTCCGACATGGTATTCATTAACATGAAGTACCGAAACGACATCTGAGTCCCTTGCTTGAGACCGCGCCCGCCCCAAAGCACAACACTACTATCCAACCCAAACTCCGCTTGAAGAATGGTCTTAATATCGTCGCTCTTTGCATTAGCCTCGGGGAAATCAGGCAATGTGCCGATACTGGAAAAATAGAGCTGATCAGATACGTGCTGAGCAGTTGGACTTTTTCTAGCAATTGTCAGCGTCTTATCATTGATATAGAACTGAAGACCATACCATGAAACATTGTCATTAATGACATCATGCGGTAGTTTATGCTCACTAGACAGAAGACAATAATCGATGATATGCAACAGCGATGTTTTACCGCGACTACTGCCACCAGTCAGAACGTTAACTTTTCCACGCTCAAACTCAACATCACGAATTTCACCATGATTGGACCATAGACGAATCTTATATATTCCAAATTTCACAATTGCACCCGAAAATTTAAATATAACTCTTCTTCAGAAGACTTTAGAAGGTGAGCGATCTCTCGCGAGGCTGCCGTAATAAGTTCGACCCGCTTTCCAAACTCGGGCCCGACCTCAAGCTCTTTAGCCTGGAAAATAACATCATCGTAAATTATCAGGCCCAGACTATGTAATAGTTGCAATCCATTGATCGTGTGAATTAAGCTAGCATGATATCGCTGACTGAAATTATGAACAAAATCTGGACGCACAGCAGTTAGCGAGGAAATTTCTCGTGAACGAGTATTTCCATTTGCTAAATATTTGACTGTCGGAGCATGCATTACGATTGGCATTATAAGAAGTACTTTAGGCAGGGTAAGGGAATGACAATGCTTAAGTGTCATACCAATAGCAACAGCCGCAATACCTGGATTATTGTATCCATTCCAAGTCAGGGTATGCTTTTCACTCATGCTCACATTTTCTCCCAGTCTTGATGCCAACCAATTCGACCTATATCTGAGAGTTCATAAAGCTCGCCATTAGAGTACTCAGTACTAAGTTCATCGCCGCCCAGCTTGTATTTTTCTTGGCGCATCGTATTGATAATGGACTGACCCTTTTCCTTAACTTGCTCCGGCTTACAGCTTCGATATGCCATGCGATAATTATTTTTCCATCTTAAATGAACTTCGCCATGTAATGCTTGGATTTCATCATTAACAACCTCTCCATTCTGCTCCCACTGCTCTAAGCTACGGGCCAATCTTAGTTTATGAGTTGTGTATTCAGTGATAATTTCCTCTTCGTGACTGTAGATATCATCAATCGCAGAGAGTTGCTGAATAAATATTTGGCTTAGGAGATCATCTGGAAGCGAGGGTTTAAAACGTAGACTGGAGAGTTTATTATCTCTGGCATCCTGAAAAATACTCCAAAATCTGGAATAAAAATCATCAAACTTTACGACAAAAGCTTTGCCATCCAATATTGACAAATAATTACTATCTCTTATGTTAGAGTTAAGGCGCTCATAGACTTCATCAATTCTGCTAGGCTCAATAAATTTCTCAGCAATTGCGTTTTTAATTTTTTGAATGATCTCCGTTTCAGAAAGTTCAAAATGTATTTTCTTGAAGAACTCCCGCTTCACGGCTACTGCGAGGCCTGCCACAGCATTTATGTATTCTTTCATAGCAACATCCGAGGTCGAATCCTTTAATTCTGACATCCTAGAACTGACGCTATCTAAGTTCTCCGAACTGTGATCATCGACGTAAGCTATTAGCAACTTGGCGAATTCGTTAGAGCCACTAACACTCTTATTAGTTACAAGATGAAACTCTGTCTTAGTAACAAAAACCAACTGAGCAACTTCGGTTGAGCGACCATCATTTTCATCAGAGATGACTTTGGCCCAATTATGAAGAGTTTTCCAGAGGTCGGCATCGAGCTCCGTGAGCGCAATAGGTTTTCCGCCAGCTTGCTTTTGGATCGTGTGCTTCAATTGAAATAAGAGCTGCAGATCATTATCAATGTCAGTGTGAACGTCGTCCTTGATTTCTAGACCGACAGACTGACCTTTTTTTAGGTTTAATATTTTGTAGAGAAAATAATAGTACTGGTAGTCAAAACCGGCGCTAGCACCTGGCGCAGCGGTCTTCTCCATAAATGTTTTCGGCGTGCCCATTTATATGTCTCAGTGTGATCATTTTGCCATTCGGACATGATTGGCAATTACTGAGAATGCCATCCATGACTTTTCGTGGGGGGCATAAAGCCATGACCGACCCGGCTATGCAACTATTTTGATATCACACTGGCTAGTAATAATACATTTCGTAGTTTTGCCTAGTTATTTTCTTTTGAAAAGCTGTACATACGAACAGGACCAATCAAGTTGTTGTATATACATACAGCCCTACGCCGTAAAAACTCCTCCACTAATTCATTGCTTTCGATACTAAAAAAGACAAGTAATCAGGCGAAAAAACGTAGCAATGGTAGATGTGACGGCTATATGCGCGGGGAAATGAGCTAGTGCTTGGCTAATTAAAAGCCCTCTAGAATGGTCAATAAAAGAGGGCTGTCCATCTGCAGTTAGTCTCCAGGCTTGTGCTTATGGATAGGCAATGTCGGGTGTTTTTTATCGTTTGGCGGGTTCACGTGCCGCCTGCGGTCTTCCTTGCCGTCTTCACGCTTGGGTTTAGGACCAGGTTTAATATCTGTAAACATGCGTACTCCTGTAAAGAACTGTAAATGAGAGGCTATGAAAAAGTAGCACATAGCCATTCATGTAGTTCATTTAGCTGAAAGCCCCCCACCCAAACCGAGCCCCAACGCTTCGAAGGCACCACTAGAGAGATCCAGCCCATATATGCGCCCAAATCAAGAGATTTTCGCTTTTACAGTAATTTCGACACCATTTACGGAGTCGTGACCAACTCAGGGATGCTGTCTGACCGCTTCTGACCTGAAGCAGTCCATGCGCGAAGACCCTCCCCTAATTGACCATAATTGGAATGCCCGCCCCATACCCCGGATGATCAATCGCGGCTATCCACGCGTCTAAAGAGATACCAATTTACAGCTTGTAAAAAGGGTACTTGCAGAAGCGATCCAAAAAGTTGCGGAATTCATCGTCAAATCGCAGGCATAAAAAAACCCCGTAGACCAAGGTCTACGGGGCTTTCGAATGTGGAGGCCGAAGCCGGAATCGAACCGGCGTGGGCGGATTTGCAATCCGATATGAAAATTCAAGCGGGCCGTGGCTTGTAGCGATATTCCTTTCCGAAACTCTGGCAGTAGCGGCCCTCTGCAAGCCCCGTAGAATGCGGCCTCTATCTTTTGTTTAGGAACTGTTTTTCAGTCTTCTTCCGGCGTCCTGCCTACGTACGAAAATCCATTTCCCCCTCGCCTGCTAGACTGTTCCTTCATAGAGGATCACATATGTTGAACTCAGATCTGATTCCCGCACTGCTTTACAAACTCAACGAAAATCAACTTGCCTTGGAAGCTGCCATCATGGAGCTAACGATATGGGTTGAGCAGCAAGAGTCATCTGAGGTGGGGGGAAATATTCGTGGCGCGCTAGAGGTCATTACGCTGAACGAAAAGTTCATCAACGCTTCACTTACTGAGCTCATGCCTCTTGAATGAGTAACCGGACAGATGTGGACATATATTTCTCCACAGCAAATTGCTTGAAAATGATTAGTGACGCGTGATGGCATTAGCTTCGTCCGCCAGAAGCTGATAATCAGTTACCGCCTGGACAAGCGAGTCAGCCAATATCCGCAGACGCTCCACTTCTTCAGTTGGGCGCCCTGCTTTTTTGGCCTCTCGATAATGATCCTGTGCCTCTAGAGCCGCTGAGATCAAAACCTCCCCGGCTTCGGCCATTCCCAAAATCGTCCTCTTCATAAGCACTCACCAACTTGGTATTAACATCAGTCTAGCTGCTGGCTACTAAGTGTTGGCTTCTACAAGATGGTTTCCGTGGCCTCCTAGCACCCCATTCAGGCTTGTACCTCTACAGGCCCCTAAATTCAAGGCTTCGCGCTTGGCACTCGCTGCAACGACGCCCAACAGTGCTGAACCGTGAGTGACAACATCACTCGAAAAGTCACTCGACCTTTTTTGCCCCTCACCATATTCCTGCCGACCGAACAATTTTCCAAAGCTACCGGCATGAAAACCTATCCAGTCGCATCATCGTAACCCGATGATGGATTGCTAAAGAGCTTAATTTAGAGGGGTTTTAGGACATACCTGACGCGCTAGTGCCATTTATGTTCGATCTATACGAGCCTGTTAGGCTGCCCAAGATTTGGACTGAATGGTCTATGCATCGCGCCTCGGCCCCATTGGCTCGGTGGAAAAGACATGGTGGCATAATGCCCCCTAGTCCGTCAGAGTCCGAGACAATGTCTAAAGCATTTTATAAGTACATGACTTATAACACCGCAAAAATTGTGCTTGAAAATCAAACGCTTCGATGGACTACTCCTGCGACCTTAAATGACCCATACGACATCCAGTTCGATCTTCGCATTGATTTTGACCGTGAAAAAGTTCTCAAAAATGCACTGGAAAAACAATGGAGGGTATTTACTGGCGAACTCAAAGGTTATCCAGGCAATCCAATATCAGTCATGATGGACAAACTGAGACCATACCTCCGACAAATGCCCAAAGATTTTTTTATGGAAAAAATGGAAGCAGGGATCAAAAAATCATTTGAAGCGCTTGATAAAAACATCCAACAGACACGCCAAATTACAAGAGAGAAGCTTTCCACCTGCAAAATATTGTGTTTAACGGATTCACCTACCAATCAACTTATGTGGGCATACTACGCAGATAGCAATAAAGGTGTAGTACTACAATTTCAAAATGAGCTAGGAGAAAGCAGCCCATATCAACTGGCAAAGCAAGTATCCTACACGTCTGACATGCCAATGCTATTTGAGGAAGACGAGCTTTCCGACTTCCTGGCGGGGCTAACTACTTTCGATCAAAAAAAACCAACTGATGCGTTGATTTATACTAAATCGGATGCATGGAAACATGAAAGCGAGTGGAGAATTTTCGCTGGAAGCGGGCGCAGCAAAACTGCTCCTCATGAAGATAAGGCATTTGGCTCCAGAGAGCTTACAGGTGCAGTATTTGGCTGCCGCATGCCACCCGAACAGAAAACTGCCTTATCTTTAATAATTACTAATCTATATCCACATGCAGAAATCCTTCAGGCCGCCCCAGCCAATCACTCTTTCCAGCTTGAGCTTTCTCCTTTTAATGAGGCTTAAGTAAATGCGTTGCGGGGGCATGGATATCCCAGGCCCAGCAACAACTCAGATTTATGCTTAAGGAGCCCCCCCTTGATTCCAAATATATTTATGATGGACTTTGAAAGAACCGAAAATTCAGATGAGCTGCACGGGATTTTTGGCAGAGCACTTATAATTGCTACGCGTTTTGACTCTATGTGTGCAGCTGCCGCAGACACTGCCAACTCAAGGGCGGACCTAATTGCAAAGAAGCTACTCGACGAAGCCGAATATAAAAAATTCGTATTACAAACCACCAAAAACCACACAAATTTAAACAATAGCATTTTAGCGCTGGGCTTATCTGCTGACGCTTCAGACATCCTGCACTCGGCAAGAATGGCCAGAAACTATATTGCTCACGAGCTTTCAATAGGATTAACGGGGTGCCTAGACACCAAAATAGATGACAACACTATAACAAAAGATATTTCCGAATTGATTGAGAGGATAGCTAATGGCGACATTGTCATCTCCGCTTTAATTTCACTACGAAACAATGACCCGCTACCAAGAATTCAATCCATCACTAAATATAAAGAAGAAATAATTAAATGGGCAGTAAAGAGATGACAAACAACCCCCCCTTAATCACAAACATTTCTTAAATCCAATAGAGGACAACACAAGATTATGAATTACGTCGGCACTGCGTTCAGTCAGCTCGCATTTGCGTGGAAGCTGTATAATTATGCTCTTGAAGGGAAAATCAACCTAGCAGAGCTAGATCGACCACTGACTTTTCAAGGTGGAGGAATGGTGTTTGTACTGCCGGACAAGGTGCTCGATACGCCTGATGATATGATTCTGGCGCTCCAAAACAATCTAGTGATTACGTTCGGTGCTGCTGCGATCACTCTTAACCGTTGTCGCGAGGAAGCTGGGTACTTGCTTCCAACCCAGATTGAGAGTGAAACAGATCAGTTTATCGGAGCGACCTATCAAATCCGGAATGCTTTCGCGCATGATATAGCCGAACCGCGATGGAACATGACCAACCAACGGTATGCTCGAATCTATGCATTTGGCGGCATACATATTGACTTAACCAACGTAGGCACGAAGATATTCGAGTACCAGGACATAGGAGGTCCAGACGTACTCTTTCGAATGAAAGAGTATGCAGAAGCCCACCTTTGGCATTCCAGTGTTATGCCAGGCAAACAAACCAAAAATATTTAAAGCCACTCAGGAGCTTAAACACCGCGACAATTCGTGATTTTGTAAATGCTCAACAGCGGCCTGCAGGGTAGGGTTTTTTCGGAATTTCTAGCAAACCTTACCCCTAAGGACCACTGCCTATCACACAACCTGAGGCTGAACACCTACGAAAACCCAAGTTCTATGAAAGCTTTTGTTACTATATTTCTTCGCTGACCAAACGAGAATTTCGTTAGAGCTCATAAATCTAGGCAAGAGAGCCTGCGACTCATGCGCTTACGATGACTTTAAGTTCAGTTCCAGAAATTGCTTTTACATATGAATAGCTTGTTCCCAAAACCGCTAGCATTTCATCAGAGATTTTTGCTTTCGAGATAGCAGGCTGCACTATATAAAAACCCAATCTCAGCTCCAAATCCCTGCATTTATTTTTCAAGATATCAAGCCGCACTGCATCGCCCTTCAGCAGCCGATTGAAACCGCTTTCTAACGAATTACTGTACCTAAACAATAACTGGCCAAATAACTCCTCCCCATTATGAAGCCATTTTGCAGAGCGACTTGCCTGCCCAGAGATCACATATGTATCTTCAACCCGAGCACCAGGTACATCCCCTTTCCTGCAATACTTGCAGTGATAGAAATCCACTTGTATATGATCGGCGTTTTCACGAATCGCTACTAAGTCCGCAACCTCACCTGCCCCATCATCATTAAAAACTATGTCGTAGCCATCTTTTATCTTAGTAAAGGTAAACCCTTGTACCGTATCAAGCTCTCCAAGCTTGCCCATAGACTCCTTATTTATCCGTACGCCTTTCCAGTCCCAACTACTTAGTAGCTTAGCGGGTAGCAATACATTGAGCGTTTTCGGACAGTAATTTCTATAGTTCCCTAAAATTACAGAGCCATCGGTCTTCAACAATTTCAGCGGGTTACTTTCTAGGTAGTCAGAAAACCTCATCCCACCCTTGAGTATTATTTCAACATTATTGCAAACAACCTGATAGCCATCCTGCACAAGCACTAGCTTTATGGAGAACACCTCAACATCTTCTTTCAATACAGGAATGGATAACTCTTTCTCGCCAACATATACAGGCGCACCACAAGAGAGATCCATGAGACTATACTTAACCCCTTCTACGACAACATAAGTACGACGTTCATTTTCTATATATATAGTCTCAGGCCAATCCGCAAAAAAAAGCCCCTTCGGCCATTTCCCGACAATTGGCTCCGTGCGAACCACATATTCAAGAATATCTTTAGTATTTATCTTATCATCATTGATTTTTTTTGATACAGCATCACACCAACTTGTCCAACCATCAATGGAGTCAGAATCCATTTTCCAAATTTTACCTTTCGCAGAACATCCAGCAGTACTTTTATCACCGTTCTCAAATCCAATACCAAAAATATTAGATTTAATTGCCGTACCGTCTTCCAAATCACCTAGCACAGCAGTAACATCCCGTCCTACGTGCATTGTAAACCTTAGATCACGCGTACCACGGGTAAGTCCAATATTTTGGAACTTCAAGAGCTCCATATTATGCAAGACTCTAAACGTCTTATCACCAGTAACTTTTACAGCCTTACGGGAAATTCTATTTTTAAATTTTAACGCTTGCCTTTCATCCCCAGAGCAGTTAATAAACAGCGTACCTGTTTCTCTTTTATAGTATGCAAGATACAAATACCAATTAACTGAAGATATTTCTTCTGTATTAGCCCACGCCACAGAGCACTCTTCGCGCGTAACTGCCATCACCAGGTCTTGTTTTTCGCTGACCGTATAGAGTCTAACCTCTTCACCAGCAGAGTTCATTTCCTTTGCGCCAAAGGGTAGCCAGTCAACGGGCAAAACTGAATATGCAATTGCACTAATATTAGGCGCAGGATTTAAGGCAAGTATTTGACTTCCATCTTCAACATCATCGAACTGAGCATTGAAGGCCTCACGCTGCAACTCTCGAGATATTTTTTTCTCACTTACATCTTTAATTACGGAGCTCCAATCCGCGCTTTCAGAATACAAGGCTGACATTTGACCATCTACATTTTGATTGGCAATATTAGCGACAAACTTAGCAGCCCCCAGCTTTGCATCCACTCGCGTTAAGCGACCAATAAATTGCAGCGTAATGGCTGGACTACAATGTTGATCATGCAAAGCGGCTATCTTTAATTCTGGAAGATCAAACCCTTCTCCGAGCATATTTACGCAAACGATGATGCGGTGCTTTTTGCCTTTGATATCATTTATCAATCCATCAGCAACACCACTTTTACTATGCACAAGCACAGGACTTAAATCATCATGCGCTTTGTAAATACTAAATATCTGTTTGGCCTTTGTGATTGTTTTGGCGCGAGCCATCAAAATGTGATCTTTCCCCTCAGCAAGATCCTTTCGAAGCAACTCAATTGCCTTGTCGGCAATTGCTTGATCGGCAAGACTAGATTGATACTCTCTTACAGGGTGAAACTCTATATCTTGGAAATATCCATCACTCTGAGCATCTTTAAGTGGGTAATTGTAAATTATATCTCCTTCAAGAGCAGCTTTATCCTCTCGAAAAGGAGTGGCCGTAAATTGCAGACATGGCTTACCATCAAAAGCACGTTTAATCTTAGACCAGGTTCTCGCTGCTACGTGATGAGCCTCATCGACAACTAGATTACTAAAAGCAGCCACTAACTTGGCTAACGTTGCGTCATCGCATAAATCCAGAGCGTTTGGAGTAGAGATAACAATATTACTAGGCTCTGTACGTAAACCCAAGAAATACGATTTTCTGTAAAATACACCGCCATTAAAGCCAGGAGGCCAAGATGGCAAAGCGGTATGAACTCCCCGACGCAGCCTGGGATCTGGTTGCAGATATCTTCACCAAAAATCAGCGCACCGGGCGCCCTCGGGCCGATGATCGCCTGATGCTAAACGGTATTCTCTGGGTGCTTTGCTCTGGCGCAGCCTGGCGAGACATGCCCGAACGATTCGGCCCTTGGTCAACGATCTATCAACGGTTCCGGGGATGGCGTGATTGCGGAGCTTTTGATCAGATGCTCAAGCGTCTTCATATCCGATTGAATGAGCAGGGTTTGATTGACTTGGAAACATGGATGATCGACTCCACTGCCGTACGAGCAACCCGGGCCTCATCAGGTGCCGGGAAAAAAGGGGATTTGAAGAACCGCAAGACCACGCGCTCGGGCGCAGCCGGGGTGGCCTGACGACCAAGATTCACATGCTGTGCGACGCCAATGGTGTGCCTCTGCGTTTCCTGTTGTCAGGCGGACAAGCCAGCGATATAGCCTATGCCCAACCGCTACTCGATCAGGCTTGCATACCCAGCCTGCGCGGTCGCCCACGCAAGCGTTGCCGCTGGTTGCTGGCTGACAAGGGTTACGACGCTGAAGCGCTGCGCCAGTATTGTGATCGTTATCGCATGCAGCCAGTCATTCCGTTGCGAAGCATGAAGCGCAAAACCAA
Organism: Pseudomonas sp. ML2-2023-6; assembly: GCF_037055265.1. Lineage (NCBI taxonomy): Bacteria > Pseudomonadati > Pseudomonadota > Gammaproteobacteria > Pseudomonadales > Pseudomonadaceae > Pseudomonas > Pseudomonas sp. ML2-2023-6. Next base: position 2,914,611 of record NZ_CP146347.1, on the reverse strand, counting down.
GCCAGGATTGCCTCGACTTTTTGATCGCCCCAAATATCGGCAGCGCAACATCATCGAACGCATGTTTGGCTGGCTGAAGGAGAACCGTCGCATCGTGACGCGCTTCGACAAGCTCGCAACAAGTTTTGCGGCGATGGTCTCATTGGCCTGCGCTATGCGGTGCTTGCGACAATACTTTACGTACAGAGCCTAGCAATGATTTTGTCAAAATCACCATCATCCAGTGAGCCACTCATTAAATGAATTACAGGAGCTAGTACAGCATCCCCGATAGCCCCCATTTTGCGAAGGTTTTTCAACTCAAGAAATTTATCCGCTGTCTGGCGCCGAAGTGCATCAGATGGTACGACAACTAGTGTTCTTTCGAAACAACCAGCTAAAACTATTGCAATAATAGTATCTGTTTTTCCAGTGCCTGTAGGCATCACTACCGTGGCCGGCTTTGCCGGAGAAGATATCAGGTGCGCAAGCGACGTAAATACTGCAGCCATTTGAGGCTTTCGAAAGCCGAAATTATTATTAATTGCGCTTGGAGCAATTACTTTTAATGGATTATCTACCCAGCTTTTATAAACTAGGTTATCAGCATACATATCTAGGTTGAGCGTCATAGAATCCTTTCATACTTCCAGTTGAGGAAAAGTTTTCCCCTCTCTCTGATGGCTAAATACCATCACACCCAGTAACAGTCAATTGGCCAAAATACTCAGTCTGCAGACAACGCAGGCTTGATAAATTGATCTTTGGGTCAGGATGCAAGTCGGAATGTTGACGTATTACTACAGCTGCGCCTTTTATTTCATGCCTGAGACTTCTTTTGCGTAGGTCTGACAGGCTTGCAGCGCGATCAGTCCTTGGTCGCCATCGATGGTAATTCCGATAATTCGTTGAGCATGCGCTGGGTCAAGTTGGGCTCTACGGGCGTCATGAACCACACCGCCGGAGCTGGGGGTGGCTTGCATTCCGTCGCAACCAATTGCGGGGCCGGCGTCGAGTTGGACTGACAACCGCAGGTCAGCAGTAGCAAGGCGATCACGCAGGCGGGCCTGTTTCGTTTTCTCATCAGTCAGGGCTCGGTAATGGGATTGGTCACTGGCTGCCAGCCACTGCTCCAGGGCGAGGCGCTTACCCTCTTCTGCCAGAATTTGCGCAGAGTTGGCATTGGCCAGAAGGGTGCGCTCGGTTTGGTAGGCAGCTTCATGGGCAGCCAGTTGCTGCCCGTAGGCGTTGGCCTGCCACTCCCATGCGGCCCACGCGCTGCCCGCCATCAGGGCCAGGATGAACAGCAGTACCCCGCCCCACTTCACCGCATCGATCTTCACGCCAACACCTTAAGCGCCCGGGCGTAAAGCGCCTGCCGATCGGCTGCACCGTTCTGACCACCGTTGATGCGCTGGGTAATCTTGTCGAACTGGCCCGCCTCAGCCAGGGTGCTGAGGCCCTTGGTCCCCCAGAACCATGCCGCTGACATGCAGGCATGCTGTGGCTTCTCCAGCAGCTCGGGCTGCGTGATCAGGTCAAGGCCCAGCGCTTCGCCGCACGCCATGTAGTTGGCCCGGCCGGTGATCTGGATCAGGCCACGGCCGCGATACTTTTGGCCGTCGCCGTCAGCCTCTGGCGTGTTGCCCAAGCGCTTGGCGAGTGAACCTGTGTCGTACTTGCTCAGGTACTGGTCGCCGCCCAACTCGCGCACGTAACGGAGCTGGCCAGACTCATGGCCAATCTGCGCGATAAACGCGGCTACGCGCTTCGGGCCAATGATCTGGTAACGCACCATCGCGGCGTTGAGTACCGGCACATAAACGCCAACTGACTGGCCAGCATTGGGAAGGATCTGCAGCAGTTGTTGCTGGGTAATCGACATAAGTTGTCCTCACGAAAAAGCCCGCACAAGGCGGGCCGGGAATGGGTTTGTTCGGGTTAGAGCTGAATGATTTTTAGGGTCTTAGCGGGCTTCTTACCTTTGGCCTTGGCCTTGCCCTTCTTGCCAGCATTGCACTCGATCGTCGTCGACCAGCCGGACTGGGTGAATACCTGCTCCCTGGAGTCCACCAGATACTCGCCATCGAGCCCGTCCTTGAACCCCTGCGCGTTGATCATCCGTTCCGCGAACAGATCCGAGCGCCCGGGCATTTCCAGCCGGACACCGGCCGTGGAGCGGTTGAACGCGGCCAAGCGCGCCTTGGCGGCCTGCTCGGCGGCGGTCTTGTTCGGGTGGATATGCCGATCGGTATGCACCGGCGGCAGGCCATCCGGGGCGTCGTCATTGTTCAGATTGACCACCGCCAGTTTGCCGGTGGCTTTGTCCTGGTACTTGGTGCTGACGGCCTTGTGGGTCGAGCGGTCGCCCAGACGAAAGCTGTAGCGGCTGACGTCCGTTTTGTTGATGGTGACGACGCCCAGCGTCTTGCCGCTGGCCGTGACACCGCCCTGACGTGGCATAACGATCAACTTGCCGTCAGCGACCTTGGCCGTGCAGTCGTGCTGCCGGGCCAAGCGGGTAATAAAGTTAAAGTCCGACTCGCCCAGCTGTAGCGAATGACCAAGCTATGCTGAGGCCGAACTCTTTAACTGTAAGACCAACCACCATCACGATGAGTGCTCCTAGGGTTGCTTCAATGAACTGACGCCATGGGGTTGTCTCTTTGGCGTCGTATTGAATGCGCAACCAGGTCAGTGCAAATGTAAGGACCATGGCGAGGCCGTTCTCTCTCAAAGCAGTCATTACCAACACCCAGAATGACGGGTCTTTTTCTGGCATGTGGGGCATCTCGTGTTCCTCCCTCTTTGGGAGCTTTGAATATAAAAGGTCGTACAATGATGAGGCAGTAGCGATATGCCGCTGTCATCACTGACATCGTAAGCAAGGACGAAAACATGGACAGGACAAGGATCGTAAACACGGATCAGTTTGAGGTTAAAAGCATCACGGGGAGGATCTACGAGATATTCGAACAAACTACCCAAACCAAGACCACGTTTGGGTATGACTCAAACACGGGGTGGATTGACGGGGCCAAGCATTACAAAGTGAGAAGCGGCGGATGCGCGAATAAACTCAGTCAAACCGGGTTTCACATACTTGCGTCAGGAGAAGACGCTACTCGTATTTGAAATAGAGCTGCGGGACATTGAAGAAAGCCTACATGAGTTAAGGCATTGCTCAGAGGCACAAAAAAGCCCAACGCAATGGCTGGGCTTTGTCAGAGGTGTCCCGCTGTAACAGCTAAACACGGTGCTATGAAAACAGAGCTATTCCATATGGACAACTCTTTTTACGCAGCTTCGCGCAGGGTATCCAGAACACAGTCGATCCAAGCTACGCCTGCCTTGATCAGCTCTCTCGCCTTCATCTCGCTCACCTTAAAGTAGCGACCTACACGCACTGCAGGCCACTTGGAGCCGTAGTAAAGCCATACCATGTCCCCCATCTGCTGGTCACGCTTGCATAGCCTGGCCAATGCCCCATCAACAGCACAGGCAAGCTCATCAGTGATGGTGTACGACTTCGTAGTGGAAGGTAGCGCGTCACGCATCAGAGCCAGCATCGGCGAGGCATAACTAGGAATCCCCATCCCGTCCATACGCCACCAACCCCACTGTTCAAGCATGTGTTCGGTATCGCCCAAAGGCCGGTGCAGCGGTTTGCGAATCATCATTTTTAATCCTCGCCCTTAACAAATTGTGGTTCTGGCTCGCAGGCCCCGCCGTTCAAGGCGTCTACGAGGTTTTGAGAATCTTCATATCTAACACCTGTCTGCTCGTGAATCACTTTGAAGCCACGGCTATCTAACCAGTTGTGCCACTTCACCAAGGCCAAGCGACGCTGCTCTGTGGCCTGCGTATTGATGTAGGTCGAAGCGATCTTGCCCAGCGAGTGGTTGAGCAACATCTCGCCGATATGCCCGTCAATACCCAGATCAGTCCAGGCAGTACGAGCCACTTTGCGCAGATCGTGACTGGTCCACTTGCCCTGCCCAAGTCGCGTAAAAATCGCGCTAGCTTGGTTGTCACTCAACGGCAGCCCTCGGCGGGACGGAAACAGGTAGGCGCCCTCGTACCCCGATGCCACCTGAATCGCCCGGTACCGAAGCAACAAGCTGCACACCTGCTCGGTCAATGGCAGGCGATGCTCGGTCCGGGTCTTGGCGTGTTCAGCTGGGATGAACCACTCACGCTCAGTCAGTGTGATATCGGCCCAGCGGGTCATGCGTGTTTCACCAATGCGTGTGCCGTGGCACAGCATCATCAACGCCAACATGGCCTCGGGCGGAGCCCAAACAAAGCGATGGGCCAGCAAGTTCAGAACCTCGGGAATTTGCACGCCACGCAAACGCGCGGCCTTTGGTGAGATGCGCGCTGTGGTGAAGTCACTGAACTTCATCCCGGCCATAGGGTTTGACGCGATCATGTCCAGCTTATGAGCCTGACGAAACGCAGCCGCCAACAAACGGTAAAGCTGCTGCACGTAGGACAGCGAAAGCTCTGCCTGCGCAGGCCACATCAAGTGCTGGTCGAGTGTCTGAGCGTTGACTTCACGAATCAGCAAATCGGCAAGCCGTGGCTTGAGCTGGCAGGTGATAGCAGACTTACCGGCGGCTTTGCGCTTGCCCGACAGCGAACGCGCGAGGGCCATACGACCACCAAACCAGTCAAGCAACTCACCGACCGTAACCCAGCCCGAAACGCTGGCTGCGCCCTCGCCTGCCACGCGCAAACGTACAGCCGGCAGCGCAGCAATGACTTGCTTTGTACTCAAATCAGGGAAGGCACCAATGCGATGCCAATGACGCTTGTTGAGCAAGTACCAGGAGCCACGGGTGCGGTTCTTGGAAAAGCGAAAGTGCAGCGCCGGATGACCGGCATCCCGCAGGTCGCGCACATGTTCAAGCTTGGCATTGCGACCAATCTCAGCGTCGGACAGCTTCACGGTCAGGGTTTTGATTTTGGAGTTCATTCCCCCGCTCCTACAGGTGATTGCAGGTCCACCACTTCGAAGGTGCTTGGCCACATCAGACCGCCGAAGTGTTTTGCAGCGCTTTCATGCTCAAACAGGGCCACGGCACGGTCGGGATTGTGGCTCAAGCCGAACTTGTAGGAGCAGCAGTGAACAGCCCATCGGTAAGCGCTCGGCTCCACCGGGGCCAGGTGAGGGTTAGGCATGTGCAGTACCTCCCGAACGCATCGCCCGCAGCGCTGCCAGAGCCTTTTTGCCCACTTCGGGCGCGCTGCGCTGGATGGCTCTTGGCGGCAAAGCCAGTGGCATTTTCTGCAACGGCAGACCCGCCAGAATACGGCGCACAGTGATCGTGTAATTGCGCTCAAACAGCTTGATGCTCAGGTCGTGGGACAGCCGATTTAGGCTTTCAAAGCCGCACTCTTTGGCCGTATGCCACACCGCGTCATGGGTCCACTTGGCCTGACCAGCCATCGACGGATGCGCGTTACGACAAGCCTCGCGGTGGGCCGCAGCCAACCTCGGCAAGCCGAGCATTTCCGCTGTCGGCGTACACCAGCCGATAAACACACCCACGTTCGGCACAAAGTCCTTGGCGGCTTGGCGCGCCTGCATCAGGCCGAAGCGCAATTGCTCGGTACTGCAGATCCCCGCTTCGAGAAAACCGCGCATCCACTGCTGCTTGGCCCCCTTGTAGGTCGCCATATCCGGCCATGCTTGCTTCCACGCCGGGAAGATCGAACGCAGTTCGCGGAACAAGCCGTTGATGACCTTGGCCGTGGCCTGGGACAGCTCGGCGGCGGGCTGGATGTTTTCGCTTTCACCGGCAGCGATGAACTGTCCGGTCTGAACCTTGGCCCATAGGCCGGTGGCGATTACTGAAACTTGATTCATTGGGTGGCCTCCTGATGCAGCCAGTCGGTATCTTCGTCGTCAAAGGATTCGTCAGTACGGGGCTTGCCCGGGAAGCCGCTGACGTTAGTTCCGGCGGTCTTGACCTGATCACGCTGCACCCACTTGACCAGCATGCTCACCCACTCGGCCTGGGTGTTGATCACACCCTTCGGCTCGTAGTGGCAGGTGAACAGGGCAATCACCGCTGGAGTGAACAGAGCGCCAGACAGGCCAACATGAACGGCATAGGTTTTTAGGGTTTCTGGATCTGGCAACCAGTCCAGGGTCATGGCGACCATTTCGCGTGGGTCGAACGACTCGTGCGCGTTGGGTGGGTTTTCTCCCTTATATTCCCCTTCCCTTCCGGGGGTGAGGGCTCGTCTAGGCTCTGGCGGTTCCTCGGCGAGGGCTCGTCGAGCATTCTCCGAGTCAGCGTCGATAGTCAGTCGATATGCAGGGTGTTTAATTGTCGGTCGGTCGATCTTTTGATGCTTCCAGCCGTTGACGTGTAGGTACTCTTTGCCCGACACCTCGTAGAGGTCGATGAGCCCATTCGTTGACAGCTCGACGAGCAGTTCACCGACCTTCGCCGAGGTGATGTCATCGCCTGGGAACACCAGTGCCTTCAGAGTCTTGGCCGACATGGGGTGGTTGCCCGCGTCGTCGCAGAAATTCCACACGCCTATAAACAACAGGCGCGCCAAAGGGCTGCATTCCATGACCTGTTCACTGGTCCAAAACTCGGGTTTTATCGTGCGGATACGGGCCATTACACGGCCTCCTGTGCGGTGGCCATGGCAAGTAATGGTGCAAGGCGAGGTATCACGTCAGCTGTATTGCGTGATGAACAAATGGTGCACATAATGGCCCCCGAAATATGTTGTGAAGAAGCCGGTCTAGCCACCGGCTTTTTTTTGCCTGCTATTTGGCAGCTGGATGGATTAACAGCTAATCCGAGGTGCTGTTGCCTTGAGCCAAATAGCCTGACAATAGAATCTCTGGACTACGCGACCATCTCGGACCAGGGAAACGATGGACAAAGGTCACCGCGCTTTACTTGGCCTTTTGTCAAAGCTTCGATTTGCAGAGCTCTTGGTGGGGGAATTGGCCGGTCGCCAGAGCACCACTGACTGACAGTCGGGGCTGAGACGGCAAGGCGCTTTGCCAGATCGGTCTGGCTCCCTACGATGCGGGCCGCCTCCCGAGCTGCTTGTGCTGGCGTCATGGATGTTCTCCGTTAGATCACCGGGCAAATATAAGGCATTAGCTAATCTCTAACAAGCTATTGCCTACTCAACCTGCGGATAGGCTTAATTAGGCAATGCTTACAGGTAAAGAATTAGGCGCAGCCATCGAGCAAGCTCGACTCGCCAAAGGTGTTTCAAAAAAGAAGCTCGCCGAGGATTTCGGCGTGGCGCCTCCGTCTGTCCAAGGCTGGGTAAAGACTGGGCGAATAGACAAAGCCAAGCTCATGGAGCTCATGGACTATTTTTCGGATGTAGCTAAGCCCTCGCACTGGGGCCTCAGTGATCGAGTGTCTGAATTTCTAGCTGCATCAACACCTGCTGCGATGGAAGCAGCAGGTGTTGATCAAGAGAGCAACGTGTTTGCCATTAACTTTCGTAGAAAGAGTGCCGACATTAACTTCTTCACCATCTCCCATCTCGATGTAACGGCATCAATGGGGCCTGGCAGAAGCCCTCCTGATCACAACACAGAAGTCATACGGGATATCACTGTTCACGTTGACTGGCTAAAAAGCCAAGGCCTTAATTACTCAAGATTAGAGAACCTCGCCATCATTGATGGTGATGGCGACAGCATGGAGGGCACCTTCCGTAATGGTGACTCTTTACTCGTTGATCGCGGCATCAAAGAGATTCGAACTGACGCGATTTACGTCTTCACCCTGGATGGCGACCTGTTCATCAAGCGGCTGCAGCGAATGACCGGCGGCTCGCTGAGAATGATTTCTGACAACCCGATTTATCCGGCAATAGTGATTGAAGGCGCACAACTCGAACGCGTCCATATCCAGGCAAGGGTTCTTCTCGCATGGAATGCTCGCAAACTGTAGAAAATTTTTCCCTGTGGAGGGGAATCATGGAATTTGAAGAAAAGCTCGCAGGATTAGCGGCAAAAATTCGACAACAGAGCGCAGCCATTCAAACCGAAGAAGCAACTAAAAATGCTTTTATCATGCCCTTTATCCAGTCAATTCTGGGTTATGACGTTTTCAACCCACTTGAAGTAGTCCCTGAGTTCACCTCCGATATCGGCACGAAAAAAGGCGAAAAGGTTGATTACGCCATCCTGAAAGATGGTGCCATTCAGATCCTCATTGAAAGCAAGAAGATCGGCGAGCCGTTGAATATCAACCATGCTGGCCAGCTCTTCCGCTACTTCCATGTCACAAGCGCACGCATTTCCATTCTTACAAACGGCCAGGTCTACAAGTTCTTCACCGACCTGGACGCCCCGAACAAAATGGACGAGAAGCCCTTTCTAGAACTCGACCTCCTGAACATCGACGAACACGCCATCCCTGAGCTGCAAAAGCTGACCAAATCGGCGTTTGATGTGGACTCCATCATCAGCGCCGCAGGCGAGCTCAAATATGTCGGCCAGATCAAACGCATCTTGGCAGCTCAATTCAATGAGCCTGACGATGATTTCGTAAGGCTTTTCGCTTCACGAATTTACGATGGCGTCATTACTCAAAAAGTCCGCGAGCAGTTCGGCCACCTGACCAGAAAGGCCACAGCGCAATTTCTGGGTGACCAAATTAACGAACGCCTCAAGTCCGCTATAAGCGGCAATACTCAACCGTTGTTTTCAAGTCAGCCTGTGACGCCCTCTCTTACACCAGAGGTTGAACTCCCGGCAGATGAAGAGAAGGATCTGATTGTTACGACTGAAGAAGAAACCGAAGGCTACAACATCGTCAAAGCGATTGTGCGTACCGAGGTTGATGCTAAGCGCATCGTTGCTCGTGACACCCAGAGTTATTTCGGCATTCTTCTTGATGATAACAACAGAAAGCCCATCGCCCGCCTCCACTTCAACCGTGCGCAAAAATACCTCGGGCTGTTCGATGCTGATAAAAAAGAAACTCGGCATCCTATTGAAACCTTGGACGATATTTTTCTACATACCGACGCCTTGAAGTCGACAGCCAAACTGTACGGCTAAAGCCCGCCTGGCGGTGCAAACCAGCCAACCGAACACCTGTTTCCAGCAACAAACCGAAGCCCGCCTCTGCGGGCTTTTTCACGTCCACAGGAAAATAATTAGCCAATGCCTATTTACACAAAATAGGCATTGGCTTATCTTTGCCTCATCGAGCAGCCAAACTGCCTCGATAGGCCCCCAACAGGGCTCGGGTAACCGGAACGCTCTTTAACAACCAACAGCTACAAAACGCCGGACGGGAAAGGTCGTTAGCGCACTCACAGGCTTGAGCCTCCCTGAGTGTGCCGTATCGACCTCGGTAAGACGGCGTGCAACAACACACATCAAGCAAATGGAGGACTTGCAATCATGCACAAGTGAGCTCTTCTCCTGCGTGGAGCGGAAAGCCTGAAGGCCGCTCCCAATACATGGTCAGGCAGCGGATAGCGGGGCTGACGATGTGACCGCGCATCAGCCGAAAGGCAGGCCCACCCCAGCGTACAAGGCAAACTTGATGCAGCAACCCCAGGCCGTCGCCAGTAGCGAGCCTGGGTACTTCACGGACACTTTCACTGCTGCACCTGGCTTGCCGGGTGCATCGGGAAAACTACCGAGTAGACATCATGGAATCGACAATCGTAGACGGTGCATGGAAAGGCCACCTCGGCCGAGGCCTTGCGCCGCGGGAACTGCAATTCGTGCTGTCAGTTGCCCAAGGGCTGACGGCCAAAGAAATCGCCAAGGTATTCGACATTTCACCAGGCACCGTGGTCAAGCGACTGGCATGCGCCATGTTCAAACTCGGCGTTCACCGCCAAGGGGCGATGGTTGCCGAAGCAATGCGTAGACAAATCATCACACCGATATGCCTGCTGCTTGCCGGGTTGATAACGATGCACACCGCTACGGACGGAGAAATGGCACGCCGTGACCGTCGCCCCTCGGAGCGTCGTTTTGCCGAAATGCGCCTGATGCGCCGCGCCGAAGCACTAGAGCTAACCGCTTAACAACAACGGTTCTACGACAGCCTGTCGCTAACTGCCCGAGCTCCTGGTATCCCCCAGCACCAGGCTGCATCGGTCTGATCTCCGGCTTTCAAGCCTGAGTACAGACCGATGCGGACGCCAACCCAGCGGACGCTGGACACCTGCATCACCCCTTCCCTGCTGACGAACAAAACGGAGGATTCAGCCATGCACAAGTAAACAAAGACGGGCACGCCCGCACAGCCAGGCTCTTACATACGGTGGCGTTTTAAGAGTGCAACACAGCCCAGTTTCGACTGGGCTTTTTCATACCTGCGTTTACTCGTCAGCACTCCATTGCGCGCCCATCGGCAAACAGCGCGGTGCCTGAATGCTGACGAATAACCGTAACCCTGTTGAGGATCGACCATGACTCCACCTATCTCAGAGCGCATATCCCGTCTTGAAGGGTTGCGCAGACTTACACGCAAGGCCACGGCCGAGTTCTACCAGAAACCCGGCATGACAGATCGCTTCAGGGTTAAAGCTTCTGGCTTCAACTGTTTTGAAGTAGTCGAGCGCACCACGGGTAAGGTAGTCACCCCAACCCCGTGTTTCGGCTATGGCAACGCGTATCGCCAACGGCAGGAACTGGAAGCTAAAACGACGCGGTTCAGCATCAAAGAATTCGGGAAGGTCATGCGTAACTGGGCATTACGCGTCGGCGCAATACTGGCCGTATTTGCCTTCTTAGGCAGTCATCTGTGAGGAGTGTCAATTCCTCAGCGCAACGCCGCCTTCGCCAACCCCAACACCACCTGCCACCAAGCGGACTTGAAGAGATAGATCATGGCCAAATCTGCAACCGAACGGAAACGCGATCAGCGCGCCCGGGACAGGTTGAGTGCACAAGAGAAAGAGGCTCTCCTGTTATCCCGAAAGATTGTGACAGCTCTTTATCACAACGATGACGCGGCACTGAAACGAACCATGTCGCGCACCGGGATCGATGAAGAACAGGATCTGATATCGCGCTTCATTCGCGGCGCTGACCGTATGAACGACAAGCAACTGGCCGAGCTCATCCGCCTTCAGTGACTGTCACGCAGACATGTCACAAGTAACAAAATAACTACGCAACGCATTCAATCAAGAAGGTCCGCGCCTAGGAGCGCATGCCGTCAATGATTCTTCTTGCATCGTTACTTATGTCAGCTTTGGCCTGGTCTTGATCGCTCCAAAGATCATCAGCGTAATCAAGAGGTGGAAGCCCATCGATTTCCAGCCTGGAGGTCAAGCATTTCGGGTAGACCTTAAAGTAGATTGTGAACACGCAGCCTTTGTGAACACCCCTGAAAGAATGAAGCATTACATCCCTCCTTGAACCTGCTCCATGCCGGTAACCCGTAATACTCCATTAAAAATCATATTGCCACTATGCCGCATCCGGATACGGACGGCGGCACCTGACTGGAGATAATCCATGAGCACATTTGCCGTGTTCGGAATGACCCGCGATGTTGCACTGGCCGAGGCCAAAAAGCGCACCAAAGGCACCCGCAAGAACGTAAAAGCCCCCTGGCGGCGTCGAGCCTGTTCCGCTTGCTGAATGGCTGGAATTCGTCGAGAAGAAGGCTGCGCAGATTATGGGGGGGGTACGGCTCGCCAATTGTCGCCCCTATTCGATGCCCCGCAGTACGCAGAACAGTTCATAGAGCTGGCCCGCAAAACCGTCCAATTCCGGGATCTGCACATCAGGGCAAAGCGCGTAATGACTGACGCCGAAGGCAAACCAATCATCAACCCGAAGACGAAAGCACAGCGGGTTGGGTTTTGTGAGTGGCAGCCAGAAAATCGAATACAGACTGCCTGATCAATTAGTGCATCACACCGAGTGAGCGCACAGATCTACCGCTTCAAGTTGATAACCCCTCAGTGCCTTCATTAGCCGAAAGTAATAAAAGCTGGCTTCTGCAGCTGACTTCGTATCAAAGAGCTCCGCTTGGTCTGAAGTCTTACAGCGATACCGACAACCATCACGATCTACCGCTTCACCATAAAAAGCATCCCCAGCAGGACTTGTAAGCATCACGACCCAGGCCATCTCAAACCTCCAGCCGGATCGGGTACCCGGTACTCCACCAATACTCCACCTCAGTTAGTAAGGCCACCTTGGCGAGGATCGTCTATGTCCGCACATCGGAAAAAACACCCTTTTGACTTCAAAACCCAGTACGGCCTTGGCTTCTACCAGCAAGACGACGAGATCGTCGTGGACTTCTTCTGCGGCGGTGGCGGCGCCGGCACCGGGCTAGAAATGGGCCTTGGTCGAGCTGTCACTGTCGCCAAAACCCAGCTGGTTCACATGTGCGGGAATAGCGTCAGCCCCCCGCCGATGGCAGCACTGGCTCGGGCAAACGATCCGTGGCGTGCAATTCTGGGCTGGGCTGTCTGGCCAGTCATAGCCAGCAAGACCGGTCGGCGCTACCCAATGTCGTGCTTAGGCGCGGCAACAGTGTGAATGCCGCGCTAACAAAGACTTACCTGAAGGTGCGGTAACGTCACCCTCGAATCAAGTTTTGCTGATCTGCTTCAAAAGTAGATAGCCTTGGTATGCCGCCAGAGGTTTTGTTGATGCCAATCCAAAGTCTCGTTTGCTCAATATCTAGCCATCTCTTTGTAGCCGCAAGCTCAGCAAGGAGAGTTCCTGTTATCTGGTAACGACCGCAGTCATTGCACTCTCTATCCTGATAGTCGTCAATTGACATAACTGACGTGGCAGCTCCTTTGCAAATTAAGCAGGTCATTTCCTTAATCCCTTGTTGGCTAAACAGAAACTGTAGCTGAACCTCTCGCATCCACCACCCGAGCATAGCCCGGCAGACTCCCCACGAACAAAGTTACCTCAGCAGCCCTATGACCGGCCTACCCAGTCTCAATTTCACTGCCTTCCACACCATGGCCACCAACTTGCACGCCAGCGGCCACACCGTCACCACCCGGGACCGTTTGGCACTGGTCAGTGTCACCATTAAGGGCACGCCTTACGTGACACCTGCCTACGGATGCTTCAACCGGCTGAGCTGTACAAAGCCCAGGGCTTCCCAAGCGACTACATCATCAACCACGGCGCCGATGGCAAACCATTTACCAAAACCCAACAGGTGCATATGTGCGGAAATAGCGTCAGCTCGCCCTCGATGGCTGCGTTGGCCCGAGCAAACGACCGGCGGCGTGTGGTTGAGCATCATGCGGAAGCAGCATAAATCAAGACCAAGGTACCGCCTCCGCCCACTCGGCAAGACGAATCAGCAACTGACTCAATAGCTCGGTCAGGACGTGGTACATCAGGCCTGCAATAAGTCGCTTCATTTGGCAATGCCTCGGTTTGGTTTGAGACATTGAGCCACTGCCCCTGCATCCATTTCCTCTTGGGCTTTTTCCACACTCTCACTACCGCCCGGGCATGGCCCGGCAAGGACTCCTCTTGCCTACAGAAAACAAAACCATCGGACAACTGCGCCTAGACCGGATCATCGCTGCGAACGAATTCATCAGGGTTATTGCTAATTGCGGCCGGCGCTTCTTTCGTAACACGGGCGCGGGGCACGATGCGCACCTAACCCTCAACGGTCGCCGCAACATCGTCTGGCTGTTTGACGACTACACCGGTGCCCGCATCAACGTTGTAAAGGAAGGTCGCTGGGATGGTTTTTCGCACGGCGGCACCCTCAAGAGCCTGGCCGGATCTATCGGTGCATTCGTACTCAGCGGGAAGACGATGCGCTACGGATATTTCCAGCCAACCATGGATAACGGCTTCGAGAATCCTTGGGGCTATGGTGACGACATCTTGATTGTTCGCGATGAAGGCGTTCGCCTTGGACTGATCCGAAAGCCGGATGTCCAGCAGGAGGCGGCGTGAACGCTCTGCGCCGAACAGTCAGGATCAACAGCGGCCCTATGAGCCCGCTCGACCTACAAACAGCCTGCGATCAATGCAACAAGTCTCGCACCCACGGCAACCACACCAAATGCAGCAAGTTGCGCCAGGCCGAAGCGGCTGAGCGTCGCGCACGAGAGAAGATATAACTCACCACCCTTAAAGCGCAGGCGCCCAAGGCAAGGCAGTTATCGCTCAACTACCACTTGCAGCGCAGCCCACATTCCTTTCCCGGCCATGAGCCCAGACAGATTCGAAGTCGAAGACTTCACCCGACATCGTGTCGACGCAGGGTGCTTGGATGATGAGCAAACTAAAGTCATTATTACCGTCTACACCGATGTATTTAACGTTACCTGCAGAAATAACCTTGTCAACTTTGAGCTGTCTGCCCTGTAAGTTTTCAGGCGTTATCCAAGTCAATATCTCTTCATTGGCTTTGATCGTCCAGAACGGCTCATTACCTCTTGCGACAAACTTTTTAACGGTTTCGTTCGACTCATTTTTTTGGGGCGAGCCTGCCTTGAATGTTTGGGTTTCAGCTACATCGCCAACAAGTTGAGGCTGGTTACATGCCGTCAATACCAACATTAAAAAAGCGCCCCCGAGCACCGAAAATATTCTGTAACTCATGGTGATACATTCCTTATATGTGTAGCGATCCAACATAACAAAATACATTCACATTACCAGCCCTGTCAGTTCTCCCTCACTTCAATTCAAAGTCAGCCGCTATAGCGGCAAGGACGAAGTCATGCCTGAAGAAAATGTTTTTACTCAACCGCTCCCCGTCAATCGCGATGCTGATGGTTGGTGGTCGCATCCCGATTACCTGTCAGAGTTCGACGACGAAATCACCGAAGCGCAGTTCAACGATTGGTGCGCGCGCCACCAGGTGGAAACGAAGATCACCTACATGGAATCCGATGTAGAACCCGAGATCTTCGACACCTACATGAGTGACGGGCAGGTCAATTGCTCAGCCTGGGAGATCCAGCATCCGGCAGAGCCGGGCTGGTTCATTCTCTCGATTCATGACGCTGAAGATGGGCCGGTCTGCATCTGGGGTCGGCAGGTTATGCCATGAGCCACCACCCCAAAGGCGGCATGTGCTGCGCTTGCCAGCACGCCCGCCGAGATTGCAGCGCCCTTCCCTTCAAGGCTATGCCGCCGATCCAGCGCGATACCGGCACGGTCATCGTGCGCTGCACTGACTTCAAGCGGCAGCTCTAAACCCAAACCCTTATAACTCAA
Organism: Pseudomonas sp. ML2-2023-6; assembly: GCF_037055265.1. Classification (NCBI taxonomy): domain Bacteria; kingdom Pseudomonadati; phylum Pseudomonadota; class Gammaproteobacteria; order Pseudomonadales; family Pseudomonadaceae; genus Pseudomonas; species Pseudomonas sp. ML2-2023-6. The sequence goes on along the minus strand of NZ_CP146347.1, from coordinate 2,899,427 downwards.
CCACCCTGCCGGTGATCGGCGGGCGAGGTATCCCTATGTCGGCAATCCTTCAGCGTTTCCACCAGGTAGCAAATGACGCGCTCGTAAAGGTCAGCGCTCACTGCCTACCCGGCGCCAAGATAGCACTGGTGATTTACACCCCAGGCAAGCCCGAGGAAGACATCATCCTCAAAGATCAAGGTCTCGATGACAACGAAGTCGTCAGCTCTTTGCGCCGACGCGGCCTAAGCATCGACGGCGACAATACCTACAAGCGCGACCTCTGCGACGCGATTGTTGGGGCCTTGGCCATGGGCGCCCAGAACAACAACCCGCCGCCACAGGGTCACTGGGGGAAGCGCTTCTGGGATATCGGAAGAGAGGAGCGGGCTGAATGCGAAGAGCTGGTCGCGGCCCTGAGTCTCGCCGTGAACCGCTGGACTCTGCTGGCAAACGAGTTCAAGCACACCACGCCTGAACATGAGCGAGAACTCGTCGAAATTTCGAAAGCAAGCAACGCAATCGCCAAAGCCTCCCGATAACCAACCCTCTACTGCCAAGCGCGGCGGCACGGAGACACACCTATGGAAACTGAAATCCTCTCCGAGGATGAACTAGCTGATTTGACCGGCTACAAACACCGCGGCTACCAACGCCAATGGCTTAAGGACCGCCACTGGATTTTTGTCGAGAGTCGCGGTGGTCGCCCTCTCGTTGGTCGGATGTTCGCGCGCATGAAGCTCGGAATAATTTCGCCATCTCTCGCAACCCCGAATCCCCCGCCAGCAGCCCCAGCCTGGACACCCGACTTCTCTAGAGTGAACTGATATGCGCCCCCGCAAGACTGAAAACAGGGATTTGCCGCCAGGGATGGTGCGGCGCAATCGGCCACGAAAAAACGGTACGGTTTGGGTTGGTTACTACTACAGGGATGCAAACGGGAAAGAGATAGCGCTTGGCGGGGATCTTGATAAAGCCCGGATTAAGTGGGCCGAACTTGAATGCAAGGCGAAGCCGGCAGATCTAAAAATAATGAAGGGGATTTTTGACAGATACGAGCGGGACATAGTCCCGAAGAAGGCGCCACGCACTCAGAAAGACAACAAGGCTGAATTCAAACATCTGCGTCAGGGCTTCGACAGTGCGCCAATTGATGCAATCACGCCATCAATGGTGGCTCAATATCGTGATGCTCGAACAGCCAAGACCAGGGCCAATCGAGAAATTGCACTCCTGTCTCATGTGTTCAACATGGCCAGGGAATGGGGGTTTACTGATAAAGAAAACCCCTGCGCGGGTGTACGGAAGAATAAGGAAAAGGTCCGCGACTTCTATGCCAACGATGCGGTGTGGGCTGCGGTGTATGCTCAGGCACCGCAAGAGCTGAAGGACGCAATGGATTTAGCTTACCTGACAGGACAACGTCCAGCTGACGTGATCGCTATGAATGCAGGCGACGTGGAAGGTGACTACCTCACCGTCCAGCAGGGTAAAACAGGGCGAAGACTCAGGATTTTGATGCAAGTCGATGGCATAAAAAACAGTTTGGGCCTGCTGATCGAAGAGATACGCATCAGGAACAAGCAACACACTTCTTCTCGCTTTATTTTGAATACTTCCGGCAGACAGGTCTCTCAGGAAATGCTCCGCAATCGCTGGGACGATGCCCGTGAGAAAGCCAAACTACAGGCAATCAGTGAAGGCAATCCGGCCGATGCTGAAAAGATTGCTCAGTTCCAGTTCAAGGACATTCGCCCGAAAGCTGCATCAGAAATTACTGATATTGGCGATGCCAGCTTGCTGCTTGGGCACTCAAAACAAGAGATCACCAAGCGCGTCTATCGTCGAGTTGGTGCCATCGCTAAACCGTCAAAATGAAATAGTTTCGGAACTCCACCCCCTAAAGTTTCGGAACTCCTCACTTTCCTGCGCCCAATAAAAAACCCCGTAGACCTTGATCTACGGGGCTTTCGAATGTGGAGGCCGAAGCCGGAATCGAACCGGCGTGGGCGGATTTGCAATCCGCTGCATAACCATTTTGCTATTCGGCCAATTGTGCTTGAGGTTTCGTTAGAAGCCTCAAAAACAAGAGTTTGTTACTGCGATGTTATCGCTACAAGCATTTGATTCTTCAGCACTTCAGGTAGTTGCCCCCGGGCTGATGGCGCGCATTATGTACTAGAAGGTTGAAGCTGGCAACCCCCTGAATTCTAATAATTTTTAGTTATTCTCAGGTTACCGGTTTTCAGATCACGACATTGCGCATAAAGCGCAATATCCCGTCGCCTTCGTTGCGGTACACATGGGGTCTGTTGCTGGGGTACATGTAGAACTCTCCCGCGCTAAAGCGCAGCGCCTGTTCGTCGATCACCAGGGTCAGGCAGCCTTCGAATACGTACAACTGTTCGCTCCAGCCTTCACCATCTGCCTGCGAGTGGTATTCATCACCCGGCTCCAGTGTCCATTCCCATAGTTCCACTTCGCGTGTAGCCGTGGCTTTGGACAGCAGTACCGCTTTGCTCCCCACCTGGGTGCCGCTCCAGGCCACTTCGTTGATGCGACTCGGGTCGGGCGAGCCAGGAGCCTGGATCAGGTCGCTGAACCCTACGTTCAAGGCTTCCGCAACGCGGTCAAGGGTGCTGAGGCTGACGTTTTTTTCCCCCGCTTCTATGGCCACCAGCATCCGGCGACTGACGCCAGACAGTTCTGATAAAGCGCTTTGGCTCAGGTGCGCGAGCAGCCGGAGACGGCGGACGTTCTGGCTGACGTGTTGCAGGACTGACGCACGCTGTGAATTTTCTTTGGGCACTATATTGCTCACCTTGTGGGGCTGCGCAGTATACTGCCCAGCTTTGGCGCATTGTGCGTCTCCCTTCACGTAGCACGCAAGGTTGCGACGCCATTGAAACTATCCAGACTGTTGTCTCTGACTTCTCGCTTGAGTAAAGCGGAATGCGTGCTGATCCTTATCACTATGGTGTGGGGTGTCACCTTTCTATTGGTGCAGCACGCGTTGACGGCGAGCGGGCCAATGTTTTTTGTGGGCCTGCGCTTTGCTGCGGCAGCGGCAATTGTTTCACTGTTTTCGATTCGCAGTCTGCGTGGCATTACCTTGTTCGAGCTTAAGGCAGGCATGTTTATCGGGGTTTCGATCATGCTCGGCTACGGCTTGCAAACCATTGGCCTGCAGACCATACCCAGTAGCCAGTCGGCGTTTATCACTGCGCTGTATGTACCCTTTGTACCATTACTGCAGTGGCTGGTACTGGGACGCAGGCCAGGGTTGATGCCCAGCCTGGGGATCATGCTGGCCTTTACCGGGCTGATGCTGCTGTCCGGTCCGAGCGGCGCCTCCCTCGATTTCAGCCCTGGCGAGATCGCCACGCTGATCAGCGCGATTGCGATCGCCGCCGAAATTATTTTGATCAGCGCTTATGCAGGCAAAGTCGACGTGCGCCGGGTCACGGTGGTTCAGCTAAGTACTGCGTCGATTCTGGCCTTTTTGATGGTTATTCCTACACAAGAAGCCATTCCTGACTTTTCATGGCTATTGTTAGTCAGTGCCGTGGGCCTTGGCGCCGCCAGTGCAGCGATACAGGTCGCGATGAATTGGGCTCAGAAAAGCGTTTCACCGACCCGCGCAACCCTTATTTATGCTGGCGAGCCGGTCTGGGCCGGTATCGCAGGGCGCTTGGCCGGCGAGCGGTTGCCCGCCATTGCATTGCTGGGCGCGGCGCTGATTGTGGCCGCGGTGATTGTGAGTGAGTTAAAAACCAAGACCAGGAAGCTCGATGAACCTCAAGAAAAGCAAGGCGATGAGGCCTGCGATTGAAAACAGCAAGACGATTATTCTTAATTAAAAGTGCTCATACAGAGATCAGGCTGAAGGAAACATTTACCGGTGGTCGATGGACTTTGTAGGATTCAGCCACAGGTTCAGTGTTGGTGATCTGCAACTCGCCACGTATGATCGTTTACAAACTCCTGCAGATTAGAAGCCTATGTCCCTGATAGTTCTACTGCTTCTGCCCTTTGTCGGCAGCTGTCTGGCGGCTGTTTTGCCGCATAACGCACGTAACAGTGAATCACTGTTAGCCGGTCTGATTGCATTGATCGGCACTGTTCAAGTAGCCCTGCTCTATCCGCAAATTGCCCACGGTGGGGTCATTCGCGAAGAGTTCATGTGGCTGCCCAGTCTCGGCTTGAATTTTGTCCTGCGCCTGGACGGATTCGCCTGGCTGTTCTCGATTCTTGTGCTTGGCATCGGCACGTTGGTGTCGCTGTACGCCCGCTATTACATGTCACCCGAAGACCCGGTGCCGCGTTTCTTCGCATTTTTCCTGGCATTTATGGGCGCCATGCTCGGCCTGGTGCTGTCGGGCAATTTGATTCAGATCGTATTTTTCTGGGAGCTCACCAGCCTCTTTTCATTTTTGCTGATTGGTTATTGGCACCACCGCTCGGATGCCCGACGCGGCGCTTATATGGCGCTGATGGTCACGGGCGCCGGGGGGTTGTGTCTGCTGGCGGGGGTCATGCTGCTTGGCCATGTCGTCGGCAGCTATGATCTGGATGCTGTGCTCGCCGCGGGCGACAAGATCCGCGCCCACAGTCTGTATCCGATCCTGCTCCCTCTTATCCTGATCGGCGCCCTGAGCAAGAGTGCGCAATTCCCGTTTCACTTCTGGCTGCCCCACGCAATGGCGGCGCCAACTCCCGTATCGGCTTATTTGCACTCGGCAACGATGGTCAAGGCCGGGGTCTTTCTGCTGGCCCGCCTCTGGCCTTCCCTGTCAGGTAGCGAGGAGTGGTTCTGGATCGTCAGCGGCGCCGGTGCCTGCACCCTGGTGCTGGGCGCTTACTGCGCAATGTTTCAAAATGACCTTAAAGGACTGCTGGCCTACTCGACAATCAGCCATCTGGGCCTGATCACCCTGCTACTGGGCCTTAACAGCCCGCTGGCAGCGGTTGCCGCAGTGTTTCACATCCTTAACCATGCAACGTTCAAGGCCTCGCTGTTCATGGCGGCCGGGATCATCGACCACGAAAGCGGCACGCGGGACATCCGCAAGCTCAGCGGTCTGTTCAAACTCATGCCCTACACCGCAACCCTGGCCATGGTGGCCAGTGCCTCAATGGCCGGGGTGCCGCTGCTCAACGGGTTCCTGTCCAAAGAAATGTTCTTTGCCGAAACCGTGTTCATCAACTCCACGGCCTGGGTCGAAATAGCCCTGCCGGTGATCGCGACCATCGCCGGTACGTTCAGCGTGGCTTATGCCCTGCGCTTTACCGTGGATGTGTTCTTCGGCCCTCCGGCGACAGACCTGCCGCATACCCCGCACGAGCCGCCACGCTGGATGCGCGCTCCGGTTGAGCTGCTGGTGCTGACTTGCCTGACGGTCGGTATCTTCCCGGCACAAACCGTAGGCCCGCTGCTCGCTGCAGCCGCGCAACCGGTGGTAGGAGGAGAGCTGCCCGAGTACAGCCTGGCCATCTGGCACGGCCTGAACGCACCGATGATCATGAGCCTGATTGCCTTGTCAGGCGGCATCCTGCTGTATGTGTTGCTGCGCAAACAGCTCAAGCTCGAACGTTTCCCGCTGCCGCCACTGGTCAAGTACTTCAACGGCAAGCGTTTCTTCGAGCGCAGCCTGGTAGTGATCATGCGCGGCGCACGGCGAATCGAGCGGCGCATCAGCACCCAGCGCCTGCAAACCCAGCTATTCCTGTTGATTCTGGTCGCCGTCATCGCGGGGCTGATCCCGATGCTCTACAGCGGCCTGAGTTGGGGTGATCGGCCAAAAATACCGGGGTCGATTGTCTTCATCACCCTCTGGCTGATTGCGATTGCCTGCGCCCTGGGCGCCGCCTGGCAAGCCAAGTACCACCGTCTTGCAGCCCTGACGATGGTCAGCGTGTGCGGCCTGATGACCTGCGTGACCTTTGTCTGGTTCTCGGCGCCGGATCTGGCCCTTACCCAACTGGTGGTTGAAGTCGTGACCACGGTGCTGATCCTGCTGGGCTTGCGCTGGTTGCCTCGACGTATCGAAGAGGTCTCGCCATTACCCGGCACCTTGCGCAAGGCTCAGATCCGCCGTTTGCGTGACTTGTTGCTGTCCACTGCGGTCGGTGGCGGCATGGCGTTGCTGTCGTACGCGATGCTGACCCGCCAAACCCCCAACGATATCTCTTCGTTCTACCTCAGCCGGGCCCTGCCTGAAGGCGGCGGCAGCAATGTGGTGAATGTGATGCTGGTGGATTTCCGGGGTTTCGACACCTTGGGCGAAATCACTGTTCTGGCCGCCGTGGCCTTGACGGTGTTTGCCCTGCTGCGACGCTTCAGACCCTCCAAGGAAAGCATGCAGCTGCCTGCCCAGCAACGCCTGCTGGCCAAGGACGTGATGACCGATCTGGTCAACCCGCGCAGCGCCAGCGACACCGCACTGGGCTTTATGATGGTACCCGCAGTGCTGGTGCGCTTACTGCTGCCAGTGGCCTTTGTGGTGTCCATGTACCTGTTTATGCGCGGGCACAACCAGCCGGGCGGTGGCTTTGTCGCAGGCCTGGTGATGTCGGTGGCGTTTATCCTCCAATACATGGTTGCCGGCACGCAGTGGGTTGAAGCTCAAATGAGCCTGCGACCCTTGCGCTGGATGGGCACCGGCCTGCTGTGTGCAACCCTGACCGGCCTGGGCGCAATACCTTTGGGCTATCCGTTCCTGACCACCCATACCGTTCACTTCAGCTTGCCGCTGTTGGGCGATATCCATGTGGCCAGCGCCCTGTTCTTCGATATCGGCGTGTACGCGGTGGTCGTTGGTGCAACCCTGCTGATCCTTACGGCGCTGGCTCACCAATCGGTACGAGCCCATCGCCCGAGTAATCAGCTTGCCCCGCAACCTCCCCTTCAATCCGCTCTTGCAACCAAAGAAGGAGCCGCCTGATGGAAGAAGTCATTGCCATTGCAATCGGAGTATTGGCCGCCTCGGGTACCTGGCTGGTTCTGCGTCCGCGAACCTTTCAGGTGGTCATGGGCCTGTGCCTGCTGTCTTACGGGGTCAACCTGTTTATTTTCAGCATGGGCAGCCTGTTTATCGGCAAGGAGCCAGTGATCAAGGACGGCGTACCCCAGGACTTGCTCAACTACACAGACCCGTTGCCCCAGGCACTGGTGCTGACCGCTATTGTCATCAGTTTCGCCATGACCGCGCTGTTTCTGGTGGTCTTGCTGGCCTCTCGGGGCCTGACCGGTACCGACCACGTAGATGGCCGGGAGCCTAAAGAATGAATTTGATGCCGCACCTGATCGTCGCGCCTATCCTGTTACCGCTGCTGACCGCGGCCTGCATGCTGATGCTGGGCGAAAAACACCGCCCGCTGAAAGCCCGGATCAATCTGATCTCAACCCTGCTCGGCCTCGGCATCTCAGTGATGCTGCTGCTGTGGACCCAACAACAAGCCGTTCCGACTTCGATTGGCGTGTACCTGCCGAGCAACTGGCAAGTGCCTTTCGGGATTGCCCTGGTAGTTGATCACTTGAGCGCCCTGATGCTGGTCTTGACCGGGATCATCGCCAGCTGCGCCCTGCTGTTCGCCATGGCCCGCTGGGACCGCGCCGGGGCCAGTTTCCACGCACTGTTCCAGATCCAGCTGATGGGCCTGTACGGGGCCTTCCTGACCGCCGACCTGTTCAACCTGTTCGTGTTTTTCGAAGTCCTGCTGGCCGCCTCCTACGGCCTGATGCTCCACGGCTCGGGCAAGGCACGGGTGTCTTCGGGGCTGCATTACATTTCGATCAACCTGCTGGCGTCTTCCTTGTTCCTGATCGGTGCGGCCTTGATCTACGGCGTCACTGGCACGTTGAACATGGCTGATCTGGCACTGAAGATTCCCCTGGTGCCCGAAGCCGATCGCGGCTTGCTGCATGCAGGCGCGGCCATTCTGGCCGTGGCGTTTCTGGCCAAGGCCGGCATGTGGCCGTTGAACTTCTGGTTGGTGCCGGCCTACTCGTCGGCCAGCGCCCCGGTGGCAGCCCTGTTCGCGATCATGACCAAGGTCGGGATCTACACCGTGCTACGACTGTGGACCCTGCTGTTTTCCGGTCAAGCCGGAGCCTCGGCGTACTTCGCCGGAGACTGGCTGATTTACGGCGGCATGGCGACTATTGTCTGTGCCGCCATTGCCATCCTCGCTGCCCAGCGACTGGAACGCATGGCCAGCCTGAGCATTCTGGTCTCCGCCGGTATCCTGTTGTCGGCCGTGGGCTTCGCCCAGCCCAACCTGACCTCTGCGGCGCTGTTCTATCTGATCAGCTCCACCCTGGCCCTGAGCGCACTGTTCCTGCTGGCCGAGTTGATCGAACGCTCGCGTTCTTCCAGCGACCTGGTGCTTGAGGACGATGCAGAACCACAGCCCAGCCTGGCCGAACCTTGCGCCCCGCCCCGCGGCAGCAACCTGGATGACGAGCAGAAAGTGGTTGTCGGGCAGATCATCCCCTGGACGATGGCCTTTCTGGGATTGAGCTTTATCGCCTGCGCCCTGTTGATTATTGGCATGCCGCCGCTCTCCGGGTTTATCGGCAAACTGAGCCTGCTCAACGCCCTGCTCAACCCGATGGGCCTGGGCAATGCAACTGACGAGCCGATTTCAATGGCGGCCTGGAGCCTGCTGGCGTTGTTGATTCTCTCCGGGCTGGCATCCTTGATCGCCTTTTCACGCATGGGTATCCAGCGCTTCTGGACACCGCTTGAGCGTCCGTCACCGATCTTGCGCCGTATCGAATGCCTGCCCATCGTGCTGCTGCTCGGGTTGTGTGTAGTACTGACATTCAAGGCCGAGCCGGTGTTGCGTTATACCCAGGCAGCTGCCGATACCCTGAACAATCCCGAGCGTTATGTAATGGCCGTGATCGGCACACGCCCGGTGCCTAGCCCGCAAGCCAAGGCCGCAATGCCGGAGGTACTGCCATGAAGCGTCTTTTTCCAGCTCCCTGGTTGTCTCTCGCACTGTGGGCGCTGTGGTTGCTGCTCAACCTGTCGTTGAGTGCCGGCAACCTGTTGCTGGGTGCAGCGCTGGCCATTCTGGCACCACTGATGTTCGCGCCATTGCGGCCGCTGCCAGTGCGTATTCGTCGTCCGGGAGTGATCCTCAAACTGTTCTTTCTGGTGGGCCGCGATGTGGTGATGTCCAACATCGCCGTGGCTTTGGGTGTGCTGCGGGCAGGTTCCAAGCCCCCGCGCTCGCGGTTTGTCAAAATCCCCCTGGACCTGCGTGACGCCAACGGGCTGGCGGCCTTGTCGATGATTACCACCGTGGTGCCTGGCACCATCTGGTCGGAACTGGCACTGGACCGCAGCGTGTTGCTGTTGCATGTCTTCGATCTGGATGACGATGCGCAGTTTATCGAGCACTTCAAGACGGCCTACGAACGCCCCCTGATGGAGATCTTTGAATGAGTGCCCTGCTCACCAATGCCATCCTGCTCAGCCTGTTTATCTTCAGCCTGGCAATGGTTCTGACCGTGGTCCGGCTGTTCAAGGGCCCCTCGGCCCAGGATCGGGTTCTGGCACTGGATTACCTGTACATCCTGGCCATGTTGATGATGCTGGTGCTGGGTATCCGCTATGCCAGTGACACTTACTTTGAAGGTGCACTGCTGATTGCCCTGTTTGGCTTTGTCGGCTCTTTTGCGCTGGCCAAATTCCTGCTGCGTGGCGAGGTGATCGAATGAATAGCGTCGGCGAATTGTCGCTTTGGATTGAAATACCAGTGGCCGTGCTGCTGGTACTCAGCAGCCTGTTTGCCTTGTGCGGTGCCATCGGCTTGCTGCGCCTCAAGGAATTTTTTCAACGCATGCACCCACCGGCACTGGCCTCGACCCTTGGCGCGTGGGGCGTGGCACTGGCGTCGATCGTGTATTTTTCAGCGCTGAAATCGACACCGGTACTGCACGCCTGGCTGATTCCGATTTTGCTGTCGATCACTGTGCCCGTGACCACTTTGCTGCTGGCCCGGACCTCGCTGTTCCGTAAGCGCATGGCGGGTGAGGATGTACCGGTGGAAGTCAGCAGCGGTGGGCGCAGCGAGAACGGTAACTGAACCCTCGAATGATCTGTAGCCGCTGAGGAGCGGAGCGAGGCTGCGATAAGGGGCGAAGGACCTTCAAGATTTCAGGGTCGCTGCGTAACCCATCGCAGCCTCGTACCTCGTCAGCCGCTACCGATTTGGATTGGAATTACATCCAGCCCAACCAACTCCAGTACGTCGCGCCAAACAGCAGCATCAACAAATACCCGATTGCCGTAACGATCAGTCCGACCTTGGCGAACTGTTTGGCGGTAAAGGTTTGCGTACCCAGGCACACCATGTTTTGCGGGGCGTTGATCGGCAGGATAAATCCGTAGCTGACCACAAACCCCAACAACATGGTCATGCCCAGGCGGTTGAACTCACCCGGCAAGGTTTGCAGCACCGCGATCAAAATCGGCAGCAGTGCCGAGGTCAGCGCGGTGGCACTGGCAAAGCCCAGGTGAATCAAAATCAGGAACGCCCCCAGAATCGCGAATATCCCCAGCGGCCCGACCTGATCCAGACCGGTGTTCTCCACCACCTGCGCGCCCAGCCACTGCCCGGCCTGGGTGGTCAGCAAGGCCGTGCCCAGACTGATACCGACCCCGAACACAATCACCGTGCCCCACGGAATCCGCGACTGCACATCTTTCCAGGTCATCGCGCCAAAGCGTGGTAACAGCAAAAATACCAAACCGGCATAGGTGGTCGACGTGGTGTCGAAGCTGTGTAACTTGCCCTCGGTGGCCCAAGCCAGCAGCAATGCGATGGACACACCCATCAGGCGTTTCTGCGGCCCGGTCATCGGGCCCAGTTCAGCCAGTGATTTCTCAACCGCTTCCTTGCCACCGGGAATGCTGTCGCTCTCGGGCGGGAGCATCTTCAGTACCACAAACAGCAGTACCGCCGACATGATAATGGCCCACGGCGCACCGGCGATCAGCCAGTCGAGCCAGTTCACCCGGGCCCCGAGCATCTTGTCCATAAAGCCCACGGTCAGCAGGTTTTGCGCGGCCGCGGTTTGAATCCCGACGTTCCAGATACTGGTGCCCTGAGCCACCACGATCATGATCCCGGCAGCGATGTTGGAGCGCTTGTCTACGCCAAACGCCATGATCACCCCCATCATGATCGGCACCACACAAGCGCTGCGAGCCGTGGCGCTGGGCACCACCAGACTGAGCAGGATGGTCACCGCAATCGCCCCCAGCAGTATGCGCCGGGTGCTGGTGCCGATACGGGACAGCGTGACCAACGCAATACGCCGGTCCAGGCCGGTATGGGTCATGGCTGCGGCAATAAACAACGCACCCGCTACCAATGCCAGGGCGGCATTGGAGAACCCGGTCAGGGCCATGGTGATACCAGCGGAAGTGCCGTAGAGCTTTGACGGATCGGCCAGGGTAGGCGCCATGCCGATCAAAAACGCCATAAGCGAGGTGATCATGATGGCACTGGCTTCGTACGAGACGGCCTCGGTGATCCACACCACCACGGCAAACGCCAGGATCGCCAGCATGCGGTGACCGGCCACGGGCAAGTCGGCAGGCAATGGCAGCAGCAAGATGCCGATCATGACCAGCACCGCAATCACTAGGCCTATGGGGAGTTTCGCTTTGGCCGTTGCAGGCGTAGGGGTGGTTGCAGGCGCGTTCATGGCCATTTCCTTGAGCTTGAAATCGCATGCAGCATAGGTCAAGTGCAGCCTATGGGTCTTGATGCCTGTCAATCATGCGCGTAGCCGCTGAGGAGCGAAGCGAGGCTGCGATGGGTTGCGCAGCGACCCTGAAATCTTGAAGGTCCTGCGGCCCTTATCGCAGCCTCGCTTCGCTCCTCAGCGGCTACAGGTAATTCGGGTAATTCAGGTTTACTGGATCTTGTAGTGAAAGGTATTGCGCACTCCCGGGACTGTCACCGGTTGGCCATCGACCAGCCGTGGCTGATAACGGAACGTCGCCGCCGCCACCAGTGAAGGCCGGATAAACGCTGGGTGACAGTTACCCACCACCTTGGGGTTGTCGACTTTGCCCTGGGGTGTCACCGAGTACTCCACCGTACAATCACCTTCAATGCCCTTGTCCAGCGCACGCTGCGGGTAATCGGGAGCTTGTTTGCTGATGGGCAGGTACTGGCGCACATCTGCTGCCGCAGCGGCCTGTTGTGCTCGCCGGGCATTATCCGCCGCTGCAATCCGGGCCTGTTCCGCCATTGCCTGCTGGCGCTGAGCCTCAACCTGCGCGGCTTCCCGTTGCTCCGCTTGCGCCTGTTTCTGCGCCTCCACACGCTTGCGCGCCAGCACTGCCTGCTCCAGCTTGCGCGCCTGTATCTGCGGGTCGACCTTGGGCTTTACCACCTCAGGTTTCACCTCGACCACCGGCGCCGGTGCCACCACCTGCACCGGCTCGGGTGCCGCTGGCGCCACGACCGGTTCGGCCGGCAACATCACCAGCCGGGTTTTCAGGGTCGAGGGCGTAGGCTCCGGCAACGATTGCTCCATGCTCCAGCCCAGTACCAAAAAGGCCACGACGGTGCTGTGCAAGGCAACGCTGACCACCAGCGCCTGGCTGTTGTGCCACATCCGGGTCCAGGGCATCGGCGGCGCCTGCGCCAACTGGCCGTGCATCAGCGCGGCACTCATTGCGGGGCCTCGGTCACCAGCCCCAGGTTGCTCACTCCACCTTGTTGAAGGGCAGCCATGGCCTTGACCACGCTGCCGTAACCCGCCTCGTTGTCAGCACGGATATAGACCTGGGTGTTGCTGTCTTGCGCCACCACCTGGCTGACCTTGGCTTGCAACTCTTCAAGGCTGACGGCGCTGTCGGTCTGGTTCCTGGTGTCCAGTTCGCTGCCCAGATTCCAGTAATAACCGCCCTCGGCCTTGACCGACAACGTCAGGATTTTTTGCTGACTGTCATTGACCAGCGCTTCGCTGGCAACTTTCGGCAGTTCGATTTTTACCCCCTGGGTCAGCATCGGCGCGGTCACCATAAAGATCACCAGCAGCACCAGCATCACGTCGATGTAAGGCACTACGTTCATTTCGGCCTTGGGCCCGTGTTTGCGCTGTGGTCGAGCAAGCATGTTGATACTCCCTTTCAAGCGACGGCAGACATGTTCCGCGAACCGGTATGCAGGTTGCGGTACAAGCGCATCTGAACTTCATTGCCGAGGCTGTAATAACGGGTCAGCAGGGTCTGGCCACGGGCCGAGAAACGGTTATAGGCAATCACTGCTGGTATCGCCGCAAACAGGCCAATGGCGGTAGCGATCAGGGCTTCAGCAATACCCGGAGCGACGGTGGACAGCGTTGCCTGTTGCACCTGGGACAAACCGATAAAGGAATTCATGATCCCCCACACCGTGCCAAACAATCCGATATAGGGGCTCACCGAACCCACGGTGGCCAAAAACTGCAGGCCTTTCTCCAGGCGAATTTCCTGCTCGCTGATGGCCACATACAGTGCCCGCTCAACGCCCTGCATCACACCTTCGGCATCCACTCCGGGCTGCTGTCTGAGTTGGGCGTATTCACTGTAGGCGGCGCTAAACACCTGCCCGGCCCCCGCATCTGCATCGCTGGCGTCACGGCTTTCCCGGTACAGCGCATTCAGTTCGCCCTGAGCCCGCAACCGCTGCGCGAAGCTGTCCATATCGCGTTCGCTGCGGCGCAAAATGGCGCTGCGGCGCACGATCAAAAACCAGCTCAACAGCGATGCCACCAGCAAGGTCAGCATCACGCCCTTGACCAGCAGGCTCGCGTCGCTGATCAGTCCCCAGATTGTCATGTGTTCCATGGTTGTGTGCATGTTGTGACTCCAGTAAGGGGTATTTATAAGCGACTTAAATGACCGGCTTATGGCAAGTGCAGCGCCTTGGCCACTTCGCTCCAGGGGATGTACTTGAAGTTCTGCGCCTGCTCGGGCATTCGCTTGCGGCCGTCCTGCACCACCAGCAAGCCTTTGCTCCAGGGGCCGCCGAGGTTGGCCGAAGTCACATCCAGGCCATCGGTCTCCGACGCGCCATCAATCCCCGCGGCGGCATTCACCCCCACCCGAAACGCGCCACGCAGGGCGTAAGGCGGCTCGGCATCGACCACCACATAGCTGTCGTTGCCTTGGCTTGAGATCACCAGGTAGTTGTCTTTTTCGGTCTGATACAGGCCCATACCTTCAATATCGTCGTGCACCTGCTCACCGACCTTGATCACATGAGTGAGGGTCGCTGGCTGGTCGGGACGGGCATCCACTGCCCATACCGCAACATCCTCTTCGCCGAGAAACAGCCGCTGGTTGCGGTCATCTGCCACACAGCCTTCGGGCTGGGTTGCAACCTTGAACTGGCGCACCAGTTCGCCATCGACCTTGTCACCCTTGGCGAACAAGCGGTGCTGCACAAAAGTGCCGTCCTTGTCGTTGGCAAAACTGTAGATCTCGCCCGTTGGCGCCTTGAACAGACACAGCCCGTAGATGTCCTTGACCGGGGTGGCTATCTCGCCAGCCTCCTGCAGTTCACCGGTGGCGCGATCAATGCTGAACACGCTCAGGCTGTTGTGATCACGATTGGTCGCCACTGCCAGGTCTACGGTGCGCGAGCCCAAGGTGAAGCCCGGGCGTATATCGACGTTATTCAGGCGCCCTACCGGCAAATGCTGCACACGCTTGCCTTGCAGGTCGTAGACTTCAAGGCCCTGCTGTTTATTGGTGCCCAGCACCCGACTCAGGGCCGGAGTATGCGGATGGACCCAGATCGCCGGGTCATCCGCCGCATCGCCCTGACTCATCACCACCTCGGTTTGCACCCCAGGCCTTACGCTCGGCAATACCGGCGCCAGGCTCACCGGCGTGGCTTTCCAGTCCAGCGCGCCTTCGTACAGCTTGCCGCTGGCGCCGTCCTGTACCAGCAGTTCAAGACCTTGCGCAGTCTGGCGCAACGCCAGGTGCTCAGGCTCGACCACACCGGCCAGCGCCAGGCTGGCCGCCGGTGCCCAGCCTTTGCCCTGCTGCTGATAGAGCTGCAACTGCGCTGCTTCTGGATCAAGCCCAAGCATCCCGCCCGGCACCAGCGCCATGGCCCCGGCCGTTTTTTTCACATTGCCGAAGGGCTCGACCAAGGCCACAGGGGTGCGCTTTACATCGGCCTCGGCATGCGCCGGATAGGCCCACCAGCCGACATTCTCTTCGTTGACGAACAGGTTCTGCGCGCCGTCATCGACTTGGCAGAACTTGGCTTGCGGCGGCAATGGCAGGCTGCGTACCAGCAGCGGTTGTTGCAGACGCTGACTGTCGGCGGCGACCAGCCACTGCTCACCCTTGCCCTCTTCGCCCACGGTAAACAAGTAGATATTGCTTGCGTCGTCCTGATACAGGCACACGCCATTCACCGCATAGTCACGGGCGGGCAGATAAGACGGCGCCTGCCATTCATGGCTCTTGGGGTCGAGGCTGAACAGCGCGACTTGCTGCTTGTCCTTGTCATTGCTGGCGACCAATACCTGAGCACCCAGCGCACGGCTGTCCAGCCCGGCAAACGCGCCCGGCACCCGGCTCAGGGTTTTACCCTGCTTATCGAGCAACAGCAGACCTTCGCGCTTGCTGACCGCCAGGCGTTCGTCGCCTGCGCCATTCGGCAAGTAGCTCAGGGCCTGGGCCTGGCTGGTGGACCATTGCTGCAATGTCGGAGCAACCAATTCGGTGGCCGCCTGGACGCTACCTGCGCTCAGGCAGATCAGCAGGGGCAGCAGTCGAGGTTGGCGTTTGAATAGATGAGTCATGGGTGATGCCAGTCCATATAGAGATGTGAGACCGCGTTGCCTGTATCGCGAGCAAGCCCGCTCCAACAGGAGGCCATCGAGCATTTAAAAGTGGGTGAAGGTCAGGCCCAGCGAGTAGGTCGGGCCGTATTCTTCGTACTGGTTGTTATAGCGACGGTTGCCGCTGTAAACGAAGTACGGCTGGTCAGTCAGGTTCTGGGCGTCGAACTTGATCTGCAGATTTTTGGTCAGCGAGTAGCGGGCGCTGAAGTCGACAAAAGTCTGCGCATCGACATGGGTGTCGTGGGCCTTGTCGTTGACCCCGGCCAGCTCGTAGAGGTAGTCCGACTTGTAGTTGGCCGACAGGCGCAGGCTCAGCTTGTCGTCTTCCCAGCCGAGCATCAGGTTGCCGACGGTATTGGACTGGTTCGGCAAATCGATATCGCGCTTCATGTGGGTCCCGGTCGCCGTATCGAACCCTTTGATGCTGGCGCTGGAGCGACTGAAGGTGCTGTTGGCCCCCAGGATCACGCCGTTCCAGGGTGCTGGCAGCCAGTCAAATTTCTGCGAGTAGGCCAGCTCCAGACCGTAGAGCTTGGCACTGTCGCCGTTGGCGTAGCTGTGAGCCTCGGTGAAGTCGACCCACTCGCCACTGCCGGCCAGGTCGTTGTTGTAGACGAAGTTCTTGATGTCCTTGTAGAAGAGGAATGCCGATACCGTGCCCGCCTGCCCCATAAAGTGCTCGATACCGAGGTCGAAGTTGCTCGACTCCAGCGGCTTGAGGTTAGGGTTACCGAACTCGGCCTTGTCATCTTCGATCACAAACCCCGGTGCCAACTGGCCAAAGGTCGGACGCACTACGGAGTTGGTCCAGGCTGCTCGCACCTGGGTGTTTTTCGCCAACTGGTAACGGGCATGCAGCCCCGGCAACCAGTGATGGTAGTTGCGCTTGGTGTCTTGAGCTTCGAAGGCGCCATCGCGCACGCCAGTGCCCTTGGCCTCGAATTCAGTGCCCTCGTAGCGCATGCCCGCGATAAAGCGCCAGTCGTCGATATCGACGGTGTTCATCAGGTAGGCCGAGTTGATGTCTTCACGCATGGCGAAGTCATTGGCCCGAGATGTTTGCTCATCGTAGAAATCGTTTGGGTTCAAGCCGCCAATCAGGTTCTTGATTGCCCCGCCACTGATACCTGGGCCGTACTGGCCGAGGTTGTAATGCAGGTTGCCCTTGTTGAACTGGCTGAGGTTCAGCTGTTCGTCGCTAAAGCCCAAATCCGAGAAATTCTTGTAGGACCAGGCTTCGAGGTCGTTGTCCTTGTTGCGACGGCTGACCTTGCCGCCGAATTTGACCTGGGAGGCATAGCCCTGCACGTCGTAGTCGCGGGCCAGGTCGAGGCGGATATTCTTCTCGGTGTCTTTGGTGTGTTGCTCCTGCCAGTCCACCTTGTCGAGGCTGAAGTTGGCGGGGTCATAAAAGCCTGCTCCGATGATGGGCCGCGGCTTTTCGGTGTCATAGAAACCACCGTTACCGACGCTGGAATTGCCTTTGAAAGTGGCCCCGGAAATGCCCCCCGGATTGTCTTCGCTGGATTCGCTGTAACCGGCCTGCCCGCTCAGGGTCCACAGGCCCATCATGCGCTCACCACCGAAGACGTAAGACTGGATTTTCTGGGTTTCTTCGCGCTGTTTAAGCTTGCGTTTGGTCTTGGTCTTACCCACCTCGCCCTCGGCCTGTGGGTCGGCAAATTCGAAGGCGGTAGAGTTGCGGGTTTCACTGTCCTTGAAGCGGCTGTATAGCGTGCGCAGGTACAGGCTGGTGTCGTCATCGGGCTTGTAGTCGAAGTTCAGGCCGCCGCCGGTGCGCTCGCGGCTGATGTCATACACCCGCTGCTCGAAACTGTTGAGTTTTGCACCATCGCTGAAATCCCAGTCGCCCCCGGTTTCGACGTTGTCCGAGCGAAAGTCGCGTTTATTCCAGCTCAGGGCTGCCGCTACACCGAAGTTGTCGATGCCGTCACCGAGGCTGAAACGGTCACTGATGGCGCCCGAAACCTTGGGGCTGGTTTGATGGCTGTTCTTGTTGTACCCGGCTTCGGTGCTACCGGTGTAGAACAGACCTTTATGGTCAAACGCCGACAGGCTTTGCACATCCACCGTGCCGCCCAGGGAGTTGGCGTCCATGTCCGGGGTCAGGGTCTTGATCACCGACAGCGACTGCACCAGTTCGGATGGCAATACGTCCAGCGCCACGGCGCGGCGCGCACTTTCCGGCGACGGCACCAGCGTACCGTTGATGGTCACGCTGTTCAGATCCGGCCCCAGACCACGTACGCTGACGAAACGGCCTTCGCCCTGATCGCGTTCAATGCTGATGCCGGGCAAGCGTTGCACCGCTTCGGCGACGTTGGCGTCCGGCAACTGCGCTACGCCATCGGCATGCACCACGCTTTCGATATTGTCCGAATTGCGCTGTTGCTTGAGCGCCTTGTCCAGGCTTACCGCCTGCCCGACCACTTCAACGTGCTCGGTGGCGCCAATACTCGATGCCTCGGCGGCGCTCAGACGCTCGCTGGCAATTGCCAAGACCAATGCACTGAATGTAAAGCCGACCCACTGCGCCCTGCTGCGACACTTGTACATGTTTGCCCTCCCCCAAATACGCACTACAGGCCGGGCAAATGGCCCGACAACTTGGGAGCGAAAGCTAGGGCCAGCGGATGACAGCGCTGTGACAGCGTTCGGCGTAACGCCCGGAACAGAGGGTTTTCAGCGGGGTTTGGCGGGGAAATGAGCTGATTTGACTCCTGCACAGATGACCCCCAAACCTGTAGCCGCTGCCGCAGCCTGCGACAAGGTCCGCAGGGCCTTGCCCTTCCTGTCAATAAACAGAGGGACGCTCCGCGCCCCATCGCAGCCTGCGGCAGCGGCTACAAAAACAGAGTCCGTGTTTGACTTTTTTACACAACACACCTGAGCTGATTCGACCCGCAACCCCGGTCATACAGCTGTCACACACCTCTGTTGTGCTGAGCGGCAATCGCTTTTGGCAGACACTTCATGACCTGGTTCAACGTGCTTAAACACCATCGCTGGAAACTGTTATTGCTGGTGCTGGCCGCCAATATCGGCGTGTTGCTGAACCTGGCATTCGGCACACCAAAAGCCTTCAGCGAGTGGCAATGGCTGGATATCGTCGGCGAAGGCGGGACAGCCCTGTTTATGCTGTTCTGGCTGGGGCTGGTGCTTAAAAGCCGACCCACCGGGCGGGTCACCAACTACTTGGCGAGCGGCTTGTGCTTTATGTTCTTTTCCTGGTGGATGGACGCGCTGGACGAACTTATTCGTCTGCCCAAACACCTGCACTGGAACCACTGGCTGGAGTCAGGTCCCATGCCCATCGGCATGATTCTGCTGACCATCGGCCTGTTCCACTGGCACCGCGAGCAACAGGCGATCAACCAACAAATGGAGAAACGCGAGCGGGTGTTTCGCGAGCATCGGCTGTTCGACAAACTGACCCCCCTGGGCGGTGCCGAATACCTCAAGCGCCAGGTCAGCGACTGCCTCGCGCAAAGCCTTGAGCAGCAGCAACCGCTGTCACTGCTGGCGCTGGATATCGACGACTTTGCCTCGATCAATCAGCACTATGGCCATGCTGAAGGTGACGCCGTGCTGCAAGCTCTCAGCCAGTTGCTGCTGCTCAACCTGCGCCGTCACGACCTGCTCTGCCGACTGGCCGGTGACCGCTTTGTGGTGCTGCTGCCCAATACCGGAGAAAGCCAGGCCCGGCTGCTGGCCCTGGAGTTGCAACAGGCGGTGCAGAGCCTGGCCCACAAAACCCGGCAGCATGGCGAACGGGTGCATTTGTTGGCCAGTACCGCCGTGATCATGGCAGTGAATGAGGCCCCCGATGAGCTGCTCAAGCGCCTGAACCTGGCACTGGCGCGAGCCAAGCCGCCACGGAGCAAACGCGCATGACGCTGGAGAGCCGCTGGTACGAAACCGACAGCCGTTTTATTGCCGGGCATTACCAACCCGCGACACTGATCGATCTGGCGTTATCCCGGGACATCGACAGCCATCGCCTGCTGCGCGGCACGGGGCTGTTTTACGACGATATTGTCGCCGGGCACACCCGCCTCAGTCCGCAGCAATGCTTTGGCTTGATCGCCAACACACAGCGCCTGCTCGAAGCCGATGACAGCAGTTTTTTGTTTGGCCAACGCCTGTGGCCCGGGCATTACGGACCGGCCAGCCACGCCCTGCAACAGGCGCAAAACCTGCATCAGGCCCTGGAAACCCTGATCCATCACCGGGCCTTGCTCAGCCCCCTGCTGACCCCGCGCCTATTGCTGGACGACAAGTACGCCTACGTGTACTGGCTCGACAGTTGCGGGGCCGGGGAGCAATTGCGGTTTGTGCTGGAAGCCAGCATGACGGCGTTAAAGGCCATGAGTCAGTGGCTCAGCGGCGAGCGCCTGCCATGGGAATGCAGCTTCAGCCACCCGGAGCCGCGTTATGTGGAGCAGTACTGGGTGCATCTGGGGGAGAACACCCAGTTCGGTAGCCAACTGGACATGATGCGCCTGCCCCGTGAATACCTGACCCGGCTCTGGCCCAACGCGTCGGCGATAGCCCGGCAAGTGGCGTATCAGCAGGCGCAAATTGAGTTACACAGCCTAGGGTTCCGCGCCAGCTTGCTCGACCGGTTGTATGTGTACTTGCGCAACAATGCGCAACAGACCCCCGGCCTTGAGCAGGCGGCTCAGCACTTTTCAATGAGCCAGGCCACCCTCAAACGCAAGTTGAACAAGCACGGCACACACTTTCAGGCGCAGCAGGATCAAGCGCGCAAGCATATGGCGCTGTACCTGTACCAGATCAAGGGCATGAGCAACGAAGCGGTGGCCGAGTACCTGAACTTCAACGACCCGGCCAACTTTCGCCGAGCGTTGAAACGCTGGACGGGGTGTACGCCCAACCTGATCAGGCAGTTTTTGGCGTTATAAGCCGAGTACGACTGCTGCTCAATTCATGTAGCCGCTGAGGAGCGAAGCGGCTACGAGGGGCCGGGGTTACCCCGCCAATTCGCGCAATTTGGCCAGTTCTTCAGCACCCAGCGGGATACCCTCGCTCAACGATTTGGCCCGTTCGATAAAACGCCGATCACCCGGCATGCGCTCAAGGCCGACCGCATGCATTTGGCGCACCAGTTCGGCGCTGCGCTGGGCGAAGCTGTTGCCGCCGGATTTGCTCGGGTCAATCACAATCAGCAACTGACCAGTCCACGGGGTCTGCGCGCCCGGATGTTTGGACCAGTCGAATTCAAACGAGAAGTTGCCACCGGTCAGGGCCGCTGCCAGCAACTCGACCATCATCGACAGCGCTGACCCCTTGTGCCCGCCAAATGGCAACAAGGCGCCGCCGTCGAGAATGGCTTTAGGGTCTTGCGTCGGCTCACCCTGCTTGTCCACTCCCATGCCTGCAGGCAGCGAGTGGCCCTTGCGTGCGGCAATTTGCACATCGCCGTGGGCAATTGCACTGGTGGCCAGGTCAAATACGATCGGGTGGCCGTCTGCACGCGGTGCGGCGAAAGCAATCGGGTTAGTCCCGAACAGAGGCCTTTGCGCGCCGTGGGGCACCACGCAGGTCATGCTGTTAACCACGCTCAAAGCCACCAGGCCTTCCTCGGCAAACGGCTCAACATCAGGCCATAGCGCGGCAAAGTGATGTGAGTTACGAATCGCCAGTACCGCAATCCCGGCGCTGCGGGCTTTTTCCACCAGCAATTGACGGGCGGACTCCAGCGCGGGCTGGGCAAAGCCACCGGCTGCATCGACGCGGATAAAGCCCGAGGCCACGTCTTCAACCACCGGAACGGCCTGGCCGTCGACCCAATGACTGGCCAGCGATGACAGATACCCCGGAATGCGGAACACGCCATGACTGTAGGAACCATCGCGTTGCGCCCGTGCGCAGTTGTCGGCCAGTACCCGAGCAACCGATGCCGAGGTGCCATGACGCTCAAAAATCCGTTGCAGCAATGCGGTCAGTTCAGCGAGGGAAAGCGACTGCGTGGAAGACATTCTGGCGCTCCAATCTGATTATTTTTATCTGAGACAAACTATCCTTCGATGACAGTTCTCTGTCAATTGTTGACTTAATGACAGAAAACATTCACTTTCTGCTTCGCGCTGAAATAAAAACAGGAATGCAGTCGTGAGCCAGCCGATTAAACAACGCCTTGAAAGCAGTCTGTCAACCGCCGCCCCTTCGGGTCGGGCGATTGCCAGCTACATGCTGGCCAATCTTTACGAGCTGCCTTTTCAGACTGCCGCCGACATCGCCAGCAAACTGGGGGTCAGCGAATCCAGTGTCGGACGCTTTTGCCGCTCGTTGGGTTATAGCCATTTCAAAGACCTGAAAAATGATCTCAAGGACGACCTGGGCGATGGCCCGTGGCTGGTCGGTGATCGCTTGCAAGAATTCCGCCAGCAGTCGAGCCACAGCCCGCAAGCTTTACCGCGCAGCTTTGAGCTGGAAGTCGGTGCGCTGGTCAAGGTCTACGAATACAGCCTCACGCCACAGTGGCATACCGTCAGCCAGCGCCTGGCCACCCGGCGCAAGGTGTTTGTTGCAGGTTTCCAGACCGAACGCGGGATCGCCGCCTCGATGGTGCACTTGCTGCAATACCTGCGCGATGGCGTGCAACTGGTGGACGGCGCCGCCGGGCATTACGCCGACGTGCTGCTGTGCCCGCCAGAGGATTGCGCACTGGTGGTGTTTGAAGCCCGACGCTACTCGCGCCACGCCCAGCTGTTGTACCGCAAGGCGCGCGAAGCCGGAATCGACGTCACGCTGATCACCGATACCTTTTGTGACTGGGCAGACCAGGCCGCCAATGAGGTGTTCCGCGTGCCCACCGAGTTCAACCTGTTCTGGGAGTCCACCGCGGCGATGCTGTCGCTGGTGCATTTGTTGATAAATGAAGTGTGCAAACAACTGGGACCAGACGTTGAGAAGCGTCTTGAGGCAACCGCGGCCTTACACAATGAGTTCGTGGGCTACACATCCTCACCCGGATCAAAACAATAAAACGAGGTGCTAGATGAAATACGTCATTCGCTTTGCAAGTGCATGTGCACTGGTGGCCGCTGTTGCAGCCAACGCTCACGCCGATACGCTGACTATCGCCACCGAAGGCGCCTACCCTCCATTCAACACCACCAACTCGGACGGCACGGTCTCGGGTTTTGACGTCGATATCACCAATGCCCTGTGCGAACGCATGAACGCACAATGCAAGATCGTTGCCCAGGATTGGGACGGCATCATTCCGGGGCTGATGGCGAAAAAGTACGATGCCATCGTCGCATCGATGATCGTGACCGATGAACGCAAAAAGAAAATTGCGTTTACCAATCACTATTACCGCACCCCTCTGTCGATCGCCGTGCCCAAAGACTCTGACATCACCGATGCCCAGATCAACTTCAAGGGCCGCACCATCGGCGCCCAAGGCGCAGCAACCCAGGGCATTTATGCCGAAGATCACTACGAGAAAGCCGGCGCCAAGCTCAACCTCTACCCGACCCTGGACGAGGCCAATGCCGAGCTGAAAAACGGCCGCGTCGATGCAGTGATTGCCGACAAGTTCCCCCTGCTGGAGTGGATCAACAAGGCCAGCGACGACTGCTGCAAGATCATCGGTGACGTAGACGGCACCAATGCCGATGCAGCGATTGCAGTGCGCCAGAGCGACACGGTGCTGCGCGAGCGCTTTAACAAGGCACTGGACGAAATCGTGGCTGACGGCACCTATAAAAAGATCTCCAGCAAGTACTTCGACTTCGACATTTACTGAGTCGCCTGCCCTCGTTTGAGGGCTTCCCTGCCAATGACCCTGCCCTGCGCACATAAGGTGCGCAGCGGCTGAATTTCGGCCCAATTTTGCCCGGGGATTCGAGCATGCTCGATCAACTCTCACTTCTTTCTTTCGCCAGTGGCGGCTGGGGCTCGGCCTTGCTCGCCGGGGCTATGGTCACCATTGCACTGGCCTTGAGCTGCCTGCCCATCGGTTTGCCACTGGGCCTGGCCGTGGCCGTAGCGGCACGCTCCAAAAACCGCTGGGTGCGGGCCTGGGCGACAACCTTTTCCACCGTCTTCCGTGGCTTGCCGGAACTGCTGACGCTGCTGATCATTTACTACGGTTGCCAGATCGCCGCGCAAAAGATCCTCGCCATGATGGGCTACGACGCGCAGGTCACGATCAATACCTTCGTTGCCGCGATGGTTGCCTTTAGCCTGGTGTTTGCCGCCTTCTCCAGCGAGATTTGGCTGGGCGCGTTCAAAACCATTCCCAAGGGCCAGTTTGAAGCCGCCTCGGCCCTGGGCCTGAGCAAATTCACCACATTCCGCAAGGTGGTGCTGCCACAACTGGCGCGCATCGCCCTGCCCGGCCTGTCGAACAACTGGCTGTCGCTGCTCAAGGACACCTCGCTGGTGTCGACCATCTCCCTGGTGGACTTGATGCGCCAAACCAACCTGGCCGTCAGCGTGACCAAGGACCCGATGCTGTTCTACAGCGTCGCGTGCCTGGGCTATCTGTTTTTCTCGGCGATTTCCGGGCGGCTGTTCAGCTTCCTTGAACGCTACTTCAGCCGCCATCAACGGAGCGCGCAGCCATGAGTCTGGCGGATCTGCAAAACATGTTTCTCAACCCCGACCTGCTGGAACGCTACGGCCCGCGCTTTATCGACGGGCTGCTGGTCACCGGCAAGCTGGTGGCGATTTCGTTCACCCTCGGCGCTTTGCTCGGCTTGCTGATTGCCTTGGGGCGTTTGTCCAGCAATCGCTTCCTGCGCAGCTTTACCGGCGCCTACGTGTACTTCTTCCGCGGCTCGCCGCTGCTGGCACAACTGTTTTTGCTGTATTACGGCCTCGGCTCGTTCAAGGGCTTCTGGCAAGACGTGGGCTTGTGGTGGTTTTTCCGTGATGCCTGGTTCTGCACCCTGCTGGCCTTCACCCTCAATACCGCGGCCTATCAGGCCGAAATCCTGCGCGGCAGCATCCTTTCCGTGGCCCAGGGCCAGCGTGAAGCTTGCAAGGCGCTGAACCTGTCGCGCTGGACGGCCTTTCGCAAGATCATCCTGCCGCAATCGCTGCTGGTGGCTATCGGCCCGCTGGGCAATGAACTGATCCTGATGATCAAGGCCAGCGCCATCGCCTCGCTGGTGACCATTTACGACCTGATGGGCGTGACCAAGATGGCGTTCTCGCGCAGCTTCGATTTCCAGATCTACCTGTGGGCTGCCGTGCTGTACCTGCTGATCGTGGAAATCGTACGACGCAGCCTGAAGCTGATCGAAGGCCGCCTCGGCCGCCATTTGCAGTAAGCCCATTGTTCGGGCTGCGAACACGGCCCCCGATTTAAGGATTTGTTTATGCACTGCGACATCATCGTTCTGGGAGCCGGCATCGTCGGCGTCAGTACCGCGTTGCAACTCCAGGCCCACGGGCGCAACGTCGTGCTGCTCGACCGCGCCCAGCCGGGCAGCGGCACCAGTCACGGCAATGCCGGGCTGATCGAGCGCGCCAGCGTTATCCCCTATTCGTTCCCGCGTGAAATCTCGCGCCTGCTGCGCTATGGCCTCAATCAGCAATCAGATGTGCGCTACAGCCTCAAGCATCTGCCAAAGGCCGGGCCGTGGTTGTTGAAATACTGGCAGCAGTCCGGCCCCAAGGAACTGGCCAAAGCCACCCGGGCCATGCTGCCGTTGATTGAAAAGTGCGTCAGCGAGCACGACCTGCTGGCCGAGCCTGCGGGCGTCACTTCGCTGATTGACGACAGTGGCTGGATCGAGGTCTACCGCACCCAGGCCGACTTCGACAAAGCCCAGCGCGACGCCGCGTCCCTGAGCGAGTTCAAGCTCAACTATCGGGTGCTCGGTGAGCAGCAAGTCCACGCCCTGGAGCCGGGCCTGCACACCGATGTGATCGGCGGCATTCACTGGCTCGACCCCAAGACCGTCAGTGACCCGGGCGGCCTGACCCGCGGCTATGCCGAGCTGTTTATCAAGCGCGGCGGCACCTTTGTCACCGGCGACGCCGCCAGCCTGCGGGCAACCGCCGGGCAATGGCAGGTCGAAAGCCAGAAAGGGCTGATTGTCGGTAACGAAGTGGTGATCGCCCTTGGACCGCAAGCACGGGAGATTTTCGAACCGCTGGGCTATCGCATTCCGCTGGCGATCAAGCGCGGCTACCACATGCATTACGCCGCCAAGGATGGCCATACCATGCACCATCCGATTCTCGATTCGGTGGGTGGTTATGTCTTGGCGCCGATGGTTGGCGGTATTCGTCTGACCACCGGGATCGAATTTGCTGACAGCGATGACCCAATCAATGAAATCCAGCTGCGCCGTTGCGAAGCACGCGCCCAGCGCTTGTACCCGCTGGGTGAGCGTCTCGATGACGAGCCTTGGCTTGGACGCCGCCCGTGCCTGCCGGACATGTGCCCGGTGATTGGCCCAGGCAGTCGCCACAAGGGCCTGTGGTTCAACTTTGGGCATGCTCACCACGGTCTGACCCTGGGCCCCGTCAGCGGGCGCCTGCTGGCCGAAATGATGACCGGCGAAAAACCTTTCACCGACCCTGCGCCCTACAGCGCCGAGCGCTTTCACTGACACCTGGAGACACAACATGCACGCACAATCTGCTTACGTTCACTCTGTGTCACCCGTAACCGACACGCGCAAGGTGGTGGTGGATATTGCTGGGCTGAACAAGTACTACAGCGCCTTTCACGTACTCAAAGGCATCGACCTGAAAGTGCGTGAAGGTGAACGCATCGTGCTGTGCGGCCCTTCCGGCTCAGGCAAATCGACGCTGATCCGCTGTATCAACCGCCTGGAAATCGCCGAGCAGGGTCGCATCCTGATCAACGACACTGACCTGTCACTGCCAACTCGCGAAGCCGCTAAAGTGCGCAGCGAAATTGGAATGGTGTTTCAGCATTTCAACCTGTTCCCGCATATGAGCGTGATCGACAACTGCATCCTGGCGCCGATGTCGGTGCGCGGCCTGTCACGCAAAAAGGCGATTGAACTGGCGCAACATTTTCTAACCAAGGTCGGGATTGCCAGCCAAGCCGACAAGTACCCGAGCCAACTGTCCGGCGGGCAGCAGCAACGCGTGGCCATCGCCCGTGCGCTGTGCATGGAACCGAAAATCATGCTGTTTGATGAGCCGACCTCGGCGTTGGACCCGGAAATGGTCAGCGAAGTGCTGGACGTGATGGTCAACCTGGCGGGCAGTGGCATGACCATGCTCTGCGTAACCCACGAAATGGGCTTCGCCCGCCAGGTGGCCGAGCGGGTGCTG
Organism: Pseudomonas sp. ML2-2023-6; assembly: GCF_037055265.1. Classification (NCBI taxonomy): domain Bacteria; kingdom Pseudomonadati; phylum Pseudomonadota; class Gammaproteobacteria; order Pseudomonadales; family Pseudomonadaceae; genus Pseudomonas; species Pseudomonas sp. ML2-2023-6. Next base: position 2,872,249 of record NZ_CP146347.1, on the reverse strand, counting down.
TTCCTTGATGGCGGGATGGTGATCGAGGACTCGCCACCGGAACAGTTCTTCAACGCCCCAAAAAGCCCGCGAGCCAAGGCGTTTTTAGCGCAGATCGTGCATTAAAAGCCCACTTTGTGTGGGCTGCAAAGGCAAATGCAGACCTGCGAAACGCCACGAATCAGCCCCCTCTCCCTCCGGGAGAGGGTTGGGGTGAGAGTTAAAGTTGCGCCGCCAGTCTCGACCCTTGATTAATCGCACGCTTGGCATCCAGCTCCGCTGCCACATCCGCACCACCGATCAAATGCACGCTCTGCCCCGCCGCGACCAGGCCATCGTGCAGCTCGCGCAACGGGTCTTGCCCGGCGCAAATCACGATATTGTCCACCGGCAACAATTGCGGCTCGCCTTCACCAATGCGGATATGCAACCCGGCATCATCAATGCTCAGGTAGTCCACGCTATTGAGCATCTGCACTTGCTTGTTTTTCAGGCCCGCGCGATGAATCCAGCCAGTGGTTTTGCCCAGACCGTCACCAACCTTGGTTTTTTTGCGTTGCAGCAGGAACACCTGACGCGCCGGGGCATGCACCTCGGGCTTGATCCCGGCAACACCGCCGCGGGCTTCAAGCGCGGTGTCGATGCCCCACTCTTTCCAGAACGCGTCCCGGTCCTGGCTGGTGGAAACGCCCTGATGCACAAGGAACTCGGATACATCAAAACCAATCCCGCCCGCACCAATCACTGCCACCTTGGCACCTACCGGCTTGCGCTCCAGGATCACGTCCAGGTAGCTCAGCACCTTGGGATTGTCGATGCCCGGAATCGCCGGGGTACGCGGTGCGATACCAGTAGCCAGGATGATTTCGTCAAAGCCGCCATCCACCAGCTGCTGCACATCCACCCGGGTATTGAGGCACAGCTCGACACCGGTGGTTTGCAGCTTGCGCTTGAAGTAACGCAGGGTTTCAAAGAACTCTTCCTTGCCCGGTACGCGCTTGGCCACGTTGAACTGACCGCCAATCTCGCTGGCCGAGTCAAACAGCGTCACCGCATGCCCGCGCTCGGCCGCTACGGTAGCGGCTGACAACCCGGCAGGGCCAGCACCGACCACGGCGATTTTTTTCACCGCAATGGTCGGCAGGTAGTTAAGTTCCGTTTCGTGGCAGGCACGAGGGTTGACCAGACAGCTGGTCAGCTTGCCGCCGAAGGTGTGGTCCAGGCAGGCCTGGTTGCAGCCGATGCAGGTATTGATCTCATCACTGCGCCCGGCCGCTGCCTTGTTGACGAACTCCGGGTCGGCCAGAAACGGACGGGCCATGGACACCATGTCCGCATCGCCTTCGGCCAGGATCTGCTCGGCAATTTCCGGAGTATTAATACGGTTGGTGGTGATCAACGGCACATTGACCGAGCCACGCAGCTTGGCCGTCACCTTGCTGAACGCGCCGCGCGGCACCTTGGTGGCAATGGTCGGGATGCGTGCTTCGTGCCAGCCAATCCCGGTGTTGATCAGGGTCGCACCGGCCGACTCGACGGCCTTGGCCAGTTGCACCACTTCTTCCCAGATACTGCCGCCGGCTACCAGATCGAGCATCGACAGGCGATAAATGATGATGAAGTTCGGACCTGCGGCTTCACGCACGCGGCGCACGATTTCCACGGGCAGGCGCATGCGATTTTCGTAACTACCACCCCAGCGATCAGTGCGCTGGTTGGTGTGCGCAGCGAGAAACTGGTTAATCAGATAGCCTTCGGAACCCATGATCTCGACACCGTCATAACCGGCGCTCTGGGCCAGTTTGGCGCAGGTCACGAAGTCGCTGATTTGTTTCTCGATGCCCTCTTCATCCAGCTCCTTGGGCGTGAACGGGTTGATCGGTGCCTGAATCGCACTCGGTGCCACCTGGCGCGGGCTGTAGGCATAACGCCCGGCGTGGAGGATCTGCAGGCAAATCTTGCCCCCGGCATCGTGCACCGCCCGAGTCACGACCACATGCTTTTCTGCTTCTTCGACCGTGCTCAGCTTGGCCGCGCCGCTGTACACCCCCCCTTCATCGTTGGGCGCAATGCCGCCGGTCACGATCAGGCCGACACCGCCTCTGGCACGCTCGGCAAAGTAGGCGGCCATACGCTCAAAACCACCGGGCTTTTCTTCAAGACCGGTGTGCATCGAGCCCATCAGGCTGCGGTTGCGCAAGGTGGTAAAGCCCAGATCCAGCGGGGCGAGTAAATGCGGGTAGTGAGTGGCGGTCATCAGAAAGCTCCACAACGGGCTAAATCACGGGACGCGGGATGCTCTGCGGCTCCCGTCGTTGATGTGAGGCACAGTAAAGACTCAGCAGACCCCACTCAATGACCCAAACTAACAAATTATTAACCCAAATGCGCAGCACCCCTTGGCAAGCCTGCAGGCGCCGCCTACCCTAGACGTCGAATTCCGCTGAAAGCTGTCTGTTCTATTTCTATGCGCAAACTAATTGGCTGCACCTTACTGATCGCTCTTGTCGCCGCAATCGGCGGCTATGCCTACTGGACCACGCAACGGGATGTTGGCCATTACCTTTCTGACCTGCGCATCGAGCTGGCCATTAACGAGGGCGTCAATAATGACCGTGGCAACCTGCTGGGTATCGAACCCGACCTGTCCCCCCGCGACTATCAGAGCCTGGAGCTGGTCCATCTAAAGCTGGCGGCTTACCTCAATACCGCCCGCGATGCAGGCTTGCTCAACGCTAAAACCGTGGTGGTATTACCGGAACACATCGGTTCCTGGCTGATGTTTCGCGGCGAGAAAAACCAGCTGTATCAAGCTGAAAACCTGAACCAAGCGATGCAATGGCTGGCCATGAGCAATCCCTTGGCCTTTGCCAATGCCTGGCTGCGTGCCGACGGTGAAAGCCGGGTCAACGATGCGCACTTGCGCATGAAAGCCGACAGCATGGCGGCTGACTACCAGACGCTGTTCGGCGGCCTGGCCAAAGAGTTCGGCGTGACTTTGGTGGCCGGTAGCATTGCGCTGCCTGCACCGCGTATCGAGAACGGCAAGCTGCTGCCCGGCACTGGCCCGCTGTACAACAGCAGTGTTGTGTTTGATAGAGACGGTGCAGCGCTGGGCACTCCCCAACGCCAGTTGTTGCCGACCTATGAAGAGCAAAGCTATATCCAGCCGAGCCCCGACCATGAGCTGAACGTGGTGGATACCCCGGCCGGGCGCCTGGGCATCCTGATCGGCAGCGACAGCTGGTACCCCGAGAACTACCGCACACTGAACGAGAAAGGTGTGCAACTGATTGCCGTACCCGCGTTTATCGTAGGCAAAACCACTTGGGATAAACCTTGGGGTGGCTACAAAAGCGTATCGACGCCCAGCGAAATCAGCCTCAAGCCCGGCGAAGTCACCGAGGGCGATGCCTGGCACCGCCTGACTCTGATCAGCAGCCTGCCCATCAGCACCGCCGAAGCGGGCGTGACCGTGTTTTTACGCGGCAAGTTCTGGGACAAGCACAGCACCGGCCTGGGCTTTATCAGCCGCAATGGCCAGACCAGCCCGGATCAGCCCGGCACTGGCGCCCGCCTGCTGAACCTCTGGCTATAGAGCGATGAAACCGCTGCCAATGCGCTTGGGGGATCTTTCGGTCGGGTTTGTTCAATCGCTGGCCGACGCCGTTCGCAGTTGTGGTCAAGACCCTGCGCCCTTGCTCGAACAGTTCGGGCTTGACCCGGCCCGACTGGCCCAGCCACTGGCGCGCTTGTCGATCCCGCGCTACATGCGCCTGGGGCACGCGGCGATTACCCTGACTGGCGACCCGGCGTTAGGCTTGCGCATGGGCCAGCTCAGCCGCTTGAGCCAGGTCGGGCTGGCCGGTGTCACCGCGGCCCAGGCACCCACGGTGCGGGAGGCGGCACGCACCCTGATTCGCTTTGAGCCCCTTTACGGCTCCAACTACCGCGGCCAGTCAAGCCTGCACGAAGACGCCCAAGGCGCTTGGCTGCGTTTTTACTCCATCAGTCCGTACAACGCCTATAACCGCTTTGTGGTGGACTCGATCATTTGCGGCTGGTTGCAACACCTGTCATCGGTCGCGGCCAGGCCTTTGAGCTGCGAACAGATCGACATTGAATTCAGCGAGCCGGAGTACGCACATCGTTACAGCGTGCTCTGCAGCCCGGCGATCCACTTTCGGGCCGAGACCAACCAGTTGCGGCTGAACCATGCCACCCTCGACCTGCGCAACCCGCAGCACTGCCCGAGCACCTGGGCCTACTTGCTGCAATTGTGCGAACGCGAACTGGAACAACTGACCCGCACCCGCAGCCTGCGTGAGCGCATCACACAACTGCTGGGACCGTTGCTCAATGGCGGCCGGGAGCCCGACCTGGAAGAAGTGGCGGCACGCCTCAAGCTGCCAACCTGGACCCTGCGCCGCAAGCTTGCCGAGGAAGGTACGCAGTTTCGCGCCATTCTCAATGACACGCGGCGCGACCTCGCCATGACCTATATCCGTGACACGGAATTGGCCTTCGGTGAAATCGCTTATTTGTTGGGGTTTGCCTCAGCCGAGGCGTTTCAAAGGGCTTTCAAGCGCTGGAACGCGCAGACGCCGGGTGAATACCGGCGGCGTCAGCGCCAATCGGCATGAAGCGGTGCCGGGCTCAAAGCTCGGTCGCGTCGTCAGCCGGGTCCAGCGGGTCAAGTTCAAAAGCCTGATACTCAAGCAGCTCTTCCTGATAGTCGTCCATTGCAGCATCCCTTTTCAGTCTGTTTGTTTAATTACTGCCTGAGCATAAAGTGCCCACGTGAAGGAAAAATGACACCTTCGCGGGCCCTGTCACAACTCATTTATAAACGTAGCAGAGCTTTTGAGATTTACTGCACATTTATTGGCCGGTAGAAGGCTCTACGGCGGCAGGCGCAGGGGTAGACGCAGGCTCGGCCGCGGGCGTTACCGGCTTGGCCGGCTCAGGCAGCTCGGCTGCCGGCTTGACCTCCGGGGTAACCGTCACTGGCGCTGGCGCAGGCACAACCGGAGCCACAGGCGTCACAGGCGTCACAGCTGGAGCTGGAGCTGGAGCTGGCAGCACAGGCTCACTCACAGGCGCCACTACTGGCACTGACGGAGTGGCTGGCTCTGCAGCAGGAGCAGGCGCTGCTGTTTCGGCCTTGGCGGGCGCAGGCTCGGGCACTCCCAGTTCAGGCTTGGGCTTTTCAGGAACATGCGGTGCTTTTTCCACTTCCTTGGGCTTGGGCAGGAACACTTCAACCAGGCCAAAAAAGCGGTCATAGAACTGAGGTGAAGACACGGTCTCGCTGGCGACTTTAACCATTGAGTCATCCGTGGAGCCAATCGGCATCGACACCGACCCCAGCACGCCGACTCCCAGGCTGGCCGAGTTGTTGACCTTTTTCAGCGCATAACGATCCTGCAGCGCGTTGGCAAACATGGTGGCGTGATGCTGCGAACCACCATCGTCGGCGCACACCACGTTAAAGCTGATCTCCAGGTGGCTTTCGCCGGTTTGCTGGAAACTCTTGTGGCCGCTGATAATTTTCGGGTCGCTGCTGGTGATGATGTAACCCTGACTCAACAAGGCACGGCGTGCCGCCTCACAAGAAGCTTTGTCGGTCACCGGGTAGTTACGCGAAAACGTCCCTGAGTCATCAAAGCTTTCATGCTCATAGATTGCAGTTTTCTTCGTTGAACAACCTGCGAGTCCAGCCAGCACGAGGGCGACTACCACGGCACGCACGGGGAATGACATAAGCATTAAAGATCCTGAAGAGAACGGTACGGGCCGTATTGTGCATCAGTTCACGACAAGCGCGCAGTTTGATTGCGTGAGTTGTGGCTACAGGTTGTTACAAAAAACCCGGACACAAAAAAAGCGACCCGAAGGTCGCTTTCTTTGCAGCTTCAGAGAGTTCAAGGGCTCTGAAGCAAATATGGCGCAGCGGACGGGACTCGAACCCGCGACCCCCGGCGTGACAGGCCGGTATTCTAACCGACTGAACTACCGCTGCGTATCGCTCGGACTTGCGTCCGTTTGAAACTTTTAAAACCTGTGACTGAAGAGCTTCGGTGCTTTTCAATCGCAAACCAGGCGAACCTGATTTGTACAAATATGGCGCAGCGGACGGGACTCGAACCCGCGACCCCCGGCGTGACAGGCCGGTATTCTAACCGACTGAACTACCGCTGCGCGTCGGTGGTAGCTCCTTTCGGAACGACCTTTCTCTTGCGAGAATCTCAAGAAGTGGTGGGTGATGACGGGATCGAACCGCCGACCCTCTGCTTGTAAGGCAGATGCTCTCCCAGCTGAGCTAATCACCCTTTGCTTCGTTGAGGCCGCGAAATTTACGCATCTATCGAAGCTAAGTCAAGGACAAGATTGAGTTTTTTTTCAAAAAACGCAAAAATAGTGGCCAGCCCGCAACAAGGCTTACGCGCCGTAGATCATCTTTTTGCTCATACCACCATCAACCACAAACTCTTGACCCGTCACAAACCCGGCGTTACGTGACAGCAGCCAGGCAACCATCGCTGCAACGTCCTCCACGCCCCCTACCCGACCTGCCGGGTGCTGGTCGTGATCGGCGTCTGTCAGCGGCTCTGCACGCACCACAGAGGGGTCTCGGGCGTCAATCCAGCCCGGACTTACCGCGTTGACCCGAATCTGCGGCCCAAGGCTGATAGCCAGCGCATGGGTCAGCGCCAGCACTCCGCCCTTGCTCGCCACGTAAGCCTCGGTATCAGGCTCCGACTGGTGGGCACGGGTGGAGGCCAGATTGACGATCGAACCCGCATGCGCACGCAAGTACGGCGCGCAATGCTTGGCCAGCAACATCGGCCCGGTGAGATTAACCGCCAGCACGCGATTCCAGTGCTCCAGATCGAGGCTTTCCAGGGTCATGTTGTGCGGATCCGCAATCGCGGCGTTGCACACCAGCCCGTCCAGCCGTCCAAACTGACCCAGGATTTGCGCGACACACTGAATCACATCGGCTTCAACCGACACATCCATGGTCAAAAACCAGGCGCTTTCGCCCAGCGCCTTGGCCACTTTGGAGCCCCGGGCACGGTCAATATCGGTCAGAACCACTTGCCAGCCTTCAGTGACCAGCCAGGCGGCAATCCCCAGGCCAATGCCCCGTGCAGCGCCTGTTACCAGCGCTACACGGCCATTGGTAGTGGCCGGTGTTTCGAGCATGCGGTCGATCACAGCGCAGCCAGGCCTCGCGACAGGTCAGCTTGCAGGTCGCCGACATCTTCCAGGCCTACCGCGATGCGGATCAGGCTGTCACGAATACCCGCCGCCTCGCGCTCTTGCGGTGCGAGTCGACCATGGGAAGTGGTCGCCGGGTGGGTAATCGTGGTTTTGCTGTCACCCAGGTTGGCGGTGATCGAAATCAGGCGGGTGGCGTCGATAAAGCGCCAGGCACCCTCTTTGCCGCCCTTGACCTCAAAGCTGACCACTGCGCCAAAGCCGCGCTGCTGGCGCTGGGCCAACTCATACTGCGGATGACTCTTGAGGCCTGCGTAGTGCACTTTTTCTACCCCATCCTGATGCTCCAGCCACTCGGCCAGTGCCTGGGCACTCGCACAGTGGGCGCGCATGCGCAGATTCAGGGTCTCCAGACCCTTGAGGAAGATCCAGGCATTGAACGGGCTCAGGGTCGGCCCGGCAGTACGCAGGAAGCCGACGATTTCTTTCATCAACTCGCCACGACCGGCAACCACACCGCCCATGCAACGACCCTGGCCGTCGATAAATTTGGTGGCCGAATGCACCACGATGTCTGCGCCCAATTTCAGCGGCTGCTGCAAGGCAGGTGTACAGAAGCAGTTGTCGACGACCAGCAGCGCGCCCTTGGCGTGTGCTATCTCGGCCAGAGCGGCGATGTCCACCAACTCGGCCAGCGGGTTGGACGGCGACTCGACAAACAGCAGCTTGGTATTGGGCTTGATTGCAGCGTCCCAGCCAGCCAGTTCGGCCAACGGCACGTAGTCAACCTGTACGCCAAAGCGCTTGAAGTACTTCTCGAACAGACTGATGGTCGAACCGAATACGCTGCGCGACACCAGGATATGGTCTCCGGCACTGCACAGGCTCATGACCACCGACAAAATCGCCGCCATGCCGGTAGCGGTTGCCACGGCCTGCTCGGCACCTTCAAGGGCGGCAATGCGCTCTTCGAAGGCGCGCACGGTGGGGTTGGTGTAACGCGAGTAAACGTTGCCCGGCACTTCACCCGAGAACCGCGCTGCCGCGTCAGCCGCCGTGCGGAACACGTAGCTGGAGGTCAGGAACATTGCATCACCGTGCTCGCCTTCTGGCGTACGGTGCTGGCCAGCACGCACAGCCAAGGTGTCGAACGCTACGCCCTCAAGGTCGCTGTCCAGCCGACCCGCATCCCAATCCTGACTCATGCTGCCCACTCCTTGCGTTGTATTGATTGCTTTGTATTGGTTACTTTTTACTGGAAAAATGCAAACCGGCCCATCAGGGCCGGCTTGGTAAACACTTAGTTGTTGTAGATACCGATGGTGGCACCCACACCTTGCGAAATCACCTTGGAGGCGTCGTTGCGCGCACGCTCGATACGTTCCAGGTATTTGTCGTCGATGTCGCCGGTGACGTACTTGCCATCAAATACTGCACAGTCGAATGCGTCAATCTTGATCTTGCCGCCACCGACCGCTTCGATCAGGTCAGGCAGGTCCTGATAGATCAACCAGTCGGCACCGATCAGCTCGGCCACTTCCTGGGTGCTGCGATTGTGTGCGATCAGCTCATGCGCGCTTGGCATGTCGATGCCATAGACGTTCGGATAGCGAACAGCCGGGGCCGCCGAGCAGAAGTACACATTCTTGGCACCAGCTTCGCGGGCCATCTGAATGATCTGCTTGCACGTAGTACCGCGCACGATCGAGTCGTCCACCAGCATCACGTTCTTGCCTCGGAACTCAAGCTCAATGGCGTTGAGCTTCTGGCGCACGGATTTTTTACGTGCAGCCTGGCCTGGCATGATGAAGGTACGACCGATGTAACGGTTCTTGACGAAGCCTTCGCGGAACTTGACGCCCAAGTGGTTAGCCAGTTCCAAGGCAGCGCAACGGCTGGTGTCCGGAATCGGGATAACCACGTCGATGTCGTGATCCGGACGCTCGCGCAGGATCTTCTCGGCGAGCTTCTCGCCCATGCGCAGACGTGCCTTGTACACCGAAACACCGTCGATGATCGAATCCGGGCGCGCCAGATACACGTGCTCGAAGATGCACGGGGTCAGTTGCGGGTTTACCGCGCACTGACGGGTGTGCAGCTTGCCGTCTTCAGTGATGTACACCGCTTCGCCCGGCGCGAGATCGCGAATCAGGGTAAAGCCCAGGACATCCAGCGAAACGCTTTCGGAGGCGATCATGTACTCGACGCCTTCGTCGGTGTGACGCTGACCGAAGACAATCGGGCGAATGCCGTTCGGATCGCGGAAACCGACGATGCCGTAACCGGTGATCATCGCAACCACGGCGTAACCGCCACGGCAACGGTTGTGCACGTCAGTTACCGCTGCGAACACGTCCTCTTCGGTCGGCTGCAATTTGCCGCGCCGAGCCAGCTCATGGGCGAAAACGTTGAGCAAAACTTCAGAATCGGAATTGGTGTTGACGTGACGCAAGTCAGATTCGTAAATCTCCTTGGCCAGCTGTTCAACGTTGGTCAGGTTGCCGTTATGCGCCAAGGTGATGCCATAGGGCGAGTTGACATAAAACGGCTGAGCTTCAGCTGAAGTCGAGCTGCCAGCGGTTGGGTAGCGCACGTGACCAATGCCCACGTTGCCGACCAGACGCTGCATGTGACGCTGATGAAACACGTCACGAACCAGCCCGTTGTCCTTGCGCAAAAATAACCGGCCATTATGGCTGGTCACAATACCGGCAGCATCCTGGCCGCGGTGCTGGAGGACGGTTAGCGCGTCATACAGCGCCTGATTGACGTTCGACTTACCGACGATACCGACGATGCCACACATGCGACGCAACCCCTACTTAATGGATCTGAACTGAACACCACTCACTTGGGCTGGATAGCCGGCAAGAGATGCTCCTTGAACGGAATGTCAGCGGGTACGCTGATTCCGCTGGCCAGCCACTGACTGCTCCACCCCAGAATGAGGTTCTTGGACCAGTCGGCAACCAATAGAAATTGTGGCACGAGCCGTGACTCTTGCCACCATGAGTCTTGCTGTACCGGCCCCAGGCTTAAAAGCCCGACCGCCACAACCACCAGCAATGCACCACGCGCACCGCCGAAGACCATGCCGAGAAAACGATCGGTCCCGGATAACCCGGTGACGCGAATCAGTTCGCCGATAAGAAAATTGATCATTGCGCCTACCAGCAAGGTGGCGACAAACATGATGGTGCACCCGACGATGACGCGGGCGGAAGGCGTTTCGATGTATCCGGAGAGATATTGAGACAGTGAACCGCCGAACATCCAGGCTACGACCCCAGCAATGATCCAGGTGCACAGCGACAATGCTTCTTTGACGAAGCCGCGCTTCAAACTGATCAAAGCGGAGATGGCGATAATTGCAACGATCGCCCAGTCAACCCAGGTAAATGGCACAGTTCAGCCTACGGACAGATAAGGCGGCGCATTTTAGCAGAGCGCCGCCGCTCAGGTAAGGCGATTTATCCACGCCAGAGCAACAGATTGAACCTTTTTGCGCGATCAATCACGTTCCGGCTGGAAGCGCACCACAAAACCCTTGAGATTCTGCTGCTTGCCGAGCAAATCACGCAGACGGTCGGCCTCTGCACGCTCGAGCAACGGCCCGACAAAAACCCGATTCATTCCGCCAGAGGATCGCACGTATGCGTTATATCCTTGATTGCGAAGCGTTTTTTGCAAGTTATCAGCGCTTGCCCGATTGGACAGGCTGACCAATTGAACCGACCAACTGATAGGCAAACCGTTGGGATCAACACGCTTTTGCGTGGTATCCAGCTTGGCCGGTGCCTGCGCGACCGACTGCGCCGGAGTGACGACCGGCGGTTTTGGCGCAACCACTACAGGTTTGGCCACGACCGGTGCAACCGGCGCAGGCGCCTGCTGCTGGGCAACCGGCTGCTCGACCGCAGCCGGCTCTTGCGCAATAACCTGCGGCTCAGGCACTGCAACCGGCTCGACCTGAACTTGCGGCATCACTGGCATTTGAGGCGCACTTGGCGCATCAACCTGGATCTGACGCTGCTCGTCCTGGCGCGAGAACAGCATCGGCAGAAAAATCACGGCCAACGCCACCAATACCAGGGCGCCCACCATCCGCTGCTTGAATACCTTATCCAGCAAAGCCATTTGCAGCCTCCTCCGTGGCACGTCGCTCCAACCACTCGAGCGCTTCAGCGACACAATAAAATGATCCGAACAGCAAAATTTCGTCTTCGGGGGTAGCTCGTTCGCACTGCGCTTCGAGCGCAGCTGCAACACTGGCATAGGCCGAAACCGAAGCACCAAGATTTTGCAGCGCAGCCTGAACATCAGCTACCGGCCGTGTACGCCCGGAATGCAAAGGCGCAACCGCCCAATGTTCAACCGACGAGGTGAGCTGTGACACTACGCCATCGAGGTCCTTGTCTGCCAGCAAACCGAACACCGCCAAGCGCTTGCCAACCACCGGACGCTGCGCCAAACGCCGCTCAAGGTATTGGGCAGCATGCGGGTTGTGCCCCACATCCAGCAGCAGATTCAGGGTTTTGCCTTGCCAGTTGAACTGGCGACGATCCAGACGACCGGTGATACGAGTACCTGCCAGCACACTGATGATACGCGCAGGCTGCCAAGGCAAATCGGTCAACGCATAGGCCTGCACGGCCAATGCTGCGTTTTCCATGGGCAAATCCAGCAACGGGATGTCCCGCAGCTCTACAACCTGGCCCTTGGCATCAAGGCCACGCCAATGCCAGGCCGTGTCGGTGGTAGCCAGGTCAAAGTCACGACCGCGCAAAAACAGCGGGCAACCCAGCTCCTTGGCCTTGTCGAGCAACGTGTGCGGAGGGTTCAGATCGCCACAAAGGGCAGGCTTGCCCGCACGGAAGATCCCGGCCTTTTCATAGGCTACGGATTCGCGGGTATTACCCAGGTACTCGACATGATCGACACCGATGCTGGTCACCAGCGCCAGGTCGGCATCCACCAGATTGACCGCATCCAGACGTCCGCCAAGGCCAACTTCCAGTACAACGGCATCCAGCTGGGCACGCTCAAACAGCCAGAAGGCAGCCAGCGTACCCATTTCAAAATAAGTCAGGGAAGTCTCGCCCCGCCCTGCTTCCAAAGCCACAAAGGCTTCGCAGAGCTGTTCATCAGAGACTTCAGCACCATCAATTTGTACGCGCTCGTTATAGCGCAGCAGATGGGGCGAATTGTAAACGCCCACCTTGAGCCCTTGCGCCTGCAGCAACGCTGCCACAAACGCACAGGTCGAGCCCTTGCCATTGGTGCCCGTAACCGTCACCACCCGAGGCGCAGGCTTTTGCAGCCCCATGCGGTTCGTTACCTCGCGTGCGCGATCCAACCCCATATCAATGGCAGATGGATGCAGCTGTTCAAGATAGGCGAGCCACTCGCCAAGGGTGCGCTGGGTCATATGTTTGCAGGAGCCGGCGGCACAACGATCGCTTCAACAGGCGCAGCCACAAACACCGGCGTCGGCAGACCCATCATTTGTGCCAACAAGTTGCCCAGACGCGGACGCAGCTCCTGACGCGCAACGATCAAGTCGATTGCACCGTGCTCCAACAGGAACTCGCTGCGCTGGAAGCCTTCTGGCAGTTTTTCGCGAACGGTCTGCTCGATAACACGCGGGCCAGCAAAGCCGATCAGCGCTTTGGGCTCAGCCACGATCACATCACCCAGCATTGCCAGGCTGGCCGAAACGCCGCCATAGACCGGATCGGTCAGTACCGAGATAAACGGAATGCCTTCTTCACGCAGACGCGCCAGTACCGCAGAGGTCTTGGCCATTTGCATCAGGGAGATCAGGGCTTCCTGCATCCGCGCACCGCCGGAGGCAGCGAAGCAAATCATCGGGCAGCGGTTTTCCAGTGCGTAGTTGGCAGCACGAACAAAACGCTCGCCAACGATGGCACCCATCGAGCCACCCATAAAGGAGAACTCAAATGCCGACACTACAACCGGCATGCCCAGCAACGTACCGCTCATGGAGATCAGCGCGTCTTTTTCGCCAGTCTGCTTTTGTGCGCCGACCAGACGATCCTTGTACTTTTTGCTGTCACGGAACTTGAGACGGTCTACCGGCTCCAGGTCTGCACCCAGCTCGGAACGGCCGTCAGTATCCAGGAAGATATTGATGCGGGCGCGGGCGCCGATGCGCATGTGGTGATTGCACTTGGGGCAAACATCCAGGGTTTTTTCCAGCTCCGGACGATAAAGTACAGCGTCGCAAGACGGGCATTTGTGCCACAGGCCTTCAGGTACCGAGCTCTTTTTGACCTCGGAACGCATGATCGAAGGAATCAGCTTGTCTACCAACCAGTTGCTCATGCTTTTTTTCTCCAGTACCGGTGGCCTGAACCGTTGAGTCCAGACCCCGTGTATGCCCTTGAGCTAAATTCAATAGGTGTGTGGCGATGATTGCGCAGGCGGCGGTCAGCACACGGCAAACCAGCCAAACCTCGCAACCCTCAGCCGTCCCGACAACACGCCCCAGAGCGGCTGCCACTTTAATTTCTGCCCGTCAAACCTGCGGGCCAACTTGCTTTTTACGACGCTTTTTATAGCGGTATTGATGGACGGCGGCAGACTGCCAGCCGTCACATCGGCATCAATTTGTTGTGCGGACTGCCCGCATAAAGGCACGAATCTTGTCGTGATCCTTGATGCCCTTGCCCTTTTCTACCCCGCCACTCACATCCACGGCATAGGGTCGAACCCGGGCAATGGCGTCTGCGACGTTCTCGACAGTCAAGCCACCGGCCAAAATAATCGGTTTGCTCAAATCCTGTGGAATCAAAGACCAGTCAAATGCCTGACCAGTTCCACCGGGTACGCCTTCAACATAGGCATCGAGCAAAATACCACTGGCCCCTGCATACGCTTTGCAGGCACCGGCGATGTCATCCCCGGCCTTCACGCGCAATGCCTTGATATAAGGACGGTGATAACCCTGACACTGCTCCGGGGTTTCATCGCCGTGAAACTGCAATAAATCCAGCGGTACGGCATCGAGTGTTTCGTTCAGCTCACAAGCGCTGGCATTGACGAACAGCCCGACCGTGGTCACAAAAGGTGGCAGCGCCGCAATGATCGCTCGCGCTTGCAATGCCGTGACGGCGCGTGGGCTTTTTGCGTAAAACACAAAGCCGATAGCGTCGGCACCGGCTTCGACCGCAGCCAGTGCATCTTCTATGCGGGTAATACCGCAGATCTTGCTGCGAACAACGGACATCTCGATAACACCCCGAACGCGAAAGTCCCGGATGGTAACAAATGCTTATCCGGGCGTCAGCCGTCCAGTTCGGTAAAACCAGTCAAGAAATGAGGCCCAATGTAACGTTCCGGCAACTGGAACTCATCGCGATATTCAACTTGCACCAGATACAAACCATAAGGATGCGCCGTCACACCACCAGAGCGGCGGGTACGGCTCTCCAATACTTCCTTGATCCACTCCACTGGCCGCTCACCCGTCCCGATGGTCATCAGCACCCCGGCGATGTTGCGCACCATGTGATGCAAAAATGCGCTGGCACGAATATCCAGCACGATCATCCGACCGTGACGGGTCACCCGAAGATGGTGCATTTCCTTGATTGGGGACTTGGCCTGGCATTGACCCGCACGAAAGGCGCTGAAGTCATGCACACCCAGCAAGTACTGGGCAGCCTCGGCCATGCGCTCGACATCCAGCGGACGGTGGTTCCAGGTGATTTCCTGATTCAGGTGCGCAGGCCGGATCTGATCGTTATAGATCACATAGCGGTAGCGACGGGCGATAGCCTTGAAGCGCGCATGAAAGTCTGCAGGCATGACTTTGGCCCAGCTGACGCTGATGTCGTGGGGCAAGTTGATGTTGGC
Source organism: Pseudomonas sp. ML2-2023-6 (assembly GCF_037055265.1). Classification (NCBI taxonomy): domain Bacteria; kingdom Pseudomonadati; phylum Pseudomonadota; class Gammaproteobacteria; order Pseudomonadales; family Pseudomonadaceae; genus Pseudomonas; species Pseudomonas sp. ML2-2023-6. The sequence goes on along the minus strand of NZ_CP146347.1, from coordinate 2,857,168 downwards.
GCCCATCACCCAGGCTTTTAAGGAGCGGTCAGCCTGAGTGTCGAAGTGCACGACTTGTCCGCAGGCATGCACACCGGCATCCGTACGCCCGGCGCACATCAATGAAACCGGCGAGGCAGCGACTTTTGACAAGGCATTTTCCAGGGTTTCCTGGACGGTCAGCACACCATTGGCCTGACGCTGCCAGCCGCTATAGCGCGAGCCTTTGTATTCCACGCCGAGCGCGATTCGGAAAAAACCTTCCTCAGCCATTTCAGCGGCTGGGTTATCTATATTTGCCAAGGACTTACAGCCTGCTCATAAACGCAAAGGCAGCCATTATAAGGCCCACCCGGCAAGACGCCATGAAACATTTCACGGCGGGGCACGCAAAACCGCGTAGCAGCTGCCGAAGGAACGAGGCTGCGTTCGAGTGCGAAGCGCTCGTAAATCCTGAATGCACGATCTTCCTGTAAGGCCGGGCATTCAGATTTTACGGCGACTTCGTCGCCGGACGCAGCCTCGTTCCTACGGCAGCTGCTACAAGTGCTGCATCAGGTCAACCGCGACAGCATTTCCAGCGCTTCAGCCTGCTGCTGGGCATTACCCTCCTCCATGACTTCGGTCAGGATATCCCGCGCGCCTTCGTCATCGCCCATGTCGATATAGGCCTGTGCCAGATCCAGCTTGGTGGCTGTTTCATCGGCACCCGACAGGAAGTCGAATTCAGGCTCATCATCGGCAAAAGGCTCAGCCAGCGACGGCTGCTCAAGGCTTTGCGACAAGCGCTGCAGCTCGGCATTGACCTTGTCCAGCTCCAGCGAAAAGCTGTCCGGCGCCGCACTCACAGGGGCGCTCTCGTCAGCCAGGGACAAATCGAAGTCCGCAGGCAGGTCCAGATCGAAGTCCGTCACTTCTTCGCGAGCGGCCTGAACCTCGGCCTGTTGTTCAAGCACGGCCTCAAAGCTGTCGGCGGCCGGCTTGCCGAGATTCAAGTCCGCGGACAACACGGCAGGTGAAGCCTCTTCAAGCTCATCGAGACTCAGATCAAAATCGTGATCAAATTCTTCAACCGGTACCACCCGCTCAGGTTCTGCTTCGACCTCGCGATCGTCACGCATCATTTCCTGAACGAACTGTGCTTGCAGCTGTGTAGCAACTGCCGCCGTGGCAATGCCCGCTGCCGCAGCCACAACCATGCCCGGGTAGCGCTTTTTGAGCTGCTCGACCTGCGCGTGATTTTTGCCATTGGCAACCAGTTGACGCTCCTGCGCGACAAACGCATCACGCTCGCCCTGCTCGCCATAGACCTGCATCAGCTTGAGGCGCAAATCACTGCGCTGCGGCGCTTGCTCCAACGCCGCTTCAAGCAGCGCTGCGGCCTCAGGCAACTGGCGCTGTTCGATCAGCTTCTCGGCCTGCTCCAACACCTCGGCAGCAGGTTTGGTCAATGATACCGCCGCGACAACGGGCGCTACGGGTTCAACCACAGGCACTGGCACTGGAGCCGGAGCCGGAGCCGGAGCCGACTCAAGCTTGACGTTGCGCGCCGGCGTTTCCAACCCTTCAAAACTGCTTTGCGGCATGTCCAGATCAACCGCAAAGTCGGACTCATCTTCGAGTTCACGGGCCATTCGCGCATGCTTTAGCGCTGCCTGCTGAGCTTTGCGACGACGGGCCAACAACAGCAACAAGAGCAGCAGCAAGACTGCCCCGCCACCGACCAGTCCGAGCAATAGCGGGCTACCCAGCAGATCCTGAATTTTTCGTTCGGAGCTTGGCGTCACGTCATTTTCGACTGGGCTTGGCGCTACAGCGGTAGCAGGCGCGCCCTCGACTGCCGGGGCAATATCGGCTTCAGGCGAATCTGCAGGCTGTATGCCAGGCGCCGCTATCGCAGGCACTGCACTTTCGGCCTCAAGCTTGGCCAACCGATCGTTTTTCAATTCGATCAGGCGCTGCAATTTGTCCAATTGGCTTTGCAAATCTTTCATCCGGCTTTGCAGCTCGGCATTTTCACGGCGACTGGTATCCAGGCCCTCCTGGGCCATTGCCAGTTTGTCGCTGACACTTTTGGCGTCCCCGGCAGCACCTTTGCCAGCCTGGCCCGAAACCAGACTCAAGCCATCCTGAGTCGTGGTTTTGGCAGCAGGCGGCAACGCGGACTTGCGACCGGTTGCATCCAGCTGTTGAGCCAGCGGTACGGTACGACGCCCACTGCGCCAGTCGGCATTCTGTGATGCGACTTCGCTAACGGCCTTGGCCTGAGGCAATTGGGCGCTTTGCGAAGCATCCGGCAGGCGCAGCACCTGGCCGGTTTTAAGACGGTTGATATTGCCGTTGATAAAGGCGTCGGGGTTCAGGGCCTGGATCGCCAGCATGGTCTGCTGCACCGAGCCGCCATTGCGGGCCTTCGCTGCAATTTCCCATAGGGTGTCACGGGACGAAGTGGTGTATTGCGCAGGCTCGGCAGATGCCGATGTTGCCGCAGCGGCCGTCTGGGGCGAGAACTTTGCAGGATCGAACAACACGCTGTAGTCGCGCATCAAGCGGCCGTTTGGCCACATCACCTGCACCAGGAATTTCACGAAAGGTTCGGACAGCGGCTGACTGGAAGTAACGCGCAGCACGCTCTTGCCGTTGGCATTGATCACCGGAGTGAAATGCAGATCATCCAGAAATGCCGGACGCGGCACGCCTGCCTTGCTGAATTCCTGTGGCGCGGCCAGGCTCGGCACAACTTGCGCGGCAGTCAGATCCTTGACGTCGAGCAACTCGATTTCCGCCAGCAGCGGCTGGTTGCGAGTCGACTTAAGGGTCAGCTCCCCGAGCTCAAGCGCCTGCGCCATGCCGGATGACAGCGCCGAAGCGGCGGCGATTGCTAACACTAATTTGCGAACCTGAACCATAGCCTCTTCCTTTTTGGTACAGACCTCGTCCCACGAGACCTGCATAGCTGCTGCCTGAAGGCATGGTCCGGGGCTTTGCCGCCAGACACATCACCCCTTTAAACCTGCAAGCCCTGACAGCAGCTTAACTGCGATGACCGGCACTGGAACCCTGTGACAACCTGCTACAAATTGGCGCCAAGTATCTTTTACAGCTGGTCTTTTATCAACAACTCAGCCAACTGCACTGCGTTCAGCGCAGCACCTTTACGCACGTTATCCGAGGTCAGCCACAGGTTGAGTTGCGACGTGTCGTCCACACCATGGCGCACCCGCCCGACGTACACCACGTCTTGGCCGACCGCATCTCCAACCGCAGTAGGGTAATCTCCGTCTTCAACCAGCTCGATACCGTCGCCCGCTTCAAGTGCGGCATTGACCGCATCCAGATCCACCGGCCCGGCCAACTGCACAGACACACTAAAGCTATCGCCAAAAAACACCGGTGCTTGAATGCAAGTGGCCGATATTTTCAGCGCTGGCATGCCCAGCACTTCGCGCAGCTCAGTCACCAGGCGTTTTTCCAGCGGCACATGGCCTTGAGCGTCTGGCTTGCCAACTTGTGCCAACAGGTTAAAAGCCATCTGGCGATCAAAAAAGTGGGTCTCCAGCGGATGCAAATTCAACAACGCAGTGGTTTGACGCGCCAGTTCTGAAACCGCTTCACGGCCTTGAGCAGATACCGCGAGGCACGCGGTCACATTGACATATTGCATATCCAGCAAGCCGCGCAAAGGGGCCAGCGCCACTGCCAGGGCTGTGGCTGAAGGGCTTGGGCTGCTGACTTGTAGCGGTTTTTTCAAACCTTCCAGTACTTGCGAATTGGCCTCGGGCACCACCTGCGGCGCCTGGGCCGAAGGCAATGCTCCGGACAAGTCGATAACGATGCAGCCAGCTGCGCTGGCCTTGGCGGCAAAGCTCAAGGTCACGGCGGGGCCTGCGGCAAAGAACACCAGCTGCACTTTGCTGAAGTCAAATGCATCGACTTCACGCACTCTTACGTTTTTGCCGCGAAAAGGCACCGAATGTCCAGCTGACTCGCTGCTGGCCAACAAGTGCAAATCCGCTGTCGGAAAATTGCGCTCTTCCAGTATTTGTACGATGGTTTCGCCGACAGTGCCGGTGGCGCCAACGACGGCGATATCAAAGGACTGGCTCATGTGTCTACCTCAGGCGAAACGTGGGGAGCGGCACTGTACCGGGCACAACCTCGGTAGGCAACGCAACCGGCATATTTGATGACTGATGACGACTCGTAGCAGCTGCCGAGGAACGATGGCTGCGTCCGATTGCGAAGCAATCGTAAAACCTGTGTACGCGGTTTAACAGGTAGACCGTAGGCTCAGGCTTTACGACGACTGCGTCGCCGGACGCAGCCTTCGTTCCTCGGCAGCTGCTACGGTTAATTGCCACCTGATAATCCAATAAAAAGCCCGCCTCTCTTGCGAGAGGCGGGCCTTGGGCTGCCGGGGGCGGGTTAACGCTCCAGCAAGATCCGCAGCATGCGGCGCAACGGCTCTGCCGCGCCCCACAGCAACTGGTCGCCCACGGTGAAGGCACCGAGGAACTGCGAACCCATGTTCAGCTTGCGCAGACGGCCGACCGGCACATTCAGGGTGCCAGTCACTTTAGTCGGGCTCAGCTCCTGGATGCTGGCTTCACGCTGATTCGGCACCAGCTTGACCCAAGGATTGTGCTGGCTGATCAAGTCTTCGATATCAGCGATTGGCACATCCTTGTTCAGCTTGATGGTCAATGCCTGGCTGTGGCAACGCATCGCGCCGATACGTACGCAGATACCATCCACCGGAACCGGGTTTTTGAAACGACCCAGGATCTTGTTGGTTTCTGCTTGCGCCTTCCACTCTTCGCGGCTCTGACCGTTTGGCAGCTCTTTGTCGATCCACGGGATCAAGCTGCCAGCCAGTGGCACGCCGAAGTTCTCGGTCGGGTACGCATCGCTGCGCATGGCTTCAGCCACACGACGGTCGATGTCGAGGATGGCGCTGGCAGGGTCAGCCAGTTGATCTGCAACGGCTGCATGGGTAGCACCCATTTGCTTGATCAGTTCACGCATGTTCTGCGCGCCGGCACCCGAGGCCGCCTGATAGGTCATGGCACTCATCCATTCCACCAGACCGGCTTCAAACAGACCGCCCAGGCCCATCAGCATCAGGCTGACCGTGCAGTTGCCGCCGATGTAGTTCTTGGTGCCCGCATCCAGCTGTTGGTCAATCACCTTACGGTTGACCGGGTCCAGAACAATGACCGCGTCATCCTGCATCCGCAGGGTCGACGCCGCATCGATCCAGTAACCTTGCCAGCCTGCTTCACGCAGCTTCGGGAACACCTCAGAGGTGTAGTCGCCGCCCTGGCAGGTCAGGATCACATCAAGGGTTTTCAGCTCTTCAATGTTGTAAGCGTCCTTGAGCGGGGCAATATCCTTACCCACGGACGGACCTTGTCCACCGACATTGGAAGTAGTGAAAAACACCGGCTCAATAAGATCGAAATCCTGCTCTTCCAGCATCCGCTGCATGAGCACGGAACCAACCATACCGCGCCAACCGACCAGACCTACACGTTTCATCGCAACGACACCTTTAACAAAAAGTGGGGTCGTTACTTCCACCAACAGGAAGTAACGGGCCCGAGAGATTACAGATTCTGCAGCGCCGCGACTACTGCGTTGCCCATTTCCTGTGTTCCGACCTTGGTGCAACCGGTCGACCAGATGTCACCCGTACGCAAGCCTTGGTCCAGAACCAGACTCACTGCCTGCTCAATGGCATCGGCAGCGGCGGTCTGGTTGAAGCTGTAACGCAGCATCATCGACACCGACAGAATGGTCGCCAGCGGGTTGGCAATGCCCTGCCCTGCGATATCCGGCGCCGAACCGTGGCACGGCTCGTACATACCCTTGTTGTTGGTGTCCAGCGACGCCGACGGCAGCATGCCGATGGAGCCGGTGAGCATCGAAGCCTGGTCGGACAGGATGTCACCGAACATGTTCTCGGTCACGATCACGTCGAATTGTTTCGGTGCACGCACCAGTTGCATGGCGGCGTTGTCGACGTACATGTGGCTCAGTTCGACGTCCGGGTAGTCCTTGGCCACTTGTTCGACCACTTCACGCCACAGTTGGCTGGACGCCAGTACGTTGGCCTTGTCTACCGAGCACAGCTTTTTGCCTCGTACACGGGCCATGTCGAAACCGACGCGGGCGATGCGACGGATCTCGCTTTCGCTGTACGGCAGGGTGTCATAGGCCTGACGCTCACCGTTTTCCAATTCGCGGGTGCCGCGTGGAGCGCCGAAATAGATGCCGCCAGTCAATTCACGGACGATCAGGATATCCAGGCCCGCGACGATTTCAGGCTTGAGGCTCGACGCGTCGGCCAGTTGCGGATACAAAATCGCCGGACGCAAGTTGCCGAACAGGCCCAATTGCGCACGAATTTTCAGCAGGCCGCGCTCAGGACGGATATCACGATCGATCTTGTCCCATTTCGGACCACCCACAGCACCCAGCAAGACAGCGTCGGCAGCGCGGGCGCGCTCCAGGGTTTCGTCAGCCAGGGGTACACCATGCTTGTCGATGGCCGCGCCGCCGATCAGATCATGGGTCAGTTCGAAGTTCAGCTTGAACTTGTCGTTGGCCAACGCCAGCACCTTGACCGCTTCGGCCATGATTTCCGGACCAATACCGTCGCCTGGGAGAATCAGAATCTGCTTGCTCATGGGTTCCTCTTTCTTGTCTTTTGATGCCCCCGCAGGCGCATCCTGAAATTTTTAGGGTTACTTCTCAGCCCAAAGCACCAGCACATCGGTGCTGAACGAGCCATCGGCTTCAACTTCAAAATAATCGCGAACTTCCGCGCCCATCGACTGTTGCAACTGGCGAATGGCGGCACTCATGACCTGCGGCGTACGCATACGCTCGATCCAGGAGCTGAACTCTAAACGCAAACGCTGACGCTGTGTGCTGCGCGTATGCAAACCGGCCTCACTCACCTGGCGCAGCCACTCGGCGGTCGAATAATCACGCACATGGCTGGTGTCGCGCAGCACCTCGACACTTTGCAGATAGGTGTCGAACAGCGGGCTGCCTGGAGAAATCACATCGATAAACGCCGCCACACCGCCCGGTTTAAGCACCCGGCGCACTTCACGCAGGGCCAGGCCCAGATCGCTCCAGTGGTGCGCCGAATAGCGGCTCAGCACGTAATCGAACTCACCATCGGCGAACGGCAGGCGCTCGGCGGCACCGCAGACGGTGCTGATATTGCCCAGCTCACGATCGATTGCCGCTGCGCTCACGACATCGAGCATCTGCTGCGACAGGTCGTAGGCCACCACGTCTTTAACCAGCGCGGCAACGTGAAAGCTCACATGACCCGCGCCACACCCCAGATCAAGAACGCGCGCCTGGGACTTGCCGGTCAATTCGGCCTTTAGCAGCCCGAACTCAGTGCCTTGCGCATGCACGGCACTACTCAGATAGGCCGCAGCCTGCTCGCCGAACTGCTTTTGTACAACCTGACTGTGCTGGGCGGTGCTGGTCATGATGATGTCCTTTCCAAGAGTGGCGCCATACCTGTAGCAGTTGCCGCAGGCTACGTCCGGTTGCGAAGCAATCGTAAAGCCTGAAAAAACGCATTCTCTGACTTCACGACGACTGCGTCGCCGGACGCAGCCTGCGGCAGCTGCTACGAAGATCTAATGCAATCACGCGTCGCGAAACAACCACGGCTGGCTTGCACGGTGCTTGCTTTCAAAGGCGGCAATCGCCACATCGTCCTGCAAGGTCAGGCCAATATCGTCCAGACCATTGAGCAGGCAGTGCTTGCGAAACGCATCGATCTCGAAGCTCAGCACCTTGCCATCCGGGCGGGTCACTGTCTGCGCTTCAAGGTCGATACTGAGCTGGTAACCCGGCTCGGCTTCTACCTGGGCGAACAACTCATCTAGTTCCGAGTCACTCAAGATGATCGGCAACAGACCGTTTTTAAAACTGTTATTGAAGAAGATGTCGGCATAACTCGGCGCGATGATGCTGCGAAAGCCGTACTCTTCCAACGCCCAGGGCGCGTGCTCACGGCTGGAACCACAACCGAAGTTTTCACGGGCCAGCAACACGCTGGCGCCCTGATAACGCTCGGCGTTGAGCACGAAATCCTTGTTCAACGGGCGCTTGGAGTTGTCCTGATACGGCTGCCCCACATCCAGATAGCGCCATTCATCAAACAGGTTAGGGCCAAAGCCGGTGCGCTTGATCGACTTCAAAAACTGCTTGGGAATGATTTGGTCAGTGTCGACGTTGGCGCGATCCAAAGGAGCGACCAAACCCGTGTGCTGAGTAAAAGCTTTCATGCTGCGCTCCTTAGATCAATTCGCGGACGTCGATAAAACGACCGTTCACAGCTGCGGCGGCGGCCATTGCCGGGCTCACCAGGTGAGTACGGCCACCGGCGCCCTGACGGCCTTCGAAGTTGCGGTTGGAGGTCGATGCACAATGCTCGCCGGACTCCAGACGGTCCGGGTTCATCGCCAAACACATCGAGCAACCTGGCTCGCGCCATTCAAAACCGGCCTCGAGGAAAATCTTGTCCAGCCCTTCCGCTTCGGCCTGGGCTTTAACCAGCCCCGAACCCGGCACCACAATCGCCTGCTTGATGGTGGAGGCTACTTTGCGGCCCTTGGCAATTACCGCTGCAGCGCGCAGATCTTCGATCCGCGAGTTGGTGCACGAGCCGATAAACACGCGATCCAGCTGGATATCGGTAATTGCCTGGTTGGCAGTCAACCCCATGTACTTCAACGCACGCTCAATCGAACCGCGCTTGACCAGATCAGCTTCCTGCGCCGGGTCCGGCACGTTCTGATCAACCGCCAGGACCATCTCGGGCGAAGTGCCCCAGCTGACTTGCGGTTTGATCTGTGCGGCGTCGAGTTCAACTACGCTGTCAAACTTGGCGTCACTATCGGACACCAGGTCTTTCCAGGCTTCGACTGCCAAGTCCCATTCGGCGCCTTTTGGCGAAAATGGGCGACCCTTTACGTAGTCGACAGTCTTCTGATCCGCCGCCACCAGCCCCACACGGGCGCCCGCCTCGATGGACATGTTGCAAATAGTCATGCGGCCTTCAACCGACAACTCGCGAATCGCGCTGCCTGCGAATTCAATGGCGTGACCATTGCCACCTGCAGTGCCGATCTTGCCGATCACTGCCAGTACGATGTCCTTGGCGGTCACGCCGAACGGCAATTGTCCTTCAACCGACACCAGCATGTTCTTCATTTTTTTCGCCACCAGGCACTGCGTAGCGAGCACATGCTCAACCTCGGAAGTGCCGATGCCGTGGGCCAATGCGCCGAAAGCACCGTGGGTCGAGGTGTGCGAGTCGCCACACACCACGGTCATGCCCGGCAAGGTCGCGCCCTGCTCCGGGCCGATCACGTGAACGATGCCCTGACGCACGTCATTCATCTTGAATTCTGTGATGCCGTACTCGTCACAGTTATCGTCCAGGGTTTGCACCTGCAGACGGGAAACCTCGTCAGCAATCGCTTCGATCCCGCCCTTGCGCTCTGGCGTGGTCGGTACGTTGTGGTCCGGGGTCGCGATGTTGGCATCGATGCGCCAAGGCTTGCGCCCGGCCAGACGCAGGCCTTCAAAGGCTTGCGGCGACGTCACTTCGTGAATGATATGACGGTCGATGTAGATCAGCGCCGAGCCATCGTCGCGCTGCTTGACCAAATGCGAATCCCAGAGCTTGTCGTAGAGCGTTTTGCCGGCCATCAGACGGTTTCCTCATCAGCTACTTTTCTGTGCCAATAACCACTTGGCTTGTGAGGTCGATCCTATGGCGTTACAGTGAATAACTCAAATTCATAATTTTCATGCTTTGGATAACCAACAGGAATTCGAATAGATGGATCTCGCGAATCTCAATGCTTTTATCGCCATTGCTGAAACCGGAAGCTTCTCCGGGGCCGCCGAACGGCTGTTTTTGACCCAGCCCGCCATCAGTAAACGCATCGCCAGCATCGAGCAGCAACTCAAGCTCCGGCTGTTCGACCGGCTGGGGCGTGAGGTCAGCCTGACCGAGGCAGGCCGGGCCTTGCTGCCGCGGGCCTATCAGATTCTCAACGTTCTGGATGACACCCGCCGGGCGCTGAACAACCTCAATGGCGAGGTCAGCGGACGCCTGACTCTGGCCACCAGTCATCACATCGGCCTACACCGTTTGCCACCTTTACTGCGTGAATTCACCCGCACTTACCCCAAGGTCGCGCTGGATATCCAGTTTCTCGATTCAGAAGTAGCCTACGACGAAATTCTGCATGGCCGCGCCGAACTGGCTGTGATCACCCTGGCGCCTGAACCTCACTCGCTGATCCGTGCCGTGCCGGTATGGGACGACCCGCTGGATTTCGTGGTCGCCCCGGAGCACAGCCTGACCCGGCAAAAGGCCGTCAGCATGGCCGATATTGCGCGCCATCCGGCAGTGTTCCCCGGCGGCAACACCTTTACCCACCATATTGTCCATCGCCTGTTTGAAGCCCAGGGCCTGACGCCCAATATCGCCATGAGCACCAACTACCTGGAGACCATCAAGATGATGGTCTCCATCGGCCTGGCCTGGAGCGTGCTGCCGCGCACCATGCTTGACGAACAAGTGGCCTCGATCACCTTGCCCGGTATCCAGTTGACCCGGCAGTTGGGTTACATCGTGCATACCGAACGCACCTTGTCCAATGCCGCCCATGCTTTCATGACACTGCTCGATAGCCAGGTCGATACGCTTGCACCTCAAACGGACGACTCACAACCCCGTATTCTGGTGAAATAATCCCGCTCATTTGGCCCAATAAAACAATAAGGACCCGCCATGCAAGCTTCTGAAATATTCATCCTCAGCGCCCAGCGCACGGCCATCGGCACCTTTGGTGGTGCACTCAGGGACGTACCCTTGGCCGATCTGGCTACCACCGCGCTAAAAGCTGCGCTGCTGACAAGCAAGGTCGACCCGGAGCGCATCGGCCACGTGGTAATGGGCAACGTGATCCCGACCGAGCCCCAGGACGCCTATCTGGCGCGAGTCGCCGCGATCAACGCCGCAATTCCCAAGGAAACCCCGGCCTACAATGTCAATCGCCTGTGCGGTTCGGGCTTGCAGGCGATTATTTCGGCCGCCCATACGCTAATGCTCGGCGACGCCGAGTTCGCCATTGGCGCCGGTGCCGAAGCCATGAGCCGCGGCCCATACCTGCTGCCAGCAGCCCGCTGGGGTGCGCGCATGGGTGATGCGCAGATGCTCGATTACATGCTTGGCATTCTGCACGACCCGTTCCACGGCATTCATATGGGCATCACCGCCGAGAACATCGCCGAGCGCAACAGCATCAGCCGTCAGACCCAGGATGCCTTGGCGTTTGAAGATCAGCAGCGTGCAGCCCGGGCCATCGCCCAGGGCTACTTCAACAGCCAGATCGCCGCAGTCGAGGTACGCAGCCGTAAAGGCAGCGTGCAGTTCAGTCAGGACGAACACCCACGGGCCACCACCCTGGAACAGCTGGCGCAGATGAAACCGGCGTTCAAAAAGGACGGCAGCGTGACCGCAGGCAATGCCTCGGGGCTCAATGACGGTGCAGCGGCGCTGGTATTGGCCAGTGGCGCTGCGGTTCAAGCTGGCAACCTTGCGCCCATGGCGCGGCTCGTGGCCTATGCCCATGCCCATGCCGGGGTAGAGCCTGAACTGATGGGTTTGGGGCCAATACCAGCGACGCGGCTGGCACTGAAACGGGCGGGATTGAAGATCGAGGACATGGACGTTATCGAAGCCAATATCGCCTTCGCCGCCCAAGCGTGCGCTGTAATGCAGGAACTGGACATGGACCCGGCCAAGGTCAACCCCAACGGATCGGGGATTGCCCTGGGCCATCCGGTAGGCGCCACGGGTGCGATCATCGCCACCAAGGCCATCCACGAACTGCACCGCATACAGGGCCGCTACGCCCTGGCGACCATGTGCATCGGCGGCGGTCAGGGCATAGCGGTGATTTTCGAGCGGGTGTGAGCATCGCTCAAAACCTGTAGCGACTCTGTTACAGGCCAAGCCACATATGGGAACGAGCAGGCTCGTTCCCACGGTTGAAGTATCTCTGTAGCCGCTTGCGGCCCTCGGCAACTGCTCCGAGTTCGCGTGCACCTATCGTTTATTTGCCAGCGGTCAAGGTGCTGTAGCTGGTGATCAGGTTGCGGTAATCCGGGATGTGGTTGGAGAACAACGCACCCAGGCCTTCAACGTCATTGCGCCAGTCGCGATGCAGCTCACAGGCCAGGCCGAACCAGGTCATCAATTGCGCCCCTGAAGACGACATCCGTTCCCAGGCCGAATTCCGGGTGATCTCGTTAAACGTACCGGAAGCATCCGTCACCACAAACACCTCAAAGCCTTCAGCCAATGCGGACAGTGCCGGGAACGCCACACACACTTCCGTCACGACTCCAGCAATGATCAGTTGTTTCTTGCCGGTGGCCTTGACCGCCTTGACGAAGTCTTCGTTATCCCAGGCATTGATCTGACCGGGACGAGCGATATACGGCGCCTCCGGGAACAAGGCCTTCAGCTCGGGCACCAGTGGGCCATTGGGGCCGGTTTCGAAACTGGTGGTCAAAATGGTTGGCAAGTTGAAGTACTTGGCCAGATCGGCCAGCGCCAGCACGTTATTTTTGAACTTGTCCGGATCTATATCCCTTACCAGCGACAGCAAGCCCGCCTGGTGATCCACCAACAAAACGGCGGCATTGTCCTTGTCCAAACGTTTGTAAGAAGTTGTCATGGGATTTCACTCTCTGGAAGAAGATACAAATGGCCAGGCCATGAACATTCATGACCTGGAGCTACGGTTTAGTGCGTTATGTCTACGCGGGCATCCGGCCAAATTTGCCCGACTGGAAGTCCACAAATGCCTGCTGGATTTCGGCGTCTGTATTCATCACAAACGGTCCGTGCCCCACGATTGGCTCGTCGATCGGCTCGCCGCTCAAAATCAACAGCACCGCATCGTTATTGGCCTCAAGACGGATTTGTGTACCGTCGCGTTCAAACAGCGCCAACTGCCCTTCACGCACCACTTCCTGACCATTGACCTCAACTGCGCCATGCAGCACCACCAACGCGGTGTTGCGGCCTTGGTGCAAATCGAGCGTAGTCGACTTGCCTGCATTCAAGCGGATATCCCACACGTCTATCGGCGTAAAGGTATGCGCCGGACCGCGCTTGCCGTCGAACTCACCGGCAATCAGCCGCAAACGCCCGGAATGGTCTTTCAGCGCGAGATCAGGAATTTCCTGATCCACAATTGCCTGATACCCCGGCGCGGACATTTTGTCCCGAGCTGGCAGGTTGACCCACAACTGAACCATTTCCAGCGCGCCGCCACTGCGGGCAAACGCCTCGGAATGGAACTCCTCATGCAGGATCCCCGACGCGGCGGTCATCCACTGCACATCACCTGGCCCGATCACCCCGCCGTTACCGGTGGAATCGCGATGCTCGACTTCGCCCTTGTAGACGATAGTTACGGTTTCAAACCCGCGATGCGGATGCTGACCTACACCACGACGTTCTGTGGTTGGCGAAAACTCTGCGGGGCCGGCGTAATCGAGTAACAGGAACGGGCTGATGTGTTTGCCCATGCTGTCGTACGAAAACATCGTGCGAACCGGAAAACCATCGCCTACCCAATGAGGGCGGGGGGCTGCGTAAACACCAAGAATCTTTTTCATGTTGCACCTCCTGTAAATCATGGTCACAAGCTTAGATTCGATTCGTGGATATGAGTAGTCTGCTTTTTTGACATTCATCGTTCTACCCATAGAACGACTCACCATTCCAGACTGCCGATTAAATTCCGGGCCTTGCTCCTCGTTCTTTTCTGATAGCAAAGGCCCTGCGCCTGCGGATTCCTACAGAGAAGGCAATGACTAAACCACGTGCAAAAAAAGCCCTGTTGATCGGACTTCCTCTAGTGCTGGCCGCTGCCATCGGTGGCGGATTTGTGGTCTGGGACAGCTTCTACAAAGGCAATGCAGGATACCCGCTGAACATCATCAAACAAGCAGATGAGCTGCAAACGCGGGTCCTGTCCTTCGACAGCCATATCACTGTGCCAATGGAGTTTGGTACAGCAGGCAATGAAGCCGACAAGGATGGCCCTGGCCAGTTCGATCTGGTGAAGACGGCCAAGGGGCGCTTGTCGGGTGCTGCGTTGACGATCTTTGCCTGGCCGGAAATCTGGAACGGGCCCAACGCCCCGCATCGACCAACTGACGGGTTTGTCGCAGCGGCGCGCAATGAACAGGAGGCGCGCTACCAAATCATCAGTGCAATGGTCCGTGACTTCCCCAATCAAGTGGCAATTGCCTACACCCCGGATGACTTCAGGCGACTGCACGGCGAGGGCAAATTTGCGATTTTCATCAGCATGCTTAACGCCTATCCACTGGGTAACGACCTCAACCAGCTCGACCAATGGGCCGCGCGCGGCATGCGCATGTTTGGCTTCAGCTATGTGGGCAATAACCAGTGGGCCGACTCCTCACGCCCCTTGCCGTTTTTCAATGACACCCCGGATGCGCTCAACGGCCTTTCCGCGACCGGCAAACAGGCCGTGCAGCGGCTAAACGACCTGGGCGTGATCATTGACGTGTCGCAAATGTCGAGCAAAGCCCTGGAGCAAGTCAGCCAGCTCAGCCGCACCCCAATGGTGGCCTCGCACTCAGCGCCACGGGCCCTGGTGGACATCCCGCGCAACCTCAGTGACAAGGAAATGCAACTGATCAAAGACAGTGGCGGGGTCGTGCAGATTGTGGGTTTCGGCACCTATCTGCGCCCGCTCAGCCAGGACAGCCAGGACAAACTCAATACCCTGCGCCGCCAGTTCGATTTACCGCCGCTGCGCAATCTGGAAATGGCCCTGATGCCCGGCGACGCGATCATTACCGTGTGGCCCGAACAGCGCTTCGGCCAATACGCCAGCGGCCTGTACAGCATCGTCGAACAAGAACCCAAAGCCACGCTCAAGGATTACGGCGATGCGATCGACTATGCGGTGAAAAAGATCGGCATCGACCATGTCGGTATCAGTTCCGACTTCAACGACGGCGGCGGCCTGGATGGCTGGAAGGATGTCAGCGAGGCCCGCAACGTCACCGCCGAGCTGCTGCAGCGCGGCTACTCGGAGGCGGACATAGCCAAACTCTGGGGCGGCAACTTTTTGCGCGTCTGGGACACCGTGCAAAAAGCCGCCAGGCCAGCACCCACTCACTAAAGTGAAACCACAGCCCATGTTTAAGTTGAAGCCACTGTATTACTTGCCCCTCACCGCCCTGTTTGCCAGTGCCATACCCGCATTGGCCCAGGCCAACCCGCCCACACCACCGGGCACGGTCTTCAAGGACTGCAAGCATTGCCCTGAAATGGTGGTACTGCCCGTTGGCAGTTTCGTCATGGGCACACCGCAAGATGAAGTCGGGCGCGAACCTGATGAAGGCCCGATGCACACCGTGACCTTCAGCAAACCGATTGCCATCAGCCGCTTCCAGATCACAGCAGGCGAGTTCGATGCGTATATCAAGGAGACCGGAGTCACGATTGCCGATGGCGACGACCGCCCGGGGCGTGCCTGCATCGCCAGCAAACCGCGCTATCCCCAAGGGCCGCGCCAACCAGCGGTGTGCATGGACTTTAACGACGTCAAAAACTACGTCAGCTGGATTTCCAAAAAAACCGCCAAACCGTATCGCATGGTCAGCGAGGCCACCCGTGAATACGCTGCACGGGCCGGGTCTACCGGGCCTTTCCCGTTCCCGATGGATGAAGGCAAGGCATACAGCATTGCCAAACATGCCAACACCTACGGCCCCGCCGATGGCTACAGCTACACCTCACCGGCGGGCAGCTACCCGGCCAACGCATTTGGCGTATACGACATGCACGGCAACGTTTATGAGTGGCTGGCGGACTGCAAGCACAACGACTACATCGGTGCGCCCGCCGACGGCAGCGCCTGGGTCACTGACAGCACCTGCGAACTGCACCAGATTCGCGGCAACGACTGGGGTGAGGCGCCGGTGTTCTCTCGCTCGGGCAACCGCAACGATATTTACCCGCAAACCCGTGGCGACTGGATCGGGTTCCGGGTAGAGCGCGATCTGTAACCACTCAGTCGCTAAATCCGCGACCCAATCACTCGTTCACAAGAGACTGCCCTCCCCTTGATCCAAGGAACTCTTGTTTATGAGCCAGCCCGCTACACCCCGGACCTCGCCCGGGGTTCTGAGAGAACTGTTGACCCTGCTCAAGCCGTTTCGCCTGATCGTCAGCCTGTCCGTATTGCTGGGGATGGTCGGCGGGTTAAGCGTCACGGTATTGCTGGCAACCATCAATAACGCACTGCATGCCGAAGGCGGCCTCACACAGCAGGTGGTCGCCCTGTTCGCCGGGCTCTGCGTGCTGGCACTGGCCAGTAGCATCTGCTCGGATATTGGCAGCAACTACGTCGGCCAGCACATCATTGCCAGGTTGCGCAAAGAGCTGGGCGAAAAAGTACTCTCGGCGCCGATTTCGCAAATCGAACGCTACCGCAGCCACCGCCTGATCCCGGTGCTGACCCACGATGTCGACACCATCAGTGATTTTGCCTTTGCCTTTGCGCCGCTGGCCATTTCCCTGACCGTGACCCTGGGCTGCATGGGCTATCTGGCGATGCTGTCGTGGCCCATGTTCTTGATGATGCTGGTGGCAATCGTGATCGGCACCGTCATTCAATACATTGCCCGTGGCTACGGCCTCAACGGCTTCAGCGAAGCCCGCGAAGCCGAGGACGAACTGCAAAAGCATTACAACGCAATTGCCGAGGGCGCCAAGGAACTGCGCATCCATCGCCCACGCCGTCAGCGTATGTTCGTCAGCGGCATTGCGCGCACGGCGCAAAAAATCTGCGACATCCAAGTACGCTCGATCAATACCTTTGTGATCGCCAAAAGCCTGGGCTCGATGCTGTTCTTCGTGGTCATTGGCCTGGCCTTGGCCATGCAGTCCTGGTGGCCCAGCAATAATCCTGGCGTTATCAGTGGTTTTGTCCTGGTGCTGCTGTATATGAAAGGCCCGCTGGAGCATCTGATCAGCACCCTGCCGATCATCAGCCGTGCGCAAATCGCATTCCGGCGCATCGCCGACTTGTCCGAGCAATTCAACTCACCCGAACCGCACTTGCTGCTCAGCGAGCCGGGGGAACAGGACAAGACGGTAAATAGCCTGGAACTGCTGGACGTCAATTACACTTTTCCAGCCGTGGATGGCAGTGCCCCGTTCCACTTGGGGCCGGTCAACCTGCAGATCAAGCAGGGCGATATTGTGTTTATCGTCGGTGAAAACGGTTGCGGCAAAACTACCCTGATCAAACTGCTGCTAGGCCTGTACGCACCGCAGCAAGGTGAAATCCGCCTGAAC
Organism: Pseudomonas sp. ML2-2023-6; assembly: GCF_037055265.1. Lineage (NCBI taxonomy): Bacteria > Pseudomonadati > Pseudomonadota > Gammaproteobacteria > Pseudomonadales > Pseudomonadaceae > Pseudomonas > Pseudomonas sp. ML2-2023-6. The sequence goes on along the minus strand of NZ_CP146347.1, from coordinate 2,839,716 downwards.
GGCAACCCCGTCACGGCCCAAAGCCGCGATGATTACCGCCAGTTGTTCACCACCATTTTTGCCGACTACTACCTGTTCGACGACGTGGTGCAAGGCGACATGAAAATCCCCCAGGACGCCGAGCAATACCTCAAGCGCCTGGAAATTTCGCACAAGGTCAGTATCACCGACGGTCAGTTCAGCACCACCGACCTCTCGACCGGCCAACGCAAGCGCCTGGCGCTGGTCAATGCTTGGCTCGAAGAACGCCCGGTGCTGGTATTTGACGAATGGGCCGCCGACCAGGACCCCACCTTCCGCCGCATTTTCTACACCGAGCTGTTGCCGGACCTTAAGCGCCTGGGCAAAACCATCATCGTGATTTCCCACGACGACCGTTACTTCGACGTTGCCGACCAACTGGTACGCATGGACAGCGGCAAAGTCAGCACCGCGCTGGATGTCGCCTGACACAACTCACCGCGACTCCCGCAACAGCTGAAAAAAATAATCCGAATTAATTGCGGAACTTGTTTCTGGTTTCCTGATCGTGCTGCGTCTAATAACTATTCCCATTAACAAGAAAGATTTTTCCTTCTCTGGAGCCTAGGCACGCAATGCAACGACCAAACTTGAGCCGGACCCCTCTTTCGATCGCTACCCAGCGCCAGACTGTTCGCCGCACCCTGTTGTCCAGCGCCTTTGTGGCCTCGGTATTACTGGGTTCATCCATTGCTCAGGCGGCTCCAGTGGCCCTGAATATTCCGGCGCAGTCACTGGCCAGCGCGCTGAATGAACTGGGCAAGCAAGCCAACCTGCAAATCCTGTACAGCCCGGATCAGGTTCAAGGCATCAAGTCGCATTCCGTGTCCGGTTCGCTGGAACCGGTCAAGGCACTGGAATCCCTGCTGCAAGGCAGCGGCATTTCGTATCAGCTCAATGGCGATACGGTGATTCTCAGTGCACCTCAAGGCAAAGGCCTGGAGCTTGGCGCGACCAATATTTCCGGCGAGGGCATGGGCCGTTCACTGACCACCGAAGACACACACTCCTACACCACCGGTGCCACAAACAGCTCGACCAAACTGCCGTTGTCGATCCGCGAAACCCCGCAAACCGTTACCGTGATCACCCGTCAGCTAATGGACGACCAGGCTGCCCAAAGCATCGGCGATGTGCTGCGCAACGCGCCGGGGATTTCCACCCAGGCCTACGACAGCGACCGCATGGAATACTCGGCCCGTGGCTATGCCATCACCAACTTCCAGTACGATGGCGTCAACACGCAGTATGACGGTGTGTTCGATGAAGGCGCGACCAAGGTCGACATGGCTCTGTATGACCGCGTCGATATCATCAAAGGCGCCACTGGTCTGTTGTCAGGCTCCGGCGAGCCATCGGCTACGGTGAACCTGATCCGTAAAAAACCGACCCGCGAATTCAAGGCCTCAGTCACTGCCAGCGCCGGTTCCTGGGACAACTACCGCACCGAAGGTGATATTTCCGGGCCGTTGAATGAAGACGGCAGCGTGCGTGGACGCTTTGTCGGGGTCTATCAGGATGCCGACTCATACCGCGATCACGCCTCGAAAAAGAATGATGTGTTCTACGGCATCATCGAGGCCGACCTGACCCCGGACACCCTGTTCACCTTCGGCATGGACTACCAGAACATCAAGCCACGCGGCTCGTCATGGACCGGTAACCCGTACTACTTCTCCAACTACACCAAGACCGATTTCAGTCGCTCATTCAACCCGGCCACTGACTGGAGCCGTCGTGACGTTCAGGCACAGTCGACCTTCGCCTCCCTTGAACACCGCTTTGCCAACGACTGGAAAGTCAAAGGCACCTTGACCCAGCAAACCAATGATCACGACACCCAACTGGCATCGGCCAGCGGTGGCATGCCTGATCCGGTCACCGGTAAAGGTATGTTCTTCTACTGGGGCAAGTGGGAAGGCCATCGCGTACAGAACACTGCTGATATCAACGCTACCGGCCCGTTCAGCCTGTTTGGCCGCGAACATGAGTTGGTGGTAGGCGCCACTTCACAGTCGTCCAGACAAACCGGTGCGACCTTTGACGCCTCCCAGGTCGGCGCGGTCCCGGGCAGCATCTTTGACTGGTCCGGCGATTACCCGAAACCGTACTTCCCGAAAAACGGCAAGTACGAAAAGAATCAAAACCAGAACAGCGCCTATATCGCTGCGCGCTTCAAACCGACCGACGATTTGGCGCTGATCCTTGGCAGTCGCCTGAGCGACTACCAGTACAACGACACCTATAAATACTACGTGCAGTCCGCTAGATTTTCAGACAACAAAACCACCTCCAAGCAGCACGGCAAAGTCACGCCGTATGCCGGTGTGGTGTATGACCTGAACGAGACCTACTCGGCGTACGCCAGTTACACCTCGATCTACAAACCGGTCACCGAGAGGAGCAAATCCGGAACCACCCTGGCCCCCACCGAAGGCAACAGCTACGAAATCGGTTTGAAGGGTGAATACTTCGACGGTCGCCTGAATGCCACCGCAGCGATTTTTCGCACCGAGCAGAAAAATCTGGCCGTCGTTGATGGTATCGATGCAGCCAACGAGACCTACTACAAGTCGGTTGATGGTGCGACCACCAAAGGCATCGAACTTGAACTGGCCGGTGAGCTGATGCCCGACTGGAACGTGATGGCCGGTTACACTTACGCCCAGACCAAAACCGAAGATGGCGGCCGTTTGTATGGCTACCCGCTGGAAACTACCAAGCCTGAAAACGTGGCACGGCTGTTCACCAGCTACCGCCTGCCGGGAGTGATGAACAAGGTTACCGTGGGCGGTGGCGTAAACTGGCAGAGCCCGTTTTACGGCAGGATCTACAACGAATCCAAATCTGACTACGACATCATCGAGCAGCAGAGCTATGCGCTGGTCAACCTGATGACCCGCTACGAGTACAACGAACACCTGACATTCAACCTCAACGCCAACAACGTATTCGACAAAAAATACCTGTCAGGCCTGGGCAACTTCAGCACCACTTACTACGGCGAACCGCGCAACCTGATGCTGACCACCAAATACACCTTCTAAAACATCAGTGGGAGCGAGCCTGCTCGCGAAGGCCTCAAAAACATCGCGAGCAGGCTCGCTCCCACAGCCTTCAGAGGCGTTTATGCGCCCATGACTTTTTTCCGCATCACCGGTTGCAAGTCAAAACGATCTGCCAGAAACGGCGTGACATCCAGCGGTAGCGGCTCATCTCGTACCAGCGCATCGAGCATCACACCGGTTATCGCAGAGGTCAGGATGCCGGTACGGAAGTGACCGCATGCATTCAAATACCCCTCGACCCCCTTCATTGGTCCAAGAATCGGCAACTCATCGGGCGAGCCCGGACGCAGCCCGGCCCAGGTACGCTTGAGGTTCACGTCCTTGAGTTCAGGAATACACCGCATCGCGCCCTGCACCAGCCCCGTGATTTCAGGAAAGGTGGTGCTCACGTCAAACCCTTTGTCTTCCGTGGTACTACCAATCAGGATTTCGCCGTTGTCCTTTTGCGCCAGGTAACAATCACTGGTGGTCAGGCAGCCGTTGAGTAACTTGGGCATGCGTTCAGTCAGCACAATCTGACCTTTGACCGGCGCCACAGGGATGCTCAGGTCGGTGGCCATTACGCTGAGGTCTGCCGCCCAGGCGCCAGCAGCGTTGATCAGGGTTTTGCTGTGGAATGCACCATGGTTATCCGTGCGCACGCCGATCACCTTGCTGCCCTGACGCAACACCTCAGTGACGTTGGTATTGAAGTACAGGTCGACGCCATTTTGCCGCGCCCCTTCGGTGTAAGCATCGGTCAGACGGAACGGGCTCACCTGGTGATCGCACAGAAATTCCAGTGCACCTTGCGCGTCGTGGCTGACACTCGGCTCCGACTCGCGCAGGGCCGCCTGATCGAGCCAGCGGACCTCATCGGCCAAGTGTGGAATGTTGGCGACGATATGCTCGGCATACTGTCGGTCTTCATCGTCATAAATCACGTACTTGAGCCCGGTGCGCTCGAACTTGAAATCCATGCCGTGCTTTTTCAGCAGCTCCTGGTGCAAGCCGGGGTACAGCGCATTGGATTGCAGGGCAAAGTCGAAAAAACAATCAGGCAGGATATGTGGCGTGGTGGAATCGACAATTACTGCCGAACCCTGTGCTTCGCGCTTGCGTTCGGCAGACATCATGCGGAAAAAAATCACCCCGCAACCCAGCCCTACAGACTCGCCGATAGCCCACAAACCACCTGCCGAAGCGCGGCTGGCATTGCCGGGGCGCTTGCAGTCGATCATGGCGATTTTCAGATCCTGGCGACGAGACAAGTGGTAGGCACAGGACGCGCCAATAACACCACCACCGGCAATCACCACATCATAAGTCTTGATCATGTCAGGCATCCTTGCACGCATTGGTAAAAGCCGAAAACGGTACGGGTTCCAGCGGAAAGCGCGGACGCAACCAGCCCACATCCTTGCGCCCGGTGGCTTCACGCAGGCGATCGCTGCAATAGCCGACGCACATCCGGCCCTGGCAGTCGCCCATGCTGATTCGGGTGCGCATTTTCAGGCTGGCCATGTCTTGCACGCCCTGGCTCAGGGCCAGGTCGATGTCCGCACGGGTCACATTTTCACAACGACACACCACCGTGTCCGCCTGCGGCAATTCGATCTGACGCGTGCCGCGCTGGGTGTAGCGGTCAATGCCGCCACGAAAGCGCACGATAGTGTTGAGCCTGGACTGGTACACGCGGCGCTGCTCAAGCGCCTGTTTTTCACTCAAAACCCCGCGTTGCAGCAAAATCGACAACGCTGCAATGCGCCCGGTGAGCATCGCCGCTTCACCGCCGCGCATGCCGGTGACATCCCCGGCCAGGTGGATTGACCGCTGATTGCTCTGCTGCCAGTTGTTGGCTTTGACCGCCAGATAACCATCGACGTTATAAGCGTGCTCAAGGCCCATCTGCTGGCTGAGTTGAGTCCGCGGAATAAACCCGTAGCCCACCGCCAGGGTGCGAGCTGGCACCGCCTGCGCCTTGTTCATATCGGCCAGCCAGGTGCTGGAGTACGGGGCCACGATCACTTCGCTCAGTTCACCCTCGCCCCTTGCTTGCACTACACCCCAACCGTAATGCACGGCCACGCCATGGCGCTTGAGGTAAACCAGCATGCTCAAACCGTCGAGAAACAGCTGCGGCTGATTGAGCAGTGCCAGGCTTTGCTTGGCAATCCGGCCAAACTCGCACGCCTCATATACCCCGGCCACTTCCACACCCGCCGCGTGCAACTGGCAGGCCACCAGCATCAGCAAAGGTCCTGTACCGGCGATCAGCGCCGGCCCCTTGGGCTTGACCACGCCACTTTTGATCTGCAGTTGCAGACCACCGAGCATGATTACACCCGCAGTAGTCCAGCCAGGGAACGGCACGCTGCGTTCATGGCAGCCAGCGGACAACACCAGTTGTTCGAAGCCGATTTGCTGCAACTGCTCACTGTCGTCCAGCACTTGCAGAGATTGTTCACCTTGCCCGCCAACCACGCGATGGTTGAGACGCACATCGACAAAATGGGCAATGGCCGAAAATTCGCGGTGCAGCTTTTGCCGTGCGTCCTTGTAGCGCTCGCCCAGGTAGTCAAGTTCGACACCGTCGCGCAAAGGTCCGCGATAGACCACGCCGCCCAGGCGTGAAGCTTCTTCGAGCAACGTGCTGTGCACCCCGTGTTCTGCCAGCTCTATCGCAGCCGACATACCCGCCGGGCCGCCGCCGACAATCACCGGTTTGGCATTCATAGCGCGAGCTCCTGCTCGGCGATCCGGTTTGTTCCGGTCTCGACCTGCATTCCGGGCTGCACCACCGTCTGGCAGGCGCGACGCTTGTGTCGGCCATCGATATTCACCAGGCAGCAGTAGCACACACCCATACCGCAATAAGCGCCATTTATCTGGCCGTGATCATTGGGCGACAATTGCCGTATGCCGACTGAGTTCAATACGCTGAGTACGGTCTCTCCTCGAGCTGCGTCAACCGTTTGGCCATTGATGAGAATGGACATATCGGTCTGCATCAAAGGTTGAATGTCGTACTGTCGCTTCAAGTCATCCATGTCTGTAATCCCTTTTTTTATGTATCGTTGCTCAGCACATCACTGCCACCCTGTGCCAAGGGGAGAGACGTTAGCCTGATGCAGGAAATAAACATTGATGCGTGCCAATAAAGGTCGTTGTTTCATGTGTTTTTGACGCATTAGCCTTACACTGCTGGCCTCTTGCACACTGGCGTGTTTATGGACCTCGACCTGGCTCGCACCTTCCTTGAAATAGTTCGCTATGGCAGCCTGGTTGGCGCAGCTGAAAAACTGCATGTCACCCAGACCGCCGTAACTGCTCGGGTGCACAAGCTCGAAAGCCTGCTCGGCGTCACGCTGTTTATCCGTAACCGCGCAGGCGCCCGGCTTACCCCCGAGGGCGAAGCCTTTGTGGTATACGCCAATCAACTGCTGCAAACCTGGGAGGCCGCCCGTCGCGACCTGCCGCGCCCTGAAGGTCTGGATCAGTTGCTGCACATCGGCGGCGAAGTCAGCCTGTGCAACCCACTGATCCTGAGCTGGGCCAAGGCCTTGCGCCAACACCTCACCACCCATGCCCTGCGCATCCAGATCAGCGATGCCGAGCAGTTGTTGCGCCAGGTTGAAATGGGCTTGCTGGACGCTGCACTGGTCTATCAACCGGCCTATTGGCCCGGGGTCCAGGTGGAGCAGTTGCTCGAAGAAAAACTGATCCAGATTCGTCGGCCGGGGCAACCCGATCCTTATGTGTACATCGAGTGGGGCGAGGACTTTCGCCGCCAGCATGACGCCGCCCTTCCCGACAAGTCGCGGGCAGCCATCAGTTTCAATCTGGGGCCGGTAGCCCTGCATTACATTCTGGAAAACGGCGGTAGCGGCTACTTCCGCACTCGCGTGGTGCAGAGCTACCTGGACAGCGGGGCCCTTGAGCGTGTACCCAAGGCCCCCGAATTCAGCTACCCGACCTATCTGGTGTACTCGCGCGAACGAGACAGTGCGGCCTTGCAACAAGGCATCGAACTGCTGCGCGAAATCGTCAAGCAGGACAGCGACTGGTCGCAGCGCTGGGTGCCGGAAATTTAAGCTATACCCAGAGATGAAAGCTTTCAGCCGGGCGGCCAATCCCTTAGTCTGCGAGCGCTGAATAACGACAAAAACAATACAGGTGGCACATGACCGACCTCACCCGGACCAACGAAAGCTGGCTGACATCCGCCCCCCATCAGCAGTGGTTGCACGAACAGGGCCGGGCACTGGTGGATTTCGCCAAAGCGGCCCGCGTACCGCTCGGTTTCGCCCAGCTGGATCGATTTGGCCAACGCCCGGATGATGCCACGGCTGACACCGTTACCACTGCACGCATGGTGCACAGCTTTTCTCTGGCCCACATTCAAGGCCTGCCGGGATGCGCTCCGCTGATCGACCTCGGCTTGGCCGCATTGGCGGGCCCGTTGCGTGACGCCGAGCATGGCGGCTGGTTTTCCAGCCCCGCTGCGCAAGATGGCAACACCCGCAAAGCAGCCTATTTGCATGCGTTTGTAGCGCTGGCCGCCAGCTCGGCAGTGGTGGCCGGGCGTCAGGGCGCAGCAGAGTTGCTGGCCGAAGCTGTTGGCGTACTTGAAGAGCGTTTTTGGTCCGAAGCCGAGGGGGCTCTGCTGGAATCCTTTGCCCGCGACTGGAGTGACTGCGAGGCGTATCGCGGAGCCAACAGCAATATGCATGGCACCGAAACCTTTCTGGCCCTGGCCGATGTGCTCGACGAAGACCTGTGGCTGGACCGCGCCTTGCGCATTGCCGAGCGGGTTATTCACCAGCATGCGGCGCAGTCCGACTACCTGCCCGTCGAGCATTTCGATGCCCACTGGCAGCCGTTGCCCGACTACAACCGGGACAACCCGGCGGATGGCTTTCGCCCCTTCGGCAAAACCCCGGGGCACGCCTTCGAATGGGCGCGTTTGTTGCTGCACCTTGAAGCCGCCCGCAAACAGCGCGGTTTGTCGGCGCCAGCGTGGCTGCTGGAAGACGCTCGCCAACTGTTCAGCAGTGCGTGCCTGCATGGCTGGAATGTCGATGGCGGCAGCGGAATTGTCTACACCCTGGACTGGAACAATCAGCCGGTGGTGCGCGAGCGCCTGCACTGGGCCCTGGCCGAAGCATCAGCGGCGGCCGCTGCGTTGTTGCAACGCACCGACGAGCACCCATACGAGGTCTGGTATCAACAGTTTTGGGACTATATCGACCTGCATATGATCGACCGCCAGCACGGCAGTTGGCATCACGAACTGGGGATCGATAACCTGCCTTCGGAGAACATCTGGCCCGGCAAACCGGATCTTTACCATGCTTACCAGGCCACGCTGTTGCCACGCCTACCACTGGCCATCAGCCTGGCCAGTGCACTCAAATTGCGTCGTTGAACCCGCACCAAAAAACCGACAGAGACCTGTGGGAGCAGGCTTGCTCGCGATGCAAACGGCGCGACCAATCAGGCCAACCGTGGTGATGCAATCGCGAGCAAGCTCGCTCCCACAAGAGTGAAAGTGTCATCACCAATCGTATTTGACTTCCAGCGCCGCCGTGCGCTGCTGCCCGTAATAACAGCCAAAGCTGTAGTTGCACGAGGACACATACTCGCGATCAAACAGGTTCTGCACGTTAAGGCTGGTGCTGACGCCCTTGAAGCTCGGATCAAGGGCCGCCAGGTCATAGCTGAGCGTGGCGTCGTAGATCACAAATGACGGGGTCTTGAAGGTGTTGGCCGAGTCGCCGAAGTTTTTTCCGGTGTAACGCGCACCGCCGCCCAGGGTCACACCCGCAAGCGCCTGCCCGGTGAAGTGATAGTCGGCCCAGACGCTCGCCGCCCACGGCGATTGCGCTTCACTTCGGTTACCTTGGTTGTTGTAGTTGGACTTGCTGTAGAACACATCCAGATACGACAGCGAGGCGATTAGGTCGACGTTGTTAAAGCGGCTTTTACCTTCCAGTTCAATGCCCCTCGATCTGACTTCACCTTCCTGGACCTGGTACTCCAGATACTGCAAATCGCCGGTCAGGACATTTTGCTGGGTGATCTCGAACACCGAGGCCGTGAGCAGACTGGTGTCATTGGGCTGGTACTTGACCCCCACTTCATACTGCTTGCCCGTCATTGGTTTGAACGCCTTGGCGCCACGTGCCGGGGCCGAGGTGCCCACTGACGGCAGGAACGATTCGGTGTAGCTGATGTACGGCGCCAGACCGAACGAGGTGACATAGGTCAGGCCCACGCGAGCGGTGAACTTGTTGTCGTTTTGCTGCTCCCGCGTGTTGGCCAGCAGGTCATTGTTTTCAACCTTAGCCCAGTCCTGGCGCCCGCCAATGGTCAGGATAAAGTTGTCCAGCTTGATCTGGTCCTGCACATACAGGCCGGTTTGTTTGACCCGGTTGTCCCACTGGGTGGTCAGGGTCGGCACGCCATCGGTGCGGTAGTTTCCCGGACCGTAAAGGTCGAGAATCTCACTGCCGGACAGGTTGTAGCCCTGATATTTGCGAATGAAACTTCTGTAGTCCAGCCCCACCAGCAAGGTGTGCTGCAAAGGCCCGGTGACAAAGTCGCTCTGCAGATGGTTGTCGAAGGTGTAAGAGCTGTTCTGCTGACGCCAGTCGAGCTTGGTGCGGCTGGCATGGGTGTCTGTCGCGCCATCCGGGGCGGTGACAAAACGGTTCAGGTAAAACCCCTTGTACCGGTCGTCGACGTCGATATAACTCAGGCTCTGGCGATAAGTCATAGCCTCGTTGAAGGCATGGGAAAACTGATAGCCGAGCACATACTGGTCGCGCTTGTAATCGTTCCACTTTGAGTCGCCCAAAAACTTGTCGCGATCAATCTTGTTGCCTTGCGAGTTGCGGTACAGGCTGCCCACCGCAGGCAAGGCCTGGTAATCGGCCAGGGCATCATCACGCTGCACCTGCGCGTATAGCGTCAGCTCAGTGTTGTCGTTGGGCGTCCAGGTAAAACTTGGCGCCAGCAACTGGCGTGAATCTTCAGTGTGGTCCACCTGCTCGCTGCCGGTGTTGCCGACACCGATCAGCCGATAGCTAAGGGTTTTTGCATCATCCAGCGGGCCGGTGAAATCAAAGGCCAGGTTGTAGCGATCAAAACTGCCAGTGCCGACCTTTATCTGATGTTTGGCCTCAGTGCTCGGGCGCTTGGACACCATATTGATCATGCCGCCTGGCTGGTTCTGCCCATACAACACCGAGGACGGCCCCTTGAGCACTTCGATACGCTCCAGGGTGTATGGATCGATTTGCGGAGTGCCGCCCAGACTGCCCGCCGACGGTAAATACGCGCCATCGAGGTAAAGCAAGGTCGGGGCAAAGCCGCGGCTGGTGATTTCGTCCGCGATGGTGTTGCGGTCGGTGTAGCCATTAGTGCTCAGGCCCGGGGTGTAACGCAGCGCTTGCGTCAGGTCGCGGGCGCCCTGCACCTGCACTTGATCAGCCGTGACCACGTTGATGGTCTGCGGAATTTCCAGAATCGGCGTGTCGGTTTTGGTGGCCGTCGCCGAACGAGTGGCGACAAAGCCGTCAACGTGACCACGACCGTCTTCGGCCAACAACGCCGAGACATTGGTTGCTCCCAGGTTCAACGCCCCCGCCTCGGCTTGCGGGTAAACACTCAACGCGCCGCTGTCGGTCACACTCAGGCCCAGGCCGCTGCCCACCAAGGCGTGTTCGGCAGCCTGTTGCGGGGTATACATGCCGTTCACCGGAGCGGATTTTTTGCCCTGCAGCAAGGCGGGTGCGACCGACAGAGTCAAGTCGCTGTCACGGGCTATCCGGCTCAGGGTCACACCCAAAGGCGCAGCAGGCAGATCAAAAAAACGAGTGGTACTTTGCTCATGGTGCATCGCCTCGGCCACCGCAGTCAGCGGGTGGCCAGCAAGGCACAGGGTGATGGTCAGGGCCAGCAGACAAGGTCTTAGCGGGGCGTACGGCATGGGGCGTCCTTTCTCGTTGCAAGGTAGGCAGTTGTAACCTTGACCAACGAGCAAGGGTTTCCCCTCACACTATTTGCAATTAATTCGCATTCGGTTGTTTTTATCGACTCACATCAATCAGGGTCAGCCATGGTCCGTAACGCGTGACCTTGATCGGTAAGGTTTGCGCCAGCGCGCTGAGGGTTTGCGCGGTGTTGTCCAGCGCAAAAACCCCAAACACCCGCACCCGTGCCGCTTCGGGGCTGATGCGCAGCACACCGGTCTGGTAGGGCCGCAGCGCCTCGACCAGTGCCGACAATGGCTCATCATGCAGTTCGACCCGGCCTTGGAGCCAATCGGCCTGGCTCCGTGATGTCGGGGTTTGCGGGTCTATCTGATTGGCCGTGAATGCCACCGCCTGACCGGTGTCGATACGTCGTTGCAGCCCCCCCAGCGTGTCCAGTTGCACGCTGTGCTGCTGCACGCTGGCCAGACTTTCGTCCGCGCCCTGGCGCACCATGAAACGCGTCCCCAGTGCCTGCACCTGGCCTTGGGCCGTGGCTACCACAAATGGTCGTCCGGCATCGGCGGCCACGTCCACCTGCAACTCCCCTTCGCGCAGCCGTACCCGCCGCTGGCCGTTACTGAACTCGATATCGACCGCGCTGCGGGCATTGAGTCTCAGAAGACTGCCATCCGCCAGTTCGATGGTTTTGCGCTCACCGGTGCCGGTGTGTTGATCGGCCATCAAGCCTGTCAATGGCGTTACACGATTCACCAAGCCTGCCGCACCCAAACCGAGCAGCAACAGTAGCAAGCTGCCCCGCAAGGCATTTTTGCCTGAGGGCGACGTGCCGCTCAGCAGAGCTCGGCGTGCAGCCTGCAATTGCCCGGGGCTGCGGCGTTCCACTGATTGCAAATCGGCCACCGGAGCTTTCAATACCCCGACTACCCGCTGCCACGCGGCCAGATGTTCTGGACTTTGCGCCAGCCAGGCCTTGAACACCTGACGCTCCGAAGGGCTGGCACTCCCGGACTCAAGGCGCAGCATCCAGTCAATGGCGGCACGGGTGGTCGAATCAACCTTGGCTGTACTCATTGGGATGGCGCCGTTTGCGAGAGGCAATGAATAAAGGCGCGGCGCAAGTCACGCTCAACCGTGGCCAACGAGACACCCAACTGGTCAGCGATGGCTTGCTGGGGCATACCTTCAAGCCGATTGAGCAAAAAGGCCCGTTTCACCCGCGACGGTAAACCTTCAAGCACGCGATCAATGGCTTCAATCGCCTCGCGCACCAGCGCTATATCTTCAGCGGACGGCGCATAGCCTTGGGGCAGATCGGCCAACTGCTCAAGATAGGATTGTTCAAGTTTGCGCCGCCGCCACAGCGAACAGAGCAAGCGGCGGGCAACTGTACTCAGATAAGCGCGGGGCTCCTGGATGCGCTCCAGTTGCTGAGCGTCGAAAACGCGCAGAAAAGTGTCCTGGGTCAGATCGGCCGCATCCTGCGGGCAACGCACCTGTCGCGATAGCCAGCCGCGCAACCAGGCATGATTGTCGAGATAGAGGCTGGCCAGCAGGGTTTTGGGGTCCACAGGAATAGGCACGATAGATAACCAGACTTAAATAGCAATAAGTCGCATTATCGTCGCAAAAGGTGAAATGGCAAGTCGTAAATCACTGTGTAGCCGCTGAGGAGCGCAGCGCCAGCACATGCTAAATCCCGTTCCGGCCTGACCATACGCGATGTCAGGTTTTACGATGGCAGCGGTAGAGATCCTTCAAGCGTGGGAGCGAGCCTGCTCGCGAAAATCATACGCGAGCAGGCTCGCTCCCACTAAAGGCTTGACCTGGAACAGAGTTTTTACATCTTACCGACCGCCGCCCAGATCCAGAAAGGTGCCGGTGGTGTAGGAAGCCTTGTCCGACAGCAGCCAGATAATCGCCTCGGCTACTTCTTCGGCACGCCCGCCCCGGCCCATGGGGATGATCGGTTCAAGTTTGCTGACCCGCCCGGGATCGCCACTCAAGGCGTGGAAGTCGGTGTAGATATAGCCTGGCCTCACCGCGTTGACCCGAATCCCCTCGCCCGCCAGTTCCTTGGACAAGCCCACGGTGAAAGTGTCCAGCGCGCCCTTGGAGGCAGCGTAGTCGACGTACTCGCCGGGCGAACCCAAGCGTGCCGCTACCGATGACACATTGACGATATTGCCGCCCTGCCCACCGTAGCGGGGCGACATGCGCAGCACGGCATGCTTGGCACACAAGATCGGGCCAAGCACGTTGGTTTTCAGGGTGTGCATGATGCGCAACTCGGACAGTTCGTCGACCCGTGACTTGAGCCCCACGGTGCCAGCGTTGTTGACCAGTGCCGTGACCGGCCCCAACCGCTCGTCAACCTCGATAAACAGACGAATGATTTCCTCTTCGTCGCTGACATCGGCGCGCACCGCAATAGCTTCTGCGCCCAAAGCCTGAACCTGGGCCAGCACTTCATGGGCAGCCGCAACATCAGCCAGATAGTTGATGCAAATTCGATAGCCCTGCTGCGCCGCCAGTACTGCTGTTGCGGCGCCTATGCCACGGCTGCCACCGGTGATCACGATAACTTTGTCCATAAAAGTACGCTCCCCACTCAACATTTCAAATCTGGCCGCCAGCATAACCGTCAAGGGTTTGATTTGTCAGGTCGCCGCCGGTTTACCAGCGCTCAGGTCCTCTGCGCGATGAATATCGACCATAAACTGATTGGCCGGAAGCGGCTGGCCCAGCAGATAACCCTGCAAGGCATCACAGCCCAGCGTGGTCAAAAAGCTTTGTTGGGTATCGGTTTCAACGCCCTCGGCCACAATTCGCAGGCCCAGTGCCTGGCCCAGTGCAACAATGGCCGAAACAATCGCAGCATCATCGCTGTCATGCTCCAGATCACGCACAAAACCACGGTCTATTTTCAATTCATTGGCGGGCAGACGTTTGAGGTACATCAGGCTGGAATAGCCGGTACCGAAATCATCAATAGACAGGTCAACACCCATCTGCGACAAGCGCTGCAACACCACCATGCTCGCATCGGCGTCGCTCATGGCGGTGGTTTCGGTGATTTCCAGGGTCAAGCTGTTGGCTGGCAACTGGTGCCGCTCCAGCGTTGCGACCACACTGTCGACCAGCCCCGAATGGCAGAACTGCAGCGCCGACAGGTTGACTGCGATACGCCAGTGGCTATAGCCCTGATCGAACCACACACGCATCTGGCGGCAGGCTTCGTTGAGCACCCAATCGCCAATGGGAATGATCAGGCCGGTTTTTTCCGCGAGGGCGATAAAGTGCTCTGGCAACAGCAATCCCTGCTGCGGATGCTCCCAGCGCAGCAGGGCTTCAGCCCCTACCGGCAGGCCATTGCTGGCGTCGAACTTGGGTTGGTAATGCAGGCAAAACTGTTGCAGCACCAGAGCCTGACGCAGGTCTTGCAGCAATTGCAGTTGCTTGCGGGCGTTGATGTTCATCGAGGCATCGAAAAAACTGTAGCCATTTTTGCCCGCGCCCTTGGCGTGATACATCGCCGCATCGGCGTTCATCAGCAACTCTTCGGCGGTCAGGCCGTTACCAGGGTACAGCGCAATACCGACACTCGCGGAAATCAGCAAGTCATGATCGTCGACCCGGAATGCCTTGGACAACAGCCCGACCTGCCGCGCAGCCACTTGCGGCGCATCATCGGGCTCAAGCAAACGCACCAGCAACACAAACTCGTCCCCGCCAATGCGTGCCAGGGTGTCCTGGCTGCGCAACTGCTCGCGCAAACGCATGGCCACCTCACGCAGCAAGCGGTCGCCCAGATGATGACCGAAGGCATCGTTCACCGGCTTAAAACCGTCGAGGTCGATAAACATCAGCGAGAAACACCCGCCCTGCTCCGTCACCTTGCTCATTGCCTGAGCGATACGGTCAGCCAACAGGATGCGATTGGGCAGTCCGGTCAGAGTGTCGTGCAGTGCCAATTGGGTCAGCTCTTCATTGGCCAGGGTCAATGAGTCCGCCAGAGCGGCAGTGCGGGAATCGAGCCGGGCGTCAAAAACCGAGGTCAGCAACGCAATCACTAACACGGCCAGGCTGGACACCAGCACCAGATTATCCAGCCCCTTGCCACTCAGACCGTCCACGGCGGCAGCGCAAAAACTGCCGGGGGGGAAACTCGCCGCAGCCATGCCGGTGTAATGCATACCGACAATCGCCAGGCCCATGATCACCGCCGCCCCGCCGCGTACCAGCCGCACGTAAGGGGTTTGCTTGCGCAGATGAAACGCAATCGACAACGCGGCGGCCGAAGCCCCCACTGCAATCAGCAGCGACAGGCCAAACAGCGTCGGGTCGTAATCAATCCCCGGCTGCATGCGCAACGCGGCCATACCGCTGTAGTGCATGGCGCTAATGCCCGAGCCCATGATCAAGGCACCGAACAACAGTTGCAGCGCGGGCAGTCGCGGCTGGCTGACCAGCCACAAGGCAAAGCCGGACGACAGAATAGCCACCAGTAATGACCACAGAGTAAGCCCCAGGTCGTAACCCAACTCCAGCGGCAACTCCAGCGCGAGCATCCCGATAAAGTGCATCGACCACACACCAAAGCCCATGGCCAGTGCGCCGCCACCGATCCACAGGTACACACTGCGGCCTCGCGCCGTGGCAATACGGCCGCTCAGATCAAGGGCTGTGTACGACGCCAGAATGGCGACACACAGGGAAATCAAAACCAGCGAGGGAGAGTAAGTTGCAGACACCATGGACCTTCTCGTGAACGTGTGCCGAACAGCATCCATGCTCGGTAAGGGGGCGCGATTGTACTGCTTCCAGGTTCTGACGCATCCATGTAAACGACAAAATCCTGCAGTTGGATTCGACCAATCAGAAGCGCTTGACCTGTTCGATATAACGCGTCACCACCGCCGACTTTTCGAACCGGCGGTGGATCAACGACAACCATGACTGCGCGTCACAGCCCTCGATCGGCCGGTAGAGTACATTCGGCAGGCTGATATGACCGACCACCGATGCCGGCACTACCGCCACCCCTTGGCGCAACGATACCAGCGCGATCACAGCCACCAGGCCACCCGGCTGGGCACCCAGCCTGGGCGCGTAACCTCCTTGGGCAGCCACGTGCAAGGTGCCGCTGATTTGCTCGGGCAAGATAAATGTCTCGTTTTGCAAATGCGCCGCGCTGACGCTTTTAAGGCGCGCCAGCCAGCTGTCAGCCGCCAGCGCCAAAACAAAGCCCTCAGCCTTGAGACGAATCGCTTCCAGACCTTGTGGCAAAGTCATGGGAGAGCGCACATAGCCCAGATCGAAGCGCCCTTCGGCAACCATCGAAGGCAAGCTGGCCATCGGTGCCTCTCGTACGCTCAGGCTAACCTCGGCACACGCACTCGAAAATGCCTGCACCTGTTGCTGCAACACCCCCGAATACACGGCCGATGCTACATATCCCAATTCGATATGGCCCGTCTCGCCGCGCCCGGCCCGCTGTGCATTGCGCTGGGCAAACTCGAACTGGCGCACGGTGGCCTCAGCCTCGGGCAATAACGCCTGGCCCGCTTCAGTCAGGCTGACCTGACGCTGCTGGCGCACAAACAGACGTACGCCCAAGGCGTGTTCAAGATCCTGGATTTGCCGCGTCAAGGTTGGCGGCGCAATTCCCAGTACTTCGGCAGCACGGGTGAAGTTGCGTTGCTGGGCAACGGCCAGGAAATAACGGAAATGGCGTATATCCATAGCAGCATTAGCTCAAAGGTAATGAAGTTCAGGCTGTCAGCTAACAAACCAGCCAACGCCCAGCCCTACACTGTGGCCATCGCCACACTGGAGGAACCGAGCATGCCCGTAAAATTAATTGCCTGCAAAGTAATGCCTGAGCTTGCCGGGGAGTTGCGTCCATGAAGACTGTAAGCCCACGCCTGACCCTGCTGACCGCCAGCGGGGTCTGTTCGCTGATCGTGCTCGACACCAATATTGTCGCGGTCACCCTGCCGAGCATCGCCCGGGATCTGGGGGCCAGCTTTGTCGATATCGAATGGGTGGTCAGCGCTTATATGCTGGCGTTTGCCGCCCTGTTACTGCCTGCCGGGAGCATTGCCGACCGCTTCGGGCGCAAGCGTACCCTGCTGTGGGGCTTGAGCATTTTCATCCTCGCGTCCCTCGGCTGTGGCGCGGCACCCAACAGCCTGTTACTGGAAATCGCCCGCGCCGTAAAAGGCGTGGGAGCAGCCTTGCTACTGACCTCGGCGCTGGCCTCAATCGGGCATGCCTTCCACGACGAAGTCGAACGAGCCAAAGCCTGGGCCTTTTGGGGGGCGTGCATGGGCGTGGCCATGACGGCGGCACCGACCCTCGGCGGGCTGATCACCGAGTACCTGGGCTGGCGCTGGATTTTCTATCTCAACCTGCCGGTTGGCTTGCTGCTGATGCTGCTGGTCAGGCATGCCATTGCCGAGTCTCGCGACCCGCAATCGGCCCGGCTCGACCCTTGGGGCAGCCTGGCCTTCAGCGCCAGCTTGCTATGCCTGATCTGGGGCTTGATCGAAGCCAACCGCATTGGCTGGAACCACCCGCTGACCTATGCCCGAATATGTGCCGGGGTGCTGCTGCTGGGCCTGTTTGTAATGATCGAAGCCATGCAGCGCCGCCCTATGATTGACCTGCAACTGTTCCGCCACCCGCGTTTTATCGGCGCTCTGCTGGGCATGTTTGCCTATGCGGGCTGTGCTCAGGTGATGATGACCTTGCTGCCGTTTTATTTGCAAAACGGCTTGGGGTTCAGTGCAGTCACGTCAGGCCTGGGTATGTTGCCGTTTGCCTTGACCATGTTGATTTGCCCACGTATCGGCGCTCGCCTGGCGTCGCGCTTCAGCCCGGCCAGTATGATGGCTGCCGGTTTGACCTTGGTCGGTTGCGGCAACTTGCTCAGCGCTTGGGCGGTAGACCATGGCGGTTACCTGAGTTTTGCCCTGACCACGGCGGTGACAGGTGCCGGGGCCGGCTTGCTCAATGGCGATACCCAGAAAAACATCATGGCCTGCGTTCCCCGCGACCGTGTGGGCATGGCCTCAGGCATGAGCACCACCATGCGCTTCAGCGCCATTGTGTTGGCGATTGGGGTGTTTGGCGCCTTGCTCGGCAGCCACACGGAGCAAAACCTGCAGACCAGCCTTCAGCAGGATGCCGGGCAATGGCTGGAGCAGAGTCACTTTATTGCTTCGCGGGTGGTGGCCGGGGATATGCAGGGAGCCTTGAGCCAATTGCCGCTGGCGGCACAAGCGCAGATTGAGCCACTGGCAACCCGGGCCTTTGTGGCCGGGTTCAGCCTGGTGTTGTGGGTCGCGGGGGTGCTGGGGCTGATCGGGGCTTTGGTGGTGGGGACGCTGATGCGCAAGCCGATACCGCAGATGGCGTCCGCGGTGGCGCATCCAAACGTGTAGCCGCTGCCGCAGGAACGAGGCTGCGTTCGGCGGCGAAGCCGTCGTAAACCCTGAGAGCAAGGTTTTTCTGGCAGACCGCAGTGCCTGATTCTGCGACGGCTTCGCCGCCGAACGCAGCCTCGTTCCTTCGGCAGCTGCTACGGGTTTTGCCTGGCTCCCACCAGTATCAAAAACTGTCAGTTCAGCTCAAACAGCCCCGCCGCGCCCATGCCGCCGCCGATACACATGGCAACCACAACAAAGCGGGCGCCACGGCGGCGGCCTTCGAGCAGGCTGTGGCCCACCATCCGCGCACCCGACATACCAAACGGATGACCAATGGAAATCGCCCCGCCGTTGACGTTCAGGCGGTCGTTGGGGATCTGCAGGAAGTCGCGGCAGTACACCACCTGGCAGGCGAATGCTTCGTTGATCTCCCACAGGTCAATGTCAGATACGGTCAGGCCAAACCGCTTGAGCAGCTTGGGAATCGCGAACACCGGGCCAATGCCCATTTCTTCCGGCGCACAACCGCTCACGGCAATCCCGCGATACACGCCCAACGCTTCGATCCCGCGCTGTTTGGCTTCGGCACGGCTCATCAGCAACACGGCAGAGGCGCCATCGGAAAATTGCGAAGCGTTGCCCGCGGTGATGAACTCACCCTGCTGCACCCATTTGCCATTTTTCCACACGGGTTTGAGTGCCGCCAAATCCTCAAGGGTGGTGGACGGGCGATTACACTCGTCGCGGTCCGCGATTACATCCTGATAGCCACTGGGTTTGCCTTCCTTGTCGAAGCACAGCTTGCGCGCAGCCAGCGGTACGATTTCATCCGCGAACAGGCCCGCGGCCTGGGCGGCGGCGGTACGTTGCTGGCTTTGCAGGGAATACTGGTCCTGCACTTCGCGGCTGATAGAGTAGCGGCGAGCGACGATTTCAGCGGTTTCGAGCATCGGGATGTAGGCCGTCGGCATGCATTCAAGCACCGCCTCGGATTGTGCCCGGTAAGTGTTTTTGTACTTGTTCTGGGTCAGCGACAACGACTCGACACCACCCGCCACGGCAATCGACATTTCCCCGGTCATGATGCCTTTCGCCGCCACGCCAATACTCATCAGGCCCGAGGCACACATGCGATCAATCGCCATGCCCGGCACGGTGTTGGGCAAACCGCCGGTGTTGGCGCACAACCGCCCGATGTTGTAACCCTGAGTGCCCTGCTGCGCAGCTGCCCCCATGATCACGTCTTCCACCGAACCCGGCTCGATACCCGCGCGCTCCACCACGGCACGTACCACATGGCCGCCCAGCACCGGGGCTTCGGTGTCGTTGAACGAGCCACGGAAGGATTTGGTCAGGGCGGTTCGGGCGGTGGAGACGATTACAACGTCATTCAAATTCATGCTCAGGCTCACTTCTCAAGAGGGTTGAAGGTGTAGCGGCTGATGGTGTCCACCACACAGCCGGGGCGCTCGCTGCCCTCGATTTCGACGCTGATCCGCACCACTACCTGCAAGGCCTGGCCGAGTGCCTCGACCTGCACAACCTGGCCATGCCCACGCACCCGCGAACCGACCTTGACCGCTGCTGGGAAACGCAACCGGTCACTGCCGTAGTTGACGCCCATGGCCAGATTTTCGAACTGCATCAGTTGCGGCATAAACAGATTGGCCAGGGACAGGGTCAGGTAGCCGTGGGCAATACAGGCACCGAACGGCCCCTTGGCCGCACGTTCCGGGTCGACATGAATCCACTGGTGATCGCCCGTGGCCTCGGCAAACAGGTTGATCCGCTCCTGGGTCAGCACCAGCCAGTCGGTGCGGCCAAGGTCTTGCCCCTGCGCTGCAAGCAACTGCTCGGCGCTGCTGAATAACGTACTCATGGGGTGGTCCTCAGGCTTGTTGCGAGCTGACAGGCAGCACTTCGCCGACCATGTATGAGGCGTAGTCGCTGGCCAGGAACACCATGACGTTAGCCACTTCCCAGACCTCAGCGGCGCGGCCAAAGGCTTCGCGGCTGGTGAGTTGTTCCAGCAGTTCGCTGCTGGAGGCTTTTTTCAGGAACTCGTGCAAGGCAATGGACGGTGCTACGGCGTTGATTCGTACCCCGCTTTCGGCCGCTTCCAGCGCACTGCAGCGGGTCAGGGCCATGACCCCGGCCTTGGCGGCGGCATAATGGGCCTGCTCTTTCTGCGCCCGCCAGCCCAGTACCGAGGCGTTGTTGACGATGGCCCCGGCACCACGGCGCTCCATGTGTGGAAGCATGGCGCGGGTCATGCGCATAGTGCCGGTGAGAGTGATATCCAACACCGAGGACCACTGTTGATCGGTCATTTCGGTAAGGCGTACCTGACCGCCAAGGCCTGCGTTATTGATCAGCACATCGACCCCGCCCAAGGCTTCTTCAGCCGCCGCGACCAGGGCTTGTACATCGGCTTCGACGGTGACATTGCACAGTTGCCCGTATACCGCCTGCAACCCGGTTTCAGCCTTGAGGCGTTCGACTGCCTCTTCGAGGCGACGCGGGTGGATATCGGAAATCATCAAGGCGCGGCAGCCTTCTTCGGCGCAGCGTTTGGCCGCGGCATAACCGATACCTGCGCCAGCCGCGGCGGTGATCAAAATCGACTTGCCGGCCAAGAGTTGGTGGCCGGGTACGTAAGGGGGCGCTTGTCTCATGGTTGAATTCTCTCTGTATAACAAACGGCTAAGTCCGCTTCTTGTAGATACTCTGTTCCGGGTCAAGCCCCTTGTGGGAGCGAGCCTGCTCGCGAATGACTTCGCGAGCAGGCTCGCTCCCACACTTGAAGTATCCCTGTGCTTTCAGCTACCCCACACCCTTTGCGGTGCAGGGGCTTCGGCGAGAATCTGGGCCATGGCCACACCCACTTCTTCGGGCTGCCATTGCGCGCCCTTGTCGCGGGTCACGCCGGTGCGCCAACCATCGCCAAGGGACAGTCGCCCGCCCTGGCTTTCGATGATTTGCCCGCTCACATGTCCCGACAAAGTGCTGCCCAGCCACACCACCAGCGGTGCGACGTTTTCCGGGGCCCAGGCATCGAAGCCTCCGTCTTCTGGCTTTTTCACCACGTCCGGCATCGCGCTTTCGGTCATCGAGGTACGCGCCGCCGGAGCCAAGGCATTGGCGGTCACGCCGTAACGCGCCAGCTCTGCCGCCTGCACCAGGGTCAACGCGGCAATTCCGCCTTTGGCGGCGCTGTAGTTGGACTGCCCCACCGAGCCCTGCAAGCCTGCACCGGAACTGGTGTTGATGATTCGCGCAGCCACCGGCTGACCGGCCTTGGCTAGATCGCGCCAGCGTTTGCCCAGGATATTGGCCAGACAAAAATGCCCCTTCAGGTGCACGCGCATCACGGCATCCCAGTCATCTTCGCCAAGGCTGATAAACATCCGGTCGCGCAGGATCCCGGCGTTGTTGACCAACACATGCACTTCGCCAAATGCCGCCAGGGCCGCATCGACGATGTTTTGCGCGGTGGCGATAGTGGTGATGTCATCGGCGTTGGCGATAGCCTGCCCGCCCGCCTCGCGAATTTCAGCCACCACTTCTTCAGCGGCTTCGCGGCGGATATCGTTGACCACCACATTGGCGCCCTGCCCGGCGAAAGCCAACGCATAGGCCCGACCCAGACCACCGCCTGCGCCCGTAATAATCACGGTACGTGCTGCACAAATTGCCATGTCAATGCTCCTAGAGGCGCTCAATAATCGTCACGTTGGCTTGCCCACCGCCTTCGCACATGGTCTGCAAGCCATAGCGGCCACCGCTTTGCTCAAGCTGGTTAAGCAGGCTGGTCATCAATCGTGCCCCGCTGGCACCCAGTGGATGGCCAAGGGCAATGGCGCCGCCGTTGGCATTGGTCCTGGCCGGGTCATAATCCAGCTCCTTGGCCCAGGCCATGACTACCGAGGCGAAGGCTTCGTTGATCTCGACCAGGTCGATATCCCGTATGCTCATGCCGGCTTTTTTCAGTGCGGCCCGGGTCGCGGCTATCGGTGCGGTGAGATGCCAGATCGGGTCGTCGCCCATTACCGAGAGGTGATGAATCCGCGCCCGTGGCGTCAGGTTGTAGCGTTTGAGTGCCGCAGCAGAAACCACCAACATCGCGGCCGAGGCATCGCAGGTCTGACTGGAAACGGCGGCAGTGATCGAAGGGAATTCAGCGGACACCGGTTCCAGCTCGGCCATTTTTGCCAGGCTGGTATGGCGCGGAGTTTCGTCATCCCACACCCCTTCACAGGGCACAATTTCATTAACGAAGCGGCGGCTGGCCATGGCATCCAGTGCCCGGCGATGGCTTTCCAGAGCGTACGCTTCCATCTGCTGGCGGCTGATATTCCAGTGATCGGCGATACGCTGAGCGGCATAGAACTGGTTCACTGGCTGGTCGCCAAAACGCGCTTTCCAGCCTTTGCTGCCCGAGAACGGATCGCTGAACCCCAGCGGTTGGCCGGCCAGCATCGCCGAGGAAATCGGGATCTGGGTCATGGTCTGAACACCGCCGACGGCGATCACATCCTGGGTACCACTCATCACCGCTTGCGCGGCAAAGTGCAGCGCCTGCTGCGATGAGCCGCACTGGCGGTCAATGGTGGTGCCGGGAACGTTGAGCGGCAAACCGGCGGCCAGCCAGCTGGTGCGGGCGATATCCCCTGCCTGAGAGCCGATGGCATCAACGCAGCCAAAGATCACGTCGTCGTATTCGTCGGCCGGGATCTGGTTACGCTCTACCAACGCCTTGAGCACATGGGCGCCCAGATCAATCGCATGGACATGGGCCAGACCACCCTTGCGCTTGCCGGTAGGGCTGCGCAACGCGTCCACAATATAGGCTTCGGGCATCAGTCAATCCTCAAACGTGTAGCCGGGGCCCAAAGGCGCCGCGCCACTCAATACATACTCGGCCACACGGGTCTTGTGCAGCGCACGGTCGCCCCAGGCGTTGTCCAGTGCCCAGGCGCGTTTCATAAACATTTGCAGGTCGACTTCCCAGGTGTAACCCATCGCGCCATGCACCTGAATGCCGTGGCGAGCCGCCAGCCAGCTGGCTTCGCAACTGGCCAGACGCGCTTGGGACACCCACACCCCGGCATTCGGTTCGTTGTGCGCCAAGGCATAAGCGGCGCGGTACAGCACCGGTTTGGCGAATTCCAGCTGAGTGGCGACGTCAGCCAGGTGATGCTTGACCGCCTGAAAACTGCCTATCGGCTTGCCGAACTGCTTGCGCTGGGCGGCGTAGTCCACCGACAGATCGAGCATGCGCTGAGCCAGCCCGAGCAGTTGCCCAGCTACCGACAGTGCGCCACGGTTGAGGGTCTGCGCCCACAGCTCGCGGCCCTGCTCGCCCTGCGCCACCAGGGTCGCAGCACTCGGTTGCCAGCTGACCTGCGCCAGACGGCGCGAGGCATCCAGGCTGCCGTGCCCTTGCACATCCACCTGGCTACGCGGTACGGCATGGACTTCATCGCCGTGGGCCAACAGCAACAGGTCGGCATGACCGGCGTCAGCCACCAGCGGATTGACCGGGTGGCCGATGGCGACCCGCAAGCTGCCATCGGCAATGCGCTCCAGCCATTCGCCGCGCTGGGCAACGCTGTGGGGCAAGCCGGCGATCAGGGCGCTGGCAACATAGGCGGTGTCGGCCAGCGAATCGGGAATGGCGTAGTAACCTAGCTCCTGGGTCATCAAGGCCCAGGCCACATCGTCCATGCCCAGGCCACCAAAGGCCTCAGGAATCGACAACGCGGTAAGGCCTTGCTCGGCAATCTTGTTACGCAAATCCGGAGAGCGGCCGACGTCGGTTTCCCAGATTTCACGAAGCATTTCCGGCGCGGCTTCGGTCATCAAAAAGCGGCTGATGGCTTCGCGAAAAGTTTGCTGGTCATCGGTAAAGGTAAAGTCCATCCCCGGCCTCACTTCGGCAGACCGAGCATGCGCTCGGCAATGATATTGCGCTGGATCTCGTTAGTACCGGCGTAGATGGGCCCGGCCTGAGCAAACAGAAAACCTTCCAGCCAGTCGTGGCCGTCTGCCGATTTACCGGTCAACTCGCCACTGGCACCCAGGATGCGCATGGCGGTTTCGTGCATGCGCAAATCGAGTTCCGACCAGATAATTTTGTTGGTGCTCGACTCGGCGCCAATCTGCGCTCCACGGCTCAGGCGGCCCACGGTGTGATAGGCGGACAAGGCGTAGGCTTGCGCATCCATCCAAGCCTTGCACACCGCGTCGCCCAAGCTCGGGTCACGGTCGGCACTGGCGCGGTTGGCCTGGTACAACTCCACCAACTTGCGCGCCGTGTACTGAAAGCGCGCCGGGGAGCGCAGTAGCAAACCACGCTCAAAACCGGCAGTGGCCATTGCCACATGCCAGCCCTGCCCTTCATCGCCGATGCGATTTTCCAGGGGAATGCGCACGTCATCGAAGAACACTTCGGCGAACGCATCCTTGCCGTTCAAGGCCTTGATCGGGCGCACTGTGACCCCCGGCGCGTTGAGCGGCACCATCACAAACGACAATCCGTGGTGACGGCTTGAAGCTGGATCGCTGCGAAACAGGCCAAACAACCAATCGGCAAAGATGGCTCGGGTCGACCAGGTTTTCTGGCCGTTGAGCAGGTAGCCGTCGCCATCGCGGGTGGCCTTGCTGGTGATCGCGGCCATGTCGGAACCAGCGTTGGGTTCGGACCAGCCTTGGGCCCACATGTCGGCGCTGGCCGCCATGCGTGGCAGAAAGCGTTTTTTCTGTGCCTCGGTGCCAAACTCCATCAGGGTCGGGCCGAGCAATAACTGGCCGTTCTGGTTGACCCGCATCGGCGCGCCAGCACCGTAATATTCTTCTTCGAAAATCAGCCACTCAATCAGATCGCAGCCGCGTCCACCCAACTCGGTGGGCCACATCACCATCGACAGGCGACTTTCGAACAACTTGGCTTCCCACTGGCGATGCTGTTCAAAGCCTTCGCGGGTGTCGTAGCTGGCCAGCGGCTCAGGCGGCAGGTTCGCCGCCAGCCATTGCCGGACCTCCTGACGGAAGGCCTTTTGCTTGGGCGAGTAAGTCAGTTCCATGGTCGGCTCCTCAGAACCTGGCGTCGCGTTTTTCAACGAACGCGCGGCGAGTTTCGGCGGAGTCCGCACTGGTATAGGCCTGCAGGGTAAAGCCCTGTTCCCAGCGGTATTTGTCTTCAAGGTTGCCGTCTTCGATGCCGTTCAACGCTTCTTTGGCGATGCGGATCATGGCCGGGCTTTTCGCTGCGATCTTGTGAGCGATTTGCAGCGCGGTTTCGCGCAGTTGCTCACGGGGCACCACGCGCTCGATAAAGCCGTACTGCTGCGCTTCAACTGCGCCAATCTTGTCGCCGGTAAAGAACAGATAGCGGACTTTTTGCACCGGAAACAAACGCTGCAAATGCGCACCGCCGCCCATGGCGCCACGGTCGACTTCCGGCAGGGCAAAGGTGGCGCAGTCGGAAGCCACGACAATATCGGCGGCACCGGTAATGCCAATCCCGCCACCCAGCACAAAGCCATGGACTGCGACGATGACCGGCACCGGGTTGCGATGCACAGCCTTGAAAGTGGCGTAGTTGCCCGCGTTGACCTTGACGATCAGTTCCGGGTGAGCGTCCAGTTCCTTGATATCGACACCTGCACAAAAGCCGCGGCCTTCGGCCCGGATCACGATCACTCGCACCTCAGGGTCCAGGCCAAGCGCTTCGAGGGTGTGCGCCAGGTCCAGCCACTCCTGGCTGTTGAGGGCATTGACTGGCGGCCTGTCGATCACCAGTTCAGCGACGCCTGCGTCGATACTGGTGTGAAATGCGGTATGAGTTGCGCTGTTCACATGTGCTCCCGGGTTGGCAAAGGCATGGGAGCAGTATGGGAACGCGCCGGGGGTGGCTCATCGTCCGTTGAGACTAAAGCTTGCAGGAGCTGCACCCCCCTGTAGCAGTTGACGAGTAGAACGAGGCTACGTCCGGCTGCGCAGCAGTCGCAAACCCGGTCAGCGCGATGTATCTGAAACACCCAAGCTGAATGGTTTTACGACTGCTACGCAGCCGGACGTAGCCTCGCTTCGCGAGTCAACTGCTACAGGGTAGCCAGTCTTGGTTATCCATCCCCATCCACAATGGCTCTGGCAGTGTTGTTGAGCAGATCATGTACGCGCTGGATCTCTACCGGGCTCCAATACCTCTGGTGCAATTGCAGCGCGTGACGCAGGTTGTGCATCGCCTCATGAATCTCTGCCGGCCGTTCCTGGCCCAACAACGAACGTCGGCTGACTTCAATACGCATATGCACACCATTAAGGGCGACCGCCTGTTGGCCGAGATATAAACGTCCCGTCCCGGTAATGCTGTAATTTTTTTTATCACCCTCAATAGCAACTTCTACCAGTTTCCCGGCCTCAAGAAAGGCCAAGGCCGGGTATATCACCCCGGGGCTGGGGCTGTAGGCGCCGTCGAACAACCCTTCAATTTGCTGGATCAGGTCATAGCCATGACGAGGATGTTCGCCAATCAACTCCAGCAATAACAATTTCAAATCACCTGATGCAAAAATCCGGGGGTTACGTGCAGCACGCTCACGGGCCGAGTTCCTGACCACAATAGTGGGTTTATCTGCGTCTGTAGCTTGAGAATAATGCTCGTTCATTTTTCTGACATCCCAAAGCGAAAAATAGAAACTTAAACCATAACTCAAATTGTGACTAAAACACCGTTGTACAACTACTGAAACAGATAAGAGCCAAAATAGAAAAGATACAACTTACAAACCAAATATGGACATAACTTATCACCCAAAATAACGCACAGCTCACACAGCGAGCAGAGATACATCTCACACAACACCTGAAAATATGGCTTACATAAAAATAGAAAAAGTACCCCTCCAGTTTGACCTTTAAAGTAGAAACAGCCAATCACGTGATAATCAGTCCTCGCAGTAGAAAACACAGCGCTACATGACGTAGGAAATCCCCTTCAAAACTGAAGGCATAAAACCACAAAACAAGTAGGACTTTGCTATGTTATTCATAATGCGATCAAGCAATACTTCTCCTCGCTTTGACAGCCCACCTACTTCACAAGATAACCAAGACAATCTTGCAGACGGCCAAGCATTCAACACATCGACAACCGGCCACTATAAAGTTCCGGCTCAGCACTGAAGGACTGGAATACCACGTCCTCAACACATATAAACAGGTAATAATCATGTTCAAGAAAGCAATCGCAACTTCCCTCGTCACCCTGGCTATCGGTTCTTCAAGTGCATGGGCTGCAAATGATGCCACCACCGCTATCAACATCACGGCTTCTATTCCAACCGAAGTGTTCCACGTCTTGCCGGTAAACCCTGACTTCGGCAGGGCCGAAGTGATGAACTACAACCTGCAAACAGGTCTGTTGTCTACCCTGCGCCAGTCATACAACATCAAGAACACCGCCGGTTCGATCAAGGCCTATATCGATGGCGGTCCAGTCGCGCTGTCCAATGGTACTGCCGCCAACAACATTGCACTGACCACCACCTTCAACGGTACAACACTGACTGCTGCTCCGCAGCAAGTACTCGCCAGCGGCACTATAGCCACTGCAGGCACCTCGGCTGATCTGGTAATCACTCCTGCAGCGCCTGGCAATGGCGTGTCGGGCGACTTCAGCGCCGCATACACCGTTGTATTCGACAACGTGCCAACCCTCTGATCCAGGCCTGTAATTGATGTAACGCAACAGGTATCGCGTTCGGTCAGTTCAGGCTGGCCGAACGCTTCTTACTACCTTTACTGCCTGCTATCGAGTATTTCGATTATGTTCCCGATGACTCCCATCGCGGCGGCGCTTGCCCTTCTGATTGGTACAACTGCAGTTGCAGCCTCTGAAACCAATGGCACCACGCCCCGTAGTTTATTGGCTCAGGCCAAAGGCTTGCCTGCGGACTTTGAAGAACACTTTTTCGATGTTCCATTGGCAGTGCAAGTCGAGCGCGATGGGCAACTATTGGGCGAAGCAATGATCGTACTTTCCCGTGACGATCGATTAACACTTATTGACTTTACCAACCACGACGGCAGCACCCTCCCGGTCGCCGAACGTGATACATGGTCTGACTACCTTAAACAGGGCGTCAAACTGGGCAACTGCTCTGCCAACTGCCCCGAACAATTGCTGGCAGTTCACTACAACCTTGAAAACTCTCTGGTCTCGCTGCTGACTGAAAACGCCGAGCGTGAAAACCAGCAGAGCATGTACTACGACCTGCCAGAAGACGGCAGCCGTGGCCTGATTGTGCGCAATCAACTGAATATCAACGGCGGCCAGGAAGAAAACCTCAACGGTCGCTTCGGCCTGGAAGCCAGCAGCAGCTTGGGTAATTGGACCCAAGGGATAAATCTGCAACTGTCACGTATTGGTGGCCCGGACGACACCAAGCTTTATCATGCAGTGCATGAGGCCTATACCCAACGTGAGTTCGAGGGCAGCTTTTTTCGCCTCGGTTATTTCACCCCCAGCTCCGAAGGCCTGACCCGCCAGGTTCGCACCTTCGGCGCCAGCCCCGATACCGCGTTGGGCGTGATGTACGGCAGCTCTGACAGCCTGGCCATCGACATGGCCAAACCCAGCATTTACCCCATCCACATCACGGCAAACCGTGAAGGTGCGGTAGAGATTTACCGCAATGGCCTGCTGATCAACACGCAACCCGTACAGGCTGGCCTGCAAAACATCGATACCCGCTCCCTGCCAGGCGGTATTTATGAAGTGGAAGTGCGCCTTGTCGAAGACGGCAAGACCACCAGTACCACTTCGGAACTGGTGTACAAGCCCAATAACTGGCGCAACCACGATCAGCGCTGGCGCTACAACCTGTTTGCCGGGCGTGAGACTAAACTTTTGAGCAACTTCGAAGATCAGTCCAAGGGGGACATGACTGGCGGAGCCTCGCTCAACTACCTGCTGCATCCACGCGTGGTGCTGGGCCTGTCCGGGCGTCAGGTCAAAGGCAATATGCAAGTGGGAACCTCCGTCGACTGGACGCTGGCCAACAACGCCAGCGTGTACGCCAACGTCTATCAAACCCAAAACTACGGCACCGGTGTCGATGTGAACGCGCTTTACAGCTACGGCACCGGCAGCCTGGTGTTCAATCACAACCGTAGCTGGCTCGACACACGTAACACCTACGAAACCCTGGCGGATGGTACGCGCCTGCGCAAACGCACTGCTTATGTTGGCCAGAACAGCAATTCGTCGATCTCGATGAACCACCGTCTCAGCCCCAAAAACAGCCTGAATGCCCGTCTTTCTTACGCGGATGGCTATACCAAGGGCCATGGTATTGACTTGGGTTGGGCGCAAACGACCCATTTGTTCGGCAGTGATGGCAACTGGCGGCTATCGGTCTTTGATCGACCTGCCAGCTCGAGCAGTGGTGCCAACCGTAACCGCGGGGTCGACTTATCTGTCAGCCTGGCACTTGGCGGTCCGGGCGAAAAATGGTCCGCCAGCCTCGGTTCACGCAGCTCCCGCGACGGTGGACGCGACAACAACGGCTCGCTGACCTATAACAAAACCTTGAAACATCACCTGCTGCAAAGCGTCTCGGCCACGGCAACCACCGACACTTACGGTGTCGGCTTGTCCGGCCGCGCGAGCGTCCAGACCAACACGCTCAATGGCGACGGCTTTGTGCAACGCTCCTCGTATAACGGCAAGTTCACCGGTGGCCTGAACCTGGACAGCACTGTCGCAGTCGGGGGCGGTAAAGCGGTGATGGCCAGTGAATACAGTGGTCGCGGCGCGGGCATGATTGTCGATGTGCAATCCGATGTCGACGGCATCACCTTGCGCGCCGATGACTTGAGTGGCAGCAGCACAATACTGCGACCGGGGCGCAACTTTATCCCGCTCACAGCGTATAAAAACAGCGCGGTAAGTTTCGACTTTGAAGGGACTGACGTCCCGGCTGCCACCATTCAACCCGCTCGCAGCCGCTACCACCTGAACAAGGGCGGCGTGGACTATCGCACCATCAGTGTGGTGCAAACCGTAACCGTACTCGGCCGTTTGCTCGACCCCAAAGGCGACCCACTCAAGGGCCATCACATCATCAACCACGCCAGCCGGGGCATTAGCGAAGTGGACGGGTTCTTCTCGATGGAAATGAATGCCCGCACACCAACCCTGGAAGTGCGCAAGGATGACCAGTTGCTGTGCCAGTTCCGGATTGACGCCAAGAACACCACAAAAGAGAAAGACGTTTTGCAAATCGGCGATTTACGTTGCCATCCCGATACGTTGGCAGACATGAAGAACAACCCGCAAATAGCCGGGTGAAAAAGCCAGAAAGCAAATCTATACACATTATTTACTGCACCTATATTCACAGTGAGATTAAACAATGAAACACATCTATTCAATTATTGGTCTTTGGCTGGTTTCACTCAGTGCCCTTGCGGGCCCCAACATTAATGTCGGCACCGTCTATGACTATATGGACGGCGATAAAAGCACCTATCTGAAGCGTGTATTCAATGGCGGCACCAGCACTGCATTTGTGCGGATCAAGATCATGGAGATTGTTTACAAGGCTGACGGTTCAAGTGAAGAAGTGCCACTAAAAACCCAGGCAGGCAGTGTGCGTGACGGTTTGATGGCCAGCCCGGCGCGCTTGATTGTGCCCGCAAAAGGCACCCAGGGTTCACGTTTGTTGTTTATGGGCAACCGCGATAAAGAGCGCTATTTTCGCGTACGTTTTGTCCCGGTAGTGCCTGAAAAAGAAGATGAATTTGCCTTGAACCAGGACCAAACCGACAACTACAAAAAGACCCTGTCTGCCGGGGTCAATATATTGGCGGGCTATGGCACGGTATTTTTTGTGCGCCCCAAGGCAACCCACATTGATACGCGTATCGAAGACAGCAAAGGCAAGTACTCGCTCAACAACAAAGGCAACACCGTGGTCGTGGCCGATGAATTCAAGGATTGCTCGGGCAAGGATTTACAAGACTGCAAGCCTGTCACCAAAAACCATATTTTGCCGGGTCGTACATTCAGTTTCATTAAAGAGCCCGGTCGCCATTATCGCTTTATGCTGATCGAAGCCGATAAACAAAAAAACATTGAGGTTAAAGGCTAATGCACCGTCCTGCCTGCAAAATCTCATACCTGGCTGTCGCGGCAAGCTTGGCACTCTGGATGCAGGCAGGATTTGCAGCACGCGAAGAACACACGTTTGAAGTCAGTGTCAGCATCCCGACTCTGGATTTCTATGTATTGCCCGTGGATCCGGGATTTCTGGAACGCGAGCAGCGAATGAACTGGGATCTGGGCCGCGAGTTTCTTCACCCCTTGCGCGCATCATTCGATGTGCGCAACGCCAGCGGCGGCATCGCCGCACGCTTGGGTCATGAGCCAGCGTTGTCCAATGGGCGCGATGAGATCGAACTTAGCGTGATTTTAAACAACCACCCGCTCACACCGATCAACACCGTAATCGTGCCCGAAAGCGAAGCAAGAAACGGTTCCAGAGTCCCATTGCGAATCGAGGCGATCAAGCCTCAAGACGGATTCAAGGCGGGTGAGTATTACGGCAGTGTGCAGATCATATTTGATGCTCTAGCTCCGGTACGTTAACAGAAAACCGCCAAATACTATGGCATCTGAACTGCCACGTAAAATCCGGGCAGCCTAAACAGCAAAGATACAAACAGACCTAAGTCGCGGTATTAAAGTGAACATAACACTGACTACCTCAAAAAATAGTGCTCGGCCTTGGCTGATGGGGAGCAACTGGGGTCACCCCTCCTTTGAACTGTGTATACAGCGGCGTTGGGTTTTACTCACCCAACAGTTATGGCTTCTTCTGGAAAACACCAGTCCAGGCACCTTGCCGAAAACAGGCTAAAATGGCTCGGCAGTTTCTCGTAAACAGTTGGGTGTTACGACAGAGCAGTTATTCAAGTCCACGCATTAGGTTGAAAACAAGCCGTCCACCTTGCACTTCGAAATCAAAAAACAGCATGTTGAAGAAATGTTGTCCGCGCAAGGCAAGTACAAAGGGCAATATCACCGTCGTCTGGGACTCCGAAGTCTGACGCGAAGTATTCATATGGACTAGTCCAGCTCAGGGATTGCACCCGCGCTGCACGCTTTCATGCTGGTGCCTCGATCCGTATGACTACGATGAGGCCTACATGGAGCTTGCCCTGACTGACGAGCAGCGAATGATTCAAACGTCTGCCGAGCGTTTTTTGACCCAGGTTGCCAGCTCCAGCGCCGTGCGCACGGCAATGGCCAGCGAGCGCGGGTACGACGCCGAGACATGGACGCGAATGGCTCAGGAGTTGTATTGGCCAGCACTGGCGATCCCCGAAGTGTATGGCGGGCTCGGGCTGGGCTTTGTCGAGGTCTGCCTGTTACAGGAACAATTGGGCCGACGTCTGCTGCCAAGCCCATTTTTTGCCACGTGCAGCCTGGCCACCCCTGCCCTGCTGCTTAGCCGCAATGAACCACTCAAGGAGCGCTGGCTGCCGTTGATCGCCGCTGGGGAAATTCGCGCCAGCCTGGCTTTCACCAGCGCGCCGCGCTGGGACGACAGCGGCGTGCAGGTGTATGCGCAAAGCCACTCAGGTGGGTATCGCCTCAACGGCGAGTATCGCTATGTAATTGACGGCGCCGACTGCGATCTGTTGATCATTGCCACCCGTACCCCGGGGAGCGTCGGTGAAGCCGGTATCCGTTTGTTTGCGATATCTGCCGACACACCCGGGATCCAGCGCCATTGGCAACCCACACTGGACCAGACTCGCCGCCTGGCCACCCTCACCTTGACCGACGTGGTCGTCTACGACGAACAGTTGCTCAGCGAGCCCGGACAGGGCTGGCCAATGCTGCGCGATGTGCTGCATATCGCCTGTATCGGCCTGGCGGCTGAACAGACCGGTGGCGCTCAGCAGTCGCTGGACATCACCTTGAGCTACATCAGCCAGCGCGAGCAGTTTGGCCGTCGCATTGCCAGCTTTCAGGCAATCAAGCATCGCTGTGCCGACCTGATGCTGGCAATCGAATGCGCCCGCTCAGCCAGTTACTACGCAGCCTGCATCGCCGACGAGTGCCTGAATATCGACGGTGATCCGAGTGCCCGGCAACAACTGGGTGAAGCTGGCGCCACGGCAAAAATTTTCGCCAGCGAAGGTTTTTTTCAGTGCGCGGCAGAATCCATCCAGCTGCATGGCGGCGTGGGTTTCACCTGGGAATACGACCCGCATCTGTACTTCAAGCGGGCACGGGCCAATGAGCAGATGCTCGGCACCCCGGCGTTTCATCGCGAACAATTGGCCAGACAGATTTTCGGAGAGCGCACATGAATATCGACTTTAGCGCGACAGACGAGCAGTTTCGCCAGCAGGTAGCCCAGTGGATGCACCAGCACCTGACGGGCGAGTTTGCCGCTCTGCGCTTTCGTGGTGGTCCGGGGGATGAAGACTTTTCTCCAGAGCTGCGTAAGCTCTGGGAGCAGCAACTGGCTCAAGGCCGTTGGATCGGTGCTGGCTGGGCTGCCGAGCATGGTGGTCGTGGCCTGAGTATCAACCAGCAAGTGATTTTCTTTGAGGAGTATGCCCGGGCGGGAGGTCCGGGACGCATGGGACATATTGGCGAAGGGCTGGTCGGGCCGACGATTGCCGCTTTCGGCACCCGAGAGCAGCAACTGCGTTTTTTGCCACCCATACTGGCCGGGCAACACTTCTGGTGCCAAGGCTACTCCGAGCCGGGGGCCGGCTCGGACCTGGCTAATATCAAGACTCGGGCCAACCTGGATGACGCCAGCGGACACTGGTTAATCAGCGGGCAAAAGGTCTGGACCTCGCTGGCCCATGAGTCGGACTGGTGCTTTGTGCTGGCACGGACCGAGCCGGGCAGTGTCGGCCATCGTGGCCTGTCGTTTCTGCTGGTCGAGATGGACCAGCCGGGTATCCGGGTACAACCGATCCGGCAATTGACCGGCACCAGTGAGTTCAACGAGGTGTTTTTTGATCAGGCACGCGCTTCGGCAGACAACCTGATCGGCCAACCCGGCGACGGCTGGAAAATCGCCATGGCGTTGCTCGGGTTTGAGCGTGGGGTGTCGACCCTGGGCCAGCAGATGCAGTTTCAGAATGAACTGGACGAAGTGGTGCGAATCGCCAAGACCAACGGCGCGGCGCAAGACCCAGTCCTGCGCCAACGCATCGCCCAGGCATGGAGCGGCTTGCGGGTGTTGCGCTACAACTCGTTGCGCATGTTGTCCGGCGTTCAGGATGGCAGCCTGCGCCCTGAAGCGACGATCTACAAACTGGCCTGGTCGACCTGGCATGTCGAGTTGGGCAAGCTGGCGATGGATGTGCTTGGGCCTGAAGCTGAATTGCTGGCAGGCGCGCCCTATGAGCTGACGCGGTTGCAGGCGCTGTTCCTGTTTACCCGGGCAGACACTATTTACGGCGGCAGCAATGAGATCCAGCGCAACATCATTGCCGAACGGGCACTGGGGATGCCGCGCGAAGCGCGTTAGAACTGCCTGACCAATCGCAGCCTCGCGCTGCTCGACAGCGGCTACAGCCGCTGTCGAGCAGCGCGAGGCTGCGTCCGGCTAGGTAACCCGGTCTACATCCGGGTCAGAACGTGTACTTGCCGTTAAACGACAGATAGTCCCGATCCGCCATGGTCCGCCCCTGGGCAATATCTGCCGAACTCAAATACGCCACGTAGGTCAGGCCCAACTGAAAGTTGCCCAGGTATTTGAAATCGCCGCCCAGTGTCAGGCGTTTTTCAGCACGGCCCAGCCCGGAATAGGCGCTGCCATCGATGTTCTGGGTCCAGGTGGCCTTGGTGGTCAAGTCCCAGCCGTTAAACACGTTAGGGTGATCGAAGTACGCACCGATCCCCAACAGGCTGGAGCCCCGGGTCTGGCCGTCATACACGTATTTGTTGAAGGTGCCGTCCGTGCCCGCGCCGCCACCGGTAATGGTCAGATCGTCCACACCCTGAATTCGCTGGTGCACCACTTCGGTCATCAACGTGGTCTGTTGCGCCATAAACGTCGGCCCGATCATATACACCGCGTTCAGGTTGCCTTGCCACACCTGGCCACGGGCCGGAGCGCCGTTGCTCAGGTAGACCGCCGCGCCGTCGCGATAGCTCAGGTCACCGGCAAACTGCACCGAATCACCCGCCTTGGTGGTGAAACTCACGCCGGTGAGCTTGATGTTGTCGAAGTAGCCCAGTTGGTAGCTTGGGCCATTGCCGTTGCCCCCCACTTTGCTCAGCGAGGAATAGTGGGTCTGCCCGGTAAAGTCGAAAAACAGCGACGGCACGCGGTCGTGGTAGCGGTAATGGAACAGGCCAATCTCGGTGTTTTGCGTCAGCCGGTAGCGGGTGCCAAGGCCCCACTCACCGCTGTTGCCGGGTTTGACCGAGCCGCCATAACCGACAGCTGCCGAGTCCGGCAGGTTGTTGACCACACCCGGAGCCAGACGAAAGAACTCGGCTCCGGGGCCAAAGGTGTCGCTGCCAAAGTAGTCACCCACCGGGTTTAGCTGGGTCTCTTCCCACTTGTATTGGTAGAACCCGAGCAAGGCCAGATCTTCGTTGACCGACCAGGAGCCCGATAGCTGCCCAACCGGCAGATAAGCATCCTTGGCTTCGGTTCCCGGCACGTTGAACTTGGTCGCGTCTACCGGTGCCTGGCCCTGGCTGATGTTGGGCCAGAACAGGCTCTCGCCCCACGCCACCAGATGCCGACCGGCCTTGAGCGACAGGTACTGGTCGTCATTGACGGTGAAGTCGCCATACACGTAGGCATCCAGCAACCGCGCCTTGCTCCCGCTGAGTTTGCGCGTGTCCTGGCTGAAGTCGTTGTAGCGTCCGGTTTTGTTCACCGTGTCTGGCGAGTCGTTGTCGTTGCGCTGGTGGTAGACCTCGTCATAGAAATGACTGCCGCGCACCACCGCGCCGAGGTTGTCGTGCTTGAGCATCAACTCGCCAAACACGCTAACCCGGTTGTTGATCAATGAGCCGCGCTTGAAGTTGCGCGTGGCATCGTCGTAGTTGATGTTGTTGAGGTATTCATGATCAGGCTTTTCGGTTCGCATCGAAGCCGTGTAGTTCACGGTCAGTGATGAGTCGAGTGTGGTGTCTTCGCCCAGCTCGATGGTTGGAGCAGCCAGCGCCAGGGTACTGAGCCCCGACAGCAAACCGGTGCCCACAAAACGTGTGTACTGCTTAAACATGCCATGCTCCTTTTTATTCTTGTTTTTGCTCCGCCCAGCGCTCTGCGCACAGGTCAGGGCCTGTGGCAGAGCGCCAAGCGGAGTCAGGGCGTTACAGGTTTACTTGCCGGCCCGGCGTGCCGCTTCGGGACCAAAGTCACCCGCAGCAAAACCGCCTTTGTTCAGCACATAGCCGTTACGTTGTTCGTTGATCAGGTTGAAGGCCAGGTAGCTGCCTGCGTTCAGATCGTGATACAGGCCAACACCGGCCTGCCAGGTCTGGGTTTCCGGGGCGTAGAAGTAATTGACCATCGAGGTGCGCCACAGCTCGCCACGGTTGTCATAGTTGTCGCCCATGATCGGGAACCAACTGTCTTCGTCGATATACATCGTGCGTTTGCCGTACAGATGGCGGTTGCCGGGCTTGAGCACACCCTCGAGTACCCACACGCGGTGCAATTCGTAACGCATGTTGTCCGGGTTGATATGACCGGGGGTCAACATGCTGGCGTACTTTAGATCACTGGCGTGCAGCCGCGCAGTGTTATAGGGGATATACAGCTCTTTTTTACCGACGATATTCCAGTTATAGCGCTGGGCCGAGCCGTTGAATATCCGCACTTCGTCGACGGTGATCGAGCCTCCCGAGCCTGGAAATGCCATATCAAAACCGTAACCCGGTGACTGGCGAACGCGGCGTGTGCCGGGGTCGTAGCGCCAGCTCTGGCGCGGCTCGGTCTTGTCGTTCCAGTACTCGGTTCCGGTGTTGATTTCGCCCTTGTCGCGCTGGGGCAGCAGGGTTTCGTTGAGATAGAACGAGGAGTTGCCGACAGTCTCGCCAATTTTGCCCGGTTCCAGCCCCGGTGCCATGTTGCGCGAGTGCACCCGCCCCCAGTTGATATTTCCGTCCTTGAGCACATAGGCGTTGTCCGAAGTGTATTCCTCGGTCCAGGCGCGCACGGTAAACAGCGATGCATTTTTCAGCAGTTCAATACCGTTTTGCGGGATCGGGAAGGCAACCCCGCCGGTGCGTGCGACTACGCCTTCACCGTCGTCGACCAGCTTGGCCACCGAAGCGTTTTCCAGGGTGGCCTTGCACACCGTGTCAGAGAAACGGAAGTCGCGGTGCGACGGGTATATGGGCATGCGAAAGGTCTGTGGGTACAGCTTGAACAAGGCTTTCTGCCCTTCGGACAGGTGCGCGCCGTACTGGCTCAGGTTTTGCGCGGTAATCACAAACAGCGGCTTTTCGTTGGGATAAGGGTCGATTGGATGCTTGCCCGTGCCCTCGAACTTCATCCCCGGCGCGGCACCCAGCCATTGGCCGCCAAATGCTGGGATGGTGCCTTCGGCATTGCCTTCCTTCTGGGCACCGACGCAGGTCAAATCCTTGCCCAGTCGGGCGATCTGATCGGCGGGGGCCTGGGCCAAAGTCAGCCCGCTGTAACCGTGCAAAACGAGGGCGACTGACAGCCAGCCGCCCATATGAGTGATACGTCGCATGGAGTTCTCCTTGTTGTTATTAGATTCAAACTTCACGAACGCTGCGCGTCCGATCACAGCCTGCGGCAGCGGCTACAGATTTTTGTGCATGGGGTTGATTGCTGAAGTTGAACCAGGCGGCCAGCGCCGGGAGCAGGAAGATCGCGCCCAGTACGTTGACCATAAACATGAAGGCCAGCAGCAGGCCCATATCGGCCTGGAACTTGAGCGGCGCAAATACCCAGGTGCACACCCCCAGTGACATGGTGAGCGCGGTAAACACCGCCGCCGTGCCGCGCTGGCACATGGCGCGGTAGAAGGCTTCGCGAAGGTCTTGCCCCTCGGCCATTTCATGCTCGATGCGCTCGTACAGGTAGATCCCGTAGTCCACCCCTACCCCCACGCCCAGCGCCATCACCGGCAGGGTCGCCACTTTGAGGCCGATGCCCAGCAATGCCATCAGCGCATTGCACAGCACGGCAACGATCGCCAGCGGTACCAGAATGCACAGCACTGCACGCAGAGAGCGAAAGGTCAGCAGGCAAAACAGCGCCACGGAGATGAACAGCGCCGCGAGCATCACTACTTCGGCGTGCTTGACCGCTTCGTTGGACGCGGCCATGACGCCGATATTGCCGCCGGCTAATTTGAACTCCACGCCCGGCACCTGAATCCCGGCGATCACGCGTTTGGCTTCGTCCAGCACGTGGGCCACGGTGGTGCCTTCGTGATCGGTCAAAAACACCAGAACTTGCATCTGCTGGCAGCCGTCAGTCACCAGCCCCGAGTCCGGCGAATAGGCATAGGCGCCCTGCTGCAAGCCCTGGGCTGAACCTGGAATTGCCGCCCAGCGCGGGTTACCTTCGTTGTTACCCGCAATCACTTGCTTGCTCATGCCCGCCACGCTTTGCACCGACTGCACGCCGGGGACTTCGCGCATCTTGAAATCGAAGGTTTCCACCGCCCGCATAACGGCCGGATCCAGACAGGCTTCGCTGCGATCACGAATAGTCAGAAACACCGACAGCACGTCGAGGCCGATGGAGTAATGGCTGATGATTTTCTGGTTGTCCTGGTTGTAGCGCGAATCGGCGCGCAGTTCCGGCGCACCCGAGCCGATATCGCCAGTGGCCAGCTCACGGGCCTTGATCGCACCCACCGCCAGCAGCACCAGGCTGATGGCGAACACCCAAAGTGCCGGCCCCGGCGTGGCCAACGCCGAAAGACGCCACCACAGCGGGTGGCGCTGGTTCAACAACTGCGCCTGAGCCCTCATCAAGCGCGGCTCAAGGCGCAGATGAGCGATGATCAGCGGCAACATGATTTTGTTGGTGATGATCATCAGCATCACACCGATGCAGGCCGTGACGCCCAGTTCGTGAACGATGGGAATATCGATCAGCATGATGACCCCGAAGCCCAGGGCGTTCATCAGCAATGCCAGGGCACCGGGTATAAAAATCTTGCTGAATGCCGCCTTCGCCGCTGTCACCGAGTCACTGCCCGCCAGTACTTCCTGCTTCCAGGCATTGGTCATTTGCACCGCGTGGGATACACCAATCGAGAAAATCAGGAACGGCACCAGAATCGACATCGGATCGATTCCCAGGCCCAGCAATGGCAGCAAACCGAGCAACCAGATCACCGGCAGCAAGGCGACAAACAGCGCCACCAGGGTCAGGCGCAACGAACGTGAATACACCCATAGCAACGCCCCGGTGATCAGGAACGCAATGGCGAAAAAGCCCATTACCGTATTCAGTCCCTCGACCACATCGCCTACCAGTTTGGCAAAGCCGACAATGTTGATTTCGATATCGGCGCTGCTGTATTTGGCGCGGATATCTTCCAGGCGCTGGGCGATTTGCACATAACTCACCGGCTGCCCGGTCTTGGGATCAATGTCCTGCAGGTCGGCGCGCACCATTGCCGATTTCAGATCATTGGCCAGCAAGCGGCCGACCTGCCCCGAGCGTGCGGCATTACTGCGTACTTGCTGCAAGTCTTCAGCGGTTGCGGCGTATTGCGGCGGCACGACCAGATCACCGACGTAGCCGTCTTCGGTGATTTCGATATAGCGCACGTTGGGGGTGAACAGCGAGGTCACGCTGGGGCGGCTGACCCCGGAAATAAAGAACACATCGTCCGTGACCTGTTGCAGGGTCTGCAGGAATTCGGGGTTGTAGATATCGCCCTGGCCTTTCCAGTGCACGCTCACCAGCAGGCGATTGGCGCCGGTAAAGATCCGGCTGAAATCCAGA
This sequence comes from Pseudomonas sp. ML2-2023-6, assembly GCF_037055265.1. NCBI lineage: Bacteria > Pseudomonadati > Pseudomonadota > Gammaproteobacteria > Pseudomonadales > Pseudomonadaceae > Pseudomonas > Pseudomonas sp. ML2-2023-6. The sequence goes on along the minus strand of NZ_CP146347.1, from coordinate 2,799,208 downwards.
AAATTGACCATGTAAGCATGGCGCACGGGGATCTGTTTGTTGAATCCGGGGTCCAGCCGTACCTGGGTGGCGCTGTAGCCCAGAGCCAGGGTCACCAACAGAAAAAAGCCGAGCAAGCCTTTACGCTGCGCCATTAATAGCTCGGCGCAGTTGCTTACAAAGCGCTGCATGGGCGAGAGCTTGAGTGGGCCAGTCATCAGCAGCCACACACAGCAGATAAAAAGACGATTGCGCCCATGCCCGCGGTCCCTCGCACACTTGTTAGAAGTGATCACGATAATCAAACGGCCTGCCACCCGGAACATCGTCCATAGGGGCTAGGCTGTTTGAGGGAGGGCCTGCGGCGTTGTAGATACTCTGTTGCGGGTCAAGCCCCTTGTGGGAGCGAGCCTGCTCGCGAAGTCATTCGCGAGCAGGCTCGCTCGCACGCTTGAAGTATCCCTGTCACTGAGGAGCGCAGCGGCTACAAATAATGGGTCACTCTTTACTGGCCTTGAAGGTCAACTCGCCCTTGGGCCACTTGGCGGCTTTGGCGGTCACGGCTTTCAAGGTTTTGCTCAAACCTTCGGTGAGCTGTTCCTTGGCCGCGAAGATCAACATCACGGTCTGGCCTTCCTTGAACACGATGCCTTCACCCAGAGGCGAGCTGACATAGGCGTATTCACCAATCCCGTAGACAGTCATCTTGATGTCACGAAATTTTATTTCGAACTTGCCACCTTCTCGGCTGGGCAAGACTGCTGCGCGAAAGTGATCGCCGACCTTGAGCCCAAGGCCCGGTTTGTCGTCTACCACCAGCGCTGATTCAGTATCGATTTCAGCGATGTAAATACCTTCTGCGGTTTGCTCGGTGACGTACACGAAACGGGACTGGAACAGTTTGACCAACCGTGCCCGCAAATCACCCAGAACAAACAACGCATGCATTTCCAAATTGCTGACTGCCAACGAAAAACCCTCGAAACTAAAAGTGGAGCTACCAGAACAAATGACAGGCAGCAGAAAAAAGGCCTCAGCCCACTTGATAAGAAAACCGGATACAACCCAGAGTCAGGAGTGACATAAAACAACAAGACTAACGAGCGCCGCAGATGGATGGGCGTCAAGCCGGGCCTGCATCAGTGAAAACCGGCTAAAAAATACCGTCGGGGCGCCATTCTAACGGCTCACACCTGAAGTTGGGTATACACATCCACTTCTGTGTCAGGTATTCGATGTTTTTTTACTTCGTTTGGGCCCTGTTCAACAGGGCTTTCGTCGCCCGGTTCAGTTAACTGCGCCGCTCAGAGGCAACAACTGCCATACTTGCAAAAAAATCGACCTGGCCCATGACGCCGGGTTGTCTGGGCTTCATTACCTCGAAGGGAAAGTGACACGTGACGGAATTTGATATTGGCGAATTTTTTATCCGCGGCGAGTCCAAAGAAGTCGACGGTGAGTTTCAGGCAGTGATTGTGATGCGGGCCAAGCCACCGCTGAAAACGGTTACCTACCATCAGGTCGAAAAAGACCGCTGGTTCAAGACCGCCGAGCAAGCTGAAACTGCAGCCAAAAGCTCTGCACAAGAGCTAAAACTTGCGGTGGACGCTGGCGCCCTCAACGCTTAAATCCCGATCACCTTCAACTAGCGCCATCCGAGCCCATATCAAGCACGCTGAGCCCGAACCTGCATTGCGCAATGGTCGGCGTTCAGCTGCGCGAGCCAGGCTGCCTGACACTCTTCAGCCTCCGGGCGGCTGGAAAATGCCGTACCGCGCTGCTCACCATTGACCAGTACTACCCAGCAGACCTTCTGCCCCATGGCACGCAAGCCAGCGGGTACACCACTGCCGATCATCACGGCGACATCAACCTGGTTAGACATGATGGTGACTCCACCTATTTAGTTAGTTACCTAACGATGTCGACCATCTTAGAGCGTTAGCGCCGCCGGAAAAAGCTATGTAATGCATAGATCCATTGCATCAGCGGTAACAATATCTCCCTCGCGCCGGTTTAAACCGGTGCCTTCTGCTCGTACACCGAGCGCCCGCCCTCTTGCGGTATATTGAAGAAAGCCTTGTCCAGCACGCCAAGCCCTTCGCCCACATTGGCATTCCAGTTGGCTGACTGGTGGACGTAACGCTGGCGCAGCAAACGCTCTTCGCCAGCACTCAAACGAATGCGCCCCTGGCGCACCTGAACCTCAAGCTGCGCAGCGATAGGCAGTAGTTCATCGGGTAGCCCGGCCTGTGCATCGGTCAATTTGCCGAAGGGCACACCCTGCTCGCATGCCAGCCCGTGCATGATGCGCAGGTACACCCGCGACAGCTGCCCCTGAACCCGACGTTGCATAAAGACTGCGGCCTGTACGCGTTTCATGGGATCTTGGCGGCTGCCCTCGGGCTGTTCGCGGGTGCGTATCTCTAAAAAGGCGTCCGGGTCCTTTGGGTCAATCAGATCTTCGGCCTGCCAGGCCAGCAGCTGTGCCTGTGTCAACTTCCAGGTCTGGGTGGCTTTGATCGAAGTCGACGGGCTGACCAGATTGCTCTGCCTGCGGGTCAAAAATACCTGTTCCTGCGTTTCATCCGGATAGCCACCGCCCACATCGGCATGAGCACCGGGCACCGCAATATCCATCGGCCATTGTGGCGCGATTCGACTCAACGAAAAATTGCGCCGCTGCTCATCACGCGCATTCAATTGCACCACTTGCTGGGCGCATTTTGGCCCAAGGTACAGATTGAGGCCCGGGTTGACCTCGTCACCCACATCCCCCAAGTCCTCCAGCCCGCCCATCGCCGCGACAGTATCGAACAGCCCCACAAACTGGATCTCGCACTCAAACTCGGGCGCCAGTTGGAATTGTGTTTTAAATGCGATGCTGTGCACTTGATTGGCAAAGTGCCGGGCCGCCGCCGCACCGCGACTGAAGCCAAAAAGATCCAGTTGCAAACGTGTAATCGAACCAGGCGCCTCAAGGCTCACAAAGTGCCTCATGCACTCGATCAACTGTGCTTGGGCCTGATCGGCCTTGCCCAATACTCCGGTACGTCCACGGCCGTAGGTCAGGCCTGGAAAAGCAGTATCGGCTGCCCCCGTGGTAGTGCCTATGCCACTGACATACAGCGCCGCCAGCGCCTGGCCGTTACCATCAAACGCCTTCTGCGCGGGGTAGCACTGGTACAGCTTGGCTATATTGGTCGCCACACCGGCATAACTGCTACCGGTATCGACCACCAGACCTTGAGCCTGCCTGGCTTGCCCGGACAGAATATTGAACGCGTTATTGGCCGTACCATCGAAAAAAATACCGACACGCAGCACGCGCCCCGTAATGTTTGAGTGTCTCATGACACTGGTCCTCGATTAATTCAGCCTCGCGCAAACACGCCGTGCCAAATATAAGGGGACACAACCGGAACATTCAGCTCAACGTCTAGTTTAAATTTTAGCGGGGATTACAGCGGGGTGTATGGCTGCAGTACGAACGACCGCGAACCCGTCAAGCTGCCGGAACCGCATGGCGCGGCTCCGGCAAGGTCAGGCGCTTAGGCCTGACGCTGGTGCTTGTCGATTTGCTCGTGACGCTCTTGAGCTTCGATGCAGTACTTGGTGGTAGGGCTGATCAGCAGGCGCTTAAGGCCAATTGCATCGCCGCTGTCATCGCACCAGCCGAAGCTGTCATCCTTGATACGTTCCAGAGCCTGTTCCAACTGAGGCAGCATGCGCTGGTCGCGGTCAATTGCGTTCACCAGCCAGGTGCGCTCTTCCTCAACCGAAGCGGCGTCCGCAGGGTCGGCCGGAGTGTCCAGGCTCTCGATCGCGATGCGGTTCTGCTCAATACGCGCGTGGGTTTCGACCTTCATGTTTTGCAACAGCTCACTGAAAAAAGCATGTTGCTCGGCATTCATGTAGTCATCCGCCGGCATGGCCAGCAACTTATCCTTTGTCATTGATTTCTCTATAAAAAATACGTGCATTAAGGCGAATTAGGGAGCGTCCTGACCGTTCTTCATCCCAACCAGTTAGGTGCCATCTATTTCAAGCGCCACCCGGCACTCAATTTACGAGGGGCGGCAGTCTAAGGCCGACTTATCGACTCAGCAACCGAAAACACACCTATTTGTCCAGCAAAACCTGAAAAGTGATGAAAAACATGCCTGGCGGGGGTTAATGGAGTGCGTTTATAGCAAGAAATTCAATGCCCAGGCTGAAAATGAGCACACCAGGTGCAAAGACCTGGTGTGTGTATGGAGCTGTTCCGCTTTAGGATTGTGCAGGCCGCGGGCCAAGGCTCAGTCTTGTAGGTACTCAATGACCGGGGCCATGCAGCTGATCTGCGGGGCGCGCTCAATCATCTCGCCGGGCAAGCACCACGGATAATCGAGACTTTGCAGCCAGTTCATGACCGGCTCCAACTCCTGGGGTGGACACACCTGCATGTGTTCGATCGTGATGCGCAGTTGCTCTACGAGCCCCGATTGCGGTTCAAAACACCAGTGATATTCCCCGCACCCTATGCGCAGCTCGCCAGTCTCTTTAACAGACATCCCCACCAGCCATTTGCAGTCATGGGTAACGGCCTCTGCCGAGGGAGGCTCACCCAGGCAGAACGTATAGACGTTTTCATAACTCTGGCCAAAGCGTCGTACCAGCACATCAGCGATGCCTGCTCGGCCGCTGACCTGAGGGGGAAATGAAATGGTTCCTGTATGCACAACCATTTCAAGGGTTGCATCCGGAGTGAAGGATTGGCGCAGAAGGTCAGGCCGGTTTGCATCCTTGGCAAAAATGTACTTCTCAATCGATCGAGCGGTGTTCGACATTTTGGATGAGTCCTGGAAGTCGGGTTTTATGTGCGCGCAAATTCATGAACTGTAAAACGGTGCCAAGAAACGCCACTGCACCGGCACAGATCGCCAGCGTCCAACCTGGCATGTTCAACAGCAATAGAAAACCTCCTGCACCGGCACCTGCTGCGCTTCCCAGGTAAAGGGCAGATTCGTTCAAGGCAACGGCCAAATTACCATCGCCATTTCGCTCCCGCGCCGAGATCAATTCGTTGTTTTGGGGAACCTGCAAGGCCCATCCCACGCCACCCCATATCGCTATAGGAATCATGGCCAACCAGGGCGATACGGCGGCGGCCACTGGCAATGCCAATAGTGAAACGGTCAACACCAGCATGATGATAAATATCAGCACTGGCCCCTCAGTCCGCTCAACCAGCGGAGCAATCAAGAAGCTTCCCGCCACGCCACCAAGACCCCAGACCCAGAGATAGGGGGTCACGTTGTCGACTTTTGCATAACTGGGATCAGTTATAAACGGGACGATGAAGGTATACATCCCAAGACTGGACGCTGCGGCTAACAGCGAGACCATCAGGATGCTCACCACTTTTCTGTTTTCCAGCAGCAGGAGTTTGCTACGGATTGTCATCTGCGGCCCGGCAGGCAGATCGGGTAGTTTGATCAGCAATCCCAGCCATGAGCCAGCCCCTAGCAAGGCAATGAGCCACAGAGCGGCCTGCCACCCTGACTGCTCAGCGAGCAGCAGGCTTAAAGGGACACCCAGAACGGTCCCACTGGCCATTCCGGCCATGATGATAGCAATCGCTCGACCGCGCCTGTGTGGTTCAGAGACCGTCGCACAAGCCGTGATTCCGGTTGCCAGATAAACACCGGCCCCAAGCCCGGCAAATGCACGACATACCAGCAGCACGGCAAAGTCATCAACGACAGTGCTGGCCACATTAGCCAAAACAAAAAAACCTAGGGCGGACAACAACCCGAACCTCTGCCGGTGCGCAGGTAAAAGAGCAACACACACAGGTGACCCGATGCCATACGCCAAAGCGAACACTGTCACCAATTGAGCCGCTGCTGCCACAGATACGCTAAAGGACTGCTCAATCATGGGTACCAGGCCAGCCGTAACAAAGGACGCCATGCCCAGCGCGAAAGCGCCGAGGGCAATCCAGTAGACCGATGAGGGTGTAGTGCTGTGCATGAGAATCCTCCTTGACGAAATCAGGGCAGCGCATGCATTGCGCACACCCTCAACTTGGCGAATTCTTTAGCATGCTAATAATTGTTACAATATCTACCATTTATACTGTTACTAGGAGCAACTGGATAATGGCAAGGACACTGGAGCGTACCCGGGAGGAGCTGGCGGCATTTTTGCGTAGTCGCCGGGAACGAATTTCACCCGAACAGGCAGGCTTACCCGCCAGCGGGCGAAGAAGAACGCCGGGCCTGCGGCGCGAGGAAGTCGCCGCGTTGGCCGGCGTCGGCCTGACCTGGTACACGTGGCTTGAGCAAGGCCGCGATATAGGGGTTTCCCCGGCGTTCCTCGACAGCCTTTGCCGCGTTTTGAAACTTGATGCAACGGAACGCAGGCACCTTTACCTGCTGACCTACCAGCGTGCACCGGCAGAACAGGCGCAAACATGGTGTGTCGTGCCAAAAGTCATCCATCGTTTGATGGCAGACATGCCTCTGCGCCCTGCTTACGTACTCAATCTGCGCTGGGATGTACTGGCATGGAACTCGGCCGCCGATAAAATCTTCAACTTTGCAGACAAACCTGCAGAACAACGCAACCTGCTGTGGATGCTCTTTACGGATGAGAAAATGCGTTCGCTATTGTGCTCCTGGGAGCAGCAAGCGATACAAATGCTCTCCAGTTTTCGCAGGGATTTTGCCCATGCTTCGGCACAAAGCGATATTGCTGAGCTGGTGCGCAGCCTCGAAAAAGTCAGTACCGACTTCAAACACTGGTGGAACAGACAGGATATCCAGGGGCCCTGCCAAGGCATCAGGCACTTTGATATTCCTTCATTTGGAAATATCTCGTTTGAGCACACCACTTTGACGATTGACGCCGACAGACACTTGCATCTGGCTTACTACGCGCCCTGCCTGGAAGAACCGGCCCAGAGCGCATTTGAAGGATGGCTGCAAGGCAAAGCCGACTAGAAACCACGCATCTACTGGAATCGAAAGTGCCTTATGGTCACCCATGAGGCAGGTGGTGACAGCGCGCGCATATAGTATTTCCACTTTTAAACACTGATGTAAATGTCAGTAAGAAACCACTACATACAAAGTGCGCTTACATCCATATATCTGCGTGAATCCACGACCTCTAATACCTCACCAGTTACATCGAAAAAACCTACAATCTTCTCCGTAAATCTTATCCATAGCAGCGTATTTCCTGACAATACTGCTCTGTTTTGGCACTTTACAATCACTGGCGCAAAACCTAGATCACAAGCCAAGTAAATGGGCGATATGTCACCGCGTGTATCGCATTACAGGGCATTGGCGACAACGTCTTGCATCCATCCATACCCTTCATATATGGAGCTCAACGTGATGAGTAACGCCTTGATTGCCAATGCCGCCCCCTGCCCTGAGCAAACACCGTGTGTGCAGCCCCAGAGTTGCGCTGGGCATACCTGCATGCTGGAACTGTGCAAACTGCTGAAATTGCGCGATGCATTGATTGTACTAAAAGGCCCTCTGGCCAATAGCCCGGGCGCGCGCAGCTTTATCGAGCGGCGGCTCTTGAACAACGAGGTTTATGAGCGCGTATTGGGCAAACTCGCGCCAGACAAGCCCGGCCAGTACGGACGCTTATCTGCTCACGGCGGCAAACATCAAAAATAATGCACTTAACCAGCATTATTATGCATTTGCGGATTGATTCTACACTGGGCAGACTGCACACGTTCCTCCCCCAAATGAAGGAACATTTTCAAGGGCTTGTCGGGAATCCCGCCAAGCCTTTTTTTATCTGCCTCGCCCTCAAAACCGGATTTTCCTGACCATGCAAACCCGCTGGATCAGCCGCCTATTGCCTGCGGCTACGAACACTCGTCCCTCCGAATGGAGCCGCGCCGCCATTGGCGTATCCCTTGGCACGCTGTTCAGTGTCTGGGTATGCAGTCTGTTTTTCGGCCTGCCCGTGGCCATGCATTTGATTGGCCCGCTGGGGGCTTCAGCCATTTTGCTGTTTGCAGTGTCTTCAGGGGCACTGGCGCAACCCTGGTCGATAGTCGGCGGCTACCTGTGCGCAACGGTGGTGTCGTTGTGCGTGGTGTACGTGTTTGGACGTAACCTGGACAGCGCCTGCCTGGCAGTCGGCATTGCCCTGCTGTGCATGTGCCTGCTGCGCTGCCTGCACCCGCCTGCCGGGGCGCTGGCGTTGCTGGTGGTGTTGGCTGATCCGGACAGCGCCAGCCTGGGCTGGGGCATGCTGGCCCCGGTAATGCTCAGCGCGGTGTGCATGCTGCTCGCGGCGTTGGCCTATAACAATCTGACCCGCGTGGGTTACCCGAAAAAACCGGCTGAACCAAACCCGCTGGCGAGCTCTGCCCAGTCCCCCGTGGACCCGAACATTACCGCCGAAGACTTGCAAAACGCACTGCAACAAATGGATGCTTTTATAGACGTGACCCCCGAAGACCTTGAAGCGCTGATTCGAGCCAGCGAGCAATATGCGCGTCAACGCAGTATCGGCGAAGTATTCGCCCACAATGGCTGACCTGCACGCCGGGCACGCTTCGATAAGCAGCCAACTCCTGCTAGGGTTACTTATGTAACCTGGGCAGAAGATGTTTAAACACATGTTTGCCCAGGGCCCGTCATCCGACAGTGTTCAAGGCGCGCAATGCTCAAAACCATTGAATCAGAGATCTCCAAACAAGCTGCGCCACCTGCCTTGCAAGCCGAATTTGCTCAACACGACTTCGAAAAACTGCGCAATTTTTGCCGCCTGACTTATATCACCAGCATTGCCATCTGGTTGCTGTTCAACCTGATTATCAGCTTCAAGGGCGGCCAGGGTTTTACGGCTCTGTCCTTGCTGTTTATTGGCGTGATGGCAGCACTCACCACCATCCTTGGCTTTATTCGCAATTACCGGCATTTCGACGTGCTGAACGTGATGTTCGTCGCGGTCATTACCCTGGGTTTGCGCCTGGTCACCTTTGGTCTGCCGGCCGAAACACAGCCCATCTGGCTGGCACTCGCCTGCGCGAGCGTCCTTTACAACGCCTCGATCCTGCCTCTGAGCCGCTGGGCATTCCTTGGTGTTGCCGCGATTACTTGCCTGACTCTTAATCCTTTTCTGATGACCCAAGCGTCGGTCATGGACCTGCGCGGTCTGTTGATTCTGTGCTTCTGCGCTTTTTTGTGCAGCGTGACGATTTACAGTTTTTTCAAATTGCGTCGGGTCAAGTTGCACAACTACATCATGTCCAAGCGGCTGGCGGTCCAGGCCTATGTCGATGCCCTGACCGAAATCCCCAACCGCCGATCATTTATGCTCCAGGCAGGTCATGCATTGCTGACCCAGCCGCGGGTGCAGGATCACTACCTGGCGATGATCGACATCGACAACTTCAAGAAGGTAAATGATCAATATGGCCATGATATCGGCGATGAAGTGCTCAAGCGCACCGCTGCCAGCATCAAGGCAGTGATGGCTGACCATGAGTACGCACGATTGGGAGGGGAAGAGTTTGCCGTGTACCTGTCAGGGGTAAGGCGCAGCGACGTCGAAGCACTGATGGACAGCTTGTGTAGCCGGGTGCGCGAGGACCTCGCTGAGCATCCCGTGACCGTCAGTATTGGCCTGGCCCGGGTTACCGATACAGACACCCTGAACCAGGCTTTGGCCAATGCCGACAAGGCGCTGTATGAATCCAAAAAAACGGGCAAGGACAGGTTCAGTTTTTACTAGGCTCGACCTGTGGGAGCGAGCCTGCTCGCGAAGGCATCACCACGGTTTGTTGCAGAGACCGCATTGTCTGCATCGCGAGCAGGCTCGTTCCCACAAAGGCAGGGTTTATTGTTCCTGGGCGTTCAGGTCGGTCTTGCCATCCCACCCGCCGCCCAGCGCCGCTATCAACTGCACGCTGGCAATCAGGCGGCTTTGCAACAGGTTGAGCACGCTGCGCTCAGTGGTCAGGGCGGTGGTTTGTACCGAGACTACGTCCAGATAGGCAATCAACCCGGCTTTGTACTGGTTGTTGGTCAGACGCAACGACTCCCGGGCCGATTCCAGTGCCTGCTCCTGCACCACCGACTCATCGCCCAGCACCTTCAATTGCACCATGTAGTTTTCCACTTCACGCAAACCGTCAAGCACGGTTTGGCGATACTTGGCCACGGTCTGGTCATACGCGGCCTCGTTACGATCGACTTCGGCCGAACGCTGACCGCCATCGAACAGCGGCAACGAGATTTTCGGCCCCACCGACCAGAAGCGGTTTGGCACGCTGATCCAGTCCTGATACTGGCTGCTGCTGTAGCCGCCCGACAGGCTCAGGCTGAAATCCGGGTAGTAAGCCGCCTTGGCCACGCCGATATTGGCGTTGGCGGCGATCACCGAGCGCTCTGCAGAGGCAATGTCAGGACGCCGCTCCAGCAATTGCGAAGGCAGGTTGACCGGGATCATCGGCAACTTGGGCACGTCTTTGATTTCAGCCAGATTAAAGCCCGACGGGGCCTGACCGGTAAGCACCGCAATCGCGTTTTCAAACTGGGCTCGTTGCCAGATCAGATCGATCAGGTTGGCCTGGGTATTGCGCAACTGGGTTTGTGCCTGGGCCACCGCATCCTTGCCGGAGATTCCCGCGCGGTACTGGTTTTCGCTCATTTTCAATGAACGCTGATACGCCTCGACCGTGGCCTCCAACAAGCGTTTCTGCTCATCAATCACCCGTAATTGCAGGTAATTCTGTACCAGTTCCGACTGCTGACTCAGACGCATCGCGGCCAAATCGGCCAAGCTGGCTTCGGCGCTCGCCTCGTTGGCTTCAAGGCCTCGGCGCAACTTGCCCCACACATCAGCTTCCCAGCTCACCCCGACCTGAGCGTTCAAGGTGTCACGAATGCCGCTGCTGGAGCTGGTCAAACTTGAATTGGAACTGCCGGTACCCTGACTGGAGCGGGTTTTACCCACGCTCAAATCGGCGCTCGGCAAAAAAGCCCCACGCGCACTGCGCACCAATGCCTGAGCCTGACGAAACTGGGCTTCGGACTGCGCAATGGTCTGGTTGGAACTGTTGAGTTTTTCAACCAGCCCGTTGAGCTGCTGGTCGCCATACAGCTCCCACCAGGCGCCACGGGCCAGGGAGTCGCTCGGATTGGCCTGAGTCCAGCCAGCGGCCTGTTTGTACTCAAGCGGGGCCGACGTTTGCGGGCGCTGGTAGTCCGGACCAATCGCACAGGCACTGAGCAACACAGCGGACAGCGCCAGGCCCAGCAGGCGCGAGCCACGGGCCAACTGCCAACGTTGGGACGACAGAGCCGGGGCAAGGGTAAGCAAACGAGAGGTCATAGCGGAGTTTCCAGAGCAGCATCAGTGCGCACGCCACGCCACTTGTTGAAACGATGGCGTAAGCGGTCGAGATAGAGGTAAACCACCGGGGTGGTGTAAAGGGTCAGGATCTGGCTGAAAATAAGGCCGCCGATAATGGTAAGACCCAGCGGCTGGCGCATTTCAGCACCTTCTGCGCTGCTCAGCATCAGCGGCAAGGCACCGAGAATGGCCGCCAGAGTAGTCATCAGAATCGGCCTTAAACGCTGCAGGCACGCACTGCGGATCGACTCTTGCGGGTCAAGGCCCGAGTGGCGTTCCAGTTGCAGCGCCAGATCGATCATCAAGATCGCGTTTTTCTTCACCACACCGATCAGCAGAAACAGACCGAGCAGCGAGATCAGACTGAACTCACCCCCTGTGAGGTAGATGCTCAACAGCGCACCCACCCCGGCCGACGGCAAGGTCGAAAGAATGGTCAACGGATGGATATAACTCTCATACAAAATCCCCAGCACCAGATACACCGCCACCAGCGCACCCAAAATCATGAACGGCTGGCTTTTTTGCGTGGCGGCGAAGGCATCGCCCGTACCGGCCATTTTCGCAATCACTTCTTCCGGCAAACCGAGTTTGGCGATGGCCCGTTCAATAGCTGCGGTACCCTGCTCCATGGTCACGCCGGGGGCCATATCAAACGCGATAGACTCCGAGGCGAACTGGCCTTCGTGCGAGACACGGTCGTTCTGCAGGCTGTTTTCGTAGTGAGCAATCGTCGACAACGGAATCCGCTGGCCATCGGCGGTAATCACCTGCACCTGGTTCAGGGTTTCGGGGTCCTGGGCGTACTTTGGGTTGACCTCCATCACCACCTGGTATTGGTTCAGGCTGTCGTAGATGGTGGAAATCTGTCGCTGGCTGTAGGCGTTATTGAGCACCGCGGTGACCATGTCCATGTCCACCCCCAAGCGCTTGGCCTGATCGCGGTCGACCACCAGCGTGACTTGTTGCGCACCGCGTCCTTCACGGGCATCGATGGCGGTCAGTTCCGGCAACGCCTTGAGCGCAGCCACCACTTTCGGGTACCAGATACGCAATTGGGCGAGATCACCGCTTTGCAGAATGTAGGAGTATTGCGAGCTGGTCTGATCACGCCCGCCGCCAAACTGCAGGTCCTGGTCAGCCATCAGCATCAGCCGCCCGCCCGGCACTTTCGGCATGTTCTCGCGCAAGCGCTCAATGACCTTTTGCGCCGACACCTTGCGTTCTGAAATCGGCTTTAGGCGCACGATCATGAACGCGTTGTTGGTGCCGCCGTTACCGCCAATAAAGCCGGCCACGCTTTCGACTGCAGGGTCGGCCAGCACCGCCTTGCGGAAGATTTCCATCTTCGGCTGCATCACGCTGAACGACAGGCCATCATCACCGCGAACAAAACCGATCAGTTGCCCGGTGTCCTGCTGCGGCATAAAGGTTTTGGGCACCACTACATACAACGCAACGTTGACGCCGATGGTCAGCAGCAGGCTGAACAGCGTCAGCCGCTTGTGCCGCAATACCCAATCCAGGCTGCGGGCATAGCCGCTGACCATGCGCTCGTTAAGCCGTATGCTCCAGCGTTGCATGGCGTTTTCGGTGCCCGGCACATGGGGTTTAAGCCAGCGCGCACAAAGCATCGGGGTCAGGGTCAGCGACACTACCAGCGATACTACTATCGAGGCTGCCAGGGTGATGGAAAACTCGCGAAACAGGCTCTCGACAATCCCGCCCATAAACAGAATCGACAGGAACACCGCCACCAGCGAGACGTTCATCGAGAGCAAGGTGAAACCGACTTCCTTGGCACCCAGGTACGCCGCTTTCATCGGCGCAATTCCCGCATCGATATGCCGCGAGATGTTCTCCAGCACCACGATGGCGTCATCCACCACCAGCCCGGTAGCCAGAATAAGAGCCATCAGCGACAGGTTGTTCAGCGAGAACCCGTACAGGTACATGATCGCGAAAGTACCGACCAATGAAACCGGCACTGCCAGGGTCGGGATCAGCGACGCACGTAAATTGCCGAGAAACAGGAACACCACCAGAATCACCAGCGCCACGGCAATCAGCAGGGTCATCTCGGCTTCGTGCAGCGTGGCCTTGATCACCGGCGAGCGGTCCATTGCCAGGTTCAGCTGGACGCTGGCTGGCAGTACTGCCTGCAGCGCGGGCAACTGGGCCTTGATCGCGTTTACGGTTTCAATGATGTTGGCCCCGGCCTGGCGGTTGACCACCAGCAATACCGCGGCATCGTTATTGAAGAAACCACTGTTGTAGCGGTCTTCAACGCTGTCCTTGACCTTGGCTACGTGGCTCAGACGCAGCGCCGCACCATCCTGGTAGCGGATGATCAGCGGCTCGTAGTCCTTGGCTTTTTCCAACTGGTCGTTGGCCTGGATCTGCCAGTTGCGCTCACCGTCGGACACCGCGCCCTTGGGGCGACGAACGTTGGCATTGGCAATGGTGTTGCGCACATCATCCAGCGAAACGCCGTACTGGTTGAGCAACTGCGGCTCCAGCTCAATGCGTACGGCGGGCAGCGAGCTGCCGCCAATCTGCACTTCGCCCACACCGGGCACCTGGGACAGGCTTTGCGAGAGGATGGTCGAGGCCAGATCGTAAAGCTGCCCCTTGGATAGCACCTCGGAGGTCAGCGACAGCACCATGATCGGTGCTTGAGACGGGTTGATTTTTTTGTAGGTGGGCATGCTTTTCATGCCGCTAGGCAGCAGGTTGCGCGAAGCGTTGATCGCCGCTTGCACTTCCCGCGCAGCACCGTTGATATCGCGGTCCTGATCGAACTGCAAAATCACTCGGGTCGAACCCTGGCTCGAGTTGCTGCTCATGGTGTTGACCCCGGCAATCGCACCGAACGATCGCTCCAGCGGCGTGGCCACGGTAGACGCCATTACCTCGGGGCTGGCTCCCGGCAAACTGGCCGAGACCACGATCACCGGGAAGTCCATTTGCGGCAGCGGCGACACCGGCAGCAAACCGAAGCTCACACCGCCCAGCAACATGATTGCAAGGCTCAGGAGCATGGTGGCTACCGGGCGCTTGATAAACGGGCCGGACAGATTCATAGCGACGCCTGCTTGGCCTGGGCAGGAGCACCGCGCCAGCGGCGGCCCAGACGATCGAAATACAGGTAGATCACCGGAGTTGTAAACAGGGTCAGTACCTGGCTCACCAGCAAACCGCCGACCATTACCAGACCCAATGGCTGACGTAATTCCGCCCCGGAACCGGTGGCCAGCATCAGCGGCACCGCCCCGAACAGCGCGGCCAGGGTGGTCATCAGAATCGGTCGGAAGCGCAGCAGCGCCGCCTGATAAATTGCCTGCTCGGGCGCCATGCCCTGATTGCGTTCAGCATCGAGCGCGAAGTCGATCATCATGATCGCGTTTTTCTTCACGATACCGATCAGCAGGATGATGCCAATAATCGCAATCATCCCCAGGTCATTGCCGCTGAGGATCAACGCCAGCAAGGCACCGACCGCCGCCGACGGCAGGGTTGAAAGGATTGTGATCGGGTGAATGTAACTCTCATAGAGCACACCGAGCACGATATACATGGTCACTACCGCCGCAAGAATCAGCAGCAAGGTGCTCGACAGAGATGCCTGGAACGCTTGCGCCGCGCCCTGGAACTCGGTTTTGACCCCCAACGGCATGCCGATATCTTTTTGCACCTGATCAATCAGCTCGACCGCCTGCCCCAGTGCCACACCGGGAGCCAGGTTGAACGAGACCATCACCGAGGGGAACTGGCCGATATGGGAAATAGCCAGTTGCGCCTGACGCTCTTCGACCCTGGCCAGGCTCGACAACCGTACCTGGCCGCCATCGGTGGTTTTCACGTGGATCTGGTCGAGGGCTTGCGGCCCAATTTTCTCGCCGTCCTTGGCCTGCAATACCACACGGTACTGGCTGGCTTGGGTGTAGATGGTCGAGATCTGGCGCTGGCCAAACGCGTCATACAAGGCGTCGGTGATATTGGCCACCGACACCCCAAGACGCGAGGCTGCATCGCGGTCAATCACCAGATACACCTGCAAGCCCTTGTCTTGCAGATCGCTGGCCACATCGACCAGTTCAGGCTGGTTGGACAGCGCCGTGACCAGTTTTTGGCTCCAGGTGCTGAGCATCTCGGCATCCGGTGAAGACAGACTGAACTGGTACTGGGTACGGCTCACGCGGTCTTCGATGGTTAAATCCTGCACCGGCTGCATAAACAGGCGAATCCCCGTCAGCTTGTCCAGTTGCGGTTGCAAACGTGCAATCACCTCGGAGGCACTTTCGTTGCGCTCGCTGTGGGGCTTGAGGTTGATCAGCATGCGCCCGCTGTTGAGCGTCGGGTTATCACCGTCCACGCCGATATACGACGACAGGCTTTCAACATCCGGGTCCTGCAGGATGATCTTGCCCAGCTCCTGCTGACGCAGGCTCATGGCGCTGAAGGAAATCGATTGCGGCGCTTCGGAGATGCCCTGGATGACCCCGGTGTCCTGCACCGGGAAAAACCCCTTGGGCACCACCATGTACAAGAATACGGTCAAGCCCAGTGTGCCGATGGCCACCAGCAGGGTCAGCGGCTGGTGCTTGAGTACCCACTGCAACATGCGCCCGTATTCGGCGATCATCCAGTCGATAAAGGCGCCGCTGGCGCGGTAGAAGCGCCCCTGTTCTTCGGGCTTGGGTTCGGCCTTGAGCAGGCGGGCGCACATCATCGGGGTCAGGGTCAACGAGACCACCAGCGAGATCAGGATCGCCACCGCCAGGGTAATCGCAAACTCGCGGAACAACCGCCCTACCACGTCGGCCATAAACAGCAGCGGGATCAATACCGCAATCAGCGACAGGGTCAGCGAGATCAGGGTGAAGCCGATCTGTTTGGCGCCCTTGAGCGCCGCCTGCATCGGGCTGTCGCCTTCCTCGATATAGCGCGAGATGTTCTCCAGCATGACGATGGCGTCATCCACCACAAAACCGGTGGCAATGGTCAGAGCCATCAGCGTCAGGTTGTTGATCGAGAAGCCAGCCAGATACATCACCCCGAATGTACCCACCAGCGACAGCGGTACGGCAATCGAGGGGATGATGGTCGCGCTGGCTCGGCGCAGAAACAGGAATGTCACCATCACTACCAACGCAATGGCGATCAGCAATTCGTGCTGCACATCACGCACCGAGGCGCGGATGGTTTGCGTACGGTCGGTCAGCACCGTGACGTCGATGCCAGCCGGCAGGTTGTCGGTGATGCTCGGCAACAGCGCCTTGATCCGGTCCACTACCTCAATCACGTTGGCACCGGGCTGGCGCTGGATATTGAGCAATACCGCCTGGTTTTCGTTGGCCCAGGCCGCGAGACGTTCGTTCTCGGCACCGTCGACAATTTCGGCCACGTCCTTGAGCCGCAACGGTGCACCGTTGTTATAGGCGAGGATCAGTTGGGCGTATTCCTCGGGGGTTTTCAGCTGGTCGTTAGCGTCCAGCATCGACACCCGGGTCGGGCCGTCAAAGTTACCCTTGGGCTGATTGACGTTGGATGCGCCAATCAGGGTGCGCACATCCGCCAGGTTCAGGCCATTGGCGGCCAGTGCCTCGGGGTTGACCTTGATCCGCACCGCCTGACGCTGACCGCCCGCGATACTGACCATGCCGACGCCACTGATCTGGGCAATTTTTTGCGCCATGCGCGTATCGACCAGATCATTGAGCTTGGGCAGCAGCATGGTTTTGGAGGTGATCGCCAGGGTCAGCACCGGGGTATCCGCCGGGTTGACCTTGTTGTACACCGGTGGTGCCGGCAAATCCTTGGGCAGCAGGTTGCTGGCAGCGTTGATCGCGGCCTGTACCTGTTGCTCGGCCACATCCATGTTGATGTCGAGATTAAAGCGCAGGGTCAGTACCGATGCGCCACCGGAACTGGTCGAGGCCATTTGCGTCAGGCCCGGCATTTGCCCGAACTGACGTTCAAGCGGCGCGGTCACGGCGCTGGTCATGACATCCGGGCTGGCTCCGGGATACAGCGTCATCACGCGAATGGTCGGGTAGTCGACCTGAGGCAGGGCCGACACTGGCAGCAAGCGATAAGCGATGATCCCGGATAACACGATGGCCAGCATGCACAGCGTGGTTGCGACCGGGCGCAGGATAAACAGCCGCGACAGATTCATTCGCGGGCCTTGGTCTTGGCTTTGTCAGAGGCTGGGGCTGCATCGGTGTCAGAGCCGCCATCGAGCACTTGCCCGGCTGCAGTTGCAGGCACTTCGACGCTGTCGTTGACCACTTCCACCGCGCCACCATCGCGCAAGCGATCAGTGCCTTCGAGCACCACACGATCACCCGGTGCCAGGCCATCTTCGATCACTGTTACGTCGCCATCGGTGACGCCCACTTTGACGGTGCGAATCTTGACTTTGTTGTCGCCATCCATTGCATACACGAACGAGCCGTTGGTGCCGTACTGAATGGCTGCCGTCGGCGCCAGCACCACGTTTTTCAGAGTGTCAGCCAACAGGCGCACATTGACGAACTGGTTGGGGAACAGCGCCTGATCGCGGTTCTCGAACAGTGCCTTGAACTTCAAGGTGCCGGTGGTGATATCGATCTGGTTGTCGATGCTGCTCAATACGCCCACCGCCAGCTCTTTGGTGTCACCACGGTTCCAGGCCTGCACCGGCATTTTGGCGCCGCTGCGATAGCGCTCAAGCACCAGCGCCAGGTTGGTCTCGGGCAAGGTGAAACTGACCACGATCGGCTCGGTCTGGGTGATCACCACCAGCGCTGTAGTGTCATTGGCCGCCACCAGGTTACCGACATCCAGTTGGCGCAAGCCCACACGACCAGCGATGGGGGCGCGGATTTTGGTGAATTCCAGATTCAGCTTGGCATCGTTGACCGCAGCCTGATTGGTCTTGACCGTGCCCTGATATTGGCTGACCAATGCTTCGGCGGTGTCGAGGGTTTGCTTGGCAATACTGTCTTCGGCGTACAGGCCGCGATAGCGCTGCACATCGACCTGAGCGTTTTTCAGTTGCGCCTGATTCTGCAGCAGCGTGCCTTCTGCTTGCAGCAACGCATTCTGATAGCTGCGCGGGTCGATTTCAGCCAGCAGTTCGCCAGCTTTGACCATTTGCCCTTCCTTGAAGTTGATCTTGACCAACTCCCCTGCCACACGACTGCGCACGTTGATGGTGTTGAGTGCCGTCACAGTCCCCAGCGCCTTGAAGTACACCGGAAAATCACCCTGCGTCACTTGCGACACTCGAACCGGCACAGGCTGAGTCGAACCGCCAAACCCGGGACGCATCATCCCCGAGCGACCGGTGTGCCCGGCAGGCTGATCGGTCACGGCCTTTTTCGAGGCGGACGGCCATAGCCACCAGCACAGACCAACGACGATCAGCAAGGCCAGCAGGCCAAACAGCCAGAAACGGGATTTGTGGGAAACAGAGGATTGCATGGAATGATCAACCATTAGCGCGAGCGATAATTTTCAGGAAGCCGAACGATAAGCAGTGCAGACCGTTATGAAAAGGTTCTTTACCGGGTATTTACGTTATAGAGCCTCTGTAGCCCCTTTTGGTATTACCTGAGTCCATGTTGTGGGAGCGAGCCTGCTCGCGAAAATATCAAGAGCCCCGCCATAATTCCGGCAACATTCGCCTTCGTTAACCACCTTCGCGAGCAGGCTCGCTCCCACAGTTTTGCAATCAATACAAAGTAGAACGCAAAAAAAACGGCCTGACACTTTGGGTGCCAGGCCGCTTTTGGTCTTGCGGTACGACTTACTTCAAAACAGCCAGCGCTGCTTCGTAGTTTGGCTCTTCAGCGATTTCTTTAACCAGTTCGCTGTGCAGCACATTGTCGTTTTCGTCCAGTACTACGACAGCGCGAGCAGTCAGGCCAGCCAGCGGGCCATCTGCGATTGCCACGCCGTAGTTCTCGATGAACTCACGGCCGCGCAGGGTCGACAGGTTTTGTACGTTTTCCAGACCTTCAGCGCCGCAGAAGCGTGCTTGGGCGAATGGCAGGTCAGCCGAGATGCACAGCACAACGGTGTTGGCCAGTTCGTTGGCATGAGCGTTGAACGTGCGCACGGAGGTCGCGCAAGTCGGGGTATCAACGCTTGGGAAGATGTTCAGCACTTTACGCTTACCGGCAAAGCTCGCCAGTGTTACATCGGACAAATTACCTGCAACCAGCGAAAACGCCGGCGCCTTGGAACCTACTGCAGGCAGTTCGCCGTTGACTTGAACAGGGTTGCCTTTAAGCGTCACTTGAGCCATGAACGATGTCCTTTTTGACAGGTTGTTGAAGAGGCCGAAGTTAAACATGAATCAGGCAGGCTGACCTATGGGCTGAACATAAAATCTCATGTTTACCATTACAAAAAGATTGCTCCTACAAAGCCGCCGCCACTGCATGCCATAACGATACAGGCTGCAACTTTCTGTGTAGCCGTACTCAAAACGGTCATAAATACCGGCAGTGTACAGGCCAACTGCTAGCGTTAACGGTCAGTATCCAAGGAACAGGACTGCCATGCCCATCACACGCCTCGCCTCGCCTCAGGATTGTTGCTGTCACTTGTTCTGTGCCCTGCTGCTGACGCACTGGCCGATAACGCCGAGACCGCCAACAAAAGCAACAACCCGCTGAGCCTCGCTCCGGGAATCAATCTTCAGGACTATTACACGCCGCAGGTCTACGACAGCAATATCCACACCAATGACGCCCTGTTGCGAGGCGCCCTGCCCGTGGCGCCCAATGACTTTATCGGCGTACCACAACTGCTGCGCGTCACGCTGCCGATCAGTACCCGGCCCAATCCCCACAGCGGCTACAGCACCGGGATTGGCGACCTCAACCTGTTCGATATATTCCTGCTCAAAACCGAAGGTGTGCAGCTTGGCATCGGCCCGCAAATCACCGCGCCAACCGCCGAACATGACGAACTGGGCACCGGCAAGTGGCAAGCCGGCCTGGCCGCTATTGCCATCGACGCCTCACCACGCGGCCTGCTGGGTGCGCTGGTGCAGTACCAAAGCTCGTTCGCCGGTGACAGCGACCGCCAGCATGTTGAAAGCGCCACCTTTCAGCCATTTATCATCCACAACCTGCCCAAGGGCTGGTACTTGCGCTCCACAGGCACCTGGACCTACGACCTGAAAAGCAACACGCACTACATCCCCATCGGCTTGGGCGTGGGCAAAGCCTGGAAAGCCGGAAGCAACATTCTCAACGCCTTCGTTGAACCGCAATGGACTGTGGAGCGCAAGGGTGACGACCTGCCCCAGTTCACGCTGTTTGCCGGGATCAACGTCACTTTCGGTAAATAGTTGCAGGCGCAGCAACGGGAGCGAGCAGGCTCGCTCCCACAAGTACCGCGCGGTTACTTTTTCAGCTTCAAATACGACTGATGCATGTCCGATGCCCAGCTATCGATGACCTTTTTCACGTCATCGGCCCTCATCACCTGGCTGTCGTTACTCAACGGCTTGCCGATGCCTTTGCGAACCACTTGGGCAACCACATCCTGACTTTGCCCGTCGATAAACACGGCCTCAGTGGCCAACTGGGTTTCCTGATCACGGATCCCCGACGCCGTGCTCACAGCCGCCGCAACCAGCGCTACCGGAATGTACTCATAAGGTGCCAGGCTCTCGGTCTCGCTGCTGACCGCAGTGATGGCTGCCCGCACCACAATCACCCCTGGGCCTGGGCCACTGGCCAGCGGTAGTGATTTGCTCATTTCACGTTTCAGCGCCTGATCATAGTAGCTGGTGATGCCATTCAAAGTGCTCTGCGGGATTTTCTCCGTAGGCTTGGGTGCCGGGTACAGCTGGGTCGGCTCGATATAAACGCTGGTGTATTGGTTGATCTTGAGCTGAGGGTCAACCCAACGCATCACTTCTGCACCAGACGGCGACTTGCCTTCTTTAAGGCGGCTGTAATCTTTTAAAAAGCCGGAGTACTCATCCGGTTGCTGGACCTTGCTCGCACAACCGACCATCCCGATTGAGGCGATGCACAACGTACCGATCATTAAGCCAAGCTTCATGCTGTAACTCCTGTAGGGGACGCAACCGTAAGAACGCGCCATATAGGTATAGCCAAGCATTGGAGAATCGCCGCAGAACCAGGTTTTATCCGACGTTGAATGTGATAGAGCACGCAATACACATGGGCCCGAGCCCTACAGCTCAGTTGCTTTTAAATTATTGAAAACCAATTAAAACCAGATCAGTTAAGAAAATTCTCGATTAAACCTGAGATAAAATCTGATCCGTATTAATTATGATTTTCTGAATCTGTTTTGTTTTGCTCAAGCTTCCTAAAGTTCACCCTGCGCCAGACCACGAGGCCTGGCAGGACTTTGAACCGTGGAAGACTTGAGCATGAGCACAGCACTAAACGGGCAGGCCTATAACTATAAGGTTGTCCGCCAATTCGCCATCATGACCGTGGTCTGGGGTGTTATCGGCATGGCCATGGGCGTGTGGATCGCCTCACAACTGGCCTGGCCACAGATGAACCTCGACCTGCCCTGGACCACATTCGGCCGCCTGCGACCGCTGCACACCAGTCTGGTGATTTTCGGCTTTGCCGGCAGCGCGCAATTCGCCGCCAGCTACTACGCCGTGCAGCGTACCTGCCAGGTGCGGCTGTTCTCTGACAGGCTCGCAGCCTTTACTTTCTGGGGCTGGCAGTCAGTGATTGTGATCATGCTGGTCACCCTGCCCCTGGGCTACACCACGACCAAGGAGTACGCCGAAATCGAGTTCACCGGCGCGGTCTGGATGACCGTGGTCTGGGTGGCCTACGCCATCGTCTTTTTCACCACCGTGGTGCGGCGCAAAACAAAGCATATTTATGTCGGCAACTGGTTTTTCGGCGCTTTTATTCTGGTGATCGCCATGCTCCACGTGGTCAACCACCTGGCAATCCCCGTGGACTGGTTCAAATCTTATCCGGTGTACTCCGGCGCCACCGATGCCATGGTGCAGTGGTGGTATGGGCATAACGCTGTAGGCTTCTTCCTGACAACCGGCTTTCTCGGGATGATGTACTACTTCGTGCCCAAGCAAGTCGGTAAGCCGATTTACTCCTATCGCCTGTCCATCGTGCATTTTTGGGCGCTGATCACCCTGTATATCTGGGCAGGCCCGCACCACCTGCACTACACCGCCCTCCCGGACTGGGCTCAGTCGCTGGGCATGGCGATGTCGATCATTCTGCTGGCACCCAGCTGGGGCGGCATGATCAACGGCATGATGACCCTCTCGGGCGCTTGGCATAAGTTGCGCACCGACCCGATCCTGCGCTTTCTGGTGCTGTCGCTGGCGTTCTACGGCATGTCGACCTTTGAAGGCCCGATGATGGCGATCAAGACCGTCAACGCCCTCTCCCACTATACCGACTGGACCATCGGCCACGTTCACGCCGGGGCATTGGGCTGGGTAGCGATGATCACCTTCGGTGCGCTGTACCACATGATCCCGAAAATCTTCGGCCGCGAGCAGATGTACAGCACTGCCCTGATCAACCTGCACTTCTGGCTGGCCACCATCGGCACGGTGCTCTACATCGCCTCGATGTGGGTCAACGGCATCACCCAGGGCCTGATGTGGCGTGCAATCAACGATGACGGCACGCTGACCTACTCGTTTGTCGAGTCGTTGCAGGCCAGTCACCCTGGCTTCGTCGTGCGCCTTGTGGGCGGGCTGTTCTTCCTCTGCGGCATGCTGCTGATGGCCTGGAACGTATGGCGCACGGTGCGCGTGGCCAACTTCAAACAGGCCGAACTGAGCGCCCAGATCGCCTGACCCCGTTGCAGCGCATGCCGCAGGCGTGCGCTGCACTCAGCAAGGAGCCTTGCCATGCTCGAAATAGCCCTCAACTGTGCCGCCGTAATCAGCCTCTACTTTGCGGTCGGCTGGTGCCTGAAGCATAAAACCGCAAAGGATATAGACGAGGCCAGCCTGATCCCCTTTGCCGACGACCCGGAAGTGGCACGCCGGGTTGAGCTGGCCACCGGCAAAACCGTCAATGCTGTGCAGATCAGCGAACCAGAGCCGCGCAAGCCAGGATGGGGCAAGCTGGAACTCTGAAATCCAGGTAATGGCACTACGACAGATTAAATCTGTTCCATTGGTTGCATCGAGAAGGTATTCAACGGCATTCTTCGTTCAACGAACTATTGATCGACGACGCAATCAATCTGTACTGCCATTAATACCTTTTCGACAGAGACGCTCATGACTTCCAAGCTGGAACAACTCAAGCAGTTCACCACCGTGGTCGCAGACACCGGCGACCTCGACGCGATTACCCGTCTCAAACCTGTGGATGCAACCACCAATCCGTCGCTGCTGCTCAAGGCTGCAGCGATGCCCGGTTATGCCGAGCTGCTGCAAAACGCCATCAGCCACGCCAAGGGCAATGTGGGCCTGGCCTGCGATCATTTCGCGGTATCGGTAGGTAGCGGTATCTTGAAAGTGATACCGGGGCGCATTTCGACTGAAGTCGACGCCCGTCTATCGTTTGACGAGCCGGCCCTGCTGAACAAAGCCAACCAGTTGATCGAGCTTTACGACAAGGCTGGTGTAGGCCGCGACCGCGTCCTGATCAAGCTCGCCTCGACCTGGGAAGGCATCCGCGCTGCCGAGAAACTGGAAAAGGACGGTATTCAAACCAACCTGACCCTGCTGTTCTCGTTCGCCCAGGCCGCTGCCTGTGCCGATGCCGGGGTATTTTTGATCTCGCCGTTCGTAGGTCGGATTTACGACTGGTACAAGAAGTCCACCGGCACCGACTACACCGGTTCCGATGATCCGGGCGTGCAGTCCGTGACCCGTATCTACAACTACTACAAGGCCAATGCCTACAACACCGTGGTAATGGGCGCCAGCTTCCGCAACCTCAACCAGATCGAGCAACTGGCTGGCTGCGACCGCCTGACCATCAGCCCGGACTTGCTGGAAAAACTGGCTCTGGACGACGGTAAACTGGAGCGCAAACTGGCTCCAGGCCACGCGGGCGAACCGCGTCTGAACCTGAACGAAGCGCAATTCCGCTGGGCCTCCAACGAAGATGCAATGGCCACTGAGAAACTGGCCGAGGGCATTCGCCAGTTCGCCCGTGACCAGGAAAAACTAGAGGCGTTGTTGTCGGGTAAATAACCCACAACCTGTAGCGCGCTTGCTCGCGATTGATCGAGAGCAAGCACGCTCCCAGAAAGCCTCTTCAGAAACGGTACTTCATCCCCAGCATCAGATTGCGTGGAGCGCCGTAGTAATAATTTCGCCCATCCGCAACACCATCAATCGCTGTTGCTCAGTGAACAGCACATCAGCAGCACTGTCGGTATCGCGCAAGCGCCGCCGCAGCCAGTTCAACAGCCAACCGTGGTGATCGCAGCTAGGGTAAGTTCGACGGGGATGGCGACACGGGAACCCTCGGACGTGCTGGCAGCACACTGCGAATAGGAATGGGTCGCAATCATATTCGCAGCACTGGCCAGACTCAAGCCTTGGGCGGCTTGAGCTGGACAATCACCGAAGTGTCGCCGCGCAGAACGGCGGCGACCGGGGCAAGCATCAAGGGATCAGCGAGTACACCAGCGACGAAATCGCGATCAGGCCCACAACAGTTACAAACACGTTGGAGATCTGCCCCGAATACTGACGCATGGCGGGCACCCGGCGGATCGCGTACATGGGCATCAGGAACAGAATGGCAGCAATCACCGGCCCGCCCATGGTTTCGATCATGCCCAGGATGCTTGGGTTAAGCGTTGCCACGGCCCAGCACACCACCAGCATGAAAGCAGCGGTCATGCGGTCGAGGTTTTTCGCGCCTGGGCGCTTGCCGGTTTTCAGTACCAGACCTTTAAGGCCTTCGCTGGCGCCGATGTAGTGGCCCAGGAATGACTTGGCAATGGCCACGAACGCAATCAGCGGCGCGGCAAATGCAATGGTCGGGTTGCTGAAGTGGTTGGCCAGGTAGGACAGGATCGACAGGTTCTGGGCCTTGGCTTCGGCCAGTTGTTCAGGCGACAGCGTGAGCACACAGCTGAAGACAAAGAACAGCACCATCACCACCATCAGCAGATGGGCGCGGGACAGGATCTGCGAGCTGCGCTCGTCGGCGTTCGAACCGTAACGGCGCTTTTGATCTACGGCGAAAGCCGAGATGATCGGTGAATGGTTAAAGGAGAACACCATCACCGGAATCGCCAACCACAAGGTGTGCAATAAAGCCGAAGGCTCCGGCAGCGTGCTTGCGGTACTCAGAATGCCGCCATTCCAGTGCGGGATCAGAAACACCGCCAAAAACAGCAATGCAACGATAAACGGGTAGACCATCATGCTCATGGCCTTCACGATCACTTGTTCGCCGCAGCGCACAACGATCAGCAAGCCCAGAATCAGCACCAGCGACAGGATGGCCCGTGGTGGTGGCGTGATATGCAATTGATTAAGCATAAAACTGCCGACGGTGTTGGTCAGCGCTACGCTATAAATCAGCAAAATAGGGAAAATGGCCAGGAAATACAGCAGTGTAATCACTGCACCGGCGCGCAGGCCGAAATGTTCTTCTACCACGTCAGTGATATCTGAGCCTTCGCGACCGGAGAGAACGAATCGGGTCAAGCCACGGTGGGCGTAAAAGGTCATCGGGAACGCCAGCAGCGCCAGAATCAATAACGGCCAAAAGCCGCCAAGCCCAGCGTTGATTGGCAAAAACAAAGTACCTGCGCCAATCGCTGTGCCAAACAGGCCCAGCATCCAGGTGGTGTCATGACGGTTCCAGCGACTCAGGGTCGCTGGGGTCTCGTCGAAGCGTTCGTCAACGCTGTTAGCCTGGTCATTCATCCGGTCGAATCTCCGCTAGCCGGTCGTTACCACGCAGCCGGGGCGGACAAGAAACACCTTGCTGACATCGCCCCAGCCATAAGAGGGGCGCGATTGTCCGGGATTAGACATAAGAAGCAAAGGTTTAGCTGAGCAATGGTCGAAAATGATGTCACGCTGCAAAGCAATACCTCGACACCTGTTGATACACTATTACTGTCAAAACTTGCCAAAAAGGCCCGATATCCATGCACTTTGCTCGCCGTTTACCTGTTTTTATCGGCTTATGCCTGCTCGCTGCGCTGCCCGTGGCCAACGCCGAAGGGCTGATGATTACCTGGCCCGCAGACTGGGAAGTGCAAGCCGTACCGCCTGCGACTGACGACACCAGCGTGCGCCAGCGAGCAGTGAAGAACGACGCCAATGGCGATCCGCAGATGGTCATGGAGCTGACCCAGTCGACCCTGGCACCTGAACACAAGGTAAATATGGAGGCGGTTTTGTTGCAGATGCGCAAAACCCTGCAACAGAACTTCGCCAAAGGCGGATACCAGAGTGCATGCAGCAAAATCCGCAGCAGCACGCTGGGCGGCCTGGATGCGCTGGAAACCACCTGCAAGATCACTCAGAACGGTAACCACGTCATCACTCAGACACTGGTAGCCGCCACTCAGGGCAACAGCGCTTACGCGCTTTCCTACGCGGGCCCCGCAGACGGTTACAAGGCCAACGAGCCAGAGGTGAAAGGTATTCGCGCCAGCTTGCGGCTGGGCCAATAAGCGGAGCACGCTGAACCTGACACAATTGTCATCTTGCCATCAGTTGCCTGACAGTCCCTATCGCTCAAGCTGACACTTTTTTCGTAAAGAGGAACTCGATGAAAACTCCATTGCGCCTTGCCGCTCTCTCGGCCCTGCTGTTGGCCTCAATGGCTCAAGCCGCCGAACAACTGACCATTGATGTGCATCGTGATGCCAACTGTGGCTGCTGCAAAGCCTGGATTTCTCACCTTGAAACCAATGGCTTCAAGGTCAATGACCATGTGGAAGCCGATATGAGCAGCGTGAAACAGCGCCTCGGCGTCCAGCCGCGACTGGCTTCGTGCCATACCGGAGTGATCGACGGCAAATTCGTTGAAGGCCATGTACCCGCCGAACAAGTGGTTGCCCTGACCAAGCGCAATGACATCAAAGGGATTGCCGTACCGGGCATGCCCATGGGCTCACCCGGAATGGAAATGGGTGATCGCAAGGACGCGTACCAGGTGATCGGCCTGCGCAACGACGGTAAAGACCAGGTGATTGCCGAGTACCCCGGCAACTGAGATTTCAGTACCGAGCGCACTGCAATGGTGCGCTCGCCCTGTTATTGAAATCCTCTGGAGCATTGAGTGCACTGTAGCCGCTGACGAGGAGCGAGGGCTGCGAGCTTTTTTGTCCCGTTCGCAAGATCAAGAGCTCGCAGCCTTCGGTCCTCGTCAGCGGCTACCAAAAAGTCCAGAGCTGCGCGACGTATTGACATAACAGTGACACACATCATGTGGTAGAAAATTTATTACAACAAATATGCCCTTGTCCTACAAAAGTTCCGACTCCCACCTAGCACCTTGACCTATCTCTCCTACACTTAACGCTGTCGTGTGTACGGCGTTTTAACGTCGTATTTATATAAGTGAATCTTTAGCGCCCGTGATAGGTCAATTTCAAACAGGGTCGTCGCTTTTGGTGCATTCCTTGCAGTGCCTTATTTACCTTCTGGGCTTTTACGCAGGCGGGATGTGGCGGATCAGCAAGTGAGGACGTACCGGCCGGGTGGCCGTTAGGGATCAATAAATACAACGGGAGAGATTCATGATCAGTGCTGCTGCGCCAAATCAAGCAGAACGTCTGCACCCGCAAGTTATTAATGAGCTGATTTCATTGTCAGGCCTGGCCCCTGCCGGGAAGCCCGTGCAGGTACTGCCGAGCGCTAATCCCAATAAAAAGAAAGTGCTGTTTGTCACCTCCGAACTGGCCGATCTGGTGAAAACCGGCGGCCTGGGCGATGTGTCTGCCGCGCTGCCACGGGCCATGCATCATTTACATGATGTGCGGGTGTTGATTCCCGGCTACCCACAAGTACTCAACAGCGACAACCCGATCCATATCATCGGCGAACTCGGTGGGCATGCAGCCCTGCCCGCCTGCAAGATCGGGCGCATGGACTTGAAGGACGGCCTGGTCATCTATGTACTGATTTGCCCCGAGCTGTATGAACGCGAAGGCACCCCATATGGCGCCAATAACGGCCGTGACTGGCCCGACAACCATATTCGCTTCGCCCGCCTGGGCCTGGCCGCGGCCGATATTGCGGCCAACCTGGCGCAGATTCATTGGCAGCCAGACCTGGTCCACGCCCACGACTGGCCTGCCGGGCTGGCCCCGGCTTATATGCATTGGCGCGGTCAGCGCACGCCAACGCTATTCACCATTCACAACCTGGCCTACCAGGGCGTATTCAGCCGGGCCTGCTGCCCGGAGCTGGGTATTCCGCACCATGCCCTGCAACAGGACGGCATGGAGTTCTATGGCAAGTTGTCGTTCCTCAAGGCCGGCATGGCCTATGCCAGCCACATCACCACGGTCAGTGCCACCTATGCCGCAGAGATCACCACTCCGGCCTTCGGTTGCGGCCTGGATGGCTTTTTAGCCAGCAAAACCCAGCAAGGGCTGCTGAGCGGTATCCCTAATGGCATTGATGAAAGCTGGGAAGCCACAACCGACCCGCATCTGATTGCCCCGTTCGGCATCGGCGACTGGGACGCCAAAGCCCTGAACACCGCCCATGTACGCAGCCTGTTTGAACTCAAACCCTCCAAAGGGCCGCTGTTCGCCGTGGTTTCGCGGCTGGTGTACCAAAAAGGCCTGGACCTGACCGAAGCCGTGGCCGCTTTTATCGTGGCATCGGGCGGACAGATCTGCATCATCGGTCGCGGCGAGCCGGAGGAGGAACAGGCCATGCGTGAACTGGCCCTGCGTTTCCCCGGTCAGATCGGGGTACGTATCGGCTTCAATGAAACCGACGCTCGGCGCATGTTCGCGGGCAGCGATTTCCTGTTGATGCCATCGCGCTATGAACCCTGCGGCCTGAGCCAAATGTACGCACAACGCTTCGGTTCACTGCCGGTAGCACGCAACACCGGTGGTCTGGCCGATACCATCGAAAATGGCGTTACCGGGTTTTTGTTCGATGAATCCACCGTGGCCAGTTACGAGCAGGCTCTGAAGCGAGCATTCAAGGTCTTCAGCTACCCCGCGCTGTTTAACGCCATGCGTTGCCGCGCGATGGCAGCACCCTTCAACTGGTGCAAGGCGGTGGAACCCTACGCCGAGCTTTATGAACAACTGGTTGCCAAGTCACTGCTTCGCAGCGTGTCACCTTGAGCAATACCACCTGCGGATCTGCCTGACGTCCGATCATCTATCGCCACCAAGGGAACCGCCAATGAGTGAAGCGCAACTTGAAGTACTCGCTGGCCGAGCCGGGCTGGCCGTTGACTGGATCGATGCCAACGGTCAGCCACAAAGGGTTCAACCAAGCGCACTGGAAGCCATTCTGGCGGGCTTGGGCTTACCTGCCGACAGCGCCGAAGCTATCGAAACCAGCCTGCTGAATTTGCAGTTGGAACAACAGAACAAACGGCTGCCGCCATTACTGACCGCAGATGTGGGCAAGGCGCTGGATTTGTCTCGTTATTTCCACCCTCACAGCCAGTGCGTCGTGCAGTTGGAAAACGGTGACTCCCTGGCGATCCAGCTGGATGCCGACGCGGTACTGCCGGGCATGATTCCCATTGGTTACCACCGGGTGCAACTGGACGATCAGCATTTCACCCTCGCCGTAGCCCCGGCCAAATGTTTCAGCATTGCCGATGCCCTGCATCAGGCAGCACCCCGTGCCTGGGGCCTAAGTGCTCAGCTGTATTCGCTGCATCGCCAAGGCGATGGTGGCTTTGGCGATACCCAGGCACTGGAAACCCTGCTGCGGGCGGCCGGTGAGCGCGGCGCGGATGCCTTGGCAATCAGCCCCCTGCACGCCATGTTCAGCAGCGCGCCCAAGCATTACAGCCCGTATTCACCGTCCAGCCGTCTGTTCCTCAACAGCCTGTATGCCGCACCCGCCAGCATTCTGGGTGAAGAGGCGCTAAACAGGGCCATCGACGCTACGGGCCTGAAAGAAGAATTGCAGCGCCTGGAGCAATTGCCCCTGATTGACTGGCCAGCCGTGACCCGGGCCAAACAGACACTGCTGCGCCAGCTCTACAATGACTTTTCCCGGGGCGAACATCCGCGCATGGACGACTTCGAGCGCTTTCGCGAACTGGGAGGCGAGGCACTGGAAAACCACTGCCGCTTCGAAGCCTTGCAAGAGCGCTGCGTGGCCGAGCATCACAGCCTCGATTGGCGCGACTGGCCAGAGCAATGGCGCAACCCCGACAGCCCGGCATTGCTGCACTTTGCCGAAGAGCACCAGCAGGTCATTGCGTATTACGCCTTTTGTCAGTGGCTGATCGCCCGCTGCCTGGCTCATGCACAAACCACGGCACGATCCAGCGGCATGGCTATCGGCCTGATCGCCGATCTGGCCGTGGGCGCTGATGGCGCAGGTAGCCAGGCATGGTGCAGACAGGACGAAATGCTGGCGCAACTGACCGTAGGCGCCCCACCCGATCAACTCAACCGCGCAGGCCAGGGCTGGGGGATTTCCGCGTTTTCACCTGAAGGCCTGAAACGTAACGGCTTCCGTGCCTTTATCGAAATGTTACGCGCTAACTTTGCCCACGCTGGCGGGCTGCGCATTGACCATGTACTGGGTTTGCAACGCTTATGGGTAATCCCCCTGGGGGCACCGTCCAGCGAAGGGGCGTATTTGTATTACCCGGTCGATGACCTGCTGCGCCTGGTCACCCTCGAATCTGTACGCCATCAAGCCATCGTGCTCGGCGAAGACCTCGGCACGGTGCCGGACGGGCTGCGCGAAAAACTCAGCGAGCGGGCGATCCTCGGGATTCGCGTGCTGCTGTTCGAGCAAGACTACGGCGCCCGCTTCAAACCCATTCTGGACTGGCCGGACTATGCACTGGCCACCACCAGCACCCACGATCTACCCACTCTCAATGGCTGGCTGTGCGGACGCGATATCGACTGGAATGAACGCCTGGGGTTGATCGACCCTGTGGCTGCGCACCGCTGGCGGGAAAATCGCCAACACGAGTGCAAAGGTCTGGACCGGGCCTTGCGCCAGGACCCGCAAAACTTTCAGGAAGAAACCCAGGGCAACGCCCCGACACTGGACGCCAGTATCCGTTTTCTGGGGCACACCCGTGCACCATTGGTGCTGCTACCGATCGAGGACGCCCTTGGCCTTGAGGAGCAAGCCAACTTGCCAGGCACCGTCAGCGGCCACCCCAACTGGTGCCGACGCTTGCCGGGCGACTGCAACACGTTGCTGGATGCGATCGACGCCACGCGACGCTTCGAATTGCTGGCCTGTGCCCGCCAGCAAGCCCATGAACGAGATCGATAATTGCCCTACCACCCAAGGAGCTTTGCCATGAGTAACGACGACAAACATATTCGTGAGTTTGCCTACCAGATCTGGGAATCCGAGGGTCGGCCTGATGGCCAGCAGGAGCGTCACTGGGAAATGGCTCACAAACTGGCGCAGGCACAGGCACTGGCTCCATCCAAAACAGCACCACGGGCTACCAAAGCCAAGTCACCGGCTAAACCTGTCGCAGAGAAAAAGCCCCGGGCACCGCGCAAACCTGCTTCATCTTGAGCACAAAGCCCCACCTGTGGGAGCGGGCGTGCTCGCGATTCAAACACCTTGGTTGAGCAGGTTGACCGGGTTGTTGCAATCGCGAGCAAGCTCGCTCCCACAGGCCATTTACGTCTTCAATTGCGGTTGTGCAGGAGCAGGTCATGAGTAAACGTACGTCAGCACCTTTTACTGGCGACCCTTTGCGCATCCGCGAAGGCCGACCCTTCCCCTTGGGCGCTACGTGGGACGGATTAGGCGTCAACTTCGCCCTGTTTTCCGCCAATGCCAGCAAAGTCGTATTGTGCCTGTTCGACGCAGCCGGTGAGGTTGAACTGGAGCGGATCGAATTACCCGAGTACACCGACGAGATCTTTCACGGCTATCTGCCAAACGCACACCCCGGACAGATTTACGGCTACCGCGTGTATGGCCCCTACGACCCTGCCAACGGTCATCGTTTTAACCACCATAAATTGCTGATCGACCCCTATGCCAAACAGTTGGTTGGGGAACTTAAATGGTCCGAAGCCCTGTTTGGCTACACCGTCGGCCATCCGGATGCCGACCTGAGCTTTGATGAGCGCGACAGCGCGCCATTTGTGCCCAAGTGCAAGGTGATAGACCCGGCGCACACCTGGGGGCAGGATCATCGGCTGGCCGTGCCGTGGGACCGTACGATTTTTTATGAAACCCATGTGCGCGGCATCAGTATGCGCCACCCCGCCGTACCGGATGAGGTGCGCGGCACCTTTGCCGGCCTGATGGTCGATGAGGTGGTCGAACACATGACCAGCCTCGGCGTGACCAGTATCGAGCTGCTGCCGGTGCACGCATTCGTCAACGACCAGCATCTGCTGCAAAAAGGCATGACCAACTACTGGGGCTACAACAGCATCGGTTTTTTCGCCCCGGACCCGCGCTACCTGGCCAGCGGCAAGATAGCCGAGTTCAAGGAAATGGTCGCGCGCCTGCACAAGGCCGGGCTGGAGGTGATTCTGGATGTGGTCTACAACCACACGGCCGAAGGCAACGAGCTGGGCCCTACCCTGTCCATGCGCGGCATCGATAACGCCTCGTACTATCGGCTGATGCCTGAAGACAAGCGCTTTTACATCAATGATTCCGGCACCGGTAACACGCTCGACCTGAGCCACCCGTGCGTCCTGCAGATGGTCACCGATTCACTGCGCTACTGGGCGCGCGAAATGCACGTCGATGGCTTCCGCTTTGACCTGGCGACCATTCTGGGGCGCTACCACGACGGCTTTAGCCAGCGTCACAGCTTTTTGGTGGCTTGCCGTCAGGACCCACTGTTGCGTCGGGTGAAAATGATCGCCGAACCCTGGGACTGCGGCCCCGGGGGCTATCAGGTCGGCGGTTTCCCGCCCGGCTGGGCGGAATGGAACGACCGTTTTCGCGATACCGTACGCGCTTTCTGGAAGGGTGACGAAGGCCAACTGGCCGACTTTGCCGGGCGCATGACCGGCTCGGCCGACCTGTTCAACCACCGTGGCCGCAGACCCTATGCTTCGGTCAATTTTGTTACCGCCCATGACGGTTTCACCTTGCACGACCTGGTGTCATACAACGACAAGCACAACGAAGCCAACGACGAAAACAACCAGGACGGCAGTAATAACAATATTTCGTGGAACCACGGGATCGAAGGGCCCACTGACGATCCCGAGATCAATGCGTTGCGCCAGCGCCAGATGCGCAACTTCATGGCCACCCTGCTCCTGGCTCAGGGCACGCCGATGCTGGTCGCGGGCGACGAATTCGCCCGCACCCAGCACGGCAACAATAATGCCTACTGCCAGGACAGCGAAATCGGCTGGGTCAACTGGGAACTGGACAAGCCCGGCAAATCCCTGCTGGCGTTTGTCAAACGCCTGATCAAGCTGCGCATGCAGTACCCCATCTTGCGTCGCGGCCTGTTTCTGATTGGCCACTCCAGCGAGACGCCTGGAGTCAGTGACGTGACCTGGCTGGCAGCGGATGGCGAGGAGATGACCACCGAGCAGTGGCAAGACAGCCAAGCCCGCTGCCTGGGCATGCTGCTGGATGGTCGAGCGCAGGTCTCCGGGGTACAACGGGCCGGAGCCGACGCCACCTTGCTGATCGTGGTCAACGCGAGCCACGACACAATCAACTTCAACCTGCCCAAAGTCCCCCAGGGCATCAGTTGGTCATGCAAGCTCGACACCACCGACCCGTCAATCAAAGGGCCACAGCACCTGCCGTTCAACAAGGCCTACAGCGTCACCGGTCGCTCACTGGTGTTGTTTGAACTGCAACGACCTGAGGTGTCGTGACTATATTGATAAGCATCAAGTACGCCCCCATAAAAAGCGGCAAGCTGCAAACCCTGAACTTGCCGCTTTGAAACTGCCCCTGACAGAGGAGTGACCATGCCCACTGATGATGTTGTCGGCAACACGCTTTCATCTGCTACCACGGCAACAGCACCTGCTGTCCATCAAATCAAGGTGCTGACGGTCAATACGCACAAGGGATTCACTGTATTCAATCGACGCTTCATCCTCCCCGAACTGCGCGAGGCCGTGCGCAGCACCGGTGCTGATCTGGTGTTTCTGCAGGAAGTGCTTGGCGAACACGAGAAACACGCATCCCGCTACGAGGACTGGCCAGAAACCTCGCAATACGAATTCCTCGCCGACAGCATGTGGAGCGACTTCGCCTACGGCCGTAACGCCGTGTATACCAATGGCCATCACGGTAATGCCTTGCTGTCCAAGTACCCGATCAAGGCCTCGCGCAATCTGGATATTTCCATCACCGGCCCCGAGCGGCGCGGCCTGCTGCATTGCGAGCTGGACGTTCCCGGCCACGACAATGTGCATGCCATTTGCGTGCATTTGAGCCTGTTGGAAAGCCACCGACAGCTACAAATCGTACTGCTTAATCAGTTGCTCAAATCCCTGCCGCCCAATGAGCCGGTGATCATTGCAGGCGACTTCAACGACTGGAAACAGCAAGGCAATGCCGCCCTGCGCCAACGCGACGATCTGCATGAAGTGTTTGAGCGGCATCACGGGCAGTTGGCCAAAACCTACCCGGCGCGCTGGCCGCTGCTGCGTCTGGACCGCATCTACTTGCGCAACGCCAGCAGCCACAATCCCGAAATCCTCGGCAACAAGCCCTGGACGCATTTATCCGATCATTTGCCGCTGGCGGTTGAGGTGCATTTGTAATATTGAGGCGACCTTTACCCCGCCACCGGCCGCAATATCAACACCCCCAACGGCGGCAGGTTCAAGGCCAGAGACGAACCCTGCCCGTGACTGGGCAGCTCCTCGGTCACCACCCCGCCGCCATTGCCATAATCGGAACCGGCATAGACGGCCGAATCACTATTGATCACCTCCTGCCAGGTGCCGGCCAGCGGCACCCCGATGCGATAACCCGCACGCGGCACCGGGGTAAAGTTGGCCACCACCAGTAATGGCGAACCGTCCTTGCTCCAGCGTAACCAGGCGTAAACACTGTTGGCCGCGTCATCACCAATCAACCACTGGAACCCTTGTGCCACGTCATCCTGCTCATGCAGCGCAGGTTGCTCGCGATACAAACGGTTCAAATCGCCAACCAGTTTCTGTACGCCCCGGTGCTCGGGGTATTGCAGCAAATACCAGTCCAGTTGCTGATCGTGGTTCCACTCGCGCCATTGGCCGAACTCACAGCCCATAAACAGCAGTTTCTTGCCCGGATGCGCCCACATAAAGCTCAGGTAAGCGCGCAAGTTGGCGAATTTTTGCCAACGATCGCCGGGCATCTTGTCGATCAGCGAGTGCTTGCCGTGCACCACTTCATCATGGGAAATCGGCAGGATAAAACGCTCGGTCCAGGCGTACACCAGGCCAAAGCTCAGCTCGTTGTGATGGTGCGCACGGTATACCGGGTCTTGCTGGATGTAGTGCAGCGAATCGTGCATCCAGCCCATGTTCCATTTATACGAAAACCCCAGGCCGCCCTGATCGGTACCTTGACTGACACCCGGCCAGGCCGTGGATTCTTCGGCAATCACCAGCGCGCCGGGGACTTCATGGGCAACCACGTCATTGAGATGGCGCAGAAACTCGATGGCCTCGAGGTTTTCCCGCCCCCCATAACGATTGGGCACCCATTCGCCGGATTTACGCGAGTAGTCGCGGTACAACATGGATGCCACCGCATCGACCCGCAGCCCGTCGATATGGAAGTGTTTGAGCCAGTGCAGGGCCGAGGCCAGCATAAAGCCATGCACTTCGGTGCGCCCCAGATTGTAAATCAGCGTGTTCCAGTCCTGATGAAACCCTTCAAGCGGGTTCGCATATTCATACAACGCCGTGCCATCAAATTGCGCCAGCCCGTGGGTATCGTTGGGGAAATGCGCTGGCACCCAATCCAGAATCACGCCGATACCGGCAACATGGCAGGCATTGACGAACGCGGCAAAATCATCGGGCGAGCCAAAACGCGCCGTTGGGGCAAATTGCGACAAGGGTTGATAGCCCCAGGAACCACCAAACGGGTGCTCCATGATCGGCATCAGCTCGATATGCGTGAAGCCCAGTTGCTGCACATACGGAATCAAGCGTTCTGCCAGCTCAGGCCAGGTGTACTGGCGTGCTATTTCGCCAACATCATCAACCTCACACTGCCAGGAGCCCACATGCAGCTCGTAGATGGACAGCGGCGCATCATGGCGCTGAAGCTGCGCACGCGCTTGCATCCAGTCGCCGTCCTGCCAGTCGATGCTCAGGGGCGAAGCCACTTTTGACGCGGTATCAGGTGGCAACTGCGTGGCCAGCGCCACAGGGTCGGCCTTGAGCGGCAATATCCCTTGGGCGCCAAGAATCTCATACTTGTACGCTTCACCTGCCTGCAAGCGTGGCACAAACAGTTCCCATACCCCGCTCGGATGGCGCAAGCGCATCGGATGGCGGCGCCCGTCCCAGCCATTGAAATCACCGACTACCGATACCCGCCGCGCATTCGGCGCCCATACCGCAAAGCGCACACCGGGCACGCCATCGACCTCGATCAATTGCGCGCCAAAGCAGCTGCTCAGGTCGCGATGATTACCTTCGGCAAACAGGTACAGATCCATTTCACCCAGCAACGGGCCAAAACTGTAGGGATCTTCGCTGGTCTGCACAGCATTGCCCCAGTCAACCTGCAGCAGATACCCCCGCGCCTGGGGAAAATGCCCCACATAAAGACCGGGCACCTGCGAATCATCAAGGCGGCCAAGGACTTCACCGCCATCACGGGCGACCACGTTGACACTGACCGCACCCGGTAAAAAAGCCCGGATATACTGCCCGTCCTCGCCATCCCCATGAGGTCCCAATACCGAAAACGGATCGGGATGCTCTGCCCGGGTCAGCGCCTCGATATCCGAGATGTCGGGTAACGATGAGTCCTTCCCTTTACCCGTTTGCTTGCTCGAATCCATGCTGCTCTCCATCCGGTAAAGGTTACGCATGACCCAGCACGCGTTTTAGCCATCGACTTGAGCCGTGTCCTGCAACCCACAGACAGAGCAAAGACTAGCTGTTGTCAGACAATCTGTATCGTTTGATGACTCCCCAATGACCGACAAAAAAACTTGGGGCAGAACCCTGCACACTGCACTGTTTTCGCACAATAACAGTGCAATGTGTTGCTTTGAGGTCACGCGCACACCCGCAGGTACAGGCTGAAAAGGGTTGATGGGGGCCGCTGCAGGTATCAATGCAAAACACATGCACAGATTGCCCTTGTGAAGGTTAACTTCAGTGATTCGCTAATTTACTTGACCTTAATCAGCCTCAATCCGACACACCTGGGTTACAGGCGTAAAAGCCCAATAAAGCCGTGGCGTTGCCAGGGGTGCAGCCTATTGTCGCAGGCAGCCCTTGGAAACCATCTGATCCGGTTTTAATTCAAATAACTGAGTCTGTTATGCAAACAGTTCGCTGGGCATAGTGCGCATGCCTGATGGAGGCTGATGAGCGAAAGACCATGAGCGAACAAATTCCCGTCCAGATACTTGAATCATTTGAGGCTTCTCGACCAAGAGCCGCAAAAATCAAAAACAAGTCCAGCGACAACGTGATCCATACCCGCAGCTTCACTGGCCTGTTCCGCACCTTGCGAATAGTGGGTACAGGCCTGTTGTTTTTACTGTTCTTCGGCACGGTCTGGCTGACGTGGGATGGCCGTCAGGCGGTCCTGTGGGATTTGTCTGAAAGCAAATTTCATATCTTTGGTGCGACGTTCTGGCCGCAGGACTTCATCCTGTTGTCGGCATTGCTGATCATTGCCGCCTTTGGCCTGTTTGCGATCACGGTGTTTGCAGGACGGGTGTGGTGTGGCTACACCTGCCCGCAAAGCTCGTGGACCTGGCTGTTTATGTGGTGCGAAAAGATCACCGAAGGTGACAGAAACCAACGCATAAAACTGCAAGCCGCCCCCTGGCGCCTAAACAAAATCCTGCGTCGCAGCGCCAAGCACACGCTGTGGATCGCCATCAGCGTGCTGACTGCGCTGACCTTCGTGGGTTACTTCACGCCGGTCAGGCCGTTGGCCACTGAGCTGCTGACCCTCGAAATAGCCGGTATCAGCCTGTTCTGGATCATGTTTTTCACCGGCGCCACCTACATCAGCGCCGGCTGGCTACGTGAAGCGGTGTGCATGCATATGTGCCCGTATGCACGATTCCAGAGCGTGATGTTCGATAAAGACACCCTGGCTATTTCCTATGACGTGGCCCGTGGCGAAAACCGGGGCCCGCGCAAACGCGGGGTGGAACCCAAACAGGCAGAACTGGGCGATTGCATCGACTGCTATATGTGCGTGCAGGTGTGTCCGACCGGGATCGATATCCGCGATGGCTTGCAGATGGAATGTATCGGTTGCGCTGCCTGCATCGATGCCTGCGACTCGGTGATGGAAAAAATGGGTTATGCGCCAGGCCTGGTGCGCTACACCTCGGAACACGAGTTGCAGGGCGGCAAGACTCACTTGCTGCGCCCACGCCTGATTGGCTACGCCGTGGTGCTGGTAGTCATGATCGGAGCGCTGGTGGTGGCCCTGAACCAGCGCACTATGGTGTCACTGGATGTGATCAAGGACCGCGGTCTGTTCCGCGAAAACAGCCAGGGCCAGATCGAAAACATCTATAGCCTTAAAATCATCAACAAGACCCAGGAGCCGCAGCACTATCGGGTATCGTTGCAAGACAGCGAGGACTTCCAGTTGCAGGGTAAAACCGAGCTGACCCTGGCCCCCGGCGAAATTGTCGATGTGCCGGTATCTGTCGCCCTGCTGGCCGACAGGCCGAAAAGCAGCTCACAAACCATCGAGTTTGTGGTTACCGACACCGATGAGCCGAATGTACGCAGTGTGGCGAAAAGCCGTTTTGTTGCCCCCTTGAATCGTTAGACTGCACATTTTCTGGGTGGGAGCGGGCTTGCTCGCGATAGGATCACTGCGGCTTATCAGAAACACCGCAGTGCCTGTATCGCGAGCAAGCCCGCTCCCACAATCACAGCAAGCAGTGCCGCAAGCCCCTTCGGACCGAGCCTTACCCAATGAAACGCTACGAAAAATTCGCCGACGATATTGCCGAACTGATCCGCACCGGGGTGCTCGGCCCCGGTCAGCGCGTGCCTTCGGTGCGCTATGCCAGTCAGACCTATGGCGTCAGCCCCTCTACAGTGTTTCAAGCCTATTACCTGCTGGAGCGCCGCGGCCTGATTCGGGCCAAGCCGCGTTCGGGCTACTTCGTCAACGCCAATACGCCGAGCCCGTTTTGCGAGCCGGTGTTCAGCAGCCACGTCACCGAGTCCACCCAGGTGGATGTCAGCGCTCTGGTGTTCTCGGTACTGGACTCGATCAAAGACCCGCACACCGTGCCGTTCGGCTCGGCTTTTCCCAGCCCGATGCTGTTTCCGCTGCAACGGCTTGCCCGTTCGATGGCCACCGCCAGCCGCGAGATGGACCCGCGCATGGTGGTCACCGACATGTCACCCGGCAACCCGCAACTGCGTCGGCAAATCGCCCTGCGTTATATGGTCGGCGGGCTGATGCTGCCCATGGAAGAACTGCTGATCACCAATGGCGCGCTGGAGGCCCTGAACCTGTGCCTGCAAGCCGTCACCGAACCCGGTGATCTGGTGGCCATTGAAGCCCCGGCGTTTTACGCCTGCCTGCAAGTGCTGGAGCGGCTCAAGCTCAAGGCCGTGGAAATTCCGGTACACCCCCGTGACGGCATCGACCTCGGGGTGCTGGAGCAAACCCTCGAGCGCCATCCGATCAAGGCCGTGTGGTGCATGACCAGCTTTCAGAACCCGATCGGCGCGACCATGCCCGAGGCCAAGAAACAGGCGCTGGTCGAATTGTTGCGCGGCCATCAGGTGCCGCTGATTGAGGACGATGTGTACGCCGAGTTGTATTACGGCCAGCACGCACCGAAACCGGCCAAGGCCTTTGATACCGAAGGCCTGGTGATGCATTGCGGCTCGTTCGCCAAGAGCCTGGCTCCGGGCTATCGCATTGGCTGGGTGGCTGCAGGGCGTTACGCGCAGAAAATTGAACGTCTGAAACTGATGACCTCACTGTGCGCCTCGATGCCTGCCCAGGCTGCCATTGCCGATTACTTGCAGCATGGCGGCTACGATCGCCACCTGCGTAAATTGCGTTATGCCCTGGAAGAACAACAGAGCGCGATGCTGGCGGCGATTGCCCGCTACTTCCCGGCCCAAACCCGCGTCAGCCAGCCCTCGGGCGGGTATTTCCTGTGGTTGGAACTGCCCGAGCAGATGGACTCGCTCAAGCTGTTCCAGATGGCTCTGGCCCAAGGCATCAGCATCGCGCCGGGGCCAATATTTTCGGCCACCCAGCGCTTCAGGAACTGCATCCGCCTGAACTACGGCAGCCCGTGGGACCCCGCCTGCGAAAAGGCCATGGAAACATTGGGCAAGATCGTAAAATCATTTACCTGATGCACTCATCCTAGTAGCAGCTGCCGAAGGAACGAGGCTGCGTTCGGCGGCGTAGCCGTCGTAAAACCCGAGCATTCAATATCTCTGACACACCGAGGCGTCTAATTTGCGACGACTGCGTCGCCGAACGCAGCCTCGTTCCTTCGGCAGCTGCTACGCAGGCGCAGGCCTTACCCCGGCATACAGTTGAAGTCCGCCGTATGCGCTACTTCCTTGCCATGGCCATCGACCAGGCTCGCGCTGACTTCAGGCCCCAGGCTCGACTCGATCAACTCGTAATGTTCACCAGCCTTGAATCCGGTGTAATTGACCTTGCCCTGACAATCCACCTGGTTTTCATCCCCCGTGGCGCCTTCAAACAAGGTCACGTCCAGGCGGTGGGCGCCGGGGGTGACTTCAAAGTAGCGACCATCATTGATGTTCTTGCCGTCTACGCGCTCGGCCATCAGGTCACTGTTGCCCTCTTCTTTAAGGCCGATCCAGGCTTCGCTCGGGTCTTGCTTGGGCATAGGCCCGGCACAGGCCGACAGCAACAACACCAGGCTCAGGGTCGGAATCAGCAGCAGCGGTTTAAGAGTCATCACACGTACGCCTCGTAGAAAAAAGCAAAAAGTACGACAGGGATAAAACCTGCCCCGTCGAATAGACCTCAAGCTTGGCGCTCATCGAGTCTGCGGCCAAATGAATGAAAATGAAGGGATTTTCAGGCAGTTCCTAAAGGAACCTTCACGTTACTGAAAGCTGATCGTTAGGTTTGGACGGGGAGACTGCCGAGGTTTGCAATTCCACTCCTCGGAGGTTCAGGCATGCTCGGGCTGGTAAAGACCGCACTGCACAAGCCCTACACGTTTATCGTGCTGGCGATTTTCATCTGCATCATCGGGCCCCTCGCGGCCGTGCGCACTCCCACTGATGTGTTCCCTGACATTGGCATTCCGGTGGTCGCCGTGGTGTGGCAATACACCGGGCTGGCGCCTGCCGACATGGCAGGACGGGTGATTTATACCTATGAGCGATCACTGAGCACCACAGTCAACGACATCGAACATATCGAGTCGCAGTCATTGCCCGGTATGGGCATCGTGAAAATTTTCTTTCAGCCAGGCGTCGATATCCGTACCGCCAACGCACAAGTGACCGCCGTGTCACAAACCGTGCTCAAGCAGATGCCGCCGGGTATCACCCCGCCGCTGATTCTTAACTACAGCGCCTCAACGGTGCCGATCCTGCAACTGGCGTTCTCCAGCCCTACGCTCTCGGAAGCAAAAATCCGCGACCTGGTGCAAAACAATATCCGCCTGCCACTCAGTTCCCTGCCCGGCCTGGCCATGCCCACCCCAATGGGTGGCAAGCAGCGCCAGATCACCCTTGATCTTGATCCACAAGCACTGGCAGCCAAAGGCCTGTCGGCACAGGACGTAGGCAATGCATTGGCG
This sequence comes from Pseudomonas sp. ML2-2023-6, assembly GCF_037055265.1. Taxonomy (NCBI): domain Bacteria; kingdom Pseudomonadati; phylum Pseudomonadota; class Gammaproteobacteria; order Pseudomonadales; family Pseudomonadaceae; genus Pseudomonas; species Pseudomonas sp. ML2-2023-6. Next base: position 2,756,750 of record NZ_CP146347.1, on the reverse strand, counting down.
GCGCAGAACCAGATCATCCCGGTGGGCACCGCCAAGCTCGGCACCTATGAATACACGGTGCTGCTCAACAACAGCCCCAAGGCCATCGATGAGCTGAACGACCTGCCGATCAAGACCGTGAATGGCGCGCTGATCACCATCGGTCAGGTGGCCCACGTGCGTGACGGCTCACCGCCGCAAACCAATATTGTGCGCGTGGACGGCCATCGCGCCGTGCTGATGCCCGCGTTAAAGAACGGCAATATCTCGACCCTGTCCATCATCGACGGGATCCGCGGGATGCTGCCGCGCATCAATGAAACCTTGCCGCCATCCCTTAAGACCTCGCTGCTGGGCGACGCCTCGGTGTTCGTCAAACAATCGGTGGGCAGCGTGGCGCAGGAAGGGATCATTGCCGCCTTGCTGACCAGCGCCATGATCCTGCTGTTTCTCGGCAGTTGGCGCTCCACGCTGATCATCGCCGTATCGATCCCGCTGGCCGTGCTCTCGGCCATTGCCCTGCTGGCCCTCAGCGGGCAAACCCTGAATGTCATGACCCTGGGGGGACTGGCGTTGGCGGTGGGAATTCTGGTGGATGATGCGACGGTGACCATCGAGAACATCAACTGGCACCTTGAGCAAGGCAAGTCAGTGCGCGATGCGATTCTCGATGGCGCCAAACAGATTGTCGGCCCGGCATTCGTGTCGCTGCTGTGTATCTGCATCGTGTTTGTGCCGATGTTCTTGTTGCAGGGAATTGCCGGTTACCTGTTTCGCCCCATGGCACTGTCGGTGATTTTCGCCATGGGTAGCTCGTTTATTCTGTCGCGCACCCTGGTGCCAACCCTGGCTATGTTTCTGCTCAAGCCACATGTGCCGGAGCAAGGTGCCGGGCATCATCCGGAAGACGGCTACATCAACCATCACGAGGGCGATCAGCACAGCAAACAGCACTCGGCGCCGGTGCGTGCTCTGCTGAATTTCCAGCTGGGGTTCGAACGCCGTTTTTCAGCTGTGCGGGATGCCTATTACGGTGTTCTGGAACTGGCGCTGGCCAATCGCAAACGCTTTTTGCTGGGTTTTATGGCTTGTGTGCTGGCCTCGTTTGCACTGCTGCCAAGCTTGGGCCAGGACTTTTTCCCGGCTACCGATGCCGGAGCGCTGGCCCTGCATGTGCGCTTGCCACTGGGCACCCGTATCGAAGAAAGCGCCGCCGACTTCGACCGCATCGAATCACGGATCCGCGAAATCATCCCCGCCGAACAACTGGACACGGTGATCGACAACATCGGCATTCCATTGAGCGGTATCGATATGGCCTACAGCAGCAGCGGCACTATCGGCCCACAAGACGGCGATATTCAAATCACGCTCAAGGCAGATCACAGCCCCACTGCCGACTTCGTTAAACGCTTGCGCGAAGCCCTGCCCGAAAGTTTCCCCGGCAGCCAGTTTGCCTTTATGCCCGCAGATATCAGCACCCAGATCCTCAACTTCGGTGCTCCAGCACCACTGGACGTGAAAATCTCCGGGCGTGACGACGCGGCCAACCGCGCCTATGCCCTGGAACTGCAACGACGTTTGCAGCACGTGCCCGGGATTGCCGATCTGCGCATTCAGCAGTCGGTGGGCTACCCGTCGCTGCAAGTCAACGTGGACCGCCTGCGCGCCAATGGCCTGGGGATTACCGAACGCGATGTCACCAACAGCATGGTGGCGTCTCTGGCCGGCAGCTCTCAGGTGGCTCCGACCTTCTGGCTCAACCCGCAAAACGGCGTGTCTTACGGGGTGGTTGCGGCAACCCCGCAATACCGTCTGGACAGCCTGCCGGCCCTTGAAGCCTTGCCGATAACGGGCAGCAACGGCCAGTCACAAATCCTTGGCGGGCTGGCGACCATCAGCCGGGTTGAAAGCCCCGCCGTGGTCACGCACTACAACATCCAGCCGACGCTGGATCTGTACGCCAACATTCAAGGCCGTGATTTGGGCTCAGTGGCGGCGGATGTGCAAAAGGTCATTGATGGCGCGGCCGACCTGCGCCCAAAAGGCGCAACTATCAGCCTGCATGGCCAGATCGACGCCCTGCATGAAGCCTTCAGCGGCTTGAGCTTCGGCTTGCTGGGCGCGGTAGTGCTGATCTACCTGCTGATCGTGGTCAACTTCCAGTCCTGGGTCGATCCGTTTGTGATCATCACCGCCCTGCCCGCAGCCTTGGCCGGGATCGTGTGGATGCTGTTTCTCAGCGGTACTTCGCTGTCGGTGCCTGCATTGACCGGGGCCATCCTGTGCATGGGCGTGGCCACGGCCAACTCGATTCTGGTGGTGAGCTTTTGCCGAGAGCGGCTGGCCGAACATGGCGATGCCCTCAAGGCCTCGCTCGAGGCAGGCTACACGCGCTTCAGACCGGTGTGCATGACCGCTCTGGCGATGATGATCGGCATGCTGCCACTGGCCCTGTCAGAAGAACAGAACGCCCCGCTCGGACGCGCCGTCATTGGCGGTCTGATGCTGGCCACCGTTGCCACCCTGCTGTTCGTGCCCGTGGTGTTCAGCCTGGTGCACGGCCGTGAAAAAAATCGCGCTGCTGCTGGAGAAACTTCCCATGTCGTCTGATCAAAAACCCTCGCGCAAGCGCTTGATGTACTTGGGCATCGGCGGCCTGACGCTGGCCGCCTTGTTGGTAGCCAATGGCCTGGCAGCACGCAGCCGCCACGAACATGCGGTGAGCCAATGGACCGAAGCGGCCGCCCTGCCGATTGTCAGCGTGTTCCAACCGCTGCAAAACGCCCACGGCGACACCCTGCGCCTGCCCGCGCACCTGGAAGCCTGGAGCAAAGCGCCAATTCATGCCCGTGTCAGTGGCTACCTGAAAAGCTGGCAAACCGATATTGGCAGCAAAGTTGAAGCCGGGCAGATACTGGCCGTCATCGACAGCCCTGATCTCGATCAACAACTGGCGCAGACCCGCGCCCATATGGTGCAGGAACAAGCCAATGCCAGGCTCGCGGCCACGACCGCCACGCGTTGGCAAAACCTGCTGGCCAGCCATTCCGTATCGCGTCAGGAAGCCGACGAGAAGCAATCCAATGCCGCCGCAGCCAAGGCCAATGCCCAGGCTGGCGAAGCTGATTACGCACGCCTCTCTACCTTGGAAGCCTACAAAACCATTCGCGCGCCATTCGCCGGAACCATCACCGCGCGCCACACCGATATTGGCCAGTTGATCAAGGCCGACACCGACACCGATACCGAGCTGTTTGACATCGCCGACACCCACCAACTACGCCTTTACGTGCCGGTGCCGCAGAACTACGCCAGCGTGATCCGCCCTGGCATGCAGGTGCAACTCAGCGTGCCGGAGCATCCGGGGCAAACGTTCAGCGCCAGCCTGATTGGCAATTCGACCTCGATTGACCAGCGCTCGGGCACCCTGATGGCGCAGTTTGTAGCGCAAAACCCCGGCGACGCCCTGATGCCCGGGGACTACGCCGAAGCCACCTTGGCAATCCCGGCGGACACCCACGGCGTCAGTATTCCGGCCAGTGCGTTGATCTTCCGCGCCCAGGGCACCCAGGTCGCCGTACTCGACAGTGCGCACCATGTGCATTTGCAGAACATCCATATCGGCCTGGATCTGGGCGAGCGGTTGGTGATCGACCAGGGCCTCAAGGCTGCCGACACGGTAATCGACAACCCGCCCGACGCCTTGCGTGAAGGCGACCCGGTGAAACTGGCCGACGCAGGAGCCTCCCATGCAGCCAAGGCTTAAACATGGAGCCCTGTTATTGGCCCTGGCGTTGCAGGGCTGTTCCCTGGCGCCCACCTATAAAACCCCTGTCCTGGATTTGCCCACGCATTACCGTGAGCAAAGCAGCGACGGACCGTGGCACAGCGCGCAACCTGCCGATCAGCTGTCGCCCCAGTGGTGGCGGGTGTATCAGGATGAACGCCTGAACACCCTGCAACAGCAATTGCTCAAGGCCAATCCAGACCTGGCGGCGGCACTGAGCCACTTCGATGCGGCGCAGGCTTATGCCAGCCAGTTGCACGCGGGGTTGTTCCCGCAAATAACGGCTAGCGGACAACCTTTGCGCCAGCGTCAATCGGACAACCGGCCTTTACGCGGCACGACTCAACCATCGGTGTACAACAGCAATACGGCCGGATTCGCGTTGAATTTCGACCTCGACCTGTGGGGCAAAATCCGTAATCAGGTCGCAGCTGGCGATGCCCAGGCCCAAGCCTCGGCGGATGATCTGGCTGTGGCGCGCTTGAGCCTGCAACACCAGCTTGCCAGCCTGTATGTGCAACTCGACGGGCTGGATGCGCAACAGCAAATTCTGTCCAAATCGCTGGATGACTACAGCCAGGCCCTGCAACTGACCCGTTCGCGCTATCAGGGGCAAATTGCCTCTGAACTCGACTTGACCCGTGCGCAAAGCCAACTGGCCGAAGCCGAGGCGCAACTGGACGACGTGCGCGCCCAGCGCAACCTGACTGAACATGCCATTGGCGAACTAGTGGGCGTGCCTGCCAGCAATTTCCAGCTGGCTGCCAGTGAACACCGATTAAGCCTGCCCGATCAGCCGCAAACCTTGCCCAGTACCTTGTTGCAACGCCGACCCGACATTGCAGCCGCCGAGCGCCGAGTATTTGCCGCCAACGCCGCAATTGGCGTGGCAAAAGCGGCCTGGTATCCGGACTTCAGCCTGACCGGCCTGCTCGGCGGACAAACCCAGGGCAGCGGCAATTTACTGGCCGCAGGTAATCGGTTTTGGGCACTGGGGCCGCTGATCAGCCTGCCGATTTTTGATGGTGGCAGGCTCGATGGCCAGGAGCGCCAGGCCAAGGCCGAATTTGAAGAAGCCTCGGCTCACTATCGCAGCCAGGTGCTGCATGCGGTGCGTGAAGTCGAAGATAACCTCGCCCAGTTGCGCGATCTACAACAGGAAAGCCTCGACGAACAAGCGGCCGCCAATGCCGCCGAACACACCCAAGCGATCGCCACCAACAGCTATGAAGCCGGGGCTGTGAGTTATCTGGATGTGGTGACCGCACAGACCGCAGCGCTGCAAGCCCAGCGCCAGGTACAAGCCCTGCGCACCCGGCAGTTGCAGGCCAGTGTGGGATTGCTGACGGCGTTGGGGGGTGGTTGGAAGGGTTGAGGTATATCCCGTATCAGTGGGAGCGAGCCTGCTCGCGATGCAAGCGACGCGGTCTGTCAGGCAAATCGCAGCGATGCCATCGCGGGCAGGCCCGCTCCCACAAGTCGATTATCGATCAGCCTGCCTGTACCACGGCTTTCGACGCCGCCAGCATGGCTTTAAGCAATACTGCACACCCCGCCGCCAGGTCCTTGGGGTCGGCATTCTCGATTTCGTTGTGGCTGATGCCGCCTTCACATGGCACAAAAATCATCCCGGCTGGCCCCAGTTCGGCAAGAAAAATAGCGTCGTGCCCGGCGCCGCTGACAATATCCATGTTGGACAGGCCCAACTCGTTGGCTGCCTCACGCACGGCGTTGACGCAGTCAGGGTTGAAATACAACGGTGGAAAGTCCGCCGTGGGGGTGAGTTCGAAGCTCAGGCCATGTTGCTTGCAGGTGGCCTCAATCACCCCGCGAACCTCTGCAATCATCGAGTCCAGACGCTCAGGCAGCAGATGCCGGAAGTCCAGGGTCATGCGCACTTCGCCGGGGATCACATTGCGCGAACCGGGGTAGGCCTGCAGGCAACCCACGGTGCCACAGGCATGGGGTTGATGGCCGAGAGCAGCTTGATTGACCGCAGCAACCACCGCCGCGGCACCGACCAGGGCGTCCTTGCGCAGGTGCATGGGCGTCGGCCCGGCGTGAGCTTCGACACCCCGCAGGTTGAGGTCGAACCATTTCTGCCCCAAAGCGCCCAGCACCACACCAATGGTTTTGCGTTCGTCCTCAAGGATCGGGCCCTGTTCGATATGGGCTTCGAAATAGGCCCCCACCGGATGGCCGCTGACTTTGCGGCTGCCCGCATAGCCAATGGCAGTCAGAGCTTCACCGACACTCACGCCCTGGGCATCGATTTTGGCCAGAGTTTCTTCAAGGGTGAATTTTTCGGCGAACACCCCGGAACCCATCATGCACGGCGCAAAGCGCGAGCCTTCTTCGTTGGTCCAGACCACCACTTCCAGCGGTGCTTCGGTCTCGATATTGAGGTCGTTAAGGGTGCGCAGCACTTCAACCCCGGCGAGTACGCCAAAGCAGCCGTCAAACTTGCCGCCGGTGGGCTGAGTGTCGATATGGCTGCCGGTCATCACTGGCGGCAAGTCGGGATTGCGTCCGGGACGGCGGGCAAAAATATTGCCCACGGCATCCACACTGACAGTACAGCCCGCCTCTTCGCACCAGCGTACGAATACGTCACGGGCCTGACGGTCGAGGTCAGTCAAAGCCAGGCGGCACACGCCGCCTTTTACCGTGGCGCCAAGTTGGGCCATCTCCATCAGCGAGGCCCATAGGCGCTCACCGTTGATGGCTTGGGTACGTTGCTGCTGAAGGTCTTGTACGGCGTTCATGGAGTTTTCCTCAGGCAGTTGTAGTAGAGATCGGCTTTAAACCGTGCCTTTGACGGTCTGTGCTTGCTGACTGTTAAAGCGACACAAACCGTAATAAATCCCGGCACCAAGCAACGACCCGGTAAACCAGCCGAAGTCATAGAACCAGCTGAAGGCGCTGCTGCCCAACGACAGCAAGGTCAGCACCACGGGAATCCCAAAAGCGATAAATCCGTTCCAGTTCCATGCCGGGTAAACGCCGTCGTGGTACAGCCCCGCGAGGTCGAGCTGTTGCTTACGGATGATGAAATAGTCGACCACCATGATTCCGGCAATCGGCCCCAACAGGCTGGAGTAACCCAGCAGCCAGTTCGAGTACACGGTTTCCAGGCTCACATCCGAGACCAGCAAACCGAGTTTTTTGAGCAGTTCGTGGGCCATCAACACCAACCCCACCAGCCCCGTCAACATCACTGCGGTGGTTCGGTTGATCAACTTCGGGGCAATGTTCTGGAAGTCATTGGTGGGCGACACGATATTGGCTGCGGTATTGGTCGACAGGGTGGCGATGATGATCAGCGCCATGGCCAGTGCCACCCAGCCCGGACTTTGAATATGGCCGATCAGGCTCACCGGATCAGACACCGTAACGCCTACCAGTTTTTCCGACGCAGCCGTCATCACCACGCCCAATGCGGCGAACAGGAACATGGTCAGCGGCAAGCCGAAAATCTGCCCCAGAATCTGGTCTTTCTGACTTTTTGCGTAGCGGCTGAAGTCCGGAATATTCAGTGACAAAGTGGCCCAAAAACCAACCATGGCGGTCAGGCCGGCAAAGAAGTAGCCATACACGCTGGCGCCTTCAGGGCGCTTGGGCGGCTGGGCCAGCAGCTCGGTCATCGACACGTTGGGCAATGCCCACACCAGCAAACCGAGGCCGACCAGCACCAGCAGTGGCGCAGACAAGGTTTCGAGCCATTTGATCGATTCGGCACCGCGCAACACCACCCACAGGTTTAGTGCCCAGAACATCATGAAACCGATGACTTCACCGGTGCCACCAAGGCTTTTCCAGCCCTCGAACACCGAGCCCAGAAACAAGTGAATGGCCAGGCCGCCGAATAACGTTTGAATACCAAACCAGCCGCAGGCCACTAGGGCACGGATCAGGCACGGAACGTTAGAACCGATGATGCCGAAGGAAGAGCGCAGCAATACCGGAAAGGGAATGCCGTATTTGGTGCCAGCAAAAGCGTTCAGTGTCAGCGGGATCAACACCACGATATTGGCCATCAGAATCGCCAGCAGCGCCTCGCCGACCGAAAGCCCGAAGTAAGCCGTCAACACTCCGCCCAAGGTGTAGGTAGGCACGCAAATGGACATGCCAATCCACAAGGCAGTGATATGCCATTTATTCCAGGTGCGCTCATGCACTTTGGTGGGGGCGATATCGTGGTTGTACCGGGAACTATCGAGGACTTCAGGCCCTGGGTCCAACTCGTATAAACCGTTACGTTCGGTGACTTGGGATCTGCTCGGTTGCATATTCGATCACTCTCTTGTTGTGGCGTTCCTGGTTGTGCTGTCAGGCCCTGCGCCTTCGCGCAAGGTGACTCTCTTGGTCTGGACACTCACTTGTCTGCGTCGGCCCGTCAGGTGTTGGCAGCCACAATCAAGAACTGTGCCGTGTTACTTGCCTCATCCCCGCACACTGGCTTTTATTATGTATAACTCGCTGGTTTTTAACTGTTTTAACTTATTACTCAAATGACTCTCATTCCCGTTAAGTTCATTTGCAGTTGGGTAAGCGCTTTTTTGATATAGCTAAACGAAACAACACGGTGCACGCTTATTTAATTTATCGATTCATCACCCTTTCGCCGTCTACTCAAGCACCTGATTTAACATAAGAAACTTCGCTCATATTTGATTCCTGTCAAGTGCGTCAAAATGGTGATGGCGTGCATCATTTTGGTGACTTTAATATAAATTACTTATTAATCAGTAAGTTAGTATCAAACACATAGATCAAAAATAAAGTTTGATCATTCCCAGACAACCTATTAGATTTTATTCCTGTCACCAGTGGCAGGAATGCAAACTGCTCACTAAACTTGAATAACAACATTTAGAACCGGTATTAGCCGGTCAGCCTGCGAGGATCTCGGTATGTCACTGTTAATCCGTGGCGCTACGCTTGTAACCCATGATGAAAGTTACTGTGCAGACGTTTATTGTGCCGACGGTCTCATCCGTGCAATCGGGACCCATCTTGATGTTCCAGCAGGCTGCGAAGTGCTTGATGGCAGCGGCCAATATCTAATACCTGGCGGTATCGACCCGCACACTCATATGCAACTTCCCTTTATGGGCACCGTGGCCAGCGAAGACTTTTTCAGTGGCACTGCAGCCGGTCTGGCTGGCGGTACTACTTCCATTATCGACTTTGTAATCCCTAATCCTCAGCAGTCCTTGCTGGAGGCTTTTCATCAGTGGCGCGGCTGGGCCGAGAAGTCTGCGTCGGATTATGGCTTTCATGTCGCGATCACCTGGTGGAGCGAGCAGGTAAGTGAAGAAATGGCCGAACTGGTCAGCCAGCACGGCATCAACAGCTTCAAGCATTTTATGGCTTACAAAAACGCGATCATGGCCGCAGACGACACCCTGGTCGCCAGTTTTGAGCGTTGCCTGGAACTGGGCGCGGTGCCCACCGTGCATGCCGAGAACGGCGAGCTGGTGTACCACCTGCAACGTAAGCTCATGGCTCAAGGCATGACCGGCCCGGAAGCCCACCCGCTGTCACGTCCGTCCCAAGTTGAAGGAGAAGCCGCCAGCCGGGCGATCAGAATCGCCCAGACCATCGGCACGCCGTTGTATCTGGTGCATGTCTCGACCCGTGAAGCGCTGGATGAAATCACCTACGCCCGTAGTCAGGGCCAACCCGTGTATGGCGAAGTACTGGCCGGACATCTGCTACTCGATGACAGCGTGTATCAGCACCCAGACTGGCAGACCGCCGCTGGCTACGTGATGAGCCCGCCCTTCCGTCCTCGCGGACACCAGGAGGCGCTGTGGCATGGCCTGCAATCAGGCAACCTGCACACCACCGCCACCGACCATTGCTGCTTCTGTGCCGAACAAAAGGCCGCCGGGCGCGACGACTTCAGCAAGATCCCCAACGGCACCGCGGGCATCGAAGACCGCATGGCGCTGCTGTGGGATGAAGGGGTCAATACCGGGCGTCTGTCGATGCAGGAATTCGTCGCGCTGACCTCCACCAACACCGCGAAAATTTTCAACCTGTACCCGCGCAAAGGCACGATCCGGGTTGGCGCCGATGCTGATCTGGTGCTGTGGGACCCGCTGGGTACGCGCACCATTTCCGCCACAACCCACCATCAAAAAGTCGATTTCAATATTTTTGAAGGCAAGACCGTGCGCGGCGTTCCCAGCCATACCATCAGCCAGGGCCGCCTGGTGTGGGCCGATGGCGACCTGCGCGCGGAACGCGGTGCAGGCCGCTATATCGAACGCCCGGCCTACCCCGCCGTGTTCGACCTGCTGAAAAAACGCGCCGCGCATCAGCAGCCGGTGGCTGTTAAGCGCTGAGTCGCACAGTACTGCCCGACAGAGGCAGGACGATCCCCACAACCGTGAGGCAATCACCGTGATCAAGTCCCTGAACCATTTACCGCACCCGCACGACAACGCGCAGGTGCTGGCGAGCCACTTTACCGACCTGGCGCCGCCACTCAGCGCGCGCCAAGCCGCATTGGAAAGCTCGCGCTGCCTGTATTGCTATGACGCGCCCTGCGTCAATGCGTGCCCCAGTGACATAGATATCCCGTCGTTTATTCGCAATATCCAGCAGGAAAACGTCCAGGGGGCAGCGCAAAAAATCCTTTCGGCCAATATCCTCGGCGGCAGTTGTGCCCGGGTCTGTCCCACCGAAGTGCTGTGCCAGCAAGCCTGCGTGCGCAATAACACCGAGGAATGCGCCCCGGTGCTGATCGGTTTGTTACAGCGTTATGCGGTCGACCATGCGCAGTTCAGCGAACATCCGTTCAAACGTGCAGCCCCCACCGGCAAGCGCATCGCCGTGGTCGGTGCCGGACCTGCCGGCTTGGCCTGCGCTCATCGCCTGGCGCTGCTCGGACATGAAGTGGTGATTTTCGAGGCCCGGGAAAAATCCGGCGGGCTCAATGAGTACGGGATTGCCAAGTACAAGCTGGTGGATGATTTCGCCCAGCGCGAAGTGGATTTTGTATTGCAGGTCGGTGGCATTGAAGTGCGCCACGGGCAGCGTCTGGGTGACAACCTGAAACTGAGCGACCTGCACCTGGAGTTTGACTCGGTGTTTCTGGGCCTTGGGCTGGCAGCCAGTCGCCAACTGGGGCTGCCTCACGAAGATGCGCCAGGGGTGCTGGCCGCCACCGACTACATCCGCGAACTGCGCCAAAGCGACGACCTGACGCAATTGCCCCTGGCCGAACGCTGCATTGTGCTGGGCGCTGGCAACACGGCAATCGACATGGCGGTACAGATGGCCCGCTTAGGTGCACGCGAGGTGAACCTGGTGTATCGCCGCGGTCTTGAGGACATGGGCGCCACCGGGCACGAACAGGACATTGCCAAGGCCAATCAGGTGCGACTCATGACCTGGGCACAACCGCAGGAAGTGTTACTGGATAAAAAGGGCCATGTGCGTGGCATGCGCTTCGCCCGTACCCGGCTTGAGGATGGGCGCCTGGTCACCACCGGTGAAACCTTCGAACTGGCGGCTGACGCGGTGTTCAAGGCCATCGGCCAGACTTTTGATAACACGGCACTGGGCGATCCGTTGGCACAAGCGCTCAAGCGCGTGGGTGACCGGATCGAGGTGGACGAGCAACTGCGCACCAGTATTCCGGGAATCTATGCCGGAGGCGATTGCACGTCACTGGGGCAGGACTTGACCGTACAGGCCGTGCAGCACGGCAAGCTGGCCGCGCAAGCCATGCATGCCCAACTCATGCTTGATCAGGAGGCCGCGTAAATGGCCGATCTCTCGATTGTATTCGCCGGTATCAAAGCGCCCAATCCTTTCTGGCTCGCGTCTGCACCTCCGACCGACAAAGCCTACAACGTAGTGCGCGCCTATGAGGCAGGCTGGGGTGGCGTGGTCTGGAAAACCCTGGGTGAGGACCCGGCCGCGGTCAACGTATCTTCACGCTACTCGGCTCACTACGGGCCGAATCGCGAAGTCATAGGCATCAACAATATTGAGTTGATTACCGACCGTTCCCTTGAAATCAACTTGCGCGAGATTACCCAGGTCAAGAAGGACTGGCCGGACCGTGCACTGATCGTGTCGCTGATGGTGCCCTGCGAAGAGCAGGCATGGAAATCCATCCTGCCGCTGGTGGAGGCCACGGGCGCCGATGGCATCGAGCTTAATTTCGGTTGCCCCCACGGCATGCCCGAACGCGGCATGGGCGCTGCGGTGGGCCAGGTGCCCGAGTACGTCGAGCTGGTGACGCGCTGGTGCAAGACCTATTGTTCGCTGCCGGTGATCGTCAAGCTGACGCCCAATATCACCGATGTACGCCTCAGCGCCCGGGCCGCTTATCGAGGCGGTGCCGATGCGGTGTCGTTGATCAACACCATCAACTCGATCACCAGTGTCGACCTTGAACACATGGTGGCGTTGCCCACGGTGGGCAACAAAAGTACCCACGGCGGTTATTGCGGTTCGGCGGTCAAGCCGATTGCGCTGAATATGGTGGCTGAAATCGCCCGCGACCCACTGACCAAAGGCTTGCCTATCAGTGGGATAGGCGGCATTGGCAGTTGGCGTGATGCGGCAGAGTTTATTGCCATGGGCTGTGGCTCGATCCAGGTGTGTACGGCGGCAATGCTCCACGGATTTCGGATTGTCGACGAGATGAAAGACGGTTTGTCACGTTGGATGGACAGCCAGGGTTATACCTGCCTCGATGACTTCTGCGGACGCGCTGTAAGCAATACCACTGACTGGAAATACCTGGATATCAATTATCAGGTCATCGCCAAAATCGATCAGGACGCCTGCATTGGCTGCGGACGTTGCCATATTGCCTGCGAAGACACCGCGCACCAGGCCATCGCCAGCTTGAAACAGCCTGACGGGACACACCGTTACGAAGTAATCGACGACGAATGCGTGGGCTGCAACCTGTGCCAGATCACCTGCCCGGTCGAGGCTTGTATCGAGATGGTGCCTTACAACAATGGCCTGCCGTTCCTGGACTGGAACCATGACCCGCGTAATCCGTATCGGGTGGCTTCGTAGAATGCAGGGGGGTGTAGCAGCTGCCGAAGGAACGAGGCTGCTACACCCCCTCCATCCCACTAAATTTTACGGCTCCAACCCGATCCCGCGCAGGATCACGCTGGTGACGGTCTGCAGCGCCCGCTCAAACTGGATATCGGACAAGGGCTGATGATCGTTGATAATCGTCACTTGATGGTCGAAGTCGGCGTAATGCTGGGTTGAGGCCCAGATCATATACAACAGGCTGGACGGTTCCACCGGCAGGATGCGCTTGTCTTGCACCCATTGGCTGATTTTCGCCTCCTTCATCTTAGCCCAGTCATAGAGGCTGGCATCCAGCGCCAGGCCCAGGGTCGGGGCGCCGTGGATCATCTCATTGGCCCAGACTTTCGAACCATGGGGCCGTGTGCGCGAATGGTTCATTTTGGCGCGAATGTAACTGCTGAGCACCAAACGCGGATCATCATAGGTTTCGAAACACAGCGCGTCCTGCTTCCATACCTCGAGCAAACCCAGCAATACAGCGCTATACAACTCGGTTTTGGTGCTGAAGTAGTAGTGCAGGTTGGAGCGTGGCAGTTCGACTTGCGCGGCGATATCCGCCATCGCCGTACCGGCAAAGCCTTTTTCGGCAAAAACCTTTTCGGCCCCTAGGAGGATTTTTTCGACATTACTGCGCCGAATTTCGATCTTGTGATTGCCCATGGCCAATGCCCTTGCGGTCGTGCTTCTTCGACAGATGCCGAGTGAGCAAATATTTCCTGCGCAACGCATCGAATAGCGCCTGTTGCAGCTACGCTTAGGCTGCTACGAGACGCGCTGCACTGGCTTAGTTCGCTGCGGGCAACTCAATCACGTTGGTTTCGATGCCGTCGAGTTTGCGCTTGAGCTTCATCTTTTCCTGCGCTTGCACAGCTTGAGCCTCGGTGGTGAACGGCCCAATCAAGAAGTGTTGAACGCCGCCACTCTCAAAAATATAAGGAGTGAAACCGTTGTCAAGAAGCCTTCCGGTGGTGTCAGTAATGGTCGCTCTCTGGCCCTCAGTGATCTCTAACGCCCAATGACCAACGGGGGCCTGAACCATCGTTGCTTCAGAAGCAGCTTTAGCCCGCTGGATTTTATCGTTAGACTCCTGACCGCAAGCCGTCAAGGCCAATATTGCTGTCATCACGATGACTTTACGCACTGCGTTTCCCCTGTCTGTTTGAATGGGTCGATTTTATCACTGGGGCAACGGCCTTTGCTCTCCTTGAACAAATCAAATACGCCCCAATTTAAGGCTCATACGCGAGAATTTTCCCTATGCTGGGAATCAAACCTCTGGCCATGTCGTCTGTAATGAGCGGCGCATTTATACGCACTTCGCAGTATTCTGTAGTCATGACCGAAGCCGCACCGTCTCAGAGACGTGCCTTACAAAGCCATCAAGGAGAAAAAAATGCTGATACTCACCCGTAAAGTTGGTGAAAGCATAAACATCGGTGACGATATTACGATCACTATTTTAGGTGTCAGCGGCCAACAGGTCAGAATCGGCATCAATGCGCCGAAGGATGTTGCCGTTCACCGTGAAGAGATTTACCAACGTATCCAGGCCGGATTGAATGCACCGGAAAAAAACGATCAGCCGTAAGCCTGTGAGGTATCAGCCCTAGGCTTGAGTGTCAGGGCTGCTCAGCCAGCCCTCCTCAAAACATTCAAAACCTGCTCCCGCCCCAGCATCTCCCCTATGCTGCCCTGTCTCTTTGTTAAGAGATATGTCTTGTCGACTTGACCGTTTCAAGGTTAGCGACCACGCTCACTCCTCGCAGAAGGCTCAAAGCACCTGAACCGCTGCGCGCCAAGGCGTTTGTGTTGTGACGTCTTGAGAGACTCCTCCTCAATTCAGCCCTTCAGCGGGCTGGACCTGTACCCTCAAGGAATGAAAGACATGTCCGATTTAATCGTAGTGGGATTTTCAGACACCGAAAAAGCTGATCGCGCCCTCACCAAAATGGTTTCGCTGAGCAAAGAGCACCTGGTTGAGCTGGAAGATGCGGTCATTGTTGTACGCAATGCCGAAGGCAAGATCCATATCAAGCAAAGCGTAAACCTGACCGCTATTGGGGCTACTTCTGGCCTGGTAACTGGCGGCTTGTGGGGCGCACTGGTCGGGCTGTTGTTTCTTAACCCTCTGGCAGGCTTTGCCATCGGTGGCGCACTGGGCGCCGGTACTGGCGCGCTTTCGGGTTCGTTGAGCGATTACGGGATTGATGACGATTTCATCAAATCGTTGAGCGAAACGATCCCCAACGACTCCTCCGCCCTGTTCGTATTGCTGCGCAAGTTCCAGCCTGAGAAAGTTCTGAAAGAACTCGAAGATTCAGACTTCAAGGGCAAGGTATTGCGTACCTCCCTGTCGCCGGAACAAGAGCAAAAGCTGCAGGACGCACTGTCCAAAACCACCGCTGGCGTGCCTTTGGCCAAAACGGTTTAAGCCGGCACCAGCCCCTTCGACCGCGTTAACGCGGTCGAATCCTCATCCCTCAGTTCAAACGCACTGCAGTGCCAGTGGCAAAAACCACCAACATCCCGCCACGACCTGACGGCATACTGATTTCAAAATCCAGCCCCACAATTGCATCTGCCCCCATGGCTCTGGCCCTGTCACGAATTTCATCCGTGACCTCTGCTCGCGCTTCCTTCAGCGCTCGTTCCAGTGTCTGAGACCGGCCACCAAAAAAATCGCGCACGCCGGTAAAAAAGTCTCGCACCACGTTAATTCCGTGTACCGACTCGGCGCTGACAACCCCTAGGTAGTCAGTGATTTTTCGGCCATCAATGCTGTGTGTGGTGGTGATAATCATCAACCTGTCCTTTTTCTGTTTCAGAGACTTGTAGAGGTGCTGCGTATTTTGCACTGCTCACTGCTGCTACTGTAGCGGGATAGAGCCTCAGGCACTTCTAAATCCATGCCCGAAGGCTACTATGCTTAAAGCAGATGAATCTAAAGACGCAAGAGTTGGGACGCCTCGCTCGGCAAATCTGCACTGCTGACATGAACTCAATGGCTGTGCCAAGCAATTTTCGACCCCGCTCAAGGAAGCCCGTAATGGTCCAAAGACAAGTCATCAACGCCTCCGTAAGCCCCAAGGGCAGTCTGGAAACACTCTCCCAACGTGAAGTGCAACAGCTGAGCGAAGTTGGCTCAGGCACCAGCTACACGCTGTTTCGCCAGTGCGTACTGGCTATTTTGAACACCGGCGCTCATGTCGATAACGCTAAAACCATCCTTGAGGCCTATCAGGATTTCGAAGTCCGGATTCATCAGCAAGACCGCGGCGTGCGTCTTGAACTGCTCAACGCTCCAGCCGATGCATTTGTCGATGGCGAAATGATCGCCAGTACCCGTGAGATGTTGTTCAGCGCCCTGCGCGACATCGTCTACACCCAGAGCGGCCTGGACAGCCCCCGTATCGACCTGAGCAGCTCTCAGGGCATCACCGACTACGTGTTTCACCTGCTGCGCAATGCCCGCACGCTCCGCCCCGGCGTCGAGCCAAAAATCGTGGTGTGCTGGGGTGGTCACTCGATCAACACCGAAGAGTACAAGTACACCAAAAAAGTCGGCCACGAACTGGGCCTGCGTAGCCTTGATATCTGTACGGGCTGCGGTCCTGGCGTGATGAAAGGCCCGATGAAAGGCGCCACCATTTCCCACGCCAAACAGCGCCTGACCGGCGGCCGTTATTTGGGCCTCACCGAGCCAGGCATCATCGCTGCCGAGGCACCGAACCCTATCGTCAACGAGCTGGTGATCCTGCCGGACATCGAAAAGCGCCTTGAAGCCTTTGTCCGGGTTGGCCACGGCGTGATCATCTTTCCTGGCGGTGCCGGTACGGCCGAAGAATTCCTGTACCTGCTGGGCATTCTGATGCACCCGGAAAACAAGGATGTGCCATTCCCGGTTGTGTTGACCGGTCCCAAAGAGGCCGAGCCCTACCTGCAGCAATTGCATGAGTTTGTAGGCGCTACCCTCGGTGAGGAAGCGCAACAGCACTATCAGATCATCATCGACAACCCGGCCGAAGTGGCCCGCCACATGACCGCAGGGCTCAAGGCGGTGAAGCAGTTCCGTCGCGAGCGCAATGACGCATTCCACTTCAACTGGCTATTGAAAATCGACGAAGGCTTTCAACGCCCCTTCGACCCGACCCACGCCAACATGGCGAGCCTGCAACTGCGGCGCGACATGCCCGCGCACGAATTGGCAATCAATTTGCGCCAGGCTTTTTCCGGGATTGTGTCGGGGAACGTGAAAGAGAAAGGCATCCACCTGATCGAGCAGCATGGGCCTTACGAGATTCATGGCGACGCGGCTGTGATGAAGCCTCTGGACAAACTGCTGCAAGCATTCGTTGAACAAAACCGCATGAAGCTTCCAGGCGGCGCAGCCTATGTGCCGTGCTATCGAGTCGTAAGCTAAACCCCATCCAAAAGGGCTTGCCAAGCGAAACGCGGAATGTCATCGCGCGCCTCGCCTGGCCTGGCCTGCCCATCGCGGCCTTACTTCAGCGGAGCAAACTGCTTTACGGCATCAATCCAGGCAGGATCAAGCCGGGTCTGTTCTGTTTCAATACCCAGCGCTTCAAGACGCGCCTTGTGCAAATCGATTTCTCGCAGCATCTGGCTTAATGCACTGGTGTTGGCGTCCAGCTGGTACATCTGGGTCACACCCAAATGATAAAAACGCAGCAGCTTCATTGCCGCAACATCCCCCGCCATTACCCCCGCTGTCACGTGATGCATGACATTGGTGACCTTCATCAGGCTGCGCTTGAGTTGCCAGCCGTAGACCGCAGGCGCCATCCAGGGCTGAGACCAAAACCGGTAACGTACCAGCAGCAGGGTCGCGATCAAGGCGACAATGACCCCCGCCAGATTCAAGCTGAAGTTATCGCCACCAGCGACCCCCAGCATCATGACCGCCAGCCCGGACACCAGCAGGGCCAGTACCACAAACGTCAACGCGATATAAAACGTACTGCGACGGGTTTGCTGACGGTAAATTTCGGGGCTCATCGGCTTTATCTCAAACATCACTGATCCATGACTCCAAAATGGCTAGGGGCAAATCGGTGGGCATTATGGACTGATAACACTGTCTGGCTGACTGAAATAAAATCTGTCAGGCCGCCGGTAACAAGTCCAGGGCCTGCCGGTAAAGAGCCAATCGATGCGGCTGACCATTAAGGCCGCCGTTAATTGCTTTTGTAACGTGCTCAAAGTCGTCCCCGTCTGCCAGAGCATTTACATTGCGCGAGTTCCAGTACCAGCCTGCCGATTCAACTGCCCAGGGCCACTCCTGCAATTGTTGTGGGGCGGCCAGTAATCGGTCATCGCCGAACAGTCCAAGACTGCATTGTTGATAGTTGCTTTTGCCGGTTACCTGGATCAGCCCTCTGCCACGATACCGCCAGCCATCTCCCGAAGCCTCGGAGCCATTGCCCAGGCGGTCACTGTAAACCCGGTTGGCGATTGCTTCAGGCCTGCGATGCAGCTTCTGTGCGTCGCTATTGGGCAGGCGCCGTGCCCGGCCTCCATCCATCACTGTGAGGTATTGGCCAGCCGAATTTTTCTGCGCAAAACGTGAGCCCCACGTCGCGGCCAGGCCGTCAGCGCTGTAATTGAGGCTTTCGACAAGAACACTAAAACCTGCACTTTCATGCCCGACCTGAGCTAAAAAAGCGGCCATGCGCTTGGGAGTATTGATCAGCCGCTGGCGGGTCATTGCCTGCACAAAAGGCATATACACATCGACAAACGCAGCGCTTTTTGGAAAAAGCTGCAACATGATTTCACGGGTCAACATGGTTATTTACTCTTAATAAACGAAATTAAAAGTGAACCATTTAAAACCTTTACCGCCTGCCAAATAACTACTAAAAGACCAGGACTACATCTTTAACAGAACACTCTTACAGCCCTATAACATGGCGGATATAAAGTTCGCATACTTCACAACTTGACAGTGCATAGCCGCCCTCAACCGATGACGGGAACCACTCGCCGCGGCTTGACCGATTTATACGAAAAACTCGAATAAATCTCCTTGACCGCAGGCAAGGCTTGCAGGACCTCTCGGGCAAATTCGCCGAAGGACTCCAGATCTTTGGCCACTACTTCCAACAAAAAATCATAACGCCCCGAAACGTTGTGACAGGCAATGATTTCAGGGATTTCCAATAAGCGCTGCTCAAATTTCCTGGCCACTTCCTGAGAGTGCGACTCCATCATCACACTGACAAAAGCCGTGACTCCGTAGCCCAACTCCTTGGGCGAAAGAACAGCCTGATAGCCCGTAATAATCCCGCTCTCTTCCAGTATTTTTACCCGCCGCCAACACGGTGAGGTCGTCAGTGAAACGCTCTCGGCCAACTCAGCGACGGTGAGTCGGGCATTACCTTGCAGTGCAGCGAGAAGGGCTTTATCAGTTCGATCCAGAGCAGTTGGCATAATGTGCCTCTAAAAAACGCTGTGACTTGGTTTTGTTCTAATACACTTAGTATTTACAGGCAAATTTGGAATTTTTCACGTCTATTTAAAGCATAGCATTGTAGGAAATATCGGAGAGTTCAGCATGAACGATAAACATAACAACTTCGGCTTTTCTACCCGCGCAATACATTACGGTTACAACGCACTGGAGAACCACGGTGCACTGATACCGCCCATTTACCTGACTTCTACCTTTGCCTTTGCATCGGTCGAATACGGCGCAGCCTGTTTTGCCGGGGAACAGAGCGGGCATTTCTATACCCGCATTTCCAACCCGACCCTGGCGCTGTTGGAAACTCGTATGGCGGCGCTGGAAAACGGCGAAGCAGGTGTAGCCTTCAGTTCCGGCATGGGTGCGATTGCCGCGACCTTCTGGACCCTGCTCAGACCCGGCGACGAAATCATCGTCAGCCGCACATTGTATGGCTGCACCTTCGCCCTGTTGCATCACGGCATCGGTGAGTTCGGGGTTGTGGTCAAGCACGTGGACATGTCCAACCTGACCGAACTGCAAGCCGCTATCAGCCCGGCAACGCGGATGATCTACTTCGAAACACCGGCCAATCCAAACATGCAATTGGTGGACATCGCAGCCGTCTCAGACATTGCCCACAAGCACAGCGACATAATCGTGGTGATCGATAACACCTACTGCACCCCGTATTTGCAACGCCCTCTGGAAATGGGCGCCGATGTGGTGGTGCATTCGGCCACCAAGTACCTGAGCGGGCATAGCGATATCACCGCCGGCATGGTGGTCACCCGCCAAATCCTGGCAGACCGGATTCGCCTGCAAGGCCTGAAGGATCTGACCGGTGCAGTGCTGTCGCCGCAGGATGCCCACCTGTTGATGCGCGGCATCAAGACCCTGGCATTGCGCATGGATCGCCATTGCAGCAGCGCCCAGGTCATCGCGCAAATGTTGCAGGATCATCCCGCAGTAGAATGGGTTGCCTACCCCGGCCTTCCCTCCTTCCCACAATACGAACTGGCCTCCAGGCAGATGAAGCTGCCGGGAGGCATGATTGCCTTTGAACTCAAAGGCGGTCTGGCTGCAGGCCAGCGCTTTATGAATGCCCTGCAACTGTTCAGTCGTGCGGTGAGCCTGGGAGGCGCCGAGTCACTGGCACAACACCCGGCGAGCATGACCCACTCCACCTACACCCTGGAGGAACGCGCACGGCACGGCATCAGCGAGGGTCTGGTGCGATTGGCTGTGGGGCTTGAGGACATTGCCGATTTGCTGGCGGATATAGAGCAGGCGCTGCATTGAAAGCTGGTAGCCGCTGCCGCAGGCTGCGATAAGGGCCGCAGGACCTTCTCTTGTAATCTTGAGAGCGGGACCGCTATACCGCCCATCGCAACCTGCGGCAGCGGCTACAGGATGTCGGGTTGGTGTGGGGCCCGCACAGGCAACAACTGTGCAATACCGAACACGATCTCCATCGCCGTAACCAGCAGAATCAGGTAACTGGCACCCTGGCTCACCGCATACACCTGCCACACCGCAAACAACACTCTGGCCAATGCATCGTACCGGCCGACCCGCTGGCTGGCATGGCGTACCCGCCATAACGACCACACCACTACGACACTACCCAGCAAGTTAGCCAGCATCATTTGCGTAGCATCCAAGGCTGGAAACACTCGCTCAAGCCCTAGTTGCGCAGACCAGCCTGCGAGCACACTCAGCAGCAGCGCCGCCGTCCAGGGCGTCATTAGCGCAGAAGTAACAATCAAGTCATACCAAGCACTGGCACGGACAATTTTCAGGTTCGTTCTTGAGTCGATCATTGCATTACCTCACTATCGAAAACGCCAGGCTAAACCCTGGACCTAAGTCCAGAGTCAACACTCGTGAGGGAACACCATGAAGATTGGCCAGATCGCCGGATTGACCGGAACCAGCCCGGATGCCTTGCGCTTTTACGAGGAGAAAGGATTGATTGGTTCAACCCGCAGCGCCAACGGCTATCGCTGCTACACACCTGAAACGGTGCAATTGGTCGGGTACATCAAAATTGCGCAACAGTTGGGTTTTTCATTGGCCGAGATCGGCGAAAACCTGCCCATGTTGTGGACTGCCACAGAAGAACCCGTGGCGTTGCTGGCAGAGATTTTTGCCCAAAAATTACAGATTCTTGATCAGCGCATCGCACAGATGCAGCAACTTAGAAGTGTCCTGGCCGAGCGGGCAAAACAGGTTTGCCCACTGGCGCTGGCAAAGGCTGCGCATTAACCCGGCGGAATCGTCGCCAAAATACCGATGCCGATGGTCAGCACCAAAAAGCCGCCCAAAAACCAAGCCATCTTGTTCATCAATTTTCCCCGTCAAACGTTCGTAATAAAACAGGCGCAGAACATCAGCCGACCACACGCGAGCGCTGCTGTGTACTCACGTCCTCGTCTGTCTCGAAAGGTTGACGGGAATTTTGCGCCGCAAACTGCACACATAACAGTCGCAGATAACGCGAAAAAATACGGATCAGTTACCCGGAAGCACAAAGTGCTCAGGCACAACATTGCGCTGGTACTCGGCGACCACGCACTGGCTCAGGCTGACCACTGCTTCGTTCAATTCAAGCCCTGCCCCTGCGCGCCAACTGGCATACACGGCAAAACCCGGTGCAGTTTCGATCGGTACGGCGATCATCGCCCCGCTCTGCAGTTCGCGGCTGACCAGCACAGGCGGCAAGGCGCCGATGCCGAACCCGTCGGCCACCAGCTTGATGATGGCCGTCACTGAGTTGATGCAACTGATGCGCGGCGTGGCAATGCCCTGCTGGTGCAAGAAATTGAGCATGTCCTGGTGCGGCCGGGATAGCCGTGAGAAAGTCAGCAGCCGCTCCTGGCAAAGGTCTGCCAGGCTCTCGTAGCGACGGTCCAGTGCCGCGTCCCTGGCGACGATCCAGCTCAGGGGGTAACTGGCCAGTTGCACATTGCGCACGCCTTCGGCGCGCAACAAATCTGTCTGGAAGATCAAATCCAGCTGACCTTTAAGCAATTGTTCATTGAGATTAAGCGCGGTATCGGCCGTCAGTTCGACTTCGACCTGAGGATAGTCGCGGCTCAACGCACTGATCAGATCGCCCAGCCAACTGTGAATGACGGTGTCCATTACCCCGATGCGCAAACGCCCGGAAAATCTGTCCGCCTGCCCCAGTGACTGCAGCAAACGCTGCTGAGTAGCGAGCATCTCCTCGGCGTAGCCCAGCACTTGATGGCCTTCACGGGTCAGGTTCACCCCGCGTGAATCGCGCTGGAACAATTGCACGCCAAGCTCGGTTTCGAGGACTGAAATGCGACTCGAAATAGCCGCTTGGGTGCTTGATAACTTTTCGGCGGTCAGTCGAAAGCTGCCAAGACGCGCCACCCAGACGAATGTAAGAAGAAATCGCATATTCATGTGCAGGACGCCTCAGCCAATCAAAACCAGGTGATCACTGTAAACCCTTGCCGCAGCCTCCGGCCAGTCGGCTTAAGTCGGTGATTGATAAAACTTTTTTGTTCAGCGGTGACAACTTTTATTGACTGGACGCACAACCTAAAGCCACCAAACATATCGAGCAATGACACCCATAGGTCGTCAAAAATAAAAAAACACGCTGAGTCCGGCAGCGTACCGATTTTTCGAAAGTGTGCCTGACCGCTTTCGACTTGCTCACACCAGCCTGCCCTGGTGCTGCGGCAATCAGCTAAGGGATTTCCCCCTCATGCAAACCGTCGTAAATCTATGGCCCCTGATTGGCGTGTTCGTCATCATCATTGGCTTTGTACTGCGCTTCAATCCGCTACTGGTGGTCAGCGCGGCAGCCATCGTCACCGGCCTTGCAGCCAACTTCCCGCTGGAAAAAATCATCAGCGAAATGGGTGAAGGTTTTCTGCAAACCCGCGCCCTGCAATTAATTCTGCTATTGCCCTTGGCCGTGATCGGCCTGCTGGAACGCCACGGTCTGCGCCTGCACGCACAAAACTGGATCGCCGGCTTTCAACGCGCCACCGTCGGGCGCCTGCTGATCATGTATCTGTTTGTGCGCGAGACCACCGCCGCAGTAGGGCTGACCAGCCTGGGCGGTCACCCGCAAATGGTCCGCCCGCTGCTGGCACCGATGGCCGAGGGAGCTGCCGAAAACAAGTACGGCAAACTGCCTGCCCCGGTCCGCCAGAAAGTCCTGGCCATGTGCGCGGCCACCGACAACATCGGTCTGTTCTTTGGTGAAGACGTGTTTGTGGCCTTTGGTGCAATCGCCTTGATGCACACCTTCCTGCTCGGTTCCGGGCTTGATGTCGAGCCGCTGCATATCGCCTTCTGGGGCATTCCGACTGCCATTTGCGCCTTTATCGTGCATGCACTGCGCCTGTATCGCTTCGACCTGATGCTGTCTCGCAGCATGGCCGAAGTCGCCCAGGAACAAGCTGACGCAGCCCAGGAGCTGGCACGATGATTATTTCCATTGAGTATTTCTACTGGTTGGCTGGCGTTCTGTTGCTGATCACCGCGGGCATGATTGTGAGCGACCGCACCCACCCGAAACGCTGGACCAGCGGCTTGTTCTGGGCGCTGTTCGCCCTGGTGTTTCTGATTGGTGATCGTCTGTCGCCGTTTGTGGTCGGTGTTGGTGTGCTGGTCATGGCCGGTATCGCGGGCATCGGCGGTGTTGGCCGTGGCGCCCACGCCGAGTTGCATATCAAGGCTGCCCGGGCCAGTGCTGGCCGCCTGGGCCACAAGCTGTTTATCCCGGCGCTGTCGATTCCGCTGGTGACGGTGATCGGCTCCATCCTGCTGAAGAACACCCAGATCGGTGGCGTACCGCTGCTCGACCCAAAGAACACCACGTTTGTGTCTCTGGGGATCGGCTGCATGGTAGCCCTGGTGCTGGCGTGCATCCTGACCCGCGACACACCGTTGCAAGGGTTGCGCGAGTCACGCCGCCTGACCGAAGCGCTGGGCTGGACCATGGTGTTGCCGCAAATGCTGGCGATGCTTGGCCTGCTGTTCAACGACGCCGGGGTCGGCGCCGCCGTGGCTCACATCACCACCGCGTACATCAACATGGACTATCGCCTGGTCGCAGTGATGGTCTATGTGCTGGGCATGGCTCTGTTTACCGTGATCATGGGTAACGGTTTTGCCGCCTTCCCGGTGATGACCGGCGGGGTCGGCGTACCGGTACTGGTGGGGATCTACGATGCAAACCCGGCGGTCATGGCGGCAATCGGCATGTTCTCCGGCTACTGCGGCACGCTGATGACGCCGATGGCGGCCAACTTCAACATCGTGCCCGTTGCCTTGCTGGAGCTGCCGGACAAATACGCCGTGATCAAGGCGCAAATGCCCACGGCACTGATCATGCTGGTGGTCAATATCGTGCTTCTTTACGTCATGATGTGAGGTCAAAATGCGTACTGTGCTGCTGACCGGTTTCGAACCGTTCGACCAAGACACCGTGAACCCGTCCTGGGAGGCCGTGCGCCCTCTGGACGGCACCTTTCAGGGCGATGTGCGGATCGTCGCCCGCCAGTTGCCGTGTGTGTTTGCCCAGGCACCGGAACGGCTGTCGCAGCTACTGGAGGAGTTCGAGCCAGAGCTGGTGATCGCGGTCGGGCTGGGCCCCGGCCGCACAGACATGTGCATCGAGCGGGTAGCCATCAACCTCAACGACGCCCGCATCCCCGACAACCTAGGCGACCAGCCGATCGACACCCCTGTCGTGGCCCAGGGCCCTGCGGCTTATTTCAGTACCTTGCCGATCAAGGCCATGGTGCGCGCGATAAAAGCTGCCGGTATTCCCGCTTCGGTGTCACACACCGCTGGGACCTTTGTCTGCAATCAGGTGTTCTATTACCTGCAGCATGCTTTGGCCGGGTCCGCAGTCCGCGGTGGTTTTATTCACGTCCCGCCACTGCCGCAACAGGCGGTGCTGTGTGGCGGACCGTCCATGGCACTGGGCACTGTGATTGAAGGGCTGCGTATCGCCGTGATCACGGCACTGAATACCGAACACGATGTGCTGGAAAGCGGCGGGCAGATCAGTTGAGCCCACAGCGCCAGCTATAGGCAGTCAATGCCCGACAACCGCTGCACCTGTTTGTCTGTGCCCATGGGGAAAACCGTGGGTACGGGCGCTGAACACGATCCATAGCCCGACCAGCAACAGTACCAGCAACACCCAGGGAAAAACGCCAACCCCTACTTGATCGAGCAGTATCCCGCCGGTTAATGCCCCGGCGGCAATGGCGCTGTTCCAGACCACCACATTCATCGACAGCGCAACATCAGCGCCCTCCCCGGCAGCATCGGCCAAGGCTGTCTGCAACAGTGTCGCGGCGCCGCCGAAGGACAGCCCCCAAACAAAAATACCGGCGTAGACAACAGCAACCGACCGGGAGAAAAAACCGAACAGCAGCGAGATCGCTGCAAATGTCGCCAGGCTCGTCAAAACGGAGTTGCGCAGATGCCGATCCACCAGCCGTCCGGTTAGCCAGATCCCCACCAGTGCTGCCAGCCCGAACACCAACAACACGATATCGACCTTATTGCCCAACCCCGCTGATGCCACAAAAGGCGCGATGTAGGTGTAAAGCATGTTGTGCGCCAGCATCCAGGTCAGCACCACCGCGAGCACAGAACGCACTCCCGGCGTCAGCAGCACCTGGCGCAAGCCAATACGCTCAGAGGCCGCCTGCCCCGGATAATCGGGCACCTTGACCACGACCCAGACCATCAGCACCAAGGTCAATGCCGACATCAAACCAAATGCCGTACGCCAACCCACCAGCGCCCCCAGCCAGGTGCCCAGCGGCACCCCGAGCGACAGTGCAATCGGAGTGCCCACCATCGCGACTGCCATGGCTCGACCCTGCAAATGCGGTGCAACCATGCGCCGTGCATAACCTGCCAGCAGGCTCCAGGCCAAACCGGCCGAAGCACCGGCAAAAAACCGCGCAATCAGGGTCGCGCCATAGTCCGAAGACCACGCGGTAATCGAGTTGAACAACAGAAAACCGACAATCGTCAGCAGCAACACATTGCGCCGCCGCCAGCCCTGGGTTGCGATGGTCAGCGGAATGGCCGCCAGGAGAGAACCCAGCGCATAGACCGTGACCATTTGCCCTGCCAGTGCCGAAGACACGTCAAGCCCTTGGCTGATTTGCGGTAACAGGCCAGCGGGCAAGGTCTCGGTGACGATGCAGATAAAACCGGTCATGGCCAGCGCCAGCAGCGCGCCCATGGGTAATCGTTCAGTGGTGTTTTGCTCTGGCGCCATGGGGCCCTGCCTTGTGTAGTTATGTATCGATAGGTACAAATGTAGAGTGACGGGAAATATTGGTCAACGACTTTTGTATCGACTAGTATTTATGTCTCGTAACGCAGGAGACTGAAATGGCACAAATGGGACGCCCGCGTACTTTCGACCGGGATGCGGCAATCACACAGGCCATGCACCTGTTTTGGGAGCAAGGCTATGATTCAACCTCGCTGAGCCAGCTCAAGGCCAATATTGGCTCAGGCATTAGCGCACCCAGCTTCTATGCGGCTTTCGGCTCCAAGGAGGCTTTATTCAAGGAAGTGATGGAGCGCTATCTCAATAGCCACGGCAAGGCCACCGAGAGTTTGTTCGACACCCGGCTGCCACCGCGTCAGGCTATCGAACTGACATTGCGCGGGTCAGCCAAAATGCAATGCGAACCGGGTCATCCACGAGGTTGCCTGGTGACGTTGGGGTTGATGAGTGCCAGCTCTGCCCAGACCCTGGCCATTTGTGCCCCGCTGGTGGAAGCCCGAGTGCGCAGCCGGGCCGCGTTTATTGCCTGCGTCGAGCGCGGCATAGCGGCGGGTGAACTCTCTGAGCAGACCGACCCCACGACGTTGGCCGCCGTATTTGAGTGCTTTTTGCTGGGGCTGACCCCGCTCGCCCGGGATGGCGTGCCCCATGCCGTACTGGATGCAGCGGTCACTCAGGTGATGAGCGCTTGGGACGCAGCGCGAACCTGAGGAATACCCCACGGTTATCGCCCAATCAACATTCGTCATTGGGCAGGCCTCCCGACAAAAACTACAGTGGGCGCCAGAAGGGTCTTGAAGGCTCGCCATTGAGATAACTGCGGTGCAACTCATAACTACAACAGGCAGCGAAAACGTTGCCAATGCCGTGATCCGACTCAACCCGCTGGACGATGTACTGATCGCCCGCCAGCCCATACCCCAAGGCCTGATGCTGCAAGCCGACGCGCTGGTGGCGCTGGATGCAATCCCGGCCGGGCACAAGATCGCGACCCACGACGTGGAAATCGGCCAGCCGCTGCGCCGCTATGGCCAGATCATTGGCTTCGCCAGCCAATCGATCAGAGCCGGTGAACATGTGCATGTGCACAACCTGGCAATGGGTGATTTTACTCGCGACTACGCCTTTGGCGTGGACTCACGCGGTCGCGCTCAGCAGACCCATGACACCTTTATGGGCATCGTGCGCCCAGATGGCCGGGTCGCTACCCGCAACTATGTGGGCATCCTGACTTCAGTGAATTGCTCCGCCACCGTGGCCAAGGCCATCGCCGATCATTTTCGCCGCGACATCAACCCCCAGGCCCTGATTGACTACCCCAATGTCGATGGCGTTGTAGCGCTGACCCACAGCTTTGGCTGTGCGGTTGACCCGAACGGTGAGGCCTTGGCGATGTTGCGCCGCACCCTGGGCGGTTATGCCATGCATCCCAACTTCGCGTGTGTGCTGATGATCGGCCTGGGCTGCGAAACCAACCAGATTGCTGACTTGCTGACCGCGCAAGGACTGGAGGCAGGCGAGTTACTGCGCACCTTCACCATTCAGGGCACTGGCGGCACATCAAAAACCATCGCCAGCGGTATCACCCAGATCAAATCTCTGCTGGCCGAAGCCAACCGCGTGCAACGCCAGCCCGTCAGCGCTGAACACTTGATTATCGGCCTGCAGTGCGGCGGCTCGGACGGTTACTCGGGTATCACCGCCAACCCGGCGCTGGGCAACGCAGTTGATCGACTGGTGGCTGCGGGCGGCACCGCGATTTTGTCGGAAACTCCGGAGATCTATGGCGCCGAGCACTTGCTGACACGCCGCGCGGTGAGCCGCGAAGTCGGCGAGAAGCTGATCAAGCGCATCCACTGGTGGGAGGACTATTGCAAACGCATGAACGCAGAGCTGAACAACAACCCGTCGGCGGGCAACAAGGCCGGAGGCTTGACCACCATCCTGGAAAAATCCCTCGGGGCGGTGGCCAAGGCGGGTTCCAGCGATTTGGTCGAGGTTTATGAATATGCCGAAACGGTCCGCGCCCATGGTTTGGTGTTTATGGATACGCCGGGGTATGACCCGGTTTCAGCCACCGGGCAAGTTGCCGGTGGTGCCAATCTGATCGCCTTCACCACGGGCCGAGGGTCGGCCTATGGCTGCGCGCCCTCGCCCTCGATAAAGCTGGCGACCAATACGTACCTGTGGAAAACCCAGGAAGAAGACATGGACGTCAACTGCGGCGCGATTGCCGATGGCGGCACGACCATCGAAGAACGCGGCGAATACATCTACCGCATGATGCTGCGGATCGCGTCTGGCGAGCGCAGTAAAAGTGAACAGCACGGGTACGGCCAGAACGAGTTCGTGCCGTGGCAGATCGGGGCGATCACCTGACTTTTTGTAGCCCTTGAAACCAATGTGGCCGCTGCTGCAGGAACGAGGCTGCTGCTACGCAATCTCGCTCGCCAGCGATTACAGGCACTTTATCTAAAAGGAAATTCATATGACCCACATCACCGGCCACAACTTTATTGGCGGCCAGCGCAGCGGTGCCGGAACCGTTCAGCTGCAAAGCGTGGATGCCAGTACCGGCGAGGCGCTGCCCTACCATTTTATCCAGGCCACCGAAGCCGAAGTTAATGCTGCGGTCAGCGCCGCCAACACCGCCTTCCCTGCCTTTCGCAACTTACCAGCCGTTCGACGGGCTGAATTCCTGGAAGCCATCGCCGAAGAAATCGACGCGCTGGGTGACGACTTCGTTGCCATCGTCTGTCGTGAAACCGCCTTGCCACCTGCTCGTATCCAGGGTGAACGCGGACGCACCAGCGGGCAAATGCGCCTGTTTGCCAACGTACTGCGTCGCGGTGATTTTTACGGTGCACGCATCGATCAGGCGCTGCCCGATCGCCAGCCACTGCCACGAGCGGATTTGCGTCAGTGCCGTATCGGCGTGGGGCCGGTAGCCGTGTTTGGTGCCAGTAACTTTCCGCTGGCGTTTTCCACCGCTGGCGGCGATACCGCCTCGGCACTCGCCGCCGGTTGCCCAGTGGTATTCAAGGCTCACAGCGGGCATATGGCAACGGCTGAGCGGGTAGCCCTCGCCATAGTGCGCGCCGCCGAGCGCACCAGCATGCCTGCTGGTGTGTTCAATATGATCTACGGCGCGGGCGTGGGCGCTACGCTGGTCAAGCATCCGGCGATTCAAGCGGTCGGTTTTACCGGTTCCTTATCGGGAGGCCGTGCCCTGTGTGACATAGCCGCTGCAAGGCCGCAGCCAATCCCGGTGTTTGCCGAGATGTCGAGCATCAACCCGGTACTGGTATTACCCCAGGCACTGCTTGTACGCGGCGAGCAGATTGCCCGGGAACTGGGCAGTTCAGTGATGCTGGGGGCCGGGCAGTTCTGCACCAGCCCGGGTCTGGTGCTGGGTATCCGCTCTCCCGAGTTCAGCGCCTTTGTCGCAGCACTCGGCGACTTTTTCAGCGACCAAGCACCGCAAACGCTGCTCAATGCCGGGGGACTGGTCAGTTACAGCAAAGGCATCGAGCGCCTGGCGAGCATCGAGGGTATTCACCATCTGGCAGGCGCGCCGCAACAAGGCAAGCAGGCCAGCCCGCAATTGTTCCAGGCCGATGCCAGCCTGCTGATCGGTGGCGCTGAAGTGTTACAGGAAGAAGTGTTCGGGCCTACGACCCTGGTGGTCGAAGTCGCGGACCAGGCGCAGTTGCTCCTGGCACTGCAGAGCCTGCATGGCCAACTGACTGCGACAATGATTGCCGAGCCCGCAGACTTGCAAGCGTTCGCCGAGGTAGTCCCGGTACTTGAGCGCAAGGCCGGCCGCCTGTTGCTCAACGGTTACCCAACTGGTGTCGAGGTGTGTGACGCGATGGTACATGGCGGGCCGTATCCGGCGACGTCCGATGCCCGTGGCACCTCGGTGGGAACACTGGCCATCGACCGCTTCCTGCGCCCAGTGTGCTACCAGAACTATCCCGACAGCCTGCTGCCAGATGCGCTGAAAGACGCCAACCCGCTTGGTATCCAGCGCTTGGTCAACGGTACGCACAGCCGCAACCCGCTGGATCACTGATCGGCGGCAAGGAGCAGACGTTTTAATTACACAGCACTTGTAGTCGCTGCCGAGGTACGAGGCTGCGATCGATTGCGAAGCGATCGCAAATCCTCTGTAGCGGGTTTAGCTGGCATAGCGAAGAGCCTGTTTTTACGACTGCTGCGCAGCCGATCGCAGCCTCGTACCTCGTCAGCGGCTACAAATATTACGCACCTTCAAACTTGAACGCAGGGGTGACTTGAAAGCGGCTTGAGACCTCGCCGGAATAAATCGTGCTTTGGTCCGGGCCCAGGTCCAGCTTTTTAACGGTGCCTGTGCCCTTTGAAAAATCGATCTTGTTCAAGTCCACCCAAAACGTGTTGGGGGTGATCGCCGACTCGAAGAAGTACAGCCCCTGCTTGTGATCGATCACCGAGCGCCAGCGGGTCGAAGATATGTTCGGCTCGCCGGGAGTGGTGATGCCGTACGGCACCGAGACGTTGCGAATCACGCTGAATACGCTGGCCAGCGACAAACGTGCGTCCTGGTTTTTTGGCACGGCATTGACATAGAAAGACGCACGGGCAAATCGATCTGCCGAGCGATTGGTTCCGGGCAGCATCACCGTGCCGCCAATGGATTGCCAATACGCATTCATCGCCAACTGCGCATCAAATGCGGGTGAGTTGGTCATGACCTGATAGCTGCGATCATGGTGAATAACCTGCTTGCCATCAATAAATTCGATGATGGCACTGTCGCCTGAAGCATCAGACATCGACAGGTGCAACGTCGCCAGGCGACTTTCCCCCGGCACCTGGGCGGTTACTACCGTAAAGGGCTCGGTCTTGAGTACCGCGACCGCCTCGGCAACGCTGCTGAAGTTATCCAGAACATACTGCGCCCAGGCTGCAATGCTCAGCCCGGGTTTGTCTTTATTGACCGGTGGATATTCGGACTCCACCAGCCATAACAGGTTGGCGGACAACCCGGCTTCGTTGACCCCGTCGGTGGTTGAAATGTCATAGCCGGTGGCAATTACACTGCCGTATTTTGACGTCCACTTGACCGACCCTGGCCCCACTTCACCAGTACGCTGCATGCCCTGGGGGAAGATCCATAGATTGGTTGCCACGTCAGTTTTCCAGTCCATGGACCGCGCGGTGATCACCGTGTCGTTGTCACCCAGATAAACCAGGCGGGTGCAGGCATTGGCAGCAGGCAACGCAAGCATAAAGCCGGTCAGTGCCAACGCCAGATGTCGGGTGTGTTTGAGCAGTTGCATTCCCTTGTCTCCTCTGCAGATCAGAAGCGCATGGACAGGCCAAGTACCGGTCCGCGCTGGGTCACGTCATATTTGAACTTGTTGCCGGTAAAGTCGGTGGTCTGGTAGTTCTGCGCCAGCACTCGATAGCCGACACGAATGATCGTGGGGTGATCCGCCAGGTACATCCGGTAGCCCAGATAAGTCTGGGCGTTCCAGGTCTTCTTGGAAGCCGTATCCATCCCGCCGGTATCGGCTTCACCAGAGAGCGTCCAGCGATCGGTCAGGTCAGCCTGCATGCGCAAGCCCACGAACGGGTCTGTCCACTCGGTTTCTTTCTTGGTGCTGAAACCAACAGAGTTGACCTCCAGCTTGGTCGACAGCTTGGTCCAGCGCACACCGACCGTGGGCTCGACGCGCCAGGTGCGCGGTTCGCCAAAAATCGTGGCGCCCCCCAGTTCATATTCATAGACACGGTAATACACGCCAGCGGCAAGGGTGGTCTGGGTGATCGCCAGCCCTACCTTGCGCCCATACACTCTTTCTGACTGGTCGGTTTTCGCGTACACCCCATCAACATAAAAACCCAGCGTGCGATTGGTCAGCTCCAGATTGCCCATAAACACGGAACTCAGATTATTCAAGACTTCCGAGAACGGGACATCGACTTTGGTATTGACCCCGCCCAGCGCCGCCTGCCCGCTCATTGACGGAGCCCACACAAATGGGCTCGCCAACAATAGCCAATCCGAATCGCTGGTACTGCTTGTTACTGGCGGCTCAGCCCCATGCGCCACCTGCATGAATAACAACAGCGGCAAGGCCGCTGACGCAGATCTGACAGTCTGATTTCTCATCGCCCTGATTAACCAATTCCTTATTTGATCTGTAGGTATAGCAGGTATCGCCTGAAAATCTGCTGTCGGACGCGATCATTGCGCGAGCCCAAAAAACTGCTTTGCGGGATGACTTTTACAAAAACCAGCGGTATTCCCGAGCACTGATTTCTTGCATAAAGGCCAGGTGGTCCTGGCGTTTGTTCTCACAGTAAACGTCTACAAATTCGGCACCCAAGCCTTCACGCAGGTGCGGTTGATGCTGCATGGTCCGCACTGCTTCAAGCATTTCCAGCGGGAAAGGAATACCGCTGTTGCGGTCTTCATTGAGTGGCAGGATCGGTTCTTTACCTGCTTCAAGACCATGCTCCAACCCGACCAGAATCGCTGCCAATACCAGATACGGATTGGCATCGGCGCCTGCCAGGCGATACTCGACCCGCAGGTTTTTGGCGTCCGACTCAGGAATCCGTAAACAGGCATCCCGGTCTTCATAGCCCCAACTTGCCTGGTTGGCGATATTGGTCGTGCCACCCAGACGCCGGAATGCGTTCTGGTTCGGGGCAAAAACCGGCATGCTCGCGGGCAGGAGTTCCAGACACCCCGCGATGGCGTGACGCAGCGGTTGCTGCTGCCTGGCGGCCAACAGGTTGTTGCCCTCAGTGTCGTACAGACTGACGTGTACATGCATGCCACTACCCGGATGCTGCAGGTAAGGCTTGGCCATAAAGCTGGCGCGATAGCCGTGCTTGAGGGCAACCCCGCGGGTGCTGCGACAGAACAGAGCCGCCCAGTCCGCTGCACGCAAACCATCAGCGAGATGGCCAAAATTGATTTCGAACTGGCCCGGGCCAAGTTCGGCCGTAATCACGGTCGCATCGATCCCCTGGGCCTGCGCCGCGTCGACCATTTCATCGAGCACAGGAGCGAAGCGCGACAACCGCTCGATATGCATATTGGGCTGGTCGTCGGCATCGTCACTTAAATGATCACGGGGGAACTGCGGCAAGCCATCGCGCAGTTGCTTGTCGAACAAGTAAAACTCCAGTTCGAACGCCACCACCGGGTGAATACCCTTGCGAGCCAACCGGGCAAGTACTTGGGCAAGTACTTCGCGGGGTTCGAAAACAATCGGCTTTTCGGTGCCGTCCGAGGTAATCAGCATCTGGCCCAGCGGTTTGCTTTCCCACGTCACTGGTTTGAGCGTACCCGCCACCAAACGCCGCACGGCATCCGGGTCACCGTCGTTAAAGCAGTAATCACCAATTTTGAACAGCCCGCCCTGTACGCCCAATAACACGCAGTTTTGCGGCAACTTGAGCACACTGCCCGCGGCCACTTTTTCCAGCATGTCGATGGGGTAACGCTTGCCGTAAAAATGCCCCGGGATATCCAAGCAAATCAGGTCGACATAACGTACCTCGGGGTTACGTTGGCGAAAGGCACGCACTTCGGCCAGCAGATCAGAGCACGCAGCATCCATCTCGAAACTTCCTTTATTGTTATCAGGTGTAGACCCACAGCACTCGCGTGAGCTGTGATGTCAGGTTGGCGTAACGACAGCGGGTGTGGCTGTCAAACTGAAAGCTGTCACCGGCGTTCAAGGTGGCGGGCTCATCGTCATCACCCAGCCACAGGGTCAGTTGGCCTTCGATCACATAACCACCCTGCTCCGAGCTGTCCGTCATGTGCCGTTCCCCGCTGCTGGCACCCGCTTCGAGCAGGCTTTCGAGCATGGAGAACGAAGCGCGGATTTTCGGCGAGACCAGAATGTCGGTAATTCCGTTGCCCAGGTACAGCGTGCGACGCTCATCCGGGCGGGTCACCCAGGGCAGTTGCTTGGGCTTGGGCAGGCTGTAGAAGTAGGTGGTCGGTACGCCCAGGGTTTCGCTGATCGCAGTCAGGTCGGCCACCGTTGGCTGTGACAAGCCGCGTTCGACCTGCGACAGAAAACCCACCGAACGACCGATTTTGTCGGCCAGTTCCTTAAGCGTGTATTTCTTGTGCTTGCGCAGGTCGTGGATAAGGATCGCCAACGCAGCGATCTCTTCTTGCTTGTTCATCCCGGGCCGCCATGAAATTTATATAATTTAATTTCATGAAAAAATACATCTTAATTTTCACACACGCAAGGTCATTGATCGGGCTGGACCCAACCACATCATCAAAGGGGAGTTTTGTTCAATACGCCATGGTGCGCGCCCATTAACCTCGAGACACAACCATAAAGCGGAGCACAGTAACGATGAGCGTGTTGATTTCGATGGCGGCGTTCGCCCTGGCTGCATCTATCTCACCGGGGCCGGTTAATGTCGTGGCCCTGAGTTCCGGCATGCAATTTGGCCTGGGCCCCAGCCTGCGCCATGTTTTGGGGGCAACGGTCGGTTTTGTGGTGTTGTTGCTGTTTACCGGCTTCGGTCTGCATGAAGTGCTTAAACAGTGGCCGATACTGACCGATCTGATTCGCTGGGCCGGGATGGCATTTCTGCTTTATCTGGCTTGGAAGCTGGCGCTGGATAACGGTCGAATTGACTTTGAAGGTGGCACGCAGCAACCCTCTTTCATCAATGGTGCGGCAATGCAATGGCTCAATCCCAAGGCTTGGTTGGCGGCTGTCGCGGGGATGGGCGCCTTCGTTTCCGGGGGCGAGGCCACCCTGATCTGGTCGTTCGCGCTGATCTATTTTGTGGTCTGTTACCTGTCCGTGGCCTGCTGGGCCTACACCGGAGCGTTCCTGAGCCGTTACCTGCACAGCGCAAAGCGCATCCGCCTGTTCAACCGCTGCATGGCGGCCATGTTGGCGGGCTGTGCGGTGTCGTTACTGTGGTTTTAAGTCTTGTACTGACCAGGCGTGGCCGCAAGGTGCTTTTTAAATACCCGCTGGAAATGCGCCTGGTCGGCAAAGCCGGTCTGCTGCGCGATGTCGGCAATCAACGCACCTTCGCGCAACTGCGTTTGCGCGTGTTGAATCCGTCGGTTGATCAGGTAGGCGTGGGGCGTCATATGGTAACGCTGCTCGAAAGCACGAATCAGATAGGCCTCTGACAGGCTGGCCGCAGCACAGATGTCCTGCAACCGGATCGTGCGCAAAAAATGCTCGTCGATGTATTCGGCGGCGCGCTCGACCCGCACATTGGCGGGCTTGCGCAATGCAACAGAGCGGCCCAGCTCCTGCTGCATCGACGAGAAAAACAGGACCGCCGCTTCATGCTTGGCCAGAACGTCCCGATGCGGGTCGACCAGTTGCGCGTAAAGACCGGTCAGGCCATTGAACAATGCAGCAGATTGCGTATGGGTGGCCGCGACGGGCTGAAACACCTCGCTGGCCTCCTCAGCAAAACCTTGCTCAATACCTGCCAACCACTGCGCATCGACATACAGCATCACGTATGACCAAGGCTGATCGTCAAGCGGATTGCAGGCGTGAACATCGCCAGGGTTCATCAACACCACCGTGCCTGCGCTGATGCTGTGACAGGTTTTTTCATGCAGGTAGTTGCAGCAACCGGAGGTGATCGCCCCGATGGAAAAAATCTCGTGAGAGTGCCGGGCATAACAGACTTTGCGGCCATCGGCGATTGAGCGCGCCTCGATAAAAGGCAGCTGCGCATCCCGCCAGAACCGGGGCGTTGCGCAGCTGGGATCGATGGCAGCGGGGTTTGTCTGAGTGCTTGCAGGCATGGTATCGAGACCGTGAAGAACATGGGCCACGATGGATTTCATGGCCTTGTTTGCTCACCAGACTAGCACCAAATGCTCCCGTTTCGATGCATCACAGACGATAGCGTTCGGCTGCATGGGCCTGCCTGATGTCAGCAAGCAGCGCCTGGCGCGTAGTCTGAAGTGTGTCCCAACGAGCGGCGTCCTGCAGTGGCGGGATGGTCACAAGCTCACGTCGGTCGAAGCCGATCAGCGCTGCATCGACCAGTTCGCCCACGTCCATCACCTCGGCCAGGGTATTGATATCGATACCCGCCCGTTCCCAGATTTCGGTACGGGTTGCAGCAGGCAGGACCGCCTGAACATAAACGCCCTTGGCGGATAGTTCCAGACTTAACCCCTGGGACAGAAACAGCACGAAAGCCTTGCTCGCACCGTAAACCGTCATGCCGAACTCCGGTGCCAGACCAACCACCGAACCGATATTGACGATAGCCCCCTCACCGGCCAGGACGAGCCGCGGCGCAATTGCGCTGGCGAGGCGCGTCAACGCTGTGGTGTTAAGCGTAATAAGGTCTGAAAGACTCTGCGCGGTCTGCTCCAGAAAACTCCCGGCCTGGGCCACGCCCGCATTGTTGATCAGAATCCCTATCGTCGCGTCCTCGCGCAGACGTGCCTCCACAGCTTCCAGATCACGGGTACAGGTCAGGTCTGCCTGAACAACATCGACGGCCACACCGTGCTCCTGGCGCAAGTGTGCCGCCAGGGTTTGCAGCCGCGTATTGTCGCGGGCAACCAGTACCAGATCGTGGCCACGACGGGCGAAACGCTCGGCGTAAGTAGCACCAATGCCGCTGGAAGCACCAGTGATGAGAACAGATGATTGAGTAGTCATGAAGGAGCGCTCTGAAGAAGAATCAAGCCGCGGGATACGGCATATCGGTCAACCAGTCGTTATGATGATGAGCGTAATCTTAATCGTCAAGGGTTTTGATTATGATCAACATCCATGTATATTGAGCTTCTGACAGTCAGTGGTTTGAACGAGGTATTGCACGATGAGGGTCACCAAGGCACAGGCCCAGGCGAACCGGGCGCACATTATCGAGACGGCATCGAAGCTGTTTCGCGAGCGTGGCTATGATGGGGTCGGGGTGGCGGACCTGATGGCGGCTGCCGGTTTCACCCATGGCGGGTTCTACAAGCACTTTGGCTCCAAGGCCGACTTGATGGCGCAAGCTGCCGCGTGCGGGCTAGCACAATCGTTGGAAAACAGCGCCGGCCAGAGTATTGCCGGGTTCTTTGATCATTACCTGTCCCGCCAACACCGTGATGCCCCGGGAACGGGTTGCACCATGGCGGCCTTGTGCGGTGATGCTGCGCGTCAGCCTGAAGCGGTCAAGGCAAGCTTTGCCCAAGGACTCGAGAACATGCTGGCGGCCATTGAGCAGGCGGGTCTCTCATTGAACGGCGTGGAGCCACAGGACATGCGGGCCAAGCTGATCGATAGCATGGCCCATGCCATCGGTGCGATTGTACTGTCGCGTGCCTGCCCGGATGACTCGCCGCTGGCGGATGAGATTATCGAGGTTTGCCGTAAAGAGATTCTTGGGCCCTTGGCCGACAACGATCGGTAGTCGCTGCTCAGCCAGGACAAGAAATGTCGTAGCAACTCTTCAAGCGTGGGAGCGAGCCTGCTCGCTCCCACGCTTTCTTTGACCTGGAACAGAGTATCTACGGTCTTGTGCACATGCTGCGATCTACAAGGGCTTGATCACTTCACTGTAAGGCGTCTGCAAATCGCGCTCGGGGATTTCCCAAATCACCAGCTTGGGCGGTGTCTGCTTGAAAGCCGAATTGCTGAAGTAGCCATTGGCGCCACCCGAGAACTCGCCACCATCCTTGGCGAAGTCACCAATCGATGCGCCAAGGGCTTGTTGCAGGAATCCGGCAAAGTTGGAATTGCGCGAAAACGAAGTTCCGATCAGTGCAACGTTGGGCAGGTTGGCGTCACCGAACAAGTCATCGAGGTTGTCGGCATCGCTTTGCGCCGTGTTGGCCTTGGCGCTGGTGCGGCTCGTCGCCACCGATTCCGCAGCGGGCTGCCAGCTCAACGGCAGCCACTCCAGACCCGCCAGGCGCACCAGATCACCCGGACGCCGCTGCGCGGCTTGCTCCATGCTCTCGAATTCCCTGGCTGGCGTGGCGCTGATGCCCATCGCCTGGACCCGCCGGGCAATCGCCTTGGCCGCCGCAGAGGCACCTGCTTCGCTCCAGTGAGTGTCGGTCCGCAGGTACGCATCGGCACCAATTGGCTGCAGCACCGGCGCCAGATCAACAGCCTGGACCCCTGCCTGGTTCAACTCATCGACCCAGCTCACTACGCGGTTTTGCAACTGCTGCGGGCGCCGTAAGTCGCACAGCTGCGCACTGGCGATCCGACTCTTGTCCGGCACCACGGCCACCAGCAACGATATACCGCGCCTGGCCAACTGCTGCTGAATGTCGCGCACCACCGCAGCCTTGGCCTCGGCATTGGCCTGGGCGTGACGGTTAATCCGCATTTCATCGGTCAGGAACAGCCAACCGGCACACCCCGGCCGTACCCGAGCTCCCGTGTCGTGAAACGCCAGCCAGCTCGCACCGCGCTCCAGGTCCGCCGCCCCTTCTGGTACACCAGCCTTGGACAGTTGCTTGGCAAGCTTGTGTGTCACCTCACCATGCAGGA
This sequence comes from Pseudomonas sp. ML2-2023-6, assembly GCF_037055265.1. Lineage (NCBI taxonomy): Bacteria > Pseudomonadati > Pseudomonadota > Gammaproteobacteria > Pseudomonadales > Pseudomonadaceae > Pseudomonas > Pseudomonas sp. ML2-2023-6. The sequence goes on along the minus strand of NZ_CP146347.1, from coordinate 2,717,598 downwards.
CCGCATCGCGGGTTAGGTCAGGCGGCAGGATCTCGACCTTGCCGCTGAGTAACAGCCAGACAGCCGAGGCGAAACTGGCCGCAAGAAACACGACAAATACCCAGCCACCAAGTTTGCTGACTCGGATGGTGAACTCGGTCGGCACAGCCGGTTTGGGTGATGAAGAAGACATGGGCGCGGCCATCAGAACTGGAAGTACAAGAAGGGCACCGCTTCACGGCTCGCGATCAACGCGAACGAGAGCAGAAAACCCGCCACCGGCCACAGGGCCGCTATCGGAGCAAACCAGGCTCTGGCACCGAACCGTTGCTCATAACGGCTTTTGAACAACGGCGCGATAATGCACGCGACGCCAAGCAATGCCGCCAGCCCGTGCGCCGAGCGCAGGGTCACCGCCAGTGCGTCGCCAAGGGCAAAATCGTGCAAGCCGAACTGACCGGCATACATGTTCAGCGCCGCATGGAAGTCCGGGGCACGGAACAGGGTCCAGGCCAGAAACACGAACAGTAATGTCAGCGTATGCGCCAGCACAGGTGGAATGCTCGGCAAGCTCGACCGCGACCACAGCCGGTCGACACACAGCGCGACACCGTGGGCCGATCCCCACAACAGGTAGTTCCAGCTGTCGCCACCATGCCACAGACCGGCGATGGCCATGGTCAGGAACAGGTTGCGGTAGGTCTTCCAGGCACCGTGGCGGTTGCCGCCCAGGGCGATGTACAGATAGTCACGCAACCAACTGGACAACGACAAATGCCAGCGCCGCCAGAAATCCTGAATGCTGCTGGCCAGATACGGCTGATTGAAGTTTTCCGGGAAGTGAAAGCCCAGCATCAACCCCAGGCCGATGGCCATGGCGCTGTAGCCCGCGAAGTCAAAAAACAGTTGCAGCGCGTAGGCCAGACAACCGATCCAGGCGTCGACGAAGGATGGGTTGTCGATATGGAACGCCACGTCCACCAGCGGCGACAGGGTGTCGGCTACCAGCACCTTCATGCACATGCCGACCATAAAACGCCGCGCACCCAGAGAGAAGTTCTGCCAGTCAAAATAGCGTTTGGTCAGCTCGCGACGCACCCAGTCATAACGAATGATCGGCCCCGCAATGGAGTGGCCGAACATCGAGATGTAGGTCGCGTAATTAATGAAGCTGCGTTCCACCGGTACGGTGTGACGGTGTACATCCACCAGATAGGAAATCGCCTGCAGCACGATAAACGACAGCCCAGCCGGTAGCGCCACCCGCTGCCACTCCAGCGGCATCGCGCCCGGATAGGTGATCAGCTCGATCCAGGTCGCGGCCAGGATGTTGGCGTACTTGTACCAGCACAGTACCGCCGTGTTGAACACGATCAACGCAATCAGTAACCGTACCCGCCCCTTGGAATCCTCGCGGGAACGATCAATCAGCAACCCGCCGACCCAGGCAACGATGGTCAACACCACGTGCAACGCGAGGAACATCGGGTTCAGCCAGCCATAGAACAACCAGCTGCCGATTAACAAAATGACGTTGCGCCACTGCGGCTTGCCCAATGCATAAATCAGCAGAAAGGCTGGCAGAAACAGCGTCAGGAACTCGAGTGAGGCGAAGACCATGGCAGCGACAAAATCCGATCAGTGGGACACAGTGTCCGTGGCGCTCAAAAGACGCGGCCCAGTGGCAGAAGGCACCAGCAATACACTGTAGCGCTCGCCCGCTTTGAGATCGCCCAGCTCCAGCGGCGCCCCCACATTGGCGTTCGCACACACCAGTTGTACCGACAGGTTCACCGGGTTGATCGAGCGTCGCTGCAAGCTGCCGACCGCCACCGCCTTGAACAGGTCGGCGCTACGTCCAGCAGGACGCAGGCTGGCATCGCTACAGGATTTATCGACGTTAACGAACGCCAACGACGCCTTGAGACCGTTGAAGTCGTCCGGCGTTTCGCGCACGGCGACTTGCTCGATGCCCGTTCCCTGCGGCACGACCACAATGGTTGCGAACTCGCCAGGCTGCACTTGCAGGTCCAGCTCCAGCTTCTGCGTGCCGCTGACCAGAAAGCCCTTGAGCGGTTTGGTCGAGTCCACCGCAAACAGCAACGACGCAGGTGTTGCCGTCTCCAGGCGCAAGGGCGGCTGCCCTGCCTGGCCGATCACGTCCAGCGGCTCCGTGGTGGCGTTAACGAAGCGGATGAAAGCGGCGTCTTGATCCGGGCCGCTTGGATACAGCGCAACTTGCGCGCTCGCGAGCGCACTGCACGACAAGACAGGCACGCACACTAGCGCCGCGAACAACTTTTTCATTTCTTGGCATCCTTGATGGCCGGGGTTTGCAGCAACGCCTTGTTGATGTCGTCGCTCCAGGTTTTGTACCCCGTCGCGGTCATGTGCTGTCCGTCAATCGTGGCCCACTGGCCCGGTTTGGAGAACTTCAGCGAGTCGATGTAGCTGCACGGTGCAACATTGGCGGCGAGGAAGTTGGAGGTCATTTCGACACGGGCAAAGGTCTTGCCGTACTTGCCACCTTCAGTGCCCCAATTCGGGCCAACCCACACACAACGTGTTCCGCTGGCGGCTATCTCCTTGGTCAGCGCAGTGGTTTGCTGCCACAGCCAGGCTTTGGGAAACGCCGGCTTGGTGTAGCTGGCCATGGTGTCGCCCATGACGATCAGTACCAGGTCCGGCTTATCGGTAGCCAGCAATTCGCTGATTGGCACCGTCGCGGCCTTGCCGCCCAGCACCACTGCTTTTTCCGTACCGCGACGTTCGGCACCGCCACAGGCACCCGGCGTAGCTTTGAGCCAGTCGCCCGCATTGGCGCCGCAAATGCCCAGGGTGTGCACTTTGGCCCCCTGGGCAACCAGATCGCTGTGCAGCGTGGCGATCAAGTAATCCGGTGTTGCCAGGTGGCTGTCGCCAATCATCAAAATGGTCATGCCCGCGAGAATCGATACTGCCACGGTGAAAGCTCCTGCTGCTTAATTTGAAGAAGATGAATAAGGGGATAGGTAAGGATTGACCGGCATCGCCATGCGCCCGGTGAAATCTTCAAACATGTACCGCAGGTATAAACCGCCGGTCCATTGCTTGTAGTCCTGGGCGTTGTCCATCCCGAAGCTACCGCCCAGGAAGTAGTTGTTGCTCAGGCGGTACTCGGCGGCCGCATTGAAGTTGTAGCCGATGCCAGTTTTGTTCTGGCCCGAATACCGGGTTGTCAAAGTGGAACCGGAAGCCGCGTAGGCCTGCGAGATCTGTTCCAGTGCCGCTTGCATATTGCGGTCGTTCGGGTAGTACGGCGCCGAATCCTGCTCGATGTGCTGCAGGCCCACCGAGCCTCTGAGCGTGTAGCTCAAGCGATCGGTGCGTTGCGACCAACTGACCGGAACACCAATGGAAAAGAAGTTCTGCGGGCTGAAGTAGCCACCGTTACCGTAGGTAAAGTTGCCCTGGTTTTTGTCATAGCTGATAGCTGTGACCCCAAGGCCTGCGGTCAGTTGTTCACTGTCGTCGTTGAGCAGATACCAGTAAATGCCGGTGCCGCCTTCGAGACGGGTGTTGTCTTCGACGTTGTGACCCTGCAGTTTGTACATCCCGCCATAGCCGTACACGCCGTACTCGCTGTTGTCGTAACCCAGTTGCAGGCGCCCGCCACTGGCAGTCACTCCGCCCCACTTCAGGCCGCTGCGGGCATCTTCGGCACCGGCAAATGACACCAGACTGTCATTCACCGCCCGCCGCGACAGGCTGGCGCCGTAACGGAAATGGCTGTCCTCGCGGAACGCGCGATCAATGCTGACACCGCCAACCGCCGTACTGTAGAGAAAGCCCATGGGGCTCATGCCCAAATCTGCCTTGAGCCCCAGTTCCGGCATTTCGTATCCGACCGCCAGACCGACGCCGGTGTCTTTCTGCCGGCCGGCCGGGCCGTTGACGCCAAGAGCCGTATTCAATTGATCGGCATCGGGGCTGGATCCGAGCAACGCTTGCGCGGCCGCCATTTGCGCTTCGTTCGGCCCGCCAAACCGGGTTTTCGCCGAGTCCTTGACGCCACCGGCATTGAGCGACACGGGGGTCACGCGCAAGGCAATACGGTCATCACCCACCGGCATGCTGATTTCCAACGGTGTTTCGACATCCGTGATTTTGCTCAGGCCCGACTCACTGTCGTTGGTGCGAATGGTCACACCCTGAGTAATGCGCGGGCTGCGCTCCTGTTTGATCTGGTCGAGTGCGGTCTGCATCGACTTGCGCGCCTCTTCCTGCGGATCCTGCGGACGGGCCACGGCCAGACGACTGTCATCATCGAAACCTCTGCGCAATGGCTGTGCGTCATACCCGCCGGCCCTGTCGTTCATCGCCAGGCTATTGCTGCTCAAACCGCGGGCAGGTGCCTCATCTTCAGCGGCCAGCGCGGCGATCTGCACCTGGGCCGGTTGCGGAATCTGCGAAGGGCTGGCTTCGGACAAGCGCGACTGGCTACGCTGCCCGGATTTGCCCACAAACGGGTTGGCCGCGACTGTACCGGCGAACGGGTTGGCATCTGCCTTGGCCGGCGCCTGCAAGGCCAGGGCGCGAGCATACAACTCCCCCGCCTTGGCGTTGCGCCCTTGGGCACGGAAGATTCCCGCCGCACTGGCAAGTACCATGGCATCGTTCGGAGCCAGTTCCAGTGCTCTGTCTGCGGCTTTTTCAGCCCCGCGGTGATCGCCGGCCTTGCTCAAGGCCTGCGCCATACCGATCTGCAATTGCGGATCGTCCGGTGATTTGGCCAGTAGCGGTTTGTAGAGTTCGATCGCCTTGTCAGTGTTGCCGTTGGCCAGGTACATGCGTGCCAGGGCGCCGACCGCCACCGGATCGTTCGGACGCTGGGCCAGGGCCGGGGCAAGCGTGTCATAAGCGGCGACTAGGTCGCCCTTCTCGCGCAGCAGATCCGCCTGGCGTACGGTGTACAGGTACAGCAATTCGTCGTAGCTACGCTGATCGGCCGCAGTCAACGGCTGGCGTTGCAGTTCATGCAGAAGCTGGTTGACCCGCTCATCGTCACCGGTTTTAAGCAGCACGCCTGCATAGGCCAGACGCAGTGCTGGCGACGGGTTGCTGCTTTGCGCGATTGCGTTGCGCAGCATCGATAAACCGTGCTCGGAGTCACCCACATCAACGTAAGCCAAAGCCAGCATTCCAAGGGATTGCGGTTTTCCATCGGCATCCGATTCGGCACGACGCAGCAAGGTCAAGGCCTGGGCCCGGTCGCCCTGTTTGGCCAGAGCCGTGGCCTGGCTGACCAGAGATTGCAGTTGAACTTCGCTGGCCAGTTGTTGCATTGCGCTCGTGCGTTGGCTGACAGGAATTCGATCCAGGGTACTTTGCGCCTTCGACCACTCGCCCAGTTGGCTCGACAGCAAGGCGCTGGCGAACAATGCCTCAGGTTGCTGCGGGTTGGCCTTGAGCAAGTCGTCCATGGTCTGACGGGCCAGATCCGGGGATTTGGCTTGCAGGTAATAAAGCGCCAGATCGTATCGCGTCCACACACCCTGCGGATCATTGCGCACCGCTTCTTTCTGCGCGGCAATCGCCCCCTTGAGGTCGCCACTGCGCTCGGCATTTTTGGCCTGCCCCGCCGCGACCGCTGCGTGTAACGGGCGAAGATCACCAAGGCGCTGCTTCTGGGCCGGGGTCAGTCCCTCGACCATCTTCAGTGCCTGGTTAGCCTGGCCGTTTTGCGCCATCACATTGATCAGACCCAACATCGCATCAGGGTTGCCATTGTCCAGAGTCAAGGCCTGGCGGTAGCTGGCCATAGCATTGTCCAACTGATTCTGTTCGGCCTGCACACCGCCCAGAGCGATATAACCGTCAGCCTGACGTGGCTTGCTGGCGATGGCTTGCTGCAACAGGCTGCGCGATCTTTGCAGATCATGTCCGGCCCGGGCCTTTTCGGCCTGATTGAGCAGGTTCCAATAGCGATTGCCGTCCAGCGCGGATTGCCAGCGCGGGTTGCCGCCCCGGCCGATGGCACGGGTCAGCAGTTCGTTGGCATCGCTGAAGCGCCCTTGACGTTCACGAACCACACCAAGACCACCAAGGGCATCGCTATCGTTGCCCTGCTCTTTAAGACGCGCGAGGAACGCTTGCTCGGCAACCTCCAGTTGATTGTCCTGCAATGCCTTGAACCCCCGAGCTACATGAGGGTTCTGCTGCGCGGCAACACCCGCGGCGCCGCGGCTGTTCATTTGCGTGCGGATGGCACTGTCGTCCGGGTTGGCCTTGAGGTAAGCCTCGAACAACGGTTTGTCCGCCGGGCGTGGCGAGCCCAACCAGACCAGGCCTTCGCGCCAACTTTCAGTGGCCTGACCACCCAGTTCAGGCACGTTCGACAGTTGCGCGAGTCGGCGTATGCCTTCAGAACGCGTGGTTTCGTTACGCACCAGAAGTTTGGCCAGCGCCAACTGAATCCTCGCGTTGTTCGCAGACTGCTGCTGCAAACGTTCCAGGCCCTGACGCGCTTCACTCCAACCGCCGGGCGTATAGCCCAGCACGTTGTAGAACTCCAGAGCCAGATCACCCTGTGGCGCCTTGCCCGCGAACAGTTTGCGATAGATCGGTACTGCCTTTTCCAGCTCACCGTTGGTGACCAGCAACCGCGCCTTATCCAGTTGCTCGGCGTTATCGCCCGCTTGCAGGGCAATGGATTGCTCCAGCAGCAAGGTCTGGCGCTCGCCCGGATGAGATCGCTTGAGCTGCTCCAGGTAATTGCTCGCACCATCGGTACGCTTGCCCTTGAGCTCCAGCATGCCCAGACCATAGAGCGCATCTGCCTGCTGTGGATCAACCAACAAGAGCTTTTTCCAGACTTCGGTGGCCCGTGCCTGATCATTCTGGGCCTGCCAATACTGACCCTGTTGCAGCAACGCCTTGCCTGCATCATCAAGTGCGGCAAAGCTGCTGGTGTGGATCAGGGTTGCAAGTATCCCGAAGGCTACGGCGTGACGGCGCGCTGGCATTTCTTCTCCCACATCGGTTGCTACTTCCCCTGTTCGGGGAAGTGTTTGTCCATTTAGCCCAGCGAAATCAGGCTCCGATTAAAGTTGTGCTAACTCAGCCTAGCTCTCCTTGGTGCTTGGGGCTTCTGGCTTTGAATAATCAGTTGGACGCTCCGGCTCACCTTGCAGCCGCTTGTTGGCCCGCGCACGCAAAGCCAGGTATGCCAAACCGCTCAGCAACACCACGCCTAGACCGGTCAGCAACAGCACCAGGAGCACATGCCGCGACATCTGCCATTGCAGGTACTTGATCAAGCCCAGGCTACCGACGTAGTACTGCTCGTCCGCTACCAGTGCTTCAATATTTTTACCGCGCACCACCACCAGGCTGCCCTGGATCGGCTGCGCGTAGTCTTCACCACCAATCAAGGCATTGGTCGCTTCGGCCAAGCCCTGGGGTTGAGTACTGGCGATCACCACTACACTGCGACCGTTTTTAAGGGGTGACTCGAAACCGGTCAGGTAGGTGCTGCGCGTACCCCCTGAAAACGCCATGTCCATCCGGGTTTTGCGCAAATTGGCTTCAGGGTCTGGACTGAACCAGTCACGCACACGCATCGGCAGATCAGACAGGTGGAAGCTGCGCTGCCCTTCGGCATAGCTGGCGGGCAGACGGTCAGCCCATTGCGTCAGCAACGGCTGGTTGGCACCTGAGGCCAGTACCAGCAGATCCTTGTCCGCTGCGCTTGCTACCTGCCCTGCCTGGATCACCTGCACACCGGTAGCCGGGTAACCAGTGGCATGACCGAAGCGCCCGAGCACTGTCAGATAGGCATCCAGGTCCGATGCACCTGCGTTGTCAGGCAGCACTACGGCGGTTTCCGACAAATCTGCCAGGCGTGTGAACGGGAAGCCGGCATCCTTGAACACGCCAAGGTTGGGCATGGCGATAAAGTGGTCGTAGCCGCTGACATCGAGGGTCGAATCGGGATCGATGGTGCCGCGCATGTTGTCAATGATGATGTCGTTACATTCGCCCTGCTTGAGGTAATCGAACATGTAGCGCAGTTGCAGGCGCGACTGCAGGGCAGCCGAGTTCAGCGGCAACAGCACATTGGTTTCAAGGCTCAGGGTGTCATTGGTTTTCAGCCCGCCGAGCACGCCTTTGTCGAGCTTGTCCTGGGACAACAGATTCTGCGACTGAATCAGCGCATCGTTAAAACCGATAATGAGCGACGAGTTGTTGGATTTTTCTTGCGGCGTATAGCGGTACTTGAGGTGCAGTGGCGCCCCCTCATCGCGCCAGGTAAACAGATCCGGAGCGAAATTCAGCGGCACGGTAATGTCACCCGGGTTGAAACCAGAGACGCTCAGCTCTTTGGCGGGCAGCAACTCACCCAGCTTTACCGGACGATCGCTCGGCAACCAGTTCGGCGCGTCATAAGGCTTGCGCGGCTGCACCACATTCAACCGGTCGATTACCACGCTGTTACCCGACAGGGCCTGGTTACCCAGTACCAGAGCAGTTGCGGCACGCTTGAGTTCGGCACCATCGCGACCGCTGACCACCAGCAACTTGCCATTGGCGTCGTTGGGGTTGGTCATCACAGTCAGGGTCGGGCCCTTGGCAGGCGGCAGGTTCAGGCCACCTATTTGCAATGCATCAGGGCCACTGACCAGCACCACCGCGTTTCCGCTGGCAGGGATCTGGTTGTAACCCGACGAGAACCGCGCACCGCGGTAGCTGGCCTGGGCGCCGAACCAAGACGACAGGGCTCCGGCTGCTTCCAGCGTGGCATTGTCGGGCGCTGCGGCGAACACAAACGGCAAGTTCAGCGCACGGGCATCACGACGATCGAAAAACGGCAGCGGCATGATCGCCAGATCGTTGGGCAAGACCAGCGGCGAAACGTCAATGCCCAGTTCGGTGGCATTGCTGATCTTGGCCCACAGGCTCGAGTGGTGGGGGTCTTCGCAGCTCATGGTGTAGTGCCCGATAAACTGCAGGCTCAAGCGGTTGAACTCAGTGATCAGATGAGGCGGAATCTGCACAATCTGCTGTTGCAGTTGCCCGGCCTTGTCCTTGGGCAACGGTAGGCTCGCGGCTACTTCGTCGTTGACCAGCACGTTGATCTGCGACAGATCCGCCAGCAGTGCAGGCGAATAGGTGTACTGCAAATTCAGACGGGCGCCGGTGACAATCGAATCGGCCCGCACATCGAAGTTGACGCTGTCAGTCGACTCCACGCCGCGCAGGCTCATCGGATAGTTGCGGCCCAATTGCTTGAGGGTCACGGTGTAGCTTTTCGCTCCGGGCGCGATAGCTGCGGTGGGCGTGGTCTCGGCAAAGGCAGCTGTACCGCTCAAGGCCAGCAAGGCGCAGGTCAGACGTGCCAGTGCGCGATGGGGCACGCGCAGTTTGGCGAAGGCTAGAGTGGTTGAATTCATCACTTGTCCAGGGCATTTTCCAGCGTGGATGGGGCGACGCGGCGACGGCGCAGCATGCTGCGCACTTCCATGGCCGAGGCTTTAAAGAGTTCTTGAATACCATGCAGACCGATAAGGCTGACCTCGCGCAGGGCCGCCAGCGGCGTATCAACCTGCCCGCTGCCCCAGGTCGAGGCCCAGGTGTCGGCGCGCGCGAACGTCAGGCGTACCAGATCGCTTTGCTGTCGCAAAGTCAGGGGATCAAACTGCGCCCCCAGCAATTCGCCACGGCTGAATACAATGACGGCCGGAAATACGCTTAGTTGCCGGTTGCGGAACAGCGATACCTGTACCCGCTCGCCCTGAGGCACGCTGACGGCAACCGCAAGCCAACACCTTTTTGCGAGAAATCCTGGGTAACGCCTTCAATCACGCTGCCATCGGCCCGGGTCAGGCGCGCCGGTAATTTGGCGGCTACCCGTGGTTCAGAGCGTACCTGTCGGGTTTCACTGGCCACGGCCACCGCGGCACTGGCGATAATGACGTTGTAGAGCGTCCACACCAGGTTGATCAGCAGGGTGGTGGTTGCGCCCTCCTCCCCCATCGCCAGCCGTGCAAGCCCGTAGATCAGGCCCGCCATATTGAGGGTCAGCAAAATGATGTAGGGCCGGGCGAGTTTCCAATCGAAGAACTTTTCGTCGATGATCCCGCCCTTGGTGGTGACGTTGAAGCCACCGAACTTGGGATTGACCAACGCCATCAGCACCGGCCCCATGATGTACCAGGCCAGCACGGTCTCGTAGACCTCGTTCCAGAACGAATGACGGAACCGTCCCTGGATCGTGGAGTTGGTCAGGCTGGCATGAAAAATATGCGGCAATGCGTAGGCCATGATCATCAGCCCCGACGCATGGAAGATTTGCGCATTGAAAAACAGGTAGGCCAAAGGCGCTGTCAGGAACACCAGACGTGGCAGGCCATAGAAGAAGTGCAGCATCGCGTTGAGGTAGCACAGGCGCTGGCCGAGGTTCAGCCCCTTGCCGAACAACGGGTTGTCGGTACGGAAAATCTGCGCCATGCCCCGCGCCCAGCGAGTCCGCTGGCTAATGTGGCGCGACAGGCTTTCTGTTGCCAGACCGGCCGCCTGCGGGATCCCAAGGTAGGCGGTGTTGTAACCGGCACGGTTGAGTTTCAGCGCTGTGTGGGCGTCTTCGGTCACGGTCTCGATCGCTACCCCGCCGACTTCCATCAGGGGCTTGCGCCGGATCACCGCGCAGGAGCCGCAGAAAAACGTGGCGTTCCACAGGTCGTTACCGTCCTGCACCAGACCATAGAACAGCTCACCTTCATTTGGTACAGAACGGAAGGTGTTGAGATTCTTCTCGAACGGGTCCGGGGAAAAGAAAAAGTGCGGTGTCTGCAACATCGCCAGTTTCGGATCCTTCAGGAACCAGCCAATGCTCACTTGCAGAAAGGAACGGGTGGGCACGTGGTCAGCATCGAAAAATGCCACGAACTCGCCGCTGGTGACCTGCAACGCCTCGTTAAGATTGCCGGCTTTTGCATGCCGGTTGTTGTCACGGGTGATGTAGTTGACGTTGATCTGCTCGCAGAACTCGCGGAAGTCCTCGCGGCGACCGTCATCCAGCACGTGAACACGCAGCTTGTCCTGCGGCCAGTCCATTGCCTGCGCGGCAAAGATGGTCAGTTTCACAATATCGAGGGCTTCGTTATAGGACGGAATAAACACGTCAACGACCGGCCACTCACTCGGCGGCCCCTTGAGCAATACCGGCTGGCGCCGTAGCGGCCAGGCTGTCTGCAAATAACCGAACACCAACACGATCAGGGCATAAATTTCTGCCAGTACCAGGCCGTAACCAAACGCCATGTCGATCCAGTCGTCGAAGTCCAGGGTCGAAGTCAGGCGCCAGTACATGTAACGCAGCGAGGCAGTCAACGACAGGCCGATCATGATCAGAACGGTCAGTCGCCCGGGAATTCTGCGCAACACCAGGGCAGCCCCAAAGCAGCCAATGGCGAACACGCACTGCGCGTAAAACTCGAAAGGAGCGGTGATGATCAGCAACCCGACAAGAAAGCAAAATACTGTCGAGCCAATGATCAGCACACGACGTGCCGCAACCGGCCATTGATCCACACGATCAGCCAAGGCCTTGGCCCAACCCTGGGCACGTGTCTGTTCGGCTGAGGGTTCGCTGCTTGCTTTACTCATGAGGCCGAGCTCTCTACAGCGCTAGGGGTCTGAAACCTGGTCTTGAGCTGCTCGCTGAGCAACAACATATCCTGGCAGGCGGCTGATGCGCTTGGCGTCGCCAGCGGGTTCTGGCCGTAAGCCAAGGCCTCGCCGAGAGTGTTATCCCGAGCAATGACCCCAAGCAGTTGCCTGCCCAGGCGACGCTTGAGCACTTCAAGCATGTCCCGCGAAAACTCGCGGCCTGCATCAAACTGATTGACCACATAGTTGCAGACCGAGAATGCCGGGCGCGCACCCACGGCGCCAAGCAAACGATCCATTTGGTCCATGGTGATAAAACTGGCGGCATCGGCAGTGGTGACCACGAGCACTTGATCGGCCACGTCCAGAGCTTGCTGCAGATACGCCGTGCGGCCGGTTGGGGTGTCGAGTATCACCAGGTCATTTTCGCCCAGCGCCAAGTGATCCAATTGCCGGGCCAACCAATGACGATCCTGGCTCATCTCACGTTCCAGAGCACTACGTTCATCGTTGCTCGGCACGCCATAAGGCAGCAATTGCACCCCCTCGAACCCATGTTGCAGCAGGCTGGCCCAAGCAGTTGCGGCCTGGTTGGTATTGCACATGCCAGGCACGCCGGACTCGACCCCGAGGTGATATTGCAACGCATTTTGCGGGTCAAGATCGATGGCCAGGGTCTTGCCACCGCTCAAGCGCAGGCTGCTGGCCAAACCGGCGCTCAGGGTAGTTTTGCCAACCCCACCCTTGGCCGAAACCAGCGCCACGATATGCGCCTTGCACTTGGGTGGACGCGGTAGCGCCTCATTGTGCAAGGACTGGGCACCGGTCTGACGGGCAAGAACCACTTCGGCAAGCAAATTGCGCAGCGGTTTGCCGGCGCCCGCAGGAGTCATCAACGGCGCCTGAATGGGCAGGTTCGGTGGCTCAATAGCAAGAACCACTGATGGCACGGCTGGCTGCGCTGTGGCTTGTGCAACTGGAGAGACGACAACCAGCGGCACCGATTGCGGTACTGGAGCAACTAGTGCGACCACTGGTGCTATGGCCGCAGCCAAAGGCACTTGCTCGACCGGCACAGCCGTCTTTTCCAGCGACGGTGGCGTACTTTTGTAATCGAACTGACTTTCAAACTCGTAATAGCTGTCCGAAGTTGCTCCGAACCGGCTGAATAAATTCGATATGTCGTCTGTACGACTCATAAAAACGCTCCCTGCGCTGGCAATAATCGGCATATGACCGTGCATACCACACTAAAAATAAGGCATCACGATGACATCGTCAATATTTTGAACAAGCCAGGATTATCACCCTAATTTCAACGAGAAAACACCTGCTTTTGAGCCATTATTTTGACGCTTTTATTTGTAGATTATTGGCGCAAGCCACCCACCCTTCCCGCCTACCTGCATCGCACAAACTGTTAAAACTTTGTACCGGTAGACATTTCGTGGGGCAAAAGCCAATAAACATTACACAGGAGCCCTCCCTGCGCTCTATTCATAGGCCGTAGGATTACGCAATCGCAAGGTCAGTTTGAACCTGATTGAACAGATATCTGCTGTCAAAAGTTACTGCTGAAGAATTACCGGTCGTCCGAATTAAAAGCATTGTTGCAAGTTAATCGTTTCTGCAGGTTTTATGCGCGGGCATGTCGCGGGCCGATGCGTTGAAGCGAGGACAGATGACAGCGCTGGTTATTCTCAAACCGCAGGTGGATGCGGTTTATCCATTGATCCCCACGAACTTGAAATAGTGGCCGGTTGGCGGTAATGCTGAGGTTCAAATCAATAACAAGGAGAGCAGCATGTCTGAGCACTTCAAAAATCTCAGAGGCGACACTGCCTTTGGCGCTGCAAGCCCGCAGATCAAACGAGAACTAGCTGTTGCCGCTGCCTTGACGCTGATCCAGGCCAAAGTTTTAAACTCAAGCAGCGCCACCCAGCTGCAGTCGGAGCTGAGCAGGCTGAGCAAATATGCGGATCAGATTCAGGCCGCGCTTGAAGTCGAGTAACCCGCCTGCGCCTCACTAACCCTGCGGCGCATTTGCCTTGCGAGATTTATCAGTGCCTGCTCACGCGACTGAAACAGGGAGAGCGCTTGCACATTTTCGATAGGCGCAACCAGGCCAAGGACAGCTAAAGGAGTTTTAAGATGGAAATAGACCATGTTTTTATTTGCGTGAGAGATCACCAGCAGGCGGCTGACGCCATGAAGTCGCTGGGCCTCTCGGAGGGGACGCCGAACGTGCATCCCGGTCAAGGCACTGCAAATAGAAGGTTCTTTTTCCATAATGCCTTTATTGAGCTTCTGCATCTCACTGATGAGGCTCAGGCACAAAGTCCGCTGACCGCGCCAACCCGACTTTTTGAACGGCTGACGTGTACCGATGGCGTGGTTTCGCCGTTCGGTATTTGCTTTAGACCTTGCGCAGACAATCAGGCGCCAACATTTACTACGTGGGATTATCGACCGACTTACTTGCCCGCGGGCCTGAAAGTGGATGTAGGTACGGCCTGCGTGTCCGAGCCGATGTGGTTCTTTCTGTCATTTGCCAAAAGGCCCGATCAGGCTCCGGCAGCCAGAGCGCAACCACTCGAGCATCGCAACGAATTCCACGAAATCACATCCGTGAACGTTAGTAGCCCCCACTGCCATGGCGCCTCAACAGCGGCGAACAGCGCAAACCTGGTCGACGGATTCAAACTCACTCAAGGTGAGGAACACTTGATCACGCTGGAAATCGACCATGGCTTGCACCACCGGACACATGACTTTCGCCCGTTATTACCGATGATAATCAACTGGTGATCAACGTGCGAAAGCTCCGGTAACCGCCTTTACTTGCGGCTGGATAAATACTCGCGCCGCATATCAAGGGCCCAGCCATCAAGCACCAGCTTAAAATCATCCAGGGTCATGACCTGCTTGTCATTTTCCAGTGTCAGGCCCGTTCCTTTGCGCACAACTTGCGCCAAAACCTTCTGATCAGCAGCATCGACAACAGCTATTTCGGTGCTGATTTCACTGTCCTGGTCGCGAATACCGGTAGCCGTACTGACACCGGCAGCAAGCAAGGTAACTGGCAACAACTCATAAAACCTCAAGCTCTGAGTTTTAGCCGTGACCGAGATAATAGCGGGCCTGACAATCAAAGTGTCCGGGCCTGGAGCCGCGACGATTGTCATTACCTTGCCCAGTTCATGTTTGAGCGCAGCATCGTAGTAATGAGTCACGGCGTTAAGTGTCGATTGCGGCTCACGTTCGGTAGGCAACAGTTGCGGATAGAACTGGCTCGGCTCGATATAAACGCCGGAGTAATGTTTGCTCTCAAGTGCTGGGCTTACCCAAGACATAACGGTCTGCCCTGATGACAGCTGCTTTGGCGTCAGTTGACTGTAATCATCAAGAAAGCCTGAATACTCTTCAGGCTGGACGGTCTTGCCGGCACAGGCGGTAAGCAAAACGCAGAGGGCAGCCAACAGTGGCAGCGAGGTACTTCTTCGCATTGGGCAACAGTTCCTGAAACAAGGTGTGGACTTGGGGAACTCCAGCGCTTTAGTGCAAGCCCCGGAGTGAATGGCGCGCAGATTGCCTGAGCGATTTTGCTGGCAGATGTCCGGTTTATTTCCAGGTTGAAATAAACACGGTTTGAGGCGAGGTGTTACTCGTTGCGAACAACTAATAATTGTCAATTTTTGCCTGGCGCCATCATCGAACTTTGAGTTCAAAAACCCCTCTATATACTCAGGCATGCCTGAACTCCTGGGCGCCCTGATTTCTACCCCCGAGGAACATAACAATGCGAATGACACTACCTGCCCTTGCTCTGGGCATCCTGATCGCACAAGGAGCAATGGCTGCTGGAGACGGGACCGCCGCAGTCGGCGGCGGTGTTGGTGGCGCGCTGGGTAATATTGTCGGGCAACAGTTAGGCGGGGCCACTGGTGCCGCTGTTGGGGCCGGAGTCGGTGGTGCTGCCGGTGGCGCGATCGGTGCACCAAGAGGCAACAAAACCGAAGCAGCCATTGGTGGCGGGCTCGGATCAGCCGGTGGCTCGGTCATCGGTAACAAACTGGGAGGTTCAACCGGCTCCACTATAGGTGCTGGCCTTGGTGGAGCTGCTGGTGGGGCAATAGGCAACAATCTTGCCGACGATGGCAGCAGGCATGACTCGGGTGGCAAACACCACAAAGGCAACAAGAAGCACAAAAACAAGAACAAACACCGCTAAAGATCCAGGCTCAGGTCTGTACAAGGCCGCAGACCATGATTCGAAAGACGTGGACGGCAATTGACCGCAGTATCATTGCCGTCCCGCCCGATCGGATGCCCCCGTCATGGCCAAAGGACTCCGGCCATCGAGCCAATACAGGATTAAATTACACATTTTTTTAACTTTTCCTGTTTTCCGCCCCCGCAGCTTCAGCCCCTCATCGCGTCATTCAAAAATGCTCGCCCCCCTGTAATTGCCGGGGTACGGCACTTATGCCCCCCGAAATGGCGTATTCGAACAGCCAGTGCCTATGCTTTTTTTGGATAAATGCATGCTTATTCTGCATAGGGTAGGCATTTACAGCATTAGACGCCGCTCTCGCGCATTGGAATAGTCGCGCCGCCTAAACGGTCTGCCAGAGAGCTTTAAGCATGATTTCCGAGCGACCTATCCGGAGCTGATGCACAGGCTTTTCGGTCGCTGAGCGTTCCGGTTCGGGCACCTAACTACATCAAACTGAAGTAAAGGTAAAAAAAAAATAATATGAAGAAGGCAAAACTTAGCCTCGCCTGGCAGATCCTGATCGGTCTGATCCTCGGGATTGCAATCGGCGCGCTGCTCAACCATTTCAGTGCCGAAAAGGCCTGGTGGATCAGTAACGTGCTGCAACCTGCCGGCGATATCTTTATCCGCCTGATCAAGATGATCGTAATCCCGATCGTTATTTCTTCGCTGGTAGTGGGTATTGCAGGTGTGGGAGATGCGAAGAAACTCGGTCGCATCGGTCTTAAAACCATTCTTTACTTCGAGGTGGTTACCACCATCGCGATTTTGGTCGGCCTGGTGCTGGCCAACGTGTTCCAACCCGGTGCCGGGATCGACATGAGCACCCTGGGCACGGTCGATATCTCCAAATATGCAGCCACTGCTGCTGAAGTAACGCATGAACATGCGTTTATCGAGACCATCCTCAACCTGATCCCCTCGAACATCTTCGCGGCCATGGCTCGCGGTGAGATGCTGCCGATCATCTTCTTCTCGGTGCTCTTCGGTCTCGGCTTGTCGAGCCTGAACGCCGAACTACGCGACCCGCTGGTGAAAACCTTCCAGGGCGTGTCCGAGTCGATGTTCAAAGTCACGCACATGATCATGAACTACGCGCCAATCGGTGTGTTCGCGCTGATCGCTGTGACGGTTGCCAACTTCGGCTTCGCCTCCCTGGTGCCATTGGCCAAACTGGTAGTGCTGGTTTACGCCGCCATCCTGTTCTTCGCCTTCGCAGTACTGGGCCTGATCGCCAAGCTGTTCGGCTTCTCCGTGATCAAGCTGATGCGCATCTTCAAGGATGAGCTGGTTCTGGCTTACTCCACTGCCAGCTCCGAAACCGTGCTGCCGCGTGTGATCGAGAAGATGGAAGCCTACGGCGCACCCAAGGCGATTTGCAGCTTTGTGGTTCCGACCGGCTACTCGTTCAACCTTGACGGTTCGACGCTGTACCAAAGTATCGCGGCGATCTTTATCGCTCAGCTGTACGGTATCGACCTGTCGATCAGCCAGCAATTGCTGCTGGTACTGACCCTGATGGTCACCTCCAAAGGCATCGCCGGTGTACCGGGCGTGTCTTTCGTGGTGCTGCTGGCCACCCTGGGCAGCGTGGGTATCCCGCTGGAAGGCCTGGCCTTTATCGCCGGTGTTGACCGTGTGATGGACATGGCCCGTACTGCCCTGAACGTGATTGGTAACGCCTTGGCAGTACTGGTGATCTCGCGTTGGGAAGGCATGTACGACGACGCCAAGGGCGAGCGCTACTGGAACTCGCTGCCGCACTGGCGCAGCAAGGAAATCCTTCCGGCAGGCGAAGTTTCCAACGGCTGAAACCCGTACGCCTGAAAGCATGATTCTGGCTTCACACAACCCCCGGAAAAACCGGGGGTTGTCGTTTCAGCAAGGGCATAGCGAGACCAGCGACGTCCAGGTCCAAGAGGCGAACAGCCGCTTGGACCAATTGCATCAGTAAGCCAGATGCTTATCGATCAAGCTGGCCACTTCACCGGCATGGGTAAATCCCAGGTCATGCCCGCCGCCGGCAAGCACATGCATTTCAACCCGTGGAATGAGTTGCGCAAGACGCGCCCCGACACGAACCGGGCTGATAGGGTCGCAATCCCCCCAAAGAAGCAGTACTGGCATACGCAGCTCGGCCAGTCGATGCGTAAGGTCGGTATGATCGTCCAGAAACCAGCGCGGCAAGGTCGGATTATCGGCAGCAAATTCATCGCGCCAATCCTGCGCTCCCTGGGCGGACATATCGACACCCCCAGAGGTAACGGTCAGTACCAGATGCGTGATCAGTTCAGGGCGCTCAAGCGCCACACGCACAGCAACAATACCGCCCATGGACTGAGCGACTAACGCCGTCGGTTGATCGATATCGCCAAGCACCCGCACAACCAGATCATCCATGCTGTTCACGCCAGGAATAGAGGGTGTATCGCCAAAACCAGGCCAGCCCACATGGAACTTCTGCGCTCGAGTGGCAAGCTTTTGCGCAACTGGATGCCAGAACTGTGTGTTGCCGGAGGCACCTGGCAGAAAAAGAAGTTGGTCAGGAGAGGTAATCATCGGCGCGGTCCTTGAGGTGGATCAAAACGTCAGCAACAGGGGCAAATAGCGAAAGTAGCGGCATTGTACGGGTTACCAAACAACCTTCTGAAGTTGCCCCTGCCTTGTTTTAAGCCTCTGCGCCTGCAAATGGGTGGTCTGCGCAGATTCCCCCTATAAAACTTGATCGAAACGAAACGATGCACCATAAGCTGACGCTGGTAAGTGACTGGCGCCGTCTGCGCGCAATCGCGAGCGCAAGGTCCCGCTCTGAGGCTCGGTGCGATACAAGCCACGTTTTTGCAATTCGGGAATAATCAGTTCTACAAAGTCTTCAAGACTGCCAGGACTGATCAACGGGTTGAGCATGTAGCCGCTGGTACCGGAAATGCGAGCGTGCTCCTCAATCCGGTCTGCAACCTGTTGCGGGGTGCCCACCAGAATCAAATCGCTGCCACGAGTAACGTTGGCAAAACGTTGTTTGACGTCACCCGCCGTTAACGGTTTACCGCTACCATCTGCACGCATCACATAGGAAGTCATGCCTTCGGTGTGAGTAGAGAGCGCATCACCGTCCGCGTAGCGACTGATGTCGATACCGGTATCGCCTGCATAACTGACCAGTTGCGCCTGCAAGTGGTAATTGCTCTGCAGTTGATCATATTTGCGCTGGGCTTCAATTTCCGTTTTGGCCGTTACGATGCGCAACACCGTCAGCGATTTGACATCTTCAGCCGCGCGACCGCGCGCCTGGGCCTGAGCCCAGATCTCCTCCAGCCCTTGGCGGATCTCATGCGGGTTAGACTTGGCAACGAAGATCAGTTCCGCGTGCTTGGCCGCAAACTCACGTCCACGACCTGACCAGCCTGCCTGGATCAGCAGCGGTGTACGTTGCGGCGACGGAGCCGTCAAGTGCGGCCCGGCTACGCGATAATGCTCCCCGACATGGTTGATCGGACGCACGCGATCACCACGCGCATAAAGCTGACGCGCCTTGTCGGCGACCACAGCATCATCGGCCCAACTGCCCTCCCAAAGCTTATAGGTTACGTCGAGAAATTCTTCCGCACGCTCATAGCGATCGTCATGCTTGATCATCTGTTCCAGGCCGAAATTTCGAGCGGCACTCGACAGGTACGACGTCACGATATTCCAGCCTATCCGGCCATTGGTCAGATGATCCAATGTGCTGAAACGCCGGGCATGGGTGAACGGATGCTCGTAGCTGGTAGTCACCGTGACGCCAAAGGCCAGGTTCTCGGTGACTGCCGCCAGTGCCGGAATAATCATCAACGGGTCGTTTGCCGGTGCTTCCACGGCCCACTTCATCGCAGCCTCGGCATTACCGCCAAACACATCGTAGAAGCCCAGGACATCTCCGAAAAACAGCATGTCCATATGCGCCTGATCGGCAATACGCGCCAGATTCGACCAGTACCCTAAAGAGTTGATGCTCAATCGCTCGTCAGCCGGGTGTGTCCAGAGGCTGGGGGCGCCACCACAGCCAACACTCGCTTGCTCATAGAGCGCAAACAACAGAGGTTTTGGATCAGACATCGTTCTTCCTGAAAGTAGAATAATTAAATGGGCAGGCTGACCGCTGATTTACGGACCTTTGCCGAAGTTGCGTTCGAGGCGGCACAAACCGAATAAAACTGCCCACGTGAGATAGAGCCGAGTGCGAAAAAAATCGTTGGTTCAAGGGTAAGAGCGCTATTGCTTTCAAAGACCAGCACGCCAATCACTTCAGCCACCTTGATAGATTAAAACGTACTATAAAATCTATTTGTACTTGTTTTAAGGAATAAGAGACTAGATTCGAGCTATAACGAATCAGCAGCCAAACGCTTGCCGGGCAGCTCGCTACCCGGTTCACGCACGCAGTACACAGGGCATGGCTAACGGCCAACCTGGCAGGGCTTGAATGACGCCCCCCTTAATCCACCGATTTCAGCTGTCAGCGGACACCCAGCAGTTACCAACTCCGAAGCTATCAAAACTAAATAGTTATATAAAAAGTATAACTACCCACCCCATAAAACCTCCGCAATAATACTTGATAGGCGGTACACACTAAGACGGCCAACATTAAATGAACTTATTGTGACACCCCTGACCGCCCAGACCCGGCACATTACCTACCGAGAATCTGCGAACTACAACGCAGCCCGGCAGGCACTAAAACAGTGCAAACAAGGCATAAAAGCCTTGAGCCAAGCGCTTTAAAGACCTGAACTGACCTGCCGCAAACATATATAAAAATCTTGATAAATCACACTTGGCAAGCGTGCAAAACACTACAAGCAGCGCCAATAGAACACCCTTAGTGTCAGCTTTAAAATCACATGGACTGGGTATATAAAGCGATGAGCATACGTTACTGCAAAGGTGTTGGTTCCTTTATAACTCTTTGCATGCCCGACGCGGTTCGTGTCGGCTTGCACCGTCAACTTAATGCTATCAAGGGCGCTAAAAACACCCTGCAAGTTCGCATGGCATGCGAACGCGCAGAGGGCTTTAGCGAAGCACTTAAAACGCTCAACATATTGAGTACAGAGGATATGGCCGGAGTCTGCCAGGTAATAGAGGCGGTGGTTCAGGCCCGAACCCGGGCCCTGACACTGTAACCTGATAGTGATGGGGCCCGGCTCAGGGCGACTTACAAGCCGAGGAAGCTCTTCGAAAACTCGTCTGCCCCATCCGCCCAGCGGCCGCAGAAAGGAGCGCAATCCATGCTGCGCTCAGCCATGCAGGGCACGATCGTAGGCTGCCAGTACCGCTTCATGCATGGCTTCGGACATGGTCGGGTGTGGCAGGATACTGTCGATCAGTTCAGCCTCTGTGGTCTCCAGCCCCCGTGCGATGGCGTAGCCCTGAATCATTTCGGTAACCTCCTCGCCGACCATATGGGCGCCCAGCAACTCGCCGCTGGCCGCGTCGAACACGACCTTGACGAAACCCTCCGTAGCGCCCATGGCAATCGCCTTGCCGTTAGCCGCAAAGGGGAACTTGCCGACCCTGATCGTCTTGCCGGCACTGCGCGCCTGGGCTTCGGTGTAGCCGACGCTGGCGACTTGCGGGTGGCTATAGGTACAGGCCGGCACGCTCCGGGAATCCAATGGATGGGGATTCAAACCCGCGATTTTTTCAACACAAAGCACGGCTTCGTGACTGGCCTTGTGCGCCAGCCACGGCGCCCCGGCAAGATCACCAATGGCGTATACGCCCGGCTCGCCCGTGCGGCAAAACTCATCCACCAATACATGGGTGTGCTGCACCTTGACCCCAGTGCTTTCCAACCCCAGTTCCTCAACGTTACCGACAATCCCCGCAGCCACCAGCACTACGTCGGCCTCCAGCGTTTCATTGCTCTTTCCTTCCAGACGCAACTGCACTATGCCCTGCTCCACCTTGCTGCTTTGCAGCGCACAGCCGGTGTACAGCCGGATACCGTCACGAGTCAGGGCCTGCGCCACATGGGCACTGATCTCTTGATCCTCTATCGGGAGAATCCGCTCAGCCATTTCCACCAGGCTGACCTGAGCGCCAAGAGCGTGATAGAAACTGGCGAACTCGACACCGATCGCACCCGCGCCGATGATCACCAGCCGCTTGGGCACGCTGTCCGGCACCAGCGCCTGGCGGTAGGTCCAGAAATGTTTACCGTCCGGCTCCATGCCCGGCAGTACCCGTGCCCGGGCACCGGTTGCCAGAATAATGTGCGGCGCCGACAGGCTAAAGTCACCCTTCTCCCCGGTCACTTTCAGCCGCTGCGGCCCATCCAGTCGCGCATGTCCGTTGAACACCTGGACGCGGTGCTTTTTCATCAACCCGCTGACACCCCGATGCAACTGGGCGGCCACATCGCGGGAACGCTTGACGATTGCCTTCAGGTCAGGCCTGGCCGCTGCGACCTCGATACCAAAGCTGCTCGCATTGCCGATCAGGCGCAGTACGTCGGCACTGCGCAATAGGGCCTTGGTCGGAATACAGCCCCAGTTGAGGCAGACCCCACCCAACTGCGCCTTTTCCACCAACGCCGTGCGCAGCCCCAGCTGACTGGCGCGGATGGCCGCCACATAACCGCCGGGACCGCCACCCACGACGATCACATCAAATTTTATTTCGCTCATGGCAACTCCCTCAGATCAGCATGCCCAACGGGTTTTCCAGCAGGCCCTTGAACACTGCCAGCCATTGCGCCGCCAGTGCGCCATCCACGGCCCGATGATCCACCGAGAGGGTGCAACGCAGTACCGAACCGACCGTCAACTCACCGTTTTCAACCACCGGTTTCAGCTGCGTTGCGCCCACCGCCAGAATCGCCGCGTGGGGTGGATTGATGATGGCGCTGAACTGCTCGACGCCAAACATTCCCAGATTACTGATAGTGAAACTGCCACCTTGGTATTCCTCGGGGCGCAGACGGCCGTCGCGGGCACGCCCGGCCAGCTCCGCCACATCCGCGCTGATCTGCGAAAGAGCCTTGCTGTCGGCATTGCGCACCACTGGCGTAATCAGGCCGCTATCAGTGGAGACCGCCACGCAGACATCCGCCTGGTGATAGCGGCGCAGCGCCGTCTCGGTCCAGGTTACGTTCATTGCCGGAACTTGCCGCAGGGCGACGGCCACCGCCTTGACGATGAAATCGTTGATCGAAATCTTCCTCGATGCCGTACGGTTGACCTGCTCGCGAAGGGCCAGCAGAGGCTCCATCCGGCACTCCAGCTCGAGATAGAAATGCGGGACCGTGGCCTTGCTCTCCACCAGGCGCCGGGCAATGGTCTTGCGCATACTGCTGTGCGGGACTTCATCAAAGTCGATAGCCGATACCGGCGCCGCCACCGACGCGAGCGCTGTATTGGCAGCGGGTGCTGCCTCGACGTCGCGCTTGACGATGCGCCCGTTTGGCCCGCTGCCCTTGAGGCTCGTCAGGTCAAGGCCCTTGGCCGCCGCCAGGCGGCGGGCCAGAGGGCTGGCGAAGATGCGCTCGCTATGACAGACGTCAATCGCAGGTGCCACCTCGGCCCGAGGCTGGAGCACAGGTGCATCCACCACCGGTTCATTGGCCGCCGACAGCGCACCAGCCTTGGCCAATAGCGCCGCAATATCGACATTAGTTTCGCCTCTGGCAAACAGCACCCCAATCGGAGCCCCCACTTCCACCTCACGCCCCGGTTCGACCAGGATCTTGCCCAGCACCGCATCTTCTTCGGCTGCCAGTTCGACCAGCGCCTTTTCGGTTTCGATCTCGGCAATGCAATCACCGGCGCTAATCGTGTCGCCTTCCTTGAGGGTCCAGTTCTGGATCGCGGCGTGGGTAGCGTTGGCCGACACCTCCGGCATATGTAAGAGCTTGGCCATCAGGCACTCCGGTCGTTGAACAGGTCGGGACGGTAGGCGGCGATGTCGGCGTATTCCACGAGTTCCAGCACGTTGCCTTCCGGGTCTCGGCAGAACAGAGCCTTCACGTCAGGTCGCAGCTGGATCGGCGCATCACCGGCGAAAAAGCTCGCGCCGGCATGTTTCAGGTCGGCCACCAGAGTGGCGATATCTTCGACAATGAACGTCAGGTAGCTCGCATTCTGGCGGTCGAGGATCAACCCCTGTTCATGCCGGGTTGGCACCCGCTCAGGTGCCAGCAGCTTGATCCGTTCACCGTAGGGCGTCTGCAGACGCACCACGCTGTAGCCGCCTTCGCTCAGACCGACCTGTTGCGCGGCGGCAGCGGGCATATGTACCTGGGCGACAAAGGTAAAACCCAACACATTCTGATAAAAACGGCTGAGGGCCGGGAGATCGACGCAGCAAATTCCCACTTCCATTGGAACCAGCATATTCATACTCATTGGTGTGCCCCTTTTTCACGGATGACCTGTTGCAGGCCTTCGATCACTTCCTCGGTGCGGGCACAGGCGGCGCGCTCCAGGACTTTTGAAATACTTGGTGAGCCTTCGCCACCGGTCACGCGCTGGATCGGTTGGTCGAGCCAGTCGAAGCAACGGCGCTGCAGTTCGTCAGCCAGCCAACCGCCGTAGGAAGTCCCCCGTGCGCCCTGCTCGACGATCAGTACATTATTGGTCTTGCGAATGCTCGCCTCGACCGTGGCCCAGTCAAAGCTGGCACGGTCGAGGAAACGCAGGTCAATGACTTCGGCATCGATACCGGTCTGTGCCACCGCTTCCAGCGAGTGCCCGACCATGCTCAAGTACGTAAGGATGGTCAGGTCGCGACCTTCACGGCGCACGGCGGCAGTACCGAACGGGATCTGATAGTCCAGGTCGTCCACAGGCACTTCGCCGTTCTGGGTGTACAGATCGACGTGCTCGATCACCAGCACCGGGTCCTTGCAGGCCAGCGCGGTGTTCATCAAGCCTATGTAGTCGAACGGCGTGGAAGCCGCAACGATGCGCCAGCCCGGATTGGTCACGTAGATTCCGGCCGGATCCATGGAGTGCTGCGAACCGTAGCCGGTGCCCATGGCAATCTTGGTACGCAGCACCAGTGGTACGTCACTTTGCCCGCCGAACATGTGCCGGGCCTTGCCGATCTGGTTGAATACCTGGTCGGCGGCGACCCACATAAAGTCGGGGTACATAAACTCCACCACCGGTTTGAAACGCCCATCCAGGGCCATACCGCCACCCAGCCCACAGAAAGCGTTTTCACTGATAGGGGTGCCGAGTATGCGCTCCGGAAAACGCTCTTTCAGGCCGCGAGTGGCGCCGTTGGTTCCGCCCTTTAGACGGTGTACGTCCTCGCCCATGACGACAATGCTGTCATCGGTTTCCATGCGCCTGTTCATCACATCGGCGATGGCGTCGATGAACTTGCGTGGCTCCAGGCCACCGCTATAGGTCGCCTGTTCACAGGTGCGGGCAGAGGCCAGTTCACTGAGGTCACCACGAATACCGACATCGCGAAAGTCCGGCGACGGCCACAACTCGGGACGAATCCGTCGTTTGCCCGGTTTACCAGCCGGGTCGGCTTCGAGCAATGCGGCAGCCGCCTGAACCATAGCCAGCTTGATGGTTTGACGCAGATCGGCCAATCCGGCGTCGTCGATCAGGTCGCGTTTTTTCATTTCCCGCGCCAGACGCTCCAACGGATCACGGGCACGCCAGCTCTGTTCTTCTTCCTTGCTGCGGTAACCGAATGCGCTGCCAGGGAACGGTCCGTTTTGATGAAAGAACCGGTACACATCAGCCTCGATAACGGTTGGACCGTTGCCCGCGCGCATATGCGCCAGCGCTTGCTGCATGGCCAGGTAGACCGCCAGCGGGTCCATACCATCGACCTTCCAGCTCGGGATATTGAAACCCAGCCCGCGCGCCGACAGACGTGGCTCGGCAGTGGCTTCCTCAACCGTGGTGGAGACCGCGTACAGATTGTTTTCAATGAAGAAACAAAGCGGCAGTTTCCAGGCCGCTGCCAGGTTCATGGTTTCCAGCACCGAACCGATGTTTACCGCGCCATCACCGAAATAGGTCACCGCCACGGTGTCGGTCCGGGCATGCCGATGGGCCCAGGCGGCACCGGCTGCCAGCGGTACCCCGCCACCGACGATAGCGTTGGTTCCCAGGGCACCAGCCTCGGCCCACTGCAGATGCATCGAACCACCACGGCCTTTGCAAAACCCCTGGGCCAGGCCCAGGATTTCCGCCAGGGTGCGTTGCAGCAAATCCTGGATCGGCGCAGTGACAGGCGATTTCGGGTCGATACCAGTGGGCATCAGGTACACCAGCGCCTTGGCCAGAAACTGGTGATGCCCCCGGTGCGAACCATTGACTTCATCCGCCGCGCCCAACGCAACGATCGAACCTACCGCGCCTCCTTCCTGACCGATGCTCGAATGCGCCGGACCATGCACCAGGCCTTCGCCTGCCAATTCCAGCACGGTCTCTTCAAAGGCTCGGATCAGGTGTAATTGGCTGAGCATGGTGCCCAGCAACGCAGGATCGGCCTGCTTCCAATCGGCGTCAGTGGAACTGAGCTCGACCCACGGCGAGGCCGGCGACAAGGCAACACTTTTCGGCATTTCACTTCTCCACAAATGACTTGAATCGACAGGCCACGGCGGGCCCGCGCAACGAGGGCGAACTAGAAGCCGTTAGCGGTCCAGCCGCCGTCC
This sequence comes from Pseudomonas sp. ML2-2023-6, assembly GCF_037055265.1. NCBI lineage: Bacteria > Pseudomonadati > Pseudomonadota > Gammaproteobacteria > Pseudomonadales > Pseudomonadaceae > Pseudomonas > Pseudomonas sp. ML2-2023-6. The sequence continues at coordinate 2,691,025 of NZ_CP146347.1, read as the reverse complement.
GATACGTAAATTTGCCCGGTGATGAAGGTCGCGCTGCTGGAGGCCAGAAACAGCGCCAGCTCAGCCATTTCGCCCGGTTCACCGAGGCGTTGCAGCGGTGTGCGCTTGCGCAGGGCTTCGACGTCCAGGCGGCCAGCACGTTGCAGTTCTTCCACCAGCGGAGTCCGGGTATAGCCCGGGCCGATGGCATTCATGCGGATACCATGCCCGGCCCACTCCACCGCCAGGCACTTGGTCATGGAGACCACAGCGGCCTTGGTTGCGCAGTACGCAGTGCGATCCGCGGAATGGGACACGCCCCACATCGACGAGGTGTTGATAATCACCCCGCTCTGTTGGTCGATCATGTGTCGTGCTGCCGCTTGGGCGCAGAAGAACACGCTGTTGAAATTAATCTCGATGGCCCGACGCCATTCGGTGGGAGTGATGTCCAGGGACGGTTTGTTGATCGATACGCCCGCGTTGTTGAGCAACACATCGATACGCCCGAAACACGCCTTGGCGTGAGCGAAGGCAGCTTCGACAGCAGCTTCGTCGGTGACCGAAGCCAGGAAACATTCAACCCGTGTCGACGGAAAATTGTGCTGCAACGCGCTCTTGGCGTCCGCCATGGCCTGGGCATTGATATCGATCAGCAGCAAGTGCGCGCCGTTGCGGGCAAAGCCTTCGGCCAAGGCCAGGCCTATGCCGCTACCGCCGCCGGTTACGACCACCACCTTGCCGTCGATACCGGCATAGGCACTGTGCTGGAAAACGGCTGCATCGGACCGTGACTGTTGGGAGGTAGCAGGAGAAATATCTGGATGGGACATGCTGTTCTCACTTGTTTTTATGTCTGGTCATACATTTAAAACTACTTGTCAGACCAGTAGCAAAAAATTAACTCGCTGCCAGGAGTCTGTCAAAGGGATTTGTTGAAAATACCCTGCTGCAACGATCAGAACAGCGCCAGGCTGTAGCTTACAATCAGCCGGTTATCGTCCACTGAGGGGCCGAAATTGGAGCGCACCATGGCATTCCTCCAGCGCAGCCCGAGGTTCTTCAAAGGCCCGCTCTGGATCACATAGGACAGGTCGAAATCCCGCTCCCATTCCTTGCCGCCGTTACCACCAGCAACCGCCACATTGTCGCCATTGACGTAGCGCACGAAGGCGCTAAGCCCAGGGACACCCAGAGCGACAAAGTTGTAGTCGTAGCGCAGTTGCCAGGCTTTCTCTTCGGCGGAGGCAAAATTGCGCACCTGGATATCGCTGGGCAGCACGGTGGTGGTGGGGCTCAACCAGATGGTGCCGTCATCGCCATACATACGCTGCCAGGCGGCCATCAGCGTATGCCCGCCCAATCCTGCACTCAGGGCCGTGAAGAACGAACGGTTGTCGATCTGCCCAGCCTTGGCCTGACCCTCTTCTTCGGAATCCAGCAGGCCGATATTCGCGCCCAGCGTCCAGGCGCCAACCGGTTGTTTGTGGGTGAACTGGATAAAGCGCTGACGGTAGATATCCTCCAGTTGTGCGCCCCACAGGCCTACCATGGTCCGCTCCTGATTGAAACGGTATTCGCCGCCCAAGTAGTTGTAACGATCAGATGTGGCGAAGGCGCGGCCATCGATGAACAAGTCTTCACGATTGCTCGAGTTGCGCTGGGTGAACGAGCGCATCTGCCCGGCATTGAGGGTCAGCCCGGTGATTTCCCTGGAGGTCAGCATGGCGCCCTGAAAGGTCTGCGGCAGCAAGCGCGCATCGTTGTACTGAAGGATCGGCAGGGTCGGCAGCAGCTCCCCGACTTTCAGTTCGGTCCTGGACACTTTCATCTTGACCGCCGCCCCCAGGCTGGAGAAATCATCTGCGGAACCATTGCCGTCATTGGGCAGCAACAAGCTGCCTGCGCGCCCACCGCCGCTGTCGAGCTTGACCCCGAGGCGACCGATAATATCGACCCCCACACCGACGGTACCTTGGGTGTAGCCGGACTGAGCATTGAGCAAGAACCCCTGGGCCCACTCCTCGCTCTTGGCCCTGGCGGCGCCACTGTCGCGAAAGTCACGATTGAAATAGAAGTTGCGCATCTGCACGCTGGCCTTGGCGTCCTCGATAAAACCTTGCTCCTGGGCCAGGGCCAAGCCCGGCAAAGTACTGAGCAACAACAGTGGTCGTGCGCTGAAATGTTTAGATAGGCTCATTTTTATTGTTATTCCCGGTGGATTGCAGACACAACGATCCCTTGCGCACACGAGGTCGGCGATGGGATCAGGTAGAAAATGGCAGGCGGACCTGCCGGTTAAACGCGCTTGCGACCTCAGACCGCCAGCCACTCCTTCATCAGGCTCGGGTCATCGGTGAGTGCCTGGGGCGTGCCCTCGAAGACGATCCGCCCATGCCCCATTACGCAGACACGGCTGGAGACCTTGAGGGCGATAGTCAGCTTCTGTTCTACCAGCAGGATTGAGACGCCTCGCCGGTGAATATCGCGAATGGCCTCGGCGACCACGGCGACAATCTTCGGTGCCAGCCCCTCGGTGGGTTCGTCGATCATCAGCACTTTGGGACAGCCCAGCAGCGAACGGCACAGGGTGAGCATCTGCTGCTCGCCACCCGAAAGGTTGCCTGCACCCGTATTGCGTCGCTCGCGCAGTCGCGGAAAGTAGTCGAACATCTGCTCGACGGTCCATGCCGTGGCACCGTCAGTCGCCACTTGCTGCCCCATGCGCAGGTTTTCCTCGACGCTGAGGTTGGCGAATACTTCACGCTCCTCCGGAACAAAACCGACTCCGGCGCGACTGATGCGGTACGGACGCAGCCCCGTCAGCTCCCGCCCCCCCAGCTGGATGCTGCCCGCACTGGGCGGCACCAGGCCCATTACTGCTTTCATGGTGGTCGAACGCCCGGCGCCATTGCGCCCAAGCAGGCTTACCACTTCGTTATGACCGATGCTCAAGTCGACCCCATGCAACACATGGCTCTTGCCGTAATGAACATGCAGATCGCTGATCGACAGCAGGTTTGGCGAAATCGAGTTCATGCGCATTGCTCCTCTCCCAGATAGGCTTCCTGCACCCGACGGTCAGCGCGGATCTGATCCGGCGTGCCAGTGGCTATGACTTCGCCGTACACCAGTACGCTGATGCGGTCGCACAGGGAGAACACCACGTCCATGTCATGCTCGACAATCAGTAGCGAACGCCCCTGGGTAACCTCGCGAATCAGGTTCAGGGCGTAGTCGGTTTCCTCATGGGACATGCCCGCCATCGGCTCGTCCAGCAGGATCACCCGAGGGTCACAGGCCAGGGTCATGCCTATCTCCAGGGCGCGCTGCTCGGAGTAGGACAGTTCGGCTGCGCACACTGTTTGCTTGTCCTGTAGCCGCACCTGTTCGAGCAGTTGCTCGGTCTGTGCGCGCACCTCAGAGTAACGCTGGATCGAGCGCCAGAAGTGGTATTGCATCCCGTGTTTGCGCATGACTGCGATACGCAGGTTTTCGAACACCGAAAGTCCGGGAAAAATGTTGGTGATCTGAAACGAACGCGACAACCCCAAGTGATTGATGTGCTGCGGCGAATAACCCTGGATCGCTTCCTCACCCAGGAGAATCTGCCCGCTGCTGGGCTGCAACTGCCCGGAAATCAGATGGAACAAGGTCGACTTGCCCGCCCCGTTGGGACCGATCACCGCGTGGCGTTCCCCGGTGTGCAACTCAAGCTGCGCACCACGAATGATGTGTGCCTCGCCAAATGACTTGTGCACATCGCGTAACTGCAGGATTGCACGGCTCATGATTGTTCTCCTTCGACCCGAGATCTGAGGGCGACGGGCCCGGCCGCCGGCTCATCGTCCAGCAGACGCAGCCATTGCCGACGAGCCAGCTTCAAGACCAGTAACCCCGCCAACCCCAGCAGCAACGGCATGGCCCAGGTCAGCAGCGCGCCCGGTAGCCATTCACGACCGAACAGGCTGATTGCAGGCCAGGGCTGGTCCGCTATCAGCAGCGCCTGATAGTCCTGGCTAAACACCCGCTGCAACGTTTCGATCGCAAACACCACCGCCAGGCTCAACAGCCCCGCAGTGATCAGCGCAGACAACGCCGCCGGGATGACCGCCAGCCAGCCGCGCCGACGAATTTGCGCACTCCAGCACAGCACCAGTCCGGCCAGGCCACTGGGCATGAACATCATCACCAAAACGAACAGCAGGCCCTGATACAGCAACCAGGACTGCGTAAGGTCGGAGGCAGCATTGCCAAAAAACGTCATCAGCGCTGCGCCGAGCACCGGCCCGAGGAACACGTTAACCCCGCCGATGTATGTATTGAGCACCACTTCTGCGGAAAAGCGCATGTCGAACAACACGTAGTTGGCCGACTCCAGGTTCAGCGCCTGCAAGCCCCCGGCGATACCAGCGAACATTGCCGACAAGGCAAATACCAGCACCCGTAAACGATGCACGTTGTAGCCCAGGAACTGCAGCCGGTGGCCGTTCTCGCGCAGGGCGAAGGTCAAACGCCCCATAGGGGTCAGCGTGAAGGCATAGAGCAAGGCAATCGACAGCACCACCCAGCCCAGCGTCAGGTAGTACACCTGGGTGGCGTCGCCGAAATCCAGGCCCCAGGCAGGGGAGCGCATGGACGAAATACCCGCCTCACCACCGAACAGCATACTCAGGTGCGGGGCCAGGGAATGCAGCAGCTCAGCCAGCGCCAGGGTAATCATGGAGAAGTAGACACCCGCCCGTTTGGTGGCAAACCAGCCAGCACACAAACCGCAGATAAAGCCGCCCAAGGCACCGATCAGTGGCAGCAACGGCGTTGGCAGCAAACCTTCGCCATTTAGCGCATTCATCGCGTGTAATGTGGCGAACGAACCAACGCCGAAGTATGCCGCGTGACCGAACGAAAGCATGCCGCCCTGCCCACACAACAAGTTGAAGGCACAGGCAAACAAGGCTGCGATAAGCATCTGAATAGCCGCATTGACCATCGCTGCCGGCAGGATGGCGGGCAGCACCAGCAGGGCCAGCAACAACACCGCCAGGAAGATTTTCGTAAGTTTCATGGTTTATCCCTTCTCGCCCATCAGCCCGGACGGCCGGATCAGCAAAATCAGCAGCATCAGTGCAAACGGAATGGTTGCCGCCACGCTGGACACTTTGAGGGTCATCAGCCCACCCATCTGCTGTGCCCAGTCACCTGCCCCCAGCAAACCGAAGAGCGAAGCCAGGCTGAGGTCTACACCTACTGCGAACGAGGAGATCAACCCGATCAACAGCGAAGCGATCATTGCCCCGGCCATCGAACCCAGACCGCCGACAACCACCACGACAAAGACGATGACGCCCAGCTCCAGGGCCATATTCGGATTGGTGGTGTAGAACGCTCCGGCCAGCGCTCCGGCAAGCCCCGCCAGTGCCGCACCGATACCGAATACCGCCATGAACACCAGAGGCACGTTATGCCCCAGGGCCTCGGCCATCTGCGGACGATGGATCGCCGCCCGCACGACGATGCCGACTCGGGTGCGGGTCAGCAGCAGGTAAATCAGGCCGAACACCAGCAGCGAAACCCCGCCCATCAACAGGCGATAGAACGGGTAATCCGTGTTGAATACCTGGAAGGCAGCAAAATTGAGGAACTCAGGGATCCGGTACTCGACAGAAAAATTACCGTAGAACAACTTGATCAACTCGGCAATGATAAAGGTCAGGCCGAAGGTCAGCAGCAGTTCATGAGCGTGGCCATGCTTGTGTACCCGGCGCAGGAAGAAACGCTCGACGATCACCCCGAGCAGGCCCACCAGCACGGTCGAGAGCAGTACCGCACTGGTAAAACCGACAAACTTCTGCAGGGTATAGGCCAGGTAGGCACCCACCATATAGAAGGAGGCATGGGCGAAATTGAGCACGCCCATCATGCCGAAAATCAGCGTCAACCCGGCCGAAACCATAAACAGCAGCAGACCGTAGATCACGCCGTTAAGCAGTGAAACTGTGAGAAATTCCATAGGCGACTCCAGCGTTCGCGATGGACAGAAAGACGTACCGGCCGGCACGCCATGCGGCGTCACTCAGGTCGTTGCATCTGGCAGGTGTCCTGGACAGGCGCTGCTGCTTCATCGGCACTGAACGACTTGATCGGCAAGAAGCCCATGTCAGTGCCATCGACTTTGTAGCGAGCTTCTTTCGAGACCACCGACACCACAAACGGCATCAGCAATTGGTGATCTTCGGTCCGCATGCGCACTTCACCCAGCGGGTTGCTGTCGCTGGCTTTTTCCAGAGCCAGCGCGAAACTGCGGGTATTGAGGCGACCGTCTTGTGCCGGCAGTTTCTTCAGCACATTGCCGACCATCTGCAAGGCAAATACGGTCTGGGGTTCGATGTAAGCCGGCAGGTGCCCGGTGCTGGCCTGGTACTGAGTGGCAAAGCGTTCGCCCTCCTCACCGGCCGCCTCGATATTGAAAGGATGGGAGACGTAGTGCCCCAGCGCGACATCGCCAGCGTTGGCCAGGTTACCCGGCTGGTCAAGAAAGGCGGTGCCAAAGCGCAGTTTCAACCCGGCAGAGCGACTGGCCTTCATCAGCAACAACAGGTCGTTGCCCCAGTTGCCGGTCAGCACGGTTTCGGCACCCGAAGCCTGGATGCGAGCAATATAGGGCGAGAAGTCCTGCACCTTTTGGGTGTCATGCAGGCTTTTACCTACCAACTGATAACCACCAGTCGCCGCGTTTTCGGTAATAGCTTTTTCCATGTCCAGGCCCCAGCTGTAGTTCTGGTTCATGGAATAGACCTTACTGCCCAAGGCGCCCGCTTCTTTCATCGCCACCACCAGGGTTTTGACCCGTATCGGCGCATTCCCGTTGAAACGGAAGTGGTAGAAGTGGCATTTGCTGCCCGTCAGTTCCAGTGCTTCTCCCCCGACGTTGAGAAACACTACCTCCTTACCCTTGTTGCGCAGGTTGTACTTGCGCACGTCTTCAGTGATCTGCCCTGCGGCCACTGAGGACGCACCTTGAACGATCATTTGCGCACCGCTGCCAATGGCGGCTTTGAGTTTCTCGGAAGCACCTGCCGGGGTTCCCTGGCTATCGAGTTCGATAAGCTGGATCGGTTCGCCATTCCAGCCGCCTTCGGCATTCAGCCGTTCGATCTGAAAGCGTGTGGCGGCGCGAAACATTTGCCCGGTGGCGGCTGACGGCCCCGACAGGGTCTCGACCAACGCCACTTTCAAAGGATCAGCGCAGGCGATGCCAGCGAACAGGGTCGTGCCGAGGGTGAGCAGACGCAGCGTGGTCTTGGTGTGCATGGAAACCTCGTTTTTTATTTTTATTTACGGTCTGGTAGAACATCATCAACAACATGTCTGACCAGTTGGCGAAAACTACGACAACGCTTGCCTTAAGTCAAAGCACCCGAACCCTAAAATATAATTTTATTTTTTTATAATTCGCTCGCAGGCCTTTAAAACAGCCAACCCAAGCTGAAAATATTTTTTCAAACACTTGTAAGACCACAGCCCGCTGCTTCACTATCAACAGCTCATCACTTCGATGCCTGTACCCGTGCTGCCTACCGGCAGAGGACTGAACAATGAAAAGCGTTAACGTGCATCCCCACCAGCCCCTACCCATGGAGATAGTCAACTGGCTCAGCGGCGAGATCCAGTCCGGACGGCTGGCTACCGGTGATCAATTGCCAAGCGAAAGGCAATTGTGCGAACAGTTTTCGGTTAGCCGGGCGGTGGTGCGCGAAGCCTTGTCGCAGCTCAAGTTCGAAGAACTGATTACCACCCAGCAAGGCAAGGGTGCGTTTGTTGCCAAGCGCGGCGAGCGCCATGCGTTTCGCTTGAAGGAAGTATCGCTGGGCGAGGAAGACGCATTGCTGCATATCCTCGAGTTCCTGATCACTATCGAAGTGGGCGCCACGCGCCTGGCAGCCTTGCGTCATACCCCCGAAGACCTGAAGAAAATTCGCCAGGCGCTGGTCGGCATGGAATACGCGATGGTCAATGACCAGTTGGGTGACGAAGAGGACTACGCCTTCCACCAGGCCATTGTCGCGGCCACCCACAACCCGCACTTCAAATCACTCAACGAGTACCTCGACCACAGCGTTCGGCGCCTGATTCGAGAAGCCCGCAGCAACACCGCTGAAATTTACAACGAGCTGATCCAGGACGTGCAGGACGAGCACCAGGCCATCTTCCAGGCCATCCAGGCCCGTGATCCGGTGTTGGCTGGTGAAGCCGCCGAGCGACACCTGCGCAATGCCGCCAAGCGCATGGACATGTACCTGCAGGCTTGATCCCCTGAGCCCCCTTGACACCTGAAAGCGAAGCCTTCTAACATCATGTCAGACCACTAAAAAATATGTCAGACAGGTTGTCATTCATGGGCCGTATCACAGCACTGCTACAACCACCGGCTTCATGCAAGCGCGCCTCCTGCGTCAACCCCGCCCGTGGCGCGACAGCCTACGTGCGCTTCTACTCCTGCCTTTGAGGTTCCCCATGCACATCAGTGGCCAGACGCGACTGATCGGCATCGTTGCCGATCCGATTGCCCATGTAAAAACCCCACAAGTGATCAACCAAAGCGCCACCAACCAGGGCCTTGACCTAGTTTGCGTGCCGCTGCACGTACAAGGGACAAACCTGCACAAGGTACTGCTCGGCGCATCCGGCATTGCCAACCTGCACGGCCTGGTCGTGACCATCCCTTACAAGGAAAGCATCGTTGAATACTGCGATGAATTGACCGATATGGCGCGTCAGGTCGGCTCGGTCAACGCAGTTCGGATTGACCCCGAGAGCGGTCGACTGACCGGTGGCAACTTCGATGGCGAAGGCATGCTTGCCGGGCTGCATCAGCAGGGTCATCGACTGGAAGGCAAGCGCGTATTGCTGGTGGGTGCCGGTGGCGCCGGCAAGTCGATTGCCGCGGCGATTGCCCGGCAAAACCCGGCACGACTGGCGATCTACAATCGTTCTCCGGCCCGCGCCGAAGCCCTGCTGGAACGCCTTGCAGCGCACTACCCCACGGTTGATCTGAGCACTAGTGACGGAAATGCGCAGGGCTTCGATGTGATCATTAACGCCACATCTCTGGGCCTCAAGGACGACGACGCCCTGCCGCTTGACCCCAGCACCCTACAGGCTGGCGCCCTGGTCTGCGAAGCCGTGATGCGCGCCGGCGATACACCACTATTGGCTGCGGCACGCCAGCGTGGCTGCCGCGTTCACCACGGACAACACATGATCTATGGCCAGATCGTGCAGATCTGTCGGTTTCTCGGCGTTGACCTGCAGCATGAACACCTGGCGCGCATTCTCGGCCCATGATCCCAGGCACTCTTACGGAGACCCCGACCATGTACGACTTCAACAATCGCGTCCTGCTGCTGTCAGGTGCCAACGGTGGTATTGGCCGCGAAGTGGCAAATTTGTTTTATCAATATGGCGCCTCGATGGTGCTCGCCGACTTGGACGGCGAAGGCCTGGCAGATTTTGCCCGAGAACTCGACCCCAGCGGCCAGCGCGTCAGTACCCTGCAGATGAATGCCGCAGACCCAGAAGACTCGGCCAAAGCAGTGCAACTGGCTATCGAGCGCTTCGGCGGTATCGACTTCCTGGTGCCGTCGGCCGGCCTGTACCAGTCGCAACCGATTCGCCAGATGACCGATGAGCAATGGCGCCAGACGCTGAGCATCAACCTCGACGGCGTATTCTACCTGTGCAGTCGGGCAATCCCGGCACTGCGCGCCAACAGCGCGATCGTCAACCTGACCTCGGTGGCCGCACATCGGGGGGCGTACTCCAACGCGCACTATGGCACGTCCAAGGGTGGGCTTCTGAGCCTGACCCGCGCCCTGGCCCGTGAATTGGGGCCGCAGACCAGGGTGAATGCCGTATCTCCCGGAGTCATCGAAACCCCGATGACCCAGAACCTGATCGCTACCCGCGGCAGCGACTCGGTGGAACAGACCCCACTCAAACGCCTGGGTCAGCCGAGCGAAATCGCCTCGGTGATTGCCTTCCTGTGCAGCAACGGCTCAAGTTTCATGACCGGTGAAGTGCTACACGTTAACGGCGGGCTGTACATCGCAGGATGAACCATGCCCTTGAGGTCATCGTCGCCATCTGGCGATAGTGGCCTCAGGCTCGAAAACCCAACTACCACAGCAGCTCAAGCACCTGGCGTCACCCCTCAGACCATCCTGACCACTAACTTGCCCTTCGCGCGGCCACTTTCAACATACGCCAGCGCTGCGGCAGTTTCTTCGAAAGCAAATACCTGTTCGACCACAGGCGTGATCGCTCCTGACTCAATAAGGGTGGTTATCTCGTTTAGCTGCTGCCCATCTGCACGCATGAAAACAAAGGAGTAGCTGATGCCGCGTTGCCCGGCTTGTTTACGAATGCTGCGACTCAAAAGCCCCAGCACCTGCTTCAACGGCCAGGACAGGCCTTGATCTACGGCGAACTCGGGTGTAGGTGGCCCGGAAATCGAAATCAACTGCCCACCGGGCTTCAACACCGATAGCGACTTGCTCAACTCGCGCTTGCCCAAGCTATTGAGGACTACATCGTAATCGCGAAGCTCGTTAGCAAAGTCCTGCTGTTTGTAATCGATAACGACATCAGCGCCCAATGCTTTGACCCAGGCAACATTCGCCGTACTCGTGGTCGTTGCAACATAGGCACCAAGATGTTTGGCCAATTGAATGGCAACGCTGCCCACGCCGCCGGAGCCAGCATGGATCAGCACTTTTTGTCCGGGTTTGAGCTTGGCTGTCTCGACCAGCACTTGCCAGGCGGTCAACGCTACAAGAGGAACTGAAGCAGCCTCCTCCATCGACAGATTCAACGGTTTTCGCGCCACGGAGGATTGCTTGATCGCGATGAATTCGGCGAATGTACCAATACGATTCTGGTCAGGACGCGCATAAACCTCATCACCCGGTTTGAAACGGCTAACCTGCGCGCCGACTTTGATTACTGTTCCCGCAACGTCATTACCCAGTACCAGTGGCAACTTATAAGGCAGGATCATTTTGAACTCGCCACTGCGAATCTTGACGTCCAGCGCATTGACGCCCGCCGCGTGCACTTGCACCAGGACATCGTCGTCTTGCACCGCCGGCTCAGGCATTTCGCCAATCCGCCCGGACACGTTTTTCCCATACCGATCAATGATGAATGCTTTCATCTGAATGACTTCTCTATTTGCAAATCAAGTCGAGTTTCAAAAAATCCTGTAACCCTAATGGACGGCTTGGGAGCCAGACCCATCCAGGAAGGCCAACACCTTTGACACGAATTCAGCGTGGTATTGAAAAATCCCCCCGTGGCCTGCGTCCTCGAAGATCACCAACTGCGCATTGGGTAGTCGAGCCGCGATGTCCTGACTCAATCGGGTTGGCACCATGATGTCGTTATCACCATTTACAATCAGCACAGGCACGCCAACCTGGCTCAAGTTCTGTGGGGCCTGCCTACCCCACGACTTGATCGCTTTCAGCTGTCGTAACAGAGCAATGGGGGTCGCTGGTTTGTCCCGGTCAGTCGTACGCTGTTTCAGCCGCAGCAGGTAAGCCTTGGCAGCCATTCGGCTTTGTCTCGAAGGGGTAAAAAACAGGTAATACTTGGGATCACGCAGCGTCAGCAGACCGCGGAGCATCAGTGGCCACGAGACGGCGCCCACTCGATCAATACCTTCCCCACCGGCCGGTCCGGTACCTGTGAGGATGAGTTTGCGTACCAGCTCGGGAGCTTGAAGCACCACTTGCTGCGCCACGAAACCACCGAGTGAAAAACCCAGCAAATCAATTTTTGAGTACCCAAGTGCCTGGACAAGCGCAACGACATCGCTTGCCATCGCCTCGATGGTGTCGGGAGCACTCCCCGTGGACGCACCAATCCCCTGATAATCAATGGCAATAACCCGATGGCGGGAAGCCAGGCCATCCATGATGCGCGGGTCGAAGTTATCCAGGACCGCCGCCCAATGGTTGAGCAGCACTATCGGCACAGCAGCGTCCGGTCCAAGTTCACGGTAAGCAAAAGAGACGTTGCCCACCTTGATCGACAAGTTAGGGGCATCGATAAATGTTATGGCTGAAACGCTTCGGGATACGAGCTGATCCATTGAAACCTCGACAACACTTGAACAAATCAAACCAGCAGAACTGCCTTCAGCACGTGCTCTGAGTTTAATTAAAGCCCAAAGCGCGCCAGCATGGAGGACGTGTTGTCTGTGCTCACCGAGCGTTAGCTTCGGCCAGTGTCGGGTAGTCGATATAACCCTCAGCACCACCGCCATACAAAGTAGCCGGGTTTAACGCCGCCAGCGGTGCACCAATCTTCAAGCGTTCGATCAAGTCAGGGTTACTGATAAAGGGACGGCCAAAAGCGAACAAATCGGCGTCATCATTGATCAGCCGCGAGGTAGCCAGCTCAAGGTCGTAGCCGTTATTGGCCAGATAGGTTTGCTTGAAACGGCTGCGTAGCTCGCCATAGTCAAAGGCCGCCACGTTTCGCGGTCCTCCTGTAGCGCCTTCAACGACATGCAGATAAATCACACCCAAGGCATTGAGTTGCTCGGTAATGTAGTTGTACTGCGGTTGAGGATCCGTGCTGGTAATGCCATTTGCTGGCGATACTGGCGAGATACGCACACCTGTGCGCTTGGCGCCGATTTCATCGGCGACAGCAGCGGTGACTTCCAGCAATAGCCGTGCACGGTTCTCTATTGAACCGCCGTAGGCATCGGTACGCTTGTTAGCGCCATCCTTGATGAACTGCTCCAACAGGTAGCCATTGGCGACATGAATCTCCACCCCGTCAAAACCGGCAGCCATTGCATTGGCGGCAGCCTGACGGAAGTCATTCACGATTCCCGGCAGCTCGTTCAGGGCCAACGCTCGAGGCTCGGAAACATCAGCAAAGCCATTGTTCACGAAGGTTTTGGTTTCAGCACGAAGGGCTGATGGGGCGACAGGGGCTGCACCGCCAGGCTGTAAGTCAACGTGGGAAATTCGCCCAACGTGCCACAACTGCACGAAAATCCGACCTCCATTTGCATGCACGGCTTCGGTAACTTTACGCCACCCATCAATCTGCGCCTGGGTGTAAATGCCGGGCGTATCTTGATAGCCCTGAGCCTGCTCAGAAACCTGGGTTGCCTCAGTGATGAGCAGCCCGGCCGAAGCGCGCTGGCTGTAATAAGTGGCAGTCAACTCGGTGGGTGTCAGACCAATACCCGCACGATTGCGAGTGAGGGGCGCCATAACAATGCGATTAGGCAGAGTGAGATCTCCCAAACGGTAAGAGTCGAACAGAGTTTTATCGGACATATAGCACCTTTGACATCACTGATTAAGCAGGCCTGGTTTGGTGTAGCTGAGGTTTTTTGCTGAAGACAGGATTTATGATGATGACTGAAATCTAAACCGTCAAGCTTTTTGATTATGATCAACATCAATAAATGATCAACCAAACCTTAACGCCACTTAAGCGAGCGGTACCGCTGCGGGAGCGCGCAGGCTCGCTCCCACAGACAAGGTTTTCTGGCAGTCAGATCACTCGATTTCTCGGTGGAGACGTCGTTGTAGTCCGCTTAATATCACTCGGCCTGCACGGGTCTTATGCTTGACGGTGCGTGCCCATCGAAAATAGACAAGGAAGAACCCTATGCTCCAGTTAGTCTGGCTGCGCGACCATATGCAACACAGCGACACAATGGCGCAGTGGCTGCATCGACAGTTCGCTTACGAATTCAGTGGGCAGCCATTGGCTGACTGGCAACAAGAGTTCGCTCAGGGCCAGGTCAGCTGCGACTGGCAATGCCTGATAGCGCTAGAGAATGGGCAACTGCTGGGTGGCGCAGCACTCGCCGCAGACGACCTGCCAGAACGCCCGAAAACGGGCCCTTGGCTCGCATGCGTACTCATCGCCCCGCACGCAAGGAAACGAGGCCTGGCGGAGCAACTGATCGAAGGTATCTGCAGCGAAGCAAAAAACATGGGTACTTCACTGCTGTACCTGCACACCCATGATCGCCAAGACTATTACGCAAAACGTGGGTGGCAGGTGCTGGAGTGTTTCCAGGCCTGGGGAAAGGAGCAGTGGCTGATGACGCGCAAGCTTTGATCCCGCCTGCAAGCAGACAGGGCTCAATAGGTCATCCGATCAGGGGGATCGGATGACCAGAAGCACATCTTGTTCAGGAAGGCGTTTATCGCTCAGCCATGACCCGCTCATTCGTCGTCAAAAAAACCTCCAGAATTGCCAGTAACCATTCCGGGCGGTCTTCATGGGCTGAGTGATCTGCGAAAGGAACGTTCAGGAGCCTCGCGTTTGGCACCCTATCGGCCAGCTCTACTGCGTTGGTGCGCGAAACAAGCATGTCTTCGTCGCCCCTGACCACCAGCAAGTCGGCAGTAATGTTGCCCACAGATTCGTTCGGGTAGCCTTCTTCTCCGGAGTCGAGCCAGAGCGACTTCAGTGCTCCCGTCAGCCGCTCGAAATCTGGCGCAGGATTCAGGGCCTGGTAACGATCGTAACTATGCGCAAACATCTCGCGCCAGCTCTGGGCGGTGACCTCGGCATACATGCCACGAGCAGGATCGTCCGCGCTCAGCATCCAATGCGCGCCAATTGTTACCAGCTTCTCAATATGTACATTGTTGGCCACGGCAACCCGTAGCGCAGCGATGCCGCCATCGCTATGGCCAATAATGCTGCAACGTTCAATCCCCAAAGACCCGAGCACCGCCTCCACATCCTGCTGCAGGCGCTTGTAGCTAAGTCGTGATGAGCCAAGGGTGGACTTCCCCTGGCCCCTGCTATCAATTGCGATCAACCTGTAGGTTTGGCTCAGACGTGGCGTGATGACATTAAACGTCTCGATATCACCAAACCCTCCATGGAGAAATACAAGGGCTGGGCCCTCCATGTTCCCCTGCTGTTCGTAGTAGAGACTTGCCTGATCTATCTCTATGTACTCGCCGTCCTGATGATTGAACGCCTGCATGCACCGTTTCCTTTATGTAATGACCGTGTCGGCTCTCAGCCTAAAACTGTACGTGCCAGTGACGATATTAAACACGTGCAATAGAGCAGCTCGTATTAACGTCTCGAATTATTGACCAGTCCTTCTATAAAGAACTCTATATGCCCTCGAGGACTGCTGGAAATTGACCAGGCATCAATTTTTTTAGCAATGGCCCTAAATGCCGTTGTGCTCTTGGAGCGAGGGAAGTTTCGGTAGACTGCTCGCTGCAAACAGGCGGCCTTGCGTATATCCTGGTCGTATGGAATTGCCCCTACATACTGCAGCGTTACGCTTAGAAAATCGTCAGTTATCCTGATCAATTTGGCGAACAGCCTTTGGCCGTCAAGCGGATTGTGCTGCATGTTGGCCAGGATCCGGAAGCGACTTATTCCGTAGTCACGATTAAGCAACTTTATGAGTGCGTAGGCATCAGCAATTGAGGTTGGCTCGTCACACACAACCAGCAAAACCTCTCGGGCTGCTCGAACGAAGGTAACTACTGATGTTCCAATACCCGAGGCAGTATCAATCACCAATACATCGAGTGTGTCAGCGACATCGCTGAAAGCCTGGATCAAGCCTGCATACTGCGCAGGCGATAAATGCGCCAAGTTCTGACTGCCTGACACGGCGTGGGCAATGCGCACTCCCCCAGGCCCTGGCATCAATACATCGGATAACTCGCAGCGTTCCTCAATTAAATCGGCAAGTGTGTACGTCGGGGTAAGCCCCAACAGAACGGCGATATTCGACAATCCCAGATCGGCTTCCAGCAATACAACCCGTTTGCCAAGTTCTGCCAATGCCAAAGACAGGTTTACAGCAACAACGGTCTTGCCCACCCCTCCCTTCCCGCTTGTAACGGCGATAACTTGTACAAAATGTCCACGCTCCATACTTTCTATTCCCATCCCTGTGTGACACGTGAGCACTTACGCAACGCGAAGGACAACTTACCAAGTCAAGCCGCCCCCCTTAATTACAAGGCTGATACCTGAAGCTGAATGTATCGCTCTCAACGGTGAAACCTGCGCCCACCTGGACCGGGTCTATTCTGAACTGACAAAAATGTCAGCATCGCACGCCAGGGGCCGAAGGGCCTCGCACTGAGGCATGATTACTGTTAGCCGACAAAATTTTTATTGTTATGGGTGGCCTTGAACCCAGAAGCGACTCAACCAGCCCCTCATTAACCGGGAGCCCAAGCAAGACGTGATCAATGCCAATTTATAAAAAAACCAAATAAAAGAAAAGTCATATACACCAAAATTCATTTTATAACGTCACCAAGCCAGTTGAGTGGCGCCAGCAATCCGTCAAAGCAAAAAACCAGAACAAACAATCGTCAGCGCTATATATAGAAGACATAAAATCAAGAAAATTTGCAGCCAGCCGAATGGCGCCAACAACCCGTCAAGCCATAATAAAAAGTGTAAAAATATTTTTTGAAATGGTTACAGACGAACGGTTTCAGCACTATCATTTGCTCCGGAATTTTTCCCTGGTTACGCCAATACGATCAGTGAATATCCCACACGCCCATTCATAAACTCGAAACAGGCAGCTGCAGACATTATATTAACCTGGCCAACGAAGGCATTTATAACAACGTGCCTGCATCGCTAAACCACTACCGAGCTGACACACCCAGCCACCTAACGCTCAGCAACCCTTTTATAACCACATCAAGAACACCAGAGAGCATACAGACATGAACGGACTAATGTCATCGGTGAACAGCCATCGCCCCTATAACCTACTGAATCATTTTTCAGCGCATTAAATGACACAACAGGCGAGCTTTACCAAATCAAGGCAGATATATGAGCAAACTATTTAAACGCGATTGGATGTGGGCTTATCGCAAGATGCGCAGCCTTCTGTGCTCCAGACTAACCTCTGCTTATAGAGCCACCCTGTATGCTATTCGAGGTGATACCGGGGCTTTTTACAACAGCCGTACTTGGCAGAAGATTCGTATCCGCCGATAACCCCTACTCTTTCGACTTATTCAAGACCGGGTCACTCAAGCCGTAATGTTGACGGGTAATCCTTGATAAAAGCGCTTTCGGCCGTAAAAAGGATATGGCAAACGAGTTGCACAAGACATTCGCAAGTTCGTTATTGTCCAAGCCAACCTTTTTATCGCGCCGATCGCCAACCGGTTGCGGAATGCGTACGGCCAGCCGATGTGCGGCCAGGCCCCCATGTCGCTGGCGTTCGGAGGATCTAAAGTAAGTGCTGCGCCGTGACGGGGATTTAAATCTCTCAAAAAATACAAAACGTACTTAATAATTGAACTAGCGCAGAAGTGAGAGTCCAAGAAAACTCAGATAATTTTCCTGGACAGCTTAGAAACATGAAGATCAAAAAGCAGGAAGAAGGATGAACGCCAGCAAGACTCACGGCTGGGTATGGGCATATCGAAAAATTCGAGGACTGCAATGCACACCACTGACCTCCGCCTACAGGGCCACCCTGTATGTGATACGAGGCGATACGGGAGCATTTAACAACGATGTGAGCTGGCAAAAGATCCGTATCCGGCGCTAACCCATCATGAAAAGCAACGAAGTGATAAGCATGGTCTCCCCAAACGGTAGGCAACCCGTGCAGGCATCACTGTCGCGACTTATCAGCTACTTTCGGCTGTTTCCATAGCAGCCGAACCTATCACCTGCATGTTGGGAGGCGTCCCGACCAACAACTCGCGCACTACCTCGATGGCACGGGGCTCAGGTAACCTGCGCCTGATTATCGGTGATCCAAACAGTCAATGGATGAAGTCATGAACAGGACCTTTTGTGTCGTGTTAAGCCTTTCGATTATTGCTTCGTCACTAACGGCGTGCGCCACACCTGCGGCCAAGGCGCCCATCAGCGGGCCGCAGATTTATGGCTACACCTTATATAAGCCGCTCTCCAGCGATGAACTCAACGCGCTCACCAATACCGGTTTCGAAACGCTCGCGGGGGCCAGGGTATTTCAACGGGATGATGGGCACAGCGGTGAAATCAACGTGTTCCTGGATAGCCGAAATCGCCCCAGCGTGATCAACAAGACTAGCCGCGTGTTCACCAGTGAGGGCGAATGCGAGTCCGAGCTCAAGACGCAGATGAGAGACCTGCAACAACGTATCGACAGCCACAACAACACAATCGCTCAGTCGGAGAGAGATACGCATACACCGAGAGGACGCTATGTCAGCCTCAGTCACGAAGCATGCCGCGTTCACCAAGGTGACCAGGCAGATCACTATCGTTATGCCCTGAGCGTGTCCAAGCGCCAGGAACCCGCGACCTCGACATCAGGATTGGGAAAGAAGGTCGACGACGCCTACACGGGAGCCTGGATGACCGTGTTCATGGTTGTGCTGTCGCCATTCGTGCTGATTGGCGCAGCAGTTAGCAAGGCGATCGACTGACCACTGCATACACCGCCCCCATTGATGGTCATGCCGTCATGAAGCTCATTGGCTCTGTACGGTGAATTGCGCATAAAAATGCAAGAAGACTCTTCGGTTGTGATTTCCACAAGGAAAGTCACTCGCGCAACCCTGTCTAAGCAGAACACAGCCCAGGGGTAGACTTGGCGTATGAAGCCCTTAACATGCCGTGCTTTAAACGCCCCCTCAAGGAAGACGTTACTCATGAACAAAGCGCTTTACTGGCTTCGATTGGCGGCCTCGTTACCGATATACGCCGTAGCCATTTTGATATGGGTCCAAGCTTCGAAAACCGTTTTCAAGTCTGCCGTGCTGGTTTTTACGACGCATTTGACACCCTATCGATTCGGAGAAGTGCTGGGCGTCTGGCTATTTTGCGTGCTCTCGGCAAGTATTGCCTACGGCATGTGGCTGCTTGGAAGATACGTGCGGACTTCACGCTTCAGAGTGCAGCCCAAGCCGTCGTCGACCGATCTTCCTTAATCGCTTACATCTTGTCTTCGGCGTAGATCGCCCCACCGATGATCGCCCCCACAATCGTCTGTAACAGGCCTGCTCGCTTGATACGCACTCTATCCGGCGCGTAATGCGCCTGAGGTGGGGGGGTTTGCAAAAGCTTTGCAAATCGCAGACAACAAAAAAGGGCCCACCTTTCGGTGAGCCCTTCTAGACCGCCCAGCAGAGCGGATTTTGTTTGGTAGGCGCGATTGGACTCGAACCAACGACCCCCACCATGTCAAGGTGGTGCTCTAACCAACTGAGCTACGTGCCTGCTGTGGGGTCGCATTCTATAGATTTGCGGAGGGGTGTCAACACCTTTTTTGCAGCTAACCCTATGAATAGTCGAATTATTTATTTTCACCGCAAAAAAGCTCATCCGCCGGTAGCTGGCGGGCGGTTTTCAACTCAGGTAGCATCGGTCGCACTCGTAAAAAATATAAAACAGAGGCTGCAGAATGTCGAACACTCCCTATCCCCAGTCCTACTATGCGGCTTCAGCTAATCCGACTCCTGAACGCCCTGCCCTGCAGGGTGAGGTCGAGACGGATGTCTGTGTAATCGGCGCTGGCTATACCGGGCTGTCGAGTGCGCTGTTTTTGCTGGAGGCCGGTTTCAAGGTCACTGTGCTGGAAGCCGCAAAGGTGGGGTTCGGCGCTTCCGGACGCAATGGCGGGCAGATCGTTAATAGTTACAGCCGCGATATAGATGTGATCGAGCGCACTGTGGGGGCCAAGCAGGCGCAGTTGCTGGGGCAGATGGCCTTTGAAGGCGCCAAGATCATTCGTGAACGCGTGGACAAGTATCAGATCCAGTGCGACTTGAAAGACGGCGGTGTGTTTGCAGCGATTACCGCCAAGCAGATGGGCCATCTGGAAGCACAAAAAAAACTCTGGGAGCGTTATGGCAACACCCATCTGGAGTTGCTGGATCAGCGCCGGATTCGTGAGGTTGTGGACTGCGATCAGTATCAGGGGGGGCTGCTGGACATGAGCGGCGGGCATATTCACCCGCTGAATCTGGCTCTGGGCGAGGCCGCCGCCGTTGAGTCGCTGGGCGGTACGATTTACGAGCAGTCACCGGCGATACGGATTGAACGCGGTGCCAATCCTGTGGTGCATACGCCACAAGGCAAGGTGCGCGCCAAGTTCATCATCGTCGCGGGCAATGCTTATCTGGGTAATCTGGTACCCGAACTGGCGTCCAAATCCATGCCGTGCGGTACTCAGGTAATCACCACCGAACCGTTGAGCGAAGAACTGGCCAAAACCCTGTTGCCGCAAGATTACTGCGTCGAAGACTGTAACTACCTGCTCGATTACTATCGCCTGTCCGGCGACAAGCGCCTGATCTTCGGCGGCGGCGTGGTGTATGGCGCGCGGGACCCGGCCAACATTGAAGCGATTATCCGGCCAAAAATGCTCAAGGCTTTCCCGCAGCTCAAGGACGTGAAAATTGACTACGCATGGACGGGTAACTTCCTGCTGACGCTGTCACGCCTGCCTCAGGTTGGCCGTATCGGTGACAACATTTATTACTCGCAGGGTTGCAGCGGTCACGGAGTGACTTACACCCATCTGGCAGGCAAAGTGCTGGCTGAGGCCTTGCGCGGCCAAGCAGAGCGCTTTGATGCGTTTGCCGACTTGCCGCACTATCCTTTCCCCGGCGGACAGCTGCTGCGTACACCACTGACCGCTTTGGGCGCGTGGTACTACAGCCTGCGGGACAAGTTCGGGTTTTAACCCATTGTGGGAACGGGCTTGCTCACGATAGGCGCGACGCGATCCTTCAGTGAAACCGCGTTGTTTACATCGCGAGCAAGCCCGCTCCCACAGGGTTTGTCTATTTATTGGATTCAAGGGTCTTGATGGCGGTGGCCCCGGCCTGCTCCTGTCCCGAGCGGGACAGGTCATTAGCCGCTTTCAACCAGCGCGCCTTGTCGACATTGGCCGGCAATTGTGTCGGCGACAGGATCAGTACCGCCCAGCCTCCGGCATCTTTCCAGGCCGACTCGAACGTATTGATGTTCATCAGTCGCCGCCGTTCCATGCCCGCACGCAGCATTACCGTACGCTTGGCGCGGTTATAACCTACAAGCATCGCGTAGCGCGGCTCGGACCAGAGCGTGCCGTCGCTGAAACGCAGCATGACCGGATAGCCTGCAGCGACTTGGGTCAAGAGCGCAGAAAGCGACGAGTCCAACGGATAGACCATCAACCCGTAGCCAGCAGCCAGTTGCTCCATATTGCCTTGCAATGCAGCTTCGGCGCCCGGCAGCTTCAGCGGTTTGATCAAAAGACCCGGGGTAATTCTGACCCGTTGCTCACCGAGCATCCCGGCCAATGTTTGCGGGCCGCCTTGATTGGCATTACCGCGAAAAAAGGGTACGCCATTGAGCTCGACCCGTTCAGGCAAACGCTGAATTTGCGGAGACTCAACACTAGCGCATCCCGCCATCACCAATACCAGGAACCCTGTCAGCAACAGTCGCGCTGATCTCAACCCAGTCACTCCCTGCATATTCCCTCGCCTTGAATGAGTGTCGGACCATCAGGCCCGCCAAGGGTGACGATCATAGGGTGCCAACAGGACGAGGTATAGCCTTTAGCCACAGCACTATCGTTGAGATAGAGCAAAATGGTTAGTCCAGCACGACCTTCGGTCAATAGACTGCAACACTGCTGAGGCTAGACTGTCCATTGCTTGGCGTGTGTTTGAGCCCGTTGGGGGCAAAGGAGGCACTGATGAGCCCGATACTCACGATTGTCCTGCTGATCACCGGCTGGCTGACTGTCGCTGGCGCTATGCTCTGGGGCCTGATGCGCATTAGCCGCCATCACCACCCGCAGGTGCAGCCAAAACCGCAAGACACCCCTGAAAAACCGGTAGCTGGCGCAGCAAACGCCCATTAAACAAAAAGCCGCCCACCCCAAACAGGGTGGACGGCTTTTTAGCAGTTACTTGCGCTTACTTCACCAGGGCAGCCTGGCGTTTTTCCCGAATCTGGCGCGCCACAATGTTGAGTGTTTCAACAGTGGCCGAGAACGCCATCGCCGCATACACGTAGCCTTTAGGTACATGGGCACCGAAGCCTTCGGCGATCAGGGTCATACCGATCATGATCAGGAAGGCCAGCGCCAGCATCACCACGGTCGGGTTGTCATTGATGAATTTGGCCAGAGGCTCCGAAGCCAGCAACATCACCATTACCGCGACCACTACTGCAATCACCATGATTGGCAAGTGTTCGGTCATGCCGACTGCGGTAATGATGCTGTCGATGGAGAACACCAGGTCCAGCATCAAAATCTGCCCGATGGCCGCCGCAAAACCCAAGGTTACTTTCGACGACACGCTCTCGGTCTTTTCTTCCGGTTGCGGGGTCATGCTGTGGTGGATTTCACTGGTGGCTTTCCATACCAGGAACAGACCACCGGCAATCAGAATCATGTCCTTCCACGAAAAGGCCTTGCCCAGCACTTCAAACACTGGCGTGGTCAACTGAACAATGTAGGCGATAGTACCCAGCAGACCCAGGCGCAAAATCAGCGCCATGCCGATACCGATACGACGTGCCTTGGTGCGGTATTGCTCAGGCAGTTTGTTGGTCAAAATCGAGATAAAGATCAGGTTATCGATGCCCAGCACGATTTCCATCACGATCAACGTGGCCAAGGCAACCCAGGCTGCGGGGCTGGCAGCCAGTTGTAAAAGATATTCCATAGGTGTGTTCGGACTCTGCAGTAGGACGCGTTAAATGGCTTTGGATGAGTCTTTGTTTTCTTGTTCAGGCTGCTCTTTTTCGACCAGCCCGCCAGTGGCATCACTGAGCGCCTGTTCAGCCGCCTTGTGCGTGTCATCAATCGCCTGTTTGGCGGACTCAGCGGTTTTGCTCAACATTTGTTGGGCGGCTTTTTCTGCCTGATCGCAACCGCTCATCAGCACCAGGCCCGACACCAACAACACGGCAACAGCAGATTTTTTAATGTTCATGGTCTCTTTCCTCTCTAAACCGACGGCCACCGGGGTGGCTTGCGCATAACGCGGGATTCTAGAGAATCAAACACTTCAGGAAAATTCGTATTTTTAAGCGCTATACTTCGGTTTTTACGAACTGTTGATGCGCCGATGCTTAATTACCGCCAACTTCACTACTTTTGGGTCGTTGCCAAAACCGGCAGTATCGTTCGCGCCTGCGAACAACTCAATCTCACGCCGCAGACAATCAGCGGGCAAATCAGCCTGCTGGAGGATACCTATGGCCTGCCATTGTTTCGCCGGGTCGGCCGCCAGTTGGAGTTAACCGAAACCGGGCGTCAGGTGCTGCCCTATGCCGAGCAGATCTTTCAGCTCGGCAGCGAGCTGGAAAGCATGCTGCGCATGGCGCCCAAGGAGCAACAAATTCTGTTTCGGGTTGGCGTGGCCGATGTGGTGCCCAAGTCGATTGTGTATCGCTTGATCGCACCCACCATGGAGCTCAACGAGCCGATCCGTATTACCTGTCGTGAAGACAAACTCGATCGGCTACTGGCGGACCTTGCGATTCAGCGTCTGGACCTGGTGATTTCCGACAGCCCTATGCCCTCTCACCTCGACATCAAGGGCTTTAGCCAAAAACTGGGCGAGTGCGGCATCAGCTTTTTTGCCGCCCCGGCACTCGCCAAAGATTACACCGAGAACTTCCCGCACTGCCTGCAAGGCGCCCCGCTGCTGATCCCTGGCCCCGAGACCGTACTGCGCAGCCGCTTGCTGCGCTGGCTGGCCGAGCAGCAAATACAACCGCGGATCGTGGGCGAATTTGATGACAGCGCACTGATGCAGGCCTTCGGCCAATCCGGAATCGGTGTATTTATCGCCCCCAGCGTGATTGCTCAGGAGGTGATGCGCCAGTTTGACGTTGAGCTGATCGGTCACACCGAAGCGGTCACTGAATCGTTTTACGCCATCACCGTCGAACGCAAAATCCGCCACCCCGGCATCGTTGCGATTACCGAGGGAGCCAGGCGCGAGCTGTTTACCCCGCGTTAGCGCACACAGGGCGAGGCTTGGCGGACATCAACAACAGCGCCAGCAGAATCGCTATCAGAATAAACCCGGCGGCGACGAACCCCAGGCTGCCCAAACCATAGTTATCGATCACGCGCCCACCGACCATCGCGCCCAGGCCAATCCCGAGATTACCCCCGGCAATGTTCAACGACGCAGCAAATGCCGGGGCATGGGGCGCGGCTTTCATCAACCGCACGTGACTGACCAGAAACAGCGCCGCCTGCGTCACACCCCAAATACCCATCGCCGCAGCAAGGCCCAGGGTCGAGTGAATACTCGGCACCAGCGCCACCAGACCGCCAATCATAAAGGCACAAAACACCATCGAAGCAATCAGCGGATGACGGTCCACCATGCGTCCGCCCAACGAGTTGCCGATCAATCCGACCGCACCAAAACCCATCAGGCACCAACCCACCAGGGTGCCGTCAAAACCCGCCAACCGCTCAAGGATGTCGGCCAGGTAGGTGTAAGCCGTGAACATGCCGCTAAACACCAGCACCGACAATACGATATGGCCAATCATCAGCGGGCTGCGCAACAAACCAAATTGTGAGCGCAGGGTGACGACTTCCTTGACCGTTCGGGTCGTGGGCAAGTAGATCCACAGCAGCAAGGCCTTGGCCAGTGCTACCACCGCCAGAATGCCGAAGGCACTGCGCCAGCCCCACGCATCGGAGATCAAGGTGCCTACAGGGATACCAAATACTGTCGCACAGACAATTCCGAAACCAATTTTGGCAATCGCCCGCCCGGCGTAATCCGGGCCTACGATGTCTACCGCTGTTTCGCTAGCCAAGGCCCAGAACACCGGCAAACCCAACGCGGGTAACAGTCGAGCAAATGCCATCACCCAAATATTCGGCGCCAACGCCGCCACGGTGTTGGCGAAGGCGAACATCAGCAAAATAGTGATAAACAGCCGCTTGCGTGGAAAACGCGCAAAGTACGCGGTCAAAAACGGCCCAAGGGCGGCTACGGTGAAGGCGAACAGGGTCACCAGCAAACCGGCCTGGGGCACGCTGACCTCAAGGTCACGGGCAATCGACGGCAGCAGGCCGACAATGATGAACTCGGTAGTGAGCACGGTAAAACCGGCCGCAGACAGCAGCAGGATGGGCAACAGCATGAATAACTCCAGAGACAACGAGGCCAGCGAAAGCCCAGGGGCCCGCTGATTTGAAGAAGAATGGGGATGAGTGATAGTAACAGAGTGCTTCTACGCGAAGCCACGTTACCCTCGATAGAAGCCCGCCATGAGATGTGGCAGATTGCCCCTGCTTAAGAATGCACCTACATCACTATGTTAAAGTTCGCCCCCCGCCGTGGTTTTAGTCACACAGACGTGTTCAGCACGCAAGACCAGCCCCGGCCGCTGACTCTGCTTTAATCAAAACGTTTAACCCCGCCGACTTGCGTCGATCAGCCTGCCCGCTTGCTGCTGATCGCCCCATAGTTTTTCAATGCACCACCCAGAACAACTAGAGAAAACCCTATGACTGACGCTCCACCTACCCTGCTGCAAAAGCTCAAGAGCACCAGCCTGGTGACCCAGATCGTGATCGGTCTGATCGCCGGTATTTTGCTGGCCTGGCTTGCACCTGCGGCTGCGCTTTCGGTGGCCTTTATCGGCAAAGTGTTCGTCAGCGCCTTGAAAGCCGTGGCACCGATTCTGGTATTTGTCCTGGTCATGGCATCGATTGCCAACCATAAACACGGACAAGAAACCCATATCCGCCCGATCCTGGTGCTCTACCTGTTCGGCACCTTTGCCGCTGCCGTAGTGGCCGTTATCGCCAGCATGCTGTTTCCATCGAGCCTGGTACTGGTCACCGAAGACATCGCCATTGCAGCGCCGGGTGGTATCAGCGAAGTGTTGCAAAGCCTGTTATTGAGTGTGGTGGATAACCCGGTCAACGCGCTGATCAACGCCAACTTTATCGGCATTCTGGCGTGGGCTATCGGGATGGGGATTGCCATTCGCCATGCTGGCGACGCCACTCGCACCGTGCTCAGCGACCTGTCCAACGGCGTCACCCTGATTGTGCGTGTGGTCATCCGTTTTGCACCGCTGGGTATTTTCGGCCTGGTGGCTTCAACCCTAGCCACTTCGGGCTTCGGCGCGTTGCTGGGCTACCTGCACCTGCTCACCGTGCTGATTGGCTGCATGCTCTTTGTGGCACTGGTGGTCAACCCGCTGATCGTGTTCTGGAAGCTGCGTCGCAACCCGTACCCGCTGGTGTTCCTGTGCCTGCGCGAGAGCGGGATTACCGCGTTCTTCACCCGCAGTTCGGCGGCAAATATTCCAGTGAACATGGCGTTGAGCGAGCGTTTGGGTCTGCATGAAGACACCTACTCGGTATCCATCCCTCTGGGTGCCACTATCAATATGGCAGGCGCGGCGATCACCATTACGGTATTGAGCCTGGCAGCCGTGCATACGCTGGGAATTGCGGTCGATATACCGACAGCCATTTTGCTGAGTGTCGTGGCAGCCATATGCGCGTGCGGCGCATCGGGCGTGGCGGGCGGGTCGCTGCTGTTGATCCCGTTGGCGTGCAGCCTGTTTGGCATCCCGAGCGAGATTGCGATGCAAGTGGTAGCTGTGGGCTTCATCATCGGCATCCTGCAAGATTCGGCCGAAACCGCGCTCAACTCATCCACTGATGTACTGTTTACGGCTGCTGCGTGCATGGCCCAGCAAGACAAGGCTGTGCAACAGAGCTAAGACAACCAACAAAATCTGTGGGAGCCGGACTTACCCGCTCCCACAGAGGGCTTGCTTAGAAAGCGCCCATGTAGTCACGCTTGCCGACTTCAACGCCGTTGTGGCGCAGGATCGCGTAAGCAGTGGTCACGTGGAAGAAGAACTGTGGCAAGCCGTAGGTCAGCAGGTAAGCTTGGCCGGTGAAGCGTTTCTCTTTCGGCGTGCCCTGACGGGTGATGATTTCGATACCTTCCTTGCCGTCGATTTGCTCAGGCTTGATCGAATCAACAAATGCCAGCACTTTGCTGATCAGCGCTTGCAGATCGGCGAAGGTCACTTCGCTGTCGTCATACTTCGGCAATTCGATTTCAGCCAGACGGGCCGACACACCCTTGGCAAAATCAACTGCGATTTGCACCTGACGTACCAGCGGGAACATGTCCGGTGCCAGACGCGCTTGCAAAAACACGCTCGGGTCGATGTTCTTGGCGGTTGCATGAGCTTCAGCCTTGGTCAGAACACCGCTCAGGGCGTTGAGCATTTGCTTGAACACAGGGATGGAAGCAGCGTACAGAGAGATAGTCATGAAAGTCTCGACAGTCTGTGGGCGGGAATTGAATGTGCGGCGATTATAGACACGCCTGTCCTCTTGTGGCGTATGAAGATCAACCTTAAGGTCACTGCCGGAATAACACGCATGCCTTCTGCAAGTTTTGGTACACCTCCAGTCATGGCAATGGAAGACCCGGTCCAGGCGCTCTATCGCAAGATCACCTGGAAACTCATCCCCTTCCTTTGCTTCTGTTATCTGGCCGCCTATCTGGACCGGATCAACATCGGCTTCGCCAAGCTGCAAATGCTCGGCGACCTGCAGTTCAGTGAAACCGCCTTCGGCTTGGGCGCAGGGTTGTTTTTCGTCGGCTATATCATTTTCGAGGTGCCGAGCAATCTGGTCCTGGAAAAGGTCGGCGCCAAGGTCTGGATTGCCCGGATCATGATCACCTGGGGCCTGCTCTCGGCCTGCACCATGCTGGTCACCACCCCGGCCCAGTTCTACATCGTGCGCTTCTTGCTAGGCGCGGCCGAAGCCGGGTTTCTGCCGGGCGTGCTGTATTACCTGACCACCTGGTTCCCGACGCAGCGACGGGGACGCATCATCGCCCTGTTCATGATCGGCATGCCGCTTTCCAGTGTGATCGGCGGGCCGCTGTCGGGCTGGATCATGGGTGCTTTCGACAACACGGCCGGGCTCAGGGGCTGGCAATGGCTGTTTATCATCGAGGCGATCCCCAGCGTATTGCTCGGGATTCTGACGTTCTGGGCCCTACCCAATAGCCATCACAGCGCCAAATGGCTGAATACCAAAGAAAAAGAGTTGCTTGAAAACGAGCTGCGCAAAGATGACGTCGAAGGCAAAAACAGCAAGCACAGCTTTCGCGACGGTTTTTTTAACCTGAAGGTGTGGATGCTCGGCGGGATCGACTTCTCCATCCTGCTCAGCGCCTATGCGATGGCCTTCTGGATGCCCACTTTCATTCGCAATGCGGGAGTCGCCGACAACTTCCATATTGGCGTATTGACGGCTCTGCCCAGCGCCGCAGCCCTGATCGGCATGCTGATGATTGGAGCCAGCTCCGACCGTCATCGCGAGCGGCGCTGGCATATTATCGTGCCTTTTCTGGTCGGCGCGGCCGCCATGGCTGGCAGCACCTTCTTCAGCCATAACGTTGTGGCAACCGTGGCGCTGTTTGCCATTGCATCGGCCGCGATCATTGGCGCTGTACCGGTGTTTTTCAGTTTGCCGGCGACCTTTCTCAAGGGCCGTGCAGCCGCAACCGGGTTTGCCCTCGCCTGCTCGCTGGCCAATATCGCCGGACTGGTGAGCAACTCGCTGATGGGCATCGCCATCGACGTGACGGGCAGCGGCTCCGGCGCGCTGTGGTTTTTCGCCTGCTGCCTGCTACTGAGCAGCCTGCTGGTGATTGCCCTGCCTGCCAAGCTGGTCAATCGCTGACAGACAATAAGAAACAACCTGTGGGAGCAAGCAGGCTCGCTCCCACAGCGGGGGTTACATGGCTGTCGCTCTACCGCGCAAAAGACTCCACAATGGTTGCTGGCAACGGTTGCTCAAATTGGAGAAGAAAATGGAAGTCCCCGCGAGTCAGTTCCCACAAAGCACGCAGATCGAGTCTGATGCAGGGCCTCAGCTCAACAGCACCGAGATCCGCATCCTCGGCTCGTTGATCGAGAAACAGACCACCAACCCTGAAACCTATCCCTTGACGCTCAACGCACTGGTACTGGCCTGCAATCAGAAGACCAGTCGCGAACCGGTGATGAGCCTTACACAAGGGCAAGTCGGGCAAAGCCTGCGCGCACTGGAAGGCCGCGGCTTTACCCGACTGGTCATGGGCAGCCGTGCCGATCGCTGGGAACATAAAGTCGACAAGGCGCTGGAGCTGGTGCCTGCACAAGTAGTGCTGCTGGGATTGCTGTTTCTGCGCGGTCCGCAAACCCTGAACGAGCTATTGACCCGCAGCTCCCGCATGCACGACTTCGAAGACATCGAGCAAGTGCAGCACCAGCTCGAACGCTTGATTGCCCGGGACCTGGCGCTGTTATTGCCACGCCAGAGCGGCCAGCGCGAGGACCGCTATACCCATGCACTGGGCGATCCGGCAGATATCGAAGTGATTATGGCCGCGCGCCAGCAACCCGCAGAACGCAGCAGTGGTTCAGGGGTCTCGCTGGAGCGTTTTGAAGCTCTTGAGGCGCGCATTGCCGCTCTGGAAGCGCGTCTGGCAGAGCTGGAGTAAAGCCTATATCGGGCGAGGCAACTCGCCCGACACTCAATCAACTACGGGCAAATGCCACCGCAGCCTGGAACTGCTCCGTTGTAGGCCGGACACCGGTGTACAGCACGAACTGCTCGAGCGCCTGAATCGCAATAACCTCAAGCCCCGTGATCACCTGTTTGCCCTGGGCACGACCACGAATGATCAATGGCGTTTCAACCGGGATCGCCACCACATCGAAGACGATATCGGCACGATCAATGGCATCCGCTTCAAAGGCCAGATCATCCGCCTCAGCGCCGCCCGCCATGCCCACCGGCGTCACGTTGATCAGCATCTGTGGCCGCTGTGCAGCCAGCTCCGGCTGCCACTCATAACCGCAGCTTGCCGCCAGTGCGGCCCCTGTCGCCTCGTTACGCGCCACGATCAGCCCATTGCGATAGCCGCCATCACGCAACGCCGAAGCCACCGCCTTGGCCATGCCGCCGCTGCCACGCAGTGCAAAGGTGGTGTCCTGGGCGACTTTATGGCTGGCCAGCAGTTGCGCAATAGCGATGTAGTCCGTGTTGTAGGCCTTGAGGTGGCCGTTCGTGTTGACTATGGTGTTGATCGAAGCAATGGCTTGGGCCGACGCATCCAGCTCATCCACCAGCGCAATACACGCTTCCTTGAAAGGCATCGATACCCCGCAACCACGAATCCCCAGGGCCCGGATACCCGTTACGGCGCCCGTAAGGTCCTTGCTGCTGAAAGCCTTGTAGTAAAAGTTCAGGCCTAGCTGTTCGTATAGATGATTATGAAAACGCAGTCCGAAGTTACCCGGCCGACCCGACAGCGATATGCACAGCTGGGTGTCTTTATTCGGATTCATTTGCATGATCATCTCCTTGCTGAATGCTTTTAGATGGACGGCACACGCCGTACCGAGAAATTTGTTGGATCATACTGCGGTCGCTTGCGCTGAAACGTCTCAGCGCCTGCCAGACCTTACACAAAATTTACCAAAACGCTTCGCAGTTTTTTAAAAAAGCACTGTCTTAAGGTTATCCCCGCGATTATCTGTGGTCTGGTGCAGACCGAAACGTCGGGGCTGGAATTCGAGGAATCGTCATGATGCGTACCATCCCCAAAGTGGCTTTGCTTATCGGCGCACTGGCTGTAGCGGGTCAGGCATCCGCCCATGGCGGCTGGGGTGCCGGCCCTGTCCTTTTTGGCGCGGTAGTCGGCGCTGCGGTTGTGGGTTCAGTCATAGCAGGCCAGGAACCGCGTCCGGTTTACGTTCAACAACCGGTCTATGCCCAACCGCAACCGGTCTACGTACAGGCACCGCCGGTGTATTACCAACCGCAACCGGTGTATGTACAGCCACCTCAGCCCGTCTACTATCAGGGTTACTACGGCCGGCCACACCCGGTGTACTACGGCCCTCCACGTGGTTATTACGGCCCGCCACGCTGGTGATACCGGTGCGCGCAAACCGGCAGGCTTTTTCAGCTGCCGACGGGTCCTAATAGACAATGTGAATGTCGCGGATGAGACACCGTACTGGCCCCAAGTACGGCATTATGGAGCGTAATCTGCTCGATCATCGGCACAATCATAAAAACAAGGACGACCTTTATGCCTACACAAAACCCGCATCATATCGTCGGGCTATGCACCTCCAGCAAGGTTTACAACACCCTGACCGAGCTCAAGCAGCTCGAAGGCCATCGCACCGCCAAGCTGGTTTCTCTATTGACCCAGCACCTTGTCCGCGAAGGGTTGTTGAGCGATCAGGAAGTCATGCACATGCTCGATCTGGTGGTTGACTGATACCTCACCGCCATCAATGACGACTATCACGCGCAATGATTTCTTGCGTAGCGGCCCGGGCCGTAAGGTAGCGACATTGTTTGAAGGAGGTTTTTATGCCCACGATTCATGTCATGTCAGTCATCGGCAGTGCCGTACCGGCCCCACTTCGCGCCGACGGCCTGTTGGCGTGCTGGTATGTGGTCAGTGACGGCGTTGCCGTCAGCGGCCCCTTTACCTCACGCGCTGCGGCACAACTCAAAGCCACCAGCGAAACAGATAAAACAACGCGACACTCAACGCGACACTGAGCAATACGTTGCGTCGCCAAAGCATCAGACCTATGGCGCACAACCCGGCCAACAGGTATGGGTTGCTCAGGCTCAAGTCGAGCCCGTGATCCTTGACGAAGATGATCGGCCCGCAGATCGCCGTCAGCATTCCCGGCACTGCAAAGCCCAGGAACTCCTTGACCCCGCGATTCAAGCGAATCGGCAACCGCGGCTCCAGAAACAGGTAGCGGTTGAAAAACAGAATCAGCGTCATCCCGCCAATAATCGTCCAGATCATGCCCAGTACCCTCCCAGACGCTTGCACAGATAGCCTGCAACCATGCCCGCCAACCCTGCCAGCACAATGGCCGACTCCCACTGCCAGTAACTGAACAGCACAACGGTCAACAACGAGACCGCCACGCAGACAATCGTCGGGACAGTGCGCACGATGGGCGTGATTAACGCGATAAAGGTCGCGGCAATCGAGAATTCCAGCCCCAGTTGATCCAGCCCCGGAATGCTCTTGCCCAGCACCACGCCCAGAAGGGTGAAAATATTCCAGCCCACGTACATGCACAGCCCTACACCCAGCGCATACCAGCGATTGAATGTCTTCTGGTCAAACGGGCTGACCAGGGCAAAGAACTCATCGGTCAGCAAAAAGCCCAGCCCGAATCGCCATTTGGGTTGCAACGGCGATACCAGCGGTCGCAGATGCATCGCATAGAGCAAGTGCTGCGAGGTCAGCAGCAAGGTCGTTACCAGAATCGAGATCGCACTGGCGCCACCCTTGATCATTCCGATCGCGACCAGTTGCGCCGCACCGGCAAACACAAACAGCGACAGCCCCTGACTTTGTGCAGGCGTTAACTGCGCATCAATCGCCGTGGAGCCGGCCAACAACCCCCAGGGCGCGCACGCCAGCGTCAACGGAAGGCAGGCTATGGTGCCGCGAAAAAACGCGGTTCGAGCAAGGGAATCACGCATCAGAAACAATCCGGCAGTAAGCAGCGGCAAAGGGTCGCAACTTGCGTGAATAAAGTCTTGAACGATCTTGCTCTGCGCCCCTCAAAACTTTACGCGGCCTGCTTGAAAAGGCCCGGCGCGTTTGACGAGAGGCTGATCCTGGTCTTTAGTCAGGCGCATTCAAGTTGCGTTGTTGCCCATCCACCGCTGCCACGAGGAACCACCATGTCAGACCTGAAATCCGCCAAGGAAAGCAGAAAGGCCGATCTGCGGACACCTACGGCACTAAGCGAAAAAGCCTGTATCAACATTGCGGCAGAAGTAAATGCACTGCTGGCTGACACTTTCGCCATTTACATGAAAACCAAGAACTTCCACTGGCATATGTCCGGCCCGCATTTCCGTGACTTCCATCTGCTGCTGGACGAGCAAGCCGATCAAATTTACGCCACCACCGACGCTATTGCCGAACGCGTGCGCAAACTGGGGCGTACCACCCTTCGCTCCATCGGCCATATCAAGAAACTGCAGCGCCTGCTGGATAACGATGCCGACTTCGTAACCCCCGAAGACATGCTGGCAGAGCTGCGCGAAGACAATATCCAGCTGGCCGCCTACATGCGTGAGACCCACGACATGTGCTCCGAACTCGGAGACGTGGCCACCACCAGCCTGCTGGAAAATTGGATCGACGAAGCAGAACGCCGCGTGTGGTTCCTGTTTGAGTCGTCGCGCACCAAGTAACCCAAAATTCTGTAGCCGCTGAGGAGAGCTGCGAGGCTAAGACCGGTTTGCCAGGGCTCCGCCCTCGATCGCAGCCTCCGGCAGCGGCTACAGTGCGATTCCTGTTTGAGTCGATGAATTTTGTTTCATCTTCCATAAGCGCGGCGAAGGGTATATTCGCCGCGCTCATTGCTCATTCAATGAACCCTTGGCCCGCACCCTCCCCCGCGGGCTTTTTTTTGCCCGTCAAACGCCCTGCTTGAACACCAGCGCCTTGAGGCCACACTCGACGTCGGCATCCGGGAACTCCGGCGGGTTGTCCAGACGCTGAACAAAGTGCAGGCTCGGCGCATCCTGGGTCACGCCATCAATCAAAAAGTCCGAACCCAGTGCAGGATCGTTCATACAGGCCAGCACCGTGCCGTTTTCGCTGAGCAACTCCGGTAAACGCCGCACCACGCGCTGGTAATCCTTGGTCAACAGAAAGCTGCCCTTCTGGAACGACGGCGGGTCGATGATCACCAGATCGTAAGGGCCGGTGCTTTTTACCTTGCCCCAGGATTTGAACAGGTCATGACCCAGAAACGTCACCTTGCTCATGTCATGCCCGTTCAAGCGATGGTTGTCACGCCCACGGCTCAACGCCGCACGGGACATATCGAGGTTGACCACATGCTGTGCCCCGCCCTCTATCGCTGCCACTGAAAAACCACAGGTGTAGGCGAACAGATTCAATACCCGCTTGCCCTCGGCGTTGGCCCGTACCCAGTCACGACCATAGCGCATGTCCAGAAACAGGCCGTTGTTCTGCTTGCGGCCCAGATCCACTCGATAACTCAATCCGCCTTCAGTCAGCGTGCACTCATCAATCGCCTCGCCCACCAGCCATTCGGTGTCGCTCTGCAGCGTGTAGCGATGTTGCAGCACCAGCGTATGCGCGCCGCTGGCTTGCCACTCCGGCGATTGGGCGATGCTCAGCAGCAATTGCTTCAAGGCATCCAGAGGTTCAGCCTCCGGCTCCTTGAACAGCGAGACCAGTACCACGCCTTGTAGCCAGTCCACCGTCAACTGCTCAAGCCCCGGCCAGCACCGTCCGCGCCCGTGGAACAAACGCCGGGTTTCGCTGGGCGCAGTCTGCAGAGCAGTCAATAAGTGCAGGTGCAAGGTGGTTAACGCTTCAGGAGTCATCGGGCCGGCCGGTCAATTTCAGGGGCCGGCATTTTACACAATTGCGCCGCCTGCAAGCATGTGAAGGCAAGCCCTCAGCGGCCGCAGGTCAGCCCGCAATCTTTAAGTCCTGTTCAGCTTGCGCACAGCATCCAACTGCTAATTTCGGCGCCGGGCGCTGCATGAACAGCAAAGCACCGGTAAAAAACCTGTTTATTGCGCAAACCCCAGCAAAATCAGGCATTTCTGCCGCTATTGATCCATACTCACAAAATGTAACGTCATGTGTGTAACGGCCGTTACAACCCGGTATTTCCCAACCCTTTTTGAGTCATTCTGCGTGAAAATTCATCTTTCTATTTTAAGCCTGTGTTTCGTTCTGGCAGGCACCAGTGCTTCTTCAATCGCCGCAGCGGCTGAAAGCACTTCGGCCCCAAGGGATACCTCGCAACTGCATATCGCCTCAGGCAGTGCGATGCTGATCGATCTGCAAACCAACAAGGTCATTTTTGCCAGCAACCCCGACGCCATCGTTCCTATCGCCTCAGTGACCAAACTGATGACCGCCATGGTGGTACTGGACGCCAAGCAGTCGATGGATGAGTACATTTCGGTCAACATCAGCGACACCCCGGAAATGAAAGGCGTGTTCTCCCGGGTCAAACTGGGCAGTGAGCTGTCGCGTCACGAAATGATGCTGATCACCTTGATGTCATCGGAAAACCGCGCCGCAGCAAGCCTGGCCCATCACTATCCGGGCGGTTATGTGGCATTTATCGCAGCGATGAATGCCAAGGCCAAGAGCCTGGGCATGATGAGTACCCATTACGTAGAGCCGACCGGTTTGTCGATTCACAACGTGTCTACCGCACGTGACCTGAGCAAGTTGCTGGCCGCCGCTCGGCATTACCCGATGCTCAGCCAGTTGAGCACCACCAAGGAAAAAACCGTGGCATTTCGCAAACCCAACTACACCCTGGGTTTCCATAACACCGACCATCTGGTGAACAAGGACAAGTGGAATATCAAGATCACCAAAACCGGCTTTACCAATCAGGCTGGTCATTGTTTGGTACTGGTGACTGAAATGGGCGGTCGCCCGGTTTCGCTGGTTATTCTGGATGCCTTTGGCAAATACACCCACTTCGCCGACGCAGGGCGGATCCGTAACTGGCTGGAAACCGGCAAAAGCGGCAGCGTGCCCGATGTAGCCTTGCGCTACAAAGCTGACAAGAATCTGCAAAAACACCAACTGACAGCAGGTCAGCCTGCCAAGTGACGGATTGCGGATAAAATGCAGGCACTTGCCCCGGGGAGAGATCGGGGACAAATGCCTGCGTACTGCCCGCCACGAACACCCGGATAGCAAGAACCCCGCCACAAAGACGGGGTTCTTGGCTAGCGCGTGCTCAGATTAGTGTTGCAGAGCAGGCTGCGAATCCCCATTAATCGGGATGCGTTTGGCTTTTGCCTCTTCCGGCACCACCCGTTGCAAGTCAATGCTCAACAAGCCATTACTCAGGTTGGCGCCTTTGATCTCGATATGATCGTCGAGACGGAAGGACAATTTAAAGGCCCGCTGTGCAATGCCCTGATGCAAGAAGGTCACACCTTCATCGCTCATGCTTTCACGTTTGCTGCCGCTCACGGTCAGCACGCCCTTCTCTACTTGCAGGTCCAGATCATCTTGCTGGAAGCCTGCCGCTGCAACCACGATGCGATAGCTGTCTTCACCACGTTTTTCAACGTTGTAAGGTGGGTAGCCGCCGCTCGAGTCGTTGCGCAAAGCGGTTTCAAACAAATCACTAAAACGGTCAAAGCCGACAGAATTACGGAACAGCGGCGCCATGGAAAATGCGTTGCTCATAATTATATCCTCCTGATTTCAGCGAGATATTGTTACGCGACCCGGTTTCGGCATCGCGTACCCGAGTGTCCTGTCTCACAAAAAGGATCAGTACTTGCGAGACAGGACACTAGATAAGGACCGTAAAAACCATTTCAAGAGCTTTTTTTAATTTTTTTTCAGCTGTTTCAGGCAGCGTCTGCTGGCGGGTTATTGACCATATGCCTAACCTTTTCACAGTCGGTTTCCCGGCGCATGGCATTGAACAGTACGACGGCTTCAGGGTAGTTGCGGGTCAGCATCGCCAGCCACTGCTTGAGTCGTCCCGGAGCTGAACGCGGCGTCAGCTGAGCCTCGGCCTGGGTCCAGAAGTCGCGGATCATGGGCTGTAAATCGGCCCAGGTCATTTCAACCACTTCCTCACCGGCACGGGCTGCGGCGATTTGCCGGGCCAGATCGGGGCGCGACACCAGACCGCGACCGAGCATGATGTCTTCAGCAC
The DNA here is from genome assembly GCF_037055265.1 of Pseudomonas sp. ML2-2023-6. Taxonomy (NCBI): domain Bacteria; kingdom Pseudomonadati; phylum Pseudomonadota; class Gammaproteobacteria; order Pseudomonadales; family Pseudomonadaceae; genus Pseudomonas; species Pseudomonas sp. ML2-2023-6. Next base: position 2,654,221 of record NZ_CP146347.1, on the reverse strand, counting down.
CACTGATTTCGCGGCAACGGCGCCAGTCTTCAACCGACCAGATATCGCCATTGGCAAACACCGGCACCTTGACCGCTTCCTGCACCTGGGCGATGTATTCCCAATGCGCAGGCGGCTTGTAGCCATCCATCTTGGTCCGCGCATGCACCACAATCTGACTGGCGCCGCCTTCGGCCAAGGCAATCGCGCACTCATTGGCGCTGTCTGGCGTATCAAAGCCCAGACGCATCTTGGCGGTGACCGGGATATGCGCTGGCACGGTGCGGCGCACTTGCAGCAGGATCGCGTGCAGCAACTCGGGCTCCTTGAGCAGCACCGCTCCGCCACGGGACTTGTTCACGGTTTTGGCCGGGCAGCCAAAGTTGAGGTCAATCACCCCGGAACCCAACTCACAGGCCAGCGCCGCATTATCGGCCAGACAGGCAGGATCAGAACCCAGCAACTGCACACGCAGGGGCACGCCAGAGCGGGTTTTTGCTCCGTGCTGCAGTTCAGGGGCGAATTTATGGAAGTAGGCTTCAGGTAACAGCCGTTCGGTGACCCGAATAAATTCGGTCACACACCAATCAATACCGCCGGTGCGGGTCAGGACATCACGCAGGATGTTGTCGACCAACCCCTCCATCGGCGCCAAAGCAATTTGCATGGGTGACTCTCATCAAAAACGTGGGGCAGTTTACGTGGTTCTGCGGGCAATCGGTATGAGCAGGCGCTGCCTGTCAGGCTGTCACGACAGCCGGACCATAACCTTCAAGAAACTCGGGCGGCAGGCGCTTGGGCTTGCCGGTGGACAGCTCGATGCAGACAAAGGTGGTTTGCGCACGCAACAGGGTCACACCATCGCTGGGGCGGACCAGTTGAAAATGACGGGTCATGCGCAGGCGCTGGTCGCAATCGACAATCCAGGTCGCCAGTTGCAGCTCGTCGTCTTCATAGGCGCTGGCAAGGTAATCGATTTCATGCCGGGATACCGCCATGGCGCGATCAAGACGACGGTACTCGGTGAGGTCCAGCCCCAGGCGCTGCGAATGGCGCCAGGCACAGCGTTCCAGCCAGACCACATAGGCCGCGTTATTGGCATGGCCAAACCCGTCGATGTCTTCAGCCTGCACGTGCAGGTCAATGATAAACGGCGCTGCCAAATCCCAACTCATGCCTTGTCTCCCGGTACACAAATAAGGAGAGCAGTGTAACGCAGAGGGTGCTGCTGCAAGCTTGCAGGCGAGGAATATAAAAACTGCAGACAAACAAAAGGGTCATTCAATAATCGAATGACCCTTATAAATCCCGCAAAGCGGGTAATCGTGGCGTCCCCTAGGGGACTCGAACCCCTGTTACCGCCGTGAAAGGGCGGTGTCCTAGGCCACTAGACGAAGGGGACACAAACCCTTCTAACAGTGATCAGCACTGAGTGCTGATCGATTCAATGCCGGTGTGGCCAAGCATTGAACTGTAAATTGGTGGAGCTAAACGGGATCGAACCGTTGACCTCTTGCATGCCATGCAAGCGCTCTCCCAGCTGAGCTATAGCCCCGATTTATCGCCTGGCGGCGGAGCATCACCGAAGTGCTGCTTCTGTAAAACTGGCGTCCCCTAGGGGACTCGAACCCCTGTTACCGCCGTGAAAGGGCGGTGTCCTAGGCCACTAGACGAAGGGGACACAAACCTTCTAACTGATCAGCACTGAGTGTTGATCGATTCAATGCCGGTGTGGCCAGGCATTGAACTGTAAATTGGTGGAGCTAAACGGGATCGAACCGTTGACCTCTTGCATGCCATGCAAGCGCTCTCCCAGCTGAGCTATAGCCCCAAACAGACACTGCAGCGTGTTTCTTGCTGCTTGTTTCGTGTTGCTGTGTGGACGGGGCGCATATTAAGACTGGATGGGTAGGCTGTCAAACTTATTTTCAAAGTTTTTTAAAAAAATTTGCCGTGAGAACAACCACTTACCCTCCCCGCCCTGTAAATACTGGGCCAAACCCACGAAATCTGTAGCCGCTGCCGAAGGCTGCGATAAGGGCCGAAGGACCTTCCCCCCCTCAGGACTGCTGCGCAGTCCATCGCAGCCTGCGGCAGCGGCTACAAATAAAAGCAGTTAACCAATCGCGTTAAACAGCTTTTCCCACTCTTTATTTTCTTTCTTCGACACGCCGCCCAGCAGGTCCAGCGCCTGACGCAGACGGAAGCGGGTCAGGTCCGGCCCCAGAATCTCCATCGCGTCCAGCACCGACACCGAGCTGGCTTGCCCTGTGATCGAGGCGAACATCAGCGGCATGGCATCACGCAGCTTCAGCTCCAGGGACTCAACCACGGTCTGGATGCAACCCGTGATCGCGTCTTTTTCCCACTGACGCAGGCTCTCGAGCTTCCACAGGATCAGTTGCATCAACTGACGCACTTGCTCATTGGACAGCTTCTTGTGCTCAAACAGCTTGGCATCCAGCTGCAAGCCGCCGGAGAAGAAGAACCCGGCCAATGGCGCGATTTGGCTGAAGGTTTCAACCCGGCCCTGCACCAGCGGCGCGATCTTCATCATGTACTCAGGGTTCAGCGCCCATTGCTGCACGCGGCTGGCGAACTCTTCCAGCGGCAGATCGCGCAACCATTGGCCGTTAAGCCAGGACAGTTTCTCAACGTCAAAGATCGGCCCGCCCAGCGAGACGCGGGACAGGTCAAAGTTGTCGACCATTTCCTGCAGCGAGAACTTCTCGCGCTCGTCCGGCATCGACCAGCCCATACGGCCCAGGTAGTTGAGCATCGCTTCAGGCATAAAGCCCATGCGCTCGTAGAACGTCACCGAAGTCGGGTTCTTGCGCTTGGACAGTTTGCTCTTGTCCGGGTTACGCAACAGCGGCATGTAGCACAGCTGCGGTTGTTCCCAGCCAAAGTATTCGTACAGCAGGATCAGCTTGGGTGCCGATGGCAGCCATTCTTCGCCACGCAGTACGTGGGTGATGCCCATCAGGTGATCGTCGACCACGTTGGCCAGGAAGTACGTCGGCAGACCGTCGGTCTTCATCAGCACTTGCATGTCCATACGATCCCACGGGATCTCGACATCACCGCGCAGCAGGTCCGGCACCACGCATACGCCTTCGGTCGGCACTTTCATGCGGATCACATGCGGCTCGCCAGCGGCCAAGCGCTGCGCGACTTCTTCCTTGGACAACAGCAGCGCTCGACCGTCGTAGCGCGGGGTCTCGCCCTTGGCCATTTGCTCGGCGCGCATCTGGTCCAATTCTTCGCTGGTGCAGAAGCACGGGAAGGCATGGCCCATTTCGACCAGTTGCTGGGTGTACTTCTTGTAGATCTCGCTACGCTCGCTTTGACGGTACGGGCCGTGCGGGCCGCCAACGTCCGGGCCTTCGCTCCAGGTGATACCCAACCAGCGCAGGGCGTCGTAGATCTGCTGCTCGGACTCGCGGGTCGAGCGCAACTGGTCGGTATCTTCGATCCGCAGGATGAATTCGCCGCCATGCTGCTTGGCAAAGCAGTAGTTGAACAAAGCGATGTAAGCGGTGCCGACGTGGGGGTCGCCGGTAGGCGATGGCGCGATGCGCGTGCGAACGGTGGTCATGGGCGGTCTCGAAATGGAGATAAAACAAAGGGCGAATGGTAACAGGCCGACCCTGCTTGGCTCCAGCGTAGGACTCGGCCCAGCCGCCACACGGCTGAAAAAACCTGAAATAGAGCGTTTGTATCGAATTGATACAGGGAAAAGCACCCGGCAGTGGTGCTAATCTCGGACCATTCCCGACATTCTCTGGCTGGAGACACCTATGTCCCACGTTGTACTGGTGCTGGTTGAAACCGTTAACGATTACCTGCCACTGCTCGAACATGAGGGTTTCGAGCTGATCCTTGCACCGACCATGGCCAGCCGCGCGGCGGCAATTGCCGAACATGGCGCACGTATCGATGCCGTTTTAACCCGCGGCCCCTTGGGCCTGTTCGCCGAAGAAATGGCCGCCCTGCCCTTGCTCAAGATCATCTGCGTGATCGGTGCAGGCTATGAGCAAGTGGACTTGCAAGCCGCCAGCAATCGAGGGATTACCGTTACCAACGGCGCCGGAGCCAATGCCTCGTCCGTGGCCGACCATGCGATGGCGCTGCTGCTGTCACTGGTACGCGGCATTCCCCAGGCCGATGCCGGTATCCGCCGGGGTGAATGGAACAAACTGCGCCAGCCCTCTGTGGCCGCAAAACGCCTGGGTATCATCGGGCTGGGCGCCGTCGGGCTGGCCATTGCCAAGCGTGCAGCGAACGGTTTTGACATGAGCATCAGCTATCACAACCGCCAGCCGCGACCTGACACCCCCTATACCTACTGCGCCAGCGTGGCCGAACTGGCCGCTGCCGTGGACTTCCTGATCGTGGCCACACCGGGCGGCAGCGACACCCGGCATCTGGTCGATGCCCCGGTGCTCGATGCCCTGGGGCCGCATGGCTACCTGATCAATATTGCGCGCGGCAGCGTGATTGACACCGACGCGCTGATTGCTGCACTGGCCAGCGCCCGAATCGCCGGCGCCGGGCTCGACGTCTTCGATCACGAACCCCAGGTTCCCGATGCCCTCAAAACCCTCGGCAACGTGGTCATGACCCCGCACATGGGCGGTCAATCGCCAGAAGCCGCACAAGGCACCGTGCAATTGGTCGTCAACAACCTGCTGGCGTATTTCTCCGGGCAACCGGTCCTCACACCTGTGCGGTTGCCCACGCCTGTCTGACTGTCCTGTGGAGCCCGAGCTTGAAATTCAGCCTGCCTAAAACCGCCACCGCGCCCTTCTGCCCTTCCGAAGTCAGCGGTAGCGTTGCCGTCGATGCCAGCGCGCCGTTGTTTAAACGCGTACTGCGCTTTGCCGGGCCCGGCTTGCTGATCAGCATCGGCTACATGGACCCCGGCAACTGGGCCACCGCCATCGAAGCCGGTTCGCGATACGGCTACAACCTGTTGTTTGTGGTACTGCTCGCCAGCCTCGCCGGGATGGCCGTGCAGTGCCTGTGTTCGCGACTCGGGATCGCCACTGGCCGCGATCTGGCGCAACTGTGCCGCGAACGCTACAGCAAGCGCTCGGCACGAGTGCAATGGCTATTGGCGGAAATATCGATCATCGCCACCGACCTCGCCGAAGTGCTCGGCTGCGCGCTGGCCTTCCACCTGCTACTGGGTTGTTCGATGACCGTCGGCATCGCCCTCACTGCCTTCGACACGCTGCTGGTGCTTGCCTTGCAAGGCAAGGGTTTCCGCCGCCTGGAAGCCATCATGCTGGCGCTGGTGTTGACTATCGTCGGCTGCTTTTTTGTCGAACTGGTGCTGATCAAGCCTTACTGGCCGGACGTGTTCCAAGGTTTCAAACCGTCACTGTCAGCCATCAGTGACGCAGCGCCGTTGTACATTGCCATCGGCATCATTGGCGCCACCGTCATGCCGCACAATCTGTACCTGCACAGCTCCATTGTACAAACACGCCTGACCGGCACCGACTACGCCAGCAAACTGGACGCGGTGCGCCTGTCACGCATCGACACCATCGGCTCGCTGGCCCTGGCGTTGCTGGTCAACGCGGCGATCCTGATCCTCGCGGCTGCCGCCTTTCACCAGACCGGTCACAGCGATGTGGTCGAAATCCAGGACGCCTACCGCATGCTCGACCCGCTGGTGGGCGGCGCCATGGCCAGTGTCCTGTTCGGCGTGGCGCTGCTGGCCTCCGGGCAAAGCTCGACCTTCACCGGCACCATCGCCGGACAGGTGATAATGGAAGGCTACCTGGACCTGCACATCCCCTGCTGGCAACGCCGCCTGATCACCCGCGGACTGGCGCTGATCCCGGCGTTTCTCGGGGTCTGGCTGATGGGCGACGGCGCAGTGGGCAAGTTGCTGATCCTCAGCCAAGTCGTGCTCAGCCTGCAATTGCCGTTTGCGCTGTACCCGCTGATCCGCATGACCAGCGACCAGAAACTCATGGGCCCCTTCGCCAACCGCCTACCAACCCGGTTGTTGGCCTGGTTTCTGTTTGCGCTGATCAGCTGCGCCAACGTCTGGCTGATTGCGCAGCTCGGGTTCGGGGACTAACACCCGAGCTGCCCATCCAGCCAGCTCGCCACCCGTCCATGAATCACCGGCACCTCCTCCAGCAACCCGCTCATGCGCATAAAGTCGTGGGTCATGCCGGGCTCTTCGCACAGCAGCACTTGATTGCCCGCCCGCTTGAGTTTTTCGGCATAGGCCAACCCTTCGTCGTGCAGCGGATCGTAACCGGCCAGGTACACCAGCGCCGGGGCCAGGCCACTGACATCCGGTGCCAGCAAGGGCGAAATACGCCAATCCTGCACGTCAGCCGGAGTGCGACTGTAGAGCCGGTAAAACCAGTCCATGCACGCGGTTTCGAGCAGGTAGCCCTCGGCATACCGCACATGGGAATCACGCTTGCAGCTGCCATCCGTCACCGGGTAAAGCAGCACCTGCGCACGCGGCACGATGGCGACTTCCTGCGGTTCGCGCACCGCCAGAATCGCGAGTACCGTACTCAACGTGCCCCCTGCGCTGTCTCCGGCAAACGCCACTCGCGTGGCATCCAGCCCGTGCCTGGCACCGTCGCGCAGCAGCCAGTTCACCGCATCGCAGGCGTCGTGCAGTGCCGTGGGGAATACCCATTCCGGCGCCAGCCGGTAATCCACCGCCAGCACTGCAAAGTGCCCCGCTGCCGCCAAACGTCGGCACAGCGCGTCATGACTGTCGAGACTGCCGATCACATAGCCGCCACCGTGAAAATAAATCACCACCGGCAGCCGCGAACCATCCAGCTGCGCACCACGATACAACCGCGCAGGCAGACTGAAACCATCCCGCGCCGGGATGCGCAGGTCGTAGCTGTCGACCTCGGGCACTGGCACATCAAATACCCCCGAGCTGAGCTCAAATTCACTGCGGGCCTGGGCCGGGGTCAGCGTGTGCATGGGCTGGCTCTTGCCGGTCATGCGGCTGAATTCAGCCAGTTCCAAAAACGCTTCCAGTTCGGGTAATACAGGCATTTCGGTTTCCTTCTTGCTCAACAAAGATCAAGCCAGTTCAGGCTCCAACAATTCATCCAGTTGCTTGAGCAAGGTGGCGTGACGCAGCAGCTCATAATGGCCACCGCTCAACACCTCATGCCCCGCCCCGGGACCCATTTGCGCCGCATGTACCCGACGCTCGTCTTCACGCCCGACCACCCACCAGTGATGTGCCGCTACCCGAGTCCGAGGCAGTGAGCGCTGGTCCAGGGCCAATTGTTTGAGACGTGCACCCACGGCAAAGATGTGACTCAACTCCGCCGCGCCCAGCAATCCATGCTCACCCAGACTGCTGCGCGGCTCTGCCATGGCCGCCTCGATCACCTGCTCGGCACCGGCGCCAGTCGCGGTCAACAGCTGCGCCTCGGCTTGCGGTACGCCCAGCACAAAGCGCAAAAAGTCCTGCAAGTCTTCACGCCCGTCACTGGCTTCAGCAGTGCCCGCTACATAGCTGTCTACCAGCCCGGCAAATGCCACTTGCTGACCTTGAGCCTCGAGGGCCTGGGCCACCAGCACCGTCAACGCCCCGCCCAGTGACCAGCCCAGCAAGTGATAGGGGCCGTGCTCCTGCTGCTGGCGGATGCGCTCGGCATAGGCCTGCGCCATGCTCTGCAACGACCCATCCTGCCATTCGGGGTCCAGCAACATGCGGCATTGCACTCCATAGACGCTGCGCCGCCCGTCCAATTTACGCGCCAGCGGTTCGTAGTCGAACACCGTGCCAAAACCGGCATGCAGGCAGAACAACGGCGGCACTGCTTCGACTCGACTGTTAAGTGCCAGCAACGGATCAGGTGCTTGACCTGTAACCACAGGTTCAAAGCCGCTGAGTTCGGCAATACACGGCTTTTGCATCAGGTCGCGCAGCTTGAGGCTCAAACCCAGCTCTGGCTGATTGCGCACTCGCGAGATGACCTTAAGCACCTGTAGCGAATCACCACCCAGCTCAAAGAAGTTATCGTCGATGCCCACCTGCTCCAGCCCCAGCACCTCCTGCCAGATCCCGGCCAACGCCTGTTCCAGCGCATTACGCGGTGCTCGATAGTGGCCCTGAAGCAATTGCGGCTCGGGTAATGCACGGCGATCCAATTTGCCATTGGCCGATAGCGCAAAACGCTCCAGTAGCACGATATGGCTGGGCACCATGTAGTCCGGCAGTTGTGCCTGTAATTGCGCTTTCAGTTGGCGCTCCGAAATCGTGCCGCGCGCAGCCACCACATAGCCCACCAACTGTTTGCCGCTCGCGCCCTCGATGACCTTGACCGCCGCATCCTGCACACCGTCGCACTGACGCAAACGCGCTTCGATTTCCCCCGGTTCGATACGGAAGCCACGAATTTTTACTTGTTGGTCCAGACGGCCCAGATAGTCGATCAGCCCGCATTCACGCTGGCGTACCAGGTCGCCGGTGCGGTACATGCGTCCGCCACTGGCGGCGAACGGATCTGGTACAAAGCGCTCGGCGCTCAACCCCGGCTGGCGATGGTAGCAACGGGCCAGACATTCGCCGCCCAAGTACAACTCACCACTGACCCCCACCGGCAACGGATTCATGTCCGCATCGAGTACATACACGCCCCGCCCGGCCACACTGCGGCCAATCGGGGCGTAAGCGGCGTCACAACACTCGCTCGCTTCGGCCCGCCACAGCAAAGGCGTAACCACGGTCTCGGTCGGGCCATAGCCATTGACCAGCCGCAGGGGTTGCAGGGCACGTTTGACCAGCTCAAAACTGGCGTGCGGTACTGCATCGCCACCAAAGCAATAAGTGTGCACCGCCGGTGGATTGCCCTGCGCCAGAGCCACTTCAGCCAGTTGTTGCAGATAGGCTGGCGGGAAGCACGCCACGGTCACCCGCTGCTGATGCAATACCTGCAGGGTCTGCTCCGGGGTCCACAGATTGTCGTCGCGAATCACCAGGCTACCGCCTGCCAGCAGCACGCCAAGCCAGCGCTCCTGGGCACCGTCAAAGGCGAACGACATAAAGTGCAGTTCGCGACTGGCCGGGCTCAACTCATAGAGGTCGATAATCCCTTGGCAATGCCGCGCAATCGGCTCGCGGGCCACCGCCACGCCCTTGGGCTGGCCAGTAGAACCCGAGGTGTAAATCAGATACGCCAGATGCCCGGGCAACGACCGCACCGCACGCGGCGTGCCATCCCGTACCGGCAACTGATCGAGCAACAGCCGTGGCGTGACGCCGTTAAACGCCACGCGTTGATCGAGATCGCTGTGGCACAGCAACAGGCTCGCTCCCGAGTCTGCCAACATAAACCCGAGGCGCTCGGCCGGGTAATCCAGGTCCAGCGGCAAGTAGGCTGCCCCTGCCTTGAGCACCGCCAAAAACGCCACAATGGTTTGCTCCGAACGCGGCAGTGCGACGGCTACCAGTTGCTCCGGACCAATCCCCCGCGCCTGCAAGTGCAGCGCCAGCGCATCGGCCTGACGGTCAAGTTCGGCATAGCTCAACTCGCGGCCATCGCAGATCAAGGCCAACGCCTGCGGCTGCACTGCAACCTGTGCCATAAAGCCCTGCACCAGATCCCGCACTGGCGCCGGGACCTGCGCCATTTCGATCCGTCCATGGGGCAGGCCGATCTCACCGATCAGGCAATTGCCACCCAGCGGCAAGCGCACCAGCAAGCCTTCAAACTGGCTGCGAATGCGCTCTACCGTTACCGCATCGAAACGCTCGCGCAGGTACAGGTATTCCACCTCAAGCCCCTGGTCGGTGGCGCTGATCATCAAGTCCATCGGGAAGTTAGTCACCCCACCGCTGCCCACCTCGGCAAACTTCAGCTCGCCGTCCTGCTCGCCGCGCAAGGCACGGTCCACCGGGTGGTTTTCAAACACGATAATGCTGTCGAACAACCCTTGCCCGCCCTGCCCGGCCCAGCGCTGAATATTTGCCAGCGGCGTATGTTCAAAATCGCGGATCGCCAGGTTGTAGTCCTGTAACTGGCGCAGCCAGTCGCCCAGCGCCTGTTGCGGATCGAGGGTCTGAATTACCGGCAGGGTATTGATAAACAGCCCGAGCATGTCTTGCGCCCCGGCCAGTTGCGTCGGCCGCCCGGCAACCGTGGCACCAAAGGCCACGCTGCGTTGCCCGGTGTGACGTTGCAGCAGCAACAGCCAGGCTGCTTGCACCACCGTGTTCAGCGTCACTCTCTGGCTGCTGGCAAATGCATGCAATCGACGGCTCGCAGCGCTATCCAGATAGCTGTAGAGCACACCATGCCCGCTGCCATCGGTATTGGCCGCATTGGCCAGGATTGTCGGCGCTTGCAATGTGTTTAGACGCTCACGCCAGAAGCCTTCGGCTGCCGTCACGTCCTGGCGCGCCAGCCAACTGATGTAGTCGGCATAACGCCCGCTCATGCACGGCAGTATTTGTTTGGCGTACAAGCGCAGCATTTCGCCGAGCAGGCGCGAAGCGCTCCAACCGTCCAGCAACAAATGATGGTAGGTCCAGATCATCTGGAACCGGTTGTCGTCCAGACGCACCAGGGTAAAGCGCATCAACGGCGGGCAGCTGAGGTCAAAACCCCGGGCCTGATCGTCAGCCGCCAACGCCAGCAATGCCGACTCAGGGGCCGCATGCTCACGCCAGTCCAGTTCGACAATCGGCAACTCGACGTGCTGATACACCGCCTGCAACGGGTCAGCCAGGCCGTCGCGCCACATAAAGGCGGTGCGCAACACTTCGTGACGTTCCAGCAGGGTTTGCCAGGCGCTGCAAAACCGCGGCACCTGCAACCCCTCTACCGCCACGCTGAGCTGGTTGACGTAAAGGTTCAGCTCTGGCGATTCAATACAGTGGAACAACATGCCCTGCTGCATCGGCGACAGCGGATACAGATCATCCAGCGCACTGCGGTCCACCACCACGGCATGTGGCACCAGGGCAAAGGGCAAGGTCTCGATGCGCTGCAGCGCTTGCGGCCCGGTATTGATCGCAACCGCCGCCAAGGCTCGGATGGTTTGCGCTTCGAACAGTTGCTTGGGAGTAAAGACCAGCCCTTGCGCCCCGGCACGGCTCACCGCCTGCAACGAAATAATCGAATCGCCGCCCAGTTCAAAAAAGTTTTCCGTGACGCTGATCGCCTCCAACCCCAGCAAGTCTTGCCAGATATCGGCCAACAGTAATTCGGCCGCCGTTTCCGGCAGCACCCGGTCAAGCACCTGGCGACTGGCCTCAGGGGCAGGCAGGGCCTGACGATCAAGCTTGCCGTTGGGGGTCAACGGCAAGGCCACCAGGCACATCAGGTGCGCGGGCAGCATATGCGCCGGCAAGCGGCTGCGCAGATGAGCAATCAAATGTTCACGCAACCCGACCTCGTCGGCCAGCGGATCACGGGCCACGATATAACCGACCAACTGACGACTCACCGGGCCATCGCGATCGACTACAAAGGCCTCGCGCACGCCATCGTGCTCCAACAGGCAGGCCTCGATTTCGCCCAGTTCGATGCGGAACCCGCGAATCTTCACCTGCTGATCGATACGTCCCAGATACTCGACCACACCGTCGTCACGCAACCGTGCCAGGTCGCCACTGCGATACAGCCGCGCGCCCGCCACGAATGGATCGGGCACAAAGCGTTCGGCGGTCAGGGCCGGGCGCTGATGGTAGCCACGGGCGACACCTTCGCCACCCAGATACAACTCACCGGCCACCCCTACCGGCAGCGGCTGCAAGCTGGCGTCCAGCACATAGGCACTGCGCTCGCCCACCGGGCGACCTATGGGCAAGAACGCCGACTCGAATCGGGTGTCCGGGTAGGCGCACCAAATCAGCGGCGTAATCACGGTTTCGGTCGGGCCGTAGCCGTTGATAATGCGCGGTGGTTGCAGCACTCGCTGCACCTCATCAAACGCGTGCTTGGGCATGCCTTCACCGCCCACGGTGTAAGAACGAATCGGCAGCTTGCGCCCGGCTTCGCCCATGTAATCGGCCATTTGCAGCAAGTAACTTGGGGTAAAACAGGCAATTGTGATGCCGTGGCGCTCGATTTCTTCGCAGGTGCGCTGGGCGCTCCATACTTCGTCATCGCGCGGCATCAACGCCGAGCCGAAGACCAGCGGGGTCAACCAGCGCTCGTGGGCACCGTCGAAACTGATGGAGGCAAATTGCAGCTCGCGGTCATCCGGGGTCATGCCATACAACTCGCCAATTGACAGGCAATGCATGGCCAGCGGACCGTGGGCCACGCTCACGCCTTTGGGGCGGCCAGTGGAGCCCGAGGTGTAGATCAGATAGGCCAGGTTCTGTGGTTGCGTGAGGTTGGGCGGATTGCTCGCAGGCAACCAAGCGATGTCTTCGCGGTCCAGTTCCAGCACCGGTAAACCGTCGATATGCGGCAGCCCCTTGCGCAACCAGGACTGGCTGAGTAACAGCGCAATACCGCTGTCCTGCATCAAATAGCTCAGGCGCTCGGCCGGGTAAGCCGGGTCCAGCGGTACATAGGCGCCACCGGCCTTAAGAATTGCCAGCAAGCCGATAATCATCTGTGGCGAGCGTTCCAACGCCAGCCCCACCCTCACTTCCGGTCCCACTCCCAACTCACGCAGGCGATGGGCCAAACGGTTGGCGCGCTGATTGAGGTCGGCGTAGGTGAACGTACTCTGGTCAAAGATCAACGCCGTTGCCTCAGGGCGAATAGCCGCCTGCGCTTCGATCAACTGATGCACGCACAGCTCGCTCGCGGCTCCCGGCTGGCGGTTCCAGTCCTGCAATTGCTGGTGTTGTTCGGCAGCGCTCAACAACTGCAACTCGCCAAGACTGGCTTGCGGCGCGGCAATCATGCCCCGCAGCAGGCAGGCCAGGTGCTCACTCATGCGGGCAATCACTGACGGCGTAAAGTGACTGAGTAAAAAGCTCCAGGTCAGGCGCAACTGGCCTTCACTGACCGCGGCCAGGGTCAGCGGGTAGTTGGTGCGCTCATGGTTGTCCGGCAACGAAAAGCTCAACCCCTGTGGCGCACCCTGCTGCAAGGCCTCGCCAATGGGGAAGTTTTCAAATACCAGCAAACTGTCGAACAGCGGCTCACCGGCGCGTCCCGCCCAGCGCTGCACATCACTGAGCGCGGTAAATTCATGCTCACGCAGTTCCAGGTTGTGTGCCTGCAAGCGGCTCAACCAGTGCGCCACGCTCTCGGCCGCTTGCGGTTGAGTGATCACCGCCAACGTGTTGATAAACAGCCCGAGCTGGTGCTCCGCCCCCGGTAAATCCACCGGCCGCCCCGCCACAGTGGCGCCAAATGCCACGCTCTGCTGGCCGCTATAGCGCTGCAACAGCACGGCCCAGGCGCCTTGCACCAGCGTGTTGAGGGTGATGTTGTGCTGGCGGGCAAACGCCGCAAAGTCGGCGCTCAGTTGTGTATCGAACAGTTGGTGATGGTCGGCGTAGCCGACACCGTTTGAAGGCGTATGGGGCAGGCTCTGCGCCAACAGGGTCGGGCTCTGCAGTGGCGCCAGTTGCACGCGCCAGAAGGCTTCGTCGGCCACCGGGTCCTGGGCTTGCAGCCAGCCGATATAGTCACCGAAGCGGCCCTGCGCGGGAGCTACTTCTATCCCGGCGTAGCGCTGCAACACCTCGCCGAGCAGCAACGCATTGCTCCAGCCATCGAGCAACAAGTGGTGGTGGGTGTAGATCAACTGCTGGCGTTGTTCGTCAAGGCGCACCAGCGCCAGACGCAATAGCGGCGGCTGCGCCGGATCGAACTGCAAACGCTCGCTGCGGGCCAACAATTGCAATTCGCCAGCCTGATCGGCACGCCCGCGCCAGTCGAGCACGGTCAGCGGTAATTGCAGCGAACGCTGTACCAGTTGCACCGGGGCGGTTGCGCCCTGAGGCCAGTGAAACCCGCTGCGCAAAATCGGATGCGCATCCAGCGTCGCTTGCCAGGCTTGGGCCAAGCGCGCCGCGTCCAGACCTTTGGCCTCCACGCAGAGTTGATTGACGTAAGCCCCAGCCTGCGGCTCGTACAGACTGTGAAACAGCAAACCGCTCTGCATCGGCGACAGCGGATACAGGTCTTCAATCTGCCGTGGCGTGACCGGCAGTTGGTCCAGTTGCGCCTGGGTCAAATTCGCCAGCGCAAAGTCCGCGGGGGTCACGCCGCTGTGCTGCGGGTTCAGGCAATGCTCTACCAGCGCCTGCAAATGCATCTGAATGCCCGCGGCCAGGCCCTCAATCTGATGTTTGTCGAAGCACTCCTGACTGAAGCTCAGGTCCAGTTTCAATTCGCCGCCAAACACCTGGCCGTCCACCGAGAGCCAGTTGGCCAGCGGCGAATCGGGGCTTTGCGCGGCGCCGCTGGCCTCTTGGGCTGGCACAAACAGCGCGTCCTCGCTGAAGCTCTGGTCGAACTGGCCCAGGTAGTTGAACGTCACCCGCGCTGCTGGCAAAGCCGCGAGGCTGGCTTGTGCCTGCGCATCCCCCTGATAGCGCAGCAATCCAAACCCCAGGCCCTTGCCCGGTACTTCACGCAGTTGCTGCTTGATTGCCTTGATGGACTCGCCAAGTCCGGCTGCCGGGGTCAACTTCACCGGGAACAGGCTGGTAAACCAGCCCAGGGTACGGGTCAGGTCAATGTTCTCGAACAAGTCCTCACGCCCGTGACCTTCGAGCTGGATCAACGCTGTCGGTTCGCCGGTCCAGTCGCACAATGCACGGGCCAGGGCGGTCAGCAGCAAATCATTGACCTGGGTGCGATAGGCCGCTGGCGCCTGTTGCAGCAATTGGCGGGTTTGTTCGCGATCCAGCCCCATGCTGACCACCTGCCGATGCCGCACTGCCTGACTGGCGTTGGCACGCGCATCCGGCAACTCGCCGCTGACACCCTGCAACTGTTGCTGCCACCACAGCAATTGCGCCGCCAGATCCTCGCTTTGCGCATAAGCATTCAACTGCAACGCCCAATCCTGCAGCGAGCTGGTTTTTTCCCCCAGCGCCTGAGAGGCATAAGCCGCTTGCAGGTCTTCAAGCAGCACCCGCCAGGACACGCCATCGACCACCAAGTGGTGGATCACCAGCAGCAAACGCTGGTTGCCGTCGTCATGATCAATCAGCACCGCGCGCAGCAATGGGCCATCGTGCAGCGACAGGCTGCGCTGAGCTTCGTCGCACAGACCTTGCAGGGCCTCGTCACTTTGCACTTGTGCGGTCCACAGCAAATCGGTGGCGGCCACACCGTCCAATGGCCGGTAGTGCGCGGCCCACTGCCCGTCCTGCTGACGGAACTGCAAACGCAGCGCGTCATGCTGGGCCAGCACCTGTTGCAGCGCGGTTTGCAGGCGCAGCAAGTCGAGCGGCTCACGCACGGCAAGCAAAACCGACTGGTTCCAGTGCTGGTTTTGCACCGTCTGCTGGGCAAAGAACCACTGTTGCACCGGGGTCAACACTTGTGCGCCCAACACCGGGCCCTGGGCGATTGGCGCCGCGACTTGCTGGCTAACCACCGCGGCCAGCGCATGCAAGGTCGGTTGCTGAAACAGATCACGTGGCTGCAAACCCAGACCCGCGCGGCGAGCGCGGCTGACCACTTGAATGGAGATGATCGAGTCGCCACCCAGCTCAAAGAAATTGTCCTGACGCCCGACCTGCTCCAGGCCCAGCACGTCTTGCCAGATTGCCGCCAACTGTCGTTCATTGGCACTGCGCGGCGCTTCAAAAATACGCTGGCTGACATTGATCAGCGGCGACGGCAACAATTTGCGCTCCAGCTTGCCGTTGGGGCTCAGCGGCATGCAATCGATCAGCATCAGGTGCGTGGGCACCATGTAATCCGGCAAGCTCACCAGCAAATGCGCTTTCAGTTCTTCGCGCCAGCGGGCCGGATCTTGCGGGGCAACAACCGGCACCAGATACGCCACCAGTTGGTTGTCCAACGCCAGCACCACGGCCTCTTGCACCTGGGGATGCTCTTGCAGGCGCGCTTCGATTTCGCCCAGTTCGATACGCAGCCCGCGAATTTTCACCTGGTGGTCGATACGACCGCAGTACTCAATAGCGCCGTCAACGCGATAGCGCGCCAGATCGCCCGTGCGATACAAGCGTTCGCCACTGCCCAACGGGTCGACCACAAAGCGCTCGGCAGTCAGAGCCGGGCGGGCATGATAACCCCGCGCCAGCCCGGCGCCCGCCAGGTACAACTCGCCAATCGCACCGTTCGGCAATGGCTGCAGCTCGGCACTCAGAATATAGGTGCGCAGGTTGGCGATTGGCCGTCCGATCGGCACGCTGTCGCGGCCCTCCTCGACGCAAGTCCAGTGAGTTACGTCGATGGCGGCTTCGGTCGGCCCGTACAGGTTGTACAACTGCGCATGTGGCAGGCGCTCAAGAGTCTGGCGCTGCAACGCCATCGGCAACGCTTCACCGCTGCACACAATGCGCCGCAACGAGCTGCACTGCGCCGCTTCGTCAGCGCTGATAAAGGCTTGCAACATCGACGGAACAAAATGCAGGGTGGTGATCGCCTGCTCGACGATCAATGCCGCCAGTTGCTGCGGGTCGCGATGAGCGCCGGGAGCAGCCACCACCAGGGTTGCGCCGTGCATCAGCGGCCAGAAAAACTCCCACACCGACACGTCAAAGCTGAACGGGGTTTTCTGCAACACCCGATCCGCGGTGTTCAGTTCATAGGCCTGTTGCATCCAGGCGAGACGGTTATACAAGGCGCCATGGCTATTGCCCGCGCCTTTCGGGCGACCGGTGGAACCCGAGGTGTAAATCACATAGGCCAGGTTTTGTGCGCTGGCCACATTTGCCAGGTTCGCGGCGCTGTACTCGGCCAGCCAATGCGCCGTGCTTTCAAGGCACAGACTGGCCAGCCCCGCCGGTAGCGCCAGGTTGGCCAACACCGGTGTCTGGGTCAGCAACAGGCTGATGCCGCTGTCCTCGAACATATAGGCCAGTCGCTCGGCCGGGTATTGCGGGTCCAGCGGCACATAGGCACCACCCGCCTTGAGGATCGCCAGCAGGCC
This sequence comes from Pseudomonas sp. ML2-2023-6, assembly GCF_037055265.1. NCBI lineage: Bacteria > Pseudomonadati > Pseudomonadota > Gammaproteobacteria > Pseudomonadales > Pseudomonadaceae > Pseudomonas > Pseudomonas sp. ML2-2023-6. The sequence continues at coordinate 2,637,178 of NZ_CP146347.1, read as the reverse complement.
GATTACCAGTTCCAGTGAGCGCTCGCAAGCAACCCCGACCCGGACTTCCGGGCCGACGCCCAATTCACGCAAATGGTGCGCCAGACGATTGGCTCGCTGATTCAGCTCGCCATAACTCAGACGCTGCTGGCCAAACACCAGCGCGCAACCATCCGGGGTCGCGCCAGCCTGCGCCTCGATATGCTGGTGCACGCACTCGGGGCCGGGATAGACCTGCTGCGTGGCATTCAGGCCGAGCAAGGTGGCCTCGACTTCAGCCGCCGACAGCATCGCCAGTTCGCCAATCGCGCATTCGGGATCGGCCACGATACTTGCCAGCAGGTTGCGCCAGTGCCCGGCCAGGCACTCGATGCGCTCGGCATCAAACAAATCGGTGGCATAAGTCAGGCTGGCCAGCAGCCGCTCGCCTTCTTCGTGAGTATCCAGTTGCAGGTCAAACTGCGCCGTGCGCCCCGGCCACGCCAGGCTTTGAACCTCAAGCCCGGCAAGCATCCCGCCGAGTGCGCCGGGGCGACTTTGCTGATGGTTGAACATGACCTGGAACAGCGGGCTGTGGCTCAGGCTGCGCTCACCTTGCAGCGCTTGCACCAGACGTTCGAACGGCAAGTCCTGATAGCCTTGGGCATCCAGCGCACGGTCACGGGTTTGCTCCAGCAGCCGGGCAAACGGCAAGCGCCCGTCAAGCTCGGCGCGCAGCACCTGGGTGTTGACGAAAAAGCCGATCAGACCACAGGTTTCTGCACGGCTGCGGTTGGCCACCGGCACGCCGATGCGCAGGTCTGTCTGACCGCTGTAGCGGTGCAGCAACACCTGAAAGCTGGCCAGCAACAGCATGAACGGGGTCACGCCACGCTGGCGGGCCAGGCTCATCAAACCTTTGGCCAGCGCCGGTGGCAGTGCAAAGTCCAGCCGCGCCCCCTGCTGCGTGGGCTGCGCCGGGCGCGAACGGTCGCCGGGCAACTCCAGCACCGGCTGCTCGCTGCCCAATTGCCCGCGCCACCAGTCCAACTGGCGCTCCAGCTCACCGGCTTCCATCCAGCGGCGCTGCCACAACGCGTAATCACTGTACTGGATCGCCAGGGCGGGTAGCTCAAGGGGCTTGCCCTGGACATGGGCCGCGTACAGCTGCGAGAACTCGTCGACCAGTACCCCCATCGACCAGCCGTCAGCAACAATATGGTGCAAGGTCAGCACCAGCACATGATCGTCGGCGTCCAGTTGCAACAGGCTGACTCGCAACAACGGGCCGTGTTGCAGATCAAACGGCCGGGCTATATCCAGCTCCAGCAGTTGCATGGCCATGTTCAGGCGTTCGGCCTGGGGCTGAACACGCAGATCATGCTGGGTCAAAGTCAGTGAAGGGTCGGTAGGGGTTTGCAACTGCTGGAGAACCCGACCATCGGTTTCAATAAACACACTGCGCAGGCTGTGATGGCGTTCCAGCAACGCATCGAAGCTGTGCTGCAACGCAGGCACATTCAGCGCGCCGCGCAAACGCAGGGCCGCCGGGATGTGATAGGCCGCACCTTCGGGGTCAAGTTGCCACAGGAACCACTGGCGTTGCTGGGCATAAGACAGCTCGCACGGTTCAGCGGCAGGTGCCGTCAGCGGTATCGGCAACTGGCCGAAGCTGACGCCCTGCTCCTGCATTTTTTGCAGAAAGTCGCGACGCTGCTGCGGCGCGAGGCTGGCGAAACGGTTGGCAATGCGCCAGGCGGTAGAGTTTTCCATCAGTTGATCTCCATCTCGTCGAGCAGCGACTCAAGTGCGCTCAGACGAACATCGTTATCCGCAGGCGTTTGCGCCTGTGCCAGAGCGGCATAGGCTTGAAGGTCAGCGGCTTCGAACAGCGCCCGTAGCGCCAACTCGATGCCCAGTTGCAGTTCGACCCTGGCGCTGGCCTGGGCCGCGAGCAGCGAATGCCCGCCCAATTCAAAGAAGTTGTCGTGACGCCCCACTCGCTCGACTTCCAGCACGCTGGCCCAGATAGCCGCCAGTTGCGTTTCCAGTTCACCCACGGGGGCGGTGTAAGGCCGTTGCCAGTGTTCGGCGTCGGGCAGCGGCAAGGCGTTGCGATCAAGCTTGCCGTTGCCGGTCAGTGGCAGCGCATCGAGCAGCAACCAATGTGTGGGCACCATGTAATCCGGCAGCTCGCCCTTGAGCACAGCACGCAATTGCTCGCGCCAGGCCAGCGGGTCAGCAGGGGGCTGGTCGGCCACCACATAGGCGCACAGTTGCTCTTGATACACGCTCAGCACCGCGTCGCTGACGCCGACTTGCTGCTTGAGGCAGGCTTCGATTTCCCCCAGTTCGATACGGAAACCGCGAATCTTCACTTGCTGGTCGGCCCGCCCCAGATAGTCGATATTGCCATCGGCCCGCTGGCGAGCCAGATCGCCACTGCGATACAGCCGCGTGCCCGGTTCAAACGGACTTGGCACAAAGCGTTCGGCCGTCAACCCGGCGCGGCCGTGATACCCACGCGCCAGCCCAGCCCCGGCGATATACAACTCACCCGCGCAACCCGCGGCCACCGGTTGCAACTGGCTGTCGAGCAAGTACCAGCTGAGGTCACTGAGCGGACGACCAATCGGGCTTTGCACCCTGGCATCGAGATCAGTCGGGCTGATGGCGCGGTACGTCACATGCACCGTGGTTTCGGTGATGCCGTACATGTTCACCAACGTGGTTTGCCGATCACCGAAGCGTTCGTACCATGGACGCAGGCTCGACGCTTGCAGCGCCTCGCCACCGAAGATCACCCAACGCAACGCCAGCGGGTGCGGGCTGTTGCAGGCAATCGGCAGCAGTTGCCGGAAGGCTGTAGGTGTCTGGTTGAGTACCGTCACGTGTTCATCACACAGCAACCGGTGAAACACCTCAGGTTCACGGCTGATGTAATACGGCACGATCACCAGACGACCACCGGTACACAGCGCACCAAACAGCTCCCAAACCGAAAAATCGAACGCATAAGAGTGGAACAGCGTCCACACATCACTCGAGCCAAACCCGAATTGATCTGCCGTGGCGCCCAGCAAACGAGTGACGTTGGCATGGCTGAGCAGTGCGCCTTTGGGCCGACCGGTGGAGCCCGAGGTGTAAATCACATAGGCCAGGTTATCGGGCTGCGTGAGGTTGCCCAGGTTTTCGGGGCTAAAGGCATCCAGCCCCAGATGCTCCATGCACAAGGCCTGTACCCCGACCCGTGGCGGCAGGTTTTCCAGCAGATGTTCCTGGGTCAGCAGCAGTTGAATGCCGCTGTCTTCGATCATGTAACTCAAGCGCTCCGCAGGGTATTGCGGGTCGAGCGGCACATAAGCACCTCCGGCCTTGAGAATCGCCAACACCCCGACCACCAGCGCCATGGATCGCTCGGTGGCAATCCCCACCCGTACTTCCGCACCCACTCCCAGTTCGCGCAACTTGTGCGCCAGGCGATTGGCCTGCGCGTTAAGCGCGCCATAGCTCAGCGAATCGCCGTCGCAGCGCAGCGCCACGGCCTGAGGTTGCAAGGCCACTTGCGCCTCAAACATTTGATGCAGATTCGGCGCCAGCGGCTGGCTCAGCACCTGCGGGTTCCACTGCGCGATCAGCGCCTGCTGCTCGACTTCATCAAGCATCGGCAACCCAGCGATACGTTGTTGCGGCTCACGCACCACGGCGCGCAACAGGTTCAACCAGTGCCCGGCCAGACGTTCGATAGTGGCAGGGTCATACACATCGCTGGCATAGGTCAGGCTGGCGTGCAGTTGCTCGCCCTGCTCTTCGGTGTCCAGTGCCAGATCGAACTGGGCGCTGTGCTGTTGCCAGTCCATGCGTTGCACGGTCAAGCCCGGCAGCGTGCGTTCAACACTGTCACCGACCTGGCGTTGATGGTTGAACAGCACGTCGAACAGCGGCGTGTGGCTGAGGCTGCGCTGCGGTTGCAGTGCCTCTACCAGTTGCTCGAACGGCAGTTCCTGATGCGCCTGCGCCCATAGCGCCGTTTGTTTGACCTGCTGCAACAGGCTGGCAAAGGTTTGCTGACCGTCGATCTCGGCGCGCAGCACCTGGGTATTGATAAAGAAGCCGATCAGGCCTTCGGTTTCGATCCGGCCCCGCCCGGCGTTCGGCACGCCAACACTGATTGCCGACTGACCACTGTAGCGATGCAAAAGCGTTTGCAGACTGGTCAGCAGCAACATGAACAGGGTCACATTTTGCTGCTGAGCCAACTGCCGCAATTGGCTGGCCAATTGCGGTTCAACCGTCAATTCGATACGTGCGCCGCGCTCGCTGCGAATCGCCGGGCGGGTCAGCTCACTGCCCAGTTCCAGCGGCGCGTGATGAGTGCCGAGCTTTTCGCGCCAGGCATTCAACTGGCGTTCGCCCTCGCCTCCCTGCAGCCAGTTGCGCTGCCATGCCGCGTAATCGGCGTAGCTCACAACCAGCGGCGCCAGGTTCGGTGCCTGCCCCTGAACATGGGCCACATACAGTGCACTGAACTCATCGACCATCACCTGCATCGACCAGCCATCAGCGGCGATATGGTGCACAGTCAGCACCAGCACATGCTCATCGGCCGCGACCTTGAGCAGCAACACGCGCAGCAGCGGACCGTGGCGCAGGTCGAACGGCTGGCGCATTTCTTCGCTGACCAGGGCTTCAATCTGCGCCTCACTGACGGTATCGAGGATCAACTCACGCAAGGCCAACGGCAAACTGGCGTGCAGCACGCCACGGGCCTGTTCGCCATCCTGGGAGAAGGTAGTACGCAGGGTTGCGTGGCGTGCCTGCAGGTCATTGAAACTGCGCAGCAGTGCATCACGATTGAGCGCACCTTTAAGCCGTAGCGCTGCGGGAATGTTGTACGCCGCACTGTCCGGGTCAAGCTGCCAGAGGATCCACTGGCGCTGTTGCGCATACGACAACACATCTGCTTGGCCGCCAACCAGCGGGCGCAATGGCGGCTGGCTGACAGTTGGCGGTTGCGCCGCACAACGGCTGGCAAAGTCGCTGAGGCTGGCGGTTTCAAACAGGCTGCTCAGGGGCAGTTCGATATTCAATTGCTGACGCACGCGGGACACCACTTGCGCGACCAGCAATGAATGCCCGCCCAGCTCGAAGAAATTGTCGTCGCGGCCCACTGCGTCGAGTTTCAACACCTGCTGCCAGATGGCGGCAATCCGGGTTTCGATCCCGGCCAGCGGGGCAATCACCTCGCGTTGCCAGTCACCCGCCTGGGGCAACGCCCTGCGGTCGACCTTACCGTTGGCATTGAGCGGCAGGCTGTCCAGCACCTGCCATTGCAGCGGCACCATATAGTCGGGCAAGCGGGACTTGAGCCCGGCCTTGAGCTGCTCGCGCAACTGGCTCCAGTGCGGCGCCTCGTCGTCGGCCACCACAAAGGCGACCAACGCCTTGCCGGTCGGACCTTCCTGCACCACCACCGCGGCTTCGCGCACACCATCCAGCTCGCGCAGACGGGATTCGATTTCACCCAGCTCAATGCGAAAACCACGCACTTTTACCTGCTGGTCGATGCGGCCCACGTACTCCAGCTGACCGTCGGCGCGGCGCCGCGCCAGGTCGCCGGTACGGTACAGGCGCTCGCCCGGTTGTTGCGCGTATGGGTTGGGCATAAACACCGCCGCACTGCGCGCCGGATCGCTGAAATAGCCGCGCCCCACGCCAGTACCCGCCACATACAACTCGCCCACCACACCGGTTGGTACGGGCTGCAAACCGCCATCGAGCACATACAGACGGTTGTTGTCGGTGGCCAGGCCAATCGGCAGATATGCGCCATCGACCGAAGCAGCATCGACCCGAAACAGTGCCACATCGTCCGAGCATTCCGCCGGGCCGTAGGCGTTGACCAGACCGATCTGCGGATAGCGCTGCAACCGACGCCCTTGTTCGGAACGCTGCGCAGTTGCTCCTTGATCGATTTGATCGAGGTGCCGAAGTCACCTTGCGCAGTCAGTTGTACCGGGAACAGGCTGGTAAACCAGCCCAGGGTGCGCGAAAGATCGAGGTCATCGAACAGCTGTTCTCGACCGTGGCCTTCGAGCTGAATCAAGCTGCTGGCCTGCCCACTCCAGCGGCCAATCACCCGTGCCAACGCCGTCAGCAACAAATCGTTGACCTGGGTGCGATAGGTTGCAGGGGCCACTTGCAACAACTGGCGGGTAAGTTCGGCATCGAGTTTGAGCTCCAGCTTGCGCCCGTGGCGGTTTTGCAAACCCGCGTCAGGACGGTCACAGGGCAAGTCGCTGCAGGCACCGGCCAACTGCGCCTGCCACCAGGCCAACTCATCGACCCGTGCCAAAGCCTCGCCTTGCAGGCGTGCAGTCCAGGCCTGATAGGCACTGGTCTTGGCCTGCGGCGGCTGGCTCGGAGCGCTATAAAACTGCTGCAGATCTTCCAGCAATACACGCCACGATACGCCGTCCACCACCAGGTGATGGACCACCAGCAACAGGCGCTGACTGTGATCGGGCATGTCCACCAACAGCGCGCGCAGCAGCGGGCCCTGTTGCAGGTCAAGGCTGCGCTGAGCCTGTTCGCATAGCGCATTGAGTTCTTGCACACCAGTCACCTGCCGGTGCCACAGCAGGCTGTCCGTCGGCAGTTCGGCATAGGCCTGCTGCCACTGACCGTCGCGCTGTTCGAAGCGCAAGCGCAGACCATCGTGATGCGTCAGCAACGAGCGCAGCGCCAGCTCGAGCACAGCGCCCTCAAGCGGCTGACGCGGGTGCAGCAGCAGCGACTGGTTCCAGTGGTGACGTTGAGGCATTGGCTGCGCAAAAAACCACTGCTGCACGGGTGCCAATGCCACAGCGCCACTGGCGAGCCCCTGATCGATGCTGGTTTGCTGGCTCAGCTCGGCGACCCGGGCCAGGCTGCGAATGGTCTGATGCTGGAAAAGATCTCGCGGGCTGAACGCGATCCCGGCCTGACGAGCTCGGCTGACAACTTGAATCGAGATAATCGAGTCACCGCCCAGGGCGAAGAAGTTGTCATCCACGCCAATCTGCGCCACGCCCAGTACGTTTTGCCAGATATCGGCCAAGCGCTGCTCCAGCTCGCAGGCCGGTGCGGCATAGCCTTGTTGCTGCGCACTGAGGTCCGGGCGCGGTAGGGCCTTGCGCTCCAGCTTGCCGTTGGCCGACAGCGGCAAGCGCTCAAGGCTGAGCCAGAGGCCGGGTACCATGTATTCCGGCAACGCGAGTTGCAGGTGCGCGCTGAGTGCGGCCTGCCAGTCGGCCTGCAATGGATCTTGCAGTACCACATACGCCACCAGTTGCTTGCCATCGAGCACCAGCACCACGGCTTCGCGCACTGCCGCGTGCTCGACCAGACGCGCTTCGATTTCCCCCAGCTCAATGCGCAAGCCACGTAACTTGACCTGGTGGTCGAGGCGCCCCAGATACTCAATCACCCCGTCCACCCGCTGCCGAACCAGATCACCGGTGCGATACAGGCGCTCGCCCTGGTTGAACGGGCACGGCACAAAGCGCTCGGCGGTCAGGGCCGGCCGTCGATGGTAGCTGCGGGCCAATCCGGCACCGCCCAGGTACAGCTCACCGGCAACCCCCAGCGCCACGGGCGACAGATTCGCGTCGAGGACACAGGTGCGCAGGTTGGCAATCGGCAAACCAATCGGCACGCTGGCTGCGCCTTCCTCCAGGCAGGTCCAGTGCGTCACGTCGATGGCGGCTTCGGTCGGCCCATACAGGTTGTACAACTCGGTAGCGGGCAGTTTGGCGAACACCTGTTGCTGGGCGTCCACCGGTAATGCTTCACCACTGCAGACAATCCGGCGCAGGCTGGTGCAGTGCTCGACTGCACTTTCGTGAATAAACGCCTGCAACATCGACGGCACAAAGTGCAGCGTAGTGATGCGCTGCTGACGAATGGTCTCGATCAGGCGCAGCGGTTCGCGGTGTTCGCCGGGCTGGGCTACTACCAGCCGGGCCCCGGTGAGCAGCGGCCAGAAAAACTCCCACACCGACACGTCAAAACTGAACGGGGTCTTTTGCAGCACGGCATCGTCTGCCCCCAGAGCGTAAGCCTGCTGCATCCAGCACAGGCGGTTGACCAGCGCCGCATGCGTGTTGCCCGCACCTTTGGGGCGCCCGGTAGAACCCGAGGTGTAGATCACGTAGGCGAGGTGTTGCGAATCCTGGGCCAGGTTGAGATTGCTGGCGCTGTAGTCGTCCAGCCAACCCGAAGGTTGATCGACAGTGATGACCTTCACATCGGCCACCGGTAGCGTCGCCAACAAGCGGCTGTGGGTCAGCAACAGCGCAATGGCGCTGTCGTCGATCATGTACGCCAGCCGCTCTTGCGGGTACTCCGGGTCCAGCGGCACGTATGCGCCACCGGCCTTGAGGATCGCCAGCAAACCCACCACCATCTCCTGCGAGCGTTCCAGCGCGATACCCACCAGCACGTCCGGGCCCACGCCCTGCTCGCGCAACAGATTGGCCAGCTGGTTGGCGCGAGCATTGAGTTGCGCAAAGGTCATGGACTGCGTGCCAAACACCAGGGCTATGGCATTCGGCGTACGCTCGACCTGCGCTTCGATCAATTGCTGCAGGCAGGTATGGGTCGGGTAAGCGACCTGGGTGCGGTTCCAGTCATGGACCTGGGTCTGCCACTCACTGGCATCGAGCATCGGCAACTCGCCAACCCGGCGTTCAGGGTTGTCTACCAGCGCCCGCAGCAGGTTGCTCCAATGCCCAGCCATGCGGGTGATGGTCGCACCGTCAAACAGGTCATTGGCGTAGGTCAGGGCAGCGTGCAGCTGGCCGGCTTTTTCGTAAGTATCCAGGCTCAAGTCAAATTGGGTGGTACGCCCTTCCCACTCCACCAGGCTCAACTTCAGGCCGGAGGCGGTATTCACCGTATCGATATCCGCGACCTGCGGCTGGTGGTTGTACATCACCTGGAACAGCGGGTTATGACTCAGGTTACGTTCAAGCTTGAGCGCCTCAACCAGTTGCTCGAAGGGTAACTCCTGATGTGCCTGGGCGCCGAGCGCGGTCTCTTTCACCGCGCCCAGCAACTCGGCCACCGAGGTCTGGGCATTGAGTTGTGTGCGCAGCACTTGGGTATTGACGAAAAACCCGATCAGCCCCTCGACCTCGCGCCGGTTACGATTGGCAATCGGCACCCCGACCCGCAGATCGTCCTGGCCGCTGTAGCGGTGCAGGAGGATATTGAACGCGCCCAACAGCAGCATAAACAGGGTGACATTGTGTTGTTGCGCCAAGGCGCGCAATTGCTCGACCAGTTGCGGGGCAACCGCAAATTCATACCGGGTGCCGCGATAACTCGGCATCGCCGGGCGCGGATAATCCGTGGGCAAGGCCATGACAGGATGCTCGTCACCGAGCCGTGACTGCCAGTATTCCAGTTGCCGGGCCTGCTCACCGGCCTGCAGCCAACGGCGTTGCCACAACGCGTAATCGCTGTATTGAATCGGCAACTGAGCCAACGCGGGCAACTCGCCGCGCTCGAAAGCGTCATAGCTGCGGATAAATTCGTCGATCAACACACTCATCGACCAGCCATCAGACACGATGTGATGCAAGGTCAGCAGCAGTACATGCTCCTGTGGGGCGAGCTTGAGCAGCTTGATTCGCAACAGCGGGCCGTTGGCCAGATCAAAGGGTTGCAGCGATTGGCGCTGAGCCTCGGACGCGACCGCCTGTTCACGCTCAATGACGGGCAGCAGGCTGAAATCCAGCTGCTCGACCTGGAGGGGAACCGTGAGCGGCGCCTGTTCGAGGCTGTCATCGGGATTTTGACGAAACACCGTGCGCAGGGTTTCGTGGCGCTGCACCAGGTGGGCAAAGGCCTGCTCCAGCGCGGCGCTATCCAGCGCGCCGGTCAGGCGTACCGCGCCCGGCAGGTTATAGGCACCACTGTGGGGGTCGAGTTGCCATAAAAACCACATGCGCCGCTGCGCATACGACAACGACTGACGGTCGGTTGCGGGCACATCGGCGGGAATCGGAAACTGCGAAAAGTCGATCCCTTCTGCCCGCAGACCGTCGAGGAATAACCGGCGTTTTTCCAGCGGTAACTCGATGAATCGGCGGGCAAGTTTGAGGGACTTCTCAGCATTCATCTGACTTCTTCCGTACGTGTTGGCTATCGAGCGTTGGCTCGGCTATCCCTACGGAACGGATGAAGTCAGGGGGAAATTAACCTGCCGCTTTTGACAGAAACAGGCAAGGGACACCGCGAACACACCAACACCCGAAAGTTGTAGATACTCTGTTCCAGGTCAAGCCCCCAGTGGGAGCGAGCTTGCTCGCAAAGAACATTCGCGAGCAGGCTCGCTCCCACGCTTGAAGTATCTCTGTAGATACTCTGCTCCCGGTCAAGCACTAGCGAAGGGCTCTCGCTAAACCGCTTGGTTCACCTGCGCGCCTCAGCGGCTACAAGTCGCCGTTAAATTCAGGCTCCGACTAGTCGTTATATAAACGACTCCTGTTCACTAAGGTGCTGTTATGTCCGCCGTCACCTCTCTGGTACAAAACCTGCGTAATCGACTCAATAAACCCACCGCTTACCAGGTGTTCGATATCCGGCTCAAGCATCGAATTGCCTTGAGTCCGTCGCTGATGCGTTTTGTGTTCAGCGGCAGCGATGTGGCACTTATGCGCACCCTGGCACCGGACCAGCGGGTCAAACTTTTCTTCCCGAGCGTCGACGGTATCGCTCCCAACCTGCCCAAGCAGGGCGACTGGCGAGCACACATACGCGACCTTGGTTCCGAACAGACCCCACCCATGCGCACTTACACCATTCGCGACCTGCGCGTGGAATCGGCCGAGCTGGACATCGACTTTGTCCTGCACGGCGAAACCGGCCCCGCCTCGCGCTGGGCGCTGCAAGCCGAGATCGGCGATCAACTGCAAATCATCGCTCCCAACGGCGCCTGCCGAGAGGACCCCGGTGGTTATGAATGGCAACCACCTCAGGGCGTGCGCACAGTGCTGTTGATCGGCGACGAAACCGCCCTCCCGGCGATTGCCGGGATCCTTGAACAACTTGCACATCACCCCGACCCGCCCCAGGTACAAGCCTTTGTCGAAGTACCCGAAGAGTCTGACTGCCTGCCTTTGGTCTGCGGCCTTAACGCCAAAGTTCACTGGCTACCCCGCGCCAGCCTGGGCAAACAACACGGCGACGGCATGCTCCTCGCCGCCCGCGAACTGGCCAGCCTGCCGCCCCGGCGCAGCCAAGCTCAAGGCTGCGCGGCGCTGCAAGAACTTGACCTGGACAACCAGCGCCTATGGGAACGGGCGAGCGCCAAACACAACGACTTTTATGCCTGGGTGGCCGGGGAATCGACGGCTGTGATGGCGATAAGAAGGTTTTTCGTCAATGAGTGCGGCATGGACCGCAAGGGGCTGACCTTTATGGGGTACTGGAAACTGGGGCGGTCGTTGGGGTGAACGCAGCCTCGTTCCTGCATCAACGGCTGCAGGCATACGGGGTGCGAAACATTTTTTTACAACTCTGGCTTCGGGTTTTGAACGTCTCATTCGTCCTACATGGATAAGCAATCGCTTCTCAATGGCGATTAGACACCCGCCCAGCCGCGAGTTTGCCGTTCCCCATGTCCAAAAAGTCCCGTTCTAAACTCTGGTTTCTGGTGCACAGCTGGTTGACGCTGCCTATCTGGTTCTTTGTGTTGATTGTCTGTGTGACCGGTACCTTGGCGGTGGTCAGCCAGGAGATTGTGTGGCTGGCCACCCCCGAGGCCCGTGCCACTCAGCCGTCGGATGACGCGCCACTGCTGACTTATGAGCAAGTGCTCAGTGCCATTCACAAGGCCGAACCGACACTGGCCGTGCAGTCGATCAGCCGTCCGGACGAGTCGCATTTTGCCCTGGTAGCCGATGTGGTGTACCCGGACGGCCGCTCGCCAGCGCTGTATATCAACCCTTACACCGGGGCAATTCAGGGTGAAAGCCCAAGCTTCGACTTCAAGGCCTTTACCCGCGCCCTGCACGGCTGGTGGCTGGTGCCCTTTACCAATGGCTACAGTTGGGGCTGGTATCTGGTGTCATTCCTCGGCTTGCCTTTGCTGGCATCGCTGGTTACCGGATTGGTGGTCTACAAGAAGTTCTGGAAAGGTTTTTTCAAACCCAACCTGCGCTTCAAGCACGGTGCGCGGATTTTCTGGGGCGATTTCCATCGTCTGTGCGGCATCTGGTCGATCTGGTTTATCGCGGTAATTTCTATCACCGGCCTGTGGTTCCTGATTCAGGCCTTTATGTTCGATAACCAGATTTCCATTTCAACCGCAGGTAACCCGCCCGTTGTGGCGCGCCAGGATGTGCCGATCATGCCGGACGGCAAACCCGCGCCGCAGATCAGCCTCGATCAGGCAGTCAAGATTGCCGCCGAAAACATCCCGGGGCTGGAAGCGAGCTTTGTCAGCCTGCCAAGCAATGCCTACGGCCATATCGAAGTCGGCGGTCCCGGCTGGTATCCGTTGTTGTTCCAGACCGCCGAGATCAACCCCTACAACGGCGCAATTGAAGGCTCGCGGATGATCGCCGACCGCTCCGGGCTGGAGTTGGTCACCGAGTCGATGCGCCCGCTGCACACCGGTGATTTTGGCGGATTGTGGGTCAAGCTGATCTGGTTCTTCTTCGGTTTGATCCTGAGCATGATGGTCTTGAGCGGCTTGCTGATCTGGACCAAGCGCACCGCCCTGGCCACCGCCAACGCCCTCAAACGCAGTGAAAAACCCAAGCGCGCGCCAAAAACCCAGACCGTTACGGCGCATAGCCCACAGCCCGAAGAGGTCAATGTATGAGCAAGGCAGTGGCTGCACAGCCAGCGTCCAGCCTGAGCAGGCTGTGGCACAAATGGCGCTTTCACATAAACATCCTGCTATTGCTGGTGCCGCTGGGCTTTATGCCCAAGTACTTTGCCGATGCTTCGCTGTTTCGTGGTGACAGCGGCTTGGGCGAGCGAGACATCGGCACCGTGCAGGTCGGCCCCTGGAGCCTGCAACTGGCCGAGTTGCGCAACGAGGCCCCACGCCCCGACGGCCCGGCCGGGTACATGAAGAGCTTTAACGCGGCCCTGTGCGACACCTGTATCGATCAGGTCAAGGCCGCCTATCTGCGTATCGGCAAGCCGCGCAGTCTGCGCGCCGCCGGGGTGATTTTTTTCGGCACGCCGTACCGCATGGGCGCCACCTTGCCAATCCCTGAGCGCACCAAGGCCGACGCAGAACTGTGGATCACCCTTGAAGGGTGGGACGGTTCCATGCATCAGGCATCCATTTCCCTGAGTCAGGCATCACCGGCAACCGTGGCCTGGCTGACCAAACAAGGAGGCAAGCCATGAGTTCGCGCCTGTTTAAACAACCTGCCTTGGCGGCAGGACTGTTTGCATTGATCGGTTTTTGCGGTCAGGCACTGGCCCACAACCCGATGTGTGAGTGCAAGGCTGTCGAAGACGGGCAAATCCGTTGCACCGGCGGGTTTTCCGATGGCAGCGGCGCACCAGGGGTGACCCTGGACGTCATCGGCTACGACGAAACCATCCTGGTGCCCGGCAAGCTGGGAGCGGACTCGACCATGACCTTCAAACGCCCGGATTCTGAGTTTTATGTGCTGTTCGACGCAGGCCCCGGTCATATCGTTGAGATTGACCAAGCCGATATCGAGGCCCCATGAGTACTCAAGTCGTGCGCCCGGCCGGGGCCGGGCATGAAACCCTGTATGTGTTGCTGTTGTGCCTGCTGATTCTGACGGTGGCCGGTTCCGTGGTGGCCTGGCGTCATGAATCCCAGGAAGTGACCTCGGTGGCCACCCATCAACTGGATGCGCGACGCGACCTGACCGCGGCCGAGCAAGGCATCTACGCCGACTTGCGGGTCACCCTGGACGAGATCCAGTTGCTGCGCGAAGAGTCCAGCACCCTGCCCCAACCAGCACAACTGGCCGAAGAAGGCTTCGCACCCTTCGCCAGCGATGCCAGCTCAGTCAGCCGTGGCAACCATGCCTGGCAGTTGCTGGGCCAGCAGGCGTATCTGGGAGTGAGCCCTAACCCCGAAGTGGCGGGCTCGTTTTTGATGCGTATCGCGGATCAACCGGACATCTGGCTCAACCGCCAACATGCCGTCAGCCCACCCGTTGATCTGAGCGATGCGGCCCTGAACCAGAGTGGCTGGCAGCAAGTGATCGCGCAATTCGATGCTGGAGTGACTCGTCAGCATCGGCACTGAACCCACCGCTTGACCTGAGAGAAGACTGCTCGCCATGTCGATTTCATCTGTTGTGCGTCGCCGCACCTTGTTACTGGCCGCCCTGTTTGCCGCTTGCCTGTCACCACTGGTGCATGCCGACACCCCGACACCGCTGGCCAAGCCGTTGCGCATCGGTATCACCTTGCACCCTTACTACAGCTACGTGGCCAATATTGTCGGCGACAAGGCCGAAGTGGTGCCGCTGATTCCTGCAGGCTTCAACCCCCACGCTTATGAGCCACGCGCCGAGGACATCAAGCGCATCGGCACTCTGGATGTGATCGTGCTCAATGGCGTCGGCCATGATGACTTTGCCGACCGCATGATCGAGGCCAGCGAAAAGCCGGATATCCCGGTGATTGAGGCCAACCGCAATGTTCCGCTGCTGGCTGCCACCGGCAACGCGGCACGTGGCGCGGGCAAGGTGGTCAACCCGCACACCTTTCTGTCGATCAGCGCCTCGATTGCTCAGGTCAACAACATTGCCCGCGAACTGGGCAAGCTGGACCCGGCCAACGCCAAGACCTACACCGCCAATGCCCGCGCCTACGGCAAGCGCTTGCGCCAAATGCGCGCCGATGCCTTGGCCAAGTTGACCCAGGCACCCAACGCCGACCTGCGCGTAGCCACGGTACACGCAGCTTACGACTACCTGCTGCGTGAATTCGGCCTGGAAGTCACCGCAGTGGTTGAACCGGCCCACGGCATCGAACCGAGCCCCAGCCAGCTGAAAAAAACCATCGACCAACTGCGCGAACTGGACGTGAAGGTGATCTTCTCCGAGATGGACTTCCCTTCCACTTATGTCGAGACCATCCAGCGCGAGTCCGGGGTCAAGTTGTACCCGCTGTCACATATTTCCTATGGCGACTACAGCGCCGACAAGTACGAAAAAGAAATGACCGGCAACCTCAATACCGTGGTCAGGGCAATTCAGGAGGCCGGCGCATGACTGCTGCTGAACGATTGTCAGTAAAGGTCTGCGGCCCCGGCGTAGAGTTTGATCAGGTTTCGCTGACCCTGGGCTGCACGCCCATTCTGGATCACGTCAGCTTCAGCATCCGCCCCGGCAGCGTGCATGCGCTGGTCGGGCCTAATGGCGGCGGTAAAAGCTCGCTGATCAAGACGCTGCTGGGGCAAATGCCCCATCAGGGTCGACTGTGCCTGAACTGGCCCGGCGAACCTGGGCTGATCGGCTATGTGCCGCAAGCGCTGGAATTCGATCGCGGGCTGCCAATGACCGTGGATGATTTTATGGCCGCCATGTGTCAGCGCCGCCCTGCCTTTATGGGCCTGTCGCGCAAGGTGGCCCCGGCCATCGGCGAAGCGCTGGAGCGGGTTGGCATGCAGGACAAACGCAAGCGGCGCATGGGCGCACTGTCCGGTGGCGAACGCCAGCGTGTGCTGCTGGCTCAGGGTTTGATCCCGGCACCGCAATTGCTGGTGCTGGATGAGCCCATGTCGGCGCTGGACGAGGCCGGGGCGCGGGTATTCGAACGCTTGCTGACCGACTGGCGCCAGGCCGGGGTCACTGTGGTCTGGATCGAGCACGACCTGGCAGCCGTCAAGCGGTTGGCCGAACGCGTTACCGGGCTCAACCGTCAGGTACTGTTCGACGGCCCGCCTGAGCAGACCCTGAGTCCCGAGCGTTTGCTGACGCTGTTCTCAACCCATCCCAAGGCTCACGGGAGCGCCCTTTAATGAGTTACGAAGCGTTCCGTTTGATGGTTCAGGGCTGGGCTTCTGCGGGCTATTTGCCCGAAGTGCTGGCTTACGGTTTTGTAGTCAATGCCCTGCTCGCAGGGCTGCTGATTGGCCCGGTGCTGGGCGGGTTGGGCACGCTGGTGGTGGTCAAGCGTTTTGCGTTTTTCTCTGAAGCCGTGGGCCACGCCGCACTGACTGGCGTAGCTATCGGCATCCTGCTGGGTGAACCCTACACCGGGCCTTATGGCAGCCTCTTCGGCTATTGCTTGCTGTTCGGGATCTCGCTCAATTACCTGCGCAACCGTACCGGGCTGGCACCGGATACGTTAATCGGGGTTTTTCTGTCGGTGTCATTGGCCCTGGGTGCCAGCCTGCTGCTGATTCTGGCCGGCAAGATCAACGTGCATATCCTCGAAAACGTACTGTTCGGCTCGGTGTTGACGGTCAACGGCAACGACTTGCTGGTGCTGGCGGTGGTCGGTGCGCTGGTACTGGGCCTCAGTTTGCCGCTGTACAACCGCATCATGCTGGCCAGTTTCAATCCACAACTGGCCGCGGTCCGCGGGGTTGCGGTGAAGTCACTGGATTACCTGTTTGTAATTCTGGTAACGCTGATCACCGTGGCGGCAGTCAAGGTCATCGGTGCAATTCTGGTCGGCGCGCTGCTGGTGATTCCAGCAGCGGCGGCACGTTTGCTCAGCCAGTCACTGAAGGGCTTTTTCTGGATTTCGGTGTTGATCGCAACAGTCAGCACCTTGTGCGGCATCCTGCTGCCCATTGTGTTTGACCTGCCGATTCCGTCCGGCGCCGCAATCATTCTGATGGCCGGTATCGCCTTCGCTCTTGCCGCCATCGCCCGGGGCGTAGTCCCCAGCCTGAAAGGGAATATTGGATAAATGTTCACTCTGCGCAAACTCTCGCTGGCCCTGGCCATCACCGGGCTGCTCGGCACTTCAGTACTGGCCGCCGATTCAGCAACGCAACCGGTACGCATCCTCGCCAGCCTGCCGATCACTTACGGGCTGGGCGAGTTACTGCTCAAGGACAGCAACGTGACTCTGGAGCGCGCAGCAGCCGCCAACCTGCCCGGCAGCCGGCAAAGCGCCTACTTCAGTGGCCGCGGCGCCCCGGCCCTGCATAAGCTGGCCACAAACGCAGACGCGGTGATTGGTCTGCGCTCGGTCTGGAGTGACGACCCGCTGTACCCGATGGCGCGGCGCAGCAATATCCGCATTGTTGAAGTGGACGCGGCGCGCCCCGTGGACGGCAGCCTGCCGGGGATTGCCGTGCAGCCAGGCGCGCACATCGATGGCCTGAACAGCCAGCCCTGGCTGACCAGTAACAATATGGGGCGCATGGCAGATGTAATCGCCGCCGATCTGGTACGCCTGGCGCCGCAAGCCAAGGGCACAATCGAAACCAATCTGGCGACCCTCAAACAGCGCCTGCTCAAACTCAGTGCTGACAGCGAAGCGCAGTTGGCCAAGGCTGACAACTTGAGTGTGGTCAGCTTGTCGGACCGGCTGGATTATCTGATTGGCGGGTTGAATCTGGAACGGGTCGAGGTGGATCACAAAGGTGATGAGCGCTGGACGCCCGAGTCACTGCAAGCACTGACCCAAACCCTCAAGGACAATGACGTGGCCCTGGTGCTGGACCATCGTGAACCGGCTGCGCCAGTGAAGGCAGCGATTGCCGAAGGTGGCAGTGAACTGGTGGTGATCGGTGCTGAAGGCGCCGATCCGGTGGCTGAATTGCAGGGCAATATCGACGCTATCGTCAAGGTTCTGAACAAGAGCCAAGGGTAATATCGGTCTTTATGAGAACCACAAAAAGCCAACCGAGTGTTGGCTTTTTTCTCTGTGATTGTCAGTGCGTCGTTACTGCATCCATTTTCTGACGCAGGCTCAAGGGCCGCATATCGGTCCAGACTTCTTCGATATAGGCCAGGCATTCAGGCTTGAGGCCACTTTTGCCCACGGCGCGCCAACCTTCGGGAATGGCCTTGTAATCGGGCCAGATCGAATATTGGTCTTCGTGGTTAACCACCACTTGGAAGAGGATGTCATCGCGGTCAAATACTGAACTCATGTCCGGGTCTCCGTGCAGTTAAGGAATACAAGAAACAAACGATTGGTCGCGGCCCGGAATTACAAACGGGTGATGGCTGCCGCCATGGCATTGCCGAAAATGGCCGCCACTTGATCGACTTCAGCGGCGGTGATGATCAACGGAGGCAAGAAGCGCACCACGGCGCCCTGACGTCCGCCCAGCTCCAGAATCAACCCGCGCTTGAGGCATTCGCGTTGCACTAATGGCGCCAGGCGCCCAAAGGCCGGTGGATGGCCCTGCGCATCAAGCTTGCCAGCCGGGTCAACCAGTTCCACACCCAGCATCAGCCCGCGCCCGCGAATATCGCCCAACTGCGCGAAGTCACGCTGCAGGATGTGCAGGTGTTCGCTCAGGCGCTCACCCATGGCCGTCGCGTGAGCAGCAACGTTGTGCTCCTGCAGGTAGCGCATCACCGCCGAGCCTGCGGCCATCGCCATCTGGTTGCCACGGAAGGTCCCGGCATGGGCACCCGGCAACCAGGTGTCGAGCCATTCGCGGTACACCACGACGGCCAGCGGCAAGCTGCCGCCGATGGCTTTGGACAACACCACGACATCGGGAACAATGCCTACATGCTCAAAGGCAAACATCTTGCCGGTGCGGGCAAAGCCGCTCTGGATTTCATCGACGATCAGCGCCACACCAGCCTGTTCGGTGATGCGCCGCAAACCGCGCAACCAGTCAAGATCGGCCGGAATCACGCCGCCCTCGCCCTGCACCACTTCAACAATCACCGCAGCCGGTAACTGCACCCCGGCTTCGGGGTCGGCGAAGAGGTTTTCCAGATAGTGCAAATTGGCCTGCACCCCCGCCTTGCCGCCCAACCCGAACGGGCAACGGTAATCGTAGGGGTACGGCATGAACTGCACGCCGTTGCCGAGCAAGGCAGCCAAGGGCTTTTTCGGCCCCAAGCTGCCCATCAGGCTCAGCGCGCCCTGGCTCATGCCGTGATAAGCGCCCGAAAACGAGATCACGGTATTGCGCCCAGTGGCGGTGCGCACCAGTTTCAAGGCGGCTTCTACCGCATCGGTGCCGGTGGGGCCGCAAAACTGGATTTTCGCTTCACAGCCCAAGGCTGGCGGCAGCAGACCGAACAGGTCCTGGACAAACTGGTCTTTGACCGGGGTGGTCAGGTCGAGGGTATGCAGCGGCAACTCATCGGCCAGCACCTGTTGAATGGCGGCAATAACCACCGGGTGGTTGTGCCCCAGCGCAAGGGTCCCGGCACCCGCCAGGCAGTCGATAAAACGGCGGCCTTCGACGTCTTCGACATACAGACCCCTGGCCCGTTTCAGGGCCAGTGGAATGCGTCGAGGGTAACTGCGGGCATTGGACTCCTGACGGCTCTGACGGGCCAGCAGCGCTGACTCTTCAAACTCGTAAAGCGCCTGGGGCTGTTGTTCGACAAGACTGATAGCAACTGACATTTCTGGGACCCTCAATACGCAGATGAGATTGACCAAAACTTCCTGCCTTGGAAACGCATCAGCGCAGTGAGGATTTACATCGAAAGCGGATTAATCTGCCTCACAGGCCAGGTTCGCCACCTCCAGTTTGTTGCGGCGCACCAAGCGATACCCCACGGCCAACAGCACAAACCAGACCGGCACCAGGTACAACGCCTGACGGGTATCGGTTTCCAGGGCCAGCAATACAAGGATAAACACGAAGAAGGTCAGGCAGACCCAGACCATGAACTTGCCACCAGGCATTTTGTATTTCGAGGCACGGTGCAGGTGATCGCGTTTCTTGCGATACGCCAGGTAGGACAGCAGGATCATGGTCCAGACAAACATGAACAAGGTCGCCGAGACCGTGGTGATCAGGGTGAACGCCTCCATCAGGTTCGGCACTACGTAAATCACCAGCGCCCCCGCCAGCAGACAGATACAGGAGAAGATCAGGCCATTGGAGGGCACTGCGCGCCGGGACAGGTTCTTGAACTTGCTCGGAGCGTCACCATCCATCGCCAATCCGAACAGCATGCGGCTGGTTGAGAACACGCCGCTGTTGGCCGAAGACGCCGCAGAGGTCAGCACCACAAAGTTGATGATGCCAGCGGCGGCGGGCAAGCCTGCGAGCATGAAGAGCTCAACGAAGGGGCTCTTGTCAGCCACCACATCGCGCCACGGGGTAACGGCCAGGATCGCAATCAGCGCGAACACGTAGAACATGATGATGCGCAACGGAATCGAGTTGATCGCCCGTGGCAGGTTACGTTCCGGGTTTTTGGTTTCTGCGGCGGTAGTGCCCACCAGCTCAATGCCGACAAAGGCAAAGACTGCAATCTGGAAACCGGCGAAGAAGCCCATCACCCCGTGGGGAAACATCCCGCCGTCATTCCACAGGTTGGTCAGCGATGCCGAGTTGCCGGTCGGGGACTGGAAAGCTGTGGTCACCATATAGAGCCCGGTGCAGACCAGCGCGCAAATGGCCACGATCTTGATCATGGCAAACCAGAACTCCAGCTCGCCGAACATTTTCACCGTGATCAGGTTCAGCGACAGCAACAGCGCCACGCAACCGATTGCCGGGAGCCATAGCGGGATATCAGGGAACCAGAAGTGGGTATAACCGGAGATGGCAATCACATCGGCGATGCCGGTCACGATCCAGCAAAACCAGTAGGTCCACCCGGTAAAGTAACCGGCCATGGGACCCAGCAGGTCGGCCGCGAAATCGATAAAGGACTTGTACTTGAGGTTGGATAACAGCAGCTCGCCCATGGCGCGCATCACGAAAAACAGCATAAAACCAATGATCATGTAGACAAAAATGATCGAAGGGCCTGCCAGGCTGATGGTCTTGCCCGAGCCCATGAACAGACCCGTACCGATGGCACCGCCAATGGCGATCAGCTGTATATGGCGATTGGAAAGGCTGCGCTTGAGTTCTGGTTCTTCTGTGACAGGTCGGTGATTTTGCATGAATCATCCTTTTATTATTCTTGTACGGGGTCCTTAAACCAGACAAACATCATGCTCATCCGGTGCGGATCAAGGACAGCAGCACGTTCTGTGCCAGTCCCGTACAAGCGATCAAGTGGGCCGTTTATGCGCCGTGGAGTCTGTTTAACTGGAATGGAATCACTCCACAAAAAGCCTTCTGTGGGTGGTTCAATAGAGCGCGGTTACTGTAGACCATGGCCCAACTGAAGCTGTAACGAAATCAGTCCACTGGAGCGTATTCGCACCGGCTGCCGCATCGGGAACAGGTGGGAGCAGGCTTGCCCTGCTCCCACAGGGTCAGGCAACTGTGCCTTTCAACGGCATCCGCAACTCAACCCGCAAGCCATCGGGCTGGCTGTCGAAGATCAGTTCGCAGCCGCAGCGCTCGACTATCGCCTGCACAATTGCCAAGCCCAGACCACAGCCATTGCTGTTGCCATTGCGCCAGAAGCGCTGGGTCATATGCTGCAGGGTTTCAGGAGGAATGCCGGGGCCGTGGTCGCGCACCACGAAGCGTACCTGCGGACCTTCAACGGCAACCGTCAACTCGACCTGAGTGCCCGCCGGGGTATGGCGCAAGGCGTTGTCCAGCAGGTTGCGCAGAGCAGCAATGGCCAATACCGACGGGACCTCAAGCGCCGTGGCCGGCAAGTCTTCCGGCAGGTGCAAACGGATGCACTCATCAGCGTCACCGGCCGCATCATGGATCGCCAGGCGCGCCACTTGCTCGGCCGAGCAATTGACCCCGTCGTCAAACGACAGGCTGCCTTCAACCCGCGCCAGCAGCAGTAATTGTTCGAGGGTACGGTGCAAACGGTCGGCGCCGGCCTCGGCATGGGCCAGTGACTGTTCGCGGGCTTCGCCATCGGTCATGCGCGCTACTTGCAGGTGGGTTTTGATCGCGGTCAGGGGGCTGCGCAGTTCGTGTGCGGCATCACCGGTGAGCCGTCGCTCGCGCTCAATAGCCTTGGCGATGCGCGCAAACAGCTGGTTCTGCGAATCGAGCAATGGCTTCAGTTCGCTGGGCAGTGGCGCGATTTGCAGCGGTTGCAATGAGTCGGCATCACGGCGCATCAAGGCATCGCGCATCCGGTTGAGCGGCGCCAGGCCCTGGCCGATGCCCAGCCACAGCAGCAGCAAACAGACCATCAGCGCCATGCCCACAGGCACCGATGCGGCTAACAATACCGAAAGGTTCAAGGCCTCGCGTTCGATCTGACGGTCAGCTGTGGTGATACGCAGATCACCACGATCCAGGGTAAAGGTGCGCCAGGCGGCGCCGTCGATGATCTGGTCGTGGAAACCCGCCGCTTGCGACTGCATCGGCTGGTCCGGATTATTGTGGCTGCGGGCCAGAATCTCGCCGCGCAGCGAACTGACCTGGCATGCCATACCGCCGGGAATGGTCAGTTTTTCGGCACTGAAATGGGTACCCGCGCCTTTTACCGGCAATTGCGGCAATTGCTCCAGTAACCCTGCGACCATGCGCGCCGAAGCCACCAGGCGCTGATCGAGGGAAAACATCATTTGCTGACGCAAATCGCTGAGCATCCAGGCCGCAGCCAGGGCCCAGACCAGAACAAACGCCGAGCCAATGGTCAGGCTCAAGCGCAGGCGCAGGCTCATCATGCCTCGGACTCTGCGCCATCGGCATGGCCCAGGCGATACCCCAGGCCACGCACGGTTTCAACAATACCGTTGCCCAATTTACGCCGCAGGTGATGGATATGTACGTTCAGGGCATTACTCTCCAGTTCGTCGCCAAAGCCGTAGATGCTGTCCTTCAGTTGCTCACTGGACAGCACCCGCCCGCGGTTATGCAGCAAGGCTTGCAGCAGCGCCTGCTCGCGGCGGGACAAGTCGACCGGTTGGCCCGCGAGCAGAGTCACGCGACTGCTCGGGTCGTAGCTCAGGGGCCCATGTTCGATCAGGTTGACGCTGCGCCCTGCCACTCTGCGCAGCAACGTGTGCAGGCGGGCAGCGAGTTCGCGCAGGTCAAAAGGCTTGAGCAGGTAATCATCGGCACCGGCTTGCAGACCGTCGACACGGTCGGTCACCGAGTCGCGGGCAGTCAGAATCAGCACGGGCAACTCCAGCCCCTGCTGACGCAACTGTTGCAACAGTTTGAGGCCATCTTCATCGGGCAGACCCAGATCAAGCACCATCACATCGAACTCGGCGGCCTTGAGCATCGCCCGCGCCGCACTGGCCGTACCCACATGCTCGACCGTCAGGCCCTGGGCCGTCAGCCCGGCCTTGATGCCGCTGGCGATCAGTTCGTCGTCTTCGCAAACCAGTACATGCATGCTGATACCCGCGTAAATGAGCCAATTAAAAGGTCATGGGATTAAGGGCCGATTATGCCGTGTACACCGCGATATGCATCGGTTAATGATCGGTTAATCGCAGGAACACACTGTAGCGGTACTTGAACTTGCCCAAGGCTTTATCCATGCGTTTGCTGCTGTCCTTGCTATTGATGTGTTTGGTCGGTGTGGCCCAGGCCCAGACCGCGAACAATCCATTCGCACAGCCCGACTTTCTGCCGGTCAACAAGGCCTTTGTATTCAGTGCCGAGCCATTGCCCTCAGGCGAAACCCGCCTGCAGTGGAAAATAGCCGACACCTACTATCTGTATCAAAAACGTTTCAAGTTTGACGGGCTGGACCCAGCAAAAACCCCTGTATTGCCGCAAGGGCTGGAACACAGCGACGAGTTTTTTGGCGCCACCCAGGTCTACCGCGATAGCGTTGCGATAGTCATCCCGGCAGGCACCAGCGGTCAGGTCAAGGTCAGTTGGCAAGGCTGCGCCGATGCGGGGCTGTGCTACCCGCCGCAAAGCCAGACGGTTGACTTGGGCGGTGCACAGCCAATGGCCGCACAAGATCAGGCACAGGACCAGTCACTGGCTGCGAGTTTGCAGCAGCGTTCGCTGGGCTGGAGTTTGCTGCTGTTCTTCGGCCTCGGGCTGCTGCTGGCCTTTACCCCTTGCTCTCTGCCAATGTTGCCGATTCTGGCCGGGCTGGTCGTGGGCAGTGGTGCCACTGCCGGACGCGGTTTCGCCGTGGCCGGCAGTTATGTGATCAGCATGGCGCTGGTGTATGCCGGGCTGGGCGTATTGGCGGCCCTGCTGGGCGCCAACTTGCAGGCGTTGCTGCAACAACCCTGGCTGCTGGGCAGTTTTGCCGCATTGTTTGTGGTGCTGGCACTGCCGATGTTCGGTTTTTTTGAACTGCAATTGCCCGCTGGCTTGCGTGACCGCCTGGAAAGCGCCGGGCGTGGACGCAAGGGCGGCAGCCTGATCGGCGCGGGTATTCTTGGCGCCCTGTCCGGCTTGCTGGTTGGGCCCTGCATGACGGCGCCGCTGGCCGGTGCCTTGCTGTATATCGCGCAAAGCGGCAATGCGCTTGAAGGTGGCCTGGTGCTGTTTGTGATGGGCCTGGGGATCGGCGTGCCGCTGTTGCTGCTGGTTACCGTGGGCAGCCGCTTCCTGCCCAAGCCCGGCGCCTGGATGAACCTGATGAAAGGCCTGTTTGGCTTTCTGTTCCTGGGCACCGCGTTGTTGCTGGTCCGCCCGGTACTCGATGAGTCCTTGTGGATCGGTCTGTGGGGTATCCTGCTGATCATTCTGGGATGCAGCCTGTGGCTGCAGGCGCAGACATTTCTGCGCGCCAAAGCGCTGTTCAATCCACTAAGCCTGCTGGCCGGTTTGTGGGGCTGTCTGTTACTGGTGGGTGCTGCCGGTGGCAGCACCGAGCTGTGGCAACCCTTGCAGGTGTATACCGCAAAAACAGTGGCGGGCAGCAGTTCCGCAAGCACTGCCCACGACGCCTTTATCACCATCAAGGACCCCACCAGTCTGGACCGTGAACTGGCTAGCGCCAAGGCTGACGGGCAGTGGGTCATGCTCGATTACTACGCCGACTGGTGCGTATCGTGCAAGGTTATGGAAAAGCAGGTATTCGCTAAACCCCAAGTGATGGATGCCTTACAAGGCGTGCGCCTGTTGCGTCTTGACGTGACCGCCGATAATGTCGCCAGCCGCGAGCTGCTCAGCCGCTATCAGGTACCGGGCCCGCCCAGCTTTGTCTGGATCGGCCCCAATGGCGTTGAGCGTCGCGGGCAACGTATCACTGGCGAAGTCAACGCCCAGACCTTTTTGAATAACTGGAACGCCACCCGGGAACTCCTATAAATGCTTACCCTGACCATCGGTTCGTTTGCGCTGGCCATCAACCACTTGCTGCTGATCCTGGCCCTTGCCCTGGCGACACTGGTGGGTTGGCGCGTAGCCAAACGCGGTGGCGAAAACCCCGAGTCCGTATTGTTCACCTTGTTTTTGCTGGGTTTGCTTACCGCGCGCATCGGTTTTGTACTCAGCTACTGGCGCTATTTCAAGGACGACCCGCTGCAGGTCCTCGATTTGCGCGACGGCGGGTTTTTGCTATGGCCGGGGCTGGCGGCGGTACTGGTCGGTGCGGTCATTTTCAGCTGGCGCCGCGTCGGGTTGCGCCGCCCATTGGGCTGGGGACTGGGTAGCGGGCTGGCGTTCTGGCTGCTGGCCAGTCTTTCGTCCAGCCTTTACGAACAGGGCACGCGCCTCCCGGAGTTGGTATTGCGTAACGCCAACGGCGAATCAGTGCAGTTGAGCAGCTATCAGGGCGGCCCGCTGGTGATCAACCTGTGGGCCACCTGGTGCCCGCCTTGCCGACGCGAAATGCCGGTACTGCAAAACGCCCAGCATCAGCATCAGAACGTGACCTTCCTGTTCGTCAATCAGGGCGAAAGCATGCAGAGCGTCAGCACCTTTCTTGAAACCCAGGGCCTGAACCTGAGCAACGTGCTG
Organism: Pseudomonas sp. ML2-2023-6; assembly: GCF_037055265.1. Taxonomy (NCBI): domain Bacteria; kingdom Pseudomonadati; phylum Pseudomonadota; class Gammaproteobacteria; order Pseudomonadales; family Pseudomonadaceae; genus Pseudomonas; species Pseudomonas sp. ML2-2023-6. The sequence continues at coordinate 2,611,293 of NZ_CP146347.1, read as the reverse complement.
TTCGACAGTGGCGGCCAACTGGCACAAAAAGTCGGCTCAATGGCACTGCCGACTACCCTGTTCTATAACGCTGAAGGCCGTCTGCTGGGCAGTCATCTGGGCGAGCTGTCGCAAGCCAGTCTGGCCCGGGCCATGGAGCCCTTCAATCTGAACAATTCAATGTCGGCCCAACAGGCCGACCCTGCAAGGAATCAGCAAAAATGTTTAACCGCAAACTGCTAACCCTGAGCATGACCGCCCTGCTGGGCGCGGCGCTCTTGCAATCCCCTGTGTTGCAGGCCGAAGAGTTACCACCGGCAATCAAGAAGATTGAAGCCAAGGGCGCAAAGATCATCGGCAGCTTTGACGCTCCCGGCGGTTTGCGTGGTTATGCCGCCCAGTACCAGAACCGTGGCATGGCGCTGTACCTGACCAAGGACGGCAACGTGCTGGTGGGCAATTTGTATGACGCCGACGGCAAGGACCTGAGCCTGGCCCCGCTGCAAAAGCTGGTGTACGAGCCGATGGCCAAGCAGGTCTGGACAGAGATGGAAAAGAGCAACTGGATTGCCGATGGCAAAAAGGATGCACCGCGCACCGTTTACCTGTTCAGCGACCCGAACTGCCCGTACTGCAACATGTTCTGGGAACAGGCTCGTCCTTGGGTCGACTCGGGCAAAGTGCAATTGCGCCACATCATGGTAGGGATCATCCGCGAAGACAGCCCGGCCAAATCTGCCGCCCTGCTGGGTGCCAAGGACCCGCAGCAAGCCCTGCACGAGCATGAGAAAGCCGGCAAGGCCAGCACCCTCAAGCCATTGAGCAAAATCCCGGCGGACATCCAGGCCAAACTGGATGCCAACGCGAAGTTGATGGAAGAACTGGATGTTGCCGCGACTCCGGCGATTTTCTATCTGGACGAACAAGGCAACTTGCAACAACAGCAAGGTGCTCCGTCGCCAGAAAAACTGGTGCAGATTCTGGGGCCAAAGTAGGCGACAGGCGCCAGGGGTTATTTGCGATGCTGAGACGCGGCAGCTCAGATTCACCGTGGCGCTAACAACGCAATCAAGCCCACTCCTGCATTGACTGCGGGAGCGGGCTTCACATCACCGCCTACAACCCCTCCAGCTCTGCCATCAGGTCACTCAGGCGATCGACTTTTTCTTCGTTGATTTCGCTGCTCTCCAGCCCTTCGATATACAGCGCCAGTTGTTCAACACAACTGCATTCGAACATCGCTCGCAGCGGCACGTTGCGCTGCAATACTTTTTGCACCCGTGAGGCGATTTGCGTCGCCAACAGTGAATGCCCGCCCAGTTCGAAGAAATTGTCACTCACCCCGACCTGCTCCAGGTTCAGCACCTGTGCCCAGATATCAGCCAGAGTCTGTTCCAGCTCAGTGCGCGGGGCGACGAAGTTTTCGCGCTGCAATTGACCAATTTCAATCGGCGGTAACGCCTTGCGGTCCAGTTTGCCGTTGGCGTTCAAGGGCAATCGCTCCATCCACAACCAGTGCAGCGGCACCATGTACTCGGGGAGTTCAGCGCGCAGGTGCTGTTTGATCTGCTCCAGTTGTTCGCTTTGAGCAAGGGCCGAAGGCGCCCCCACCAGGTAGCCCACCAGATACTTTCCGTTAACACCTTGCTGGACGCTGACCGCCGCGTCTCGGACATGTGCCTGTTCGTGCAGACGTGCCTCGATTTCACCCAGCTCGATACGGTAACCGCGAATTTTCACCTGATGGTCGATCCGACCCACGTACTCCAGCACGCCATCCTTGCGCCGCCGTGCCAGGTCACCGGTGCGGTACAAACGCTCGCCCGGCGCGCCAAACGGGTTGGGCACAAAGACCGTCGCGGTACGCAACGGGTCACTGATATAACCGCGGCCCACTCCGGTGCCCGCCACGCACAACTCACCCACGGCGCCCAACGGAACCAGTTGCAAGGCGCCATCCAGCAGATACAGACGGTTGTTGTCGGTCGGGGTGCCAATCGGCAAATAACTGCCCTGGGTCGAAGCATGGTCGACACAAAAGAAGGCCACGTCATCCGAACATTCCGCCGGGCCATAGGCATTCACCAGGCCGATATCGGGGTAGCGCAGCAGCCATTGCAAAGCAAGCTCGGGGGGCATGGCCTCCCCGGTCGGTAGCAGCCAGCGCAGACCGTCGAGTTGCACCGGGGCCTCGGCCAGCATGCCCTGGATCAGTGACGGCACGCTTTCCAGCACCGTAATGCCCTGCGCATTGACCTGCGCCAGCAACGCCTGCGGATCATGGGCCACGGTATTGGGGACAATATCGACCCGAGCGCCAAACAGCGGCGCCGCAAGGAACTGCCACACCGAAATATCAAAGCTTTGCGAGGCGGTCTGAGCAATCACATCGTGCTCAGTCAGTTGCAGATACGGCACTTTGCTCAACTGGTTATTGAGCATGCCGCGCTGCTCCACCATCACGCCCTTGGGCAGTCCGGTAGAGCCCGAGGTGTAAATCACATAGGCCAGGTTATCCGGCTGGCTGTACACCTGCGGGTCATGTTCTGCCAACCCGGCCGCTTGCACCGACTCCCAAACCAGCAGGCGCGGACGCACTGCGCACCCGGCGGCGTCGAGCAACGCCTCGGCTTGCTCGCGGCAAGCTTCGGTACACACCAGCAACGGCGTGCGGCTCAGTTCGATAATGCGCAGCAGACGTGAGCCGGGCAGCTCCGGGTCCAGCGGCAGGTAACCTGCCCCGGCCTTGAAGCTGCCGATAATCATGCCCAGCAAGTCCAGCCCGCGCCCGGCCAGCAACGCCACCGGTTGATCTGGCCCCACGCCTGCCGCGATCAGAGCATGCCCCAGGCGGTTGCTGCGCTGGTTGAGTTCACTGTAAGTCCAGCGCTGTTCGAGGCAACTGGCGGCGATGCGCTGCGGATGCGCTGCAACCTGCGCTTCAAACAGCTCGGCGTAGCTCTGTTGCAGCGGGTATTGGCGCTGGCTGCGGTTGCAGTTGTCGAGCAAAAATTGCTGTTCCAATTCGCCCAACAACGGTAACTCGCTCATGTCGCCATCGAGGCCGTCCATCAAGGCCAACAGCAGGCGCTTGAACTCCCCAAGCATCTGTTCAACGCTGCCATGCTCGAAAAAGCGCTGGTCATAGGACAGGTGCAAGCCCAGGTCATCACCTGGATAACACACCGCAGTCAGCGGAAAGTTGGTGTGAGTACGGCCCGAATCAGAGGTCGCATTAAGGTGCTGGGCGCGGGTCATGACCGACATATCCACCGGCGCGTTTTCGAACACGAATAGGCTGTCGAACAGTGGCTGGCCCTTGGGCAGTTCGCTGCGCTCCTGGATCGTCACCAGCGGCAGGTATTCGTATTCGCGCAGTTCGATATTGTGTTCAAGCAAGGCCCTGAGCCATTGAGCAACCCCCAGCGGCTGGCCGTCCTGGGGCATTTGCACACGCAGCGCCACACTGTTGATAAACAGTCCGACGGTCTGTTGCATATGCGCCAGCTCCACCGGCCGCCCGGCCACAGTGACCCCAAATACCAGGTCGCGCTCACCGCTGAAGCGACGCAGCACCAGAGCCCACGCCGCCTGGGCGAAGGTGTTGATGGTCAGTTGGTGCTGCTGCGCCAGTTCACGCAAACGCACACCATCGCGTGCCTCAAGGCGGGTGTAACAGTCACCCACCAGCATGCCGCCGCTTTGGCCCGCATGCTCACGCAGGAACGGGCGATCACTGGGGATATGGGTGGTCTGCTCAAAGCCTTGCAGGTTGCGTTGCCACCAGTTTTTGGCCTGTTCCAGATTTTGCTGTTGCAGCCAGCCGATATAGTCGCGATAACGGGGTGCCGCGCTCAGTAGCGGGGTTCGGGCCTCGCCCAGGGCGCTGTAGATTTCAAAAAAGTCGCTCATCAGCAGTGAGCGGCACCAGGCATCGATCAGAATGTGGTGGTTGCTCATCATGAACCAGTAACGGGCCTCGCCCAGGCGGATCAGGCGCAGGTGGAACGGTGCCCGATTGAGCAAATCAAAGCCGGTTTCGCGCTCGCTTTTGTGCAGTGCCTGCAAGCGCGCTTCATGGTCGTCTTCGGGCTCGGCGCTCCAGTCCAGATAGTCGATTGGTGCAGCACCGGGACGATGGATAATTTGCAGCATCTGCTCGCCGACGTTCCAGCAGAACGAGGCACGCAGTGCTTCGTGGCGAGCAATCACCGCCTGCCAGGCATCGGCAAAACGCTGCGGGTCAAGGGCACTGTTGATCCGATAACGGTCCTGCATGTAGTACAAGCCGGTGCCCGGTTCCAGCAGCGTATGCAGCAACATGCCCTCTTGCATCGGAGTCATCGGGTACAGATCTTCGATCAGCTCGGCAGCGACCGGCAAGGCATCAAGCTGGACCTGATCGAGCCTGGCCAGGGGGAAATCCGACGGCGTAAAACCGCCCGCGGGGGTACTCAGGCAATGGCCAATCAGGTCTTGCAGTTCGCTGACATAGGCATGCGCCAATTGCTCGATGATCTGCGGGGTATAACGCTCGGCGCTGAAGGTCCAGCGCAGCAATAATTCACCGCCATACACCTGGCTGTCGATACTCAGCTCGTTCGCCAACGGTGCCAGCGGGTCATGGGCCGCACCCGTCGGCTCGTCCAGAGGGTGGAACAGCGCATCATCGGCAAAGCTCTGGTCGAACTGACCGAGGTAGTTGAAGGTGACCGCAGCCTCAGGCAAGGCGGCCAATGCCTCACGGGTCGCGCTATCGGTCAGATAGCGCAGCACGCCATAGCCCAGCCCCTTGTGCGGCACGCTGCGCAGTTGCTCCTTGATCGCCTTGATCGAGGCGCCCTGCCCTGCGCTGGAGGGTGTCAGCCGTAGTGGATAGGCACTGGTGAACCAACCCACGGTGCGGCTCAGGTCGATCTCGTCAAACAGGGTTTCGCGACCGTGGCCTTCGAGCTGTACCAGGGCCGAGGGTTGCCCGGTCCATCGGCACAGTACGCGTGCCAGAGCGGTCAAGAGCAGGTCGTTGACCTGGGTCCGATAGGCACTCGGTGCCTGTTGCAGCAGTTGGCGGGTGTGCTCGCAACCGAGGCCCACGCTGACGGTATGGGCGTGCAGATTTTGCCGCCCGCCCTGCGGGTTGGCACACGGTAATTCGACCCGCGGGCCGTTCAGTTGCCGTTGCCACAGGCTCAGTTCTTCGCGCAGCGAATCGCTACCAGCATAGGCTTGCAGACGTGCCGCCCAGGCACTTGAGGCGCTGGTTTTGCCCGGCAATTGCAGCGCTTGTTGCGCAGCCGCTTGCCGATAGAGGGTTTGCAGGTCTTCGAGCAGAACGCGCCAGGACACGCCATCCACCGCCAGGTGATGGATCACCAGCAGCAAGCGTTGCTCGCCATCCGGACCATCTACCAGTACCGCACGCAGCAGCGGGCCCTGTTGCAGATCGAGACTGCGCTGGGCATCAGCGAACAGCCCAGTGCATTGCTGCATGTGCGCAACTGTCTCGTGCCACAGCAACGGCTGATCGAACTCGGTGCGGTATTCGGCCCGCCATTGCCCGGCCATTTCACCAAAGCTCAAACGCAAGGCGTCATGCTGTTCCAACAATGCAGCCAGCGCGCGGGCCAGTGGCTGCGGCTCAAGACGAAGGGTTGGCGCCAGCAGCAGCGACTGGTTCCAGTGCTCGCGGTTGGGCATGTCGGTGTCGAAGAACCAGTGCTGGATCGGCGTCAACGCCGACTCGCCGCGAAGCAGTCCTTGCTCGGCGCGATTCTGTTCAGTACGCGTGGCGACATTGGCCAGCGCCTGCACGGTCTGATGCTGGAACAGGTCCCGGGGGCTGAAGTGAATCCCCAATTGCCGGGCGCGGCTGACCACTTGAATCGACAGAATCGAGTCGCCGCCCAGCTCAAAAAAGTTATCGTCCAGGCCCACCTGTTTCAGGTTCAGTACGTCGCACCAGACCGCCGCCAGGCTTTGTTGCAGCGGGTCGCACGGGGCCACGTATTGCTGGCGCTCAAGCTCAGGGTCCGGGCTTGGCAAGGCACGGCGGTCGAGCTTGCCGTTGGCCGTCAGCGGCATGCTGGCCAGCAGGATAAAGTGGCTGGGCACCATGTAGTCCGGTAGTTGCGCCTTGAGTGCTGCGCGCAATTGCGCCCGATCCTGCTGCGCGGTATCTACTACCAGATACGCTGCCAGTTGCTTGCCAGCGGGCAGATCCAGCGCCAGAACCACGGCTTCACGCACGCCGGGCTGTTGCAGCAGGCGAGTTTCGATTTCCCCCAGTTCGATACGGAAACCGCGGATTTTCACTTGCTGGTCGATACGCCCCAGGTACTCGACCAGACCATCGACGCGCTGGCGCACCAGATCGCCGGTGCGGTACAGGCGCCCACCGTTGCATGCAAAAGGATCGGCGACAAAGCGCTCGGCCGTCATGCCCGGACGCCGGTGATAACCCTGCGCCAGCCCCGCCCCGCCAATGTACAACTCGCCGGTGGCACCTTGCGGCACCAAGGCCAGCCCAGCGTCGAGGATATATCCCAGCCGTGCGCCAATTACCTGGCCAATGGGTACGCTGGCTGCGCCCTCTTCGAGATGTTGCGGAGCCAGACAGGCCAGCGGCATAACCACGGTTTCAGTCGGGCCATAGGCATTGAAAAACACATCCGGCTGGAATGCATCGCGAATGCGTTGCAGATGCTCGCCCGTCAGTGCCTCGCCACCGGTGATACACATGCGCACTGGCAGGGTCCGCTGTTGGGTCTCCAGCCATTGCGCCAATTGGCTGCCATAACTGGGGGTAAAGCCCAGAATACTGACCTGCTGCTGTGCTATCAGTTGGCAGATTTCCTGCGCATCCCACTGCCCTTGGGCGCGCAACACCACCCGCGCGCCGCACAGCAGGGGTGCCAGCAAGCGCTCGGTGGCGGCGTCGAAGTTAATCGAATAAAAATGCAACTCGCAGTCATCCGGACGCATGCCAAAACGCTCGATAACCGCGCGGCAATGCATTGCAATTTCACCGTGGGACACCACCACGCCCTTGGGCTGGCCGGTAGAGCCCGAGGTGTAGATCAGGTACGCCTGATGCTGCGCCATGGTGATGAACGGCAGTTCGCTGCACGGATAAGCCGCCAGTTGCGGGCTGTCGTCTTCCAGGCTCCAGCGAGCCACGCCCTCGGGCAACTCGCCCAGTTCGGCAAATAGGGTGCGGTGACTCAACAGCAAACCAATGCCACTGTCTTCAATCATGTAGTGCAGGCGCTCCAGCGGGTACTCCGGGTCCAGTGGCACGTAGGCGCCACCAGCCTTGAGGATCGCCAGCAGGCCGATCACCATCTCCATTGAGCGCTCCAGCGCCAGCCCTACACGTACCTGAGGACCGACCCCAAGTTCGCGCAGCCGCCAGGCCAACCGGTTGGCGCGGCCATTGAGCTGGGCATAGCTCAAGTGCTCCCCGCCAAAAGTCAGGGCAATGGCATCGGGACGTACCAGCGCCTGTTCGGTGAACAGGCTCTGGATGCACGACTCAAGGTTGTACTCGGCCTCTGGCGGCGCCATGCCGGCCAGTAGGCGCTGTTGTTCCTGGGCGTGCAACAGCGGCAATTCGCTCAGACGCTGCTCGGGATCGCCCAACAATGCCTCCAGCAGGTTGCGCCAGTGCCCGGCCATGCTCGCGATGCGTGGTTCGTCGAACAGGTCCGTGCTGTAAGTCAGGCAGCAGCCCAGGCGGTGGTCCAGGTCAGTGACTTCCAGGTTGAGGTCGAACTTGGTCGCCCTGGCATCATTGGCCAGGTACTCGACCGTCATGCCCGCCAGCTCGCGGCTTTGCTGGAACTCCCAGCGCTGCACGTTACACATCACCTGAAACAGCGGGTTGTAGGCTGCACTGCGTGGCGGTTGCAGCGCTTCGACCAGATGGTCAAACGGCAAGTCCTGGTGCGACTGGCCTTCGATCACGGTCTGGCGCACTTGTTCGATCAATTCGCCAACGCGCATCGCCCCGTCCAGTTGGCAGCGCAGCACCTGGGTATTGAGAAACGCACCAATCAGCCCTTCGCTTTCCGGGCGAATGCGGTTGGCCACCGGTGCGCCGATGCGCAGGTCGGTCTGGCCGCTGTAGCGATAGAGCAACACCGCCAGGGTTGCGGTCATGGTCATAAACAGGGTCAAACCGTGCTCTGCATTGAACGCCCGCACCCGTGCCGCCAGTTCGGCGCTGAGATCAAAACGGTACAGCTCGCCCCGATGGCTTTGCACCGAAGGCCGCACACGGTCGGCGGGGAGCTCCAGCAGCGGGTGTTCGTTGCCGAGCTTGGCGGTCCAGTAATCGAGCTGGCGCTGGCGCTCGCCTGACTCCAGCCACTGGCGCTGCCATACGCTGTAGTCGAGGTATTGCACGGCCAGCGGCGTCAGTGGCGACAAACGATCATCGACAAACGCTTCGTACAGCACGCCCAGTTCACGGGCAAAAATATCCATCGCCCAGCCTTCGGTAACGATGTGATGCAAGGTCAGTACAAAGTAGTGTTCGCGGTCAGCAGCCTTGACCATGCACGCGCGCAGCAGCGGGCCGCGTTCAAGATCAAACGGTCGATGCGCTTCACTGTCGGCCAGCGCTTGCAGACGCTGCTGGCGGGTGGCTTCGTCCAGCAGACTGAGGTCCAGCCAGGCCATGTTCAGCAGGGTTTCACGGTGGACTTGCTGACAGGCCACGCCATCCACACTGGGGAAGCGGGTGCGCAGGGTTTCGTGGCGCTGGATCAGGGCCTGCAAAGCGGCTTCGAAGCGCTCGACATCCAGCACGCCTTTAAGTCGCGCCATGCCGCCGACGTTGTACGCCGGGCTGTCAGGCTCCATTTGCCAGAGGAACCACATGCGCTGTTGCGAATACGACAGTGCCACCGGCTGGTTACGGTCGACCAGGGCGATGGGCAATTGCGTGTTGCGCTGGCCTGCCGCCTGAATCGCCTGCACCTGGGCGACAAACTCACCCAGTTCACTGGCTTCAAACAGAGTGCGCAAGGCCAGTTCCACATCACAGGCCTGACGCACCCGCGAGACGATTTGCGTGGCCAGCAACGAGTGCCCGCCTAGGGCGAAGAAATCATCGCGCAAACCAATGCGCTCCAGCCCCAGGACTGCACTCCAGATTGCCGCTATTTGCTGCTCAAGTGCGGTCTGCGGTGCGATGTGTTCACGGGCTTGCCACACGGGCTCGGGCAAGGCCCGGCGATCCAGTTTGCCGCTGGGGCTCAAGGGCATGGCGTCCAGCCGCAGCAATTGCGCAGGTACCATGTACTCCGGTAATTGCTCAGCCAGTGCGGCCTTGAGCTGGTCTTCGCACGCCGCCCCCGGCAGCGCCGTGTAGTAGCCGATCAACTGCGGCCCGGCGGCCGTCTCGCGGATCATTACCGCCACTTGCGCCACAGCGGGTTGGGCCAGCAAGCAGGCCTCGATTTCCTGCGGTTCGACGCGAAAGCCACGCAGCTTGACCTGCTGGTCGAGACGCCCGAGGTATTCCAGCACCCCGTGCGCGTTCCAGCGCACCTGATCACCGGTGCGATACAGACGGGCACCCGGCTCGCCCAGGGGGTCGGCAACAAAGCGTTCTGCGGTCAACCCAGGCCGGTCGAGATAACCCCGCGCCAGACCGCTACCGCCAATACACAGCTCGCCTGGCACTCCAGCCGGCAGCGGGTTGAGTTCGCTGTCGAGTACCCGGCACAGCACGTTGGCCAATGGCCGACCGATGGGCGAACGCTCGCCATCTGCCAGGTTGCATTGCCAATGGGTGACGTTGATCGCGGTTTCGGTCGGGCCATAGCGGTTGTGCAACTGCACCGCAGGCAACTGTTGCAACACATGATTGCGCAACTCGGCGGGCAAGGCCTCGCCGCCCGCAAACAGTAGGCGCAAACTGCTGCACTGCCGGGTTTGCGGCTCGTCGACAAACAGGCGCAACAGCGCGGGCACAAAGTGCAGGGTGGTGACGCCAAATTGCTCCACCAACTGTGCAATACGTTGCGGGTCGCGGTGCTCGCCGGGCCCTGCCAGGACCAGACGGCAACCGGTTATCAGCGGCCAGAAGCACTCCCACACCGACACATCGAAGCTGATCGGAGCTTTTTGCATCAGTACATCGTCGACCTGCAACGCGTAGGTGGCCTGCATCCACTGCAAACGCTCGGCGAGTGCCGCATGGGTATTGCCCACGCCCTTGGGCTGGCCGGTGGAGCCGGAGGTGTAGATCACATAGGCGAGGTTATCACCGTGCAAATGCAAGCCCGGCGCATGGCTTGGCCAGTTGTCCAGCTTGAGGCTGTCCATGGCAATCACGCTGAGGGTTTTACCAGCGGGTAGCCTGCCCAGCAGATGGCTCTGGCTGAGCAGGATTGTCGCGCCGCAATCTTGCAGCATGTAGGCCAGACGCTCCGGCGGGTAGTCCGGATCCAGTGGCACATAGGCGCCACCGGCCTTGATAATTGCCAGCAAACCGATCAGCAACTGCGGCGAACGCTCGACAGCAATCGCCACCGGTACATCCGGGCCAACGCCTTTGTCGCGCAGGTAGTGCGCCAGGCGATTGGCCTGGGCATGCAAGCTGGCCAGGTCGAGGCTGCCACCGTCCCACATCAAGGCGATGGCGTCCGGCGCCTGCTGAACCTGCTGCTCCAGCAACTCGGGCAACCAGCGTTCGGCAGGGGCACAGGGGGCGGCGCTCCACTGCTGCTGCTCGCTCACCTGCTGCGCATTGAGCAGTTGCAGATCGCCGAGGGGCCGGGTGCTGCAGGCGGTGACCTGCTCCAGTAGGCTGACATAGTGCTCGGCCAACCGCGCAATGGTGCCAGCGTCAAATAGTTCATCAGCGTAGTCGAACGCCAGAGTCAGGCGCCCATGACGGTCCTCTTCACTGTGCAGTTGCAGGTCGAACTTGGCTTCGCGGCTGTGCCATTGCAGCTCTTCGGCAAGCAAGCCCGGCAGACGGCGCAAGGCGCCAAGATCACGCTGCTGGTGGTTGAACATGATCTGAAACAGGCCCTGCTCACGGGCTTGCGGGAAGGCTTCGAGCAGTTGCTCGAACGGCAGGTCCTGATGCCCCTGGGCATCGAGGGTAGCTTGACGGGTCTGATGCAGCAGGTCAGCAAATGCCAGGCGCCCATCCAGCTCGGCGCGCAGCACCAGGGTGTTGATAAAGAAGCCGATCAGACCGTGGGTTTCCTGTCGCGGGCGATTGGCACTGGGGACGCCGATGCGAATATCACGCTGGCCGGTGTAACGATGAAGCAGAGTCTGCAAGCTCGCCAGCAACAGCATAAATGGCGTGCACTCGTGGGCCTGCGCCGTTTGCCGGATGGCGCTGCCAAGGGCCGCATCGAGCTTCAGGCTGTAACGCGCAGCGCTGTGTTTACGCTGCGCCGAGCGCGGCTGATCGGTACTCAGGCTGAGGCTCGGGTGCTGATCGCCCAACTGCTGCTTCCAGTAGTTGAGCTGACGCTCGGCCTCGCCTTGCGCCAGCCATTGGCGCTGCCAACTGCCGTAGTCGGCGTATTGCAGTGTCAGCGGCGCCAGCTCCAGCGGCTGGCCCAGGCATGCTGCCGCGTAGAACCGGGAAAATTCGTCGATCAACAGGTTCAACGACCAGCCGTCCGCGATGATGTGGTGCAATGTCAGTAACAGCTGATGCTCTTGATCATCGAGCTTGACCAGCGTGACCTGAAATAGCGGGCCGTGCTCCAGGTCGAATCGGGTGCGGGCTTGCTCCTCACGAACTTGCTGTGCCCGGGCTTCACGCTCAGGGCTCGCCAAGGTGCTGAGGTCGACCACTTGCAGAGCAAAGTCGCTCGCGGCATCAACGCACTGCAAGGCCTGGCCATCGCGTTCATAAAAACGTGTACGCAAAGCTTCATGACGTTCGATCAAGCGCGCAAAGCTGCTGCGCAACGCCGCTTCGTCCAGTTCACCGCGCAAACGCAAGCCACCCGGGATGGTATAGGCGCTGCTCTGCGGGTCGAGCTGCCACATAAACCACAGACGGTTCTGCGCCAACGACTGGGGCAATTCCTGATCGCGGGGCAAGGTTGCAATTGCGCCCTGGGCCAGCCCGCCATCCTGCTGCAAGGCGCCTACCCCGGCTGCGAAAGCGCTCAGGGTCGGGGACTCGAACAACAGGCGCAGATTCAGCTCAAGCTTGAGTTCCTGGCGCAGATGGGCGATGACTTGGGTGGCTAGAATCGAGTTGCCGCCCAACAGAAAAAAGTGATCGTCTGGCGCCACTTGCTCAACCTGCAAATGCTCACACCAGACCCAGGCGATCAGGGCCTCCAGCTCGCTCCCACGCTGCACCGCATCGGCCGAGGCTGGCGCGCCGTGCTCAGGAGGGAACTGCGCATAGCTGTCGAGGCTGCCAGCGGCCAACCGGCTACGACAGGCCGAACGCTGCAGTTTGCCACTGGAGGTTTTCGGCAGTGCTCCAGGATTGAGCAGTACCACCAGGCTCGGGGCTTGCTGAGTAGCTTCAGCCACCGCCTGGCGAATCCTGTTGATCAACGTTTCCGGGGGCAGGATTTTTTGCACGCTGCGGCTGATTTCAGCGGCAACGCCTATCCCCTCCTCGCCTTTGGCGTTGACCGCGAATACCGCGACCCGGCCTTTGCGCACCACTTCGACCTCACGCTCGATGGTTTTTTCGATGTCCTGTGGGTAGAGGTTGTGGCCGCGGACGATCAGCAGGTCCTTCAGCCGACCTGTGATAAACAGCTCGCCGTCACGCATAAAGCCCAGGTCGCCAGTACGCAGCCAGATACCGCCTTGAAAATCGACAAAGGTGCTGGCGCTGGCCTCGGGGTTGCGCCAGTAACCGTGGGCGATGCTCGGGCCGTTGGCCCAGACTTCACCAACGCAATTGTCAGGCAGAACCTCAAGGCTTTTCGGGTCGACAATAAGCACTGCGTGTTCGGGTTGACTGAAGCCACAACTCATCACCGGGCTACCGTCGCCCGCCACGATCCGGTTGTTGGCCAATGCCAGGTCATCCAGGCACAGAGCCGGGATGCCTTGACCGCGCTGACTACCAGTGACAAACAGCGTGGCTTCGGCCAAACCGTAGGAAGCAAAGTAGCTGTCTGGGCTGAAGCCACAAGGCGCAAATTTATCCGCAAAGTGCTCAAGGGTGTCTTGCCGAATCGGCTCGGACCCCGAATAGGCGACGCGCCAGCGGCTCAGGTCCAGCGCAGCCAAGGCCGTGTCGCTGACCCGCTCACGGCATAGCCGATAGGCGAAGTCCGGCCCGCCGCTGATGGTGCCACCGTACTCACTGATGGCCTCCAGCCAACGCAACGGTCGGGTCAAAAAATAGGCCGGTGACATCAGCACACAGGGCACGCCGCTGAAGACCGGTTGCAGCAAACCACCAATCAGGCCCATGTCGTGATACAGCGGCAGCCAGCTGACAATCACGTCATCCGGGTTGAGGTCGATACCAAATCCGCGGCGGATCAACATCTCATTGGCAACCAGATTGCCGTGGGTCACCTGCACGCCTTTGGGCAACGCAGTGGAGCCTGAGGTGTACTGCAAAAAGGCAATATCGTCGGCCTGCAAAGCAACCGGCTGCCAAGCGCTGGCCTGGTGCGGGTCGAGACTGTCGACGCAGAGCAATTGTGGCGCATCAGCGCCAACCAGTTCGCTCATTTGCAGCAAGGGCTCGCGCAGAGCGCTGCTGGTCAATAGCAGGCGCGGCTCGGCATCGGCCAGAATCGACAACAAGCGTTCTTGATGATGACGGCGTGCCGACTCCGGTGGATAGGCCGGCACGGCAATCACCCCGGCATACAAACAGCCAAAAAATGCCGCGACGTAATCCGGGCCACTGGGGAACAGCAAGACCGCTCGCTCGCCCACGCCAGCATTGGCCTGCAAGGCGGCGGCAATGGTGCGCGCACGCAGATCCAGCTCACCATAACTGAGCACCACCGCGTCCAGCGGGTCGTCGGCGAGGAACCGTAGCGCCAGTCGATCCGGGGTCTTTGCTGCACGCAGTTGAAGGGCTTGGGCCAAGTTACCGGGGAGTTCGAACGCGTCCATCATGGGGTTTCCTGCCTGGGGTCGGCTTGAAAGAAAATCGGTGTGCTTGAAATACGAGGCAACAGCGCGCGGCTTTACCCGCCAGGCTGTCGGGCCTGCTGATTGCGCCAGCGTGTCAGATGCTCTTCGGCGTAACGACGAACGCTGCGCAACAGCGCAACTTCCTGCTGCACCAGAAAGAAGTGATGGCCCTCAAACATGTCGAGGGAAAACCTGTTGCAGGTATCGGTTTGCCAATCGAGCAGTTGTTCGGTGCGCACACTGTCCTGCTTGCCGCCGAACACGTGGATGGGAATGGGCAACGGCGCACGCTGGCCATAGCTGAAACTGCCACATAACAGGAAATCGGCGCGCAGGATCGGCAGCATCAACTGCATCAGTTCGGCATTGGCCAGCAGCTCTTCGCCGGTGCCTTTAAGCTCGCGCAAACGGGCAATCAACTGTTCATCGGTTTTCGCCACGGTGTATTCGCTGACATCGCGCCGGGCAGGCCCGGCCGTGGCCGAAGCAAATAACGCGAGCGGTGCAGGCAGGCCGCGCTCACGCAGAGCATGGGCCAGCTCGAAAGCCAGCAGCCCGCCCAGGCTGTGCCCAAACAAGGCATAAGGACGGTCGAGTTCGGCACTGATTTCATCGGCCAACTGGCAGGCCAGACGGCGTATATCGCTTTGCAGCGGTTCGTCCATCCGCATGCCGCGCCCCGGCAGTTCCAGTGGGCGCACTTGCAACCATTCGGGCATGGAACGGCGCCAGCGGCTATAGCTCATTGCACTGGCGCCCGAGTAAGGCAGGCAGAACAGACGCAACTTGATCACGTCGCTCATGCCAGGCTGCCATTGCGTTGAAATAACGACGGTTTACGCTCAAAAAACATCTCGCCCTCCTGCCTCAAACCATTCATTGCCGGCCTCTGTATCCGGCGTTCATGCATTGAAAACGGTTGAGCCAGGCAATTAATTAGCCATTGCAGTGATGGCCTTTTAAAGTCATTCGCGGGCGTTGTGAGACATGTCTCAGTCTGTCGCCTGAATCGGTATTAATTCTGTTTCTCAATTGACAATCATTATCATTAAGCCTAATTTGTGACCAGCTGTGTAGGTCGCCTCCCTTGCCGTGGCCCTCACTCATTCAATCGCATCAGGTGATCTCCATGACGGAACAAATGTCCACAAGCAAGTGCGACTCACCCTTACTTCAAGCTTTCGTCGATAACCGACTTATCCTGGTCAAGATCGCAGCACGCATCACCGGTTGTCGATCCAGGGCTGAAGATGTGGTACAGGATGCCTACTTCCGCTTGCAGTCCGCGCCGCAGATCACCTCTTCATTCAAGGCGCAGCTGAGTTATCTGTTCCAGATCGTGCGCAACCTGGCAATCGATCACTACCGCAAGCAGGCGCTCGAGCAGAAGTACTCGGGCACGGAAGAGGAAGGCTTGAATGTGGTCATTCACGGCGCGTCTCCGGAAACCTCGCATATCAATTTCTCGACCCTGGAACACATCGCTACGGCGCTGACTGAGCTGCCGAGCCGTACCCGCTATGCGTTTGAGATGTATCGCCTGCACGGCGTGCAGCAAAAGGACATTGCCAAGGAGTTGGGCGTGTCGCCAACCCTGGTCAACTTCATGATTCGCGATGCGCTGGTGCATTGCCGCAAGGTATCGGGAACGCAAGCCGATACCTTTGCCCGACGCTAAGCTCGCACGACCTCTGGGGGCGGCGCTGATGCCATCGCGAGCAGGCTCGCTCCCACAAAGATCTGCTTAGCGTGCGTCAGACCAACTCCCTCCCTGCAAAAAACTGCTCCCGGCTCTGCATCATCAGGGCCGCTCGCTTGTGCGGAAAGTCGAACTCTTTCAAGCGGTGAAAGCCCTGACTCTGCATGTAGCCGATCATTTTCGCGTTGTCGGCCCGGGGTTCAGCCACTACGCGCTGAGTGCGCGGATCATCCAGAAACAGGTAATGGGTCAGCGCTGCCAGCCAGCTGGCAACCTTGTGCGGCCCACGATGCGCCTGCTCTCCCACCAGCATGTGAATCCCACGATCGTAGTCATCCACGTCGTAGAACGGCGCAATTCGGTCTTCCCTGGCCCAGTAGGCCTCGAAATAGGCAAATGGCTGATCATCGAAGCAACCGATCAGGGTCAGGGTATGCGGGTCTGACGCGAGTTTCTCCAGGTACTGGCGATGCTTTTCCAGGGTGCCGCCCTCTTCCCAGAAATCCATCACCCGCGGGGTGTTTTGCCAGCGGCTGAAACGCTCAAGGTCGATTTCGATGTCCAGCGCCCGCAATGAAATCCAGGTGCCAAGCTGCGCATCGAAACGTCGATAGACTTCACCTTGGGGTTTTGGCGCTCGCAGCGGATGGCGAGTGCCTGCGGTGATGGTCATCGCCGGTGGAGTCGGGGTAATTGCAGTCATGGTTCGGGCTCACGTTTATCGTCAACAGTTACGCAGAGAACGTGAACCGTGGCGAAAAATTTAGCCTAGGAAGGCTCGACCGCGACTACTGCAATTTTGTAAGGTGCAAAAATAGCCATCAACTGACCATTGTCACGAAGCTTTTGCATCATTTGGGCAAAATGCTGACTCTGGATCGGTGCTTGCGGGCGCAGCAGCGCGTAGTGACGATAGGTCTGATCGATACGCTGGGACACGATCAGCTCCGACTTGGCCTGCGGGGCGTAGCGCAGCATGTCGATCAGGTTGGAGCGGGTCATCAATGCAATATCTGCCCGCCCGCGCAAGACCATCAACAGGTTGCTCTCGTGGGAGTAGGTCAGCATTGCGTTGAACGATTCGGTGAGAAATTTGGGCGTGGGGTTGAACCCGGCAAAAGCGTAGTGATAACCGCTGAATAGCGCCAGACGTTTACCCTTGAGGTCGTCGAAATAGTTTTGTTGGCGATCAGGGTACTGCTTGGCGACAAACACTTCAGCGTCTTCAAGGCCCATGTCGACAGCAATGTAAGAGAGCCCCTGCCAACCCCAGGCGGGGTTTTCAAACATCATCATGTCCACCCGCCCGCGCTCGAAATCGCGCACCCGGCGCGGTATGGAGCTAGGCACGAGGACAAAACGGTAGTCGCTCTGCAACTGGTTGAGGGCGTTGAGCAATTGTGACAACAGGCCAATATCGGCGCCGCGTTCCGGGCGCACGGTATACGGCGGAAAGTGTGCGGCACCGACCCTGATTTCCTGGACGGCCCAAACCGGTGTCAACCAGACCATGCCAAGGACCAGCAGCAGGCTGTGGACCACCTGCATTGGCAAACACTTCAAAACCATACACATCTGGCGGCGCCCATGGCTGGAACTTATTGATCGACACACGACCTGAGATCGAGCACGCACACAATTAAAGCGTATATAGACTAGCAAGCAAGCAGTTGACTGGCCCACTACAAATTTAGTCTCAGGGCCTGTGCTTTAGCTACGCTGCAACCTCAACGCCGATGCTGTTCAAGGAAGCTGCACATGCCTCACTGGCTGGTAATTGACCTGGAAGCCACGACCGATGATGGCGGCTGGCCTCTGGAAGAAATGGAAGTGATTGAAATCGGCGCCAGTGTGGTCACCCGCACGGGCCGCGAAGTGGGCCATTTTCAGCGTTTTATTCGCCCGCAACGGCGCCCGTTGTTAACGCCTTTTTGTCGGCAGCTAACCCGGATCACCCAGGCCAATATTGATGCCGGGGCGCCCATGGCGCAGGTCTGGGAACAGTTCGAACGCTGGTTGGGCCAGCATCTGCCCAGGCTTGAAGGCTGGGCCAGTTGGGGCGACTACGACCGTAAACAGCTGGAGCAGGAGTGGCGCCAAAACCAGCTGGACAGTGCCCTGCTGCAATTGCCGCACATGAACCTCAAGCAGCAATTCGCCCAGGCCCGCCAGCTAAAGCGTCCGCTGGGGCTTAACAGCGCGCTGCAACTGGCCGGGATGCAGTTCAACGGGCAACAACACCGGGCCCTGGAAGATGCGCGAAATACAGCCCGTTTATTGCCGCTGGTGTTGAAGGGTTAGCGCCCATAAAAGGGCGTGACGGGATAAAACCGCTTCTGCATACTGGCCAGCCATTTTTAGCCCATTCCGAGGAATCGCCATGTTTAAAGTCAACGAATACTTCGACGGCACCGTCAAGTCGATTGCCTTCACACAAACCGAAGGCAAGGCCACCATTGGCGTCATGGCTGCGGGTGAATACGAGTTCGGTACGGCCGAGCGTGAAATCATGCACGTGGTGTCGGGTGAGCTGAGCGTCAAACTGCCGGGCAGCAGCGAGTATGAAACCTTCAAGACCGGTAGCCAGTTCAATGTACCGGCCAACAGCAAGTTCCAGCTCAAGGTTGCGGTAGATACTGCTTACCTGTGTGAATACCGCTAAATCCGGCACCCCTGCTCTGTAGCCGCTGAGGAGCGAAGCGAGGCTGCGAGGTGCTTGAGTCGCGCCCTTCGTTCCTCATCAGCGGCTACAGAACATCAGACCTCACCCCCCTACATTGAACTGCAACGCCGCCAACCGCGCATACAGCGGATTGCTGGCGATCAACTGGGCGTGGGTGCCGATGGCAACCAACTTGCCTTGATCCATCACCGCAATCCGATCGGCGTTTTGTACGGTGGCCAGGCGGTGGGCAATCACCAGCGTCGTGCGACCTTGCATCAGGCTGGGCAAGGCTTGCTGGATCAAATACTCGCTCTGGGCATCAAGCGCACTGGTGGCTTCATCCAGCAACAGGATCGGCGCATCGACCAGCAACGCCCGGGCAATCGCCAAACGCTGGCGCTGACCGCCCGATAACCCCAGACCGCCGTCCCCCAAATGGGTTTTGTAGCCCTCGGGCATTTGCAGGATAAAGTCGTGGGCATGGGCAATGCGCGCCGCAGCTTCAACTTGCGCATCACTGGCCTGAGCGTTGCCATAACGGATGTTGTCTTCGATGGTGCCGAAAAACAGTGCCGGGGTTTGCGACACCAGGGCAAAGCAACGGCGCAGGTCTTGCGGGTCAAGCTGAGTGATCGGCTGCCCCTCAAGCAGAATCTGCCCTTGCTGCGGATCGTAAAAGCGCAGTAACAAGTCAAACAACGTCGACTTGCCCGCACCTGATGGCCCCACCAGGGCCAGGGTCTCGCCCGCCTTGACCGACAGGCTCAGGCCGTCAATTGCATAGCTTTCAGGCCGTGAGGGGTAGGAAAAATGCAGGTTTTCAAGCTGCAAATTACCCTCAACCCGCGTAGGCAACACGCGCAACCCCGTGCTCGGCGCCAAAATAAGGCTTTTCGCCTGCAGCAGTTCGGCAATACGCTCTGCCGCACCCGCTGCCTGTTGCAACTCGCCAATCACTTCACTCAGGGTGCCAAACGCGCTGCCGACGACGAGGCTGTAAAACACAAACGCCGCCAACTCGCCGCCGGTGATACGCCCTGCGATCACGTCCATGCCGCCAACCCACAGCATCACCCCCACTGCCCCTAGAACCAGCAAGATAACCAAGGTAATCAGCCAGGCCCGTTGCAGGATGCGTTTGCGCGCGGTAGCAAAGGCCTGCTCCACAGTGCTGGCAAAGCGCTGCTGATCTTGCTGTTGATGGTTGTAGGCCTGAACCGTTTTGATCTGCCCCAAGGCTTCGGCGACATAACTGCCAACATCGGCGATTCGGTCCTGGCTCTGACGCGACAAACTGCGCACCCGGCGACCAAAGAACAGGATGGGCACCAGCACCAGTGGCAGGGCAACCACCACGATACTGGTGAGCTTGGGGTTGGTGACAAACAACAACACCACACCGCCAATCACCATCAGGCTGTTGCGCAAGAACAAGGACAGCGAAGAGCCGATGACCGATTGCAGCAAGGTGGTGTCGGTGGTCAGGCGTGACTGGATTTCCGAGCTGCGGTTGTTTTCATAAAACCCCGGATGCAAGCCGATCAGGTGATTGAACACCTGGCGCCGAATGTCGGCGACCACCCGCTCACCGATCCATGACACCAGGTAAAAACGCACAAAGGTGCCCACTGACAATCCCAGCACCAGCACCAGAAAAAAACCGATCGACTGGTTGAGCAAATGCGGTGACTGAGTCATGAAGCCCTTGTCGACCAACAGGCGAATGCCCTGCCCCATCGACAAGGTGATGCCCGCCGTAACAATCAGCGCCAGCAGTGCACCAAAGGCCTGCCAACGATATGGCGCAAGAAAATGGGTGGCCAAACGAATGGCCCGACGGTGCCGGGAAGAAAGCATGCGAGGGTATCCAGAAAGAGGACAAGGGTGAAAAGCCACCAGCCTACAACGAAGTTCGGTTTAAACCGGTAAACCTTTCTCAGTCGTTTTGAATATGACCAAGATCTACAAGGCCTAGGCTGTAAAGTTCTAAAGTGAGGCTGGAAGTTTCAGAATATTTCTGTTGGACTGGGATGGACACTGTGTTTGTAACAGCTCAGTCATTAAACGGATCTACAGTAGCGCTACCCCCTGATGAGGAGACAGGCCATGGATTTGCAACAGAACGCTCAAGCCGTACCCGTAATTCGCACCCAGACACACCAGTCTCTGGGGTGCGCAATCATCGATGAAAATGGTCAGGAAATTTCGATCACCGAAGAGATGATTCAGGACGCTTGCCACGAGCTGGAGCAACGTCTGGTCAAACCTTCACGCAAGGACTGATCCCTGCATACAAGACTTTCCCGATGATCAAACAGCTTTCGCTTCACTGACCGGCCTTACTGCGTAAGGCCGGTTTTTTTATCTGCGCAGGCTTATACCAGCACAGCGCCCAGGGCCTTTACCAATTGCTTCAAAGCCACGGACTCGCCTTCGATATGGACCGGCAAACCTTCGATTTCGCGGCGCAGCGGGTAATGCTTGCGCAAACCGTCGAATGCCAGCTTCTGCTCCTGGACACTGCCAATCAGGCTGCGGCGAAAGTCGGCATCGTCACGGCGCGGGTCGTACACACCACGACAAAGCATGCCCAGGGCCCAGGCGGGATCGGTGTCGGCACTCAATTCGACCTTCGCCAGCCAAGGCGCCGGCAGCAGGTCGGCGAGCTGCACCTGCGGGGTATGGCCAAGAAAATCACACAGGGCCTGATAAATCTGCGCGGTGCCCCGCTGTTTGCCATCCAGGCTGTAGCCGGCGATATGCGGGGTGGCCAGCACGCACAAGTCAGCCAGCTCAACGTCCACTTGCGGCTCGCCTTCCCACACATCCAGCACTGCTTGCAGGTCATCGCGACGGGTCAGCACGTCGCGCAGTGCGGCATTGTCGATCACCGGGCCACGGCTGGCGTTGATCAGCCAGGTGCCCGATTGCAGTTGCTCCAGGCGCTGCTGATCGAGCAGGTGCCAAGTCGGGAAGTCGCCGGTCTTGCTCAGCGGGGTGTGCAGGCTGAGTACATCGCACTGCTCGATGATCTGCTCGAGGCTGACGTAATCGCCACCTTCTGACGCTTCACGCACGGGGTCGCAAACCAGCACATTGAAGCCCAGCGAGCGCAGCACGTTAATCAGTCGCCCGCCCACTTCACCGGCGCCAATCACGCCATAGGTGCGCTGCGTCAGATCGGCACCTTCAATTTCGGCCAGGGTCAGCAGGCTGCCGAGCACGTAATCGACCACACCCCTGGCATTGCAGCCGGGGGCGCTGGACCACTGGATACCGGCTTGCTGAAAGTAGTCCAGCGCCAGGTGATCGGTGCCGATGGTGCATGTACCGACAAACCGCACCGCGCTGCCCTCGAGCAAATCGCGGTCTACTTTGGTCACCGAGCGTACCAGCAGGATATCGGCGTCATGTACGTCTGCGCGGTTGATCTGGCGCCCCGGCAAGCGGCGTATTTCACCGAAGTCAGCAAAAAATTCTTCGATCAACGGAATATTTTCGTCAGCAACAATCAACATGGCAGGCTCCTTTCGCGGAGAGGCAGTGTAGGCGTTGTTGCGATGAATGGGCCAGCCGGGTGTGGAAGGTACTCACAGTCACGCTTACAAACATCCTACAACTCAGTGTTTTCTGACCATTTGGTCAGGCGTACAATCCCCGGCTTTGCGCGTTAAACACTGTGGATGCACGACTGTGAACTCTGTAACTCATGACTCTCCCCCTATCGCTGTCAGCCGCCCGGCCCGGGTTCGCACAGAAGTTCGCGCGCTGCTGACGCTGGCGTTTCCGATCATCATTTCGCAGATCGCCACCACGGCCATGGGTTTTGTCGATGCGGTGATGGCTGGGCGCGTCGGGCCGCGAGACCTGGCTGCCGTGGCGCTGGGCAACTCGATCTGGGTGCCGGTGTTTTTGCTGATGTCAGGCATTTTGTTGGCAACCACGCCCAAAGTCGCACAACGCTTTGGCGCAGATGCTCACGCCGAAATCGGCCCCATCGTTCGCCAGGCGCTGTGGCTGGCACTGATAACCGGCGTGTGTGCGGCCCTGATCCTGATCGCTGCCGAACCGCTGCTGTATTTGATGAAAGTCGATCCTGACCTGATCGAACCGAGCATGGGGTATTTGCACGGGATCGCCAGTGGCATGCCTGCTGTAGGGCTGTATTGCGTATTGCGCAATTTCAGCGATGGCCTGGGCAAAA
Organism: Pseudomonas sp. ML2-2023-6; assembly: GCF_037055265.1. NCBI lineage: Bacteria > Pseudomonadati > Pseudomonadota > Gammaproteobacteria > Pseudomonadales > Pseudomonadaceae > Pseudomonas > Pseudomonas sp. ML2-2023-6. The sequence goes on along the minus strand of NZ_CP146347.1, from coordinate 2,588,637 downwards.
CCCGGCCAAGCATGGTGCTGGGGCTGTGCGCCCTGGCGCTCAATATCCCGATCAACTACATCTTCATTTACGGCCACTTTGGCGTTCCGGCCATGGGCGGCGTGGGCTGTGGCTGGGCCACGGCGATTGTGATGTGGTTTATGGCCCTCGGCATGGTGGTCTGGACCTATCGCGGGGCGATCTACCGATCAAGCAAGGTCTACAGCCATTTTGAATGGCCACAATGGGCGATTCTCAAGCGTTTGCTCAGCGTGGGTTTGCCCATCGGGATCGCGGTATTTGCCGAGTCGAGCATTTTTGCGGTGATTGCCCTGTTGATTGGCAGCCTGGGCGCAACCGTGGTGGCGGGTCATCAAATTGCCCTGAACTTCAGCTCGCTGGTGTTCATGATCCCGTATTCGCTGGGTATGGCGATTACCGTACGCGTGGGGCAGGCACTGGGCCGTCAGCAACCAAGGGAAGCACGGTTTGTGGCGGGCGTTGGGATGGGCACCGCACTGATTTGGGCCGCGATTTCCGCCAGCCTGATCCTGCTGCTGCGCGAGCAGATCGCGACCGTCTACACCGCAGACCCAATGGTGATCGAGGTGGCGACCATGTTGCTGATGTTTGCCGCGCTGTATCAGTTTTCGGATGTGATCCAGGTGACTGCAGCCGGTGCACTGCGCGGCTATCAGGACACGCGGGTGACGATGATTCTGACCTTGTTTGCTTACTGGGGGATTGGTTTGCCGGTGGGTTATGCCTTGGGGCTGACCGACTGGTTCGGCGCAGCCAATGGCCCGAGCGGGCTATGGCAAGGTTTGATCGTGGGCTTGACCTGCGCCGCGCTGATGCTCGGCGTACGGCTGGCGCGTAGTGCGAAAAAGCATATTCGCCGCGCCGGGTAACCTGTAGCAGCTGCCGAAGGAACGAGGCTGCGTTCGGCGGCGCAGCCGTCGTAAAACCTGAGTCCGCAGTTTAACTGACAGACCGTGGACTCAGGTTTTACGATCGCTTCGCAATCGAACGCAGCCTCGCTCCTTCGGCAGCGGCTACACAAATTTCAATCCAGCTTTTTACGGATCCAGTACAGGTACTTGCCCGCCTCTTCCTGCTGCCCCACCAGTTCATGGTCCAGAAACACGCAGAACTTGGGAATGTCGCGGCGGGTCGAAGGGTCTGTGGCAATGACTTTCAGCAAGCCGCCCGGCGCCAGGTCGCGAATGTGCTGGTGCAACATCATCACCGGCTCAGGGCAGTTGAGGCCGGTGGCGTCCAGAGTGCCGTCAACCGGCAGGTCAGTAAAACTCATCAGTAACTCCCGAATCAGCGAGATTTAGGTTTTTTAACGTCCAGTCGACGCAGATGACAGGTCACTTCTTCACGGTCGTGGTACAGCTGCTTACAGCCGATTTCAACCTGGATGCCCCGCGCCTTGAAGCCGTCAGCGATGCGATCAAGCAAACGTCGCACTTCGGCATAGCGCTGTTTCATCGGCAATTTCAAGTTAACCACCGCTTCACGGCAATGGCCTTCGCCGATCCACTCTTCCAGCATCGCCGCATTGCGCGCCGGTTTCTCGACGATATCGCAGACCATCCAGTCCACTGGCTGCTTGGGCTTGAAGGTAAAGCCGTCGGCCATCAAGTGCTGCACCAGACCAGTATCCATCAGGCTTTCAGCCATCGGGCCGTTGTCGATGGCGGTCACGATCATGCCGCGATTGACCAACTGCCAGGTCCAGCCACCCGGGGCGGCGCCCAGGTCAACGCCGGTCATGTCACTGTGCAAGCGCTCATCCCATTGATCACGGGGGATAAAGTGATGCCAGGCTTCTTCGAGCTTGAGGGTCGAGCGGCTCGGCGCTTCGCGCGGGAACTTCAGGCGCGGGATGCCCATGGGCCACATGGCACAGTTATCGGACTCCGCCAGGCCGAGGAACACTTCGCGGCCGCTTTTAAAGGTCAGCAGCAGACGCGGCTTGTGCGCGTCGTCTTCAACCAGTTTGCCAGCCTTGATCAACGCCTTGCGCAAATGCGCTTCGAACTTCTTGCAGAAGTTGGACAGCTCTTTGCCATCGTTGGTGTCGACGATTTCCAGCCACAGACTGCCACACACCGGAAAATCGGCCATGTGCTCAAGGATGACGCTGATCCGGTCGGTTTCCGGCAGATCGACAAAGCTGCCCCGGGCCCATTGGCGCGGAAAGATCAGCTCGGCAAATCGCAAATTGTTCATAAGGCGTGCAGTGCCGCCTTCTTCGGTGCACACAAACTCGGCGCAGGCAGTGCTCGGCTTGGCCTTGGCATAGCCAGACACGTTAAGGCGAGCGGCATGCTCGGCGATTTCCGAGCAGACTTCGCCTTCAAAACCGGGGCGGCAGTGCATAAAAAGGGTGTTCATTGAATTACTCCTGGGCAACTGGCGGGAATTGGCCTGCTGCGCAACCTTGCTTTGGAGCAAGGCGTGTCACGAAAAGGCGGGCATGATAACTGACTTCGGAACCTTGAACCCGCATAGACAGTCCAGTTATTAGCCACAGCCCGGAATCAGAGCTAGGTTAGAAGCTCTGCTTTAACCCCGTGATCCGTCTAAAGGAGTCATTTCATGTCCTCCCTCGATAGCCTGAACACCCTGGCCACACTAAAAGTCGACGATAAGACTTATCACTATTTCAGCCTGCCGCTCGCCGCCAAGTCACTGGGCGATTTGAGCAAGTTGCCGATGTCGCTCAAAGTACTGCTGGAAAACCTGCTGCGCTGGGAGGACGGTAAAACGGTCACCGAGCCCGACCTAAAGGCCCTGGCCGCTTGGCTCAAGGAACGGAGCAGCGACCGGGAAATCCAGTACCGCCCGGCCCGGGTACTGATGCAGGATTTTACCGGAGTACCGGCCGTGGTCGACCTGGCGGCCATGCGCGCCGCGATGGCCAAGGCAGGCGGCGACCCGCAGCGGATTAACCCGCTGTCCCCCGTGGATCTGGTGATTGACCACTCGGTGATGGTCGACCGGTTCGGCAGCGCCAGCGCTTTTGAACAAAACGTCGATATCGAGATGGAACGCAACGGCGAACGCTATGCGTTCTTGCGTTGGGGGCAGAATGCCTTCGACAACTTCAGCGTCGTACCGCCCGGCACCGGGATTTGCCATCAGGTAAACCTGGAATACCTGGGCCGTACAGTCTGGACCAAGGATGAAGACGGCCGCACCTATGCCTTCCCCGACACTCTGGTAGGCACCGACTCCCACACCACCATGATCAATGGTCTTGGTGTATTGGGCTGGGGCGTGGGTGGGATTGAAGCCGAAGCCGCAATGCTCGGCCAGCCGGTGTCGATGCTGATCCCGGAAGTAGTGGGGTTCAAACTCAGCGGCAAGCTTAAAGAAGGCATTACCGCCACAGACCTGGTGCTGACGGTCACGCAAATGCTGCGCAGCAAGGGGGTAGTCGGCAAGTTCGTTGAGTTTTATGGCGATGGCCTCGCGGATTTGCCGCTGGCAGACCGTGCCACGATTGCCAACATGGCTCCGGAATATGGCGCGACCTGCGGCTTTTTCCCAGTTGATGACATCACCCTGGACTACCTGCGTTTGTCCGGGCGCCCTGACGCCACCGTGAAACTGGTCGAGGCCTATTGCAAAGCCCAGGGCCTGTGGCGCAACGCAGGCCAGGAGCCGATCTTTACTGAAACCCTGGCACTCGACATGGGCACGGTCGAAGCCAGTCTGGCCGGACCAAAACGTCCGCAGGACCGAGTTTCGCTGCCCAACGTGGCGCAAGCCTTCGAAGACTTTCTCAGTTTGCAGTTCCAGCCGAGCAACAAGAAAGAAGTAGGCCGACTTGAGAGTGAAGGCGGTGGCGGCGTGGCCGTGGGCAATGCGGACTTGATCGGCGAAGCGGACTACAGTTTTGAAGGCCATACCTATCGCCTGAAAAACGGCGCTGTGGTCATTGCTGCCATCACCTCGTGCACCAACACTTCCAACCCCAGCGTGATGATGGCCGCCGGACTGGTGGCAAAAAAAGCCGTCGAGAAGGGCCTGACGCGCCAGCCTTGGGTCAAGACCTCACTGGCACCGGGCTCCAAGGTGGTGACTGATTACTACAAGGCCGCAGGTCTGACCCAGTACCTCGACCAATTGGGCTTTGCCCTGGTGGGCTACGGTTGCACCACGTGCATCGGTAACTCGGGGCCACTGCCTGAGCCGATTGAAAAGGCCATAACCCAATCCGACCTGACCGTGGCTTCAGTGCTGTCGGGCAACCGCAACTTTGAAGGTCGCGTACACCCCCTGGTGAAAACCAACTGGCTGGCCTCCCCGCCGCTGGTGGTGGCCTATGCCTTGGCTGGCACGGTACGCATTGATATCAGCCGAGATCCGCTGGGCACAGGTAAAGACGGACAGCCGGTATACCTGCGTGATATCTGGCCAAGCCAGAAAGAGATCGCCGACGCCGTGGCACAAGTCACCACCGGAATGTTCCACAAGGAATACGCCGAAGTGTTTGCCGGTGACGAACAGTGGCAAGCCATCGAGGTGCCGCAAGCTGCAACCTATGTCTGGCAGGAAGACTCGACCTACATCCAGCATCCGCCGTTCTTTGATCAAATCAGCGGGCCGCTGCCGGTGATTGCTGACGTTAAAGGCGCGAATATTCTGGCGCTGTTGGGCGACTCGGTGACCACAGACCACATCTCCCCGGCCGGCAACATCAAGGCCGACAGCCCTGCCGGGCGCTACCTGCGCGAGAAAGGCGTCGAACCACGGGATTTCAACTCTTACGGCTCACGTCGCGGCAACCATGAAGTAATGATGCGGGGCACCTTTGCCAATATCCGCATTCGCAACGAAATGCTCGGCGGCGAAGAAGGCGGCAATACGATCTACATCCCTAGTGGCGAAAAACTGCCGATTTACGATGCGGCCATGCGCTATCAGGCATCCGGTACGCCACTGGTGGTGATTGCCGGTCAGGAATACGGCACCGGTTCAAGCCGTGACTGGGCGGCCAAAGGCACCAATCTGCTGGGGGTCAAGGCAGTGATTGCCGAGAGCTTCGAGCGCATCCACCGTTCAAACCTGGTGGGCATGGGCGTTCTGCCATTGCAGTTCAAGCTGGATCAGAACCGCAAAAGCCTGAACCTTACAGGCAAGGAAACCCTGGATATCCTCGGGTTAACGGATGCCGAGCTGCAACCACGGATGAATCTGACACTGGTGATCACTCGCGAGAATGGCAGCCAGGAGAAAGTAGAGGTGCTGTGCAGGATCGACACTCTCAACGAGGTGGAATACTTCAAGGCGGGGGGAATTTTGCACTATGTGTTGCGTCAGCTGATTGCTTCTTAGCCATAAGCTGTTTTTTGTAGCCGCTGCCGCAGGCTGCGATGGGGTGCGAAGCAGCCCCGAACCTTGACCGGGAGCGAAGGTCCTGCGGCCCTTATCGCAGCCTTCGGCAGCGGCTACAGGTTGCAGGTTGCAGGTTGCAGGATGAAGACAACCGTCGTTCCCACAAGAACCCGTGGATTCATTCGAATCGTTATACTTGCGCACCCTGGACTGAATCCGGGGTGCTTTTTAACGATTCAAAGGATTTTCATGATTGCTTTGCCATGGCCTTATCTGGCACTTCTGACCCTCGGCTACGGCCTTGCCCTAAGTTACGGGCAATTGGGCCTGCAAACCCTGATCGCGCTCGCCCTGCTGACTGTCAGCGGGCTCGCCGTACTCCAGCGTAAAAACCATTACCTGCGTTATGCCGGCCACGGATTGTTTGTACTGTTGGCCCTCGCGCTTGCACTGCATTGGCTACCCGGTTTCCATAACGGTCGAGCCATCAGTCCTACCTGGCTGACACCGGATGCCGTGCCATTCTCTATGTACTTCAACCTGGACAAACCGCTGATTGGTTTTTGGCTGCTGCTGGTGTGCCCGTGGATTGCCCCCCGGTTTGCCTGGCGCGCATCGCTTGGTGCCACTGTAATGGGGCTGGGACTGGCCGCCATTGTGGCGCTGGGCGGGGCGATGCTGCTGGGCATGATTGCCTGGGCGCCGAAATGGCCGCACCAGAGCACAATCTGGTTGTTGAATAATCTGCTGCTGGTGACCCTGGTTGAAGAAGCACTGTTTCGCGGCTATATCCAGGGCGGCCTGAGTCGCAGGCTCAAGTTATTGCCCTATGGCCAGACCATTGCGCTGGTGACCGCCTCGCTGCTGTTCGGCCTGGCCCATGCCGCAGCGGGCTGGCAATGGATGTTGCTGGCCGGGTTGGCGGGGGTCGGCTATGGCCTGGCGTACCGCTTTGGCGGTCTAGGTGCGGCAATTGCCACACACTTTGGGCTCAACGTGCTGCACTTCGTGTTCTTCACCTATCCGATGCTCGCCCCCTAAAGCGCTACATCTCTTCGCCGGGCTGTGCAGTGCCAGCCCGGCATCTGAAATATAAATTAAACAATTCCTTACGTGTGCCGAAAGCCTGTCAAAGTCTTGCGGATTGAAACGACATGCGTAATAACCAGCCCATCACTCAACGCGAACGCACATTTCCTGCGCAACAACGGTTGATTTCCACAACCGATGCCAAAGGCGTTATTTCCTACTGCAACGATGCTTTTATCGAAATCAGCGGGTTCTCGGGTGAGGAGCTGATACGCGCACCGCACAACCTTGTGCGCCATCCTGATGTGCCGTCCGCAGTGTTTGAGCACATGTGGAGCACCCTGAAAAAGGGCGCGCCATGGATGGGTATCGTGAAAAACCGCTGCAAGAACGGCGACCATTATTGGGTCAATGCGTACGTAACCCCGATCTTCGAGAACGAGCGCGTGGTGGGGTATGAGTCGGTACGGGTCAAACCGACCGCTGAACAAATCCGCCGTGCCGAAGCCCTGTACTCACGCATCAATAGCGGCAAATCGCCAGTGCCTCAGCGGGACAAGTGGCTGCCGGTGATGCAGGATTGGCTGCCCTTTATTCTGGTCAGCCAGTTGAGCTTCACCATTGGCGCCCTGCTCAATTCCAGCTGGGGTTTTGCCCTCGCCGCCTTGCTGTCGGTTCCGCTGGGGCTGCTTGGCTTGAGCTGGCAACAACGCGGAATCAAGCGCCTGTTGCGCCTGGCCGAGCAAACCACCTCCGACCCGTTGATCGCACAGATGTACACCGACAGTCGTGGCCCGCAAGCGCGTCTGGAAATGTCCATCCTCAGTCAGGAAGCCCGCCTGAAAACCTGCCTGACACGCCTGCAGGACACCGCTGAGCACCTGAGCGAACAGGCTCGTCAATCGGACATCCTGGCGCACAAGAGTTCTACCGGGCTGGAACGCCAGCGCGTCGAAACCGAGCAGGTGGCAACTGCGGTCAACCAGATGGCCGCGACCACTCAAGAAGTTGCCAGCCATGTGCAACGCACTGCGGACGCCACCCAAGAGGCCAATCGCCTGACCAGCCGTGGTCGCGATATTGCCGGGGAAACCCGTGAAGCCATTGAACGCCTGTCGGTGGTGGTAGGAGAAACCGGGGCCACGGTCACGCAACTGGCCAAGGACAGTGATGAGATCGGCGGCGTGGTTGATGTGATCAAGGGCATTGCCGATCAGACCAACCTTCTGGCCCTGAACGCGGCGATCGAAGCGGCGCGGGCCGGTGAAATGGGCCGTGGCTTCGCCGTGGTGGCTGATGAAGTGCGCCAACTGGCACAACGCACCAGCACCTCGACCGGGCAGATTCACAGCCTGATTGCCAAGCTGCAACAGACTGCCGCCACTGCCGTGCAGACCATGAACGCCGGGCACCGTCAGGCCGAAGAAGGTGTGGCGCGCGTACTGGAAGCCGATCAGGCGCTGGTGGGCATCAGCGAAGCGGTGGCCAACATCACCGACATGACCACCCAGATCGCAGCGGCAACCGAAGAGCAAAGTGCGGTGGCAGAAGAAGTCAGCCGTAACATCAGCACCATCGCCGACCTGGCGGACCAAACCTCGGAACAGGCGCAGCACTCCGCGCAGTTGAGCGAAGAACTGACCCAGACCGTGAATATCCAGTACTCGCTGGTGGAGCGGTTTAACCGCTGATGTAAAAAAGCCAGCGAGTAACTCGCTGGCTTTTTAGTTTTATCCTTCAGTCAAACGCGTATCGAAGACCAACGTTCGCGCCCCAAGGCTGTTCAATACTTTGACCATTCATGTATTCGAAGTCAGCGTGTAATTGCAAATTACTAGCAACTGACAGGGCCAGGCCAACACCCAACTCACCCCGAGTACCATGCAGGTCATTCTTGAAGCGGTTGCCATTGACCTTGATTTCATTGTCACGGGCAAATTCCTGGGCCAGCGCAACCTTGATGTAAGGGCTCGCCCATTCGTTACGATGCTCAAGGGTCATGCCCACTTTGCCGAGCAAAGAGCGGGTCATCGCATTCTCGGCCTGCAGTTCGGAGTCCAGACTGAAAGACTTGCCTTGCACCGCGACTACGGAAGCTTGAGCGAAAGGCTCGACGAACAGGTGTTCTGTCAGCTGAATAGTGCGACCCACCTCCAGCGAAGCACCCACACCATAATTGCGATAATTGCCTTTGGCCTTGCTGAAGTCGCTCATCACGACGTGCGCCCGGTTCTGGAATTGGTTAAGTTTGAGCACGCCATCGACGTAGTAGCCGTCGTCACGCATCCAGGTGCCGTAAGTCCCGACATAAAAGCTATCGACAGTGCCCGACGAACCTCGCGACTGCGACAAGTCAGATTTGCTGTAGCCCGCGAGCAGGCCGACCAAAAGCACGCCATCGGCACTCACCAGCGGCGCATCAACGCCCAGTGACAGACCTGTTTGATTTTGCCGATAGCCCAGCCCGTCGCTGCCCGAAACCTGATATTTGTTACCGTAACTGCGCATCCAGCTTCCGCCCTGCCCACTGCTACGTACCTCGCCCATTCGGCTGCGCAACGTGCTCATCTCGCCATACCATACGGTCGGCGCACTATTGAACAAAGCTTGAACGCTTCGGGTTGCCGGGCTTACTTCACGGTTTGAGCTGGTCAGGAACCAGTCGTCGCCCTCGCGTTCCATCGCATAAGAAAACGCACCAAGGTCAACACGCCCTCCCAACAGGGCAAAGTTCGCATTGCCACCTTCGGTATGGATAACCTGCAAAGGATCAAAACCCGGCGCTGGCTCAGCGCCTGTATTTTGAACACGAACAATATGGCTGCCACTGGCTTGACCATTTACATCCAGGAAGTCGATCTGGCGGTTGTTTATATCGAGCTTCAAACCAAACGAACCATTGCCCGACAACTCGCCCATGGCTAGCCGATGAAAGCCTTCGGAACCAGCGAAATCGACCGTGCCACCATTGAGCACCAGTGAGCCGGCACTGCTGTCGCCAGTGATGTTCCAGTTAACGTCCGAATCGAGCTGCAATTTCTCGATATCAGTCATCTGGCCAGTAAAGGAAGTGCCATTTTGCAAGCGGACATTTACCAGACCGCCCTCAGGAACAGTCAGGCTACCGTGCAGAAAACTGCCATCAATCACCAGATCCAGCACGCTGTCAGACTGCACATCAAGCAACTCGCCCTTACCGTCGCCAGCTGACAGGGTAAAGCCGTTGCTCACGGCAATGATTGCCTCGGCACCGGCATCTACCTTGATCGCGGGTCCATTGGTGCTCCCGATGTAAGCGCCGTCGATGTCGACTGTGTTGCCTGAGCCACTGATACTCAATGCCGCCGCATCGTGATGATTGTATTGAGCCGCCAGTGATAGCCAGGCTACCGCCGCTAAGCAGCGCCCCGACAGCACCCGCGCCATGGGCTTTTACGTGGGAATCCTTAAGCTCGATTTGGCCCTTGCCTCCGGCCTGTATCCCCGCCGCCCCTACCCCGTAAGTGTTAATCGAGCTGGCGCGCAGATCAATCGCCGAGCCACTGACGGCCAAGATACCAATAGCGCCTGCGCCCTCGGTCCGAATCGCCAGATCATGGCCGTTGACAATGCCATTCCAACCTCGAATGCCATAGCTTTTATCTCCCGTGGTGGTGATTGATCCTCCACCCAGGTTGATCGTTACCAGGCTATCCGCGTCGACCCCATGGGCCGTTTGACCACTCGTGGCAATCTTGACTTTTTCCACACTGGCCTTGCCATCAATATGCACCTTGAGTCCGGCCGCGCCTTCGCCTGATGTCGTCACAGTTAGCTCATCGGTACCGTTGAACTGCGAACCGAAACCGTAGACCAACACCCCGTGGGCAAGTTTACCGGAGGTCGTTGCACTCACCCCCGAGGCCTCGATTTTACCGCCGGAATCAGCATTCATTGCCGCTACACCGTCACCGGTGGTTTCGATATGTCTGTCACTGATCGTGATATTTGCGCTCTGTGCGATCACGGCATCTGCGTCTGCCGCTTGTACTTGCACGCACGAGAAGAGCAACGCCTGACTGACAGCCAGCATAAGAGCTGACTGACGCAATAAAGGGAAATGTGGCATCAAGATGAGAACTCTGCTGTTGAATTCTGAAGCTGAACTCAACCCTATTGCTGAGCCCATCTACGGAAAATGGCACTCATCTTGAAAGTAACCATCACAGGAAAATATCGAAAAAGTCATCCGTATATGTAGGAATAAACTTACGTTGACGCCAGAAAAATTACCGGTGCTTTCTGGTGACGAACAGTGCAGTTAAGCGAAGAACTGACCCAGACCGTGAATATCCAGTACTCGCTGTTGGAGCGGTTTAACCGCTAGGCGCATAGTCGTCGCCGGGGCCGCTGCGCTGCCCATCGCAGCCTTCGTGCCTCGGCAGCGGCTACAAGGAGTTAGCGCTCTGACAACCACCCCGCCACTTTGTCCGCCGCCGCCTCCAGATGCTGCTCATGGGTAAACCCCGATACCTTGAGCGGCTTGAGGTCATGATCCCCTGATACCAGCCAGAACACCTCAATGCCCGGCGCCAGCGTGTAGGCTCCTACCGCTTCGCGGTTGCCCAGAGCATCTCGTTCGCCTTGCACGATCAAGGTCGGCGCTTGCAGTTCAGCCAAGTGCGCCACACGGGGCTTTTCCGGTTTACCGGACGCGTAGAACGGATAACCCAGGCACACCAGTGCATCAGCGCCCAGTTCATCAGCCAGCAAGCTGGCCATGCGCCCACCCATTGATTTGCCACCAATGGCCAAGGGTCCAGCGACATAGCGTCGCACCTCAGTAAACACTTCACCCCAGCAATCGAGCAATTTGGCCTGCTGATTTGGCGGCCTTTTGCCACCATCCAGTCGCCGTTGAGCCATGTACGGGAACTCGAAGCGCAACACGCTCACCCCGCGTGCCGCAAGGCGCTCAGCCATGCCTGTCATCCAGTGACTGTCCATGGGAGCACCGGCACCGTGGGCCAATATCAGGGTGCACGCTTGATCGCCCTGGGCCCCGCTGGTGGCAGGATTCCACAGCCAGCCCCGTGCCTGCACGCACTGCGCCCATTGATCCCTGTCAATACCGACACTGCCTGTTACACCCATGCTTGCCTCGCTTTTAGTCTGCCTATAACTCCAGGCGTGCATGTGTATGCGCCTGAACCGTGGATGGGGAACCATGAACACTTCTACAAGTACCGCCTACAACTACAAGGTGGTCCGCCAATTTGCCATTATGACGGTGGTTTGGGGCATCGTCGGCATGGGGCTCGGCGTTTTTCTCGCCGCGCAGTTGGTCTGGCCAGAACTCAACTTCAATTTGCCTTGGACCAGTTTCGGGCGCCTGCGCCCATTGCACACCAACGCCGTGATTTTCGCCTTCGGCGGCTGCGCTCTGTTCGCCGCCTCGTTCTACTCGGTGCAACGCACCTGCCAGGCCACACTGTTTTCGCCGAAAATCGCGGCGTTTACCTTCTGGGGCTGGCAACTGGTGATTGTGCTGGCGGCCATCAGCCTGCCGCTGGGGTACACCAGCTCCAAGGAGTACGCCGAGCTGGAATGGCCGATCGACATTTTGATCACCATCGTCTGGGTCGCATACGCCATCGTGTTCTTCGGCACGATCATGAAGCGCAAGACCAAGCACATTTACGTGGGCAACTGGTTCTTCGGCGCATTTATCGTGACCGTGGCCATTTTGCACATCGTCAACAACCTGGAAATCCCGGTCAGCTTCACCAAGTCGTACTCACTCTACGGTGGCGCCACTGACGCCATGGTCCAGTGGTGGTACGGACATAACGCTGTGGGCTTTTTCCTGACGGCGGGCTTTTTGGGGATGATGTACTACTTCGTGCCGAAACAGGCCGAACGTCCGATCTACTCCTATCGCCTGTCCATCGTGCACTTCTGGGCGCTGATCACCCTGTACATCTGGGCCGGCCCTCACCACTTGCACTACACCGCACTGCCGGACTGGGCTCAGTCGCTGGGCATGGTGATGTCACTGATTCTGCTGGCGCCAAGCTGGGGCGGCATGATCAACGGCATGATGACGCTCTCGGGCGCCTGGCATAAGTTGCGCAGCGACCCGATTCTGCGCTTCCTCGTGGTGTCCCTGGCTTTCTACGGCATGTCGACCTTCGAAGGCCCGATGATGGCGATCAAGACCGTGAACGCCCTCTCCCACTACACCGACTGGACCATCGGCCACGTACACGCCGGGGCGCTGGGTTGGGTAGCGATGATTTCGATTGGTGCGCTGTACCACATGATCCCGAAAATTTTCGGCCGCCCGCAGATGTACAGCCTGGGCCTGATCAACGCGCACTTCTGGCTGGCCACCATTGGCACCGTGCTTTACATCGCCTCGATGTGGGTCAACGGCATCGCTCAAGGCCTGATGTGGCGCGCAGTCAACGAAGACGGCACGCTGACCTACTCCTTCGTCGAAACCTTGGTGGCTAGCCATCCAGGCTATGTCGTGCGACTGGTTGGTGGTGCGATCTTCTTCAGCGGCATGTTGCTGATGGCTTACAACACTTGGCGCACCGTGCGTAACGCCGAGCCCGCTGAAGTCGTAGCCGCCGCGCAGATGGCCTGAGGAGTTGGCAATGAAACACGAAGTCGTTGAAAAAAATATCGGCCTGATGCTGTTGCTGATGATTCTGTGCGTGAGTGTTGGCGGCCTGACGCAAATCGTCCCGCTGTTCTTTGAAGACGTGACCAACACTCCGGTGGAGGGCATGAAGCCTTACACCGCGCTGCAACTGGAAGGCCGCGACATCTACATTCGCGAAGGCTGCGTGCAGTGTCACTCGCAGATGATCCGCCCATTCCGCGCCGAGACCGAGCGTTATGGTCACTACTCGGTAGCCGGTGAAAGCGTGTGGGATCACCCGTTTCTGTGGGGTTCCAAGCGTACCGGGCCAGACCTGGCCCGCGTCGGTGGTCGCTACTCGGATGACTGGCACCGTGCGCACTTGTACAACCCGCGCAACGTAGTGCCCGAGTCAAAAATGCCAGCGTATCCATGGCTGGTTGCAACCCCGGTAGATGACAGCCACACCGTGAAAAAACTCGAGGTGATGCGCACCCTGGGCGTGCCGTACACCGACGAAGACATCGCCAACGCCAAGCAGTCGGTACAAGGCAAGACCGAAATGGACGCGCTGGTGGCCTACCTGCAAGTGCTGGGCACTGCCATCAAGAGCAAGAGGTGAGTCATGGTCTTCGAGATGAGTAGTGGAATGATTCGCGGCCTGGGCACCGTGGTGGTGGCCGTGGCGTTTATCGGTCTGGCGCTGTGGGTGTTCAGCCCACGGCGCAAGTCGGAATTTGAAGACGCGACCTTACTGCCATTCAAGGACGATCCAGAGGCGATTCAACACGTCGAGCAAGAACAAGCGTCTAGGAGTAACAAAGCATGACCACCTTCTGGAGTCTCTATATATGTGTGCTGACCATTGGCACGCTGATCGGCCTGACCTGGCTGCTGGTCGGTACGCGCAAGGGTGAAACCAAGAGCGACACCGTCGAGACCATGGGCCACAGCTTCGATGGCATCGAGGAGTACGACAACCCGCTGCCGCAGTGGTGGTTCATGCTGTTCGTTGGCACGCTGGTGTTTTCGGTGGGGTACTTGATCCTTTACCCGGGTTTGGGCAACTGGAAAGGCCTGCTGCCCGGCTATGAAAATGGCTGGACCGGGGTTCATGAGTGGGAAAAGGAGATGGACAAGGCTGACGCCAAGTTCGGACCGATCTTCGCCAAATATGCCGCCATGCCTGTGGAACAAGTAGCGCAAGACCCGGCCGCACTGAAAATGGGCGGTCGCCTGTTTGCATCCAACTGCTCGGTGTGCCACGGCTCGGATGCCAAGGGTGCTTTCGGCTTCCCGAACCTCGCCGACAACACCTGGCGTTGGGGCGGTGATGCCGACACCATCAAGACCACCATCATGGGCGGCCGCATCGCGGCAATGCCAGCCTGGGGTGAGGTGCTGGGCGAAGCCGGGGTCAAAAACGTCGCAGCTTATGTGCGTCATGGCCTAGCGGGACTGCCATTGCCACAGGACACCACGGTGGATCTGGCTGCTGGCAAGCAAGCCTTTGATACCACCTGCGTGGCGTGCCACGGCGCAGAAGGTAAAGGCATGCCCATGATGGGCGCGCCGGATCTGACGCAACCTGCCGGTTTTATCTACGGCACCAGCCTGGCCCAATTGCAGCAAACCATCCGCCATGGTCGCCAGGGCCATATGCCTGCGCAAAACGAGTTGCTGGGCAACGACAAGGTGCAACTGCTTGCGGCCTACGTGTTCAGCTTGTCGCACGGTAAGCAAGAGGAAAACACAACCGAATAATTACCGGACATTTCCTGCCGCATCATTTTGGTGCGGCAGTTCCCGCCTCAAAGCGCGACCAAGTGTCGCACCTCTTTTTAGTCCCTCATTGCTCTCCCGCTATTCAGGGCTAAGCTCTTCTCTTGCGCGATCCGGATTTTCCCGGGCTCACGTCAAGTGAAATTAATCGGTAAGTTGAAGGGCACTGTTACGGGCCACACTAGTGGGTTTACACCGGCTATCGTCCATTGCGATCTTCGCCATGCTCTTGCCACGCCTTGCCCCCACCTGAATTTGCCCGCATCACCCCCTCCGGTTTTGCCCCCCATGCGGCATTTTTGTCGAGGTCACTTTGACCTTACTTCCCGCATGGAAAGGCCGCAGAATAAGCCTTGGAAAGCATTGACCGGGGTCATGCTTCGTTGCAATAGCCCTACGCTTTATACATACTTGCGACCGATTTTTATCCTAATAAAACACCTAAACCGTGGAACCTTAGAATGAGCACAGCAATCAGTCCGACTGCTTATAACTATAAGGTAGTCCGCCAGTTCGCCATCATGACGGTGGTCTGGGGGATCCTTGGCATGGGGCTCGGGGTTTTCATCGCGTCACAGCTTGTGTGGCCTGAATTGAACCTTGGCCTTGAATGGACGACCTTCGGCCGTCTGCGCCCCTTGCATACCAACCTTGTGATCTTTGCCTTTGGTGGCTGTGCATTGTTTGGCACCTCTTATTACGTCGTACAGCGCACCTGCCAAACGCGACTGATCTCCGACACGTTGGCCTCGTTTACCTTTTGGGGTTGGCAGGCCGTCATCGTCGGCGCGATCATCACGTTGCCGCTGGGCTACACCACGACCAAAGAATACGCAGAGCTGGAATGGCCTTTGGCTATTCTGCTGGCCATTGTCTGGGTGACCTACGGCATTGTGTTCTTCGGGACCATTACCAAGCGTAAAACCAAGCACATCTATGTAGGTAACTGGTTCTACGGTGCGTTCATTGTCGTGACGGCAATGCTGCACATCGTCAACCACGCGTCCCTGCCGGTGAGCTTCTTCAAGTCCTACTCGGCTTACGCCGGTGCGACAGATGCCATGATTCAGTGGTGGTACGGCCACAACGCGGTAGGTTTCTTCCTGACTACTGGCTTCCTGGGCATGATGTACTACTTCGTGCCCAAGCAGGCCGAGCGTCCGATCTACTCGTATCGCCTGTCTATCGTGCACTTCTGGGCGCTGATCACCCTGTATATCTGGGCCGGTCCGCACCACTTGCACTACACCGCTCTGCCGGACTGGGCTCAGTCGCTGGGCATGGCAATGTCGATCATCCTGCTGGCTCCAAGCTGGGGCGGCATGATCAACGGCATGATGACCCTGTCGGGCGCCTGGCATAAATTGCGCACCGACCCGATCCTGCGCTTCCTCGTTGTGTCTCTGGCCTTCTACGGCATGTCGACCTTCGAAGGCCCGATGATGGCAATCAAGACCGTCAACTCGCTGTCGCACTACACCGACTGGACCATCGGCCACGTACACGCCGGTGCACTGGGTTGGGTTGCGATGATTTCGATCGGCGCCATGTACCACATGATCCCGAAAGTCTATGGCCAAAAGCAGATGTACAGCACCAGCCTGATCAACGTGCACTTCTGGCTGGCGACTATTGGTACTGTGCTTTATATCGCTTCGATGTGGGTCAACGGCATCACCCAGGGCCTGATGTGGCGTGCAATCAACGACGACGGCACTCTGACCTACTCGTTCGTGGAAGCTCTGCAAGCCAGCCACCCGGGCTTTATCGTTCGCGCCCTTGGCGGTGCAATTTTCGCCAGCGGCATGCTGTTCATGGCCTACAACGTGTTCCGCACCGTGCGTGCCTCGAACCCGGTAGAAGCTGAAGCGGCGACCAAGATCGCTGTAGTTGGAGCCCACTGATGATCAAGCACGAAACAATCGAGAAGAATATTGGCCTCATGGCCTTCTTCATGGTGATCGCCGTCAGTATTGGCGGCCTGACTCAAATCGTTCCGCTGTTCTTCCAGGACGTGACCAACACCCCGGTCGAAGGCATGAAGCCGCGTAACGCGCTGGAACTGGAAGGCCGTGACATCTACATCGCCAATGGCTGTGTGCAATGCCACTCGCAGATGATCCGTCCGTTCCGCGCCGAAACCGAACGCTATGGCCACTACTCGGTCGCCGGTGAAAGCGTGTGGGACCACCCGTTCCTGTGGGGTTCCAAGCGTACCGGCCCGGATCTGGCCCGTGTTGGCGGCCGTTACTCCGATGACTGGCACCGTGCGCACCTATACAACCCGCGCAACGTGGTTCCCGAGTCGATCATGCCAGCGTACCCGTTCCTCGTAGAGCGCAAGCTGGACGGCAAGGACACCGCGAAAAAAATGGAAGTCTTGCGCGTGCTCGGCGTCCCTTATACCGACGAAGACATCGCCGGTGCCAAGGATGCTGTGAAGGGCAAAACTGAAATGGACGCACTGGTGGCTTACCTCCAGGGCTTGGGCACCATCATCAAAAGCAAACGGTGATCTGGATGGATATCGGGATGATTCGCGGCCTGGGCACTGTCGTCGTGATGGTGGCTTTTATCGGTTTGGCATTGTGGGTATTCAGCCCGCGACGCAAGTCAGAATTTGACGACGCTACCTTGTTGCCATTCAAGGATGATCCCGAAGCCATCAAGCACGTCGAGCAAGAGCAAGCTTCTAGGAGTAACAAAGAATGACTACGTTCTGGAGTCTGTACGTTACAGTCCTCACTCTGGGTACCATCTTCGCCTTGACCTGGCTGTTGCTGGCCACCCGCAAGGGCCAGCGCAGCGAGCAGACCGACCAAACAGTCGGTCACGCTTTCGACGGGATCGAAGAGTACGACAACCCAATGCCGAAATGGTGGTTCATGCTGTTTGTGGGCACCGTCATTTTCGCCCTCGGCTACCTGGTTCTGTACCCGGGCCTGGGTAACTGGAAAGGCCTGCTGCCGGGCTACCAGTACCTGGACACCAAAGAGCAAACCCCGTTTGCCAATGGCCAGACAGGCTGGACCGGGGTTCACGAGTGGGAAAAGGAAATGGCCAAATCGGACGCCAAGTTTGGTCCGATCTTCGCCAAATTCGCAGCCATGCCGATTGAAGAAGTAGCCAAGGACCCGCAAGCACTGAAAATGGGTGGCCGTCTGTTCGCGTCCAACTGTTCGGTGTGCCACGGTTCCGACGCCAAGGGCGCTTACGGCTTCCCGAACCTGACCGACGCCGACTGGCGCTGGGGTGGTACGCCAGCAGACATCAAGACCACCATCATGGCCGGCCGTCACGCCGTCATGCCGGGCTGGTCTGAAGTGATCGGCGAGCAAGGTGTCAGCGACGTAGCTGCCTACGTACTGACCAGTCTCGATGGCCGTAAATTGCCGGAAGGCGCAAAGGCCGACCCTGCCAAGGGCAAGGAGCTTTTCGCTACCAACTGTGCGGTTTGCCACGGGCCTGAAGGTAAGGGTAACCCGCTGATGGGCGCACCGAACCTGACTCACCCGGGAGCGTTCATCTACGGATCGAGCTTCGCTCAACTGCAGCAGACCATCCGCTACGGCCGTCAGGGCCAGATGCCTGCACAGGCCGACCTGCAAGGGAACGACAAGGTTCACTTGCTGGCCGCCTACGTTTACAGCCTGTCCCATGGCGATGACGCCAAGGCAGACGAGTAACGCAGTCGTCTGAAAGCTACAAAAAATGGCCCCGCCAACGAAAGTTGGCGGGGCCATTTTGTTTCAGTCGGTGTTTTAAATTGCCGGGAGTCCGCCAAAAGTAGTAACGTTTCTACATTAAATATCGGGAGGATCATCCCTATGACCATCACCACTATTTCCAGCCGTGAATTCAACCAGGACACAAGCGGTGCCAAAAAAGCATCGCAACAAGGGCCTGTTTACATCACTGACCGTGGCCGCCCAGCCCATGTACTGCTATGCATGGAGGAGTACCAACGGCTGACCGGCCTGAACACCAGCATTGTCGACCTGCTCGTCATGCCCGAAACAACGCCGGTTGAATTCGAACCCGAACGCGCAGTCATCACACCGCGCCCAGTGGATTTCTAATGTTCCTGCTCGATACCAACGTGGTTTCAGAACTGCGCAAAGCCCAGGCCGACCCTGCAGTGGTAGCCTGGGCCCGCAGCGTCCCCGCCTACAGGCTGTATATCTCGGCCATTACCCTGCTTGAAATCGAAACCGGGATCCTGCGCCTTGAGCGCCGCGACCCCGAGCAAGACTCACCACTGCGCAACTGGCTCGAAGCCCATGTGATACCCGCCTTTGCCGGGCGCGTCCTGTCAATTGACGGCGCTGTTGCCAGGCGCTGTGCACGCCTGCATGTGCCTGACCGCAGCAATGAATGCGACGCGCTGATCGCAGCCACCGCACTGGTGCATGACATGACCGTGGTTACCCGCAATACCCGGGACTTTGCCTTTAGCGGCGCCCCTGTGCTCAATCCCTGGGAGCTTTGACTCAGGCAGAACACAACTGACCTGAGCGCTTAAGTCAATTGATCCATGTCATGAGTTGTTACAACTCTTATACCAACTTCTTCTTTTCCGGAACGCGACCAAAGGTCGCACCCTTGAGCTAGAGTCACAGGCGTATCATTACGCCACTGCTACACCTTCTGACCGCGGTCGGCATGTACTGACCGAGGCATTTTCCACTGCCGTGGGACGCACTAATGAGCAATCAGATTCCTGTACACAACGTTACGCCACCTGCCAAAAAACCCACTGAAAGTACCGATTTGTACGCAGCCCGGGAAAAAATCTACACCCGTGCCTTTACCGGACTTTTCCGCAACCTGCGTATCGCAGGCGGCGCTGTGTTGTTCCTGCTGTATTTCGGTACGGTGTGGCTCAACTGGGGCGGGCACCAGGCCGTCTGGTGGAATCTTCCCGAGCGTAAATTCTTTATTTTTGGCGCCACCTTCTGGCCACAGGACTTCATCCTGCTGTCCGGGCTGCTGATCGTCGCCGCTTTTGGCCTGTTCTTTATTACGGTGTATGCCGGGCGCGTGTGGTGCGGCTACACCTGCCCGCAAAGCGTCTGGACCTGGGTGTTCATGTGGTGCGAAAAAGTCACCGAAGGTGATCGCAACCAGCGCATCAAGCTCGACAAGGCGCCAATGAGCGCCAACAAGTTCCTGCGCAAACTCAGTAAGCACTCCTTGTGGCTATTGATCGGCTTTGTCACCGGCATGACCTTTGTCGGCTACTTTTCACCGATTCGAGAACTGGTCATCGACTTCTTTACCGGCCAGGCTGATGGCTGGGCCTATTTCTGGGTCGGCTTCTTCACCCTCGCCACTTACGGTAACGCTGGCTGGCTGCGCGAACAGGTATGCATTTACATGTGTCCGTATGCGCGCTTCCAGAGCGTGATGTTTGATAAAGACACCCTGATCGTGTCGTACGACCCGCGCCGCGGCGAAGTCCGTGGCCCGCGTAAAAAAGATGCAGACTACAAGGCTCAAGGCCTGGGCGACTGCATTGACTGCACCATGTGCGTACAAGTGTGCCCGACCGGCATTGATATCCGCGACGGCCTGCAGATCGAGTGCATTGGCTGCGCCGCATGTATCGATGCCTGCGACAGCATCATGGACAAGATGAACTACCCTCGCGGCCTGATCAGCTACACCACCGAGCACAACCTCTCGGGCCAGGTCACCCACAAACTGCGCCCGCGCCTGATTGGCTATGCGCTGGTGTTGCTGACCATGATGGGACTGCTGGCAGCCGCATTCTTTACCCGCCCCCTGGTCGGTTTCGACGTCAGCAAAGACCGCGTGCTCTACCGCGAAAACGCTGAGGGCCGGATTGAAAACGTCTACAGCCTGAAGATCATGAACAAGGACCAGCAAGACCACACCTACGTGCTGGACGCCACTGGCCTGCCGGACCTCAAGCTGCAGGGCAAACGCGAAATCAAGGTTGCAGCAGGCGATATCGTCAGCCTGCCGGTCGAGCTGTCGATTGCCCCCGAGAAGCTGCCGTCGAGCACCAACGAGGTGTTCTTTATCCTCAAGGATGCCGACAACAACGACATTAATGTTAAAGCCAAGAGCCGATTCATCGGCCCACAAATCAGATAAGAGAGCCAGCCATGCCCGCAGCAAACGCCTCCAGCCCTTGGTACAAGCATCTTTGGCCATGGATCATCATTGCTATCCTGGCCTGCTCGGTGACCTTGACCCTGTCCATGGTCACCATTGCCGTAAAGAACCCGGACAACCTGGTTAACGACAACTACTACGAGGCTGGCAAAGGTATCAACCGCGCGCTGGACCGTGAGCTGCTGGGCCAGACTCTGCAATTGAAAGCCAAGCTGCGTCTGGACGAGATGACCGGCGAAGTTGTGCTGCTGCTCGAGGGCAACAGCAAGCCGCAAGCTTTGGAGCTCAACCTGATCTCCCCGACCCAACCTGAAAAAGACCGTAAAGTCAGCCTGAGCCAAAGCGCATCGGAACCAGGGCGCTACATCGGCCAACTGGATGACAAGATCGAAGGCCGCCGCTTTGTCGAATTGCTGGGCGTTGAAGACGGCAAGACCTGGCGCCTTTTCGAAGAGGAACTGGTCGGCCACGACAAGGACCTGCTACTGGGCGACGAGCCGATTCAAGGCGCTGAAGACCACAACAAGAAGTAACCTTGTCGCGAGCAAGCCCGCTCCTCATTCGTGGGAGCGGGCTTGCTCGCGATGGCGTACTTCCATCGCGATAGATCTCCATGACCTCTCCCGTACCCTGCTATCACTGCGCCCTGCCCGTCCCGCCTGGCAGCCGGTTCACCGCCGTTGTTCTGGGCGAGGTTCGCGAGTTCTGCTGCCCGGGCTGCCAGGCGGTGGCCGAAGCCATCGTGGCCGGCGGCCTCGAAAGCTATTACCAGCATCGCAGTGAACCTTGTGCCAACCCTGAAGCACTGCCCGTGCAACTGGTTGAGGAGTTGGCGCTGTATGACCGCCCCGACGTACAAAAACCCTTTGTCCGACACGAAGGCGAACAAGCCGAAACCACCCTGTTGATCGAAGGCATCAGTTGCGCGGCCTGTGGCTGGCTGATTGAGAAAGACCTGCGCCGCCTGCCTGCCGTGAGCGAAGCACGGCTCAACCTGTCCAACCATCGCTTGCACGTGCGTTGGGACGACAGCCAGTTGCCGTTAAGCGAAATCCTCAGTGAGCTGCGCCACATCGGTTATGCCGCGCACCCCTACCAGGCCGATCGCGCCACCGAACAACTGGCCAGCGAAAACCGTCTGGCCTTGCGCCAGCTTGGAGTTGCCGGGCTGTTGTGGTTTCAGGCAATGATGGCAACCATGGCCACCTGGCCCGAATTCAATATCGACCTCAGCCCCGAGATGCACACCATCCTGCGCTGGGTCGCGCTGTTCCTGACCACCCCAATCGTGTTCTACAGTTGCGCACCCTTTTTCAAGGGCGCCATGCGCGACCTGCGCACCCGCCACCTGACCATGGACGTGTCGGTGTCTCTGGCCATCGGCGGCGCTTATATTGCCGGGATCTGGACTGCTATCACCGGGATCGGCGAGCTGTACTTCGATGCTGTCGGCATGTTTGCCCTGTTTTTGCTGGCCGGGCGCTACCTCGAACGCCGCGCCCGCGAGCGCACGGCTGCCGCTACCGCGCAGTTGGTCAATCTGCTGCCTGCCTCCTGCCTGCGCCTGAGTGCCGACGGCCAAAGCGAACGTATCCTGCTGACCGAGCTTAAAGTCGGCGACCACGTGTTGGTCCACCCCGGTGCAATCCTTCCGGCGGACGGCAAGATACTTGATGGCCAGTCAAGCATCGATGAGTCCCTTTTGACCGGCGAGTATCTGCCACAACCACGCCGCATCGGCGACGCAGTAACGGCAGGCACCCTGAATGTCGAAGGCGCGCTGACCATTGAAGTCATGGCGCTGGGCCAGGATACCCGCCTGTCCGCCATCGTACGCTTGCTCGACCGCGCGCAAACTGAAAAGCCACGCTTGGCGGAAATTGCCGACAAGGCCGCGCAATGGTTCTTGCTGTTCTCGCTGATCGCGGCCGCCGGGATCGGCTTGTTGTGGTGGCAACTTGACCCATCACGGGCGTTCTGGATTGTCCTGGCGATGTTGGTGGCCACCTGCCCTTGCGCACTGTCTCTGGCGACGCCTACCGCACTCACCGCCGCCACCGGCACCCTGCACAAGCTGGGCTTGCTTCTGACTCGCGGCCACGTGATCGAGGGCCTGAACCAGATCGACACGGTGATCTTCGACAAGACCGGCACCTTGACCGAAGGTCGTCTGGCCCTGCGCGCCATTCGCCCGTTGCGCGACCTGGACAGCGATCAGTGCCTGGCCCTCGCCGCGGCGCTCGAAAACCGCTCCGAGCACCCGATCGCCCGCGCCTTTGGTCGCGCCCCACAAGCCGCAGAGGAAGTCCACAGTACTCCGGGGCTGGGCCTTGAAGGCCTGGTCGGCACGCAACGTGTGCGCATTGGTCAGCCGGGATTTGTCTGCGAGCTGAGCCAGTGTCAAATCCCCCACATGCCGGACGAACCCGGCCAATGGCTGCTATTGGGCGACACCACGGGCGTACTGGCCTGGTTTGTTCTGGATGACCGCCTTCGCGACGATGCTCCCGCGTTGCTCGCCGCCTGCAGGGCTCGCGGCTGGCGCACTCTGCTGCTCTCGGGCGACAGCTCGCCAATGGTTGCCAGCGTGGCCGCCGAACTGGGAATTGATGAAGCTCAGGGTGGCTTGCGCCCGGATGACAAACTGCGGGTATTGCAACAATTGCACGCACAGGGGCGCAAGGTGCTGATGCTGGGTGACGGGGTCAACGATGTCCCGGTACTCGCCGCCGCCGATATCAGCGTGGCAATGGGCTCGGCCACTGACCTGGCGAAAACCAGTGCCGATGCCGTGCTGCTGTCCAATCGCCTGGATGCCCTGGTACAAGCCTTTGGCCTGGCACGCCGAACCCGGCGAGTGATCATCGAAAATCTGCTGTGGGCCGGTCTGTACAATGGCCTTATGCTGCCATTTGCCGCGCTGGGCTGGATCACGCCGATCTGGGCCGCCATCGGCATGTCGATCAGCTCATTGACTGTGGTGCTCAATGCCTTGCGCCTGACTCGCATGCCCCATCAGGCGCATACTCCAGTCATGCCACACACCCGCCCGCTGCCGGTCTGAACCGGTCGCCTGGAGCCCATATGCCAGCGCTATACGTCATGATTCCTGCGGCCCTGCTGATTGTCGCCATCTGCATTTTCATTTTCTTTTGGGCGGTCGACAGTGGCCAGTACGACGACCTGGACAGCCCTGCCCACAGCATCCTGTTCGACGATCAAGACCCACAGCACACCGCTGCCGTCGAAGAAGCCAAGAGCCAACACCCGGAGTCGATTACCGACACCGACACCAAAAACCCTCCCCATGCTTGAGCTAGCGCCACTGCTGGTTTCCGCCGTGATTTTAGGCCTGCTCGGAGGCGGGCATTGCCTGGGCATGTGTGGTGGCCTGATGGGCGCGCTGACTCTGGCCATCCCAAAAGAGCAACGCAGCCGACGCTTCAGGCTGCTGCTGGCTTACAACCTCGGCAGAATACTCAGCTATGCCACGGCGGGATTACTGCTGGGGCTGGCAGGCTGGGCCGTGGCCAACAGCCCCGGCGCCATGTACATGCGCATTCTGGCCGGGTTATTGCTGATTTGCATGGGCCTGTACCTGGCGGGCTGGTGGAGCGGCCTGACCCGTATTGAAAGCCTGGGCCGCGGCCTGTGGCGGCATATCCAGCCCGTAGCCAACCGCCTGCTGCCGGTGTCGAGCCTGCCCCGCGCCTTGCTGCTGGGCGCGCTCTGGGGCTGGCTGCCATGCGGGTTGGTGTACAGCACGCTGATCTGGTCCGCCAGCCAGGGCAGCGCCATCGACAGCGCATTGCTGATGCTGGCGTTTGGTCTTGGCACCTGGCCCGTATTGCTGGCTACCGGCCTCGCTGCCGAACGTGTCACTGCACTGCTGCGCAAACGTAGCGTGCGCATGGCCGGAGGACTGCTGGTGATCCTGTTCGGCATCTGGACCCTGCCCGGCCCGCATCAGCATTGGCTGATGGGGCATTAGACTTAATACTTCGTAGCAGCTGCCGAAGGAACGAGGCTGCTGCTACGAGGATTTGCGGACCCCGCTTGAGCGGGAACAGTGTATCTACCAAAAATGCTGCCAATCATAGCCGTTGATGCAAATCAAGATGCCACAACGCCCCACCCCCTAGACTCCTGCGCATTGCCAGCCATCCCAGGGGAATGCCCGCATGCTCGACGCCATTCGTTGGGACCCAGACTTGATCCGCCGCTACGACTTGGCCGGACCACGCTACACCTCGTATCCCACAGCGATGCAGTTCAACAGTCAGGTCAGCCCGTTCGACCTGTTGCACGCCCTGCGCGAAAGCCGCAAGGCGCAGCGTCCGTTGTCGCTATACGTCCACGTGCCGTTCTGCGCAAATATTTGCTACTACTGCGCCTGCAACAAAGTCATCACCAAAGACCGTGGCCGAGCACAGCCTTATTTGCAAAAGCTCGAGCAGGAAATCCAGATGATTGCCTGCCACCTCGATCCGAAGCAAAAGGTCGAGCAACTGCACTTCGGGGGCGGCACACCGACTTTTCTCAGTCACGATGAACTGCGCCAATTGATGGCCAAGCTGCGCCAGCACTTCAACCTGTTGGACGACGACTCAGGCGATTACGGGATCGAAATCGACCCGCGGGAAGCCGACTGGTCGACTATGGGCCTATTACGTGAACTGGGTTTCAACCGTGTCAGCATAGGCCTGCAGGACCTCGACCCAGACGTACAGCGGGCGGTCAATCGGATGCAAAGCCTGGAGGAAACTCGGGCGGTGATCGACGCGGCACGCACCCTGCAATTTCGCTCGATCAATATCGACCTGATCTACGGCTTGCCCAAGCAAACCCCGGAGGCCTTTGCGCGCACCATTGACGAAGTGATCAGCTTGCAGCCGGACCGGTTGTCAGTGTTCAACTACGCCCACTTGCCTGAACGCTTTATGCCTCAACGCCGGATCAACACCAACGAACTCCCCTCGCCTGCCGCCAAATTGCAGATGCTGGAGCGCACCATCGAACAACTGACCGGCGCGGGCTATCGCTATATCGGCATGGACCACTTCGCACTGCCGGACGACGAACTGGCGATCGCCCAGGAAGAATCCACCCTGCAACGCAATTTTCAGGGCTACACCACCCACGGCCATTGCGACCTGATCGGTCTTGGCGTCTCGGCCATCAGCCAGATTGGCGACCTGTACTGCCAGAACGACAGCGACCTGGCGAGCTACCAGCGCACCCTGGCCAGCGGCCAGCTCGCCACCGGCCGCGGCCTGTTGTGCAATCAGGACGATCGTATCCGCCGCGAGGTTATCCAGCAGATCATTTGCAATTTACATGTGCCGTTTGCATGCATAGAGCAGGCGTTCAATATCGACTTCTGCGGGTATTTTGCCCCGCAGTGGCCAATGCTCAAGACCATGGCCGCCGACGGCCTGATTGCCCTGGACGACCAGCAGTTGACCGTACTGCCTGCCGGACGGTTACTGGTGCGCTCTGTGTGCATGGTGTTCGATGCCTATCTGGAGCAACAAACCCGCCAGCGTTATTCGCGGGTAATTTAAGGCCTCAGACACGGCCTCTAGAGCATGAGATGCGTGCACTGGCGTGGTGCGGCTGGCCTAGCCCTCCGCGCTGGGTTACCCTTGCATCTTATGTGTGTTTTCTCACAAGGATTTAAGAAATGTCCGAGCCAGTAAAAGTGCGCGCTCACAATCAGGCGCAGTGCAAGGATTGCAGTCTGGCGCCTCTCTGTTTGCCACTTTCGTTGAACCTGGAAGACATGGATGCGCTGGAAGAAATCGTCAAGCGCGGTCGCCCACTGAAAAAAGGCGAGTTCCTGTTCCGTCAGGGCGACACCTTTGGCTCGGTTTACGCCGTACGCTCTGGCGCGCTGAAAACGTTCAGCCTAAGCGACAACGGTGAAGAGCAAATTACCGGTTTCCATCTGCCGAGCGAACTGGTCGGCCTCTCCGGGATGGACACAGAGACTTACCCGGTGTCAGCCCAAGCGCTGGAAACTACACCTGTGTGCGAAATTCCTTTCGAGCGTCTCGACGAACTCTCTGTGCAACTGCCACAGCTTCGCCGCCAGCTGATGCGCGTGATGAGCCGTGAAATTCGTGACGACCAACAAATGATGCTGCTGCTGTCGAAAAAAACGGCTGACGAGCGTATTGCAACTTTTCTGGTCAACCTGTCTGCACGCTTTCGCGCTCGCGGTTTTTCGGCCAATCAATACCGCCTGAGCATGTCGCGCAACGAGATCGGTAATTATCTGGGCCTGGCCGTTGAGACGGTGTCCAGAGTCTTTACCCGCCTGCAGGAAAACCAGTTGATCACAGCTGAAGGCAAGGAAGTGCATATCCTTGACCCCATCAAGTTGTGCGCCCTGGCCGGTGGTTCGCTGGAAGTCTAAGACGGCTTACCGGGTTATACTGGCGCGCTTAACGCACGCCAGGACAGCCCGATATGGTCTCCGACAATTTTTGCCTCAAATCCCTGATCCGCCCGGTCATTGACTTCCCCAAGCCGGGAGTCATCTTTCGCGATATCACCCCCCTGTATCAATCGCCCCGCGCCATGCGCGTGATCGCCGACAGCTTTATCGAGCGCTATGTCGAGGCCGACTTCAGCCACATCGGTGCCATGGATGCCCGGGGCTTTTTGATTGGCTCGGTACTGGCACATCAGCTAAACAAACCACTGATCCTGTTTCGCAAACAAGGCAAATTGCCCGCTGACGTTTTGGCCGAAGGCTATCAGACGGAATATGGCGAAGCGTTTCTGGAAGTTCACGCCGACAGCCTGTGTGAAGGCGATTCATTGCTGATCGTCGATGACTTGATCGCCACCGGCGGCACGCTGATCGCCGCGGCCAACCTGGTACGACGCATGGGCGCCCAGGTATTTGAAGCGGCTGCGATCATTGACCTGCCCGAGCTGGGTGGCTCAAAGCGCTTGCAAGACTTGGGGGTGCCTACCTTCTGCCTGACCGAGTTTTCGCTGACAGAGTAATCATCTCATTGTGTAGCCGCTGCCGCAGGCTGCGATGGACTGCGCAGCAGGCCCGCCACTTTGAAAGACCTGCGGCAGCGACTACAGACTGGGCTTACAAAATAATCGGCCGACGCCCAGAGAACGAATGAGCCAGAGTGCCACCATCGACCAGCTCCAGCTCACCCCCCAGCGGCACACCATGAGCGATCCGTGAAGCGATCAGGCCTTTATTGCTGAGCAGTTGAGCAATGTAATGCGCAGTGGCCTCACCCTCAACCGTAGGATTGGTCGCCAGAATCACCTCTGTAAAAGTGCCCTGTTCGGCAATACGCGTCATCAATTGCGGAATGCCAATCGCCTCCGGCCCCAGACCATCAAGCGGCGACAAGTGCCCCTTGAGCACGAAATAACGCCCGCGATAGCCCGTCTGCTCGACGGCATACACATCCATCGGCCCCTCGACCACACAGAGCAAGGTGTCATCACGGCGCACGTCAGCACACTGCGGGCACAAGTCGTCTTCCGTCAGGGTTCTGCACAGACGGCAATGTCCCACGCCCTCCATCGCCTGAGTCAAGGCCAAAGCCAAGCGCGAACCGCCACTGCGATCACGTTCAAGCAGTTGCAGAGCCATGCGCTGCGCGGTCTTTTGACCCACACCCGGCAAGGTACGCAAGGCATCGATCAGTTGGCGAATCAGGGGGCTGAAGCTCATAGGGAAAGGTCCGACAAAACAACGAGACGCGGTTTATACCCGCGGTGTGGGATGGCGTCAAATGCCCGTAAAACAGGCAAAAAAATGCCAGGCTCAAGGCCTGGCATTTTTGAGCGCCTTAGAACGGCAGCTTCATGCCCGGCGGCAGTTGCATGCCGGCAGTCACGCCCGACATTTTGTCCTGGCTGTTGGCTTCGATCTTGCGAACGGCGTCGTTGACAGCAGCGGCAAACAGATCTTCCAGCACTTCGCGGTCATCTTCACTGACGCCTTCAAGCAGAGCCGGATCAATGCTCACACGCTTGATGTCGTGACGGCCAGTCATGACCACGGTGACCATATCGCCACCCGCCTTGCCGGTGACTTCTGCATTGGCCAGTTCTTCCTGCATCTTGGCCATTTTTTCCTGCATCTGCTGCGCCTGCTTCATCAGGCCGGCCATGCCACCTTTCATCATGGGAATCACCTCAAACGTTATTTGGACAATGCTCCCGGGATCAAAACGGCCCCGGGCTGTAAGTTTCTATCCTGGCGCTGCTAAGCCTGAGCTTCAACAACGTCTACAGGTTGAATCGAATCTTCGCGGACTGCCGCGCCGAACTGCTCGATCATGTGCTGGATCAGCGGATCAGCATGGATCGACTCCTCGGCCAGCCGCTGGCGCTCTGCACGAAAGCGCGAAGCAGCCTGGGCCGGGGTTTCCTGTTCCGGCTTGACCAGCTCAATGGTTACTTTGAGTGTGCGCTGAGTGTACTGGTTCAGTGCATCGTTGAGTCGGCGCTGCTGGGTCAGGTTAAACAGTGCGCTGTGCGCCGGGTCCAGGTGCAACAGCCAGTCATCACCGTCAACCGCAATCAAGGTGCAGTTGGCACCAATACTGGCGGTCATGCCCGATACCGGTAATTTGGGGAACATGTTCAGCCATTCAAGGGCCAACCCGGTCGCCGGCATTGCAGCAGGCAACGGCTCGGGTTCCGGAGCAGGCTCGGCCGCATGCTCACTGGCCAGCTCGTCGAGGTAGCTGTAGGCCGCCGAGTCCATGTCCGGTTCGATGTAGTCTTCATCCAGCGGCGGCTCGTCATCGCGATCCATGCCCGACAAAGCCGCATCCACCTGTTCAACGGTAGGCTCGGGGATTGGCGCCGCTGCCCACTGCGGTGCATCCGGCACAACGCTGTCTGGCGTCGGCAAAGGCATCGGCGGCAGCTCGGGCGGCTCGCCAACGGTATCCAGCACCGGCTCAGGTACAGCCTCGTCCTCGATTACCGGGACAGACGGCGCATTCCAGGGCAAGTCCTTTTCTGGCACTGCAGGCGCCTTGGGGGCCTCTACAGGCGCAGGAACGGCCTCGACTACCGGTTCTTCAACAACCGGAACCGGTACGGCAACAGGTGCAACTACTACTGGCGCTACAGGAGCAGCGTCAGCCACGGTTGGGGCGGAATCAACTGTGGCCTGGCTGATCCCCACTGGCTTTAGCGGCTGACTCGGCGCGTTAACGGTATCTGCCGGGCGGAAGGCCAGCATTCGCAACATGACCATTTCAAAGCCACCACGCGGGTCTGGCGCCAGCGGCAAGTCGCGCCGGCCAATCAGGCCCATCTGGTAATAAAACTGTACGTCTTCGGCGGGCAACGCCTTGGCCAGGGCCAACACGCGGTCGCGGTCACCGTGACCGTTGTCGACGCCATCCGGCAACGCCTGGGCAATGGCAACCCGGTGAAACACATTGAGGATCTCGGACAGCACGCCGCTCCAGTCCGGACCTTGCTCGGCCAGATGGCGCACCGCTTCAAGCAGCGCACGGGCATCGCCTTCGATCAAGGCGTGCAACAGGTCAAACACCTGGCCATGGTCGAGGGTGCCGAGCATCGCCCGCACGTCGCCAGCCAGCACCTTGCCTTCGCCGAAAGCGATCGCCTGATCGGTGAGGCTCATGGCATCACGCATCGAACCATCGGCCGCACGGCCCAACAGCCACAGTGCGTCGTCTTCAAACGGCACGTTCTCGACACTGAGCACATGGCTCAAATGCTCGACCACACGCTCAGGCGTCATGTTTTTCAGCGAAAACTGCAGGCAGCGCGACAAGATCGTGGCCGGCAATTTCTGCGGATCAGTGGTTGCCAGGATGAATTTGACGTAGGGCGGCGGCTCTTCGAGGGTCTTGAGCAGCGCATTGAACGAATGGCTGGAGAGCATGTGCACTTCGTCGATCAGGTAGACCTTGAAGCGCCCACGGCTCGGGGCGTACTGCACGTTGTCGAGCAGTTCACGGGTGTCCTCGACCTTGGTACGGCTGGCGGCGTCGATCTCGATCAGGTCGACAAAACGCCCTTCATCGATTTCGCGACACACCGAACACTCGCCGCACGGGGTCGAGGTGATACCTGTTTCACAGTTCAGGCATTTGGCGATGATCCGCGCGATGGTGGTCTTGCCGACGCCACGAGTACCGGTAAACAGGTAGGCGTGGTGCAGGCGCTGACTGTCCAGGGCATTGATCAGAGCCTTGAGCACATGGGTCTGGCCGACCATTTCGCGGAACGAGCGCGGACGCCATTTACGTGCAAGAACCTGATAACTCATTGATAACCGTCGCGTCTGAAAAGCGGAAGGGGCTAATGCTAGCGGAGCAAGGCCAAAATTGCATCCGATGCGCACTTTAAACTGCTCGGCACCGCTGCAATCCAGGTTTTATCCAGGCACGGCGATACGCCGACAGTTCAGTTGAACGTCGAAAAACGATTTGAACACTGGATTTTTGATTTTGACTAAACCCGACAGAACTGCGGGTTTTAAAAATGGAGGCAACCCCACCAGCCACACCCCGGCACACAATGTTCCCGCTGTGGCTGCTTCCTTCCGGATCTGACCAGGTTAACGGGTAATCGTTGCGGAGGGACCGATAGGGTCACCATAACAACATCCGCCTAGCAGCGAACGGCGCCATTGTACCTGTCTGAGAAAAACTTACAACCGCTGTTGCAAGAATAAAAAAATGAATGGGCTCAAGCACTTGGATTGAGAAGAACAATAACGCCCGCTAGCCGCTACCGCGGGCTGCAGAGATACTTCAGCCGTGGGAGCGAGCCTGCTCGCGAAGATTATTCGCGAGTAGGCTCGCTCCCACCAGGGGCTGACCTGGAACAGAGTATCTACAGGGAACTAGATCAAAATGCCCTGCTCTTTCAAAAACACCACAAAGGCTTCTTCATCCAGCACCTTGAGCCCCAGCTCATTGGCCTTGGCCAACTTGGAACCCGCTCCCGGCCCCGCCACCACGCAATGGGTCTTGCCGGAAACCGAGCCCGAGACCTTGGCTCCCAGGCTCTCCAGCTTGTCCTTGGCGACGTCGCGGCTCATCAACTCCAGCGACCCGGTCAGCACCCAGGTCTGACCAGCCAGTGGCAAGCCTTCGACAGCCTTTTTCTCGCTCTGCCAGTGCATGCCGAAGTCGCGTAGCTGGGCTTCGATTTCCAGCGCTATACGGGCATTTTCAGAACTGTCGAAAAATTCGCGCACCGCCTTGGCCTGCTTCTCGGGCAAGGCCTGGCGCATATCGAGCCAGTCTGCATCGATCACGCCTGCAAGCGAGCCAAATTTCTCGGCCAGCTTCTGCGCCCCGCCCGGCCCTACCGACGGGATGTGCAACTTGTCGATCAGCCCGCCCAATGTGGTGCTGGCCGCAAACTCGGCACCCAGCTCGCCCTGATCCTGCAACTCCAGGCCACGCTCCAGCAGTTGTGCAATCACCTGCTGGTTGTGCGCATCACTAAAGAAGCTGTGAATCTCGTGCGCCACTTCCAGCCCGACGTCAGGCAAGTAGGTGAGCACTTGCGGCAAGGCACGCTGCACGCGCTCCAGCGAGGCCAGGGAACGCGCCAGCACCTTGGCAGTCTCTTCGCCTACATCAGGAATCCCCAATGCATAGATAAAACGGGCCAAGGTCGGACGCTTGCTGTCGGCAATGGCCTGCAGCAGGTTCTTGCTCGACAGTTCGGCAAAGCCTTCGAGGTCGACGATCTGCTCAAACGCCAGGGTATAAAGATCGGCTGGTGAACTCACCAGGCCCTCGTCCACCAGCTGTTCGACGCTTTTCTCGCCCAGGCCTTCAATGTCCATCGCTCGGCGCGACACAAAATGAATAATCGCCTGTTTAAGCTGGGCTCCGCAGGCCAAACGCCCGACACAGCGATACACCGCGCCTTCGGTGATGGTTTCGCGGCCCTTGCTGCGCTTGATCAGTTGTGTGCGCTCGACATGAGAGCCGCACACCGGACAGTTTTGCGGGATCTGCACCGGGCGCGCATCTGCAGGACGACGCTCCAGCACTACTTGCACCACTTGCGGAATTACATCGCCAGCACGACGAATAATCACCGTATCGCCAATCATCAGGCCCAGACGCGCCACTTCGTCCATGTTGTGCAAGGTCGCGTTGGACACGGTCACACCAGCTACCTTGACCGGCTTAAGGCGCGCCACAGGGGTTACTGCACCGGTACGTCCGACCTGAAACTCGACATCCAGCAGCTCGGTCAGCTCTTCCATCGCCGGAAACTTGTGAGCGATGGCCCAGCGCGGCTCGCGAGCCCGAAAGCCCAACTCGCGCTGCGAAGCCAGGTTATTGACCTTGAACACTACGCCGTCGATTTCATACGGCAGCGAGGCTCGGCGCTCGCCAATATCACGGTAGTAGTCCAGGCATTCGGCAATCCCCTTGGCCAGTTTCAGCTCGTGACTGATCGGCATGCCCCATTGCTGCAGCTGCTTGAGATTGCCGATATGGGTATCCGAGAATTCCTCGGATACCTGCCCCAGGCCGTAGCAGCAAAACTCCAGCGGGCGGCTGGCGGTAATCTTCGAATCCAGCTGGCGTAAGCTGCCCGCAGCCGCGTTTCGCGGATTTGCAAAGGTCTTGCCACCGGCGGCAAGCTGAGTCTCATTGAGACGCTCAAAACCGGCCTTGGACATAAACACCTCGCCGCGCACTTCCAGCACGGCGGGCCAGCCGCTGCCATGCAGCTTGAGCGGGATATTGCGCACGGTGCGCACGTTGACGCTGATGTCTTCGCCCGTGGTGCCATCACCTCGGGTAGCGCCACGCACCAAATTACCGTCCTGATACAGCAAACTCACCGCCAGCCCATCGAGCTTGGGCTCGCAGCTGTATTCAACTTCGGCGCCGCCACCGAACAGATCACCTGCGGGCAAATCCAGACCCTCACTGACACGGCGATCAAACTCGCGCATATCGGTTTCGTCGAAAGCATTACCCAGGCTCAGCATGGGTACTTCGTGACGCACCTGGGTGAAGGCTGACAACGCCGCGCTACCAACGCGCTGGGTCGGTGAATCAGCAGTAACCAGCTCTGGATGTTCGGCTTCGAGCGCTTTCAACTCGTGAAACAGGCGGTCGTACTCGGCGTCCGGAATACTCGGCTCGTCGAGTACGTGGTAGCGATAGTTATGCTGATCCAGTTCAGCGCGCAGCTCTAGAATGCGGGTATTGGCGGCGGTCATGGGGTGTTCTCTCACAAAGCAAAAGAGCAGCCGTGGCTGCTCAATGTGTTAAATCGTTTTGCACTGCACGGGAGCAAGCCTGCTCCCGGCATTTTTAACGTTTTTGGGTCAGGGCACGACGCTCGAACTCAACGATGCGCTGACGGTAGTGTTCGATGGTCTGGGCCGTCAAAACACTGCGCTGATCATCCTTGAGCTCGCCATTGAGTTCCTGGGACAGCTTGCGTGCAGCGGCAACCATCACATCGAAAGCCTGCTTGGGATAACGCGGGCCCGGCAAACCAAGGAAGAAGCTGACGGCAGGTGTACTGAACAGGTCAATATCGTCCAGATCAAACACACCCGGCTTGACCGCGTTGGCCATGGAAAACAGGACTTCGCCATTGCCGGCCATGCTTTCGTGGCGATGGAAAATATCCATCTCGCCAAAACGCAAACCGCTTTCCAGAATGTTCTGCAACAGTGCCGGGCCTTTGAACCCGGCCGGGTCACGACAAATTACGCTGATCACCAGGACTTCTTCAGCGGCCGGCTGTGGTTGCTGCTCTTTCACCTCAACAGCAGCCACGCTCGCAGCTGAACGCCCACGCGGCTTGGCTTGCGCTACAAAATCATCATCACGGGCGCTGATGCTCGGGCCGTCATCCAGATCAAGATTGAGATTCAGGTCGCCCTGACTTGGCTCACCACCACGCTTGCCGCGCTTGGAGCCCTTGTCACGTGCCGGCATGCTCACGGATGGCAGGTCCTGCTCATCAAGCTGGGGCTCTTTATGGGTTGGCGTATCCAGTACCCGTGAAGGGCCCAGCAACTCAGGACTGCTTTCGTCGTCAGGGGCGTTGGAAAAGCTGCGATCAAGACGAAACTTGAGCTTGCCTTTACCACCGCGCATGCGGCGCCAGCCATCAAAAAGAATACCGGCGATGACCACTATGCCGATGACGATCAGCCACTCGCGCAGACCGATTTCCATGTAATCCCGTGCCCCTAAAAAATGATTCTATGAAGAAGAGCCTAAAGCCCTTTAAAACGTGGCGCCAACTCTATGTTCTGAATGGCGTTTTACCCACGTACAAAAAAATTAGACGTTAAATTAACACGACCAAAGATAACTTTACACCGTCTGTCGCATTGAGTTATGCCCATGTAGCCTTCGACCTACGTGTGATATCGGTCAAATCCTAGATATTTTTCTTACAAGAAGAAAAAACTAGCCCTACATGCTTATAGCTCAAGCATCGACCATTGCCATTGCCTCCTCAACATCAACCGCCACCAGACGTGAACAACCGGGCTCATGCATCGTCACGCCCATCAACTGATCCGCCATCTCCATGGCGATTTTGTTGTGGGTGATGTAGATAAACTGCACAGTTTGCGACATCTCTTTAACCAAGCGCGCATAGCGGCCTACGTTGGCATCATCCAGCGGCGCATCGACTTCATCGAGCATGCAAAACGGCGCAGGATTGAGTTTGAAAATGGCAAAAACCAATGCCAGAGCCGTCAATGCTTTCTCGCCACCGGACAGCAAATGAATGGTGCTGTTCTTCTTGCCCGGCGGCCGCGCCATAATTGTTACTCCTGTATCGAGTAAATCTTCGCCCGTCAGTTCCAGGTAAGCGCTGCCTCCACCGAAAACTTTTGGGAAAAGTGCCTGTAATCCACCATTTATCTGATCAAAGGTGTCTTTAAAGCGGCTGCGGGTCTCTTTGTCGATCTTGCGAATAACGTTTTCCAGGGTATCGAGCGCTTCGACCAGATCAGCATCCTGAGCATCCAGATAACGCTTGCGCTCAGATTGCTGCTGATACTCATCGATAGCCGCGAGGTTGATCGCGCCCAGACGTTGAATCCGCGCCGCAATACGCTCCAGCTCCTCTTCGGCCTGCTGCTCATTGACCTCGGTGCTCAAGGTGGCAAGCACCCCGTGCAAGTCATAGCCGTCTGCCAGCAATTGATCCTGTAATGCCGTACGACGCACGGTCAGCGCTTGCCACTCCATGCGCTGCTGTTCCAGTTGACCGCGAATCAGCTGCGATTGTTGCTCAGCCTGATTACGCCGCTTTTCAGCCTCACGCAATTCGCGATCTGCATCTTCAAGTGCGGTCTGGGCAATCTTGAGCTCCTCGTCCACGCTCAGGCGCTTGTCGAGCAGCTCTTCGAGCTTCAGGCGCAGCTCTTCAAGAGGGGCTTCACCCTCCTCCAGATTGAGATTCAATTGCTCGCGTTTTTCAGCCAGCCGCTCGGCCTGCATTTCAAGACGCTCAAGCGCCTGACGAGTCGAGTCGTGCTGCGCTTTAAGCGAGCCCAGACGAACCGCCAACTGGTGTGCGTGATCCTTGTGCTGGCGAGCATCCTGGCGGACCCGGTCCAGTTGCTCACGCAAATTGTCGCGCCGAGCCAATAGCAACTCACGCTGCTCGGTGTCGGTGGCCATGGTGTCCAGCGCATCTTGCAAGAGCAGGCGTGCTTCGCCCACTTGCTCATGCTCAAGCGCACGCTGTTCGCCCAACTCGGCCAGCTCTTCATCCAGGCGCCGACGGCGCAGGGTCAATTGCTCGACCTTGGCCTTGCTGGCAGATAGTTTGGCCTTGATCTCGCCCTGCTGACGGGCTTCGTCTTGCAAGCGACGTCGAACCTGCTCACGCGAGTCTTCTTGGGTAAGCTGTTGCTCGCGCAGACGTTGCAGTTGTTCTTCCAGCGTCGCAAGGGTGGCCTCACGCTCTTCGCGCTCAAGCCCAAGGCGCTGGATTTCCTGACCACGGGCCAGAACGCCACTTTCAGCTTCACTGGCGCGGCGAACACGCAAGAAGTTGCGCCCGACCCAATAGCCATCACGGCTGATCAGGCTTTGGCCATCCACCAGTTGCCCGCGCAAGGCCAGCGCCTGCTCCAGAGTCTCTACCGGCTTGACCTGACCCAGCCAGGGCGCCAGGTCAAAGTCGGCCTCGACCTTGTCGAGCAGGCTGCCCGCCAAACGGGATCCCTGGGCTGCGCCACTGAACAGGCGCAAATCGCCCTGGGCAAAACCGGCCAGGTCCAGCTGTGAAAAATCGTCGACCAATACCGCCTGTAAATCGGCGCCCAGCACGGTCTCGACGGCCAACTCCCAGCCTGCTTCAACGCGCAGGCCTTCGGCCAGCCGCGGCTGCTCGGCAAGTTGCTGTTCGCGTAACCATTCGCCTGCACCGGTGCCAGGATCGAGCGCAGCCTGTTGCAAGGCCTCAAGCGAGGCCAGACGACCGTTAAGTCGCTGCAGTTCACCCTGAGCCTGCTGCTGGTTCTGCGTCGCCTGTTGCAAGTCATGACGCACCTGCTCCAGGCGCTCGACCAGTAGTTCTTCGCTGGCCTGCAGTTCTTCCTGGGTCAACTCGCTGGTGGCCAACTGCTCACTCAGCTCGAGAATGGCCGCGTCTTCAGGGTCCGCCGCCAACAAGGCGCGCTCTTCAGCCAAACGCCGCTGACGCTCGGCCACGCGTTCCATGCTGGTTTCCAGCTGTTGGATACGGGCCTGCAAGACTTCGGATTGGCGCTGCGGCTCGGCCGAGCGCTGGTTGAAACTGTCCCACTGCTCTTGCCAGCCGTGCATGGTGTGCTCGGAAGTCTCAAGCGCGGCGCCCGCCTCCTCGGCCGAGGCGCTGGCCAGCTCCTGCTCTGGCTCAAGCATTTGCAGCTCTTCGCCCAAGGTCGCAAGCATGGTGCGGTCATGACCCAGGTGCGACTCGGTTTCGAGACGCGAGCGCTCGGCCTCGCGCAGGTCATCCTGCAACTGCCGCAAACGCTGCTGGCCGTGCTGAATGCTCTGCTCGACGCGGGCAATATCACCGCCTACGGAGTAGAAACGACCTTGCACCAAATTGAAGCGCTCTGACAGATCATGGTGCCCGTCACGCAAGCGTTCGATGCTGGCATCGGCGTTTCGCTGCTCGGCCACCAGGGCTTCGAAGCTGACTTCCTGGTTGCCAATGACCGCTTCGCGCTGGCCCACCTGTTCGTTCAGCGCCTGCCAGCGCAAGGCCGACAGCTGGGCCTTGAGCTGACGCTCCTCAGCCTTGTATTCCTGATACTTTTCAGCGGCCTGAGCCTGGCGGTGCAAGCGTTCAAGCTGGCGCCCCAACTCGTCTCGCAAGTCCGTCAGGCGGGCGAGGTTTTCGTGAGTCCGGCGAATTCGGTTTTCGGTCTCGCGGCGCCGCTCCTTGTACTTGGAGATGCCCGCCGCTTCCTCGATAAAGTTACGCAGGTCTTCAGGCTTGGATTCAATCAGCTTGGAGATCATGCCCTGCTCGATAATCGAGTAGCTGCGTGGTCCAAGGCCAGTGCCGAGGAAGATATCGGTAATGTCACGCCGACGGCACTTGGTGCCGTTGAGGTAATAGGTGGTCTGGCTGTCACGGGTGACTTTACGGCGGATGGAGATCTCGGCGTAAGCCGCGTACTCACCCAGCAGCGTGCCGTCAGAGTTGTCGAAAACCAGCTCGATGCTGGCCTGGCTCACTGGCTTGCGCGTGGTGGAGCCATTAAAGATGACGTCTGTCATCGATTCGCCGCGCAGGTTTTTCGCCGAACTTTCGCCCATTACCCAGCGCACAGCGTCGATGATATTGGACTTTCCGCAGCCGTTAGGGCCTACAACCGCCGCCATATTGCTCGGAAAGTTAACCGTGGTCGGATCGACGAAAGACTTGAAGCCAGCCAGCTTGATGCACGTCAGGCGCACGCTCAGGCAACCGTCAAGGCAGATAGCACCAGAGCACAACTGCGCTGGGCATAACTGCTCAGCACTACACGAATTTGCGCCAGGTCTCGCGCCAGCACGGCTTCGAGCAACTGCGCAAACAGGGCCAGAAATTCGCTCATCTCAGTCTTGCGCTGATCCAGTGCCAGGTAATAGGCACGGCTCATGGACGGATGCAGGTTCTCGACGGTTTCCTGCAAATACGGATTGTCGGCAAACGGGTACGCCGCACGCATCACATTGAAGCTGTCTTCAACGAAGGTGCTGATGTCCTGTCGCTCGAAGCTTGCGATCAGGCGCTGCTGGATTTGCAGGAACGGCCCCAGATCGGCCGGCACAGCCCAACGCTGCGCAACCGCATTGCCAAGCAGGATGTACATCTCGCTCATCAGCGTGCACAGGCTCTGCACCTTGTGCGGCGTGAGCTCGGTCACATGGGCGCCACGGCGCGGCAGGATGGCGATCAGATGTCGGCGCTCAAGGATCAACAACGCTTCGCGCACAGAGCCGCGACTGACATTTAGCGCCAGCGTCACTTTCTGTTCTTGAATGCGTTCCCCAGGCTTTAGCTCGCCGCGAATGATGCGTTCGGCGAGGTGGTGAGCGATTTGCTCGGCGAGGCTGTCCGGCGCCTTGAACGTCATGTTTTACCTTCAAAATCTTTGATCAGTACAAGCGACGCAGTGTAACGCACTTGATGTGCGCTCGCGCAGAGCCCAGAGAGCTGAATATGGCACGAAATAAGCAAATAAATCCCTCGAAGATCAATCACAGGGATGGCTGATCTCTATTTCTTGACCCCAAGGTCAGCTTTAGCTAAATTCAGTACATCCCGCGTTACAACAATAATGATTATGCGAGGCCTTCCGTGATCCAGTTTCTACTCAATCAGACGCTACGCAGCGAGCACACGCTGGACCCGAATTTGACTGTGCTCAATTATTTGCGCGAACACCTGCACAAACCCGGCACCAAAGAAGGTTGCGCCAGTGGCGACTGTGGCGCCTGCACGGTGGTGGTCGGTGAACTGCACACGGACGATCAAGGCGTTGAACGCCTGCGCTATCGCAGCATCAACTCGTGCCTGACCTTTGTTTCTGCGCTGCACGGCAAACAGCTGATCAGTATCGAAGACTTGAAGCACCAGGGCCAATTGCACAGCGTGCAGCGCGCAATGGTCGATTGCCACGGCTCACAGTGTGGCTTCTGCACCCCGGGTTTTGTGATGTCGCTGTTTGCCTTGCAAAAAAACAGCACAGGGTCGCATAACGGCCATCAGGCCCATGAAGCGCTGGCGGGCAACCTGTGTCGTTGCACCGGTTACCGACCGATTCTGGCCGCCGCCGAACAAGCTTGCGGCGCCCCCCGGCAAGATCAGTTTGATGCGCTCCAGGGTGAGACCATCGCCCTGCTCAAAGCTATCGCTCCAACGCAGACCGGTGAACTCAACAGCGGCGACAAGCGTTGCTTGCTGCCCTTGACCATCAGCGATCTGGCCGAAATATATGAGTCCCATCCCCAAGCCCGCCTGCTGGCTGGCGGCACCGACCTGGCGCTGGAAGTCACCCAGTTTCACCGCCCATTGCCGGTCATGATCTACGTCGGCAACGTGGCCGAAATGAAGCGTATAGAACACTTCGATGATCGACTTGAAATAGGCGCAGCGGTTTCGCTGACAGACGCCTACGGCACACTCAAGGCTGAGTACCCGGACTTCGGCGAATTGCTGCAACGCTTCGCCTCGCTGCAAATCCGCAATCAGGGAACCCTGGGCGGCAATATTGGCAATGCATCGCCAATCGGTGACTCGCCGCCGCTGCTGATTGCCCTCGGCGCACAGCTGGTCCTGCGTAAGGGCGAAGCCCGCCGTACGTTGGCGATTGAGGACTACTTCATCGATTACCGGGTGACGGCGCGCCAGGAAGGCGAATTTATCGAAAAGATCCTTATCCCCCGCGCGGACGCCAGGCATTTATTTCGCGCCTATAAAATCTCCAAGCGCCTGGATGACGACATCAGCGCCGTATGCGCGGCGTTCAATCTGCGCATCGACAACGCCGTAGTGACCGAGGCACGTGTGGCATTCGGCGGCATGGCAGCTACCTCCAAACGCGCCAAGGCGTGCGAAACCGCCCTGCTCGGCGCCGACTGGAACAGCGCCAGCATTGAGCGTGCCTGTGCGGCATTGGCGGCAGACTTCACGCCGCTCTCGGATTTTCGTGCCAGCAAGGAATACCGCCTGCTGAGTGCGCAAAACCTGCTGCGTAAATATTTCATTGAACTGCAAACGCCACACCTTGAGACGCGGGTAACTGCTTATGTCTAACCATCACAAGATTGAGCCGACCCAGGCCGAGCTGACCGCCCTCTTCCAGCAAGACCTGAAGACCGGAGTGGGTCGCAGCGTCAAGCATGACAGTGCCGAAAAGCACGTCTCGGGCGAAGCGCAGTACATCGATGACCGACTGGAATTCCCCAACCAGCTGCATCTTTATGCACGCCTGTCCGACCGCGCCCATGCCAAAATCATCCGGGTCGACACCGCGCCCTGCTACGCCTTTGAGGGCGTGCGTCTGGTCATCACCCACGAAGACATTCCTGGCCTCAAGGATATCGGCCCATTGCTGCCCGGCGACCCGCTGCTGGCCATCGACAAGGTCGAGTTTGTCGGCCAACCGGTGCTGGCCGTTGCCGCCCGTGACCTGGACACCGCGCGCAAGGCGGCGATGGCCGCTATTATCGAATACGAAGATCTGGAGCCGGTGCTGGACGTGGTTCAGGCACTGCGTCAAAAACACTTTGTGCTCGACACCCATACCCATCAACGCGGCGACTCGATCGGCGCGCTGGCCAGCGCCGAGCATCGCCTGCAAGGCAGCCTGCATATCGGCGGCCAAGAGCACTTCTATCTGGAAACCCAGATTTCATCGGTAATGCCCACCGAAGATGGCGGGATGATCGTTTACTGCTCCACGCAGAACCCCACCGAAGTGCAGAAACTGGTGGCTGAAGTGCTCGATGTGTCGATGAACAAAATCGTCGTCGATATGCGTCGCATGGGGGGGGGCTTTGGCGGCAAGGAGACCCAGGCCGCAAGCCCCGCGTGCATGTGTGCAGTGGTGGCGCGCCTGACCGGGCAACCGACCAAGATGCGCCTGCCACGGGTCGAAGACATGCTGATGACCGGCAAGCGCCACCCGTTTTACATCGAGTACGACGTCGGCTTCGATGCAAGTGGCCGACTGCAGGGCATCCAGTTGGATCTGGCGGGCAACTGCGGCTGCTCGCCGGACTTGTCCAACTCCATCGTCGACCGAGCCATGTTCCATGCCGACAACGCCTATTACCTGGGCG
This sequence comes from Pseudomonas sp. ML2-2023-6, assembly GCF_037055265.1. NCBI lineage: Bacteria > Pseudomonadati > Pseudomonadota > Gammaproteobacteria > Pseudomonadales > Pseudomonadaceae > Pseudomonas > Pseudomonas sp. ML2-2023-6. Next base: position 2,546,391 of record NZ_CP146347.1, on the reverse strand, counting down.
ATGCAACGATCAATGGCTATCGCTGCAAAACCAACACCGCGTCGAATACCGCCTATCGCGGTTTCGGCGGCCCGCAAGGCATGGTCGCCATCGAAGAAGTCATGGACCATATCGCCCGCCACTTGGGCCTCGACCCGCTGGCTGTGCGCAAGGCCAACTACTACGGCAAAACCGAACGCAACGTGACCCACTATTACCAGACCGTGGAGCACAACCTGCTGGAAGAAATGACTGCCGACCTGGAACTCAGCAGCCAGTACGCCGAGCGCCGCGAAGCGATCAAGGTGTTCAACGCCACGAGCCCGATCCTGAAGAAAGGCCTGGCGCTGACCCCGGTCAAATTCGGTATTTCCTTTACCGCCAGCTTCCTCAATCAGGCCGGAGCACTGATTCACATCTACACCGATGGCAGCATCCACCTTAACCACGGCGGCACCGAGATGGGCCAGGGCTTGAACATCAAGGTCGCGCAAGTGGTGGCCGAAGTGTTTCAGGTTGAAATCAGCCGGGTACAGATCACTGCCACCAACACCGACAAGGTGCCCAACACCTCACCTACCGCGGCCTCCAGCGGAGCGGATCTGAATGGCAAGGCGGCACAAAACGCAGCTGAAACCATCAAGCAACGACTTGTGGAGTTCGCTGCCGACAAGTACCAGGTCGAACCACAGAACGTGGTTTTCCATAACGGCCAAGTGCGGGTGGGCGAACAGATCATCAGTTTTGAAAGCCTGATCCAGCAGGCGTATTTTGGCCAGGTTTCACTGTCGAGTACCGGTTACTACAAAACCCCGAAAATCTTTTATGACCGCACTCAGGCACGCGGACGGCCGTTCTACTACTTTGCCTTTGGCGCTGCTTGCGCCGAGGTCATCGTCGACACCTTGACCGGTGAATACAAGATGCTGCGCACAGACATCCTCCATGACGTCGGCGCCTCATTGAACCCGGCCATTGATATCGGACAGGTCGAGGGCGGTTATATCCAAGGTGCCGGGTGGCTGACCATGGAAGAACTGGTGTGGAATGCCAAAGGCAAGCTGATGACCAACGGCCCGGCCAGCTACAAAATTCCGGCGGTGGCTGACATGCCACTGGATCTGCGCGTGACCTTGGTGGAAAACCGCAAAAACCCCGAAGACACCGTGTTCCACTCCAAGGCAGTCGGCGAGCCACCGTTTATGCTCGGCATTGCCGCCTGGTGCGCGATCAAGGACGCTGTGGCGAGTTTGGCCGACTACCGCGTGCAACCTGCCATCGACGCACCGGCCACTCCGGAACGAGTGCTGTGGGGCTGTGAGCAAATGCGCAAACTCTCTGTAGCCGTTGCCACAGACTGCGATGAATTGCGCAGCAACCCGTTATTTGAAGGCCTGGCCGCGGTTACAAAAAACCTGGGGCACAGCCATGAATAACTGGATCAGCGCCCTGGCCGAGTTGCAGCAACAAGGACAACCTTGCGTGCTGGTCACCATCATCGAAGAGCAAGGTTCAACTCCACGCAATGCTGGCTCAAAGATGGTGATCTGCGCCGACCAAATATTCGACACTATCGGCGGCGGTCACCTGGAATACAAAGCGATGGAGATTGCCCGACAGATGCTCAGCAGCGGCAAACACGACACTCATCTGCAACGCTTCAGCCTCGGCGCCAGCCTGGGCCAGTGCTGCGGCGGCGTGGCCGTGTTGCTGTTTGAACCCATGGGCCAGGTGCAGGCGCAAATCGCCGTATTTGGCGCCGGGCATGTGGCCCGGGCCCTGGTGCCGCTGCTCGCCAGCCTGCCGTGTCGCGTGCGCTGGATCGACTCACGGGAACAGGAGTTTCCCGCGCTCATGCCCCAAGGCGTGCAAAAAATCGTCACCGATGAACCCGTCGACGAGGTAGATGCACTGCCCGTGGGTTGCTACTGCATCGTCATGACGCATAATCACGCCCTGGACCTTGAACTCAGCGCTGCCCTGCTCAAACGCAACGACTTCACTTACTTCGGCTTGATTGGCTCAAAAACCAAACGCGTGAAGTTCGAACATCGTCTGCGTGAGCGGGGTATCAGTGCGTCACATTTACAGCGCATGCGCTGCCCGATGGGCTTGAGCGAAGTCAAAGGCAAACTGCCTGTCGAAATCGCGATTTCCATCGCAGGCGAAATTATCGCCACTTACAACACCCACTTCGGCCAGCACATCGCCGGTGCCGAAAGCGCCTCATCTGACACCATTAAACAATTGCTGCCGTCTTCACGACGCAGCCATGCCACACATTGAGAATTGCCATGACCTGTAAAGCCTATCGCGCCGCCATTTTGCACAGCATCGCCGACCCCGCCGAAGTCGGGATCGAGGCTTCCTATGAGTATTTCGAAGACGGCTTGCTGGTCGTCGACAACGGCCAGATCAAAGCCGTGGGGCCTGCCAGCGAACTGCTCGCAACACTGGCCACCGACATTGAAGTCACCGAGTACCAGAATGCGCTGATCACCCCCGGGTTTATCGATACGCACATCCACTTTCCGCAAACCGGGATGATTGGTGCCTACGGCGAGCAACTGCTCGACTGGCTCAACACCTACACCTTCCCGTGTGAAAACCAGTTCGCCGACAAGGCCCATGCGGACGAAGTCGCCGATATTTTCCTGAAAGAACTGCTACGCAATGGCACCACCACTGCCCTGGTGTTTGGCAGCGTGCACCCGCAATCGGTTGATGCCTTGTTCGAAGCCGCACAGCGCCTGGACCTGCGCCTGATCGCCGGCAAGGTAATGATGGACCGCAACGCACCCGATTATCTGACAGACACCGCCGAAACCGGCTACAGCGAGAGCAAGGCGCTGATTGAACGCTGGCACGGCAAAGGTCGCTTGCATTACGCCGTCACCCCGCGCTTCGCACCGACCAGCACCCCGGAGCAATTGACTCTGGCGGGCAAGTTGCTGGGCGAATACCCGGATGTGTATCTGCATACCCATATCAGCGAGAACCTTCAGGAAATCGAGTGGGTCAAGTCGCTGTTCCCAGAGCGCAAAGGCTATCTGGATGTGTACGACCACTACCAGTTACTGGGCGAACGCTCAGTGTTTGCCCACGGTGTGCATCTGTGTGACGAGGAATGTGCGCGACTGGCTGAGACAGGCTCGGCAGTAGCATTCTGCCCGACTTCCAACCTGTTCCTGGGTAGCGGCCTGTTTAACCTGCCGATGGCCGAGAAACACAAACTCAATGTCGGTCTGGGAACGGACGTTGGCGCGGGGACCAGCTTCTCGCTGCTTAATACCCTGAACGAAGCCTACAAGGTCATGCAGTTGCAAGGCGCACGCCTTGATCCGTTCAAGTCGTTGTATCTGGCCACATTGGGCGGCGCGCGGGCACTGCGTCTGGAAGACAAAATCGGCAATCTGCAGCCGGGCAGCGACGCAGACTTCCTGGTGCTTGATTACAACGCTACACCGCTGATGAGCTATCGCCTCAAACAGTCAAAAAACATCGCCGAAACGTTGTTTGTCTTGATGACTCTGGGCGATGACCGCACCGTTCAGCAGACCTATGCGGCGGGCAATCTGGTGCACCAGCGCTGAGAAAATCTCGTAGCAGCTGCCGAAGGAACGAGGCTGTGTTCGACGATGCAATCGTCGTAAACCCGGTAAGCGTGTTGTATCTGAAACACCCAGGCTGAATGGTTTTACGACTGCTGCGCAGCCGGACGCAGCCTCGCGCTGCTCCTCAGCTGCTACAGGGATTTGGCTCGCCTTGCAGCCACATGCCACGCAAATGTTAAAGCTTGGCTGAAGGCCGAGTGCTTTTGCCTTTGGTTTGCAGCAAGTGCGAAAACACTGCGTGCAAATCATCTGAAGCGCTTTCTTCGTCGAGGTTGAGCTTGCTGTCGATGTGATCCATGTGATGCATCATCAAGTGCACCGCCTGGGTCGCATCACGCGCTTCAATGGCATCGATCAACTGCATGTGTTCGTCATAGGAGCAATGCGAACGGTTGCCGCTCTCGTACTGGGCAATGATCAACGAAGTTTGCGACACCAGACTGCGCTGAAAACTGATCAACGGCGCATTTTTTGCCGCCTCAGCCAGCTTCAGGTGGAACTCGCCTGATAGCCGGATCCCGGCACCACGATCACCGCGCGAAAAGCTGTCGCGCTCGTCCTGCACCATCTTGCGCAACTGCAGCAAGTCTTCAGCCGTGGCATGCACCACCGCCAACTCGGTAATGGCTTTTTCAACCAATCGCCGGGCCAGGAATACCTGACGCGCTTCTTCTACGCTCGGACTCGCAACCACGGCACCACGATTGGGGCGCAACAGCACAACCCCTTCGTGGGCCAGGCGCGACAATGCACGACGAATGATGGTGCGACTCACACCGAAAATTTCGCCCAGAGCCTCTTCACTCAACTTTGTGCCCGGCGCCAGACGCTGTTCGAGGATCGCCTCAAAAATATGCGCGTAGACGATATCGTCCTGGGTCCCACTGCGGCCGGCCTTGCCTGCGCGGGTTTGTTTCTTGAGAGGCTGCAACTGTTCGTTCATGGGCACTCGTGTGGGAAGCGGCGGCGAATAAGGCGTTACGCAAATACGTAAACGGGCGTCGCTGACTGGGAATTAAAGCAAAAAAACAGGTCGCATTGTACACAAGCCAGAGTGCCAGTACGACTGTACGGTCATATACGAGCCCGTCTGTATCGCAATGAAATGTAACCTTTACGTTTAGGCTTGCGCCTTGCTCGAACTCTTATCAAAACCAAGGAAGACCATTCCATGACCGACGCCACGCAGACGCGCTTGCACCCACTGGCAGACACCTCTCCCTCAGCTGTAGTCGCAGGCTTTATCGCCATGATGACCGGCTATACCAGCTCCCTGGTCCTGATGTTTCAGGCGGGCCAGGCTGCAGGGCTTACCAACGGGCAGATTTCTTCGTGGATTTGGGCGCTGTCGATCGGCATGGCTGTTTGCAGCATAGGCTTGTCTTTACGTTACCGCACACCGATTACCATCGCCTGGTCAACACCTGGCGCCGCGCTGCTGATTACAAGCCTGGGCGGTGTCAGCTACGGCGAGGCCATTGGTGCCTATATCACCTGTGCGGTACTGGTGATTATCTGCGGCGTGACCGGCAGTTTTGAACGTCTGGTCAAACGCATCCCCTCGTCACTGGCTGCCGCCTTGCTGGCGGGCATCCTGTTCAAGATCGGCAGCGAAATCTTCGTCGCCGCGCAGCATCGTACCGGCTTGGTCCTCGGGATGTTTTTCACCTACCTGATCGTCAAACGCCTGTTGCCACGCTATGCCGTACTGGCGGCGTTACTGATTGGCACTCTGCTTTCAGGCATGCTCGGGTTATTGGACTTCAGCGGTTTCGCCCTTGAACTGGCCGTCCCGGTGTGGACTACGCCTTCATTCTCACTGGCTGCGACCATCAGCATCGGCATCCCTCTGTTTGTGGTCGCCATGACCTCGCAGAACATGCCGGGAATCGCCGTACTGCGCGCCGATGGCTATAACGTCCCGGCTTCGCCACTGATCACCACCACCGGCGTGGCCTCATTGCTGCTGGCCCCTTTCGGATCCCACGGGATTAACCTTGCCGCGATCAGTGCCGCCATCTGCACCGGCCCGCATGCTCACGAAGATCCGAAGAAACGCTACACCGCAGCTATGTGGTGCGGGATTTTCTATGGCATTGCCGGGGTTTTTGGCGCCACCTTGGCCGCGTTGTTTGCAGCCTTACCCAAAGAACTGGTGCTGTCGATTGCGGCACTGGCACTGTTCGGCTCGATCATGAACGGCTTGAGCATTGCCATGAGCGAAGCCAAGGAGCGTGAAGCAGCCTTGGTCACCTTTATGGTCACCGCATCGGGCATGACCCTGTTCTCGATTGGCTCGGCCTTTTGGGGAATTGTGGCCGGCGTGCTCACCTTGATGATCTTGAATTTCAAAGCACGCTAACCGATCAAATCGCCAGCGCCCCTCCATCCACAGCCAGCGCATGGCCGGTGGTAAACGCGGCGCCGTCCGAGCACAGGTACAGGACGGCGCTGGCTACTTCTTCGACCTTACCGATACGCCCCACAGGGTGCATCGCTGCGGCAAACTCGGCCTTGCGCGGATCGGCCTCATAGGCTCGGCGAAACATATCGGTATCGATCACCCCAGGGCATACGGCATTCACCCGAATATGCTTCTTGGCATATTCAATGGCAGCAGATTTAGTCAGTCCAATCACCGCATGCTTGGACGCCGAATAAATACTCATCTTCGGCGCGGCGCCCAGCCCCGCTACGGACGCCGTATTGACGATCGCCCCGCCACCCTGGGCCAGCATCAATGGCAACTGATACTTCATACATAACCAGACGCCTTTGACGTTTACCCCCATGATCGCGTCAAACTCGTCTTGCGTGCCGTCAGCCAGTCGACCTTGTTCGATTTCTATCCCTGCATTATTGAAGGCATAGTCCAGACGACCGTAGGTGCTGATCGTCATCTCCATCAGATGTTTTACCTGAGTTTCAATAGTGACATCGCAGCGTACGAAAACTGCGGATCCACCTGCTGCTTCAATTTGTTCAACGGTGCCTTCGCCGCTTGTCACATCCAGATCAGCCACCACCACTTTCAAGCCCTCGCCAGCAAACGCCAGAGCCGTGGCCCGGCCGATCCCTGCTCCAGCACCCGTGACCACTGCCACTTGCCCAGCAAACGTGATGCCCATTGTTGTAATCCTCAGGTGAGTGCAACTGCGCCCGGAACAGTTCAGGCACGGCATTCTGCTTATTTATCGTAGTGATAAAAGACTGCCTACAACCATCACCAAAAATGATAAAAGCCTATTCGTGAAGGCTCATTCACTTGCTCTAAAACGCAAGAAGGACTATCAACAGTCATCCATTTGAAAAGAGTTACTGCAATGACTGACCAGACAAACCGCCAATTCCTGCTCGCTAAACGTCCAGTCGGCGCAGCAACCCGCGACGCCTTTACCTTTCAGCAAGTCCCGGTCGTACAACCGGAAGACGGCCAAATCCTGGTCAAGAACGAGTACCTGTCCCTCGACCCGGCTATGCGTGGCTGGATGAATGAAGGCAAATCCTACATCCCGCCAGTGGCGCTTGGCGAGGTGATGCGCGCCTTGGGTGTCGGCAAAGTCATAGCGTCTGCTCACCCAGGCTTTGCTGTCGGTGATTACGTGAACGGTGCACTGGGTGTACAGGATTACTTCGTCGGTAAACCACGAGGTTTCTACAAGGTAGACCCGAAACTGGTGCCTTTGCCTGTGTATTTATCCGCGCTGGGCATGACCGGCATGACCGCCTACTTCGCATTGCTGGAAGTAGGCGCACCGAAAGCCGGTGATACCGTAGTGATTTCGGGTGCAGCCGGAGCGGTGGGCAGCATTGCCGGTCAAATTGCCAAGCTTAAAGGTTGTCGTGTTGTCGGTATTGCAGGCGGGAAAGAGAAGTGCGCATTGCTCACCGAAGAGCTGGGCTTTGACGGCGCGATTGACTACAAGAGCGAGGATGTAATCGCAGGGCTTAAACGTGAATGCCCTAAAGGCGTGGATGTGTTTTTCGACAACGTTGGCGGCGATATTCTCGACACAGTCCTCAGCCGTCTAAATTTTAAGGCCCGGGTCATAATTTGCGGTGCAATTAGCCAGTACAACAACAAGGAAGCCGTGAAAGGCCCATCCAACTACTTGTCACTGCTGGTCAATCGCGCACGTATGGAAGGTTTTGTAGTGATGGACTATGCCGATCGCTATGCAGCGGCAGGTCAAGAAATGGCGGGATGGCTGGCCAAAGGCCAACTCAAAAGCAAAGAGCATATTGTCGAAGGGCTTGAAACTTTCCCGGAAAGCTTGATGAAACTGTTTAACGGGGAAAACCACGGCAAGCTGGTTTTGAAGGTCTAACACTTGAACATTCTGTGGGAGCTGACAGAGCAGCTCCCACAGATCGCTTTAAGCCAGCTCAGCGACCACCGCAGCCAGGGCTTTGGCCGGATCAGCCGCTTGGCTGATTGGACGACCGATCACCAGATAATCAGAACCCGCATCCAACGCCTGGCGCGGAGTCAAAATACGGCGCTGGTCATCCAGAGCGCTGCCGGCTGGACGAATACCCGGGGTTACCAATTTCAGAGTCGGGTGGGCCGCTTTCAGCGCTTGCGCCTCCAGAGCGGAACACACTAACCCATCCATCCCGGCCTTCTGCGCCAAGGCTGCCAGGCGCAACACCTGCTCCTGAGGCTCGATATCCAGGCCAATGGCGGCAAGGTCTTCACGCTCCATGCTGGTCAACACAGTGACGCCAATCAGCAGCGGCTGCGGGCCACTACGCTTGTCGAGCACTTCGCGGCAGGCAGCCATCATGCGCAAACCGCCCGAACAGTGAACGTTAACCATCCACACGCCCATTTCAGCAGCAGCTTTAACCGCCATTGCTGTGGTATTGGGAATATCGTGGAACTTGAGATCCAGGAACACCTCGAAGCCTTTGTCACGCAGAGTGCCGACAATTTCCGAAGCACAGCTGGTGAACAGCTCTTTGCCCACTTTCACGCGGCACAACTTGGGGTCCAACTGATCAGCCAGTTTCAGTGCGGCGTCACGCGTTGGGAAATCCAGGGCGACGATAATAGGAGTCTGGCAGTCGGACATTAGCGGGTTCTCAGGCTGGTCGAAATCGGCGCGCATTGTAGCGGAACCAGCCGCTCACCGGCACCCGATGATCGTAAATTCACGTTTTTAGTCAATCCCAAGGGAATAACGCGCGCTACGGGATAACCGTCCTACAATGGAAACAATGCAAACAGACTCACTCAATATGATTCACGGCAACCCACTACGCAAATCTGCCCCGTGAGTTTCCAAGTTCAGGAGAACACTATGCCCTGGTATGCCTGGTTAATTCTTATCGTCGCTATTGGCGCCATCGTGGGTGGGCTGATGACCCTGCGCGACACGGCTAACAAGGTTGAGCTGACCGACGAGCAACGTAAACGCGTAGCCGAGCGCAACGCAGAAATGGACGCCAAGGAATCCAAGGACAGGTAATCAGCTCAGCAGTTGGGGCCAGCGTTCCGAAAGGATGAGTTCCCAAGGGTAAATGCCTACACGTTTTTGAACAAATCACCCCATGCATATCCTTGGAACTCACCGTTATGATGGCCCATTACACATAGAGACACCTGCCATGCGCTACTCACAAGATCATAAAGCCAATACCCATCAGCGCATCGTTAAAGAAGCATCCGGGCTGTTTAGACGGGATGGCATTGGCGCAACGGGCCTACAGCCCCTGATGAAATCCCTGGGCCTGACACACGGTGGTTTCTACGCTCATTTCTCATCCAAGAACGACTTGGTAGAAAAGGCACTGCAACACGCCGCAGGCGAAGTTGACGGCCTCTGCGCAGAACTGTTCAGTCAGCCACAACCGCTGCATGCCTTTATTGACGCCTACTTATCTGACTGGCACCTCAATTCTCCCCATGAAGGTTGTCCCTTGCCGACCATGTCTAGCGAGATGGCGCAACAAGGGCAAGCCAGCGCGACCACTGACTACGTAATCGATGCCAGGCTCAAACAGATCCAGGCCACACTAGAAGGGCCAGACGCAGACGACCAAAGTGTTGTGATATTCGCAACCTTGGTTGGGGCACTGGTTCTTGCGCGTGCAGCAGAAAGCACAGAGCTCAAAGAAAAAATACTCAACGCAACGCGTGACGTTTTAAAGCAAGCGGCAGTAGAGGCTTGAATATTCCCGCTGGATAAAAACAAAAAAGCCAGTCAAAGACTGGCTTTTTGCGCTCAACTGCTCGGCTTAGTTAACCGCTAACTTATTCCGATTTTTCTCAAAAATAACTTTCCCTATGCCTTTGACCTCAAGCAGTTCATCGGCCGAAGTGAAGCTACCATTGGCTTCACGGTACGCCACAATGGCCTTGGCTTTAGCCGCACCGACTCCAGAGAGTTCACGCTGAAGCGTCGCCTCATCTGCAGTATTGAGGTTGATTGTCATCACCGGCACATCTGGCGCAACCTGCGCAGCCACCACCGGTGCAACTGCTGTGGTTGAGGGCGCAGCGTGAGCCACGCTGGAAACACCTGCCATCAAAGCCAAAAAAATCGAAGAAAGAAAGGCAATACGCATAAGTGACACTCCAATACATCGTTAAGTGGAAACAGCTTTCCTGAGCTGTATTCCAAACGTAGGCGATGGGTATCGAGTGTCAAAAATGAGTACATTGCAGCGTGTGTAGTCAAGATGGCTCAGCACGACGTTGTTGATAGATCCAGTCCACAATTTCGCCCTCGGGGGCATAGCCACTGACCGTCTCGCGTAGCAATTGGCGAACCCGGACGTAATCGTCCTTATCAACGGCATCAAGCAGTTGCGACAACCGCTGCTTAAGTTCATCCCAAGACAACATGTCTTCATTCGCACACATGATCATCGGGTGTTGCGTAGCCACTACGTTGTCACCAATCAGCAACTCTTCGTAAAGCTTTTCGCCGGGCCGCAAGCCCGTAAATTCGATCTCAATATCACCATGCAGGTTTTTTTCGGAGCGAACACTCAAGCCGGAGAGGTGGATCATCTTCTCTGCCAACTCGACAATGCGCACAGGCTCCCCCATATCGAGAACAAACACATCGCCGCCCTGCCCCATCGACCCGGCCTGAATCACTAGCTGAGCCGCCTCAGGAATAGTCATGAAGTAACGAGTGATCTTGGGATGAGTCACTGTCAGCGGCCCACCGGCCTTGATCTGTTTGTGAAACAACGGAATCACAGACCCGGAAGAACCCAGTACATTGCCAAAACGAACCATGGTGAATCGGGTTTTATTAACCCGCGACACATTGGCTGCATCATCAAACAGTACTGGCGCTACTTCGCGACTGAGAGCTTGAAGCGTCATCTCGGCCAGACGTTTAGTGCTGCCCATTACATTGGTCGGCCGCACAGCCTTGTCGGTGGAAATCAGAACGAAGTTTGCGACACCCGCCTGCAACGCGGCCTGAGCGGTATTGAGCGTGCCTATAACGTTGTTCAGCACACCCTCGGCAACATTGTGCTCAACCATGGGGACGTGCTTATAGGCTGCCGCGTGGTACACCGTGTTGACATGCCAGGTCTTCATCACATCCAGCAATTTGTGTGAATTACGCACCGAACCCAAAATCGGCAAGACCTTCACCGAAAGCGACTCGCGATTAACCCGCTGCTCCAGCTCACCAAGAATGTTGTAAAGATTAAATTCGCTATGTTCGAACAGCAGTAACGTAGTCGGTCTCAGAGCCAGGATCTGACGGCACAGTTCTGAACCAATAGACCCACCTGCCCCCGTCACCAGCACACACTGGCCTTTAATGCAGTGCTCCAGCAACTCACCTTGCGCAGGTACCGGATCACGGCCTAACAAATCGGCAATATCCACTTCCTGAATATCGTCAACCTTGACCCGGCCACTGGCCAAATCCATAAAGCCTGGAACACTGCGAACGTGGAGCGGATAACCTTCAAGCAAACCCAGGATTTCACGACGACGGCCACGGGACGAGGAAGGAATCGCCAACAGTACTTCCTGCGCGCCCGTACGACCAATCATCTGCTGAATGTGTTCGGGCTTGAATACCTGCAAGCCAGAGATGATGCGATCAGAAATGTTTTCATCATCATCAATAAACGCCACTGGCCGCATGACGCGCCCCATGCGCAAGGCTGCGACCAACTGATTACCTGCGGCGCCGGCACCGTATATGGCAACGCGCGGCAAGCCATCGTCGCGACTGGTAAAGGGCACATGCTGAACGGCGGTAAACCAGTCGCCCAAAAAGTATTGACGCATGGCAAGCCGCAAACCACCGAGCATGACTAGGCTCAACCACCAGTAATTGAAAATGATCGAGCGCGGGACGACATTCGCAGGCGTGCTGTACCAGTACATCACCACGGCCAAAACCAACGAAGAAAGGCTAACGGCCTTGATAATTGCGATCAGCGCATCGTTGCCAAAATACCGCATCACCGCGCGGTACATGCCGAAACGGATGAAAAAGGGGATGGCTACTATTGGAGCTGCTACAAATAGCCAAAAGTGCTGTTTAACGAGGCCCAGCACATCGTCAATGCCCAGGCGCACCACGAACGCCAGCCACAGGGCGAGCCAAACAAGTACTACGTCAGTGGTCACTTGAATTAATCGCTTTTTCTTGCGCGATAGACTCAACAGAAATGACCGAATACTATCCATGAAGATATTGCCCCCTTACAACTAAAAAACATGATAACTGCGATCTGCACAAAACCAGTACGTATATCACCAGACAAAACCAAAAACGAGCCTTCGCCCAAGACTTCAAATTTCACACACCTTCTTTTTCACCTGCTTGATATTTTACTGCCAGCACCACGAGAGGAATGTAAGCGATAGCTAAACCAATTAAGCCATTAAGCCCTAACAGGGCGACACACAGAGCAATTGGCAACAACCAAAAAATATTGATTGCCAAGACCGCAAGTGTCACGGGCAAGTGAGAACCCATGCGACGGGATGCGAATTGATAAGCATGGCTACGATGAGCTTCATATACCTTGCATCCTTTTATCAGACGCCGGATGAGAGTGACCGTCGCATCGACGATAAATACCCCTAGCAAGATCAACCACGTCCACAATAAAAACTCTGAATGCCATGCCGCTTGCAATGAAAGCACACCAAGAGTAACACCCAGAAAACCGCTACCTGCATCGCCCATAAAGATTTTTGCAGGGGGGAAATTCCAGAAAAGAAACCCTGACACTGCTGTGCTTAATAGCAATGGTAACCATATAAGTTCTTTGGCGTCGACAAACCAGTAGATCAGACAACTCCCCAAGCACACGCAAAGCGCTTCAACACTGGCAAGCCCATCAATTCCATCCATGAAATTGTAAAGATTGAGGAGCCAGACAAGATAAAAAGCTGTAAAAATATACCCCATCCACTCCAGATCTATGTGCATACCGAATAGCGTTATAGTTGGAAGCCCCCCTATCCAATAGAGAGCCCATCCAGCAGCACTGAAATGCCCAAGTAGACGCCAACGTGCAGCGATGTGACCGTGATCATCAAGAAAACCAAGTATAGCGGTTACTAATCCCGCACCTGACAATGCAAAAAAAATATTATCGGCAATTACGTTTTCAACCCATAAAAACGGCAAGGAGACAAGAAAACTAATAACGATAGCTAACCCGCCACCCCTCGGAGTAGGCACAGAATGAGAGCTGCGCATATTCGGTATATCTATCATATTTTGAGCAAGTGCGTACCGTCGCAACAACCACGTCAACATGAGTGCTAAGACTGCAACAGTAAGGGCAAGCCACAACAGAATGCTCATCAACAACTCCGAATTAGTTCAAAAAAGAGCTCATCACTTTACACGGATTCCTTCTGAAAACTTTCAGCAGTCTTTAGCAAAGAATCTTCGACAGACGATGGCGGCGACCAACCTAGCAAGTTATGTGCTTTACTAATATCTACTTGTAAAGAGCCACATAAACGTTGCGCCACTGCTCGTTGCCCTAACAATGCAGCACACGCGAACAAAATAGACGCAGGCACCGGAAGTAATCGCGCTTTCTTAGATAGAGCCACGCCCATGCGCGTTAATAATTTAGTGGTCGACATATCCTCACCATCACTAACCAAAAAAGTTTGATTAGCTGCAGCAGGATGGCTAATACAAGTGGCAATCAAATCCACTAAATTATCTAATGCTACGAGACTGCGCTGGTTACGAATTGCACCCAATGGCAAGGGTACACCTCTACTAAGCCACTTCATCATACTATTAAAATTTGCCTTTACGCCTGGGCCATACACTAAGACAGGACGAATAATAACGACTTCTAGACTGGACGCATCTGCTATCAACTTGAGTTGTTGCTCAGCCTCCATCTTGGATACCCCGTAAGGATCGGAGGGAGCTGGCACATCTTCAGCGGTGTAAGGCTTCCCTAGCACAGTAACTTCGCCGTTGACTTTAATTGAGCTAATAAAAACAAACCGCTTCACGCCGGCCAGTACAGCTTGCTTGGCCAGCTCAACTGTCGCGTCAACATTAACTTTGCGATATTGCGCTAAAGGATCATCTGAGTTATCCCCCATTACATGAACCCGCGCAGCGCAGTGCACAATAACATCAACCCCTGCTAGGGGCAGAGGTCGCTGCGAAAGGTTATCAAGATCTGCGCATACCCGTTCTACAGGATGAGCAAACATAGTGCTTTCACTACGCACCATCGCCAAAACATTATGACCATCACGTGTAGCTAAACGTTCAACAACTGCAGACCCTAAAAAACCACTTGCACCCGTAACAAGCACCTTGCTTGGTTTCAGAGGCTTAAATTGACTATTACCAACCATGTCTACACCTTGGGATTTTAAATATCATATGAACTTTCAGATCACCTTAAAAACCCATAAATCTTTTCGTTAATAGTGTTTACATCAAAATCGCGCAGGGCAATTTCACGGCTTTCGACCCCCAAACTTATAATCAAACTGCGATCTTCCATGAAGAATGCCATTTTTTTATAAAGATCTGATACAGACCAAGGAGTTGTCAAAAAACCATTTACACCGTCGACGACGGTGTCCCGACATCCAGGAACATCAGTAGTAATAACTGCACGGCCTATGGCCATGGCTTCCTGAGTACTTCTAGGCACTCCTTCCCTGTAAGAAGGCAGAACAAAGACGCTGGACGCATGCAACCACTCAACCACATTATTCACATGCCCAGGGTATGTTATCAAACCACTTTTAATGGCGTGATCGAGAGCCCCCTCCGTCAGCGCTCCAGGGTTAGCTTTATCTACACCACCGAGAACAAGAAAACGGGAGTCTTCATATTTATTTTTTATCCGTTCAGCTGCCGATAAAAATTCATGTATACCTTTCTCGGCGAGTAAACGACCAACAAAAACAAAAGTGACCGGTGACTGTGGCGGAACAGAGTAATTATATTCAGACAAATCCAGCCCGATACCACCCAGAATATCAACAGACTTCACAGTGATATTGTATCGATCAACAAGATCCTTTTCATCATCCGAGTTAAGCAATATCAATCGCTCTAATAATGGCATGGTCAATTGATACAGGACAACCTGAATACGTCTTAACACTTTGGTTTTAAATCGCTCAGCGGACGGCTGTTCTGTAAAAGCATAGCCTAGACCTTCCAGCATCCCAATGCGCCTTTTTACACCTGCCATTTTCGCTGCCAACGTACCAAAAATAACGGGCTTGGAAAAATAACAGAAAACAAGATCCGGGTTAATTGAGCGAAGAGTTCTTGATAACTTAATCGTATCTGAGATATCTCTGAAAGGATTTAGACCGGAACGAGTCAAGGAATAATCCATAGGCCGCGCACCTAACGCTTCTACCTCAGCCCTGCTGACATCATCATAATCCAGTGCAAACGCATACACCGTGATTCCTTTTGCTACTAAGAACTCAATCAACTCTTTGCGAAAACCTGTTACGCAAGATGCAACGGTACCTATAAGAGCAATACTATTAATCATACCATTCGCCAAAATTTATAATCATCAGCATCCTCGAAAACCCCCGACCTTATAATTGCATACAATGCTCGTAAGACGCAGACATCAAAACAACCTCAAAATCGTCAATGAACACACTAAAAACATGACCATGACAACTGCAAATAACAAAGACTTGAATGCGTAACCAATCTTTCTATGGGTACCCCTCAAAAAAAGATTCATACGTTAACGAGTGATGCATGCACCTCAAAACCAATGCAACCACTATCACGTGCCTTACAAGCCAAGTATTACATTAAAAATTTTCAACCAACATAAAAAATGAGTGCTTATGTGGAATAAACACGAGTCCAAATGCTTACAATTTTATCAATAGAGTAATTATCAATTACTCTAACTCTAGCCGAACTTGACATATCGCTTTTATCACTGGACGCCATATCCAGGGCGGTACACATAGCCTGCGCGAGTCCTTGTGAGTCTTTCGTAGGCACCAAGAAACCGCACCCACCTACCACTTCTTTAACACCACCACAGTCGGTCGCAACCACGATCTTTTCTGAGGCCATTGCCTCGGCAACAACCAAACCAAATCCTTCCCATGCTGAAGAGAGCACATATAAATCAGCTGCATTGTAAACTTCATTAACATCAGATCTGATGCCTAGAAATCTGACGAGGTGAGAAAGAGCCAAAGAGTCAACCAGCTTTGTCAATTCAAGCCTCTCCAGACCCTCCCCCACGATCCACAGCTTTGCGTTCGACCTGCTGTTGGAGAGCACCTTGAAAGCCTGTAACAGGTTCTTATAGTCTTTGGCATCAACCAGTCGGCCAACCGCAAGTACTAATTCATCTTGATCGTCAATACCTTCCGAATGTCTTATCATCGCTCGGGCAACAGGATCAGGCTTAAAGCGCTCAGTATCAATACCATTGGGTATGGCCAACATTGAGCCTACCGGGCAAGCTCTTTTTTGCTCGAAAACACGAACAGCCTCAAGCGTCACATTGGTTGTGACATCAGCTAAAGAGTGCGTTAAACGATAAGCAAGCATTCTTGCCTTGCCACCTTCATTCGTATTATGAGCGGTATTAATCAGCCTTTTAATTGAACAAAAAGGCCTGATAATCCGCGAAAGCAAATTAGCATGAACCATATGAGCATGCACCACATCAGGCGCAAAAGACTTGATGATATGCCTAAGCCTGAAAACACCTTTGATTAAACCAGGAATTGTTTTTACAATATTCAGCCCCAAAAGTTCAATATTTATATTTTCAGGATGTACTAGCGCCGAGCCTGTAAGGTAACAAATTTTGACATCATGCCCTTGCCGCTGAAAACTTTCGGCGAGATCAAGCACCTGTCTTTCAGCCCCTCCGACTCCAAGACCAGTGATGACATATAAAATTTTCATATCAAACATTTCGCCTGTTTTTAAAACCAAAAAACAAACACTGCACATACCGAATTGCGCACTTTAGTTTTCTGATTAAATTTGTTTCTCGACCCATTTGATCTTTATAAAAAACACCAAACCCAACGGGATTTCTCTGCAGATTCTTATAAAAATTAGCAGAATAACCATCCGCTAAATATTCACACAAATAGATCGCTCGATGATGAAAATACAAAACCCCGCCTTCATCAGATACCTTGTTCCAAATCAAGAGTTCAGGTACGAAATTTTCCCCTTCAAATCTAGGGAAAGGGCACTTAATCAAGACGTCTTTTTTGAATATATACGCCAGGTCTCCCCTATACAGCGGGCCTGCCTGAACAGGACTCATTATTGCCGAACTCTCTGGCTCACCAGAGACCACATTACCTATCAGGCGCCCTGAAAAATCAGCCCTCCTGTAACAATAACCTACTAGATCTTTGGAACCGGTATTAGTTAAGTCACTTAAAAAAACCTCAACCGCATCAGGAGTAAGGGCGTCATCACTATCAACCAGAAAAATCCAGCCACGGGTTTCAACAGAGACCCCAGTATTGATTGCCACATGCTTACCTGAGTTTTCCTGCTGTAAAAATCTGATGGGGAACGTCGATTTTTTTTGAAAACCGGCTAATAACTCTAAAGTCTCGTCGGCACTCCCATCGTCAACAACCACCCACTCAAACGATTTATTTGTTTGGCGCTCCAGGCTCTCATATAATCGACTCAATGTGTAAGCACGATTATAAGTCGCCGTGAGTACAGTCAGCATAAACTCCGCCCATCTATTTTATTTTAAAAGCCATAAAAACCAACGATATTGAAAATAGAACCTCAGTCAGCACCAAGCCATAAACAATACCTGCCAAATCATACCAATACGACAAAAAAGCAGCCATACACAAAGAAAGTACAGAAAAAAACATCAGGCACATGCTCAATATTCTATCTTTGCCTAGCGGCATAAATATGGTGAGCCCAATCGATTGATTCATCATACGAAAAGGTATGATCCATACAAAAACCTGCAATATGGGAATAGCCTCTTCGAAGCCGACTCCTAACATTAGATGGATTAAAAAATCACCTGCGAAATAAATTATTGAGGCTCCAGATACACCTGCGAAAAACATAAAAGCAATAATAATACTTGACAGCTTCAAACTATTTCCTGAGGAACTCAACAGCCGCCTACTTAAATAAGGGTATAAACCTATCAGTACCGGACCTACCAGGCCTACTGACGCTTTTATAATTTTCTCAGCAGGAGCAAACTTAGCTACCGACGCCTGCCCACACATAACGCCTACAAGAGCAGGCCCCGCACTCAACATAATATTATTTGAGCTTTTGTATATAAACCCGTGAAACCCTTTTCTAATCTGTTCGATACCAGATTTAAAATCTACAGAAAAGTGACCAACGATTCTATAAGCCAAGTACAGACCCACCAAGGTATTCAATAGCGCGAACGACGACATGATCATCAGCGCCGAATTGATTTCCGCAGAGACAGTCAAAAACTGATATAAAATAAACAGGCCCAAAAATCTTAACAACAGCTCAAACACGACAACAAACGTGACTTTCTCCAACCCCTGAAACAACCAAATATTGCTAAAACTAAACGCCAGGAAATACAGATACCCCCACACAATGGCCTGCGAACTCACCTTCAGATCAGAGAATGAAAGTAACAGCACTGACAAACCAACAATAGAAGCTGCTAACAATATTTTTGCCGACGTAACACCATTATATATATTCGCGAGCAGTGTTTTGTTCTCCACACCACAGACTGCAACCTGCCTGGCCCCACTGAGCGAAAAACCATACTCAACTACTAAAGAGCACAATAGAGCAGTAGCCTGAATGAGCAACACTTGACCGTACTGGTCTACACCGAGGGCTCTGGCCAGAATGGGAATTTCTAAAATAGGTATTAAATAGCTGACCAGTTGAGCCACAAATAGCAAACTTACATTTTTGAATTGCAATCTCATTTTAAACGCCGCTCTCTAGCCTTTCGACTTGTGTGTTAACAGCCAATTGATGCGACACAACCGTGAGCGCGGACGTCATGACTATCCAAATACCCCACTCGGACAACTCAGTACTGAACGGATGGAGCATCAACAACAAAGCAAAACCTAGCGAACCACCATATGCAGCAATCGAATACACGAAAATTTGTTTGACTTTATGCTCACATAATATATAGCGCCCAATCCTTACTGCGTACACTAACAACGGAGAAAACACAAGTACGAACAGGCCTACAAATCCAAGAACCCCCAAATCCCCACCCGATGCAAGAAATGCATTATGCACCACCATGGTTTCGCCATGTGCTTCAGTGGTAGTTGACCCAAAACCACACCCAAAAGGCATACATACTTTAAGCTGTACCAATCCGTCTGCTAACATTTGTACTCTCACTGGATCTCCAGAGAGAAATCTGCCCAGCACAAGAGGACTGTTATCTACGTTCAAAAAAACATAACTGGAACCATAAAAAAATAGCACTACTGTCATCAGTATCAAACAAAGAAAACACAACCACAAAGTCACTCTCGGCCTGATATACAAACTCAATATAAATACAAAAGCCAACTGAAGTAAAAAAACCATAAAACCCGTACGACTTGAGTCCATGACAAGAACATACACAGCCGCCATCAGTACGAACACACTCACCACTTTACTTTTCCCATCAAACAGCATACCCACCATCACAAAACCCGCGAAAAAAGCACATGTCTTCCACAGAACGCCAGGATAGGCAAGCTGACTGCCTTGTCTTCCATCGTCCAACACAACATGCCAGCGTATAAGGTAGTATTTAGTCAAACAAAAAACGAAAAATCCAACACATATTGAAACAGCACTAATGGAGTAATAGTCCCCCTGCGCCAAGCGCAAAGAGTGCATATACACACATAAAAAAACCACACCAATACATAAAATTTTTATCGCTTGGTAGAAAGTACGGAAATCAAAATTAACAATCGAAGACAACAAAAAAGCGACAAACAAAACTAAAAAACCAACAACATAAACATTTAGCTCTCGAGCTAATTTAATTGTCATCTTATCGAAAGCAGATACAAACCCGAGAAAGGTGACCACTCCCCAGAGCATCCAATAGCCTGACGGAGTAATCAAATTTCGCAAATCGCCCAGCACCACCAACACACAAGCAGCTAATACGACGCCATAAGAAACCGTTCTACTTTTGAAACTCTCCATTCGCACCGCCTTTCCCACCATTCGCTTAACAGCTGCAGCTCTCTTAGTTAAATACCAAACCACTAACTACGGATACATGATGGAAAATGTTTTTTACTGCATTTAATTTATATTTTACAACTGAAGCAAAGGCGCGATCTGATCTTTATCATTGACGATATAGGCACCCATATCAGGCCATCTGATAGCCAGTCTATCGTCACTCCAACGCAAACTTCGTTCAGATTCTTTATTATAGTAATTTGTCGTTTTATAAGAAAATCTTGTATTATCTTCAAGCGCAAGAAAGCCATGGGCAAAACCTACAGGGATCCATAGCATCTTTTTATTTTTCGCGCTGAGCTCAAGACCAAACCATTCGCCATATGTAGGCGACTCCAAACGGATATCGACGGCGACATCAAAAGCGGCCCCCTGGCTTACGCTCACCAACTTTCCTTGTGCAAAAGGCTCGAGTTGGTAATGCAACCCACGTAGCACACCTTTACTGGAGCAAGACTGATTATCTTGTACAAAAAACGCAGGTACAGGCAGTCCTAACTGTTGTAAACCGTCTTCGAACTTTCGATGATTAAAGCTTTCCATGAACCAGCCACGTTCATCTTCATAAACGTCCGGCTCAATGATCACGACACCTGGAAGTTGAGCTTCAGTAAATTTCATGGTCCGACTCGCTCAGTCGACAACAGCTTGGCAAGGTATTGCCCATACCCTGTTTTCTTCAACTTTTCAGCCTGCTCTCCCAAGATCTCAGGTGAAATCCAGCCGCTGTTAAAAGCTATTTCTTCCAGGCAAGCCACTTTCAAGCCTTGGCGCTGCTCGATGGTATGCACAAAATGACTGGCTTCCAGCAAGGACTCATGGGTGCCTGTGTCCAGCCAGGCAAAACCGCGGCCCAACATTTCAACAGTTAGAGTCTTTTGCTCAAGATAGGCTCGATTGACATCGGTGATTTCAAGTTCTCCTCGATCGGATGGCTTGATATTTTTTGCAATTTCAACCACCTGATTGTCATAGAAATACAAACCGGTCACTGCATAGTTGGATTTTGGCTTTGCGGGTTTTTCTTCAATACTCAACGCGCGCCCACTGCCATCGAACTCAACCACACCAAAACGCTCAGGGTCTGAGACGTGATAACCAAAAACAGTGGCACCTTTCTCTTGAGACATGGCTGAGCGCAAGTTGTCCGAGAAGTGTTGACCATAAAAGATGTTGTCGCCAAGGATCAGGCAGACCGGGTCTTTGCCAATGAACTCTTCGCCAATGATAAAGGCTTGCGCCAGTCCATCGGGGCTAGGCTGTTCAGCGTAGCTCAACTCAATGCCGTACTGGCTGCCGTCACCCAGCAGTTTTTTGAAGCAAGGCAAGTCTTCTGGCGTTGAGATAATCAAAATTTCGCGCATCCCCGCCAGCATCAATACTGACAGCGGGTAGAAGATCATGGGCTTGTCGTAGATTGGCAGCATCTGCTTGGATACGCCCAGCGTGAGGGGATGCAAGCGTGTTCCCGAACCGCCAGCGAGGATGATGCCTTTACGTTTGAAGGGGGTCATGTTTCAAGCACTTCCTTAACTATTGGGGTGCATCACCCACAACGTCGGCCGGTGATGGCTGAATTCTATTTTAATCAGACACGCTACCGCCCCAGGATTCATCGTCAATTTCCTGAGAACGCGGTTTGCTTTTGTCGCTCTGGCCGTGACCAGAGTTTTACTTAACGATTGGTGATACTCGCCAAAGGCAAACTGATCTCTTGCTGGCGATTCATTAAATTGATAAGCAGAATGACTCTTTCTTCGCCGTCCATGGTCATGAAAATGGACTCAATACCTGCGAAGCCTTGATCAAGGATGGTGACTTTTTCGCCTGGCTTAAACGCAGTGATGATGTGGGTGTCAGCACGAGCCTGGAGTTGCGCTACCAGTTCATGACTGACTGCCAGTGGACGCCCCCCAAAGGCCACAACCCTTGCTACGCCACGAGTTGAGCGCAAGGGAGCCCAATTGGCACCTTGTGGCATGTGTATAAACAGATAGCCCGGAAACAGGGATTCCTGTACATGCTGCATCTGGCCGCGCAGCAGTCGCTCGCGTCGACACGCTGGCCGTGCGCACTCATAACCCTGACGCAGGAGGTTTTCCTCTGCACGCTCGTCCTGTCTTGGCTTGCATTGCACCAAGTACCAGTCACCGGACTTCGATGCGCCTGGTTCCTGGGTGTCTGAGCCGCTTGTTATGTGCATGGGTAGTTCATTTATAGGTTCGTCCGTGTTTTGCCATCGCGCTACGCATGCGCCAATGGCAGCAATTGGGTTCGATCGTAGCTGCTATATAGAGTCGCAGCGGGGCTATTAGTCCGCAGGTATTAGTACCTCGACAGATCTATTGTGTGCTTGATACAGCCCCAGTAGCTTTTTCGCTAATACTCGTTTCGCCTCTATATCGCCATGCACCAAACATATTTTTTCAGGCCAGTGCGCCATACCCGAAACGAAGTTGAGCAAGTCCTGTTGATCAGCATGGGCCGAATAACCGCCCAAAGTGCTAACGCCAGCGCGAATGATACAGCGCTCCCCCTCCATTTCAACAAAACCGCC
This sequence comes from Pseudomonas sp. ML2-2023-6, assembly GCF_037055265.1. Taxonomy (NCBI): domain Bacteria; kingdom Pseudomonadati; phylum Pseudomonadota; class Gammaproteobacteria; order Pseudomonadales; family Pseudomonadaceae; genus Pseudomonas; species Pseudomonas sp. ML2-2023-6. Next base: position 2,523,517 of record NZ_CP146347.1, on the reverse strand, counting down.
TTGCGGACCGTACTTTTGTATTGCCGCGCCCGGCGTTCCTCGGGCCTGATAACCGGTAAAAAGCACATTATGCCTTCGGTCACCCAGCAGGGCCTTGAGGTAGTTGACTATGCGACCACTGGCGCACATCCCACCGGCGGCAATTACAATCGCAGGACGGCCTGTACTGGCGAGATAACGTACCGTTTGCATGTGTTGCACATGACTGTCTATGGTGATCATCTGCTTGAAGTGCAGTGGCTTGCGCCCACCTTGAAGGCGACTTTGCGCTGGAGCATCCCAGTAGTCATCCAGTTCACGATAGACACCGGTGAGTCTGCCGGCCAAGGGAGAGTCCAGGATAATCGGCAACTGCGGCCAGTTAACCGGCAACACCTGATCCTTGACGGACAGACCAGGTGGAGGACCCGCAAGCGCCTTGCGATGAAGAATGTCTTCGATTTCGTAGAGCAATTCCTGGGTTCTACCAATGCTGAAGGCTGGAATCAGCAGCGTGCCGTGATCCGCCAGTGCTTTATCAATGGCGTGCTCAAGCCGTGCCTGACGGGTCGTGCGATCTTCATGCACACGATCACCATAGGTGCTTTCAAGGATCAGTACATCGGCACGCTCAGGAGAAACAGGGGCTGGCAACAAGGGCGTATGTGGAGCGCCCAGATCCCCCGAGAAAACGATTCGGCGGTTCAAGCCCTTTTGCGGGTAGTCAAGATCGCACTCCACATATGCGCTACCCAGTATGTGCCCTGCCCTTTGCAAGCGGACGCGTGCATGCAGCGTTTCGGTTTGCTCAATACGAAACCAATGATCAAACGGTAGCGCAATCAGCTGCCGCTTTAAACGCTGCAAGTAGAGTTCGATATGTTTCTTCTCGCGGCTTAACTCAAGCTTGAATGCATCCTCCAGCACCAACGGCAATAACTTTGCAGTCGGCTCACTGCATAAGATCGGCCCTTTAAAGCCAGCAGCAAGCAAATAGGGAATACGGCCAACATGATCCGCATGGGAATGAGTGACGAGCAGAGCTTTAATGCCGCCAAGCGAAAAGTTGATTTCAGGATGCAGGGCGCCAATGGTGCCTTTAGCCGTCAGCTCACTGCCCTGAAACAGTCCACAATCGATTAAAAGGCTGCTATGGGCATTCATCTGTAATTGATGGCATGAACCAGTGACGCCGCTCACGGCGCCATGGTGAATGATGCGGGGATAAGACATCGCCAACTCTCGCTACAGCTCCGTGAGGAAGCTATTAGCCCATAACTCTGGACAGGACAGCACCCCATCATTCGTCAAATTGGCGCCGATTACTTTGCAAGGTTTTTCCGCACTATCTCAGAGCTATCACCCTGTGCGACCCCAACCGCGACACATGGCCAAATACAATCAGAACTACAGCACCGTAATCGCAATATATTTCGGCGTGAACATGAGCGTTACTGCTTGGTAAGCGGGCATGTCTTATAAAGAAGCACAGAAATCTACTTACACAGGCACCTGTTGATTCCAGCCATTAGACGTTACATCAATGCACACCCGAAAAAGCACTAAATAACGGGCAAAGCAAATTGCCAGCTATATGCCATCACGGTAAAAAATCCAAGCTTTCAACTTGTGGGAATTATCCTGAATCACAAGTAAATTTTGATAGCGTACTTTGATTTATCTAGAACACGCATCGCAATCTGGCTGCGCTCTCGTATGGACAGAGGAGGCCTTTCAAATAAACCCAAGAAAGGCCGCCTATCTTAAGACTCGGCCAGCAACTTACGCTTGAGCCTGGCTGCTTTGCGCCTGTAGGCCACAAAACCCATGACAGGTCCAATCGCCATGCCAACCAATAAAGCAGCTATGAGAAACAACGATTCCGGCAGTTCGGGGGAGCGCCAGCCCAAAAATATCAATGCGGTGGGCTGCTGGTTTTCGAGGATAAAAATCACGATCCCGAAAATGACGATCAGAGCAAACACCACTAACACTGCACGTTTGATGCTATGCATCGGCAACTCCTGTTCCCTGAAGGATTAAATGTCGTCTTCCTCATCTTCATTCACTCGGTCCCGCAGCTCTTTGCCCGGTTTGAAATGAGGAACGAATTTTCCATCAAGACTGACCGACTGGCCTGTCTTGGGATTGCGACCTACCCGAGGGGCACGGTAATGCAGCGAGAAACTGCCAAAACCACGGATTTCGATTCGATCTCCGGTCGCCAGACATTGAGACATTTGTTCAAGCATAGTCTTGATGGCCAACTCTACATCCTTGGATGAAAGTAGCCCTTGATGGGTGACAATTCGTTCGATCAACTCCGACTTCGTCATATTTTTCCCTTCTTTTTCAAGCAGCTAGATCAGCGCTCCAAAGGTTTTAGCATGATCGAAAGAATTTGAACAGCCCAGGGATTGACTTATATTTACGAGTCTCCCTACCAGGCAATACACCGTAGAGACGTGATGATAATCACGACCAGCAGGCAGCAGGCATCCACGAGCTCGCTCAGAGATAATGAGCGCTCTGGCGCAGGCTTGGTATCTCGCAACATGAAGCACAAGCAAGCGCGCAACACAGGCGCTTTGCCGCCCCACTCAAATTGCAGGCACAAAAAAGGGCGACCGAAGTCGCCCTTTTTCTATGGTCAATCAGAACTTAGTTCTGTTTTTCCATTTGTGCACGCAGCAGGTCGCCCAAAGTGGTCGGACCAGCAGCGATCTCAGAGGTAGCTGGCTTGTCGCGCAGGCTCTGGATTGCTTCTTTCTCGTCTTCAACGTCTTTCGACTTGATGGACAATTGGATTACGCGGCTTTTACGATCAACGCTGATGATCTTGGCTTCTACTTCTTCGCCTTCTTTCAGAACGTTACGTGCATCTTCGATGCGGTCACGGCTGATTTCGGACGCTTTCAGAGTAGCTTCGATATCGTTGGCCAGAGTGATGATGGCGCCTTTAGCGTCAACTTCTTTCACGATGCCCTTAACGATTGCGCCTTTGTCGTTCTCTTGTACGTACTCGGAGAACGGATCGCTTTCCAGCTGCTTGATACCCAGGGAGATGCGCTCACGCTCTGGATCAACAGACAGGATAACGGTGTCAAGCTCGTCGCCCTTCTTGAAACGACGTACGGCTTCTTCGCCAACTTCGTTCCAGGAAATGTCGGACAGGTGAACCAGGCCGTCGATGCCGCCGTCCAGACCAATGAAGATACCGAAATCGGTGATCGACTTGATGGTGCCGGAGATTTTATCGCCCTTGTTGAACTGGCCAGAGAAATCTTCCCATGGGTTAGATTTGCACTGCTTGATGCCCAGGGAGATACGACGACGCTCTTCGTCGATGTCCAGAACCATAACTTCCACTTCGTCGCCGACTTGTACGACTTTCGAAGGGTGGATGTTTTTGTTGGTCCAGTCCATTTCGGAAACGTGTACCAAACCTTCAACGCCTTCTTCCAGCTCAGCGAAGCAGCCGTAGTCGGTCAGGTTGGTTACACGAGCGGTAACGCGAGTGCTTTCTGGGTAACGGGCTTTGATAGCAACCCATGGATCTTCGCCCAGTTGCTTGAGGCCCAGGGAAACACGATTGCGTTCGCGATCGTACTTCAGAACCTTGACATCGATCTCGTCGCCAACGTTGACGATTTCGGAAGGATGCTTGATACGCTTCCAAGCCATGTCGGTGATGTGCAGCAGGCCATCGACGCCACCCAGATCGACGAATGCGCCGTAATCGGTGAGGTTTTTGACGATACCTTTGACTTGCTGGCCTTCTTGCAGGGATTCCAGCAGAGCTTCACGCTCAGCCGAGTTCTCTGCTTCAAGAACGCTGCGACGCGAAACAACAACGTTGTTGCGCTTCTGGTCAAGTTTGATGACCTTGAATTCCAGCTCTTTGCCTTCCAGGTGCGTGGTGTCGCGCACTGGACGAACGTCAACCAGAGAACCTGGCAGGAACGCACGGATGCCGTTAACGTCGACAGTGAAGCCGCCTTTAACCTTACCGTTGATAACGCCCTTGACCACTTCTTCTGCTGCGAAGGCTGCTTCCAGAACGATCCAGCATTCAGCGCGCTTGGCTTTTTCACGGGACAGTTTGGTTTCGCCAAAGCCGTCTTCGACCGCGTCCAGCGCAACGTGAACTTCATCACCGATGTTGATGTTCAGTTCGCCAGCGTCGTTGTGGAACTGCTCCAGCGGGATGAGGCCTTCAGACTTCAAACCAGCGTGAACGGTAACCCAACCAGCTTGGTAATCGATATCAACGATGATCGCGGTGATGATCGAGCCAGCCTGAAGATTCAGGGTTTTTAGGCTTTCTTCAAAGAGTTCTGCAAAGCTTTCGCTCATTTTAATTCCTGTTAATCAAGGGCGAAGGAATACGCCCATCTGCCACATTCCAGACAATGTGGGTTACGTTCATATAAAAGAAGGCATGCAGGACTATTTCTGGTCTCCTGCACGCTTTCTTGGTCATCCAGCAATATCGCGAAGCGCGATTTCACTCATGATGCGTTCAAGCACCTGGTCGATGGACAACTCCGTAGAGTCCAGCTGTATGGCATCAGCCGCCGGTTTGAGCGGGGCTATTGCACGCTGCGTGTCACGTTCATCACGGGCACGAATCTCATCTAGCAGACCCGAGAGACTAACATCATCGCCCTTGGCCTTCAACTGCAAGTAACGGCGGCGGGCCCTTTCCTCGGCGCTAGCCGTCAGAAATACCTTCAACGGAGCCTCAGGAAATACCACCGTGCCCATATCACGACCGTCCGCAACCAAGCCCGGCGACTCCTGAAACGCACGCTGACGCTGCAGCAAAGCATCACGAACAGCTGGCAAAGCCGCGACTTTCGAGGCTCCAGCAGCCACACCCTCACTGCGGATGGCGTGAGTCACTTCGTCGCCTTCCAGAATAATGCGCGCAGACTTGCCATCCGTCGCCCCGATGAACTGCACATCAAGATGCGCAGCCAATTTTGCCAGCAAGGCTTCGTTATCCAGAGCAACACCATGGTTAACCGCCGCGAAAGCCAGCAAACGGTACAAAGCACCGGAGTCCAGCAAATTCCATCCCAGACTCTTGGCCAGGATGCCCGCAACGGTGCCTTTCCCGGAACCGCTAGGACCATCGATGGTAATAACCGGCGCTGAAATCATCACGAGTTAACCTCTTGAGCAACGCGCATGCCCACTTGCTTGCACAATGCCAGGAAGTTCGGAAACGATGTCGCTACGTTGGCGCAATCGTGAATACGGATCGGAGCAGTTGCCCGCAACGAAGCCACACTGAAAGCCATCGCAATACGGTGGTCGCCGTGCCCATGGACTTCACCACCGCCAATCGTGCCGCCATCAATGATGATGCCGTCCGGTGTCGGCTCGCACTTGACGCCAAGTGCCAACAAGCCGTCAGCCATCACCTGAATCCGGTCAGACTCCTTCACACGCAGCTCTTCTGCACCACGCAGGATCGTACGACCCTCAGCCACAGCTGCCGCCACGAACAGTACCGGGAACTCGTCAATTGCCAATGGCACCAGCTCTTCGGGAATCTCGATACCCTTGAGTTTGGCAGCCCGCACACGCAAGTCAGCCACCGGCTCGCCGCCCACTTCGCGCTGGTTCTCAAGGGTGATATCCGCCCCCATCAAACGCAAAATATCGATAACGCCAGTACGGGTCGGGTTGATACCCACATGCTCAAGCAGCAGATCCGAACCTTCAGCGATCGAAGCCGCGACCAGGAAGAACGCCGACGAAGAAATATCGCCCGGCACTTCAATATGAGTCGCAGTCAGCTTGTGACCCGACTCAACCGAAGCTGTAGGCCCCTCAACTGTAACCGGGTAGCCAAAGCCTTGCAGCATGCGCTCGGTGTGATCGCGGGTCGGTGCAGGCTCGGTGACCGAGGTCTTGCCTTGTGCATACAAGCCCGCCAGCAACAGACAGGACTTAACCTGAGCACTGGCCATCGGCAAGGTGTAGCTCATGCCTTTAAGCGTGTGACCACCGCGAATGGTCATCGGCGGGCGACCTTCAGCAGCGGTCTCAATCACAGCACCCATTTCGCGTAGCGGATTGGCCACACGATTCATCGGGCGCTTGGTCAGGGAAGCGTCGCCGGTCAACGTGGTATCGAAGCTCTGCGCGGCCAACAGGCCAGACAACAGACGCATCGAAGTCCCCGAGTTACCCAGGTAAATAGGACCCGGTGGCGCCTTCAAACCATGCAAACCAACACCATGAATGGTCACGCGACCATGATGCGGGCCTTCAATCACAACGCCCATATCACGGAATGCTTGCAAGGTTGCCAGAGCGTCTTCGCCCTCAAGGAAACCTTCCACCTCGGTCGTGCCTTCGGCCAATGACCCCAGCATGATCGAACGGTGAGAAATGGATTTGTCGCCTGGTACGCGAATTCGGCCAGTTACTTGACCACCAGGATTTGCCAAAAAAATCAGATCGTTGGAATTCATAGTGTCCACATATGCCCGGCGGGCCAGGATTTTACTGAAATGCTCGCGGGCAACCCGGGCGCGCGTAAAGACGCCCAGCAATTGATGCCCATCCCCTGCATCGACCGCGTCGCGCAAAGCGTCGAGATCGCTGCGAAATGTATCCAATGTGCGCAGCACCGCCTCACGATTCGCAAGAAAAATGTCATGCCACATTACCGGGTCGCTGCCAGCGATTCTTGTGAAATCACGGAAGCCACCCGCAGCGTAACGGAAGATATCCAGATTCTCGTTGCGCTTGGCAAGAGAGTCCACCAACCCGAAAGCCAGCAGATGAGGCAAATGGCTGGTTGCAGCCAACACCTCGTCATGGCGTTCGACCTGCATGTGCTCGACGTCTGCGCCCAGGGCGCGCCACATCGCATCAACCAGGGCCAACGCGTCGGCATCAGTTTCAGCCACCGGGGTCAAAATGACCTTGTGCCGTTCGAACAAACTGGCATTCGATGCCTCGACACCGCTTTGCTCAGATCCGGCAATGGGATGCCCCGGCACAAAGCGCGCGGGCATACCACCAAAGGCCTGCGCCGCAGCACGCACGACATTGCCTTTGGCGCTACCCACATCCGTCAACACTGCCGAGCCAAGAGCCATGCCCGCCAGAAGGCCGAGCATTTTCTCCATGGCCAGAATCGGCACTGCCAACTGAATCAAATCAGCGCCTTCACAGGCCACTGCCAGATCGGCTTCGCAGCGATCAACCACACCCAATTCCACAGCCAAAGCACAGGAATCGGGATCAAGGTCAACACCTACCACTTCCGCACACAGACCGCTTTGGCGCATCCCCTTGGCGAAAGAGCCGCCAATCAGGCCCAGCCCGACAACGACCAAACGACCGATAACCGGTTTTACAGAGTGCACAGACATCACATCAACCACGAGCAAGAACCTTGGTCAGCGCCTCAAGCAGGCGAGTATTTTCCGCCGGCAAACCAATAGTGATACGCAGATGGTTCGGCATCCCGTAGTTGGCCACCGGACGCACGATTACGCCTTCACGCAACAACCCCTGATAGACCGGAGCCGCCACTTGACCGAGGTCCAGCGCAATAAAGTTGCCCTTGGACGCAATCCAGCCCAGGCCCAACTCTCGAAAGCCGTCCTGCAACTGCTGCATCCCGACCTCATTAAGGCGCCGGCTTTGAGCCAGGTAATCCGTATCTTTCAGCGCCGCACAAGCAGCAGCCAAGGCCAGGCTGTTGACGTTGAATGGCTGGCGAACACGATTCAACACATCCGCAACCACTGCCGTCGACAGGCCGTAACCCACGCGCAAGGCCGCTAAGCCGTAGGCCTTGGAGAACGTGCGCGAAACCAGCAGATTAGGATAAGCCGACAGGAACTCCAGCCCATCGGGCAGCTCACCGCCCTCGGCATACTCGATATAGGCTTCATCCAGCACGACCAGCACGTGCTCCGGAACATCCTGCAAGAACTCGTTCAGCGCATCGACGCCAAACCAGGTCCCGGTAGGATTGTTTGGGTTAGCAATGAAAACCACACGAGTATTGCTGTCGATGGCCTCAAGCATGGCAGGCAGGTCATGCCCCCAGTCCTTGGCCGGCACTACCCGCGCCTGCGCGCCCACAGCCTGGGTGACAATCGGATAAACCGCAAACGCATGCTCACTGAACACGGCATTCAGGCCTGGCGCCAGATAGGCACGCGCCACCAGTTCCAGAATGTCGTTAGAACCGTTACCCAACGTCACCTGATCCAGCTGCACAGCGCACTGTTCAGCCAGCAGACTTTTAAGCGCGAAACCATTGCCGTCCGGATAGCGCGTCAGCTCAGCCAGCTCGGCACGAATGGCTTCCAGCGCCTTAGGGCTCGCACCCAAAGGGTTTTCGTTGCTGGCCAGCTTCACGATCATGGCCGGATCCAGATCCAGCTCGCGCGCCAGTTCGTCCACAGGCTTGCCCGGGACGTAAGGCGAAAGTTGTTGCACGCCCGGCTGCGCCAGGGCGAGAAAGTCACCGCTCATGTTTTATCGCCTCAGAGAACCGCTTTCGGGTATGAGCCCAATACTTTAAGTGCTACGGCTTCTTGACTGATTTGCTCCAGGACACTTTTGACCAACGGGTCGCGGTGATGGCCAGCAAAGTCGATGAAAAACACATAGGTCCATTTACCGCTACGCGAGGGACGCGTCTCGATGCGCGTCAGATCGATCCCGTTTTCATGGAACGGCACCAGCAACTCATGCAATGCACCAGGACGGTTGCTCATGGAAACAATGATCGAGGTCTTGTCATCACCGGTCGGCGGCACTTCCTGGCTGCCAATCATCAAGAACCGCGTGGAGTTGTCCGGACGGTCTTCAATTTTCTCGGCCAGTCGGGTCAAACCGTACAAGCCTGCAGCCATATCACCGGCAATGGCGGCAGAGTTCCACTCACCCTTGACCCGCTTGGCGGCCTCGGCATTGCTCGATACGGCAATACGCTCGACGTTCGGGTAATGCGCATCCAGCCACTTGCGGCACTGGGCCAGCGACTGCGCGTGGGAGTAGATACGGCTGATACTGTCAGTCTTGGTGTTTTCACCCACCAGCAGGTGATGGTGGATACGCAGCTCAACTTCGCCACAGATCACCATGTCATGCTCGAGGAAGCTGTCGAGCGTATGGTTGACAGCGCCTTCGGTGGAGTTCTCCACTGGCACCACACCAAAATTCACCGCACCCGCTGCAACTTCACGGAACACTTCGTCAATCGCAGCCATTGGCTTGCTGATGACGGCGTGACCGAAGTGCTTCATGGCAGCCGCTTGGGTGAAGGTGCCTTCCGGGCCGAGGTAAGCCACTTTCAGCGGCTGCTCCAGCGCCAGGCAGGAAGACATGATTTCGCGGAACAACCGCGCCATCTCTTCGTTCCCCAACGGGCCTTTATTGCGCTCCATAACGCGCTTGAGCACCTGAGCCTCACGCTCAGGCCGGTAAAATACCGGCACTTCGCCTTCAGCCAGCGAAGCCATTTTGACTCGCGCCACTTCCTGGGCGCAGCGCGCCCGCTCACTGATCAGCTCCAGGACCTTTTCGTCCAGACTGTCGATACGCAGACGCAGCGCCTTGAGCTCTTGTTCGGACATTAGCCGTGTTCCTTTTCGAACTCTGCCATGTAAGCCACCAGCGCGTTGACCGCATTGATGTCTACCGCGTTATAGATCGAAGCCCGCATGCCGCCCACCGAGCGATGCCCTTTGAGGTTCAGCAGCCCACGCGCTTCGGCTCCTGCCAGGAATGGCTTGTCGAGACGATCGTCCGCCAGACGGAACGGTACGTTCATCCAGGAGCGGTCAGAGATATTGATCGGGTTGCTGTACAAGCCGCTGGCGTCAATAAAGTCGTACAAGGTACGTTTCTTGACTTCATTGAGCTTGCCAATAGCCTCAACGCCGCCCTGCTCTTTCAGCCACTCGAACACCAGGCCAGACAAATACCAGGCCAGCGTCGGCGGCGTGTTGTACATCGAGCCATTATCGGCCGCGACTTTGTAATCCAGCATGGTCGGGCAAATCGAACGTGCCCGGCCCAGCAGGTCTTCACGAATGATGTTGACCACGATACCGCTCGGACCGATGTTTTTCTGGGCGCCAGCGTAGATCATGCCGAAGCGGGAAACATCAACCGGACGCGACAGAATGTCCGAGGACATGTCAGCGATCAGCGGCACATCGCCAGTTTGCGGAATCCAGTCGAACTCCAGGCCACCGATGGTTTCATTTGGCGCGTAATGAACGTAGGCCGCATCTTTCGACAGGTTCCACTCATTCTGACCAGGAATTGCAAAGTAATCGTAGGGCTTGGCGGTAGCTGCCACGTTGATGTGACCGAAACGCGAACCTTCTTCAATAGCCTTCTGCGACCAGATACCGGTATCGATGTAATCCGCCTTGCCATTTTCAGGCAGCAGATTCAGCGGGATCTGAGCAAATTGCTGGCTTGCGCCGCCTTGCAGAAACAGGACTTTGTAGTTCGAGGGAATAGACAGCAGGTCACGCAAATCCTGCTCAGCCTTGGTCGCTATGGACACGAACTCATCGCTGCGATGGCTCATCTCCATGACCGAGAGGCCCTTGCCATGCCAGTCGAGCAACTCGGACTGGGCACGCAACAGGACAGCTTCAGGTAGCGCAGCAGGACCTGCGCAGAAGTTATAGGCTCGTTTGCTCACTTCCACTCTCACTCTGATTTGGTGGTCACGCAATAAAACAACACTCGACACGTTCTTGGCTTGCATCGCAATGCGGGCAGCAAGGTCTATCTGATATACCGTGCTGACGCCATCGCGAACAGGCTCGCTCCCACAGTGTCGCAAACTTTCATACCGGACATACAACAAGGGGGCGAATTCTCATCCGCCCCCTCTGTGTCCGCTTATTCCTGCGGTTCTTCTTCGTCAGCGCCAGCCTCTAGCGGTTGCTCGCCGTCGCCACCATCGATGATGGCCTCGTCGTTGAGCTCTGCACCGCCTTCGCCCTCACCTTCGAGTTCCTCGCCTTCAACTTCCGAAGGCTCCTGAACCCGCTCAAGTCCGACCAGCGTTTCATCGCTGGCAAGCTTGATCAAGGTAACGCCCTGGGTGTTACGGCCCAAGCTCGAGACTTCGTCGACACGGGTACGCACCAGAGTGCCCTGATCCGAAATCAACATGATCTCTTCGCCGTCCTGCACCTGGACTGCTCCGACCAGACGACCGTTACGCTCGTTGCTGACCATGGCGATAACGCCCTGACCGCCACGCTTGTACTCAGGGAACTCACTGATTGCCGTACGCTTGCCATATCCACGCGCCGAAGCGGTAAGGATCTCGCTGCCTTCTTCAGGGATCAGCATCGAAATCAGCTTCTGACCTTCTGGCAGACGCATGCCGCGAACGCCGCGAGCAGTACGACCCATGGCACGCACATCGGACTCTTTAAAGCGGGTTACTTTGCCGCCATCGGAGAACAACATCACTTCGCGTTCGCCATCGGTGATCGCGGCGCTGATCAATACGTCGCCTTCGTCCAGCTCCAGCGCGATCAAACCTACGCTGCGCTGACGACTGAAGGATTCCAGCGGGGTCTTCTTCACGGTGCCGTTGGCAGTTGCCATGAAGATGAAGTGACCTTCGGTGTATTCCTCGACCGGCAGCATGGTGGTGATGTATTCACCCTCACCCAGCGGCAACAGGTTCACCAGTGGGCGACCACGGGCAGCGCGGGACGCTTCAGGGATTTCATAAGTCTTGAGCCAGTACACCTTGCCCTTGCTGGAGAACAGCAGCAGCGTGGTGTGGCTGTTGGCAACCAGCAGGTGAGCAATGTAGTCCTCATCCTTGACGCCAGTAGCCGATTTACCTTTACCACCACGACGCTGGGCCTGGTACGCAGCCAAAGGCTGGGTCTTGGCATAGCCACCGTGGGAGATGGTCACAACGCGTTCTTCTTCCGGGATCATGTCGCCCAGCGTCAGATCAAGGCGGTGATCCAGGATTTCAGTACGACGCACATCACCGTATTCGGCACGAATGACTTCCAGTTCCTCGCGGATCACTTCCATCAAGCGCTCAGCGCTGTTGAGGATGCGGATCAGCTCACCAATCTGGTTGAGGATTTCCTGGTACTCGGCCAGCAGCTTCTCGTGCTCAAGACCGGTCAAACGGTGCAAGCGCAATTCAAGAATGGCTTGCGCCTGTTCTGGCGACAGGAAGTACTTGCCCTCGCGCAGACCGTACTGCGGATCAAGGTTGTCCGGGCGGCACGAATCGGCACCGGCACGTTCAACCATCGCCACTACTGCACTGGACTCCCAAGGGGTGCTGATCAGCGCTTCCTTGGCTTCCGACGGCGTTGGCGAGGCCTTGATCAACGCGATAACCGGGTCGATGTTGGACAGGGCAACTGCCTGGCCTTCAAGGATGTGACCACGTTCACGGGCTTTACGCAGTTCGAAAACGGTGCGACGGGTAACCACTTCACGGCGGTGACGAACGAAGGCTTCCAGCAGATCCTTGAGGTTCAGGATACGTGGACGACCGTCGATCAACGCAACGATGTTGATACCGAAAACGCTTTGCAGCTGGGTCTGGGCGTACAGGTTATTAAGAATAACCTCCGGCACTTCACCACGGCGCAGTTCGATCACCACGCGCATACCGTCTTTATCAGACTCGTCGCGCAGTTCAGTGATGCCTTCGAGCTTCTTCTCTTTAACCAGCTCGGCGATCTTTTCGATCAGACGCGCCTTGTTCAACTGGTAAGGAAGCTCGGTGATGACGATCTGCTGACGACCACCGACCTTGTCGATGTCTTCGATCATGGAGCGGGCGCGCATGTAAATACGGCCACGACCGGTACGATAGGCTTCGATGATGCCTGCGCGACCGTTGATGATCGCAGCAGTAGGGAAGTCCGGACCCGGGATGAACTGCATCAGTTCATCGATGCTCAGCTCCGGGTTTTCGATCAGCGCCAGGCAACCATCGATGACTTCACCCAGGTTGTGCGGCGGGATATTGGTGGCCATGCCCACAGCGATACCGCTGGAGCCGTTGACCAACAAGTTGGGAATTCGTGTCGGCATGACGGCCGGGATCATTTCCGTGCCGTCGTAGTTCGGCACCCAGTCCACGGTCTCTTTGTGCAAGTCGGCCAGCAGTTCGTGGGCCAGCTTGGTCATGCGAACTTCGGTGTATCGCATGGCAGCAGCGTTGTCGCCGTCGACCGAACCGAAGTTACCCTGACCGTCTACCAGCAGGTAGCGCAGAGAGAATGGCTGAGCCATTCGAACGATGGTGTCGTAAACAGCGGTATCACCATGCGGGTGATACTTACCGATTACGTCACCGACCACACGGGCAGATTTCTTGTACGGCTTGTTCCAGTCGTTGTTCAGTTCGCTCATCGCAAACAGCACACGCCGGTGCACGGGCTTCAAGCCATCGCGTGCATCAGGCAGTGCCCGCCCGACAATTACGCTCATCGCGTAGTCGAGGTAGGACTGTTTCAGCTCGTCTTCGATATTGACCGGGAGGATTTCTTTGGCCAGTTCGCCCATGAGAAGCCTGATTCCTTTTTCGGGTGAAACTTCGCCACATCCATTCGGGACGAACGAAGCTCGTCGCCGCTGGCCACGTGCCATGCAACGACTTACGACAAATCAACAAGTTATGTCACGGATTTGCGCAGTAAGGGCAACCTTTGCGGGCCACCCTGGAAACCGCCGAATGTTATCACAATCGCCGCCACGCACCTATCCCTCAGATGCGCAAGGCACATAGTAATTGGGTCAGTGATCGGCCTGAGCGTGTTCAGGAGGGCTCTGAGGGCAAATCGAGGACTGCAGGACAGACTGAATCCGGCATAAAACCTGCGCGAACCGAGTCAGCGCAGCACAACTTTTAATGCAATCGCTTGCGACACATCAATTGAGCCAGTTTTGCCGCATCCGGACGTTCAATCACACCCTTCTCGGTCACGATTACGTCAATCAGGTCGGCCGGGGTTACATCAAAGACCGGATTAAACACCTGCACATCGGCACCCACCCGCTTGCCGCCCACTTCCAGTAACTCGCGACCGTCGCGCTCTTCAATCGGAATGTCATCGCCCGTAGCCAGGTCCATATCAATGGTCGAACTCGGGGCCACCACCATAAAGCGCACGCCGTGGTGCATGGCGTTTACCGCCAACTGGTACGTCCCGATCTTGTTCGCCACATCGCCATTGGCGGTGATTCGGTCAGCCCCCACGATCACCCAGGTCACGCCCTTGGTTTTCATGATGTGTGCCGCTGCCGAGTCGACATTAAGCACCACCGGGATACCTTCATTGGCCAGCTCCCACGCAGTCAGGCGCGAGCCCTGCAGCCAAGGACGGGTTTCGTCGACATAGACTTGCTCGATCATGCCCTCCAGCCAGGCGGCACGAATAACGCCCAACGCCGTACCAAAGCCACCTGTGGCCAGCGCTCCAGTGTTGCAGTGGGTCAGTACGGCCTGAGCGTTGCCTTGGTGGCGGCGGATTACATCAACCCCCAATTGCGCCATCGTCATATTGGCCTCACGATCACTCTCATGAATAGCCACAGCCTCAGCTTCAAGCACCTGTAAAACATCAGCCCGAGTCTTGCTTCGGGCCAATCGATCTCGCATGCGATTCAAAGCCCAAAACAGATTCACCGCCGTTGGGCGCGAACCTGCCAGCAGGGTGAAGTCCTCCTCCAGCGCCGCTACCCAGTCGCCGCCAACAGCTTTGCGCGCACGTGCGGCCAGCACCACACCATAGGCCGCCGTGATACCGATCGCCGGAGCACCCCGCACGACCATATCGCGGATCGCTTGAGCCACATCTTCGGCGCCGGTGTAAGCCAGCCATGTTTCTTCAAGGGGCAAGCTGCGCTGATCCAGCAGGTATAGGGCGTCATCCCGCCAATCGATGGCCTTAACTTTTTCCGCAGCCAACAGTCGATCGCGCATGCCTTCCCCTATTACCCAGAAACAAAGCTGCCGATTATAGCGAGCCCACCCTTAAGACGCTCGGGTATACTTCGCCTCCTTTTAAAACGCACTGGAAACTGTTTTCGATGCCGATCCCGACCGTGCCCCTGGACTTATTGCTGCTACCCACCTGGCTGGTGCCTGTCGAACCGGCCGGTGTCGTACTCAAGGATCATGGGGTTGGCATTCGCGACGGTCGCATTGTATTCATTGGGTCTCGCCAACAAGCCCTGAAGCTGGCTGCCAGCGAAACCCGCGAGTTGCCAGACATGCTGCTCAGCCCCGGGCTGATCAATGCCCACGGTCATGCCGCGATGACATTGTTCCGCGGCATGGCCGATGATCTGCCATTGATGACCTGGCTGGAGCAGCACATCTGGCCCGCTGAGACCAAGTGGGTCGATGAAGACTTCGTGCGCGACGGCACCAATCTGGCGATCGCCGAACAGCTCAAGGGCGGCATCACCTGTTTCAGCGACATGTACTTCTTCCCCAAGGTCGCCAGTGAGTGCGTTCACAACAGCGGCATTCGCGCTCAGATCGCAATTCCCGTTCTCGACTTTCCGATTCCCGGCGCCAGCAGCGCAGATGAATCCCTGCGTCAGGCCATCGAGCTTTTCGCTGATCTGAAGTACCACCCGCGGATCAAAATCGCCTTTGGGCCCCATGCGCCTTACACTGTCGGCGACGATAACCTGGAAAAAATCCGGGTAATCGCCGATGAGTTGGATGCAGCTATTCATATGCACGTACACGAAACCGCTTTCGAGGTGCATCAGGCTGTCGAGCAACATGGCGAGCGGCCCGTCGCCCGTCTCGCGCGCCTGGGCCTGCTGGGCCCGCGTTTCCAGGCCGTGCACATGACCCAGATCAGCGATGACGACCTGACAATGCTGGTAGAAAGCAACTCCAGCGTGATTCATTGCCCGGAGTCCAACCTGAAACTGGCCAGCGGTTTCTGCCCGGTGGAGCGTTTGTGGCAAGCCGGAGTCAATGTAGCGGTCGGCACCGACGGTGCAGCCAGCAACAATGACCTCGACCTGCTAGGCGAAACCCGCACCGCAGCCTTGCTGGCCAAAGCCGTTGCTGGCTCTGCCACCGCGCTGGACGCCCACCGCGCGCTGCGCATGGCAACGCTCAATGGCGCCCGCGCCCTGGGCATTGAAAGTGACACCGGCTCGATTGAAATCGGTAAAGCCGCCGACATGGTTGCATTTGACCTCAGCGGGCTGGCCCAGCAACCGGTCTACGACCCCGTCTCACAGCTGATCTACGCCACCGGCCGCGATTGCGTGAAGCACCTGTGGGTTGCAGGCAAGCAACTGCTCGATGATCGATGCCTGACCCGCATGGACGAGCAACAGCTCAGCGCCACAGCCAAGGCCTGGGGTGAACGCATAAGCGGCCATACTCATTGATTCAGTACCTTCGGGCCTGAGCCCGGAGTTTCACCAGATTATTAAGCTTTAGAGGATTTACCCATGAGCAACGTTGACCACGCCGAGATCGCTAAATTCGAAGCGCTAGCCCATCGCTGGTGGGACCGTGAAAGCGAATTCAAGCCGCTGCACGACATCAACCCACTGCGCGTCAACTGGATTGACGAGCGCGTGCAACTGGCTGGCAAAAAAGTCCTCGACGTCGGATGCGGCGGCGGCATTCTCAGCGAGTCAATGGCTCAACGCGGCGCCACCGTCATGGGCATCGACATGGGCGAAGCACCGCTGGCCGTGGCACAACTGCATCAGCTTGAGTCCGGCGTGAGTGTTGAATACCGCCAGATCACCGCCGAAGACCTGGCAGACGAAATGCCCGAGCAATTCGATGTGGTGACCTGTCTTGAGATGCTGGAGCACGTACCTGATCCAGCTTCCGTGATTCGCGCCTGCTATCGCATGGTCAAACCCGGCGGCCAGGTGTTCTTCTCGACCATCAACCGCAACCCAAAATCCTATCTGTTCGCGATTATCGGCGCTGAATACATCATGAAGCTGATCCCGCGCGGGACCCATGACTTCAAGAAGTTCATCCGCCCTTCCGAACTCGGTGCCTGGAGCCGCCAGGCCGGTCTGAGCGTTAAAGACATCATCGGCCTGACTTACAACCCGCTGACCAAACACTACAAACTGGCCAGCGATGTAGACGTCAATTACATGATCCAGACCCTTCGCGAGGAGTAACGCATGCGTTTAAGAGCAGTTCTTTTTGACATGGACGGCACCCTGCTCGATACCGCGCCGGACTTTATTGCCATCTGCCAGGCCATGCGCGCCGATCGTGATCTGCCGCCCATTGGCGACAAACTGATCCGCGATGAAATTTCCGGCGGTGCCCGCGCCATGGTGGCCGCGACTTTCAGCATGGACCCGGACGCACCCGGCTTTGAAGAACTGCGCCAGGAGTTCCTGGAGCGCTACCAGCGTGATTGCGCAGTACACACCAAGCTGTTTGATGGCATGGAAGAGTTGCTGGCCGATATCGAAAAAGCCCATTTGGTATGGGGCGTCGTCACCAACAAGCCAGTGCGCTTCGCACAGCCGATCATGGAGCGCCTGGGCCTGGCCGAACGCTCGGCGCTGCTGATCTGCCCGGACCACGTAACCAACAGCAAGCCTGATCCCGAGCCGTTGATTCTGGCCTGCAAGATGCTTGACCTAGACCCGGCCAGCGTCCTGTTTGTAGGCGATGACCTGCGCGACATCGAGTCCGGCCGAGACGCCGGGACTAAAACCGCAGCCGTGCGTTTTGGCTACATACACCCCGACGACAACCCTGATCACTGGGGTGCCGACGTGGTGGTCGATCACCCGGGCGAACTGCGCAAAGTGCTGGATAACGCAATGTGCAGCTGCTGACAAACGTCCGCTAACGATCTTCGATTTTTGTTGAGGTTTTTTATGTTTGATTATTCCGCCCGCCCCAACCTGCTTCAGGACCGGGTCATTCTGGTCACCGGCGCCGGTCGCGGCATCGGCGCTGCGGCTGCCAAGACCTATGCCGCCCACGGCGCAACCGTACTGCTGCTGGGCAAGACCGAGGCCAACCTGAGCCAGGTTTACGACGAAATCGAAGCCGCCGGTCATCCGCAACCGGCCGTCATCCCGTTCAATCTCGAGACCGCCCTGCCGCATCAATACGATGAACTGGCTGCCATGATCGAAACCGAGTTCGGCCATCTTGACGGACTGCTGCACAACGCCTCGATCATTGGCCCGCGTACGCCTCTGGAGCAGTTGTCAGGCGAGAATTTCATGCGCGTGATGCAGATCAACGTCAATGCCACGTTCATGCTCACCAGCACCCTGCTGCCCCTGCTCAAACTGTCGCAGGACGCCTCGGTGATCTTCACCTCCAGCAGCGTCGGACGCAAAGGTCGCGCCTACTGGGGCGCTTATGGCGTATCGAAATTCGCAACCGAAGGCCTGATGCAAACCCTGGCCGATGAAGTCGACAGCGTCTCTGCAGTACGCTCCAACAGCATCAACCCAGGCGCGACTCGCACCAGCATGCGCGCCCTGGCATATCCGGGTGAAAACCCCGAGAGCAATCCAGAGCCGGACGCGATCATGCCGGTTTACCTGTACTTGATGGGCCCGGACAGCACCGGAATTAACGGCCAAGCCTTCGACGCCCAGTAACATAGCGACAAACAAAAACCGCAGCCTGCATGTGAATGCAGCCTGCGGTTTTTTATGCGCTCAAAAAACGGCTAGCGGGGCTTCAGCTCTCAACCAGCTCCCTGCGCTCACGCACAACGGGGGCCTTGTCGAGCTGCAAGCAGCTTTGTAAAAACAAGTACATGTAATCGTAGCTCTTGCAAATTGCCTTGCGCAGCTCGGCAATCAGCTCCTGGCTCGGGTTCATCCCCGCCAGGGTACACACGATTTCCAGCGCTTCCCAAGGATGCTCATCATCATACTGAGCATGCATCTTCAGCCACTTCATCGTGCGTTTACGCCCCTCCAGCGGGAACGACTCTTCGTAGACAGTTTTTGAACACACCGCAGCCGCCCACTCACCCACGGCACCTTCAATCGCGTAGTTGGTAGCCGCCATGGCCACAGCCAGTGAGTCCGTCGCACAGGTATGCCAGCACCAATCGTTCAATGCCTGAAATTCCGCAGGTATGTCCTGTGCGTTCAACTCTTCAAGGCTCACGCCATGTGCCCGGGCCCAATATACCCAGTAGTCGGCATGGTTAAGTTCAACCCGGATATTGCGAATCAGCCAGCGGCGCGCCATGTCTTCACCCGGATGTTGCCCATAACGGGTTTTGCCAAGGTTACGACCCATATACAGCGAAAACTGCTCAACCACCGGCCAGCCGCCAATCAGGTACGCTCGCATGGCTCTGGGGCTTAGCGTGTTATCCCGCATGCGCCTGTAAATTTCGTGCCCGACTGCCCGGCGCTTGCTCTCGCTGCAGTCGCGAATCAGTTGCTGAGCCCACTGCGGGTAACTCGTCTCCTCCATTAGAGGCCCAGTACGGTTAAATACATCAATCACAATCCAAGTCCTTTTCGAGAGATGACTTTAAAGAATATGTAACCTGTCAACGCAGATTACCCGGCGACCTCAACGTCAAGGCTCTGGACCGTTTGGGCCGGTGCAACAAGCTATCAAAGGTAAACGGCTGTGGGCGTTGAACTATATAGCCTTGCGCATAATCAACCCCGATCTCGATCAATGCCTGTTCAATTTGTGTCGTTTCCACAAACTCGGCAATTGTGCGTTTTCCCATCACATGGCCAATATGATTAATAACTTCAACCATAGCCCGATTGATCGGGTCGTCCAGCATATCCTTGACGAAGCTCCCATCAATCTTCAAAAAATCGACAGGAAGATGTTTTAAGTATGCAAACGAAGACATGCCGGCACAAAAGTCATCCAAAGAGAACATACAACCCAATGACTTGAGATCATTGATAAACCGAATAGCACTGCCCAGGTTAGCGATCGCGCTGGTTTCGGTAATTTCAAAGCAGATCAGTTTGGGCGAGACGCCATAACACTTGAACTGCTCATGCAAAAATTCCAGGAAATCATCATCACCAATGGTCGATCCTGACAAGTTGATGGCACACATGGCCATCGGCTGCGCCCCTACCTGGGCCGTACACTCAGAAATGATTTTGAACACGTTTTCGACCACCCAGCGGTCTATCGAACTCATCAACCCATACCGCTCAGCAGCCGGAATAAAGCTGTCTGGATAAACTATTCGCCCGCTCTCATCCTGCAACCGCAACAGAATTTCGATGTGCCCGCCCCCCTCCGGCTCAGCCCCCAAGGGGGTGATTTCCTGCGAGTAGAGACAAAAACGGTTTTCTTCCAGCGCTACATGCAGACGCTGCACCCAAGCCATTTCACCAAATCTCAATGACAGTTCCGTGTCATCCAGATGATAGACCTGCACCCGGTTGCGCCCCTTTTCCTTGGCCATATAGCAGGCCATGTCCGCTGCACGCATCAGCGACTCAAGGGTTACCGGGGTTTGATGGATATGTACAAGACCAATACTGATGGTGCTCATGAACGGCCGCCCTTTCCAGGCGAAATGCAGGTTTTGCACCGCCTGACGCAGGCCTCCGGCGATTCTCTCGGCCATATCCACCGGGCAGTTTTCCAGCAGGATCCCGAACTCATCGCCTCCCAGGCGAGCTAACGTATCGCCTTCGCGCAACCCGGTTCGCAGCAGCACACAAACATGGCGCAACAGCTCATCACCCGCCGCGTGACCGCAAGTGTCATTCACCAGTTTGAACTGATCCAGATCGAGGAACATCAATGCATGCCGACCCTGTTGTCGCCCCAGGTTCTTCAGCACTGTCTCCAGGCGATATTCAAATTCGCGACGATTGGCCAGGCCCGTCAGTGCATCATGGGTCGCCTGCCAGGACAGATTGGCAATGTACCGGCGCTCTTGGGTCATGTCATGCAGCACCAACACCGCCCCACTCACCTCTCCAGCATGGACAATCGGCGCGCCCACCAACGTGACAGCAACCGTACTGCCATCCATGCGCTGGATCTGTCGTGAGTGATCGCGGCTATTACCCAATTGGCCACTGAGAAGCCGATCAATCAGTTTGAAGCCATCATCCTGGTCATTGTCGTCGAGCAACTTGAACAACGCCGCCAGAGTAACGCCGTGGGCCTGCTCGGACTTCCATTGAGTCAGTTGCTCGGCCGCCGGGTTCATGTAAGCAATCGCGCCCTTCTCGTCGGTCGCTATAACGCCGTCGCCAATAGACGCAAGAGTGATTTGTGCCCGTTCTTTTTCCAACTGCAAGGCTTGGGCAAATGCACGACTCTGGGCCAGAACTTTATGAGTACGCTTGAGCACCAGAAGAATCAGCCCCAGCGCCGTGACCAGGTTGATAACAACCAGTAACCGCCAAACAAAGCGTGAGCCTTCTCCCAGGGCATCACTGAAGGCCTTGGCTGCAGGCGCAATACCTTCATTGATGGCAAAAATACCGTCCGCCCAGCGTTTTGAGTCCGCATCAGTGACGTGACCGCCAAGCAGTGTACGGTGCATCTCTTGAGCCAGATTATCGAGCTGAACCAGGTAAGCATCGCCCACGGACCACTTCTCAATGGCCGTTTCCATATAACTTACGTGACGAAAGTAGCGATAAAACCAAATAATGCTGTCGGCATCTTCCGGGCTGTTGCCGCCTTGCAAAATACCTTCGCGAGCAGCTACCTCATCAGAGGGGGACTGATCCATCGCCAGACGCAACTTCTGATCGCCCTGAGGGATGCTTCTAGCCTGCTGATATTTATCGAAATAAGCTGGATCATGCGTATCGGAATACACATAGAGGAAGTAGATAGCGTCTTTTTGGGCCTTGGACCACAAACTTTCGCCCCCGACATAACTTCTTACTGCCGAGAGCATATACAGACTCACGCACCCCAATAACGCCTGGAAAAGCACGACTGCAATAAAGGGCCAAACAATACCCAACAAGCGTGGTGTCCCGTGGGGGTGTTTTGATTTCATGAGTTTCCTTGCTTCATGGCGTCAGATGAAAACCAGAGAGAAAATCTCACTACAGCTCAGCCTAGGCCAATTTTCGACGGCTTGAGCAACCACACATGCTCAACATCGTCAAAAAGCCTTCGCCCGAGCAATTCACCTCACTTAATACAAACCCATCAAGTTTGCTGAAGGTGCCCGTAGAGTTTGGCGTAAAGCCCGCCGTCTGCAATCAACTGCTGGTGATCACCCTCTTCGGCAATACGCCCGCCATCAAACACCAACACTCTGTCTGCCTGTTTTACCGCAGACAAGCGGTGGGCAATGATTAAAGTTGTACGCCCGCTCAAAAATTTTCCCAAAGCGTGATGCAGGTTGTATTCGGTGGCTGCATCCAGGGCACTGGTGGCCTCGTCGAGGATCACTACCTTGGGTTCGGCCAGCACCATCCGCGCAATTGCCAGGCGCTGACGCTGGCCACCCGACAAACGCACACCTGAACGTCCGACAATACTGTCCAGGCCCTGCGCCAGCGCACGAATGGTGCCATCCAGCTGTGCGATTTCCAGAGCATGCCAGCACGCCTCATCGGTCCGCTCACGGCCCATGGTCAAGTTAGCGCGCACGGTATCGTTGAACAGCGCCGGGTGCTGCAGCACCACCGCAACATGCTCGCGTATGGTTTGCAGGCCAATCTCGGGCTGGCTCGCGCCGGCAAAGCGGATGCTTCCCGACTGGGGCGTATACAACCCCAGCAGAAGTTGCACCAGCGTGCTTTTACCGCCGCCACTGGTGCCCACAATGGCCACTTTTTCCCCCGGCGCAATGGTCAGGTTCAAATGATCCAGGACCTTTTCCTCACCATAACTGAAGCTCAGGTCACGCACTTCAATACCGACTGTCTGGTTCCCGACAAACGGATTGGCTCCACCGGGATATTGCGGCTCGTCGCATCGCGCCAATAGTTGGTTGATCCGGGTCACGGCACCATCGGCGGCATAGAAGGCATATTGCAAATTAAGCAACTGCTCGACCGGTCCAATCATGAACCACAGGTAACTGAACACCGCGAGCATTTGGCCAATCGACAGGTCCGAAAACAGCACTGTCAGCATCGCCGCAGCGCGAAAAATATCGATACCGAACTGGAACAACAAACCGCTGGCACGATTTGATGCATCGGTCTTCCATTGCGAGGCCACAGCAAAGTCTCGAACTTCTCGCGCCCGCAGCCCCAAACGACCAAGGAAAAAACCCTGGCGATTACCTGCACGAACTTCCTGAATCGCGTCCAGGGTCTCGGTCAGGGCTTGGGTAAAACGCGCAGTGCTATCGTTTTCGAGTTTTTTAAGGTGTTTGACCCGCTTGCCCAGTTGCACCGTGGCGTAGATCACCAGCGGGTTAAACAGCAAGATCAACAGTGCCAACTGCCAGTGCATCCACAGCAAAATCGCCGAAGTCCCCACCAGTGTCAGCATCGCCACCAAAAACCGGCTCAGGGTTTCACCGACAAACTTGTCCAGGGTTTCGAGATCGGTGACCAGATGCGTGGTCACGGTGCCGCTGCCAAGGTTTTCATACTCGGCCAGCGAAATTCGCTTCAAGCGCTCAATCAAGCGCAAGCGGATGCGAAACACAATGTCCTTGGCCAACCGCGAGAACAGCCGAGCTTGCAGCACGTTAAACAACAGCGCCCCGCAACGCAGCATCAAGGTAATAACCAACATCAGGCCAATGTAGCCCGCTGCACTTTGCCAGGCAGCCGGTAGCCAGTGATTCATGATTTTCAGCGCAGCATCACCGTTGCCCAGCAACACTTCGTCCACCAGCAAGGGCAGGAGCAGGGGAATAGGGACACTGCACAGCGTAGCCAGCACGGCCACGCCGTTGGCAATCCACAGGGCTCTTTTATGACGCAGGGCCAGGCGACGTATCTCGGCCCACGTCAGACGGTCCGCCTTGGGGCCGGGCGGCACAGCAGCAGGATCAAACACGCGTGGCGCGTTCTAGCCAGCGAGCGAGCAGGTCAGATAACGGTCCAAGCGGCTGATAGCCATTAGTCAGCAACGCCAGTTGACCATTGCGCTCGGCGAGCAAGGTCGGAAACCCGGCAATCCCCAGGTCTTGCACCCAGGTAAAGTCGGCGGCGGTCGCTGCATGCTGCTGCGCCGTGTCAAACACGGCAGAAAACTCGATACGCGGCAACCCTGCTGTCTCAGCCAGTTCAACCAGCACACTGGCTTGGGTGACATCACGCCCCTGCTCATAGAAAGCCTGTTGAATCAGCTTCACCAGCTTCCAGGCGCAATCGGGGGCCAAGCTGCGAGCCGCCACCACGGCCCGACAGGCGGGCTCGGTGTCATAGACAAAACCGTCAGGCAAGGCGCCGTCGAACTTGAATGGCTGCCCGGTGGCGTCTGTAACTGCCTGCCAGTGTTCGAGGATATAGCGCCGGGTAGCAGGCTCAAGCGCCGAGCCACTGCCGGTGCGCAAACCGCCCACCACCAGATGCAACTCAACGCCTGCGGCCTGCGCCTGCTCAACCAGCGCCTCGGCGATGGGCGAGAAACCCCAGCACCATGAGCACATCGGATCCATCACATAGAGCAGACGTGCACTCATCTCAAACCTCGGCAGGTTTACGGTAGTTGTGGCCAATCGGGTGCGGCTGGTTACGCGCCTTGGCCAGATCGATCTGCTTTTGACGATCAATGGCGCTGCGACGGGTTTTTTCGCTCAGGGTGTCCCAGCAATGCGGACAGCTGATACCGGCCTGATAGTGTTCCGACTCGCGGTCCGCGATGCTGATCGGGGTGCGGCACGCATGGCACTGGTCGTACTCACCGGCAGTCAGATCGTGGCGTACGGTAACCCGGTTATCGAATACAAAGCAGTCGCCCTGCCACTTGGTTTCTTCCTGCGGCACCTCCTCGAGGTACTTCAGGATGCCGCCCTTGAGGTGGTAAACCTCGTCAAAACCCTGGCTGAGCATATAGCTCGAAGCCTTTTCACAGCGAATACCGCCGGTGCAGAACATTGCGACTTTCTTGTGCTTGGCCGGGTCGAAATTGGCTTTGATGTAGTCAGGAAATTCGCGGAAGCTGGTTGTTTTCGGGTCAATAGCGCCCTCAAACGTGCCGATCGATACTTCATAGTCGTTACGGGTGTCGATCAACAACACCTCCGGATCGCTGATCAGCGCATTCCAGTTCTCGGGGTCGACATAGGTTCCGACTTTCTTGTTCGGGTCTACGCCTTCTACGCCAAGGGTAACGATTTCTTTCTTGAGCTTGACCTTGGTCCGATAGAACGGCTGGTCATCGCAGTAGGATTCTTTATGGTCGATATCAACCATGCGTGGATCGGTCTTGAGCCAGGCCATCAGCCCGTCAATGCCTTCACGGCTACCGGAAACCGTGCCGTTAATCCCCTCTTCGGCAATCAGTAACGTGCCTTTGATGCCGTTATCGACCATTGCCGCGAGCAACGGCTCACGCAGGGCTACGTAATCTTCAAGGGTGACGAATTTGTACAGTGCAGCTACAACAACAGGCGCAGTCATCGTGTTTCTCCAGGTGGCTACCCTCGTAAAGGGTGAACCGGATGCAAAAAAAAACGCGCCGACTATGCGGCGCGCTGCGGATTCTAGCAAAAAGACGACTTAGTGCCCACCGCCGGCACAGGTCGGCGAAGCCGGGGGCGTGCCGATTTTTGCCCATTCATCAGGCGTATACGTGTGCAAAGCCAGCGCATGGAACTCGCCCATCAGATCACCCAAAGTGGCGTAAACCTTCTGGTGACGCTTGACGCTGTTGAGCCCGGCAAATTGCTCGCTGACCACCACTGCCTTGAAGTGGGTCTGTAACCCGCGACTGTGCATATGGCTTTCGTCCAACACGCTCAAGTGCTCGGGTTGCAATGCGCCAAGCGCCGATTCAATACGGTGTTGCATGCTCATTCAGGCTCCGCTTACTTCTTCTTGGCCGGGGCCGCTTTTGGCTCCAGCTCGGTAGTCATGTCTTCCAGCAGCTTGTTGACCACCGGCACTGCGCTTTCCAGCTTGGCCTGGGTCATTTGCGCCGATTGCTGAGTCAGCTGCGGCATTTTTTCCAGGACTTTCTTGCCCAGTGGCGACTGGTAAAACGCTACCAGATCCTTGAGTTCGGATTCGCTGAAGTTGGTGGTGTACAGCTTGACCATATCAGGCTTCAGCTTGTCCCAGCCAATGGCTTGGTCCAGAGCAGTGTTGGCCTTGGCCTGGTAGGTTTCCAGCAGGGCTTTCTTGGAGGCTGGCGCTTTGGTTTGCTCAAAACGCTGGGCAAACATCTGCTGTACTTGCATGTAAACCGGGGTACCCAGCTTGTCGGCATGAGCCAGTTTGAGGAACGTTTCAGCACTGGCAGCGTGACTGGCGGTATCGGCGAAAACCTGGCCGCTGGCGCAAACCAGAGCAACCGCTGTACAGATGGCGCGAAGACGGGTCATCGAGTTTCCTTTTCTAGCAAGCGAGGTTGAACCCCAAGGGCGGCCATTCTGCGCCTATTAAAGTCTGTCACTCAACCCCGAGTCTGATAGACGTTCTCATCATCTGACCAAAAGCATTAAAAACACCAGATTGAACCCCGGACGCAAACCAGCGCCTAAGCTGTCTGGTCAGACCTTTAGGAGAAAGAGCCGATGAGCCGTATCGAAACCGACAGCCTGGGTGAAGTCAGCGTGGCCGACGAGGCCTATTGGGGGGCGCAAACCCAACGATCGTTGATCAACTTCGCCATCGGCAATGAAAAGATGCCGTTGGCCGTGTTGCACGCTCTGGTACTGATCAAAAAAGCTGCTGCCCGGGTCAACAACCGCAATGGTGACCTGCCCGCTGATATTGCCCGCCTGATCGAGCAGGCCGCCGATGAGGTGCTTGATGGGCAGTACGACGATCAATTTCCGCTGGTGGTATGGCAGACCGGCAGTGGCACGCAAAGCAACATGAACGCTAACGAAGTTATCGCCGGGCGCGCCAACGAACTGGCAGGTAAAGGTCGTGGCGGCAAATCACCCGTCCACCCAAACGACCACGTCAACCGTTCACAAAGCTCCAACGACTGCTTCCCGACCGCCATGCATATCGCCGCCGCCAAAGCGGTGCATGAACACTTGCTGCCAGCAATTAGTGAGTTGGCTGGCGGATTGGCAGAGCTGTCGGCCCAGCACATGAAACTGGTCAAGACCGGCCGCACCCACATGATGGACGCGACTCCGATCACATTTGGCCAGGAGCTGTCGGCCTATATCGCGCAACTCGATTACGCCGAGCAAGCCATACGCTCGGCCATACCGGCGGTATGCGAACTGGCCCAGGGCGGCACGGCCGTAGGGACCGGGCTCAACGCGCCCCACGGTTTCGCAGAAGCGATAGCGGCTGAAATCGCGGCATTGTCGGGCTTGCCATTTGTCACGGCGCCGAACAAATTTGCTGCGCTGTCAGGTCACGAACCATTGACCACCCTCTCGGGTGCACTCAAAACCCTGGCCGTTACCTTGATGAAACTGGCCAATGACTTCCGCCTGCTGGGCTCTGGCCCACGTGCCGGGTTGGCCGAAATCAAACTGCCAGCCAATGAGCCGGGCAGCTCGATCATGCCAGGCAAGGTCAACCCGACCCAATGCGAAGCGCTGTCGATGCTGGCCTGCCAGGTAATGGGCAATGATGTCGCCATCGGCTTTGCCGCAAGCCAGGGCCACTTGCAACTGAACGTCTACAAACCGGTGATCATTCATAACCTGTTGCAGTCGATCAAGTTGCTGGGCGACGGTTGCAGCAACTTCCAAAAACACTGCGTGACCGGCCTTGAGGTTGACGCCGAAAAAATGGCCGAGCACCTGGAGCGCGGCCTGATGCTGGTGACTGCACTCAACCCGCACATTGGCTACGACAAGTCTGCCGAGATCGCCAAAAAGGCTTATGCAGAAGGTCTGACCCTGCGCGAAGCCGCATTGGAACTGGGTTATCTGACCGATGCAGAATTTGATCAGTGGGTACGCCCGGAGAACATGCTGGGGCCTGGCAAGCACTAAGAAAACTGTAGCAGCTGCCGAAGGAACGAGGCTGCGTTCGGCGGCGAAGCCGTCGTAAAACCTAAACTGGCGTTCTATCGGCTAAACCGCAGACTCAGGTTTTACGATTGCTTCGCAATCGGACGCAGCCTCGTTCCTTCGGCAGCTGCTACGCAAGATGAGAAGGTCTTTGTTTACTTCTTGTGCTTTTTGTCGCTCTTCTCGAAGGCGGCTTCCAGCGCTTCGTTGATGGTGCGCAACACCTTTACCCGCGCCCAGCGTTTGTCATTGGCTTCTACCAGCGTCCAGGGTGAAATCTCGGTGCTGGTACGGTCCACCATGTCGCACACCGCCTTGCGATACACATCCCACTTTTCGCGGTTACGCCAGTCTTCTTCGGTGATTTTGAAGCGTTTGAACGGAATCTCTTCGCGTTCATGAAAGCGTTCAAGCTGTACATCTTTATCAATCGCCAGCCAGAACTTGACGACAATCACCCCCGCATCGCGCAACTGTTCCTCGAAGTCATTGATTTCACCGTAGGCGCGCATCCAGTCAGCCGGAGTACAAAAGCCTTCAACCCGCTCAACCAGCACCCGCCCGTACCATGAACGGTCAAAAATGGTGAACTTGCCGCGCCCCGGAATCTGTCGCCAGAAGCGCCACAGATAAGGCTGTGCACGCTCATCTTCAGAAGGTGCAGCAATCGGCACGATACTGTACTGACGCGGGTCGAGTGCCGCCGCCACGCGCTTGATCGAACCGCCCTTGCCTGCCGCATCGTTACCTTCAAACACCGATACCAACGCATGGCGGCGCATCCGTTTGTCGCGCATCAACCCCGACAGGCGTGCCTGCTCGGTAATCAACTGCTCCTGGTAATCGTCTTTTTCCAGCTGCTGTGTCATATCCAGACAATCGAGCAGGCTCAAACCGTCCTGGACTTCAGCCAACGGCGCGACATGAGTGGCCCGGACTTTGGTCTTGGGCTCATTCAGCGCGGCTTGCAGACCTTCGAGCAAGATCTTGCCCACTGTCAGACTGCGGTAGTACGGATCGACACCCTCCACGATGCTCCAGGGAGCGTAGTCACGGCTGGTTCGACGAATCACACGCTCGCCAAATCGCACAAAGCGATCGTAAGTTTCTGACTGCTGCCAATCCAATGGACTGATACGCCAGCTATGCAACGGGTCATCCTTGAGTGCCTTGAGCCGGGCTTTCATCTGTTTCTTGGACAAGTGGAACCAGAACTTGAAAATTACCGCCCCTTCGTTGCACAGCATCTTCTCCAGACGCTCCGCACCATTGATCGCCTGATCGAGCACGGCATCCTTGAAGCGCCCATGAACCCGACCCTGAATCATCTGGCTGTACCAGTTGCCGAAGAGCACCCCCATGCGGCCCTTGGCCGGCAATTGCCGCCAGTACCGCCATGCAGGCGGGTGCGCCAGCTCCTCATCGGTCTGGCTATCGAAAGTACGCACTTCGATCAGCCGCGGGTCCATCCACTCATTCAGCAGTTTTACCGTCTCGCCTTTACCGGCGCCCTCAATGCCATTGATCAATACGATTACGGCAGAACGCTTCTGCTGATGGAGATCGTATTGCGCTTCAAGCAAAGCTTCGCGTAAGGCGGGAACTTCTCTGTCGTAGGTTTCTTTATCGATTACATGACCGATTTCAGCAGATTCGAACATGGAAAGCTCCCTGGCAAGATTTCACAAGCCTAGCGGATTGCACCCGAACGTGTAGGAACAACACTCACAAAACTGTCTTGGATCAATCGTGTCGTGACTGATCGGCTAGAATGGCCGCCTTGCCGATGCCGAGCCACACATGAATACTGAAATGCCCAATGCCCAGATTGACTGGGATGACCAAGGCCGCCCCCGTTCGCGGGTGTTTGATGACGTGTATTTTTCGGACAAGTCGGGTCTCGAAGAAACCCGTTATGTCTTTATCGAACAAAACGCCCTCGCAGAGCGCTTCGCCGCCCTCCCCGCTAACGGCCAGATGGTTATTGGCGAAACCGGCTTCGGCACCGGCCTGAATTTTCTTTGTGCCTGGCAGTTATTCGAAGAAACGGCGCGACCCGATGCGCGCCTGCACTTCATCAGTGTCGAAAAATACCCGCTGACCCGCGAAGACCTGAAGCGCGCCTTGGCTCTCTGGCCCGAACTGGCTACCTGGAGTGAACAATTACTGGCAGCCTGGTTTGCCATTCATCCGGGGTTTCAAACCCTGAGCCTGGCCGATGGCCGTGTGACGCTGACCCTGATGATCGGTGACGCGCTGGAGCAACTGCCGCAACTGGATGCACAGATTGACGCGTGGTTTCTCGACGGTTTTGCACCGGCGAAAAACCCGGACATGTGGACACCAGAGCTGTTCGCGCAATTGGCTCGATTGGCGGCCCCCGCCTCCACTATCAGTACCTTCACCAGCACCGGCTGGGTACGCCGGGCGCTGAATGAGGCTGGTTTCAAGATGCGGCGCACGCCGGGCATCGGCCACAAGTGGGAAATTCTACGCGGCGCCTTTATTGGCTTGCCTGAAAACACACCCGCCAGCACCGATACCAAACCCTGGTTTGCTCGCCCGCCTCGGCACACCGACGAGCGCAAGGCGATTGTGATTGGCGGCGGCCTGTCGGGTTGCGCCAGCGCTAACAGCCTGGCGCGACGTGGCTGGCAAGTCACGTTAATGGAGCGCCACGAGCGCCTGGCCAAAGAAGCCTCGGGCAACCCGCAAGGCATCTTGTACATGAAGCTTTCGGCTCACGGCACCACTCTGTCGCAATTGATTGTCAGTGGTTTCGGGTACACCCGTCGCTTGCTGGAGCAACTGCAACGCGGTCGTGACTGGGACGACTGCGGTGTCCTGCAGCTGGGCTTCAACGAAAAAGAGGCTGAACGCCAAGCGCAATTGGCATCCGCGTTCCCGGCAGCGCTGGTGCATTTGCTTGATCAGCCTGCGGCGCAGGCCTTGGCAGGGGTCGAACTGGCTCACGGCGGCCTGTTCTACCCCGAAGGTGGCTGGGTGCACCCGCCTGCGTTGTGCCATTACCAGGCGCTGCACGCCAACGTTCAGATCATGACTCACCATGACGTATTGCAATTGAACAAGGTTGGCGACCAATGGCACGCCTGCCAGGGCGATCAGTTGCTGGCCAGTGCGCCCGTGGTAATCCTGGCGGGTGCCGCCGAAGTCAAACGTTTCCCGGCCAGCAGCGGTCTGCCACTCAAGCGTATTCGCGGGCAAATCACTCAACTGGCCGAAACCCCAGCCAGCTCTGTGCTCAAAACCGTGGTCTGTGCCGAAGGTTATGTTGCGCCCGGTCGGCTCGGCGAGCACACCCTGGGCGCCAGTTTCGACTTCCACAATGAAGACCTGTCCACCACCCCCGCCGGACATCAGAGCAACCTTGACCTGCTTGAGGAGATTTCACCGGACCTGAAGCAGCGTCTCGGCAATGAGCAGTTGGATCCCCAGACCCTGCAAGGCTGGGCCGCTTTCCGCTGCACCAGCCCGGACTACTTGCCGATTGTCGGGCCACTGTCAGACCCGGAGCAGTTTGCGAGCGCCTATGCGGTACTGCGCAAGGATGCGCGACAAACGCCCGACACGCCTTGCCCATGGTTGAGTGGTCTGTACGTCAACAGTGGCCACGGCTCACGCGGGCTGATTACCGCCCCGCTGTCGGGCGAAATACTGGCGGCGTGGATCAACAACGAAGCGCAGCCCGTGCCCCGAGCGGTTGCAGAGGCCTGTCATCCTAATCGCTTTGCGCTGCGCGCCCTCATACGCGGGCAGTGAACAAACCCGGATTCTGGCCAATGGCGGAGGGGTGCGGCGGCAATAATGCCGAAAACTCGACTTTGTTTTTTTAATCAGATAATCGCGCCAAAAGCACGACTACTGACAAAAGCCGGTGATTGCACCGACCTTTCTGCCACTTCGACAAGCAGCCTGGCCGATGGCAGATCGACCTCACTGACCCCGCCCAACACATTGAAGTGCATGTTTTCCGGCTGGCTGGGCAGCCCTAGTACTCTCCCCGGCCGACCCGGTAGGCCAGGTGCACATCCAATTCATCTGGCGCCGGGCCACCTTGCGCCGCAAGTGCCAGCAGGGGCCGGTCAGCAACCCCCGTGGCCACTCATCAAGCCCGGTGCGACGCAGCGATACCCGGCGCAGCTTGGGCAACCTACTTAGATCGAGCATTGGCCCCAGCAGGTTGCCATTGAGGTTCAGTACTTCGAGATTGCCCAGGTTCGCCAGTACGTAGATATCTATCGTCGCAAACGAAGAACGCTAAGCTGCAGCCCAACATATTGGCCTTGATTACAGGGCTGTAGACCACTCTCCGGGGCTATCCTTGGCGATCAACGCCTGGGTTTTTTCCAGGTTCCAGGCATCGACAGCTGCATCCATCTCGTTGCGCACCTGCGCGACACTGCGTAAATAGCGCGCACTGTTCATCTCTGGCGATCGTCTCAATAACCCATGCAATGCCTCGAAGTAAGGCTCGGTCAAAACGGTGTACTCCACCTTGTGGGTACTGGCCATGTAGGTTTTCCAGAACTCGAGTGTCGTAATAAATACCGCCATGGAACCCGAGCTTTCAGCGTTCTGGACTTCCACCCTGGCCATGTCCAAATCCGCTTCAGTCACTCCGGCCAACCCTCGGAACGACATGCTCTTGGGCTGGCCGGGCAGCTCCAGTGCCTGAGACAAGCCGATTCTGTACGCCAGGTTAACCTCAAGCTCATCTACTGTCGCCCTGCCTTGTGCCAAACGCTCCTCGCATGTCTCAGCCGCAATACTTGCCAACTTATCGAGCCGGAACAGTCCCTTGGCCAAATGCAACAACTGGGTTTGCTGAAATGAGGCGCCGCGTGAGATTTCTGCCAGCAACACCTGGATTTCCATCGCGCTGAAAGTCACCGCTACACTGTCACTGCAACTACGCGGGGAGGCGGCAATATTCAGCAAATCACTGCGCAATTGGCTGTTCTGACTGGCCGCTTCAATCATTTCCCAGACCCGCCGACTCAAATCCTGGCGAACCGTATGGGCATCCGCCGTGGTGGTCAAACGACTGATCACGATGAAAAAGTCTTCGGAAGCCGGATTGGCTCGCAAGTTGTTCCATAACAACTCGCGCTGGCTGAGTTCGTTGCTGGTAATGCCCGCTGTCCAAAACTCGAACGCCAGCATCTCACTGAGCAACTCCTCACTGCTGATTCCCATACTGCTGCCGCCCTGCATGACATACCGCCCTAACTGCAAACGGCTTGAGGGCGACAGCGGGTTATTGGATAACGTGATATTTCGAATGATCTTGGGCGAGGCCTGAAACACCTGTTCAGGAATTTCAAGAATCTGGTTCTCTCTGAGGTCGGCAGCTTCCAGAAATGGTCTGGAAAGCAGCCCTTCAGGCCAAACCTGGATCCAGGTGCGGCGTAAATACACGCGCCGCAAGTGCGCGTGATTATTGAAACTCAACAAAGGCCCCAACAGGTTGTCATTGAGATTCAACACTTCCAGGCTGCTCAACGCGTTCAGCACCGATGCGTTGCTGGTGGTCATGTACAACAAGTTTCGCGCCAGCGATAAACGTCGCAGGTTGGGCACCCTCAAGAACCTGGCCGGTTCTATCGGTGCGTTCGTACTGAGCGGGAAGACGATGCGCTACGGATATTTCCAGCCAACCATGGATAACGGCTTCGAGAATCCTTGGGGCTATGGCGACGACATATTGATTGTTCGCGATGAAGGCGTTCGCCTTGGACTGATCCGAAAGCCGGATGTCCAGCAGGAGGCGGCATGAACGCCCTGCGCCGAAAAGTCAGGATCAACAGCGGCCCCATGCGCCCGCTGGACTTAAACGTCATGTGCGACCAATGCAACAGGTCACGCGCCCACGGCAACCACACCAAATGCAGCGAGTTGCGCCAGACCGAAGCGGCTGAGCGACGCGTACGGGAGAAGTCATGAGCAAGCATGCCGTGAAAGATGTTCTCGGCGAGATGACAAAGGATGACCTGGTGGCCTGGATTAGGAATCAGCATTTCTACCAGCCCAAACTAAGCGAAGTTCTGTACATCCGCTGGCAGAGGCAGTCGGCTGAAGTACTCGAGGAAATGCAAAAAGAAAATCGAGCACTCGATGGTGTTGATTTTAAAGAGCGTGATCGGCTAGCCGTTAGGTTCAACGAATCGAAAAACACTGCTGAAAAACTGCGGCTTCTTGAGCTGATGCAGCCCTATAACAAGGCAATGCAAGATCACATCAAGCGATCCCAGGCTCTCGACAGGAAAAGCAAAAGGGTCGATGCCCTGTATGAGCAGATCGATGTGGCGCGCAAGAAAGAGCGCAGCTTCTGATCCGCATCGCGACACATCCCACAAGATAACTCACCTTCTGCCGCCAAACGCGGCATCCAGAGGTCCGCCATGGCAGCAGCACAACTTCTGTCCGATGACTCCGGGCACGACAAAATCACCGAAAAAAGACTGGCCGAACTCATTGGCACAACCGCAAAAGCCCTTCAGCGCAAGCGCGAGCGGAACATTATCCCGCTTGGGGTGTGGTCAAAGATCGATGGGCGAATTATGTACAGCAAGTGGAGATACGACGAATGGCTAGAAAGCCAATGGGACTCCCCGCCGGGGTTGAGTTCATCGGTAAGTCGATCCGAATCCGGTTCACTTGGAACAAGAAGCGGTGTTGCGAAACGCTCCCTTTCCCGCAGACCACCAAGGGAATCGCGGCAGCTGAGGGTCTACGTTCTCAAGTAAAGCAACTCGACCGACTGGGCGCCCTCACCACTGAAAAGTACATTGAGCTGTTTCCGACCACTCGCAGCGGGGCGGTCAGCCAGATGCCGATTTTCTTTGATTATGCTCAGGAGTGGCTAAACAGCCTCCAGATTGTGGAGAGCACCCGGAAAAACTACCGCAGCACCATGCAAAACTACTGGGTACCGCACCTGGCGCACTTGCCAATTGATGCGATCTCTCCGGTACTGATGCGCAAGATTGTGAACGGCATTGAGTGGACTTCCCCTGTCCGCCGAAAGAATGCTGTAAGGCTAGTGACCAGTCTTTTCAATCAGGCGGTCAGCGATGAGCTGATTCAGAGAAACCCGGCACGCTCGATCCCCGCAACGAGAGTCGTAAAGCGTGAGCTGGATCCTTTTTCGCGAGCCGAAGCCGATGCTGTCATTGCCAAACTTTACGAAGTGACGAGCGGGCTTCAGGCCATTTATGCATGCTTTTTTGAGTTTTCTTTCTATACAGGAATGCGTCCAGGCGAGGCTATGGCCCTGCGCTGGAGCGAAGTGGACACACGCAATCGAACTGCACGCGTTTGCCGTATCAGGCTTTACGGGAAGATCCAGGAAAGAACTAAAACCAAAACCTCTCGTGAAGTTTTATTGAACGATCAAGCTTTGCAGGCACTCGAAAAAGCCAGGTCACTTACAGCGGCGCGCTCTGACTATGTATTCGCGCCGGAAGGATCGGGAGACAGGTCAGAGCTTTATGTCCGATCCGAAACAGGGCCTAAGCGCTACTGGTTGTTAGCATTACGAAAGCTGGGGATGAGGCATCGCAGGATGTACGACACCAGGCACACCTATGCAACGATGTGCTTGATGTCCGGCATGAACCCTGCGTTTATTGCGGCTCAGCTCGGACACAGCATTCAGATACTGCTTTCGACCTATGCCCGGTGGATCAGCTCACCCAATGATTGGAGCGAGCTTGAGAAGCTGAATACGCTGCAAAACGGTACAAATTTGGTACTTGAAAAGCAGGCGTAGCGCGAAAGGCCCGGATTCAATAGGGTTTAAGCACCATGTGCGGATTAGCTGGCGAGTTACGTTTTGATCAACAACCTGCCGACCTGGCAGCCATCGAACGCATCACCCACCACCTCGCTCCACGTGGCCCCGATGCCTGGGGTTTTCACAGTCAGGGCCCCGTCGCCCTCGGCCATCGGCGCCTGAAAATCATGGACTTGTCCGATGGTTCCGCCCAGCCAATGGTCGACGGCCAACTTGGCCTGTCGCTGGCCTTCAATGGCGCGATCTATAACTTCCCCGAACTACGTACCGAACTTGAAGCCCTGGGCTACAGCTTTTATTCCGATGGCGACACCGAAGTGCTGCTCAAGGGGTATCACGCCTGGGGCGAAGCACTGCTGCCCAAGCTCAATGGCATGTTTGCCTTTGCCATCTGGGAGCACGATACCCAGCGCCTGTTTATCGCCCGCGACCGTTTGGGGGTTAAACCGCTGTACCTGTCGCGTACCGATGCCCGCCTACGCTTTGCCTCGACCTTGCCAGCGTTGCTCAAGGGCGGTGATATCAACCCGATGCTCGACCCGGTGGCGCTCAACCATTACCTCAACTTCCATGCCGTAGTGCCCGCGCCCCGCACGTTGATTGCCGGGATCGAAAAACTGCCACCGGCGACATGGATGCGCATCGACGCCAACGGGCGTACCGAACAGAAAACCTGGTGGACTCTGCCCTACGGCCCCCATGTCGACGAGGTCAATTTGACCCTCGAAGACTGGCGCGACCGTGTACTCGACAGTACCCGCGAGGCTGTGGCCATTCGCCAACGGGCGGCGGTGGATGTCGGTGTACTGCTTTCGGGCGGCGTTGATTCAAGCTTGCTGGTGGGGTTGCTGCGGGATGTGGGCGTACAGGATCTGTCGACCTTTTCCATCGGTTTTGAGGACGCAGGTGGCGAGCGCGGTGATGAATTCCAGTACTCGGACTTGATCGCCAAGCACTACGGCACGCGCCATCACCAACTGCGCATTGGCGAACACGAAATCATCGAGCAATTGCCAGCGGCCATGCGCGCCATGAGCGAACCGATGGTCAGCCACGACTGTATTGCGTTTTACCTGCTGTCACGGGAAGTGGCCAAGCATTGCAAGGTGGTGCAAAGCGGCCAGGGCGCGGATGAACTGTTTGCCGGTTATCACTGGTACCCGCAGGTCGACGGCGCCAGCGACCCATATGCCGCTTACCGCGAAGCGTTCTTCGATCGCAGCTATGACGAATACAAGGCGACGGTGCAACCGCAGTGGCTGACGGCCAATGATGCGGCCGGAGATTATGTCCGTGAGCATTTTTCCCAGCCGGGCGCTAGCGCAGGGGTGGACAAGGCCTTGCGCCTGGACAGTACGGTGATGCTGGTGGATGACCCGGTAAAACGGGTCGACAACATGACCATGGCCTGGGGCCTTGAAGCGCGCACACCGTTCCTCGACTACCGGCTGGCCGAGCTCTCGGCGCGGATTCCGGCCCGTTTCAAACTGCCGGACGGCGGCAAGCAAGTGCTCAAGGAAGCCGCCCGACTGGTAATCCCCAGCGAAGTGATCGACCGCAAAAAAGGCTACTTCCCGGTCCCTGGCCTCAAGCACTTGCAGGGCAACACCCTCAATTGGGTGCGCGACCTGCTGCTGGACCCCAGCCAGGATCGCGGCCTGTTTCAACCGGCGATGCTGGATCGATTGCTGAGTAACCCGCAAGGCCAACTGACGCCCCTGAACGGTTCCAAGCTGTGGCAATTGGCAACCTTGAACATGTGGCTGAGCGAACAAGGAATCTGACCGATGAAACCCCTCGCTACGGCTTATAGCCAACGTTTGTTACGTGGCCAGACGCCTTCATATGAACGCCTGCAGGCACGCTTTGCCGAAGACGGCAGCGAACTCGACGCCCAGCCCGTCGCCGTGCATTGCGGCTGGGGCCGGTTGCTGATCGGGCATACGTTCCCCGACCCTGGCAGCCTGGCCGATGAGCTGCTCAACGAGCAGCCCGGCGAGCGCGATATTGCGCTGTACGTCGCCGCACCTCAGCGCGTACTGGCGCAATCTCCGCAACAACTGTTTCTCGATCCGTCGGACACCTTGCGCCTGTGGTTTACCGATTACCGCCAGGCCACCCGCGTATTTCGCGGCTTTCGCATCCGCCGAGCACAAAGCGAGGCAGACTGGACCGCGATCAACACGCTGTACCAGGCGCGCTCAATGCTGCCCATCGACCCGGCATTGCTCACCGCCCGTGATCAAGGCGGTCCGGTGTACTGGATGGCCGAAGATGAGGACAGCGGCGCGGTGATTGGCAGCGTCATGGGCTTGAATCATCACACCGCCTTTCACGACCCCGAAAACGGTAGCAGCCTCTGGTGCCTGGCGGTCGACCCGCAGTGTTCGCGTCCCGGCGTCGGTGAAGTGTTGGTAAGGCATTTGATCGAGCACTTTATGAGCCGAGGCCTGAGCTATCTCGATCTATCGGTGCTGCACGACAATGCCTCGGCCAAAAATCTCTACGCCAAGTTGGGTTTCCGTACCCTGTCGACTTTTGCCATCAAGCGTAAAAACGGCATCAACCAACCCCTGTTTCTGGGGCCAGGCCCTGAAGCCGGGCTCAACCCCTATGCCCGGATAGTGGTCGAAGAGGCTTACCGGCGCGGAATCGATGTGCAAATCGATGATGCGCCTGCCGGGCTGTTCACCCTCAGCCACGGCGGGCGGCGGATTCGCTGCCGCGAATCACTGAGCGACTTGACCAGCGCCATCAGCATGAGCCTGTGCCAGGACAAATGCCTGACCCACAAGGTCTTGAGCCAGGCAGGTTTGAACGTGCCCAGCCAGCAACTGGCCGGTAATGCCGATGACAATTTGGGCTTTCTTGAGCAGCACACCCGGGTGGTGGTCAAACCTGTGGATGGCGAGCAAGGCAATGGCGTGGCGGTGGACCTGGACAACATCGAACAGGTGCAACAGGCCATCGAGGCAGCACGGGCGTTCGATAGCCGGGTGCTGCTCGAAAGCTTCCACGAAGGGCTCGACCTGCGGGTGGTGGTAATCGGCTTTGAAGTGGTGGCTGCGGCCATCCGCCGACCCGCGCAGGTGATGGGCGATGGACTGCACAATATCCAGCGCCTGATAGAAGCCCAAAGCCGCCGCCGTCAAGCCGCCACCGAAGGCGAAAGCCGTATCCCGCTGGATGCTGAAACCCTGCGCACCGTGCAGGCCGCAGGCTACGAGTACGACAGTATCTTGCCAGCAGGGCAGATACTTGCGGTGCGCCGCACCGCCAATCTGCATACCGGCGGTTGCCTCGAAGATGTAACCGACGTGCTGCACCCGGTGCTGGCCGACGCGGCCATTCGCGCAGCCCGGGCGCTGGATATTCCTGTGGTCGGGCTGGACCTGATGGTGCCTGCTGCCGACCAACCGGACTATGTGTTTATCGAAGCCAATGAACGCTGCGGCTTGGCCAATCATGAGCCACAGCCCACTGCCGAACGTTTTGTCGACTTGCTGTTTCCCCACAGTCAGCCTGCTCTGTAGCTGACTGCCCCTCAGGAGTTTTTATGAATCGTACCCTCCCTGAACCTGACCTCGACTACCTGCAACGGGTATTGCTGGAAATGCTCGCCATCCCCAGCCCCACCGGTTTTACCGACACCATCGTGCGCTATGTCGCCGAACGCCTGGACGAGTTGGGCATTCC
This sequence comes from Pseudomonas sp. ML2-2023-6, assembly GCF_037055265.1. Classification (NCBI taxonomy): domain Bacteria; kingdom Pseudomonadati; phylum Pseudomonadota; class Gammaproteobacteria; order Pseudomonadales; family Pseudomonadaceae; genus Pseudomonas; species Pseudomonas sp. ML2-2023-6. Next base: position 2,483,938 of record NZ_CP146347.1, on the reverse strand, counting down.
CTTTGAGCTGACCCGGCGCGGCACCTTGCGCGCCACCCTCAAGGGCCAGCAAAGCAGCCCGGATCGCGCGGTCTCTGCACACCTGGACACCATTGGCGCCAGCGTGCGGGGGATCAAGGACAATGGCCGACTGATACTGGCCCCGGTCGGTTGCTGGTCCAGCCGCTTCGCCGAAGGCAGTCGCGTTAGCCTGTTTACCGACAATGGCGTGATTCGCGGCAGTGTGTTGCCGTTAATGGCCTCAGGTCATGCATTCAATACCGGGGTGGATGAACTGCCGATCAGCTGGGACCATATCGAGTTACGCCTGGACGCTTACTGCGCCACGCGGGCCGACTGCGACTCGCTGGGGATCAATATTGGCGATTTCGTGGCATTTGACCCGCTGCCCGAGTTCACCGAAAGCGGTCATATCAGTGCCCGGCATCTGGACGATAAAGCCGGGGTCGCGGCCCTGCTCGCAGCCTTGAAAGCCATCGTTGAAAGCGGCGAACAACCACAGATCGATTGTCATCCGCTGTTCACCATCACCGAGGAAACCGGCAATGGCGCGGCAGCCGCCTTGCCCTGGGATGTCAGTGAGTTTGTGGGCATTGATATTGCCCCGGTGGCACCGGGCCAACATTCCAACGAGCACGCGGTGAGTGTGGCGATGCAGGATTCGGGCGGGCCGTACGACTATCACTTGTCGCGGCATTTGCTGCGCCTGGCCAGCGAAAACGAACTGCCGGTACGACGTGACATGTTCCGTTATTACTTCAGCGATGCTCATTCTGCGGTAACGGCCGGGTACGATGTTCGGTGCGCCCTGCTGGCATTCGGCTGTGATGCGACCCACGGTTATGAGCGTACCCATATCGACAGCCTGGCGGCGTTGAGCCGTTTACTGGGCGCCTACATCCTCAGCCCGCCGGTCTTTGCCAGCGATGCGCAGCCCGCACAAGGGTCACTGGATCGCTTCAGTCATCAGATCGAGCACGATGCACAGATGGAGAGCGACACGCGGGTGCCGTCGGTGGAGAGTCTGGTGGGGGATAATCGGGGCTAAAAAGGACCCTGAGACAAATGTGGGAGCGGGCTTGCTCGCGATGCTGGCGACGCGGTCTGTCAGGCAAACCGCAGTGCTACCATCGCGAGCAAGCCCGCTCCCACAAAACCCTAGTCCTGCGACTGAGCGCCTTCGAACCACTTCAGCTTCTCACGCAGCAGCACTACCTCACCCACGATCACCAGTGTCGGCGCATGAACTTCATGCTCCGCCACCAACGTCGGCAAGTCCTTCAAAGTGCCAGTGAAGACACGCTGATTGGATGTAGTACCTTGCTGGATCAACGCCGCCGGGGTGTCTGCTGAACGACCGTGCTTGATCAGTTGCTCACAGATGATCGGCAAACCTACCAGGCCCATGTAAAACACCAGCGTCTGCGCCGGTGCCACCAGGTCATTCCAGGGCAGATTGCTGGTGCCGTCTTTCAAATGGCCCGTCACGAAACGCACAGACTGCGCGTAATCACGATGGGTCAGCGGAATCCCGGCATAGGCCGCGCAACCACTGGCAGCGGTAATCCCTGGCACCACCTGGAACGGAATCCCGTGGGCAGCCAGTTCTTCGATCTCTTCGCCGCCACGGCCAAAGATAAACGGATCGCCACCCTTGAGCCGCACCACGCGTTTGCCTTGCTTGGCCAGGTCGACCAGTTGCTGGTTGATCTGGTCTTGCGGCACCGCATGCTCGGCACGACGCTTGCCCACATACACCCGCTCGGCATCGCGACGGCACAGTTCAAGAATCGCCGGGGCCACCAAGCGGTCGTAGAGCACCACGTCAGCTTGTTGCATCAGGCGCAGCGCGCGGAACGTCAGCAAATCCGGATCACCCGGCCCGGCACCTACCAGATAAACCTCACCGGTGGTTTCAGCCGCCTGACCATTGATCTTGGCCAACAGCAAACGCTCGGCTTCAGCGCCCTGCCCGGCCAATTGACGGTCGGCAATCGGGCCCTGGAACACGTCTTCCCAGAACCCGCGACGCTGCTGCACATCAGGGAACAGGCCTTTGACCTGGCTACGAAAGCGCGCCGCGAGGCCCGCCAACTGACCGTAGGTCGAAGGGATCCAGGTTTCAATCTTGGCCCGGATCAACCGCGCCAGCACCGGCGCATCGCCGCCACTGGATACGGCAATGATCAACGGCGAACGGTCGACAATCGCGGGGAAAATCACGCTGCACAGCGCAGGCGCATCCACCACATTGACCGGCACACAGCGGCGACGGGCGTCGGCGGAGACCTGGGCGTTGAGTGGCTCATCGTCGGTGGCGGCGATGATCAGCACACAACCTTCAAGGTCAGCTTCAACATAGCCGCGCAGCACCTGTTCGCCACCGCTGCTGTTTATCAACTCGCACAACTGGGGCTCTATGGCGGGTGCGACCACCCGCAGCACCGCACCGGCATCGGCCAGCAGCCGGGATTTGCGCAAGGCAATCTCCCCACCACCGACCACCAGTACACGGCTGCCACGCAGGTTATGAAACAGCGGCAGAAACTCCATTTAGCCGATGACCTCAATGCCGCCCATGTAAGGCTTGAGCACTTCAGGCACACGGATCGAGCCGTCAGCCTGCTGGTAGTTTTCCAACACGGCTACCAGGGTGCGGCCTACAGCCAGACCGGAACCGTTAAGGGTGTGAACCAGCTCTGGCTTGCCGGTTTCCGGGTTACGGAAACGCGCTTGCATGCGGCGGGCCTGGAAGTCTCCGCAGTTGGAGCACGACGAAATCTCGCGGTACTTGTCCTGGCTCGGAATCCACACTTCCAGATCGTAGGTTTTGACCGCGCTGAAACCCATGTCGCCGGTGCACAGCGCCAGGGTACGGTATGGCAGTTCAAGCAGCTGCAAAACCTTCTCGGCGTTGCCAACCAGGCCTTCCAGTGCATCCATCGAGGTGGAAGGCTCAACGATCTGCACCATTTCAACCTTGTCGAACTGGTGCTGACGGATCATGCCGCGGGTATCACGGCCCGACGCACCGGCTTCACTGCGGAAGCACGGCGTGTGCGCCACAAACTTGATCGGCAGGGCTTTGTGCTCAACAATTTCGCCGGCGACGATGTTGGTCAGCGACACTTCGGCAGTCGGGATCAGGTACAGATCGGCTTCGCCTTCACGGCTGATCTTGAACAGGTCTTCCTCGAACTTCGGCAACTGGCCAGTACCCTGCAGCGCTGGCGCCTGAACCAGATAAGGCGTGTAAGCCTCTTCGTAGCCGTGCTCGTTGATGTGCAGGTTGATCATGAACTGCGCCAGTGCACGGTGCAGGCGTGCGATTGGCCCACGCAGCAAGGCAAAGCGGGCACCGGACAATTTGGCGGCGGTTTCGAAATCCAGCCAGCCGTATTGTTCGCCCAGCGCAACGTGGTCCTTGATTTCAAAATCGAAGGCAGTAGGCGTGCCCCAGCGACGGATCTCGACGTTGTCGTCTTCGTCAGCGCCAACCGGCACGGAAGCATCCGGCAGGTTCGGCAGGCTCAACAGGATCGAGTCCAGTTCAGTCTGGATGGTTTCCAGCTCAACCTTGCCATTGGCCAGATCGCTGCCCATGGTTTCGACACTGGCCATCAGTGGCGCGATGTCTTCACCGCGAGCCTTGGCCTGGCCAATGCTTTTTGAGATGGCATTGCGCTCGGCCTGCAGCTTCTCGGTCAGGGTCTGAACTTCTTTACGCTTGGCTTCCAGCGCGTCGATGCGTGCCACATCCAGCGTGTAGCCACGGGATGCCAGGCGATCCGCTACGTCCTGCAGGTTGCCACGTAACAGTTTGGAATCGAGCATGTCGGTTTCTCGTTTATCAAAGTTTGGTCAGGGACAGGCCAGCCCAGGTTGCGAGCAGCCCGCCGAATACGCTGAGGGCCGCATAGCCCAGTGCCAATGGCACTTGCCCGGTTTCAAGCAGGCGCACCGTATCCAGTGAAAAGGATGAAAAAGTAGTCAAACCACCCAGGAAACCGACCATTAGTCCGGCTCGGACTTCAATCGGTACTTCCGGGCGCATCAAAAAAAGTCCGTAAAGGAGGCCAATCAGCAGGCAGCCCACGATATTAACGGCCAATGTCGCGGTATAAAAGTGCCGCGGCCAATTGGCGTTGATCCAGTTTCCCGTGGCGAAGCGCAACAATGTGCCTGCAACACCGCCCACTGATACAGCAACGATCACTGGGATCACGGTTTTCTCCGCTGTTTGGGGCTGGCACGATCCAGTGCAGCAAGATGTTTGAGCTTCTCGCCGATCTTAAGCTCCAACCCCCGCGGAACTGGCTGATACAGCTGTAACGGCTCCAGCTCATCCGGATAGTAGTCTTCGCCAGCAGCATAGGCGTCAGGTTCGTCATGGGCGTAGCGGTATTCGTCGCCATAACCCAGTTGTTTCATCAGCTTGGTCGGCGCGTTGCGCAAATGCAGCGGCACTTCAAGCGAGCCGTATTCGGCGGCGCTGCGCAGTGCGGCCTTGAAGCCCATATACACCGCGTTGCTTTTTGGCGCACACGCCAGATAGGTGATGGCCTGGGCCACCGCCAACTCGCCCTCCGGGCTGCCGAGACGTTCTTGCACATCCCAGGCCGACAGGCACAGGCTCAGCGCGCGCGGGTCGGCGTTGCCGATGTCTTCGCTGGCCATGCGCACCACCCGCCGGGCGATATACAACGGGTCGCAGCCGCCGTCGATCATTCGCGCGAACCAGTACAGAGCACCGTCCGGGTTGGAGCCACGCACCGACTTGTGCAGGGCCGAGATCTGGTCGTAAAAGGCTTCGCCACCCTTGTCGAAGCGCCGCTGGGTATCGCCCAGCAGGTTATGCAGCAGGTCGGTGCCGATTTCGCTGTGATCTTCGGCCAGGTCAGAGGCGTTTTCCAGCAGGTTGAGCAGGCGCCGACCATCACCGTCAGCCGCCCGCAGCAAAATCTGGAAGCCTTCATCGCTCAGGCTCAGGCAGCGCTTGCCCAGCCCCTTGTCTTCCGTGAGGGCTCGTTGCACCAGCTTGTGCAGGGCCGCCTCATCGAGGCTTTTGAGCACATAGACACGCGCCCGCGACAGCAGTGCGTTGTTCAGCTCAAAGGAAGGGTTTTCAGTGGTGGCACCGATAAAAATCAGGGTGCCATCTTCGACATAGGGCAAAAATGCATCCTGCTGCGACTTGTTGAAGCGATGCACTTCGTCAACAAACAGGATGGTGCGGCGCCCGTACTGGCCCGCCTGCTGCTTGGCAATTTCGACCGCCTGACGGATCTCCTTGACCCCGGCCAGTACCGCCGAAACGGTTTCAAAGTGTGCATCCGAGACTTCTGCCAGCAACCGCGCCAGGGTGGTTTTACCCACGCCCGGCGGCCCCCAGAAAATCATCGAATGCAGCGCGCCCTGCTCCAGCGCTTCACGCAAGGGCTTGCCGCGAGCGAGCAGGTGTTCCTGACCGACGTACTCATCCAGATTGGCTGCACGTAAACGGGCAGCCAGGGGCTGGGCAATCGGGGCACTTCGAAACAGATCCATGGGCAGCGTTTGAAACCTCTTCCAGGGCTTATTCCTGGATGACATCAGCCCCTTTCGGGATATCGAACTTGAACTTGGAAGCAGGAATCGGCTCGTTGACCTTGACCCCGGTGAACAGGATGTTGGTGCGTTGGCCCACGCTGTCGATCAACTGCATATCGTTGATCTTGCCACCGCGAAACGACAGGCGCAGGGAGTCGAACAGCGTGTCCTTGGTCTTGGGCTTCAAGGTGAAGTCCATCACATCACCGGCCTGCTTGGAGGTGATATCGAAACTGTCGCTGATTTTCGACACATCACCCGACAGCAACAGGGCCGGGGTCTGGGTCAGGCGCTGATCAAGCTTTTTGATCGTGACCTGCTCCAGATCCGGGTCCCACAGCGAAACCTTCTGGCCATCGGAGACCATCAGTTGCTCTTGTGGCGCATCGGTGTGCCAGTAGAACAGGCCCGGACGTTTAACCGACATTTCACCGGCAGTTTCCTGCAATTGAGTGCCACTGCCATCGAGCGTCAGCTGTGAAAAGCGCGCCGTGATGGTGTCGGAGCCGAGCAATTGACCAAGACGTTTCACACTCTCGGCATCGGCATGGGCCGACAGCGAAGAAAAAGCCAGTACCGGTAGCAACAGCATGCTGACAAAACGCATGGACATCCTCATTGATTAGTTAGAACCCGCCCGATACAGCCCTGGGCAGATCAATCGCGCATCGGGGCCGGCGCCAGTACTTCGCGCGAGCCATTAGTGTTCATCGAGGTGACAACCCCGGCCATTTCCATGGATTCGATCATTCGGGCAGCGCGGTTGTAACCAATCTTCAATTTGCGTTGAACCGCAGAGATCGAGGCACGACGGCTCTCAAGTACGAACTGTACGGCCTCGTCGTAGAGCGCATCGGTTTCAGCGTCATCACCGCCATCGCTGCTGCCGCCGTCAAAGCCGCTGCCAGGTTCTTCAACCCCGGCAAGGATGTCTTCGTTGTAGTCCGGCGAGCCGCGAAGCTTCCAGGCTTCGACCACACGGTGAACTTCATCGTCTGAAACAAACGCACCATGTACCCGGATTGGCAGGCTGGTGCCGGGCGGCATGTACAACATGTCACCGTGGCCCAGCAGTTGCTCGGCGCCACCCTGATCGATGATGGTGCGCGAATCGATCTTGCTCGACACCTGGAACGCCATACGGGTCGGGATGTTGGCCTTGATCAGACCCGTGATCACGTCCACCGACGGACGCTGGGTCGCGAGGATCAAGTGAATCCCTGCGGCCCGTGCTTTCTGGGCAATACGGGCAATCAGCTCTTCGACCTTCTTGCCGACGATCATCATCATGTCGGCGAATTCGTCGACCACCACCACGATGGTTGGCAACTTCACCAGCAGCGGCGCTTCGTCGTGAATGCTTTCACGCTTGTACAGCGGGTCGACCAGTGGCTCGCCAGCGTCCTGGGCGTCCTTGACCTTCTGGTTGAAGCCGGCGAGGTTACGCACGCCCATCTTGGCCATCAACTTGTAACGGCGCTCCATCTCGGCAACGCTCCAGCGCAGGGCGTTGGCAGCGTCTTTCATGTCCGTAACCACCGGGCACAGCAAATGCGGGATGCCTTCGTAGATCGACAGTTCAAGCATCTTCGGGTCGATCATGATCAATTTGGCGTCTTCGGGGCCAGACTTGAACAGAATCGACAGGATCATGGCGTTCACGCCCACGGACTTACCGGAACCGGTTGTACCGGCTACCAGCAAGTGCGGCATTTTCGCCAGATCGGTGATCACCGGTCGCCCACCGATGTCATGGCCCAAGGCCAGAGTCACGGGAGACTTGGCGTTGTCGTACTCAGGGGTCGACAACACCTCGGAGAACCGCACGATCTGCCGGTCTTCGTTAGGAATTTCGATACCGACCGTGGTTTTGCCCGGGATAACTTCAACCACCCGCACACTGGTCACAGCCAGCGAACGCGCCAGGTCTTTGGCCAGGTTGGAAATACGGCTGACCTTGACCCCGGCTGCAGGCTGGATTTCGTAGCGGGTAATCACCGGGCCCGGATGAATCGAGTCCACCGACACTTCTACGCCGAACTCCTTGAGCTTGATTTCAAGCAGGTGACCAACGGCCGCCAGAGATTCAGGGGAGTAGTTGAGCTGTTTTTTCTCGGCCGGATCCAGAATCGAGATCGGCGGCAGCGTGCCTTCAACCGCGCTGTCCACAAACAACGGGGCCTGCTTCTCTTTCTGCACTCGCTTGCTCGGCTCAGGCGCCTTGGGCGGTGCCGGAGCGATAACTGCCGGCACGTGCTTTTCACGCTCGGACATGTGCTTGGTCAACGCCTGCTCACGCTCGATCAGGCGCTCTTTGGCCTTGGCCTGCTCACGCTTGTCGGAAACGCTAGGCGCGACCACGTCATTGACCCGGTTATCAACCTCTCGCAGTTGGGCCACAAGCTGCTTGCGCTCGTTGCGCTCTGACCACCAGCGATTGGCCGCCCCCTGGATCAGCTCAAACAGGTCAAGGGTGATTTTGCCCGTCACGTCCATGACCTTGAACCATGACAGGTCAGTGAATACGGTGAGGCCAAACAGGAACAACGCAATCAGCAACAGGGTACTGCCCTGGATATTCAGCGCATTCTTGGCCAGATCACCCAGGCTTTCGCCCAGAGCACCGCCCGCGCCTGCCGGCAGGCCCACGGCGGAGTGAAAGTGGATATGGGCCAGTGCCGCCCCCGAAATCACCAGAAACACCAGGCCTACCAGGCGCCATGAGAACAACCAGCCACTCCACTGCCAGGGCTGATGCCGTTCGCGGAAGATCTGGTACGCCTTGACCGCCAGCAGCAACGGGAAAATATAGGCAAAGTAACCGAGCACCATAAACAGGATGTCAGCACTGTAGGAGCCCGCAGGGCCGCCGAAGTTCTGCACATCCACGACACGGCTGTTATGGCTCCAGCCGGGATCGTCCTTGCCATAGGTCAACAGGGCCATGATCAGGAACAGGCATAGGGCGCCGATAGCGATCAATGCACCTTCCTTGAGCCGGTAGTGCAACTGTTGACGCCAGAGAGGAACTGCTTTGGGTGCTACTGTGGATTTCTTCAAAACGGGTCTTTTCCTGCGCCTGTGGCGCGCCCAACTATTAATTGACTAAGGTGACTGCAAAATACTGCTCATATCGAGCAGGCGACAAATTCAGACTTTAAATGAAACCAGCCTTGTATTATTCCCTGCAGCAACGTTGGTGCAGTCTAGATCAGCGTAAACAGGCAGGCCATTGTACGGGTTTAAGCCGTTGATGCCACGCTGGCTCAAGCGACGATCAGATTCCACTTGCGCCTGGCTGAGAAGCGCCAATTTGAGCATGTATTACCTTTTGTGACAAAGACTTATACCGCCGTTAAAACAGAGCTTACATTTCGCTGGCAGATCGACTGAGACCGCATTTGCGTGACAGAGTTGCAGCCGCCCTCCCCTTCTTCTGTAAGACCCAAAGCCATGCTGACCTGGTTAAAACGCGACACTCTGACATTCCCGCCCCTGGCAAAAGCCATGCGCGAGCCCAACGGGCTCCTGGCCGCAGGCGGCGACCTGTCGGCAGACCGGCTGATCCAGGCCTATCGCCACGGCTGCTTTCCGTGGTTCAGCGAAGGCCAGCCGATCCTCTGGTGGTCGCCCGACCCGCGCACAGTGCTGTTCCCCGAAGAGCTGCACGTGTCCCGCAGCCTGGGCAAACTGTTACGCCAGCAACGCTATCAGGTCAGTTTTGACCGCGACTTTGCAGCGGTGATTCAGGCATGCGCAGCACCGCGCGACTATGCGGACGGCACGTGGATTACCGACAACATGCAAAACGCCTACATCGAACTGCATGCTCGCGGCCATGCCCATTCGGTTGAAGTCTGGGATAACGGCGAACTGGTGGGCGGACTGTATGGCCTGGCAATGGGGCAGCTGTTTTTTGGCGAGTCGATGTTCAGCCGCGCCGACAACGCTTCAAAGTTCGGCTTTGTCACATTAGTCAGACAGCTGCAGGCTTGGGGTTTTGTCCTGATTGACTGTCAAATGCCTACTGACCACCTCGAGAGCCTCGGCGCCCGCTCAATCCCGCGAACGCAATTTGCCGAGTATTTGCGCAATCATCTCGACCAGCCCACACCTGCACAGTGGGTTTTGTAGGCGCACTTTTGCACGCTGGCTTACACTTAATTTAAAGATTTGCGAGGGCCCATCATGACCGAGCTGGCGCGTTTGAAGTTTTATGCCACTCAACCTCACGCTTGCAGCTACTTGCCTGACGAACAGGCCACTACGCTGTTCCTCGACCCCAGTCAGCCGATGGATGTGCAGGTGTATGCCGATTTGTCCGAGATGGGTTTCCGGCGCAGTGGCGACCATCTCTATCGCCCGCATTGCCTGAAGTGCGATGCCTGCACCCCGGCGCGCATTCCTGTTGCGCGCTTTATGCCCAATCGTCAGCAAAAACGCATTTTCAAGCGCAACGCCGATTTACAGGTACAGCCTGTCAAACCAGGGTTCAGCGAAGAAAATTTTGACCTTTATCAACGTTATATCGAGCAACGCCATGCCGATGGCGACATGTATCCGCCCAGCCGCGATCAATTCTCGACGTTTCTGGTACGCGATCTGGCGTTCTCGAGATTCTATGAGTTCCGCCTCGATGGCCGCTTGCTGGCGGTCGCCGTCACTGACGTGCTGCCCAATGGTCTGTCTGCGGTGTACACCTTCTACGACCCTGACGAGGAACGCCGCAGTCTGGGGCGCTACGGGATTCTCTGGCAAATTGCCGAAGCCCGGCGCATGGGGCTGGATGCCCTGTACCTGGGATACTGGATCAAGAACTGCAAAAAGATGAATTACAAGACCGAATACCGGCCCATTGAGCTGCTGATTAATCAGAGATGGAGCTCTCTTGATTGAACCCTTGGCTTAAACCCCATTTTTCGGGCACAATGCACGCCGCTTTTGCCTGGCGCAGTTGCACCGGGCCATTCATTGGACACCGAGGGCTTTACTGCATGTCGAAAGAAGACAGCTTCGAAATGGAAGGCACTGTCGTCGACACCCTGCCCAACACCATGTTTCGTGTGGAGTTGGAAAATGGGCACGTCGTAACCGCGCATATTTCCGGCAAGATGCGCAAGAACTACATTCGTATTCTTACCGGTGACAAAGTGCGCGTCGAGCTGACGCCCTATGACTTGAGCAAAGGGCGTATCACTTACCGCGCTCGCTAATCAAGTCAATACAAAACGCCCGGCTCTGCCGGGCGTTTTTGTTTGCCCGGGATTTGCCTGACACCCACAACATCAGAGGGAGCGAGCCTGCTCGCGATACAGACGACACCGTCTGCCAAACGAACCGCAGTAATGCCATCGTGAGCAGGCTCACTCCCACTGATTTAGCTGCACTACTAAACTTTGCTCGCCTGTAACTTTTTTGTCTTATTCATTACATATCAAACACTGCACTTTCATAACTTCCAAACTTCCTGAACCGTTGCTGTACCACCGTCACTTGCCAGGCGTTAACATTGACTTACCCCTGCAGTCTAAGTAGATTGCACAGGCCGGTCATTCAGGCCGCCTATAAACTTCACAAAAGAAGCCAATGGACACAGTATCTAGTCGCTGTCCGGTCACCGTAATTACGGAGATCCGGGCGCTAAACCCAGACATTGACGGGACTCGCCTGCACGGCGGGGTCAACTGCGCTAGAGCCTGATGCTCCAACGTAACGACCTCACCGGCGCCGTCCGGTCACGAGGTGTGTTATGACCTTTCAAACCCCTGTACTACCCGGCGTTCGCGCCTTTACCTCGAGCATGCGTGTGAAACTGTCCCGCGAGCCCACTTATGCTCGCTCGACCAAATCACCCTTCTCCACTCCGGTTCCCGGCATAAAACCTGCGCACCGCCAGGTGCATTGGCGCGTCAATCCTGCCACAGGCCAACTGGAGCAACGCTGGAGCATGGCCGACTCTCAGGACCCGCAGAGTCGCGCTTGGCGCTGATTATCCATTAACTGAAAACAACTTTAATTCACTGGAGTTCCCCATGGAAGAAGCCAGTAGTTACCCGCTGCGTGGGCATTAACAACTTAATTGCAGCGGGACTTTAAAGCGCACTTAACACTTCATTAAAACCGATTGCGAAGTTTGCGACTCGGCATACATTGGCTCGCCTTTAAATAGGTAAGCCAACGTATGTTTGGTCAAGAGTTGGCGACAGGAGTTCTCATCATGAGCGCCGTAAAAAACACTAAAGTTCGAGACAAGAACAGCACCAGCGACAGCAACAAACTGTCCATGCGTGCCGCTCGGGAAGCACAAAACGGTCTCTCGGCCACTCTGGCCAATGTCCGCGCCACAACTGCCGGCCTGACCGAGCAAGACGCCGCCGAACGCCTGCAGACAGATGGCTACAACGAGGTGGCTCACGACAAACCGCCTCACGCCATCGTGCAGTTCATGCTGGCCCTGCATAACCCGTTCATCTATGTACTGCTGACCCTGGCCGTTATCAGCTTTTTCACCGACTACTGGCTGCCAGAGCGCGATGGCGAAGAAAGCGACCTGACCAAAGTCATCATCATTGGTTTGATGGTTGGCCTCAGCAGCTTGCTGCGGTTCTGGCAGGAACATCGCTCGGCCAAGTCCGCCGAAGCCCTCAAAGCCATGGTCCGCACCACCGCCACCGTTGTACGGCGGGATAAAACCGGCGGCAAGACTTCGGTGCATGAAGTGCCGATGCGCGAGCTGGTGGCCGGGGATATCGTTCAGCTGTCGGCTGGCGACATGATTCCGGCGGATATTCGCCTGATCGAATCCCGCGACTTGTTTATCAGCCAGGCAGTCCTCACCGGCGAAGCCTTGCCCGTGGAGAAATACGACACCTTGGGGGATGTCACACAAAAGTCCGCCTCCAGCACCGCTGCCGATCAGAGCAACCTGCTGGACTTGCCCAACATCTGCTTTATGGGCACCAACGTGGTCAGCGGCACCGCCCGCGCCGTAGTGGTCGCCACCGGCCCGCGCACCTACTTTGGCTCACTGGCCAAGGCAATCGTCGGCTCTCGCACGCAAACCGCGTTCGACCGTGGGGTCAACAGCGTCAGCTGGCTGCTGATCCGCTTCATGCTGGTCATGGTGCCGATCGTGTTTTTCCTCAACGGCTTTTCCAAGGGCGATTGGGGCGATGCCTTTATGTTTGCCCTGGCAGTGGCGGTCGGCCTGACCCCGGAAATGCTGCCAATGATTGTCAGCGCCAACCTGGCCAAGGGCGCAACCGCCATGGCCAAGCGCAAAGTGGTGGTCAAGCGCCTGAATGCGATCCAGAACCTGGGCTCCATGGATGTGCTGTGCACCGACAAGACCGGCACCCTGACCCAGGATCACATCATCCTTGAGCATCACGTCAACCCCAGCGGCAAGCGTGATGAATCGGTACTGGCTCTGGCCTGGCTCAACAGCCACTTCCAAAGCGGCATCCGCAACCTGATGGATCAGGCGGTGGTGCAATTTGCCCAACAGGACTCCAGGTTCAACGCTCCGCTCAACTACAGCAAGGTGGATGAGCTGCCCTTTGACTTCGTCCGTCGGCGCCTGTCGATCATCGTCAAGGACACCCAAGGCGACCACCTGTTGGTGTGCAAGGGCGCTGTTGAAGAAATGCTCGGCATTGCCACCCATGTGATGGAGGGTGATACCACCGTCGCCCTGGACCCTGCACGCCGCGAGCAACTGCTGGCACTGACCACCGAATACAATGAGGACGGTTTCCGGGTATTGCTGGTCGCCACCCGCGACATCCCCAAGACCCAGACGCACAAGCAATACAACACCGCTGACGAGCGGGATCTGGTAATCCGCGGCATGCTCACCTTCCTTGATCCGCCAAAAGAAACCGCAGGCCCGGCGATTGCCGCCCTGCGGGACATCGGCGTAGCGGTCAAGGTGCTGACCGGCGACAACGCCGTGGTCACCAGCAAGATTTGCCGTCAGGTCGGCCTGGAACCAGGCGCGCCATTACTCGGCCCGGAAATCGAGGCGATGGACGACGCCGCGCTGCAACTGGAGGTCGAGCAACGCACCGTATTCGCCAAGCTCACCCCGCTGCAGAAGTCCCGTGTACTCAAAGCACTGCAAGCCAACGGCCACACCGTAGGCTTCCTTGGCGATGGCATTAACGATGCCCCAGCCCTACGTGATGCCGACGTGGGTATCTCGGTGGACAGCGGCACGGACATTGCCAAGGAATCGGCCGACATCATCCTGCTGGAAAAGAGCCTGATGGTGCTGGAAGAGGGTGTGCTCAAAGGACGCGAGACATTCGGCAACATCATGAAGTACCTCAACATGACCGCCAGCTCCAACTTCGGCAACGTGTTCTCGGTACTGGTGGCCAGCGCCTTTATTCCTTTCCTGCCGATGCTGTCGATTCACCTGCTGCTGCAAAACCTGATGTACGACATCTCCCAGCTGGCATTGCCGTGGGACAAGATGGACAAGGAATACCTGCAAAAACCACGTAAGTGGGACGCGAAAAATATCGGGCGTTTCATGATCTGGATCGGGCCAACTTCGTCGATCTTCGACATCACCACATTTGCCCTGATGTGGTACGTGTTCTCGGCCAACAGCGTGGAAATGCAGACCCTGTTCCAGTCCGGCTGGTTTATCGAGGGGCTGCTCTCGCAAACCCTGGTCGTACACATGCTGCGAACCCGCAAGATCCCGTTCATCCAGAGCACCGCCGCATGGCCGGTGACCATGATGACCATCATTGTGATCGTGCTGGGGATCTACGTGCCGTTCTCGCCGCTGGGTACATTGGTTGGCCTGGAGCCGCTACCGCTGTCGTACTTCCCTTGGCTGGTAGCCACCCTGTTCAGCTACTGCTGCGTCGCGCAACTGATGAAGACCATCTACATCCGCCGTTTCAAGCAGTGGTACTGACTTGAATCGCCATGGGCTGGCGCCTTATCGCGCCAGCCCATGCCTTCGTATTACGACCTCGTAAGACATGAATGCTTGTTTTGTGGAGATTCCTTATGTCGGGAACCACTCTGTTACTCAACCTCGCGGGCGCCATCGCACTTTTGCTCTGGGGCACCCATATGATTTCCACAGCCCTGCTGCGCGGATTTGGCACCCAACTGCGCAACTGGATGGGGCGCAACCTGAATAACCGCTGGATGGCACTGATTTCCGGAATCGGTATTACCGGCGTATTGCAAAGCAGTACAGCGGTCAGCCTGATGGCAACCTCGTTTACCGCAGCTGGCACCCTGAGCCTGGCACCCGCCCTGGTGGTGATGCTGGGGGCCAATATCGGCTCGACTCTGGTGGTGCAACTGCTGAGCTTCGACACCTCGCTGGCGATGCCGATCATCCTGCTGGTGGGCTTTGTTGTGTATCGCTTGCGCGATGATTCGCGCTACGAAAGCGTCGGCTGCGCGCTGATCGGCCTGGGCCTAATGTTGCTGGCCCTGAGTTTGCTCAGTGCTACCCTGGCCCACATGGAGGCGACTTCGGTGTTTCGCGCCATCATGCAAAGCCTGGAAGGCGACTTGATCATAGCGGTGATCGCCGCAGTACTACTGACCTGGATCTGCCACTCCAGCGTCGCAGTGGTGCTGCTGATCGCCTCTTTGGCAGGCGCAGGCATGATGACACCCGTGACCGCCATTGCCCTGATGCTCGGTGCCAATATCGGCGGCGCCTTGCCATCGGTGTTCAGCGCCAGCTCGCCTGTTGCACGCCGCCTGCCTGTGGGCAACCTGCTGATCCGCCTGCTGGGCACCGTAGTGTTGCTGCCATGCCTGGCGCTGATTGCCAACTATCTGGCCCGAACTGATATCGGCCCGGCGCACATGGTGGTGTACCTGCACACCGCGTTCAATCTGGTGCTGGCAGTGGTGTTTATCGGTTTGACCGAGCCCTGCGCACGCCTGCTGACCCGCATGTTTCCTCAGCAAGATCCGCCAGCGGATCCTGGCATGCCACAGTATCTGGACGAAGCCGGGCTGGAAGTGGCCAATATAGGCCTGTCCAATACCGTGCGCGAAGCCTTGCGCCTGGCGGACATGACTTCACTGATGCTCAATCAGGTCCTGCAACTGTTTGAGAAGGTCGATCAGCAGACCATGAACGAGGTGCGGCAACTGGATCACTCCATCGACCTGCTAAGTGCAGCGATCCGCGCTTATCTTGCCGATATCGGCCACGACGGCCTGAGCGATGACGATGCCGATCGCGCCCAGGAAATCCTGATGTTCGTAATCAACCTGGAACATGCCGGGGACATTCTCAACAACCTGGCGCAACTGGCCGTACGCAGGACACGCCGAGGGGAGCGCTTTTCATCTTTCGAGCTGATGCATATCCAGGCCATGCACCTGGCCCTGCTGGAGAGCCTGAACCTGGCCATTACCGCGTTTTTAAGCGAAAACGCAGCCGCAGCCGAGGCCTTGATCAACCACAAGGAAACCGTACGCAAGCTGGAGGCCAGGGCTAGCCGCGAGCACTTTCGCAAGTTGCAGAATGACAAGACGGCCTGGGCCGAGTCCGGGGATATTTTCCAGCGGGTGCTGCGCGACTACCGTCGTGTCCATCACCATATTGCCGCTTTGGGCTACCCGGTGCTGGAGCGCCACACCGAGCACAACCCAGCGGCGAGCCTGAGCCCGACCAGCTAGCTGCAGACAGCAAAAAGGCGCCCGAGGGCGCCTTTTTTACTGCCGTGTTACATCAAGCCATTTCGACTGCGGTTTCATACTCGAAGGTCAACTCGCCATTCTCCAGGTCGATGTGTACCACACCGCCATGGTCGGCCAGTTCGCCAAAGAGGATTTCCTCGGCCAGCGGACGCTTGATCTTGTCCTGAATCAAACGCGCCATCGGACGAGCCCCCATCAGTGCGTCATAGCCACCCGCGGCCAACCAGCCACGCGCCGCGTCCGACACCTCAAGCTGCACGTGCTTGTCTTCCAGCTGCGCCTGCAGTTCGGTAAGGAACTTGTCCACCACATGTTTGATGACCTCGTGACTGAGGCGACCAAACTGAATGATGGTGTCCAGGCGGTTGCGGAACTCGGGAGTGAAGCTCTTCTTGATCGCTTCCATCGCATCGGAAGCATGATCCTGATGAGTAAACCCGATCGAAGCCCGAGAAGCTGTTTCAGCACCCGCGTTGGTGGTCATGATGACGATCACGTTGCGGAAGTCCGCCTTGCGCCCGTTGTTATCGGTCAGCGTGCCGTGGTCCATGACCTGCAACAGCAGGTTAAAGACCTCGGGGTGCGCCTTTTCGATTTCATCGAGCAACAACACACAATGCGGCTGCTTGGTGATGGCTTCAGTCAGCAAACCACCCTGATCGAAACCGACATAGCCCGGAGGTGCACCGATCAGACGCGATACGGTGTGGCGCTCCATGTACTCGGACATGTCGAAACGGATCAGTTCGATGCCCAGGGCCTTGGCCAATTGGCGCGCAGCCTCGGTTTTACCGACACCGGTCGGCCCTGCGAACAGGAACGAACCCACAGGCTTGTCTGGCGACTTGAGCCCGGCACGGGACAACTTGATCGCGGTGGACAACGAATCAATCGCAGCATCCTGACCGAACACGGTCAAACGCAGGTCGCGCTCAAGGTTGCGCAACAGTTCCTTGTCCGAGACAGAGACGTGTTTTGGCGGAATACGTGCGATTTTCGCAACGATGTCTTCAACTTGCGCGACTTCGATGCGTTTGACCCGTTTCTCGACCGGCTGCAGACGCTGATAAGCACCCGCCTCGTCGATCACATCAATGGCCTTGTCCGGCATGTGCCGGTCGTTGATGTAGCGCGACGCCAGCTCAGCCGCCGCACGCAGGGCCTCATCGCTGTACTCGATGCCGTGATGCTGTTCAAAGCGACCTTTAAGCCCGCGCAGAATGCCAATGGTGTCTTCAACCGAAGGCTCGGACACGTCGACTTTCTGGAAGCGGCGCGCCAAGGCGCGGTCCTTCTCGAAAATTCCGCGAAATTCCTGGAACGTAGTGGAGCCGATGCAGCGAATGTCGCCCGAAGACAACAAAGGCTTGAGCAGGTTGGAGGCATCCATCACGCCGCCAGACGCAGCGCCCGCACCAATAATGGTGTGGATTTCATCGATAAACAGAATCGCCTGCGGGCGTTTTTTCAGCTCACCGAGCAGCGCCTTGAAACGTTTCTCGAAATCGCCGCGGTACTTGGTACCCGCCAGCAAAGCGCCGAGATCAAGGGAGTAGACGATGCTGTTCGCCAGCAGGTCAGGCACCTGATTGTCGACGATGCGCTTGGCCAGGCCTTCGGCAATTGCGGTTTTACCCACACCGGCCTCACCGACCAGCAACGGGTTATTTTTACGCCGACGCGCCAGAATCTGGGCAACGCGCTCAACTTCCATCTCGCGCCCTACCAGCGGATCGATCCGACCCTGGCGGGCCAACTCGTTCAGGTTGCTGGCGTAGGCGTCCAGAGGATTGCTTGAAGATGACGATTCGCCGCCCTCTTCATCCTGCATTTCATGTTCGCCATCAGAGTGATCACCATGCCCCGGCACCTTGGAGATGCCGTGGGCAATAAAGTTGACCACATCAATACGGGCAACGCTCTGCTGCTTGAGCAGGAACACGGCCTGGCTTTCCTGCTCGCTGAAAATCGCAACCAGCACATTGGCGCCAGTCACTTCACGCTTGCCGGAGCTTTGCACGTGGAATACAGCACGCTGCAAGACCCGCTGAAAACCCAGGGTTGGCTGAGTTTCGCGGTCTTCGTCGTGGACGGGAATCAGGGGAGTCGTGGAATCAATAAACTCTTGCAGGTCATGCTTGAGTTTGTCGAGGTTTGCGCCACAGGCGCGTAGAACGGTTGCGGCTGCCTCATTATCCAAAAGCGCTAAAAGGAGGTGCTCAACCGTCATGAACTCATGACGTTTGGAGCGCGCTTCCTTGAAGGCAAGATTGAGGGTGACTTCGAGCTCGCGATTTAACATGGCTTCACCTCATACCCAAGTGGTCGGCGTTAACCGTCCTTCTCGATTTCACAGAGTAGCGGATGCTGGCTTTCACGCGCGTACTGGTTTACCTGCATGGCCTTGGTCTCGGCGATATCGCGGGTAAAAATGCCGCACACGGCCCGTCCTTCTGTATGGACGGCCAGCATGACCTTGGTCGCCAATTCGCGATTCAAGTTAAAAAACACCTCAAGTATTTCGACAACGAAATCCATGGGTGTGTAGTCATCGTTAAACAAAACCACCTTGTACATCGGCGGCGCCTGAAGCGCAGGCTTAGCCTCTTGCACAGCCAAGCCAGCGGAGTCTTCGTGATCAAAATCGGACTGATCCTGATTGAATGTTAGTCGAGTCTGGCTGATTGCATGCATGGAAAAAAAGGTTCGTCGTAGGTTGTGCAAATACAGTGATGGAGGCGAAGGTGTCAAATTGCAACAGCGCCGCCGCGTGACCTTGACTATCGGTAAAACGGTGTTACAACCATTAATGCCCACAGTGGGAAAAATGGTCCGCACAGTCAACCATATTTACTGGTTTCTGTGCGAGTGAACTGGATGATACTCCAGTGATGGAGTTTTGCAGCAGAGGGATATGAGTATGCAAGGCAAGGTCAAGTGGTTCAACAACGCCAAGGGCTTCGGCTTCATTAATACGCAGGCCAAGGAAGGCATCGATGAACACGGAAACCCGATTGACTTTTTTGCGCATTTTTCGGCAATCCAGATGGACGGTTACAAGACGCTCAAGGCTGGCCAGCCCGTGAGCTTCGAAATAATCCAGGGGCCCAAAGGCCTGCATGCCGTTGAGATCACTAACGCCCAGGGCCCCGTCACCGCCCTTGCGAATGCGCCAGAGGTAACCAGCCTCTCAGTCTGACCCCCCGGACTCGCCGCAAAAAAAACCGGCCGATTCAAACACTCGAATCGGCCGGTTTTTTTATGCCTGCTCAGTTCACATATGAGCGATCAGCGCATCGCCGAAGCCCGACGACGAAACCAGCGTTGCACCTTCCATCAATCGTTCAAAATCGTAGGTCACGGTTTTGGCCGAAATCGCGCCATTAGTCCCCTTGATGATCAGGTCGGCAGCCTCGATCCAGCCCATATGCCGCAGCATCATTTCCGCAGACAGGATCAAGGAACCCGGGTTGACCTGATTCTTGCCCGCGTACTTGGGTGCCGTGCCGTGGGTGGCCTCGAACATGGCAATGGTGTCCGACAGGTTGGCGCCCGGCGCAATACCAATACCGCCCACTTCGGCGGCCAAAGCGTCGGACAGGTAATCACCGTTCAGGTTGAGCGTCGCAATCACGTCATATTCCGCAGGACGCAACAGGATTTGCTGGAGCATGGCATCAGCAATCGCATCCTTGACGATTACATTGCGTCCGGTTTTAGGGTTCTTGAACTGCATCCACGGCCCGCCATCGAGCAAGGTCGCGCCGAATTCTTCAGCCGCCACTTCATAGGCCCACTCCTTGAAGGCACCTTCGGTGAACTTCATGATGTTGCCTTTATGCACGATGGTCAGCGACTCACGGTCGTTATCAACCACGTATTGCAGCGCCTTGCGCGCCAGGCGCCGGGTGCCTTCCCTGGATACCGGCTTGACCCCGATCCCGCAGTCCTGGTCAAAGCGGATCTTGGTCACGCCCATTTCTTCTTTCAGAAACTTGATCACCTTGATTGCTTCAGGCGAGCCAGCCTTCCATTCGATTCCGGCATAAATGTCTTCGGAGTTTTCGCGAAAGATCGTCATGTCGACGTCGCCCGGCTTTTTAACCGGGCTAGGCACACCTTCAAACCAGCGCACCGGGCGCAAACATACATACAGATCGAGCTGTTGGCGCAGGGCCACGTTCAGCGAGCGAATGCCTCCGCCCACAGGGGTTGTCAGCGGGCCTTTGATCGAGACCACGTAATCCTTTACCGCATCCAGGGTTTCCTGAGGCAGCCAGGTGTCCTGGTCGTAGACCTGGGTGGCTTTCTCCCCTGCATAGACTTCCATCCAGGAAATCTTGCGCTTGCCGGCGTAGGCCTTGTTCACTGCCGCATCGACCACCTTGATCATCACCGGACTGATGTCGACACCGATGCCATCCCCTTCGATATAGGGAATGATGGGGTTGTCGGGAACATTGAGCGAGTGATCGGCGTTGACGGTGATTTTTTCACCTGCGGCTGGAACCTTGATCTTGTTGTATCCCATGCTGAACTCCATTTGTGGGTGGAACATCATGCCGATCCCGAGCGTAACCCAGTTAAATCAGCACGCAAACCGAATGTTCAGAACGCATGATTGCAACCTCGACCGCCCCCCTTTGCAACCCCGTAAACACTGGGTAAAACGCCAAAAACAAGGGCATTTTGACGCAGGGTCTTAGACCAATGGATGATTCGTGATAGGCCGCACCCCTCGCAGGAACATTAGTGACCTATGTATACTGCGTCGGTGACCACGGAGTCACTGTGAAACACCTACTGGAATGAGTCTTTCAGGCCTAGAAAGGCTGAGCCGTTACCCCGGCTCGACCGCTTGACGCTCTACTGATGCATTCACATCACCGCGAAGAACCTCGACTTTCGGCTCATTGTTCACTGTGAACGAAAGCGCCTACCCTGCGCATCTCGAGAATCTGAGCACGCTCAGCAAAGAAGAGAGTTAATCCGAAATGCCCAACCGTTCGAAGATCATCTATACCTTCACCGACGAAGCTCCGGCGCTCGCCACCTATTCACTGCTGCCTATCATCGAAGCCTTCACTGCGCCCGCTGATATTGCTGTTGAGACGCGTGACATCTCTCTTGCAGGTCGCATCCTTGCCAGCTTCCCCGAGCAATTGGGTGCCAAGGCTGTAGCTGACCACCTCGCCGAACTGGGCGCTCTGGCCGTTACTCCTGAAGCCAACATCATCAAGCTGCCTAACATCAGCGCCTCGGTCCCGCAATTGCAGGCCGCGATCAAGGAACTGCAAGCGCAGGGCTTTGATATCCCGGACTACCCGGAAACCGTGACCACTGACGCTGACAAAGAAGTCAAAGCGCGTTACAGCAAAGTCATGGGCAGCGCCGTAAACCCGGTTCTGCGCGAAGGCAACTCTGACCGCCGCGCACCGCTGTCGGTCAAGAACTACGCTCGCAAGCACCCGCACAAAATGGGCGCCTGGGCTGCCGACTCCAAGTCGCACGTTGCTCACATGAGCGAAGGCGACTTCTACGGCAGCGAAAAAGCCGCCCTGATCGAAGCACCGGGCAGCGTTAAAATCGAACTGATCGCTCAAGACGGCACCACTACCGTCCTGAAAGAAAAAACCGCCGTTCAGGCCGGTGAGATCATCGATTGCTCGGTCATGAGCAAAAAAGCCCTGCGCGAGTTCGTAGCGGCCGAAATCGAAGACGCCAAAAAACAGGGCGTGCTGTTCTCGGTTCACTTGAAAGCCACCATGATGAAGGTCTCCGACCCGATCATGTTTGGCCAGATCGTGGCCGAGTTCTACAAGGATGCGCTGGAAAAACACGCAGACATCCTGAAAGAAATCGGTTTCAACCTGAACAACGGTATCGGCGATCTGTACGCTCGCATCAAGGCGCTGCCAGCCGAGAAGCAAGCTGAAATCGAAGCCGACATCGAAGCCGTATACGCCAACCGCCCTGCACTGGCGATGGTCAACTCGGACAAGGGCATCACCAACCTGCACGTGCCGAGCGACGTTATCGTCGACGCCTCGATGCCAGCCATGATCCGTGACTCCGGCAAAATGTGGAACACGCAAGGCCAGCTGCAAGACACCAAGGCCCTGATCCCGGATCGCTGCTACGCCACGATCTACCAGGCGACCATCGAACACTGCCAGAAGCACGGCGCGTTCGATCCGACCACCATGGGCAGCGTGCCAAACGTTGGCCTGATGGCGCAAAAAGCCGAAGAGTACGGTTCCCACGACAAGACCTTCCAGATCAAGGCCCCTGGCGTTGTTCGCGTAACAGACAGCAACGGCAACGTGCTGATGGAACAGAAGGTTGAAGAAGGCGATATCTGGCGCATGTGCCAGGCCAAAGACGCGCCGATCCGCGACTGGGTCAAACTGGCCGTCAACCGTGCTCGCGCCAGCAACACCCCGGCCATATTCTGGCTGGACCCACAGCGCAGCCACGACGCCGAAATGATCAAAAAGGTAGAAACCTACCTGAAGGACCACGACACCAGCGGTCTGGACATTCGCATCATGGCGCCAGTAGATGCCATGAACTTCACCCTGGAACGCACCCGTGCGGGCCTGGACACCATCTCGGTGACCGGCAACGTACTGCGCGACTACCTGACCGACCTGTTCCCGATCATGGAACTGGGCACTAGCGCCAAGATGCTGTCGATCGTTCCACTGATGAATGGCGGCGGTCTGTTTGAAACCGGCGCAGGCGGTTCGGCTCCAAAGCACGTGCAACAACTGCTGGAAGAAAACTTCCTGCGTTGGGACTCGCTGGGTGAATTCCTGGCACTGGCTGCTTCCCTGGAGCACTTGGGCACGACCTACAACAACCCGAAAGCGTTGGTGTTGGCCAAGACTCTGGACCAGGCCACCGGCCAGTTCCTCGACAACAACAAATCGCCATCGCGCAAAGTCGGCAACATCGACAACCGCGGTAGCCACTTCTACCTGGCGCTGTACTGGGCTCAGGCCCTGGCTGCCCAGACTGAAGACAAAGAACTGCAAGCCCAATTTGCTCCTGTAGCAAAAGCCATGGCCGAGAACGAGGCAAAAATCGTTGCCGAACTCAACGCCGTGCAGGGCAAGCCGGTCGACATCGGTGGTTACTACCACGCCGACGCCGACAAGGTGAGCAAAGTAATGCGCCCTAGCGCCACGCTGAACGCGATCATCGCCTCACTGGTGTAAGAGCAACAGAGCAACACCACAGACCCCGGCCCACGATGCCGGGGTTTGTGTTTTTACGGCCCACACAAACCCTGTGGGAGCGAGCCTGCTCGCGAATGTCGTGAACGACCGAGTATTTAGTGGATAATCGCAGCGCTCTTGAAAATTTCGCGAGCAGGCTCGCTCCCACAGATTAATCACCCTCGAGACCCACCCCATGGAATGGAAACCCCACATCACCGTCGCCACAGTCGTTGAAGACAATGGCCGCTTTCTGATGGTTGAAGAGTTAAAACGCGAACAGGTCGTACTTAACCAACCGGCCGGGCATCTGGACCCGAACGAGAGCCTGATCGACGCCGCCATCCGCGAAACCCTCGAAGAAACCGGCTATGACGTGGAACTGACCGGCGTAATCGGCATTTATTTGTACACCGCCCCCAGCAACGGCGTGACCTACCAGCGCATCTGCTTTGCCGGCAAGGCCGTCAAGCACCACCCGGAATACCAACTGGACACTGGCATCATCGGCCCGCTCTGGCTAACCCGTGACGAGCTGCTGGAGCAGCGCGAACGCTGGCGCAGCGAGATGACCCTGCAGTGCATCGACGATTATCTGAGCGGTAAATTGTTCGACCTGTCGTTAATCCGCCCTTCGGTTTAGCCTTGAGCGCCTGGGCCTGCTAGAATCGCGTCCTTTTTCAAGACACTCATTGAAACCTTATGCGTGATCCAGCCTTAGTCGCCCCCGAAAAGCAGCGCGTCATTGTCGGTATGTCCGGCGGTGTCGATTCTTCCGTGTCCGCCGTTCTGCTCATGGAGCAGGGCTACCAGGTGGAAGGCCTGTTCATGAAGAACTGGGAGGAAGACGACGGAACGGATTACTGCACCGCCATGGATGATCTGGCAGACGCCCAGGCCGTGTGCGACAAAATTGGCATCAAGCTGCACACTGCCAATTTTGCCGCCGAGTACTGGGATAACGTGTTCGAGCACTTCCTGGCCGAATACAAGGCCGGTCGTACGCCGAACCCGGACATCCTGTGCAACCGTGAAATCAAGTTCAAGGCGTTCCTCGACTACGCCCTGATGCTCGGCGCCGATCTGATCGCCACCGGCCATTACGTGCGCCGTCGGGACATTGATGGCCGTACCGAGCTGCTCAAGGGCCTGGATCCGAACAAGGACCAAAGCTACTTCCTGCATGCCGTCGGCGGCGAGCAAATCGCCAAGACCCTGTTCCCGGTCGGCGAGCTGGAAAAACCCGAAGTGCGCAGAATCGCTGAAAAACACGATCTGGCCACGGCGAAGAAAAAAGACTCCACCGGAATCTGCTTTATCGGCGAGCGCCGCTTCAGCGACTTCCTCAAGCAATACCTGCCGGCACAGCCCGGTGAAATCAAAAACACCGAAGGCGAAGTCATCGGTCGCCACCACGGCCTGATGTACCACACCATCGGTCAGCGTCAGGGCCTGGGCATTGGCGGCTTGAAAGACGCCAGCGACGAGCCGTGGTACGTGCTGATCAAAGACCTGGAGCACAACGAGCTGATCGTCGGCCAAGGCAATGATCACCCGTGGCTGTTCTCCGGCGCCCTGCTCGCCTCCGAGATTTACTGGGTCAACCCGATTGATCTGAGCACCCCGCTGCGCCTGACAGCCAAGGTTCGCTATCGCCAAGGCGATCAGCCCTGCACCCTGGAAAAAACCGCCACCGGCTATCGCGCAACTTTCGATGACCCGCAGCGCGCAGTCACTCCTGGCCAGTCCGTGGTGTTTTACGATGGCGAAGTCTGCCTGGGTGGCGGCGTGATCGAAGTGGCCGAGCCCTGGTCCAGCAAGGGCAAGCGCCCATGAACCCGACTCAGGAGCAACTGGTAGCCCTGGGCGGCGTGTTTCTCGCAGCCGTACTGGTGGACAAGATTGCCAAGACCGGACAGGTCAGCGAAGCCGATCTGAGCTGCATGCTCGGCAGTCTGCTGGTGCGCGACCCTAAAGACACCCTGGAAGTGTTTGGCGGTGACGACATCAACCTGCGCGAAGGCTATCGTGCCCTGATCGGCGCCCTTGAGCGCGATCCCAACACCTTGCAGCGCGAGCCTTTACGCTATGCGCTGTCGATGCTCGGCCTTGAACGTCAACTGGCCAAGCGCAACGACATGCTGGAACTGATCGGCAAACGCTTGCCGCAGATCCAGTCCCAGGTCGAGCATTTCGGCCCGGCCCACGAAAACGTGGTCGCTGCCTGCGGCGCACTGTATCAGGACACCCTGAGCACCTTGCGCCAGCGGATCCAGGTGCATGGCGACATGCGCAACCTGCAGCAACCGAACAACGCCTCAAAAATTCGCGCTCTGCTGCTGGCCGGTATCCGCTCAGCACGGCTTTGGCGCCAATTGGGTGGCCACCGCTGGCAGCTGGTCATCAGCCGCCGCAAGCTGCTCAAAGAGCTTTACCCGATGCTGCGCGGCAACTGAAGCACGCAGCAGGCACAGGTTTAAATTCGATACGCGTATGACGCCGGTCACTTGGCAACGGACCGGCCGTTTTTTTCATGTATGATACGCGCCCCATTTCGTTGCCCGACTGTCCGAGAACACCCCATGAAGCTCTCTTCGCTCACTGCGGTTTCCCCTGTTGACGGCCGCTACGCCGGCAAAACCCAGGCCCTGCGCCCAATTTTCAGCGAATACGGCTTGATCCGTGCTCGCGTTCTGGTTGAAGTTCGCTGGCTCCAGCGCCTGGCTGCTCACGCTGCCATCCCTGAAGTCCCGGCCTTCTCCGCCGAAGCTAACGCCGTTCTCAACGAACTGGCAGAAAACTTCGCTCTGGAGCACGCCGAGCGCGTCAAAGAGATCGAGCGCACCACCAACCACGACGTAAAAGCCATTGAGTATCTGCTCAAGGAACAGGCCGCCAAGCTGCCTGAACTGGCCAACGTCAGCGAATTCATCCACTTTGCATGCACCAGCGAGGACATCAACAACCTGTCCCACGCCCTGATGCTGCGCGAAGGCCGTGATGACGTGATGCTGCCGCTGATGCGTCAAACCAGCAACGCCATCCGCGAGCTGGCAATCAAGTTCGCCGACGTGCCAATGCTGTCGCGCACCCACGGTCAGCCGGCTTCGCCGACCACTTTGGGCAAGGAACTGGCCAACGTGGTTTACCGTCTTGAGCGTCAAATCGCTCAAGTGGCTGCTGTACCACTGCTGGGCAAAATCAACGGCGCCGTGGGCAACTACAACGCCCACCTGTCGGCCTACCCCGATATCGACTGGGAAGAAAACGCCCGCGCCTTTATCGAAGACGAACTGGGCCTGGGTTTCAACCCGTACACCACCCAGATCGAGCCGCACGACTACATCGCCGAACTGTTCGACGCCATCGCCCGTTTCAACACCATCCTGATCGACTTCGATCGCGATATCTGGGGCTACATCTCCCTGGGCTATTTCAAGCAGCGCACCATCGCTGGCGAAATCGGTTCCTCGACCATGCCGCACAAGGTCAACCCGATCGACTTCGAAAACTCCGAAGGCAACCTGGGTATCGCCAACGCCCTGTTCCAGCATTTGGCCAGCAAGCTGCCAATCTCTCGCTGGCAGCGCGACCTGACCGACTCCACCGTACTGCGCAACCTCGGCGTGGGCTTTGCTCACAGCGTGATCGCGTACGAGGCAAGCCTCAAAGGCATCAGCAAACTTGAGCTGAACGCTCAGAAAATCGCTGCCGACCTGGATGCTTGCTGGGAAGTCCTGGCTGAGCCGATTCAGACCGTAATGCGCCGCTACAACATTGAAAACCCGTACGAAAAGCTCAAAGAGCTGACCCGCGGCAAGGGCATCAGCCCTCAAGCGCTGCAAACTTTCATCGACGGCCTTGAAATGCCGGAAGCGGCCAAAGCCGAGCTGAAACTGCTGACCCCTGCCAACTATATTGGCAACGCGGTCGAGCAAGCCAAGCGCATCTGATCGCTGCAACGACCTATTAACGCCCGGCCGTGCCGGGCGTTTTTATTCCCGATTACAAAGTGCATTTTTTCAATAGGTTACACATGAATCCTGATATTCCTCTTCAACTTCTGGGCGGCATCACTGCACGCGAGTTCATGCGCGACTACTGGCAGAAGAAGCCATTGCTGGTCCGTCAGGCCATTCCTGACTTCGAAAGCCCGATCGACGCCGACGAGCTGGCCGGTCTGGCACTGGAAGAAGAAGTCGAATCGCGCCTGATCATCGAACACGGCGAGCGCCCATGGGAATTGCGCCGCGGCCCGTTCGCCGAAGACGAGTTCGGCAAACTGCCAGAGCGCGAGTGGACCCTGCTGGTGCAAGCGGTTGACCAGTTCGTGCCGGAAGTCGGCGAGCTGCTGGAAAACTTCCGCTTCCTGCCAAGCTGGCGCATCGACGACGTGATGATCAGCTACGCCGCCCCCGGTGGCAGCGTGGGTCCGCACTTCGACAACTACGATGTGTTCCTGCTGCAAGGCCACGGCCAGCGCCACTGGCAGATCGGCCAGATGTGCGACTCCGAAAGCAAGCTGCTGGAACATGCCGACCTGCGCATCCTGGCCGACTTCCAGGCCACCGACGAGTGGACCCTGGAGCCTGGCGACATGCTTTACCTGCCACCGCGCCTGGCTCACTGCGGCGTTGCCGTGGACGACTGCCTGACGTACTCGGTAGGTTTCCGCGCCCCGAGCGCCGCCGAAGTGCTGACCCACTTCACCGACTTCCTCAGCCAGTACCTGCCGGATGAAGATCGCTACACCGACGCCGATGCACAGCCGGTAAGCGACCCGCACCAAATCCAGCATGACGCCCTTGGCCGCCTCAAGAGCCTGCTGACCGAGCACATGAGCGACGAGCGCATGCTGCTGACCTGGTTCGGCCAGTTCATGACCGAGCCGCGCTACCCGGAACTCGTGGTCGGCCCTGAACTCGAAGAAGAAGACCTGCTGGGCAGCCTGGAACAGGGCGCCATCCTGATTCGCAACCCGAGCGCACGCCTGGCCTGGTCTGAAGTGGATGAAGACCTGCTGTTGTTCGCCAGCGGTCAAAGCCGCCTGCTGCCAGGCAAACTGCGCGAGCTGCTGAAAATGATCTGCGCCGCTGACGCGCTGCACACCGACAACCTCGGCGCATGGCTGGCCGATGAAGACGGACGCAACCTGCTCTGTGAGCTGGTCAAACAAGGAAGCCTGGGGTTCGCTGATGAATAGCATTCACGTACGTGTCGCCGACTGGCAAAAGGACAACGCCGAACTTCGACGCATTCGTGAGGCGGTGTTTATTGCCGAACAATCTGTACCTCCAGAACTGGAGTGGGATGCAGACGATGCCGATGCTGTGCATTTTCTGGCTTATGAAGGCGACTTTCCGATTGGTACTGCCCGGCTGTTGCCGGACGGCCATATCGGTCGTGTATCGGTCCTCAAGGACTGGCGCGGCCTGAAAGTCGGCGATGCGCTGATGCAAGCCACGATCGAAGAGGCTGAAAAGCGCGGCCTGAAGCAGCAAATGCTCAGTGCACAAGTGCATGCCACGCCGTTCTATGAGCGTTTGGGCTTCAAGATCGTCAGCGCAGAATTCCTCGAAGCAGGGATTCCCCATGTTGATATGGTGCGTGTGAGCTGATTTGCGTAAACCTGTGTAGCCGCTGCCGCAGGCTGCGATGGGTTGCGAAGCGACCCTGATGTTGAAGGGCCTTCGGCCCTTATCGCAGCCTTCGGCAGCGGCTACAAAAGCCTATTCCAAAACGCCCTGCCATCCCCGGATCGCAGGGCGTTTTGCTATCTGGCACACTCACGCTCAGTTCTTTCAAGCATTGCGGAGATAACGGACATGTCCCTACGCCCCTTCATCGCGGGCCTGCTGATGCTGGCAAGCCTTGGCGCCCTTGCCGACACTCAAGTGATTACCCTGCAAAACCGTACCAGCACCGATCTGCTACCCATCGCGCAGAACTTTATTGGCAAAAACGGCAAAGTCAGCGCCTACGGCAACCAACTGATCGTCGAGGCATCCACCTCAAAGATTCAAAACCTCGAAGACCTGCTCGCACAACTCGACAAACCTGCCAAACGCCTGCTGATCACTGTCGACACCCGCGACAGCAACCTGTCGAACACCGCCCCGAACACCCGCGTCATCAGCACCGCCAGCCGCGACGGCGGCGTTCAGCAAATCCAGACCACCGAAGGCACTCCGGCATTTATCCAGACCGGGCACAGCGTGCCGCTCACCAGCACCCAGACAGACGCCTACGGCCGGGTCCTGACACAGACCGACTATCGCAACGTCACTCGGGGTTTTTATGTCACCGCCAGCGTCACAGGTGAAACGGTACACCTGGCGATAAGCACGACCCGTGACCGTATGAGCCAGGAGCAGCCGGATGTAGTGAACACACAGAGTACCGACACACAGGTCAGCGGCCCTCTCGGCCAGTGGATCACCCTGGCAGGCATCAACGGCCAAAACCAGACCGATAATCAGGCGCAAACCCGCAGCTACTCTACTCAAGGCCGGGATGACCTGACGCTGCGGGTTAAAGTCGACGCACTCGACCAAAAGGGCCAAAACTGACCGGCAAGTCGTTTTTACGCAATTATGTAGTGTTATAAAAAAAGCACTACAAAACATTTGACGCCTCAAAAATGCAAAGGCATGATGGCCCCGCTCCCGCTGATCAGAGACCCCGCAAAGGCTCTGGAGCCTGTACCGGCAGCGAGTAGCCATTCACGCCAAACAACATTGTTGTGTGCCTGGTGGAGCAAATATTTTTCAACCCAGACCTATGCGACGAGGTTTATCTCCATGGCACTGACACGCGAACAGCAAATTGCAGCCCTTGAAAAAGACTGGGCCGAAAACCCACGCTGGAAAGGCGTGACTCGCGATTATTCCGCTGCTGACGTGGTCCGCCTGCGCGGCTCGGTTCAACCCGAGCACACCTTTGCAAAAATGGGCGCTGACAAGCTGTGGAAACTGGTGACACAGGGCGCACACCCGTCCTTCCGTCCTGAGAAAGATTTCGTCAACTGCATGGGCGCCCTGACCGGGGGCCAGGCAGTACAACAGGTAAAAGCCGGTATCCAGGCTATCTACCTGTCGGGTTGGCAAGTGGCGGCAGACAATAACTCTGCCGAATCCATGTACCCGGATCAGTCGCTGTACCCGGTGGACTCCGTTCCAACCGTGGTCAAGCGCATCAACAACTCGTTCCGCCGTGCTGACCAGATCCAGTGGAAAGCCGGTAAAAACCCGGGCGACCAAGGTTACATCGACTACTTCGCCCCAATCGTGGCTGACGCTGAAGCCGGCTTCGGCGGCGTACTGAACGCTTACGAGCTGATGAAAAGCATGATCGAAGCAGGCGCCGCTGGCGTTCACTTCGAAGACCAGCTGGCATCGGTTAAAAAATGCGGGCATATGGGCGGCAAAGTACTGGTCCCTACCCAGGAAGCCGTACAAAAGCTGACCGCTGCTCGTCTGGCAGCTGACGTTGCAGGCACACCGACCATCATCCTGGCCCGCACCGACGCCAACGCGGC
Organism: Pseudomonas sp. ML2-2023-6; assembly: GCF_037055265.1. NCBI lineage: Bacteria > Pseudomonadati > Pseudomonadota > Gammaproteobacteria > Pseudomonadales > Pseudomonadaceae > Pseudomonas > Pseudomonas sp. ML2-2023-6. The sequence continues at coordinate 2,452,897 of NZ_CP146347.1, read as the reverse complement.
TGATCTGCTGACCTCTGACTGCGACCCATACGATCAGCCGTTCGTCACTGGCGAACGCACCAAGGAAGGGTTCTACAAAGTGCGCGCTGGCCTGGATCAAGCCATCGCTCGCGGCCTGGCCTACGCTCCATATGCCGACCTGATCTGGTGCGAAACTGCCAAGCCGGATCTGGACGAAGCCCGCCGCTTTGCTGAAGCGATCAAAAAGGAATACCCGGACCAACTGCTGTCGTACAACTGCTCGCCTTCCTTCAACTGGAAGAAAAACCTGGACGACGCGACCATCGCCAAGTTCCAGCGCGAACTGTCGGCAATGGGCTACAAGCACCAGTTCATCACCCTGGCTGGCATCCACAATATGTGGCACAGCATGTTCAACCTGGCGCACGACTACGCCCGCAACGACATGACTGCCTACGTAAAACTGCAAGAGCAGGAATTTGCTGACGCCGCCAAAGGCTACACCTTTGTTGCGCACCAGCAGGAAGTGGGCACTGGCTACTTCGACGACATGACCACCGTAATCCAGGGTGGCTCGTCTTCGGTAACCGCCCTGACCGGCTCGACTGAAGAAGAACAGTTCCACTGATAGTGGAACCACGGCCATTGCCCAGCCCGTAAAGCAAAAACGCAATGCCTTTTACATGACGCCCCGACTGGTTCGGGGCGTTTTTTTGCCTGCGGGGTGACTTACATCCCTGCGTAGCAGCTGCCGTAGGAACGAGGCTGCGTTCGGTTGCGCAGCGACCGTAAATCCTTCGTCCCGGGTTTGTCTGACCCACTGCGGTATCAGGTTTTACGACGGCTCCGCCGCCGAACGCAGCCTCGTTCCTTCGCCAGCTGCTACAGAACCTCCTCACCTTCGACAAAAACTTGACCCAGATCCATGCCTCAAAATAAAAACCGCGCTACAAAGCCAAGTTCAAAACTTGCTAACTGCGCATATATAAGCCAACTTCAACCAACCCGACGCAAGGCAACACACTTAAACAGTATTGATTATCATTTAGAGTTGCTGTTGTTGATTACCAGCCCTGTAAAAGATATTCCCTGAAACACGCTGTAATGCCCGGACCACAAGGCCTACAGCACATTCAAGGAAGGCCATACCACTAAAGGACTGAATTAATTCATCTTAGAAAATTTACTTGCTGGGTGTTTAGCCATAAAATCCCGGCAATCAATAGCACTGCGACATAACGTCACTGCTTTATTACCTTTTCAAGCTCAGAGACCTTTGCTCTCTGTTAAGGATTTCCAGCATGCCCGAAGCGACAGGACTCATAGCCCACAACTGGGGCTTTGCCATTTTCCTTCTCGGTGTTGTCGGCCTTTGTGCCTTCATGCTCGGTGTTTCCAGCCTCCTCGGGTCAAAAGCCTGGGGGCGCAGTAAAAACGAACCGTTCGAGTCCGGCATGCTACCTACCGGTGGCGCCCGCTTGCGGCTCTCAGCCAAATTCTATCTGGTCGCGATGCTGTTCGTGATCTTCGATATCGAAGCCCTCTTTCTCTTTGCATGGTCTGTGTCTGTTCGCGAAAGCGGCTGGACCGGATTCGTCGAAGCTCTCGTTTTCATAGCAATTCTGTTGGCAGGCCTTGTCTACCTATTTCGGGTGGGTGCTCTTGATTGGGCACCGGAAGCTCGTCGTAAGCGGCAGGCCAAGCTGAAACAATGAGGCTTTGGCAATGCAATACGAACTCACCAGGATCGACCCGGATGCTCCTAACGAGCAATACCCGATCGGCACACGGGAAACCGTTGCCGATCCGTTAGAAGATCAAGTCCACAAAAACATTTTCATGGGCAAACTCGAAGACGTGCTGAACGGCACGGTCAACTGGGGGCGTAAAAACTCCCTGTGGCCGTACAACTTCGGCCTTTCGTGCTGCTACGTGGAAATGACCACCGCCTTCACGGCGCCCCACGACATCGCGCGCTTTGGCGCCGAAGTTATCCGGGCATCGCCGCGTCAGGCGGATTTCATGGTTATTGCCGGTACTTGCTTCATCAAGATGGCGCCGATCATTCAGCGTCTGTATGAGCAAATGCTTGAGCCTAAATGGGTTATCTCCATGGGTTCTTGCGCCAACTCCGGCGGCATGTACGACATCTACTCCGTGGTTCAAGGGGTCGACAAGTTCCTGCCCGTGGACGTTTACGTGCCAGGCTGCCCACCCCGCCCAGAGGCTTTTCTGCAAGGCTTGATGCTCTTGCAAGAGTCGATTGGCCAGGAGCGTCGCCCACTTTCCTGGGTTGTCGGTGACCAAGGCGTTTACCGCGCCGAGATGCCGTCCCAAAAGGAACAGCGCCGCGAACAGCGTATTCAGGTAACCAACCTGCGCAGCCCCGACGAAGTTTGATCCAGCGCCGTTTCTATCCATAGAACGAAACCCTGGCTTCATTCTTTACGTTGACCGAAAGCGATAAAAAACCATGACTACAGGCTCCGCTCTGTACATCCCGCCTTACAAGGCTGACGACCAAGATGTGGTTGTCGAACTGAACACCCGTTTTGGCCCTGAAGCGTTCACCGCCCAGGCCACACGCACCGGCATGCCGGTGCTTTGGGTTACCCGCGCAAAACTGGTTGAAGTCCTGACCTTCCTGCGTAACCTGCCAAAACCTTACGTCATGCTCTATGACTTGCACGGTGTAGACGAACGTCTGCGCACCAAGCGTCAGGGCCTGCCATCGGGTGCAGACTTCACCGTCTTCTATCACCTGATGTCGCTTGAGCGTAATAGTGACGTAATGATCAAGGTCGCCTTGTCCGAGAGCGACCTCAGCGTACCGACCGTGACCGGTATCTGGCCGAACGCCAACTGGTACGAGCGCGAAGTCTGGGACATGTTCGGCATCGACTTCAAAGGCCACCCGCACCTGTCGCGCATCATGATGCCGCCGACCTGGGAAGGTCACCCGCTGCGCAAGGACTTCCCGGCCCGTGCCACCGAGTTCGACCCATACAGCCTGACCTTGGCCAAAGTGCAACTGGAAGAGGAAGCTGCGCGCTTCCGTCCTGAAGACTGGGGCATGAAGCGTTCCGGCGAGAACGAGGACTACATGTTCCTCAACCTGGGTCCGAACCACCCTTCGGCTCACGGCGCCTTCCGTATCATCCTGCAGCTGGACGGTGAAGAAATCGTCGACTGCGTGCCAGACGTCGGCTACCACCACCGTGGCGCCGAGAAAATGGCCGAACGCCAGTCCTGGCACAGCTTCATCCCGTACACCGACCGTATCGACTACCTCGGCGGCGTGATGAACAACCTGCCGTACGTGCTCTCGGTTGAGAAACTCGCCGGGATCAAGGTGCCGGACCGGGTCGATACCATCCGCATCATGATGGCCGAGTTCTTCCGTATCACCAGCCACCTGCTGTTCCTGGGGACTTACATCCAGGACGTGGGCGCCATGACTCCGGTGTTCTTCACCTTCACCGACCGTCAGCGCGCTTACAAAGTGATCGAAGCCATCACCGGCTTCCGTCTGCACCCGGCCTGGTACCGCATCGGCGGCGTTGCACACGACCTGCCGAACGGCTGGGAACGCCTGGTCAAGGAATTCATCGACTGGATGCCAAAGCGTCTGGACGAGTACCAAAAAGCCGCTTTGGACAACAGCATCCTGCGTGGTCGTACCATCGGCGTTGCCGCCTACAACACCAAAGAGGCCCTGGAATGGGGCGTCACCGGTGCTGGCCTGCGTTCGACCGGTTGCGATTTCGACATCCGTAAAGCACGCCCGTACTCCGGCTACGAGAACTTCGAATTCGAAGTCCCGCTGGCGGCCAACGGTGATGCCTACGATCGCTGCATCGTGCGTGTCGAAGAAATGCGCCAGAGCCTGAAAATCATCGAGCAGTGCATGCGCAACATGCCAGCTGGCCCGTACAAGGCGGATCACCCGCTGACCACGCCGCCACCTAAAGAGCGCACGCTGCAGCACATCGAGACCTTGATCACGCACTTCCTGCAAGTTTCGTGGGGCCCGGTAATGCCGGCCAACGAATCCTTCCAGATGATTGAAGCGACCAAGGGTATCAACAGTTATTACCTGACGAGCGATGGCGGCACCATGAGCTACCGCACCCGGATTCGTACTCCAAGCTTCCCGCACCTGCAGCAGATCCCTTCGGTGATCAAAGGTGAAATGGTCGCGGACTTGATTGCGTACCTGGGTAGTATCGATTTCGTTATGGCCGACGTGGACCGCTAAGCATGAACAGCACGCTTATCCAGACAGACCGTTTCGCCCTGAGCGAAACCGAGCGCTCGGCCATCGAGCACGAGATGCATCACTACGAAGATCCACGCGCAGCGTCGATCGAAGCCCTGAAGATCGTTCAGAAGGAACGCGGCTGGGTGCCGGACGGTGCCATTTACGCCATCGGCGAACTGCTGGGCATCCCTGCCAGCGACGTTGAAGGCGTGGCCACGTTCTACAGCCAGATCTTCCGCCAGCCCGTTGGCCGCCACGTCATTCGTGTGTGCGACAGCATGGTCTGCTACATCGGCGGCCACGAATCAGTGGTCGGCGAAATCCAGAACAAGCTGGGCATCGGCCTGGGCCAGACCACTGCTGACGGCCGCTTCACGCTGCTGCCAGTGTGCTGCCTGGGCAACTGCGACAAGGCGCCGGCGTTGATGATCGACGACGACACATTCGGTGATGTGCAGCCTGCTGGCGTCGCCACGTTGCTGGAGGCCTACCCATGAGTCTGACTTCTTTCGGCCCTGCCAACCTGATCAAGCGTTCGGCAGAAACCCACCCCCTGACCTGGCGTCTGCGTGACGACGGCGAGGCCGTTTGGCTCGACGAGTACCAGGCCAAGGACGGTTACACAGCCGCTCGCAAAGCCTTCGCTGACATGTCTCAGGACGATATCGTCCAGACCGTGAAAGACGGGGGCCTCAAGGGTCGCGGCGGCGCGGGCTTCCCCACGGGCGTGAAGTGGGGGCTGATGCCTAAAGACGAATCCATCAACATCCGTTACCTGCTGTGTAACGCCGATGAAATGGAACCCAATACCTGGAAAGACCGCATGCTGATGGAGCAACTGCCCCATCTGCTGATCGAAGGCATGCTGATCAGTGCCCGTGCACTGAAAACCTACCGCGGCTATATCTTCCTGCGTGGCGAATACACCACCGCTGCCGTGCACCTGCGCCGTGCTGTCGAAGAAGCCAAGGCAGCAGGCCTGCTGGGCAAGAACATCCTCGGTTCGGGCTTTGACTTCGAACTGATCGTTCACACCGGCGCCGGGCGTTACATCTGCGGTGAAGAAACCGCACTGATCAACTCCCTCGAAGGCCGTCGCGCCAACCCGCGTTCCAAGCCGCCTTTCCCGGCCGCTGTGGGCGTATGGGGCAAGCCGACCTGCGTGAACAACGTTGAAACCCTGTGCAACGTACCGGCCATCATTGGCAACGGCGTTGACTGGTACAAATCCCTCGCCCGCGAAGGCAGCGAAGACCACGGCACCAAGCTGATGGGCTTCTCCGGCAAAGTGAAGAACCCTGGCCTGTGGGAACTGCCGTTCGGCGTCACCGCTCGCGAGCTGTTCGAAGACTACGCCGGTGGCATGCGTGACGGCTTCAAGCTCAAGTGCTGGCAGCCAGGCGGCGCCGGTACGGGCTTCCTGCTGCCGGAGCACCTGGACGCACAAATGTACGCCGGTGGCATCGCCAAGGTCGGCACCCGTATGGGTACTGGTCTGGCCATGGCCGTCGACGACAGCGTCAACATGGTGTCTTTGCTGCGCAACATGGAACAGTTCTTTGCTCGCGAATCGTGCGGTTTCTGCACCCCTTGCCGTGATGGTCTGCCATGGAGCGTCAAGCTCCTGATGGCGATCGAACACGGCGAAGGTCAGCCCGGCGATATCGAGACCCTGCTGGGTCTGGTCGGTTTCCTCGGCCCTGGCAAGACGTTCTGTGCTCACGCACCGGGTGCCGTGGAGCCATTGGGCAGCGCGATCAAGTATTTCCGTCCAGAGTTCGAAGCCGGTATTGCGCAAGCAAAACCTGGGGTTCCACCTCTGGCACGCCCGATTGTTATCGGCGCGTAACGTTCTGAAGGAGAGCGGTCCGTGCCGCTCTCTGATCGTTCGATAACGCCGTAAGGCTGAGTTGTTTCGAACACATAACAAGATTCCATTAGCCACGCCCGCTGACACCGGGCCAACGAAGACCTTTGAACCATGGCCACTATCCACGTAGACGGCAAAGATCTCGAAGTCGATGGGGCAGACAACCTGTTACAGGCGTGTCTGTCGCTAGGCCTCGATATCCCGTATTTCTGCTGGCACCCTGCCTTGGGCAGTGTTGGCGCTTGCCGCCAATGCGCCGTCAAGCAGTACACCGACGAGAACGACAAGCGTGGTCGGATCGTCATGTCGTGCATGACCCCGGCCACCGACGGTAGCTGGATCTCCATTGACGACGAAGAAGCGAAAGTGTTTCGCGCCAGCGTCGTTGAATGGCTGATGACCAACCACCCGCACGACTGCCCCGTGTGCGAAGAAGGCGGTCACTGCCACCTGCAAGACATGACCGTGATGACCGGCCACAACGAGCGCCGTTATCGCTTCACCAAGCGTACCCACCAGAACCAGCAACTGGGCCCGTTCATTTCCCACGAAATGAACCGCTGCATCGCCTGCTATCGCTGCGTACGCTTCTATAAAGACTACGCTGGCGGCACTGACCTCGGTGTATTTGGCGCCCATGACAACGTGTACTTCGGTCGCGTTGAAGACGGCGTGCTTGAAAGCGAGTTCTCGGGCAACCTCACCGAAGTCTGCCCGACTGGCGTGTTTACTGACAAAACCCACTCCGAGCGGTACAACCGCAAGTGGGACATGCAGTTCTCGCCAAGCATCTGCCACGGTTGCTCCAGCGGCTGCAACATCAGCCCGGGCGAGCGTTATGGCGAGCTGCGCCGTATCGAAAACCGCTTCAACGGTTCGGTTAACCAGTACTTCCTGTGTGACCGTGGCCGTTTCGGCTATGGCTATGTCAACCGCACAGATCGCCCACGTCAGCCATTGCTGGCAGACGGCACCAAGCTGAGCCTCGACGCTGCACTGGATAAAGCCGCTGACCTGCTGCGCGGTCGCAACATCGTCGGTATCGGTTCGCCACGCGCCAGCCTCGAAAGCAACTATGCGTTGCGCGAACTGGTCGGCGCCGAGCACTTCTACTCCGGCATCGAAGCCGGTGAGTTGGAGCGCATCCGTCTGGTGCTGCAAGTTCTCAAAGACAGCCCACTGCCAGTGCCGAACATGCGCGAGATCGAAGATCACGACGCTATTTTCGTCCTCGGTGAAGACCTGACCCAGACCGCTGCCCGTATGGCGCTGTCGCTGCGTCAATCGGTCAAGGGCAAGGCTGAAGACATGGCTGACGCCATGCGCGTTCAGCCTTGGCTCGACGCCGCGGTGAAAAACATCGGCCAGCACGCGCTGAACCCGCTGTTTATCGCCAGCCTGGCTGAAACCAAGCTCGACGACGTGGCTGAAGAATGCGTTCACGCCGCTCCAGACGACCTGGCCCGCATCGGTTTCGCCGTGGCCCACGCCATTGATGCCAGCGCACCTGCCGTTACCGGTCTGGATGCTGAAGCACTGGAACTGGCCAAGCGTATCGCTGACGCGTTGCTCGCGGCCAAGCGCCCACTGATCATTGCCGGTACTTCGCTGGGCTCCAAAGCCCTGATCGAAGCCGCAGGCAATATCGCCAAGGCCCTGCACCTGCGCGAGAAAGCCGGTTCCATCAGCCTGATCGTGCCGGAAGCCAACAGCCTCGGCCTGGCCATGCTCGGCGGCGACTCGGTAGACGCCGCCCTGCAAGCGGTGATCGACGGTAAAGCCGACGCCATCGTGGTACTGGAAAACGACCTGTTCACTCGCGTTGACGCCGTCAAGGTCAATGCTGCTCTGGACGCTGCCAAAGTAGTCATCGTTGCTGACCACCAGAAGACTGCCACCACCGACCGTGCCGATCTGGTGCTGCCGGCTGCCAGCTTCGCTGAAGGCGACGGTACTCTGGTCAGCCAGGAAGGCCGCGCCCAGCGCTTCTTCCAGGTGTTCGACCCGACTTACCTGGACGCCAGCATCCTGGTTCACGAAGGCTGGCGCTGGTTGCATGCCCTGCGCAGCACCCTGCTGAACAAGCCGGTTGACTGGACTCTGCTCGACCACGTGACTCAAGCCACTGCTGCGAGCACACCTGCACTCGCCCGCATCGTTGATGCCGCGCCGTCTGCTGCGTTCCGTATCAAAGGCATGAAGCTGGCTCGCGAACCGCTGCGTTACAGTGGCCGTACCGCAATGCGCGCCAATATCAGCGTGCACGAGCCACGTACCCCACAAGATCCGGACACCGCGTTCGCCTACTCCATGGAAGGTTACTCAGGCTCTGTCGAACCGCGCCAACAAGTGCCGTTCGCCTGGTCGCCGGGCTGGAACTCGCCACAAGCGTGGAACAAGTTCCAGGACGAAGTCGGTGGTCATATCCGCGCTGGCGACCCAGGCACCCGCCTGATCGAAAGCAAAGGTGATTCGCTGAACTGGTCCGCCAACATTCCGGGCGCTTTCAACCCGGCACGCGGCACCTGGCAAGTCGTGCCGTTCTTCCACCTGCTGGGCAGCGAAGAGAACTCTTCCAAGGCCGCGCCGGTTCAGGAACGCATTCCAGCCGCTTACATCGCATTGGCCAAAGCCGAAGCCGACCGCCTGGGTGTGAATGATGGCGCCCTGCTCAGCCTCAACGTTGCCGGTGTGACCCTGCGTCTGCCGCTGCGCATCAATGAAGAGCTGGGTTCAGGCCTGGTGGCATTGCCTGCTGGCCTGGCAGGTATTCCGCCTGCGATCTTTGGCCTTACCGTTGACGGTTTGCAGGAGGCAGCCCAATGACCTGGTTTACGCCTGAAGTGATCGACGTGATTATCTCGGTGCTCAAAGCCGTGGTAATCCTGCTCGCCGTAGTGGTTTGCGGCGCGCTGCTGAGCTGGGTTGAACGTCGCCTGCTGGCCCTGTGGCAAGACCGTTACGGTCCGAACCGCGTGGGCCCGTTCGGCGCGTTCCAGATCGCAGCCGACATGATCAAGATGTTCTTCAAGGAAGACTGGACCCCTCCGTTTGCCGACAAGGTGATTTTCACCCTGGCACCGGTCGTGGCCATGAGCGCCTTGCTGATCGCCTTCGCGATTATCCCGATCACCCCGACCTGGGGCGTGGCGGATCTGAACATTGGCATCCTGTTCTTCTTCGCCATGGCCGGTCTTTCGGTCTATGCGGTGCTGTTCGCAGGCTGGTCGAGCAACAACAAGTTCGCGTTGCTGGGTGCCTTGCGTGCCTCGGCGCAAACCGTGTCCTACGAAGTGTTCATGGGCCTGGCGCTGATGGGCATCGTGGTGCAGGTTGGCTCGTTCAACATGCGCGACATCGTTGAATATCAAGCGCAGAACCTGTGGTTCATCATTCCGCAGATCTTCGGTTTCCTGACCTTCTTCATCGCTGGCGTCGCCGTGACTCACCGTCACCCGTTCGACCAGCCGGAAGCAGAACAGGAACTGGCCGATGGTTACCACATTGAATACGCCGGCATGAAATGGGGCATGTTCTTCGTCGGTGAATACATCGGGATCGTGTTGATCTCGGCGTTGCTGGTGACTTTGTTCTTCGGTGGCTGGCACGGGCCTTTCGGCATCCTGCCGCAGATCCCGTTTATCTGGTTCGCCCTGAAGACCGCGTTTTTCATCATGATCTTCATCCTGCTGCGCGCTTCTATTCCGCGCCCACGGTATGACCAAGTGATGGACTTCAGCTGGAAGTTCTGCCTGCCGCTGACCCTGATCAATTTGCTGGTGACCGCTGCAGTCGTGTTGTTAAACACGCCTGCCGGCGCGGTTCAGTGAGGATAGAGACCCATGTTCAAGTACCTGTTTGACATCGTGCATGGCACCTACACCCAGCTTCGCAGCTTGGTGATGGTGTTTGGCCATGCCTTCCGCAAGCGTGACACGCTGCAATACCCGGAAGAACCGGTCTATCTGCCACCGCGTTACCGTGGCCGAATTGTCCTGACCCGCGACCCGGACGGTGAAGAGCGTTGTGTAGCCTGTAACCTGTGCGCCGTAGCGTGCCCGGTTGGCTGCATCTCGCTGCAAAAAGCCGAAACCGAAGATGGCCGTTGGTACCCGGAGTTCTTCCGCATCAACTTCTCACGCTGCATTTTTTGCGGTTTGTGTGAGGAAGCCTGCCCGACCACCGCAATCCAGCTGACTCCGGATTTCGAGATGGCCGAGTTCAAACGTCAGGATCTGGTGTACGAGAAAGAAGATCTGCTGATCTCCGGTCCCGGTAAGAACCCTGATTACAACTTCTATCGTGTTGCTGGTATGGCCGTTGAAGGCAAGCCGAAAGGCGCTGCCCAGAACGAAGCCGAGCCGATCAACGTGAAGAGCTTGCTGCCTTAAGGAAGAACGATGGAATTCGCTTTCTATTTCGCATCGGGTGTCGCTGTCGTGTCCACGCTACGCGTGATCACCAACACCAACCCTGTGCACGCCCTGCTCTACCTGATTATTTCGCTGATTGCCGTGGCGATGACGTTCTTTAGCCTGGGCGCACCGTTTGCCGGTGTGCTCGAAGTGATCGCCTACGCCGGTGCCATCATGGTGCTGTTTGTGTTCGTGGTGATGATGCTCAACCAAGGCCCTGCCTCGGTGACGCAAGAACGCCATTGGCTCAAGCCGGGGATCTGGATCGGGCCAACCATTTTGTCCGCCCTGCTGCTGGCCGAACTGCTGTACGTGCTGTTCGCTCACCAGAGCGGTGCTGCAATCGGTCAAACCACCATCGATGCTAAAGCCGTGGGCATCAGCCTGTTCGGTCCGTATCTGCTGGTGGTCGAACTCGCCTCGATGCTGCTGCTTGCTGCAGCTGTGACGGCGTTCCACTTGGGCCGTACTGAGGCGAAGGAGCAATAAGATGCCAGGAATACCTCTCGAACATGGACTGGCAGTGGCCGGCATCCTGTTCTGCCTCGGTCTGGTTGGCCTGATGGTACGTCGCAACATTCTCTTCGTATTGATGAGTCTGGAAATCATGATGAACGCCGCTGCACTGGCCTTCATCGTTGCCGGTGCACGCTGGGCGCAGCCGGATGGGCAAGTCATGTTCATCCTGGTGATCACCCTGGCAGCCGCTGAGGCCAGTATTGGCCTGGCGATCCTGCTGCAGCTGTATCGCCGCTTCCATACGCTTGATATCGATGCTGCCAGTGAGATGCGCGGATGAACCTTCTCTTTCTGACTTTCGTATTCCCCCTGCTCGGCTTTTTGCTGCTGTCGTTCTCCCGTGGACGCTTCAGCGAAAACCTCTCGGCCGTGATCGGCGTCGGCTCCATTGGCCTGTCGGCCATCGTGGCCGCGTTTGTGATTTGGCAATTCAACGTGTCGCCGCCTGAAGGCGGTCAGTTCACGCAAGTGCTGTGGCAGTGGATGTCGGTGGGTGATTTCAAACCCAACTTCGCCCTGCACCTGGACGGCTTGTCGGTGACCATGCTAGGTGTGGTCGTCGGTGTGGGCTTTCTGATCCACGTATTTGCCTCCTGGTACATGCGCGGTGAAGACGGCTACTCGCGTTTCTTCGCCTACACCAACCTGTTTATCGCCAGCATGCTGTTCCTGATCCTGGCCGATAACCTGTTGTTCGTGTACTTCGGCTGGGAAGGCGTGGGCCTGTGCTCGTATCTGTTGATCGGTTTCTACTACAGCAACCGCAACAACGGTAACGCCGCACTTAAAGCCTTTATCGTGACCCGTGTCGGCGACGTGTTCCTGGCCATCGGCCTGTTTATCCTGTTCCAGCAACTGGGCACGCTGAATATTCAAGAGCTGCTGGTTCTGGCACCGCAGAAGTTCCAGGCCGGTGATTTCTGGATCGTGCTGGCCACCCTGATGCTGCTGGGCGGCGCTGTGGGTAAATCTGCACAACTGCCGCTACAAACCTGGCTGGCAGATGCGATGGCCGGTCCTACACCGGTTTCGGCATTGATCCACGCCGCGACCATGGTAACGGCAGGTGTTTACCTGATTGCACGTACCCACGGCCTGTTCACTCTGGCGCCTGACGTACTGCACCTGGTCGGCATCGTCGGCGGTGTGACCCTGGTACTGGCCGGTTTTGCCGCACTGGTACAAACCGACATCAAACGTATCCTTGCCTACTCGACCATGAGCCAGATTGGCTACATGTTCCTGGCATTGGGCGTGGGTGCCTGGGACGGCGCGATCTTCCACCTGATGACCCACGCCTTCTTCAAGGCCCTGCTGTTCCTTGCTTCCGGTGCGGTGATTGTTGCCTGCCATCACGAGCAGAACATCTTCAAGATGGGCGGCCTGTGGAAAAAACTGCCATTGGCCTACGCCAGCTTTATCGTCGGTGGCGCGGCACTGTCTGCCTTGCCATTGCTGACGGCCGGTTTCTACTCCAAGGACGAAATTCTTTGGGAAGCCTTCGCCAGCGGTAACAACGAACTGCTGTATGCCGGTTTGGTCGGTGCGTTCATGACCTCGCTGTACACCTTCCGCCTGATCTTCATCACGTTCCACGGTGAAGCCAAGACTGAAGCCCACGCGGGCCACGGCGTTACCTACTGGCTGCCACTGAGCGTGCTGATCGTACTGTCGACCTTTATCGGCGCCATGATCACTCCGCCACTGGCTGGTGTTCTGCCACAAAGCGTTGGCCATGCTGGCGGTGAAGCCAAGCACAGCCTGGAAATCGCCTCGGGTGCCATCGCCCTTGCCGGTATCCTGCTCGCCGCCCTGCTGTACCTGGGCAAGCGTCGCTTTGTAACCGCAGTCGCCAACAGCGGCATCGGTCGCTTCCTGTCGGCCTGGTGGTTCGCTGCCTGGGGCTTCGACTGGCTGTACGACAAACTGTTCGTCAAACCGTATCTGTTGATCTGCCGCTTGCTGGCCAAAGATCCTCTGGACCAGACCATTGGTTTGATCCCGAAGATGGCCAAGGCCGGGCATAACGCCCTGAGCCGCAGCGAAACCGGTCAACTGCGTTGGTACGCTGCATCCATGGCCGCCGGTGCTGTACTGGTCATGGGCGCCATCGTACTGGTAGCGGTCTGATATGAACCTTCGACTTTGCGAAAGGAATTGAGCCCGTCATGATTCTGCCTTGGCTAATCCTGATCCCCTTTATCGGCGGCCTCCTGTGCTGGCTGGGTGAGCGTTTCGGCTCCACCCTGCCCCGCTGGATTGCATTGCTGACCATGTCCCTTGAGCTTGCCCTCGGCCTTTGGCTGTGGTCTCAGGGGAACTACTCATTTGCGCCACAGCCTGGCGCCGATCCGACCTGGGCGCTTGAGTTCCAGCACACCTGGATTGCACGCTTCGGTATCAGCGTGCACCTGGCGCTGGACGGCCTGTCGCTGCTGATGATCCTGCTGACCGGCTTGCTCGGTGTGCTGTCGGTCCTGTGTTCCTGGAAAGAAATTCAGCGTCACGTGGGCTTCTTCCACTTGAACCTGATGTGGATCCTGGGCGGCGTGGTTGGCGTGTTCCTCGCCATCGACCTGTTCATGTTCTTCTTCTTCTGGGAAATGATGCTGGTGCCGATGTACTTCCTCATCGCGCTCTGGGGTCACAGTTCGTCTGACGGCAAGAAAACCCGTATCTACGCCGCGACCAAGTTCTTCATCTTCACTCAGGCTTCCGGCCTGATCATGCTGGTGGCGATCCTGGGTCTGGTGCTGGTCAACTTCAACAGCACCGGCGTGATTACCTTCAGCTACGCCGAGTTGCTGAAAACCAAGATGTCACTCACCACCGAGTACATCCTGATGCTGGGCTTCTTCATTGCCTTTGCCGTGAAGCTGCCGGTTGTACCGTTCCACTCCTGGTTGCCGGATGCTCACGCACAGGCACCGACCGCAGGTTCGGTCGATTTGGCCGGTATCCTGTTGAAGACCGCTGCTTATGGTCTGCTGCGTTTCGCCCTGCCGCTGTTCCCGAATGCATCTGCCGAGTTTGCGCCGATTGCAATGACCCTGGGTCTGATCGGGATTTTCTACGGCGCGTTCCTGGCCTTCGCACAAACCGATATCAAGCGTCTGATCGCATTCTCCAGCGTTTCGCACATGGGCTTCGTGCTGATCGGTATCTACTCCGGCAGCCAGCTTGCACTGCAAGGTGCGGTGATGCAGATGCTGGCTCACGGTGTTTCGGCAGCGGCGCTGTTTATCCTCAGCGGCCAACTGTACGAACGCCTGCATACCCGTGACATGCGTGAAATGGGTGGCTTGTGGTCCAAGATTGCTTACCTGCCGGCCATCAGCCTGTTCTTTGCTGCCGCGTCGCTGGGCTTGCCGGGCACCGGTAACTTTGTCGGCGAATTCCTGATCCTGATGGGCTCGTTCGCCAGCTTCCCTTGGGTTACGGCGATTGCAACGACCGGTCTGGTGTTTGGTTCGGTCTACTCGCTGATCATGATTCACCGCGCCTATTTCGGCCCATCCAAGTCCGACGCTGTACTGGCCGGCATGGATGCACGTGAACTGATCATGGTGCTCGGTCTGGCGGTATTGCTGGTGTTTATCGGCGTGTACCCACAACCGTTCCTCGATACCTCCGCTGCGACCATGCATGGTGTGCAGCAATGGCTCGGCACCGCCTTCACTCAACTCGCTTCGGCCCGGTAAGAGCGCTATGGAATTCACGATCCAACACTTTATCGCGCTTGCTCCACTGCTGATTACCAGCCTCACCGTTGTTGTGGTGATGCTGGCAATCGCGTGGCGCCGCAACCACTCACAGACCTTCCTGCTTTCGGTGGCGGGTCTTAACCTGGCACTGCTGTCAATCTTCCCGGCGTTGAAAGTTGCTCCACTGGCTGTCACCCCGCTGTTGATGATGGACAACTTCGCCTATCTGTATATCGGGCTGATCCTGGCTTCCACCCTGGCTTGCGTCACCCTGGCTCACGCCTATCTGGGTGAAGGCGGCACGGGTTACCCCGGTAACCGTGAAGAGCTGTACCTGCTGATGCTACTGGCTGCGACCGGCGGTATCGTGCTGGTCAGCGCGCAACACCTGGCTGGCTTGTTTATCGGTCTGGAGCTGCTCTCTGTACCGGTTTACGGTCTGGTGGCATATGCCTTCTTCAACAAGCGTTCGCTGGAAGCCGGCATCAAGTACATGGTGCTGTCGGCCGCTGGCTCTGCGTTCCTGTTGTTCGGTATGGCGCTGCTGTACGCCGAAGCTGGCAGCCTGAGCTTCAGCGGTATCGGTCACGCCCTGGCAGCCACTGGCGTACCTGCGCCACTGGCACAGCTGGGTCTGGGCATGATGTTCGTCGGCCTGGCATTCAAACTGTCGCTGGTGCCTTTCCACCTCTGGACTCCAGACGTGTACGAAGGTGCTCCGGCGCCGGTTGCCGCGTTCCTGGCTACTGCGTCAAAAGTAGCGGTGTTTGCGGTGATGGTGCGTCTGTTCCAGATCACGCCTTCGGCGACTACCGGCGTGATGAGCGACGTACTGAGCGTGATCGCGATTGCCTCGATCCTGTTCGGTAACTTGCTGGCCCTGACCCAGAACAACCTCAAGCGCCTGCTGGGTTACTCGTCCATCGCCCACTTCGGCTACCTGCTGATCGCCCTGGTGGCGAGCAAAGGCATGGCCATGGAAGCGATTGGCGTGTACCTGATCACCTACGTGCTGACCAGCCTGGGTGCATTTGGTGTGATCACTCTGATGTCCTCGCCGTACAAAGGCCGTGACGCTGATGCGCTGTACGAGTACCGCGGCCTGTTCTGGCGTCGTCCGTACCTGACGGCGGTGATGACCGTGATGATGCTGTCGCTGGCGGGTATCCCGCTGACCGCTGGCTTTATCGGCAAGTTCTACATCATTGCGACCGGTGTTGAAGCTCATCAATGGTGGCTGGTTGGTTCCCTGATCCTGGGTAGCGCCATTGGCGTGTTCTACTACCTGCGTGTGATGGTGACCCTGTACCTGGTTGAGCCGAAACTGCATCGCCACGATGCTCCGCTGAACTGGGAACAAAAAGCCGGCGGCGTAATGTTGCTGGCGGTTTCGGTAATGGTGTTCTTCCTGGGTGTCTACCCGCAGCCAATGCTGGAACTGGTACAACGTGCAACGCTGGGCCTGGTTGGCTAAGCGCTAGTTGCTGTACCCAAAACCCCGTGAAGGCCTGGCCTTCACGGGGTTTTTTGTTGATCCTTCGCCCGGTGTTACAGACGTAAAGCAACTGGCCCAGCGCGTACATATCCGGCATTTGTGTCGAACTGAAATATTGGTTTCGGCCTTCTGTGAGGGGCATTCGCGTTGTTTGGACAACCGTGTGGCTACAGCAAAAGCAAAAGCAAAAACCACAGAACCTTGCGCAAAACCCTGTAGCAGCTGCCGAAGGAACGAGGCTGCGTTCGGCGGCGCAGCCGTCGTCAAAGCCGGACACTGCGCTCATTCAGGTAAATCCCGGACTCAGGTTTTACGGTCGCTTCGCAACCGAACGCAGCCTCGTTCCTTCGGCAGCTGCTACAGGAGATTGCGCAGTACACGTGAACAAAACAGGGAGGCCGTACGCCGGGGCAAGCCTTTTTGGGTACTTTTTCGGCGTCTGGAAAAAGTGCCTCGCCGTAAGGGCGAAACCGATATTCCAGTTAAACGCGAATGCCGGATATGTACTCAACACATCTGTTAAACAGACAAGATCAAGCAGGCCGCAAACGCCAACCCAGTACATCCAACAGGTCACACCCATCACGCAGCAATTGCGCCGCAACCGTGGCCAGATGTTTGAGGTCAATAGAGTCGGCCTGCTGCATTTCGCGGCTGGAGAACATTTCCATCAGTTGGGTCACAGCCAGAACACGGGCGGCTGCGCTGGCATGAAGTACATCGAGTGGGGCATTACGATCAATCAATAAGGCGGGGATGGTGCAGTCGATGGCTGTGAGCGGAATAAACGATGAACCAGTCATTAATCAAACTCCTAAATGTCGAATTTGAACCAACTGTTTTCGTCGCCAAACAAAAAAAGGTGGCCACTGTACGCGGGTTGGCGAACCGGTAACATTTAGGAAAACCCGGCAGACCCGAAGATCTCCCACGTACAGCTGCCATATAGCAACGAGAGCAAAATACACGCTCTGCCATATATAACAACCGCATGCTAACTAAATGCTATTCCAGGTCGCCAAACCCGGTCGCCTTATCGGCGAGCACCGACTATAGGCCCTCACCAGGCCCCAGCAATTGCCAAACCTGTGCGAAAAATCCCGAAAAAACGTGAGCTTGTAGCATCGCGAGCAGGCTCGCTCCCACAACTGGATTGCAGCCCGTGACAGTTGCGAGTGATTCCGGGCTTGTATAGGCTGGCGCGCCGCCCGCCCATCGATCTGGAAGTTCCATTAATGCGTCCTGCCCTTTCTTCACTTTTACCTTTGGCGCTGATCTGCACCGCCCCCGCCTACGGCAGTACCCTGGAGCTGGGCGAAGTGCAGGTGCGCAGCGAAGAAAGCAGCGAGCTGCAAGCCGCTCAAAACGCGCTCAATGAGATCCCAGGCGCCAGCAACCTGATCGACATGACCCGCGTCGAGAGCGGCCGCACTGCCAGCAATGCCGATGTCCTGGCCTACCAGCCGGGGATCTATGCGCAATCAGCAGGCAATGACGGGGCCAAGGTCTCGGTGCGCGGCTCGGGTATCAATCGTGCCCCCAGCGCCCACGGCTCCGGGCTGTATGTGATGTTCGACGGCCTGCCGCTCACCGGCCCCGGCGGCACCCCATACGAGCTGTTCGAACCCTTGTGGCTGAGCCGCGCCGAAGTACTGCGCGGTGCCAACGGTTTTGAAACCGGCTCGCTGGCCCTGGGCGGGTCAATCAACTACGTCACTCACACCGGCTACGACGCAGCACCGCTGCAAGTGCGCTACGAAGCAGGTAGTTACGGCTATCAAAAGCGTCAGATCAGTTCCGGGCAAGTGTTGGGCGACCTCGACTACTACGTGTCGTTGACGGACTCTGACACCGATGGCTATCAGGATCACACCCGAGGCAGCAGCAAAGGCATCGCCGCCAACGTCGGTTATCGCTTCAGCCCGCAATTGGAAACCCGCTTCTACCTGCGCTATCGCGAAACGGACAACGAACTGGCCGGGCGCGTGACCAAAGAACAGATCAAGCATCACCCCCGCGCAGCCAACCCGGCCTATGTAAGCGGTGACTACACCCGCCCGCAACCCGGCAGTACATGGCTGGGCAACAAGACCACGATGTACCTGGATGACGACTCACAACTGGAAGTGGGCCTGGTCTATCACGACTACCCGATGGATCTGCGCGAAGGTCCGAATCGTCTCAAAGTGGCTTATACCGATGTCAGCGGCACGCTGAACTACAAGCGCCGCGACACCCTGTTCGGCCTCGAAAGCAAAACCACGGTGGGGCTGCGCAATACCAAACACTTGCCCAATAGCGGGGCATCGGAATTTGTACGTATTTCGACTAAATACCCGGTCGGCACCAAGACTCGTGACTTCAGCTACCAGGGTTCGGACAGCGTGCTGCACGCCAGCAACGATCTGGAGCTGATCCCCGACCTGTGGCTGACCACCGGCATGGCCCTGATCTATACCCGCCGCGAAAGCGATGTGAGTTACCCCGAGAGCGGTGGCAAAGTCAGTCAGCATGATTGGGACTACGCGCCCCGTGTCGGCCTGCGCTATGAGTTCAACCCGAACCTGCAGGTGTACGGCAACCTGAGCCGTTCGGTTGAGCCGCCGCACCCTTGGTCGATGATCTGGAGTTCGCCGTACCGCTTCCCGGACTCAAGCGGTCCGTCTGCTGGCCGTCAAAGCACGCCGATAGCCATGCAAAACCAGACAGCTACCACGTTTGAACTGGGCACACGTGGCGAGTCATGGATAGGGAAATGGGATCTGGCCTGGTATTACTCGGCCGTGCGCCATGAGTTACTGACCGTTGAGATCGAAGCACCCATCGTCGGTGAATACAACGCCAGCCCGACCGTGCACCAAGGTTTCGAAGCGGGCCTGAACAGCCTGCTGTGGGAGCGTGACGCAATCGGTAAGGTCTCGCTGCGCCAGGCCTACACCTTCAGCGATTTCCATTACCGCGATGACGCGCGCTTTGGTGATAACAAACTACCGGGCATCCCGCAGCACTACTACCAGGGGCAAATCCGTTACGACCACCCGCAAGGCTTCTATGCCGGGGTAAACACCCAGGTGGCTTCGCGCATGGCGGTGGATTACGCCAACTCGTACTACGCCTCGTCCTACATGCTGTTTGGCGCAACGCTGGGCTACAACTCCCCCAAGCAGGACTGGCAAACCTGGCTCGACCTGCGCAACCTGACTAATCAGCACTACGCAGCTACGGTGACACCGGGTTATGACGACGCTGGCAAAGATGCTGCACGCTCTACACCCGGCGAAGGCATGGGTGCCTACGTCGGGGTCTCGTACAGTTTCCGTTAATCACCGGGCTGGATATCGGCAGGCAATCGCACCTTGCGGCGAGTGCCGCTGAACAATCCCCAACTGGACAGGAACAGGGCGGCAATCAATGGCCCGATCACAAAGCCATTGAGGCCGAAGATCGCCATGCCGCCCAAGGTCGAGATCAAAATCAGGAAATCCGGCATTTTGGTGTCTTTGCCAACCATGATCGGGCGCAGCACGTTATCCACCATCCCAATCACAAAGACTCCGTACAGCGCCAGCACCACCCCTTCCCAAACCATACCCGTGATCAGGAAGTAAACCGCCACCGGCGCCCAGACGATGCCTGCACCCACGGCTGGCAGCAAGGACAGGAACATCATCAGCACCGCCCAGAACAGCGCGCTATGGATGCCCAGCAGCCAGAAGATCAGCCCGCCCAACGCACCTTGTGTGACGGCTACTGCCAGGTTGCCTTTGACCGAAGCCCTGACCACGCGCCGCAATGTGACTTGCAACAAGCGCTTGTGCTGCTCGGCCATTGGTATGGCATTGCGGATCATGCGCACCATGGACTGACCGTCGCGGATAAAGAAGTACAGCAGGTAGAGCATGATGAAAAAACTGACCACCAGCTCAAAGGTACTCTGCCCAAAGTTGAATACCTGAGTAGCAAAGAACTGACTGCCCTCCAACGCGCCTTTGGCGATTTTCTCGCTGAGCCCGTCGATGCTGCTCAGGCCAAAGCGGTCAAGCCACTCCTGCAGATGAACCGGCAGAATATTTTCGAACTGCATGACATAGCTGGCGACGTTGATCTTGCCACTCTGAACATCGCTGTAAAGCATCGCCACCTCTTGCACCAGCAAGGCGGTGGTGACGATCACAGGCAAGATTGCAATCAGCGTACAGACACTCAAGGTGGTAAAGGTGGCCAGATTTCGCCGTCCCTTGAACTTGAGCAGTACCTTGCGTTGCATGGGGGCAAACAGAATGCCCAGCGCTACTGCCCAAAAAATCGCGCCGTAAAACGGCAGCAAAATCCAGATAAAGGCAATCGTGACCAAGGTCAGCAACAGCAGCAGGGTTTTGCGTTGAAGACTTGTTTCGTTCATGTGCCGTCCATGTCAGTAAGCCGCGAGTGCCTGGAATGGACGCAGTGTAGCTGTCTACGCCCGTGGCCACCAAAAACGCCGTGCCTGCAGCATTGACAACCCTGTGCACACTCTGTAAAAAATCCATGCAGTTGTATGACAACAGATAACAAAAATAATAATGTCCAAGGAGCTCCACGGATGATCACACCTACCTGCGCCCCCGACCTTCACGTTCGCCAAAAAAATCCTAGAAACACCCGATCGCTGGTTTTGCTCGGACTCGGCAGCATGGGCCTGGCCCTGCCGCTGAGCGGTATGGCCGAAGGTTTTGTGGATGACACCAAAGCCACGCTGACCCTGCGTAACGCCTACATCAATCGCAACTACACCAACCCGGACTATCCGCAAAGCAAAGCTGAAGAGTGGACACAAAACTTCATTCTCGACGTCAAGTCCGGGTTTACCCAGGGCACCGTCGGTTTCGGGGTGGATGTGCTGGGGCTCTACTCGCAGAAGCTTGACGGCGGTAAAGGCACTGTCGGTACACAGTTGTTGCCGACCCATAGCGATGGCGAACCGGCCGATAACTTTGGCCGCCTGGGCGTCGCGGCCAAAGCCAAAATCTCCAATACGGAGCTTAAAATCGGCGAATGGATGCCAGTACTGCCGATTCTGCGCTCGGACGATGGTCGTTCCTTGCCGCAAACCTTTCGTGGTGGTCAGATCACCTCCAAAGAGTTCGCCGGTCTGAACCTCTATGGCGGCCAGTTCCGCGCCAACAGCCCGCGTAACGACGCGAGCATGGAAGACATGTCGCTCAACGGCAAAGGCGCCTTTACCTCCGACCGCTTCAACTTTGCCGGCGGTGATTACAGCTTCAACGAAAAGCGCACACAAGTCGGTGTGTGGTACGCCCAGCTGGAAGATATCTACCAGCAGCAATTCCTCAACGTCCTGCACAGCCAGCCCATCGGCGATGTGACCCTGGGCGCGAACCTGGGTTATTTCTGGGGCAAGGAAGACGGCAACAAACTGGCCGGCGATCTGGACAACAAAACCGCCTACGCCCTGCTTTCGGCCAAATACAAAGGCAACACCCTGTATGTCGGCCTGCAGAAAATCAGCGGCGACGATGGCTGGTTCCGCGTCAACGGCACCAGCGGCGGCACCTTGGCCAACGATAGCTACAACTCCAGCTACGACCTAGCCAAGGAACGCTCCTGGCAAGTGCGCCACGATCTGGACTTTGCAGTGCTTGGGGTGCCTGGCCTGACCATGATGAACCGCTACATCAGCGGCAGTAACATCCACACCGGCACCATCACGGACGGCAAGGAATGGGGCCGCGAATCAGAACTGGCCTACACCGTGCAAAGCGGCACATTCAAAGACCTGAACATGCGCTGGCGTAACGCGAGCATCCGTCGCGACTACAGCGCTCACGAGTTTGACGAAAACCGCATTTTCATCAGCTATCCGTTGTCGTTGCTTTAAGCGGCCCTCTCGGACTGTGGGAGCGAGCCTGCTCGCGATGGCATCACTGATTGAAACCATCGCGAGCAGGCTTGCTCCCACAGCGGATTTTGCATTGACAAGCACCGCAATGGCTGTGAATAATCCAATCAAGTCATACGACAACAGATGACAATAACAAGAAAGACAGGGATATCTGATGCCAACTACTCGCACCGCCCAAATTCCCTTTAATCGCCTTCTTCTCACCGGTGCCGCTGGCGGTCTGGGGAAGGTACTGCGCGAAAGCCTGAAGCCCTATGCCAAGGTTTTGCGCCTCTCTGATATCGCCCAAATGGCACCTGCTGTCGACAGCCATGAAGAAATACAGCTCTGCGACCTCTCAGACAAACACGCTGTTCACCAACTGGTTGAAGGCGTAGACGCAATTTTGCACTTCGGCGGGGTCTCGGTAGAACGTCCGTTCGAAGAAATCCTCGGCCCGAATATCAGCGGCATCTTCCATATCTACGAAGCGGCACGCCGGCATGGCGTCAAGCGCGTGATCTTCGCCAGTTCCAACCATGTGATCGGGTTCTATAAACAGGATCAAACCCTGGATGCCCACTCCCCGCGTCGCCCGGACGGCTATTACGGGCTGTCCAAGTCCTATGGCGAAGACATGGCCACTTTTTATTTCGATCGCTATGGCATCCAGACCGTCAGTATCCGCATCGGCTCCTCGTTCCCCGAGCCGCAGAACCGCCGAATGATGAGTACCTGGCTGAGCTTTGCCGACCTTACGCAATTGATCGAGCGCTCGCTGTACACGCCGAATGTTGGTCATACCGTGGTCTATGGCGCCTCAAACAACCTGAAGGTGTGGTGGGACAACCGTTTCGCCGCGCACCTGGGCTTTGCGCCCAACGACACCTCAGAAGTATTCCGCGAAAAGATCGAGGCCCAGCCGATGCCTGCGGCCAATGATCCGAGCATGGTTTACCAGGGCGGAGCCTTCGTTGCGGCAGGTCCGTTCGGGGACGAGTAAACCGCGCCCCCGCTCATAACACTGAATACGGACAAGGATCGAGACGCCATGACTGCTGAACTGATTCTCGATGCACGCAACGCCACCGGCGAAAGCCCGGTCTGGAGCACTGCGCAGCAGGCACTTTACTGGGTGGATATCCCGGCAAAGCGCTTGCATCGCTGGAGCCCCGCCGATGGCAAAAGCCAAAGCTGGCAAACCTCGCAAATGCTCGCGTGCATTGCTCAGGCAGGTAATGGCAGCTGGGTCGCCGCGATGGAGAACGGCCTGTTTGCTATCACGCCACACGCCGATGGCAGCCTCGACAGCCGCCTGTTGGCCAGCGTGACCCACACCCTGCCAGAGATGCGTTTTAACGATGGCCGCTGCGACCGCCAAGGGCGTTTCTGGGCGGGCACCATGCTCATGAACATGGCCGCAGGGGCACCGGTGGGCGCTATGTACCGCTACAGCGCAGGCCAGGTCGAACCGCTCAAAGCGCAACTTGATGGTTTTATTGTGCCCAACGGGCTGGCCTTTAGCCCTGACGGCAAAACCATGTACCTCTCGGACTCACACCCCGATGTGCAGAAAATCTGGGCCTTCGACTATGACACCGATACCGGTATCCCCCATGACCGCCGCCTGTTTGTCGACATGACCGAACACCCGGGTCGCCCCGACGGCGCTGCTGTCGACGCCGATGGCTGTTACTGGATTTGCGGCAACGATGCCGGGTTGATCCACCGCTTTACGCCGGACGGCAAACTTGATCGCTCACTGTCCGTCCCCGTGAAAAAACCTGCGATGTGTGCCTTTGGCGGCGCAGATCTGGACACCCTGTTTGTCACCTCGATTCGTCCTGTGGGCGATACCAGCGACCAACCGCTGGCTGGGGGCGTGTTCGCTCTCAGCCCGGGGGTCAAGGGGCTGCCGGAGCCCGAATTCAACAATTGACTGCCTTGCCGACACTGCTGATCCAACACCTTGATATAAAAAAAACAATATTTGGAGTGACCCATGGATTTCAAACGCACCCTGCTTATTGCTGCACTCCCGCTGGCCTTCTGCTTGTCAGGCGTAGCCCAGGCCGAAATCAAAATCAAATTTGCCGAAGTACACCCCACAGGCTACCCGCCTGTGGTGGCTGAGCAGGAAATGGGCAAGAAGCTTCAAGCCCAGAGTAACGGCGATATCTCCTTCAAGATGTTTGCCGGAGGGGTACTGGGTTCAGAGAAAGAAGTGGTCGAACAGCTCCAGTCCGGTGCCGTGCAGATGACCCGTGTCAGCCTCGGCATCCTCGGCCCCGTGGTGCCGGAAACCAACGCCTTCAACCTGCCGTTCGTGTTCCGCGATCAGGCCCATATGCGCAAAGTCATCGACGGTGAAATCGGCCAGGAGATGCTGGATAAAATCACCAACTCCGAATTCAACATGGTCGCACTCGCCTGGATGGATGGCGGCACCCGCAACCTGTACACCAAGAAACCAGTACGCGCGATCGGCGACCTCAAGGGCATGAAAATTCGCGTCCAGGGCAACCCGGTATTTATTCAAACCATTAACGACATGGGCGGTAATGGCATCGGCATGGCGACCGGCGAAATCTTCAGCGCCTTGCAGACAGGCGTCATCGATGGCGCAGAGAACAACCCGCCCACCTTTCTTGAACACAACCACTACCAGAACGCCAAATACTTCACCTGGACCGATCACCTGATCCTGCCCGAGCCCATCGTGATGGCCAAGTCCACCTGGGCAAAGCTGACCCCGGAGCAGCAAGCCCTGGTGCAGAAACTGGCCCGAGAAGCGCAGTTTGAAGAACGCGTGCTTTGGGACAAGAAAACCGCCGACAGCATCACCAAGCTCAAGGCCGGTGGAGTTGAGTTCATCACCCTCACCCCAGAACAGAAAAAAGCCTTCTACGACGCGACTCAGCCAGTGCGTGACAAATATGGTGCGGACTACAAAGACCTGATCTCGCGTATTGAAGCCGTTCAATAAGTCAGCCCGATAATGCCGCGGTGACGGGCGCCAGCCCGTTTTCCGCCGCGTGGTGAGCCCCATGAAAAATACCGTACTGCGCTTGAACGACATGTTGTACCGGGTTTGTATCGGGATTGCCGGCCTGTCGGTACTGACCATGACCCTGATCATTCCATGGGGCATTTTTGCCCGCTACGTGCTGGGTACTGGCTCCAGCTGGCCCGAGCCCACCGCCATTTTGTTGATGGTGGTATTTACCTTCTTTGGTGCCGCCGCCAGTTACCGTGCCGGGGCCCACATGGCCGTGGCGATGGCCGTGGAGCGCATGCCCAAGCACCTGCGCTCCACGGTTGCTGTGCTGGTGCAAATACTGATGGTGATCGTCTGCCTGTTCATGACCGTGAAGGGTTTTAAATTGTGTGCGACCACCTGGAATCAATTTATCGGTGAGATGCCGTCCGTGAGGGTAGGCATCTCCTATTTACCGATCCCTATAGGCGGTCTGGTGACTCTTTCCTTCGTCCTGGAAAAACTCTTCCTGGGTGACCAAAGCCACCGCCGTGCCGTGCGGTTCGACATCGTAGAAGCCAGCGAAGAGGCCGTATAAATGGACGCTTTCGTACTGTTGGGCAGCTTTATCGCCCTGATCCTTATTGGCATGCCGGTCGCCTATGCGCTGGGCCTGTCGGCATTGGTCGGGGCCTGGTGGATCGATATCCCGTTCGATGCCCTGATGATTCAGGTTGCAGGCGGCGTAAACAAATTCTCCCTGCTGGCGATACCGTTTTTCGTACTGGCGGGTGCGATCATGGCCGAGGGCGGCATGTCGCGCAGGCTGGTGGCATTCGCCGGGGTACTGGTGGGTTTTGTGCGCGGCGGCCTGTCGCTGGTCAACATTGTGGCCTCGACCTTCTTCGGCGCGATTTCCGGTTCATCGGTGGCCGACACCGCCTCTGTAGGTTCGGTACTGATTCCAGAAATGGAACGTGCAGGCTACCCCCGCGAGTTCTCTACGGCGGTGACGGTCAGCGGCTCGGTACAAGCGTTGCTCACCCCTCCGAGCCACAACTCGGTGCTGTACTCCCTGGCTGCTGGCGGCACGGTGTCGATTGCTTCGCTGTTTATGGCCGGGATCATGCCCGGGCTGCTACTCAGTGCGGTAATGATGGGCCTGTGCATGATCTTCGCGCGCAAGCGCAATTACCCCAAGGGCGAAGTGATCCCGCTGCGTCAGGCACTGAAAATCGCCGGTGACGCGATGTGGGGCCTGATGGCCATGGTCATCATCCTCGGCGGTATTCTGTCGGGCATTTTCACCGCCACCGAGTCGGCCGCCATCGCCGTGCTCTGGTCGTTCTTCGTCACCATGTTTATCTACCGCGACTACAAATGGCGCGACCTGCCCAAGCTGATGCACCGGGCGGTACGGACCATTTCCATCGTGATGATCCTGATCGGTTTCGCCGCCAGCTTCGGTTACATCCTGACGCTGATGGAAATCCCGATGAAGATCACCACAGCGTTCCTGACGCTGTCGGATAACCGTTACGTGATCCTGATGTGCATCAACGTCATGTTGCTGCTGCTGGGCACCGTGATGGACATGGCACCGCTGATTCTGATCCTGACCCCGATCCTGCTGCCCGTGATCATCGGCATCGGTGTCGACCCGGTGCACTTCGGCATGATCATGCTGGTCAACCTGGGGATCGGCCTGATTACACCGCCGGTGGGCGCAGTGCTGTTCGTGGGGGCTGCCGTGGGCAAGGTGTCCATCGAAAGCACCGTCAAGGCACTGCTGCCATTCTACGTGGCGCTGTTTATGGTGCTGATGCTGGTGACCTACGTTCCGGCCATCTCTCTGTGGCTGCCAAGCATGGTGCTGTAAACCACACCCTGCCCGTGGGAGCGGGCTTGCTCGCGATGCAGACGACGCGGTGTCGCTGATACACCGCAGCGATTCCATCGCGAGCAAGCCCGCTTCCACAAAGGTTATCCAAGAGGTTTTATTTCCAGCCAAGGAGGCTGGTTGCTTATGTCTGCTCCTGCTTTGTTCCCCCGTCATATCGCGGTATTGATCCTGGTACTGTTGGCCTGTGCATTTGCGGGCAACCATATCGCCGCCCGGATAGCCTTCGACCACGACACCGGCCTGTTATTGGCCATTCTATGCCGCGCCGGCGTGACCTTGCTGGTATTGACCAGCCTGGTGTTGTGGCAGCGCGAACGTCCTCGCTTGACCCCCGCCAACTGGCGTTGGCAATTGCTGCTGGGGCTGCTGATCGCGGCGCAAAGCTTCTTTATCTATTCGGCGGTGGCGCGGATTCCCGTGGCACTGGCGCTGTTGATTGCCAACGTGGCGCCCATTCTGCTGGTGCTCCTGACCTGGGCTCTGGGCGGCGCCGCACCTACCCGGCGGGCTGCGCTGCTGATGGGGCTGATCATGTGCGGTCTGGTATTTGCCCTGGATGTGCCCGAACGCCTGTCCAGCCAGGGCACTACCGAAGCGCAATGGCTTGAAGGGATCCTCTTCGGCTTTGCCGCCGCCTCTGTATTCGCCTGTGCGCTCTGGATCACCGATCACAAACTCTCGAGCCTACGCGGCACGGTGCGCAGCATGCTGACCATGCTGATTGTGTTTTGTGCCGCAGCCCTGGCCGGGGTCAGTGGCGTGCTACCGGGCGGCGTGTCGCTACCCGCCTCGTCCACCGGCTGGACGGCTCTGGCCTGTCTGGTTGCGCTGTATGGTCTAGGGTTCTGCCTGCTGTTTATCTGCATGACGCGCCTGAACATGGCCCGCAACGCACCAGTAATGAACGTTGAGCCCGTGGCGAGCCTGCTGTTTGGCTGGCTGATCCTGGATCAACTGCTCAGCAGCGGCCAAATAATCGGCGGCCTGATCGTGGTCGCGGGTATTGTGATGCTCACCTGGCGCCGTACCGCCGATTGAACTGTCCTCCTTAACGGTAGAGTCCCATGCCCCAAGTGCTATTGACCCTTGAAGACGGCCTGACCCGGCTGACCCTGGCCCCGCAAGTGGGTGGCAGCATCCTGGACTGGAGCATCATCGCCAGCGGCTTGCCACTGTTGCGCCCAAGTGCCAGCGACGCCCTCAGCACCCACTCGGCCAACGCATTGGCCTGTTATCCGCTGGTGCCCTGGTCGAACCGGATAGGGAGTGGAGGCTTCGATGGCGCCGGCCATTGGTTTGCCTTGGAGCCCAACAACCCTCCCGGCCCCCTGCCCATTCATGGCAGCGCCTGGCAGCAGGCCTGGAGCGTGATCGAGCACAGCCCGCGGCATGCCTGCTTGCAACTGGACAGTTCCAGCCCTTTTGCGTACCGCGCCCAGTTGCGCTACACCCTGAGTGACGGCCAGCTATGTATCGAACTGAGCGTTACCCATCAGGACGAGCGCGCCGCCTGGCATGGCCTGGGTCTGCACCCGTATCTGCCACGCACCGCCAACACCCGGTTGCAGGCAAAGACCGCACAAGTCTGGCTGTGCGATACCCAGGGCCTGCCCACGGAGCTTGCAGCGCTGCCAGCGCAATGGGATTTCAACCAGAGCAACCGCTTGCCGCAAACCCGACTCGATAACTGCTTTACCGAGTGGGATGGCAGTGCAATGATCAGTCAGCCGGATCTGGGTTACTCGCTGGAGTGTCAAGCAACAGATAGCCGTTACTGCCTGGTGTATTGCCCGCCGGGAGAGGACTTCTTCTGCTTCGAACCCGTCAGCCATCCGGTCAATGCCCACCACCTGCCGGGCCACCCAGGGCTTACGCTGCTGCATAAGGGACAGTCCACCCGCATGAGTGTCAGCTTCAAGCTCAACCTATAGACCCAGGTCAATAATCAGGCAGTCAGGCTCGACTACCATCGCGCCTTTTTGCGAACGACCTGACTATGCACCTTGCCCCGCCCGAACTTCTCGCCCCAGCCGGCACCCTGAAAAACATGCGTTATGCCTTCGCTTATGGTGCCGACGCGGTGTACGCAGGCCAACCACGCTATAGCCTGCGGGTGCGTAACAACGAATTCGACCACGCCAACCTGGCTATTGGGATCGCCGAGGCCCACGCCCAAGGCAAGCGCTTTTACGTAGTGGTCAATATTGCCCCGCACAACGCCAAGCTGCGCACCTTCCTCAAGGATCTGGAACCGGTAATTGCCATGGCCCCGGACGCGCTGATCATGTCTGACCCGGGCCTGATCATGCTGGTGCGCAAAAACTTCCCGCAGGTGCCGATTCATTTGTCGGTCCAGGCCAATACGGTGAACTGGGCCAGTGTCGAGTTCTGGCAGCAGCAGGGTTTGAGCCGGATCATCCTGTCGCGCGAACTGTCGCTGGAAGAGATCGAAGAGATTCGCCAGCAAGTACCGGACATGGAGCTGGAGATTTTCGTGCATGGCGCGCTGTGCATGGCCTACTCCGGGCGCTGCCTGTTGTCCGGCTACATGAACAAGCGCGACGCCAATCAGGGCAGTTGCACCAATGCCTGCCGC
Organism: Pseudomonas sp. ML2-2023-6; assembly: GCF_037055265.1. NCBI lineage: Bacteria > Pseudomonadati > Pseudomonadota > Gammaproteobacteria > Pseudomonadales > Pseudomonadaceae > Pseudomonas > Pseudomonas sp. ML2-2023-6. Next base: position 2,423,315 of record NZ_CP146347.1, on the reverse strand, counting down.
TGGAAGTACGACACCAAACCGGCCACGGAAAACGAGCTGGGCAATATCGTCAATGTGGTTGAGCCAACCCTGGGTGTAGGCGCACCCACCGATGAAGTGTTTGTGCTGCACGAATCCCAACGCCCGGATGAACCGATGACCGCGTTCGAAGACGAGCACGGCACTTACATCATGAACTCCAAGGATCTGCGTGCCGTGCAGCACGTGGCGCGGCTGACCGAGATGGGCGTGCACTCGCTGAAAATCGAAGGCCGGACCAAGTCCCACTTCTACTGCGCACGGGCCACTCAGGTGTATCGCAAGGCGATTGATGATGCAGTGGCGGGCCGTGAGTTTGACCGCAGCTTGATGACGGATCTGGAGTCACTGGCCCAGCGTGGCTATACCGAGGGCTTTTTACGTCGGCATGTACACGATGAGTACCAGAACTACCTGCATGGCAGTTCGTTATCGCACCGCCAGCAGTTTGTCGGGGAGTTGACCGGCGAGCGGCGCAACGGTCTGGCCGAGGTCAAGGTGAAAAACCGTTTTGCCCTGGGCGACCATCTGGAGCTGATGACACCCAAAGGCAACTACCACTTTGATCTGGACCGACTGCACAACAGCGCAGGCTTGCCGACCCAGGTGGCACCGGGTGACGGTCACACGGTGTACCTGCCGATTCCCGAGCAGGTGGATTTGCAGTATGGGTTGCTGATGCGGGATTTGACCGTGAGCGAAACCATGACGCGATCCCTGTAGATACTCTGTTCCAGTTCAAGCCCCAGTGGGAGCGAGCCTGCTCGCGAATGATCTTCGCGAGCAGGCTCGCTCCCACACTTGAAGTATCTCTGTAGCCGCTGACGAGCAGCGCGAGGCTGCGCAGCAGTCGTCAAGGTTAACGACCTCGTGCCTCGACAGCGGCTACATGAACAGCCCTGATATCAATCGCGAAACACTTCATCCAGCAGGTTGTGCATGGCGGTAAACGCCCGGCTGGAGGTTTTGGCGTCGTACATCATCTTGCCCGGCACGTTGGCGTGCGGGTCGGTGAAGGAATGCACTGCGCCGCCGTAGCTGGTCAACTGCCAGTCCACACCCGCTGCATTCATCTCGGCCTCAAACACCGGTAGCTGTTCGCTTGGCACCAATGGATCAGATGCGCCGTGCAATACCAGCACCGAACCCTTGATGCTCTTCGCATCGACAGCGTTAGGCGTATCGAGCGAGCCGTGGAAAGACACAGTAGCCTGCAGCGGTGCACCGCTACGTGCCAGCTCCAGCGAGCAGCAGCCGCCAAAACAGAAGCCAAAGGTTGCCAGCTTGCTGCTGTCGACCTGGGCCAGTCCCTGATTTTTCAGCATGTCATAGGCGGCCCACATCCGTTTGCGCAGCAAGGCACGGTCATTCTTGAGCGGCATCATTGCAGCGCCCGCCTCGTCAGCGTTGGTTGGGCGGATGGCCTGGCCGTACAGGTCGGCGATCAACACCACATAGCCTTGCTCGGCTACCGACTTGGCGATCTCTTCGGCGCCCTCGCTGATGCCCATCCAGTTGGGCGCCATCAGCAAACCCGGCAGCGGATCTTCTCGGCTCGGGTCAAAAGCGAGGCGGCCTTCGTAAGGTTGGCCGTCGATTTGATAGGCCACTGAACTGACCGTAATTGATTTCATTAAAAACTCCTGAACTCAAAACAAAAAAAACCCGCCGAAGCGGGTTTTTATAGCGCGGTTAGACCGACAACTCTACTAACAATTTGTTCAGCCGACGGACATAAGCCGCAGGGTCTTTCAAGCTGTCACCGGCTGCCAGGGCTGCCTGATCAAAGAGGATGTGCGACAGGTCGCCAAAGCGCTCTTCACTCTGCTCTGCATCGAGTTTCTCGATCAGCGGGTGAGCCGGGTTGAATTCGAAGATCGGCTTCGATTCAGGCACTTTCTGACCGCTGGCTTCGAGGATCTGGCGCATTTGCATGCCCAGGTCCTGCTCACCGATAGCCAGAATCGCTGGAGAGTCGGTCAGACGGTGCGATACACGCACTTCGCTGACGCTTTCGCCCAAGGCTGCCTTGATCCGCTCAACCAGACCTTCTTTGGCCTTGGCCACTTCTTCTGCGGCTTTCTTGTCCTCTTCGGAGTGCAGGTTGCCCAGATCGAGGTCGCCACGAGCCACGTCGACAAAGCTCTTGGCGTCGAAGTCGCTGAGGTAGCTCATCAGCCACTCGTCGATACGGTCGGTCAACAGCAGTACTTCGATGCCTTTCTTGCGGAAGACTTCGAGGTGCGGGCTGTTCTTGACCTGTGCGTAGGTTTCGCCGGTCAGGTAGTAAATCTTGTCCTGACCTTCCTTGGCGCGAGCCAAGTATTCGGTCAGTGAAACGTTTTGCTCACCGTCGTCACCGTGGGTCGAAGCGAAACGCAGCAGACCGGCGATTTTTTCCTTGTTGGCGAAATCTTCAGCCGGGCCTTCTTTCATCACCTGGCCGAAGTTTTTCCAGAAGCCCTGGTATTTCTCAGGGTCGTTCTTCGCCAGTTTTTCCAGCATGTCGAGCACACGCTTGGTCAGCGCCGTTTTCATCGAGTCGATGATCGGGTCTTTTTGCAGGATTTCCCGCGACACGTTCAACGACAGATCGTTGGAGTCGATCACGCCTTTGATAAAGCGCAGGTACAGCGGCAGGAACGACTCGGCCTGATCCATGACAAATACACGCTGTACATACAGCTTCAGGCCTTTAGGCGCTTCACGCTGGTACAGGTCGAACGGAGCGCGGGCCGGTACGTAGAGCAAGGAGCTGTACTCGAGCTTGCCTTCAACCTTGTTGTGGCTCCAGGCCAGCGGGTTCTCGTAGTCATGGGCAATGTGCTTGTAGAACTCCTGGTATTCCTCGTCCTTGACTTCAGTACGAGGACGGGTCCACAGAGCACTTGCACGGTTAACGGTTTCCCACTCCAGTGCCGGTGCTTCTTCGCCTTCGGCAGCGGCCTGCTCTTTAGGCAACTCGATCGGCAAGGCGATATGGTCGGAGTACTTTTTAATGATGTTGCGCAGGCGCCAGCCGTCAGCGAACTCGGATTCGCCGGACTTCAGATGCAGCACGATTTTGGTGCCGCGATCGGCTTTTTCAACGGTCGCGACTTCAAACTCGCCTTCGCCCTTGGAGGACCAGTGCACGCCTTCGCTTGCAGGGCTTCCGGCACGGCGGCTGTAGACGTCAACCTTGTCGGCGACGATAAAGGCCGAGTAGAAGCCCACGCCGAACTGACCGATCAGGTGCGAATCCTTTTTCTGGTCGCCCGAAAGGTTTTTCATAAAGTCAGCAGTACCGGACTTGGCAATCGTACCCAGGTGGGTGATCACGTCGTCACGGTTCATGCCGATACCGTTGTCTTCGAGGGTGACGGTGTTGGCGTCCTTGTCGAAGCTCACACGGATTTTCAGATCCGAGCCGCCTTCGAGCAGCTCAGGCTTGGACAGTGCTTCAAAACGTAATTTGTCGACAGCATCAGAGGCGTTCGAGATCAATTCGCGAAGGAAGATTTCCTTGTTGGAGTACAGCGAATGGATCATGAGGTGCAGCAGTTGCTTGACCTCGGTCTGGAAGCCCAGGGTTTCCTTTTGAGTTTCCACGCTCATTGTTATCAAACTCCGATTAGATGGCATGAGCCACGCCCTGATGGGTTGGTGGCGGGATGTGATGAAAGTTGGGGCCCTAGGTTAAGATTTCAAGGCCTGTTGAGGTTGCATCGGTTTTTTACCAATACTTTCAACGGACGATGCCTTACTTATATATGTGTACGAGCATGGAACTTAAGCTATCGGACAACGCTCAAACGCCCCGTAGATCTACTCATAAGGAGAAACACCCCATGCGTAATACTTTTGCTGTTGCCTTGATGCTGGCTGCTTCGCTTGGCCTCGCTGCCTGCGATAAAAAATCCGAAGACAAAGCTCAGGACGCTACTCAGCACGCTGAGCAAGCTCAAGAAAAAATGTCTGAAGCCCAGGACAAAGTGAACGACGCGGCGAAAGAAAATGCCGAAGCGGCCAAAGCTCAGGCCGAGTCCAACAAAGCTGCTGCTGAAGAAGCCGCTCCAGCTGTTCCTGCAGCTCCAGTGGCAACTCCAGAAAGCAAGTAACAGCGCTTTTTGTGATGCAAAACAAAGCCCGCGCTATGCGGGCTTTGTTGTGTTTGAACACACAGCCATAAAAAAAGCCCTGCATCCGTTAGATGCAGGGCTTTTTTATGTATCCGGTAACGCTTTTGGCGATCCGGATATTACGCGAGTGCTTCTTGACGCTTGCCCAGCAGACGGTCGCAGACAACTGCGCCCAGCAGGGTCACAAGGCACGGCACCAACCACGCCAGGCCCTGATCGCTGAATGGCATGTTAGCCAGTTGGGCCGGAATCCAACCGCCCAGGCCAGCGCCTTTAAGCGCATCGATCGAACCGAAAAGGAACGAAACCAGCATTACCGGGCCAACGATGCGCGCCTGCGCATGCCACAGGCCTTTGCAGAAGCTCAAGGCCACCAGCACGATGCACGGCGGGTAAATCGCCGTCAGCAGCGGGATGGAGAACGCGATCAACTGCGTCAAACCGAGGTTCGACACGGCCAGCGAGAACACGGCAAGGATAATCACCAGCGTCTTGTAAGACAGTGGCAATACCTTACTGAAGTATTCAGCGCAGGCACACGTCAGGCCAACAGCCGTTACCAGGCAGGCCAGAGCGATCAGCACCGCCAGGAAACCGCTGCCCAGCGAACCGAAGGTGTGCTGTACGTAGGCATGCAGTACTGCCGCGCCATTGGTTGCGCCCGCTGCCACTTCATGGCTGCCCGCGCCCAGGCGGAACAGGCTGATGTACACCAGCGCCAAACCAACCCCGGCGATCAGGCCGGCAATGATTGCGTAACGGGTAATCAGCTTCGGCGACTCAACCCCACGGGAACGAATGGCGTTCACGATCACAATGCCGAACACCAGTGCACCCAGTGTATCCATGGTCAGGTAACCATTGATAAAACCTTGGGAGAACGGTGCAGCGACGTATTCAGGGGTCGCAACGCCAACATCACCTGCAGGCAAGGCAACGGCAGCAATGCCGAGAATGGCCAGCGCGATGATTTTCAGCGGAGCAAGGAAGCGCCCTACCGTGTCCAGCAAACGACCCGGGTACAGCGAAACGAAGAACACAATCAGGAAGTACACCGAGCTGTACAGGAACAGCGCCAGCGGGCTCTCACCGGTCAACGGTGCCAGGCCGACTTCAAAGGATACAGTGGCGGTACGCGGGGTCGCGAACAGCGGGCCAACAGCCAGATAGGCCACAGCCGCCAGCAAGCCACCAGCCACTTTGCCGATCGGGCTGCTCAGTGCATCCATGCCGCCGCCAACTTTGGCCAGCGCAATAACAGTCACCACCGGCAGACCTACTGCGGTGATCAGGAAGCCCAATGCGGCCATCCAGACATTAGGCCCGGCTTGCAGGCCAACGATTGGCGGGAAAATGATGTTACCCGCCCCAACGAACAGGGCAAAAGTCATAAACCCAAGTGCCAGAATGTCCTGGCCTTTCAATACTTTCATTACGGAAATACCACACTACTGAATCGGAATTTAGAGGGGAATTTCCCGTACGGATGTGGGAAATGCTGTCGGTCTGTATAAGTCCAACCCGTCTAGCGCGCGGCTTCCTTTTGGGATGCTCACGCAGAACTGCGGAATGGCGGCAAGATTACCGATTTTTTTCCTACAACGCACTGTTAGAGGGCGGACTGTCCGATGAACGAACGCAGTTGTCGCATGAATGACATCGAAAAATGGTTTGGTGTGGTTTTTCTTCGCTGGGATAGGCATTACTTCGTAGCAGCTGCCGTAGGTGCATACCCCAGAACGCACAAAGGCCACCCGAAGGTGGCCTTTGCCTGGTGTAGCAGTCAGTTAAGCGCGAGGCTTATTTGACAGCCCAGCCAGTCAGCTCAGACAGAGCCTTGCCGATATCTGCCAGCGAACGCACGGTTTTAACGCCTGCGTCTTCCAGGGCAGCAAACTTCTCGTCTGCAGTACCCTTGCCGCCAGAGATGATTGCGCCAGCATGGCCCATGCGCTTGCCTGCAGGGGCAGTCACACCAGCGATGTAGGAAACAACTGGCTTGGTCACGTGTGCCTTGATGTAGGCAGCCGCTTCTTCTTCAGCCGAACCGCCGATCTCACCGATCATTACGATCGCTTCGGTCTTCGGGTCTTCCTGGAACAACTTCAGGATGTCGATGAAGTTGGAACCAGGGATCGGGTCACCGCCGATGCCTACGCAAGTCGACTGACCGAAACCGGCATCAGTAGTTTGCTTCACAGCTTCGTAAGTCAGGGTGCCGGAACGCGACACGATGCCTACTTTGCCTGGCAAGTGAATGTGACCTGGCATGATGCCGATCTTGCATTCGCCTGGGGTGATAACGCCTGGGCAGTTAGGGCCGATCAGGATTACACCCAGCTCGTCGCACTTAACTTTAGCGTCCAGCATGTCCAGGGTAGGAATGCCTTCAGTGATGCAAACGATCAGCTTGATGCCGCCGAAAGCTGCTTCAAGGATGGAATCCTTGCAGAAAGGAGCTGGTACGTAGATAACGCTGGCGGTTGCGCCAGTGGCAGCTACAGCTTCTTTCACGGTGTTGAAAACAGGCAGGTCCAGGTGAGTGGTACCGCCTTTGCCCGGAGTAACGCCACCAACCATCTTGGTGCCGTATTCAATGGCTTGCTGGGTGTGGAAGCTACCCTGCGAACCAGTGATGCCCTGGCAGATAACTTTGGTGTCTTTATTGATCAGGACGCTCATTACTTGCCCTCCGCAGCTTTAACAACTTGTTGAGCAGCGTCGGTCAAGCTGGTAGCAGCGATGATGTTCAAGCCGCTTTCTGCCAGTACTTTAGCGCCCAGTTCAGCGTTGTTGCCTTCAAGGCGAACAACCACCGGGATTTTCACGCCGACTTCTTTCACTGCACCGATGATGCCTTCGGCAATCATGTCGCAACGAACGATGCCGCCGAAGATGTTGACCAATACTGCAGCGACATTGCTGTCGGACAGGATGATCTTGAACGCTTCGGTTACGCGTTCTTTGGTAGCACCGCCGCCAACGTCGAGGAAGTTGGCTGGCTTGCCGCCATGCAGGTTAACGATGTCCATGGTGCCCATCGCCAGACCAGCGCCGTTTACCATGCAGCCGATGTTGCCTTCCAGTGCTACGTAGTTCAGTTCGAACTTGGCAGCGTGCGCTTCGCGCGGATCGTCTTGCGACGGATCGTGGAAAGTTTTCAGCTTGGCCTGACGGTACATGGCGTTTGCGTCGATGTTGATTTTCGCATCGAGGCAGTGCAGATCGCCGTCAGTCTTGATAACCAGCGGGTTCACTTCCAGCAGAGCCAGGTCGTGATCCTTGAACAGCTTGGCCAGACCTACGAAGATCTTGGCGAACTGAGTAACTTGCTTGCCTTCCAGACCCAACTGGAAAGCCAACTCGCGACCCTGGAATGGCTGAGCGCCAACCAGTGGATCGATAGTTGCTTTCAGAATTTTTTCTGGAGTGTCGTGAGCGATTTTCTCGATGTCCACGCCACCTTCGGTGGAAGCCATGAACACGATACGGCGGCTCGAACGGTCAACGACAGCGCCCAGGTACAGCTCTTTAGCGATATCAGTGCACGATTCAACCAGGATCTTGGTGACCGGCTGACCAGCGGCATCAGTCTGGTAAGTCACCAGACGCTTGCCCAACCACTGTTGTGCGAATGCTTTAGCGTCTTCTTTGCTGCGAACCAGCTTTACGCCGCCCGCTTTACCGCGACCACCTGCGTGAACCTGGGCTTTAACAACCCATTCAGTTCCGCCGATTTTGTCGCAAGCTTCTGCGGCTGCTTCCGGGGTATCTACTGCATAACCCTTGGATACTGGCAGGCCGTATTCAGCGAACAGCTGCTTACCCTGATACTCGTGAAGATTCATGCTTTTTACCGTCTTCGTTAGGTACTGCGCATTCGGCGCTGCACTTTTATTAGTGCCGCACCACCTGTGACTGCTGCTTGTGCTGCTTCAACAAACCCGACACACGCGTGAGCGGAGTCGGGCCTGGGTCAAACAAGACAAGACTGCGTCCGGCGGAAGTTCCGCGGTGAGGCTTGCTAGCAAGGCTCACGACGGGCAAACCGCCGTGGTTTCTTATTGTCTGGTATTAACGTTTCTTACGGTTGGCAATGTGGATGGCACCGCCATTCACAGCCAGCGCTGCTTCGTGCAACGCTTCGGACAGGGTTGGATGGGAGAAAACCATCATGCCCAGATCCTCGGCACTAGTGCCGAATTCCATACCGATAGCGCCCTGCTGAACCAGCTCTGCAGCGCTCGGGCCAATCACGTGGACGCCCAGTACGCGGTCAGTTTTGGCATCAGCAATGACTTTAACAAAGCCACCGGTGTCGTTTGCTGCCATGGCACGGCCACTGGCTGCGAACGGGAAGGTGCCGACGTTAACTTCAACGCCTTCAGCTTTCAAGGCCTGTTCGGTTTTACCTACCCACGCGATCTCCGGGTGAGTGTAAATAACCGATGGAATCAGGTCGTAGTTCATCTCGGTCTTGTGACCTTTGATGCGCTCAACAACCATGATGCCTTCTTCCGAAGCCTTGTGAGCCAACATCATGCCGCGAACCACGTCACCGATGGCGAATACGCCCGGTACGCTGGTGGCGCAATGATCGTCAACAAACACGAAACCGCGCTCGTCGATGGTCACGCCGCTGTCAGCTGCCAGCAGTTCGGTAGTCACCGGACGGCGACCCACGGCTACGATCAGCTTGTCGAACGTGATGGTCTGTTCGCCGTTGGCGTCGGTGTAGGTCACAACGACTTCTTCGCCGTTAACCTTGGAACCGGTTACGCGAGCGCCCAGCTTGATGTCCAGACCTTGTTTGGTCAGGGTTTTGTAGGCTTCTTTCGAAACGGCAGCGTCAGCAGCCATCAGGAACGTGTCCAGAGCTTCCAGAACAGTTACCTGAGCGCCCAGACGGGACCATACCGAACCCAGTTCCAGACCGATAACACCAGCGCCGATAACGCCCAGACGCTTAGGTACGGATTGGAATTCCAGTGCGCCGGTCGAATCAACGATCACGTTGTTATCAACTGGAGCCGGTGGAATGTCGATTGGGCGCGAACCCGATGCCAGAATCACGTTCTCGGCTTCGATGATTTCAACGCTGCCGTCTGGCTTGGTCAGTTCAACACGCTTGCCGGCCAGCAGTTTGCCGTGGCCTTGCAGGGAAGTAACACCGTTAGCCTTGAACAGGGTAGCAACGCCGGAAGTCAGACCTTTAACGATGTTGGCTTTACGGCCAACCATCGCAGCTACGTCCATCTTCACTTCACCGGTGGTGATGCCGTGGATAGCAAATGCATCCTTGGCTTCGTGATACTTCCAGGAGCTGTCCAGCAGCGCCTTGGATGGAATGCAACCAACGTTCAGGCAAGTACCGCCCAGAGCCAGTTTGCCTTCCTTGTCGGTGTATTTTTCGATGCAAGCAGTCGAAAGGCCCAATTGCGCGGCCTTGATGGCTGCAACGTAGCCGCCAGGGCCCGCACCAATCACTACAACGTCAAATTTCTGAGACATGAAAATAGATCCTCTATTAGCTACAAGCTGTCAGCTGCAAGCTGCAAGCCCAAGCCAAGCTGCTTTTTCTCGCAGCTTGTCACCTGAAGCTTGCAGCTGCTTCTATTAGATATCCAGCAGCAGACGAGCTGGGTCTTCCAGCAGGTTTTTGATTGCTACCAGGAAACTTACAGCTTCTTTGCCGTCGATCAAGCGGTGATCGTAAGACAGAGCCAAATACATCATCGGACGGATAACTACCTGACCGTTGATTGCCATTGGACGCTGAAGGATGTTGTGCATGCCCAGGATCGCGGCTTGCGGCGGGTTAACGATCGGGGTCGACATCATCGAACCGAAAGTACCACCGTTGGTGATCGTGAAGGTACCGCCGGTCATTTCGTCGATCGACAGCTTACCGTCACGGGCTTTCTTGCCGTAAGCAGCGATACCGCCTTCGATTTCAGCCAGGCTCATCAGTTCGGCGTTACGCAGAACCGGAACCACCAGACCACGGTCGCTGGATACAGCAACACCGATGTCGGCGAAGCCGTGGTAAACGATGTCGGAACCGTCGATCGAAGCGTTCACAGCCGGGAAGCGTTTCAGCGACTCGGTAGCAGCTTTGACGAAGAACGACATGAAGCCCAGGCGTACGCCGTTGTGGGCCTTCTCGAACTGGTCCTTGTACTTCGAACGCAGTGCCATGATTTCAGTCATGTCCACTTCGTTGAAAGTGGTCAGCATCGCCATGTTCGACTGAGCTTCAACCAGACGCTTGGCCACAGTGGCACGAACGCGGGTCATCGGAACGCGTTTTTCTACGCGGTCGCCAACAGCGAATACCGGAGCAGCAGCGGCAGGAGCAGCGGCCTTGGCCGGCGCAGCAGCAGGAGCGGCCTTTTTGGCAGCAACAGCAGCAACTACGTCTTCCTTGGTCACACGACCGCCTTTGCCAGTACCGGCAACGGAAGCGATGTTGATGCCGTTTTCTTCAGCGATCTTGCGAGCTGCAGGAGCAGCAACAGGATCGTCTTCGCCATCAGCAGCAGGAGCAGCAGCCTGAGCGGCCGGTGCAGCAGCGGCTGGGGCAGCAGCAACACCGCCTTCAACGATGGAGCCCAGAACTTCGTCGGACAGAACGGTGTCGCCTTCGTTCTTGACGATAGCGCCCAGAACGCCGTCAGCTGTAGCCAGTACTTCCAGCACAACCTTGTCGGTTTCGATGTCAACAATCAGGTCGTCGCGTTTTACAGCGTCGCCCGGTTGCTTGTGCCAGGTGGCAACGGTGCCATCGGCAACCGATTCCGGAAATGTTGGGGCTTTGATCTCGATAGCCATGTTCTTTGGTTCCTTAAATTCGGTTTCAGTGCGCGAAGGCGTTAAACAGTGAACGCGTCTTGCAACAGTTTTGCCTGTTGCTCAGCGTGCATCGATGCGTAACCACAAGCAGGTGCAGCAGAAGCGTCACGGCCCGCGTACTCAAGTACGAGAGACTTGTCGTGACCGCCAATGATGCGGCGCATGTGGTGTTGGCTGCAGTACCAGGCACCCTGGTTCATCGGCTCTTCCTGACACCAAACAATATGCTTGGCGTTTTTGTACGGAGCCAGGACTTCAATCAAGTCGTCCTCAGGGAACGGGTACAGCTGCTCAAGACGCACGATGGCGATGTCATCACGACCTTCGGCACGGCGTTTTTCCAACAGGTCGTAGTAGACCTTGCCGCTACACAGCACGATGCGACCGACTTTCGCCGGATCTTGCGCATCGATTTCCGGAATAACGGTCTGGAACGAACCTTCGGCCAGATCTTCCAGGGTCGAGATTGCCAATTTGTGACGCAGCAACGACTTCGGTGTCAGGACGATCAGCGGCTTGCGCAGCGGACGGATAACCTGGCGGCGCAGCAGATGGTAGATCTGTGCAGGAGTTGTTGGTACGCACACCTGAATGTTGTGCTCAGCGCACAATTGCAGGTAACGCTCAAGACGTGCAGAGGAGTGCTCCGGGCCCTGACCTTCATAACCGTGTGGCAGCAACATGGTCAGACCGCACAGACGGCCCCACTTGTGCTCACCGCTGGTGATGAACTGGTCGATTACAACCTGGGCGCCGTTGGCGAAGTCGCCGAACTGGGCTTCCCAGATCACCAGCGCCTCTGGCGTGGTGGTCGAGTAACCGTATTCGAACGCCAATACTGCTTCTTCCGACAGCAACGAGTCGTACAGGTCAAAACGTGGCTGACCCTCGAACAGGTGCTTCAGAGGAATGTAGGTGCCAGCATCTTTCTGGTTGTGCAACACGGCGTGACGGTGCGAGAACGTACCGCGACCAATGTCCTGACCCGTCATGCGGATCGGGTGACCTTCGAACTGCAGGGTTGCGTATGCCATTGTTTCGGCATAACCCCAGTTGATCGGCAGGCCGCCGGCTTGCATTTTTTGACGGTCTTCGTAGATCTTCGCAACCTGACGCTGAACCACGAAGCCATCTGGAATTTCCAGCAGCTTGGCCGACAGTTCTTGCAGGGTCTTGAGATCAAAACGCGTGTCGTGACGAGCAGTCCAGGCGTGACCCAGGTATGGGCGCCAGTCTACAAACAGCTCTTTGTTAGGCTCTTTGACCAGACTTTTCACAACATGCAGACCGTTGTCCAGCGCGTTGCGATATTCGTCGATCTTGGCCTGAACGCGCTCTGCGTCTACCACTTTCTCTTGCGTCAGACGCTCGGCATACAGCTCACGGGTAGTGCGCTGCTTGGCGATCTGCTGATACATCAGCGGCTGAGTGCCGTTTGGCTCATCGGCCTCGTTGTGACCGCGACGGCGGTAGCAGAACAGGTCGATCACGACGTCACGCTTGAACTGCATGCGGTAGTCGATAGCCAGCTGGGTCACGAACAATACGGCTTCCGGATCATCACCATTTACATGGAGGATCGGGGCCTGAATCATTTTCGCGACGTCAGTGCAGTACTCGGTAGAACGCGAGTCTTCCGGATTGCTGATGGTGAAGCCAACCTGGTTGTTGATGACCAGGTGAACCGTACCGCCAGTCTTGAAGCCGCGAGTCTGCGACATCTGGAAGGTTTCCATGACCACGCCCTGACCTGCGAATGCAGCGTCACCGTGGATGGAAATCGGCAGTACCTTTTCGCCGGTGCTGTCGTTACGACGGTCCTGGCGAGCACGTACAGACCCTTCAACCACTGGAGAAACGATTTCCAGGTGGGACGGGTTAAACGCCATTGCCAGGTGAACTTCGCCACCGGAGGTCATGACGTTGGAGGAGAAGCCCTGGTGATATTTAACGTCACCGGAACCCAGCTCGATTTTTTTCTTGCCTTCGAACTCGTCGAACAGCTCGCGCGGGTTTTTGCCGAAGGTGTTCACCAATACGTTCAGACGGCCACGGTGGGCCATGCCGATAACGATTTCCTTGGTGCCGTAGTTGCCCGAACGCTGGATCAGCTCGTCCAGCAAAGGAATCAGGCTTTCGCCGCCTTCCAGGCCGAAACGCTTGGTGCCCGGGTATTTGGTACCCAGGTACTTCTCCAGACCTTCAGCAGCAGTGACGCGCTCAAGCAGATGGCCTTTGACTTCAGCCGAATACGCTGGACGGCCGCGTACGCTTTCGAGGCGCTGTTCAAACCAGTGGCGCTGCTCGGAATCGACGATGTGCGTGAACTCTGCGCCGATGGTGCGGCAATATGTCTGCTGCAACGCTTCGAGAATTTCGCGTAGGCTCGCTTCCTCTTTGCCGATATACAGGTCGCCGGCACGGAAGGTCGTATCAAGATCGGCATTGGTCAAGCCGTAATGATTGATCGACAGGTCTGCAGGTGCAGGACGCTGCCACAGCCCCAGCGGATCAAGCTGGGCTGCCTGGTGGCCGCGCATCCGATAGGCCTGGATCAATCGCAGCACTTCAACCTGCTTCTTCTCGTGCTCACTGCTCACGCTCCCGGCGGAAACCGGTTGGGCGCGGCGCTGGTTCTTTGCCAGCAGCACGAAATGATCGCGGATTGTGGAGTGCGAAACATCGTTGGCAGAGTTGCCGTCAGCGGGCAACGTCTGAAATTTGGTGCGCCATTCTTCTGGCACAGCGTTAGGGTCGTGCAGGTAGAGCTCGTAGAGCTCTTCCACATAGGCAGCGTTACCACCTGAAAGATAGCCGCTGTTCCACATGCGCTGCATCACGCTTTCTTGCATGCTTGGTCACCCTCGGTTAGGGGACACCATCGACGAGAACACCAGAGCACGCTTGAGAAAGTCCGAATACAGCGACTAAAACAAGCCACTTAGGATCACGCTGATAGTCCGGGTACCAGCCCGGATGCCCCTGCTGGTCTCATTTCTTCAAAATAAGAGCCGCAGCTTTATGAGCTGTTGCTCAGGTTAAAACTACGGCGCCGGTTGAAGCCTGCGCCGTAGCATCTACGGTTACAGCGGTCCTGCGTTACAGCTTTGGATCACACGCCGCTTTGCAGCAGCATGCTACGCACGTGTCCAATGGCCTTAGTCGGGTTCAAGCCCTTCGGACACACGTTTACGCAGTTCATGATCCCGCGGCAGCGGAATACGCTGAACGGGTCATCCAGTGAAGCCAGACGCTCGCTGGTCTTGGTGTCACGGCTGTCAGCCAGGAAACGATAGGCTTGCAGCAGTGCAGCAGGGCCCAGGAACTTGTCCGGGTTCCACCAGAAGGACGGGCACGAGGTCGAGCAGCAAGCGCACAGGATGCACTCGTACAGACCGTCGAGCTTTTCACGCTCTTCTGGCGATTGCAGACGCTCAATGGCCGGAGCCGGAGTATCGTTCTGCAGGAACGGCTTAACTTTTTCGTATTGCTTGTAGAAGATGCTCATATCGACGACCAGGTCACGGATAACCGGCAAACCTGGCAATGGACGAACAATCAGCTTGTTGCCTTTAACGACAGCGGACAGCGGCGTTACACACGCCAGGCCGTTTTTGCCGTTGATGTTCATGCCGTCGGAGCCGCAAACGCCCTCACGGCAAGAGCGACGATAGGAGAAACCCTCGTCCTGCTCTTTAACCAGCGCCAGCACGTCCAGCACCATCAGGTCTTTACCATTGGTATTGACCTGAAACTCTTGCATGAACGGCGCAGCGTCCTGGTCCGGGTTGTAGCGATAAACACTGACTTTCAACATATCGGCCACCCTTAGTAAGTCCGAATCATGGGTTCAAAGGTCGGGACGGTTTTCGGCGAGAAGTTTACGGCTCGCTTGGCAACGCGCTTTTCACCCGGGAAGTACAGGGTGTGGCACAGCCAGTTAACGTCATCACGATCTTCGAAATCTTCACGGGCGTGAGCACCGCGCGATTCTTTACGAACTTCAGCAGCGATTGCAGTTGCTTCAGCCACTTCGAGCAGGTTTTGCAGCTCAAGGGCTTCGATACGGGCCGTGTTGAACGCCTGGCTCTTATCGTTGATTTTCACGTTGGCGATGCGCTTGCGCAGATCAGCCAGCTGGGCAATACCCTTCTGCATGTATTCGCCAGTACGGAATACACCGAAGTAGTTCTGCATGCAGCTTTGCAGCTCTTTACGCAGGGTAGCTACGTCTTCGCCGTCAGTACGCGAGTTCAGGCCGTCCAGACGTGCCAGGGCAGCGTCGATGTCGGACTGGCGAGGACGAGCGTAATCAACGCCTTCTTTCAGGGTCTGCTCAAGGAACAGGCCTGCAGCACGACCGAACACCACCAGGTCAAGCAGCGAGTTGCCGCCCAGACGGTTGGCACCGTGTACCGATACGCACGCCACTTCACCCACTGCGAACAGGCCAGGGATGATGGTATCAACGCCATCAGCGTCCTGAGTGATCGCTTGGCCATGAATGTTGGTGGCAACGCCGCCCATCATATAGTGGCAAGTTGGAACAACCGGGATCGGCGCTACGGCTGGATCGACGTGAGCGAAGGTCTTGGACAGTTCCATGATGCCTGGCAGACGGCTGTGCAGAACTTCTTCACCCAGGTGATCGAGTTTCAGCATTACGTGGTCGCCATCTGGACCGCAACCGTTGCCCGCGATGATTTCCTTAACCATCGAGCGAGCTACAACGTCACGACCAGCAAGGTCTTTAGCGTTCGGAGCGTAACGCTCCATGAAACGCTCACCGTGCTTGTTGATCAGGTATCCACCTTCACCACGGCAACCTTCTGTAACCAGTACACCGGCGCCGGCAATACCGGTTGGGTGGAACTGCCACATTTCGATGTCTTGTACCGGCACGCCAGCACGCAGCGCCATGCCAATACCGTCACCGGTGTTGATCAGAGCGTTGGTAGTGGACGAGTAGATACGGCCTGCACCGCCAGTCGCCAATACGGTGGCGTTAGCGCGAACGTAAGAGGTTTCGCCTGTTTCGATGCAGATAACGATCATGCCGACAAAGTCGCCAGCCTCGTTCTTCACCAGATCGACACCGTAGTATTCGTTAAGGAATACAGTGCCAGCCTTCAGGTTGGCCTGGTACAGGGTGTGCAGCAGCGCGTGACCGGTACGGTCGGCTGCAGCGCAGGTACGGGCAGCCTGACCGCCTTTACCGAAGTCCTTGGACTGACCACCGAAAGGACGCTGGTAGATGCGACCCTGTTCAGTACGGGAGAACGGCATGCCCATGTGTTCAAGTTCGTATACGGCTTCCGGGCCTACGGAACACATGTATTCGATAGCGTCCTGGTCACCGATATAGTCGGAACCCTTGACGGTATCGTACATGTGCCAGCGCCAGTCATCGTTTGGATCTGCAGACGCGATCGCGCAGGTAATGCCACCCTGAGCCGATACGGTGTGCGAACGAGTCGGGAAAACCTTGGTGATTACGGCAGTCTTGTGACCACCTTGTGCCAGCTGCAGAGCAGCGCGCATGCCAGCACCGCCGCCGCCAATAATGATGGCGTCGAACGAAAGTGTATTAACTGTGTTAGCCATGAATCAGATACCCCAAAGAATCTGCACACCCCAGACGAAGTAAGCGAACATTGCAACGCCGCAGACTGCCTGGAAGAGGAAACGTACTGCTGTCGCGGACTTGCCAAGCGCCATTGGCGTCAGGTAGTCGGTCGCGATGGTCCACATGCCTACCCAGGCGTGTGCGCCCAGAGCAACAAGGGCCAGCAGGCTGAAGATACGCATCCAGTTGCTTGCAAACAGTTCATGCCATTGGGCGTAGCCAATGCCAGGGTTCGCAACGAGGTATCCGATCAGGAAAATGAAATAAGCCGCTAGAACGACCGCAGACACACGTTGTGCCATCCAGTCATAGAGGCCCGAACGCGATAGGTTCGTAACGCTGGTTACCATATCCAAACTCCCGCCAGAACGATCATCACCACGGAAATGGCGATTACGATTTTCGAGCCCAGTCGGCCGCCTTCAAGCGTCTCACCGATGCCCATGTCCATGATCAAGTGGCGCACACCGGCAACCAAGTGATACAGCAAGGCAGAGAGCAGGCCCCACGCAACGAATTTGGCCAGCGGACTGGTCAAGCATGCCTTCACCTCGGCAAAACCTTCTTCGGAACCCAGGGATTTGCTCAATGCATAAAGCATGATGCCCAGGCCGAGAAAAAGAATAATGCCCGATACACGGTGCAGAAATGACGTAACGCCGGTGATGGGGAGTTTGATGGTCCTTAGGTCTAGGTTTACAGGTCGTTGGCTATTCACGGCTTTTTTCACACTGAAGAGCCCCTAACAATCAGGGCAAGTTTGTTGGGATGCGCACTGGTCAGGTACCCACCACCCGGGAGTGACGACCCCCATCTAAACAGGCCCAAAAGCCCCTGGCGGTCGGCTGCCGAGTATAGACAGTTAGGTCACTAATGACAACGCAAACACCTCCCCCTAATAGCGCATTGCGCTTAGGCTATAAAAGGCGTAAACGGCTGGGATATTCGCGAAAAAATGCTTCTCAAAGCCTTGTACAGCAAGACTTTAGGCAAATTGACATTCAAATTTATCTCACTATAGTGGTGCGGGCCCTGCGTGGGGGGTCTGTCTGATGATTTCAAGCATAAATAGGAGGCCACATGGCTGACAAAAAAGCGCAGTTGATCATCGAGGGCGCAGCCCCCGTCGAGCTGCCCATTTTAACTGGCACCGTGGGTCCCGATGTAATCGATGTGCGCGGCCTAACGGCTACGGGCCGATTCACATTTGACCCTGGCTTCATGTCGACTGCATCTTGCGAGTCGAAGATCACCTATATTGATGGTGACAACGGTATCCTGCTCCACCGCGGCTACCCGATTGAACAGCTGGCTGAACACTCTGACTACCTTGAGACCGCTTATCTGCTGCTGAACGGCGAACTGCCGACTGCAGAGCAGAAGGCTCAATTTGTCAGCACCGTGAAGAACCACACCATGGTTCACGAGCAGTTGAAGACTTTCTTCAACGGCTTCCGTCGTGACGCCCACCCGATGGCGGTCATGTGCGGTGTAGTCGGCGCCCTTTCGGCCTTCTACCACGACTCCCTGGACATCAATAACCCGCAGCATCGCGAAATTTCCGCGATCCGTCTGGTTGCCAAGATGCCAACCCTCGCAGCGATGGTTTACAAGTACTCCATGGGTCAACCCATGATGTACCCGCGTAACGACCTGACCTACGCCGAAAACTTCCTGCACATGATGTTCAACACGCCGTGCGAGATCAAACCGATCAGCCCGGTACTGGCCAAGGCAATGGATAAGATCTTTATCCTGCACGCTGACCACGAACAGAATGCTTCGACCTCCACCGTGCGTCTGGCGGGTTCTTCGGGTGCTAACCCGTTCGCCTGTATTGCCGCTGGCATCGCTGCACTGTGGGGCCCTGCCCACGGCGGCGCAAACGAAGCCGTGCTGACCATGCTCGACGAAATTGGCGATGTTTCGAACATCGACACCTTCATCGCCAAGGCCAAGGACAAGAACGATCCATTCAAACTGATGGGCTTCGGTCACCGCGTTTACAAAAACCGCGACCCACGCGCCACAGTCATGAAGAAGACGTGCGACGAAGTACTTAAAGAGCTGGGGATCAAAAATGATCCGCAACTTGAGTTGGCCATGCGTCTGGAAGAGATTGCACTGACCGACCCGTACTTCATCGAGCGCTCGCTGTACCCGAACGTCGACTTCTACTCGGGGATCATCCTCAAGGCGATCGGCATTCCAACCAGCATGTTCACCGTGATCTTCGCTCTGTCGCGTACAGTCGGCTGGATCTCGCACTGGAAAGAAATGCTCTCCAGCCCGTACAAGATTGGCCGCCCACGCCAGCTGTACACCGGCTACGAGCAGCGTGACCTGACCAAACTGGAAGACCGCAAGTAAGGCATATCCCACGATATAGTCTTAGCTGCAAACAAAACGGCCTCTATATATAGAGGCCGTTTTTGTTTTGCGCCGTTTTAACCCTGTGCAGAACTGACTGCTGTGGGAGCGGGCTTGCTCGCGATGGTATCGCCGTGGCTCGCCTGACAGGCCGCAGTGATGCCATCGCGAGCAAGCCCGCCCCCACACAAACCTCAACACAAAAAAATCCCCCTGCCTCACGACAGGGGGATTGCTTTACACATAACGCCTACCGCTGATTAATGATCCACCGCCCCGCTCGCCCCAAGACCGGTCTGCGAACGCACAAACTGCGGGAAGAACAACGCACGCTCTTTCTCTGCTGACTTGGACTTGTCAGTAATAGAGAAGAACCAGATACCCGCGAACGCAATGATCATCGAGAACAGTGCTGGGTACTCGTAAGGGAAGATCGCTTTTTCATGATGCAGGATCTGCACCCAAATGGTCGGCCCCAGAATCATCAGGCCTACCGCACTCACCAGCCCCATCCAGCCGCCAATCATCGCACCGCGAGTGGTCAGGTTTTTCCAGTACATGGAAAGCAGCAGTACCGGGAAGTTGCAGCTAGCCGCGATGGAGAACGCCAGGCCCACCATGAACGCGATGTTCTGGCTTTCAAACAGGATACCCAGGCCGATCGCCAACACTGCCAATGCAATGGTGGTGATTTTCGAAACCCGAATCTCATCCTTGTCGTTGGTCTTGCCCTTCTTGATCACGCTGGCATACAGGTCGTGAGACACCGCCGAAGCACCAGCCAGGGTCAGACCCGCAACCACCGCCAGGATGGTGGCGAACGCCACTGCCGAGATAAAGCCCAGGAAGATACTGCCACCTACCGCATCAGCCAGATGCACGGCCGCCATGTTGTTACCACCCAGCAAGGCGCCAGCAGCGTCTTTGAATGCAGGGTTGGTGCTCACCAGGATGATCGCGCCAAAACCGATAATGAAGGTCAGGATGTAGAAGTAGCCAATAAAGCCGGTTGCGTACAACACGCTCTTGCGAGCTTCTTTCGCATCACTCACGGTGAAGAAGCGCATCAGGATATGTGGCAGGCCAGCAGTACCAAACATCAATGCCAGGCCCAGAGAGAACGCAGAAATTGGATCTTTCACCAGCCCGCCCGGGCTCATGATCGCCTCACCTTTAGGGTGAATCTTGACCGCTTCAGCAAACAGCGCATTGAAGTCGAAGTTGACGTGTTTCATTACCATCACGGCCATGAACGTCGCACCGGACAGCAACAGTACCGCCTTGATGATCTGCACCCATGTGGTTGCCAGCATGCCGCCGAACAACACGTACAGGCACATCAGGATGCCCACCATGATCACCGCTACGTGGTAATCCAGGCCGAACAGCAACTGGATAAGCTTACCGGCACCCACCATTTGCGCGATCAGGTAGAACGCAACCACCACCAGCGAACCGCACGCTGACAACGAACGAATCTGGGCTTGCCCCAGACGGTACGACGCCACGTCAGCAAAGGTGTACTTGCCCAGGTTGCGCAGACGCTCTGCTATCAGGAACAGGATGATGGGCCAGCCCACCAGGAAGCCGATCGAATAGATCAGGCCATCGTAGCCAGAGGTGTAGACCAGCGCGGAAATACCCAGAAAGGAGGCGGCGGACATATAGTCGCCCGCAATCGCCAGACCATTCTGAAACCCTGTGATTTTGCCGCCAGCTGCATAATAGTCGGCTGCCGACTTGTTACGCTTCGATGCCCAGTAAGTAATGCACAGCGTGGCGCCAACAAATGCAACGAACATGATGATCGCGGCAATATTAAGCGGTTGTTTTTGCACTTCGCCAGTCAGGGCCTCCCCCGCCCAAACCGCTGGTGCAAGGGCAGCGATGCCCAGTGTTGCCAATAGACGCCTGATCATTGCCCCGCCTCCTTGAGAATTGCATTGTTCAGCGCGTCAAACTCACCATTGGCCCGGCGTACATAGATTGCCGTCAGAATAAAGGCTGAAACAATCAGCCCCACACCAATCGGAATACCCCAGGTAATAGACGAATCAGGGGTCAACTTGGCCCCCATGATGTGCGACCCATAAGCAATTAACAGGATAAAGGCGGCATATAACCCGAGCATGATTGCCGAGAGAATCCAGGCGAATCGTTCTCTTTTTTTAACCAGCTCCTTGAAGCGCGGGCTGTTTTGAATCGAGAGGTAAATGCTGTCGTTCATTATTTTTGTCCTCGCAGCACAGATGAAATGGAACGCTTTCACTATTAGGGCGCTGCTGATTCAATTCCAGACGACTTTAGTAGTAGAGCCCCAATTTGCTGTAGCCCCCGATTTCTCTAGCCTGCAAGGACGATGACCGCTAGCACAACCGCCCATAAATGCAAAAACCGCCTGGCGTAAACGCCAAACGGTCTTGTGTACTGCGACCCAGACACTTCGCGATTATTTAGCGGTCCACTGAGCAACGCGTTCCGGATGTTTAGCGACCCATTCCTTGGCCGCAGCTTCAGGTTTTGCACCCTCTTGAATAGCCAGCATTACCTCGCCAATCTCATCTTTTGAATCCCAGGAAAACTTCTGCAAAAACGCCGCTACTTCAGGGGCTTTTTTATCCAGTTCCTTGCTGCCGATACTATTAACGGTTTCTGCAGCGCCATACACGCCCTGCGGATCATCGAGAAAGCGCAGCTTCCACTTGGCAAACATCCAGTGCGGCACCCAGCCGGTCACTGCGATGGGTTCATTCTTGGCATAAGCGCGCCCCAACTCAGAAGTCATGGCAGCCCCTGAACTGGCTTGCAACTTGTAACCCTTCAGGTCGTAATCCTTGATTGCCTGATCGGTCTTGAGCATCACACCTGAGCCGGCATCAATGCCGACAATCTTGTTTTTAAACTCGCTGCTGCCCTTCAGGTCGGCAATGGACCGTGCCTTTACATACTCCGGAACGATCAGGCCAATTCTTGCGTCTTTAAAGTTCGGACCATAATCGACAACCTTGTCTTTATTCTTGGCCCAGTACTCGCCATGAGTCACCGGCAGCCAGGCGGACAGCATCGCGTCCAGCTTGCCCGTCGCCACGCCCTGCCACATGATCCCGGTTGCTACCGGCATCAGTTTCACGTCATAACCCAGCTTCTGCTTGATAACTTCGGCCGCTACATGGGTAGTCGCCACGCTATCGGACCAACCATCAACATAACCAATATTCAGGGTCGGCTTGCTCTGAGCGCTTGCCAAACCCGCACTCATCGCCAGCACCAAGGCTGCTCCCGCGCTCAAAAGGCGTCGCATCTTCATCTTTGATTCCCCACAGTGCCGGGCCCGACGAGTGCCGGGCCACATCAGGGTTGGTGCAGGGTTTGTACCCCCTGCTTAACCTGCACCGTGATAATCAACCTCGACTGCCGACAGTCATGCTCTGACGACGACTTCCAGGCAGCAACCAACGACATTGCGACCATACCCCGTTGGAACCCCGGCACTTTGCCCGCAAGACTGCCTGAACTTTGCATGTCAAAATTATACGCGGGCGCTGAACCGGCTCAATTGCAGGTAAGATGCGCGGCTTTGCTCCCATACGGCCTGACCATGTCTGCGACTGCCCGCTTCCCCGTGCTGCCTTATCTGTTTGCCTGCTTACTGGGCGTGTTTGCCATTGCCGGCTTCTGGTACGGCCTTGGCCAACCGGTAATTTTGCCCGATGCCGCGACACCGACCCACAAGCTGCAATGTGCGTCCTACACGCCGTTCGACAAGGACCAGTCCCCCTTCGACCAGCCTTTCGTACCGCGCGCCGAACGCATGGACGCAGACCTGGCATTGCTCGCCACGCGCTTTCAATGTATTCGCACCTACTCCCAGGCAGGCCTTGAAGCCCTGCCGGAGTTGGCACGCAAGCACGGCCTGAAACTGATGATCGGGGCCTGGGTCAGCAGCGACCCTGTCGCCACTGAACAGGAAGTCGACGCCCTGATCGCCTCGGCCAACGCCAATCCAGACGTGGTCAGCGCGGTTATCGTCGGCAACGAAGCCCTGCTGCGCAAAGAAATAACAGCCCCGCAACTGGTCAAGCTGATCGGCAAGGTTAAAAGCCAGGTCAAGCAACCCGTCACTTACGCAGATGTTTGGGAGTTCTGGCTGCAACACCCGGAAATCGCTCCGGCAGTGGACTTTCTGACCATCCACCTGCTGCCTTACTGGGAAGATGACCCAGCGGGCATTGATCAGGCAGTGAACCATGTGGCGCAGGTCCGTCAGGTGTTCGGCAACAAGTTTGCCCCTAAAGACATTCTGATCGGCGAAACCGGCTGGCCCAGCGAAGGTCGCCAGCGTGAAACCGCCCTGCCGAGCCGGGTCAACGAAGCGAAATTCATTCGTGGCTTTGTCACGCTAGCCGAACAGAACGGCTGGAAATACAACCTGATCGAAGCGTTCGACCAACCCTGGAAGCGTGGCAGCGAAGGTGCTGTTGGGGGTTACTGGGGTTTGTTTGATGCCGATCGCCAGGACAAGGGCATCCTCGCCGGGCCCGTGTCCAACCTGCCGCACTGGCCTGTGTGGCTAGGTCTTGGCGCCACCCTGTTTCTGGGCACGCTGCTGATTGGCGGGCGGGTTCGTTCAACTCGCGCCGCGCTATTGCTGCCAGCACTGGGGGCTGTGGCGGGATGCAGCATCGTGGCCTGGGCCGAGCTGGCGTCAGTCACCAGCCGCTTTGCTGGCGAGTGGCTATGGGCTGGCTTACTGGTTGGCCTGAACCTGATCGTACTGACCCATGGCGCATTGGCCCTTGGCCAGAAAGACGGCTGGCGCGAACGCCTGTTCAACTTGCTGGAGCGGCGTGCGGGTTGGTGGCTGGCTGCGGCCGGTTTTGCCGGTGCCGTGATGATGCTTGGGTTGGTATTTGAACCGCGCTACCGCAGCTTCCCGAGTGCAGCGCTGCTATTGCCTGCACTGGTTTACCTGCTACGCCCGGTAACCGGCCCACGCCGCGAATTCGGGCTGCTGGCATTGATCATAGGCGCGGGCATTCCGGTGCAGCTGTACCGCGAGGGCCTGATCAATGAGCAGGCGTGGACATGGGCATTGGTGAGCGTACTGATGGTGATGGCTCTGTGGCGCAGCGTGCGCAAGCGCGCATAACACCCTTTTAGCATTACCCCTTGTGGGAGCGAGCCGGCTCGCTCCCACAACTGATCGTACAAACTCTTATCTGGCTGCCCGCACCAATCGCAGCCCTGCAATCACCACCGCAAACACCGCCAGGCTGGCGTTATACAATGCCAGCGCCGGCAAGCCGAACAACAAGGCCAGTACCGCCAGCGCGCTGCCGACCCGTCCGCGCACAAAGAACGCGACAATCGACAGTACCAACGCGATCCAGCCCATCACCCGGAAATGGATCAACAGCCCCAGGTTGGAGCGCAACTGGCATTCCCAGCGCGCAGCCTCAGCAACACACGTGCCCACCCACTGCGGGTCTTCCATCAAGCCGTATCGCAGCCCATAACTGGCCACGAGCCACACAGGCAGGGCGATAAGCAGCAAGATCAACGGCAAACGAGGTCGCATAAAAACTCCGATAGACAAAAGCGGCGCCCAGCTTAATCTCCATCCTCGTCTATGCAAGCCTTGCAATCAGATATCTGTTAACTAAAGTCATTCAACGTGTATCGTTGGGTAGCCTTTTGCCTGCCTGCGACTCTGTGGGGATTTATTTAGTGCCGCCATACGGCACTTCAGCACTAGCCCTGTGGTCATAGCCTGCGAATCATTTCCGCACCTTTTTAGGGATAGTCTTCATGCTTCGTTCTCTGCCCCTCGCTGCCTTACTGGGCGGCCTTATCTTGAGTGCGTCCGCACAGGCGGTCGATGTCGACCCCGCAACGTATGGCTACCCGATTACCAATCCGTTTGAAGCCACGATTGCCACCACTCCGCCGGACATGCGCCCCCTGCTGCCCGCCGAAGATGACATCAACCAGTCGGACTACACCCTCAGCCTGCGCCCCGAACGCGAATTCACTCTGCCCGCCAATTTTTGGGCCGTGAAAAAGCTGACCTACCGCATGGCCAAACAGGATCATCCGGCGCCACTGATGTTTCTGATTGCAGGCACCGGCGCGGCTTATGACAGCAGCCTCAATGAATACTTGAAAAAACTCTTCTACCAAGAGGGCTATCACGTCGTTCAGCTGTCATCACCCACCAGCTATGACTTTATGAGTGCAGCCTCACGCTTGGCTACACCAGGCATCAGCCAGTACGACGCCGAAGACCTGTATCACGTGATGCAAGCCGTACGCGCCCAACAGGCAAGCCTCCCCGTAACCGACTACTACCTGGCAGGCTATAGCCTGGGAGCGCTGGATGCAGCTTTCGTCAGCCACCTGGATGAAATCCGCAAAAGCTTCAACTTCAAAAAGGTGTTGATGCTCAACCCGCCGGTCAACCTGTTCACCTCCATCAGCAACCTCGACAGGCTGGTTCAAACAGAAGTCAAAGGCATCAACAACACGACCACTTTCTACGAACTGGTGCTGAACAAGCTGACCCGCTACTTCCAGGACAAAGGCCGTGTAGACCTGAATGCGGCCCTGGTCTATGACCTGCAAAACTCCAAGGAGCGCCTGAGCAACGAGCAGATGGCAATGCTGATCGGCACCGTGTTCCGCTTTTCGTCGGCCGACATCGTGTTCACCTCGGACCTGATCAACCGCCGAGGCCTGATCACTCCGCCGAACTACCCGATCACCGAAGGCACCAGCCTTACGCCGTTTCTCAAGCGTTCGTTGCAGTGTGACTTCGACTGCTACCTGACCGAGCAAGTGATTCCCATGTGGCGCGCCAAAACTGATGGCGGCAGCCTGTTGCAACTGATCGATCAAGTCAGCCTGTACGCGCTCCAGGACTACCTTAAAAACAGCCCGAAAATTGCCGTCATGCATAACGCTGACGACATCATCCTGGGCCCTGGCGACCTGGGGTTTCTGCGTAAGACCTTCGGCAATCGCCTGACGGTTTATCCGTATGGCGGCCACTGCGGCAACCTCAACTACCGAGTCAACGCTGACGCTATGCTGGAGTTTTTCCGTGGCTAAACAACTATTGCTTCTTGCCGCCCTGCTCAGCGCAGGCTTCGCCCAAGCGGATAACAGCAAGGCCCACACGGAGCTGACGCCGGATATCGACGGCTTTACCCAACCGTTGAAATTGCTCAAGTTCAATCCGGGCCTGGATCAGCGCGAGTTCGAACGCGCCACCATGAACGCGCTCAATGTGTATGACCCGCTGGAGTCACTCAACCGCCGTATCTACCACTTCAACTACCGCTTCGACCAGTGGGTGTTCCTGCCGGTGGTCGACGGTTATCGCTATGTTACGCCGAGCTTTCTGCGTACAGGCGTGAGTAACTTCTTCAACAACTTGGGTGATGTACCCAACCTGTTCAACAGCCTGTTGCAACTCAAGGGCCACCGTTCTCTGGAAACTACAGGGCGCCTGCTGCTCAACACGACTTTGGGTGTTGGCGGCCTGTGGGACCCGGCTACGGCAATGGGCCTGCCGCGCCAAAGCGAAGACTTCGGCCAGACATTGGGCTTTTATGGAGTACCGGGCGGCGCTTATCTGATGCTGCCTATCCTCGGGCCGTCGAACTTGCGTGACACCACCGGTCTGGCGGTCGACTTTGGCGTCAACCAGGAAATCAACTTCCTCAACGTACCTCACGAAAGCACCCGCCACCCCGAGATCTGGGTACTGGGCGCTGTCGACAAGCGTTACAACACCAGCTTCCGCTATGGCCAGTTCGACTCGCCGTTTGAGTACGACAAGTTGCGCTATATCTACACCGAAGCGCGTAAATTGCAGATCGCCGAGTAACCACACAGGCAAAATCTGTAGCCGCTGCCGCAGCCTGCTAAAGCTGCGCAGCGGCCCCCGTATTCTGATCGAATGCGAAGGTCCTGCGGACCTTATCGCAGCCTGTGGCAGCGGCTACACAAATCGCATGAACTACACCCGCAAAAACCGGCACAGCGCTTCGCGCTTGTCCATCGCGTCACGGCGCCCAAGCTCGATCAACTCGCGGCAATAGCCCGACTCAAACAACAAGTAACTCAGCACCCCTGCACCACTGGTCTTGGTCGCACCGGGGCCACGCAAAAATGTACGCAGCGCAACAGGCAATTCATGTCGATGACGGGCCGCGATCTCGTCGATGGGTTGGCTCGGCGCAATAACCAGCACTTCCACGGGCGCCAGCCCGAGATTATCGGTTTGCCGGGGCAGCAAGCGGCTGAAGTGATTCAAACGCTCCAGCAGTTCGATATCACTCTCCAGGCTGTCAATAAACGTGCTGTTGAGCATATGCCCGCCAATTTGCGCCAGGGTAGGTTGCGCTGCATTGTAGTAACGCGGCTCAGCGCCTTGTAGATCCGGCCCGCGTGGGTTACCGCTGACCCCCACCACCAGCACCCGGGTTGCTCCCAAATGCAGGGCAGGACTGATAGGCGCCGACTGACGCACCGCGCCATCGCCGAAGTACTCCTCACCAATCCTGACCGGAGCAAACAACAACGGAATCGCCGAGCTGGCCAGCAAGTGCTCTACTGTTAGCGCGGTGGGCATACCAATACGTCGGTGACGCAGCCAGCCATCGATAGTGCCCTTGCCCTGATAAAAGGTTATGGCCTGGCTCGAGGAATAACCGAACGCCGTCACCGCCACCGCGCGCAGGTGTTGGCCAGCAATCGCCTGATCAATACCCTGAAAATTGATCTTTTCGTGAAGCAGGTCCCGCAACGGAGAGCTATTGAGCAACGCCACCGGTACCTGCGAACCCAGCCCAAGCAGACTGTGGAACATAAACCGACTGGCCTGACGCAGAACTCCCGGCCAGTCGCTGCGCAATACGCGATGGCTTTCAAAGTTTTGCCAGAACGCGGTCAGGCTCTCGACCGCACGGGTGAAATCCATCGCTCCGCTGGCCAGGCTGACCGCATTGATCGCCCCCGCCGACGTGCCGACGATCACTGGAAACGGATTAGCCGCGCCTGCTGGCAACAATTCGGCAATCGCCGCCAGCACGCCAACCTGATAGGCCGCACGCGCCCCACCGCCTGACAGTATCAGGCCCGTAACGGGCGCGACGGCACTCATCACGAGTCGCCCTCGCAGGGGTATGCGTCAGCGGCGTTTGTCGTAGAGCTTGGGCTCGCCGGGCGGACGGGTCTTGAAGCGACGATGGGCCCACAGATACTGCTCGGGGCACTCACGTATCGCCCGTTCGACCCATTGATTGATTCGCAGGCAGTCCGCCTCATCGCTTTCTCCGGGGAAATCCCTCAGGGGAGGATGAATGACCAACTTGTAACCACTGCCGTCGGCCAGTCGTTGTTGAGTAAAGGGCACAACCTGCGCTTTGCCCAGTCGGGCAAACTTGCTGGTGGCAGTCACGGTGGCTGCCTCGACACCGAACAACGGCACGAAGATACTTTGCTTGGCGCCGTAGTCCTGATCAGGCGCATACCAGATCGCCCGCCCGGAGCGCAGCAACTTGAGCATGCCGCGTACGTCATCACGCTCGACTGCCAGCGAGTCGACGTTATGCCGCTCACGCCCCCGACGCTGAATAAAGTCGAACAATGGATTTTTATGCTCGCGGTACATGCCATCGATGGTGTGCTGCTGACCGAGCAAGGCGGCGCCAATCTCCAGCGTGGTGAAGTGAAACGCCATCAGGATCACACCCTTGCCTTCCAGCTGGGCCTGTTTGAGATGCTCCAGCCCTTCGACATGGGCCAGCTTGGCCAATCGTGACCGGGACCACCACCAGCTCATGGCCATTTCAAAAAAAGCGATGCCGGTCGAGGCGAAATTGTCCTTGAGCAACTGCTTGCGCTCGGCGGCAGTTTTTTCAGGAAAACATAATTCAAGGTTGCGCGTCGCAATACGCCGACGATCACCGGCCACCCGGTACATCAGCGCACCCAGCCCTCGGCCGATACACAGCTGGACTTTATAAGGCAGTTGAACAACCAGCCACAGCACGCCCAGCCCTAGCCAAAGCAGCCAAAAGCGCGGATGAAAAAAAGCAGCACGAAAACGCGGGCGATCCATTAATGATTCCGGACAGACACATGGCCGGGCATTCTACATCGTTCGACCCCGCTTGCGGCTCGCGGGCGTTCTCGTTATAAGTCTCAGCACTTTAAGTGACAAGCCGCGTTAACAGACCATGACCCAAACCGAATCGCTAGACCAAGCCCCTGTGTTCCAGCTTAAGGGCAGTATGCTCGCCATTACGGTGCTGGAACTGGCACACAACAACCTTGAGGCACTGGACCGCCAACTGGCCGCCAAAGTGGCTCAGGCACCAAATTTTTTCAGCAACACCCCTCTCGTACTGGCGTTGGACAAACTGCCCGCCGGCGAAGGTGCTATCGATCTGCCCGGGCTGATGCGCGTGTGCCGCCAGCATGGCTTGCGCACCCTGGCCATTCGGGCCAATCGCATTGAAGACATCGCAGCGGCCATCGCCATCGACCTGCCAGTGCTGCCGCCTTCAGGCGCACGCGAGCGACCGATTGATCCTGTCGAAGTGGTCCAGCCGAAAAAACCCGAAAAACCGCCAGAGCCTGTGATCAAGCCGACGAAAATCATCACCAGCCCGGTACGCGGCGGCCAGACGGTGTATGCCGAAGGTTGTGACCTGGTAGTTATTGCCTCAGTCAGCCCCGGTGCGGAACTTATGGCCGATGGCAACATCCATGTTTACGGGCCAATGCGTGGCCGAGCGCTTGCAGGTCATAAAGGCAACACCAAGGCCCGGATTTTTTGCCAGCAGTTGAGCGCTGAACTGGTGTCGATTGCAGGCAAGTACAAGGTATCTGAAGACTTGCGTCGAGATCCGTTGTGGGGAACAGGCGTTCAGATCAGTCTGTCAAGTGACATGTTGAACATCACCCGGCTTTAACGGATACTCTCGCCATTTTCCAACCATCTCAAAATCGTAGTGAAAACAGACTTTTCCTTGTAGGGACAAACAATCAGGCCGCATTTACACACCGTAAACGCAACCTGAACAATGCCCCGCCAAGGCTGTTCACCTGCAGTCGTTCATAGAGATGTTATTCAGGGGCTAAAAAGTCCTTTTTCCTTAGGGGTGAAACACCTTGGCCAAGATTCTAGTGGTTACATCCGGCAAGGGTGGTGTGGGTAAGACCACCACCAGCGCCGCTATCGGTACCGGCCTCGCTCTGCGCGGCCACAAAACAGTAATCGTCGACTTCGACGTCGGCTTGCGTAACCTCGACCTGATCATGGGTTGCGAGCGCCGCGTGGTGTATGACTTCGTCAACGTGGTAAACGGCGAAGCCAACCTGCAGCAGGCACTGATCAAAGACAAGCGTCTGGAAAACCTTTACGTGCTGGCCGCCAGCCAGACCCGCGACAAGGATGCACTGACCAAGGAAGGCGTCGAAAAAGTTCTGATGGAACTTAAAGAGACCTTCGAATTCGTGGTGTGTGATTCCCCGGCAGGCATCGAAACCGGCGCCCACCTGGCCATGTACTTCGCTGATGAAGCGATTGTCGTGACCAACCCGGAAGTGTCTTCGGTACGTGACTCGGACCGCATGCTGGGCCTGCTGGCCAGCAAATCGCGCCGCGCCGAGAAGGGCGAAGACCCGATCAAGGAACACTTGCTGCTGACCCGCTACAACCCGGACCGCGTCTCCAAGGGCGAAATGCTCGGCGTTGAAGACGTCAAAGAAATTTTGGCCGTGGCCCTGCTGGGCGTCATTCCAGAATCCCAGGCTGTACTGAAGGCTTCCAACCAGGGCGTACCTGTGATCCTTGACGATCAGAGCGACGCCGGCCAGGCCTACAGCGATGCTGTTGATCGCCTGCTGGGCAAAACCGTGGAGCACCGGTTCCTTGATGTACAGAAGAAGGGATTCTTCGAGCGCCTGTTTGGAGGCAACTAAACAATGAACATTTTTGACTTCTTTCGTACTCGCAAAACGCCAAGCACCGCGTCGGTTGCGAAAGAGCGTCTACAGATCATCGTGGCGCACGAGCGCGGCCAACGCAGCACCCCGGACTACCTGCCTGCCCTGCAAAAAGAGCTGGTCGAGGTGATCCGCAAGTACGTCAATATCGGGGATGATCAAGTACAGATCGCCCTCGAGAACGAGGGTAGCTGCTCGATTCTGGAACTCAACATCACACTGCCTGACCGTTAATCGATCCGGCTGACACCACGGCGACTTGGGCGCCTTCCTTGCGGGGGAGGTTCCCTCGTCGCCGTTGGCGTTTGTTAAGAGGCTGTTTTAATGCCGTTGTCCAATATTCACATCATCCATGAGGACGCTGGCGTCCTGGTGGTCAACAAGCCGACCCTGCTGCTTTCGGTGCCGGGCCGGGCCGAAGACAACAAGGACTGCTTGATCACCCGCCTGCAGGAAAACGGCTATCCCGAGGCGCGCATTGTCCATCGACTGGACTGGGAAACCTCCGGGATCATTCTGCTGGCACGGGACGCTGACACCCATCGCGAACTGTCGCGCCAGTTTCACGACCGTGAAACCGAAAAGGCCTATACCGCACTGGCCTGGGGGCAGCCCGAGCTGGACAGTGGCAGCATCGACCTGCCCTTGCGTTACGACCCACCGACCAAGCCCCGGCACGTGGTTGATCACGAATTTGGCAAAAACGCGCTGACCTTCTGGAAAGTTCTGGAACGCTGCGGCGATTACTGCCGGGTTGAGCTGACGCCGATCACCGGCCGCTCGCACCAGCTACGGGTACACATGCTGTCTATCGGTCACCCGCTGCTGGGCGATGGCCTTTATGCGCATCCACAAGCCCTGGCCGCCTGGCCGCGCCTGTGCCTGCACGCCAGCATGCTGAGTTTCACCCACCCGCAAACCGGCGAACGCCTGCGGTTTGAGTGCCCGGCTCCGTTTTGACTGCTGCGGCGCTTCCGTAGCAGCTGCCGTAGGAACGAGGCTGCGGTCGGCGGCGCAGCTGTCGTAAATTCAGGCATCGCGTTTTATCAGGTAAAACGCGCACTCAGATTTTACGATTGCTTCGCAATCGAACGCAGCCTCGTTCCTACGGCAGCTGCTACGGAAATTGCACCGCAACAATTCTTGCGATCAATGCGCTAAACTCGCGGCCTTGCTGTCTGGAGTAACTTATGCGCGAAGAGTTGAACCAAGGCCTGATCGACTTTCTGAAGGCCTCCCCTACCCCCTTTCATGCCACTGCAAGTCTTGTGCAACGCTTGGAGGCTGCAGGCTACCAACGCCTCGACGAGCGCGAGACATGGTTCACCGAAGCCAATGGTCGCTATTACGTCACCCGAAATGACTCTTCCATTGTTGCCTTCAAGCTGGGGCGTCACTCTGCGCTGCAAGGCGGCATTCGTATGGTCGGCGCTCACACAGACAGCCCGTGCCTGCGCGTCAAGCCTCAGCCTGAACTGCAACGCCAGGGTTTCTGGCAGTTGGGCGTCGAAGTCTACGGCGGCGCCTTGCTGGCCCCTTGGTTCGACCGCGACCTGTCGCTCGCTGGGCGAGTCACCTTCCGCCGCGATGGCCAGGTCGAAAGCCAACTGATCGATTTCAAGGCGCCGATTGCGACCATCCCCAACCTGGCGATTCACCTCAATCGTACCGCCAACGAAGGCTGGGCAATCAACCCCCAGACCGAACTGCCGCCGATCCTGGCTCAAGTGGCAGGCGATGAGCGTGTTGATTTCCGCGCCCTGCTCGCCGACCAGCTGGCTCGTGAGCACGGCCTCAATGCCGATGTAGTGCTTGATTACGAGCTGAGTTTCTACGACACCCAAAGTGCTGCAGTCATCGGCCTTAATGGCGACTTTATCGCCGGTGCGCGCCTCGACAACCTGTTGTCGTGCTATGCCGGCCTGCAAGCCCTGCTCACTACCGAGACTGAAGAAACCTGCCTGTTCGTGGCCAACGACCACGAAGAAGTCGGCTCTTGCTCGGC
Organism: Pseudomonas sp. ML2-2023-6; assembly: GCF_037055265.1. Taxonomy (NCBI): domain Bacteria; kingdom Pseudomonadati; phylum Pseudomonadota; class Gammaproteobacteria; order Pseudomonadales; family Pseudomonadaceae; genus Pseudomonas; species Pseudomonas sp. ML2-2023-6. The sequence goes on along the minus strand of NZ_CP146347.1, from coordinate 2,390,305 downwards.
CTGCGGTGCCGATGGCCCGATGCTGGAGCAGATCCTGCAACGTGTGCTGCCTGACGGCGACGAGTACGTACGTACAATCCAAAAATCGCTACTGGTCTCGGCAGACAACGCTCATGGCGTTCATCCCAACTACGCCGATAAACACGACGCCAATCATGGCCCCAAGCTCAATGCCGGGCCGGTGATCAAGGTCAACAGCAATCAGCGTTACGCCACCAACAGCGAAACGGCCGGGTTCTTCCGTCACCTGTGCATGGCGGTGGAAGTTCCGGTGCAAAGCTTTGTGGTGCGCAGCGACATGGGTTGCGGCTCGACGATTGGCCCGATCACCGCCAGCCATTTGGGTGTGCGCACCGTGGATATCGGCCTGCCGACATTCGCCATGCACTCGATCCGCGAACTGGCCGGCAGCCATGACCTGGCGCATCTGGTCAAAGTGTTGAGCGCGTTTTACGCCAGCAACCAATTGCCATGAGGCAAATGCCTTGTAGCCACTACCGTAGGCTGCGATAAGGGCCGCCAAACCCATCGCAGCCTGCGGCAGCGGCTACAGGCTACGCATCTGGCCGATTCATTTTTGACACACATCACCACACATCTGCGTAATCCGACCTAGACTGGGATCATTCTTTTCCACAGGTCCATAACCATGTTCGAAACGTCTGCGTTCCACTCCATGATGATTCCCATTGTCTGCGGCATGCTGCTGCTGACCATTGGCTTCAACTTCCGCGAACGCAGTAGTGGCGTCGGCGTGCTGATGATTTGGGCTGGCATGCTGCTGATTTTCGGCACCATCATCTTTAAAATCCTCGCCAAACTGAACGAGTCATCGCTCTGATTTTTTGCTCCGCGTCCGCAATCGTTTATTTATCGGTTACAAGAAATGAATGATCGCGGGCCCTAGCGTACACTCGGCCAATTTGCCCCCTTCGAGGTTGATCGCCCAGTGTTTCTTCGTCTATTCGCCTTGCCCTATTGCCTGCTGGTTTGCCTGCTGACGCTGTTGCCCATGACGTCGGCGCAAGCCGTTGGCTTGCCGGGCATCCTGGGTAGTTCGGATAAAACCCAGGCACAACCGAGCGAGCCGCTGGGTCAATCGCTGGACGAGGTGATCAAAAACCTCGAAAACGATCAACAGCGCAGCAAGCTGTTGGCTGACCTGAAAAAGCTGCGCGATGCCACCAAAAAAGCCCAGCCCGAAGCCGAAATCGGCGTACTGGGTCTGATCGGTAGCACCTTGGCCGACCTCGAAAAACAGTTCTCCGGCACAGACAGCCCGAGCTATCGCTGGTCCAAGGAAATATCACAGGCCCAGGACGAGCTGGAAGCATTGATGCTGCCAGCCAGCGAATGGATACCGATCATCTTTGCCTTTGCATTGATCATCATGGTCTGGAGCCTGCTGGCCGCACTGCTGATTTGGGTCAGCCACCGTGTGCGCGTGCGTTTTGGCCTTAGTGAAGAATTGCCGCAACACCCCAAGGCCGTCGACATGCTGCGCTTTGCCTTGCGCAAGCTGGGCCCGTGGATGGTCGCGCTGATGATCACGGTGTACATGAGCTATGCCCTGCCGTCGTCGCTGGGCAAAGACCTGGCGATGGTGCTGGCCTATGCCCTGGTTATCGGCACGTGCTTCTCAGCCATTTGCGTCATCCTGTTCTCGCTGCTCGATGGACCGCACCGCCACCGAGCCCTGCATATTTTGCGGCACCAGGCTTTTCGCCCGCTGTGGTGGATCGGCAGCTTCGCAGCGTTTGGTGAGGCGCTGAGCGACCCGCGGCTGGTTGCGACCCTCGGCGTGCATCTGGCCCATACGGCAGCTACGTTTGCCAATGTGATGGCCGCGCTGTCCACCGGGCTGTTTATCATCCGGTTCCGCCGCCCCATCGCCCACCTGATCCGCAACCAGCCATTGTCGCGGCGCCTGACCCGCCGCGCCTTGAGCGACAGCATCGAGATCCTCGGTACCTACTGGTATATACCGGCACTGATTCTGGTTGGTGTTTCGCTGGTCGCGACGTTTGTCTCGGCAGGCGATACCAGCACTGCATTGCGCCAGTCACTGATCTGCACCGTGCTGGTGGTGTTATGCATGGTGATCAACGGGCTGGTGCGACGTCATTCGCAAAAACCGCAACGCGGACACAAGCGTCACGCGCTGTATTCCGAACGTCTGACAAGCTTCCTCTATACCCTGGCGCATCTGGTTGTGTGGCTGGTGTTCATCGAACTGGGCCTGCGGGTCTGGGGCATGTCCCTGATCAGCTTCACCGAGGGTGAAGGGCACGAGATCAGCGTCAAGCTGTTCAGCCTCGGCGGCACTCTGCTGTTTGCCTGGCTGATCTGGATTCTTTCCGACACCGCCGTGCATCACGCCCTGACCCGCTCGCGCAAAGGTCTGGCCAATGCGCGAGCCCAAACCATGATGCCGCTGATTCGCAACGTGCTGTTCGTGGCGATCTTCATCATTGCGCTGATCGTTGCCCTGGCCAATATGGGCATGAACGTCACCCCCCTGCTGGCGGGTGCCGGTGTGATCGGTCTGGCCATCGGTTTTGGTGCACAGTCACTGGTAGCCGACCTGATCACCGGCCTGTTCATCATCATTGAAGACTCCCTGGCCATCGACGACTACGTCGATGTCGGTGGGCACCTGGGCACTGTTGAAGGGCTGACAATTCGTACAGTACGCCTGCGGGACATCGACGGCATCGTGCACACCATCCCGTTCAGCGAAATCAAAAGCATCAAGAACTATTCCCGCGAATTTGGCTACGCCATCTTTCGGGTTGCGATCCCCTACAACATGGACATCGACGACGCAATAAAACTGATGCGCGAAGTCGGTCAGAAGATGCGCACCGACCCCCTGCAGCGACGCAATATCTGGTCACCACTGGAGATCCAGGGGGTTGAGAGTTTCGAGTCCGGCAGCGCCATTTTGCGTGCTCGTTTCAAGACTGCTCCGATCAAGCAATGGGAAGTGTCGCGGGCATTCAACCTGTCGCTCAAACGGCATCTGGATGAAGCCGGGCTGGACCTGGCGACCCCGCGCCTGAGTGTGCAGGTGGTAACTGCGGGCAGCGGAATATTGCAGAAGGATTGATGCCTGGACATGTAGCAGCTGCCGAAGGAACGAGGCTGCGTTCGATTGCGAAGCGATCGTAAAACCTGAGGCCGCGATTTAACTGATAGACAGCGGGTTCAGGTTTTACGACGGCTACGCCGCCGAACGCAGCCTCGTTCCTTCGGCAGCTGCTACGGAGCACGCATTGGTTCAGCGCTCCAGCACATCCACCCCGACATGAATCGCATCATGTCGCCAATACTCCAGATCGCAATCGATCAGCCGTTCGTGCTGATCGTAATTGACCCGCGCAATTCGCAAGCCTGGGCTACCCGTTGAAACCTTGAGCGTGGCTGCAGCCTCCATCGGCAACGCCGTGGGCACGATTTCGAAACGCACCCGACCGTAATGCAAATCGTAGTGCCGGGCATACAGCTCGGTGATCGACTGTGTGAGATCACATTCCAGAATCCGTGGGAAATATTGCGGGTTCAGGTAGTGCTCGACATACAGCACCAGCCGCCCATCAATGCGCCGCGCACGGCAAATCTGGATCACGCTGGACAGCGCCGGCAATTGCAGGCGTTCGCACACCGCCGCCGTGGCGGGTTGCAGGCGCGCCGAAATCACTTCGGTGGTCGGCACTCGCCCTTGGGCCGTGACCATTGCATGGAAGTGGCTGCGCTGCATCAGGTTGTAAGCCAGACGTGGCGGTGAAATAAACCAGCCACGGCGCTCTTCGCGATAAACCATCCCTTGAGCCTCAAGCTGCAGCAGTGCCTCGCGCACCGTGACCCGGGTGGTGGCAAACAGCTCACTAAGTTTTCGCTCAGCGGGTAACTGACTGCCGCCCGCCAACAGGCCGTGCTCTATCTGCTCTTGCAGCGTGCGACTGATCGCTGTCACCGCTTTGGGTGCACCTTCTCGCATCAACGTTACCTATCTGGACTAGTCCAGCACCAAATGTGGGCAGGCCTGACCTGTTAACGGGTCAATCCTTGAGCCTGCCAGCCTAGGCAGAACATATGACTGTTACATGACAAGCGCCGCGCCGCATGCCACTTGAAAAGCCCCAAAGCCCTTGCCAGTCGGGGCCTTGTCGATGGTCTAAGCTTGTTCGTAACACACCCGCGGACCTGCAACACCTCCTGCACAAGTAATGCCGACATTAAAGTGTCATCTGCCGGGCTTAAATTGGCTCAGGTATTGCTGACCTAGACCAACCCACCGCAAAAGAGCAATAAAACCCAGCGTTGAAAACGCCCAAGGAGCTTCGGATGAAACAGTTTTTCCTAGCAACACTGTTAGGTTCAAGCATCGCCCTGTGCACGTCGGCCATGGCCGCCGATGTCGATTTAAAAGCCCTTGAAGCCGCAGCAAAGGCTGAAGGTGCGGTCAACAGTGTCGGCATGCCCGATGACTGGGCCAACTGGAAAGGCACCTGGGCCGACCTGAACAAGCTCTACGGCCTCAAGCACATCGACACTGACATGAGCTCGGCCCAGGAAGTCGCCAAATTTGCAGCAGAAAAAGACAACGCCAGCGCCGACATTGGTGACGTAGGCGCAGCCTTTGGCCCGATTGCAGTCGCCAAGGGCGTGACCCAGCCGTACAAGCCAACCACCTGGGACCAGATCCCTGCATGGGCCAAGGACAAGGACGGTAACTGGGCCCTGGCATACACCGGCAGCATCGCGTTTATCGTCAATAAAAAGCTGCTGCACGGTTCCGAAGTTCCAACCAAGTGGGCTGATCTGAAGTCCGGCAAATACAAGGTTTCAATCGGTGACGTGAGCACTGCAGCGCAAGCCACCAATGGCGTGCTGGCAGCTGCGCTGGCCAATGGCGGTGATGAAAAGAACGTGCAACCTGCCCTGCTGATGTTTGCTGACATCGCCAAGCAAGGTCGCTTGTCTCTGGCCAACCCGACCATCGCCACCATGGAGAAGGGCGAAGTGGAAGTCGGCGTAGTCTGGGATTTCAACGGTCTGAGCTACAAAGCCAAAATGGTCAACCCGGATGACTACGTGGTGCTGATCCCGTCCGATGGCTCGGTGATCTCGGGCTACACCACCATCATCAACAAATACGCCAAGCACCCGAACGCGGCCAAACTGACCCGCGAATACATCTTCAGCGATGCCGGTCAAACCAACCTGGCGCGAGGCAATGCTCGGCCGATTCGTGCTGAGCACCTGAAGCTGCCGGCAGACGTTCAAGCCAAGCTGCTTTCCAACGATCAGTACAAAAATGTAACGCCAATCAAGGACGCAGACGCCTGGGAAAAAACCTCCAAGGCCTTGCCGCAGCTGTGGCAGGAAGAAGTCATTATCAATATGCAGTAACTGACTGAACCGGCACCTGTAACCGCTGCCACTGGCTGCGATGGGTTGCGAAGCAGCTCTGCTTTTTGGGGGCCTTCGGGCCCTATCGCAGCCTTCGGCAGCGGCTACAGGGTTGGCATGCTACATCTGCTTGCGGAGTCGCCGTACATGAAACACAACGTTATTTTGGTAGTCCTCGACGGTTTGAATTACGAGGTCGCCCGCCAGGCAATGGGGCATTTGCAGGCTTATGTCGGAGCCGGGCGCTGCGCGCTGTACAAGCTCACCTGCGAACTGCCTGCACTGTCGCGCCCCCTCTACGAATGTATCCTCACCGGTGTGCCGCCGATTGAAAGCGGCATCGTGCATAACAATGTGGCGCGCTTGTCCAATCAGCGCAGCGTGTTCCATTACGCCCGTGATGGCGGGCTGACCACTGCGGCCGCGGCCTATCACTGGGTCAGCGAACTGTATAACCGCTCCCCGTTCGTCGTTGCCCGGGACCGCCATACCGTTGCAGCCGATCTACCGATTCAGAACGGGCATTTCTACTGGAGCGATCACTACCCCGACTCTCACTTATTCGCCGACGCCGAAAGCCTGCGCCTGGCGCACCAGCCGAACTTTCTACTGGTTCACCCCATGAACATCGATGATGCCGGGCACAAGCACGGTCTCGACACCCCGCAATACCGCAACAGCGCACGTTCGGCCGACATCATTCTGGCCGATTATCTGCAAGGCTGGCTGGACGCTGGCTACCAAGTACTGGTGACTGCCGACCACGGCATGAACAACGATCGTTCGCACAACGGCTTACTACCCGAAGAACGTGAAGTGCCACTGTTTGTGCTGGGGGATGCCTTTAGCCTCAATCCGGATGTCGCGCCTAAACAGACCGAGCTGTGTGGCACCGTCTGCGAACTGCTGGGCGTAGCCCACGACAAACCGTGGTGCCAGGACCTGTTGAGGCCCGCATCATGAGTCGTGGCAAATGGCTTGCGCTGCTGTGCCTGGTGCCCTTCGCAGTATTTTTTATCGTGTTTCAGATTGCCCCGCTGGTGTGGGTACTGATCCACAGTGTGCAATCTGAAGAAAGCGGCTGGGGCTTGGCCAACTTCATCAAGATCTTCAACTCGAAATTCTATTTGCAAGCGATTCAGCACAGCCTGGAGATCAGCTTCTGGTCCAGCCTGTTTGGCATCGTGATCGCCGTACTGGGCAGTTACTCCCTGCGCAAGGTGGATTCACGGCTACGCAATTTTGTTAACGCGTTCGCCAACATGACCAGCAACTTCTCCGGTGTACCATTGGCCTTTGCGTTCATCATTCTGCTGGGCTTTAACGGCAGCATCACGATCATGCTCAAACAGGCGGGAATCATCCAGGATTTCAACCTTTATTCCAAAACCGGCCTGATCATCCTGTACACCTATTTCCAGATTCCGCTCGGAGTGCTTCTGCTTTACCCGGCCTTCGATGCCTTGCGCGAAGACTGGCGCGAATCAGCCTCCTTGCTGGGCGCGAACAGCTGGCAGTTCTGGCGCCATATCGGCCTGCCGGTACTCACCCCGGCATTGCTCGGTACTTTCGTGATTCTGCTGGCCAACGCCCTGGGCGCCTACGCCACGGTGTATGCGTTGACTACCGGCAACTTCAACGTACTGCCCATCCGTATTGCCGCGATGGTCTCCGGTGATATCAGCCTGGACCCGAATATGGCCAGCGCCTTGGCGGTGATTCTGGTGGGTTTGATGACCCTGGTAACCCTGGTCCATCAGTGGCTGTTAAAGAGGAGCTACCATGTCGCGCGTTGAATCCACGTCTGCCAGCGTTTACCACCGCAGCGTGGTCTGGCTGCTGTTTCTAATTTTACTTCTGCCGCTGCTGGGCACCCTGGTTTATTCCATAGCCAGCAGTTGGTCGGCGACTATCCTGCCCAGTGGTTTCACCTTCAAGTGGTATAGCCAACTGTGGAGCGACCCGCGTTTTCTTGCCGCTTTCGGCCAGTCGCTGCTGGTGTGTGTCGCTGCGCTGGTACTGTCGGTGATTCTGATTTTGCCGCTGCTGTTTGTGGTGCATTACCACTTCCCCAAGCTGGATGCGCTGATGAACATCCTGATCCTGCTGCCTTTTGCCGTACCGCCCGTGGTGTCATCGGTAGGCCTGCTGCAGCTCTATGGTTCCGGCCCGCTGCAAATGGTCGGCACTCCGTGGATTCTGATTGGCTGCTATTTCACCGTCGCGCTGCCCTTTATGTATCGAGCGATCACCAACAACCTGCAAGCAATCAACCTGCGCGACCTGATGGACTCCGCCCAACTGCTGGGTGCCAGCACCTGGCAGGCCGCGTTTCTGGTGGTACTGCCCAATTTGCGCAAAGGCCTGATGGTGGCCCTGCTGCTGTCGTTCTCGTTCCTGTTTGGCGAGTTTGTATTTGCCAATATTCTGGTGGGCACCCGCTACGAAACCCTGCAGGTGTTCCTGAACAACATGCGTAACAGCAGCGGCCACTTCACCAGCGCGCTCGTGATCTCCTATTTCCTCTTTGTACTGGTGTTGACCTGGGTTGCCACCTTCCTGAACAAGGACAAAAGCCAATGAGCTTCGTCAGCGTCGAACGCCTGCAAAAATCCTATTCCGGCACGCCGGTCTTCAGTGATATCAACTGCAACATCGCCAAAGGTGAATTCGTCACCCTTCTCGGTCCGTCCGGCTGCGGCAAGTCCACACTGTTGCGCTGCATCGCGGGGCTAACCCCGGTGGATGGCGGCAAAATCCTTCTGGATGGCCAGGACATAGTGCCGCTGAGCCCGCAAAAACGCGGGATCGGCATGGTATTTCAAAGCTATGCGCTGTTCCCCAACATGACTGTCGAGCAAAACGTGGCATTTGGTTTGCGCATGCAAAAGGTCAAAGCCGATGACAGCCACAAACGCGTGGCCGAAGTGTTGCAACTGGTGGAACTCAATGACTTTGCCAAGCGCTACCCCCACCAACTGTCTGGTGGCCAGTGCCAGCGGGTCGCGTTGGCGCGCTCGCTGGTAACGCGCCCACGCCTGCTGCTGCTGGATGAACCGCTGTCGGCGCTGGATGCACGCATTCGCAAGCACTTGCGCGAGCAGATCCGCACGATTCAGCGCGAGCTGGGCCTGACCACAATATTCGTCACCCACGATCAGGAAGAAGCCCTGGTCATGAGCGACCGTATTTTCCTGATGAACAAAGGCCACATCGTCCAAAGCGGCAATGCACAGACACTCTATGCCGCACCGGCAGACGCGTTCGCCGCAGGGTTTATCGGTAACTACAACCTGCTGGACTCCGACACCGCCAGCCGCCTGTTGCAACGCCCGATCAACAGCCGCATCGCCATCCGCCCGGAAACCCTCGGCTTGAGCCTGCAAGGCGAGCCCGACACGTTGATCCGCAACCACAGCCTGTTGGGCAATGTGATCCGCTATCGCGTCGAGACGCGCGGGGTCGAATTGATCGTTGATGTGCTCAACCGCTCCCCCGGCGATCTGTACCCGGACGGTCAGCGCGTAGCGCTGTCGATCGATTCGAGTACCCTTTGTGAGGTAGCCTGATGTACTTGAATTTACTGAAGGGAGAGTTGTGCTGATGGCTCTGGCAATCTTTGATCTGGACGAAACCCTGATTCACGGCGACTGCGCCACCCTGTGGAGCGAGCAGATGGGCCGCTTGGGCTGGGTCGACCCGAAGTCGTTCATGCAGCGCAACAACGAATTGATGGACGCCTACAGCCGGGGCGAGCTGGCCATGGAGGACTATATGGCCTTCAGCCTGGAACCCCTGATCGGTCGCACCCCCGAAGAAGTCGAGCATTTGGTCGGCCCCTGGGTTGAAGACTTTATCGAACCGATCATTTTCAGTGACGCGACGCGAACCATTGCCGCACACCGCAAGGCTGGTGACCGGATCCTGGTGATTTCGGCCTCGGGCACACACTTGGTCAAGCCCATTGCAGAGCGCCTGGGCATCGATGAAGTACTGGGGATTGAACTGGAAGTTGCCCACGGTTTCTACACCGGCAACACCGTGGGCACTTTGACTTACCGCGAAGGCAAGATCACGCGCCTGCTGGAATGGCTCGATGAGCAGGAAGAGAATCTCGAAGGCGCGAGCTTTTACTCCGACTCGCGTAACGATTTGCCGTTATTGCTCAAGGTTGACCATCCCCATGTCGTCAATCCGGATCCGGTATTGCTCGAACAGGCTGAAAAGGCCGGATGGCCGATCCATCACTGGAAGTAACATCTCATACCTGTAGCCTGCGCGTGGGAGCGAGCCTGCTCGCGAAGATCATTCGCGAGCAGGCTCGCTCCCACTGGGGCTTGACCTGGAACAGAGTATCTAAACGATGTGCGTACGCTTCAAATAGCTACACCAGACTCGCGTCAATCACCAGCACCAGCTTGCCCGACACCTGATTACTGGCCAGTTCGGCAAACGCCGCCTGGGCCTCTTCAATCGGGAAGGTTTTAGCCAGTTGCGGGCTCAAGCGGCCTTCGGTGAACAACGGCCATACCTGCTGCCCCAGATCACTGAGCAGGTCAGCCTTGAACTGGTCGCTGCGGCTGCGCAAGGTCGAGCCCAGTAACTGGATACGCTTGCCCAGTACCAACGCCAGATCCAGCTCGGCCTTGCGACCGCCCATCAAACCGATCAACACCCAACGCCCGTCCTGTGCCAGCAACTTGAGGTTGGATTCGGCATAGTTGGCGCCCACCGGGTCGAGCACTACATCAAAAGGACCCAAGGCCTTTAGATCGTCCAGCCCATCGGTGCGCACCACTCCACCTTGAGCGCCCAGCACCTGGCAGTAAGCCAGCCGGTCAGCCGAACCTACGGTCACCCAGCACGGGCTGCCAAAGGCCTTGCACAGCTGAATGGCCGCTGAACCAACACCACTTGCACCCGCGTGCAACAGCACTTTTTCACCTGGTTTGAGACCCGCCAGTTGAAACAGGTTGAGCCAAGCCGTGCTGTAAACCTCAGGCAAGGCCGCGGCTTCAATCAACGACAAGCCTTCCGGCACCGGCAAAGCGTGACGGCCATCGACCACCACCTCTTGCGCCATGCCACCGCCCGCCAACAGCGCGCAAACCCGGTCGCCAAGCTGCCAGGAGGAACCCGGGCCCACTTCGCTGACCACTCCGGAGCACTCCAACCCCAACATCTGACTGGCACCCGGCGGCGGCGGATACAAGCCAGCGCTCTGTAACAAGTCGGCCCGATTGAGACCCGCAGCCGCTACTCGAATCCGAATTTGTCCTACATCACAGGTAGGGCTTGGCTCCTCAACCCATGTCACTTGACCTTCAACGCCTTGCAATGCTTTCACAGTGCCTCCATAGTGAGTCTGGACTGAGCCCGGCGCTATAGCACCGGGCTTTTTGCATTATGCGACCGGTCCTTGATGGAACCGGCGACTTCAAAGACGGCCTAATATGCGTTATCAATTGCCCCCGCGTCGAATCAGCATGAAGCATTTATTCCCTAGCACCGCACTTGCCCTATTCATTGGCTTAGGCGTTTTGCCGTTTTCGGCCAATACGTTTGCCGCTAACAGTTGGGATAACCTTCAGCCCGATCGTGATGAGGTAATTGCCAGTCTTAACGTTGTTGAGCTGCTCAAGCGCCATCATTACAGCAAGCCGCCACTGGATGACGCCCGCTCGGCGATCATCTATGACAGCTACTTGAAGCTGCTGGACCCTTCGCGCAGTTACTTTCTGGCAAGCGACATTGCCGAATTTGACAAGTGGAAGTACAAGTTTGACGACTTCCTCAAAAGCGGCGACCTCAACCCCGGTTTCATCATCTACAAGCGCTATCTGGATCGCGTCAAGTCGCGTCTGGACTTCGCCCTTGCCGAGTTGAACAAAGGTGTTGATTCGTTGGACTTTAAAGCCAAGGAAAGCCTGGAGATCGACCGCAAGGAAGCTCCATGGCTCAAGTCCGAAGCCGAGCTCAATGATCTGTGGCGCAAACGCATCAAGGACGAAGTCCTGCGTCTGAAGATTGCCGGCAAGGAGCCTGCGAAAATTCAGGAACTGCTGACCAAGCGCTACAAGAATCAACTGGCGCGCCTCGATCAGACCCGCAGCGAAGATATCTTCCAGGCGTACATCAACACCTTCGCCATGTCTTACGATCCGCACACCAACTATCTGTCGCCAGATAACGCGGAAAACTTCGACATCAACATGAGCCTGTCGCTGGAAGGCATTGGTGCCGTGTTGCAGAGCGATAACGACCAGGTGAAAATTGTCCGTCTGGTGCCCGCAGGCCCGGCCGACAAGACCAAACAGGTCGCTCCGGCGGACAAGATCATCGGTGTCGCCCAAGGCGATAAAGAGATGGTCGACGTAATCGGCTGGCGTCTGGACGAAGTGGTCAAACTGATTCGTGGCCCTAAAGGCTCTGTGGTGCGCCTGGAAGTGATTCCAGCGAGCAACGCGCCTAACGACCAGACCAGCAAGATCGTGTCCATCACCCGCGAAGCGGTGAAGCTTGAAGAGCAGGCCGCGAAAAAGTCTATTCTCAACCTGAAACAGGATGGCAAGGACTACAAGCTCGGCGTGATTGAAATCCCGGCGTTCTACCTGGACTTCAAAGCGTTCCGTGCAGGCGACCCGAACTACAAGAGCACCACCCGCGACGTCAAAAAACTGCTGACCGAGTTGCAGAAAGAAAAAGTCGATGGCGTGATCATCGACCTGCGCAACAACGGCGGCGGTTCGTTGCAGGAAGCCACCGAACTGACCAGCCTGTTTATCGACAAGGGCCCAACCGTTCTGGTGCGTAACGCAGACGGTAAGGTCGACGTTCTTGAAGACGAAAACCCGGGCGCGTTCTACAAAGGCCCGATGGCGTTGCTGGTCAATCGCCTGTCGGCTTCAGCCTCGGAGATTTTTGCCGGTGCCATGCAGGATTACCATCGTGCGCTGATCATTGGCGGCCAGACCTTCGGCAAAGGGACGGTGCAAACTATCCAGCCGCTGAATCATGGCGAACTGAAACTGACCCTGGCCAAGTTCTACCGAGTATCCGGTCAGAGCACCCAGCATCAGGGCGTACTGCCCGATGTCGCTTTCCCGTCGATCATCGACACCAAGGAAATCGGCGAGAGCGCACTGCCTGAAGCCATGCCGTGGGACACCATCCGTCCTGCCATCAAGCCTGCTGTCGATCCGTTCAAGCCTTTCATCAATCAGTTGAAAGCCGAGCATGACGCACGAGTTGCCAAAGATGCCGAGTTCATCTTTATCCGCGACAAGTTGGCCCTCGCCGAAAAACTGATGACCGAGAAAACCGTCAGCCTCAACGAAGCGGAACGTCGCGCACAACACGCCGACATCGACGCCAAGCAGTTGGTGATGGAAAACGCCCGTCGTCAGGCCAAAGGCGAAGCACCGCTCAAGGAAATGAAGAAAGAAGACGAAGATGCATTGCCGGTCGAACCTGAAAAGACCAAACCGGAAGATGACGCCTACCTGAGTGAAACCGGGCGGATTCTGCTGGACTACCTCAAGCTCAGCTCGCAGGTTGCCAAGAAGTAATTCCAGCCGATGTAAAAAAGGGCGGGCCGCGTAATGCGCCCGCCCTTTTTATTGGCGATGGGTAATGCCAGGGCAGTTACGGGTCGGCCTGCTATCGCGAACCACCCTGCTCATTCAACATCTCCAGCTTATGTGCTGCCAACGGGTGCCCGGCTTTTACCGCCATCGTCCACCAGCGTGCAGCCTCGACTGCATCAGGCGCTTTGCCGAGCGAACCTGCCAGGCAGAAAACACCCACTTGGTATGCGGCCTTCGCATCGCCGCTCAGCGCTGCCAGGCGCAACAAACGCACGCCCTCCTCCTTTGCCCCCAATCCTTGACCGCGAAAGGCTAGGATATGCCCATAGAAGCTTTGGGCGCGGGCATCCCCCAGGTTGGCCATGCGCGAGAACTGTCCTTCCATCCAGCGCCAGATACGCGGTTGGCGGACACACCAGGACCAGTGAAACAACTTGCGCGCCAGCCAGTAGCTCAAGCGCGCTTTAAATCGCCAGAGCACTCAAGCTTCCTCGTGCTCGTAAGCGTACTCAAACACCCGTACGACCTCAGAGGCATGCCACGACGCGGCAGCAATGCCATCCGGCGGGCCGGGAAAGCGTCCAAGTCGCTCTGCGCATTCAAAAAAACCGGTACGTGGCAGGCGGCTTGCGCCCTGGCTGATCACCAGCGAACTGCGCAATGGTTGATCGGCCTTGGCATCCATTGCCGCCAGATGCTCAAGTGCTGCGGTCAAGGTCAACATGGCCGGGCTCGGCAATTGCAACCGCTCCAACAACGCACGGTACGTCAGCAAATGGCGCTGTCGACGCGCCTGATCGAGCTCAGCCAACAACCCGTCCCAGTGTTGCCGACTGATGCGAACGCTCATGATGCTTCCCTCCAACCTGCGATACCCAGTTCCCAGGCCAAGCTGCGACGAATAGCGAGATCCGGAAGACGCTCCCCGGATTCGATCATTCCCAGATACGACGCACTGATGCCTACTGTGCGCGCCAGCGCCTCAAGGGCCAGGCCCTTGTTCTCGCGCAGAACGCGCAATTGATCGAGCCCGAGCAGAACCTGCTCGGGAACTGCCGGCTGCACATCCGGTGCTGGTGCTGGTGCCGGCTCCTTGATACCTGCAGCCTTGAGCAGAGCCTGATAGCTTTCCCATGAGAGAACTGCGTATTCGGGCTCGCCATTGCGCTTGATAATTTGAAGATCCATTACTAAACCCCGTCAGACTTTTATATAGCTCGAGTCGGAACTTTCCCTATAAGCCTAATCCTAACAGCTACCAAGGGCTCGGGAGTTTTTGATCTCAAATAGGCGATTAGTGGAAAACGCCCCAAAACAGCACGTTGATCGGCAAATGTTATCCACACAAATTGTGGATAACCTTGTGAACAGAGCTGTTTTTCATGGCTGAAAGGCCCGTCCCATAAGGCTTGTAGTCAGATCGGGCGTTTTTTACACACATAAAAAAACCCATAAATTCATTGACTTGGCAGTCAGCAACCACTAGCCAAGGGAACTTATGGGACATTTTGAGTTTTGTAGGACAGAACTTACAAAAATTCGACTCGGACTACAGATACGACAACGCCCCGTCGAGACGGGGCGTTGTGCGTACAAAAAACTGCTTATTGGGCAGCGTCTTGCTCTGCTTTGGCAGGATCTTTGATGCCCAGCAGTTCCAGGTCGAATACCAGTACCGAATTGGCCGGGATCGACGGGCTTGGGCTTTGTGCGCCGTAAGCCAGTTCGCTTGGGATGTACAGCTTGTACTTCTCGCCAACGTGCATCAGTTGCAGGCCTTCAACCCAACCAGGGATTACACCGCTAACCGGCAGATCAATCGGGCTACCACGCTCTACCGAGCTGTCGAACACCTTGCCATCAATCAGTTTGCCTTCGTAGTGAACAGTCACCACGTCGGTAGCTTTAGGCTGAGGACCATCGGCTTTCTTGATTACTTCGTACTGCAAGCCAGAAGCGGTAGTGACAACACCAGCTTTCTTGGCATTTTCTTCGAGGAATTTTTTGCCTGCAGTAGAGGCTTCTTCACTCATTTTGGTCAGACGCTCTTCCGCACGCTTTTGCAGTGCTGCGAACGCTTCGATCAGTTCATCGTCCTTGAGCTTTTGCTCTTTCTTGCCGACGGCATCTTCGATGCCCTGGGCTACAGCCTTGGAATCAAGGTCATCCATGCCTTCCTGAGCCAGGCTTTTGCCCATGTTCAGGCCGATGCCGTACGAGGCTTTTTGCGCAGGGGTTTTCAGCTCTACGCTGGTCTGCGAATCACAACCCGCCAGTACCAGACTTACCAGGGCCACAGCTGCCGCCAACCGATGCTGTTTCATGCTATTTCCTTGTTCATGCGCCAAATGGGCAATCGAATAAAGCCGCGAGCTTATCAGGCGGCCGCGACCAATGGCTACCGGGTTAAGAGAGACAAATCATGGATAAGTTCACCGCCGGAACGGTGTTCTCGGAAGAATTCATAATAGCCGCAACTTTTATTTACACATCTGAGAACCTGCCAAACCTGACAGTGCCACCCCATGATTGCTTGATGCCAGGCCACACCTGAGGCATAAGGCTGTAAATATTCTTACAAGGAGCGTTATTGTGCGTCTGTTTTACCGTGTTTTGCTGGGGTTGCTGGTGGCATTGGCCCTGGGAATTGGCCTGGTGATTTACTTCATTGCCAACCCGAAGCTGCCTGCCTACCAACCCCCGCAGCAACTGCACTATCTTGACCAGTGGAGCCCTGCTGACCGTCAAACTTATTACTACACCCCTCAGGGCACACAGGTTAAAGGCCTGCATTACGACTGGTTCAGCGCCCTGGAGCTGCCTTTTTCAAAGCAGCCTTTCGCAGCGCCCGAGTATTTGGCGCGCTTTGGCTTTCTGGTTGCCCCCCAGCAACAGGCCAGTGCCGCCAACCCGGCCAATTTGCCAGTGGGTTTTACTCGTCACCAGAACCCTGGCAGCACCGTGGAGTACCTGGATATCACCTGCGCAGCCTGTCACACCGGCGAGTTGCGGTTCAAAGGCCAGGCACTGCGCATTGACGGCGCCCCGGCACAGCACGTGCTGCCATCCAGCGTACCTACCTTGCGCGGCGGCAGTTTTGGCCAGGCGCTGGTAGCCAGCCTTGCAGCGACTTATTACAACCCGTGGAAATTCGAGCGTTTCGCCCGCACGGTGCTGGGCGATCAATACGATGCGCAACACCAGCAGCTGCGCAAGGACTTCAAGGCGTCGCTGGACAACTTCCTGAGTGTGGCCTGGAACGATACCCATCGCGGCCTCTATCCGACGCTAGAAGGCCCTGGCCGCACCGATGCATTTGGGCGTATTGCCAACGCCAGCTTCGGCGATGCAATTTCCCCCGCCAACTACCGTGTGGCCAACGCTCCGGTAGACTATCCACACCTGTGGGATATGTGGACGTTTGACTGGGTGCAGTGGACCGGCTCGGCCAAGCAGCCGATGGCACGCAACATTGGCGAAGCGCTTGGCGTTGGCGCCACCCTGAACTTTTTCGATCCCCATGGTCAGCCACTGCAAGGCGATGCTCGTTATCCGTCGAGTGTCCGGGTCAATGACCTGCACCTGATCGAAGAGACCCTGCAAAAACTCAAGCCCCCGGTCTGGCCCGAAGACCTGTTCGGCCCGGTCGATCGCCCTCTGGCCGCCAAAGGTCGCGCGCTATTCAGCGAAAATTGCGCCGGGTGTCACGTGCCGCCTGTGGTTGAAGAAAACGGGCGATGGGTCAAGCAACTCAAAATGCTGCCGGTCGAGGTGATTGGCACCGATCCCAATACCGCGAATAACATCGCCGACAACCGTTACGACCTGAGCGCATTGCAATGGGACCCCGCCGAACTGGCCGGAATGAATGTGGATTTGTTCCCCAAAACCGACGCGCCTCTGGACATGAGCAAACTGTCGGTAGCCAAGGGTTTGGCCTACGTAACCGCCTTTGTTGAAAAGCGTGCCTACCACGACGCCAACATCGGCCCTGAAGAGCAGGATCGCCTCAATGGCTTTGGCCTGCCAATTGGCGTCATGGAGTTGCGTGCCTACAAGGCTCGGCCGCTCGACGGGATCTGGGCCACGGCACCCTTCCTGCACAACGGTTCGGTACCTACGGTGTACCAACTGCTGTCACCACAGTCCGAGCGCGACGCTACCTTCTATCGCGGCAGCTTTGAGTACGACCCGCGCCATTTGGGCTACCGCACAGAGGCCTTTGACGGCGGTTTTGTACTCGACACCCGCATCAGCGGCAATCACAACAGCGGTCACGAGTTCCGCTCCGGTCCTCGTGGCAATGGGGTGATCGGCCGCCTGCTGCAACCCGAAGAACGCTGGGCGCTGCTGGAGTACTTGAAAGTGCTCGGCGGTCCTCTTGAGCAACAGTTGCCCAACCAATGAAGCGCCTTCAACACACCGAAGCTTTCGCTAAAAGGATGTTTGCATGCTGACCACTTTCTGGCTTCGACTCGGCAAATGGCTGGGCAAGTTGCTGTTGCTGCTGATTGCCCTGGGGTTACTCGGCTGGGCGCTTGCTACAGGCTGGTACACCTGGCAGCATCGCGGGCCGGTCTCGGCTCAGGAGCAGATACCGGCGGGTGAAGCCGCCATGACCCAGGACACCCTCCAGACAGCGATCAGGATCGTCGACCAGCATCGCGAGAACACCCGCTATCTGCGCGATGCTCACGCCAAGGCTCATGGCTGCGTCAAGGCGCAAGTCCAGGTGCTGGATGACCTGGACCCGACTTTGCGCGAAGGCGTGTTTGCCACCCCAGGCAAAACCTGGCAAGCCGTGATGCGCCTGTCCAATGGCAACGCTTACCCGCAATTCGACAGCATCCGCGATGCCCGTGGCATGGCGATCAAGTTGCTCGACGTGCCGGGGGCTCAACTGTTGCCGAGCCAGCAAGGCCGTCACGAACAGGACTTTGTGATGTTCAACCACCCCAACTTCTTTGTCAGCGATGTTGCCGAATATCGTCAGAACATCGCGGCCCAGGCCGATGGCAAAAAGATCGCAGCGTTCTTCCCGTCATGGGACCCGCGCAGTTGGCAAGTCCGTCATTTGTTTATTGCCCTGGCCACATTGGCACCGGCTCCGGCCAGCCCAACTCAAACCACCTACTTTTCGGTATCGCCTTACAAGTTCGGCACGGCCAATGCCAAATACCGGGTAGCCCCTGACCCCGACAGTTGCCCGGCGTATAACTTGCCCAAGCAGAACGAGGCGCTGCCCAACTTTTTGCGCAACGCCTTGAACCAGCAACTGTCCACGGACCGAGTACCGGCCTGTTTTGTGCTGCAAATCCAGCGTCAGAACGCCAATCGCTTTATGCCGATCGAAGACACCAGTATCGAGTGGAAAGAGTCTGACGCGCCCTTCGAGACCGTGGCACGAGTCAAGATTGCCCCTCAAGACTTCGACACCCCAAGTCAGAATCTGACGTGTGACAACCTGTCGTTCAGCCCGTGGCACGGGATTGAAGAGCATCGGCCGATAGGCGGGATCAACCGTTTGCGCAAAGCGGTGTATGACGCGGTGAGCGCGTATCGGCATACGCGTAATGCCGAGCAGTAACCGCAAACACATATAGCCGCTGCCGCAGGCTGCGATGGGCAGCGCAGCGGCCCTGATTCTTAAAGGTCCTGCGGACCTTATCGCAGCCTGCGGTAGCGGCTACAGTCCAGAATGGCGCACTTAATGCACCGGCAGTTCAACGCCTTCGAACAGGTCTTCCAGTTCCTGTTTGTTGTGGCACGCAATGGCCTTGGCCATGACTTCACGGGTGAGGTGCGGAGCGAACTTTTCGATAAAGTCGCACATAAACCCACGCAGGAAGGTGCCACGGCGGAAACCGATCTTGGTGATGCTCGACTCGAACAGTTCGCTCGCGTCCAGTACCACCAGGTCGTTGTCGAGTTTGGTGTCCACGGCCATTTTGGCCACGATGCCAACACCCAGACCCAAACGCACATAGGTTTTGATCACGTCGGCGTCAGCAGCGGTAAACACCACTTTAGGGGTCAGGCCGCGGTGACTGAAGGCTTCGTCGAGTTTGGAGCGACCGGTAAAGCCGAACACATAGGTCACGATCGGGTATTCAGCCAGCGCTTCAAGGGTCAGCTTCGGCAATTTGGTCAGTGGGTGACCTTGTGGCACCACAACACAGCGATTCCAGCGGTAGCACGGCATCATCACCAGATCACCGAACAGCTCCAGGGCCTCGGTGGCAATCGCAAAATCGACCGTACCATCGGCGGCCATTTCGGCAATTTGCATCGGCGAACCCTGGTGCATGTGCAACGCAACATCCGGGTATTGCTTGATGAAATTACTGATCACCGGCGGCAAGGCATAACGCGCCTGGGTGTGGGTGGTGGCAATCGACAGCGTGCCTTTTTTCTCGTTGGAAAATTCCTGGGCGATCTGCTTGATGCTTTCGACCTTGCGCAGGATCTCGCCAGCGGTGGTGATAATGCGCTCGCCTGCCGGTGTCACTCGGGTCAGGTGTTTACCACTACGGGCAAAGACCTCGACCCCCAGCTCATCTTCAAGCAGGCGGATCTGTTTGCTGATACCCGGCTGTGAGGTGTAAAGACTCTGCGCGGTGGCCGAAACGTTGAGGTCGTGGTGCGCCACTTCCCAGATGTAGCGCAATTGTTGAAGCTTCATATGCATCCCTCAAAGCTGATAGACGCCAAGGGTATCGGCGGCGGTATATAACTATATGGAAGGTTGGAATAAGAAATCTAGAACTTTTTATCGTTTTTATCGATTCATCAGCCTTACACAACAGTACTGCGCCGACGCTGCATCAGCGGCACCAGATACACCGGGATCTGTACCAGATCGATAATCCGGGCTGCCGTACGCCCCAAATGCGATTCGCCCCCCGTTGACTGGGCATGACTGCCCAGAACCAGCAGATCAACCAACAGTTTGCGCGACTGCTCCAGAATGACCTGCGAAGGCTCGCCCTGAATAACCTTGACCGATCGAATCAGGGCCAGTTCCCGCTCCCCCCCTGCCAACTCCTCGCGAATACTTGCAAAAACCCGCAGCTCTATATTTGAAAGCATGGTGTCCATGCCCTGCTGATGCAGCTCGCTCAACGCCTGCTCATCGAGGTAGCTTTCTAATACCGACTCGGCAAACAGCCCCATGGGCTCAACCACATGCACTACATACAGATCTGCGCCGAAACTGCTGGCCAACCCCAACGCATGCTGCATCACTACCGGCGAGTAAATACCGAGATCAGTGGCGTACAGAATTGAGCGAATCATACGACCCCCTCGACAGCTTTAATGGACGAGATTGATTCAGCTTAGCAGCGCACGGACAAGTACGATGATCCGCGCAATAACTTGCCCACGCGGCTACTCGGGCGTTGAGTCCGCGGATTCATTGCTGATGCCGTGGGGCACATGACCGGTAGCGACAACCTGACGCGCCCTTTCACAATGACCGGCCTGATCGTCGAAAAACACGTCCGCTGCAAAGGCTTCCAGAAAGGCCGATTTATCCAGCCCGCCGAGAAACAGCGACTCGTCCAGGCGAATATCCCAATCACGCAACGTGCGTATCACCCGCTCATGGGCTGGCGCCGAACGTGCGGTGACCAGCGCGGTACGAATCGGGCATGCATCATCAGGAAACTCGCGTTGCAGCAGGTTAAGCGCCTCCAAAAAACCTTTGAACGGCCCGCCACGCAACGGGTTGCGCGCGGACTCGCGCTCAAGGGACTGAAACGCCTCAAGGCCACCGGTCTGAAACACGCGCTCTGACTCATCGGAAAACAGCACCGCATCACCGTCGAAGGCAATCCGTAATTCGTTGCTCTCGGCACGCAACGCGCCACCCGACAAAATGGTCGCCGCCGCAAACCCGGCATTCAATGCGCTGCGCACATCATCGGCATGGGTCGATAAAAAGAGATCACAGCCAAATGCATTGAGATATGGATGCGGATTGCGCCCACCGGAAAACGCTGCCCGGGAAATATTCAGGCCGTAATGCTGGATCGAATTGAACACCCGCAACCCGGTATCGGCACTGTTGCGCGACACCAGCACCACCTCGACCCGCTCGCGCCCAAGGCTGGCGTTGAAACTAAGGAGCTTCTTGACCAGCGCGAAGGCATCCCCCGGGGCAAGTACTTCATCTTCATGTTCGATCTGGTACTGGCGGTATGCCTCGATCCCTTGGGTCAAGTACACCTGATGGCTATCACTCAAGTCGAACAGGGCCCGAGAAGAGATGGCCAGCACCAGCTTGCCTTTTAAGCCTTTGCTCATATCGCCTCCACAGGTTTTCAAGCGAGTACAAATATCGGATCAAGGTAACTCGTCAGGCTCAAGCATCAAGGCGAGTCGAATATGGTGCGCCAATTCGCCTTCACTCAAACGGGACTTGAGCTCACCGTAAAACGCCCCGTCGCGCACCACAAACAGGGTTGGCAAATGGAAAATTTCATAGCGCTCGACCAGGCCCCCGTTGTCACTGGCATCGATCCAGCACAGCCGGTCAATGGGCAACTGCATCTCTGGCAGCATGCGCCGAGCAGTGCGACAGGCCGAACAACCAGCGCTGGTAAAAATCACCAGCGAGGTCCCGGGCAGCGCCAGCAGCTGCTGATCGGCATCAAAGTCGGTCAGTTCCATTTCGCTCACTATACTCATAAGACAATATTAAATTGATGGCACTTGGAGTCAGTGTTCATGGGTCGTTTTTTACCTCACCCAGATGATGTTCCCGTTGAGATAACGCTGCGCAAACAACCTTCACTTTCGCGTCAGAAGCTGCACTCTATCAGCCTCGGCGGCGTGTCATGCAATAGCGATAGAGGCTGGCGACGCGGCACTGCGGTCGACCTGTACATGCCCACCCTGGGGGAAAACGCACATTACCCAGGCTATATCGCCTGGTGCGAGAAACACCTGCAGGGTTACCGCGTCGGGATTGCCCTGATCGACGAACAAACCCTGTTTGGCGCGCGCATGGGCGAACAGATTTGCCAGATCGAGCACTACTCACGCCTCCAGCGCCAACAAAATCCATGCCCGCAAGACCTGGAGGCCCTGGCCCTGGAATGGGTCAGTCACCACGCTGCGGAGTTCTCCCAGGCGACCCTCGATCACGCAATGGCGCAGGCAGTGCTGGATTAAAGCTGTGCTTGCCCATTGTCGAATAACCGGTTAACGCGTTAAGGTTCGGCTCCCCGATGCGATCAACCAAGCAGTGCTCCGCCGCACGGGGATCGCTGGCGGCCGGCACCCGTGACCTGACGAGTAACACGATGGCTGATTTACCGATCGACGACCTAAACGTTGCCTCCAACGAAACCCTGATCACACCTGAACAGCTCAAGCGCGAAATGCCTTTGCGTGAAACGGCTCTGCAGACCGTGACCAAAGGCCGTGAGGTGATTCGCAACATCCTGGATGGCACCGACCATCGACTGTTCGTTGTTATCGGGCCTTGCTCGATCCACGATATCAAGGCTGCCCACGAGTATGCCGAGCGCCTTAAAGTGCTCGCCGCAGAAGTCAGCGACACGCTGTACCTGGTGATGCGCGTTTATTTCGAAAAGCCACGGACCACCGTGGGCTGGAAAGGCCTGATCAACGATCCGTACCTGGACGACTCCTTCAAGATCGAAGACGGTCTGCACATTGGCCGCAAACTGCTGCTGGATCTGGCTGAAATGGGCCTGCCAACGGCCACTGAAGCCCTTGATCCGATTTCCCCGCAGTACTTGCAGGACCTGATCAGCTGGTCGGCGATTGGCGCCCGTACCACCGAATCGCAGACCCACCGCGAAATGGCTTCCGGTCTGTCTTCCTCGGTAGGTTTCAAGAACGGCACCGATGGCGGTCTGACCGTGGCGATCAACGCCCTGCAGTCGGTTTCCAGCCCGCATCGCTTCCTGGGGATCAACCAGGAAGGCGGCGTGTCGATCGTCACCACCAAGGGCAACGCCTACGGCCACGTGGTATTGCGCGGCGGCAACGGCAAGCCCAACTATGATTCGGTCAGCGTCGCGCTCTGTGAGCAAGCGCTGAACAAGGCAAAAATCCGTCCGAATATCATGGTCGACTGCAGCCACGCCAACTCCAACAAAGACCCGGCGCTGCAACCGCTGGTCATGGAAAACGTGGCTAACCAGATCGTCGAGGGCAACCAGTCGATTATCGGCCTGATGGTCGAAAGTCACTTGAATTGGGGCTGCCAGGCAATCCCGAAAAACCTCGAAGACCTGCAATACGGCGTGTCGATTACCGATGCCTGCATCGATTGGGCGGCCACCGAAAGCACCTTGCGCAGCATGCATGCCAAGCTCAAGGATGTGCTGCCAAAACGTGATCGCGGCTAACACACCTGATCTGTAGTGCTGATACTCCTCAACTTGTAGCCGCTACCGCAGGCTGCGATGGGCAGCCTAGCTGTCCTGCCTTCAACGGCGAAGGTCCTTCGGACCTTCTCGCAGCCTGCGGCAGCGGCTACAGGTCAGTCTGAGCCCAGCAAACGCTGGCTTGCCACCATCTGCTCCCGCCCACGCGCCACCATCCAGCGATGAAAATCGCGGCAATGCGCGTTGTCAAAAGCGCCCTTGGCGCCCACCAGAAAATACGCTGAAGGCAAGGGCAAGCCGTAAGGGAACGGCATGACCAAGCGCCCCTGCGCCAGGGCATCAGCCACCATCGAGTATTGCGCCAACACCACACCCTGCCCCGCTTGAGCGGCATGGATTGCCATGGCCGACAATGAATAAACCCGATAACCGTCGCGCAACCCTTCGCAGTCAACCTGCTGGGCCTTGAACCAGTCGCGCCACGACGGTGGTGAAGCAAACTTGGGCAACCAGTCAATCGACAGCAAGGGATAGGCCAGCAAGTCCTGCGGGCTGTTGAGCGGCGCCTCGGTGCGCAACAGCTGCGGGCTCAGCACCGGCACCACGCAATCGCGGTATAGCTCAATGGCGTTCTCACTCGCCACGTAATCGCCGTAGGTGAAGCGAAAGTCGATGTCATAGCCGTCAGGCGACGGCTCGGCATGGCTGCCATCAAGAAACACATTGAGCTGGGGGTGCTCGGCCTGCCAGGCATAAATATGCGGCGCCAACCACTCCGAAAGCAGCGACGGCAACGCGCTGATGCGCAGGTTGCTGGCATTTTTCGAGCGCTCGACTTCGGTCTGGGCAATGCGCAAACTTTCAAAAGCAGCGGCACAACTCTCGTGATAACGCTGCCCGGCAACGGTCAGGCGGATGCGCTTGCCGACTTTGTGGGTCAGGCTCAAACCCAGGGTGTCCTCCAGCAGTTTCATCTGCTGACTGACAGCCCCGGCCGAAATCCCCAGGCGCCTGGCCGCCTCCACAATCCCGCCAAAGCGTCCAACGGCTTCAAAAACCTGCAAGGCACGCAGGGAAGGCAAGCTGTTCATCCACATCTCCAGAGGCAATTCAGCGGGTCGATACTTTAGCTGAGCTATAGAAAGCCACAGCTTTCACCCTCTTTTAGAAAAATAAAAGCCTCGTATTCTGAAGAGCCCCTGCGCCGCACAGCGAGGAAAATTCCCACACAGATGTAACTCTACGTAACGGCACACCCTACTGGCTGGCACAGCCCGCGCGTTAGTGGCCCGTACCAGGCCAGAGAACCGCTCTGGCACGCCATCCCACCGAATTGGCCTGTAATTTGCTCGTCATGTATATACAGGTACGGTCAATGCGCATCGTATATGTAGATCGGTCATAACGCTGAATCCGTCTGACAAAGGAAAATAACAATGAAAAAACTTGTCCTCGCAACCGTCTTGGCACTGGCATCTACCGGCATTCTGGCCAAGGATCTGAGCGAGATTCGCTTCGGTGTTGACCCCACTTTCGCGCCCTTCGAGTCCAAAAACGAAAAGGGTGAACTGGTGGGCTTTGATATTGATCTGGGCAACGCCATCTGCGCCGAACTCAAGGTCAAGTGCAAATGGGTAGAGACCCCGTTTGACAGCAGTATCCCGGCCTTGCGCGCGAAGAAGTTCGACGCGGTGTTATCAGCCATGACCGTTAACGAGCAGCGCAAAAAGAACGTCGCATTCTCGGATCGCCTCTACAACTCTCCCAACCGCTTGATCGCGAAGAAAGACAGCGGCCTGCTGCCGACCCCCGAGTCGCTCAAAGGCAAGCGTGTCGGCGTCGCCCAGGGCACCACTCAGGAAGCTTACGTCAAAGCCATTTGGGCGCCGCAGGGGGTGATCATGGTCACCTACCCCAACCAGGACCTGCTGTACCCCGATCTGATCAGTGGTCGTATTGATGCCAGCCTGACCGATGCTGCCGTGGCGGATATCGGCTTCTTGCAGACCAGCAAGAACACCGGTTTCTCGTTCGCCGGTGACGCGGTGACCAACACCGAGATCCTCGGCGAAGGCATCGCCATCGGCCTGCGCAAGGATGACCCGGTATTGCTCGAAGCCATCAACCGGGCACTGGCAGCCATGCACAAGGACGGCACCTACGACACCATCCAGAAAAAATACTTCACCTTCGATATCTATAACTGAAGCCCGCGTCTGAACGGTGCCGGATAGCCTGCATGCAGGTGGTCCGGCGCCTTGTATTGCACTTTCGCGCAACCGGCCTGCGGGCCGTCGTTGCCTCTGGAGCGACAGAACATGCTTTTACAGGGCTATGGCTCACTGATTGTCGAAGGGACGCTGGCAACCATCCAATTGGCACTGCTGTCGATGCTGCTGGCCGTAACACTGGGCCTGATCGGCGCGTCGGCCAAGCTGTCGAAACAACGGACCTTGCGCAATCTGGCAGCGGGCTACACCACGCTGATCCGTAGCGTGCCGGATCTGGTGATCATGCTGCTGCTGTTTTTCAGCCTGCAAATCTGGCTGAACAACTTCACCGAATGGCTGCAAGTCGATCAGATCGACATCAACCCGTTTGCCGCCGGGGTGCTGACTCTGGGTTTTATTTACGGGGCCTATTTCACCGAAACCTTTCGCGGAGCCTTTCAGGCCGTGCCTGCCGGCCAGCTCGAAGCAGCCGTGGCATACGGCATGAACCGGCGTCAGGTATTCATCCGCGTGCTGTTCCCGCAAATGATGCGTTTCGCGCTGCCGGGCATCGGCAATAACTGGCAAGTACTGATCAAAGCGACGGCGCTGGTGTCGATCATCGGTTTGATCGACATCGTCAAAGTCACCCAGGATGCCGGTAAAAACTCGATGGACCTGTTCTTTTTCAGCGTGATCGGCGGGCTGATTTATCTGGCTCTGACCACCGTGTCCAACGGCGTATTGATGTGGCTTGAGCGTCGCTATTCGGTCGGCGTCAGAGGTGCCCAACTGTGAACGAAATCATCCAGGAATATTGGAAGTCCTACCTGTGGTTCGATGGTTATCAGCTGTCGGGCGTGGCCATGACCTTGTGGCTACTGGTTGCTTCGATTGCCATCGGTGGCACTCTGGCCGTGCCATTGGCTGTCGCACGGGTGTCGCGCAACCCGCTGCTGCGCATCCCGGTGTGGTTCTACACTTACGTGTTTCGCGGCACGCCCTTGTACATCCAACTGCTGATTCTCTACACCGGGATCTACAGCTTGCAGATAGTGCGTGACCAGCCGGCGTTGGACGCGTTCTTTCGCGAAGGCATCAACTGCACCCTGCTGGCGTTTGCGCTCAACACTTGTGCCTACACCACGGAGATTTTTGCCGGAGCCATTCGAGCCACGCCCTATGGCGAAATTGAAGCCGGGCGTGCCTACGGCATGTCTGAATTCACTCTGTACCGACGCATCATTCTGCCCTCGGCGCTGCGCCGCTCGCTGCCGTTCTACAGCAACGAAGTGATCCTGATGCTGCACTCCACCACCCTGGCCTTTACCGCCACGGTGCCGGATCTGTTGAAGGTCGCTCGCGATGTGAACTCGGCCACCTACTCCTCGTTTGAAGCCTTTGGCCTGGCCGCCGTGTTGTACGCGGTGATGGTCTTTACCCTGGTCTGGGTGTTTCGCCGCTGCGAAAACCGCTGGCTAGCCTTCTTGCAACCGCAGGCCCATTAAACCGGCGTCATTTGGAGAACATCGAGCATGTACAAACTCAGTATCGAGGGCTTGCACAAGAAGTATGGCAATCACGAAGTCCTCAAGGGCGTGTCGCTCCAGGCCAAGGCCGGTGACGTGATCAGCATTATTGGCTCAAGTGGCTCGGGCAAAAGCACCTTCCTGCGTTGCATCAACTTTCTGGAACAGCCCTGCGCCGGCAGCATCACGGTCAACGATGAGCCGATCCGTACCAAACAGGATCTGAACGGAGCCTTGTGTGTGGCTGATCCACGCCAGCTGCAAAAAATCCGCACCAAGCTGGCCATGGTGTTTCAGCATTTCAATCTGTGGCAACACATGACCGTACTGGAAAACATCATCGAAGCCCCGGTGCATGTGCTGGGCATCAAGCGCAAGGAAGCCATCGAGCGGGCGCGCCAGTATTTGCACAAAGTGGGCCTGGCACCGGAAGTCGAAAACAAGTACCCGTCCCATCTTTCCGGCGGACAACAGCAGCGGGTCGCCATTGCCCGGGCTCTGGCGATGGAACCGGAAGTGATGCTGTTCGATGAGCCCACATCGGCCCTGGACCCGGAGCTGGTCGGTGAAGTACTCAAGGTGATGCAGGCCCTGGCTGAAGAGGGCCGCACCATGGTGGTCGTGACCCATGAAATGGGTTTTGCGCGCAATGTCTCCAACCATGTGATGTTTCTGCATCAAGGACTGGTGGAAGAACAAGGACCGCCGGGCGAAGTGCTGGTCAATCCCAAGAGTGAGCGTTTGACCCAGTTTCTTTCCGGGCGCTTGAAGTGAGCAGGCAGTTCAACAGGAGAAAGGCATGACCACAGGTTTCCCTTCAGACCGCAGTTTTGCCCACCAGCGGGAACAATTTCTGGCTGCGGCCAACGAAGCTGGCGCGCAACTTCATGAGTATCCCCATCCACTACGCGGCCCATTTGGCGAGGCACTGAGCACCGACGTCGCGCTGATCGGCAACCCCCAGGCCAAACACCTGCTGGTAGCCCTGAGCGGCACCCACGGCGTGGAAGGCTATTACGGCTCGGACTGTCAGCGTCAATGGCTGGACGACTTGCGCGAGCGCAGCCTGCCCGAGGATGTCGCGGTGTTGATGATTCACTTGATCAACCCGTGGGGCACGGCCTGGATGCGCCGGGTTAACGAAGACAATATCGACCTCAATCGCAACTACCTGGACTTCAATCAGGCAGCGCCCGACAACCAGCCTTACGAAGCACTGCACGCGATCTATACCTGCGACCAACTGCGCGGCCCGCACCGCGAGCAGGCGGATGCCCTGCTCAATGAGCGGGTGCAACGTGAAGGCTGGTCGGCGGTGATGTCGATTGTCGAAGCGGGCCAGTATCGCCATCCCGATGGGCTGTTTTACGGCGGTAACGCTGCCAGTTGGTCGAACCGGACGCTGCACCGCATTCTGCAGGAGCATCTGGGGCACGCCAGCAGCGTCATGTGCTTCGACCTGCACACCGGGGCCGGTGAGTACGGCCATCCGATGCTGATGACCATCGCCCAGGCCCCTTACCCGGCACTGAAAGATGCCCAGCGTCTGTTCGGTCCGTGGCTGTACACCTTGATGACCGGTGCTGGTAGCCACAGCGACACGGGGGTGGCCGCCACCGCCACCGGTTACACCTCGCAGGCAATCATTGATGCCCTGCCCCAAGTGCAACTGATGCCGTTTGTGATCGAGTGCGGCACCTACCCCGGCGAGCAGATTCATACGGTGTTGCGCGACGATCAGTGGCTGCATTTGCACGGCGACCTGTTCAGCCCCGAGGCGCGACAGATCAAACTCAAACTGCTGGAGCAATTCTTCCCGGCCGACCCTGACTGGCAAGAGCTGGTCTGGGTGCGTACGCGGCAGATCTGGGAGCGGGCGCTGGAAGAGCTGACCAAGTCAGCTACACCATAAATCCTGTAGCCGCTGCCGCAGAGATACTTCAAGCGTGGGAGCGAGCCTGCTCGCGAAGATCATTCGCGAGCAGGCTCGCTCCCATTGGGGCTTGATCTGGAACAGAGTATCTACAGGGGTGTACTCGATCAACGTCATCAGTTAAGCAAATCTAAACAAAACAACAGATTTACCCATCTATTCTTACTCAAGCGCTCCCTCTTATTCTGGTCTCGTCCTCGCACAGGGCACATACCAGAATAATAAGGAGAGACCGCATGTTTATGCGCAACGCGTGGTACGTCGCAGCCAGTGAAACCGAGTTGGGTGAGGAGTTGCTTGCCGTCAAGTTGCTCAACGAGTCCGTGGTGCTGTATCGCAAGGGCGATGGCACCCCGGTTGCCCTGGAGGATGCCTGCCCGCACCGCAAGTTGCCGCTGTCGTTGGGCCGACGCAAGGGCGATGACATCGAATGCGGCTATCACGGCCTGACCTTCGACTGCTCCGGCAGTTGCGTCAAGGCCCCCGGCAGCAGCCATGTCCCCAAGGGCGCAAAAGTGCGCAGCTATCCGCTGCAAGTGCGCTACGGCCTGATCTGGATCTGGATGGGCGATGCCGAACTGGCCGATGCCGACAAGATTTGCCAGGTACCCGAATGGGACGATCCGGCCTGGGGACTCAACCGTGGCGACAGCATGCTTATCCCGTGCAACTACCTGTACATGACCGACAACCTGCTTGATCCGTCCCATGTAGCGTGGGTCCATCAGTCATCTTTTGGCAACGCCGCCTGCGCCCAGGAGCCGCTGCAAACCCGGGTCAGCGATGTCGGCGTAATCGTTTCGCGCTGGATGCGTGACGTTGAAGTTGCGCCCTTCTATGCCAAGTTCGTCAAATTCAGCGGCAACTGCGATCGCAAGCAACACTACGAAGTCCACTACCCCGCGCAGGCCATTATCAAGGCCATCTTCACCCCCGCGGGCACCGGTAGCGATGATGGCGAGCTGCATGAGCAGGTGTTCCTGATGAACTCCTATAACTTCATGACCCCCATCGACGAATCGAACACGCGCTATTACTGGTTTCAGGTGCGCAATTTCGATCAGGACAACCCGAATATTTCCCGTCAGTTTGATGAAGACGTACGCCACGCGTTTGCCGAAGACCGGATTGTGCTCAGCGCAGTCCATCAAGGCATGACCCACAAGCGCAGCCCCAATATTGACCTGGCTTCAGACGCGGGCCCACTGCGGTTTCGGCGTAACCTGGCGCGCTTGATTGCACTTGAGCAACCGGAACAGCTGATCCCGCTGATGCCTGCAGTGGAGGCCTGAGATGAGTACGCAAACACCGGGGTTCAGTGCCTGGCGGGTGATCGACAAGCAACCGGAAAGCGCCATCATCACCTCCTTCGTGCTGGCACCTGCGGACGGTATCAGCCGTCTGGATTTTCGCCCAGGGCAGTTCCTCACCCTGCGCCTGACTCTGGCAAACAACAGCACGTTGCTGCGCAACTACAGCTTCAGCGCCTGCGCCGCCAAACCGGGCCAGGTACGGATTTCGGTCAAGCGCGAACCGGCACCCCTTGACCAGCCTCAACTGCCGCCGGGGCTGGGCTCCAACCACCTGCATGACTGCGTACAGACGGGCGACTTGCTGCAAGTCGCAGGCCCGTCCGGAACCTTTGTGCTGGATGAACTCAGTACCCGCCCCGTGCTGTTGTTCAGCGGCGGGGTTGGCCTGACGCCGATGGTCAGCATGCTCCACAGCCTGAGCCGCGACTCGAGCCGCGCCGTGTATTTTGTGCATGCCTGCGAAAACGGCACGGTACATGCCCTGCGCGATGAAGTCCTGGCCCTGACCGACCGGCGCCCGGGTATCAACGTGCATTTTTGCTATCGCACCCCCGGCGCAGACGACCGGAGTCGTTACCATAGCGAAGGCCTGATTACCCGCCAGACCCTGCAACAGTTGCTGCCGCTGGACGACTACGATGTCTACCTGTGCGGCCCACGCCCGTTCATGCAAGCGAACTGGCGCCTGTTGCGCAGCCTGGGAGTCGCCAGGGAACGTATCCACTATGAGTTCTTTGGCCCAGCTGCCGTGCTTGAAGAAGACGAGGTCAGCCCGCTGGCAGCACCTGTCAGTCCTCCAACCGCACAGCGCCCGGAAGCCGACACGCTGAGCGTGTGCTTTATGCCGTCCGGTACTCGGGTGGTGTGGGATGAAAACTGTCACTCGCTACTGGAGTTGGCCGAGCAGGCAGGCCTTGAGCCCGCCTTCAACTGCCGGGCGGGGCTGTGCAACACCTGCCAGGTACGACTGCAGGAGGGAACCGTGGAGTATCTGGAGGAACCGCTGGAGGCACCGCAACATGGCGACATCCTGCTGTGTTGTACGCGCCCCACCAGCGCGATTACCGTGCAGTTATAGCCGCACACAAAAACGCCGGGGCGTGCCCGGCGTTTTTGTGAATCTGCTTTCAGGTGTTGGCTTGAGGGCGCTTGTGGCGCTCCATGTAGCGCTCAACATAAGAACATGAGGGGATCACCTCATAGCCCATCTTGTCGGCGTAATCGAGCGCCTGCTCTGTCAACGCTGCCGCAATCCCCCGACCACGCAAGGCGTTGGGCACGAACGTGCGATAGATATCCAGAGTCTGCTTGCCCAGATCCATGTAGGTCAGGTAAGCACGATGACCGTCGACAGTGGTCTCAAACTGGTGACCTGCCTGGTCATGGTGGATAGACAACGCCTCGCTCATCATTGCTCCTTCGCGGGTCTCGAACCGTGACCCCTACCTTACTGATGTTTTTCCGCCGAGGGAACTACTACGCCATCGCCCACACTGCCAACACGCGACGGGTCGACAGGACTGAGCAAAGAGTAGCCACTCTCAAGGCAAATGTTCAATTCATGCGATCGGCAGTTGTCAGCAGAATAAGCCTGCCCAAACGTTTCGTCAGCCCGATAACCCGAAAGAAGCCCTGAACATTTTTCGGAAGGTTGAGGCTATGACGTAGACGCGCATTTAAAGTCACGTACTGGCAACACCGGCATGGCATTGCGTAACACTTGAAACTGACTGTTTTACAAACACAATCTGTTAAAGCTAGCCCATCAACAATGCTTTCCAATTATTTTTTTTGGTTCTTGCGCTAGGTCATTTTACTTACTACAAGTAATGGGTACTATGTACGCCGGCTGTTTCCTCACTTTGAAGGAACAGCTTTAATTAGAAAGTCCTTGAAGGGGAACACGATGAACAACGTTCTGAAATTCTCTGCTCTGGCATTGGCCGCAGTTCTGGCTACCGGTTGCAGCAGCGTATCTAAAGAAACTGAAGCCCGTCTGACTGCAACTGAAGATGCAGCAGCTCGCTCCCAGGCTCGTGCTGACGAAGCCTACCGTAAAGCTGACGAAGCTCTGGCTGCTGCTCAAAAAGCACAACAGACTGCTGATGAAGCTAACGAGCGCGCTCTGCGCATGCTTGAAAAAGCAAGCCGCAAGTAATAGTCCTTCGGGATTGTTACCAAGCCGACCTATTTTTAGGTCGGCTTTTTTATTGCCTGCCAGCGACTAAACAGGCAATAAAAAGCCGCCGAGGTTAATAACCGCGGCGGCTTTTTTTAGTGCGTTTTTACTGCACGTAGTCCAGCGACTGGCCGACGGCCACTGAGTTGGATACACCGATTTCTGCCGGTATGCCCGTCTCGGCACCCACTACCGGGAACGCCTTGTCCTTGTCTATCTGGACTTTGTTTTCCAGGTCTTTGTGCTTGAGCAGAAAGTTGATGAAGCCTGCGTACTTGTTCTGCAAGTCTTCAGGGGTCAAGTGGGACTTGTCGCTGACCGCCAACAAGGAGCCATCCTTGACGTTCAGGGGCTCATGGACCTCGAGGAAAACCTTGCCGCCACTGACGCCAATCTTGTACGGCTCGTTGATGATTCTTACCGGCGTACCGACAGGCACCATGCGCGACATTTCAAGAACGTTCTGGTTGAGCATGCGGAAACAGCCATGGCTGGTCCCGGTGCCAATACCGAACTTCGCGTTCGAGCCATGGATCAGGTAGCCCGGCATGCCAAGCGTGAACTTGAACGGGCCCAACGGATTATCAGGGCCGGCAGGCACCACGTTCGGCAGCGGATCGCCATTTTTGGCGTGCTCTGCCTTGATCGAAGCCGGTGGGGTCCAGGTTGGATTAGGCGTCTTGGCGGTGACCTTGGTCTGACCTAAGGGCGAACCCCAGCCTTCACGGCCAATCCCCAGCGGAAAGGTGTAAACCTTATTCTGGTCTTTGGGGAAGTAGTACAACCGGTACTCGGCCAGGTTGATCACGATCCCTTCACGCTTGCCCGGCGGCAGGATGAACTGGGTCGGCAACACGATATCGGTGTCGACTATGGTGCCATCCAGGTTCTTCTTGACCGGCAACCAGGCATCAATCCCAGGGTTGGCAGCGATCATTTCCGAGTAACCCAGTTCGTACTTGTTGCCCAGATCAGCGAAGGAGTCTTCGTACTTGCCCTTGATCACCTGCACCTCGCCGACGACATCTTCGCCAGGCGGTGGCAACGGGAATTCAAGCGCGACAGCGGGACCCGCAACACAAAGTGCGGCAACTGACAGGTAGCGGGTGACGGCAGGTAGGCGCGACAACATCCGGAACATCCTTCGCATAATCAACGGGGGACAAAAAAGGGAGTGTACACCGCGCCCGCAGGGATCGCGGGCCGGTTAAGACGTCAAACACGTAACATCATAGTTCAAAGCGCAACTCTACAGCTCGAAGCGCAACTCTGGCCAGATAGGCTCGGTGCCACGGCGCTGCGACTCGATAATTGCCCGGCACAGCGGGCACAGCCGATGGTCTTGAAAGACCTTGCGCGTGACATCCGACCAGCGCGGCTGTGCTGGCAGCAATGAGCCGCACAACGTACGGTCAATGGTGCCTCCCAGCTCCAGTTGACGCGTCACCAGATGCACCCGTACCTCCTGGCAGGCGAACAAATCGAGCTGCTCATCGGGCTCGATCAGTTGATAGGCATATAAAGACCAGGCAGGACGCGACATCAGGGGCTCCAAATCGGGGGGGCGCCACCTTAGCCGAAACACTGCCACTAGAAAAGCATCAAAGCAGGGGTTTTAGCGCCGGCCACACATTATCCAGCAAAAGCCCCTGCGCTCCGACCGCCGGGTGGATGCCATCGGCTTGCATCAACTCGGGTTTTCCCCCTACGCCCTCAAGGAAAAATGGCACCAGCACGACGTTTTTTTCCTTACCCAGTTCGGTATAAACCGCAGCAAATGCCTGGGTATATCGCGCACCATAATTGGGTGGCAACTGCATCCCCAGCAGTAGCACCTTGGCACCCGATTTTTGCGAGGCATCAATCATCCCCGCAAGATTTTGTTTCAATTGCGCTGGCAACTGGCCACGCAGACCGTCATTGCCACCCAGCTCCACAATAACCACCTCGGGTTTATGCTCTGCAAGCAGCGCGGGCAGCCGCGCCAGCCCTCCAGCGCTGGTGTCGCCACTGATCGAAGCATTGACTACCTTGTCGTCGTATCCTTGCTCCACAAGCCGCTGTTTGAGCAGCGACACCCATCCCAGACGGGTATCCAGGCCGAAAGCCGCGCTGATACTATCGCCAACGATCAAGATTGTTCCCGCCGTTGCCGTCTGCGCCATGCACATCAGGGCCAGAGCAGCACTTAAAAACCACACACGCATTGGATTCTCCATGGGCGAAAGTATTCTCACCGCGCAGAACCTTAGCAAAGTGGTTCCCAGCGCGGAAGGCGAGTTAACCATCCTCCACCCCCTGAGCCTAGAGCTGAACAAGGGCGACAGCCTGGCGATTGTCGGCGCATCCGGTTCCGGCAAGTCCACATTGCTGGGCTTGCTCGCAGGCCTGGACCTGCCCAGTCAGGGCGAAGTGATCCTGGCCGGACGCGCCCTGAGCACGCTGGATGAAGACCAGCGCGCACGGGTGCGAGCCGAACACGTGGGTTTTGTGTTCCAGTCGTTCCAACTGCTCGACAGCCTCAATGCCCTGGAAAACGTCATGCTGCCGCTGGAGCTGGATGGCCGCAAAGATGCCCGTGAGCATGCCCGGCATCTGCTTGAGCGGGTCGGCCTGGGCCAACGCCTGAGCCACTCACCGCGCCAGCTGTCCGGCGGCGAACAACAACGTGTCGCCATAGCCCGGGCGTTTGCAGCCAACCCGGATGTGCTGTTTGCCGATGAACCCACCGGTAACCTGGACAGCCACACCGGCGAGCGCATCACCGACCTGCTCTTTGAACTGAACAAGGAAAGCGGCACCACCCTGGTGCTGGTGACCCACGACGAACGCCTGGCACATCGTTGCCGGCGCCTGATCCGCCTTGAAGCTGGCCATCTGGTCGGCCCTCTGGAGCCCTGATGGCACGTTTGCCGCTATTGCGCCTGCTAAGCCTCGCCGTACGCCAATTGCTGCGCGATGCCCGCGCGGGTGAGTTGCGCGTGCTGTTCTTTGCCCTGCTGGTCGCGGTCGCGGCCAGTACCGCCATCGGCTACTTCGGGGCCCGTCTCAATGGCGCGATGCTGTTGCGCGCTACCGAATTCCTCGGCGCCGACCTGGTGCTCGATGGCAGCTCCCCTGCCCGCGAAGAACAAATCAAGGTCGGCACCGATCTGCAGCTCCAACATGCCCGGGTGGTCGAGTTTGCCAGCGTGATTGCCACCGACAACGGCATCCAGCTCTCCAGCATCAAGGCGGCAGATGCTGCATATCCGTTGCGCGGCGAACTGAAAAGCGCCCCCCAGCCCTACGCTGAAGAGCAACCCGGCGGCGGCCCCAGCCCCGGCGAAGCCTGGGCCGAAGCACGCCTGCTCACCGCGCTGAACCTCAAGGTCGGCGACGAAATCGATATCGGCTCCAAACCCGTGCGCATCACCCGCGTACTGACGTACGAGCCAGACCGTGCCGGTAACCTTTACAGCCTCACCCCGCGCGTACTGATCAATCTCGACGACCTTGCCGCTACTGGCATCGTGCAACCGGGCAGCAGGGTCACCTACCGCGAGCTGTGGCGCGGTGAAGCGTCAGCGCTTGAAGCCTATCGCCAGGTGATCAAACCCGGCCTGGAGGCCAACCAACGCCTGCTGGATGGCCGTGATGGCAACCAGCAGATCGGCGGCGCGCTGGGCAAGGCCGAGCGCTACTTGAACATGGCCAGCCTGGTGGCGGTGTTGCTTTCGGGCGTGGCCGTGGCCTTGTCTGCGACACGCTTTGCCAATCGACGCTTTGATGCCAGCGCCCTGTTGCGCTGCCTGGGCCTGTCACGGCGCGAAACCCTGTGGCTGTTCACCCTGCAACTGACGGTACTCGGGCTGCTGGCCAGCCTTGCAGGCGCAGTGCTCGGGTGGTTGGCGCAGCTTGGGCTGTTCGCCCTGCTGCATGACTTGCTGCCTGCTGACGTGCCGCCCGGCGGCCTGATCCCGGCCATCGCAGGGATGGGCACCGGCCTGGTAGCACTCGCAGGTTTCGCCCTGCCGCCGCTGGCCGCGCTGGGTCGCGTACCGCCGCTGCGGGTATTGCGCCGCGACATGCTACCGATTCCCGCCAGCACCTGGACTGTCTACGGCGCGGCCCTGCTGGCCCTCGGGCTGATCATGTGGCGCATGAGCCTCGATCTGGTGCTGACCTTCGCCCTGCTCGGTGGCGGG
Organism: Pseudomonas sp. ML2-2023-6; assembly: GCF_037055265.1. Lineage (NCBI taxonomy): Bacteria > Pseudomonadati > Pseudomonadota > Gammaproteobacteria > Pseudomonadales > Pseudomonadaceae > Pseudomonas > Pseudomonas sp. ML2-2023-6. The sequence goes on along the minus strand of NZ_CP146347.1, from coordinate 2,353,589 downwards.
GTAATTGCCGCACTGGTGCTTGGCGGCATCCTGCTGCTGGGCCTGCAAAGCCTTCGCCGCCTGCTGGCACGGGCCTCACTGCCCTGGCGCCTCGGCTTGGGCCAGTTGCTGCGCCACCCGCTGGCAGCCGCAGGCCAAGCCTTGGCCTTCGGCCTGATCCTGCTGTCGATGGCACTGATCGCCCTGCTGCGTGGCGAGTTGCTCGACACTTGGCAAAACCAGTTGCCCAAGGATGCGCCCAACTACTTTGCGCTCAATATTTTACCGGCCGACAAGGACGCTTTCGGCGCCCACCTGATGACCCTTCAAGCCCAGGCCGCGCCCTTGTATCCAGTGATTCCTGGGCGTTTGATCAGTATCAACGGCGAACCGGTGCAAGACATCGTCAGCAAGGACTCCAGCGGCGACAAAGCCACTCAGCGCGACCTGAGCCTGACCTGGGCGGCTAACCTGCCAGCCGACAACGAACTGACCGCAGGCACCTGGTGGACCCAACAGCCTGCCGGGGATGTGCCTGGTGTGTCGGTCGAAGCCAAAGTCGCCGAAAGCCTGAAGCTGAAGCTGGGCGACCACTTGATGTTTACCGTTGCCGGAGTCAATCGCGAAGCTCAGGTCACCAGTTTGCGCAGCATCAACTGGGACAACTTCCAGCCCAACTTCTTCATGATCTTCCAACCGGGCACTTTGCAGGACCTGCCGGCCACTTACCTCACCAGCTTTTACCTGGCACCTGGGCACGACAAGGAAGTCATCGAACTGTCGCGCAGCTTCCCGGCCGTGACCATCCTGCCCATCGACGCCCTGCTCGAACAGCTGCGCAGCATCCTGGCGCAAGTAACCCTTGCCGTGGAATACGTGCTGTTGTTTGTATTGGCGGCAGGCATGGCGGTGCTGTTTTCCGGCTTGCAATCCACCCTCGACGAACGTATTCGCCAGGGCGCCTTGCTGCGGGCATTGGGGGCCGAGCGCCAACTGCTGGTCAAGGCCCGGCGCATCGAGTTCGGCCTGCTGGGTGCCACCAGCGGCTTGCTCGCGGCACTGGGCGCCGAACTGGTCAGCCTGGTGCTGTACCGCTTCGCCTTCGACCTGCCGTGGCACCCGCATCCGTGGCTGCTGCTGTTGCCGGTACTGGGCGCCGTGATGGTCGGCGGCGCAGGTGTATTTGGTACTCGCAGAGCGCTCAATGCCAGCCCGCTAACCGTGTTGCGCGAGGGCTGATAGACTCGCGCTCTTCACTGACAACGGATTGCCCATGAGTCGCTATCGCCCTCCCCGCCCTGCCGGCACCGCGCTGATCACCCCTGAAGGTGAAGCGCGGATGCGTGCCGAATTGCACGAGTTGTGGCACGTACGCAGGCCGCAGGTCACGCAATCGGTCAGCGAGGCGGCGGCCCAGGGCGATCGCTCGGAAAACGCCGAATACACCTACGGCAAAAAAATGCTGCGCGAGATCGATAGCCGGGTGCGCTTCCTGACCAAGCGCCTTGAAAGCCTCAAGGTCGTCAGCGAAAAACCCAGCGATCCGAACAAGGTCTACTTCGGTGCCTGGGTCACCATTGAGGATGAAGACGGCAAACAGGCGCGCTATCGCATCGTCGGGCCCGATGAACTTGACCTCAAGCAAGGCCTGATCAGCATCGACTCACCTCTGGCCCGGGCGCTGATCGGCAAAGCGCTGGATGCCGAAGTACAGGTCCACACACCCACCGGGGAGCAGTGGGTGTATATCGTCGCGATTGATTACCCGTAACGCTCAGCGCGCCGTAGCCTCGCGATACTGACGCGGCGTAAAACCGGTCAATGCCTTGAACTGGCGGGTGAATGCACTGTGGTCGGTGTAGCCGCACTGCAAGGCGACTTCAGTGATGGGGATCTCGGTCAGCAGCAGCCTATGGGCATGCTCAAGGCGGACCTTCTGGATCATCTGCCGTGGCGTCAGGTGGAACACCCGTTTGCAGTACCTCTCCAGTTGCGCCACCGATATACCGGCAATCCGCGTCAGCTCGCCCAACGTGACGCGACGATTGAAGTGCGCGCGAATGTGCTCATCCACCGCCGCCAGCCGCTGATAGGCCGGATGGGTGTCGCTGGCCGATTGCAGGTCCACCGAAATCCCGACCAGGCCGATGATCTCTCCCATGCGGTTATACAGCGGTCGCTTGTGAGTCAGGCACCAACCCGGCTCACGGCTCCCGTACAAATGCAGTTCCAACTGGTCTTCCAGCACCAGACCCTGCTCCAGCACCCGTCGATCCTGTTCGGTATAGCCAGGCCCCAATTGCTCGGGAAACACCTCGGCACTGGTTTTGCCCAGCAAGGGTTGTAGCTGTTTCAAACCGCAACGCTGCACCAGCGTGCGATTGGCCAATACATAGCGCGCCTGCATGTCCTTGATAAAAATCGCGGCGTTGGGAATCACATCCAGCATCGGCAGCAACAACGCCACGCCCGAGAGCAATTGTTCAAGGCTCTCGGGGCGGCTCAAGTCGCTGCCCACGCTCAGGATTGCAAAAGCATTGTGCGTTATCAATCTCACTCCCCCACTACTGGATCTGGCGATGCCCGCTGGCGTGCATTGTGCCGATTTCGTCATCGGCTTCAATGGAAAACATCAATCGCAAACCTCTTGAGACGTTCAATCTAGCGCCATTGCACACCCGCCAGTGGTTTTGGCGCAATGGCAAATGACATCACACCTGCCTAACCAATAACTCACAAAAAGGCGCCGCAATGTCAGGTAAAGGCAAATTCAAGAAACAGCTCTCACTGATGGACCTGACCTTTATCGGTCTGGGTGCCATCTTCGGTTCCGGCTGGTTGTTTGCAGCCAGTCACGTTTCGGCAATCGCAGGCCCTGCGGGGATTTTTTCCTGGCTGCTGGGCGGCTTTTCCGTACTGCTGCTGGGCATTGTTTACTGTGAGCTGGGCGCTGCCCTGCCACGCGCCGGTGGCGTAATCCGCTATCCGGTGTATTCCCATGGCCCGTTGCTCGGGTATTTGATGGGTTTTATTACCCTGATTGCATTCTCAAGCCTAGTGGCTATTGAAGTGGTCGCCGCCCGCCAATATGCCGCGGCATGGTTCCCCGAACTGACCAAGGCAGGCTCCAGCGATCCCTCAATTCTGGGCTGGCTCCTGCAGTTCGGCCTGCTGTGCCTGTTTTTCATGCTCAACTATCGCAGCGTGAAAACCTTTGCCATGGCCAATAACCTGGTCAGCGTGTTCAAGTTCATCGTGCCGCTGCTGGTCATCGGCGTGCTGTTCACCTTCTTCAAACCGCAAAACTTCTACTCCCAGGGCTTCGCCCCCTTCGGCCTGTCGGGCGTGCAAATGGCCGTTTCTGCAGGTGGCATTATCTTCGCCTACCTGGGGCTGACACCTATCATCTCGGTAGCCAGCGAAGTCAAAAACCCGCAACGCACCATCCCGATTGCCCTGATCCTGTCGGTTCTGCTGTCCACCGTGATCTATGTGCTGTTGCAAGTAGCTTTCCTCGGCGGCGTACCTACCGAAATGCTCGCCAATGGCTGGGCCGGTGTGACCAAGGAACTGGCCTTGCCGTATCGCGACATCGCCCTGGCATTGGGTGTGGGCTGGTTGGCTTATCTGGTGGTGGCCGACGCAGTGATCTCGCCCAGCGGTTGCGGCAATATCTACATGAACGCCACACCCCGCGTGATCTACGGCTGGGCGCAAACCGGGACATTCTTCAAGGTGTTCACCCGCATCGATGAAAAGTCCGGCATCCCGCGTCCGGCGCTGTGGCTGACCTTTGGCCTGTCGGTATTCTGGACCCTGCCGTTCCCGTCCTGGGAAGCGTTGATCAACGTGGTCTCCGCAGCCCTGGTGTTGAGTTATGCCGTAGCCCCGGTGTCCGTTGCCGCGCTGCGCCGCAATGCCCCGGATATGCCGCGCCCGTTCCGGGTCAAGTGGATGAGCGTCATGGGTCCGCTGTCATTCATCATCGCCGCGCTGATCGTCTACTGGTCAGGCTGGAACACCGTGTCCTGGCTACTTGGCCTGCAAATCGTGATGTTCGTGGTGTACCTGCTGTGTGCCCGCTTTGTACCGACCAACCACCTGAGCCTGGCGCAACAAGTGCGTTCCTCCTTGTGGCTGATCGGCTTCTACGCCGTGACCATCGTACTGTCCAAACTCGGCTCCTTCGGCGGCATGGGCGTGCTCACTCACCCCTTCGACACCCTGGCCGTAGCGGTATGCGCAATGGGTATCTATTACTGGGGCGCGGCAACCGGCGTACCAGCTCACCTTGTGCGCCTGGAAGACGACGAGGAAAGCGAAGAGGCACCGCAACCTGCCCGCACCGCGCCAGCCCGACACGCCACCGGAGCATTTATCCAGACTTCGTCCTGAGACACCGTTAGCCATCGTCCTCCCAGCCGTTGTTCTCATCTAATGGATAGGTTTATGAAGCAAGTACATATCATTGATTCCCACACCGGCGGCGAACCCACTCGCCTGGTGATCAAAGGCTTCCCGCAGTTGAGCGGCCAGACCATGGTCCAGAAGCGCGATGCTTTGCGCGACCAGCATGACCAATGGCGCCGGGCCTGCCTGCTGGAGCCGCGTGGCAACGATGTACTGGTCGGCGCGCTGTACTGCGAACCGGTTTCGGCGGATGCCACCTGCGGCGTGATTTTCTTCAACAACGCCGGCTATCTCGGCATGTGCGGTCACGGCACCATCGGCCTGGTTGCCTCGTTGCACCATCTGGGCATGATCGAGGCCGGTGAGCACAAAATCGACACTCCGGTCGGCCCGGTCACTGCCACTCTGCATGCAGACGGCAGCGTCACCGTGGGCAATGTCCCCGCCTACCGCTACCGCCAGCAGGTTGCCGTTGAAGTCCCGGGGCATGGCCGTGTACACGGCGATATCGCCTGGGGCGGCAACTGGTTCTTCCTGGTATCCGATCACGGCCAAGCGCTGCAACTGGATAACGTCGAAGCCCTGACCGAGTACACCTGGGCGATGCTCAAGGCTCTGGAAGCTCAGGGTATCCACGGCGAAGACGGCGCTCTTATCGACCATATCGAACTGTTTGCCGACGACGACAAGGCCGATAGCCGCAACTTCGTCATGTGCCCGGGCAAAGCCTACGACCGCTCGCCGTGCGGCACGGGCACCAGCGCCAAGCTGGCGTGCCTGGCGGCTGATGGAAAACTGGCCCCCGGCGAGCCTTGGGTGCAAGCCAGCATCACCGCCAGCCAGTTTGTCGGCAGCTATCAATGGGAAGGCGAACGCATTCGCCCGTTCATTACCGGCCAGGCCTACATGACCGCCGACAGCACGCTGCTGATCGACGAACAAGACCCTTTCGCGTGGGGCATTTAAGCCTCCCGCTGCACACATCCGAATAAACGACTCCAGGAGTTACAACAATGAGCGATAACATTTTCACCGGTTGCATGCCTGCCCTGATGACCCCGTGCACCGCCCAGCGCAAGCCGGACTTCGACGCGCTGGTGGCCAAGGGGCGCGAGCTGATCGATATCGGCATGAGCGCCGTCGTGTACTGCGGCTCCATGGGTGACTGGCCTTTGCTGACCGAAGCCGAGCGCCAGGAAGGCGTGGCACGCCTGGTGGCTGCAGGCATTCCGACCATCGTCGGCACCGGCGCCGTAAACAGCCGCGAAGCGGTGTCCCATGCGGCACACGCGGCCAAGGTCGGCGCCCAAGGCCTGATGGTGATTCCACGCCTGCTGTCCCGTGCGGCCTCGCCTGCTGCGCAAAAAGCCCACTTCGCCGCCATCCTCGAGGCTGCTCCTGAGCTGCCAGCGGTGATCTACAACAGCCCTTACTACGGCTTCGCCACCCGCGCCGACCTGTTCTTCGAACTGCGCCGCGAATACCCGAACCTGATCGGCTTCAAAGAGTTCGGCGGTGCGGCCGACATGCGTTACGCCGCCGAGCACATCACCTCCAAGGACGATGACGTGACCCTGATGGTCGGCGTTGACACCCAAGTGGTGCACGGTTTCGTCAATTGCAACGCCACCGGTGCCATTACCGGTATCGGTAACGCCCTGCCACGCGAAGTGCTGCAACTGGTAGCCCTGAGCAAGCAAGCAGCCACGGGCGATCCCAAGGCCCGTCGCCTGGCCCGCGAACTGGAAGCCGCCCTCGCAGTGCTGTCGTCGTTCGATGAAGGCACCGACCTGGTGCTCTATTACAAGCACCTGATGGTGCTCAATGGCGACACCGAATACAGCCTGCACTTCAATGAAACCGATGTTCTGAGTGATGCCCAGCGCAACTATGCAGAGAATCAGTACAACCTGTTCCGCCAGTGGTACAAAAACTGGTCTGCAGAACAGAACGTTGCCTGATCGCTCAACTCCGTTCAGTTAAACGAGCGGTGTTTCTGTGGGAGCGAGCCTGCTCGCGAAGGCCTTACCGGATAACTTCGCGAGCAGGCTCGCTCCCACGCCCCCAGCCCAATTTTTTCAGGAACACGCCATGACTCTGACAGGCAACATGCTGATCGGTCAGCAAGCCATCACCGGTAGCCGCGAGGCAATTCGGGCGATCAACCCCGCCACCGGCACAGCGCTCGAACCGGCCTACCTCGGCGGCACCGGCGAACATGTCGAGCAGGCGTGCGCCTTGGCCTGGGAAGCTTTTGACAGCTTTCGCGAGACGCCACTGGCAACTCGCGCCACTTTTCTTGAAGCCATCGCCGAAGAAATCGAAGCCCTTGGCGATGAACTGATCGACCGCGCAGTCAGCGAATCAGGCCTGCCACGTCCGCGTATCCTCGGCGAACGTGGACGCACCTGCCAGCAACTGCGCACCTTTGCCCGTACCGTGCGCGCCGGCGAGTGGCTGGATGTGCGGGTCGACAACGCCTTGCCGGAGCGTCAGCCCCTGCCCCGCGCCGACCTGCGTCAACGCCAGGTACCTCTGGGGCCGGTGGCCGTATTCGGCGCCAGCAACTTCCCGTTGGCCTTCTCCGTGGCCGGCGGCGATACCGCATCGGCATTGGCTGCCGGCTGCCCGGTGGTGGTCAAGGCCCATAGCGCTCACCCCGGCACCAGCGAACTGGTTGGCCACGCGGTCGCCCGTGCAGTGAAAAAATCGGGCCTGCATGCCGGTGTGTTTTCGCTGTTGTTTGGTTCCGGTCGCGAGGTGGGTGTTGCTCTGGTCAGCGACCCGCGCATCAAGGCTGTCGGCTTTACCGGTTCGCGCAGTGGTGGTCTGGCCCTGTGCAAGGCGGCCCAGGCGCGGCCCGAGCCGATCCCGGTGTATGCGGAAATGAGTTCGATCAATCCGGTACTGCTTTTCCCGGCGGCCCTGCAGGCTCGCGGCGAATCACTGGCCCAAGGCTTCGTGGCCTCCCTGACTCAAGGTGCCGGGCAGTTTTGTACTAACCCGGGCCTGGTCGTTGCACATGAAGGCCCGGCGCTGGATAAATTTATCAGCACCGCTGCCAGCCTCGTCCAGCAAAGCCCCGCACAAACCATGCTCACTCCGGGGATTTTCCAGGCCTATGAAGCTGGCGTCGGCTCGCTGCTCGAACTGAGCAGCGCACAAGAGGCCGCCGCAGGCCTTAGGGGCAACACACCAAACCAGTGCCAAACCCATTTATTTGTTACCCGGGCGCAGGACTTTCTCACCGACCCGGCGTTGCAGGCCGAGATCTTTGGGGCTGCGTCGCTGATTGTGCAATGCGCCAGTGATGACGAAATCCGCCAGGTCACCGAGCATCTGGAAGGCCAATTGACCATCACCCTGCAACTGGATGACGCGGACCTTGAAAGTGCCAGAGCCTTGCTCCCGACCTTGGAACGCAAGGCCGGGCGCCTGCTGGTCAACGGCTGGCCAACGGGGGTTGAGGTGTGCGATGCGATGGTCCACGGCGGCCCTTTCCCGGCCACCTCGGACACCCGTACAACTTCGGTAGGCACCGCAGCCATTCTGCGTTTCCTGCGACCGGTCTGCTATCAGGATTTCCCGGACAGCCTGTTGCCCACCGCCCTCAAGCATGCCAACCCTCTGCAACTGCGCCGCCTGCTCGATGGCCACAGAGAAGCTCAAGAAAATGCCTGATAACTCCACGTCAAACAGCCCACACCAGAATGCCGACATTGCGGTGGTCGGCGCTGGCATTATCGGCGTCGCCTGTGCCCTGCAACTGGCGCGCCAGGGCCTGCGAGTAGTGGTCATAGACCAGCAGGAACCGGGCCAGGGCGCATCATTCGGCAATGCCGGGCACCTGGCGACCGAACAGGTGTTCCCGATTGCCGACCTGTCGATCCTCAAGCGCTTGCCCGCCATGCTGATGGACCCCATGGGGCCCTTGCGCCTGGATTGGAAATACATGCCTCGGGCCATGCCCTGGTTCACCCGCCTGCTGCTGAACCTGCGCCCGGCACCGTTTCAACGCACCGTTGCGGGTATTCGTGCCCTCAATGAAAGCAGCCTGGGTGCCTGGCACCGGCTGCTGGAGGGCATCGATTGCCCCGGCCTGATGAAGGAAGACGGCTCGTTGCTGGTATACGAACGACCTGAATCGCGTCAGGCACTCCAGGCACTGGAGGCGCGCATGCGCCAGCAACAGGTTCCGGTTGAGTTCTGGCAGGCAAAAGCCGTGCTCGAGACTGCTCCGCAACTCAGCGAAAATATCCAGGGCGGGTTGTTTTTTCCGAGTACGGGGCATTTTATCGACCCCTACCGCGTGGTATGCGAACTGGTAAAAGCCGCCAAAAACTGCGGTGTGCAGTTCATCAAACAACAGGTAACCGGCGGGCAAATGAGCGAGGCCGGGGTTTCATTGGTGACCCCTCAGGGCCGGTTGACTGCCCGCCGGGTCGTGATCGCCTGCGGTGCCCACTCAGCGAAACTCACCAGCGCCCTGACCGGCAAGAAAGTCCCTCTGGATACCGAGCGCGGCTATCACCTGATGCTGCCCACCGAACGTGACCGGCTACCGTTTGCCGTCACCTCGCTGGAGCGCAAGTTCATCATGACCCCGATGACCGATGGGTTAAGGCTGGCGGGTACAGTTGAATTTGCGGGGCTGCAAGCGCCTGCGAACATGGAACGCGCCTGGCAGTTGCATCGCCTGAGTAAAGGGTTATTTCGCCGCGACCTGAGCGCTGAAGGCGCCACACCCTGGATGGGCTTTCGGCCATCGTTGCCCGACTCACTGCCGGTCATTGATCGGGTGTGCGACGGCAAAGTGCTGCTTGCCTTCGGCCATCAGCATCTGGGCCTGACTCAGGCAGCGGTAACGGCTGAGATGATTGCACAACTGGCATCAGCGGGCAGCACCCATGCGTTACCGGCGCTGGCGCCCTATAGACTGGACCGTTTCTGAAACAGAACGTACGTAGCAGCTGACGAGCTCCGCGAGGCTGCGTTCGGCGGCGCAGCCGTCGTAAAACCATACAACCAGGTAATTCAGATCCACGGTGATTACCGGGTTTACGACGGCTGCGCCGCCGAACGCAGCCTCGTTCCTTCGGCAGCTGCTACGGATCTAATATCTCAACGCAGGGTAATCAGCCCCTGACGGCTCACGCGGGTCAGGTTGTGAATCACCTGTGCGGCATCTTCGGCGCTGGGGGACTGGACCACTGCCAGATCAAAGCTGTCAGCGGCAAATCGCGCCAACTGATCACCTGCTTCCACAAACTGGATCAAGAATGCCGTAGCCCGGCCTTTGCGTCGTGGCCAGCCGTCGAGGTAGCGCAACAGCGTTGGCTGGTGTTTACCGCCGAGAAGGATTTTTGGATTGCGCAGGGCCGGGCTGGCCGCAAGCGGTGCAAGACGTACCAGGGGACGTGGGTGACTCATGTGTCGGTTCTCCGCCTCAAGATTCTGCGTGGCAGGTGAGAGGCAACACCGAACCAGCGCTTTAGCGGTATTTCGAGGTTTGCTTCAAACCTCTTAGACGGTCTTGCGACCCTCTGGCGCCCCGCAAGTAGCTGTTTAAATCGGCGCAAGAAACATCCTAGATAAACCTGCTTACAACTGTCAACAGTCATCTAAAACGAAAAAGGCCCGCTCGGGCGGGCCTCTTCGAGAACACGGCACTTTAGTCGGCAATCGCACGATCAAGCGACAACTTGCCCGCGCCTTCGAACAATACCGCCACGGTGCCACCCAGCAGAGCCAGAGCAAACTCATAGCCGTTGTTGGCCATAAACAGACCGTTATGGATGTGCACTGAAAAGATCGCCACCAGCAACGTAAAAGACAAGCCCAATGCCGCAGGTCGGGCCAGTAGACCTACGATCAATGCCAGCCCCCCCAGAAACTCGGTCCCGCCCGCCATTGCCGCCATCAGCGTACCTGGCGCCAACCCAATGCTTTCCATCCATTGCGCCGTACCGGCCAGACCACCACCGCCAAACCATCCAAAAAGCTTTTGCGAACCGTGGGCAGCAAAGATGATGCCCACAAAAATGCGCAGAACCGTCAAGCCATAACCTGCGCGTGAGCCCAAAACGGTATGGATCAATTTGCTCATGGTGAAATCCTTTAGGTAATCGGTTGGGGAATGCTCGCCATACTAATCAGTTTTTATAATGTTAATAGCCTAATAAGTCCGTGATAACGATCAATTTATTAGATTATTTGCGTGTTACCAGTTCAACTTTTGTGGGTTCCAGCGAATCGCGCTCCCGGTCAAAGGCCAAATAGTATTTATTCACGCTATTAACATAGCTGACGGCACCCATTCCCACCTGTTCCATGGCAATACGTTCCACTTGAAAGAACCATTGATTGGGGTTCAGGCCACGCCGTTTGGCCTCCGCACGCATGCTCTGGACCCGCTCAGGGCCCATGTTGTAGGCCGCCAGCACAAAGGCCATGCGCTCACGCTCATTGAGTTTGGGGCTGGCAAAGAACTTGCGACGGATCAACGCCAGGTACTTGGCCCCGGCCTGCACATTGTTATCCACGTTCTGAATATTGCTGACCCCCACCCGCTGTGCCGCCGAAGGCGTGATCTGCAACAACCCGGTCGCCCCACCAGAGCCCTTGGCGTCTGGGTCGAGGGTAGACTCCTTGAACGCCAGCGCTGCCAGATTGAGCCAGTCCATGCCCTGTTGCCGGGCATGTTTTTGCAACACAGGGCGCAATTTTTCAAGCTTTTGGCGGTCGGCACGGGCCAAGGGGTAATGCACCCGATACAAACGTCGGTATACCCGTTCAAAGGCCACATCCTGGTCGGCCGGTGCCTTATAACCGGCCAGAAAGCGATCAATACTGGCGCGCAGCATCGAGGCATCGCGGCGCACATACCAATGCATCGCATCGGGTGCACTGACCAGCACCTTGCGGTCAAAACGCAGCTTGGGCATCAACGTGGCCCAGCGCTCGGCAATCGGCTGTTCAACAATTGTCAGATGGAAAATCCCGGCCTGAACCATCTCCAGCACGTCTTCCACCGCCAGCGTCGGGTCCACCCATTCGATTTTGACTGGCGGCAATTTGCGCAGGGCCAGCTTTTGATTGATCAAGTTGACCGACGCACCGGCCGCACTGCCTGTGGTCAGTGCCACGGTACGCCCCGAGAGCTGCTCAAAACGGGTAAAGCGGCGCTCGCCTTTAACCCCTACCAGCAGCAACGGGACATGGTCGATGATCGGGTCACTGGCGCTGATGGCATGGCTGGGCATGAAGTCGATCAACTCTCCCGGAGCAACCACATCGCCTTCACCCCGCGACAAGGCGCCAAGCAACTGGTCCTTGGCTTTGGGAATGATCTTGAGGGTGATTTCCTGACCATCGCGGGCGTGGCTGTTGAGGTAATGCTCAAATGCACGCAATCGATGGTACTCGACGCCAATGGACTGGCCCTGGACCTCGCCCGAACTGTTGCGGCTCTGGTTGACCAGTACTCGCAGTACCTGACTGCTGCGGATTTGCGCCAGATCGCGGACCTGACTCGGCTGCCCGACCTGTAACGGTCCAGCCAGGCGTGCCAGTGCCGGGAGTGGCAGTAGCATCAGGCACAGCGCAATCAATAGCGTCGGTCTTGTCATCCGTTCTCCGGAAAGAATACAGCCCAGCACCCTGTCGGATTACCCGACAACCGGTTGCCCCTTTTGGGGCTTTTAAGCGCTGGAATCAGCGCGCAAAACAGTCAATGCGTCCTGTGGAAAACCGGGCATTGCGTTGTTGCGGCATTCAAAGACAACCATAACTGTCTGTAGTTCTTGGTTTTTCTTATTAAATCTACAGCTCTGATATGCTTCACGGCCTGTGGCCTGAGGTAGCACCATGCAACTCATCGATATCGGCGTCAACCTGACTAACCCAAGCTTCGACGGCAAACACCAGGCCGTGCTGGACCGTGCGTACGCGGCCGGGGTTTGCCAATTGGTCCTCACCGGCACCAGCGTTGACGGCAGTGAACTGGCCTTGCAACTGTGCCGCGAGCTGGATGAAAGCGGCCAGCGGCTGTTCTCCACCGCAGGTATTCACCCGCACTCGGCCAGTGACTGGAACGGCGACAGCGCCCGGCAGTTGCTCGCCTTGCTCAAGGAACCTGGTGTATGCGCCGTCGGTGAGTGCGGCCTGGATTTCAACCGCGACTTCTCGCCCCGGGCCCAGCAAGAGAAAGTACTGGAAGAACACCTGGCGATGGCGGTGGACCTGCAATTGCCGGTTTTTCTGCATGAGCGCGACGCCAGCCAGCGTCTGCTGGAAATCCTTCGTGACTTCCGCGACCGCTTGCCAGCGGCAGTTGTGCATTGCTTTACCGGCGAAAAAAAGGCGCTGTTCAGCTACCTCGATCAGGACCTGCATATCGGCATTACCGGCTGGATTTGCGACGAGCGTCGTGGCACCCACTTGCATCCGCTGGTGCGTGACATCCCACGCGGGCGTCTGATGCTCGAAAGCGACGCGCCCTACCTGCTGCCGCGTACCCTGCGGCCCAAACCGAAAAATGGTCGCAACGAGCCGGCCTATCTGACCGACGTACTGCGTGAAGTGGCGGTACATCGAAGCGAAAGCGAGCAGGACCTGGCCGCCCACACTACCGCCTGCGCGCGGGCGTTTTATGGGTTGCCGGTACTGGCCAATATTGCGTAGCAACCAAATATCACGTAGCAGCTGCCGCAGGAACGAGGCTGCGTTCGGCTGCGTAGCAGTCGTAAACCCAGAGAGCTGGGTGTGACTTGCACACCGCAGGGTCTGATTTCGCGAGCGCTGCGCGCTCGAACGCAGCCTCGTTCCTTCGGCAGCTGCTACGGAGATCTCAGCGTATTTTTTGCATCCTTGACCCACATCAACAAGATCGTCACTGAATAGCGGCACAATGATGGCACCTTGCCAATATTGTTTGCGCCAAATCAGAGAAGACCTCCCATGGGTACCTGGCTTAGCAACATCTCGCTTAAATACAAATTCTGGGCCGTCAACGCGGTGGCCTTTGTCACCACGCTGCTGCTGGTGCTGTACGCCGTGCAGCTTGAGCAGCAATCGCGCAGTCACGCCGCGCAGGTCAACGCCCAGGACCAGGCGCAACTGCTCAGAGCCTGGCCCGCCGGGCAGGCTTTGCCTGAAGCCAAGCACTTGTTGCGCCTTGAACCGGGACAAACCCCCAACATCAACCAGCAACCCCTGCCTCAGCTAAGCAACGCCCACGGCTGGGTTTCGATCAACTCCATGCCGCTGCTGGGTCGCGACCTGTTGTTGGGCGCCGATGTGCTGACCCGCGACGACGGACAAAAAATCGCGGTTCTGGCGTATACGCCAAGCCTGGCGCAAGTGTTTGTCGAGCGGCTGCCCAACTATGCGGCTGCGGTGCTGATCCTGATGCTGGCCATGCTGTGCGCCTCGCAGTTGCTGATCCGCTTCCTCCTCAGCCAGCTCAATACGCTCAAGGACGTGATGCTGCATGTCGAGAAAACCGGCGACCTGTCAGCCAGGGTGCCTTTGGCCTGTACCGATGAAGTCGGACAAATGGCCAGTGCCTTTAACGCCATGCAGGCTGGCTATCAGCGGGTAGTCAACACCGTAGCCGAGACCGCCGCGCAACTGGACGCTGGTGCCGCACGCCTGGCCAGCAGCATGGATGAGGTGCGCCACGGCATGCTCGGCCAGCAAAGCGAGACCGACCAGGCCGCCACCGCAATCAATGAGATGTCGGCCACGGTCTACCACATTGCGCAACACGCTGGCGCCACCCGCGACCTGTCACAAACCGCAGATGACCTGGCCGGCAGCGGGCAGAAAGTAGTCAGCCGGGTCCAGCAATCCATCGCCAGCCTGTCGACCGGGGTGCAAACCACCGCCGAGATGATTCAACAACTGGCGCAGGACAGCCAAAAGATCAACAGCGTGGTCAGTGTGATCCACAGCATCGCCGAACAGACCAACCTGCTGGCATTGAACGCAGCGATTGAGGCCGCTCGCGCAGGCGAGATGGGCCGTGGCTTTGCCGTAGTCGCCGATGAAGTGCGGAACCTGGCCAAGCGGGTGCAAACCTCCACCGACGAAATCACCACGATGGTCTCGGCCTTGCAGGCGGGCACCCGCGACGCCGTGGACTTTATGCAGGAAAGCTCATTCAAGGCCGACGACTGCGTACAGCAGGCCCAGGAAGCAGGTGCGGCACTGGCCGAGATCACCCACGCAGTGGCACAAATGCGCGAAAGCAACACCCAGATTGCCGTAGCTGCCGAACAGCAAAGCCAAGTCGCGGAAGAGATGAACCGGGCGGTGGTGAGCATCCGCGATGTCACCGAAAACACCGTGCAACAGACGGTTGATTCGGCCACTACCAGCAATCAACTGGCAACACTGGCCGGTGAATTGAACCGGGCCATTGGTCAATTAAAGCTATAGGCATTCAGCTATAAGGCCAATAGCCATTGTTGATTCGCCGCACGCGACTCGCAGCTCTATCCTTTGTTTATCCGGTTCAGCCAAGGCTGAGCCCTCGAACAAGGAGAGCAATCATGGGCAAACGTCATCCAAACATACCGGCCTGGCAATGGCGCTCCAACCCACAGAGCCATCAGAGCACCACGCATCAGGCGATCAATCTGATCGCCATGCCGATGCTGGTGATAGCCTTTCTACTGCTGGTTTCGGGGGTGTTCAGTGAGAACGCAACGAGCGCAGTGATCGGCCTGGTTGCCTTGTTTGCGGCGCTGGCTCTGCAACACCAGGGCCGCAAGCTCGAAGCCGCGCCGCGCAACAGCGAAAAGTTCTGATCAACCAAACACGGCCACTGTCTGGCGGCTGATCGCAATAAGCTCACCACTAGGAGCCCACAGATTGGCCGCCACGTGGCCGTAACCGTCACGGGCATGTTCGATGACGGCCAGGTATTTGCACCACTCCAGGGTGCTGGCCGTGGGCAGCGGCTGCACGAACTCGATGGTCCAGGTCAGCGTGCTGCCTGCAGTCGGCTTGTTCAGCAGCGGCAGCAGAGCAGGTGGCCAGGTATCGACCAGTGCCAGCAAATGGGTTTCAGTCAGGGGTTCGTCCGGGACCTCACCGGCTAGACGTACCCAACCGCCCATTTCTCGCGTTCCGCGACCGGTGAAAGGCAGAGCACCGACAGCCCAGGCCATGGACATATGCCGCATGAATTCAGGGGTAACGCCCTTGATGTAGGGCAACAACGGGCACTCTGCCGGGGCTTTCATCTCAGGGGCGGGTACGCTGTCGACGCTCACTGCTGACTCCCGTGCCGCGCCAAAACTGCCTTGTACCAAGGTCACCACTTGACCATCCTGTATAGCGCGGCCCAATACCTGGCTGACGGCCTTGCCCTCGCGTAGCACCTCGACTTCAAATCGGATCGGCACATCCGCTGCCACCGGACCGACAAAACTCACCGCCAGCGAACGTAGCGCACGCTCTACAGAGATTTGGGCGCGCATGGCCTCGTACTGCAAGGCCACCACCAAGCCACCGAAGCTGGCACGTCCCTGGCCCCAGTCTGCCGGGATTGTCACGTCCAGTGGCGTCTTACGTACCGCCGCAACCAATTCGGAAAACTGCATGAGCACCTCAAAACAGAAAAATATGACGGAATACTACCCATCCACCTGACTGTGAACAGTGCTGTATCAGCCAAACATCAGGAGTGAAAGCACGCTGCAGTCAATTTTATCAGCGCCTTGTCAGCCCGTTTTTCTCCGTGTTCCAGGGTGGCCTGCCATTTCGCCACACAGGGTTGTAAATCGGCCTGTTGCCCGGCCTGCAGCAGCCATTGCCAAGCATCGTGCCATTCACCCAGCGCCTTTTGTGCAACTTTAAGGCGGGCCAAAACCAGCGGCGGCAATTGGTCCAGCTCAGGATAGGCCTCAGCCGCGTAGCGCACACGCTTGATCAGCAGCCTGACGCGATGGCGATCGTGGCCCGGATCATTGAGGGCTTTTTCCAGGGTTTGCCACTGCTTTTTCAGCACCTTTTCGATCCGCTGGCGCAAACCGCGCAGCATGCCTTCACGTTGTGCGGCACGCAGAAAACGCGGGAACACGTCGAGGATCATCAGCAGTTGCGCCAACTGTTCACTGTCGGCCACCAGGGCATAACTGCCAGACAATTGATCCACGCGCCTTTGTGCCTGCATCGGATAGCCTTGCTCCTGCAAATGCGCCGCCAGCACTTCAAGGTCGCGCAAGGGCGTAGTCAGGGCGCCCACTTGGGAAGCTGACATCTCCAGCTGCACCACGCCCGGCAAACCACGCAGTGGCCGCAACAGGCTGCGCAAACGGCGCACTGTGGTGCGCAGGTCATGCAGGGCCTCCGGGTCCGTGTCGGCCGCCAGACGCGCCTGGCAGGCCAGCAACCTGACCTCCAGACGCACAATATTTACAACTATCCGGTCAACCAGCTCAGACATCCTTACCCTCCTTCATTGCCGATACGGCTCAACGCCCGGCGCGGGACTCACGAATATAGAAACGTGCTTTCTGGGATTTAATCGTACAGCCCTCAAACGCTTCAAATTGCTGCTGAGTTTTAGCTGCGGTCAGCAAGGACAAAGCCTTGGAGTAGCTGACAGTACCTGCAAAGCCTTCAGCCTTGGCCAGATCCAGCTCATGCCAGGCCGCGTCCAGATTCGTTGCGCACGTGTCGCGGTAAGCTTTAGTTCCCGCACAACCTGCCAACGCCAGCGCAATCAACGGCACACAAATCCATGCTTTCATGGTGTTTCCCTCGGAAATTAAAGTTCAGTGCAGTCTCAGACGAGCAACCCGCATAAAAGTGCCACAACGCAAAGATCAAAAAAACCTTTCACCTTGCCTCATTGCTGTTTTATCGATCGAGTGGTGTGTGGGAGCGAGCCTGCTCGCGAAGGCATCAAGACACCGCAGTTAACCAATAAGCACGCGGTATCGCTGACGACCTTGGCGAGCAGCCTCGCTCCCACCAATTTAAAAGAACAACATTACGTACCTAGCCTAGCTTGAGGATACGAGTTCATCCTCAAAGCTGTCACTGAGCCTCACAAAAAGGCATTGTGGGCACTTGTCAGTGCGAAGGTTCGGTTCATGAAAAAACGTATTGCATTGGTATTGGGCTCCGGTGGCGCCCGGGGCTATGCCCATATTGGCGTGATTGAAGAGCTTGAAAGCCGCGGCTATGACATCGCCTGTATCGCCGGTTGCTCCATGGGCGCCGTGGTGGGCGGGATTTACGCTGCCGGCAAGCTTGATCTGTATCGCGACTGGATTCAAAGCCTGGACTATCTCGATGTACTGCGCCTGGTGGACGTCAGCTTTCGGCTGGGCGCGATTCGCGGCGAGAAAGTCTTCGGCCAAATCCGCAATATCGTCGGCGAAATCAATATCGAAGACCTGCGCATTCCGTACACCGCCGTGGCCACCGACCTTACCCATCAGCAGGAAATCTGGTTTCAGGAAGGCTGCCTGCACCAGGCCATGCGCGCCTCGGCGGCCATTCCCAGCCTCTTCACCCCAGTGATGCAAGGCAACCGCATGCTGGTCGATGGCGGCCTGCTGAACCCTTTGCCTATCGTGCCGGTGGTCTCCAGCCATTGCGACCTGATCGTTGCGGTCAACCTCAATTCAACCAACCAGAGCAACTACCAACTGCCCGTCATCCAGCGGCCTGCGGCCTTTAAAGGGCGCTTTGACAACCTGATGAGCTCGCTGGGCTCGCACATACCGTTTCGCAACAAACACGCCGAGCAACTGCTCAACCTGGAGCAGGAACTGCTCAATCCGTTGAGCGAGCCCCTGGAACAGGAGCCGACCAACCCCTGGCTTGAATCAACCCAACCGGCGCGAAAGCCCACTGGGGAAGGTTCGCCCAAGTCCGCGACCGGCTCATTTATCATCGACAACGTCGGCCCGGCCTCACTGCTGGACTTGATCAACCAGAGTTTCGAGGTGATGCAAACCTCATTGGCGCAATACAAGATTGCCGGTTACCCGCCCGACATCCTGATCAACGTACCCAAGCGCGTGTGCCGATTCTTCGAGTTTTATAAAGCCCCGGAGCTGATCGCTCTTGGGCGCCAGATTGCCAAAGACACTCTGGACCGTTACGAAAGCGAAGACGGCTCCAGCAACCGATAACCGACCCCGGCTTCGGTGGCGATAAACCGGGGCCGGGTCGGGTCATCCGCCAGCTTCTGACGCAAATGCGCAACGACGATCCGCAAGTAATGGCTGTTCTCGATATGGGTCGGCCCCCAGATATCCTTGAGCAATTGCTGCTGCGTGACGACGCGCCCGGGATGGCGCGCCAATTGCGCCAGCACCGCATACTCCTTGCGAGTCAGTGCCACCTCGACGCCATCGAGCAACACCCGGCGAAAGGCCAGGTCCACGATCAACGGGCCAAGCTCCAGCGCCGACTCCTGTGCCTCCCCGGCAGGAGCCTGACGCAGCAACGCCCGAATCCGCGCCAGAAATTCCTGAATCCCGAAGGGTTTGGTCACGTAGTCGTTGGCCCCGCCGTCCAGCGCCTGGACTTTTTGCGCTTCGCTGGCGCGTACCGAGAGCACCAGCACCGGCACGTTGGACCATTCGCGAAATTCACGCAGCACCTGTTGCCCGTCCATGTCCGGCAAGCCCAGATCCAGCACCAGCACATCGGGGCGCTTAAGCGCCGCCTGGCTCAAGCCTTCGGCACCGGTCGCGGCTTCCAGCACGGTGTAACCCTGGGATACCAGGCTGATCCGCAAGAACTTACGGATCTGCGGCTCGTCGTCGATGACCAAAATGGTCGCGCTCTGGCTCATGGCATCTTTTCGCAGCAAAGTGATGGCCAAAGATTATCACTGTTCACCGTCCGGCCCTTCATTGTCCAGGTCGGGCTGATCGCGTAACGGCAGGTACAAGGTGATGCATGTGCCCTGCCCGCCA
The DNA here is from genome assembly GCF_037055265.1 of Pseudomonas sp. ML2-2023-6. NCBI lineage: Bacteria > Pseudomonadati > Pseudomonadota > Gammaproteobacteria > Pseudomonadales > Pseudomonadaceae > Pseudomonas > Pseudomonas sp. ML2-2023-6. Next base: position 2,334,252 of record NZ_CP146347.1, on the reverse strand, counting down.
ATGCCCTCGCCAACAGTGATCCGCCCACCATGGGCACCCACCATGCCCAGACAGATTGCCAGCCCCAATCCCGTGCCCTGTCCGCCTCTATCGCCTCGGGCAGCGGTGTAGAACATGTCGAAAATTCGCGCCCGATCTTCTTCGGGGATGCCCGGCCCTTGGTCACTGACGGCAAACCACAGTTCCCCCTCGTCCGCCCCGGCCGACAGTTGCAATTGGCCATGAGGTGGTGAAAAACGCGCGGCGTTTTCCAGCACATTGACCAGCGCCTGCTCAATTAATGCGCCGTGCACGTGCAGCAGCGGCAATTGCGCAGGCACATCCACAGCCACCTGCAAGGGCGCCAGCACTGCCCGCAGACGGTTCAAGGCGCTGCCCGCAATGTCGGCCGGCGATACCCAGTCACGGGCCAGCTTCAATGCGCCGTGGCCTAGCCGGGTCATGTCTAAAAGGTTCTGGATATAACGATCCAGACGCTCGGCCTCATCGCGGGTGCCTTCAAGCAAATCGCGCCGGTCAGCCAAAGGGATCGCTTCGCCCAACGCCAGCAAGGTGTCGATACTGCCGCGCATGGTGGTCAACGGGGTCCGCAGGTCATGGGACACTGACGCCAGCAGCGCACTGCGCAACTGCTCGGTTTCGCCATGCAGGCGCGCAGCTTCAAGGTCCTGGACCAAACGCGCACGGGCCAATGCCTGGGCCAGGGGCTGGCTCAACGCCATAAGCAAGCGCCGACGCTGACCGACAAGCTGCTGCCCCTGTTTCGGGCATACGCCGAGCAAGGCCAGCGGCCCCTCCTCGGCGCTTATCGGCCACCACCACCAACGCCCCATCGGTAACGTGCCGGTGCCCTTGCCCGCAGGCTGGTCATGGGCCCAAGCCCAGTCCGCAGCAGCGCGCTCGGCTTCGGAAAACTGTAATGGGCCACCCGTTTCGACGTCCCAGCCACCCGCCTCATTACGATTGAGCAGGCACACATCAAGCTCTTTCCAGCCGCTCAAATGTTGCCCGGCAGCATTGACCACGGCTTTGCGGTCGGTGGCGGCAGTGAGCTTGCGCGACAGATCGAGCAGCTCGGTGGTTTCATGCTGGGTGTCGCGCAGAGCCTGCAACTGCCGACGCTGGCGAGCCGCCAGATTACCGGTCAGCGCCGCCATCAGCAGAAAGAACACCAACGTCAGCACATCTTCTTCGCGCTGAATGCTGAACGAGAAATTGGGCGGAATAAACAGGAAGTCATAGGCCAAAAACGACATCGCCGCACAGGCCAGCGATGGCCCCAGGCTGCTGCGAACCGCGACCAGCAGCACCGCCGCCAGAAACACCAGCGAGATATTGGGCAGCGCCAGCACGCTGGACACCCCCCACGCCAGGGCACTGGCCAGTACCGTGGCAATCAGCGCCAGGCCATAGTCAAACCACACCAGCCTGATTTCACTGCGACTGCTGGTTGGCGTGGGGGATTGCTCGTTGTCGAGCACGTTGATTTCCAGACCGTGGGCATCGCGCAACAAGCGCGCTGCCAGCCCGCCACCGAACACGCGGCGGCGCCAGGTCAACCGTGACTGGCCGACCAGCAGCAAGCTGGCACGACGTTCGCTGGCGTGCTGGATCAGGGTTTTGGCCACTTCACCGGCACGCAGCAACACCACTTCGCCGCCAAGGCGCTCAGCCAATTGCTGAGCACTCTGCAGGCGCAAGCGCGATTGCTCATCGCGCACCGTGCCGTTATCGACATGCACCAGGCTCCAGGGTAAATGCCGACGCTCCGCGACCCGGCTGGCGTGACGCACCAGGCGCTCGGCATGCACATCGCCATCGATCCCCACCAGCAAGCGGCCCCGCAGTGCAGGCGCCGATTGCCCCTGCTGGCGGTAGCCTTTGTCCAGTTCATCGTCGACATACACCGCCGCCGTCTGCATGGCCAATTCGCGCAGGGCGTTGAGGTTGGTCTGGCTGAAAAACGCATCGATCGCCGCCCGCGCCTGCTCCGGCACATACACCTTGCCCTCGCGCAGACGCTCCAGCAGTTCACGGGGAGGCAGGTCGATCAGCAACAGCTCGTAGGCTTCCTGCACGATCCAGTCCGGCAGGGTTTCACGCACTTGCACACCGGTAATACCGCGCACCTGATCGTTAAGGCTCTCCAGATGCTGAACGTTGACCGTGGTGTACACGTCGATTCCGGCGGCAAGCAGTTCCTGCACATCCTGCCAGCGCTTGGCATGCCGGCTACCAGGAGCGTTGCTGTGTGCCAGCTCATCGACCAGTACCAGCGTGGGTTTGGCCGCGAGCAAACCGTCGAGGTCCATTTCTTCGAGCTGCACGCCGCGATATTCCGAGCGCAACATTGGTTGCTGGGGCAAACCGTTGAGCAGCGCTTCGGTCTCCGCCCGGCCATGGGTTTCAACCACCCCCGCCAATACCTCCACACCCTGACGCAGTTGGGTGTGGGCGGCTTGCAGCATGGCGTAGGTTTTGCCCACACCGGGTGCCGCGCCAAGGAACACTTTAAGCCGACCACGGCCTGCGCGTGGCAAATCAGCTAACAGCGCATCGGCGCGCACGGAATGACTCATGTGATTTTCCTGTAAATCAGGGGGAGGCATGACCTGTGGGAGCGGGCTTGCTCGCGATGGCAGCTACGCGGTCACTCTGATTCACCGCGCGGCCTGCATCGCGAGCAAGCTCGCTCCCACAAGATCAAGGTCAAGCTTGAAGTCAGTTGTTAAGCTGCGCCAATGCCTGGTTCAACAGCAACACGTTAACCACCGGTGGCCCCACCAACGGCTGCTCGATATGTTTTTCCACCAGCTGTTCGACGGTCTGCACCGGCAAGTTACGGGCTGCGGCTACGCGCACCAGTTGATAGCGTATTGCCTCTGGTGGCAAGTGCGGGTCCAACCCGCTGCCCGAGGTGGTCAGCAGCGCCAGGGGCACTGGGCCCTGATCGGGCACCGCGAGCTGGGCGGCGCTATCCTTGACCCGTGCAGCCAGCGCCGGGTTGCTCGGCGCCAGGTTACTCGCCGAACTGGCTACCGTGGCAAACGCCCCCGCAGAGGGCCGTGGATGAAACCAGCTGTCGCCACTGAAGTCCTGCGCGATCAGCGCCGAACCCAGTACCTTGCCAGTGCTGTCGCGCACCAGGCTGCCGTTGGCCTGTTCAGGGAAGGCCAGTTGCGCAATCCCGGTCACGGTCAGCGGGTAGATCACGCCGGTAATGGCGGTCATCAACAGCATCAGGCTCAGGGCCGGACGTAGAAAAGTAGTCATGGTGTAACCCTCCAATGCTTAAACCAGATGCAACGCGGTGAGCAGCATGTCGATCAGTTTGATCCCCACAAACGGCACCACCAGCCCACCCACGCCATAGATCAGCAGATTGCGACGCAGCAGGTGCGCGGCACTCGCCGCCTGTACCCGTACCCCGCGCAGCGCCAACGGAATCAGCACCACGATAATCAGCGCGTTAAACACGATGGCCGACAAAATCGCACTCTGCGGGCTGCTCAGGCGCATCACGTTCAGCACGCCCAACTGCGGGTAGATCGAAGCAAACAGCGCTGGCAGAACAGCAAAGTACTTGGCCACGTCGTTGGCAATCGAGAAGGTGGTCAATGCACCCCGGGTCACCAGCAGCTCTTTGCCGATTTGCACCACGTCCAGCAGCTTGGTCGGATCGCTGTCGAGGTCGACCATATTCGCCGCTTCGCGTGCCGCTTGGGTGCCGTCGTTCATCGCCATGCCGACGTCGGCCTGGGCCAGTGCCGGGGCGTCGTTGGCGCCATCGCCGCACATGGCAACCAGTCGCCCGTCATTTTGCTCATGACGAATACGCGCCAGTTTTTTCTCCGGCGTGGCTTCGGCCAGCACGTCATCCACACCCGCTTCTGCAGCAATTGCGGCGGCGGTCAGCGGGTTGTCGCCAGTCACCATCACGGTGCGAATCCCCAGCTTGCGCAACTCGGCAAAGCGCTCGCGAATCCCCGGTTTAACAACGTCCTTGAGGTGGATCGCGCCTAACAATTTGCCTTGGGCACACACCAGCAACGGGGTGCCGCCGCTCTGGGCGATCTTGTCGATTTCTCGCGACAAGGCAGGCAGCAGTTCGCCACGTGTAAGGCCAACAAACGCCAACACCGAATCCACAGCGCCCTTGCGGTACACCCGGCCGTCGTAGTCGATACCCGACAGGCGCGTTTCAGCGGTAAACGGCACCGCTGTAAAGTCAGACACTGGCAACTCGGGCAGGCTGTGCTGGCCGCGAATAAACTCAACGATGGACTTGCCTTCAGCCGTCTCGTCCGCCAGCGAGGCGCGCAGTGCGCCTTCGGCCAGCTCTTTGGCAGTCACACCAGTGGTTGCATACAGCGCCGTGCAGCGACGGTTACCAAAAGTGATGGTACCGGTCTTGTCGAGCATCAGCACATGCACATCACCGGCCGCCTCCACCGCACGTCCGGATTTGGCGATCACGTTGAGGCGCACCAGACGGTCCATCCCGGCAATACCGATGGCCGACAGCAAGCCGCCAATGGTGGTCGGGATCAACGTCACCAGCAGCGCCACCAAAAACACCAACGGCAAGCTGCCACCGGCGAAGTAGGCAAAAGGCTGCAAGGTCACGACCACGATCAAAAAGATCAGGGTCAAGCCAATCAACAGGATATCCAGCGCCACTTCGTTGGGTGTTTTCTGGCGTTTGGCGCCTTCGACCAAGGCGATCATGCGGTCCAGGGTCGACTCGCCGGGGTTGGCACTGATTTGCACAAGCAGCCAGTCACTCACCAGGCGCGTGTTGCCGGTCACCGCCGAGCGATCACCGCCCGACTCGCGGATCACCGGCGCGGATTCACCGGTAATCGCCGCTTCGTTGACCGCGGCAATCCCTTCAATCACCTCGCCGTCGCCGGGGATCATCTCCCCCGCCTCGACGCGCACCACATCACCCTTGCGCAAACGGGTGGCCGGTACGACTTCAAATCCACCCGTAGCGGTGCGCCGACGCGCACTCAGGCCCACGCTGCCCGCCTTGAGGCTGTCGGCCCGAGCTTTGCCTCGGCCCTCGGCCAGGGCTTCAGCAAAATTGGCGAATAACACGGTAAACCACAACCACAAGGCGATTTGCACCGCTACCCCAGTGGGCACCGCGGGCTCGGGAATAAAGCACAGCACAGTGGTAAAAATCGCGGTCAGCTCGACCACCAGCATCACCGGCGAACGCTTGAGCTGACGCGGGTCTAGCTTGACGAAAGCTTGCAGCAGCGCCGGGCGCCAAATATCGGCAAACGAGGTTTTCGGCGACTCGGGCGCCTTGGCTTCAGGCGTTGGCGTCAACTTTGAAACAGGAGCAGGCATAGTCATCATCGTCTCCTCAGAAGCCCAGTGTCAGTTGTTCGGCGATGGGGCCCAGGGCCAATGTCGGCAAGAAGGTCAGGCCGCCCACCAGCAAAATGGTTACGGTCAACAGCGCGACAAACAGCGGGCCGTGGGTCGGAAAACTGTCCTGGCCAATCGGTGCGGTTTTCTTCAGCGCCAGGCTGCCCGCCAGAGCCAGCACTGGCAGGATGTAGCCGAAACGCCCGATCAACATGCCCAGGCCCAACATCAGGTTGTAGAACGGCGTGTTGGCGTTGAGCCCGGCAAAGGCTGAGCCGTTGTTGGCACTGGCCGAGGTGAAGGCGTACAGCACCTGACTGAAACCGTGCGGGCCGGGGTTGCTCACCGAGGCCGCGGCACTGGGCAGCACCGCGGCAATCGAACCCAGCACCAGCACGCCCACTGGCATCACCAGCAGGGTCACCACCAGCAACTGGACTTCCTTGGCCTGGAGCTTTTTACCGAGGTATTCCGGGGTGCGGCCGATCATCAGACCGGCAAGGAACACCGCGACCAACACGTTCAGCAACATGCCGTAGAGCCCGGCACCAACGCCGCCGAAGATCACCTCACCAACCATCATGTTGACCAGTGCCACCATCCCGGTCAGTGGGTTGAGGCTGTCGTGCATCCCGTTCACCGAACCGTTGGAAGCCGAAGTCGTGGTTTCGGTCCAGAGCACTGTGCCGGTGGTGCCAAAGCGCACTTCCTTGCCTTCCAGCGGTGCAGTCTGTTCAACCAGCGGGCTGTTGAGCGCCGGGTTCGGTTGATATTCGGCGTACAGCGCGGTGCCGCCGCCGATCAGGAACAGCGCCAGCATGCAGGCAATGATCGCCCGGCTCTGACGCAGATCCTTGACGTAATGGCCGAAGGTGAACACCAGCGCCACCGGGATCAGAATGATCGAGGCCATTTCAAACAGGTTGCTCCAGGCGCTCGGGTTCTCGAACGGGTGCGCTGAGTTGACGCCGAAGAAGCCGCCACCGTTGGTGCCCAGTTGCTTGATCGCAATCTGGCTGGCAGCCGGGCCCAGCGGAATCACTTGATCCACGCCTTGCAAGGTCACAGCGTTGACGTAATGGGCGAAGGTTTGCGGAACGCCCTGCCAGACCAGAAACAGCGCCAATACCAGACACAACGGCAGCAGGCCGTAGAGCGTGGCACGGGTCATATCGACCCAGAAGTTGCCCAAGGTGTGCGCCGAACGACGGCTGATACCGCGGCATAACGCGACCAGCACGGCCAGACCGGTGGCGGCGCTGACAAAGTTCTGCACGGTCAGGCCGGCCATTTGGCTGAAGTAGCTCAGGCTCGCTTCACCGCTGTAGCTTTGCCAGTTGGTATTGGTGACAAAACTCACTGCGGTGTTGAAGGCTTGCGTCCACTCCTGCCCCGGCAACTGCTGCGGGTTAAGCGGCAAGTACTGCTGAAACAGCACAATTGCAAACAACAGCACAAAACCCGTCAGGTTAAAGGCCAGCAGGGCCAGGGTGTATTTCTGCCAGCTTTGCTCGGTCGCTGGGTCTACCCCGGCAATTCGATAGCAAACTTTTTCGACCGGCCCGAACACCGGGCTCAGCCAGGTACGCTGGCCTTCCATCACTTTGTAGTAAAAGCGCCCCAGCCAGGGTGCCGGTAGCAGCACCAAGGCGAAAAAGGCGAGGATCAGCCCATAGTCATAACTGTGCATACCCGCTCCTAGTTCCGATCTGCGCGCAACAGCGCAACCAGCAGATAAACGAACAGCGCCACTGCCAGCAGCAGCGACACTCCATCCAGAACGCCCATGGCAACTCTCCCAAAGCGGCACTTGCCGCGTATGGAGAGAGTGTGGGTAATCAGGGCGTAAAGGATCGAGATCGAGAGGGATGCGGGGGCGTAAAGAAGGCGTAAAGAAGCAGGGGGGGGGGAATCCGCAGCTGCCGAACGCAGCCTTCGTTCCTCGGCAGCTGCTACAACATCAGCGCAACAACGGCGTGTCCAGCACCTCGGAGGGACCCCCGAGCACGCTTTCGCTCAGTTGGATAAAACTCTGGGTATTGACCTTGTCCATGCGCATCAGGGCCTGGCTGACGTCATCCAGCGAGCGCTTGTTGTGGGTCTGTAAACGAATTTCACGGTCCAGCGCCTGCAACAGCGTGACAGCCCGAGCCACCACAGCCGGGCCTGCCTGCTGGCCGCGCAGGTGGGTAACGCTTTTACCAGCAGCATTGAGCTTGTGTTGCAAGGTCTGGTAACGCTCGTCACTCATGCCCCCTGCGCGACGCATCAATTCGATGCCGTAGTACTCGCTCAGGCCTTCGCCGATCCAGTCATGGCCCGGCTCGTCATTGATGCCACTGAACAACTGCACCACTTCGCGCAACAACGGGCTGGTGCCGCTCTCGCTGACCAGCGGCAAGCCGCTGTACAGGTAGATCGAATTGCGCCCCGCCGCACTGCCTTTCCACATCGGTCTGCCCGCTCCGACAATCAGCAGCTTGGGCGGGTTGCGCGGGAACACGGCCTGCACTTGCGGCCAGACAAACGTCAACAGGGTCAGCACATCCATGCGGTGCATGCCCTGCCCTTTGGGTGCGCTCACCGTGACTTCGGTTTCGCCCATAGTGGTACGGCGGCTACCCAGGTTGCCCGCGAGCATCCACCCGGTGGGCCGGTCGAACAGCCGCGAGACATCATCGATACGGAAGCGATTTTTGCCAATACGCGGCCAGGCGGTTTCAACACTTTTCCAGCCTTTGGGCAATTCGAACTCAAGGCGTGACACCAGTTCGACGCCGTCCTGCTGATCAAGGTTGGCGGGCGGGATCAGCTCTTCGCCGCGAAACAATGCCCAATCGGGAGTAATGCGGGCGTCAAACGTGCCGTTTTTGCGCGGCTGACTCAGACGCACTCGATAGCTCAGATTGGCCTTGCCCGGCGCGGGCCGCCACAAGCCGCGACTATGGGCCGGGTCGGCGGTCAGTTGCCATTGCCCGTCCGCCTTGAAATCGCTGTAGCTGCCCGGCGCCCCGAGATCAAAATCCAGGCTGCGCACGGCCGAACCCTCAGCCAGGGTCAGCCGCACCTCAGCCTGATCGGTTTGCGGCAACAGGCGTACGTGGTAGTTCAGATCGACTTTTTGCGCAGCCCACAGCGGGCCACTGGCCAGCAATAGCAGCAGGCCCAGGGGCAATTTGTAACGCAGCGGCATATTCACTCCTTGGCAACCGCTCCGGCACTTAACCGGCGCGGAAAATCAGATGATCTTCCCAGTCGTCTTCCGGCACGCTGCCTTCGGCGAGCATGCGCCCGGACTGCGAAATGCGTTCATGGTGCACCGCGTCCGGGTCGCCGCAGACCAAATGGTGCCAGAGCGGCAAATCCTTGCGTTCGCTCACCAGCCGGTAACCGCAGGTCGGCGGCAACCACTTGAACTCTTCGGCCTTGCCCGGCGACAGCTGAATGCAGTCCGGAACTGAATCACGACGGTTAGGATAGTCAGTGCACTGACAGGTTTTCAGATCGAGCAGCTTGCAGGCGATACGCGTGTAGTAAACGCTGTTGTCGTCTTCATCTTCGAGCTTTTGCAAACAGCACAACCCGCAGCCGTCGCACAGCGACTCCCATTCCTCTTGATCAAGTTGATCGAGGGTCTTGCGGATCCAGAACGGTTCAACTATTGCGGCCATGGCTCAAACATCAACATCAGGGAGTGGAAAAGGCCGCCAGTCTAGTGCCCAAGGCCCCGCGGGCCAAGCGCTAGTGACTGACGGTGTAACTGGACTTGTCACATTAAGGGCTTAACAGTAGCTTTGTGCCTGAAAATTCAACTCAGGAAAATCGAATGCCAGCTTCTAACCGCATTGCCGAACACCAAATCCATGAGCAATTCACCCAGCGTTGGTCGCCCCGTGCCTTTACTGATGCGACCATCGACAAAGCCACTCTGATGAGCTTTTTTGAAGCTGCTCGCTGGGCTCCGTCGGCCTACAACGCACAACCCTGGCGCTTTCTGTTCGCCCTGCGCGGTACTCCGGACTTTGACCGCTACCTGAACCTGCTGGTGGAATTCAACCAGGGTTGGGCCAAGCATGCGGCCGCATTGGTGGTGATCGTTTCCAAAACCACCTTCGCCGCACCGGGGACCACCGAAGAAAAACCCGCGCCGACCCACGCCTTTGACGCAGGCGCAGCCTGGGGTCACCTGGCACTGCAAGCGCACCTGAGCGGCTGGCATACCCACGGTATGAGCGGCCTGGATTTCGAACGGGCGCGCAAGGAGCTGAAAATCCCCGAGGGTTACGCGGTACAAGCCATGGTCGCCATCGGCAAAATCGGCGACAAGTCGAGCCTGGTGGACTACCTGCAAGCCAAGGAAGTACCAAGCCAGCGCGAACCGCTGAGCAAGCTGGTGGCTGAAGGCGATTTCAGCCTGTAAATGCAAGTCTTGTAGCCGCTACCGCAGGTTGCGATAAGGTCCGCAGGACCTTCGCTTTTAAAAGCAGGATCGCAGCCTGCGGCAGCGGCTACACATAGCTAGCGGTTTCAATACCCGCGATCGAAGTCCACTTCGCCACGCAGCGCTTCGCCCGCCTGAAACGCACGCAAGTTGTCGACAAACAACTGCACCATCATTGGCGGTGAAGTCGGCGCCGAGCTGTGACCGGTCAGCAGCAGGCCCCAGGCAGTCCAGAACGGATGCTTGGCCGGCAACGGTTCCTGACGGCACACGTCGATCACCGCCCCCGCCAGATGCCCCACTCGCAAAGCCTCGACCAGATCGGCATCGACCACGGCTACGCCGCGCCCGGCATTGATAAACACCGCATTCGGATTGAATTGCGCAAACAACTCTGCATCGTACACATCATGGGTGTCCGGGGTATTTGGCAGCAGATTGATCACGTAATCCACCTGCGCCACCAAACGCGGCAAGTCGCTTAACACCCCGACTTCCTTGAAAGGCGCCAGTTCACGCGGGGTATTGGCGATGGCATACAGCTCGACACCAAAAGGCAGCAGAAACTGCGCCACCGTCTGACCGATATCCCCGGCCCCGACAATTAGTACCTTGCGCCCTATCAGGCTCTGGCCCATGCGGTTGTCCCACTTGCGTTCGACCTGGCTGACCAGCCGGGCCATGACTTCACGCTCGTGGCCGAGCATGTAAGTCAAAACGTATTCGGCCATTACCTGGCCAAAAATACCTACCGCACGGGTCAGCCGATAATCACGATTCAGGCCTTGGGCCAATAACGGAGTGATCCCCGCCCAGGTCGACTGCAACCATTGAGGCTTGTGCCCCTGTCGCATCAGTGTCGCCAACAAGTCCGGCTGGCCAAGCCATACCGGGCACTCGCCAGCCATGCGCGACAGTTGCTCGGAGTCGCCGCTGGACTGCACCTCGAGATCCGGTGCCATGCGTTGCAAAAGTTGGGTGTAGAGCGGGTAGTCGTTCTCGGCAATCAGGACGCGCATGTTGCTAACCTTTCTAAAACACTGCCAGCACCCGCCGCCGAGGTTTGCCCCGTCGCGTTCGGCCACCGCCAATCAAAATGAGTCCGTTTGAGACAGGCGCCCGGAGCCGGGCACCTGGCGCTTCATTTACATCGGGTCGTTGCGACGCAACAACTCTTCGGGCAAGTGCTCGATGTATTCGTCTTCGGCCGGTGGCATTTGCAGGTGATAGCCCTGAGTCTCAAGGTTTTCCAGCACCTTGTTGATGTCTTCGCGAGACAGTGTGCGCTCAGGGGTAAGCACCAGATCAAAAGCGTGATGCGGCTTGCCGAAGGCGGCCAGCAGGCTTTCGGGCACGCGTTCCAGGGCATCGGCCTTGAGCACGTAGAGGTACATTTCGTTGCGTTTGAGGCTGCGGTAGATAGAGCAAATACGTTTCAAGACGGTTCTCCAGCGGTGGCCAGGCAATCGAGCAAGGCCTGGCCCATCAGCTCACGGCGCCAGCCGCGCAGTGATTCCGGCAATTGATAAGGGCCATTGGGGAAGCCACTTTTAAGCAGGGCTTCCAGGGTTTTCTTGCGTAGCATCAGTTCCGGCGCAATGTTCAGGCGCTCGGCTTCAGCCTGACCGATGGCACGCAGGCGCTTGATCAACAACGCCGCTTCAACCGGCAACGGCTCAGGCACAGCGGGCGGCCATTGTTCTGGCGGTAGACTGCCAGCACGCTTGATCAGATCAAGTAAAAACTCGCCATCCTGACGCACGGTGCGCGGGTGCATATCTTCGATACGCGCCAGCGCGACCAGGTTGTCAGGCTGCGTTTTGGCCAAAGGCCATAACGCATGCTCACGTATAACCCGATTACGCGGCAGGTCACGGGCACGGGCCTGGTGCTCGCGCCATGCGCAAATTTCACGCAGCACAGCCAACTGGTCCCTTGAGAGCTTCCACGCCAACTTCGCGTCGCGGTACACCTCGTTCGGGTCTACTTCACGGCGCAGGTTGGCAACCAGCTCAGCACCATCGTCCAGCACCCAGCTGTACTTCTCGGCCGACAGGCGCGGATACAGCAACTTGTAGACTTCAGCCAGATGCAGGGCATCTTCGGCGGCGTAGCTGATCTGGGTTTCAGACAACGGACGCTGAAGCCAGTCAGAGCGGGTTTCGCCTTTGGGCAGGTCGATATCCAGCACTTCCTTGACCAGGCGCGAGTAGCCCATCGAGAAGCCCAGGTTCAGGTAGGCGGCGGCCAGTTGAGTATCGAACAACGGCACCGGCAAGCTGGCGGTCAGGCGCAGCAAAACCTCAAGATCTTCGCTGCATGCATGCAGCACTTTGACGACCGACGGGTTTTCCATCAGATCAGCCAATGGCTGCCAGTTGTCGATGGTCAACGGGTCGATCAGGTAAGCCCGTGTGCCGTCGCCAATCTGGATCAGGCCGGCAATCGGGTAAAAGGTGTCGACCCGCATAAATTCGGTGTCGAGGGCTACGAACGGCAAATGTTGCCATTCGGCGCAATGTTGGCCGAGGCTATCGTTGTCGCGAATCCAGTGAATATCGATGGCCACACGGCTCTCCCTTGAAGAATGGCGCGCAGTATATATCGTCGTCAGGGATTTCCGGACATTGACTCGTCATGTTGTGCGCGAAAAAACCTACGAGGTTTAGATCTAAAACCTGCATCCACATACCGTTTTTGTGTGTAGGTTGCCCGGAGCCTCGACACACAAATTTTGTTACAACACATAATGTGACAAGCCGGAGAGGTCACTGCGTGAGGACACGAGTAGATTTGCGCCCTATAAAAACCGAGGATGACCCAATGCACATGTCCCGCAAGTTGTCAGGTATTGCTCTCTCGCTGGTAGGCTTCTGTGCCTTTGGCAATGTGGCCCTGGCCCAAACTCCAGAATCCAAACTCGACACCGTGGTGCAAAACGGCGCCAAACAGGTGATGCAGCAACACGCGGTGCCCGGCTTGGCCATCGCCGTCAGCGTCAATGGCAAACAACGTTTCTACAATTTTGGCGTGGCATCACAAACGACCAAAGCGCCCGTAACCCCCGACACGCTGTTTGAAGTCGGCTCCATCAGCAAGGTGTTTACCGCCACCCTGGCCACCTATGCCCAAGCCAAGGGCCAGCTTTCACTGGCAGACACAGTTGCCAAGTACGAACCCGAACTTCAGGGCACGCCCTTTGGCAAGATTACGCTGACCCATCTGGCCACCCACACGGCTGGCGGCTTCCCTTTGCAGGTCCCGGACAGCGTACAGAACGAACGCCAACTGATGGACTACCTCAAAGCCTGGAAGCCTGTGTACCCGACGGGCACCCAACGCAGCTATGCCAACCCCAGTATCGGCATGCTCGGCATGATTGCCGCCAAGAGCATGAACCTGCCCTTTACCCAGGCCATGGAACAGCAATTGTTCCCACAACTTGGGCTTAAAAGCAGTTACTACACAGTACCCGCAAGCAAAATGGGGCTATATGCCCAAGGCTATAACAAACAGGGCGAACCGGTCAGGCTCAACCCTGGAGTGCTCGGCAACGAAGCCTACGGCGTGAAGACCACTACCCGCGACCTGATCCACTTTACCGAGTTGAACATGGGCCAGGGCGAGGCCAGTCCGCTTGTGCGTCGCGCATTGGCTGACACACACGCGGGTTACTTCCAAGTAGGCCCGATGATTCAGGACCTGATCTGGGAGCAGTATCCTTACCCCGTCGAACTCAAGTCGCTGCTGGTGGGCAACTCAAACAAAATGGCTTACGAGAATAATGATGCCATTGCCCTGAACCCTGTCCTAGCGCCCCAGCAAGCGGTATGGATCAACAAGACCGGTTCGACCAATGGCTTTGGTGCCTACGCGGTCTTCGTGCCATCCGAACAAAAGGCGATCATCATCCTGGCCAACAAAAACTACCCCAACGACGCTCGGGTCGAATTGGCGTACGAGATCTTGAAAGCCCTGAATTAAGTGTCTTTGCGCAAGATATAGATGCTGCCCATGTCACAACCGGGCAGCACCTCGTTCTGCTTGAAAATGTTGAAACCCGCCAGCGCAAACTGACTTTCAATCTCGCTCTTGCTCACCACGATGGGTTGCGGCTCTTCGATCCGCGCTGCTGCACGACCAATCGGTACTGACAGGATCAAGCTGTCACGGCTGACCCGGTGAAGCTCACGCAAAATGGCCAGTCGATGGTCGCTGTCTCGCACATGGTGGAACAGCTGCATGCAAAAAATGCAGTCCACCGCGTTTGCGGACATGTCGATGGAGAAAACTGAGCTTTGAAACAGCTTGATCCGCGCCAGCAGGCTCGCCGCGTGATGAGTCTGCGCATGATTGAGCATGGATTGCGAAGAGTCGCAGGCCAGAATGACCCGATTGCCGTGCTCGGCCAAAACCGGCCAGAACCGGCCTGCACCGCAAGCCAGATCCAGTACCAACCCAGGTTCACCTGCGACCTTCAGCGCACGGCGAACCAGACGCTTTTCGCGCCACAACGCCAACCTGCGAACAAACCCTTGGGGCTGTGCTTGCAGGCAAACCTTCGCATGCTCGCGGTCATAACGCTCGGCGAACTCAAGCTCAATATGGGTGGAAGGTGGCTGCGATGACATGGCCCGCGAACTCTTGTGTTTGATGATGATCGGCTCAGAGGTTAACGCGGCACCAGTGAAAAAATTGTCACAGAAGCATGAAAAACAAAGGGATCAGGAGCATCCCGTAGCAGCTGCCGAAGGAACGAGGCTGCGTTCGAGCGCGCAGCGCTCGCGAAATCAGACCCTGCGGTGTGCAAGTCACATCCAGCTCTCTGGGTTTACGACTGCTACGCAGCCGAACGCAGCCTCGTTCCTTCGGCAGCTGCTACGGGGGCTCCTGATCTGGATTTACGCCTGCTGCAAATACCAGCGCCAGTCCTGCTCGCCGACCTCGCCCATAAATTGTCGGTACTCGGAGTTTTTCACCGCCAGGTACACCTTCAAAAACTCTGGCCCGAAGGCCTCTTTGGCCCATACCGAACCTTGCAGCGCGCGCAAGGTGGTTAGCCAGTCGGTCGGCAGCATTTCGCTGGCCTGGGCATAGCCATTGCCTTCAATCGGCGCCCCCGGATCGAGCTGCTCACGAATACCGCGATGAATCCCGGCCAGAATCGCGGCGGCAGCCAGGTAGGGGTTGGCGTCGGCGCCACAAATCCGGTGTTCGATATGCCGCGAGAACGCCGGGCCTCCCGGCACTCGTAAGCTCACCGTACGGTTGTCCACACCCCAGGTCGCGGCCAACGGCGCATAGCTGTTGCTCTGAAAACGGCGATAAGAGTTGGCATTGGGGCAAAACATCAGCAACGAGTCGAGCAAAGTACTGAGCATCCCGCCCACCGCCTGCCTGAGCAGCGGCGTGCCGTCCGGCGCTTCGCTGGCGAACAGGTTATTGCCGTCTTTATCGGCCAGGCTCACATGCATATGCATGCCGGTGCCAGCCAAGTCATCAAACGGTTTGGCCATAAAACAGGCGACCATCCCGTGCTTGTGCGCTACGCCCTTGACCAGACGCTTGTAGCGCACCGCTTCGTCCATCGCCTGCAAGGCATCGCTGCGATGTTCCAGGGTGATCTCCACCTGCCCCGGCGCGTATTCGGAAATCGCCGTGCGCGCCGGAATCCCCTGCAGCTTGCAGGCACTGTACAAATCGGCCAAAAACGGCTCGATCTGCTCCAGCTCCCGCAGCCCGTACACCTGGGTCGCCCGCGGGCGCTGACCATCGGCATCGCGCGCTGGCTGCGGCCGCCCGTTACTGTCGCGCTGCTGATCGAGCAGGTAAAACTCCAGCTCGGCAGCCATCACCGGGTAGTAACCGTCCGCCTTGAGCCCGTCGATCACCTTGGCCAACAAGTGCCGAGGGTCGGCCACGGTCGCGGGCATGCCCTGCTGCGGATGCATGCTGACTTGCACTGCCGCCGTTGGGATCAGGCGCCACGGCATGCGTTGCAAACTGCCACTGATCGGGTAGGCACGGCAGTCGATATCGCCCACGTCCCATACCAGTCCGGTGTTTTCCACATCATCGCCATTGATGCTCAAGCCCAGAATCGTGCTCGGCAGCGGCCGCCCACTCTCGTAGACCGCCAGCAGTTCATCACGGTGCAACAACTTGCCGCGGGGCACGCCGTTGTTGTCGATGATAAACAGCTCGAACATCTCGATATCCGGGTTCAGTTCCAGAAAATTCAGGGCTTCTTGTAGCGGGGCAAACGCGGTCGTGGCACTCATGACAATACTCGTAGAATTCATATCAGGCAGGCGCACCCTTCCGGGCACAGACAATCAAGACTTAACAGGAAATACGAGCATCCGGCGGGCGGGCATGGCGGCAATGGAACAGGGCCCAAAAGGCCAGCCCAGAAGGCAGGCACGGCACACGCCGCACGGCTGGAGCGCGCGACGGCCATGGGTACTGAATTCTGATCAGACCAAGCCTCATACCTGCAACCGTTGCCAAAAAGGGAACCCAGCCTCACATGGCTGAGCAGGTTGTTTAAATGCAGGCTTTCATACCTTTGGTTACACCTGCGCTAAACATTAGAATCTCTTTACTTTGTTGCAAAATCTGTGGGAGCGCCGGTCGGCGCTCCCACTAGGGGCCAGGTCAGCTCAACGGGAGTGGAAACGCCGGTTCAGGGCGATCTTCTTGGCCTCAATGGCCCGCACACGCCTGCGTTTGCTGCGCACTACCAAGGCCCAAACGATCAAAACCAACAGCAGTAAGCCCCCGCCCCACATCACGTAAGGCATTGCCGTTACCAACAACGGTGCATCACCACCACGACGCCATTTGGCTACAGTTTGCTCATCCACACTGAGCAGCGGATTACCAAAGCGTTGCAGGCTGTAGTTGGCGATGGCGGCAATTTGCTGATCGTTCAGGTCATCACCCAAGGCGGGCATGTTGACCTCAAGGTCGGCACCTTTGCGGTCGATGCCTTCGATGATCGCCATCACCAGATTGTTGGCATGCTGGCCGGTCAAGGCGCTGTTTTGGCTCAACGAAGGGTAGAACGCATCAACGGTGCCCTGCCCGTCTCGCCCGTGGCAACTGGCGCAGGCCGAGTTGTAAAGGCGTGCGCCGTCGGTTTCGCTGGCGTCTACCAACGAGGTCTGATCGCCCTGCCCCGTTTCGAGGGTGGTCATGTCAATCGGCGTCACCTCGCGCGGATGGCTGGCCACATGATTACCGGTGGCAATCGCCGGAACGGTTTTCAGGTAGCTCGCCATGGCTTGCAGATCATCGTCGGTCAAAAAGCGTAGGCTGTGCTCTACCGCTTCAGCCATGCCACCCGCCGCTTGCGCCTTGTTAGTGACGTGGCCGTTTTTCAGGAAGCCCACCAGTTCATCAGCGCTCCAACTGCCCACGCCCGTGGCTTTATCGGACGTGATATTCGGCGCAATCCAGCCACCCAGCTCCGCACCGGACAGATAACGGCTGTTGTCCTCGGCCATCAACGCATTGCGCGGGGTGTGGCAGGCGCCACAGTGCGCAAGGTTGTCGACCAGATACTGACCACGTACCTGCTGAGCATCGGCTCCGGCTTCAGGAACAAAGCCCTGGGTATCGAGAAACAGCAGGTTCCAGCCAAACATCAAGGGCCGAAGATTGAACGGAAACGCCAGTTGCGTCGGTTCCACCGGGATGTCGACCGCTTTCACACCCTGCTGCAGGTATACATACAGCGCATGAATGTCTGCATCGCTCATACCCTGATAAGAGGTATATGGCATAGCCGGGTAAAGATTCTGACCCTTGGCGTTAACCCCCTTGCGCACGGCGTCCGCCAGCTGTTGCTCGGTGTAATCGCCAATGCCATAGGCCTTGGAAGGCGTGATGTTGCTGGAGATGATCCGGCCCATCGGCGAGTCGATGGCATACCCGCCGGAAAGGGCTGCACCGCCCTTTTCCACGGTACGGTGACAAGCGGCGCAGTCGGCAGCTCGCGCCACGTACTCGCCTTGCTTGACTAACGCAGCGTTGTCTTCAACCGCCCAGACCGACAACGACGCAAACAGCCCGCACAGGGCAACCAGACCACGCAAACGTGAGATTTGAACGTTCATGGCTCAGACCTCCCGCGCAATGATGTCGGCCAGGCGAATGCTCAACGCCACCCCGGTCAACGTCGGGTTAATAGTGCCTGAAGCCGGTATCACCCCGGTGGTGGCCAAAAACAGGTTGGGATGATCGAACGTGCGGCATTCATGATTGACCACCGAATCTTTGGCATCGCTGCCCATGATCACGGTGCCCATCAAATGGTCGCGGTTCTGCCAGCCGGTGTTGTCCTCCACCACCGTGCCGCCCATGATTTTCACGAAGTCGGCGTAGTCGGCGTCCACGCCAGGCTTGGCCGCTTTAACGTAGTCATCCACTTCGTAGTTGACCACCATCATCGGAATGCCCAGGGCATCGGTGCGGGTGGTGCTCGGGCGAATGGTATTGGTCGCCAGCGGTAATGTTTCGTACACCGTCGACACATCGACCCAGCGCGCCGCATCGTGGCGAATACGCTCGTCCAGCTCCTTGCCGAAAACGCCCTGCTCGATCAAACGCTGGGCCACCGCCATGTTCGGTACATTGTTGGCAAAAGCATGTTTAACCGACGCCCGTTCCTTGCGAAATTCACCGTCGCGACGGTTGAAAATCCCGCCTTGTTGCACTGCCCCTCGGCCCGGCCATACCGGTTCATCGGCCAAAAACTGCAAACCTTGCCCAGTGTGGTCCATCAGGTTGCGACCCACTTGGTCGGAGGAGTTGGCCACGTCCGAGATCAACAACAGCTTGGGGGTTTCCAGGCCATTGGCAGCCACCACAAAGTACTTGGCGGTCAGGCGTACATCGTCGCCTTTGGAACTGCGGTAATGCACGGCCACAATCTTGCCGCCTTCGCCCTTTTCCAACTTGTAGGCAGTGGCATCGGTCAACAGCTTCGCGCCCGCCTGTTGCGCGTGTTTGGCATGCACATCGCCGCTGTACATCGCGCCAATCGGACACACCGGCATGCAGTTGTTATTGCCGCTGCACGCCGGGCGACCGTCATAAGGCGTGGTGGCGCGGCCATTGGGTTCATGCAAAAACACATAACCTGCAGGCGCCAGACGCGCACGCAGGCGCTGGAACAAATAGGTATCGCCTTCAGGCGGCATCGGATACGGCGTCGAGCGTGGCGGGAATGCCTCACCGTCGTGCCCGCTTTGATCCTGGGTATCGCTGCCACATACGCCCAGCGCCACTTCGGCCCGTGCGTAATAAGGTTCCAGTTCGCTGTACTCCATCGGCCAATCGCGGCCTACCCCGTACAGGGTTTTAAGCTTCATGTCGTTTGGCAGATAGCGCCAGCAGGCCGCCGCCCAATGCCAGGTAGTACCACCCACCAGCTTTAACATGCCCGGACGAAATTCAAACGAACCGGTGTTCTCAATGTACTGCTCATCGTAGGAGTTACGCGCCCACGGCTCATTCGGATACGGCGAGTTGTAGTTACTTTTATTCGACGAATTGCGAAAGTTTTCGACGATCTTCCAACGGGGAATATGCTCACCCGCTTCCAGAATAATCACCGACTTGCCGTGCTTGGCGAGTTCAAACGCTGCGTTGCTGCCCAAGGCTCCGGACCCAACAACAATGACATCAGCATCAAAGACCTGATTCATGGGTACCCCTTGTATTAATCATTAGCGACGGTGGACGGCGGGTTAACCCAATAGTTGGTGTGCCCCCGCGAATACGTTGGAATAACCGTGGCATCCAGGGTCGGCGTATACGCCAACGCACCGGTGAAGGTGACCAACTTGGTATCGTCCACGGCGCGCATGCTGACCGGCGTGCCGGTGTAACCCAAGTACCAGGCGCGGACAATTTTTTGCACCGTGTCCTTGTGCGCCTGGGTCTGATAAACCGGGCTGGCACTCAGCTGGCCCACGCGGCTCAAACCTTGTTGCGCAATGCTGCCCCACAGCGCTTTCATCTTGTCGGGGAACAATGGATCAGCCTCGGTACAACGGGCCAGAACCCGCAGAGTCAGGCTCGGGTCCAGCGCCTCTCGCTCGGTGAGAAACAGCGACAGTTGGTGCAGTTGTTCGACATCGTTACTGGCGGCATTGTGGACTTGCTGCGCCAGTGCCGAGCCTACCCAAGTAGAGGAAAGAAGGCCGGCACCGGTAATAGCAGCGCCTGAAAACAGTAACTTTCTGCGAGATATCACATAGATCTCCTTGATTGCCAAAAATAAAGGCGTAGTGCCTAGACCTTCGGAAAATCAGGTTGTTACAAAGAATGTATGAAACATCCTACAGAGATTATCTATGTGCCTGCATGAATAACGGCTTGGAACAACTTTTTTAGAACTTTCCTGGCCGAAGTTACAAACAAGAAGTATTCACAACCCGTAAAGACGTCGATGCCTGAACAGCAATCAAGTCTCTACAGAGGCGCGAAATGACCTTTAAAAAACACTCCGGTAAATCGCCTCCACGTCTTGTTCATTCATATCCCGCGGGTTGCTGTCGATCAGGCGACGAATGCCCACCACCACTTCGCTCGCCATCACCTGCAGTGAGTCTTCATCGACATTCAAATTGGACAGGCGCTGCTCCAGGCCGCTGTTCTTGACCAGACCTTCAATCGCCTGGACAAACGCTTCGGCGGCGCTCGCCTCATCTACAAAATGTTCACCCGGCAGCAGATACGCCGCCAGCTCCGCGTATTGGCGTTGAGCGTTGGCCAGATTGAAACGGATCACCGGGGCCATGACCAGAGCATTTGCATGGCCGTGAGGTATATGAAAGCGGGCGCCCAGTGGATAGGCCAGTGCATGGATCGCCGCCACCGATGCATTGACGAACGCCATACCGGCCATCAACGAGCCTTGCAGCATGGCGCTGCGGGCTGGCAGATCCTGGCCGTTGGCCAACACCTTGGGCAGGTTAGCCCCGAGTAACGCCAGGGCCGCCGTGGCAAGACCATCAGAAATCGGGTTTTTGCGCGTCCGGCTGGTATAGGCCTCGATGGCGTGAACCATGGCGTCCAGCCCGGTGGCCGCTGTGACTTTCGCGGGCAGGCCGAGGGTCAGTAGCGGGTCGAGCAGCGCCACGTCCGGCAGCAATTGAGGCGAATAAACCGCCTGCTTGCGCTGCTGCGCATCGGTAATCACCGAGACCCAGGTCACTTCCGAACCGGTGCCCGAGGTGGTGGGCATCAACACCAGCGGTGTGCGCTTACCCTGGGCTTTATCGGTGCCGTACAGTTGTTCCAGCGATTGCTCGCTGTTGATCAGCAATGCCACCAGTTTGGCTGCATCCAGTGAGCTGCCGCCGCCCAACCCCAGTACGCCATCAACCTTGAACTCTTGCGCCTGCTTGACCGCCAGTTCAACCACCGCCGAGGACGGGTCGGGCGCCACCTGATCAAACACAGACACTGCGCAACCCGCAGCTTCCAGCACCTCCTGCGCCCTACCGGCAAAGCCCAGGCTGACAATCCCCGGATCGCATACCAGCATCACGCGTTGTGCACCCAGGCCTCTAAATACGTAGCCAACTTCCTGTAGTGCACCAGCCTCACAGACAATGCGTGGCACACTTCTGAATTCATGGTTCATGACTAACTCCTGTAGTGAGGCTGGCTTACAGCACCGAGGCGTAGATGCCGTAGATGTCGTCGCGGTTTAGCGGGCGCGGGTTGTTGATCAACAGGCGCTCGACTTTCAGCGCGTCATCGGTCAACCGGTCGAGGTCCTCGGAGGTGACGCCCACTTCGTGCAGACGTTGGGCAAATGGCATGCGCGCCACCAGCCGGGTCATAAACTCGATAAAGCCGTCGCAGGCATCGCTGGCGCTGGCAAATCGCTGCCCCGGCAATACCGCCCGGGCCAGTTGTGCATACAGCGGTTCAGCCGCCGAACGGTTGAAGTTGAGCACGGGCACCAGCACCAGGGCATTGCTCAAACCGTGGGGCACATGGAACTGCCCGCCCAGTGGATACGCCAGCGCATGCACCGCCGCCACCGGTGCATTGGCGAATGCCATGCCGGCCAGCATCGAGCCCAGCAGCATGTCCGAGCGCGCCTGCAAATCAGCCGGCTCGGCCAGCACGCGGTCCATGTTGGCAGCCAGCAACGTCAGGGCCTGCACCGCCAAACCATCGGACAACACGTTCTTTTTGTGCGCGCTGGTGTACGCCTCAATGGCATGCACCATGGCATCGACTCCGGTCATGGCACTGACCGCAGCCGGCAGGCCGACCGTCAGCCGCGCATCGAGCAAGGCAATGTCGGGGTACAGCAAGGGGCTGACCACGCCCTTTTTCTCATGGCTGGGAGTGGTGACAATCGCCACCGCCGTGACTTCCGAGCCAGTGCCCGCGGTCGTCGGCACCTGAATCAGCGGCAGGCGCGGCCCCTTGGCCAGGCCGATGCCGTAAATATCCTCCAACTGCTGCTCCTGACCGCAGAGCAGGGCCACCAGCTTGGCGGTGTCGAGTGAACTGCCGCCGCCCAGGCCGATCACCGCCTGGGCGCGGCACTGACGCGCCACATCGACCGCATCCTGCACCGATGCGGCAGGCGGATCGGCCTGCACATCGCTGTACAGCGTGACCTGCAGGCCGCTGTCGCGCATGGCCTGCAGCGGTGCATCCAGCAGCCCCGCGCGCAGCAACCCTGGGTCGCTGATCAGCAATACACGCTCGGCCTTCAGCTCACGGCACAGGGCGCCAAGACGCAGCGCACCGTCGATTTCGCAGATCACCCGCGGTGTGGTTTCAAAGGTGAATTTTGACATTGTGGTCCCTACCCTACGGTCACACTGCCGCGCTCGATGCGAAACAACGCATCGACCAGATCGGCAGAATGAGTGTCATCAGATTCAGAAATCAGCACGCACAGACCTTCCTGGCCCAGCTTGGCGATCACCTCGCTCAAGCGCCGGGACAGCACAGGCGCCACGCCCTCGAAAGGCTCATCGAGCAGCAGCAACTTGTTGCCCGGCATCAATGCCCGCGCCAGAGCCACCAGCTTTTGTTGCCCGCCAGACAGTTGCATGGCCTTGCGGTCACGGAACTGGGCAATTTCCGGGATCAGGCTGTAGACCCATTCCAGGCGGCGCTTGCTGTCAGCCAACTTGTTGGCCCAGACCGGCAGCAGGATGTTTTCTTCCACGTTCAGCGACGGAATCAGCCGCCGGTCTTCGGGCAGGTAGCTGATACCGGCCCCGGCCCGGGTAAAGCCCGCCTGGCAGCGTAGGTCCTGACCGGCAAAGGTGATCGAACCGGAATCGGCGTCAAGCAGGCCCATGATGGCGCGGATCAGCGTGGTTTTACCGGCACCGTTGTGGCCGATCAGGCCCACCATCTGCCCGCTGCCTACGTGCAGGGAAACGTCATGCAGGATCGGTACGCCTTCGATCGAAACATGCAAATTGCGAATATCCAGACTCATTGCGCTGCCCTCTTGTGAGCGTGCGGGCCACCGGTCACGAATTCCTGCACCCGTGCATTGGCCAGGACCGCTTCGGGGGCACCGTCTGCCAGTACTTCACCGCTGTAGAAGGCCAGAATTCGCGATACATAACGACGCACCACGTCCATATCATGCTCAACGAACAGCACCGTGACCTGATGCTGGGCGACCACCCGCATCACCGTGTCCATCAGCGCAGTTTTCTCTTCTGCGCTGACCCCGCTGGTGGGTTCGTCGAGCAGCAACATTTGCGGATCACCGATCAGCGCCATGGCGATGTCGATCAGTTTACGTACGCCTTGCGGCACGGCCGTGACCTGGGTATCGCGCCAGCGGCTGATATCGAATTCGGCGAGGATCGCATCCGCCTGAGCGATGCGCGACGCGTTGCGCATCGGTGCCAGCAGCGAAGGAAACGGGCTTTGCGCAGCAGACACGGCTATTAACAGGTTCTCCAGCACACTCAACTGCGGGAACAGCTGCGCCACCTGGAACGAACGGGCCATGCCCGCGCGGGTGATTGCCCTAGGGGTGCGGCCGAGGATCGACTGGCCGTTGAACAGGATCTCGCCGCTGCTGGGTTTCAGGTAGCCGGTGACCATATTGATAAAGGTGGTTTTACCCGCGCCGTTTGAGCCGATTACGCCGACCACTTCGCCTTTATGGATGCGCACGTTCACATCCTTGGCGGCGGTGACCGCGCCAAACGATTTGCACAGGCCCTTGGTTTCCAGAATGCAATTCATGCTTTGGCCCTCCGTGCCTGACCAGTGAACAGACTCCACAGGCCTTTAGGCAGAAATACGATGATCGCCAACAAGGTGAAGCCCAGAATCATCTGCCAGCTGTGCGGCACCAGCTCGATGGCGTAGGTACGCACTACCGCAAACAGGATGGCGGCAATAAACGGCGCCGCCACATGGGCAGTACCACCCAACAGGGCGATAAACACGAATTCACCGGAGGTGATCCAGTAAGCCATTTCCGGGTCGATATGCCCGGCCGACAGGGCCATGAAACCACCGCCCAATGCCGACACGGCGGCGGCCGCGACATAGTTCATGTACAGCACCCAACGCGGTGACTGCCCCAGGTATTCGACGCGCACTTCGTTTTCACGAATGGCTTCGCACATCATCCCCGCGCTGCTGCGGCTGTAGCGATGCAGCAACACCGCCAGCAGTGCCGAGCAGGCCACGATGATGACAAACAGCGCCAACGGCGCCTGCCCTGAAGCCGGAGTCCAGCCGAACAGAGTCCAGGCCTTGACGTTGAATCCGTCGGTACTGCCCAGGGCCGAACTTTTGACCAGTACGCCGTAGAGGATCATCGAGAAGGCCAACGACAGCATGGCGAAGAAAATCTCGCGGTAGCGAGTCATCAACAGCCCCAGCAGCATCGCCAGCAGCACCGCAGCACCCACCCCGATCAGCAGCAATACAGCAAGATCGGTAATGTCCAGAAAGTGCCCGCTCATGCCGACCGCATAACCGCCCACGCAGAAGAACAGGCCCTGGCCAAAGGTCACCAGACCGGCGCGCATCTGCATCACCACGCCCTGTACCACCATGGCCTTGGCCAGGGCCATCGTCAGCAGGAACACCAGCCATTGCGGCGCAATAAAGCCACCGGCGGCCAGCAGCACGGCGACGCCGAGCAGAATCAATTCGGTTTTACTCAGGCGCATATCAAATTTTCCTCGCCAGCACGCGGCCGAACAGCCCTTGGGGACGCACTGCAAGTACCAGCGCCATCACCCCGTAAATCACAAACAGCTCGAACTCCGGTGCGTAATGCACCGCCGCCGCGCGGCTCAACCCCACCAGCAATGCGCCCACAGCAGCGCCTTCGATGCTGCCCATGCCACCGATCACCACCACGGCAAACGCCAGCACGATGATTTCCACGCCCATGCCCGGCACCACCGAAATGGCCGGGGCGGTCAAGGCGCCCGCCAGCGTGCCGAGCATGGTGCCCAGCACAAACACCAGGGTGAACATGCGCCGTACATTGACACCCATGGCCATGGCCACTTCGCGGTCATGAATCACGGCGCGCAGCACCTTGCCCTGGTGTGTGCGCTCCAGCCACAACCACAGGCCCAGGCCCAGCACGGCGGAAACGCCGACCAGCATCAGGTCGTAATTGGACACTTTGAGCCCCGCCAGGGCGCTGCGGCCCATCTCGGCGTAGGGCTGATAAGCGAAGTAAGGATTCACGCCCCAGATCATTTTCATGGTGTCTTCGAGCACCAGCAGCAGGGCGTAAGTGATGATTACCATCAGGACTTCGTCGCGCCCGTACATAAAGCGCAACAGGCCGCGCTCGATAATCAGACCGACAATCAGGCCGGCCACCAGCGCGCAGCCGAGCATCAGCAGATACCCGGCCCAGACGGGGCCAATCCCGTTATTGAAATACCAGCCCACCAGCGAGGCTGCGGTGTAGGCACCAATGGCATAGAAGCTGCCGTGGGCCATATTCAGGATGCGCATCACCCCGTAAATCACCGTCAACCCGGCTGCGACCAGAAACAGCCACGAGGCATAGATGGTGCCGTCAATCAGCACCGCGAAAAGACTCATCATAGAGGTCCTACCTTGGAATCAATCACGCAACCGTTGTTGTAGCTGCTGTCGAAGGCTGCGATCGAGCCCGCAGGGATCGCGCCTTTTCAAAAGCGAAGGTCCTTCGGCCCTTATCGCAGCCTGCGGCAGCAGCTACAGGTGTGTGGTAATCAGTTGCACTGAGCGCCAGGGAAACCGGCCTTGATCCACTCCAGCGCGGTGGTGCCGTCCGGTGGCGTTACGCACTCACCGGCAAAGGCGATGACGTTTTGCACGCTGCCTTTTTTGCTCGCCGGGTCGTAGTTGTACTCGCCGTAAGCGATGCCCTGCATGGCCTGATGCCCCTCGGCGCGGGCCATTTGCACGGTGCCGGACACCGACTCGAAGGTCGCACCCTTGAACGCCTTGGCAATTTCCAACGGTGCCGGGATTTTGCCGGACTCGACCTTGGCGTTTTCAGCCGCGTGCTTGAGGCCGAGAATCGCCTGGGCCATTTTGCTCGCAGGGTAAGTCGGCGCGGTCTTGTAAGCCGCTACGTACTTGTCCTTGAACCAGCGGTTGAGTTCGTTATCCGGGGCAAAGGCGCCGAACGGACCACGGCCACCGATAATCATGCCGTTGGGGGCCTGGTCCTTGTAGCGGTCAATTGCCGACTCGCCGCACGTCAGGACTGCCGTGGCATCTTCCAACAGACCACGGGCGTTGGCTTGCAACACCAGCGCCTCCATGTCGCCACCCCAGAAGCTGGAGTGAATGATGTCCGGGCGCTTGACCGAAATCGCAGAGATCTCGGCACCGTACTGGCCCTGGAACACTTTGGGCATCTGCGATTCGACCACCTTGGCCTTGGGCATCAGTTGCTCCATGGAGTGGGTGAAGTCGTTCCAGCTGTCCTGGCCCCAGGCGTAGTTTTGCTGGATGCCCGCGACTTTCTGCGCATCCGGTCGCACCTTGGCCAGGTAACGCGCGGCGCCGATGTTGTCCACCGCCGCATCAAGGCTGGTGCGGAACACGTATTGCGGGGTTTTGTCTTCCTTGAACAGTTGCGAAGTGCCGCAGTCGTAGAACACGGTCATCGCGCCCAGCTCTTCCGCTACCGGCGCAATGGCCAGACAGTCGCCGGACGAGATGTAACCCACCACCGCATCGACCTTCTGGCGCTGTACCAGATTGCGGAATTCTTCGACCTGTTTCGCGGCGCCGCCCGCCTCGTCGATGATCACCACTTCGATCTCGGCGCCATTGATCCCCAACTTGTCGTAGGGCGCGGGCAACTGGCCCTTGTTCAAACCTTCGACCAGCACCTTGGCAGCATTGGCCGAAGGTTCGCCAAACGGCCCGGCGGCCGGGCCGGACAGAAAGGTCACGATGCCAATGCGGAACTTGCCATTTTCAGCGGCCTGGACCCCAGCGCTCAAGGACAGGGCCAGCCCGGCTGCCGTGATGGCAAATGCCAAAGGGTGTTTCAACATGCTTTTCTTGGAATTGTTCATGCTTGTCTCTCAATGGATGAGTGAGCCGTCAGGGCTCGACAACGGTTTTTCGTGCGGCCAGTCGCCGCTTCAGCGTGGCGCTGTCGAGCTGTAGCTCTTGCGCCGAGTACACCGACCAGTCACCCAGCATCAGTTGGGCAGGCGGGTAAGCGGTATTGGGTAGCGGCGTGCCAATGGCCTGGCTCTGCTGGATTTGATGGGTCACCGGATCGATGCGCGACCAGGTGCCTGGCGGGTCTTCCGGCAAGGCAATTTCCAGGCCTTCCAGTGCGTGGATCAGCGCCTGGGTCTCGGTCACGCCGCCGGTCTTTTCATAGGCCTGGGCCAGCACCATGACACCGGTGTAGGCGCCCTGTGCAGCATAGGTCGGGTAGCGCCCGCTCAGCGCGTGAAAGCGCTCGACAAACGAGCGGTTGCGCTCGGTAGTCGGCCAGTTGTTGTGGTGCCGGGAAGAGAGGATCAACCCCGCGGGGGCCTTGTCCCCCAGGGCAACCAGAAAATCGAAATTGGCCCCGGTATCGAAGTTCGCCAGGCGCGAGGTTTCGAGCAGCCGGGAACCGGCAGCCTGTTTGACGAATGCGTGGAAATCGCCGCCCCAAATAGCCGACACGATGATGTCCGGTCTGGATTGTTCCAGCGCGGTGATATAGGGCGAGTAGTCCGGCTCATACAGGCGCGGCCATAGCTCGATCACGTCGTCGAATTTCACGCCCAGTTGGTTGAGGGCGGTGTGCAAATCATCACGGGACACATGACCGTATTCGTAATCAGGACCAATAAAGGCCAGGCGCTTCCAGCCGGTTTTTTTCTGCAACGCCTGCAGGTAGCGAGCACCCGCCGCCATGGAGGTCCAGGTGTCGTTGGTTACGCGAAAATAATAGGGATGGCCGTTTTCCAGGGTCATGCGCGAAGAGGCATGATCGGTGCCGATCATCAGTACTTTTTCCTGCAGGGCCAATTGGCTGACTGCCAGCGCGACCCCGGACGAGACCATGCCGCACAGCACCTGTACCCCGTCCTTGTGGATAAAGCTACGGGCCAGACTGACGCCGTATGAGGCCTTGGACTGATCATCATCAATGATCACCCGCAAACGCGGTACGGGCTCACCGGCGAGTCGGCGGGCCTGCAATTCATTGAGGGCCACCTGGATTCCGATAATGCTGTCTTGCCCGTAGATGGCCGCACGCTCGGTCATCGGATACAGGCAACCCATGGTCAGATCGGCCTGGGCAGCAGGCACGCCCAACTCCAGTCGGCCGACCTCGGCACAAGCGAACGAACCAAGCAGCAGACCAGCCAAAGCCAGGGCGCAATGGCGCCATGAACGCATCGGGTGCATAAATTCCTTTGGGCGTTGAAAACGCCTCTTGTTGAGCAGCCAGAGGGATAGAGCAAAGGGTGTGCCAAGATATATCGCCACCCTGTAGCCGCTGCCGCAGGCTGCGATAAGGGCCGCAGGCCCTTCGCTGTCGATTAAATTCTGGGGTCGCTACGCAACCCATCGCAGCTTGCGGCAGCGGCTACAGGTTAAGGGTTTGCAGAAATGTTGAGCGCTAACCGCTCAACATGCGCGCAAGGCTGAGCGCTTAGCGCTCAATGCCCAGACGTTGCAGACGGCGTTTGAGCGCATGCCGGGAGATCCCCAGCAGTTGCGCGGCCAGGCCTTTGTGGCCCGCGGTGCGGGTCAAGGCGTCAGTGACCAGCTCACGCTCGGCGCGTTCGAGCTGATCGCCCAGCACCAGAGCTGGGTTGCCTGGCGATGCGCTGTCCTGCAACTGCGCTGGCAGCATCGCGGCGCTGATGTCCTGACCTGGTAAAAGAATGGTCAAGCGCTCAACCAGATTCTTCAACTCACGCACATTGCCGGGCCAGCGATGCCGACGCAGCAGCGCAATGCTGTCGGGCAAAAACCGGATCGGACTCACGCCCTCTTCCAGCGCTTGGCGCTGGGCAAAATACTGGACCAGAAGCAGCAGATCATCTGCCCGGTCACGCAGGGCCGGTATATCTACGGTGATTACGTTCAACCGGTAAAACAAGTCTTCGCGAAACCGTCCCAGACGTACATCGTCGGCCAAATCCCGATTGGTTGCGGCCACCACCCTGACATCCGCGCTACTGGCCTGGCTGGCGCCGACGGCGCGGTAGCTGCCGTTTTCCAGAAAATGCAGCAGCTTGGCCTGCAGGCTCAGGGGCAATTCGCCAATTTCATCAAGGAACAACGTGCCGCCATTGGCCTGGCTGACCAACCCGGCACGCTTTTGATGAGCGCCGGTGTAAGCGCCCTTCTCGGAGCCAAACAGCTCAGCCTCAATCAACTGCTCGGGCAGGGCCGCGCAGTTGACCTCGATAAATGCACTGCCCGCCCGCGAGCTGTGACTATGCAGGGCTTGAGCCACCAGGGTTTTACCGGTGCCGGATTCGCCCAGCAGCAAGATTCGCGTTGCCGAACTGCGGGCAATTCGTTGTACGGCACCATGCAGGGCCGACATGACCGCGCTCTGCCCTTGCAGGCCCGCCGTCACTTCAGGCTCCACGGCATCCAGAGCCAGGGTGCTGCTGATAGTGGCCAGCAAGTCATCCAGTTCAAACGGCTTGGTCAGGTAATCGGTAGCCCCGCCCTTGACCGCCTGAACCGCCGCACGAGTGTCGCCATGAGCTGAAATCATGATCACCGGCAGCAGCGGACTGCGCTGGCGCAAGCCGTCCAGGGTGGCCATGCCATCAATGCCCGGCAGGCCCAGATCCAGCAGGACAATATCGACATCGTCCAGGGCATGTTGCAGCGCCGCTTCGCCACTGCCGGCCGTGCTGATGCGCATGCCCTCCTCGCGCAACGCAAAACTGAGCGAGCGCACCAGCGCCTCTTCATCATCGACGATTAAAACGTGAACATCAGACATCTGCGACTCACTTCAATACGTTCTCTGGAGATTTCAGGCATATACAAAACCCGTAGCAGTTGCCGAAGGCTACGTTCGATTGCGAACCGATCGTAAAACCTGAACATGCGATTTACCTGACTCACCGCATAGCCTGACTTTACGACGGCTGCGCCGCCGCACGCAGCCTCGTTACTGCGGCAGCTGCTACGAATTACGCTCATCGCCTGTGTCATTGGCAGTAGCAGGGCAATCCAGTATTACCTGCGTGCCCTCCCCAAGGGTGCTGAGGATTTCCATCCGGGCACCATTGGCCTCCAGCAGTTGCTGACAAATACTCAGGCCCAACCCGGTGCCCCGGGCCTTGAGGGTAAAAAACGGCTGGCGGATATTCTGCAAGTCAGTGGCCGAAATACCACAGCCCTGGTCAGTTATAACGATACGCACCCGCCCCTGCCACTCGGCATCAAGCCGGACGGTTTGCCCCTCGCTGCTGGCTTGCAAGGCGTTCAGGCACAGATTGAGCAATACCTGCTGCGCCTGATCCGGATCGATACAGATCTGTAAATCCACCGGTGCCCTGCACTGAAACTCAATATTGCGGGCCTGCATCTGCGGCGCGACCAAGTGCGCGGTCTGCTCAAACAGCTGCGCCACCGACACGTTTTGCGGCTGGGCCGGGCGCGGTCTGCCGTATTCCAGCAGGTCATTGGTGACCCGTGACAAGCGATCGATTTCCTTGACCAGATCACTCAGCAGCAAACGTCGTTGCGGTTCCTGCTCACGGCGCAACAAGGCTTGCACCGTGGTTTTCATGGTTGCCAGCGGGTTGCGCACTTCATGGGCCACCCCGGTGGCAAACGTACCAAGGACCGCGAGGTTCTCGGTGCGCACGGTTTTTTCCATCACCTGCGCCAGACGTTCGGCCATGACGTTGAAAGCACGGGCAACGTGGCCGATTTCGTCGTCCCGCGGCTGTTGGGCCAGGCGATAGCTCAAGTCGCCCATCGACAGTTGATGAGCACCCTGCAACAACGTGCTGACCCGCGAGCGCAGTTGCCGCGAGAGGGTAAAAAACACCACCAGAATAAACCCGATAAATCCCGCAGCCACCCAGTACAGCCACCAGCGGGCATCGTTGAGCGGCTTGAGGATTGCACCCGGCTCAACGCTGAACACCAGTTGCCAGCCCGGCAAGATTACCGGCCCTTCGTGCCATTGGCCGGGCGCCTTGACCTGACGCCCGGTGGGGTCGACAAACGCGCCGCCGGGTACGCGCAGCAACGGCGCAACCACACCGCTCATGCCCGCACTGACCAGCAACTCGGTCAAGGACGCCAGACGCAAGTGCAGCGCGATGCGTACCCGTTGATTGGTTCGCCCGTTACGGATGCTCTTGCGGATCAAAAAGCTGCCGGAGCCTCCGGCGTGCGCCAGCAGCGGGCCAATCACTTCGACATCCCCTACCCATTGCACCGGCAGGCCCGCGATGGACCAGTGCTCGCTGCCCCAGTAAGGCTCCCCGGAAGCCGACTGGCCGGGCAGCACTTTGATCAGGCGATCCTGCTCATCGAAAAACAGCACGCCATAAATAAAGGGCAAATCGCCCTCGATCTTGAGCAGCGAATCCACATCACTGATCACGCGCGACGGATCGACAATGAAATCCGGCATGTTGGGATGATTGGACAGCGCCGAGAGCTGATAAAAACGGTCATCCAGAAACGACGACAAGCGGTTTGCCGTCGACAGCGCCTGGGCGTCAAGGCGTTCGCCGGTCAGGCGATTGAGCAGGTCCTTGGCCAATTGCTCGTAAAGAACGGCCAGAGTGACCAGCGCAATGCTCATCACGAATACCGAGAGCAAGGTATACCGTGCCACCAGGCTTCGGTGCGGCCGGGCAAGCCAGTGGAGTAGCGCATGGAGGGAGGCATTGAGGGTCATGGTGTTCTGATTGTTTTTTTAATCGCACCAGCATAGGGATCGACCCGCAGGGCTGTCCATGACTAACAGACCTTTGAGTTGCGATCCTGCCACGCCCTCGATTAATATACGTTTCATATATACTTCATATTGAGCATTCAGATGGGCATCGTAAAAATATCGGACGCCACCCACGAAAACCTGCGGGTCGCCAGCAACGCACTCAACCGTTCAATCAACGCACAAGCAGAGCACTGGATGCGCATCGGCATGCTGACCGAGCTGCACCCCGATCTGGACCACAACCAGATCTGCCGCTTGCTGATCCGCGCCGAACTGCAAGGCGGCCTCGATTTGAAGCAACTGTGCGAGCTGGCTGATGCCACTGCGGGAGCGGCACAATGAGATCCAACGTCGTGATCAACAGCCCGGCACAAATCGCCCAGTCCAAGGTCGCGGGCAAACTGGCAGCCGAAGTGCTGGCCATGATCGGTGAGCACGTCAAGGCTGGCGTCACCACCGACCAGCTCGATCAGATCTGCCACGACTACATCGTCAATGTGCAGAAGGCCATACCCGGCAATATCGGCTATCACGGCTTCCCGAAAACCGTGTGCGCCTCGGTCAATGAGGTGGTTTGCCACGGCATTCCGTCAAACCGGGTGCTGCAGGACGGCGATATCGTCAATATCGATATCGCGGTGGTCAAGGATGGCTGGTTCGGCGACACCAGCCGCATGTACTTCGTCGGCGAACCTAGCCCCGAGGCACGCCATCTGGTGAAAACCACCTACGATGCCATGTGCGCAGGCATCCGCATGGTGCGCCCTGGCGCGACCCTCGGTGATATCGGCCATGCCATCCAGACCCTTGCCGAGACAGAAGGCTACAGCGTGGTGCGTGAGTATTGCGGCCACGGGATCGGCAAGGTTTATCACGATGAGCCGCAGGTACTGCACTACGGTTATCCGGGCCAGGGCATGAAGCTCAAGACCGGCATGATTTTCACCATCGAGCCCATGCTCAACGCCGGCAAACGCCATGTGAAAACCCTCCCCGATAACTGGACCGTGGTCACCAAGGACAACTCGCTTTCAGCCCAGTGGGAACACATGGTCGCCGTGACCGACGATGGTTTCGAAGTGTTGAGCCCGTGGCCTGACACGATGGCCGATTACCCCGCCATCGTTTGACGAGCTACCGGGGGGAGCCTGACTCCCCCCTACAACCCGCCTTGCCCCTGATCCAGCCGCTCGCGCAAGAATTCGATCAATGCCTGCACCGGTAGCGAACGCTGGCGATGCTGCGGATACACCGCCGATAACGCCAACGGCGCGCAGCGGTAATCGTCCAGCACGCGTACCAGTTGCCCGCTCTCCAGAGCCGAGCCAACGATAAAGGTCGGCAGGTAGGTAATGCCCAGCCCTGCAATAGCTGCGTCCCTGAGCAACTCACCATTATTGACCCGCATGCGCCCGCTGACGTTGATGGTCAGGGGCTTGCCCTGCCCTTCGAAACGCCACTGCACCTGACGGCCGTGGCCGTAGGGCAGGCAATCATGCTCGTGCAGATCCTGGGGTTTGAGCGGTGTGCCGCGCTCGGCCAGGTAGGCCGGGCTGGCACAGTAAACACGCTCGATGCTGGCGATACGACGGGCAATTAGAGTCGAGTCCTCAAGCACGCCGATGCGCAAGGCCAGGTCATAGCCTTCGCTGAGCAAGTCCACCGGCCGGTCGCTGAGGTCCACTTCTACGGTCACGCCGCTGTAGCGCTGCAAAAATAACGGCAGCAGGCAGCCCAGATGCGCCATGGCAAAGGACAGCGGTGCGCTGACCCGCAAGGTGCCGCGTGGCTCGCTGGTCTGGCCAGCGATACCCTGCTCCATGTGCTCGACGTCGTTGAGCAAGCGCATGGCCGACTCGTAATAACTTTGCCCTAGGGGCGTGACGTCCAGTCGCCGAGTGGAGCGGTTGAGCAGACGCACGCCCAGTCGCGCCTCCAGCTGTATCAATCGCCGACTCACGAATTGCTTGGACAGACCCAATTGGTCGGCCGCCGCAGTGAAGCTGCCGGAGTCCATGACCTGGCAAAATATACGCATATCTTCGAACGGGTTCATTGTCACGACCTGGTGGACAGTTAAACCCTTTATAACGGCTTTTCCCCTTTTCAACACCCGACTATGCTCTGTTCGCTGCAGGTGTATCCGTGGGAGCGAGCCTGCTCGCGAAGCGCTTCACTTTTAGAGCCTTCGCGAGCAGGCTCGCCCCCACGAATTCCCCTCTCTCATTTCGGAGTTTACCCATGCCCTTTCTCCTCGATCACCCCCTGTCCTGGGGTGCTGTACTGCTGGTGATCGACGCCGCGCTCTGGCATCTGGCGCCATTCAAGCAGCGTGTGACTCGGGTATGCGTGCGACTGGCACTGTTTGCGATGTTCAGCACAATCATCATCAACGCCGGAGTCAGCCCGTTGCAGGCGCCGCTGTTTACCGATGACCGCGTGGAGCAATTAGGGGCTACGGCGCTGGGAATTATGTGGTGGCTGTACGCGGCGCGGGTGCTTACGGAGGTGCTCGGCCTGGTGCTGATGCGCCGCATCGGTCACAGCAGCCGCCTGCTGCAGGATGTGATCGGCGCACTGGTGTTCCTGGCGGCTATCGTCGCCGCAGCCGGTTACGTTCTGGAGTTGCCGGTGAAAGGCTTGCTGGCGACGTCCGGGGTGGTAGCGATTGTGGTTGGCCTGGCATTGCAGAGCACCTTGAGCGACGTGTTTTCCGGCATCGTGCTCAACACCACCAAGCCGTATCAGGTGGATGACTGGGTGGTGATCGACGGTGTCGAAGGCAAGGTGCTGGATATCGACTGGCGCGCCACCCATTTGTTGACCAGCGCGGGCAGCACGGCGGTAGTGCCCAACTCCGTGGCGGCCAAGGCCAAGATCGTCAACCTGAGCCGGCCCACGAATCTGCACGGCGTGTCGATCAGCATTCAGGTGCCCAACCATGTTCGCCCGCGCCGGGTGCTCGATGCGTTGGAGCGCACGCTGCAGGGCAGCAGCAGTCTGCTGCTCAACCCTGCTCCCAAAGCGGTGCTCAAGGAGGCAGGTGAGATCATGTCCGAATACGTGGCCAGCGGGTTTATTGCCGAGCTGGCTAAAAAAAGCGAAGTCCGCAACCAACTGTTTGACCTGGCACATCGGCATCTTGAGGCGGCAGGTATTTCGCGCCAGCCTGACGCTGTGATCGAGCCCGCGGGTCGGGCACGGGCATTGCTCGACGAGGTGAAAATCTTCCGTTCGCTGAGTGCAGAAGAACGCGACCAGATCGCCCGTTCCATGGTTGCCCAGCAATACGCGGCAGGTCAGGTGGTGCTGGCTCTGGACGAGGTGCCGGACAGCCTGATGGTCATCGCCACCGGCGTGGTCAGCGTGACCGTGCCCAACGCCACGGGGCCTGTTGAAGCCGGGCGCATGGGGCCCGGAGAGATCATGGGCGAAGAAAGCATCCTCACGGACTCGCCGTCCCAGGCGACCTTTACTACCCTGACCTCAAGCATCATTTATCGGCTCGACAAGTCCGTGACCCGCGAATGCATGGGGCAACAGGCTGAGGTAGGACGGGCGTTGAATACGTTGCAGGCAGTACGTCAGCAGAGCAGCCGCATGGCGCTGATGGCCGCACCGGCACCGATCAGGAAAGGGGGCTTTTTGAGTTGGTTGCACAAGCGCTGAAAACATTACGGTGACATCTGTAGATACTCTGCTCCAGGTCAAGCCACTAGTGGGAGCGAGCCTGCTCGCGAATGATCTTCGCGAGCAGGCTCGCTCTCACACTTGAAGTATCTGCGCTGCCGCAGGCTGCGATGAGTTGCAAAGCGACGCCGGATTCCAAAAGAAAGCCAAGGTCCTGCGGCCCTTGTCGCAGCCTGCGGCAGCGGCTACAGAAGCAAATGTGCTGCCTTATTTTGCCGTCAATACCGAGTAGCTGTTCATCAGGTTGCGGTAGTTGGGAATGCGCGGCGACAGCAGGTTGGCCAGGCCTTCCATGTCATTGCGCCAGTCCCCCTGCAGCTCGCACGCCACCGAGAACCAGTTCATCAACTGTGCACCCGCTGCCGCCATCCGCGCCCAGGCGGCCTGTTGCACGGTTTCGTTAAAGGTGCCCGAGGCATCTGTCACCACAAACACGTCAAAACCCTCAGCCAGCGCCGACAGTGTCGGGAAGGTCACGCATACATCCGTCACCACGCCCGCAATGATCAGTTGCTTGCGCCCGGTAGCCTTGACCGCCTTGACGAAATCTTCGTTGTCCCAAGCATTGATCTGACCGGGGCGCGGAATATACGGGGCGTCCGGGAACAGTTCCTTGAGCTCCGGCACCATCGGACCGTTGGGGCCGTTTTCAAAACTGGTGGTGAGGATGGTCGGCAGTTTGAAGAACTTCGCCACATCGCCCAGCGCCAGTACGTTGTTCTTGAATTCGTTCGGCGAGAAATCCTGGACCAACGAGATCAGACCGGTCTGGTGGTCAACCAGCAACACCACAGCATCATCTTTGTTCAGGCGTTTGTACGGAACATTGCTCATGTGAAACTCCTCGATGGATAGGTGTTACGGGATCAAAACGCGAAACACGAGCAGCCAAAGGCGCCCCAAAAGCCGACAAAGTCGCTGACCGGCGCATTCGAAAAGCGTGCTTTTTCATGGCCATGGGCATGCACCGCGCACGGCCCACTGCATTGGTGGGCCTGCGCCAGCAACGGCGCGCCAGGGCGCCAGTGGCCTGGGACGGTGACCACCGGTGACCAGTCGGGCAACACCGGTACACGGGCTGGCCCAAGCTTTTCAAAGTCGTCGGCGGCGTACACCACCTTGCCGCCCACCACGGTCAGCACGGACTCGATCCACTTGATGGCTTCTTCGTCGACGCTGAAGAAGTCCGCGCTCAGGGCCGCCACGTCTGCCAACTGGCCGACCTTGATCTGGCCCTTTTTGCCCTGCTCGGATGAAAACCAGGCGCTGCCGTGGGTGAACAGCTCCAGTGCGGTGAGCCGGGGCAAGCCTTCGGCGTGCAACTCAAGGCCGCCGACAGTGCGACCGCTGACCATCCAATACAACGAAGTCCACGGGTTATAGCTGGATACGCGGGTGGCATCGGTGCCCGCCCCCACGGGCACGCCTTCGGCCAGCATGCGCTTGATGGGGGGCGTAGCTTGGGCCGCTTTGGCGCCGTAACGTTCGACGAAATACTCACCTTGGAATGCCATACGATCCTGAATCGCAATGCCCCCACCCAGTGCTCTCACACGCTCGATGTTATGCGGGGTGATGGTTTCGGCATGGTCGAAAAACCACGGCAAGCCATTGAACGGGATATCGCGATTGACCTTCTCGAACACGTCGAGCATGCGACTGATGGATTCGTTGTAGGTGGCGTGCAGGCGGAACGGCCAGCGTTGCTCCACCAAATGACGCACCACCGGCTCCAGTTCGTCTTCCATGGTTTGCGGCAAGTCCGGGCGCGGTTCAAGGAAGTCCTCGAAGTCCGCCGCCGAGAACACCAGCATTTCCCCGGCGCCGTTGTGCCGCAAGAAGTCATCGCCCTGGTGCAGTTTCACACTGCCGGTCCAGTTCTTGAAGTCGGTCAGTTCTTCCTTGGGCTTTTGCGTAAACAGGTTGTAGGCAATACGGATAGTCAACTGCTGGTCTTTGGCCAACTGTTCGATGACCTGGTAATCGTCGGGATAGTTTTGAAAACCACCGCCGGCATCAATCGCGCTGGTGAGGCCCAGGCGGTTGAGCTCGCGCATAAATTGGCGGGTGGAGTTCACCTGATACTCCAACGGCAACTTCGGCCCCTTGGCCAGGGTCGAGTAGAGAATCATCGCGTTGGGTCGCGCCACCAGCATGCCGGTCGGGTTGCCGTTGGCATCTCGCACAATCTCGCCACCCGGCGGGTTCGGGGTATCACGGGTATAGCCGGCAACCCGCAGCGCGGCCCGATTAAGCAAGGCCCGGTCATACAAGTGCAGGACAAATACCGGGGTATCCGGGGCCGCCTGATTGAGTTCTTCCAGGGTAGGCATGCGTTTTTCGGCGAACTGGAATTCGTTCCAGCCGCCCACCACCCGCACCCATTGCGGCGTCGGCGTGCGCTCGGCCTGTTCCTTGAGCATGCGCAACGCATCGGCCAGCGATGGCACACCTTCCCAGCGCAGTTCGAGGTTGTAATTCAGGCCGCCACGGATCAGATGCAGGTGTGAGTCATTAAGGCCTGGAATGACACAGCGGCCCTTGAGGTCGATAACTTGCGTACCCGCACCGCGCAGGGCCATCGCCTGAGCATCGGTGCCGACCGCCACAAAGCGGCCCTCGCGGATGGCCACGGCGCTGGCATGCGGGTTGTCGCGATCGACGGTATGAAATTGGCCATTGAATAAGATCAGATCGGCGTTCATCGCGTTTCCTTGGGCTCAGTGGGAGCCGTCAGCCAAGGCGCGAACACACGCGTCGCCATTGGCATAAACAGATAAACCACCGAGACAACGATGGTCAGCGTGATCACAAAGGTGGCAACCAGGTATTGAGAGAAAAAGGGGCTCAAGCCCAGCAAGGGCTTCCAGATCAGCGGCACCAGCAAGGTATGCGGGAAAATCACCATCAGCGTCAGCACTGCCTGTTTCCAGCGGGGTGGTGGCAGACGGGATTCGGTGAGGGGCGCGAACCAGAATTCGTTGGCCGGGTTGACCTCGGTCTGGTCGCCGTCCGCCAGCATCGGCGTGGCTTCGTTGACCAGTTCGCGACGTTGCGGCGAGTCCAGCCAGCGCTGCATGGCGTCAGTGGAGCAAAAGCGCAGTACGCAGGTATAGGTGTCCAGACCGGCACTCTTGCCGGGCACGACATCCACCCCCAGATGCCCTTCCCATTGCCCGGCAATGCGCACGATCTTGCGCAGCCAGTCGTTGTAGGGCACTTCAAAACCGGCCTTGACCCGATGCTTGACCACCAGGGTCACAACCTCATCGAAAACCCGGGTCGGCGGGTCGATCTCAGTGGATTCAGACATGCAAAAGGCTCCAAAGATATCCAGACGAATATCCCCTGTAGATACTTTAACCGTGGGCGCGCGCAGGCTCGCTCCCACAGGTGGCCTTGACCGGTAGAGTGTCTACAGGGTTTCCCGCGTATCAGCCCTTGAGAAACGCCAACAGATCGGCATTGAGCTGATCCTTGTGGGTATCAGTCAGCCCGTGGGGGGCACCGGGGTAGATCTTCAGCGTAGAACCTTTGACCAATCCTGCCGCCGCGATGCCCGCGGCTTCAATCGGCACCACCTGGTCGGCATCGCCGTGGACCACCAGGGTCGGAATGTCGAATTTCTTCAGGTCTTCGGTAAAGTCGGTTTCAGAGAACGCCTTGATACAGTCGTAGGCGTTTTTATGGCCGCTGGTCATGCCCTGCATCCAGAACCAGTCGATCATCCCCTGGGAGGGTTTGGCCCCTGGTTTGTTGAAACCAAAGAAAGGACCGCTGGCGAGGTCGATATACAGCTGTGAACGGTCCGCCAGAGACGCCTTGCGAATCCCGTCAAAGACCTCAAGCGGCAGGCCGCCGGAGTTGGCTTCGGTCTTGAGCATCAAAGGCGGCACCGATGAAATCAGCCCCGCCTTCGCCACCCGCGCCGTACCGTGGCGACCGATATAACGCGCCACTTCACCGCCGCCGGTAGAGAAACCGAACAACACGGCATCTTGCAGATCCAGCAGCTCGATCAACTGCGCCAGGTCATCGGCGTAGGTGTCCATGTCGTTACCTGCCCATGGCTGACTGGAGCGACCATGGCCGCGCCGATCATGGGCAATGACCCGATAACCTTTAGAGGCCAGGAACAGCATCTGTGATTCCCAGCTATCGGCGTTCAACGGCCAACCGTGGCTGAAAACTACGGGCTGCCCCGTGCCCCAGTCCTTGTAGTAGATCTCGGTGCCATCACTGGTGGTGAAAGTACTCATGGGGCGGTCATCCTTGTGCAAGTGCAAAGAGTTCTCATCTATCTTGGCAGGCATGGATGACAGCGCAACTGCTCTGGTAGGAGCATTACGGCCATCTCGGTGCGCACAACGGACAATCGGGGCTAGCTGAACTGCTCTCGGTAGTGTGCGGGGGTCAAACCGAGCTTTTCATTGAACAGGAAACGCATGTGCCGGACGCTACCGAAGCCACTTTTGAAGGCCACTGTCTTGAGTGGCAACTCACTGGTCTCCAGCAGGCTTCTGGCGCGATCGATACGCGCGCCCTGGAGAAAGTCCATGGGTGTCATGTTGACCTCCCGGGCAAAAACCCTGGCAAAGTGCCTCGGGCTCATACTGGCCAACCTCGCCATGGATTCGATGCTGAAGGTCTGATCGAGGTGTTCGAGGATGTAGTTCTGAACTCGGGTTATCGGGGTTTCGAGCGTGCCTACGCTGGCCATCAACGGACTGAACTGCGCCTGCCCGCCCTGACGCTTCATCACCACCAGCAGCACTTTTGCCACGTCCAAGGCGACTTTTTTACCGTGGTCATTGGCTACCACCGACAGCGCAAGGTCGATACCGGCCGTGACGCCGCCAGACGTGATGAGGTTGCGGTCCTGCACGAAAATCTGGTCGATCTCAACGCTGGCCTTGGGGAAGGCCTTGATCAGCCGCTCGGTGTAATGCCAATGGGTAGTGACGCGGTAGCCGTCCAGCAAACCGGCGAAGCCCAGCACGAATGCCCCGGTACAGATCGAACCGTATTGCCCGGCCCGGGTGACGGCGCCCTTGAGCCACTCCAGCAAGGGCAGCGGCTTGTCGTTGTAGGCCCCTGGACCACCGGGTACCAGCAACAAGTCATAGTGCCCGCTGGCCTGATCAATATGTAGATCCGCCTGCAAACTCACACCGTTTGAGGCGCGCAGCAGGCCTGGCTCGGTAGCAACAGTGGTCAACTCATACTGCTGATCCGGATGTAAATAGCGGTTGGCAATAGAGAACACCTCCATGGGGCCCGCCATGTCGAGTAGTAGGAAGTCTGGGAACAACACGATGGCCACGGTTTTCATAGGTCAGGTATCACTGTGAGCAGCTGCATGAACGAATTCCCCTGTGGGCTTACCGCTGTTGCACTGCTTACGGTCTACTGCTGAAGCGCAGATCATGAGCAAGCGTCGGGAAATAATACGTGAAAAATTCGCTAAAACTGTCAATCTCAAAGAGACAGTATTTCAATTTTAAGCTACTTAATTTACTCCACTGTAACCATTAACCTTCTCCTCACTCGGACGAATTAACGTCCACACAGGAGATGTCATCATGCTGACCCTTCGCAAAGCATCTGATCGCGGCGCCGCCAATCATGGCTGGTTGAAGTCGTTCCACACCTTCTCATTTGCCAACTATCGCAACCTCGATGAGCAAGGTTTCTCCGACCTGCTGGTGATCAACGACGACCGCGTGGCAGCGGGCAAAGGCTTCGGCCAACACCCCCACCGCGACATGGAAATTTTCTCCTACGTGCTCGACGGTGCGCTGGAGCACAAGGACACCCTGGGCACAGGTTCTGTGATCCGCCCGGGTGATGTGCAATTGATGAGTGCCGGCAGCGGCGTGGCGCACAGCGAGTACAACCACTCGCACAGCCAGCCTGTGCATTTTTTGCAAATCTGGATCGTGCCTGACATCGCCGGCGCCAAACCCCGCTACCAACAAGAGCACTTCAACACGCAAAAAAAACGCGGGCGTCTGCAACTGATCATCTCGCCCGATGGCGCCGATGGTTCGCTCCACGTACGCCAGGATGCCCGGGTCTATGCAGCCCTGATAGACGGTAAGGAAAACGCCACACTGGAACTCGCCGCCGACCGCTACGCCTATGTGCACGTAGCCCGAGGCAGCGTCGAACTCAACGGCATGGCCCTTCAGGAAGGCGACGGCGTGCGAGTGCGCAAGGAACAACTGCTGACCTTGAGCAATGGCAGAGACGCCGAGGTGCTGGTGTTCGATCTGCGGGCGCAGGAGTTGCCGCAGATGCCTTGAGGCCTAAGCCAAAACCCACTCGTCCAATCAGTAACGGGCGAGTGGGACACTTTGGGAAAGCTTCAGATATAGAGGTCGGTTGCGGGGGAGCATTGAACTCAAGCTCGATAAAACGGTTGGGGGAAAATCAGAAAATCACCGAAAATCGCCGAAAAACAGCTGAAAGCCTCACGCCTGGATCAATAGATGCAACTCCACCATTTAAAAAGCAGACATTGCGCCAGAATCTTCCACGACTTTTTGGCGCCCACGAAAAAGCCCCTGAAATGTTTAACCATTTCAGGGGCTTAGTCTTGTTCAATAATGGCGGAGAGATAGGGACTTTCCGAATTACACCCCAAAGCCCTTTAAAACCAAGCCCAGCAAGGGTTTCGCTTTAGTTTGGTACAAAATACTGGTACAAAACAGTATCTCTACCGAACAACAGGCATGTCCATCATGGCAGCAGACAATCTTATCCTCAAAGCGGGTACTTGGCACGCCAGATACGTCATTCCCGAAGACCTGCGCGAGTACTTCGGTAAAAGCCAGTTTTCCCAGTCATTGAAGACGGGTGCCAAGGCAGAAGCTCAGAATTTGAAAATCCCCCTCATCAAGCGATGGAAAGCTGACATCGAGGCGAAGC
Organism: Pseudomonas sp. ML2-2023-6; assembly: GCF_037055265.1. Classification (NCBI taxonomy): domain Bacteria; kingdom Pseudomonadati; phylum Pseudomonadota; class Gammaproteobacteria; order Pseudomonadales; family Pseudomonadaceae; genus Pseudomonas; species Pseudomonas sp. ML2-2023-6. The sequence goes on along the minus strand of NZ_CP146347.1, from coordinate 2,291,365 downwards.
GGAAGATCCAACGAGCCGAGGACGGTGAGTTTCGCTTGAACATGGATTTTGAAGAGGTCAAAGACGTTGCTGTGACGTACATGGCTGCCAAGGCAGAACGCGAAACAGAACACATCAAATCGCTAATCAATGCACTCATAGGTAATGGAGCGACCTTTGGCGAACCCGAGCTTGACCGCCTCAAAGCTGAACAAAAAGAACGAATCATGCACCTGCACATGCAGGGATACCTATCAGACGCTGAATATGACCATTTTGGCGATGAAATTGACGTGTGGAACGTTCAGTACAGCATGAAGCTGAATGAGACAGGTCAGCTTGGGTTTGAGACGATTGTTGAGGCAGTCAAAAAACTCAACCGAATCACCAATACCCTCGAATTAAAAATGCTGATGGGGGAATTGTCAGAGACAGATGAATTCACCATCACAGAAAAACAGGATGTAGTGGAGTCCGCGAAAAATCACGAATCTCACGCACCTGATTCACCTTTCACCAAAAAGAACTTTAATACCTTTGCTATCTACCAAAAAGAAATTCGCAAAGTCATTGATAAAACTGTTGATATGCAAGTGAGTCGCTTGGAGAAACTGAGCGATTGGCTGAAACAAGAAAAAATGTCGCTGGACCACAAAAGCGTTCGTCTCTATCTTGAATCACAAACAACGCTTTCTCCGAAAACAAAAAAGCAATACGTGCTTGCCGGGAACACGTTCTACAAATGGGCTATGAACAACCTGCCTCGATTTGAGGCTAAATTCCAAAATATGAAAGCACCTTTCCAAAATCACGAATTTCCTATTTCTCGAAAAGGTAAAGCACAAGCTGACGCAGAGCGTAAAAACTTTAGTGCAAAACAAGTTGAAGAAATTTTCTCTAAGGCAAAAGAGTTAAAAGGGAAAAACCGTCAAAATCTAATGGATGTAATACGCATAGGTGCATTGACGGGAATGCGTATCGAAGAAATTTGCGATTTAGAATACAAACGTGACTTAATCGACGACGAGGGGATTTATAGCTTTTCACTCGACGAAGCGAAAAACAGGTCATCTATTCGTAATATACCTATCCATCCAGACTTATTACCAATCGTTGAGAGAATGAAAGCGTCTAGCAAAGATGGCTATTTAATACCCTCCCCCGCAGGTAATAAATACGGTATCCGGTCAGATTTTTTAAGCAAAGCATTTGGTCGTCTAAAAACCTCGATGGGGTTTAACGAACAATATGTATTTCACAGTATTCGAGGCACGGTAATCACCCTTCTCCAGCGCGCTGACGTTCCTGAAACAACGTCAAAATGCATTACAGGGCATGACGTTGGGGATGTTCATAATGACGTATACTCTGACGGCGCTTCACCAAAGCAAAAATATGAAGCTATAAGGAAATTGAATTACAACTTTGAAGAATGATTGACGTAAAAAAACCGCCTGAGCGGTCGGAGTTAATAGCGCAACATTCTACCCTGCATATCATTATCACTTACGATTGATAGCTTGTCAGATTTATTCAAAAAAGCCTTGAAGGATTTTTGCCCTTCTTCTGACAATCTATTTATCTCAAACCAAAGTCTGTAAGCTGAAAAAATGTTAAAGCTTAAACCTCTATGCCAAACAAAAAACTCGTCGCTCTCCTCCAAAGGTTCAAAGCTCAAACAGAATAGTTTAAAATCACTCCTTGTATTAACAATAACATTAGAATCGTTTAGCGACCCTTCATTAAACTTTATATAATAATCTTCACGATAAATTGATTCTGATGACGACAAACCAAAGGCAAATTTAATCTCTGACGGTTGAGTATTTTTTATATTCAAATCATCATAGCAATCATCACAATCAAACAACCTCCAGTTAGATTTTCTTTTGAGCTTTTTATTGAACCTTACTTTTGGACGAAACGCGTTAAAATCCAACTGATTGAAATAATCTGCTTCTATATTTATATTCATGAAATGTATTATTTGTTTTTCATAGTTATACCATATTGTTTTTGTGAAATAGCCAGAAGGGTGAAATAAATAATAATTTAGATTATTTTTAGGATTAGACTTGCTCCTAGTGGCTTCATCGGTATCGAACCGGGTAATCTGAATTTCTAAAAACCAACGGGATGACCAGAACATGCAACCACCCAAGAAATACTCAGTTGTAATAGCAGCTCAGGATGGTGGGCACACCCTTTATCCCATGAAGGAATGGTGCCGTCAGAACATAGGTGAAGCTCCACAATTTGACGTGAAAACGACTTCTCAGCAGCTTCGCCGCGCATTCACTCGCATGGGTTGGGTTACTGAAGAAACTGAAACGCAGGTGCTGATACTGCACCCCGGCACACCTAAAACTGCCCTCCAAGCCATCGAAAACGAAGACTTTGATCTCGAAGACCAAGACACGCCGGACTCAGACAGGGAAACGGTTTTTGAGCTGGAATGGCAGTTGCGAGACTTCATTGCTCACAACATCGAGTCGCAGAGATTGGACGGTAAGTCCCTACGGCTTTACGTTGATTCCCAAGGTGACGGCATCGAATACCCAACAGGCGTTGGCCGTATCGATATTCTTGCCTTGGACTCTGATGACACATTTGTCGTTTATGAACTGAAACGAGGACGCGTGGCAGACAAAGCAATCGGCCAAATCAGCCGGTATATGGGTTGGGTTCAGAAGAATCTAGCGGGTGGACGCACAGTCAAAGGAGTGATTGTTGCCAAGGTAATCAGTCAGCATCTCAGACACGCAATAGTTGTTGTGCCCAACGTCTCGCTTTTCGAGTATCAGGTAGCGTTCACACTGAACCAAATCCAAGAAGCTGATGGCCCGTCAACCGTAGAAGCTTAAATAGCTTTATCCCGCTTTTTCACTAGCGACGACTCATCACCTCCCACGCACTACCCTTCCCGCGCAGCGGAGTGGCTTCTATAAAGGCATTGCACCTCAGAGAAGCCACGCCGCACAGAGATCAGTCCATCTCGAGCTTCACCGGCTTGTCTTTATGCAAAATTTCAAATTTCGAAGCCTTCTCGTTCCACGCCACAACGCCCGTGGTTTCAGTCATGTCAGGGCCGCCATTTACATAGCGATAATCACTCATAAAAATAATGTTGCTTGTTGGTTTGTGAGCACCATCCTTAGTGCTCGTTTCATTCATTGGAGCTTTATAGACCTTCCCGTTGTTCGCATCGACGAATACAGAAGCTGTGCATCCAGTCCCACATCCGTATCGTGCGACAACAAAATGGCCTGCAAAATCTGGTTTCTTGCCCACTGTTGCTTCTACAGCCTCTTTTGACTTCCAGTACCCAGCAAGATCAGGGTTCGACTTCCAGTCAATTTTGCTCACTGCTTTAGAAGACACCGCAGACGCCGGATAAGCCTCAAATTTGAAGCGTTCATCAGCACCTGCACTCATAGCGCCAACTGCACAGCCCAACAGCACTAAACCGCTCAAAATCCGTTTCATGTGACGTACTCAATGATTTCAATGAGCCATCAAAATAGCTCTAGCTAGAAAAGCACGCAATCAGCAAATGCTATTATTATAAAAAAAACCTTTAACCACATGAAAAATCAGCAGCAAGAAATTCAACACATCAATAATGCATTACGCGCTTCAATCAATCCAAACGATAGTGATTCGTGCATTTTTCCCCGCGCCTTGATTGAGGCTATGAAATCAGCCAACGCTGACTCAATCATCCTCTCAATGAAAGCACCGGCTTTGCAGAAAGAATATTTCTCAGAAGGCTACTCACACTCAATCTTTGAAAAGACAGAAAAGGGTAAAGACCAATATGCACAAGCACACCTAAACGCTTTGCAGATTGCTGTCGCCATCAGAAATGAAGCGCCTCTTTTCTACGATGAAATGAAGAAATTCAGCAGAATCGTTCACGAAGCTAACAAGCAGGCGCAGGCGAATGGCGTTTCGAATGGATACGACAACAACTATTTATCATTAGCAGAGCGCGGGCTTTCCAACAAGCTTCTTCAAGCCTACCCATCGATTGATTCTGATGCAAAACCTAAGCGAAAAACTCTCAAACCTTAAACAGGCACCTAATGGTGCTTTTTTATTGACTAAAGAAAAAATCCTTTTCTGATATCCAAAAAATCAAAACCAAAAGGTTTTGATATCCCTTCAGTCTAAAAATCACAGATCTATTCTTTTACTAAAGGGCTGAATTAATCCATGATCCGTTTCAGTTCTTACGCACGTCAGACGTAATTAGGACGTGAATAAGACGTAGGTAATAAATATTTCTGATTTATTTTTAACTTTTTTCTCACTAACGTAAGAATTTAGAAAAATAAATGATATAACTTTAAACATAACCAAATTATTAATAGAGAAATCACAATGAATCAATCAGTAAATTTCGAAACAAAACCACTAATACCAGCGTTGCAAGCTGCAAAAATTCTTGCTTGGATTAGCCACAAAAGCATTTGCAAATCCACAGCCATAGCGAATCTCACTCATGCTTTAGTTTTTCAAGGAATGCGCGTTTTAATCGTAGACACAGATGGCGTACCGACAATCCAGATGTTTTTCGAGCAGCACAAAGAAGAAACAGAAAATCGTATCGCTAAAAACAAAGCGAAGGTAAATGCTCTTCAAGCAAAAGGCCGCGCAGTTTCTCAGACATTGCTAGACCAAATCGAATATGACGAATTCGCCATTGAGAACCGTCCTGTTGTGATTGCACGCAGCCTTCACGAATTAGACGCTCAGTTCGACGTTATCAAGCGTGAATACGCTAATTTCGACTACATCATTGTTGACGTACCAGCTAAGGTTCTTGACTCAAAAAATAACCCAATCAAAGAAATCAAGCGCTTAATCAGTTTCAGTAACCTCGTTATCACTCCTTATAAAGGTGATAACCAAAACGCTGTAACGGCTGTAACTGTATCCAGCATCATCGAAGATTTGAAGTACGACGCTGTAAGTCTTGGCGGAAAATTCAACACCAAAGTACGTTCACTTCTAGCGTTCGAACCAGCACGCATCAAGGCAAATGCGAAAGAAGTCAGCGCAAACCTCACGCTCACTGATACATCCACTACGGCTGCAAGGCTCGCACGTAATGCAGAGCGTAAAGCCCTGAAAGAAATCGACCGTAACAGTCAGATGATGGCAGACATAAAGCAATTCGGAGAGGTTTTTGGCGAGCATCAAATGCCGCTAAATGCCCCGTTGGTTTTCCGCTCGGTTTACCCGAATCAGTTCAACAAAGGTCAATCAATCTACAACGCTACAACCGATTCAGCAAAGCTTGCTCAGACTGAATTCAACCTAGTAGTCGATGCAATCCTTTCTGCATTCGACGAAGAACCAGAAGCTGTTGAGGCTTCTGAAAACCAAACAATCACAATCACAAACTAAAACAGGAGAATTATTATGACATTCGATATAAAAGCAGTTAAAGCACGCGCAGAAGCAAAAAGAGCAGAGAACCCACAACCACAAGAAATCCAGCCAGAAGCCGTAGTTGTGGAACTGGCCCCGGCAGTTACCAGAACCAAAGCAGAGGCGGCTCTCATCGACCTCAACGCTGTTAAGCGTGGCAACAAGAACGTGAGAAAGACCCTTTCTTACACAAGCCATGCAGCGCGCTCAGTGGAGCTGGTAGCCGATATTTTCGACACTGACCGCTATGAAACGTCTCTATTCGCAGCACTTGGAGCAGACATTGAAATCCTCAACCGCTTGCGTTTGTTGGCTTTGGATAACTCTGACCTCAAAAAGATATTCATCGAGTTGGAAGACCGCTTGGATTACGAAGACAGGATTTTCAAGAACCTTGCTGACAAAGAGTTGGCAAGAACTTAAAGCAACAGATTCAAACCCTCAGCCTCTTAACCGAGGCTTTTTGTTGCCTGAATTTTGAACGTCCTATGTACGTCTGACATTCATATGACCAACGAAACCCCGGTAAACGTTACGTCTGACGTTCGTCCCACCTACGTCATAATTATTTCTTACTTAAATAAGAAATAAGTCAGAAATAAATTGCTTAACTGCAAATTGGCAGTTTTCAGAATGGTATAATTTGTGTATAGGAAGAGAAAACCTTTCTAAATAACCAAAAACCGGAGCTAAAAATGATAAATACAAATTCAAAAATCGCTAATCAATTCTTAAATGACTTAGGCAATTTCAAAAACGACATAAAACCATTCAACAATATTTCAGTACAAGACGTAAATGACACATTTGTCATTTTGAAAAACGAAGCAACAGGCAAGTCTTCAAATTACAGCAAGTCCGACCTTGCGGAATCTATCACTTTCAAATTAGATTTGGGGATTTTCAACGAGCAAGAAGTAACGAAAGAAAATGCACAAAGCAAATTCTCAGAGTTATGTACCCTTCTCGTTTAAACCAACCGTGAATCAAAGCAGCCCTTGAAGGGCTTTTTTTGTGCCTGCTATTATTCTGGCCGTGTGGAAATTCTCACCTCTTGCCGCTTCCATAGCTCCCCGGCAAGCGTGCCCATGTATCCAGCATATCCACCCGTTTAGGGCTTTTCTTTTTGACTGCAACCACTGGCTTGACAGGGATTTTCAGTTTGAATTTGTTGCCAGCAAATTCTTCGAGACTGACTTTAAAGCTCATACGTTCGTTAGGTGCAGTACCGCTTCGCGTGAAGACAGCACCCTTCTCCCCCATCTTGCTTTTGAAGCCTAGGCGTTCACAAATCCAAGCCGCAACAAACAGCTTGTAGTCTCGATTAGTGAACACATCCACCATAGGGCTAAGCACCGTGCTATTACCATGCTTGATGAAGTGTTCAATGCTGTATATCAGTGCATCACTGTACAGAACAGACATAAGCACTTTCTTTTCATCGAGCAAGGCTCGTAAGCGGCTTCTATTAAGGTCTGTGATGAGTTCGTATGAGTCCTTCATGTCGCTCTGAATCCTTCATGGGCACGTTTGACCCGCTATTAGAACCAAAAAATGGCGCTTTGTCTTGAAATCCAGAAGAAATCGCGAGTGTTTACCCACCGAAATTCAACACAGCTCGCCTAAACCCATCCCATTTACGTCAGACGTTCGTAAGACGTAGGTAATAACTTAATCAGAAACAAGTAAGAATAAAGTAATATATTTGAAATTAATTGCCACTAAGGACTTGATTTAATTTTTAATTTGGTATAATTCGGGCATAACCAAATTATTAATCATGAAAAACGCACAAACGAACCCTGTACCAGTAGTTAAACCAATTCAAAACAAACAACCGATTAATCTTTACCTTGATTTTTTCTGCACTTCTATCTGCCGAGACACGATAAAGAAACTCGCTGAATCCAAACCTCACTAACACCCCTTCCCCCGCTTCAGCGGGATTGGCTTTCTCAAATCGCAGGCAAAAAAAAGCCACTGATTTAAGTGGCTAGAATTAATGTGCTAGGCGAATTGACTTGTAGTAAAAAGCCTTGTGGATTAAATCAGCATGTACCTTCAAACCGTAATAGACCGCTGCGCCAATAACAAAATACGCTGCTGCAAATGAGTACAGGACAGTGAAATACGCATCCAAATCTCTACTCATGAATACCATTCTTGCTGAATTATAAGCATTTATGCTGTACGAGTCGTTAAACCAAAACTTAATCTCTGGTGCAAAACTGTAAATATCCACGCCGAAAAAATTCATTTTGGCTGTTTGATATGTCGCAATCAAAAATACGAACGCCATCAGGTATTTGAATTTATCCATGTAAGAATGGATTTTCGCTTCTCTGTTTGTTCTCCCAATGTCACCAACGCTCATGCCTTTATCGACATACTTAAAAAATCTAACAAGCATTGAGACAAGAATTGCACACGCAGGAGGGAACAGCATGATTTTTGTCATGTCTGCGTGTATGCCATTTGGTCCGGTCAAAATCCCTTCAAACAGCAGGAATTTCAAGAAGAACAATGCAAGGCACGCTATGCCGTAATACACACCATATATTGTTAAATCTTCAAACCTTCGTGTTGATGCTTTCAATTGGTTATTCATTATTTAATCCTCTTGCAATCCCTTTTAATGCAATTATACCATTTATTAATTCATTTATAACTCTAGAGCGACAAACAAACAAGACCCATTCATCGCCCAGCAAATTAACTGAAAACTTTTCTATTCATATCTCTGAATTTACCTGCCACTTTCTCATATCCTGCAGCGGCTTCTTGAGCTGCATTAATAAATGTTTGAACCTTGAACATCTTCTCTAACGAATCCATCAAACCCATAAGTGTTGTTGCTATTTTTATTTGAACGTAAACACAAACCGATTGAAACACTAACGCCGACAAAATAAGAGCAATCAAAGTCTCTAATGGTGAATTATTTGAGAACATTGGCAATAATATCGCATGAACACAAAACCCTACTATTACTAATACGATACTGTGTATTCCGATAGAAATCACAAAAAGAATAAGAATAACGGACTGTTCAAGAACCTTCCAAACAACCACCAAAATCAAATCTAACAGCGTTACATGTGATTTTTCGTGGTCCAAATTAGACGGAAATGGCGACAGCAATGCCAAAAGCTTGTGTGTAAATATAAGCAGTGTCGCTGTTACAGATGAGATTATTGACGCATACCTCATCAAAAAGACCATTGGAGTCACCAATCCACCGAGCACAAGAAGCGCAGCGCACGCAGCAATAGCTAATCCTGTAATGAATGAAAAACCTCCCAACACCCTAGCAATTGCCTTGCTTTTTGCAGAGTCTTGACGCTCAAATGAATTTTGACCTATTTTTGCCAAAAAGAATGTTCCCCAGTAAAATTTAAGGGCTTTCATTCCATTTTGGAAAAGCGCAGCTGATTGATTTAAAACTGGTGCAACACAGGTGTTCACTGCTTTTGTGCAATCTTCAAATGTATATCCCGATGTGCTGTACAGATTGCCCATAACTTTATTGGCTACGTACTCAACACCATCTTGTAGCTTTTTCTCACTCAGTAAGCTCTTAGTTTGGCCTGTTAAGACTCTAATCGTCTTATCAATATCAAATATACGAATTACCTTCGTTTCGTCCCAAGCCTTGTTGATTTCTGTTTTGTCGATTTCTTGCGTCAACCCAGCCATTGAACCAGAAGCATTCATTAACGGGCTGCTTTCTACGCTGATGCTTGTAGTGAATTCCTTTTCATATCCATTCTCTAAACTCCCCGCTACCTTGCTGACGGTAGCCACATCCATAATAAAGCTCATCATATTCGTCAAAGGCTTCTGCGCCAAATTGATTGCTTCCTTGGAATGGTTGTCTACATAGCTCGTAGCAGCACCAATAAAAATCTTCCTCATTTCTTCAATCTGAGACTGAATAGAAGCCTTTGAAACGCCGCTATTCGCTGGGTAGAACTCAATCGCACCGCCTTCACCCACAGTCACACCACCGCTTACCGAACGGTTCAGACACTCGTTGTAGGCTCTTGGATTCCCCGTAGCATTCTCTGACCACTTAGCCCTTCTGTCATCGACGTTCAAGGCTGTGTCACACATGTACTTAATCGTGTCATACGCAACAAAATGTGCCATGTCAGTCATTTTTAACAGTGCTTGTCTTGTGCTCTCGTCTTGCCCTGAATAGCTCACACTACCTAATGAGAACTCTTTAAAACCAAGCCCTTCTTTGAGGCATTTTTGTGATTTTCGGGTTTCACCACTTAACAGCAGCGTTGCAAGAAAGTGGTTTGGCTCAGCGTCTTGCTCCATACATTTAGAATAAACAGACTCTGTGTAAACCCTTTTCCCGTTCACTACCGAACTGAAATTATTTTTGTTGAGCATTTTGCTCTGGAACAAAATATTCGCAGCTTCATTCTGAATCATGACTTGAATTATTGAGTCAACATTATCGCGAGCTAATGCTTCAGCGCGTGTCGTATTGCTTCCTTTATCAACCTCCAAATACGGAAAGATATTAATTGTTGCCCATACGATGAATGATGTGGCTAGCAAAACAGAAGCAAGAACAGCTCCCGCTACTAAATCGAATAGCCCACCCAGCCCTAAAAGGTAGTACACGACCACAAACTTAAAGGCTAAATAAACAAAGTCATGCTGCTTTGTACCAAGAAATTCGCCGGTAAATTGTGTTTTGTAGATTGCCATGCAGCAATATGCAGTGCCGACAAATAAGAAAATGAATTGAAGCGCTTTGCCAAATACGTCCCTGTATTTTGTAAGCGTGTTTTCTTTATCTTTGTCGTAAGTTAAATTGATTACGTCTTTATCATCATTAGAAAGCAATGTATTGGCAATCGCAGAGCCAAAATATGTTGAGTATTTTGTCTTTAAAGCATCGAGCATAGGCCCGATAAAAGGAGCGTCTTGTAGGACTTCGTTTGCGCAAACACTGACCTTTTCTTGTGAGTCAATGCGATAACAATCTGCTTTATCAACAGCAAATGCAGTATTTGCACAAAGAGAAAGGAGAAGAGCAAGGATTAAGGGTTGTATGAGTTTCATTCGTCATGATGATAGTAATGCATTCATTATACCATTTACTATCATCACTCATTTCATACTATAGTAACTGCACCCCTAACCGCGTCATGCAAAAACCATTACTAACTAAGAATCTCCACAAAAAAGAAAGCAATACACCCAGAAAAGTTTAAGCCCACACATACTTTATCTACCCTTCAATACTTTAGTGTAATAGATATAAATTTTATTAGAGAGATCTTTCTGACTGTTGTAAATCAACACTCTTTCACTTTGTAAGTCGAAGGCTATTTCATCTACGCCTTCAGAAACTAATAAAATATTCTTTCCCAGCGCATGAGCAATTCCAAGCTCATAATGCACATTGGGATTACGCCCGTTAATATTTGCAATAATAAACGGAGAGCATATAATCTGCTCGACAATATGCCTTAAGATATTACCTACCTTGAACGCCTCATCTCCACGTACGGCCACCAAGCCATTCATTCCGCATGCAGACTTGATAGTATTATAAGTCTCCTCGTACATTGAATGGAACGGAGTGAGAACAAACACCTGATTTTTAATAACTTTTAGAGTTCCTAAATCAATGCCCAAGTCCTCAATAAACTGGTATGGCTTTAGAGCAGACTCAGCACTATCTTTAAAAGTTACGTTTCTATCACTACCTGTGAAGCTGCCTTCAACAACCAAATGATTGACATCATGCCAGCGATCAGGATTTTTCTGCATACGCTCTGTAAGATGGTATATCTTTTCTTCAAAAGATTTACGCATCACCTCAAGCTCAACTCTATGCGTCAGCTCGTTATACCTAGTTTTACTTCTGCTGAAGCTATAGATAAAAACACCGGACACCATTGCAAGAACCGCAGAAATCACCCCTGCTATGCCAGCGATCTCTTTCAGATCAAGAAATTCCATTTTGCTTACTCACTAGCAGTGCTACAGAATAGAAGGCCATCACGATAGTTATAAAAAAATTAAGGCCCGTGCCAAAAATCACACCTGTTAACCTTAATTTACCTAGCCCACCGCGCTCCACAGCAGAAAGACATAGCCGCCAGATCATGATGCTAATAATCTTGAAAAAAATAAAAACCAAGAGGAGGCACATCGCTTGAGAAAGCGCACCTCCATTCCCAATAATCATTATAAAACTTATCAACGTAGACACACCAAAAATTGATATATCTACGGGGACCTCCATGCCAGCTCGCCAAACCTCATGAGGGCTTATGGGGCGACATGCAGTGAGTTTTAGTATGAACACTATTGATAACAAAGCGATTGGCAAAACCGCTGTATACGTTGCGGGTGTCATTCAGTGCAATCCTATGCATCAGTATTTTTCTCATTTGCCCAGCAAGCTATGCGCATTAGATGCAAGGTCAAGGGAGGGTATTATGGCACAATAATGGCTCATCCCAACGCAGCGATTACTATCATGACTACGGGAGCACATGGGAGGGTAACGTGTGCCTGAACTAGCAGTCCATCGACAACCCAAATAATCGCGAGCAAGCCAAAAGTAGCCTCCGGTGCCGAAACCTGCCTTTTCATTTGGCTAGCTTTCAAAGCAACAAGCATTGAGCTCTCCTCAAATCTCCCTAAAAGATTCATCCACGCACAATGGCGACCGGCATCAAAAGCTGTGCCTAAACGTGACGATCCCTGAATTCGTTGAAGCAGAAATCAGAACCAAACACCACGACAACAGTCGTGACCGTTCAGAGGCTCCATAGCCTTGTCCACAATCAGTATTCACCATCGTAGATTCCATTTACCGCCTCTACGTCAGACGTAGATCTGACGTACGTAGGATATTTCTCAGATGACTAGGCGTTAAGCCTTTTTGACAGGGGTACTGACCAGCACGACAAGGCGATTCAGCTCTTCACTGTCAGCATTGCAGATGGCGTTAAATAGGTAGGCACGCTTGTCAGCGTCATCATCAAAATCGACAAAAAAATCACGGACAGTGCATTCCAGCTCAATAGCCAGCTTGTACAGAGCGTCAACAGAAGGCGTGACAGTGCCAAGCTCGAATCGAGAGATTGTATTCGGGTCAAAACCAGCACGTAGCCCCAACTCACTCTGGCTCAATCCGGCAGCGGCACGCAGACGTTTGATGGTCTGCCCCAGTTGTAAATTTTTCATCTGCAAATTTCAGTATAAGAAACAAGCAGTTAACTCCATTTTTCGCTCGCTCGTAACAACGCACAACGTAGACTCCGCTTGAGTAATTCTACTCTACACGTAGAATTAAAATCTAAGCCGCCCGTCAGGCACCTAAAACGTTGTACACACGCGAGAAAATGGACATGAAACGTGCAATCAGCTTTGTAGCAATCACCTTTTCCCTGAGCCTTTCAGGCTGCGCAGATCTACAGAATCAGGCGAGTGGCTACCTACCGGGAGCAACCGCACAGCCAGCAAGCACAGTAGCAATGGAAGGCGGTCAGAAGGTTCAGTACATCCCCGGCACTGGCCAAAATAGCGTGGCTACGAACGCTGGAACGAACCAAAACGAGGAAGAATCGAGCTTCCTTGGCGACATGGTGAAAAGTGCGACTGACTCAGTGAAATCCGAAGCCACTAGCGGCGTTCGTTCTGCAGTCCGGGGCATGTTCAGCCGCTAAGGCAAAACCTCCCCAAAGGTCACTCCAAGCCTCAGCAATGGGGCTTTTTTGCGTCTACGATACGGAATCTAACGACGATGAAACGAATCCTTGCTGCCGCCCTCCTCGCTTTAATTTCAGTTCAAGCGAATGCCAAATGCGCAGACCGCTACTACTATTACGAAGCAAAACCTACGGTCCTGCCGATTAAGAAATGGAACATCTATCAAGATTTGACATTGCAGAATTCGAAAGAAATTCAAGACATTAAAATGCTGAACAACATTTGTACGAACACAAAAAACTATCGTCACAACTCAGTCGTTTACGTGAACTATATCGTTGATGCAAATTCATGGTCAAAAATCAAAAATCCACTTTATAAGAATTTAACTATCAAATTCCCGAGCGGCATTTTTGGGGACGGAACCATGCGGCAAGTAGACATAAACGAAATGCATCAAAAGAACCGCATGAATTACTTTCAGTTTCAGACAGAATACAAATCAGGTTCGAGCATCAGCAGCATCACTGTTTACATCGTCCGAAAAGGTGTTGATGAAATGTACACACCGAAGCTACACTTCTCAAAATATCAACATCTTCAACGCGACGGATACTTTTACACGGAGTTTAAGAATTGAATAAAGTCAAAGACGTAAAATCTGGTGCTCAATCAGTTTTCCAAGAAGATGGAAAATGGAAGGATACCGTAGGCGGTTCTCACAATTCGAGAGCACAAGCTGAATTTGCGCTTCTCAAAGAAATACAAGAACGCGAATATGAGGGCACAAACACCCTCACGAAAATTGATGGTGTTTTTTTGCTAATTTGGTTTGTAGCTCAAATCATACTTTACGTCATAGCTTACGGCGCATTCAAAGATTCATCATTTTTAGGTGGACTGCTTTTTGGAAGCATTGGCTTGGCTTTGTCTTTTGCTGGTTATAAGTTCTTTTTCAGCACAATGCCTTCTTTCAGAGAAAAGATGTATTTTTTGATAGTCGGAATTATGATTGCTGGGTATTTCATTCAGAGAAACTGCAATCTAATTTAGAAACCCAACAAAATGGTATAATAAGAGCAATCAATAAATTTATATAAACATGAGCAAATCAAGAATAGAAAGAGAACTTGAAACGATAAAAATGGCGAATGGCTTTGCAAGAATTAGAATACTAAGCGATGAAGAATTAAACGTCCTACAAAATATACAAAAGCAAAGCTTTCATGCAGAAGACGAAATGATGACTTTCGATGAGTCAAACCAACATGAAAAAACGTAAAACAAATTTAAAGATTTTGACCGCAAATAAAAGTCTCTTTTGAGGCTTTATTTGTTTTCAGCGTACTATAATAATATACTTGACAAAGATATTTAATTCGATCTACATTTGGCACCTCATTACTGAATAGGTGAAAAATGAATGATCTGAATAAACAAATCGAATCTCTAAGAAAAACCATATTTAAAATTTACGAAAATCGTGCTGATAGCGACAGTACAAATCAGGATGATTCCTTCAAGCTTTTCGTTAAAGCAGCGCTCAACTGTCAGCTACAGCTATTCATTGCTCGTTACAAACGATATGGTTTGTCAGAAGCTGAAACCGTTCAATGCATCGTGATACGCCATCAAATATTTGATATTACTCAAAAACAGATGGACGATTGCGACACTAGCTCGCTTACCAATGCATTGCTTCAATACGTCGAAATAGTAGCCTCTAATCCCCCATACACAGACGTTCTTTCGTTTCTCTTAGAGAGCATCATGCTCGCTGGGAAACGTGCAAACAGACTAGAACAGTTCCTGACACCGCCTTGGCTGGCTGAATGTCTCGCTGAACTCATGCCAATTCAGAACACTGACAAGCCCTTCAAGCTTGGGGAAATTTGTTGCGGTGCAGGGACGTTGTTGTTGGCACCACTCGCGCTGATGATGAACAGAAACCCACGCCACGCTAAGAACGCCACGGTCATAGCGAACGACATTGACCCAATCATGTGTTGCACGACAGCCTTGCAAGTCATCACAAACACAGTGGTCCATGACGTAGATCTGTGCGAATTCACACAGCATTGTTCAGACGTGATTACCGAGTGGACCGAGGGAAAACTATACCCAATCAGGTTCAAAACCCCGGCAAAGGTATTTGAGGCACGCGAAAGGATTCGTCAGAAGAAGCTTCGTGAGTGTGGCTACTACGACCTCGTTGACGAACCAGTCAACGTGAAGGAATCACCCCTGATTGAAGCCCGTGCTGCCACCGCAAGTGAATTGGTAGGTGCAGTATGAGCCAGCCAATCGATCTCAAAATCAAAGCCCTGAAATCCTCAATCTTCGCCATCACCAGCCACCAGACTGGCGGCGTGCGAGCCAAGCAGGATCTGGCCTTTTCTGTCTTCGTGAAATTCAGTCTTGGCGTGATGCTCAATCAGCTCATTGCGCGGTACAGACACTATGGAATCACTGAAACAGAGCTGGCTGAACACATCTATATAGATGACACCCATTTCAGGCTTGATATGAAGCTGTTCGACACGCTCAATCACGAAGCCTTAGCAACGTCAGTCAGACTCTATAAAGAGGTTGTAGAAGCCCTACCCGCGTTCTCAGACGTGCTGACCATGCTCATTGAGGAAATTGCGCTAGCCGACAGATCTGGTGATGGTCTAGGTCAGTTCCTCACACCAAATGACCTATCCAGTCTTCTGGCCACGTTGCTACACACACTGGAAACGAATGACAGAGGAGCAAGAGCTAATTCTTGGGCCTTCTATGACATGTCATGTGGTGCAGGAAGCCTCCAACTCCCAAGAGTCGCTATCGAAGCGGACAATGGTCGCGAGAAAACCAATCTCATAGACCTCGAAATGAACGACCTCGACCCTTTTATGTGCTGTGCAGCAGCCCTGCAGTTCGTTTCCAGCATCGTCGTGCATGAGCAAGACCTTCATCAATTGCGAGTCACTTGCTCGAATGCGCTCACTGAAACGAAGCCACACAGCAAATCAATGATTGTTATCAAGACGCCAGAGAAGCTATTCAGGCGAGTAATGGAAGCTCATAACCAGAGAATTCAGCAAATCATTGGGCTTTACGAAAACTTCAATTCACTATCAGAAAAGTTATTAAACAAATCAAAACACAGGACAATTACTGCTTAAAACTTGTATTTCAAAATAAAATGGTACGATGATTGAAACAACTGAGAAATCAATGAACGTCAATCAATATTATATTGCCATTAAAAATCTAGGCTACAACCTTGAATACAAGAGCGGCAAACGAAACGAAGGGAAACTCTACGCACTGGACAGCCAAGGCAATCGGTTAACACGATACGTTGAAGTGGTACACAGAAATAGCAAAATAGAAATAATCAAGAAGCCTGTATTTGTTTCATTTACGAATAACTCAAATACAGATATTGATGTGTTCTTTGTAAAATCTGAAAGCACGCACTTATCTATTGCTACGAAAGAATTGCTCAAAGCGATTAAAGAAACATTAGAGCACAACAAAACCTTTATTGAATCTTTTGCAAAAGAGCAATTTAAAATATTTTAATAAAATACAGGATTATTTTGCGTTAAGCCCTGCATTTCAAAAAATAAATGGTACTATATTTATAAGGAAGGAAAACTTCTAAAAACAAACAACAAAAAACGGAGAATACATCATGACTACAAAAATCGAACTTTTCAGCGACGAACACGAAATGGAATTCATAAGAGTAATAAGCGCATACGACGAAGACTTCATCGCAGAAGCTAGAAAATTGAAAGGAAAATTCAACACAACCAAGAAAAGCTGGGATTTCCCAATCAAAGCTAAAGAAAAGGTTGAGATGGCTGTATACATGATTTTTGGAATGTCCAGCGATGCTGCAAGCGAAAAAGTAAACATCGAATTGACTTTTTTAGAGTCAGTCCATGCTGCTAAATCGAGCGTAATCATTGCTGGAAGGATAATTGCAAAAGCGACAAGCAGAGACTCAAGCGCAGAGGAAGGTTGGGGCGTAACTTTAACAGAAGGGCGTATTGAATCGGGAGGAAGCAGAAGCAACTGGTATACACGCGTTGAAGCAAATTCAGTATTTGAAGTAAAAAGAGTTCAAAAGAAACATCTAAAGCTATTAGAAAAAAACAAAAGCGTATCATTCAAAATCATCGAATAAGACACGAAACCAAGATAGCCCTAATGGGCTTTTTTTGTGCCCGTAAATAAATAACAAATCACAGGATTATTTTGCGTTAAGCCCTGTATTTGAAAAATAAAATGGTACTATATTTATAAGGAAGAAAAACCTCTAAACCTAAAAACAATAATCGGAGAAAAATTATGACCAACATAAACATCACAACAATCAATGCTCAAAACCTAGCAGAAGAATTTAACGAAATTTCTACAATTCTAAAAAATGAATTCAGATCCGTTTTATGCACAAATATTAGCTGGATAAGAATGCACCCTGTATTACCAGCATTTATGATTGACCCAATGAATTGGGGGAATACATTCCCTGCCAGCATACGCCCGGTAGAATATGAAGACGGAATCCCACAACACCTATCCGTTTATAATGGCAGAAGTTACGACGATGAAAATTCACTTTTAAGAGCATCAGCAAACTTTTGGGATTTGGTGGAATACGTAGAAAGCAAATTATCAAGAGATTCTGAATTAAAGAAAATTGGCAGAGACTACTACAGCAGATTATTAAAGAAAGAAACCACGTCAAGTCATGAAGAATACCTCAGATACGAACTTTACGACAAAGCCGTAATATTCAAAATCAGCAAAACCCAATTTAACAAGGTAGAAAAAGCAGTTGCACGCGAAACACTTAACATCGTAAAAACAATCTAATAGAGAAATTACCATGAAAAACAATAACCACGAAATTTATCAGATAATCATGTCAGTTGGGAAAATCGAAATCCTGACTGAATCAGGCGAAACCACCTACACATTGAAACACAGCTACAAAGGGACAAGAAGCATCAGTGACTATTTCAGTAAGCGCTTCACATGCACGAAATCTCAGCTCGAAGCACTCACTTCACACTGAACACACCAAAGAACAAAATAGCCCTGATGGGCTTTTTTTGTATCTGAAATTAATTTTATTAATTACAGGATTTGTTTTCGCTAAGCCCTGCATTTCAGAAAATAAATGGTACTATATTTATAAGGAAGGAAAACTTCTAAAAACAAACAATAAAATAGGAGAATTAACATGAGAACAACAACTAATCAGAAATTAGAAAACTACATCAAAGCAACCTGCTCAACACCTAACCAAATATTTGATAGCGTTTCTCGCTACCATGAAGTTATACACGAAGGGAAAAAATCCTTAAAGGTTTGGTTTTTAAACACCTTTGAAGATGATGCTAAATGCTTTCAATCGAAGGGAATCATTGTAAAATGTTCAGATTTAGCGAAGCACCACAAAGCAACAAACTAAAACCATATAAATCAAATAGCCCTTATGGGCTTTTTTTGTGCCCGTAAATAAATAACAAATCACAGGGTTATTTTTCGTTATGCCCTGCATTTGAAAATTAAAATGGTAAAATTAGATTAATGGAGCAATTCCATATTAAATAATAAATCGGAGAAACAATTATGCAAATGTTATTAGACACTCAAATCGCAGCATTCCTAAAAGAACACTTCTTAGCAGAAGACGAATACATAACAAGTATCGACCACGTAAGGGAATTGATTTTTAGAGGCTACAATTCATATTCAGTAGAATACTCGTTCAAATCGACACTAAACAACTCAAAACCAAGCGATATTATAGTATTCAAGAAATTCGAATTGAGAAACCATGCAGAGGGCTTTTACAACAAAGAAGACAGATTGGAAGCAGAAAGGACTAAGAAATATTCAAAATACGAAGAAGATTATTACGGAGAACCAGTCTAAACACACCAAGCAACAGACCAAGCCCATGAGGGCTTTTTTTGTGCCCTACGAATCGCTATGCGTGTAGGCAGAGTGAGTGAAACCAGCACCTAAACATCGAGTAGCTTTATGGTGTCCAAACGCTTGTGAGGGCTTAGGCAGAACGAGAATTGCCGGGACACCCTTAGCATCATCAACCTTCAAAAATTCGACAAGCGTGTCACCAAATTTATAGGCGAAATAGCGCTCATCTGTTTCCCCAAATTCGTACCTACCTAAACCATTCACATTGATTTCCGCTAAGGATAAATCAAAACTAAAGCTGCGCCCTTCTCTTCTGATAGCCAGTGTGTACTCACCACCAAATTGAATAGTCAAACGTAGATTATCGAAAACTAGCGATGATGAATCACAAAGGAAGTCATAGCGTCCCGAAAATCGAGAAAAGCGAAGGCCGAATTTGTCAAAAGAAATGATATTTTGAATCAAGGACATTAAAGTATTGGATTATTATAATGTCATTATACCAAATCGACTCATGCGTATTGACCTAATCACAAGCCAGCAACATGGAGAGGGTTAACGGCTTCTCCTAACAGAGCTTTGAGCACATTGGTCTTCTCAGACTCTCGAAACACAAATGGGTTCTGACACACGTCAAAATCAGCAGGAGAAAGGGACTGTGAAACGTCCAGATTTCGCACAGGAGCGCCCTCTTTCAGAATCCGGGCGTTGGTAAGGTTCGAAGCAGAACAGAGCACTACACATGACAGAGCAAGCCCTGTCATGCGTGGAAGGTGAAGACTCATTCAGCACCTACATCAAATTTCTTACGAACGTCATCAAGTGAATTGCCTTTGAGAGCATTAGCCAAATCTGTTTTATGCACAGTGACCTCCTCTACCAAGATATTCCTCTGCAACAATTTCGCTTTTAATTTCCAAGCGATGAATATCCCACCAACACAGAGTAAAACAACTCCCGCGTAAGCGAGTGCAAGCATGAAAAAATCATTACGCATGAGCATAAATATGCCCCAAAAGAAAAGGATGATTAAAGGGAAACACGCAAAGGTAGTTTGCAGCGGTGAAGCTTTGGTTGGTTTAGTTAATGACATAATGTGAGTGGTTGATAGTTACCTCTTATTATACCATTCGAAAGCCACCAAATTCCGGCAAAACTAAACCCCATGTAGGGGTTCAATTATTGATTACGCTTCTTCTCTTTTTCTTCCTCCACCTGAATCTTGCGGGTTAGGAATTTCATTGAAACGCTTACGATATTCAGCTTTATTGTGCGCTAATCCACCAACAGTACCAGTTATTTTATGCGCAGTCTTATCAACGCTTTCTCTTATGATATTCATTAGCACAGCATTCTGAGCAACCTTTTGCAATTCTGACATAGCTGAATCGTCATAGTTATTTTTCGTATGAGTGAACACCTCCATAACTTCATTGTATTTATCTTTAATTGCTTTCAATTGCGCCCAGCAAATGGAGACGAGCATTGCAACACACATAAATCCGAGTAAGAGCTGGTCTATAAAACCACCATCGCCCAAAGTCAATATCGAACGAATCAGATTCGAAGGGTCATAATTCGAAAGCATGTAATTTCCTGTGATGTAAATCACACCGAAAACCGTAAGAGCCATTCCTAATTTTAAGACCTGATTTCCGAATTGACTCATGAATTGAGCAGATGCGCGGTCATCAGATGCACACATTGCTCTCACTAAAAGATATGGACCAGTTGCGAACTTGATAACTGCAATAGACCAACTTAACGGAATCAACACCCCTATGATGATGAAAACCTTCATCATAGGAATAAAAAACTTACAGAAATAACCAAGTCCCAACATAATGTAAGCGAACGGCTTTAATGTGCCAAAATAGATTTTTGCACCATAAGCCACAGCCATCAATAAAGCCGTTGATGTGTTATAAGCAAATTTAAGGACTGGACCAAATTTCTCCATCCCGATTCCCGATGCTGCCTGTTCAACAGCGCTACCAATTAAATCCTTACCCCCTACAATAATGTCAGCAGCAACAGAACCGCCAATAATCATATAAGCAAAATCAATATATTCATCCCCAAGCAATTTCATACCTGCTTGAAAACCGATTGTTGGATTTCCTTCACACGTTAAAGGTTCAGCTTTACACTCAACAGCACCTGCATAAGCACTTTTGTTTAGAGGCAACTTTGCCAACAACTTTAACGAGTCTAAATCCTGACCCAGCAACGAGGTTAAAATCCTATTAATATCGAATAGTTTTTCAGTTGAAGCATTGTCAACTAATGAAGAAGGAGTAATATTTGCAACAGAAGCAATGCTTAGATTATTAAAGTATTCACTCAGTGGAGGGAATGCGTTACTGACAGTATTATATTCCTCTGATGACGTATCAATTTCTTTATCCCCGAAAAGCATTTTCTGGTTAACGTAGTTGTACTTATCAATTCCTGCATTCGAAAATGTGAAAAACAGATTATTGTTTAATGCACGAGATTTAACTAATTTGGCATTCTGATAATTTGAAACCTCAATATCTGCTAATCCAGCTCCTAAAATTCCCTCTTTGTATTTCAACAATATTGAGTAATTCAAAGCAGCTTGATGACCTTTATCTTCTGACACTGCATCTTTAACGCCTAAATAAGCGCTCGCATCCCACCTGTCAAAAGCCAATTTTGTAGCCAAGGCAATTTTGAAATTCTCAGTGATTTTTGTTTGGTCATCTGAGCCGAGAATGTCAATTTTGTGGGTCGTAGCGTTTAGGTTGCCGCAAGCAAGGTTCAAAGGGTAATCAGAACGAGTTAATTTATCCATTGGCACTGTGCCGGGTACATCATTAAAATTCGCTATTTGTTGTCTTTCTTGTTTGTAAGCATCCCAATTGTCTGTGCAGTAAGCGTCTCTGACGAGCAAAGTGTTGTTCTTAACTGCATAATCCTGTTGCTGACGAAGCAAATCACCATCATCAGTCATGTCATGACCACGCGCCCCGCTCATGAAATTCGCGTAGGCGTATCCATTTACAATGTCGTAACTTGCCGGATTTTTAAGCCCTAACTCATCAAGCTTCAAATTGCTTTCAATATTAGCTTTCACGCTCGCTTTGGCTTTTGCACGAATAGCATCATCAATGACTAAATCAGTTGATTGAAATGTACTGCTATTCATTTCGGCTAAGATTTTGTTTTTAAGTCCTTCTACCTGAGCAAGCCTTTGTTGCCCAAGGGTTTCAGCAGCTTGTTTCTGAACAGCTCTGAGCTGATTATTTAACGTGCCATCATTCGCAGACTCATTAGATTGAGTCTCGATATTGCCGCCATTCGAGCCAATCTCAACCGTTCCGTAGGCCGTTTTATAGCCCCAAATCGGTCTATCTTTCGCACTGTAATCTGCAAGCTTCAAAGCTGTATAACGCTGCCCGACCTTGTACGCATTGAGAATATTTGAAAGCTTATCTGTTATGTCTACGTTTACTTCGCGATTTTTTGTCAACTGATAAGTCAATCGACCTTGCTTTACCGCCTCTTCAATCGCTTCATCTTTCGTTAAACTGCCAAATAATGAACCCGGCTCACTTATCATTTTAGATTTGTTGAACATGAACAAGGCGTTAGTCGTAACGTTTTCTTCCATTGCTACGTTAAATTGAGCAGCAGAATTCGAACTTAATACGAATTTCTCACTTTGTTCCAACTTTGACTTATTAGTACAATCAGTTTGGGTGTCTTCTGAGCATGGCACTTCAATTATTGTAGCAAGATTGTTTGATAAAGTTGCATTAGCGACGAAAACATTTAATGAGAAAACCATTAATAGAAAGGAGCCAGCAAGCTTCACAAACATGAATGATAGGAGCATGGCTAACAATCTATTCTTGTAATTTATCAATGAAGCAACTGCATCTCCAGATTTCACAACAGCAAACAAAAAAGAAACCAACATGCAGGCACCTGCACAAATCAGCAGATAGCTAATTCCAAGGATTATTACATTCCAGAATGATGAGAAAAATGCATTATCCTTGGACGCTCTGTCATATCCGACCTCAGCCAAGCCAGCCTTGAGCGGGGACACAGCATCAGCGGTTTGTTGGTCCATGACCATGTTCATTGCAGCGTCTTCGTTGCAGATGTACCCACCCGCATTCAGGTAAGGCTTCACATCGAAATCGAGAACGTTTGAGAGATTGCTGGGAATAGAGCAAATTGGTGACACGTCCATGCCAAACCACCACCATGTGGTGCTAGGTGCAGCGTTTGCTTGTGTGCCAGCGCAAAGAAGTACAAAGAATAGCAGGAATTGTTTAAGGCTTAACATAGGTAAAGGTATGTAGATATGCCTTTATTATACCAAATCAGAACAAGCAAATTTACACCTAATCAAATACTCCTCTGCGCTGCCAATATTTCCGCCAAAATTATAAAATGTTTACATGGTTTTTTCCAGCAGTCGTTAGAAAGCCAACAAAGTTGGCTTTTCCACACCTTATTAGTAAACGAATCTTTTATTCTTTTCTCGAATTGAAATCGGCTTTCTAATAGTGTCTTGAGGAGTCAAATAAACAACATCTGTTGGTGACGTAATAATGTAAATACGATTTTCACCATCCATACCTAAATCGAAATCATAAGTATCATTTTCATCTCTATCCATTTTCTTGAATAGGATAGCATTTGAATACTCGCTTGGCACAAATGCAGTGGTTTGAGTCTGCATTTTCGTACCATCGATATAGATAGTTAAATTAAAAAATTTATATCCAGCAATATCTTCAGGGTCGCCTGTGTATTGAAGTGCAGACTCATCAAGACGCTCAAATGCATAAGCGTATTCAGTGTTATCCGTATCCACTCTCACTTGGTAACGAGCAGATGAAGCGGCATCAAGAATCTTGTTCCCCACCCCTTGGATTTCGTTGCTTCGCTGGTCTGAATTTCGAACGAAATTAGGATTTTTCCCGAGTGGTTCGAGTGGGGTTATGGCATAGGCCGAAGTAGCCACAGACAGCGCCAGTGAGATAAGAGTCAATTTGACAGCAGATTGAATGATTTTCATGCCTTCTTCCATGAGAGTCGTTGAACCTTAATTGTGATCCAGAAGGCCATCCAAAAGCCACTACGAGATGCAAGTGGGGAAGATTAAGCTGGCTTAAGGCCATGCCACTGTGAAAAAATTGCCGTCCAAACAACGCTGTGGATGGAACCCAAATGCAAGTTTTTCCCCGTAAAATATTAGCTACTGCTGTCCTCATCGCCTCTATGGCAATGCTTGCAGGCTGTGAAGACAAAATCGAAGCCACCTCCATGCCAATCATGCAGGCCAGCGTCCAGCAAGTAACCAAGGACATGGAACCTGTCGAAAAGGTCAAGTTTCAGCAAGCTTTTCAGACCGGCATGAACTACGCCTACGCCAAGCACCACGATGGCAGAACCCCCGAAGAGAATGTCATGGGCATTCTTGGTCAAATGATGGGTGGGATACAGGGCCGAAATGTTGACACCAGTGCTGATGACGCGACTGAACAAGAAATTCTGAAAATGATGGATGGTAAAACACCTTCCAAAATTATCGGCCAACAAGAAGAATGGAATAAAGAACTCGCCAAGCTAAAAGAGCAATGGCAAAAAGCACAAGACGAAATCGCTGCAAACCGCCAACGCGAAATGGAAGAGCGCGCAAAAAATCAGAAATTAGAATTTGCTCGCCAACGCAAAATCCAAATATCTCAAAACATCGCGCAGCTTGAAAGCAATATTCCTGTTCTAGAAGCAAGAATCAGCGAAGCAGAAATCAAGAAAAAACCCTACACAGAAGCTGTGGCTGATTTTAAAAATGTAGAAATCAAAAATATCGGAATCAAGGCTGACGGTAAACGCAAGCGCTTTGTCGAATTTGACGTGATTAACAATACACAATTTACATTCAATCAAATCCTATTCGGAATTGATGTAAATGCTGGCTCGACAAACATAACTACTAAAAGTGGCAGTGACAATTTTCCGGGACAAGGTGTTACACCCGGCTCGACCCAACATGTTTCGTACAGCATTTCTGCATCAGGGGCTTACAAATATGCTCCTAGTGATTTAACCGTTGATGTTAAATTCATTGAAGCGGCTGACAAAGGTAAAAACGTTATCGTTGCTGAATCACTAGATGACGCAGGCTGGAAACGCTGGACAGAAAACTCATATGTTTCTGATAAAAATAACCTTGAACAAGTAAACAAACGCGTTGAAGATTTAAAAACACAATTAGCTGAAATGGACAAGCCAGAACCCTCTGCTTAATTAATCAAGGAACGATTAAATGTCTATTGTACGGAAATCATGCGTAGCAATCGGTTTGAGTATCCTGCTCACTGGTTGTGGTAGCAGTGATGATAGCCCTGTAATCCACGGCAAAAACCTCCATGAGATTGGAGAATTTGTCGAACGTAGCGAACTACTCACACCGGCACAGAAGAAAGACTTACAAATTGCCGTTCCTAATCTTATGAATCAGTGGGTTATAGACCATGGACTGGATGAAGATTACGAAAAAGACTTAGCCGAATATTTCGATGGCATGCACGTAAACGAAGTAATCAAGCTTGGTGGTACAAAACCAAACCTTGGCGCAAAAGCTCATGCCCAAGCTATTGGTCAGGAGTACCAGAGACAAAATCAGAAGTAAGTCTATCAACCGCCTCTATTGGGGCGGTTTTTTTTGGAAGAGACCGCTAGGATTGGTCAAAAAATGAACAAGGATTTTGAAGCACTGGAAGACCGTGTGTACGGTATTTACAAGAAGCATTACCCACACGGGAAAGCTGTAAGGTCTGGATTTCGTGCTCTTCAATCAGAGCTACGCACACTCATAAGCCAGTATCCAGAAGCCACAGCCCTTCTAATGTAGAGCAGCATCTACCGCCTACAAAGTCGTGTGGCATAAGCCCCGGTGCCGCCCCCAATGGTGCGCGGTCCTTACTATAAAATTAACAACCCTAACGAAAGACAAACATCATAAAATATAAAAATGTTACTAACTCAAGTAAATATTATAAGCATACGCAATAAAATTTTATAATACTTTTTAGGCACATTACAACGCATTGTAATCAAACATCAAATATGAAAAAAGTTCACTCTATTGAATCGCGGTACTGCTGAGGTGTCATTCCAAACCAGCGCAGCGAAGACTTATGAAAACTACTTTTATCACAAAACCCTAAAGTGGCACATATGTACTTAAAGTTATAGTCAGTATTTCTAATAAGATGACTAGCAAGTTCTTTACGAACATCAGCTAAAACAGATGTAAAAGTTACGCCTTCATTCCCTAAAGAATATTGCAGTGCTCGCGAACTAACCTTTAATAATCGCGCAATTGACTTTAGTGAAGAGATGCTACCTATTGACAACTCTTCAAGTATTAGACCTTTAACCTTAGCTGACACACTCCCATTAAATGAGTTTAATTCAGCCTTGAGCATATCTGTGTGCACACTGTTTAGCTTCGATGACGCAGTAGCTATAGGGTAATTGTATATTTCTTTATGAAAAATCAATGCATTTATATTTGATGAGAATTTTATTTCACTACCAAACGCTGCCGTTAACAAATCCAAACTATCAGGCTTAGGATAAACAAACTCCGCCCCCAAAGGTTTAATCTCTTTATATGGCACTAACCATTTAACAAGAGCTAATAATACGGATGCACCTGAATCAATAAATACCCTAGGTGCTTTATAACCCACCTCAAACCCTTCCACTTTTAGAGTTTCACTGCCAATATTAATCTTTAGAAATGAAGCACTACTAATCAATGAATGATAACTGACTAATCGTTCTAAAGCATGGCCTAGAGTTTCGCAGGACATAACTGCGTACCCTAGGATTCCTAGCATAGCGGGATGAGAATTATGAAGAGCTTTTAATCCAAGGTCTGGATTTCCTGACTCCAAAGTTACATTTGACAGCCAATCATAAACCAATCTTACATCCACATATTCTGTAGTTACCAATTCTTCATCAAGCGACTCATCGGCATTATGATATTCATAACCAAGAGCATTACCAAGTAACTTCACAAATGACTTGCTAATGTTAAACATCTGCTACTCTTCCATGAAATAAATTCAAATCAACTCTACCAAAATGAGCCTCAATATAACTAACTCTATAGCAACAACACTAAATAGAGTCAATCTATCTGCGCGCATGAACACCAAATTCGTACCGTGGGACACTTAGCATTTTTATCAAATCATGTAATTATAGTAGCGCCAACACTTCCCAAAAAACACATAACCAAGTAGTACGTAAATATGAGTGAAAGGAAGAAGAAACGGGGTTGGTTGTGGGCTTTCAAAAAAATAAAATCATACGATTTCTCAACCCCAAGAGCATGCTATCTTGCCACTCTATACTCTATAAAGGGTGATACCGGGGTATTCGGAAACAAGAATAGTTACACACGATTTAGATTAAGACGCTAACACAACATACGACATAAATTCTAAATGGACCTTGCATCATGGATGATAAAAACCCTCCACTGGTAATAGCTATCGCTAGTGGCAAAGGTGGTACAGGGAAAAGCACTTTATCAATAAGTTTAGCTATGGCACTGGCTGACCTAGGCAAAAGAGTTGCAGTCCTAGATGCAAACTTGGAACTTCCAAGTATTGCTTCACTTTTAAACATTTCTCCGACCTACACCATCACAGACTTAATCGAGGGACGTCAATCAATTCGAGAAGTAATTTGTAACGGACCACAAGGGATAAATCTAATTCTCGGTAGCAGCCTACCTCAACCGGCGAGAAAATTATCGACTGCTCATCACTTTGGTATAGTTAACGCGTTTGATACCATTTCGAAAGAGCTAGATATCCTTATTGTTGACACCGCACCAGGAATCAACAACGCATCTCTCAACTTTATACGAGCATCACAAGAAGTATTGATAGTCACCACCAGCGAACCGACAGCCATAGCAAGTGCAAATGCTCTCATAAACACACTACATAAAAATTATAATTTACAAAACTTTAGAATCGTCATCAATAGAGTCTATGACATCCATGAAGGCCCAAAGACTTTTAAAGCTATCCAAAAATCACACTTTAACAATATCGAAATATTTATAACCTACGCTGGACACATCCACGAGCATAAGTCCGCAAGAATTGCAGCAAGTAAAGGTCAAGCCATATATAAAATGTTTCCCAAGTCAGAGTTCTCACACGATGTTAAAAAACTGTCTCAAACTATTGAAACGTGGCCTATTAGAGTAAACCCACGTGGGCATATTGAGTTCTTTATGGAAGAACTCATTGGGAAAGCATCTAAGGTTTTAGATGTGGATGAGAAGTCCGCACTAAATTCGTCCATCTCTTGACACGTTTACAGATTATTCTACCATCTTAAAACATGTAGATATTTCATGGTGAAACCTAAAATGACATGGACATTTAAAGACCGTTACAATCCAACCAAACAAGTCACTATAGATGGCGAATTCCCCCAACTTCTAAAAATGCTAGAAGCAACTTTTTTCGATTTTAGATACCACAACAGCCTGAGCACCTCAGCACAAAAAGAATTCATATCAAAAAAAGGCGTTACTTTTGCAAAGGTCATTTATATCCACACTCAAATCAGTTACTGCCTAGGCACCCATAGTTGCCAAGAAGACTTCTTCTATAACTACTATTGTAAAACAGTGAAAAAGCTATTTGTTGATGTTCACCCTATGTTTGCAATGAAAAAATACGCAGAATACATTGCATTAATTAGAAGCGATAATGAAATAATCATGAAAAGGCTTAGAGACAGTACTGATGACAACCTCAGTGATGATAAATAGGTATACGAGACATTAAAAATAGAATCTCAAAAGACATCAAAAAGTTTTTAATCCGATATGAGAAAAACAACCAAATACTACATTTCGCTGCGACACCATTTAAACCCATGCTCTTATGTCTAGGGTGGAGCTTCATGATTTCTACAACGCTCTGGCGGCGCCCAATATTCATAGGCTTCACGTCCCAGCCATCTATGGCATTATAAACGACACGTCCCTAATGCTCTCCTATCCCATGTCCAAACGACTCATTTGATTTAGCACCCTTAAACAGACTGAATCAATTGGTAACCCGCATGCTGAACGCTTATAAATGCTGGGGAACACAACAAAGCTTGCTTGGGCAGCACGCCAATGATGCCCACAGAAAAGCAGATTAAATCAGTTTTTGAGTCATTCTGGCTTTGTGATGCTTTGACACGACTTCCCTAGCGTCAACGGTGAATCCATTCGTGGCGGCATTCTGCACTCAACCGTGTGGATATAGTAGTATCTCACCTTGAAGTCTTGACTAGGATTGGTCAAAAAATGAATAGGGACTTGGAAGCACTGGAAGACCGTGTGTACACCCTCCACAAGGAGTACTACCCACACGGAAAAGCCGTAAGGTCTGGATTTAGTGCTCTTCAATCAGAGCTACGTACACTCATAAACCAATTTCCAGAAACCACAGCCCTTCTGCTGTCGCGCAGCATCTACCGCCTTCACAGGCGAGTGTCGTCAGATCCATTAACCTTTAAGCTCCACACCCCCCGCTCACTCTTGAAGCTCCGTCCAGCACGCACGCAGACGTTTCAATTCCAATCCCAGCATGACCTGACCCTTTCAGTCCTGCACGCCATAAAGACTTCACAAGCGGCACAAACCCTTGACCAGTTCGCAACCTTCCTGTTCCAGACCGTCAACCAGCCATGCCTGAAAATCGATAACGAAGATCTGCGCGATTCGAGTGAAGCCGTGGCGATTGCTGTTCATAAAATAACCAGAGTCGCTACCCCATGCTGATGAGACTTCTACATAGCTACCTTCCAACCATCACCCTCAAAAACACAAAGGTTCATCTCGCGCAACACAACGGCATCGAACACCCAATGGATGTGTTTCTCGAAGGGGGTTTTGACAAGTGGCAGGCATGGCAGACAAAGAAGAATTTTGAATGTGAGTACGTGATTGGCCTTGTTGAGATTCCCGGCACCCGAAAATGGCTTTTCACAGGGATGTACGACTCGTTCAAGATCAACCGTAAAGTCCCTACCCGTAGGGGTTTTGACTACGTGTATGACTACCGCAGAATGCCTGAGTTTGCAGAGCTTGAAGGCCGGTTGGTCCTGCATTACAAAAAATCCCGTGCCAACTACATCTACCTCAAAACCTGCGCACCAACGATGGTCGTCTCTTCTCTCCTAGAAAAGCCTATGACCGTGGGGAAATTCCCCGGATACAAGGATGTAGACCTCAGTCATCGAGAACTGAAAATCATCGTCAAGCAGGGCTTGGAGTCGTGGCAAACAGCGCTGTCGAGCGTTGCCGGCGTTTACCTCATATCTGACCGCACTGAGGGCGAACAGCAGCTATATGTGGGTTCAGCGACCGGCACGGGCGGTTTGTGGAATCGTTGGTCGAACTATGCTCATAGCGGTCATGGTGGGAACACTAGAATCAGAGATCTTCACACCAAGCGTGGCAAGGACTTCGCAGAAAATTTCAGGTTCAGCATCCTCGAAATCGCTGACAAGCAAACGGGCAAGGAAGAAATGATGCTGAAGGAGACGCATTGGAAGAAGCGCTTGCTGACAAGAGACAGTGGATTAAACGGCAATTGATTGCATAGAGTTAAGATTCAAGTGAAGATAATCCTAAGCAAAAAGCCACTATCACAGAAAAAATGCCAAGAGCACCAGAAGGAAATGACTTTTAAGAATGTCCTGACTGCAACATTGATGTCGCTTATCTGCCTTTCTACTGCTTCCACTGCTGCTGACTACAGTATGCCTAGTGAACAATGGGCATTCATGGAAGGTTACAAATACGAATACCCAAACTGTAATGTGTCATGGGCAGTAAAAACATTAACCTTCATCTCCAATGGCTCTGGGTGCGATAATATAACACCGCAAAAAATACAGAGAGACGCCCTTATATCAATTGATTATGTAAAAAAACATAGCAATGTCTCTAATTTCAAAACCTACTACTCGATAATTGAGTACGCAAAAAAATCATATAGCATTTATGACGCAAATCAAGATGCTAGGATTATTTGGGCAACTGGTTGCACGAATTTCAAAAACGGTCTAAACGAAGGAAACTTCGTAAAGTGGCTAAACTTAGATGACTACATTAAAAAATATTCGACAATCAAACGAATCCCTGTAATTAAGTTATATATGGATGGATGGATGGATGGATGGATGGATGGGATACTGCTCGACTACTTAACGGGGTTGTCAATTGCAATGAGCTTGCGCCATATCGAGCAGAAGACTACGTTTCAGGCGTAGACATTAGAAACACCAATTAAAATGGAAGCGAGAAATGTTTAAATCAATTGCTAATACCTTCAAGCGCAACCATCGACTCGAAAAAGCAATGAGCCTAGCGGGCACGGCTTTTGGTATTCACCCAAGAAATCTTTCAAAACAAATGCCATTTGGCATGAAACAAGATTGGCGTAAAGAAATGAGTGATGCTGCACAGGCTATGGACTTAAACAACAATGAATTCTCTGCGATGTTGGTTATTGCATTCATCGGGTTAATTCAAGATCAACATCACAAGACCGCTATCGAGACAGTTATGCTCGAATGGCTTGACAAAGATTTAATTCGCCCTGAAATTTATGAACATTATAGAGACGAAAGAAACAACATATTGTGAGAATTAAAAAGCCGACTCATTAGGTCGGCTTGATTGCCTTAGATTCTTATTTTGTGTAATTACATTCAAAGGCTGCTCCATAAGGAACCTCTTGCGTGTACACACCACCATCTGCACCTTGCGAAACCACTTCTGTCTGAGTCTTGTTCATCACCTTGACGCAGTTCATTCCGGGTAGTGCGACTTCGTTTTGGTCAGCAAAGAACTCTTCAAGGAACAATTGTGCAGATGACAGCGCATTCATTTCAGATTGAATCTGCTCAAAGCTTTTCCCGTCGAATGGAGTAACTGGAACGTCAGAAGCAAAAGAATTTGTGAATGCGAAAACAGATAACAAGGCGATAGAGTTAATTGATTTTTCATGATTTATAATAATTTGGTTATAGTAATATTATACCATTAGCCCCTTGAAATTCAGGTAGTTAAGCCAAAATAAATCACTAGAAAATCAAAAATTTATTCTAGTAAAACTCTACTAAAACTTTAATTTATAATCCTTATAGGCTCAGGTTCAGGCACTGCATAAACCGTAAGACTAGATTCCGAATCTTCGAAAACAACATGGCTCATGACATTTGATTTTCTTTCAGGCTGAGAGCTTTCAGAGACACTGGTGCTATGGTCAACGACTTCGATTGATGACGAAGAATCTGATTGTGCAAACGAGCTGACAGACAATAGTGAGGCAAGGATTCCAAAAAGGATTTGTGATTTATTCATGAGAATGGAGTTTATTAATTAATTACATTATACCATTCACACACCCGAGAATTTATACAAACCCCTTTCTACTAATGAGCGAAATAAATATGTTATGCAAATCAATGAAAGCCTCACCATGCTTATGACCTTCCCCCATCAAATAAACTTTTTTACTAACTTCGTCTAGACATACATCCAACACATCATTAAATCTCTCATCATCTATCATTTCATTTACAGATGCTGCGGAGTCGAATACATTATTTAAAACACGAACTGTCTTAGGGAAAGCAAAATTGCAATCTTCGAATAGCTCCATTGATTTATAGTACGCTGACGCGAGGAGTTCAATACCCTTAATAACTCCGTAGACTTGAACTATACCTTGACCTTCGTTCAGTCCAAATTTATATAGGAGCATTTTTCGAACATGCTTAGACCTAGGTTGATACTCCAAGTCATTAATTAATTTATTATTTGTAAATTTCATGATTACGTTGATTATCGTAAAGCAAGGATTCAACATATCCTCAATACTAAAAATATTGAAACCACAAATCTTCCCATTGAATATCACATCACCATCACGAGCCTCACCCAACGGCTCAATCATTAAAATATATTCACTAATACTTCGGAGAAGAAAAATAAATTCAAAAGGTTCATCTTCTTCCAATTCTGTGTTGTCTAGAAAATATTTAATCCTCTCAGCACTGCTTAATATTTTAGCAATATGATTAATTGCGTTACCGCTATCATCGTACTCAGGAGGCACAGAAAAGACGCAATGGTGAGGACTATTCTCTTTAAAGATACAGTTGTACAGATGGTTGGGGTCTATGAAGCGGAAGGCTCCCTTGTGGACTGAAATCGTTTCGTGCAATTGCTCGATGAAGAGCTTTCTGTGATTGATGTACCGCTCAAACGTCATAGAATCAAGCTGAGCCTGATTTACTTTTTGCATGGCCTTGTTCTGATGAGCGAGGAACAAAAGAGTGGCGACCGTGGCAACCGTACCCGTCAATGTGAAGAAGCCCGCGAGCAGGGAACCGAAGCTTGCCCATGCAGTGTGGTCGTTTGAGATGTAGGGGAATGTTGCGGCATAGGTAGAGAAAATTTTGTAGCCCAACCCGACCACGCCAGACAACATGACACCCACAATAGTGAGCCACATCCAGTTCGCACCAAACCACTTGCCAAACGTTTTATCAGAACCCTTCACAGTGGCTTCCCTACCTAAAAAATTGTGATGGCATACTACCAGCACCCTTTCCCACTCACACGTCTCATGCGTCACATCAGAGCGTCACAGACCAAAAAATTTGGCCAAGCTCCTCACAAAATCCAGAGCCAAAAAAACCAGACTCGATGATCTGGTTCAAAGGATTTTGGTCGGTCATCCGAGGCGCTTCACCTCTTCACCAGCTCTCGCCTTCATCTTGTTCACTGGCTTGTTGATGAGAGCCAGCAGGCCGACGAGAGGGATGAGCACGTAGACAATCTTGGTAGCGAACACACCACCTGTGGACATGAGTAAGTAGACGACCATGAACACGATAGTAGGGCCGATCAGACCTAGGGTGAGATCAAGAATCAGGGCAGTGCGTTTGAGAAAATAGGGCGTGCCCACTGGTGACACGTTAGTCAAAACTGACCTGAGACTCACCTGTGTAGCTCTATCACTTTCAGTCGTGATGTCAGATTCAAAAGCGATTTGGGCTTTGAGTAAATTGAAAGAGAAGCACACAGCGACAGCCGTAAAGAAGAGGCAGGACACGACAGCCAGAATCGTCACAGCTATCGAAGCGTCAGCGAGAAGTGCAGCGGCATTTCTGTACAGAAGGAAGCCAAGGACGCAGGGGATTATCAAATGTCTGATGATGTTGATAGGAAGCCCTGTGAGGTAGTCATAGCCGATTAATTTCTTGCTCCTCACGTTTTTCAAATACTCAGATTTTGAATCATCCTCATCAATTTTATTCCAAATCTCGTTGAGTTCGGACGTGATTTTTTTGTCTTGCTCAGATTCCTCAACCGCGTTTTCAATTTCTATTTTGTTGTGTGTCATGTGAGATTTAGATTGTTTGTTTCTCAATTATACCATTCTGCCTAATGCCAATTTCTCACTAAGCAGAAATTTATTACGAGCGGTAAATCTTTCAAAAACCCTCCTCCAATTAATCAAACCAACCTCCTCAAATCAATGCCCTGTTAACCATTTCGACACCCCTAAATCAATGCCCTGTTAATAGTTTCGACCTACCAAAACGCACGCCCTGTTAAGCGTTTCGAGCCACGAAAATCTATGCCCTGTTAGCAATCTCGACAATCAAATACTTAAAATTTTAAAGCAAGCAAGGACGGAGTATTAACAGGGCAAGCCAGTTAAGTACTAAGGCTACGTGCTCCGCTTGTTTAATTCGTTATTTTTAGAGGCTTTCATACATAAAAATCAATGACTATAAAAGGCAGAATCAAGAACCAAAAATCAACAAAACTGAAAATGCTATAATAGACATATCAAACAACCAATCATAAAAATGACTGATACAAAATCACAAATTGAATTAACACCCAAAGAATCCGAACTTAACACCAAACAAAAAAAATATGATGAGATAAGAGAGCAAATCTCAAAACTCACAACAAGCATTAACAACGACACAACAAAAGTAGGAAGGCTTGCAATTCTCAAAATTGATGGACACAGCACACCAAAACAAGACGAAGAATTCCTAAGACTGAAATCTATAATTGAAACACATAAAACGTCAATCAAAGATAAAACAGCAAGCAATGCGGCTCTATTGCGACAGATTAATGCACTAAAAAATCAAATCGAAAATGATGGTAAAGGCGAGGCTGCTACGGAGCAGGAAGTAATTCTCAAGTCGAAAATATCAGAGACGAACAAAGCCCTCTCATACCTTTTGAAAATCACTGACACTACAAATCTTCGCGACCTTATTGTGTACGTTGAAAAAACATTACCTTCGAATTCGTAAGGTGATGTATGAAAAAACCAGACGGAAAATTTCAATGCGAATGTCGATGCTCTAACGAGTTTCGACGCAAGCTGACCGACCTTGCCTATCGTGCAGGGTTCATGAAAAAGGTAAGAGTCTCTGACAATACAGAGGATGATTACAAGGTAGATGTATCAACTCTGACAGCAGAGGAGAGATTTGCTTTTCTAGGAAATAAGAAAGGCGTATCCAACATGCTTATGAGCATTACTAAAAACAAAGGACTGATAATTAATGGCGCTGACAAATCAGACATGAGGGAAATCGAAAAGAAATTCACAAAGAATAATTCCAACATTTCACAACTGCAAAGTTTGTGTGAAGGACGAAGCATTAATCATAAGGGCAAGATTCTGAAACACGAAACACTGTTCAAGGAATTCATTGAAGTCAAAATTATTCTTGGAAAAATCGTAAGCGAAATTCTATCTCACAAGACAACAAAAGAGGTCACTAACGGACCAGCGATAGAGGCGAAATCAGAGTTTTTAAATGACATAGATTTTGCTGGAACACTAAAAGAGCACATGACATTTGTTACAGACGAAGACACCTATAACATTCTAAAAAGCGAAGGCGAGTGCATTAGAACCAACATAAAAAACTTAATTCGTGAACACAGTATTTTCAAAGAAGGAGCATCTACAAACCATCCTTTTATTTTAGAAGCCCTCGAAATTTATCAAAGGCTAAACAGAAACACAGAAGCGGCACACGTAGCGATTAAAGAAAATAAACCTCACCAAGCAATGCTCTACAAAAATATTTACGACAGGAAAAACGAAATGATAGCACTGATAAAGCAACACAAAAATCTATAACCACCGAGAAACAAATTGATAATCGACATTCAAAATGAGGAGTCTACTCAACCAACAACAGCGTCAGATGCGAAGCCCGCCAAGACAAGCAAAGGCTCACCGGAAATTCGCGGAAAGAAAAATCTCAAAGGCAATTCCATCTACCTCGTCTCGCCAAAATTCGACCTAAGCAAAAATGATGGAGTGGATTTACACGCCGGTCGGGAGTTCGCTGAATCCAACATTCCGATGGATATGATTCATCCTTCGACTGTCGAAAAAACGATGGTCGGAAAAAGGGAAATGACGAAATATCGCAAGGAGTACGCTACTGCCAAGGCTGATTTTTACTACGACCATGCGGCTGACGGAAGAAACAATAGCACCCGCTCCAAAGGCAAACAGATGGACGCTTTTCGCTTCATCATCTCATGTAAGCCCGAAGAATTGAGTCACTGCCAAACCGACAAAGAGAAGGGGAAATTCCTATGCTCGTTGGCCAGAGCGACCCTCCAAAAAATGTCAGGCAGCTCAGAAATCAACTTCTATTACGACTTCGTGCCTCACCTAAAAGATGGCAACCCTCACGTCCATATTATGATGAGCAGCTACACCATCGACGGCCAGTATTACGAATTTTACAGGGGTAAACAGGACCACGGTCTAATCAAATTGTTTGACGATGTGAAGTACGAACTGGAAGCGAAGCACCCTACCCTCTTGCAAATGGAGCACGAAAAAAGGGAGAAGAATCGCCTGCAAATCGTCATCGACAAGGACACCAGCGCAGTGACCGGAGAGCACGCAGAGATCTTCAACAGGCTCAACGTAATCCTCAACGCTCATGCAGGAGCGAACTACTCGCACCCCAAAATCCAACAAGAATTGGCTGATGCAGGGTTCGAGTTTCGCTACACGAAAGCGAAGTCAAAATCCAAATTCAAGGACATTCAGATCTTCCATAAAGACGCCGGGGAAGCGTTCCGCTCCTACGCAAACCTTCCCTTCCAAGCGAAGCGTGTCATCGAGAATTTTGAGACGTACCAGTTTTTCGCCAAGGGACTGAAGATCCGCACAGACGTGTCAGCAGTCGTGTCGAAAGCAACGGCACTGGTGAACATGTACCCCTCGAAAAACGTCCCTGAACTCAACACAGTCCTTTATAAAGAGCTGGGTGTGATGCTCGTTCCGTCCTTCAAGAAAGACAAGGACACAGGCCGCAAATACGTTGGGAGCTGGTCGTTCTATCTGGTCAAAGAGAACGTCAAATTCCCCGTATTGAAAGCCGGTGTGACTGAGCCAAAGCTTCTCACAGCAACACAAGAGGAATCTGTTGCTCTACACGAACAATGCGAGGACATGACTCACACAGCCACTCAGGCGCAGCAAGTGAAGGGGAAAGACAGGTACACCAAAAGAGACTGGATTGAACCTACCCCATTCAGGTTCCAACCCAACGAGTCCACCCAGGATTTCATCGCAAGGATGCTGGCTTCTAGGGCGTACAAGCAGTCTCTGACCAGCCAAATAGCTTTGGGCAACTCACTCATCAGCACGTACAACAATCGCAAGATGATTGAATCGAATGGAGTGGACAGCCTTCAAGTTTTCCAAGCGAATCGTTCATCAGCAAAAGCAGCCATTCAGTGGTACGTGGCGCAAGGATTCATCAGCATCGAGTTCAAGGGTACGCAGAACCCGGCTATCCAGAAGCTCATGTACATAGAGGCGGTGTTGCACGGGATTGAGATAGATAATTTCAAACCAAGCCCTGAACTCAAAGCAGAAGCTCAGGCTTTGCTGGACGCTGAAAGGGACAAAGTGAACGCCTCGAACAAGGCCAAGATTCACGACTTCATCAAGTCCAATGGCCTTGGTCCAGTCAAACCAGCAGATGGCATGAACCTACGTGCGAATAGGAAGCTAGACGTTGACGTAGACCAGCGTCCAAAGCTCCACAGCTTTCTATATGGCATCCATATGGGGCTTTCTCAAAGCCACTTTAAGCACATGGACAAGCTCACACTGACGAACGATGAGAAGAAAAAGGTCATAGAGCACTTCGCTATCGCAGAAAGGTTGAACCCCGCTCAAATGGCAGAGGTATTGAAACGTGCAGGCATATCGCTTGATGCAGAGGAACCGCCAGAAGCAGTTCAGAAATCTCAACAGGTAGATCCAAGGCTTGCAGGGCCACAACCCGTGGTAGTGAACCCTAACTACGTTCCTGTTCCTGATAAAGATTCTCCAAGGACTGAGCAAACCAAGGCAGAACCTACACAACCTGTCAGCCAACCCATCCTTGGGTTGGACCCAAATGACAAAACAAAGCCGTAAAAAAAGCCCCTTCGTTGGGGCTTTGCTTTTACGTGTCACTTCACTTTCCTATTTTTCGTTTTCTTCTGTTGATAACCCGTGAATCGCTCATAATGCCTTTTAGGTTTCAAACCTGATGGTTTGACAATGTTATGTGAATGATTAGTGAAAGGGGGATATAATGAATACTCCAACACTTTTTTATTCACAATCGTTTGAATATCCAATTTTCTAGCGGCATTTAAATATTCATCATCAACTGTTGGGCCACACGCATCCAAAACAATCTGACAGGCCATGCATTTTTTCATAACATCCTGAATGCTGCTGTTTGTTTTACACGGCACAGGTCTTATTCTAGAACTCACAATATCAATTATCATAGTATGTATTTATTTATTATATTTGAATTATACCATACGAAAACAAAAAACCTCCCGTTAGGAGGCTTGTAGTTCTCGCTCAACCAGCATTTTGATTTGTTTGTGAGTAACCACAAATCCACCATGAAACAATTGAACGTCTTTGTTTTTGAATCGGCGTATGATAATGCCTACTTCTTTGACGAACGTAAGACTTACGTCAGACCTAATTCTTACGTCATAGCCTTCAACGCACATAATCGTTTCGCCTAAGAAATTTGTGAAAATATCGCCTTTATCGTGATAGCCATAATCGTTAGCGATTTGTGAAAGAGAGAAAAGTAGCGGGGCAAAAAATACTGCATAGTCTTCGTCAGACTTGAATTTGATTTTATTCATGATTAATAATTTGGTTATGAAATCAATTATACCAAACTGATTAACAAAAATTCGCCTTTAAGGCGAATAGTTTCTTACATTTTCAATTTCGGTTTATCTGGCTTTTTCTGTTCAGCCATAACAGGCTCGGCAAAAACATCCATCACCCTTTTTGAAAATGAATTCTCAAAATCTGCAAATCTGTTCGGCACAACGAAATCATTCCTGCATCCCTTCACATGAGGATTTAAAGCTATCCACGTATTAGGCATATCCAGCTCACGGAATTTAATGAAATCATCACCTTTGAGCTTTTGAAGGTCTTCCAGTGACTTGATTGCTATCCCCTTCTCATTGAGGTTATTTACTAACTGAGACTCGGGGTCAGGCAGCATCAACCCCTTCACTTTTCCGTACCATTGCTTGAAGGTGTTGTCTAAATCCAGAAGCGTTTCGCCCTTGTTTACACAGTGATTCCTGAGTGCAATGTAGTTATCTACTGTCTTTGTAAGGGCGTTGATGGTCATAGGGGCATGGTCTTTGAATGTGTAGTCATTACACATGTCAAAGCCGTAGTAGTCCTCACCATCCTTCTGAATCACAGTGTTGATGAACACGGGACTACCAAAATTCAGCACGTCCGGGGCGTTCTTACCTTGTGCTCTCACCTCCTCACTCACAAGGGTTGTGAGCCAGCGGGGCAAAAAGGCTTCCTCTTTGATTTTAGACATTTTGAAGTCAGTGTCTTCGCTGACATTGTTTGCGTAATCGATGGCTTTGATAAAGCTCTGAACCTGAGCGCGGTATTCTTGTTTTATGGCTGGCATAGTATTTTATATTTGTTATAAACAAATAATACCATTTAAAAAATGACAAACAAAAACAGAGCCGAGGCTCTGTGTTCGCAACTACATACTTACACGACATTTGTGAGAAACCCTTTAATGAACTCACACTACAAGCATAACATTTTAAAAACAAAAACAACTCAATAAGCCAATTAAAAATCAGATACCGTGCGAGCCGTAAAAAACTTTCCTAAATTCTTTCTTTTCTTTGTCATTCAACTGAACGAGCAATAGCGCATAATTTGCAGACTCAGCTTTCGTAGGCTCGACAAAAACTGGCTTGCCATCCAGCGTCATGTCGTATTCACCATGCTCATTGAGGTAGTTACTATAATATGCATGAGCATATTTTAGCGCAGAATCAATTTGCTCTAAATTCATCCCGCCAAAATCTTTAACGTGCTTTTGGACTTCTCTATTGAAAATATTCAAAGCAGCATACGCTTCACTATTTTTCACAACGCCTTTTAAATCAATTTCTTCATACATATAAAACTCTAATAATTTGGTTATTAAGCGAATTATATCATTTCAATATCGCCAAATTTACCATTAAAGAATTTAGACAAAAATAAACCAGCTCATGCTGGATTATTCCCATCCTGTTTTTGTAGCTCATCCCACGTAGGAAGTCGCTTCAAGGTTTTCAAAAAAGGCCGAAGTCTTTTCATTTCCAACTGAGCTTTTTCGTAATTCTGATTAATCGTTATTGGTACACGCTCATCAGCTTCTCTTTTAGCTTTTATTCTCGCCTCTTCCTTGTCCTTTTCAATCTGCTGTTCCTTCAACCTAAATTCATAGGCAATTTTTTCTAGTTTTGTAATCATTTCCCCACCTTCAAATCATTGTTAATTAATGCATCAGAAACTTCGTTTAGTAAATTCAAACTCGTTGCATTCAGCGAAACCCAAAAACCCTTTTTCCATAATGGATACGGCGCGAATTCAATTGTTATTCGTTTCAGTTTCTTCGCAACATACACAATCGACTCACGACCAACCTGCCCATTGAATTTCACTTTAAGCCTCATTCCTTGCATTACTTCTTGCACATCAAAAACACCTTTCTCATTCAAAGCTTTTATTTCTTCTTTAGTGTCCATAAATTCATAGTTGTTTATTTCAACATATTATAGCATTTTGAGAATGGTATAATGATGTTAAACAAACAACTTACATATGAATCACATAACACTTAAACAAATACTGACAACGACTTTGTTCGCAGTATTGCTTTTATTATCGTTTGCATCATTCGCAGACAATGGGGTCACTACATTCCCCGTAGCCGACCTACCACCACTTGTCACATCCGGTGGGTTAGGAAGTTCACCAAACATTGCTGTTTCAAGCGACGCTCAAGCGTATCGAGAAAAACTCGTTGCCGTTTCAATTCTTGTTGGACAAGCACTTTCAATTTTTCTTGGCATGATTTTGCTTGTCATGGCTTGTACTCGTGCAGCAGCATATTCAGAACAAAGCAGCTCAAACAAGCAAATAACCACATCTAGCATCATTATGTTATTCGTTTGCGGAGTAATGCTCGTTTCGTACACATCAACTTTAGGAACCTTAATTACTACAATTTCAGGCGAAAAAGGCGACGGTGTTTGTTACGTGGTTGAAAGCAGTACAGACGTAAAGATTAAATCTCAAAGTAGCTGCTGGACAAATGCAACGAGTGAAATATCAGGTTCACTAGACAAAACTATTTCAAGCAAATTCGGGAATTCCGAGGCAACAGAAGCATTTCAAAACAACATGAAAGTGATAGTCGGATTATTTCAGGCAATTGGATTTTTCTTCTTCATCAGCAGCATCATGTCGTTAAAAGCAGTTGGCCACGGTTCATCAAGGGATGGATATGCAAAACCAATGATTATTCTCATTGCTTCGGCTCTCATCGTAGATTTACCGCATACTGCTTCCATGATTATGGAAACTGCAAAACTGGCAGGAGTGAATCTCTGAAACACAGACCAAAAAAAGCCCCATGAAGGGGTTTCTTTTTACACAGATTATTTGAAATACTTTCGTTCGAAACCTTCCCACAGAATATCCTTGGCTTGCTGCTTCGCGTCGAAAACCTCTTGCTTGCGAGCATTGGCTTGTTCTCGAACTACATTCAGCGCATCAATAGTCGCATTCACGCCATCCAGATTGTTATCCGAAAGCATGACGCCCAGTGCGTCACTGAGGCTGCACGCGTCTTCCATAGACTCTATGTACCCCAAGCCAGCCTTGTAGCTCTCTTTCATACACGCACGTAGACGCTCACTGTCTTTCGTAGACACGAAATCAGGCTTGTTACCACGGTTGAGACTGCCTAAGCGATGCTGCCTAAGCATTTCTAGAGCAACAGAGAGCTGTGTAGGTTCAGGTGCTTTGACGGGCACGTACACAGGGATGATGTCGTCATGAGCGTAGGAGTCCGGCTCGCTGAAAGGCACGTCCTCAAAATGGGTTGGAAGAACAATGTCTTCGCTAGGCATAAAGGACTCATGCTCTGACTCACCCTCGATACACGCTGGGATTGTGAGGTCGTCTGAGACAGTAAACGTATCAGTCTCACTAACAGGTGTGGATAGGTCAGACAATGCCTCTACAAACGTCTCAGCATCATCTATTTCAAAGGCGTCTTCAGCTATTGCTTCAATAATCTGCTGTTCCTGAACGACATACTCAGCTTCGTCTTCCTCTTCATCACCAGTCTCTACCCCGACCAAAACCCCATCCAAATCTGACGCAGGCTGATTTAGTGCCTCAACCACTTCATCCAAATCTTGGGCTTCTTGGGCTTCTTGGGCTTGCTGGGATTCGTGAGGAAGCACAATCACATCAGTTACTGGCGTGTCATGATGAATCTCTGGCAGTGCTCCTTTTGCTTCTAAACGCTGAAACTGGGAAGCAAAGTTTGCAGGGTAAAAATTCTTGGATTCAGAGGGAACAGAGCTAATCAGATTTGATAGTGAGTCAATTACTTTATTAGTGCTTTCAGTGACGACCGATTTGTTAGTTTCTCGCGTGTAATTGTCGAAATTGAATGTCAGATTATTCGACTCATCTTCTTTCTCATTGAAATTTAACGCAGGCATACCATTTATATTTTGCTCATTCATATGTTTTACAAGGTTTGTTTCTAATAATTGTAACATTTGCAAATGGTATAATAGACTTAAACCAAATTAAATCATAATGTCCTTCATTTACAACACTTTAGAAGAGCCTAATTTTGACATTAAGCTACCCAACTTCGTCGTTTCAATACCTAAAAAATGCAACCGCATCACTCAAACATCCATCAAAAATTATGCAAAGACATTGAAGTGCAACCCAAGAAACATACTCATTTTCGAAAGGTACTTTGATTCTGCAATCTCTGAATATGAATTCATCAGTTGCCACTACCTACCAAACGACAACATCGACACTCATCTAGACAGATTAGAAATCGGTTACAGAGTGAGCACGAAGGGGCATAGCCAGTGGAGATTCATGCGAAATATAGAGAAGGATAAAAACCTTTCAGAGGGAGAGAAGTATTTTTCAGATTCATTCTGTCAATTATTTGAGAGGGCCGTTGACGTAACTAATGGGCACGAGCATTTATCAAGAAAAAACACAGAGTTTAACCCTGACAAAAGATACGACACACTTTATAAAAAGCCATTACAAACACCTGCAATCATTTACACGTCTGACTTATGCATAAAGCTCAAATACCTCACAGACCAGCTCATCAACCCAGTAATCGAAATTGCAGACGAGGCTGGCTTCCCGTTCAACACATTAAAAGCGGGGCTAATCACAACCAAGAAACCACACGTCCTTGTAAAAATCAGGGAAGACAAAAGTGATGAGATTATTTATTTAGCGATACTTGATTCGCAGAGCTTAGTCATCAGCGGCATTGTACAAAGCAAGCACTCGCCAGAGTGGAATAACTTTTTCATGGTAATCAACGCTGAAAACGAAGATTATCAAAATGAAATGGTATAATTAGCATATTAATAATCACGAACTAAAATGACAACACTAAAAGAACATATTAACTCATACAAAACAAACGCAAAGGACTTTACTGAAAAGCACACATTCCAAATAATTGCGAATATGACTGTATTCTTTGTAATGATTCAGAATGTTTCAATTACGGCGAGCGGTTTAGCATCCGTAGCAATATCAATGGTTATAGCGAATACACTCTTTTACTTTTC
Source organism: Pseudomonas sp. ML2-2023-6 (assembly GCF_037055265.1). Classification (NCBI taxonomy): domain Bacteria; kingdom Pseudomonadati; phylum Pseudomonadota; class Gammaproteobacteria; order Pseudomonadales; family Pseudomonadaceae; genus Pseudomonas; species Pseudomonas sp. ML2-2023-6. Next base: position 2,246,934 of record NZ_CP146347.1, on the reverse strand, counting down.
GCATAGATATGATACAGAAAGCCTTGTCAAAATATCCTTCATTTCTTTCTGCGCATTACTTTGCATCAGTCAATTCTTTCAGCACGCTTACAGCTTTTCATTTGTCGATTGGTTAGTAACCTTGACAGAATTCAGCAAACAAGCGCCCTTGGCTTTGCTCGGAATTCTCGCCTATATAGCCCTGCCAATTGGCTTTGGAATCGGAATAACAAAAAGAATTAACAAGACCAAAAGAGAGGAGTAACAAATGACCGACAATAAAGATAAAAAAAACTCATTCATTGATGACCTTGATTTGGATTCGTTAGGCTTAGACTTTAATGACTCAATAGGAAATCAGTTAGACACATCTTTCGAAAGCTCACCGTATAAGAATATGAACCAAAAAACATATGAAGGTAAACAAAACGTCTTGATGGATTATTTACGTTTCTATAACGAAGACCTTTGCACAACAATAAATAACAAATTTGCCTTTATGCCGCTTGAGCAGAACATATCAACATCAGTTTATTACGAAGCTTTTAAAACACTAACACACGGAAAAAACAGAAGCCAAAAAGAACTCGAGGATTTATCAATAAAGCTCATGGAGTTTTTAAGAAATAAAGATGATAGATACAGCTTATTTAAAAACACACTATTAGAAAACTTAAACACTAAACAGTTTTACGACAAAAACTTTTCTGAAAACAAGTACACCCCAACAAAGCAAGAAACATTAACAAAAAAAGAAGGTAATAAATTTTATGCCAAAAATCTTTATGAGCTAGACCAAAAATATTTAGGCACTAAAATCACCTTGCAGAAATTTAGCGTAATGCCACCTTTTCAAATAATAGAACTATTGCATGGAAAAAATCTAAAAAAACACCATTTAAGCGAAATGTTCGATGAACTCAGATGCGACAGAATTAGCCAGCACTACCCTTCAGCAAAGCCTGACACCCCAAAATCATAAAAGCCCTTCACTGGGCTTCTTTTTTGAACGTGTTGGACGTGTCGCGTGTGTACAGGTCATCGAAAAGGACCGGCTTGTCCTTCTGCAGCGTCTTGTCTAAGAAGCTTTTAAGACTGCCTTCACTCACCTGAACAAGGTGCGAACCTCTCGAACCTTCCAGTTTTGCGAGCGCCCTCGTAAGCCTTGGATAGTCACGAAAGAAATCAGTCAAATCCTTCATCAAGAAACGGCTCAGAAGCCCTGTATAGGCTGACTTCATCGCTACTAGCCCTTCCGCCTTGGATTCATCTGCAATGCCCTCTACGGCTTCAAGCACCGCCTTGGAAATCACAACCAAAAGACTCGCCCCTTCCACGTACTCACCAGACTCACCAAACTGACCCTGTGTCTCATCCAGTAGGACTGACAAGCAGAACTGACCTTCATCCGTGGCGCTGATTTGAAATTCATCAGCCAAATTGACCAATAGGTTTTTCAGTAGCTGTGCTTGAAGCAGAGCAACGTCCCTTATGGCATAGCCTTCACCAGACGACAAAAGCCACTCCCGCCCGGTGGGCGAGTGAGTTGAAGACCTCGACACAAGGACAGGCAAGTCGAGCGTAGCTTTGGAACAGCATTTCAAGAGCCTTACGTTGATAGTTTTGAGGAAAGCATCTGTCAAGACACTCTCATCAACCACCTTTTCAGCCTTACCGTTTTTGCGAAACAAACTCAGGAGATTCATTTAAGCTTCTCCAAATTACTCTTCACTTTAGATTCAGGCTCGAAGGATTTCGCGGTTTCCATATCGTAAGGAAATGTACCCTTTTCATAAGCACTCTTGTCTTTCATCAATTTCATACCTGTGCCGACTGTTGACACTGCAATTTGCGCATACTCTTCTTTTTCACCAAAGCGCTTAGCGTGAATATTTCTATTGTCAGCAGTGAATCCAATCTCAATCCCTTCGACTCTTTTTGCTTCAACTAGCTCCTTGAATTCAACGTAGCTATCGCTTTTTGCCACCAGCTCTTTCAATACGCTTTTGAGATTTCCAGCTTCTTCCAACTGATTTTGGCGATTATGATAAAGACCTACGCCCTCTTTCATTTCAAGACCGTTTTCCAGCTTTTCAAGAGGAAATGTTAAAACGTGGATATTGCCGTCCTCCACAGGTCTGACGTGCGATACAGAGACTAACTCACCATTATTACTAAAGTTAATTTCAAAATTACGCTTTGCAAAGCTCTCAGCCTGTTGCAGCAATTTGAACATTGCGCCGCCGCTGTTGTGCATCGCTAGAAACAATTCCCCTTGCAGCGTTTTTGAGTAGTCAATAGTTACAACCGGCTTTAACGAAAGGCCATCACTTTGTTTTGTTTCAGCGGAAATTTTAGAACTAACATCATTGATATTTTCTGCTTTAACTAAGGGAGTCCCTCCAATAGAACCGAACGCCTCAATCTTAGAAATATTGAAAACACTATCCGCTTCCTTGCTCGATGTTTTTTGCACCACATCCGCTGACGGTATTTGCGCTTCACTTTTTAAGAATTTATTAGGTTCTGGAACACCTATATTTTCAGCACCAAGACCACTATTTTCAAGAGGCTGAACATTCTTAAATTCTTCTTTTTGCTTCAACGCATACTCATCCATCAAGTGCGCCCATTTTTTACTTCTGATTTTTATTCGTTTTAGAGGTACTTCATGCTCAATCAATGACTCAATCGCAATTCTTAATAGAGCTTCTTGCTTCGAATTAGGAATTGAAGGGTCATCCTCTTTGACAAATGGAAAAGCTGTTTTGTTGTTTTTAGCAAATTGACCCGCTGAAATCTGCATCATAGCCTTAAACTGAGATTCATCAACGTTGTTATATCTAAAATCCCCAGAGCTTTTCACACTGAATATTTCGTTGCCAGCCGTATCTGTGATACTGAAATTTTCGTACAACAATGACCTCTTGTAAGAATAATCATGCTCCTTACAAAATTGTTTGATTTTCTCTTGGAATTCTAACTCAGCATGTTCAATTTCTCTCGCAGTTAAATTAGGCTCTGATTTACCGGACAAGGCATGCACACCAGATTTATACTTATTAGAGTCTAACTGACCATATTCATCAGCAACATTATCACCCGCGCCCATCCCATTAAGTTTATTTGCACTCTCAATAGGTTTTGAGGGGTTATTATAAAAATCATTATCTGTTAAAGCATCACCTTCATATGCGTTATTACTTTTCAGCCTATTCATTACTTGCAAAAGCGTATCTTTGATTCCCATTTTGATATGTAGTTGTTATGTCAATATTATACCATTTCTCACGATTCATTTTTTAAATCAAGATAAGCCTTCACGGCTTATTCTTAAGTTTGCTCTTCGATTTAGTACTCTCTTGAACTGTCGCTTTGGCCTTATCATCATCCTTGAATAACTCATCATATGAACCTTCTCCTATGCTCGGGAGACGACCAGCTTTCTCGAACTCTTTATGACTTTCACAAAGTATTTTCCCAAGCGATGAGCTTAATGGAATTTGACCATACAAAACCTCACCATCTTTGGTCATTGAAGCGGCTATATTTCGTTTATTTTCAGTCACAACAGCTTCAATACCCTTATCGTTTAGACTGTCTATGAATTTACAGTAATCACCACCGGACGCTTTTAAAGAATCAACTAGCATTCCTTTTACTGAACCATTCGCAATGTCGTTATTTCTAGACTCCCAATAGATTTTCATTTGATTTTGCCTAGTGATATGAATTCCATTCTCTAGATTTTCAGGCTTTATATTTACCGTATAAATGTTGCCGTCTTCTTGCGGCCTAATATTAGATATATTTATCAATTCTGCATTAGCAGTGAAACCTAACTCTAGATTCTGTTCGGCAAGCCTCTTCTTTTGTGCAATCAAATTAGTCATTTCACCATCAGAGCTAATCAGTGCATCAACTAAAATCTCCTTCAAATTGAGCTTAACAGCCTCAACATCAAAAGACTTATCATTCGGCTTATCGGATACACTCAACTCCTCACCCTTAGCTTTACTATCCTTATCCTTTGAGAAATCAGCATGAACAACTTCACTTGTTTTTTCAGTCTCAGCATCAGAATTCTGTCCATCGTTTGCAGCACCCTTTTCATTCGTTGTTTTTAAAACCTCGACTGCCTCTTTATTGACGCCCGTTGAATTAATAACATCTGACTTCACCTGTTCTGTTTCTTTGAGTTCTTCTTTAGGCTTATATTCATCCATTAAGTGTTTCCACTTATCGCTTCGTATTTGAATACGATTCACATCAATACCTTCTTCAATCATCACTCGTATAGATAACTGCAGATTGGCTTTTTGCATTTCATCTGTTATGGCCGGGTCATCTTCACGCACGAAAGGGCAAATCAACATAGAATTAGTCTTAAATTGATTAGCTGACAAACGCAGCATATCCTCATAGTGCTTACCGACTAACTCATGCCCTGAATACTTAAACTCACCAGAGGAATCCACGTTGTACTTAATCTGGCCTTCTCTGTCATAGAGACTGTACTCACCAACGACCAAGGACTGTTTACAATCAAGATTATATTGCTCACAATAGAGTCGTATTCTTTCCGCAAAGTCTGATTCAGATTTGTCATCCAATACATTTTTATCGCTAGGCTTACTCAAGAAAATACCGGCTGATTGAACCACTTTGTAAGGGTCATCCAACTCATCGAAATCATTTTTGTTTTTATCTTGTGCAAAATAATCATTAGGTAAAGCACCTTCGCGATAATTATAAACACTTTTTAATTTCCTCATTACTGATAATAGCGAGCTTTTAGGTTCCATTTTGATATGTAGTTGTTATGTCAATATTTTACCATTTTTAATATTTCGTATTTCCATGCAAAATATCTCAATTGAAGTTGCCAGCGTTTTTTGCTATATTGCTCGGCTCTTTCAAACACCATATGCGAATCAAAATGACAAACTCTACTTCTGACAATATAGAAAGCCTTCCAGCGAAAGAACTGTACGAAGCTTCTATCAGCCGTTCAGAGCACGCTCCACAATCTAAAATTGTCAGTGAGTTTGTTCTTGATGCTTTGGTGAACAGCTCAGGCGAAAGCGCTCAAATTCGTGAATTGCGTGCATCGATTCGCAAGGCGATTGATGAAGCTAACGACGATAAAGCTCACGACTTGATGAGCGAACTGAAAAAAATCAAAGATGCTGAACAAGAAAATGCTTCTGCCTTGGCTGAAATCAGCTCTAAATTCTCCATTGCTCAGATTTTGTCCAGCTTCCGTACTGACCCAGCCTTTGAAGAAATCGTGTACGGATTGGCGTTGAAAGTTCTGAATCAGACTGACAAAGCTCTGAAAGAACCAGCAAGCAAAACAAAAAACCCTCGCGTGAAGAAAGAAGCTGAAATCTTCGTCATCACAAAGGACAGCGGCGAGTCAGCCATTCTGGCTATGCGTATGGGTCGAGGCGCTACAAACCTGAGTCAAGATGCAGAAGCCTTTGCATTGCTAGGCTTTGCTATCGAGAAAGATGAAGAAGGTAAAGAAGTGTTGTCCCCATCTACCTTTACTGACAAGACTGGTGCAGAGCACGCCGCTTCACGTAAAGCTATTGTCACAGCAATCGAAAGCCAAATCGCATTTGAAGGCTACACAATCGCTGCTCAACAGTGATTTGATGCGAATCATAAAGCCCCTTCACTGGGGCTTTTTATTGCCTCGATTTTGTAAACAATCTGTAATGTCACATAATTTTGTTGACAACATCGTGATGGCACATTAGCTTCACATTCAAGCAATTGAACATTATTAATTTCAAGAAGGATTTTCGAAAATGGCTAACACTCATAAAGACCAAACCACAGCCAAGCACAGCTTTGAAGAAGCTCAGGCCGCTGATTCGCATGCAGAACAAGCTAAGAACCTTGGCACAGCCATTTTTAAGAAAATCACTTCGTTAAGCGACAACAATGCTCTTGCTGAAATTCACGCCAAAATTGCAGCAGCCGCAAACCAAGGTGACGACGCCTTACTCGAAAAGCTTTTTGCTCAACTGAACCAAGCTAAGCTGGACCAAAAAAATATTGCGGACCAGTACAAGGGTATTCGTGGCAACAACTCCTTCAAGACCATTCTTCAAGCGTACAGCGAAGAGTTTCGTGATCTGGCTTACAGCATCGCAACAGAAGTAATCAAAGGCACTAACTTCGCACTGAAAGAGGCTAAAACTCGCAAGTCTTCGACAGCAGCAACCAAGCGTGATAAATCCCCAGCAGTGACTTACACCGTAACGAACGCAGAAGGCAAGACAGCAGATGTGACTATGCGTAGTGGCCGTGCTGGTGCTGACCTGACACAAGACAAAGAGTTTTTTGAGCTGCTAGGCTTCAAAATCGAGACAGACGAAGCTGGCAAAGAGCATACGAATCCTACACATTTCAAGCTCAGCAACGGCAAAGAAGTAGAAGCAAAGCGAGCTGCTATCGTGAAAGCAATCAAAGAAAAAACTGCTTTCGAAGGTTTCACCATCGCTCCGAAGTAATCCAAAAAACTTAAAAGCCCCTTCGTTGGGGCTTTTTTGTGCCTGACTGTTTTACCTCTGAGTATGCTCCCGGAATATTACCGCAAGCACAAATTAGGCATTTATGAAATGTTATAATTAGGAGTATGAAACCAACAGAGACATTATGAGTAACAAACCCGGCTACAACGATAGGCACGCTCGCGCCATGCAAGCCGCAGCAGTATCTGCGATTGCAAGAGCAGAACGAGCACAATTGAAAATAGATTCATTGAAATACATTGCTGATATTGAAGGCTTGGACATGACGTTTGAGCTAGCCAAGCGTTTGGCAAAGGGACTCTTCCCGACCGGATTAAGCCACAGATTCATTTCTGAGCATTTCTCAACAACAGGTAGAAGCCCTGCAAGCAGAACCGCTGATTTATCGCGTGTGGGTGAGCTGACTATGAAATACAAAGGCATTGAGCTTCCTCTTCATACCGGGAGCAACATCAACGCAAACCCCACCTGATCAAATATTGATCAATACCGTTGCTTGAGTGTCGCCGTTCGGCTACACTCGACCTATGAACACACTCATCCGAACCCACGAATTTGACGCATGGCTTAAAGGTCTTAAAGACGTACAGGCACGCCTGAGAATCATCAGCCGCATCATGTCAGCACAGGAAGGTAATTTCGGAGACTGTGAGCCGGTAGGGGAAGGCATTTCAGAAATGCGGATCTTCGTCGGCCCCGGCTACCGCGTGTACTACACAAGGCGCGGTGAAGTGGTCTATCTGCTACTGTGTGGAGGCAACAAGTCATCACAGAAACGTGACATTAAGCTTGCGAAGTCCATCCTCGATGAGATCGAGCAAGGAGATAGAAAATGAGAGAACTCAAAGTCTTTGAAGCATCTGACTACCTGAACAACGAGGACGAGATTGCTCAATTTTTGACCATTTCGTTGGAAGACCCAAACCCTGACGTTTTCCTTCGTGCGCTGCAAGAAGTCGCCAAGGCGCGAGGAATGACTCAGCTTGCGAAGGACGCAGGTATCAACCGCGAAAGCCTCTATAAAGCGCTGGCACCGGGCGCAAAGCCCCGCTATGACACGGTGTTGAAGCTGGTGAATGCATTGGGTGTGAAATTAACTGCACAGCACGTATAAGAAAGGAGCCAAAAGGCTCCTTTTTGTTTGCAGAATTTGCAGTCATTTAATTTTACCCATATTCAAACGTGACTTAGACTCATTGATTAATATTTCCATTAATGCAGCAGAACCATCTTCATCGCGTTGTTTTATTTCGTGCAACCAAAACAAATAGAAAGCTAGAAAACCTACGGTAAACGCAAGCACGAATTCATCTAGTGATGTGCTACACAATGCTGCCAGTAAAAATATTGTAACAACGGCCAACGCACCTTTAAAGATGTAAAATTTATAACCTCTATTATTTAATATGTTCATTATATTTGAGTTTATTTGATACTCGAATTATACCATTTCCATTTAACGAAATTTACCCTTTGCATCTTTTGTCTTCGAAAGGTGAAATGCAATATTATCTGCAATCACAGTTCCGTATGAATTAGTCTTTACTTTGTTAATCCAAAAATCATAATCGTCAAAGCCGTCGAATGGCTCGACACTAAAATAGCCACCTACTAATCCATCGTGGGTAATATTGAGCTTTCTTTTTTCTGCACAAATCACATACCCTAACGAAGTATTTTTGAAAGTGTGCTTATGGAAAGCAGCAACAGCTTTAATTATTTCACGAATTTTATATACGAGACTAGACTCATCAGTGAAATCAGTTTCAGCTACTATAACCCCGCCTGTCCAAGCGCGCTCCTCGTTCACCTCATTAATAAGTTCCGCACTGAAAACCTGATTTGTGAATTCACATTGGGATTCTAGGTTATCCACGGGGCTTTCTAAATCTGCAATTATAGCTGTGCCAATATCCCCAACGCATTCCAATGCTTGTAAATATTCCATTTCGTATTGACTAAGCACCATTTGAGCGCCTTCAAAATCTATTGTCTCAGCAATAACACCACCTTTCCACGTTGTATTTGGCGCAGTTAAAATATCAATCTGCTTATTTGTTAAAACCTGATTTGGGGAATATTTTTTCTCTGCAGGCTCGACTGGTTCAGACCAATCAATTTCTACAATTTGACCAGTTCCCTTACCAACATTCGTGGTTTGATAGTAGTTCATTTGTGCTTCAGTAAGCACGAAGTTCATTTTATTATCTGGCTTCATTTTAATTATTTTTGATATGAGTTAATTATACCATTTACCACGTCCCAATTAATCGATAACAAAAAAGAGCCTATGGCTCTCTTGTGATATTGCTATCGTTTTACATTTTCAGTTTCGGTTTAGACGCTTGCTCATTATTGAAATTCAACGAATCAACGACTGACTCCACTATAATGTCATTTAAACTCTCCTTCGTAAATTTTGTACTCATTTGCTTTTACCTTTTGTGGTGAACACACAATTGCATTCATTGAGAATATTATACCATTTTGAAAAATCGAATTATTCACCCTAAAACACATCCGACTAAGGCACCTCCTGACTAAATATATTTAGCATTAATCGACCAGCCTCAATTGCCTTCGACTTAGAAAAGTTGCGAGTTTGTTTAAGGATAAGGTTGTACAGAATCAAATCACTATCAATCACCTCTGGATTATCTTTAATCGGCCTCAAGTACACTCTGCGACCTGTGAGCAAAAAGTAAATTGCCAAATGAGATTTAAGCCCAAAGGTTCGAATGGCATGACGTATAACACTAGCATCAGTATTGATTAAAGATTTATTATATTTTACTTTCACATTAGCAAATCGAGACAATGCTTTATTGCAAACATCCTTTAAGAACTTTTCATGCTCATCAGACAATGAACATGATTCTATAAGCTCTATCTCTCGTCTTCTCACACAATCAATATTCGCTTCGGTGGCATCAAAGCCCATTCTTATCTTCCCCATACAATCACCATTTAAAATTATCAGTCTCAGCAGAATTACCGAAACAGCAAATCAAATCCAACCTATGCATCATCCGCATCATCCGCATCATCAAAAAGGTAACTCATCGTATTCCACGATTCGAGTACGCGACGAAGGTTCTCACTAACCTCGCTTAAATCTTCGCCATTAAAATGATCTTCCCATATAACGCCATATCTAAAAGCCATATATCCAGCACACTCACCATACTCGTCAGCATAATCAAGGTAAATATTACCCATTCTTAGCACAGTTAATTTGTGATAGATTTCTTCAAACCACTCACTATCAACGTTCGGTCTGATAAAACAAATAGATATACCATTACTGCTAGCATCAAAATTATAAACACTACCTAACGCAGCCATTAACTCTGAAACATCACCTCCATAAAAATGGATATGAGCATCTTCATCCCGCGCCGGAAAACTATCAGCAACAAACTTATCAATATCTGCTTGCGAGCCATCAAAGCTCAACTCAACTTGCATCATACAATCACCATTAAAAATCATCTATCCCAGCAGAATTACTGAAACAGTAAATAAAATTAACCCACGCATTGAAATAAACTGCTTTCAAAAACTTACTCTAAATTCAAGATACAGAAATGAGTTATCAAATATCATCTCAACCGACTTATCGCTAATGATTATGTCAGTAATATCTTCCACTACGATATTAGTTACCTGCCCATAAAGCCAGTCCCAATATTTGACGCGCATTTTATTCCCAGAGAAATTAAGCTCTGTCTCTTTTGTTATGAAGACGCTCACCTCACTTAAATCATTTTGAACTGTCCACTCTTCAATTTCAGTAGTAAACCCCTTACCTTTATCTACTATAATATTGCAACCATACAGCTTTATAAATTCAGCGAAAGCCTTGAATTTATCCGGCTCGACATCTCTAACGGAATTCCTGACAACCTTGTATTTACTCAGAGCTTGCTTGTGTAGTCTCTTAAATTCTTTGTTAATCTTAATCATTTCAAAAGCTTGGACTTTACGCCGAAAGAAGATCTTGAAAATTCTATTGCAGATGCTCTTAACATCATCTTCCTCATATCCATTGTCAAATCTAAACTCTTCATTCCACATAGCAAATGCGAGCGCTGGAAGTATTTGATATAATGGCTTTCGCTTTGGATGATTAAACCAATTCGAATTTCTGTTATTACTGCCTGCGAGCTTTTCAAAATTCACTTTATGCAATTTCAAAATATCTTCTATTTCTTCACTGCTACTGAACTCGAATTTAACTGCATCACCCTTACTTAATCTTTTCATTTTTTCACCTATACAAAATATTTATAAAACAACCCACCTTGTGTAACCCAAAAATTATTTACAGATTCAGAATTGGTAATACTGTTTGTTCATCCATTCATAAGAAAAATCGTAATCCTTATCTTCAACTCTGACTTTGAATCTATCTCCAAACATAGTAATTGTCATTTTCTGAACATCAACTACAGTCACATCAGAAAGCTCAAGCTCCCAACCTGTACACCCATTATTCACGGAGCAAAATTGAAGTTTAGTTGTAAAGTATAATGTTTCATCTTCGACAATCTCTCGCTCATCAATACTCCATAACTCTTCACACTCATAATTATCTTGAAATAAAAATACTCTTTTCTCGCCAGTCTCAGTCTCGTCATAAAGCTGACAAACCTTTGCCCAAAACTCATTAAACTCATCGATTGTTACGCTCATAAATACACTCCGTTTTTTGGCTTACGCCTGTTAAGTTTTTGCGGGATTACATTTGTTATTCAACCAGTCTTGTGTAGTACATGCAGATACTCAGTCACCGTATTCCCACCATTTGCATTTGTTTGTCCAGCCCTTGATTTGAAACGCTGATGTTCCATTTCGTGAACTGAATATTTTCCATTTGCTGACATAATGTCGCCTACTAATTGTGGCGACATGAGGCTTTCGTTCGAATAACTCATAACAAGAAATTCAAAATTTGCAGACTCAATAAGCGTTCTGAATTCGTCTTCTACTTTCTTTTTGCTAGACCACGGAGATCCAACCCTACCAACTCGCTTACCAGTGATCCCGGAAATTTCAGGTTTATCATTTTGTGCAATGGTATTGAGCAAATGATAATCACCGCTGTATTGTCGTTGATTGTACGGAGGATCTAGATACAAAATATCACCCGACACAGCCTTCACAAGGTCATTTGCATCACCTAAATACACATCGTTATCTGCCACGGAATCTTTGAGCTGGAATCCCTTAAAAACAATTGGCTTTATTGACGAACCCTTGAATTTCTTCAAATAGGCTGTATACAAACCAGTGGTATTCGACACCTTGTCAGCTCCTTCAAGCACTGAGCAAAGGCAATAATAGAACTGCTGTTCAGTCAGTTCATTCTCTTCATATAAGCGATAGACAAGAGCGATACCGGCATCGATTTTCTTTGCATTATCATTAGTGAAATAAGTTCGACCACTAGCTTCACTGTAATTCTCAAAGATAAATCCTTCTTCCCCATCCATTCCATGATTAAGATAATCAAGAATCGGCTGGCATTCATACGCTGTTGATGAATCGTTATTCAACAAATTACACAAAGTTGCGTAACTATAATATTCAAGATCATTTGCTACGACCTTAAATCTATCTTTAAAGTGATTCGCCACTTTCCCCGATCCTGAAAACAGATCACAGAAAACAATCTGATCAGAGTGTTTATTGATTTTAGATTGACACTCAGTAACAACAGTATCGATAAAGCCAAGCAGTTTTGTTTTAGACCCGAGATATTTCATGAAACACGAAGCTGTGCTACAACATCGGCCAACCCAATGAAGAGAAATAGACTTTAACTATTTTGGTATGCATTGCAGTATTGTTTAAAACTGCTTTTAGACGCGTGAAAGCGCATCAGTTAATGCATGAAGTTTGGGAGCATTACTACCTATTAATCAGCTTTGAATCGAGGATATAAGCTTTCAAGAGCATCAAGTCCAGTGTGAACCTTCATATACTGACCATTGCCAAGAGGGACAAATCCTAGCTTCTCTAGATCAGGAGCTTTTGAATACCCCCAAAGTGTTAGACCAACATCATTAATCCAAGCTTCGTCAATTGCCGAACATTTACCTCTGTGAGCACTTCTGACTTTTGGTTTAGCATGAAACGATGGTCTGTTGATAAGAATTGTGAAATCCAGCATTTCACAAATCAGAGTCGTTTGAATAGTAGCATTTGGAAATGCAGTGAGTAGCTCATTGATAATGAATCCTGCACCGCCATTAACTGTGTCAAATCTGACTACTATTTCACTTTCTGGTATATTTTTTACGAATTCAAAATTATGAGCTAATGCTCCGCAATCCCAAACACCAAGGGGATTTTTTCCGTTTAAAGGAATGAACTTTTCGAAATCTAAGTAGTACTTATCGTCGATTAGTGAAAAACACTTATTGAGGAAGTTTTTAATTGTCTTTGCATCGCTCTTAAAAACAACTTCACTTCTGTATACGTCTGCCATGAGCATGTACCGGGTGCGTCACTCTGAATGAGTGAGCGGAACAGCATTACTGTTCTGGTGTGCATTGCAGTATTGTTCAAAACTGCTTTTAGAAATGATTTCACATCTCTGGTAATGCACATTCGCCGTCAAGCGATGGGGCACACATTACCATCTTCAAATAACTTGTCAAATCAGCTAAAACCAAAAAATGCAAGTTTATTTATCCGCAAAAATCTTTAAATTGATTTTTACAATTTTCAAAACGAAGGCTAAAAAAAGTAAATCGATCTGCAACCCTTTAGTTACACGGGGTGCAGTGTTTTCGATAAATCAATTTAAAGAATTTGGTACAGATTTAGATTGGTGAAAACGAGAAAAAGGAGCGAAATCGATAGAAGGATTCGATTAGAAGGGTGCAGTGCGATAAATATTGAGTTTAAAAATGACTGCAAATAATTGACTGATTGGTGTTGCCAACCCTAACAACACCTGAGTTTCAGAACTGGATCTGGTCAGTTCGGCTTGAAAGTCAGCTCACCTTTCCGCCATTTGACGACCTTCGAGATCGCCTTTTTGAGCACGGTGGTCATCCCTCCTTCGATTGACGCATGAGCACCAAACACCATCACAACCTTCTGGCCTTCCCTGTACACAAGCCCTTTGCCCTCTGGCAGGACAACCGTGGCTGTGTCGTTTGAGCCATACACGTCCAGTGCGACCGAGCGGAAGCGGATCTCAAGAATTCCACCGTCGCGCGAAGGCTTCACGGAGGCTTTGAAGTCATCCAGCTTGATAGTCAGGGCTTGCTTGTCATCTACGACCAGATTCGTCTCTTTGTCGAGCTGAACAACGTACACGCCTTCTGCTGTCTGTTCGCACATATAGATAGAAGGAAATGCAGTCAGGAGCTTCACAAGGTCATTTTTGAAGTCGCCCAAGGTGAAAAGCGCATTCGGATCGAGGTGATTCATAGACGTGATTGACTCAGTAATGCGGGTTAGAGGTGTTGTGAGACTGATTGTACGTTGCTCCTACCCGCCTCACCTAATAGACGTAACACAAGCCAAAGGTACGTTCACACGCTGAGCACGCTGAGCACGCTGAGCACGCACCATCAACCTATTCCCCCTTTCACTCCATTTCAAGGAAATGGGGAGTGGTCTTTCTCGCGCATTGCAGCCTTCGTCTTGTGTCTAAAAGCAGTAAGGTCAAATGGTATAATAGATTGAAACTACTGCATCTTAAATGAAACGTTTAGCGCCTCTATTCCTTTTCCTTCTTGTCATTTTTTCTGGTTCAGCTTTCGCATCTGCTGAAAATTGCGGCATGAGTGTCGATGGTAAATCTTTAAAATCATTTGATTCTGAAATCTGCCCGCAAAATATTGCTCAAAAAATCAGAATTGCCTTTATCGGGGAGTCGATTTACACGTCAATTTTGGAGAACAAAAATAACGATTCGAGCTACGAAGAAATTCAAGCTGATTCAACTCAATCACAGAAAGACTTTAATACTCGTACCATTGAATCTTTTAGCACAATGAAAATCTTGATTTTTGGTGTAGTCTTAATCTTTCTAATTGTAATAATATTTAACTCAGTTATCACACTTGCAAAAGCAACACTGGGCAAAGAATTCTCTATGGATGAGAACGGCAATCCTCCTCGCTACAATTTCTTCGTAGCAATTGGTGTCATGGGCCTAGGCGTATTCAGCTTCATACCCGGTTTTTTCGGACATAACGGAAGTCTTTCAGTTAGCGACTATTTCAACCTAGCAGCGGGCCAAGGTGCATTGCAGCTCGAAAACATGGTCATCTCTACATATCTAAGCAATCAGCTATCTGGTGGCATAGAAGTCCCAACGATTGGTGAATCAGTAGCACAAGCAAATAAAAGGAAAGAAAACAGCAATGTCTATTATTCTGCAAAAGCAACAATCGCTGGTTTTGTATCAACATCGTTGGTTATTTCCTCATCAAGCGCTTTCAACAATTCAATCGAAAACCTCCATAACAACACAACAGATTGGAGAGTAAGAGACAAGACAGTTGACGTATGGCAACCCAACAACAATGACGGCATCGATTTCGAACATCGCTTTGCAGAAGACCCAAATCAGACTATGTGGTCAGCAGACCCTATCACATTTGCGCAAAATCCCGAATCAATGGGTGAAAACCTTCCATACTTAAAGGCTATTGGGTATAACAAGAACTACCGTGATTACGCTGTCAAAGACAACCTTTACAATAAAGCTGAATTACTGAAAGTAGCAATCAAGGAAGCTTATTTCAAAGACAGTGAAGCGGGATTTAAAGAAGTAGCAAATACTGCAGTTTCTCATTTTTTCAAAGACGCTCAAGCAAACATACTTAAAGCTAATTTTTTAGCAATGATGGAAAAGTCTGATGAAATTGCTTTGCAAAGAATAAATTACACTTGCTCATTAGAAGAAAGTCACAGAATAGAAGCGAAGAATTTCATTGATGCCCACACAGGCGCAGGCTCAGCAGGAGCTGGCTCATCTGAATGTGTATCAGCAGACTGGAAAGTAATGGGTACAGAAGCATCTGAGATTTACGCAGCGAAAGTCAAAGAACTCACAATCGCGTTAATTGATGAATATTATAATATACGACTAGCTATAAATGCTCAGTTGCAACAAGCAATGTACTCAACTGACATTGTGAATCGAGTTAAAGAAACAAGGCAAAAAGCGGCACTGAATTTCTTCTGGGCTCATCCTAGTCTTACAAATGACTTGAATTTCACTCAATCAGCACAAAGTCAATTCAACATCACGTCACCAATTCAGACCATCCAAACGAAAGCGATGGGCACATTTGTTGACGATGATTGGGCTAAATCTCATGGCTATCCAGAAGCTAAATTGATGATTGGTGAAGACTTTAGGGACTTGAAAATTGACACACAAGACAAAGGCGCACCGACCCTTAAAGACTCAAAAGCTATCATGCAAAGCCTTTATAGCGAAAACGCAACAGCGTCTGGACAAAATGCAGAGTTCATGCAAGCAACTGGCTTATCGCTCGCAAATCCACAAATAAAATTTGATGAGTGCCGTTCATCAACGATTTATCCAATCACTTGTGTACAGAAATACGGGCAACAAATCAGCGAAACTATGATTGACATTGCAGAAGTAGCAATCGCTATGAAGCTAATTGGTTACGGGGCTACGCATTTTGGTGATAAGAAAAAACAGAAACTGATGAGTGAGCAAGCAAAAGCTGACGAAAAAGCTGGCGTGTCTAAATCAAAGCTTTCTAAGAAAGCCAAAGCCAAAAGGAACCAACCGAACTTCCTTCAAAAAGTCGGCTCATTCATGTCTACCTTTGCCAACTTTTTCCTCAAAGCTTCGTTGTTTGGATACATCTTTGCACTGGTTTTGAAATTCTTAATGACAACGCTAATGATTGGGCCATTCTATGTGCTTTACGTGCTCAACATGTTCTATTCTTTGCTTGTGTTTTTAACCTCGGCATTCGCACTGCTAGCATTTTTACGCTTCAACGACATGAACAATCTAAAACTGCTCGCAAAAACGGTTTGGTCTTTCTTCTTATCCAACCTTTTCTTCGGTCCTTTAATCCTTGTGTTCTACATAGTCAACTGGGAAATAGCTGCAATACTCGACAGAAATCTTTCAACGATAATTGCTTATGGATTCAGCTCGGCAATTGGTTCAGACACAAGCACTATAATGCAGCACCTAATAACACTTTTCGTTTCGTTCGTGTGCTTTATGGCTGTCAACATTGGCTGCTTAAGATATTCATTTATAGCAATGAATACAGTATTAGAGATTGTCGGCCTTGATATGCCGCATATTAAATACACACAAGAATTTATTGGTAGAATGATATTTGTGACAAACATAATCACTTTCTCAATGTTTCATTGGCTTGATGTAATAATCACAAGCCAAGCAAGACGTGCTTTCAAAAGAAAACCGAACTTTTTAAGCCGCTTTGGGAGAAAAGGAAGAGGCTAAAAACAGAAGGCCCAAATGGTATAATAATCGTAGACTAATTCACTTACACAATGAAACGTTATCTCTGCGCACTCTTATTATGCCTAACCTTTTCTTCACTCCCAGCCAATGCAGCTGACTGGAGTTTAACAAACTGGTGGGGCTTAAACACTCAAAGTAAAAATCTGGAAGCCAGCTACAACAAAGAAGAACGAACACAAGCAATCATTTTTCCACTGCTTGAATCAATGATTGGCTGTCCTTTAACTCAAGAAGTCAGAGCATATCCATTAGGAAGGAGCTGGTTTTTTACTGGCGATTACGAATGTTTAAAGGACTCAAATCGTTTCAATAGCTCTGTCTATAAATTACTCAGTGGCCCAATTCATTGGTTAGCAGTACTTTTAGGTGCTTTATTATTAACTGTGTTTGTACGAAAAATGATAATGCTTATTATCGAATTTATGATTACCAAAACACGAACAGTCGAGAAGAAAGAAATTGTTGGATACGCGTTGCTAATCACAGTCGTTTTCTTGTTTTTAGTGCCGATTTACAAATCGGAAGAAAACGGCAAGAAAGACACGAATTTCATGATGATGAGTATTTACACCACATTCGCTGCAACCTATCAATATGGCTCATACATCTTGCACAAACTGAACGGTAAATCCGTCATTGAGCAGCCTTACGTGACCATACCCGTGCCAAAGAATCAGCGCACAAGAGAGATGCTGAACCTCATTGATTTCCAGCTCTGTACGAAGCAGCAACCCGGTACCAGGCAAGGCGTGGTTCAGTTCAACCACTACGAAGGGCACCTAACTGCATTCTCTCAGGTAGGCAACTGCATTCTTGAAATTGAGCATGCTGTTGATGAGGGAACCATAGAGATAGCAAGGTCGAACGGCTTGCCAGACCTCTACCAATTGCAGGTGAAAGCACTCACAGACGCGTACACAGTGGCTATGGCTTCATCTGATGATGCAGCTACCAAGCTTTCATTATATGAGCCGATTCCAGCAGGGATTTCAGCTATCGAATTCAACAGGGATATGAGCTGCGAGAACGTGAAAACCTATGCCATTGCGCAACTGGATACGAGTGGTGTGAAGCAGTACGCCTATGCATACGCTAACTGCATCGGGGCTGAATTCGTTCACCGCCTTACAAGAGCGCCGGGTGTGAGTGAACAAAGCCTTGTGGACGCTGGAAGCCGTCTCGTTCAAGTCTGTAAGACAGTCACTGACTCTGATGATACAGAAGCTACACAGAGAGCGTGTGCAGCGGAAATGTGCAGCAGCGAGTCATCGCCGTTCATGTGTTCAGCTCAAATCAACAACTACAACCGCTTGCTTGGCAGCAGATTCATGTCTGACACGAACTACGCCACGTTGCCTTATTGGTTCATGACGAAATTCTACCCATCCTCGAAATTTCAAGACGCAGGGAAAATTCTCGTCAACAGTACGAGCATTGAGAGCACAGAGACTCAGGAGCTTGTCGAGCCTGTTTTGCAAGGAGAACCGGCGTTCGCCATTCCCTTCAACAAAACTGCCACAAGGGTCGAAAGGAACTGGTCCAAGGCTGAATTGATGAACGCCTATCAAGCGGAATCGTCACTCGATTTAGACGTACTGAGCATCATCACCAAGTACTTCACCATTGGTGACGGAGGCATCCTCGGAAATCAGTACACCCTAGATTGTCTGAACCACCCCTACGGCATTTCACCGAGCGGCAGACAGTGTTCAAGCCCGTACAAGACGTTGGACATACAGGCGAATCGTCTCTTGGCGTTCTCATCAGAAGTCATGGTTATGGCGAAGGCGGCATCTATGCTTTCTGTCTCTCCGGTCGAGAAAGCCAAGAGCAAGGCTGGTGTTGAGCTAGCATCGGCAACGATGAAGCAAACCGCCAAAATGTACGGCGGAACAGACGCGATGGTGACGTTCATTCTGGCATCAGCAGTCAATGCTTCTGTAAGTGACGTTTTCAGCGAATACGGACAGGATTTCGGCCCCGAGGCTGCTTATGTAATCGCTGCAATTTACCTAAACCCTGAAATTGCATCCATTGCTAGCAGCACAGCAAATTATGCGTGGGCTTTGGGAATGTACATAAAATTTGGAACTCCAATTGCATTTGCGCTGATTGTGATTGCTTTCTTCATGAACGCCCCAATCAAAATCACATCCACTCAAATCAAGATAATTCCTCACTTCATCCTTTTGTTGGGCAAGCAAGGCGTTAACAAAGAGAATGACACTTGGCAACCACTCGAAACCTTTCTCGTTACGGCTGCGAACTGGGCAACATTCGGAATAGGCATTTATCTAGCTCTCACATTCATTGATGCATTGTTTGTCTATCAAGCAATTCCATTCAATGTTTTTAGATACATTTTAGAAGAGTCACCAAACGCCTCTACGCTTTCGGCTGTAATGGACCTAATGTTTCAAATTTGCCTCTATATATTCTTCTTATCGTTTCTGATTGCAGCGATTTTGAAAACGGCGGCGTACATCATTGGAGGATTAATTCAGCGCTGGGCTTTCGGAACACAAAACAACGATGTTCATGATGAGCAAATTGAATCATCAAGAAGCATTTAATACAAAAGGGCTATACGCCCTTTTTTGCTGATATGAAATGGTATAATTGTAGAAACAAGCACATACACACATGTCATTTTTCAAAACAAAAGAACCTGATAGCGACGAAATTTTAATAGCGAAGTTTAAGCACTGGATGTTGCAGCTAAAAAACACATGGAAAATATACTTTTTGTGTTTAGCAGGTGGGGCATTTGCACCATTCGCATGGTTCGCTTTATTTTACATTTCTGCTTTTTACATCAGAAAAAACCCATACGCAAACAACTATATGGTTCTCCCTCTCGCAATCATTGGCTTTGAAACAGCAGTTCAAGCAGCTCTACTTTGGGCAAGCATAATCATCGCGCAAACTAGCGTTGGAAGCGGTTCTAGCTTGCAATTCATGTACATTTGTACTGCATCGTCATTCATTGTATTTACTCTTCTATGCTATAAATTTCATTCGAGAAGAATTCGTAAAATTCAGCAAGGAATCTTGAACAGAGTGAACAATACAAATGTAAACTCAGATGAAACCATTTTTGACAGAGGAAGTGAAAAAGCAAAAGAAGCTTTTAATATTTTAAAAACCAGATTATCGAAGGTGGGCGAATGAATTTCCTCACGTACAAGCCAATAATTGAAGGCATTGACTTACAGATTAAATCCCGAGGAATGGTTGGAAACGAGGAATGTAAGCTCGACCCTTTCAGCGTATCGAGCAGTGAATATCAAGTCGAAAACACAGCAAGAAGCTATTTGCAGTCAGTACAAAAACATGGATATACGAATCATTTGAAAACTGAACTGATATTCTTAAATAGCGTTGAAGATGAACATAAGGAATGGTCTTTCTATTTTCTAGTTAACTTCAAAGATAGGAATAACCCTGACGGCAGCATCATTTTAATTGCGCGATACGAAGACGAAACAGAACAAAAGTTGATAGTCGAATATCAGACATTAAAAGAATCATCAAAAACACATCTAAAACTCATTAACGAAATAAATTATCACGATGCAGTGAGTGCATATTGCTTTGGACAAGTTGATTTATCTTGTTTGTGCTTTTATGACTTCACTCAACATCCTGACTTTGGTCAAGCGGTAGAAATGCACAACCTTTTAAACTACTAGCAGCCACTCCCCTGCTACGCAGGAGTGAGTTGTGCTTAAAACTAATGAGGAGATATGAAATTATACACAAGCGAAAAATCATTTTTAGAACAGGAAGCTGAAATTGGTAAGGACTATTACATCTTAAATGATGAGCCGTTACCAAAAGATATTCTTACTGAACGCGCTATTGCTTCTTCTGAAAGGTATATCGGAAAGAAAACCCATCAGTTCACAAGACTGAACTTAGGCAAACTCATCGGCTTGGGCCTTTTTGACCGGCACATCGTTACTTTCTCATCAGACGATTACGATGAATTCGGCCAATCACTTATTCACATTTTCGAACTCTACTACAAACCAAACGACCTTAATCCTATTGTTTTGTATCCTTTTAATGGCAGGTTGTTTCAAGACTCAGATTCATTCTTTTTCTACACAGAGCAAGGAAAATATGACTTTCACGATTCAATCGCTACTTACATATCATTCAAAGAACCTTATGAAACACCTTTCATCGACTTCCTTAAATCCTCAGAATTTGATGCCATTTACACCACTTACACATTAATCGAATATTAAATGTTATAATCAAAGCATAAACAAACATTTTAATATTATGTCAAAACCTTTATCACCAACAGACAAAAAGGACTACGCAAAAGACGCCAACGATAAAGTCTCTGATTTTCTATCTTCAAGAGTCGATAAAATCGTTTCAACGATGACAAACGACGACCAGCAATTCGTATGGAATAGCCCAGTCTTCTCAGTGAAGTACATGAACCCTATTTCCAAAACCATATACGGACTTGAAAACTCACTTCTACTTTCACAGCTAGCAGAAGACAAGGATTACAGCTTCCCTTTCTACCTCACAGCAAGCCAAGGCTATGCAAATGGACTCTCAAACAAAGGCGAGAAAAGCGATTTCATCGTTAACCGCTTTGGAGTAAAGCTTGGCTACATGAAGGACAAGGCAGAACCTGAAATTGCTAGGGACGATGAATCAAAAGCCAAGGCTGTGTACATCCCTGCTTCAAAACTCACCCCAGTTTTCAACATTGCTCAGTTCACTGGCGACCTCCCAGCCGCTGTACAGAAGCTAATGGACGCAAACCAGCCCAAAGCCACCCCCTCAGAGCTAGAAACCGTCTACCAAGCCTTGCTGGACACGATGCCAACGCCTTTGAAACGTGTGGTCGGGACTAATCACTACCGCCCTACAGAAGACGCCATCTACATGAATCCGTCGAATCTGTTCAAGAGTAGGCTTCACGAAACCAACACCCTCCTACACGAAGTTTCGCACTCCTATGGACACGAAAGCAGGAAGAACCGCCCTTCCCTACGCCACTATTCAGAAGGCATAGAGCACCGTGCGTATGAAGAGCTGGTAGCCAATCTGTCGGCACAGTCAGTCATCAAGCACTACGACTTGAACCTAGACCCTGTAACCCGGCAGGAGCTTGATGAGGGCTTCATGCAGAACCACACAACGTATGACGCGAGCTGGGCAAAATCAGCCTATAAGAACAATCCTTCTGAAATCTTCAGAGCGGCTAAGGACGCTGACAGAACCGCAAACACAATCGTCCATGAGCTGGACCAAAAGCTTGTGCTCATGCTCAAAGCAAACCCTGACCTGAAAATCAGCGAAATGGTCAAAGAAAGGATTATTGCTAAATCAGCACCCGAAATAGACGCACCTAAAAAAACCTATAAAAAATCAAACTACAAGAGAAAATAATGAATAAATCACATGAACAAATCGAACTAGAAATACAAATGCAATTATTAATAATCAGACAGCTATCAGAGGACGGAGAATTGGTAGCGGAAATTGACATCCCCGACGAAACTGAACATACAGGTTATCCAGATGACCTGATAATTTATTAAAAAAAGCCTCAATGAGGCTTTCTTTATGTCACTCCACAAATCATTTTGTTCCTCCACCAAATTCCACATAACTCAATCTCTTGCCAGCCTTAGCTACGTTTATCAACGGTATATCAAAGGTATCTAACTCAACTTTTGCTAATCCTTTTGTGGCTTCTTTGTATGAAACTACAATATTCCCCGATTTCAAATCTAAAATCGTGCTATTGATTATAATGTTCCTTGCATTTTCCGCCGTGATTTTTCCTTTACCAATATATGCAATACCTGAACGAGGAACTCCAGCTATATTTACTTTCCCCTTAGTTTTAGTAATCCAAGCATTAAGCAACGAACCGATTTCGTCTGAATTTATTGCTGATATATTATTAGCAACGATATTCAGCTTATAATCACCATCTGAAACAATATCAACGTTATTCACATATTCAGTCAAGGTTCTTATGACAGCAGAATTATCAGCTTGTACTGATTGATTTCTCAAAAGCCCTTCTGTTTTGAATTCAGAGTTATCACCACTATAAGAAGGAGTATCGATACCTGAACACGTATTTTTATACACTTTGAATTCTTGCCCGTATGGATAAGCAGTGCTGCCATCTGACTTGATTGCTTTGAATCGTATTTTAGTAATCAAACCCGTTTCACCGGCAGCGCAAACTTCTGTTTCGAATTCACTTTCATAATCCACAACGTCAGCAATACAACTATCCACTCTACTCGTCTCTACGAATGTTTTTCCGCTGATGCCCTTTGTAATCCATTGGCCTTTGATTGTGATTTTCCCGATGCTTCCAGCAGGGCAAGAATCTTCTCGTTCACCATCAGTAATTTCAATCACATCATCAGTCAATTCCTTACAGGTGTTCGATACAATCTTTTTAACCCAACCAGTATCATTTTTGATTGTTCCTATTGGAGCTGGCTCAACATAATAGTCGTAGGTTCTGTATTCATTATATTTTATCGAACCAGTTTGACCTTCAAGACACAATTCAGTTGAGGTTTGGAAATCAGAAATTGTTGTGAATCTATCATCGGGCAATTCTGGCTCTACTGGCTCAACAGGGTCAACGGGGTCTACGGGAACCTCTGGCTCTTCTGGCTCAACGATTACAGGCGGAATCACAACAGGAGGCTCTACTGATGCCACGCAATTGTTCGCAGTCGTTGACCATTCGCTGAACGTGTCTTTATCTCCATTGCTCCAAAGGTTATAGGTTCTTTGCTCTGTCAACGTCCCCGTCAAAGGACTCACACAATTCACTGTACGAACTTCAGTTTCAGTTGTGAATGACTTCACCGGCATACAAGCCTCAATACTGCCTTCATTCCACACGCCATTTTTATCTACTACGTCCTTGCCAAATGTCCAATCTGGCGATTTATACTCAGCATAGTCATCGTAGTTAAACTCATTCAATGTTCCTGCTGGTGTCTTGAAAAAGTATTTTTCAGTATAGTTTTGTTCAGCATTTATGAACCATGAATACCAAACGGTCAAAGTACCTTTTCTGATTGTAGAACCACCTTCCACGCCGCCAACTGTTGAACCAACGGCACATTGCTCAACACCCGTCTCATTCCAGCCTTCTATTGGCTCAGAAGGTAGTGTTGGCTCTTGCGGAGGCAAATCCTTACATTCTTCAATGCTGTCCGCATTCATTGAACCATATTTTGAAACCATGTCTTTCGTAATCTGTGGAAATGAATCATATTCAGCGCCTTTCACCATTTCAATTTCTGAGTATTCTTTGCCGTCGAAGAAGTAATTTTGTGATTTTCCTAATTTCGAATCGTACCTATTAAACACAGGAACCTTACCAGTTCTCACATTGCTTCCACCAACCACACCACCAACCGTTTGAGTAGGAGCGCAATACTCGTAATAGCCCAAATCAAAGCTGTACTCAGGGTCTTTTGGTTCTGGCTCAGGCAATGCTTTACATGACTCAATGCTATTTGTATCCATTGCTCCATATTTTTTAACCATCTCCTCTGTCAATGTTGGAAAGGATGAAACACCGTTATTATCAATCATTTCGACTTTTGTGTAATTACTACCATCGAAAAAGTAATAGTTTGATTCGAAGGTTTTATTGTCGAACAAGAAGTAAACTGGCACTTTACCATTTCGTGAATTGCTACCACCAACAACACCACCAACTGTCTCGTTAAATGCACAGTACTGATAGAACTGCAAATCAAACATGTACGCAGGGATTTGAGGAGGCTGCTCAGGTTCTATTGGTGGCTCTACGTTTGGCGTAGCGCAAGATTCTTCGCTACCTGATTGCCAAACCCCATATTTTTCGATTTGAGACTGATTGAAGGTTGGGAAAAATGAATCACCATTAGTAGGGTCTACAACCATTTCAACTTTACTGAAAACCCCTGCTTTATCCTTAACCCAGTATCCAAATACTCCATCAGTTGTTTTGGCGTAGTAATCTATCGACGCCATTCTGTACGTTTTTCCATCAACAACACCGCCTACCGTCTCACCGAACGTGCAGTTCAAATAGGACGAGTTCGTGAAGCTGAATACAGGGTCATTGGTTTCTACAGGTGGAATCTCAGGGTCAACCGGCTCTACCGGCTCAACTGGAATCACAGGCTCAGATTCAATAGGTAAGCAGATTTTTGGCTCTGATTGCCATCTACCATATTTTTCTACATCAGCTTGTCTTGATGTTGAGCTGAATAAATCATTCTGTGAATACCTTATGAACTCGTCATTGGCATTATCTTTGACGTATGACAAACCGTCCTTATTGTTGTAAAACTGAACAATTCCTAAGCCAATCTTTGTATTGCCTGAATTTTTACCATCCGTTGTGTATCCTGACGGGCAAAACACTTCCAATGCAACTTCTTCGTTCGGGTTGTAAACTGGCCCAGTAGGCACCTCTGGCTCAGGTTCAGGTTCTGGAACAACAGGAGTCTCAATCATTTTACAGGCTTGCTGTGTGCTAAGATTTTGACCAAATTGTTTAAGAGTGATTTCTTTATCTGCTGAGTTAAGCAAGTCAAAACCAGTAGGGCTTAATCCTTTTGCGCTACCGTCGGCTTGATTTCTGACGTAGTTCTGACCATCATTTGTTCTGTAATACGGCAATTCACCTTTGAGATAAACATTACTACCGTCATTCAAACCGCTTGTTGAATAACCAGAATCGCATTTCAGTTCGACTTCACGAAAATTATCTGTTACACAGACAGGCACCGCATCAAATATTAATGTATTACCTGAGCCGTCATTGCTTTTAAATAGGCTTATGTCAGATAAGCTATTGAATTTATTCGAATGATTATTATCATAAAAATCACCTGGATATGTTAACGGGCCAGACTCACCAAACCTATATACCTTTGTTGTTCCCGGAAAACTAGGGGAAGTATAAAGTTTAGTGTATTGACTAGTTCTCCAGTTGTTGTACTCATATTCTTTTAAATATATATGACCATCTGCATAAATATTTTGATTTACATTGCATTCAGATTTTGCTTGACCACCTTCAACTTCAACATATGAGCCGCCCCTATAATCATTAGTTACGGTCTGATTCTGCAAGTCATTTTTAACTTCTTTTTTAACTTTAGCTAACGCTGACTCTATTGATTCAGGCATGTCCATGCAAAAACTTTCATCGCCACGCTCAAATTCCTTATCAACATTGTAGAATAAAGTGACCCCATCCAAACTTAGTGCAGTCATTAAATCTAAAGAATCTGCATAAGCATTCTTTCCGCCCACCCCGTTATTTTCTAGAGACCAATCAAGATACCCAGTATCGTAAAAAACCCCATTTCTATCTTTAACAAAAAGCTTCATTCCAGAACTAGGCATATAATAGGTTTGAACGTAAACAACCATTTCAGAATGGCTGAACCCCCCACCCACAAAACGACCCGGACCGCAAAGTGAATCGAGTTTATGTCTTGTTGATATGTCTTTTGATGGTGACACTCCCACTCCCACTGAATATGCCCCATTTTTTCTTAGAAAAGGGTACAGCTCAGGGTCAATCATTTGCGCAGAAAAAGCAGTTGATGCGAAGGTCAAACCAACGCCTGTTATTAAGGATTTGTAAAACATAATATGATGTAGTAGTTGTACCCATATTATACCATTTCGCAGAATGCAAAAAACCGCATAATGCGGCTTGCTTCCTACAAAGCGAATATCTCAGATACACACGTACTTTTTATTCTTTTGCAATATGCCGGGACTGTCGCATCTTTGAGCATTAGAAACGCCTATGCTTATTGATTCCTTGCCGTCAGGAGATATTAAAACAATTGACTTCTGAAAGTTGTAAAAATAAGGTTCACCGACTTGAATATTCGAGTGCGTTCCGGTGTCCCAATCTAGCTCAACATAGAGCACAGGTCTTGTGGCAACACTGTACGAGACAATGTGATACACACCCGGCCTAATGCCGTTATGAATTGGCTCAGCTCTAAACTCCACAATTTTATAGTCATACCTTTTTTTTGCCAAAAGCGCATTCATTTCACTCATCTTTCCATTCAGTTTTTTTATAACTGATTCCGCCCCAGCTTTCGTACCCCCATCCCAAAAATCTATCTTACTCAAATCCCAAACATTCAAGTCTGAATCTTGCATCCATAAGACTGAATTATCGCTCGCTCTCACCCCCGGCCCTTTGGCCCATTCAACAGCGAAAGCATTCAAGGAGAATGATATTGCCAAAACAGATAGTAACGCAGTTGTAACTCTTTTCATTTTGTATAGTGTTTATTACATAGTGCCATTATACCATTTCGCAGAATGCCAAAAACCGCATTAAGCGGCTTACGAGTTACGAAGCAATAGACTCATTAGCAAAAGTTCTTTTTCATCCATTTTAATACGCCGGGGCTATCGCACATTTGAGCTTTAGAACTCCCTATGTTTACTAATTTTTTACCATCAGGCGACTGCAACACTAATGTTGTCGGTTGAAAATAAGGTTCACCAACTTGAATACTCGTATACGTTCCAGTATCCAAATCAAGCGCAACTTGCTGCAAAGCTCTTGTTGAAACACTGTACGCAACAATGTGCATCACGCCCGGTCGAAAGCCGTTATGCATGGGTTCTACTCTAAACTCAGCAATCTTGTAGGGACGCCCTTCTTTCGCTAATAACGAATTAATTTCAGCCTTCTTTCCATTTAGTTTTTTGATGACGGATTCTGCACCAGCTTGCGTCCCGCCGTCCCAATAATCCATCTTGTCCAAATCCCAAGAATTCAAGTCCGAATCTTGCATCCAATCGCCAGAACTCGGCCCGCTAGACCATTCAACTGCAAAGGAGTTAATCGAGAACGTTATTGCTATCATCGACAAAAAGGTTTTGGTGATTCTTTTCATTTCTATTTATATTTATTTCATATCTGAATTATACCATTTGAACACAGCTAAATTTCGCTTTTCAGAAACACAAAAACCTCATGACGAGGCTTTTGATTTAAAGAACTCACTCCATGTTCATCTTTGCTACTTCTTCACTAAAGATACTAAATACTATCGTTTTTTTCTGTGGCGAGGACGTTCTTATTTTTTTGTCTATTTCAAAATAACTCATTTCAACATCATTGTTTGAGTTTAATCTAACGCTAGAAAATGATTTATTTGACGCATCGAGCAATTCACCATTACCAACATACATCTGAATATCAGTAGGCAATCTGATATGCACTTTCGAGGTGCTGCCTGCAACTCTAGAGAAAGTTTTGATTGCTCTTGATACGCTCTCTCTGTTGAAATTCGCAGGTGTTAAATCATTAATTTCTAGATTAAGTTTATGCATTTCATTTTTCTTGACTACCTTCTGACTTAAAGCCGATACAATCTCATCAGCCGACTCAGCATCACTTAACATCGTTGATGATAAAGAAAGGTTCTGAATCAACGTACTTGTGTCATAAATTTGAGGAGGGGTTACGTTATCTACAATCGACGGATTAGAACAATTATTCTCTAACACAGTGAACTCAGAGCCATAAGGATATGTGACATTTCCTTTCGAATCAGTTGCCACATACCTTACTTCTGTAATCTGACCATTCTGGCCGACTGGACAATCTACTTTTCGTGTTTCGCCATTTATACTCTTGTCAGAGTCTTGCTTGCAGCTACTAGCATCAACGCTTGCTGCATTAAATACAGTAGTCGTCTGTTTTGTTACAGAGCTATAAGCAGTTACATAATTGCCTGTGGTAACTACATCCCCAACATATGTACCTTTTGCAGAACCATAATAAGCATCACAGGTAATTGATTCACTACCCGGCTTGGATTCAATTTTAGGCACTGAGGCAATTAATTTGCACGCATCAAGATTTAAAACCTCTTCTTCGTAAGGAGTTGAAAGGGTATATTTTATTTCTACCCCGTCTTCATCCAAAGTTGTGTATTCAACGTTTTTGTATTTCAAAACCCACTTGTACGATTTAAATCCTGTATACCCTTCTGGACACAATTCTTTTCTTTCGTTATCGTTTACGTCAAATTTTGGGAGCGCACACGTATTTGATTGAACTGACCAGCCAGAAGTAAATTCTATTCTTCCGTCTGACCATTTTTGATAACCTTTACCTTGGGTAATTAATCCCGTTTGTGGCGCTGGGCAATTCACAGTCCTTGTTGATATTCCAGAATCTATTATTGTAGCTGCACAGGTTTTTGTTTTATCAGCC
Organism: Pseudomonas sp. ML2-2023-6; assembly: GCF_037055265.1. NCBI lineage: Bacteria > Pseudomonadati > Pseudomonadota > Gammaproteobacteria > Pseudomonadales > Pseudomonadaceae > Pseudomonas > Pseudomonas sp. ML2-2023-6. The sequence goes on along the minus strand of NZ_CP146347.1, from coordinate 2,217,617 downwards.
CATTCGGTTGCATTTTTCTGTGAACCATCTGTGTACAAGTCATAAGAACGTTCTTGTATCCAAGTTCCATTAGGCTGTGATGAAGGGCACGTAAGGGTTCTGCTTTCCGTCTTTTTTTCTACGAATGTCGGATTATAGTTAACTGGAATTCTGCAAACCTCACGAAGATAAGAACTAAATCTTCCTGACGATTTACCATATGGAAAATACTTGTATCCGCTGATTGTTACGCTATTAGTAGCTTTGTCGTAAACACCAGTCGGATTTCCTGCTTTATCGTAGTAAACGCCACTTGCGAAAATTGAGACTGTTTCACCATTCCAGAATATAGTGCCAAACCCACGACCGGGGATTTCAAGGATATTATTCGTTCTTAAAACTCTATCACATCCATCGTATGTATCGCTTTGACCACATAAATCAATCCCGTTATATTGACTATTTATATAAGCAATTCCACCATACCCTTTATTATGAGCGGCGTTATGAAAACCATTCCAAACATCATTTATAGGTGGGTTTCCGTTACCGTAGTACGAGCACTCAACTCCTTGTGATTTTTTGAGAGCTACATCATCTAATCCGGCTTGGTCATAACTTGATTGCGTGTATCGCTGAAAATATTCAGCATTAGCTTGCCCAATCCCCATCCCAAGCAGCAAAAATGTTGCGCTCAGAATTTGCTTACAGTTGATTATTTGTTTCATATTTTTTACTGCCTGTTATACAAATGATTATAACATTTTAACAAGCAATAATTGACGCATTGAAAGCTACAAATCATCCGGGTATTTCTCGATATTTTCTTTGAGAAACTGACACGCCTCAATCGACTCGTTTTGATTCTTAATGAACGCAATAAATTCAGCGAATTTCCTCATCGCAAACACTGGATGCACATTAATCAAATGCTTCCTAACGGTTTCACAATAGTAGTCAAAATATACGTCTTCTTCGCAGTCATACGTTCCTAGGCAATAACTGATGTGCGTGTGCATCAGCATGGCTCTCGCGAACTCAATACCTTCGTTCAAAAGCTGCTGCTTTCGTGCAGCAACATCCAGTGCATTGTGGGCACGGAATGCGTCAAAGGTGTCTTCCAGACGTTTCAGCCGCTCAGCCACGTCATCATCAACGGTAATCATGCGAGTGGGCTTGTAGCGGTCTTTGAAGGTCCATGCCATATGATTCGTCTCCTTTGGTGTGGAGGTATGATTGATCGAATCATGAAGGTAGGCAACTCAAGCCATAAAAAAACCCACCATCGTGGGTGGGTTCAAAAACCGGAGTGTTTTTCATCGCTTTATCGTAAGCAGTTTTAGAAAAAATCAACAATAACCAAATTATCAATTGCTGCTTACAATATCAGTATACCATTTTAAAAATCAAAACAAGGGTATTACTATAATATTCTAAATATTTACAGCATCACCCCATTCTTCCTCAATGCTTTTAGCTTTAAATGCACGAAAGCAATACGATTTAAAAATCACCATACCCGCATCTTTCATTTCAGCTTGTGCGATTTTAGTCGTGAAATCTTTCACGTAACCATCCCACACTGATTCAATATCTAAATCACCGTATTGACCAAAGAAATTAGCCAACACGTCATGAATTGAGAAAATCTCAGCCAAGTCATTGGCTTCGTAATTTTCACCATTTTCAGCTAATTCGCTGACAACCATTTCCAAATCTTCTGAAATTACAAACGTTCGATAGACTTGAAGAGTGGCTATTAAGTGATTTACAGCAGTCGGCACGTTCATGGTGAAATGAAGATACTGACCTTCTTCATATGGGTTTTCAAAAACGTTGTCAGGGATATTCATTGGCTCAATTCCTTTTGGATTGAGCAAATTATTGATCGTTTGAAATCAGTGTGCAAGCCCTGATTTGATCAAAAATCACACACATCAGAAGCCTTGGGTTTTAAGCGATTCACCAAGAATTCAAGAATTTCATCAGCATCGTATTTTTCATTTAGCATTTTGTTCATCAAGCGTTTATTAATGTCTTCGTGGTCAATTTTATCACCTGCTTTCTCAGCATTCGCGAGAATCAATTCACGGCTCAATTCAAAATAGAATGCATTGTCTCCTACGTTCACAGGCTTTGAAGGAATCACGACAGGCACAAACGAAGCTGCTTTGAGCTTTTCAAACGTCTCATAGCGCTCTTGGGAGGTGGGGCAATTGCGGTCGAGGAATCTATCCGCCTTCACGAACATACCGCTGATTTGGTCCTTGAATCCACACGCTGGTATGCAGGCTTCGAGGTCTTTCTGTGTCTTCTCACCGTACTTGACTTGGTACGAGCCAGCCACTTTTTGAGCAAATGTCGTGTCACCAAGGGCTTCTGTCTTTTTGAAGCGAATCACAACAGAGAAAAACTCTTCTCTGTGTACGTTTCTACGAACAACAGAGACAAGGCAAGCCTGCACAGCGTTAGCTTTGAGCGCGTGCAACTCATCGAGAGAGACGTTATAGAGCGTTGCGTAGTGGTAGCTCTGAGACTTGCACTTGATGCCAACTGAGTAGCCGGAGGCGTTTCTACCACCAAGAATCGACAGCACAGAGCCGTCCAAAAGGTCAGCAGCTTTGTACCCTTTTGCTCGCTCGCCAATGTGGCCGGGGATAGCGAACGTGTAGGCAGTCTTACCTTTTGCTTGAAGAGCTTTCGAAGGCGTAAGGATAACGATGTATCTGTCTGCTTGGAGAGCACTGAGCTGGTTTTCAAGCTCTGTCATGCGGTCTGTTTGGAGGCTCATACAGCACCTCTCACTTGCAACAACCCATCGCTATTCAAGGACATTGTGTAATTGATATTTTTCCACTCGGTACGAGCATAGAGACCGTTAAAATACCCATCCACGAAAACACTTTTGCTTAATTTGAACGAACCTACATCAACCGACCTTATCAAGCCGATTTTCTTTAGCTGCAAAATTATATTATTTACAGTCTGAGGAACCACACCAGCATCATTAGCAATGCATTTTTTATGATAGAAATTTATATTTATGATTCCGTCTTTATCAAGGAACTTCATCAGCTCTTTGAAAACCTTCTCCCCACTCGGAGAAAGATTATTGTGAACGGAAATCATGTGGAATAGAGTATCGGCTTTGTGGTTCATATTGGTTTTATTTAGTTTCTACAAATATCGTACCATTTTATTTTGTAAAAACCAGTTATAAGATAAATTATTTATTAAGAAAAATCCTCAGATTTGAGGATTAGGCATACTCAATTAAGAGTACGTTCAAAAGGTATTCTCACGATACCTTTTAGAAATCGATACCAACGTACAATTCCACCTTTGCTTGGCTTTTTTCATAGAAACGATAAGTTTCTACATACTTCTTATCAATCATTCCATCTGCATCTAATGCACATTTATTCAGCGGCTCGCAAAAACGACCATCTGTTTTGCTATTAATTTCTGAAGAATTTCCGAATGCTCTCGAATTTAGCCTGAAAAGAATTACTCCTTTACGATTCCCATTCACGGTTTCAACAAGCCCCAACACCCTCAACAAGTTTATTGCTTTTGTTCTTGTTTTAGGCTGCTTTATACCCAGCACTTTATCTAAATCAGCATAACAAACTGTACATTCATTATTTCTATCCATCGCTTCAGCAGCTAAATCCAGTATCGTTCTCGCGTAGCTATCACACATACCCGCAGCAAAAATCACTGGCAATGCATTTTTGTAGGTTTTTACATAGATAATTTTATCCTTTGTCTTGCCCAACACGCTTGTAAAAGGGTTTTTCATTTACTTCTCCGAATCTTCGTTTCTTCACTGCGCATTATTTATTTATCAAAACTTCTATCAAAAACATATTGCATTTTTTGTCGTACTCTTCACTTATCAACTTCCTTTTTCTCAATATGTTTAGTGCTACACGCACAGTTTCTTTTGATTTTGAAAGGTACGCCCCCATTCTTTCGTAATTTTCGTATGCAATTTGATGTTTACCTAAATTCTCATCAGACTCAATCATTAGATACATTAGCAACGTGAATGCCGTAGTGCTTTCTTTTGCTAATTCAGCCAAGCGTTCTTTTGTTTTATCTCTTCTGCTGATATATGCGTATGACATTTTTCATCCCCTTTATTTTTCTTGTTTTATCAATATAACATTTACCTAACAGATTTTTAGGGGTTAAGCGAAATATTTTCGAAAAATATTATAATGTCTGATTATTCCTGCTCATTACAAACGATTATTATCAAAGGGCATTTCCATGCCAAATCTCAAACTCAATAGGCTTATCGTAAGAATTGGCTATTTATTGAACAATTTTGGTTACGATTAAAAGGTAGCACAGTACCTTTCATAAATGGCTTAACACAGATTTACGTGGAAATAAGTGGCTTTAAAAGGTAGTACAGTACCTTTTAATTGGGGGGTAAATCAGGTTATAAAAGGTAGTACAGTACCTAAGATCTCCTCCACAGCCCTTTAAATTCAAGGGGGCAAAACGTATAGCGTGCGTGCCGCGCATTAAAGTTTTTAGAAACCAATGAAAAAACGAAACGCCAGAAATTTTCCCGAAACCAAAAAACATATTGGGAACAAAAAAAAGGGAACTGGAAAGCAAACCTCTCAATTAGAAATTTTTTTAAAAAACAACGAATCCTTTCGATGATAGAAAATCCACTCGCTTCGCGGGAATTGAGAATTTTTCTAGATGATGATATTCAGAATCCTTGTTTCTATTCAATCCAGTTGTGAGAACAACCGGCAAATCAAAAGCAGATTTAAAGATTTTTAGGTTTTAGTTTGGGTAGTGTTATAAGTAATGATTGAATTGTGCGTTTTAGAGCAATCCTAGGGTGTTCTACGATGAGGCACACCAGAAAAGGGTTAGAGCGTGAAATTCAGGGCTTTATGAGTCAATCCAGAGCATTGCACCGAGAATTAACTCACTTAACTTTTTTCGCTCAACTTCATAAAGTAAGGCTTTTATACAAAACCTTTAATTACTGTAAACATTTCATACGGAGGATTATCTTCAATATCATTAATCCCGCGATTAGCAGTGAATATTATTTTATTAAACCCATCGGCAAAGCTGTAAGCAATTTCTTCTGAATTTGAATCACATATCAAATCTACATTTCTGATAGTCAAAATATCATCACTACTTGACATTCGCACCATTAACGAAAGTCTTTTGTAATTGTCATGATCTGGATAATCGCCATTTTCATCAACAAGAGTTATGGCTGTACACTTTGAATTCTCTCCAGCCCCACTTTCTATTCGAATATAAAAATTTCCGTCCCTTACATTCATTTCTGCAAATTGCGATTTATACCAAAATACAACTAAATCTTTATTATCAAAATATCCGATACTAAAAATTCTTCCCACCAAATCGAATTTCATTTTTTCAATCTGATTCATCAGTGCAAATCTTTTCAGACCAAGCTCATCCCCTTTGCTTTTTATGTAATCAATATAAGCATCCGCTTCTAAGAAATGCATTTTGATTTTCATTGTCAAAACAAAGCTCTTCAATGTAAAAGCAATCTCAATCCACTCATCAACAACGGTGGTGGTCATATTGCCCGCACCAACCCGGCTTGGTTCTTTTGCACCTAGGTCATAGATAAAAACCTCTGCACCTTTTTGAGCTACTGCATAAAATTCAATACAGCGGTTTGATGACATAAGAGAAAATGCTAAGCCATTTGCATTTTCATCATTCAAAACATAAAAGCAATTTTCAAATTTTTCATTACCATTCCCTTCTCGTCCATCGAGAGTAACGTTAATTGTCTTACTGACTAACAAAAGCCGAGGAATATCTAACATGCCAAAATCTGGATTGTCCAAGCTCATAACCCTCAAAATCATCAAATCTAGCGATAACGGCAGCGTCTAAGGCTCTACGCGCCCCTCTAAGACGCACACCCTACTCGTTGCGCCTAGTCATGGCAAAACGTCTTATACGCGCTCACAGCGGCTCACCAAGTTCTGATTTCTTCGCCCTTGGCTTTTCGGTCATGCTGGTCAAATTTTGAGCAAAAAAAAGCCCCAATCCGCAGATCAGGGCTATTTTATTTTGGTACAAAGCGTTGGTACAAAACGCTTTTTTTGCCCCCTCGTAAGTGCTTGATTTACAAGGGTTTTCTATGTATGGCGGAGAGATAGGGATTCGAACCCTAGGTACTGTCGCCAGTACAACGGATTTCGAATCCGTCCCATTCGGCCACTCTGGCATCTCTCCAACGGCGCGAATAATAGCGCGGTTTTTGATTATGGCAAAGCCTTTTTTCAAAAAAACCGCGCTGTATCAGTTGCTTGCGCGCCTTTACAGCTTAAAGCGGAACGCCGAGACGGTTGGCAACTTCTTCGTAGGCTTCGATTACGTCACCCAGACCCTGACGGAAGCGGTCCTTGTCCATTTTCTTGCCAGTTGCCTTGTCCCACAGACGGCAGCCATCCGGGCTGAATTCGTCACCCAAAACGATGCTGCCGTCGTGGAAAACGCCGAATTCAAGCTTGAAGTCCACCAGCAGCAAGCCAGCGTCGTCGAACAGTTTGTTCAATACGTCGTTGACCTTGAGCGACAGTTCTTTCATGCGAACCAGTTGCTCGGCAGTGCCCCAACCGAATGCCACTACGTGGGATTCGTTGATGAACGGGTCGCCCTTGGCGTCGTCCTTCAGGAACAGTTCGAAGGTGTACGGATTGAGCTTCATGCCCTCTTCCACACCCAGACGCTTGACCAGGCTGCCTGCAGCGTAGTTACGCACAACGCACTCGACCGGGATCATGTCGAGTTTTTTGACCAGACATTCGTTGTCGCCCAGCAGTTTGTCGAATTGGGTCGGCACGCCGGCTTCTTCGAGTTTCTGCATGATGAAGGCGTTGAACTTGTTGTTCACCATGCCTTTGCGATCAAGCTGTTCAATACGCTTGCCGTCGAACGCCGAAGTGTCGTTGCGAAACAGCAGGATCAAGCGGTTTTCGTCATCGGTTTTGTAAACCGATTTCGCTTTACCGCGATAGAGTTCTTCACGTTTTTCCATGATGGGCTCCGCATGCTAAGTAAGTGGGCTAGGCGATTGTGCGCCAGTCGAGCCCTGAATCTTGATCGGCCAGTTGCAGCCAGTCCGGGTCGCACCCAAGGGTGTCGACGAAACATTGCCGGGCCAGCTGCGGCAGGTTGTTCTTGCTGCTGAGGTGGGCCAGTACCAGGTGTTGCAGGTCTTGCCAGCCCAACTCGGCCACCAGGCTTGCGGCCTGATGGTTATTCAAATGTCCTTCCTGGCCGCCTACACGCCGCTTGAGAAAAGCAGGGTAGTGACCACGGGCAAGCAGGTCGCGGCAATGGTTGGCCTCGATCATCAATGCATCCAGGTTGCTATAGCTGTCCAGCACACCAGCGCAGTACGAGCCCAGATCGGTCAGCAGGCCAAAGCGCCGCTTGCCGTCACTGAACACGTACTGGGTGGGTTCCTGAGCATCATGGGCAACCAGGGTCACACTGATGGTCAACGCCCCTATCTGCAACGTCTCGCCACCTGCCACGTAACCGGCAGGCTCCAAGGGTTTGCGCATCCCGCGCTGAGTACCGCGACTCATGTACACCGGCAAATTGTAGCGCCGAGACAGCAAACCCACGCCATGCACGTGATCGGCATGTTCGTGGGTTACCAGTATCGCGCTCAATTGGTGCGCGTTAACGCCCAACCGGGCCAGGCGGCGCTCGGTTTCTCGTAACGAGAAACCGCAATCGACCAGTACATAAGTGTTGTCGCTGGTTATCAGCGTGCCATTCCCTTGGCTACCACTGCCGAGAACGGCAAAACGCATAGAATCAGCCCAGGTTGTCTTGAATCACGCCCAACACTTTGCGCGCCACTTCTGGCGAGGCAACGGTGTTGATGTTTTCTTCGACAGTGACCTGCACGCTGTCACCGACCTTGCTCAGGCGAACCTGATAGCGCTGGGCACGGGCTTCAACTTCTTCCTTGTCCGGCTTGCTGCCGAAGAGGCCAGAGAAGAAACCAGGTTTCTCGTCCTTCTTCTCGGCTTTTTCGGCGAGGTTGATGTAGTACAGGCCCAAGGTGCGGTTGATGTCTTCAACGCGCCATTCGCCCTGCTCAAGCGCACGCCCAACACCTGACCAGGCACGGTCGAGGTCTTCGGTCAGGGTAAGTACCGGGTTGCCGCTGCCGTCTTCGCTCAGGGTGACGCGGGCCGGGGTGTCGAAATCACGCGCTGCAAGCAACGAGACCGAACCGCCCTTCTCGGCGCTGCGGCTCATGCTGATCAGCATTTCATCAACCAGAGCAGCATCCAGACCGGTGTTGACCGAGCGGTTGCCGAAATCGACATTCGCGGTGCTGTCCGCTGGACGGTTGGCACTGACGACGTAGATTTCGCTGGTGTTGCGCTGCACACCCGGCTCGATGCGCACCCGCAGGCGGGTCTCGCTGTCGGAGGCCAGGCCGCTGCTGCCCACGTGACGGGCCATCGGAGCCGAAAGCTCGTCAGCACGCTGCCAGGTTGTGGTGAACTCGCCGGTTTGCGGGCGTTGCTCGTCGATACGGAAACCGTTGTCCTGGAAGAACTGCATCGCTACCGGCCAGACTTCGGATGGAGAGCGTTGCGCCATTACCCAGCGGCTGTCACCGCTTTTTTGCAGGCTGTAGTCGCTGGCGCTGGCAGCAACCGTCAATGGTTGTGGCCGCGGCACGTCAAACTCGCCCGTAACGGTGTCGTCGGGTACGTTGCTCGGGATCGGCAACAGCGGCACAAGGCGCTTGTCTGTCTGGACACCCGCTGGCAATTGCATCGGGGCGGTTTGACGCGCCTCCAGATAATCACTGCCACGGTCACGGAAGTACCCGTCTTGACCCCACAGCCAACCGCAGCCGCTGGTGCTCGAAATAATCACGGCTAGTGCGGAAAGTCCGGCCAATCGCTTCATGCGTAGTGCTTCCTCAATTAAACCAAAACACCGGACTGGCGCATTGCCTGACGCAGCGGTTCGTGGCAAGGCTCGCTGAGCCAGGTGAGTGGCAGACGGATACCGTCCGACATCAAGCCCATCTCGCTCAGAGCCCATTTCACGGGGATAGGGTTGGATTCGATAAACAGGGTTTTATTGAGCGGCATCAGCTTTTCGTGGATCGCGCGGGCAGTGACGGCATCGCCACGCATCGCAGCGGCACACATTTCGCTCATGTCACGCGGGGCAACGTTGGCAGTTACCGAGATATTGCCCTTGCCGCCGAGCAGGATCAGCTCGACTGCGGTGGCGTCGTCGCCGGAGTACACCAGGAAGTCATCGCTCACACCTGCGAGGATGACCGGTACGCGCGTCAGGTCGCCGGTGGCTTCCTTGATACCGATGATGTTCGGCACGGTGGAAAGACGAATGACGGTGGCCGGCAGCATGTCGCAGGCGGTACGGCCCGGAACGTTGTAAAGGATCTGCGGGATATCGACTGCTTCAGCGATGGCCTTGAAGTGCTGATACAGGCCTTCCTGGGTCGGCTTGTTGTAATACGGCGTTACCAGCAGACATGCATCGGCGCCAGCGGCCTTTGCATTAGTGGTGAGTTCGATCGCTTCACGCGTCGAGTTGGCGCCCGTACCGGCAATCACCGGAATACGCCCTGCAACCTGTTTGACAACGTGACGAATCACTTCGATGTGTTCGTTCACATCCAGAGTTGCCGATTCACCTGTAGTGCCAACGGCAACAATGGCGTTGGTGCCCTCTTGCAGGTGAAAGTCCACCAGTTTGCTCAGAGCGTCCCAATCAAGACGACCTTGTGCATCCATAGGTGTGACCAGTGCCACCATACTGCCCGCAATCATGCAACCGCTCCTGCCGGAAAAAGAGAGCCGTAATGGTACTGGCGCCATGACCCTTGCACAAGCAACAGCGCGCCCGATGAGCATTCCCCTTAGCGTTGCTTTTCGCTACCCTTCAGGCTTTGATTGGTACTGATGTGCGTGCGGGTCTGTTTCACAGCCCTTCACCAGACGCTCAAAGCCCCGCCCAAACGCCGCCGAGCGCGGTTTGCAGAGCCTGCAAACCGTCTGTAATGGCGTGTTCTCGGGGTTCAGGCGTTTGAGAGGCAACTGAATATTCGACTCGCAGCCCATCGACCGTACTGACCGCTCATCGTTTTAGGAAGGCTGCATGTCCACCCCCACAGTCCGCGAACAATTCCTTGTCATCAGTGCCCTTGGCGCCAACCCAATGGAGCTGACTAACGTCCTGTGTCGCGCCAGCCATGAAAATCGCTGCGCCGTCGTGACCTCGCGCCTGACTCGCCACGGCGAATGCAGTGCGCTGGTCCTGGAAATCACCGGTAGCTGGGACGCCCTGGCGCGCCTTGAAGCAGGCTTGCCAGCGCTGGCCAAAAAACATGCGTTCAGCGTCAATGTTGTGCGCAGTGCCGCCCTTGAAATCCGCCCTCAAGCGCTGCCGTATGTCGCTTACGTGAGTTCGGCCTACCGCTCGGACATCATCAACGAGCTGTGCCAGTTTTTCATGGACCACCAGGTTGAACTGGAAAACCTGACATGCGACACCTATCTGGCCCCACAGACCGGCGGCACCATGCTCAATGCCACGTTCACCGTAACCTTGCCGGCTGGTGTACAAATCAGCTGGTTGCGCGATCAGTTCCTGGACTTCGCCGACGCGTTGAACCTGGACGCACTGATCGAACCGTGGCGCCCACAGAACCCGATGTAAGGAAACCGACTTAATGGCCGTTGCAATTGACCAACCCGTAGACGACTTCCAGATCCCGGCGACGAGTGAAAAAACCGTCAGCTTGTCGCAGCTCAAGGGCAAGCAGGTGGTGATTTACTTCTACCCCAAGGACAGCACACCGGGCTGCACCACCGAGGGCCAGGGCTTTCGCGACCATTACGCCGAGTTCCAGGCGGCCAATACTGAAGTGTTCGGCGTGTCCCGCGACAGCCTCAAGTCCCATGAAAACTTTAAGGCCAAGCAGGGTTTCCCGTTTGAGTTGCTGAGCGACAAGGACGAAGCCCTGTGCCAGCTGTTTGACGTGATCAAGCTGAAAAAGCTGTATGGCAAGGAATACATGGGCGTTGATCGCAGCACTTTCCTGATCGACAAGAATGGTGTGCTGCGCCATGAGTGGCGCGGGGTGAAAGTGCCAGGGCATGTCGAAGCCGTGCTGGAGCAGGCGAAGGCACTGAGCCGGATCTAAGAGCTCCGATCACTTTGTAGGCGCTGCCGAAGGGATACTTCAAGCGTGGGAGCGAGCCTGCTCGCGAAGAGCAATTCGCGAGCAGGCTCGCTCCCACGAGGGGATCGACCCGCAACAGAGTATCTACAGCATTTGCTGTTACTGACGCACCAACCGCACATTCTGGAACTCGACCGCTTCGGTGCTGCGGTACGGGTTGATATCCAGCCCGCCACGGCGCACATAGCGCGCATACACGGTCAACTTCTCGGGCTTGAGCAAGCGCTGCAAGTCGAGAAAGATCCGCTCCACACATTGCTCATGGAAGTCCGAGTGCTGGCGAAAGCTCACCAGATACGCCAGCAGACTGGCGTGATCCAGCGCCGCGCCACGGTATTGCACCACAACAGTGCCCCAATCCGGCTGGCTGGTGACCGGGCAGTTGGATTTAAGCAAATGGCTGTAAACGCTTTCTTCAACGACCCGCGAATCATCGCACTTGAGCAGCTCAGGACGCGGCTGCGCATAATCGCTGACCGTGATGTCCAGGTCATCAATGCACACACCCGGCAAAACGGCCACGCCATCAGCCTGAAACTCATCCAGACTTCGTACGCGCACGCTGACAGGTTTACCAGATGCAGCTGACAGATCAGCCTGTAATGTGGCCACAAGGCTTGGCGTATCGGCAAACACACTCTGATTCAGCGAGTTCAGGTACAACTTGAACGACTTGGATTCGACAATATTTGGCGAATCAGCGGCAAAGCAGAACTCGCCAATGGCCACCACCGGCTTGCCCGATGGCAACAGCCATGACAGTTCGAAGCAGGTCCAGAAATCCACCCCGACGTAAGGCAGGGTTTCGGCGCTCAGGCCCAGCTCTGCCCATTTCGCCGCACGCGGGATCGGGAACAGCAAGGACGGGGTATAGGTGCTGATGTATTCACTGGACTTGCCCAGCGGGGAATGTTCGGCGGCGGGATGCATGACAAAAAACCTGGCTAGAAAAACCCGGTAATTCTATCGGGTTTAAGCCAGGCTTTCAGCGTTCACTGACGATCAGGGCGTTTTAAGGCGCCACTTTTACCTTGCCGACCATACCCGCCTGGTAGTGACCGGGCACATTACAGGCAAATTCCAGGTTGTCGGCCTTGCTGAAAGTCCAGGTCAGCTCAGCGGTTTTACCCGGCTCCACCAGCACACTGTTAGGGTCGTCGTGCTTCATGCCGGGCATCTCCATCGAACCGTGGCCCATTGCCGAGTGATCCATGGCCCCGCGCCCCACGCCGGTCGGCGTGAGCATGCCGCTTTGCTGCATTTCGAGCATTTCCTTCTGGTGCGCCGCGTGCATTGCCGCATTGCCCAGGTTGAATTCGTGCAGCAACTGCCCATTATTGACCAGTACAAAACGTACGGTCTCACCGGCTTTCACCTCCAGTGACTTTGGCGTGAAAGCCATGTCGGTCATGTCCACCTCCACCGTACGCGTGGCACTGGCGGCTGGCGCAGGCTGGCCGAAATCATAATGGCCGGCAGGCGAGGCCATCACCGGCAAACCCAAAGCCAATAAACAGGCCGCGAGCGACAAACGGATACGTACGGTCATACTTGCTCCCAGAAACCAAAAGTCATATCACCACTTTAAAATCCCGGTACTGGCATTCAACTGACCGTAAGATTACAACTTTGTCAGCTTGACCCTACATAACGAGCGGCAAGGTATAAGGCTGAGGTTAATTTTTACGATGAGTCGACCATGAAACTGCTGATTGTCGAAGACCAGGTTAAAACCGGCCAGTACTTGCGCCAGGGCTTGAGCGAGGCCGGGTTCACCGCCGAACTGGCTGCCGACGGTATTACCGGGCAACACTTGGCACTGACAGGCGACTACTCGCTGCTGATTCTCGACGTCATGTTGCCCGGTCGCGATGGTTGGCAAATCCTGCAAGCGGTACGCAGCGCAGGGCTGACCATGCCGGTGCTGTTCTTGACCGCGCGCGATGCCGTCGACGACCGCGTCCACGGGCTGGAACTGGGGGCCGACGACTATCTGGTCAAGCCGTTCGCATTTTCCGAACTGCTGGCGCGGGTGCGCAGCCTGCTGCGTCGCGGCAGCAATACACCGCAGGAAACCAGCCTGCAACTGGCCGATCTGCGTCTGGACCTGATCCGCCGCCGCGCAGAACGCAACGGCCAGCGCATAGACCTCACCGCCAAGGAGTTCTCCCTGCTGGAACTGCTGCTGCGCCGCCAAGGCGAGGTGCTGCCCAAGTCCCTGATTGCCTCGCAGGTGTGGGACATGAACTTTGATAGTGACACCAACGTCATCGAAGTCGCGATCCGCCGCCTGCGCCTGAAAATCGACGACAGCCATGAGCAGAAGTTGATCCATACCGTCCGCGGCATGGGCTACGTACTCGAAGAGCGCAGCAGTTGATGCGCCGGCTGTCCCTGAGCAGCCGCCTGGCACTGTTGTTTGCAGGCTGCACTGCGGTGGTATCGCTGTTTGCCGGGGTGCTGTTCGGACGGGCCAGCGAAGTACATTTTGTCGAGCTCGATCAGCAACTGATGGAAAGCCGCCTCGCCGTCTTGCGCAGCACGCTGCAAGGGGCAGACACCCTGGAGCGCTTCACCCTGCGCCTGCCGGCACTGCAACAGGACCTGACCCACCAGCCGGATCTTGCAGTGCGGGTGCGCGGCCCGGACGGGCACCTGTGGTTTGACAGCTCACCGCGCCTGCCACTTGACCTTGAAACCCGGCCGGGCCTGGGCAGCCTACAAATCAATGGCACCGATTACCGCGTGCTGGTGCCACAGAACGACAACCCAAACGCCCCGCATCTGACGCTGTTGCTGGACATCACCCACCACCAGCACTTTCTGCAGCGCATGCAACGCCTGATCTGGATGACTGTCGGCCTCTCAGCGCTGGCTACGGCAATTCTCGGCGCCTGGGCAGCACGTAGCGGCCTGCGCCCCTTGCGTCGCATGAGCGCGATTGCAGCCAGTGTTTCGGCTGACTCGCTCAACGCCCGCTTGCCCCAGGAACAAATGCCCAGCGAACTGGCGGACCTGGCCACTGCCTTCAATGCCATGCTTGAACGGCTGGACGAATCATTTCAGCGATTGTCGGCGTTCTCCGCCGATATCGCGCATGAGTTGCGCACTCCGCTATCCAACTTACTGACCCACACTCAAGTCACCCTGACCCGCCCACGGGGCATTGAAGAGTATCGCGAGGCACTGCACAGCAACCTCGAGGAACTGCAATGGATGGCCCAGCTGGTCAACGATATGTTGTATCTGGCCAAGGCCGACCATGGCTTGCTTACGCCGCGCCGCGAGCCGCTGGACCTCAGCCATGAAGTGGAGGCGCTGCTGGAATTTTATGCGCTATTGGCCGAAGACTCGCAGATAGGGCTGAGCCGCGAAGGCAGCGCGCACCTGGCAGGTGATCGGAGCATGCTGCGCCGCGCCCTCTCCAACCTGCTGGATAACGCACTGCGCTATACGCCAAACGGGGGTGCGATCAAGGTCCTGATTGGCCAATCAACGACCGGGGTACGCATCAGCATCGAGAACACTGGCGACGGGATACCCGCCGAGTTGCTACCGCGCCTGTTTGACCGGTTCTATCGGGCAGACCCGGCGCGCCGTGAAGGCAGTAGCGAGCATGCGGGGCTGGGGCTGGCGATCACCCAGTCGATCATACGTGCCCATGGTGGGCAGATTCGCTGTGAGTCGCAGGAAGGGATCACACGGTTTGTAATTGAGTTGCCTGCCTGACCTTCTCGCGATACAGGCGCTGCGGTCTGTCATGCTAACCGCAGTGATCCAATCGCGAGCAAGCCCGCTCCCACATATAACGGCGAATCCAATCAGGAATAGCGCAGCGCATGGGCCGGCTGGATTTTGGCTGCACGGTACGCGGGGTACAGCGTGGCCAAAAAGCTCAGCACAAAGCCCGCGCCACAGATCAACGCCACATCACCACCTTGCAACTCTGACGGCAGATTGCTGACGAAATACACGTCGGAACTGAAGATGTGCTGCCCGGAAACCCGCTCCATCCAACCCACCAGCTCACTGACATTCAACGCCGCAATCACCCCCAGCACGCCACCAATCAAGGTGCCGACGATGCCGATCACCGTACCCTGGACCATAAAAATCGCCATGATCTGGCGCGGTGTAGCGCCAATGGTGCGCAAAATTGCGATATCCGCGCCCTTGTCGTTCACCACCATGATCAGTGTGGCGATGATGTTAAACGCCGCCACGGCAACGATCATCAGCAGCAACAGACCAATCATGGTTTTTTCCATTTTCATGGCACTGAACAGACTGCCCTGGGTGTGGGTCCAGTCGTC
This sequence comes from Pseudomonas sp. ML2-2023-6, assembly GCF_037055265.1. Lineage (NCBI taxonomy): Bacteria > Pseudomonadati > Pseudomonadota > Gammaproteobacteria > Pseudomonadales > Pseudomonadaceae > Pseudomonas > Pseudomonas sp. ML2-2023-6. Next base: position 2,202,035 of record NZ_CP146347.1, on the reverse strand, counting down.
CGCCTTGTAACCATCCCCCAGGCCCGCTGCCACCTGCTGCGAAACCTGCGGCGCCGCGTAAAGGTCCTTGACCGCCAGGCGCACGCTTTGCACCTGATTCGGCTCCCAGTGTTGAATGGCAGCAGCATCGGCCATATGGATCAGGCCCATGGTGCCATCCAGCTCAGCCCCGACCTTGAAGATGCCCACCACGTTCAAACGCTGTAAACGCGGGGTGATCCCGCCCGGCGCAGTACTGGCCTCGGGCACGATCAAAGTGATCTTGTCACCGACCGCCAGGCGAAAACGCCGCGCTGTAATATCACCCAGCACCACACCGAACTCGCCCGGTTTCAGGTCTTCGAGACTGCCCTGCGCAATATGCTGGGTCACGATCGACACCTTGCCTTCCTGAGCCGGGTCAATACCGCTGATCTGGATCGGCTGCATCAACCCCTTGAAGGACAGCATGCCGTCCAGCTCGGTGAAGGGCACAGCTGCCGTGACTTCAGGATTTTTCATCGCGGCATCGGCTACCGGGCGCCAGTCATCAATCGGTTTTACCCCAACGATGGTCGCGTGCGGCACCATACCAAGGATGCGATTACTCATTTCACGCTGAAAACCGTTCATCACCGACAACACCACGATCATCGCCAGCACGCCCAGGGCGAGGCCGATCATCGAGGTCATGGAGATAAACGAAACAAAACGATTGCGGCGCTTGGCGCGGGTATAGCGCGTGCCGATAAAAATCGATAACGGTCTGAACATTCGCGGGCACCGTATAAAAATTAAAGACCCGACACCTGCTGGCAGGCGCCGGGTTCTGGCCGATCAGATCGCGGTCAGGCAACCTTCCTGGAGGTGCAACACGCGGTCCATTTGGCGGGCCAGATTCATGTCGTGCGTCACCACCAGGAACGCAGTGCGCATCGACGTGCTGAGCTCCAGCATCAGATCCTGAATGCCTTGGGCGGTGTGCGAATCGAGGTTGCCGGTGGGCTCGTCGAGCATCACCAGCCCCGGCTTGTTGACCAGTGCTCGGGCAATTGCCACACGCTGGCGCTCGCCGCCCGACAACTCCGACGGCTTGTGCTCCAGGCGATGGCCCAGACCCACCCGGGTCAACAATGCAGTGGCACGCTCACGCGCCTCGGGGATCGCCGTCTTGCCGATCAACAGCGGCATGCAGACGTTTTCCAGCGCAGTAAACTCGGGCAGCAAGTGGTGGAACTGGTAAACGAAACCCAACGAACGATTACGCAACAGGCCACGGGCCTTTTCGCCCAGCGCTGACAGCTCTTCACCGGCCAGCCAGACGCTGCCGGTAGTCGGGGTATCAAGGCCGCCGAGCATATTGAGCAGGGTACTTTTGCCCGAGCCCGAGGTGCCGACAATCGCTACCCGCTCACCGGGATGCAGCTCAAGCTGCAGGCCCGACAGTACAACCACTGATTCCGGGCCTTCCTCATAGGACTTGCCCAGGTTGCGGCAACTCAACACTGCTTGTTCTTTCATGCCCAACTCACTCATAACGAAGCGCCTGCGCAGGCTGGGTGCGCGCAGCACGCCAGGCCGGGTACAAGGTCGCGAGGAAACTCAGAACCAATGCCGCACCGCACACCATCAACACGTCCTGCGCCTGCAATTGCGACGGCAGGTAGTCGATGAAATACACGTCGGCATTGAGAAACTTGTGCCCGATCAGACCTTCCAGGGCCGAGATCGCGGCGCTGACATTAAGTGCGGCAAACATCCCGACCACAGCCCCGATCGCGGTTCCGACCACACCGATCACCGTGCCCTGCACCATAAAGGTCGCCATGATTGTGCCCGGCGTTGCACCCAGGGTGCGCAGGATGGCGATGTCGCCTTTCTTGTCATTGACCACCATCACCAGCGTGGAAATGATGTTGAACGCGGCCACGGCCACAATCAGCAACAGCAGCAGGCCGATCATGGCTTTTTCCATGCGAATGGCCTGGTACAGATTGCCGTGCGTACGGGTCCAGTCACGGGCGTAATACTGGTTTTCACCCAACTGCTGGGCGATTTCCCAAGCCGTGCGCGGGGCCTCGAACAGATCATCGAACTTGAGCCGCAGGCCCTGCACCTGATCGGGTTTCCAGCGCTGCAAACGCGCCAGATCCTGCAGGTTGGTGATACCTAGATAACCGTCAATCTCACCGGCGCCGACATGGAAAATGCCCTGCACGGTGAAGCGCTTCATGCGCGGGAACATGCCTGCCGGGGTCACGGTGACTTCCGGCGCAACAAAGGTCAGCTTGTCACCAACGGCCACGCCGAGTTTTTTCGCCGCCTTGTCGCCAATGATGATGCCGAAGCTGCCCGGAGTCAGCGAATCGAGCTGCCCCTGCTGCATAAACTGATCGATGATCGACACATTGCGCTCCTGCGCCGGGTCGATGGCATTGAGCAGTACCTTCTGCACATTGCCGTCATTGGTCAGCAAACCCTGCATCTGGGTGAACGGCGCAACCGCCTCCACCTTCGGGTTTTGCTTGACCTTGGCGGCCAGGCTTTGCCAGTCGCTGATCGGTTGATCGCCGACGATAGTCGCGTGGGGCACCATGCCCAGCACACGGGTGCGCATCTCATGATCGAAGCCGTTCATCACCGACAGCACCACAATCATCACGACCACGCCGAGGGCGAGTCCGATCATTGAAGTCAGAGAAATGAACGACACAAAATGATTGCGGCGCTTTGCACGGGTATAACGCGTGCCGATAAATAAAGAGAGAGGTCTGAACATGTCGGGGCTTGTTCGAGGGAAAAGAAGACGTCCTTGTGGCGGGGCCTGATAAGCAGCTTTACACTCAGACCACAGCCGCCATCACGGGTTCGCCATGTCGACATTAAATGACGCAGATCGCCGCGAATACTACCGTATCGAGGATCTGATCGCACTGGAAATAACCCCGCTGTCGGCCCCCGAAGCCGCGAGCAGCGAAGTGTTGCAGGATGCGTCGCCGTTGTTCAATTTGCTCAGTGAGTTGCACCTGAGCGAATTCGAGTCCCAACACCTGCTGCGCCAGATCAGCGAGCGTGATCGTGCACTTTCCAGCTACCTTAAAACCCTGAATAAACGCGTCGAACTGCTCAGCCAGATCGTCGCACAAACCGTGCTGGGCAAAATCGGCGAGCCGCAGCCAGTACAGCTGTCCGAAGCCGGTATCGCGTTTCATCACCCGCACGCCTACCCGGCGGGCAGCCACCTGTCGATCAAGCTGGTATTGATGCCACAAGCCCTGGGCTTGCTGCTGCGCGCCCGCGTCAGCGAATGCCTGGCGCAGGGTGCAGGTTACAAAATAGACACTGAGTTTGAATCCATCACCGATACGCAACGCCAGCTGTTGGCGCGCTATATTTTGCAAAAACAGGCACAGGCACGCCGCCTGGCCCGCGAACAATACGAATCTGCGGCCGAGCAAGCACCGGGCCGTGAGCACTAATTACAAGGAGCAATTGTGACCCTGATTTATGGCCACCGCGGCGCCAAAGGCGAAGCACCGGAAAACACCCTTGCCAGCTTTGAGCAATGCCTCAAGCATGGCGTTCGTCGCTGTGAGCTCGACCTGCATCTGTCCAAGGATGGCGAGCTGATGGTAATCCACGACCCGACGCTCAAACGCACCACGGACCGGCGCGGCAAGGTGATCGAACAAACCGCTGCCGATCTGGTGACCTATGACGCACGCAAGGGCGGCCCGGGCTGGATGCACCCGTGCCCGATCCCGCGTCTTGAAGAACTGTTTGAGAAATGCAACTTCGAGCACTGGCAGCTGGAAGTCAAAAGCGCCTCACGCACCCGCGCAGCCACTACCGTGCTGGCGATTCGTGAAATGGCGGTACGTCACGGCATCCTGGACAAGGTCACCGTCACATCCAGTTCTCGCGAAGTGCTCAAGGCTGCGCTGGAGTTGACCCCGGATCTGTCACGCGGACTGGTAGCCGAATACGCCTGGCTCGACCCGATCAAGGTCGCCCAGAGCTATGGCTGCGAGATGTTGGCGCTGAACTGGACACTTTGCACGCCTGAACGCCTTGAGAAGGCACAGCGCCAGGGCTTGCATGTGTCGGTATGGACAGTCAACGAGCCTGCGCTGATGCGCAGGCTCGCCGACTTCGGCGTAGATAGCCTGATTACAGACTTTCCCGGTTTGGCCACTGCCACCCTTGGGAATGGCTGAAATCGGTCTCCCCGGCCGGCTCAGGCCACCGGCCGGAGCCGCTTAAAAAAGCCGGTTTAGACCATCGTAAGCAGCTACCCGATAGGCTTCAGCCATGGTCGGGTAGTTGAACGTGGTGTTAACGAAGTACTTCAAGGTATTGAGCTCACCCGGCTGGTTCATGATCGCCTGACCGATGTGCACAATCTCCGACGCCTGATAACCGAAGCAGTGAACGCCCAGCACTTGCAGGGTTTCACGGTGGAACAGGATTTTCAGCATGCCCTGAGGCTCACCGGCAATCTGCGCCCGCGCCATGCTCTTGAAGAACGCCTTGCCCACTTCATACGGCACCTTGGCCTGGGTCAGCTCTTGCTCGTTCTTGCCGATCGAGCTGATCTCCGGAATGGTGTAGATCCCGGTTGGCACGTCATTGACGAAGCGCCAGCTGCCATTATCAACGATGCTGCCCGCCGCCGAACGCCCCTGGTCATGCGCGGCACTGGCCAGGCTTGGCCAGCCGATCACATCGCCTGCGGCATAGATGTTCGGCACTGTGGTGCGGTAATTCTCATCAACCGTAACCTGGCCACGGCCGTTGGCCTTGATGCCAATGTTTTCCAGGCCCAGCTGATCGGTATTGCCGGTACGGCCATTGCACCAGAGCAAGGCGTCGGCCTTGATCTTCTTGCCGGATTTGAGGTGCAGGATCACGCCGTTTTCAACGCCTTCAACCCGCTCGTACTCTTCGTTGTGGCGCACGGTGATGTTGTTGTTGCTGAAGTGGTAGCTCAGCGCTTGCGAGATCTCGGAGTCGAGGAAGCTCAGCAGTTGCTCGCGGTTATCCACCAGCTCAACCAAAACCCCCAGACCACTGAAGATCGACGCGTATTCACAACCGATCACGCCAGCACCGTAAACGATCAGCTTGCGCGGGGTGTGGCCCAGGCTGAGGATGGTGTCGCTATCGTAGATGCGCGAGTGGCTAAAATCGATATCGGCCGGGCGATATGGACGCGAGCCGGTGGCAACGATGACTTGCTTGGCCATCAAGGTTTCAACCACGCCATTGGCGCAGACCACTTCGATAGTTTGCTCGTCGGTAAAGCTGCCGGTGCCGAAGAACAGGTCGATACGGTTACGTGCGTAGTAGCCCGTGCGGGAAGCGACCTGCTTGGAGATAACTTTTTCTGCGCTTTTCAGTACGTCCGGGAACGAGAACCAGCGCGGCTCACCAATGGCCCGAAACATCGGATTGGTGTTGAACTGCATGATCTGGCGGACCGAGTGACGCAGGGCTTTGGACGGGATAGTGCCCAAGTGCGTGCAGTTGCCACCGACCTGACGTCGGCTATCGACCATCGCTACCTTGCGCCCTGCTTTTGCGGCGTTCATTGCCGCACCTTCTCCTGCCGGGCCGGAACCCAGTACCACTACGTCGTAGTTGTAGACAGCCATGCGTACTCCTCAGAACAGGCCGTGGCACCCTGTGGGCACCTGCGGCTAAATCATGTCGCGGCCAGCGCCATGAAGGATCAAAACGTGGGGCACAGTCTATAGAAGCCTGAACGCCGCGAACATTAACCCTTGGTCTGGTCGTTGGCTATTTTTGTATTCACTACATAGGCGATTGAGCTTCACTCTTGTGTAGCCGCTGCCGCAGGCTACATTTCAATCGATCAGAGCCACCCATCATGCGCCAGATGTTGATCGTACTTTTGCTGATCTACAGCACCACCGGCGTGGCCGCCGAGCCTGCTCGATTAAAAGAAGCCAATTTTCCAGATCACTGGACAGACGGCTCGCAAGTCATGGAACGCAAAGGCCAGATCGTACTGACGTATTTGTGGGCCGACATCTACGCCGCCGCCCTGTTCACCCAACCTGGCATCACCCCGCAACAGGCCTTTAACGAACAGCTCGACTTGCGCATTGAGCTGTTTTATCTGCGCGACCTGGATCACGGTGATATCACCAAAGCATCCGCCACTATCCTCAAGCGCCAGCAATCAGCAGCCATCCTGGCCAGTCTCGACGGCCCATTAAAAAAACTGCAAGCCAGCTTCGGCGACATCAAACGTGGCGACCGCTATGCCCTGGACTACGACCCGCAACGCGGATTGAACATCGAGCGCAATGGCGCGGTGATTTTCAACAGCCAGAATCAAGAACTGGCCAAGATCTACCTGGGGATATGGCTCGCACCCGAAGGTCTGCCCGAAAACCTTCGCCTGAATTTATTAGCACAAAGCCCCTGACCCGCGCGTGTAGCAGCAACAAATGTTGCCTACAATTCTCGATACACATATTGTTACAAAACTGTTTTGCACCATGGCGCATGCCTTGAGCTTGCAGTGTGGACGAGTAAAAACATGGATTGCGCATAAAAACAGATAAGAGCAGGTGATTTCAGATGGCCTCCAGTACGGGCAAAGGCAAGGCGATTTTTCGCGTTGTCAGCGGTAACTTCCTAGAGATGTTCGACTTTATGGTCTTTGGCTTTTACGCCACGGCCATTGCCAAAACCTTCTTTCCAAGCGACAGCGCTTTCGCCTCATTAATGCTCGCCCTCGCGACCTTCGGTGCCGGTTTCCTGATGCGCCCACTGGGTGCGATCTTTCTCGGCGCCTACATCGACCGTCATGGTCGCCGCAAAGGCCTGATCATTACCCTCGCACTGATGGCCATGGGCACCGTGCTGATTGCCTGCGTACCGGGCTATACCACCTTGGGCGTTGCAGCGCCGTTGCTGGTATTGGTCGGGCGCTTGTTGCAAGGCTTTTCGGCAGGCGTGGAACTGGGCGGCGTGTCGGTGTACCTGGCGGAAATCGCCACACCCGGACGCAAGGGTTTCTTTGTCAGCTGGCAGTCTGCTAGCCAACAAGCGGCCGTGGTGTTTGCCGGCTTGCTCGGGGTTGGCCTCAACCACTGGCTGAGCCCTGAAGAAATGGGTGAATGGGGCTGGCGCATTCCGTTTCTGCTGGGCTGCATGATCGTGCCGGTGATCTTTGTGATCCGTCGCTCAATGGAAGAAACCCCAGAGTTCGAGGCTCGCAAACATCACCCTACCCTGCGGGAAATCGTGCGTTCTATCGGTCAGAACTTTGGCTTGGTACTGGGAGGCATGGCCCTGGTAGTGATGACCACCGTGTCGTTCTACCTGATTACCGCCTACACCCCGACCTTCGGCAAGGCAGAACTGCACCTGTCAGATCTGGATGCCTTGCTGGTGACCGTGTGCATTGGCCTGTCGAACTTCTTCTGGTTGCCAGTCATGGGCGCACTGTCTGACAAGATCGGTCGCAAACCGTTACTGCTGGGCGCCACCATTCTGGCGATCCTGACCGCCTATCCAGCGCTGTCATGGCTGGTAGCCAACCCGAGCTTCAGTCACCTGCTGATCGTCGAACTGTGGTTGTCGTTCCTGTATGGCTCGTACAACGGCGCGATGGTCGTAGCCCTGACCGAAATCATGCCGATTGAAGTGCGCACCACAGGTTTCTCGCTGGCCTACAGCCTCGCGACTGCGACCTTCGGCGGCTTTACCCCGGCGGCTTGCACCTACCTGATCCACGTCCTGGACAACAAGGCCGCCCCCGGCCTGTGGCTGACCGGCGCGGCAATACTGGGGTTGATTGCAACCGTGGTGCTGTTCCGTGGCAATCAGCACCAGTTACGTACGGCGCAATCGGCGGTGCCAAGTAACGGCTAAAAGGCTTCACACAACCTGTGGGAGCGGGCTTGCTCGCGATGCAGGCGATGCGGCTTCACTAAAACGCTGCGGTGATCCAATCGCGAGCAAGCCCGCTCCCACACGTTTTTTCTGCACAAAAAAAAACGCCCCGACAAATCGGGGCGTTTTCAGTTGCGGCGAGCGCTTAGCGTGGGAACGCAGGCGGGTTAACCCCGGCCATATCTTCCATCACGCGTACTACCTGGCAGCTGTAACCGAATTCGTTGTCGTACCACACGTACAGCACAACGCGGTTGTCATTGCAGATAGTGGCTTCAGCATCTACCACACCGGCGTGACGCGAACCTACGAAGTCAGTGGAAACCACTTCCTGCGAGCTCACGAAGTCGATTTGCTTGTGCAGATCGGAGTGCAGCGCCATGTGACGCAGGTACTCGTTCATTTCTTCACGGGTAGCCGGCTTCTCAAGGTTCAGGTTGAGGATGGCCATCGACACGTTTGGCGTCGGAACGCGGATCGCGTTACCGGTCAGCTTGCCGGCCAGTTCAGGCAATGCCTTGGCAGCAGCGGTGGCAGCACCGGTCTCGGTGATAACCATGTTCAGCGCGGCGCTACGGCCACGACGATCACCCTTGTGGAAATTGTCGATCAGGTTCTGGTCGTTGGTGTACGAGTGAACCGTTTCAACGTGACCGTTTACGATGCCGAACTTGTCGTTGACAGCCTTGAGCACCGGCACGATGGCGTTGGTGGTGCAGGATGCCGCCGAAACGATCTTGTCGTCTGCGGTGATTTCGCCGTGGTTGATGCCGTGAACGATGTTCTTCAGCTTGCCTTTACCAGGTGCGGTCAACACCACGCGGTCGATACCAGGGCACTGCAAGTGCTGGCCCAGGCCGTCTGCGTCACGCCATACGCCGGTGTTGTCCACCAGCAGCGCGTTCTTGATACCGTACTGGGTGTAATCCACCTCGGTAGGGTTCTTCGCGTAGATCACCTGGATCAGGTTGCCGTTGGCGGTGATGGTGTTGTTGGCTTCATCGACAACGATGGTGCCATCGAACGGGCCATGTACCGAGTCACGACGCAGCAGGCTTGCACGCTTGACCAGATCGTTGTCGGCGCCTTTGCGCACAACGATGGCACGCAGGCGCAGGCCGTCGCCACCACCGGTTTTTTCGATCAAGATGCGCGCCAGCAGACGGCCGATACGACCGAAGCCGTACAGCACAACGTCGGTGCCTTTACGTGCAGAAGCGTTTTGCTGACCTACTACATCGGCCAGTTCATCGCGCACAAACTGCTCAGCCGTGCGGCCATTGCCTTCGGCCTTGAACTTCACGGCCAGCTTGCCCAGGTCTACCGAAGCAGCGCCGAGCTTAAGCTCGCTCATTGCCTTGAGCAGCGGGAAAGTTTCGTGCACGGACAATTCGATGTCATCGGACTGACGATGGCGAGCAAAGCGGTGAGCCTTGAGAATCGCAATGACTGAACGGTTGATCAGGCTGCGGCCATAGATCGAGCTAACCACATTGTTATTGCGGTAAAGCTGACCGATAAGCGGAATCATCGCTTCTGCGAGTGCTTCACGGTCGATCCATTCACCAAGACACTGGTCGGGCTTCTGAGTCACGGGAACCTTCCACATGTAGGGGCTGAAAAAAGGGGCTACATTATGCCGCTGCGCCCCTGCAGGGGCAATGCACGCCTGTCATACTCAGTTACTGAAACGATTAAGCACCAACAAATATTGGCGAAAATTTTTCTAACATTCACCCGTTAATTGACCTTCACCCCCTGAGTAGCCCCGCCGGCACCCCCATGCCCGCTATCTCGCGCTGATTTGCACCTGCTTGAACACTGCAACTGACAGCCAGCCCTTTGGCCCGCTACAATTGCCGACTTTGTCGCAACGCTTGGAGCTCAACCTTCCGTGCCCGTCCTGCGTCTACCGAAACTCCCTGCTACGGCAGGTAAACAGCACTGGAGCAACCTGCCCGGTGCTGCCCTGAGCCTCGCGATTGCCGAGGCTGCCAGCGCCGCCAAGCGCTTCACCCTGCTCCTGACCGCCGACAGCCAAAGCGCTGAACGCCTTGAGCAAGAGCTGAGATTTTTTGCGCCCGAGTTACCGGTGCTGCATTTCCCCGACTGGGAAACCCTGCCCTACGATCTGTTCTCGCCACACCAGGACATCATCTCCCAGCGCATCGCCAGTCTGTACCGGCTGCCGGAGCTGAGCCATGGCGTTTTGGTAGTGCCGATTACCACCGCCCTACATCGCTTGGCCCCGACCAAATTTCTGCTCGGCAGCAGCCTGGTGCTGGATATCGGCCAGAAGCTGGATGTGGAGCAGATGCGCACCCGGCTTGAAGCCAGTGGCTATCGTTGCGTGGACACGGTGTATGAGCATGGCGAGTTCGCGGTACGCGGCGCATTGATCGACCTGTTTCCGATGGGCAGCAAATTGCCGTACCGGATCGACCTGTTCGATGACGAAATCGAGACGCTGCGCACTTTCGACCCGGAAACCCAGCGCTCGATCGACAAGGTCGAGTCGGTCCGCCTGTTGCCCGCCCGCGAGTTTCCGCTGCAAAAAGACGCCGTAACCCGCTTCAAGGCCCGCTTCCGTGAGCGCTTTGATGTCGACTTCCGGCGCTGCCCGATTTTCCAGGACTTGACCAGCGGCATCACCCCCGCGGGGATCGAGTACTACCTGCCGCTGTTTTTCGATGACACCTCGACCCTGTTCGATTATTTACCGGCAGACACCCAAGTATTCTCGTTGCCAGGCATTGAGCAGGCGGCCGAGAACTTCTGGTCTGACGTGCGCAACCGCTATGAAGAGCGCCGCATCGATCCTTCGCGACCATTGCTGCCACCTGCCGAGCTGTTCCTGCCGGTTGAAGACTGCTTCGCTCGCCTGAAAAACTGGCCCCGCGTGGTCGCAAGCCAAGATGACGTCGACACCGGCAGCAGCCGTGAACGCTTCCCGGCGCAAACGCTGCCCAATCTGGCGATTGAAGCCAAGGCCAATCAGCCGCTGCATGCCCTGGCGAGCTTTCTTGAGCAGTTTGATGGCCGCGTGCTGTTTACCGCCGAATCAGCCGGTCGCCGTGAAGTGCTGCTCGAACTGCTTGAGCGCCTCAAACTGCGGCCAAAAACGGTCGATAGCTGGCCCGACTTCGTTGCCAGCAAGCACCGCTTGGCCATCACTATCGCCCCGCTGGATGATGGCCTGCTACTGAACGACCCGGCGCTGGCGCTGATCGCGGAGAGCCCGTTATTCGGCCAGCGCGTGATGCAGCGCAGGCGCCGCGAGAAACGCGCAGATGCCAACAACGATGCGGTGATCAAGAACCTCACCGAGCTGCGCGAAGGCGCGCCGGTGGTTCACATCGACCATGGTGTTGGCCGCTATCAAGGCTTGGCGACGCTGGAAGTTGACAATCAGGTAGCCGAGTTCCTGACCCTGGAATACGCCGAGGGCGCCAAGTTGTATGTGCCGGTGGCCAACCTGCACCTGATCGCCCGCTATACCGGCAGTGATGATGAACTGGCGCCATTGCACCGTCTGGGCTCGGAAACCTGGCAAAAAGCCAAACGCAAAGCCGCCGAGCAAGTACGTGACGTGGCTGCCGAACTACTCGACATCTACGCCCGCCGTGCCGCTCGCGAGGGCTACGCGTTTGCCGACCCGAAAGCCGATTACGCCACTTTCAGCGCCGGCTTCGCGTTTGAAGAAACCCCGGACCAGCAAACCACCATCGAAGCCGTGCGCGCCGACATGCTGTCGCCCAAGCCGATGGACCGTCTGGTGTGCGGCGACGTGGGCTTCGGCAAAACCGAAGTGGCGATGCGCGCGGCCTTTATTGCCGTGCATGGCGGTCGTCAGGTGGCCATCCTGGTGCCCACCACCCTGCTCGCCCAGCAGCACTACAACAGCTTTCGCGACCGCTTTGCCGACTGGCCGGTAACGGTTGAGGTAATGAGCCGCTTCAAGTCAGCCAAAGAGATCAATGCCGCGGTGGCCGACCTGGCCGAAGGCAAGATCGACATCGTGATCGGCACCCACAAGCTGCTGCAAGACGACGTCAAAATCAAAAACCTCGGCCTGGTGATCATTGACGAAGAACACCGCTTCGGGGTTCGCCAGAAAGAACAGCTCAAGGCCCTGCGCAGTGAAGTCGATATCCTGACCCTCACCGCAACGCCGATCCCGCGCACGCTGAACATGGCGGTGTCGGGCATGCGCGACCTGTCGATCATCGCCACGCCACCGGCGCGCCGATTGTCGGTACGCACCTTTGTCATGGAGCAGAACAAAAGCACGGTCAAAGAGGCCCTGCTGCGTGAACTGCTGCGCGGCGGGCAGGTTTACTACCTGCACAACGATGTAAAAACCATCGAGAAATGCGCCGCCGAACTGGCCGAACTGGTACCCGAGGCACGGATCGGCATCGGTCACGGGCAGATGCGCGAACGCGAACTCGAACAGGTGATGAGCGACTTCTATCACAAGCGCTTCAACGTGCTGATCGCCTCGACCATCATCGAGACCGGGATCGACGTGCCGAGCGCCAACACCATCATTATCGAGCGCGCCGACAAGTTCGGGCTGGCGCAATTGCACCAGTTGCGCGGCCGCGTCGGGCGCAGTCACCACCAAGCCTACGCCTACCTGCTGACGCCACCACGCCAGCAAATTACCGGGGACGCGCAAAAGCGTCTGGAAGCCATCGCCAACACCCAGGACCTGGGGGCCGGTTTTGTCCTGGCCACCAACGACCTTGAAATCCGCGGCGCGGGCGAGCTGCTCGGTGACGGCCAAAGCGGCCAGATCCAGGCAGTCGGCTTTACCCTGTACATGGAAATGCTCGAACGTGCGGTCAAATCAATCCGCAAGGGCGAACAGCCCAACCTCGACCAGCCCCTGGGTGGCGGTCCGGAAATCAATCTGCGGGTGCCCGCACTGATCCCCGAGGCGTATCTGCCGGATGTACATACCCGGCTGATTCTCTACAAACGCATCGCCTCGGCCACCGACGAAGAAGGCCTGAAGGACTTGCAGGTCGAGATGATCGACCGCTTCGGCCTGCTCCCCGAGCCGACCAAGAACCTGGTGCGCATTACCTTGCTCAAGTTGCAGGCCGAGCAATTGGGCATCAAGAAAGTCGACGCCGGGCCACAGGGCGGGAGAATCGAGTTTGCGGCTGACACCCCGGTTGATCCGATGGTGCTGATCAAATTGATCCAGGGCCAACCCAACCGTTACAAATTCGAAGGCGCGACCCTGTTCAAGTTCATGGTGCCAATGGAGCGCCCAGAAGAACGCTTCAATAACATTGAGACGCTGTTTGAGCGCCTCACGCCGAAGTCGCCCTGAATGAAATACCCATGCCCCTGAGCCAGACACCCCGACTGACCAAGCCGCTCGCACCGACTTGGGTCAGTCGCTTCAAAGAACAAAGCCTTGAGCGTGGCCGCCGCTACGCCAAGGAAAACCGCGTCAGAATCGTCCAGATCGGCGACAGCATGATCAACGCCAGCTGTCAGGGCTCAGGCGAAAACACCTACCGTCAGACCATACATTTACGCGAATCCGCCAAAGGCACTCTGCTGTTGGTGGACGCAACCTGCACCTGCCCGGTACGCACCAATTGCAAGCACACCGCTGCCGTCTTATTGAAGATTGAAGAAACCTTGAACTACCCTGCCGCCGCTCAGGATGCCGAGCTTCTGGAGAAACTCCAGGCCGTACTCGACTCACGTCGCCCCAACAACCTGCCCGAGCAATTGGTCGACGATGTCCAGCCAGTGCCACGCCTGTGGCTGGCCAGCGCCGAGTTCAGCGCCTTCGAACCGCGCAACGGCAAGATGCAACGCTATATCCAGCACCGCGCCGCATTGTCGTTCAACTACTTGGACCAGTACGTCAGCGGGCAAAAAAACACCGACATTCTGCTGCGCCAGGAACAGCAGACCCTACGGATCAAACGCCAGCCAGACACCGAAAATGTCTACCGAGAGCAGTTGCGCAGCCTGGGCTTCAAAATTGCCACCCGCCAGAGCAAGGCGCTACCCGAAAGTGCCGGCGAGCTGTTTGAGCTGGTCAATGACAGTGCCTGGCTGAATTTCACCCTCAACCAGATGCAAGCCCTGCGCGAACAAGGCTGGGAGTTGCAGATCGATGAGGGCTTCGGCTTTGACCTGAGCCCGGTCGAAGACTGGTACGCCAATGTCGATGAAGCCCCGGAGCGTGACTGGTTCGACCTGGAACTGGGGATTATCGTCAACGGCCGCCACCTGAGCCTGCTGCCGATACTGCTGAACCTGATGCGCTCCCACAACGACATCCTCAACCCGGAGAAACTTGCCCGGCGCCGAGATGACGAACTGATTCTGGTAAACATTCCGGCCAACCCTGGCAGCGGCCACGGCGCGCTGCAAGTTGCCTTGCCGTTTGGGCGTTTGAAGCCAGTACTCGCAACCCTGGACGAGTTCTATCTGGGCGAGCCGGATGCCACCTCGCTGCGAATCAAAAGCGCCGACGCGCTGCGCCTCAACGCTCTGGATGCCCTGCCCTTGCGCTGGGAAGGTGGTGAGCAGATTCGCGGCTTTGCCCAGCGCCTGCGTGACATCAAGGACTTCAGCGTCGAAGTGCCCGAGGGCCTCAACGCCAACCTGCGCCCCTACCAACTCGAAGGGCTGAGCTGGATGCAGTCGCTGCGCCAGCTTGAGGTCGGTGGCGTGCTGGCTGACGACATGGGCCTGGGCAAAACCCTGCAGACCCTGGCGCATATTCTGTGCGAAAAAAACGCGGGTCGCCTGGATCGCCCGGCCATGGTGGTGATGCCCACCAGCCTGATCCCCAACTGGCTCGACGAGGCCGCGCACTTCACCCCGCAGCTCAAGGTGCTGGCGCTGTATGGCGCCACCCGCAAAAAACACTTTGCGCACCTCAATGACTACGACGTAATCCTGACCACCTACGCTTTGCTGCCCAAGGACATCGAGCACCTGGCCAAACTGCCCTTGCACTTGCTGGTGCTGGACGAAGCCCAATACATCAAGAACCCAGGCAGCAAGGCCACCCAGGCTGCCTGCGAGCTGGTTGCGCGGCAACGCCTGTGCCTGAGTGGCACACCACTGGAAAACCACTTGGGCGAGTTATGGTCGCTGTTCCACTTCCTGCTCCCCGGCTGGCTGGGCGACGTTAAAACCTTCAATCGCGACTACCGGGTGCCCATCGAACGCCAGGGCAGCGCCGAACGCCTGCAACACCTGAATGCACGGATCAAACCGTTTTTGCTGCGCCGCACCAAGGAACAGGTTGCCACCGAACTGCCGCCCAAGACCGAGATCATCCATTGGGTTGACCTCAATGAAGCGCAGCGCGATGTATACGAAACCATGCGCCTGGCGATGGACAAAAAAGTGCGCGACGAAATCACCCGCAAAGGTGTCGGGCGCAGTCAGATCATCATCCTGGAAGCGCTGCTAAAACTGCGCCAGGTCTGCTGCGACTTGCGGTTGGTCAGCGACACTGCGCCGAAAAAAGGCAGCACCTCGGGCAAGCTCGATAGCTTGATGCTGATGCTCGAAGAACTGTTTGCCGAAGGGCGGCGCATTTTGCTGTTCTCGCAGTTCACCTCGATGCTTGCCCTGATCGAAATCGAACTGAAAAAACGCAACGTCCGTTACGCCATCCTTACCGGGCAAACCCGCGACCGGCGCGCGCCGGTCAAGGACTTCCAGAGTGGCACGCTGCAAATCTTCCTGATCAGCCTCAAGGCAGGTGGCGTTGGCTTGAACCTGACTGAAGCCGACACAGTGATTCACTACGACCCGTGGTGGAACCCGGCGGCAGAAAATCAGGCTACCGACCGCGCCTACCGCATTGGCCAGGAAAAACCGGTATTTGTGTACAAGATGATTGCCCGCGGCACCGTGGAAGAGAAAATCCAGCACTTGCAGCAGGAAAAATCGGATTTGGCAGCAGGCGTACTGGACGGTCGAATCGCCGGAGACTGGAAACTCCAGGACGACGACATCGACGCCCTGTTTGCACCGTTGCCGCCTAAAACCGAGAAGCGCTGAACCCCACTGTAAAACATAAACCGGTGGATGCTCTGTTCCCTGCTCGCGAATGATCTCTGTAGATACTCTGTTCCAGGTCAAGCCCCAGTGGGAGCGAGCCTGCTCGCGAATGTTTTTCGCGAGCAGGCTCGCTCCCACGCTTGAAGTATCTCTGTAGCCGCTGACGAGTAGAACGAGGCTGCGTTCAGCTGCGCAGCAGTCGTAAATCCTGAGCACCGGATTTAATTGGCACACCGCAGCGTCTGATCTCACGACAACTACGTCGCTGATCGCAGCCTCGCTCCGCCCCTCAGCGGCTACAAAACGATTCAGGGCTGATGATCAGCCCTATACCGCCAATAATTGCTTAAGCCCTGATTGAGGGATGCCGTCAATCTATTAGCTGAGCATCCTTGAGAGCGCCCATCGCCACCAACCAACGCGGGCTCTGGCGATAATCGGTGCTGGCCCAGGCCTGGCCGCGCATGCGCGCGATCCGGGGCGACGGAGTGACCTTCAAGCGCTGCGCTGCGCTGAGGGCAAGTTCTGCGGCAGCACGGTCGTTGCACACCAGCCCCATGTCGCAACCAGCCGACAAGGCAGCCTCAATACGGCTGGCGGCATCACCCACCACGTGCGCGCCGGCCATCGACAGGTCGTCACTGAAGATCACGCCGTCAAACTGCAATTCGCCGCGCAGGATGTCCTGCAACCAGCGCCGGGAAAAACCGGCTGGCTGGCTGTCCACTTGCGGATAGATCACGTGAGCTGGCATGACAGCTGCCAGATGCTTGCTCAGACGCGCAAAAGGCACCAGGTCATGGGCGCGGATCTGCTCAAGGCTGCGCTCATCAGTCGGAATGGCGACGTGGGAATCAGCTTCTGCCCACCCATGCCCCGGAAAATGCTTACCCGTAGCAGCCATACCCGCGTCGTTCATCCCGCGAATAAAAGCCCCGGCCAATATAGCTGCGCGCTCCGGGTCGCCCTCGAACGAACGGCTGCCAACCACAGCGCTGCGCTGGTAATCCAGATCCAGCACCGGAGCAAAACTCAAGTCCAGCCCTACGGCCAGTACTTCAGTCGCCATGATCCAGCCACACTGCTCGGCCAGGTACTCGGCGTTAGGGTTATCGGCAATGGCACGCATCGCTGGCAGGCGCACAAAGCCCTGACGCAAGCGCTGCACCCGGCCGCCTTCCTGGTCAACCGCCAGCAGCAGGTCCGGGCGCAACGCACGAATCGACGCACTCAACTCACGCACCTGGCGCGGATGCTCGATATTGCGTGCAAAAATGATCAAACCACCCACTTCAGGCTGGCGCAGCAATTGCCGGTCTTCGGCCGTCAGCCAAGTACCGGCGACGTCCACCATCAAGGAGCCTTGCAAGGCAGAACTCATGGGAAATCCTTAAGAAAGAGAGTGCTCATTACCCGATCCGGATACGCGGGCACAGGCTTGCGCACCGCACTCCAGAGAGGCAGCGGAAAAATGAGAGACGGGAATAAGTCAGGGCTGGGCATGGCAGCTAGCTTAGCGGAACAAAGCTGCCACGCCCACCCGCAGCAGGTCAGACCTTGACGGTAACCGGCACGGTTTTACTGCGCGGGCGAAGCTGGGCAGAAGCCATCGCAGGATCAACAACGCCACTTTCAGCACGCATGCCTGCCGCGAGGAACGGGACCATCAGGCGCATCACCTGCTCAATTGAGGTGTTGACGCCAAAATCGGTCTCGGCGATGGCACGCAATGCCTTGATCCCCGACATGCTGAACGCCGCCGCACCCAGCATAAAGTGCACGCGCCAGAACAATTCGATAGGCGGAATTTGCGGGGCAGCTTCGTTGACCAGCAACATATAGCGGCGGAACACCTTGCCGTACATGTCTTCAATATAACGTCGCAAGTGACCTTGGCTCTGGCTGAACGCCAGCCCCAGCAAACGCATGAAAATCGACAGATCATTGCTACTGCGCGGCTGGATCACCAGTGCCTGCTCGACCAGCATTTCCAGTAACTCTTCAAGGCTGGGCCGGCCCTGAGGCTTGGCCTGACGGCGTTCCAGTTCGCGATCCAGGTTGGCGCAAAAAGGCCCCAGAAAACGCGAAAAAACCGCCTGGATCAGCGCCTTTTTCGAACCAAAATGGTAATTGACCGCCGCCAGGTTGACCCCGGCCTTGCTGGTAATCAGCCGCAATGAGGTTTCAGCAAACCCTTTTTCCGCGAACAGCTGCTCGGCAGCATCAAGGATACGTTCAACGGTTTCCGACTGGGCCATGACTACTCCGCCTGACATACATTTAAACACTTGTTTGAAACATACGTTTCAGCTTGTAAAAAGTCAAGATGACGTATTCGTTTTGCGACCGGGCGGTTTCGTATTTAACCACAGCCTCGGCCAGCCAGGCCCCACCTGATAAAGTACGGGCCGCACCGCGTATCAACGACCGTCCAGCGGACTGCTGGAAATGGGTGATTGCCAATAAGCCTTCACTGTATATAATCCCAGTCACTGTATAAAAAGACAGAGCGATCAATATGCTAAAACTGACGCCACGCCAAGCTGAGATCCTGGCCTTCATCAAGCGATGCCTGGATGACAACGGATACCCGCCCACCCGTGCCGAGATCGCACAGGAGCTGGGCTTCAAGTCCCCCAACGCCGCCGAAGAGCACCTCAAGGCCCTTGCTCGCAAGGGTGCCATCGAGATGACCCCCGGTGCCTCGCGCGGGATTCGCATCCCTGGCTTCGAAGCCAAATCTGACGAGTCAACCTTGCCCATCATCGGCCGGGTGGCTGCAGGCGCCCCGATTCTGGCGCTGGAGCATGTCGAAGAGTCGTGCAACATCAACCCGACGTTCTTCCATCCGCGAGCCGATTACCTGCTGCGGGTGCAAGGCATGAGCATGAAGGATGTCGGCATCTTCGATGGCGATCTACTTGCTGTGCACACTTGCCGTGAAGCCCGTAACGGCCAGATCGTTGTGGCCCGCATCGACGACGAAGTCACGGTAAAACGCTTCAAGCGTGAAGGCAACAAGGTCTGGCTGATTGCCGAGAACCCTGAATTCGCCCCGATTGAAGTCAACCTCAAAGACCAGGAACTGGTCATTGAAGGCTTGAGCGTCGGCGTAATTCGCCGCTAAAGGAGGCTTCATGCAGTTCCCACACACACCGCTGCCAGCACAACTCACCCTGTTCGAAGCGTTCATGGCACAACCCATGGCCCCTGCGATCAAGGACGTGCTCGACTCACCCTGGAGCGCCGAACCTGAAGTATTCAGTGAACTGTCGCTACGCGGTGCCGCCGGAAACTGCCTGAACCTGCTTGCTCCCATGCTGCGCGAACTTAGCGAGCAACAAAATGCCCGCTGGCTGACACTGATCGCACCGCCTGCAAGCCTGACTCAAAGCTGGTTACGCGACGCCGGGCTGAACCGCGAGCGTATCTTGCTGCTGCAGCCCAACGGCAATAAAAGCGCCTTGCAACTCACCTGCGAAGCGCTGCGCCTGGGTCGCAGTCACACCGTGGTGAGCTGGATCAACCCACTGAACAGCGCAGCACGCCAACAGTTGATCAGCGCAGCACGCACAGGCCACGGGCAAAGCTTGAATATTCGCTTGGGCTAAAACCTGGCGCCGCCACAGGGCCAGTGCAGAACGCAATGGCCTGGCTGTGGCACACGGTTCAGGGCCGCTTAATGAAGAATGCGCGGCCCATCGTCTTTTTCGAGGTCGCCTTCGGCCAGTCGACCCGCCATTTGCACACCAACGCTGAGCATGGCTTTGGCCACCTCTACGTGCTGACCCTGAAGAAATGCCTTGGCATCTTCAGAAAAATTCAGCGTTACCAAAGACCCTTCGTCTTCAGCACGGCGCAACTCGATGCGGCCGTCTGGCAACTCGACAATTTCTAGAAAGGACGTTGGCATATAAATTTGTTCTCCACGAAAGCGCGGGAGTATATCAGCCATCCCGTGGAAAATTCCCGGGATCTGTAGCGCTTTGCATTACAGACTGATGAATGACTGTACCGTTTCGGTTTAGACCTTTAACACTCATTGAGTCCGTCACGAAACCGGATAGCCAGACCTTTAAGGTTCTGACGCCACTCCTCCATTGTTTCGCGGCTCAACGCCTGGGGCGCCTCGTCTTCCAGGTTGACCGCAACGATCAAAGGCTGGAACACATCCGCCTTGACCTTTTTCGGCGCCTGCAGCGGCTGATACAGCGCGGCATGGGTGGCCACCAGCTGCGCCAGCCAGGTCTGCGGCGCTTGCGCCAACTCAACCAGCTCTGCGAGCTCAGGAATAGCCTTCTGATCAAGCACTTGCTGAGTGAGCAGCAACTCGACCCGAGGTGCATTGGCCTGGGGCAGGCGATAAAAGCCCGCTATCTCGTGACACAAACCCAGCAGCGCGCCATACAAATGAAACACCGCCGACTCGCGCTCAGCCTGAACCAGAGCCTGAGCATTCATGGCTCGCCCCTCCCCCGCCTTGTTCATCGCCTCAAGGGCCAGGCCTGCAAAATAGATCTTCTGATTAGTGCGGGTATAGAGTTCGTGAGCCATGCGGGCGCTCCACAGCGAAAGGGTAAAGGCAGGTTGTGCAGTCTCAGGGATCAGGCTGTGCTGGCGCAAGGACTAACAACCCTCTGTAGCAGCTGCCGAAGGAACGAGGCTGCGTTCGGCGGCGCAGCCGTCGTAAAACCAGAGGCCGCAATCTACCTGAGAGGCCGCATGCTCAGGTTTTACGACCGCTTCGCGCTCGAACGCAGCCTCGTTCCTTCGGCAGCTGCTACAAGGCCTTGCACCAACAAAAAACCGCGCAAGGCATGCAGCCCTTGCGCGGTTTTTTATTCAGCTACCAGCTCGGATCAAGCGTCTTTTTCTTTACGCTTGTCTTCTACCTTCCAGCTATTACCGTCGTAGAACGCACGCCAGCCAGTCGGCTTGCCGTCTACTTCCGTCTGCACGTACTGCTCTTTCGTCTTGCGACTGTAGCGAATCACTGCAGGGCGGCCATCCGGGTCTTTCTTCGGCGCTTCACACAAGAAGTGGTACTTGGGATCAATCTCGTCCTTGTGCGGAACAATCTCGATCACCAGCGGCGCACGGGTCTCGCGGTTTTTCGGGAACTGGCTCGCGGCCAGGAACAACCCCGAAGCACCGTCACGCAGGATATACGTGTCGTTGACCTTCTCGCACTTCAGCTCCGGCATTTTCACCGGGTCCATTTTCGGCGGCGCAGCTTCACCGCTTTTCAGCAGCTTGCGGGTGTTTTTGCATTCTGCATTGGTGCAGCCGAAGAACTTGCCGAAACGGCCGGTTTTTAGCTGCATCTCGCTGCCGCACTTGTCGCATTCAAGGCTCGGACCTTCGTAGCCCTTGATGCGATAGTTACCTTCTTCGATTTCGTAGCCCACGCAATCCGGGTTGTTACCGCAGATGTGCAGCTTGTGCTTCTCATCCAGCAGGTAAGCATCCATCGCCGTGCTGCAAATCGGGCAACGGTGTTTGCCCAACAGCACCAAGGATTCGGACTCGCCTTCGTCGTCCGCAGCGATTTCGTCGCCCGGCACCAGGTTGACGGTGGCCTTGCAACGCTCTTTAGGCGGCAGGCTGTAACCCGAGCAACCCAGGAATACACCGGTAGAAGCCGTGCGAATCTGCATCGGACGACCGCATTCCTTGCATGGAATATCAGTCATCACTGGCTGGTTGGCACGCATCCCGCCTTCCGGCGCCGCCGCTACTTCAAGCTTCTTCTTGAAGTCGCCGTAGAACTCGTCCAGCACGTTTTTCCAGTCGCGCTCGCCCTGAGCCACATCGTCGAGGTTCTCTTCCATACCGGCCGTGAAGCCGTAGTCCATCAGGTCGGAGAAGCTCTCGGACAAGCGCTCAGTAACGATGTCACCCATTTTTTCGGAGTAGAAGCGGCGGTTATGCAACGCCACGTAACCACGATCCTGAATGGTCCCGATGATCGCGGCGTAGGTCGAAGGACGACCAATACCGCGCTTTTCCATCTCTTTTACCAAGCTGGCTTCAGAGTAACGCGCAGGCGGCTTGGTGAAATGCTGGCTCGGATCAAGTTCGATCAGTTTCAGCACGTCGCCCTGGACCATGTCCGGCAGTACGTCATCGTCGCCCGGTTTGGCAATTTGCGGCATCACACGGGTGTAACCGTCGAATTTCAGAATGCGGCCCTTGGCACGCAGCTCGAAATCACCGGCAGCCACACTGACAGTGGTCGACAGGTATTTGGCCGGTAGCATCTGGCAAGCCACGAATTGGCGCCAGATCAGCTCGTAAAGGCGCTCAGCGTCGCGCTCCATGCCCGACAGCTTGCTCGGGTGCATGTTTACGTCAGAAGGACGAATCGCTTCGTGAGCCTCCTGTGCGCCTTCCTTGCTGCTATAGACGTTCGGTGCTGGCGGCAGGTAGTCCGCGCCAAACTCGCCTTCGATGTAGGTACGCGCCATCTCGAC
This sequence comes from Pseudomonas sp. ML2-2023-6, assembly GCF_037055265.1. Lineage (NCBI taxonomy): Bacteria > Pseudomonadati > Pseudomonadota > Gammaproteobacteria > Pseudomonadales > Pseudomonadaceae > Pseudomonas > Pseudomonas sp. ML2-2023-6. The sequence continues at coordinate 2,179,596 of NZ_CP146347.1, read as the reverse complement.
TGCATCAACCGACAGGTTGGTGGAGTCAGTACGCATGTACGTGATGTAGCCCGCTTCGTACAAGCGCTGAGCCATCATCATGGTTTTCTTCACCCCGTAGCCCAGACGATTGCTCGCGGCCTGTTGCAGGGTGGAGGTGATGAACGGTGCCGACGGCTTGCTACTGGTCGGCTTGTCTTCACGCTTGACGATGCTGTAGTTCGAAGCCTTGAGCTTCTCCAGCGCCGCCATGGCCTGAGCTTCGTTCAGCGGCTTGAACGCCTCGCCTTTTTCACGGGCGACGTCGAAGCGCACTTTCGCACCCTTGGCAGTACCAAGGTCGGCGTGAATTTCCCAGTACTCTTCAGGGTTGAACGCACGAATCTCGCGCTCACGCTCAACCACCAGCTTCACGGCGACCGATTGCACACGGCCAGCCGACAGGCCACGGGCAACCTTGGCCCACAGCAGCGGTGAAACCATGTAACCCACTACGCGGTCGAGAAAGCGGCGTGCCTGTTGGGCGTTAACCCGGTTGATATCCAGCTCACCCGGCTTGGAGAAGGCTTCCTGAATCGCCTTCTTGGTGATTTCGTTGAACACCACGCGCTTGTAGCGGCTGTCATCACCACCAATGGCTTCGCGCAGGTGCCAGGCAATGGCTTCCCCCTCGCGATCCAAGTCGGTTGCGAGATAGATGGTGTCAGCATCCTTGGCGAGCCGGCGCAGCTCTTCGATGACCTTTTCCTTGCCGGGCAGGATCTCGTACTTGGCTTTCCAGCCATGTTCGGGATCGACGCCCATGCGCGAGATCAGCTGCTTTTGAGCCTTCTCTTTTGGCGACAGGGCCGGCGCTTCGCCCGCCGCTGCCTTGCCACGCTTGGCAGCCGGTTCTTTGCTGGCGCTAGCCGAACCGCTGGTGGGCAGGTCTCGGATATGGCCGATACTCGACTTCACCACGTACTCGTTACCCAAGTACTTGTTGATGGTCTTGGCCTTAGCCGGGGATTCCACAATGACCAGCGATTTGCCCATGGATCAGAAAATTCCTGAATTCTAGAAGTGAAAGGCGGTTCGCGCCTGACGCGGCACCGCTATATATAGTGGCTACAAGGTGAGGTCAAGCACAGGGTTCTGCGCGACCTTGCCTTATGGCCGGGAAAAAAGGCTGGTTTCGGCCTGAATCAGGGCAAAGCGCGGGACTTGTTCACCCTCGACGATGACTGACTCCAGGAACATGCTCAGCGGGCGCACCCAAAAGCCGTAATCGCCATACAGGGCTTGGTAGAACACTACGTCCTCTTCGGTTTCAGAATGGCGAGCCACACTGAATACCCGATATTGCGGGCCTTTGTAGTGCTGATAGAGCCCAGGTTGTAGCGGCATGTTGCGGCCCCTCTGCAAATAAAAAAATAAACTCGCTTAAAAACAAAAACCGGGGCACAAGGCCCCGGCTTCCATCAACGCAACGCTTAGACGCGTTCGAAGACGGTGGCAATGCCCTGGCCAAGACCAATGCACATGGTGGACAACCCGAAGGTACCGCCATTTTGCTTCATTACATTGAGCAAAGTGCCGGAGATACGCGCACCTGAACAACCAAACGGGTGACCCAGAGCGATGGCACCGCCGTGCAGGTTAACCTTCTCATTCATCTTGTCGAGCACTTTCAAATCTTTCAGCACTGGCAGAGCCTGTGCAGCGAAAGCTTCGTTAAGCTCGATGAAGTCGATATCGGCCATATTCAAGCCCGCACGCTTCAATGCTTTTTGTGTAGCCGGTACTGGACCATAGCCCATGATCGCTGGATCCACACCGGCAACCGCCATCGAGCGGATGACTGCCAACGGCTCCAGACCCAAGTCTTTGGCACGCTGGGCAGACATCACGATCATGCACGAAGCACCATCGGTGATTTGCGACGAAGTGCCTGCAGTCACGGTGCCGCCTTTAGGGTTGAACGCAGGTTTCAACGCCGCCAGGCTTTCCAGGGTGGTATCTGGACGAATGGTTTCATCGTAGTCGAAAACTTTCAGGAAACCGTTTTCGTCATAACCCTGCATCGGGATGATTTCGTCCTTGAACTTGCCTTCTACCGTCGCCTTGTGGGCGAGTTGGTGAGAACGCACGGCAAAGGCATCCTGTTGCTCACGGGTAATACCGTGCATCTTGCCCAGCATTTCCGCGGTCAAACCCATCATGCCCGAGGCTTTTGCCGCGTACAGCGACATGTGCGGGTTAGGGTCAACGCCGTGCATCATGCTCACGTGGCCCATATGCTCGACGCCGCCAACCACGAACACGTCACCATTACCGGTCATGATCGCTTGCGCTGCAGTGTGCAGGGCGCTCATGGACGAGCCGCACAGGCGGCTCACGGTCTGCGCAGCAGAGGTGTGCGGGATCTGGGTCATCAGCGACGCCATGCGCGCGATGTTCCAGCCCTGCTCCAGGGTCTGGTTTACACAGCCCCAGATCACGTCTTCCACTTCGCCCGGGTCAACCTTGTTGTTGCGCTCCAGCACTTTGCTGATCAAGTGCGCAGACATGTCTTCAGCACGGGTGTTGCGGTGCATGCCACCCTTGGAGCGGCCCATCGGGGTGCGACCGAAGTCTACAATCACCACGTCTCTAGGATTCAAGCTCATAATTTCACTCTCACTCTAATGGGGCGCTTAACCGAAGAAGCTCTGGCCGTTTTTGGCCATCTCACGCAGCTTCGCCGTCGGGTGGTACAGCGCGCCCAGTTCAGCGTACTGATCAGCCAGTGCTACAAACTCTGCAACACCGATCGAGTCGATGTAGCGCAGAGCGCCGCCACGGAACAGCGGGAAGCCAATACCGTACACCAGGCCCATGTCGGCCTCGGCTGCAGTTTCAACGATACCGTCTTCCAGGCAACGCACGGTTTCCAGGCACAACGGGATCATCATCCAGTTGATGATGTCTTCGTCGCTCACGTCGCGCTGCTCGTAAACGATCGGCTTGAGTACTTCAAGCACGCTCGAATCAACCACTTTCTTCTGCTTGCCGCGTTTGTCTTCTTCGTAGGCGTAGAAGCCCTTGCCGTTCTTCTGACCCAGGCGCTTGGCCTCGTACAGAGCGTCAATCGCCGAACGACGGTCGTCTTTCATACGGTCCGGGAAGCCTTCAGCCATCACGTCACGACCGTGGTGGCCGGTGTCGATACCGACCACGTCCATCAGGTACGCCGGGCCCATTGGCCAGCCGAATTTTTCCATGACCTTGTCGATGCGCACGAAGTCGACACCGGCGCTGACCAGCTTGGCAAAACCGCCGAAGTACGGGAACAGCACACGGTTGACCAAGAAGCCCGGGCAGTCGTTAACTACGATCGGGTTTTTACCCATTTTCTTGGCATAGGCAACGGTGGTTGCTACAGCCAGATCGCTGGACTTCTCACCGCGAATCACTTCCACCAGGGGCATCATGTGCACCGGGTTAAAGAAGTGCATGCCGACGAAGTTTTCCGGACGCTTGAGGGCTTTGGCCAACAGGCTGATGGAAATGGTCGAGGTGTTGGAAGCCAGAATGGCGTCTTCGCGAACGTGATTTTCCACTTCCGCCAGTACGGCTTGCTTGACCTTCGGGTTCTCGACTACCGCTTCGACCACCAGGTCGACGTTGCCGAAATCGCCATAAGACAGCGTAGGACGAATGCCATTCAGCACTTCGGCCATTTTCGCTGGGGTCATGCGACCCTTGTCAACGCGACCTACCAGCAGCTTGGCGGCTTCAGCCAGCCCTTGCTCGATGCCGTGCTCGTTGATGTCTTTCATCAGGATCGGCGTACCTTTGGAAGCCGACTGATAGGCAATACCGCCCCCCATGATGCCAGCGCCCAGAACGGCAGCCTGCTTCACGTCTTTGGCGATCTTGTCGTAGATTTTTGCTTTTTTCTTCAGTTCCTGATCGTTCAGGAACAAACCGATCAAGCATTGCGAAGCTGAGGTCTTGGCCAGTTTGGCAAAACCTGCGGCTTCCACTTCCAGCGCCTTGTCACGACCGAAGTTCGCGGCTTTCTGGATAGTCTTGATTGCTTCAACCGGTGCCGGGTAGTTCGGACCCGCCTGACCAGCTACAAAACCTTTGGCGGTTTCGAAAGCCATCATTTGTTCGATTGCGTTGAGCTTGAGCTTTTCCAGCTTCGGCTGGCGCTTGGCCTTGTAGTCCAGCTCGCCACTGATGGCACGCTTGATCAGGTCCAGCGCGGCAGCGCCCAGCTTGTCAGCAGTCACCACAGCATCGACGGCGCTGACTTTCAGAGCATCTTCGGCGCGGTTTTCTTTGCCCGAGGCAATCCACTCAACCGCGTTATCAACGCCGATCAGACGCGGCAGGCGCACGGTGCCGCCAAAGCCTGGGTAGATGCCCAGCTTGACTTCCGGCAGGCCGATTTTTGCGCTATCAGCCATGACCCGGAAGTCAGCAGCCAGACACATTTCCAGACCGCCGCCCAACGCGATGCCATTGATGGCCGCGACGGTAGGCACATTGAGGTCTTCGAAATCACTGAAGATCTTGTTGGCTTCCAGGTTGCCAGCGATCAGCTCGGCATCCGGCAATTTGAAGTTTTCGACGAATTCGGTGATGTCGGCGCCGACGATAAACACGTCTTTACCGCTGGAAACGATGACGCCCTTGACCGAAGCGTCTGCCTTGATCGCATCTACCGCCTGACGCAATTCGTTCAGGGTTAGACGGTTGAACTTGTTGACGGACTCACCCTTGAGGTCGAACTTCAGTTCGACGATGCCACTTTCAAGAGCCGTAACCGTGATGGCTTTACCTTCGTAAATCATCAACTGATCTCCAGGATATGGAAGCTGAACAGTACACGTCGCACGCCTGCGTCTGGCTGTCATTGACCTTTGCGTCAAGGTTGATGCCAATACGCCAGACACACCCGCCAACGCGATAATCGGGGTTGAATGAGAGTCGTCTGACATGACAAACACTCAATTCATACGCCCGTTTGATTTGGGTGTCGACACCTTCACGGAAAAGCGATCGATTGTCAATTGTCCAAAACAATGATGACAAAACGACCCGGTAGTCAGTTCAAAAACACATTTCGCCTGCTCGCGATCGCATCACCTCGGTGTAACTGATAGACCGCAACGCCTGCATCGCGAGCAGGCTAGCTCCCACACAGGGTGTGCAGGTGCTCATGCCAGCGCCTTAAGCACTTCATCAATCGCCTTCAGCACTTGCGCCTCGCCCTTCTCGCCCCATACCAGCACGATCATTTGCCCATCAGCCTCAACTTTATAGACGTTGGCCGGAAGCTTTTTGAACTGCTCCAGCAAGCGCTCATCCTCACATTCTTCTTGCCAGCGATTGAGCCATTTTCCCGGTGCCGATTGCCAATAGCACCAAACATCAGGCTTAGTACTGCGGCGCGGGCGGTGATACTGCGCGCAAGAACCGGGCGGCTGCGGCTCAAGCCAATGCGGCCACTCCTGAGGCGCCAGCTGCATGGACAAACCAATGCGCCGTGCCTCCATGCGCAAATCCATCCGCCCGCTTTGCCCCCGGGAAGGCCGCAACCAGGCCAAAGGGCTGAGAACCAGTGCCAGGATTGACACCACTATCCATACCGTCATATCTGTACTCTCATAACTTGATAAACGAGTGACCCGGACTTGAACCAAGGCTCTGGAAAAGGGCCATACTCATAACTGATCGCCATTTACAGGAGCACCCCACATGCCCTACGAACATATTTTGGTCGCTGTCGACCTGACCGACGAATGCGACCCCGTGATCAACCGCGCCAGCGAAAGCGCCAAGGCCAACGGCGCCAAACTGTCGCTGATACACATCGTAGAACCGATGGCGATGGCGTTTGGCGGCGACGTGCCAATGGATCTCTCGCAACTGCAACAACAACAGTTCGATCAGGCCAAGGAACGTCTTGAGCGGCTGATCGCCAAGTACCCGCAGTTGCACAAGGATTACTGCCACCTTAACTACGGCCAGCCGCGCCAGGAAATCCACGCCTTGGCCAAAGCGCAAAAATGCGACCTGATCGTGGTCGGCAGCCACGGCCGTCACGGCCTTGCCCTGCTGCTGGGCTCTACCGCCAACGACGTACTGCACGGTGCTCCGTGCGACGTGCTGGCTGTCAGCCTGAAAAAACCTGATTAAGTTTATCTGCATGTAACAACAAAAAAGCCCGGCACCTTGTTAAAGGGCCGGGCTTTTTCAATTCAGCACAGGGTCAATCAGGCATCCAGCTCAGCCCAGCGCTCAACCAGTTGCTCAAGCTCGCCTTGCAGCTTTTCAAGCTTGGCGATCACTTCAGCGGTTTTAGCAGCAGGCAGCTGATAGAAACCAGCGTCGGCCATTTCTGCTTCAACAGCAGCAATCGCCTGTTCTTTGGCGTCGATATCAGCCGGCAAAGCTTCCAGCTCACGCTGCAGCTTGTAGCTGAGTTTCTTTTTCGCCGCAGGAGCAGCCTGAGCCGCCACAGGAGCCGGTGCAGCCTCGACCACGGCCGAGTTCAGGTCGGCCTTGCCGGACTTGCTCTCGGTTACGCCCAGCAGGCGCGGTGAACCGCCCTGACGCAGCCAGTCCTGATAACCACCCACGTATTCACGAACCTTGCCTTCGCCCTGGAATACCAGAGTGCTGGTAACCACGTTGTCGAGGAATGCCCGGTCGTGACTGACCATCAGCACAGTGCCCTTGAAGGTCAGCAGGACCTCTTCGAGCAGCTCCAGGGTTTCAACGTCCAGGTCGTTGGTTGGCTCATCGAGCACCAGCAGGTTAGCTGGCTTGCTGAACAGTTTGGCCAGCAACAGGCGGGCACGCTCACCACCCGACAGCGCCTTGACCGGCGTGCGGGCACGCTGAGGGCTGAACAGGAAGTCGCCCAGGTAGCTGAGCACGTGGCGGCTTTGACCGTCGATATCGATAAAGTCGCGGCCTTCGGCCACGTTATCGATCACGGTTTTTTCCAGATCCAGTTGATGACGCAGCTGATCGAAGTAAGCCACGTCGATGCGCGTACCCTCTTCAACTGTACCTTCGGTTGGCACCAGGCCGCCCAGCATCAGCTTGAGCAGTGTGGTTTTGCCCGTACCGTTGGCACCCAGCAGACCAATACGGTCGCCGCGCTGGAGCACCATCGAGAAGTCCTTGAGCAGGAACGGACCACCCGGGTGAGCAAAGCTGACGTTTTCCAGCACCATTACTTGCTTGCCGGACTTGTCGGCCGTGTCCAGCTGGATGTTGGCTTTACCGGTACGCTCGCGACGCTCGCTGCGCTCTACACGCAGTTCCTTCAGGGCGCGTACGCGGCCTTCGTTACGGGTGCGACGAGCCTTGATGCCTTGGCGGATCCAGACTTCTTCCTGGGCCAGACGCTTGTCGAACAGCGCGTTGGCGGTTTCTTCCGCGGCCAGTGTGGCTTCCTTGTGGACCAGGAAGCTGGCGTAGTCGCCGTTCCAGTCGATCAGGCCGCCACGGTCCAGTTCCAGAATCCGGGTAGCCAGATTTTGCAGGAATGAACGGTCGTGGGTAATAAACAGAACCGCGCCCTGGAAGCCCATCAAGGCCTCTTCGAGCCAGGCGATTGCACCGATGTCCAGGTGGTTGGTCGGTTCGTCGAGCAGCAGCAGATCCGGTTCGGAAACCAGTGCTTGTGCCAACAGAACGCGACGACGCCAGCCGCCAGACAATTCGGCAAGGGTTTTATCCGCCGGCAACTGCAGACGGCTCAAGGTGCTGTCGACCAATTGCTGCAAGCGCCAGCCATCACGGGCTTCGAGGTCTTGCTGGACGTGCATCAGCTTGTCCAGGTCAGCATCGGTGACGATGTTCTGGCTGAGGTGGTGGTACTGGGCCAGCAACTCGCCAACACCGTCCAGACCTTGGGCCACAACGTCGAACACGGTCCGCTCGTCGGCTACCGGCAACTCTTGCGGCAATTCGCCAATCTTGAGGCCGGGCGCGCGCCAAACAGAGCCGTCATCGGGTTTTTGATCACCTTTAACCAGCTTCATCATGCTGGACTTGCCGGTACCGTTGCGGCCGATGATGCACACCCGCTCTCCACGGGCGATCTGCCAGGACACCTTGTCCAACAACGGCATAGAGCCGAAAGCAAGGGACACATCGCTGAATTTGAGCAGGGTCATGAGCTTCTCCAAAAACTGGGCGCGCATTCTACCTGATTTGTACCCTTGGGCGGCCGGGTATTTCTTGTACGGTGCCCTCTTCCCTTCATTTAGTGCCAAGTTGCACCCGTTGGCCTGCAAGGCTTTCACGCGCCGCTGGCAAAAGGCTAAGCTACGTAACAATCAGTGCTGGCCCGCCCCGCACTCGTCACGTTTTTTATCTGTACGGAAGCCTCATGCGCAGTCGTCTCTTCAACTTTTTATCCTGCCTGCTTCTCACTAGCTGTGCCGTGCAAGCCGCCCACGGCGCAGACCTGACTCAACAACGCCAACTCTACGACCAAGCCAAGCTCGCACTGGCCAAAGGCGATTCCGGCCCTTATTTTCAGAATGCTTCAGCCCTGCGCACTTACCCGCTGACGCCCTACCTGGCCTATGACGAGCTGACCGCACGCCTGAAGTCAGCCAGCAACACCGAAATCGAGCAGTTTTTGGCTGAACACGGCGACCTGCCGCAAGCCAACTGGATGAAACTGCGCTGGTTACGCTGGCTGGCAGACCGTGGCGACTGGGCTACTTTCGAAAAGTATTACGACCCCAAGCTGAATTTCACCGAACTGGACTGCCTCAATGGCCAGTATGAGTTGCAACACAACCGCAAGGCCGAAGGGTATGCCAACGCCGAAAAACTGTGGCTGGTCGGTAAAGCGCAGCCCGCAGCCTGCGACGCGCTGTTCAGCCAGTGGGCCGCCGAAGGTCAGTTGACCGAGAAAAAACGCTGGCAGCGGGTCAAGCTCGCTGCCGAGGCGCGCAATTACTCCCTGGCGACATCATTGGCCAATGGCCTCAATACCCTGGGCCCACAGGCCAGACTGATGATTGATGTGGCGCAAAAGCCCGACATGCTGAGCCAGCCATCGCGCTTTGCCCCAGCCAGCGAGGCAATGTCTGACGCCGTAGGCCTGGGCCTGCGCCGCCTGGCCCGCCAGGATCCGGAAAAAGCCGCAGCCCTGCTCGACACCTACGCCACCAATATGCATTTCTCGCGCGACGAAAAAGTCGCCATCGCCCGGGAAATCGGCCTGACGTTCGCCCGCCGCTACGACAGTCGCGGGCTGGACATCATGACCAAATATGACCCGGAGTTGCGTGACAACACCGTCACCGAATGGCGCCTGCGCCTGCTGCTGCGCCTGGGTCGCTGGGAAGACGCTTACCAGTTGACCCGCAAGCTTCCACAAGATCTGGCAACCACCAGCCGCTGGCGTTACTGGCAAGCGCGCAGCCTTGAACTGGCCGAACCGAAGAACCCACAAGCACTGGCGCTATTTAAAAAAGTATCCAACGAGCGCGACTTCTATGGCTTCCTGGCCGCTGATCGGGCGCAAACGCCTTACCAGCTCAATAACAAGCCACTGATGCTCAGCCCGCAACTGATCAAAAAAGTACGCAACACTGCAGGTGTGCAGCGCGCACTGGAGTTTCATGATCGCGGGCAAATCGTCGATGGCCGCCGTGAGTGGTACTACGTCAGCCGCCTGTTCAACCGCGACGAGATGGTCGCCCAAGCCAAGCTTGCCTATGACCTGAAGTGGTATTTTCCGGCTATCCGAACCATCAGTCAGGCCCAGTACTGGGATGATCTGGACATTCGCTTCCCGATGGCCCACCGCGACACGCTGGTGCGTGAAGCCAAGCTCCGCGGCCTGCATTCCAGCTGGGTATTCGCCATTACCCGCCAGGAAAGCGCCTTTATGGATGACGCCCGCTCCGGCGTGGGTGCCAGTGGTCTGATGCAATTGATGCCAGCCACCGCCAAAGAGACTGCACGAAAATTCAATATCCCGCTGGCATCACCGCAGCAGGTGCTGAACCCGGACAAGAATATCCAGTTGGGCGCGGCTTATCTGAGCCAGGTACATGGCCAGTTCAATGGCAACCGGGTGCTGGCCTCAGCGGCCTACAACGCCGGGCCGGGACGCGTGCGTCAATGGCTCAAAGGTGCCAACCATCTGGGGTTCGACGTATGGATCGAAAGTATCCCGTTCGACGAAACACGCCAGTACGTGCAGAACGTGCTGTCTTATTCGGTGATCTACGGCCAAAAACTCAACGCACCACAGCCCGTGGTGGACTGGCATGAGCGGTATTTTGATGATCAGTAACTGATGCCCACCCGCACACCGGAAGGTGTGCGGGGAATCAAATCCTGTGGGAGCCGGGCTTGCCCGCGATGGCCTCAATGCAGACTGCATGAGAGACCGCGTCGCTTGAATCGCGAGCAAGCCCGCTCCCACAGGGGTAGGTAGCGTTATTCCAGAATCGTTACAGGCATCCCGACTTCCAGCACGCCATTGCTGTCGTTCACCAGGTTCTGACCGAACATGGTGCCCTCTTCCTGCTTGCGATAGGTCATCAGGGTCGCCAGCGGTTCACGCTGCTCATCACGGACACCGGTTTGCGGATCGACGGTGGTCAGGATGCAACGCGAGCAGGACTTGACCAGGCGAAACTCGACATCACCGATACGGATGCGCTTCCAGCCGTCTTCGGCAAAGGCCTCGCTGCCTTCAATCACCAGGTTGGGCCGAAAGCGCAGCATGTCCAAAGGTCGTCCGACCTTGTGTGAAATGTCATCCAGAGACGCCTGACCAATCAGCAACAGCGGGTAGCCATCGGCAAACGCGACCTTGTCATCATCACGGCCATAGCCCGCCTGAGTGGTGCGTGCCCGCTCCAGTGGCACGTGCACCAGCCGCACCGGTTTTTCCACAAAGCGGCTTAGCCAGTCGGCAGCGGCATCCCCCGCATCCGGCACACGCAAGGTGTCACGCCAGATGGTCACGCCCCGCAGATCGGTATCCACCTCAGGCACTGCCACATCCAGCGCCTCAAACCCCTGAGCATTCAAGGTCAAACCGCCTGCCGCATTCCAGAGCGCGGACAGCTGGCTCATTTTTGGATCGGCACGCTGGGTAAGAAAACGCCCGCTTGCTTCATCCACCAGCATCCAGCGTCGATCACCGACCAGCCCCAACTTGTCCAGCCGGGCCTGAGGCAGGCTTTCACCCTTGCCGGATTTCAGTGGAAAACGATAAAGCGCGCTTAGACGCAGCATGACGCATGCTCCCTGCAGGGTAAAAAAAGGCCACAATATACGAGCCAATCACCAATGCAAAGATACGCAGCTTCACGCAGGCACTTGGTCCAGCATCAGGCGCTGACGCACAACATCCACCAGTTTGTCCGGCTGGAATTTGGATAGGAAATTGTCGCAACCGACCTTTTTCACCATTGATTCGTTGAAGCTGCCAGACAGCGAGGTATGCAGCACCACATACAGGCTGCGCAAACGCGGATCGTTGCGAATTTCAGTGGTCAACCGATAGCCATCCATTTCCGGCATTTCGGCATCGGTAAATATCATCAGCAGCTTGTCGGTCATGACCTGACCGGTGTCGGCCCAGCCCTTGAGCATGTTCAATGCTTTAAGACCATCGCTGGCGATGTGCATTTTGATCCCCAGTTGCGAGAGCGTTTCGCGCAGTTGCGCCAAGGCCACGCTGGAGTCGTCGACCAGCAGCACTTCACGCCCCCGCACCTGCTCAAAGATCGGATCAGCAAGCTTCTCCCGCGACACCTTGGCGTTGTACGGCACGATTTCAGCCAGGACTTTCTCCACATCAATGATCTCGACCAATTGGTCATCAACATTGCTGATAGCGGTCAGGTAATGCTGGCGCCCGGCACTAGTGGGCGGTGGCAGGATGGCCTCCCAGTTCATATTGACAATGCGGTCGACCCCGCCCACCAGGAAGGCCTGCACCGAACGGTTGTACTCGGTCACGATGATGGTGCTGTCTGGGCCTGGCACCAGAGCACGCATGCCAATAGCCCGGGACAGGTCGATCACTGGCAGGGTTTTGCCGCGCAAATTGACCACGCCACAGACATGGGGATGGCGGTGTGGCATCAGGGTCAGTTTCGGCAGTTGCAGAACCTCCTGCACCTTGAATACGTTGATCGCGAATAGCTGCCGACCTGCCAGGCGGAACATGAGAAGTTCCAGTCGGTTTGCACCGACCAACTGAGTGCGCTGGTCTACCGTGTCGAGGATGCCGGCCATGAGTAACTCCTGAGCGTAGGAACTTGATGACCAACCTTATCGGCCGAATTCCCGCAACCTTGATATCGGATAGCCACCAACTATCCCGCAACGCTTCACTGGCCCAGCAATGGCGACCCCTCTGGCAAATGAACCTTCAAGGCGCCCTTGCGCACCGTAAAGCGCATGGCGTCACCCTCAAGCGGCTCGCCATCGAGATTCATTGAAAGACCCTCGGCAGCCTTGATTTCAATCCAGGGCAGGCGCGCCCGAACAAACAGATTATCCAGCCCCCAACCCTCTGCCATCAGACTCTTCAGGGTGCCTACGATTTCCTGGGGCGCAGGCAAGATACTGATGTCCAGCAAGCCATCATCGACCAGGGCTTCAGGGCACAACGCTTGCCCGCCTCCCGCCTGGCGACCGTTGCCGATTCCCAGCGCCAGCAGCTCGCCTTTCCAGTGAAAATCGGGGCCCTGCAACTCGGCGTACGCCGCGTGCAGCTCGCTGAAGCGCGACAGACCGGTAAACAGATAGGCCGCGCCGCCCAGGACTTTTTTCAAGTCTTCGGACGTATTCGCCGTCACCTGGCTACCAAAGCCTCCGGTGGCCATGTTCAAAAACAACTGACCACCGACCTCCCCCAGGTCAATCGCCCGGGCAGGCGTATCGAGCAAGGCCAGGGCTTCGTGGGGCTCCAGCGATACACCCGCCGCTCGCGCAAAATCATTGGCAGTGCCCAGCGGCAACAGCACCAGACTGGCTTCGGTATCGGCCAGCGCCATGGCCTCACAAATATCGCGCAAGGTGCCATCACCGCCGCCAGCGATCAGATGGGTGTAGCCAGCATCCAGCGCTTCGCGCACCAGACGCTGTGCATCCCCGGCCTCCCATGTCAGGCGTACTGCCAACTCCCAGCCTGCCGCACGCTGATGCTCAACGGCCGCCCGCACCTCTTCGTTAAGGGCTTGCTTGCCATGCAAAATCAAAAACGCCTTACCTGAACTCATGCTCCATCCCTCGTCATAAACGGCCTGAATGCTTGGACAACAGCCAGAGCAGAAAGACCCATACCGTCATGATTTAACAACCACAGGTCGATCAAAGCCGCAGAACCCGTCAGACTTCAACGTCTGACAGCAATTCAATGATTCTAGAGGCGTTCTGAATGAGCACACTGGTTCCCTGCATCATCGCCGGTGGCGCTGGCACCCGGCTGTGGCCAGTGTCGCGTGAAGCCATGCCCAAGCCCTTTATGTGCCTGCCAGACGGCCAGAGCCTGCTGCAAAAGACCTTCAGTCGTGCAATCGGCCTACCTGATGTCGGCCAATTATTGACTGTGACCAATCGCGACGTCTTTTTCCGCACGCTCGACGATTACCGCCCACTGAATGCCTGCGGCGTCGAGCTGGATTTTATCCTTGAGCCTTTCGGCCGCAACACTGCCCCGGCGATTGCCGCCGCCGCCCTGCAGGTGGCGCAACGCTACGGTGGCGATGCACAACTGCTGGTGCTGCCCGCCGACCATCTGATCACCGACATCGCGGCCTTCGGTCAGGCGGTCGACAGTGCCCGGCAATTGGCTGACCGGGGCTGGCTGGTAACATTCGGCATTTTGCCAACCCGAGCCGAAACCGGTTTCGGCTATCTCGAGAAAGGCCCGGCGCTGAGCAGTGGCGGCTTTGAAGTGGCGCAGTTTGTTGAAAAACCTGACACCCGGACGGCCCAGGACTACCTCGATGGCGGCCTGCATCTGTGGAACAGCGGCATGTTCTGCATGCGCGTCGACAGCGTGCTGCGCGAATTCAAGACCCACGCGCCTGAGGTACTGGCCGCAGTGATCCATTGCCTGGAACACAGCCAGGTGTTCCAGGGCCAACAGCAGCGCCACCTCGAACTGGATAGCCCGAGCTTCGCCCTGGTGCCCGATATCTCTATCGACTACGCACTGATGGAGCATTCGCAAAAAGTGGCCGTGGTGCCCTGCCAACTGGGCTGGAGCGATATCGGCTCCTGGCAGGCGGTACGCGAACTGAGCCCGGCAGACGCCAATGGCAACCAGTGCAATGGCGAACACGTGCTGCACGACGTGCATAACTGCTACATCGATTCACCCAAGCGTCTGGTGGGCGGGGTGGGCCTGCATGACCTGATCATTGTCGACACACCGGATGCGCTGCTCGTCGCCGATGCCAAGCGCAGCCAGGACGTTAAATATATTGCCCAGGCGCTCAAGCTTCAGGGCCACGATGCTTATCGCCTGCACCGCACCGTGACCCGCCCGTGGGGGACTTACACCGTGCTGGAAGAAGGCCCGGGGTTCAAGATCAAGCGCATCGTGGTCAAACCTCTGGCCGCGCTGTCCTTGCAAACGCACCAGCACCGCAGCGAACACTGGATCGTGGTCAGCGGCAGGGCGCAGGTGACCAACGGCGACCTCGATTTTGTCCTCGATACCAACGAGTCCACCTTTATCAAACCCGGCAGCCCTCATCGCCTGAGCAACTGCGGGGCGGTTGATCTGGTGATGATCGAAGTGCAAAGCGGCGAGTACGTGGGCGAAGACGATATCGTGCGTTTGAGCGACAGGTATGGGCGCGCGCCGATTTCGTAGCAGCTGCCATAGGAACGAGGCTGCGTTCGGCGACGGAGTCGTCGTAAACTCTGAGAGCTGGGTTTTACTGGCACACCGCAGTGCCTGATTTCGCGACGACTACGTCGCCGAACGCAGCCTCGTTCCTACGGCAGCTGCTACAAGTTCTCCGCCCCACAAGGCGTCAACCCAGCACTTCACTCAACGGGATAAAGCCCACCCAGTCGCCTTCAACCAGGGTGCGCTCTTCGAGCACTTCCACCAGCCCGTCGGCCCAGGCCGCGCTGCGTAACACGCCCGAACTCTGGTTCTTGTAGATCAGCGCACGCCCTTGCTCCAAGCGACCGCGCAAGTACTCGCGGCGATTGCCCGGCTTGGGCCATACAAAACCGGCTGGCACCTGGAATTTCAGCGGTTCGACCGCTTGCACGCCCTGACGGCGCAGCAGGTAAGGTCGTGCAAGCATCGCGAAAGTAACCAGGGTCGAGGCCGGATTGCCCGGCAAACCAATCACCGGCACGCCGCGGAAATGCCCACAGGTCAGGGGTTTTCCCGGTTTGATTGCCAGTTTCCACAAGGCCAGCTCGCCTTCTTCGCGCAGAGCAACGCCCAAATAATCGGCCTCGCCCACCGACACCCCGCCGGTAGACAAAATCAGGTCAACCGCACTCAGCTCACCCAAGCGCTGACGGGTCGCAGGCAAGTCATCGGGCAAAATCCCCGCATCGACCACTTCACACCCCAATCGCGTCAGCCAACTGCAGAGCAATACGCGGTTGCTGTTGTAGATTTGCCCAGGGCCCAATGGCTGACCCGGCTCAACCAACTCATCACCCGTCGACAACACGGCAACTTTGACCCGACGAATCACTTGCAGCGTGGCGCAACCCAGGGAAGCGGCCAGCCCCTGTTCAACCGGCCCCAAACGGGTGCCTGCCGACAGGACTACTTCGCCAATGGTGGTTTCTTGCCCTTGTGGGCGAATGTTCTGACCGGCATGCAAGGCTTGAGTAAAGGCCACACGACCGTCAGCCTGCACCTGGGCGTTTTCCTGCATTTCGACGCAGTCCGCCCCCTCAGGCACAGGCGCGCCGGTAAAGATCCGCGCACACGTCCCGGGAGCCAAGGGCTCTGGCGCCGCGCCCGCAAAAATACGCTGGCTGACCGCTAGCGGCTCACCCGACCAATCGGCCACATTCAGCGCATAACCGTCCATCGCACTGTTAGGCCACGGTGGCAGATCAAGACTTGAAATCAGGTCATGGGCCAACACCCGGCCAGCACTGGCTGCCAGCAGCACCGACTCGGTATCGCGGATCGGCGCAGCTTCGGCCAACGCCAGCAAGCGCGCCAAAGCCACTTCGACGGGCATCAGCTCGCCCGTACGGCCTGGCTTACCCACGGGTTTCACAGGCCGGTGCCTGCTTCAAGTGGGCGACGAAGTTGCACGGGCGATGGCGTGAGTCCAGTTGCTCGGCCAAAATTGCGTCCCAACCGGTGCGTACCGCATTGGTCGAACCCGGCAGGCAGCACACCAGCGTACCGTTGGCCAAACCGGCCAAGGCCCTGGACTGCACGGTCGACGTACCAATGTCAGCCAGCGAAATTTGACGGAACAACTCGCCAAAGCCATCAACCTGTTTATCCAGCAGGCAACTCACGGCTTCAGGCGTGCTGTCGCGTGCAGTAAACCCTGTGCCGCCAGTGATCAGCACCACTTGCACCTCATCCTCGGCAATCCAGGTCGCGACCTGGGCACGGATTTTATACAGGTCATCCTTGAGCAGCACCCGAGCAGCCAGGTTGTGCCCGGCATCACTCAGGCGGTCGACAAAGACCTGGCCAGAAGTATCGGTTTCGAGAGTCCGGGTATCACTGACGGTCAGAACGGCGATATTTAAAGGTACGAAAGGTGCATCAACCTTGGCTTTCATAGACGAGGTCCAGTTGTAGGAGAAACAGCCCGGTGTTATATCACAGCCCTTCTTTTTGCTGGTTGCGCGGAGTCCTTTATGCACCAGTTTCAATGCTCCATTTTGCTGCTGGCAGGCGGACGCGGCCAGCGTATGGGCGGTCAGGACAAAGGCCTGGTGACGTGGCAGGGCAAACCATTGATCGAGTTCGTACAGCGCATTGCTCGCCCGCTGACCGATGATCTGATCATTTCGTGCAATCGCAACCACGACCGATACGCAGAATATGCCGACCAGTTAGTCAGTGATGGCAATGATGATTTTGACGGCCCTCTGGCGGGGATCCGAGTGGGTCTGGCCGCGGCCAGGCATTCACACTTGCTGGTGTTGCCGTGTGATGTACCCAACATGGACAGCGACTTGCTTGGCGCACTGCTTGGCGCGGCTGGCGAACATCCCGATCAACCGGTGATGGTGCGTCACGGCGAACAGTGGGAGCCGCTGCTGTGCGTGATCCCGACTGCACTGGCACCCGCCTTCGAAGCTGCATGGGCGAGGGGCGAACGCAGTCCACGCAAAATCATGCTGCAGCTCAATGCTCGGGCCTGGCAATGCGCGGACAATGACTCTCGACTGACTAATTTCAATACGGCGGACTTCCTGAAATAATCCGCGCAGGTGTCCGCGCGACACTAGCAATGGAACTTGCAGACGATGTATACGTCTCAGGGACAGTTAATCCATAACAGCACATTCACTTGTTGGAGATACACCATGACTAACCGGACTCTCGCCGCCCTTATGCTCGCTGCTGGCCTGGCTGCCCTTGCCGGCTGCTCTTCGCCTTCAGTGATCACGCTTAACGACGGCCGTGAAATCCAGACAGTCGACGCGCCAAAATACGATGACGCTTCGGGCTTCTACCAGTTCAAACAATTGGACGGCAAAGAAACCCGTATCAATAAAGACCAGATTCGTACCGTCAAAGAGCTGTAAACCTGCTGTGGGAGCGAGCTTGCTCGCTCCCACACATCCAGAGATCCGCTCACCAGTCCAGCTGAATCCGGCTTTCAAAAAAACGTTCTTCACCCGTCCGCGGGTCGACAAAGCGCAAGCTTTGGGCCAGCAGCTTTAGCGGGTTGGCGTAGTCATCGACAGCATCCTTGAGTACCTCGGGGTAAAACGGGTCATTGCAGATTCCCGCCCCCAGTGCCGCCATATGCACCCGCAACTGGTGTTTTTTCCCGGTGACCGGGTACAGCGCATAACGCCACAAATCACCATTTTTCTCACAGAGATCGACCAAGGTTTCGGTATTGCTGACGCCCTGCCCTTCTTGCATCCGGAAAAACGGCTCGCCTTCGACCAAGCGGCTTTTATGCACCAGCGGCAGTGCCAGATCAGGCAAGGCCCGAGCGATGGCTTCGTAGCGTTTTTCAATTTTTCGAGTGGGAAATAACGACTGATACGCCGAACGACTCTGCGGGTTAGCCGAGAACAGCACCAGGCCCGCTGTATGCCGGTCGATCCGGTGCAACGGCACCAGATGCGGGTTATCCAGCGTTCGGATCAAGCGTCGTAACAGCGTTTGCTCAACATACTCGCCCGCCGGGGTCACCGGCAGAAAGTGCGGCTTGTCGGCCACAACCAGATGCTCATCGGCATACAGGATGGTTTCTTGCACCGGGATCGGTGTTTCGTTGGGCACTTCGCGAAAATAGTGAATGCGCAGGCCTTCTTTATAGGCCAACTGTGGGCTGATCGGCGCGCCATTAGCGTCCAGGACCCGGCCACGGGCGATACGGTCGAGCCACTGGTCGCGGCTGATGGCGCGAAAATGCTCACACAGACAGTCGAGCACCGTCAGCCAGCTGCCTGGCGGCAGATACAAAGTGCTGGCTTGATGCTCGGCGGCGTTGAAAGGCTGGGGCGACATAGAAGAACTCGGACGATAAATGCAGCCGGCGATTATCGCGCAAAGACCCGGGGTTTATCCGAGAAAGTTCACCACTTGCTCAGCATCAAAAGGCCAGTCCAACTCCTGGCCCGTGTCTACCCGACGCAATACGGGTATACGCAGACCGTAACTTTCAAACAGCGCGTCGCTGTCAGCGATATCGACCAGTTCGACCATCAACCCATGCTCAACCAAAGGCATTAGAATCGCTTCGGCCAGCTCACACAGGTGGCAGCCCAAGGTGCCGAACAATTGACATTCGGGAGGCATAAATAACGACCTAAGTAATAAAGTGTTCATCTTAGGAGCCTTGCCGGGCGACGTCGACCCGTAGCAGATACCACCAGTCACTTCACTGATGTTGCAATACAATCGCTCTATTACGCTCCTTGCGACTACGCTTGACCCATATCAGCGACAGCCCTTCTCAATTGCCGGATGCTCGCGACCTTTTTACCCGACCTGACAGGGAAGTCTTCGTGTTTGCCAATCTACTCATCATTCTGGCCTCGTCGCTGGTGGTTATTGCCCTCTTTCGGCGCCTGAAGTTGCCGCCGGTGCTGGGTTATTTGTGTGTCGGCCTGTTAGTTGGCCCTACCGCACTGGACTGGATCAACGACAGCCCGGACTTGCCCGACCTGGCAGAACTTGGGGTGGTGTTTTTGCTGTTTTCCCTCGGACTGGAGTTCTCTCTGCCCAAGATGCTCAAGCTGCGCCGGGTAGTGTTTGGGCTCGGCAGCCTGCAAGTGCTGTGCTGTGCAATTGCTCTGGGCGGTCTGTTGTATGGGTTTGGAATGAGCTTTAGCGGCGCGTTTTTGCTCGGTGCGGGGCTCGCGCTTTCGTCCACGGCAATCGTCAGCAAAGAACTCACCAGCCTGGGGGAAATTTTCAGTCGCCACGGCCAGAACGCAATTGGCGTGTTGCTGTTTCAAGACGTTGTCGCGGTGCTGTTGCTCACCCTGGTGCCCGTATTCGCAGGCAGTAGCGATCAGGCCTGGTATTGGGCCTTGCCAGTGACCTTGGGTAAAACGGTAATTTTATTTTTCGGGTTGCTGTTTGCCAGCCGCTTTCTGCTGCCGCGCCTGTTCCACGAAGTGGCCGCATCACGCTCCGCCGAGCTGTTCGTATTGTTGGCGCTGGTGATCGTACTGCTTACCGCCTGGCTCACCCATCTGCTCGGGCTGTCACCCGCACTGGGCGCGTTTCTTGCCGGGATGCTACTGGGTGAAAGCCACTACCGGCACCAGATCGAAGCGGATATCAGGCCATTCCGGGACATCTTGCTGGGCCTGTTTTTTGTCAGCATCGGCATGCTGATTGACCTGCAACTTTTCGTCCACCACGGCCTCCTGATTTTGGGCCTGACTGTGGCCCTGATGCTGATCAAGGGCGCAGTAGTGGCAATACTGGTCAAACTGCGCGGCAGCGACGGTGAAACGGCCTGGCGCAGTGGTCTGGCGCTGGCCCAGGGCGGCGAATTCTGTTTTGCACTGATGGCGCAGATGCAACTCAATTCCCTGATCCCGCCCGATTTTGCCGCCTACCTGCTGGCTGCCACCTTCTGCTCAATGCTGCTGACGCCTTTGTTGCTAAGGGCCGCGCCAAAAATCGCAGCCCGTTTGCACCGCCAATCCTACGAAGAAGCCGAACTGGAGGAAATTACCGCACAAAGTGCCGAGCTGCACGACCACGTGGTGATGTGCGGCTATGGCCGAGTAGGCCAGTCCATCGGGCGTTTTCTAAGCCGCGAGCACAAGGACTTTGTCGCATTGGACTACGACCCTGATCGAATTCAGGAAGCAGCCGAAGCGCACAGCAGCGTGCATTACGGCGACGCCCGGCGGGGTGATTTACTGCGAGCCGTAGGCCTTGATCGCGCGCGACTGCTGGTGATTGCCGTAGACAATACCGAGGTGGCCATGAGCGTGCTCAAGGAGGCTCGACTGATAACCCTCGAGGTCCCGATCCTGGTCAGAACCCGCGACGATAGCCAACTCGCCGACCTCAAAGCCGCCGGGGCCACGGAAGTGGTGCCGGAACTCCTGGAGTCGAGCCTTATGCTCGCCTCCCACGCACTGGTCATGCTTGGCCTGCCAGAAAAAACCGTGCAACGCAGGGT
Organism: Pseudomonas sp. ML2-2023-6; assembly: GCF_037055265.1. Taxonomy (NCBI): domain Bacteria; kingdom Pseudomonadati; phylum Pseudomonadota; class Gammaproteobacteria; order Pseudomonadales; family Pseudomonadaceae; genus Pseudomonas; species Pseudomonas sp. ML2-2023-6. Next base: position 2,158,786 of record NZ_CP146347.1, on the reverse strand, counting down.
GGATGAAGTTCGTCATAACCGCTATCACTTGCTGGAAGGCTGCTTTGAAAGCACTGACTCGCGTGATGCAGCAACCTCCCGCGAAAACGAATGATTTAAGGTAAGGTTTTACCCCTGTATCAAAATAAACCTCTCTGGCATGTGCATCCCGATAGCCCATGTAATGTCAGAGAAGCGAGTGAACCTTCACCGAAGGCCTACACTCGAACGATCATCAAGCCACTAACGGAGTTAATCATGGCCCGCAAAACAGCAAAGAATGCTCAAGAAATATTGATGGCCGATTTCCAGGCTCTGGTGCTCGACACTGAAAGGCTGCTGGAGCACTCCGCCTCCCTGGCCGGTGATCAGGCTGAAGAGCTGCGCGCACAGATCAAGGAAAGCCTGCTTAAAGCCCGTGAAACCATTGAAGAAACCAAAGGGTCTCTACAAGAACGTGGCCAGGCTGCCGTGGTGGCTGCTGAAGATTACGTTCAGACCAACCCTTGGCAGTCCGTGGGTATTGCAGCTGGCGTAGGTTTTTTGATTGGTCTGCTGGCAACTCGGCGCTGATATGACAGACGAATCCGGCTCCCCCCGTTCCTCACCGCGGCGCCTGGGTGCCGCGTTTCTAGGTCTGTTGCACAGCCATGTCGAACTGCTGGGCATCGAACTGCAAGAGCAAAAGGCGCGCACTGTCAGCCTGTTGTTATTTGCCGGGCTGGCACTGGTGTTCGGGTTACTGCTGCTGATCGGGCTGTCGGCGCTGGTGATGATTCTGCTCTGGGACAGTTACCGCATCAGCGGGATCCTCGGGCTTTGTCTGTTTTATACGCTGGCCGCGGTTTTCTGCGGGCTGCGTCTTAAAGCGGCGGTGTTCGACGAGTCCTCTCCTTTCAACGCCACGCTCGAAGAGCTGGCCAAAGACCGCGAGCGTTTGCTGCCATGAGCCTGCCTGAATTGCCGAAAAACGCCTCACGCCAGGAACTGCGCAAAACCTTGATTCGCCTGCGTATGGAAATGCACCGCCAAGAGATTCGTCATGAATCGCAACAGCTGCTGCAACCGTTGCAAAAAATGCGCGGGATGACCAGTAACTGGCAAGAAACCCTGGGGATCAAGCACGCTCCCTTGTGGGGGGTCGGGATTGTCACCCTGCTCGGTTTTCTGACCGGTAGAGGCGCCAAAAGCAAAAGCACTGACGGCACCTCTCGCTGGATTGGGCTGACTACCGGCCTGTTGCCACTGATCAAAATGGTCATACAGGCCACGCGCAAGCCTTGAGGCTGATGCTCTGTAGCCGCTGCCGCAGACTGCGACAGGGGCCGCAGGACCTTCGTTGCAATGACAAGGGCGGGGGTTGCTGCGTAGCCCAACGCAGCCTTCGCCAGCGACTACAGAATACTGCCCAGAAGCGATAAGCTGCGTGATCAGTCATTAACGGAGCACTGCGCCTTGGATTGGCAAACCCTGCTTAATCGCGAACGCCTCGGCAAACCGCACCACAGCCCGGAAGAACTCGGACGCAGCCCTTTTCACAAAGACCACGACCGGATTATCTTTTCGGGCGCATTTCGCCGCCTGGGACGCAAGACCCAGGTTCATCCGGTCAACAGTAACGATCACATCCATACCCGGCTCACCCACTCACTCGAAGTCAGCTGCGTCGGTCGCTCGCTGGGCATGCGCGTGGGCGAAACAATCCGCAGCGCCCTGCCTGAGTGGTGCGACCCCGCCGATCTGGGCATGGTGGTGCAATCGGCCTGCCTGGCCCATGACATTGGCAACCCGCCCTTTGGTCACTCCGGGGAAGACGCCATTCGCAACTGGTTTGAACAAGCAGCCAAACGTGGCTGGCTGGATGACATGAGTGACGCTGAGCGCAATGATTTCTTGAGTTTTGAAGGCAACGCCCAGGGGTTTCGGGTGCTGACACAGCTTGAGTACCACCAGTTCGACGGCGGCACCCGCCTGACCCATGCAACCCTGGGCACCTTTCTCAAGTACCCCTGGACAGCACGCCACGCCGACTCGCTGGGCTATAAAAAGCACAAGTTCGGCTGCTATCAAAGTGAGCTGCACCTGCTCGAAGGTATTGCCCACAAGCTGGGGCTGCCACAAATAGAAGACCAGCGTTGGGCGCGCCATCCCTTGGTGTACTTGATGGAGGCAGCCGATGACATCTGTTACGGGTTGATCGATCTTGAAGATGGCCTGGAGATGGATCTGCTGCAATACGCGGAAGTCGAAGCCCTGCTCTTGGACCTGGTGGGCGATGACTTGCCACAAACCTATCGCCAGCTCGGCCCAAGGGACTCAGAGCGCCGCAAGCTGGCGATCCTGCGTGGCAAGGCCATTGAGCATCTGACCAACGCTGCGGCACAGGCCTTTGTCGAACAGCAGGATGCGCTGCTGGCAGGTACATTGCCGGGGGATCTGGTCGAGCATATGCACGGCCCGGCAAAGCGCTGCGTGCTGGATGCCAAAGACATGGCGCGCAAGAAAATCTTCCAGGACAAACGCAAGACCCTGCACGAAATCGGCGCCTATACCACCCTCGAAATCCTGCTCAATGCCTTCTGCGGCGCAGCGCTGGAACAACATGGCGGACGCGCGCCTTCCTTCAAGAACCGCCGCATCCTCGATTTGTTGGGTAATAACGCCCCCGATCCACACTGGCCATTGCATCGTTCGTTTATGCGCATCATCGACTTTATCGCTGGCATGACCGATGGTTACGCCACTGAAATGGCCAGAGAAATGACCGGCCGCTCCAGCCCCACCTGACAACGGTTGCCCGCCCTTGTGAAAAGGGTGGGCACAACCAAATGCCATGCCCCACCAATTATCTGCAAACACTTATTGAAACGCACAAACAACACAATAAAACACCATGTAGACAACAAGTAACACAGCGTAGGAAATAACCTAAAACAACACAATCATATAGCCTTACACATTAAACATCCGCCTAGCCCCGCAATTAAACTATTTATACACTTCAAACATTCCGTGAGTTCACGCCTTATTTGGCGTAGGAAAACTCCCATACTACGTTTGTAGGCGACTCGAATCGTGCCCCCATCCTTATAACTGAGCTAAGGTGCGCGCTTTCTATGAAGCATTTTATGGGGAATTAATATGAGCACAGTTTTTATTGTCGACGACCATCCGGTTATTCGGCTGGCCATTCGTATGTTGTTAGAGCATGAAGGTTATGAAATAGTCGGGGAAACCGACAATGGTGTAGATGCAATGCAAATGGTCCGCGAGTGCGTCCCCGACCTGATAATTCTTGATATCAGCATTCCAAAACTTGATGGCCTGGAAGTATTGGCGCGTTTCAGCTCCATGAACTCCACTCTGAAAACCCTGGTCCTGACCGCTCAATCACCGACGCTTTTCGCCATGCGCTGCATGCAGTCAGGTGCTGCTGGATTCGTGTGCAAACAAGAAGAACTGAGTGAACTTGTCAGTGCAATAAAAGCTGTATTCTCAGGCTACAATTACTTTCCCAGCCAGGCATTGACTCCTGAAAAAAACGAAGACGATAACCTCTCGGAAATCGACCTATTCAAACTAGTCAACGATCGAGAGCTCATGGTCCTGAAGCTGTTTGCACAAGGAAAAACAAACAAGGAAATAGCCACCGGAATGTTTCTCAGCAACAAAACCGTGAGCACTTACAAAAAGCGACTTATGCAAAAACTTAAAGCCAATTCACTGGTTGATCTTATTGAACTGGCCAAACGTAACGCCCTGGTGTGAGAAATAGGATGCCCACGCGGTTAAACAAATATCTATCACTGCTCTCAGGATTAATCCTGTGCATGCCCGTGTTTGCCGAGCCAGCCCGCACTGAAACATTTTCATTGCTCAGCCGCTCGGGCACCTATCACATGGAAGTACCTCTGGATAAAACCCAACGTCACTGGCTGCGGGAAAAACGCGAACTCCAGGTTGGCACCTCCACTGCGGACTACCCTCCCTTCGACATGACCGACAGCGGTCATGACTATGAAGGCTTCACAGCCGATTACCTGGGCATTCTTGCTAGAGCCCTCAGCGTATCGGTCAAGGTTCAGCGCTTCCCTACCAGAGACGCGGCCATCAAGGCCCTTGAAGAGGGCAGGATTGACCTCCTGGGTACTTCAAATGGCTTTGAGGCCGCCAACCAGAACCTGTTGCTCTCCACACCGTATGCCATCGACCAACCTGTACTGGTGACCCGCGAGGGTGAAACACGCTCGCTCTCCCAAGGCCTGGCTGGCTTGCGCTTAAGCATGGTTTACCATTACCTGCCACTGGATGAGGTCAAGGCGCTTTACCCCAATGCGATCATTCAGTCCTACCCCTCTTATCAAAACGCTATTAATGCCGTGGCATTCGATCAGGCCGATGTGTTTCTGGGGGACACGGTGTCGACCCATTACATGATCAACAAGGGGTATCTGAAGAACATCAAAATGGCCAACTTCGGCAAACACGAAGCCCATGGTTTCAGCTTTGCCGTACGCCGTGACAACACGCAACTGCTCGACATCATCAACCAGGCACTCAAGGCCGTGCCCGACAGCGAGCAAGAAAGCATTGCCAAACGCTGGAGCGCAGGCAGTGACATTTTAATGTCCGATCAAAAATTGCAGCTTTCAGAACGCGAAGAGCGCTGGCTGGCCCTGCACCCGGTGGTAAAAGTGGTGGTCAACGAAACCCTGGCACCGCTGACATTCTTTGATGCCAACGGCAATTTCAGGGGCATTACCGCCGATCTGCTGGAGATGATTCGCCTGCGTACCGGACTGCGCTTCGAGATACAGCACGCGAACAGCATCAGCAGCATGATCCAGATGATCAATCAGCACGAAACCGACATCATCTCGGCCATCAGCCCGTCTGTTACCCGGGAAGACACCCTCAATTTCAGTCGCCCTTACCTCGTGAACTCGTTTGTCCTGCTCACGGCAAAAGAATATGAACACCCCAAAAATCTTGAGCAACTGGCGGGTAAAAAACTGGCCCTGCCCCAAGGCAACCCCCTGATCCCTTACCTGCGCCGTGAATACCCGCAGATAACACTGATCGAAACCGAGAACATCTATCGCGCCACAGAACTGCTGGCCGAGGGAAAAGTGCAAGGTGCGGTCAACACGCTGGTGATCGCCAATTACTTACTGGCCTCACAAGTGTTCCAGGACCGGTTGCAGATCAGCGCCACCATCGGCACTCAGCCTGCAACGTTTTCCCTCGCCACCGCACGCGGTGCCACCGAGTTGAGCTCGATCCTCAACAAGGCGCTACTGAGCATTGCACCTGACGAACTGGGTATCATCAACAGTCGCTGGCGCGGCTACGTCCCGGCAACTGACAGCTACTGGCGCAACTACCACCGCCTGATTTACCAGATCATTATTGGCACCAGCCTTTTACTGTTGCTGTCATTGATCTGGAATGCCTATATGCGGCGCCAGATTCGCCAGCGGAAAATCGCCGAACGGGCACTCAGTGATCAGTACGAATTTATGCGAGCGCTGGTCAATGGCACGCCTCATCCAATTTATGTGCGTGATCGCCAAGGCATTCTGAAAACCTGTAACGACAGCTACTTGAGCGCCTTTTCGGCCAAGCGCGAAGAGATCATAGGCAAAACGGTGATGCAAACCTGCAGCCTTCTGAACAATGAGTGCGAAGCCCACGATTATCAGGCCGATTACCTGCGTGTCATGCGTGAAGGCACACCGCTCATCCTTGATCGCCCGCTGAAGATTGGCGATAAAAACCTCACTATCTATCACTGGATCCTCCCCTACCGGGATTCGCTGGGCGAAGTACAGGGCATCATCGGCGGCTGGATTGATATCAGTGAGCGCCGCCAGCTTCTGGATGAACTGCGCACCGCCAAAGAGCTGGCAGATGATGCCAACCGAGCCAAAAGCACCTTCCTGGCAACCATGAGCCATGAAATCCGCACGCCGATGAATGCCGTTATCGGTTTGCTTGAGCTCACCTTGAAACGTGCCGATCAGGGACATCTCGACCGACCCTCCATTGAAGTTGCCTACAACTCGGCCAAAGACCTGCTGGAGTTGATTGGCGACATCCTTGATATCGCCCGCATCGAATCCGGGCGGCTGAACCTGTCACCGGAGCGGGTCAACCTGCGCTATCTGGCCAATTCCGTGATCCGGGTGTTTGATGGTCTGGCCCGACAAAAAAACCTCACGCTCTGCCTGATATTCAACCCTGAAACCCATGCGCCCGATGTACTGATAGACCCGCTTCGATTCAAGCAAATTCTGACCAATCTGATCAGCAATGCGATCAAGTTCACCCTGCACGGCCAGGTGACGCTCGAACTCGATCTGCTGCCTGTCACTACCCCTGACCAGGTTGAACTTCAGTTAAGCGTTACAGACACCGGCATTGGCATCAGTGACCGCGATCAGGCACGGCTGTTCGAACCCTTTGCCCAAGTTGAGAACAGCGGCCAACTGGCACTCAATGGCGCAGGCTTAGGCTTGGTAATCTGTCGCAGCCTGTGCGAAATGATGGGCGGCACCCTCGAACTGAACAGCCAGCCAAACGTCGGTACAACGGTGCAGATAAACCTCAAAATACCTGCTTTGGCGCCCGCCATGACCCTCTCCACGCAAGAGCCGACAATCACCCCGGCCGCTCGCCAACTGAATGTACTGGTGGTGGATGACCATCCCGCCAATCGTTTGTTGATGTGCCAACAATTGGGATTCCTGGGGCATCGATTTATTACCGAACACGATGGTGCAGCAGGCCTGAAAACCTGGAAAGCAGGTGCGTTCGACCTGGTCATTGCAGACTGCAACATGCCGATCATGAACGGTTATGACCTGACTCGCGCCATCCGCCAGCACGAGCAGGCTTCGCAGCAAAAGCCATGCACGGTGCTGGGGTTTACCGCAAATGCCCAACCTGAAGAGCGCCAGCGCTGCAAGCAGGCCGGGATGGACGACTGCCTGTTCAAGCCCATTAGTCTGACCCTCTTGAGTCAACGCTTGAGCACGCTTGAACCGCTCAATATCTGCCCTGAGGTGTTCAGCGTCGAATGCATCTACTCGCTTTCAGGACGCGACGAAACACGCACAACACGTTTGCTGCAAGAGCTGTTACTCAGCAACCGCGAGGATCTCGTGGCGCTGCTTGAACTACCTGACGACGGGGAGTTGCAAGCGTTTGTCGATATTGCTCACCGGATCAAAGGCGCTGCCAGGATCGTCGGAGCCCATGCCCTAATCAAGCACTGTGAAGCCCTGGAGCACGCCAACCTCTCGAACCTCGGGCAGATTCGTGATGAGGTGAAAGCCGCCATGCAAACGCTGGAGCAGGCACTAACCCTGCAACTTGAGAAACTGGCCAACAGCACCTGAGCCCCTCCTGGCGCCGCTGGGCCAATCAAAGAGCGCATTGGCCCGGAGTAACTATGCTTACAGGCACCAGCACGCAGATATCTGCGGAGAATCATCTCATGCGCAACCCTGCGCACGCCCACAAGCATCAGTTCCCGCTGCATGTCCACATTAGTGCGATGTTTACATTTCTGTTGCTCATGCTGGGCACCGTGCTGGGCGTGTTCAACTACCAGCAAACAACCCGCATTATTCTCGGCAGCAGCCAGGATCTGTTTCGCCATATCGAGCAGGTGGTGCAACTCGACTTACTGAACGCCTATCAACCGATACGTAATGTACTGAACCTGTTGGCCCTCAATCCAAATGTCACAACGGATCACGTCGAGTTTAGAACCAGGCTGCTTCAACCCTTTGGACAAATACTCGCAGACAACCCCACGCTGGCAGCGCTCTACATTGGAGATGACAACGGAAATTTTTTCCTCGTCAGAGCCTTGCGTGATCAGGCCACCAGACGCCAGGTTCAAGCCCCACCACAAGCCAGCTACCAGGCCTGGACCATAATCCGCTCTGCACAACAAGCCACGGTCGAGTCAAAAATCCAGTTTTTGGATGCCTCCATGGCACTGTTGGAACAGCGAAGCATCCCCAATGAAACCTATGACCCTCGCGCCCGGAGCTGGTTTATTCCGGCGCTAGCCGATAACAACCAAACCACCACTCGACCTTATTTGTTTTTCACCACTCACGAAGTCGGCACGACGTTAGCCAAACGCAGCGCTGCAAACACGGTGCTCGGGGCAGACGTAACCCTTTCAGAGTTATCAGGCATCCTCGCCAAGCATCAGGCTACGCCCGGTACGCAACTGGTTTTGTTCGGTGACGATGGCCGTGCAGTCGCTTATCCGGATATCAGCAAGTTGTTAACCGCCAAGGATCCCACGCAACTGCCCAAAGTCTCGGAGCTGAGTCCGGCCCTAAGCTATCTGATGAGTCATGGAGCCGACGCGCCGCAACGTCTAAACGACGGCCAACGCCAATGGATTGTTTCGACGCTCAAGGTGAACGACGGCAGCTCCAATGGTTTGAAACTGGCCATGATGATCCCGGAAGACGAACTGCTGGCCGATGCCTACAAGCTGCGATGGCAAGGTGCTCTAGTGACCCTGGCCATCCTGCTGCTGTGCCTGCCACTGGGCTGGCTGGCGTCCCGAATGCTGGTCAGGCCCTTGCAGGCACTGGTGCGCGAAGCCGATGCCATTCGGCGGTTCGATTTCAGCTATCCGCTCAAGCAGCAGTCGCCCGTGCTCGAAATCGATCTGCTGGAGGCGTCTATGGGGCGTATGAAGGAAACGCTCGCCAGCTTCTTTGAAATCACCTCCAGCCTATCGGCGCACACCCGGTTTGAACCTTTATTGCATTCAGTCCTGTTTGAAACCCTAAAGATCGCTCAGGCACAGGCCAGCCTGATCTACCTTACAAAAAACGACAGTACGCAACTGGAACTTAACGGATTGATCATCAATGGCCAGCCCCATGACCTGACAATCCTGCCACAGACTGCACTGGACCCTGACGACAGCCAGAGCCCGGAGTGGCTGCGGGCTCTGTGCCAAGGCAATGACAGTATTACCCGCGCGTTCAACTTTGAGCAGGCGGGCTATTTGCAACCGGTGATGCAAGCACTGGACAGTCACAGTATCCACGTGATCGGTATTCGCCTGCACAACCGCCACAGCGAAACCGTAGGCATTCTGGTACTGGTGCTGAACGACAGTGGCTCCAGTGTCGATCAGGATAACGTGCAGGCTGACCGGGTGGCCTTTATCCAGGCTGTGGCGGGCACAGCCGCAGTCGCGATTGAAAGTCAGCGCCTGCAAGCCAACCAAAAGCAATTGCTGGATGCATTGATTCAACTGCTGGCGGGCGCTATCGACGCCAAAAGCCCATATACCGCCAGCCATTGCCAACGGGTTCCGACCCTCACTCTGATGCTGGCCCGAGCAGCCGCGGCGAACCAGCAGCCACCGTTCGAGCAATACAACCCCACGGATGAACAATGGGAAGCCCTGCGCATCGCCGCCTGGCTACATGACTGCGGCAAAGTCACGACGCCCGAGTACGTAGTCGACAAAGCCACCAAGCTTGAAACTCTGTACGACCGTATTCACGAGATCCGTACCCGCTTTGAAGTGCTCAAACGCGATACGTGGATCAACTACTGGCAAGCGCACGCCTTGGGCGGTAACGAGCAACAGCTGGCCGAACTGCGCGATGCCAGCTTAGCGGCACTGGATGACGACTTCAGCTTCGTCGCCCGGTGCAATCTAGGTGGCGAGGCCATGCTGGAGGCTGATCTTGAGCGTTTGGACGTTATTTCCCTGCGTACCTGGAGCCGAACTCTGGATGATCGCCTGGGAGTCTCCTGGGAAGAAAACAAACGCCAGTCCACCCGCGAGGAGCAAGACCTGCCGGTTACGGAACAGTTGCTGGCCGACAAACCCGAGCACCTATTTCATCGCCCCGAAGCCGACGTGATTGCGCCAGAAAACCCCTGGGGCTTCAAACTCGACGTACCGCAATACAAGTTCAACCGGGGCGAGTTGCACAACTTGAGCATTAAACGCGGCACTTTGACCGGCGAAGAACGCTACATCATCAACAATCACATCGTTCAAACCATCCTTATGCTCAGCAGCCTGCCGTTGCCTGGTTACTTGAGCAACATTACTGAAATCGCGGGAGGCCATCACGAAAAAATGGACGGCAGCGGTTATCCAAAACGCTTGAAGCGTGAGGAGATGAGCCTGGAGTCACGGATGATGGCGATTGCCGATATTTTCGAAGCACTGACTGCTTCGGACCGCCCCTATAAACGCAGCAAGACGTTAAGTGAAGCGCTGAGCATCATGGCCACCATGTGCCGCGATGCTCATATTGACCCGCAGCTGTTCGCACTATTCATGCACGAACAGGTGTATATGCAGTACGCCCAGCAGTTTCTCGCCCCCCAGCAAATCGATTCGATTGATATCGACGCGCTAATGCTAAAGGCCGGGCTGACGGGGTTTTAGCACTCGCTCAGGCGCAAAAAGATCGCAGCCAACGCTTCAACCCCTTGCTGGTCTTGCTCGCTAAACCGGCCGATGCTTGGACTGTCCAGATCGAGAACGCCGATCAGACGGCCATCCTTGATCAGCGGAACAACCAACTCACTGTTTGAGGCGCTGTCGCAAGCAATATGCCCGGCAAACGCGTGCACATCCTCTACCCGCTGTGTTTGCCTGCTCGCTGCCGCAGCCCCGCAAACGCCACGCCCAAAGGGAATGCGCACGCAGGCAATCTGCCCCTGGAACGGGCCCAGCACCAGCTCTTCATTGCGATTGAGGTAAAACCCGGCCCAGTTCAGATCATCCAGCTGGTGATACAAAAACGCCGAAAACTGCGCTGCGTTGGCAATAAAGTCACGTTCATCTGCCAACAACGACTCCAACTGCGCCTGTAACAGGGTGTAGCCGTCCAGGCCTGCACCTGTGGCGTTCAAATCAATCATGCGCTTGCTCCAACAATTTCAAACCAACCCAATACCGCGCGAACTGATAAGCGCAACGACCGTTACGGTTGCCGCGCCCGGTAGCCCAGCGCACAGCCAGGATATCCAGCGCCTCGTCGCGCTGCCACTGCAAGCCGGCCTTGCTGGCCAGCACGTCAATCCAGTGCTCGACCACACTCAGAAAGTGTTCCTGAGTAAATGGATAGAAAGACAGCCAAAGACCGAAACGGTCGGACAAGGCGATCTTGTCTTCCACTGCCTCGTTAGGGTGCAGCTCACCGTCGACGTTCTTCCAGTTTTCGTTGTCGCTTTCCTTTTCCGGCACCAGGTGGCGACGGTTTGACGTTGCGTAGAGCAAAACGTTATCCGGCGCTTGCTCCAACGAACCATCAAGCACACTTTTCAGTACCCGGTAATCACTCTCGCCAGCTTCGAAGGACAAATCATCGCAAAACAGCACAAAGCGCTGCGGTAAACCCTGCAGCTGCTCGACCACACGCGGCAGGTCGGCCAGGTGATCGCGCTCGATTTCAATCAGGCGCAAGCCAGCCCCGGCATATTCAGCGAGCAGAGCCCGGATGATCGAAGACTTGCCTGTACCCCGTGAGCCCCACAGCAGAGCATGGTTGGCCGGTAAACCATCAAGGAACTGTTTAGTGTTGCGGCTCAACTGATCACGCTGTTTATCGACGCCAATCAGGTCCGTAAGGCGCATCTCGAGACTGACCTGCAGCGGCATCAGATAACCTGAGCGACCCTCGCGCTGCCACCGGGCGGCCAGGCAGTCGTTCCACTCAATCGATTCGCGCTGCGCGGGCAGCAGGGGTTCCAGACGTGCAAGCACTGCCTCGGCCCGCTCCAGAAAGGCATCCAGTTTAGAATTCACAACATTTCCTCAGACTGATACACAATGATGGCATATAGCCATGAGTAGACATTTACCCCTCATCCACGTCATGACTCAATTGGTTAGCCATATTTACCGCAGTTTTGCCTGCCGGTTAACCCACTAATCGACTACTCTTGCACGCCGCAAGGAAATGGAAACAGGTGCAGCACCCCATGGATCTAAAACTCACCCAGCGCCTGTCTTTCAAACAAGCAAAGCTGACTGTGCTGGTCGGTTTGGTTCTAGGGGCCATGCTGAGCCTGCTGCAGATCGGCATTGATTATGCCAGTGAAAACGCAGCCATCGATCGCGAAATCCAGTCACTGCTAGAGATCAGTCATAACCCGGCTTCGCGCATTGCCTACAACCTGGATTCAGAGCTTGCCCAGGAGCTGTTGCTGGGTCTGTTGCGCTCACCGGCGATCATCAGCGCACAGATCACCGACAGTGACAACGTGATCCTCGCCTCGGTACAGGATCAACCTGAAAGAGGGCGCTATCGAGCGCTCAGCGATTTCCTGTTTGGTTCCAACCGCTCATTTGCGCAGCGACTGTACTTCAATACCCTGCCCGAACACAGCATGGGCGAATTGCGCCTTGAGGTGGATACCTACCCCTTTGGCAAGCGGTTCTTGCAGCGGGCGGAAGTCACGCTACTCAGCGGTTTTATTCGCGGCGTCATTCTGACTTTCATCCTCCTGGGCCTGTTTTACGTGATGCTGACCAAACCTCTGGTCCGCGTCATTCGTGAGATCAGCAACAGCAAGCCGGGGGACCCCGAGCAATCGAAGGTGCACTGCCCACCCGGCCACGAGGACGATGAAATCGGGGTGCTGGTCAATACCGCCAATCAGCAGTTCGAGGCCATGACCCGCGAGATGGAATATCGACGTCGCGCCGAGAACCGCCTGACCGAGTACCTGGCTCAACTGGAAAACATCGTCTCGGTGCGTACCCAGGAGCTGGAAGCGATTAACGATCAACTGCGTCATTCCAACGAAGAGCTGGAAGCGGCACGCAGCAATGCACTGGAAATGGCCCAGGCCCGGTCGGCATTCCTGGCTAATATGAGCCACGAAATACGCACGCCGCTCAATGGCCTGCTGGGGATGCTGGCACTGTGTCTGGACAGCCCGCTGAATGCCGAGCAACACCAGCAACTGTCGATTGCCCACGACTCGGGCAAGGTCCTGGTCGAACTGCTGAATGACATTCTCGACCTGTCAAAATTCGACGCAGGCCAACTGGAGCTGGAGCATATAGCCTTCGATCTGGGCACCCTGATCGAAGACACCGCCAACCTGTTATCGCAGAACGCAGCGCCCAGCGTAGAGCTGACGTGCTTGATCGACCCGGACTTCCCGGCCTTGGTCCTGGGCGACCCGACCCGGGTACGCCAGATTGTCAGCAATCTGTTATCCAATGCACTGAAGTTCACCCGGTTCGGGCGGGTCGATGTGCGCCTGAGCGCGAAAAACGATCAGGTATGTATCGAAGTGCGTGACACCGGAATCGGGATCGCACAGGAAGCCCAAGCCAGAATATTCAGGCCCTTCACCCAGGCCGGAGCCGGTATCACTCGCCAGTTTGGCGGCACCGGGCTGGGGCTGGCACTGACCAACAGCCTGTGTGAGGTCATGCAGGGGCGACTGACCATCAGTTCGGAAGTCGGCTTTGGCAGCCAGTTTTGTGCCGAGCTGCCCTTACCCTGTCATACCCCTGCCATCACGTTAAACCCGCTATGCGGGCGGGTGGTGGTTGTGAGTGCCGCGAGCAGCGGCCTGAGCGAACTGCTCGGCAGCTATCTGCCGCTTTGGGGGGTGGACTTTAAACGCTATTCCATGGACGACTCACTGGCCGGTACCGACCCGCACCTGTTGATCACCGACTGTCCGGAATGCTTGTTTGGCCTGCGACCCGCCATCACGGCACCGATCCTGCTGGTCACCGCCTACGGCAACTTCATGCCCAGCGACCAGGTCAATGCACTGGCGCCCCTGCAACAAAAAGCCAGGCCTCTTTCGCGCTATGCCCTGTACAAAACCTTGCAGCACTTGTTGCTAAGAGATGATCAGGAGAGCCCGGGCGCTCGAACCAGCAGCACACCTGTTGCGCACCGCGCACGGATACTGCTGGTCGAAGACAACCCGGTCAACCAACTGGTGGCCAAGGGCATGTTGAGCAAACTGGGATGTGAGGTGGTGGTTGCAGCCCACGGCGGCGAAGCTCTGAGCCAGTTGGAGCAGAACGGGTTTGATCTGGTACTGATGGACTGCAATATGCCGGTAATGGATGGCTACGAAGCCACTCGGCAAATTCGCCACCGCGGACGCTGGCCAAAATTGCCCATCGTCGCGCTAACGGCCAACGCCATGCCCGAAGAACGCGAGCGCTGCCGCTCGGCGGGGATGAACGACTACCTGGCCAAACCGTTTCGGCGCGAAGAACTCGCCGCCCTGATCGACACCTGGGTGCCGCCAAAGGCGTAAAAAAGCTAGACCTGTAGCAGCTGCCGAAGGAACGAGGCTGCGTCCGGCGACGCAGTCGACGTAAACCCGGTGAACTCGATGTATCTGAAACACCAAGGCTGAATGGTTTTACGACTGCTGCGCAGCCGAACGCAGCCTCGTTCCTTCGCCAGCTGCTACGTAATCAGGTGTGACCGCTACCCAAGCAGCGCTTCAATATCCGTCTTGAGCGCCTCAGGCTTGGTGGTCGGGGCATAACGCTTGACGCTTTTGCCGTCGCCGCTGATCAGGAATTTGGTGAAATTCCACTTGACCCTCTGTGAACCCAACAGCCCCGGCGCGCGCTTCTTCAGCTGGACAAACAGCGGGTGCGCTTGGCTGCCATTGACGTCAATTTTTTTGAACAGTGGAAACGTCACGCCAAAGTTCAACTCGCAGAACTCGGAAATGGCCGCCTCGTCACCCGGTTCCTGCTGGCCGAACTGGTTACACGGAAAGCCCAGAATCACCAGCCCCTGATCCCTGTACTGCTGCCACAAGGCTTCAAGCCCCTTGTACTGCGGGGTAAAGCCACATTTGCTGGCCGTATTGACCACCAGCAACGCCTTGCCCGCGTAGTCCGCCAGGGTTTTCGGCTCGCCGCCAAGAGTGGTGCACGCAATATCGAGCAGGTTGTCGTTCATGACCGTGCCTCAAAAATTCAGTCGCGGGGAACCAGGTCCAGGCACACCGAGTTGATGCAGTAGCGCAGCCCGGTCGGTGGTGGGCCATCGGGAAACACATGGCCCAAATGCGCATCGCACTTGGCGCAGACCACCTCGGTACGCACCATACCGTGGCTGACGTCACGGATTTCGACCATCGCACTGTCGCCAATCGGTTGATAAAAACTCGGCCAGCCGCAGCCGGAATCAAACTTTGCACTGGAGTCAAACAACGGCTCATTGCAGCAAATACAGTGATAAACGCCGTCAGTTTTAGTCGCGTTGTATTTACCCGAAAACGGCCGCTCGGTGCCTTTAAGACGGCACACGTTGTATTGCTCCGGATCGAGCATCGCCTTCCATTCGTCCAGGGTTTTGTTCAACTTTTCCATGGTTCTGCCTCTGCAACTGAAAAACCCCGACCAGTGGCTTTTCCAGGGGTCGGGTGGCACGTATGATTGCGCCTCGTTAAACGCCAGTCTGGCACCCGCCCTAGCTGCATTCAAACGGATTCTTGAAGCTAAGCGGTGTTTGCCACTGTGTGAAAACACAGAATTCCCCAGAGCCGTGGTTATCACATTGCCTGGATCGTTCATTTTCGGGATCACATCGCCATGCAGGTCAGCAAATCAAACAAGCTCGCCAACGTCTGTTATGACATTCGCGGCCCAGTGCTCAAGCACGCCAAGCGTCTGGAGGAGGAAGGCCAGCGCATCCTCAAGCTGAATATCGGCAACCCGGCACCCTTTGGTTTTGAAGCGCCGGACGAAATCCTTCAGGACGTGATCCGCAACCTGCCAACTTCCCAGGGCTACAGCGATTCCAAGGGTCTGTTCAGCGCACGCAAGGCGGTGATGCAGTACTACCAGCAAAAACAGGTAGAAGGTGTCGGCATTGAAGACATCTACCTGGGCAACGGCGTGTCCGAGCTGATCGTGATGTCGCTGCAAGCGTTGCTTAACAATGGCGACGAAGTGCTGGTGCCGGCCCCCGACTACCCGCTATGGACTGCCGCTGTAACGCTGGCCGGCGGTCATCCGGTGCACTACCTGTGCGACGAGCAGGCCAACTGGTGGCCTGACCTGGCCGATATAAAAGCCAGGATCACGCCCAACACCAAAGCCATGGTCATCATCAACCCGAACAACCCAACGGGCGCGGTGTATTCCAAGGAAGTATTGCTGGGCATGCTGGAGATTGCACGCCAGCACAATCTGGTCGTGTTCTCGGACGAGATCTACGACAAGATTCTTTACGACGACGCCGTACACATTTGTACCGCATCGCTGGCGCCGGACCTGCTGTGCCTGACCTTCAATGGCTTGTCCAAGTCTTACCGGATCGCAGGCTTCCGCTCGGGTTGGATCGCCATCTCCGGGCCAAAGCAAAACGCCCAAAGCTACATCGAAGGCATCGACATGCTGGCCAACATGCGCCTGTGTGCCAACGTACCCAGCCAGCACGCCATTCAGACTGCACTGGGCGGTTACCAGAGCATCAATGATCTGGTCCTGCCGAACGGCCGCTTGCTGGAGCAGCGCAACCGCACATGGGAGCTGCTCAACGACATCCCCGGCGTCAGCTGCGTGAAGCCAATGGGTGCGCTGTATGCGTTTCCGCGTATCGACCCGAAAGTGTGCCCGATCCTCAACGATGAAAAATTCGTGCTCGATCTCCTGCTCTCGGAAAAACTGCTGGTGGTTCAAGGCACGGCGTTCAACTGGCCGTGGCCCGACCACTTCCGCGTCGTTACCCTGCCCCGTGTCGACGAGCTGGAAATGGCCATCGGCCGGATCGGTAACTTCCTGAAGACTTACCGTCAGTAGTTTCTTTATATGCTGTGCGACCAATGAAAAGTCGCACAGCATGTGTCTACTGAAACATTTTTCACTTTTGCTCGCACACCTCCCTCTCTACCGCCACACTCACCTCTAAACCGGGCAATCCCTTGTATTTACGGGGTTTAGATGAACCTTTCGGTTCGAAATAAAGTCGATCTGTATTAGGAAATAACCAGTAGGCGTCTAGAATCAGGCTGTAGGACACAGTTTGAAATAGTCACTCGGTTGAATAGCCTGAGGCAGCACCTTATATACCCGCATACGGCAACACCCCTAAGACGAGGAGATTCTTACAACCATGATGCGCATTCTGCTGTTTTTGGCCACTAACCTGGCGGTCGTGCTGATAGCCAGCATCACCCTGAGCCTGTTTGGCTTTGACGGGTTCATGGCGGCCAACGGGGTTGATCTGAACCTCAGTCAGCTGTTGGTGTTCTGTGCGGTCTTTGGTTTCGCAGGGTCTTTGTTCTCGCTATTCATCTCCAAATGGATGGCGAAGATGAGCACCAGCACCCAGGTGATCACTCAGCCTCGTACTCGTCATGAACAATGGTTGATGCAAACCGTTGAACAATTGTCCCGCGAAGCCGGGATCAAAATGCCTGAAGTGGGGATTTTCCCCGCATACGAAGCAAATGCCTTTGCCACTGGCTGGAATAAAAACGATGCATTGGTCGCCGTCAGCCAGGGTTTGCTGGAACGCTTTTCGCCCGATGAAGTGAAAGCGGTACTGGCTCACGAAATCGGCCACGTAGCCAACGGGGACATGGTCACCCTGGCACTGGTGCAGGGCGTGGTGAACACCTTCGTGATGTTCTTCGCCCGTATCATCGGCAACTTTGTCGACAAGGTGGTGTTCAAAAACGACGAAGGTCGCGGTATTGCCTACTACGTCGCAACCATCTTTGCCGAACTGGTTCTGGGCTTCCTGGCCAGCGCCATTGTGATGTGGTTCTCGCGCAAACGTGAGTTCCGGGCTGACGAAGCCGGTGCCCAGCTTGCAGGCACAGCGGCCATGATCAGCGCCCTGCAGCGCTTGCGCTCCGAGCAGGGCCTGCCGGTGCACATGCCGGACACCATGGCGGCTTTCGGCATCAACGGCGGCCTCAAGCAAGGCCTGGCACGGATGTTCATGAGCCACCCGCCTCTGGAAGAACGTATCGATGCACTGCGTCGCCGCGGTTAACTCCACGGCAAACACAAAAAAGGGCGACTACGGTCGCCCTTTTTTGTGTCCGCATTGTGGGTCAGGCGGTTTTTTTCAGGCTATACACCCGCTCCACCAGACGCGTAACGCCGCCCTTGAGGAACTTCCACTCCTGATCCAGCACATCCGGCTGCTCGATGATGTCCAGTGCCCAGGCAGACGCCAGCAGGCTCTGCACCTCGGCGTCCGGCACCGAAAACGGCGGGCCTTTCATCTGTGACTGGTCGTAATCGAGAGTAATCAACAGTCCCTGGCAACCAGGTGCAAGGATTTGCGTCAGATGCCGAGCGTAGGCTGCACGCATCTCGGGCGGGAATGCGATCATCGCCGCCCGGTCGTACAGCCCCACACAGGAAGCGACATCGGTCGCGGTCAGGGCAAAGACATCACCGCACAAGATCGTCACCGGGCCCGCCTCGTACACCTTGAAGGCACCCTGCTGACGAATCTGTGGCTCGACCTGCTGTTCGCTGAAAAACTGCTCCACGGCCGTCTGTGTCAGCTCTATGCCCAACACTTCAAAGCCATTGGCCGCCAACCAACTCATATCCAGGCTTTTACCGCATAACGGCACCAGCACACGACCGCCCGGCGCCAGCTCAAGCTTGCCCCACAGACGCTGAAGGTAAGGATTGACCTGCTGCAGGTGAAAGCCGATCTGATTGCGGTCCCAGCGGTCGTGCCAAAATTCGGGCTGCATGATTCACCTTTAAATTCGATAGATAAGCACTAAAACTTATATTGGATTTAGATCAATGATCAGGATGAAGATGACACATCTTAACCTTGAGGACGTCTTTCATGCTTCCCAGCCTGTTTATCTCCCACGGTTCGCCAATGCTGGCACTGGAACCGGGCGCTAGTGGCCCGGCGCTCAAGCGCCTGGCAACCGAGCTGCCTCGTCCAAAAGCCATTGTGCTGGTTTCCGCGCACTGGGAAAGCACCGATCTGCGGGTCGCCAGCAACCCGGCCCCCGAGACCTGGCATGACTTTGGGGGCTTCCCGCCTGCGCTGTTTGCCGTGCAATACCCCGCCCCCGGCGAACCGGCGCTGGCGGCCCGGATTGTGCAACTGCTGGCAGACCACGGTTTACCGGCCCGACTGGACGCCAAACGGCCTTTCGACCACGGCGCCTGGGTGCCGTTGTCGCTAATGTACCCGGCAGCCGATATCCCTGTGGTACAGATTTCACTGCCAAGCCAGCTGGGCCCGATGGCCCAGACAGAGGTCGGGCGGGCACTGGCCGCATTGCGCAGCGAAGACATCCTGATCATCGGCTCGGGCAGCATCACCCACAACCTGCGCGAACTCGACTGGCATGCAGGCCCCGAGAGCATAGAACCTTGGGCCAAGGCCTTTCGTGACTGGATGATCGAAAAGCTCGCCGCTGATGATCAGACGGCGCTGCACGACTATCGAAAACAGGCGCCTTTTGCAGCCAAAAACCATCCCAGCGATGAACACCTGCTACCACTGTACTTCGCCCGCGGCGCAGGCGGCCCGTTCAGCATCGCGCACCAAGGCTGGACGTTGGGCGCGCTGGGGATGGATATCTATAAATTTGGTTAGTTTGGTGCAACGCAAAACCTACCGGACGAATCGATATTGCTATGCAAAACACTTGCGTAGCAGTTGCCGAAGGAACGAGGCTACGTCCGGCGGCGAAGCCGTCGAAAAATCTGACACCCCTACAGATCAGACAAATCCCGGACTCAGGATTTACGGTCGCTACGCAACCGAACGTAGCCTCGTTCCTTCGGCAACTGCTACGGGAGCCCCTCCTCAAAGGGCTGGTTTTTTCGTGGAATTGCAGACAAAAAAAATCCCCGAACCAGTCGGGGATTTTTTTAGCGATCAATCACAGCAAGCTGTAATTAATCTTCGCGGTAGCGACGCAGCTTCAGCTGCTTGCCAGCAACGCGGGTGTCTTTCAGTTTGGCCAGCAAACTTTCCAGACCTACTTCCGGCAGTTCTACCAGGCTGAAGCTGTCACGCACCTGGATGCGACCGATAGCTTCACGAGCCAGGCCACCCTCGTTGAGGATAGCGCCCAGCAGGTTCTTGGCAGCGATACCATCACGCGCACCCAGCGCGGTACGGCAACGAGCACGGCCTTCGGCCAATGGAACCGGAGCACGACGCTCACGATCACCACGGTCCGGACGGTCGCCAGTACGCTCGGACGAACGCTCACGCGGTGCGCTGTTAGGCACCAGTGGACGGTCGCGTTCGATCGCAGCCAGAGTCAGAGCCTGACCATTGGTTGCTTTGCGCAGCAGAGCAGCAGCCAGAGCACGCGGGCTGCAACCGATATCGGCAATCAGGCGATCCAGCAGATCACCGTGAGTCGATTCAGCGTCAGCTACCAGAGGTGTCAGGCTGTTGGTCAACTTCTTGATGCGAGCATCGAGAACAGCTTGGGCATCCGGCAGGCGGACTTCAGCAACTTTCTGACCGGTTACACGCTCGATCACTTGCAGCATGCGGCGCTCGCGAGGAGTTACCAGCAGCAGTGCGCGACCTTCGCGACCTGCACGGCCAGTACGGCCGATACGGTGAACGTAGGACTCTGGATCGTAAGGCATGTCAACGTTGAACACGTGAGTGATACGTGGAACATCAAGACCACGAGCAGCAACGTCGGTCGCCACAACGATGTCCAGACGGCCATCCTTGAGGGATTCGATTACGCGCTCACGCTGGTTCTGGGCAATGTCACCGTTCAGCGCAGCAGCTTTATAGCCTTTGGCTTCAAGGGCGCTGGCCAGATCCAGGGTCGCTTGCTTGGTGCGTACGAACATGATCAGGGCGTCGAAATCTTCAACTTCCAGCAGGCTCAATACAGCCGAGGTCTTCTGGTCAGCGTGAACCAACAGGTGAGCCTGTTCGATCGCGGTAACGGTCTGAGTCTTGGTCTGGATCTTCACGTGTTGCGGATCGCGCAGATGGCGTTCAGCAATGGCACGGATCGACTGCGGCAAGGTTGCCGAGAACAATACGGTCTGACGGGTTGGAGGCAGAGCCTTGAAGATAACTTCAAGATCGTCCATGAAACCCAGTTTCAACATTTCGTCAGCTTCGTCCAGAACCAGGTGGTTCACGGTCGACAGTACTTTTTCGTCACGACGCAGGTGGTCGCACAGACGGCCCGGAGTGGCGACAACGATCTGTGCGCCATTACGGATTGCTTTCAGTTGTGGACCCATAGGGGCGCCGCCGTAAACGGCCACAACGGTAACACCAGGCATTTGCTTGGCGTAGGTTTCGAAAGCGGTTGCTACTTGCAGCGCCAACTCACGGGTTGGCGCCAGGATCAGGGCTTGCGGCTCGCGCTTAGCAGGATCGATGCGGTGCAGGATCGGCAGTGCGAACGCGGCGGTTTTACCCGTACCGGTTTGCGCCTGACCAATCATGTCGTGACCGGCCATAATGATCGGGATCGATTGATGCTGAATAGCCGAAGGTTCTTCGTAGCCAGTCGCGATGACAGCTGCAAGAATGTTCGGATTAAGATTAAAAGCGGCGAAGCCGCCGGTTTCCTGGGTCATGGGTCTGCCTCTAAGTGCATCCGCAAAGACCCATGCTCCAAAGCTGCGCATGCCGTGTAAGACTCAAGAGTCGCCCTGGCTGCTTTGTCGGCGGGGATTTGCGAAAACGTTAAATGAATGGAGCGTTCAGGGGTTGTCCGCGAAACGGACGAGCAGCCGAAGCGTGCTTCGGGAAATGCGACACCTAAACGTGGCCCGGCTAAAGGCCGGCGCGCACTATACCGGATTTATCAAAAAAAAGAAGCGTTTTTTTGGGGCACAATCGTCTGTACCCCTCTATAGACCGGGCTTTAACGATATTTTCGTGCGCAAAAAAACGTTTAATGCCTGATGGCTCTGGGGCAGACGCTAAAACGTTTCATCCTTGGGCATCAGGTCGCAGGGCGAATCGCCTTGATCAGCGACTCCAGCGAATAGCCCAAACGCGGCGCCAGAGCCTGTGCCCGAGCGGTCAGCGCGTCGATATCCAGCGTCTGCTCAAGATCGGCCGGCACCATCAGAATGACATTACCCTCTTTAACTGGCAGCTCCCAATAATGGCGGTGATACAGGCCGCGCAGCAAGGCAGCGCCCAGCGGCTTGCCGTCATCGGTGGCCCATTGATTGATGATGAGCCAGCCGTTGGGGGAGAGCTTTTTCTGACAGCTTTCGAGGAATGTCCACGCCAGGTGACCAGTGGCGGGCCCCAAGTCGTTATAAAGGTCAACAAAGATCAGGTCCGCAGATTCGGCGCTGTCCAACAGTTCGAGCGCGTCGCCAATGCGGATATACAGCCGCGGGTCATCGTCCAGGCCCAGATACTCAATGGCCAGGCGTGGCACATCCGGGCGCAGCTCAATGGCTTCGACGTCTTCAAGAGGCAAGAACTTGAGGCAAGCCTGTGTCAGGGTTCCGGCACCAAGGCCCAGGAACAACGCGCTCTCGGGAGCCTCATGGCACAGCGCACCGATCAACATGGCGCGGGTGTAGTCGTATTCCAGCCAGCTGGGATCAGCGGTGAATACGCAACTTTGCTCGATCGCATCGCCAAATTCGAGGAAACGGTAGTCAGCCACCTCCAGCACTCGAATCATGCCGAAGTCATCATGGACTTCAGCGAGCAGACGCTCTACGCGCTCCTCAGACATTTCCTCTCCTTGCCGCGCTCCGGTACTCCCCGCAACGCTGTAAAAAACAACCACTCGGTGTCGAGCGCAAAGGCGCGATTGTCGGCCATTGCAGCGCGACAGGTCACGCACTAATTGCTGCTAATATGGGCCACCCCCTACAAATACTAGAGTCTGCGATGAGCCCAATCTGGACCCCTGACAGCTGGCGCGCCCTGCCGATCCAGCAACAACCCCACTACCCTGACGCGGCCCACCTGCTGCGCGTCGAGCAAAGCCTGGCCAGTTACCCGCCACTGGTATTTGCCGGAGAAGCCCGGGAACTGCGCCGACAGTTCGCCGAAGTCACTCAAGGTCGGGCGTTTTTACTTCAGGGCGGCGATTGCGCCGAAAGCTTTGCGGAGTTTTCAGCGGCAAAAATTCGCGACACCTTCAAGGTCCTGCTGCAAATGGCCATTGTCATGACCTTCGCGGCAGGCTGCCCGGTGGTCAAGGTCGGCCGCATGGCCGGGCAATTCGCCAAGCCGCGCTCGGCCAATGACGAAACGATCAACGGCGTGACACTGCCGGCCTATCGCGGCGATATCGTCAACGGCATCGGCTTCGATGAAAAAAGCCGGGTACCCGACCCGGAGCGTTTGCTGCAGTCCTATCACCAGTCCACTGCCACGCTGAACCTGCTGCGCGCCTTTGCCCAGGGCGGCTTTGCCGACCTGCATCAGGTACACAAGTGGAACCTGGACTTTATTGCCAACTCAGCCCTGGCTGAGAAATACAGCCAGCTGGCCAATCGCATCGACGAGACCCTGGCCTTTATGCGCGCCTGCGGCATGGACAGCTCGCCACAATTGCGCGAAACCAGCTTCTTCACTGCCCACGAAGCACTGCTGCTGAACTACGAAGAAGCCTTCGTGCGCCGCGACAGCTTGACCAACGATTACTACGATTGCTCGGCACACATGCTGTGGATCGGCGACCGCACGCGCCAACTCGACGGCGCCCACGTCGAGTTCCTGCGCGGGGTCAACAACCCGATCGGGGTCAAGGTTGGCCCGAGCATGAATAACGAGGACTTGATCCGTCTGATCGACATCCTCAACCCGGACAACGATCCGGGCCGCCTCAACCTGATCGTGCGCATGGGCGCCGACAAGGTGGGCGATCACTTGCCGCAATTGATCCGCGCCGTAGAGGGCGAAGGCAAGCAAGTGCTGTGGAGCTGCGACCCGATGCACGCTAATACCATCAAGGCCAGCAGCGGCTACAAGACCCGTGATTTCGCGCAGATCCTTGGCGAGGTGAAGCAGTTCTTCCAGGTCCACGAGGCTGAAGGCAGCTACGCAGGCGGGATTCACATCGAGATGACCGGGCAGAACGTCACCGAGTGCATCGGCGGCGCCAACCCGATTACCGAAGACGGCCTGTCGGACCGCTACCACACCCACTGCGACCCGCGCATGAACGCCGATCAGTCGCTGGAACTGGCGTTTTTGATTGCCGAGACGTTGAAACAGGTCAAACGCTGACCTTCTGCCAAATCCACAAACCCTGTGGGAGCTGGCAAGCCAGCTCCTACAGGCTATCAAGGCGAGCTTGCCTTACTTGTTAAACGGATCGTCCCAAAAAGCCCGATGGCTTTCTGCTTCGATCTCCGCCCTGCTCAACCCAAGATCTTTCAGTGCTGCATCGCTGATCCGCCTCAGGTACGCCCTTTCCCGCGACAGTTGATACCAGCGGGAAATACGGGCAATCCACCTCACTCCTGTTTGACCTTTCATCACTTGAGACCTCCTGGGGTATGGCTCAAGTCTCGACCCAGGCTTAAGATCAATCCAACGAATGTTTCTTATGCGATACATCTGCGAGATTGATCAATGGCCGAGTTCCCCAGTATCGACACCGACTTGCTGCGCACCTTTGCCGCGATCGCCGATCACGGTGGCTTTACCCGGGCCGCCGAAGTGGTCAATCGCACGCAGTCGGCGGTCAGCATGCAGATGAAACGGCTGGAAGAAGACGTGCTGCAATGTGCACTGTTCCAGCGCGAGGGGCGCAATGTCAGCCTGACCCCCGAGGGCCATGTGCTGCTCGGTTATGCGCGACGCATCCTCAAGCTGCACAGCGAAGTGTTCAACACTCTGCGCCAGCCGCATATGGTGGGCACGGTCAAAATCGGTTCGCCAGATGACTATGTGATGCGCTTTTTGCCCGGAGTGTTGTCGCGTTTTGCACAGGATTACCCACTGATCAACGTCGAAGTGCATTGCGAGCCGTCAGCCCTGCTGCTGCAACGCAACGATCTGGACCTGACCATCGTGACCCGCAAGCCCGGTAGCGAAATCGGCCAGATCCTGCGTCAGGAACGTTTTGTCTGGATGGTGGCCCAAGGCTTTGCGCCCCACGAACAAGCGATTTTGCCGCTGGCGATGTTCAATACCGACTGTTTTTGCCGGACCTGGGCCTGCAATGCGCTGGATGTTCAGCAGCGCGAATACCGGGTCGCGTATACCAGCGCCAGCCTGGCGGCGATTAACGCCGTGGTCAGTACCGGGCTGGCCGTGACCGCCCAGCTGGAAAGCCTGCTGACTCCCGACCTGCGGATTATTGGCGAGGCAGAGAACCTGCCGCAGCTACCCTCCGCCAGCATTGAACTGCTACGCAAACCCAACAGCGCGTCGTCGCCCATCATCGAGTGCTTTGCCGAGTACATCGTCGAAGGCTTCAAGCTTTGATCGCGAGCAACCCCGCACACACCAGCAAAAAGGCACAGTACCAGCCGCGCAACATGCGCTCGGGCATCGCATGAGCGAGCTTGACCCCCCAACTGATGCTCAACAGACCACCGATGGCCATTGGCACACCCATGACCCAGTTGACCTCGTCATGCACCGCGTACGTCAATAACGTGACGGCGGTGCTCGGCGCGGCCAAGGCCAGCGACAGGCCCTGAGCCACAATTTGCGAGGTGCCGAACACGCTCGTCAGCACTGGCGCAGCCACCACCGCCCCGCCGACACCAAACAGCCCGCCCGTGGTGCCCGCCAGAACGCCCAGCGCACCATACCAAGGCCAGCCGTAGCGTGAACCGGCCACCGGCTGTGCGGACGAGCTGTACAGCTTGATCAGGTTGTACAGGGTAATTGCCAGTAGAAAGCCGATAAAGCCCCAGCGAATACTGCGTGGATCCACACCCACCGCGAGCATTGCCCCGAGCCAGGCGAAACAAAAACTCATCAGCACCAGCGGCACGGCCTGACGCAGATCGATCTTGTTGCGCTGGTGATAGCGATACAGGGCGAGAAACACATTGGGCACCGACATGACCAGCGCAGTACCTTGCGCCAACTGCTGGTCCAGCCCGAACCACAACCCCAATACCGGGATCGCGATCAAGCCGCCGCCTATCCCGAACAACCCGCCCATCGCCCCCAGGGCAAGACCCAGGGCGGTATACATTGCAAAATCGATCAGCATTGCAGCCCCTCTTTGTGAGCGCCCATGCTAACCAGTCACTGACCCGGGGCAAAGCTCTAAACCGGGGCTTTTTCACGGGTAAAAAAAAGCCCGACCATAAGGCCGGGCTTTTTCAGCGTGCGGTTAACGCAAGGTTTAAACCTTGGCGCGGCCCTTGTAGGAACCACCGTCACGGGTATCGATTTCGATCCAGTCGCCGATTTCAACGAAATCTGCAAC
Source organism: Pseudomonas sp. ML2-2023-6 (assembly GCF_037055265.1). NCBI lineage: Bacteria > Pseudomonadati > Pseudomonadota > Gammaproteobacteria > Pseudomonadales > Pseudomonadaceae > Pseudomonas > Pseudomonas sp. ML2-2023-6. The sequence continues at coordinate 2,132,416 of NZ_CP146347.1, read as the reverse complement.
GCTCAGCTCGGTACCGTTTTTCAGTTTGGCAGGCTTCATCACCTTGCCCGAAGTGTCGCCGCGAGCGGAACCTTCGGTGTAGTCAACCTGACGCACGATAGTGGTCGGCAGCTCTACGGATACCAGACGGTCTTCGAAGAAGATCGCTTCGCAAACGTCGGTCATGCCTTCTTCAACGAATGGCAGAACAGCTTCGATGTCTTCAGCGTTCAGCTCGTACATGGTGTAGTCAGTGGTGTCCATGAACGTGTAGGTGTCGCCGCTGATGAAGGACAGGGTCGCTTCTTTGCGATCCAGGATCACGTCTTCCAGCTTGTCGTCAGCGCTGTATACGATTTCAGTCTTGTAGCCAGTCAGCAGGTTTTTCAGCTTGGTCTTCATGATTGCGCTGTTACGACCGGACTTGGTGAATTCAGCTTTCTGAACCAACCAAGGGTCGTTTTCGAGCTTGATGACTGTACCGGGTTTAAGCTCTTTACCAGTTTTCATTACGAATATCCGAATTTGGATTGAGATTTACAAAAATCTAGGCCGCGTATCATATCCAATTTCTATAAAACAGTACTAGCGCTTGCGCAAGATCGGCCTGCAATGACTGTTCCAGACACCAGCGCTCGGCATGCGCAGTGATCTCTGGCCAGTGTTCAAGCAGCAAATTCCAGCTTTGTGCCATATCGCCGCCGCTATTCCAGGCGTGCCACATGCCGGTAAATGCCTGGGCTGCGGCGGGTGAAAGGTCTTTGACATACAAAGCGAGGAACGCGTTGAGCTTGACCCAGTGCGCATCCTCTTCCTGCTCATAAATGTGCCAAAGCAGCGGGCGACCCGCCCATTGCGCCCGCACAAAAGAGTCTTCGCCGCGTACCGCGTTGAAATCACAGCTCCATAACAGGTGGTCGTAATCCTCCTGACGGACGAACGGCAAGGTCTGAACGGTCAAGGCTCCACGCTGTTCGACAGACCCCAGGGCCAGTTGATCGACGCCGAGCCAGCGCAGCAAATCACCCATGATCCGCCCCTGCGGCACCAGCAGATGGGTCGGCACGCTGCCAGCTGCCATCGCATCCAGCCAACTGGCCAACCCGGTGTTTTCATAGGCAAACAAGGACACCAGGCGCGCATTACTGGCCGGAAAAACACCCAGCCCCTGCAAAAATGCCTGCCTGACCTGCGGGTCCTGCTCAAAGGCGCGACGACGTTGCAACACATCGGCTTCGCGCAGCAGGCCGCCGGTCCCTGTGTCAAACCCTGGAAAGAAGAACATCCGCTTCAGTCCATCGGGCCGCATGGAAGGCAAGCCGTGACAACCGCTGACCCAGTCTTCGGCACTCAAGTACTCGAGGTTGATCCACAATGCAGGCGTTGCACGGGCCTTCATCGCCTGCAAATAGCCTTCAGGCAGTTTGCAGGCGAAGGCCTCGACCACCACGTCAGCGACATCGGTCGGCTGCCACTGCTCTGGCCACTGGCACACCTCGACCCCCTGCTGCCATTGGCGCGCAGCATTGACATCCGCCTCGGGGCACAACGGCACGAACGCCCGCAGATCATCGACCCACAGCCGCACGCCCAGCTGATGTTCGGCCACCAATTGCCGGGCCAGGCGCCAGGTCACACCAATGTCGCCGTAGTTATCGACCACACTGCAAAAAACATCCCAGGAGGCTTTCATTCCGGGCTCCAACATTCAAAGGGCTGATTGTCCGCATAATTCAACGCGTACAGAAGGTTTAAGGCGGATTTATCTGTGCGGTACTCGTGCGACAATCGCCGCTCGTCTCAATTAAGCCACGACCCATGAACAAGACCGCTGTGCACCTGCTGATGCTGGAAAAACTCGAAATCGACCTCGATGTGCTCCAGCGCGCAGCGCAAACCGCCTACGAAGCTGCAACCCACGCGGAAAACATCGCCGAGAACAAGTACGACACTCTTGGGCTTGAAGCCTCGTATCTGGCAACAGGTCAGGCACGCCGGGTTGAAGAAATTCGTCAGGCGCTGAAAAACTGCCGGGCCATGCCGCTTGCTCCATACAACCCGGCGCAGGGTATTCAAATCGGGGCGCTGGTCCATCTGGAGGCCGAAAACGGCAGTGAGCAGTGGCTATTCCTGGCTCCGGATGCCGCCGGGCTCAAGCTCGACCACGACGGGCACACGGTCACCGTCATCACCCCACGTTCACCGCTGGGTGCAGCCTTGCTGGGCAAACAGCTGGATGACGAGGTGCAGATCAACGTTGGCGGGGCGGTGCAAATATCCAGCGTCTGCGAAATTCACTGACTGTAACCGCTGCCGCAGGCTGCGATAGGCAGCGCAGGCAGCGGTTTCGGTTTCGGTTTCGGTTTCGGTTTCGGTTTCGGTTTCGGTTTCAGCTTACTTGGCAGCCATCATGCGATTCACTTCGCTGCGCACCATGTTGGCGTATTCAGGCGGCGACATGGCGTCCAGCTCCGAGCGCACCCATTCAGCCCATTTGCCCTTGCGCTTGGCGCGCTCACCGAACAAACGCGCCGCATCCCCTTTGGCCTTGCCCAGGTTGCTCTGCCAAAGGTCATACAAACGGGACTTTTCATCTTCAAGCGCAGCACGCTCAGCGAGAGGCTTGTTGGCGAGGTTGAAGCTCATGAGAATTTCCTGCGGCGTAAATTAGGTGACATCTTACACCCTACAAAGAAGTGTCTCAGCCCGGTTTTTGACTACGCTGTCAGCTCAGAACACCATCCGACTCAAAACAGATGCAACTTTTTAGCATTGGGTTGACTCCATTAGTCATCACACTTTTAACCTGCAAGGAGTACCGCAATGGCTCGAAAAAATGCCGTACAAGCTGAAGATCAAATCAAGGATCAAGCGTTCAGCGAGCTGCAAGAATTGATTGCCGAATCTGAAAAACTGCTCAAGGACAGCGTGTCCCTGGTCGGCGAAGAGGGCGAGACACTGCGTGCACAAGTGAGCCTGAAGCTTAAGCAGGCGCTGGACTCAGTCACCAATGTGCGTGAACGCACCAAGCCGGTGGTCGATGCCACTGAAAACTATATTGGTGGCCATCCGTGGCAAACCGTGGCCATCTCGGCCGGTTTCGGCCTGGTAGTGGGCCTGCTGCTGGGCCGTCGCAACTAAGCCACTCGCGACCTTTATAAAGCAAAGCCCCTGGCGGTCATGGTCAGGGGCTTTGTCGTTTAAAAATTAAAACTCTCGACATATTCAGTGACATTAAGCGCAAGCATTCTGATACTTCGCGGCATTCCCCATGCCAACGAGACAGTCAATGTCCGCTTCTATAACTGCTACCAAACCCTTGAGTACAGCCCTGATTCTGCTGATGGCCACCGCCACCGGCCTGGCTGTCGCCAGCAACTATTACGCCCAACCCCTGCTGCACACCATCGCCCAGGAACTGGGCCTGAGTATGAGCAGCGCCGGTACGGTGGTCATCACTGCACAGCTGAGCTACGGCGCTGGCCTGTTGCTGCTGGTGCCGCTGGGCGATCTGTTCGAGCAACGCCGACTGATCGTCACCATGACCGTGCTCAGCGCCCTGGGCCTGCTCTTAAGCGCCTTTGCGCCGTCACTGACCTGGCTGTTGATCGGTACGGCGATAACCGGGCTTTTTTCAGTGTCGGCACAAGTGCTGGTGCCAATGGCCGCCAGCCTGACCGACCCGTTAAGTCGCGGCCGGGTGGTCGGCACTCTGATGAGCGGTCTGCTCCTGGGCATCCTGCTGGCCCGAACGGTGGCGGGCGCGCTGTCTTCGGCAGGCGACTGGCGAACCATTTATCTGGTGGCGGCGGCCTTGATGCTGGTCAGTGCCATCTCCCTGTTTTGCGCCCTGCCCAACCATCACCAGAGCGCGGGCCTGAGCTACCCGAAACTGCTGGGGTCGGTATTCAAACTGTTTGTCGAAGAACCGGTATTGCGCCTGCGGGCACTGCTGGGGCTGCTGACCTTCTCGCTATTTGCCCTGTTCTGGACACCGCTGGCCTTTCTGCTGGCTGTGCCGCCCTACAGCTACTCGGATGCCGTTATCGGGCTGTTCGGCCTGGCGGGCGCCGTTGGCGCAGTAGCCGCAAACTGGGCCGGGCGCATGGCCGATCGCGGCAAAGGCCAACTGGCCACTACCGTCGGTCTGCTGGCCCTGCTGGCGTGCTGGCTGCCCATGGCGTTTGCCGGCCATTCGTTGATCGCCTTGCTGATCGGCGTACTGGCGCTGGATTTTGCCGTGCAACTGGTCCACGTCAGCAACCAGAATGCGGTGTTCAAAGTGCGCCCAGCAGCCCGTAACCGCCTGAATGCCGGATATATCACCTGCTATTTCATTGGTGGCGCAATGGGTTCGCTGGTAGGCGCGCAGACCTATCCGGTGTATGGCTGGGACGGCATCGTGGTCGTCGGCGCAGTGGTCGCGACGCTGGCACTGGCGGTCTGGGGCTACAGCCTGCAACGCGAAAGCAAGCTGCAAGCCGTCGAATAAGCGCTCATATGGCGCTTTTCATCGTAATGCGAAATCGCTAGCATGCGAAAAACGCCCTGACGATCCGAGACGCCATATGATCCCTAAAGAATCCCGTAATGAACTGGCCCTGGATACTTTTATCAAGGCGCACCCTGAACTGATCGAAGAAATGAAAGAGCTGAGCGCAGAGGACCGCCAGCAGCAGATTTTGTGGGCTTTTGAAGATGAAGCCGAAAGTCGCGGCCTGGAGGCCTGGGAGCTGGCACTGGAACTGATCGCCCGTTCACCTGAGGAACTCAAGAGCATGCGCCTTGAAGTGCACCAGGAAGTTGCCGAAGCACTGGACATGAGCTGGGAAGAGTATTGCGGTTTCAACGAAATCGCCGTCTGAACCAACCTGCCCCACAAACAACGCCCGGTCGATCACTCTCCGGGCGTTTTTTTGTTCAAAGTTCAGGATTTGTGATGGGCATCCACCAGCTTTTTGGCCATCACCAGATGCATTTCAAGTTTGGGCAAATATTTTTCGGCCAGTGCCTGCAACTCGGGCGAGTCAGAGCTGCTGGCTTGCTGCTTGAACAGCTCAATGACCTCTTCATGGGTTTTCACCTGACTGGCCGCATAGGCCGCATCGAATGAATCCCCTTCTTGCACCTGCAGCATCAGCTTTTTGGCCTTGTCGAGGATCTGCTCGTCGCTGGCAACCTGCAGATCCTGCTTGCTGGCAATGTCCTTCAAATCCCGGTTGGCATTGGTGTAGTCCTTGATCACCTCCACGGCATAACTTTCTACGTCTGTTGAAGAGGTTTTACTGATCGCCATACGGCTGGTTTCTATCTGGGCAATCCCTGCTGCATGGGCCTCATCAACAAAGCCTGCCGGACTGGCTGCGACTGCTGTGGCCGCCACGATCAGGGAACAGACCAAGGCACAACCTGCCACGAAGCGTTTAGGGCCAATCAGGGTTTTCATAACATCCTCCATAAAAAGGCAGGTTTATTCCCTGCACAGAATCTGAAGGCACGTAATGGCAAAGGTTTAGATGAAGTTATCTTTTCTGACGGGTGGTTGCTTCAGACAAGCTGCCGGGGGCCAGGAAAAATTGGACTCTTACCAAGAGTCCCGTAACACATGGCCATGCAGTCATTTCAGCGAACCGTGAGCCATACTGTCCAGGAACACTTCCAGTAACACAGGAGAAGCCTTATGGACATCTTCAGGGACATGCTCAACAACTGGGAATCCAGGTCTCAGGAATCCAGTGAGCGGGTTGAATACACCCTTGCGTTGCACAAGCATGATCTGGTCAAAATCAAGGCTTTCGCCCAGGCCTACGGGCTGGATGAGGCCAGCATTACCCAAGGCCTGATCCATAGCGCGCTCCAACAAGCTGAACAGGCCATGCCATACGTGAAGGGTTCTGAGGTCATCAGGGTTGAAGAAGGCGAAGACATTTATGCAGACGCTGGCAGAACACCTGCATTCGTGGAAGCAGAGCAAGTTTTCTCCAGAACTCTGGCGGTGAAAAGCCAGTCATCCTGAATCAAGCCTCGCAAGAGACTTGCGAACGGTGCGTACAGGTTTTTATCACCGTTGAAACTGGCTCACCCGAATGAAGGCAGGCTGGCGATCAACGCACCGTCAACGGCAACCGATCCAGAGCACAGCCGTTGCCCTTGGAGGCTGGCGGCTCGACCATCCGCAGAGGCGCTCCGGTGTCCTCGTCAAAAATCTTCACCTGGCAAGAGTCATAGGTCTCGGGGTTTTCAATAATGCCGCCCTTGATCACATAGCGAGCCCCCGGGGCGAACTCACTGACGAATTCGATTCTGCAGGTACGGCCGGCGTTTGCCGCGCCATCCACCACTAAATGCAACGGCTTTGCCGCTTCGACAGAGATAGAGCCTGCTGGCCGGGAGGTTTTGTCGCGCACGGCGAACAATTGCCGGCCCGGCTTCACTGCCACTGTCCGGCCGTACTTGCAGCCCACAATCGGAGCCTCGGTCAGGGTCAGGTAGTTGCGATAATTGCTCAACGCGTCCATTTCACTGCGGATCTGCGCCTGGGGTGCGCCGGCTGGGGGCGTGTAGTGCTGGACCTGTGCGCAGCCTGCGGTCAGCAACAACAGCATGCCAAGTGGGAGCAGCTTCATAATCGTCTAAATCCATTTGAGTTCGAGTGGGAGCACTCAATGGGACGGCCGATGCATTCAGTCGTCCTTGATGATTGCCAGGGCCAGATAGTAACGCAGAGCACGCTACTGCGCTTCTTCAGCCAGACCGAGCCGCCTGAATCGCGAGCAAGCCCGCTCCCACAAGGTACTTGGAGCCCTCAGGCAAGCATCAATCCTGATAACCCGGCGCAATACGATCAAGCATTCGCAGTAACGCAGCCCAAGCCAGTTGCATGGCGTCCGGGTCGTCCAACTCGCCCTCCTCCAGCGGCCTGCCGGGGTCGTTGAACTGGCGCTCGGTGTATTCGCAAATATCGGCGGCGGGTAAAACCAACTCACCGGCAGCCATCGCGGCCAGCTGGATTTCGCAGGCTTTATCCAGGTAGTACATGCGCAAAAAGGCCTGACTCACAGTTTCACCAACGGTCAGCAAACCATGATTACGCAGGATCAGCACAGGCTTGTCGCCGATGTCCTGCACCAGCCGCTGCTGCTCGCTCAGGTCCAACGCCACACCTTCATAGTCGTGATAGGCGACACGGCCATAGAACTCCATCGAAATCTGGTTGACCGGTAGCAGGCCACACTGCAATGCCGCCACGGCACACCCGGACCTGGTATGGGTATGCAGCACGCAATGGGCGTCTTCACGGGCGCCGTGTATGGCGCTGTGAATCACAAAACCTGCCGGGTTGACCGGGTACGGCGACGGTTCCACGGCATGGCCTTGCAGGTCTATCTTGACCAGGTTGGATGCCGTGATTTCCTCGAACATCAGCCCGTACGGGTTGATCAGAAAGTGATGTTCAGGCCCCGGCAATCGCACCGAGATGTGGGTAAAGATCAGATCGGTCATGCGAAAGTGCGCGATCAGTCGATAACACGCCGCCAGTTGCTCACGTAAATGCTGTTCTACCGGGTTCATGTCCGCTCATCCTCTGTGATTTTGCATGCCTGCAACCCACGCTCCAAAGCATCCCAGCCATCGAAGCCACGACGAGCAATAAACACCAACCGGCTTACGTTGGCCATTGCTTCATCGGTGGCGGGCAAAAACTGACTGCGGCTGCCAACATGCTGCAACCAGTGCGCCGAGCTGCTCTGGGCCAATACCACCAGGCCCTTGACCCGGAAAACATCACTGGGCAACGCCTGCAACCAGCCGCGCAAGCGCTCGATATTGAGGGTAGCGGTCTGCTGCCATGTCCAACTGCTGAAAATTTCACTGTGATCGTCGCTGGACACGGGAGTTAGCGGTTTGGCCCCTCGCGGTTCAGGCTCCGAATCCAGCCAGAGCGCATCAGGCTGCGCGAAACTACAACGTGAGGTACCGGGATATAAGAGAGTGACTAACCAGTCATTATTAATGTTTGGCTTGCTTACACCGAAAACAATTACTCATCACAATAAAAAACTGCCAATACAAGTATCCACCCTGAGTTGCTATACCCCTACCGATGCTTTGCTAAAAACAAAACCTTATTAAGCTCAACATATAAGCTGTTTTGTCAGACAATACGACATTTTATATATCCGCTCGTCAGATCAAACTCCCGAAAACATTTAAAACTTGCCCTAAATTTTATCTGTGCTTTGCTAGTGAAGCCAACCTGCCCCATCGTCTTCAAAGGATGAAGTGATGAATAACACACATACAATATCGACCAGTCCTCTATCAAAAACAGAGCAAGAGTCAATCAACGACATCACGCAAAAAATTACACAACACAGTAACGAACTGCGCAAACGGTACAGCCTGCTAGGTTATCAGAACGTCATAGGTGCCAGTGTGATGACACTGTCCGTGACGGGGATGGTGATCATGGGTGCGCTGTATATAAAAGGCATAATACCCGGCTGGCTGTGCATTCTGGTCAATGCCTTACTGACCTCGCTCATACACGAACTTGAACATGACTTGATCCACCGCCTGTATTTCAGAAAGCAACCCTTAGCACACAACCTGATGATGCTGCTTTGTTGGATAACTCGCCCAGGAATGCCCAGCCCTTGGTTAAGGCGTGAGCTGCACTTTCACCACCACAAAGAGTCGGGCACAGATACCGATGTTGAAGCATGGATTACTACCAGCGGCAGCACGTGGGGTGCAAAGAGGTTTTTAAAACTTATTGACGGCTTTGTATTTGGTATTGTGAATGCCTTGTTCGCACCTACCTGGCGAGAAAAGATCAGATTGACAGTCAAGGTACTTCGCTTGAATGCGCCTATGGGGCTCCTGTACTGGGGCTGCTGGTATATATTCCTGGGATATCACCTGTACACATGGGCAAGCTCCCTTATGGGCATTGCCTATCAGCCATCACCAACCACTTCAATGCTGATGAACGTGATCAATAGCGCGGTGGTTATCATCGTAGCGCCAAATATCATACGTCAGTTCTGCCTGTTCTTTATTAGCTCCAATATTCATTATTATGGCGACGTGACACCACGCAATCCCTTGCAGCAAACCCAAGTCATGAACCATTGGTGGTTGTGGCCATTCCAGTTGTTTTGCTTCAATTTTGGCAGCACACACTGCATTCATCATTTCGTAGTCAGAGACCCGTTCTACCTTCGTCAAATGACAGCGCCCTTTGCCCATAAGGTACTCGCTGAGCACGGTGTGCGCTTTAATGACTTTGGCACCTATAAACGCGCTAACCGCTACAACTTTACTCAGCCGGAGTCTTGAATAAAAAACCTTCTCACTATCTGTTTACTCAGTCATCGAGTATCTCCACCGAAAACACCAAACACGGACCGTTATCACTCGTCAACTTTCAGACGACTGCCTTAACTGACGAGTTAAACAATAGCGCAACTTCAATCGCAGGGAGTCTTACGCATGGAAGCCAAGGGAATATGTACACCGGAGTTTGAAGGCGTCAAACAGGCTTTTGAATCCATCTTTAATGATCCGCAGGAACGAGGGGGAGGACTTTGCGTCAAGATCGGTGATGAGACCGTTATAGATGTATGGGCAGGCTCGTCGGATCTAGAAGGTAAAAAAGCCTGGAACAAAGATACATTGGTCAATACATTTTGCACGGTCAAACCGTTCGCTGCGGTGGCTGCATTGATGCTGGTTGAGAAAGGGAAATTAGAACTGGACATCCCGGTGGCTCATTATTGGCCTGAGTTCGCACAAGGCGGTAAAGGTGAAGTGACCCTGCGGCATGTGATGAGCCATACCTCCGGGATTCCCGCTTTGAGATTCCCGGACCACAATCCCAAGATGTATGACTGGGAACATATGGTTCAAGTACTGGCTGCTGAACCGTTATGGTGGCAGCCCGGGACCGAACTTGGCTATGGAACTACAACCTATGGCTGGATCCTCGGGGAGTTGATTCAGCGAACTGACGGGCGCACCCCTTGCACCTTTATCCGAGAGGAAATAACCCAGCCCCATGGACTGGAAGTTCATCTTGGCGTGGAAGAGAACAATTTTTACCGCATCGCCCACTTTAACGCAGCCAAAGGCCGAACAGGCGATCCTTACTCCAGGAACTTACGAGCAGTGGTTGCTGCTGATTCAGAAGATATCTCGACGCTTGCATTTACCAATCCAGGCATGACGCCCAAGCGATCATCTGATCCCAGGTGGTGGGCCTTTCAGCAGCCCGGCGCAAGCTCACACAGCACGGCAGGTGGACTGGCCGGTTTTTACAGCGCATTGCTGGCCGGGCGCTTGATCGGCAAAGAGATGCTGAATGAGTTCACCAAGGAGCACAGCAACGGCATAGACCGTATCTGGAAGCGGCCAATGCGTTATGGCTTGGGTTGCATGATGGAACAGAAGGCCGATCCGGATGCTACACACTGCATGGGGCCCAACACCTTTGGTCATATAGGCCTTGGCGGTCCAATTGCCTTCGCCGACGCTGAACGAGACATCAGCTTCAGCTTTGTGACAACCACATCAGGTGGTCACACGATGATTGATCCACGTGCCCAGAACCTGGCAGCTCTGGCTTACGCCGCGTTCTAGGCGTTCACGGATTGAAGCCTCCACAGCCTGATAGAAATAACGCGCCTGCTTGCCCCAGGCGCGTGCTGCTTAGTGCATCGCCACACCATCCAGCGACTTGTCGACATACGCCTTGGCCAGCTCCACCAAATGCGCTACCGACAACACCAGATCGCGCTGCATACCGCTCAAACCATTCCCCGCCTCACTCGCCGAAGCACCCGCGCAGCGCAACAAGTCTGACGCTTGGGCCAAAGCCGCTTCTAAATTGACACTGTTCGGGATGGCAAACATCGCCGCGCCCATGGGGCGAGCAGGCATATGGCTTTGCAGGTAGAAATCGAGCGCACGATCAGCGGCGGCACGGTCCAGCGACTGTGTATCGCACTGAGCAGCATCTTGCAGGGTAAAAGAAGGTGGATCGGGGGTGATCTTTTTCATGGGTCAACTCCAGATGCGTCCAAAGGAGCTGCCACTTGTCGCGACTAAACGAAGGGGTGGCAGCCGTACGCAGGTTAGTCGACCGGTGCATCTGGAAACCGGCGCGCCCAAAGGCGCCCTGCGCACGGCCACCATAGAAGGTGGGCCAAAAAAAGCGCCTCTCTAGGGTGGCGCTGATGCGCCAGATGGCAAACCGGGCGACTAAACCCGACCGCTGATTTTGCAGCGATGGGCCGAGACTATTCCCCGATTTGGGCAGGCGCAAGCGAGCGGGATTCTCTCGGAAGCTTCACTGGATTGAAAGCGAAACGTCGTACGAAAGTCCTGATTTACGCTAGCTAATCTCACATAACTGATCGCCTCACGGCGGGGTTTAATCCTTGGAGGCAACGTGAGTTATCTAAAATTTTCAACCGCCGAATGGCGCTTGCATAGCAATGTGAAAAACGACAACGCAATGACAAATGTCATTACAAGAGTCAAGCTCATGGCCTCTATCAACATCCGCGTGGACGATGAACTCAAAGCCCGCGCCTATCAGGAACTTGAACGCCTGCGCAAGTTGCCCGACTGCTATCAGCTTTGGATTCAACCGGTCGACCCTACACAACTACTACATTCTGAGTAAGCAGAAGGAGTGTTGCCGCATCGTGCGGTGCTCGGCGATTGCGTTGGCAACCGCAGCTGGTGAACGGTTCGCAGCTTGTACATCCATACTTCGTTCAACCCCGAAGTGTACGCCCACTTAGACTCCATACTGCGGCAACAGTATTCGAAGGAGCGGGCTAATGAGGCCGTCTTTTTTTGGTAACAAGGTAGTCGTTGCGACATTTGTGATGGCCGTATTCGGCTGGGGCATTGGTTTCTACGGCCCACCAATTTTCATGTACGCAGTCATGCAGAGTACCGGTTGGTCGCTGGCCATGTGCTCCGCTGCGGTTACAGTCCACTTTCTGTCTGGTACGTTGGTGGTGGTGAACCTACCTGGCTTTTATAGATATGCAGGCGTTCCTTTAGTCACGCTTGCTGGCGTGATCATTCTCTCGATCGGAGTGTACGGTTGGTCCATTGCCACTCAACCTTATCAGCTATTTATTGCCGCAACGCTTAGCGGCTTCGGTTGGGTAACGATGGGGGCCGCCGCAGTCAATGCAGTAATCTCTCCTTGGTTCGTGAAGAGGCGGCCAGATGCATTAGCCAAGGCTTACAATGGCGCGAGTCTCGGCGGTGTGATCTTCTCATCTGCCTGGGTCTACTTGATTAGCACATTTGGCTTCACTAATGCGGCGATAGGCACGGGGATCCTGTCCGTAGCGGTAATGGCTGGACTCTCATTCATGGTGTTCAACATCCGACCCGAACAACTCGGCCAATACCCCGATGGGGCGTCTCACGAGCTATGCGAACTTCAGCAGTCGTCTAGCCCCTCAGCGATAATGCTGAGAGTAAACAGGCAGTTCCTTACCCTGGCGGCTGCAATGTCCCTAGGCTTGTTCGCGCAAATTGGCCTTGTTAGCCAACTTTTTTTGATGTTGACCAACCATGTTGCAGCACAAACCGCAGGCCTGGCCATAGGCGTGGCGACTACAAGCGCTATAGCCGGTAGGTATCTGGCCACTTGGCTGATGGGGAGAAATATCAACCGCCGCACGGTTGCCTGTATCAATTACGGCTGCCAACTTGCCGGATGTGTGAGCTTGATCGGCTTGAGTGCATTTCCTGCGTTGCTATGGGTAGGCATGATCCTTTTCGGCATTGGTATTGGCAATGCAACATCGCTGCCGCCGCTAATCGCTCAGGCAGAGTTCCCGCGCGACCAAGTTCATCGTGTGGTTACGCTGATTGTGGCGATCGCACAGGGCTGCTATGCGTTTGCACCGGTGGTTTTTGGTGGGGTGAAATCTTTGGTGGGCGGGGCGTACGGGGGATTGTCTCTGCTGGTTGTCGCAGGGTGCATTCAGGGACTGGCGTTGGTGGCGCTGCTTTTGGGCAGAAAAACTGACAGATGCTGACATCCTGCATCAACACTGCCATTTTTCTGTAACGAACCACTCCCCTCATCTTCGTCACACCACTGCTGCTTCAATCGTTCTGGAACGCCAGGCATAAGCCAACACCATCAGCAGCCCCAGAGCAGCCATCGCCGCTCCCGCCAAGGAGATCGCCGGATAACCCAGCCCGGCATTGATCACCGCTCCGCCCAGCGCCGCACCAATCGCGTTGCCGAAGTTGAAGGCGCCGATGTTTACCGCCGAGGCCAGATTGGGCGCATCCTTGGCCGCTTCCATAACGCGCATCTGCAGAGGCGGCACAAGGGCGAAGCTGGCGATACCCCATATCAGGATGGCAACCGCGGCTGGCAGCGGCCAGCGCATCAGTACAGTGAACGCCAGCAAGACCAGAATCAGCATGCTCAACGAAACGATCAGGGTGCGATCTATCGAGCGGTCGGCGGCCTTGCCGCCCCACATGTTGCCCAGCGTCAAACCCACACCGAACAGCACCAGCATGGCGGTGATGTAAGCGGTGGATGCGTGAGTCTCACTGCTGAGGATCGGTGCGATGTAGGTGAAGACGGTGAACATGGCTCCCGAGCCGACAACGGTCAGGGCCAAGGCCCCCAGCACCGGGCCACGGCCCAGTACCTTGATTTCGGCCAGTACACCGACGCTTTTCGGCGCCGGCAGGTTGGGCAGAGCGAACCATAATGCGACCATGGCCACCACGCCGAGGCCGGTAATGCCCCAGAATGCCGTGCGCCAGCCCAGCAGTTCGCCAAACCAGGCGGCCAGTGGAACACCACCGATGGTCGCCAGGGTCAAGCCCATGAACATGGCCGCAACCGCCCCCGCACGTTTCTGCGGTGCGACCACGCTGGCGGCGACGATGGAGCCGACGCCAAAGAACGCACCGTGGTTCAGTGAGGTCACCACCCTGGCGACCATGAGACTGTAGTAATCGGTAGCCAGGGCTGACATCAGATTGCCCAAGGTGAAAATCGCCATGAGTCCAATCAGCAGATAGCGTCGTGGAATTCTGCCGGTGGTCAGGGTCATCAGCGGCGCGCCGAGGAGTACGCCCAGCGCGTAAGCACTGACCAACAGACCTGCGGCGGGAATAGATACGCCGAGATCCGCAGCGATGCCCGGCAACATGCCCATGGGTGCGAACTCGGTAACGCCAATGGCAAAGGCGCCAATGGCGAGTGCTACAAGTGGTGGATTGATACGCATGGAAAACTCCTTATCTATGCCGCCAATGCTACGATCCACCCTTTCAAGGCGGTAGATAGCATTTTTGGCAATCACCTTTGCGTAGTGAGCACAAATGGACTTCAACGGCAGGTCGGGTGAAATGAGCGTGTTCGTTACGGTGGCGCAGGAAGGCAGCCTGTCGGCCGCCGCGCGTGCATTGGGGCTGACACCCTCTGCGGTCAGTCGGATCATTGCGCGTACCGAGCAGCGTCTGGGCACCCGCCTGCTGTTGCGCACCACCCGAGCGATCACCTTCACCGCAGAGGGTGAAGCTTTCCTGCGCGGCGCCCGGCGCATCCTGGCCGACATGGACGAGGTCGAAGAAGCCATCGCCGACCAAGGCGTACCAAGGGGCCGATTGCGGGTCAGCGCCGCCCTGGGCCATGGGCGGCTGGCCATCGTTCCCTTGGTGGCAGCATTCAGCGCCCGTTATCCGAATATCGTCGTTGACCTCACACTGGGTGACGAAGTCGTCGACATTCTCGGCGGCCAGGCTGACGTGGCGATACGCTTTGGCCATTTGCCGGACAGCCCGCTGACCGCGCGCAGGATCGGTGCCACCGGCCAGGTCGTGGTGGCATCCCCCGAGTACCTGCAGCGCCACGGTATCCCCCTCGAACCGGAGGACCTGCTACGGCACAACTGCCTGCGCTTCAACTTCCGGCGTGCCGAACCCAACTGGCCGTTTATCCGCGATGGAAAAGAGTTTTCCCTAAAGGTCAGCGGCAACATCGAATGCAGCAGTGGTGAAGCGCTGGCACAACTCGCGCGAGTAGGTGCCGGCATTGCACGTATCGGTGAGTTCAGCGTGAGCGAGGATCTGCAGCGCGGCGACCTGATTCCGCTGTTGGAAGCCTGGAACCCCGGGGACCAAGAACCGATTCATGCGGTGTTCGTCGGCGGGGCGGCAATGCCGGCGCGGGTACGATTGTTCGTGGACTTCTTGCTGGAACATCACCGGATGTAAGCTGATATTTTCGGGTACTTGTGATGTTGAAGTGATCAAAACATTTTTGGGTGCACTATCAATAGATGGTTTGCCTTACTGGAACAATCGTGAACTCTGGCATTGATGGGTCGTCCGCACGTCTTAAATGGCCGTCGTGAAAGACCGCTTTTGGCCGATTTCTGCCTGTCGTCACTGGCAGAAATCGGGCAGAAGCTGCCCTATCTATCGTGGTCATTTTCACGCTTTTTTATCTACCAGTGCGCTTGCAAAATCTGGGATTCACGCGTTAAACCTTATGGATAGGGAAATCAAATGGATACCTTGACCCATGAGCAGATCAAAGAGTTTTGCCAAGTGGGTGATGGGCTCCTGGAAAGTGGCGACTACAAGGCCGCCATCGGCCAATACAACCTGGCGTGGGAGCTGATTCCAGAACCCAAAAATAACTGGGAGGCGGCGACATGGGAACTTACCGCTATCGGCGATGCCTGTTTTCTTGGGGGATTCTTCACCTCGGCAAAAGAAGCTCTTGAGTATGCGATGACTGGTCCCGATGCAATCGGCAATCCATTTCTGCATTTGCGTCTGGGCCAAGCACTGTACGAAAGAGGGGAAACTGATCGAGCCGCCGATGTACTCATGTGAGCGTACATGGGGGCTGGAGATGAGATTTTTGGCAGCGATGACCCTAGGTATTTCGTATTCCTAAAAAATTGTGCCGCGCTTTAATAAGCTAGCTGACCGACGATAGTTCGACGACGGCAATAAGCGGACCTCGTTTGCTGCCTGGTAAGTTAGCCTTCCGCGCTTGGCAGGGTAGCCACACTCAGCGCAGCAATGAAGTCAGCGAACCCTCCTGTCACTCGGCCAAAAGCTGACTGATCGAACCTTGCCTAAGCTTGCGTCCTTTTGAGGCTTCGATATCTCTAAGAGAACCGGGGCGATTCCGATGATTTTTTCAAGGTAATACAGAGGGCTAATATGGGCATCTTAGATCGGTTGTTTGGTGGACGCTTTACCATGCCCCCACCCGAGGAAACCAACCTCAGCGCTTCAGCAATCATGAAAGAACTGCGGCCGGAACGAAGCGATCCGTCCCAGAAAAAAGCTCTTGAGGCTTTTTCCAAAACGCTGGTAGCTGTAGTTCCAGAAAAAGAAGGCGCTAGGCTTGTTAGGCGCGTGATGCGTAGGTACGCAATGGGAGACGACGCATCCAGTGCCCTCTCGGAGGGATTTCTGAATGACTCAAAGGGACAAAAACTTGAAAACCTCGTTCTCCTTAGCATGGATTGGAAGGGCTTTGACGTGTTTGAGTACCAAGCCCCCTATTTGGTTAGAGCCAGTGGTTTGAAAGAGCCATACGTTTATGTGCAGGATGGTGTCTCATCGATGCCCGAAGTTCTCAATGACTTTGATCAATGGCTGGCTCGGTTTGGTAAACGTTATCTTCACCTGGATTTCGGAGATGATAATTACGAAGGTGTCATTGTTGACACTAATCGGCTGGAAGAGATTGCTGAGTTGGCTGGACGAGCTGGTATAAAAGTCAGTCTTGAGAACTTCTAGTCGTGAGACTGTCCGAAACAGTCCCACGCCTTAAGTCTGTGCCGCTTACGGCTGCTATCGACCCATAGCGGACCTTGGAGATAGATTGAAACCGGCCCTATGCTGTATTTCGCCTGCTTCTGTTAACGTCGGAATGGGCTATCGTTGGCCAAGCAGAGCTGCTAGAGGGGGATCACTGCGTTGGGCTGTACGCGGCTAAAAATGCATCTGTCGCTCTGGTAGCCGTTTCTTTACAGAAGGCCTGGTCGAAACCCTGCATGGTGGAAAACAGGAATAGGTCAATCCATTCGGACTCCAGCAGTGCGCGCAAGTGTAAAGCTGCGACCCGTGAATCAGATTGGCGAAGTTTCCCTGTGTCCATGTAATGCTTGAGTAAAAGCGATGTCGCCTCTAAAAATTGTGCTGGTCCGGCTTCATAGCAAGCTTTGCCCAATCCTGCTTTGCGGCCAGCTGCGGACAAAAGTAACCGGCGGACAGCCATAACCTCTTCTGAGTAAAGCAAAGAAATAATTTGTTCCCCCAAGATCTGAAGAGCGTCACGAATTGGCAGTGACAGGTTCTCAATGGCATTAAACGTTTCGCGCATTTGCGACCCTGCCGCCGTCATCAGCACTTCGTAAAACAGGACCTCTTTGGATTCAAAATACGCATAGAGTGTTGCTTTAGAGCAGCCGAGACTCATTGCAATTTGAGCCATGGAAGCGCCCTCAAATCCTTGGTCATGAAAAACCTGCCCGGCGGCCATTAAGATCGCTGATCGGCGTGCCTCGGATTTCGTTCGCATAAGCGGTCTCGTTCAAAAGTTTGCCTATCCTAGTCCATCGGTCGTCAGCTTCGTACCAAAAGCTAAACTAGACCGTACGGTTTAGTTTAGAATCCAACACTGGCATGCCAAAGCCCTTGCCAACCGACCGCGCTGTCAGCTGACAGTGTTTGGCCTGACGTGAAATTACAGATTTGGAGTGAAGATGAACAAGAAGAGGCCAGTCAATCTCGACTTGGGTTCAATGAAATACCCTGTCACGGCACTCACCTCGATCCTGCATCGTCTGTCCGGGATCCTGCTTTTCTTGTGCCTGTTCGTGATGCTTTACGCATTGGGCAAGTCATTGAGCTCAGAAGAAGGTTTCAACGAGATCAAAGGCATGCTGTTATCGCCGCTTGGCAAGCTGATCGCGTGGGTGCTGTATTCAGCTTTGATCTATCATTTGGTGGCGGGCGTCCGGCACCTGATCATGGATATGGGGGTGGGAGAGACACTGCAAGGCGGAAAGCGCGGTTCTGTTATCGTAATTATTGTGTCGACCTTGCTCATTGCTGCCTGTGCCATTTGGCTCTGGATGTAATCAGCGTCGATGGCGCTCAGAGATATACGTTCGCCAAAGAAGGCCCCCACATTTTGATTAAGTGTGGGGGCTTTTTACTTAGTACTTACAACAGGCGAATCGCTCAAGACAAGGACTCCGTCGAGCGACTGCTTTTGGCCGATAGCTGCCTGTGGCTACCTGGAGCAATCGGTAGGTCTTTACCGAACAGGCAGAACCGGTATTCGTCATCGACGACCAATTCGAGCACAAGCAAGTGCCACGTTGATGTGAACTCACTCTATTGCCTAAAAAAACCTACCTTTGCAGGGATCCACAGGGTTTTCGTCTCCCAAAACTCTCTGCCCAGCCCACAGCCCTGCCACCTGTCAGCTTGGTGCAGAAGTGCGGAAAAAATGTAGAGGAGCGGTCTGCGTAAAAACGTTCCCATGGCGTTCCCATGACTTTGTGCGACAACCTGTGAATCTACCGCCTGAGAAGGCATGTATATTTTTTGGGGAACGCCATCGAAAAAAGGTAATAACGGTAAGCGCTTGGGAAAAACGTCTGTAACACCCGAAATCAAAGGGCTACAGCCGATACGGTGCAGGTAATATCTGAGTAACCTATAAGTAATCTAATTACTCTTTTATTAACTAATCACCTATAAGCATCAACCCCTTACGAATTAATGAGTTACGATTAAATTACATTCCACATCACTTAAAATAACTTGTCTGTGCAATACGCCAAAGCCAACAAATACCGGACTTCCAGCAGCCTCTCGATCTATTGCGAAATATAAGGCTGGAAATTTAATTACGAAAACAGCTTGCATAAACCGCCAACTCACGATAAAAACTTACTCCCGCACGGGAACATTAAGATGTACATGATCCAGCAGTGGCTTTTCACTGTTCTGGTGAAGTTCCGTTGAGCGCAGTATCGAAGTCCAACGCCTCATTGATTGAGAGTACATCCCTTTAAATGGATTAAGAGGGAACGATAATGACTGCCTTACAAACTTTCGTCTTGCCCGAATGCATCACTGGCAGCTCTGCCGATAAAACGCTAGGTCACGCGCTGATTAAAGCATGGCAAACCGATGGTATCTTCCAGATAACAAGCACCCCCGATCAAGAGCTCGCACTGCAAAGTGCTCTTCAGGCTAGCAAGCGCTTTTTCAAAATGCCTCACGCGGTAAAAGCAAGCTGTTTGAGTGATCTGAGTTATAGCGGGTATGTTTTTTCAGGAGAAGAAGTTACTGCTGGCGAACGGGACAACCCTGAGATATTCACAGTCTGCAAAGATTTACCGCACACTAGCGAGCAGGTACAACAGGGCTGGCCTTGTCACGGTCCCGCACCATGGCCCGACGCCGACTATAAGTCCAGCATGCAGAACTACATGGACGAGCTAGGCCTTGTGGGAGAAAAGCTGTTAGAACTTGTTGCCCTAGGGCTTGAGTTGCCGGACAAGAACACACTAACATCACTGACTAAAAACGGATGGCACCACATGCGTGTGCTTCGTTTCCCTGCCGAATCCTCCAGCACATCCCGAGAGATTGGTGCCCATACAGATTATGGTTTGTTGGTCATCGCCAGCCAGGATGATGTGGGCGGTTTGTATATTCGCCCGCCGGTTCCAGGAGAAAAACGCAACAGAAACTGGTTGCAATCAGAGAGTTCTGCTGGCCAGTTCGAGCACCAGGAGCCTTGGACATTTGTCAAACCAGTCCCCCGCGTATTTACAGTCTTCCCCGGGGATATTCTGCAATTTCTGACTGATGGCCTTCTACTTTCTACGCCCCATAAAGTCAAGCTGAACACCCGCGAGCGCTTTGCCTTCGCCTACTTCCACGAGCCTCACTTCGAAGCTGTTGCCCGCCCGGTACTTGGGAGCGAAAGAGACACATCAATTCATTATGGTGAACACTTCACCAACATGTTCATGCGCTGCTACCCGGAACGGACTACTACAAAACGTATTCACCGCGAGAATCGCTTGGCCCATATCGAACGGCTAAAAGATGAAGTCTTTCGACCGCAACAACAATACCCAAACTAATCAGTCGAGGTATTACTTGGGCCCCGAAGATGTAATGTAAGCCCATTAAAATATTGGGCTTCTCAGTGGTTAAGGTGCCCGCAAAAGCCCTCTCACGAGATCCAGGTGAGAGGGCTTCTACAACTTCAATGTTTGCTGCATATATAAGCTTGGTGAAAATTGAATAGCCCAGCTTTGTGGCCACACGATTACCGATTCTGGCCGATAGCTGCTTGTGGCTACTTGGAGCAATCGGTAGGTCTCTACTGAACAGGTACAAAGAGCATTCGCCATCGGCGACCTACTCGAACACAAACATGTGCCCAGGTTGATGTGAACTCACTCCCTTGCCTCAAAACCCGGATCCTTGCAGGGATCTGCAGGCTTTTCGTCTCGTAAAACTCTCTACCCAGCCAGCTGCCAGCAAGACGCAGAACTGCAGAAAAAAAGACCTATATAGCCCGCAGGCGAGGTGGAGGGACGACGGCGCGCGCCTGGGCATGAAGCACGTCACGACCCCAAAGCCCGTCAACATTGCTATCCGATGGCCTTCACCTGAGAGCCCTGTAGCCTTTATGGGTGACGCCAAAGTGCGACCACCTTCCATCAGCACTTTGACGAGAAACGCTGTGCGCTCGCACTGGCAGTCTCAGAAGGTGCGTTTACAGGCCTATGTGTGACAGACCGAAAAAAACCGCCTCGATGGGCGGCTTGGTAACACGGTAACGCACAGGTCAAACAATGATCGTGTGAGGGTATGCGTGCATGGCGCTGTTGTGTGTCACCAGGCTGATACCCTCCGCAAGCGCTTGAGCCACCATGATGCGGTCAAACGGATCTCGGTTTAGAGGAGCCCTCTGGCTAGAGAAACAAGCCCGCATCCCCATATCACCCTTTTCCAGACGCCAGAAACCACAAACCCCCGACTTTCTCTAGGAAAATCAGGGGTTTGTGTTTACTTAATGTGGCGGTGAAGGAGAGATTCGAACTCTCGATACAATTTCTTGTATACACACTTTCCAGGCGTGCTCCTTAAGCCACTCGGACACTTCACCGTATCTCTTCAAACAAGTTCTGTCTGTCGAGGCGCGCTAATGTAGTCGAAAGCTTTCGATATGACAAATGTTTTTTTCAGAATTTTCATGCGCTTACGAAAATAGTCGTTTTTTAGGCACGGCCCTCGCGGGTGATTGCGCCAAATCCCGGGCCAGGCTCCTTTGCCCGTTCAGCCGTAATCGCTGCTGCGCCGCCTTCTATATAGAGGACGAAGGTCAATTGCCTGACTCACCAGTCAGTCATAGCCCTTTACCTGCGCCGTAGGGCTGGGTAACGTCTGCCCCACTTCATAACAAGGAATTGCGCCATGAGTGACTTGATTGCCTACCACCTGGAAGACGGTATCGCCACGCTGACCTTGAGCAATGGCAAGGTCAATGCCATTTCCCCGGACGTGATCACCGCGTTTAATGCCGCGCTGGATCAGGCCGAGCTGGATCGCGCTGTGGTCATCATTACCGGGCAGCCGGGTATTCTTTCGGGCGGTTATGACTTGAAGGTAATGACGGCCAGCCCTGAGCAAGCCATTGAGCTGGTCAGGCAGGGATCGACTCTGGCTCGGCGCATGCTGGCGCATCCTTTCCCGGTGGTTATCGCATGTACCGGTCATGCGGTGGCCAAGGGCGCATTCCTGTTGTTGTCGGTGGATTACCGCATCGGCGTCGAAGGCCCGTTCAGTATTGGCCTGAACGAAGTGCAGATCGGCATGACCATGCACCACGCCGGGATTGAACTGGCCCGCGACCGCCTGCGTAAATCGGCATTTCATCGTTCGGTGATCAACGGCGAAATGTTTAACCCGCTCACCGCGGTAGACGCAGGTTTCCTCGACAAGGTGGTCAAGCCCGAAGAGTTGCAGGCCGCAGCCCTGGAAGTGGCCCGCCAGTTGAAGAAGATCAATATGAAAGCCCACAGGAACACCAAGCTCAAAGTGCGCAAAGCACTGCTGGAGACGCTGGACAAGGCTATAGAAGAAGACCAGCTCCACCCGCTCTGACCTTAGCCCCTCAACACCGATCCCGATTGCAGCCTGCGGTCGGGATTCAGCCCCCTCCTCGCCTCGCGACAAATCCCCTTAAACATCTCTAGCCTGCACCTCAACCAGCCCATTGAAACAAATGCTAAAACTTCAGCTATCTCCTACTTGTATCGGGGTAATTGCTGAATACAGTGCACATCCGTACACTGCGCCATCTTTAGTTTCAGCGAGCCTGTAAATGCTACTTTCGATACGTATGTTGTTGATGTGTCTGCATTTTATGATCGCAGGCGTGCTCGGTGTGCTGTTGGGCATGTGTCGTCCTTTCAATCCGGACAACAGTCGCCTGTGCGCGCGACTTTATGCCTGGCCTTCCAGATGGATCCTCGGCTACACGCTCAAGACCGAAGTCGGGCCGTTGATGGACAAGCCTCACAGCTGCGTGGTCATCGCTAACCACCAGTCCAATTACGACTTGTTTGTGTTCGGCAATGTGGTGCCGCGCCGTACGGTCTGCATCGGCAAAAAAAGCCTGAAGTGGGTGCCTCTGTTTGGCCAACTGTTCTGGCTGGCGGGCAATGTGCTGATTGATCGGGGCAATGCCCAGAAAGCCCGTAAATCGATGCTGACCACCACGCGCACCCTGCAAGAAAAAGACACGTCAATCTGGGTGTTCCCGGAGGGCACGCGCAATTTTGGTGAAACCCTGTTGCCGTTCAAGAAGGGCGCGTTTCAAATGGCAATTACTGCCGGCGTCCCGATTGTGCCGGTGTGTGCCAGCACTTACAGCCAGCATCTGAAGCTCAACCGCTGGCACAGTGCTGATATCCAGATTCGCTCCTTGCCCCCGATCCCTACGGCGGGCCTGACCCTGGACGACATTCCTCGGCTGATGGAGCAGTGCCACGAGCAAATGCGCGAGTGCATCGAAGCGATGGACCGCGAACTGCTGAGCCAACATAAACGTCTGGCGCCACCCGTGGCCAGAAGCACTGCTTCAACCTCTAATCCGAACCTCTGAACGTTTGTCGACTCAAAGTGCAAGATTGCGCGCTAAGCTGCATATTCGTGCCATAACCCTTTGAAGAAGAAGCGATTAGAACTATGGGGAGAGTTGTTGCTGCTGCGGTTTACAACGCAGGCAAGAAAGTCACCGCTATCACTCTGGACGAAGGCATAGAGTGGGCCAAAAAGCCCGGTCACTTCGTCTGGATTGGTCTGGAGCAACCCGACGCGCAAGAGCTGAGCAACCTGCAACGCCAGTTCAACCTGCATGAACTGGCCATCGAAGACGCCCTTGAGAAACACAGCCGGCCCAAGCTTGAAACCTTTGGCGATGCGCTGTTTATTGTTATCTACTCGCCGGTTCGCCATGAAGGCAAACTGGAGTTCGTCGAAACCCATATTTTTGCCGGCAACGGCTACATCATCACCAGTCGCAATGGCCACTCAGCCTCGTACAAGGCCGTACGCCAGCGCTGCGAGGCGCGCCCGCTGCTGCTCGAGCATGGTGAAGATTTCGTGCTGTACGCCCTGCTCGACTTCGTGACCGAGAGCTATCAGCCCGTCAGCGAAGCCATCCATGCCGAAATCGACCAGCTCGAACAAAACATTCTGGGCAATGCACTCAATGAAGCCGATATCGTGCACTTGCATGCCCTGCGTCGCGATGTGTTGCGATTACGGCGCTATGTGGCGCCCATGGTCGAAATCAGCGAAGAATTGCAGCGCCTGACATTCCCTTTTATCGACAAGAACATGCGCCCGTATTTTCGCGATGTGCAGATTCATGTCACCCGCCAGATGGAAGACCTCACCACCCTGCGCGATATCGCCACGCAAACGATTGAAATCGTCGTATTGCTGGAGTCATCACGCCAGAGCATTGTGCAGCGCAAATTCGCAGCCTGGGCAGCCATTCTGGCCTTCCCCACTGCAGTGGCGGGCATTTACGGGATGAACTTTCAGAACATGCCGGAGCTGAGCTGGCATTACGGCTACTTTGGCGTGTTGGGGTTTATTACGCTGGGGGTGACCGGGTTGTGGGTCAGTTTCAAGCGGTCTGGCTGGTTGTGAGTTTCACTATCTGTCACACACAAGACCTGTAGCCGCTGCCACAGGCTGCGATGAGGCACGCAGCGGCCTCTTTATCGCAGCCTGCGGCAGCGGCTACAAATCAATAAGCGTTACACGGTTTCGGTTTGCGGCTTGTGCGAAACGAACCGCATCATCCACTCGGCAACGGTGCGGCCATGATGGTCTTGCTCCAGGCTGGCGATGCCGGTGCTGTAGATCTGCGCGCCCAAATGCTCCTGGCGCAGGTCAAGCAAGGCGCGTGAGTAGTCGTGGATAAACTCGGGGTGGCCCTGGAAGCACAGCACCTGATCGTTGATGTGGTAGGCGGCAAATGGGCAGAAATCGCTGGATGCAATGACTGTGGCATTGTCCGGCAAGGCCGTTACCTGGTCCTGATGGCTGATCAGTAGCGTCAGTTCCTCGACCACAGGGCTCATCCAAGGCGCCTTGGCCGCCAGTTTGTACTGATGGGTGCCAACGCCCCAGCCCTGGGTGGCACGCTCGCTCTTGCCGCCCAACAGCAGCGCCAGCAATTGATGACCAAAGCACACGCCGATCAACTTGTCGCCACGTTCAAAGCGGGTCAGCAGGTAGGCCTTCAGGGTCTGAATCCAAGGGTCGGTGCCAAATGAGTCGGCTTTACTGCCGGTCACCAGATAGGCGTCGAAGGCCTGGTCGTCTGACGGGTACTCGCCATGCATCACGTTGAACACACTGAATTGCGCAGCGATCGGCTGCGTGGAGAACAGGCGCACGAACATTTGTCCGTAGCCCTGATATTGATCAACAAACTCTGGACGCAGAATGTCGGTTTCCAGAATGCAGATGCGTAGCGACATAAAAATACCTGGCACGATAAAAGCGAAAGTAATGATGACAACTGGTCAGAGCCTGCCTTGAAAGGGTATTTCAAGGCAAGTACTGAACGTAGTAATAGCCTGTCCCGCCCTGAGAAAAGTACGCCTTGGCGGGACGAAAACACCCCGCTCCACGCTCCCGGACGAACGGTAGGGCACTAAGGATATCGACTGTAAACCAGCCCATTGCGTCTAGCTGCGGGGTGACAGCGCAAGCCAAGAAACCCTAATAGCTTTTTAGAAACCTACTGCACTTGAATGATGTAAAAGGGTTCTAAGCCATATCTTATGAGGGCTCTAAGGTTAAACCTGTCGCGGGGGGCGAGCTTTTTCAAGGATTGGTGCCCTTGTCGCTGGCATTGTCGTCCAGGAATAACAAAAAAAGGCAGATAGCCATGTTCAAACATACGAAAGTACGTCAGGCCGGACTCATTCTCTTTGCTACCACCTTGCTGCTGATCTTGCCGAATTTGACCAAGGTCATCGGCTAAAGACTCGCCCTGATGCCGAAGGCGTGCAGCCCCTGTGCGTCTTCGACGGCCGTGGGTTACTGCACGCTTGAATGACCTCGCTTAAAACCAAAACGGCCAGCCCAAAGGCTAGCCGTATATACACCGCACGCGTGTTAATTCAACAGGCCACGCACCTCCTGCTTGACGCCCCAGCCTTCAATAATCCCGCCCAGCGGAACCACTACCGCTTCAAAGTCCTGCTCAAAATCGCCAATACCACCATAGGTGGCGTACATCACTTTGCTTAATTCCAGATACCAGGCGCCGTCATCACGCACATTGATCTGTGCATTCAAGGATTCACCACAAAATTTACCTGCAGCTCTGCGCGCCCGCTCCTCGTCCGGGAAGATTGCGTAAAACTCGATGGGATGGATGCGTGAAAAATCAAAACCGCCTTCTTTCATGCGGCGCAGCACATAGCTGCTGAGGTCTTCTTGATGGGCTGTGCTCATGAAACGTCCTCCTCGCAATGGATAGACATTCAGCGCTTCCCTTTCGGCTGCAGGCAGGCCGTGAAAAGGGAAGAAATAAGCATGTAGCAAACAAGATCAGAGCCAGTCGATTACTTCGCTGGTCTGGATGCAGAGTAGCCCCAGGGCGCAGCGTCTGCCAAGGGGGCAAGCCATGAATTTCAACAGGTTTTACCTTTGCCGGGAAAACCGGCGCCCGGTACCCGGACAGATGCGCTGCCCAGGACCAAGCGGCCCACACCAAGGGTTACGGCTTTTCAGCGCGCTCCTTGAGCCCTTTGAGGGTGTTGAACGGAGCATCGACCACAAACTTGTTGGCCAACCAGGACGGCACGCTGCCACCCGGCTCGGTGTGCACCTGATAAGTCACTTCTGTCAGGTTGTCGCCTTTGGGCACAAGCTTCCAGAAGCCATCGACCTGGGCAACCCGTACAAAGCCCTTTTCTTCCGGGATGTAGGTCGGCTGCCCTTTGAGGGTACGGGTCAAGCTGCCATCGGCCCCTTGAACAGTGGTCACCAGCAACACCGAGTCACGCGGGGTTACCGGCCACGGCGTCTTGAACTGGGTGTAGGTCCAGCTCTGGTCGCCTTCATGCTTGAGCAGCTTTTGCGATTGGCACTCATGAATCCAGGCACAGGCGCTCGCCACGTCTTCCTGCAATTTGCTGATCTTGGCCAGTGGCGCCTTGATGGTGGTCACCCCCTGATAAGCCTTGTACTGGGAGCCGGCAACTTCGCTCAACGACACCTTGATGCCGTCCTGATCCTTGGCGACCTTCCAGTTTTCAGCCTGAGCCACGCCCACCAGCAGAACGCTCAAACCACATACCAATGCCACTCGATGCAACGAACCCATTGTCTTATTCCTTATTGTTGAAGGTCTGTTCACTGGACACAAACACACTACGCCGCGGTCATCTGCTCCCACCAGCCGATCAAGTTGATGGCTTCTTCACGGTTACTGCCGCACACCTCGATGTCTGCCTTGAAGTCGCCACACACCGCGGGACGCTCAGGCTGACCGAACAAACCGCACAAGTAGTCGACAGAAAGATGCAGGCAGCGTTCCCCGGCAGGCTTGCCATTGGGCATACCTGGCAGCGGTGTACTGATGGAAGGGGCTATGCAGCAAGCGCCACAGCCTTCACGGCAATTCATGACGTTAGCACCTCATTCGGGGCAAAGTGTGTTGATGACAAAGGATAGTACTCGCTGGAACAGGTGTTTGAAATTGACCGTTCAGCAGAATGTGCCGATAAATGACAGTGACTGAATAGTCAGTTTAGAAGCCCGTTTTTCAGCGCTCGACACTTATTGTTTGAACTCGAAATCCAGCGCTGCGCCTTCGATTTCATTGTGCCGGGCTTCATTGCGCAATTGCAGGTTCATCTCATTACTGAGCAGGCGTCCGTTGAGCTGAAAAGGGCTTTCTTCGGCTGCTTTCTCACCAAACATGTTAGGCAGTAATGGTTTGTGCGCGGGCATCGGGACAGCGCCAAGAGGATGGAGCTGCTTGACCATTTCGGGGGGCAGTCGCAAATCGAGGTGTGCGGCGGGCAAAGGATTTTTGGCGATCTCATGGGCCGACCTGGATTTTGAGGCCACGGGCGCACGCTTCTTGACCGGAGCTTTTTTCTCGCTGGCCACCGGCTTTGCGGGTGAATGGACCGTTTTTTTCTCCGCGGAGGTCGTTACAGGTTGCACTTGGGCCGCTGTCGCAACAACAGCATTAAGCGCACTCAAAACGCCCACTAACAGCAGGCCCACACAATATGTCGCTTTCATAACTCCCACAGTTTTAACCGTTCAGGTGCGTATGCTCGCGCTTTACGCACAGGGTGACAAGGTGATTATGGTCAAAAGGCCATCCCTGCGGCTGCCGCGCTTCCTCCGTAGAGGCCCGAGGCTTCCTGGCAGAGCTGGTTGGCAAGCATGCCCAAGGTCATCAAGGCCCGATCGGCTTCGCGGTTCCAGGGTATGGCGCAGTTTAGTCGTATGCAGTGATTGAACTGCTCAGTGTTACTGAAGATCAGCCCCGGCGCGATACTGATGCCTTGTTGCAGCGCCCGCACATGCAGTTCCTGAGTATTGACCCGGCCCGGCAAGCTGACCCACAGGATAAAGCCTCCGCTAGGGCGTGACATCTGTGTGCCTTCAGGAAAGTGCTGCTGAACAGCCAGTTGGAACGCACTCAGGTTCTTCCTGTATTCCTGGCGGATGAAACGCAAATGGCGGTCGTAACCGCCATTTTCAAGGTAAGCCGCCACGCCCATCTGCGTCACGCTGCACGCCGAATGGGTGGTGAAGGTTTGCAGCCGCTGGATTTCCTGCTGAAACTTGCCCGCGATCATCCAGCCAATACGCACACCGGGGGACAAGGTCTTGGAAAAGCTCGAGCAGTAAATCACCCGATCCAGGCGATCGTAGGCTTTCAAGGCCTTGGTACGACCGACCTCGAACATCAACTCGCCATAGATGTCGTCTTCGACGATCTGGATATCAAAATCGGAAGCCAGACGCAGCAACTGCTTTTGCCGCTCTTCGGGCATCGTCCCGCCTAATGGGTTACTCAGCCGCGTGGTCAGCACCAGGGCCTTGATCGACCATTGATTGGCCGCCAGTTGCAGGGCTTCAAGGCTCATGCCGGTCGCCGGGTCGCTGGGGATTTCGATGACTTTCAAGCCCAGCAGGTCAGCCAGTTGCAGCAGCCCGTAGTAGGTGGGGGACTCCGCCGCAATCAGGTCGCCGGGGCGGGTCAGCACGCGCAATGACATTTGCAGGGCATCGACACAGCCGTGGGTGATGATGACCTCCGAAGGGTCAACCACCACGCCAGCATCGCGCATGCGAATTGCCACCTGGCGCCGCAACGGTTCAAAGCCCGGGCTGAACATATAGCTGAACGCCCGCGGGCTGTGAAAGCGCGTGACCTTGGCCAGTTGCTGATGCAGCGCCCGCACAGGCAAGTAATCGACACTGGGCACGGCCGCACCCAGCGGGAACACGCCTTCACGACGGGACTCGACCAATACCTGCTGGATGATACTGCTCCGAGTGACCAGGCCTGGACGCTCTACACGGGCGATATCCGGGGTGGGAGCGGTCAGGGCCGGGGTCTGGTGCACGTAATAACCGGACTGCGGCCGCGCCCGAATCAAACCCTGATCTTCCAGATTGGCGTATGCCTGCAACACCGTGGCATGGCTGACGTTGAGCTGAGAGCTCATCTTGCGTACCGAAGGCACGCGCTCGCCTGGCTGATAAACGCCACGCCGAATATCCTCAGCCAACTGCTGAGCGATACGTTGATAGAGCAAAAGGTTGGTCATGGCGCAGCACTCGATGTTCAGGCTTTATTTTTGTGGAGAACAATACCGGAACAGTTTAGAAGTGTACGGGCACAGTTGTCACTTAACTAAGCCGTACAGGGTGTGCGCGGGTGGGAACTGTATGGGTGCGGATTAGCCACCCACGTAGCAGCTGCCGAAGGAACGAGGCTGCGTTCGGCGACGTCGTCGTCGCAAATCAGGCACCTCGGTGTGTCAGCGATATTGAGTACTTAGGTTTACGACGGCTGCGCCGCCGAACGCAGCCTCGTTCCTTCGGCAGCTGCTACAGGGCTTCAATGAAGCCCTTCGCTGCGCGCTTTAGCGAGCAGCGCCCAACTGACCTTTGTCGTCAGAAAAAACGATTTCGACACGGCGATTCTGGGCCCGACCGCGTTCGGTAGCGTTTACGTCCACCGGGTACTGATCGCCATAGCCTTCAACCTGGATGCGCTTTTCGTCGATCCCCAGGTCAACCAACACATCCGCCACAGCCTGCGCACGATCACGCGACAGCGTGAGGTTGTCCTCCTTGCCGCCAGTGCTGTCGGTGTAACCCTCGATGCGCACGATGCGCTTGGGGTTCAGCTGCAGAAACTGCACCAGTTTGAGCACCGTACGGTTGGCCGAGTTTTTCAAATCGGCTTCGCCCGTGTCGAACAATACGTCGCCCAGGGTCATGACCAAACCACGATCAGTCTGGGTAGTAGCCAGGCTAATAATTTGCTCTTCCAGCCATTGGCCCTGTTGCTGAACGCTCAACAACTTGGCTTCGCGCAAGGCCAGCTGCAGGCGCTGACGCTCGAGCTCGAGCTTGGCCGCACGTTCTTCGTTGAGCACCTGCTGCGTATGCTCGCGGGCAATTTCACTGTAGCGCTGGCTCACATAGGCGTAATGCGCCACGTCTTCGCCACTGCCCCAGTAGCTGGACAATCGGTCGGCGCGGGCCAGGGATTCGCCTGCACGAATCACGTCCTTGGGCGCGATGCGCAACACATTGGTGTCTTCTTTTACGGCCTGAAAATCGGTACTGGCCTGTTGCAAGGCCTGAGCGCTGTTGTGATGCCCGGCACACCCGGCCAGGCTGACGCAACCCACCACCAGCACACCCATGAAAGCTCTGGACTTGAGGCTCATTGGGCCTCCGCCAGCTGTTTGCGCAAGCGCGAAATACGGGTATTGAGCACGTTCAATTGTTCCTGGCTTTTTTGCGTCAGCACGCGGGCTTCGGCCAATCGGGCATCAAGTTCAGCCTGTTCAGCCTGCATGCGCGCGTCTTTGTAGGATTCATCTGCCATATCTGCCAGCGCTTGGGCCAGCTTGTCTTCGGCTTGCTTCAGCTCAGCCATATCATCGGCTTTCGCACCTACGGCCTTGGCTTGTTCCAGGGCTTGTTCGGTCAAACGCAATTGTTCATTCGGCGCAGGATCGGCTGCACAACCCGCCAGAGCCAAAACGGCCAGGGCAGCGAAAAGAGGTCGAATTGTCACTAGGAATTCCTACTGTTTTGGGGCGCTGAGCGGTTGTAGCAACTGGGCTTTCCACCGCTCTAGATTGCGTTGCACTGCCGCCTCGGTCAGGCCGGACGCGGGCAATTCTGTCATCTTTTTGGCGAGCTGTCCGCGCAACCAGGGCTCATTGCAGGCCGAGTCATGGGAAATAGCCAAAAACAGCCCCGGTTGATCAATGGGCTGCGGGTGCGCTACCAGGTCATCGGCGATGCCCAAGGTTTGCGCAGTAGCCATACCGGCATAGCGGCCTGCCAGTACGTACTCGGCATTGCCGAGCAACAACTGCTGAAACGCCTGGGTCAGGCCTGGCAGGCGCTCCAGGGTTAGTTGGTGCTGGGCAAACTCGTTGAAGGTGTCGCTTAAACGGGATTTTTCCGAAACGGCGCCTGCATGGCCATGCAGGTCAGCCGGGGTTTCGTAGGCCAGGGGCGAGTCCTTGCGGGTCCACACCAAATAATCGTTACGCACCAGCGGGGGGTGAATGTAGTCGAACGATGACAGCCCGCTGACCGTCAGCGGCGCATCCAGCAGCATGTCCATACGCCCGGTACGTACTTCGTCCTGGGCCTGGGCGCGTTTGCCGCCATAGAGCACTTCAACCTTGATCCCCAACTCCTGGCCTGCCAGTTGTATCAGATCGGCACTGGCGCCGATCAAGTGCGCCGGGTCGGCCGGGTCGCGCCACAGATAAGGCGGTGCATCAGGGCTGCCAGTGACGATCAGGCGCTCGCACTTGCCCGCCGCCTCAGACAGCAGTGGCAAAAATGCCAATCCCACTAGCAGCCTGCTCAACTGACGCATATCCATACCCCTTCGCTCCATCCACGCAATTGACACGCATAAAAAAACCCGGTCACCCAGGCCGTGAAGAACGGGGCAAAACACTGAGTGTTCTGCCCTGCCCCACAGCCCCGATAACCGGGCTCTTTATAAGTGAAGCAACTGGATTAAACCAGCTTCTCCAGCTCAGGTACGGCTTCGAACAAGTCCGCTACCAGACCGTAATCGGCCACCTGGAATATCGGTGCTTCTTCGTCCTTGTTGATCGCAACGATCACTTTGGAGTCTTTCATACCAGCCAGATGCTGGATCGCGCCGGAAATACCAACGGCGATGTACAGCTGTGGCGCAACGATTTTACCGGTCTGACCGACCTGCATGTCGTTGGGTACAAAACCTGCGTCCACGGCTGCGCGAGAAGCGCCAACAGCAGCGCCCAGCTTGTCGGCCAAGGTGTACAGCAGTTTGAAGTTGTCACCGTTCTGCATGCCACGACCGCCGGAAACGACGATTTTGGCTGCGGTCAGCTCAGGACGGTCCGACTTGGCCAGCTCTTCGCCAACGAACGACGAAGTGCCTGCATCGTGAACCGCTGCAACCGCTTCAACCGCTGCCGAACCACCTTGTGCGGCAACCGGATCAAAACCGGTGGCACGCACGGTGATCACTTTGACCGGCGCAGTGGACTGCACGGTGGCAATGGCGTTACCGGCGTAGATCGGACGGGTGAAGGTGTCAGCGCTGATGACCGAGATGATCTCGGAGATCTGGTCAACGTCCAACTGCGCAGCAACGCGCGGCAGGATGTTTTTGCCGTTGGAGGTGGCAGCAGCCAGGATATGGCTGTAGCCAGCAGCAAGCTCAGCTACCAGCGGGGCAACGTTCTCAGGCAACTGATGCGCGTAAGCCGCGTTGTCAGCCACCAGGACTTTAGCCACGCCAGCAATGTTTGCAGCAGCTTCAGCTACGGCGCCAATGCCCTGGCCTGCGACCAGAACGTTGATGTCGCCACCGATTTTAGCGGCAGCGGCTACGGTGTTCAGCGTGGCCGGAGCCAGCGTTTTGCCGTCGTGCTCTGCGATTACCAAGATAGTCATTGTCAGATTACCTTCGCTTCGTTTTTCAGTTTCTCGACCAGTTCAGCCACCGACTTGACCTTGATGCCCGCGCTGCGTGCAGCAGGCGCTTCGACTTTCAAGGTTTTGTTGGTCGACGCAGTGGAAACGCCCAACGCTTCTGGCGTCAGCACTTCAAGCGGCTTCTTCTTGGCTTTCATGATGTTTGGCAGGGACGCATAACGCGGCTCGTTCAAACGCAGATCCGTGGTGATGATCGCTGGCAAGCTCAGCGAAACAGTTTGCGCGCCACCGTCAACTTCACGGGTCACGACAACCTTGTCGCCCGCCACTTCAACTTTGGAGGCGAAAGTGCCCTGACCGTAACCGGTCAGCGCAGCCAGCATCTGGCCGGTCTGGTTGTTGTCGCTGTCGATGGCCTGTTTGCCCAGGATCACCAGCTGAGGCTGTTCCTTGTCGACCACTGCCTTGAGCAGCTTGGCCACGGCGAGCGAGGTCAGGTCTTCGGCGGACTCGACGAGAATGGCGCGATCTGCACCCAGTGCCAGCGCGGTACGCAGCTGTTCCTGAGCAGTGGTCGGGCCGATGGAGACGACGACGATTTCAGTCGCAACACCTTTCTCTTTCAGGCGTACGGCTTCTTCCACAGCGATTTCGCAGAAGGGGTTCATCGACATCTTGACGTTGGCGAGGTCAACGCCGGAGTTGTCCGCTTTGACGCGTACTTTAACGTTGTAATCGACCACTCGTTTGACAGCTACAAGAACCTTCATGGATTCCTCGTTACTCTCCGGTGAAAAGAAAGTCGCCTAGGCGAACCTGGCGGTTGATGCTCATCAGCACAAGGGCACCTCCAAAGATCGTTGCAATGCCCTTCTTATATAAAGAATGACGAGTGCCAAGTCCTTCTCTTGCGACCGCCTATCAGGTGTGACTAACAAGTCATACACCAAAAGGACGTGTAAACTCCGCTCAAAAAATGGCAGGCTCCTACAGGCTTGTGCCTATGCCCTGTCTTTAGAGGTGCTCTTGAAACCAACAATCAGCCTACGGCGAGCGCAAAACCGCCCGTATCTTGACCGGAACGCCTTTTGCGGTCAATACAGCAAATGGGCCAGTTTTGAGCCGCGTGTCTTTGATTTATCTGGCTTGCAGCGGATTCAAACAAACGTTTGTATTGGACGCTGCTAGTGGTGTAGATATAATGCCCGCCCATCAGAGAGAGCGGTGCGTCATCCATTGCATCTTCAACCTCAGGGTCGAGGGAATAATGGATGAAGCGCCAAACCTCCAATTAGAAAAATACCGTTGAGCCTTGAGTAGGAGATAGCCTGTGGAACGCGAATACATGGAATTCGACGTGGTCATCGTCGGCGCCGGCCCTGCCGGTTTGTCCGCCGCCTGCCGCTTAAAGCAGAAGGCCGCCGAAGCCGGTAAAGAAATCAGCGTCTGCGTGGTTGAAAAAGGCTCCGAAGTCGGTGCTCACATTCTATCTGGTGCTGTTTTCGAACCTCGCGCCTTGAACGAATTGTTCCCGGACTGGAAAGAACTGGGCGCACCGCTCAACACTCCAGTGACCCGCGACGATATCTATGTACTGCGCAGCGACAGCACCGCGACCAAGGTGCCTGACCTGTTTGTGCCTAAAACCATGCACAACGAAGGCAACTACATCATCTCCTTGGGCAATCTGTGCCGCTGGTTGGCGCAACAGGCCGAAAACCTGGGCGTAGAAATCTACCCGGGGTTTGCCGCTCAAGAAGTCCTGTTCGACGAAAACAACGTGGTCCGCGGGATCATCACCGGTGATCTGGGCGTTGACCGCGAAGGCAACCCGAAAGAAGGCCTGTACACCCCCGGCATGGAACTGCGTGGCAAATACACCCTGTTCGCCGAAGGCTGCCGTGGCCACCTTGGCAAGCAACTGATCGAGCGTTTCAAACTCGACAGCGAAGCTGATGCCCAGCACTACGGCATCGGCCTGAAAGAGATTTGGGAAATCGATCCGGCCAAACATCAGCCAGGTCTGGTCGTTCACACGGCTGGTTGGCCGCTGGATATCATCAGCAGCGAAAACACCGGCGGCTCTTTCCTGTATCACCTGGAAAACAACCAGGTCGTTGTCGGCCTGATCGTTGATCTGTCCTACAGCAACACCTTCCTGTCGCCGTTCGACGAGTTCCAGCGCCTCAAGCATCACCCGGTGCTCAAGCAATACCTGGAAGGCGGCAAGCGCATCAGCTACGGCGCCCGCGCCATTTGCAAAGGCGGCCTCAATTCACTGCCGAAAATGGTCTTCAACGGTGGCGCACTGATCGGTTGCGATCTGGGCACCCTGAACTTCTCCAAGATCAAGGGCAGCCACACTGCAATGAAGTCCGGCATGCTTGCAGCAGAGGCCGTGGCCGACTCGCTGCTGGCGGACTCCGAAGGCGGCGATGCACTCAACACCTACGTTGAAGCCTTCAAAGCCAGCTGGCTGTTCGACGAATTGTTCGCCAGCCGTAACTTCGGCCCGGCGCTACACAAGTTCGGCCCCATTGTGGGCGGTGGTTTCAACTGGCTCGACCAGAACATCTTCGGCGGCAAACTGCCGTTCACTCTGCACGACACCAAGCCAGATTATGCGTGCATGAAGCTGGCCAAGGACTGCAAGAAGATCGACTACCCGAAACCCGACGGCAAGCTCAGCTTCGACAAGCTCAGCTCGGTGTTCATCTCCAGCACCAACCATGAAGAAGAGCAGCCGTGCCACCTCAAGCTGCGTGATGCGAGCA
Source organism: Pseudomonas sp. ML2-2023-6 (assembly GCF_037055265.1). NCBI lineage: Bacteria > Pseudomonadati > Pseudomonadota > Gammaproteobacteria > Pseudomonadales > Pseudomonadaceae > Pseudomonas > Pseudomonas sp. ML2-2023-6. Next base: position 2,096,831 of record NZ_CP146347.1, on the reverse strand, counting down.
TTCCAATCAGCGTCAACTTGCCGCTGTACGATGAGCCTGCACAGCGTTACTGCCCGGCTGGCGTGTACGAAGTGATCACCCAGGAAAGTGGCGAGAAGCGCTTCCAGATCAACTCGCAGAACTGTGTTCACTGCAAAACCTGCGACATCAAGGATCCATCGCAGAACATCACCTGGGTTACCCCGGAAGGTGGCGGCGGCCCGACTTACCCGAACATGTAACTCATAAAGGCTCCTTCGGGAGCCTTTTTATTACCACCCAATCCTGTAGCAGCTGCCGAAGGAACGAGGCTGCGTTCGATTGCGAAGCGATCGTAAAGCCTGAGTCTACGCCTTAACTGATACACCGCAGACTCTGATCTCACGACGGCTCCGCCGCCGAACGCAGCCTCGTTCCTTCGGGAGCTGCTACAAGTGATCGCCAGCCTGTTAGCACCCCACCCCTTCATGCCCAGGGCTGCGCTCAAAGTAGCGCTTGTACTCGCGACTGAACTGCGAAGTGCTTTGATAGCCCACGCGCTCCGCCACTTGCGCTACACCCAGCCCTTCACTCAACAGCAACTGCTGTGCCCGCAACAGGCGCAGGCGCTTGAGGTACTGCACCGGCGACAGCAAGGTGCTGCGCTTGAAATGCTCATGAAAGGTGGATGCGCTCATATTTGCGCAACGGGCCAGCGTCTCGACATTCAGCGGCTGCGCAAAATGCTCGTGCAAATAACTCAACGACGCCGCCACCCGCGCAAACTGCCCTTGCTGCTCGACCAACGCGCGTAACACACCTGCCTGCGGACCGCGCAATGCCGCGAACAGCACCTCACGCAACCGCGCCTGCCCCATGATCCGGCACTCCAGCGGATCATGCAGGCAGCGCAGCAGACGCTCGACCGCCTCGCGCATGGCGTCATCCAAAACCGCCGAGGTCATCGACTCCGGCGTCTGCGCCACTGCACTGCGGTCAGGAGCCAGGCCCATAGCCAGCACCAACTCCCCCAGTACGGCGCGATCGATACTGATCGCAACTCCCAGCAATGGCATCTCTTCGCTGGCAAAGGTTTCACACTCGAAAGGCACCGAAAGTGCCTGCACCAGATAATGCCCGGCGCCGTACTCCAGAGTGCGCTGCCCCAGATAGGCCAACTTACTGCCTTGGGCAATCACCATTAGGCTAGGCTCATAGATCTGCGGCATACGGGCCACCACCCGGCATGCAGAAACCACCCGAACTTCAGGCAGCAGAGTCGACACAAAACCGGTTTGTGTCGCCAATGGTTCGATCAAAGACACCAGCGCGGCATTCTCATCTCGGTGACGAGTCAAAAACATGGATAAAGTTTCACAAGAGGATTAGACAGCCGCATCTTCGCAGAATTGGTCAATAAAGCGACAGTTCGCACGCGACGCCGGAGTATTAGGCATGACTTGCGGAGGAATCGTCATAGTCCTGCAAAGCATCAAGGCGCAAAATCGCCTCCTCTTCACAGTTAACGTTTCGCGAGGTTCTCATGTCCACTGTCACTTATAACGCTATCGGTTATGCCGCTCAGAATGCCAAGGCCCCTCTGGCCCCGATGCAGTTCAACCGCCGCGCCCCGCGCCCGGATGACGTATCCATCGAAGTGCTGTACTGCGGCGTTTGTCACTCCGACATTCACCAGGCTCGCAATGACTGGGGCTTCGCGACTTACCCGCTGATGCCGGGCCATGAAATCGTCGGCAAAGTAACCGCGATCGGCAGCAACGTCACCAAGCACAAGGTCGGCGACCTGGTCGGTGTAGGCTGCATGGTCGATTCGTGCCGCACCTGCTCGGCGTGCAAGGAAGACCTGGAGCAATACTGCCTGGAAGGCATGACCCAGACCTACGCCAGCCCGGACCGCATTGACGGCACGCTGACCATGGGTGGCTACTCAAGCAACATGGTAGTCAGCGAGCACTTCGTACTGAGCATCCCGAAAAACCTCGACCCGGCCAGCGCCGCACCGCTGCTGTGTGCCGGTATCACCACCTTTTCGCCGCTGCAACACTACGGCGTAGAGCCGGGCGACAAGGTCGGGATTCTGGGCATGGGCGGCCTGGGCCACATGGGCATCAAGTTCGCCAAGGCCATGGGCGCTGAAGTGACCCTGTTCACCCGCTCCCAAGCCAAGGCCGAAGAAGCCTACCGTCAAGGTGCCGACCACGTGATCGTGTCCACCGACCCGGAGCAGATGAAAGCCGCGGCCGGTAGCTTCAACTTCCTGCTGGATACCATTCCGGTGCCGCACGACCTGAACCCGTACCTCGAAACCCTGGCGTTTGACGGCGTGCATATTCTGGTGGGTTTGATCGAGCCGGTTGAGCCAGCACTGAACGCCTTTAACCTGGTGTTCAAGCGCCGCGTACTGGCCGGTTCGCTGATCGGCGGCATCGCTGAAACCCAGGAAATGCTGGATTTCAGTGCTGAACACGGGATTACCTGTGACATCGAAATGCTCGACATCAAAAACATCAACGAAGCCTTTGAACGCGTAGTTAAAGGCGACGTGAAGTACCGCTTCGTGATCGACATGAAAACGCTGAAGGCCTAAGCGTATCAGCGTTTGTGGGAGCGAGCAGGCTCGCTCCCACCGTTGTGTGCAGTGCGCTTTACCCGCCCAACTCCGCCGATATCTGCTGCGCTGCATGGGTAATGACCGGGATCAACCCGGTCATCTTCTCCAGTGACATGTAAGGCACGGTGCTGGCGATACTGATCGCAGCCACGATGTTGCGGCTGGCATCACGGATCGGCGCCGCCACACAACGGATCGACGGTTCGTTGTCTTCCAAGTCAAACGCATAGCCGCCCGCTACATAGCTGCGCATGCGCTCCTCGAACTGCTCCCACGAAGGCTCCTGATGATCTGGCCACAGCGGATTTTTACCGCCTGCCAGTTGCCCGGCTTCATACAACCGTCGCCACTCGTCCAGAGGGGAATCCAGCAACATCGCCTTGCCGATCCCGGTTCGCGCCAACGGCATGCGATGCCCTACCCGCGAACGCATTTCCGGGCCATTGCGCCCCGGGTTCTTGTGCAGGTACAGCACTTCATCATCCTCACGCACCGCCAAATGAATGGTGTCGCCGGTCAACACCGACAACTCGTCCAGATATGGTCCCGCCAGCGTCACCAGCGGCAACTCTTCACGGGCCTGAAAACCCAGCTCGATCAGTTTGGGCCCCAGCAGATACCCCACTTTTGGCAACACCCGCAGGTAACGTTCATCCACCAGGCAACTGGCCAGACGATGCGTAGTGCTGCGTGTGGTCCCGATCACCCGAGCGATGTCCTTGAGGTCGCGCGCGCCATTGGCCACGGCCTGCACCACCGCCAGCCCGCGGAGCAAGGTTTGAGTACCGGTGGGTGCGATTTTTGTGGAGTCGTCCTGCATAGCCAGCCTTTCCATTGAGAGGGGGGAGAACCGGGCAGCATTATGGTCGCCCGGCGGGCTGACTTCTACAGTTCGATCCGTTCAACCTTGCCCACCAGCAAGATGTAAGACAGAGCCCCCAGCAACGCCAGCACCGAAATATAGGTAATTGCCGGAGCAAACGAGTCGCCGCTGGCCAGAAAGCCGATCACGATTGGCGTGGTGATCGCTGACAGGTTGCCGATAAAGTTGAACACCCCGCCGGTGAGCCCCAGCAGCCGTGCTGGAGCCAGGGTCGAGACCAGCGACCAAGTGATCGAGGCCAGCCCGTTACCGAAAAACGCCAAGGCCAGGAACGCAATGACCAGCGGCGTTGAATCGACAAAGTTGGCGCCAATGATCGAGGTCGAAATCAGTAGCCCGGAAATGATCGGCAGCTTGCGGGCAAAGCCCACCGAGTACCCGCGACGGATCAACCAGTCGGAGAAGAACCCCGAACATAGCACCCCCACAAACGCGGCCAAAAACGGCAGCGAAGCCAGCAAGCCGGACTTGATAAAGTCCATGCCACGGTATTTAACCAGGTAGGTCGGAAACCAGGTCAGGAAGAACCACAGCGTCGAGTTCAGGCAGAACTGCCCCAGATAGATACCCCACAGCTTGCGCTTGCTCAGCACAATGCCCAGGTCCAGCCAACTGAACGGTGCCTTGCGCTCGGCGGTTTGGCTCTGGATATCCACCAGCCCGCCGCCCTCGGCGATCAGGTCGATTTCAGCCTGGTTGACGCCCTTGAAGTCACGGGGCTCTCGGTACACCGCGTACCAGATCCCGGCCCAGAGAATCCCCACCACACCGGTGCTGACAAACACCATGTGCCAGCCCCACTGATGCTGCAGCCAGGCCAGGACCGGGGTCAGAAACGCCAACCCGACAAACTGTCCGGAGGTGTAAAAGCCAATAGCGGTGGCGCGTTCGCGTTCAGGAAACCAGGTGGTCACCACGCGGCTGTTGATCGGGTATGCCGGGGCTTCCAGCGCGCCCACCGCCATACGCAACACGAACAGGGCGATAAAGCTCGCCGCAAAGCCGAGCATCACCGTGGCCACCGACCACAGCAGCAGGGCAACGCTGTAGAGAATGCGCGGCGGCACGCGGTCCACCAGCCAACCACCGGGTATTTGCATGGCGGCGTAGGTCCAGCCGAATGCCGAGAAAATCAGGCCGACATGAATCGGATCGATCCCAAGATCGCTGGTCAGTGCGGGGGCGGCAATCGACAGGTTGCTACGGTCCAGATAGTTGATCACCACGGTGATAAACAACAGCACCATGATGAAAAAACGCTTACGGCTAGGCGCCACTAAAATCGCAGGCGCGACAGTGCTTGAAGATGACATGGGCATGCCTCTTTTTTATGGTTATTGAGGTCGTTGACTGACACCTGTAGCCGCTGCCGAAGGCTGCGGTGGGTTGCGAAGCAACCCTGTTTTGAAGGGCCTTCGACCCTTTTCGCAGCTTGCGGCAGCGGCTACATGAGTGGCATTACCACTCGGCAAAGCTGCCATCGGCATGGCGCCAGATCGGGTTGCGCCAGCGGTGGCCTACCAGCGCTCGCTCGCGCACATATTCTTCGTTGATCTCAATGCCCAGGCCTGGGCCGTTGGGGATTTTGACGAAACCCTTGTCGTAGTCGAATACAGCTGGATCCTTGACGTAATCGAGCAGGTCGTTGCTTTCGTTGTAATGGATACCCAGGCTTTGCTCCTGGATAAACGCGTTGTAGCAAACCGCATCCAGTTGCAGGCACGCCGCCAGCGCAATCGGCCCCAGCGGGCAGTGCAAGGCCAGCGCCACGTCATAGGCCTCGGCCATGTTGGCAATTTTGCGGGTTTCGGTGATGCCGCCCGCATGGGATGCATCCGGCTGGATGATGTCGACATAACCTTCGCTGAGCACCCGCTTGAAGTCCCAGCGCGAAAACAGCCGCTCACCCAGGGCAATCGGGGTACTGGTCAACGGCGCCAGTTCCTTGAGTGCTTCATAGTTTTCGCTGAGCACCGGCTCTTCGATAAACATCAGCTTGTACGGGTCCAGCTCCTTCATCAGCACCTTGGCCATTGGCTTGTGCACGCGACCATGAAAGTCCACGCCGATCCCGACATTAGGCCCGACCGCATCACGCACGGCAGCAACGTTGGCCAGTGCCAGATCGACTTTTTCGAAGCTGTCTACAAATTGCAGCTCTTCAGTGCCGTTCATTTTGACCGCGGTAAAGCCACGACTGACAGCCTCCATGGCCGCTTTGGCGGTGTCGGCCGGGCGGTCGCCACCGATCCACGAATACACGCGGATCTTGTCGCGCACCTGTCCGCCCAACAGGTCACTGACCGACACTCCCAGCGCCTTGCCCTTGATGTCCCACAGTGCCTGATCGATACCGGCCAGGGCGCTCATGTGCACCGCCCCGCCACGGTAAAAACCGCCGCGATAGAGCACGGTCCAGATGTCTTCGATATTGCGCGGGTCTTTTCCGATCAGATAATCCGACAGCTCATCCACTGCAGTTGCCACGGTATGGGCACGGCCTTCGACCACGGGCTCGCCCCAGCCAGTCACGCCTTCATCGGTCTCGATCTTCAGGAACAACCAGCGCGGCGGAACCAGATAGGTTGTCAGTTTGGTGATTTTCATCGTGTTATCTCTCTTGTTCTATTGAGCGCCGCAGCGCCAGTCAGTTGGCCTGACGCCGGGTATTCCAGGCGTGTACATAGGCCTTGGCGCAAACCGCCACTTGGTCCGGGCTCATCCCTGGCTTGAACAGACCCGAGCCCAGGCCGAAACCGGAGACGCCGGCATCCACAAACACCTGCATGTTGTCCGGGGTAATCCCACCGACCGGGATCAGCAACGTCCCGGCAGGCAATACCGCCAGCCAGGCCTTGACCACGGCCGGGCCCATTTGCTCGGCCGGAAACATCTTCAGCACGTCGGCACCTTCGGCCAGCGCAGCAAAGGCTTCGGTAGGCGTGGCGACACCCGGCGACAAGTACAGACCAGCCGCCTTGGCCGCACGCAGCACTTTCGGATCGCTGTGGGGCATGACAATCACCTGCCCGCCTGCGGCCTTGACTTGCGCGACCTGCTCCGGCGTCAGCACCGTCCCCGCGCCGACCAGGCAGTCAGCGGGCAAGGTGCTGCGCAAAATACGGATGCTCTCGTAGGGCTCGGGAGAATTGAGCGGCACTTCAAGGGTACGAAACCCCTCGTCATACAGCACTTTTCCGATAGCTTGCGCCTCTTGAGGACGCAGACCGCGAAGGATGGCAATCAACCCGTTTTGTGCCAGTGCTTGCTTGAGCATCTCAGGCCTCCAGATGAGTGTGTTGGAGCAATCCGGCCGCTTGGGCCAAATGCCATAAACCCTGTTCGGTGGCCTGTTCTGCCAGGCTCACATCGGCAAACCCGCAGGCGCCAAGCGCCCGTTGATAGCGTTCACACAATTGGGAATTGCCGATCAGAATGATGGTGGGTAACGGCTGCTCACCCAGATGTTGACGCAGCACAGTGCTCAGCGCCGCCAGCTCATGGCCGATCAGCAGGCCGGAGACATAATCAGGCTGCTGCGTGGCGCTCAGTTGCCCGGTCAGGCCCAGAGTGCGTGCACTGAACAGAGTCGACAGCGGGCCGAGCTGGCCTGCGGGCGACAACGCCACCTGCACGCCGCGCTCGAACGCGGCCAGATCAAACTGCGCGCTGTGCTGCTGGGTGCGACCCAGGATCGTGTGGGCGCAGACGGCGGCATACAACTCGCCCGTCATGAAAGTATCGAAATGCACCAGGCAGCCGTCCTGTACTTGCACCCATTTGGAATGGCTACCCGGCAGGCCGATCAGGCAATCGTTGAGATGGGGCAGCGTTTGCAGGACGCCCAGTACCTGGGTTTCTTCGCCGCGCATCACGTTGGGCAGGACCGAGTGCTGGATCACCCCCGGCACGATATGCACCTCAACCCCGCGTACGCTGCGTACCGTCTGCAGGGCAGTGCTCAAGGCATTGAGGCTGGCCGGTGTTTCGCGGTACGCCACTTCACGCCAGCCCTGGGCGCTGCCAACCATGCCGCAGGCAATCACCGGGATACCGGGGTTGGCATCCAGCCAGTCACCGCATGCGTCATCGAATGCAAGCTCAAAGCCATCAGTGCACCAATGACCTGCGACCAACCGTGCCGCGTTCGGTAACTGCATGATCCCGCTGGCCAGCGAGCGTGTTTTCAGCACTTGCCCGGCGCAGCCGAGCAAATAAGCACGAAGGGAGGTCGTCCCCCAATCGAGCGCGATCAATTGCGCCTGCATCGCTTCACCTGTTTTGTTTTTAGCAGTGAATGCCGTCAATCAGTGCAAGAGACTATAAACCGAGGCCGCTATAAATCTCAACATATAAAATGCAGTCTCATATATAGGGATTTAAGCTTTTGTCTGATCGCGATAGAATCACCGCGATCAGGCAAATGCACCGAGTAGCCCGCATTGGGAGCAAGCCGCCGCCCCCTGAGCTATCAGCGTTGTTTCAACCGGTCGATCACCACCGCCAGCAGCAGGATCGAACCGCGGATCACGTACTGGTAGAAGGTGTCGATGTTCTTGAGGTTCATCGCATTTTCGATAATGGCCAGGATCAACACCCCCGCAATCACGTGCCGGATCATCCCAACCCCGCCGCTCAGCGACACTCCGCCCAATACGCAGGCCGAGATCACGGTCAGTTCGAAGCCCTGCCCAATCATCGGCTGGCCCGAGGTCATGCGCGATGCGAGGATCACCCCCGCCAGCGCACCGATCAGCCCGTGTACGGCGAAGATGATGATTTTGGTTCGGTCGACATTGACTCCCGCCAGCAACGCCGCTTCCGGGTTGCCGCCAATGGCCATGGTGTTGCGACCATAGGTGGTGTAGTTCAGCAGCCAGCCAAAAAACAGGAAGCACACAATGGTGATCAGGATCGGCACCGGCACGCCAAACAACTGACCGTTGCCGAAGACGAAGAACGACTCCTGGGACACCCCGACCGCCTTGCCGTTGGCGAAGATATACGCCAGGCCACGCACGATTTGCATGGTCGCCAGCGTGGTGATCAATGCATTGACCCGCAATTTGGCGATCACGATGCCGTTGACCAGGCCGACAATCAGCCCCATGCCCAACGCTGCACTAACGCCCAGAAACACGCTGTCGGTGTCACGCATGACCACCGCCGCCACGACCCCGGAACAGGCGATTACCGAGCCTACTGACAAGTCGAAATGCCCCGACGCCAGACAATAGAGCATGGTGCAGGCGGCAATCCCGGTGGTTGAAATCGCCAGCCCCAGGCCGCGCATGTTCAACGGCGACAGGAAGTTGTCGATCAGCAAGGTGCACAGCAGGAAGATCGCCAGCGCCGCCAGCAACATTACCCAGTCATCGAGAAAGCGTCGCAGATCCAAGGGTTTGCGCGCAGCGGGCAGTGACGTATTTTGCATTGTCATAAAAACCTCTCAGTGGATCACGCCTTCAGCCGCGCCGGCCTGGCAAGGCCATTTGCAACAAGTTGGATTCATTAGCCTGGTCGCGAGGCAGTTCGCCGCATACCCGACCTTCACACAGCACCAGAATGCGGTCGCTGATGCCCATCACTTCCATCAGGTCGCTGGACACCACGATCACCGCAATACCGCTGGCTGCCAGGGCATGGATGATTTGGTAGATCTCGGCCTTGGCGCCGATATCGATGCCCCGCGTCGGCTCGTCGAGCAGCAGCACTTTCATGGGCATCGACAGCCAGCGGCCGAGAATGGCCTTCTGTTGATTGCCGCCGGACAGGTACATGATTTTCTGCGCTGCGCTTGGGGTTTTGACTTTCAGCGCCTTGATCTGCTTGTCGGCATTGCTGCGCTCCCACCCTCCGTGCAGTAGGCAACCCAGACTCGAGTGTGCGCCCCTGGCGCTGATATTGATGTTCTCGGCGACGCTGGCGAGCGGGATGATGCCCTCCTTTTTGCGGTCTTCCGGGCACAGCAGTACCCCCGCATCAATTGCATCGCGGGGTGAGCGCAGCCTCAGTTCGCGGCCTTGCAGTTCAAGACTTCCGGCGCGGCAAGGGGTCAGCCCGCTGAGCAGGCGCAACAACTCGGTACGCCCTGCCCCCACCAGCCCGAACAGGCCCAGAATCTCGCCCTTGCGCACCTCGAAACTCACTGGCTCGCGCAACCCAGGGCCGAGCAGCCCCTGCACCTTGAGCGCCACCTCGCCGTGCTCACGCGGCCGGTAGTCATAAATATCCTGAATATCGCGCCCCACCATGCAGGTCACCAACTGGTCGTGGCTCAAGTCACTCATTTGCTCGAAAGTGCGCACGTAACGACCGTCCTTGAACACCGTGACCGCATCGCAAATACGGAACACCTCTTCCATGCGATGGGACACGTAGAGCACCACTTTGCCCTCGTCGCGCAGACGGGTAATGATCGCCATCAGCCGATCGATCTCGCGCGCCGAGAGGCTGCTGGTCGGTTCATCGAAAGCAATTACATGGGCGCCACGGGACAGCGCCTTGGCGATTTCGATCAATTGGCGCTGGCCCAGCGACAAGCGCGCGACCTTTTCCTGCGGGTCGATTTCGTCGGCCAGGCCCTTGAGCAAGTCCAGCGCTTGCTGGCGCAGTACGCGGCGGTTGATCAGGCCAAAACGCGCAGGCAAATGCCCCAGGAACAGATTCTCGGCCACGGTCATTTCCGGCACCAGATGCAGCTCCTGGTGGATCACCGCCACCCCGCTGGCGATGCTTTCAGCCGTGGACTTGAAGGTCAGCGACTGTTCACCGATCTGCAAATGGCCGCTGCTGGGCTGATATGCCCCACCGAGTATCTTTAACAGCGTGGATTTACCCGCGCCGTTTTCGCCCATCAGCGCATGCACCTGCCCCGGATGGGCTATGAAGCTGATATCGGCCAGCGCCTGCACCCCGGGAAACTGTTTGCCTATCCCGCTGAACTGCAGGCTGGCGGTACTGCTCATTAACGAGTTCAATTCCACAGACCAATCTTGGTCAGCTCTTCCTGGAAGTTGTCTCGGGTGATCAGCATCACCTCATCCATTGCGGTGTACAGCGGCGGCTCTTTGCCCTCGGTGATCCACTCAAACATCATGGTCGCGGTCTTGTAGCCTTCGATATGCGGGCTGGGCAGCATTGAGCCGAAGAAGCCGCTGTTGGCCTTTTTCAGTTCGCCAATGGCGTCAGTGCCATTAATGCCAATACCGATCACATTCGCTGGCGCAAAACCGGCACTTTCCGTGGCGCGCACGCCACCGAGCACGGTGCTGTCGTTCATCCCGCCGATAATCAGGTTCTTCGCCGCGCCGGGCAGTTTGACCAGCGCCGAGTTGGTGGCGTCCATGCTGCCAGGCACATCGAGGGTTTTAAGCGCGGAGTACAGAATGTGATCGTCTGGCAGGCCCGCGGCCTTCAAGGATTTGACCGAGCCATCGGTGCGCTTTTTGCCGGTATCCAGTTCGTTAAAGGTGTTGATGACGGCGTAAGTGTCTTTCCAGTCCCAGTTGCGCTTTTTCGCTTCAGCGACCATCGCACTGCCCTGTTTCTCGCCGACTTCGAACGCCGCCATGCCCAGGTACGGCACATCCTCCATAAACTTGCCGCTGGCATCGACAAAGCGGTCATCCACGGCAATCACTTTCAGGCCGTTAAGTTTGGCCTTGGCCATGATCGCAGGACCGAGCCCCACATCCGGCGGGCAGATCACAAAACCCTGCGCGCCGTTGGCGGCCAAGCTGTCGATGGCCGACAGGGTTTTCTCACCATCCGGTACGGCAATTTTAATCAGGGTGAAGCCTTTGTCCTTGGCGGCTTTCTCAGCAAACGCCCATTCGGTCTGGAACCAAGGCTCTTCAGCCTGCTTGACCAAAAAGCCGATCTTGACTTGCTCGGCGGCCAGCAGCGCACTACTCAGGCCGATGGCACTGACGGCCAATGCTGCACAACACAGGGAACGGATAACGGGACGCAATTTCATGGCAAACCCCTTGTTATTGTTTTTGAAGTGTTTGAGAGCCTGCTTCGTCCAGGCACAGGTTCAATCGTGGTACAGCACTGAACGCCCACCATCGATGGTGATACACGAGGCGTTGATAAACGGCGCTTCATCGCTGGCCAGGAATACGGCGGTCATTGCCACTTCCAGCGGCTGGCCGATGCGGCGCGGTGGGTGCAGGTCGAGGGCGCGCTGACGCTCGGCGTGCGGATCGGCGAAACCGTTCCAATAGTCAACGTTGAGTTGAGTCTCGATATAGCCCGGCGCGATAGCGTTGACCCGGATGCCCTTGGGCGCGTATTCGATGCCCAAGGCACGGGTCAGGCCGAGCAGGCCGTGTTTGGCCACCGGATACGGAAAGCAGCCGGGAATGATGTTGCTGGAATGGGTGGAGGCGATGTTGATGATGCTGCCCACGCCCTGCTCGATCATCTGTGGCAGTACCGCCTTGCAGCCATACCAGGCACCGTCCAGGTCGATGGCGAAACAGCGACGCCAGTCTTCCTCTGTCATCTGCAACGGATCACGGAACACGTTGACCCCGGCGCAGTTGACCAGCACATCGACCCGGCCATGCAGTTCCAGCGCCAGCGCCACCATCGCATGCAGGTCTGCCTGACAGGACACGTCGGCGCGGATCGCCTGCACGTCACCCCCTAGTTCACGCCAATGGGCAGCGACCTTTTCCACCTTCTCGGTCTGAATATCACTAATGACCAGTTTTGCCTGCTGCGACACAAAACTGGCGACTATGGCTTCGCCAATGCCCTGAGCGGCGCCAGTCAAGACGACCACTTTGTTCTTCAGGCGTTCGCCACGGGGCGGCTCGGCAACCGGCGGCAAGGATAGAGCTTCAGCCATTGATCAGGACTCCTGGGAACAGGCACGACGAAAACCGGGCATCTGTCGATGACCGGTTAAAAAACATGGGGGATCGGGTAGGACGTGCAGACGCGCCTGCGCGCAGGAGCACCCTGGGATAGTTCGGCATCACTTCACCTGTTTTGTTTTTTTAAGTGTGAGTGCGTAGAGCTGAGGCCGACTATAAACCCAGGGAGAATTAAATCTCAATATATAATTTTACATCCCACATTTAGGGATTTTATTGCGAGTCGGGTACAACCGACTGGTTCAGGGCTCAAGCCCGATGGTGAAAAACTCGCCTGCGCTCCAGACACCCAGCCAGTTTTGCCCGTCGACTTCGCGCACCACCGCCAGCTCGACCAGTTGGTAGAACACATTGCGATGGATCAGGGCTTCGAGATTGCGCCGCACGTGCAGGTAGGGCGCGGGTTCCTGAGTAACGGGGTCGATGACAATCCGCAGCGGGTGCTCGCTGCCGGCACTGATCGACTCGTCGACATTAGTGGTAAAGCGCAGGACTTGTTGCTCACCCTCACCGTCCACATCCAGGGCAACCGCGACAAAGGGTGCGTCATCAACTTTGATGCCGACCTTCTCTACCGGAGTGATCAGGAAATAATCATCGCCGTCGCGGCGAATGATGGTCGAGAACAGTTTGACCATGGGCTTGCGACCAATCGGCGTGCCCATGTAGTACCAGGTGCCATCGCGGGCGATGCGCATGTCGATGTCACCGCAAAACGCGGTATCCCACAAATGAACGGGTGGCAGGCCCTTGTCGGCCCTGGGGATTTGCGCCAACAAATTGCTGACGTCTACCGGCTCACTCATGGTGCTCTCCTCGACTTATTGATCGCTCAAGCCTATCAAGCCGCGGGCGTACTTGGCGAGCGGCGGGCCGATCAGGTCCGCGGGCTTGTTGTCATGGAACGTCAGCAAACCACCGCGACTGCGAATGGTGGCAGTGTCGATCAGATACTGGGTACTGGTCTCGATCAGCATCACCTGGATCACCCCACTGTCGATTCCCAGACGGCTGATTTCTTCCTGGTCGAGCCATTCGTCGCTGTTGCCGATCCGGTCGTCCGCCCGGGCAAAGCGGGTGTACAGCAAATAGTGTGCGCCAAAGCTGCGGGCTTCGGTCATTGCCTGGTCGAGCCCCAACGGCTGCTTGGCACGGCGCACCATCGGGAAGTATTCGACAAAGCCGTTATAGGCTTCTTCAGCCACCACATTGGGCCGCACATTGGGATCACCGACCGGAGCAAATGCCCCTTGGGCGATGTAGATAAAGGAATCCGGCTGGATGCGCAGCGAGTTGCTGCGCCGAGTGTTGCTGTGATCTAGCAGGCCCGCGTCACTCATTTGATAGCGCGCACCTTCGCCCAGATCGCTGACCGTCATGCAGCCGCCCAGTGCCAAAAAAGCCAGCCAAATAATCAGACCACGCATCCCGCTCTCCCGATGGCCGGTGACAGAAAACCGGCGAATAGTCGCGTGATGCAGATTGCGCGCCAGTTTTAGCGGAACAGTAGATAGGTCACACCCCTGTGGGAGCGAGCCTGCTCGCGAATGATCTTCGCGAGCAGGCTCGCTCCCACATTTGATGTATCTCTGCCGCCGCGAGTACCTTAGCCGCCGATGATCTTCATCACGGTGGCGCCGCCAGAGAAAGCGACTTCCTGCTTGTCGCCCAGGGCTTTCATCAGCAAGCCTTGCAGCGCAGGCAGGGCCTGGTGGCGCGGCTTGTTCAGCAGGTCGCCAACATAGTGGCGATTGCTCGACGACAGGCAACCATGCAGCCATCCCGTGGAAGACAGGCGCAAACGTGAGCAGGTTCGGCAGAAGGGCACGCTTTCGTTGGCAATTACCCCAAAATAACCGTGACCTGGGATCTGGTAGCGCACCGCCGTGGCATCAATTGGCGCATCAGCCTGCAAGTACTCGTAGCGCTCGCCAATCAGCGCCAACAGCTGTTGCAGGCTGACAAACTGTTGCAGGAAGGCATTGCCATCACTGGCCAGATGCCCCATGCGCATCAGTTCGATAAAGCGCAGTTCATAGCCGCGCTCAAGGCAATACTCCAGCAGCGGCATGACCTGATCCAGGTTCTGTCCGCGCAAGGGAACCATATTGACCTTGATCTTGATCCCCGCGTCACCGGCCTGCTGCATGCCGTCGAGCACGGTTGGCAGGTCGCCACCCCGAGCAATACGGCGAAATGCGTCAGCATCAAGCGTATCGAGGGAGACGTTGATGCGACGAATACCCGCGTCCAGCAGTAGCGGCAATTTGCGCGCAAGTAATTGGCCATTGGTCGTCAGGCTGATATCGCTCAAACCCAACCGCCCGACTTCGCGCATAAAGGTTTCAAGCTTGGGGCTGACCAGCGGTTCACCCCCGGTGATACGCAAGCGTTCAATGCCTGCGGCCTCAATCAGATAGGCCACCCCGCGCACCATCGCTTCGGCCGACAGCTCATCCTGCGCTGCAACCAGCCGCTTGCCGTTGGGCACACAGTAGGTGCAGGCGTAGTTGCAGGCAGAGGTCAGACTAAGACGCAAATTGCGAAAACGTCTGCCTTGGCGATCAACGATCATGGATGACTCCGGCACGGGGAAAATGGGGCGCGCCAAAACCTGACTCATAAATCAAGTTTTAGCAAGACCCAAGCCTGAGTATAAGCTTCAAGGCCATAAGCCATGAAGGAAATGCTTACTGCCCTGACTCTACAGCCGGGGTCTCAGGGTCACGCTTGCGCTTGTTGCCCATGCGCACGCCGATATCCATCAGGAACTGGAAAAAGCCTTCCTGATCTTCCAGCACATTGCTCCAGAACGGCGAGTGATACAGCGCCACCGCGCCGTGCACCAGAGCCCAGGCCGCACAGTAATGGAAGTAAGGCGGTACGTCTTCAAGCTTGCCTTCGCTGATACGACCCTTGATCAGCAGGGTCAGGCGCTCAAAGTTGGATGCGCGAATCTTGTGCAGTTCTTCGACCAGTTCAGGCACCTGATTGCCCTTGACGACCTTTTCTTCAAGGCGATCAAACAACCGGTAGCGCTGCGGGTCACGCATGCGAAATTCAAAGTAGGCACGCGACAGCGCCTCTTTGTCTTTATCCACATCAGCAGAATGCAGCAGCTCATTCAAATCACGCTCGTAGTCGAGCATCAGGCGCAGGTAAATCTCGGCCTTGGACTTGAAGTGCTTGTAGATCGTGCCTTTGCCGATACCTACGGCATCAGCAATCATCTCGACGGTGACACTGTCTTCACCCAGGTCGAGGAACAGCTTGAGCGCGGTATCGAGAATTTCCTGCTCGCGGCGACGAAACTCACGGACCTTACGGGGTTCTTTGTGCATAAGAAAAGGTCTGTTTGGGTCAAAATAGAAGCGGAGTATTATGCATTAGTCACGCTAAATTGCACGGATCATCCTGCATATCGATACGTTCAAACGATTTACCCAAGGGAAAGTGAGCACTCAAGCGAAGCTCGGGTATTCCAAATCTGTTTAAAAAACGATCAATCCTGACTGGACGTTCGACAAAGCTGACCAATACTTAACATGTCGGCGCAACATCCCCCCCAAAGTGTTTCGCCGATATTGGCACCAACGGAGTGCGTGCCACTGTTTTACTCCTAATGGTCTTAACCCGGATTCCCCAGAGCCCGGGTTTTTTTTGCTTTAAAAATGTGCCGCATGCCTTAAATGTAGCCGCTGCCGCCGGCTGCGATCGGGCCCGCAGGGGGGCCGCCATTAGCGAAGGTCCTGCGGCCCTTGTCGCAGCCGGCGGCAGCGGCTACAGAATTATCCGACTCGTGCCAGCGGAAACAGGCGCTTGAAATTTTCTGTAGTCTGCTCGGCAAAACGTTCGTAGGACTCACCGCGCAACATAGCCAGAAACTCGGCCACTTCACGTACGTACTGCGGCAGGTTCGGTTTGCCACGATACGGAATCGGGGCCAGGTAAGGCGAATCGGTCTCGACCAGCAAGCGATCGGCGGGCACCTGACGGGCCACATCGCGCAGGGCGTCGGCGTTGCGGAAGGTCACGATCCCCGACAACGAGATGTAATAGCCCATGTCCAGCGCGGCCTTGGCCATGTCCCAGTCTTCAGTGAAGCAGTGCAGCACACCGGCCTGGGGCAATGCCGCCTCACGCAGCATGGTCAGTGTATCGGCGCGAGCACCACGGGTATGAATCACTACCGGCTTGCCGGTCTGTTGAGCCGCCTCCAGATGCACCCGAAACGACAATTGCTGCAACTCGCCAGCTTCGGGCTCGTAGTGGTAGTCCAGTCCCGTCTCGCCAATCGCCACCACCCGTGGGTGATTCAACTCGCCCAGCAGCCAGTCCAGCGCTGGCGCCGCACCCGGCTGGACATCCAGCGGGTGGACGCCCACCGAACAATCTACATCGGCATACCGATCGGTCAGGGCTTTGACATCGGCCGCGTTGTCGGCACTTACCCCGATACACAGGAAATGCCCGACACCACGCTGGCGCGCAGCTTCAAGGGCGGCGTCCAGCGAGCCGTCATGGGCGCTCAGATCAAGACGATCGAGATGGCAATGGGAGTCAACCAGCATACAAAAATTACCTGTTTATCAATTCAGTCAAATCAGCGCTGGCCGGGCAGGCCAGCCCACTGCACCAGTAACGCTTCGATCAACAGATCACGATTAAGGTTGGCCTTGCTCAGCACTTTTTGGCGCTGGGCAAGAATCCAGTCCTGAATGCTCAGAACCTTGTCCTGCGGGGTCTTCTGCGCCAGGTATTGCAGCACTTTGCGCATATCCTCAAGCCCCAGACCGCTTTCGTCCTGAGTCAGTTGATAACGCAGGATCAGGTTCGACCAGTCGCAAAACCAGTCAAACAACAACAGCAGCGGGATAGCTTTCCAGCTTTCAGCCAATTGACTGGCCGACAGCTCGCGCTTGAGCAACTTTTTAACCCCGTCCACCACCGCTGCACGCTGCTCGCGAACACCCTGGGCCTGCAACTTGACCGCCGCCAGCGGCGAACCGGCGGCAAGGGTCAATAACTCAACCCGCTCGGCATCACTGCTGTCAGGCAGCGCCTTGGCCAGCCATTCGAGGCTCAACTCCCGGCTCGGCAGCGGGCAAGCCTGCTGCACGCAACGGCTGCGAATGGTCGGCAGCAATCGGCTGGACTGGTGGCTGACCAACAGCAAGATGGTGTTGCCCGATGGCTCTTCAAGGCTTTTGAGCAAGGCGTTGGCGGCGTTGATGTTCATCGACTCCACCGGCTCGACCAGCACCACCTTGCGCCCGCCCAATTGGGTGGTCTGCACCACAAAGCTGACCAGATCGCGCACCTGATCGACCTTGATCGCCTTGTCCGCCTCTTCCGGCTCAAGAATGTAGTTGTCGGGATGGCTCCCGGCCGCCAACAACGAACAGGACTTGCACGCGCCACAGGCTTCAAGCCCGACCGGCTGTTTACACAGCAGGCTGGCCATCAGCCGCTCGGCCAGCGCCCGCTTACCAATGCCCGCAGGCCCGTGCAGCAAATAGGCGTGAGCATGTTGCGCGCGCCCCGCCATGTGCTGCCACAGGTTGTCTTGCCACGGATAGGCCTCAGCCACGGTGCATGCCCAGCAGTTCTGGCAACAAGGCATCCAGCTGTCCCTGCACCTGCGCCAGGGTTTGCGCGGCATCAATCAGGCGATAGCGTGCAGGTTCTACAGCGGCACGGCCGAGATAGGTGCTGCGCACCGCATCGAAGAACGTGCGACCTTCCTGCTCAAAGCGATCCAGTCGTCCACGCGCACTGGCCCGGGCCATACCGACCTCAATCGGCAGATCAAACACCAGGGTCAGATCAGGCCGCAACGACCCTTGAACAAAGGTTTCAAGGGTCGCGATGCGTTCATGCGACAAGCCCCGACCGCCGCCCTGATAGGCGTACGTGGCATCGGTAAAGCGATCACATAGCACCACCGCCCCACGCTGCAAAGCCGGACGAATGACTTCGGCCAGATGCTGGGCACGGGCTGCGAATACCAGCAACAGCTCGGTATCGGCGCACATGGCGTCATCACTGGGCGTCAGCAGCAGTTCGCGGATACGCTCTGCCAACGGCGTGCCGCCAGGTTCACGGGTCAGCACCACGTCGATACCTTCGGCGCGCAAACGCTCTGCCAGGTATTCACGGTTGGTACTTTTGCCCGCGCCTTCGGGGCCTTCCAGGGTAATAAACAAGCCAGTCACAGGCAGCAATCCTTAATCAGTGTCTTTCGGGCCTTGCGGCTCGACCGGGGTGCTCGCCGGTTCGGGCGCAGGGGTCGGCGCAGGGCTCGAACGGTAATCGGCCCGACGCTTGATCTGGAATTCGCGCACCGCATTGTTGTGCGCATCCAGGTCATCGGAAAACGTATGGCTACCATCGCCCTTGGCCACAAAGTACAAGCTGGTGCCCCCGACCGGGTGCAAGGCGGCATGAATGGCTTCACGTCCGACCATCGCAATCGGTGTCGGCGGCAGGCCGGGAATGGTGTAGGTGTTGTACGGCGTCGGCTCGCGCAAATGAGCTCGGGTCAGCTTGCCGTTGTAACGTTCGCCCAGACCATAGATCACCGTAGGATCGGTTTGCAGCGGCATGCCGATTTTCATCCGGCGCACAAAAACCCCGGCAATTTGCCCACGCTCTTGCGGCACTCCAGTTTCCTTTTCTACCAGGGAAGCCATGATCAGCGCCTGATAAGGATTGGCATAGGGCACATCCGGGTCACGCTGCGCCCATTCCTGGGCCAGCACTTTATACAGACGGTCGTAGGCTTTTTCCAGCAGTTGGGCATCGGTCATGCCGCGCACAAAGCGATAGGTGTCAGGAAAGAATCGACCTTCAGGGAATTCGCCACCATGACCCAGTTTCGCCATGACTTCGCTATCGCTCAGGCCGTCGAGGGTCTGCTCGATTTTTTCATGCTTGGCCAAAGCGCTGCGCACCTGGCGAAAGTTCCAGCCTTCAACCAGAGTCAGGCTGTATTGCACCACTTCGCCACGCTGCCACAGGCCGATCAGGTCCTGGGCGGTCATGCCCGGGGTCATGCGGTATTCGCCGCTGTGCAAGGGCTGGCCTTCGAGGTTGAAGCGCCAGTACAAGCGCAGCCAAAAGGCATCGCGCAGGGTGTCGTCAGCTTCCAGACGATTGAACGTGCCGGTCGGCGTGGCGCCTGCCGGTACGTCGAGTAATTGTTCCTGCGTCAGGTTGAGCGGTTGTTCCAGCGCCGAATTGAGCTTCCAGGCGCTAGCGCCCAGCAACAAGCCCGCCAGCACCAGACCTGTCTCCAGCAGCACCAAGAATTTACGTTTCACGAATCAAACATCCAATAGGGTGCGAGCAATGCCTTGCAGTTTACGGGTGAGTGGCCCCACCGGCCAGCTCAGGTCTGCATATGCACGTACGGGCCAAACGCCATACACGCTGTTACAGAGGAAGATTTCATCGGCCTGCTGCAGTTGCGCAAGGCTGATGTCAGTGACATGACAAGGGATGCCCAGACGCTCGGCCTCGGCCAGCAGTGCGGCCCGCATCACGCCTGCCACGCCACAGCGGTGCAGGTCGGCGGTCAGCAGAGCCCCGTCGCGCACCATAAACAAATTGCTGAATACACCTTCGATCACCCGCCCCGAGGTGTCGCGCATCAAGCCCTCGGCGTAGGCCGGGTCTTGCCATTCGGAGCGCGCTATTACCTGTTCGAGTCGATTGAGATGTTTGAGCCCCGCCAACAGCGGTTGCTCGGCCAAACGGGTGGCACAGTCAAATAGCGCAATACCTTGCAGCGCATAGGCCTCAGGGTAAGCAGCAGCCGGACTGGCTTGCAGGATTCTTCGAGGTAAAGCCTCGGGGGACGCGCCATAACCACGCAGGCTATCGCCACGGGTCAGGATGAGCTTGAGGACGCCCTCGCCCATCGCTTGCGCATAAGCCAGCAATTCGCTGCGGATCAAGGGTTGATCCGCAACAATTGCCAACCGGGAACAGCCCTGCGCCAGACGCTGCAAATGCAGCTCCAGCAACAACGGCGCGCCAGCCTTGACCGCGATGGTCTCGAATAGACCATCGCCGTAGGCCAGCCCACGGTCTTTAAGCGACGCCAGAGCGTTCGCCGGTTGACCGTCGACCCAGCTTTGCATCAGTCGGCGTACCGACGGAAAACCAACGAACCGTTAGTTCCGCCAAAGCCGAACGAGTTGGACAGCACCACGTCGATCGGCATTTCGCGCGCGGTATGCGGCACGAAGTCCAGATCGCAGCCTTCATCAGGCTCGTCGAGGTTGATGGTCGGCGGAGCGATCTGGCTGTTGATTGCCAGTACGCTGAAAATCGCCTCAACCGCGCCCGCCGCGCCCAACAGGTGACCAGTCATGGACTTGGTCGAACTCACGGCCAACTTGTAGGCGTGATCGCCAAACACCGACTTGATTGCCGCAACTTCTGCCAGGTCACCGGTAGGTGTCGAAGTACCGTGGGCGTTGATGTACTGCACCTGGTCAGCGTTCAGCTGAGCATCGCGCAATGCATTGGTGATGCAGCGAGCAGCGCCCGCACCATCAGCCGGTGGCGAGGTCATGTGGAAAGCGTCACCGCTCATCCCGAAACCAATCAACTCGGCGTAGATGGTCGCCCCACGCGCCTTGGCATGCTCAAGTTCTTCAAGCACCAGCGCACCGGCACCGTCAGACAACACAAAACCATCACGGCCCTTGTCCCACGGACGGCTGGCACGAGCCGGATCGTCGTTGCGGGTCGACAGCGCACGAGAGGCACCAAAGCCGCCCATGCCCAGACCACAGGCAGCCATTTCGGCGCCGCCGGCAATCATTACATCGGCTTCGCCGTAAGCAATGTTGCGTGCGGCCATACCGATGCAGTGCGTGCCCGTGGTACAGGCCGTCGAAATGGCGTAGTTAGGCCCCTGTGTACCCAGATGGATAGACAGAAAACCGGAAATCATATTGATGATCGAGCCGGGCACGAAAAACGGAGAAATCCGTCGCGGGCCTTGCTCGTGCAGGGTACGGCTGGTTTCTTCGATATTGGTCAAACCGCCAATACCCGAACCCATTGCCACACCGATGCGCTCACGATTGGCGTCGGTTACTTCAAGGCCGGAATTACGCACAGCCTGAAACCCAGCTGCCAAACCGTACTGAATAAACAGGTCAAGTTTTCGGGATTCTTTGACGGAGAGGTAATCCTCAACGTTAAAGCCCTGTACCGAGCCGCCAAAACGGGTGGAATAGGCAGAAAGATCCGTGTGTTCGATCAGACCAATGCCACTTCGGCCTGCCAGAATGCCTTGCCAGGTGGTTTGTACATCCGCACCCAGTGGCGACAACATCCCCATACCGGTGACTACGACGCGTCTACGCGACACAGCACTCTCCTTTATTCTATTGACGACACTTTGCATCACACCTAAAGAAAAAACCGCACGCCAGAGCGGCAGTGCGGTTTTTCCATGACAGCGAGCAACGATTACAAACTATTACGCCTGGTGGCTAGTAACGTAATCGATAGCTGCTTGTACAGTAGTGATCTTTTCAGCTTCTTCGTCAGGAATCTCAGTCTCGAATTCCTCTTCCAGAGCCATCACAAGCTCAACGGTGTCAAGGGAGTCGGCACCCAGGTCTTCAACGAAGGAAGCGGCATTGGTCACTTCTTCTTCTTTAACGCCCAGTTGCTCGGCAACGATTTTCTTGACGCGCTCTTCGATGGTGCTCATACCTTGTTTTCACTCCTAATGGACAAATTCAGGCAGCTGGCCAGTGGGCAAGTGTATCGAAAGCCTTTTCAGTTTTTCAACTGAAAGCTTTGCACTCACACCGCAACAACCGGCTGCCTATAAATAGATTGCAGCTTTATAACGGATTTTAGACAGCTCGTATGACATTTTTTTGAAGCAATCCGTCACATTTAACTCATGTACATCCCGCCGTTGACTGGGATTGTAGCCCCAGTCACGTAGGCTGCACCGTCAGATGCCAGGAAAGAGACCACGTTTGCGATCTCTTGAGCCTGGCCCAAACGGCCCAGCGGAATCTGTGTCTGCAAGGCGTCACGCTGTGCTTGTGGCAACTCACGGGTCATATCGGTATCGATAAAACCTGGAGCCACCGAGTTGACAGTGATTGAGCGCGAGCCCACTTCACGTGCCAGCGCACGGCTGAAACCTTCAAGACCTGCCTTGGCGGCGGCGTAGTTTACTTGGCCTGCGTTGCCCATGGCACCCACAACAGAGCCAATATTGATAATTCGTCCCCAACGGGCCTTGGTCATGCCGCGCAAAACCCCCTTGGACAGGCGATACAGACTGTTCAGGTTGGTATCGATAACGTCATGCCATTCGTCATCTTTCATGCGCATCATCAGGTTATCGCGGGTGATACCGGCATTATTGACCAGGATTGCCGGCGCACCGAACTGTTCCTGAATGCTCGCCAACACCGCAGCAACCGATTCGTTGCTGGTGACATTGAGTTCCATGCCAGTGCCCTGAACACCGTTTTCTTTCAGGGTGGCAGCAATGCGCTCGGCACCGGCAGCCGAAGTCGCAGTACCAATGACAATGGCGCCCTGACGACCCAACTCCAATGCGATAGCCTGGCCAATGCCACGGCTAGCGCCCGTTACCAGTGCAACTTTACCTTGCAAGCTCATGCAGGCTTCTCCTGATTCAGGCCAGAGCCAATCGCGCAGCGGCGAAGGCATCCGGAGTGTTCAAATTGTGAGTGGTTACGCCTTCAGCGCAACGCTTGCTGATGCCCACCAGGACTTTACCCGGGCCGCATTCAACCAGATCAACGGGACCTGCGGCTGCCAATGCTTGCACCGACTCAACCCAGCGTACAGGCTTGTACAGCTGCTCAAGCAAATCGCGCTTGAGGGTTGGCAAGTCAGCCGCCACAGCAGCGCTGACGTTCTGCACCAGCGCAATGCTCGGCATTTTCCAGTCAATCGCTTCGATGGACTCGGCGAAACGCTCGGCAGCAGGACGCATCAGCTCGCAGTGCGAAGGCACGCTCACCGGCAACGGCAGCGCACGCTTGGCGCCTTTGGCCTTGCACAGCTCCATGGCGCGCTCAACAGCGGCTTTGGAGCCAGCAATTACGACCTGACCCGGCGAGTTGAAGTTAACCGCACTGACCACTTCACCTTGCGCCGCTTCGGCACAGGCCGCCAGCACGTCAGCATCTTCCAGGCCCAGGATTGCCGCCATGGCACCCTGCCCGGCCGGCACCGCTTCTTGCATCAGTTGGCCGCGACGCTCAACCAGCTTGACCGCCTCAGCCAATGTCAGGCATTCGGCAGCGACCAGCGCGCTGTACTCGCCCAGGCTGTGACCCGCGACGAAGTCGGGGCGCTTGCCGCCTTCAGCCAACCACAGACGCCACAGGGCAATCGAGGCAGCGAGAATGGCAGGCTGGGTAATATCAGTTTGATTCAGCTTCTCTACAGGACCTTCCTGGATCAGCGCCCACAGGTCGTAACCCAGAGCATCGGAAGCTTCTTTAAATGTTTCCAGGACCAGCGGATGCTCCGCGCCCAGCTCGGCCAACATGCCGAGGGACTGCGAACCCTGCCCTGGAAAGACGAATGCGAGGGATGTAGACATGTAACAAGCCCCTAATAATCTTGTCGTCGGAGAATTGACGTCCTACCGAGGTGGACGCAAGAAACTGACAGTTGGATGGCTGATTAGACCGAGCGGTCACATTTAAGCACCCGCCCGGTAAAACGCCTACGGTAACAACCCTTCCAGGCGTCCATACAAACGCTTTGGCAGGTCTTCATGGATTTCAATCAGTGCGCGCTCTATCGCACTCTGAAAGCCCTGAGCACCTGCCGAACCGTGACTCTTGACCACAATTCCCTGCAACCCGAGAAAGCTCGCACCATTATGCCGCGCCGGTGCAAGGTCGGCCTGCAAACGCCGCATCAACGGCAACGCCAGCATCCCCACGCAGCGACTGAACAGGTTGCGCCTGAACACTGCCTCAAGCCGACTGGAAATCATCGTCGCCAGGCCTTCGCTGGATTTGAGCATGATGTTGCCGACAAAACCGTCGCACACCACCACATCTGCTTCGCCACGGTACACCCCGTCGCCCTCGACAAAACCGATGTAATGCAGCCCCGGCGCCGCCTGCAATAACGCCGCGGCCTCCTTGACCTGCTGGTTACCCTTGACGTCTTCGGTGCCGATATTGAGCAAGGCAACCCGCGGACGCAGAACACCCAGCGCCTGCGCCGCCACAGAACCCATCACCGCAAACTGGAATAACTGCGCGGCCGTGCAATCGACATTCGCGCCCAAGTCCAATAACTGACAGTAGCCAGTCTGGGTCGGAACCGCCGCCACCATCGCCGGACGATCAATTCCCGGCAAAGTCTTGAGCACATACCGGGACAACGCCATCAGCGCACCGGTGTTACCGGAGCTCACACAAGCTTGCACCTTGCCATCACGCAACAGCTCCAACGCAACACGCATGGACGAGTCCGGCTTGCTGCGCAAGGCATGCGAAGGCCGCTCATTCATGGCAATCACTTCTGAAGCAGGGGTAATTGTCAGGCGCGAGCGATCCACAGCCGAATGGCCGGCGATCAGAGCTTCAAGTACGGAGGGTTGACCGACGAGGGTCAGGTGTAACGAGGGAGTTGCAGACAGGCAGGCAATACAGGCCTGAACAATGCTGCGGGGACCGAAGTCCCCGCCCATTGCGTCGATCGCGATGACCTGAGCGGACAAGTGATTACTCGTCAGCGCCCTTGTCGATCACTTTACGACCACGGTATACGCCTTCTGGCGATACGTGGTGACGCAGGTGAATTTCACCGGTGGTTTTTTCTACAGACAGAGTGCTAGCCGAAAGAGCATCGTGCGAACGACGCATGTCACGGGCAGAGCGGGATTTTTTGTTCTGCTGAACAGCCATAATTAATTAACTCCTAAACGTTTGGGTCACGCTTTAACTGCGCCAATACACTGAACGGGTTGGACCGCGTTACCTCGTCCTCGCTCGGTTCGGGCTCATCGAGACCCGCCGGCTGCTGGCATTCTTCCGGATGATGAGCAGGCACAATGGGCAAGGCAAGCAAAAGCTCTTCCTCGATCAGTGCCAGCAGATCCAAAGGATCTTCGCCCAGTTCCAGCACGTCATAACCTTGCGGTAACGACTGGGTATTTGCACCCTCTTTCACCACAGCATAACTGCACTCGCTGTGGATCGGCAGGGTGACCAGCTCAAGACAGCGCTGGCAAACCATTTTGACCTCGGTGTCGATAGAGCTGTGGATGACCACAGATCTACGTTCATCTCGTTCAAAAATAAACTTCGCCTGGACCGTTCCGAGAGTATCGGAAAGCGGGTCGCAGAGTCTCTCCAAATCAGCCAGCAGCACTTCACCTTGAAGGGTAGTGCCACGATCAGCTAATTTGCGCGGGTCAACGTGAGGTGGAATCGGGTCATTCAACATAGGCGCAGCATTTTAGGGACGACCCCCTCACCTGTCAAAGGAAATTGTGCCTGTGCGACATCCCGTGCGCCCGTTAGAATCTTCGGCCCACCACAGGAGTCGCGCATGCTGCCTTTATTACTTGCTTCAAGCTCGGTTTATCGCCGCGATTTACTGGCTCGCCTGCGCCTGCCTTTCAGTTGCAGCTCGCCTGATATCGACGAAAGCCACCGCCCTGGCGAGAGCGCCATTGAGCTGGTCAAGCGCCTGTCTCTGGAGAAGGCCCGAGCACTTTCTGCCAGCCATCCGAATCATCTGATTATTGGTTCGGACCAGGTCGCCGTTCTCGACGGACAGATCATAGGCAAACCCCATACCCACGACAAGGCGCGCCAGCAACTGATGAACGCCAGTGGCAACAGCGTCAGCTTCCTTACCGGCCTGTGCCTGCTCAACAGCCATACCGGCCTCCACCAGACCGACTGCATATCCTTCACCGTACACATGCGCACGCTAAGCACAGAACAGATCGAGCGCTACCTGCTCGCCGAACAACCCTACGACTGCGCAGGCAGCTTCAAAGCCGAAGGTTTGGGCGTGAGCCTGTTTCAGCGCACCGAAGGCGATGACGCAACCAGCCTGGTCGGCCTGCCGCTGATTCGCCTGGTAAGCATGCTGCTCGCCGAAGGCGTCGATATTCCCTAAATGAACAAGGATATCCGTAGCAGCTGCCGAAGGAACGAGGCTGCGTTCGGCGGCGAAGCCGTCGCAAACCCGGTGATCGCGATTCAACTGATGCATCGCGCCAGCTGATTTCACGACGGCTTCGCCGCCGAACGCAGCCTCGTTCCTTCGGCAGCTGCTACACGACCAACCTTTTTGCCACACATAAAAAAACCGGCCCTCTCACAGGCCGGTTTTTTTGAAGCACTCAACAATCAGCGCAGGGTCGGCCCCTGAAAGCCCATCCACATTGCCAATTGCTGAGCCACGCTGGCACCGAGCTTTTTCGAGAAGCGGTCGAAAGTGGACTCCTGAACCGTGAAGTCCACCAGCTCCTTGGCGCCGATTACATCGCGAGCGACCGAACTGGCATTACCCAGCCCATCGATCAGACCCAATGGCAGCGCTTGCTGACCGGTCCAGACCAGCCCCGAGAACAACTCCGGGTGCTCCTTGTCTTTCAAACGATCACCACGCCCCTGCTTGACGCTGGCAATAAACTGCTCGTGCGTCACATTCAGAACGCCCTGCCAAAACTTGGTTTCGTCCGGCTTTTCAGGCTCAAACGGATCCAGAAACGCCTTATGCTCACCCGAAGTGTAAGCGCGACGCTGAATACCCAGTTTGTCCATCGCACCGACAAAACCAAAGCCTGCCGCCGTCACGCCAATCGACCCCACCAGACTGGCCTTGTCGGCGTAAATCTCGTCGGCCGCACTGGCAATGTAATAAGCGCCGGAAGCACCCAGATCGGAGATCACCGCATACACCTTGGTGTCCGGATGCAGGCCGCGCAAACGACGAATTTCATCGTAAACATAACCCGACTGCACTGGACTGCCGCCAGGGCTGTTGATGCGCAGCACCACACCCTTGACCTTGGGATCCTCAAAAGCCGCCTGCAGACTGGTGACCAGATTGTCGGCACTGGCCTCCTCTTTGTCAGCAATCACCCCACGCACATCAATCAGCGCTGTATAGCCGGAGCCGCTGACGGCTGTACGCTCCATATCCAGCAGCGGCGTAAAAAGCACTAATACCGTGATCAGATAGCAGAACGTCAACACTTTGAAGAAGATGCCCCAGCGACGCGCACGACGCTGCTCTTGAACACCTGCCAACAAGGTTTTTTCCAGCAACTTCCAACTCTTGTCGTCACCGACAGCCGGCTCAGCCGCAGAGGGCGCCTTCCATTGATCAACCATGCACTACCCCAGCAAAAATCTTAATTAGCCTGGCGACCCAGCCAGGCGCGCAACTCGGGAAAACTATCAATCGCCAACTTCGGCTCGAACGTCAGCAAGCGCTCCATTGACTGAGCACCATAACCTACCGCAACGGAATCGATGCCCGCATTGCGCGCCATCAGTAAATCAAAGGAAGCGTCGCCCACCATCAGCGCCTGCTCCGGGCGCACATCGCAATGAGCCAGAATTCGGTTCAGCATCAAAGGATCAGGCTTGCTTGCCGTCTCATCTGCCGCACAGGTGATATCGAAAAACTCCTCCCAACCGTGAGCCTTGAGCACACGATCAAGACCGCGACGCGCCTTGCCAGTAGCAACTGCCAGGCGATAGCCCTGGGCACGGAATACTTCAAGCGACTCCCTGACCCCAGCAAACAACGGCGAGGGCTCGGCATCCATGGCCATGTAGACATCCGCATAATGCTGGCGAAAGGCAATTACCTGCTCATGCGTCATATCCGGATAAAGCGTCAGAATCGCTTCAGGCAAGCCAAGACCAATAATCCCCTTTACCGAGTCCGCATCGCGCTCCGGGCGATCAGCACGCCGAGCCGCAACTTGCATCGCGGTGACAATACGACCGATGGAATCGGCCAGCGTGCCATCCCAGTCAAAGATCAGCAGCTTGTACTCAGTAGGGGACACTCAGTCGCTCCACGGTCTTGGCCCACATCTCATCTACCGGGGCCTGGAATTTCATTTCACCGCCATCGGGCATAGGCACGGTCAGCATATAGGCATGCAGAAACAGCCGCTTGCCGCCCAGATCACGGATCTCCTTGGAGAAGCCTTCATCGCCGTACTTGGTATCACCGGCAATGCAATGCCCGGCGTGCAGGGTATGCACGCGGATCTGGTGAGTACGACCGGTGATCGGCCGCGCCTCAACCATGGTTGCGAAATCACCGAAGCGGCGCAGCACCTTGAACACGGTCACCGACTCTTTGCCTTCTTCGTTGACTTCGACCATGCGCTCACCTGAACGCAGGTTGCTTTTCATCAGCGGCGCACGCACCTGCTTGATCGAAGCAGCCCAATTGCCACGTACCAGCGCCATGTAACGCTTGTCGATACCGTCGCCACGCAGCGCTTCGTGCAAGTGACGCAGCATGCTGCGTTTTTTGGCAATCATCAGCAGGCCGGAAGTGTCGCGATCCAGACGGTGCACCAACTCCAATTCCTTGGCGTCGGGGCGCATCTGACGAAATGCTTCAATTACGCCAAACGTCAGGCCGCTGCCACCATGCACGGCGATACCTGCAGGCTTGTTCAACACAATCAGCGCCTTGTCTTCGTAGACAATGGCCGCCTCCAGGCGCAACAGCAAACCTTGCGCCACAGGCACCGGCTCGTCGCGCTCAGGCACGCGAACCGGCGGCACGCGCACGATATCGCCTGCCTGCAGCTTGTACTCGGGCTTGATCCGCCCCTTGTTCACGCGCACTTCGCCTTTACGCAAAATGCGGTAAATCAAGGTCTTGGGAACACCCTTGAGCCGGGCAAGTAAAAAATTGTCAATGCGTTGGCCGGCATATTCCGGCGAGACCTCAAGCAGCTGGACGCTGGGGGTCGGGGGGGTAGTCGTCGTCATGCCGCGGATGATAACAATTTTTTATGGAATTGAAGCACTTAATCATTGCTGCTATAGTCGCGAACGCCGCCAAAAGCGGCCTGGACAGAGGATTAACGGTGAATAACCGGCCCTGACCAACGCTCTTAACAAGGACGCGAGGCCGTCCCACGGGGCTTTTGCTACACACGCAAGACCCGGAGTTGTAACAAGCGCAGGTGACATGAGGCCTGAAGCGAGCCTGGAAAGCGGAGTGAAAACTCGCCTTTTGCGCCGACATTCACGGCCAGTTCACAAAGTGCAGTCAGCTTCGGGAATTTCGAGCGAAAGCTTCGGAAACATCGCCTTTATTAGCCATGATGCGTGAACTCCCCTTTTGGAGAACACGGTAAATGCCAACCCGCTGCGGATTCTGCGCGCGGCAGCACCCGAATTATCAGGGATACGTGTAGGGTGGAGATGCACAACCGCCGGACTGTGTAGCAATAGGCTTTATCAAGACGCTTCATCTCGTCCACAGCCGCCGGTTGATTCCTCCTCCTGACCAGACTTTTGCTTAAGAGGTGCTTTAGCACCACAGCAAGCAGGAAGCGTAAGTCACGACTTCGTCCCCAAGGGCCGAACCTCGTTGTACACAGGAGTGGCCAACAACTCCTGACGCACCTGACACCGACCATGAGAAGTCGTGTGTGCCGAACGCCGTTTCCGGTAGCCCGGAAACCGACGGTACAACATGAAAAGAATGCTGATTAATGCAACTCAACCTGAAGAGTTGCGCGTAGCACTGGTAGATGGCCAACGCCTCTACGACCTGGACATCGAGTCGGGTGCACGCGAGCAGAAGAAAGCCAACATCTACAAAGGCCGTATTACTCGCATCGAACCAAGCCTTGAGGCTGCCTTTGTCGACTTCGGCTCTGAGCGCCACGGCTTTCTGCCACTCAAGGAAATCTCCCGCGAGTACTTCAAGAAAGCCCCTGAAGGCCGCGTAAACATCAAGGACGTCCTGAGCGAAGGCCAGGAAGTTATCGTGCAGGTCGAGAAAGAAGAGCGTGGCAACAAGGGCGCAGCCCTGACCACCTTCATCAGCCTCGCTGGCCGTTATCTGGTTCTGATGCCTAACAACCCACGTGCTGGCGGTATCTCCCGTCGCATCGAAGGTGAAGAGCGTAACGAACTGCGTGAAGCGCTGAACGGCCTGATCGCCCCTGCCGACATGGGCTTGATCGTACGTACTGCAGGCCTGGGCCGCAGCAGCGAAGAAATGCAGTGGGACCTCGACTACCTGCTGCAATTGTGGACCGCCATTAAAGAAGCCTCGCTGGATCGCTCCGCGCCATTCCTGATCTACCAGGAAAGCAACGTGATCATCCGCGCCATCCGTGATTACCTGCGCCAGGACATCGGTGAAGTACTGATCGACAGCGTTGAAGCCCAGGACGAAGCCCTGACCTTCATCCGCCAGGTGATGCCGCAGTACGCCAGCAAAATCAAACTCTACGAAGACAGCGTTCCGCTGTTCAATCGTTTCCAGATCGAAAGCCAGATCGAGACCGCCTTCCAGCGCGTCGTTGAACTGCCTTCCGGCGGCTCCATCGTTATCGACCCGACCGAAGCCCTGGTGTCTATCGACATCAACTCGGCCCGCGCCACCAAAGGCAGCGATATCGAAGAAACCGCACTGCAGACCAACCTTGAAGCGGCTGAAGAAATCGCCCGTCAATTGCGCCTGCGCGACATCGGCGGCTTGATCGTCATCGACTTCATCGACATGACCCCTGCCAAAAACCAGCGCGCCGTGGAAGAGAAAGTCCGCGAATGCCTGGAAGCAGACCGTGCCCGCGTACAAGTGGGTCGTATCTCGCGCTTCGGCCTGCTGGAAATGTCCCGTCAACGCCTGCGTCCATCCCTGGGTGAAAGCAGCGGCATCGTTTGCCCACGCTGCAACGGCACTGGCATCATCCGTGATGTTGAGTCGCTGTCGCTGGCCATCCTGCGCCTGATCGAAGAAGAAGCCCTGAAGGACCGTACTGCCGAAGTACGTGCCCAGGTGCCAATCCCGGTTGCCGCATTCCTGCTCAACGAAAAACGCAACTCGATCACCAAGATCGAACTGCGCACCCGCGCTCGCATCGTCATTCTGCCGAACGACCACCTCGAAACGCCGCACTTCGAAGTTCAGCGCCTGCGTGATGACAGCCCGGAAGCCCACACCAACCAGTCCAGCTATGAAATAGCTGCCGCTGCTGCTGAAGTGGAAGAAGTCCAGCCGGCTGCTGCCACCCGGACTCTGGTTCGCCAGGAAGCCGCGGTCAAAACAGCACCGCCGCGCACCTCGGCCCCGGTACCTACCGAAGCCGCTGCTGCACCTGCTCCTGCAGCACCTGCACCCGTTGCAACCATCTCCGAGCCAAGCCTGTTCAAAGGTCTGGTCAAGTCGCTGGTAAGCCTGTTCGCCTCCAAGGAAGAGCCTGTTGCTCCGACCGTAGTCGAGAAGCCTGCAACCCCTGAGCGCCCTGCTCGCAACGAAGAGCGTCGCAACGGCCGCCAGCAAAGCCGCAACCGCAACGGTCGCCGTGATGAAGAACGCAAACCGCGCGAAGAGCGTGCACCACGTGAAGAACGTGCTGCTCGTGAACCACGTGAAGAGCGCACACCTCGCGAAGAAACCCCGGTTGTTGCTCAAGCACCTCGCGAAGAACGCGCTCCGCGTCCACCGCGTGAAGAGCGTGCTCCACGTGCACCGCGCGAAGACCGCAAACCTCGTGGCGAAGGCCGTGAAGAACGCGTCCGCGAACTGCGCGAACCTCTGGATGCCGCGCCTGCCGTAGCTGCTGCCACTGCAGTAGTCGCTGAAGAGCGCGCACCGCGCCCACCGCGTGAAGAACGTCAGCCGCGCGCACCTCGCGAAGAGCGTGCTCCACGCGAAGAGCAGGTTGTAGCCGCTGTTGAAGACGAAGAAGTGCTGTCCAGCGAAGAGCAATCCCAGGACGAGAACCAGGACAACGCCGAAGGCGATCGTCCACGTCGCCGCTCCCGTGGTCAGCGTCGTCGCAGCAACCGTCGTGAACGTCAGCGTGATGCCAACGGCAACGTGATTGAAGGCTCGGAAGAGAACAGCGAAGAAGGCAACGCCCAGGACGCTCCTGCAACCACCCTTGAAATCGCCGCCGGTCTGGCCGTGACTGAAGCTGTTGCCAGCTCGGTAATCAGCGCTCCTGCTGAAGCCCAGGCTCATCAGCAAGCAGAGCGCGCTACTGAAGCAACCCAGGAATCGGCCCCGGCTGAAACCGCAGTTGCCGTAGAAGCTGCACAGGAAGTCATCGCTGTCGAAGCGCCTGCTGCTCAAGCGCCAGTTGCTGAAGCCACCGTTGTTGAAGCACCGGTTGTAGAAGCTGTCACTCCGATCGACGTGATCAAGGCACCTGAAGTTGAAGTGGCTCCGGTTCAAGAAGCACAGCCTGAAGTCCAGGTCGTTGCCGAGCCGGTTGTTGCTGCTCCAGAGCCTGTCATCGAAGCCGTGGTGCAAACCCCGGTCGTTGAAGCACCGGCTATCGAAGCGCCAGTCGCCGAAAAGGCACCGGAACCTGTCAAGGAAGCCCGCTTTGTACGCGAGCCAGTTGCAGAACCCGCCGTTGTTGAAGCCGCACCTGAACCCGTTGTTGCAGTTGAACCTGCAGTGGTAGCGGTTGAAGCTGTAGTCGAAACTGCAGTCACCGCACAGCCAGCTCCGGTTGAAGCTGTTGTGGCAACAGAAGTGGTTGAGGTTGTAGTGGCAGCCGCTCCGGTTGTCAGCGCCCCAAGCAATGGCCGCGCACCTAACGACCCGCGTGAAGTACGTCGCCGCAAGCGTGAAGAGGCTGCCGCAGCCGCTGCCGCTGCTCAGGCACCTGCAAGCGAAGCCGTAGCCCAGGAAGAACACGAGTCCAAACCCCTCGCGTAATTCCGTAGGCCACTAAAAAGCCCCGCCAGTTCTGAACTGGCGGGGCTTTTTTTATGCTTTCAATTTCAACTGCGAACCTCAGTACACGTTGGGTTCCATCTCCAGCTGCACTGAAAAACGCTGCAGAATGTCTGCCTGAATCCGCTGCGCCAGCGCCAGCAACTGCAAACCCGTGGCTGAGCCATGGTTGACCAGTACCAGCGACTGCAAACGATGCACGCCTGCATCCGCCTCGCGAAAGCCTTTCCAGCCCGCCGCCTCGATCAACCAGCCCGCCGCCAACTTCACCTGCCCATCGGCTTGCGGATAACCAATCAGGCCGGGGTGCGCCACTTTCAACTCAGCCGCCAACACCGCCGACACCAGCGGGTTTTTGAAGAAGCTGCCAGCATTGCCCAACACTGCCGGATCCGGCAGTTTTTCGCTGCGAATACTGCAGATCGCCCGACTGACATCACTGGCTGTCGGCTGTTCAATGCCCTGCTCGGCCAGGCGCTGACGCACAGGGCCGTATTCCAGATGCAGGTGCGTGGCGCGACTGAGGGCAAATCGTACGCGTAGAATCAACCAGCGCCCGGCCTGCTGCTTGAAGAGGCTATCGCGGTAAGCAAAGTTGCACTCAGCCAGGCTGAATTCGCGCAGCTCGCCAGTTTGCCGGTCAAGCGCCGTAAGCCCGGCGAATACATCCTTGATCTCGACGCCGTAGGCACCAATGTTTTGCATCGGCGCGGCACCCACGGTGCCAGGGATCAGACTGAGGTTTTCGAGCCCCGACAAACCCTGCGCCAGGGTCCACTGCACAAAGGCATGCCAGACCTCGCCCGCCTCGGCCTCAACCACAACCCGATCACCGTCTTCTTCCAGCACGCGAATGCCGCGACTGGCCATGCGCAAAACCAGCGCCGCAACATCACCGGTCAGCAGCAAATTGCTGCCGCCGCCAATGACCAGCAACGGCAACTTGTGATCGGCCGCACACAGCAACGCCTCACGCACATCGGCATCGCTGTGGGCTTGCGCAAACAGGCTCGCCTTCACATCAACGCCAAAGCTGTTGAAAGGCTTAAGCGACGCATTGACCTGCAGATCCAAACTCATGACTCCAGTAAGCGCCGAACGCGCTCGAGGTCTTCTACGGTATCCACTCCGGCAGGCGGGGCCTCAAGCACATCAGCCACGTGAATGCGCACGCCATGCCACAGCGCTCGCAGTTGCTCCAGACGCTCGGTATTTTCAAGCCAGCAAGGCCCCCAGCTCACGAAGTCATGCAGGAAGCCTGCACGATAGGCGTAGATGCCGATATGCCGACGATAGGGCACGCCGGCTGGCAGTTTGTCCGGGTGTTGAGCGAAATCATCCCGTGCCCACGGCAACGTGGCCCGGCTGAATGTCAGCGCCAGCCCATTGATGTCACTGACCACCTTGACCACATTGGGATTGAACAGGGTCTCGACATCGTCGATCGGCTCGGCCAGAGTCGCCATGCTCGCTTCGCTGTGGGCGGCCAGGTTGACGGCAACCTGATCAATCACCTGCGGCGGAATCATCGGCTCGTCGCCCTGGACATTGACCACGATGGCATCGTCAGCCAAGCCCAACTGCGTGGCCACTTCGGCCAGGCGGTCAGTACCGGACTCGTGATCGGCACGGGTCAGCAGCACCTCGGCGCCAAACGCCTTGCAGGCCTCGACGATGCGCGCATCGTCAGTGGCAACCACCACCCGCTGCGCGCTGCTTTTACAGGCTTGCTCCCAGACGTGCTGGACCATCGGCTTGCCGGCGATCATTTGCAGCGGCTTGCCTGGCAAACGGGTCGAGGCATAGCGCGACGGGATAACAACTGTGAAAACCGGAATCATTTATCCAGACGCTCATCAGCTGAAAGGGTGCGGGCTTCGGTTTCGAGCATGACCGGAATGCCGTCACGGATCGGATAGGCCAGACCTGCGCCCTTGCTGATCAGCTCGGTCTTGTCGGCGCTGAGTTTGAGCGGGCCTTTGCAAACAGGGCAAGCAAGGATATCGAGCAATTTGGTGTCCATAAGGGTTCCCCTGGATAAAGATGAGTCAGATCAAACGTGATCGGGCAAAAGACCCTGCAGCCGTTGATCAAACCATAGAACGAAAGCTGCCGACGGCACTGCGTCAACGGCCAGATACCACCAGTCGGGTGACGCAAAGCCGCGGCACTTCACCGCGTCCTTTTCGGTCATGACCACGGGCAGCTGCGGCGTAAAACTCAGCGCTTCGGCGCTGTAGAGCGCGTGATCGGCAAAAGCATGGGCAATTGGCCGCCAGTGTAGCGTTTCAAGAGTCGTGAAGAAACGCTGCGGATTGCCGATCCCGGCCACCGCATGCAGCGCTTGTTCAGCAGGAAAATAGTCCAGCGGCTGACGTTCACCAGTGAGCAGGTTAATCAGCGCAGTGGGCTTCAGCTCAAAGGCAAAACCGCCCTGCGGGTCGCTGCAAGCGCCGTTATACAACACCGCATCGACACTTTGCAGGCGCTCGACCGGCTCGCGCAATGGCCCTGCAGGCAGGCAGCGGCCGTTACCCAGGCCTCTGGCATTATCGATCAGCACCAGCTCCAGATCCCGGGCCAGGCGGTAATGCTGCATGCCATCGTCAGACAGAATCAGGTCCAGCGATTCGCTGGCCAGCAACGCTTTGACCGCACGACTGCGGTCCGGATCGATCATCAATGGCACGCCGGTACGCTGCACGATCAACAAGGGTTCATCCCCTGCCTGCGCGGCACTTTGCTCCGCGCTCACACGCCAAGGAAACTGAGGAGGCGTGGCGCCATAACCGCGACTGACCACACCGACCCGCAGCCCCTTGCGCTGACAATGCTCGATCAGCCACAGAATCAGCGGTGTTTTGCCGGTGCCACCGACCGTGATGTTCCCCACCACGACCAACGGCACCGGGGCGCGGTAAATCTGGCCCTCACCGGCGACAAAACGTGCCCGTTTGCGCTCCACCACTCGACGGTAAAGACATTCAAGCGGGCGTAACAGGGTCAGCAGCGGGTGCCCGGTGTACCAAGCGCGCAACAAACGATCGGACATGGCCATCAGGGAGTCGCCTGCGCCTCAACAGTGGTCATGCGCAAATGGCTGAAGCCGAGCTTGCCGGCCGCGTCCATCGCAGTAATGACCGCCTGATGCCGGGTTTTACCGTCGGCGCTGATCGACAACGGCAGACTGGTATCACCGCCGGATTCTTTCTGCAGAGCCTCCATCAGGCTCGTCAGATCGTTCTTCGGCAACAACTGGTTGTTAACCGAAAACACACCGTCCGCGCTAATGGCGATATCCAGTTGCTTGGCGTTCTGGTCGTCGGCGGGCGAGCCGCTTACGGCCTCTGGCAGATCGACGCGCAGCTGGGTTTCGCGGGTAAAGGTGGTAGTCACGACAAAAAACAGCAGCAGGATAAACACCACGTCAATCAATGACGCGAGGTTGATATCGACCGTTTCCCGTGGCTTGCGGCGAAATTTCACGCTTTGCTCCCAACCACATCGACTTCGCGGTCGCCCTGTACCACTTCGACCAGCTTAATCGCTTCTTGCTCCATGCCGACCACCAACTCGTCAACCCGACGTTGCAGGAAGCGATGGAAAAAGACTGCGGGGATGCCCACCATCAGACCAGCGGCAGTAGTAATCAGCGCCTTGGAAATACCCCCCGCCAGCACGGCGGCGTTGGTGGTCATGCCCGAGCCCATGAAGGAGCTGAAAATATCGATCATGCCCAACACGGTGCCCAGCAGGCCCAGCAACGGCGCCATCGCAGCAATCGTACCCAGCGCATTGAGGTAGCGCTCAAGCTCGTGAATCACCCGGGCGGCAGCCTCTTCGATGCACTCTTTCATGATCTCGCGACCATGCCTTGAGTTGGCCAGGCCCGCGGCCAGAATCTCACCCAAAGGCGAGTCGGCGCGCAGTAATTTGAGTTTTTCCTTGTCCATCTGTTTGTCTTTGATCCAGACCCAGACCTGGCCGAGCAGATGCTCCGGGGTCACGCGACTGGCACGCAGGGTCCACAGGCGCTCGACAATAATGCCCAGCGCGGCAACAGAGCTCAGAATGATCGGCAGCATCATCCAGCCGCCGGATTTGACCAGTTCCCACACAGTGACAATCCCCTCGAAAAAGTGCGCCACTCTACCACAGGGACACTATCAATCGCGCCAGAACCGGCGCTGGTCGCGCATGCTCTCGGCCTTGCCGTTCGCTCCCAAACGAAACCACACCGCACCTTGCTCGGCGCTGTCCCACACCTGCAACCCCAGCGCCTGGTAACGGGCCATCACGTGCGGATGGGGGTGACCAAAGTTATTAGCATGCCCCCGGGAAATCAGCACTGCTTGCGGCGCCAGCGCCTTGAGAAAAGCCATCGACGACGAGGTCTTGCTGCCGTGGTGTGGCGATTGCAACCAGCGGGTAGGAACGGCCAGCGAGCTTTTCAGCAGGGCGTGCTCGGCGCGGGCGTCGATATCGCCCGTCAGCAGCAGCCGCTCAGTACCTGCCAGCACCTGCAGCACACAGGATTTCTGGTTGCTGTCAGTCGCATCAGCCCACTGCCAAAGCGAGAACTTGACGCCATCCCACTCCCAGCCTTCCCCACTGACGCACGGCTGTGCCTGCAATTGCTCTGGCAGCCCTGGCACATCACCCCCGAGCACCCGGCCCACACTGAATGCTCGCTGCACCGCCAACGCACCGCCCGCATGATCCGCGTCGGCGTGGCTGAGCAGCATCACATCCAATGCCCCAACCCCCAATGAACGCAACGCAGGGACCACGACCCGCTCGCCCTGATCGAAATTCCGGACCTTCGGGCCTGCGTCATATAACAGCGTGTGATTACGGGTGCGCAAGACCAGCGCCAGCCCCTGCCCGACATCCAGTTGCAGTACCTCGACCTGGCCATGGGGGATCTGCTCACGGGGCGCAAATACCGCCAACAGGACCAACGGCCAACCCAACGGCCGGAGTGCTACCCCGGCAGGCAGCAACAGGAGCAAGACTCCAAGGGCTGTCAGCAGCCAAATGTAAATCGGCGCGACTGCAGGCGACCAGGGATTAAAAACACCGCCCAGCAGGTGCAGCCCTTGAATCAATACGTCGAGCAAGCCGCCCGACAGCCACAGCAGATTTTCACCCAGCACGGGCACAGGTAGTAGCAACGTACCCAGCAGCGCTGTCGGTAGCACCACCAGACTGATCCAGGGCACGGCCATTAAATTAGCCAGCGGCCCGGTCAGGCTGATGGGCAAACCGAGGATCCACAGCAGCGGAAATAAGCCCAGAGCAATCAGCCCCTGCGGTCGCAACCATGCAGCCCGCCAGCTCCATGCCCCCAAACGCGCACTGAAGGTAAAAATCAGCACTGCAACGGCAGCAAACGACAACCACAAGCCCGGCCTCAAACTTGCCAGCGGCTCCACGAGTAACACCGCATTGAGGGCCAACAGAAAAGGCAGCCACACGCCCAGATGACGAAACCGCAAACGCCATATCAGCACCAGCCCCAGCATCACGCAGGCGCGCTGCACCGGTACTTCAAAGCCCGCCAGTGCGCCATACCCAGTAGCTCCCGCAAACGCCAGACCGCAGGCCCAGGGCAGCCACGGCAAAACCCGTGGCCACAAACCATAACGCGCCATCAGGGCTATCAACCCATAGATCAACCCGGCAAACAGCCCGATATGCTGCCCCGAGATCACCAGTAAATGCACCGTGCCGGTCGCTTGCAGCAGCGCCCAGTCGTCACGGCTCAGCCCCGAACTGTCGCCCATGACCAGTGCCGCCAGCCAAGGCGTTCGACCATTGGCATCGATCTGCAACAGGCGCTGGCGCAAACCGTCACGCCAGGCATGACTGGCGGCCATCAGTAACCGGCCATCCTTGACCACACCTGTCGCACCAATCCGTTGCGCCAGCAACCAGGCCTGATAATCAAAACCCTGGGGGTTAATCAAACCCCTGGGCTTCTTGAGCTTGACCGCCAGCCGCCAACGTTCGCCACTGTTGACGGGCGGGCGGCCCGCCATACCAGCTCAACCTGATGGTCGTGGGCAATGTGCCGTGGCGCGACATGGCGCCCTGCAATTCAAAACGTACTGAGGCGCCAGTGTGTTGCGGCAACCCGACCACTCGCCCTTCAATCCAGAGGGTGCGACCATCGAGTGAATCCGCCAGGCGATCATCCAACGCCCGTTGCCCCTGAACACAGGCCCAGCTCAACCCAAGCACAAAAAGCCCCACCTGCCAGGCGCGCGAGACCAAGAGCAATAGCCCCGCCAACAGTATCAGCAGCAACCAGCCCGCTGAGGGCAACGCGGGTAAAAACCGCAGCGCAATCAGGCCCGATGCGAGCGCAAACATCCCTGTGTACATGCCTATACTCAACTTATCCCTTTGACTCGGATTAGTTGGAATCGGGGACGCGCGCTTAAGAAATTGTCACAAAGTCTGAATAGGCATCCTGTCGAATTTGGGCATACTGCCCCCTTGACCTAGGGAGAGGCCCATGCCACGGCGTTTAATCAAACGTTTCATGCCAGATCCGGCCCTGATCAGGGAACACAAGTCCTTACGATTTTTGGGCACCTTGCTGCATGACCCCAACCTCTGGCACCTCAATCGTCACTCCGTGGCCCGAGCGATGGCAGTAGGGATCTTTGCCGCTTTTATCCCTATGCCGTTTCAAATGCTGCTGGCCGCCTTCCTGGCGATAAACGTGCGCAGCAATATGCCGATATCTGTAGGGCTGGTATGGCTGACCAATCCGATCACCATGCCGCCGGTGTTTTATTGCACCTATAAGATGGGCGCCTGGCTGATGAATGTGCCTGCACGCGCCC
Source organism: Pseudomonas sp. ML2-2023-6 (assembly GCF_037055265.1). Lineage (NCBI taxonomy): Bacteria > Pseudomonadati > Pseudomonadota > Gammaproteobacteria > Pseudomonadales > Pseudomonadaceae > Pseudomonas > Pseudomonas sp. ML2-2023-6. The sequence continues at coordinate 2,056,646 of NZ_CP146347.1, read as the reverse complement.
TGCCTGATGAATTGACCTGGGAGTGGATCAGCGGCCAACTTTCAACCGTATGGCAGCCATTTTTACTGGGCTCTGTAGTTTGCGGCGTGGTGCTCGGGACTCTGGCCTACTGCCTGACCATGCTCTATTGGCGCTGGTGGGTCAGCCGAAAGTGGAAAAGCCGCAAAAACCAGCGCCAATAGAAAAGGCCCCGAAAAGGGGCCTTTCTTATGGTCTGACCTGCAGCCGCTGAGGAGCGCAGCGAGGCTGCGATTGGCTGCGCAGCGGCCCTGACATTCTGGCCCTTTTCGCAGCCTCGTACCTCGTCAGCGGCTACAAGAGCTACTGACGCATCCCGCGGCCGCTGACCAGCAGCTTGGCGCAGCCCAAGTACAGCACGATCGTTGCGACCACCATAAAGGTCAGCGCTACGCTGATCTTGATGTCCGAAACGCCCAGAATGCCGTAACGGAATGCGTTGACCATATGCAGCACCGGGTTGGCCAGTGACACGCTCTGCCAGAATGGCGGCAGCAACGTAATTGAATAAAACACCCCACCCAGGTACGTCAGCGGTGTCAGCACGAAGGTCGGGATAATTGAAATATCGTCGAAGTTACGTGCAAATACGGCGTTGATAAACCCCAGCAACGAGAAGATCGTCGCCGTCAGCACCACGACCACAATGGTCAGGCCCAGGTGATGCACTTGCAGGTGAGTGAAGAACAGCGACAGCAGGGTCACGATCAAACCCACGATCAACCCGCGCAAAATGCCGCCGACAGTGAAGCCGATCAGAATGGTGTGGGGCGAAACCGGCGAAACCATCAGCTCTTCAATCGAACGCTGGAACTTGGCGCCAAAGAAGCTCGACACCACGTTGCCGTAGGAGTTAGTGATCACCGACATCATGATCAGGCCCGGTACGATGTACTCCATATAGGTGAAACCACCCATATCACCGATTTGCCGACCGATCAGATTACCGAAGATCACAAAGTACAGAACCATGGTAATCGCTGGCGGCAGCAGGGTTTGTGGCCAGATCCGCATAAAGCGTCGAACTTCGCGGTAAACAATGGTGTTCAACGCAATCAGGTTGGGGCGCAGCTCCGAGCTCATATCGCCACCTTTGCCAGGTTTTTTTCTACCAACGACACGAACAACTCCTCAAGGCGATTGGTTTTATTGCGCAGGCTCACCACTTCGATACTTTGCGCTGCCAGCTGAGTGAACAGGCCGGTAATACCCACGGCTTTGTCGACTTGCACTTCCAGCGTAGTGGCGTCGAGCAATTGACTCGGATAGCCGATCAACTGCGGAGTCGCATGCTGGGGGTATTTCAAGTCGAGCAAAAAGGTCTCGACATGCAACTGGCCCAGCAGTTGGCGCATGCTGGTGTTTTCAACAATGATGCCGTGATCGATGATCCCGATATTGCGGCACAACTGCTCAGCCTCTTCCAGGTAATGCGTGGTGAGGATGATGGTGGTGCCCTGCTCGTTCAGCTCCGTGAGGAAGCTCCACATCGAGCGACGCAGCTCAATGTCCACGCCAGCAGTGGGCTCATCGAGAATCAACAGACGTGGCTCGTGCACCAGCGCCCGGGCAATCATCAAACGGCGCTTCATGCCGCCGGACAATGAGCGTGAAGGCGTATCACGCTTATCCCAAAGCCCCAATTGCGTCAGGTACTTTTCGGCACGTTCCTTGGCGACTTTCGCCGGGATGCCGTAGTAACCCGCCTGGGTCACAACGATATCAAACGTCTTTTCAAACTGGTTGAAGTTGAACTCTTGCGGCACCACGCCAATCGATCGTTTAAGCGCGGCCGGATTACGATCAAGGTCATGGCCAAAGATATTCACCGTACCGCCGGTTTTGTTTACCAGGGTCGAGAGAATGCCGATGGTGGTGGATTTGCCGGCACCGTTAGGCCCGAGCAAGGCAAAAAAGTCACCTTCGGCAACATCCAGATCGATACCACTCAGGGCCTGGAAACCGTTGCCGTAGGTTTTGGTTAGCTGCCGTATGGACAGAGCGGAACTCATATCGGATTACGCACCAAGATGGGGAAAGGGGAGGTATAAATAAGGGCGAACAGCCTGTAGGGCAAGTCCGACAAGGCCGTATGGTGCTTGGCCTCGCCGCACAAGTACAGTCGCCCGTATTAATAGTGGCTATTAAGTCAACGCGGTCATCACTGCATTTCGGTAGGCCGGACGCAGCTTCAGGCGCTCATACCAGGCAGCCAAATGCGGCAGGGCCGGGCGTTCGATGGGCATTTCAAACCAGGCATAAATGAAAGAGCCCAGCGGGATATCGCCCATGCCGATTTCATCACCGGACAAGTAGGGTTTTTCCGCCAGAGCCCGATCCGCAATAGCCAGCAACTCAGCGCAGGCGTTAATCGCAGCGTTAATGGCCACCCAGTCCTGCTGTTCGGCAGGCGTGCGCAAGACACCCCAGAACACCGTGCGAAAAACCCCGGCAAACGAGGTGCTGGTCCAGTCCATCCACTTGTCAGCCTGAGCCCGGACACGGGCATCGGTCGGGTACCAGGACGTGTCCGCCCCGTATCGGGCCGCGAGATAACGCACAATGGTGTTCGATTCCCACAGCACAAAACCGTCGTCTTCCTCGATCACCGGCACCTGGCCATTAGGGTTCAACGCCCGATACTCAGGGCTGTTGACGACGCCAAATGCACCGCCCGCCTCTACCCGGCTATACGGCAACGCCAACTCTTCGACACACCACAATGCTTTTCGAACGTTCGACGAATTCTTGCGACCCCACACTTTCAGCATGATCTGGCTCCTGATTGATAGACGCCGAAGGAGTCTACGCCGGGATGACGAACTCCGTCTCCAACGCATGGTCACTATCCTTACGACCCTGATCGAAAGTTGCGACTAAGCTCACAAGGGTGCACGCCCCTGGTTTCATGGAGGATTGAATATGCTGTTGTTGTGGATATTGGTTTTGATTGTTGGCATCGCCTATATGGCGCATCGACGCATCGCCCCCCTGACGACCATTGCCGTGGTCGCAGTGTATTTGCTGGCGATGGGTGTTATCGGCCATGTGCCGGGGTGGTTGCTGGCGATCCTTTGGCTGTTGCTGGCAGCGCCCACCGCTCTGCTGCTGTTACCAGACTTGCGGCGCAAACTGTTTACCGCCCCGTTATTCAACTGGTTTCAAAAAACCCTGCCGCCGATGTCGCAAACCGAGCGCGATGCGATAGACGCCGGCACAGTCTGGTGGGATGGCCAGCTGTTTAGCGGCCGCCCCGACTGGAACCAGCTGTTGGCCTACCCCAAGGCCCAGCTCACCGAAGAAGAACAAGCCTTTATCGATGGCCCCACTGAAGAGCTGTGTGCGATGGTCAGCGACTGGGAAATCGGTCAGGCCATGGATTTACCACCGCACGCCTGGGCGCATATCAAGGAACATGGCTTCTTTGCCTTGATTATCCCAAAAGCCTACGGCGGCAAGGGCTTCTCGGCCTACGCCCACTCCCAGGTCGCGATGAAGCTGGCCACTCGTAGCGGCGACCTTGCTTCCACCGTGATGGTGCCCAACTCCCTGGGCCCGGCCGAACTGTTGCTGCATTACGGCACCGACGAGCAACGCAACCATTACCTGCCGCGCCTGGCCCGTGGCGATGACATCCCTTGCTTTGCCCTGACCGGCCCGCTGGCAGGCTCCGATGCCGGGGCAATGCCCGACACCGGGATTATTTGCAAAGGCCAGTGGCAAGGCGAAGAAGTCATCGGCCTGCGCCTGAACTGGGAAAAACGCTACATCACCCTCGGCCCGGTCGCGACCCTGCTTGGGCTGGCGTTCAAGGCCCACGACCCGGAGCACCTGCTGGGCGACAAGGAAGACTTGGGCATCAGCCTGGCCTTGATCCCCACCGATACCCCCGGGGTTGAGATTGGCCGTCGCCATTTGCCTTTGGGCGCAGCGTTCATGAATGGCCCGAACTCGGGCAAAGATGTGTTTATCCCGCTGGACTACTTGATCGGCGGCCAGGAAATGCTCGGCAAAGGCTGGATGATGCTGATGAATTGCCTGTCGGTCGGGCGCTCTATTTCACTGCCTGCGGTGGGCACCGGCGCCGCCAAGTTCACCAGTCTGGTAACCGGGCAATACGCTCAGGTGCGCGAGCAATTCAATGTGCCACTGGCCGCTTTCGAAGGTATCCAGGAAGCCTTGGCGCGCATTGGCGGCAACGCTTGGCTGATGGATAGCGCACGCATGCTCACCGCCAACGCGGTGGATCTTGGCGAAAAACCTTCGGTACTGTCGGCGATTCTCAAGTACCACCTCACCGAGCGCGGCCGCGAATGCATCAGCCACGCAATGGATGTTCACGGTGGCAAGGGCATCATCATGGGGCCCAACAACTACCTGGGCCGCAACTGGCAGGGCGCGCCGATCTTTATCACCGTGGAAGGCGCGAACATTCTGTCGCGCAACCTGATGATTTTTGGTCAGGGCGCCATCCGTTGTCACCCCTTTGTGTTGAAAGAAATGGCCCTGGCGGCGCGCGAAGACAAAGATCAGGCCTTGCTGGAATTTGACGCCCTGCTGCTCAAGCACATCGGTTTTGCGATCAGCAACAAAGCCAGCACCTTTGTCTTGAACCTGGGCCTTGGTCGTTTTGAGCATGTACCGGGCAACGCCTTGAGCCAGGGTTATTTCCGCGCACTGAACCGTCAGGCTGCCGCTTTTGCACTGCTCGCCGACTTGAGCATGATGCTGCTGGGCGGCGAGTTGAAACGCCGCGAGCGTTTGTCGGCGCGGCTGGGTGATGTGCTGAGCCATATGTACTTGGCCAGCGCTGCGCTCAAGCGTTATCACGACCTCGACTCACCTGCACACCTCGACCCGCTGTTCAAATGGGCCATGGAGGAAAGCCTGGGGCATGCCGAGCGCGCACTGGATGAACTGCTGAAAAACTTCCCAAGCCGCGCTCTGGGCTTTTTACTGCGCGGTGTGGTGTTTCCGTTTGGCCGACGCCATACCGGGCCTTCAGACGCACTGGATGCTGAAGTCGCTGCGGTACTGGGGCGTGCCAAAGGTGATCCAACCCTTGAGGCGGTGCTCGCGGGTTGCTATCGCCCGCAATCGCCGGATGACGCCGTGGGTGCTCTGCAGCATGCCTGCGACCTGCTCAACGAGGCGCGCCCGCTGCACAAAAAACTCCACGATGCGCTGAAAAGCGGTCAGGTCAAACCGGCGGCAGGAGAACCGTCCATCGATGCGGCGCTGCAAGCCGGGGTGTTGCAACCGGCTGAAGCCCAGACGTTGCGCACCGCAGAAGCCGCGCGTCGCAAGGTGATTGATGTGGATGACTTCTCCAAGGAGGAACTGAGCCACAGCGAAGGAAAGATTCGCTAACAGGACAACCGGCGCCGGGGGCTTTATACTCCGGCGCCCGTTTTGCTCTAGAGGACACCCGCAATGGCCACCAACGATCTGAACCACAACCTCGTCTTGCTCGACATTCTGCGCAGCATTCTGGTTGCTGTCGGTGACGCTGAGCAGATCCCTGAGGAAAGCCACGCGTTGTTTCTGGAACGCTTTGACGATATGCGCAGTTCGCTGCCGGTTGACCCGATCAACAGCCAGTATCTGGGCCAGGACATCATGTGCCAGGTTATCGAACGCTACCCACAGATCGCCCACCTCGTCCCGCGTGACCTGCTGTGGTACTTCGGCGGCGCCTGCTTCAACTTCCTGTCGGATGAGGAGCTGGACATGTATGAGGCGCTGGAAGAGCGTCGTCACGAAGCTGAACAGAACGATGAACCGTTCGACTGGAATCAGGAAAAACAGCTGATGGCGATGCCTGTGTCTGAAGACAGCCCGAAGCACTGATTGCCCTACTGAATATTCAAAGCCCGCCCGGTTTACCTGGCGGGCTTTTTTTTGCTACTGCCAAAAATCGAAAGCCCTGTAGCCGCTGCCGAGGCACGAAGGCTGCGCTCCTCAGCGGCTACACCCGCGAACGCCAAATTTCCAGGGTTGGTTCCTGCGCCAGTCGCTCCACCAGAAAATCGATAAACACCCGCATTTTTGGCGGCAGGTAACGCGAAGGGGCATGCAGCAACCATGCTCCGCCGTGGTAGGAAGCAATAAAACTCCACTCGGGCAACACTTGCACGACCTGCCCTTGTTCCAGCGCCTGGCGCGCCGTGAAATACGGCAAGCTTCCAATCCCTATGTGTTGCAATACCGCATCCAGTCGCACCCCGGTGTGGTTGGCCGCATAACGCCCGCGCACTCCAACGGTAACCGTTCTGGCGCCCTGTTTGAATTTCCATCGCGCATCGGCTGGTGTTTCCCCCAGATAAATACAGCTGTGCCCACGCAAGTCTTCAGGCTGCGTCGGCACCCCGTGTTCTGCCAGGTAAGAGGGCGTGGCACACAGCACATGCTCGATCGGGAACAACTGACGCCCCACCAGCCCTGGTGGCGGCTGGTCGGTAATACGAATACTCAAGTCAACGTTGTCATCAATCAGGTCGACATAGCGGTCTTCCAGAATCAATTGCACATCGACTTTTGGGTAGCACCGCAAAAACTCGGGCATATGCGGGTGAATCACATACCGCCCCACCGCCTTGGGCACGCTGACCCGAATCAGGCCTTCGGCACTCTGGGTAAAACGCCCACTGAGGTCCATCACTGACTGCGCAGCCCCCGCCACCTCACAGCAGCGTTTGAAGACCTCTTCACCCTCATCGCTCAGGCGTAATTTACGCGTGGTGCGTTGTAGCAAACGGATCGCCAGGGCTTTCTCCAGACGGGAAACACTACGACTGACCGCCGAGGGCGAAGTCCCTAGCTGACGCGCCACTTCGGAGAAGCTACCGGCCTCGACCACCTTCACAAACATCACCATTTCGGCCAGTAACGACACAGGTAGATTTATGCTCACAGCGCACAGGCCCATTGAAATTTAGGCGGATTATCACAATTGAGGCGCAACTCTATACTAAAAAAAGAAACCGACCAGGAAACCGCAATGACCCAACGCCTGTTTTTTACCGACGATGCACTGATTGCCGATATCAACGTGATCAGTTGCACCCCCCACGAAGACGGATTTGCCGTCACCGTGCAAGCCACCCCTTTTCATCCTCAAGGTGGAGGGCAGCAATGCGACCTGGGCCATATCGGTGACAGTGAAGTGGTCAAAGTGCTGCAAGAGCAAGACGCCATCGTGCATTACGTCAAACAGGTCGTAGCACTTGGCCCGGCCCGTGCGCAGGTGGACGCCCCCCGCCGCCACCTCAACGCTCGGCTGCACAGCGCCGGGCACTTGATTGGTGTGGTGGGGGAACAGGCCGGTTGGCTGCCGACCAAGGCACATCACTGGCCAGGCGAATGCCGTGTCAGCTTCACCCCCGGCGATGACGCTCAACCGTTGGAAGCGCTAGCCATCGAGCAACAACTTGAACGCTGGATCAGTGCAGACTTGCCGCGTCAGCTGAACCTCGACTCCCAGCAAAGGGCCATCAGCTTTGGCGACTTGCCGGGGTATCCGTGCGGCGGTACCCATGTGCGCTCGCTGGGTGAACTACAGGCTGTCAGAGTGCTGTCCGTGACCCTGAAAAAAGGCGTGCTCTCGGTTCGCTACCATCTCGATTAAGGGCTTTCTCTTGGCTGAACGTCCTTGAGTACGGCAAAGAAAACCCGATTAACCAAATCGCGGTCCATGTTCGCTCGATATACCGCGATGTAGTCGTCAGGGTTCCGGGCCTTGGCATACAGGGCCTTCTCACTCAAAAAACGCTGATCGGCAAATTTCAGATGCGCCACCTCAAAATCATTCACCGCAGAGCCCTGAGCCTTGTAGTGAACATGAGCAAACCATAATGGGCTGCCATCACGATCCTTGATGCTGAACTCTTGCAGGTAGTCCTTGCGCGGTCCCTTGAACAGATGCTGCCGCGGCCCTTCAGCCGCGATACTCACCTCCCCCTGAGCCTTGAGGTATTCAACACCGGTACCGGTGGGCGGCAGTTTTTTAATCAGACTGATCCGCAATGCTCGTCCTTCCGCTCGTAAACGGAGGGCGCTGGCCTTGAGTTCGTGGCTCAACGTCGGCGTTGCGGTCTTGTCCTCCTGCTCCAACGCGGTAAATTCCACACTGTCGGTGGCCACCACTTGATCAATTTTCTGAGCAATGTCTTCCAGCGAACGCGCCTTGAACTCCATGATTTTTTCAAGTTCGATCGGTATTTTTGAGGGCACTGCCCGCGCCCTGTTCTCCAGGATCGCGCCATCCACTCGCGCCAGCAAAGCCCTGCCGTCGATCATCAACCTCGACAGATTTTTACTTTGAGAGATCAATACCGGGATCGGTTGAGGTGTTTTGGTGGCGCTGATCGTCACCCACTCTCCCCTTTCAAGACGGCGATAGGAGGTCAAGGGCTGACGTCTGCCACCCTCCGCCTCTTCACCCACATCGACTATTTCGTCAGTGGCACCTGCAGCAGGCTCTCGTATCCAGAGCACCGCACTGCCAGTATCAAGGTTCGGATACTGATCTTGCAGCAGGCTCTTGAAGAGCTGGGCAATCACGCCTTGAAAGGTGGGGCGTAGAGCAAAGTCATGCTCGGCAAAGCTGCCCAGCAGCGAGTAGCGGGCAATCAAGTCAGGCGTTGAAGAGAGTGTTTTCATGGCCAATCCATTGTTTGAATCACAAGAGGCGGCCTGGCTTTTAACGAGTGTGTCTGCCAAACCTGATCTCGCGATTCAACGCAATGCAGCGACCTGCAAGGTAGTAGCCGGATATATGGCGCTAAGCGCTGACGCGACGACGCTGAACAAAACGATCGACATAGTCATCGGCAGGCGTCAGCAGAATGTCCTGTGCGGTGCCCACCTGAACCAGTTGCCCGTCCTTGAGGATGGCGATGCGATTGCCGATGCGCAGCGCCTCGTCCAGATCATGGGTGATAAAAACGATGGTCTTTTGCAGCGTGCGTTGCAGCGCCAGCAATTGATCCTGCATCTCGGCCCTAATCAATGGGTCAAGAGCACTGAAGGCTTCATCCATCAGGATGATATCGGTGTCAGTCGCTAGTGCCCGCGCCAGCCCCACGCGCTGGCGCATACCACCCGACAGTTGGTGAATAAAGGCCTGTTCATAGCCTTGTAGCCCTACAACTGACACCCAGTGTCGCGCCCGCTCATCGCACCGGGCCTGGGTTTCGCCCCGCACCTTGAGGCCATAAGCGACGTTTTCCAAGACGTTGCGATGGGGTAGCAGGCCGAAATTTTGAAACACCATGCTGATTTTGTGTCGCCGAAAATGGCGCAAGGCAGGCATGTCGTACTCAAGAATATTCTCTCCATCCACCAGAATCTGGCCGCTGGTAGGGTCGATCAAACGGTTCAAATGCCGCACCAGCGTGGATTTCCCCGAGCCGGACAGGCCCATGATGACAAACACTTCACCGGCGCGAATCGACAGCGACAGATCGTTGATACCAATCACACAGCCGGTTCTGGCCAACACCTCATCCTTGCTCTTGCCATCCCGGATCAGTGCCAGCACCTCCTTCTCGCGGTTGCCGAACACCTTGAACACGTTACGTACTTCGATCTTGTTGATCGCCACTTCACTCATTGTTGGCCTCCATGCCGAGGTCGGCCATACGCTTGGGTTATACGGTCAATGACCACTGCCAGAATGACGATAGCCAATCCGGCTTCCAGCCCTTTGCCAACGTTGAGGGTTTGAATGCCCACCAGCACATCCTCGCCCAGGCCTCGGGCACCGATCATCGAAGCGATCACTACCATCGACAATGCCATCATGGTGGTCTGGTTGATACCGGCCATGATGCTGGGCATGGCCAATGGCAATTGCACGCCAAACAACTGCTGCCAAGGGTTTGCCCCAAAGGCGTTGATCGCCTCCATCACTTCACGGTCAACCTGACGCAAGCCCAGATCGGTCAGACGGATCAGCGGCGGTACGGCATAAATCACCGTGGCGAAGATTGCCGGAACCTTGCCCAGACCAAACAGCATCAGCACCGGAATCAGGTATACGAAGCTGGGCATGGTCTGCATGATATCCAGCAGCGGTATCAATACAGAACGCAGGCGGTTGCTACGTGCAGCCAGGATTCCCAGAGGGATCCCCAGCAATACCGAAATAACCGTGGCCACCATCATCAGCGCCAGGGTTTGCATCAACTTGTCCCACAGACCAACCGCGCCCACCAGAAACAGCAGACCGACAATCAACAGCGTGCCGAGAATTTTACGCGTGGCATGCCAGGTAATCGCGCCAACGATGGCCAGCATCAGCCACCAGGGCGTTATGCGTAGCAGATGCTCGAGATTGATGATGGCCCACAGCAGCGTTTCGGAGATGTGCCGGAACACATCGCCGTAGTTGCTGACCAGCGCATCGACCCCGTCATTGACCCATCCAGCGATGGAAAACGTCAGATTGTCAGGAAACATGCCGTGCTCGTGTTCAATGGGTTAGTTGGACTTGAGCGCTGCATCGACTTTTTCAGCCGCTTGCGGGGTCACCCAGGCATGCCAGATTTGCGGTTGTTCGCGCAAAAAGGCTTCGGCAGCCTTACGCGGCTCGGTGCGTTTCTCGCTCATCTGGGCCAGGGTCGTGTTGAGCAACTCAATAGGGAAATCGACCTTTTGATAAAACTCGACCAATTGCGGGTATTGGGCTTTGAAAGGTGCTGATACGCCAATCGCCAGCTTTGCCGGTAATGAGCGCGTGCCCTTGGGGTTGGGGTTGTTGACGTCAGCCAGGGTCTTCCAGGCTTCGGCGTCAAAGGCTGGTTCTTCGAGCTTGATCAATTTGTAGCGCCCGATCAGCGGGGTCGGTGACCAGTAGTAGAACAACACCGGCTTGCCACGACGAATCGAGGAGCTGACTTCGGCATCCAGCGCCGCGCCTGATCCGGTGCGGAAGTTGACGAAATCCTTGTCCAGCCCGTAAGCCTTGAGCTTCTGGCTGTTCACAGTTTCGGAGGTCCAACCGGTAGGGCTATTGAGGAAGCGACCACGGGTCGGGTCTTCCTGATCGCGAAACACGTCTTTGTAGCGGGCCAAATCATTTACCGACTTCAAGTCCGGGGCCAACGCCTTGATGCCTTTTTCCGGGTCGCCCTTGATCACATATTCGGGCACCCACCAGCCTTCACTGGCGTTCTTGACGATGTCTCCCAAACCGAAAACCTTGCCCTCGGCTTCAGCCTTGATCCACACGGGGCTGCGCCCGGCCCACTCTTCGCCAATGACTTGAATGTCGTTTTTGGCCAGGGCGGCCTCCAGGCTCACGGTGCTGCCGGGCAAGGTGTCGGTTGCAACGCCGTAGCCTTTTTCGGTGATCAGGCGCAGCACTTCAGTGATCAGGCTGCCGCTCTCCCAGGTAATGTCACCGAAGTGAACCGGCGCTGCCGAGTTGTCGGCCAGCACCGGCTGCGTGAGAAGCAAAAACGCCAATAGCGGCCCGCCGAGCCACTTCTTCACATTGTTCATACAGATTCTCTTGTTGATCCGCCCAAGAGGCGTGATTAAGCAAGTAGCATTTCCTTGCGCGCACTCAACAGTCGGGCAAATGAATCCCCGCCACACCTGTAGCGTAGCCGCTGAAATTCAGATAGCGATTCAGAGCACACCGAACGGATGCTCGCTGGAAAATAGAAACGCAGAAACGCAAAAAGCAGCCCTAAGGCTGCTTTCTGTGTGTTTTTTGAAACTGCGTAGCTCCAAAAAACAAAATTTGGAGCGGGAAACGAGACTCGAACTCGCGACCCCGACCTTGGCAAGGTCGTGCTCTACCAACTGAGCTATTCCCGCAATAATGGCGTCCCCTAGGGGACTCGAACCCCTGTTACCGCCGTGAAAGGGCGGTGTCCTAGGCCACTAGACGAAGGGGACGTTGCCCGAAACATACAAGTACGTTTCAGTGCCAGATCACCAACAAAAGCTGATGTCTTTGCTTTCACTCAACTTCGCCCGAGAGCAAAGCTGCTTAAAAATGGAGCGGGAAACGAGACTCGAACTCGCGACCCCGACCTTGGCAAGGTCGTGCTCTACCAACTGAGCTATTCCCGCAATAATGGCGTCCCCTAGGGGACTCGAACCCCTGTTACCGCCGTGAAAGGGCGGTGTCCTAGGCCACTAGACGAAGGGGACGTTGCCCGAAACATACAAGTACGTTTCAGTGCCAGATCATCAACAAAAGCTGATGTCTTGGCTTTCACTCAACTTCGCCCGAGAGCAAAGCTGCTTAAAAATGGAGCGGGAAACGAGACTCGAACTCGCGACCCCGACCTTGGCAAGGTCGTGCTCTACCAACTGAGCTATTCCCGCAATGGCGTCCCCTAGGGGACTCGAACCCCTGTTACCGCCGTGAAAGGGCGGTGTCCTAGGCCACTAGACGAAGGGGACACGCTACAACTTCACTGGTTACATGCGTTTGGCTGTTCGCTTTACGCTGCAATTGGCGCGCATTCTAGGGATGGATTGGAAGGTCGTCAACCCCAATATGAAAATATATTGAAATCAATGACTTCCCGACTATTAAGGCATTTTCGTACATAGGCGCAAGCCAAGCTCCTGGCGCCTATATTCCGACACCCTACAAGGCGCTATGATTGCCGGGCCTCAGTGATGGCAGTTTGCTGCACATCGATCCTAAGCCTCTATATAGTCAGGCCGGCAGATCTCACCGAGACAGCGCATCCACACCCAGAAGAGGTTTTAACGTTGACGCCTTCCATGATCGCCCTGCTTGTCGTCGTCGGGATCGCACTATTGATCGCTATCGTCTACATGAACCATGTTGTGGAAAACAACAAACTGGAAAAAGCTCGCCTCAAGGTCGAGTTCAACGACCGTATACGTCGCTGCAGCGAGGTCAACGAGACCTTTCCCGGGCAACTGATGTCACCTGGCCTCAAGCTGCTGCTGACACGCCTTGAGCTCAATGCGACACAGCGCCTGCTGCTCCTGCAAAAATCCAGCGCGGCGCTAAAAGCCCAGGTAACCGAACTCAATGGGCTGATTGCCAAAGGCGAGTCGATACCTGTCAACAACCCGCCGAATCCTATCCTGACTGAAGCCAAAGCCAAGGACGTGCGCTTTTTGCTTGAGACCCTGCACGGTCAGATTACCCGGGCGGCCAAGGATGGGTATTTACCGACCAACGAAGCCAAACAGTGGATCAAGGAGATCCGCCACCTGCTGGTCGTTGTGCATATCGAATTTTTTAACAATCTGGGCAAAATCGCCCTGCAGAAGGACCAGCCAGCACAAGCACGCTTGGCCTTTGAGCGCGCCGTGCAGTACTTGCGCAAACAGCCGGTACCCGCCATGTACAACGCTCAGATAAAGGATTTCGAAGCGCAACTGGCACGCGCCAACGCACAGGTGCTGAGCACTCTTGAGCCGACTACGGAAGAAGTCAACGAATTGACCGAAGGCCTGAAAACAGACGACACCGATGCTGACTGGAAGAAAAAGTCCATCTACGACTGAGGCATATGTGCAGCTGCTACGAAACACTGGCCCACGCGAAATCACGCAGATCATTGCGTGCAGTAGGGCCAAGGAATTCGATGCTCGACCCAGGACAGGTCAGAGGGGCAAACATATAAAGGCAGCCCTTGGGCTGCCTTTATATTTGACGTCAGGCTACCGGATTGATCGGCTTTTCCGGGTACCACACGTCCAACAGCGGGCTAACTTCAACGCTGCTCAGCTCTGGGCGCGCTTTCAACCAGGATTCAACAGCTGCACGCTGTTCTTCGCTGACCGAGCCACGCTTTTGCAGGCAAACCAGACCGTAGTCGTCGCCGCCAACATAACCCAGGCCGTTAGCTTCCATGGCTTCAGCCAGGAAAGCTGCCAGGAATGCATCGATAGCCTCTTCCGACAGGTCTTCTTTGAAATCCAGGTTCAGCTCAAAACCCAACTCCTGAAATTCATCAACGCACAGTTTTTTGCGCAGACGCTGGGAACGATTAGTAGCCATTGAACAATCCTCTTAAGTAATAACGGGCGGCACTTTAGCAGTTTAAGAGAACCCTTGCCCGGTTCCGTGCGAACGGTTCATCGTTTTCTATACTTAAACCGCCAAACCCGGCAACAGGTGGATGCACAAGCCCGACAAGCTTGGGGCATAATGCCGACACTTTTAAGACCATTGAGGGAACTTATTATCATGCCCTCTTATTTTTTTCCCTCGCCTGCAGGGTTTTACTTCATATGATCAAATCTTTACGGCCACTGTTTCTTGCCAGCCTGTTTTTGCCACTGGCCTTCGGCGCCAACGCCGCCCCTGTCAACACCACTCTTTCGCCCAAAGTTCAGCAAGCGCTCAAGACCAACAAACTGCAGGACGATGCACTGTCTCTTGTCCTGTTGCCACTCAACGGCCCCGGCATCCCAACCGTTTACAACGCCGATGTATCCATGAACCCGGCCTCCACCATGAAGCTGGTGACCACCTACGCCGCTCTGGAAATGCTTGGCCCGACCCATCAATGGAAAACCGAGTTCTACACAGATGGCACCCTGAACAACGGGATCCTGCAAGGCAACCTGTACCTCAAGGGCGGCGGCGATCCCAAGCTCAACATGGAAAAGCTCTGGCTGCTGATGCGCGATCTGCGCGCCAATGGCGTGCAGCAGGTGACCGGCGATCTGGTGCTTGATCGCAACTTCTTCGAACAACCGCAACTCCCGGCATTCAACGACGACGGCAATGACAAGAACAAACCGTTCCTGGTCAAACCCGACTCACTGATGGTCAACCTTAAAGCCCTGCGCTTCGTGGCACGCAACGACTCAGGCAAGGTCCTGATCTCGGTTGAGCCGCCGATTGCCAGCATCAAGATCGACAACCAGGTAAAAGCCCTCAACTCCAAGCAATGCACCGGTGACGTACGCTACAACCCAGTAACGCAAGCTGACGGCTCGGTACTGGTCACCGTCAGCGGGCAACTGGCCGATGGCTGCAACTCGCAGACCTATCTGTCACTGCTTGATCATGCGACCTACACCGCTGGAGCGGTACGCGCCATCTGGAAAGAACTGGGCGGCAGCATTCAGGGCCAGGACCGTCAGGCCAGCGTGCCAAAAAATGCCAAATTGCTGGCGCGGGCCTTCTCGCCAGACTTGGCCGAGATCATTCGCGACATCAACAAGTACAGCAACAACACCATGGCCCAGCAGTTGTTCCTGAGCCTCGGAGCACAGTTCCGCAACGATGCCGACGGTGACGACGCCAAAGCGGCCCAGCGTGTCGTACGCCAATGGCTAGCGAAGAAAGGCATTACCGCCCCGCACCTGGTCATGGAGAACGGCTCTGGCCTGTCGCGGGCCGAGCGCGTCAGTGCCCGTGAAATGGCACAAATGCTCCAGGCAGCCTGGAAAAGCCCCTACGCTGCCGAGTTCATCAGCTCCATGCCGATTGCCGGCAAAGACGGCACCATGCGCAAACGCCTGAAAACCACAGCCATGAACGGCCAGGCACATATCAAGACCGGCACGCTCAATACCGTGCGCGCAATTTCCGGCTTTAGCCGCGACAGCAACGGCAACACCTGGGCAGTGGTCGCTATCCTCAACGACCCCCGCCCATGGGGCGCTTCGGCGATTCTCGACCAAGTGCTGCTCGACCTGTATCGCCAGCCGCAAGTAGCCAACAGTGCGGTGTCCATCGCGCAATAAGGCGTTTGCCAGGCAATAAAAAAACGCCCCTGATCGCAAGATCAGGGGCGTTTTTTATTGTGGGAGCGAGCCTGCTCGCGATGCAGGCGACTCGGTTAGACGCAAAGCCGCGGTGATGCCATCTCGAGCAGGCTCGCTCCCACTACAGGCCCACCTCTACAAGAAGCAGGCAGGCCAGCACTCACACACCCTTAGCGGGCCATGATTTTCCAGGCACGGTGGATTTTGCCGTTACGAGCAAAGTCCGGATCGATAGTGCTGGCAGTAATTTCTTCGACCGCATAACGCGCTTCCAGGTTTTCATCGAGGATGAATTTGCGGAAGTTGTTCGAGAAATACAGCACACCACCCGGCGCCAAACGCGCCATGGCCAGATCCAGCAATTGCACGTGATCGCGCTGCACATCGAAGATGCCTTCCATGCGCTTGGAGTTGGAGAAGGTCGGCGGATCGATAAAGATCAGGTCGTACTCTTCACGGCAGGCATCCAGCCATACCATCACATCGCCCTGCTCCAGGCGGTTCTTGTCCGAGAAGCCGTTCAGGGACAGGTTGCGACGCGCCCAATCCAGATAGGTTTTCGACAAGTCGACGCTGGTAGTGCTACGCGCACCGCCCTTTGCCGCATGCACACTGGCCGTTGCGGTGTAGCAGTACAGGTTGAGGAAGCGCTTGCCTTCAGCTTCTTTCTGAATACGCATGCGCATTGGGCGGTGATCCAGGAACAGACCGGTGTCCAGGTAGTCCGTGAGGTTCACCAGCAGCTTAACGCCGCCTTCATTGACCTCGGTGAACTTGCCCTGAGCACTTTGACGCTCGTACTGCTTGGTGCCGCTCTGACGCTCGCGACGCTTGACGATCACGCGGTTCTTGTCGATGTTCAGCGCCTGCGGAATGGCCGCCAGGGCATCAAACATGCGTTCAGAGGCTTTTACCGGGTCAATTGATTTCGGTGCCACGTATTCCTGGACGTGAACCCAGTCGTGATACAGGTCGATAGCCATCGAGTATTCAGGCATATCGGCATCATATACACGGTAGCAATCGATGCCTTCGCGCTTGACCCACTTGCCCAGTGCCTTGAGATTCTTTTGCAGGCGATTGGCAAACATCTGCCCGCCTTCACTCAAGCGCGGCTGCTCGATCACCACCGGAACCGGCTTGATCGGGTTGCCGTTCTTGTTGAACTTCTCGTACTTGCCTGGCGCTTCGATGTTCGACGGCAGATCCGACTCAGCCTGCTCGCGATCGATCTGACGCTGCTCAGGGGTACGTCGCTCACCCGTCACGAACTGATCCGGCACAACCTTGATCAACAGCAGCTTGCACGGCAACGCGCCGTTCCAGAACGAATACTGTTTGTGGCTACGGATGCCCATGCGCTTGCCCAGATCCGGGGCACCGGTAAACACCGCAGCCTCCCAGTTCAAACAGGCCTGACGCAGACGCTCACCAAGGTTCTGGTAGAGGTAGAGCAAGCTCGCCTCGTCACCCAGACGTTCGCCGTACGGAGGGTTGCAGATGACCAGGCCTTTCTGGTTCTGGTCCGGGCGCGGCTCAAATGTCGCCACTTCACCCTGGTAGATTTTGATCCAGTGGCTCAGGCCCGCACGTTCAATGTTGTTGCGCGCTGGCTGGATCAGGCGCGGGTCGGCTTCATAACCACGAATCCACAACGGCGGCTTGGCCATACCGGCTTCTGCACGCTCAGTCGCTTCCTGGTGAAGTTTTTTCCAGATGGCCGGCACGTGACCGAGCCAGGCATCAAAACCCCAGTGAATGCGGTTGAGGTTGGGTGCCATGTCGGCTGCAATCATCGCGCCTTCAACCAGGAACGTACCCACACCACACATCGGGTCAGCCAGGGCTGCGCCTTCGGCAGCCAGACGTGGCCAGCCTGCACGAATCAGGATGGCCGCCGCGAGGTTTTCCTTCAGCGGTGCAGCACCTTGCTGCAGACGATACCCACGCTGGTGCAAGCTGTGACCCGACAGATCCAGGGACAAAATCGCCTCACCGCGATCCAGACGCAAATGGATGCGCATGTCGGGGCTGATCTTATCGATGGACGGACGCTCGCCAGACGGCGTACGCAATTTGTCGACGATGGCGTCTTTTACTTTCAGGGCGCCAAAGTGGGTGTTGTCGATGCCCGAGCCGTGACCACTGAATTCAACGGCCAGCGTGCCATCCGGGACCATGTGGTCATGCCACTCAATGTCCAGAACGCCGTGGTACAGGTCTTCCGCATCTTTCATCGGGAAGCGCTTGAGCACCAGCAACACACGGTTTGCAAGGCGCGACCACAGACACAAGCGGTAGGCAGTTTCCATATCCGCCATGCCACGAATGGCCGAGGTATGCTCGCGAGCTTCCTCAAGGCCAAGGCCGGTGGCCTCTTCGAGGAGCAGGCCTTCAAGGCCTTTGGGGCAGGTAAGGAAGAGTTCGTAACGATCCGACATGGGATTCCTGGGCTTTTAGCTATCAGTGAGAAGGCAACGCATTGCCTGCTCCGTTTTCAATCAAGCGCTTTTCTTGAAGAGCGCTCGTGTGGCACGAAACTGTGCCATTCCACCGAGGCGTCATTCATGCCCTGAGGCACGAAGAGTTTAGACGCAGAGGCAGGTCATTCATGGAGAAACGATGAGTGATATTCAGACCCTTCGTCGAATAGTGCCCCAGCAAAACAGGCGGATATTCGCAGCAGAGAATGAAACGCATCATCTTTGTAAACACTCGCCCTATCAGGCTTTGGCCGTTTTCGGCGGCGAAAAAACGACCTTACTTATGGCCATAACACCAATATCGTTACGTCCTTATGACAAAACGATCATTCACACGCCTTGGCGCATTGGTTAGAACTCAACACAGGTTATCGCCGCACAGGCCATAACAAAATGCTCGCCACGCCGGCAGCGAGCACACCAACGGCAGAACACTCTGCCCCGACCTCAGTCAGGTCGACGCTAAACAAAACAGTCAACAAGTGAGGGCAATACCCTATGAGAAGACTTAAGCGTGATCCGTTGGAAAAAGCTTTCTTACGCGGATATCAATACGGTGTTAACGGAAAATCCCGTGAGCTTTGCCCTTTTACTCTACCGTCGGTACGCCAAGCCTGGATTAACGGCTGGCGCGAAGGACGCGGCGACAACTGGGACGGTATGACTGGCACTGCGGGCATCCACAAACTCAACGAACTTCACGCCGTCGGCTAACTCTGGGCAAATCCGACATCACCTCTAAGCTGTAACGACTCAACCTTGCCGCCCTATCCAGGCGGCGGGCTTCGGCCCAGGGGCTCCTTAGGGGAGCCCTTTTTATTGCCTGTCTGTTACGTCGCTACTTATTTTCGAGGCAAGGCAGAAATGGCATCGACTGCTTCGCGAATCAAGGCCGGGCCTTTGTAGATAAAGCCCGAGTAGATCTGCACCAGGCTCGCACCCGCAGCGATTTTCTCTGCTGCGTGCTTGCCTTCAGTGATCCCGCCTGCAGCAATGATCGGCATCCGGCCTGCCAGTTCACCTGCCAGCACCTGGACCGTGTGAGTGCTTTTTTCCCGTACTGGCGCACCCGACAAGCCACCCGCCTCGTCACCATGTTCCATACCCTCAACACCCACACGACTCAAGGTGGTGTTGGTGGCAATAACTGCGTCCATACCCGTCTCAAGCAGCGCCTGAGCCACGAGCACGGTTTCTTCGTCAGTCATGTCAGGGGCAATCTTGATCGCCAGCGGTACGCGCTTTCCGTGGCGCTGCGTCAGTTCGTTCTGACGCAACTGCAGGGCTTCGAGCAACTGCTTGAGCGAATCGCCAAATTGCAGGCTGCGCAGACCAGGCGTGTTCGGCGAGCTGACGTTCACCGTCACATAGCTGGCGTGGGCATACACCTTGTCCAGGCAGATCAAGTAGTCATCGACTGCACGCTCCACCGGGGTATCGAAGTTCTTGCCGATATTGATCCCCAGAATGCCCTTGTACTTGGCTGCCTGAACCCGCGTCAGCAAGTGATCAACCCCGAGGTTGTTAAAACCCATGCGATTGATGATTGCCTGCGCTTCAGGCAAGCGGAAAATTCGTGGCTTTGGATTGCCCGGCTGAGGGCGCGGCGTGACCGTGCCAACCTCAACGAAACCAAAGCCCAGCTGTGCAAAACCATCGATGGCTGCACCGTTTTTATCCAGCCCCGCGGCCAGCCCGACCGGGTTCGGAAAATCGAGCCCCATCACCGTCACTGGCAACCTTGCCGGCGCCTTGCACAACAAACCGTTAAGCCCAAGACGGCCGCCCGCACCGATCAAGTCCAAAGACAGATCGTGAGAGGTTTCAGGGGAGAGTTTGAAGAGCAACTGGCGGGCCAGGTTATACATGGGCTGATTGGACTCAAAGGGTAGTTTGAAAAGAACGCAATTATAGCTGTGCGGCCCGCTAAATCACAGGCAAAGAAAAACCCGGCCTAAGCCGGGTTTTTCTGAACAGCCGAGCTAAAAAATTACTTAGCTTCTGCTTGAACGGTAGCTTCTACGCGACGGTTCAGAGCACGGCCTTCTTCAGTTGCGTTGCTTGCAACTGGGTTGGCTTTACCGTGGCCGACTGCGTCTACACGGTTAGCTGCAACACCTTGGTTAACCAGAGCTGCACGAACAGCGTCAGCACGACGCTGCGACAGTTTCTGGTTGTAGGCGTCTGGACCTACGCTGTCAGTGTAACCAGCAACAGTGGTGTTGGTCGCAGGGTACTGCTTCATGAAATCAGCAACGTTGTTGATGTCAGGCATGTACTGCGATTTAACAACCGACTTGTCGAAGTCGAATTTCACGTCAAGTTCAACGCGAACAACTTCAGCGATCGGAGCTTCTGGCTCTGGCTCAGCGATTGGTGCTGGAGCTGGAACTGGAGCAGGAGCTACTTTACCGCCGTTGCCGCCGAAGTTCACACCCAGGCCAACAGTAGGAGCGTAGTCCCACTTGCCGTTGTCCAGTTTGTAGTCAGCTTCAACGCCTGCACGGGCGAACAGGTTGTCAGTGATGTACCACTTAACACCGGCGCCTGCAGTCAGGAAAGTAGAGTGATCGCGACCGCTGTGGCCATCAGCCTCAACGTTGGTCATGCTCTTGTGAGCAACACCACCGGAAACGTATGGACGCAGAGCGTCGCCTACGGTGCCGAAGTGGTACTGAGCGTTCAGACCAAAGTTGTCGCCTTTGATTTTCTGGTTGCCAGTGCCGTCATTCGAACGGGTGTGGTTGGTTTTGTCGTAGGTCAGGTTCAACGAAACGTCGTCGGTCAGGAAGTAACCGATCGATGCGCCTGGGTTGAAGCCGTCTTCTACGTGATTGACGCTGTCGTTGTACTGTTTTTTGTAGAACAGTTCACCCTCGACCGCGCCTTGGCCTTGTGCCAGGGCACCGAACGAAGTTGCGGCTACAAAGGAACCAATGGCAATGCCCAAGGTGTTTTTCAGTTTCATCCGTTAAATCCCCATCTGGTGATTGTAAAGCAGTCCCACATACCGGGGGACAACTCGGCGGCAAGTCTATCAGACCTTGCCTACACGTAGAGCCATTTGCGCTGAACTAAGTTTCAGCAATACCCGCAAATTTCTCACGCAATTTATCTAGAGCGCGCTTGTAACGCATTTTTGTCGCACTCAAACCCATATGCATTATGTCTGCGATTTCCTGAAATTCCAGTTCTGCGACAAAACGCAGCACTAAAATTTCCCGATCAATCGGGTTCACATGCACCAGCCAGCGATCAAGTCCGCCCTTTTCCTCAGGTTTCGGCGCCTTTTCTTCGGACGCTTCCTCGAGGGGGTCAATACTTAATGCGTCCATCAAGCGACGCTTTCGCCGTTCCTTGCGATACTGCGTAATGCATTCGTTGTAAGTGATGCTATATAGCCATGTCTTGAATTTCGATTTGCCTTCGAAATTTTTCAAACCGTACAGCACTTTAAGCATTACTTCCTGACAGACATCATCAGCGTCCCTATCGTTCCCTAAATACCTTGAACAAACGTTGAACAAAGTTCGTTGGTAACGCCGCATCAGCTCTTCATAGGCGCGCGTCACGTGAAACAACTCATCATGCGAGCGCGCCACCAGCTCCTCATCAGAGAGCTCGCGGGGGTCATAGCGCATGGATAGCGATTGGGCTTTATTCAAAACGAGTTGTGCCAACAGTCAGGTCAATGTCCGCCGCAGCCTGTAAATCAAGGCTTTTTCGCGGCGGCGTACATTAGCAGGGTTTGCCGCATCAGCGACTGGTTACGTGCTGTTCCAGCAAGATCCGATTCGAGAGGGAGACTAGCTCACCCTCATCGGTCAGCAACGTGGTTTTAACCGTGCCGATCTCTTCGATCTGCCCTTCGACCCCGCCTACTCGTACTTCCTGCCCAACTTGATACAACTCACGCACATAGATCCCGGCAAGTATCTGCCCCGCAATTTCCCGGCTACCCAGCCCCATTGCCAGAGCAATGGCCAGACCAACGGTAATCAGCACGATCACGATGACATGGTTCAGCAGGTCGGTTTTGACCTCTAGCTGGCTAATAGCCACCGATATACTGATGATAATGACCAGGCCTTGAGTAACCCGACCCAAACCACCGGCGTAATCAAAACCTACACTTTCGGCAGCCCCGCGTACCAGGCCATTGAGCACCTGTGCCAGCAGCACACCGGCCAGCAAGACCAGCAGCGCACCAAAGACCTTGGGCAGATATACCGTCAGCAAGTCCAACGCAGACGACACTCGATCGAGGCCCAGTGACTGCGCCGCCGAAACCAGAAATACCAACAGCACAAACCAGTACACGATTTTGCCGATCAACGTCGAAATCGGCACTTGAATACCGACCCGCGCCAGTATTTTGGTAAGACCCGTCCCGCCCATCAGGCGATCAAGGCCCAGTTTGGCGAGCAACTTCGACAGCAGGGCGTCAAGCAGTTTTGCAACCACGAAGCCCAGCAGTACCACGACCAACGCCCCGAAAAGGTTGGGAATAAAGTTGGCAATCTTGGTCCACAAGGCAGTCATTGCCGCGACCAGGCTTTGGGTCCAGACATTCAATTCCATGTTCAATCAGCCTTATCAACAGGACGAGCAGCAGGTTTGCGCCGCGAAACGGGCGCAATATGAGCCGAACCGCTGTTCAAAGCAATCATCAGTGCTTGTACCCAACGCCCCAGCAGACTGAAAAGGTCTCCCGCGCCAACCTGACGGTTAGCGGTTTTCAGTACGCGGCCCAGGCAAGCGTCGTCGTCACGATTTGACGTAGGCGCTTTGAGCATTTCACGTAAAGACTGTTCAAACGGATCGTGCATAAGCACCTCTCGGTAAGTCAGTAAAAGACGCAGGGACTTTTACCGGGGTCACATTCGCCCCACTCAAAGCCATTGCAAGCGGCGATAAAACCACCACTGCCCCGCTCCGATAATCAGCATCACACTGCAGGTCACCGCAAAACCATAAGGGTCATTGGAGAACGGTACGCCCCCCACATTGATCCCCAGCAAACCGGTAATAAAGGTGATCGGCAGGAAGATCCCCGTGAGTACGCCGAAGCGATACATGATGCGGCTCATGCGCACGTTCAAACGCCGATCTTCAGACTCCAGCACCAGCCCCACACGCTCGCGGGTCAGCTCAAGCTCTTCCAGATAGCGGGTCAGGCTGTTGTTCAATTCGTTCCAGTAGTCGGAATCATCTGCGCTAAACCACGGCAATTTGATACGGGTTAGCTGTCCGAAAATATCCCGCTGCGGGGCCAGAAAACGACGCAAGGCGGCAGCCCTTCGACGAACCTGCAAAATGGAGTTGTGGTCGGGGGTATACCGTTCGTCGGCATCTATCTTATCTTCTTCGTCGTCGACGATTTCTGATAGATCTCCGATCAAATCCTGCACCTTCAACGTCAGGTGCTGGGCCAGATACAGGATCAACTCAGAAGGGGTTTTCGGGCCTTCACCTTGGGAAAACTCACCGAGCAGCTCATCGGTAGCCCGCAACGGACGCATGCGCAGCGAGATAACCCGCTGCGCACTGCCGAAAATACGCAGTGAAACCATGTCTTCCGGCTCTGCACCAGGGTTCAGGTTGACCCCACGCATAAACAGCAGCAGCTCATTGTTGGGCAACGACACCAAGCGCGGACGGGTATTTTCTTCAAGCAGCAAATCACAGCTGAAATCACTTAAACCGCTCGAATCACGGAGCCAGCTCTGGGTCTGCGGGTGACTGCGATCCCAGTGCAACCAGACACTTTCGTGAGGCTGCAACTGCAGATCGTTCAGTTCGGTACGTGCAATCGCACGCGCACCGCCTTCCCCATCCAACACCAGCGCATGCACCAGCCCCCATTGAGCGTTTTCGTCCTCGAACATCCGTGATCCTTAGTAGTAATACGTTTAGCCCGGCATTTTCAGAGCAGTTGGTGAAATGATAACGCCATTGTTGTCGGCATAAATGAATTCTCCGGGGCGGAACGTGACGCCGGCAAACGTCACCGGCACATTCACATCACCCACACCGCGCCTGACGCTCTTGAGCGGATGACTGGCCAAGGCCTGCACCCCGAGATCAGTTTGAGCGAGCACATCGACATCGCGGATACAGCCGTAAATCACTATGCCTTCCCAGCCATTTTTCGCAGCCCTCTCGGCAATCATGTCGCCCAGCAAGGCGTGGCGCAGAGAGCCTCCACCATCCACTACCAGCACTTTGCCCTGACCCTCGAGCTCTGCCTGTTCCTTGACCCGGGAGTTGTCCTCGAAACACTTGATGGTCACGATCTCGCCACCAAAGGAGTCGCGCCCGCCAAAGTTGCTGAACATCGGTTCAAGCACCTGTACCAACTCAGGGTAGGCATCGCACAGATCGGGAGTGATGTAGTGATTCACGGGAAATCTCCTGTTCAGGGTGGGCATAACAGTCAAAACAACGGTAGCACTATGGTTATAGACGCTTTGGTGAAGGCTGGCTTTATAGATTCACAGCACCCCACCATGAGAGCCAGTCTGGATTAAAGCAACAAAGTATGACCAAGCTCGCCAATCGCGTCACAAATCAACCACTCTTGTGGGAGCGAGCCTGCTCGCGAAAGTCGTTCGCGAGCAGGCTCGCTCCCACGGTTGAAATTTTCTGTTACTCCTGCCTGCGAAGCAGCAGCGGCTACAGCTCGCTCAACCAATTACGCACCAACGGCCACACTTCTTGCTGAGCGGGCTGGCTGACCAGCATTTCGACATGGCTGAAGTCAGAGCTGAAACCGTGCTCACGCCCTAGGGACACGAACTTGCGCTGCTCTGAACCCAATTGATCGAACAACTTTCGGCATGCCCACTCCGGTGTTTGCCGATCACCCACAGCGGCCACCACCAGAGCGGGTACCTGAACCTCGGCCAACCCTGCCCACCAGTCTTGCTCGGCGTCCTTGAAACGCCCCATAAAGCCATTCCAGCGCAAGGTTTCCAGAGCGATGCTGATCGGCTCATCTTCCGGCCCACGCTTAAGCCGCGTACCTGATAGCTGCTTGAAGCGCTTCAACAACAAATAAGCACCCCACTGCACCGGCGGAATTTTCAGCGACCAATAGCGGCGATTGATCTGGCAGCCGAAGAACGCTGCCGACGCCACGTCCTTATCGCTCAGGTATTGCCCCCCGAGAGCCGCGGCCAAACTGATGGCGCCCTGGGAATGACCAATCCAGTGCGGAACCTGACCGCTCAACTCGCGCACAAATGCCACGATGGCAGGCAAATCGTAGCGAGCGTAATCCGCCACGCGGTTTTTGCCCCAGGCAATATTGCGCGACGAAAGACCGTGACCGCGCATTTCAGGCAGCCACACATCAAACCCGGCACGAGCCAAAAACGCCCCGAGCCCCACGCCTTTAGGCGAGTACCAGAAACGTCGATTGGAAAAGCTGCCATGTAACAGGATGACCGGCACGCCCCGCACTTCGCTATCGTCGGCCATGCCCAGTCGAGTCACCACCAGCTCAACGGAAATATCCGGGCTGTTGGCGGGTTTCAAGCGATAAAC
The DNA here is from genome assembly GCF_037055265.1 of Pseudomonas sp. ML2-2023-6. NCBI lineage: Bacteria > Pseudomonadati > Pseudomonadota > Gammaproteobacteria > Pseudomonadales > Pseudomonadaceae > Pseudomonas > Pseudomonas sp. ML2-2023-6. The sequence goes on along the minus strand of NZ_CP146347.1, from coordinate 2,030,871 downwards.
GTCTTCGCTCAAATCGCCCCGACGCTCAGCGCTAATCAGGGCAACGGGAAAAAGGAGACTGCTGCTTTGCATAATGCTCTTGCACAAAAAAGGGCGACTTCACTCAGGAACTCGCCCTACCACTGCTTATAAAGAGCAGAGCAGCCGTGTGGCTGCCCTGCCCCTCTCTCAACGACTTATGCCTGAGCCTGAGCCTGACCTTCTGCCAGGAAGAACCAGGTTTCCAGCACGCTGTCCGGGTTCAGGGAAACACTTTCAATGCCCTGCTCCATCAACCACAGCGCCAGATCCGGGTGATCGGACGGGCCCTGGCCGCAAATACCGATGTATTTGCCAGCCTTGTTGCACGCCTGAATGGCGTTGGACAGAAGCTTTTTGACCGCAGGATTGCGCTCGTCAAACAGATGCGCGATCACACCGGAGTCACGATCCAGCCCCAAGGTCAGCTGAGTCAGGTCGTTGGATCCGATGGAGAAGCCGTCGAAGAACTCAAGGAACTCTTCAGCCAGAATCGCGTTGGACGGCAATTCACACATCATGATGATGCGCAGACCGTTTTCGCCGCGTTTCAGACCGTTTTCAGCCAGCAGATCGATCACCTGGCTCGCTTCACCCAAGGTGCGTACGAACGGCACCATGATTTCAACGTTGGTAAAGCCCATCTCGTTGCGTACGCGCTTGAGCGCACGGCATTCCAGCTCGAAGCAATCGCGGAAGTTTTCGCTGATGTAACGCGAAGCACCACGGAAGCCCAGCATCGGGTTTTCTTCTTCCGGCTCGTAGAGCTTACCGCCGATCAAGTTGGCGTATTCGTTGGACTTGAAGTCCGACAGACGCACAATCACTTTCTTCGGGGTAAACGCGCCAGCCAAGGTGCTGATGCCTTCAACCAGTTTTTCAACGTAGAAGCCAACCGGATCGTTGTAGCCCGCGATGCGCTTGTCGACGCTGTCCTTGATTTCCTGCGGCAGACCGTCGTAGTTCAGCAGCGCCTTGGGGTGCACACCGATCATGCGGTTGATGATGAACTCAAGGCGGGCCAGGCCCACACCGGCGTTCGGCAGTTGCGCGAAGTCAAACGCACGATCCGGGTTGCCGACGTTCATCATGATCTTGAACGGCAGATCAGGCATGGCATCCACGGAGTTTTTCTTGATATCGAAGCCCAACTCGCCTTCGAAAATAAAGCCCGTATCGCCTTCAGCACACGAAACAGTAACGCCCTGGCCGTCTTTCAACAGCTGGGTCGCGTTGCCGCAGCCCACCACAGCCGGGATACCCAGCTCGCGAGCGATAATTGCCGCATGGCAGGTACGACCACCACGGTTGGTCACGATGGCGCTGGCACGCTTCATTACCGGTTCCCAGTCCGGGTCGGTCATGTCCGACACCAACACATCGCCCGGCTGGACCTTGTCCATTTCCGACACGTCTTTAATGATGCGAACCTTGCCCGCACCAATACGCTGGCCAATGGCGCGACCTTCAGCGAGCACGGTGCCGGTTTCCTTGAGCAGGTAACGCTCCATGACGTTACCGGTGCTGCGGCTTTTCACGGTTTCAGGACGTGCCTGAACGATGTACAGCTTGCCGTCATCACCGTCTTTGGCCCACTCGATGTCCATCGGGCACTTGTAGTGCTTTTCGATGATCATCGCTTGTTTGGCCAGTTCGCTGACTTCAGCGTCGGTCAGACAGAAACGTGCACGATCGGCTTTATCTACGTCGATCACCTTGACCGATTTACCGGCCGTGGCTTCGGCGCCGTAAATCATCTTGATGGCTTTGCTGCCCAAGTTGCGACGCAAAATCGCCGGGCGGCCCGCTTCCAGAGTTTGTTTGTGGACGTAGAACTCGTCCGGGTTTACCGCGCCTTGTACGACGGTTTCACCTAGGCCGTAGGCGCCGGTGATAAACACTACATCACGGAAGCCCGACTCAGTGTCCAGGGTGAACATCACGCCAGCGGTGCCGGTTTCAGAGCGCACCATGCGCTGCACGCCTGCCGACAGGGCGACCAGTTTGTGGTCGAAGCCCTGGTGCACGCGGTAAGAAATCGCACGGTCGTTGAACAAGGAGGCAAATACTTCCTTGGCCGCACGAATCACGTTTTCAACGCCACGAATGTTCAGGAAAGTTTCTTGCTGACCGGCAAAGGACGCGTCCGGCAAGTCTTCGGCGGTAGCCGAGGAACGCACGGCAACAGCCATGTCCGGGTTGCCTTGGGACAGGGTGGCAAAGGCGGTACGAATTTCGGCGTTAAGCTTCTCCGGGAACTCGGCTTCCATGATCCATTTACGGATCTGGGCACCTGTTTTTGCCAAAGCGTTAACGTCATCAACATCCAGCGCATCCAGCGCAGCATGGATCTGGTCGTTCAAACCACTCAGCTCAAGAAAATCACGATATGCCTGAGAAGTAGTGGCGAAGCCACCGGGAACTGAAACACCAGCGCCTGCAAGATTACTGATCATCTCGCCGAGGGATGCGTTCTTGCCCCCCACGTGCTCTACATCATGGACGCCGAGCTTATCGAGGGAAACTACGTACTCTACCAAGGTGATCTCTCCACTAACTGTGTTGGAAAAGCTCAGGGCGCTGGACCCTCATCATGAGGCATCGCAGCGATTGTGGCCTGGACCCGGAAAATAAGTGACACTGCCTGCCATGTAGCGCGACAAAATCGCGCCTATCATATCCAAGAATCGTCACCAGCTTAAGGGCCTAGGCGCAAATGAAACGATCTGCTTTCTTTATCTCCGATGGCACCGGCATTACGGCCGAAAACCTCGGTCAAAGTTTGTTGGCACAATTCGAAAATGTGACCTTCAGCAAGTTCACACGCCCCTATATAGACAGCGTGGAAAAAGCCCGGGCGATGGTACAACAAATCGATAACGCCGCCGAAAAAGACGGCTTTAGCCCGATAATTTTCGACACTATCGTCAATCAGGACATTCGCGAGATCCTCGCCACGTCCAATGGTTTCATGATCGACATCTTCTCCAGCTTCCTGGCGCCACTGGAACAGGCACTGGGTGAGCACTCCTCCTACTCGGTGGGTAAATCCCACTCTATCGGGCATAACTCCAACTATATGGAGCGTATCGAGGCGGTGAACTTTGCCCTCGACAACGACGACGGCGCCCGCACTCACAAATATGACAAGGCCGACCTGATTCTGGTGGGCGTATCGCGTTGCGGCAAAACCCCAACCTGCCTGTATATGGCCATGCAATTCGGCATCCGTGCAGCCAACTACCCGCTGACCGATGACGATATGGAAAACCTCAAGCTGCCTGCGGCCCTGCGCGAGCACAAACACAAGCTGTTTGGCCTGACCATCGACCCGGACCGCTTGACGGCCATTCGTAACGAGCGCAAGCCCAACAGCCGTTATTCCAGTTTTGCCCAGTGCGAATTTGAAGTCCGCGAAGTAGAGCGCCTGTTCCAGCGCGAAAACATCCCGCACATCAACTCCACACACTTCTCGGTAGAAGAAATCTCGGCCAAGATTCTGGTCGAAAAAGGCGTGGAGCGGCGCTTCAAGTAATCGCAGCACTGCCTGCGTGTAGCCGCTGCCGCAGGCTGCGATGGGGTGCGCAGCGCCCTGAAGTTCCTTCGGCCCTTATCGCAGCCTTCGGCAGCGGCTACAAAATTCAGATCACCAACAGGTCCACAAACCGGTTAACCGGCATCGCCTCCAACGCAGCCTGGTCCTTGCACAGCGCGAAAATTTCAGCACAACGCTGACCCACGAAACGGGTCGCCAAATTGGCCTTGAACTTGTCTTCCAGCAATGGAATCCCTTCTGCCCGACGCCGGCGATGGCCAATTGGATACTCCACCACCACTTGCTCTGTGCAGGTGCCATCGGAGAAAAACACCTGAATCGCATTGGCGATCGAGCGCTTATCGGCCTCCAGATACTCGCGGGTGTAGCGCGGATCTTCGACCACTACCATCTTCTCGCGCAACTCATCGATGATCGGATGCGCCGCGTGAAAGTCATCTTCATATTGCTCGGCTACCAGATTGCCAAAGGCCAGCGGCACGGCCGTCATGTATTGAATGCAATGATCCCGGTCCGCTGCGTTGGCCAATTTGCCTTGCTTGGAAATGATCCGAATCGCCGATTCATGGGTTGTAATCACGATTTTTTCGATTTCATGCAGACGATTCCTGACCTGCGGATGCAGCGTCACCGCCGCTTCGCACGCCGTCTGCGCATGGAACTCGGCCGGAAAGCTGATCTTGAACAGCACGTTTTCCATTACATACGTGCCATAGGGCTGGCTCAGGCTGAACTGGCGCTGACCTTCGGGCTTGAGCGCCAGATCCTTGTTGGTATGACTGAACAGCACATCGTAAAAACCCCACTGTGGTGCCGTAAGCACCCCGGGAACCCCCATCTCGCCTCGCAGCGCGATATCGGCTAAGCGCACGCCGCGACTTGACGCATCCCCGGCTGCCCAGGATTTGCGCGACCCCGCGTTCGGCGCATGACGATAGGTACGCAGTGCCTGCCCATCCACAAAAGCGTGGGACAAGGCCGACAGCAACTGCTCGCGATTGGCCCCCATCAGCTTGGCGCAGACCGCCGTTGAGGCGACCTTGACCAGCAACACATGGTCCAGACCGACACGGTTGAAGGAGTTTTCCAGGGCAATCACGCCCTGAATCTCATGGGCCATGATCATGGCTTCGAGCACTGCCCGTACCGTAAGCGGCGCTTCGCCATTGGCTACACGCTTTTGCGACAGGTGATCGGCCACCGCCAGAATACCGCCCAGGTTGTCCGAAGGATGCCCCCACTCCGCCGCCAGCCAGGTGTCGTTGTAATCCAGCCAACGCACGATGCAGCCAATGTCCCATGCAGCCTTGACCGGGTCGAGACGATGCGAGGTACCCGGCACCCGTGCACCAAACGGCACCACCGTACCCTCGACAATCGGCCCCAGGTGTTTGGTGCACTCCGGGAAACGCAACGCCAGCAGGCCGCAGCCCAAGGTGTCCATCAGGCAGTTGCGCGCGGTGTTAAGGGCTTCGGGAGAGGTAATTCTGTAGGTCAGGACATAATCGGCTATGTCCTGCAAAACCTGGTCATAGTCCGGGCGGTTGTTGAGGTCGACGTTGGCGCTCATGGGGTTTCTCCAAAGAGTGGGTAAGTGTCGTGTTCCATCCTCAGGGTCATCGTGCTTTTGCGGGTCTGGAGTGCCCGCTTGATGTATCCAAATCAAAAGCCCTCACCCCAATCCTTTCCCAAAGGGAGAGGATTGGGGTGAGGGCAAAGGATTCACGCATTCAAAACGAATCGCCCGGCACTCGCACCCAGCCTTCCATCAAGACTCGCGCGCTGCGGCTCATGATGGCTTTGGTCACGACCCATTCGCCATTGACCTGCCGTGCTTCAGCGCCCACGCGCAAGGTGCCCGACGGATGTCCGAAGCGCACGGCACTGCGTAACTCGCCGCCCGCAGCCAGATTGACCAGCGTGCCTGGAATCGCCGCCGCCGTACCGATTGCCACCGCAGCAGTGCCCATCATCGCGTGGTGCAACTTGCCCATCGACAAGGCCCGCACCAGCAAGTCCACGTCCTGTGCCGCCACCGGCTTGCCGCTGGATGACACATAAGCCACTGGCGGTGCCACAAACGCGACCTTGGGCGTGTGCTGGCGCTTGGCGGCATCTTCAAGCTTGTCGATCAGACCCATGCGCAACGCGCCGTGAGCGCGAATGGTTTCGAACATGGCCAAGGCTTTCGGATCGCTGTTGATGTCGTTTTGCAGTTCAGCACCGGTGTAACCGATGTCCCGCGCATTAACGAAAATCGTCGGAATCCCGGCATTGATCATGGTTACGTTCAAGGTGCCCACACCCGGCACTTCAAGGTCATCTACCAGATTGCCAGTCGGGAACATCGAACCACCTGCGCCCTCTTCATCCGCCGCAGGGTTAAGGAACTCCAGCTGAACTTCGGCTGCCGGAAAGGTCACGCCATCGAGTTCAAAACCACCGGTTTCCTGCACCGCACCGTCAGTGATCGGTACATGGGCAATGATGGTTTTGCTGATATTGGCCTGCCAGATACGCACCACAGCCGTACCGTTAAGCGGAATTCGGCTGGCATCCACCAGACCGCTGCTGACGGCAAACGAGCCCACGGCCGCCGACAGGTTGCCGCAGTTGCCGCTCCAGTCCACGAAAGGCTTGTCGATAGCTACCTGACCGAACAGGTAGTCCACGTCATGATCGGCGTGCAGGCTTTTGCTTACGATCACGGTTTTGCTGGTGCTGGAAGTCGCCGCGCCCATGCCGTCAATTTGCTTTTCATAGGGATCGGGGCTGCCGATTACCCGCAACAGCAAGGCATCACGGGCCGCACCCGGCACTTGGGCCACGGCCGGCAAGTCGAGCAGACTGAAAAACACGCCTTTACTGGTGCCTCCGCGCATGTAAGTCGCGGGGATTTTGATTTGCGCTGCATAGGCCATAAAACACAGTCCTGTTAAGGCCGGGGCACAGGGCCCCGGCGCAGTGATCACGCGGTGGCTGATTCCAGGAAGTCCTGGGCAAAGCGCTGCAACACGCCGCCCGCTTCATAGATCGAAACTTCTTCAGCCGTGTCCAGACGGCAAGTCACGGGCACTTCGACGCGCTCGCCATTTTTGCGGGTAATCACCAGGGTCAGCGTGGCACGCGGAGTGCGCTCGCCGATCACGTCGTAGGTTTCGCTGCCGTCGATCTGCAGGGTTTTACGGTTGGTACCCGGCATAAATTCCAGCGGCAATACACCCATACCTACAAGATTGGTGCGGTGAATACGCTCAAAGCCTTCAGCAGCAATGGCTTCGACACCCGCCAGGCGCACACCTTTGGCCGCCCAGTCACGGGAAGAGCCCTGGCCGTAGTCGGCGCCCGCAATGATGATCAGCGGTTGCTTGCGTTCCATGTAGGTTTCAATGGCCTCCCACATGCGCATCACCTGGCCTTCGGGCTCAAGTCGGGTCAGCGAGCCCTGCTTGACCTTGCCGTCCTCGATTACCATTTCATTGAACAGTTTCGGGTTGGCAAAGGTTGCGCGCTGGGCGGTCAAATGGTCGCCACGGTGAGTTGCGTAAGAGTTGAAGTCGACTTCCGGCAGGCCCATTTTCGCCAGGTACTCGCCTGCAGCGCTGTCGAGCATGATGGCGTTGGACGGCGACAAGTGGTCGGTGGTGATGTTGTCCGGCAGCACTGCCAGTGGGCGCATGCCTTTGAGTGGACGCGCACCGGCCAGCGCACCTTCCCAATACGGAGGACGGCGGATGTAAGTGCTCTGCGGGCGCCAGTCATACAGCGGCTCGACTTTCGGACCGGTGTCTTCGTGAATGGCGAACATCGGGATATACACCTTGCGGAACTGCTCCGGCTTGACCGCAGCCTTGACCACGGCGTCGATTTCTTCGTCGCTCGGCCAGATGTCTTTCAGGCGGATTTCCTTGCCGTCGGCATCCAGGCCCAGCACGTCTTTTTCGATATCGAAACGGATGGTCCCGGCAATCGCATAGGCCACCACCAGCGGTGGCGAGGCGAGAAACGCCTGCTTGGCGTACGGGTGAATTCGCCCGTCAAAGTTGCGGTTACCCGACAGTACGGCGGTGGCGTACAGGTCGCGATCGATGATTTCCTGCTGAATAACCGGGTCCAGTGCGCCGGACATACCGTTGCATGTAGTGCAGGCAAACGCCACTACACCAAAGCCCAACTTCTCCAGTTCGTGGGTCAAGCCGGCTTCGTCGAGGTACAGGGCAACGGTTTTTGAGCCTGGCGCCAGCGAGGTTTTGACCCACGGCTTGCGAGCCAGACCGAGCTTGTTGGCGTTGCGTGCCATCAGCCCCGCAGCAATCACGTTGCGCGGGTTGCTGGTGTTGGTGCAACTGGTGATGGCCGCGATGATCACCGCGCCGTCGGGCATTTGCCCCGGCACGTCGTCCCATTGACCGGCGATGCCCTTGGCGGCCAGATCGGAGGTTGCGACGCGAGCGTGGGGGTTGCTCGGGCCAGCCATGTTGCGCACCACGGATGACAGATCAAAGCTCAGGTTACGCTCGTATTGCGCGCCCTTGAGGCTGTCGCCCCACAGGCCGCTGACCTTGGCATAGTTTTCTACAAGCTGCACTTGCTGGTCTTCGCGACCGGTCAGTTTGAGGTAGTCGATGGTTTGCTGGTCGATGTAGAACATCGCTGCCGTGGCGCCGTATTCCGGGGCCATGTTGGAGATGGTTGCACGGTCGCCCAGGGTCAGCGCGGCGGCGCCTTCACCGAAGAACTCCAGCCAGGCACCGACCACTTTTTGCTGGCGCAGGAACTCGGTCAGTGCCAGCACCATATCGGTGGCGGTAATGCCCGGTTGCAGCTTGCCGGTCAGCTCAACACCGACGATTTCCGGCAGGCGCATCCACGAAGCACGGCCAAGCATCACGCTTTCAGCTTCAAGGCCGCCGACCCCAATGGCGATCACGCCCAGGGAGTCGACGTGCGGGGTGTGGCTGTCAGTGCCCACGCAGGTGTCCGGGAAGGCCACGCCGTCGCGCACCTGGATCACCGGAGACATTTTCTCCAGGTTGATCTGGTGCATGATGCCGTTGCCTGGCGGGATCACGTCGACGTTTTTAAAGGCCTTTTTGGTCCACTCGATAAAGTGGAAACGGTCTTCGTTACGACGGTCTTCGATGGCGCGGTTCTTTTCAAACGCTTCAGGGTCGTAACCGCCGCATTCAACCGCCAGCGAGTGGTCGACGATCAGTTGGGTCGGCACCACCGGGTTGACCTGGGCCGGGTCACCGCCTTGCTGGGCGATGGCGTCACGCAAACCGGCGAGGTCGACCAGCGCGGTCTGGCCCAGAATGTCGTGGCACACCACGCGTGCCGGGAACCATGGAAAGTCGAGATCGCGCTTGCGATCAATCAACTGGCTCAGCGAGGCATTCAGGGTTGCCGGATCACAGCGGCGCACCAGGTTTTCGGCCAGTACGCGGGAGGTGTAAGGCAGGGTGTCGTAAGCGCCGGGCTTGATCGCATCGACTGCCGCGCGGGTGTCGAAGTAATCCAGCCGGGTGCCCGGTAGTGTTTTGCGAAATTCAGTATTCATTGGCGCAGGACTCGATCACGGTAGTTACAAAAGGGGGAACTGGCTTGCGCAATCAGCGCAAGCCAGCTTCCTCACTCAGCGACGCTCGATTGGCACGAACTTGCGCTGTTCTACGCCGATGTACTCGGCGCTCGGACGGATGATGCGGTTGTTGGCGCGCTGTTCGAACACATGCGCAGCCCAGCCGGTGAGGCGTGAGCAGACAAAGATCGGAGTGAACAGCTTGGTCGGGATGCCCATGAAGTGGTACGCCGAGGCATGGTAGAAGTCGGCGTTGGGGAACAGCTTCTTTTGCTCCCACATGGTCTTGTCGATTGCTTCGGAAACCTTGAACAACACGGTGTCGCCCACTTCGTCTGCCAGTTTTTTCGACCAGCCCTTGATCACCTCGTTACGCGGATCGCTGTCTTTGTAGATCGCGTGGCCAAAGCCCATGATCTTGTCCTTGCGCGCCAGCATGCCGAGGGTGCCTTCCACCGCCTCTTGCGCAGAACCGAAGCGCTCGATCATTTCCATTGCCGCTTCGTTGGCGCCACCGTGCAACGGGCCGCGCAGCGAACCGATGGCTGCCGTGATGCACGAGTACAGGTCGGACAGGGTCGATGCACACACCCGCGCGGTGAAGGTCGAGGCGTTGAATTCGTGCTCGGCGTAGAGGATCAGCGACACGTTCATCACTTTAACGTGCAACTCGCTCGGCTTCTTGTCGTGCAGCAAGTGCAGGAAGTGGCCACCGATGGACTCTTCGTCGGTCACGCAGTTGATACGTTTGCCATCGTGGCTGAAGCGATACCAGTAGCACATGATCGCCGGGAAAGCGGCCAGCAGTCGGTCGGTCTTGTCATGCTGTTCGGAGAAGTCTTTCTCCGGCTCGATGTTGCCCAGGAACGAACATCCGGTGCGCATCACGTCCATCGGGTGAGCGTCAGCGGGAATGCGCTCCAGCACTTCTTTCAGTGCTTGTGGCAGATCTCGCAGCTTTTGCAGTTTGGTCGTGTATGCAGCCAATTCGGCTTTGGTAGGCAGTTCGCCGTACAGCAGCAGGTAAGCCACTTCCTCGAAGCGGGCATCGGCTGCCAGTTCGCGTACGTCATATCCACGATAAGTGAGGCCCGCGCCTTCCTGACCTACGGTGGACAGGGCTGTTTGCCCGGCGACCTGGCCGCGTAACCCGGCACCACTCAATACTTTTGCTTCGGCCATTGCGCTTCTCCAATCTTGAATTTGTTAGGGATTCGGCAACTACTTGATTCAATACATACCACTGTGGGAGCGAGCCTGCTCGCGAACGTCGTCAATACCAGCGTTAACTTCGCGAGCAGGCTCGCTCCCACAGGATCACCGTGTTCTGTTACTTCTTCGCGGCAAACACCGCATCGAGCTTCTGCTCAAACGAGTGGTAGTTGATCGCGTCATACAGCTCCATGCGGGTTTGCATGGTGTCGATCACGTTTTGCTGGGTGCCGTCGCGGCGGATGGCGGAGTACACATTTTCGGCCGCCTTGTTCATCGCACGGAATGCCGACAGCGGGTACAGCACCAGCGATACGTCAGCGCCAGCCAGTTGTTCAGTGGTGTACAGCGGCGTTGCACCGAACTCGGTGATATTGGCCAGGATCGGTGCCTTCACCCGGTTGGCGAACAGCTTGTACATCTCGAGTTCGGTAATGGCTTCCGGGAAGACCATGTCCGCGCCCGCTTCAACGCAGGCTGCTGCACGTTCCAGCGCAGACTCCAGGCCTTCCACCGCCAGCGCATCGGTACGTGCCATGATCACGAAGCTGTCATCGGTGCGCGCATCGACCGCAGCTTTAATACGGTCGACCATCTCTTGCAGCGAGACGATTTCCTTGTTCGGGCGATGGCCGCAACGCTTGGCACCCACCTGATCTTCGATATGAATCGCTGCAGCGCCAAACTTGATCATTGATTTGACGGTACGCGACACGTTGAAGAACGAGGAGCCAAAGCCGGTATCCACGTCTACCAGCAGCGGCAGATCACATACATCGGTAATGCGCCGTACATCAGTCAGTACATCGTCCAGGCCAGTAATACCCAGGTCCGGCACGCCCAAAGACCCTGCCGCGACGCCACCACCCGACAGGTAGATCGCCTTGAAACCGGCACGCTGGGCCAGCAACGCGTGATTGGCGTTGATCGCGCCCACCACCTGCAAAGGATGTTCACTGGCGACTGCATCACGGAAACGCTGGCCTGGACTGTTCTTATTGCTCATGACTCACCTCGTGGAGTGGCTGTCTGCTGGGCGTCTTGATAGTGACGCGCAATATTGCGTTTCGAGGCGCCGATATGTCGGCGCATCAACAACTCGGCCAATTCGCCGTCGCGATCGGCAATGGCATCGAGAATACGGTGATGCTCGGCAAACGCCTGATGCGGGCGATTGGGCATAGTGGAGAACTGGATGCGGTACATGCGCACCAATTGATACAGCTCGCCGCAGAGCATTTGCGTCAGGGTGCGGTTGCCGCTGCCCTGAATAATCTTGTAATGAAAATCGAAGTCGCCTTCCTGCTGGTAGTAGCCGACACCGGCCTGAAACGCCTCGTCGCGCTCATGGGTTTCAAGTACCTGGCGCAACTCGGCGATGTCTTCATCGCTCATGCGTTCAGCGGCCAAGCGACAGGCCATGCCTTCAAGGGATTCGCGAATTTCGTAGAGTTCAATCAGCTCTGCGTGGCTCAGCGACACGACCCGAGCACCGACATGGGGCACCCGCACCAGCAAGCGCTGGCCTTCAAGGCGGTGAATGGCTTCGCGCAAAGGCCCTCGGCTGATGCCGTAGGTACGCGCCAGTTCAGGTTCGGAGATTTTGCTGCCGGGGGCGATTTCGCCTTTGACAATAGCCGCCTGAATACGCCGAAAGACGTTCTCGGAAAGGGTTTCCGAATCGTCCTGAGGGATCATGGCTGGCTCTAGTGCTTGCAGCATATTGTCGACACCTTGCAAATCAATAGTGCCAAAACTAGCCATTTCTACCTTACTAGTCAAAGAATAAATAGGTATTGTCGACAATCGTCTAATAAGACCTTGATCGGACCCGCAGGACTTCCCCCTGTACAAAGCACCCCGGCGCTGGCGTCATAAAACCATCATGTTAGAATGCCGACCGCATCCGCCCTGCTCTCATCCATAGAGCAGCCGCACGAGGAAACTTGCTCTGTACTGCCAGTGCCTTGAACTGAAGATTGCAAGAGACGTGCACCGATTTATGAAATTTGCCCCCTTCTACATCCTCGCTTGCCTGCTGTGTGTACCGGGCTTGAGCCTGGCTGGCGAAAAAACCGTGTATGGCCTCAATGAATACGCCGAACTGGCAGGCATAGATCTGCAAGTGGCTGCCAAACTCGACACCGGAGCCAAAACCGCCTCACTCAGTGCCCGTGACATCAAGCGCTTCAAACGTGATGGCGAGAGCTGGGTACGTTTCTACCTGGCCATCGACGATGCCCACTCGCACCCTATCGAACGGCCGCTGGCACGCGTCAGCAAGATCAAGCGCCGATCGGGTGACTACGACCCGCAGGCGGACAAGAACTACACCTCACGCCCGGTTATTGCCCTGGAAATTTGCATGGGCAAGGCTTTGCGCACCATCGAAGTGAACTTGACCGATAGAAGTGCGTTCCAATACCCGCTGTTGATCGGCTCCGAAGCGCTAAAACGCTTTGATGCGCTGGTTGACCCAAGTCTTAAATACGCTGCTGGCAAACCTGCCTGCGTCGCTAACGCTCAAACCGCAGAGTAATTGAAATGCGCGCGCTTACCCTTCACCTGAAAATCTTGATCACCATCCTTGTGGTGCTGGGCATATCGATTACGGCCTACCAGATTTTCGCCCTCGGCATTCCTGTGACCGAAGACGCCACGGACGACTTGTGGAATATCGACGCCAAAGTCGAATTCGTCGCCAGCTCCAAAGACCCGGTCAAGATCCAGATGTTCGTACCGCCGCTGAACCGCGACTACGTCAGTCTGAACGAGAGCTTTATTTCCAATAACTACGGAGTGAGCGTCAACCGGGTTGATGGCAACCGCAAAGTCACCTGGTCGGCCCGCCGAGTCAGTGGCAAGCAGACGCTCTACTACCGACTGGTGCTGACCAAGCGCTATTCGGGCGACAAGACCAAGGTCAAAGGCCCGGTTTTCCGTGACAGTATTGCCGTCGAAGGCCCGGAAAAAATTGCCGCCGAAGCCTTGCTGGCACCTATTCGCCAGCACTCGGCCGATGTCGAAACCTTTATCAGCGAGACCATCAAGCGCGTCAGCAACCCCAACGACGACAACGTGAAGCTGCTGCTGGCGGGCGATCCATCGACCGCACACAAGGCTCAGGTTATTGAACTGCTGTTGTCGATTGCCCACGTGCCCATGGAAAAAGTCCACACCATCCGCCTGGTGGCCGATCAGCCGCAAAATCCGGAGTTGTGGCTGCGCAGCTTTAACGGCAATGACTGGCTCTACTTCAACCCCGAGACCGGCGAGCAAGGCCTGCCCAATGACCGCCTGTTGTGGTGGATCGGCGATGAGCCAATGGTCACGGTCGATGGCGGTAAAAAACCCAACGTCACGTTCAGCCTGAACAACAGCGAAATGAACGCCATTCGCTTGGCCAAGCTGACGGACGAAAATACCGACGCCAACTTCCTTGAATACTCGCTGTACGGCTTGCCACTGCAGACCCAGCAAACCTTCATGATCATGGTGATGATCCCGATTGGCGTGCTGGTGATCCTGATCCTGCGCAACCTGATCGGCCTGCAGACCCTGGGTACCTTTACCCCAGTACTGATCGCCCTTGCCTTCCGCGAAACCCAGCTGGGCTTCGGCATCATCCTGTTTACGGTGATTACCGCGCTCGGACTGACGTTGCGCTCCTACCTTGAGCACTTGAAGCTGCAAATGCTGCCGCGTCTGTCAGTCGTGTTGACGTTTGTGGTGATATTAATTGCAGCCATCAGCCTGTTCAGTCACAAGCTGGGCCTGGAGCGCGGACTCTCGGTGGCACTGTTCCCGATGGTGATTCTGACCATGACCATCGAGCGCCTGTCGATCACCTGGGAAGAGCGTGGCGGCGGGCATGCCATGAAAGTCGCGATCGGCACACTGTTCGCAGCTACTTTGGCGTACCTGGTCATGAGCATCCCGGAACTGGTGTACTTCGTGTTTACCTTCCCGGCGATCCTGCTGATCATGGTCGGCTTTATGCTGGCAATGGGTCGCTATCGCGGCTACCGCCTGACCGAGCTGGTGCGTTTCAAAGCGTTCTTGAAGGCTGACTCCTGATGTTTGGCTTCTGGAAGACCTGGAAGGCCCTCGAAGCCAGGGGCATCATGGGCATCAATCGGCGGAATGCGGACTACGTACTCAAGTACAACAAACGCAGCCTTTACCCGATTGTGGATGACAAAATCATCACCAAGGAACGCGCCATCAAGGCCGGTATTCACGTACCGGAAATGTATGGGGTGATTTCCACCGAGAAGGAAATCGACAAGCTCGATGAAATCATCGGCGGTCGCAGCGACTTCGTGATCAAGCCCGCGCAAGGTGCTGGCGGTGATGGCATTCTAGTGATCGCGGATCGCTTCGAAGACCGTTTTCGCACGGTCTCGGGCAAGATCATCAGCCATGAAGAAATCGAACATCAGATCTCCAGCATCCTGACTGGCCTGTACTCCCTGGGTGGTCACCGTGATCGGGCGCTGATCGAATACCGGGTCACACCGGACCAGATCTTCAAAAGCATCAGCTACGAAGGTGTGCCGGATATCCGCATCATCGTATTGATGGGTTACCCGGTGATGGCCATGCTGCGCTTGCCGACCCGTCAGTCGGGCGGCAAGGCCAACCTGCACCAAGGCGCAATCGGAGTGGGTGTCGATCTTGCTACCGGCCTGACTCTGCGTGGCACCTGGCTGAACAACATCATCAGCAAACACCCGGACACCACCAACGCAGTAGACGGCGTGCAACTGCCCAACTGGGACGGTTTCATGAAGCTGGCGGCCGGTTGTTATGAGTTGTGCGGCCTGGGTTATATCGGTGTCGACATGGTGCTCGATCAGGATAAAGGCCCGCTGATTCTGGAGCTCAACGCCCGCCCGGGGCTGAATATCCAGATTGCCAACGACTGCGGCCTGACCCTGCGCACCCATGCGGTAGAAGCCCACATCGAAGAACTGGCGGCCAAAGGCATCAAGGAATCCCCTGAAGAGCGCGTGCGCTTTGCCCAGGAGTTGTTCGGGCATATTCACCAATCCGAATAATCGCGAAAACCGTAGCAGCTGCCGAACGCAGCCTCGTTCCTTCGGCAGCTGCTACAACGGTTTGTGGCGCTCTCTAGCTGCGATCCACATAGATTTGCAGTCCTGCACAGGACTACAATCAGCCCCCCGCTCCGATGGCTGATTTGCTTCGCATGTTGACCTGCTCCGTACACCCCCTGCCTTACCACGCCAACCCTGCCGCGTACTTTTCGGCGATTCGTCATGCGCCCGGTGCCGTGCTGCTCGACAGCGGCCGCCCCACTGCCGAGCGTGGCCGTTATGACCTGATGAGCGCATGGCCACTTCAGGAACTGCGGGTTCAGGCCGGAGAAACCGGTCGGGGGTTTCTACAGCGCCTGCGCGACAACCTGAAGCAACTGGGCCATGCCGTACTGCCCGCGCCGTATGAACTGCCTTTCGCTGGCGGCCTGATCGGCTACCTCAGTTACGACTTCGGCCGCCTGCTTGAGCACCTGCCAGCGCAGGCCAACAACGACCTGCAACTGCCCGAAGCGCAATTGGGCCTGCATGCCTGGGCGCTGATCAGTGACCATCATGCAGCTACCAGCCAGCTTGTATTTCACCCACGCCTCGAGACACAAGAGCGTGAGCGCCTGATCCAGTTGTTCAGCCACGCCTCACCCGCGTGCAATGCGCCTTTTAGGCTCAAGCAGCCCATGCAACCGGACATCAGCGCCAGCCAGTACGAGCAGGCACTTGAGCAGATCCATCGTTATATCCAGGCGGGCGACTGTTATCAGGTTAATTACACCCAGCGTTTCAGCGCCCAGTGCCAGGGCGATGCATGGACTGCCTATTGCGCCTTGCGGGCAGCCTGCCCGACACCGTTTTCAGGCTTTATGAGCCTGACGGGCAACAACGCTATCCTCAGCCTGTCACCGGAACGCTTTGTGCGGGTCAGCCAGAATCAAGTCGAAACCCGGCCGATCAAAGGTACTCGCCCACGGGGCAAAGACAGCAGCGAAGATGCGGCCAACGCCGCCGAACTGCTGGCCAGCCCCAAGGACCGCGCGGAAAACCTGATGATCGTCGACTTGCTGCGCAATGATCTGGGGCGCACTTGCCGCACCGGCTCGGTGAGCGTGCCTGAACTGTTCAACCTCGAAAGCTACCCAAACGTGCATCATTTGGTGAGCAGCGTTATCGGCGAGCTGGCCGACGGCAAAGACGCACTGGATCTGATCGGCGACAGCTTCCCCGGCGGTTCGATCACCGGCGCTCCGAAAATCCGCGCCATGCAGATCATCGACGAGCTGGAGCCCACCCGGCGCAGTATCTACTGCGGCTCGCTGCTGTACCTGGACGTGCGTGGCGAAATGGACAGCTCCATCGCCATCCGCAGCCTGCTGGTCAAGGACGGACAGGTCAGTTGCTGGGGCGGCGGCGGCATTGTGGCCGACTCCGACTGGCAGGACGAGTATCAGGAATCGATCACCAAGGTGAAGGTGCTGCTCGATACGCTGCAAACCCTGTAGCCCGCGCTTTTTGCTAAGATCGCGTCACTAGAGAGCGCCAAGCGCCATTCACTGTAGGAAGCCGCCTGATGAGCCATCCGTTTGACGTCGCCGAACTCGCAGCGACATACGCCAGCAAGTCCCCGCAAGACATACTCAAACTCGCCTTTGAACACTTTGGCGACGAACTCTGGATCTCCTTCAGCGGCGCCGAAGACGTGGTGCTGGTGGACATGGCCTGGAAGCTCAACAAGAACGTCAAGGTGTTCAGCCTCGACACCGGCCGCCTGCACCCCGAGACCTACCGGTTTATCGAGCAAGTGCGCGAGCACTTCAAGATCCAGATCGAACTGATCTCGCCCGATCAAAGCAAGCTTGAACCCTTCGTCAAGGAAAAGGGCCTGTTCAGCTTCTACAAGGATGGGCACGGCGAATGCTGTGGCGTGCGCAAGATCGAGCCGCTGCGCCGCAAATTGTCGACAGTCAAAGCCTGGGCCACCGGCCAGCGCCGCGATCAGAGCCCTGGCACCCGCAGCCAGGTGGCCGCGCTGGAAATCGACGGCGCGTTCTCGACACCCGAGCGCACGCTGTACAAATTCAACCCATTGGCACAGATGACCAGCGAAGAAGTCTGGGGCTATATCCGCATGCTGGAGCTGCCCTACAACAGCCTGCATGAGCGCGGTTTTATCAGCATCGGCTGCGAGCCATGCACCCGCCCGGTTCTGCCCAACCAGCACGAACGCGAAGGCCGCTGGTGGTGGGAAGAAGCCACGCAAAAAGAATGCGGGCTGCATGCCGGCAACTTGATCGCGAAAAACTAGATAACCCTGTAGGCACGCAGATCCTCGTAGCAGCTGCCGAAGGAACGAGGTTGCGTTCGGCGGCGCAGCCGTCGTGAAATCAGGCTCTGCGGTGTGTCATTTAGAACCAGCACCCAAGTATTACGACGGCTGCGCCGCCGAACGCAACCTCGTTCCTTCGGCAGCTGCTACTGAGTTCTTTGTTCCTGCCCATCGCTCAACTTGCGTTTACCCACGACTTTCGTTAAGAATTGGTAATTATTCTCAATAACGTTTAGGCAATGTCCTATGTCTTCGGGTGAACCGCCCTACCAGGCCGCCATTACAGAACTGTACTGCGAGCATCATGGCTGGCTGTTTGGCTGGCTGCGCAGAAAGCTCGGTTGCGCTCAGAATGCCGCCGATCTGGCACAGGACACCTTCACCCGAATCCTCAATGCCCGCGAGTCTGTGGCGACCCTGCGTGAACCCCGAGCCTTTCTGAGCACTACAGCACGCCGACTGATCATTGATCAGGTGCGCCGTAAACAAATAGAAAACGCCTACCTGCAAGAGCTTGCCCTAACCGCTGAAGCACTCGAGGGGTTTCAATCACCCGAGCAGATTCTCACGACACTGGAAGCTCTGGAACAGATCGCATTTATTCTGGAGGGCATGCAGGACAAAGCGCGCCAGGCTTTTGTGCTGTATTACCTGGACGGCCTGACCCAAAGCGAGATTGCCCGACAACTGGAATTGTCTGACCGCACGGTGCGCAAGTATTTGATCCAGGCCTTGCTGCATTGCAGCCATAGCCTGGACACCTGATCCAGCCATGTCCGAGCAGCGCCAAAGTATTGATGAACAAGCCGCCGAATGGATTCTTCGTCTGCACGAAGAAGACTTCAGCGATGCGTTGCGCGCGCAATTCGAGTGCTGGAAACAACAAAACCCACAGCACGCAGCGGCGGCCCTGCGCATGCAGGAAGTGATCAACCGCCTGCAGTCATTGCGTGAGCAATCGGCCCCGGCCAAAGCGGCTCTGAACGCAGCATTCAACGGGCGAAAACCAGCAACCCAACGCAAACAGATCCTGCGCGCGCTGTTGATTGCCGGTTGCCTGGCAGTGCCGATCACGCTGGTCATGAAAAGCCATTATCCAGAGCAGTGGATGGCCGATATCAGTACCGGCCCCACTGACTGGAAGACCCAGCGCCTGGCTGACAATTCAACCATTACCCTGAGCGGCACCACCGCGCTCAACGTCCATTTTGACGGTCAGGAGCGGCGTATCGAATTGCTCCAGGGTGAAGTACTGGTCGACGTCGCCCATGACAATTCCCGCCCCTTTTTCGTACAGACCGCCCAAGGCAGCATGCGCGCCCTGGGCACCCGCTTCGTGGTCAAACGCCAGGGCGATACCACGGTGCTAAGCATGTTGCAGTCTCGGGTCGCGGCGCAAAGTGCAAACGAGCAACAAACCCTGGAAGTGGGAGCCGGTTCACAGGCCCTGATTCGCAGCGACTCGGTCGAACTCGGTGGGGCTATCTCCCCGGCCAGCATCAATCAAGCCTGGGAGCGCCATCAATTGGTGGTTGAAAATCAGCCCCTGCCCCAGGTTCTCGATGAAATCTCCCGTCATCGACGCGGCCATCTGCAGTTTGATCGCAAATCCCTGGCCGACCTGCGCATCTCGGCCGTACTGCCCCTGGACGATACCGACCGGGCGCTGCAACTGATCGCCGAAACCCTGCCCCTGCAGATCAAAACCTATACCCCGTGGCTGATTGTGATCAGCCAACTGCAACCGCCTAAAAAATAATAATTCCCATTCGTTCCGCTTTTCTCGAGTCAGCCGTCAAGTTAGATACATCGACTCATAAAGGACTGCGCCTTTCATGCTGACTTCCTACACATCTCGAGGACGCTTCAGGCCTCGTACCTGCACGCCGCTAGCCCTGGCCATTCACTTGGTTGTTGCTTCGACAACTGGACTGGTATGCGCTTCGACTGCTCAGGCGCAATCGGCGTCTGTGCAACGCTACGACATTCCCGCAGGCCCGTTGAGCAGCGCCCTTAATCGCTTTGCGCAACAGGCCGGTGTGGCGATTATTTTTCAGTCGAGCGACCTGGAAGGCCAGTCGACACCCGGTTTGCAGGGCGCCTATAACGAACAGAGCGGATTCGAGGCATTGCTGCGCGGTAGCGGTTATACCGCAGTCAAAAGTGCAAATGGCTACATGCTCAACGCCCTGCCCGCAGTCGGCGGTGCCCTGGAATTGGGCGCCACACAAGTCAGCGCCAACCAACTCGGGACTATTACCGAAGGCAGCGGCTCCTACACCCCCGGCTCCATCGCAACCGCAACCCGCATGGTGCTGACGCCCAGAGAAACACCGCAGTCGATTTCCGTAGTGACGCGCCAGGCGATGGACGATTTCGGCCTCAACTCAATTGATGACGTGATGCGTCACACCCCTGGCATCACTGTGGCCACCTACGACAGTGATCGCACCAGCTATTATTCCCGTGGTTTTGCGATCAAGAACTTTCAGTACGACGGCATCCCGATCCTGCAAGACCCACAATATTCTGCCGGGCACACCCTGACCGACACCGCGATCTATGACCGGGTCGAGATTCTCAAGGGTGCAACCGGCCTGCTCACCGGTGCGGGCGGTCCGGGTGGCACGATCAATATGGTGCGTAAAAAACCCACTCGCGAATTCAAGGCCCATATCGATGTGGGCGCAGGTTCATGGGACAACTACCGTTCCGAGATCGATGTCAGCGGGCCATTAACCGAAAGCGGCAATGTGCGGGGCCGGGCCGTAGCGGCCTATCAGGACAAGCACTCGTTCATGGACCACTACAAGCGCGACAGCGAGGTCTACTACGGCATTCTTGAAGTGGACTTGACTCCTGACACCCTGCTGACCCTTGGCGCCGACTATCAGGACAATAACCCTACAGGCTCAAGCTGGTCGGGCAGCGCTTCGCTGTTCAACTCCAAAGGTGACCGAATCAGCACTCCACGCTCGTTTAACAACGGCGCGAAATGGAGCAGTTGGAAGCAGTACACCCGTACGGTGTTCTCGACCCTGGAACACAACTTTGACAATGGCTGGGTAGTCAAAGGCCAATACAACCACCAGATCAACGGCTATAATGCCCCTCTCGGCGCGCTGCTCGACCCGGATGCGACCACCGGCCTGGCAAAAATGCTGGCCCGCAAGTACACCGGCGAATATGTCAGCGACAGCGGTGACCTGTTTGCCACCGGCCCGTTCAGCCTGCTGGGGCGCGAGCATGAGTTAGTCATTGGCGGTTCGGTCTCCAAGTCACACTGGACCGGCAAGGACTACACCAACGCCAATATGGTCAACAACGCCTACGACTACTACAACTGGAAAGGCGACAGCCTTGAGCCCGACTGGGGCAATGTCACTTCGTACAATGATGAGACGACTCGTCAGACCGGTACATACGTGACCGGCCGCTTCAGCCTGACCGACGACCTGAAGCTGATGCTCGGCACCCGAGTGGCCAACTACACCCTGACCGGCACCAGCCACGCCAAAGACACGGGCAAAGTGCTGCCTTATGCCGCTCTGATCTACGACATCAACGACAATATTTCTGCCTACACCAGCTATACCGAGATTTTCCTGCCGCAGTCGTACTATCGCGACCGCGACAACAAGATGCTTGAGCCCGATGAAGGCACCAACTATGAGCTGGGCCTAAAAGGCGAGTTCTTTGACGGACGTCTGAATTCAAGCCTGGCGTACTTCGAAGTGCATCAAGACAACCGCCCTGAAGCAGACACAGCCTACAACGGCAACCCGACCAATCCGGACATTGACTACGCCTACAAAGGCATCAAGGCCACGACCAAAGGTTACGAAGCAGAAATTTCTGGCGAGCTGATGCCCGGCTGGCAATTGCAGGCGGGCTATACACACAAGATCAGCCGTGATCAGGGCGGTAAAAAGGTCTCGACCTGGGAACCTGAAGACCAGATCAACCTGTACACCCGCTACAAGCTGACCGGTGATCTCGACAAACTGACCCTGGGCGGCGGCGTTCGCTGGCAAGGCACGGGCTGGCAGATGCTGAGCAACTGGAACAAAGGCGGCACCGTGGAGAAGTTCTCCCAGGACCCGTACTGGCTGGTTGATCTGATGGCGCGTTATCAGATCTCGAAAAACCTGTCGGCCACCGTCAACCTGAACAATGTGTTCGACAAGGCGTATTACACCAACATCGGTTTCTACAACTCGTCGTACTACGGTGATCCGCGCAACGTAATGGTCAGCACGCGCTGGGATTTCTAAGAAAACCTCTGCAGCAGCAGCTTGAGATACCTAAATAGTGGGAGCGAGCCTGCTCGCGAAGTTCAGTTCGCGAGCAGGCTCGCTCCCACAGGAGGCTTGATCTGAAACAGAGTATCTACAGGTTTTTGGATAACCGACAAAACACACGCGCACAAAAAAGCCTGCACTAGGCAGGCTTCTTTGCGTATCACAAGCGTTCAAGGGGCTTGTGACTCTAATATGGCGCAGCGGACGGGACTCGAACCCGCGACCCCCGGCGTGACAGGCCGGTATTCTAACCGACTGAACTACCGCTGCGCGTAACATTGAAAGCAAGTGGTGGGTGATGACGGGATCGAACCGCCGACCCTCTGCTTGTAAGGCAGATGCTCTCCCAGCTGAGCTAATCACCCTTTACTTCACTCTCGTTGCGGGGCGCATTCTCTCACACTTTTCGTGTAAGTGGTTGTTTTTATTTAAGTTTTTTTCAAAACCCTTAAAAACTACCGTTTCCAACGCCCTGCATCTTTGATTTCGTAGCGAACTACAAAATCGAAGCCTTTCAGGAAAAACCTGCATTCAGCTGGTTTAACCTAACCACAAGCGTTCAAGGGGCTTGTGGTACAAAAAATGGCGCAGCGGACGGGACTCGAACCCGCGACCCCCGGCGTGACAGGCCGGTATTCTAACCGACTGAACTACCGCTGCGCGTAACACTGTGAGCGAATGGTGGGTGATGACGGGATCGAACCGCCGACCCTCTGCTTGTAAGGCAGATGCTCTCCCAGCTGAGCTAATCACCCTTTCACTCTCGGTGTGGCGCGCATTCTACGTAGCGACCTATAGTCTGGCAAGCACTTTTTAAAATAATTTTTCTAACGGTGACAAAGGCTTAGCGCAGGGTTGGCCTATTAAGCTGATCAAGCGAATAATGCGTCTTTGTATATAGGAGTGATTCACCCCATGTGGTTCAAAAACCTGCTTATCTATCGCCTGACCCAAGATCTGCCTTTTGATACACAGGTGCTGGAAACTGCACTGGCCACCAAACTGGCACGCCCGTGTTCAAGCCAGGAAGTAGCCACCTACGGTTTCGTTGCCCCGTTCGGCAAAGGCGAAGACGCGCCGCTGGTTCACGTCAGCCAGGACTTCCTGCTGATCGCCGCCCGCAAAGAAGAACGCATCCTGCCAAGCAGCGTTGTGCGTGATGCATTAAAGGAAAAGGTCGAAGAGATCGAAGCCGAACAGATGCGCAAGGTTTACAAGAAGGAGCGCGATCAGCTCAAGGATGAAATCATCCAGGCCTTCCTGCCACGCGCCTTCATTCGTCGCTCGGCGACCTTTGCCGCCATCGCGCCTAAACAGGGCCTGATTCTGGTCAATGCTTCCAGCCCGAAACGTGCCGAAGACTTGCTCTCCACCCTGCGTGAAGTGATCGGCTCGCTGCCGGTTCGCCCGCTCGCGGTCAAAATCGCGCCAAGCGCCGTCATGACCGAGTGGGTCAAAACCCAAAAAGCGGCAGACAACTTCTTCGTTCTCGACGAATGCGAGCTGCGCGACACCCACGAAGACGGCGGCATCATCCGCTGCAAGCGTCAGGACCTGACCAGTGACGAAATCCAGCTGCACTTGAGCACTGGCAAAGTGGTTACTCAACTGTCGTTGGCCTGGCAGGACAAACTGTCGTTCGTTCTGGACGACAAACTGGTGGTCAAACGCCTGAAGTTCGAAGACTTGCTGCAAGACCAGGCAGAACAGGACGGCGGTGACGACGACCTGGGCCAGCAGGACGCCAGCTTTACTCTGATGATGCTGACCTTCGGCGAATTCTTGCCACAGCTGTTTGAAGCACTGGGCGGCGAAGAGATTCCGCAGGGGATCTAAAAGCCCCATCCATGTAGCCGCTGCCGCAGGCTGCGACAAGGGCCGCAGGACCTTCGCCTCCTATATAGAGAGCAGAGGATTCTGCGCAACCCGGCGCAGCCTGCGGCAGCGGCTACAGGTTCCATGCCAGGACTTACCATAATCATAAAAAGGAACACCATGCGCGCACTCGCTGCTTTAAGCCGCTTTGTCGGTAATACCTTTGCTTACTGGGTGCTGATCTTCGCCGTACTGGCGTTTCTTGAACCCGGCTGGTTCGTCGGCCTTAAAGGCTTCATCGTGCCGCTGCTGGGCTTGGTGATGTTCGGCATGGGACTGACCCTAAAACTCGAAGACTTCGCCGAAGTCGCTCGCCATCCCTGGCGCGTGGCATTGGGCGTGGTTGCTCATTTCGTGATCATGCCCGGCGTGGCCTGGTTACTCTGCCAAGTATTCCACCTGCCACCCGAAATCGCCGTTGGCGTGATTCTGGTCGGCTGCTGCCCAAGCGGCACCTCATCCAATGTCATGACCTGGCTGGCACGGGGCGACCTTGCGCTGTCTGTGGCGATTGCCGCCGTGACCACCCTCCTCGCCCCCTTGTTGACCCCGGCGCTGATCTGGCTGCTGGCTTCAGCCTGGCTGCCGGTTTCGTTCATGGAGCTGTTCTGGTCGATCCTGCAAGTAGTGCTGCTGCCGATTGTGCTCGGCGTACTGGCCCAGCGCCTGCTTGGTGCACGCGTGCGCTTTGCCGTCGACGTGCTGCCGTTGGTATCGGTGGTCAGCATCGTGATCATCGTCGCCGCAGTGGTCGCGGCCAGCCAGGCACAAATTGCCAAGTCCGGCTTGCTGATCATGGCCGTGGTGATGTTGCACAACAGCTTCGGCTATTTGCTCGGCTACTTTACAGGTCGCCTGTTCAAGCTGCCGCTGGCCCAACGCAAATCCTTGGCACTGGAAGTCGGCATGCAGAATTCAGGGCTGGGCGCGGCATTGGCCAGCGCACACTTCTCGCCTCTGGCAGCCGTACCCAGTGCGCTGTTCAGCGTGTGGCACAACATCTCGGGGGCGCTGCTGTCGACGTATTTCCGCCGTATGAGCGAGAAAGAAGATCGCATGGCGGCAGCAAAATCCGAACTAGAGTGAACACACAGGGTTGCCCTTTTAACGAATAATGTGCACTATACTGCGCATCACGAGGACGACCTCGTGACTCAGTTGAGCGATTATTCGGGGACGACCCCATCAATTGATGGATATATTTATGCCCTGGATCATCCTGTTTTTCGCTGGCCTGTTTGAAGTTGGCTGGGCCGTCGGCCTGAAATACACCGAAGGCTTCACCCGTCCGCTGCCAACAACTCTGACCATCGGCGCGATGGTTATTAGCCTGGGCTTACTGGGTCTGGCCATGAAAGATCTGCCGCTGGGCACTGCCTACGCAATCTGGACTGGTGTCGGCGCGGTGGGTACGGTAATCGCCGGGATCATCCTGTTTGGTGAATCGATGGCGCTGTTCCGACTGGCCAGCGTTGCACTGATCATTGCCGGCTTGGTTGGCCTTAAAATCAGCGCATAACACCAACAACTGTGGGAGCGAGCCTGCTCGCGATTGGATCGACGTAGTTAACAACTGATCCCATCGCGAGCTGGCTCGCTCCCACATTGCGTTTTATTTACCGATTAGAGCCGCGCAACGCCATCACCCGCTCACGCAATACCTTTTGCGTAGCATCCCCGGCCGCTATCGGCACACCCGCAACCAGCGTTACCCGCGACCATAGTCGATGAAAAAAGCCCTTGTTCGGGTCACGACTAAAGAAGCTGCCCCACAACCCTTGCAATGCCATCGGAATCACCGGCACCGGCGTGCGCTCCAGAATGCGCGTCACACCCGCCTTGAACTCATCGATCTGCCCATCCGTGGTGAGCTTGCCTTCAGGGAAGATGCACACCAACTCACCATCGTTCAGATACTTGGCAATCTGGTCGAACGCCCGTTCGTAGATCACCTCGTCTTCGCCGCGCCCGGCAATCGGAATAGTACCCGCCGTGCGGAAGATAAAATTGAGCACCGGCAGGTTGTAGATTTTGTAATACATCACAAAACGAATCGGACGACGCACCGCGCCGCCTATCAATAGCGCGTCAACAAACGATACGTGGTTACACACCAATAACGCCGCGCCTTCATCCGGGATCAGTTCCAGGTTCTTGTGCTGCACGCGGTACATGGAATGACTGAGCAGCCAGATCATAAAACGCATGCTGAACTCAGGGACGATTTTGAAGATGTAAGTGTTGACCGCGATATTCATCAACGACACCACGAGAAACAACTCGGGAATCGTCAGCTTGGCCACACTTAGCAGCAGGATGGTGATAAGCGCCGACACCACCATAAACAGCGCATTAAGAATGTTGTTGGCTGCAATGACCCGCGCCCGCTCGCTTGGCGCTGTGCGCGACTGAATCAGTGCGTACAGCGGCACAATATAGAAGCCGCCAAATACGCCAAGCCCGAGAATATCGAACAACACCCACCAGGCCTGACTGAATCCCAACACGCTCAGCCAGTCGTTGGGCTGGATGTTTTGCGGCATCGACCCCGAATGCCACCACAGCAGCAGGCCAAATACGGTCAGGCCAAACGAGCCAAATGGCACCAGGCCAATCTCGACCTTGCGCCCCGAGAGTTTCTCGCACAGCAGTGAGCCCAGCGCGATACCCACCGAGAACACGGTGAGAATCAGCGTCACCACGGTTTCGTCGCCATACAACCACTCTTTGGCGTACGCCGGGATCTGCGTCAGATAAATCGCACCGACAAACCAGAACCACGAGTTGCCCACCACAGAGCGCGACACGGCAGGCGTCTGATTCAACCCCATACGTAAAGTTGCCCAGGACTCGCTGAAAATATTCCAGTTCAGCCGCAGCTGCGGCGTGTCAGCCGGTGCGCCGGGAATGGCGCGGCTGGCCAGATAACCCAGTACTGCCACTGAGATGATCACTACCGAGACAATTACTGTGTAATTGCCGGACGAGAGCATGATTCCCGCACCAATGGTGCCCGCCAGAATCGAGAGAAAGGTGCCCATTTCTACAAGACCATTGCCCCCGACCAGTTCGTCCTGATGCAAAGTTTGCGGCAGGATCGAGTACTTCACCGGCCCGAACAGGGCGGAATGAGTACCCATGGCAAACAGCGCAACCAGCATCAACGCCAGGTGATCAAAGGCAAACCCTATGGCTGCGACGATCATGATTGCGATTTCGCCGAGCTTGATCAGACGAATCAGGCGGTCCTTGGGGTATTTTTCACCAAACTGCCCCGCCAGCGCCGAGAACAAAAAGAACGGCACAATAAACAGCAGCGCACAGAGGTTGACCCAAATCCCACGGTCACCCTCGATGTTCAACTTAAAAAGGATGGCCAGAATCAGCGACTGTTTGAACAGGTTGTCATTGAGAGCACCCAGGGACTGGGTCACGAAGAAAGGAAGGAAGCGGCGCTTGCTTAGCAAACTGAATTGCGAGGGGTGACTCATCATCCATGTACTCACGTTGCGCTGATGGGCTTTCTCTTTGGAGGGCCGTTGTAACACTCAGGACACAACCTTGCTCGGGTTCTGTGTGCGATCACGGCCTATTAGCCGATTTCACACAGACCCCGAGCACACGTCTTACTTCTTCAAACCTGCAATACACGGCGATACAAACAGCTCACCGCGATAAGCGCCTTGCACGGTACGGGTGCCAACCAGCAGCCACATCAGCACCAGCGCCGCCACCAGCACACAACCGGCCACATCAAAGAAGCTCAGGTGCAGCATGCTGCCCAGACGCAAGGTGGCCAATGAGTACACCCCCAGCGGAAAGGTAAAGCCCCACCAGCCGAGATTGAATGGAATGCCTGCGCGGAAGTAGCGAACCGTGATTAACACCGCCATCACAATCCACCACAGGCCAACCCCCCACAAAATGATCCCGGAGATCAGCCCCAGACCTTCGGCAATTTCACCGATCCGCGCCAGGCCATTGGCAGCGAAGATCGCCGGAGCATCGGCCCCCAGCAACAGCAGGCCCAAGGCACCGGTGCCGATAGGTCCAAGCGCCAGCCAGCTGGACGCGGCCATGCTCTCGTGGGGCAATTTATGCAGCGCCATGCGCAGGATTAAAATGGTCAGGATACTGAACGCCACCGGCACCGAAAACGCCCACATCACGTAGCTGGTAATCAACACATGGAACTGCGCGACGGTATCGCTCAGGTAGGGCGCCAATAGCCCGCCACTGGCCGCCGCGACTTCTGCTGCTACCACCGGCAACAGCCAGACTGCAGTCATCTGATCGATACTGTGATCCTGACGCGTGAACATCAGATAGGGAATAAGCACCCCGCAGCCCAACGCCATGGCCACATCAATCCACCACAGCACCTCGGCCACCTGCACCATGTCGCCCCCCCAACGCGGCACACCGAATACCAGAAAACCATTAATGATGGTCGCCAGGCCCATGGGGATGGTGCCAAAGAACATCGACACCGTGGAGTGCCCGAAAATCCGCCGTGCCTCATGGAAATACAGGACCCAGCGTGCGCCATACAACACGCTGAACAGAATGAACAAACCGATATTAAACAGCCACAACCCCTCGGCAAAGGTATGCAAGCCGGGGATATGCACCGGTAATTGAGCCAGCGCCAACGCCAAAACCCCCGTGCCCATGGTCGCGGCAAACCAGTTCGGGGTGAACTGGCGAATCACTTCACGCGGGTGCTGCAAATGGCTGAATGGCCGAAATCCGGCTTGGGTTTTGTTTGGGCAAGTCATGGGTTACTCCTGATCCTCATTTGAGGTGGGCTTAGAGTAGAACCAAATCGAATATCTATATAACGGGTAATATCTCTAACTGTTATCTATTACGCCTATATATGATCATTGCGCACCACTTCAAATCCTGCGACACCTGGCCACGCATCGACCATGGTCGACACTGACGCGCCCCGAACATCATGCGAGACTAGCCTGCTGCTGCGGGCTTGCAGCCGCCTTATACCTTCAGGAGTGTCCATGTCGTTGTCCAGCGGGCTGATCGCCGCCGTCGCCCTGGCCTATATGGCCATCATGTTCGCCATTGCCTTTTATGGTGACCGGCGCAGCAAACCGCTGCCGCCGCGGGTTCGCGCGTGGGTGTACAGCCTGTCCCTGGCGGTGTACTGCACCAGCTGGACGTTCTTCGGCGCCGTCGGTCAGGCTGCCGAACAATTATGGGCGTTTTTGCCGATTTACCTGGGGCCGGTACTGCTACTGGTATGCGCGCCGTGGGTGCTGCAAAAGATGGTGATGATCAGCAAGCAGGAAAACATCACTTCGATTGCCGACTTTATCGCCGCCCGCTACGGTAAATCGCAGTCACTGGCCATTGTGGTGGCGCTGATCTGCCTGGTTGGCGTGTTGCCTTATATTGCCCTGCAGCTCAAGGGCATTGTGCTCGGGGTTAACCTGCTGATCGGGGCAGGCGCAGACGCCACCGGTTCCCGGGTCGAGGACACGGCACTGATTGTGACGTTGATCCTGGCGCTGTTTACCATCCTGTTTGGTACACGCAACCTCGATGCCACCGAGCACCACCGGGGTATGGTACTGGCGATTGCCTTTGAATCCTTGGTCAAACTGTTCGCCTTTCTCGCTGTCGGCGCATTTGTGACCTATGGCCTGTACGACGGGTTCGACGATCTGTTCAGTCAGGCCATGCTCGCACCGCGACTTGAAGAGTATTGGAAAGAGACCGTCAATTGGCCTTCGATGGTGGTCCAGACCGGCGTCGCGATGATGGCCATTATCTGCCTGCCCCGTCAGTTCCACGTCACGGTGGTTGAAAACATCGAGCCGCAAGACCTGCAACTGGCCAAATGGGTGTTCCCGGCCTACCTGATCCTGGCGGGAATGTTCGTGGTGCCGATTGCACTGGCCGGGCAAATGCTGCTGCCCAGCTCGGTATTGCCCGACTCGTTTGTGATCAGCCTGCCGCTGGCGCAAGCTCACCCGGCATTGGCACTACTGGCGTTTATTGGCGGCGCGTCGGCGGCCACCGGCATGGTGATCGTGGCCAGTGTTGCGTTGTCGACCATGGTTTCCAACGACATGCTGCTGCCGTGGCTGCTGCGGCACAAAAACGCCGAGCGCCCGTTTGAAGTGTTTCGCCACTGGATGCTCTCGGTACGTCGCGTATCGATTGTGGTGATTCTGCTTCTGGCCTATGTCAGCTACCGCCTGCTGGGCTCCACCGCCAGCCTCGCCACCATCGGCCAGATCGCCTTCGCTGCCGTCACTCAACTGGCCCCGGCCATGCTCGGCGCCCTGTACTGGAAGCAGGCCAACCGCCGCGGGGTGTTTGCCGGGCTGGCGACAGGCACCTTTATCTGGTTTTACACCCTGGTACTGCCGATCATCGCTCACAGCTTTGGTTGGCACCTGAGCCACTTCCCGGGGTTGGCGTGGCTGCACAGCAATCCACTGGGGCTGTCGATCACCCCACTGACTCAAGGCGTGGTGCTGTCGCTAACTGGTAACTTCACCCTGTTTGCCTGGGTCTCGGTGCTGTCGCGCACCCGCGTGTCGGAGCATTGGCAGGCCGGGCGCTTCATCGGCCAGGAACTGAGCAGCCACCCCAGC
Source organism: Pseudomonas sp. ML2-2023-6 (assembly GCF_037055265.1). Taxonomy (NCBI): domain Bacteria; kingdom Pseudomonadati; phylum Pseudomonadota; class Gammaproteobacteria; order Pseudomonadales; family Pseudomonadaceae; genus Pseudomonas; species Pseudomonas sp. ML2-2023-6. The sequence goes on along the minus strand of NZ_CP146347.1, from coordinate 2,000,325 downwards.
GGTCGTTCCATGCTCTCGGTACAAGTCAACGATCTGCTGGCCCTCGCGGCACGTTTTGTCGGTGAAGAACGCGCTCACCAGAGCTTTATTCGCTTCGCCTACCGCCAGGGCAAAGGCTTTAACCCTAATCAGAACGCCAATGGCGAGTGGATTGCTCACACTGAACGGCTACTGGCCGGGGTACTCGGTGCTTCTTCTACCCGGGCAGTGGTAAAAGCGGCCATTGAAGGCCGGGAAATGCAATTAGAGGACGTAGTACGCATTGCGGATGAAGCCTCGGAAGTATTGCAGTTCAACCGCGCATTACTTCAGGGCGCGATTGAAAACATCACCCAAGGGATTAGCGTGGTCGACCAGTCACTCAAACTGGTGGCCTGGAATCGCCGCTATCTGGAACTGTTCAACTATCCCGACGGGCTGATCAGCGTAGGACGCCCGATTGCCGACATCATTCGTCACAATGCAGAACGCGGCCTGTGCGGCCCCGGCGAAGCCGAAGTGCATGTGGCCCGCCGACTGCACTGGATGCGCCAGGGTCGGGCGCACACCTCCGAACGCCTGTTCCCCAATGGTCGCGTGATCGAGCTGATTGGCAATCCCATGCCGGGCGGTGGTTTCGTCATGAGTTTCACCGACATTACTGCGTTCCGTGAGGCCGAACAGGCCCTGACGGAAGCCAACGAAGGGCTGGAGCAAAGAGTCGCCGAGCGTACGTTCGAACTGTCGCAGTTGAACCAGGCATTGACCGAAGCCAAAGGTGTGGCTGAAACAGCCAGCCAGTCGAAAACCCGTTTTTTGGCGGCGGTCAGTCACGACCTGATGCAGCCGATGAACGCGGCACGACTGTTCTCGGCCGCCCTCTCCCACCAGGAAGAAGGCTTGAGTGCGGAAGCCCAGAAACTGGTGCGGCATCTGGACAGCTCCTTGCGCTCCGCTGAAGACCTGATCAGCGACCTGCTGGATATTTCACGCCTGGAAAACGGCAAGATAACTCCCGACATCAAACCTTTCGCCATTAACGATCTGTTCGACACCTTGGGCAATGAATTCACCGCACAAGCACAGGAACAGGGACTGAACTTCAGGGTTCGCGGTAGCCGTGTGCGGGTTAACAGTGATATCAAATTACTGCGCCGGATCTTGCAGAACTTCCTGACCAATGCCTTTCGCTACGCCAAGGGCCCGGTTTTGCTGGGTGTACGTCGACGCGGCGGCGAATTGTGCCTTGAGGTCTGGGACCGCGGCCCAGGCATTCCGGAAGACAAACTGCAGGTCATTTTCGAAGAGTTCAAACGTCTCGATAGCCACCAGACCCGTGCTGAAAAAGGCCTGGGCCTGGGCTTGGCGATTGCCGACGGCTTGTGTCACGTACTCGGACATACCCTGCGAGTGCGCTCATGGCCCGGTTTTGGCAGCGTGTTCAGCGTCAGCGTGCCGATGGCCAAGAGCCAGGCCGCACCGCAACCAGTCGTCGCCGAACAGAACGGTCAACCCCTGACTGGCGCTCAGGTGCTGTGTGTCGATAACGAAGACAGCATCCTGATCGGCATGCAGAGCCTGCTGACACGCTGGGGCTGCCGTGTATGGACCGCCCGCAACCGTGAGGAGTGCGCGGTATTGCTCAATGAAGGCGTGCGCCCGCAACTGGTACTGGTTGACTACCACCTGGATGACGGCGAAGTCGGGACCGAATTGATGGGCTGGTTGCGTACACAGCTGGGCGAACCGGTGCCTGGCGTGGTGATCAGCGCCGATGGCCGACCGGAAATGATTGCCGAGGTGCACGCGGCCGGGCTGGAGTATCTGCCCAAGCCGGTCAAGCCTGCGGTTCTACGAGCGCTGCTGAGCAGGCATGTGCCGCTCTGAATTGAACGGGTGTAGCCGCTGCCGCAGGCTGCGACAAGGACCGCAGAGCCTTCGAAACTCCAGGGCTGCTACGTAACCCTTCGCAGCCTGCGGCAGCGGCTACAGAAGTTCGGTGTTATTCCGCTGGATGCGCCACACCATCAGCGTCGGTCATGGCCCGCTCCAGCAGATCAGCCGGCAAGCTTTTGCTGGCTCGGGCCCCCAGGAGCTTGAGCTGCTCGCTGCGACTGACCAGATTCCCCCGGCCTTCGGTGAGCTTGTTACGGGCTGAACTGTAGGCCTTATCCAACTGCTGCAGGCGGTTGCCGACTTCATCCAGATCCTGAATAAACAATACAAACTTGTCATACAGCCAACCCGCGCGCTCGGCAATTTCACGGGCATTCTGCCCCTGGCGCTCTTGCTTCCAAAGGCTGTCGATCACCCGCAAAGTTGCAAGCAACGTGGTCGGACTGACGATCACGATATGGCGATCAAACGCCTCTTGAAACAGATTCGGTTCAGCCTGCAACGCCGCCGAAAATGCCGCTTCAATCGGTACAAACAACAACACAAAGTCCAGGCTGTGAAGCCCTTCCAGACGTTTGTAGTCTTTGCCGGCAAGGCCCTTTACATGATTGCGCAGCGACAACACATGTTGTTTGAGCGCAGCCTGCCCAATCACGTCGTCATCGGCACCTACATACTGTTGATACGCCGTCAGGCTGACCTTGGAATCGACTACTACCTGTTTGTCACCCGGCAACATGATCAGCACGTCCGGCTGGAAACGCTCGCCGTCCGGCCCCTTGAGGCTGACTTGGGTCTGGTATTCGCGGCCTTTCTCAAGCCCTGCGTGCTCCAGAACCCGCTCCAGAATCAACTCCCCCCAGTTGCCTTGGGTTTTCTGGCCTTTCAGGGCGCGGGTCAAGTTGGTCGCCTCATCACTCAGGCGCAGGTTCAGTTGCTGCAAACGCTCCAACTCTTTACCCAGCGAAAAACGCTCGCGCGATTCCTGCTGATAGCTCTCTTCGACACGCTTTTCAAATGACTGAATGCGCTCCTTGAGGGGGTCGAGCAACTGCCCAAGGCGTTCGTTACTGGTTTCGGCGAAACGCTGTTCACGCTCATCGAAAATCTTGCCCGCCAGTTCGGCAAATTGCGCCCGCAGTTCGTCACGCGAACCTTGCAAGTCATTGAGCCGCTGCTGATGACTGTCCTGCTGCTCGCGCAACTCGGCAGCCAATCCAGAGGCGTGGGCATCCAGGCGGCGTAGCTCAATTTCTTTCTGATTGCGCTCCAGGTTCCACGCATGGGCAGCATCGCGCCCATTGTCGCGCTCAACCTGCAACAACTCGACCTCACGGCGCAGCGCAGCCAGCTCTGCTTGCTTGACCGCATTGGCCTGCCCCAGATCACTGACTTCGTCGCGACAGGCATCCAGCTGGGCACTCAGGCCTTCCTGGGATAGCTGGGCTGTAGCAAGACGCTCACCGAGCAACGCAAGCTCAGCGTGATGACCACTGGCACGGCGCTGCAACTGCCAGATAAACGCCAACAACGGCACGCCTGCTACTGCCAGGCCAAGCAACAGACTGCTCAGATCCAGGGCCATAACCCCTCCACACGAGGTAAAAGAGCAAGGTTAACCAACAGTCAGCGCCGAAGACAGTTCAGTCTTCGGTCTTGTTCAATTCCTGCTGGGCAACACGGTCGCCGGCACGGGCTGCCAGGCGCAGCAATTCATGGCCGATACGTTGATCGCGGGCGCTGCCGCACTCACGGCACATCAACTGACCCAAACGGCTCTGCGCCAGCACCACACCTTGGCGCGCAGGTTGTTTGAGCAAATGACCTGCCACGTGCTTGACGCTAGGGTTAGCGCTCAGACGAGGGTTATCCAGCAGCCAGATAGCAACCCGCAAAGAAAAGCGCTTGGGAGCTTCAGTAGGTGTATTGGGGCGAGTAACAGAGGAAGTAGCTGTGCGGAACTTCATACGACACTGTAGGGCAGAACAGAAGGCGCGCCACTCTACTCCTTTTTTCGTTTGGGTAAAGTCGAAAAAAGTCTACACCCTTGATCTAGAGCAAGCGCTTGGGACAATCCACAGAACCTGTGGATAAGTCAGTGGACAACCCCGCTTTAAGCTCCGCAAACGCCCACCCTACGGGGGCTACGGTCAAACTGTCGATTTTTTCACCAATTAAAAAAAACGATGTTTTTCATTGACTTAAATTTACAGGACAGGCTAGGAAGACTTCAATACGGGTATCTGCGCTGATTTTGTCAGCAGCACTGCAAATGTGCACAAGTTCACATTCAGAGCAACAAAGCGGACCGTAACCGAGCATGAAACGCAGGTCTACGCACCGCTACGGCGCGTCATCAAGGGCGTTTGTCAGCGATCCCCCCCTGCTCGAGGTGCGCTGGCAAATTATCAAAAGTGGGCTAATACCGTAGATAAATACCCGCCGGACTTGGCGAGACCAGCAGGTTTTGCCAGCCTGAATAGAGGCTACAGAATGTATTTTTCGCTAGCACACTTGCGTTTAAAAATTCAACCAGTTAGTATCCGCAGCGTTAGTACCAAGCTGAAAGTCAATTCGGGCCGAACAAATCCCTGCAGCCACCTTGCGTAAAGCAAAGAAGAAGCGCTGAAAAACGGGATCGACCCCCTAGATGGTTTCCAGGTAAACCTTGCGACGATACGGCCTTTGCACAAACGCACAGGGTATCGCGAAGTTCTTTTACTCTGACCGAACCAACCTGCAAATTGATCAGGATCTTCACCCGGAGCACGGAACCTTAGCTCCTGTTGTGACTGCCTGCCCTCCTAAGTACCTACCTGCCAGCCCAAGCGCCACATACTTAATGCGCTACAACTGGCGGCTTTGTTCCAGTCAGGTTCTTCGTCCAGCCAAAGAATGGCTCGACGTCACTGGAACGTTTTAACGCAGCACGGTTCTAAACCGTGTCATTTGTAGGAACACCTAATAACTATGTCTACTCAAATCCATACTCAGGATGCCATTCGCACCCTAACCAACGCCTTTGCTCCAATGAACTGCCTGATTATGGCCGCTCGCAAAGGATGCTTCAGTTTTACTCTGGTCAACGAACACGGCATCGCTCGTCACAGCGAACGCCTGTACCCCGATCAATACTCCAGCGCAGCACCTCTGCAAGCTGTGATCGAGCGTACTCGCCAGGCCCTGATAGCCTGAAAGCCTGAGCGCTACACAACAAGCCCTGCCTGATCAGCAGGGCTTTTTGTTGCCTGCAATTTAAGAAACATTCGGCATTGCTTAAGTCCTTGCGGATATATAACCAACAGCTCGAAGCCTGAAATGATTTAAAAACAGACCGTTACAGCAAAGATATGACACTACACTTCAACTCGAGCGGCACAACCCGCTTCCGGCGAACCCTCTCGATTCATGCTGCCAAGCTCTGGGTATCGCTGGTCATTTTCAGGCCCCGAGGACTTTATGGGTATCGCAGCCAGGGAGTTGAGCCTTTACGTAATTCGGCCAACGCTTTTGTATCTGGGCCAAAACAACCCGGATGCAGAAGCTCTGTTGTTGGGTATTGCGGCCAGCCAATCAAGCTTGGGCTCGGCCCTGCATGACCGACGAGGTCACGGCCTCTATTGCATACGCGAACCTCGGCATGCCGCCTTGTGGGAGGAATACCTTGCCCATGACCCAGACCTGGCGAGCCTGGTTCGCGGCCTAGCCAGCCAGCACGCATTCTTGCGCAGCCCTCACTTGGAACTCACGGTTAATTTACGTTATGCCACCGCCATTGCCTGGCTTCTTATCGAACAACAGAAAATAGCTATTCCTGCCGCTGACGACCTGCTCGGGATGGCAAGAATCTGGCGTCAAGCCTTTGAACCACATGGGCGTTTACGCGATTTCGCACAGGCTTGGCGCACCTGTGTTTCTCCTTTCAACCTTGTGACTTGAGATTTCTATAATCCTGAAATTCTGCAAATAACCTCAAACCGGTCGGATTGTCCTACAAAACATCGCTATCGTCTGCGATTTAGCCTATAGCGCTTCTACAAAAATGTTGGTAGTTTTCCTCCGGTGATCATAAGGAGTTCTAATAATGAAAAAAGTAATGCTCAAGACCACACTTGGCCTCGCTGTCACTTTGGCTTCCAGCCAGATTTTCGCCAGCGGCTTCGCACTTAACGAACAAAGCGTAAGCGGTATGGGGACCGGTTTCGCAGGTCGCTCATCTTCTGCCGATGATGCCAGCACCGTTTTTGGTAACCCTGCCGGTATGTCCCGCCTGAGCGGCCAACAAGTGACTGGCGGTATCGCCGTCATCGACGCTTCGACCGATATCAAGGATGGCCAAGGCAAATACCCTGGCACCAATAAAGGTGACATGGTGCCGTTCACCGGCGTTCCTATGGGCTTCTATACCAACAAGTTGAATGACCAGTGGGCTGTAGGCTTTGGTGTTTACGCACCTTTCGGCCTGGTTACCGACTATGAAGGCGGCTTCCAGGGTCGTGCCTTCGGCAAGAAAAGCGAAGTAAAGGTTGTCACCCTGCAACCTACCGTCAGCTATGCATTCAACGACAGGGTATCGGTGGGCTTCGGTCCGACCATCAACCGTATCAGCGGTACGCTGGAGTCCGACCTGACCGTGCTTAACCCCGCGTTCGGCGACACCAATGTAAAAGTCAAAGGCACCGATACTGCCCTGGGCTTCAACATCGGCGTTCTGGTGCAAGCAACAGACACCACCCGCATTGGTCTTACCTATCACTCCAAGGTCAGCTACAAGCTTGAAGGCCATACCAATGTGACGGCTGGGGCCAATACCCCTGCGGCATTGATGAAAAGCAATCGTTATGACGCGTCGCTATCTATCGATACTCCCGAGTCCTACGACCTGTCCGTCACTCAAGACCTGTCCGATGCCTGGAAACTCTATGCTGGCTCCACCTGGACCCGCTGGAGTCGCCTGAAAGACATCACCATTAACAACGACGGTGTTAGCCCCGGTGCTTCGGGTGCAGTCGGTTCGCAACTGTTCGGCTCCATTAAGGAAGAACAGAACTGGCATGATACCTGGGCATACGCCATTGGTACTTCCTACCAGTTGAACAAGCAGTGGGTAGTTCGTACCGGTCTGACCTGGGATCAGTCGCCAACCAACAACACCAACCGTTCGCCACGTATTCCTACCGGTGACCGTACAATCTTCAGCCTAGGTGCCGGTTATGCCGTCAACGAAAACCTGACTATTGATGCGGCTTACTCCTACCTGAAGGAAGAGTCGGTCAAGGTTCACGACCAGAACGCGCTTAACGAATACAGCGCCAAATATGAAAACAGCGCTAACGGTTTTGCTGTAGGTGCAACCTACAAGTTCTGATTCGCCGCGAGGCTAACCCCTCGCCCACCGAATCAAAAAAATCCCCGCTCTCGTTACCGAGGCGGGGATTTTTAATGGCTGCGACTCAAGGTTTTGAAGCAATGGCCTTGTCGATAGCCTCGATCAATTCCGGACTATCAGGCTTGGTCAGACTGGAGAAGCTGGCAATCACATTGCCCTGGCGATCAACCACGTATTTATAGAAGTTCCACTTCGGAGCGCTGCTCTGCTCAGCCAGCACCTTGAACATGTGCGCCGCGTCAGGCCCGCGTACATGCTGCGGATCGATCATGGTGAAGGTAACGCCATAGTTGACGTAACAAACCTTGGCCGTCTCCTCGCCGTCCTTGGCCTCTTGCTTGAAGTCATCCGACGGCACACCAATCAGCTCCAGCCCTTGCCCCTTGTAGCGCTGATTAAGCGCTTCAAGCCCCTTGAACTGCGGGGCAAAGCCGCAAAAACTCGCCGTATTGACGATCAACAGCGGCTTACCAGCAAAACGCTGGCACAGATCGATCGATTCCTTGGCCCGCAATTTGGGCAATGAGCCCTCCAGCAAAGGCGGGCATTCTGCCGCCCACACCGAACCGGCGCAGGCCAACAGCAGTACAGGCATCGCAATCCAGCGCTTGAGCATCATCGGTGTCCTTAAAAAAGTGGCAGGCTCAGAACTTACTCACCCGCTGCTGCACTAGCAAGCACCCATACCCAACTGCATCAAGGCTAACCCACCCTGATGCCAGCCCCACCAGATCAGAGCCAGCAGCAACGCACCGGTACTGACTGCACCTAACCAGATCAAGGTTGATGAATTCACCCCATACTCCCCTGCGCCTGCAAGCGGGCTACCGGACGCTCACGCACCGGCCAGTTCAGCGCGGCCGCCAACAGGCTCAACAAAATCGACACTTGCCAGATTAGAGCGTAACTACCGGTCTGATCATAGACCACGCCACCCAGCCAGCCGCCCAGGAATGCTCCCAGCTGATGGAAGAGGAATACGATGCCGCCCAGCATCGACAGGTTACGCACGCCAAACATGGTGGCCACCGTGCCATTGGTCAGCGGCACCGTCGACAGCCACAAAAAGCCCATGACCATGCCAAACAGGTACGCACTGAATTGCGTCACAGGTGCCCACAAAAACAATACGATCACTACGGCCCGCGCCAGATACAACGCCGTCAACAAGCGCGGCTTGGACATGCGCCCACCTAGCCAACCGGCGGTGTAAGTCCCAAAAATATTGAACAGGCCAATCAGTGCCAGCACGGTGGTGCCCACCGTTGCGGGCAAGTGCTGGTCCACCAGATAAGCCGGCAGGTGGATACCGATAAAGACCACCTGAAAGCCGCAAACAAAAAAGCCAAAGGCCAATAGCCAGAAGCCTGAGTGCGAACACGCCTCACGCAGTGCCTCTTTAAGGGTTTGCTCGCCGCCAAGATTGGGTAACGGACGATCCTTGAGCATGCTGACCAGCGGCACAATCAGCGCCACCAGCACACCCAACACCAGCAGCGCCGTCGACCAACCGAGCCAGCCAATCAAACCAAGAGTGCCGGGCAGCATGGCAAATTGACCAAATGAGCCCGCAGCGCTGGCGATCCCCATGCCCATGCTGCGTTTTTCAGCAGGTAATGCGCGACCGACCACGCCCAGGATCACCGAAAACGAGGTGCCGGACAGACCGATCCCGATCAACAGCCCCGCGCTCAAGGACAGCGACAACGGTGAATCCGACAACCCCATAAACAGCAGACCCACGGCATACAGCACACCGCCGACGATCACTACCTTGGCGGCACCAAAGCGGTCTGCCAGTGCCCCAGTGAAAGGCTGAGCCAGTCCCCAGATCAAGTTCTGCAAGGCGATAGCAAATGCAAAAACCTCACGCCCCCAGCCAAACTGCGCACTCATGGGCGGTAGAAACAGCCCGAATCCATGCCTTACACCTAACGACAACGCCAAAATAAGTGCGCTGCCAAGAAGGACCCAACCGCTGTTACGCCACACCGATGTCATTGTTGTTCTCCGGGAGCGGGTATATACCCATTTATAATCGAGCTACTGGCTTTTAGTCAGTACCTGCCAACTCATCCAATAGCTGTAACAGTTGTGCACGCTTGGTTTCACCCAAACGGTCCATCAAGCGCTGTTGTGCCGCTTCCCAGGCAGGCAAGGCGGCCTTCAAGCACTGATCGCCCGCCTCAGTCAGGCATACCAGCCGGTTACGCTGGTCAGCGCCCTCAGTCATCTTCAGCAGGCCTGCACCCTCAAGCACTCGCACGTTACGCCCCAACGTACTGCGATCCAGCCCCATGGCTTCTGCCAGGCTGGAGATGCTCGGTTGATCAAGACGCTTGAGATTACACAGCAAAGAATACTGGGCAACGTTGATCCCGAAGCCATCGAGAGCGCCGTCGTAATGCCTGCTCACGCCACGTGCCGCACGCCGCAGATTGGTACATAAACACTGGGTTGGTAACATTTTGTATGTATATACCCGCAATAAAATAGAATCAAGATTTAATACAGAACTTACTTCTTTGTGGGAGCGAGCCTGCTCGCGAAGCAAGCGTCAGGTCATTGCTGCATCAGCGCCAATCCCACCAGCACCAGCACTTCAAGCAACTCCAGCAACGCCCCAGCGGTATCGCCTGTGGTGCCGCCCAAACGGCGCATCATCACCCGGCGCAGCCATACAAACCCTACGGCTGCCAGCGCCAATGCCCACAGCCCGGCAGACCCGGCCAACACCACACAGGCCACGGCACCCAGCCCCAATACCCACCAGCCCGCCTTGCGTGGCAGATGGTCGGCCAGCGCCTGGCCCAAACCACCGGCACGCACGTATGGCGTGGTCAGGAACACCGCCAGCAAGGCACTGCGCCCGATCAAGGGCACGATCAGCAAAGCTGCGCCGTTGCGCTGCTCAAGTAACGCCAGCAACGCACAGAACTTGAGTAACAACACCAACACCAGCGTCACCACCGCAATCGGCCCGCTGCGCGGATCTTTCATGATGGTCAGCGTGCGCTCGCGGTCACCAAAGCCGCCCAGCCAGGCATCTGCACTGTCGGCCAGACCGTCCAGATGCAGCCCGCCACTGAGCAGCACCCAAACCGTCAGCAGCAAAGCCGCATGCAGCATCAATGGCGCATCGGCCAGCAATCCATTGAGGCCCCACAGCAGCAGACCAAACAGCAGCCCCACCAGCGGATAAAACAGTAGTGAACGCCCCAGTTCCTGGGGCTGCGGCATACCCGGCAAGCGAATCGGCAAGCTGCTTAAAAACTGCAAGGCAATCCAGAACGGCAACATTAGCCGACGACCTCGGTCAACTGACCCTTCGCGCCAACCTGCAACCCGAACAGCGCGCCATGGATCACCGGCACCTGCAGCAATTGCTCGCGGGGCAAGCCGCGGGCCTGAGCCAGCAGCAGCTTCATCACTCCGCCATGACACACCACCAGTACCCGTTCACCGGAAAATTCCTGCTGCATACGGCTGACGGCAGACAACACCCGCGCCGAAAACTCAAGTACCGGCTCGCCGTCGGGCGGGGTAAAAGCGTAGGGATCCGCCCAGAACAGACCTAGAGCTTCTGAATCGACTTCCATCAACGCCGCGGCGCTCTGCCCTTCCCAGGCACCAAAATGCAGTTCTTGCAGGTTCTTGTCGAACGACACAGGCAAATCGAGCTGTGCGCTCAACTCCCGGGCAAACAATGCGCAACGCTGCAACGGCGAACTGACAATCCGATCCCACGGCCCCTGGCCTTTAACGGCTTCACGCATTTGCGTCCAGCCCAACGGCGTCAAGGCGTCATCCAGGCTGCCGCGCAAACCACCGCCCAACTCGGTCTCGCCATGACGCAGCAAATCCAGTTGCACTGTCATGCCGGACGATCTGCAACGGCAGCTTCGGCAAATGTTGCCATCTGCCCGTGCAGGTCGCACGCCAGGCGCATCAACGGCACCGCCAACGCCGCGCCGCTGCCCTCACCCAGGCGCAGGCCCAAATCGAGCAACGGCTCGGCTTGCAAGCTTTGCAGTACATGACGATGACCCAGCTCAGCCCCACGATGACTGAAAACCAACCATTCTCGACATTCAGGATTCAAACGTACGGCGACCATCGCCGCGACGGTGCAGATAAAACCGTCGACCACCGCCACGATGCCTTCCTGGGCACAGGCCACATAGGCCCCGACCAGAGCTGCAATTTCAAAACCACCCAGGCGAAACAGGATCTGCAGCGGATCATCGAGATGGCCTGCATGCAACGCCAGCGCCCCTTCGATCACCCGCGCCTTATGGCTCACACCGGCGGCATCCAGACCTGTACCCGGCCCGGTCAACTGCGAAGCCGGGCAATCGAGCAGCGCACTGGCCACGGCACTGGCAGACGCCGTGTTGCCGATGCCCATTTCGCCGCCAATAAACAGCTCACTGCCCACTGCCTGCGCCCGCAATACGCTGTCACGTCCCGCCTGCAAGGCTTTTAATCCTTGGCTGTCGGACATCGCCGGGCCCAGCGCAAAATTGGCCGTACCTGCGCCCAACTGCAAATGACGCACACCCTCCAGCTCCAGCATCGGCGTGACCGTGCCCAGATCCACCACATCCAACTGCGCGCCCAACTGCCGGGCCAACACGCTGATCGCCGCACCGCCGCTGACAAAGTTGTGCAGCATTTGCCCGGTGACTGCTTGTGGGTAGGCCGAAACGCCTTCGTCGACTATGCCGTGATCACCTGCAAAAATCGCAATCCACAACTGATCGACACGGGGTTTGAGCCGCCCCTGCAGCCCGGCCAATTGCACCGCCAATGCCTCAAGCTGGCCCAGCGAACCCGCCGGTTTGGTCAATTGCTGCTGACGTGCGGCTGCAGCCAATTGCATATCACGGTCAACGGGCTTGCAGGGGGTCAGCCACCACGGGGTGTTCATAGTGCAGTTCCTTTCAACGTCAGGGGCAGGCCCGCCACCGTCAGCACTACTCGCTGACAGCGCTCGGCCAGGGCTTGATGCAACCAACCGGCTTCATCGACATAGCGGCGAGTCAATTCGCCCAGCGGCACGACACCCATTCCGGTTTCGTTGCTGACAAACACAATTTCGCCCGGCAGATCAGCCAGGCATTCCAGCAGTGCATCACGTTCGGCAATCAACCGCTGCGGGTCTTCAAGCATCAACAGATTGGTCATCCACAACGTCAGGCAGTCCACCAACAGGCAAGCATCGGCGCGAGCGTTATCGCGCAGTACCCGGGCCAGTTCGACAGGCTCTTCAATCAGCGCCCACTCGACTGGACGACGTTCGCGATGATGGCGCACGCGCTCGCTCATCTCGCCGTCCAGCGGCTGGCTGGTGGCGATATAGGTGACGGCGCAGCCAGACTCGGCCGCCAGCTTTTCAGCCAGGCGACTTTTGCCCGAGCGGGCGCCGCCCAAAATCAGTTGCAGCATGTCGATAAACCTCTGGATCTGCTGTGGGAGCGAGCCTGCTCGCGAAGTAATGTTTTTCGCGAGCAGGCTCGCTCCCACAGCTTTATATTTCGCAAAGCTCACGCAGGTAGGCCGTATCCAAGTGGTTTTCCACCAGGTCCGCCAGCCGCTCGATATCCCGCTCGCGCAGGGCGTGGTAGTCCACTTCCTGCACATCCTGCAAACCGGCCCAGCGCAGCAATGCGCTGCAAGCCGCAGGCGACTCGAACACACCATGCAGGTAGGTGCCGAGAATTTGCCCGTCCGCACTTTGTGCGCCATCACAGCGCCCATCATCCAGCCGCACCACAGGCTGTTCCAGAGCAACACCGGTGGTCACCCCCGCGTGGATTTCATAGCCACTGACTTCGGCGTTTTCGAGAACCAGGTGCCCGCGTACATTGCGCAGCTGCTTTTCGGCTGCAAGCTCGGTGCTGAACGCCAGCAAACCCAAGCCGGCACTGGAACCCGGCGCGCCCTCAAGGCCCAGCGGATCATGAATCTGCTCGCCGAGCATCTGCAGGCCGCCGCAAATCCCCAGCAGTTTTCCGCCGTAACGCAGATGACGACTGATGGCCGCATCCCAGCCATTGGCGCGCAAATACGCCAGATCACTGCGTACGCTTTTGGAACCGGGCAAGATGATCAAATCAGCGGGCGGAATCGGCTGGCCCGGCCCCACAAACTGCAAGTCCACTTGCGGATGCAGGCGCAGCGGGTCGAAATCCGTGTGATTGCTGATGCGCGGCAGTACCGGCACCACCACCTTGAGCACCTGCTCGACCTTGTCGGTCTGGCGCTGATCGATGCCATCCTCGGCCTCGAGGTGCAAGTCCATCACATAGGGCAACACACCGATTACCGGCTTGCCGGTGCGCTGTTCCAGCCAGTCAAGACCGGGCTGGAGCAAGGCGATATCGCCGCGAAACCGGTTGATGATAAAACCTTTGACCCGCGCCTGTTCCGACTCGGACAACAGCTCCAGGGTGCCAACCAGATGCGCAAACACCCCACCGCGATTGATGTCAGCGATCAACACCACCGGGCAGTCCACCGCTTCGGCAAAGCCCATGTTGGCAATATCACCGGCCCGTAAATTGATCTCGGCCGGAGAACCCGCGCCCTCGACCATCACCACCGGATACGCCGCACTCAAACGCTGGTGCGAGGCCAGTACCGCCTGCATGGCGATGGCCTTGTAGTCGTGATACGCCACCGCGTTCATGCTGGTAACGGCACGACCATGAATAATCACCTGGGCACCGGTATCGCTGTTGGGCTTGAGCAACACCGGGTTCATGTCCGTGTGCGGCGCCAGCCCTGCAGCCTGAGCTTGTACCGCCTGGGCGCGACCAATCTCGCCACCTTCGGCGGTCACCGCGCTGTTGAGTGCCATATTCTGCGGTTTGAACGGCACCACAGCCACACCCTGGCGAGTCAGCCAACGGCACAGGGCCGTCACCAACGTGCTTTTACCGGCATCAGATGTGGTGCCTTGCACCATCAACGTACTCATAGGGTTTCCTTGGTGTACGCCGCTAATGCCAGCTCCAGACGCAACCAGTCAGCCTCGGCTGCAGGCAGGCCAAAACGCACGCTGCTGTTGTGGGTAAACAGGCGCAGCAAAATGCCGCGATGCGCCATAAATTCGTAAAGACGGTCGGCATGGGGCGTGATCAGCCACTTGAACAATGCGCAGCCCCCTTGCGGCGGTAAATCATGCAAGCCCAGCAACCGTTCCAGCCGCCCGCTAGCCAACTCGCTGCGCTCGCGCTGGCGAGCATGGCCGGCGGTGTCGAGCAGGCAGGCCTGACCGACAATGCGCGTCGGCCCACTCACGGCCCAGGGTCCAGCTTGCTCGGCCAGTAACTTGAGTAACTTTTGCTCGGCCAGTACAAAACCCAGCCGCACTCCGGCCAGACCAAAAAACTTGCCAAACGAGCGCAGCACAATCAGCCCAGTACGCTGGCTCTGTGCCGCTAGGCTCAGCTCTGGCGTGTTGTCCATAAAGGCTTCGTCCACCACCAGCCAGCCACCGCGCTGCACCAGCCGCACATGCCATTCCAGCAAACGCTCAGGGGTCAGGCTCAACCCCGTAGGATTGTTGGGATTGACCACGACTAATACGTCCAGCTTGTCGAGGTAGAAATCGACTTCCTGCTCCATGATTTCACGCACGATATGCCCACTGTGCCGCCAGGCATGCGCATGCTCGGCGTAACACGGCGACAGCACGCCAACCTTGCCACTGCGGCGCAGGCGCGGCAGTAACTGAATGGCTGATTGCGAACCCGCCACCGGCAGCACATTCAGTGCGCCGTAATAGGCGCAGGCTGCCTGCTCAAGACCGTCGTCGGTTTCAGGCAAGCGCGCCCAAGCACGTGCAGGTATCGGCGGAATAGCAAATGGCCAAGGCGCCAGCCCAGTGGACAAATCCAGCCAGTCGGCTTCGGCAATGCCGTAATGCAACGCTGCCCTGCGCAAACGCCCGCCGTGCTCAAGCATAGAATTCACTCCACACACACAGAATCAACAACCACAGCCACACGCCACGCTGCACCAGTTGCCAGCCACGACCAATCGAGTCGGCATCTGCCGGTACACCTTCACCCAACTGCGGACGCTCATGCAGTTCGCCGTGATAAATCGCCGGGCCACCTAACTCAACACCCAACGCACCGGCGCCTGCGGCCATGACCGGGCCAGCATTGGGGCTGTCCCACAGCGGGGCCTGTTTGCGCCAGCACTTCAAGGCCAGTCGGGTTTTACCCAGTACGGCGTAAGTCAGAGCAACCAGCCTTGCAGGAATATAGTTAAGAACATCGTCGATCCGGGCAGCGGCCCAACCAAATCGCTCAAAGCGTTCGTTGCGATAGCCCCACATCGCGTCCAGCGTATTACTCAAACGATAGAGCACCACGCCCGGCGCACCGGCCACGGCAAACCAGAAAATCGCCGCAAACACCGCATCGCTGCCGTTCTCGAGTACCGATTCGGTGGCGGCGCGGGCCACTTCAGTCGAGTCCAGCTCGCTGGTCTGGCGGCTGACCAGATACCCGACCCGGGTGCGCGCCTCATCCAGATCATTGGCGCGCAATGCCTGGGCAACCGGTTGCACATGCTCCCCGAGGCTGCGCATGCCCAGCGCGCAATACAGCGCCAGAATGTCCACCAACCAACCGATATAAGGCAGCCACGACAGTGCCGTGGCCAGAACCGTCAGCGGCAATACCGCCAGCACCCACGCCGTCACACCATGACTGCGCCAGCCACGACCACCGGAATTGAAACGCTGCTCGATACGCTCGGCCATCCGGCCAAACGCCACCAGCGGATGCCAACGCTTGGGCTCACCCAACAGTGCATCCAGCGCCACCCCGGCGACGCACAGCAACGCCACACTCATGGACTCACTCCCCAATAATTCTCATACACCAATTCACTCAGTGGGCGCGCTTGCGCCCACCCTTCCAGCACCAGCATCGGCGCCGGATAAAAAGCCTCGACCGGGCCCAGGCACAACACAGCCAGCGGCTTGGCGCCTGCGGGCAACCCCAACAGATCAGCCAACGCCTGAGGCTCGAACAACGATACCCAGCCCATGCCCAAGCCCTCGACACGTGCCGCCAACCACAGGTTTTGAATGGCACAGGACAACGATGCCATATCCATTTCCGGAAGTGTTCGTCGGCCAAAAATGTGCTTTTCGCGGTCGTCCATCAACGCCGCCACCAGCACCTCGGCGCAATCGTTGATGCCTTCGACCTTGAGCGTCATGAACTCATCGGAGCGCTGGCCCAGCGCCTCGGCGGTGCGCACCCGCTCGTCTTCGACCAAGCCCTGGATCTTGCCACGCAGCTCTCGGTCGGTGATGCGGATAAATCGCCACGGCTGCATCAACCCCACACTCGGGGCCTGATGCGCCGCTTCCAGCAAACGCGACAACAACTCGGGCGCCACACTGCCACCGCTGAAATGCCGCATATCGCGGCGTTCGGCAATGGCGCGGTACACGGCTGCGCGTTCTTCAGGGCTAAATGCGTTGTCGGTCATGGCGCCTTCACGGCGCATGGCGCGAACAACGCGGCAATGGCCTGAGGATTGGACGGGAAGTAAAAGTGCACATAAGAGGCGGTCATCCGCCCTTCGCGATATACCGCTTCAGCGCCACGCCCGCCGTTAGGGCTCAGGCCGCGGGCAATGGGCTCAAGCTCGGTACTGGTCAGCGAGTGATGATAGGTGTGGCCGCGCAGCAACCCTTCGGGCATGTCCACGGCCTGCAACGCCAGCGCAGCCAGACGCTTTTGCATCGTCGCCTCCCCAGCCAGCAAACCCACCAGTTCAGCACGCTGCCCCTCAACATCGGTCAAGGCATCGAGCAGGTAAAGCATGCCGCCGCATTCGGCGAGCAGCGGCTTGCCCGCAGCGTGATGGGCACGAATCGCCTCCAGCATCGGCGTATTGCGCGACAGCTCAAGGTGATGCAACTCGGGATAACCGCCCGGCAAATACAGGCTGTCAGCCTCGGGCAAGCGGACATCGCGAATTGGCGAGAAGAACACCAGCTCAGCGCCCATCGCCCGCAACAGATCCAGGCTCGCACCATAGGTGAAGGCAAACGCTTCGTCACGGGCCACGGCAATCCGCACCCCGGCCAGCAACGGCTCGACCGCAACCGGTTCAGGCGCCGCAAACTCGACCGCGGGCGGCAGCGCTACCTCACAGGTACTGGCCAAGGCATTCGCCGCCGCGTCGAGGCGTACATCCAGATCGTTCAGCTCACTGGCCTGGACCAACCCCAGGTGACGGCTCGGCAGCTCGATCCCGGTCTCGCGGGACAGCGCGCCGTACCAACGCAAGCCTTCGGTCAGGCTGCCTTCGAGCAACTGCGCGTGGCGCACCGTGCCGACCCGATTGGCCAGCACACCGGCAAACGGCAGATCCGGCTGATAGCGCGCCAGGCCCAAGGCCAGTGCACCAAAGGTCTGGGCCATCGCGGTACCATCGATCACCGCCAAGACTGGCACACCAAAATGCCGCGCCAGATCGGCGCTGGACGGTGTGCCGTCGAACAGCCCCATAACACCTTCGATAAGGATCAGGTCCGCATCTGCAGCAGCCTCCCACAGCAGACGGCGGCTTTCATCGGCGCCCACCATCCACAAATCCACCTGATACACCGGCGCACCGCTGGCGCGCTCAAGAATCATCGGGTCGAGAAAGTCCGGGCCACATTTGAACACCCGCACCTTGCGCCCCTGATTGCGATGCAACCGGGCCAGGGCGGCGGTAACGGTGGTCTTGCCCTGACCGGAAGCCGGTGCGGCGATCAACACCGCCGGGCAATGACGTGACGCTCTCATACTTCAACACTCACAATTCGATGCCTTTCTGGGCTTTGATCCCGGCCTGGAAGGCGTGTTTCACCACACCCATTTCGGTCACGGTATCGGCCAGATCAATCAGTTCAGGTTTGGCGCCGCGCCCGGTGACCAGCACATGCTGCATCGGCGGACGGGCTTGCAGGTCGGCGAGTACCTGCTCAAGGTCGAGGTAGCCGTGCTTGAGCGCGATATTCAGCTCATCCAGCACCACCAGCCCGATGGACGGGTCACGCAGCATCTCGCGGGACACTTCCCACGCGGCTTCAGCGGCGGCGATATCACGCTGACGATCCTGGGTTTCCCAGGTAAAGCCTTCGCCCATGACGTGATAACGCACCTGCTCGGGGAAGCGGCGGAAGAAGATCTCTTCGCCGGTGCTGTTGCGACCCTTGATGAACTGCACCACACCGCACTGCATGCCGTGGCCCATGGCCCGGGCCAACATGCCAAAAGCGGAACTGCTTTTACCTTTGCCGTTGCCGGTCAATACCAGCAGCAGCCCGCACTCATTGGGCGAGCTGGCAATGCGCTCGTCCATAACGGCTTTTTTGCGCAGCATGCGCGCCTGATGACGTTCGTCGCGTTCGGGGGATTCGTTCATGGCAGCTCTCCGTTGGGGCTCAATGATGCAAACGGGAGGCGGGGGACAATAAACAACACACCATCGCCCGCCGCGAGGATGCTGGATGGATCAGGCCGGTCTCCGGGCTCACAAGCGGTTCCATCCCGAAGGACAACCCCTGACCACGCGCCTTCCCGTGCGAAAACACAGTGGCACTCAGCGTGGTTTTGACTCATTTACCGTTGCGGGGGCAGCGCCGGGATCATGGCGGTTGTGTGGGTCAAACACGCCCTCACCGGCTTCCCTGTTTCACTCTATCGATCCGGGACCATAGAGCACCTGAAACAAGCCGCGAAGGTTAGAGGGTTGGGGGTGGAGCGTCAATTAAAGGTGGCACCAAAACGCTTTATACAAGGCTCTGACCTGAACCTTTAAGCGGCTACGCTTCTCTATGACTTACAAGACCAAAACCTCATGGAGATACACATGTTCAAGCGCCAGCACGCTATTGTCATCGTACTTGCGACGGGGTTGGCTGCCTGCGGCGAGAATTCGACCCTGCAAGTGAGTGATGGCACGGGACCTACGCCGAAACTGCCCGAACCGAACAAGACACTCATCCCGACCGTCAATATCGCCCCGGCGATCAGCTGGCCTGACGGTGCCACGCCAATTGCCGCCCAAGGCCTGCAAGTAACAGCCTTTGCCGAAAACCTTGACCACCCGCGCTGGCTCTACGTATTACCCAACGGCGACGTACTGGTGGCAGAAACCAATTCACCGCCCAAACCGGATGACAGCAAGGGCATCAAGGGCTGGATCGCGGACAAGGTGATGGCCCGCGCCGGGGCCGGAGTGCCAAGCGCGAATCGGATTACCTTGTTGCGCGATGCTGACCACGACGGCGTAGCCGAAACCCGTACGGTTTTTATCGAGAATCTGAACTCGCCCTTTGGCATGACGCTGGTGGGCAATGATCTGTATGTCGCCGACGCCGACAAGCTGTTGCGCTTCCCTTATCAGGCAGGCGAAAACAGCATCAGCGCCCCACCCACCAAAGTCGTCGACCTGCCGGGCGGGCCGTTGAATCACCACTGGACCAAAAACGTCATCGCCAGCCCCGACGGCTCCAAGCTGTATGTCAGTGTCGGCTCCAACAGCAACGTCGGCGAGAACGGCATGGATAAGGAGCAAGGTCGCGCCGCAATCTGGGAAGTTGATCGCGCCACCGGCAATCACCGGATTTTCGCTTCAGGCCTGCGCAACCCCAACGGGATGGACTGGGAGCCCAAAACCGGAAAACTCTGGACTGCCGTCAACGAACGCGACGAAATCGGCAGCGACCTGGTGCCCGACTACATCACCTCAGTCAAGGACGGCGGCTTCTATGGCTGGCCCTACAGCTATTACGGCCAGCATGCGGATGTACGGGTCAACCCGCAAAACCCGGAACTGGTGGCCAAGGCCATTGCCCCGGACTACGCAGTGGGCCCGCACACCGCGTCTCTGGGCCTGAGCTTTGCCGCAGGAAGCAAACTCCCCGACTTTACTGAAGGCGCTTTTATAGGCCAGCACGGCTCCTGGAACCGCAAGCCGCACAGTGGCTACAAGGTGATTTTTGTGCCCTTCGCGGACGGCAAGCCCACAGGCATGCCGATCGATGTGTTGACCGGTTTTCTCAACGCAGACGAAAAGGCCATGGGCCGGCCGGTGGGCGTGGTCATCGACAAGCAAGGGGATTTGTTGGTGGCCGATGATGTCGGCAACAAGATCTGGCGGGTGTCAGGCAAGTAAAAGCCTGGCTGTAGCCGCTGACGAGGAACGAGGCTGTGATGGGCTGCCTAGCAGCCCCATATCCTGAAGGCCCTTCGGACCTTATCAGCGGCTACAGCAGGTTTGCGGTTACGGCAAACGCGCCAGATGCTGCTCGTTCGGCAGGACCCGCTTGGCGTTCAGATAGGCTTTTTGCCAGTAGGCTTTGTTGAGGCTGTCCAGCTTGACCGTACCGCCCGTGGCCGGCGCGTGTACAAAGCGGCCTTCGCCGACGTAGATCCCGGCGTGGCTGACCTGGGAGCCACCATTGGTGGCAAAGAACAGCAGGTCGCCGGTTTGCAGCTTGTCCTGACCAATATTCTGCGCCTGCATCACGATCATCTCGCGGGTGGTGCGCGGCAGCGAAATACCCGCTGCGTCGTTGTACACGTACTTGATCAGGCCGCTGCAATCAAAACCCGAATCCGGGGTATTGCCGCCCCAGCGATAAGGCGTGCCAACCAGCCCCAAAGCGCGAAACAGCACGTCTGCGGCAATCGGTGAGGTTTCTTCAGGGTGGCTGATAAATACAAGCGGCTTTTGCGCAACGGGAGGCGGTGCCGTGCGGTTCGCGCAGGCACTGAGCAGTGCTGCTAGAGTCAAAAGTGCAACGCGGGCCATGATCGACATAAACAGAATGTTCCTGATTCTGGATACGGCAACTCTGGCCGCGAAACCCGAAGCCGCGACAGGGGGCACCTTCGCGGCTTCAGGAATTTAACAATGCGACTGAATTCTAGCGCTTAGCAACAGAACTTCAAGTAAGACATTAACTTTACTTGCGAGCTACTACGCTCGAAGGTGCCATCGCGAGTGCGCGCTTGGCCTCAATAAAGGTCTTGCTCCAGTAGCTGTCACCCAGGTTATCAATCCGTACACCACCGCTGCGGCGGCTGCTGGAGTGGATAAACTGGTCATCGCCCAGGTAAATCCCGGCATGGCTTACACGACCACGACCATTGGTGCTGAAGAACAGCAAATCACCTGGTTTCAGATTGTTTCGTGCGACCAACGGTGCATTTACGTTGATCATTTCACGCGTTGAGCGCGGCAATTGCATGCCCGCCTCTTCTTTGAACAGATAACCGATGAAGCCGCTGCAATCGAAGCCTGCCTCAGAGGTGCCGCCAAAACGGTAACGCGTACCGATCAAGGCCATGCCACGCTCAAGGATGCTGTCAGCCAAAGCTGGCAGTTCGTAAGGCTTGCTGTTGGCGGAGAAGTCAGCCAGTTCTTTTTCGGTTGCCAGCTCTTCCTGATAAATAGCGGAAGATTGCGATACCGAGGATGACTTATGAGCCTGACGTTCGACGACTTGTTGCGACACAGGAGTGTGAGCAGCACAGCCAAACAACAGGGTAACGAGTGCGAGGGGCACGAGGGGTGCGAAGCGCTTTAGCATGGGCACGACCGTGGCTTGTAGGAAAAGTAGCCGCGACTATGCCTTCTATGATCCTCATTTGCAAATTCAATCGATCTAAATGTGACTCAAGGGTTTTCTCGATGCATCTAAGGCTTTACACCTCTGACAATCGACTTTGCGCGCGCAACCATTCTGCGACGCAGGCTTTGTGCCGCCTAAAAATTGCCGGAAAGGTCTGCAGGCTACGATTTTAAAGGGACGAGCTACCAGCCCAGGGTTTCTTTCAAGAACGGTATGGTCAGCTTGCGCTGCGCTTGCAAAGACGCCTGATCGAGCCGTTCGAGCAAATCGAACAGCGCGCTCATGCTGCGGGTGCCGCGCGTGAGAATAAAGTGCCCAACCTCGTCGGTCAGGTGCAAGCCACGACGCGATGCGCGCAACTGCAAGGCACGCAGCTTGTCTTCATCGGACAAGGGGCGCATCTGAAAGACCAGCGCAAGGGTCAGGCGGGACTTGAGGTCCGCCAGCTTGATTGGCAATTCACGGGGCGAGGTGGAGGCAGCAATCAGCAGGCGCCGCCCGCTGTCACGCAAACGGTTGAACAGGTGAAACAGCGCTTCTTCCCAGTCAGCACGACCGGCCACTGCCTGAAGATCATCCAGACAGACCAGTTCGTATTGCTCAAGGTTATCGAGGATCTCAATGCCGCGATCCAGCAACTCGGCCAGTGGCAGGTACACCGCCGGCTCACCCATCTGTTCAAAGCGCAGGCAGGCGGCCTGTAGCAAGTGCGTACGCCCGACGCCATGCTTGCCCCACAGATAGATCAGGCTTTCTGTCCAGCCGGCGTCGGCTTCGCACAGACGCTCGACATAGCCGAGTGCAGCGGCATTGGCGCCTGGATAGTAATTTATGAAGGTTGCGTCATCACGCAGACGCACACCTAGGGGCAGCTGAATCGGTTTCATGCTGACTGAACAGTTCAAACGAACCGTTAGTGGCCTCTGTGTAAGGTTTGAAAAGTTTATACCCGTCTCGCCGGGCACACAATGTAACAGACCACGAGCAAAATCAAAGGTTTGCATTATCTCTTTGAGCCACAACGAGTTTATTGATTGCGAGCTGGCACTGATACCCCCCAGCTTCGAAAACCTTCCCCACCCCTCCTCCTCGCCCGGCTTGACGCCCGAAACGAGCGCTTTCGCCTACGCATCGCTGCAGGACCTATCAATTCTGGCAGTAACCGACCGAGAAAAATCACAGATAAAGTTAAAACCACACACTGCCGAAAAAACCAATCACGCACTCCGTACCAGCCGAGGCCCCCATGAATAATGAACTGGAAATGTGGATCGAGATGAATGGCGCATCGATCATTTCAGATCGGGACACACTAAAAGGTGAGTCGCTCTATGCCTGCGCCATAAATAATCACAATGGTCAGGTGTTAAGCCTGGTCCACTACCAGCCTTCGGATGCGCAAATGGGTCACTATAGGTGGCCAAAATTTTTCTCGGACACGATTAACCAAACCTCAGACTCAATCCGTGCAGGCAAAAAAATCGGCGAGACATTCAAAACTCATGACAGCGGCTATCCCAATAAGCTCTGGCATTCGAATCTGTGTGACATACGCGTATTTACGACGGCCTGTCATTTGGATAACTGGATAACCGCCGGATCGATTGAATCAGCAGCCAACTTGCTGCCAGACTCCCCCATCATCATCAAAGTGAAAGACAGTTCGACCGGGCACATACTTGAGACGTTGACCTTTCATCCAACGAAGAGTGAATCCACCCAATATAACTGGCCATTCTTTCTCAGTCACTTCATCAATACCAACAGTGTCTTCCTGCGCGCAGGAGAAAAAAACCTGGAAACAAGGCTCATAACCCCCCTGTTTAGCAGTTATGAAAATACGCTCTGGCTGCCTGCTCACAGTGCATTGACTGTCACTCTTGAGCATGCCCTCGCAGAGCAAGTTAAAACCAGCGCAAATACGGTTCATGGCGACCTGATTTACAAACTGCGATCCACCCCACCCGGCCAATCAGAAATTGACCACTGGATTTCCATGTTTAACAGCGGCCGTTTCTCGGATATCAAATACCCCTCGGGGAAAAAAATTAACCCTGCACCTCTTTACACTCACTTACAAAGGGCGCAAAGCATTGCCAACTATATTGCCCGAAATCAAGCTTCTGCCCCCGAGCGGTATATTGAATGCGCCGTCGATGCCTTGAATTTTTACAGCCAGCAAAATTATGACCCTGCCAACTGGTGGGATCTCAATATCGGACTGGGAAAAAGAGCTTCGATTGCAGCTCTCCTATTGTCCACCGTCGTTCGCAACAACAAGCTGAACATGTTCTTCGACTACATCAGGCAGGTGACGAACGCCGAGGCACCCGAAACCGGCGCCAACCTTGCCGACTATTGCTTTATCCAACTGATATGGAGCTTGGCCGCATGGAAAACATCTGCGGACAACGCAGAGCTTGGAAATACTTATGCGGCCTACCAGGTGCTCTCCTCACTTTGTTTTCCGGTCCATCGTCACGGCAAAGAAGAAGGAGAGGGAATCAGTGTCGACTACTCCTACAGTCAGCACAATCCAGAGTCTGGTAAGTACTCGCAACTGTATGGCGCTTCTTACGGACAGGAATTGCTTTCCAGAATATTTCAAAGTATCTCAGTCTCAAATGGGATCTTCTCCTTTACCCGGGAAGCCGTGACGTCGATCGAAGAGTTCCTTGTTCAGGGAATGGCCTGGATGGGGTATGCCAAAGTGTATGACTTTCATGCCTGCGGCCGGGCCCTGAGCCGAAACACACTGACAAACTCATCGCTGGCAGGTTGGGCCCAGCAACTTATCAACCAAGGGGCAAAGCACCCTGAAGTTTTGCTGGAACTCATCAGCCGTGCCAATGGAAACGAGGCAGACAATCAGTACTTCATCGGCAACAGGGTATTTTGGGTCAACGATTACATGTC
Organism: Pseudomonas sp. ML2-2023-6; assembly: GCF_037055265.1. Lineage (NCBI taxonomy): Bacteria > Pseudomonadati > Pseudomonadota > Gammaproteobacteria > Pseudomonadales > Pseudomonadaceae > Pseudomonas > Pseudomonas sp. ML2-2023-6. The sequence goes on along the minus strand of NZ_CP146347.1, from coordinate 1,975,477 downwards.
CCACATAACCCCGAATTTTTGTCTGTTCGCTAAAATGATCTCGGACAGAAGCGTAGGCTCTGAAAGTGGAAACGGGGAAAACCTGAAGGGATATTACCTGGGAACGGGATCCTGTTTCGTTGTCAAGCACGGAGATGAGTATCGCAACATACAACCCGTCTGGGACTGGCAAAAAATCCCCGGCACCACGGTGGAGCAAGTTCCAGATTTCAAATTCCCACTAATTAACTGGGGAAACAGGGCATGGGGGAGCCATCCTTTTGCCGGCGGCGCCAGCAATGGGCATTGCGGAATCAACAGCATGAAACTGGCAAAAAATCAGATCGCCAACTCCCATAAAAGTGTCATTGCACTGAGCGAGGGCGCTGTTTTTCTGGGCTCTGCCATTAACACGATAACGACGACTCATCCGGTCACCACCACGGTCAACCAATGCCGCCTGAAAGGGGAAGTTACTGTAACGTTACATGATGGATCCCGCTCTAACCCATCCATTCCCTTTAAGATATCCTCCACTGATATCGCGCAAATCGAGCATGACGGGCTCTACTATCGATTCAGAAAAGAAGATGCTCAGGAAGTAACACTGCAACTGGCTGAGCAATCAGGTAGCTGGCGCTCGATCAATACATCAGAAAGTCTGAACATCCTGAAAGAGCCAGTATTTACCGTATGGATCAATCACTCCAAAGGTACACACGGAACGTACGCCTACGAATTAGGCAATATCGAGGTGCCCAGCAATGAGTGCCAGCGGATCTACAGTGATACTGTCCATATGGCATTGTTTTACTCACCCGCAAAAGCCATAGGTACTCTGTTCGACGCCAGCGTCAAACTCGATATCCCGCTCGGCAACGCACTGTCAGTCACACCGTTGGATGCTGTGTCCTTCATAATTGAGGAGCGCGAGGGCTATCTGCATTTCACTTGTGCTGACCCGAGCCAACAACTTGAAGAGGCTCGATTTATCATTTCATTTCCTGCGCAAGGCACACTGGCTGATACCAGAGCGGAGCAGATCATCACTATTCCCTTGCCCTCTGATGACCTAGCTGGAAAAAGCGTTACGCACGCGTATCTCATCCCTTGAAAAACACACGAGTAACGCTCTTCCAAGACAACATGCAACCAGAGCACTTAATGGTCTACTACACGTTGGTCATCCAGTGCCCTGGGCTTTTATTGGCCAAGTTATAACTGAGGGTCTTCACTGCCTTTATAGACTTGGGAGTCTTTGTACAAATCCTGCACATGGCGCACCAGCACCATAATCACCGCCGCTAACGGCAATGCCAGCAGCACCCCGGTAAAACCGAACAGTTCACCCCCCGCCAGGATCGCAAAGATCACCGCCACCGGGTGCAGGCCAATTCGGTCGCCCACCAGCAGCGGCGTCAGCACCATACCCTCCAGCGCCTGGCCAACCATAAACACCACGACAATGCCGATCATGGGATACAAGTCGCCACCAAACTGGAACAACCCGGCTACCAGGGCAGCACCGATACCGATAATAAACCCCATGTAGGGCACGATGGCCGCCAGACCGGCCATCAAGCCGATCAACAGCCCTAACTCAAGCCCTACCAGCATCAAACCGGCGGAATAGATCACGCCCAACGCCAGCATCACCAGCAACTGGCCACGCACGAATGCGCCGAGCACGTCGTGACATTCCTTGGCCAGCGACACAATCTGGTCGGCCCGTGAACGCGGCAACAGGTCGCGAATCCTGGCCATCATGATGTTCCAGTCGCGCAGCAGGTAAAACGCCACCACCGGAATCAACACCAGATTTGCCAAAAGGCCGATCAACACCAAGCTGGAAGCCGTTGCCTGCGACAGGACGATACCGACGATGTCAGTGGCCTGCCCCATGTTCTCGGTGATTGCCGCCTTGATCTTGTCGAACTTCCAGAAACTGTCGCTCAGGCCGAGCTTGGCTTGCACCCACGGCATTGCCGTGTGCTGCAACCAGTCGAGAACCTGCGGCGCCAATTGGTAGAGCTTCAACAGTTGCTTGGCCAGCAGCGGCACCAACACCAGCAGCAATGTCATCAAAATGACAGTGAACAACGTGAAAACCGTGATCGTGCCCCAGGTTCTTGAAAGCCCGAGCCTTTCCAGCCGATCAACCACAGGGTCGAACATATAGGCCAGAACGATCGCGACCAGAAAAGGCGTAAGTATCGGGTGCAGGAAATACACAAACAGGACGAACCCCAGCGCCACACCCCACCACACCCACCGTCGCGAATCTGCCATGAGCTACCCCATCCTTATATAAAGAAGATCAAAACCTACCAGCGAAACCGCAGTTGCGCCGCTGGCGCTGGCGTCACACCGGGCGCTTGCCCTGCGTCAGCCCCGGAAGACACCTGACCAGCAGGCACTTCCTGCAACTGCGCCAACCCCAGCTGCGAACGCAATTGCTCAGTACTGCCGTTTACCAGATACACAATACGATCACCGTCGACACTCTTTAGTTGCGCGCCGAAGGGTTCCAGCAAATGCCCAAGCTGCGCATAGCGTTGCAGCGTCATGCCCTGAACTTCGAGCAACTGCTCGGAGGAAACCCCGGGCTTCACCGCATAACGCGGGGCCAGACGCTGACTCACTGCAAGCATCACGGCATCGGCCAGCGCAGCTTGATCGGAAGCCTGAGCGCTGCCTTGCTCCTGCTGATCACCGACCCACAGACGCCACTTGGCGCTCCACTGTCCGGCGTCATCATGCGCATGCACCGCCAGCAGCGCATCCGCGCCATAGCGCTCGGATGCGTCCTTTAAAGGTGCAGGATTGCTGCCCTCAAGGTTTTCTGCTGTACCCACCAGCTGTTCACTCAAATCTGCCAACGGCAGGCGCAACGGCAATCCGCGATGCTGCGCCGCTCGGCGCAATGGCTCTGCCGCTGATTGACCGTCACCGACCAGGCTCGAACCATCGACCGAGTCGTTCAACCACCAGCCGAGCAATGCTGGACGGTTACTGCCCCACAACGACAGACCGGCCTGGCGCAACGCACGATCAGTACTCACCGGATCGAAGTCCACCTGCAGGCTTTCCGGCGGCCCCGCGTCATAGCCGTAGCGGCTGATGATTTGCTGCGGATCCTTGCGAATCGCCTCAAGCCCCGGGCTTTGAATCGCCTTGGCGTCCCCGGTAAGACGAAGCACCAGGGTTTCCAAGGCCTTTTGCGTGGCCTGGGTACGCTCATCCGGCGATTGACTGGTGACCGGCTCATGCACCTGATAAAGACCCGTCAGAATTTCGGCATGACTCGCCAGGCTAAAAAATGACAAACAGCCCACGGCTAAAAATTGACTAAAACGCATGAAAAATTCCCGATGACAAAAAGCAGCCTGGAAAGGACGCCATAAAAACACTCGAACACACTTCAGACACGGCCACAGCCGAATCATTCACGCTCATCTCGCAGTTTTCATGCGGTCATAAAAACTCAAAACCAATTAGCTATACCTTATACAGGCCCGCGCGCAGACCCAAGTACGACTAAAAAAGGTTTTTTTCGACAGATATAACCCTGCCTGTCGGCCCGAGGATGGCCGCTGCCCCTCAAGCCTGATAAAATCGCGCGCCTTCGCAGACCGCCAACAGCCGGACACCCTGCAATTGCTCTGTTGCAATCATTGAGCACTTGCAAGCCTGCCCGCTGAACTCGGTCGATACCCCCGAATCCCCCCTAAAGGCCTGGATTATGAGCAAGCAACCATCCCTGAGCTACAAAGACGCCGGTGTAGACATCGACGCCGGTGAAGCATTGGTCGAACGCATCAAGAGCGTGGCCAAGCGCACTGCACGCCCGGAAGTGATGGGCGGCCTCGGCGGTTTTGGCGCCCTCTGCGAAATCCCGGCTGGCTACAAGCAGCCTGTACTGGTTTCCGGCACTGACGGCGTTGGCACCAAGCTGCGCCTGGCACTGAACCTGAACAAACACGACAGCATCGGTATCGATCTGGTTGCCATGTGCGTTAACGACCTGATCGTATGCGGCGCAGAGCCTCTGTTCTTCCTCGACTACTACGCCACCGGCAAGCTCAACGTAGAAACCGCGACCCAAGTGGTTACCGGTATCGGCGCTGGCTGCGAACTGTCCGGTTGCTCGCTGGTAGGCGGCGAAACCGCTGAAATGCCAGGCATGTACGAAGGCGAAGACTACGACCTGGCCGGTTTCTGCGTCGGTGTTGTAGAAAAATCCGAAATCATCGACGGTTCCAAGGTTGCTGCCGGTGATGCTCTGCTCGCCCTGCCATCTTCGGGCCCGCACTCCAACGGTTACTCGCTGATCCGCAAAATCATCGAAGTGTCCGGTGCCGACATCGAAAACATCCAGCTCGACGGCAAGCCGCTGACCGACCTGCTGATGGCGCCGACCCGTATCTACGTCAAGCCGTTGCTCAAGCTGATCAAGGAAACCGGCGTTGTTAAGGCCATGGCCCACATCACCGGTGGTGGCCTGCTCGACAACATCCCGCGCGTGCTGCCAAAAGGCGCTCAAGCAGTCGTTGACGTTGCCAGCTGGCAGCGCCCTGCAGTCTTTGACTGGCTGCAAGAGAAAGGCAACGTGGACGAAAACGAAATGCACCGCGTGCTGAACTGCGGCGTTGGCATGGTGATCTGCGTGGCTCAGGCTGACGTTGAAACCGCGCTGAACGTACTGCGCGAAGCAGGCGAGCAACCTTGGGTCATTGGCCAGATTGCAACGGCCGCCGAAGGCGCTCCACAAGTTGAGCTGCAAAACCTCAAGGCGCACTAATGCCTGATACCTGTGATGTAGTGGTGCTGCTTTCCGGCACCGGCAGCAACTTGCAGGCCTTGATCGACAGCGATGACGTCAAGGCCAGCCCGGCAACAATCCGCGCGGTAATCTCCAACCGCGCAGATGCCTACGGCCTGCAACGCGCCAAAGACGCGGGTATCGATACCCGCGTACTGGATCACAAAGCATTCGAGGGCCGCGAGGCCTTCGATGCTGCACTGATCAAGGTCATCGACGAATTCAATCCGAAACTGGTGGTTCTGGCCGGATTCATGCGCATTCTCAGCGCAGACTTCGTACGTCACTATCAGGGTCGCCTGCTCAACATCCACCCCTCGCTGCTGCCCAAATACAAAGGCTTGCACACGCATCAGCGGGCGCTGGAAGCGGGAGATCGCGAGCACGGCTGCAGCGTGCACTTTGTGACCGAGGAACTCGATGGCGGACCTCTGGTCGTACAGGCAGTGATACCGGTAGAGTCCGATGACTCGCCGCACAGTCTGGCGCAACGGGTTCACACCCAGGAACACCGGATTTATCCGCTTGCAGTGCGCTGGTTTGCCGAAGGTCGCTTGTCACTTGACGAGCAAGGCGCATTATTGGACGGTCAATTACTCGCGGCCAGCGGCCACTTGATACGAACCTAGGAGAACTTATGCGTCGTGCCCTGTTTCTCGCCCTTGGCCTGCTGGCGTTCCCAGCAGTCCAGGCGGCCGATCTTCAGCCTTTCAAGGCCAGCTATACCGCCGACTGGAAACAGTTGCCAATGAGCGGCTCCGCCGAGCGTAGCCTGACCAAAAGCGACAACGGTGTCTGGACCTTGAACTTCAAGGCTTCGATGCTGGTGGCCAGTCTGAACGAAGAAAGCACCCTCAAGATCGAGAAAAACACGCTGATCCCGCTGACCTACCACTTTGAACGTGGCGGTCTGGGCAAAGCGAAAAAGATCGACCTGGATTTCGACTGGGCGACCAAAATGGTCACTGGCACCGATCAGGGCGACGCAGTCAAAGTGCCGCTACTGACTGGCATGCTCGACAAATCCACCTACCAGCTGGCGCTGCAGCGTGATGTAGAGGCCGGTAAAAAGTCCATGAGCTACCAGGTGGTTGATGGTAACGACGTAGACACCTATGACTTTCGCGTGATCGGCCCTGAAGTGGTCGAAACCAAGGCGGGCAAGGTAGACGCTATCAAGGTTGAGCGCGTACGCGATCCGACGCAGAACAAGCGCATCACTGAAATGTGGTTCGCCAAGAACTGGGATTCGCTGCTGGTCAAACTGCGCCAGGTCGAAAAAGACGGCAAGGAATACAACATCATGCTGCTGGACGGCACGGTGAATGGCAAAACGGTCAAGGGCAACTAAGCGACAAGCCTTTAGCTGCAAGCTGTAAGACAAAACCTCGCTTCGGCGGGGTTTTTTTGGGCCTTAAAATAGCCCTAAAACATGAAACTTTTGTCATAAAACTATCGGCAAAATCCGTAAACACCCCGTCTTTCAAGGGCTGCAGAGTTTTGCGGTTTTTAACGACATGACAGCCCGACAATTAGCTATTTACTTAGGAAGCTAACAGATTCTATAAAGAAGTCCTGCGACGCCTTGCCGCAGGCCCTTATCAGAATTTGGAGCAAGCAGATGACTATCAAAGTAACTGAGCGCGACGATTCACGTATGTTTCACCAGCTGGTAGCCCACGGTGTACACCTGTGGGATGTACATCAAGAAGACGTACTGGTTGGTATGTTCCACCGCGAAAGCGACGCTCACAGCTACAAGGCTGAGCTGGAAAAGCTGGAAGCGCAGAAACACCAAGCCTGAACTACTGCAACTACAGTCTTGAAAAACACAAACCCCGCCGAAGCGGGGTTTGTTTTGTTATGCGCTAACGCAAAACTCTGTGGGAGCGAGCCTGCTCGCGAAAGCGTTCGCGAGCAGGCTCGCTCCCACGGGTTTTGAGTGTTACCACATCAAATCGTCAGGGATCTGATAAGCCGCGTACGGATCGTCTTCTTCCGGGGTTTTCGGCTCGACCAGGATGTTCAACTGCACGATCCGACGCGGATCGCGTTCCTGGATCTTCAGCGCCGCCTCACGCGGAATGACTTCGTAACCGCCCTGGTGCTGCACGATCGCCAGCGAGCCATTGGCCAGCTTGTTACGCATCAACGTGTTGACCGACAGGCGCTTGACCTTCTTGTCATCAACGAAGTTGTAGTAATCCTCGGTAGTCAGCTTGGGCAGGCGCGAGACTTCGATCAATTGCTTGATCTGGGCGGCGCGGGCCTTTTGCTCGACCTTTTCCTGTTGCTGACGGTTCAGCTCCTGGTCGCGCTTGACCTTCTCGGCCTTGGCTTCGGCAGCCAGACGCTGCTGAGTGTCGTCCAGTTCGATCTGGCCTTTATGGGCCAGACGCTGCTGCTTCTGCTTTTCTTTACCGGCCTGCTTGGCCTGCTTCTCGTTAACCAGTCCGGCTTTGAGCAACTGGTCGCGTAGGGAAATGCTCATCTACTTACTCACTTAGGCAAACTCAGCCGCAGCTGGGCAAATTCTTTTCCTGGCGCTTGGCTTCGCCCCACAGGGCGTCCAGGTCTTCAAGGGTGCAACTTTCAATGGGACGCAGGGTATCGCGCAATGCCTGCTCGATAAACCGGAAACGTCGATCAAATTTTGCATTGGCGCCACGCAAGGCGGTTTCAGGGTCCACTTTGAGGTGCCGGGCCAGGTTGACCACGGAAAACAGCAGGTCGCCAATTTCGTCATGGATGGCCGCCGAATCGTTATCAGCCATCGCTTCCAGCACTTCGTCCAGCTCCTCGCGGACCTTGTCCAGTACCGGCAACGCGGCTGGCCAGTCAAAGCCGACCTGGGCAGCACGTTTTTGCAACTTGGCCGCGCGGGACAAGGCAGGCAGCGCCGCCGGTACATCATCGAGCAACGACAACTGTTCGGGGGCGGCGGACTTTTCTGCGCGCTCCTCGGCCTTGATTTCATCCCAGCGCTGCTTTACCTGCTCTTCGCTCAGGCGTGGCACATCCAGCGGCGCATACAGATCGCCGGTGGGGAACACATGGGGATGACGGCGGATCAGCTTGCGGGTGATGCTATCGATGACCCCGGCGAATTCAAAACGGCCTTCTTCGCGGGCCAGTTGGCTGTAATACACCACCTGGAACAACAAATCGCCCAACTCACCCTGCAAATGCTCGAAATCGCCGCGCTCAATGGCGTCAGCGACCTCGTAGGCCTCTTCAAGGGTGTAAGGCACGATAGTGGCATACGTTTGTTTGATATCCCACGGGCAGCCGTACTGCGGGTCACGCAGGCGGGCCATGAGGTGCAGCAGGTCGTCGAGGTTGTACATCAGTAATCCCTTTGGATAAAACCTGTAGCCGCTGCCGCAGGCAGCGATGGGTTGCGTAGCGACCCCCTCCATCGAATTGACAGAGAAGGTCCTTCGGCCCTTATCGCATCCTGCGGCAGCGGCTACAGATCAGCGTGCTTCGCTGCGCCCGATCCGGCGGGTTTCGATGATATTTGGCAATTGCGAGATACGCCCCAGCAAACGCCCCAGCGCGTCCAGCCCCGGAATCTCGATGGTCAAGGTCATCAACGCGGTGTTGTTTTCCTTGTTCGAGCGGGTATTGACCGCCAGCACGTTGATCCGCTCGTTGAGCAGTACCTGCGACACATCTCGCAGCAGGCCGGAACGGTCGTAGGCACGGATTTCAATATCGACCGGATACGTCGAGACCGGTATCGGCCCCCAGCTGACCTGAATCATCCGCTCCGGCTCACGGCCGCCCAGTTGCAGTACCGAGGCGCAGTCCTGACGGTGAATACTCACGCCACGGCCCTGGGTGATGTAACCGACAATTGCATCCCCCGGCAACGGCTGGCAGCAGCCAGCCATCTGGGTCAACAGGTTGCCGACGCCTTCGATCTGGATGTCGCCGCGCTTGCCCGGCTTGTAGCCCGTGGCCTTGCGCGGGATCAGCTCCATCTGCTCGCTGCCGCGTTCCGGCTCGACCTGTTGCTGCGCCAGATTGATCAGTTGCGCCAGACGCAAATCACCGGCACCGAGCGCCGCATACATGTCCTCGGCGGTTCTCATGTTGGCTTTGTCGGCGAGCTTCTCGTAGTCCACCGCAGGCAGGCCCAAACGGCCCAGTTCGCGCTCGAGCATGGTTTTGCCGGCGGCGACGTTTTGGTCGCGAGCCTGCAACTTGAACCAGTGAACGATCTTCGCCCGTGCCCGCGAGGTGGTGATGTAGCCCAGGTTCGGGTTCAGCCAGTCGCGGCTAGGCGTGCCGTGCTTGCTGGTGATGATCTCGACCTGTTCACCGGTTTGCAGGCTGTAGTTGAGCGGCACAATGCGCCCGTTGATCTTGGCACCACGGCAGTTATGGCCAATTTCGGTGTGCACCCGGTACGCGAAGTCCAGCGGCGTCGCGCCCTTGGGCAGGTCAATGGCATGACCGTCCGGGGTAAAGATGTACACCCGATCAGGCTCGATATCGACCCGCAATTGATCGGCCAGGCCGCCGATATCACCCAGCTCTTCGTGCCATTCAAGCACTTGGCGCAACCAGGAGATTTTCTCTTCGTACTGGTTGGAACCGGCTTTGACGTCGGTGCCCTTGTAGCGCCAGTGCGCACAAACCCCCAGCTCGGCCTCTTCGTGCATGGCGTGGGTGCGAATCTGCACCTCCAGTACCTTGCCTTCAGGCCCGATCACAGCGGTGTGCAGCGAGCGGTAGCCGTTCTCCTTGGGGTTGGCGATGTAGTCGTCAAACTCCTTGGGGATGTGGCGCCACAAAGTATGGACAATGCCGAGCGCGGTGTAGCAGTCGCGCATTTCCGGCACCAGCACCCGTACCGCACGCACGTCATATATCTGGCTGAAGGCCAGACCCTTGCGCTGCATTTTGCGCCAGATGGAATAGATGTGCTTGGCCCGGCCGCTGATATCCGCATCAACCCCGGTGGCCACCAGTTCGGTACGCAGCTGGTTCATCACTTCACTGATAAAGCGCTCGCGGTCAAGGCGGCGCTCATGGAGCAAGGTGGCAATCTGTTTGTACTGCTCGGGCTCAAGGTAGCGGAAGGACAAGTCCTCCAGCTCCCACTTGATATGACCAATGCCCAAGCGGTGCGCCAATGGCGCATAAATATCGAACACCTCACGGGCGACGCGGTTGCGCTTCTCGTCCGGGGCATTTTTGACGGCGCGAATCGCACAGGTACGCTCGGCCAGCTTGATCAGTGCAACCCGCACGTCATCAACCATCGCGACCAGCATCTTGCGCAGGTTTTCGACCTGGCCCTGAGTCCCCAGCACCATGGATTGTCGAGGGCTGAGGCTGGCGCTGATGGCGGCCATGCGCAATACGCCATCAATCAGTTTGGCCACCACGGGGCCGAAGCGCTGGCTGACGGCAGGCAACAGCACCTGCCCTTCGCGCACGCAACGATAGAGAATCGCGGCAACCAGAGAGTCCTGATCCAGTTTCAGATCGGCCAGGATCTCGGCGATTTCCAACCCGGTGCGAAAGCTTGATGTGCCCTCGGCCCACAGGTTTTTCGCGGCATTGGCTTGCTGCTCGGCCTCGCGTGCAAACTCGCACGCTTCTTTCAAGGCTTCACGGTCCAGCGCCACATCGACACTCACCGCATGATCGAGCCATGCCTCGAGGTTGAGACTGCCATCGGTGTTGATCGGCTGGTGTGCTCTGACCTGTACCATCTTGCTTACCTTCCCTACAGCGCACATCTAGTGCGCCGAAATCACAGGCCCTAATCCCAACCGCACGCTACAGGGCATAACTGCGCGGGTTGCGGGCCCGTCGAAATAGACAGACCGTCCTAGTCTGCTTCAAATAACGCCATCGCCTCGACATGCGCGGTTTGCGGAAACATATCGAGAATTCCGGCACGTTTTAACCGGTAACCCTGTTTCATCAACTCAACCGTGTCGCGCGCCAGCGTGGCCGGGTTGCACGACACATACACCAAACGTTTGGCCCCCAGGCCAGACAGCTTGCGCACCACTTCATAGGCGCCGTCGCGGGGCGGGTCGAGAAGCACGGCACAAAAACCCTCTTTGGCCCAGGCTGCATCTACCAGCGGCTGCGACAAGTCAGCCTGAAAAAACGCTGCATTATGCAGGTTGTTACTGACCGCGTTTTGCGCTGCGCGTTCGACCATGGTCGCAATACCTTCCACGGCCACCACTTCACGCACCTGTTGCGCCAGTGGTAATGCGAAGTTACCCAGCCCACAGAACAAGTCAAGAATCCGTTCGTCAGCTTGTGGTGCAAGCCACTTAATTGCTTGAGCCACCATGGCTTCATTGACGCCAGCATTGACCTGAACAAAATCACCGGGACGATACGCCAGCCCCAGATTCCACTGCTCCAATCGGTAACCCAGGGTCTGAGTCAAATCGACCGGCTGTGGCTCGCCTTCGCCATGCAGCCACAGTTGGGCATCATGGGTACGGCAAAAATCCTGCAAGACCTTCATGTCGGCATCGGTGAGCGGTGCCATGTGCCGCAGCAAAACCGCAATCGCTGAACCGCTGAACAACTCCACATGGCCCAGGGCCTTGGGGTTGCCCAGTTGCCGCAACATGGCGGGCAGCCCCGTCATGATAGGTTGCAAGGCCTGTACCAGGACCAAACAGTGATCAATCGCCACGATATCCTGGCTACCGGCGGCTCGGAAACCCACTTCAAGATGCTTGGCCCGCGCATCCCAACGCACGGCAATACGCGCCCGGCGGCGGTAGCCAAACTCGGGGCCGGTCAGGGGCGGCGCCCACTCTTGAGGTTCGACACCCGCCACACGAGACAGCTGCTCGGCCAACATGCGCTGTTTCAGTGCAAGCTGCTCCTCATGGGGCAAATGCTGCACGCTGCAACCGCCACACTTGCCCGCATGGGCACAGGGCGCCACGCGCCGCATGTCGCTGGCCTTGAACACTCGCTCGGTTCGGGCTTCTACGATTTTGCCGTGAGCGCCCAATACCCGCGCTTCAACTTCTTCACCGGCCAGTGCCCCCGACACAAACCAGGTACGCCCTTCAATAAAGGCAATACCCCGGCCGTCGTTGGCCAAACGCTCGATGTTCAAACGCTGTTTTTTGCCCGCAGGCACTTGCGCAGCCTTGGTGCCGCCAGCAGGCTGGAAGCGCAGGCCTCTCTCTTGCTTGGCCATCAGTTAGGCGCATCGTAAATGCCGGTCGACAGATAACGGTCGCCACGGTCACAAATGATCGCGACCATCACCGCGTTTTCGACTTCCTGGTTAAGGCGCAGCATGGCTGCCACCGCCCCGCCCGAGGACACACCACAGAAGATGCCTTCTTCACGGGCCAGGCGCCGGGTGACGTCTTCGGCTTCGCGCTGGGCCATATCAACGATGCGGTCAACGCGGTCGGCTTGATAGATTTTCGGCAGGTACTCGGTCGGCCAGCGGCGGATACCCGGAATGGCAGCACCTTCCATCGGCTGCAAACCGACGATCTGCACGCCCGGGTTCTGCTCCTTGAGGTAGCGCGACACACCCATGATGGTACCGGTGGTGCCCATCGAGCTGATGAAGTGGGTGATCGTACCGTTGGTCTGACGCCAGATTTCCGGACCGGTGCCGGTGTAGTGCGCCTCAGGGTTATCACCGTTGGCGAACTGATCGAGCACGATGCCCAGGCCTTCGGCCTGCATCTTGTCGGCCAGGTCGCGAGCGCCTTCCATGCCCTCTTCCTGACTGACCAGAATCAACTCGGCGCCATAGGCAGTCATGGCTGCCTTGCGTTCGGCGCTGGAATTGTCAGGCATGATCAAGATCATCTTGTAGCCCTTGATCGCTGCAGCCATGGCCAGTGCAATCCCGGTATTGCCCGAGGTGGCTTCGATCAGGGTATCGCCGGCCTGGATCTGACCGCGCCCTTCAGCGCGAGCAATCATCGACAGAGCCGGGCGGTCCTTGACCGAGCCTGCAGGGTTATTCCCTTCGAGCTTGAGCAACAAGGTATTGGTGGTGTTTCCTGCCAGGCGCTGCAAGCGCACCAGAGGCGTGTTGCCGACGCAATCGGCGATAGTTGGGTACTGCAATGTCATGGCGTATTCGCAATCCAGACCGCGGGGCCGCACATCATACCGACAAACGCCGACAGCCCATATCACGCAAAGTACGAAGCTTATGGCTAAAAGCTATAAGGACACCCTTAGCTCCCTTGTAGATACTCTGTAGCCGCTGCCGAAGGCTGCGATGGGTTGCGCAGCAGCCCCTGAAGCAGAAGGTCCTGCAGACCTTATCGCAGCCTACGGCAGCGGCTACAGAGGCAACTTTACCGGCAGCCGGATATGCACCCGCAACCCTGCCCCGTGGTTCTCGGCCCACAAACTTCCGCCTTGCAACCGCAACGCATTGCGCGCAATGCTCAAACCCAGGCCAAAGCCACCATCGCCAGGGCGTGAACCATCAAGGCGGGTAAAAGGCGCAAAAATCCGCTCCAGCTCTTCAGGCGCCACGCCACCACCCTGATCATCGAGCCATAGGTGCCACATGTCGCCTTCGCGCTGCCCGCCAAGACTGACAATACCCTCGGGCGGCGAATGCCGGATGGCATTGCGCAGGATGTTCTCCAGGGCCTGGGCCAGGCTATTAAGGTGCCCACGCACCCAGCATTGCTCATCGACAAGGCAGGGCAACCTCGATTGCGGCCAGCCGCTTTCGAAACGGGCATTTTCAGTCAACATCTCCCACAGCGCCTGTACCTGAATGTCCTCGACCGGCAACGGCCCGCGCTCGGCATCCAGCCAGGCCAATTGCAGGGTGTCTTCAACCAGCCGCTGCATGCCGTCAACTTCACGGCTCAAGCGCTCACGCAGGGCCTCGAGGTCTTGCTCGCTGTCACATGCCACCCGCAGTCGGCTCAAGGGCGTGCGCAGTTCATGGGACAGATCGCGGAGCAATTGCTGTTGCTGGCTCACGGTGCTTTGCAAGCGCTCGGACATTTGATCGAAGGCACGGGCCAGTTCGCCTAGCTCATCCTGACGGCTGGTGGTCTGGCTCGACAGCCGGGCCCCCAACTGATCGGCCCGCCAAGCGTTGGCCTGCTCGCGCAAATGGTTCAGCGGCACGATCAGTACGCGGTACAGGCCCACGCACAGCAGTAACGTCAGCAAGCCGGGAATCACGCCGTTTGTAACGATCCGCCAGAGTACTTGTGAACGCCCCGGCATAAAGCGCTGCGGCAATTCGATCACCAGGCTGCCCGCCGATGGATCCTTGGGAAATGGCACCTTGATCCACGGGCGGGCCGTCTTGATATGGCTGATGGGCCAGTCCAGACCGCGCAAAAATGTCAAACGCTCACTTTCACGATCATTCAGCGGGTAGCTGCTAAGCGATTGCAAATCCTGGCCAATCACTCCGACCCAGCCGGGTTCCTTGTGCCCCATCGCCTGTAGCCACTGATCGACCCCCGTTTGCTGGCCGGTCTCCCAGGCGCGTTCAGCCTCACCGGCATAGCGCACCAGCGTGCCGTGGGCCTGCTCGGATAAAAACCCGGTGCGTTTGTCCATGTAGCGGCCCCAGGACCAACTGAGCCAAATCATCAACAGACAGAAGACCACCAGCAAACATGCCAGCTTCCAGAACACCGATTTTTTGCCGGGCACCTTACAGGGCATCGCTGGCGCTCAAGACATAGCCCTTGCCCCACACGGTACGCACTTCACGCTGGTGGTAGCCGATGGTTTTGAGTTTTCGCCGGATCTGGCTGATATGCATGTCCAGGCTACGATCATGGGCTGCATAGCCGCGTTGCAGCACCTGCTGATAGAGAAACGCCTTGCTCAACACTTCGTCGGCATTACGTTGCAGGGTATCGAACAGGCGGTATTCGCTGCGGGTAAACCCGGCCCATTGCTCGCCACAGCGCACATCGCACGCATCTTCGTCGAACAGCAGCCCGCTGTCGGCCGGCGGTTGATCCTCCGGAACCCGGGCACCAGGCATACGGTCCAGGGCCACGCGACGCAGGATGGCCTGGATGCGCACCCGCAGCTCAGCCATGCTGAACGGCTTGGGCAGGTAGTCATCGGCCCCCAGCTGGAAGCCGCTGATGCGGTCGGCCTCGGCGCCCAGCGCGGACATCAGGATCACCGGCAAGGCGTGGGTCTGGCGCAATTGCGTCAGCACCTGCAAGCCATTCATGCCGGGCAGCAGGATATCCATCAGCACCACATCAAAGTGCTCTTGGCGGGCACGGGTCAACCCCTCCTGGCCGTTCTGGCACCAGATTACGTCAAACCCGCTGCGCACCAACTGCTCTTGCAGATAGGCGCCCAAAATGGGGTCGTCTTCAATAGCCAGAAGGCGCGAGGGGCTAACAGCTACGGGATTCATTAGCGTCTGCAAGTAATTCTCAATCATTGATTATTCAAGATTGAGCCACTGCGGGCAACCCGCACGGACTTTAGCGGGACCGATAATCGAAAATTGATGGCAAATTTTCAAAGATTTGCCAGGCACCAAGTGGCTACACTGCCACCTGGCCTGAACGGAATGCCCGGGTCACTCTTAAAAAATGCAGGGCTGGAGAGTTGCGTGCTTAAAAACCTCGGTATCAAAGGCCGCGTATTGCTGCTTACGTTATTGCCCGTCAGCTTGATGGCAAGCGTACTCGGTGGCTACTTCACCTGGCTGCAACAGTCCGAACTGCAATCCCAGTTGCTGCAGCGCGGCGAAATGATTGCCGAGCAACTCGCCCCGCTGGTGGCTCCGGCCATGGGTCGCCATGACACCGCATTGCTGGCCCGTATCGCCACCGAATCCCTCGAGCAGCAGGACGTTCGGGCCGTAGCGTTCCTCAATGCCAACCACGAGCCGCTCGCCCATGCCGGGCCGATCATGCTAAATCAGGCACCGCTGGGCAGCAGCACGCATCTGCAACAGCGTACCGACTACGATGCCACGCGCTATCTACTGCCGGTATTTGGCCGCCATCGCAACCTGGCCGGCGATGTGATCCCCAACGAAGCGCACCGCCTGCTGGGCTGGGTCGAGCTGGAGCTGTCCCACAACGGCATGTTGCTGCGCAGCTATCGCAACCTGTTCGCCAGCTTGCTGCTGATTGTTACCGGACTGGTGCTGACCACCCTGCTGGCACTGCGCATGAGCCGCACCATCAATGCACCTCTGGGCCAAATCAAACAGGCCGTGGCGCAGCTCAAGGACGGCCACCTTGAAACCCGTTTGCCACCACTGGGTAGTCACGAGCTGGACGAGTTGGCGTCGGGGATCAACCGCATGGCCGAAACCCTGCACAATGCCCAGGAAGAACTGCAACACAGCGTCGATCAGGCCACCGAAGATGTACGGCAAAACCTTGAGACCATTGAAATCCAAAACCTGGAGCTCGACCTGGCGCGCAAGGAGGCCCTTGAAGCCAGCCGTATAAAGTCCGAGTTTCTGGCTAATATGAGCCACGAAATCCGCACCCCGCTCAATGGCATCCTTGGCTTTACCCATTTATTGCAAAAAAGCGAACTGACCCCGCGCCAGTTCGACTACTTGAACACCATTGAAAAATCGGCCGATAACCTGCTCGGAATCATCAACGAGATTCTCGATTTTTCGAAAATCGAGGCCGGCAAGCTGGTGCTCGACACGATCCCGTTCAACCTGCGTGACCTGTTGCAAGACACCCTGACCATCCTCGCACCCTCGGCCCACGACAAAGGGCTGGAACTGGTCAGCCTGGTCTATCGCGATACGCCGCTGTCGCTGATCGGCGACCCGTTGCGGCTCAGGCAAATCCTCACCAACCTGGTCAACAACGCCATCAAGTTCACCCGCGAAGGCACCATCGCTGTGCGCGCCATGCTTGAAGACCAGGACGAAAACGAAACCGATGGCAGCGTGCAACTGCGCATCAGCGTGCAGGACACCGGCATCGGCCTCACCGCCCAGGACATCCGGGCACTGTTCCAGGCCTTCAGCCAGGCTGACAATTCACTGTCGCGCCAACCCGGCGGGACCGGGCTGGGGCTGGTGATTTCCAAGCGGCTGGTGGAACAGATGGGCGGTGAAATCGGCGTAGAAAGCACGCCCGGTGAAGGTTCGGTGTTCTGGATCAGCGTGCGACTGCCCAAAGCCCGCGATGATGTCGAAGACTTGCCCTGCGCGCCATTGCTGGGCCGCCGTGTAGCAATTCTGGAAAAACACGATCTGGCCCGCCAGGCCCTGCACCACCAACTGGAAGACTGCGGGCTGGAAGTCACGCCCTGCACCACCCTCGAAAACCTCACCAACTGCGTGACCGGCGCCCATCAGACCTCCCTGGCGATAGACCTGGCGGTGATCGGCGTCACGGCCAATGACACGCCGCCCGAGCGTCTCAACCAGCACATTTGGGACCTTGAACACATGGGCTGCAAGGTACTGGTGCTGTGCCCGACCACCGAGCAGGGGTTGTTTAACACCGTAGTCACCGCCCCCCACGGCCAGCTTCAGGCCAAGCCCGCCTGCACGCGCAAATTGCGCCGGGCCCTGGCCGATCTGGTCAGCCCCCGACAAGCCCGGGCCGAACCCGGTGAACCACTGGCCAGCCGCGCCCCGCGAATCTTGTGTGTCGATGACAACCCGGCCAACCTGCTGCTGGTACAAACCCTGCTTGAAGGCATGGGCGCCAAAGTAACCGCCGCAGACAGTGGCTACTGCGCAATTGAAGCGGTCAAGACGCAAGACTTCGACCTGGTACTGATGGACGTACAAATGCCCGGCATGGACGGGCGCGAAACCACCGAAGTCCTGCGCCAGTGGGAAAGCGAGCGCCAGTGCACACCGCTGCCGGTGGTCGCGCTGACGGCCCACGCCATGGCCAACGAAAAACGTGCCCTGCTGCAAAGCGGTATGGACGATTACCTGACCAAGCCGATCAGCGAACGTCAACTGGCCCAAGTGGTGTTGAAGTGGACCGGGTTGGCCTTGCGCAATCAAGTCAGCGAAAACCACCACGAACCGGTCCGCAACAACGCGCAATTGCCTGTGCTCGATCACGAAGAAGGCTTGCGCCTGGCCGCTGGCAAGCCGGATTTGGCCATCGATATGCTCGCCATGCTGCTGGCCTCGCTGGAAGCTGACCGCGACGCCATCCAGCAGGCGCGCAACGCAAAAGATAACAACGCGCTGATTGAGCGCGTGCACCGGTTGCACGGCGCCACGCGCTACTGCGGCGTCCCGCAATTGCGGGCGGCCTGCCAGCGCAGTGAAACCCTGCTCAAACAGGCAAGCCCTAACGCCAGCGCGGCCCTTGAAGAACTGGACGTGGCCATCATACGCCTGGCCAAGGAAGCGCGCAGTAGCGCATAAAACAAACACATGCCCGCTCTCACAGACGGTCTGTGTACACCCACCAAGGAAGACCCCATGCGCACAATCCTTTTCAGCAGCCAGACCTACGACCGCGACAGCTTCGCCGCCGCCGAACAACCTGACGGTAACGAGCTGCACTTCCAGCCGGCGCGCCTGACCTTAGACACCGCGGCGCTGGCCCATGATTACGAAGTGGTCTGCCCGTTTATCAATGACGACCTGAGCGCTCCAGTACTGGAGCAACTGGCCGCAGGCCGCACACGACTGATTGCCCTGCGCTCGGCCGGCTACAACCATGTTGATCTGCCAGCGGCCAAACGCCTGGGTTTGAGCGTGGTGCGCGTGCCTGCATACTCCCCGCACGCCGTCGCAGAACATGCCGTGGCTTTGATTCTTGCGCTTAACCGACGCCTGCACCGTGCCTACAACCGCACTCGCGAAGGCGATTTCACCCTCCACGGGCTGACCGGCTTTGATCTGGTGGGCAAAACCGTGGGCGTGGTCGGCACCGGTCAGATCGGCGCCACTTTTGGCAAAATCATGGCCGGTTTCGGCTGCAAGCTGCTGTGCTTTGATCCATACCCAAACGCCGAACTGCTGGCTCTGGGCGCTCGATATGTGAGCTTGCCCGAGTTGCTGGCCGAGTCGTACATCATCTCCCTGCACTGCCCGTTGACCGCAGACAACAAGCACCTGATCAACGCCACCAGCCTCGCCACCCTCAAACACGGCGCCATGCTGATCAACACCGGACGTGGCGCACTGGTCGACACTCCAGCGCTGATCGAAGCGCTGAAAAGCGGCCAATTGGGCTATTTGGGGCTGGATGTATACGAGGAAGAAGCGCAGCTGTTCTTCGAAGACCGCTCCGATCTACCCTTGCAGGATGATGTGCTGGCGCGGCTGCTGACCTTCCCCAATGTGATCATCACCGCCCATCAGGCATTTCTGACCCGTGAAGCGCTGAGTGCGATTGCCACCACTACTCTGAGCAATATCGCGGCCTGGAAAAACGGTACGGCGCAAAACCTGATCGAAGGTTGATCCTGGACTTTGATATCTGCGTGCTAGCATAGCGGCTTACTTGGAGGACCCATGGTCGAACACGATTTTCGCTACAGCCTGCTTAACCCGCAGCACACCCTGATTGAATGCCGCGCTCTGGCGCCAGGCCTGTATCAAGTCACCGGCAACGGTGGTTCGATTCAAGCCGGTGACGTGCTGATTGTCACCCTCAAAGGCAGCAAGACCCTGTCCATGCGCCTGAGCGTCGACAAGGTCCGCCACCTGATCAACCCGCGTGGCCAGTGGGTTGCCGTGACCAAAGGTCCGGTTTTCGGCGAGTTGGCGATTCACGAGTGGCAGGTCAACTGTGACACGTGCGCCAAAGAGTTGAAGTTCGAGTTTGCGGTCGACGCAAAACTGGGTACCAAGGCGCAAAAACCGGCAGCCTCGGCGCGTATTGCCGAATTGGGCTGGAGCACTGAAGGCAGCAAGCACGTGTGCCCGCAATGCCAAAAGGCCGCGCCATGAAACGCCTGATCCTGCTGGCTGTGCTAGGCGCAAGCCTGGCGGGCTGTGCGGGTGATCCGGTGAAGTTGCAGCAGAACCAAACCTACGTCCTGGAGTGGATCGGCGAACGTCCGTTGATCGACAGCAGCCACCTGACCGTGACCCTGGACGATGCTGGCCGGGCCTATGGCAGTGGTGGTTGCAATCACTGGTTCGCGCCTTACACCCTGGACGGCGACAAGCTGACCTTTGGTGGCGTGGGCAGCACCCGCAAAGCCTGCGCCCCGGCGCTGATGGAGCAGGAGCATCGGTTCTTCGAAGCACTGCAGACCGTACAACGCTGGGACATCTCGCCGGTTGAGCAGATGCGTTTCTGGCCAACTGAAGGCAAGCCGCTACGGCTGTGGCCAGAAGAAGGCTGATACACCGCGGCGCCTGAATCGCGGGCAAGCCCGCTCCCACATGATTAGCGCAGAACGCTGTGGGAGCGGGCTTGCCCGCGATGGCATCACTCAAACCCCCTTCAATTCCTTGATCTTGGCCAACACCCCGGCCGCCGTCTGCTCACCCATCAAGGTCGCACGTACCTTGCCCTTGTCATCAATGATGTAAGTCACCGGCAATGCTTCGCTGCGCGGCAGATCGAACACTTCAGCCGGATCCTGCGCCAGCACGGTAAAGGTGATACCCAGCGCACTGCTCGCGTCACTCAGTTCCTTGCCCTGCAAACCATCGAAATTAACCCCGAACACCCCAACCGACTGCCCTTGCAGCTGTTTTTCCAACGCGTTGAGCTCAGGGATTTCTATGCGGCACGGCCCGCACCACTCCGCCCAGTAGTTGATGACCTTCCATTGCTTATCCAGACGCTCGGAGGCGATCTTCTGTCCGTGTTGATCGACCCCATAATCATTTCCGCAGCCAGCCAACAATAACGTGGCAGTGACGGCAGCTACTGCCATGAGTCGCTTTAACATGTGTTGATCCTTCTCGATGAATACATACAAAAAGCCATCAGCGAGCGGCCATTTACCGCATACGGTTCAGGCGCGCCCGTCAGGCGGGTAGAATAGCCGCCACCTTACGCAAGATGCGACCCGCACATGACCGATCTGACGCTTTATCACAACCCGCGCTGCTCGAAATCGCGCGGTGCGCTTGAACTGCTCGAAGCCCGAGGCCTGACCCCCACGGTGGTGCGCTACCTCGAAACGCCCCTGGACGCCGCGCAACTGCGCGAGCTGCTGGCCAAGCTAACTATCAGCGCACGGCAATTGCTGCGCACGGGTGAAGACGAGTACAAAGCCCTCAACCTGGCGGATACCAGCCTTAGCGAAGCACAGCTGATCGACGCAATGGCTGCGCACCCCAAGCTGATCGAGCGGCCGATCCTGGTCGTAGGCGACAAGGCCGTGATTGGCCGCCCACCGGAAAAAGTCCTGGAGATCCTGCCGTGAGCGCGCCTTACATTCTGGTTCTGTATTACAGCCGCAACGGCTCGACCAGTGAGATGGCCCGGCAAATTGCCCGTGGCATCGAGCAAGGCGGCCTTGAGGCGCGCCTGCGTACCGTGCCCGCCATCTCCACCGAATGCGAAGCCGTGGCCCCCGCCATTCCGGATCAAGGCGCCATGTACGCCAGCCTCGACGACTTGAAAAACTGTTCGGGACTGGCCTTGGGCAGCCCGACACGCTTCGGCAATATGGCCGCGCCACTTAAATACTTTCTGGATGGCACCAGCACGCTCTGGCTAACGGGCTCGCTGGTCGGCAAACCGGCTGGCGTGTTCACCTCCACCGCCAGCCTGCACGGCGGCCAGGAAAGTACCCTGCTGTCGATGCTCCTGCCGTTGATGCACCACGGCATGCTGGTCACCGGCCTGCCCTACAGCGAGACGTCCTTGCTGCACACCACGGCGGGCGGTACGCCTTATGGACCGAGCCATCATGCGGGCGCCGATGGCAAACGCGGGCTGGACGAACACGAAGTGACCCTGTGCCGGGCTTTGGGTCAGCGTTTGGCCACTATCGCCCTGAAACTGGAGAACAACCGTGGCTAAAAAGCCAAAAGTGCTGCCGTCCATCGAGTGGCTGGAGCCACGGGTACGGCTGATGCGGGTGTTGAGCCTGGTGTGCTTCTTTGGTCTGATCGGCCTGTTATGCGCTTACTACCTGGTGTTTGCCGACCTGCATGGCGCACGCCCGTGGGTCATTCTGCTGATTGAACTGGTGCCGCTGATGCTGCTGGTGCCGGGCATGCTCAAAGGCAGCGCACGCGGGCACTCATTCACCTGCTACGTGGTCAACCTGTACCTGATCAAGGGGGCGCTGGCCGCGTTCGACCCGAACCGCCAAGTGTTCGGCATCCTGGAAATCGCCGCCAGCGTGGCAGTGTTTGTCAGTGCGATGCTGTTTGTGCGCTGGCGTTACCAGCTGGATCGGCGCCTGAAAGGCGAAGGCGCGTAACCTCCCCTGTAGCCGCTGCCGCAGGCTGCGATGGAGGCCCTTATCGCAGCCTGCGGCAGCGGCTACAGGGATTTGCGGTGTTAGTGATTCACCGTAAGCGCCAGCATCTGTGACAGCTGGCACATCGGCCGTCCACTTTCTGCGTGCCACTGGTTGAACGCGTTCTGCACGATCGCCAGGTCCCGCAGGCTGGTAGGTGCCTTGTCCACCAGCTTCTGCGCGCTCAACGCGGCCACCACGTCATAGCTGGGCACAAAGGTGTCCTTGCCGACCATGCGCAAAAAGCGCGGCGCCGACAAACCGCCCAACTGATGCCCATGTTTGGCCAGGTACTTCCACAACCCCACGATATCGGTCACCGGCCAATCCGCGATAAACGCACCAAAGCTGCCGTGCTCATGGGTAATGTCGAGCACCATCTGCGCATTGCGCGGCACGCTCTTGAGCTTGCCCAGGTGGCGAATGATCCGCGCATCCTGCATCAACCGCTCCAGATGCTCGGCCCCCATCAGCACCACTTTTTCAGGATCAAAGCCAAAGAACACCTCTTCAAACACTGGCCACTTGGCATCGACCACACTGTGCTTGAGCCCGGCTCGAAAAACGCGCAGGGCCAGGGTCGACAGGTAGCGATCATCGCTGATATGGCGCAATTGCTCCGCAGCTTTCGGGACGGGTAACTGGGCTTCCAATGCGGCTGACGAACCAAAGCGATTCAAACAGTATTCGTGCAGCCATTTGTAGTCGCGCATGCCCTCTCCTCTCGGCAATTTACAGGTTGAGCAGATTGACGAATCGCGACGCGGCGGTTTCGTCGATCTTCAGGCTCGCGAAATCAAACAGGTTACGGTCCGCCAACTGCGACGGCATCACATTTTGCAAGCTGCGAAAGATACTCTCGGTGCGGCCCGGCGTCTTGCGGTCCCACTCTTTGAGCATGTCCTTGACCACCTGGCGCTGCAGGTTTTCCTGCGAACCGCACAAGTTACAAGGAATGATCGGGAACTGCTGCCAGTCGGAGTAGGCCTGAATGTCCATCTCGTTGCAGTACGCCAGCGGACGGATCACCACATTGCGCCCGTCATCGGAACGCAGCTTGGGCGGCATTGCCTTGAGGGTGCCGTTGAAGAACATGTTAAGGAAAAAGGTTTCAATGATGTCATCGCGGTGATGACCCAAGGCCATCTTGGTCGCGCCGATTTTATCGGCAAAGGTGTACAAGGTGCCACGACGCAAGCGCGAGCACAGCGAGCAGGTGGTCTTGCCCTCGGGGATCAGCTCCTTGACCACCGAGTAGGTGTCCTTTTCAACAATGTGATATTCCACGCCCAGCGACTTGAGGTAGGCCGGCAGCACATCCTCGGGGAAGCCCGGCTGCTTTTGGTCCATGTTCACGGCAATGATCTCGAACTGGATCGGCGCGACCTTTTGCAGGTGCAGCAGCACATCGAGCAGCGTGTAGCTGTCCTTGCCGCCCGACAGGCACACCATCACCCTGTCACCGTGCTCAATCATCTTGAAGTCGGCCACAGCCTCACCGGTCAATCGACGCAGGCGTTTCTGGAGTTTGTTTTGAGAGACCGAAAGAGTGCCCATAGCGCTTCAATTCCGCGAGTTAAGACCAAAAGCCGCAGATTTTACCGAAAAAAACGCAACCAACGAACCCTTTGCCGCCTAAAGACGCCAATGCGATAAGCCCGTATCTGACAGCACAATATGCTCTAAAGGGCCAGTTCTATTGTCTGACAGGTTTCCTATACTTGCGTTTAAGGCCGCATGCCTGCCTGGTTGTTCATACGTTCTGGCTGCGCGACCGGCACGCGTCCCACTGGGGGCGATGCGTCTCATACAGGAGCGACAGCCATGATCCATCACGTAGTGGGCCTTTTCACCCACCCCGATCAAGAGTGGCGCGAGATCCGTTCTGATGCAGAAGAAAGCATCGGCCATATGTACTTCACTCACACGCTGATCCTGGCTGCGATTCCGGCCATTTCTGCGTTTATTGGCACGACCCAGGTGGGCTGGGTCATCGGTAATCGCGCACCGGTGATGCTGACCCTCGACAGCGCTTTGTGGATGACCCTGATGTCATACATCGCAATGCTTGCGGGCGTCGCGGTAATGGGCACGTTTGTCCACTGGATGGCCCGTACTTACGATGCCCAACCCAGCCTTCAGCGTTGCGTGGCCTTTGCCACCTATACCGCTACACCGCTGTTTATTGGCGGGCTGGCGGCGCTGTATCCGCATATGTGGCTGGGTATGGTGGTAGGCACCGCAGCCATTTGCTACACGGTGTATTTGCTGTATGTCGGCTTGCCGACCTTTATGAGCATCGATCCGGATGAAGGCTTTCTGTTTTCAAGTTCGGTGCTGGCAGTAGGCCTGGTGGTTCTGGTGGCGATCATGGCGTTTACCGTGATTGTCTGGGGCCTGGGCGTAGGGCCGGTGTATACCAATTAGCAGGCACTACCTGTAGCCGCTGCCGCAGGCTGCGATGGGTCGCGCAGCGGCCCTGATTTTTGAAGGTCCTTCGACCCTTATGGCAGCCTGCGGCAGCGGCTACAGGTTTTGCGTCATGACCATTCGGCACCTCAATACTTCGGAACCACCACGGCTTGCGGCATAATCGCCTGCTCTGGAGAACCGAATCGAATGCCCGAGTCACTCAATACCCGCGTCGAAGACTGTTTCCAACAGGCTGAAGTGTTTTTCAAACGCCCCTTCAAACGCCCCGTCGTCAGCTTCAAGCTGCGCGGGCAAAAAGCCGGTGTCGCCCATCTGCACGAAAACCTGCTGCGCTTCAATCCGCAGCTGTACCGCGAAAACAGTGAAGATTTCCTCAAGCAAACCGTCCCCCACGAAGTGGCGCACCTGATTGCCCATCAACTGTTTGGTGAGCGCATCGCACCCCACGGCGAAGAATGGCAATTGATCATGCGCGGGGTGTACGAACTGCCCCCCAATCGCTGTCATACCTACGCAATCAAACGGCGCAGCGCCACGCGCTATATCTACCGCTGCCCCTGCCCGGACAGCGACTTCGCGTTTTCGGCCCAGCGTCACGCCCTGGTCAGGCAAGGCCGCGGCTATCTGTGCCGACGCTGCCGCCAGACCTTGGTGTTCAGCGGCCAAACCCGAGTCGAATAAGCAGGCATAAAAAAACCCGTCCGAAGACGGGTTTTTTATGCGCTCAAACTTACTTCAACAACACCGGGGCCGGGCCTTCGGCCACACCCAGGTCATCTTGCGGGCGAGTATCTTCCAGCGGGCGACCGCCGGAGTTCAGCTCTGTTTGCAGCGTGTCGGCGTCCAGCTCATTAACCCACTTGGCCACAACCAGGGTTGCCACAGCGTTACCGATCAGGTTGGTCAGCGCGCGGGCTTCAGACATGAAGCGGTCGATACCCAGAATCAGCGCCAGGCCTGCCACCGGCAAGTGGCCTACAGCCGACAGGGTTGCAGCCAGCACGATAAAGCCGCTACCGGTCACGCCTGCAGCGCCTTTGGACGACAGCAACAACACCAGCAGCAGAGTGATCTGGTGCGTGATGTCCATGTGGGTGTCAGTCGCTTGAGCGATAAACACGGCCGCCATGGTCAGGTAGATCGAAGTACCGTCGAGGTTGAACGAATAGCCGGTCGGGATCACCAGACCTACTACCGACTTCTTCGCGCCCAGGCGCTCCATTTTCACCAGCATGCGTGGCAGGGCTGATTCCGACGAAGACGTGCCCAGTACGATCAACAGCTCTTCACGGATGTAGCGGATCAGCTTCAGAACGCTGAAACCGTGAGCGCGGGCAATACCGCCCAGCACGATCAGCACGAACAGCACGCAAGTGATGTAGAAGCAGATCATCAACTGGCCCAGCTGCACCAGCGAACCTACGCCGTAAGCGCCGATGGTGAAAGCCATCGCACCCAGCGCACCGAGTGGCGCCAGCTTCATGATCATGTTGATGATGTTGAACATCACATGGGCGAAGCGGTCGATGAAGTCCAGTACCGGTTTGCCGTAAGCACCCAGGCGATGCAGGGCGAAACCGAAGATTACCGAGAACATCAGCACTTGCAGGATGTCACCGTTGGCAAAGGCGCCAACAATGGTCGACGGGATCACGTTGAGGATAAAGCCAACGATGCTCTGGTCCGCACCAGCTGTCACGTAGCCAGCAATTTTGCTTGCGTCCAGCGTGGACACATCAATGTGCATGCCAGCGCCCGGCTGAACCACGTTAACTACAATCAACCCGATCAACAGGGCAATGGTCGACACGACTTCGAAGTAAAGCAACGCATAACCGCCGGTCTTGCCGACCGATTTCATGCTCTGCATACCGGCAATACCGCTTACCACCGTACAGAAAATAATGGGCGCGATGACCATCTTGATCAGTTTGATGAAACCATCACCCAGCGGTTTAAGTGCAACACCGGTTTGCGGGTAGAAATGGCCCAGCAAGATGCCGATCGCAATAGCTACGATTACTTGAAAATACAGTGATTTGTACAGTGGCTGACGAGTCGTCATTGCTAAGTTCCTCAAGTGCGTCACTCAATCATCATTCCGTCTGAGACTGGTGATACCTAAAGCGCGAACCCTCCTGTACTTGGAGGGATTTGTTTTTGGAGCTGCTCTTACGGCAGACCTCTCGCACTTATTGCAAGCCGTGGGCCACATTGGGCAAAAACCCCTCAATGGCCTATAGCGCCTGATCTTGTAGGAAATTACAGACTGATTTTGTAGGACAGCATTTGGCGGGATTCCGCCCATTCAGGTCGTGGGGGCGGGTTAGATGGCGGATATCCGCCTCGCGAGCAGGCTTGAAGTATCTCTGTAGCCGCTGAGGAGCGCAGCGAGGCTGCGTTCGGCGGCGAAGCCGTCGTAAAACCAGAGATCACGGTCTTTCAGTTAAACCGCGGACACAGATTTTACGATTGCTTCGCAATCGAACGCAGCCTCGTTCCTTCGGCAGCTGCTACAGGACCACCGCCGGAAAATGAATCCGGAACTCCGCCCCGCCCAACGACGAATCATTCAGGGTCAAGGTGGCGTCATAGCTTTCAATGATGTCCTTGACCACTGCCAGACCAATGCCCTGCCCCGGATGCTGACGATCCAGGCGTTCGCCGCGCTGCAGGATCCGCGCGCGCTGATCCGGCGGCACCCCCGGGCCATCGTCTTCCACGCACACCTCAATCCCGTGAATATTACGTTGAAAGCTGATGCGTACCTGGCTCAGACACAGCCTGTAGGCGTTCTCCAGCAGGTTACCCAACAGTTCCAGCAAGGCGTTCTGCTCGATTGGTACATGGCTCAGCTCCGGAATGTCAAAACTGATCTTGACCCGCTTGTCGCGGTACACCTTGTCCAGCGTGTTGCACAGGCTTTGCACCACCGGCAGCAGCTCGACCTGATGACGTACCAGACCGCTTTTACGCAAGCTGGCCCGTTGCAACTGATAGCCAATTTGCTGATTCATGCGCTCGATCTGGCTTTGCAGTACCCAGGCCTGATCACGCTCTGCCGGGCGCTGAGCCATGCTTTCACTCACCCCCTGCAATACAGCCAAGGGCGTTTTCAGGCTATGGGCCAGGTCGTCGAGCGAATCGCGATAACGCGTACGCTGCTCGCGTTCGCTTTGCAGCAAACGGTTCAGCGAGCCGGTCAGACGCAACAACTCCCGAGGGTGCTGCTCGCTGAGACTCTCGCGCTTGCCAGTCTCGATTTCATCCAGTTCCTGACTCAAACGTCGCAAGGCACGTAACCCCCACGTCAGACCAATCCATAGCAATGCCAGCAGCACAACCAAAGCGGCGCCGAAGCCCAGGTAAAGATTTTCGCGCAAGCCTGCCAGTGTCAGGTTGTATTCGCGCATCGGTTGCAAGGCAACAAAGCTGAAGGCGGCGCTCTTGCCGCCTAGCAACTTGACCTCTACATCGTAGACAAAAAACTCTTCGCCATTGTCTTCGCGAATACTCGCAAACTCGTTGCCGCGCCCGTCATAGCGCGGCCTGTAGTTGATGGTTTCTTCTTGCGTCGCCCGCGAGCGCCACACCAGGTGCCCCTCGCGGTCATAGATGTAGCCAAGCACGCGGCTGTCCGGCAGGTCGAATTGCTCATCCGGCAACAGCTCCGGCATTTTCAGGCGATTTTTCTCCATCTTTGCCGCTGAAATCAGCGTGGTTACATCCGACGCCAAACGTTGCTCAATAGCGTCCTTGAGCGCCAAACTGAACGCTCCCTGCATCGCTGGCAGCAACGCCAGCATAAACAACACGGCCAACAAGGTTGCCGCCAGCATCAATCGAACGCGAAGCGAACGAATCATCGGCAGCGCTCAGTAAACAGATACCCCAGACCGCGAACCGTATCGATTGGCTTAAAGCCGTTTGCCCCCTCAAGCTTGCGTCGCAGGCGCCCGACCAGCACCTCGATCACATTCGGATCACGTTCCTCGTCATCCGGGTACAGCTGTTCCATCAGTCGGTCCTTGGCCACCACTTGCTGGTGATGGCGCATCAGGTATTCAAGAATCCGGTATTCATAAGCAGTCAACGCCAGCGGCTCACCATCGAGCACTGCTTGCTTGCGGTTAATGTCCAGCACTAGTGCACCCGCCACGATGGTTGACTGGGTAAAGCCACTGGAGCGGCGCAGCAACGCATTGAGACGCGCTTCAAGCTCTTCAAACTGAAACGGTTTGACCACGTAATCGTCAGCCCCCGCAGCCAGCCCTTCGACCTTGTCCTGCCAGTTGCCCCGTGCCGTGAGAATCAGGATCGGAAACGTCTTGCCCCGGGCGCGCAGCTGTCGAATCAGTTCCAGGCCACCGAGCCCCGGCAAGCCCAAATCAATCATCGCCAAGTCATGATTGAACTGCTCGGTCTGGTACAACGCCTCTTCGGCATTGGCTACCGACTCGACCACATGGCCGCTTTCTGTCAGACGGGTTTGCAAGTGATGGCGCAGCAACGCCTCATCTTCAACCACCAGCAATTTCATCGCGCTCTCCCAAGCCAATCCGCGTCACGAAGGACGTGTGTCCTCTATAGCCTAGCTACACAGTAAGTCGTACGCCCTGAACATACTCTGAACAATTGCACAGCCGGACCAAGCCCCGGCACAATGCTCGGCATGAACCGACTTCCCGCCCTGCCTGCCTGCTGCACGCCGCTGCGCGCTGACTGGCCATTGCCTCAGGCACTGCCCGCCAGCGTATGGCTGAGCACCGACTTCAATCCTTCACAACTCGCAACTGGCGACTTTGCCCGTAGCGCCATTGAAATGCCTGCGAGTATTCAACGCTCGGTGGCCAAACGCCAAGCCGAATTTCTGGCCGGGCGACTCTGCGCCCGCGCAGCCCTGCTGCAATTGGACGACACCCGCGCCACTCCGAGCATTGGCGAAGACCGGGCCCCCGTCTGGCCAACACATATCACTGGCGCCATTACCCACAGTAACGGCCGCGCGGCGGCTATCGTCGCGCTTAAACGTGACTGGCAAGGCTTGGGCATAGATCTGGAAAAACTGCTCAGTACCGAGCGTGCCCAGCGTCTGGCCAAGGAAATCCTCACCCCGGACGAACTTGTGCGGATGGCCGCCGGGCCTGCCGAGCAGATCGCCCTACTGGTCACACTGACGTTTTCGGTCAAGGAAAGCCTGTTCAAGGCACTGTTCCCGCTGGTGCAAAAACGCTTCTACTTTGAACACGCTGAAGTACTGAGTTGGTCACCCGAAGGCCAGGTACGCCTGCGCTTGCTCACCGACCTGTCGCCAGAGTGGCAACACGGGCGCGAGCTGGACGCGCAATTTTGTCTGTTTGAAGGGCAGTTGCTGAGTGTGGTGGCGATCAGGGGGAACACCCACCCTGTCGCCTGATTTCGGGACCGGCCACAGCTTCACTTATTCGCTGGCCTGATAAGCCCGCCGAGTCAGCTCTTCGATCAGCAGATTGAGCTTCTGATCCCGGACAGATGCGAGTTCTGAACCTCTTTGCAACTCTGCTTCGTCCGACAGTCCGGGCTCCTCGGAGAGTTGTTGGTAATCGCGCTGGAAGTCGGCTTCGATGGCAGCGATCAGCAACAGGGGAAGATCGCTGCGAGCTTCGGCCAGGGAGTGATGCGCCTGCATTTGGTGGGCGAAGCGCTGAATATCGTTTTCGATCTGAAAACGCTTCCAGGTATCAATCAACAAAGGCGGTGGCGTGAGGTTGTTGATGTGTACCTGACGCAAAACGCCCTCGTCGATATTGCTCACAGCCATGATTTTATGGCCCATCTCGTCACTGATCGACTCGGGCCGGGCACGTAGCCTTCGCAACAGTTTGAGACCCGCCCACTGCAACGGATTCTCAATAGTTTGGCGCCATGCGCCGTCGTAATTGTGCTCCAGCGTCGGCTCGTTAACCCCCACTTTATTCGGGTGTTTCATGCGCCATTTGTTGATCGTAGTGTCGAACCCGATCTGATAAACCGCGCCATATAAAGGCAAATAGTAGTTGCCGCCGATATCGTAAAGGCCTGCCTCGCCGGGCCGCTGATCACGCGGCACCACTACATTGCGCTCATATTGAAAAGTAGTGTTGTCCCACAAATCAACCTTGCCATCAGCCTGGCGCCGGGCAAGCATGGCATCGCCCAGAATCTGGCGCAGGCCCGGTACGCTGGGGCCATTTACACCCAAGTCGATGCGTTCCTGATGGCGCAGCACCTGATTGATCGCCAGATAGAAACTGTCAGGGGTCAAACCAAAAGTGGCCGCTTCCCCGCGACGAAAGTCAGCCACTTCATAGAGACCATTGCCGTGATGGCGCAGTACGATTGTGGGGTCGTCTGGCCCGGTGGATATGTAGTCCTTGGAAGTCGGGGCAGGCAGATCAATCACCACCAATCTGCGATTGAGCTTGTCGCGCAAAACACCTGCGGCAAATTCACGGGCCCACAAATCCATATCGGGGTTGTAGGCCCGTCGGTGATAAATCCCGTCCAGCGCCGCATCCACCCGTAACCTGGTCTGCAATTGCCCGGCTGCGCGGGTAAATGCCCACGGCTGTGCGCTGTGCTCCAGAGCCTGCGTAATCTGGGCCTGACTGAACGGGTGCGCAGCCATCAAGGGTTCAAGACTTTCGATCGAAAGTCCGTCATTAAGCTGATGAAGCTTGGCCAGCAATGGGGTTGTGGTGTCATGGAGTGGCGGGCAGCTCAGCGGCAAATACTTTCTGCTGGGGTCTGCGCTGGCAATCGGGTCGCTGCGTTTATGCCCGTCCAGCACTGTGAGCGCCTTGAACAGCAGGGTTTTGTCCTCTCGGGCCAACTGCGCAATTTGCTCGCGTACCGAGGCAATGCGCCCAGCCCGGCTCAGATGCGGATTGTTGTCGCGGCCAAGTGCTGAAGCCTCTGGCAATTGGTCGAGGATCAACGTGAACAGTTGCTCCACCTGGGCACTGCCTTGGGTGACATCGTTTTTGGCCACATACGAGCCGTGGTCCAGACGCTTGATCTCGATATGTCTCAACGAAGTGCCGGGCCGGTAATCCTTGCCATAGGACTCAAGCAGTTGCCCTTGCTGGCTGAACACATCGAGCACCGTGTCGCCTGGCCAGTGTTGCAGTTGGGTCAACAGGCAAAAGACCGTGTTGTCAGCGTTGACCGGCATTTCGCCGCGACGCGGCAAATCACTGACGATTCGCTCAAGCAGCCGGTCAGCCTGCAATCGACGAACGCCATCGGCCAGCGGGCCGGGAATCAACTGGCCTTGCCAGGCATTTTGCAATTGCTCACGGGTGGTGCCGGTAATATTCAGCATCCGTTCAATGTCTGCCAGCGCCGAATCAGGCACGTCCGACGGCAACATGCGCTGCAGCAACTGTTTATCGTCCAGGCTCTGCACATCATCCAGTGCCAGACGCCAGAGCTGCTGGCCGGAATCAAAGGCCACCGGCGGCCTGAATGCCCTGGGGTTATCGGTCTTGAGAAGGTAATGCCGAGCCTGGGGCTCATGGATGACTTCAACTGCGAGGATAGTGTCGCCCTGCTGGACCTTGGCATACAGCTTTCCATTGATCTCGTGTACACCCTGGGCATTGGCTACCCGGCCTTCGAGAAACGCAGCCGAAAAATGCGGGTAAGCACTCGGGTCCGGCCGCCACAGTTCGACGTTACCGGCCCGGTCGACAACCTTTCGCGGCTGGCCAAGAGTGCTCCACACTTTTTGCCTGCGCAGGCGCTGCGCCTTGGTGGCAACCCCCATCAAACGGGCGCTGATCAGCAAGTCTGCGCTGTCGGCCAATGAACTGGCGAAGGTATTGGCCTGCCCGCCACTGGCGTCCTTCACCCCTTGCACAAGGCTGTAGGTCAGGGAGCCGAATATGGCGGCCAGCATGATTTTATTGAGCCCCAGGACGCCACCCGGCATGGGGGTGATGAGCATTGTCAGCACCTCACTGCCAAGGTCGGACAATGCCTCCTTGAACGCTTGCCAATCCAATGCCGACTTGCTGGTGGCCAGCAGTTCCAGATTGGAACGCAAGCGCTGCGTCTGCTGCTCTCCAACCCTCTTGGCCAAAGGCTGAGAGCCGCTTGAGCGCATATCGACATACAGTTGCAAACTGTTCAAGTCGGGCTCGGGGAAGGTACTGCGAAAACTGTCATGCAAAACCCCTGCAAGCCACGTCATGCCTGTAGGCCTGGGCTCGTCACTCAGCAGCGTGTTAAAAAACCCCAGGTCTTTCAGCGCCAGATGCCTGATGAACCAACCAAGCTGGCCTTTGCTGTGGTCGTGCCTGAGTTGCTGCACAAACTGCTTGAACCCGTGATCGACATCCTTGTGCCATAACAACGCACCGCCCAGGCGCTGCGGGAAATAGCTGAAAACGCCTGACACCTCCGGCACTTTTACAAGAAACAAAGGCAGGGAAACTTCGCCCGTACCCACCAGCCCCAGACTACTGTCGTTGCCAAACAACAGGTTGGCGTCATCACGCGTGCCTGTCGCCTCGTGGGGGTAAAGCTTCGGTATCAGGGGTTTAAGCCCCATTGAAACCGGCCATATATGAGGCGTTGAGTCGCCTTTCAACATGCTGAGCAATCGTTCGTAATCCGTACGATTGACCTTTGACGCAAAGCTGTTGCGGTAAGCCTCCAGCAGATCGAATTCAAGACTGGCTTTAGCCGCTGCGACTACCAGCAGCATCAAAGAGCCGTCAGCCCCTGTAGCCTGATCAAGTACATGTTTGAGCTTCGTGCCCAAATCCAGTGTTCGCACAATCTTGATAAACGGGGCCGCAGGCCTGCCTGTAAAACCCTCGGAATAGTCGATGTAACTGGCTTGTTCAAAACTGTAGGGCCGAAGTAACACCGAGTCGGTCCGGTAGCTGAAGTTCTCGCAAGCGGCCTCCCACAATGATGCGGAGCGAAGGTGTTCAATGAATCTGGACTGGTCCAGTGCACGTGGTTCACGCGAAGGGCTGAAGGTGAACTTGGGCTCGCGGGCAACAGGCGGCCCACCGCTGATACGCGCCATGTACTCAAACAGATCCTCCTCGGTATTTTCGCGATAGCGGGTGTAGATCCGGGCGTGCTCGGGGTCGACATCCACGTCCAGCAGTGTTTTAAGCTCGGACTTGAGCACCGCAAGATGCGCCGACTTGAAATCGGCCTTGACCCGCGTGAGCTCCTCATCGACCGCCTTGTGGGCTGCCTGCGCCTGTCGATAAAGCACGGGGTAACTGAATTTTTGCGCTTCGCTCAACCCGGCAAAATTGGCCTGCGCGAGCGAAGATATATAAGAAAGCGCTTCTCT
The DNA here is from genome assembly GCF_037055265.1 of Pseudomonas sp. ML2-2023-6. Lineage (NCBI taxonomy): Bacteria > Pseudomonadati > Pseudomonadota > Gammaproteobacteria > Pseudomonadales > Pseudomonadaceae > Pseudomonas > Pseudomonas sp. ML2-2023-6. The sequence goes on along the minus strand of NZ_CP146347.1, from coordinate 1,941,521 downwards.
CTGAGCCCACTGCAGATTGGACAGCAGCAACGGCGCTCGACCGCGCACGGGGGGTAAATTCGTGATCATGTGTTTGATTCCGTTGGGGTGGAATCCAAGATACCCCTGAGAAAATCTGCGCCGCGGTAGATAGATATCCCTGCGCGGCCAAGGCGCTGGCGTCATGCTATGGTTCGCGCCCCCCTTTCGAGCGGTTTGCCACTATGCCTGTGACGTCTCGCGCCCTGCGTTTGGCGCTGTATTGCGTGTTGATTCTGGCCGGTGCGGCTGTGGCTGGCGGCTGGGCGATGCGTCAGGCCCAGGAACATGCGCTGGAAGAAAGCGCCAGGCGTGGGCCCGAGCAACTGAGCCTGTATGCCAACTCGCTGCACACCCTGATCGAACGCTATCGCGCCCTGCCCGCCGTACTGGCGCTGGACCCGGAGCTGGTGGCGGCCCTGAGCAAGCCCATGACCGCGCAAGTCCAGGCGGCGCTCAATCAAAAACTCGAACGCATCAATGGTGCGGCGCAGTCCTCAACCCTGGAATTGCTCGACAGCACCGGCCTGGCAGTCGCCGCCAGCAACTGGAATACCTCCAACAGCTATGTGGGCCATAACTATGGTTTCAGGCCTTACTTCAGCCAGACCCGCAGCAAGGGCGCCGGAAGCTTTTATGCCGTAGGCGTGACCAGCGGGATTCCAGGCTATTTCCTGTCCAGTGCAGTACTCGATGCCAACGGCCAGTTTTTGGGCGCGATGGTGGTCAAGCTGGAGTTTCCGCAGCTTGAGCGCGAATGGAGCCAGGGCAACGACACGCTGCTGGTCAGCGACGCACGGGGCATTGTGTTTATTGCCAACCAACCCGGCTGGCGCTATCGCCTGTTGCGCCCATTGAGTGACAGCGATCGCAGCGAAATTGCCACCACCCGCCAGTACCATAATCAGCCGCTAACGTTGATGAAGACCCACACCCTGCGCAGCTTTGGTGAAAACAGCTACTTGACCCGCGTCGAAGGCCCCAACGGCCCGGCAGACTATTTATGGGACTCGTTGCCGCTCAGTGCTGAAGGCTGGACGCTGCACCTGTTGCGCCGCCCGATGGCAGCCGCTGAAGACAGCCGCAATGCTGCACTGGCTGCAATTGGCCTATGGCTGACAGGGGTGTTCCTAGGGCTATTTTTACTCCAGCGCTGGCGACTGGCGCGCCTGCGTCAGCGCAATCGCGAAGAACTCGAACAACTGGTCGAAGCCCGCACCCGGGATTTACGCACTGCCCAAGATGGCCTGGTGCAATCAGCCAAACTCGCGGCGCTGGGGCAAATGTCAGCGGCACTGGCCCATGAGATCAACCAGCCACTGACTGCCCAGCGCATGCAATTGGCGACCATGCGCCTGTTGCTTGATCACGGCCGGATCGACGATGCCTATAAAGCTCTGGTTCCGCTGGAACAGATGCTGACACGCATGGCAGCACTTACCGGTCATCTGAAAACCTACGCCCGACAAAGCCCCGGCGGCTTGCGCGAACGGCTGGATCTGGCGAGCGTGGTCGATCAGGCCCTGCAACTGCTGGAGCCGCGCCTGCAAGGTGAAGCCATCGAGCTGAGTACCAAGCTGGTACGCCCGGCCTGGGTTCGCGGCGACGCGATCCGTCTGGAGCAAGTGTTGATCAACCTGCTGCGCAACGCCCTGGACGCCATGCAAGACAAATCACGCAAGCGCCTGGAGATCCGCATCGAGGCCAATCAACAACTGTGGCACTTGACCGTTAGCGACAGCGGCGGCGGAATTGGCGAGGAGCATTTGGGTAAAATCTTCGACCCGTTCTTCACCACCAAACCCGTGGGTGACGGATTAGGCTTGGGCCTGGCGGTGTCTTACGCCATTGTTCACGAAATCGGCGGTCGCCTGACCGCCTGCAACCAGACTGATGGCGCGCAATTCACGCTGACGCTGCCCGTCGCACAGGAATTTTGACACATGCTCAACTCGGTGATCGTGGTCGATGATGAGGCCAGTATTCGTAATGCCGTGGAACAATGGCTGAGCTTAAGCGGCTTTGACGTGCAGTTGTTCAGCTGCGCCGAGGATTGCCTGAGCCAGTTGCCCGCGCATTTTGCCGGGGTGATAGTCAGTGATGTGCGTATGCCGGGGATGGGCGGCCTGGCCCTGCTGACCCGCTTGCAGCAACTGGACGCGGACTTGCCGGTGATCCTGCTGACCGGGCACGGCGATGTGCCGATGGCCGTCGAGGCCATGCGTGATGGTGCATACGACTTCCTGGAAAAACCCTTCAGCCCCGAGGCGCTGCTCAGCAGTCTGCGACGAGCCCTGGAAAAGCGCCAACTGGTGCTGGAAAACCGCCGTTTGCACGAACAGGCAGACCTGCGCGAGCAGATCGACGGATGCCTGCTCGGTGTATCGCGCAGCTTGCAAACCTTACGCCGCCAGGTGCTGGAGCTGGCACCGTTGCCAGTCAACGTGTTGATCCGTGGCGAGACCGGCAGCGGCAAAGAGCTGGTCGCCCGCTGCCTGCATGACTTTGGCCCGCGTGCCGACAAACCTTTTGTCGCCCTCAACTGCTCGGCGATCCCCGAGCAGTTGTTTGAAGCCGAGCTGTTCGGCCACGAAAGCGGCGCGTTTACCGGAGCCCAGGGCAAGCGCATCGGCAAGCTGGAGTATGCCGACGGCGGGACTTTGTTTCTGGATGAAATCGAAAGCATGCCGCTGGCCCAGCAAGCCAAACTGCTGCGGGTGTTGCAGGAGCAAAAGCTGGAGCGTTTGGGCTCCAACCAAAGCATCAGCGTGAACCTGCGGGTAATTGCTGCCACCAAACCCGACTTGCTCGAAGAGGCCCGCGCAGGGCGTTTTCGCGAAGACCTGGCCTATCGTTTGACCGTGGCCGAGCTGCGCCTGGCGCCACTGCGCGAGCGCCGCGAAGATATTGCGTTGTTGTACGACGCTTTTTCCCGCAACGCCGCCGAACGCCTTGGCCGCAGCGCACAAGTGTTGAGCGGGCCGCAACTGTCGCGCTTGCTGAGCCACGACTGGCCGGGCAACGTGCGCGAACTGGCCAACGTGGCCGAACGGGATATTCTGGGCTTGAGCGAACCGCAATTTGAAGACGTCGGCGCAGGGCAATCACTGGTGGCACAACAGGAAGCCTTCGAGGCGCAATGCTTGCGTGCAGCGCTGACCCGGCATAAAGGCGACATCAAAGCTGTGCTCAACGAACTGCAACTGCCGCGCCGGACCCTGAATGAAAAAATGCAGCGTCACGGGTTGGTGCGTGAAGCGTTTACGCAAACCACGTAGTCGGCGGTTTTCCGCTTATCGCCACACCGAGCATCAGCGGATTCCCGCTCATTAATACCCCTCCCCCCTTGTAAACCGGGCCCTCCAGCCTTGGCACAACTCCTGCTATAGCTCAGTAAGCTCGCGTTTTGACGCGCTATAAAAAAACAATGAAAGAAGGATCCATTTAATGGATAACTCCAGCACCCTGCCTGCCGGGTCCGTGTCTGCGGCCCCTAAAGAAAAGACCACCTCCAGCCGTATCAAATCGATTTTCAGTGGTTCCGTCGGCAATATGGTCGAGTGGTACGACTGGTACGTTTACGCCGCATTCTCGCTGTACTTCGCCAAGGCTTTTTTCCCCAAGGGCGACACCACCGCACAACTGCTCAACACGGCTGCGATCTTCGCCGTAGGCTTTCTGATGCGCCCGATCGGCGGCTGGCTGATGGGCCTGTACGCTGACCGTAAAGGCCGTAAAGCCGCACTGATGGCCTCGGTGCTGCTGATGTGCTTCGGCTCGCTGGTTATCGCCCTGTCGCCAGGTTACGAAACCATTGGCGTGTGGGCCCCGGTCCTGCTGGTCTTCGCCCGTTTGCTGCAAGGTTTGTCGGTGGGTGGCGAATACGGCACCTCGGCTACCTACCTGAGCGAGATGGCAACCAAGGAACGTCGCGGCTTCTTCTCCAGCTTCCAGTACGTGACCCTGATCTCGGGTCAGCTCATCGCGCTGGGCGTGTTGATCGTGCTGCAACAAACCCTCACCGAAGAACAGCTGTACAGCTGGGGCTGGCGCGTACCGTTCGTGATCGGCGCCCTGTGTGCCGTCGTCGCGCTGTACCTGCGTCGTGGCATGGAAGAAACCGAATCGTTCAAAAAGACCAGGGTCAAGCCCAAGGAAAGCGCCATGCGCACCTTGATGCGTCACCCTAAAGAGCTGATGACCGTAGTCGGCCTGACTATGGGCGGCACGCTGGCGTTCTACACCTACACCACGTACATGCAGAAATACCTGGTGAACACGGTGGGCATGAGTATCTCGGACTCCACCACCATTTCGGCTGCGACACTGTTCCTGTTCATGTGTATTCAGCCGCTGGTGGGCGCGCTTTCGGACAAGATCGGTCGTCGTCCGATCCTGATCGCTTTCGGCGTGCTCGGGACCTTGTTCACCGTGCCGATCCTCACCACGTTGCACACCATCACCACCTGGTGGGGTGCGTTTTTCCTGATCATGGCCGCGCTGATCATTGTCAGCGGTTACACCTCGATCAACGCCGTGGTGAAAGCTGAACTGTTCCCAACGGAAATTCGCGCACTGGGCGTAGGCTTGCCTTACGCACTAACCGTGTCGATTTTCGGCGGTACAGCTGAATACATTGCGCTGTGGTTCAAGAGTGCAGGCATGGAAACCGGTTACTACTGGTATGTGACTGCCTGTATCGCCTGCTCGCTGGCGGTATACGCAACCATGAAAGACACCCGCAAGCACTCGCGAATCGAAACCGACTAACCGCGCAGCGGCCTCTGTGGGAGCGAGCAGGCTCACTCCCACGTTTGGTAACGGCTAAAGGTCAGGACAGCTCAGCCATCCCAGGTTGAGCTTGTCTGTTTTTGGCGTATGCCGCCCCGGCGATCATTGCCACCAATATCCCCGCCAACACCAGCGATGAACCGATAGTACCGAAGTCCAGCCCGCCCTTTTCAAGGGGTTTGGTCAGGAAATCGCCCAAGGTTGCGCCAAATGGGCGCGTCAGTACGAACGCTATCCAGAACAACACCACCGACGATATTTTGGTGAAGTAGCGCGCCAGCACCACGACTGCAATGGTCGCCCCGATAAACAGCGCGCCCCCCGCAAAACCCAGCCCTGAATCATCCGCAAGGTAATCGCCTAAAGCCGTGCCCAGCGTGTTGGAAAACAGAATCGCCATCCAATAGAACATCTCGCCACGCGGGCTCTGCACCTGGCTGACGTTTAATGATTCGCCGCTCCATTTCCAGAGCGCAAAAATCGCGACCAGAATCGACACCAAAATCAACGAGCCAGTGGCATAGCCCAGCCCCAGCGTGCGGTCCATAAAGTCGGACATGGTGGTCCCGGCTGTACTGGTCGACAGAATCACCAGCCAATACAGCACTGGGTTGTAGGTTTTGGAGAACAACTGAGTCAGCAGAGTCAGGACAAACACACTGATAAGGATCATTGAGCTGACGGCATAGCCCACATTGAGGGTCATCGACAGCAAGTCGCCCGCTGTCTCGCCCAAGGTAGTGGCGCAAATTTTCATCACCCAAAATGCAAGGGTGATCTGAGGAAGTTTGTTCATTCGGTCAAGGCTCCAGGACTCAAAGGGAAAAGCCGTTCTGGGTGCCGGCTTTTTGCAGGCTGAAGACTGGTACTTACAGGGTGAAAAATAGGTAGCGGACAGATGAAAAGCCTGTCTGTACGTATGATTTTTCCGAATTAATTGTCAGTTAATACTGTTAGTCCACTATCAATCTCAGCAAGACCTCTCGGGTCGACTGACTTGAGCAGCCGCCAACGGGAAGCAGGACAACGTGTGAAGCCTGTTTTTACGCGGGCGTATACATCGAATAAATAGATTATTTAACGCTATTTTTTGCGCTTTTTAATCAAATTAATCAGCGTAGTCTTAAACCCATAGCCACTGAACATCCCAAACACGAAACAAGGAGCTTCATCATGAAAACCAAAATTATCCTCGCCGCCGCCTTCTCCGCCCTGGCTTTCAACGCTTTTGCCGCCGATGGTTTCGACCACACCCACTCGTCGAGCTTTGCTGAAGACGGCTACAGCCGCACAGGTTCTGCTGCAGTTGCCGCCGATGGCTACGACCGCACAGGTTCTGCCACTTTTGCAGAGGACGGCTATGACAAAACCGGTTCAGCCACCTTCGCCGAAGACGGTTTCAGCCGCACCAAATCGGACACCTTCGCTTCTGATGGCTACGATCGCACCCACGGCGCCCACTTCAGCTAACACCTGAAGCAGGCACTCCAGCCCGGCCTCGGCCGGGCTTAGTCGTTTTTGGGGGAAAGCAAACTGCACAAATCTGTAGCAACTGCCAAAGAAACGAGGCTGCGTTGGCGTGGTGCGGCACTCCGACGAGGCCGTCGTGAAATCATGCTCCTGGGTGTATCAGGCAGATCGAGAACTCAGAATTTACGATTGCTTCGCAACCGAACGCAGCCTCGTTCCTTCGGCAGCTGCTACGGAGGGCTAGATCAAGCACAGATGTTTTGTCATTCACCCAAATGCCTTGCACTATATGGGCCCTCTATCTCAGCCGTTTGCGGACCAATCCCATGCATGACGACATTCACTTTTATGAACCTTCAAAGGGCCACGGCCTGCCCCATGATCCGTTCAATGCCATTGTTGGCCCTCGTCCGATTGGCTGGATTTCTTCGCAAGATGCCCAAGGTCGGCTGAACCTTGCGCCCTACAGCTTTTTCAACGCGTTCAACTACATTCCGCCGATCATCGGTTTTTGCAGTGTGGGTCGCAAAGACAGCCTCAATAATATCGAGCAAACCGGCGAATTCGTCTGGAACCTGGCCACGCGCCCCCTGGCCGAGGCGATGAACCAGAGCTGCGCGATGGTCGGGCCTGAGGTAAACGAGTTTGAACTGGCAGGGCTGACAACCGTACCTTCACGGGTGATCAGCGTGCCGCGGGTGGCCGAAACGCCGGTGTCGTTTGAGTGCAAGGTCACGCAGATCATTCAACTGCAGCGAGCCGATAAAGAACGGGTGCCAAGCTGGCTGATTCTGGGGGAAGTGGTGGCGGTGCATATCGCCAGGTCGCTGCTCAAGGACGGGATTTACGACACCGCTGGCGCCGAACCGATTTTGCGCGGCGGCGGCCCGGCGGATTACTTTCAGCTAGGCCCCGAAGCCCTGTTCAAAATGCACCGCCCACGATAGAGGGTACTTACTCTCGGTTACCAGACCAGCTCGGCGTCTTCAGTGACGCCCTGCAGGGCTTCGAGTTGCTCCGCCGCGGCAGCATCGGCGGCGGTTGCTGTTTTGAACGTTTGCTCGATCAGTATTTTATGAAAGCGCGGCGTGCCACCTTCGTACAAGGCTTTGACCGCAATCGCCGCGTGATAGACCCCGGGTTCAACCGGAACCACGGCTGATACGGCTTCAAACTGTGCAAACTCTTTACGTGCCATGCTTCAACTCCCGGCCTATGGAAAAACCGGCATTCTACCTGTTCAACCCGCCCACATCGCTGAAGGTCTGAAAATCGAGGCTATCCACCACTTGCTGGTGTAACAGCACGCCGTAAACATCCATCAGCGATGAGTTGAAGTACGCCTGCATCGAGGGTTCATCCTGCCAATAACCCGCGACCTGCCACAGCAACGGGTCGCTCTGACAATGCTGCAAGGCAAAGTGCAGGCAACCGGGCCTCTGAAGTGTCGGTTCGATCAGTTGGCTCAGACAAGCCTCAACCTGGGCCGAACACCCTACGCGGGCGCGAACCAAGGTCATATGACTGACGGCATTGGACTGGGGCATGCTGGCCTCCACAAAGGAAAGTGGCGTTGGGGGAAGATTGAAATTTTAAAGCCCGACCTCTGACACCGTTAGTCGATTCCTGCCCCAGGCTTGCACGATTCTGCAAAACCTCACCTGCGCACCCTCTCCTTTGACCATTTGGCCTGGCGCCCACTGATCCTGATATCGAGCAAGGCTCTGCGTCTGCAACGGGTTTGGCAGGCACTTGATCTCCGGCAATGACAGGATCAGGCAATACAACAGCAGAAATCAGCTACCCCTTGGCCTTGCACAAACTTAAGCTGTGCCTGCCCCGCTGCTTTTATTAAGGATGCGCCCCATGACACTGTCGCAACCATTGCGGCCCGCGCTCGACCCCGCGCTAGAAAAACAGCGTGTGGAACTGGCCGACCTGATTTATCGCCACGCCCCTGAAGACGGCACCTTCAATACAGGGGTCGAAGCACTGTTTGTGTCGCGCTACAGCCAGCCCAGCGATTTCGCTCCAAGCCTGCCAAAACCCGCGTTGTGCATCATGGCCCAAGGCCGTAAAGAGGTGCGTTTGGCAGATGAGCACTTCGCCTACGACCCGCTTAATTATCTGGTGGTTTCGGTGTCGATGCCGATCAGTGGCCGAGTACTGGAAATATCCCCCGAGCGGCCGGTGCTGGCCTTGCGCCTGGATATTGACCCGGTGGAAATCAACACCCTGATCAGCGATGCAGGGCCTATGGGCGTGCCGTCGCGACCTACCGGGCGCGGGCTGTACGTTGAGCCCATTGACCAGCCAATGCTCGACGCATTACTGCGCCTGACACGCCTGCTCGATACACCCAAAGATATCGCGATGCTTGCACCCTTGATTCGCCGCGAAATTTTGTATCGCCTTTTACGCAGTCCGCAGGGCCATCGGCTGTATGAAATTGCCAGTGAGAACAGTCAGAACCACCGCGTAAGCCGGGCGATTTCCTGGCTTAACGGTAATTTCGAACAGCCGCTGCGTATCGACAGCCTGGCGCGAGAGGCCAATCTCAGCGTGTCGACGTTGCACCACCGATTCAAGGCCATGACCGCCATGAGCCCGCTGCAATACCAAAAGCAGCTGCGCCTCAACGAAGCCCGGCGACTGATGCTTAGCGAGGGCCTCGACGCATCGGCCGCGGGTTATCGCGTTGGCTATGAAAGCCCTTCTCAATTCAGCCGCGAATACAGCCGGCAATTTGGCGCGCCACCGGTACGGGACCTGGCGCGCCTGCGCATGAGCCTATAGGCCGAGCGATTGCTGCCAGTTCAGCTCATCGATTTCGATCACGCTCGGCCCCTGGCGGTCGGCGGCATTGGCCAGGGCTATGCGCAATTGCGCCTCGCCCTCCACCGCCTGTGCGGCACAGCCCAAAGCCTTGGCCACTCCGATGAAGTCCGGGGTGTAGATATCGACCCCCACAGGCTCGATGGCCCGATTGAGCATGTACTTTTTGATTTCACCGTAACCCTGGTTGTTCCACAGCAACACGATGATCGGCGTTTGCGCTTCCACCGCACTGGCCAATTCGGCCAAGGTAAATTGCAGGCCGCCATCGCCGATCAGGCACAACACCGGGCCACCCGTCTTGCCTTCTGCGCAACGCCCCAGCCAGGCACCCACCGCTGCAGGCAGGGCGTAACCGAGGGTGCCGTAACCGGTTGAGGAGTTGAACCAGCGCCGTGGCTGCTCCGGGTTAAAGGTGAAGTTACCGGTGTACACCGGTTGGGTCGAATCGCCCACGCACACGGCATCCGGCAGCACATCGAACACGGCCTGCAAGAAGCGAGTTTGCGCCCGGGTCGGGGCATCCCATTCGCTTTCCACCAGCGCCAGCAAACGACTGACCCTCGCTACGCCCCACTGCGTATCCCGTGGTGGTAATTGCCCAAGGCTCGCCAGCAAGGCCTGGGTCGCCAGATCCGCATCGGCCACCCGGGCCAGAGTCGGCGGGTAATTACGCACGGTCTGGTCGGAGTCAATATCGATACGCAGCAAGGCGCCGGGAATCTCGAAGCCGCCAGCAAAGGTGGCGTCGTAATCGGTTTCGGCCAGTTCGGTGCCAATAGCCAATACTACGTCCGCTTCGGCCACCAGCGCCCGGGTGGCAACCAGGGTCTGGGTCGAACCGATCAGCAGCGGATGCTTCGAGGGCAGCATGCCCTTGGCGTTAATGGTCAGGGCCACCGGCGCGCCGAGTCGTTCGGCCAGTTGCAACAGCGCGGGCGCCGCATCAATCGAGCCGCCACCGGCCAGAATCAACGGGCGTTTGGCTTGGGCCAAAAGTTGGCTCATCTGTTCGATGGCAGCAGGCGCGGCGCCGGGGCGGGCAATCCGGACGGGGTGACTGGCGAGCAGTGCATCGGCGTTTTCCACCAGCACGTCCAACGGGATCTCGATATGAACCGGCCGTGGCCGCCCGGCCTGAAACAGCGCAAACGCCCGCGCCAGCACGCCCGGCAACTCCGCCGCTGACATCAGCGTGTGGGAAAACGCCGCCACACCAGCTACCAGTGCGGCCTGATTCGGTAATTCGTGCAACTTGCCGCGCCCGCCGCCCAACTGGCTGCGCGACTGCACACTGGAGATCACCAGCATCGGAATCGAGTCCGCATAGGCCTGGCCCATCGCCGTGGTGATATTGGTCATGCCCGGCCCGGTGATGATGAAACACACGCCCGGCTTGCCGCTGGTACGGGCATAACCGTCGGCCATAAAGCCTGCACCCTGCTCATGACGCGGGGTTACGTGGTTGATGGCCGAACCCGCCAACCCACGATACAGCTCGACGGTGTGCACCCCCGGGATGCCGAACACCTGCTCAACCCCGTAGGCCTCCAGTAACTTGACCAATACTTCGCCGCACGTCGCCATGTGTCCTGCTCCTCTTCTTGTTCTGGAATGAACCATTGAAGCGGTCGGATGTGGTAGCACAACGTAAACGTGCTCATACTAGCCATGTCCTGGATTCATGGCTGACGACTGATGAAACGCCTACCGCCACTTCCCGCGCTGCATACTTTTTTGATCACGGCCCAATGTTGCAACTTCACCCGTGCCGGTGAGCAGTTGCACATCACCCAGGGGGCGGTAAGCCGGCAAATAGCCGGGCTTGAGGAGCATCTGGGCTATGCGTTGTTCCATCGCCAGGCACGCGGCCTGAGCCTGACCGAACAAGGCCAGGCGCTGTATCCGCGTATCGAACAGGCATTTGACCTGATCGGCGAGGCCATCGAGCACGCCAGCATTCGCCGTACCCCGCTGCAAATCAAGGCCCCAACCTGCATGTTGCGCTGGCTGTTGCCCAAGTTGCTGCACTGGCAAACGCTGCGCCCGGACGTGCCCGTGGAACTCACCAGCAGCATGCAGCACGGCGTGGATTTTCGTCGTGAAGCTTTCGATGCTGCCGTGGTCTACAGCCCGCTACCTGGGCCAAAACGCGTAGGGCGCCACCTGTTCGACGAACAACTGACCCCGGTCTGCGCACCGCATCTGCTGGATGGCCACGACGCCATCAACCAGCTGAGTGACCTGGCGCAACACACCCTGCTGCACCCCAGCCGTGATCAACAGGACTGGACCAATTGGCTGAATGCGGCTGGGGGAGATGTATCGGCTATCCGCAAGAGCCAGTACTTCGACACCCTGGACCTGGCCATGACCGTGGCCGCCCAAGGCAACGGCGTGGCCATAGGCGACTGGTCACTGATTGGCGATGACCTGAAAGCTGGCCGACTGGCCATGCCTTTTGATTTCAAAGTGCGGACCGGCGCCGCCTACTTGCTGGTGTGCTCACCGCGCAGCGAGCCATCGGCACCGCTGCGAGAACTGCTGGACTGGCTGGTGCAGCAGACAGAGCCTTAACTGCCGAAGTAAAACTCAATACCCCACAGTAAACCGCTGGCGGGAATGCTTGGGTTGTTCGACTTCATCGAGCATGGCGATGGCGAAGTCGGCGAAGGTGATCCAGCTTTTACCTTCAGTACCGATCAGCAGGTGATCGGTGCCCAAACGGAATTTACCCGTGCGCTCGCCTTCAACAAACTCGGCAGACGGTGACAGGAAGCTCCAGTCCAGGTCTTTCTCGGTACGCAGGGTGTCGGGGTAGACGCAGCCAGCCGAGGCTTCCGCCCGGTATTCGTCAGGGAAACCCGGACTGTCGATTACCCTGCTGTCGCCTGGCAACAGCAGAGAACCCGCCCCGCCCACAAACAGCAGGCGTTTAACCCCGGCTTTTTTCACCGGTTCGATAATTGCCGAAGCGGGCTGAGTCGAGAAATGCACCGCACTGAGCACCACGTCATGCCCCGCCACTGCGTCTTTTAGGGCCTGGGCATTGTTGATGTCGACGTCTTTGGTAACGACACCGGCACGCTCCCCCAATTTGGAGGCGTTGCGGGCAATGGCGGTAACGCTGTGGCCGCGACGCAGGGCTTCTTCCAGCAATTGGCTGCCGGCACGACCGGTCGCCCCGATAATTGCAATTTTGCTCATGATGCTCTCCAGTGAGTAGGTTTTACCGTTGGACACGTAAGCTGTTTCACCACTTCATTTCGCCCTTGGCCACTTTGGCACTCAGCTCAAGCGAAGACTCTTCGCCCAGGTCCGGGTAGCGTTTTTTCATTGCTGCAATCAGTTCGTCCGAGTTCCGGGCTTTGAGGGTTTCTTCGTCAAACGCCTTGATGTAGTCGCGGGTGAAGTGCACAGCATTCAACGAACGATCGCTCTCGCCCAGGTAATGGCCCGGCACCACGATTTTAGGTTGCAGGCTGTTGATGCGTTTGAGGGTCGCCAGCCATTGCTTATGCGATTGCGGCGTTTGGGTGTCGGCCATCCATACATGCAGGTTATCGGCCACTACCACGCCACCGACCACGGCTCTAAGCGATGGAATCCAGACAAAAGTGCGCCCCGGCTGGCGCCCGGTCAGGCCGACGATGTCCAGCTCACGCCCTTCAAGGTTCAGGGTATTGCCCTGCAGGGCCTGCGGCACAATCACCTTACTCGGTACATCGGCGCCCATTTTCGGGCCCCAGAACGCCAACTTGGCATCCTTGGTCTGGTTGATGTGTTCTACCGTCGGCGCCGAAGCCACGACCTTGGCGTCCGGGAACGCCTGGGTCAGAGTTTCAAGGCCAAAGTAGTAATCCGGGTCGCCGTGACTGATGTAGATGGTGGTCAGGTGCTTGCCGCTGGCGCGAATTTTGTCGACTACTTGCTCGGCCTGGCTCTTGCCGAATTGGGCGTCGACCAGGATGGCGTCCTTGTCGCCACTGACCAGCACCGAAGACACCGGGAAAATCGCCGCTGCTCCAGGGTTGTAAACGTCCAGGGTCAATGGCCCCGGCGCGGCGGCGGCATGCGCTGCAAAGCCCAGTACAACAGCGCTAAGGACGAAACGGCGAAGGGTCGAAAATCCGGTCATGGGTAATTCCTGAGTCAGCGGCCAAGGTCGGCAATGGACAAAGCTTAGTTGCACGATCGAGAACTAAAAATGCGATGCTTGAACATAGTTTGTTTCAGATATCGGGCAGATCATGGATCGTCTTATTGCAATGCGGGTGTTTGTCACCGTCGTCGACCTCGGCAGCCAGTCAGCGGCAGCCGACCTGGACCTGTCGCGCCCTGTGGTGTCGCGTTATCTGGCCGAGTTTGAAGAGTGGGTGGGCGCACGCTTGATGCACCGCACCACGCGCAAGCTGAGCCTGACCGCGGCAGGTTACGAAACCCTGCCCCGCTGCCGGCAATTGCTGGAGTTGGCAGATGACATGCAAGCGGCCGTGGATGTACCCAGTGATGCGCCGCGCGGGTTGCTGCGCATCAGCGTCAGTACTTCGTTCGGCCAGGCACAACTGGCTGCGGCGGTCACCGACTACGTTCGGCTTTACCCGCAGGTCAGCATCGACCTGCAAATGCTCGACCGCACGGTGAACCTGGTGGACGAGCGCATCGACCTGGCGATTCGTACCAGTAACGATCTGGACCCGAGTTTGATCGCCCGCAAGCTGACCGTTTGTCGCTCGGTGCTCTGCGCATCCCCGGTGTATCTGCGCGAACACCCGGCCCCGCAACAGGTCGACGACCTCAGCCAGCACAACTGCCTGACCCACTCTTATTACGGCAAGAGCCTGTGGCACTTCACCCAACACGGTGAGGAAACGTCCGTCCCGGTGCAGGGCAATATCAGCGCCAACGAAGCCAGTACGCTATTGAGTGCCACTCTCGCTGGCGCAGGGGTTTCACTGCTGCCCAGCTATCAGGCCGGGGAGTATGTGCGAGGCGGTGAACTGGTGCGCCTGCTGCCCGACGCCGAACCGCGTCTGATGAACATTTACGCGGTCTACGCCTCACGCAAACACATGCCCGCCACGTTGCGCAGCATGCTCGACTTTCTGGCCGCACGCTTTACCGACGAGCCCGGGTGGGACAAGGGCTTGTAACCGAATGCACCAATCTGCGTAGCAGCTGCCGAAGGAACGAGGCTGCGTTCGGTTGCGAAGCAATCGTAAATTCTGAGTGCACTTTTTGTCTGACACACCGCACCGCCTGAATTTACGACGACTTCGTCGGAGTGCCGCACCACGCCAACGCAGCCTCATTCCTTCGGCAGCTGCTACAGAGGTTTCGTGTTTGAACGGCAACAGAGTTTACTCAACTAGTCCATTTGAGGGATGAAGCCGAGCATGACCACTCGTACAACTGGCATGGCAACTACCAAGGTCTGAACTAGCCTCAAGGGTGTGAAGTCAAGGGAGTGAATGCCATGACCACTAAAACAAAAACCAGATGCATGACCGTTTTTATCGTTTTTGCTGCCGCTGTTTTGTTTGCAAGCGCTTGCTATCGCGCCGAGCAAACCCGGCAAGCAGTCGCTGTTACCGCCAGTTGCTCTGGCGCGCATTGCAATGCCATGTTCAGCGCTCTGAGGTAAGGAAGCCCCGGAGCATCAGGGCGGATTGATGCTGTCAGTCCGTCCTGTTCGAAATGCACTGGGTGAAGTCCCGGTCAGGCGCCGAAAAAACCGCGCAAAGTACGCCGGGTCAGCAAACCCCAAGCTGTCAGCCACTTCGCTGATAGTCATCGGCGTGTATATCAAATGCCGCTTGGCCTCCAATAACAGCCGCTGATGGATGATCTGCAACGCCGACTGCCCCGCCAGCTCGCGACAGATACTGTTCAGGTGCGCCACTGAAATACCCACCTGATGCGCCAGTTGCTCAACATTCGGCTGTTCACGAAACAATGCCTCGACCCGTTGATTGAACAGGCTCAGGTACTCGCGCCCGCGTGCCGGTAACTGCCGTGCTTCGCGGCGCTGTATCACTTGGCGCGCGACCCACACCAACAGCACGCTGATCAGCGACTGCAAGAGCATTTCGCGGGCGGGCTGTGTGCCGACATATTCGCTTTGCAGCTCACTGAACAGGTTATTGAGGTAATCGCGATCCTTGCCTGCCGGATAACTGGCGACCCGTTGCAACAAGCTGATCGACCCGCCCAGCTGTGCTTGCAACTGGGCCACCAGCGGCGCGGCCAGGGTCAGTACAAATCCTTCAACGTTCGGTGAAAACTGAAACCCGTGCACAGACAAAGGCGGAATCACCTGAATCGCCGACTGCTCCAGCACATGGCGCTGACCTTCAACTTCAACCTGCGCCCGACCTTTGTGCACATAGAGCAACTGGCATAAGTCGGCATGCCGGTGGGGGCGAATTTCCCAGTCGTGGACGCGGCTGCGCAGCGAAATGGTTTCGCAGTGCAGCAAATCGGGGCTGAGCCAGTCTTGCTGCTCGCCATAAAGTTTGAACACCGGGATTGAAGGATTCATTGCCGCTGAGCCTGGAGATTACAGAAAACCGATAATCGCACTGATTATCGAAAAGTACCGGTAATGACGTCGTTATCACCTTCTATTGCCTATCTCGCAAGCGAAAAATACAGGCACAACTTTATAAGAACCATCTCGCCCCACAGGGTCGAGGCTGCGCGAGAGAACAATAATGAAAACTCAAGTCGCTATTATCGGCGCCGGCCCTTCGGGTCTGCTGCTGGGCCAACTGCTACATAACGCCGGGATCGATAACGTCATCATCGAACGCCAATCCGGCGACTACGTACTCGGCCGAATTCGCGCCGGGGTGCTGGAACAAGGCATGGTCGACCTGTTGCGACAGGCCGGCGTCAGCCAGCGGATGGACGCTGAAGGGTTGGTCCATGATGGCTTTGAGCTGGCGCTGGATGACCGCCAGGTGCATATCGACCTCAAGGGCCTGACCGGCGGCAAAACCGTGATGGTTTACGGCCAGACCGAAGTGACCCGCGACCTGATGGCTGCACGCGAGCAAGTCGGGGCACAAACCCTGTACAGCGCCAGCAATGTCCAGCCCCACGGAATGAAAACCGACGCACCTTACGTCACGTTCGATAAAGACGGCGAAAGCTGGCGTCTGGACTGCGACTACATAGCAGGCTGCGATGGTTTTCACGGCGTAGCGCGTCAGTCTATTCCGAGCGATGTGCTGAAGGTTTTCGAGCGGGTATACCCCTTTGGCTGGCTCGGCGTCCTGGCCGACACTCCGCCGGTCAACGACGAACTGGTGTATGCCAAACACGACCGGGGCTTTGCTCTGTGCAGCCAGCGCTCGGCCACGCGCAGTCGCTACTACCTGCAAGTTGCGTCCGAAGAAAAGGTCGAGGACTGGTCCGATCAGCGCTTTTGGGACGAGTTGAAGACCCGCCTGCCCAAGGCGCTGGCCGAGCGGCTTGTAACCGGGCCGTCCATCGAGAAAAGCATCGCGCCGTTACGCAGCTTTGTGGTGGAGCCGATGCAGTACGGCCGTATGTTTCTGGTCGGCGACGCCGCGCACATTGTACCGCCCACCGGCGCCAAGGGCTTGAACCTGGCAGCCAGCGATGTCAGCACGCTGTTCAACATTTTGCTCAAGGTCTACGCCGAGGGGCGCACCGACCTGCTGGAACGCTACTCCGAGGTGTGCCTGCGACGCATCTGGAAAGCCGAGCGATTCTCATGGTGGATGACCTCAATGCTGCATCGCTTTCCCGACAGCGACAGCTTCAGCCAACGCATTACAGACAGTGAACTGGCGTATTTCGTCGACTCCGAAGCAGGTCGCACGACCATTGCAGAAAATTACGTAGGGCTCCCTTACGAGGCTATCGAATAGCAGGCTATCGAGTAGACTAGCGGCATTCCACCACAGGTTTGCCGCCCACAGGTGTTTCGTGACCAGTCTGAATCAGCCACCCCAGACCAAGCCCGCCATACGCAGCATTCTGATCGCCCTGATGCTGGCGATTTTCCTGGGGGCGCTGGATCAAACCATCGTCGCTGTTTCCATGCCCGCCATTTCCGCCCAGTTCAAGGATGTCAGCCAACTGGCCTGGGTGATCTCGGGCTATATGGTGGCCATGACCGTGGCTGTGCCGATCTACGGCAAACTCGGCGACTTGTACGGGCGCAGACGCCTGATGCTGTTTGGCATGGGCCTGTTTACCGTGGCCTCGCTGTTTTGCGGGCTGGCGCAGAACATGGAGCAGCTTGTTCTGGCCAGGATCATTCAGGGGATAGGCGCGGGTGGGATGATTTCGGTCAGCCAAGCGATCATCGGCGACATCGTGCCGCCCCGCGAACGCGGGCGCTATCAGGGCTACTTCAGCGGCATGTATGCGCTGGCCAGTGTCGCCGGACCGGTACTGGGCGGCTATATGACCGAGTACCTGTCATGGCGCTGGGTGTTCTTGATCAATTTGCCGCTGGGCCTGGCTGCCTGGTGGATTTCCTATCGCACTCTGGTCGGGCTGCCTGTTCCGCAACGCAAGCCGATTATTGACTACCTGGGCACGATGCTGATGATCCTGGGCCTGACCTCATTGCTGCTGAGCATTACCTTTATCGGTCAGGGTCAGAGCTGGCGCGACGATCAGGTCGCCGGGCTTCTGGCGGTTGCGTTGATCGCGCTGGGGCTGTTTGTCTGGCATGAACGACGCACGCTAGAGCCGCTGTTGCCGATGCACCTGTTTGCCAACCGCAATGCGGTGCTGTGCTGGTGCACGGTATTTTTCACCAGCTTTCAGGCCATTTCGCTGATTGTGCTGATGCCGCTGCGCTATCAGAGCATCACCGGCGCGGGTGCCGACAGTGCGGCCCTGCACCTGTTGCCCCTGGCCATAGGCCTGCCGATGGGGGCCTATTTTGCCGGGCGCATGACCTCGGTAACCGGGCGCTACAAACCAATGATTGTAAGTGGGGCGGTGCTGATGCCCCTGTCCATTCTAGGCATGGCCTTCAGCCCGCCGAGCGCGGAGCTGTTGAGTGGCGTGTTTATGCTGTTCAGCGGGATCGCTTCGGGCATGCAGTTCCCGACATCGCTGGTGGGGGCGCAGAACTCGGTGCGCCAGCACGACATTGGTGTGGCGACCAGCACCACCAACCTGTTTCGAGCATTGGGCGGTGCGATGGGGGTGGCCTTGATGTCGGCCCTGTTGCTGGCATTGCTGCACGACTCGCTACTGGCGCCTGTTGGCGGTCAGCCACTGCTGGGGGAAGGCAGTTCGGGCAATGTATTGCTGGACGGGCTGAATGCCGTACAAGGCCCGGCGCTGGACAGCCTGCGGGCTGAACTGCTGCTGACCTTCCGCCATCTGCTGAGCATCAGCGCGGTGATTTCACTGCTGGGGCTGGCTGCGGCGATCGCCATGCCCAATCAAGAACTGCGCGGGCGTGAAGACAAGGCGCGGGAGTAAATCCTCAACTGTGGGAGCGAGCAGGCTTGCGAAGGTCTCCAGAGCCTCGCGGTTACTTCGACCTTCGCGAGCGGGCTCGCTCCCACATATGTTGCGCACGCTTAAATCGAGAGGCAAAACTGTCAACGCAGACTCAAGGCCTGGCGCTGATCTGCTTCTGCAAGTTCTGAATCTGGCTTTGCAGGGTATTGATGTTGCGTGTCATCTGCGCGCGGAACACATCGAACTCGGCGGCATTGGCGCCTTGGGCCGATGCCGGACGGTTTTCCAGTTCGCTTTTGAGCACGATCATGTCTTGCTCCAGACGCTCGACAGCAGCGCTCGGATTACCTTGTTTTTTCAAGGCCGCCACGTCGACCGCCTGTTGCCCAACACTGGCCTTGAGCGTCGACAGCTCGCTGCCAAGGCCTTTGATCTCGGCCTCGAGGCGGGTCTGGGTTTCTTTCTGGGCCGTCACCTGCAACAACATCGCGGCATTGATTTGCTCAAAACGCTGATCCAGATCGCCCTGCTGCCCGACCACCAGGCCTTGCTGACGCTTGCTCTGCTCAAGCAACTGCTCTTCGAGCTGCTTGATCTGCAACTTCAAGGCTTCGCTGCCGTTGTTGATCGTCGATTCGCTGGCCACCACTTTGCCGGAAATAGCCTGCAAACGCCCCGCAGCTTCTTCGCTGATACGGGCGAAGCTCTCCTGGGTCGCCACCAACTGCTGCTCCATCAGTGAAATTTGCTGAAAACTCCACCAAGCCAGCCCACCAACAGCCAGCAGCAAGGCACAGATCAACGTCCACAATGGCCCGGTAGCAGGGCCCTTGACCTTGATCACCGGCGTGTTGCGCGAGTACACCGTGGTGCGCTCCCGTGCTCCGGCTGTTGACCCCAATTCATCGTGGTCATGGGCATCAGCACGCAGGGTTGGCACGTTGTCAAAATCGTCACGGGCATCGTTACGCATGGAAAACCTTTAAAAATAGCGGCAAGTGGTTAGCGGTACGGAGACTCCTGAGCCTTCCACCAGCCGCAGAATTCATCAAGCGCGGCCCACAGACTGACTTTTGGGTCATAGTCGAGGTAGTGCCGGGCGCGGCTAATGTCGAGGGTAAAGTCTTTGTCCATGATCTGCACCCCCAAACGCGAGAGCGTCGGTTCGGGTTGACCGGGCCACAGCTTACAGGCGGCCTCGCTCAGCGCGCCCATAGCGTAGGCACGGCCGTAGCCGCGATAACGGGTTACTTGCGGTACGTTCATCTGGCGCATCACATAATTGACCACATCCCACAACGGAATAGGCGTGCCATTGGTGATGTTGTAGGCCCTGCCCAAGGCCGAGCCACTGCACAGCAAGCTGCTCATCAGCACCTCGTTGAGATTTTGCACGCTGGTGAAGTCGACCTTGTTCAGACCGTTGCCAATGATGGCCAAACGCCCTTTGCGCTGCAGCTTCAACAACCGCGGGAAGATACTCATGTCCCCTGCCCCCGTGACAGAGCGTGGACGCAGGGCAATCACCTCAAGACCGAATTCCTGGGCACCGAAGACTTTTTGCTCGGCCAGGTTTTTGGTCGCGGCATACGGGTGACTGAAGCGCTTGGGCAACTGTTCTTCAGTCAATTGCGTGTGCGAACGACCATCGAAGTACAACGAGGCCGAGGACAAGTACACCAGACGCCGCACCCGCTGCTTCAAGCAGGCCTCAACCACGTTTTCGGTCACCAGTACGTTGTCGCGGTGGAAGTCCTGATAACGCCCCCAGGCGCCCACGTGGCCCGCACAATGCACCACAGCGTCGACATCGACACACAAGTCACGCACCAGTAAACCATCGGTCAAATCACCCGGGATAAATTCAGCCCCGCGCCGCACCAGGTGTTCAACACCCTCAGCCCGTCGCCCGCTGACCCGTACGTCAAAGCCCTGCTCCAAGGCAAAACGCGCAAAGCGTCCGCCAATAAAGCCGCTTGCGCCGGTGACCAGAATCTTCATCAATCACTCCAAATGCTGTAATTCTTGCTGCTTGCTCTTTAAACGCTGGCTATCAGGCCAAAGGCACTAGCCGAACGAGACAAATGTTCGGTCAATTGCCTCAGCAGTTCTCCGCCATTGCGCCAATGATGCCAGTACAGTGGCACGTCGATGGGTTTATCTGGCAAAAGCTCTACCAGCGTTCCGCTTTCAAGCTGCTCGCGCACCTGCAACTCAGGGACCAGCCCCCAACCCAGACCAGCCTCGGTCAAGCGGATAAAACCTTCGGAAGACGGGCACAGGTGGTGCTCGAACCCGCCATCAACGCCCAAGGCAGCCAAATAACGATGTTGCAGGAAATCATCCGGGCCGAACACCAGCGCAGGTGTTTTCGACAGCTGCGCGGCGCTCACGCCCTGAGGAAAATGCCGCGCAATAAAAGCAGGGCTCGCCAGTGCCCGGTAGCGCATGGCCCCCAGCAACACGCTGCGGGCTCCGGCAACCGGTCGCTCACTGGCACACAGGCAAGCTGCCACTTCACCGGCACGCATGCGTTTGAGGCCAACGGTCTGGTCCTCAACCACGAGGTCCAGCAACAGGTGCTGCTCGGCGCAGAAATCACCCACTGCCTGCGCCCACCAGGTGGCCAGGCTGTCGGCGTTCAAGGCGATCCGCAGCCGTTCGGGCAAGCCCTCATCGTCCAGCGCCGGCACTGCACTTTGCAGGTCACGCTCCAGCAAGCGCACTTGCTGCACGTGGTTGAGCAAGCGCCGGCCAATCTCGGTCGGGCTAGGTGGCGTGGCACGCACAAGCACCGGCAGACCGATACGCGCCTCAAGCAATTTTATGCGCTGGGAGACGGCCGATTGCGACAGGCCAAGCACCTGCGCAGCCCGTTCAAAGCCAGCCTGTTCTACTACCGCGGCCAGGGCCGAAAGCAATTTATAGTCGAACATCAGTTTTCCTAATGAGCGATCAGCAATATTGGTTTTTCTTATACAGCCAAGCACCTGACAATAGCCAGCAGCAACCCCGCCTGCTGTACGACGAGTAACTCTTATGTGGCAAAGCTACCTTAATGGCCTGTTGGTCGCGTTCGGCCTGATTATGGCTATCGGCACCCAAAATGCCTTCGTGCTGGCGCAAAGCCTGCGCCGTGAGCACCATCTGCCCGTAGCGGCGTTTTGCGTGGTGTGCGATGCCTTGCTGGTGGCGGCCGGGGTGTTTGGCCTGGCGACCATTCTGGCGCAAAACCCGTTGTTGCTCAGCGTTGCTCGCTGGGGGGGCGCGGTGTTTTTGCTGTGGTACGGCACTCAGGCGCTGCGCCGCGCGTTTTCAAAGTCGAGCCTTGAGCATACCGCTGGCCAGACTGCCCGCTCGCTAAAGGCCGTAATGCTCAGTGCGCTGGCCGTCACCCTACTCAACCCTCACGTGTATCTCGACACGGTATTGCTGATTGGCTCTCTCGGCGCGCAACAGAGCGTGCCAGGGGCCTATGTGGTGGGCGCGGCCAGTGCTTCGCTGCTGTGGTTTTTCACCCTCGCATTGGGCGCCGCTTGCCTTGCGCCATGGCTGGCACGACCAAACACCTGGCGCATACTGGACTTGCTGGTGGCGGTGATGATGTACGCGGTGGCAGTGCAATTGATTGTTTCGGGCTGAGATTAACCCCGCTGGAAATACTTGGCAGGCTCAAATTCAGCACTGAACATACAGGCCAAAACTGATCGGCTTTTTCTATCAATCGAGCTGAAACGTCTATCCCACACAGTTGTCGCGTGGTTATGCCGTCACCCCGGTGCTATGATCCTGACCCTGCGCCGCAAAGAGTAAAAACTCATCGGCGCGTGTTTGGCCGCCCGTGATCGGCCTTGCGCTCATCGCAACTGACCTGATTAGGAGAATCATCATGGCTTTCGAATTGCCGCCGCTGCCGTACGCACACGATGCCCTGCAGCCGCACATCTCCAAAGAAACCCTGGAGTTTCACCACGACAAGCACCACAACACCTATGTCGTGAACCTGAACAACCTGGTGCCAGGCACCGAGTTCGAAGGCAAAACCCTGGAAGAGATCGTTAAAACCTCTTCGGGCGGTATCTTCAACAACGCCGCTCAGGTCTGGAACCACACCTTTTACTGGAACTGCCTGGCGCCAAACGCCGGCGGCGAACCAACTGGCGCGCTGGCTGATGCCATCAACGCAGCCTTCGGCTCGTTCGACAAGTTCAAAGAAGAATTCAGTAAAACCTCCATCGGCACTTTCGGCTCCGGCTGGGGCTGGCTGGTGAAGAAAGCTGACGGTTCCCTGGCTTTGGCCAGCACCATCGGCGCCGGTAACCCGCTGACCAGCGGCGACACCCCGCTGCTGACCTGCGACGTTTGGGAACACGCTTACTACATCGACTACCGCAACGTGCGTCCGAAGTATGTTGAAGCATTCTGGAACCTCGTTAACTGGAAGTTCGTTGCTGAGCAGTTCGAAGGTAAAGCCTTCACTGCCTAAGCCTGACTCCAGGGAAAAACCCGGCATTGCCGGGTTTTTTTTGGCTCGATTAAAAGTGCCAATTGACCCGCCCGACTAATCCGGGCCAGCTAATATGAGAACGTCGGTTTTTTTATTCCGCACCTCAAGTTCGAGATACCTATACCGACACAGTAGCGATCGTGAACGTTGCACGATTGCTGCTTGTATACCTGCAATAAAAATTGCCACATAAAAGAAAGGCCATAGGCATTATCGGCAAGGAACAAGGAATAGCGTTTTGAAGCGGCAATTCAAGAACAGCTTGTCACTGAAGTTACTCCGGATCGTATTGCTGTCAGCAGTCGTCGTCGGGGCGGTGCTGAGTTGCGCTCAAATTGTGTTTGACGCTTACAAAGTCCGACAAGCCGTCGCGATTGATGCTGAGCGCATCCTGGGCATGTTTCGCGATCCTTCAACTCAGGCGCTATATAGCCTGGACCGTGAAATGGCGATGCAGGTCATCGAAGGCCTGTTCCAGGATGATGCCGTGCGCCAGGCAACTATCGGCCACCCCAGTGAAACGAACCTCGCGCAAAAGACACGCGAGCTGAAAGCTTCGTCAAGCCGCTGGCTGACCGACCCAATTTTAGGCAAGGAGCACACTTTCAGCACTCCATTGGTGGGTCAGGGGCCTTACAGCGAGTACTACGGCGACCTGAGCATTACCCTCGACACCGCCACTTACGGCGAAGGCTTCCTGGCCGATGCCGTGATCATGTTGTTATCCGGTATGTTGCGCGCCCTGCTGATGGGGCTGGTGTTGTACCTGGTCTACCATTGGCTGCTGACCAAGCCGCTGTCACAAATCATCGCCCACCTGACCAGCATCAACCCGGATCGCCCCAGCGAGCATGTGATCCCTCTGTTTAAAGGCCACGAACACAACGAGCTGGGGGTTTGGGTCAATACCTCCAATCAGTTGCTGGCCTCGATTGAACGCAACACCCGATTACGCCACGAAGCCGAAAGCTCCCTGCTGCGCATGGCTCAGTACGACTTTTTGACCGGCCTGCCCAATCGCCAGCAACTTCAAGGTCAACTGGGCAAGATCCTCACCGATGCTGGCCGCTTGCAACGCCGGGTCGCGGTGTTATGTGTTGGCCTCGACGACTTCAAAGGGATCAACGAGCAGTTTGGTTATCAAACCGGCGACCAGCTGTTGCAGGCCCTGACCGATCGTTTGCGTGCCCACAGCGGCAGCCTGGGTGCGCTGGCGCGCCTGGGTGGTGATCAGTTCGCTCTGGTTCAGGCCCATATTGAGCAGCCCTACGAAGCTGCCGAGCTGGCCCAAAGCATTCTGGATGATCTGGAGATACCGTTTACCCTTGATCAACAAAACATCCGCTTGCGCGCCACCATCGGCATAACGCTGTTTCCCGAAGACGGCGACACCACCGAACAGCTGCTGCAAAAGGCCGAGCAGACCATGACTTTGGCTAAAAGCTACTCGCGCAGCCGCTACCAGTTTTATATCGCCAGCGTAGACCGCGAAATGCGGCGTATGCGCGAGCTGGAAAAAGACCTGCGCGAAGCCCTGATCTGCAACCAGCTCTACCTCGTCTACCAACCACAGATCCGCTACAGCGACCACTGCGTGGTCGGGGTCGAAGCCCTGTTGCGCTGGCAGCACCCGGAGCACGGCATGGTCCCGCCCGATCTGTTTATTCCGCTGGCCGAGAAAAACGGCAGCATTATCGCCATCGGCGAATGGGCCCTGGACCAGGCTTGCCGCCAACTGCGCGAATGGCACGATCAGGGCTTCAGTGAACTGCGCATGGCGGTCAATCTGTCCGCCGTGCAGTTACACCACGTTGAACTGCCGCGAGTGGTCAATAACCTGTTGCAGCGCTACCGTTTGCCAGCGCGCAGCCTGGAACTGGAAGTCACCGAGACCAGCCTGATGCAAGACATCAGCACCGCCGCCCAACACCTGCTGAGCCTGCGCCGCTCCGGAGCGTTGATCGCGATTGATGATTTCGGCACCGGTTACTCGTCATTGAGCTACCTCAAAAGCCTGCCACTGGACAAAATCAAGATCGATAAGAGTTTTGTTCAGGACCTGATTGATGATGGCGACGATGCAACCATCGTGCGTGCCATCATCCAGCTCGGTAAAAGCCTCGGCATGCAGGTCATTGCCGAAGGCGTCGAAACCAGCGAGCAAGAAGCCTATGTCATCGGTGAGGGCTGCCATGAAGGCCAAGGCTATCTGTACAGCAAACCCCTTGGCGCGCGGGAATTGCTCGCTTATCTGAAGCAGGCCAAGCGGCGCAAGACCGTCATTATGTAATTCCATGTTTCATCTTTCGCGAAAGATCCGCTGCAGAGCTGTGGTAAATAAGAAATATTTCCAACAGTAACCCTTTACACAAAATGCATATCTTTCGCATTATGTGGCAGTTTCGCGTGCAGCCGCACGCTTGTCCCACCTCTCGAAGCAGGATTTTCGCCATGATTCGTATGCCTCTGGCAACCGCCAGTCTGCTGGCCATTGCTATCTCACTCGCCGGTTGTGGCGACAAGGACAAGGAAAAAACCGCCGCAGCTCCTGCGCCAGCAGCTGCAACCAGCACCGCGACCCCTGCCGCTGACATCAGCGCGGCAAAAGTTGACGAAGCTGCAGCCAAGGCCGTCGTCGCACATTACGCGGACATTGTTCACGCCGTGTTCAGCGATGCTGAAACCACCGCCAAAAAGCTGCAAAGCGCTATCGATGCGTTCCTGGCCAAACCCAACGACGACACCCTGAAGGCCGCCCGTGCCGCTTGGGTTGAAGCCCGAGTGCCTTACCTGCAGAGTGAAGTATTCCGTTTCGGCAACACCATCATTGATGACTGGGAAGGCCAAGTTAACGCCTGGCCGCTGGACGAAGGCCTGATCGACTACGTTGACGCCAACTACGCTGGCGCACTGGGTAACCCTGGCGCTAACGCCAACATCATCGCCAACACCCAGATCCAGGTCGGCGAAGACAAAGTCGACGTGACCGAAATCACCCCTGAAACCCTGGCCAGCCTGAACGAGCTGGGCGGTTCCGAGGCCAACGTGGCTACCGGCTACCACGCCATCGAATTCCTGCTGTGGGGCCAGGACCTCAACGGTACAGGCCCGGGTGCAGGCAACCGCCCTGCTTCTGACTACCTTGAAGGTGAAGGCGCAACCGGCGGCCATAACGATCGCCGTCGCGCTTACTTGAAAGCCGTAACCCAACTGCTGGTGAACGACCTCAACGAAATGGTCGGCAACTGGGCACCGAACTCTGCCGACAACTACCGCGCTACGCTGGAAGCCGAGCCGGCACAAAACGGACTGCGCAAAATGCTGTTCGGCATGGGCAGCCTGTCGCTGGGCGAACTGGCTGGCGAGCGCATGAAAGTGTCTCTGGAAGCCAACTCGCCGGAAGACGAGCAGGATTGCTTCAGCGACAACACCCACAACTCGCACTTCTACGATGCCAAGGGCATCCGTAATGTGTACCTGGGCGAATACCTGCGTGCTGACGGCACTAAAATGACCGGTCCAAGCCTGTCATCGTTGGTAGTGGTCATTGACCCGGCCACAGACGCTACGCTGAAGTCCGATCTGGCCGACACAGAAGCCAAGATCCAGGTCATGGTTGACCGTGCCAACAAGGGCGAACACTACGACCAACTGATCGCAGCCGACAATACTGCGGGCAACCAGGTGGTACGTGATGCCATCGCCGCTCTGGTCAAGCAGACCGGTGCTATCGAGCAAGCCGCTGGCAAGCTGGGCATCAGCGATCTGAACCCGGACAACGCCGATCACGAGTTTTGATCTGCCGCGTTTGAGTCAGTGAAAAATGAGGCGACCTTCGGGTCGCCTTTTTTGTGCGCTCTATCATGTAGGCGTAGTCACTATCGATGGCTGCAGTCTCGCACGAAGCATCAGCGTTTTTAGTTTTTGCATATTATGCGCAACGCGCTTTCTATGGGCTTAAGCCTTACGCAAAGGCACTTTCGTCACACAGACACAACTTTGATGCACTTGAAATCAAGCGCCAATATTGCTATAGACAATACATATGCATAGCCATCACTGCATTTAAACCTGATTCAATTAAAGCCCAACAACTTACTGAACGAGTAACGCATGGCTATTAACTACACCCCTTTCCAAACTAGCGGCACCCCCTTACTTCCACCAAATCAAATGATGTCGCCAGGGCAATATCTTATGTCCGAAAACGGACATTTTAGACTGGTACTACAAGCCGATGGAAACCTGGTAATTAAAGAGGGTGAAACGATCGTCTGGATGGCCGATAGCAATCAGGCTTACAGCAAAACTTTGCAGCGCAAAAAAATGCGCGAACACCTTCATTTCGTCATCAGCAATAGTGGTTTTCTCTATGATCCGTCCAGAAGGCGCTTGTGGATTGCTGAAAGCACTCACAGCGTTGATAAATCGCTCTGGTACAACGCGTGCATGGTCATACAAAACGATGGGAATTTGGTCATATATGATCAACGCACAGGAAATCTATGTTGGGCTCGGTTTGGGTTTACTCCAGGTCGCATGCCAAAAAGAACATTCACCGTGGTCAACATACTACCGAACGGAGTACCGTTTACCTTATGGGAGTTTTAACTCACCAACCCCGCCTCGACCAACCATTTGCGGCACCATTAATTTTTAAATACCGCTGGAGGGTGCAGACAATAAAAACCGTACGGGTCAGTCTGGCACTTATAAGCAAGTTCAGGGCTATATCCTTTAGGAAATAGCCGACCGTTTGCACAACCAGAAATCGCGACCAATATAAACACTGTCAAAAGCGTTTTCATACTTACTCCGTTTTTTTGGAAAGCATAGTATTCCAAGGAAAAACTGCATATCGTTTATCTCTGATTACTCTGTGGGAAATACCTTTTGTATTACGAAGTCATGTAGGATTTAACTCATGCGAGTTAATGGCAAGCCTAATGCCAGTCAGTCAAGCTGATTGGCATTTTCAATCATGATCGATTTAACCTCTAGACCGTACTGGCCACCATCGCAAGCAAGCTCGTTCTCGTGAATTTGGCTGCCACAAGCCAAACCAAACGCTAATCCCTCTTATTTCAATTCACCTTCCCTGATAAACTTTGCGCCCTCGATTTTGCTCACTGATCTGGACGCTTGATGCCTTTGCTGCCTCTTCGCCTGTCCCTGCTGCTGGTGGCCCTAAGCCTTGGCGGTTGTGATGATGCCCCGCGCTTTACCAAACCCGAGCCCGGCGAAGCCCGCTCCGGCGGGGCTACTACGGTGCGCAAAACCGATCAGAATGCGTTTTCCATGCCCTCCGCCAACCTTTCGCCCACCCGGCGTCTGGATTTCAGCGTCGGCAACAGTTTTTTTCGCAGCCCCTGGGTCATAGCCCCGTCCACCACCACCGCACGTGACGGCCTTGGTCCGCTGTTTAATACCAATGGCTGCCAGAATTGCCATATCAAGGATGGCCGTGGCCACCCTCCCGCTCCCGGCGCCAAAAACTCGGTGTCGATGCTGGTACGCCTGTCGATCCCCAACGACCCCACTTATGCCACGTTGATCGAGCAAGCCGGCATCGTGCCCGAGCCGGTATATGGTGGTCAGTTGCAGGACATGGCCGTGCCTGGCGTAGCCCCTGAGGGCAAGGTGCGGGTCGATTACGAACCCGTCACTGTGAGCTTCAAGGACGGTACTGAAGTCGAGTTGCGCAAGCCAATGTTGCAAATCACCCAATTGGGTTATGGCCCGATGCACCCCGACACCCGTTTCTCGGCGCGCATCGCGCCGCCGATGATTGGCCTGGGGCTGCTCGAAGCCATCCCGAACGAAGCGATTCTGGCCAATGCCGACCCTCAGGACAAAAACCGCGACGGCATCACCGGACGCCCGAATTGGGTATGGGATGACGCTCAACAAAAGACAGTTTTAGGCCGTTTTGGCTGGAAAGCCGGGCAACCCAACCTCAACCAACAAAATGTTCACGCCTTTTCTGGTGATATGGGCCTCACGACCTCCCTGAGACCCTTCGATGATTGCACCAAGGCTCAAACGGCCTGCCTCGAAGCACCCAACGGCAATGGCCCGGATGGCGAACCCGAGGTCAGCGACAACATTCTGCGCCTGGTGGAGTTCTATACCCGCAACCTGGCCGTGCCCGCCCGACGTGATGTCGGTGCGCCGCAAGTACTGGCCGGTAAAAACCTGTTCTACCAGGCCGGTTGCACATCGTGCCATACGCCGACGTTCACCACTTCAGCCAACGCGGCCGAGCCTGAACTGGCCAACCAGGTCATTCATCCTTACAGCGACCTCTTGCTCCACGACATGGGCCCGGGCCTTGCCGACAATCGCACCGAGTTCGCCGCCACCGGCCGCGACTGGCGCACCCCTCCGCTATGGGGCATTGGCTTGACCCAGGCGGTGAGCGGTCACACTCAGTTTTTGCACGATGGCCGTGCACGCAACCTGCTGGAAGCCGTACTGTGGCATGGCGGCGAGGCTGAGCCTTCGAGGCAACAGGTTTTACGTTTTAATGCCGAGCAGCGCGCTGCGCTGCTGGCGTTCCTGAACTCTCTTTAACGCCTTACAAGATCGGGGACCCCGACATGTTTCGACCCAAGCTTTTGTTCACCAGCCTTGCCGCTATCGCCTTGGCTGCATGCTCGCCACAAGACCCGCAGGCCGTCACCTCGGCAGCCATTGCCAAGCAAGTAATCTTGCCAACCTACAGTCGCTGGGTTGAAGCCGATCGCCAATTGGCGGTCAGCGCTCTGGCTTACTGCCAGGGCAAGGAAAACCTTGAGACTGCCAAAGCCGACTTCTTGCACGCGCAAAAAGCCTGGGCAGAGCTGCAGCCTTTGCTGATCGGGCCTCTGGCCGAAGGCAATCGTTCGTGGCAGGTGCAGTTCTGGCCGGACAAAAAGAACCTGGTCGGCCGTCAGGTTGAGCAGTTGGTGGTTGCCCAGCCGCAGATCGATGCCACCGCACTGGCCAAGTCCAGTGTTGTGGTGCAAGGCCTGTCGGCTTATGAATACATTCTGTTCGACAGCAATATCAACCTTGCTGACGATGCGCAAAAAGCCCGCTACTGCCCACTGCTGATCGCCATCGGCGAACGTCAAAAGCAGCTGGCCGAAGAAATCCTGGCCAGCTGGAACAGCACTGACGGCATGCTCGCGCAAATGAGCAAGTTCCCGAACCAGCGCTATGCCGACTCCCACGAAGCCATCGCTGACGTGCTGCGCGTGCAGGTAACCGCGCTCGATACCCTGAAGAAAAAGCTCGGCACGCCAATGGGTCGCCAAAGCAAGGGCATTCCACAGCCATTCCAGGCTGATGCCTGGCGTAGCGAGTCATCACTCAAAAGCCTGGCCGCCAGCCTGGCGGGTGCTCAAACCGTATGGGCGGGTGTCGACAACAAGGGTTTGCGCGGTCTGTTGCCTGCCGAACAAAAACCATTGGCTGACAAGATCGATGCTGCGTATGCCGCCTCGCTCAAGCTGCTCAATGACAATCAGCACACTCTGAACGAACTGCTGGCAGATGACGCTGGGCGCGCTCAACTGAATACTATCTACGACAGCCTGAATGTGGTTCACCGCCTGCACGAAGGCGAGCTGGCCAAGGCCCTGGGCATCCAGCTGGGCTTTAACGCCAACGACGGCGATTGATGAAGGAAGGTTCGATGATGCGCAGGCAAGCTCTCAAGCTCGGTGGTTTATTGCTCAGTGCCGTCACGCTGGGCGGCTGGTCACTGTTCAAGCACAAAGACCAAAGCCCGATGTTGTTGAGTGCCCGTGACGATGTGGACGGTAATCACTTTGCTGTCGGTTATCGCCTGGATGGCACTCAAGTGTTCAGCACCCGGGTTGGCCAGCGTTGCCATGACATCATCAACCACCCGACACTGCCCATTGCACTGTTTGTAGCTCGGCGCCCCGGCACCGAAAGCTACCTGATCAACCTGGCTGATGGGCAGTTGCTGCAAACCCTGACTTCCCTGCCCAATCGGCATTTTTATGGTCACGCGGTGATCCATAAAGACGGCGAGTGGCTGTACACCACCGAAAACGACACCACCGATCCGGGGCGCGGCCTGCTGGGGGTTTATCGCTTTGAAGGCGAACGCCTGATCCACAGTGGAGAAATCCCCACCCACGGCGTGGGCCCGCATCAGGTGTCGTGGATGCCGGACGGCGAGACACTGGTGGTGGCCAACGGCGGGATTCGTACCGAGGCCGAAAGCCGGGTCGAAATGAACCTGAATGCGATGGAGCCCAGCCTGGTACTGATGCAGCGCGACGGGACCTTGCTCAGCAAAGAAACCCTGAGCCAGCAGATGAACAGCGTTCGGCACTTGGGTATCGCCAGTGACGGCACTATCGTGGCCTGCCAGCAATTTATGGGCGATGCCCATGAGTTGTCCGAGTTATTGGCCATCAAGCGTCCCGGCCAGCCATTTGAACCCTTCCCGGTGGCCGAGCAACAACTGCGTGCCATGGGCCATTACACGGCCAGTGTCGCGGTACACAGCGACTTGCGGCTGGTCGCGCTGACCGCACCGCGGGGCAATCGGTTCTTTGTCTGGGATCTGGACAGCGGTGCCTTGCGTCTGGATGCGCCGTTGCCCGATTGTGCCGGGGTGGGTGCGGTGAAGGATGGGTTTGTGGTTACGTCCGGCCAAGGTCGTTGCCGGTTCTACGATTGCCGCCAAAGCGACCTGATGGCCAAGCCTTTGGAGTTACCCTCCGGGCTGTGGGACAACCATCTACATGTTATGTAGAGCTGCAAAATTCTGTAGCAGTTGACGAGTAGTGCGAGGCTACGTTCGGCTGCACAGCAGTCGTAAAACCATTCAGCTTTGGTGTTTCTGAGACACCGTGTTTACCGGGTTTACGACTGCTGCGCAGCCGGACGCTGCCTCGTTCCTTCGGCAGCTGCTACAGGGCCCCTTACTTCTTCAGCCCCTGACTCATTCCAAACATAAACAGCAACAGGTCGTGATCGGGTTTTGCCGCTACCGCCACCTTGACTACGCGCGGCAGCGGGCAATGAACCCCCTCTTGCGTCCCACCCAACACTTGGGTCACAGGCTGCTCCCATGCAGCAAATGCCACGCCAGCAATGGTCAGAGCACCCAGAAAAAACAAACTTCGTGCTAATTCTCGCTTCATCACCGTAAACCTTTGATAGCGCTGCCAAACACCGTCTTATAAAAGTAGATCAGTCTGTCCCAGTCCGTGGAGTTCCACGACGAATGGCGGCGCAGTTGTTTAAGATCGTGGGAGGCTGCCTTATGAGCTGTCAGGCGTTGCCGGCTTTTTTCGAGATCCAGCAGAGCCACGCTTATCTGTGCGCTATCGCCCTGGCCGATGACTCGTACAAACACATGTTTGGCGTAGAGGCAGCCATGTTGCCAGCGCCCCAGATGCATACGCGCCAGGGTTTGACCAATCGCTTGAAGTACACGCTCATGCACCGCTTCACCCAGGCGTTCGCGTTCACCGGCGGCATACCAGTTGTCGATCTCGACAAAACCGTCCAGAGCGACAGTCACCAACAGTGCCCGCCATTGTTTGTCTGCCGCTTGTTGAGCCCCGCAGTACACCAGTTCAGGTACACCGACCGATAAATGGTTCAAGGCGAGCAACGCATCACGCTCGCGCAATACTGTTGGGCGACCCAGCGGGTAACGCCAACTACGGTAGGTGTGCCCGACCTGACGCTTGACATAGAGCAGGCGTCCGCTGGCATCGTGAACCCGTTGTACACCACTCTCCCCGCCACGACGCTGATTGGGCTCTTCAACCCATTCGCCTTTTTGATTCCAGTAAAACTCAAATTGGTCTTCAGACGCAGAGGGGGATTGCTGTACAAAATCAACGGTCATGACTTATCTCTTTCGTAATACGTAAACCCGCCACATCGCATAGAGCGGAATAAAATCCAGATGATCCTGAATGGTGAAGCCGGCCTTTTTAAACTCCGACTCCACTGTAACAGCA
Source organism: Pseudomonas sp. ML2-2023-6 (assembly GCF_037055265.1). Lineage (NCBI taxonomy): Bacteria > Pseudomonadati > Pseudomonadota > Gammaproteobacteria > Pseudomonadales > Pseudomonadaceae > Pseudomonas > Pseudomonas sp. ML2-2023-6. The sequence continues at coordinate 1,908,443 of NZ_CP146347.1, read as the reverse complement.
GGTAACACGAAACGGTTTTGGTAACCGTCCTGTTCTGTTTCTGTAGTCCGTTTGTGCTCAAGACGCTTGCGTTTCCAGGCCTTGAAATTGCCATCGACCCACAATGAAATAATCAGACTGTCCCGGCTGACGCGATGAAGCTCGCGTAATAGAGCCATCCGATGGCTTGCATCACCAATATGGTGCAGCAGGCGCATGCAAAAAATGCTGTCCACGGAGTTGTCTGGCATATCTATTTCAAATGCAGAGGTCTGCAATCGCCGTACCCGTTTCACCACATCGGCCGGTTGCGCCAGCGAAGCCACCTCCAGCATCGATGCAGAGTTATCCGCACCAATGATTTCACGGTTCGGCATTTGCGCAAGCAACGGCCAAAAACGGCCTGCACCGCACGGCAAATCCAGGACGACCGCAGGCTCACCCGCCAAGTGCAGAGCGCGGCGTGCCAACTGCTCGTCGCGTTTGTGCGAGAGACGGCGGGCCAGTCCATCCTGGTGCTTGATCAGGTAATCGGCAGCGTGTTGCTGGTCGTACTTTTCAGAAAACTTGAGTTTGATGATCGGATTCATGGAAGTGCTCCTGAAGCATATAAGCACTACCTTAATCAGGAAAACGTATGCATCAGGTCATCAGCAAGTGAAAATTCCGTGTATGCGTCCTACACAAACGTTGCAAGGTTTTACAGGCCGCGAATGCTGGCGCGGGGCCAGTTATGCATAAAACATCGGCTGACACGGCCTGCAGGGCGCAGGCCGCTTGAGGGGTTTCAGGCGTCAGCCGGGTCAAGCTCGACGTGAAAGCGGCAACCATTGGGCTCCATCGTGGTGAGGGTAACCCGCCAGCCCTGGCTATCGCAGATGCGCTGAACCAGTGACAGGCCCAACCCGAGCCCTTCGCCACGTTTTTCACTGCCACGAACAAAGGGTTGGAACATTGCCTGACGCTTCTCTTCCGGAATGCCGACTCCGCTGTCTTCCACCACAAAGCCGCCGGGTTCAAGGGTCAATCGGATAAAACCGGTGTCGGTGTAGTGCAGTGCATTGCGCAGCAGGTTACCCATGACTGCATGCAGGAAGGTGGCGTTATAGCAAGTGTCCAGCGTATTGCCGGGGTCATAAATCAGTTCAAGGCCTTTAGCCTCGATGGGCTCACGCCACAGGCTGATCAGGCCTTCGGCCACGACTGGCAGTGTCACCTTGGGCGACATACTGGCGTCTTGATGCTGAGCTCGGGCCAACATCAGGAAGGTCTGCACCAGTTCCCGCATCTCTTCGCATGCTCGCGATATTCGTTCGACCTGTGAACGACTGCGCTGATCCAGCGCCGGGTTTTCCAGCAACAGTTCGCAGGAGCTGGCCAATACCATCAACGGAGTGCGCAGCTCATGGCTCACGTCGCTGGTGAACAGCCTTTCGCGCGTCAGGGTGTCCCGCAAACGACCCAGCGTGGCATCGAACGCCACCGCCAACTCGCCCACTTCATCGGCAGCGTAATCCGGCGCCAGAGGCGGTGCCAGGCCCAGCAATTGATCGCGATGACGAACCTGGCGGGCCAGGCGGACTACTGGCGCCATCACCCGACGGGCCAAGGTCCAGCCTAAAAAGACCGCCAGCGCCAGCGCCAGCACGAAACCGACCACGACCACGGCAAACAGCACGCGCTCACGTTCTTCGAAATCACTCTGATCCTGCAGCAGCACGTAACGCCGGCCATCGACCACTTCAACCATCGCGTGGTACGACAATTGATCCCGAAACACTTCATGAAAACCCGGATCCAGGTGGCGTAGATCCTTGGGCAAAGCAAAATCACCACGCCCGCCACTGAAGTAAAACAGTTGGCTTGGCTTGGGCCGATGGTTCCAGTCTGCACCATTGTCCATCAGCAACAAACGCTGCAAATCGCCGCCCAGACCGGCTGATATGAGCTTTTCTTCGACCAGGTGTACGGTGGCAATAATGCCTACGGCGAATGTTCCCGCGACCAATGCACTCATCAATGCAAAAGCAATGATGATCCGCTGGGCGAGACTTTGCTTAAACTCCATCGCGAATCTCGGCGAGGCGGTAGCCCACACCATGCACGGTTTGCAACAGAGGCTTGTCGAACGGTTTGTCGATCACCTGCCGCAATTGGTGCACGTGGCTACGCAGGCTGTCGCTATCGGGACAATCATCACCCCACAAGGCTTCTTCGAGGACTTCGCGGCGCAGCACGTGGGGGCTTTTTTGCATCAAAACCGCCAGCAATTTCAGGCCTACCGGGTTGAGCTTGAGCAGGCGGCCTTCACGGGTAACCTCAAGGGTATCCAAGTCATAACGCAACTCACTGACCTGCAACTCGCGCCGCCCCCCGCCTTGAGCGCGGCGTAATACAGCCTCGATCCGAGCAGCCAGTTCCGACAGGGCAAACGGCTTGAGCAGATAGTCATCAGCGCCGGACTTGAAGCCTTGCAGGCGGTCATCCAACTGGTCCCGGGCGGTCAACATGATCACCGGGGTATCGCGTCGGGCGTCTTCACGCAGGCGCTTGCACAGGGTGTAGCCGTCGATCCCGGGCAACATGATGTCGAGCACAATCAGGTCGTAATGCTCGGTAGCCGCCAGATGCAGGCCGGACAAACCGTCTTGCGCACAGTCAACGGTATAGCCCTTGAGACCCAGGTAGTCGGCCAGATTGGCGAGGATATCGCGGTTGTCTTCTACCAATAAAATTCGCATGGGCATTCTCTCCGTTCACAGTTACGGCCGTCTTGGCCCGCGCAGCTTAAGGCCAAGCACCGCGCAGAGCCAGCACCGCAGGGCGCTGAAGCCATTTAGTTAGGTTATGCGCAAAAATGACATTTTTTTTACTAACGGTTCACAAACTCAATACAGTGGCGCCAGCACACTCTCGCACCCCCGCGTTTAAGGAAAAACAACTAATGCGTCTGCTGCACACCGCGCCAATGCGCTACCTCCTTCTGTTGACTGGCTGTTGGCTGGCGACCTTTCTAATGACCCGAGGCGTTCTGCTGGTCACCCATCTAGGAGAGGCAGGTAACAACTGGCTGCCGGTGTTTGGCATTGGCATGCTTTACGACCTCGGCTTTCTGACTTATGCCGCTCTGCCGCTGGGCCTGTACCTGTTGTTGTGCCCGCCAGCGCTGTGGCGTCGTCGTGGTCATCAGTGGTTCTTGCAAGGTCTGCTCACTGTAAGCCTGTTTGCCATGTTGTTCACGGCCGTGGCCGAGTGGTTGTTCTGGGATGAGTTCGGCGTACGCTTCAATTTTATCGCTGTGGACTATCTGGTCTACTCCGATGAAGTGCTGAACAACGTACTGGAGTCCTACCCGATCGGTATCCTGCTCAGTGCCATTGCCCTGGCAGCCATCGTATTGAGCCTTGCCTTGCGCAAGCCGTTCAACGCAGCCATGAACGCACCGCTACCAGCCTTTGGCGCTCGCCTTGCTACCTTTGCCGGTTTGTTGCTGGTCGCGGGCTTGAGCATGCAATTGCTCGATCAGGACGGTCCTCGCGGCCAGGGCGGCAACGCCTATCAGCATGAACTGGCGAGCAATGGCCCGTATCAGTTCTTCGCAGCGTTCCGCAATAACGAACTGGATTACCAGCAGTTTTACGCCAGCCTGCCAACCGACGTTGTCGCAAAGCAATTACGCACCGAGCTGGCCGAGACCAACGCAACTTTTGTTGGCCAGGACCCGCTGGATATCCGTCGCAACATCGACAACCCGGGCACGGCACGTCAGCCCAACATCGTTCTGGTGACCATCGAAAGCCTCAGCGCCAAGTACTTGGGCAGCAACGGCGATGGCCGCAATCTGACGCCAAACCTCGATCAACTGCGCAAAGAGAGCCTGTACTTCAATAATTTCTATGCCACCGGTACTCGTACCGACCGCGGCTTGGAAGCGATTACCCTGGCCATCCCACCGACGCCTGGACGCTCCATCGTCAAGCGCATCGGCCGTGAAAGCGGTTTCGCCAGCCTGGGCCAACAGCTTAAGGGCGTAGGCTATGACAGCGTGTTCGTGTATGGCGGCCGTGGTTATTTCGACAACATGAATGCGTTCTTCAGCGGCAATGGTTACCGCGTCGTCGACCAAAGCAGCGTCAATGAAGCCGATATCCACTTCAAAAATGCGTGGGGCATGGCTGACGAAGACCTGTACCGCGAAACCCTGAAGCTGGCCGATGCCAACTATGCGCAACAAAAGCCGTTCCTGTTGCAGTTGATGACCACCTCGAACCACCGTCCATACACTTACCCTGAAGGCCGGATTGACATCAAATCAGGTAACGGTCGTGACGGTGCGGTGAAGTACACCGACTACGCCATTGGCCAATTCCTCAAGGATGCGCGTCAAAAGCCCTGGTTCGATAACACGATCTTCATTTTCGTGGCCGACCACACGGCAGGCAGTGCCGGCAAGGAAGACTTGCCGATCACCAACTATCAGATCCCGCTGTTTATCTATGCGCCCAAGTTGATCGAAGCTCGTGAAGACTCACAACTGGCCAGCCAGATCGATTTGGCACCGACATTGCTCGGGTTGCTGAACCTGGATTACCAGTCGACTTTCTTTGGCCGTAACCTGCTGCAGGAAAATCCGCTACCGCCGCGTGTGGTGGTGGGCAACTATCAGCACCTGGGTTTGTTTGACGGTAAAGATCTGGCCATTCTCAGCCCACGCCAGGGCCTGCGTCGCCACGATGAAGCGCTGACCACCAGCATTGAGTCCCGCGTACCGGCGACCGATCCGTTGATTGAACGGGCGATCACCTATTACCAGGCCGCCAGTCATGACTACAAGCAGCAACTGTTAGGCTGGAAGCCGGTGCAGGTGGCGCCGGTGCAGACTGCAGCGAAGTAATTTGAATCCATGGGAGTCAGCCTGCTGGCGATGCAGGCGGCTGGGTCTGCCTGACTCACCGCACTGATGTTATCGCTGGCTAGCCAGCTCCCACAAAGCAAAAAAGCCCCGCCTGATTACTCAGGCGGGGCTTTTGCGTATCGGGGTAAGGCTGGCTTACATCATGCCGCCCATACCACCCATGCCGCCCATGTCTGGCATACCGCCGCCAGCTGCCTTGTCGTCCTGGATCTCAGCGATCATCGCCTCAGTGGTGATCATCAGGCTGGCAATCGACGAAGCCGCTTGCAGAGCCGAACGAGTCACTTTAGCTGGGTCAAGGATACCCATTTCGATCATGTCGCCGTATTCGCCAGTGGCTGCGTTGTAACCGTAGTTACCCGAACCCTGCTTAACCTTGTCGACAACTACGCTTGGCTCGTCACCGGAGTTGGCAACGATCTGGCGCAGAGGTGCTTCAACAGCACGACGCAGCAATGCGATACCAACGTTCTGATCAGCGTTGTCGCCTTTCAGATCAGCAATGGCCTGCAGAGCGCGAACCAGTGCCACGCCACCGCCAGGTACCACGCCTTCTTCAACGGCTGCACGAGTTGCGTGCAGGGCGTCTTCAACGCGGGCTTTCTTCTCTTTCATTTCTACTTCGGAACCAGCGCCAACCTTGATCACTGCAACGCCGCCAGACAGCTTGGCCAGACGCTCTTGCAGTTTTTCACGGTCGTAGTCCGAAGTGGTGTCAGCTACCTGGGCACGGATCTGAGTCACACGAGCCTGGATGTCAGCTTCAACACCGGCACCGTCGATAACGGTGGTGTTTTCTTTGGTTACGGTGACGCGTTTGGCATTACCCAGGTGTTCCAGGGTAGCGCTTTCCAGGCTCAGACCGATCTCTTCGGAGATAACGGTACCGCCAGTCAGAACAGCGATGTCCTGCAGCATTGCCTTGCGACGATCGCCGAAGCCAGGTGCTTTAACAGCAACCACTTTCACGATACCGCGCATGTTGTTCACAACCAGAGTCGCCAAGGCTTCGCCTTCAACGTCTTCGGATACGATCAGCAGTGGGCGACCAGCTTTGGCAACAGCTTCCAGAACTGGCAGCAGTTCACGGATGTTGGAGATCTTTTTGTCGACCAGCAGGATCAGAGGACCGTCGAGTTCGGCAGTCATGGTTTCTGGTTTGTTGACGAAGTACGGGGACAGGTAGCCACGGTCAAACTGCATGCCTTCAACAACAGACAGTTCGTTTTCCAGGCCCGAGCCTTCTTCAACAGTGATCACGCCTTCTTTACCGACTTTTTCCATGGCTTCGGCAATGATGTCGCCGATGGAGCTGTCGGAGTTGGCAGAGATAGTACCTACCTGAGCGATTGCCTTGCTGTCAGCACATGGCTTGGCCAGGGATTTCAGCTCTTTGACAATGGCGATGGTCGCTTTGTCGATACCGCGCTTCAGGTCCATCGGGTTCATGCCGGCAGCGACGGCTTTCAGGCCTTCGTTGACGATCGATTGAGCCAGAACGGTTGCAGTGGTAGTACCGTCACCAGCGTCATCGTTGGCACGGGAGGCAACGTCTTTAACCAGCTGCGCGCCCATGTTTTCGAAGCGATCTTTCAGCTCGATTTCTTTGGCAACGGAAACGCCGTCCTTGGTGATGGTCGGAGCGCCGAAGCTCTTCTCGATGATCACGTTACGGCCTTTAGGGCCCAGGGTCGCTTTTACTGCGTCAGCCAGGACGTTAACACCGGCCAGCATTTTTTTACGGGCGGAGTCGCCGAATTTAACTTCTTTAGCAGCCATGTTCGTTCTTCCTTAAATACTTTGTAGTAACGGGAAAAGGAGCGGGAGATCAGCCTTCGATTACAGCGAGAATCTCGTTCTCAGCCATAACCAACAGGTCTTCGCCGTCAACTTTCACAGTGTTGCTGCCGGAGTAAGGGCCGAACACAACCTTGTCACCCACTTTCACGGCCAGCGCACGTACTTCACCGTTGTCCAGCACGCGGCCGGTACCGACAGCGAGAATTTCGCCGCTGTTGGCTTTTTCGGCAGCAGAACCCGGCAGAACGATACCGCCAGCGGTTTTCTTTTCTTCTTCGCTGCGACGGATTACGACGCGGTCATGCAGAGGACGAAGCTTCATTGTCGATCTCTCCTAATTGTGGTGTTCATCGGCCGGTGTCAATACCGGCTGGGTTTGCAAATCCGGAAATGCCGGGTGCGATTCGCTGAAGGGGTAGTGCTGTTGCCAGTAAAACCCTGCGGTGTCCGTTACATAAGGGCGCATCCACTTATTACAAGGGCGCACCCATGAAATTTTTAACCTTGCGTGTCGCAGAAAACAAACACGGCACCCAAGGTGCCGTGTTGATCACGCTCTATGCCTTATTTATCGCGGTGCTCAAACTCGCCTTCGATTACATTGGGCTCACGCCCCAGAGGCTGTTGGGACCGTGGACGAGCGGCTTCAAAATCTTCAGCAAATGCACGCTGGCGAATAGCTTGTTCTTCTGCACGCTTGCGCAGACGGTTGACCAAAAATCGACGAACCGGCGGGAACAGCAACAGCAAGCCAGCTGCATCGCTGATAAAACCTGGCAGCACCAGCAAGCCGCCACCCAACGCCAGCATCAGGCCTTCAAGCATTTGTTGAGCAGGCAGTTCGCCGCGATTGAGGCTTTCGCGCGCTCTGAGCGCCGTGGCCAAACCTGCGACGCGAACGACCAGAACACCCAGCATGGAACCGGCAATGATCAGCAGCAACGCAGGGAAAAACCCGATAGCGGTGCTGACCTTGAAAAAGACGTACAGCTCTAGCACTGGAAACAACAGAAAGAGCAATAGAAAAGCGCGCATCAAATGATTCCTCTCCGGAAGAATATCTTCCAACCCAACCTAAATGACGGCGCGCCTGTACAAATTCAAGGCTATACCGTCTGTTTTTTCGGCCACTCGCTTGCACGAGCCAATAAAACCAAGGCTTCGCGCACCTGTGTCGAAGTGTTGCAAGGTTCTGGGAAGCCCAACCAGTACAAACTTTCACCCACCCGCAAATGCATGCCTTCGCTGTCGATACCCACCAGTTTAGCTGGCCCCGTTTGCGGCAACCCGGTTAATTTCACGTAGTGCTCGAGCGCATTGGCGTGGTCGCTATTCATGTGCTCAACCATGCGCGCTTCAACTTGCCCGGCAAAAGGGTTGGGAAGCGTGACCTGGTCCAGCCAGTGAATGGCTCCGAATCCGCCTATATAACGGTGGCGAACAGGGTTTAGCACCCAAAAGTCGAAATCATGCGCGGTGTCGTAGCCCCGCGCTTCAGGGAAGTAGCGGTAATAACGTTCGCCAGCAGCTGCAATCGCTGCGGCATCGGTCAGTTGCTCGGCTTCGGCCAGGTAAGTCAGGCGCCCAACGGCCTGGACATCTTCAGCCCCGCGCTCACCGACCATCAAGGAGCACTTGGGGTCCTTGCGCAGGTTATGGGTGTGCTGGGCAATGCGGCTGATCAGAATCAGCGGCCGCCCCTGCTCATCCAGGCAGTAAGGCACCACGGAGCCAAACGGAAACCCCGGCATGGCCTTGGACAAAGTGGACAAGGCCCCCCGGTATTCCTTGAGCAGTAATTCTCGGGCATGCTTGGCAGCTTCAACGCTCAACTTATGACTCCTTAATAAAAAATCCGTCGATAACGGTCGAGATCAGGGCACTCATGCAACTAAAAGACAAAGTAATCATTATTACTGGCGGCTGCCAGGGGCTGGGTCGCGCCATGGCCGAGTATCTGGCTGCCAAAGGTGCCAGGCTGGCACTGGTCGACCTTAACCCGGAAAAGCTCGAGCTGGCGGTTACGGCTTGCCAGGCGCAAGGTGTCGAAGCACGCGCCTACCTGTGCAACGTCGCCGACGAAGAACAGGTTACGCAAACCGTAGCCCGGATTGCAGAAGATTTTGGCGCGATCAATGGTCTTGTCAACAATGCCGGGATTTTGCGTGATGGGCTGCTGCTCAAGGTCAAGGACGGGGTCATGACCAAAATGAGCCTGGCGCAATGGCAGGCCGTGATCGACGTCAACCTGACCGGGGTTTTCCTGTGCACCCGTGAGGTGGCGGCGAAAATGATCGAGTTGAACAGTCAGGGCGCGATTATCAATATCTCGTCGATTTCGCGTGCAGGCAACGTCGGCCAGACCAACTACTCGGCGGCCAAGGCCGGAGTAGCCGCCGCAACCGTAACCTGGGCCAAGGAGCTGTCTCGTTACGGTATTCGTGTGGCCGGGATTGCTCCGGGCTTTATCGAAACCGAAATGACCTTGGGCATGAAGCCCGAAGCACTCGAAAAGATGACGTCTGGCATCCCGCTCAAACGCATGGGCAAGGTTGAAGAAATCGCCCACTCGGCGGCATATATTTTTGAGAACGATTACTACACCGGGCGGATTCTGGAGCTCGATGGCGGCTTGCGGATCTAAGCCCCGACACAAATCGACCTGTAGCAGCTGCCGAAGGAACGAGGCTGCGTTCGGCGGCGAAGCCGTCGTAAACCCTGAGAACGAGGTTTTTCTGGTACACCGCAGTGCCTGATTCTGCGACGGCTGCGCCGCCGAACGCAGCCTCGTTCCTTCGGAAGCTGCTACGGATATTTGTTGATGGCCCTTACCAGAGCACCCCAAACCCAACGGTATAGCGGGTTTTGTTAAGGGCATTATCAGACCCGCTGGAGCTGCCTATCAGGTCTTTCTCGGCTTTAAGGTTGAGCGATGCCCATTCGGTCACTTTGTAGCGCAAGCCGATTTCAGAATCGAGACTGTAGTCCGAGGCCCCTTCCAGTGACTTGCCCAACTCACCATTGGTGAAGATCGAGACCGTTTTGCCCAGCAAATAACGGTTGTAATCCCACTTCATGGCCAACGAGTAGAAGTTGTCTTTCTTGCCGTCAGAATATTCATAGTCGGTGCGGTTCAGTAGTGAACCCAGCGAAAACGCGCCCAGCTCGTCATCCCAAAACTGATAGCCCGGGCCTGTACCTACGGTGCGTTGGCGGGAAATGTCTTCAACCCGGTCGCGGTTATAGGTCAGCCGACCTTGCCAGTACCACTTGTCATCAATGAAGTGATCAAGCGCGTATTCGGCAGTCCAGTTGTCAGCCGTTACGACGTCGTTCTGAAACTCGCGGTTGTATTCGCCTTCAGCGTGATGACGCCAGGCGCCGTGGCGAGCCGTGGTTTTGAAGTCGATATCGTAGTCGTCGGTGTCTTTGTCCGCCCGCTTGTAGTCCAGCGCCACATCAATATTGCCTTTCCAGACCATGTCTTCAATCAGCGGTTTGGGCTTGATGATTTGCTGGATGCTGGCCAACGCAACTGTCTTTGGCGCTTCGCCATTAGCCAGGGTCACGCTGCCATCTTCGGCAGCCAACAACGATTTGGCTTTTTCACCGGTATAAGCATCTTGTTTGACCAGTAGTTCCTGATCACTCTCAAGCGTTTTGACCTGCTTCCAGTCAATCGGGACGGCACCCGCATACTCGGTCTGAATCAGTAATTTGCCGCCATCAAACACCTTGATCTTGCCGGTCAGGCGATCGCCATTTTTCAACCACACCGTATCGGCAAGCAACGGCGTAGACACACTCAAGACAGCAAGGCATAACAGGGTTCTGGACAACATAAGCAGATGCGAAACTCAGGAGTGCGAAAGAATGGCGGCATTATCCCGATGGATACGCCCTTAAGGAACAAAGACCGACTCATTGAGTTGGAGTTCCTTCTATAGTTCAGCCAACAGTACCGATCCAGGCCCCTCTGATCAGAAGTCCGCCGTGAGCATACCAACCGACACCCCGCTAACCCCTGCCGAGATTCGCCGCACGGCACTGTACTCAACCTTGATGCTGGTGCCGGCCGGGCATGTCGTGACCTATGGGCAACTGGCCGAAATGGCAGGCTTGGGCCGGGCGGCGCGCTGGGTGGGACGAACGCTCAGCCAACTCCCCGAAGGCTCGCGCCTGCCGTGGCATCGGGTGCTTGGCGCCGGGGGTCGTATCAGTTTGCCAGCAGGTACGCCGTCGGGTGACGAGCAGCGTGCGCGTTTACGTGCCGAAGGCTTGAGCATTATGAATAATCGCGTGGATATGCGACGTCATGGCTGGCGCCAGATAGAGCACTACGGTTAGAGTGCGCCCTTTGTTTCCGCAACCAGAGGCAGACTCCAGTCCATGCCCCGTAAAACCTGGCGCGAAGCGCTAGCTGCCTATTCCAGCCCCTCAACCCTTGTGCTGTTACTGCTCGGTTTTGCCGCCGGTTTACCGTACATGCTGGTATTTTCAACGCTTTCCGTATGGCTGCGCGAAGCCGGTGTGGCCCGTGAAACCATTGGGTATGCAAGCCTGATCGGACTCGCCTACGCCTTTAAATGGGTGTGGTCTCCGCTGTTGGACCAGTGGCGTTTACCGCTGCTCGGAAAACTTGGCAGGCGTCGCTCGTGGCTGGTGCTGTCACAGACGCTGGTGATCCTGGGCCTGATTGGCATGGGTTTTTGTGATCCACAAAAACATCTTTCCTGGCTGATCGCCATTGCGGTTGTCGTGTCCTTCGCATCAGCGACCCAAGATATTGCCGTAGACGCCTATCGCCTGGAAATCGCCGAAGACAACCGACAGGCCGCGCTCGCCGCCAGTTACATGTCCGGTTATCGCGTGGCCGCCCTGCTGGCCACGGCAGGCGCCCTGTTCTTTGCCGAAGGCTTCGGTTCTACGGGTTTCAACTACAAGCACTCAGCCTGGACCGGCACTTACGTGCTGTTCGGCTTGCTGATGGTACCGGCGCTGCTCACCACCTTGTTCATGCGCGAACCGCCGGTGCCGCTGCGCACCCAACTGTCAGCCGGGCGCTACAGTTTTGGTCACCAACTGGCATCTGTTTTCGTCCTGATCGTGTTGCTGGTTTCAGTTCCGGCCATGTTCACTCAGCTCTACAACACCGATTTTGCAGGCGTGCTGTTTGAAGGCGTCAGCCCGATGAATCTGGTACTCGAAGATCGGGCCTTTTTGCGCGCCATTCTGTACACCCTGCTGACGGTGCTGTGCCTTTCATCGATGGGACGACGCGGGTTGGCCCCGGTTCTTACGCCGGTAAATGACTTCATCCTGCGCTATCGCTGGCAAGCTCTGCTGCTACTCGGCCTGATTGCCACCTATCGGATGTCTGACACGGTCATGGGCGTAATGGCCAACGTGTTTTATATCGACCAAGGCTTCACCAAGGATCAGATTGCCGGTGTCAGCAAGATATTCGGTTTGATCATGACCCTCGTCGGCGCTGGCATGGGCGGCTTGCTGATCGTGCGCTTCGGCATTTTGCCGATCCTGCTGATTGGTGGCGCGACCTCGGCAGGCACCAACCTGCTCTTTATGCTGCTGGCCGACATGGGCCCTAACCTGGAAATGCTGGTTGTCACGATTTCACTCGACAACTTCAGCTCCGGCCTCGCCACCTCTGCGTTCGTGGCCTACCTGTCCAGCCTGACCAACCTCAAATTTTCCGCGACCCAATACGCCCTGCTCAGCTCAATCATGCTGCTGTTGCCACGTTTGATGGGCGGCTACTCGGGCGTCATGGTCGAGAAATTTGGCTATCACAAGTTCTTTATCATCACCGCGTTGATGGGCATCCCGACGTTGCTTCTGATCAGCCTGCACTGGTATCAGGAAAGTCGCCGGGCCCGCCAAAAACCCGTGGTCGACCTCGAAAAACACCCGTAAATACTAGGGGGAGCCCCACTCCCCCGCCTGCCCTGTACGCAAGCACATCTCGCCCGTACAATGGCCCGTTATTACTCGTCTTCAGCAACGGCAACGGCTAACCATGCGCACCAGTCAATATTTGCTCGCCACACAGAAAGAAACGCCTTCCGATGCGGTCGTTATCAGCCATCAGCTGATGCTGCGCGCCGGCATGATTCGCAAACTCGCTTCCGGCCTGTACACCTGGCTGCCCATGGGCCTGCGTATCATGCGCAAGGCTGAAGCCATTGTTCGCGAAGAAATGAACGCTGCAGGCGCTCTGGAAGTGCTGATGCCGAGCATCCAGCCGGCTGAGCTGTGGCAAGAGTCCGGTCGCTGGGAAGAATACGGCGCCGAACTGCTGCGCCTGAAAGATCGCCACGGTCGCGAGTTCTGCGTGGGTCCGACCCACGAAGAAGTCATCACCGACCTGTGCCGCAACGAGCTGAACAGCTACAAGCAGTTGCCGATCAATCTGTACCAGATCCAGACCAAATTCCGTGACGAAACACGCCCGCGCTTCGGTTTGATGCGCGGCCGCGAATTCATCATGAAGGACGCCTACTCGTTCCACGTTGACAACGCTTCGCTGCAGGTCACGTATGACCGCATGCACGAGGCCTACTGCAAGGTGTTCACCCGTCTGGGCCTGAACTTCCGTCCGGTTGAAGCGGACAACGGCTCCATCGGCGGCGCGGGCTCCCACGAGTTCCACGTTCTGGCAGAGTCCGGCGAAGACGACATCGTATTCAGCAATGGCTCCGACTACGCGGCCAACATCGAAAAAGCCGAAGCAGTTCCAGTCGAAACCTCGCGCCCTGCTGCTACCCAAGAGCTGCGCCTGGTCGACACGCCTGACGCCAAGACCATTGCTCAATTGGTAGAAGGCTACGACCTGCCAATCGAAAAAACCGTCAAGACCCTGATCGTTCACGCTGCCGAAGAAGGCAAGCTGATCGCGTTGGTGATCCGCGGCGATCACGAACTGAACGAAATCAAGGCTGGTAACCATCCGCTGGTAGCAAGCCCGCTGACCATGGCTTCTGACACAGAACTGCGTGACGCCATCGGCGCTGGCGCTGGTTCCTTGGGCCCGCTGAACCTGCCATTGCCGTGCATCATCGATCGTTCGGTCGAGCTGATGAGCGACTTTGGCGTGGGCGCCAACATCGATGACAAGCACTACTTCGGTGTGAACTGGGAACGGGACTTGCCAGTACCAACCGTTGCCGACCTGCGTAACGTGGTCGCCGGCGACCCGAGCCCGGACGGCAAGGGCACGCTGGAAATCAAACGCGGCATCGAAGTCGGTCACATCTTCCAGCTGGGCACAAAGTACAGCGAAGCGATGAAGTGCCAAGTGCTGGGCGAAAACGGCAAGCCGGTGACGCTGGCAATGGGTTGCTACGGTATCGGGGTTTCTCGCGTTGTTGCCGCAGCCATCGAGCAGAACAACGACGAGCGCGGCATTATCTGGAGCGATGCTCTGGCTCCGTTCCAGGTGGCACTGGTGCCACTGCGTTACGAAACCGAAGCTGTTCGCGAAGCCACTGACAACCTGTACGCCCAACTGACGGCCGCAGGCTTTGAAGTACTGCTGGACGATCGCGACAAGAAAACCAGCCCGGGCATCAAGTTCGCTGACATGGAACTGATCGGCATCCCGCATCGGATCGTCGTCAGTGATCGCGGTCTCGCCGAAGGCAACCTGGAATACAAGAGCCGCACCGAAGCAGAGCCACAAGCCCTGCCAGTTGCTGATGTACTTGCATTCCTTCAGGCGCGTATCCGTCGCTGAATCCAGATAGAGACGCCATGTTCAATCGAAACACCTTAACCCTCGGGGGCGCCGCCATGTGCGGCGCCCTGCTGTTGAGCGGCTGTGCCAATCACATGTCGCAACGCAGCGAACACGAGGAGCGCATCGAGCGCAAACTGCTCGCCCACAGCCTCCAGATAGATGTCGGCTCACCTTCAGTGCTTGAGCTGCCGCAACGCCGTGTGCGGATCAACGAACAAAAGACCTTTGAGGTCACAGAGTTCGATGTCACCCGGCATTACGACCGCTATACGCCTTACCAGCCGTGGCGCGAGATCTATGAAGTGCCGCTGGGCGCAGTGGCAATTGTCGCGGGGGTGGGTGCCAATGTGCTCAACGTCTTCATGTTCGGCCAACTGCCCGACAGCGTGACCAAAGACTGGATCAACTACGGCTTCGCAGGCATAAACCCGGCCATGAACGTTCAGTCCCATGGCCGCGCCGAGCAGAATCTGGCTGGCATTGACGATATTCAGCGCGATAAGCGTCTGGAGTATTCAAGCTTGCCGTGGGCCGAACGACCGGTTGTGGTCAAGGCCGGCAAACAGAGTCATGAGCTGACCACGGATCGCAACGGTGTGCTGCGCCTCAACCTGCTGGACAGCCCTTTTGCCGAGCAGGACCTCAATCACATCGGCAAACTGACGATCATGGTTGAAGACGCCCAGGACGAAACCCATTCGGACTCGACCCTGTCGATCAGCAGCAGTTTGCGTGGCAAGTTGCTCGAAGCGCACAACCTGATCTACGACGACCTGGAGGGTGACGACGTCAACCAATGGGTACATCGGGTCAAGCGCTTGTCGGAACTGGGGCTGGAAGAGGAAGCCAGTGAACTGGAACAGAGCCTGATCGAACTCACGCGTAACGACCCTGAGCTACAACGTGAATTCCTTCAGTCCCTGACCAAAAATGCCGGGCGACTGGTGGCGGATCCGGGCGTCAGTTGAAGAGCACCGAGGCAGCTGCCGCAGGAACAAGGCTGCTGCTACGAAATTCAGTGTTTACACTCATCTACTAGCGCTTGAACAACTCCAGTTGCTCATGCCCGCTGTTCAAATCCTGCAAGCGCACGCCAAGCCCGAGCAATCGAACGGGCTTGGCGCCGCGCGCAAATGCCTGACTCAACAGCCCCTGATAACTTTCAAGATCACGCCCGGCACCAGACTGCTCCAGGGTGGTTTGGGTGAAGTCGTGGAATTTCACTTTGACGAACGGTTTGCCTGGCCGGTAACTGCTGTCGATACGCGCAATGCGTCGGCTCAGTGTTTCAAGCAACTCCGGGAGCTTTTCCAGGCAGCTCGCCAAGTCTGGCAAGTCGGTATCGTAGGTGTTTTCCACGCTAACCGACTGACGCCGACTATCACTCTGCACCAGACGCTCATCTATTCCTCGGGCCAAACTCCACAACCGCTCACCAAAACTGCCGAATTCACGCACCAAGGCCAGTTTGTTCCAGTCACGCAGCTGTAAGCAGGTCTCGATTCCCAATCGCCCAAGCTTGTCAGCGGTCACCTTGCCCACACCGTGCAGTTTATTAACCGCCAATGCAGATACGAAATCTTCAACTTGATCCGGCGTAATGACGAATAGCCCGTTGGGCTTTCTCCAGTCACTGGCGATCTTGGCCAGAAACTTGTTTGGCGCCACACCGGCCGACACAGTTATATGCAACTGATTGGAGACCCGCCGCCGGATATCCTGAGCAATACGTGTGGCACTGCCGGCAAAGTGCGGGCTGTCAGATACATCAAGGTAGGCCTCGTCCAAGGACAGCGGCTCAATCAACTCGGTGTAATCGCGCAAGATGCCGTGAATTTCTTTGGACGCTTCTTTATAGGCGTCCATTCTGCCGTTGACGATGATCAGGTCCGGACACAGCTTGAGCGCATGCCGCGATGCCATCGCCGAGCGCACACCATAGGCCCGCGCCTCATAGTTACAGGTTGAGATCACACCGCGCCGATCAGCCGAGCCCCCGACGGCCATGGGCTTGTTCGCCAGGCTCGGGTCATCACGCATCTCAATAGCGGCATAGAAACAGTCACAGTCGACGTGGATGATTTTGCGCTGCGTCATGTAAGGCGGTGTTCTTCAAGGGAGTAGGCAATGCTCAGCGCAAGTATGTCACTGCGAACTGTATATAGCACCAGTAGTCTCGATTCTGAGCGACAGACGTGGGAATTTTCGATGATGAATTTGTTTTTTCAATCGAATTGGAAGCATCAATAGAGCTACAGCCCATACAGAACATGGCCTGCAGCCATTTTTATAGCTTAACTTTATAGCTAAGCAGTTGAAGCAGAACGACTTTTTCTAAATTAACGTTTGACAGCCCAGCGTATCGCTGTAGAATCCACCACACAGACGCGGGATGGAGCAGTCTGGTAGCTCGTCGGGCTCATAACCCGAAGGTCGTCGGTTCAAATCCGGCTCCCGCAACCAAACATCGAAAAAGGCTACTCGAAAGAGTGGCCTTTTTTGTGCGCGTGTGTTTTGTAGCCCAGTCCTACTTGTTGTAGCAGCTGCCGAAGGAACGAGGCTGCGTTCGGCGGCGTAGTCGTCGTAAAACCTGAGCACTCAATAAGCCTGACACCCCAGGGCGCCTGATTCACGACGGCTTCGCCGCCGAACGCAGCCTCGTTCCTTCGGCAGCTGCTACAGGCCCGACTAAGGCCTTGTCAGGGCTCCGCCCACAAAAGATTCTGCCCACATCCAAAATTCATGCCTGTTTTGATCTTATTTACGGTATTTGTAGATTAAAGGTTGACTCCCCCACCCAGCACTGTAGAGTGCGCTCCACAGACGCGGGATGGAGCAGTCTGGTAGCTCGTCGGGCTCATAACCCGAAGGTCGTCGGTTCAAATCCGGCTCCCGCAACCAAACATAAAAAGGCTGCTCGAAAGAGTGGCCTTTTTTGTGCCTGAGTGTTTTTGCCCTCTGCTGCACATTCAGGGGAAAAGGATTAAAGCCGGGTATTTCAACCGCTTACGACATTTAAGGTTGACACCCCGGCGATCCTCTGTAGAATGCGCCCACACAGACGCGGGATGGAGCAGTCTGGTAGCTCGTCGGGCTCATAACCCGAAGGTCGTCGGTTCAAATCCGGCTCCCGCAACCAAACATCGAAAAAGGCTACTCGAAAGAGTGGCCTTTTTTGTGCGTGCTCGAAAAGTACCCCCAAGTCATGCCTGTCATGCACGGGACATCTCCACCCGCTAAGCTGAACGACCACAATTACCTTTTTTTCACACCCCGAACCTGAACATCAGGCAAACAGCTGAAAATATTTAGAAATATTTTGACCAAAAGGATTGGTAACTTGAGCCTATGCCTCCATCCTATCGCGCACGATCCACGAGGTGATTGATGCCCGATAACTCGCCAGAACTTAAAGAAGCCGTTACAGCAGCCCACCCGATTGCCGCGACCCGTTTGCGCTGGCTGGATTTGCTGAGCAAGTATCGCCAACCCATTGGCCTCGCACTCACTCTTCTGCTGTTTGCGATAGCGCTGATTGCTTGTCGCCACCTGCTCAGCGAACTTGACCTGTACGCTCTGCACGACTCGATTCTGGAAGTCCCCAAGCCCGCCCTCCTCGGCGCCGTGGCTGCAACTGCAGTGGGCTTCCTGATTCTGCTCGGCTATGAGTGGTCCGCCAGCCGTTATGCAGGGGTCAAGCTGCCACCTAAAACCTTGGCCCTGGGTGGTTTCACGGCCTTTGCCATTGGCAATGCCATCGGTTTGTCGCTGCTCTCCGGCGGCTCAGTGCGCTATCGCCTGTATGCACGTCATGGCGTCGGCGCATCCGAAGTCGCCCATATGTCGCTGTTCGCCAGCCTGTCGCTGGGCTGTGCCCTACCGCCCCTGGCCGCACTGGCGACGCTGAGCAATTTGCCCGCTGCTTCTGCCGCCCTGCATATCCCTGCCTATATATTGGGGGCGATAGCTTTTGCGGTTCTGGCACTGTTTGCCTTGTTGGCGCTGGGTATTTATCGCCGACGCCTGCCCGAGCAACCTATCCCGGACAACCTGCTGGTCAAGGCCGGACGTCGTACATTGCGCCTGCCAAGCCCGCGCCTGACGTTCCTGCAACTGGTAATTACTGCGCTGGACGTTGCCGCCGCGGCCACCGTGCTGTACTTACTATTGCCCGAAGCACCGCCTTTCGGCGCATTTATGCTGGTGTACCTGCTGGCACTGGCTGCCGGCGTGCTCAGCCATGTGCCTGGCGGGGTCGGGGTTTTTGAAGCGATCTTGCTGGCAGCCTTTGCCGACAAGCTCGGCGCGGCCCCCCTGGCTGCCGCGCTGCTGCTGTATCGCATGATCTATGTGATCCTGCCGCTCCTGATCGCCTGCCTGATGTTGCTGATGAACGAAGCTCAGCGCCTGATTCACACCCGGCAAAGCCTGCGGGTTGCCTCAGGCCTGGCGGCTCCGGTGCTGGCGATTCTGGTGTTTATGTCCGGCGTGGTGTTGCTGTTTTCCGGCGCCACACCCGAGATCGACACACGCCTTGAACACATCGGCTTTCTGATCCCTCATCGCCTGATTGATGCCTCGCACTTTGGCGCCAGCCTGGTCGGCGTGCTTTGCTTGCTATTGGCACAAGGCCTGCGTCGACGCCTGTCAGCCGCCTGGATGCTGACCACGATCTTGCTGCTGGTCGGCGCAGTGCTTTCCCTGCTGAAAGGCTTTGACTGGGAGGAAGCCACGGTCCTGGTGCTGACCGCCAGCCTGCTGGGCTTGTTCCGCCGCTCGTTCTACCGCCCGAGCCGCCTGACCGAGCTGCCGTTTTCGCCGCTGTATCTGGTGGCCAGCGTTTGCGTACTAGGCGCTTCGATCTGGCTGCTGCTGTTCGCTTATCAGGACGTTCCTTACAGCCATCAACTGTGGTGGCAGTTTACCCTCGACTCTGATGCCCCACGGGGTCTGCGCTCGTTGCTGGGTGCAGCAGTGCTGCTGGTAGTCGTCTCGCTGACCTGGCTGTTGCGCACCGCACGTCCGGTGATCCACCTGCCCGATGCCGCCGAGCTGGAAAAAGCCGGAAAAATCATCCTCGCCTCCGACCAACCCGATGGCGGCCTGGCGCTGACCGGCGACAAGGCCCTGCTGTTCCACCCGGATGACAATGCCTTCCTGATGTACGCCCGTAGAGGGCGCAGCCTGGTGGCGCTATACGATCCGATCGGGCCGGCGCAACAGCGTGCCGAGTTGATCTGGCAGTTTCGCGACCTGTGCGACACCGTCCATGCCCGCCCCGTGTTCTATCAGGTACGCGCCGAGAACCTGCCGTTCTATATGGACATCGGCCTGACCGCGATCAAGCTCGGCGAAGAAGCCAGGGTCGACTTGCACCGCTTTGATCTCGAAGCCAAAGGCAAAGAGATGAAAGACCTGCGTTACACCTGGAACCGTGGCACCCGTGACGGCCTGTCACTGGAGATCCACGAGCCGGGTGAAGCTCCGATGGATGAGCTGAAGGTCATTTCGGATGCCTGGCTTACCGGCAAGAATGTGCGTGAAAAAGGCTTCTCGCTGGGACGCTTCAGCGAGGAATACATCAAGCACTTTCGCGTGGCGATTATTCGCTTTGAAGGCAAACCGGTGGCCTTCGCCAACCTGCTTGAGACTCACAGCCACGAGCTGTCGAGCCTCGACCTGATGCGCGCCCACCCCGATGCCCCAAAGCTGACCATGGAGTTCATGATGGTCGGCCTGATTCAGCATTATAAAAAGCATGGATACGCACGTTTCAGCCTGGGGATGGTACCTCTGTCCGGCTTGCAACCGCGTCGTGGCGCACCCTTGACCCAGCGTTTGGGGTCGATGTTGTTCCAGCGCGGCGAGCACCTGTACAACTTCCAGGGTTTGCGTCGCTTTAAAGACAAATTCCAGCCCGACTGGGAACCTCGTTATATGGCCGTGCCCGCCGGACTTGATCCGCTGGTCGCGCTGGCTGATACCGCCGCCCTGATTGCAGGCGGCTTGACTGGATTGGTGAAACGTTAATGAAACATCGTTCCTGGCGGTTTTTGTTGCTTGCCTTGATAGTTCTGGTCGCGCTTGCAGCAGGCGGCTATTGGTTCTGGAATCGCCCTGCGCCAGAACCTGTGATCGAACACCTGAACCAGGCTGATGGTTCGACACTGACCAAAGTCACTCCCGGTCAAAAGGCCCAGGCTCAGGTAGTGATCGCCACTCCCGCCGAAGAAGCGCTAAACGACAAGCAATTATTGGCCTTGAGCCGTGGTGGCAAAGCGCAATTGGTGCAAGTGATCCTGCCCAAGGACGATTGCACGCTGCAGCAGCAAGCGCTGCAAACCGCGCTGCAACAACTCAAGGGCCCGGCGACATTGGTCAGCGGTATCGGCCCTGGAGCTACCTTGGCCTGGCGCTGGCTGGCTGAGCAAACCAACGACAAGGCCAAGGCTGTGTCGGTAGGTTTCAAGCTTGAAGAACCCGGCTGCGCCCTGCCCGTCCCAAAAGCGGCTGCCCACGGTAGCTGGCTGGTCGCTTGGAACGATAACCCTGACGATCCTAGTGCTGCTTTCGTACGTGATCAGCCTAACGCTCAGACCAGCATCAGCGACTACGACATTCACTACCCGCAGGTACTGAGCAACGAGTTGCGCAAAATCCTGGTGGGCGATGAAAACGGCGGCCTGAGCATGCCGGTGGTTGAAGTCCCTGCTGGCCAGCAGAACAGCACCGTGACCCTGTTCCTGTCCGGTGACGGCGGCTGGCGTGACCTGGATCGCGACGTGGCCGGTGAAATGGCCAAGATCGGCTATCCGGTCGTCGGCATCGACATGCTGCGTTACTACTGGCAGCACAAGACCCCCGAACAAAGCGCCACCGACCTGACCGAGCTGATGCAGCACTACCGTCAGAAATGGGGCACCCAGCGTTTTGTACTGGTCGGCTACTCGTTTGGTGCAGACGTACTGCCTGCCACCTACAACCGCTTGCCGGAAGCCGAGCAAAAGCGGGTCGACGCGATCATGTTGCTGGCTTTTGCCCGCAGTGGCAGCTTTGAGATCCACGTCGATGGCTGGCTCGGCAAAGCTGGCGCAGAGGCTGATACCGGTGAAGAAATGTCCAAGCTGCCCGCCAGCAAAGTGGTGTGCATCTATGGCGCAGAAGAGGTCGATGAAAGTGGCTGTACCGCCAAGACAGCCGTCGGCGAAAGCCTGAAGCTGCCCGGCGGGCACCACTTCGATGAAAACTATCCGGCCCTGGCCCAGCGCCTGGTGGACCTGATCAAGAAGCATCAGGCCACTGCCGAGTAAGCAGTACCCTCACCCCACCCCTCTCCCGGAAGGCGAGGGGTGGGGGGATATTTCAGAATCCCTGCAGCCTGATGGTACTGAGTTGAATCCTGCATCAACTCGGTCAGTCCCCTCTCCCTCCGGGAGAGGGTTAGGGGCCTTTGCCAGCGACCCTACATTTCGACCTGAGTACCCAGCTCAATCACCCGATTGACCGGCAGCTTGAAGAACCGCAGGTTGCCGTTGGCGTTCTTGAGCATGAAGGCGAACAACCCTTCGCGCCAGCGCGCCATACCTACCAGCTTGGAGGCGATCACCGTTTCCCGACTGAGGAAATAAGTGGTGCGCATCGGACTGAAATCCAGATCATCCAGATGGCACAACTTCAACGCCTCAGGAACATCCGGCTCATCCATAAAGCCGAAGTGCAGGATCACCCGGAAGAACCCGTCACCATAGGCATCCACCTCAAAACGCCGCGAGGTGGGCACCCGGGGTGAGTCTTCGTTGACCACAGTGAGCAACACCACCTGCTCGTGCAACACCTGGTTATGCAGCAGGTTGTGCAACAGGGCATGGGGCACGGCGTCCGGACGAGCTGTCAGGAACACCGCAGTACCCTGTACGCGATGCGGCGGCTGTACTCGAATGCTGCTGATAAACAGCGGCAGCGGCAACGCGTTTTCATCAAGTCGGTCCACCAGCAGCTGCTTGCCGCGCCGCCAGGTGGTCATCAGGATAAACAGCACGATCCCCGCCAATACCGGGAATGCCCCGCCCTGAAAGATTTTCGGGACGTTGGCAATAAAGAACAGCCCGTCTACCAGCAGAAAGCCGATCAATACCGGCACAGCCAGAACAGGCGGCCATTTCCACAGCAGTAACATGACCGCCGACACCAGAATGCTGGTAATCAGCATGGTCCCGGTTACTGCTACCCCGTAGGCAGAAGCCAGGGCACCCGAGGACTCAAAGCCCAGCACCAGCAAAATAACCCCGACCATCAGCGACCAGTTCACCGCACCAATGTAAATCTGCCCCTGCTCGGCGCTGGAGGTGTGCTGGATATGCATACGCGGGATGTAACCGAGCTGGATCGCCTGATGGGTCAGGGAGAAAGCCCCTGAAATCACCGCTTGGGAAGCAATCACCGTCGCCAGCGTGGCCAGTCCCACCAAAGGAATCAGCGCCCAGGCGGGGGCCAGCAGGTAGAACGGGTTACGGGCCGCGTCCGGGTTTTCCAACAGCAAGGCGCCCTGACCGAAGTAGTTAAGCACCAGCGCTGGCAAGACCAAGATGAACCAGGCCCGGGCAATCGGCTTGCGCCCAAAGTGCCCCATGTCGGCATACAGCGCCTCAGCACCCGTCAACGCCAGCACTACGGCGCCCAAAATGGCCACGCCCATACCCGGATGAGAAACAAAGAAACGCACGCCCCACACCGGGTTCAACGCATTGAGCACTTCCGGGTGCTGCATGATGCCGTTGACTCCCAGCCCCCCCAGCACCACAAACCACACCACCATGACCGGCCCGAACAGCTTGCCGATACTGGCCGTACCATGGCGTTGAATCAAAAACAGCAGGACCAGCACAATCAAGGCCAACGGCACGACCCAACGTTCCAGCCCATCAAATGCCAGCTCAAGCCCTTCCACGGCCGACAGCACCGAGATCGCCGGGGTGATCATGCTGTCGCCATAAAACAGCGCAGCCCCGATCAATCCCAGAATCACCAGTACCGAACGCAGCCTGGGATAGGGCGAAGCGGCCCGGCGCGCCAACGCAGTCAGGGCCATGATTCCGCCCTCGCCTTCGTTGTCGGCGCGCAGAATAAACAGCACGTACTTGATCGAGACCACCCAGATCAACGACCACAGGATCAGTGCCAAAATACCGAACACACCATCATGGTTGACTTGCACCCCATACCCACCGGAAAACACCTCTTTAAGGGTGTACAGGGGGCTAGTACCGATATCGCCATACACCACACCGACCGCTGCAACCAGCATCCCTATCGGCTTGGCCTTTGAGTGACCGTCTTCTGCCGCCTGACTACTTGCCTGCCCCATCAACCACCCCTACGACCATGGACCGCGTTTCTTAATGGTTTGCGCTACATTTGATCAGCAGCATGCGCTGATTTTCTGACTCTGGCCCTCGAAATATGGGTGATTAAAAACCCTATTTTCGCGACGGCGCGCAGCATAGCGCAGCACTCGTCGTAAATCCCCGTATAACGCTGGTCAAGTGCGTTGACCATAGCTAAAATTGCGCACTTTTTTTGATCAGAGGCGCACAAGAGTCTGTTACCGCTTGGTTGATAACCTCAACAAAGCGCCAACAGACCCAAAGCGCCCGCTCGTCGTGCAGCCTTTACGGGCATGTAACGTCACTACATACCGAGGTTCGCCATGTCCACCGTTACCACGCCAGCCGCCCCAAAGGTCGGCTTCGTCTCCTTGGGTTGCCCAAAAGCTCTGGTCGACTCCGAGCGCATCCTTACGCAGCTGCGTATGGAAGGCTACGACGTCGTCTCCACCTACCAGGACGCTGACGTCGTGGTAGTCAACACCTGCGGCTTCATCGACAGCGCCAAAGCGGAATCGCTGGAAGTGATTGGTGAAGCTATCAAGGAAAACGGCAAGGTCATCGTGACTGGCTGCATGGGCGTGGAAGAAAGCGCCATCCGCAAGGTTCACCCGAGCGTGCTCGCCGTCACCGGCCCGCAGCAGTATGAGCAAGTGGTCAACGCCGTTCACGATGCCGTACCGCCTAACTTGAACCACAACCCGCTGATCGATCTGGTGCCACCACAAGGCGTCAAGCTGACACCGCGTCACTATGCGTACCTGAAGATATCCGAAGGCTGTAACCATAGCTGCAGCTTCTGCATCATCCCGTCGATGCGCGGCAAGCTGGTCAGCCGTCCGGTTGGCGACGTCCTCGACGAGGCTCAGCGCCTGGTCAAGGCTGGCGTGAAAGAGCTGCTGGTTATCTCTCAGGACACCAGCGCCTACGGCGTTGACGTGAAGTACCGCACCGGCTTCTGGAACGGCGCGCCGGTCAAGACCCGCATGACTGAACTGTGCGAAGCCCTGAGTTCGCTGGGCGTATGGGTGCGTCTGCATTACGTCTACCCGTACCCACACGTTGACGAGCTGATCCCGTTGATGGCGGCCGGCAAGATCCTGCCGTACCTGGACATCCCGTTCCAGCACGCCAGCCCGAAAGTGCTCAAGGCCATGAAACGCCCGGCGTTTGAAGACAAGACCCTGGCCCGAATCAAGAACTGGCGCGTTATCTGCCCGGACCTGATCATCCGTTCGACCTTTATCGTCGGCTTCCCGGGCGAAACTGAAGAAGACTTCCAGTACCTGCTCGACTGGCTGACCGAAGCACAGCTCGATCGCGTGGGTTGCTTCCAGTACTCACCAGTCGAAGGCGCACCCGCCAACCTGCTGGACGCGGCCATCGTGCCGGACGACGTCAAGCAGGATCGCTGGGACCGCTTCATGGCCCATCAACAGGCCATCAGCGCCGCACGCCTGCAGATGAAAATCGGCAAGGAAATCGAAGTCCTGATCGACGAAGTCGACGAGCAAGGCGCTGTTGGCCGCTGCTTCTTCGACGCTCCGGAAATCGACGGCAACGTGTTTATCGCCACCGAGCAAGACATCAAGCCGGGTGACAAGATCATGTGCCGCGTCACCGACGCCGACGAGTATGACTTGTGGGCTGAAGTGATCTAAACCGCGACAGCCTCGCAAAAAAGCCCTGCCGCCTTCGCGTCAGGGCTTTTTTTACGACTATTGTTAGCCCATCGCTTCCATCATCAGTGTCAGGAGACACACACGATGCAACAACACTGGGTCGTCCATACGCCACGCCTTGCGGACTTCGAAGAACTCACCAACGTTTGGGAAGCATCGGTACGCGCCACCCATGATTTTTTGCCCGACAGCTATATCCATCTGCTGCGCGCCCTGGTCAAAGACCAATACCTGGACGCCGTGATGCTGATTTGCTGCAAGGACCCGACCAGCAAACGCATCTGCGGCTTTGCCGGCATAGCGGCAGGCAAGGTTGAAATGCTGTTTATCCACCCTGATTACCGAGGACAAGGCATTGGCAAGGTCCTGCTCAGGTTCGCTATCGACGAACTGAACGCCGAACGGCTCGACGTCAATGAGCAGAACCCGCAAGCCATTGGTTTTTACCTCAAACAGGGTTTTGAGGTGATTGGACGCGGCGAAAAAGACGGCCTGGGGCAGCCTTATCCACTGCTGCACCTGCGGTATAAACGCCCAGCACGCGCATAAGGCAAATGTTGCCGGGCTTAACCGGCGCCAGGCGGGTACAATAGCCGCCCAATTCCTTTACGGCCCCTGTCATGTCTGAACCGATACGTCTCTCCAAACGCCTCATCGAACTCGTCGGCTGCTCCCGCCGTGAGGCCGAACTGTTCATTGAAGGTGGCTGGGTCACGGTAGATGGCGAAGTCATCGACGAGCCGCAATTCAAGGTCGACAACCAAAAAGTCGAGCTGGACCCTGAAGCCAAGGCCACCGCGCCCGAACCTGTGACCATTTTGCTGAACGCCCCGGCGGGCCTTGATGCCGATAGCGCCATGGCGTTGATCGGCCCGGATTCTCTGAGCGATGAGCACCGTTTCGGCAAACGCCCGCTCAAAGGGCACTTCCTGCGCCTGAGCATGGGCAACGAACTGCAGGCCAACGCCAGCGGTCTGCTGGTGTTCACCCAGGACTGGAAAATCGTGCGCAAGCTGACTGCCGATGCTAACAAGATCGAGCAGGAATACGTGGTTGAAGTCTCTGGCGAGATGGCACCCCACGGCTTGAACCGTCTCAATCACGGTATGACCTACAAGGGTCGCGAGCTGCCTGCGGTCAAAGCCAGCTGGCAGAGTGAAAACCGCCTACGCTTTGCGATGAAGAATCCGCAGCCGGGCGTTATTGCACTGTTCTGTCAGGCCGTCGGCCTTACCGTTATCTCGATCCGCCGTATTCGTATTGGCGGTGTGTCGATGGGCAAGCTGCCCGTTGGCCAATGGCGCTACATGAGCGCCAAAGAAAAGTTCTAAAAACAGAACTACCCCGCACATTTAGACACCGCAGCAATGCCTGCGGTGCTCACTGCTGAATATCAGGATTGCCCACATGATTCATAACGACGTACTGCGCAGCGTGCGCTACATGCTCGACATCAGCGACAACAAGGTTGTCGAAATCATCAAGCTTGGTGGCCTGGACGTGACCAAGGAAGACGTTCTGACCTACCTGAAAAAAGATGAAGAAGAAGGTTTTGTCCGTTGCCCGGACGAAGTGATGGCGCACTTCCTTGATGGCCTGGTGGTCTTCAAGCGTGGCAAGGACGAAAGCCGTGCGCCGATGCCTGTTGAACTGCCGGTGACCAACAACATCATCCTGAAAAAACTGCGTGTAGCCTTCGAACTCAAGGAAGACGACATGCACGCCATCCTCAAGGCAGCCGGTTTTCCGGTGTCCAAGCCTGAGCTAAGCGCCTTGTTCCGCAAATTCGGCCACACCAACTACCGCACCTGTGGCGACCAGTTGCTGCGCAACTTCCTGAAGGGTCTGACCCTGCGCGTTCGCGACTGAGTTACCGTTGCACTGACAAAGCCTTTGTAGCCGCTGCCGCAGGCTGCGACAAGATCTGAAAGATCTTCAAGGCCTTATAGACAGGTGCCGCTGCGCTGCCCATCGCAGCTTGCGGCAGCGGCTACAAGGTTTCCGTAAATGTCCTACACCGTCTCTCCCATCGGCTTTGTGCGCTCCTGTTTCAAGGAGAAATTCGCCATCCCGCGCCAGCCACAACTGGCCCCGGCTGCCCGTGGCGTGCTGGAACTGGTCGCGCCATTCGATCAGGGCGATGCGGTGCAAGGTCTGGAGCAGGTTAGCCATGTCTGGTTGCTGTTTGTGTTCCACCAGGCGCTGGAAGACAAACCCCGCCTCAAGGTGCGTCCACCGCGCCTGGGTGGCAACAAGTCCATGGGGGTGTTTGCCACCCGTGCGACCCATCGCCCGAATGGCATCGGCCAGTCCGTGGTCAAGCTGGACAAGGTTGAAGCCAATCGCCTGTGGATTTCCGGAATCGACCTACTCGACGGCACGCCGATTCTCGATATCAAGCCGTATGTGCCTTACGCAGACATCATCACCGAAGCCAGCAATGGCATGGCCAGTGCTGCACCGGTATTGATTCCTGTGCACTGGGCTGACACCGCCCTACAACAGGCACATACACAAGCCATGCGCCTCCAGGAGCCGCTGGTGGAGCTGATCGAGCAGTGCCTGGCGCAAGACCCGCGCCCAGCCTACCAAACGCCTACAGCCGAACGAGAGTACGGCGCACAGTTCTGGGATCTGGACGTGCGCTGGCATTACCCCGAGCCTGGCGTGATCCGTGTGCTGGAAGTGATTCCCAAGAAGTAACCTGAAACGCAATGTGGGAGCGAGCCTGCTCGCGATTGTGAAGTGCCAGTCACTGTAAAGGTGACTGACAGACCGTAATCGCGAGCAGGCTTGCTCCCACATTTTTTGATCCGCGTTTGTTACTTCTCGACGAAGGCACGCTCGATCAGGTAATCACCCGGCTCACGCATCCGCGGCGAAACTTTCAGACCGAAGCTGTTAAGCACTTCGCTGGTTTCGTCGAGCATGCTCGGGCTGCCGCACAACATGGCGCGGTCGTCCTGCGGGTTGATCGGTGGCAGACCGATGTCGCTGAACAGCTTGCCGCTGCGCATCAGGTCGGTCAGACGGCCTTCGTTTTCGAATGGCTCGCGGGTAACAGTTGGGTAGTAGATCAGCTTGTCACGCAGCGCTTCGCCGAAAAACTCGTTCTGCGGCAGGTGTTCGGTAATGAATTCACGGTAAGCGACTTCATTGACGTAACGCACGCCGTGGCACAGGATCACTTTTTCGAAACGCTCGTAGGTTTCCGGATCCTGGATCACGCTCATAAATGGCGCCAAGCCAGTACCGGTGCTGAGCAGGTACAGATGTTTGCCCGGCTTCAAGTCGTCCAGCACCAGCGTACCCGTAGGCTTTTTGCTGATGATGATCTCGTCGCCTTCTTTCAAGTGCTGCAACTGGGAGGTCAGCGGGCCGTCCGGCACCTTGATGCTGAAGAACTCCAGATGCTCTTCCCAGTTAGGGCTGGCGATCGAGTAGGCACGCATAAGCGGACGGCCATTGGGCTGTTGCAGGCCGATCATCACGAACTGACCGTTCTCGAAGCGCAAGCCCGGGTCACGGGTGCACTTGAAGCTGAACAGGGTGTCGTTCCAGTGATGAACACTGAGGACACGTTCGTGGTTCATGTTGCTCATGTACGGGGCTCCTAAATTCGCCTGCGCTGACTATGGGCGCGATTGCACAGCATTCTAATGGCGGCGACAATATCTGTTAACTGAATTATCAAGATAAGGGTTATCGGTTATATAGATATGCGATTTACTCTCAGACAACTCCAGGTGTTCGTTGCCGTCGCCCAACAAGAGAGCGTGTCTCGCGCTGCTGGCTTGTTGGCCCTTTCACAATCTGCTGCCAGTACTTCGATTACCGAACTGGAGCGCCAAACCAGCTGCCAACTGTTCGACCGTGCGGGCAAGCGTTTGAGCCTCAATGCACTGGGTCGCCAACTGCTGCCACAGGCCGTCGCCCTGCTCGATCAGGCCAAGGAAATCGAAGACCTGCTCAACGGCAAGTCCGGCTTTGGCTCATTGACCGTGGGTGCGACTCTGACCATCGGCAATTATCTGGCGACCCTTCTGATCGGCAGTTTTATGCAGGCGCACCCTGAAAGCCAGGTCAAGCTGGTGGTGCAAAATACAGCGCATATCGTGCAACAAGTCGCCCACTACGAAATTGATCTAGGTCTAATCGAAGGCGATTGCGCTCACCCGGACATCGAAGTGCAGAGCTGGGTCGAGGATGAACTGGTAGTGTTTTGCGCCCCGCAGCATCCGTTGGCCGCTCGGGGCCACGCGACACTGGAGGAGTTGACCCGCGAAGCGTGGATCTTGCGCGAGCAAGGCTCGGGCACCCGCCTGACGTTCGACCAGGCCATGCGCCATCACCAAACGGCACTCAATATTCGTCTGGAGCTGGAACACACCGAAGCGATCAAACGCGCCGTGGAGTCGGGCCTTGGTATTGGCTGCATCTCACGCCTGGCGTTGCGCGACGCCTTTCGACGCGGCAGCTTGGTAGCCGTGGAAACCCCCGAGCTGGATCTGGCCCGGCAGTTTTACTTTATCTGGCATAAAAAGAAGTATCAGACATCCGCCATGCGCGAATTTCTGGAACTGTGCCGCGCCTTCACCGCAGGGGTTCAGCGCAGCGACGAGATCGTATTGCCGACGATCGCTTAAAGCAGAATGACCGCCCACACCACGGCAATCATGGTCAGCACCACAAACTGGGCGGCGCTGCCCATGTCCTTGGCGTTTTTCGACAATGGGTGCAGGTCGAGGGAGATGCGGTCAACCACCGCCTCAATCGCCGAGTTCAACAATTCGACAATCAATGCCAACAGGCATACTGCAATCAGTAATGCGCGCTCTACTCGGCTGACATTCAGAAAAAAGCTCAGCGGGATCAAGATCACGTTTAGCAGCACCAACTGCCGAAAAGCGGCCTCGCCAGTAAAGGCTGCACGCAAACCGTCCAGCGAGTAACCGCCAGCATTCAAAATCCGTTTAAATCCGGTTTTACCCTTGAAAGGCGACATAGATAGGCAACTGCATAAAAAAAGAGAGGGGAACGCTAGTTCACGCTTCGTCAAAAAAGCGTGAAGACTGGCAGGTTAATGGCTCGAAATTGATTCAAGTTGCTGCAAGAGTAACGCGGCCTGGGTTCGTGTGCGAACCCCCAGTTTGCGGAAGATGGCCGTAACGTGAGCCTTGATGGTCGCCTCGGAAACACTCAGTTCGTACGCGATCTGCTTGTTCAACAGACCTTCGCAGACCATGGTCAACACCCGGAACTGCTGAGGCGTGAGGCTGGCCAGGCCTTCGCTTGCCGCCTTGGCCTCAGCCGAAACCTGAACCTCTTCAAAGGCCTGAGGCGGCCAGCTGACATCGCCATCGAGCACCGCACGAACGGCCTTTTGAATCTCGTCCAGCGAGCTGGATTTAGGGATAAACCCACTGGCGCCGAACTCGCGCGAACGCACCATGATCGACGCTTCTTCCTGGGCCGACACCATCACCACCGGAATTTGCGGGTACTGACCACGCAGCAACACCAGCCCGGAAAAACCGTAAGCACCCGGCATGTTCAAGTCGAGCAGTACCAGATCCCAATCAGCCTTGATCGCCAGCTGTTTTTCAAGCTCGGCGATACTGGCGACCTCAACCAGGCGAACATCAGAACCCAGCCCAAGGCTGACAGCCTGGTGCAGCGCACTGCGAAACAGCGGATGGTCGTCGGCAATCAGGATTTCGTATGTGGCCATTTTTTAAATGATCCTGTTTTTCAGGCGAGCCCTGATGAATTCCAGCACTCGCTAAGGCAACTCGAGCAATAGCTCAAAGACTGTGGGTCAAAGGGCGCGATTTACGCTAAACGTCGGCAAATATAAGTGTTTTAACAGCAGCAGCTGCCGAATCGGCGCCAAGCATGCCCAGCGAAACGGGGAGGGTCAAGTTGAAAACCTGACACCTGGGTCCACGCAGAAGCCATCACAACGCCATCGTCCAAAAACGAACAATGACGCTCGCTTACATCTGTCCGAAAATTGTAGCGCTACTTCTTTAGTCTATTGAGCCCGATTCCGGGGAAGGTCTTTTACAAAAACACCCAGTTCCTGATGTGCCACGCTGGCTTCATTCATCGGCAACTGATTTTTCGCGTCCAAATAATGCTGACTGAACACGTCGAAATAGGCATCCAGCGCACTTGAGGCCTCGGTATCGCCCGCAAGTTCGAGGCATAAACTCGCCACTTCCGCGGTACACAGGTGCTCACTGCGTGTGGAACGGCGCAAGCGGTAGCGCGAAAGTCTCTCCGGCAGCAGGCTCAAAATCGGCAAGGCATCGAAGTACGGACTTTTGCGGAAGATCTTGCGCGCTTCAGTCCAGGTTGCGTCGAGCAGGATAAACAGCGGCCGCTTGCTGCTGTCGATCTCCACGGTGTGGGTTACCCGTTCAGGCTCAACGTACTCGCCGGGAAATACCAGGTATGGCTGCCACTGCGGGTCGGACAACAACGCCAGCAGAGCATCGTCGGTTTCAGTTCTCGACCAGATAAAGGCAAAGTTGTCGCTTATTACGTCAGCAATCAACCAGCCTGTATTGCTGGGCTTGAATACTTCCTTTTTAGTCATGACCAAGCATACACCCGAGCGCGCACTGACCTTGGGTCGCCAGTTGCACAGGCAGTGGCTTTCAATCACACGGCAGGTATGACAACGCGGAGCTCGTGAGCCGCGCGCCAAATAGGGCTTGGTGCTCTCCTCTTCACGCTCGTCTCGCAAACGGGCTACAGCATTCGGGGAAAAGGTCGTCAGGGTCATGGATTTTTACTTAAAGGCGCCAACCGTCTATTCGCCAAGGTTGGCGCACGCACGGATTCACAAGAGAAAGGCGCCAAGTTTAACAGAGGTGCGAATCCATGACCTTTGGCATTTCCTGCCAGGTCATGCTGACCTATACTCCCGCGCCACTGAACGCACAGATATGTGGTCGGTCTAAACCTGCGTCACTGAACGCATAGATACGTGGCCGGTCCAACCTGCGTCACTGAAATCAGGAGAGTTTCATGCTGCGCCATATCATTCCGACCGTCGCTCTTATGCTTGCACTGCCTCTGGCCGCACAAGCCGCTTCTCTCAAGGATTTTGAGCTGAACAAAAACCTGCTCAAGGTTGCCGAGAAAAGCAACGAAGGCAAACCGCGGGCAATCAATGCGGACCTTTTGGATAAAGGCTTTACGGTAGACGGCACTGTTCTGATCAACAACCTGGAAGCCAGCCCGACATTGGCCGCCCAGATGCGCTCCAACCCCGAAGAAACTGTGCCGCAACTTGGTCGCAGCGTGTGCAGCAACGCAGGTTTCCGCACCCTGATGGCTCAAGGGGCGACGTTGCGCTACAGCTTCAAGGAATACAAGACCAACAACCCGGTCCTGATCCAGGATTTCCGAGCCGAGAACTGCCAGCGCAAAAAGTAACATCCCTTGCCACGCCGTACCCCGTACGGCGTATAAGCCCCACCATCGGGCTCAGCCCGCACGCCTCCCTACCCTGCTCCCTTTCGCTAAACTTCATGTATGTCAGGCAATTAGCTATTGCCAGCCAAGACATCGCAGGACCATCATCAAACCATCATGGTTGACACTCTGTGTCTCAGCGCCCGCCTGTAGTGCGGCGCTTTCAAGGATGTTGTGCAGAAGGAGAAGTACATGCCTGATCAATCCAATGACACCCTGACGCTGCACTTTCAGGAACAGGGCCTGGATCTTGCTCATGAAGTGGACGAGCAGTTGCAACGAGTCGCACCCAATAGCCCGAACCGGGCGCTTTACCGCGAGATGTTACTGACCGTATTGCGCATGGCCCACGACGACTTTGATCGCTGGAATGCCAAAATCACCCTGCAAGCCATCCGTGAACTCGAGAAAACCTTTCGGACACTGGAGCAGTTCAAGGGGCGACGCAAAGTTACGGTATTCGGCTCGGCAAGAACCCCGGTCGAACACCCACTGTATGCACTGGCCCGCGAAATGGGTGCCGTCCTGGCAAAATCAGACATGATGGTTATCACCGGCGGAGGTGCCGGCATCATGGCCGCAGCCCACGAGGGTGCAGGCCTGGATCACAGCCTGGGGTTCAACATCACCCTGCCATTTGAACAACGGGCCAACCCGACCATCAACGGCACTGCCAATGTGCTGGCATTCCATTTCTTCTTTACCCGCAAACTGTTTTTTACCAAAGAAGCAGATGCCCTGGTGATGTGCCCGGGAGGCTTTGGCACGCTGGATGAAGTGCTGGAGGTGCTGACCCTGATGCAAACAGGCAAAACGCCGTTGGTACCGGTGGTTTTACTGGACGTGCCTGGCGGGTCATTTTGGCAGGGTGCGCTGGACTTCATACATAACCAGCTGGAAGCCAACCAGTACATTCTTCCCAACGATTTGAAGCTGATGCGCCTGGTGTACAGCGCCGAAGAGGCCCTTGCTGAAATCAATCAGTTCTACAACAACTTCCACTCAAGCCGCTGGCTGAACAAAACCTTCGTGATCCGCATGAAACGGCCTGTCAGTGTTTTAGCCCTTAAGGAGATACAGCAGAATTTTGCCGATATCTGCCTCAGCAATGGTTTCCAGCAACAGGGGTACTGCGGTTTTGAGCATGATGACCCCAAGCTTAACCACCTTACCTGCCTGAGTTTTGCATTCAGCGGCCGCAATCAGGGACGGTTACGTGAGTTGGTCAACTTTATCAACCAGCCACAGAACTGGGCTGCAATAGATAATGTGACTACGCCAGTACAGCGTATATCGGTTGAATGAGAACCAATGTAGCCGCTGCCGCAGGCTGCGATAAGACCCGCAGGGCCTTTAAAGGAAGGGGCCGCTACGCAGCCCATCGCAGCCTCGTACCTCGACAGCGGCTACAGAAGGTTGCGTAAGAGCCGCCAGTTTGCGCTTTCAGTCATCAAACTCTCGGCCGCTCAACAAGCGGCCGATCATTTCAAGCGGATACCCCCGATAACTCAAGAAGCGCCCTTGGCGAGCACGTTCCTTTGCATCTGCAGGTAACTGACCGGAAAACTTGCGACGCCAGGTGTCTTCCAACTGCTCTTGCCAGTTGAAACCACATTCGCGCAATGCTTCTTCTATATCCCCACGCGCCAAGCCACGCTGGCCAAGCTCTTCGCGAATACGCAAAGGGCCATAACCGGAACCGGCACGGTAGTTGATATAGCTTTCGAGATAGCGCGACTCCGACAACAATCCCTCTTCCGTTAGACGGTCAAGGGCTGCGTCGATCATGTCGGGGCAAGCCCCACGCTGACGCAATTTGCGCGTCAGCTCGACTCGACCGTGCTCGCGTCGCGCGAGCAGGTCCATTGCAGTCCGTCGCACCGCGACGGGGGTATCCAGGACGGCGATCATGATGTCTATCAGTTATCGCTGTCGGTAGCGTTTTCCATTTCTTCGGCTTCAGCCAGTGCAGCAGCTTCCTTGGCAGCCTTGCTCAGTTTTGGCATAACTTTGATTTCTGCCATCTCAGCGTCGGTCTTTGGCCCCAGCAACTTCTCACGCAACTGCTTTTCCAGCGCGTCCTTGATGTCCGGATTGTCGTCCAGAAACTTGGCGGAGTTGGCCTTGCCCTGACCGATTTTGCTGCCGTTGTAGCTATACCAGGCGCCGGCTTTTTCGACGAAGCCATGCAACACGCCCAAGTCGATCATCTCACCATTCAGGTAGATGCCCTTGCCGTACAAGATCTGGAACTCAGCCTGACGGAACGGCGGTGCCACCTTGTTCTTGACCACTTTAACGCGGGTTTCGCTACCCACTACCACGTCGCCTTCTTTCACCGCGCCGGTGCGGCGAATATCCAGACGTACCGAGGCGTAGAACTTCAGTGCGTTACCACCGGTTGTAGTTTCCGGGCTACCAAACATCACGCCGATCTTCATACGGATCTGGTTGATAAAGATAACCAGGCAGTTGGCGTTCTTGATGTTACCGGTGATTTTACGCAGCGCTTGCGACATCAGACGGGCTTGCAAGCCAACGTGGGTGTCACCCATGTCGCCTTCGATTTCAGCTTTTGGGGTCAGTGCAGCTACGGAGTCGATGATGATCACGTCAACCGCGTTGGAACGCACCAGCATGTCGGTGATTTCCAGTGCCTGCTCGCCGGTGTCCGGCTGGGAAACCAGCAGGTCGTCGACGTTTACACCCAGTTTGGCTGCATATTCAGGGTCCAGGGCGTGCTCGGCATCGACGAAGGCGCAGGTTGCACCGACCTTTTGCGCTTGTGCAATCACGGACAGGGTAAGTGTGGTTTTACCCGAAGACTCTGGACCGTAGATTTCAACAATACGGCCTTTTGGCAGACCGCCAATGCCCAGTGCGATATCCAGACCCAGCGAACCGGTAGAGATCGCCGGAACAGCCTGACGCTCCTGGTCGCCCATCAGCATCACGGCACCCTTGCCGAATTGACGTTCGATCTGACCCAGGGCCGCAGCCAAGGCTTTCTTCTTGTTGTCGTCCATTAAAGTCCTCTCGTAATCAATAAGGCCCGACGGCCGATAACTGTATAAGTAGCCAGTATTATTCCACAGGGTTAGAGGATCGCCTACCCCTGATTTTTTATTTCTCGTACCGTTCGGCGTATTAAGCCTTCCAGGGCAGCAATCACCGTTTGCTGGCGGACCTCATCGCGGTTGCCCGGAAAGTGTCTGCGCTCGGTCGATACTTCGTCACCAGCCCCCCACGCCAGCCAGACGGTGCCAACCGGCTTCTCTGGTGAGCCGCCGCCCGGCCCGGCCACGCCACTCACCGCAACGGCAAATCGCGCCCCACTCTGCGCTTGAGCACCGTGCACCATGGCTTCAACCACCTCGCGGCTGACGGCCCCCACTTGAGTGAACAAAGACTCAGGAACATCCAGCTGCCTGGTTTTTTGCTGGTTGGAGTAGGTCACAAAGCCCGCCTCAAACCAGGCGGAGCTGCCGGCAATGCGGGTGATGGCCTCTGCAATGCCGCCTCCGGTGCAAGACTCGGCGGTCGTCACCTGGGCATTAAGAGCCTGTAACAGCAGCCCAAGTTCAGCCGCAAGTTGAGATATTTGATCCACGATCCTCTCCTGATGGGCGGTTCTGCGCCATAACCTACACCAAAAAAGCGCCTGCTACGGCTCGATCCGCGAGTCGCCAGGCGAACCGTCGACTCCAAGCCGCTTCGCAGCCCAACGCTGATACAGGCTGATGGCCGCATCTGCACCGGCCAACGCGGTCAGGCAACCCAATGCACCGGCCGACAGGATGGACATCCCGGCTGAGTAAAGCAGCATGAAGGTCGATACGCCGCACACCATGCAGGCTCCCGAACGCAGTGCAAGGCGCCGCATCAGTGGCCATCCGCTAGCGCCATCTTTGTCCGCCCGCCACATCTCACCAAAAATGCCGCCCACCAGGGCAAGAAGGATGACCAGTAAAACCGGCATTTCCAGCAAAGCCTGCGGTTCATTCATCATGTCATCACTCCTATGTCCTTATTGATAAGCGCCAATTTCCGGCCCGACTGTAACGTCACACCCCTGCCCGAGATCCATCGTTGGTCGTCATGCAACAAAGACTATGCATGTATGGATATACAGTCAATGCACCAGTGCATATATTTATTCAGGCGATTGCAGCAAGTCGGCCAAGGCCAGCAAATACAGTGAGAATTGTCTTCTTAATGGCTAAAAAAACTGCCATGGGAACGAGCCTGCTCGCGAAGACTTGTTCGCGAGCAGGTTCGCTCCCACAGTATTTTCAGAAACTAACGGCTAGCGGGCGTACATGCCCCACCAGAACACATGACCAAGGATGACCAACTGTTCATCCTCAAGATCGTTGTAGGCGTAGTCCTCATCCGGGAACTCATCACGATTGAAGCTGCGCAAGCGAATGCCGCCTGCCAGGCGATACAACTGTTTCACCCGCAACTGGCCATTGTGATTGACCGCATACAGATCACCATCGATGACCTCATCAAGCGTGCGCTTGCCGGCATTGACCCCAACCGTTGCACCATCGCGCAACACCGGCAGCATGCTGTCACCACGAACCGTCACGCACTTGGCCTGATCGAACTCCACGCCGTTGTGGCGCAAGCTGCGCTTGCCGAAACGCAGCTTGGCGCGCTCGCTCTCTTCAATGGCAAAGCGCCCGGAACCGGCCGCCAGTTCAACCTGACGCAAGAATGGAATGGATACTTCATCATCCGCCACCGGAGTGTCGTCATCCCACAGGCAAATGTCACGCAGCTCAGGGTGACGCAGCTCGGGTTCAGACACTGCAGGCGTGTGGATATCGCCCCGGCCACGCAAGCGATCCGTACTGATGTTGAAATACTCGGCGATCCTGGAGATTTGTCTGTCGGAAGGGTCGACAATTTTACCGCTCAAAATGCGCGAGAGTGTGGACTGCGGCACCCCTGTGCTCCGGTGCAGCGCCATGGCGCTGATCTGGTGGTGGGCAAGCAGTTCCTTGAGGACGGTTGAAACAGTTCGTTTGGACATGAGAGCAATAGTGCTGAGCGTGTTTATCGAAGGCAAATCCTATTTCTTCTATTTATAGCTGCGTGTCAGCGCACCCCGAGCACACCTGTAGGTGCAGGGGGCTGACATGTTAACCTTGCGTCCATTGCGAAAACCTCAGGCTACGGCCTGTCTTTCCCCACTTCTGAACGAATCCGCCTAAGTCCTGATGAGTAAAAATACCTCCGACCTGTCCAGCCACACGCCGATGATGCAGCAGTACTGGCGCTTGAAGAACCAGCACCCTGATCAGCTGATGTTTTATCGCATGGGCGATTTCTACGAAATCTTCTACGAAGACGCGAAGAAAGCCGCCAAGTTGCTGGATATCACACTCACGGCCCGTGGGCAGTCTGCAGGCCAGGCGATCCCGATGTGCGGGATTCCTTACCATGCCGCCGAGGGCTATCTGGCCAAGCTGGTAAAGCTCGGTGAGTCGGTGGTGATTTGCGAACAGGTCGGAGACCCGGCCACCAGCAAAGGCCCGGTGGATCGTCAGGTAGTACGCATTATCACTCCGGGTACGGTCAGTGACGAGGCGCTGATGGATGAGCGCCGCGACAACCTGATTGCTGCCGTGCTCGGCGATGAGCGCCTGTTTGGCCTCGCCGTGCTGGACATTACCAGCGGTAACTTCTCGGTACTGGAGATCAAGGGCTGGGAAAACCTGCTGGCTGAACTGGAGCGCATTAACCCGGTTGAATTGATGATCCCGGACGACTGGCCACAAGGTCTGCCCGCCGAAAAACGCCGTGGCGTACGTCGCCGCGCACCGTGGGATTTTGAGCGCGACTCGGCCCTGAAAAGCCTGTGCCAACAGTTCTCAACCCAAGACCTTAAAGGTTTTGGCTGCGAAAACCTGACCTTGGCCATTGGCGCCGCCGGTTGCCTGCTCAGTTACGCCAAGGAAACCCAGCGTACCGCCCTGCCCCATTTGCGCAGCCTGCGCCATGAGCGTCTGGATGACACCGTGGTCCTGGACGGCGCCAGCCGTCGCAACCTGGAGCTGGACACCAACCTGGCCGGTGGGCGCGACAACACGCTGCAGTCCGTGGTCGATCGTTGCCAGACTTCGATGGGCAGCCGCCTGCTGACCCGCTGGCTGAACCGCCCGTTGCGCGACTTGAGCGTACTGCTGGCACGCCAGTCGTCGATCACCTGCCTGCTGGACGGCTATCGCTTTGAAAAGCTGCAGCCACAGCTCAAGGAAATCGGCGATCTGGAGCGCATTCTGGCCCGTATCGGCCTGCGCAATGCCCGCCCCCGCGACCTGGCACGGCTGCGCGATGCCTTGAACGCATTACCGCAACTGCAAGACGCGATGATCGGCCTCGAAGCGCCGCACCTGCAGCAGTTGGCTACAACCACCAGCACTTATCCCGAGCTGGGAGCCCTGCTGGAAAAAGCGATCAACGATAATCCGCCTGCCGTGATCCGCGACGGTGGCGTGTTAAAGACCGGGTATGACGCCGAACTGGACGAGTTGCAGTCGCTGAGCGAAAACGCCGGTCAGTTCCTGATTGACCTGGAAGCCCGCGAAAAAGCCCGTACCGGCCTGGCCAACCTGAAGGTCGGTTACAACCGGGTACACGGCTACTTTATCGAGCTGCCAAGCAAGCAGGCCGAGCAGGCACCGGCCGATTACATCCGCCGCCAAACGCTCAAAGGCGCCGAGCGCTTTATCACCCCGGAGCTCAAAGCCTTCGAAGACAAGGCCCTGTCGGCCA
The DNA here is from genome assembly GCF_037055265.1 of Pseudomonas sp. ML2-2023-6. Lineage (NCBI taxonomy): Bacteria > Pseudomonadati > Pseudomonadota > Gammaproteobacteria > Pseudomonadales > Pseudomonadaceae > Pseudomonas > Pseudomonas sp. ML2-2023-6. Next base: position 1,868,657 of record NZ_CP146347.1, on the reverse strand, counting down.
AAAGCCGCGCCCTGGCCCGCGAGAAGATGCTCTACGAAGCATTGCTCGAAGAAATGATCAGCCATCTGGCGCCGCTGCAAGACACTGCCGCCGCACTGGCCGAGCTGGATGTACTGAGCAACCTGGCAGAGCGCGCACTGAACCTGGACCTGAACTGCCCGCGCTTTGTCGACGAGCCGTGCATGCGTATCAGCCAAGGCCGCCACCCGGTGGTCGAGCAAGTACTGACCACGCCATTTGTGGCCAACGATCTGGCGCTGGATGACGATACCCGCATGCTGGTGATTACCGGTCCTAACATGGGCGGTAAATCGACCTACATGCGCCAGACCGCATTGATCGTGCTGCTGGCCCATATCGGCAGTTTTGTTCCGGCAGCGAGCTGTGAGCTGTCGCTGGTTGACCGCATCTTTACCCGGATCGGCTCCAGCGATGACCTGGCGGGCGGCCGTTCGACCTTTATGGTCGAGATGAGTGAAACCGCGAACATTTTGCACAACGCCACCGAACGCAGCCTGGTCCTGATGGATGAAGTGGGCCGCGGCACCAGCACGTTCGACGGTTTGTCGCTGGCCTGGGCTGCGGCAGAACGTCTCGCCCAATTACGCGCCTATACTTTGTTTGCCACCCACTACTTCGAACTGACGGTACTGCCCGAAAACGAACCGCTGGTGGCCAACGTGCACTTGAGTGCGACCGAGCACAACGAACGCATCGTGTTCCTGCACCATGTATTACCGGGCCCGGCCAGTCAGAGTTATGGCTTGGCCGTGGCGCAATTGGCGGGCGTGCCGACCGAAGTCATCACCCGTGCCGGCGAGCACTTGAGCCGCCTGGAGACCACCAGCCTGCCCCATGAAGTGCCGCGTCCGACCACCGGTAAAAAGTCGGTACCACAGCAAAGTGACATGTTTGCCAGCCTGCCTCACCCGGTGCTGGATGATATTTCCAAGCTGGATCTGGACAACATGACGCCACGTAAAGCGCTTGATTTGCTCTACACATTAAAGACACGCCTTTAAAAGCTGCTAGAATCGCGCGCGGTTCGGGATGCTAGTGACCTTTTAGCCTGGTCATTAGATATCACTCCCGAACCCGGTGAACCCGACCTGGAAGGGTTTCGCTGCCGCCGCCTGAGGAGAGAATTAGAAATGACCTTCGTCGTCACCGACAACTGCATCAAGTGCAAGTACACCGACTGCGTAGAAGTCTGTCCGGTGGACTGCTTTTACGAAGGCCCGAACTTCCTGGTGATTCACCCGGATGAGTGCATTGACTGCGCGCTTTGTGAGCCTGAATGCCCTGCACAGGCGATCTTCTCTGAAGATGAAGTGCCTGCGGACATGCAAGAGTTTATTCAGTTGAATGTTGAGCTGGCTGAAATCTGGCCAAACATCACTGAGAAGAAAGACGCTCTGCCGGACGCGGAAGAGTTTGATGGTGTGAAAGGCAAGATCAAAGATCTGGAACGCTGATTCACGCTGCAGCAAAAAGCCCCTTTTGGGGCTTTTTGTGTTTCTGAGCCTGATAAAAAACCTGTAGCCGCTGTCGAGCTACGCGAGGCTGCGATCGGGGGCGCAGCGCCCGCAAATCCTGAGCCCCCAATATATCCGCCAAATCGAGGCTTCTGGTTTGCGACTGCTACGCACCCGATCGCAGCCTCGCGTAGCTCGGCAGCGGCTACAGGCGTGTATTCAGCCGTTAATTGCGCAGCCGGTTGCTTCTTGCAGTTGCTCGCGGCTAACCCCCGCGGCCAGCTCAACCAGTTGGAGCCCTTGCTCCGTCACATCGAGCACCGCCAGGTCGGTAATAATCCGGTCAACCACGCCCACGCCGGTCAGCGGCAGGTCACACTGTTTGAGCAGTTTATGGGTGCCACCCTTGGCCGTGTGCTCCATCAGCACTACCACGCGCTTGACCCCGGCCACCAGGTCCATCGCCCCGCCCATGCCCTTGACCATCTTGCCCGGAATCATCCAGTTGGCCAGATCGCCCTTCTCGGAGACTTGCATCGCGCCAAGAATCGACAGGTTGATATGCCCACCGCGAATCATCGCAAACGAGTCGGCGCTGTTGAAAAAACTGCTGCCCGGCAGGGTCGTAATAGTTTGTTTACCCGCGTTGATCAGATCGGCATCGACCTCATCTTCGGTCGGAAACGGGCCAATCCCGAGCAGGCCATTTTCACTTTGCAGCCACACATCCATGCCCTTGGGAATGTAGTTGGCCACCAGGGTCGGCAAACCGATGCCCAAATTGACGTAAAAACCGTCCTGCAGTTCTTGGGAGGCGCGCTGCGCCATTTCTTCACGAGTCCAGGCCATGGTCAGGCGCTCCGTACAGTGCGATGTTCGATACGTTTTTCCGGGCAGGCATTGAGCACCAGCCGCTGCACGTAAATCCCGGGCAAATGAACCTGATCGGGCTCGATCTCGCCAATCTCGACAATTTCTTCCACTTCCACCACGCACACCTTGGCCGCCATTGCGGCCAATGGATTGAAATTGCGTGCGGTTTTGTTGAACAGCAGGTTGCCGGACTTGTCGGCTTTCCAGGCCTTGACCAAGGCCACATCGGCCCGCAGTGAACGCTCCATGACGTACCACTCGCCATCAAACTCACGAGTTTCCTTGCCTTCAGCCACCAAAGTGCCGTAACCGGTCTTGGTGAAAAATGCCGGTATACCCGCCCCGCCCGCCCGCAGTTTTTCCGCGAGGGTGCCTTGAGGGGTGAACTCCAGTTCAAGTTCGCCAGCCAGGTACTGACGTTCGAACTCTTTGTTCTCGCCCACGTAGGAAGAAATCATTTTGCGGATCTGACGCGTCGTCAGCAGTTGCCCCAGGCCGAAACCATCAACCCCGGCGTTGTTACTGATGACCGTCAGCTCGCGCTTGCCAGTGTCACGCAGGGCAGCAATCAGCGCTTCCGGAATCCCGCACAATCCAAAGCCGCCGACAGCCAGGGTCATGCCGTCTTCGACCAGCCCCTGCAAAGCGGATTCAGCACTCGAGTAAATCTTGTTCACTTGTTATTCCTCGAATTGCCCACGACACACAACACCATCGTGGTCTGTTTGCTTTAGTCGAGAGAGGGCCAACACTTTGGCCGTCGCCCGCTCCCCGATTTTGGCTGCTCTGGCCTGCGGCCAAAGCGTTGCTCAAGTGTAGGGGAAGCCGACGTGAGAAGGGTTAAATGAGAGAAATAACCAAGAAAGATGCCGAAGTCATGTAGTACTTAAAACCCGTTGCCTATAGCTTGTTTATCGATGACTGTGGGGCATTTCACTGAGCCATCACAATTTAGCTACAAAATACTTAGCTCGCTAACTTTAAACCTGCAGGCTAGACGTATATAAATGCCGTTAGCCAGCAAATGCTCCAGAGGGCAAATCTTCACTCGCCTTATTGCCCGAGCCTACTAGACTCCCTCTCGGATATTGGCGCTAATTCGTAATGTTGGGCTTAAACGCAGCATATCCAGACCCGTTTCGACCCAGGACTCAGCGTTCTTGAAAAGCTCGAAGCTGTCAGGAACCAGCAGCCATTGCCCGAGAATTCCGTCGATATAGGCATGCAAGCAAATAGCAGCACGGCGAACATCCAGCGTTACAGGGAGTTGTTGACGGTGAATGGCATTGGTAAGGGCCAGTTCGATTCTGCTGTTGCAATCAACCATCGCAACCTGGCGCTGAGCCCGAAAATCACACATTTCGTCTGTGAATTCGCACTTATGAAACAAAATTTCATTGATACGCCGGGTTTTTGGATCAATGGCAACTTGGCGAAACAAATGAATCAGCAATTGGCGCATGCAGCCGAGCGGATCAATTTCGTTCTGGTTTTCACTGGCCTTGGCCATTTCATCCAGCGGTTCATGCAGGCTATCGAGCATGGCCTGCACCAGATCGGCCTTGTTGCTGAAGTGCCAGTAAATTGCACCGCGGGTGACACCCGCCAACGCGGCAATATCAGCCAACGTCGTGCGTGCAACACCCCGCTCGTAAAAGGCCTGCTCGGCCGCCTCGAGGATTTTGCTCCGGGTTTCAAGCGCTTCTTCTTTGGTACGACGCACCATGGCAATAAAAACCTCAATCAGGAGGGTCCGGGCAGTTGCGATCACTCGCCAGGACCAACATCGGGTGGCGCTTGTTATGCCTTATCCCGGTCTACTTCATACTTTAAAAATGGCTCTGCAGGACGTAGCGAGACACGTTCCCGCTATTTACAAACAGACACGAATGTAAGTATATTCCTTAGCAAGCTACTTATCCACCCGGAACAGCTTTCTTTACCCTTCCACTATTCTTGTGCGCTTTCGCGTGCCTGACCCGAGGATTTTCATGCAATTCAAGCCAGCTGTTACCGCTCTGGTTGCTGCCATCGCCCTAGCTTCGCTGCTCAGCGGATGCAAAAAGGAAGAGGCAGCACCTGCCCCGCAAATCCCTCAGGTCGGCGTCGTGACGCTAAAAACCCAGCCCTTTACCTTGACCACCGACCTGCCGGGTCGTACTGCGTCCTATCGTTCGGCTGAAGTTCGTCCTCAGGTAAACGGCATCATCCTCAAGCGCCTCTTTAAAGAAGGCAGCGACGTAAAAATCGGCCAGCAGCTGTATCAAATCGATCCAGCGATCTATGAAAGCGCCGTGCTCAGCGCTCGTGCCACTCTGCAATCGGCAAAATCCCTGGCTGATCGCTACAAGCAATTGGTTGCAGAGCAAGCCGTAAGCCGTCAGGAATACGACAACGCCGAAGCCGCACGCCTCGAAGCCGAAGCTGCCCTGAACACTGCCCAGGTCAACCTGCGCTACACCAAGGTGCTGGCGCCGCTGACCGGTCGTATCGGTCGCTCGCTGTTCACCGAAGGTGCACTGGTCACCAGTGGTCAGGTGAACGCATTGGCCGTGATCACCCAACTGGACCCGATCTACGTTGACGTGACCCAATCCTCGGTGGAAATGCTCGAACTGCGCCGCGATCTGGCCAGTGGCCGCTTGAAGAAGGCCGGTGATAACTCCGCCAAGGTCAAGTTGACCCTGCCGGACGGCAGTGAATACCCGCAAGAAGGTCGTCTTGAGTTCTCCGAAGTCTCAGTGGATGAAGCCACCGGCTCCGTCACCCTGCGCGCCGTGTTCCCGAACCCTGACGAAGTACTGCTCCCAGGCATGTTTGTCCACGCACAACTGGAAGCAGGTATCGACAGCAATGCGATCCTGGCACCTCAGATTGGCGTGACCCACAACCTCAAGGGCCAACCCACTGCCTTGATCGTTGGGCCGGACAACAAGGTTGAAATGCGTGTGCTGCAAGCTTCGCGCACAGTCGGTAGCGACTGGCTGGTCGAGAAAGGCCTGAACCCTGGCGACCGCCTGATTACTGACGGCCTGCAGTTCATCAAGCCTGGCATTGAAGTCAAGATCATGGACAAGCCACAAGGCGAAACCCCGGCACCTGCCCCGGCAACTGAAAAAGCTGCAGGCAGTAAAGGGGAGTAAACCATGTCGAAATTTTTTATCGACCGTCCGATTTTCGCCTGGGTAATTGCCCTTGTGATCATGCTGGTCGGGGCTCTATCGATCCTCAAATTGCCGATCAACCAGTACCCGAGCATCGCGCCACCGGCAATCTCGATCTCCGTGACCTACCCGGGCGCTTCGGCGCAAACCGTGCAGGACACCGTGGTCCAGGTAATCGAGCAACAGCTCAACGGTATTGACCACCTGCGTTATGTGTCGTCTGAAAGCAACTCTGACGGCAGCATGGCCATCACCGCTACGTTCGAGCAAGGTACTGACCCCGACACCGCTCAGGTGCAGGTACAGAACAAGCTAAACCTGGCGACCCCACTGCTGCCTCAAGAAGTTCAGCAGCAAGGTATCCGTGTTACCAAGGCAGTGAAAAACTTCCTGATGGTAATCGGCGTGGTGTCTGAAGACGGCAGCATGAACAAGGACGACTTGTCGAACTACATCGTCTCCAACATGCAGGACCCGATCTCCCGTACCGAAGGTGTAGGCGACTTCCAGGTGTTCGGTGCCCAGTACGCCATGCGTATCTGGCTCGATCCGGCCAAGCTGAACAAATACAACCTGACCCCGGTGGACGTGAAAGCGGCCATCAGCGCACAGAACGTACAGGTGTCCTCCGGACAACTGGGTGGCCTGCCTGCGGTCAAAGGTCAGGAGCTGAACGCTACCATCATCGGTAAAACCCGCCTGCAAACCGCCGAGCAGTTCAAAAAGATCCTGCTCAAGGTCAACAGCGACGGTTCTCAGGTTCGCCTGAGCGATGTGTCCGAGGTTGCTCTGGGTGGTGAGAACTACAGCATCAGCGCCCAGTTCAACGGCAAGCCGTCTTCGGGTCTGGCGATCAAGCTGGCTCCGGGCTCCAACGCCCTGGACACCGCAAAAGCACTGCACAAGACCATCGGTGACCTGGAACCTTTCTTCCCGCAAGGCATGAAAGTCGTTTACCCGTACGACACCACTCCTGTGGTCTCGGCCTCGATCAAGGGCGTAGTTGAAACCCTGGTTGAAGCCGTTGTACTGGTGTTCCTGGTGATGTTCCTGTTCCTGCAGAACTTCCGCGCCACCATCATCACCACGATGACTGTGCCGGTAGTATTGCTCGGCACATTCGGCATCCTGGCCGCGGCCGGTTTCAGCATTAACACCCTGACCATGTTCGGTATGGTATTGGCCATCGGCTTGCTGGTGGACGATGCGATTGTGGTGGTTGAAAACGTCGAGCGGGTGATGTCCGAAGAAGGCCTGCCGCCCAAGGAGGCGACCAAGAAATCCATGGAGCAGATCCAGGGTGCTCTGGTCGGTATCGCCTTGGTGCTGTCGGCGGTACTGCTGCCAATGGCCTTCTTCAGCGGCTCCACCGGTGTGATTTACAAACAGTTCTCGATCACCATTGTTTCGGCCATGGCGCTCTCGGTACTGGTTGCTCTGATCTTCACCCCGGCCTTGTGCGCCACCATGCTCAAGCCAATCCAGAAGGGTGATCACGGCGAGAACAAGCGCGGCTTCTTCGGCTGGTTCAACCGCACGTTCGACAGTGGCGTCAAGCGCTACGAGAAAGGTGTGGGCAGCATCCTGCGTCACAAGGCGCCGTACCTGCTGGCCTACGTACTGATCGTGGTCGGCATGGTGTTCCTGTTTACCCGTATCCCTACCTCCTTCCTTCCCGAAGAAGACCAGGGCGTACTGTTTGCACAGGTTCAGACCCCAGCAGGCACCACTGCAGAACGCACCCAGGATGTGATCGACAGGATGCGTGAGTACCTGTTGAAAGAAGAGTCGGGCGCGGTGTCTTCGGTGTTTACCGTAAACGGCTTTAACTTCGCCGGTCGCGGTCAAAGCTCCGGCCTTGCGTTCATCATGCTCAAGCCTTGGGGTGAGCGAGATGCGGACAACAGCGTGTTTGCACTGGCTGCCCGCGCTCAGGCGCACTTCTCCACCTTCCGCGATGCAATGGTGTTCGCCTTTGCCCCGCCGGCAGTAATGGAATTGGGTAACGCCACCGGTTTTGACGTTTACCTGCAAGACCGTTCCGGTATTGGTCACGAGAAGCTGATGGCGGCCCGTAACCAGTTCCTGGGCATGGCTGCGCAAAGCAAGATCCTGGCAGGCGTACGTCCAAACGGCTTGAACGATGAGCCGCAGTACCAGCTGGAAATTGACGACGAAGCAGCTCGCGCCCTGGGCGTTGACCTGAGCGACATCAACAACACGCTGTCGATCGGCCTAGGCGCCAGCTACGTCAACGACTTCATCGACCATGGCCGAGTGAAGAAGGTGTTCCTGCAAGGTACAGCCGACTCCCGGATGAACCCGGAAGATCTGAAGAAGTGGTTCGTGCGTAACAGTGAAGGAACCATGGTGCCGTTCTCGGCATTCGCCAAAGGCAAGTGGATCTACGGTCCGCCCAAGTTGTCACGCTATAACGGCGTAGAGGCCATGGAAATCCTGGGTGCTCCAGCTCCGGGTTACAGCAGTGGTCAGGCCATGGCTGAAGTAGAAGCCTTGGCCAAGAAGCTGCCAGCGGGCGTGGGTATTTCCTGGACCGGGCTGTCATTCGAAGAGCGTCTGTCTGGTTCGCAAGCACCTGCCCTGTACGCTATATCCTTGCTGATGGTATTCCTGTGCCTTGCAGCACTGTACGAAAGCTGGTCAATCCCGATTGCAGTCATGCTCGTGGTGCCGCTGGGGATTATCGGTGCACTGATGGCGACCAGCCTGCGAGGGTTGTCCAACGACGTGTACTTCCAGGTGGGCTTGCTCACGACCATCGGTCTGGCATCGAAAAACGCCATTCTGATCGTCGAGTTTGCCAAAGAGTTGCATGAACAAGGACGAACACTGAGCGAGGCCGCGATCGAGGCGTGCCGCATGCGTCTGCGTCCAATCATCATGACCTCGCTGGCGTTTGTACTGGGTGTGATCCCGCTGGCCATCTCCTCGGGCGCAGGCTCGGGCAGCCAGCACGCTATTGGTACGGGTGTTATCGGTGGCATGATCACCGCCACCGTACTGGCCGTGTTCTGGGTACCGCTGTTCTTTGTGGCCGTATCGTCCTTCGGCAGCAAAAAAGATTCCGAAAAGAAAGTGGACCTGACTAAAACTCCAAACCAAGAGGCTGGCCAATGAGCAAGTCGCTTCTCGCAGTAGCCATCGCAGCGTTTACGCTGGGCGGCTGCTCGCTGATCCCCGACTACCAGCGCCCTGAAGCGCCGGTAGCGGCGCAGTACCCGCAAGGCCCGGCCTACTCCCCTACCGAGGCGGCCAATCAGGCCGCTGCAGAACAAGGCTGGCGTCAGTTTTTCCATGACCCGGCGCTGCAGCAGCTGATTCAGACCGCTCTGGTCAACAACCGCGACCTGCGTGTCGCGGCGCTGAACATCGACGCCTATGCCGCGCAGTACCGCATCCAGAGGGCCGATCTGTTCCCGGCGGTTTCGGCCACTGGCAGCGGCAGCCGTCAACGCACCCCGGCAAGCATGTCGCAAACCGGCGAGTCGGGCATTACCAGTTCTTATTCGGCGACCCTTGGGGTCAGCGCGTACGAATTGGACCTGTTCGGCCGGGTTCGCAGCCTGAGCGATCAAGCGTTGCAGAACTACTTTGCAACCGAAGAAGCCCGACGCACGACTCAGATCAGTCTGGTGGCCAGCGTCGCCAATGCTTACCTGACCTGGCAGGCTGACAAAGAGCTGCTGAAACTGACTGAAGACACCCTCAAAGCATTCGACGAGAGCTACAAGCTCACCTTGCGCAGCAATGAAGTGGGTGTCGCCTCGGCACTGGACGTAAGCCAGTCGCGTACCTCGGTGGAAAACGCCAAGGTACAACTGGCCAGGTACACCCGTCAGGTAGCTCAGGACCAGAACAGTTTGGCGCTGCTGCTTGGTACCACCATCCCGGACAACCTGCCTGCAGCCAAACCACTGGCAGCTGACCTGTTGAACGAAGTACCGGCTGGCTTGCCATCAGACTTGCTGCAACGTCGTCCGGACATTCTCGAAGCCGAACACAAGTTGCTGGCCGCTAACGCCAACATCGGCGCGGCGCGGGCAGCGTTCTTCCCAAGCATCAGCCTTACGGCCAATGCCGGGACCTTGAGCCCTGACCTGTCGGGGCTGTTCAAGGGCGGTTCGGGCACCTGGCTGTTCTCGCCGCAAATCAACCTGCCGATCTTTAACGCAGGTGCCCTGCGCGCCAGCCTGGACTACTCGAAAATCCAGAAGGAAATCACCGTTTCTCAGTACGAGAAAACGATCCAGACCGCCTTCCAGGAAGTCTCTGATGGCCTGGCGGCGCGTCAGACCTACAACCAGCAGTTGCAGGCACAAACCGACTTCGTTAACGCCAACCAGGATTACTACCGGTTAGCCGAGCGTCGTTATCGGATTGGCATCGACAGTAACCTGACCTTCCTCGATGCCCAGCGCTCGTTGTTCAGCGCGCAGCAATCGTTGATCACCGATCGTCTTTCGCAGCTGACCAGCGAAGTCACGCTGTACAAGGCGTTGGGTGGCGGTTGGTACGAACAGACCGGGCAGAACCGCCCGGTTTCGGATCAGCCACCAAAGGCGTGATACGTACCGCATAAACAACAAACCCGCCTTTTGGCGGGTTTGTTGTTTGTGTGATGCCCGTTTTGTAGCCGCCGAGGAGCGCAGCGAGGCTGCGATGGGGTGCGTAGCAGCCCCGGCAACTGAAGGCCCTTCGGTCCTTATCGCAGCCTCGTTCCTCGGCAGCGGCTACAAGGAAGAGCGGTTACACCCGCGACTCAACCCCCAACTCATCCCACACCGACTCAGCCAAGTGGAAGGTCGCGTTAGCCGCCGGGATGCCGCAGTAGATGGCGCTCTGCATGATCACTTCTTTGATCTCGGCACGAGTCACGCCGTTGTTGGCCGCCGCACGCAGATGCAGTTTCAGCTCCTCATTGCGATTCATGCCGATCAGCATCGCAATAGTAATCAGGCTACGGGTATGCCGCGCCAGTCCAGGGCGGGTCCAGATATCACCCCAGGCGTGGCGGGTAATCATTTCCTGAAATTCGCTATTGAACTCGGTCAAGGCATTGAGGCTGCGATCGACATGGGCGTCGCCGAGCACCGCACGGCGTACTTGCATACCTTCGTCGTAACGTTGTTTCTCGTCCACAAACAGCTCCTTAAACCGCTTTACCGGCTAACAAAAAGTCCAACACGCGCTGGCTGAAGGCATCCCCGGCCTGCACGTTGGACAGGTGCGCGGCATAAAACTCGGCGTACTGCGCACCGCGTACATGTTCCTGGATGAAATGGCTGCCCGCAGGCGGAGTTACAGCGTCTTCCGTGCCTGCGATTACCAGCAGGGGCACGTCAATTGCGCCCAGTTGATCGCGAAAATCCGCATCGCGCACTGCCGCGCAGTTGGCGGCGTAGCCTTGGGGGGAAGTGGCGGCGAGCATGTCGGTAATGCGTTTGGCCTGCTCAGGGTTAGCTTGGGCAAAATCTGCGGTAAACCAGCGCGCAATCGATGCGTCACGCAGCCCGGCCATCGCCGCCGCACCGTCACGCAACACCATTTCGATTCGCGGGTTCCACATCAAAGGCTCGCCAATTTTGGCAGAGGTGTTGCACACAATCAGCTTGTGCAAACGCGAACCGGCATTGATGCCCAACCACTGGCCAATCAGCCCGCCCATCGACAGCCCGCAAAAATGTGCCTGTTCGATATGCAATGCATCCAGCAGCGCCAGCACATCGCCGCCCAGTTGCTCAATGCTGTACGGCCCTTCGGTTACCAGCGACTGGCCGTGGCCACGAGTATCGTAGCGCAACACCTGGAAATGCTCGGCGAACGCCGGAATCTGTGTGTCCCACATCCCCAGGTCAGTGCCCAACGAATTGGACAGCACCAGCACCGGCGCGCCTTGCGGGCCGTCCAAGCGGTAATTGAGTTCACCTTCAGCGAGTTGTACACGTCCCACGAGCTTCTCCTTTAGAGGACCAACGCAAAATGTTCAGCCCGCGCACGCTCGACCCACGTCGTCGCTTGGCCAAGGTAATAAGCCGGATCGAGCAAGCGATCCAGTTCGTCTGCACTCAGGTGCGCGGTGATTTGCAGTTCATCGCCCAGCACCGCACGTAAATGGCGCTGCTCGGCCACCGCACGTTTGCAACATTGCTCCAGCAGATGGTGCGCGGTTTCGCGCCCTACCCTCTGGGCCAGCACAATGCTCACGGCTTCGGCCAGTACTAGCCCGTGCGTCAGGTCGAGATTGCGCGCCATACGCTCGGGGTCCACTTCCAGCCCTTGGGCAATATTCAGCGCCTGCACCAGCGCCCCGGAGACCACACAGCAAATCTCGGGCAGGGTCTCCCATTCGGCGTGCCACAGGCCCAGGCTGCGCTCATGCTCCTGAGGCATGGCGCTGAACAGAATGCTCAGCAAGCCCGGAACCCGCGTCGCAGCGCTGATCAATACCGCCGAACCCACAGGGTTGCGCTTGTGCGGCATGGTCGACGAACCGCCCTTGCCCGGCGCCGACGGTTCAAATACTTCAGCGGCCTCGGTCTGCATCAGCAGGCTTATGTCCCGGCCAATCTTGCCCAGCCCACCGGCGATCAAGCCCAACACCGCGCCGAACTCCACCAGTCGGTCACGCTGGGTGTGCCACGGTTGCTCAGGCAGGTTCAGGCCCAGTTCGTCGGCCAGCGCCTGCGCCACCGGCATCGCCTGTTCACCCAGTGCCGCCAGGGTGCCCGAGGCTCCGCCGAATTGCAGGCACAGCAGACGCGGTTTCAGCTCATTGAGACGCTGGCGGCTACGGGTCACGGCGCCCAGCCAACTGGCGATTTTCATCCCCAACGTGACCGGGGTCGCCTGTTGCAGCCAGGTCCGTCCGGCCAAAGGGGTAGTGGCATAACGCTGAGCCTGGGCGGCGAGCACATCGGCCAACTGCGTCAGATCACGCTCGATCAATCCCAGGGCTGCGCGTAATTGCAGCACCAGCCCGCTGTCCATTACGTCCTGACTGGTAGCCCCCAAATGTACATAACGCTCGGCCTCGGGCGCGCTGCTGGCAATCTGTTTACCCAAGGCTTTCACCAGAGGAATTGCCGAATTGCCGGCACTGGCTATCGCCTGGCCCAAGGCTGAAAAATCGTAGAGTTCAGCTCGACATGCCGCTGTAATCGGCCCGAGTGCCGAGTGAGGAATCACCCCAACCCCAGCTTGCGCCCGGGCCAGAGCCGCTTCGACGTCGAGCATGGCCTGCACCCGGCCATGATCGCTGAACACCTCACCCATAGCCTTGGCCGTAAAGTACGCATCGAACAGCTGATTACTCATAAACCTTCCTTAGAAGGCGCGCGCCATAAAGGGGCGCGCGCAGGTACATCACAAATCGTGGTGCAGGTACTTGGGTTGTTTGGGCAACCGGAAGCTGAACAGGAAGGCGACTGCCATCATGGCAGTCACGTACCAGTAGAAGGTGTTTTCCATGCCCATCGACTTCAGGCCCAGTGCCACGTATTCCGCCGAACCACCAAAGATCGCGTTGGCTACCGCATACGCCAGGCCTACGCCCAACGCCCGAACCTGGGGTGGGAACATCTCGGCTTTAACCAACCCGCTGATCGAGGTGTAAAAGCTGACAATCGCCAGCGCCAAGGTAATCAGCACAAAGGCCAGAAACGGGCTGGTGATGGTTTTCAGGCTCAGCAGGATCGGCACGGTACACAGCGTACCCAGCGCGCCAAACCAGAGCATGTTGTTACGTCGACCGATCTTGTCCGCCAGCATGCCGAACAACGGCTGCATGCACATATAAAGAAACAGGGCGCCGGTCATGATGTAACTGGCGGTTTTGGCATGCATTCCGGCGGTGTTCACCAGATACTTCTGCATGTAGGTGGTAAAGGTGTAGAAAATCAGCGAGCCGCCGGCGGTGTAACCCAGCACGGTAATAAACGCCGCTTTATGGTCACGGAACAACGCCGCCACGCTACCTGCATCCTTGTCCTGGCGGGTTTCGGCGCTGGTGGTTTCTTTCAGGGTACGACGCAGCAGCAACGAGATCAGCGCCGCAATGGCACCGATCACAAACGGCACGCGCCAGCCCCAAGCCCGCAGTTCATCTTCTGACAGGAACTGCTGAAGAATAACCACTACCAATACCGCCAGCAGTTGCCCGCCGATCAGCGTCACATACTGGAACGAGGCAAAAAAACCGCGCTGCCCCTTGAGCGCAACTTCGCTCATGTAGGTTGCCGTGGTGCCGTACTCGCCCCCCACCGACAGGCCCTGAAACAGCCGCGCCATCAACAGCAAGGCCGGAGCCCAGGCGCCAATCGAGGCGTAGGTCGGCAGAAAGGCGATGACCAGCGAGCCGGCGCACATCATCAGCACCGAAATCATCATTGAATTCTTGCGCCCGTGTTTATCAGCGACCCGGCCAAACAGCCAGCCACCAATGGGGCGCATCAAAAAACCAGCCGCAAACACGCCGGCAGTGTTGAGCAACTGCACCGTGGGGTCATCGGAGGGGAAGAAAGCAGGCGCGAAATAGATCGCGCAGAAGGCGTAAACGTAAAAGTCGAACCATTCGACGAGGTTGCCGGAGGACGCACCGACAATCGCAAAGATCCTTTTTTTACGCTCCTCTCCTGTGTAGTGAGTTTCTGTTGTCATGTTTATTTACTCATCAGGTTTTTAGTTGCAATCGGACACACCTTGCAACACATAGCGCCGTAACCGCAATAAGCCGAACGACTGAGGTCACAGTCGCTCGGCTTTAACTGTAGCGCTATCAGACCCGTTCGATAGCCAATGCCAAACCTTGGCCGACACCGACACACATAGTTGCCAAGCCTTTCTTGCCGCCGGTTTTCTCCAACTGGTGCAAGGCGGTCATCACGATACGTGCACCACTCATGCCCAGCGGATGGCCCAGGGCAATCGCTCCGCCATTGGGGTTAACCTGCGGTGCGTCGTCAGCCAGGCCCAACTCGCGCAATACAGCCAAGCCTTGGCTGGCGAAAGCCTCGTTGAGTTCAATCACATCAAAATCGCTGACCGCCAAACCCAGGCGCTCCACCAGCTTGCGTACCGCAGGTACCGGGCCGATGCCCATCACCCGCGGCGCAACACCGGCGCTGGCCATTCCCAGCACCCGAGCTCGGGCGGTCAGACCATGGCGTTTAACCGCCTCGGCCGATGCCAAAATCAAGGCTGCCGCGCCATCGTTCACCCCCGAGGCATTGCCCGCGGTCACAGTCTTGTCCGGGCCGTTGACCGGTTTGAGTTTGCCCAGGGTTTCCAGGCTGGTGTCGGCACGCGGGTGCTCATCGTGTTCAACGATGGTCTCGCCTTTTTTGTGGGCAATACGTACCGGTACGATTTCTTCGGCAAAGTAACCAGCAGCCTGAGCGGCGGCGGTACGTTGCTGGCTACGCAGGGCGAAAGCGTCCTGATCGGCGCGGGAAATTTGGTAATCGTCGGCCACGTTATCCGCGGTTTGCGGCATCGGATCGATCCCGTACTGGGCCTTCATCAGCGGGTTGATGAAGCGCCAGCCGATGGTGGTGTCTTCCAGCTTCATGTTGCGCGAAAACGCCGCATCGGCCTTGCCCATCACAAACGGCGCTCGCGACATGGACTCGACGCCACCGGCAATCGCCAGCTCCATCTCGCCACTGGCAATTGCCCGGAAGGCGGTGCCGATTGCATCCATACCCGAGGCACACAGGCGGTTGAGGGTTACCCCAGGAATGGTTTCCGGCAGACCGGCCAACAGCGCCGCCATGCGGGCCACGTTGCGGTTGTCTTCACCGGCCTGGTTGGCGCAGCCGAAGAACACTTCGTCGACTTCGCTCCAGTTCACGTTTGGGTTGCGCTCGATCAGCGCCTTTATCGGCGCAGCAGCCAGATCGTCAGCACGAACGCTGGCCAGACCACCGCCAAAACGGCCAATGGGTGTACGAATCGCGTCACAGATAAAGACCTCACGCATCACGCTTCTCCCGGTGCCTGGCCGTGAGCCAGTGCAGTTCGAGCCTCAAGGTCACGCAAGGCGGTGAGCTCAACCTCGGTCGGTGCGGCCGTCTGTTGCACGTTATCGGCAAAGCGAATCGCCCAGCCGGTAGCGGCGACCACTTGCTCGCGAGTCACACCAGGGTGCAAGGCCGTTACCACGAATTCGTTGGTTTGCTCCTCGGGTTCCATGGTGCACAGATCAGTGATGATCCCGACCGGACCGGCACCTGGCAGGCCCAGGCGTTTACGCGAGTCGCCGCCTTCGCCGTGGCCGACAGAGGTGATGAAGTCCAGTTTGTCGACAAATGAACGGGCCGACTGCTTGAGAATGATCAGCACGCTTTTCGCCGACCCGGCGATCTCCGGTGCCCCACCGGCACCCGGCAGGCGCACTTTTGGCTGATGGTAGTCACCGACCACGGTGGTGTTGATATTGCCGAAGCGGTCAACCTGGGCCGCACCTAAAAAGCCCACATCGACCCGGCCGCCTTGCAGCCAGTAACGGAAGATTTCGCTGGTGGACACTACTGTGTCGGCAGTTTCGGCCAGCTCGCCGTCCCCAATCGACAGCGGCAAGACGTAGGGCTTGGCACCAATCGGACCGGATTCGTAAATCAGTACCACATCGGGTGAAGAGGTCAGACGCGCCAAATTGGCCGCTTTGGAAGGCAGGCCGATGCCGACAAAACACACCGAGCCGTTTTTCAAACGGCGAGCGGCGGCGACAGTCATCATTTCATTGGTGGAGTAAGCCATTATTTTGCCTCCGAAGCGCGGGCCAGCTTGGCCTGGAACTCGCTGAAATTCGCAGTGCCGTGGATGTATTCATTGATCCAGGCAGTAAAGGTCTCACGGTCGCGGGCAATTGGGTCCCACGCCTGATAGAAACGGTTATCACGCTCGGTGTATCCATGAGCGTAGGACGGATGCGCACCGCCCGGCACATGGCACACCGCGCTCAGGGCCCAGGTCGGCAGCACACAGGCGTTCATCGGCGCTTGCAGGTCATCGACGATTTCCTCAACCGTGACGATGCAACGCTTGGCCGCCAGTGCCGCCTCCTTCTGCACCCCCAGAATGCCCCACAGCAGCACGTTGCCTTTGCGGTCAGCCTTTTGTGCATGAATCACCGTCACGTCCGGGCGCACTGCTGGCACGGCGGCCAATACTTCGCCGGTGAATGGGCAAGTCACGGTCTTGATCAGCGGATTGACCTTGGGCAGGTCTGAACCGGCGTAGGCACGCAGTACCGCAAACGGCAGGCCCGAGGCGCCTGCGACGTAGGCATTGGCCAGGTCGGCGTGGCTGTGCTCTTCGATTTCCAGCGGCTGTGGCCACTGTTTCTCGACGGCATCGCGTAAACGGTGCAAGGAACCGACACCCGGATTACCGCCCCAGGAAAAGATCAACTTTCGCGCACAACCGGCACCGATCAACTGGTCATAGACCAAGTCAGGCGTCATCCGCACCAGGGTCAGGTCTTTCTTGCCCTGGCGGATGATTTCATGACCCGCAGCAGTCGGAATCAAGTGAGTGAAACCTTCGAGAGCAACGGTGTCACCGTCGCTAACAAATTGTTTCACCGCGTCGTGTAACGAAATGATGTCTGCCATCTGGGTAGCTCCCGTTTTTTTTGTAGGCCGCTGCAGTTGAAGAAGGTGCGCTAGCACCGGATGTTCAGCAGATTAAGCCGCGGCTTTCGGCCAAACAATCCGATAATCGACTATGTGTTCGTTAATCGAACACATAGTTAGCGTGATAACGATCAGGTTGCATCCGCATGGCTGACCATGCCCTTGATCAATACCGCAGCGGTTGCCAGGGCAGCCGGGATCACCAACGCGGTCAGTACTTGCTCGAAGTTCCAGCCCAGCCCCAGCAGAGTTGCCCCCATCCAGGCGCCTAGAATGGCGCCGAAGCGGCCAATACCGAGCATCCACGACACACCTGTGGCCCGACCCTGGGTCGGATAAAAACGCGCAGCCAGAGACGGCATCGCCGATTGCGCACCGTTGACACACATACCGGCCACCAGCACCAGCGTGGCGAGAAGGGTGATATTGCCCAGGCTCTGCCCTACCGCGTAGGCAAATACCCCAGCTAGCAGGTAGAAAATGCCGATAACTTTATGAGGGTTGAACCGGTCCATCGCCCAGCCCACCCCTACCGCACTCAGTACCCCGCCGAACTGGAACAGAGCGCCAATAAACGCTGCCTGCTCCATGCTCGCACCACTGTCGCGCATCAGCGTCGGCAGCCAGCTGGTCAACAGGTAAACAATCACCAGGCCCATAAAGTAGGTGAGCCAGAGCAACAGGGTGCCGGTGCTGTAGGTACCGGAGAAAATCACCGCGAATACGTTGCGGGCCTTGACGGTCTTTTGCTCCGGTACGCTGAAGCTTGCAGCTTGAGCCACAATTGCCGGGTTTATTGGGGCCAGTGCTTTTCGAATAAGCTCAATGCTGCGATTGCGCACCACTAGAAAACGCGCAGACTCAGGCAACCACGCCACCAAGACCAGGGTCAGAATCAGCGGCAAAATCCCGCCAATCAGCAGCAGGCTATGCCAGCCATACATCGGGATCAGCTTGGCCGAGATAAACCCGCCGCCTGCCATGCCGAGGTTGAAGCCGCAGAACATACTGGTCACCAGCAAGGACTTGTGCCGCTCAGGGGTGTACTCCGATAGCAAGGTGGTGGCATTGGGCATCCCGGCGCCCAGCCCCAGGCCGGTCAAAAATCGCAGAACCAGCAACTGGTCAACGTTACTGCTGTAGGCCGACGCCAGGCTGAACCCGCCAAACACCAACACCGCCACCACCAGCACCACTTTGCGACCAAAGCGGTCCGCCAAGGGCCCCGAACCCAGGGCACCAAACACCATGCCGATCAGCGCGGCGCTCATGACCGGGCCCAGGCTGGCGCGGTCAATACCCCAGTCCTGCGACAGAGCTGGGGCGATAAAGCCCATTGCCGCAGTGTCCAGGCCATCGAGAAAAACAATCAGAAAACACAGGATCACCACGCGCCATTGGTAACGCGACAGCGGTTGAGCGTTGATGAAGGACTGCACATCGAGGCAGCTGCCGACAGAAGACTGAGGTGAATTCATTATTTTTATACCGAGTAAAAACCAGGGCGAACGAAAACCGGCTAACGGCCAGGGTCACACTAAAAGCTATCGGGGATCAGCGGATCTTCGGGCGACTGCGCAGTGACTCGGTCAGTGACGGGCAGTTGGGGATGTTCATGGCGTATAGCCTCTTCATTATTATTTTGGCCAAGTCCTGAGCAACGCTTGAGCGGGCTTCGAACCGGGGCGCTGAAGCGACATTAATCAGCGCACTGCCAGCGCGCAATTCGATAAACGCTTAACTGTGCGTTTATCGAACGCTTAGTTCCCTCTGATTCAGCTAAACAACTGGGTGCTCAGCTCACGGCTGGCGTTGAGCATGATCGGTAAAAAGCGCTGTTCCAGCTCCGTACGTGTCACCCGCCCGGCGTGGGTGCTGACGTTCAGAGCCGCCAGCACTTGGCCCGACGCGTCATACACTGGTACGGCAATCGAGCGCAGCCCTTGCTCCAGTTCTTGATCAACGACACACCAGCCTTGTGCGCGTACCTGCTGCAAACACTCAAGCAACGCCTCTGGGGTATGCAAGGTGCGACTGGTTTTGGCCTGGAACTCGCCATGGGCCAGGTACTCGTTCAGCGTCACATCGTCCAGCGCCGCCAGCAGGATGCGGCCCATTGACGTGCAGTACGCAGGCAAGCGGCCACCTACCGACAAGTCCACCGAGATCAGGCGCTGGGTGGTGGCCGAGCGGGCGATATAGAGGATATCGTCGCCTTCGAGGGTGGCCATGTTGCACGCTTCGTGCAATTGCTCACTCATACGGTCCAGATACGGCTGGGCCGACACCGCCAGCGGCGACGAAGACAGATAGGCGTGGCCCAGGGTCAGCACTTTGGGCAACAAGGAGTAGGTCCGACCATCAGTGGTCGCGTAGCCAAGCTTGATCAGGGTGTACAAACACCGGCGCACCGCTGCCCGTGGAATTTCAGTGCGATGGCTGATCTGAGCGATGGTCAGATGCCGCTTGCGCTCCTGAAACGCCTGCACCACTGCCAAACCTCGGGCCAGTGACGACATAAAGTCAGGGTCACCGGTAAACGCCTGAATCCGCTTGGCCGGCGACGCCACAATCGGCGGTGCGATACTGGCAACGGCATTACGCAGTTGATCACTCATTCCCAACCCCCAGCTTCAGCTGCTTATAGTTATTACATGCCGGGCGATTATCGAACCGTCAGCCGATAATCGCAATCCACCCATCAACCTGGACGCAAGCTAAAGATTCACAGGCTGCCCCTTGGCGTGAGGTTTATTAAAATCAAGCGCCCCACACAATCAATCCGTTCAGTGATAGAAAACGTCTGCTTTATATGTAATCCGGTTAAGTCCAGCCCGGCGGTTAAATAACTTGATTCGGCAATTAGCCGGCGACCGTATTAATAGAGTGCGCCGAGCATCCTGCGCTGTAATTCATGACTATTCATAACTCGTCACGCACTTGGAAGTTGACGCGCCCGAAGTTATTCGGCGATAGTAGTGATTCTCCTCCGCCTTGGAGGAGTGCAAGTGATCGAGAGCACAAGGTCAAGCCTGTGCGACAGATTGGATCCAGCCAATTCGTTGAGTTCAATCGGCCCTCGCGGCTTAACCCAAGTGCATTGTGTGTTGTGGCCCAGTGGGGGTGAACACTTACAAACGGCGACGTTCATGTGTTAGTTGATGACGTGGCGGTGTGCATCGCGTGGCGTATTTAAATGTGACGTTGTAAATAGGCAATTGCCTTATCGCCTATCATTCGTCAAATGAATCAACCGCCCCTGCACGGTGATTCACCAGATTTAAACTTAACTCAATTAGGTAACACAGTGACGAAAGACGAACTGCGCGCAGAACTTGAGCGTCAGGAACAACGATTCAAGGATGTTTACGGCGGTGAAGTGACGACCTACGCCGCTCGCCCAGAGCCAGAGCGTAAACCTTGGCGCAAACGTGCCAGCCTGCTCGATCAGGCTTTCTCTCAAGAAATTCAGAAAATTGAAAAAGAGCTCAATGCCGAAGAGCCCTGACCTGAGAGCCTGAAAATAGCCTGCTGCCACCCTTGCTTGCTTGCCATTTGCACGAGCGGGTATGGCTATTTGCTGTGTCAGAGCTGAAACCAGTCCGGCTCAACCTCCGATTCGAGATATTTCATGTGCTCGAATCAGGGCCTCGACAAGGGGTAAAGTTTGCCCCCTGAAAACCCTCATAGCCTTTGCTATCAGTGGCTTGAGGGAATGTGCCTACGCGTTCTTTCAGAATACTCTGACGAGTTTTTTCATTTATAGATGTTACCAACGGGCAGCTAGTGCATTGATTAGCAGGGTTTTCTGGCATAATCCGCCCCCCTTTATGACCGTGTCAGAAAACCTTCATGATCGATCTATTAAGCGGATTGGACGCCTGGGTTCTTATCAGCCTCTTCTTCGCCCTAGCCTTTGTTCTCGCGTTTGAGTTCATCAACGGCTTTCATGACACCGCAAACGCGGTAGCGACTGTCATCTACACCAAAGCCATGCCGCCTCACCTGGCGGTGTTCTTTTCCGGTGTGTTCAACTTCCTCGGCGTTCTGCTGGGCGGGGTCGGCGTGGCTTATGCCATCGTCCACCTGCTGCCGGTAGAGCTTCTGGTGAATGTAAACACCGGACATGGCCTGGCCATGGTGTTTTCACTGCTTGCAGCAGCCATCACCTGGAACCTGGGAACCTGGTATTTCGGGATTCCGGCCTCAAGCTCGCACACTTTGATCGGTTCGATCCTGGGTGTCGGCCTGGCCAATGCCCTGATCAGCGGAATCCCGGTGAGCGAAGGGGTTAACTGGCAGAAGGCAATCGACATTGGTGCCTCGCTGGTGTTCTCGCCAATTGCGGGCTTCCTGATTGCCGGCCTGGTGTTGATCGCCCTGAAGTGGTGGCGTCCGGCGTCCAAGATGCACAAGACGCCAGAGCAGCGCCGCAAGCTGGACGACAAGAAGCATCCGCCGTTCTGGAACCGCCTGGTTCTGGTGATCTCGGCCATGGCAGTGAGCTTTGTTCACGGCTCCAACGATGGCCAGAAAGGCATCGGCCTGATCATGCTGGTCCTGATCGGCATCGTGCCAAGTGCCTTCGTACTGGATCTGAACAGCACCACGTATCAGATCGAGCGTACTCGTGACGCCACCCTGCACCTGAACCAGTTCTACCAGCGCAACAACGCTTCGCTGAGCGAGTTTCTGGCCTTGGGCAAAAGCATCAAAGGCGACTTGCCTGATCAGTTCAGCTGCAACCCGCAGCAAACCGAACCGACCATTGAAGCGCTGCTTGGCTCATTGAAAGGCGTGGCAGACTACCATTCGATCCCGGCTGAAAAGCGTATCGAGATCCGTCGCTACCTGCTCTGCCTGGATGACACTGCAAAGAAAGTCAGTAAACTGCCAGTACTTGATTCGCGCGAAAAAGCCGACCTCGACAAACTGCGCAAAGACCTGACCGCAACCACAGAGTACGCCCCGTTCTGGGTGATTCTGGCAGTAGCACTGGCCTTGGGCCTGGGCACCATGGTTGGCTGGAAGCGGGTGGTTAAAACCATCGGTGAGAAGATCGGCAAGCAAGGCATGACCTATGCCCAGGGCATGGCGGCACAGATCACCACTGCCTTCGCAATCGGTATGGCCAACATCTTCTCCCTGCCGGTATCGACTACGCACATCCTGTCGTCAGGCGTTGCTGGCACCATGGTCGCCAACAAGAGCGGCCTGCAAGGCGGCACGATCAAGACCATCCTGATGGCGTGGGTGCTGACCTTACCGGCCACCATCGCGCTGTCTGCGACGCTGTTCTGGCTGGCGTCCAAAGCGCTGGCCTGATTCTGCGCCGAACAAAAAAGGTACGTCCCTCACGGGACGTACCTTTTTTTTGTGCAGTAATAAGTTGTGGGAGCGAGCCTGCTCGCGAAGCCCCCAAGAACATCGCGATTTTCCAGTCAATACACGCTGATACTTACACCCTTCGCGAGCAGGCTCGCTCCCACAGAGGGGTTCAAGCTGTAGACAAAACACACAGGCAAAAAAATAGGCGACCGAAGTCGCCCAAAATGCCTTGCGTGCTCATTCCCTGAAAAGACTCGGCGCTATTTGCGCTTCTGGGAGTCTTTCCAGATAAAAATGCCCAGACCGGCGAAGAACAAAACCATGAGGCCGACAGTAAGTACTCCGGCGATAACCACATTATCGAGAAACATGACGGCCTCCTGCGTTTGTCTGATTGTGTCTGTTGAAGCTAGATTAACCAGACGCGCAGGCGCACAACTTGACCGGGATCAATAGAGATCCACGGCCAGCTCGAAGTTGATGGGAATAATTGACTCAGGTCAGCGGAATCGCAGCAGCTCAGCGCTTTTTCGGTTTTTTCTTTGGTTTCTTCGCTGCTTTTACCAAAGG
Organism: Pseudomonas sp. ML2-2023-6; assembly: GCF_037055265.1. Taxonomy (NCBI): domain Bacteria; kingdom Pseudomonadati; phylum Pseudomonadota; class Gammaproteobacteria; order Pseudomonadales; family Pseudomonadaceae; genus Pseudomonas; species Pseudomonas sp. ML2-2023-6. The sequence continues at coordinate 1,845,593 of NZ_CP146347.1, read as the reverse complement.
CATTGCCTGCTCGAATGCCAGGCGAACTTCATTCAAGCGTTTTTCATTGAGGTCGTGTACCCGTTTGGCGCGCTCGGCGCCCAGATCAACCAGCTTGGTGTCTTGGCTCATAAAAAATCAGACCACTGTCAGTGTGTTTCAGTGCGCCAATAATGCGACGCGTATTCAGCGCTGACCAGAAAAAACCATCTAGACTTTTATATCGACCCACAACCCCTGACGCTGCATGCCATCAATCAGGGGCGCATCCGGCGCACCGTCATCAGTGCCCGCCTCTGCCACTGGGTTCTGCTCCAGGGATTCGCGACGGCGCTTGTCGTGTTGGCGCTGCTGTTCTTCGCGTAACAGCAGCGTGGCCTGATCGTCATCGCTGTGTTTCAGATCGATCGCACACTCACTGGAGCTGGCTTGCGTTGGCACCACGGGCGGGATCTCGGGTCGAGGACGGACAGGGCCGCAGGTAACGGTTACTGCGCCAAGCGGCAAAATTGACGGCAACATGGTTAATGTTCTCCTGTCGTCAGTCTGTCAGCGGCAGCCCGTCGAGGTCAGCCGTTCGTCGATTACTGCCCCGGCTGATTTTAAGCCCGGCAGCTTTTTATGAGAGTCCTTTGGACTGAGGCCTTTGATCCGTTAATATACTCGGCTTTTTCAAAGCGGGAGTCAGGCAGCATGGCGCAGCAGTATCAACCGGGGCAACGCTGGATTAGTGACAGCGAAGCAGAGCTAGGTTTGGGCACCGTTCTGGCACAGGACGGTCGCTTGTTGACCGTGCTCTATCCGGCCACTGGCGAAACCCGCCAATATTCGCTGCGCAACGCACCGCTTACGCGTGTACGGTTCTCACCGGGTGACACCATCATCCACTTCGAAGGCTGGAAGATGACCGTGCGCGAAGTCGATGACGCCGATGGCCTGCTGGTCTATCACGGCCTCAACGAACAAAACGAAACCGTCACCCTGCCAGAAACCCAGCTGTCGAACTTTATCCAGTTCCGTCTGGCCAGTGACCGTCTGTTCGCCGGGCAAATCGACCCGCTGTCCTGGTTCTCGCTGCGCTACCACACCCTGGAACACACCAGCCTCCAGCTGCAATCGCCGCTGTGGGGCCTGGGCGGCGTGCGTGCGCAACCGATTGCACACCAACTGCACATTGCCCGCGAAGTGGCAGACCGAATCGCACCGCGGGTTTTGCTGGCCGACGAAGTAGGCCTGGGTAAAACCATTGAAGCGGGTCTGGTGATTCATCGCCAACTGCTCAGCGGCCGCGCCAACCGTGTACTGATCGTAGTCCCGGAAAACCTGCAGCACCAATGGCTGGTCGAAATGCGTCGGCGCTTCAACCTCGAAGTGGCGCTGTTCGATGAAGAGCGCTTTATCGAGAGCGATGCCAGCAACCCCTTCGAAGACAGCCAACTGGCCTTGGTTGCCCTGGAATGGCTGGTTGACGACCCCAAGGCCCAGGCCGCGCTGTTCGACGCCGACTGGGACTTGCTGGTCGTCGACGAAGCACACCACCTGGTGTGGCATGAAGACAACGTCAGCCCTGAATACGGCCTGGTCGAGCAACTCGCTGGCGTGATCCCGGCCGTGTTGCTGCTCACCGCGACCCCGGAACAACTGGGTCAAGACAGCCACTTTGCACGCTTGCGCCTGCTCGACCCGAACCGCTTCCACGACCTGGCCGCTTTCCGCGCCGAGAGCGAAAACTATCGCCCGGTCGCTCAAGCCGTACAGGAGCTGCTGGATAAAGGCAGCCTGTCACCTGAAGCGCATAAAACCATCCACGGTTTCCTCGGTGCCGAAGGCGATGCCCTACTGGCTGCCGTCAATGATGGCGATGCCGAAGCCAGCGCCCGCTTGGTGCGCGAGTTGCTTGACCGCCACGGCACCGGCCGCGTGCTGTTCCGTAACACCCGTGCCGCAATCCAGGGCTTCCCGGAACGCAAACTGCACGCCTACCCGCTGCCGTGCCCGGCCGAATACCTTGAGTTACCGCTGGGTGAACATGCCGAGCTGTATCCAGAAGTCAGCTTCCAGTCACAGCCAGACGCCAGTGATGAAGAACGCTGGTGGCGCTTCGACCCTCGGGTTGAATGGCTGACCGACACCCTGAAAATGCTCAAGCGCACCAAGGTGCTGGTGATCTGTGCCCACGCCGAAACCGCGATGGATCTGGAAGACGCCCTGCGCGTGCGTTCCGGCATTCCTGCAACGGTCTTCCACGAAGGCATGAACATTCTTGAGCGCGACCGTGCTGCGGCCTACTTCGCAGATGAAGAATTCGGCGCCCAAGTGCTGATCTGTTCCGAAATCGGCAGTGAAGGCCGCAACTTCCAGTTTGCTCACCACCTGGTGCTGTTCGACCTGCCAGCCCACCCGGACTTGCTGGAGCAGCGTATTGGCCGTCTGGACCGGATCGGCCAGAAGCACATCATCGAAGTTCACGTGCCATACCTTGAGACCAGCCCGCAACAGCGCCTGTTCCAGTGGTATCACGAAGCGCTGAATGCCTTCCTCAACACCTGCCCGACCGGCAACGCCCTGCAACACCAGTTCGGCCCGCGCCTGCTGCCGTTGCTGGAAGCCGCAGACGATGAAGAATGGCAAGCGCTGATCGACGAAGCACGGGTTGAGCGCGAGCGTCTCGAACAGGAATTGCACACTGGCCGCGACCGCTTGCTGGAGCTTAACTCCGGTGGTTCGGGCGAAGGCGAAGCACTGGTTGAGGCGATCCTTGAGCAGGACGACCAGTTCACCCTGCCGATTTACATGGAAACCCTGTTCAACGCCTTTGGCATTGACAGCGAAGACCATTCCGAAAACGCGCTGATCCTCAAGCCCAGCGAAAAAATGCTCGACGCCAGTTTCCCGCTGGGCGACGACGAAGGTGTCACCATCACCTACGATCGCAACCAGGCCCTGTCACGCGAAGACATGCAGTTCATCACCTGGGAACACCCGATGGTGCAAGGCGGCATGGACCTAGTGTTGTCTGGCTCGATGGGCAACACCGCCGTCGCACTGATCAAGAACAAGGCCCTGAAGCCCGGCACTGTGCTGCTCGAGCTGATTTACGTCAGTGAAGTGGTTGCCCCGCGCTCACTGCAACTGGGTCGCTACCTGCCCCCGGCGGCCCTGCGCTGCCTGCTCGATGCCAACGGTAACGACCTGTCGTCGCGAGTAGCCTTCGACACATTGAACGAACAACTGGAAAGCGTACCCCGCGCCAGCGCCAACAAGTTCGTTCAGGCCCAGCGCGACCAGCTGACGCCGAAGATCAACGCCGGTGAAGCCAAGATCGCGCCACGTCACGCAGAACGCGTGGCCGAAGCGCAACGCCGCCTGGCTGCCGATACCGAAGAAGAGCTGGCACGCCTGACCGCCTTGCAGGCAGTCAACCCGAGCGTACGCGACAGCGAACTGGTGGCCTTGCGCAAACAACGCGAACAAAGCCTGGCCATGCTTGAAAAAGCCGCCCTGCGCCTTGAAGCCATTCGCGTGCTGGTCGCCGGTTAAAACAACACTTGTAGCCGCTGGCTCAGGCTGCGATAGCTGGCCCAATGCCTGGAAGGCTGGTGAAGATCCTGCAGATCTTTGCGCAGCCTTTACCAGCGGCAGAGATACTTCAAGCGTGGGAGCGAGCCTGCTCGCGAAGATCATTCGCGAGCAGGCTCGCTCCCACTGGGCTTGACCTGGAACAGAGTATCTACAAGCCCCCCCTCAATACCCGCAACTATCAACTCCCTTCCTTGACTCCCTATTGCGCCACTTTTGCACTCAGAGTGCCCATAGCGGGGCATCTGTATTGCAGGCACAAAAAAACGCCACCGTACCAACTGTGGCGTTTCTCCACGGCAAATTGCCACTACTCAGAGCCGGGTTACTGAGCTACACACTCCCGGCACTTCAATTCAGTGCAAAAAAATGCTCCCGTTTGGTGCGCGAGGTTATTTTTGCGCCCTTTCCTGGACCATAACCCAAGGCGAAACCACCACCGCCCATAGCTGCGGGTCACGTTCAAGAACGTCTAGCGCCTGCTCCTCAGTCATCTTGCCAAGCACCCCGGACGCCATCCAGGCCGAGACTTTCTCTGCATCATCCTGAGTCACTGCCTGCGCCGCTTCGATCAAGTCCAGCTCGGGTTTAACCCACAACAAATCACCTTTGGCGAAGAAGGGTTGCAGGGCTTTCCATTCAATAGTTGAGGTCTCGCCAAGCAGCTTGGCATAGAGGGTGCTAGGTTCTTGATTCATGGGATTCACCGGGAAAAATATCGGCGCAATGATAACGCCGCACACCCGGTAGAAAAACCCGGCTTTTCAGGTAAAAAAGCGAGAAAAGAGTAGAAGGCCAAGGACTGGTGCGTTGATTTAGCAACATTCTGATAACTATCAACAGCCTAATCCGCCGCCATTCTGTCTTTTTCTTACGTTTAAGCGACATTTCCTGTTTTTTCCCCCGCCAGTACGCTATTCAAGCGCTGAACCGGCGCTCTACACTGTACCGGTACAGTTGCAGGGGGGATTGACCGGGAATTTCGTTACAAGAAAACCCGGTCCGGCTGCCTTGGCTTCCAGGACTATAAAAATTACAACATAAGAGTGGAGCACCAATAAAGATGGCTACAAAGCAGATTACTAAACTGTTTGCCGCTATGGTTTTGGCCGGGTTCGCCAGCCATTCATTTGCCGCAGACACCATCAAGATCGGTATCGCGGGTCCGAAAACCGGGCCTCTGACTCAGTACGGCGACATGCAGTTTGCTGGCGCAAAAATGGCTATCGAACAAATCAACGCCAAGGGCGGCGTTGATGGCAAAAAGCTTGAAGCGGTTGACTACGATGACGCCTGCGACCCGAAACAAGCGGTTGCCGTTGCCAACAAAGTGGTCAATGACGGTATTAAATTTGTAGTCGGTCACCTGTGCTCCAGCTCCACTCAGCCTGCTTCGGACATTTACGAAGACGAAGGCATCATCATGATTACCCCGGCCGCTACCGGCCCGGAAATCACCGCTCGCGGTTACAAGATGATTTTCCGTACTATCGGTCTGGACAGCGCCCAAGGCCCTGCAGCCGGTAACTACATCGCGGATCACGTGAAGCCGAAAATCGTTGCGGTATTGCACGACAAACAGCAATACGGTGAAGGCATCGCTACCGCCGTTAAAAAGACCCTGGAAGACAAAGGCGTGAAAGTCGCAGTCTTTGAAGGCGTCAACGCTGGCGAAAAAGACTATTCCTCTGTTATTGCCAAGCTCAAGCAAGCCAACGTCGACTTCGTCTACTACGGCGGCTACCACCCAGAGCTGGGTCTGATCCTGCGCCAAGCCAAAGAAAAAGGCCTGAACGCCAAGTTCATGGGCCCTGAGGGCGTGGGCAACGAGTCCATCTCGCAAATCGCTCAAGGTGCTTCCGAAGGCCTGCTGGTGACTCTGCCAAAAGCATTTGATGCAGACCCGGCCAACAAGGCGCTGGTTGAGTCCTTTGCTGCCAAGAAACAAGACCCTACCGGTCCATTCGTGTTCCCGGCATACGCAGCAGTTGAAGTAATTGCTGGCGGTATCGAGCAAGCGAAAAGCGAAGACCCGGCCAAAGTTGCTGAAGCCATCCATAAAGGTACTTTCAAGACGCCTACCGGCAACCTGAAGTTTGACGCCAAAGGCGACGTGGAAGATTTCAAATTCGTAGTTTACGAATGGCACTTCGGTAAGCCTAAAACTGAAGTAAGCCCTCAGTAAGGGTTGATCCTGGCCTAACAACGAAGCCCACTGCGCCCGCGGTGGGTTTTGTTTTAAAGGCCGGCGGTTCATGGAAATGGGGCCGCGCTTTCGTGATCCGAAAGCCTGCCCACCTGAAAATCTTTAAAACCGTCACCAGCGGTTCGCTGGCAGAAGACCTGTGTTCAAAGTGGGTGAAAACCCATACAGCCCAGGCCGGAAAATGACTCCACCAGTGAAATGCGTCTCAGGTTTTTAGGAGCTTTGTAATGCCTGACATCTATCACTTCTTCCAAATGCTGGTTAACGGCCTCAACGTTGGCAGCACTTATGCCCTGATCGCCATCGGCTATACGATGGTTTACGGCATTATTGGAATGATCAACTTCGCCCACGGCGAGGTGTACATGATTGGTTCCTATATTGCGTTTATCGCCATCGCCGGCTTGACCATGATGGGTCTGGACAGCGTGCCACTTCTGCTGACTGCCGCGTTTCTCGCCAGCATTGTGGTTACCAGCGCCTACGGCTACAGCATCGAACGGGTTGCCTACCGTCCCTTGCGTGGCAGTAATCGGCTTATTCCGCTGATTTCTGCCATCGGCATGTCGATCTTCCTGCAAAACACCGTACTACTGGCACAAGACTCAAAAGACAAATCAATCCCCAACCTGATCCCTGGCGGCTTCACCTTTGGCCCTGGAGGCGCTAGCGAAGTTATCGTCTCCTACATGCAAATTGTGGTCTTCGTCGTCACCTTCCTCGCAATGCTCGGCCTGACCATCTTCATTTCTCGTTCACGTATGGGCCGCGCCTGCCGCGCCTGTGCCGAAGACATGAAAATGGCCAACTTGCTGGGTATCAACACCAACAACGTGATTGCGCTGACCTTCGTGATCGGTGCTGCCCTGGCAGCCGTTGCTGCGGTGCTGATCAGCGTGCAGTACGGCGTGATCAACCCCAACGCAGGTTTCCTGGTAGGCCTTAAAGCCTTTACCGCTGCGGTATTGGGTGGGATCGGCAGTATTCCTGGCGCGATGCTCGGTGGCCTGGTACTCGGTGTGGCTGAAGCCTTTGGTGCCGATATCTTCGGCGACCAATACAAAGACGTTGTGGCTTTTGGCTTGCTGGTGCTGGTGCTTCTGTTCCGTCCGACCGGCATTCTGGGGCGTCCGGAGATTGAAAAAGTATGACTAGGAATCTTAAGTCGGCGCTTTTCAGCGCCCTGTTGGTCTGGGCCGTCGCCTACCCGGTACTCGGTCTGAAACTGACTATCGTCGGGATCAACATTGAAGTTCACAACACCAGCACCTTCACCCTGAGCGTGATTGCGATCTGCTCCTTGCTGATGTTTGTGCGCGTGTTGTTCAACCAGCAACTGACCACAGCCTGGAAGAACTCACCCAGCCTGCCGAAAGTGCCTACCAAGGCCAGCTACTTCCTGACCCTGCCCAGCACTCAACGCTGGATCATCCTGGGCCTGGTGGTCATTGCATTGATCTGGCCGTTCTACGGTTCGCGCGGTGCAGTGGACATTGCCACGCTGATCCTGATCTACGTCATGCTCGGCCTGGGCCTGAACATCGTGGTCGGCCTGGCGGGTCTGCTCGACCTGGGTTATGTCGGGTTCTATGCCGTGGGTGCCTATACCTACGCGCTGCTCGCGCATTACTTCGGGCTGAGCTTCTGGATCTGCCTGCCATTGGCTGGATTGATGGCGGCAACCTTTGGCTTCCTGCTTGGCTTCCCGGTGCTGCGTTTACGCGGTGACTATCTGGCTATCGTGACCCTGGGGTTCGGTGAAATCATCCGTTTGTTCCTGCGTAACCTGACGGATATCACCGGTGGGCCAAACGGTATCAGCAACATCCCGAAACCAACGCTGTTCGGTCTGAGTTTCGACAGAACCGCCGCCGAAGGCATGCAAACGTTTCACGAGTACTTTGGCATCGCCTACAACTCGATCAACAAGGTCATTTTCCTGTACCTGATCGCGCTGGTGCTGGTGCTGTTGGTGTTGTTCGTGATCAACCGCCTGCTGCGCATGCCAATCGGTCGCGCCTGGGAAGCACTGCGTGAAGACGAAATCGCCTGTCGCGCCTTGGGTTTGAATCCGACAGTTATCAAGCTTTCAGCCTTCACCTTGGGTGCTACTTTTGCAGGTTTTGCTGGCAGCTTCTTTGCCGCACGCCAAGGCCTGGTAACACCGGAATCGTTCACCTTCCTTGAGTCGGCGATCATTCTGGCCATCGTGGTACTCGGCGGTATGGGCTCGCAACTGGGTGTCATCCTGGCAGCTGTGGTGATGATCCTGTTGCCGGAAATGATGCGTGAATTCAGCGAATACCGGATGCTGCTGTTCGGAGCCCTGATGGTGCTGATGATGATCTGGCGTCCGCAAGGTCTGCTGCCAATGCAACGTCCTCACCTGGAGCTGCGAAAATGAGCCGCGAGATACTGAAAGTCAGCGGCCTGAGCATGCGCTTTGGCGGCTTGTTGGCGGTGAACGGCGTGGCCCTGACCGTCAAGGAAAAACAGGTAGTGTCGATGATCGGCCCTAACGGCGCCGGCAAGACCACCGTGTTCAACTGCCTGACCGGTTTTTACAAACCGTCGGCGGGCACGATCCTGCTCGATGGCCAACCTATTCAAGGGTTGGCTGGCCATGAAATTGCGCGCAAAGGGGTCGTTCGTACCTTCCAGAACGTGCGATTGTTCAAGGACATGACGGCCGTTGAGAACCTGCTGATTGCCCAGCATCGTCACCTCAACACCAACTTCCTGTCAGGCCTGTTCAAAACCCCGTCGTTCCGTAAAAGCGAACGCGATGCCATGGATTACGCTGCGTATTGGCTGGACAAGGTCAACCTGACCGAGTTCGCCAACCGCCCGGCGGGCACCTTGGCCTATGGCCAACAACGACGCCTGGAAATCGCCCGTTGCATGATGACGCGTCCGCGCATCCTCATGCTCGACGAACCGGCAGCGGGCCTGAACCCCAAGGAAACCGAAGACCTCAAAGCGCTGATCAGCATTTTGCGCAATGAGCATAACGCCACCGTGCTGTTGATTGAGCACGACATGAAACTGGTCATGAGCATTTCCGACCATATCGTGGTGATCAACCAGGGCACACCTTTGGCTGACGGGACGCCGGAACAGATCCGTGACAACCCTGAAGTGATCAAAGCCTATTTGGGGGAAGCGTAAATGCTGCAATTTGAAAACGTTTCGACCTTTTACGGCAAGATCCAGGCCCTGCACAGTGTCAATGTCGAGGTACGCCAGGGCGAAATCGTCACCCTGATCGGCGCCAACGGCGCTGGCAAATCAACCCTGATGATGACGTTGTGCGGTTCGCCGCAAGCTCACAGCGGCAGCATTCGTTATATGGGCGAAGAGCTGGTGGGGTTGACCTCGGCGCAGATCATGCGCAAAAGCATCGCCGTTGTACCTGAAGGACGTAGGGTATTTGCTCGCTTGACCGTGGAAGAGAATCTCGCCATGGGCGGTTTCTTTACCGAGAAGCATGAGTACGAAGAGCAAATGGACAAGGTTCTGCACTTGTTCCCACGCTTGAAGGAACGCTTCATTCAACGCGGCGGCACTATGTCCGGGGGCGAACAGCAAATGCTCGCGATTGGCCGGGCGCTGATGAGCAAACCCAAGCTGCTGTTGCTTGATGAACCGTCACTGGGGTTGGCGCCAATCATTATCCAGCAGATTTTCGACATCATCGAACAACTGCGAGATGAAGGCGTAACCGTGTTTCTGGTGGAGCAAAACGCCAACCAGGCACTGAAAATTGCTGACCGAGCCTACGTGCTGGAAAACGGCCGTGTGGTCATGCAAGGCACTGGCGAGCAATTGCTCAACGATCCGAAAGTGCGCGACGCGTATCTGGGCGGCTAAACCTGCCTGCGATACAGGACGGCCCTTCGGGGCCGTTTTTTTTTGCCCTGAAGGCAGCGTTTTGGTTAAAGCTGGTTAATGGCCTCACCACTGCGCTGAAACCAACCCACGAGGTAATCCGCCAATACCTGGGTGCGTTTGGGTAAGCCGCCCTGATAAGGGTGAACCAGATACATGGGATTACTACGCGTTTGATAGTCACGCAACAACCCGCATAAACGCCCATCCGCCAATTCGGTACTGAGCATGTACGAGGGTAGCCGGGCGATGCCAGCACCGATCACGGCAGCCTTTTTCAGCAAGCTGTAGTGATTGCTGGCAAACGGTCCCGAAACCCGCACCCGGTGCAGTTCATGCTGACGGTGGTACTGCCATTCTTCGCGACCGCTGTAGTGACTGTTAAGCAGGCAACGGTGCTCGGCCAGTTGCTGAGGCGTGGTCGGTTCGCCGTATTGCTCAAGATACGCGGGGCTGGCGCAGGTAATTTCGTGCCAGTTAAGTACCAGCTTGGCCACCAGTCGCTCGTTGCTGGCAACCTGCGAGCGGATCGCCAGATCAAACCCCTCCCGCGCCATGTCGCGGTAACTGTTATTGAGTTCAAGCTCAATTTGCACCTGTGGGTACTCGCGGGAGAACTCCAGCAGCAGCGAATCAAAAAAGGTTTCGCCCAAAGACACAGGCACGGTCATACGCACCGGGCCAGCCATATCGTCCTTGAGTCGGGCCAATGCCTGACGCGCACGTTCCACTTGTACGACCAGTGCCTGGGCCTGAGGCAATAACGCTGCACCCGCAGCCGTCAGGCTCAAACGCCTTGTGGTGCGGTGCAGCAACACCACTGAGAACTGTGCCTCCAACTGACTGATGCGCTTGGACAGTTGTCCCTTGCTGCAACCCAATTGCTGAGCGGCCAAAGTAAAACTGCCCGCGTCGATCAATACCGCAAACGCCGCCAAGTCATCCATTTCGCTCATGGATTGTTTCCATATGAAAACCAAAGGTTGCCTATTAGTGCGCTTATCGCGCTAAAAAACCACCCCTAGACTGAGCGCTCACCTCATCCATAAAGGTACACACCATGAAAATCCTGTTGATTGGCGCTCACGGTACGATTGGTTCAGCTATTGATCGCGAACTGTCACCGCGCCACGAGATCGTGCGCATAGGCCGCAAAAGCGGCGATTTTCAGGTTGATATCAGCGACAGCGCATCGATTCGCCAACTGTTCGAACAAACCGGACGCTTCGATGCACTGATCTGCGCGGCTGGCAATGTCAGCTTTGTGCCACTCATGGAGATGAGCGAGAAAGATTTCGCCCTGGGCTTGCAGGACAAACTGATGGGCCAGGTCAACTTGCTGTTGATCGGTCGCGAGTTTGCCAACGATGGTGCATCGTTCACTTTCACCAGTGGCGTCATCAGCCGTGAGCCGATCCGCACAGGCAGTTCGGCGGCACTGGTCAACGCGGCACTCGACGGTTTCGTAAAAGCTGCCGCCATTGAGTTGCCACGCGGGCTGCGGGTTAACTCCGTAAGCCCTACAGTGCTGGAAGAAGCCATGGAACACTACGCGCCGTACTTTCGCGGCTTCAAGCCCGTAGCGGGCGCCGATGTGGCCCTGGCCTACGCCAAAAGCGTAGAAGGCCTGCACACCGGGCAAACCTATCCAGTCGGCTGACCCAAAACCCAACGTTTGGACTCCATGAACCCGTGTGGGAGTCATCGCACCGCCGCTCCCACATGGTCGAGAAACCCTCCCCATCCACCCTCCCCCCTTGTGATGCACGGCGAGCCTGAGTAACGTGGCGGCTCCAGTCAGGAGTCCCAATGATGCGTGCTGTTCGTCCCTTGGTTTTGTTTGCCCTGCTGCCCGTGTTTGCGGGCTGCCAACTGCTTAACAGCAAACCTGCTGAAACCAACGCTGGTCTGACCCGCTTGCAAGGTGAGCTGGTTTCTTCCAATGACCAGCTCGTGTTTCAACCGTGCGTCGGCCAACAGCGCTACGTCGTACGCGACAGCGCCAATACCACCCTGGTGCAAGACGCGTCTTACATGCCCAATTCTCCGGGCAAGTTGTTCGCCGATATTCGCGGCCGCTTTGTCGCCAGCCAGACACCCGGCACTGACGGTGAGGTCGAGCTGCAGCAGCTCTATCGCATGGAGCGCAGCAACAGCGCCTGCCAGGACCCGAACTTCAAGCAACTGACCGTTCACGCCAACGGCAATGGCCCAGCGTGGGAAATACAGGCCGGGGGCAAGGGTATGGTGCTTAAACGCGAAGGCCAGCCAGACTTGGCTCTGCCGTACGTTGAAGAACAGGTCGGTGATGGCCGTTTCTCCCTGTCCACTGAAGCCAACAACCAGCACATCGAGCTGTGGGTTGCCCCACAACGCTGCACCGACAGTAGCAACGGCAGCGTGCAGCATCTGGGTGCCGAGCTGCGGATCAACGGTCAGATCCAGCGCGGTTGCGGTTATTTCGGTGGCGCGCGTAACGACTAGCCGACAACTGTTGCCGCATATTGCCTCGAAGCAGCTTACAATTGGCGGTTCTGCCAGGGTTTACCTGGCCCCCCGATACTGGACACTGTCATGTTACGAATTACCGAACTCAAGCTGCCGATCGACCATCCCGAAGAAGACCTGCGCCCTGCCATCCTGCAGCGCCTGGGTATTGAAAGTGATGACCTGCTCGATTTCACCTTGTTCAAGCGCAGCTACGATGCGCGTAAAAAATCGTCCGAATTGTGCTTTATCTACACCATCGATCTGAGCGTGCGCGATGAAGCACCGCTGCTGATCAAGTTCGCGGACGACCGTAACGTCAATCCAGCGCCAGACGTCAGCTACAAAGTTGTCGGCCAGGCCCCCCAGGATTTGAGCGAACGCCCGATTGTGGTGGGCTTTGGCCCCTGCGGTATTTTCGCCGGGCTGCTGCTGGCACAAATGGGCTTCAAGCCGATCATTCTTGAACGCGGCACCGAAGTTCGCCAACGTACCAAGGACACTTGGGGCCTGTGGCGCAAAAACGTGCTCAACCCCGAGTCCAACGTGCAGTTTGGCGAAGGCGGCGCAGGCACGTTCTCGGACGGCAAGCTCTATAGCCAGATCAAAGACCCGAAACACCACGGCCGCAAAGTGCTGCACGAGTTTGTCAAAGCCGGCGCACCGGACGAGATTCTCTACGTCAGCAAACCGCATATCGGTACATTCCGTCTGACCGGTGTGGTCGAGAACATGCGCCAGCAAATCATTGCGCTGGGCGGCGAAGTACGCTTTCAACAGCGTGTGACTGACGTACTGATCGACGACGGTCAACTGACCGGTGTCGTCTTGGCTGACGGTGAGCAACTGAACTCGCGTCATGTCGTCCTGGCCCTGGGCCACAGCGCCCGTGACACATTCCGCATGCTCCACGGTCGTGGCGTGTACATGGAAGCCAAACCGTTCTCGGTGGGTTTCCGCATTGAACACCCGCAGTCGCTGATCGACAGCGCCCGTCTGGGCAAGTACGCCGGTCACCCGAAGCTGGGCGCTGCCGATTACAAACTGGTACACCACGCCAAAAACGGCCGCTCGGTTTACAGCTTCTGCATGTGCCCTGGTGGCACCGTGGTTGCCGCCACCAGCGAACCGGGTCGCGTTGTGACCAACGGCATGAGCCAGTACTCGCGTAACGAACGCAATGCCAACTCGGGCATCGTGGTCGGCATCACGCCAGAAGACTACCCGGGCGGGCCATTGGCCGGGATCGAACTGCAGGAACGCCTGGAGGCCCACGCCTACGTCCTGGGCGGCAGCAACTACGAGGCTCCGGCGCAACTGGTCGGCGACTTTATTGCCGGCAAGCCGTCCACGGCCCTGGGCACTGTCGAGCCGTCCTACAAGCCGGGTGTATCCCTGGGTGATTTGGCTCTGGCTCTGCCGGACTTCGCCATTGAAGCCATCCGCGAAGCCTTGCCGGCGTTCGAGAAGCAGATCAAAGGCTTCTCGATGCATGACGCGATCCTGACCGGAATCGAAACCCGCACCTCGTCGCCGCTGCGCATGACCCGTGACGCGTCAATGCAAAGCCTTAACGTCAAGGGCTTGTTCCCGGCAGGCGAAGGCGCAGGCTACGCAGGCGGGATTCTGTCGGCAGGTGTCGACGGGATCCGGATTGCCGAAGCTGTGGCTCGCGACATTCTGGGCATCGAAGCGTAAGGCCCAGTCGAGGCTTGCTCAATACTTGTAGCAGTTGCCTAAGGCTGCGTTCGATTGCGAAGCAATCGTAAAACCTGAACCCGGCGTATAACTGATAAGTCGGGGTCGCTGATTTTACGACGGCTTCGCCGCAGAACGCAGCCTGCGGCAGCTGCTACAAGAGCATCTTCAAATCCCCGCCCGCAACACTCCAGCAGGCAATGCCGCGCCCTGCTCCACACAGGCTTTGACCGCGCCGATCAAGCCATCCAGCTCATAACCCTGGGCCTTGAGCCACTGCGCATCGTAGTAGGTGGTGGCATAACGTTCGCCGCCATCACACAAAATCGCCACGATCGATCCGCTCTCGCCGCTCGCAACCATATGTTGCGCCGCGATCAGTGCGCCGATCAGATTGGTTCCGCTCGACCCTCCGACCCGCCGCCCCATGCGCTGCGCCAGATAATGCATGGCCGCCAGCGACAAGGCATCTGGCACCTTGACCATCGCATCGATCACTTTCGGCAAAAACGAAGCCTCAACCCTGGGCCGACCAATACCTTCGATACGTGAACCGCAGTCCAGACGCAAATTGGCATCACCGCTCAGGTAGTAGTCGAAGAACACCGAACGCTCGGCATCTGCGCACAGTACGCGAGTGTGGTGCTGGCGATAACGCACATAGCGCCCCAACGTCGCGGTAGTACCGCCCGTGCCCGGACTGGAAATCAACCAGCTCGGCTTTGGGTGACGCTCAAAGCGCAGTTGCTGAAAGATTGACTCGGCGATGTTGTTATTCGCCCGCCAGTCCGTGGCCCGTTCGGCATAGGTGAACTGGTCCATAAAATGGCCGCCGGTCTCCAGTGCGAGACGCTCGGACTCGGCGTGAATTTGCGTCGGATCTTCTACCAGATGGCTTTGGCCGCCATAAAAGGCAATTTGCTCAATCTTCGCGGGCGAGGTACTGGCAGGCATCACGGCAATAAAGGGCAAACCCAGCAGCCTGGCAAAATAGGCTTCAGACACTGCCGTTGAACCGCTGGAAGCTTCAATGACCGGGGAGCCGGCTTTTAGCCAGCCATTACACAGCGCATACAAAAACAGCGAGCGCGCCAGACGATGCTTGAGGCTGCCCGTGGGGTGACTCGATTCGTCCTTGAAGTACAACTCGATACCCGGCAACCCCGGCAGCGACACAGGAATCAGATGGGTGTCAGCGCAACGCTGAAAATCCGCTTCAATCGTACGAATGGCTTCGCGGGCCCACTGGCGATCTTGGTTCATTGAGGGTGGCTCGGTGGTAACAAGAAGGGAAAGCACAGCAGCGCGTGCAGTAAAGAACAACTAATCCTAAGGCATTTCCTACGGCCGCTACAGACACAAAACAGACTCAATTTGACACACAACTGCTAGGCTCTTTAGCGATGTGAGATCAAGCTCCCGCTTATAACAAAAAAGAATATAGTTTTTGTTTTAACAACTATCCCCACAGGTTAGGGTGTCGCACCCTTTACTTAATCGATGGAGAGCGACCTTGCCTCTGCGTAGCACTTTCACTCGTTTCTTTCAGTTGGAAGCTGCCAGCGGTCTGCTGTTGATTGCCGCGGCCGCTCTGGCTCTGATCATCAATAACTCACCGCTTTCCCACTACTACACGGCCTTTCTGGACGTACCGGTAGCGGTACAGATCGGCGCCCTGCAAATCGCCAAGCCTTCGCTGCTGTGGATCAACGATGGCCTGATGGCCTTGTTCTTTCTGCTGATCGGCCTGGAGGTCAAACGCGAGCTGCTCGATGGCCAGCTGTCCAAGCCCTCGCAAGTCGTGCTGCCCGGTGCAGCCGCGATTGGCGGGATGGTCGTACCGGCACTGATCTACTGGTACATCAACAAGGACTACCCGGACGCACTCGGTGGCTGGGCGATCCCCATGGCCACCGACATCGCCTTCGCCCTCGGCGTGCTGGCCTTGCTCGGCAAACGTGTGCCGGTATCGCTCAAGCTGTTTCTGA
This sequence comes from Pseudomonas sp. ML2-2023-6, assembly GCF_037055265.1. Classification (NCBI taxonomy): domain Bacteria; kingdom Pseudomonadati; phylum Pseudomonadota; class Gammaproteobacteria; order Pseudomonadales; family Pseudomonadaceae; genus Pseudomonas; species Pseudomonas sp. ML2-2023-6. The sequence goes on along the minus strand of NZ_CP146347.1, from coordinate 1,829,768 downwards.
TGACCCTGGCGATCATCGATGACCTGGGCGCAATCATCGTGATTGCGGTGTTCTATTCCAGCGAACTGTCCGGTGTGTCGTTGATGCTGGCAGCCGCGTGCCTGGTAGCTCTGATTGCGATGAATCGCATGGGGGTGATCAAGGTCGCGCCTTATATGATCATCGGTCTGATCCTCTGGGTTTGCGTACTCAAAAGCGGTGTGCATGCCACGCTGGCGGGTGTGACCCTGGCGTTCTGTATCCCGCTGCGGACCAAAAATTCCGAACCCTCTCCGTTACTGACCATCGAGCATGCGCTGCACCCGTGGGTGGCTTATGCGATCCTGCCGTTGTTTGCATTCGCCAATGCCGGGGTATCCTTGACGGGCGTCAGCATGCACAGCTTCGTCAGCCATGTGCCGATGGGCATTGCTGCGGGCTTGCTGATCGGTAAGACCGTAGGTGTCTTCGGCTTGACCTGGATCGCCATCAAGATCGGCATGGCAACACTGCCAGCAGGGGCCAACTGGGGCCAGGTACTTGGCGTGGCCATTCTGTGCGGCATCGGCTTTACCATGAGCCTGTTCGTTGGCTCGCTGGCGTTCGTAGCGGGCAGCAGCGACTATGTGGGCATGGACCGCATGGGTATCCTGACCGGCTCGATCCTGGCAGCGTTGATCGGCTATTCCGTGACGCTGTTCTTCAGCCGTAAACAACCGGTAGCGTGACCCTGCTTTAATGTGGGAGCGGGCTGGACCGCAATAAGGGCAACGCACATTACCTGCGTTGCCCTTGTTGCTTGTAAACCGCCAAAAGAGAAAATCGTGGCCGAAAAATTTCAGATCGTGCAATACGCGGGCATTACCGTGATGTTTCCGGCAGCGTTGGTCATTGCTGCCTGGCTATGGTCTGCCGCGTCGAAAAAAATCGCTCTTTTGTGGTTGGGCGTGCTGGTGTCTGCGTACCTGATCGTGGGCGTGAGCAAGATCCTGTTCAAGGGCTGGGGCATCGGCCTGCATGATCTGGGCATTGCAGTCTTCAGCGGCCACGCGATGAACGCCTGCCTGGTCTTCACCGTGATGCTCAACCTGTTGTGCCAACAGCTCGATCAACGCTTGCGCTGGCCTGTGCTCGGGGCGGGGTTGCTGGCGACCTGGTGGTTCGCCATCAATTACGTGGCCCATACCATCCACCCACTGCCAGAAGCCATAGCAGGTGCCCTGATCGGCTCGGTTGCCGCGTGTGTATTTTTGTTCAGCCTGAAAAAACACGACATCAGTAACATCCCGCGGCCCGCTTTGGTGATGGGGCTGGCAGTGGTGCTGGCGTTCAACTGCCTGCCTAAATACACGGCTGAACGTTTGCTGGACCGCATAGCCATATCGCTATCCGGGGCAGATCAGGCGTTCAAACATTCGTCCTGAGCCGTTTTAGAGACGTAAAAAAACCCCGGCCAGTTCGCACTGGCCGGGGTTTTGTTTTAGCGCTGTAACCCGATTTACTGGGTAACGCGGCTAGTACCGTCAACGGTCATGATGCGCACGCGCTCGCCGGTACGGAATACCTGGTTCGGCTCAACCTGTTGTACATAAGCGCGGGTGCTGCCGTCGTCTTCACGTACGGTGATTTCTACACCCTGGGTCTTGGTCAGACCCGATTCGGCTGCCGAACCCAACAGGCCACCGGCTACTGCGCCGATAACAGCTGTCACGATGCTGCCACGACCACCGCCGATGGCGCTGCCGCCAACACCACCCACGATGGCACCAGTCGCGGCGCCGATTGGGGTTTTGGTGCCTTCGATTTGTACAGGACGCAAGGCAACGATAGTACCCATACGAACGGTCTGTACACGTCGAGCTTCGTCACGCGAGTAGGTGTCGCCGGTCAAGCTGGAGGTGCAGCCGCCCAACAAGACAGTCATGGTTGAGAAGGCTGCAACTAACAGAACGGATTTACGCATAGGATCAACTCCAAAAGATCAGGGATTCATTAAACTCCGCAGCCAGTGACCTGTCACGTTTCAGCGCGGATAAAAAAGCTCTATTCAGGCCCTGTACAGTAAAAACAGAGCCTTCTTCCATTTCAAAACTTGCGCAAAGCGTAGCTTGTAACAGCCATTTTGCACTGCGCGCGTGCTGCGCAGCTTACGCTTTCAGGGCGCCAGCCGCTCACGCGTCCAGATACTGCCGTCACTTCGATAGTTAAGACGGTCGTGCAAACGGCTTGGACGGCCCTGCCAAAACTCGATCCGTTGCGGCAGTAGCCGGTAGCCACCCCAGTGTTCCGGGCAATGCGGTTGGGTGTCGCTGAAGCGCGCTTGCGTGGCCTCAAGCAACTCGACCAGCTCGTCCCGATCCGCTATCACCTGGCTTTGCGGCGAGGCCCAGGCCCCGATCCGGCTACCCAAGGGGCGCACTTGATAATATGCATCGGACTCTTGCGGCGTCACCTTGACCACTTGCCCCTCGATACGCACCTGGCGCTCCAGGGTTGGCCAGAAAAAGGTCATTGCCGCGAACGGACGCTCAGCCAACTGCTGGCCTTTGGCGCTGGTGTAATTGGTGAAAAAGGTAAAACCCTGTTCATCCAGACCTTTGAGCAAGAGCACCCGGCAATGCGGGCGCCCCTCACCATCTACTGTTGCCAGGGTCATGGCATTCGCTTCGACCGGCGGCTGCTCGGTGTTGACCGCGTCGTTGAACCACTGATGAAACAGCGCAAAAGGCTCTTCCGGGGCCTGAGCCTCGGTCAGCCCGTCGCGAGTGTAATCACGCCGCATATCGGCCAGTGCTTGAGTCATGACGCAATCCTTTCCTGAATCAATCAGTTCTTGGCCTGATCGTTGGCTGCCACTTTCTTGTCTGCAGCGGGTTTGGCCTTAGCGACTACTGACTTTTTGGCTGGAGCCGGCTTTGCCGCCTTTTTCGCCGGTGCAGATTTTTTCGCTACGACGCCTTTTTTAGCCGGTGCCGCTGCCTTCTTCTTGGCAACCGAAGGTGCCACTGCAGGCTGTACCGCGACCAGATCGGCTGGCGACAGGGCTGGTTGGCTGTACTTGCTGACCAGCGCGACCATGGTGGCTTGCGGGGTCATAAGGATTTCAACCCGGCGATTCAACGCACGGCCTTCATTGCTGTCGTTGGCTGCACGCGGCATCACGGAACCCATGCCGCGCAAGGTCAGACGGTTACTTTGCAAACCGCTCATGCGGAAGATCGCCGCGACCGACTTGGCACGATCCAGGCTCAGACGGGTATTGGAAGCCATGGCGCCTGCGGAGTCCGCATGGCCAAGTACCAGTACGGCAGTCTTGGGATCGCCTTCAACTACTTTAGCCACACGGGTGAACGGGCCAAGCATCGACGGCATCAGCAAATCCGGACGGGTAGCCTTGAACGAGCTGTCAGCCGCGGCCACGATCACCAGCAGGTTCTCGCGACGCTCCAATTGCAGGTTGGTGTCTTTGATGGCGATACGCAGGCGTGGCTCGTATTCATCCAACCAGGCTTGAGTGATTTTCGGATCCGGCATCGGGATCACGCCAACCGTTGCGCCTTTGGAGTCCTTGGCATCGCTACCAAACGGCCACCACCAGTTCTTGGTAGAGGTTGCAGCAACTGGGGCGACGTCCGCTACTTTGGCCTTTTCAACCGGGGCGTCTTTTTTCGAGGAGTCAGAACCAAAAGGCCACCAGCTAGAACCGCTGTCTTTGGCAATGGTTGCCGGTGCAGCCGCATTTTTTGCAACTGGCACTGGGGCAGCAGCGGTTTTGGCGACTGGCGCTGGAGCCGCGGCAGTCTTGGCAACTGGCGGGGTCACTTTAGTATCTGCTGGCTTGGCTGCAGCACTGACGCCTTTATCTGCTGGAGTCGACGCCTGGTCGGACGAACCCAACTGCCACCATTTGTGGCCGCCTTCGGCGTCATTCTGTGGAGTTTGTGCGCAACCGGTAATAGCCAGGCAAAGAGCCAGAGCGAGGGTCTTATTAGATGACATTGAATATCCACACAATGAATTAGGAATAAAGAGGCGCTAAGCCCACATAAAAAACGTATTGAAAACAGAAAAGCTACAGAGTTCCGACCTACGGCCTACAAATCTCCTGTTATAGGCACTGAGCCAAGACACTCACCAGCTTTTGCGCCCGTGGGTCCATCAAGACATAAGGCCCCAGAGTATTAGTCACAAAACCAAAGGCTACCTCTCGGTCCGGGTCGGCAAAGCCGATCGACCCACCCGCACCAGGATGGCCAAAAGCCTTTGGACCAAGGCCGAAGGTCGCGTTAGGCACGGTCGGCTGATCCAGCATGCAACCCAGTCCAAGACGGGTCTGGGTGCGCAGGGTTTTATCCTCGCCGAGGCTATGCTCACGGGTCAGTTGCTCAAGCATCTCGGCTTCGAGCAGGCTGCCATCGAGCAAACCACTATAGAAACCAGCCAGGCTACGGGCATTGCCATGCCCATTGGCGGCAGGCTGTTCCATCCGGCGCCACTCCGGCTTATTGGTGCTGGTCATGATCGAGGGCGGATTAGTGAACGCCCGAGTGCTCATGGATGTCGGCTCGTTCATCATCGCCTTCAACAGACGCTGCGCTGCCGCATCCCCCATAGTGCCCTTGCTCCGAGCAATATGGGCCACCCGGTAAAACTCCTCGTCCGCCAGCCCGACATGAAAGTCCAGCCCCAGCGGCCGGGCTGTGCGCGCTATGATCGACTGACCGGCACTGCGACCGTCGGCACGACGAATCAACTCGCCCACCAGCCAGCCATAAGTGATCGCGGCATAACCGTGACCTTCGCCAGGCGTCCACCAAGGAGCTTCAGCGGCCAGCGCATCAACCATGGTCTGCCATTCATATAACGCCGCAGGCGGCATTAACTCACGCAACGCCGGCAAGCCGGCCCGATGGCTCAGCAACTGGCGCAGCGTGATGGATTCTTTGCCCGCAGCCGCAAACTCAGGCCAGTAGCGAGCCACGGGAACATCGAGTTCCAGCTTGCCCTCTTCCACCAATTGCAGCGCGGTGACAGCGGTAAAGGTTTTGGTACAGGAAAACAGATTCGCAATAGTGTCTGTATGCCACGGTTGCTCACCGTCCTTGTCAGCCGTACCGGCCCACAAGTCGAGTACTGTTTCGCCACCGATCTGGATGCACAGTGCTGCGCCGCGCTCTTGCGGATCATTAAAAAGATCGGCAAACGCTTCGCGTACTGTTTCGAACTTAAGGTCGTGAAAACCCTGAATCTGCACCCGCACCTCCTGGATCAAGCATGGCTCTACAAGGCGTGCATTGTTCCAGCACCAGTAAGATTTTGAAACAGAGCAAACAGCTCAGAGCGCACAATTTTTGTGCGCTGATGAGTCGGCGCGCAAAGTATCAGCACCGGAGTGGATTTTTTGTGAAAAAGGTAAACCCTGCCGGGCACAAATCCCGCTTAAAGCGAGGCGTAGACCCCGCGCTGCAGATTTTTTGGTGCCCAAGCCATAACGCATGGTTGCAGGCTTAGTGACCTTTACCCGAGTGCCCCCCAGCATGTCCCGCGCCAGAGCTCCCGCCACTGCCATCGTCAGAGGCATGCACCGGGGCTTTTACTGTTTTTTCAGCTTGGGTCTGAGCTTTTGCTGCTTCCTGGCTCAACTGGTCAAGAGCTTGCAGGTTAGCCTTGCGCACGCTGTCAACAAAGCCGGTAAACGGCAAGTCGGTAATGCCGATCATGCCGAAGTGACCGTTCTCGCCATCCAGCAAGCGGCCGGTTACAGGCTGGTCCAGATACTGGAACCAGTGCACGCCGACAATAGATGGCTCAGCCACGGCCTGTTTGAGAAATTTACTGTAAGCCGGGCCACGGGCATCTTCGTTGGCCACCTCGGTCACCCCCCCCCAGAACGGGCCACGGTCGCGGGAACCGAAGTTGAACTCGGTAATCATCACCGGTTTGTCCAATTCGCGCAGTTTGGCGAAGTCGTAGCCGTCCTGCGGTTGCAGGGTATAGAAGTTGAAACTCAGGACATCGCAGTACTTGGCACAGGATTCCACGGCTTCTGGGGTGCTGACGGCGAAGCGCCCGCCCAGCAGCAAGTGATTCGGGGCATGCCATTTCAGAGAATCGGAAATGGTCTTGAAGTAGGTGTCGGCGAAAACTTTTTGGAAGTACTTATAGTCAGCTTCGATTTCCGGGTGCTCGGCATTAGGCAAAGGCGCCTCGAAGCCCGGATCTTCCATCAGTTCCCACGCCGGAATATCGACACCCCAGGCCTTGGACAGACCTTGCTGGTTGCGGTACTTGTCGCGTAACTGCTTGAGAAATGCACGCTTGGCCGGTGCGTCGGTGGTCATGCGCAGAGTGCCAAAGGCCAGCGCATAACGCGACTTAGGGTCATCTCCCGGGCCAGCCCAGGCCAGTTCGTTGTCGGCAAAGTAGCCAATCAACCAGGGATCATCCCGATGGTCACGCGCGGCAATGGCCACGGCACGCTCGGTGGCCATGGCAAAGCGCGGGTCAAACGGATCAGGCATGCCGCCCCACCAGTCAGTACCGGTGCTGATGCTGGTGTAGTCGCCAACAATCGACAACGGCAAGGTGTAAGGCACACGATCATTGAGACCCAGTTGCGGGTCGCTCCAGTTACCAATCGTGTTGAACCCCCAGGCTTGCAGGCGATCCAGGGTATGGGTTTGCCAGCGTTTGGCATCAAAGACTTGCGGCGCACACGGAATGGCAGGGTCACTGCCTGGTTCTGTCTTGGCTGTTACGCAAGGCTCGCCATAGATCCGTTGCAGGTTGGCGCCATAGAAGTTGTACCAGCGCCCAGCGTTAAAACCACGTCCCTGCGAGGCACCATTACCGTTGTTATTGTTCCCGGCACCGTAATAGCCGGCCAGTGCAGTACCGTCCTTTGGCAAGTCGGTGAACATCCATTCACGCCCTGCAACGTAGGTCTGGCTATCGCTGGCCGTTACTGAGTTCAGGCCCAACGAGTAAAACGGGTGGCCTTCAGGAGTGATCAGGTTCCAGCGGCCATTGCGTTTTTCGGTACGAAAGAAACCGGTCGCGTCAAATGCCGGGCCCTTGAGCCAGCCGCCAAACTTGTCCTGGTCAGCACGGCTGGCCAGCCAACCCTTGATTTGCTGCTGTTCCTTGGCTGCCGCGGCCTTGAGCTGGTCGTCATTGGCAATACGCTCAGGCCATTTGGCCCGGGTCGACTGGCCATAGCCGTCGACAATCGAGCCATACACGGCCTTGATCACGCCATCGCCGTCCTGCACCCCAAAGCGCTCCAGCAGAATACTTTGCGCGGCGGTCGGTTGCGGTATCGACAAGCTCACCGAGACCACTTGGCTCAGATCAATTTCACCCTGGCTGCTGGCCAGCAAAATGCGCTGACCATCAACTGTCATCGGCATCGGCGGACCAGCGCGCATGCCCTGGCTATGCGGCGTATTGGCCTTCAATGGCAACAACAGCGTCTGCGCCGGGCCTGCAGGCAGTTCGACGCGGCTGATCAGGGTTTTGCCGTTACTGCTTTGTACGGTCACGTCCAGAGTGAGCGCCCAGTTCATGGCGTTCTGGATGCGCAGGGTCATCATCCCCGACTGAGACCAGTCCCATACCCCGGTTTGCGGCGTTAAACGCAGGCTTGGCGCTGCAGCCGGGTTAAAGATCACACGACGCAGCACTTCGCCTTCGGCCGTTTGCTCCGCATTGTATTGCGGCAAACTCGCATCCACGGTTGCCACTTGCACTACATCGGCCGGGCGAACGAAATTGAACAGGGTTTGTTGACCAGCAGGCGCCGCCAGTAACGGGGTCGTAACCAGCAACGCAAAAACAGCAGACAGCGAACGGCGAATCATATGGATCTGGTTCTCCCAAACGGCCGAAAACGGACCTGTGAGGTGGTGAAAGTCAAAGCATAGACAGCAAAGTCGACGATAACGCCGACTCGCGCTTAAGAAATTTCGCGCCTGAATGGCGGCAGTGCATTAAGAATCGCTTTGCCGTAGCGCTGAGTGACCAGTCGCCGATCCAGCAAAGTGATGGTGCCGCGGTCCTGTTCGGTTCGCAGCAGACGCCCGCAAGCCTGTACCAGCTTGAGCGAAGCGTCGGGCACCGAAATCTCCATGAAGGGATTACCGCCCCGCGCTTCGATCCACTCGGCCAAGGCCGCTTCGACCGGATCATCCGGCACCGAAAACGGAATTTTGGCAATCACTACGTGTTCGCAGTAGGCGCCGGGCAAGTCCACACCCTCGGCGAAACTGGCCAGCCCGAACAGCACGCTGGAGTCTCCGCCATCGACCCGCGCCTTGTGTTTGTTGAGGGTCTCCTGCTTGGACAGGTTGCCCTGGATAAACACCTGTTTACGCCAGTCACGCTCCAGGCCGTCGAATACGTCCTGCATTTGCTTGCGCGATGAAAACAGCACCAGCGTGCCCCGCGAGCCTTCGACCAGACCAGGCAGCTCGCGAATGATCGCCGCCGTGTGGGCTGTGGCGTCGCGCGGGTCAGCCTTGAGGTCCGGCACTCGCAACACCCCTGCATCGGCGTGATGGAAAGGGCTTGGCACCACCGCCGTTACAGCGGTTTTTGGCAGACCCGCACGCATGCGGAATCGATCGAAAGTGCCCAGCGCAGTCAGGGTTGCCGATGTAACGAGCACCCCATAGGCCACGTTCCACAGGTTACGGCGCAGCATTTCAGCAGCCAGGATGGGGCTCGCGTTGACTTCGATATCAAACAGCGAACCGCTTTCAGCCAAGGTCAGCCACCGAGCCATTGGCGGGTTGTCTTCAGGGTCTTCGACGGTAAACGCGGTCCATAACTCCCAGTTGCCCTGGGCACGGGACAGCAGGCTGCCAAACAGCGGATACCACTCTTCGGCCTGGTTGCTGGTGATGCCGATGTTGACCTCACCGTCCATGCCGTCCTTGAGAATCTCGGTCAGCCGGGTGAACAGATCGGTCAGGCGCGAAAAGCCCTTTTTCAGTTCGATGCCCATTTCACGCATGTGATCGGGAATCAAGCCGCCGATAAAGCGATGGCGCGGGCGCTCACGGCCCTCAGGCTCTTCGCCTACTTTAAAGTCGGCAATTTGCTCACAGGCTGTGAACATGAACTGTTGCTGGGCCTTGATCTCTTTGGCCAGCTCCGGCACTTGCTCCAACAAACGCCCCAGATCGCCCGGCAACGGATGCTGGGCAAGCAGTTTGGTGAGGTTTTTGGCGGTTTGCTCAAGCCAGTCGGCCGTAGAGCGCAAACGGGTGTAATGGGCGAAATGGCCAATGGCCTTGTCAGGCAGGTGATGGCCTTCGTCGAACACGTAGACCGTGTCACGCGGGTCAGGCAACACCGCGCCGCCGCCCAGGGCGAGGTCCGCCAGCACCATGTCGTGGTTGGTGACGATCACGTCCACCTTGCTCATGCCTTCACGGGCCTTGTAGAAGGCACACTGGCCGAAGTTGGGGCAGTGACGGTTGGTGCATTGACTGTGATCGGTGGTCAGACGCGCCCAGTCCTGATCTTCAAGTGCCTGGGGCCAGCTGTCGCGGTCGCCGTCCCATTTGTTGCCGGCCAGTTTCTCGATCATGCTGGTAAACAGCTTCTGGCTGGCCTCATCGACTTCAATCTTGAAGCCTTCCTCTTCAAACAGCTGCGCCGTCGCGGTTTGCGCGTGGCCCTCTTGCAGCAGCATGTCGAGTTTGGACAGGCACATATAGCGCCCACGACCTTTGGCCAGCGCAAAGCTGAAATTCAGCCCGCTGTTACGCATCAGGTCGGGAAGGTCCTTGTAGACTATCTGTTCTTGCAGCGCGACGGTCGCCGTGGCAACTACCAGCCGCTTGCCTGCAGCCTTGGCCACAGGAATCGCTGCCAGGCAGTAAGCCACGGTTTTACCGGTACCGGTGCCCGCCTCAACGGCGACCACAGCCGGGTCGCCACTGCGGTGGTTTTCTTCGTCGGTGTCGATATCGCCCAGCACTTTCGCCACTTCAGCGATCATCAACCGCTGACCGTAACGTGGCTTGAGGCTCTTGGATTCGAGAAAACGCGAGTAAGCGCCCTGGATCTGGGTTTTGAGTTCGGTACTAATCATGATTCTTCGGGCGCAAGAAACGCTGGATAAATTTTCAGTGGTTCGAATGGCCGCTATCATACCCCGCTAATTCATCCCGCGCCGAACGGAGTACCCCCATGACTGCCTTTGCTCTCACCTACAGCCTGCATGTATTGGCCGCCTTGATCTGGGTGGGCGGCATGTTTTTCGCCTGGATGATCCTGCGCCCAGCGGCTATCACGGCCCTTGAAGGCCCTGCGCGGTTAAAGCTGTGGGTTGAAGTGTTTCAACGTTTTTTTGTCTGGGTATGGATCGCGGTGGTGATTTTGCCGATAAGCGGTGTGGGCCTGTTGCAGATGCGCTTTAACGGTTTTGAAACGGCCCCGCGCTATGTGCAAATCATGATGGGGTTGTACATCGTGATGGTGGCCTTGTTTATCCGCATTCAGTCACTGCAACTGCCTGAATTGCGCAAAGCCGTCGTAGCTCAGGCGTGGGCTGAAGGAGCTGCGGTGATGGGCCGGATTCGGCGCCTGGTGGGGTGCAACCTGATTGTGGGGCTGGTGTTGGTGACGATTGCCGCGGCACGGCCGGGGTTTTAAGAATAACAACTTGTAGCAGCTGCCGAAGGAACGAGGCTGCGTCCGGCTGCGAAGCAGTCGCAAAATCAGAAATTGCGCTATATCAGTTAAACCCGACTCTCAGGGTTTACGACCGCTTCGCGCTCGAACGCAGCCTCGTTCCTTCGGCAGCTGCTACACATTTTTTGCGTACGGCACGGGTTACAACCGCTGAATAGTCACCGCGCCGGCTGTACCGACGTCACCCGGTTGCCCGACCAGGCCTGCGCGACCCGATTTACCGCCATCGGTGCTGTAGACAATACAGCCTTTGGATTTTCCGCCTGCGCCCGGGCGCCCTGCCTCACCGGGTTTACCGCCCGCACCACCGTCTACCCGCACGCTAACCTGCTCGGCCGGGTAGTCGCGAGGCAGTTCGACTCGCACCTGTCCCCCAGCCGCACCCGGATGACCATTGCCACCGTTGTCGCCATCGGCTCCGGAACCCGCCGAACCCCAAGTACAACCCGGCTCATCACCGTTACCACCATCAAGTCCGACAAAACCCGGCGCCCCCGTACCGCCACGGGCATCGATGGACAGTTGCGGTGCTTGCAGCGACTCAATGCGCAAGCTCAGATCACGCGCTGGCCGAGCAGGTTTTTCGAAGGTCCCGGGAGCGCCACGGGCATTGATTTGGCTGCCTTCGCCCAATTGCGCGTGAGCCACGCGCAACTCGATTGCGCGCTCGGACGGCACCAGGGTGATACGTGCTTCACGGCCCAACTGCAGCTGGTCGATATTGACCTGGGTAACTCCGGCCGGAATCAGCAACGTGCCGTAGTCAGCTACATCCAGTTTTTCCAGGTGCAACACACTGGCATTAGCGGGCAGGCGCATCAGCGAGTTGGCTGCAACCAGTACTACATCAGCGTGGGCAAAAGGGCTGCACAAGGCGGCCAACAAACACAACTTACGCATGGCTGGCGTCTCGTTCGCAGGAGGTTGGAAGGATATGAGCATGGAAAAAACCAAACACAAGCATCAGCAGGCGATCACGCCAGGGATGCGGGCGACCCTGCAGGCGGCTTTTGAACAGCAGTACCTCAAGCACATGAACCAGCAGCAACAGGCTACCGACGAGGTTAATCAATAAATCGAACGGGTTGATCAAGGGCTTGAACAGATTGATCAGTACCAGCCCCCAAAACATCAGCGTCAATGCCTTCCCCAGCCCCCAAAGCACCTTCATATATCCGCCTTCGCATTTTTCTTTGGACGCACATTAACGGCTTGCAGGAGCACGACGCCAGATACCTTTACAAAAAGATTCGCCGCGGGTTTGACCTTACCGATCAAGCTTGCGGCGAACCTTGTCACCCAGTGCCTTTTTAACGAATGATCTGAATCTCGGTCCGTCTATTTTGGGCACGACCCTCCGGGGTGTGATTGCTGGCAACCGGGTTCGACTCGCCCGCACCGGCCACGGAGACAAACTGGCTGCGCGGGATGCCACTGTCGATCAAGTACTCGACCACCGAGTGGGCGCGCTCTTTGGACAGTTTCAGGTTATAGCTGTCGCTACCGACGCTGTCGGTATAACCCGTGACTTTAAGCTGAGCATTGGCAGCGTCTTTTTTCAGACGTGCGGCAATGACATTCAGTTTGTCCTTGTCGGCAGCGGTCAGTTTGGCGGAGTTAAATTCGAAATGAACGTCACGCACCACGATGGTTTCCTCCTTAACCACCACGGTTTCAACCACAACCACTGCCACTATCGGGCAGCCCGCGGCATCGACTGTCACCCCTTTAGGCGTGTCTGGGCACTTGTCGCGGCTGTCAGGGACGCCATCACCGTCCGCATCGCCGTCGCCGTGTACCCAGCAATACGCTGCGGCCATACCCGCACCAAACACGGCGCCACCCCCGGCCCAGGCGGAGCTTTTTATTGCGCCCAACGCCGCTCCTCCTACACCACCGACTGCGGCACAGGTAGGCCAGTCGGTTTTTTGTAAACCGGCACAGCCCGTCAACACACTGGTGAGAACAATCAAAGGTACTGCTGTCCTGATGATGCTCATATTAGGGTCTCTCCTGAGGGGTCGGCGTTTGGCCGATGCTTCGAAAGTAAAGACCCGGGTTGAAGGAAGCGCCAGCATCGTGACAGTACGGGTCTAGGCCGCGAGGCCCGCACAGGCTAGTCTTGAGCACTCTGATTGAGGATTTTCAATGACGCTCGATATTTCCACGCGTACGCCCCAACAAGCGCTGGCAGCACTGCTTGATCGCTATGCGCCACAGCGCCTGCTGGTCGTCGGCGCCAGCAACTTCCCGGCACTGGCCGCCTTTCAGGCCGCGCACCCCGAGGCACTGGTCGCCCAAGCAGCCCCCGGCGCCTTGCCACAGGACCTGGCGGCACAACGCTTTGACCTGGCACTGGTGATCGATTGCCTGGAACACCTGCCAAAGCGCGCAGGGCTGGAACTGCTGGGCGGAATTCGCAACCTGAATGCCAGTCGCATCGCCGTACTGGCAGACCTGGCAGCCTGCGATTGGAAAGAAACCGACTTTTTCTCTCTTGCCCTACAAAGCAATGAGCGTTTTCAGCGTGACGAACAAGTACTGACCCTATTTACTTACGACCTACGCGAGTACAAACAAGTACCAGACTGGCTCAATGCCAGGTTTTGGGCCAACCCGGAAAACTTCGGCAAGTATTGGTGGTAACCCAATGAGTACATCCATTTGCCCCTGTGGCAGCGGCAATTTGCTGGACGCCTGCTGTGGGCATTATCACGACGGGCACCCGGCCCCGAGCGCAGAAACGCTGATGCGCTCGCGTTACAGCGCCTATGTGTTGGGGCTGATTGATTATCTGGTCAGCACCACATTGCCTGTGCAGCAAGCCGGGCTGGATCTCCAGGCTATTGCCGACTGGAGCGCGCAGAGCACCTGGTTGGGGTTGACCGTTGAAAACAGCGAAGTGTTCGGCGGCCAGCCTGAACATGGGTTTGTGACCTTCACTGCGCGCTGGCACGACGCCAACGGCGAACACAGCCACCGCGAACGCTCGTCATTTGTGCAAAGTTCAGGGCGCTGGTTCTTCATCGACCCCACCGTACCGCTCAAAGTCGGGCGCAACGATGCCTGCCCATGCTCCAGTGGTCTTAAATTCAAAAAATGCTGTGCTGGCTTTTTCGGTCAATAGACTGATCAGGGGCACGCTCTCTCAGGAGTAAGGAATGGAATCTCGGGCTCGAATAACAAAAACAATTGCCCTGGCTATGATCCTGATGCTGTCGGGATGCAGTTCCTGGTTCGATTCAGGCAACAAAGACCCTGACGTGCACCTGGTGAAGGTTGAACTGGTTCAGGCCAAGCTACTGGAGCAACGCTTCAAGCTGCATTTCCGGGTAGACAACCCGAATGACTCGACCCTTACGGTGCGCGGCTTGAGCTACACCGTGTACTTGGGCACGATAAAACTGACTGAAGGTGAGCATGAAAAGTGGTTCAGCGTGGAGCCCAACAGCCACGCAGATTTCGTGATCCCTGTGCGTACCAATCTTTGGCCACATGTGCGCCCGCTGGTCAAATTGCTGGAATCACCTGACCGGCCCATCCCCTATCGATTCGAGGGCACGCTGGAAACCGGCCTGTTCTACGGTTACGACGTGCACCTGACGCGTAAAGGCGAGATAATCCCCGGCGATTTTATTCCAGAGTGATTGAGCAATGACCCAACAACCCCACGTTCATGGCCCCGACTGCAACCACGATCATGATCATGGTCACACCCATGACCACGACAACGGTCATGTACATGGCCCGCATTGCGGCCATGCACCTCAAGAGCCTGTGCGCAACGAGCTGAAAGACGTTGGCCGCAACGATCCATGCCCATGCGGCAGCAGCAAAAAATTCAAGAAGTGCCACGGCGCCTGATCCTTCCGGAAGCCCTGCACACGCCGCACCTGCCTTGAGCACGTGCGGCGTTTGTGTTTTTGCTTTATGAAAAATCCGCTTCAGAAGCCAGCACTTGCTTTCATCCAACGCGCTTTTGGGAGTAAAACTGACAGCCCATGTAGCTGCGTGAAAATCCCCTTCTGGAGCCCTTCATGATCGATCTTTATTACTGGACCACGCCCAACGGCCACAAAGTCTCATTGTTTCTTGAAGAAGCTGGCCTGCCCTACAAGGTTCACCCGATCAATATCGGCAAAAACGAACAGTTTGCTGCGGATTTTCTCAAGATTGCCCCGAACAATCGTATTCCGGCCATTGTCGATCAGGCACCGGCAGATGGCGGCGAACCGCTGTCGCTGTTTGAATCCGGCGCCATCCTGTTATACCTCGCGGAAAAAACCGGGCAGTTTTTGCCCCAGGATCTGCGCGGTCGGCAAATGGCACTGCAGTGGCTGTTCTGGCAGATGGGCGGCCTGGGGCCAATGGCCGGGCAAAATCATCACTTCAATCGCTTCGCGCCTGAAAAAATCCCTTATGCGATCAAACGCTACACCGATGAAACCGCCCGCCTGTATCGCGTTTTGAACAAACAGCTGGAAGGCCGGGAATTTGTCGCTGGAGCCGAGTACAGCATCGCTGATATGGCGATTTACCCGTGGATCGTGCCCCATGAATTCCAGGGCCAGAACCTGGATGACTTCCCGGCATTGAAGGTGTGGTTCCACCGCGTCAAGGCGCGCCCAGCAACAGAACGTGCCTACGCGCTGGTAGATAAAATCAACCCGCCCAAGTAACCAAATCAGGCTGTGTGTAGCCGCTGCCGCAGGCTGCGATGGGCCGCGGAGCGGCTCTGTGATGTGAAGGCCCTTAGGACCTTATCGCAGCATTGGGCAGCGGCTACAGTTTTCGCGCACGGCAAGGCACTTCAACACCCCAAGATAGCGCTTGCACGGTGTCATCGGCCTCACTAACGTAGCGGCTTTCGATGACACCACCCCCGCAGGAGCTTTGCCATGGCCTCGCCAGCCCTTACTCATTTTCTACCCCGGTTCGGCGTTGCCGCGGCAGTGGCCAGCCTGTTGGGCTTGACCGGTTGCCAGATAAACACTCATTCCGTTGAAAGCCTGGTGCCAACCTCTGGCATGCAACCGCTCAAAGGGCTGGCGCAAAATGTCTCGGTACGCCGCAACAGCCAGGGTATGCCGCTGATCGAAAGCAGCAGTTTTCATGACGCCCTGTTCACCTTGGGTTACGTACACGCCGGCGACCGTATCAGCCAGATGGTGCGCTTGCGCTTGCTGGCACAAGGCAGGCTGGCCGAGTTGAACGGTGCCGATGCATTGGAAAGCGACCGGTTGATGCGCAGCATCAATCTGAAAAAGAACGCTGACGAACTGTATAAAAGTTCGTCCCCGCGCCTTAAAAAGTTTTTCGAGGTCTACGCCCGTGGGGTCAACGCCTACCTGTTTCGCTACCGCGACAAGCTCCCGGCTGATCTCGCGCAAGCCAGCTATACAGTCGAATACTGGAAACCTGAAGACTCGGCGCTGATTTTCAGCCTGCTGAACTTCGGGATGTCGGTCAATCTGCAAGAAGAACTCAACTCGCTGGTACTGGCACAAAAAGCCGGTACTGAAAAACTGGCGTGGCTGACACCGACCTATCCCAACGAAGCCCTGCCCACCGGCGAAGCCGACAAGCTCAAAGGCCTGGCCCTGGGTAGCCAGCTGCAAGGTTTGAATGCAGTGGCCCAAGCCCTTGAACAGGTGACACAACTGAGCCTGCCCGGGGTTACAGCAGCGAGTGACTGGGCAATTGGCCCGCAGCGCAGCCGCAGTGGCAAAAGCCTGCTGGCCAACGATATCCACCAGCCCATCGGCGTACCTTCGGCATGGACTTACGTGCAAATTCGCGCGCCTAAATATCAGGCTGCGGGGGCAACCATCGCAGGCTTGCCGACCCTGTTTGCCGGTTTCAACGGCAAGGTGGCATGGGGCATGAGCATGGCCATGGGCGACAACCAGGACGTGTTCCTGGAAAAACTCAAACGCCAAGGCAACAGTCTGTACTACTTGGCTGACGGAAAATGGCTACCGGCAACGGTGCGCAACGAAACCTTCTTCGTCAAAGGCCAGCGCCCGATTCGCGAGGCCATTTACGAAACCCGCCACGGGCCGCTGCTCAATAGCGCCGTAGGCAGCCCCAATGCGCTGAACAGCAGCCTTGGCCTTGCCCTGCAAACACCGGACTTGAAGGGCGACAAGTCGCTTGATGCATTTTTCGACCTGTCCCGCGCCCAGGACAGCGAAAAAGCCTCGGACGCCAGTCGCGAAATCCGCGCTGTAGCGCTGAATTTAATGTACGCCGACGCCAATCACATTGGCTGGCAAGTGACCGGGCTCTACCCCAATCGCCGCGAAGGCCTTGGCCTGTTCCCGTCCCCGGGCTGGGACAGCCGCTACGACTGGGAGGGTTACGCCGACCCGATGCTGCACCCCTACGATCAGGACCCGGCCCAAGGCTGGCTGGGCACGGCCAACCAGCGCACGGCCGCCTATGGCTACGGCATGCAACTGTCCAACTCGTGGCTAGCGCCTGAACGCGGCGAGCGCCTTGCGCAGTTGGCAGGCAGCGGCAAGCAGGATGCACGCAGCATGATCGCGATGCAGTACGACCAAACCACCCTGTTTGCGGCCAAGCTGAAAACCATGCTGGCCGCACCCGGAATGGCGCAACCACTCAAACAGGCGATCGCGGCAATGCCCGCAGCCGAGCAGGCGAAAGCCCGCGAAGCTCTTGGCCGATTGATGGCTTTCGACGGAAAACTCAGCCCTACCTCGGCCGATGCAGCCTTGTACGAACTGTTTTTGCAGGAAAGTACCCGGCAAATCTTCCTTGATGAACTGGGCCCCGAGAGCAGCGCCAGCTGGAA
The DNA here is from genome assembly GCF_037055265.1 of Pseudomonas sp. ML2-2023-6. NCBI lineage: Bacteria > Pseudomonadati > Pseudomonadota > Gammaproteobacteria > Pseudomonadales > Pseudomonadaceae > Pseudomonas > Pseudomonas sp. ML2-2023-6. The sequence continues at coordinate 1,812,271 of NZ_CP146347.1, read as the reverse complement.
GGCATTTGTCGCCAACAGCAATCTGTCGTACTCGGCTCTGGCAGACCACTTGCTCGGCCGCGAGGACAGCCCCTTCTGGGACGACATCCGCACCCCGCAAAAAGAAGACAAACCAGCCATTCTGGCCCGCAGCCTGGCTGGCGCCATCAGCACCGGCGACACGTTGCTGGGCAGCGACCACAGGGCGTGGCAGTGGGGCAAGTTACATCGCTACGTGTGGAGTAATGCCAATGGCCAGACGGTTTACGGCCCGGTCATGGCAGGCGGCGATCACACCACGCTGAACACCGCGGCTTACAACATCGCGGGCTCAAGCTTCGACGCTACGCTGATTCCGGCAATGCGCATGATCGTCGACTTCGGGCAAATCGAACCGATGATGGGGCAAAACAGCACCGGGCAATCCAGCAACCCGGCCAGCCCGCACTACACCGACGGCATAGACCCGTGGCTCAAAGGGCAGTACATCAGCTTCCCGATGCAGCCGCAGAACTTCGACAAAGCCTACGGCAAGACCCGCCTGACCCTGGTGCCCGGAAAGTAACTGACCTTTACTGCACAAATGGCTGGCAAGCGCTGTCCCACCCGGCTCACAAGGACGTCACCATGCAGCGACATCAAATTCACCCCTTGCTGGCGCCTGTCCCGGGTACTGAACGGCATATTCACAGCTTTCACTACGGACCTTCCCTGCCGCAGGGCAAGGTCTATATTCAGGCCTCGCTGCATGCTGATGAGCTGCCGGGCATGCTGGTGGCCTGGCACCTCAAGCAGCGCCTGGCCGAACTGGAAGCGGCGGGGCGACTGCGGAGTGAAATAGTGCTGGTACCGGTGGCCAATCCGGCGGGCCTGGACCAGGTGCTGATGGATATCCCGCTGGGCCGTTATGAGCTGCAAAGCGGGCAAAATTTCAATCGAAACTTCCTGGATCTCAGTGAGCAAATCGGTGATGAGCTTGAAGGAAAGTTAAACAACGATCCCGCGCACAATCTGCAGTTGATTCGTCGCCACTTACGCGAGGTGTTGGCCGCGCAAGTGCCAACAACACAGCTGCATTCGCAACGCCTGATATTGCAAACGCTGGCCTGCGACGCTGATGTGGTGCTCGATCTGCATTGCGACTATGAGGCTGTGGCTCATCTGTACACCACCCCCGAGGCCTGGCAGCAGGTCGAACCGCTGGCGCGCTACCTCGGAGCCCAAGCCAGCCTGCTGGCGACGGACTCCGGCGGTCTGTCGTTCGATGAGTGTTTCACCCTGCTGTGGTGGAAATTACAACAACGTTTCGAGCATTGTTTCGCCATTCCGCAAGGTGGTTTTTCCGTCACGTTGGAATTGCGTGGTCTGGGCGACGTCAGCCACAAGCATGCCGAGCACGACTGTCAGGCGCTGATTGACTACCTGATCGATTTTGGCGCGATTGACGGTGAGTCCAGCCCTTTGCCTGCCCTGCTCTACCCCGCGACGCCCCTGGCTGGCGTAGAGCCAGTAGCGACCCCTGTTGGCGGGTTACTGGTGTTCAGTGCCAAACCTGGGGACTACCTCAACGCTGGCCAACTGATTGCAGAGGTCATTGACCCGATCAGCGACCGACTGACCCCGGTGTACTGTACCAACGCTGGATTGCTCTACGCCCGCACGCTTCAGCGAATGGCCACCGCAGGCATGGTGATTGCCCACGTGGCGGGCCAAGAAGCTTATCGCAGTGGTTATCTGCTCTCTCCTTGAGGCAATACAGGTTCAGGCAATCGGGGCAGGTGGTGGCTCGTCAGGCAGTGTGGGCACGCCTGGCTCCGGTTCGATCGGTTGCGGGGTATCAGGGTCAGGCTGGCCGGGGATGCCACCTGCATGTAACTCGGGAAAGGCGAGCAGAGACCACGCCAGTAACCCTACCTGATTAGGCTCAAGGCTTGCCATTTGGGCGCGGATACTCGGATCAATCTTCATGAGGCACTCCTGAGCGATGATCCGGCTCGCTGGATGCGTAACCGGAAATACACTCAATAGAGTGCTTTATCGCTCAAGAATTCCTTCTGTTCGTCAGGTGCGTGGCAAAGTCACGCCGCGCTGGCCCTGATACTTGCCGCCACGGTCCTTGTACGACACTTCACACTCTTCATCCGATTCGAAGAACAGCATCTGCGCCACGCCTTCGTTGGCGTAAATCTTGGCTGGCAATGTCGTGGTGTTGGAGAACTCCAGCGTTACATGGCCTTCCCACTCGGGCTCAAGCGGCGTCACGTTAACGATGATGCCGCAACGTGCGTAGGTGCTTTTACCCAGGCAGATGGTCAGAACGTTACGTGGAATACGGAAGTACTCAACGGTGCGCGCCAGCGCGAAGGAGTTGGGCGGAATGATGCACACGTCGCTGATGACATCAACAAAGCTGCCCGCGTCGAAGTTCTTCGGATCAACGGTCGCCGAATTGATATTGGTGAACACTTTGAATTCATTTGCGCAACGAACGTCGTAGCCGTAACTCGATACGCCGTAGGAAATCAGGCGGTTTTCGCCTTCTTCACGCACCTGACGCTCGACGAAAGGTTCGATCATGCCGTGCTCTTGCGCCATGCGGCGAATCCACTTGTCCGGTTTGATGCTCATGGCGGGTGTCCTGAATAGCGAGGTAGAAAATTCTGTCGGGCATCTTACCGCCCCCTAGGGTCCGGTTCAAAAGTATGGGACAAAAATATCAAAAATAGCTGTAGATGCCGTGAATACAGGGCGCAGAGGCAACCGTCAGTCACGTTTTTAAACAATCCTTCGCAAAGACCCTTTGCACGTTCGTAAAAAAGCGTTAAGGTGGCGCCACTGTGTTGCTTGTGTCACTGAGAATCTCTACACGATATGTTGAATTTCGATCCAACCATCTCCAAGAATTTTTCCTGCTCTTTGCACTCAGTCTCGGCCAGGGCTTTTCCTGCGTCGCAGTTATCTTTGTTCAAGGAGTTACACCATGTCTAATCGCCAAACTGGTACCGTTAAGTGGTTCAACGATGAAAAAGGCTTCGGCTTCATCACTCCACAATCCGGTGACGACCTGTTTGTTCACTTCAAAGCAATCCAATCCGACGGCTTCAAAAGCCTGAAAGAAGGCCAACAGGTTTCTTTCATCGCTACCCGCGGTCAGAAAGGCATGCAAGCTGAGGAAGTTCAAGTTATCTAACTTGTTCTGATCCAGTAAAAAACCCCGCCCTTAAAAGCGGGGTTTTTTTATGCCCGTAATAACCTGCCCCCACCAATACCCGCTGTCATGGGTATGGCAATTCCAGTGGGAGCCGGGCTTGCCCGCGATAGCATCACCTCGATGCATCAGGCAAACCCGTATCAAGCAAGAATCAGTCGTCGCTGGTGGTAATGGTCGGCATGGCCTGCGAAGCAGCTTCATGCAAAACAATACGTGCGCCCACCTGACGGGCCAATTCCTGATAGATCAGTGCAATCGGGCTATTTGGGTCGGCAATCGCCGTTGGCTTGCCGTTATCGGCCTGCTCGCGGATTTCCATCGACAACGGCAGCGAGGCCAGTACCTCAACGCCATATTGAGTCGCCAGCTTCTCGCCACCGCCCTCGCCAAACAGATGCTCTGCATGACCACAGTTCGAGCAAATGTGTACCGCCATATTCTCCACTACGCCCAGCACCGGAATGTTCACCTTGCGGAACATCTCGACACCCTTGCGCGCGTCCAGCAAGGCCAAATCCTGCGGAGTGGTCACAATCACCGATCCCGTTACCGGGACTTTCTGCGCCAGGGTCAACTGGATATCACCGGTACCCGGCGGCATATCAATAACCAGGTAATCAAGGTCGTTCCAGGCCGTTTGCGTCACTAGCTGCAGCAGCGCACCCGACACCATCGGACCGCGCCAGACCATCGGCGTATTGTCGTCGGTCAGAAACGCCATCGACATGACTTCAACGCCATGGGCTTCAATGGGCACAAACCACTTTTGATCGCGAATCTTCGGCCGGGTGCCTTCAGCGATGCCAAACATCACGCCCTGGCTCGGACCATAGATATCTGCATCCAGAATCCCGACCCGCGCACCTTCACGAGCCAGCGCCAGTGCCAGGTTGGCTGCAGTAGTGGATTTACCCACCCCACCCTTGCCAGAAGCTACGGCAACGATGTTCTTCACATTGGCCAGACCCGGGATTTGCGCCTGGGCCTTGTGCGCAGCAATCACGCAATTGACTTCAACCTTGGCCGAGGTCACGCCATCCATATTCTCGATGGCCATTTGCAGAATTTGCGCCCACCCGCTTTTGAACAAGCCGGCGGCATAGCCCAACTCGAGCTGAACACTGACGCGTTCGCCCTGAATTTCAATATTGCGGATGCATCCGGCACTCACCGGATCCTGATTCAAATAAGGGTCGGTGTACTGGCGGAGGACGGCCTCCACCGCTGCGCGATTGACTGCGCTCATGGGCAACTCCCGTAAAGACTGAGTAAAACAGGCCGCTATCCTACCTGTAATAAACCGCAGGCAGCAGGCTTTTGAAATGATCAAAAACAGCACAAACGATCAGATACGCGACCACAGGGTGAAATATATTGCTCGGCGCTTTATAGTGGCCGACCACCGTCTCATCAAGTAGCCGAGCCCCATGTCCGAGCCACGCAAGATCCTCGTCACCAGCGCCCTGCCCTATGCCAATGGTTCAATTCACCTTGGCCATATGCTTGAGTACATCCAGACCGATATGTGGGTGCGCTTCCAGAAGCTGCGCGGCAATCAATGCACCTATGTCTGCGCAGACGACGCCCACGGCTCGGCCATCATGTTGCGCGCCGAGAAAGAAGGCATCACCCCCGAGCAACTGATCGCCAATGTCCAGGCTGAACACAGCGCCGACTTTGCCGAGTTCCTCGTCGATTTTGATAACTTTCATTCGACCCACGCCGAAGAAAACCGTGAGCTGTCGAGTGCGATTTACATAAAGCTGCGCGAAGCTGGGCATATCGCCACCCGTTCGATCACCCAGTACTTCGACCCGGAAAAGAAAATGTTCCTGGCCGATCGCTTCATCAAGGGCACCTGCCCTAAATGCGGCACTGAAGATCAGTACGGCGACAACTGCGAAAAATGCGGTGCCACCTACGCACCTACCGACCTGAAGAACCCGAAGTCGGCAATCTCAGGCGCCACTCCGGTGCTCAAGGATTCCGAACATTTCTTCTTCAAGTTGCCCGACTTCGACGCCATGCTCAAAAGCTGGACCCGCAGCGGCGCCCTGCAAGATGCAGTAGCCAACAAGATCGCCGAATGGCTGGATGCCGGCCTGCAACAGTGGGATATCTCCCGTGATGCGCCGTACTTCGGCTTCGAGATCCCGGACGCACCAGGCAAGTACTTCTACGTTTGGCTGGATGCACCTATCGGCTACATGGCCAGCTTCAAGAACCTCTGCGCACGCCGTCCTGAACTGGACTTCGACGCGTACTGGGCCAAGGACTCCACCGCCGAGCTGTACCACTTTATCGGCAAGGACATCGTCAACTTCCACGCCCTGTTCTGGCCAGCCATGCTCGAAGGTGCAGGCTATCGCAAGCCTACCGCCATCAACGTTCACGGCTACTTGACCGTCAACGGCCAGAAAATGTCCAAATCGCGCGGCACCTTTATCAAGGCCCGCACATATCTGGATCACCTGGCACCGGAATACCTGCGCTACTACTACGCCTCCAAGCTCGGTCGCGGCGTGGATGACCTGGACCTGAACCTGGAAGACTTCGTACAGAAGGTCAACTCGGATCTGGTCGGTAAAGTGGTCAACATCGCCAGCCGTTGCGCGGGCTTTATCCACAAGGGTAACGCCGGAGTAATGGTCGAGGGCAATGCCGCTCCCGAGCTGACCGAGGCATTCCTGGCCGCCGCGCCAAGCATTGCCGAGGCCTATGAGGCCCGCGACTTTGCGCGTGCCATGCGTGAAATCATGGGGCTGGCCGACCGCGCCAACGCCTGGATCGCTGACAAGGCGCCTTGGGCAATGGCCAAGGTCGAAGGCAAGCAAGCTGAAGTTCAGGCCGTCTGCGCTTTGGGCATCAACCTGTTCCGCCAACTGGTGATCTTCCTCAAACCGGTGCTGCCAGTACTCGCAACCGACGCTGAGGCATTCCTGAATGTCGAACCCTTGACCTGGAACGATCACAACGTGTTGTTGGTCAATCATCAGCTGAACGCCTTCAAGCCACTGATGACCCGTATCGACCCGGTCAAGGTTCAAGCCATGACCGACGCCTCGAAAGAAGACCTGGCTGCCAGCCAGACCGACACCGGCAGCGCCGCACCGCAAGGTAACGGCGAGCTGGTCAAGGAACCGCTGGCTGCAGAGATCGAGTTCGACACCTTCGCCGCAGTCGACTTGCGTGTTGCGCTGATCCTCAAGGCAGAAGCTGTTGAAGGTGCCGATAAGCTGCTGCGCTTGACGCTGGATATCGGCGACGAGCAACGCAACGTGTTTTCCGGGATCAAAAGCGCTTACCCGAACCCGGCTGAACTTGAAGGCCGCCTGACCATGATGATTGCCAACCTGAAGCCACGTAAAATGCGCTTCGGCATGTCTGAAGGCATGGTGATGGCTGCTGGCCCTGGTGGTGAAGAAATTTACCTGCTGAGCCCGGACAGCGGCGCCAAGCCAGGTCAACGCATCAAGTAACACCGTCCCTTTGCAACGTCTGGTGGCCAGCAGGTCGCCAGACGCTGGCCGCCCTTCCCGACATGCCGGATAATCAGCAGCATTTGCTGGACCCGACCGATCTTGCATGTGCGCTTGACCGCCACGCCTTTATTTATCTTTGCGCATGTTGAGCGTCGCCCCAGATGCGACCCGCCGTACCTGGACTGATCACACCATGAGCCTGATTCAACGAATTGACGCTTTATTACCGCAAACTCAATGCGGAAAATGCGGCCATCCAGGCTGCAAACCCTATGCGCAAGGCATCGCCCAAGGCGAAGCAATCAACAAGTGCCCGCCCGGTGGCGCTGAAACCATTGCAGCACTTGCCACCTTACTCAATATTCCCGTACTGGCACTGGATACCGAGCGCGGAACGGCCCCGCCACAAGTGGCCTATATCCGTGAAGCCGAATGCATCGGCTGCACCAAATGCATACAGGCTTGCCCGGTCGATGCCATTCTCGGCGCAGCCAAGCTCATGCACACTGTCATCGTCGATGAGTGCACCGGCTGCGACCTCTGCGTCGCCCCCTGCCCTGTCGACTGCATTGAGATGCGACCTCTACCTGCCAATGTAATCCCGATTGTCGGTGGGCTCGCTCACGAAGCAGAGCAGTACAACGCGCGCAACCACAAGCGTGACCATGCCCGGCGTCGCTACGAGCTGCGTGACGAGCGGCTGCGACGAGAAGAGCAGCATCGACTGGCTGAACGCCTCGCGCGCGCCCAACGAGCTCCGGCAGCCACTGACAGCGGCACTCGTCTTGAGAGCCAGACAGCAGAACAGCCCAACCTCAACGACGCTGCGCTTAAAAAGGCCAAAGTCACACTCGCCATGGCGCGTGCGCAATTAAACAAATCGCTCAAAGCGTTTGGCCATCCTCCAACCGCACAGCAACAATCTCAACTGGTGATCCTGCAAAAGCAGTTTGAATCAGCAGAGCAGGTTTTGGCTCAACTGGAATCTGGCCCTGAGGTTTCTATCGCTGCACCCGCGCCAAATAACACAGAGCTCAAACGCGCAAAAATTCAACTTGCCATGCGTCGCGCCGAGCTTAAAAAAGCCATTAACCAAGAGCAGCCCAACGCTCAATTAACGCTTTTGACTGAGGCTGTCACACAGGCAGAATTAATACTTAACGCGCTGGACCCCGCCAATATTTGAAGGGTCTTTGATCATCAGGCAAGCCAACCTTCGTTTAACGGACAGCTACTCAGGAAACGTTTTTACCCATGAATGCCGCAAAGCGCCTTGAAATATTTCGCCGGTTTCACGAAGACAACCCTGAGCCCAAAACAGAGCTGGCCTACTCATCTCCGTTTGAGCTGTTGATTGCGGTAATTTTGTCCGCTCAAGCCACTGACGTAAGCGTCAACAAGGCAATGGCCAAATTGTTTCCAGTCGCCAATACACCAGAAGCCATCTACGCTCTGGGAGTAGATGGGCTGTCGCAGTACATCAAGACCATTGGCTTGTATAACAGCAAGGCCAAAAACGTGATTGAAACCTGCCGTTTATTGATTGAACGTCATGGCAGTCAGGTTCCGCAGACGCGAGAAGAGCTTGAGGCGCTTCCTGGTGTAGGCCGCAAAACTGCAAATGTCGTTCTCAACACAGCCTTCAGACAGCTGACAATGGCTGTAGACACCCATATTTTCAGGGTCAGCAACCGAACCGCAATTGCGCCAGGCAAGAATGTGGTGGAAGTAGAAAAGAACCTGATGAAGCACGTACCCAAACCGTATCTGCTGGACGCCCATCACTGGCTCATCCTGCATGGGCGCTACGTCTGCCAGGCGCGCAAGCCTCGTTGTGGAAGCTGTCGCATAGAAGACCTGTGCGAATTCAAGGAAAAAACCTCTGATGATTGACCGATAGAGATTTTATGGACTGATCGATTGAGAAAATCTTTTTTACCCGCGCAGTGATTATCGCTATAAGGGGCGCCATTGACTGTCTTAGCCTGGAGTGAACTGAATGAGCACTGGCAAAGAAGAACTGGAAGTAGAAGAAGATTTTGCAATCGCCGATCCGGAAGAGATCGTGGAGCCTGTTGTCGAGGTGGCTAAAACCAATTTGGCTAAACGTCGTACTATTGACGCGCTTCTGGAAGAAAAACGGCTCAGAAAAGAGCTCGAAGATTATGGGTACGATCTCTAATCCCTTGCACAAAACCCTCAAAAGCCTCCTTTAGCGGAGGCTTTTATTCAGAGGCTGGTGGGGGGATCACACCCTCACCCCCCCTCCCTCATACCAGACCATTGCGCTGTGCAAGCTCGATCAAATCAACGAGTGAGCGAGCATTGAGCTTCAATAAAAGGCGCGTTTTGTAGGTACTTACCGTTTTATTACTCAGAAACATCCCATCTGCGATTTCCTTGTTACTTTTCCCCCTTGCTAACTGCTGTAGAACCATCATCTCGCGCCCTGAAAGCCGATTGACCATATCAGCCTCACTGGCATTCCCCAGACTTGATCGCACAGAGTGCAGCGCCTGATTAGGGAAGTAGCTATAGCCTGACAGCACAGCCTTGATTGCACTCAACAGTTCGGTTAAATCCTGCTGTTTGCACACATAACCTGCTGCACCGGCCTGCATGCAGCGCATGGAGAAGTGACCTGGCGCCTGTGAGGTTAGCACCAACACCTTAATAGGCACTGCAGGCGTAGACAACCGAGCTATAACTTCAAGCCCGTCAAGTTTAGGTATTCCTATATCCAAAATCACAATGTCAGGCGCGTACTCACGCGCAAGCTGTAAAGCATCCACTCCATTGTCCGTCTCTGCGATGACTTCATAGCCATGTCGTTCCATGAGCATACGCACAGCCAGACGAATTACAGGATGATCATCCACGATCAGCACTTTATTCATGGGCAATTCCAATTTATCGCTGTTCGAATTTTTAGAACCAGCACAATAGCCTAGTCATAACAACCTGGGCATAGTGTCCCCCCCAAGCATCAACAACCAAAGACACTTCCTACAGATATTGAAGAATCACCCTACAGAAATAGCCCATTAAAACTAAGCCTATATTTCACGCTAACGCAAATAGCCTCACATGCAAAAAACACTACCGCAAGACCACTTTAATATTTAAAACACAAGCCCCATGATCACTGGCGCACCTTCTCACAATTAGCAGAAAACCCTTAAAACAAACAAAAACCCAAAATAAATACTGACTCCCTACAAAACCCTCCTTGATATATAAATACCTCAGCACAACAATAACTTAATTACAGAGCATCCCCTCTGTTCGGAAATCACCACACAGGCCAATCAAAAATCAACAAAACCTCAGCCCCAAACCTCTCAACATCCAGCGAGACTTAAATCTACTATTTTTCCAGAGAAAAATATTACAATTTTGTACTTACAGAATAGGACTACAGATCAATCAGAAAACACCCCAAATTAAAACATATCAAAAAAAAGACTCACACCAAGTCAATTCAAAAAACAAGCGACCGAACAAGAACATAAAAAAATGATAAAAAAACCCACCAACAAACAACTTAAAACACCGCACCTCCAGCCACACTCGAGCCACTCATAAAAAACTTACAGCGCCCTACTCCCCAGCCTTAACCACTCCTATAGAACTCACCACAGATAACACCAAAACGCCTACACAATATTCAAGCAACCAACAAAACCAAAAGCCCCACCCATTAACATGACGAGTAACACTTACATCCCATTTGCGATTTCAAAAAAATGCGTCTAACTTCAAAGCAACCCTGCCATAAAAATCAAGATTCTTCGCCCTTCAGTCCACCGCGCAATCGCGCACTAGCTATCCTTCACTAGCCCAACACTTTTAAACTACATAACTATGGCCTTCCTCATGATTAAAAATAATTTAAAAATCAACAACCCACTCACAGTGATCGCCATTTTCTCGATGTTGACCGAGGCTTCCGCTGCCGTTTCATTGCCCTATATAGATATTGAGCATCAGAATATATACATCTGGTTCCTTGTTGTATTCCCAACGCTTCTAGTTACGCTATTTTTCCTGACCTTGAACTTCAACAACAAAACACTTTACACGCCTTCCGACTTATCCAAGGCTGACAGCCACCCCAAAACGACAACGTATACCCCTGCCGCCTATGCAGGACAAACGCTAACATTCAAGAGCACGAAAGTTCCGGCGCTGGCCTGTTCACGACATCATCACCCCGGCACGAGCTTTCACTCTTTCAGCCCACCTGCTTTTACTTTTCTTCCACAAGGCCACAGAACCTACGATTCCACACCAACAGCGTCCAACTGGACAAACAACACATCTGCAAATCGACCGCTACCTAAGTACGTGCTCATAGAGAGCTCCGCATTTAAAAATATTCATTTGTTAAACCTTAGCCATCCACCCCTGCAACGACTAAACAACACATCGAACATCCTGGAGGCACTCCATACGCATTGCAAAACGCCACACAAGCACAAAAACAACACGTCTAAAAATGACCTGCTTTTTTTATTAACAAACAGGCAGTCCGACATTCCGCCAGAGACGCTAAAGCGCTCTATTGCCCTCTCTAAAAACCTACTATTTACGTCTCAATCTACCGTCATCACCTACAACACTGACACGCATATACTCAACATCGTAAACCCGCCCTCTCTTTCGATAAACTACTGAATTCCAAGCAAAAAAAAGCCCCGACCAAATGGCCGGGGCTTTTTTAATTCGGGTCGTATCAGAACAACTTACGGCCTTTGTTTGCCGCAATTCGCATGCGCAAGGCATTCAACTTGATGAAGCCGGCTGCGTCGGCCTGATTGTAGGCTCCGCCATCTTCTTCAAACGTTGCAATGTTTGCATCAAACAACGACTCGTCAGACTTGCGACCTGTCACGATCACATTGCCTTTGTACAGTTTTAGGCGAACGACACCGTTAACGTGGGCCTGAGAAGCATCAATCATTTGCTGCAGCATGATGCGCTCTGGGCTCCACCAGTACCCGGTGTAGATCAGGCTGGCGTACTTAGGCATCAACTCATCTTTGAGGTGAGCCACTTCACGATCCAGAGTAATCGACTCAATGGCACGGTGAGCACGCAACATAATGGTGCCACCCGGGGTTTCGTAGCAACCACGGGACTTCATGCCGACGTAACGGTTCTCAACGATGTCGAGACGACCGATACCATTCTCTCCGCCGATACGGTTAAGCGTTGCCAATACGGTGGCGGGTGTCATTTCAACACCGTCAAGAGCAACGATATCGCCGTTGCGGTAAGTCAGTTCCAGATAAGTCGGCGTGTTAGGCGCGTCTTCTGGCGACTTGGTCCAACGCCACATGTCTTCTTCATGCTCGGTCCAGGTATCTTCCAGCACGCCGCCCTCGTAAGAGATATGCAGCAAGTTGGCGTCCATCGAGTAAGGAGACTTCTTCTTGCCATGACGCTCGATCGGGATATTGTGCTTTTCAGCGTAATCCATCAGCTTTTCACGGGAGAGCAAATCCCACTCACGCCAAGGAGCAATAACCTTCACCCCTGGCTTCAAGGCATAGGCGCCCAGTTCAAAACGAACCTGGTCATTCCCTTTACCCGTTGCGCCGTGCGAAATGGCATCTGCACCAGTTTCGTTGGCGATTTCAATCAGGCGTTTAGCAATCAGCGGACGAGCGATTGAGGTACCCAGCAGGTACTCGCCTTCGTAAACGGTGTTGGCACGGAACATCGGGAAAACGAAGTCTCGAACAAACTCTTCACGCAGGTCATCAATGTAGATTTCCTTAACGCCCATGGCTTGCGCCTTGGCACGTGCAGGTTCGACCTCTTCGCCCTGACCCAGGTCAGCGGTAAAGGTTACGACTTCACAGTTATAAGTATCCTGCAGCCACTTCAGGATCACCGAAGTGTCCAGGCCGCCCGAATAAGCCAAAACGACCTTGTTTACGTCCGCCATGCCATCACTCCACGGGTTGTTCGAAAAGCCGAACAGTCTACCGCCCATATCCATTAATTTACAGAGGCGCGACAGCTTAAGACGACAAAGCGACAGTTTATGTCAAAGGGGCGACGAGACCGCTACCTCAGGAAATCGCTGCAGGGTTGGTAACACCCTGTGCCGGAGCAGCTTTTTCTGGCATGGGAAGTCGCTCCAGACGGACACTGACCCGGCGGTTTTTGGCACGATTTACTCGGTTGCTATTAGGGACCAGCGGGTATTGCTCGCCATGGAAGCGAACCGTGATCTGCGACTCCTGCAGACCATGTTCCTTGAAGTAATCCATAACAGCCAGTGCCCGGCGTCGTGACAGCTCACGATTGGTCAGGCGATTACCCAAATTGTCCGAATAGCCGTCCAATGAGACGTGATTGACCGTTGGGTCTGCTCTCAAGTATTCCACCATGACTTGCAAGCTGATCCGGGCAGTGGCGTCCAGCTCGGTACCACCACCAGGAAACCCAATCCGGCTTTGCCTGACCTGTTCGAAATTTTTGGGTAAAAGCTTTGCGGTACAGGCCTCGTAATCCCCGTAAGCCTGGCGAAACCTTGCCGGCAACAGGCGCACTTCCGAGACGCTACCCTCTCGGGAGTAGTGCCTGAGCAACGGGCTACGCCCTTCAAGCAGCCCGCGAAACAAACTTGCAGCCTGAGCCTGGGAACTGTTGAACAGTATCTGCCCACGCCCTATGCGCACCGACCCCAGGTCAATATCCCCTCTGCCCGGTTGCCACGGTGCAGCGGCTGCCAACAGTTTTGCAGAACCCTCGCCGAGCATCGAGTTAGAGGCATTGAGGCGGAAAACGGCCTGTTCTCCTGCGCGACGTACAAACGCTCCTGAACCGAAATCGGTAATGGGCTGGATCAGGCGGCATTCGAATTTGTCACCTTCCACTTTCCACTCGATATTCTCCAGCCGCGTCTGGAAAGTCAGAGCCATGGCCGGCAGGCTGGCAAACATACTGAGCAGGATGAAATAACGCTGGCGCACGGGTGGCTCCAAAGGCTTGCACTGCAAAAAAACCGAGAACCGATATACGGCTTACGCATGAGATATCGGTTAGCAATCACAAAACTTGATAGCGAGTGCCTGATAGAGTCTTTTCCGGTAGCATTCACATCAGTTTGACCCGCCTGGAATCCCCAATGTCTGACCGCCTGACCCTGCTGCGTCCCGACGACTGGCATATACATCTTCGCGATGGTGCTGTGTTGCCTCACACTGTCGCGGATGTTGCGCGCACTTTTGGCCGCGCCATCATCATGCCCAACCTGGTACCTCCGGTGCGTAACGCTGCCGAAGCCGATGCCTACCGCCAGCGCATTTTGGCTGCTCGCCCGGCCGGTAGCCGTTTCGAGCCGCTGATGGTGCTGTACCTCACCGATCGAACACAGCCGGAAGATATTCGTACGGCCAAGGCCAGTGGATTCGTCCATGCCGCCAAGCTGTATCCGGCTGGGGCAACGACCAACTCCGACTCTGGCGTGACCAGCATCGACGCGATCTTCCCGGTTCTTGAAGTCATGGCTGAAGTTGGCATGCCTTTACTGATCCACGGTGAAGTCACGCGCGCTGGCGTGGACGTCTTTGACCGCGAAAAAATCTTCATCGACGAGCATATGCGCCGCGTTGTAGATCGCTTCCCGACGCTTAAAGTCGTGTTTGAGCACATCACCACTGCAGAAGCAGTGCAGTTCGTCAACGAGGCTTCAGCCAACGTTGGCGCAACCATTACTGCTCATCACCTGCTCTACAACCGCAATCACATGCTGGTTGGCGGTATTCGCCCGCACTTCTATTGCTTGCCGATCCTCAAGCGCAACACCCACCAGGAAGCCCTGCTGGATGCGGCCACCAGCGGCAGCGAGAAGTTCTTCCTGGGCACCGACTCGGCGCCACATGCCCAGCACGCCAAAGAAGCTGCGTGCGGTTGCGCCGGTTGCTACACCGCCTATGCGGCCATTGAGATGTACGCAGAAGCCTTTGAACAGCGTAATGCGCTGGACAAACTGGAAGCCTTTGCCAGCCTGAATGGCCCGCGCTTCTACGGATTGCCTGCCAGCACCGAACAAATCACCCTGGTTCGCCAGGAGTGGACCGCCCCTACCAGCCTGCCTTTCGGCGCGCTGACCGTAATCCCGCTGCGCGCCGGTGAAAAACTGCGCTGGCGCCTGCTGGAGGAACAGCTGTGAGTGACGACCATTATGATGACGAACACGAAGGCGGCCATGGCGGCGGATCACGCCACCCGATGGCCGAGCGTTTTCGCGGCTATCTACCGGTCGTAATCGATGTTGAAACCGGTGGTTTCAACAGCGCCACCGATGCCTTGCTGGAAATCGCCGCTGTAACGATCGGCATGGACGAAAGAGGCTTTGTGTTCCCGGAACACACCTATTTCCACCGTGTAGAGCCGTTTGAAGGCGCCAACATCGAAGCCGCTGCTCTGGAATTTACCGGGATCAAGCTCGATCATCCGCTGCGCATGGCCGTTAGTGAAGAAACAGCCCTGACCGATATCTTCCGTGGCGTACGCAAGGCTCTGAAAGCCAATGGCTGCAAACGCGCCATCCTGGTGGGCCATAACAGCAGCTTCGACCTGGGCTTCCTCAACGCCGCTGTCGCGCGTCTGGACATGAAACGCAATCCGTTTCACCCATTCTCGAGTTTTGACACCGCGACCCTCGCGGGTCTGGCCTATGGCCAAACGGTACTGGCCAAAGCCTGTCAGACCGCCGACATCGATTTTGATGGACGCGAAGCGCACTCGGCTCGTTATGACACCGAGAAAACCGCTGAACTGTTCTGTGGCATCGTCAACCGCTGGAAACAAATGGGCGGCTGGAAAGACTTCAACGACTGATCCTGTCGCTGAGGCTTACCACGCCCCATAAAAAAACCGGACACTGGGTCCGGTTTTTTTATGCCTCAAACTGACCCTTACAACTGGTCAGCATTCTCGGTCAGGTACGCTGCAACACCAGCAGTCGATGCGGTCATGCCTTTGTCGCCTTTCTTCCAGTTGGCAGGGCAAACTTCGCCGTGCTCTTCGTGGAATTGCAGAGCGTCAACCAGACGCAGCAGCTCGTCCATGTTACGACCCAGTGGCAGGTCGTTAACGATCTGGGAGCGTACAACGCCCTTGTCGTCGATCAGGAACGCGCCGCGCAGTGCAACGCCGCCTTCGGTTTCAACGTCATAGGCCTTGCAGATAGCGTGATTGATGTCGGCAGCCATGGTGTATTTCACCTGGCCGATGCCGCCATTGTTCACTGGGGTGTTGCGCCATGCGTTGTGAGTGAAATGGGAGTCGATGGACACAGCAACCACTTCAACGTTACGCGCCTGGAACTCAGGAATGCGGTGATCCAGAGCAATCAGCTCGGACGGGCAAACGAAAGTGAAGTCCAGCGGGTAGAAGAACACCAGGCCATATTTGCCTTTGATGGCAGTGGACAGCGAGAAGCTGTCAACGATTTCGCCATTGCCAAGTACGGCGGCGACGGTGAAGTCAGGGGCTTGTTTGCCTACGAGTACGCTCATTGGATATCTCCTGGTGTGCTGCGTGAAGAACAGAATCTGGTCATGACGGCCCTGTAACAGCAGTCTTTTGACCAGTTCCTGCGTAAAAATGACCGTCCATCATACACCGCCGCGTCTGGACGGGCCTCAACCCTTTTTCAACATCGAGCAGCAGCCCCTTCAAGACCGTTCGTCAGCACGACGCTGGCGGGCATCAATTGAGGCCCAAGGTACTTTGACAATCATTCTCGTTAACATTAAGATCCTGTCATTGAATCCCAACCAGTGATGGTTCTTATTTATGTACGTTTGCCTTTGCACTGGCGTGACCGATGGAAAAATTCGCGACGCAATCTACGACGGTTGCTGCAGCTACCGTGAAGTGCGCGAAGCAACAGGTGTCGCCAGCCAATGCGGTAAATGTGCCTGCCTGGCCAAGCAAGTGGTTCGAGAAACCCTGGCTTCGCTGCAAACCAGCCAGGCCGTAATGAGTTTCCCGGCAGAATTTTCAGCCGCTTAATTAATAGATTCCAAAGAACCGGACTTAGCGTTCGGTTTTTTTATGCCCGAAATTCAAGTGGTTAGCCTCAAGACGCGGAACACAAACATTCTTATTCCGATTAATTTTCATTTATTATTCAAATACTTAGGTTTGACAGTCAGCAACCTGCGGATCAAACTCTGCCTTATATACAGTTAAATAAGGCAGGCCCCAGCCATGAAAGGCGACATTTCAGTTATTCAGCACCTCAATAAAATTCTCGGCAACGAACTGGTCGCAATCAATCAATACTTCCTGCATGCACGCATGTATCAGGATTGGGGCCTGGAGAAGTTGGGTGCGCACGAGTACCACGAATCCATCGACGAGATGAAACATGCGGACAAGCTGATCAAGCGCATTCTGTTCCTTGAAGGCCTGCCAAACGTTCAGGACCTGGGCAAGCTGCACATCGGCGAGCACACCAAGGAAATGCTGGAGTGCGACCTGCGCATTGAGAAGACCGGCCACGCCGACCTCAAAGCAGCTATCGCCCATTGCGAAGTTGTCGGAGACTTTGGCAGCCGCGAAATGCTCGAAGATATTCTCGAGTCTGAAGAAGAACATATCGACTGGCTGGAAACTCAGTTGGGCCTGATCGATAAAGTTGGCATTGAGAATTACCTGCAATCGCAAATGGGTGAGTAACTAACACCCACTAAAAAGCCCCGCCCTGTTTATCACAGAGGCGGGGCTTTTTTATGCGCACTACATAACAACTGTAACGACGCGACTGAGATCAGGCTTCAGTCTTGTTTGCAGCCGCTTTCTCTACAGCTTCTTTAATCAAAGCTTGCAAGGAACCATCGGCGGCCATTTCAGCCATGATGTCGCTACCGCCAACCAACTCACCACCGACCCACAGCTGTGGGAAGGTTGGCCAGTTTGCGTATTTCGGCAGATTGGCGCGAATTTCCGGGTTCTGGAGAATGTCCACGTAAGCGAACTTCTCGCCACAGCCCATGACTGCTTGAGCAGCTTTAGCCGAAAAGCCGCACTGCGGGGCATTCGGGGAGCCTTTCATGTAGAGCAGAATGGTGTTGTTGGCAATCTGGTCTTTAATAGTTTCGATGATATCCATGGAGCACCTCGGCTGAACTTTCCGACTCAGTTGTCGGCACGGTGGCGCATTGTAACGGAAAGCCAAGCATCACGCTCGGCCTCCCCGACAGACAATCGTCGGCCCTGCCTATGCAAAAACCTGTAGTCGCTGCCGATAACGTAACGGTAACAAAACCCGCACAATTGCCAAGCAACGTCAGGGCAGTGTACAAATGAGCAGCTGAGGTGAGGCAAACCACTTGATCGTGGTTCCGGCCGCGTGCTCATGCAGCGCAAGACTCGCTCAAACCTCTATAAACGTGACCCTTATTGGCAAGACGCGACATTTCCTTATAAGATCGCGCCTTCCCCTATTTCGTCGCCCCGTGCGGCTTTCGCCGCAGGTCTCGCCCGTTTTTCCGAAAACCCCGGCTTTGAGCATCTGCGGTCGTTGCAAAAAAAGGTAGTTAATGATGAGCGCAAGGCACTTTCTCTCCCTGATGGATTGCACGCCCGAAGAGCTAGTCAGCGTGATTCGTCGCGGTATCGAGCTGAAGGACCTGCGTCAACGCGGCGTTCTCTTCGAACCCCTGAAAGGTCGCGTACTGGGCATGATTTTCGAGAAATCATCGACCCGCACCCGCCTGTCATTCGAAGCCGGCATGATCCAGCTGGGTGGCCAGGCAATTTTTCTGTCGCCACGCGACACCCAACTTGGCCGTGGCGAGCCGATTGGCGACTGCGCCATCGTAATGTCGCGCATGCTCGACGCCGTCATGATCCGTACCTTTGCCCACAGCACCCTGACCGAGTTCGCGGCCAATTCCCGCGTACCGGTAATCAACGGTCTGTCAGACGACTTGCACCCGTGCCAGTTGCTGGCCGACATGCAGACGTTCCAGGAACATCGTGGATCGATCAAGGGTAAAACCGTGGCCTGGATCGGCGACGGCAACAACATGTGCAACAGCTATATAGAAGCGGCCATCCAGTTCGACTTCCAGTTGCGGGTTGCCTGCCCGGAAGGCTATGAGCCCAACCCCGAATTCGTAGCGCAAGCCGGTGATCGCGTGACCATCGTACGCGACCCGCGTGATGCAGTAATGGGTGCCCACCTGGTAAGCACCGATGTGTGGACCTCAATGGGCCAGGAGGAAGAAACCGCCAAACGTCTGGAGC
Organism: Pseudomonas sp. ML2-2023-6; assembly: GCF_037055265.1. NCBI lineage: Bacteria > Pseudomonadati > Pseudomonadota > Gammaproteobacteria > Pseudomonadales > Pseudomonadaceae > Pseudomonas > Pseudomonas sp. ML2-2023-6. The sequence goes on along the minus strand of NZ_CP146347.1, from coordinate 1,793,320 downwards.
TGTTCGCCCCGTATCAGGTCAACTGCGCCCTGCTCGACCTTGCTGCCGACGACGTGCTTTTCATGCACTGCCTGCCGGCTCACCGCGGCGAAGAAATCAGCCTCGACCTGCTGGACGACCCGCGCTCCGTGGCATGGGATCAAGCCGAAAACCGTCTGCACGCGCAAAAAGCGCTGCTCGAATTCCTTGTCCAACCGGCGTACCAACCCGCATGAGTCAACCGTTATTGCTCAACCTAAGCGATCTGGCCTGTGGTTATCAGGGCCAGAGCGTTGTAAAAAATCTCAACCTGCACCTCAACGCCGGAGATATTGGCTGCTTGCTGGGCTCTTCGGGCTGCGGAAAAACCACCACTCTGCGGGCGATCGCCGGTTTTGAGCCGGTGCATCAGGGTGAGATCCGTTTGGCAGGTGAAGTTATCTCCAGTGCCGGCTTTACCCTGGCACCCGAGAAACGTCGTATCGGCATGGTGTTTCAGGACTACGCCCTCTTTCCGCACCTGAGCGTGGCCGACAACATTGCGTTCGGGATTCGCAAACACCCGAACAAAGACCGAGTGACCGAAGAGCTGCTTGAACTGGTCAATCTCAAAAACCTCGGTAAACGTTTCCCCCACGAACTTTCCGGTGGTCAGCAACAGCGTGTTGCCCTTGCCCGCGCATTGGCACCCGAGCCGCAATTACTGTTGCTGGATGAACCCTTTTCCAACCTTGATGGCGAGTTGCGACGCAAACTGAGCCATGAAGTGCGCGACATCCTGAAAGCTCGCGGTACCAGTGCGATTTTGGTGACACACGACCAGGAAGAAGCCTTCGCTGTCAGCGACCACGTAGGCGTCTTCAAGGAAGGTCGTCTTGAGCAGTGGGATACGCCCTACAACCTCTACCACGAGCCGCAGACACCGTTTGTAGCGAGCTTTATCGGTCAGGGATACTTCATTCGAGGGCAGTTGCTGAGCCCTGAGTCGGTACAGACCGAGCTGGGGGTTTTACGCGGTAATCGGGCTTATACCTGGCCAACCGGTGCCGCGGTTGATGTATTGCTGCGCCCGGACGATATCGTTTACGCGCCCGACAGCGATTTAAAAGCCCGGATTATCGGCAAGACATTCCTGGGTGCTTCCACCTTGTATCGCCTGCAACTGCCGACAGGCTGCCAGCTCGAGTCGATCTTTCCGAGCCACGCCGACCATTTACCCGGCGCCGAAGTGGGTATTCGCGTTGCGGCTGAACATCTGGTGATGTTTCAAACCAGCGGCAGCATTGCAGCACAAATCCCTCACTCTGAAACCGGCGTCAGGCGCTTCAGTACAGCTCACTAAAAACGCTCACATTACCTGTGGGAATGCTTAAGCCCGCCCTACCCCTGCAAACTTCGCCTGCGTGTGCTCTGCCAGCACCGCAGGCGCCAGTTCAACTTCCAGCCCGCGTCGTCCGGCGCTGACAAAAATAGTCGAAAACCCTTCAGCGCTTTTATCAATAAAGGTACGCAGGCGTTTCTTCTGCCCCAACGGACTGATCCCGCCCAACAAATACCCTGTGGAACGCTGAGCCGCCGCCGGGTCCGCCATCTCGACTTTCTTTACTCCCGCAGCATGTGCCAGTGCTTTTAAATCAAGACTTCCGACGACCGGTACAACGGCGACTAACAACTCACCCTTTTCACTGCTGGCCAACAACGTCTTGAACACTTGGGCAGGCTCCAGGCCAAGCTTCTCTGCGGCTTCCAACCCATAGGACGCAGCCTTTGGGTCGTGCTCGTAGCTGTGTACCCGATGTTCGGCGCGAACTTTTTTCAGCAGATCCAATGCAGGCGTCATAGCAGCTCCAGTCTTGAATAAGGAAGAGATAACCGATCGCCAATTTTAGGCTATTGGCCTGCAAAAAGGCGCTAGGCCGAGGGTTAGCGCTGTGTTTTTAGCTGAAACGCTACATCAAGGCCTACCAATTTGTAGTGTTTGATTACACAAAAACCAATACCAAAGAACTGGTCCCGAGTCAGAATGTGAATACCCGTTCACTTTCGACCTTTGACAGCAGCGTTTCTTGTCTATATTTTTTCGAATCTGAATATACTCGAACGACTTTGCCTGGCCGTGAAAATCAGACATGCGCAACTCCCGGCCCGGACCAAGACGCACTACCACCCTGATTGACGACGTCAAAAAACAACAATAACGAGGTTTCACATGTCGACTGCATCGCAGCACCCTACGCTTTCAGGCCAATGCATGGCCGAGTTTCTCGGTACCGCACTTTTAATTTTCTTTGGCACCGGTTGTGTCGCAGCCCTCAAGGTCGCGGGCGCCAGTTTTGGCTTATGGGAAATCAGCATCATCTGGGGCATTGGCGTCAGCATGGCGATTTACCTGACAGCAGGCGTTTCCGGCGCACACCTGAACCCGGCGGTCAGCATTGCGCTGTGCCTGTTCACCGACTTTGAAAAGCGCAAACTACCCTTCTACATCCTTGCGCAAGTCGCGGGGGCCTTCTGCGCCGCTGCGTTGGTTTACACGCTCTATAGCAACCTTTTCTTCGATTACGAACAAACCCATCAAATGGTCCGCGGTAGCCAGGCAAGCCTGGAGCTGGCCTCGGTATTCTCGACCTACCCGCATCCCGCGCTTACCACCCTGCAAGCCTTCCTCGTCGAAATGGTGATCACCGCTATCCTTATGGGCGTGATCATGGCCCTGACCGACGACAAGAACGGCTTGCCGCGTGGCGCATTGGCACCGCTGCTGATCGGCTTGCTGATTGCCGTCATTGGCAGTTCGATGGGACCGCTAACCGGCTTTGCGATGAACCCTGCTCGTGATTTCGGGCCTAAGCTGATGACTTTCTTTGCCGGCTGGGGTGAAATTTCGTTCACTGGCGGACGCGATATTCCTTATTTCCTGATTCCAATCTTTGCGCCGATTGTGGGTGCTTGCCTGGGTGCAGCCATTTATCGCGGGCTGATAGCCCGCCATTTGCCTGAGGCAACACCGGTGGCCGCAGACACCCAAGCCGCAACTCAAGTGAAAACCCAGGCTTCCTGATACCGACTTATGAAACGGGGCGCACGAGACCTACTGCCCATTACCTGTCTCGCGCCCGCAACCTCCCTCATTCTGCAAGGCAACTTCACATGACCGACATTCAGAATAAGAACTACATCATCGCGCTTGACCAAGGCACCACCAGTTCGCGAGCGATCATCTTTGATCGTGACGCCAACGTGGTGTGTACGGCGCAACGCGAGTTTCAACAGCACTACCCGCAACCGGGCTGGGTTGAACACGACCCGATGGAGATTTTCGCAACCCAAAGCGCCGTGATGGTCGAAGCCTTGGCTCAAGCCGGTCTGCACCATGACCAGGTTGCCGCTATCGGCATCACCAACCAGCGCGAAACCACCGTGGTATGGGACAAGGTCAGCGGTCGCCCGATCTACAACGCCATCGTCTGGCAGTGCCGCCGCAGCACCGAAATTTGCGAACAACTCAAACGCGACGGGCACGAGCAGTACATCAGCGACACCACAGGCCTGGTCACCGACCCGTACTTCTCCGGCACCAAGCTCAAGTGGATCCTCGACAACGTCGAAGGCAGCCGCGAACGTGCGCGCAATGGCGAGTTGCTGTTCGGCACCGTCGACAGCTGGCTGATCTGGAAATTTACCGGCGGCAAAACCCACGTTACCGATTACACCAACGCATCGCGCACCATGCTCTTCAACATCCACACCCTGGAGTGGGATACCAAGATGCTGGAGGTGCTGGATATCCCCCGCGAAATGTTGCCTGAAGTGAAGTCGTCTTCAGAGATCTACGGCCGCACCAAAAGCGGTATCGCTATTGCCGGTATTGCAGGCGACCAGCAAGCTGCGTTGTTTGGCCAAATGTGTGTCGAGCCGGGCCAGGCCAAAAACACCTACGGCACCGGCTGCTTCCTGCTGATGAACACCGGTTCCAAAGCCGTCAAATCGAGCCACGGCATGCTGACCACCATCGCCTGCGGCCCACGCGGCGAAGTTGCCTACGCCCTGGAAGGCGCCGTATTCAACGGCGGTTCCACCGTGCAATGGCTGCGCGACGAACTGAAGATCATCAACGACGCTCACGACACCGAATATTTCGCGGGCAAGGTCAAAGACAGTAACGGCGTGTATCTGGTACCCGCATTCACCGGCCTCGGCGCCCCTTACTGGGACCCGTATGCCCGTGGCGCATTGTTCGGCCTGACTCGAGGCGTACGCGTAGATCACATCATTCGTGCAGCACTGGAGTCGATTGCCTACCAGACACGCGACGTACTGGACGCCATGCAGCAGGATTCGGGCGAACGCCTCAAAGCCCTGCGCGTAGACGGTGGAGCCGTAGCCAACAACTTCCTGATGCAATTTCAGGCCGATATTCTCGGCACCCGGGTTGAGCGCCCGCAAATGCGCGAAACCACGGCGCTGGGTGCTGCGTACCTGGCCGGTTTGGCCTGCGGTTTCTGGGGCAGTTTGGACGAATTGCGCGGCAAGGCCGTGATCGAGCGCGAATTCGAACCCGCACTGGACGAAGCCAGCAAAGAGAAGCTTTATGCAGGCTGGAAAAAAGCCGTGAGCCGCACCCGCGACTGGGAACCCCACGAAGAAAGCAACTAAGGCCCAGGGTAATGACAGCTGCGGGCGCCACTGGCGCGCGCAGCTGCTTATGGGCTTGATGGCACCTGCAAGTAGCAGACGGCGCTTTCCTGCGGCATCATGGGCGAATTTTGCTTCGCCGCCCAAAGGAAACTCCATGAATCTGCCTCCACGCCAGCAGCAGATCCTCGAACTCGTTCGCGAGCGCGGCTATGTCAGCATCGAGGAAATGGCTCAGTTGTTCGTCGTTACACCGCAGACCATTCGCCGTGACATCAATCAGTTGGCGGAAGCCGATCTGTTGCGCCGCTACCACGGTGGGGCTGCCTATGATTCCAGTGTCGAAAACACGGCCTACGCCATGCGCGCCGACCAAATGCGCGATGAAAAACGCCGTATTGGCGAGGCCATCGCCGCCCAAATCCCTGATCACGCCTCGATTTTCATCAACATCGGTACCACCACCGAGTCGATTGCCCGGGCGCTGCTCAACCACAACCATCTGAAAATCATCACCAACAACCTGCACGTGGCCTCGATCCTGAGTGCCAAGGATGACTTTGAAGTGCTGATTGCCGGCGGCAACGTACGCCGCGATGGCGGTATCGTGGGTCAGGCCAGCGTCGACTTTATCAACCAGTTCAAGTTCGACTTCGCACTGGTGGGTATCAGCGGTATCGACTCAGACGGCAGCCTGCTGGACTTCGACTATCAGGAAGTCCGCGTATCCCAGGCTATTATCGCCAATGCTCGACAAGTGATTCTCGCAGCCGACTCCAGCAAATTCGGCCGCAATGCGATGGTGCGCCTCGGCCCGATCACCCTGATTGATTGCCTGGTCACTGACCAGCCGCCGGTGCCCGAGCTTGCGCAGTTGTTGGCCCAGAACAAGATTCGCCTGGAAGTGGTTTAAACCAGGGCTGGTCAGGTTTTTTGTGGGAGCGGACTTGCTCGCGATACAGGCAACGCGGTGCGCCTGTCACTACGAGGTGACTCCATCGCGAGCAAGCCCGCTCCCATAGAATCAACACTTCCACTCCGAAATGTTCGAAATTATTCCTTTTAGCCCCACCCGATGAGTTTTTTCAATCGAATGGTGCTGGATGTGCTCGCCCTTATCCGCTAATATTTTCGCAAATGAACATTAATGTTCGAATTCAAATATGCGTAAAGAACGCGAGGCCAACACATGCCCCTGACCACCTTGCCTGCCACTCCCCTCGCTGAGGTTTACGACGTTGCCGTTATTGGCGGCGGAATCAATGGCGTCGGGATTGCGGCAGACGCAGCCGGTCGCGGCCTGTCGGTGTTCCTTTGCGAAAAGGACGATCTGGCCAGCCATACCTCGTCCGCCAGCAGCAAGCTGATCCACGGCGGCCTGCGCTACCTTGAACACTATGAGTTCCGCTTGGTGCGCGAAGCCCTGGCTGAACGTGAAGTGCTGCTGGCGAAAGCCCCGCACATCGTCAAACCCATGCGTTTTGTATTGCCGCATCGCCCGCACCTGCGCCCGGCGTGGATGATCCGCGCCGGGCTGTTCCTGTATGACCACCTGGGCAAACGCGAAAAACTCGCTGGCTCAACCAGTCTCAAGTTCGGTGCTGACAGCCCATTAAAGGCAGAAATCACCAAGGGCTTTGAATATTCTGACTGCTGGGTAGATGACGCACGCTTGGTAGTACTCAACGCCATGGCCGCACGGGAAAAAGGCGCCCATGTTCACACCCAGACTCGTTGTGTAGGTGCGCGCCGTAACAAAGGGCTGTGGGAACTAAACCTGGAGCGCGCAGACGGCAGCCTGTTTTCGATTCGCAGCAAAGCACTGGTCAATGCCGCCGGCCCTTGGGTAGCCAAATTCATCAAGGACGACCTCAAGCTGGATTCGCCTTACGGCATCCGCCTGATTCAAGGCAGTCACCTGATCGTGCCGAAGCTGTATGACGCCCCTAACGCGTTCATTCTGCAAAACGAAGATCAGCGAATTGTGTTCACCATTCCGTACATGGACCAGTTCACCATCATCGGCACAACCGACCGTGAATACACCGGTGATCCGGCCAAGGTTAGCATCACCGAAGAAGAGACCGATTACTTGCTCAATGTGGTCAACGCCCACTTCAAGCAGCAAGTAAGCCGCGCCGATATCCTGCGCACGTACTCCGGTGTGCGTCCGTTGTGTAATGACGAGTCCGACAACCCTTCCGCAGTGACACGCGATTACACTCTTGCCCTGTCTGGCGCGCCAGGCGAGGCACCGCTGCTGTCGGTGTTTGGTGGCAAACTCACCACATACCGCAAGCTGGCCGAATCGGCCATGGCCCAGTTGACCCCGTACTTCCCCCGGATCAAGCCAAGCTGGACAGCCAGCGCGACGCTGCCCGGCGGCGAAGACATGACTACGCCAAAAGCCTTGAGCGCAGCCCTGGTCAGCCAGCACAGCTGGCTGGATGCCGCGATTGCCAAACGCTGGGCAATCACCTACGGCAGCCGCTCATGGCGCTTGCTGGACGGCGTGCAAGGCCTGAGTGACATGGGCGAGCACATTGGCAGCGGCCTCTATAGCCGTGAAGTTGACTACCTGTGCAGTCAGGAATGGGCACTGGAAACACAGGATATTCTGTGGCGCCGGACCAAACTGGGGCTGTTCACCACCGCTGAAGAGCAGGCCCATCTGGCGCAATACATGACCAACCTGGGCCTGAGGCACCGCAAAATAGAAGCAGCTTAAGCACCTTACCCGCCCCACAGGTTTCACATCACTTGTGGGGGCGGCGGGGCGAAGACTCGACTTGCTCGCGCCTACAACCTCGACTGTAAAAAACTTGAGCGCCCGAATCGCCAGCAGTTCGCCCCGCCTTTCATTCGGTTTTCCGAACACCCTAAGCCTGCCGGATTCGGCTTTCCGGGCACCGCTGTGTTTATGCCCCTTCGAAAACAAACTAAAAACCCTTATAAATCAGCATGTTAGACATAAACACAATGTCTGGCACGACTCATGCTCTACACTCTAGACCGAATGCTGAAACAGTGCGTCTCGCCTGTTAAGACATTTGAAGTACAAAAGAGCCCACGAACGGGTTTAATAAAAAAAACAATGTCGAGGAAAACAACGATGCGCATCGTTCCGCAACTTTTGGGCGCAGCAATTGCTGCAGCTCTGATTAGCACTCCAGTTTTTGCAGCCGAATTGACCGGCACACTGAAGAAAATCAAAGAATCCGGCACTATCACCCTCGGGCATCGTGACTCCTCCATTCCGTTTTCCTACATCGCGGACGCTACCGGCAAGCCGGTTGGCTACTCCCACGATGTTCAACTGGCCATTGTCGAAGGGCTGAAAAAGCAGCTCGACATGCCCGATCTCAAGGTCAAGTACAACCTGGTCACTTCCCAGACCCGTATCCCGCTGGTGCAAAACGGCACCGTTGACGTTGAGTGTGGTTCCACCACCAACAACGTTGAACGCCAGCAACAGGTCGACTTCTCGGTTGGCATCTTCGAAATCGGTACACGTCTGCTGTCCAAAAAGGACTCGCCTTACAAGGACTTTGCTGACCTGAAAGGCAAAAACGTCGTAACTACCGCGGGTACTACCTCCGAGCGCATCCTCAAGGCGATGAACGCCGACAAGCAGATGGGCATGAACGTGATCTCGGCAAAAGACCACGGCGAAGCTTTCAACATGCTTGAGTCGGGCCGCGCCGTAGCCTTCATGATGGACGACGCCCTGCTGGCCGGTGAAATGGCCAAGGCCAAGAAGCCAACTGACTGGGCCGTTACAGGTACGCCTCAGTCATACGAAATCTACGGTTGCATGGTGCGCAAAGGCGACCCGGATTTCAAAAAGGCCGTGGATGACGCAATCGTTGCCTACTACAAGTCTGGCAAGATCAACGACACCTACACCAAATGGTTCCAGTCGCCTATTCCACCTAAAGGCCTGAACCTGATGTTCCCTATGAGCAACGAGCTCAAGGCGCTGATTGCCAACCCGACCGACAAGGCTGCAGACGACAAGCCGGCAGAAGAAAAGAAATCCTGATTTCTGGCTGCTGACACTTCCGGGCGTGAGCCATCACGCCCGGAGTTGTCGACCACCTTTGTACTGAGCTTCTTATTGCATTAGAGAACACTCGGACCGCTGGTTATCGAGCGGGTTCTGCGTGCCCGACGACCCTGTCGGACAGGAACGGATTCCCTGAAGCAAGTGCTTGTTTATAGACCCATCTGAGGGGAGACCCTGCATGAATTACAACTGGGACTGGAGCGTGTTCTTCAAGTCCACCGGCGTAGGCAGCGAGACGTATCTCGACTGGTTTATTTCTGGTTTGGGCTGGACCATCGCTATCGCTGTTGTCGCCTGGATAGTCGCGTTGATCCTGGGTTCGCTGCTGGGCGTCATGCGCACGCTGCCCAACCGTTTTATCGCGGGTATCGCCACGGTTTACGTGGAAATCTTCCGTAACGTTCCGCTGCTGGTGCAGCTGTTTATCTGGTACTTCCTGGTACCCGATTTGCTGCCTCCGGATTTGCAGGAGTGGTACAAGCAAGACCTCAACCCGACCACCTCGGCTTACCTGAGCGTTGTCGTGTGTCTGGGCCTCTTTACCGCAGCACGGGTTTGCGAACAGGTACGCACCGGTATTGAAGCACTGCCGCGAGGCCAGGAAGCTGCCGCCCGCGCTATGGGTTTCAGCATGATGCAAATCTACTGGAACGTACTGCTGCCACAAGCCTATCGCATCATCATTCCACCGCTCACCTCCGAATTCCTCAACGTGTTCAAGAACTCGTCCGTGGCTTCGTTGATCGGTTTGATGGAGCTGCTGGCACAAACCAAACAGACCGCCGAGTTTTCCGCCAACCTGTTTGAAGCCTTCACCCTGGCCACTCTGATCTACTTCACCCTGAACATGAGCCTGATGTTGCTGATGCGTCTGATCGAGAAGAAAGTAGCGGTGCCCGGTCTGATGTCTTTGGGGGGTAAATAATGGACTTCTTCGATTTCAGCGGGATTGTTCCCGCCCTGCCAGGCCTGTGGAACGGCATGGTCATGACCTTGAAACTCATGATCCTGGGTGTTATCGGTGGTGTCGCGCTGGGCACTGTGCTGGCATTGATGCGTTTGTCGTCAAGCAAGTGGATGGCCAATCTGGCAGGCGCTTACGTCAACTACTTCCGTTCGATCCCGTTGCTGCTGGTGATTACCTGGTTCTACCTGGCCGTACCCTTCGTATTGCGCTGGATCACCGGTAAAGACACTCCGATCGGCGCTTTCGAGTCGTGCATGGTGGCCTTCGTCATGTTCGAAGCCGCCTATTTTTGCGAGATCGTCCGAGCGGGCGTGCAGGCCATCCCGAAAGGCCAGATGGGCGCAGCCAAAGCGCTGGGTATGAGTTATGGCCAGGCCATGCGCCTGATCATCCTGCCCCAGGCATTTCGTAAAATGACCCCATTGCTGCTGCAACAGAGCATCATCCTGTTCCAGGACACCTCATTGGTGTACACAGTTGGCCTGGTGGATTTCCTCAATGCCTCGCGTTCCAGTGGCGACATCATCGGCCGCTCCAATGAGTTCCTGATCTTCGCCGGTCTGGTGTATTTCATCATCAGCTTTTCCGCCTCGCTGCTGGTCAAGCGTCTGCAAAAAAGGTTTGCCGTATGATCTCGATCAAGAACATCAACAAGTGGTACGGGGACTTCCAGGTACTGACCGATTGCAGTACTGAAGTCAAAAAGGGTGAAGTGGTCGTAGTCTGTGGCCCGTCCGGCTCGGGCAAGTCGACCCTGATCAAGTGCGTCAACGCCCTTGAACCGTTCCAGAAAGGCGACATCGTGGTCGATGGCACGTCCATTGCCGACCCAAAGACCAACCTGCCGAAACTGCGTTCGCGCGTTGGCATGGTGTTCCAGCATTTCGAACTGTTCCCGCACATGACCATCACCGAAAACCTGACCATTGCACAGGTCAAGGTACTGGGTCGCAGCAAGGCCGAGGCCACCAAAAAAGGCCTTGAACTGCTGGAACGCGTCGGCCTGTCGGCACACGCCCACAAGCACCCCGGCCAACTTTCTGGTGGTCAGCAACAGCGAGTGGCAATTGCCCGCGCATTGGCCATGGACCCGATCGTCATGCTGTTTGACGAACCGACCTCGGCGCTTGACCCGGAAATGGTCAACGAAGTACTCGACGTCATGGTGCAACTGGCCAACGAAGGCATGACCATGATGTGCGTAACCCACGAAATGGGTTTTGCGCGCAAGGTGGCCAACCGAGTGATCTTTATGGACCAGGGCAAAATCGTCGAAGACTGTGAAAAAGAAGAGTTCTTCGGCGACGTTAGTGCCCGCTCCGAGCGTGCACAGCACTTCCTCGCCAAGATCCTGCAGCACTAAGTCCGGCGTAAGTAAAATACCTGTAGCCGCTGCCGCAGGCTGCGACAAGCTCCGAAGGGGCTTCGCTTTTTAAACAAAGCAGGGCTGCATCGCAGCCCATCGCAGCCTGCGGCAGCGGCTACAGTTTTCGCGTGCCTCTTATCGCGACAAGGCATCTGTGATGAAATGCGACCCCATTCTTTATCGCGGTGCTCCGCCCTCACTTGCCGTGAAACCTCGTCTGCTCCGTCACTTTCTGTTGCCGCTGCTGATCATCCTGCTGACGATTGGCCTGGGTTACGCCGGCTATCGCATCAGCGAACATTTCGGCATCCGCACCCTCAGCGAAACCGGCGAACGCCAGCTTGAACTCCACGCCCGCACCGTCGAAAGTGAGCTGGGCAAATACACTTACCTGCCCAGCCTGCTGGAACTGGAGTCCAGCGTTTCTCAATTGTTGGCCGACCCGAGCGCGCAAAACCGGGTCACCGTCAATCAGTACCTCGAAGGCCTGAACCGCCGCAGCCGCAGCCGGGCTATCTATGTACTCGATACCACCGGCCGTGTGATGGCCACCAGCAACTGGCGTGATACCGACAGCTACCTTGGGGAAGACCTGTCTTTTCGTGCTTACTTCCAGGACGCCGTGCGCGGTCAGCCGGGGCGCTTTTATGGCATCGGCAGCACCTCTGGCGAGCCGGGTTACTACCTGGCTCACGGCCTTGAAGAGCAAGGCAAAATCATTGGCGTAGCCGTGATCAAGGTCCGTCTCGAAGCCCTTGAAGAGCGCTGGCAACGCGCCCGCCTCGAAGCCTATGTAAGCGACGAGAATGGCATCATCATTCTGTCCAGCGATCCGAGCAGACGGCTCAAGTCAATTCGCCCACTCAGCGCCGACACCAAGGAGCGGCTGGCGCGCAGCCTTCAATACTACTGGTGGCCGCTCAACGAGCTGCAACCACTGGAGCGCGAGAGCCTGGCCGAAGGGGTCGAGAAAGTCACCTTTGCCAACAACAGCGAAGTCGTCACCGATCATCAGGAAGTCAGCTACCTGGCGCAAACCCGCAGGCTCAACGACACGCCTTGGGACATTACTCTGCTTACACCACTGCAAGACCTGCGCCGTGAAGCGGCGAATCAGGGAATGCTGGTAGCAGTGGCGTTTGCCCTGCTGGCCTTTTTGCTGATTGCCTGGAATGAGCGGCGCAAAGTAATCGCCACACGCCTGGCCGCACGTGAAGCCCTGCAAGAAGCCAACAACCAGCTGGAACGCAAGATCACTGAACGCACCACCCACCTGCGGGCCAGCAACGAACGGCTCAAAGGTCAGATTCGCGAGCGCCGTCAGGCCGAAGACACCTTGCGCCGAGCCCAGGATGAACTGGTACAGGCAGGTAAATTGGCGGCCATCGGACAGATGTCGACCAGCATTGCCCACGAGCTGAATCAGCCGTTAGCGGCCCTGCGCACACTGTCGGGCAACACCGTGCGCTTTCTTGAGCGCGGAGATCTCAAGGTCGCCGCAGACAACCTCGGCACTATCAACAATCTGGTCGACCGCATGGGGCGCATTACCGCCAACCTGCGCTCGTTCGCCCGCCGTGGCGATGATCATGGCCAGGCCAGCCTGGGCAAGGCCGTCGACGCAGCTCTGCAATTGCTCGCCAACCGTATGGAAGAGTCGGGGGTGCAACTGCATCGTGACCTCAATGATGAACTGCTGAAGATCGATCAAACCCGACTGGAACAAATTCTGGTTAACCTGATCGGCAACGCGCTGGACGCCATGCAGGGGCAGCCAACGCCGCCCCAGCTGTGGCTGACGGGCGAATTCAGTGACGACAAATACCGCTTGCGCGTACGTGATAACGGTCCCGGGATTGACCCCGAAGCCCGCAAACATCTCTTCGAACCGTTCTTCACCACCAAACCCGGCGAGCAGGGCCTGGGCCTGGGCCTGACCCTGTCAGCCAGTCTGGCCGCAGCCGCTGGCGGCAACCTCAGCGTTGAGTTCCCGGCCATTGGTGGTGTCGCATTTGTCCTTCTTTTACCGCTGGTGCAACCCGCTAAGGCCGAGCCGATATGAATAACGACCTGACCGTCCTGATTGTTGAAGACGACCCCCATGTCCTGCTCGGATGCCAACAGGCGCTGGCACTCGAAGACATTCGCAGCGAAGGCGTGAGTACTGCCGAACAGGCGCTGGCACTGGTGGGCGATAACTTCCCCGGCATAGTCATCAGCGACATTCGTCTGCCTGGGATTGATGGTCTCGAGCTGCTCAAGCGCCTCAAGGCCCGCGACCGCAGCCTGCCGGTGGTACTGATTACCGGTCATGGTGATATTTCCATGGCGGTGGGTGCCATGCGTGACGGCGCCTATGACTTTATGGAGAAACCCTTTTCCCCCGAACGCTTGGTGGACGTGGCCCGCCGTGCGCTGGAGCAACGCAGCCTGGCGCGAGAAGTGTGGTCGCTGCGGCGCCAATTGGCCGAACGCGACTCGCTCGAGGGCCGCATCATCGGGCGCTCACCAGCCATGCAGCAATTACGCGAACTGATCGCCAACGTCGCCGATACATCTGCCAACGTGTTGATTGAAGGCGAAACCGGTACTGGCAAGGAACTGGTCGCCCGCTGCCTGCACGACTTCAGCCGACGCCAGCCCCAACAGTTTGTCGCCCTCAACTGCGGCGGCTTGCCGGAAAACCTGTTTGAAAGCGAGATTTTCGGCCACGAAGCCAACGCCTTCACCGGCGCAGGCAAACGCCGCATCGGCAAAATCGAACACGCTCATGGCGGCACACTGTTTCTCGATGAAGTTGAAAGCATGCCGCTTAACCTGCAGATAAAACTGCTGCGGGTGTTGCAGGAGCGCACGCTGGAGCGCCTGGGTTCCAACCAGAGCATTGATGTCGATTGCCGAGTGATCGCGGCCACCAAATCCGACCTCGACCAACTGAGCAAAGCCAGCCAGTTTCGCAGTGACCTGTATTACCGGCTGAACGTAGTGACCCTCGAACTGCCGCCATTGCGCGAACGTCGCGAAGATATCCTGCAATTGTTCGAATACTTCCTGCAGCAATCGTCCCTGCGTTTCGACCGCACGGCCCCCGAGCTGGACAACCAGACCCTGTCGAGCCTGATGAGCCATGACTGGCCGGGCAACGTACGTGAGCTGCGCAACGTGGCCGAGCGTTTCGCCCTGGGCCTGCCTGCGTTTAAAAAGCCGGGGAGCAACGCGGCACAGGGGCTGGGGTTCTCCGAGGCGGTGGAAGCGTTCGAACGCAACCTGCTCAATGACGCTTTGCAACGCAGTGGCGGTAACCTGACCCAGGCCAGCCTGGAACTGGGGATGGCCAAGACCACCCTGTTCGACAAAGTCAAAAAATACGGGCTCGCGCACTGATGGATCTGATTCTGAAAGCAGCTTTGGGCGCCGCCGTAGTAATCGTTCTGGCGATGCTGGCCAAGACCAAAAACTACTACATTGCGGGTTTGGTTCCCTTGTTCCCGACCTTTGCCCTGATTGCGCATTACATCGTCGGCAAAGGCCGTTCAGTGGACGACCTGAAAACCACCATTGTCTTCGGCATGTGGTCGATCATTCCCTACTTCGTCTACCTTGCAACGCTGTATGTGCTGGTCGACCGCATGCGGCTTGAAGCGTCACTGGCGCTGGCAGCCGTGGCCTGGTTGATGGCCGCGACCGTACTGGTCAGCGTATGGGTGCGCTTGCACTGACGCGCTTTTATATGTGTGGGAGCGAGCCTGCTCGAGGTGTTCTTGAGATCTTCGCGAGCAGGCTCGCTCCCACAGGCAACCTGATTAAACGCCCCCTTGGCCCGCCCCTTGCATTTACCCCCTGAAGCCCGCCCTGCCTCAATCGGCGGCGATTTAATGGGGTAAATGACACGTTGAATATTCTCGATCTTGATCACAGCCTGACCGCCCAAGAGCCCATTGTGCAGCGCCTGGCCGATGGTCGCGCGACACGTTTTGACTTGCTGGAACTGGGCCCGCAATTGCGTCTGTGGTCCACCGAACGCAATTACCAACGCTTCACCCAGCGCCTGCAGCAGCGCCCAAAGCGCTCTACACAGCGGCCTGAAGTGTTCTTCGTCGGCTCCGGTGACTATCACCACCTGACACCAGCCTTGCTCAGCAACTTGCTCGAACCCATCACCCTGATCCACTTCGACAACCACCCCGACTGGGTACGCTTTGCCCCCCGCCGTCACTGCGGTTCGTGGATCAATCGCGCGTTGAAACTGCCGAACATCAAGCGCATCGTCACCCTCGGCCCATGCAGTGACGACCTGCAAAACCCGCAATTGAAGGGCGGCAACCTGGGAGCTCTGCGCCGTGGCGATTTGCAGTTATTTCCCTGGCAACACGCCCCCACCAAAGTCTGGGGCAGGATCGGCGATGGCGCCGGACACGAACAGCGCGAGAACCACCTGCACTGGCGCAATCTTGCCGATCAGGACTGGCCGAGCTTCCTCGACAATCTGATCCAGAGCCTGCCCACGGAAGCAATCTGGATCACCGTGGACAAAGACGTGCTTGCCAGTGAAGACGCCGCCACCAACTGGGACCAGGGCGGGATGCGCCTGACCCACTTGCTCCAGGCCATCCGCGCCCTCGCCACCAGCAAACGTGTGCTGGGCATCGACATCTGCGGCGAATTCGCCAAGGCGCCCCACCACAATCTACTTAAACGTTGGGAGGCCAAGTCCGACCAGCCTGCACCTGAGCGATGGAGCGAGAGTGATTTGCTGCGTAACTCGATCACCAATGCAGCGCTGCTCGAATTGTTTGAGGAGCTGTTTCCGTGACCTTGATCGTGATTGCCTTGGTGGCGTTCTCCATCGTGCTCGATGTGATTGGCCAACTGTGTTTCAAAATCGGCCTGGACCGGTTGCCTGAACTGGAGGGTGGCTTTCGCCTCAATGCGTTCTGGGGCCAGGTATTCAATGCACCGCTGCTGTGGGTCGGGATCGGCGCCTACGTGATCGAGTTTTTCGTCTGGCTCCAGGCCCTCTCGCGGGCACCGCTAAGCCTGCTGTTCCCGGCCGCGGCGCTGGCGTATTGCGGAGCGGTGTTCGCCGGTAAGGTGTTCCTTGGCGAACACGTCAGCCGTCGGCGCTGGATGGGCACCTTGGTGATTACCCTTGGCGTGATGCTCGTCTGCATCGCCGGGGCTTGAGGAGTTGAGCAATGGAAAATACTGACACGCTGAAACTGGCAGACCACGGCTGGCTGCATGGCCGCCTGGGTACGATTGTGCTGTGGGCATTGTTGATCGCCCTCGAAAGCTCAGGGCAAATAGCCACCAAAGTCGGCGGTGATCAATTGGGACAGATGGACTTCACTCTGCAATGGCTCCACGCAGTGATGCTCAACCCCGGGGTATGGATCGCGATTGCCTGTTATATCGGCGCGTTTTTCGTCTGGATGCTGATCCTGCGCCGCAGCAGCCTGTCGCTGGCATTTCCCTTGAGTTCACTGGTATTTGTCGGCGTTTTGCTGGGCTCATGGCTAGGCTTGGGCGAACACATCAGCACGCTGCACTGGATCGGCGTCGCGGTGATTATTGGTGGAATCGCCCTGCTGGCGGACGGCGAACCGGAGCACTGACAGTCGCATCGATACAGGTCGGGAGTTGGCAGGTTTCAGAACTTATAGCTGATAGCCGTCTGCACCGACCCCTGATTCATATCGCCCTGTTCCCTGACGATAGTGCTGTCCGCCGCCGAGCCCAGCAGACGAATCCAACTGGCGCTGGTCACCAGCGACCAGTGCTCAGCCAGTGGGAACTCAAAATTCTGGGTCAGGGTCACGTTCTGAAATCCGCCACTGGCCTTGTAGGCCGAGATACCTGACGCTTGCGCTTCGCTGTCACTCACACCAAAGAACGTCGACATCTGCCGACCATCCGCAAAATGTGCTGCCAACTGGCTGCTACCGATAATTCCCAGCCCCAGCGGATACCCCAGCTCACCGCCGACCTGCCCCAGCACGCCGCCCTGACCGCCCCCGCCACCCACTGCCTGCCCCAGCTGCGCATACACTCGCCAGAACTCGGCCGGGCTGTACTGCACAAAGCTGCCAAGCTGGGCCATATCGGACACATCGCGCAAGCCGCGCAACGAACCATTGGCGTTGCGCCCCGACAGATAATTGATAAACGGCCCCGCGCTCCAGCCATCGGCCTTGAATGCGCTCCAGGTCAGGCCGTCATCGGTATTGAGGCTGACATCCCCCCAGTCCAGATCAAAGTACGGCAAGGGCACCGTCTCATAGCGGCTGGCACTTGGATCGTACGGCTGATAGCCAATCCCCACGCCCACCTCTCCACTCGGGCCGTCTGCGGCGTTCACACCAGCAGCGCCCCCCAGAAAAGTGAAGAGTAAAAAAGCACAAGCGCAGGTTTTCATGGCAAGAGTTCCATTGAAGTTCATGCGCGCATCAATCTCTTTTTCAAGCAGCAGACGCAAGCACTGATGTTGTTTGTAGCAAGCTACAAAAATTGTAGCTACAAACCCTGAACACACCGCCAGATCGCCCATAAGCCCCGGCCCGCTGGGCTCACGCGAATTGGCATAGTCAATGCAATGTCCTGCAGCAAGCGCAAAAAGCGCGTCTCCTCAACAGGACAATGCAGATGATGCAATGGCATATCGTGTGTGATTTCGACGGGACCATTACCCGCACCGACGTCATCGACAACATTCTTCAACGCTTCGCCGACCCCAGCTGGGAAGCGATCGAAGATCAATGGTTGCAAGGTGAGATTGGTTCGCGTGAATGCCTGAGCCGCCAGCTGTCGCTGGTCAAAGCCTCGCCAGCCGAACTGCTGGCCTATTTCGACACGGTTGAGATTGACCCGGACTTTCCCGATTTCGTGGACCACGTCATCGGCCTCGGCGCCACTCTTGAAGTGGTCAGCGACGGCATCGAACAAGGCATCGCCCGTATCCTGGCCCGCAACTACGTGAGCCTGTTGCCAATTCTTGCCAACCGCCTGCGCCAGGTCGACCAGAACAGCTGGCGCATCGACTTCCCGTACTCCAGCGACGCCTGCCGTGCGGCCTCGGGCAACTGCAAATGTAAATCCACTCCCAGCGGCAAGCGCGTGCTGGTGATCGGTGATGGCCGCTCCGACATGTGCGTGGCCTCCAGCGCCGATTTTGTGTTCGCCAAAGACAGCCTGGCCGAACATTGCGAACGCAACGGCATCCCCTACGCCCGCTTCGACTCTTTCGCCGAACTGCCGGCCCTGCTCGCCAAATTGCCGAGCAACGCCGCTAACGCTCCCCACTACTCTCGTGAACAGCAGGAACTCTTCAATCATGTCTGATATCCGAATCGCTACGCCTGAAGACCAGATTCTTCTGGATAAAGAAGCCAAGTACTGCTCGTACGGCGACACCGTTCACTACATCGAACCACCGCGTATTTTCAGCCGTTGTGAGGGCTCCTACGTCTGGGACACTGAAGACCAGGCCTACCTCGACCTGCAAATGTGGTACTCGGCCGTCAACTTCGGTTACTCCAACCCACGCCTGAACAACGCGCTCAAGCAACAGATCGACACCCTGCCGCAGATCGCCAGCCAATACCTGCACAAAGGCAAGATCGAACTGTCGGAACGCATCGCGGTGGATGCCAAAAACAAGTTCGGCCTCGACGGTCGCGTGCACTTCAACGTAGGCGGTTCACAGTCCATCGAAGACTCGTTGAAAGTGGTGCGTAACGCCAGCAACGGCAAAAGCCTGATGTTTGCGTTCGAAGGTGGCTACCACGGCCGCACCCTTGGCGCCTCGTCGATCACCTCCAGCTTCCGCTACCGCCGCCGCTATGGCCACTTTGGCGAGCGCGCCAACTTCATTCCGTTTCCGTATCACTTCCGCGGCCCTAAAGGCATGACCAAGGAAGAGTACGGCAGCCACTGCGTGCAGCAATTTGCTCGTTTGTTCGAGACCGAATACAACGGCGTTTGGGACCCAAAAACCAATCAGTGCGAATACGCAGCGTTTTACGTCGAGCCGATCCAGGGCACCGGTGGTTATGTAATTCCACCGATGAACTTCTACAGCGAGCTCAAGCAAGTACTGGATCAACACGGCATCCTGATGGTGGTCGACGAAATCCAGATGGGCTTCTGGCGCACCGGCAAGCTGTGGTCGATTGAACACTTCGACGTCAAACCCGATGTAATCGTGTTCGGCAAGGCACTGACCAACGGCCTCAACCCGCTGGGTGGCATCTGGGCCCGTGAAGAGCTGATCAACCCGAAAGTCTTCCCACCGGGCTCGACTCACTCCACCTTCGCCTCCAACCCGCTGGGCACGGCGGTAGGTCTGGAGATGTTCAAGATGACCAGCGAAGTCGACTATGGCGCGATGGTCATGGCCAAGGGCAAGTACTTCCTGGACGGCCTGCAGGACCTGCAAAAACGTTACCCGATCATCGGCGACGTCGACGGCCTGGGCCTGGCACTGCGCTGCGAAATCTGCGGCCCGGACGGTTTCACTCCGGACAAGGCAACCCTGGACTTCATGGTTGAAGAAGGCATGAAGGGCGACATCGAAATCGACGGCAAGCGTCTGGGTCTGATTCTGGACGTGGGCGGCTACTACAAGAACGTGATCACCCTGGCCCCGTCGCTGGAAATCAGCTACGCCGAAATCGACCTGGGTATCGCCCTGCTCGACCGCCTGCTGGCCCGAGCCATGAAACGGTGAACGCGCCAGAGATCGATCTGGGCGAAGGCGACGCCGGTTTCGTTCTCGGCACAGGTGAGGTCGCGGTGTTGTTGATCCACGGCCTCACCGGCACCCCGACGGAGTTGCGTCGGGTGGCCCAGGGCCTGGCCAAGGATGGGACGTGCACGGTGTACGTGCCCACCCTGGCCGGGCACTGCGGTGACAACAGCGACCTGCAAGCCACTGGCTGGCTGGACTGGTACGAAGGTGTACGCAAAACCTTCGTCGGCATCCGCCAGCGCCACCAACAGATTTTCGTCGGCGGTTTATCGATGGGGGCGGTGATGTCGATGTACCTCGCCTCCGAACACCCGGACCAAATCGCCGGTTTGTTGATGTACTCCACCACCCTGCGTTACGACGGCTGGAGTATTAACAAGCTGGCCTTTTTGACCCCATTGCTGATGAAAATCCCCTTTGGCGTGCGCCTGTGCAGCTTTGAAGAAAAACCGCCTTACGGGATCAAAAACGAGCGTTTGCGCGCCATCGTCGAGCGTCAGATGAAAGCCGGCGAAAGCAGTAATGCCGGACTGTTGACGATGGAAGGCGTCACCGTGCGCGAATTGCACCGGATGAATGCCGTGGTGAAACAACGCATGCCGTCGATCACCACCAAGGCGCTGGTAGTGCATTCCATCGAAGACGACATCACCAGCCGCTGGAACGCCGATTATGTCGAGCGCCATCTGGGCGGGCAGGTGACCAAAGTGCTGCTCGACAACTGCTATCACATGATCACTGTCGACCTGCAATACCGCCGGGTGATCGAACTGAGTGACGCGTTCATCAAGAAAAACAGCATCGCTGCGCTGGCTCCTGTAGAGCATTTACAGCGGGCCTGAGCCAAAGGATGTCTCATGATTACTGCCCAAGCCTTTTCATCCATCCAAGCGATCGACCGCGCGGCCTGGAATGACTGTTTTCCGGGTGCCCTTGAGGATTGGGACTACATTGTGGCGGTTGAAGAGGCCAGCATAGAGGGCTTCGAATGGCGTTACCTGACGCTATTCCAAGACCAGACCCTGATCGCCGTGGCGACTGCATTTACGACCTGCTATCGCCTAGACACCACGGTTCAAGGGCTCAGTAAACGTTTCACCGAAACACTCAACCGGGTGCTGCCGGGGCTGGTGCCACTGCAGCTGTACGCCATCGGCTCGCCGGTGACCGAACAGTGCAGCGCGGGTATGGCCAGCCATATTCCGGGGGCGCTGCGCCCTGCCTTGCTCGCCCGACTGCTGGCACTGGCCCAGAAGGACGCCGCTCGGCTGGGCATCGGTCTGATCGCCGTCAAGGACGTACCTCGCCATGACGAAGACTGGGCACACAGTTGCAAGACTGCAGGTTTTCAGTCGATGCCCGGCCTGCCCAGCGCGATGCTGGCGGTGCCCTTTGGCTCGGTAGAGGGTTATCTGGGCTCACTGGGCAAGTCCACCCGTAAAGACATGCGCCGCAAGCTGCGCGCTCCAGGGCCACGGGTGGAATGGCGCAGCGCCATCGATGACGTTTTGCCCGAAGTCATGCGTTTGTACGAGGCCAGCCTGGAACGCAGTGATCTGCAACTGGAGCGCTTACCACCGACATATTTCACGGGTATTCTCCAACAGCTCGGCGATCGGGCATTGTGCGTACTGTATTGGGTCGACGAGCAACTGGTGGCGTTCAATCTGGTACTGATTGACGAAAACAGGCTGATCGACAAGTTTTTCGGCCACGACCTTGAGCTGACCCGCGACTACAATCTGTACTTCAGAAGCTGGCTGGTAAACGTCGACTACTGCATTCGACACAAGATCGCATTGTACGAATGCGGCCAGGCTGGCTACGCCAGCAAGATACGTCTGGGCTGTACCTTTCAGAGCAATATGCTGTTTTTCCGCCACCGTAACTGGCTGCTGAACAACGTACTCAAGATGGTCAAACTGTTCATCCGCCCTGACCGCCATGACCCTGCCCTGGCGGCTGCGATAAGCGAGTATTAATGCCCAGTACACCTGCCAAATCGAACCAGCCTCAACCCTTCAAAGTGTCGCGCTGGACAGTGCAGCGCAAGCTGGTGCTGGCCTTTTGGCTGGTCAGCGTGATTCCGACCATGATTGCCGCCGAACTGGCCGCGACTACCCTGTCGCAAATTTTCGATAGCAACGTGCGGGTCTGGTTGCAGGAGTCGACCAAGATCGTCAAGGACGAGATCAGCGAAATCCTTGCGGACAACGCCAGGGTCGCCAAGCTGTTTTTGCAATACACCCATCCGCCAACGTCCAATAAAGCAATCCGCCATGACCGACTGACTGCCGACATCGCCGATGCGATGGGCATCGATGTGGTGGCGTTGATTCGCGACAGCGACCATAAAGTGGTGTTCAGCACCGCCAGCGATAGCATCGTCAGCCAGATCAGCCTGGAGCCGAATGCGGTTTTGCAAACCATCAACGTAGGCGAAGTTCCCACCGGCACCGTAGTTTCGACTTTTCCTACCAGCCAGGACGGCGTCGACTACCAATTGCTGGTGGCCACCTACTTGGACAGCAGCTTTCTGACCAGCGTCGCTGAGGTGCACTCCCTCGATCTGCGCCTGTACTTGCACAACAACAGCGGGTTCGCCGAAATATTCTCCAGCCAGCGTTTTGAAGACCGCCAGCCCACTGTTTCCCGCGCCATTGAACAGACCTTGCGCGAAACAAAATTACCCAGCGAGCAATTCACCAGCCGTTACAGCGGCCTGTACTGGCCGATCCTCAACGACACCGGTGAGCTGCAAGGCGTGATCTACAGTGGCCTGCTGCGTCATACCAGCCTGGTGGGGTTGGTCAACCAGACCAACCTGTTCGCGCTGATTTTTCTGCTGGGTTCGCTGCTGTCGCTGACCGTAGGCTGGCTGGTGTCCGAGCGCCTTACCCGCCCGCTGCGCGGCCTGTCGGCGGGTGTACGGGCCGTGACCGCCGGGGATTACAACCAGCGCGTGGCCGTATCAGGTAACGATGAACTGGCCGAGCTCAGCAGCACCTTCAACCACATGGCGGCCCGCCTGGGCCAACTGCACCATCTCGAAGCCCAGCTGCGCCGTCGCGACCGACTGCATGCCCTGGGCGAAGTGGCGATGGGCCTGGCGCACGAAATTCGCAATCCGCTGGGCATTATCAAGACCGCGACCCAACTGCTGCACCGCCGCGCCGACCTGGGCGATACCGACAAGCGCCATCTGGAATACGTGGTCAGCGAAGTCACCCGGATCAACGACCTGATCACCGAGTTTCTCGACTTCGCCAAACCCAGCGCCCCCGTCCGCGCACAACAGGCTGCGCGGCCTTTGGTTGAAGAGATTCTGGGTTTCTGCAAACCGGAACTGGAAAGCCACAACATTGATGCCCGCATCGATGATCAGGCGCCAGGCGCAACCCTGTATGCCGATGCCGGGCAATTGAAACAGGCGTGCTTGAACCTGATCATCAACGCCATAGATGCCATGCCCACAGGGGGCTGCCTGACCGTGCGCATTGCCCGCGAAAACGAGTACACCGTGATTGGTATTGCCGACACTGGCGAAGGGATAGCATCCGACATGCTCGAACGTATTTTCACGCCCTTTGTGACGACCAAAGCCTCAGGCACCGGTTTGGGTCTGGCCAAGGTCTTTTCGATCATGGACAGCCACGATGGACGCATCGAATGCATCAGCGAAAAAGACGCCGGTGCCACTTTCAATCTGTACATTCCGGCCCACGGAGGGGATGAGACATGAGTCATAACGTGCTGGTGGTCGATGACGAACCCAAACTCTGCGACCTGCTCAGCTCGGCACTGAGTCAAAACCAAATACAGGTCTTCACTGCAGGCAACGGCCTGCAGGCGCTGGCGATTCTGGAACAGGAAGACATCGACCTGGTGATCAGCGACTGGCGCATGCCCGGTATGGACGGGCCGCAGTTACTGGCCGAGGTCAAACTGCACTACCCGCATCTGCCAGTAATCGTAATGACCGCCTACAGCACGGTGAAAAACGCCGTACAGTCCATGCGTAACGGCGCCTACGACTACATCGCCAAACCCTTTGATATCGACGAACTGGATATTACGGTCAGCAAGGCCCTGCAATTTCGCGACATCCTGCGCGACAACGCCCGCATGCGCGCCGAACTGGACGAGCACCAGCACATCGACAGCCTGATTGGCGACAGCCCCAGTTTTCGTCGGGTGCTGCAGGCCATCGACTCGGTTCGGGACAGCAACGCCACCATCCTGCTGACCGGCGAAAGCGGCACTGGCAAAGAGATGGTCGCCCGCGCCATTCATAAACACGGTAGCCGCGCAGACAAACCTTTTGTCGCGGTCAACTGTGCGGCCATTCCTGAAGGGCTGCTTGAAAGCGAGATGTTCGGCCACCGCAAAGGTGCGTTTACCGGTGCCGTGGCTGATCGCGTCGGACGCTTTATGCAGGCAGACAAAGGCACGTTGTTTCTCGATGAAGTGGGCGATATGCCCTTGGCGTTGCAAGCCAAGATCTTGCGGGCCTTGCAAGAGCGGGTGATTGAACCGGTAGGTGATCCGCGAGAGCGCAAGGTCGATGTGCGGGTGATTGCGGCCACCAACAAGAACTTGCTGGAGGCCGTGGCCAACAAAGAGTTTCGCGAAGACTTGTACTACCGCCTGAATGTGTTTCCGATCCCGCTGCCCGCCTTGCGCGAACGCGTGGAAGACATCACCCCGCTGGCACGGCACTTTGCCCATATTCTGGGTGCCACGGCAGGTAAACGGATAACCGGCTTCAGCCCCAGCGCCTTGCAGGCAATGGCCGAGTACGGCTGGCCGGGCAACATTCGCGAGCTGCAGAACTGCGTCGAACGAGCCACCATCGTGGCCAGCAGCAACACCATCCAGGACAGCGACCTGCCGCCCTACCTGTTCAGTGCCCAACCCGGCCAAAGCAACGCGCTGCTCACGCCAGGGCCGAGCGTACCGCCCGATCTGGAAGCAGCCCTCGCTGAAGTCGAAAAAACCTACATCCTTGCCGCACTACAACAAGCCCAAGGCGTGCAGGCTGCTGCTGCGCAGTTGATCGGTATTTCAGAGCGCAGCTTCTGGTATCGCCTGAAAAAACTCGATATCCATGTCGATAAAATCGTCAGGTAACGTCCAAAAAAGTAGCCGCTGGCACCGACTGCGCCAGCGGCTACAGATTTGTATCTTCACTGCTATGCGATTACCGGATCGTGTAACCGACATGCAAAATGATGTCGCTCAAACTCAGCAACATCGCCTGCTGGCCGCGTTGAGCATTTGGAAACACCAATGAGAATGAGCCTGTCTCGACCGATAAGCCTTCAAACGGCAGGTACTTGCCATCATTGAAGTCCAGCTGAAACTGCCCGCTGTCATCCAGCCCATGGGACAACGCCACGGCCTTGCAGCCATTGGCCAACGGCTGGCTACTGTCATAGCGCAACAAGGCCTGCACGTTCTCATACGGGCCCAACAAAGCCGGTAGCGTCACGCTAAAGGTCTTGATCAGGCGACTGCTGCCCAGGTTAAGGCTTGATGGGTAATCACCCAAAATGTTCAAGTCATCAAGCTTGAAGCTCAGGCTCAGGTTACTGTTGCTGTCGAGCGCCACCTGTACTTTCGATTGGGTAGTGTCGAGGTCCACGTTGACCAGACTGTCAGGCGCAAGCAGTTGCTTGATCCGGTTGATCAGCGTGGCGTCCAGAGTGCGCAGCGAAGCGGTTTTACGTACCTGCAGCGTACGCTGGTCCCAGCTCAGGTAAGCCGCTTCCATCTGTTGCAGGCTCAGCAACTGGCTCTCGCCGGCCAGCAGGCCCTGATACAGATCGCTCCAGTTACCGGGGCGCAGGTAATTGCGCTTGTCGCGGGTTTCCCAGTGCAGGCTGGCTTGGGTCTGCGCGCACAGCGAAGACACTGAGTCGTATAGTTGGTAATACAGCGTCGATAGTCGAGCAGCCTGCCAGTTGAACAGGGCCTTGCCGGTAAAACGGGTGCCCAGCATTTCCAGCACCACGTCGTTATTGGCCTGCTCCATTTCGGTCTGCTGGCGTTGTTTTTCGGCCATCGTGATCTGTTCCTTGAGGGCATCGATCTGGCTCGTGATCACTTCACCCTCACGCCGCGCCTGGTCACGCTGCAAGTCCCAGTCTTGACGCCGACGACGGTATTGCTCGGAAACATCCACCTTGGCGGCTTCGCCCTGCATGATCCCGGACGCCAGGCGCAGTACATCACTGCTGGCGTCAACAACGCTGCCCAGTTTGCCCCAGCCGGCGCCCCCCATCCCAAAGGCAAAAGCGACTCCGGCTCCCGCACCCGCCATTGCCATGGTCGGCAGGGCATTAAGGCCCCCGGCAACCAAGCGTAAGGCTCCTGCCGTGTAATCCAGGTAGTTAGCGTCGCTGCGCAAGTCCATCGCATGCTGCTCACGTTCGGAAATATTTTCCTCGAACAGCGCATCATAATGTTGCTGACGCGCCAGGATCGCTGCCTGACTACCTTCCAGCCCGCTCAAGGTATGTTGCAACGAAGCCTGATTGGCCATATGGGCTTCGCGCATCAGGGCCAGCAAGCCGCCCTGCTGGGTTTGTTGCAAGACGCTCAAGGCATCGGCGTCCCGCCGTTCCAGTACACCTTGCAGGTTGGCGCCAAACTGAACCACCTGCTGCACAGCATTGCGCGCCCGATCCAGCAGCACCATAAAGCGTTGCGGCCACAGTGCCGGGGCCGATCCGGCCTGGAGGCCACCGGCACCGTCACCGGCCTGACGAGCAAGCTGTAGCGAACGCGGGTCCGCCGCAGGTTCGAACAATGCCAACGACAGCGGCTGACCATCGATGGACAGGTGCCGACGCAGGTTATACAGACGCCCCTCGAAGCGATCCCAGTAAGCCAGCACCGCGGTATCGACCGGTGGCCGAAACGGCCCATTGGCTACCACGACCTGTCGCAGCGAAGCAGGTGCCAGCAGCGCCTGTCGCTCCTCGACCAGGGTTTCCAGCTCCAGCAGGCGCAGATTGTTGCTACTGCTGGCGGCCTCCAGCGTCGGCGCATCCCAGGCCAGGGCCAGCGGCAATACCGGGCGTGTACCGAGCAATTGCAAGGCCTGCATGTACCACATCTTGGCCTCGCTCAAGCTATCGCGAGTTTGCTGGCGATACAGCTGGTCACCCCGGGCAGCCAACAGCTCCAGCCCACGCAAAAAAACCGCCAGTTTGTAGTTCATCGGATCGGCCGTGGCGATCACGTCCGGATCGTCGGTATCGATCGGCGCCGCAGAGCCCCAAGTGACATCCTCTTGCAGCGGTCGTACATTCCAGTAGCGCGGCTGGGAGTTCTCTGTTTGCAATACACCTTTTGAGTCTCGATAACCCGCCGGATCAAAAATGCGCTTGAACCAGAGATCGGCCTCATCAAAACGCTGCTCGGCCAGCAGACGATTGGCAATCAGAAATGGGGCATGAAAGAACAACTCCCACGTATAGAGCCCAACTCCCCCTTCGAAACTGGTAATTCGAGAAATATTGCTACCGTTATATCCACTGGGATCGACCTTGGTCTGTTGCACATCCCACGACAGCAGTGCCTGCACGTCCTCCAGCATTTTTTGTTCCAGCAGCGGCCCAGCCAACGTGGTGAGCACGTACTCGCTGGCATTGCCAGGTTTGGTGTACAGCATTTGTGTACGGCCAGCGCTGTCGCGGGCGGTAGGTATCCACAGAGAGGAAGAAGAGCTGAAATTTTTTAATGTTAAGGGTTCTCCTGGACTACTCCTTTGCAGGGGGATTGGTCTCGTCACCGCCCCCTTTATAAAATCTACACGTGTTGAAGCGTCTTTTACAAAGTCATCAAATGAAAAAGGTGTATTAATCACATATATCTTTTTCGTCGTCCCAGACATATTAAAGCCAAATCGCTCCAATATCACTCCAGCCTGATACAACATAATGGATATAGCTCCACCGTGTCCGAATTTATCTTCTGCCTCGATGGAAATACTTAGTGAACTGCCATTCTTGATAAACCTTACATTTGTAAATCTGCAATATAAGTTACCGTCCACCTGTTCATAACTAAAAGTACTCGTCATCGAGTAGTCGAAAGGGGACGTTGGCGCTTGTGAAAGTAGCGGTTGTCGCACAGGTATATCGTGATAGTCGGGAAAAGTCTTATCCGCGTAAATAAACAAACAGCTCACCGCCGTTCCTGGTGCATCAATCAACTGTAGAATTTTACTGAAGCGATATAGACTAAGCCCCTCAGAAGTATAAAAAAACACCCCCAATACCGGCTCAATTTCTCCCTCGGCATCACGCAGTTCAGCCGCGAAAACGTCTCTAGGACTGTTACTGAGAGGCCAACTACGCAAGCTCCACTGCCCACTGGGCCTCAGTGTGGCAATCTGCAATTCCTGCAGCATATTCAATTCGGTGTCGCCTTGGGTACCGACTGCAGTAACACCACCGTTATATTGATGCACACACAACACATGCAAGCGATTGGCAAAGAACACAATCGACGGTGTGGTGCCTGGCATCGGCTGCAACGGCGCATCAATCTTCAGCCATTCACTCCAGGAGGCTGCATTGCGTACTTTAGCGTTTGTGCCAAAGTCGGTGTAATCCGTTCGGCGCCAGTAATACTCACCCGTTGTTCCGGGTATGCTGCCGCAGAAATACGCCGCTCCCTTCTCGCTGGCCGGTTCGACCTGATAACCACTGTCATAACGGATATCGAGCATGGTGCGCAGGCCGCTCACATATTGGGTAAAGGCCTGCTCGACACGCTCTTCGGTAATACGCCCTTGGTTGATGGCTGACTCCAGTTCCTTGAACAACTGAGTCTTGCTGTAACGCAGTTCGGGATCAATATAACTGGCAGGGTAGTACAACAGCCGCTGCAGACCGGCCCAGGTAGCATAGCGTTTGTTGTAAGCGTTCCAGCGACTGAAATAGCCGTTGTCGCGCGAAGCGTCTTGCATCGCGACCATGTTGGTATTTGGCTCCAACTGTTCACGACAGCGGTGCAGATACAGCTGGGTACTGGCCACGGCTTCAGCAATACGGCTGGTCTTGATCTGCCCGGACACCTTCGGATCAAGCAGCAGGTATTCGTACAGATCTTCCGCGGTGGTGATCTTCTCAGCCAACGTGCCAAGATTACGCGCGGGGATCACATACTTGAGGTAATACGGCACCATTGCATCACGCCGGGATTCGTTCAGACCGGCCATTAATTTCTCGTTCATCACATTTTCTCCCGGGTTAGCCGCGTGCGGCTGCGATAACTTTGGCGGCGATCAAAGTGAGCGTGGCCTGATCAACTGTGGCGGTTTCAGTCAGTTTGCCGACCCACTGCAAATCCGTAGGCGACAACCCAAGCCGTTGGCAGAACTGCGTTTTTTGCAGTAGCGGCAGCAATGCCACAAAGTTGCGTGGCACGGCGTCATTCATCAACACCAGGGTTTGCGTCAGGTCCCAGCCATGCAGGTCGCTGAGCTGTTGCGCGGCGACCTGCAACGTCAGTGCCGGATCCTGTGCAGCAGCCCGCTGGATAAAGCTTCGGGCCTCGGCCACTGTGCCCTTCAGCCGCCGCTGCCAACTGCGATAGCGTGACAACAGCAGCAGCACATCCAATGTCAATTGAGGGGCCGTCAGTGCGCCGGTCAGCGCTGAGGGCTTGCCCCCACCCGCAGGCATCAACACCTGCAGATCCTGCTCGCCAAGCTGGGCCCAATGGCAGACCTGGACGAACTGGCGTAACAAGTAGGCGTACTGGACGGCACGGGATACGTCGTCCAACGTGGTAATGCCCTGACAGACGCGTTCGATATCGGCCCAGAAGTTCAGCAGGCCATAACCCTCCAGTGTGGGAGCCATGTCCTTGGCCGCAGCGTCGGCCCAAGCCATTACGGCAGTGGCGATATTGGGTTTCAGGTTGAATTCGGCGCCGATATGGCGCGCCAATTGCGCCCGTAATACCTCGCCATCTGCCGCCTCTGCAGCGGTACGACCAGCCAGTGTGCTGTAGATGTTTTCAATAAAGGTTTGCAGTTCGGGTGTGCTCTGGGCCGGATAGCGGCGACTGGTCAGCGCGATAAGCTGCTCCGGATCCAGCTGTGCGGCGTGCATCCAGTCGACCAGATAACCAGTGCGTATCAGCACCCCCTGCGCGACCTGGTTGGGTTTGGGTTGAGCCAGGGCGCGGACAACTGCCTCGGGCGCGGCCAGCAAGTCCCATAAGTGCAAGGCCTGGGCCACGCTCAGGCCAAACAGCCGAGGTATCGCTACGAGCCGGTACAACGCAGAAATCTGCTCCAGCCCCAACTCCGGTAACACGCCATTGGCGCTTATGCCTGGCAGGTACTGCGCCAGCAAAGTGAGGGTTGCATTGTCTACCTTCAGGCCCTGACACAGGCTGGCCCTGGCACGCAGTGAAGTTTGACTGAGGGTTGTTTGCTGGAAGTCGATATTGCTTGAACCGATCAGTTCAGCCTCGCCAAACAAGGCGCTGTAGAACGAGGGCTTGCCACCAGCATGGAAGGTATTGAGCAGGTGCAGACAGGCGCCAAAACTGTCGACCGTCATGCCATAGCGCTGGCGTAACGGCATATAGACCGCCAGCGCCTGCAAGGCCTGGGTCAGGGGGTGAGCGCTGAGATCATCGCTGGCCTGGCAGATCAGCCAGTCCAGTTCCTCGAAAGACAGTTGTTTCACATGCTGTTGCAAGCGAAAGATGCGGTTCAGGCGCTCGAAGGCGCGGCCATTACGGTTATACAGACCACTGTTGGACGGACTGTTGGCTGGCTGAGGCACGGGCTGACCGAGGGCGGCACCGACATACCAATAGAGTGGTTTGGCCGGGTTTTGCGTACCGTCTGACCAGCCATTGAGATAGCGGGCGCCGTAGGTCTGGGTCGGAACGATATCCCGCGACGACAGGTTGTAAAAAGGCCCGCCTCCCAGCGCCAGGACGATGGTTTCCTCTGGCAATTGGAGTGCAGTTTGCAGGCTCGATGAATACTGCATTTGACCGAACGAGCTGTAACCAAAATATCGGGCGACCGAGGCATCGGTGGTGTTTCTGGCCTCAGTCATGATGCCTGCCAACTCCGGAGACATACCCAACGCATCGCGCGCATAGGCCGCTGGCATCTTGTTCGCCCAACTGCGCAGATCGGTTTCGCGCGTCAGTGCCTGACCTTCGTAATCCTTCAACACCGACCAGAGTTCGGCCGGGCTGCTTTTGCTGGCTGCCATGCCTTGCAGTATCTGTTCGCTGGCATGGTTGTAAGGCAGGTTCATCGGGTACAGGGCAGTACGCAGTACCTCGTCCACATCGCCTGTAATACCCGCCTCCAACACTTCCAGGGTCAGCGCCAGGGTGCTGACTTCTTCATTGAGGTTGGCATCGCTAAGCGTCAACTGGCCCAGGTCAGGCCGCCGCTGGTTCAGTTGCAGGCCGTTGCTGACCGGATGGAGCGGCTTGGCAGCCCGATACAGGTCAGTCAGATAGCTGGCCGGGGAAAACAATGAGCCTGCCGAGTCAGGATGGGAGAACCCACCGCTATTGGTTTGCACAAACCAACTGGCGTAATTGCCGCCACTACTGAGCGATCGCAACATCCAGGAGCGATCTTCGGGCGCCTCAAGCTTGAGTACCGCATGCAAGGCCGGCTCACCGCGTGCACAGAGCTGTGCATAACGCCGGGTCAGGCTGGCGGCACGGGCTTGGGCTTGTTCATAAAACGCCTCAGTCGGGCCGTTATCTACAAGCTTCGACAACTGTTTTACTTTCGTCAGGACCTCTGTACGGCCATCACGTACCACGTCGAACACGGAGCTAAAACCAAGACTCGTGAGCTGCTCGTGCAACACCACCAAGGATTCGCGGGCCGCGATATCGCTTTCAGACTCGAGGTCTGGCGCAGGTTCGTCGCCTTGCGCGGGCTTATCATCCAGCGGTGGTTCATCCCCAATGACAATGACCTCTGGTGCAGGCTCTTCATCCTGCGGTGGATCGGTAAACGATTGCCCGGTGATGGCGACCTGTTCTTTATTGGCCGCCTTGCCGACGCCTTTCCCGGTTTCAGATTTCCCTGAAGATTTTTTGCTCGCCATGACCATAACCTCAAGCGGATTGCGTATCCGCACTGGCAGGAACCATCCCCGGCTGTCGGCCAACGCATGGCCGGAAAACCGGTGTTTATGAGCCTGATAACTGACTCTATTGGGATTAATTACGCGCTTTGAGACGTGGCCTGCCTACTGTCAGAAGTAACAGAGCAAGCAGCCATTCATCAGAATGGTTGGCACGTGGTATTTGGTTTTCTGACGCCAGGCTATGGGGATCCTGGAGGGGGGGAAGTGTTGCCATTGAAGCGGTTAACGAAAGCGAAACCGGGGGCCGGACATCATTGCGATGCTCCGCCCCCCATGCTTTAAACGGGCTTAAGCCACCTCGGCGCGCAACTGCCGTGCGGCCGCAACCATGTTGATCAATGCGGCTTCAGTCTCGGCCCAGGCGCGGGTTTTAAGACCGCAATCGGGGTTGACCCACAAACGCTCGGCAGGAATACGTTTGGCGGCCTTGCTCAGCAACTTGACCATCTCGGCCGTGTCCGGCACCCGTGGCGAGTGGATGTCATACACACCTGGACCGATGTCGTTCGGATAGTCGAACGCTTCAAATGCATCCAGCAGCTCCATGTCCGAGCGCGAGGTTTCGATGGTGATCACGTCGGCGTCCATCTCGGCAATCGACTTGATCACATCGTTGAACTCGCTGTAGCACATGTGGGTGTGGATCTGGGTTTCATCACCCACGCCAGATGCACACAGACGGAACGCTTCTACTGCCCAGTCCAGATACTCCTGCCACTGTGCACGACGCAACGGCAAGCCTTCGCGGAAAGCCGCTTCGTCGATCTGCACGATCTTGATCCCGGCTTGTTCCAGGTCCACCACTTCATCGCGGATCGCCAGTGCCAATTGCTGCGCCTGAACCTTGCGCGATACATCTTCGCGCGGGAACGACCACATCAGCATCGTCACCGGGCCGGTCAGCATGCCCTTCATCACCTTGTCGGTCAGGCCCTGAGCGTATTTTATCCACTCCACGGTCATGGCTTGCGGACGGCTCAGGTCGCCGAAAATGATCGCCGGTTTCACACAACGCGAACCGTAACTCTGTACCCAGCCATATTGGGTGAATACATAGCCATCCAACTGCTCGGCGAAGTATTCCACCATGTCATTGCGCTCGGCTTCGCCGTGTACCAGTACGTCCAGGCCCAAACGTTCCTGGACTTGTACGGCATTACGGATCTCGCTGTGCATGGCGTCTGTGTATTCGCTGGCCGACAGTTTTCCTTGTTTGTACGACTGGCGTGCCAGGCGAATTGAAGTTGTCTGTGGGAACGAGCCAATAGTAGTTGTCGGAAACGCTGGCAGATTCAGTCGGGCGCGCTGCAACTCAATACGGGTGGCAAACGGTGACTGGCGCTGGCTGTCAGCCTCGGTAATCGCTTCGATACGAGCCTGCACTGCTGGCTTGTGAATTCGCGGCGAATTGGCCCGACTTTGTTGTACGGCGCGGCTTTGAGCCAGTGCTGCTTGTACCTTGGGGTCTTGCGCAATATTCAGCGCATCACGCAGCACGGCAATTTCGCCACACTTTTGCTTGGCAAAGGCCAGCCAGCTTTTGAGTTCGGCATCCAGTTTGGTTTCGCGGTCCAGATCCACCGGGCTATGCAGCAGCGAGCAAGAACCGGCAACCCACAGGTTGTCGCCAAAGCGTTCTTCGGCTTCCTGCAATTGCGCCAGGGCGTTTTCCAGATCGCAGCGCCATACGTTGCGCCCATTGACCAGGCCCAGCGACAGCACTTTGTAGGTCGGCAGACGATCCAGAATGGCATGCAACTGGTCGGGAGCACGCACCAGGTCGACGTGCAAACCATCTACCGGCAGCCCGACAGCCAGGCCGAGGTTGTCTTCCAGGCCGCTGAAGTAGGTGGCAACCAGCTTCTTCAGTGGCGAGTACTGAAGAATGTGATAAGCGCGCTCAAAGGCGTTTTTCCACTCCTGCGGCAAGTCGAGCGACAGGATCGGCTCGTCGATCTGAACCCATTCCACTCCCTGCTCAGCCAAGCGGGAAAGAATTTCAGCGTAAACCGGCAACAGGTTTTCCAGCAGCTCGAGCTTGTTGAATTCGTCGCCCTTGGCCTTGCCCAGCCACAGGTAGGTTAGCGGGCCGATGATGACAGGCTTGACCTTATGGCCCAGCGCCAGTGCTTCACCAGTTTCTTCAAATAACTGGTTCCAGCTCAGTTCAAAGCGCTGGTCCAGGCTGAATTCCGGCACCAGATAGTGATAGTTGGTATCGAACCATTTGGTCAGCTCCTGAGCGTACTGACCTTTACTGTGTTCGCCGCCGCAGCAGCTCTGGCTGGCGCCGCGCGCCATGCCGAACAAAGTGTCCAGGGTTGGACGGCGCTGCTCGTCCAGGGTGCTGGCAAAACGCTCAGGGATGACGCCGAAAGTCAGCGAGTGGGTCAGGACCTGGTCGTACCAGGCGAAGTCACCGACGGGCAGCAAATCGATGCCTGCATCTTTTTGCAGCTGCCAGTGTTTGGCTCGCAATTGGCGGCCAACGTTTTCCAGCGCGGCCTGATCGATATCGCCCTTCCAGTAGGCTTCAAGGGCTTTTTTCAGCTCGCGGTCTGCACCGATGCGGGGGAAACCAAGATTGTGGGCCAAGGCCATGACGACATTCCTTCGTGTAAGTAATGGCACAATTATCGACACTCACTGCAACATGAGACAAACTCAACGTTTTCGTGTTGATCATCAAATTTACTCATGGAGCCACTGTGCTGGAAATTCGTCACCTCAAAACCCTGCACGCGTTGCGCGAGTCAGACAGTCTGGTCGAAGCGGCTGAACGCCTGCACCTGACGCAGTCCGCTTTATCCCACCAGTTCAAAGAGCTCGAAGAGCGCATGGGCATGCCGCTGTTTGTGCGTAAAACCAAACCGGTACGTTTCACCAGCGGCGGCTTGCGCCTGCTGCAACTGGCCGACGCTATGCTGCCGCTGCTGCGCGGTGCTGAGCGTGATATCGCCCGTTTGGTCGGCGGTACGGCCGGGCGTTTGCACATGGCTATCGAATGCCACAGCTGCTTCCAGTGGCTGATGCCGACCATCGATCAGTTCCGTGATGCCTGGCCCGAAGTCGAGTTGGACCTGGCGTCCGGTTTTGCCTTCGCACCGTTACCGGCACTGGCCCGGGGTGATCTGGATTTGGTGGTAACGTCCGATCCGCAAGAAATTGCCGGCCTGACCTATGTGCCGCTATTTACCTACGAAGCCATGTTGGCTGTGGCCAATCAGCATCCATTGGCCAGCAAGCCGTTTATCGTGCCTGAGGATCTGAGTACCGAGATTCTGATCACCTACCCGGTGGAACGCGATCGACTCGATATCTTCACCCGTTTCCTGGAACCTGCCGACGTCGAACCGGCGCAGGTACGCACGTCAGAACTGACAGTAATGATGATGCAGCTCGTAGCCAGTGGCCGCGGTGTATGCGGGATGCCGCACTGGGCGTTGCATGAATACAGCTCACGCGGATATGTAAAAGCCAAGCGTCTGGGCGAGAAAGGATTGTTTGCGACGCTCTACGCCGCGATCCGGGCTGACATGCTGGATGCGCCGTATATGCGCGACTTTTTGCTGACCGCCAAAGACACATCGTTTTCGACGCTGGATGGGGTGAGTGCGGTTCGGTAGTAGAACCGTGCATATCTGCAAGAAAATCGTGTAGCAGTTGCCGAAGGCTACGTCCGATTGCAAAGCGATCGTAAACCCTGAATATGCGGTTTTTCTGTAAAAACGCATGACCTGATTTTACGACTGCTGCGCAGCCGAACGCAGCCTCGTTCCTTCGACAGCTGCTACGGGCCGTTCACCCTCTACTTCAGCTGTCCTCAATATTTACCAACCGGCGCATATGCACCCGGTCGTAATATTCCTCCCCCACCCGGATCGCGCAGTCTTCCAACCCCGATTGCTCAAACCCGCAGCGCTGGTACAACGCCAGCGCGGCCGGGCTGTTGGCACTGACGGTGAGTTGGATCAGTTTGATTTCAGGCTCTTGCCCGGCCAGTGACAGCACCGCTTGCACAAGGTGTTCGCACAACCCTTGCCCGCGAAAGGCTTGGGTGACGTACAAGCCAAACAGCGTGGCCTTGTGCCGGGCATCTTCCCAGGGTTCAAAAGCCAGGCCGACGATCCCCGCCAGTCGGCAATCGACAAAGGCGCCGAACAGAGCACTGAGTTCATCATCCAGCTGCGCCTCCCACCAGCTCAACGGCAATTTCTCACGCTGAGCTATGGTGGACACAAATGCCTCCGGGTGCAGCGCATAAGCCTCAAGCATCAACTGGCGATAGGCCTTGGCATGTGAGGGGTCAAGCAGTTCTATAGCCATTACAGGTCCAGGTCATACGGTTTTACGTTGCTCCAGCATCAACCTCACTGCCAGTGCAGCCAACACACAGCCCATCACATAACGCTGCACGGCCAACCACAACGGGTTGCGTACAAACCAGACGGCGATGCCGGAAGCAAACAGCGCGATCAGCAGGTTAACAGTGAAGCTGACGCTGATTTGGGTCAGGCCCAGCACAATACTCTGGGTAAACATCGAACCGTGTTCAGGGCTGATAAATTGCGGGAAAACCGACAGGTAGAACACTGCCACCTTGGGGTTCAGCACGCTGGTCATAAACCCCATCATTACCAGTTTTGATGATGAGTCGGGGGCCAGTTCCTGAGCTTCAAACGGTGACCGGGCACCCGGCCTGACCGCTTGCCAGGCCATCCATAACAAGTACAGAGCACCGGCCCACTTCAGCGCCTCATAGGCCATCGGCACCGCCAAAAACACCGCAGTCAGGCCCACGGCAGCGGCAAACATATGAACAAAAAAACCCGCCACCACCCCGAGCAAAGACGTGACCCCGGCTTTACGGCCCTGACAGATCGAACGGGAAATCAAATAAA
This sequence comes from Pseudomonas sp. ML2-2023-6, assembly GCF_037055265.1. NCBI lineage: Bacteria > Pseudomonadati > Pseudomonadota > Gammaproteobacteria > Pseudomonadales > Pseudomonadaceae > Pseudomonas > Pseudomonas sp. ML2-2023-6. Next base: position 1,756,499 of record NZ_CP146347.1, on the reverse strand, counting down.
TCATGTTAGGTCCCGGCGTCAAGACCATCAGCAAGCAGGCAGCAGCGAAAATCAGCAAATCATGCGTTGGTATCATGGGGCATTCCTTGTCAGAAAAGCATTGCGATAAAACGGCAAAATCTGGTCCCGGGTCAAAGGCGCCAGCACCAGGCCGCCATCACCGTTGGGATCGATCCACTGTATTTCTTCAATTTCGGCTGCCGCTGATACGGTCTCGCTGATATGCAGCAGAAACAACTCGGCCTGCACTTCAAACCCCGGCTCGTTGGCCGCCACAGCTGAAAAGTTGCCCAGATAGGTCGCACTTGCCGGATCGATCACCAGCGCCAGTTCTTCTTCGAGCTCACGGGCCAATGCACTGATCGGCGGCTCCCCGGCTTCGATCTTGCCGCCGGGCTGCATAAAAGCCTGGGTGTCACGCTTGCGCACCAGCAGGGTGCGGCCATCGGGGCCAATCAGTACTGCGGCAGCAATACGAATGGTTTTAGGTGTTACGTCAGAGAAGTGTTCTGCAGAAGTCACTAAATTCAGCCAACCGGAAAGAAAGTTCGCACAGGATCACATGGCCCAACATGCCTGCAAATACACAGATGGCGCTTTTGCTCGCGCCGTCTGTATGAAGTGCCCGACTTTGGTCGGGATGGCACAACATTCAAAATCCCGTTCAATGAATAATCTGACGGGAAGATGGCATTTGCGTGATACATGACCAACACTCCCCCTGCAAACCTCCGACTCAAAGAGAGGGTTCTATTGTTCTTTTTCTGTTCTCGACCTCTTCAGGCACAACCGCCTGACGGAACAGACCAGCCTGAAACAGGAAACCGTATGAGCCTGTCACTGTTAAGCCGTTATGCGTTTTTTGCATTTTGCGTCATCTTCACCCTCGCAAGCCTGCCGTTTATGCACCATGAGTGGTTATGGCCCTTTACTGCAGTGACCCTGGGCTTGAGCCTGCTGGGGATTTTCGATCTGCTGCAAAGCCCCCACGCCGTACGCCGCAACTACCCGATCCTGGGCAATATTCGCTATCTGGTGGAAGCTATCCGCCCGGAAATTCGCCAATACCTGCTGGAGTCTGACAGCGACGCGCTGCCCTTCTCACGCGCTCAACGTTCGCTTGTGTACTCTCGAGCCAAGAATGAAAGCGCCGACAAACCCTTCGGCACCCTGGTTGACGTGTACCAGCCCGGCTTTGAATTTATCGGCCACTCCATGCGCCCTGCCCCACTGACTGACCCCAGCAGCTTTCGGGTCGTGGTGGGCGGCCCGCAATGCAGTCAGCCGTACTCGGCGTCGCTCTTCAATATTTCAGCCATGAGTTTTGGCTCACTAAGCGCCAACGCGATTCGCGCCCTGAACCAGGGGGCCAAACTCGGTAACTTTGCCCACGATACGGGCGAAGGCAGTATCAGCAGCTATCACCGTGAGAACGGTGGTGACTTGACGTGGGAACTGGGTAGCGGCTACTTCGGCTGCCGCACCACAGACGGGCGTTTCGACCCACAGCGTTTTGCTGCCCAAGCCCAAACGCCGCAAGTGCGAATGATCGAAATCAAGATGAGCCAGGGTGCCAAACCGGGCCATGGCGGTATCTTGCCCAAGCACAAGGTGACCGCGGAAATTGCCGAAACCCGTGGTGTACCAATGGGTGAGGACTGCATTTCCCCGTCGCGTCACAGCGCGTTTTCGACCCCGATAGAGCTGATGCAATTTATTGCGCAATTGCGTGAGTTGTCCGGCGGCAAGCCCGTAGGCTTCAAGTTTTGCCTGGGTCATCCGTGGGAGTTCATGGGGATCGCCAAGGCCATGCTCGAAACCGGCATCCTGCCGGACTTTATCGTCATCGACGGCAAGGAAGGCGGTACAGGTGCCGCCCCCGTGGAGTTCACCGACCACATTGGCGCTCCGTTGCGCGAAGGCTTGCTGTTTGTGCACAACACGCTGGTGGGTCTGAACCTGCGGGACAAGATCAAGCTGGGCGCCAGCGGCAAAATTGTCAGCGCCTTCGACATCGCCAGCGTGCTGGCCATTGGCGCCGATTGGGCAAACTCAGCCCGGGGCTTTATGTTCGCCATCGGCTGCATTCAGTCGCAGTCCTGCCATACCAATAAATGCCCTACCGGCGTGGCCACCCAGGACACTCTGCGCCAACGTGCTCTGGTGGTGCCGGACAAGGCTCAGCGGGTATTTCAGTTCCACCGTAATACCCTTAAAGCCCTGGCCGAGATGCTGGCGGCGGCAGGCCTGGAACACCCGGCGCAACTCAAGGCCAAGCACCTGGTGCGACGCATGTCCGCCACCGAAATCAAACTGTTCTCGCAGCTGCATGTGTTCCTCAAACCCGGTGAACTGCTGACTGGCGAAGTCAACGGCGAGTTCTATTCGCGCATGTGGCAAATGGCTCGGGCGGACAGTTTTGAAGCCAACGAAATAGCTGCGGCCTAAACCGCCTGCTGCACGCACGCCGGATGGGAGAACACCGTCCGGCTACTGTTTTATTAAACTAAAGGTATTACATGGTTATTTATCAGTATTGAATACTTGATTGTCCGACCCACCAGAACAACCACTATTTAGACTTTTTAGCGACCTTCTTACTTCATAGACTCAGAGGACACTTAACGATACGGATATTGACCCATGCCTGACGCAAACCCGCCGCTTGACGACGCTGACCTGCGCAAAGTCGGCATCCACCATGACTTTATAAAAACATCCGTTAAATACTTACCCCCTTACTTGATAGAACACTTAAACAACTCCCCCTTCAGCCTTCCTCAATGGTTTACCCACGCGACACCCCAGCAACGTCATGATTTAAAGCACACACAACAACTCAATGATCAGTCATTCAGCGCGGTCAGCACCTATCTGGAGCAGATCAGTACGGTCGAATCTTTTGCCGCGCCCTTACTGGAACACGCCTTAAAGGCTACTTTCGGGATTACCTGCGACGTCAAAAAAAATGTGATCACCATCACCACACTCAACCGGTTTACCCAAGAGGTTGAAAGCTCGACGACCCAGACCCTCCTGCAAGCAGCACTGCATAATTTCAACGCCGCACAGGCAGAGCCCGGCGGTATCCCACGCAGGTCAAACCTGTGGGACTACCAATCGCTGCGCCCCAGCGACCCTCCGGCCAAACGGCTAGAGATAGAACCGGTTGCCTTTGCCCGCCTGTGCCGGGACCTGGATATCGGCGGCCAATATCAGACCCACCTGAATACGCTTTTTAACCCGTCAGATGTGGCTATAAAAACAACCCTGGGCCAGGCCTTTGTCCAGCATGAGCGTCATGTATTGATGCTGCAGGCACAGAGTGCCCTGATGAAAGGGGATATTACTGAACGTACCCATGCAACGCTGATAAGTTACTGTCGCGGCCAACACAATCCGTTATTTAACGACCTGCCAATGACGTGTAACTCATTGGCCCTTGACGATATCCCGTTCACCTCAATGATTCTGGCGCATGGCTCGCCACTTGAGCAGGGGCAGCGCTGCATCGTGTATATACCTGGCGACCCTGTAAGTTGTCTCAAGGAATACCCTAGTGTCCGCGATGCGGCTGCCGATCTGGAAGAAAAACTGCAAGACAAAAACTACCGGAACTTCTTTATTCATCTGGCGCCTCAATATCAAAAACTGAAACTGACAAAACGCTTGAACAGACGCTTTGTCGATGCCAGCCGGGACCCTCTGGAAATGCAGTTCAACCCCGTTGCGAGCAACCTCTTTGAGTATTTATACGCGCAGAAAAAACAACAACTCCTGCGCGACGCTTACTTCCTTGCGGTACCCACCGCCGCTATCAACCGCGTGTCGCTGATTGACCGCATCGAGCACTACTTTGATACCGCACTGAATGTTCTGAATGTAGCGGCCCTGTTTGTGCCCGGCGTGGGGGAGCTGATGGCGGTGGTCTTTGCGGCTCAGGTCATGACCGATATTTATCACGGCATTGAAGCCTGGGAACAGGATGAAAAAGCCCTTGCCTGGGCCTATACCCGAAGCGTGTTGATCAACGCAGCCCTGGTAGCAGCGGCGGGCAAGCTGGCCAGCGAAGTGGTCAAACCGGTGCCCATTGAGATATCGCCCTTTGTTGAAGAGCTGGATGTCATCACCTTGGCCCAGGGCAAGACTCAACTGTGGAAGCCCGACCTGAAACCCTATGAGCACGAAATCAGTTTTGATTCATCGATAAAAGCCGACAAGCACGGATTGTATCGCCACGAGGAAAAGAACTACCTGAAACTCGAGGGTAAGCACTATCAAGTCGAAACCGCAGCCGATGGCAGCTACCGCTTGCAACACCCTACAACCCCGCAGGCCTATACACCGGTAATCCGTACTAACGGCCAAGGCGCCTGGGTGCATGAAGTTGAAGAGCTTGAACAGTGGAACGACCCCACATTTGTGCGCCGTCTTGATCCTTCAGTCCACGACTTGAGCGACCAGCAGGCACTCGACATGTTCCATGCCTCGAACACGGATGCAGGCCAACTGCGCCAGAGCTTTATCGACCAGCAGCCGCCTCCTGCGTTGCTGGAAGATTGCATCAAGCGCTTTGATGCCAATCAAACCCTGGACCGTTTTATCGCGCAGATGCGCACTGGCAATGTAGCGGCCGATCCACTTCTGCAACTACACGTACTGGTTGAGGCAGATACCCCTTGATCACAAAGCAATGCTTCTGTGGGAGCGAGCCTGTTCGCGAAGGTCGTTAACAATACCGCGTGGTTGCTGAATAACCGTGATGTTGTTGAAACCGTCGCGAGCAGGCTCACTCCCACAGCCGGGTTCACTCGAAACTTAAGTGAACAGCACGACCTTTGCATTTAAGTTTTATTAACGTCACCCTGCGCGCCGCCATCAGGTGGCGCGCAATCACCACTGCGCCATTTTTTATTCAATCTTGACCTGAGTACTTGCAGTGATACTTAACGGACGCGACCACCGCATCGACTTTTTTCGCGGGCTGGCGCTGATTTTTATCTTCTGGGATCACATCCCGCACAACCCGCTGGCCGAACTGACCGTACGCAATTTCGGGTTTAGTGACGCGGCGGAGATCTTTGTGTTTCTGGCCGGTTATGCCGCCGTACTGGCCTACGGCAAAATTGCTCAACGCGATGGATTTCTGGTCGCCAGCGTGAAAATCCTGCGCCGCGCCTGGGTGCTGTACGTGGTGCATATCTTTCTGCTGGCGGTGCTCATGGGCATCGTCTTTTATGCCAACAGCCACGTCGAAACCCGTGATCTGGTGCAGGAAATGGGCTTGCAGTACTTCCTGAGCAACCCACAACAGGCGCTGACCGACGAGTTGCTGCTGCGCTTCAAGCCCAACCTGATGGACCCGCTGCCGCTGTATATCGTGCTGCTGCTCGGTTTGCCGCTGGTGCTGCCGATGCTGCTGCGCAAGGCCGTGTACGTGGTTGGCGCATCACTGGCCCTGTACCTGCTGGCGCCGGTATGGAACTTCTCGGCACAGGAAGGTGGCGTGTGGTTTTTCAATCCCATGGCCTGGCAGTTCCTGTTTATTCTGGGCGGTGCGGCGGCGATCCAAGGGCAACGGGCCAAGGCTCCTGAAACCCGGCCATTATCGCGCCAGCCTTTGTTTCTGGCGGCAGCGGTGTACTTGTTGCTCACTGGTTTGCTGGCTTTGTCATGGAAATGGCCGCAGCTTCACGATGCTCTTATGCCGCTGTGGCTGGGCGAGCATTTGTATCCGATCAGCAAGACCAACCTGTCACCAGTCCGCCTGCTGCACTTTTTGGCCCTGGCTTACGTGGTAGCCAAAGTGGTGCCCCACAGTGACTGGCTTAACAACTGGTTTGCTCGCCAAACCTGTCGTATGGGTCGCTATTCACTGGAGGTGTTCTGCTTGGGCGTGATCCTGGCGCCGCTGGCTGACATGCTCAATGCGCTGGGCGGTGACACAATGGTGATGCAGCTATTCAGCGCGTTGATGGGCGTAGGCATCATGGCAGTCCTGGCAGCATGGCTGGACTGGAACAAGCGTCTGGGCAAAGCCTGACGCAAGAATGGAGGGTAGTTTTTAGCTTTTGTGGGAGCTGGTTTGCCTGCGATGCAGGCGCTGCGGTCTGTGAGGTAGACCGCAGTGATGCGATCGCGAGCAGGCTCGCTCCCACAAAGGCTGTGGGAGCGAGTATCCGTTAACGCGCTTCGGAAGCTGTCGCTTGAGTCGGCTGCAACTTGAACACATAAAACAGCACGGTCAGCAGGATCAGGAATGCCGGGCCTACAAACAAAGCGATTCGCGTCTCTTCGAAGTAGGCCATTAGCCCTACCACCATCAACAAGAATGCCAATGCCGCGTACGAGCTATACGGGAACAGCCACATGCGGTACTTCAGGGCGGCGGCTTCTTGCGGGCTCAGATTTTTGCGGAAGCGCAATTGCGCCAGCAAGATCATCAGCCAGGTCCAGATCGCGCCAAAGGTCGCAATGGCCGTCACCCAGACAAACACCTTTTCAGGTGCCATGTAGTTAAGCACGACACCCAACAGCAACACGGCAATCGACAGCAGCAACGCTTGACGCGGAACACCGTTCTTTGAGGTGGTGCCGAAGTTGGCCGGAGCCTGGCCGTTTTGCGCTAGGCTATAAAGCATGCGACCGGTGCTGAAAATCCCGCCATTGCACGACGACAAAGCTGCGGTAATCACCACGAAGTTGATGATCCCGGCCGCCGTCTTGATCCCCAAACGCTCGAAGGTCATTACAAACGGACTGCCCGAAGTACCTATTTCGTTCCACGGGTAGATCGACAGGATGACAAACAGGGCGCCTACGTAGAACAACAGAATGCGCCAGAACACCGAGCCAATCGCGCTAGGGATAGTCTTTTGCGGGTTCTTGGCTTCACCGGCGGTCAGGCCGATCATCTCGACACCGAGGTAGGCGAACATCACCATTTGCAGCGACATCAGCACGCCCTGGATGCCGTTGGGCATAAAGCCGCCGTGGGTCCAGAGGTTGGAAATACCCAGCGCAACACCATCATTGCCGAAGCCAAACGCGATGATGCCAATGCCACCGAGTACCATCGCAATGATGGTGACGATCTTGATCAACGCAAACCAGAACTCGAACTCACCAAACGCCTTGACCGCGATCAGGTTGATCGAACCCATGCTGATCAGCGCCGCCAGGGCCCAGATCCAGCGCGGTACATCGGGGAACCAGACACCCATGTACACCGCCACGGCGGTGATTTCGGCGACACAGGTCACCAGCCACAGGAACCAATAGTTCCAGCCGGTCAAAAAACCGGCCAACGGGCCAAGGTAGTCTTGGGCATAGCGGCTGAACGAGCCGGCAACCGGGTTGTGCACGGCCATTTCGCCGAGTGCGCGCATGATCACCAGAATGGCCAGGCCACCGATGATGTAGGACAGCATGATGGCCGGACCGGCCATTTCGATTGCTTTGGCCGAACCCAGAAACAGGCCGACACCAATGCAGGCGCCAAGCGCCATCAGACGAATATGGCGTTCGCCAAGTTCGCGTTTGAGTGGACCGCCTTGCACGGTTTCACCGTGGGGCTGGTGGTTGCCGACTGGCATAAAAGTACAACCTCGTATTGTTATTGGATATACATCAGCAGAGCGCTCGAGAAAGACGGGAGGATCACCTGTCTTGCCTCTTGATCAGCCACGACCTTGTAGGCCGACAGATCAAAAAGGAGATGCCCTACTAAGATCGGCGGCGAGTATTGCACAGCATTGGTGCACAGTCATGCCCCTACCCAAGACGTATTTACCTAGTTTGAAGGCTCTATTCCCACACTCAGGATTCAGGGGGATCTGTTGCTGTCGCCGGATGCGGCGTAGATCAAAGTCCTTCAATAATCCTTGCCCACAATATTGTCAGATATGACTCACAAATTTTTCGCCTGTATCTGTCAGCGTCTACGCTTCAATCAAGCGCAACCAATATGCGTACATGGACCTGTCGACTATGGGCGTACTGAGGCATCCAAACTCCAGTAACACGACGGCGCCATCAGGGGTAATGGACGATATTGCGCCCCCGCCGCCACCTCGGCGCAAGCGCTATGGATGGCTTCTGTTCGGGCTATTAGTACTGATCGGACTGGTCGTATTGGGGTTTGCAATTGCCCAAGAGGTGCGCAGCTCCAGGCTGCAGGCCCGCGAGTTCAGCCGCTTTGCCGCGTCGCTGAGCTATTCGATGCACCCGGGGCCTACCGACTCGATGCTGTATCCCGGCGAAGGGCCTTTCGACAAGCGTTTAGGCTATAGCTCACTGGGTTACTTTCTGCCGCGCCTGCAAAAACGTGACTACGTGATAACCCAGCAAACTCGCTTTTCGCCAGCGTTACTGAGTTATAGCGAGAAAGGATTTTTCGTACCCTACCCAGAGAAGATTCAGGCGGGACTCTCGATCACCGATTGCGCGGGCAGCGCGTTGTATCAGTACAACTACCCGCAGCAGCTGTATTCGAGCTTTGCCAGTATTCCGCCGCTGGTGGTACACAGCTTGCTGTTTATCGAGAACCGCGACCTGCTTGACCCTAAAGAACCGCTGGCGAACCCCGCTGTGGACTGGCCGCGTTTTGGCATGGCGGTTTACTCCCAGGCAGCCAAGTTACTGCATCTGCCGGGGCAATCCGCGGGTGGCAGTACTCTGGCCACTCAGCTGGAAAAGTATCGGCACTCACCGGATGGGCTGACGTTGTCGGGCAGCGAAAAATTGCGCCAGATGATCTCGGCCAGCGTGCGCGCCTACCAGGACGGCCCCCAAACACTCCCCGCACGACAACAGGTGGTGCGTGATTACCTCAACAGCGTACCGCTGTCGGCCGTGCCCGGTCACGGTGAAGTCCACGGCATGGCTGAAGGGTTACGGGTGTGGTACGGCGCAGACTTCAATCAGGTCAACCAGCAATTGAGCAGTACCGCCACTGACCCCAAAAGCCTGGCGCAACGCGGGCTGGCCTTGCGCGAAGTACTGTCGTTGATGATTGCCCAGCGCAGGCCCTCGCACTATCTGGCCAGAGGCCGCGACGAACTGGCGCAACTGACCGACAGCCATATTCGCCTGCTGGCACTAAACAACGTGATCACCCCCGCGCTGACTGACGCCGCACTGGCCAGTCACGTTACCTATCGCGATTGGACGCTGGCGCCAACGATGCAACCCAACGAAACCAACAAGGGCATCAGCGTTGCCCGCAGTCGGCTTTCAGTCCTGCTCAAGCGCCCGCTGTATGACCTTGATCGCCTTGACCTGTCGGCCACCAGTACCTTGCAGGGCGATTTGCAGCGCCAGGTCAGTGACTACCTGCGCCAACTGGCTGACCCTGCTTTCGCTGGAAAAATGGGCCTGCTGGGCCCCTACCTGTTGACCGCCACCAGTACCGCCCAAGTACGTTACAGCTTCACCCTGTTCGAGCTCACCCCGGACGGTGCACGCGCACGCGTACAAACCGACAGTACCGACCAGCCCTTCGACATCAATGAAGGCAGCAAGCTGGAACTGGGCTCCACCGCAAAATTGCGGGTACTGACCACCTATTTGCAAATCATTTCAGAGTTGCACGAGCGCTACGCCAGCCAGCCCAGTGTCACGTTGAAAAAAATCCAGATCACTGACCAGGATCCCCTGACCCGCTGGGCACTGAGTTACATGATCCAGAATCCTGGCTCAAACCTGGCGCCAATGCTCGATGCCGCGCTTGATCGCCAATACTCAGCCAACCCCGGCGAGGGTTTCTTCACCGGTGGCGGCATGCATCACTTCCATAACTTCCGCAATCAGGACAACAACCGCAGCCCGACGCTGCGCGACGCGATACGCGAATCGATCAACCTGCCATTTGTACGTCTGATGCGTGATGTGGTGCGTTACACCAGCTATCAATCGCCGACCAACAACGCCGAGCTGCTCAGGGACGATCTCAACCCGCTTCGCCAGGAATATCTGAGCCGGTTCGCCGATCGCGAAGGCACGACCTTCATGCTCAAGTTCTGGAAAAAATACAAAGGCAAAGAATCCAAGGCTCGCCTCGACACCTTTTTGGACAGCATGCACCCCACCGCCATCCGCATGTCTGCAGTACACCGCTACCTGTTCCCCAATGCTGACCAGGCCACGTTTGACCGCTTTGTGCGCTCACACCTGAGCAGCGACAAAATCCCTGACGAGCGCCTGGCCAAGCTGTATCAAAGTTACGGCCCAGGAGCCTATAACCTGCCCGACCAAGGCTATATCGCCAAAGTCCATCCGCTGGATCTGTGGTTACTGGGATATTTGCTCGATAACCCGCAGGCCACCTTCCAGCAAGCCGTGGCCGCGAGCGAGCATGAACGGCAGGAAGTTTACAGCTGGCTGTTTAAAAGCCGACACAAGAGCGCTCGCGACAGTCGTATCCGCACCATGCTGGAAATTGAAGCGTTCCTCGATATCCATCAGCGCTGGCAAAAAGTCGGCTACCCGTTTGACCATCTGGTGCCCTCCCTTGCCACCGCGTTGGGCAGCTCCGGGGATCGTCCGGCGGCACTCTCCGAGCTGATGGGAATCATACTGAACGATGGCGTACGTTTGCCGGTATTACGTATTGATACCCTGCATTTCGCCGCAAATACGCCCTACGAAACCCGCCTGACCAACGACCCTGACAAAGGTGAACGGGTAATGCCCAGCGAAGTCGCCACAGCCGTACGTGACGCCCTCTCGCAGGTGGTGGATGCCGGTACTGCACGCCGGGTCTCAGGCAGTTTCAAACTTGACGATGGTTCACCGCTGGCCATGGGCGGCAAAACCGGCACCGGCGACAACCGCATAGAGAGCATGGGCGCTGGCGGACGAATACTCAGTTCCAAGTCAATCAATCGCACAGCCACCTTCGTGTTTTATATTGGCGAGCATCACTTCGGCACCTTGACCGCCTTTGTCCCTGGGCGCTCGGCCGAGGCCTTCAAATTCACCTCAGCGTTACCGGTACAAGTGCTCAAGGGCATGGCCCCGATCCTTACGCCTTATCTGCAACCTGGCACCAATACCTTGTGTCATGCACCTGTGGCGGTACAAACCGCAAGCAATTAAAACCCTACCTGTAGCCGCTGCCGAAGGCTGCGATAAGGGCCGCAGGACCTTCGCTTCAGATTCAAAAGCAGAGGTCGCTGCGCAACCTTTCGCAGCCTGCGGCAGCGGCTACAGGGTTTCGCAACACAGTTGAGAATAATTACCGTTCGTCGTCCGAGTTTTTACATTTCTTAAGATATATCTTAAGTTGTATCTAACTTAAAAAGAGGACGAAGAGAAATGAGCGAACATCATCCCCATCATCGCGAACATGGCACGGGCCAGGACGGTTTTGAGAAGCGTACCGGTCGCGAACGTGGCGGCCGCGGCCCCCGAGTATTTGCCCCTGGTGATTTGAAATTATTGCTGCTGGCACTGATCGCCGAGCAGCCTTGCCACGGCTACGACCTGATCCGCCAGATCGAAGGTTTATTCGACGGCGCCTACAGCCCGAGCCCCGGCGTGATTTACCCCACCCTGACCTTTCTTGAAGAAAGCGAAATGATTCAAGGCGACGCGCAAGGCGGGAAAAAACGCTATTGCGTGACCGACCTTGGCCGCCAGTCCCTGGCCGACCAAGCTATTGCCCTGGACGGCGTGCGCATGCGCATCGATGTCAGCAAACGCTCCTTGCGCGGCCATGATCGCCCCGCAGAAATCCACGAGGCGGTGCACAACCTGCGCCATGCCCTGCAAATGCACCACGGTCGCTGGAGCCCCGAAGAGATCCTGCGGGTGCGCGATCTGCTCAACAACACCGCCAAAGCCATCGTCGATGGCCCTGTTACTGCCCAGCCTACGCAGGAGAACGCTGAATGAATGCCGCAAACCCACAGACCATTCACCGGGTCATGCATGAAATCAAACGTCGCAAACTTGAAGTGCTGCGAGTCGTCGACCTGACCCCGCGCATGCGCCGCATTACCCTAGGCGGGCCTGAGTTGGCAGGTTTTATCAGCTTGGGCAGCGATGACCACGTAAAACTGTTTTTCCCGCAAAACGCTGAAGAACAGACAGCCCTGGAAAATCTGCAATTGAGCGCAGGTCAAAAAGGCAACGCCATGCCGCCGATGCGCGACTACACCCCGCGTCGTTATGACTTGAACAGCTTTGAGCTGGATATCGACTTTGTACTGCACGGGGACGGCCCAGCCGCTACCTGGGCCGCTCAGGCCGCACCCGGTCAACTCCTGCATATCGGCGGGCCACGCGGTTCGATGGTGGTGCCGGACATCTTCGACAGTTACCTGCTGATCGGTGACGAAACCGCATTGCCAGCCATCGCCCGACGCCTGGAAGAACTGCCAGCCAATCGCCGTGCTTTAGTGGTGGTCGAGGTGGAGAACGCCCTTGAGGAACAACCACTGAACGGCGCTGCATCGGTTGAGGTGATCTGGGTACATCGCGACGCCCCTGAGCAGGACCTGCTCAACACGGTTGAGGGCCTGAGCATCCCGACTGGCGAGTTGTACGCTTGGGTCGCCACGGAAAGCGGCCTGTCGCGCAAAGTGCGCAGAGTCCTACTGGACACCCACGGTTTGAACGAAGAGTTCGTCAAAGCTGTTGGCTACTGGCGGTTGGATGGTAGTACAGAAGAGTAATTGCTCTCGACATCTTGTAGCCGCAGCCTCGTTCCTTCGGCAGCGGCTACGCGCGTGTTCCAGACCGACGATCCACCGCCATCACTACCAGCGCCACCGCAACAAACCCCGCCAAGATCCCGCTGGCATTGATAAACGTCTGCGCATAGCCAATCTTTTCGACATCTACAAACGGATATGGGTACACACCCAGCAGGTGCCCTCGCAGCAGGATGTAGGCGAAATACATCAGCGGATACACAACCCAAAGCCCGATATGACAGGCCCGCAATGAACCCTTGGGCACACAAAACCACCAGTACAACGCAAACAGCAGCGGCATCACATCGTGCAGTATTTCGTTCGCCAGCCACTGCAAACCTTCAGGCTGCCAGAGCTGGCGCAGCAGTAAGCTATACGCCGCACCCACCACAATAATGCTGACGGCAATACCGCTACCGACCCACGGCTGCAAGAAAAACGTTCTGCCCCTGGAGACCCTGGTGTCTGCCGCATAAGTCAGTACGGTGGCCGCCAGGGTGTTAGTCAGGATGGTAAAAAAGCTGAAGTAACTCACCAGCCCGCCCACCACACTTGCGCCGCTCGCCCAGCGAGCGAACAGCACCAGTTCAAGCTGAATCGCCAAACCGCTCCAGCCCAAGATCGCCATCGCGACGCAAAGCCTGTGCTTTGTCACTGCACTCATACGCAGATCAAAGCTCGCGTTTGGTGCGAGCGTATTTCACATACAGTTTTTCAACTTTTTCCCGCGCCCACGGCGTTTTACGCAGGAACGTCAGGCTCGACTTGATGCTCGGGTCGCTCTTGAAGCAGCGAATATCAATACGCTCGGCCAGACCTTCCCACTCGTAATGCGCCACCAGCGCAGTGAGGATCTGTTCCAGCGTCACGCCGTGCAATGGGTTGTTGTTGGGTTCAGTCATGCCGGGCCTTTAAAGCAAAAGAGAGAAAGCCGCGCACCTTAGCCGAGCACCTGCTCAGGGGGAAGTGCATTCGGTACGGAGCAAGTCTAGCCCTGACTCGAGGCACGAATGAAAGTTCCGCTAGGAGAGCATGAAAGTAATGTTATATTGTAACCATAGCTTTCGATTCAAAGAGCGCTCAGCGCCGCTTTCTTCTCCACCCTTGCCAAGGAACTTGCAATGTCCTCCCCTGCCTTCCCGCGTCACCTGCGACGTCTTCGTCTAACACCACTCACCACTGCACTGCTCCTCGCCTCCCCGGCCTACGCCCTTGAACTGCAACCGCAAGTGATTACCGGCAACCCACTGGGCAACAGCCAACTGGCCTCGCCAACCACCGTGCTGGAAGGCGACGACCTTACCCTGCTGCAGCAAGGCAGCTTGGGCGAAACCCTCAACAAGCAGCCGGGCGTGTCTTCTTCCTACTTCGGCCCAGGCGCCAGCCGACCGATCATTCGCGGACTGGATGGCGACCGTATCCGCATCCTGCGCAACGGTGTCGGAGCACTGGATGCCTCGTCGCTGTCATATGATCACGCCGTACCGCTGGACCCGGTCAACGTTGAACGCATCGAAATAGTGCGCGGCCCGGCAGCCCTGCTGTACGGCGGCAATGCCATTGGTGGCGTGGTCAACACCTTCGACAACCGCATCCCCACCGCCGCTATCGACGGCATTCACGGCGCGGGCGAACTGCGCTACGGCGGCGCTGACACAACCCGCAGCAGTGCCGGCAAACTGGAAGCCGGTGATGGCACCTTCGCCCTGCATCTGGATGCCAACGCCCGCGAGTTCAATGACCTGAAAATCCCTGGCTATGCCCGCAGCCGTCATGCCCCTGAAAGCGACGATGGCGACGAAAAGAAAGGCCGTTTGGGCAACAGTAATGGCCGTCAGGACGGGGGTGCCGTGGGCGGCTCCTACACTTGGGAGGATGGTTACGCAGGTCTGTCCTACAGCACTTACGACGCCAACTACGGATCACCGGCCGAGCAGGACGTACGCATCCGCATGAAGCAGGATCACTACGCCTTCGCCTCGGAAATCCGCAATCTGCAAGGCCCCTTCAGCTCACTGAAAATGGACGCCGGTTACACCGATTACGAACACCGTGAAATCGAGGGCGGCGAAGTCGGTACTACCTTCAAAAACAAAGGCTACGAAGCCCGCGTTGAAGCGCGCCATATACCCATTGGCCCGCTCGAAGGCATCGTCGGAGCACAGGTCAATCGCAATGAGTTTTCGGCCCTGGGCGAAGAGGCTTTCGTGCCGCAGACCGACACCAACAGCGGCGCGCTGTTTATTCTCGAAGAACTGCAAGCCACCGACCGACTCAAGCTCAGCCTCGGCGGGCGCCTGGAACACACCGTGGTCGACCCCGATGCCAAGGGCAACGAGCGCTTTGCGGCGGCCGACAGTTCCAAAAGCTTCACCTCGGGCAGCCTGTCTTCAGGCGCCGTGTTCACCCTCACCCCGATCTGGTCGCTGGCCGCTACCTTGGGCTACACCGAACGCGCACCAACGTTCTACGAGCTGTACGCCAATGGCGCCCACGTCGCCACCGGCACCTATGAAGTGGGCAACGCCAATCTGGCGAAAGAAAAAGCCGTCTCCAGCGATCTGGCACTGCGCTTTGACAATGGCACCCACAAAGGCAGTGTCGGCGTGTTCTACAGCCACTTCTCCAATTACATCGGCTTGCTGGGCACAGGTCGCACCCTGAATGACGAAGGTGAACCTGACGCAGATGGCATTCCCGAATACACCTATTCCGGGGTACGGGCACGCTTCACTGGCTTTGAAGCCAAGGATCACTGGAAGTTGGGTGAAAGCGCTTACGGTAAGTTCGCCCTTGAGCTGTCGGGGGACTACACCCGCGCCACCAACCTCGATACCGGCGAAGCATTGCCACGTATTGCCCCCTTGCGCCTGAGCAGTGGCCTGCTGTGGGAGCTGGACCGCTGGCAGGCAAGGGTCGATGTCGAACACGCCAGCAATCAGGGCCGCGTGCCGGCCAATGAATCCGGCACCGACGGCTACACCACCCTGGGCGCCAGCGCCGGTTATCACTTTGATGTCGGTAGCAGCCAATGGCTGGCATTCGTCAAAGGCGACAATTTGACCAACCAGACTGTGCGTTATGCCAGTTCTATTTTGCGTGACATAGCACCCGCGCCAGGACGCGGTATCGAAGTCGGCCTACGCACCACATTTTAAGCTGCACATCAGTAAATACGCGGCCTCCAATCAAGGGAGGCCGCGACAAAAACGCCCTGGGGCGAACGGTCGCAGCACACTGTTACCGAATCCGAAATGATGCATGTCACTTAAAGTGCTGTTTCTAAACGATTCATCCCTTTATCATTTCATCACCAAGGGCTAAAACGATTCACCCGGCCCTTGAATCTCTATGTGTGAGTCCTGCCTCCAAAGACAGCGCTACCCACAGCCACAGCCATACCTATAAAGACTCACTATTTCGACCTATGTCCACATTCCTGAACTTGCGCAAGCACAGCGCGCTATTGCCTATGGCCGGGCAAAAAGCCCTGACTCTGATCGGCGGCATTACCGCTTTTGGCCTGGCCACCTGCGTACAGGCAGCTCCTGCCTTCGACAGCGACTCCAAGTGGATGCTCGGTGATTGGGGCGGCACCCGTAGTGAACTGGAAAAAAAGGGTTACTCCTTTTCCCTCGACTACGTAGGCGAAGTAGGTTCGAACCTGCACGGCGGCTACGACCATGACCGTACAGCGCGCTATAGCGACCAGTTCGGTTTGGGCACGCACCTGGACTTGCAGAAGATCCTGGGCTGGGATGACGCCGAGTTTCAACTGACGATTACCCAGCGCAGCGGCAACAACATCAGTAATGACCGCATCAACGACCCACGCGTCGGCGGCTTCACCTCGGCCCAGGAAGTCTGGGGGCGCGGTCAAACCACGCGCCTGACCCAGATGTGGTACCAGCAGAAGTTCCTCGATCAGAAGCTCGACATCAAGGTCGGTCGTTTCGGCCAG
Organism: Pseudomonas sp. ML2-2023-6; assembly: GCF_037055265.1. Lineage (NCBI taxonomy): Bacteria > Pseudomonadati > Pseudomonadota > Gammaproteobacteria > Pseudomonadales > Pseudomonadaceae > Pseudomonas > Pseudomonas sp. ML2-2023-6. The sequence goes on along the minus strand of NZ_CP146347.1, from coordinate 1,739,840 downwards.
GGCGAAGACTTCAACAGCTTCCCGTGTGACTTCCAGAACCTGGCATTCTGCGGCTCGCAGGTCGGCAACTGGGCCGGCAGCATTTGGTACAACTGGCCTGTCAGCCAATGGGCCCTGCGGGTCAAATATCATCTGACGCCCGAGTTGTACGCACAGGTCGGCGCCTATGAGCAGAACCCGTCGAACCTGGATCGCGGCAACGGTTTCAAACTCAGCGGTAGCGGCACCCAAGGCGCGGTGCTGCCGATTGAACTGGTGTGGACGCCAAAAATTAATGGCCTGCCAGGGGAATATCGTGCGGGGTACTACTACAGTAATGCCAAGGCAACAGATGTTTACAAAGATGCCAACGGCCAGCCCGCGGCCTTGACCGGCGAGGCGTATCGCAGCAGTTCGAGCAAACATGGGATGTGGCTGGGCGTGCAACAACAGCTCACTACCCGCGCCAGCGATCAGTCGAGGGGCTTGAGTGTGTTCGCCAATGCCACTATGCACGACAAGAAGACCAACGCCGTGGACAACTATGTTCAGGCGGGCGTCGTCTACAAAGGCGTGTTCGATGCCCGTCCCAAGGACGATATCGGCTTTGCCATGGCGCGGGTTCATGTCAACCCGGCTTATCGCAAGAACGCCCAGGCCAGCAACCAGGCCCGCACCCTCTACGACTTCGACAACCCTGACTACCTGCCACCCCAGGACACGGAATACAGCGCCGAACTGTACTACGGCGTGCACGTGACCAATTGGCTGACCGTTCGACCGAACTTGCAATACATCCGCCACCCCGGTGGCGTCAGCCAACTGGATGACGCGTTGATTGGCGGTCTGAAAATTCAAAGTTCGTTCTGACCAACGGGCTGCAACAGCAACCTTTAAGGTTGCGACCAAACACTTATTTAACTGATCCACTCCCGCGATGGTTCGTCCCTCAAGACCCACCCCCGCGGGAATACCTCAAACGCAACGGAGAACCACACTATGAGCACTGAAGGTGCTTTCAGTCGAAGCCGCCTGCTACCGAGCCTTCTCGGTATCCTGCTGCTGCTAATGGGCCTGGCCATGTTGGCCGGGGGTATCAAACTGGTCACGCTTGGCGGGTCGTGGTACTACCTGCTGGCCGGTATCGGTTTTGGCTTGTCGGGTGCACTGCTGATTGCAGGGCGCCGTGCGGCACTGGCTCTGTACGCTCTGGTGCTGTTCGCCAGCACCGTATGGGCACTGATGGAAGTGGGTCTGGACTGGTGGCAATTGGTGCCACGTCTGGCCGTATGGTTCGCTATCGGTATCGTTCTGCTGCTGCCATGGTTCCGTCGTCCGGTTCTGCGCGGTCAGTCGGCACCTATGGCTACCGGCGCGCTGAGCATTGCCGTGGTATTGGCCGGCCTAGCTGCTCTGGCCAGCCAGTTCACCAGCCCTGGAGAAATCAAGGGGCAACTGGACCGTGATGCCGTACCTGGCATGACCAATGCCGCACCGGCCATGCCGGATGGCGACTGGCAGTCCTACGGTCGTACCGCCTTTGGTGACCGCTACTCACCGCTCAAGGAAATCACTCCGCAAAATGCCCACAAGCTGGTTCCAGCCTGGACATTCCGCACCGGTGACATTCCTGGCGAAGGCGATCCCGGCGAAACAACGGCCGAGAACACCCCGCTGAAAGTCAACGGCATGCTGTACGTGTGTACTCCACACAGCCAGGTGATTGCTCTTGACACCGACACCGGCAAGGAAATCTGGCGCTACGACCCGAAGATCAGCACTCAGAACGCTGCCAACTTCAAAGGCTGGGCGCACATGACCTGCCGTGGTGTGACTTACCACGACGAAAACGCCTACGCCAAAGTCAGCACCGAACAAAGCGCTGCCGAGCCTGCTGCTGCCACATCCAGCAACTCGTGCCCGCGTCGCCTGTTCCTGCCGACTGCTGACACCCGTCTGATCGCCCTGAACGCCGACACCGGTAAAGTGTGTGAAGAGTTTGGTGACAATGGCGCAGTTGACCTGCGTCACAACATCGGCACCTTCGCACCAGGTGGCTACTACTCCACCTCGCCACCTGCCGTGACCAAAGATCTGGTGGTGATTGGCGGCCACGTGACCGACAACATCTCCACTGACGAGCCATCGGGCGTGATCCGTGCGTACGACGTACGTACCGGCAAGCTGGTTTGGAACTGGGATAGCGGCAACCCGGAAAAAACCACACCGATTGCTGAAGGCGAAACCTACACCCGTAACTCGCCAAACATGTGGTCGATGTTCGCCGTCGACGAAAACCTCGGCATGCTGTACCTGCCGATGGGCAACCAAACGCCTGACCAATATGGTGGCGACCGTACCGAAGACTCCGAGCGTTATGCCGCTGGCATCACTGCCCTGGACATCAACACCGGTAAAGTCCGCTGGTATCGTCCGCTGACTCACCATGACCTGTGGGACATGGACGTAGGTGGTCAACCAACACTGATGGACCTGAAAACCGCTGATGGCGTGAAACCGGCTCTGCTGGCTTCCACCAAGCAAGGCAGCATCTACGTGATGGACCGTCGCACCGGCGAAGCCATCGTGCCGATCAACGAGATCCCGGCTCCTGGCGGCGCAGTAGAAGGCGACCACACGGCGCCGACCCAGCCTCGTTCGGACCTGAACATGATCCCGCCGGTTCTGACCGAACGTGACATGTGGGGCGTGACCCCGTTTGACCAGATGCTGTGCCGGATTCACTTCAAATCCCTGCGTTACGATGGCATGTACACCCCGCCTTCGCTGCAAGGTTCGATCGTGTATCCAGGCAACTTCGGCGTATTTGACTGGGGCGGCATCTCGGTTGACCCGGTTCGCCAGATCGCATTCCTGAACCCGAGCTACATGGCTTTCACCTCCAAAATGGTTCCCCAGGCGGACGTAGCTGCCATGGGCCCACGCAAAGGCGAAACCTCCGGCGTTCAACCGAACAAAGGCGCACCTTACGGTGTGATTCTGGAGCCTCTGCTGTCACCACTGGGCCTGCCGTGCCAAGCACCGGCGTGGGGTTATGTTGCAGCAGTCGACCTGACCAACAACCAGGTGATCTGGAAGCACAAAAACGGCACCGTGCGTGACAGCTCGCCGGTTCCGATTCCATTGTCGATGGGCGTTCCAAGCCTGGGCGGGACCTTCACCACCGCAGGTGGCGTTGCCTTCCTCAGCGGTACCCTTGACCAGTACCTGCGTGCTTACGATGTAAACAACGGCAAAGTACTGTGGGAAGGTCGTCTGCCAGCTGGCGGCCAGACCACCCCAATGACCTACACCGGCAAGGACGGCACCCAATATGTGCTGGTCATGGCGGGTGGTCATGGCGGTTTGGGCACCAAAAAAGGTGACTATGTAATGGCGTTTAAACTGGCTGAGTAAGTTTTACAGCGAGTTATGAAAAAGGCGGCTATCGAGAGATAGTTGCCTTTTTTGTGGGTGTTGTCACGATTAAACAAGCTCACCAAAACGAGCATCATTCAATGGGCGCATAAAATGCATTACTAGAACGGCCATAAAAACAGCACCCCCAAGAAAAACCTCACTTAGCGCCTCTACTTATAGTAGTGCTGCACAATATAACCAGCAAATTCTTACAAAAAAAACTCTACCCTCCCACATACACATCGAACACTGAAAGCTAAGAATACGCCCTTGGAAAAGCCTTCGAACTCTTCAAGGAGCAAAACAAAGATGGCCGACAGCAAGGATCAAAAAAACAAATTCAGCAACTACAAAAAAATGATATCCACGGCAGATACCCACTGGAAAAATGCCGATCTAAATAAAATATCCAACCTTAACGTCATAATCGAGGGCACCAACCATTTCAGAGATCAGCACAACCGAACATTTCATCATTTCTGTACTACTTCTTACCTTGGACTCGATTACCATCCTGCACTGCTGAATGGTGCTATTGAAGCGCTAAAAAACACCGGATCATTACGCATCCCAAACTCTAAAAATCGCTGCAAACTTAATATCCTTGAACTCTACGAACAAGAACTATCAACTCTTTTTTCCGCTCACTGCCTCACAACACTTTCATGCAGCGCAGCAAGTGCAAGCATCCTCCCCTTGCTGGCCTCCGGGACGTTCACCCACAACTCAGCTCCTCTTATGTGTTTTGACAAAAACGCTCACTACTCAATGAATCATTTAAAAGCTGCTTGCGCCGATGAAACCGAGGTTATAACTTGCCCGCATAACGACATGAATTACCTAGAGGACCTGTGCAAAAAACACCAACGTGTCGCCTATATTGCCGATGGTGTATACAGCATGGGAGGCGTCGCAAACATTGAGGCCATTCAGTATTTGAAAGACCGATACAACATGTTTATTTACATAGATGACTCACACTCACTATCTGCAACAGGCAAGCAGGGCACCGGACACATCAGATCAAACCTTAAAGAGCTGGACAACAACTCAATAATTGTTGCATCTCTCGCAAAATCGTTTGGTGCTAGTGGAGGCGTCGTCATGTTCGGAAACTCCGAACACAAACAAAAAACGTTGCGCTACGGTGGTCCCAGCAACTGGTCACAAAGTCTTAACAGTGCAGCCATTGGTGCTGGTCGAGCGTCTATTTTGCTACATTACACTGATGAGTTAGACCAACTACAACATAAATTAAGAGCGAACACTGCACTCTTCGACAGCCTAGTAAAAACAAAGCAGCAGGGAAATTTTACAGCCATTCGACTTATCCATTGCGGACAGCCTGAAACAGCAACTCATGCAGTCTCCTACCTTGCTAATAATGGTTTTTTTACGGCCTCTGTATTTTTTCCAGTCGTGGCCAAAGACCAAGCTGCAATAAGAGTAACTCTACGCGCGGACATGACCCAAGAGCTGATAAAAAATTTTTGTCATCTCGTCCATAGGTACTGGCAGGACAATAACTTACCAACACTCACTTAACGACCTCCCTCTGCCCACTCACACTGTACAAATATTGCCCCCTCCCCCTTTCAAGAGTGATATGGATGCTGTGCTTACAGACGTCATTGTTAATCAGCTTATCTTCCCTGACCGTCTTCCTGGCGCAACTGGGCATGATGATGTACTTGCCAGCGCTGCCGTCTATAGCCCTCTCACTGAACACTACGCAAAACCTGGCTTCTTTATCACTGCCGACTTATCTGGTGGGCATGGCTATGCCTATGTTGCTATGGGGTAAATGGGGAGCTGCATGGGGGATAAAACCGGTCTTGATAGCGTCGTTATTAATATTCAGTTTGACTAACGCGCTGCTGGCCGCTTGTGTACAGATTGAGACCTTTCTCTCCCTTCGATTTTTGCAGGGACTTGCTGCAAGCGGCATGTCAGTTATGGCCAGATCGCTTGTGGCACAACACTTTAAGGGTAATCAAGTCGCCAAAGCACTTTCGTGGCTATCCATCGCGTTTGTTATCTCATTAGGGGTTGGGCAATACGCGGGGGCAATTTTAATGAGCACTTTTGGCTGGCCCGCTACCTTCTGGTGCTTGGCCATTGGTGCCACCCTTCAGGCCGGATGTGTTTATCGCTGGCTTTCAGGTGCTCGCCAGGCAAGTAGCACACCCGTTTGCTGGAGGCATTACCTGACAATATTTCGTCATGCGCCGTTCCTGCGCCCTACGCTGATTGGTGGACTGGGTTACGGAATCATTATTGGCTTCAACACGGCCGCCCCTTCGGTTTTCCAGACAACTTATGAGTGGTCGGTCAGTGAGTATGGCGCATTGGGATGGGCAATGAGTCTGGCTTATGTGTTGGGATCGCTTATCGTCAATCGCTACGTTTTGATCCGTGGGCAATCGCAACTGAGCGCCATCGCCACAAGTATCATGGTAGCTGGCAGTGTCGTGATGGTGCTTGGTGTCATTGCTAATACCACATTTGCCGCGCTGCTATGGGTGCCTTACTGTTTAATTGTGCTCGGCCAAGCCATCAGTTACCCCATCAGTTTGTCCACCGCCAGTGCTCACTCTCCAGTCAAGGGGCCTTATTCAATGGCGTTGTGCGGATTAATTCATCAACTGGTAGCTGCTTTCGTTGGAGTTACCGTCAGCCTGCTCAGTGTTCAAAATCCACTTTATCTGGCCACTCTCTGCCTACTAATGACGGTTTTGGTGCGCGTGTTGAACATCACCCAACCAAACTCATGAGCGCAATGCTGTTCAGTTAAGTCGGCGGTGCATCTGTGGACCTTCGCGAGCAGGCTCTCTCCCACAGTTGTGGGCACACGGATTTGAGTGAACGGGCTTTATCGTCGGGTAGCACTGAGCTTGCCCAACAGCTCAAACTATCGCACTTGAGTTCGATAACCAGACCTCAAACGCCGCTGCATCCAGCGGGCGGCTGATCAGGTAGCCCTGCGCCGTGTCGCAGTGCCAGCGCTGCAGCAGGTCAAGGGTATGTTGATACTCAACGCCCTCAGCCACTACCTTAAGCCCCAGGTTGTGGCTCATTTCGATGGTTGAACGTACGATCACCGCGTCTTCGCTGGTTTCGTCGAGGTCACGGATAAACGATTGATCGATCTTCAGCTCTTGCACTGGCAGTCGCTTGAGGTGAGCCAGCGACGAATAACCCGTGCCAAAGTCATCCACCGACAAACTGATACCGGCATCGCGCAGTTTCTCAAGCACGCTGAGCGAATGTTCCGGGTCGTGCATGGCCGTACTTTCGGTGATTTCGAAAATCAGCTGTTCGGCAGACAGCGCATAGCGCTTGAGCAGGCCTTCAACGGCTACCAACAGATCTTCGCCCTGCAAATCCGCCGCAGAGATGTTCAATGACAGTTGCAGATGCAAGCCCCTGTGATTCCACTCAGCCAACTGACGAATACCTTCCTCAATCACCCACCCTGTCAGTAACAACATGCTACCCGTACGCTCGGCCAGCGGGATAAATTCAGCCGGTGAGACCAGACCCAGTTCCGGGTGCTGCCAGCGCAGCAGCGCTTCAGCCTGGCGTACAAGGCCACTGCGAATATCCAGTTTGGGCTGGTAATGCAAAAACAACTGGCCTTCATCAGCGGCATTGCGCAAGTCCCTGATCAGCTGGATTTGCCGCTGATAAACCAGGTCGCGATCCTGCTGATATACCTGCAAGTAACCCGGCAAGGCTGCGGCATCGCGGCACGCAATTGCAGCACGACTGGTCAGCTCATCAACGCTTTGCCCGTTAAGCGGGTATGCGGCAATACCCATGCAGATTTCCAGCACCACCTCATGCCCATCAATACTCAGCGGACAGCTCAATAACGCATATAGCCGGTCAGCCATCGCAACACCTGCATCAACCTGGGTGCTTTCGAGCAATAGCAAAAACTCGTTGCCCGTGATGCATGCCGCCGTATCGTGTTCGCGCAGCGTTTCGCGCATCACGCGAGCGGATTCACGCATGATCAGCTCTACCCCCTCCGGGCCAGTGCTGTCCTTGATCACACGATAGTTTTCGATACTCAAATGGATCAACACCACACTGCGTCGTGCACTGATGGCGCTGCCCAGACGTTCCATGACCAAGGTACGATTGGGTAAGCCTGTGACTGAGTCGTGTAGGGTGTTATGCACCAGTTGCTGTTCCCGTGCAGCAATCCCGCTTTGCATGGCATTGATTGCGCTGGCCAGAAACCCAAGCTCATCCTTGCGTTTGAGCTCCACCGGAGTTTCGTAATGACCCCGCCCAATGCGCTGCGCAGCCTCGGCCAGCAGGCTGACTGGCCGTGAAACTGCACGCGCCAGCCATAATGCGCCGAGCAATGAAGCGAGCAGCGCCGCCCCCAGGATCAAGAGAAACTTGCGATCCAGCGAATTGAACGCCTGTATGGACTCATCCAGAGGGCTTTGTAAAACCGCCAGCACCTGCCCATTGCCCGGGTCTGCGGTATTGGCCAGTTGCAACAGTTGCCCAAGAAAGCGTTTACCGTGAATCTCGCTGAAATGGATCATTGAACTCGGCGTATGCTCGTCTACAAATTTGATGATACTGGCACTCATAAAGTCCGGCAGAGTCCCCTTCAGTGCTCCGCTCTCGCCTTGTTTAACCGTCAGGAACGACACCTGCAGGTTACTGAGTGAGCTCAACTCATGGGCGAACGCTTCACCCATCGGCATTCCCGACACCACTCGCACTACGGGCAACGGCGCCAGCACCGCACTTTGCACCATCATGTATGGCCTGCCAGCAAGTATGCCGATCACCATGGTTTGAGAAGTACGACGCGCCCGCTTCAAGGCCTCGGCATAAGGAAACACTTGCCCTGCCGGCAGGGCTTTGAGCGTGCTGGTGATAAGCCTGCCGTCGAGATCCAGCACAAACAGCTCGCTGCCCTTCAGGCTCGATTCGAACTCCACCAAGACACGCTCTATCAACGAAGGGCTGCCATTGATGGTCGCTTCACGAAACCCCGAGTCGTTGGTCAACCAATCAAGGCCGTACTGAATGCGGTTCCAGCGCAAATCCATAAACCGTTCAAACACCCGCGTGCCGGTTTTAAGCTGTTCTTGCGCCTGATCGCGGGACACCGAAATGGTCACGGCTTTAACGGCGAAGTACACCGCACCGATGACCAATAACAGGAGCAGCGCAAGAAACACGCTGATACGCGCCTGGAAACTGTTACGCAACTTCATGCTGCGCCCTCAATCCATTGAGTGAATGCCAATACCCACATAAGCGTTCCCTCGACTTCCTTGAAAAAGCCAGACCAGTGACCTTTCAGTCCATCTTTATTGTTATGGATCCAACTGCCGCATAAAGAAGATCACCCAATAAATACAGGCCGTCTACTGTCAAGTTGTTGGCGACAAAGGCCTAGCGCAGGGGGGTTGCTTATTTATTTCTTCAATCGGGAAATATGCAAAACCTTGTAGTCGCTGACGAGCCCCGCGAGGCTGCGTCCGGCTGCGCAGCAGTCGTCAACCATTCAATCCGTTAATTCAGAAACACTGCGTTTACCGGGTGTACGAGGACTGCGCCTCGGAAGCAGCCTCGCTACGCTCCTCAGCGACTACAGAATTTCTTCACCCAGCTACCGCTTGTGCCGCCAATTGATCATGAAACTCTGTTCACCATTGAAACCACTGGCACCGCGCCCCATCTAATACCCATACCCAATTGCGCAGGTGCCCTATGAGCGACCAGCAAGAATTTCCGGACGACACCGCTGAATACACCGAGGTAGAACACTCCGAACACCAACCGCACGCTGGAGGCACTGAACTGGCGTTGCCTGAGCAGAACCTGCCGGACAAGGTGTACATCATCCCGATCCACAATCGGCCATTCTTCCCGGCACAAGTCCTGCCGGTCATCGTCAATGAAGAGCCCTGGGCCGAAACCCTGGAATTGGTCAGCAAGTCGCCTCATCACTCGTTGGCGCTGTTTTTTGTCGACACACCTCCCGATGATCCTCGCCATTTCGACACCAAAAGCCTGCCGGAATACGGCACGTTGGTGAAGGTTCATCACGCCAGCCGCGAAAACGGCAAATTGCAATTCGTGGCCCAGGGCCTGACCCGCGTGCGCATCAGCACCTGGCTCAAACATCACCGCCCACCCTATCTGGTAGAGGTCGAATACCCGCAGCAACACAAGGATCCTTCCGACGAGGTGAAGGCGTACGGCATGGCGCTGATCAATGCGATCAAAGAGCTGCTGCCGCTCAATCCGCTGTACAGCGAAGAACTGAAAAACTACCTCAATCGCTTTAGCCCCAACGATCCATCGCCCCTGACTGACTTCGCAGCTGCGCTGACGTCAGCCACCGGCAACGAGCTGCAACAGGTGCTCGATTGCGTCCCGATCCTCAAGCGCATGGAAAAAGTGCTGCCCATGCTGCGCAAGGAAGTCGAAGTTGCGCGGCTGCAAAAAGAGATTTCGGCCGAGGTTAACCTCAAGATCGGCGAACATCAGCGCGAGTTTTTCCTCAAGGAACAACTCAAGGTGATCCAGCAGGAACTGGGCCTGACCAAGGACGATCGCAGCGCCGATATCGAGCAGTTCAAGCAACGCCTTGAAGGCAAAACGCTACCGCCCCAGGCGCAAAAGCGTATCGATGACGAGATCAACAAGTTGTCGATCCTGGAAACCGGATCGCCAGAGTACGCCGTCACCCGCAACTACCTGGACTGGGCGTCGTCAGTACCATGGGGCGTATTCGGTCAGGACAAGCTCGACCTCAAGCACGCGCGCAAAGTGCTTGATGCTCACCATGCCGGGCTGGACGACATCAAAAACCGAATCCTCGAATTCCTCGCCGTGGGCGCTTACAAAGGTTCGGTGAGCGGTTCGATTGTGCTGCTGGTAGGCCCGCCAGGTGTGGGTAAAACCAGTGTCGGCAAGTCGATTGCCGAGTCCCTGGGCCGTCCGTTTTACCGCTTCAGCGTCGGTGGCATGCGCGATGAGGCCGAGATCAAAGGCCATCGCCGTACCTACATTGGCGCTCAGCCGGGCAAGCTGGTGCAGGCGCTCAAGGATGTCGAAGTGATGAACCCGGTGATCATGCTCGACGAGATCGACAAGATGGGCCAAAGCTTCCAGGGTGATCCGGCATCTGCCTTGCTCGAGACCCTGGACCCGGAACAGAACGTCGACTTCCTCGATCACTACCTGGACCTGCGCCTGGACCTGTCCAAAGTGCTGTTTGTCTGTACTGCCAACACTCTGGACTCGATCCCGGGTCCCTTGCTCGACCGCATGGAGGTGATTCGCCTCTCGGGTTACATCACGGAAGAAAAGGTCGCGATCGCCAAGCGTCACCTGTGGCCAAAACAGCTGGAAAAAGCCGGGGTATCCAAAAATAGCCTGAGCATCAGCGACAGCGCCCTACGTGCGGTGATCGACGGTTATGCCCGCGAGGCCGGGGTGCGCCAGCTTGAGAAGCAGTTGGGCAAACTGGTGCGCAAGGCGGTGGTCAAGTTGCTCGACGATCCGCAAGCGGTGATCAAGATCGCGCCCAAGGATCTCGAAGCATCACTGGGCATGCCGGTGTTCCGTAACGAGCAGGTGATCAGCGGCACCGGGGTGATTACCGGCCTGGCCTGGACCAGCATGGGCGGCGCGACGTTGCCGATTGAGGCAACGCGCATTCATACCCTTAATCGCGGCTTCAAGCTGACCGGGCAACTGGGCGAGGTCATGAAAGAGTCTGCCGAAATCGCCTATAGCTATATCAGCTCCAACCTCAAGCAGTTTGGCGGGGATCCCAAGTTCTTCGATGAGGCCTTCGTACACTTGCACGTGCCTGAAGGCGCAACACCCAAGGACGGCCCGAGCGCAGGCGTGACCATGGCGAGTGCGCTGCTGTCACTGGCACGTAATCAACCGCCGAAAAAAGGCATTGCAATGACTGGCGAGCTGACTCTGACCGGGCATGTTTTGCCGATTGGTGGCGTGCGTGAAAAAGTAATTGCGGCGCGCAGGCAGAAAATTCACGAACTGATCCTGCCCGAGCCTAACCGGGGCCACTTCGAAGAACTGCCCGATTACTTGAAAGAAGGCATCACCGTGCACTTCGCCAAACGCTTTACCGATGTAGCCAAAGTGTTGTTTTAAAACAACCCTGTAGCCGCTGCTGCAGGCTGCGACAAGACCAAAGGGCCTTCGCCGTTGCGCGGCCCATCACAGCCAATGGCAGCGGCTACAGCCTTTATGTGTCATACCTGTTGTGCTTTAAACAGCTCTACTGTCATTTCTGACAGTAGACGCCTGAGTGTTTCCCGCCGCTAATAGAGTCTAATCCCACAAAAATAACGCAGGAGCCGACGACCATGCCACTTCATCATCCTGCGTTTGAAAACCCGGATGTCCTCAGGCAAAAAGAGTCAGGCCAGAAGGTGTTCAACCCCAGAACCCGGGGAGAACTCAAAGCCGAGCTGCTCGACCGCCCTGCGTTTGCCGCTCAGGAAATGACCTTTGCCAGCAGCCAGAAAAAAATTGTCATTACCGGCGAGTTCGATGACTTCGGTTCAACCGTTTATCGTGCTGTTTCCCTGACCCTAGACATCAACATCCAGTCCGGCACTTACCTGTTCAAAAAAGGCGAACACGGCCCCGTTCACTCGATGTCGTACATCGAATGCGTTGAAGTGGCCGGGCGTGAGTTCTATCACTTGAACCAGGCCGACATTGGCACCCTGCACCTGAGTGTGGTCGAGAGCTGCTACAGCGCCCGACTGTTCACAATGGAATGCCTGGACCACAACGGCAATAGCCTGGAGATGTGTGGCGATTTCACGATCAGCCCGCCGCATGCCTCTTTCTGATCCGCAGCCGACAAATGGCGCCGCGCCCATCATGGGTTATGCTGCGTCATTGTGTTTGTCTGACCGGAGCCTTCAATGCCCCTTGCACGTTTTATCCCTCTGCTCGGCCTCAGCCTGCTGACGGCCTGTGCGCAACAGCCTGCACACAACGTTACCGTCGAAGAACAAAGCGACTGCCCCAAGCTACTGCACGTTGGCCAGCACCTGATTGTGTCGCTGCCAAGCAACCCCACCACCGGTTACCGTTGGGCCATTCAGGACTCCGCTGGCGGCGTGCTGCGCAGCCTCGGCCCGGAGGTTTACAGCAGCAGCGACGATGGTCAGTTACTGGGCAGCGGCGGGCTCTCGACCTGGCGTTTCCAGGTGTTTGCCGCTGGCAGCGGGCGCCTGCGCTTGACCTCTCAACAACCCTGGGAACCCGAGGCAGAACCGGCCCAGGTATTCGACTGCCCAATCACGGTGAACTGATATGGCTTGGCTGATCCTCGCGGTAATGGGCGCTGGCACTTACCTGTACGGGCTCAGCCTGCATGCCACGTTGCTGTGTTTGCTGAGCAAACCGGTGCCGGTACTGGCATTGCTCGGCTGGCTGCAAGATGCTCGCCCCAGCCCCTATCGACGCTGGATCAGCCTCGGCCTGTTGTTTTCCCTGCTGGGCGACATTCTGCTGGCCTGGCCACAGGACCTGTTTGTTTGGGGGCTTGGCGCATTTTTGTTCGCCCACCTGGCTTACCTCAAGGCCTACCTCGTGGACTGCCGTCGCCCGGCCTTGCTTGCCTTGGCATTGGCGCTGCTGGCAGGTGTTAGCCTGTTCAGTGTGATGGCGGCCAAGGGCCTGGGCGATTTACTGATTCCGGTGGCGGTCTACGCTCTGGCCATCAGCGCCATGCTGTGGCGCGCCCTCGCCCGCCTGGGCACCCGCATCTCCAAGGGTTCAGCCTGGCTGGCAGCCGCCGGCGCGCTGGCATTCGTGGTCTCGGACAGCCTGATTGGCATTGATCGTTTTGTACTGCCCTTCGGCGCTGCACCCTATCTGATCATTCTCAGTTACTGGCTTGGCCAATGGGGCATTACTGCCTCGGTGTTTTCTCAGGGCAAGCGCTGAACGGTTTATCAGACAGACCGCGCATCCCGGCGCTAACTTGGCTAAAATGCCGCCCCTTTAAAATTTCCATCGCCGGAACCGCCGTGAGCAAAGAACCCGACCGTATTTTCGCCCAGCCCCTGGCCCAGGTGCCGGACTTCGCCTTCAACGAAGACGTGGTGCGGGTGTTCCCGGACATGATCAAGCGCTCGGTGCCCGGCTACCCCACCATTGTCGAAAACCTTGGTGTGCTCGCAGCCCAGTTTGCCCAGCCCGACAGCGTTCTGTACGACCTGGGCAGCTCGTTGGGTGCAGTCACCCAGGCACTGCGTAGACATGTGCGTACCGACGGCTGCAAGGTGATCGCGGTAGACAACTCGGCGGCGATGGTCGAGCGCTGCCGCGAATACCTCAATGGGCAAAACTCGATGTTCCAGGAGTTGTTGCCGGTTGAAGTGATCGAAGGCGATATCCTGGCACTGGCGTTTGAGCCCGCGTCGGTGGTGGCGTTGAACTTTACCCTGCAGTTTATTGCTCCAGAGGAGCGTCTGGCACTGCTGAGTCGTATCCGCCAATCGCTGCTGCCGGGCGGTGCTCTGATTCTCTCGGAGAAACTGCGCTTCAGTGATCCCGAAGAACACGCGCTGCTGACCGATCTGCACGTTGCCTTCAAGCGCGCCAACGGCTACAGCGATCTGGAAATCGCGCAAAAGCGCAGCGCCATCGAAAACGTCATGAAGCCCGACAGCCTCGAAGAACACCGCGAACGCCTGCTGGCGGCCGGGTTCTCGAAAGTCGTGCCGTGGTTCCAGTGTCTTAACTTTGCCTCGTTGATTGCCTTGCCATGATTGATTTGTCCCCTCTTGCCCGGCGTCTGGCCGGCACTCCACTGGCTGAATGGGCCAACACCCTGCAAGCCCAGCTCGACGTCAAAATGGACAAAGGCCACGGCGATCTGGAGCGCTGGCAAAGTGCGCTGGATGCGCTGCCTGACGTTATGCCGACCGAGATCGATCTGCTCAACGGCCTGACTCTGGACACCGACTGCGACGACGAAACCCGCGCGCAGATGCGTCAGGCGCTGATGGGCCTGTCACCCTGGCGCAAGGGCCCGTTCGACCTGTTTGGTGTACACGTCGATACCGAATGGCACTCGGACTGGAAATGGTCGCGGGTTGCGCCGCACATCAACCTCAAGCACAAGCGCATCCTCGATGTGGGTTGCGGCAATGGCTACTACATGTGGCGCATGCTCGGTGCCGGTGCCCACAGCGTGATCGGGGTTGACCCCAACTGGCTGTTCTTCTGTCAGTTCCAGGCGGTGCAGCGCTTTTTGCAGCAAGAGGCCGCGTGGCACCTGCCCTTCCCGTTTGAAGACCTGCCGCCAAACCTTGAAGGCTTTGACACGGTGTTTTCCATGGGCGTGTTCTACCATCGCCGTTCGCCCATCGAGCATTTGCTGGCATTGAAAGACTGCCTGGTCAAAGGCGGTGAACTGGTGCTGGAAACGCTGGTGATTGAAGGCGACGTGAATCAAGTGCTGGTGCCTGAAGACCGCTACGCGCAGATGCGCAACGTGTGGTTCCTGCCCTCGATCCCGGCGCTTGAGCGCTGGTTGCGCCGCGCTGGTTTCAGCGATGTGCGCTGTGTTGACGTGAGCGTCACGACGGTCGAAGAACAGCGCGCCACCGAATGGATGAAATTCCAGTCACTGAGCGACTACCTCGACCCCAATGATCACAGCAAAACCATTGAAGGCCTGCCCGCGCCGATGCGCGCAGTGATCATCGCCAGGAAATAACCACGACCTGTGGGAGCGGGCTTGCTCGCGATAGCATCACCGCGCGAATCCAGATTGACCGCGCCGTCTGCATCGCGAGCAAGCCCGCTCCCACAGGTTGGGTGGTTGATGCACCTAGGATTTGGCTCTTCGGGCCTTGAAAAACTCGCTGAGGATCGCCCCGCATTCTTCGGCCAGCACCCCACCTTCGAACAACACCCGGTGGTTGAGAAAACCCTGGGTGAAGAACTGCCCCTGGCTTTGCACTATCCCGGCCTTGGGCTCCAGCGCGCCGTAGACCACACGCGCCACACGCGAGTGCACGATCAGCCCCGCACACATGCTGCACGGCTCCAGCGTCACGTACAACGTGCTGCCGGGCAGCCGATAGTTGCTGGCCGCTGCGGCTGCCGCGCGGATGGCAACCATCTCGGCATGGGCGCTGGGGTCGCTGCCGCTGATCGGGCAATTGAAGCCACGACCGATAATTTCACCGCCCTGCACCAGCACCGCGCCCACCGGCACTTCACCCAGTGCCGCACCTTGAGCGGCCAGGGTCAGTGCTTCGCGCATAAAGTCTTGATCGCGGCTGCGGTCGATGATCTGGGGTTGACGCCCTTGTCGCATCAGGAAACCTCAATAGCGGCCATCAGGCCGGTTTCCATGTGGTCAATCACATGGCAGTGGAACATCCACACGCCGGGATTATCCGCCACCAGCGCCACGCGGGCACGCTCGTTTTTGCCCAACAGATAAGTGTCGGTGAAGTACGGAATGATCTTTTTGCGATTGGACGCCAACACCTTGAAGCTCATGCCGTGCAAGTGGATCGGGTGCTGGTACTGGGTCATGTTCTTCAACTCGAAGATATAACTCTGGCCCAGTTTGAGTTTGGCAATGGGCCGGTCGGCGCAGGTCTTGTCCTTGATGTCCCAGGCCACACCGTTGATCTGCCACAAGCTCGGCGGCTGGTCAGGGCCCAGGTCCTCGGAGACCGAGCCGACCCATTCAAAATTGAAGTTGAGCTTCTCGGCATTCGCCACGTCGGGCTCGGCAACCGGGTTGGCGGGTAACGCCGGCGGCCATTCGCCCGGTGCGTCGGTACTGGCAACCGAGAGTAAGGTGCCCAAACGTACCGGGCCGTCGCGCAACGACAACTCTTCGCCCGCAGCCGGAGCCTTGATTGCCAGGCAAATGCGCATGCCCGGGCCCAGCCAGTAATCCTTGCCCAAAGGCCTTGGCTCAATGGGGTTGCCGTCCAGCGCGTAGATTTTGGCCTCCACGCCAGGAATATTCAGGCGATAGGTCAGGGTGTTATCGAGGTTGAGAATGCGCACTCGGGTGATCTGCCCAGCAGGCAGCTCTATGGTCGGCACATGAGCCCCATTGATCGTCGACAGGCGCCCGGCCGTACCGCCACGGGCGGCTTCGCGAGTGATGCTGAACGGCACAAAACCGCCCTCTTCGTCCACGTGCCAGTTTTTGATACTCAGGGTGCGTTCGTGCTTGAACCCGGTGGGCTCGCGCTCTTCGACAATCAACGGCCCGACCAGACCACGGCCCAGCTCTTCGCTGCTGTTGACGTGCGGGTGATACCAATAGCTGCCAGCATCCGGCACGCGGAATTTGTAGTCAAAATACTCACCGGGCAGCACCGGCAGTTGCGAGACGTAGGGCACACCGTCCATTTCCAGCGGCAGACGAATACCGTGCCAATGAATGGTGGTCGCGACCGGCAGATGGTTGATAAAACGCACCCGCAGCCACTCGCCCTGACGCACACGCAGTTCGGTGCCGGGCGCTGAAGGGCCAAAGGCCCAGGCTTCGGTTGTGTGACCGGGCACCAGCTCGACGTCCAAAGGCGCTGCAATCAGCTCGTAATCGTGGCCAGCGTTCTCGGCGGCCACCTTGCCCAGCCAGTAACGCGAAGCGCCTCCTGCGCCAACACCCACCACTACCAGGCCGGCCAGACCACCGAGTATTTGTCGACGGGTAAAGGACATGGGTTCAACTACCTCTCGTATCCGGCGCGGGCGTTGAACCCGCAAAAGGCGAATACGATACACCTGCAATTGGGAAACAGTAAGGGCAATAGCTGCACGGTAGCCGCTACGGAGCCTGGGGGTTACAAGCCCACCACCAAATGCACCAACCCGCCCGGCAGGCTCAATACCCCCGGCACCCCTGCCAAGCGCAGGGCGTGCGGGTCCAGGCGGGTGATATCGTCAAGCTCTACACGAATACGGGTCAGGGCCACCCGCTGTTCGGATTTGACATTGCTGGCACCGCCCAGAGCCGCCAATATCGCTTCATCCAGGGTCGAAGCAGGCTTGGCGGGCGCATCCGCCACCAGATCCGGAGTCAGGGCTTTCCAAAACGCCTTGCGCACTTTATCGAACATATTCAGTACTCCAACACGGTCATGGGTTGCTGCAATGGCAACAAGGCGGCTCGCACCTGCTCAGCACTTTCCAGCCCCAGCACTTGCTGCGCCAGGGTCTGGCACGCTGCAAAATCCAGCTCCCGCACCCGGGCCTTGATCGCAGGAATCAGCGGCACGCTCACCGACAGTTCATCGACACCCAGCCCCAGCAACAGTGGCACCGCCAGCGTCTCGGAGGCCAGCGCACCACATACGCCGACCCATTTGCCGTGAGCATGGGCGGCCTTGACCGTGGTAGCGATCAAGCGCAGCACCGCCGGGTGAAAGCTGTCGGCCTGACTGGCCAAACGCGGATGGTCACGGTCCATCGCCAGGGTGTACTGGGTCAGGTCGTTGGTACCAATCGAGAAAAAATCGACTTCGGGGGCAAACAGATCCGCCATCAACGCTGCTGCCGGGACTTCGATCATGATCCCCAGTTTTGGCAGGGCCTTGATCCCCAGCGCCAGCGCCTGCTCTTCGAGCAACTGGCGGGCCATGCGCAACTCGGACAGCTGGGTGACCATCGGCAACATGATGTGCAGGCGGGTCAGGTCGGCGCTGGCGAGGATCGCACTGAATTGTTCGCGCAGCAGTTGCGGACGCTCCAGACACAGGCGAATCCCGCGCATGCCCAAAAATGGGTTGGCCTCGTGATCCATCGGCACGTAGGCCAGCGGTTTGTCGCCGCCCACATCCAGGGTGCGCACCACCAGATTGTGCTCAGTACCCACGGCACGGGCGATGGCGCTGTAAGTGGCCACCTGCTCGTCGTGGCTCGGAGCGCTGCTGCGGTCCAGATACAAGAACTCCGAACGCAACAAGCCCACCCCTTCTGCCCCCAGGGTCACGGCTTGCTCAGCCTCGGCCAGGGACGCGATATTGGCGCTGACTTCAATACGCTGGCCGTCACGGGTGCAGGCCGCCAGAGCCGCCTGCTGCAAGTCTTGCTGCTTACGCTGGTGCTGGCGCTCGCGCAGATTATCCAGCTGTTTGATGCGCTCGGGGGCCGGTTGCAGGTGTAACGTGCCCAGATCAGCATCGAGCACGACCGGCGTGCCATTAGCTAGCGCCAGCACCTGCGCGGATATCCCGCAAATCGCCGGCAAGCCCAACGCCCGGGCCAGAATCGCGACATGGCTGGTGGCGCCACCGCCAACGGTGGCAAAGCCCGCAACCTTACGGGTATCCAGCCCGGCGGTCTGTGACGGGGTCAATTGCTCGGCAATCAGGATCGCCTGGTCAGGCAACACCAGCGCACTGTCCTGCACGCCAAGCATCAATTTGAGCACCCGCTGGCCGACGTCCTCCAGATCCAGTGCGCGCTCGGCCAGCAAGCGGTTGCCCAGGCTTTTAAACAGCGCCGAGGTCGCCTGCGTTGCACTTTGCCAGGCAAAGGCTGCGCTCTTGCCCTGCTCGATCAGCGCAAAGGCGTGCTCCAGCAAGTCCGGGTCTTGCAGCAGTTCCTGATGCGCCTTGAAAATTTCAGCCTGGGCCTTGCCAGGGGCGTTATCGCACAGAACTTGCAGCGCCCCGGTGGCCTCTGCCAGGCCCTGATTTAAACGCTCGCACTCGCTGTGTGAGTCCGCCGCAAACTCGGCGAGTTGCAGCGCGCTTTCGCTCAGCTGAACCACATGACCGAAGGCCGAGCCTGGCGATGCACACACCCCGCGCAGCACGTCGGTTGCTGCCTGCTCAGGGGCTGCAATCGCCTGCGGCTCGACCGCCACGGCCGTGACCGTTTCGCCGCAGCCCGACGCCAACAGTTCGGACAGCACCGTAAGCGCCTGCTCGGCATCAACCCCCGCCGCGCTGAGATGAACACTGTCACCGTGTACCGTCTGCAAGGCCATGATCGCGACCAGCGACTTGGCATTGGCGCTGCCTTGCTGTTTGTGCAGGCGAATGGTCGCAGCAAAGCCTTTCGCTGCCTGGGCGAACACCGCCGCCGGGCGGGCGTGCAGGCCGTTGGCGTTGGGCAGGATTTGAGGCTCCGAGAACTGCGCGGCGCCAGTTTGATCCTCAGCTACAGCCTCAGTGGCGGCCAGTTGCAAACGCAGCAACGGCTGGCCACATTCAACCAGACCGCTACCCGGCTCCAGTGGCACAAGCGGTTCGCCGCTGACCACCAGCATCAACGTCAACAGGCTGCGGGCATGCAGGGCGATGTAGTCCGCGTCGAACTCGATCAGCGCCTGCCCGGCAGCCACCTGTTGGCCCTCCATGACCAGCGGCGTGAAACCTTTACCGCCCAGGTTCACCGTATCCAGGCCGATGTGCAGCAACACCTGCACGCCATTCTCGCCAGTGATGCTGATGGCGTGACCAGTGTGCTGCAGGTTGCTGATCACCCCGGCCAGCGGCGCGCACAGCACTTGCGAGGTCGGGTCGATGCACAGACCGTCGCCAATCAGGCGGCTGGCAAACACCGGGTCCGGTACGTTATCCAGCGCCATCAGCACACCGGACAGCGGCGCCAGCAATTGCAGTTGTTGGGATGTGACCATGACTTCACCTGCGGTTGATTCGGTTAAATGCCGATGGAGCGCGAGCCCCGACAGCTCGCTTACTTCCACCAGTACTCGACTTGCAAACCTGCGTTTGAACCATGCCGGGCCGAACCAAATGCGCCGCTATCGGATAGCGCAGACCCTGCATCGAATTCATTGGCCGCACGCTGTGCCGCAGCGTTCCAACTGGCATAGGTGTAATACAAACGCACTTCGGGGCGCGTCCAGAAACCCGGCCCCTTGGGCGACCAGGTGGGCGCAAAGGTAAACTTGCTCAGCTTGCGCGTACCGTCCGCAGCCTTGACCTGATCGTGCCCCAGTTCGGTGACCAACTTGAACTGCTCGCTGATCGCATAGGTCGGGCGCACGCCCAGGGACAGCCATTCCTGATTGCCGCCGTCAGGGCGAAAATCCTTCTGGTACACCGCCTCGATCTGCCCGCCGAAACGCGGCGTCATCTGCCAGTCAAAGAACTCGACGATCCGATAGCGCTTGCTGCTGTTATCCAGTCGGGTATCGCCGGTGTAACCCAAACCAGTGCCCGAGCCTTCGCCATACTGCACGGCAAACTTGTTTTTACCGCCCAAAAATTCGCTTTGCACGTGCTGCGCAGTGATCGCCCAGCCGCTGTGGGCATCGGTGCGTTCAGGCTTGTCGAGGTAACTCAGACCAAACTCCAGCTGACCACCGGGGTTGGTATCGAAACCGGCTACGTTGAAGTCATGACGGGTTACGTAATCTTCCTGATAGAGGCTGTCCTTGCGCGACAGGGCGTAGCTGTATTTCAACCCGCCGATCAGTACGTCTTCGATACCGGCACCGGTGGCGCTCTGGTTCCAGTAGTAGAAGTCGGAAATATGGATGTCGTTACGCTTGTAATAGCGCCGTCCGGCCCACAGCGAGCCGCCGTTGAGGCTGGGCAGGTTGGACCACTGCGCATACAACTGCGGCAGGCGGGCTGAGCCGTTATCGCCCTGAAAGGTCAGCGCGCGATCATATTGGTTGTACAACGAGGCCATGCCGTCGACGCTCAGCACCGAGCCATCGTCGAAGCTGTAAACGTCCTGGCGCAGCTCCAGCTCGGCGTATTGCTCGCACTCGTTGCCCAGCCGGTATTTGGACTCGGCACCGGGCAGTTTGAAACAGGATTGCTTGCCGCCATTGAGCGAGTTGCCCACGCCACTGCGCAAGTAACCGGCGAACTCCAGAGCGCTGGCTGAAAGCGGTGCCAGCAGGCACAGGCTGGCGATGCAGATGCTGTGGTTGAGTGAAGATTTCATTGAGCGACCTTTTTTATTTTTATGGGTAGAACCGGTGGTTGCTTCTGCGGGAGCGAGCCTGCTCGCTCCCGCAGAGGGTTATTTCAGATTCAGGACAAAAGACTCATACGGACGTAGCGAAATACGGTTGCTGCGCACCGGGCAATCGTCGTAATTACTGATCAGCAACCGTTGCTCCATGCCTTCGCCAATCACACCTTCGGGCAATTCGATGTCGCACGCCGAGCCATAGAAGTTGCTGAGCACCAGCAACGCTTCGCCCTCGCCCTGACGCAGATAGGCCCACACCTGCGAATGTTCAGGCAGCAACTGGCGATACTCGCCGTGTTGCAGCAGCGGCTCTTCGCGGCGCAAGGCAATCAGGTGACGGTAGTGATGCAGCACCGAAGTCGGGTCATTGCGTTGGTCTTCAACGTTGATAAAGGCCGCGTTCTCAGGGATCCCGATCCACGGCTCGGCGCTGCTGAAACCGGCATTTGCCTGGTGATCCCATTGCATCGGCGTACGGCTGTTGTCCCGCGATTTTTGCTTGATCGCAGCCATGCACTCGTCGTGCGACATGCCCGCTTCACGCTTGAGACGATAGATATTCAGGGTTTCAACATCGCGGTACTGCTCGATGTTTTCGAACCCCGGATTGGTCATGCCGATCTCTTCGCCCTGATACACATACGGCGTGCCTTGCAGAAAGTGCAAGGCAGTGGCGAGCATCTTGGCCGAGACCACACGATGCTCGCCGTCATCACCAAAGCGCGAGACCACCCGCGGCTGGTCGTGGTTACACCAGAACAAAGCGTTCCAGCCCCCGCCCGCCTGCATACCGACTTGCCAATCCGACAAAATTCGCTTGAGCTGCAAAAAGTCGAAATCAGCCCGCACCCACTTCTGCATGTTCGGATAATCGACTTTCAAGTGATGGAAGTTGAAGGTCATCGACAGCTCTTCACTGGCAGGTCGCGAGTAGCGAATGCAGTGTTCAAGACTGGTGGACGACATCTCACCGACACTGACCAGATCATGGCCGGCGAACACTTCGCGATGCATCTCTTGCAGGTACTCATGCACGTTGGGGCCATCGGTGTAAAAACGGCGCCCGTCGCTGCTGTCTTCCGGGAAATTGGCCGGCTTGGAGATCAGGTTGATCACATCCAGGCGAAAACCGCCCACGCCCTTGTCGCGCCAGAAGCACATCAGTTTGTAGACTTCGGCCCGCACCTTGGGGTTATCCCAGTTGAGGTCGGCCTGGGTGTGGTCAAACAGGTGCAAAAAGTACTGGCCGGTTTGCGCCTCGTATTCCCACGCCGAGCCACCGAACTTGGACTCCCAGTTATTCGGTTGATCGCGCCAGATGTAAAAGTCGCGGTACGGGTTGTCGAGACTGCTGCGCGCCTGCTGGAACCACTCGTGTTCAACGGACGTGTGGTTGACCACAATATCGAGCATCAGCTTGATGCCGCGAGCGTTGGCTTCGCGGATCAGCAATTCGCAGTCGGCCATGCTGCCGTAGCTTGGATCGATGGCGTAGTAGTCGCTGATGTCATAGCCGTTGTCGCGCTGGGGCGAGCGCAAAAACGGTGTCAGCCACAGGTAGTCGACACCCAGCCATTGCAGGTAATCAAGTTTGTCGACCACACCCAGCAAGTCACCGGTCGCGTTGCCCGCGTGGCTGTAAAAGCTTTTTGGGTAGATCTGATAGATCACCGAGCGCTGCCAGTCTTGCATGTGGGGGTTCCTTAAAACGGAGGATCGTCGATCAGGCGACGCGATAACCGGGGCGAATGATTTTCAGGCTCAGGGCGCAGGTCAGGACAAACGGCACGACAATGGCCACCAGCATCCCGATCACAAACATCGGGATGTATTGCGGAATGATCGAGATAAAGCCCGGCAAGCCACCGACCCCGATGGCCGAGGCCTGAACCTTGTTCAACGACAGGAAGATGCTGCCCAGCGCCGAGCCGATCAGCGCCGCATAGAACGGGAATTTGTAGCGCAGGTTGATCCCGAACATGGCCGGTTCAGTGATGCCGAAATACGCGGAGACGGCAGAGGTCGAAGCCATGCTGCGTTCGCGTACATTGCGGCTCATGTAGAACACGCCGAGGGCAGCACTGCCCTGGGCCAGGTTGGACATGACGATCATCGGCCAGATAAACGTGCCGCCATGGTTGGCGATCAGTTGCAGGTCAACGGCCAGGAACATGTGGTGCATCCCGGTGATCACCAGCGGTGCATACAGCAGGCCGAAAATCATCCCGCCGAGCACGGGCGCCAGGTCGAACAGCATGACGACGCCTTCAGTGATCAGAATCCCCAAGTGGCGGGTCACTGGACCAATGATTGCCAGCGCCAGCACGCCGGTGATGACGATGGTGGTAATCGGCACTACCAACAGTTGAATCGCATTAGGCACCCGTGCGCGCAGCCATTTTTCGATCACGCTCATGACATAGGCCGCCATCAGAATCGGCAGGATTTGCCCTTGGTAGCCCACCTTCTCGATCTGGAACAGGCCCAGAATATCGAAGTACGGCAGGCTCTGACCGTCCAGACCAGCCACGGCCTTGCCGTAGTTCCAGGCATTGAGCAAGTCGGGGTGAACCAGCATCAGGCCCAACACAATGCCGAGAATTTCACTGCCGCCAAAACGCTTGGCCGCCGACCAGCCCACCAGTGCGGGCAGGAATACGAAGGAGGTGTTGGCCATCAAGTTGATCAGGCTCCATATCCCGTCCAGTTGCGGATAGGCATCGAGCAAGGTTTTGTCGGCAATGAACATGCCTTTGGCGCCGAGCAGGTTGTTAACCCCCATCAGCAGGCCGGCAATGATCAGCGCGGGCAGGATGGGCATAAACACATCCGAGAACACCCGCACCAGACGCTGCATAGGGTTGGCCTTATCGGCGCCCTGTTGCTTGACGTCGGCGATGGTGGCAGCAGCCAGACCGGTCTGCTCGCGCAAGGCAGCGTAGACCTTTTCGACTTCGCCGGGGCCAATCACCACTTGATACAGGCCGCCGGTGAAGAAGGAGCCTTTGACCAGATCGATCTGGTTAAGGGTGGCACTGTCGACCCGGCTTGGGTCCTTGAGCGCCAGACGCAAACGCGTGACGCAATGGGCGGCCTGCTCAACGTTATCGGCGCCACCGAGGCTGTGCAGCAACTCGCTGGCGATCTTGGAATAGTCGTGGCTCATGCGTTGTCTTCCGCTTGGATTTTTATTATGGAGCGTCGTTTTGGCAGCACGCCGAAACGAAAAATACTCGTCTGTACCAGTTAAAGCAACAACTGGTACAGACGAGTTTATATATTTTTCCTTGCCGCCTTGGTCCCGGGGCTTGCGCTGCCTACCCCCTGCCCTTAAGGTTCGGGCCCTGAGCCCCAACGGCATAGAGCCCTCGCCATGACTAAATACAATCAGATCTATACCGATCTGCTTGCCAGCATCACCACCGAACGCCTGGCACGCGGCGCGCGCTTGCCCTCCGAAGCCGAGTTAATGGCCAGTTATCAGGCCAGCCGCGGCACCGTACGCAAGGCGATTGAACAATTGCAGGAACGCGGTTTTGCGCAAAAAATTCATGGCAAAGGCACCTTTGTCCTGTCATCGAGCCCGATCGAGTTTCAGTTGGGCGGTATCGTCAGCTTTCAGGAAACTTACCCACGTCTGGGCGATAACGTCAGCACTGACGTGGTCGAATTCAGCCAATTCCCGCTTGAAGGTGCGCTGTGCGAGAAGTTCGACGTCGAAGCAGGCAGCCTGATCACCCGGATCAAACGGGTGCGCCGCATTGATGGCAAACGAGTGATTCTGGACATTAACCATTTCGTCAGCGATCTGATCCCAGGGCTGGATCAGGACATTGCCCAGCACTCGATTTATGCCTACATCGAGAAAACCCTGAACCTGCAGATCAGCTACGCCCAACGCACCATCGAAGCGGTGCCGCGCAGCAAGGACGACCAACAGCACCTGGACCTCGACGGCCAGAGCCATGTGATCGTGGTGAGTAACCAGACGTTTTTGCAGGATGGGCGCCAGTTTGAATACACCGAGTCGCGGCATACATTGGACAAGTTTTACTTTTCGGATGTGGCGCGGCGCTGATATCAAAAACCCCCTGAGTCCAACACTCTGCCGAAGAGCGGGTGCAAGGGGTTTAACATGGCCGCGCGTTACTTCGTGGTGCACTTCGTGTCGGGCGGAAAGTCCAGATGTGCCACATGAATATCCCACTCGCGTTTAATGATCGTGTAAGGGATAAATATGCTGACCCTCAACGCCCCCTTCAAGCCCGGCTGAGTGATCTTTTCATTCATTGAAGTCGAGTAGAAACCGGTATTGATACCGATAACCTTACCGTCACTGCCAATGACCGGCCCACCCGACATGCCCACGACCAGCGGGGCATCATGAATGGCATAATGATCACCGCTCTCCTCTGCAGTATCTAGGAAGGGAGTTTCATAGACTTTGCCAACCCCGGTAGTGGTCACCAGGTAAGGGCTGGTTCCCACAGCCGTTATATTTTCTCCCGTACGTCGTGGGCGCCATGATGGGCAACGACCCTTGGCCTTTTTATGAATAAAGACGAGATCGCAGTTTGTGCTGCAAACGTGTTTCACGTCGGTAATGAAAGGGGTGTGGCGGACAGTGACGGCGTAGTCATCATTCCATTGCACGGCCGATGCCATATATAGAAGCGGCGCAGGGAAGCCCGAAAAAACTGTAAAGTATGAATCACTATGGGGGCCCGCCAAGTCGGGCTGTACGATTCCGTTGCATCCTGCAATGACAACTCCTATAAAAAAGTAGACCATGATCTTGATCATGATTTTTCACCAATTTAATAGGGCGAGCATGACTGTTTTGTTGTTGTCAGCTTTTTGTATTTGTCAAAGTGCAGTGCTCCAAAACAATTACGCTGATTGACCGTTAAATAACTTATGGCTCAGTTTTTAATCACCCGTATGAATCAATCGAACTAGGTTCAATTGCCTTTTTAGCAATTTGTATACATCAAATAATTGGCGCCGTAAAAACACCGAAATTAATTAAAGACGTGGGCATTTCCACGACTGCTGTGCAGCCTGACTGCGCGCTTCAGCGATAATACTTCAAGCGTGGGAGCGAGCCTGCTCGCGAAGAACATTCACGAGCAGGCTCGCTCCCACAAGGGGCTTGACCGGGAACAGAGTATCTACGGGATTTTCGGGCGACTTAAACAAAAAAGGCGGTCAACACAGGGTGTTGACCGCCTTTTTAAATCAAGCCGGTTGCCCGGCCAGACTTATTCCCACTCAATCGTTGCCGGCGGCTTGCTCGACACGTCATACGTTACGCGGGAGATGCCTTCGATTTCGTTGATGATCCGGCCGCTCACGGTTTCAAGCAGCTCGTAAGGCAGGTGCGCCCAACGTGCGGTCATGAAGTCGATGGTTTCTACGGCACGCAGGGCAACAACCCAAGCGTAACGACGGCCATCGCCTACAACGCCAACCGATTTGACCGGCTGGAACACCACGAATGCCTGGCTGACTTTGTGATACCAGTCGGCCTTACGCAGCTCTTCAATGAAGATGTGGTCAGCACGACGCAGGATGTCGGCGTATTCCTTCTTCACTTCACCCAGGATGCGCACACCCAGGCCCGGGCCCGGGAACGGGTGACGGTAGACCATGTCGTACGGCAGGCCCAGTTCCAGACCCAGACGACGGACTTCGTCCTTGAACAGCTCACGCAGTGGCTCAACCAGCTTGAGGTTCATCTCGTCCGGCAGGCCGCCCACGTTGTGGTGCGACTTGATGACGTGAGCCTTGCCGCTTTTGGCGCCAGCCGACTCGATAACGTCCGGGTAGATGGTGCCCTGGGCCAGGTACTTGATGTTGTCCAGCTTGCAGGATTCGGCATCGAACACGTCGATGAAGGTGCGACCGATAATCTTGCGCTTCTTCTCCGGATCGCTTTCGCCAGCCAGGTTGCCCAGGAACTGTTCGGCAGCGTTGGCGCGGATCACTTTGACACCCATGTTCTCGGCGAACATGGCCATCACTTGCTCACCTTCGTGCAGGCGCAGCAGGCCGTTGTCCACGAATACGCAGGTCAACTGATCGCCGATAGCCTTGTGCAGCAAAGCCGCAACTACCGAGGAGTCAACGCCGCCGGACAGACCCAGCAATACGTTGTCGGTGCCGACCTGAGCGCGGATGTTGGCAATTGCGTCTTCAGCGATTTTCGACGGCGTCCACAAGGCTTCACAGCCGCAGATATCGAGGATAAAGCGCGACAGAATGCGACCGCCCTGCTTGGTATGGGTCACTTCCGGGTGGAACTGCACGCCGTAGTAGCCGCGCTCGTCGCTGAACATGCCAGCGATCGGGCAGCTTGGAGTGCTGGCCAGAACGTGGAAGTCGGATGGCATTTTGGTGACTTTGTCACCGTGGCTCATCCACACGTCGAGACCAAACAGGCCGTCCGCGTCGATATGGTCTTCGATGCCGTCCAGCAGGCGGCTTTTGCCGACTACGTCTACACGGGCGTAACCGAACTCACGCAGCTCGGAACCTTCAACCTTGCCACCCAGCTGTTCAGCCATGGTCTGCATGCCGTAGCAGATACCGAAAACCGGTACGCCCAGGTCAAATACAGCTTGTGGCGCGCGCGGGCTGCCAGCTTCGTGCACGGATTCCGGGCCACCGGCGAGGATGATGCCTTTAGGGGCGAATTCGCGGATCGCTGCGTCATCCATATCGAACGGGTGCAGTTCGCAGTAAACGCCGATTTCGCGCACGCGGCGGGCGATCAGTTGGGTGTACTGGGAACCGAAGTCCAGAATCAGGATGCGGTGAGCGTGAATGTCGAGGGCCATGACAAAATCTCGATTAATTTCAGAAACGACACGGGGCTGAATCAAACAGCCCCGGTGATTAAATTCGTATCGCACCCGGGTTTTGGCCTGGGTGCGATCACTATCAACTTACGCGATAGTTTGGAGCTTCCTTGGTGATCTGCACGTCGTGGACGTGGGATTCAGCCATACCGGCGCCAGTGATACGCACGAACTCAGGCTTGGTACGCATTTGCTCGATGTCGGCACAGCCGGTGTAACCCATCGAAGAGCGCAGACCGCCCATCAGTTGGTGCACGATGGCGGTCAACGAGCCTTTGTACGCCACGCGACCTTCGATGCCTTCCGGCACCAGCTTCTCGGCACCCGCGGAGGAGTCCTGGAAGTAACGGTCGGAGGAACCCTGGGATTGCGACATCGCACCCAGCGAACCCATGCCGCGGTAGGCCTTGTACGAACGGCCCTGGTACAGCTCGATCTCGCCCGGTGCTTCTTCAGTACCGGCGAACATCGAACCCATCATCACGCAGGATGCACCGGCAACGATGGCCTTGGACAGGTCACCCGAAAAACGGATGCCGCCATCAGCGATCAACGGTACGCCAGTGCCTTCGAGGGCAGCGGCAACATTGGCAATCGCGCTGATTTGCGGAACGCCAACACCGGCAACGATACGGGTGGTGCAGATCGAGCCTGGGCCGATACCGACCTTGACTGCGTCAGCGCCGGCTTCAGCCAGGGCCAGGGCAGCAGCGCCAGTGGCGATGTTGCCGCCGATCACCTGAACTTCAGGGAAGTTCTGCTTGACCCAACGAACGCGGTCGATCACACCTTTGGAGTGACCGTGAGCGGTGTCGACAACCACCACGTCAACGCCTGCGGCCACGAGGGCAGCAACGCGATCAGCAGTATCTTTGCCAGTACCGACCGCAGCGCCTACGCGCAGACGACCCTGGTCGTCCTTACTGGCCAGCGGGTAAGCCTTGGCTTTTTCGATGTCGTTGACGGTCATCATGCCTTTGAGGACAAATTTGTCGTCGACGATCAGCACGCGCTCGATGCGGTGCTTGTGCAACAACTCGCGGGCTTCGTCCTTGTCGGCGCCTTCCTTGACCGTGACCAGACGCTCTTTAGGCGTCATCACATCACGGACGGTAGCTTCCAGACGGTTTTCAAAGCGCACGTCACGGGACGTCACGATGCCGACCAGGTCGCCATTGTGCAGTACAGGAACGCCGGAGATGTTGTGCTGGCGGGTCAGTTCAAGCAGTTCACGTACCGTGGCATCAGCCTCGATGGTGATCGGCTCTTTAACCACGCCTGCTTCGAAACGCTTGACCTTGCGAACTTCATGAGCTTGCTGCTCGATGGTCATGTTCTTGTGGATGATGCCGATACCGCCTTCCTGAGCCATGGCAATTGCCAGACGGGCTTCAGTTACGGTGTCCATTGCGGCGGAAACCAGAGGAATATTCAGTTCAATGCCACGGGTCAAACGAGTCTTTAGACTGACTTCGTTCGGGAGAACCTCGGAATAACCGGGGACGAGAAGGATGTCATCGAATGTGAGTGCTTCTTGGCTGATACGCAGCATCGCTGGGGCTCCCGAGCGGGAAAATGGAAGCGCGCCATTGTACTCAAAACACCTGCGTCTCTCAACGTAAACCTTTAGAGAGTTTTGCGCTAAGGGCCATGATTTATTGACCCGCAGGGCAGGAACCGCCCAGATACTTCAACCGTGGGAGCGAGCCTGCTCGCGAAGATCATTCGCGAGCAGGCTCGCTCCCACAGGAACAGAGCATCTACAGGTTTACAGCTCCACCTTCACCCACGCCACCGGCTGATCGAGCCAATCGGCGAACTCGTCAAGGAAGCTTTGCTTGAAACCCGCCTCGGCCCAGTTATTGAAAATAAAGCCCAGATTGGAAAACGCACAAGGCTGCAAAAACAGGAAACCATTGATGTCGTCTTCATGAGCGCACAGCGGGCAGATGAAGTTGTCGGTGCGGCCCGGCATCCAGTCTTCAAGGCTGTCGAACAGCGCCTCGCCCACTTCCTTGCGGCACTCGGCACAGCCAGCCTCTTCAAGAAAGCCCTTGGACGGGGTGTAGATACAGCGTTTGGTGATGATCTCGAGACCATTGACCGGCTGACCAAATGGCAACGCCTCGGGGTGCAATACCACCTCTCGGGCGCCCGCTGCGATGGCGTAAGCCATGCCGTTGCCAGTGCGCCCGCAAGTAGTCAGTTCTTGTTCAATGATGTTCTTGCGTACCAGCCAGCGCACGATGGCTCGGGCACGCGGCTCATGAACCGGCAAGGTGGAAATTTTAGGGACGATGATGCTCTGCGAATTCATGGGTACGGCACATGTTGGGAGATGAAAACCTGCTGTCTGTGGGAGCTTAAAGCCTCAACTTCTGAGGTCAAGCGCTCAGGTATCGCGCAATCAGCGCAATTCCACTGGCCAGTACCAACCACGTTACCAGCCGCACAAAAGCCTCACGGGACAATTTGCGGGTCAACCGTCGGCCAATCCACAACCCCAAAGCCATCGCCGGCAACAGACAGGCAGCGAGTAACAGCAACGCGCCATCGGCATACACCCCGGCAATCACAAACAAGCTCAAGCGCACCACAGTGCTGCAACTGATCAGAGCACTTTGCGTGGCGCGAGCCGCATCCTTCGGTAAGCGTGCATTCAAATACAGCGCATACAGAAACCCACCACTGCCGAACAGGGCGCCAAACAACCCGCCCGTGATGCCGGTGGGGATGGCCCAGCCGGCAGCGACCTGCGTCGGCTTGACCTTCACCGCCAGGCTGTACAAGGCATAAGCGGTGATAAAAATCCCCATCAACAGCAACAACAGGTCGGACTTGAGGTTAAGTAAAAACACCACACCGATGACACAACCTATGGCCATGCACGGTAATAAACGCAGCAACTCAGGCCGTGCAACATCGCGGCGCGAAGGCAACCAGTTGCCAAATGCTGCGACAAAATCCAGCAGCACCAGCAAAGGGATGATTTTCGACAAGGGCAGACACAGGATCAGCAGCGGACCTGCGACCAGTGCCGTACCAAACCCGGCCACGCCAAACACGATATACGCCAGCGCAATGGCCAGCTCCAGCAACACCCATTCACTACCGCTAAAAGGCAAATCCATTGCTCAGCTTCCCTGTTTTTAGTGCGCAGACTTCTATCAGACAGGTGCAGTGATAACAATCCGCCCTTATGATGAGGCCCATGATTAAAGACCCCTTTGCAAGACTCAACCTCGACCGAGAAGTCCTGACCGTCAGCCAGCTCAATGGCCGGGCGCGGGTGTTGCTCGAAGACGTGTTCAGCAACATCTGGGTTGAAGGCGAAATATCCAACCTCGCCCGCCCGGCCTCTGGCCATGTGTATTTCACCCTCAAGGACAGTGGCGCCCAGGTGCGTTGCGCACTGTTCCGCAATAGCGCTGCGCGGGTGCGCCAGGCCTTGAAAGACGGCCTGGCGGTCAAGGTTCGCGGCAAGGTGTCGTTGTTTGAAGGGCGTGGCGACTACCAACTGATCCTCGACACTGTAGAGCCCGCAGGCGATGGTGCGCTGCGCCTGGCGTTCGATGCGCTGAAAGAAAAACTCAGCGCCGAAGGCCTGTTCAGCCCCGAACGCAAAGTCGCCCTGCCCGCTCACCCGCAACGCATCGGAATTATCAGTTCGCCAACGGGCGCGGTGATTCGCGACATCATCAGCGTGTTTCGCCGCAGGGCCCCGCAAGTCGAACTGACCCTGATCCCCACCGCCGTACAAGGCCGAGAAGCGACGGCGCAGATTGTCCGCGCCTTGAAGCTGGCCGATGCACGCGGCTTCGACGCACTGATTCTGGCCCGCGGTGGCGGCTCGCTGGAAGACCTGTGGTGCTTTAACGAAGAAGCCGTGGCCCGCGCCATTGATGCCTGTGTGACGCCAATCGTCAGTGCTGTAGGTCACGAAACCGATGTCTCCATTGCCGACTTCGTGGCTGACGTACGGGCGCCAACGCCGTCTGCGGCCGCAGAGTTGCTGGCACCGGACTCCAGCGATCTGCAACGGCGTATCGACAGCCTGCACCGACGTCTGGTGATGCGCATTCGCGACCGCTTGATGCGCGACCGCCTGCGCCTCGACGGCCTGGCCCGTCGCTTGCGTCACCCCGGCGAACGCCTGCGCCAGCAAGCCCAACGCCTGGATGATCTGGACATGCGCATGCGCCGCGCTTTCGAACGCAGCCTCAATACCCGCCGCGAACGTCTGATCCGCCTCGAAACCCGCCTCGCGGCGCAGCATCCGGGCCGCCAGCTGAGCATGCTGCGCCAGCGCCTGGACAGCCTCGCCGAGCGCTTGCCCCGGGCCATGCGCGAAGGGCTGAAAGCACGGCGCCTACAACTGCAAAGTCAGATGCAAACCCTGCATGTGGTCAGCCCGCTGGCGACTCTTGGCCGCGGTTACAGCATCTTGTTGGATGAACGCGGCAACGCCATTCGCAGCGCCGGGCAGACCCATAACGGTCAGCGTTTGAAGGCCAAACTGGGCGAAGGCGAGCTGCAAGTCCGCGTTGAGGACAATCACCTCACGCCCGTCACCCTCTCTTTACTGGATTAACTGATGCCGCGTTTTCTCTCTGCCGTCTTGTTACTGTGCCTGACCCTCAATGCGCACGCTGCTGACAGCTACATCACTCGTTTATTGAACAAACCGGTACCTGGCGGCGTTGCCGTAATTGAGCTGGGCACCGGCGCGCAAGCGCCCAAGGCCACGTACGACGGCAAGCCTGTGCTGGTGATCAAAGAACAGGATACCTGGCGGGCGATTGTCGGCATTCCACTGACAGTCAAACCCGGGGCCCAGCAGATCAGCAGCGGCGGCCGTGAACTGGGCTTTACGGTGGGCAACAAGAAATACCCCGAACAACGCATCACGCTAAAAAACCAGCGCCAGGTCAATCCCAACCCGGCGGATATCAAACGCATCGACAACGAGCTGGCGATTCAGATCAAGGCTTACCGCACCTTCAGCCCCAACAACCCGAGCAACCTGCTGCTGGACAAACCGGTCAACGGACCGCTGTCGAGCAAATTCGGCGTACGCCGCTTCTTTAACGGCGAAGAGCGCAACCCCCATGCGGGCCTCGACTTTGCGGTGCCAGCGGGCACGCCGATCAAAACCCCGGCGGCGGGCAAAGTGATTCTGATCGGCAACTATTTTTTCAACGGCAACACCGTGTTTGTCGACCACGGCCAGGGCTTTATCAGCATGTTCTGCCATATGTCGAAAATCGACACCAAGGTCGGCCAGCAACTGGCCCGTGGTGATGTGGTGGGCAAGGTCGGTTCCACTGGCCGCGCCACCGGCCCGCACATGCACTGGAACGTCAGCCTGAACGACGCACGGGTTGATCCGGCGATCTTTATCGGTGCCTTCCAGCCTTAACGCAAACGCGGCATCAGCCACCCTTGTCTGCCCTGGCAGATTTGGCGTGGCATGCCGAGGCGGCCAAACGAATAAGTGCTGGGGCCCAGTTTCAACACTTGAACATAGACGTCCTCACCTGGCGGGCTCATAAATGCCAGATGCTGATCATCATCAAGCGTGTCACCCTGCTTGCGCGTTACTTTAGTGACCTTGTTTTTCAAATAAGGACCCGCTTGCACATACTTGAAATCAATAAAACGATTAAAGTTGTGCACTCGGGTTTGACCGTTTTTCAAGGTGCGTACTTTACGGCCACTGATCCTTGAAAAACCCAGGTTATTACCATAAAAAAACTGACTGTATGACCCCAGGGTTCGCTCCGCGGTTTGATCGGATGAGCTCACCAGCATTTCAAAGTCCAGATGGCACTCCCATACCACTCGCCCCGCAGAGTAGAACCACGTAGAGACCAGCCAAGGCAAAGCGATGAGTGCGATAAACATCATCCCCGGCACACTCGACTTTACGATGGCCATTATTCGGCCCCCTCCACAATAAAATAGGAAATACACCCTGAAACACTGACTTCTATCGGATCCCGGCATAGAAAGTACCCATAAACGTCATCCCTAAGCGCTCCATTCAAATACACATACCCATAACTCGCCAAGGTCGTGAATGCAGGCGGTTTTTCCTTCAACTTGAGCATATGGGCATTGATTCGTTCAGGGCTTACGTTTAAACCCGGTGCCGAAAACAAATGCAGGTTGTACGCCCCCGGCACCGGTAAGTAGGTTAATTCGATTGCCGGAGACAGCGGCGAACTCAACGTCAACGTATGCCAGCCAAACGCCACAAACGCGTTACACAACAGCAACCCGGCAAGAGATAGATACTTGCGTCTGCTGCTGAAATTTTTCTGTGCCGGCACACCAGGCTGATCACCCGGCATCACCGACAATGGCGTGATATTGCGCCCGCAGCCATGGGCATCACTCGACAGAGGTTGCGTACCGTCACCCAGTTTCTCAATCGATAAAGCATCGCTGACTTTGTAACCAATGCGCGGCACCGTGACCACGTAATCGCAATGCCCCACGGTGGATAAACAGCGGCGGATCTGGGCAATGGATTGGTTGACGCTGTTGGCAGACACCTGCTGCCCGTAACGCTCCCACCCCGCATGCAGCAACTCCTTTTTAGTAACTATGGCGCCCTGGGCCTCAAGTAATGTCGAGAAACAACGACTGGCTGCGGCTCCCAGCACCACGGCCTGAACAACGCCACCGACACCGGATACTTCATACAACTCATCATCAAATAACATTACGCCAGCTATCAAATAACGGGCCATAGTATTACAGCCTTATAAAATGAGTAGACGGACTGCCTGCGTCCGCCCGTTCAACTCCCGAGTTAAACAACACTCTACATCAATCATTTAGCGCTGCGATATCTCACTCACCCGTCTGATCCTTGATTAAGCATCAACTCCCGTTTGATCCCTACACACAATAAACCAACGCTTGCGACATCTCCGTCAATCGAGTGATTGGAATCAGGGTATAAGTAGGAAATTTCAATGATTCGACATTAAAACAAACAGGCCGCACCCTCAACAAACTGACCTGCTGTGCACAGGGCGTCGACCTGATTGTTATCCAGACACGTCACATAGGGGAAATGTGCGCAGAGTGAAGCGGCACGCTGACCGGGTCAAGTCGGGCAACAACCCGACACCGGTACTGTATTAACATAATTATTATGTGAAGGGTTCGCGGGGACCCGCGCACATGCTGCCGTCATCAGTAGTCTTATTAAATACAACGCTCAAGCACTGACTATCACTGTAATCAAACAATCACAATGTTTCTATCGTATGTCAGGTATTGACATCAAATATGATCGTCACCACCCCCGTGTAAGTACTGCCGGGGTTATCGACCATGAGCTCCGTCACCTCAGGCTTTATTTCATAATTCATGGTGGCTCCACGCGACACTTGGACCCCCTCAATATCGAAGCTCACCGCATGGTGTATACCCTGTGCCAGGGGCACTTTAATAGCCGTACGCTTACCGGGCGCTAATGTAATACCGGCTGGAAAACTCACCATAGTATCTACCACCGCCACCTGGGCATTTTTCGTGGCCGACTCTGCGTAAATAGCGCAGTCGGTGCCGACCGAGTATTGACAGTCCAGGTACATTTTAAAATTGCTGGAGGTGGACAGTTTAAAGTTCTGAAACGCACTCAACCCTGGTGCTTTGCGCCCCGAATTAAGCCAGCCCTGCCAGCCTTCCCTAGGTTGCAACACGGCCCGCTGAGAACCGGGCGGGAAGTCCACGCTTAATGCACTGTTCACGACAAATTTGAAATCAAGCACCAGTTGGCTATCGGAGGGCAGCATCAATTCACCGAGGTCATAATCCTGACCCGGCCCCACGCTATAGAGTGTGTTGGCAGCATAATCACCCGGCTCCATATCCAGCGGGTTAGGCATTACAAATTCAAACGCGGTTTGAACCCGCTCATAAATAAAAGGGCCGGGGATGTCGTACAGCGCTTTCTTGGTGCACGTGTCCTTGCTGCGATACTCCCAAAAAAACTCATGGATGGTACTGACCAAATACCACAGCCTCGACGAATAACACGGCGACACCTCATGCCACGTGCCTCCTTGCCAGAGCAACCCGTGTCCCAGGTAGGGCGCCGTCGGGCCTCCCGGGGACAGTTCTGCCGCAGGCCTGGTTAAAACGTAGCGCCCGCCTATCGCAGTTGCCCGAACTTTCAGCTCTGCCTGCGAGCCTGTTTTAGTGTTGACCAACATCACGCTGCGCCAACCTAGGGGGATCTTCATATAGGCC
Source organism: Pseudomonas sp. ML2-2023-6 (assembly GCF_037055265.1). NCBI lineage: Bacteria > Pseudomonadati > Pseudomonadota > Gammaproteobacteria > Pseudomonadales > Pseudomonadaceae > Pseudomonas > Pseudomonas sp. ML2-2023-6. Next base: position 1,703,325 of record NZ_CP146347.1, on the reverse strand, counting down.
CCTTGCCGTTGATCGTTCGCGTTCGCTGCAGGATCAATACCCGTCGGCGATTCAAATATAACCGGCCAGAGCATGCCCCATGCCCCGCTACACGTTGAAGGCATCCCGCAATGACCTTCGGCGGGCGTTTGCAGGATAAATGTATTCTTCATTGGGTTGTTCGGATCCGGTGTATAGACCGCCTCAATGGTTTTTTCATAGGCTGACGTCGGTAACACGCAGCACATCAATATCAGTGCCACCCCGTAACGGGTGAAGACTTGAGCATTAACAAGTAACGAGAGCCGCATAATAATTACTCAGTTCAAAATGATAAATCACACGCTCCTTGTGCACCCTGTAGCACCTGCATGGCCGCGACATGGCCTCTCACGGCCCTTTCGCAACGCCCACCGAAGAGGGATGGCAGACAATATCGGCCACCAGCAGCACATTGTTTTCGCGCTTATGTTTGCCCGGCTCCAGGAGGACACTGCATGCTGGCTGCCCCCGGTGATTAATTTGCAGGCTGGGAGACGATTCGCTCATTTCCAGTACAAAGAACCCGTCGGCCTCAGTCACACCGCTGCTGGCATGATTAACAATATGTGCGCCCGCCATGGGACGGCCCTGTGGATCAACAAGGCGCCCAAGCACGGACAAGGTTTTGAGTACGCGCACTTTCTGATACATCACCCCGCCCTTATTGAGGTGGTAGCGCGCCTGCGCAGGTTGTATCGACGCGGCGTGAGCATCATTGCCGGTGAAGTCGAAGTGCACCGTGCCACTTTTATAAGCGCCCACCGGCACTACATTTCTGCCGGGTTTAAGCGCAGCGCCAAAACTACCGCCCAAGTCATCAGCGCTTAATACAAGGTTGTCGATGTCCGAATCCAGGTCGACGATCATTGCGCCGTCGCCCCCATAAAAACTACCGCTGGCAGCCACTGTTCCGCCACCCACCGCTACGGTACTGCTGAGGTTCAAACCACCGCTGACCTCGCCGTTATAGGATGAACGCTGAGCATAGGCGTCTCCATTGAGCATCAAGGTTTCAAATTGCGTGGCGCCGTTCAAACCTGCGCCGTAACTGTCGGCCGTGAGGCTGGTCGAGTAGCTTTTGAAAAAAGCACCGTCGAGAGTCTTGTTGTAACCCACTGAGCCATTGAGTTCGCGCTCGCCATCACGGGAGGTTCGGCTGCCGATACTGGCCGTGAGATTGCCACCCGGTTTGCCCAGCGCCAGGTTGATGCTCAGGTCGATCCCGCGATTACGCTGGCTCCCGGTGCTGATGCTCGAAGGGCGGTCAAACAGCGACAGTTGCCAATTCACATCACTGCCAAACAACGTGCTGCTGCGCAACCAGCTCAGATCCACCCCTGTGCCGTTGGTATTGCCGCTGCTGTGGTTAACCCTGCCCGTCAGGCTGCTGGTCAGGCTCAGGCGCTGGGAAAGCGCGAGCGAGGTGCTTTGAGTACGGCCGTTGTAGCCGTTTTTCGGGCGAATCGCGACGGTGTCCAGATAATCGAGGTCGTTTCGGGTATCAAGCCAGGAGCGCGAGTGAGAAAACATCACGCTGCCACCGTGGTATTGATAACGGGCCTGAATGTCCATTCCGGTACCGTAGCCCGCCGTTTGATACACATTGCTGTTGAGACTGATTCTGTCCGACAGGCTCCAATCGATGGAACTGCCGAATTGCATTTTTTGCGCCACACGCTGGGCGTCCATCCCAAGAATGACTCGCGGGTGCAGCAAGTAATTGACCAGGACGCCGTAGGTCAAGCCTTGATCATATTGAATGTCATCGCCCCAGTTGTTGAACAACTGGCGTCGTTTGCCACCGAACACGCTATAGCGCCAGGGTTGATCGGCATTGCGCCAATTGTTAGGTTTGTAGATCACCTCTTCGGTTGTAGAGGTCACTTGACCGTCCTCGATCAAGCGCACCTGGACCGGGTAAATACCGCCGGGCAAGCGCCGGGTGTCGAGTGTTTGCAAGCCACTGGCAACGGCCTGGCTGTAAATCAGAACACCGTCGCGATAGACCTCAACCAGGCCCTGGCGGCTGGGCGTGACATAGACGGGATAAGTGCTGGGGCTTGAGTCGTTGACGGCCAGGCTGTCGCTGGTGCCGTACATGAAACCGAGGGTGGTATCGGGGCTGGCGCCAAAATTGCGCGGGCGTCGATAAACCCCTAACGCATCCGGGGTGAAATACCCCAGACGGAAAAAATTGCCGGCAAATTCACGCTGGCCGTAGAGCTGGTTAAGTGAGTGATAGGTGGGAGAGTCGGGTTCACCGGTACGCGCCAGCTCAGCCGAAGCCACCTGTGTCCAGTTACCGATGCTGCTGCTGGCCTGAACGTTGTAACGCGCTGCCGTGCTGGCTGCGGAGCCACCACCTCGGGCAATGTTCAACTGATTGTGCAGAATCAGGCCAGCACTGCCGTCTTCAGGGAGGCTGTGATATTGCGCAGAAACACCTTCACGTTCGGCGTTATCGGTCAAAATCGAAAATAGAGAGTCTTGCAGGTTGTAATGCAAGGCCACCAGGCCATTTGCACAGTTGCTGGTACAGCTACCCAGCGCAGTCGGCATGGACAACTGAGCCAGCCATTCGGCACGCTCTGCCTCAGGTAATGCGCTTTCTTGTGTATCGGTAAAGCTCAACAGTCGAATTTTCTCATCACGACCGAGGATCACCAGGGCATCGCCAAGCAACTTGGCATTCACATCGATGCGCACGGCCAGAGGCACATCGAAGAAGTGCTCCTGAAAACCATCAGGCAAAGACTCTGCCTGACTTAACACACCTAATTTTGACGGTGAATTAACCTCAGCGTTAAGGCCAGTCGATAATATAATCGAACAGCAAACAGTCAGGGCACGACCCATTACAGAGTTCAATAGTTGGTATCCAGACAAACTGACATCGTTTATGTAAAACCCTCACAACTACACTTTCCAGGCAGCCGAAAACATCGATCGCTGTTCGACCACCCGGAAAGCAAGTTTTAGAACTCAGGTCATACTAAAGACGGTTTAAGGTGTGACCGGGGCAACGGCATCGAAGGTCATATTGACGATGGCACTGTATTCACCCGGAGCATAATCCCGGCCTATATCGGCTGCGGCAATGGTCAGGTCAACACGTTTACCGGCAGCGGCTTCAGTGGCGTTGATAAATTCCTGGCTTGTAGCAGTAAGCTCCTTGTTATTGATATGAACGTAGAGCGGAACCACATCAGTGCCACTCGACAGATAAGGTCCGCCGGCATCGGTCAGACGCGCGGCAATCGCACCTGAACTGTTTTTGACATCAAAAGCCTTGCGCAGAGTGCTCAACTGGCCATATCCCGTGCCCATATTGGGCGTCCACTCCATACGTTGCGGCACACTAATCCAGCCGGTTTCTGCGGGCACGACATAGAAGTTGTCCGATGGAATACTGGCGATCAATTGAATTTGTACATCGACTGGATCAGCAGCCGATACGTGAGTGGCGCCCAGAGTGGCAAGCAAAGCGAGGGCCAACGGACTAACAGTAGCCATAAAAGTACGGTGCATGTTTTACATCCTTTTTCAGGTTTATCGTCAGGGGTGATACATCATTTATGTGCAATTCAAATTCAAACGCGAGTAAATGAAACCGTGCGCTTGGCCGTCCCCTCTTGAAGGACAAAGCTATGGACCTTATTGTGCTCTTTGGTGAAGGTATAAGTTGTACCGGGCAATACGTAGTGCTGAATAATATTCGAGCATTCGTTGGCTTTATCGGCATGGCAACTTTTAACGAAGTCCAGCGCTATAACACTATTGCCTCCGTTATGAACGCTGTACGTATCCTTGTCATCTTTAAGCCGGGTATCGAACGTGACCTTGTCCGGTCTGACAAACAGCAGCGTGCCGAACCCGGTCAACAGGGTTACTTGCGCTGCCAAGTCTTTCTTGTAGGCCTGCTGATCATCCGGACTCTGGTCAAAACTGTCGGCACTGGACGGCAACACGGGAATAAAGCGAACCCGGTAATACCGCTCGTGGTCCCGACGACCCATAAACAACAGACGCGTCGATTGCATGCCATCGGCTGGAATAATCATCCGTGCCGGGCTCGCCAGCAATGTGTCCTGCTCAGCCAACGGCGCAGTTGAGAGCGCTTTTGGCGGCTGCTCGACAGGCTGGCCCTGAGCGTCATAGATGATTTCCTGCACCACTACCTTGACGAATGCAGTGCTGGTCCCGGAGTTATAAATACGTTTCAGGACGGCGCTTTTACCATCCTCCAAAAAGCCGAACATCGGCCCCGGATTGATGGCTGGCGAAGCGATTGCCGAGGCACTCAAGCCCCAAACGCAACCCATCAACAGAAAGAGATAGCTGTAAATACGCATCGTAATACCTGGCGGCTGATAACAGGTCCCTACAGAGCGTGTGACACTGCTGTGGAAGCGGAATCAAGTATTACGAGGATTGGACTGATGAAGTGAAAACCCTCATCAGTGATCATGCCTTAGCACCGTAAAACAAGGCTTTTCACAGGTTTTCACGATTGATGACGGAGCCTGTCACAGCTTTGAGGCACCAAAATTCCTGACCGTCAGCACGCACCCTCCCAGGGTTCAACCGGCACCGACTGTTATTACCTGCGGCAAACAGCACCCGATGTATGCCCGACACTTTTGCTGCGCAATAAATTATGCAACCTGAAGAAAATATCGCGATAAAAATCCAAATATTCGCCATATTCGAGCAGTTATCTCAATGTTATTTGCCTACTTGCCATCCTTCTCACCAATGGTTAGGGTTGAGGTCATGAACACATCTCATACCCTCATTCTGCTTCGCCAACATCGCAGCCTTTGCTTGGTCAGTGCACGACTGCAAAGCTAATTGCGGTGCCTCGCCTTCTGCTTTGTATTTTTCCGGCTGGCCGCATCTGATTAGTCGGCCCGCACATAAAGGATTGCCTGATGACCATGCTCAAAAACCCATCTTCCAAATACCGCGCCTTCCCGGTCATTGATTTGCCTGACCGTACCTGGCCTTCGAAAACCATCACCAGCGCGCCAATCTGGTGCAGCTCCGATTTGCGCGACGGCAACCAGTCGCTGATCGAGCCGATGGATGCGGTGAAGAAACTGCGTTTCTGGAAGACCCTGGTCAGCGTTGGCGTTAAAGAAATCGAGGCGTCGTTCCCGGCTGCGTCCCAGACCGACTTCGACTTCGTGCGCACTCTGATCGAAGACGGCCATATCCCTGATGACACCACCATCCAGGTGCTGACCCAGGGCCGTGAAGACTTGATCGCGCGCACCTTCGAGTCGTTGCGCGGGGCGAAAAAAGCCATCGTTCACTTGTACAACGCCACCTGCCCTGCCTTCCGCCGCATCGTGTTCAATCAGGACAAGGACGGCATCAAGGAAATCGCGGTCAGCGCCGCCAAGCTGTTCGTCAAATACGCCGCTCAGCAGCCTGAAACCCACTGGACCTTTGAGTACTCGCCAGAGACGTTCAGCGCCACCGAACTGGAGTTCGCCAAGGAAGTGTGTGACGCGGTGATCGAGGTGTGGAACCCGACGCCAGAGCACAAGATGATCCTCAACTTGCCTGCAACCGTTGAGTGCGCGACCCCGAACATCTACGCCGACCAGATCGAGTGGTTCGGTCGCCATATCAATCGCCGTGACAGCGTATTGATCAGCCTGCACACCCACAACGACCGTGGTACTGGTGTTGCTGCTACCGAACTGGGCCTGATGGCCGGTGCCGATCGCGTTGAAGGCTGCCTGTTCGGCAACGGTGAGCGCACCGGTAACGTCGATCTGGTGACTGTGGCCTTGAACATGTACACCCAGGGCCTGGACCCGCAACTGGACTTCTCGGACATCGACGGCGTGCGCAAAGTCGTCGAAGAGTGCAACCAGATCCCGGTTCACCCACGTCACCCGTATGTCGGCGACCTGGTCCACACCGCGTTCTCCGGCTCGCACCAGGACGCTATCCGCAAGGGCTTCACCCAGCAAAAACCGGATGCCTTGTGGGAAGTGCCGTACTTGCCAATCGACCCGGCTGATATTGGCCGCAGCTACGAAGCCGTGATTCGGGTTAATAGCCAATCGGGCAAAGGCGGGATTGCTTACCTCCTGGAGCAGGAATACGGCATCAACTTGCCGCGCCGGATGCAGATCGAGTTCAGCCAGGTGGTGCAGCGTGAAACCGACCGTCTGGGTCTGGAAATGACCGCTCAGCAGATTCACAACTTGCTGCGCACTGAGTATTTGCAGGCCAACACGCCGTACGCGCTGGTCAGCCACCGCTTGCAGGAAGAGAACGGCCACAGTGCTGTCGAGGTTGAAGTGTCGGCCAAGGGCGATGGCGAAACCAACCTGCGCTGGAGCGGCAAGGGCAACGGCGCGCTGGAAGCGCTGGTAGCCGGCCTGCCGGTTAATGCCGAAATAATGGACTACAACGAGCACGCGATTGGCGCTGGCACCAACGCCAAGGCCGCGGCCTACATTGAACTGCGAGTCGATGGCGGACGTGCAGTACATGGCGTGGGCATTGATGAAAACATCACCACAGCAAGCTTCAAGGCCCTGTTCAGCGCCCTGAACCGTTCGCTGAGTGAAGTTGAAGCGAAAGCTGCGTAAGCATCGCCAGAAACACAAAAGCCCCCAAGGCGAGAGCCTTGGGGGCTTTTTATTGGCCTGAATACACAACGCCTTTTAGCAGCTGCCGAAGGAGCGAGGCTGCGTTCGGGCGCGAAGCGGCCGTAAATCCTGAGTTCCCTGTTTACCTGGCACACCGCAGTGTCCGATCTTACGACGGCTTCGCCGCCGAACGCAGCCTCGTTCCTTCGGCAGCTGCTACGGAGCGTTCAACAGTCAGCGCAGCTCGAAATCATCTGCATCCAGGTACGCGGGGAAGCGCTCGCGATAAGCCCCCAGCTCGGCTGCATTCAGGCTCATGGTGAAAACACCATCCGCCTCCCCTGCACTGAGCAACGACTCGCCCTGGAAGTCGAAGATGTGACTGTCCCCCGTGTAAACCATCCCTTTACCGTCGGTGCCCACCCGATTCACTGCCGCGACATAACACAGGTTTTCAATGGCCCGTGCAGGCAATAAACGGTTCCAGTGCAATCGACGCGCACCTGGCCAACTGGCGGTGTACAGCAACACGTCGGTGTCATGCGGGTCGCAGCTCCACGCCGGAAAACGCAGGTCATAGCAAATCAGCGGGCGAATCCGCCAGCCTTTGACTTCGAACTGAACCTGACGCTCACCCGGGGTGAAGTGCTCATGCTCACCCGCCATTCGAAACAGGTGCCGTTTGTCGTAGTGCAGCACTTCGCCATCGGGGCGCGCCCACAGCAACCGATTGCGATGACTGCCATCCGCAGCCTGCACAATCACGCTGCCCGTCACCACGGCATTCAACCTTTTAGCCTGCTTGCGCAGCCAGTCAGTGCTCGGGCCGTTTTCAGGTTCAGCCAGAGTCTTGGACTCCATGCTAAACCCGGTGGTAAACATTTCCGGCAGCACCACCAGATCGGCGCCCCGAGCCTGCTCAAGCAGCTCGTCGAAATGCTCGAAGTTAGCCTGGCGGTCATGCCATGCCAGCGTGGTTTGCACCAGCGCCACAGCTAGATCGGGTAAACCACTTAGATCACGCATAGTTTTTCTGCTGCTTCACGCAGCGTCTCCTCGCGTTTTGCAAAACATAGTCGAACCAGCCGCTGCCCTGCGGGCGGGGTCTGGTAGAACACCGACACCGGAATAGTCGCCACGCCGTGTTCGCGGGTCAGCCATACAGCCATGTCGACATCGTTCAGGTCCGGACGAATTCGGGAGTAATCCACCAACTGGAAATAAGTCCCTGCCACCGGTTTGAAGGTAAAACGCGATGGGCTTAACAAATCACAAAACAGGTCTCGCTTGGCCTGGTAAAACCCGGGCAACTCTTCAACGTGCTCAGGGTGAGCGGCCATAAAGTCCGCCAACGCATACTGCAAAGGTGTCACACCACAGAAACTGACGTACTGGTGAACCTTGCGCAACTCGGCGGTCAGGGCAGGCGGTGCGACGACGTAACCGGTTTTCCAGCCTGTCACGTGGTAGGTCTTGCCGAATGAGCTGACAACGAAAGCTCGATGGTACAACTCAGGATGGGACAAAACACTGACGTGGGGCACGCCATCGAACACCAGATGCTCATACACCTCGTCGCTGACGAGGTAGATGTCGCGGTCGGCAATCAGCTTGGCCAACTGATCCAGCTCGGCACGATTGATCAGGGCTCCACTTGGATTGTGCGGACTATTGAGAATGATCATGCGCGTGCGCGGGCTCAGCGCATCTTCCAGTTTCTGCCAGTCAATCGAGAAGTCATCCAACCCCAGTTGCACATGCACGCAACGACCGCCAGCCAGTTCAACCGAGGGCTCGTAGCTGTCGTAGCACGGATCAAAGACGATCACTTCATCGCCGGCATTAATCACGGCCTGGATCGCGCAGAAAATAGCCTGGGTTGCGCCGGGGGTGATCGTCACCTCGGTGTCGGCATCCACCTGAACCCCGTAACTGCGGGCGATTTTTGCCGCCACCTGTTGACGCAATGCAGGCAGGCCGGTCATGGGCGAATATTGATTGTGGCCATTGGCAATATGCTGGCCGACTGCATCACGCAATGCCTGCGGGCCGTCAAAATCGGGGAACCCCTGAGACAGGTTGAGTGCACCGGTTTCTGTGGCGAGCTGCGACATGTGTGTGAAAATAGTTGTGCCGACGTTTGGCAACTTGCTGGTGATCATGGCCGTTCCCTGTTGAGTTCCCGGCACTGACTGCGGCACAGGACCCACCGAGAATAGCCCAAACATCAGACACGAAAAAGGGCCCTTTCGGACCCTTTCTCATTACGCTTTAAGCTTGCGCTATTAGCGTTTGTCTTTGCGGTTTTTCTCGGCTTTCTTGTGGTGCGACATCATGCGGCGCTTCTTGTTGACCTGACGGTCGGTAAGCGAGTTCTTGTTGCCTTCGTACGGGTTCTCGCCACCTTTGAACTCGATGCGGATCGGCGTACCGACCAGCTTCAAGACACGACGGTAGGTGTTTTCGAGATAACGGACATAAGACTTCGGAACCTTCTCAACCTGGTTACCGTGGATCACGATAATCGGCGGGTTAGCACCACCCAAGTGGGCATAACGCAGCTTGATTCGACGGCTATTGACCATCGGCGGCGCGTGCTCGCCAACCGCGTCTTCCAGAATCTGGGTCAAACGGTTGGTCGGCCAGCGGGTAACCGCGGACTTGAAGGAATTCTGCACCGATTGGTACAGGTTACCCACGCCAGTGCCGTGCAGGGCCGAGATAAAGTGAATGTCAGCGAAGTCGACGAAGAACAGGCGACGAGTCAGCTCGACCTTGACGAAATCACGTTCGCTCGGGGTCATGCCGTCCCACTTGTTGATCGCGATGACCAGAGCACGACCGGCCTCCAGTGCAAAGCCCAACAGGTTGAGGTCGTGGTCGACCACGCCTTCACGGGCGTCCATCACAAAGATCACCACGTTGGCGTCTTTGATCGCTTGCAGGGTTTTGACCACGGAGAATTTTTCAACTTCTTCGTGGATCTTGCCGCGCTTGCGCACACCGGCGGTGTCGATCAGCGTGTACTTCTCGTCGTTACGCTCGAACGGGATGTAGATGCTGTCGCGCGTGGTGCCTGGCTCGTCATAAACAATAACCCGGTCTTCACCGAGCATGCGGTTGACCAGGGTCGACTTGCCGACGTTAGGACGACCGATGATGGCGATCTTGATGCCGTCTTTTTCGCTTGGGCCGGGAATGCGCTTGGCTTCCTGACCTTCAAGAACGACTTCGGCTTCGCCTTCTTCTTCCTCTTCCGGATCTTTAGGGAAGTCGCTCAGGGCGATTTCCAGCATCTGGGTGATACCACGGCCATGAGCACCCGCGATCGGGATCGCATGGCCCATGCCCAACGGTGCAAATTCTGCACGCGCCAATTCCGGGTCGATGTTGTCGACCTTGTTGGCAACCACGTAGGAACGCTTGTTACGCTTGCGAAGGTGTTCGCCGATCATCTGGTCAGCGGCGGTGAAGCCTGCTTTTGCATCTACCAGGAACAGAACGACGTCAGCTTCTTCGATAGCCAGCAGCGACTGCTCGGCCATCTTTTCGTCCATACCATGCTCGTCACCGGAGATACCGCCGGTGTCGACCAGAATGTAGGAACGCCCTTGCCACTTGGCCTCACCGTATTGGCGATCACGGGTCAGACCGGACAAGTCGCCAACGATGGCGTCACGAGTCCTGGTCAGGCGGTTGAACAAGGTGGACTTGCCGACATTTGGTCGGCCCACCAGGGCGATTACGGGAACCATGCGGCTCTCCACTTCGTTATTTCAGAAAATACAAAAGCCGCTGCAAGGCAGCGGCCAGAGTTCGGAACAGCACAAATGTGCCGCAAACCTTGCCAGAGCAAGGCTGCCTGAGACTGAAGCCTCAAGCATAGACGCCTTAGCGAATGGTCAGGGCTTCCAGTTTGCCGCTGTTACCAAACACGTAAATCATGTCACCGACCACCAGCGGACGTGCCCGAAGGCCGTCACTGTCAACGCGGGTACGGCCCACGAAACGACCATCGACCTGGCTTAACAGGTGCAGATAGCCTTCCATGTCACCGACCGCCACGTAGCTGGAGAAGACTTCCGGTGCCGACAATTGACGGCGAGCCAGAGCATCATTGCTCCACAGTGAGGTGGTCGAACGCTCGTCAACGCCTTCTACGGTGCCCGACGCCAGGCTGATGTAGACGCTGCCAAAACCTTGGGCGACACCGGCATAGCTGGAAGCATCGCGTTGCCAAAGCACACGACCCGATTCCATTTCCAGTGCCGCCATGCGGCCCTGGTAGCTGGCGACGTACAGTGTACCGCCAGACATCAGCAGGCCACCGTCAATATCGACAATGCGTTCAAGCTCGGAGCGACCTTGCGGGATAGCAACACGTTGCTCCCACACAGGCACACCGTTGCGCGTATCAAGGGCAACCACTTTACCAGTCGACAGACCGGCAATTGCCAGGTGATTGGTCACCAGTGGTGCGCCAGTACCGCGCAAGGTCAGCACACCTGGCGTGCTGTCATACGTCCAGCGTTGATTACCGGTGTCAGCATCCAGACCGATCAGGCGATCGTCCTGAGTCTGTACCACAACGATATCGCCGTTGGTCGCAGGCGGTGCAAGCACCTCGCTGTTAACGCGAGAGCGCCATTTTTCTTCGCCAGTGCTGGCGTCCAGGGCAATCACGTCACCTTGCAAGGTGCCGAGCATGACCAGACCATAGCCCAGGCCTACAGCGCCGGAAACAGGCAGCTCGAGGTCTTTTTTCCACTCGACGTCGCCGTTCATGCGGTCCAGGGACATCACTACACCCGTTACGTCAGCGGCGTAGATGTTGTTACCTTCAACAGCCGGAACCAGCATGTTGTAGGTTTTGCCCTGGCCGTCACCGATCGAACGACTCCATTGCTTTTGCAGCACGACTTCTTCTTTGAAGTCGGTCAGCTCAGCCGGTGGCAGTTCTTTTTTGCTGTTGCTGCTGCAACCCGCGGCCAAAATGACCAGAGCCAGCAGTGCCGCATGTTTCCAACGCATCACGTCACGCATCCCCTTTGACCAGGTCATCGAGCTTGATTTGCAAACCGCCTACTGCTGCCTCATCCGACAATCCAGCCTTGGCTTTTTCGTAGGCTGCGCGTGCGTCGTCGGTGCGACCCTGCTGTACCAGCAAGTCGCCCTTGAGCTCTTCACGGCTGGCCAGGAATGCCTTGTCCGAATCACCTTCAAGCAACTTAAGGGCATCATCAACCTTGCCCTGCGCCGCCAGAACCTGAGCCAGACGCTGACGCGCCACTTCACCCAGGGTGGCATTGGCAGGTTTGTCGACAATGGCTTTCAGCTCAGTTGCCGCGTCATCCAGCTTGCCGTTGTCCACTGCGACCTTGGCCACAAACAGACCGCCAAATTGCGCGTAGGCCGAACCGGCGTACTCGTTTTTCAGCTTGTTGGCCAAGTCAGCCACACGGGCCACATCGGGCTGACCGTCAGGCGTGAGCGTGGTTTCAAGCAATTGTTGGTAGAGAATCGACGCACCCTGCGACTGATTACTCTGATATTTGTGCCAAGCCTGCCAGCCGAACACCACCACCAGCGCCAGCAAGCCGCCAGTGACCAGGGGTTTGCCGTTGCGCTGCCACCAGTCTTTCAACTCGCCCAGCTGATCATCTTCGTTACTCGACACCCCAACACTCCTTTTTCGCTAAATCGGCTGTTTTACAGCTTCAACCCTGCACGATGCAGATGGCCAAGTGCTCAGCAAGAGCATCCCAGGCAATCGTTTGTTGTTCGCCCTGGCCACGCAGGGGTTTGACACCTACCACTTGCTGGGCCAATTCGTCGTCACCCAGGATCAGCGCGTACAGCGCGCCGCTCTTGTCAGCCTTTTTGAACTGGCTTTTGAAGCTGCCTGCACCGGCATTGATCTGCAAGCGCAGGTTCGGGAGCTGATCGCGAACACGTTCGCTCAAAGCCAAGGCTGCCAGTTCGGCGGCCTCACCGAAAGCGCACAGGTAAACATCAACCTGACGCGCGATTTCTTCCGGGATTTGCTCAAGGGTTTCAAGCATCAGGATCAAACGCTCGATGCCCATGGCAAAGCCAACGCCCGAAGTGGGCTTGCCGCCCATTTGCTCGACCAGACCGTCATAACGACCGCCAGCACACACGGTGCCCTGAGCGCCCAGTTTGTCGGTGACCCATTCAAATACGGTTTTGCTGTAGTAATCCAGGCCACGAACCAGTTTTGGATTGATCGTGTATGGAATGCCAGCGGTATCGAGGCGCGCCTTGAGGCCCTCGAAATGCACGCGGGACTCTTCGTCGAGGTAATCCACCATCTTCGGTGCATCGACCAAAACCGCCTGGGTATCGGCATTTTTGGTGTCGAGGACACGCAAGGGGTTGGATTTCAAGCGACGCTGGCTGTCTTCGTCAAGCTCGCCCAGACGCGAGGACAAGTATTCGACCAGTGCCGCACGGTAGCGTGCACGCGCTTCGCTGGTGCCAAGGCTGTTGAGTTCGAGCTTGACCGCATCACGGATGCCCAGCTCGCCCCACAGGCGCCAGGTCAGCACGATCAGCTCGGCATCGATGTCCGGACCATCAAGGTTGAACACCTCGACCCCGATCTGGTGGAACTGGCGATAACGGCCTTTTTGCGGACGCTCGTGGCGGAACATCGGGCCGATGTACCACAATTTTTGCACCTGACCGCCGCCCGTGAGGCCGTGTTCAAGTACAGCACGCACGCACGCCGCAGTCCCTTCAGGGCGCAAGGTCAGCGAATCGCCGTTGCGGTCTTCGAAGGTGTACATCTCTTTTTCGACGATGTCGGTCACTTCACCGATCGAGCGTTTGAACAGCTCGGTGAATTCGACGATCGGCATACGGATTTGCTTGTAACCGTAGTTATCCAGCAAACGCGAAACCTTGCTTTCAAGGTAGCGCCATAGAGGCGTCTGCTCCGGCAGGGTGTCGTTCATGCCACGAATGGCTTGCAAAGACTTGCTCACAATAAATCCTTTATTCGTCTGGTTAGCCGCGCGCGATAACTGCTGCGTCAGCTTCGACCTTTTCGGCCGCCTTCTGCCGGATCAGCTTTTCGAGATGATCCACCAGGTTTTCATTCGTCAGCTTGTGCGACGGCTTACCGTCGATGTAAATCAGGTTAGGTGTACCACCGGTCAGCCCCACATGGGCTTCCTTGGCTTCGCCTGGGCCGTTGACCACACAACCGATCACCGCGACATCCAACGGCACCAGCAGGTCTTCAAGCCGCACTTCTAGTTCATTCATGGTTTTCACCACGTCGAAGTTCTGCCGCGAGCAACTTGGGCACGCGATAAAGTTGATGCCGCGCGAGCGCAGGTGCAGGGACTTGAGGATGTCGTAACCGACTTTTACTTCCTCTACCGGGTCTGCAGCCAAGGAAATGCGAATGGTATCGCCAATCCCGTCGGCGAGCAGCATACCTAGGCCCACGGCAGATTTCACTGTGCCTGAGCGCAAACCACCTGCTTCGGTAATACCCAAGTGCAGTGGCTGGACGATTTCCTTGGCCAGCAGACGGTAGGCTTCAACGGCCATAAACACGTCGGAAGCCTTTACGCTGACCTTGAAGTCCTTGAAGTTAAGGCGCTCGAGGTGTTCAACGTGACGCAGCGCCGACTCGACCAGAGCGGCAGGCGTTGGTTCGCCATATTTCTTTTGCAGGTCTTTTTCGAGCGAACCGGCGTTGACGCCAATGCGGATCGGGATCCCACGATCGCGGGCCGCATCAACCACCGCACGCACACGGTCTTCACGACCGATGTTGCCCGGATTGATTCGCAGGCAATCCACACCCAATTCCGCTACGCGCAGAGCGATCCGGTAATCGAAGTGGATGTCGGCAACCAATGGCACCTTGACCAGTTGCTTGATTCGGCCAAAAGCTTCAGCCGCGTCCATATCCGGTACGGAAATCCGCACGATATCGACACCTGCTGCTTCCAGACGATTGATTTGAGCAACGGTTGCAGCGACATCATTGGTGTCACTGTTGGTCATGCTCTGTACAGCGATAGGGGCGTCGCCACCTACGGGTACATTGCCGACCCAGATTTTGCGCGATTCGCGACGTTTGATTGGAGATTCGCCGTGCATGACTTATTGACCCAATTTCAGACGAGCAGTCTCGCCACTGGTGAAAGGAGCTATATCCACAGACTGACCGTTGTAGCTTACCTGCGCACCGCGGGCGTAACCCAGACGCAGAGTCAGTGGAGACTTGCCGCTCACTTCTAGATTTTCGCCTTTGCGTTTCAGGCCACCGAACAGCACTTTGCCCGTGGCGTCGGTTACCTGGGTCCAGCAGTCAGCGGTGTATTGCACATTGACCTTGCCTGCACCGGCGGCCGGCGCTGCAGCAGGCGTTGCCGGGGCAACAGCAGGTGCTACCGGTGCCGCAACAGCTGGCGCTGGCGCAGGTTGAGTCAGCGGGGGGGCGGCTGGCGTCAGAGGCGCCGCTGCCGGAGCGGATGGCAGTGCCAGCGCAGTTGTTGCAGATTGCTCAGGAGCACTTTCAGTTGCAACAGGCGCTTGCCCTTCAACTGCGGCCTCGGCCACAGCCTGATCTTCAGGCTCATCAATCGGGTGGATCCGGGTTGTACCGTCAGCCCCTTCAACTTCAACGTGTTCCGGAGCCAGGCCAACCAGGTCCTTGGCGCGCATGGACGTTTGATCCTGCCACCAGATAAAACCGCCACCGATCACGGCGATCAGCAACAACAGGCTGACGATGCGCAAAATGGTATGGGATACCCGCACCGGCTCTTCTATACGGCCCAGGCTGTGCACATTGCTGCCATTGGCATCTGTGCCGGTGTAAAGGTCAAATTCACGTACCAGGCTGGCCTGGTCCATGCCCAGCAATTTTGCATAAGCACGGATGTAGCCGCGAGCAAAGGTATGCCCCGGCAGCTTGTCGAACGCTCCGGTCTCAAGGTTGCTCAAGGAGCTGGCCGTGAGATTGAGTTTCAAGGCGACTTCAGCCAACGTCCATCCATTGTTTTCACGGGCCTGACGCAGAGTCTCACCGGGATTGACACGAGTCGCTGCTAGAACTTCGGGGTGCGCCGCTTTCATCATTGCTCCGACAGGTATTGCTGATATTCCGGCGTGCCGGGATAGAGTCGTTTTAGTTGCTGGCCAAAGTTGGCAGTTGGGGTGCGGTCGTCGAAAACACTCGCCAGTCGCGCACCGAGCAATAGACTACGTGCATTTTGCCCGCTAAGCAGGCTAAAACGATCGTAAAAGTCACGTGCAGATACATATTGTCTGTCTTGATATGACATCTCAGCCATTTCGAGCAGCGCGCGCGGTTGCCTCGGGTTCAGGCGCAGAGCTTTTTCGAGCTGCTGACGACCTGTCTCACGCTGCCCCAATTGAAGCGACGTCATACCCAGGTTCTCGTAGATTCGGGAACGCTCCGGGTAAAGGTTGTCTGCCGCCGCTTTTTGAAACTGGACCCGGGCTTCCTGATAGCGCTGCTGCGCAAACAGAAAGCTGCCGTAATTATTGAGGATGCGAGCATCGCCGGGGCGACCGTTCAACGCAGTACGGAATGCCTGCTCGGCCAGCTCAAACTCCATTTCGGACTGAAACACCAAGGCCAGTGCAGCGTTGGTGTCCGGGTCAGCCTTGTCGAGTTCAAGGGCTTTGCGCAATGGGATTTTGGCCTGTTCGGTCATCCCTTGCTGCAGATAACCCAACCCCAGCTGAACATAAGCCTCACGCGCTTCGCTACGTCCCTTGTCGCCGGTCATCGAGCTTGAATCGCCCGATGACACGCAGCCAGCCAACAAGCTGACCAAAACGACGGGGAGCGCGGCGCGCAAGATCATGGATGTCCTCTCTCAGGGTGCAGAGGCAGCGCTTTGCGCTGATTCGGCATCGGCGCTGAGCTCACGCGCCGCAATAAGGCGCGAACTGCGACGGGTGCGGTCATTGACCTGGCCGACCAGTTGCCCGCACGCCGCGTCGATATCTTCACCACGGGTGGTGCGAACGGTCACGTTATACCCGGCTTGCTGCAACAGCTCCTGGAAACGGCGAATGGCGTTGTTGCTTGGACGCTCATAGCCAGAATGCGGGAACGGGTTAAACGGGATCAGGTTGATCTTGCACGGAGTGTCCTTGAGCAACTCGATCATTTCGCGAGCGTGATCGACATGGTCGTTCACGTCCTTGAGCATGGTGTACTCAACGGTCAAAACACGCTTTTCGCCAAGGGTCGACATATAGCGACGGCAAGACTCGAGCAGCATCTGGAGCGGGTACTTCTTGTTGATCGGCACCAACTGACTGCGCAATTCGTCATTGGGTGCATGCAGCGACAACGCCAAAGAGACGTCGATGTGCTTGGCCAGCTCATCGATCATCGGCACCACGCCCGAGGTAGACAGGGTCACCCGGCGCTTGGAGATGCCATAGCCCAGGTCATCCATCATCAGATGCATGGCGGCAATAACGTTGTCGAAGTTCAGCAGCGGCTCACCCATACCCATCATCACCACGTTGGTGATGGCACGGTCGATGGTTGCCGGGACGCTACCAAAGGATTTGTTGGCAATCCACACCTGGCCAATAACTTCGGCGGCGGTGAGGTTGCTATTGAAGCCTTGCTTGCCGGTGGAGCAGAAACTGCAGTCCAGGGCACAGCCAGCCTGGGACGAAACGCACAAAGTGCCACGCTTGCCCGAGGGAATATAAACGGTCTCGACGCAGCTGCCGGACTCTACGCGGACCACCCACTTACGGGTGCCATCGGTAGAAATATCCTCGCTGACGACTTCAGGTCCACGAACCTCAGCAATAGCCTTGAGCTTGTCGCGCAAGGCCTTGCTGACGTTAGTCATGGCGTCGAAATCATCGACGCCAAAGTGGTGAATCCACTTCATGACCTGACCGGCACGGAAACGCTTCTCCCCGATTGAGTCGAAGAATTTCTCCATTTCCGGTTGAGTCAAACCCAACAGGTTGGTTTTGCCAGTCGTTGCAATCATGTCTTCACCCTCACTCACAAGCTAATACTTAGCGAGTGGTTACTTCAGTAGCTGCGAAAAAGTACGAGATTTCACGAGCAGCAGCTGCTTCAGAATCGGAACCGTGAACAGCGTTAGCGTCGATGGATTCAGCGAAGTCAGCACGGATAGTGCCAGCAGCTGCTTCTTTAGGGTTGGTAGCGCCCATCAGCTCACGGTTCAGAGCGATAGCGTTTTCGCCTTCCAGAACCTGAACAACAACTGGACCGGAGATCATGAAAGCAACCAGGTCGCCGAAGAAGCCACGAGCGCTGTGCTCAGCGTAGAAGCCTTCAGCTTCTGCTTTGGACAGTTGCTTCAGTTTGGAAGCTACAACCTTCAGGCCGGCTTTTTCAAAACGAGTGGTGATCTCGCCGATAACGTTTTTTGCAACAGCGTCAGGCTTGATGATGGAGAAAGTGCGTTGAACAGCCATGGTGTAACTCCAGAAACAGTGATTTAAGCGAAAAATTAAACCCGCGAATTATACGCGGGTTCTTGGGTATTTCATAATTACGTCGATTACAAGCTTAGTCGGCTTCTTCGATCCACAAACCCTGAATGGCTTCGAGAACCTTCTCTCCGCCGCGATCAGGGATATCGTCGAACTCAGGCAGCGCCATGACCAGATTGCGTAGCGTGACGAAATTCACCGAGAGCGGATCGACATCCGGGTGAGCTTCAGCCAGTTGTATGGCGATTTCCTGCACATCAACCCATTTAAGGCTCATGACAATTCCTTATAAGCAAATTCTGAGGCCACTCAAAACCTTGTAGCCGTTCAGCGTTATCAGTGCGGCGCTTCGGCAGCATGGTTGAGCGAGTACTTTGGAATCTCGACGGTAATGTCTTCAGTCCCAACGCGAGCCTGACAGCTCAGGCGCGAAGTCGCTTCCAGACCCCATGCCCGATCAAGATAGTCCTCTTCCAGCTCGTCAGCTTCGTTCAGCGAGTCAAAACCCTCGCGAATCACGCAGTGACACGTGGTGCAGGCGCAAACGCCACCGCAGGCACTTTCGATTTCGATGTGATTGTCGTGGGCCACTTCGAGAATGGTCTTGCCGGTCTCAGCCTCTACAACCATACCGTCCGGGCAATGCTCGGCGTGTGGCAGAAAAATGATCTGCGGCATCAGTTATTCCTCGATTTCATTCAGGTTGCGACCCGCAAGGGCGGCCTTGACGGTCAAGTCCATGCGACGGGCAGCAAAGGCATCAGTCACTTGCGACAGACGCTTGGTCTGCTGCTCGATGGCATAACCATCGGTGCCTTTCAACAATTCGGACAATTCCTGCATTTGCAGCTCAATGACCATGCGCTCTTCAGCGTCCAGCAAGCGTTCACCATCGACCTCAAGAGCCGCTTGCACGGCCTCGATCAGGCGCTGGGCATCCACCTGCTGCTCACGCAATACGCGGGCGACCTTGTCGTCACTGGCGTACTGGAACGAATCCTTGAGCATTTTGGCAATTTCGCCGTCGGTCAGACCGTAGGACGGCTTGACCTGGATATTGGCTTCAACGCCTGAACCCAGCTCGCGAGCCGACACACTCAGCAGGCCATCGGCATCCACCTGGAAGGTCACGCGAATTTTCGCGGCACCGGCCACCATCGGCGGGATACCGCGTAATTCAAAGCGTGCAAGGGAACGGCAATCACTGATCAGTTCGCGCTCACCTTGCAACACATGAATCATCATGGCCGTCTGGCCGTCTTTATAGGTAGTGAAGTCCTGAGCGCGAGCCACCGGGATCGTGGTGTTGCGCGGAATGACCTTTTCCATCAGCCCGCCCATGGTCTCAAGACCCAGCGACAACGGAATAACGTCAAGCAGCAGCAGTTCGCCACCATCACGCTTGTTGCCCGCCAAGGTATCGGCCTGGATCGCCGCGCCAATGGCGACCACTTGATCCGGGTCGATATCGGTCAGCGGCTGACGGCCGAACATCTGAGCTACAGCTTCGCGCACCCGAGGTACTCGGGTAGACCCACCAACCATCACCACTGCCTGGACTTCTTCCAGCTCAACGTTGGAATCGCGCACCGCACGACGGCAAGCCTTGAGGCTGCGCGCAATCATTGGCTCGATAAGGGCATCAAAGGCTTCACGGGTCAGCTCTGCATGCCAGTCGCCAAAGGCAACCGATACAGAAGACGAGTTCGTCAGAGCTTCTTTGGCCGCACAGGCAATTTGCAGCAGTTCGCGCTGAGTGCCCGGATCAAGATCAGCGGACAAGCCCGCCTGCTCGACAATCCAGCTGGCAATCGCATGGTCAAAGTCATCGCCACCCAACGCGGTATCGCCGCCGGTCGCCAGGACTTCAAACACACCACCGGTCAAACGCAGGATTGAGATATCGAACGTACCACCACCCAGGTCATAGATAGCGACCACGCCTTCGGCGTGCTGATCCAGACCATAGGCCACGGCAGCAGCCGTTGGCTCATTAAGCAGACGCAACACATTGAGCCCGGCAAGCCGAGCAGCATCCTTGGTAGCCTGACGCTGGGCATCATCGAAATAAGCCGGAACGGTAATCACCGCACCCACCAATTCGCCGCCCAAGGTCTTCTCGGCACGCTCGCGCAACACCTTCAGAATATCGGCCGACACCTCTACCGGGCTTTTAGGACCCTGCACGGTGTCAATAAACGGCATATGCGACTCACCGCCAACAAAGCGGTAAGGCAACTGCTCGCCCAATTGCTTGACGTCGGACAGACCACGACCCATCAAGCGCTTGACCGACAACACGGTATTGAAAGGATCACTGGAAGCCGCCAGACGAGCAGACTCACCCACCTCGATGCGATCGGCGTGATAACGCACCGCAGACGGCAAAATAACCTTGCCCTCAGCATCAGCCAGAGGCTCGGAAAGACCGCTGCGCAATGCAGCAACCAGCGAATTGGTAGTGCCCAAGTCAATCCCCACAGCCAGACGTCGCTGGTGCGGTTGAGGACTTTGGCCGGGTTCGGCGATCTGCAGTAGGGCCATCGTAATCAGGGCTTATCTGTAATCAGGCGTGCAACCAGGGCAGCACGGGGTTAATCGTCGAGGCGCTCTTCTAACTGGCGCACTTCGTAAGTGAGCTTGTCGAGGAACTGCATGCGCCGCATCAGGCGTTCGGCCTGTTCACGTTGCGCAGCATCATCCCAGCAAGCAGCGAAGCTGTCGTTCAATTGATCCTGAGCGACTTTAAGCCGACGCTTGAAGGCTGCAATACCTGCCATATCGGCGCTGTCCTGCAAATCTTCAAGTTCTTCGCGCCATTGCATCTGCTGCATCAGAAACTCGGGATCATGCACCGTCACTTCCAGCGGCATCTCACGCCCATTCATCGCAAGCAGGTAACGCGCGCGCTTGGGTGGGCTCTTGAGCGTCTGGTAGGCCTCATTGAGGTTGGCGGATTGCTCTAGCGCCAGCCGCTGCTCACGCTCGGAAGCATCAGCAAACCGGTCCGGATGAACACCACGCGCCAACTCACGGTAGCGCGTAGCCAACTGCTCGAGATCGAGCGAAAAGCCCGGCTGCAGTTCAAATAATGCGAAATGACAAGGAGTACCCACGAGTAGCCTCAGATATTGAAGCTTTCGCCGCAGCCACATTCACCGCGCACGTTGGGGTTGTTGAACTTGAAACCTTCGTTCAACCCTTCCTTAGCGAAATCGAGCTCGGTCCCGTCCAGATAGGTCAGGCTTTTAGGATCGATGATCACTTTTTCGCCATGACTTTCAAAGACTTGATCGTCGCTGCCAACCTCGTCAACAAACTCAAGCACATAGGCAAGACCGGAACAGCCCGTGGTGCGAACACCCAGACGAATCCCCTCACCTTTGCCGCGCCCATCAAGGGAACGACGAATATGCCGAGCCGCCGCTTCTGTCATGCTGATAGCCATCAGGACTCCTTACATATCGCCAGTATCTTCACCACGCTCATGCCGTTACCGGCACGGGGTCGAAGATCAGATCAAACCTTTCTTCTGCTTGTAATCGCGAACAGCCGCCTTGATGGCGTCTTCAGCGAGTACCGAGCAGTGAATTTTTACCGGTGGCAGAGCCAGTTCTTCGGCCAGCTGAGTGTTCTTGATGGTCTCTGCTTCATCCAGAGTCTTGCCTTTCATCCACTCGGTAGCCAGGGAGCTGGAAGCAATTGCCGAACCGCAACCATAGGTCTTGAACTTGGCATCTTCAATGATGCCCTGATCGTTGACCTTGATCTGCAAACGCATCACGTCGCCGCACGCCGGAGCGCCAACCATGCCGGTACCGACATCCGGGTCTTCCGCGTCCATCTTGCCGACGTTGCGCGGGTTCTCGTAGTGGTCAATGACCTTTTCGCTGTAAGCCATGGTACTAATCCTCACTCATCAGAGAGTCGCTCTCGAGACGCTGTAAAAGCTGCTGTTCGCTACGCTACAGCGTCTACTTACGGCGACTTAAATTGTTAGTGCGCCGCCCATTCGATTTTCGAGATGTCGATGCCGTCTTTGTACATGTCCCACAGCGGCGACAGAGCGCGCAACTTGGTGACAGCCTCGCAAACCTTCTGCGCGGCGTAATCGATTTCTTCTTCGGTAGTGAAGCGGCCGAACGTGAAACGAATCGAGCTGTGAGCCAATTCGTCATTGCGGCCCAGGGCACGCAACACGTAGGACGGTTCCAGAGAGGCCGAGGTGCAAGCCGAACCGGACGACACTGCCAAATCCTTGAGCGCCATGATCAGCGACTCGCCTTCAACGTAGTTGAAGCTCAGGTTCAGGTTGTGCGGAACGCGGGCAGTCATGCTGCCGTTAACGTACAGCTCTTCAAGATGTTCAACCTGCTTGAAGAAGCGATCGCTCAACGCTTTGATACGGATATTTTCCGCCGCCATCTCTTCTTTGGCAATCTGGAACGCTTCGCCCATACCCACGATCTGGTGGGTGGCCAAGGTGCCCGAACGCATGCCGCGCTCGTGACCGCCGCCGTGCATGGTGGCTTCGATACGCACGCGAGGCTTGCGGCTTACGTACAACGCGCCGATGCCTTTAGGGCCGTAGGTCTTGTGAGCCGAGAACGACATCATGTCGACCTTCAGCTTGGCCAGATCGATCTCAACCTTGCCAGTGGACTGTGCCGCATCAACATGGAACAACACGCCGCGCGAGCGAGTCAGCTCACCAATGGCAGCGATGTCGTTGATGGTGCCGATTTCGTTGTTCACATGCATGATCGAAACCAGAATGGTGTCGTCGCGCATGGCGGCCTCAACCATGGCTGGCGTTACCAGACCGTCGGTGCCCGGCTCGATGTAAGTCACTTCAAAGCCTTCGCGCTCCAGCTGACGCATGGTGTCGAGGACGGCCTTGTGTTCAATCTTGTCGGTGATCAGGTGCTTGCCCTTGGTGGCATAGAAATGCGCAGCACCCTTGATTGCCAGGTTGTTGGCCTCGGTAGCACCGGAGGTCCAGACAATTTCACGCGGGTCGGCATTAACCAGATCTGCAACCTGACGGCGACCATTCTCAACCGCTTCTTCAGCCTTCCAGCCAAACACGTGGGAACGCGAAGCCGGGTTACCGAAGTTCCCGTCAACCAACAGGCAATCGCTCATTTTTTGAGCAACACGCGGATCAACCGGGGTAGTGGCTGAGTAATCGAGGTAAATTGGCAATTTCATGGACTATCTCCTAAATCAGGCTGGCTGGCGCACCGTCGTTTTTATGCAATCAATCGACGGCGGACGCTTCGATCTTATCCAGGTGCGGCGCCTTGCCATTACAGCGGCGCAGATCCTGACGCTGGGCTACCTCTTGTACCTCACGGCGAGTGACAAGGTCAGCCAAGCTGATACCGCTGAGAAAATCGTGTATTTGCGAGCTGAGGTCGCACCACAAGTGGTGGGTCAGGCAAGTGTCGCCGGCATGGCAGTCGCCAAGGCCCTGGCAACGCGTTGCGTCGACCGACTCGTTCACGGCATCAATAACCTGAGCCACCTGGATGCCCTGCATGTCGCGCGACAGCTGATAGCCGCCACCCGGGCCACGCACACTGGAAACCAGGCTGCTGCGGCGCAATTTGGCAAACAGTTGCTCAAGGTAGGAAAGAGAGATGCCTTGGCGCTCGGAAATATCGGCCAGGGACACCGGCCCGTGCTGTGCGTGCAACGCCAAATCGAGCATTGCAGTTACGGCGTAACGGCCTTTTGTAGTCAGTCTCATGGACAGGTACCACGGAATTCGGAATGGAGACGAGTATGCTATTCCCGACTATTTAAGTCAACTATTAGACCTAGTACTTTAGTCGGGATTACCCGCAAAAGAGCGCGCGTATTGTAGCAGGGTCTGCGGCGTAATGGCACATGGAGCCACGCCAAACACTCGTCAAACCCTGTAGCCACTGCCGGAGGCTGCGACAAAGGCCACAGGACTTTCCTTCGACCTCAAAAGCACGACCGCTTCGCGCTCGATCGCAGCCTGCGGCAGCGGCTACAGCAGCTTCACACCGCCTTGCTTTCGTCCTTGTCCTTGACGCAGGCGAAGTCTTCTTCGCGCAGCTCAGGCAGATCTTTCGCACAGTAAGGGCTACCCAGATCCTTGAGCGCACCGCACATCCCATCAAGCTTGCCGTCGACCGCCTGCAAGTGATCCAGCAACTGACCAATGGCACGCGCCACCGGATCCGGCATGTCCTCACCGACGCCATAGGCATCAAAACCGATTTTCTCGGCCATCGCCTTGCGCTTGGCCTCGACCTCATCATCGCTTTTGACAATGATCCGCCCCGGAATGCCCACCACAGTCGCACCCGCCGGAACCGCCTTGGTCACCACCGCATTGGAACCAACCTTGGCCCCGGCACCCACCGTGAACGGCCCCAAGACCTTGGCGCCCGCCCCGACCACAACGCCATCTCCCAGCGTCGGGTGGCGCTTGCCCTTGTTCCAGCTTGTGCCGCCCAGCGTCACACCCTGATAGAGGGTTACGTCATCACCGATCTCGGCGGTCTCGCCGATCACAATACCCATACCGTGATCGATAAAGAATCGACGCCCCACCTTGGCCCCCGGATGAATTTCGATCCCGGTCAGCCAGCGTCCGAAGTTCGACACCAGACGTGCCAGCCACTTCCAGCCAGCCTGCCACAGCAGCCTCGACAAGCGGTGAATCCAGATCGCATGCATCCCCGGATAGCACGTCAACACCTCGAAAGCGTTGCGCGCTGCAGGATCACGATGAAACACACTTTGGATATCTTCACGCAGACGCTCGAACATCTTTAATCCTTGCGCTTGAGCAGCTCGCCACGGGCTGCTTTTTGGGTTTCGGTGAGAATGCCACGCAAAATGTTCATTTCTGCCCGACTAACGGAGCTACGCCCGTACAGTCGACGCAAGCGCGCCATCAGGTGACGCGGCTTTTCCGGATCAAGGAACTCAATAGCTACCAGCGTTTGCTCCAGATGCTCGTAAAAGCGCTCCAGCTCATCCATGGTTGCCAACTCGCCACTTTTAGTGGACGCCACCTCATCCTTCTCGACCTTGCTCGGCTGCCCCTGAGCCGCCAGCCAAGACATGCGGATTTCGTAGCTCAAGACTTGCACGGCCGCGCCCAGATTCAGCGAGCTGAACTCAGGATCCGACGGGATATGCACATGAAAGTGACAGCGCTGCAACTCGTCATTGGTCAGGCCGGAGTCTTCACGACCAAACACCAACGCAATTTCAGCACCTTGCGCCGCCTCCTCAACCACTTTTTGCCCGCACTCGCGAGGATCCAGCAGTGGCCAGGGGATACGACGATCTCGAGCACTGGTGCCCAGCACCAGATTACAACCAACCAGGGCATCTTCGAGGGTCGCAACGACTTGTGCATTCTCAAGAATGTCACCCGCCCCCGACGCCCGCGCATCAGCCTCATGGTGCGGAAACACTCTTGGCTCCACCAGCACCAGCCGCGTCAATCCCATGTTTTTCATGGCACGCGCAGCACCGCCGATGTTCCCGGGATGGCTGGTATTGACCAGAACGACACGAATATTAGGCAGCAAAGGAAGCGCTCACAGACCAGCAAAAGGGTGCAAATCTTACCTAAGCAAAACGCCATAAGCTACGAAAGCTAACGCAAACCTTCATCTACCAAAGTTTTCTGATAGAATATTCGGCTTTCTTTAACAACCTTAGGTGAAACGTCCATGCAGCCCATGCTGAATATCGCGCTGCGCGCCGCCCGCAGCGCCAGTGAATTGATTTTCCGCTCCATCGAGCGCCTGGATACCATCAAGGTTGACGAAAAAGACGCCAAGGATTACGTCTCTGAAGTCGATCGTGCTGCTGAACAGAAAATCATCGACGCCCTGCGCAAGGCCTACCCGACGCACGGCATCCTCGGTGAAGAAACCGGCATGCACCCAGGCAGCGGTGAAGGTGAAGACTACCTGTGGATCATCGACCCACTGGATGGCACCACCAACTTCCTGCGCGGCGTTCCACACTTCGCCGTCAGCATCGCTTGTAAATACCGTGGCCGCCTTGAGCACGCAGTGGTTCTCGACCCGGTTCGCCAGGAAGAGTTCACCGCCAGCCGTGGCCGTGGCGCCCAACTGAACGGTCGTCGTCTGCGCGTAAGCGGCCGCACCAGCCTCGAAGGCGCCCTGCTGGGCACTGGCTTCCCGTTCCGCGACAACCAGATGGACAACCTGGACAACTACCTGGGCATGTTCCGCAGCCTGGTTGGCCAGACTGCCGGTATCCGCCGCGCAGGCGCTGCCAGCCTGGACCTGGCTTACGTTGCTGCCGGGCGTTTTGATGCATTCTGGGAGTCGGGCCTGTCCGAGTGGGACATGGCTGCAGGCGCACTGCTGATCCAAGAAGCCGGCGGCCTGGTCAGTGACTTCACCGGTAGCCACGACTTCCTTGAAAAAGGTCACATCGTTGCCGGCAACACCAAGTGCTTCAAAGCTGTTCTGACCGCAATCCAGCCACACCTGCCGGCCTCGCTGAAACGCTAAGCGAAATTCGGACATAAAAAAAGCACCCTTCGGGGTGCTTTTTTTTGGCCAGTATTTACTCTCAACATCACCAGCAAGCCCACCCCCACAAAAAAGGCAGACTGCGGCTTAATTCAGAATCAGCTGACCCTGCTTGTCCACGGCAATTTCCTTGCCTGGCTCGTGATCCATCCGCACCTTGCCTTCCTTGCCATTAAGCGAATAACGCACGTCGTAGCCGACGACCTTGCTGCTGATGTCGTTGACCGTATTACAGCGCGTCTGGGTCGTAGTGTAGGTATCACGCTCCTGCATGCCTTCCTGCACCTTGTTCCCCGCATAACCACCGCCGACCGCACCGGCTACCGTGGCAATTTTCTTGCCGGTACCGCCACCAATCTGATTACCCAGCAAACCGCCCGCCACCGCACCGATCACGCTACCAACGATCTGATGCTGATCCTTGACCGGCGCCTGACGTGTCACAGCCACATCCTTGCACACCTCACGCGGTGTCTTGATCTGCTGGTTGACCGGCACCACAGCCAGAACCTGCGCAGCATCAGGAGCTTTTACCAAGCTGTAGGTCGCGAAAGCACCTCCGGCAGTCACACCGACAGCACCCAATACAGCACCCACCAGCAAAGACTTGTTCACGTGAACCTCCAGACCATCACAAGTGGGAACAGTCCCACGCTACTCCCAGCCTTGGAGCACAAAAAAAGGCGCGAGTTCAATACTCGCGCCTTTTTGGTACAACCTTGTCGATAACTACCCGTTACGGACGGTCATCAATCTCTTTTTCACTCGCCACAGGCGGGATCAGATCCTCGGCACTGAGGTTCAACCAGATCAGCACCACGTTGGCGATGTAGATCGACGAGTAAGTACCCGCCAATACACCCACAAACAGTGCAATCGAGAAGCCCCACAAGTTATCGCCACCGAAGATCAGCAGCGCAGCAATTGCCAGCAAGGTGGAGATCGAAGTCGCCATGGTGCGCAGCAGGGTTTGCGTAGTCGAGATGTTGATGTTCTCGACCAGAGTGGCCTTGCGCAGCACGCGGAAGTTCTCCCGCACCCGGTCAAACACCACAATGGTGTCGTTGAGCGAGTAACCGATGATTGCCAGCACCGCCGCCAACACCGTCAGGTCGAAGGTAATCTGGAACCAGGACAGGATGCCCATGGTCACGATCACGTCGTGAACCAGAGACACGATCGCGCCGACCGCGAACTTCCACTGAAAGCGGAAGGCCAGGTACAGCATGATGCCGCCCAGCGCCATCAGCATGCCAAGGCCGCCCTGGTCGCGCAGCTCTTCACCTACCTGCGGACCAACGAACTCGACGCGCTTGATGACTGCCGGGTTGGCCGTGTCTGCCTGACCCAGCGCAGCCGCTACCTTGTTACCCAGCAACGGGTCGTCACCAGGCATACGCACCAGCAAGTCAGTTGTCGCACCAAAGCTCTGCACCACAGCATCGTGGAAACCGGCCGAAGCCAGCTCGGTACGCACCTTGGTCAAATCAGCCGGCTTCTCGTAGGTCAGCTCGATGAGCGTACCGCCGGTGAAGTCCAGGCCGTAGTTCATGCCCTTGTGGAACATGCTGAACAAGGCCAGCACGGTAAGCAGTACAGTGGCGCCGAACGCAATGTTGCGAACGCCCATGAAGTTGATTGTACGTAACATGGCAGCCCCTTAAATCCACAACTTCTTGAAGTCCCGACCGCCATACACCAGGTTAACCAGTGCGCGGGTGACCATAATGGCCGTGAACATCGAGGTAAAGATCCCCAGAGACATGGTCACTGCAAAGCCTTTAACCGGCCCAGTACCCATGGCGAAGAGGATCCCGCCGACCAGCAGAGTTGTCAGGTTGGAGTCGACAATCGCTGTAAAGGCACGACTGAAGCCTTCGTTGATAGCCCGCTGCACTGTCATGCCATTGGCAATTTCTTCACGTATCCGCGAGAAGATCAGTACGTTGGCATCGACCGCCATACCCATCGTCAACACGATACCGGCAATACCCGGAAGCGTCAGGGTTGCACCCAGCACCGACATCAGAGCCAGCAGCAAGACCATGTTGCCCGCCAGCGCCACCGTCGCGATCACACCGAAGAAGCGGTAGATGGCGATGATGAAGATCGACACAAACAACATGCCCCACAGCGATGCATCAATACCCTTGGTAATGTTGTCAGCACCCAGGCTCGGACCAATAGTGCGCTCTTCAGCGAAGTACATTGGCGCCGCCAGACCACCGGCACGCAACAGCAGAGCCAGCTCCGAAGCTTCACCCTGGCCATTCAGACCGGTAATCCGGAACTGACTGCCCAGCGGCGACTGAATGGTCGCCAGGCTGATGATTTTTTTCTCTTCCTTGAACGACTGAACCGGTACGTCCTTCTCAACACCATCAACCACTTTCTTGACGTAAGTCGTCACCGGCTTCTGCTCGATGAAGATTACCGCCATGCTGCGGCCAACGTTGCTACGAGTGGAACGGCTCATCAGCTCGCCACCATGACCATCAAGCTTGATGTTCACCTGTGGCCGGCCGTGCTCGTCAAAACCTGCCTGGGCGTCGGTTACCTGGTCACCCGTGATGATCAGGCCACGCTCGATCTGAGCCGTAGGACGGTTGCCTTCACGGAACTCGAAGGTTTCGGAAGTGGCTTTGGAAGCGCCCGGCTCAGCAGCCAGACGGAACTCAAGGTTGGCCGTCTTGCCCAGGATACGCTTGGCTTCGGCGGTGTCTTGTACGCCTGGCAGCTCAACCACGATGCGGTTGGCACCCTGACGCTGAACCAAAGGCTCGGCAACACCCAACTCGTTGACCCGGTTACGGACGGTTGTCAGGTTTTGCTTGATGGAATATTCACGGATTTCCGCCAGCTTGGCCGGGGTCATCGCCAGACGTAGAACCGGCTGACCGTTCAGGTCTGCAGCGGTAATGTCGAAGTCATTGAAGCTCTTGCGGATCAGGCCACGCGCTTGCTCACGAGTTGCTTCATCAGTAAAGCCCAACTGAATGGCACCGTTGAGTTGCGGCAGGCTGCGATAACGCACTTTCTCTTTACGCAGCAGGCTTTTGACATCGCCTTCGTACACTTTCATACGTGCATCGACAGCTTTGTCCATGTCCACTTCCAGCAGGAAGTGCACACCACCCGACAAGTCCAGACCCAGTTTCATTGGGTGAGCACCCAGACTACGCAACCATTGAGGCGTGGTCTGTGCCAGGTTGAGCGCTACGACATAGTCGTCGCCCAGGGCCTTGCGTACGACATCCTTTGCCGGCAGCTGGTCGTCTTTCTTGACCAGACGCAGCAAACCACCTTTGCCATTCTGGGCCAGGGAAGCGCCCTTCACAGCAATGCCTGCATCCGTCAGCGCCTTGCTTGCGCGATCCAGATCAGCTTGAGTGACCTGCAGGGCCGTGCTCGCACCCGACACTTGGATAGCCGGATCATCAGGGTACAGATTGGGAGCGGAATAAATAAAACCGATCGCCAGCACTGCCAGGATCAGTATGTATTTCCACAGAGGGTATTTGTTCAGCATCAATCACGCCGCCCGCTTAAAACGCGGGGCGCCTTGCGCGCCCCGTCGATTGTTAAAAGTTGAAACTTAGATCGCTTTCAGCGTGCCTTTAGGCAACGTGGCTGCAACAGAGCCTTTCTGAATTTTCAACTCGACAGTGTCAGACACTTCGATAACAACAAAAGCATCGGAAACCTTGACGATTTTGCCGGCGATACCGCCAGTGGTCACGATCTCGTCGCCTTTTTGCAGGTTACCCAGCAGGGCTTTCTGCTCTTTAGCGCGCTTGGCCTGTGGACGCCAGATCATCAGATAGAAGATGACCAGGAAGCCGACCAGGAAAATCCATTCAAAACCACCACCCATAGGGCCAGCAGCGGCAGGTGCAGCAGCGTCCGCGAAAGCGGAAGAGATGAAAAAGCTCATGAAGCACTCCAGTTGCAATGTTGTTTCTTAAAGGTCCGAAACTCAGTCCAAAGGCGGCACAGGCAGCCCGCGCTTGGCATAGAAGGCGTCGACAAAGGTGGCCAATGTACCCTGTTGAATAGCCTCGCGCAAACCAGCCATGAGCACCTGATAGTGCCGCAAATTGTGGATGGTATTGAGCATGCTCCCCAGCATTTCGCCGCACTTGTCCAGATGATGCAGATAAGCGCGGGAGAAGTTCTGGCAGGTGTAGCAGTCGCAAGTCGGATCCAGCGACGAATCATCATGGCGATGGAACGCATTGCGGATCTTGATTACACCGGTGTCGATAAACAGATGCCCGTTGCGGGCATTGCGGGTTGGCATCACGCAATCGAACATGTCCACACCGCGGCGCACACCCTCAACGAGATCTTCTGGCTTGCCAACCCCCATAAGGTAACGAGGTTTGTCAGCCGGCATCATCGCAGGCAGATAGTCCAGCACCTTGATCATTTCATGCTTGGGCTCGCCTACCGACAAACCGCCGATGGCCAGGCCGTCAAAGCCGATCTTGTCCAGACCGTCCAGTGAACGCTTGCGCAATTCCTGGTGCATGCCGCCCTGAACGATACCGAACAACGCCGCGGTGTTGTCGCCATGGGCATTTTTAGAACGCTGAGCCCAGCGCAACGACAGCTCCATGGAGATACGCGCCACGTCTTCGTCAGCCGGGTACGGGGTACATTCGTCAAAAATCATCACCACGTCCGAGCCCAGGTCACGCTGGACCTGCATCGACTCTTCCGGGCCCATGAACACCTTGGCGCCATCGACCGGCGAGGCGAAAGTCACGCCTTCTTCCTTGATCTTGCGCATGGCGCCCAGGCTGAACACCTGGAAACCGCCCGAATCCGTCAGGATCGGACCTTGCCACTTCATGAAGTCGTGCAGGTCGCCGTGCTTCTTGATGACTTCAGTGCCAGGGCGCAGCCACAGGTGAAAGGTGTTACCCAAAATCATCTGCGCGCCGGTATCGACGATATCGCGCGGCAGCATGCCCTTGACCGTGCCGTAGGTACCGACCGGCATGAACGCCGGGGTTTCAACCACGCCACGGGGAAAGGTCAAACGACCGCGACGAGCCTTGCCATCGGTGGCAAGTAGCTCGAAAGACATACGACAGTTGCTCATGCTTGATCCTCTGGGGCCGGGGCAGGAGCCGTCGGCGCAGGATTGCGGGTGATGAACATTGCATCACCGTAACTAAAGAAGCGGTACCCATGCTCAACCGCAGCCTTGTAGGCCGCCATGGTTTCGGGATAACCGGCGAACGCCGAAACCAGCATCAGCAGCGTGGATTCCGGCAAATGGAAATTGGTCACCAAAGCATCGACCACATGAAACGGTCGACCCGGGAAAATAAAGATATCGGTATCGCCACTGAACGGCTTGAGCACGCCATCACGGGCAGCACTTTCCAGCGAACGCACGCTGGTGGTACCCACGGCAATCACTCGCCCGCCACGCGCCCGGCACGCAGCCACGGCGTCGACCACATCCTGGCCAACTTCAAGCCATTCGGTGTGCATATGGTGATCTTCAAGGCGCTCGACCCGCACCGGCTGGAACGTACCCGCCCCCACGTGCAAAGTCACAAATGCCGTATCGACGCCTTTGGCAGCGATGGCCTGCATCAGCGGCTCATCAAAATGCAGCCCCGCCGTCGGTGCCGCTACGGCACCCAGGCGTTGTGCGTAGACCGTCTGATAACGCTCGCGGTCTGAACCTTCGTCCGGGCGATCGATATAAGGCGGCAACGGCATATGCCCGACACGGTCCAGCAACGGCAGAACCTCTTCGGCAAAGCCCAGCTCGAACAACGCATCGTGGCGCGCCAACATCTCGGCTTCGCCACCACCGTCAATCAGGATCTTCGAGCCTGGTTTTGGCGACTTGCTGGAGCGCACATGCGCCAGCACCCGGTGACTGTCGAGCACCCGCTCAACCAGAATTTCCAGCTTGCCGCCCGAGGCTTTTTGGCCAAACAAGCGAGCCGGAATCACCCGGGTATTGTTAAACACCATCAAGTCGCCCGGGCGTAAATGCTCAAGCAAATCAGTGAATTGACGATGTGCCAGTACGCCGCTCTCCCCGTCCAGGGTCAGCAGGCGACTGTTGCGGCGCTCCGCCAAAGGATGGCGTGCGATGAGCGAATCAGGGAGTTCGAAAGTAAAGTCAGCAACGCGCATGATAGGTTTCGTCTAGCAGGGCCGGGGAGTTTAACGGACTTAGTAAAAATAGACCAATAAGTTGTTGACCGACCTAAATCTCATCTCTATACTTCGCCGCCATTGAGCCCTGATGGCGGAATTGGTAGACGCGGCGGATTCAAAATCCGTTTTCGAAAGAAGTGGGAGTTCGAGTCTCCCTCGGGGCACCATCACAATGAAGAAAGTCCTTGATTATCAAGGACTTTTTTTTCGTCTGGCGTAAATGTGGCGTAACACGATCGAGATTGCTCGTTTATCGATTGGGGTTACTGGTCCAAACGGAATGGAGCAAGACAGTGCCTAAATATGACGTTGCAATCTCGTTCGCCGGCGAAGATCGACCCGTAGCTCAGGAGCTCGCCGCTTCCCTCGTCTTGACCGGACTAAACGTGTTTTACGACGAATATGAACAAGCCGACCTGTGGGGTAAGGATCTCTACACCCACCTATCGAAGGTCTATAAGGATGAATCGAAGTATTGCTTGATGTTGATATCCGAGCATTACGCGAAAAAGCAATGGACGAACCATGAGCGACGGGCCGCCCAGGCCCGTGCCTTCGCTGAAAGTAGTGAATACATTCTTCCGCTGCGCCTGGACGATACAGAAATCGACGGCGTCCTCGGCACAACTGGATACCTCGACTTCCGTCGGTTTCCAGTTGAGAAAATTGTCGAATCCTTGGTGATCAAAGTCCGCGAATACAACAAGGCTCACGGCATCGTGTTCGAAATCGTGAGGGTTCAAGACGTCTTCACGAAACAAAAACTCCAGGGCAAAGACGGCGACGTAATAACCACATGCCCAGCCTGTCACTCCGAGCAAAATCTTAATGAAGCGAAGATATCGCAGGATGATGCCGAGACCATTTACACCTGCAAAAACGGATGTCAGCGGTTAGTAGTTGTGAGCCGCCGTAGCGAAGCTAAGTGGCCTGCCATGCCTGATAGGCCTGCATTGACAGAAGATAGGAATGGGCCAGGTTTAGGCTTCAGGGGCTACGGGTTTGGTGATTATTTTATCCGTAATGTTAGCGACATCATTCTTAAAACTGATGTTATGGCCAGTGGACTGCTCTTGCCTGCCAGCCCAGCAGCTCTTATGAAAAAGTGAGCGGAAACATGGCAGCCTGCGGATCGTGAAAGAGCGAGAGTTCTAGATAGGGCAGCGTGATAGGCGACCAGTGATAGGCCCGATTTCTCAAGCCCGCAGTGAGTGTCCGCGCATCTGCCCCCCTTACATACACGCTTGCAAACAGACGGTCGAGATCCGGCCCAACACCCCTCCTAGGGGGCAGTTCCGAAAATCTGTGGGGGTCGGAAAAAATAGTAATATTAGT
The DNA here is from genome assembly GCF_037055265.1 of Pseudomonas sp. ML2-2023-6. Lineage (NCBI taxonomy): Bacteria > Pseudomonadati > Pseudomonadota > Gammaproteobacteria > Pseudomonadales > Pseudomonadaceae > Pseudomonas > Pseudomonas sp. ML2-2023-6. The sequence goes on along the minus strand of NZ_CP146347.1, from coordinate 1,669,097 downwards.
AACATCCCCTCCGAAAATCAGCTACAACCCTTGTAGATCAAGGCCTCCAGAGCTTTTGAGGAAAGGCGATATTTAAGCGATAGGAAGGCGATATTATTACTTTTCTATAAAGCTATATTTCCATTCTTTAAAACCCAATGAATACGGGGGTTTGGCAGAAATATTACTTTTCATATCGCTTCATATTACCTTCCCTTGTAATACCGAGAGCCCAGCAAAATCGGGGCCTCCAGACCCATTCCCACCCCCGTATAGCTGATATCGCTCTTTTTGAAACGACCACCCTCCACTTAAGAATCAATCTCAATAAAACGACATTTTTTCATGGAGCCTTGGCAGGCTGCATAAAGGCGAACCAAGTTACAGATCGTGTTCAGCTCTGTGAAATCCATCAAATTCGCTACAGCCCCCGCCAGTCATGGCTTGCAGAGAATTCAGCCTCTCTTCGCACACCATCAATCTCCGCTCAAAAAAGATCGAGCACGTTTTTGAAAACCCTTCGAAACCCACGTTTTAAAAGTTTCCACCCAATGAAACCGGGGGTTCCAGCGCCACCCCGTCCGTGACCGCCCTGAGTGCCGCCGTGCAACCGCACTGCATTTCCCTTCACAACTTTGCACTCTGTGCAATGGCCGATCGCCTGCAGAGCCCCACGGCCCGCCTGGGCTGCAGGATCGTTTGCACTACATCCGGATTTGCACAAAAAAAGGACGCAAGGCCCGTCGGCGGGAGGGGGATAAGTGCTTTTTCTTCCGTATTTTTCTTCGACCCCACGATTTTCGTGCGCAGCACCTGGTGGGATTGGGCAGCGCTTCATCGGACGATTGTTGGAACACTGGCCCATTGATTTATACTGTATGCACATACAGCTATCTACTTTGAACTGAGGGTACCGACGATGATCCCGGAACATATCGAACCCCCTACCAGGAAGGTCGCCGCACTAGCGAAGTGGTACGATTTGCTGCGTGACGAAGCCGCGTTGCTTACCGCACCTGGTACTCACCACAAGGCGCTGCTCGATCAAGCCCATTCCCTGCATAAGGCTTATGTGATCGATGGTGACGATCTAAGTGATCTCCTGGAACAGGCCGACGGGGCACTGGCTTATGCCATCGAATCGCTGATTGATCACCTGGTCGAATAGGTAGGGCTGCCTCATGCATATGCTGGTGACCCCAATGCGACGTCTTGGCGTAGCGCTCGATCCCAAAGAACGGCGGCGCTATACGGCGATCAAGGGGAACGTGATGGTGAATGCTGGAGTCAGCACTGAGCTCGGTCGTAGCTCGAACATTGCCCGCGTAGAAGTGGGCATGCCTCTTGAGCCGGATCCCCTGCCCCAGCTACTGGACGCGACTCTTTCAGGAATGGCCGGGACTGGCTTTGTACTCAGCGGCATTGAATACATCGACGGTTGTGCTTATGCACAGTCTTGGTGGTGCCGACTTTAATAAAAGGCACGAACGTGAGGAATACGTCTCTGTGGTTCTGGTAGCCTGCGGCCACATCAACGCGTGAGATCAGTGCTATGGGACAGGCTAAGGAAAGAAAGAAGAACGACCCGTACTATGGAAAGCCAGTGCACAGGGGGCTTGTCATTTCGTCACCTGCGCGTGTGAACGGAGCTGACTACCTGCACATGATGAGCACGGGACTCCACCCGCAAGAGCTGCGCTTTGCGCTTATGTTCTGGGATAAGCTGGTTTGGCCAGATGGCGCTATTAGCTTCGAAGGAGGCCCAGACGAGCTCTTCCTTGAAGATTGCGGAATAATCGAACGGCCGAGATACAGCATAGATGGCGCGTCGGGTTCCGGGTTTTTAGCTGGCCAAATTATGGCGTACCAGGACATGGAGGCGCGCGAACCCGGAGCATGGGCACTTGCCCAGGGCGAGAATTCGCTTTTCGTTGAGGGGCCGAGACTCGTAGTCGGCAAAGGCGCCCAGATCGAACTTACGCGTGCAGTGCCAATCCCTACGGTCGACACACCGCTCCAAGAAATTTTGGAGTTTAAGCAACGTCGCAAAGATGAGCTGCTGAGTTTTCGACTTCACATTGAGAGCCTGGCGGAAAAGGTCTCGGCCTCGGATGAACCATCTGCAGAGCTCGAAAAACAAGTGAGCGAAGTGGAGAAGGCTTGCTCCGACTTGGTAGCTGTCGGAAAAGATTTTCAGTTTCCGATGCATGTCTCGACATTCAAAACCAGTCTGAATCTGAAGCCATCACTTGTCGGTGAAGTCGTAGGGGCTTGGCAAGGCGGTGCCACATACGGATTGGAGATTGCGACCCTAGCCGCTGGTTTTGCAGGGCTCAGGAGCGCCGTTCGTATAGAGACGGATCTGGGCCTGCGCTCAATCAAAGCGCCTGTTTCCCCGTACAAATATGCCTATCGGATAAGCGACGAGCTCATCTAATTGAAAAAACCCGCCTCATTAGGCGGGTTGCCGCCGCCTATCAGGTTAAGTCAATCGAAATGCCGATCCGGGCCTTTGTCCCAGTCGGAGCTGCCCCGGCCAACTTGTAACCCAGCACAACTTCTTTATCGGTCGTGGTGACTACTCGTAAAATAGCCTCATCCCAAACTGAAGAGTCCGGATCAGTAGCCATCCAGTTAGCGCGTACAACTTTGCGCGGAGGCGTATAAAGCAGACCGTGCGTAATAACTACGATGGTGTACGTCGTAATATCCATTGCCAACTGGTCGGTCTCCAGATTCGTCTTACAGCCACCGACGGTGTCGCCACGACTACGGATGTTAATACGGTCAGTCGCTCTAGGGGTCTGCCCTTTAACAGCTTTTTGTCCAACTGTAGTGGCAATACTCAGATCAACTTGGTTCTCACTACCGGAAACATAATCGAAAGCCGTGTTGCAGTTTCGGATTTTGCAATTGATTTCGTTATCAATGCCATCCAACTTCAGACCGGTACGTCCGGCAGCACTAAAGTTTATGATTGTCATCTCGACATTACAGTGGGAACCTTTTACTACTACCCCTTCGTTATCCGGGTTGTTGGTTTGAAGAATACCGCTAATATCAGCATTGTCTCCATTGACGATTAAAGCGGTCTTCCCAACTGAAGACTTCCAAACAAGAGCGTTCAGGTGACCGATGTAGCAGTTCCGTCCGTTAACAACTACTCCATCTTGCTGCCCACCAATGTTGTACGCTCGCATCTTATCGATTTGAAGCTCGTTTGCCTGCAGGACAGCATTGTCCCCATCGATCACAAGGGTGTCGATACGCGCAATGCTGCCAATATAAACACCGGTATCTAATGCGGGCTCCGCAGAGCGGCCGCCAGCATAGGAGTGCAGCAGGCCGATGCGGTCAAAGCTGCCACCGTACAGGTCCGACTCTTCTGAGTAGAAGTTCCAGCCGTCGTTAAAGCATACGATGACGCTATCCGCATTGGTGTTATGGGGACCTCGGCAATGCCAGCCGGCAAAGCCTCCATTAGAACGACAGATAATGTTGCCGAACTTGCCCTCTTCCTGCCCACGCCAACTGACACCAGAAGCACTTGTAGAGTCTTCGGTATAAAGCCCGCCGCCTGCACCGTCATAGACAAGCACAGTACCGGCAAGGATCATCGAAGGACCGTACAGCTTCACGGGAACGCCGGAAGTATTCCCGGAGGGGTTGTTTGTCGGGTGGTAGCGGTTACCGTTAACCCGAATGTCCTTAAGCCCCATCCAGGAGGGGACTCGGAGGTCATTGACGGTCAGGCCAGTACCGGTCAAAACATCAAAGTTCTCTGACTTGATAAAGTCCTGATTGGCGCCTGCCATCTGTTTCAGTTCGGTGGCGTTAACGCCCCGACCGTTGAGAACAATAGAACGATCCAAACAGATATACCGCGCTTGGTATACCCCGCCAGGGCCAAATGTAAGGTCACCACCGCCGAAGGTCCCCAACATAATGCGGGCGGCTTCAAAAGCAGGTGTCCAATCCCAGGTGCCGAAATCATCCGGTACCGGGCGGAAGGTTACCAAGTGAGAAAACTCCCACAAATCTATCTGAGTCTGAGACAGGGTCTTGGCGACAGTACCCTCAATCGCCAAAGCCAATGGCGTGCGCATACACCCTAACCCACCCGCCCCGTTTCTTGGGTCGGTCGAATCCCTCAACCTTTCCTCAAGCGCACGCGCCGCGCTCTGGGCCAGCTCTGTTGTCTCCGTCACATCATTAAACTGCATCCGAAGTCGATTATCTCGAGCCCCCTTTACCGCTCGCAGGTCATAAAGCCCGTTGGGCGCAGCAAGCTGGACCAAACCTTGTTGATCGGACATAAAGGGGTTGTCCAACGCCAAGCCGTTAGCGCCCTGCAGGACCTCTACCAGGCTCTCGGTGCCTCGCTCATACAAGTAACAGGTCGCCGCGCTGAGGATGTTCCCCGCGTCGTCCTGAACGAAGAAATTCTTAAGTTCCAAATTAGGCTCCGGTGATGGGCTGCAACTGCCCAAAAAGTTGTGTGCCGGTACCGGCGTGACCGGCGAAGCTCGCCGCGTTGGTTGGGACTGGGCTCGATGCGTGCTGGTGGCCGGCGATGTCGGTGTTCATCTGGATCACCAGGTCAATCACGTCACACAGCACCTGCAGCACGTTCACGCTCTCAGAGCCGATCCAGTTGGTGGGTGCCACGCTTTTGCGGGCGCCCATGATCCGTTCCAGCAGCTCGCCGCCGATCGTGCTGTTGAGCTTTTGCGCCACCACCAGGTTGAGGTCGCGACCGCTGGCCAGATGCAGGTCGTCCAGTGCGGCCAGGCTCGCGGATCCGCCCGACAGCAGCTTGAGCGCGCCGATCGCCTCGATCGCCTTGATGCCCCCGACTGACTCTGTCGAATGGTCGTCCACCTCCACTTTGCTGCTCTGGTGGTGTTCGACATTGGTCAGGCTCTCAACCTCCCGCTCGATCGACTTGTCACGGATCCGGCCGTCGGTCTGGCGTGACCAGTTGCCATCGGCATCCACACGTTGCTGAGCAGCTTCGCTGTGCTGCCACACCTGATCACCTTTGGGCACCTTCGGCAGGCTCAGACCGTGGGGCAGGATCGTCTGGACGTAGGGTTTGTTCGGCAAGCCATAGGCGAAGCACACGACAACCCGGGTGCCTTCCTCGGGAAAGCCTAGGAATCCCATCTCGTCGCCGCCCACAGCCATGGGCAGTGGCACACCGGCCATCAGGGGCAACTCAGGATCCGGCTCGTCATCCGGGCCCAGCAGTTCCAGGTCCACCGCAAAACGCGGTCGAAAGTCGTCGCAGATCCCGGCACTGGCCGGGGCATCTGCCACGCCGATAACCCGGGCAAAGCGTGGCAAGTGATAACCGCCGGTGAGTTCGGGGAATTGCCGCTCTACACTGCGGCGGATTGCGTCTTCCATCGGATCGCCATTTGGTTGCCGGTGAGCGTCACCTGGGTGATGCGCTCGCCTTGGTTGATGGATGCACCTGGTCGTAACCCGGGAAGGGCCGCGATCATCGCGCTCTGGTTGTTTTGGTAGTCGTTGAACAGCTCGACCGGCAGCTGCAGCGGTGAACGAGTACCAAAGAAGCTGTCGGCCCAGCGGCCCACAAACACTGCGCCGTCGCCCTGCTGCTGCCACATAAAGTCGGGAATACCGAAAACCCGGGGCAAACTGTCCATGGCCTGGTAGCCAGCGGCCAGGTTGTAAAAAAACGGGGCCTTGACCTTGGCGTAGGCCTTGTCCGGGACGCGAAAGCTGAGCCCGGTTTTCTGGCTGATCTCGGCCAGTACCGTGCCCAGATCCGCATGGCGCAGGTTGAGCGGCAACGGGTTGGCCAGAATCGCGGCCAGCTCGCGGCAGAACAGCACCTGCTCGATCGCGTTGGACGGGGTGCAGCGCTCGACGTAGCCAATAAAGTGGCGCTGCAGCGGGTTGTCGTTGTAGCCGATGTCGAGCGTGACCAGCCCCTTCACCGGCGCCGCGGCCTGAATGGTCAGCGTGGCCCTGCCCGGGGTGCGCAGTTCAAGGCGCACGTCATCGCTGACCAAGGGATAGACCACCCCGCCGATGGTCAGCACCTTGTGCAGCTTCATGCTCACAAGACACCGCCCAGGTATTTATCCAGTTGTTTCAGGGTGGCTTCGAAGCCGGTCAGTTCCTGGCCTGCCGTACCGTTTTCGCCTGCACCTGGTGCAGTCACGGACTGCCCCGGGGCACCTTGCTGGGTCACACCCTTACCGGCCCGTCGAGTCTCGACCCGCTCGGGGTTAGAGAGCTTTTCCGACAGCGTGAATTGAACAAGCCAGGCGCGAAGTGTGTCGTCTTCCCGGGCGCTGACTCCGTCGGAAAACTGCACCTGGCGCACGCCAAACGCGGACGCCGTGTCGTTTACGACCCGGTAGGTTTTGAGCTGGCCACCGTTGCCGGTCGCTTCAGCCAGGCGCATCAGGTTGCGCAAAAATGCGCTGTCGACAAACGGAATCTGCAGCGTGACCGCCAGGGTCTTGGGCTTGAACCCTTTATGGGCGGAGTCGGTGTTACTGGTCTGGCCCGATAGGTCGTCGCTTTCGATCCGCAGGTTGGCCGTGACCTTGAGGTTTTTACCGCGCACCTGTTCGCCATCGAGCAATAAGGTCATAGGCCCACCAATTCCCGAACAAAGCCCAACCCTTTCAGGGATCCGACCAGGAGCACTCCAGCGGATAGCCCCCATTCGTGACCGGGTGCATCGCCCTGCAGCAACTGGCGGCGCATCTCGGCGGCATTACCAGGGCCGATCAGTCGGGCGCGCATGGTGTCGTCTGCGGCGCCGCCGGCGAACATCGATTTGAGGTCGGCCAGTTTCTGGGCCTGCGCCTGCGCTTGGCTGGCTTTGCGGGTCGCCATTTTGGCCAGGTCAGCCATGGGCGAGCTGTCGGCGTAGCTCTCCAGTGCCGACAGCTGGCTGTTCAGGGCTTGGGTGGCAGCCTTGGTCACGGTGCAACGCTCAAGCGGCAAAGCGCCCCAGCGCGGTAATGTGCCGGCAGTGGGCAGCTCCCACTTTTCAGCATCCAGTGCGAACAGGTTTTTCGCTCGGCGTTCGGCGCGCTGCAGGTCAGGCATGGGCAACACGGCATTGAAGCGGGCCAAGGTCGCGGCGAACTTGTCGTACCGCGTACCCAGAAACATCACTACCAGGGCGTATTGCGATCCCGCCGGGCGGCTGTCGTCGCCGGTGTCTTCCAATTTTTCGCCCAGTTGCTGCAGCAAGTTAGGTGCTGACAGGTATCGCTGATAACCGCGACCCTGCCCTACTCCACTTTGGAACGGGGTCACCACCAGACAGGCCGGAACTTCGCCCAGGGCATCGCTTAACCCTGCGCGACCAGCGGCAACAGCGGCTTCTGCAGCGGCGCCGACTGGCCCAGGTGAAGTCGTGGCCAAGTCAGCCAGACCTTCAAGGCGTTGCCCTGTGGTGGCCAACTCATTGCTGGCCAAGCCCTTGGCGACATCGAGGTCGCTGAGCCACTGGGTAGACTGTTCCGGCCAGCGCAGGGTGATAGATGCCCAAGTCATACCGGCGCGGACTCCCACGACACTGCGTTGAGGGCGTCCAGATCGGTAGCTGCTCGCGCCGCTGCCAAGGCTTGCTTGAGGTCGTTGGCCTTGCGCAGGCGCTGCAGCTTGAACTCGGTAAACTCGTTGCCCACCTGCAGCAGTTGATCGCTAGAGTGATCGCGAAAGTCTGCCACCCCGGACTCATCACGGCAGATGTAGCCGCCGCCCAGGCCGCGCAGGATCAAGCCGTTCAGGTTCAGTTGGTCTTCTATCTGGGTGTCGTAGAAATACCGATCTCCTAACGCAGCCGACCAAAAACCGCCGGTAATCTCCTGCAGGCAGGCCTGATTGACCGCCGCCAGTTGCAGGGTGTAATGCAGCTCGAGCACGGTCGGAATGTCATCGATCCAATGGCCATTGCTCCAGATCTGACCCAGGCCTGGCACTTCCAGGGTGTAGCCATCAGGAAGCGCGCCGGCACGCTCGATCACAAGGGCAGCGCGAGTCGTGGTGTTGTAGACCGTCAGCCCTTGGTAAGAATCAACCAGCTGCCATTTTCGGCCATCCCAGCGCGCGGCCTTTTTTTCCGGTACCGCCGGCGGGGCCACTTCAACGCAGCCGCCCGGGATCAGCCAAACATCCGGTTCCAGCGGCGAACGATCGGCCACGGTTTTACCGGTGTAGATGCCCAGGTGATCAGTTTGATAAACGACTTTTGTATCCATGGCGGTCTCAGTACTTGATGCAGGCAAGGAAGGCGATGTTTTGCGGACGTGTTTCGCTACCACCGGTGGCGTTGACGGTGATTACGTGCGAGTGATCGCCCACGGCATTGATGGTGATGTTGTGCGCGTGCGCGCCTGCTTTAGTGGTGGCGGTGGCAACGGTCGGGGAATCGGTCCCGTTTAGTGGGTTTCGCGGTTCGTTCGTAGCGCTGAGGTCCGCGCCGTCCGGTGTGATATTTCCGTAATGGACGTTGTGGGTATGCTCGCCTTGAACGTCACTCGAAGCAGCGTGTGTATGGCCACCGGCACCTGCGGAGCTGGCACCGTGAGTATGGCTACGGGTTTCATCCGCCTGAAAACTGCCCAGCAACCGACCGACATCGATGCCCCGGCCGTCATCCAAGAATCGAGGAAAAAAGCCGCGCGGATCAGGCAGATTGAAGGTGCTGACACCATCACCTGCGCCATACTTGGTGCCGATCTTGGCGAACAACTTGGCATAAACCGTACGAGACACCGCCGCACCGTTGGCCCGAAACGACCCGGGCGGCGGCGTATCCATCGCAACCATGAAGATTTCCCCGACCGCTGAGTCAGCGATAATCTGGCGCAGGGCGTTGAGCGCCTTGGTAGTGGCCAGAATCTCACTGCTATCACTGCCTGGGTCATCGCTTTTGGCGTTGGGCAGCTCACTCAGGCCGACGTCTTCTTTTTTGGTACCCCGGGCGCGCAGGTGCTGGTAGTCGCCATTGCGCAATGCGAGCTGATTGATTAGGGCTCCAGCGATGGGTTCGCTTACGCGCAGATCGGTGATCCCTCCCGATACGGCCACGCTAGCCAACGCCACCACGTAGTGGGCTGTCCCATTGCTGTCGACGTAGTCCGCTTTGGCCTCACCAAAGACCACTTTCCAAGTGGCTACCGTGTCGCTACCTTCGCGGGCCAGTGCGACGTCAAGCCAAGCTTTGGCCGGCAGCGCAGGCAATTGAGCATGGACAGGTTCAGCCAGCGCGAGGCGGATCCCTTCAACATAGGCAATCCCCGCTTTGACCTGGTACAGACCAAAACTGCGTTCCATCTGCAGGCTGTCGGCCAGAAAACAGACACGGCCAAACACGTCCCGATTACTCAATCGCTCACGCAGATCGATCCCGTTCAAGCGAACCGTGAAGTCGTGCTGCCAGGTACTGGCGTCGACAGTGATGCCCGTCAGCGCTTGGGCACCGTTGAACTCCACCAGGAAGTTGCGGGTAACGTTGTTGCCGATCTGCAGCGGCGGAATATTCTTGCGCTTTTGTTGCACCGGCACGGTCGCGACGGCCAGCAATTCGCCGCCGGCGGCCTCCAGACCGATCCAGTTGAAGTCCCAATCGCCGACGTCTGAGCCCACCATAAGGCTGTAGATCACCTGGTTAGGGCTGACGTAGCCTTTGCGGTCGTAGACTTTGGTGAAGACGATTTGGGCCGCAGGCGGCTTGCCAGCTGCGCGATCGACTGGTGCGTTCGGATCCAGACCAGGCACAAGGGCCAGAACGAAGCGAGCAATCTCAAGCTTCTCTCCAGCACCTTGCTTTTGGGCAATAAGACTCTCGCCGGCAAGGGTAATGCTAGCTCCCATGGGGGCTCCTAAAGTGGGTTCAAAAAGGTGAGAATTGCGAGCTCGTTGATCACGACCAATCGGCTTGAACTGTCGTCCAGCGTGGCAATCAGGGTCTGCTGGTCGTCGTTGAAGTCAGCCACGCCGATATTCAATTTCACTGGGGTGATCGTGACGAAGTCGTAACGCCGGCAGGTGCGGCCGTATTGCTGCATCAGCACACGCAGCAGCACCGGGTTTTCGCTCAGTTGTGTGTCGGATAGATGAAGCAGCACCACGTCCCAATCGAGGTCCGGCAAGCGCTCTTGGATCTCCACATACCCGACGCCCAGGCGTTCGAAAATGCGAACCATGCCAGCGGTGCTGCCCGCGTCAACGGCATTGATAAAGGCGTACTTAACCCGCCGGCGGTACAGCTTTTCGGGCTCGCCGTGGAAGCGCTGAATATCGCGCTGCCAAGCCAGCAGATCGAGCACACTCAGGTGGCAGGTCTCGGCGTCCATCTGCAGCAGCGGCCAATTCAGCCAGCTTTCGACCTTGCCCCACCAGGCTTGCGCGGCGGCCTTGAGCTTGGCCAGCTCCGGCCCGTCCAGCCAAAAAGGCAAGCTCAGCTTAAGCATTTAGCTCCACCTCTACCCCAGATAGGCGCGGGATGGTCAGCTCTGAAAGGATGTCGACGTTGTCGAAGTCCAGCGACTCGATACCGGCGAATTGTTGGTGCAGCTCTTCGCCCAGCCGGCTGAAAGAGAAACGCGACTGAGGATGGGTCAAAGTCGGCTGGTAGTCGCTGGCCGTGCTCTCACGAAAAGCAGCACGGATAAACAGCTCGATGTCAGATTTCAGAGCTGGCCAGCGCTCGGCACCGACTTCGGCCTTTGGCCAGACGGTCACCCGCACGGTGTGCAGTGTGGCGGGCATCTCCAACACCAACAGATCATCACCGTGGCCATGGTTGCCCTGGTCGCGGATATAGCTGTTGATTTCAGCCAGAAAGGTGTCCGCCGGCGAGTCGGCTTCGAACAGCACAAAGGCGTTGGCACTGCCGGGGCCCCGGGGCGCGTTGTGCTCAAAATAGACGCCATCAGGTTGCACGCCCGGGAAGACCGAGATCATGGCGCGATAGACCGCGTCGGTGTGCCACTGGTTGACCGCCGAGAACTGGTTACGCACGCGCAGACGCAGCTCGTCGTTGGGCTCGGTGTCGGCGCCGGGCTGGGTCAACCAGCTGTCAGCATTCACCACCTGAACCACCCCCGGCACGGGCTCCGGGAGAATCGAAAAGTAACCTGGTGCAAGATTGAATCCGCTGCCCGCCTGCTTAGCCTGGGCCAATACCCGGATCTGAGATTCACCATCGGCAAAGCTGGCTGCTGCCACCGTAACCAGTTCGTAGACGTTGCCGTTGATCGCAATCGACTGCACACGGGTACCGGCGGGGATCTCCAGCAAACCGGCCAGCGCGCTCCTGGTGAACAGCAACAGCCCCTCGGCTTTGGTCGCAGGCTTACGGGTGACGTTGACCGCCCAGGCCAACATATCCAACCAGGCGCCGGTGGACGTCTTAACAAAGAAGTTCGGCAAAACGGTGCCGGCGATGAACTCGATCAGCCACATAACAGGTTTGGTCACCAGCGCGGTAATCACCCGCCAAAACGGCGACCAGGCACTGGTGTTGCTCAACTTGCTGCCCTGGGCGACGACTTCCAGCTCCCAGGCCGCACGCAGCTTCGCCTCGGTGGTCGGGATACCGGCGTCACTCAACGCCTTTTTGAAATCTACGTCACTCACAGCGCTACCTCGATAGATCCAAATTCAACGGTTTTGGCCGCTAACAAGTACCGTCCTTTTTCCTCTTCAATGATTCGGACTGTGCCCGGTACTAAGCGCACATCAGCCTCAACCAGCAGCTCCAGTTGCTGAATACAGTCGGATCGACGGAAGCGATCGCGCTCGGCCACCAGCGTCACCAACAAGCCGCTTTCGCGGATCATGTGACCGATGTCCTGGGCAATACTGGCCCGATCCTCAACCAGCAGGGGCTGGTTCGAAGGATCCAGGGTCAGGTCGTTGTTGGTGATCAGCAGATCGATGTAGAGACTCATCCGCCTACCCCCATCGCGACCATGTTTTCGAGCTCCAACGGGGTCATTGGCTTGCTGGTGTAGATGTTCACGTTCTCTACAGGACTGCCCTTGTTCTGGTTGTTGGTGTTCTGAATGCTGGTCAACAGCCCACCAGGGGGCACAGCCGAGGCGCGTGTTGGGGAAAGGCTTGGGATTGCCGCGTTGATGGTCTGCCGGACTTTCTGCGAGCGTTCGGCCTGCTCGCTGGCACTCATGGCGGCAGTGGTCCCCGGGATCTCCGGCATGGCGCCAAAGCTCGTTTCGATGTTCACGCCGGGAATCTTGTTCAGCATCTCGATCAGGCCATTGATGGCCTTTTGAAAGATCGCGACGATGCCGTCCCAGGCTGCCTTGGCCATACCTGACCAACCGCCCATGGAGCCGAACCAGTCCGACAGCGCGGAGAGCTGGTCACTGACCCACTTGAACGCGGACGTGTTCATCAGTGCGCTGGTCAAGTCATCCCAGTAATAGATCGCGGCGCCGACGATCGCGACCAGGGCGACAATGCCGGCGATGATCAGCCCCACCGGGTTGGCATAAATGGCGGCGTTTACCAGCCAAATCGCGCCCTGCCAGAGCAGCATGGCGACCTTTACCAAGCCCATCCACGCCACCATCAGGATCAAGCCGGCGACAAAAGCGGTGACCATCACGGCGTGGTACAAGAACATGGCAATGCTTTTCCAGCCGGTCCAGGTGAGCACCTTCCAGATCACGACCAGGGACAGCCACACCATCTTGCTCAGTCCAACCACAAACGTCAGGGCCGCCATTGCCGCCGTGAGCCCCAGGATCGTCAACACCACGATGCCAATCACACGGGTGATGTTGGGAAACAATTGGGTCCAGCGGGTCAGCGTGGCGGCGATACCGCTCAGGCGGTCCATTAAAGGCGCCAGGATTGGAATCAGCGCCTGACCGAACGCAATGCGCAGTGCTTCGACGGCAGCGGCAAACTGTTGCCACGGATCCACCATGGCCTTGGCCATGTTCGCGGCGTCCTCCAGGCCCCGGACTTTGCCCAGCTTATCCAGGCTGTTTTTGAACCGATCGGTATCTTTGGCCAGTGCGGTGATAACCCGCGCACCTTCGCCGCCGAAGGCCTCGGTCAGTTTGGTGCCGGCGGCGGCGCTGTTGAGGTCGCCAAACTTGCCCTCGAGCTTTGCCAAGATTTCGGCCATCGGCATCAGTTGGCCGTTCTGGTCGTTGAATTTCATCCCAAGCTTGTCGGACGCTGCGCCGATGTTCTCGAAAAACGATTTGTACAGACCACCGGCGTCGCCACCTTCCATGGTGCTGCTCAACGTACCGATCACCGCGAACTGTTCGGCCAGGTCAACGCCGGCCGTATTGGCGATCTGGCCGACTTCCTTGAAGGCATCCTTGAGCTGTGCGCCGTCCGTGCGAAATAACTGGGCCGCCAGTGCCGTCTGGCCGCCCATTTTTTCGACCCATTCGCTTTTGCCCATGGCATCCGCCTGGGTCTTGAACAGGTTGTACATGGTGCCAACGTAGGCCCCCATGGTCTCGGCGTCGGATTTGGTGGCCTTGGCCAACAGGTTGCTGGTGTTGGTGAAGGTGGCCAGCTGTGAGCCGGTCAGGCCCTTGATGGCGCCCTCGATGCTGTACGCCGACGCGACAAAGTCCCGGGCGTTTTCACCGTAGGCCACGGAGAACTCCAAAGCCTTCTGATTCAGCGCAGTCAGCGCGTCCTCGGCTACGCCCAGTGAACGAACTTCGCCCAGGGCGCGGTTCATCTCCAGCGCCGGCTCCAGGGATTGGCTAATCGCAACACCCGCGCCCACCATGCCCGCGAGCCCAATGCCCATGGTCTTGATGTTGTTTTGACCTTGCTCGGCCAAGTCCGAAAAGCTGGTTTTAACCTTGCCTAATGGCGCGGTGATCTTGTCGGTCAGACTCAAGATAAAGGCCAGGCGAGCGCTGCGATCTGCCATGTGTCGTTACCCGTTCAGTGCATGAGCGATGCCGTTGGCCACCGCGATTTCCATGCGTTTCCAGTGTTCGTCTTCCAGCCACTTGGCCGTGCCCATGTTCTCGATCGAGGGTTCAGCCCCGGGCATCCAGCGACTGGTCAGAGCCAACAGCTGGCTCAGTCCGTCCTCGCTCAGGCGCTCAGCGTGCTCGAGTGCTTTTTTACGATGATCTCAACGTCCGGGGCGTACTCCTCGAGCAGCGCACCCGCGAGTTGCATGGTCATCACCGGATTGAGCATCAGCGTGCGCAGATCAGCGCGCTGGTCAGCCTGCACGGTGTTGCTCAGCAGGTTGTGAGTCGGTGCCACCTTGTTGTTGGCGGTCATGCCGTTGAAGTACTTGGTCACGTCCTGCGGGGTAACAGCGAAGGTGAATTCTTTTTCGCCAACGGTCAGGGTGATTTCGCGTTTATCAGTCATCGTGTTGTTCCATTAAGATTTATGGGTAACGGTCAGCGCAGGCAGATCCTGCGAACGTGGTCTTGCAGACCCAGGATCATTTGCCGGCTGAGGGCGAGTTGATCTCTGAGGGTGAAATAATCCGATCGAGCGTCTGCTGTGAGTTCGGCGGTTCCTGCATCATCCACGCTGCCGGCGCCGGTCTGGTCGGGCTTTGGGCTACTGCAGGTGGCTTTAATGCGCAGCCGCTTACTGCCATCGTCAACAGCACGGCGCAGGTCATTGTTTTCAGAAAGTGCATGGTTCAGCTCCTGGGTACGGGTGCGATCGATTTCGTCGCGATCGGCCAGCATTTCGCCGCTGATACGAGCTGCTTCGCGCAGACCTGCCACCTCACCCTGGGCGCTGTCACGTTCGCGTTCAGCGGTACCGAGTTGGTCGCTCACCTGGTCAAATGCCACCCACACCAACAGCGCGGACAACAGGAGAAACAAGGCAAGGCGCAGTGGCGGAATAGTCATCGAGTGCACAGCTCCGCTTCTTCCACACGCCGAGCGTGCAGCCCGCGAACGAACTGTTTGCGGCCCTGGGCGTCGGTAACGAATGCCCACACTGGTGTTTTGCCATCCGGGGCCCAGGCGATCGCTTTGCAGCCATCCGCGATGCGCCCGGAATTGATCAGGCCCACCGCTCGACTGGCGCAGGTACTGGGCATGCCGAAGTTGTGGCCATGGCTGCTCAGAGCGTCAAAAGTGTTCTGGCCGATTTTTGGGTTGGTCAAGCAATCGGCCAGCGCGAGCTGTCCTTTCTCGACCACCAGCTGCTCCACCTCAGCACAGCGGGCCTCTGACCAGTAGTCACCGACAACCACCGGGTATGGACTGGTGTGGCGGGTGATGCCCTTGCACACCGTAGGCAGGCCACGGGCCAGCTTGTCGGGATACACGACGTTTTGACCGTCGCCTTCCCACTTCCCAAGGAAGCTAAACAATGAGGCGCTGGCCAGAACGATGGCGCCGGTGGCGATCTTGACGCGCAGGCTCATGGCTTGCTCTTCCAGTCGCGCAGCATCTGGCGGTACTTGGGTACCAACAACACGATCTGCAGCAACGTGAAGAGTGCGGTCAGCATGTAGGCGACTGTCGGCCAGTCGACCGCTCCTGTTGCGCCGGTAGCAGTCACGCCGATGGCCGGTGCCACCTTTGCAAATGCGATGGCGGTGTCCTGAGCGGCCTGATTCGTGCTCATCGGAGAGCTCCTTTCTCAAAAATGGTCTGGCATGGCACGCAACGCAGGATCCCGCCCAGTGCCTGGCGTGCTGCAGGGATTTCGCCGTCACAGTCCAGGCATTCGCTACGGCTTGGCCCGATCGGACGCGACTTGGCCAACTGGGCGGCAATCGCCTGGTCGCGTTGGCGTTGCTCCGTTGCCTGGGCGCGATCGAACGGGCAAGACATCAGCTCAAGCCCTCGATCTCTGCAGCGGCCAAGTACGGCACGCCGTTGATGCGGATAAAGTCCGGGCTGGTGACGTCAAACGGCACCTTGTGCTTGGATTTCTCGCCGCCTTTCTGGTCAACGCTGAGCAGGCTGGAGACCCGCAATTTGCAGGCGAAGGCCTCGACACGCAGTTCCTCGTCGCCGGCCTTGGCGAAAAACACCACGTCGAACGGTTCGAGTTCGCGGAAGCTGCCGGCAGAGCGTGCCGCTTCGATCAGCAGGTTGAAGTTGCTGGTGTCGAACTCCATTTCCCCGCTGGCCGAGACGTCGCCATCTACATGCCCGTTAGGCACGCCCCGGCTCTGGGCCACAGCGGTGTTGTCCGTGACGTCGAGGGTGCAGTTTTCAACGTGAACGAGCAGATCGCCCAGGTTCACGTCGAAGTTCTTGCCGCCAATACGTGACATAGGGGGATTACTCCGAATCGTCGGTGGAAAGGTCGAGGGCGATGTTGGCCGTCAGGTCTTTCGGGCAGTTGAGCGGTCGGATCTTGATGTACATCTCGACCTTGGTTTTGCTGAGCCACACCAGGACGATGTCGCCGTCCTTGGGTGCCTCGATCTCGCCTGGGAACACCTGGCCGGCGAACGTGGCAGACTTGGCCATCTGACGCAGTGGCTTCATAAACGCACTGATGGCAGCGGCCATGCTGTTGGGGGTGTTGTTGAGTCGGCGGTCACCGACACGGCGAATCAGCAGCGGGCGCACCTGGCGGGCGGCTTTATCAGCCAGGCGCAAGTACTCGACCACCTGGAAGTCACTCGCCGGCGCATCGAGCATGTTGCCGTCGCCCCAGAACACGCCCGGGTAATCCGGATAGGTCTGCGACACGGAGAAGCGCGCCTTATCCAGCTCGGCACGGATCGCCGATGGCAGCGGCACTGACTCGAGGTCGACAGGTACGGTACCCAGGCCTAACAGCGCGCCGGACGCCACACGCATGGGGCTATCGGCAATGCTCACGGCGGCATTCGCCAAGCGACCGGCCAGTACACCCAGGTCATTGCCGTGCAACTGAGGCACGACCAGGACACGCGGCGCGGCAAGGCCCGTGGTAATCGCCCGCTGCTCGACCAGGTATTGATCCCAGGTCTGCAGCGGGGTGATGCCGGCACTCGCCGCCATCACGAAAGCCCGACGACCGTAGATGTTATTCAGCTCGATCGCCGCGTCATGCATGGCCGACAGTTGTGCTGCAGCCGTGACCGGTTTGGTGATCACCACCGCCTCGACCGAAAACCCCTGCTGCTGTGCCATCTCCAGTGCGTCGGACCAATCACCATCTGCCCCGATCGGCGCCGCCAGGCAGGCCCAGCGATCGCCACCGTTCAATTTGGCGGCAGTGATCTGGGTTTTCAGGTCACTGGCCGGAATGCCCAGCGCGCTGTCCAGGTCGCTGTCGGTGTTCAAAGGGATCAGCGTGCCGACGCTCTTTGCGCCGGTGCCGATGAAAAGGAAATAGCGTTCGATCTCAGTCACGGCACCCTGGCCCAGATTGAGATTGTTAACGCTGACTTTGCCGAGTGCCATGCAGTGCCTCGCTAGCGGGGTGAATTAAGGATTTGTTGAAAGACCTGGTTAACCAGGTCGCTGGTTTCGTTGCCGCTGCTCACACCGAGGAACTGGCGTTTCGGCAAAGTGATGTCCCAGCTTTGCGCGCCCGACGACTCGGTTCGTTCATCGTTCAAAATGCGGATCAGCAGGCCGGCCTTGGCGTAGTTCACATGCTCTTGAATCCACGCTACCGAGGGCCGGGTCAGTGTTTTTTTGCCCTTCTGCCGGGTGCGGAAGCCCAGACGACGCAAGCGCTTGGCTTGTTTGTCCGTGCAGGCGATACCGGGCGGGACTTTGTTCCAACGGCGCATTTGTGCAGCGGTACGTCGCTCACTAGCTCCGTTGTGCTGCTGTGATGCGACCCAACGAGTCAGGGCGTTTTTCCAGCCCAGTTCCGCTTCGTCGGAGCTGACACGGGTGACCTGCAGCAGCTTGGCCAACCCGGCTTCCATCTTCTTTTTGCCCTTGGCCGAACCCTTGCGCTCAGCGAAGGGGGTGCCGTCCAGGTTCTGCTGCTCACGCACACGCTTGCGGCTCATCGATCGCACACGCTTGGTGACGTTGTTCAGCAGCCGGCGGCGCAGCTGGGGCGGCAGCTCAAGCAGGGCCAGTTGGGCGTCGACGCTGAGCAACCCCCTGACATCGAGGTCGAGCGGATTAGTGGCCATTGCTGCCCACCTCGCCGTGCTCGGCAATCCAAAGATCGAACGGGACAAACGCCCAGGTCTTGCCGAAGGCCTCGATCTCGCCGGCGGGATCCTCGGCCAGGTACTGCGGCTCGTTGAACTCCAGAGTGATGTCTACATCGGCCAGGTCGTTGTCGAGCATGGAGACGTCAAACTTCGGCGCAGGCAGTTCGTCGCGATCGCGGCTCGGGTCATTGGCTTCAAGCCAGCTCCCCACCAACGCCATCAGACGTCCCGGGTGATCGGCAAAACGCTCGAGGGCGATCGTCGCGCTGTAACGCATGTCGCCCATGTGCAAGCCGCCGACGTCGGGTTTCCAGAACAACTCCAGGGTCACTTGGTTGGTCCAGCTGTCGAGCTGTTCAGGCTCGACCAGGCGGCGCTCAATGAGGTAGGCCGTCAAAGCCTGTAGCTTGATCACAGCAGCACCGCCGTGATCCGGCCACGGCCCTGCAGCGAGCGAACGGCCTGCTGGCTGAACTCCAGGAACGTTTCGCCACGCTCAGGCATTTCCTTACCGGTGTTTTCCGCGCTTTCACGACGGGTTACGGTGGCGAACTGGGTCAGCAGGCTGGCCTTGGCGCGGCAATACACGGCGCGCTTGTACGTCGCTACGTGAAATGTGCGCTCCGGCAGCACCATAGGGTCAGCAGATTCAACGCTGGAGACACCTACCGCCTGCCATCTGGCTTTGAGTCTGGCCAGATCTTGATTGACCTCGATCATCGCCGTTGTCAAACCGTCGACCAGCGTTTCGACCAGGTATTCCCCTGGAAGGCGATAGGCCTCCTGGAACTGAGCCAGCGAGAAATTCGGCCAAAAGCCGTCGTTCTCAATCTGACGTTCCGCAAATTTAGTGGGGTTACCTGAAAAGCTCATCGCTGGCCGCTCGAATAGGGCGGGAAAACTGTTTGCAGTGGGTCGACGGCCATAAATGGCTGACGCACTTCAACAGTTCCCCGCTGGGGGGGGTACCACTATAAAACTACCTCTACTTCCTCCTTGGCTGCTGTGACCAGTTGGGAAGCGAAGAAAGCCGACTTCGACTCAAAGAGGGAAAACCTCGTGTACGTATTCGGAGGACCTGGTTCTCCAATGTATTCAGGCAGTGACAGCTACGTCGGCGGTGTGAAGATCAGCGACAGCCGGGATCTGGACGTTCATTGGCGCCGCCCGGACGAATACGGCTATCGCGCCCTGCGACATACAGCCAAGCCAGAGAAAGGCTCCAAAAAGGAAGCTCGAGCGGCGTGCAAGGCTGAACACGAACGCCTGACCGCCCTTTGGCAAGAGCACTGCCCTGGGCGCATAAGCAAGGACGATGTATGGAAAGCGCTCGGCGTTGACTGGGGCAGCGTGTGGTTGAGCGGTGGGGTGTTCTTCAAGCATGACGGCGCCATTTATCTCAATCTTGGTTTCCAGCTGCAGGAAGGCGGCGAACAGGTCGAAGGCGCCACCGAGATTGTGGCAAGCGAGTATGAAGCGGCAAGAAGAGTGAAGCTCGATAGTAAGGAGGTAGCGAGTGCTTAACCCCACCGTCACCCGTGAGCGTCCAGCGATGGCCAGCAAACGGCTCGATCTGCCTAGTATCTGCGACATATGCGGGAAGGCACGATCGACCCGAAAGCACCAAGCCTGTAGCCGTATTCGGCAGCAACGTAAGACAAAGGAATGGGCCAGTTTCATGGCAGAAAAAATGGTTGCGAGATTAGCAAAGGAGCGACGCTATGCCCGCTGACATGCCAATGGCATCGCCGGATCTGCTCAGTTCATTGCACGAACTAATTCGGCAATTGCAGCGTCCAGCGGTCGCTGCTGAGCACGAGCTGTGGACGTCACAGGACATTGCGGCGTACCTGAAACTATCGGCTTACACCGTTGAACGTAGAGTCGTGGTTCAGCCCGGATTTCCATCGAGCGTGCAGCCCTGCGCCACTGGAGCGAAAGCCGCGAAAAGATGGTTTGCGGGAGAGGTGATCACCTGGTTGCGGCAACATCGCGCCAGATTGCCCTTAGCGAGGCGGTCGAGACAAATAGCGTGACTGAAAAAGCCTGCGTACTCCGCAGGCTTTTTTATCCCAGCCGCTGCGCCAGTTCCGATGCCGTGGCGTTGTAGTAAATCATCAAGGACTTTAGATCCTTGTGGCCGGTAATACGTGCCAGGTCCAACACATCAACCTTGCGAGCAAGCCGAGTAATGGCTTCATGCCGCGTGTCGTGGAAAGTCAGACCATCAATCCTCAGCTCGTCGCGAATCCTTCGGAACATACTGTCGGCAGACGCTGACTCTAGTTTGAACAGTCGATCGCCAGCGCCCTTCCCTTTATAAAGCGGCTCCAACAATTCCCCCGCCCGTTTGCTCAGTGGAACATTCCGACTGGTGCCGTTCTTTGTCATGGGCAGATGAACGAAGCGTTCACGCAGATTCACCCACTTGGCGGTCATGCCTAATATCTCCCCCTGCCTCATGGCGGTTTCGATGGCGATGAGGAATGCATATGCCAATTCTTGAAGCAGCGTCACCGGCGGCTGCCCCTCAACAAAGCCAAGCCGATTCACCAGCGCATTGATTTCACTTGGAGCAACGCGACGGTCGCGGGGAGCCCCATTACTTGGGCGCTTGGCATCTCGCACGGGGTTGACCAGGCACGCCTTCCATTCTCGTCTGGCGAGTTCAAACACGGATGAGAGAAGGGTCATTTCACGCCGGACGGTCGCGGTCTTCACCTTCCTCAGTCGAGCATCACGCCATTGAGCGACCTGCTCGGACGTTATGCTATCCATCAGTTCGCCGACCCACTCAAGCTCCCTGTCGAATCTATCCAACCGCAACTCTTCCCAGCGCTGGCCAGCCTTGGTGGGCGACACATCCCGCTTGTACCTGCGCAAGGCTTCCGACAGAGTCATAGCCACACTTGTACGAGATTTACCGCTCTGCGCGATGATTTCAGCTTCACGAGCAGTTGCCCATGCAACAGCCGCAGCCTTGGTATCGAAGGTTTGGGAGTCACGCACACCCTGCTTCGCAACCTCAGCTCGCCAACCACCACTTCGTTTCCGGTACGAAGCCATCACACCCTCCTGGCGTAAAAATGGCGTAAAGGCTAACACGCAGTTGCACGAAACTGCCGTCCACTGTCTTAACCTGACACTGCCAATCCCCAGCATAGCCGGGCATCGCAGGTAATTGCCGCTTGTGGTACGTTACTGCCGCAATGAGGCCGTTGCCCCCTCGGGGCACCATATAGCAGTACCTGCAAGTCTCTACCAGGACTTGCAGCACAGAGAAACCGGCCCCCGAGCCGGTTTTTTTGTGCCTGTCGATCTACCTCTGTCCGTTGTATCCCTGTATCCCCCCACTTGTATCCCGAGAAAAATACCGAGCTCTGGGATACAAGGATGAGGCGCGCCGACATCAAGCGCCGCCCCCTGGCCGATACCACGCTGGCTGGGCTGTAGGCTGAGTCGAAAGAATATCGAGAGCTTGATGGAAGCGGCCTCTACTTTCGAGTGAAATCTGACGGCGGCAAATCCTGGCAACTGCGATACAAACGCCCGGCGGGTAATTGGGCCTGGATGGGGCTCGGGGGTTATCCAGAGGTCAGTGGGGCCGTGGCACGAGAGAAAGCTGCTGAACTACGCAAAGTAGTGAGTAGCGGTGCCGACCCTTTGGAGTAGAAACGTTCTGCTAAAGCTGTCATCGACATTGCCAAAGCCCGCACCTTTCGCGCAGCCGCTGACGCATGGCTCAAGGCCAAAGAAGAAAAAGGTCTGGCACCCTCCACCCTCAACAAGATCCGCACCTACCTCTACAAAGACATACTCCCGGCACTTGGCGACAAACCTCTCGACGACATCATCCTCAAAAATGATCTACCCGGTTTCGCCAAGGGCGGTACGTGGGAGCAAGGCGACGATGCAGCGGACGCACTCGCCAAAGGCTGGACATCGAGCCACATTGCCGAACTGGAGCGCACCGGCGCACTATTTGGTGTTGCCCCTGCTCCGGCCGAAGAGACCAAGGTAAAAGCACCGGCCAAACGCGCAGCTAAGCCCAAGACAGACACTCTACCCAGCGGCTTTCGCCTGACTCACGAAGGGGTGTTTTACTCAGGCGAAGATGGCGAGTCGCGCCCTGTGTGCTCACCACTAGAAATCCTCGCTCGCACCCGTGACACCAAAGGTCATAACTGGGGTTTGCTGGTCGAGTTTGACGATCCTGACGGCGCAAAAAAATGCTGGAACATTCCGGCGCGCACCATGACCGGCGACTTCGGAAAAGACGCTCTAGGTCCGCTTGTAGATATGGGCCTGCGCGTTGCTGGCACGCGCTCTAGCCGAAATGCGCGTAACGATCCGCAGAGCTACTTCCAAGGTTTCGACAGCTCACAGCGCGCACGCTTGGTCACACGACTGGGCTGGCATGACAGCGCCTTTCTACTGCCAGAGCAACAAGTCGGTTCCCACACTGAACACCTGCACTTCTATGAAGCAGGTGCCCAACTGCCGCCTATCAGCGAGGCTGGCACCCTGGAGCAATGGCAAGAGCAAATCGGTGCCTTGTGCGTTGGTAATCATCGCTTGGCATTTGTGGCCAGCGTGGCGTTTGCTGGACCACTGCTGCACATGCTTGGTCATGAATCAGGCGGCTTTCACCTGTACGGCGATAGCTCGGGCGGTAAAACCACGCATCTGCAAGTAGCCGCCTCGATCTACGGCGGTCCGCGCTTGGTGCGGTCATGGCGCTCGACCGATAACGCACTGGAGTCCATCGCTGCCGCGCACTCCGACGGCCTCCTCGTACTCGACGAAATCGGCATGTGCGACCCGCGCATCATTGGCGAAACCGTTTACATGCTCGGCAACGGCACCGGTAAAGCGCGCGCTAATGATCGTGGCCAAGCGGGCCGACAGGTTCAAGAGTGGCGTTTGCTGTTTCTCTCTACCGGCGAGAAAACCTTGGCGCAACACATGGCCGAAGCCAACAAAGAGCTCAAGGCAGGCATGGAAGTACGCATGCTCGCGGTGCCTGCAGACGCCAGTAAAGGGCTCGGCATGTTCGACGTGTTGAATGGTTTCGAGGACGCCGCCGCCCTTTCTGACGCACTCAAAGCCCGAGTATCCAAGTTCTATGGCACACCACTCACAGCCTTTCTATCAGCGTTGTGCGAGCCTGGAAAAATGCACGCCTGGGCAATCATCCTGCGCCGCACCCTTGAAGGGTTTATTGCCAAATCCCTGCCCGCCTCAGCGAGTGGTCAGGCCCATCGTGCAGCCCTTCGCTTTGGCCTTGCGGCTGCAGCTGGTGAGCTCGCTACCGCACTGGGCATCACCGGCTGGCCTGACGGCACCGCGACCACAGCAGCCCGTGTCTGCCTCAACGCATGGCTGAATGAACGCGGCGGCGCCGGTAACTATGAAGGCGATGCCATCGTTGCTCGGCTGCGCCAAGTTATCGAACGCTTCGGCGAAAGCCGCTTCACTCGCTGGGAGTCCGCCGCAGCCAAGATCGACGAGCACGGCCCGCGCACCATCGACCGGTTGGGCTTTCGCAAATCATTGGAGCATGGCCTGGGCGACGAGCTGCATACCACCAACACCTACTACGTGCTGCCCGAGGCGTGGCGCTCCGAAGTATTCAAAGGCATGAACATCAATGCCGTGAACAAGGAACTACTGCGTCGTGGAGTGCTCGAGCCGGGAAGCGACGGGAAGGCGTCGAGCCTCGTCCGGCTTCCCGGGCTAGGGCCGCAACGCTGCTACATCGTAAATACGGTTCCGAGGACGGATGAGAGCGAGGCCAGGGCTGCCTGACGGTTGCCCATTGATAGAGGTAGTGCCGGCTCATGCCCGGCCTCGCCAGCCATTCAGCAACAACCCCTTAATCGATTTGCACAGAGGCAAAACAAATGAACGAACTTCTAGAAATGAAAAATCGCCACGAAAAACTGACCATCCAACTACAAAATCTGCGGACTAAACTAGCCCATTTCGAAGCAGCACTGGAATGCCCGGAAGTCATCGCACAAGGCCGTGAACGCGAAGCGCGCGATCAATACAACGAACGAAAAAATGAGTTTGATTCACTGGACCTGCAAATCATCACCCTTTCTCGAAAGATTTTTCGTCGTGAAAATCTGGTTAATCACAAGAGCTTGATGGCTGGTTACATCGAGTCCATGACGACATGGAAATTAGATGAAGAGGAGCTCCAAGAAAAACGTCGCAGCATCAGCAATCGCCTAGAGCAGGTCCGCCAGCAGGCACATGACGATATGGCTAAAGCACGACAGGCTGAGACTGAGGCAGCAACAGCATATGCTCAGGCAGTCGCTTGGGGTGACGTCGATGGTGAAAAAGCAGCCAATAGTGACGCGGAAAAGGCGGCGAAGAAGCTTTGCACTACAACTGAGCATAACCGTCGCCAACAACTGATTATTACCGCGCTAGAGCAGGAACTCATCGCTATCGACAAACACATTAGTGAAGCCCAGAAAGAGTTCGAAGTCATCGAGAAAAAAGCTGCGCATCTTGCCTATACGGTACTCGAGGAAAAATGGAATGAAGCCGCAAAAAAACTACTGGATGTGGGCGGCAAGCTATGGGCAGCTCAGCGTCTTACTAACCAAGAATCGATTGCGCTTTTTAAGCTGAACATTCCGGAACAGGGAGAAAACGTCTGGAGCTGGACTTCGAGTGATCTCGCAGAGCGCTCGTATAAGCACAATTTGCAAGACGTGCTCGCTATTTAAAAACGACTCATCCCCTGAAACAGCTTTACTACCAGGCAGCTTCGGGCCCCCAAGAGGCTCAGGTATGAACACTCCAACCCTAAGTAAATCCGGCATATCCGAAGCTCTAAAAACGAGAAAAGCTCACTTGAATGGCCTAATTAACCTAATACAGCCAAAAACAGGAAAAACCACACAAATAGAGAGCCTCACAATTGCAGCAATCAATGCAGAGATGGACGTCATAGCGTTACACCTTAAAAAGCGAGATTAACGCCATAACGGAAGCCTAAAGGGCTTCCGTTTTAGTCAGCGTTCCAACCTAGCTCACTGTGAAACTGTGTTATCACCGCGCCCTCTTTGACGTCCCAAAAACTACCTTTCCGACAGAACAGATTGGGCGCGGACCAACGGTAATGCCTGAAAGGTCTTGGCGATTTAGAGGTTTTTTGCTCCGGAGACGACATTAAAGTTGAACGTCGAACGAACGCCTACACAGGTAACTGGCCAAAAGCAGGGAGGGAATAACCAAAGATGCATTTGTGTAGCAGTGATCCGGGTGCTAAATTCAGCGCTGCGATATCATAGCGCCACCACCCTCAGCGAGACTCTTAAGAACACATTGCTCATACAAAAAGATAATAATTTTAAAACAAGATTACAATTACACACTCCACTCATGAAGGAACATATATGTCGAGCATTCTTGCATTACGAATAGATGAGCGATTGCTTGAGCTGCTATCACCGAAACTGGAAACTTTCGGAAGATTATTTGATATAGACAGTGTAAATTTTTTATTAGGCAAGAATGGCTCAGGCAAAACCAAGCTCCTATTAGCAATTGCTAATGCAATTGCAGCTCCCGAAAAAGATGGCGCTGATATTTACTTCAGTGAATCTGAGCGGCATTCACCTCATGGCGAAAAAAAACCAAATTTTTGCGCAATCTATTATTCGGCTTTGCCTTATAGGCGGAAGCTTAACCAGCGTGCTGGGTTGATTGACGCATCCCCTCGCGCACGAAAGTCAAATGACGCCGCCCGCATTAGTGGACTGGGAGCAGTTGCCACCGCTCTAGGAGTTGATACAAGACTGACTGGGGTGTTCGGCTATTCTCGCAGCGTTTACCGAACAATAATCATCCCTGTTCTCAGGCGGGCACCTACAATCTTAGACTCCCACTTAAAATCCTTAATTAGGAGATACGACGAGGTCGCTAAAAAAACACTTAATCTCGATGATGACCTTAGAGAAATCGACTTAGAAAAAGAAAAAATCTTCAAGGCACTTGAAAAAAAACTAGAGGAACTTATTCTTATTAGAATGCCAGACTATGATCGGCTTCTATATTTAACAGCACTCGAATACATTGGTACCCGTTCAAGCAAAAAGGAAATTTCCAATGCGGCCGAAGCCTTTTTAGCACATCTTGGCCTAGTGAATTACAGACTTAGTCCAGATCACATATCTATTCTGGATGAGATCGTGGAGCAAACTAGAGAGGTATTGAGCTCCTACGGCAACCCAAATGACTGGTATGAAACTGAAAGTAGACAGTCCTTTCAAATTGACGGTATCGCTCAGCTAAATGCAATTCAGCGTTACGACACCCCTATTAGGATTGAGTGGTCCAATTTGAGCTCGGGGCTACAAGCGCTAGTCGAACAGTTCGCTCTGATTGGTGAGGCTGTAAACAACGCAGCAAAAAAGGGGCGTCTTTCATTAGTAATCTTGATAGATGAGGGGGACGCCTACCTGCACTTAGATTGGCAACGTAAATATTTTTCACTTTTAAATAAATATCTTGGTGATTTAAAGACCCAGCATAATCTTGATAGCTTACAGTTGATCCTAGCTACTCACTCACCACTTTTAGCAGCAGATATCCCTGGAGAGTTCGTTACCAACCTTGACTCCGAAGAAACAATGAAAACCTTTGCCGCACCTTTGGAGGAGGTAATCGCTGGATCTTTTGAGTCAAGTTCGCTTGGTGAGTTTGCTGCTAAAAAGATAAACGAGATTTACAGACGAGCTCAAAGTTCTAGCTTGACAGATACAGATCGTCGACTGATAAAAGCTGTCGGGGATGTAGCGATTCGATCCGCATTGATGCGAGAAAACAAATAATGATTATCAATATTTCTGATATTTGGCAGGATGTCGTTTTACAACACGCTGAGTTCCTAAACAAAGTCATCGATGCGGGGGTGGCGCTGCTGGGAGGCTCAGCTCTTGAACGCCAAGTTTATCAGTTCATTGAGGATAATAGAGAGATTATAGTTTCCGGATCACCGACAGATTTTCTTTCAAGCATTAGGAGCTACAACGATAACTTTAAGAGCCACTCACTTCGTTCAAAAGCTGGAAGCAAACTAAAAAAAATATTTAATTATTCGGACTTTTCAAAAAAATCCGACAAGCCTTGGACCGCCTACCAATTGTGCATCCAAGCCCGACACCAAACTTGCTCATACTGTCATCTTGTCGTAATTGATAGTTCTTTACCCAATGGAAATGGGAAAGGCTATCGCCCACCTATAGACCACTATTTTGCCAAGGCTGACTATCCATTTCTGGCACTTAGTTTGTCGAACTTTATTCCTTGCTGCGAAAAATGTAACGGCAGCCAAATGAAAGGTTCGGTGGACTTTGCTACGAAAGCACACCTAAATCCTTTGGTGGATAATGAGTCAATAGGTTTCGCACTTACTGTAGACACCCAACAGGACGCAGCTGAGGCTATTACGCTAAACCTCCCCAAGGACAGATATCGACTATCATTGTTCATAGTAGACAATGAGCCCGCCTCACTTGAGTCGCTTAAAACATTTCAGTTGATAACTCGTTACCAGCACTATGTAGGCACAGCATATCACTTAGCAAAGAAAATGCGCGGAGTATCGGCACGGCTCAACATGCACGATGAGGCCCTGGACTTTGAAACCTCAATTGACGACTATCTAGAGTTCGAGCCAGAAACCTATAAATCGGTACCTTATGGCAAAGCAAGAATTTGCATTGCAAAACAATTCGGCGCACTCACTGACTAATTCTCTCATCAGAATTACATAATAATAACAAATGAAGAGCACCACTCGCCTCGCTGAACCAGCAGTGGTGCCTTACATAACAAACCAAAAAAATTAATTGCAAACTTAAGAACACCATAACCGCTTATTAGTCAAAACTTACCCTACCAAAACCATCTAAACACGCCACAAGCCAACCAACAACTCAAGCAGGAAAACAACGAAAAATCTAGGCACCGCATTTCCACAAAGAAAAATTAACGCACTACCAAACTCTATCCCACTGATAAAAACCTCAACCAGAAACCCAAACATTGCAGCACAGACCTAGACAATTTCAAACCCCACTAAAGACTTACAGTTTCACATGCTATCCGAATAACATATATCCTGCGACACACCATCTAACCCAATTAAATTTAAGAATAACTTCTGTACAGACAGCTCTCTCTTCTAGGAATTATCCAAGAGTCGAGAGCCACACTCCAACTATAAAATCATTATATCAATTAGCCAGCATCAAACCCTTAAGAAACCCCTCGAAGGACTCCGCGAACGCGCCAAGCATCCATTAACTTCAGCAAGCTTGAGTCCCCTTCAAACGTGCAAGCTATGGCAACCGATTCCCCAAACGTACCTGCACTGTCAAAGTTTCGAACATCTCCACTAATAGGTATTCCAATACGTTTCAAATATGATTGCTTGTCACCCTCACGACAAGCTACCAACGCCACTAACTCACCACGTAGCGGCTCCAAGTCTTCCGAGCAAGAAACTGAGAGGGGCTCTAACAGCACCCAGTCGTTATGGCGTATTAATGGGTAGCCACTACGATCAATAATACGAGCAGCGAACAACGGACTTCTTAAAATTTCACTACTATCCAGGTTTCGCGCCTCTCCTGGGCCGACTTGCAAGACAGAATCGTATAGCACCCCTACGATTGGCATTAGGCGCACTTTATTCCTAGACAATGCCAATGCGGGGGCCACCCTATCACTAACGTTTTGGTCACAAGCAAGCATCAACCTGCTGGTATCAGTCTTATCTGAATGGTAACGGCGAGCGAAAGTCTTATCGCTGTTCAGTGCGATAACAGGATCACCGCATTTTGCAGTCCCTTCAATAGAAACGATTACTACTTGCCCCTGTCTCGCGAAAGAGCCTAAAGAATCACCATGGATCGCATAAAGTGCTACCGCCCCCAAAGACTCCAGAGAAAGTGTACCTAACGACTCGCCTCCTAAGTCTATATCTGTTTGAGCATTGGCATTGAAGTCACCAAGAATACGAAATTTCTGCTCGTGATTTGTTAATACAGCAGGGGCCTCTGGGGCTGTCGCAAAGAAAAACTGTTCATCCTCACGAGTCAACCGCCCCATGAATCTTGCATAAGCTGCAGCGCAGCTTCTCATCAGCCTATCAACATCTGTAAAACCCTCATCAATCACTCCTGCATCATGAGGAGTGATTTTTCGAAGGTCATGGTGCGCTTGGTTGATTGTTCTGTAAAAATGCGTTCCCGGCTTCAATGAGTTGCAACTCAGAAGCTTCTCGAAAGGTGGCTCTTGGAAAGGCAACTCGCCCGCATTTCGTGCGCTGGCAATATGAGCGATCAGATCTGCAAGAGTTGGCTTATAGAGAAGCATAGGGTCAGCGGCGAGTAAATCCCATAAGCGATTCTCGATATGTAGCCTAACTCGCTCTACGAATTCCTGACTCGCCGCAATGTCATTGGAATCCTCTGCCCATGCTTGTCGACGCTCGTTTACTTCTTCTACAGTGGGCGTCAGGGCAACTGTAAGTCTGGACAAAGACAAAGGGCTTATCTGCAACATTGTCCACGACGGAAACGTGGCTGAGCTTTTAGGCAGCTTATCTTTCACTGCCGCTATGAAACGATGATCGTTGGACGTGATAATAATCGCCATACCCGCTTTGACTAGAGCCGGGACTACTGCTGCAAGATTCTCAGTGTTAATAGGGTCAAAAAAGGTCTGAGGATCGTCCAGTTGCAGTACCTCTAACACTCCACTGCGCTCTCGAATACGCTCCCACAGACTGAAAACAAACGCCCACACACAAGCTCGCAGATGAGATGAGTTCATGATTTCATGTGCTTGTACGCGCACCTTACCTAGCCCTGCATATAGTCCCACCCCTTGAGAACGAGCAGGATCTAGACCAAGATATTTCGGACCACCGTTGTAATGAGGGCGATAAATTAGATCGAGCCAGGCGGTTGTACGAGTATCCAGCAACTGGATCAGACCGTTTACTTGACACTCAACCAACTCAGGTAAACGAGTCAACTGCTGTATTGCTTTTGCTGTTCGTTTAATGAGCTTGAGTCTATGACTAGCGAGCACCCAACGCTTACGGGCGTCCTCTATCACATCAATCTGCCGCGTTAAAGAAATCAACGGTTCAGAAGTAGTGATAGCTTGGTACAGCGCTGACAACTGATGCCTGATAGGAAGATTGATCAAATCGAGTGATTCGTCCAATTTCTCGCCTCGCGAAAACACCCCCACGCCGAGAAATCGCCCTAAAAGCTGTTGCATAACATCTTCAACAGCCATGCGTTGCACACTCAGAGTCACAACATGCTGAAGATTAGCGAATCGACTGGCCAACAGCCCCGAAGCAAGCTCTTGAGGCAAATTAATAGGGTCTTGTAACTGTTCAGTCGAAAGCGGATACACGCTGATTAGTTGATCCCAAAGCTTGCGCGCGTTCCTCAGGATCGGCTTAAGATCAGCTTCGAATGAACGGTCCTTGAGGGCTTCGTTTACATAAGCGCTTTTGTAAAGGTCTGAGACGTTGCCCCGACCTTTATATTCGGCAAAAATCTTCAAGCTCTCAGGAAGCGACTCCAGCAGTTCACTAGCCGCCTCCTTCTGCCAATCAGCAAGTGATTTTGTAGCATCATGATGTGCTTGGCGCCCTGCCTGAAGAGCGGCAGCAACATCGGAGTCTAAAAGAGCGTCAGAGGGGACCTGGGTGAGATCTGAACCACAAACAGGGCAGTCAGATATAGTTTCATCCGGATGTTGCCGGTGGTGCCACTGCGCAACCATAGTGTAAAGCTGCTGACGCGCTGCTTTTTCCTTATTTTGCTGGCGCTTAACCTGAGCTACTGCCCGCTCTGCCAATTCCTCAAGCTTAAGAAATAGTGCGTTACGATCTTCATCGCTGATTTCTTTGATCTGATGAATAGTACGAAGTGAAGGAAGCCCTTTCAGAGCAGCTCCGGTCAATTGCTCTCTTGCCGAAGCTAATTGGTCGAGTAAAGCTTTGGTACGCTCTGGCGTTGCCAAAGAGGCAGTTGTTCCAAGAATCGTCTCAACGTCCTTCAGACCACTTGCTTGATGCTGAACGAGCCTCTCTCGTACGATTGCGATTGAATTAATGCAACTATTCTCAGCCTCAACCTTATCAGGGGTCAATAAATCGGGTTCAGGGCCAAGCGTTTCTAACTGCGCACGCCAAGCATCAATAAACGCTGTTTTGCTGTCTATGAAATGAATACGAGCAGCATCTTTAGCATCAGTGACAGTGTCGGTATCGTCCTTTTCCAAGCGTCGGACGAGACGTGGCAAACGCATGCCCAAGTCCTGCAATGGTCGTAGACCTGTAAGCTGAGAGATGGCCTCTGCAAAACTAGTTTTCTCATCGAAGCGCATATTAGCAGCGATAGCAGGCATCAACGTCCCTGCTTCGATGGCCCACTGTGGGAGCCCTAAATCGTCTAAACCGCTAACGCTTACGGTAACCGTTCCTCTTGCGTTTCGCCTGAGTTCGCGCCTGACTGTCACGTTCTCGCCATCTTGGTTCTGTAGAGCCAGCTCTACCCATGTGTCACACGCTGGAAGGTCGCCTAAAAGAGAGAGATCTGATGCAGAAGGCAGTGGAACTATTACGGGCAGAGTGAAACTACTATTGCTACCGCTTTCTCCATTTTCTGAGATTACGTCGACATTGATTGGACTGTGTACTTCCGATGGTTTGTGTTGAGAACGATGTGCCTTACCGGTTAGACACCACATAATTGCACTCTGTAGTGAAGATTTACCGGCGCCGTTGAACCCCCAAATGCATGTCACATCGCGGTCCAGACTAAGAGTCAGAACCTCAGGTGCTTTCCCGGCCGCGTTGCAATGACGCTGAAGCCCAGCAAAACGATGAGCTCGTAACTCTTTGATACGCCAACAAGGACGCGCAGATCCGATATTCGCTGAATTGCTACGCGGTACGTGTGACTGCGGCTTATCTATTGCCTCAATCAGTTGATCAACCTCGCTAGCTGAAACTAATTTTCCCTGAGGCCAGAGATCCCTCCGTCGCGCATAAAATTGCAACGCAAGACGAGCGTCTTCAAGGTCTAGAGTAAATGAGCCGGCACCTAGAGGGAGATTGATCGATTTGCCTGCACACAGCACATCAACGATTTCATCTAACGTACAGTTTTCTAAATCCAGATTTTCGGCTTGATTCGGGGGTGAGGCTTGCATTAGGGCATCCTTGGCATCACAACAAGTAGAAGGCAAGCGCGATAGAAACGAAAAAGCTGGCTCGTCGCACGACGCACACTTAAACCAGACAAACAGGTATTGCTCGCAATCTTGAAGAGGTCGTATTTACAACATAAAGTTTGAGGAGGACTTCTACCAGCTTTCTAAAACCAAATGCTGATACTGCTGAGATTGGTATCTACAAATCTGTGGAGCCTGAAGCAGCACGTATATGCCAAGGAAAATCTAAATGATAGTGTGGGGTGACAACTACTTTCAGCCAGCAGTAAATTTAGGCCAAAAGGAGCAAGCTCAAGCATCAATCATATGTAACACCTCCCCCCTTGTAACACTAGTTCTCGACAGCATAAACCAACAAGGTTACGCTTAAAAAATATAATAAAATCAACAACTTATCAGATATCGTAACAAGTGTAACGTCCGTAACATTGATTTTTAGCCCCTAGCCCCACGAGCAACTGCCCCATCAGCGATGGGAACCTATTCCTCTCTCCGTGATGTCAAAAGTGGCGGGCTCTTGCGAAGCTTTTTTTAAGAACGCCAACGGAGTTTTAATCTGGATGGCACCGGTGGCGGGCTGCCTCAAGGCAATGCACGAAACGGACATTGCCGCCTTTACGAGCGCTGGCCGCCAAAATCCTTGGCGTTTGCTAGCTTAGGGTCCATATCATGCTTGCTCGGAACCCAAATCCTGCTGGGGCCCCTGAGGAACATCCATGCGTACGGGGCAGGAAACCCGCGCGATTGTGTTAGAGGAAAAGTGCACAGCTTAGTGAACAGGTGAACCGGGTGAACTGCTGGTTCACCAGTGCATTTGCACTATGACTCCGAAGACGCTGGGGACCCTGGGCATTTCGAGGAGACACGGGGCAGGAAACCCGCAGGAAATCGTTAGTGCCTGGGTTCCAAAGTTTGTTGACCACACTTGACCGGTTGACCCTGTTGACTCACCTAGGTGTTCACTATCAGCAACACATCCAGTGCCCTGCTGCGAGCCAAGACTCACCCCTCCTCTTTTCTTCAATACCTTTCAATTTCAACGATTGAAATTTCAATAAGCTGGGTGCCCTACTGCTAAAAAAATCCCGCGGGTTTCCGACCCCGTGTAGATCGAAAATCGTCAGGGTCCCCAGAGACTTTTTTGATTTTCAGTCCCATGAGACTCCCTGCCCAATCGCGGATGCGGTGAAGTCCAGCCCTACGCTCCTGCAACTACGGAAGAAATACAGACCATTGTTTACTACCCGAGCTTTTTCTTGCACGCCCGGAAAAAATTCTCGTACACAGGTACAAAGATCCTAGCCTCCTCGTTCAGTACACGTGCGTCCTCTAAGACATGTGCATTTCGAGGGCCTGATGCGCGATCACGATCAGAGTACACAGAAGCAAGATCTCCTCCGTAAACCGGTACCGTTTTTCCTACCAAATGGTTGGACAACCTACGCGCAGCCGCATGAAGAACACAGAGCTCTGCCTGGAGATCTGAATCAAGAAACTCCTTTTCGGGCTGATCCCACTCCTCATAAAATCGGTACAGCGGCTTGATGTCGCCTCTTGAAAAGGCATCACCAAAGTCATGTTCTCGAAGAAGACGCACGGCAGGCTCAAAGGGAAAAGCTGACTGAAAGTCTTGAAATAACCTTTGATCGTGGGTAGGCAGATTGCTTCCCGAACTGATCGGGCGGAGCTGAGGATAATGCTGGAATAGGCGTGCCTCGTTAAGCGTGAGATCGAGCCATATGTCATTCCAGAACAAAACCATCAACTCAAATTCGCCACGCGATTTGCGCGCAGCCGACATTTCACGGACTGCCCGCTGCACCGCCTGATCAGTGTCAGCAGTTGTTGCTATGTAGAGGGCAGTCAGGCGAGGCTGGAAGGACTCTGCCTTCTGTACCTCCTGCGCGATCATGTTTGAAGTGATTCCGGACCAGGTGTTCTTGCATTGAATCCCGACCAGCATGCCTTTTTGATCACTGCCGTAAATGTCTACGCCGTCTTGCCGCTGCCCTTGACGTCCATGGCGGGTGAAGTCCGGATTACTCCAGCGGTTCTTGGCGG
The DNA here is from genome assembly GCF_037055265.1 of Pseudomonas sp. ML2-2023-6. NCBI lineage: Bacteria > Pseudomonadati > Pseudomonadota > Gammaproteobacteria > Pseudomonadales > Pseudomonadaceae > Pseudomonas > Pseudomonas sp. ML2-2023-6. The sequence goes on along the minus strand of NZ_CP146347.1, from coordinate 1,634,650 downwards.
CAGAGCAAACAATGTCCTCGAACTCATCCCACGAACGGGGGAGAGCAACACGAGAATCTGCAAAAGTCGGCATCCAATAATTTCCTTCCAGTAGCAAGAGCTCCAAAAGGTGAGTATAAAGCCTCCAGATCCTGTAGGAACTTTCCCAAGAAACGAACTCTGTGTCGAGCATTCATAAGCAACAGCCCGCACGATGTATCCCTACGTGTATCCCTAACCGTATAATCTGGCTGCAAGCCACAGAATATATGGAAGTCTCGAGTCTCCCTCGGGCACCATATAGCAGTACCTACAAGTCCCTACCAAGACTTGTAGCACAGAGAAACCGGCCCCTGAGCCGGTTTTTTTGTGCCTGTCGATCTACCCCTGTCTCCCCCTATCCGCTGTGTCCCTGCATCCCTATATCCCCAATTGTATCCCGAGAAAAATACCGAGCTCTGGGATACAAGGATGAAGCGCGCCGACCCTCTGGAACAGAAACGTTCTGCCAAAGCTGCCATCGACATTGCCAAAGCCCGCTCCTTTCGCGCAACTGCTGACGCATGACTCAAGGCCGGGGACGCTGACACGCCGTCGGCGGCTCGAGCGGGTCTGGCATTGCAGAGGCCGTGATCTGGTGGCGATTCAGCAATGGGGGCTGGAGTGGAACGACCTTGCGATCATGGAAGACCAGGCGGCGCTGACTGATGACCAGATCGCGCCCTACCAGTAAGCATTGGCGGCAAGTAATCGTCATTGGGGCGGCGGATGCTACTCGCCTCCTCCTGCAGTCCTTCGACCGAAGGCGATCATTGTCGAGGCTATGAATGGAAAGGTTTCTCATTTATATTTACAGCCGCTCTGCATCGCCTCAGGTCCATCATGTCGTTCGACCCAGCCAAGCCATCGCTGATCAGCACCCTGGTGCGTCACTACGACGACTTGGTCGACCATGTTCGTCGACGTTTCGGTGATCGGGGATTTGCCCGCGAAGTGGTGCATGACGTCTGCGTGCAATTGCTGGAAAAACGCGAACGAGAGGATGTGCGCACGCCATTGGCCTTGTTGCGCAAGATTTCCCACGACCAGGCGGTCAGCCGTTATCGCAGCGAACGCCGGCGCCAGGCCTTGATCGTCGCCCTGCCCGACCTGAGCGAGCCAGTGTGCGAAGCCCCCCTGCCACCGCGTCAATATGAGGCCGCCCGGGAATTCGAGCGCCTGGCCCAGGCCATCGCACAATTGCCGCCGCGCTGTCAGATGGTCTTCGTCATGCACAAAATTCATGAACTGTCGCAGGCCGAAGTGGCGGCGCAGATGGGCGTCTCCTTGAAGACCGTTGAAAAGCATCTGCGCCTAGGCCTGGCCGCCTGCCGCGCCTACCTTGATGACACTGATCTGCATGCCATGGAGCTTGCCCAGTGAGCCCCGCGCGCCCCCCAAAACCGCCACTGTCCCGTGAAGATGAAGCACTCGCGCGCCATCGCGAAGAGTTGCGCAATCGCTTCCCGTTGCCGACACCTACGCCGCGCAAACCGCGCAAAACTCTGGGTGCCGCGATGTTGCTGGTGATGCTCGGCGCGGGGCTGGCCTGGATCGATCCGGCCTATCACAGCGAGCAGTTCCATACGGCGGTCGGCGAACGCCGGGTATTGAATCTCGCCGATGGCAGTCGCATAACCCTGGACAGCGACTCCCGGGCCTCGGTCACCTGGCACCTGCGTTCCCGGCATGTGCAACTGGAGTCCGGTCAGGCGCTGTTCGATGTGTCGAAGACCAGAATCCGACCGTTCCGCGTGGACGCGGGCACCACCCAAATCAACGTCCTCGGCACACTGTTCAGCGTCAGCCACCTCACGGATGCCGTGCGCGTGACGCTGGTGCGTGGCGCTGTCAGCGTGGGCACCACCGCCGATGCCGGGCACACCGTGCAACTGGTGCCGGGGCAGCAAGTCGATGTGCGGCAAAACCAGCTACAACCACCGCTCGCCGTCGACACCGAGGCCGCCATTGCCTGGAAGGACAATCGGCTGATTTTCTACCGCACGCCACTGGCCGAGGCGCTGGGGCAAATCCAGCGCTACCGCAAACCGTCTATTGTGCTCGATGACCCGAGCTTGGCCAGCCTGCCGATCAGCGGCGTGTTCGATAACCGTAACGTCGAAGACTTGTTGAACCTGCTGCCGAGCATCCTGCCCTTGAGCCTCAACACCGAGGCCGATGGCACTACGCATGTGCGGCGCAAGGCGGCGAAAAAATAATTTCCGACAGAGGTAGGGTTTTTCCGCACCCGTGGCGGCTAGTAAGGCAGACCCCACTTTCCAAGGAACACCGTCCATGAAGTACCGCCGGCATTTGCCTTTGTCCGTCCTCGCCACCAGCCTGTTGTTCGCCCTGTCGGCGCAGGCCCAGGACAAGGTCGAACTCGACCTGCCGAGCACCAGCCTGGACAAGGCACTCAATGCCCTGGCGCAGCAATCGTCGGTGCAGATCATCTTTGCCAGCGACATTACTGCGGGCAAAACCACCAAAGCGGTCAAGGGCAGCTATACACCACAACAAGCCTTGTCGCGACTGCTCGACCACAGCGGCCTGCAATCCCGAGTGCGCGATGAGCACACGTTCATCATCGTCCCGGCACAGGAACCGGTGGCCGCCAAACCGCCCGAAGTCCAGTACATAGCGCCAATGGTGATCAAGGGCGACGTGCTCGGTGGCGCAACGGACCCGGAAGTCCTCACCTACCCCGGCAGCCGTTCGATGGTCAAAGAAGAAGACCTGAAAAAAGCCAGCGTGCGCGGCGTCGACGATGCGTTGCAACGGGTGCCCGGAGTGAAAATCTTCGACGAAACCGGCACCGGTGCCCTGCCGCAGATTTCCGTCAGAGGCCTGTATGAAAGCCGTAGCGGCCGGGTCCAGGCCTTGTCCGACGGCATTCCCCTGGCCCTCGCGCCTTACGGCCAGACCGGTTTGTCGCTGTTCCCGGTGACTCTCGCGACCGTCGACCGGATCGACATCGTGCGCGGTGGCGCCGCCGTGCAATACGGCCCGAACAACGTCGGCGGGGTGATCAACTTCATCAGCAAACCGATTCCCAAGGAATGGGAAACCACCTTGCAGGAACGCACCACGTTCAACGCCGGAGGCCGCCAATTGTGGGACACCTACATCGGCACCGGCGGCTACCTGACCGACAACTTCGGCCTGCAATTGGACCTCAACACCATCAATGGTGAAACCGCCCGCGAGCATTCCGACACCGATATCCAGAACTATCGCCTGCGGGGCCAATGGAACATCGACGATGACCGCGACCTGAGCTTCGGCGTGCAGCATTACAAGGCCGACATGGACCTGGCCGGCGCCCTCAGCGTCAAGGATTACAAGGACAACCCACGCCAATCGACCCGCCCATTGGACCGCTTCGAAGGCGATACCGACCGCGTCTGGGGCACCTACACCCAGCAATTGGGCGCGATGGGCCCGTTCGATTCAGTGGCATTCAGCTGGACCAACTTCGCTCACAACAGCTACCGCAACTTCGTGGTCGGCCTGCCCTTCACCCCGGACGGCGCGGCGGTGACCAAGCAGGACGGCCCGCGCGACTTTAAGGTCTGGGGCACTGAACCGCGCCTGAGCATGAGTATCGATGGTGACAGCTTCAGCCAGACCTGGTTGCTGGGAGCGCGTTACGTCAAGGAAGACATCGACTACAAGGTCAATCGCCAAAGCCTCGCCACAGGTACCACCACGCCGTTCCGCGACTGGACGTTCGAAGACGATGCCAAGGCCTTTTACCTCAGCAACGCCATCGGCCTGCTCGACAACCGGCTGACCATTACGCCGGGCGTGCGTTACGAAAACGCGCGCATGAACTACGACGACGGCATCACCGGGTTCCAGCATGAAAACAAATCAGAAGAATGGCTGCCCGGCCTGACCGTGGGCTTCCAGGCCAGCGATGACTGGTTCATCTACGCCAACGCGCAGAAATCCCTGCGGCCGCCGCAGGTCACGCAGATCGTCAAGGAAGGTGACGTCGGCGCAGAGTTGGCCTGGAACTACGAGACCGGCGTGCGTTATACGCCATGGCAAGGTCTGCGGGTGGACGCCGGTCTGTACCGTATCGATTTCAGCGACCAGATCGTCTATAACGCGACCACCGACCGCTTCGACAACCTTGGCAGCACCCGTCACCAGGGCATTGAGACCGAAGTGTTCTGGACCCCGGCCGCGCTGCCCGACCTCGACCTGCACGCCAGCTACGCCTACCTCGATGCCAAACAGCGCAACGGCGCCTTCAAGGACAACGAAGTCCCGTTCGCCTCAAAAAACCAGTTCAATGTCGACGGCCGTTATCGCTTCGCCGAGCACTGGACCTACAGCCTTGACGGCCTGTTCGTCAGCAGCGCCTACACCGACGCCGCCAATTCCGGTGACGAAGGCGCGACGGCTTCGGTGGGCAAACTCCCGGCCTATTGGGTATGGAATACCGCGATCGAGCGTGAGTTCAAACTCCAGGATGACAGCCTGCTGACCGCTTCAGCAGGCGTCAGCAACCTGTTCAACCGCGAGTATTACTTCCGCGGCATCGACACCAGCCCCTGGGGCCGTCAACCGGCACCTGAGCGGTCGTTGACGCTTGGGCTCAATTACCGGTTCTAATCCCATTAAGTTCAGAACCAAAAGATCGCACCCCCGTTTCACTCGACAGTTCCTGCAGGGGATACGCACTCCAAATGAACTACCCCCAAAAGTTGGACACCAATCCTGACTTTTGGGGGCACAAACTCTGACTTAGTTCCTTCCCTGCTATTCAAGATCAACGAAAATCAGCTCGCCCTAGAGGCCCCAATCATGGAATGTCCAAAGTGGCAGAGATGCGCGGATCGGCGGACGTAGCCGACAATGTTCGGGGCGTCCTGATCTCAAGGTGCTGCTCAATGCACCTTGAATACAAAAAAACCGTGCTGCCTGCGGGATACAACTGCACTTGCAGCAGAATGCATCAAGGGATCTCTGGCTCAACCAGTTGGGCCAGCAGTACCAGCGATTCCTGCCACCCCAGGTAGCACGCCTCTGGCGGAATGACCTCGGGGATCCCCTCTTGCACCACAGTCAACTCCACGCCACAGAACACCTCACGCAAAGACACGGTTGTCTGCATGACGCCCGGCAGGGCGGGATCGTCGAATTTGTCCGTATAGCGAATCAGCTCATGGGGTACCAGCTCAAGGTATTCCCCGCCGAACGAGTGAACCTGGCCGCTACCAAAATTGCTGAAAGACATTTTGAAAGTCCCACCTACCTTTGCGTCCAGATGGTGAACCTTGCCCGTAAACCCGTTCGGGGGCAGCCATTTGGCCAGGGCATCGGCATCCAGAAACGCACGATATATGCGCTCCGGCGTGGCTTTGATTATGCGGTGAAGCCGAATGGTATTAGAGGTCATGACTGCTCCAGAAATTATCGGAAACTACGGCCTTACAGCTTAGAAGACCCTACGCACGCCGTGCCCGGCGGTGACGAGTGACCTGATGGCGACAGCTTTAGGCGGATAGCAATCCCTGACTGTACAATCGCGCGGCATAGCACCCATTGCATGAAGTACAGAATTTAATAGAGGACCCGGACCATGGAATTGACGCTGGAGGCAGTCGCCCTTTTCTCTCTCAAGCTGGTGCATGAGACGGACGGCAGCAGCCCGATTTTGCGCGACGATCCGATGATGGACGACTATCAGCGCGACGTGTTTGCCTTTGAAGTGCGCAATGCCGATATCGATACCATCCAGCATAAAGTCGACCAGTGTCTGGATCTGGCGCTGAACGCTTTAGGCGGCGAACAGACACCCATGGGCCGCGAGCTGCAAAAGCTGTCCTGCGATGTCAGAAACGCGCAGACCCTGGAACAGATGCACCCTGCACTGCTGACGCTCAAGGATTACTTGAAGGCCGTTCAGTGATCACTGCCCCTGAAACGTCTCAATGTAAGCCAGCAGGTTGTCGATTTTCTCGGGATCACTGATCCCCCAGAAGATCATCCGCGTGCCACTCACCACTTTTTTCGGGGCCTCGATATAGGCCGCCAGTTTTTCCCGGGTCCACACCACGCCAGAGTTTTTCATGGCGTCGGAGTACTGGTAGCCAGCACTCGCACCGGCCAGCCGCCCGATCACGCCGTTGAGTTGCGGGCCAAAGCCATTGCGGGCGTTCTCCCCGATGCTGTGGCAGCCACCACAGGTTTTAGTGAACAGTTTGCCGCCCGCTTGCGCATCACCTGCCGCAGCCGCACCGGTGCTGAACAATCCACCCGTGAGGATCAGGGCCAAGGTCAGCAGGGCGAGGGGCTTCATGGGTGACTCCGAATCAGATGAGGGGGTTCAGGCGCCGATTATGCCTGCTTGCAGAGCCTTTCCCCAGCCGCAGCACCTGATGCCCACTCAACCCGCAAATCCACCCTCATTCAAAAACATGCGCTCCTGTTCGGTGGTCTCGCGTCCTAGAACATCGTTGCGATGTGGAAAGCGTCCAAATCTCTGGATGATTTCAGCGTGGTCTTCTGCCCATTTTGAGTCCTTCGGATCGAGGGCGTGATGCAGTTGCAGCGACAGCTGCTGGTCGTCACTGTTCTCCGAATGCTCAAACGGCAAATAACAAAACAGGCGCAAGGCTGCATCGACTTGCTTGTCCATACCACCAGCAATCATCTGGCGGGCGTAGAAGCGCGCCAGCGGGTCCGTAGCGAACATATGCGCGGTGCCGCGAAATGAATTTCGCGGGTACTGATCCAGCAGCAACAGCAACGCCAGTGCGCCCTCGGGCTGCTCCATCCAGTGCTCAAGTTCGCGTCTGGCGGCCTGGAAGTGAGCTGTGTAGAAGGTCTCGCGAAATAGATCGTCGAACGTCTCATCCTTGGCGAACCAGTGCCTTGGCCCCGCCTGCTTCCAGAAATCAATCACCGCCCGCGGCGTTGGGTGCAGATCGCTTTCAGTGGTTGCCACAGCTTCATCCTCGATAATCTGGGGGAACCTCAACTGTAGGCCTGCTCCGCCAGCAACACCACCGCGATCAGGACCATCACCGCGCCAGAAACCCGACTGACGTTTTTCGCCGCACTTGGCCGGGTCTGTAATACGGCCTGGGCACTAAAGCCGACCATCAGATACACCGCAGCACAACTGACCGCATGCAACGCACCCAGGGCAATGATTTGCGTCGGTATCGGCCAGGTCGACAGCGGGTCGGTAAATTGCGGTAAAAGGGCCAGAAACAGCAACAGAACCTTGGGGTTCAAGCCACTGACACACAACCCCTTCCACGCCCAGCGCAACCATGAATCAGATACCTGCCCCTGCCCGGACTGAGGCGTCGCGGGATCCCTGAGCATGCACACACCCAACCAGAGCAAATACACCGCTCCGGCAACCGTCAGCCCGGTAAGGATCATCGGATTGCGTGCCACCAGCCCGCCCACACCGGCGGCCACAATCAACGTGGCCAGCAAATGTCCAGAGAGCATGCCCGCCACCGCAGGCGTAACCAAGCGCCCGCGCATGCCCGCAGAGATCGCGTAAGCCCAATCTGCACCGGGTGTGATGATGAACAAAAACGACACCGCCCAAAAAGCGGCCAACACACTGAGAGTCACAAGAATTTACCTTCTACGCTGGAACCTCGATGGCTTTTGAAGGGCACGACCCTTCACCTCTGTCACCGATAAAAGCGCCAGCAGGCAAAAGAAGAATAAGGAAATGCTGGTAGGATTATCTTTCGTTTATCCCAACCAGACGCAATCACAAGGGAAGGTTCTTCCACGTGGATCGAATTGACAGAAAGATTCTTGCGCAGCTTCAAGCCGATGGCCGACTTTCGCTCACTGAACTGGCCGAACGCGTTGGCCTGAGCCTCTCGCCCTGTCATCGTCGCGTGCGTGCGCTGGAAGACTCTGGCGTGATCCTGGGCTACCGCGCCCTGCTGGCGCCGAGTGAGCTGGGGCTGAATTTTTCCGCGATGGTGTTCGTCACCTTGCGTGAAGTCACCCGCCAGGCGATTGCAGATTTTGAAGCAGCGGTGATCGAAACCTCGCAAATCGTCGACGCGCAAAGGCTGTTCGGTGACCCGGACTATCTGCTGCATGTTGTTGCAGCCGACCTTCCGGCCTTCCAGCAGCTCTACGATGAGCGCCTGACCTCACTGCCCAACGTTCAACGCCTCACCTCAACCCTCGTGATGAAGCGGGTTATTCAAGACAGAATGCTGCCGTTGTAAGGGCACATGGAAGTGGACAGCTGATTACCGCGGCTAAACGTGTAGGCGCTGACGAGTAGAACGAGGCTGCATTCGACTGCGTAGCCGTCGTAAATCCTGAGTACCGGATTTACGACGGCACACCGCCGTGTCTGAATTTAACGACGACTACGTCGCCGATCGTAGCCTCGCCGGAGCTCGACCGCGACTACAAAATCCAGCATGTTGCTGCGCTCACGCCAACTGCTGGCGCATTGCCAATTCAACCCCGCGGATCTCGGCCAGGCCCTTGAGGCGACCGATCAGTGAGTAACCAGGGTTGCTCTTGCGGTGCTGGTCATCCAACAACTGATGGCCGTGATCAGGACGCAACGGCAAACGTGGGCCGCCCTCGCGTTCACGTCGCAGGTCCTCGGCAACCAGCGCACCGATCACCCCGACCATATCCACATCGCCGCCCAGGTGGTGCGCCTCATGGAAGCTGCGCGGGTCTGCCTCGCGGCGGGTTGAGCGCAGGTGGGTGAAGTAAATGAATGGCGCAAATTGCTTGGCCATCGCCACCAGATTGTTGTCTTCACGCACGCCGTAGGAACCGGTGCAGAAGGTCAGACCGTTGGCCGGGCTGGGGGCTGCGTCCAGCAACCATTGCGCGTCGGCGGCGGTCGACAGAATACGCGGCAGGCCCAGCAGCGCCCGCGGTGGATCGTCCGGATGGATCGCCATGCGCACCCCTACTTCTTCTGCGACCGGGATGACCTCACGCAAGAAGTGCCCCAGATGCTCGCGTAACCTGGCTTCGTCGATATCGGCGTAGGTGCGCAACAAGGCGCGAAAATCGTCCAGACTGTAATGTTCTTCGGCACCAGGCAGACCGGCAATCAGGGTGTTGACCAGTTGCTCACTCTGCTCAGGTGTCAGGTTCTCAAAGTAAACCCTCGCCTGCTGGATATCGTCGGCGCTGTACTCGGCCTCTGCCCCCGGACGCTGCAGGATAAACAGATCGAAAGCGGCAAAAGCGGTCTGGTCAAAACGCAGCGCCCAACCACCGTCGTCCATTTCCCAGGCCAGGTCGGTACGGGTCCAGTCGAGCACTGGCATAAAGTTGTAGCAGACGATATCGATGCCGCAGCTCGCCAGGTTACGCACGCTTTGCTGGTAGTTGGCGATGTACTCGTCACGGCGGCCGCAACCACGCTTGATGTCTTCATGCACCGGGATGCTTTCCACAACCGACCAGGTCAGACCGGCGTTTTCAATCATCTGCTTGCGTGCCGCAATCGCTTCCACCGGCCACACCTGGCCATTGGGGATTTCGTGCAACGCGGTGACAATTCCGGTCGCTCCGGTCTGGCGCACATCCGCCAGCGAAATCGGGTCCTGGGGGCCAAACCAACGCCAAGTCTGTTCCATGTCTATCTCCCTTTTTGTTAGTTATGTGCCGCTAGAGTTTTTAAATGACTGGCCATACCGTTGCGCTCCAATGCGCGATAAGCGCCCTGAACCGCATCGCGAAAATCTGCGCGCGCCGACAGCACGACCGGGAATACCTGCTCCAGATCGAGGAACGCATCTACCCGCTGGGCACCGTCAAAACGCCCGGCCAGATCAGCGAAAGTTGCGCTCAGCGGATCGTCGACCACATGGGCATCTCTGCCGGGCAAGGGCTGTGTGCAGTAGCGAATCCAGGCCGCAATACCCAACGCAATGCAGTCCATGCCGTGCCCCGCATCGAGCAGTTCCTGCGCGCCTTGCAACCAGCGCTGCGGCAGTTTTTGCGAGCCATCCATGGCGATCTGACGCAGTCGATGTTGCAGGCTGTCGTTGGCAAAGCGCGCACACAGGTCGCGGCCATAACCGGACACGTCGATCTGCGGCGGCATATCCAGAGTCGGCGCGGCCTCCTGGGCCATATAGCGCTGGATAAACCGCAGCAGATGAGGATCGCTGATTGCCTCGAATACCGTCTCGTGCCCCGCAAGCAAGCCAATATAGGCCAGCAGTGAATGGCTGCCGTTAAGCATGCGCAGCTTCATGGTTTCAAAGGGCCGCACGTCAGTCACCATCTGCACGCCCTCCACCTCCCAGTCGGGACGGCCTTGGGGGAAGTGATCCTCGATCACCCACTGGCTGAAGCTTTCACACACCACTGCCGCGGGGTCCTGGCAACCAAGTTGCTCCAGACCGCTGAATGCCTGCGCGTCCATGGCCGGAACGATGCGGTCGACCATGCAACCGGGAAAAGCCACGTGCTGCTCGATCCACTGCGCCAGCTCGCTGCCTTTAACCGTCAGCCCCATGACTGCCTGGCGGGTGCGCTGGCCGTTGTCCGGCATGTTGTCGCAGCACAACACGGTAAATGCCGGGATACCTGCCACATGACGCCGACACAACGCCTCCAGCACAATCCCCGGAGCGGTGCGCGGCGTCTGGGGGTGGGCAAGGTCGTGGATAATCGCTGGATCCTGCAGGCGTAACTGGCCCGTGGCCGGGCTCAGGCAATAGCCCTTTTCGGTCACAGTCAGGGTGACGATCCGCGTGCGCGGGTCGGCCATGCGCTGCAACAACAGCTCCAGCTCATCACCGCCATCACCGGCATACAGCGCTTCACGCACCACTGTGATCTCACGCAACGTCACCTGTTCACGGTCACGATACTCGGCCACGGCATAGCGGCATTGTTGCGCGCGCAACTGCTCGACCAAAGCGCGATTGGAACGCAGGTTGGCACTGCACACCCCCCACTGGCTTTCACCGTGACGATTGAGGTTGCGCTGCAAATAGACCGCCTGGTGGGCGCGATGAAACGCCCCCAACCCCAGATGCACGATGCCGATTTCAGCCGCGGTTGGGGCTGAAGGAACGCGTTGAACGACAGACATCAACCTTCTCCTCAAGGGTGGCTCAGGGCCGAACGTGGCACGGTTGCTGGCGGCACGGACTCATCGATCACCGGCAGCGGTTTGACATAGCGCGCCACACACACGGCTCCGATGATGGTCAGCAGCCCCGCCAACAGGAAGGCACTGGTGAACGAGCCGCTGAACTGCACCAGAAAGCCGGTCAGGGTCGGGCCGATAATGCCCGAGGTATTGGCCAGCAAGTGCATGAAGCCACTGACACCACCGACGCGAGCGGCAGGCACCGTGTCCTGGATGATTGCCCAGTAGATCGCACCGGTGAGGTACAGAAAGAACACCGCCAGAGCCACCAGCGCGACCGCCGGATACAGGGTTTTGACGATCCCGGCAAAGCCGATGCACACCGCACACGCCAACAGACAGGTGACCAGCACCACTTTGCGCGAAAACATCATTCGCCCGGTTTTCTTGAACACAAAGTCGGAAATAAAGCCGCCCAGCGCCAGGCCAAGGAAGCCCAACACCCAGGGAATAACCGTGGCGATACTCATTTCTTTGACGTTCAGGCCGTGGGCCATGGTCAGGTAGCTGGGGAACCAGGTCAGGAAGAAGAACAGCGTGTAGTTGTACGAGAAGAACGCCAGCGAGGTGAACAACACTGTCGGTTGCTTGAGGTAGTAACGCAACGGATGAACCGGCTGAGCCGCCATCGCGCTCTGGCCTTCGCCCTGGGCAATTTCTTCGGCGACCTTACCGGTAGGCTTGTCCTTGACGAACTTGTACCAGACCGCAGCCCACACCAGGCCCACCAACATGATGATGACGAACGAGATTTTCCAACCGTAGCTGATAGCGATAAAGCCCACTACCGGCCCGGAAATTGCGCCACCCAATGGGGTGCCGGACATCGAGGTGCCCAGTGCCCGCGCCCTTTGTTTGGGGGTGTACCAGTTGTTGACCATCTTGCTCGTGGTCACGCTCAGTGGGCCTTCGCCCATGCCGAACAGGATGCGGATAAACACCAGCGACATGAAGCCGACGGTCAATACCGTCAGACCACTGAACAGCGACCACAGCACCATGGCCAACAGCAGCGTGGTTTTCGCGCCGTAGCGGTCGGCCGCCCAGCCGCCGATAAAGTTGAATGCCGCATAACCGACGAAGAAACTACTGAAAATCATGCCCATTTCACCCGTGGTCAGACCGTAGTCTTTCTGGATGAAGGGGGCTGCCACGGACAATGCCGAGCGATCCAGGTAGTTAATAACGCCTGCCAGGAACAGCATGATGATGACTAACGTACGACCTTGACCAAACATTGGAACCTCCCGCTTGTTGTTTTATTCGGTGAGGGTGCCCGCTGGGGCACGTGTATCTGTGTGCGGTACGCAAAACTCGTAGCAGCTGCCGAAGGCTGCGTCCGGCAGCGAAGCTGTCGTAAGGTCAGGCTCCTGGGTGTATCAGGCAAACCTGGAACTCTGGATTTACGATTGCTGCGCAACCGAACGTAGCCTGCGGCAACTGCTACGAAATCTCCTTGGCGCTCAGTTGCACCAGCACCTTGCGAGTCTGCTCGGGGTGGTTTTCGATCAACGCGATCGCCTCCGGCATTTCATCGAACTGGATGCGGTGGCTGATCATTTCCTGGACCTGCAACTTGCCACTGGCGATCAGCTCGATCACCCGCGCGAACTTGCGGTTGTTAAGGCGCGAACCGACCAACGTCAGTTCTTTCTTGATCATTTCCAGCTGCACCAGATCGGTTGGTGTGGTGCTGAAACCCAGTAAACCGATACGCCCGGCCGATGAGGCTATGCGCACCATTTGTGGCATCAGCGCCGGAATGCAGGCCGCATCGACAATCAGCGGCACGCCTTCGCCACCGGTCAGTTCGCGCATCGTCGCCTCAACGTCCACGTCCTTGCCGTTAAGGGTGCGGCTGGCGCCAAAGGCGCGGGCGGTTGCCAGGCGTTCGTCAATCACGTCGGTCACAGTAATGTCGGTCAGCCCCAACGCACGGGCCATTTGCACCAGGGTCAGGCCGATCACGCCAGCGCCGTAAATCAGCAGGCTGTCGCCGGGGTGCGGCTGCATGCGGTCAAGCACGTTCAGGGCGATGGAGTACGGTTCCACCAATGCGGCATGGCTGAGAGACATGCTCTGCGGCAGGCGATGGACATTGCTTGCTGGCACGCAGACCTGCTCACTGAAACCACCGTCGCGGTGTACGCCAATCACTTGCAGTTGGGTACAGACGTTGGGCCGATTGATGCGGCACGGGTAGCAGGTACCGCAGCTGATCACCGGATCGATGCACACGCGGTCGCCGACCTTGATCTGCTCCACGTCCGCGCCGACGTCGCTGACCACGCCAGAGAACTCATGACCGATTACCCGGGGGAAGCGCACAAAGGCGTTCTGCCCGTGAATGATATGCAGGTCCGAGCCGCAGATACCGGCATAGGCCACGTCAACCTTGACCTCATTGCGCGCCAGTTGCGGGGTATCAACCTGGGCCAGGCCGAACTCAAAGGGAGCTCTTACTTGAAACGCTTTCATCGGGTAACTCCTGCCAAGGCATGACGCCCAGTTTTTTATAGTTATTTAACAGTCGTGCTAAACGCTTTTAAGCCGTGCTTACCAGTGCCACAGCGTGCCGTCTTCGAGTCGATTGACCGGCAGGCTGGCGCGCTTGTAGGGGTATTTGGCGGCGAGTTCTTCATCGATATCCACGCCATGCCCCGGAGTTTCACCGGGAGTGAAATGACCGTCTTCAAAGCGATAGGCGTGAGGGAAAACCTCATCGGTCAGCGGGTCGTGAGGCATATGTTCCTGAATGCCAAAGTTGGGCACCCAGGTATCGAAATGCAGCGCCGCCCCCATGGTGACCGGCGACAGATCGGTGGCGCCATGGAACCCGGTGCGAACCTGATAAAGCGCAGCAAAGTCGGCGATCCGGCGCACATGGGTAATGCCCCCGGCGTGGACCAGCGTGGCGCGGATATAGTCGATCAACTGTTCCTGAATCAGCTCGCGGCAGTCATGAATCGAGTTGAATACTTCACCCACGGCCAATGGCGTGGTGGTGTGCTGGCGAATCAGGCGGAAGGCTTCCTGGTTCTCGGCCGGGGTGCAGTCTTCGAGCCAGAACAGATTGAACGGCTCCACGGCCTTGCCCAAACGCCCGGCTTCAATTGGCGTCAGCCGATGGTGGACGTCATGCAGGATGTGCAAGTCATCGCCAAAGCGTTCGCGTACGGCGGCAAACAGCTTGGGCACATAGTTGAGGTATTTGGCGGTGTCCCACACATGCTCGGCGGGCAGATCGCTGTCGGCCGGTTCATAACGTTCGCCACTGCGCTTGGCTACGCCATAGGTGGTGGCGATGCCCGGAATCCCGCATTGCACGCGAACCGCCTTGTAACCCAGTTCAACATGGCGGGCGACTTCGGCCAGGCAACCTTCGATGTCCTTGCCCGTGGCATGCCCGTACACCATCACCCGCTCGCGGCTCTTGCCGCCGAGCAACTGGTACAAGGGCATATTGGCGGCCTTGGCCTTGATGTCCCACAACGCGACGTCAACGGCAGCAATCGCGGTCATTGTCACCGGGCCACGACGCCAGTAGGCACCGCGGTACAGGTATTGCCAGATGTCCTCGATACGCTGGGCATCACGCCCGATCAGCGCTGGCAGCACGTGCTCTTCGAGGTAGGCAACGACCGCCATTTCCCGGCCATTCAAAGTGGCATCGCCGATACCGTAGACACCGGAGTCAGTGACAATTTTAAGGGTAATCAGGTTGCGACCCGGGCAGGTGACGATCACGCGCGCTTCAACGATTTTCATGGGCTCAGGCCTCGGCGACAGAAGAAAATACAGGCATGTACAGACTCGGCATGGCGGCTGCGGGGATCAGCGCACCGGGATGCTGCACCACCTCGGCGGCCAGCGTATGACCCCAGCGTGCAGCGTGCTGCGGCTCGCCGCCTTGCAAGCGACAAGCAAGGTAAGCCGCACTAAAGGAGTCGCCTGCCGCCGTGGTATCGACGATCTGACGCACCCGTTCTGCAGGCACCTCGAAACGACCTGCGGCACACTGGATCAAGCACGAATCCGGGCCACGCTTAAGGGCCACTTCACCTACTCCGAATTGTTCATAGGCGCTGAATAACGCCTCGTGATCGGCATAACCGAACAACGCGGCATCATCGTCCCAGGTGATCAGGGCCAGGTCGGTCAGGCGTAGCATGTCGCTGTAGGCCTGGCGCGCGGAAGCCGCATCGGGCCACAAATGGGGACGGTAGTTGTTGTCGAAGACAATGCGCGTGCCGCCCTCACGGGCCAGGCGCAGGGCCAACATCAGGCGTTCGCGGCCGCCGGGGGTGAGGATCGCCAGGCTGATGCCGCTCAGATACACATAGTCATAATCAGCCAGGGCGCGCAGTACTGCGTCCGCTTCAGGCCCGTCGAAAACCCGCCGGGCGGCGGCTTCGCCACGCCAGTAGGCAAAGCGACGCTCACCCTGGTCATCGGTCTGGATGAAATACAGCCCAGGCAGCGCATCCTTGATCACCCGCACATGCTGATCACCGACCCCTTCGTCGCGCCACAACTGGCGCATGGCGTCACTGAACGTGTCTGCGCCGATGGCGGTTACATAGTCGGCAACAATCCCGTTGCCTGCCCCAAGACGGGACAGATAGACCGCGGCGTTGAGCGTGTCGCCGCCGAACGTCTGGCTGAAAACCGCACCCGGCTGGCCGCGCATCTCAATCATGCACTCGCCCACCAGTGCCACCCGCAGGGGCTGGGTCAAATTGGCCTGTGGGCAATGCCCGAGGGTTACCGTCATCACTGCGCGCCTTGTTTTTATGGGTCGCTTTGCGTCAACGCAGGCACCGGATGGTGACCTTGCGTCGAGCTGTTTATTATTTTCGGAACGGCGTTTCATTTTTTGCTTGAGGCCGAGTTTAATCAAATTCCTTACACCGTCAAGAAAAATGAAACAGCGTTTCGTTCTCCTACGGTATATCCTTGTTTTTTTTAAAATTGCGTTGGAGCCTTCATGGACAACAGCACCACCCAGAACAACGAACTGGTCTCCGCGGTCGGCCGGACCATGGCTGTACTTGAAGCCCTGGCCGAGCATCCCGAAGAAAGTGGCGTGTCAGAAATCGCGCAAAAACTGGACATGTCAAAAAGCACGGTTTACCGCTTTTTGCAGTCACTGAAAGCCCGTGGCTATGTGGTTCAGGATGCCGAAGATCGCTACCGGCTCAGCGTGCGACTGTTCGAACTGGGCGCCCAGGCCCTGCCTCATCTGGATATCGTGCGTGAAGCAGAACCGGGCATGCGCCGCATCAATGAACTGACAGGCGAAACCGTGCACCTGGGCATCCTCGACGAAGGCAGCATCGTCTACGTGCACAAGATCGACTCCAAATACAATCTGCGCATGTACTCGCGCATCGGCCGCCGCGCCCCGCTGTACTGCACCGGGATCGGCAAGGTGCTGATGGCCTGGCTGGAAGAAGATGAGTTGCTCGCGCACTTGCGCGAAGAAAGCTTCGAACGCCGCACCGCCAATACCCTCACCACGGTCGAGTCGTACCTGCAAGAACTGGCGGTGGTTCGCGAGCAAGGCTATGGCGAAGACCATGAAGAGTTCGAAGACAACATGCGTTGCCTGGCAGCTCCCATCCGCGACCGTTTCGGTCACGTCATTGGCGGCATGAGCGTGTCCTTCCCATGCTTTCGCTTTCGCGAAGAACTGAAACAGGACTACGTCAAACAGCTGATGGAGGCTTCGCAGCAGGTGTCGAGCCAGCTGGGGTGGCATCCGGAGTAATCGCAGCCATCGTGATCGTGTAGTGGTGTTCACGATGGCCGCCCAAGCAAATACGAATAAAACGCATATGCGGTAACCACCTTGAATACGATAGACTTTCCGCTGCCAAAACATCGGCAACGGACCAGCCTCTCGTACAAGGATCGTCATGCTCAAACACACACTCCCCGTCGCTCTTGCCGCCTTGCTGCTCACAGGTTGCCAGTCCAACGCCAGTGCCCCCGACAAATCGCCCATACCCACTCCCGCCCAACAGAAGGAGCAGGCATTGCAACGTGGGGTGTATGAAAAGCTGGTCAGTAGGGTTCTTGCCCGAGAGGGCGACCTGGCCAATAGCCAAGGACGGGATGGCAGCTTCAACCTGATGATCACCCTCGATGACAAGAACCGCATCATCGGGTGCGACACTCAACCCAACAAGAAACTGGATGAGAGGTTCTACCCTTACAACCGCAAACTGGCCAGGAACCTGGTATCGATTTGCTGGACGGCTGTGTTCCCCGAACTGCCCTCGTCGCTGATCGACCCTAAAAGAAAGACTGCCAAGGTCGTAGCGCCAGTAGCGGTTTACCCACTGACCGGGCTGTCCGCCGAGGCACGCACACAGCGCGCAGCGGTGTTGCAGGACAAGGCGCAAAACGACTATCTGTTCAAGCAACTGCTCGCTCCCCTAAGCCGCGAAGCCGCGATTGCCGGTTTCAAGCCAAAGAAAACACCGACCAGTAAGGTGCTCGAAACGCCCAAAGGGATAGACAGCATCGCCAACTCAAATGCCCACCCCGATATCACGGCATACAGCCAGGCCAGCGCAATACCAACGCCCGCTCCCAACACCGCACCCAGCGTACTGAGCGCAAGCGCTTCGACCAGAAACAAATTGCGTATATCCTGGCGACGGGCGCCGATAGCCATCCGCAGACCAATTTCAATACGACGTTCAGAAACATTCATGTACATGACATTCATTACGGCAACGCCCCCCCCCACCAACGTAATAATCCCCAGCGCTATCAAAAGATAATGGAAGGTTTTGTTCTGACGGTTCATGGCGTCAATCATTTGTTGCGCCACTACTATTTCGACAGTGCGTGTTTTAAACGCAGCACTCAAACGCTCCATTACTTGTGGAACGACAAGCTCGATTTTTTGTGCAGGGCCAACTCGCATAATGACATCAGTAATAGCCGCACCACTGTCTACCCGAGCCAAACCTTGAAGCGGCATAAATAGTGAATGATTCGTCAAGACTGGACTGAGCATTGATTCCATAGCGGGTTGCAAAACGCCGATAACCTTGAACAAATAGTTATTGATCTTGAGCCACTCACCCACTTGAATACCGAGGCCGTTGCTACTCAAAGAAGTCGCAACGGTGTGACCGAGCACAACGACGTTATCGTCACGATCAAACTCATGTAGAAAACGCCCACGACTGATTGACAGCTTTAGTACTTCAATCAAAGCCGGCTCCGTCCCGACAATTCTCACATCAATATAAAGACGATTGAAACCGGCCTTGCCCGACACTTCCGAAACGGGAGCAACCATCAAATGCTGCAAATCCAACCCGCGGATATTCGCAGCATCCATCCCGAGAAATGAATCTTTAAATCTCTGTTCATCATTCAGCTTGGCAAACAGCGTATCAACCCCCATACCCTGGAATATTTTCGCAGCCTCCTGGCTTGTGTTATGGCCAACATTAATAACCGCCACAATAGAACCACTGCCGATTACAATGCCTAACAACGCCAATACCGAGCGCTTGCCCATCGTACGAAAACTGTCGATGGCATCTTCAACTACCTGAGTCACCGCAGGGGTTATCAACCGGGTTAAAAAACTCATGCCTTGAGTTCCACAACGACACCACCGCGCACTACCACCTGGCGCTGCATTAGCCGCGCAATACCCTGGTCGTGGGTCACAATCAATAACGTCACGTTCTTTTCTTTTTGTATCGACAGCAGCAGCTCCAGAATCTCACTGGCTGTCTGGTTATCCAGACTTCCTGTCGGTTCATCGGCCAATATCAAGGACGGCTCGCCTACCAGAGCACGCGCGATGGCCACTCTCTGCTTTTGCCCACCTGACAGGTCGGCGGGTTTATAACCGGCGCGCTGCGCCATACCCACCCTCTGCAACATGCACATTGCATGTTCAAGGGAGTGCGCTCGATCCATCCCGCGGTACCGAAGCGGCAATGCCACATTCTCGATAACTGTCAAACGGGGGATTAGATTGAAATTCTGAAAGACAAAGCCGATTTGCATTTTTCTAATGGCTGCCAACTCATCATTTCGAGCGTTTGCAACCGAGCGTCCCATAAACAGGTACTCACCCGCATCTGCAACATCCAGCAGACCTACAATATTCAACAGCGTACTTTTACCGGCCCCCGAAGGGCCGATAATGGCACAGGTTTCCCCCACCCCAACCTG
This sequence comes from Pseudomonas sp. ML2-2023-6, assembly GCF_037055265.1. Classification (NCBI taxonomy): domain Bacteria; kingdom Pseudomonadati; phylum Pseudomonadota; class Gammaproteobacteria; order Pseudomonadales; family Pseudomonadaceae; genus Pseudomonas; species Pseudomonas sp. ML2-2023-6. Next base: position 1,615,275 of record NZ_CP146347.1, on the reverse strand, counting down.
AAAATCGACCTGACTGATAACCGGGTTCAACTTTCCAGCATGACGGTAACTTTTACTTACGCCTCTCATTGAAATGCAGTTTAAATCGTGCATAACAACCACATACCTTTGCGCAATAGAGACAGGGCATTAACTGCTGAAATACAACATTTAAACATCGTGACAAGCCATGCACTTAAACCGTACCCAGCACACTATACTGTGCACTCTTCCTTCCCGATGATGCACTGACAAGAAAGAGCACACAGCCCAACACTATAAACATCAGTGCAGGCAGGCACTACTTTCTTAGAAGTAGACCGAGCTAGTGTAGCAACGTGGATCAGTCCCTGACTTATCGAATACAAACTCGACGACTAGCTCGCCTTTTTTGCTGGCAACCACGAAGTTACTGCGTGTCAAAGCCACACTATGCCACTTGCCGTCCTGAATCATACTGTCCCTAGAGGGGGCCCTGTGCTCATTGCGAGCAAAGTTCGGCGCTGGGCTAGCGTAAAGATTCACATTAGCCTTGTTGCCGCCCTTCTGACCGTTAAGACGGGTGATTTTGTAGCTTGTAAGATGCACCCACCTACCCGCCTGAAAATGATTCCCCACCTTTCCTTCAGCAACACCGACAAAGTTGCCTGACTTGCAAGTCAGCGAGAAGGTTTTTTCCTGGCCTACGCCCACAGAAAGGGTTGTTGCAAAGCTGGCGGTTGCCGGCAAACATACGAGAGACATTACTACAGCGAGTTTCTTTAACGACAACTTGGACATGACGCGCTCCTGGTTAAATGTAGACAAAATTTCCTGGTGGAATTCAGCCTGAGCATTTGACCATTCGCACGCAGTTAGTAATGTAGGATTTTCCTTAACGCACTGAAGGGCAAGGGCCACATAAAAAACTCCAATAGAGAATATTATCCGCACATGTGAAATCTTCTTTCCAAGCCAGCGCTATCCAAATCCAGACTTGAATCGCAGCCATAAAAAAACCCCGCGCTTCTCTCGAAGGCGGGGTTTTTCAGTCTGGCTTTCTTAGTGTGCGTAAGTCAGCAGCAACTCGGCAGGCGCTTTGAAATCCAGAGACATCATGACGCTCAGGGCGGTGATGGTGAAGATCGAGAACACGAACAGCTTGCGTGCCCAGACCTTGTCGTCGACGGCCTTGTAGCCGGTCCACGCCATGTACAGCCAGTACATGCCCATCGCTGCTGCCACGGCCATGTAGCTCATGCCGGCGTAACCGCCGAGGGTGAGCATCAGGGTCGCGATCAGGAACGCGAGGATGTAGAGCAGGATGTGCTTCTTGGCAACCTTGATCCCGCGCTTCACTGGCAACACCGGAATCGATGCAGCCAGGTAATCGTTGAAGCGGAAGATCGCGATGGCGTAGGAATGCGGCATCTGCCACAGGCTGAACATCACCAGCAGGGTCAGTGCGGCCATGTCGAAGCTGTTGCTGACTGCGACGTAGCCGATAACCGGAGGCATCGCACCCGACAGACTGCCAATCAGCGTGCCGTGAACCGACTTGCGCTTGAAGTACAGGCTGTACAGACCAACGTAGATCACGAAGCCGATCGCAGCGAACAGAGCCGCCAGCGGGTTGGCCACGCGATACAGCAAGTAAAGGCCGGCGCCCCCCAGCAAGGTGGCGTAAATCAGCGCCACCTTGAGGGAGATCAGGCCTTGAACCAGTACGCGGTTCTTGGTGCGGTCCATCTTGATGTCGATATCGCGGTCAATGCAGTTGTTGAACACACAACCGGACGCGACTACCAAGGAGGTGCCGATTACCGCGGCCAGGAACAGGGCAAGATCGAAATGCCCCTTCGAGGCCAGGAAAAACCCACCTGCCACAGAAAGCACGTTACCGAAAATGATCCCCGGTTTGGTGATTTGGATAAAGTGCTTAAAGGACATCGGGTCTTACCTCACTTCGCCATCATTTCAGTGTGGATGCTGAACATGATCCACAGGGACAAGCCCACCAACAGCACAATAACCAGGGCTGCGAATATCAGCGCCGTGACGTTGTTGCGTTGTGCAGGCGAGCGGTCCAGGTGCAGGAAGTACACCAGGTGAACAACCACTTGCACCACGGCGAACAACAACACGATCGCCAGGGTGGTGAATTTGGGCAGCGATGGGTACATCACCAGCCCGAACGGAATAACGGTCAGGATCACCGACAGGATGAAGCCGATCGCGTAGGACTTCACGCTGCCGTGGTTGGCGCCGTCGGAATGTGCGTTAGCCATTACAAAGTCCCCATCAGGTAAACAACGGTGAATACGCAGATCCACACCACGTCCAGGAAGTGCCAGAACAGGCTCAGGCAGCTCAGACGGGTCTTGTTGGTCGAAGTCAGGCCGTTTTTCTGCACCTGATACATCATGATCGCCATCCAGATCAGACCGCTGGTCACGTGCAGACCGTGGGTACCGACCAAGGTGAAGAACCCGGACAGGAAGCCCGAACGGCTAGGGCCGTAGCCTTCGGAGATCAACAGGTGGAACTCGTTGATTTCCATGGCGATGAAGCCTGCACCTAGCAGGAACGTCATGCCCAGCCAGAACAGCACCTGCTGCTTTTTACCCTTGAACAACGCCAGCATGGCGAAGCCGTAGGTGATCGAACTGAACAGCAACAGGGCAGTTTCACCCAGTACGTATGGCAGTTCGAAGATGTCGTGGCCCGACGGGCCACCCGCTACGTTGTTAACCAGAACTGCATATACCGCGAAGATCGACGCGAACAAAATGCAGTCGGTCATCAGGTAGAGCCAGAAACCAAAAATGGTTGTCTCGCCCGCGTCGTGGTGTTCCTCGTGCTCATGGTCGTGACCATGAGCGTGTCCAGCAGTGGTCGCTAAGTTCGACATGGTTTAAGCCTGTTCCAACTTGGTTTCAACACGGGAAGCCGGGATTGCTTTTGCGGCTACCAGACGCTTGTGCTGCTCAGCCTCGATACGCTCGATGGTCTCAACCGGCACCATGTAGCCTTGGTCATCACGGGCAGCGTGGGCAACGAAGACCACGACAGTGCCAACCAGACCAACGATGGCCAGCCACCAGATATGCCAGATCATTGCGAAACCGAACACGGTCAGCAAAGCACCCATGTACACACCGGTAGCGGTGTTGTTAGGCATGTGAATCGGCGAGTACTTGGCCGGGGCCTGGTACGCAGTACCGTTTTCCTTGGCTTCGGTGAACGCGTCGATGGTGTCGACTTTTGGCACTACAGCGAAGTTGTAGAACGGAGGTGGCGACGAAGTCGACCATTCCAGGGTGTGGCCATTCCACGGATCGCCATGCTCGCAGGCGTTCTCTGGCAGCTTGCGGTCACGAATACTGACGTACAGCTGGATCAGTTGGCAGGCGATACCGATAGCGATCAGTGCCGCGCCGAACAGAGCAACGTACAGGTAAGGCACCCACTCAGGGTTGGTGCTGGCGTTCAGACGACGGGTCATGCCCATGAAGCCCAGCGCGTAGAGCGGCATGAAGGCAACGAAGAAGCCGACGCACCAGAACCAGAACGCTGCCTTGCCCCACTTCTCGTTCAGTTTGAAGCCGAACGCTTTAGGGAAGTAGAAGCTGAAGCCTGCGATGTAACCGAATACCGCGCCGCCGATGATCACGTTATGGAAGTGAGCAATTACGAACAGGCTGTTGTGCAGTACGAAGTCAGCACCCGGGATGGCCAGCAGTACGCCGGTCATGCCGCCAATGGCGAAAGTCACCATAAAGCCCAGGGTCCACAGAACCTGGCTGGTGAAGCGCAGACGGCCCTGGTAGATGGTGAACAGCCAGTTGAATAGCTTGACCCCCGTCGGGATCGAAATCAGCATCGTCGCCAGACCGAAGAAGGCGTTGACGCTTGCACCCGAACCCATGGTGAAGAAGTGGTGCAGCCAAACCATGAAGCCCAGCACCGAGATCGCGCCGGAGGCGTAGACCATCGAGTGGTGACCGAACAGACGCTTGCCGGTGAACGTGGAGATAACTTCGGAGAAGATACCGAACGCCGGCAGAATGAGGATGTATACCTCAGGGTGACCCCACGCCCAGAACAGGTTGACGTACATCATTGGATTGCCACCAAGTTCATTGGTGAAAATGTGGAAATCCATGTAACGGTCAAGTGTCAGCAGTGCCAGGGTAGCGGTCAGGATCGGGAACGAAGCCACGATCAGAACGTTTGCCCAGGTGCAGGTCCAGGTGAAGATCGGCATGTCCATCAGTTTCATGCCAGGAGCACGCATCTTCAGGACCGTCGCCAGGAAGTTAACCCCGGTTAACGTCGTACCTAGCCCCGATAGCTGGAGCGCCCAGATGTAGTAATCCATCCCCACGCCCGGGCTGTACTGCAGGCCCGACAGCGGCGGATAGGCAACCCAGCCGGTCTTGGCGAACTCGCCGACGCCCAGCGACAGGTTAACCAGCACAACGCCGGATACCAGCAGCCAGAAGCTCAGGGAGTTCAGGAACGGGTAAGCCACGTCACGGGCGCCGATCTGCAGCGGCACTGCAAGGTTCATCAGGCCGGTGAAGAATGGCATCGCCATGAAGATGATCATGATCACACCGTGAGCGGTGAAGATCTGGTCATAGTGTTCAGGTGGCAGGTAGCCAGGCGAACCCTCGGTGGCCATGGCCAACTGGGTACGCATCATGACGGCGTCGGCAAAGCCGCGCAGCAGCATGACCATGGCGACGATGATGTACATCACGCCGATTTTCTTGTGGTCGACTGACGTTAGCCATTCGGTCCACAGGTAAGTCCACTTCTTGAAGTAGGTGATTGCCGCAAACAGCGCCAGACCACCGAGCGCGATCATGGCAATGGTGACCATGACAATCGGCTCGTGGAACGGGACCGCTTCCCAACTTAATTTACCAAACATCGTTTACTCCTCTGCCCCGGCAGCTGAATGCGAACTCATGTCCACCACATCGGTCCCGGCAACTTCTTTCTTCTCGTGCTTCACCGGCTTGCCTGGCTTCATACCTTCGTACTTGTCGACGATTTTCTGAAACAGGTTCGGTGTGTACGCGGAGAACAGTTCAACGGGGTTGTTCTGGCTTGCTTTGGACAAAGCAGCGTATTCAGCTTCATCAAGCTGTTTAGGTGACGCTTTGACTTCACTTACCCAGGCATCAAAGTCAGCCTGAGATGTCGAGATCGCTTTGAATTTCATGCCAGTGAAACCAGCACCGCTGTAGTTGGCAGAGATGCCTTCCATTTCAGCGTTGCGGTTGGCAATCAGGTGCAGCTTGGTCTGCATACCGGCCATGGCGTAGATCTGACCGCCCAGGCCCGGAATGAAGAACGAGTTCATGACCGTGTCAGAGGTGATACGGAAATTGACCGGGGTGTTAGCCGGGAACACGATCTTGTTGACGGTGGCGATACCCTGTTCCGGGTAGATGAACAGCCACTTCCAATCCATTGCCACCACTTCGATGGTAATCGGCTTGACGTCAGATTCGAGCGGACGATACGGGTCCAGCGCGTGGGTCGACTTGTAGGTGATCACGCCCAGGGCGATGATGATCAGAATTGGCACAGTCCAGATCACAACTTCGATCTTGGTGGAGTGAGACCACTTTGGTGTATAGGTAGCGCTGGTGTTCGACGCGCGATATTTCCACGCGAAGACGAGGGTCATAATGATGACCGGCACCACGACCAGAAGCATCAGCAGTGTTGCAGTGATGATCAGATTCCGCTCTTCGATCCCGACCTGCCCCACCGGATCGAGCAATGTCATATTGCAACCTCCCAGCAGCAACGTGCCGAAAAGTGGCAATAAGCCAAGGAGTCTGGGGTACCTTTTTTTAGTCATCTCACGACCTCTAAAACAGCTTGCACAATGCAGTTGGTTTTTTTCGCCAACACTTCGCCCTGCCAAGGGTTGGCTCTTTTCCGGAATTGAATAAAAGCCTGCTCTATCACCATCAGGCGAACGGGCAAATTCCGGGTTAGCAGTGATTTCTTATTCGATACGTGGTCAATGGCCTTGTTACAGACCAATTCCATTTGGTGCGGAACTTAGAAGGGTTGCCAGTACCTGGGAGTCGCATGGGACGCCTGTCATGAACCGCCCAGTCGCCCTTCAACTTCCCGCTTGGGCTCAGGGATGAGCAGGCTGGACGTTCAGTGCGGGCGATTGTAGATAGGTAGCTCTCTATAAACCATGTCTCATCCAGAAATAATTCTTCTCGGCTGTGGTAACAATCCCTACCTATTATTACCCGCTGCGCTTGGACACACCTCTAATCCCGTGCTGTAGCACACCATTAGCCCTGCATTTCAATGCCCCTTTTTAGCGCATCAATGGCCACCCCCTACCCCGCTTGAACGCCCAAATAAAAAGGGCTACAGCCGATTTTCATTGAGTCTCGAATCGCGCTTTTCAAGCCCTGCATCCGTTTTAAAATGCCTTGCCGGAGTTACATAAAGTCATACGTTTGAAAGACCGCCTGTCAGACCAAAACAGGCCCTGCGGCATTTTCTCCGTGACAATATGTCGCAGTGCCGCACACCCTTTTTCGGCGTCGAATGACATCCCCTTTACATTTGCGCGCAGACAAAAAAACGCCCCGCTTCTCCAGAGGAGGAACGAGGCTGTTCAAGCAGGATTTAACCCTTGGCTCAGCTTGATTTGCTGCGGTTGCGGTAAATACCCAGCGGCACCAGCACGGCAGTCATCACAAACGCCGCCAGCGCCCACTGCGCCAGCGAAAGGCCCAGTACGGGCGGGTACGGGGTTGAACAAAACCCGTCGACCTGAAACCCCAAAGGGAAGATGGCAGCCAGCGGCAAGCCGTCGACAATCGGCTGCAACGCATCAAGACCGCAGCTCACCGCAGGGTTAGCCAGAATGTAGACATGGCGCCCTGCAGCGACGATTCCACCAATGGCGCTCAGTACCACCAGCACTTCAAGCACCGTAAGACTGCGCCTGGTGGGCATCGCCGCACCAATAAAGGCGAAAATCGCGATCAGCAGCAGGGCATAGCGTTGCAGGATACACAACGGGCAAGGCGCCTCGCCGAGCACGATCTGCATATAGAGCGCACCGCCAATCAGTGCCAGGCAGATCAGCCCAAGCAGGACCAGGAAACGCTTCTCCCGGCCCAATTGCATCATGTCTTCCGTCATCCTGCGTCCCTTTGCCTGATTGTCTGTAAACGCGCAGTTTACACCCAGACCTTCGGCTTGGATGTATCTGAACATTACAGGGAAAGTGTCGCAGGGGGATTAATGGGGGATTAAGGCCCAGCTTTTGTAGCCGCTGCCGCAGGCTGCGATGGGTTGCGCAGCGATCCTGCTTTGCAAGATCCTGCGGCCCTTATCGCAGCCTGTGGCAGCGGCTACAGCTTTTAACCTGTATTGGCGGTTATTTCAGCTCGGCAGCCGGGCCGAAGAACTCATAGCGGCTTTGCTTTTCAGGCACGCCCAGCGCTTTCAGATGACGCTTGACCGCTCCCATAAAGCCTTTTGGCCCCAGGAAGTAAGCATCCAGATCACGCTCCTGTGGCAACCACTGGGCCAGCACTTCTTCAGTCAGCAGTCCTACATGATCTACAGACTCGTCCTGCTCGTCGTAGCAGTAAAAACGCTGCAATTGCGGATGCTGTTCGGCCAAATCATCGACCCAAGTGCGGAACGCGTGTACATCGGCATTGCGCGCGCAGTGGATAAAGTGAATCGGACGCTGGGTGGCCAGTGCGGCTTCGAGCATGGTCAGGGTTGGTGTAATGCCTACACCACCACTGATCAGCACCAGCGGCTTTTGGCTGTCAGTCAGGGTGAACTCGCCCGCTGGCGGGAACAGCTCCAGCGTGTCACCCACGCTCAGGCGGTCATGCAGGAAGTTCGAGACCACCCCGCCGCTTTCGCGCTTGACGCTGATGCGGTAGCGACCGACCTGGGCCAGCGCCGACAATGAATAGTTACGACGCACCTCTTCGCCATCGATGATCAGCTTCAGGCCAATGTATTGGCCGGGGGTAAAATCGAGGATCGGCTGCTGGTCAGTCGGGCTGAAGTAAAACGAGGTGATCTCTGCGCTTTCCTGGATTTTGGCCGCCAGTTTGAACTCGCGCCCGCCACGCCAGCCGCCGGGTGCAGCAGCTTTTTCATCGTATATGGCAGCTTCGGCACCGATCAGGATATCGGCCAGCTGGTTATAGGCCGCGCCCCAGGCGCTCAGCACTTGCGGGGTGGCAATGTCGCTGCCCAGAACTTCCTCAATTGCCCGCAATAAGCAGCTGCCGACAATCGGGTAATGCTCCGGAAGGATTTGCAGTGCAACATGTTTGTTGATGATTTTGGCCACCAGATCGCCCAACTGATCGAGCTGGTCGATGTGCCGCGCATACATCAGTACACCGTTGGCCAGCGCCCGCGGCTGGTCGCCACTGGCCTGGTTGGCCTGATTGAACAGCGAGCGCACCTGCGGGTACTCCGACAGCATCATGCGATAGAAATGAGTGATCAGCCCCTCTCCGCCGCTCTCCAGCAGTGGCACGGTGGATTTAACGATGGCACGATCTTGAGCAGTAAGCATAAGGGTGACTCCTGAGCACGTAGGCTTTAGCAATTACCCTTTACTTATCAGTTTTCATGCCAACAATTAAATCCTTTAAAATCAACACCTTAATACATAGATAGTCATTTTGACTCACACTGATTTATAGTCATACAGACTACACGAGGTCAAAATGACTGCAAAACTGCTGCTTACCACTCTATTGCCGCTTGTGGCTGACCTGTCCCGCGACCTGCCCGAAAGCGAACGCTATCGACGCTTGCTGCAAGCCCTGCGTGCCCTGCTCCCATGCGACGCTGCGGCTCTGTTGCGGCTGGACGGCGAATGGCTGGTGCCACTGGCGGTCGATGGTTTAAGCCTCGATACATTGGGGCGGCGCTTCAAGGTCAGTGAGCACCCGCGCTTCGAAGCGCTGCTCGCCAGCCCCGGTCCAACACGCTTCCCCAGCAATTGCGAACTGCCCGACCCGTATGACGGGTTGGTCGACGGGCTGGCTGAGCACCTCGAAGTACACGACTGCATGGGCTGCCCGCTGTTTGTCGAGGAGCGCCCCTGGGGGCTGCTGACCCTCGACGCACTGGACCCAAAACGTTTTGAGCCGATCGAACTGGACGACCTGCAAGCCTTTGCCAGCTTGGCCGCTGCCACGGTCAATGTTGCCCAGCGCATCGAGCGCCTGGCGTTGCGGGTAGAGGATGAGCAGCGCAAAGCCGAACTCTATCGACAGGCCAATGGTTCACCCAACAAGGAGCTGATCGGCCAGAGCAAGGTCCACAAACACCTGCTTGAAGAAATTGCCCTGGTGGGCGGCAGTGATCTGACGGTCCTGATCACCGGCGAAACCGGTGTCGGCAAGGAGTTGGTAGCCCAGGCCATTCACGCGGCCTCGCCACGGGCGGATAAACCACTGATTAGCCTTAACTGCGCCGCCTTGCCCGACACGCTGGTTGAAAGCGAGCTGTTCGGCCATGTGCGCGGCGCCTTTACCGGGGCAATGAATGACCGGCGCGGAAAGTTTGAACTGGCCAATGGCGGCACCCTGTTTTTGGATGAAGTGGGGGAGCTGTCGCTAACCGTACAGGCCAAATTGCTGCGGGTACTGCAAAGCGGGCAGTTGCAGCGTTTGGGCTCGGATCAGGAGCATCAGGTCGACGTGCGGCTGATCGCGGCAACCAACCGCGACCTGGCCGAGGAAGTTCGCAGCGGTCGCTATCGCGCCGACTTTTATCATCGCTTGAGCGTTTACCCGCTCAAGGTGCCCGCCTTACGTGAACGCGGGCGCGATGTGCTGCTGTTGAGCGGTTTTTTTCTGGAACAAAACCGTTCGCGTATGGGCCTGGGCAGCCTGCGCTTGAGCCCTGATGCGCAAGCCGCGCTGGTGCAGTATTCATGGCCTGGCAATGTGCGCGAACTGGAGCACTTGATTGGTCGCAGCGCCCTGAAAGCCCTGGGTAATTGCAGCACACGGCCGCGTATTTTGACCCTTACGGCTGCGGATCTGGATTTGCCGACGACCAGCGCAAGCGCCGCGCTGATTGAACCCGAAAGCGTGCCGGATGCCGTCGGCGACTTGCGCCTGGCTACCGAGAACTACCAGCGCCAGCTGATTAGCGCCTGCCTTGAACGTCATCAGCACAACTGGGCCAGCGCGGCGCGAGAGCTGGGGCTGGACCGGGCAAACCTGGGCAGGATGGCCAAGCGCCTGGGCTTGAAATAACCAGACTCCTGTAGCCGCTGGCGAGGTACTAGGCTGCGATGTGGGTCGCAGGCCCACCGCTTGGGGCCAATGCGCTGCCCATCGCAGCCTAGTACCTCGTCAGCGGCTACAGGAAAATGTATTCATGTCGATAACCCTGTATCGCTCCCACAACAGAAGGTTTTTATGTCATCGAACAATGCCCGCGCAGATTCACTTTCGCTTCTGCTGTTCACTCTGCGCAGCGGCAAGTTGTTGGCGATCAACCTGCTCAAGGTCAGTGAGATCATTCCCTGCCCCCCCCTGACCAAAATGCCCGAGTCGCACCCCAATGTGAAAGGCATCGCGGTGTTACGCGGCACAGCGCTGTCGGTGATTGACCTGAGCCGCGCCATCGGTGAGCAACCGCTGCTCGACCCTGACGGCGGCTGCCTGATCGTGACTGATGTCAGCCGCTCAAAGCAGGGGTTGCATGTGCAGGCGGTGAGCAAAATCGTGCACTGCCTGAGCACCGACATTCGCCCGCCACCCTACGGCTCCGGTAAACGCTCGTACATAACCGGCGTCACTCAGGTCGACGGCGTGCTGGTGCAGGTATTGGACATCGAAAAAGTGATCCACGGTATCGCCCCGACAAGAGTGGAAAAAGCCAGCGAGAGCCTCAGCAAGGAAGAGTCAAAACTGCTGGCCAACGCGCGAATACTGGTGGTTGATGACAGTCAGGTGGCACTGCAACAGTCGGTAATTACCCTGCGCAACCTGGGCCTGCATTGCCACACAGCGCGCAGTGCCAAGGAGGCCATCGAACGCCTGCTGGAACTGCAAGGCACACCGGATCAAATCAACGTGCTGGTATCGGACATCGAAATGTCCGAGATGGACGGCTACGCCTTTACCCGTACCGTGCGCGAAACTCCGGACTTTGCCCACCTGTACGTGCTCCTGCACACCTCGTTGAACAGCTCGATGAACAGCGAAAAGGCACGCTTGGCAGGGGCCAATGCGGTGCTGACCAAGTTCTCTTCACCCGAGCTGACACAGTGCCTGATCCTGGCTGCGCGCACGGTTGCCGAGCAAGGTTATTGAGCGACATGAGCGAGTACTGCCTGCTGCTGCGCAAAGACCTGACAGGCCCGCCGGCAACAGCTCACTGGCCTGCAGATGTAAGCCTGGTGGCCCTCGACGAGAATCTGATGCAACCGGTGCATGCCTTGCTCAGCCAGGGCTACAGCGATGGCAGTGGCAATATTGATTCGTTCGAGAAGTGGCACCACAGCCTGCTGCACGACGCCGAATATGACCCGCAGTTATGCTTGATCGCAATGCGTTCAGGGGTAGTGGTGGGGGTTGCGCAAGGCTGGACCAGCGCTTATCTAAAAGATTTGGTGGTGCATGCCGGACATCAAGGGCAAGGCATTGGCCAGGCGCTGCTGGCGCGGATGTTTGCGGTCTACGCACAACGCGGTGAGCCCTGCGTTGACCTGAAGGTCATGGAGGACAACACCAAGGCCCGCCGTTTATACGAACGGGCCGGGATGGTTCAGGTGAAGCGCATCGAGCTCTGAATCAGCGCTTGCCCATGGTTTTACGTGTGCCGTGTGGCGGTGCGCCAGGGGTTGTGTCGTGGCCGCCGAGACCGCTTTTCTGGTAGTACGCCTTGCCTTGGGACTTGGCCTTGGCAAACTCGGAAGGTTTGAAAGGGAACGTGAACGCAGGAATTACCGGTTTTTTCGGGGCCTCCAGCTCGGTTGTATTTTCAACCAGGTCAGTGCCCACGGCATCAGGAGCCGTCGATTGGGTAGGGGTAGTCATGAAAGCTCCGAAATACGGTAAAAATTCAGGCCAAGTGGCGCAATGCCGCGCAGTATACCTGCGCGCCCCCTGTGCGTTGCACTCACTGGTCGTAAAAATCATCAAGATCTCGATGTTGCGCTGTCAATCAATGGCGTAGCAGCTCTGCGTTCGATTGCGAAGCGATCGTGGAACCTGAGCCCACGGTTTGGCTGATATACAGCGAGTTCAGGTTTTACGACGACTTCGTCGCCGAACGCAGCCTCGTTCCTTCGGCAGCTGCTACGAATTTCCAAACTGTCAGTAATGTCAGTTAACCGTCACTGTACTGACCGGGTCCACGCGCTATAACTCTTTAATAAGCCCCCAATCCACGTATACGGCGTCTATCCAGCATGCCCACCCCAACCAGAAAAATCTTGCTGGGCACGTTAGTGATTGCCCTGATCGGTGGCGGCATCTGGTGGCTCAATCGCCCCGCAGCCAATAAGTCCACAGGTAGCGCAGCGGTGCCGGTGCGAGTTGTCCAAGTGCTGCAGCAAGATGTGCCGAGCTATACCCACGGAATTGGCGCGGTGTTGTCGTTGCACAGTGTGATGATCCGCCCGCAAATCGACGGCATACTCACCGAGATACGGGTCAACGAAGGCCAGACGGTCAAGACTGGCGATCTACTGGCGACCCTGGATGACCGCTCGATCAAGGCCAGCCTCGATCTGGCCAAGGCCCAACTGGGACAGAATCAGGCGCAACTGCAAGTCGCATTGATCGACCTCAAACGCTACCAGTTATTAAGCGTGGACAACGGCGTGTCCAGGCAAACACTCGATCAGCAACAAGCCTTGGTCAATCAACTCAAGGCCTCGGCACAGGGCAATCAGGCGACGATTGCAGCGGCGCAGGTGCAGTTGTCGTATACGCAGATCCACTCGCCGGTCACCGGGCGCGTGGGCATTCGCACTGTAGATGCGGGTAATTTCCTGCGAGTCAGCGATACCCAGGGACTGTTTTCCGTTACCCAGATCGACCCCATCGCGGTGGAGTTCTCCCTCCCCCAACAACAATTGCCCATGCTGCACGACTTGCTCGCAGCCAAGGATCCGGCCCGGGTCAAAGCCTTTATCGGCAACGCTGACAGCAGCGGCACGCAACTGGGCGAAGGTCGTTTGAGCCTGATTGATAATCAGGTCTCGGCAACCACCGGCACGATCAAGGTCAAGGCCCAGTTCGACAACCCCAAACAAACGCTGTGGCCCGGCCAACTGGTCAATGTCGAGATCCAGACCGGACTGGTACAGAACGCGCTAGTGGTGCCGCCGCAGGTGGTGCAACGCGGGCTGGACAACTATTTCGTGTACCGGGTCAGCGGTGACACAGTAGAAACAGTCCCCGTGCAGCTTGTTTTCCAGGACACCGAGCTGAGCATCATCACTGGCGTCAGCCCCGGCGACACGCTGGTCAGCGATGGTCAATCGCGACTCAAGCCGGGCTCGCGGGTTGAAGTGCTAAGTGAGCCGACCGCCGTTCAGGTGCAGCCATGACCCAAAGCCGCTCGCTGTCGGCCTGGTGTGTCGATCACCCGGTCGCCACCGTATTGCTGACCTTCGCCCTGGTACTGGTGGGGCTGATTGCTTTTCCGCGACTGCCCATCGCGCCCTTGCCCGAGGCTGAATTCCCGACCATTCAGGTATCAGCCCAACTGCCCGGCGCCAGCCCGGACACCATGGCGTCATCGGTAGCCACGCCGCTGGAGGTGCAATTCAGCGCCATCCCCGGCATGACCCAAATGACCTCCAGCAGCGCACTGGGCTCGACCAGTCTGACCCTGCAATTCACCCTGAACAAAAGCATCGACACCGCCGCCCAGGAAGTGCAGGCCGCGATCAACACCGCGTCCGGCAAATTACCCAAGGACATGCCTACCCTGCCGACCTGGAAGAAGGTCAACCCGGCCGACAGCCCGGTGTTGATCCTGAGCATCAGTTCCTTGCAGATGCCCGGCACCGAACTCAGCGATTACGTCGAAACCCTGCTGGCCCGGCAGATCAGCCAGATCGACGGTGTAGGCCTGATCAACATCACCGGCCAGCAGCGCCCGGCAATCCGGGTCCAGGCCTCGGCCGACAAGCTGGCCGCCATCGGACTGACCCTGGCCGACATTCGCCTGGCAATCCAGCAAACCAGTCTCAACCTGGCCAAGGGCGCGCTGTACGGCCCATCGAGCATTTCCACACTGTCAACCAACGACCAGCTGTTTGACGCGGATGAATACGGCCAATTGATCGTCTCTTACAAGGACGGCGCCCCCGTGCAATTGCGCGATGTGGCGCGAGTGGTCAACGGGGCCGAGAATGATTATGTACAAGCCTGGTCCGGGCATCAGCCGGGACTGAACCTGGTGATTTCACGTCAGCCGGGGGCCAATATCGTTGAGACAGTGGACCGCATCCAGGCCGCCCTGCCCGGCTTGCAAGCCATGCTCCCGGCGTCAGTTGAAGTGACCGTACTCAGTGACCGGACCAAAACCATCCGCGCCTCCCTGCATGAAGTGGAAATCACCCTGCTGATTGCCGTACTGCTGGTGGTTGCAGTGATGGCGCTGTTTTTGCGTCAGTGGTCAGCCACCCTGATTGTGTCAGCGGTGCTCGGCGTGTCACTGATCGCCAGCTTTGCCTTGATGTATGTACTGGGGTTCAGCCTCAACAACCTGACACTGGTGGCGATTGTGGTGGCCGTGGGGTTTGTGGTCGACGATGCGATTGTGGTGGTGGAGAACATTCACCGTCACCTCGAAGCGGGCGAGAGCATGCGCGACGCCGCGATCAAAGGCTCCAGCGAGATCGGCTTTACCGTGGTATCCATCAGTTTCTCGCTGGTGGCGGCATTTATTCCGTTGCTGTTTATGGGGGGCGTGGTCGGACGACTGTTCAAGGAATTCGCCCTGACCGCGACCTCAACCATCATGATTTCAGTGGTCGTGTCGCTGACCCTCGCCCCGACGCTGGCCGCGCTGTTTATGCGTTCCCCGGTGCACAAGCCCGACGCCAAACCGGGCTTTGGCGAGCGCTTGCTGGCTTGGTACGAAAAGGGTTTGAAACGGGCCCTGGCGCACCAGCGGCTAATGCTGGGGATTTTCGGCGTGACGCTGGCCATGGCCATCGCCGGCTATGTACTGATCCCCAAAGGTTTCTTCCCGGTTCAAGACACCGGCTTTGTACTCGGCACCAGTGAAGCGGCGTCCGACATTTCATTTCCGGACATGATGCAAAAACATCTAGCCTTGGCCAACATCATCGGTAACGACCCGGCCGTGCAGGCGTTTTCACACTCAGTGGGCGTGACCGGCAGCAACCAGACCATCGCCAACGGCCGCTTCTGGATTGCCCTCAAGGACCGCGGGGAGCGCAATGTATCGGCCAGCGAGTTTATCGACCGCATTCGCCCGCAACTGGCCAAGGTGCCGGGGATTGTGCTGTATCTGCGCGCAGGTCAGGACATCAACCTCAGCTCGGGGCCAAGCCGCAGCCAATATCAATATGTACTCAAGAGCAACGATGGGCCGACGCTCACCACCTGGACCCAACGCCTGACTGAAAAACTGCGCGCCAACCCGGCCTTTCGCGACTTGTCCAACGACCTGCAACTGGGCGGCAGCATCACCCATATCAGCATCGATCGGAACGCCGCAGCTCGCTTCGGCCTCACCGCCACCGATGTCGATGAGGCGCTGTACGACGCTTTTGGTCAGCGTCAGGTCAATGAGTTCCAGACCGAGACCAACCAGTACAACGTGATCCTGGAAGTTGACGCGCAGCAGCGCGGCAAGGCCGAGAGCCTGAATTACTTCTACCTGCGCTCCCCGCTGACCGGGGAAATGGTGCCGCTGTCGGCCGTGGCCAAGGTCGATGCCCCCACCAGCGGGCCGCTTTCGATCAGCCATGACGGCATGTTCCCGGCCGCCAACCTGTCGTTCAACCTCGCCCCGGGCGTGGCCTTGGGCGATGCGGTGCTGATGCTCAACCAGGCAAAAAACCAAATCGGCATGCCGAGCACCATCAGCGGCAACTTCCAGGGTGCCGCCCAGGCATTCCAGAGTTCGCTGGCCAGCCAGCCCTGGTTGATTCTTGCGGCGCTGGTGGCGGTGTACATCATTTTGGGGGTGCTGTACGAAAGCTTCGTGCATCCGTTGACGATCATTTCGACCCTGCCTTCGGCCGGGCTCGGGGCGCTGCTGATGCTGTGGATCTGCGGCCAGGATTTTTCAATCATGGCGCTGATCGGGCTGGTATTGCTGATCGGTATCGTCAAGAAAAACGGCATCCTGATGATCGACTTTGCCCTGGATGCCCAGCGCAATCGCGGCCTGAGCCCCGAAGATGCGATCTATCAAGCCTGCATCACGCGGTTCCGGCCGATCATCATGACCACCCTCGCCGCCTTGCTCGGCGCCCTGCCGCTGATGCTCGGCTATGGCACCGGCGCCGAACTGCGCCAGCCGCTGGGGATTGCCGTGGTTGGCGGGTTGCTGGTGAGCCAGGCGCTGACGCTGTTTACCACGCCAGTCATATACTTGTGGCTTGAACGGTTATTCCATCGTTCCAAACCCGTCAGTGTGCTGACGACGAATCACTGAGGCGGGTTATGCGCGTTCTGATTATTGAAGATGAAGAAAAAACCGCCGATTACTTGCACCGCGGTTTGACCGAGCAAGGTTACACAGTGGATGTGGCCCGAGACGGCATCGAAGGCCTGCACCTGGCCATGGAGAGCGATTACGCAGTGATCGTGCTCGATGTGATGCTGCCGGGTCTCGACGGCTTTGGCGTGTTGCGTGCATTACGGGCGCGCAAGCAAACCCCGGTGATCATGCTTACCGCCCGCGAGCGGGTCGAAGATCGGGTCCGCGGTTTGCGCGAAGGCGCAGACGATTACCTGGGCAAGCCATTTTCGTTTCTGGAACTGGTTGCCCGCCTGCAAGCCTTGACCCGCCGCAGTGGTGGTGGTCACGAGCCGGTGCAGGTGACTGTCGATGACCTGTGGATAGATTTGATCAGCCGCAAGGCTACACGCGCGGGTACCCGTCTTGACCTGACCGCCAAGGAATTCTCGCTGCTCAGCGTGCTGGCGCGACGTCAGGGCCAAATCCTGTCCAAGACATCGATTGCCGAGATGGTCTGGGACATTAACTTTGACAGTGACGCCAACGTGGTCGAAGTCGCGATCAAGCGCTTGCGGGCCAAGCTCGACGGGCCGTTCGAACACAAGTTGCTGCATACCATCCGCGGCATGGGTTACGTGCTGGAGCGGCGCAGTGTTTAAGCGGCCCACTGCTCTGAACTCCATCGCCATGCGCTTGAGTGCGATGTTTGCCCTGGTGGCCCTGCTGGTCTTTGTATTGATCGGCGGAGCGCTCTACCAGCAGGTCGAGAAAAGTATCGGGCGCCTGCCCGAAGCAGAGCTGGATGCGCGTTACAGCGTGCTCGAATCATCAATCAATCGTTACGGCAATCTCGATCACTGGGCCAAGATGAGCGCCAAGCTCAAGCTGCTCAGCGAAGAGGACAAACGCATCCGCTTCTGGACTATCAGTTCTGACCCAACCTATGAATACGGCAACCCCGACGCGGCGGTGCGCGAATTTGCCCAAGGCCCGACCGGGGTAAGAGACTTGCGGCTGCCCGGCCAGGCCTACCCCTTCAAGGTGCTGATCAGCCAGATCCCGGCCAAGGAACAGCGCCCGGCGCTGCGCTTTTTGATTGGCATCGATACTCAGACCTTTCGCCAGACCCAGCACCACTTGCTGATCGCACTGATCAGCCTGGCAACGATTGGCGTACTGCTGGCCTCGCTGCTTGGCTATTGGGTGGCGCGGATCGGCCTAAAACCGTTGGACAAGCTGTCTGAAGAAGCGCAAAAACTGGCACCGCCGCGCCTGTCCGGGCGCTTGCACCTTGCGCCGCTGGCACCGGAACTGGATCAACTGGTCAGTGCCTTCAACGCCACCCTGGACCGGGTCGAGCAAGCCTATACCCGGCTGGAATCATTCAATGCCGACGTGGCCCATGAACTGCGTTCGCCCCTGACCAACCTGATTGGCCAGACCCAGGTTGCACTGACCCGGGGGCGGTCGGCCGAGCATTACTTTGAAGTATTGCAATCCAACCTCGAAGAACTGGAACGGCTGCGCAGCATCATCAATGACATGCTGTTCCTGGCCAGCGCCGATCAAGGCAGCAAGGCCAGCAAACTGACCCGCGCTTCCCTTGCGGACGAAGTGGCAACGACCCTGGATTATCTGGAATTCATCCTTGAAGATGCGCGGGTTGACGTTCGGGTCAGCGGCGATGCCCAGGTCAACATCGAAAAAGCCCACCTGCGCCGCGCGCTGATCAACTTGCTGAGCAACGCCGTGCAGCACACCGAGGCCGGACAGGTGATCGAGGTGTTGATCGAGCAAACCGCGGGCCGGGTCACGGTCAGCATCAGCAACCCTGGCCAGCCGATTGCCGCAGAGCACTTGGCGCGGTTATTCGAGCGTTTCTACCGGGTGGACGCCGCCCGTCACAACAGCGGCGGCAACCACGGGCTGGGGCTGGCCATCGTCAAGGCGATAGCGCAGATGCATGGCGGCGAAGTGTTTGTGCGCAGCGGTGGAGGGCGCAATACATTCGGGTTGTATCTACCTATCTGATGCGAAGCTCTGTAGCCGCTGCCTAGGAACGAAGGCTGCGATCGACTGCAGACAGCCGTAAAACCCAAGAACCCAATAGATTTGCGACTGCTGCGCAGCCGATCGCAGCCTCGCTGGCGCTCCTCAGCGGCTACATCACAACTCAAGATTATCCTGATCGCTCTAGCTCGCACCTCCAGGCATTTGTTACCTAAAACGCAAAGGTCCTTGTACTCACCTGCTCTTTTTCGCCCCGCCCAATAGCTATATTTTGATCGTACCAAACAGAACTTGCACCGCAAGAAGGTCTTTGAAATGTCCAGCAGTATGGGTATGGCTAGCGTTTTCGTTTTGTCGTCTTTGTTGTTGTCGCCCCTGGCCATGGCGGAAGAATCGCCTGCATTCGTCGCACAAAATGCGGCACGCGCAGCTACTTTTGAACAGCACCAGACAGAGCTGACAGCACACCAGCAAAACGCCGCAAAGCCTCAACAAACACAGGCTGAAACCAGTATTTCAGATGAAGCAAAAGACAGCTGATTAGACGCCTGCAGACTTCCCGACCCAGTCAGTCGCACGCCACATATGTGACTGACTGTTTCAAAAGCCGCTATCATAGCGGCTTTTTTTTGTTCTAAAAAATGTGCACCGCTGCGCTGACTGTTTTCAAACAGGAACAGATTTTTTAAACAGAATAAAAACTGCCGCCACTTTCAAGGAGCAACATTCTGGTGAAGTACTCACTTAAACTCAGTCCGTTATTCATTGCCCTGGCCGCAACGATTCCCACTTTCGCTCACGCTGAGGACGCAACATCCAAAGACGGTTTTGTTGAAGGTTCCAGCCTCAAAATCAACACCCGCAATTACTACATGAACCACGATATCCGCAGCCCCCGCGCCGATGACAGCAAGGAATGGGGCCAGGGGTTTATCGGCAAGTTTCAGTCCGGGTTCACTCAGGGTACGGTCGGCTTCGGTCTGGATGCCTACGCCATGCTCGGGCTCAAGCTCGACGGCGGTGGCGGCACCGATGGCAGCAGTATCTTGCCGGTCAGTGATGGTAACGGTAAAGCGCCAACCAGCTTCTCGTCCGCTGGTGCGGCGCTAAAAATGCGGGCGTTCGACACCGAGCTCAAGGCTGGCGATCTATTCCTGACCAACCCGGTGATTGCCGGTGGCGAAAGCCGCATGCTGCCGCAGACCTTTCGCGGCGTCAGCCTGACCAATCACAGCTTCGAGGGCTGGATGCTCGAAGGTGGCCAGGTCAGCTTTGACAAACCGTACAACCAGAGCGGCATGCGCCGCCTGACCACTACCTACGGCGACCTCGCCGATCAGAGCAGCAAGCACATCACCTGGGCCGGAGCCTCCTGGAGCGGCGTGCCAGAGATCACCAGCAACCTGTACGCAGCCCAGTTGCAGGACATCTGGAACCAGTACTACTACGACCTGGATTACACCTATGCGCTGACCGAGAGCATCAGCCTCAATCCCGGCCTGCATTTCTACCACACCCAGGACACCGGCAAGGCGCTGCTGGGCGATATCGATAACAACACCTTCAGCCTGCATTTTGCGGTAGCCGTGGACGGGCACAAGGTGACGGCCGTTTACCAGCGGGTCAACGGCAACACGCCTTTTGACTATATCTATCAGGGCGACAGTGTTTACCTCGACAACTCGCAGCAGTATTCGGATTTCAACGGTCCGAACGAGCGCTCCTGGAAACTGCAATACGAGTATGACTTTGCCGGGCTCGGCATCGCCGGCCTGACGGCCAGTGCTTCGTACTCGCGCGGTGAACTGGATCTGACCAAGGCCGACCCCAACAGCATCGGCTACAGCAACTGGTACAACCCCGAAGGCAAGAATGCCCATCACTGGGAACGTGACCTGGGGCTGAAATACGTGATCCAGGAAGGCAAGGCCAAGGACCTGTCGGTGGGCCTGCGCTGGGCGACCAACCGCGGCAACAGCGCTTACCAGAGCGTGGACAACGATGTTGATGAGTACCGGGTGATCGTCGACTATCCTATTGATGTGTTCTAATCTGTGACCATAAGGCCAGCTTCAAAGCTGGCCTTATCTCTACAGGCCGACACCTTATGGCTGGGCACGATTTGTATCTGTGAGGGTAAGGCCATTCAATTTTCCCAGCGTTCACACGTCATCACTCGGCGCATGCTGATCGGGGCCAGCGCCCTCTCGGTGCTTGCAATCCTCAGTATTGTTGGCTATTTGCTGGTCAGGGAGTACCGCAACACCGAAGAAGACGCCGCACGCTCAGCGCTGAATATCGTGCAGCTGATCAGCCGGGATATTCAAAATACGCTGTCGATTTATGACTCCTCCCTCAGCAACCTGATCGACTTGCTGCAAAGCCAGGCACTCTCCTCGCTCGCACCGCAGATTCAACAGTCGCTGCTTTTCGACAAAGCCACCGAGGCACCGTCCAATGCCGGCTTTTTTGTCCTGGATGCTGAAGGAAAACTGATAGCCAGCTCCAAGCCGGCCGGGCCCTTGTTAAACAATGCCAGTCAACAGCTCTGGTTCAAGACCCATATCAAGGAGCAGAAGGACGGGCTTTTCATTAGCACCCCCATGCTCGTCAGTGAAAGCCCCAACGAGTGGAACCTGATCCTGAGCCGTCGAATTACCGCCCCGGACGGCAAGTTTGGTGGAGTTGCCGTGGCTCAGATGAAAATCAGCTACTTCCAGGGCCTGTTTCGCGGCCTGGACCTTGGACCTACCGGCAACATCAGCTTGATCAGCACCGACGGCATCCTGCTCATCCGGTATCCGGAGACAGACAAGTTCTATACCGGTCAGGACGTGGGCCAGGCTCCAATTTTTTTGCGCTTCATCAATGAGCGCTATGGCAGCTTTACCGCCATGTCAAAGGTCTTCCAGCTGGAACGCCTTTACAACTTCGCTCAAGTTGGCGATCTACCGTTGGTGGTTGTGGTTGCATTGTCGACCGAACATATCTTCAGCAATTGGCGACACACCGCCTCCCTGATCGGCAGCGCAACCCTGCTGCTGTGCTTAGGCTTGTTATGGCTCACCTGGCTGCTGACTCGCGAACTGCGCCTGCGCCAGCACGCCGAACACGAACTCGCCGCCCTGGCTTCTACCGATCCGCTGACCGGGTTGGCCAATCGGCGCATGCTGGATAAAACCCTGGATCTGGAATGGCGCCGCGCCCAGCGCGCGGGCACGCCACTGTCACTGATCATGATTGATATCGACCATTTCAAGGCTTTCAATGACAGTTACGGCCATCAGGCCGGGGATGAAGCCCTGCGCCAGGTAGCGCAAGCCATAAAGGTTAATGTACGCCGCCCCGCCGATCTGGCAGCGCGCTATGGAGGGGAAGAATTCGCGGTGGTGCTGGTAGATACCGACGCGGCAGGCACTCGCCTGCTGGCCGAAAAGATTCGTTTGGCGGTCGAGCAGATGGAACCCGCCCACCAGGCGAACACGCTCACTGTCAGCCTGGGCGCGTGCACCCGCTACGCCAAGCCCGGTGATGATCAGCAGGAGCTGCTCAACACTGCCGACAAAGCCCTCTACCAAGCCAAGAAGCGTGGGCGAAATCGCGTGATGGATATCAACGAAACCGGGCTCAACGCACCGAAACCAACAAATCCTCTATAAAAAAAGGCCACCCGAGGGTGGCCTTCAAAAACTAGAGAAGGAAGTTTTACTTAAACTGCCGCGACCGGACGCATGTACGAGATCGGTGCTGTGCTGGCATCTTCAAAGGTCACGACTTCCCACGCATCGGTCTGCTCAAGCAGCTTACGAATCAGCTGGTTGTTCAGTGCATGGCCAGACTTGAAGCCCTTGAACTCACCAATCAGGCTATTGCCCAACAGGTAGAGGTCGCCAATAGCGTCGAGGATCTTGTGCTTCACGAATTCGTCTTCATAGCGAAGGCCGTCTTCGTTCAGTACACCATCCGCGTCGACCACGATGGCGTTTTCAACGCTACCGCCGAGTGCGAGGTTGTGCTTGCGCAGGTACTCGATATCACTCATGAAACCAAAGGTACGCGCGCGGCTGACTTCTTTTACAAACGAAGTGCTCGAGAAATCCACGGTTGCGCTTTGGGTGCGATTACGGAAAACCGGGTGATCGAAATCGATCTCGAAGCTCACCTTGAACCCTTCGAAAGGGACGAAAGTGGCGCGCTTGTCGCCATCTTCCACTGTCACTTCACGCAGGATACGGATGAACTTCTTCGGCGCGTCCTGTTCTTCCAGGCCGGCAGATTGAATCAGAAACACGAAAGGTCCAGCGCTACCGTCCATAATCGGGACTTCAGACGCGGAGAGTTCGACGTAGGCGTTATCGATCCCCAGGCCAGCCATGGCCGAGAGCAGGTGCTCTACCGTGTCTACTTTTACATCGCCGTTGACCAACGTGGTCGACATCGTTGTCTCGCCGACGTTTTCCGCGCGCGCAGGGATCTGCACAACAGGGTCAAGGTCTGCACGACAAAACACGATGCCGGTATCCACAGGCGCTGGCTTGAGGGTCAGGTAGACCTTCTCACCAGAGTGCAGGCCGACACCTGTGGCACGGATAATATTTTTCAGGGTGCGTTGTTTAATCATGGCATTGGCCGCTTCAGCGCAAATTGCGAACTGGTATCAACAAAGGCTGGCGATAATAGCAGACCGAGCCTTTGCTGAACACCAATCACCTTAATCGCCCTGATTGATTTCATTAATCAGCCTGTCGACGCAGGAAAGCCGGGATATCCAGGTAATCCAGATCGTCTTGAGGATTGAGCTTGGCAGCGGTTGTCGCGCCTTGCTGGGCCTGGTTACGCATCACAGTCGGGCGGTCCAGGTCACGGTAGTTGACCATCGGTTGCTCCTGACGCTCGGTACGGGCTTCCTGGCGAACCGGGGCGCTGTGTGCCGAAGAGGCTGCGTACGAAGTTTGAACAC
Organism: Pseudomonas sp. ML2-2023-6; assembly: GCF_037055265.1. Taxonomy (NCBI): domain Bacteria; kingdom Pseudomonadati; phylum Pseudomonadota; class Gammaproteobacteria; order Pseudomonadales; family Pseudomonadaceae; genus Pseudomonas; species Pseudomonas sp. ML2-2023-6. Next base: position 1,591,607 of record NZ_CP146347.1, on the reverse strand, counting down.
CGTTGTCGACAACCTTGACCGGCTTCTCGATTTTTGCGCCCAGACCAGTGGCAACCACGGTTACATGCAGTTCGTCGCGCATGTCCGGATCGATAACCGTACCGACTTTGACCATCGCGTGCTCGGAAGCAAAGGCCTCGATGATGCTACCCACGTCGGAGTACTCACCCAGAGACAGGTCAGGACCGGCAGTGATGTTCACCAGGATGCCGCGAGCGCCTTCCAGGTTCACGTCTTCAAGCAACGGGTTGCGGATAGCCGCTTCGGTCGCTTCACGCGCACGGTTCGGACCAGTGGCGCAGCCAGTGCCCATCATCGCCATGCCCATTTCGCTCATCACGGTACGCACGTCAGCAAAGTCGACGTTGATCATGCCCGGACGCTTGATGATATCGGAGATACCGCGAACGGCACCGGCCAGAACGTCATCGGCCTTGGCGAAAGCCGACAGCAGGCTTGCGTCTTTACCCAGGATGGTCAGCAGTTTTTCGTTTGGAATCGTGATCAACGAATCGACGCTTTCGGACAGCAGACGAATACCTTCGTCAGCGATCTGCATGCGCTTGCGACCTTCGAACGGGAACGGACGAGTCACCACCGCAACGGTGAGAATCCCCATTTCCTTGGCCACTTCGGCAATGATCGGCGCAGCACCAGTACCGGTACCACCGCCCATGCCCGTGGTGATGAACACCATGTTGGTGCCCTGCAACACCTCGGCAATGCGCTCACGGTCTTCCAGAGCGGCCTGACGACCAACCTCAGGATTTGCGCCGGCACCCAGGCCCTTGGTCACGCTGGTGCCCAATTGCAGGATGGTACGTGCGCCAATGCTTTTCAGCGCTTGCGCGTCGGTGTTGGCGCAGATGAATTCCACGCCTTCAATGTTGCTCTTAACCATATGGTTAACAGCATTGCCACCGCCACCACCAACACCGATAACCTTAATTACCGGGCTCTGCGGGATGTTATCTACGAGTTCAAACATGGTCCCTCTCCTTTCAGTTCTCTAGTTTTTTTCGCCTACTTCTACTGCTTTGAATCTTTTGGAGCCCAAGCTTTAAAAGTTGCCCTGAACCCAGCGCTTAAGGCGCTCAAACACAGGGGCTTTTTGTTCGTCACTGCTGTAGTTGTCGCGGTTGCTGATACCCGATATGGAGATACCGTCTGACTGCTTTTGCAGTCCGTACAGCAACAAGCCCACAGCGGTGGAGTAAATCGGATTGCGCACAACGTCGGTCAAGCCTCTGAAGCTGTGCGGCACGCCCAGACGGACCGGCATGTGGAAGATCTCTTCGGCAAGTTCCACCGCGCCTTCCATCTTTGAAGTACCACCGGTCAACACAATGCCCGCCGGGATCAAGTCTTCGTAGCCGCTGCGACGCAGCTCAGCCTGAATCAGGGTGAACAGTTCGTCATAACGCGGCTCGACCACTTCGGCCAAGGCCTGACGGGACAACTCACGCGGTGGGCGATCGCCCACGCTTGGCACCTTGATCGTTTCGCCCGCGCCAGCCAGTTTGGCCAGTGCACAGGCGTAACGAATCTTGATTTCTTCGGCGTACTGGGTCGGTGTACGCAACGCCATTGCGATGTCGTTGGTCACCTGGTCACCGGCTATCGGGATCACTGCCGTGTGGCGGATAGCGCCTTCGGTGAAGATCGCGATATCGGTAGTACCGCCGCCGATGTCGACCAGGCAAACGCCCAGCTCTTTTTCGTCGTCGGTCAGTACCGAGTAAGCCGATGCCAGTTGCTCAAGGATGATGTCATCTACCTCAAGACCACAGCGGCGTACGCATTTCTCGATGTTCTGGGCCGCATTCACCGCACACGTCACTACGTGTACCTTGGCTTCCAGACGTACGCCCGACATGCCCAGTGGCTCACGAACGCCTTCCTGGTTATCGATTACGTAGTCCTGCGCCAGGGTATGCAGCACGCGCTGGTCAGCCGGGATCGCAACGGCCTGGGCGGCGTCGAGGACGCGTTCAAGGTCGGCGGTGCTGACTTCACGGTCGCGGATCGCAACGATGCCGTGGGAGTTCAGGCTGCGTATGTGATTACCGGCAACGCCGACAAACGCCGAGTGAATCCGGCAACCGGCCATCAGCTGCGCTTCTTCGATAGCGCGCTGGATCGATTGCACGGTGGACTCGATGTTCACCACCACGCCCTTCTTCAGGCCACGGGACGGATGCGTGCCAATACCGACGATTTCGATCGTGCCGTCATCTGCGACCTCGCCCACCAGCGCCACCACCTTGGAGGTGCCGATATCGAGACCGACGATCATTTTTCCGCTTTGCACGTTTGCCATGGGTCCTGCCTCTTCTTAATTCTTCGCGACAGCGGGTTGGGCTATCGTCGGTGCCACAGGTTCCCGCCAGCCGACGGCCAATCCGTTGGCATAACGCAAATCGATGCGCGCTATGTTTGTAATCTGTTCTTTCAGCGTTTTTTCATAGATGGCTATGAAGCGACGCATTTTTTCTACCAGATGATCGCGCCCCAACAGCAACTCGATTCCGGGCCCTGCACTGCCAGCTCCGGTGGTCAGGAACCAGCTACCGCGCTCACGCAACTCCAGCCGGACTATGGAAAAGCCCATCGGACGCAGCATCTGGCTCAGCACCTGATACTGCTGCATTACTTGCTGCTGGGCCCGTTGAGGGCCAAACAGCTGCGGCAAATGTTCGTAATTGGCCAGCTCACGCGGAGTGAACGCTTGCCCCTGGTTGTTGAGCAGTGCTTCATCACCCCAGCGGGCGACCGGCAGTTGCTCTTCAAGGCGAATCACCACCTGGTCCGGCCATACTCGGCGTACCTCGGCGTGGGCGATCCAGGGCATTTGCTCAAGCTCGGTGCGCATGCCTGCCAGGTCGACCGTGAAGAAGCTCGCCGCCACATACGGGGCGATGCGCTGCTGCACGGCTTGCTGGCTGATGTAAGTCAAATCACCCTGCACGTTGATATTGGTGATCGGGCGGTCCGCATACGGCATCAGGCGCTGTGCACCTTCGTAAGTGCCATAACCCAACGCCACCAGCAGCACCGGCCAGAACAAGGCTTTCAAAAAGCCGAAATTGGCTTTTGGCAAACGCACCGACATCGGCTCTTTCGCCACCATCCGGCTGGCGCCACGCGGCACCGGCTTGCGGCCGGGAGCGGGTGGTTGATGACGAAGCGATGCACCTTGCATGGACTTAACCCCGCGCCTCTAAGCTTGCTGCCAGAATCGACAACACCAACTGTTGGAAATCCAGACCCGCAGCCTTGGCCGCCATCGGCACCAGGCTGTGATCGGTCATGCCCGGAGCGGTGTTGACTTCCAGCAGCCAGAATTGGCCCGCTGTGTCCTGCATCACGTCCAGACGGCCCCAACCGGCAATACCGATCGCCTCACAGGCTTTCGCCGTGAGGTCCATGAGCTCTTGTTCCTTGGCACTGTCGAGGCCGCACGGGATCCGATACTGGGTATCGTTGGCCACGTACTTGGCGTCGTAGTCATAAAAGGTATGCGGAGTGCCCAGGGCAATTGGAGGCAACACCTGGTCACGCAGGGTGGCGATGGTGAACTCGGGACCGGTGATCCATTGCTCAACCAACACTTGCGAGTCGTACTTGCTGGCATCGGCCCACGCGACGATCAACTCGTCAACGTTACTCACTTTGGCCATACCGATACTTGAACCTTCATGTGCCGGTTTGACGATCAAAGGGAAGCTCAGTTCCTTCGCTGCACAAATACAGTCCGCTTCACTGCTCAACACTGCGTGACGCGGGGTCGGAATGCCCAGGCTGTGCCACACCTGTTTGGTGCGCAGCTTGTCCATGGCCAAGGCCGACGCGAGGATTCCGCTACCGGTGTAAGGAATGCCCAGGCATTCCAGCAGGCCTTGCATGCTGCCGTCTTCACCGCCACGGCCGTGAAGAATGATGAACGCGCGGTCGATTTTTTCGCTGGTGATGCGGGTGATGAAGTCATCCCCCACATCGATCCCGAAAGCATCCACACCGGCGCTTTGCAGTGCACCGAGTACGGCATTGCCGGACTTCAGCGAGACTTCACGCTCAGCGCTTTTGCCGCCGAACAGCACAGCCACGCGACCGAAGTCGGCAGGGGCAATGGTCGAGAACAGATTGGCGTAAGCAGCAGTCATTTCAACTTTCCTTTACTGGTAGCGGCAACAACAGCACCGCTGAACAGCGGGCTCTTTATAAGTTGCGGTGCCAGACGGCCGATATCGCCCGCCCCTTGGCACAACAGAATGTCGCCAGCACGCAGCAACGGCTTGACGATCGGCGCCAGCTCAACGCCGCGCTCGATGTAGATCGGGTCCAACTGACCGCGCTGGCGGATGCTGTGGCACAGCTGGCGGCTGTCAGCGCCCGGAATCGGCTCTTCACCAGCCGGGTAGACTTCCATCAGCAACAGCACATTGGCGTCGGCCAGTACCTGGACGAAATCGTCGTACAGGTCACGGGTACGACTGAAGCGGTGCGGCTGGTAAACCATCACCAGACGGCGCTCCGGCCAACCACCGCGTACGGCCTTGATCACCGCCGCAACTTCGGTCGGGTGGTGACCGTAGTCATCGACCAGCATCACGCTGCCGCCTTCAACTGGCAGCTCGCCATAAACCTGGAAGCGTCGACCCACACCCTCAAAGCCCGACAGGCCCTGAACGATGGCCTCATCGCTGATGCCCTCATCCGAAGCAATGCAGATGGTGGCCAAGGCATTGAGCACGTTGTGGTTGCCCGGCATGTTTACCGACACATCCAGTGGCTCGCGATCAGGGCGCAACACGGTGAAGAAGGTTTGCATGCCTTGCTGGCGAACATTGATTGCGCGCACGTCAGCGTTTTCGCTAAAGCCGTAAGTTACGGTCGGACGCTTGACCAGCGGCAGGATTTCGCGCACGACCGGATCGTCCAGGCACAGCACAGCCAAGCCGTAGAACGGCAGGTTGTGCAGAAACTCGACGAAGGTTTTCTTCAGCTTGTTGAAGTCGCCTTCGTACGTCGCCATATGGTCGGCGTCGATATTGGTGACCACTGCAACCATTGGCTGCAGGTGCAGGAAGCTGGCATCGCTTTCGTCAGCTTCGGCAATCAGGTAACGGCTAGTGCCCAGCTGTGCATTAGTACCTGCTGCATTCAGGCGACCACCGATCACGAACGTCGGGTCCAGGCCACCGGCCGCAAACACCGAGGCCAACAAGCTGGTGGTGGTGGTTTTGCCATGGGTGCCTGCTACGGCGATACCGTGGCGATAGCGCATCAGCTCAGCCAGCATCTCGGCCCGTGGCACCACTGGAATACGACGCTCCAGCGCATGTGCTACTTCGGGGTTGGAGGTATTAACAGCGCTCGACACCACCAGTACATCAGCATTGGCAGCGTTTTCGGCACGGTGGCCGATAAAGATGTGCGCGCCGAATGATTCGAGACGTTCGGTCACAGACGATGCGTTCAAGTCCGAACCCGACACTTCATAGCCCAGGTTCAGCAACACTTCGGCGATACCGCACATGCCCACGCCGCCGATACCGACGAAGTGGATGCGACGGATACGGCGCATCTCGGGTTGTGGCATAGCTTTTTGATTCTCAACCATTGGCCACCTCCAGGCAGATATCTACAACGTTGCGGGTCGCATCAGGTTTGGCCAGGCGGCGAGCATTGGCCGCCATGCTGTTGAGTCGTTCCGGTTGCATCAAAACCTCTGTCAGGCGTGCAGCCAGCTCGGCTGCGCCAGTTGTCGCTTGCGGCATCAGGAAAGCAGCGCCTTCGCGAGCCAAAAAGTCGGCATTGCAGCTCTGATGGTCGTCAATCGCGTGGGGCAATGGCACCAGCAGCGAAGGCAGACCGGCCGCAGCCAGTTCACTGACGGTCAGCGCGCCTGCGCGACAAACCACCAGGTCGGCCCAGCCATAGGCTTGGGCCATGTCTTTGATAAAAGGCTGTACTTGAGCCTCGACACCGACCGCCGTATAGCGCTCGGCAGTAATCTGGTCGTGCTGTTTGCCTGCCTGATGAAACACATCAGGGCGTACGTCGGCCGGTACTTTGGCCAACGCTTCAGGCAGCAATTTGTTCAACGGCTCGGCCCCCAGGCTTCCCCCCAACACCAGCAAGCGCGCCTTGCGCCCTTCGAGTGCGGCGCGCGGCGCCAGGGTGAACAGTTCAGGCCGCACCGGGTTGCCGGTACTGAGCAATTTGTCCGAGGCGGCGAAGGTTCCAGGGAATGCTTCACAGACACGAGTGGTCATTGGCACCAGCAAACGGTTAGCCGTACCGGCTACCGCGTTTTGCTCGTGAATGATCACCGGCACACCACAGGTTTTCGCCGCCAGACCGCCAGGCCCAGTCACGTAACCACCGAAACCAAGCACGCAGACCGGCTTGAGTTGGCGAATGATTTTGCGCGCCTGGAACAATGCCTTGAGCAACACAAACGGTGCCTTGAGCAGCGATAGCTTGCTCTTGCCACGCAGACCGGCAACGTTGATCAGGTGCAGCTCGAAGCCCGCAGGTTCGACCAGTTCGTTCTCGATGCCACGCGGCGTGCCGAGCCAGTGAACCGTGTAGCCACGGGCCTGGAACTCGCGCGCACAGGCCAGTGCCGGGAACACATGGCCACCGGTGCCGCCCGCCATGATCAGCACATTAGCGCCCATGGGTCGGCTCCTCTGCGAAGTCGCTTTCTTTGAAATCGGTCTCTTCGCTGCCCAGGTGGGTTCGACTCTCCCACTCGATGCGCAGCAACAGGCCCATACACACACAGCAAATCACCAGCGAGCTGCCACCGTAGCTAAGGAACGGCAGGGTCAGCCCTTTGGTTGGCAGCAGGCCGACGTTTACCCCGATATTGATCAGGAACTGGCCGATCCACAGGAACGACAGGCCGTACGCCATATAAGCCGAGAAATACTGTTTGGCGCGCTCGGCCCACATGCCGATGTACATGCCGCGCACACACACGAACACGAACAGGGCCACGGTCAGTAGCGAGCCGACAACGCCCAGCTCTTCAGCCAGTACCGAGAACACGAAGTCGGTGTGGGCTTCAGGCAGGTAGAACTGCTTCTGTACGCTGTTGCCAAGGCCTACGCCGAACCACTCGCCGCGCCCGAATGCGATCAGGGCCTGGGTCAGCTGGTAGCCGGAACCGAACTGGTCGGACCATGGGTCGGTAAAGGTGATCAGACGCGCCATCCGGTAAGGCTGTGCCTGTACCAGAACAAACACCGCCCCCACCGCCAGCGCCACCATCAGGGCGAAGCGAAACAGCCCCACACCACCGAGGAACAACATGGCCGCCGCAGCGCCCATCATTACCACGGTGGCACCGAAGTCCGGTTCCATCAGCAGCAGACCTGCCATTGGCAGCAGCACGATAAATGGCTTGAAGAAGCCCATCCAGCTTTCGCGTACTTCCTTCTGCTGGCGCACCAGATAGCCCGCCAGGTAGATCACCACAAAAACCTTGGCGATCTCCGAGGGCTGCACGTTGAAGAAACTGAAACCGATCCAGCGCATCGAGCCGTTTACCTCACGACCAATGCCTGGGATCAATACTGCCACCAGCAAACCGAATGCACCGATCAGCAACATGAAGCCCATACGCTGCCAGGTCGCAATCGGCACCATCATCGTCATGATGCACGCGCCCAGACCGAGCACGATGTAAAACAGGTGGCGGATCATGTGGTACAGGGTATTGCCCGACTGCAAGGCGGCGACTTCGGACGATGCCGACGTAATCATCACCAATCCCAGACCCAGCAAGGCAAGGCAACCGGCCAGCAACGGGAAGTCGAGGTCGATGCCACGGCCGGTGACCAGCGGCGAAGGATAAGGCTTGAGGATGCCGAAGATCATGCCAGCACCTCCACAGCACGGGCGAATAACTGGCCGCGCTCTTCATAGTTCTTGAACATGTCAAAACTGGCGCAAGCGGGCGACAGCAATACCGCATCACCCGGCAAGGCCAACGAGCGGCTTTGTGCAATGGCTTCGTCCAACGAACCGACACGCACTTGCGGCACGGCATCGCCCAAGGCATCGGCGATCAAGCCTGCGTCACGACCCATCAGCACCACGGCGCGGCAATACTTGGCCACAGAATCACGCAGGCCGCTGAAGTCGGCGCCTTTGCCGTCACCACCAGCGATCAGGATCAGTTTGCCGTCCATGTCCATGCCCAAGCCATTGATGGCAGCCAGTGCTGCACCGACGTTGGTAGCCTTGGAGTCGTTGTAGTAACTCACGCCATCCAGCTCGCGTACCCACTGGCAGCGGTGCTCAAGGCCGGTGAAGTTACGCAGGCTGGCCAGCATGGCGTCGAACGGCAAGCCAACGGCATGCCCCAGCGCCAGTGCCGCAAGGGCATTGGCCTGATTGTGGGCACCGCGAACTTTGAGCTCGCGTACCGGCATCAGGTTTTGAAATTCGAAGGCGAGGTATTTTTCGCCGTTTTCTTCGCGCAGGCCAAAGGCCTTGAAGTCCGGAGCGCTCAAGCCGAAGGTCCAGCACGGCTGGCCCTCGCTCATCAGCGGACGGGTCAAGGCATCCTGACGATTGACCACCACTTGCCTGGCACCACGGAAAATCCGGTGTTTGGCCAGATGGTACGCCGGCAGGCCGCTATAGCGGTCCATGTGGTCTTCGCTGACGTTGAGTACGGTGGCGACTTTGGCACCCAGGTGATTGGTGGTTTCCAGCTGGAAGCTCGACAGTTCCATCACGTACAGTTCAACGTCATCGCTGAGCAGGTCCAGCGCTGGCGTACCGAGGTTGCCACCGACCGCCACACGCTTGCCCGCAGCCACAGCCATTTCACCGACCAGTGTGGTAACGGTGCTTTTGGCGTTGGAACCACTGATTGCAACGATCGGTGCCTTCGCGTTACGCGCGAACAGATCGATATCACCCGACAACTTCACGCCGCGGGCCGCTGCTGCTTGCAGGGCCGGCGTCGCCAGGGCCAGGCCGGGGCTCACGTAAAGTTCGTCGGCACGGCACAGGAATTCGACATCCAGCTCGCCACAACGCACTTCCACTTGCGGGTAGTCACGGCGCAGCGTGGCCAGCTCCGGTGGATTTTCCCGCGTGTCCGCCACGGCGAACGACACGCCCCGCTGCGCGAGAAAGCGCACCAGGGACATGCCGCTCTTGCCGAGGCCGACAACGATGCGGAAGTGGTCAGAAGCGATCAGAGACACAGGTTCTACCTCAGCTTCAGCGTGGCAAGGCCGACCAATACGAGGATCACGGTGATAATCCAGAAACGGACGATCACTCGTGGCTCGGGCCAACCTTTAAGTTCAAAGTGGTGATGAATCGGCGCCATGCGGAACACCCGCTTGCCGGTCAACTTGAAAGACGCTACCTGGATCACCACGGACAGGGTTTCCATCACGAACACACCGCCCATGATGAACAGCACGACTTCCTGACGCACGATCACCGCGATAGTGCCCAGGGCAGCGCCCAGCGCCAGTGCGCCGACATCACCCATGAAGACTTGTGCCGGGTAAGTGTTGAACCACAAGAACCCGAGACCGGCGCCTATCAATGCGCCACAGAACACAATCAACTCACCTGCGCCCGGCACATACGGGATCAGCAGGTAGTCGGCGAATTTCACGTTACCCGACAGGTAGCAGAAGATCCCCAGCGCGCCGCCGACCATTACAGTAGGCATGATCGCCAGGCCATCGAGGCCGTCAGTCAGGTTGACCGCGTTGCTCGAACCGACGATCACGAAGTAGGTCAGTACCACAAAGCCGATACCCAACGGGATGCTGGCATCTTTGAGGATTGGCAGGATCAGCGTGGTTTCGACCGCGCTTGGCGCCGTCATGTACAAGAAGATCGCTGCACCCAGACCGAACACCGACTGCCAGAAGTACTTCCAGCGACTCGGAAGACCACGGGAGTTTTTCTCGATTACCTTGCGGTAGTCGTCAACCCAGCCGATGGCGCCGAACAGCAGGGTCACGATCATCACGACCCACACATAACGGTTGCTCAAGTCAGCCCACAACAGCGTGCTGATAGTGATCGCCGACAGAATCAGTGCACCACCCATGGTCGGGGTGCCGGATTTGGACAAATGCGATTGCGGGCCGTCATTACGTACCGATTGGCCGATCTGACGGTTTTGCAGGGTGCGGATCATCCACGGCCCCAGGCACAGCGACAAGGTTAACGCGGTCAGTACCCCGAGAATCCCGCGCAGGGACAGGTACTGGAAGACCCCGAAGCCTTTGTAGAACTGTTGCAGATACTCCGCTAGCAGCAGCAGCATTAATGTTTCTCCCCGCTGGAACCGCACAAAGCCGCAACGACGTTTTCCATCGCTGCGCTGCGCGAGCCCTTGATCAAAATAGTGGTGTTTGTTTCGTGCTCAGCGCGAAGCGCCTTGATCAGGTCAGCCTGATTGGCGAAGTGACGAGCCTGGTGTCCAAATGCTGTGACGGCATGAGCCATCATGGGTCCCACCGCATAGAGCGCTGAAACTTTGTCGGCGGCATAAGCGCCTACTTCACGATGTCCTTGCTCCGCCCACTCACCCAGTTCGCCAATATCTCCGAGCACCAGGACGGTGCGGCCGGAAAAGGCGGCGAGTATATCAACGGCAGCACACATTGAGGTGGGGTTTGCGTTGTAAGTGTCATCAATAATTCGCAGACCTGTACCAGTCATTTGCGCGACCGCACGGCCCTTGACCGGCAACACAGCTTCAAGACCGGTTTTGATGCCAAACAACGAGACACCCAAGGCATGTGCGGCGGCAGCCGCAGCCAATGCATTAGCCACATTATGGTTGCCCAGCAGGTTCAGTTGAACCGGTTCGGCACCCAGCGGGCTGTGCAATGTGAAACCCGGGCAACCCCGTGCATCGCGGGTCAGATCGCTGGCATAAAAGTCAGCCTGAGGGTTAGCCAATGCGAAGCTGAGCACCTTGCGCCCGGCAGCCCGGTTGTTCCAGATGGCGAATGCCTTGTCATCCAGATTCAGAACCGCGATGCCATCAGCATCCAGCCCTTCAATAATCTCGCCCTTGGCCTCGACGATTTTTTCCGGCCCGCCGAACTCGCCCACATGAGCGGTGCCAGCATTATTGAGCACGGCAACATGCGGCTTGGTCATGGCGACGGTATAAGCGATCTCGCCAACGCGCGAAGCACCCAACTCGATTACCGCAGCCGTGTGCTCCGATGTCAGTTCGAGCAGCGTCAGCGGCACGCCCAGATCGTTGTTCAAATTGCCTTTGGTCGCCAGCACCGGGCCACGGGTACGCAGAATGCAGGCAAGCATTTCCTTGACGGTGGTCTTGCCACTGGAACCGGTAATGGCCGCAACCGGCTTGTCATAACCGGCACGATTGAGCGCACCCAATCGGCCCAGGGCTTCGCGGGTATCCTTGACCACCAGTTGTGGAAGCGTCGACTCGGGCACTTCGCGCTCGACCAAGGCCGCAACAGCGCCCTTGGCTGCAACTTCATTCAGGTAATCGTGGCCATCAAAGCGCGGACCGGTCAGTGCAATAAACAACTGCCCCTTGGTGATCGCCCGGCTGTCGATACTGACGCCATTGAAGCGGCAGTCCGCCTCAACCACACGCCCCTGCAGGGCAACGGCAACTTCACTCAACAACAGAGGCTTAAGCATGAGCCGCCTCCCAGCTATTGAGCGCTTTTTCGGCTTCGACCAGATCAGAGAAGTCGTGGCGTTCGCCGTTGATTTCCTGATAGTCCTCGTGACCTTTACCTGCCAGCACGATCACGTCTTCGACGCTGGCACCGGCAATGATTTGAGCGATGGCATCACCGCGACCTGCCACAAACGTGACGTTCTGCGGCGCAACAAAGCCAACACGGATGTCATCAAAAATTTGCGCCGGGGCTTCTGAACGTGGGTTGTCGTCAGTGACCAAAACCCCGTCAACCAAACGCTCAACCACTTGCGCCATCAACGGACGCTTGCCGCGATCACGGTCGCCGCCACAGCCGAACAGGCACAGCAGCTTGCCTTTGGCATGAGGGCGCAGCGCCAGCAATACTTTTTCCAGCGCGTCCGGGGTGTGGGCATAGTCGACCACCACCAGCGGTTTGCTGCCGCCGCCCAGACGCTGCATGCGGCCGACCGGACCTTCCAGCCTTGGCAGCACGGCGAGAATTTCGTCCAGTGCGTAATCCAACCCCAACAAGGCGCCAACAGCGGCCAGCACGTTGCTCAGGTTGAAGCGTCCGAGCAAGGCGCTACGCAGAAGGTGCTCACCTTGGGCAGTCACCACCGTGGCGCGCACGCCGTCGTCATCGAAAGTCGCATCGCGGCAATACAACGTAGCGCTGCTGTCTTCAAGGCTGTAGCTGATCAAGCGCGAGTCGTGCTTTTCAGAGGCCAGTTGGCGACCGAACTGGTCGTCCAGATTCAGCACCCGGCAACGCAAATCCGGCCAGGCAAACAGCTTGGCTTTGGCGGCGGCGTAAGCCTCCATCGTGCCGTGGTAATCCAGGTGGTCGCGGGACAGGTTGGTCAGCACCGCGACGTCGAACGCCAATGCACTGACCCGGCCCTGATCCAGACCATGGGAGGAAACCTCCATGGCAACCGCCTTGGCCCCGGCCTTTTTCAGATCGGCCAACATGGCCTGAACAGCAATTGGGTCCGGCGTGGTATGGCGACCGCTTTGCAGCGCACCATAAAAGCCAGTGCCCAATGTGCCGACGATGCCGCAGTGCTGACCCAGCAGGTCAAGCGCTTGCGCCACCAGCTGAGTGACGCTGGTCTTGCCGTTGGTGCCGGTCACGCCAACCAGATTGAGGTGACGGCTTGGCTCGCCATAAAAACGCCCGGCAATATCCGACAACTGGGCCGCCAGGCCTTTTACCGGAATCAGCGGAACTGCCGAGATAGGCAGTACATCAGCACCGTCCACTTCATAGGCCACCGCAGCAGCGCCGCGCTTCAAAGCATCAGCTATATGTTCACGGCCATCGAGCTTGCCGCCGGGCACCGCAAGGAACAAATCACCTGCGCGCACGTTGCGACTGTCGAGGGTCAACTCACGAATAAGCAGATCGTGACCGGCGTGAGGGAAAATCTTGTTCAGACTCAGGGACATTAGCCGCGCCCTCCTTTGGCTGCTGCAGCGGTTGCCGCTGCTTGTTGCTCCGCTGCCGTTGGCAGGTTATCCGGGGACACGTTCATCAGACGCAGAGTGCCGGACATGACTTTACTGAATACCGGAGCGGAGACCAGACCACCGAAGTAGCCCGCCTTGCTCGGCTCATCGATAACCACAACGATTGCGTAACGCGGGTCGCTCATCGGGCCGAAGCCAGCGAACAGCGAACGGTAAGAGTTCACCGCGTAGCCTTTGACGCCACCGGACGATGTTTTACGCGCCGTACCTGACTTGCCGCCGACGTGATACGCCGGAACCTTGGCACGCCATACACCACGCGGGTTTTCGATAACTTCCTGGAGCATGCCCTGAACTGTCTTCGCTACTTTTTCAGGCATGACCTGTACGGACTGTGGCGGCTTGTCGGTTTTAAGCAGCGTTAACGGGGCAAGCTTGCCGTTGTTGGCCAATGCCGAGAAAGCGTGAACCAACTGGATCGCGGTGACGGACACGCCGTAGCCGTAAGACAGGGTCGCGGTTTCTGCCTTGCGCCACTCGCGGTAGTTGGGCAGGTTGCCGACACGTTCACCCGGGAAGCCCAGGCCGGTGTCTTGTCCCAGGCCCATCTTGGCCATTTGGCGGAAGATCGCTTCGCCACCAATATCGAAGGCTACCTTGCTCATGCCCACGTTACTGGAGTTGATCAGAATACCGGTCAGGTCGAGGACCGGACCTTCGGTACGAGATACGTCACGAATGGTGTATTTGCCCAACTGCAACGTGCCCGGATAAACCTCAACCTTGTCGGTCGGCTTCCAGCGCCCGGTTTCCAGTGCAGCACTCATCGAAATCGGTTTTACCGTGGAGCCCGGCTCAAACACGTCGATCATGGCGCGGTTACGCATCATCGCCGGTTGCAGGTTGCGACGGTTGTTGGGGTTGTAGGTGGGCTGGTTGACCATGGCCAGAATTTCGCCGGTCTTCACGTCCATGATCACCAGGCTGCCAGCCTTGGCACCGTTCTCGACCAGCGCGTTGCGCAGTTCGCGGTTGGCCAGGTATTGCAGGCGCAGGTCAATCGATAACGCCAAGGTCTTCCCTGCCTTGGCGTTTTTGGTCACTTGCACGTCTTTGATCAGACGCCCGCGTCGGTCCTTGATCACTTGCCGCTTGCCCGGAACCCCGGCCAGCCACTCGTCATAGGCCAGTTCGACGCCTTCACGACCTTTGTCATCAATATCGGTAAAGCCGACCATGTGCGCCGTCACTTCACCCGCAGGGTAAAAGCGGCGGAACTCTTCAATGCCATAAACGCCCGGCACTTTGAGGTCGAGCACGACTTGGCCCTGTTCAGGAGTCAGGCCCCGGACCAGGTAGATAAATTCTTTGTTGGCTTGCTGCTCCAGCCGCGCTGTCAGCACTTTAGGGTCTTGTCCAAGCGCGTGCGCCAAGGCTGGCCAACGGTCCTTGGCTACCTGCATTTCCTTGGCATTGGCCCACAGGGTGGTCACCGGCGTACTCACGGCCAGCGGTTCGCCATTGCGGTCGGTGATCAGGCCACGGTGCGCAGGAATCGGGATATGACGCAAGCTGCGTGCATCGCCCTGGCCCTTGAGGAAGTCGTGGTCGATCACTTGCAGATAAACGATTTGGCACGCGATAGCGCTTACCAGCAGTGCCAGCAATCCCAGCACCACACGAAAACGCCACGGATAGAGTGCGCCCTCGAGTTTGATCATGGCGCCACCATTCGAACTTCTGCTGCGCCCGGAATGCGCATTTTCAGTTGTTCGCTGGCCAGTGTTTCGATACGGCTATGGGCCGTCCAGGTGCTCTGCTCGAGAATCAAACGGCCCCACTCTGCTTGCGCCTTGTCACGCACGCTCAACTCCCCGTACAGGGTGTTGAGCAGTTGGCGGTTCCAGTGGGCGCTGTAAGAAACGCCCACAGCCGAAACCAGCACGCCAATAAATAGCAGCAGCATGAAAAAACTTCCGCCGGGAAGTGGTTTGGCGAAGAGCTTGTTCAACGAAGCTTCTCCGCGACGCGCATTACAGCGCTGCGCGAGCGCGGATTGGCTTTGAGTTCTGCGTCAGAGGCAGTCTGGGCCTTGCCATGAATTTTGATTTTCGGCACAAACGCGACGTGCTGAACCGGCAAGCCACGCGGCAGGTTGTCAGGTTCGCCCTTGACCAACTTGCGCATGAACAATTTGACGATGCGATCTTCAAGGGAGTGGAAGCTGATCACGACCAGACGGCCGCCGATTGCCAGAGACTCCAATGCAGCCTCAAGGCCTGCTTCAAGGTCGCCCAGCTCGTTGTTTACGTGAATGCGCAAACCCTGGAAGGTGCGGGTTGCCGGGTGCTTGCCTTTTTCCCAGGCCGGATTGGCCACTTTCAGGACTTCAGCAAGGTCACCAGTGCGCTCAAAGGGCTTGATATCGCGACGCTCTACAACAGCACGCGCCATGCGCCCGGAAAAGCGCTCTTCGCCATATTCCTTGAATACGCGGGCAATTTCTTCCTGGGATGCACTGTTGACGAACTCGGCAGCGCTGATCCCGCGATCCGGGTCCATGCGCATATCCAGCGGGCCGTCATTCATAAAACTGAAGCCGCGTTCAGGATCGTCAAGCTGCGGCGAAGACACGCCCAGATCGAGCAGGATACCGTCTACTTTGCCGGCCAGACCGCGATCGGCAATTTCGGATCCCATTTCAGCAAAGCTGCGCTGCACAATAACAAAGCGGCCGTCTTCGGCCGCTAGCGCTTGCCCGGTGGCAATTGCCTGTGGATCTTTATCAAACCCGAGCAGTTGCCCCTCGGGACCAAGCTTCTGGAGAATCAGGCGGCTATGTCCGCCGCGACCGAAGGTGCCATCCAGATAGCATCCATCAGGACGTACGGCGAGAGCCTCTACGGCTTCGTCGAGCAGTACGGTGATGTGGTTGAAGCCGCTATCTATAGTCACAGAATTAAATCACGCAGTTCGTCAGGCATGGCGCCCGGTTGTTGAATGGCTGCAAGGTCAGCGGCAGAAACAGCTTCCCAGGCATCCTCGTCCCACAGTTGAAACTTGTTTAACTGCCCCACCAACATCGCGCGCTTATCCAACTTGGCATATTCACGCAGACGCGGCGGCACCAGAAAACGACCACTGCCATCGAGCTCAAGATCGACGGCATTACCAATCAACAGACGTTGCAAACGGCGGTTTTCTTCACGCAACGAAGGCAACGCCCGCAGCTTGGTTTCAATCAGTTCCCACTCATCAAGTGGATACACACATAAGCAGGTATCGACCGCATCTATGGTCACGATCAGTTGTCCGGAACTACGCGAAATCAACTCGTCGCGGTACCGGCTCGGCATTGCGAGACGGCCCTTGGCATCGAGACTGATTGCGTTGGCTCCGCGAAACATTGATCGCTTCTCCAAATATTAGCGTTTTACGTCTAAAAAACCCACTTTATGCCACTTTCCACCACTTATGCACACTATAGGAATGCGCCCACCACACCGTCAAGGAGCGGCCCACAGGAAAACCCTTACATTACTGAGATTTAGGAGGGGAAATAGACGTGGAGCAGTAAGCGGGAGGGTTTTTTGACGAGCTATGCGCAACAAATTCAATGCTCTAGTCTTCAAACTTAAAGTAGTTTGTTAAGAGTAAGAACTTTTTGGCATTACGTCGGGAATGTTCTTGTAAAAGATTGCGAGGGGATTAAGCGATTGCGGGTGTAGCAATCTGCCTGCATGGCAAGCAGAAGAGAAAAAGGTGGAGAGTCGATCTGTAAGCCGGGTTCTGTCGTGAACAGTCATTCGTCTACGATGGCCATCACTGGACATCTTTAGCAACCTACCCGGTTCCAGCGCGGGCCACGCCTTGGAACCCTATTTGGTCTTGCTCCAAGTGGGGTTTACCTAGCCACGAACTGTTGCCAGTCGTGCGGTGCGCTCTTACCGCACCTTTTCACCCTTACCGGTGCCGAAGCACTTAGGCGGTTATTTTCTGTGGCACTTTCCGTAGGCTCACGCCTCCCAGGCATTACCTGGCACTTCGCCCTATGGAGCCCGGACTTTCCTCCCCCCTCTAATTTTCATAGAAGGCAGCGACTGTCCAATCGACTCTCCGGCGCGAAGGTTAACTGTACAGAGCGTATAGAACAAGCGTTAAAAGCCGCAAGACTGCTTCATTTACCCGACTCGCAGCCTTTAACAGCAGGTTCAAACACACAAAGACATCAAAATGCCATCACTTACTACTAGTCATTACTCAACTTTTTGCTTTTCCAACGCAACTTGATACAGCACATTTTTGCGCTCACCCGTTATTTCAGCCGCAAGTGCCGCCGCACGCTTGAGTGGCATCTCTTTAAGCAACAGATCGAGAATACGCATGGCTTCACTGCTGACCACTTCGTCCGTTTCAGGTGCAGTCCAGCCTGCAACCAGCACAACACACTCACCGCGCTGCTGATTACTGTCGCCTTCAACAAATGCGCGCAACTCGGACAGCGGCAACCCCTTGAGTGTTTCGAAGGTTTTGGTCAGCTCACGCGCCAGCAACGCCGGACGGCCAGGGCCAAATACCAGCTCAAGATCTTGCAGACATTCAAGAATACGGTGCGGTGCCTCATAAAAAATCAGCGTGCGCGGTTCTTCTTTCAGTAATTCCAGGCGCGAGCGACGCCCAACAGCCTTGGCAGGCAAGAACCCTTCAAAGATAAAGCGATCAGAAGGCAATCCCGCCGCAGACAGGGCGGCAATCAAGGCGCAGGCACCCGGCACAGGCACAACCCTGACCCCGGCAGCGCGCGCCTGACGCACGAGGTGATAACCCGGATCGGAGATCAACGGCGTACCGGCATCGGAGATCAGTGCAACATCTTCACCCGCCAGCAAACGCTGAATGAAGCGGCTACCCTCATCACGCTCGTTGTGCTCGTGACAGGCACCCAGCGGCGTGGAAATGCCGAAATGTTGCAGCAAGCGCAAGGAGTGGCGCGTGTCTTCGGCCGCAATCAGCGACACGTCACGCAGCACCTTGAGGGCACGCGCACTGATGTCGTCCAGGTTACCGATGGGCGTGGCCACCACATAAAGTGAGCCAAGAACGGAATTCAAATCACCTGGAGCAGTCAAAACGCACACCTCATAAGAGTTAAAGGCGCCATTGTAGCGCGTAGAGCCCTCATGAACGCACCCACCCTGCAGGCTACAAAGCGCCAACCGGGTAAACTTTCACCGTTACAACGTACAGAACTCATCTAAATTCAGGCTTTATTGCCGGTAACATCGCGCCCCGGCCAACGCTTGGGTACACTTCTCCACTCATTTGATCGAGTATCAGGAACACTACATGATCGCTTGCCTGCGGCTGTTCACTGCCCTCTGCCTTGCTGCCCTGTTGGCGGCTTGCGCCAGCTCGCCCTCGTCCAGCCTTGGCGAACTTCCACGGACCCCGGACGCCAGCCTTGAGCAACTGCTCCAGCAGGCATCCGAGAGCACAAATCCGGAAAAGGCCGCGCTGCTGCGCTTGTCAGCTGCCGACCTTGCTCTGCGCCAGCAGAACAATGCCCGCGCCACACAGATTTTGGCCCTGGTTCCGCTGGATCAGCTCAAACCCGCCCAGCAAGTATTTGCCAGCACGCTGACAGCTGAGCTGGCAATGAGCCGCAACGACCCCAAGGCCGCGCTGACTGCACTGAGCCACCCGAGCATGTCGGTTCTCGGCGAGCTGCCAGCCGACTTGCAAGTACGCACGCACACCGTTCACGCCCGCGCCCTTGAGGCCGACGGCCAGACGCTGGCGGCCGCACGCGAACGCGCAGCGATGAGCTCAAGCCTGACCGGCGATGCCGCCAACAGTAACAATGAAGCCATTTGGGCACTGGTTGCCGCCTTGCCGGTCGATCAACTGCGCACGCAGAGCAACGATGTACTGGGTGGATGGATGTCCCTGGCATTGGCCGTCAAGAGCGCTGGTACCCTGCAGGATCAGCAAAACGCCATCGATCAATGGCGCGCACAGAACCCCGCTCATCCGGCTGCCATCCAACTGCCAACACCGCTGATCAAACTCAAGGAGCTGGCCAGCCAGCCGCTGACCAAAATTGCCTTGCTGCTGCCACAAGAGGGCCAACTGGCCTCAGTCAGCAAAGCACTGCGTGATGGTTTTATGGCTGCCCACTACCAGGCTCAACAGGCCGGACAAAACCCGCCGAGCATTCAGTTCTATGACAGCTCGCGCCTGACATCGCTGGATGAGTTCTATCGCAAGGCGCAAGCCGATGGCGTGCAACTGGTGGTGGGACCGCTGGAAAAACCACTGGTCAAACAGCTCAGCACCCGCCAACAGCTGCCAATCACCACCCTGGCTCTGAACTACAGCGAGGGCGCACAAGCCCCCGCACAACTGTTCCAGTTCGGTCTGGCGGCTGAAGATGAAGCCCGCGAAGTGGCTCGCCGCGCCCGGGCCGACGGCCTGACCCGTGCTGGCGCCATGGTGCCCGTCGGCGAGTGGGGCAATCGCGTACTCAAGGCGTTCCGCCAGGAATGGGAAGCCCATGGCGGCACCATCGTCGGCGTTGAGCATATCGACAAGCCCGTAGCACTGGCCCAGCAGGTTGCTGACCTGGTGC
The DNA here is from genome assembly GCF_037055265.1 of Pseudomonas sp. ML2-2023-6. Taxonomy (NCBI): domain Bacteria; kingdom Pseudomonadati; phylum Pseudomonadota; class Gammaproteobacteria; order Pseudomonadales; family Pseudomonadaceae; genus Pseudomonas; species Pseudomonas sp. ML2-2023-6. The sequence continues at coordinate 1,571,814 of NZ_CP146347.1, read as the reverse complement.
AACTGCGTAAAACCGGTGGCAGTGCTGCCGAACCTTCGCGTCGCCACGACATGGAATTTATCTTCCTGGCCGCTACCCCTCAGCAGGCCCAGCAGATCAAACCGACCCTGAACTACCAGTACGCAGGCGACATCCCGGTTTACGCGACCTCCCATGTATTCAGTGCCAGCGGCGACCAAAATCAGTACAACGACATGAACGGTATCCGTTTTTGTGAAACACCTTGGCTGCTCGACCCTGCAAACCCGTTGCGCCAGCAAGTAACAGCGCAATGGCCACAAGCCGGCGGCAGCCTGGGGCGCCTGTATGCAATGGGCATCGACGCCTATCGCCTGACATCGAGCCTGGGCCAGTTGAAAGCCCTGCCCGATAGCCGGATTGACGGCTTGTCAGGCAGCCTGAGCATGAGCCCGGCGCAACGTGTAGAGCGTCAACTGCCGTGGGCCGAGTTCACCAATGGCCAGCCTCAACGCCTACCTGATACTCCTAACTGATGCCCGAGCGCTCAAGCCAGCAAACTGGCAAGGATGCCGAACGCCTGGCGTTGCGGCATCTTGAGCAACAGGGTTTGCGCCTGTTGGCGCAGAACTGGTCATGCAAGCGTGGCGAGCTGGATCTGGTCATGCTTGACGGCGATACAGTAGTATTCGTCGAAGTTCGTTACCGACAACACGCGCAATGGGGTGGCGCACTGGCCAGCATTGACGCTCGCAAGCGACAAAAGCTGATACTTGCCGCTCAGTATTTTTTACAGCGCCAGGCGCGCTGGGCCAATCACCCATGCCGATTTGACGTGGTGACCATGGACAGCGCAACACCCCAATTGAACTGGCTACGGAATGCCTTTGACAGCCAATAACGCTGCCAGGCCGATTCCAGCACCCTTTTTTAAACGATTTTGCTTTGCTTTGCTGGCTGCACATTTTTGTGCCGGGAAGTCACTCAGGAACACCTGGATCACGCCCGACCAGCCGCCCTACTTAAGGTCACATAGATGGACATGCAATCCCGGATTCGCCAGCTTTTTCAGGCCAGCATCGACACCAAGCAGCAGGCCATGGAAGTGCTCGCCCCCCATATCGAGCAAGCCAGCCAGGTGATGGTTAACGCCCTGCTCAATGAGGGCAAAATGCTTTCGTGCGGCAATGGCGGATCAGCAGGTGACGCCCAGCACTTTTCATCCGAACTGCTCAACCGCTTTGAACGCGAGCGCCCAAGCCTGCCCGCCATTGCGCTGACCACAGATACTTCGACGATCACATCGATCGCCAACGATTACAGCTTCAACGAGATCTTCTCCAAACAGATTCGCGCACTAGGCCAACCCGGCGACGTGCTGCTGGCTATTTCCACCAGCGGCAACTCGGCAAACATCATCCAGGCCATTCAAGCCGCGCATGATCGTGAAATGATCGTCGTTGCCATGACTGGCCGCGATGGCGGCGGCATGGCCTCACTGCTGCTGCCCGAGGACGTCGAAATTCGCGTCCCGTCCAATGTCACTGCACGTATTCAAGAAGTCCACCTGCTGGCGATCCACTGCTTGTGCGATCTGATCGACAGCCAACTGTTCGGGAGTGAAGAATGACTTTTAATCGCCTTAGCCTTGTCGCGCTGACGTTATGCCTCGGCCTGACTGCCGGCTGCAGCTCGGTACTGACAGCCACCCGCGACAAGCCCATTGAAGATGACCGCGGCACGCGCACTTTCGGCAGCAAGATCGACGACTCCCTGATCGAAACCAAGGTCGCCGTGAACGTGGCCAAGGCCAGCCCGGATCTGGACACCGGTTCGCATATCGTTGTCACCAGCTACAACGGCATCGTACTGCTCGCAGGCCAAACCCCGCGCGCCGACCTCAAGGCCCAGGCCGAGCAGGCTGCTGCCGCCGTTCAGCGGGTCAAAAAGGTCAATAACGAGCTGCAAGTCATGGCCCCGTCGTCGATCCTTGCGCGTAACAACGACGCCTGGCTGACCACCAAGATCAAGACTCAGATGCTGACCGATAACGCAATTCCCGGCTCACGGATCAAGATCGTCACCGAAAACGGTATCGTCTACATGCTTGGCCTGGTAACCAAGCAAGAAGCTGCCCGCGCCACCAGCCTGGTGCAGGGTGTTTCCGGGGTGCAGAAAATCGTCAAACTGTTCGAGTACATCGACTGACAGCACCCAACTGCCAGACACAAAAAAGGCGACCTTCTCAGGTCGCCTTTTTTATTACTTGACCACTTTCAAGCTTGGCCGGCCCGTAGGGCGCGGCGGCTCGGGTTGCGGCCCATCGTCATCCGGCTCAACCTCGTCATCACCCCCTAGAGGCTCTTCCAGGTCAAACACCATGCCTTGGCCGTTCTCTCGGGCGTAAACGCCCAGGATCGCAGGGATAGGCACGTACAACGTGTGTGGCACACCACCAAAACGCCCTTCAAAGCTCACTGCTTCGTTGTCCATGTGCAGTTGACGCACGGCGGTTGGCGAAACATTCAGGACAATCTGCCCGTCACTGGCAAAACCCGCAGGCACTTGTACCTTCGGGTAGTCAGAGTTAACCAGCATGTGCGGAGTGCAGTCGTTATCAACGATCCACTCATACAGCGCACGCACCAGATAAGGTCGACTTGAATTCATCGAGGGCTCCTAAAGCCTTAGCGCATGTCGCGTTCGACTTCAGACAAACTCGCCTGGAAAGTCTCACGCGCAAACTGGCGCTCCATATAATCGAGCAACGGCTTGGCTGGCCGCGGCAATTCAATGCCCAGAATGGGCAAACGCCAGAGTATCGGCAATAGGCAGCAGTCGACCAGACTTAGCTCGGTACTGAGGAAAAAAGGTTTATCTGAAAATAACGCAGACACACCTGTCAGGCTCTCACGCAGCTCTTTGCGCGCTTGAACACGGGCAGGCTCTTTGGTGCGCGAATCCAGAATCAAATCCACCAGCCCACACCAGTCGCGCTGAATGCGATGGATCAGCAGACGGCTATTGGCCCTCGCCACCGGATAAACCGGTAATAACGGCGGATGCGGGTAACGCTCATCCAGATATTCCATCACCACAGTCGACTCCCACAACGCCAGGTCACGATCGACCAGGGTTGGCAGGCTGCCGTAAGGGTTCACTTCGATCAGCTTCGGCGGCTGACGGCCCGCCTCCACACTGATGATCTCGGCGCTGACACCTTTCTCTGCGAGCACAATGCGTACTCGGTGGGAATAGTGGTCGGCGGGGTCGGAGTAACAGGCCAACCGATTGGTCACGCCCATGGCGGTCCTCCTCGCTTGTTGAAATTATCGGGAGCGGAAAAACGAACGCGCCCAAGGGAAGCCTCCGATAACCGCAGAACCTGGGCAAACGAGGTCGTTGGACCCCGCTTGCCACTTGTCCTGCACTGTTACCTTTTCAGAGACACCCTCGGGCGCGCACGATTAACAGCAATGCGTGTAACTATATCAGTGCACATCTTTCCAGTATTCGCGCTTGAGCAGATAAGCGAATACAAAGAAGAAGGCCAGGTAGAGCAGCACGTAAGTACCGATGCGCTGATGCTCCAGCTTCACCGGGTTGGCCGAGTAGGCCAGGAAGGTCACAAGGTTCTTGATCTTCTCATCGAACTGCTCTTCAGTCAGCGCGCCGGTTTTTGGCAGCACTGTCAGCTGGTCGCACGCTTCATGTGTCAAAGGTGTGCCGGTGAGCGGATCATACTGCTTCTTGCCGTCTTCGACGATCTGTACTTGCTTGCAGCCTACAACCTGACGACCTTGCAGCGGTGCCAGAACGTTCGGCATACCTACGTTCGGGAAGACCTTGTTGTTCACACCCCAAGGGCGGGACGGGTCTTCATAGAAGGAACGCAGGTAGCTGTACAGCCAGTCAGTACCACGTACACGAGCTACCAGCGTCAGGTCTGGCGGTGCAGCACCGAACCAGGCCTTGGCGTCAGCAGGCTGCATACCGATGTTCATGTGGTCGCCAATCTTGGCACCGGTGAACACCAGGTTATCGAGCATGACTTCATGGGGAATACCCAGGTCGTCTGCTACACGCTCGTAGCGCTGGAACTTGGCGCTGTGACAGCCCATGCAGTAGTTGGCGAACGTACGCGCGCCGTCCTGCATGGCAGCCTTGTCAGAAACATCGATGTCGACCTTGTCGAGGTGCACACCCTGTTCAGCCGCGAAGGAGAACACAGGCATCACCGCAAGCATCAATACAGCAAATAGCTTTTTCATCAGCCAGTCACCCTTTCCGGAACCGGTTTGGTCTTCTCAAGCCTGGTGTAGAACGGCATCAGAATGAAGTAAGCGAAGTACAGGAACGTACACACTTGCGACAGCAGCGTACGGCCCGGGGTTGGCGCCAGTACACCCAGCACGCCCAGAATCACGAACGAGATGCAGAACACCCACAGCCACACCTTGCTCATCCAGCCTTTGTAGCGCATGGATTTAACAGGGCTGCGGTCAAGCCAAGGCAGCACGAACAGAACGGCAATCGCGGCCCCCATGGCAATGACGCCAAGCAGCTTGTCCGGGATGGCTCGCAAGATCGCGTAGAACGGTGTGAAGTACCAGACAGGCGCAATGTGTTCCGGCGTTTTAAAGGCGTTAGCCTGTTCAAAGTTCGGTTTTTCCAGGAAGTAACCACCCATTTCCGGGAAGAAGAACACAATCGAGCAGAAGATAAACAGGAACACCACCACGCCGACGATATCTTTCACGGTGTAGTACGGGTGGAAGGGAATGCCATCCAGCGGTACGCCGTTTTCGTCTTTATGCTTTTTAATGTCCACGCCGTCCGGGTTGTTGGACCCGACTTCGTGCAAGGCCAGAACGTGCAGCACTACCAGACCCAGAATCACGATAGGCAAGGCCACCACGTGCAAGGCAAAGAAGCGGTTCAGGGTAATACCGGAAATCAGGTAGTCACCACGAATCCACTGGGTCAGGTCGTTACCGATAACCGGAATCGCACCGAACAGCGAGATGATCACCTGGGCGCCCCAGTAGGACATTTGACCCCAAGGCAGCAGGTAGCCCATGAAGGCTTCAGCCATGAGCGCCAGATAAATCATCATGCCGAACAGCCAGACCAGCTCACGCGGCTTCTGGTACGAGCCGTAGAGCAAGCCACGGAACATGTGCAGATACACGACAATAAAGAACGCCGACGCACCCGTTGAGTGCAGATAGCGCAAAATGGAGCCGTATTCAACGTCACGCATGATGTATTCGACAGAAGCAAAAGCTTCTTCTGCCGACGGCGTGTAGCTCATGGTCAGCCACACACCGGTAACGATCTGGTTAACCAGAACGAGCAATGCGAGGGAGCCAAAAAAGTAGAAGAAGTTGAAGTTCTTCGGCGCGTAATACTTGCTGAGATGGTCTTCCCACATCTTGGTAGCGGGGAAGCGGGCATCTACCCAATCCATGAACTTGCTCATTACGCGCTCTCCCCTTCAAGGCCAACGACAATGATGCTGTCACTGCCATCTACATAGTAGTAAGGAGGCACTGGCAGGTTCAGCGGCGCAGGTTGCGACTTGTAGACGCGGCCGGCCAGGTCATAGTGCGAACCATGACAAGGGCAGAAATAACCCCCGACCCAATCCTTGCCCAGGTCGACAGGTGCGACCTCCGGACGGAAAGTAGGCGAGCAACCCAGGTGAGTACAAATACCGATCAACACCAAAACTTCTGGCTTGATAGACCGCCACTCGTTTTTTGAGTTTTCAGGTTGATCAGAACTCAAGGACTCAGGATCAGCTAGCTGCCCTTCAATCTTTTTCAGATTCGCCAGGATTTCCTCGGTGCGGCGGACAATGAATACAGGCTGACCACGCCACTCAGCAATCATCTGCTGCCCTGGCTCGATCTTTGCAATATTCACTTTTACCGGTGCGCCCGCGGCTTTTGCCTTGGCACTGGGAAACCACGACCCCACGAACGGGACCGCCGCCCCCACCGCTCCTGCAGCACCCACCACGGATGTGGCTGCTACGAGGAAGCGACGCCGGCCGACATTTACGCCGTCATTGCTCATTCAGTCCTCTCCCATCAGCTTTGTGGCCTGTTAAATCAGGCATCTACTAAATTTGCATCTGAACTTATAAAAATTTTGCAGAATGGTAATGAAAAGCCCCTAGTCTTACAAGGTAATTACCGCTCTGGGGCGGCTACAAGCCTTGTAGTATAGGCGTTTGCTGGATGTGGCAAGTTGTCACACCAAGAAATCATCACCCATAAAAAAAGCCCAGCTCCGAAGGAGACTGGGCTTTTTTGAACGAAGCTGCGAATTAACGCTTCGAGTACTGCGGACGCTTACGCGCTTTACGCAGACCGACTTTCTTACGTTCAACTTCACGAGCATCGCGAGTAACGAAGCCAGCTTTGCGCAGAGCGCCACGCAGGGTTTCGTCATACTGCATCAGTGCACGAGTGATACCGTGGCGGATTGCGCCAGCTTGACCACTTACACCACCACCGATCACGGTGACGTAGATGTCGAATTTCTCGACAGTCTCAGTCAGTTCCAACGGCTGACGAACTACCATGCGGGCAGTTTCGCGACCGAAGAAATTCTCCAGAGTGCGGTTGTTGATCGAGATGTTACCGGTACCTGGACGCAGGAAAACGCGTGCAGTTGCGGTTTTACGACGGCCAGTGCCGTAGTTTTGAGTCGCCGACATAATGAACTATTCCGTTAAAACTTCAGTTCTTGGGGCTGCTGAGCAGTATGAGGGTGTACAGCGCCCGCATAGACTTTCAGCTTACGGTACATGTCGCGACCCAGCGGGTTTTTAGGCAGCATGCCTTTAACCGCGGTCTCGATCACGCGTTCAGGAGCTTTGGCGATCAGCTTTTCGAAGTTGATCGACTTAATCCCGCCCGGGAAACCGGAGTGAGAGTAGTACATTTTGTCAGTGGTTTTAGCACCAGTGACACGAATCTGCTCGGCATTGATAACAACGATGTAGTCACCGGTGTCAACGTGCGGAGTGTATTCAGGCTTGTGCTTGCCACGCAGACGGCTCGCGATTTCGGTGGCCAGACGACCCAGTGTCTGGCCAGCAGCGTCGACGACAAACCAGTCGCGCGTAACTGTTTCCGGTTTAGCAGTAAAAGTTTTCATTCTTTATAGCCTCAGGGGCCGCCCTGTAAATTAGACGGCGGATCTTACTGAATAGTGCGTACTTTGACAAGTCAAAGGCAGCCGGATACAGACGCTATCGGGGGCTCGGGTCAGCGCGTCCGTTCAACGGCAAGATTCTTCGGCGGGCGGCGCATCACTTCCACCGCAGAAAGAGGACGGCAATTATCCAGATTGCGCAAAAAATTACAACCTGCTTTTATGTTTGTTTACCCGAAGGAGCACCCGATGGACTATCGCAAGCTGGGCCGAACCGATCTGGACGTAAGCGCAATCGCCCTCGGGACCATGACCTGGGGCGAGCAGAACACCCAGGCTGAAGCCTTCGAGCAGATCGAATACGCAAAAAACGCCAACATCAATTTTATCGATACCGCCGAGATGTACCCGGTCCCGCCCAAGGCCGAAACCTATGCCACTACCGAGCGTTATATCGGTAACTGGTTCAAGGAACGCGGCGATCGTGCCGATTGGGTACTGGCCAGCAAGATCGCTGGTCCCGGCAATGGTATCGACTACATCCGTGACGGCAGCCTCAAGCACAACCGCACCCATATCGTGCAAGCCCTGGACGCTAGCCTCAAACGCCTGCAAACCGACTGGATCGACCTTTACCAGCTGCATTGGCCCGAGCGCAGCACCAACTTTTTCGGCCAGCTTGGCTACAAGCACAACGCCGACGAAGACTTCACCCCTCTGGAAGACACCCTCGAAGCGCTGGACGAACAGGTCAAGGCCGGCAAAATCCGCCACATAGGCCTGTCAAATGAAACGCCGTGGGCCACCATGAAGTTTTTGCAGCTGGCCGAAAGCCGTGGCTGGCCACGCGCCGTTTCGATCCAGAACCCCTATAACCTGCTCAACCGCAGCTTTGAAGTCGGCCTGGCGGAAATTGCCATTCGCGAACAATGCGGCCTGCTCGCCTATTCGCCCCTAGCGTTCGGCATGCTCTCAGGCAAATACAGTGGCGGCGCACAACCGCCAAAGGGCCGCCTGAGCCTCTACAGCCGCTTCTCGCGCTATTCAAACCCGCAAGCCGTGGCTGCCAGCGAGCGTTATGTCGCATTAGCCCGCGAACATGGCCTGGACCCGGCGCAAATGGCCTTGGCCTATGTCACGCAACAACCGTTCGTCACCAGCAACATTATTGGCGCGACGACGATGGCGCAGCTCAAAAGCAATATCGACAGTTTCAGTCTGAAATTGTCCGATGAAGTGCTCGCCGGCATCGAAGCGATCCACAAGGAACAGCCAAACCCGGCGCCTTAAACAAACCGCCTTACTCCCTGCTGGGGCGGGCCTGAGTCGCGAGCCAGCCCGCTCCCACAGAAGCAAAAGCACAAGCAACCGCCCTTACCCCTAGACACACAGGAAAAAAAATAAGACGATCCAGCCGTAAGTTGACCAATTTAACCTATAAGAATAATCAAAAATGTCTATGTCTACTCAACTCTCCACGCCCCTGCGGCGTGTCAGTATTTTGGCCATCGATCGGGTATTCGCCTCGACCCTGATGCATGCCAAGGACTTCTTTCATCTCGCCAGCCTGCGTCACGGCAAGCAACTGGGCCGAGGGCTCACCCCCACCTTCGAAACACGCCTGGTCAGCCCTGACGGCAAACCCGCGATCAGCTTCAGCGACGTTGTACTCCCCGTCGATGGCGGCCTGGAGGACACCGATATCATCATCCTCCCGGCCTTCGGAGAGGATTTCGGCACTATCTGCCAGCGTTATCCGCAAGTTCTGCCGTGGCTGCGCGAACAGCATGCTCGTGGCGCCGTCTTGTGCGCAGAGGCCACCGGCGTATTCTGGCTCGCCGAAGCCGGGTTGCTCGACGGCAAAGAAGCCACCACCTACTGGCGCTTTTTCGACACGTTCGCCAAGCGCTATCCGCTGGTGCAACTCAACCAGGACAAACACATTACCGACGCAGACAATCTCTACTGCGCCGGCGGTCCGACCTCAGCCTGCGACCTCTACATTTATCTGATCGAGCGTTTCTGCGGCGCCAACATCGCCCAGGCCGTGGCCCGCGACATTCTTTACGAAGTGCAGCGCAACTACACCCCTGGACGCATTGGCTTTGGCGGCCAAAAGCTGCACCAGGACGTGATCATTCTGCAAATCCAGCATTGGCTCGAAGACCACTTCGCCGACAAATTCCGCTTCGAAGACGTCGCTCGCGAACACGGCATGAGCATCCGTAATTTCATGCGCCGCTTTCAGATGGCCACGGGTGACAAACCCTTGCACTACCTGCAACGCCTGCGCATAGAAACCGCCAAGGGCCTTCTCTCGGCCTCGCGCAAAAGCATCAAGACCATCAGTTACGATGTGGGCTATGACGACGCAAGCTTCTTTGCACGGCTGTTTCGCCAACACACCGAGCTGTCACCGAACCAATATCGTCAACAGTTCCTGCAAGCGGCGTAAATCAGGTCTGTTTAATTTACAGCGTTGACCTACACGCCAAACGGAACAATCTGATTCCTCCGCCCTACCGAAAAGCCTCTGATGAAAACGCCCTCCACAGAGGGCAATAACAAAAAGAGGTTTGACCGGCTCCCGGCGGAGGTATCCATCATGCCGCAGAAACTCAACCACACCACCCTGCCTATTCTCGCCATCGGCGCCCTGGGTGGCACCGTGAGCATGCGCGCCACACAACCTGGAACCAAGGCCGGCGAAGCCCTGTTCAGCGGTATGGTGCAGCTGCACGAGGGGCTGGATGTACGCATCGAAACTCTGTGCCTGGTGCCGAGTGCATCTCTGTGTTTCAACTTGCTGCTTGAGGTGCTGATCTGGGCCCAGGACCAAGTGAAACTGGGCGCGCAAGGTATCGTGATAACACAAGGCACTGACACACTGGAAGAAAGCGCATTTTTCCTGGATCTGCTCTGGAACGCCGATGTGCCGCTGGTGTTGACCGGAGCCATGCGCTCCAGCGATCAGCCGAGCCCGGACGGCCCTGCCAACCTGCTGGACGCCTCCAGGGTTGCGCTCGACACTCACAGTCGCAAGCGCGGGGTGTTAGTGGTGATGAACGCCCAGATTCATCAGGCGCAACATGTACGCAAATGTTCATCAATGGCACTGGAGGCTTTTAGTTCGCCGCTTTTCGGGCCCGCAGGGGTGATGATCGAACACCGTGCCTGCTATCTGCGCAAAGCGTGTGCACGAACAGTGCTGCCCATACCCCGCTCAATTCATCACAAGGTCGCACTGCTGCAGGCATCGCTGTCAACCGATACGGTGCTACTGGAACACGTGCTTGCCCTGGGGTATGACGCGCTGGTCGTTAGCGCTTTCGGGGCCGGAAACGTAAGTGTCGAATGGGCAGACCTGATCGACCAGATCACCACGGAGATTCCGGTTCTGGTGGGCACCCGAACCGGTTCAGGCTCGACTGCCGAGGCGTCTTGCGGGTTTATCGGCAGCGAGTTGGACCTGACCGACCGCGGAGCGGTGATGTGCGGGCTTTTGTGCCCATACAAGGCGCGCATCCTGATCTGGCTACTGATAGGTTCAGGGCTTGGCCGAGAAGTCGGCAAACACCTGCAGCGACTGGGGTTCAAGGCAGCCGAAACCTGAAAGCAAGCGGGAGCGAGCCTGCTCGCGAAGATCACAAGAACTTCGCAAGCAGGCTCACTCCCACGGGCTATTAAGGTTTATGCGCCCGGGTCAGGTATTCGTGGGACTGCATTTCCAGCAAACGGCTGAGGGTGCGCTGGAACTCGAAGTTCAGGCGCCCGCCGGTATATAGATCCTTGAGCTCGACTTGTGCCGAGATGATCAGCTTGACGTTACGGTCATAGAACTCGTCGACCATATTGATAAAGCGTCGGGCGATGTCGTCGGTTTTGACGTCCATCTGCTCAACACCGCTGAGGATCACGGCGTTGAAGATTTTGCCAAGCTCGATGTAGTCATTCTGGCTGCGCGGGCCATCGCACAGCTCACGGAAGTCGAACCAGGCCACGTCATCGCAGGTGCGAAGAGCGCGAATGGTGCGGTTTTCGATGATCAGATCGTCGTTTTCAATTGCCCGGGTCGAATTGTGCGTCAGCGCCTTGAAGCTTTCGCGCAGGCTCTTCTCGGAGGCTTCATCCAGCGGGAAGTGGAACAACTCTGCCTGCTCGAGGTGACGCAGACGGTAGTCAACACCGCTGTCGACGTTAACGATTTCAGTGTTCTGCTTGATCAGTGCAATGGCCGGCAAGAAGCGCGCACGCTGCAAGCCGTCTTTATACAGACCGTCTGGCACGATGTTGGACGTCGCAACCAGCGTTACGCCGTTTTTGAACAGCTCTTCCATCAAGGTGCCGAGAATCATGGCATCGGTAATATCCGACACAAAGAATTCGTCAAAGCAAATCACTCGCGCTTCATCGGAGAAACGCTTGGCAATGATGGTCAGCGGGTTCTTTTCGCCATTGAGGGTGCGCATTTCTTCGTGCACGCGCTTCATGAAGCGGTGGAAGTGAGTGCGCACTTTGTCCTTGAACGGCAAGGCATCAAAGAACGTATCAACCAGATAGGTTTTACCCCGGCCCACACCGCCCCAGAAATAAATGCCTTTAACCGGCGCTCGGTCTTTTTTGCCGAACAGCTTGCCGAAGACGCCAGGCTTGCTCTGGGAGGCAGCGACGAGATCGTCGTACAGACGCTGCAGATGGCGCACAGCGTTTTCCTGGGCGGCATCGTGGAAGAAGTCCGGGCGTTTCAGATCAACTTGATATCGTTCTAGAGGCGTCATAATTCGTTAGCAAGGCAACAAAAACGGGCCGACACTGTAGCGACGGCCCTTAAGAATGGCAATCAAACCTGAGACGAAACGTCGCACTTTCTCAGTCTTGCGCGGGCACCAGGGCCAGTCGCAGTGCTTCGATTGCCGCATCGCGTGCCGCCACATCGGCAAATGCCGGGCTGTCGGCCACACCGGTGTCGCCCAGCCAGACGCTGAAGCTCAGCTCATCACTGCGCACATCCAGAGGCTCACCGGCTTGCAACTGCTTGGTCACCTGACCGGCTGCTTTGCCATCGGCAAAACTGCGCGACAGCAGCAGTTGTTCGCCATCAGCGGCCAGCAGGCGGAAGCGGAAACTGCCGTCTTCGTCGCGGAAGCTGACAAAACGCGGGCCCTTGGCAGCTTTCTTTTTGCTGGCGGTAGTGGTTTGAGCCACGCTGACAAACGAACGCAGGCCAACCGCCTCACGCAGTTGCGCCAAGAACGGAATGGCGGTTTTACGTGCCTTTTGCGCGCCAGCCAAAAGAATGTCTTCCATGTCGGCAGGTCGCGACATCAAGTCGTGGTAACGCTCGCGGGATTCGCCCAGTTCGGCATCCAGCAACTTGAACAGGCGCTCTTTGGCCTCGCCCCAGCCCAGTCCCTGCAACAGCTCGCTGCGCAACTCTGCCGACTGCTCAGGCGTCGAGAACGCCTGGTACAAGGTGAACAGGTGCGAGTTGTCCGGATCTTTCGGCTCGCCGGGCGCACGGGAGTCGGTGACGATGCGCGAAATCGCGCTTTTCATGTCCTTGGCGCTACTGAACAACGGAATGGTGTTGTCGTAACTTTTGGACATTTTGCGGCCATCAAGGCCTGGCAATGTGGCCACGCTCTCTTCAATGAGCGCTTCAGGCATGGCGAAAAACTCTTTGCCATTGCCGAACAGGTGGTTAAAGCGCTGGCCAATGTCACGGGCCATTTCAACGTGCTGGATCTGGTCACGACCGACCGGCACCTTGTTTGCGTTGAACATCAAAATGTCGGCTGCCATCAGTACCGGGTAGCTGTACAGCCCCATGGTGATACCCGCATCCGGGTCTTCGCCGTTTTCCAGGTTCTTGTCGACCGACGCCTTGTAGGCGTGCGCACGGTTGAGCAAGCCCTTGGCCGCCACGCAGGTCAGCAACCAGGTCAGCTCCGGGATTTCCGGGATATCCGACTGGCGATAGAACGTCACACGCTCAACATCGAGACCGGCTGCCAGCCAGGTCGCTGCGATTTCCTGACGCGAGCGCTGAATGCGCAGCGGGTCATCGCATTTGATCAAGGCGTGATAGTCGGCCAGAAAGTAGAACGAGTCAGCATTGGGGTCGCGGCTGGCTACGATTGCCGGGCGAATGGCCCCGGCGTAGTTGCCCAGGTGCGGCGTACCGGTGGTGGTGATACCGGTGAGGATACGAGTACGAGTGGTCATGGGTAATCGCTTATCAGGCTGCAATCAATTCGAAAGGCGCGGCGCTACCAACTCTTTGAGCTCGGGCAGCTTGCCGTGAAAAAAGTGTCCGCATTCTGCCACTTTCAGCAGCTCATGGGGGCGCGTCAGGTCTTTTGACCAGTTATAGACCAGTTGCGGGTCGATCACTTCGTCAGTTTCGGGCTGGATCACGGTCAACGGGCAGTCGTGGGGCAATGCGTCTTCGTCTCGCAAACGCATTACCGCAGGCGCCACCATAATCAAGCGCGACAGGTTCTCACCCGCGGCTTCCAGTCGGCCACCGAGGCTGGCGGCGACAAAACCGCCAAACGAAAAACCGAGCAGGGTGATCGGCAATTCAGGGTGTTTGGCCCGCAGCCATTGCGCCGCAGCTAGTGCGTCGTCGACTTCGCCAGTGCCCATATCGTGAGTGCCCGCGCTGGTGCCGACTCCACGGTAATTAAATCGCAAGGTAATCAGGCCAGCATCGCGAGCAGTGCGCTGCAGGGTCGAAACCACTTTATTCATCATCGTTCCGCCCTGCACCGGATTAGGGTGGCACAGCAGCGCAAGGCCCTGTGGCTCAGCAGAATCAAGGTACAAGGCTTCCAGTTGGCCGACCGGGCCATCAATTACTACGGGGGTTTCGCGGGTAAGCAAGAAGGAACTCCGTGACCTCAAATTGGGTCGACTCGTCTAGCTGATAGATCCTGTCTGACATATTTGCGAGTGCATCGCGGTATACAGCGCAGGTCCGAGCCGTTAACGTAAAGCAAAGCCGTTTATAGAGGAAGGACTCGTGGAACACTCGCTCTTGATTTGGTTGTTGCCGACTCTAGCCCTGGTTGCCGGTGTCGCCATTGGTTTTCTGGTCGCTCGTCTGCTGCCAAATGCCGTGCCTAACCGCACGCAGCGTCAGCTGGACGACATCCAGGAACGTTTTGACAGTTATCAAAGTGAAGTGGTTACCCACTTCAATACCACCGCAAATCTGGTGAAAAAGCTCACTCAGAGCTATCAGGACGTGCAAGAGCATCTCGCCGAGGGCGCCAACCGTTTGGCCCTGGACGAGCAGACTCGCCAACGCCTGCTGGCGGCGCTGCACTCCGATGTGCCACAACCACATCGCGAGCGCATCACCCCGCCGCACAGCAACGAGCCGCCATTGGACTACGCACCAAAGAGCCCGAACGGCCCCGGCATGCTCGATGAGCATTACGGTCTGAAGAAGTAATTCTTCCGCTCAGCCGCTCAATAAAAAGCCCCGCGATCTGCAAGGATCGCGGGGCTTTTTATTGAGCGACCGCTACGCGCTCGATCGCAGCCTTCGGCAGCGGCTACAGGGTTACAGAATCTGCCGCTGACGAGGAACGAAGGCTGCGATCAATCGCAGAATGAACCTTACGGGTACTGCTGAACCTGACCCGGCTGCTGCTGGTACTGCATGCCAGGGATCGGCGCCAGGGTGACTTGAACGCGACGGTTCTGTGCACGGCCGTCAGGCGTTGCGTTGCTGGCAATCGGGTCAGCAGGGCCGGCACCACGTACCGACAGGTACTGACCACTAACGCCCTGAGACGTCAGATAAGTCGCCACGCTTTGCGCACGCTGTTGCGAAAGCTGCATGTTGTAGTTGTAGTTACCGGTGCTGTCGGTGTAGCCGACGATCTGAATCTGGTTCTGGTTGTTGAACTGCTTCAACGAGTTCGCCAGGTTGTTCAGCGGCTGGAAGAAACTTGGGGCGATATTGGCCGAGTTGGTGGCGAACGTAATGTTGCCCGGCATCACCAGGGTGATGTTGTCCCCTTGACGCTGAACCTCTACCCCGGTGTTGGCCATGCTTGCACGCAGTGCCGCTTCTTGCTTGTCAGCGTAATAGCCATAACCGGCAGCACCCAGGCCCGCGACAGCAGCGCCGATCAACGCGCCCTTGCCACGGTTATTGTGGTCGATGGCGGCACCGGCTACAGCACCGGCCAATGCCCCCAGACCGCCGTATTTGGCGGTATTGCTCATGCCCGTAGAAGCCTGACCCTGGTTATTGTCATACGGGTTAGGCGTAGCGCAGCCAGCCAGCAAGGCCACCGCACTTGCAGCAACAATCAAACGACGCGAGATGAACATGGTGACGCTCCTGATCAAACTATCTGGGGGCAAAAGTCATAGGCATTAGACCTTTGTTCGCGTTGGATCACGACCAACGGTAAAAATTCCTTTGGCCGTTTACATTCGCACTAAATAAACCATAGCCGCCCGATCGCTCCCCCACAAACGCGTACACCCAGACACCACCAAGATTGGTCATGCACCTGGCTACTTTT
Organism: Pseudomonas sp. ML2-2023-6; assembly: GCF_037055265.1. Classification (NCBI taxonomy): domain Bacteria; kingdom Pseudomonadati; phylum Pseudomonadota; class Gammaproteobacteria; order Pseudomonadales; family Pseudomonadaceae; genus Pseudomonas; species Pseudomonas sp. ML2-2023-6. The sequence continues at coordinate 1,556,143 of NZ_CP146347.1, read as the reverse complement.
TGGAAGCCTTGCTGCTGACGGGAACATGCAGATAGGACATAACGCTCTCCGTCAGTTCGGTTGCCAGTTTGACCGCCTCTTTGTTTCGCGCCATCACTCCCGCAACCAGCCCTTCAATCAAGGCGAGCACCGCGATGCTGGAACTGGTCATCACCGGATGGTCGGCAGGCGCAAACAGGACGTGCTCGGCGATATTGGCCAGCGGCGAAGCCGGTGAGTCGGTGATCGCCAGCACACAGGCGCCCCGCTCCCTGGCAAAACGTGAAAGCTGCATGGTATCGATGGAGTAGCGCGGCAGGGAGATGGCCAGCAGTACGTCCTGATCGGTAATCGCCGCCAGACGGTACGCGGCGTTTTCATTACCGCCTTCCATGCTGATGGCCGTGGCATCGGCACAGAACGGCATCAGGGTCGAGGCCGCAAGGCCTGCAAAATAGACGCTATTGCCAAAGCCCAGGATGTAGATCTTGCGCGCCTTGATCAGGCGCGTGACAAAAGCTTCAAACGTGTCCGGATGGTTGTTCGCCGCCGCTGTAGCGAGATTGCTGCTGGCGCTTTGGATTTGCTCATGCAGGCCAAACGCGCCGTCGGGGCGATGGGCCAGTTCGTTGCGCAGTTTGTCGACCGGCGACACCACTTGCTGCAACGTTGCCACCAACTCGGCCTTCATGCCGGTGTAGCCGCCAAGATCCATAGCCTTGGCCAACCGGTTAACTGCCGCTGGGGAGGTAGCCGTTTCGTGGGCCAGTTCCTCAATCGTCAGCGTCGCGGCCCGCAGCGGATGGCGCAGAATAAAATCCGCGACCTTGCGCAATGACGGCTGCAAATCAAGCACGATCTCGGCCAGCTTGCGCATAACTGGCGCGGCATAAATGGTGGTGTTTTTGGATGGGCTTGGCATATCCGGCTCAACATTACCTGTGGATAAAAGACGGGGCTGAGCCCAATCAATTGTGAGAGCGGGCTTGCGTGGACTGACGCGAGTGTATCCCAAGCCTGCCCCGGGCCGCAGAGCACAATCCGGGGCTGGAAGTTTTGTCCATGCTGCTCACTCAGCGGCCTCAGTCGCTGAGCAAGCGACCTTGGCGAAGAAGGGTGCTGCCAGCAACTTTGGCCAGCCACAAACCGGGCTGGGCAAAGCGCAGGCGCTCGCGGGCATAGAGAATGCCATCCGTGTTGGCGCGCACCAGGCTGTGGCGGTCGGTGACCGGGTCGATCACTTCAAACAACGGGTCGCCTACCTTGACCCGAGCCCCCAACGGCTGGATAAAACTCACCACCCCAGGATGCGGCGCATAGGCGTACTGCGCTCCCGCAAACGGGGTCGCCTCGCAACAATTGGCCGGTGCGGGCGCCCAATCGCCATTGATCAGCCCCTGATCCGCGAGATAACCCAAAATGGCCTCGGCGCTCGCGGTACAGGGCTCGGCCTCGGTATCTGCCATGCCCCGCAGTTCAATAGTGGTCGCCACGCAGGCCAACGGAATATCGGCTTGGGGAAAGCGCTGCGCCAGACGCAACCAGGGGATCGCACAGGCTTCATCAAACGCGCTGCCACCCGCATCTTCAGCCAGCAATGCGACACGGGCGTGCAGGCGCGCAGCCAGCGACTGCAAGCGCGGCCAGTTATGCGGCATGGCGTACAGCAGCATGATCGACTCGAAGTCACAATGCAGGTCGAGCACTACATCGGCGTCACACGCATGACGCATTAACAGGCAGCGCAAGGCGTCCAGCTCCGATATCGGTGCAGGCAACTCATCCAGCACAGCGAGCATGGTGCTACGGATCAGCGCGATGTTTGCATCAGCATCGGAGCCTAAATGCCCCTCCAGACGCGCAACCACGGCGTCGGCCAACACCGGAAAGTCACGATTGAAATTCTTGCCACTGGAAAACTCGAAACGCCCCTGATGGGTGGCCTGGAACATCTGGCCAATACCGATGGGGTTGGCCATCGGCACCAGCTCGATCACCCCGTTCAGACGGCCCTGTTCTTCCAGTTCAAGCAGGCGGCGCTTGAGCTCCACGGCAACCCGCATTCCGGGCAATTCGTCTGCATGCAAAGCAGCCTGGATATAGGCCTTGCGCGGCCCTTGGCCAAAGCGAAACAACGACAAATGACGTTCTGTGCCCGAAGCTGTCCACGGCAAAAGGTACTTGATATGTTCCATAAATATTCCTTAGTGCTTGCGCGGTGCCAGATACGCCAACCAGCGGCGCTCGGCCAGCTTGAACAGACGGACCAGAATGAAAGTCAGGACCAGATAAAAAATCGCCGCCGTGATAAATGCCTCAAACGGCAGGTAGTACCGTGCACTGACCGTACGTGCCGCCCCGGTGATGTCGACCAGAGTGACAATCGACGCCAGGCTGGTGGTTTGCAGCATCATCAGCACTTCGTTGCTGTACTGCGGCAACACCCGGCGCAGGGCCGACGGCAAGAGAATCCGACGGAACAAAGTCGCGCGCGACATGCCCATGGCTTTACCGGCTTCGATCTCGCCATGGGGAGTGGATTTCAGGCTGCCCGCCAACAGCTCCGCGCTGTAGGCACTGGTATTGATCGCAAAGGCCAGGCACGCGCAAAAGGTGGCGCTGGAAAGGTATGGCCAGAGCACGCTTTGGCGTACCACCTCAAACTGCGCCAGGCCGAAATAGATCAAAAACAACTGCACCAGCATCGGCGTACCGCGAATCACGTAGGTGTAAAGCCAGGCCGGGAAGTTGATCAGGGGCGAGCGCGAAACCCGCATCAAGGCCAACGGAATCGCCAGCATCAGCCCGAAAAACAAGGAAATAAGCAGCACTTTCAGAGTCACCAGCGCACCACTGAAATACAGCGGCAGGTTTTCCCAGATCAGGTTGTAGTCAAGAATCATGAGGTGCTCCCAATCACAATTCGGCGGCTTTTATGCCAACCGAAAAGTGTTTTTCCAGATAGCGCAGTACCAGCAAAGACACGCTGGTCAGCATCAGATAAAGCACCGCCACCGCGAGAAAAAACGTAAACGGCTCATGGGTCGCGTCAGCTGCGTTCTTGGCCTTGAACATCATGTCCTGCAGGCCGATGACCGAAATCAGCGCAGTGGATTTGGTCAGCACCAGCCAGTTATTGGTAAACCCCGGCAGGGCGAGACGGATCATCTGCGGCACCAAAATTCGCCAGAACACCTGGGAGCGGCTCATGCCATACGCCATGCCCGCCTCGGCCTGACCCGCAGGGATGGCCATAAAGGCACCACGGAAGGTTTCCGACAGATAGGCACCAAAAATGAAGCCCATGGTGCAGACACCGGCAATGAAGGGATTGATATCGATATAGCCGGTGTAATCCAGTGCCAGGGCGATGCGGTTTATCAGGTCCTGGCCGCCGTAAAAGATCAGCAGGATCAGTACCAGATCGGGAATCCCGCGAATCACCGTGGTATAGCCCTCTCCCAGCCGCGCCAGCCATTTGACCGGTGACAGGCGAGAGGCCGCGCCAACCAGACCTAGGGCAACCGCCAGGGCCATGGATGTAAGGGCAAGGTTCACGGTCAGCCAGGCACCATCGAGAATGCTCGATCCGTAGCCGTGGAGCATGATGAAGTTCCTCAAGCGTGCGCCAAATCGAGCGCGAGACAAACCCGAACCGCCCCCGGAGCGGAGGCGGTGTAAGGGTTGCGGGTTTACTTAGCGTTGGCCGTAGATGTCGTACGTGAAGTACTTGGCCATGACTTGGTCGTACTTGCCATTGGCGCGGATCGCGTCAATCGCCGCACTCAAACGTGCGGCGTTGGCGGTATCGCCTTTGCGCACTGCAATACCGGCGCCGCGCCCGAAGTATTTGGGGTCGTTGATGTCCGGCCCCACCAGCGCGTAATCCTTGCCTGCCGGGGTTTTGATAAAGCTCTCATCGGTGTAGACGATGTCCGCGAGAGTGGCATCCAGACGGCCCGAGGCCAGATCAAGGAAGGCTTCATTCTGCGTGGAGTAACGCACTACCACGACGCCTGCCGGTTCCAGTTGCTCAGTGGCAAAACGGTCGTAAGTCGAAGAGCGCTGCACGCCAAGGCGTTTACCCTTGAGATCAACCTTGGGATCGGTGAGCACATTGCCCGCCTTCATCGCGAACTTGCCTGGGGTGTGATAGTACTTTTTGCTGAAGTCCACAGACTTGAGGCGATCTTCGGTAATCGACATCGAAGACAGCACCGCATCGACCTTGCGCACTTTCAACGAAGGGATCATGCCGTCGAATTCCTGGACGACCCAGGTGCACTTGGCCTTCATCTCTTCGCACAAGGCATTGCCTATGTCGTAGTCAAAACCGCTGATCTCGCCCGCTGGCGTTCTAAAGGAGAACGGCGGGTAGGCCGCCTCGATCCCGATACGCAGAGGAGCTTCTTCGGCGTGGGCCAAAAAGCTCACAGCGCAAAGTGCCAGTGCACCTAGAAGTTCTGTCTTGTTCAAATTATTGACTCCTGAAGGGGCGCCATCCGGGCTGGCTCGGTGGTTAAGACCGATGATTGTGTACGCCTATGATTGACACGTATTATTTCAGAAATCAACACAGTGAAAATAAATATATCAAAGACAGCCCGCACTCTTCCAACCTGTAGCCGCTGACGAGGTACGAGGCTTCGACAAGGTCCGCAGGACCTTCAAGCTGTCGGAGCCGCTTCGCAGCCTCGTACCTCGGCAGCGGCTAAAATTCTGCGCGCAGTTTGCAGGCTAAAATTTCACCCCCACCGTCAGTGCCACAAAATCGCGGTCACTGAGGGTGTTGTAGCGCCCGCCAAAGAAGTTGGTGTACGACAGGCTGCTGGTGTAGGTGCTCTGGTATTCGCCGTCCAGGCCCAGGGTGATGGCTTTGCGGCCTTCTTCGAAATTGGCATTGGGGCCCGGGGAATAACCACTGATGTCATGGGACCAACCCAGGTTGGGCTTGAGGTTCACACCGGGCAACACGCTGTTGTACTCCCACACGGCCCGACCCCGGTAACCCCAGGAAGTAGCCGTAGTGAAGCCGTCGTTGCCGTCGGAGCCGAATACCGGGTCGCGGCCATAACGCAGATCTGAAGGGCTATCCAGTCCGCCCACGTAAGTCACGCCCACTTCGCCGGTCACGGTCAGACGATCGGCCCCCATCGCGTTGTCAAAAACATGGGTGAGCGAGGTCTGGAACTGGGTAACTTCCTTGCGTCGATAGCCCTGAATGTCCGCGCCGGGAGTCACCGTCAGGGGCGATGCCTGGGCAAGACCGGGCAGCAGCGTGACATTGGCGTACAGCAAGTCGTTGCTGTTGAGCTGCACCGGAGCATTAGGACGGTAGCTCAGCTCGCCTTTCCAGGCCGTACCTGTGGATAAGGTCGTGGCAAAACTCAAGCCGTACAGGCGGATGTCTTCGGGGTACTCGACGTAGTAGCTGGAGTTGCCGGCGACGATCATCGGCGCCAACCCGCCCGAGCCTGCCGCCGCGCTATAGGCCGACTGCGGCGCAGCACCCGCACTGAGAATCGGGTCACGGCTGTGGTAATTCATGAAGTAGGCACCAAACTCGGTGTCCAGCGGCTCAAACACATAGTGCATGGCCACGCCAAACTGGCCGCTGTTGCGCGCATTGCGATCAGCGCCACGACGCACCAGCACGCCCTCCTCATTCACCTCGACACCCGCGCCGGTGAGCGCAGCGAGGTCCGCCACATCGAGTGCCGAGCGCTTGCTCATCACCCGGTAATTGCCGCTGCAACCGTCAGCCATCACGTCGGACCGGGAGAAAAACGTCCCGCAGTTGTCCGCCTCCGACTGCTCCCAATCCAGTTGATAAAAAGCATCGGCCAACAGGTTGTCGGTCAAGTTTTGCGAGATATAGAACAGGTTGACCGGCACCAGGCCGTCTTTGTACTCAGTGCCCGGCCGCCGATAGGCAGATGCATCGGTGGGGTTGATCGCATTGATCCCGCCACCGATAAACGCACTTTCGCCCCAACTGACTACTTGTTTGCCCAGGCGCACCGCACCGGGCTGATCGGCAATCGCGTAGTTGTGATAGACGAACGCATCCAGCAGTTGTGAGCCGGAAGATTGGGCACTGGCTTTGCGCCCACTATCGCTGATGGCCTTGAAGGGGCGACTGTCGTCTTGCAGCTCGAAGTCGTACCAGTATTTGCCGCGCACATACAGGCCGCTATCGCCGTACTTCAGCTCCAACGCGTGCATGCCGGTGAAAATTTTCGAGAAGGTTTCGCCGCGTTTGAAGTTGAGGCGACCATCGTCCGAGATTTCGGATTGCCCCTTGCCCCCGTTGTTCGCGCCAATCAGCTTGCTGTCGGCCTTGGCCGTGGACCAACTGGCACCGATGGACAACTCGGAATCGATCTGGCCCTCGACCGGGCCGACATTGAAGCTCACGCCCCAGGTGGGCGTCGAAGCGAGGCTGACTGCCAGCGCCAGTTTGGCTCGGCGCCAGAACCGGTTGACTGAGGACATCGATACTTCTCCGTGGGCACACTGCGATAAGCCCGCAAGGATGAAGCAAATCCAGATTTTGACAAGAACACCGCATCGCACAAACCTGTAGCCGCTGCCGAAGGCTGCGACAAGGGCCGCAGGACCTTCATATGGCGAGCGCTTCGCGCTCGATCGCAGCCTGCGGCAGCGGCTACAGGAGTCCGCTTCTTAGTGCATCTCGGTAAATGCCAACTTCACACCCAGCGCCACCAGGACCGCGCCCATGGTGCGATCAAACCAATGGCCCATGCGGGCAAAGCCTGTGCGTACGCGCTGATGGCTGAACAGCATGGCAACCATGCAAAACCACAGCCCGGTGGCGACCGCCAGGTACACACCGTAACCAGCCTGAATCGACAGCGGTGTATGCGGGTTGATGACCACGGTAAACAGCGACAGGAAAAACAGCGTCGCCTTGGGGTTCAAGCCATTGGTCACAAAACCCGAAGTGAACGCCCCGCGAGCCGTGCGCTCGCCCACCGGCAACGCGGCGGCCACTGCTGCCGGATCAGCCGGTTTGGCCCGCAGCGCCTTGAAGCCGATGTACAGCAGGTAAGCCGCTGCCAGCCATTTCAAAGCGTTAAACAGCACAATCGACTGCGACACAATGATCCCGATACCCAACAGCGAATAACCGACATGCACGAAAATCGCCGTGCCTACACCAAACGCGGTAAAGATCCCGGCGCGACGACCGTGGGTTACGCTCTCGCGCACCACCACGGCAAAATCGGGCCCGGGGCTGGCCACAGCCAGAAGGTGAATCAGGGCAACGGTCAAAAATTCTGTCCAGTACATGCACGGCTCCATTACAAATTGTTTCTTCTGTTAGGCTCGCCACATTACGCCTTCATTTCACAGCACAAAAGGTACAGTTGATGACTAACACTCAGCGCGCCGTATTCCTTGATTACACATCACTGGATCTGGGCGATCTCGACCTGGGCCCGCTGCGTCGAAACTTCGGCGACTTGCAGTTGTGGTCGGATACCACGCCCGCGAATGTGATCGAACGCCTGCAAGGTGCCAGTGTAGCCATCAGCAATAAAATTCTGCTCAACGCCCATACCCTCGCCGCCTGCCCGGATCTGAAACTGATTCTGGTGGCGGCTACCGGCACCAACAACGTAGATCTGGAAGCCGCTCGCGCCCAAGGGATCACCGTCGCCAACTGCCAGGGTTACGGCACGCCATCCGTGGCGCAACACACCCTGGGCCTGTTGCTGGCGCTGGCCACACGCCTGATCGACTATCAAAAAGCCGTCACTGAAGGTCAGTGGCAGCAAGCAAAACAGTTCTGTCTGCTGGACTTCCCGATTGTCGAGCTGGAGGGCAAAACCCTGGGCCTGTTCGGGCATGGCGAACTGGGCAGTGCAGTGGCGAAGCTAGCCGAAGCCTTCGGCATGCGCGTGCTGATCGGCCATATTCCAGGGCGTCCGGCGCGGGCTGACCGCATGCCATTGGACGAACTGCTGCCCCAGGTCGATGCCCTGACCTTTCACTGCCCGCTCAACGAACACACACGCAATTTCATCGGTGCTCGCGAGCTCGCGCTACTCAAGCCCGGAGCCTTTGTGGTCAACACTGCACGCGGTGGCATGATCGACGAGCAGGCTCTGGCCGACGCCTTGCGCAGCGGTCACCTGGGCGGCGCGGCGACCGACGTGCTGAGCGTCGAACCGCCCCGTGACGGCAACCCGCTGCTGGCAGCCGACATCCCGCGCCTGATCATTACCCCGCACAGCGCCTGGGGTAGCCGCGAGGCTCGTCAGCGGATCGTCGGCCAACTGGCGCAAAACGCCGAAGCGTTCTTCAACGGTACAGCGCTGCGAGTCGTCAGTTGATAGACTGCGCCCCTTTTTGAGGAGCAGATTATGGATCCGCGCAGTGAAGTACTGCTTCGTCAGCCTGAATACTTTCAAGGTTCGGTGCTGTTGGTCGGCTTGCCGGCTGACGAACTACTGAGTGAATTGCCCGATGCCCACGGCTGGTGCTGGCATGCCGGTGATCAGGCCGTGCTCGACGCTCGTTTTGAAGGACGCGTGCAGTTCGGTGTCGAAATTCCGCAACGGGCGTTTGACACCGCTGTGGTGTTTCTGCCCAAGTCCAAGGAGCTGAGTGACTACGTGCTCAAGGCGGTGGCCTCACGCCTGCCCGGCGCCGATGTATTTTTGGTCGGGGAAAAAAAGGGCGGCATTGAAGGCGCGTCCAAGCAACTGGTTCCGTTCGGCAAACCACGCAAGCTCGACAGCGCGCGCCATTGCCAACTGTGGCAAGTGACGGTGGATAACGCCCCGCAAGTGCCGGTACTGGAAGACCTCGCGCAACATTACGAACTGCCGCTGGCCGAAGGCCCGCTTAAAATCGTAAGCCTGCCAGGTGTATTCAGCCACGGTCGCCTGGATCGCGGCAGCGCCTTGCTGCTTGAACATCTGGACAAACTGCCCAGCGGCCACGTCCTGGACTTCGGCTGCGGCGCGGGCGTACTCGGTGCTGCGGTCAAGCGGCGTTACCCGCACAACACTGTGACCTTGCTCGATGTGGATGCCTTCGCCACTGCCAGTAGCCGTCTGACCCTTGCGGCCAACGGTCTGGAAGGCGAAGTGATTACCGGCAACGGTATCGACGCAGCACCTATGGGCCTGAACTCGATCCTGAGTAACCCGCCGTTCCATGTCGGGGTGCATACCGATTACAAGGCAACCGAGAACTTGCTGCAAAAAGCAGTGAAACATCTGAAATCTGGTGGCGAACTACGAATTGTGGCCAACAGCTTCTTGCGCTATCAACCGTTGATCGAAGAGCATTTTGGTGCCTGTGCGGTCAAGGCTGAAGGTCAGGGTTTTCGGATTTACAGTGCCAAGCGTCGTTGAGGTGATTGGCAAATAAGAGCTTGCCGGATCGGATTTGCCTAGGCAGAATCCGCTCCGTCCTAGGGGAGTAGTCTCCCTTGAGCTCCACGCTCATTCGGCATACGTCAACATACTTGGTCAACAGACCATGGCGTATGCGACCCAGGTGTCCGCACAGACGGACCGGGGTTTGACAAGACCTATGACACGAACACCTTACCCGGGGCGGGAAGGCTGTACGTGTCATAGCCGTGTCGACCCGCCCCTGGAAACCACCTGATGATGCTCGATTCCTTACTCGTTCCTACCGCAATCGTTGCCTTGGCCGAAATCGGCGACAAGACGCAGCTGCTCGCTCTCATTCTCGCCGCACGCTTTCGCAAACCCTGGCCGATTATCGCCGGTATCGTGGTCGCAACCCTGGCCAACCATGCCGCAGCCGGTGCCGTGGGCGCCTGGTTCAGTACCTTCTTCAGCGATGCAATGCTGCACTGGATCCTCGCCGCGAGCTTTACCGCTACCGCGTTGTGGACCCTGGTGCCCGACAAGATGGACGACGACGAAGCCAGCACTGCCCGCAAGTACGGGCCGTTCGTCACCACTCTGATCACGTTTTTCATTGCCGAAATCGGCGACAAGACCCAGGTTGCGACCGTGATGCTCGCCGCGCAATACCCGGACTTGTGGCTGGTCATTATCGGCACCACCCTGGGCATGCTGATTGCCAACGTGCCGGTGGTATTGGCGGGTAACTTTGCGGCCGACAAATTGCCGCTGACCTTGATCCGCCGTCTTGCAGCCACCGCATTCGTGGTACTGGCCGTCGTGGCGGTGTACAAGGCGATGGCGATCAGCGGCTGGGTTTAAAAGCGCCCTCACCCTAACCCTCCGGGAGAGAGTTGGGGTGAGGCCCTGGCCGTTACTGGGTTTTCGGTGCCTGCTGATACAGCGGCATCACCTTCGGGATTGCCGCTTGCAGGGCTGCAATCCGGCTGCTGGAAGCCGGGTGAGTGCTCATGAATTCAGGCGGCGCGTTCTGTGATTGCTGGGCCATTTTCTGCCACAGGGTGATCGCCGCATTCGGGTTGTAACCCGCACGGGCAGCAAGCTCCAGGCCGATCAGGTCCGCTTCGTTTTCATTGCTGCGGCTGTTGGGCAAGGTCAGGCTGTAGTTCACCACGGTATCGGCCAGCCCCATGCTGTCCTGCCCCAAACCCAGCAAGGCACCAGCTCCCTGCTTGGCGATCTCGATGCCATAGGCCTTGGACATGGACTCACGCCCGTGCTCACGCAAGGCGTGGGCGATTTCATGGCCCATGATCGCGGCGATTTCGTCGTCGCTGAGCTTCAGCTGATCAATGATCCCGCTGTAAAAGATGATCTTGCCGCCTGGGCCGCAGTTGGCGTTGAGCTCGTCACTCTTGATCAGATTGACTTCCCAATTCCATTGCGCGGCATCCGGGCGAAAGGCCGGGGCCTGGGCAATCAGTCGGTTGGCGATCGCCTGCAAGCGCTTGGCGTTAGCACTGGTTTTGTCCAGCGCGCCCTTGGTGCTCGCTTCGCTGACAGTCTGCTGATACGACTGCGCATACATTTGGTCAACCTGCTGGCTCGACAGCATGCTGAACATGTACTGCTTGCGCTCAACACCGACCGCGCCGCCATTGGTGGTATTCACCGCCTGGCAACCACCCAGCAACAACCCGGCGCCCACTGCGCACACTACCGCTAACTTACCCATCAAAGATCTCCATAAAGATGGTGCGCATCGTATCTCAACCCGGCGTCAGGCACTCGGGCGCATTGAGCTTGGGATCGTTGACCAGATTGGCCAACGGCCGTTCGCGCAATGGCGTCTGCGGGCTGGCAAGCAGCGCCTGCAAAACATGCAAGGGGGTTTCGGGGTCAAGCCAGGCCTGCTGGCCCGCTTCGTCCAGAATCAATGGCCGGCGCTGACTGGCGGCGGCCTGGGTGATCACCGCAGTACTCAGCCACACATGCCCTTCGACGGGATAAGCCTCCCAGATACCGGCAAAAAACAGCGAAGAACCCTCGCCCGGCGTCAGCCAATAGGGACGTTTGCGGGTAGTGCCGCGCCATTCGTAAAAACCGTTGGCCGGGATCAGGCAACGCCGTTGGCGCAAGGCATCGCGAAACATCGGTTGTTCGGCCACGGTTTCGGCCCGGGCATGGGCGGGGGTTCGCGACAGGTCGGTCAGCCAGGCCGGGGTCAAGCCCCAGCGCGCCCGTGCCAGCTCACGTTGGCCAGGTTCTGCACCGGCACGCAGGATCAATACCGAGTCATTGGGCGAGATATTCCACTGGGCCTGCTGATCTGCCGGAAAACCGGGCAAGGCTGCAAACGCAGGATTCCAACGAAACAGGGCAAAACGTCCACACATGGGGCTGCACAACTCTTATCTATATAGCAGTGAAAAAACCGTCTACGGCTTCAGCAGACCAGTACATCAGGGAAGCTCTCAGGCTCATCGCCCGCCACCGGTGACGCGGCATTGTACGCATCGATCAACTCGCGCGCGTATTGCGCCTGATCATCAGCCACGGCCAGCCCCAACAAACCCAACGCTGGCAGCTCACCGGTGCCGCCAATCAAATCTCGCCCCTGAAGACATGCGCCAATACCTTCACTGGCGAGCATGCCCAGCAACAGCTCGGCTTCCATCAGGTTTTGCGGTTCATAGATGCGCTGCATGGCAATCACCTGCTACTCGTTCTCGCTGTGTACATCGAGCATCCACTCCTGACCATCGGTCTGAAGATGGAAAACAATCGGTCGGCAACACACAGGACAATCCTCTATGTAGCTTTGATCACCACCCGAGAGGTCGAGCACAGCTTCTGCCGGCTCGCCGCAATAGGGGCACTCATAGCGTTCAGTTTCAAGCATCGCGGTCTCCATAGTGACTTGTGCGTATAATCGCCTGTCTATTAGCAGGGCCATTTTTTGCCCTGCCCTGCGTACCAACCCTAGCCGTTTCCAACAAGAGAGCATGATGGGCCAATTCGATACCATCCGACCTTACGACGACGCCGAAGTCCCAGCAGTGCTGGCCCGACTGCTCAGCGACAAGGCGTTTCTAGATATCCTGACCCACTTTCGCTTTCCGCGCCTGGCAGGCGCGTTTGGCTGGCTGTTAAAACCTCTTATAGCTCATCGCCTGCGTAAAGAGTTCGCGAGTGTAAATTCGGTCGCATCCCTGCAGGACAAGGTCGAGGTTTACGTCGACCGCACCATTGAGCATGCCACTGACGGCGTGACCTACACCGGCGTTGAACAGTTGAAATCCGGCAGCGCCTATCTGTTTTTGGCCAACCACCGCGATATCGTGATGGACCCGGCTTTCGTCAACTATGCGGTGTATCACGCGGGCCTGCCGACGCCACGCATCGCCATTGGCGACAACCTGCTGCAAAAACCCTTTGTCAGCGATCTGATGCGCCTGAACAAGAGCTTTATCGTGCACCGCTCGATTACCGGACGGCGTGAGAAGCTCGCGGCCTATCAACTGCTGTCGGCGTATATCAATCACTCGATCCGCAACGACTGCCAATCGATCTGGATCGCCCAGGCCGAAGGTCGGGCCAAGGACGGTGATGACCGCACCGATTCGGCGATCCTGAAAATGTTTCACATGAGCCGTAAAGACGAGCCGTTCGCCGAAGTCATTCAGTCATTGAACCTGACCCCGGTATCGATCAGCTACGAATACGACCCCTGCGACCAGGCCAAGGCTCGCGAGCTGTACATCCGCGCCACCACGGGCACCTACAGCAAGATACCGGGCGAAGACGACACCAGCATCGCCAACGGCATCACCGGCTACAAAGGCCGCGTACACGTGAACTTTGCTGCGCCCATCACCACACCTTTCGAGGACAGCAAGTTGCTGGCCGCCGAAATGGATCGCCATATCCTCAGCGGCTACCGCCTGTTCCCGGCGCATTACCTCGCGTATGCACAGTGGAGCGATGCCGATCCCGAGCTGCAAGTGCCCAAGGCCACCGAGGTATTCGGTGCCGAAGAACTGGCCAAGGCCAAGCAGGAATGGCAACGCCGTCTGGACGCCTGCCCGGTCGAGCACCGCCCGTACCTGGTGCTGCAATATGCGATGCCGGTGCGTAACCAGTATCGGATCAAGGCCGGGTTGGCGCTGTAACCTCACGCGTAGCAGCTGCCGCAGGCTGCGTCCGGCGGCGCAGCCGTCGCAGAATCAGAAACCGCGATCTTTCAGACAACTCGCGGTTTCAGGTTTACGATCGCTTCGCAATCGGACGTAGCCTTCGGCAACTGCTACAAGAGCATCACCTCTGTTAATTTCTGCTGTAACCGTATCGTCATGTAGAGAGGTCACTCTGTGGCCCCTCGACACCGACACGGAGCTTGTCATGCTGCACGCAGAGAACCAGGATCGCCTTTACCTGATCGCCCCCAGCGACGAACAGCAGGCACTGATCGAAGGCCTGGCCTTTAACGTTCAGGACCACCACTGGCTGGTTTACTGCGCTTTGAGCGGCCACACCCATGCCGACTTGCCCGAGCTGGACTTGCTCACCGGCGTCAGCCGCCTGGAGCTGTATGCCGAAGCGGCCTGAAGCGTCCAAACAAAAAAAAGCCCGAACTCAGTAAGTTCGGGCTTTTTTGTTTGTCCGCGATTACTCGCCGAGCAAACGACCCACCGATGGGTCCTGGAACACACGGGTCAGCGCATCACTCAGTACATCGCTCACCAACTTGGTGTTGGTTTCCTGATTCGGCGCCATGCCGAAGCGTTGATCCAGCGACGCTCCATAACGACCGCTGTAAGTACGGCCACCGTTCTTCACATCAGAACGAAAGGTCGCACCGATTGTGGCTTCGGTCACGTACATGGTGTCTTTGGGCGATTGATATTTCAGCTCGGCCAGAGTCACGGTCAGGGTTGGCGCGTTCATCGCATTGGATGTCGGCGTGTAGCCCAGCAACCGCACAGCCGCTTCAGCCTGGGCTTGCAGTTTAGGGATCACATCAGCACTGCTGACGCTGATCGCGCTGGTCTCGGGGTACATGCCACCACGGGTGCCCAGGGTTGGCGAAGGACGACCGTCCACGACCCGCACCACGACCGGCTGGCCACGACCCACTGGCGCAAGCTGGGTGGTCAGTTTGGGTTGCGGGCTAAGTTGTTGCGGGCTGTGGGCGCAGCCGACCAGAGTCAAACTGGTCACAGTAATCAAACCGAACAACAGGCGTTGCAACATGCTCATCTCTCCAGGACTGGGTAAAACAGACCGTCAGTATAGGGTGCTGTGCGCCTGCGAACTAGCCGCTTGCTGTCACCACTCTGTCATCGCCGATACATCGTGATGTCACTTCGACAAGGCATAGTCTGAGCACTGACCAAAGAGGTGCTGCCATGAACATGCTCTTATCGTTGTTCGGCTTGAATCGTCCTCATCGCTGCTTCGTGCGCCTTGACTCCACGGGGCGCTGCCAGGCTTTCAAACAATGCAAACAACCGCCGGTCGGCGACAGCTGGGTCGAGATCGAAGAAATCCGCCTCAACTGGTTGCACCAGGTACTACCCGCCAACGCCCGTATTGCCTCGTCCGCAACCCGCTCAGCGGCACTGCCCTTGCTGGGACTTTGATCGGCGCACCAAGAAAAGTCATTTAACAGGATCAATTGCCCGCGTTTCTTCGCTACAATCTCCCCCCGATTATAAGGACGTCTCCTGATCGGGCCTCGCAGCATCGCTAATGCGCTTGTATTAGCTCCCCCGCACCGCCCACAGAGAGCCGCCCACACAGATCATGTGAAGCTGGCGCGCTTGAATTTCACTGCGTAACCCCACTTTCAACATGGTCTGCCAGAGCTGCCATAACGCTCGGTCACTGGTTCGGTACCAGGCTTGCGGCAGCCCTTTTTTGAGGTTCACGTCTTCAAGAGAGCGTGAAAAAAAACGGGTTTCACAACTTCACAAGAGTGTGGCGAGCAAATGAAAAGTTTTGCGTCTGAACATGCACCATTAGCGTCTGATATTGCCCCACCAAGCAGGATCGAAGTCGGCTCCACAGCACGAGACTGAAAGCCTGTCCGCTTACGGATTTGGTTGCACAAACGGACGCTCTAGACCTTAAGTCGAATTGCCTCCAAGGTACTGAAATGCGTTCATATGTACCTCGAAGGCCCGGTCTGGGCGTGCGCTAAAGTTGCAAGAAATTGCGAAGAATCGGACATGGCGATCCTGGCCATGCGTGATCCGAGGCTAATCAGAACCACGCCTCGGAACACCTGGCAGCTATGCCGTCAATTTGGTGCCGTAGATTTTGGAGACGCGTTAATGGCGCATAACGAAGCAGTCGACGTAGTACTGGTTGGAGCGGGCATCATGAGTGCCACCCTCGCCGTACTGCTCAAAGAGCTCGACCCCGGCATTACGCTGGAAGTTGTTGAGCAGATGGACTCAGGTGCTGCGGAGAGTTCCAACCCGTGGAACAACGCGGGCACCGGTCATGCTGGCCTTTGCGAATTGAACTACACGCCGCAGGCGGCTGATGGTTCGATCGACATCAAAAAGGCTGTGCATATCAATGCCCAGTTCGAAGTGTCGAAGCAGTTTTGGGCCTATCTGGCGCAAAAGGGCACCTTCGGTTCGTGCAAGTCCTTCATCAGCCCAGTGCCTCACCTGAGCTACGTTGAAGGCGAAAAAGGTGTGTCCTTCCTGAAAAAACGTTTTGAAGTGCTGAGCAAGCACCATGCGTTTACAGATATGGAATACACCGAAGACAAAGCCAAAATGACCGAGTGGATGCCTTTGATGATGCCGGGCCGCCCTGCGGACCAGCACATCTCGGCCACCCGTGTGCTGAACGGTACTGACGTCAACTTCGGCGCCCTGACCCAGCAGTTGCTCAAGCATCTGGCCAGCGCACCGGACACCCAGATCAAGTACAGCAAAAAGGTCACCGGCCTCAAGCGCAATGGCAGCGGCTGGACGGTGAGCATCAAGGACACCAACAGCGGCAACACTCGCCAGGTTGATGCAAAATTCGTATTCCTGGGCGCAGGTGGTGCGGCATTGCCGCTGCTGCAAGCGTCGGGCATCGAAGAAAGCAAAGGCTATGGCGGCTTCCCGGTCAGCGGCCAATGGCTGCGTTGCGATAACCCGGAAGTGGTCAAGCTGCACCAGGCCAAGGTTTACAGCCAGGCTGCTGTAGGTTCGCCACCGATGTCGGTACCGCACCTGGACACCCGTGTGGTTGATGGCAAAAAGTCGTTGCTGTTCGGACCTTATGCCGGTTTCACCACAAAGTTCCTCAAGCACGGTTCGTTCCTTGACCTGCCGATGTCGATCCGTCTGGGCAACATCGGGCCAATGCTCGCCGTGGCTCGCGACAACATGGATCTGACCAAGTACCTGGTCAGCGAAGTGCGCCAATCGATGGAACAGCGCCTGGACTCCCTGCGTCGCTTCTACCCGCAGGCCAAGGCCGAAGACTGGCGTCTTGAGATTGCCGGGCAACGGGTTCAGATCATCAAGAAAGATCCGAAGAAAGGCGGCGTGTTGCAGTTCGGTACCGAACTGGTTGCTGCCAAGGACGGTTCGCTGGCAGCTCTGCTGGGTGCCTCGCCGGGCGCTTCGGTAACCGTTTCGATCATGCTGGATCTGATCGAGCGTTGCTTCGCAGACAAAGCACGTGGCGAATGGGCGACCAAGCTCAAGGAAATCTTCCCGGCACGGGAAAAAGTCCTCGAGACCGACGCCGAGCTGTACCACACAATCAGCACCCGCAACTCCGAGTTGCTGGAACTGGTTGAGCCGCAGAACGCCAATACCAGCATCGCGTAACAGCGTCACCTCAAAATGACGCACAACAAAAAGCCCCTGCGCTGTTAAGCGCAGGGGCTTTTTTGTAACCGATACGCAAGCGTTTCAGCCCATCGTGAACAGCACTCGCGAGCCGCCATTGCGCGAAAACTCATCATCGTCCGATACCGCAATCAGTTCTGCGGCACAGCCGACGGTGACTGCCCCGACCGACCTGGCCTGAGCCCAGCGATTGAGATTGCTGGCGTCCGGTGTGAGATGACCAAAGCCGAAGTAACAGACCTGTTCGCCCTGACGATAAGTGAAGGTTTCAGACCCTCTGGACGCTGGCAAGTAATACAACAGCTCCTGACTGGTGGACGGCTCGACAACAAAATCGTGCCCAGCATTTTCAGGGCTCTCCAGCCATGAAAAGTCGTTGCCCGGCGAAATGGCCTTGGCTGTCGCGTTAAATATCTCGACCTCCAGTACCTCATCGGCGGCCAGAGCGGCAGAGCCCACAGCCATCAATCCAAGTCCAAAAATAAAACTGCACAGACGCTTCATTGCTTGATTCCATTCCAATTGAAGTTTTGCCCATCGTCCTG
The DNA here is from genome assembly GCF_037055265.1 of Pseudomonas sp. ML2-2023-6. Classification (NCBI taxonomy): domain Bacteria; kingdom Pseudomonadati; phylum Pseudomonadota; class Gammaproteobacteria; order Pseudomonadales; family Pseudomonadaceae; genus Pseudomonas; species Pseudomonas sp. ML2-2023-6. The sequence goes on along the minus strand of NZ_CP146347.1, from coordinate 1,538,380 downwards.
ATGAGCACCTGACATGCCTGTTTGAGTATTGATCGCCCACACAAGAACACCCCGTAGCAAATAGCTCAGGGTTGGTCGGAGTTTTCTGGAATAGAAGCACGAAGCCTGTAGCCGCTGCCGAGCTCCACGAGGCTGCGTTCGGCTGCACAGCAGCCGTAAAACCATGCAATCGGGTAATTCAGATACATCGCGATTAGCGGGTTTACGAGGACTGCGTCCTCGAACGCAGCCTCGTTCCTTCGCCAGCGGCTACAGGAGTAGGGATCTTAGCCGCGGGCTTTTTCGATGAGTTCGATGTACTCATCCGCGTTGCGCTGATCCTTGATGAGGTCCACAAACGTCTGGCCGTGCTCGTCTTTGCCATCCAGGTCGTAACCGGCTTCGTTGAAGAAGGTCAGGAAACGCCCAAAGTCATCGATACGCAGGCCACGATAGGCTTTGATCAATTTGTGCAGCGACGGCGAGATGGCGTCCACAGGCTCGAAGTCCAGGAACAACTTGATCTGCTCGTCGCCGATCTCATCACCAATCAACTGCTTCTTGTCTTTACGCATGTCCGGCTCCAGCCTGCTGATACTTCACGGGGCCAGCAGTTTACCCAAGGCTCAACGTGCGCGCACGCTACCGGTGTGCAAGTCGGCCCAAATATGCCCATTGGCATAGGTCAAAAACTGGCAATAGACCGTGTCGTTGCGCAGTAAATCAATTACCACACGGTATTGGGACAGCGGATAGGAAAGGCTCAGGGTTCGCGTCTTGCTGTCAAAAACAGGCTTTTTCAGGCTCTTGCTTTCACCATCAAACGAAATCAGCACCTGGCGCACCGTAGCGCCCTGACTCATCGGTTTGCCCTTCAGGCGCAGCAACAAAGGCGAAGTCACCGGAATCGGCTGCTGATTGGATTGACGCTGGCTACCCACCACCACCGAATACGAAGTCACCATCATCAATTGCTGTTGCTCGGGGACCTCGCTGCGCAATTGCAAATCATCGGAAGGCAAGAACTGCCCATGCAACAGCGGTGTAACAGCAGGTGCCGCCGCCAGAGGCAGGCTGACCAGCAACAGACTTAACGCAGCGCTGCGAAATAGAAAGCTCATGACAGGTTCCAAAAAGCGGGAAGCAGCACTCTAGCATGCTGCTTGCGCGCCTCCCCTACTGCGCCACCAACTGCCCCTCAACAATCCGCACATGCCTTGGATGAAAGCGCGCAAGACTGCTGCGATGCCCCACGCTGACAATGCTCAAATTCGGCAACTGCTCTACCAGAGCCTGGTACAACATGGCCTCATCCTCCTCGTCCATGGCCGATGTCGATTCATCCATATAAAGCCACTGTGGGCGATACAGCAGCGCACGGGCAAAAGCCAAGCGTTGTTGCTCGCCTCCGGACAACAGACGCTGCCAGTGATTGACCTCGTCGAGCTGGGGAACCAGATGCTCCAGACGGCAAGTGCGTAGCACTTCTTGATACAGCTCGGTCGGATAGGTATCGCCGGTCTGTGGATAACTCAACGCGTCACGCAAGGTGCCGATGGGCAAGTAAGGTTTTTGCGGCAAAAACAGCGCGCGCTCCCGAGGTAATCGAATCGCTCCGCCCCCTCGTGGCCAAAGCCCGCCCATTGCTCTGAGCAATGTACTTTTGCCGCTGCCGGAGCGACCGCTAAGCATCAGCCGCTCACCTTCCTCGACCTGCAAATTGGCGTTATGCAGCAGAGGGCGACCATCTGCCAGGTCCAGGCTCAGGTCTTCGATCTTCAACTCCAGGCCCTGGCTCTGCACATCAATCGCTGGCAAGCGTTGCTCGTTATCGGTCATCGCCTGACGAAAGCTCAGCAACCGATCACTGGTCGCGCGCCACGCCGCCAGGGTGACGTAGGCATCGATAAACCAGCTGAAGTTCTCTTGTACATTGCTGAAAGCCGAGTTGATTTGCATCAGTTCGCCCAGCTCGATCTTGCCCGCAAAGTAGCGCGGCGCGGCAACGATAAACGGAAAAATAATAGCGATTTGCGAGTAACCGGCGGTGAAGAAAGTCAGGCGCTTTTGCACCTTCATTTGCGTCCAGAAGTTCCTCCAGACTTTATCGAAGCGTGAACTCAGCCGCTCATGTTCATTCGGCTCGCCGTTATACAGCGCAATGCTCTCGGCATTTTCACGGACCCGGACCATCGAGAAACGCAGGTCGGCTTCGAAACGTTGTTGTTGGTTGCTCAGGCCAATCAAGCGCCGGCCGATCAAATGCGCCAGCCAGCTGCCGACTGCGGCATACAGCAACGCGCACCAGAACATATAGCCGGGAATGGTGATGCCAAAGACCTCGATACTGCCCGAGACGCCCCACAAAATAACCGAAAACGACACCAGACTAACCAGCGTACGGATCAGGCCCAGGCCCAGAGCCAGGGTATTGTCGGTGAACGAGTTAAGGTCTTCACTGATGCGTTGGTCAGGGTTGTCGGTGTAACCGCCCTGCTCCAGCTGGTAATAGTTTTTGTGCGCGAGCCAGCGCGCAAAGTGCTGCTCGGTCAGCCATCGACGCCAGCGAATGGTCAACATCTGAGTCAAATAAAGCCGGTACACCGCGCCAACAATGCCTGCCGCAGCAATGATCCCGAAGTAGCCGATCAAGCTCCAGAATGCGGCTCCGTCCTTCTTTTCCAGGGCGTTGTAGAAGTCCTTGTACCAGTGGTTGATCCACACCGATATGCCGACGCTGACCAGCGACAAGGCAATTACTGCAATCAGCAGCAACCACGCCTTGACCCGCTCCTCACTGCGCCAGTAGGGAGTAATGAGGCCCCAGACCCTAGGTATGAAATCCCCACGCACAGCATCATTCACAACAGAAGGCTCAGCGTTCTGATTCATCGTTCAGGCTCGTTCGGAGTAAAGAGCAACCTGCAAGCCGGTCAGGACAACCGGCTCACGACGCTAAGACACGTCTTGATACAGATTAGGGGCTGTAGCCGTTTGCATGCAAGACGCAATGAAAAGGCTACAGCTCCCGTTCAGCGTCGAACCGGGCGCTTCTGCAGCTTGCGCTGCAAAGTGCGGCGGTGCATGCCCAGTGCGCGGGCAGTGGCCGAAATATTGCCTTCATGCTCACCCAGCACGCGCTGGATATGCTCCCATTGCAAGCGGTCAACCGACATCGGGTTATCCGGCACCAGGGTTTCGAGATCGGCATGCTGCGACAGCAAGGCCGCGAGCACGTCATCCGCATCCGCAGGCTTGCACAGGTAGTTGCAGGCCCCGCGCTTGATCGCCTCAACGGCGGTGGCGATGCTCGAGTAACCGGTGAGGATCACTACCCGCATCTCGGGATCAAGCTCAAGCAGCTTGGGCAAAAGGACCAGGCCTGAATCGCCGTCCATTTTAAGATCCAGCGCCGCATAATCGGGCAGGTCCTGCTGGGCCAGAATCAGCCCTTCTTCGGCGGAGCCCGCCGTGCTGACGCGAAAACCGCGACGGCTCATGGCGCGGGCCATTACGCGGGTAAACGTGGCGTCGTCATCTACCAACAACAAATGCGGCAGCTCTTCGCCTTCGACCTGAATTTCTTCACTCATTTTCATTTCCTCGGGCGACACGTGGCAGGCGCAGCTCAGTGAGCGTTCCGCCATCCTCATGACTGTAGAGTTTTACCGAGCCGCCAGCGCGGGTCACGCTGGCCTTGCTCAAGAATAGGCCCAGACCGAAGCCTTTGCCCTTGGTGGTAAAAAAGGGTTTGCCGATTTGCTCGGCGATGGCCAACGGTACACCTGGGCCGTGGTCACGAATACTGATGGTCAGATCAACTGCATCCCAATCGAGGCAGACTTCCAGCCCTTCAGGGCAGGCATCGGCTGCATTGTTGAGCAGGTTTAGCAGTGCCTGGGTCAAATCCGGTGGTGGCGCCAGACGCGGGACCGGGTCGTGGCCCAGGCACTGAAGGCGGTATGTGGCTTCGGGGCGCATCAAGTGCCAGCGGTTCAGGGCCTCGTCCAACCACTGCGTAACATCCTGGACTTCAATCGCCAAACGGCGGTTGGCCTCAGCGGCGCGCACCAGTTGCTGCAAGGTCTCCTTGCACAACTTGACCTGATCCTGAAGCACGCTCAGATCTTCCTGCAACTCGGGGTCCGGGTGATCGCGGCGCATTTCCTTAAGCAGCACGCTCATGGTCGACAGCGGCGTGCCCAACTCGTGGGCCGCACCGGCGGCCTGGGTGGCCACCGCCAGCAATTGCTGGTCACGCAGCCCCTCTTCACGACGCAGGGCGCGCAGCTCTTCCTGGCGGCGCAGCTCTTCGCCCATCTTGGCGGCGAAAAACGTGATGACCGCAGCAGACAGGGCAAAACTCAGCCACATTCCATAAATTTGCAGCTTTTCGCGGAAGAACGGCACCGTGTCTATCGGGAAAGACTGCGACAACAACAGGGTGTAGAGCGCCAGCGCAATACCGGTTAACACCAAGGAATAGCGCCATGGCAGTGTCACGGCGGCGATGGTCAGCGGCACCAGGTAATACGAGACGAATGGGTTGGCCGAGCCACCGGAGAAATACAACAAGGCGCTGTGGATAAACAGGTCACAGGCCAGTTGCAGGGCGTATTCCAGCTCTGTTACCGGCCAGGTGGTACGCAACCTGATCGCGGTAAACGCGCACAGCAGCATGGAAAACCCGAGGGTAATACTCAGCTGAAACCAGGGCAGCGGCAGCAAATTGAACAGGTAGGCAAAGCCTACTGAACCCGCTTGCGCGGCCAGTACCAACATGCGGATAAACGTAAGACGCCAGAGGTTCTGACGAGTCGCGGACAATAACTGAACGGGGGCGAGCATGAGCTCTCCTGATGAGCGCTCCAGGCGGATCACCGGGAGTATAACCAAGCGAGCGACCCGACAGGCAAACGTGCGGCAAAGAGCCACAGTGTTTTTTATCAAAACCTGCACTACCTGTAGCCGATGAAGAGCGTAGCGAGGCTGCGAAGCAGTCGGCAGGTCAAATGTAGTGAAAATGTAACTGGGCGAACTGATGGCCACTTACTACAGTCTTATGGGTCTTGCTGTCCTCTTTCAAGGAGCCTCCATGTCCAACTTTCAACGCACCGCTGCCCTGCTGACCCTGAGTATCGGCGCGCTTGCCAGCTTGCCGGCCCTGGCCGACGACATTCATTACAACCAGATCTCATTGCGTGCCGAGGCCAGCCAGGAAGTCCCCCGCGACCTGATGATCGTGACGCTGTACACCGAGGCGCAAAACACCGATGCGGCCAAGCTGGCGGCTGAAATCACCACGTCGATGAACAAGGCCATTGGCCAGGCCAAGTCCGTCAAGGAAGTGACCTTGCGCCAGGGCAATCGCAACAGCTATCCGATTTACGACAACAAGACCCAGAAGATCACTGGCTGGCGTGAACGCGCCGAACTGCGCCTGGAAAGTACCGACTTTGCAGCGCTGTCCAAGCTCACCGGCGATCTGATGCAAACCCTGAAAATGGGCAGCATGCAATTCACCGTAGCCAATGCCACCCGCAAAACCAGCGAAGACGCATTGCTCAAGGATGCGGTCAACGCGTTCAAGGCCCGCGCGCAACTGGCAACCGATGCGCTGGGCGGCAAGGGTTACAAAATCATCAACCTGAACCTCAACACCAACGGTTACCCGCAGCCCTACATGCGCAGCGCGATGATGATGAAAGCCGCAGCCCCAGCGATGGACTCGGCGCCGACCCCGGAAGTCGAAGCCGGTACCAGCGAAGTAAGCATGAGCGCCGATGGTGCGATTGAAGTCCAGATGCAATAAACACCGATCCATCCTGAAAACCCCTGAAACAGACATGTTTCAGGGGTTTTTTTATGCCGCACGAAAAACTCCTACAGACCGTCCTAGTATTAAAAGGCGATGGACTACATGCGCTGCTGGCGTTGACCTACATATTTCCAGCGCAAGAGTCTAGATAAGTAACAGCGTTGTTCCAAAACAGTGCACTTCGGTGTCCTGATGCTCAAGAACGTGTAAGAAAATGAGTCTAAAACCCGTGCGCAAACGATCAAATGCGTCATAAATTATACAAACGCGACATTCTTGTACGATCGTTCCACATTTTCAGGCTTCACCGGCTTTCGCATATTGCAATGGGTATGGGCTGTGCATAAGTATCGCCGGGTCGACTCACAAGGTCGCCCTCAAACCAAAAATGACAAAAATCATGAGGCCACCATGTTCAAATACGCGGTCATTCCGTTTTTAGTAGGTGCCAGCCTGTTGGCAAGTGCACCTTTCGCCCACGCTGCGACCAATCTGGTGTTTTGCTCTGAAGGCAGCCCGGCTGGTTTTGACCCGGGTCAGTACACCACCGGTACTGACTTTGATGCATCGGCCGAAACCATCTACAACCGATTGAGCCAATTCCAGCGCGGCGGCACCGCGGTTGAACCAGGCCTTGCAACCAGCTGGGATGTCTCCCCGGACAACCTGACATGGACCTTCCACCTGCGTGATGGCGTCAAGTTCCATACCACCCCGTACTTCAAGCCAACCCGCGATTTTAACGCCGACGACGTGCTCTTCACGTTCAACCGCATGCTCGACAAAGACATGCCGTTCCGTAAGGCCTACCCCACCGAATTCCCTTATTTCACCGACATGGGCATGGATAAAAACATCGCCAAGGTGGAAAAAGTCGACGACAAGACCGTCAAATTCACGCTGAACACCGTGGATGCCGCGTTTATCCAGAACCTGGCCATGAGTTTTGCCTCCATCCAGTCCGCCGAGTACGCCGACAAGCTGCTCAAGGAAGGCAAGCCTGCCGATATCAACCAGAAGCCGATCGGCACTGGCCCGTTTGTGTTCAAGAGCTACCAGAAAGACTCGAACATCCGTTACACCGGCAACAAGGACTACTGGAAGCCTGAAGACGTCAAAATCGACAATCTGATTTTCGCCATCACTACCGACCCTTCGGTACGGATCCAGAAGCTTAAAAAGAATGAGTGCCAGGTCACCCTGTTCCCGCGCCCGGCAGACCTCAAGGCCCTTGGTGAAGACAAGAACCTGAAGATGCCTCACCAGGCAGGTTTCAACCTCGGTTACATCGCCTACAACGTGATGGACAAGATCAAGGGCAGCAACGAGCCAAACCCGATGGCTCAGCTCAAGGTTCGCCAGGCCTTGGACATGTCAGTAAACAAGCAGCAGATCATCGACTCGGTGTATCAGGGTGCAGGCCAACTGGCCGTTGGCTCCATGCCTCCTACCCAGTGGTCGTATGACACCAGCATCAAGGACGCACCTTTCGACCCGGAAAAAGCCAAGGCTCTGCTCAAGGAAGCCGGCATCAAGGACGGCACCGAAATCGTCCTGTGGGCCATGCCGGTTCAACGTCCGTACAACCCGAATGCCAAGCTGATGGCCGAAATGCTGCAGTCGGACTGGAGCAAAATCGGCATCAAAGCCAAGATCATGAGCTATGAATGGGGCGAGTACATCAAACGCTCCAAAGGCGGCGAAAACGGCGCGATGCTGATTGGCTGGAGCGGCGACAACGGTGACCCGGACAACTGGCTCGGCACCCTGTTCGGCTGCGACTCGCTGCAAGGCAACAACTTCTCCAAGTGGTGTGACCCCGAGTTCGACAAGCTGGTGAAAGCCGCCAAGGCCACCACCGATGTTGCCGAGCGCACAAAACTGTACCAACAGGCGCAGCAACGACTCAAAAGCCAGGTCCCGATGACACCTATCGCACACTCGACGGTGTATCAACCGATGCGCACGAACGTACAGGACTTCAAGATCAGCCCATTCGGCTTGAACTCCTTCTACGGGGTCAGCGTCAGCAAATAACAGGACCGGTGAATGCGGCTACAACGCCGCATTCACTTCTCTACCAGGACGGTGGAATTCACCTACAGCCTTTAGCCACTTCTGACTACATCAGAGGCTATAGGACGCCAAGACAATTCCTACAAGTTTGTCAGGCCTGACGCATTTACTGCTGAGTTTTGACGCCCTAACGTCGACACACAGCCAGTCTATTGCGCCGGGTGCGGCACCGTAGCTGATGATATCGACGCCCTGAACCGCAGGCCTTTGATCAAGGCTCGCGCTCAGGACTCAAAAACAAGAAAAAGGATAGGGAACGCCATGCGCAACCCTCTGGTTTTATCTGTGTTACTCAGCGCCGGCGTACTTGCCGGCAGCCCGCTCGCAAACGCCGCCAATAGCCTGGTGTTTTGCTCGGAAGGCAGCCCCGCCGGTTTTGATACCGCGCAGTACACCACCGCCACCGATAACGACGCGGCCGAACCGATTTACAACCGCCTCGCCGAATTTGAAAAAGGCGGCACCGCAGCCGGCCCCGCTCTGGCTACTCGTTGGGACATTTCCGAAGATGGCCTGACTTACACCTTTCACCTGCGCGACGGGGTCAAGTTTCACACCACCAAATGGTTCACCCCGACCCGTGACTTCAACGCCGATGACGTGCTCTTCACGTTCAACCGTATGCTCAACGCCGACCATCCATTTCGTAAGGCTTACCCGACCGAGTTCCCGTACTTCACCGGGATGAGCCTGGACAAGAACATCGCCAGCGTTGAAAAAACCGACCCCATGACCGTGGTCATGAAACTCAACTCGGTAGACGCCGCTTTTATCCAAAACCTGGCCATGAGCTTTGCTGCGATTTTGTCAGCCGAATATGCCGATCAACTGCTCAAGAGCGGCAAACCCAGCGACATCAACCAGAAGCCGGTCGGCACCGGCCCGTACGTGTTTCAGCGGTATCAGAAAGACTCCAACATCCGCTACGCCGCCAACAAGGAATACTGGGATCCAAGCCAGGTCAAACTCGATAACCTGATTTTCTCGATCAGTGTCGACGCTTCGGCACGCATGCAGAAACTGCGTAAAAACGAGTGCCAGGTCTCGCTGAACCCGCGCCCGGCAGACGTCGCCGGTCTCAAGGCCGACCCCAAGCTGCAAGTCATCGAAAAGCCCGGCTTCAACCTCGGCTACATCGCCTACAACGTGCAGCACAAGCCGCTCGACCAACTGCAAGTACGTCAGGCGCTGGACATGGCCGTCAACAAGGACCAGATCCTCAAGGCGGTATACCAGGGCGCGGGCCAGAAAGCGGTCAACGCCATGCCGCCAACACAATGGTCCTACGACGAGACCATCACGGATGCGGCCTACAATCCCGAAAAAGCCAAAGAGCTGCTCAAGGCGGCTGGCGTCAAGGAAGGCACTGAAATCACCCTGTGGGCCATGCCCGTGCAGCGCCCTTACAACCCGAACGCCAAGCTCATGGCCGAAATGCTGCAATCGGACTGGGCCAAGGTCGGGCTCAAGGTCAAGATCGTCAGCTATGAATGGGGCGAATACATCAAGCGCACCAAAAATGGCGAGCATGACATCAGCCTGATCGGCTGGACCGGCGACAACGGTGACCCGGACAACTGGCTCGGCACCCTCTACAGCTGTGACGCGATTGGCGGCAATAACTACTCCATGTGGTGCGACAAGGAGTACGACACGCTGGTCAAGAACGCCAAGATCGTCACCGACCGCGACCAACGTACGGTGCTCTACAAACAGGCCCAGCAGTTGCTCAAGCAACAGGTGCCTATCACCCCCATTGCGCACTCCACGGTCAACCAGCCGCTAAGTGCCAAGGTCGAAGGTTTCAAGGTCAGCCCCTTTGGGCGTAACGCCTTCTCTGGCGTCAGCCTCAAGGACTAAAGCACAAGCCAGTGCCGGTGTGGGAGCGAGCCTGCTCGCGAAGGACGTTAGCGATAACCCGATCGAGACGGTGTTGGGATATTCGCGAGCAGGCTCGCTCCCACAGTTGACGACACACAACACCCAGCCTGCATCAGCAGGCCACCTTTCCAGGTGGCCCGCTAAAACTTCGCCAATCGCACGTGACGCAAACGTTTGTAATGCTTTAAATCGTTTCACAACAGCTGAGTCAACACAAAAAGACCGGCAATAAAAAAAGAAACCAGAGGAGCCTCAACCATGAAAATCACCAGCAGTGCGTTGTTAGCCTTATCCATCAGCAGCCTCACCGCGATGGCCTACGCCGATGAATTTGTACCTACCGAATTGAAAGGCACCAGTGCCCAAAGCGAAACCAAGGGTTTCCTTGAAGACCAGACCCTGAGCGGCACTACCCGTAACTGGTACGCCAACGAACTCAAGCGCCGTGATGATCGCTTCAGCTACAACAACCACGGTACCCGCGAGTCAACCCCGCGCCGGATCAACTGGGTACAGGGCACCATCCTCGATTACAAATCGGGCTTCACTGAGGGCACCGTCGGCTTCAGTACCCAGGTAGCGGCCTACAACGCCATTGCCCTGGACCGCGACGCCAAGGATATTGCCGGTCCGAACAACCGTACCCTGACCCACAGCGATGGCGATGCCGTCGGCCAGTGGAGCAAGTTGGGCCTGGCCAACCTCAGCGCCCGCATCTCCAACACCACGCTGACCGTAGGCCGACAGAACTTCAGCAGCCCGACCATCGACGTGATCGGTAACCGCGCATTGCCTTCAAGCTTTCAAGGGGTGGGCTTGCACAGCGAAGAGTTCAACAACCTGTCCTTCGACGCGGGCTCCTTTGATCGCGTGTCCCCGCGTACCGAACAAAGCCTGAGCAAGTTTCGCAGTGAATACGGCGCAGCCGGGGTCGAGACTGATCGCGCCAGCGTTGCTGGCCTTAACTACCAGCCGCTGAAAAACCTGAAAACCACGCTGTACGCAACAAACGTGGAAGACTTCTGGAACCAGTACTACTTCGGCGCGGTACACGATATCGGCGACAACGCCGTGCTGGGTCTGAACACCAACTTCAACTACTACAAGACCCTCGATACCGGCAAGAAAGAGCTGGGCAATATCAACAACGACGCCTACAGCCTGGCATTCGCCTTGACCCATCAGGCCCACACCGTGAGCCTGGCATTCCAGCAAATCGTCGGCGACGAGTACTTCGACTACCTGCACGAAACCAACGGTATCTACCTGGCCAACTCCCTGCTCTCGGACTTCAACGGCCCGAACGAGAAGTCGCTGCAACTGGCCTACAGCATCAACATGGCGCAGTACGGTATTCCGGGCCTGAAGTTCAACGCCTACCACGCGCGCGGCTGGGATATCGACGGCACCAAGTACAAGGGCACCGCCTACGACGTCAGGAACATGGACGGTGAAACCCACAACGAGTACAGCGTTGGCACATCTTATGCTGTGCAAAGTGGCCCGCTGAAAGCCACCGCCATTCGCGCCACCTACACCACGCACCGCGCCAGCAAAAACCAGGCTGACGGCAACATCAATGAGTTCCGCCTGGTGACCACCATTCCATTCAGCATTCTGTAAACACACCTTTACATGCCCAGCGCCTGCGGCCGATTAGCCCCATCGGCCGCAGGCACATGCTGGTTCAACTGATTGGAGAGGATTGCCATGAGAAGACTTCCACTACGCACCGCCCTCGCCGTGGCACTGCTGGGTACAGCGTTCTGTGCTAACGCGAAAAACCTGGTGGTCTGCACCGAAGCCAGCCCTGAAGGATTCGATATCGTCCAATTCACCACCGCCGTGACAGCCGATGCCTCGGCTGAAACCATACTCAACCGCCTGGTCGACTTCGCACCCGGTACGACCGACGTCGAACCAGCACTGGCCGAACGCTGGGACATCAGCCCGGATGGGCTTGAGTACACTTTCCACCTGCGCCCCGGCGTGAAATTTCACACCACCGATTATTTCAAACCGACCCGAACCGTGAACGCCGACGATGTGGTCTGGAGTTTTCAGCGCCAGCTGGACCCGAATCACCCGTGGCACAAACTGTCGTTGGTCGGTTACCCCTACTTTGAAAGTATGGGTTTCAAAAACCTGCTCAAAAGCGTCGAAAAAGTTGACGACCTGACCGTAAAAATCACCCTCAACCACGCCGAATCACCATTCTTGCGTGATATCGCGATGCCGTTTAACTCCATCTACTCCGCCGAATATGCCGACCAGCTGCTCAAGTCCGGCAAAACCGCTGACTTGAACAACAAGCCTATCGGCACCGGCCCGTTTATCTTCGTGCGCTACAACAAGGATGCCCAGGTACGCTTCAAGGCCAATCCGGATTACTTCCGTGGCAAGCCCCCCAGCGACAACCTGATTTTTGCCGTGACCACCGACAGCAACGTGCGCCTGCAAAAACTCAAGGCCAACGAATGCCAGATCGCGCTGTACCCCAAGCCCGATGACGTCAAAAACATCCGCAAAGACCCCAACCTCAAGGTCGATGAACTGGCAGCCCTGATGACCAGCTACATCGCCATGAACACCAGTCACAAATACCTGAGCGATGTGCGGGTGCGCAAAGCCATCGACATGGCCTTCGACAAACAAACCTACCTCAACACCGTGCACGGTGAAGGCAACGCGCTGATTGCGATCAACCCGTACCCGCCCACCATGCTTGGCTATAACACCAATATCCAAAGCCCGCCCCGAGACCTGTACAAGGCCCGGGCGCTGCTCAAGGAAGCCGGTGTACCAGAAGGCACGGTACTGACCTTCTTCACCCGTAACGGCGGCGGCCCGACCAACCCCAACCCGATGCTGGGTGCCCAGCTGCTTCAGTCCGATCTGCAGAAAATCGGACTCAAAGTGGATATTCGCGTCATGGAATGGGGCGAAATGCTCAAACGCGCCAAAAGTGGCGAGCACGATATGGTCTCGACCGGATGGGGCGGCGATAACGGCGACCCGGATAACTTCCTGACCCCACTGCTCAGCTGCGAGGCAGCCAAGAACGGCGAAAACTATTCACGCTGGTGCAATAAGGATTTCGAAGCCCTGATTACCAAGGCTCGCGGCATCACTGAACCCTCTGAACGGGCTGCACTCTATCAACAAGCACAAGTAATTTTTAATCAGGACCAACCATGGATCAACGTAACCCATCCTATGCTGTTTACTGCGATGCGCAGAAATGTTGAGGGCTATACCCTTAGCCCCCTGACCAACAATAACTTCGCCACAACCCAGGTGAAGTAGAACAATAAAAAACCCGCCAGGGTTTACCTGAACCCTGGCGGACCTGCCTAACCGGCTGATAAGGAACACCATAAGATGTTTAGTTTTATTGCCCGCCGAGTGGGGTTGTTGATACCCACCTTCTTCGGCATCACCCTTCTGACCTTTGCCTTGATTCGCATGATCCCGGGTGACCCGGTCGAAGTCATGATGGGCGAACGACGGGTCGACCCTGAAATGCACGCCCAGGCAATGGAGCGCCTGGGTCTGAACAAACCGCTGCATGAGCAGTACATTGACTACGTCACCAAGCTCGCTCACGGCGATTTGGGCGAGTCATTGCGCACCCGTGAAAGCGTATGGACCGAATTTTCCGCACTGTTCCCCGCCACTCTCGAACTGGCCACTGCTGCGCTGTTGTTAGCCGGTGTGCTCGGGCTACTGGCAGGGGTCATTGCAGCACTCAAGCGAGGCTCATTGTTTGACCACGGGGTGATGGGTATCTCCCTGGCGGGTTACTCGATGCCGATCTTCTGGTGGGGCCTGATCCTGATCATGTTCTTCTCCGTGGGTCTGGGCTGGACCCCGGTTTCCGGGCGTATCGACCTCTTGTACGACATCGAACCAAGAACCGGTTTCATGCTCATCGACACCCTGCTCAGCGACCAGCCCGAAGCCTTCTGGGATGCTCTGCACCACCTGATTCTGCCTGCCATCGTGCTGGGCACCATTCCACTGGCCGTGATTGCACGGATGACCCGCTCATCGATGCTCGAAGTACTGCGCGAGGACTACATCCGTACCGCCCGCGCCAAAGGCCTGTCGCCTGCCCGCGTAGTTTTCGTGCACGGCCTGCGCAACGCCCTGATCCCGGTACTGACCGTGGTCGGCCTGCAAGTCGGCACCCTGCTGGCCGGTGCCGTACTGACCGAGACCATCTTCTCGTGGCCCGGTATCGGCAAATGGCTGATCGAAGCCATCGGCGCCCGGGACTATCCCGTGGTGCAAAACGGCATCCTGTTAATTGCCTGCCTGGTGATTCTGGTCAACTTCGTAGTGGACATCCTCTACGGCTTTGCCAATCCACGCATCCGTCACCAGCGCTGAGATCCTGACCATGAGCACCTCTCCAAGCACCACCGAAGTGGATCAAAGCCTGCTTTATCCATCGCCTTACAAAGAGTTCTGGCAGGCTTTCTCCCAAAACAAAGGCGCCGTCGCGGGCCTGATTTTCATGACCCTGATCGTGTTCTGCGCGATTTTTGCCCCGTGGGTTGCCCCCCACAGCCCGAGCGAGCAATACCGCGACTTTCTGCTGACCCCGCCGGTCTGGCTGGAAGGCGGCCAGTGGCAGTTTTTGCTCGGCACCGACGAACTGGGCCGTGACCTGCTGTCACGCCTGATTGAAGGGTCACGGCTGTCGCTGCTGATCGGTTTGTCATCCGTGGTGATTTCCCTGATCCCGGGCGTCATCCTCGGCCTGTTTGCCGGGTTTTTTCCGCGCCTGCTCGGCCCTGGCATCATGCGTTTGATGGACATCATGCTGGCCCTGCCGTCCCTGCTGCTGGCCGTGGCGATTGTCGCCATCCTCGGCCCTGGCCTGATCAACACCGTGATCGCCATTGCCGTGGTTTCGTTGCCGTCTTATGTACGCCTGACCCGCGCCGCCGTAATGGGCGAACTGAACCGCGACTACGTGACGGCTGCCCGTCTGGCGGGCGCCAGCTTGCCGCGCCTGATGTTCATCACCGTGCTGCCCAACTGCATGGCACCGTTGATCGTTCAGGCCACGTTGAGCTTCTCCTCGGCGATTCTCGACGCTGCTGCCCTGGGCTTCCTGGGCCTTGGCGTACAACCGCCAACCCCGGAGTGGGGCACCATGCTGGCCTCGGCCCGCGACTACATCGAACGTGCCTGGTGGGTCGTGAGCCTGCCCGGCTTGACCATTTTGCTCAGCGTGCTGGCAATCAACCTGATGGGCGACGGTCTGCGCGATGCGCTGGACCCGAAACTCAAGAACGCCGCCTGAGGAGATTCCCATGTCACTGTTAGAAATCAAGAATCTCAACGTCCGTTTTGGCGACGCCAAGGCAGTCCCAGTGGTCGACGGTCTGAGCCTGTCTGTGGATAAAGGCGAAGTTCTGGCCATTGTTGGCGAGTCGGGTTCCGGCAAATCGGTAACCATGATGGCCCTGATGGGTCTGATCGAGCACCCTGGCATCGTCACCGCCGACGCGCTGAACTTCGACGGCAAGAACATGCTGACCCTCAGCGCGCGTCAACGTCGCCAGATCGTTGGCAAAGACATGGCCATGGTCTTCCAGGACCCGATGACCGCACTGAACCCCAGCTACACCGTGGGCTTCCAGATCGAAGAAGTGCTGCGTCTGCACTTGAAAATGTCCGGCAAAGCGGCGCGCAAACGGGCCATTGAGCTGCTGGAAAAAGTCGAAATCCCGGGCGCTGCCAGCCGCATGCAAGCCTACCCGCACCAGTTGTCGGGTGGCATGAGCCAGCGTGTGGCGATTGCCATGGCGATTGCCGGCGAACCGAAGTTGCTGATCGCCGACGAACCGACCACCGCGCTGGACGTGACCATTCAGGCGCAGATCATGGACCTGCTGCTCAGCTTGCAACGCGAGCAAAACATGGGCCTGGTGCTGATCACCCATGACCTTGCCGTGGTGGCTGAAACCGCCCAGCGGGTGTGCGTGATGTATGCAGGCCAGGCGGTCGAAGTCGGCAACGTGCCGGGGTTGTTTGATGTGCCAGGGCACCCGTACAGCGAAGCCCTGCTGGCCGCGATCCCGGAACACAGCATGGGCGCCGCCCGCCTGTCCACATTGCCTGGCATCGTGCCGGGGCGTTACGACCGGCCTCAAGGCTGCCTGTTATCGCCGCGCTGCCCATATGTCCAGGAACAATGCCGCCAACAACGTCCTGCACTGGAGCAAAAAGCTCACAGCCAGGTGCGCTGCTTCTTCCCCTTGAATCAGGAGGTGGCGTAATGACTGTTGTTCTTACTGCCCGCGACCTTACCCGTCACTACGAAGTATCCCGCGGCATGTTCAAAGGCCATGCACTGGTACGCGCACTCAATGGTGTGTCGTTTGAACTTGAAGCCGGCAAAACCCTGGCCGTGGTGGGCGAATCCGGCTGTGGCAAATCCACCCTGGCCCGCGCCCTGACCCTGATCGAAGAGCCGTCCTCAGGCTCGTTGAAAATCGCTGGGCAAGAAGTCACAGGCGCCAACAAGGCTGAGCGCAAACAACTGCGCAAAGACGTGCAGATGGTGTTCCAGAGCCCCTATGCCTCGCTCAACCCACGGCAGAAAATCGGTGATCAGCTTGCAGAACCTTTATTGATCAACACCAAGCTGAACGCCAGCGAACGTCGCGAAAAAGTTCAGGCCATGATGAAACAGGTAGGCCTGCGCCCCGAGCATTACCAGCGCTACCCACACATGTTTTCGGGCGGTCAGCGTCAGCGAATCGCCCTGGCCCGGGCCATGATGCTGCAACCCAAAGTGCTGGTGGCTGACGAGCCGACTTCCGCACTCGACGTGTCGATTCAGGCGCAGGTGCTCAACCTGTTTATGGATTTGCAGCAAGAGTTCAATACCGCCTACGTCTTTATCTCGCACAACCTGGCGGTGGTGCGGCATGTGGCCGATACGGTACTGGTGATGTACCTGGGCCGTCCGGTAGAAATGGGGCCAAAGGAAGAGATCTACACCCGGCCGCTGCACCCATATACCCAAGCATTGCTTTCAGCCACCCCGACCATCCACCCGGACCCGAACGAGCCGAAAATCAAGATCGTTGGCGAGTTGCCCAACCCGCTTAACCCGCCATCAGGTTGCGCCTTCCACAAGCGCTGCCCGTATGCGACCGAGCTGTGCAGCACTGATGAACCGGCCTTGCGCGTGCTCGACAACCGCCAGGTGGCTTGCCATCACGCGGAACAGTTTTTACAGGTTTAAACACTGACACCAGGAGGAGGCACACTCCCCCGTAGCAGCTGTCGAAGGAACGAGGCTGCGTCCGACTGCGCAGCAGTCGTAAAACCATTCAACGTGATGCTCCAGAAGCACCGCGTCTACCGGGTTTACGAGGGCTGCGCCTCGGACGCAGCCTCGCGGAGCTCGACAGCTGCTACGGGACTTATTGTCCCGCTAACTACTCACTACGTCTGACCATCGCCCTCGTCGCCATCATCGCCGTTGTCACCGCTGCCACCGCCATCGGCGCCACCGTCACCATCGGTCTGGTCATCATCCCCCGAACTGCCGCCCTGCCCCTGATCACCCGGCTCCGAGTCCGACTTGTAAATCGCATGAATCGTCGGCCCCGGCACACCTGTGGCTGAAAATCCTGCCCCGGAACTGCTCAGCGGGTTACTCGCCCAAGCCGCTGAAGCACTCACCGTCAACAACACCAGCACCTTGAGCAACAACACAATGCGTTGAAAAAGCTTCATGGGATTTCCATCCTGTGTATGGGAAATACCCTTTAAACCTAGTTCGCCACCTTCAGTTTTTCCAGAAACACGCCGGTTGCGATATACCCATTCGGACTAACTCAGTTGCTCTGGTTGATACTTTGTTGCGGATCAAGCGGGTATACGCAAATCCTTGTAACCGTTGACGAGCCGCGCGAGGCTATGTTCGACTGCGTAGCAGTCGTAAAACCATTCGGCCTTGGTGTTTCAGGGACATCGTGCTTATCGGGTTTACGACGATTGCATCGTCGGACGTAGCCTCGCGCAGCTCGTCAACGGCTACAGGCGCTTTGCTCACACTGTAGCAACAAATAACTCAGCTACTGTGAGCGCAGCGGCTGAGTTAAATAGCATTTGATTAGCCTGCTTTAAAACCAGGCTTGCCGTTGGCGGCTCGCCACTCACTAACTCTTTTAGTGATTGCTTCGGGCGTGCATTCCACATCCGACGAAGCATAATAGATGAGGTCTGTTCCCTCAGGATGCTCTGTCACATCTTCAAAATGTTTTAACAGAACATCAAGACGCTCATCTGTGCCAGCGATATTTTCTCTAAATACCTCCTTCATAAATTCCAAAAATTCTGCTTCCGTATATTCTGAAAAACCACTTTTAAATCCCATTATTCTTCCCCTTATGAATATCCATATGACGTTTAGGAGTCAGAACCATCATATTTTCAATATTATAAACGTCCCCGCCTTTGGCGATTTCTTGGACATGATGAATTTCAAATGTAGATCTTTTACCCACTGCATCATCTCGCCTAGCCTTAGGCGCCTTACCCATGTTCATTCGGGCCCGGTTCGAGACTATGAATTGCTCTGACAACTCCGAGTCTTTTGCTATTTCTACCCAAAACGCCTCCCGAAATGCCCTGAAATTTCTAAACTCCTTGCCCCGCAACTGGTCTGCAATCTGCGACGGAACAGCAGCCCCCTCACCTTGCGCCGCAGCCCCCAGCCAGATACCCGTCACCGGCTGCCCCATCCCCGTTGCTACCCCTGCATCCTCGCGGGGATCCCGGAACATTACATAAATTGGAGGCAGGCCAGAACCCGCCGGAAACACTGTAATGAAGTCATCAAAGCCAGCTTCAGCAAGCCCCGGGAAAGTATCAATCCTTCCCACAACAGGCGTAACTGTCGCCCCAGTGTAGACCGGAGTCTCAGGCTGTTCAGCAGGCGAAGTGGTCGAGCTATACCCTGGATCAACGATGGGTGTCCAGGTCAAAGTCCTTGGTGGTACATCCTCTGTCGTAACGCTGTAAATATTCTGCTGAGCGTTAAAAGTTGCGGCTATTACCCTGACTTGCGACGGCACAGTGACGCCATCGGCTTTGGCGACAAACACTTCTGACTGGCCATCGGCTGCTGCTTTCGAACTGATACGCACCGGCAGATCAACAGTTCCATTGGCGGCAGCAATAGCTGATAGATCGCCCTTGAGCTCAGGCGCCAGATCCGAGAGCGGCGTACTAAATGCATAGCGCTCAGGCAACTCGCCATTTGCCAGTTTGGGCGAATATACCAAGGCAGACACACCAACCAAAAGCCCCGAAGCTGTGCCTGCCGCCAGACTGCTCAACGCTGCAATTGCCGAGCGGATAGCAGCTTGCAGAGTCACTGTCGCCGCATCAATAACCGCGGCGATGCCCGCTGAAGTTATAAACAATGGGCCAGCTGATGCAGACCCCGGCGCACGGAACGTGTTGGCTATCCGGATAGCTGCTTGCGCTGCACCCGCCCGCTCGGCAAGACCACCAAAGGCATTGGCGGTCGCTGTCAGATACCTGGCCGATTCAGTCTTTAGCAAGGCATCGTGATAACTCAGCCATTTGCGCCCTAACTGAGTATGGGTTTGCAAATAAACCAGCTCGTTAAGCGCTGCCAATTCAGGCTTGCTCAAGGGTGCTTTGATGCTCGGGTTGTTCGCAGGGTAGGTGATGGTAATTCCGCCCCTTTCAAGTGGCGGAGGCGCGTAAATCGGCTGAGTTTCTGCGGTTTTTGACGCGGCCAGACGCTCAAGCGTCGTCTTGTAATGGGCCAATGCTTCAGAGGCAGTATTGCCTTCCATCACCCCCGCTGCAGTGATGAGTTCTGTATAGAGGAACTCCGGTAGTTGTTGAGCGTGAATATCTCGCTCCTGGATGATGATGGCTAACCGTTGATCCTGCGCAGTGTCATTATCAGCAACCTGTACCTGTTCAATTTGCATGGCCAGTTCTGCAAGCTTACCCGCAAAAACACCAATGGAGAGCGAAAGCGCCTTAAGTTCTAACGCAGATTTATAAACAGTGTCATACAGCCGATACAAATTTATCAACGTATCAGGAGAGAGGGCATTGGAATTCAAAAGTTCGCGCATTTTCTGACGCGGCAGTACTTCCATCAAAAAGTAAGGACTCTGACCATAAAGACCATAAATATCAGGCACTATAGTGTTGTATTGAGTTATTTTTGATTCAATAAGATCCAGCGTCACGTGTTGTTCTATTGCAGCAGATTCTGCGGGTGTCATGGCCTGCGAACCTTTGGCGGCCTGTTTTCTTTCCTCCAGTTCACGCTCGGTATCGGGGACGAGCGAGTTGAATCGCGTATTGAATTCTTGATCAAGATATCCTTGGCTATGAATTTGCTCATTCATAAACTCAGCCATAATGTTTGGTTTTGCAAGATCATGAATATTGCTCGGCCCGCCTTCTCCTCTGCGCGGACCTTCATTCAAACCCCACGCATTAAATCCGCCGCCAAATTCGATTTTGGGCTGCCATTTCCCCACAACAGAGGTTGCCCCCAACTCGTATGAACCGGGGCCTAGTTTTTTGTGAGGGCCCAAGTATTTATCGACATCATTTGACATATAACTTCTCCTTTAGTCTTTAACGCTTACACCACCCTCAACAACCAACATAGATAATATTAGTACCCACTTTGACAGACGATAGAGCCAACATAGCAATTTCAGAAACATACTACACAAGCAAAAATAACCATCTTCAAATACGGAAAGAAACATCTCTTATTAATGTAAAACACCTCCTACGCACTGTTAACTTCCCCGCAGGGGGCGGAAGGCCCTGCGGTCCTTATCACAGCCTTCAGCAGCGCCTACAAAATCGCGCCCATAAAAAAAGCGAAGCCCAAAGGCTTCGCTTTTTTCTACCCAGCGTCTGAGCGCTTAGTGGTGCTCACGCGTAGCGCGGAATTTCACATCCGGCCAGCGCTCTTCCATCAACGCCAGGTTGACGCGAGTCGGAGCCAGGTAGGTCAAGTGACCACCGCCATCAATGGCCAGGTTTTCCACAGCCTTGACCTTGAACTCCTCGAGCTTTTTCTTATCGTCGCAATCAATCCAGCGCGCCGAGTACACGGTGATCGGCTCGTAGGAGCATTCCACTTTGTATTCGCCTTTCAAACGGCTCGCGACCACATCGAACTGCAGCACACCGACGGCGCCCAGGATGATGTCGTTACTGCGCTCCGGGAAGAACACCTGGGTGGCGCCCTCTTCCGCCAGTTGCTGCAAGCCCTGACGCAGTTGCTTGGATTTCAGCGGGTCACGCAGTCGTACGCGGCGGAACAGTTCCGGGGCGAAGTGCGGGATACCGGTGAAGCTCAGGCTCTCGCCTTCGGTAAAGGTGTCACCGATCTGGATGGTGCCGTGGTTGTGCAAACCGATGATGTCACCCGCGAAGGCCTCTTCGAGCTGTTCACGCTCGGAGGAGAAGAACGTCAGCGCATCGCCGATACGTACGTCTTTGCCGGTACGCGCATGGCGCATTTTCATGCCCTTCTCGTATTTGCCCGAGCAAATACGCATAAAGGCGATACGGTCGCGGTGTTTAGGGTCCATGTTCGCCTGGATCTTGAACACGAAACCGCTGAATTTCTCTTCGGTCGGCTCGACCGTGCGCTCGTTGGCAACACGAGGCAACGGCTCCGGTGCCCAGTTCACGACAGCGTCGAGCACGTGATCGACACCAAAGTTGCCCAATGCAGTACCGAAGAACACCGGCGTCAGTTGGCCATCGAGGAATTCCTGCTGGTTGAATTCATGGCAAGCGCCCTGAACCAGTTCCAACTGATCGACGAAACGCTGGTACTCGTCACCCAAATGGGCGCGGGCTTCATCGGAGTCGAGCTTTTCGATGATTTTGGTTTCGGTACGTTCATGACCATGACCGGCGGTGTAGACGATGATGTAGTCGTCTGCCAGGTGGTAAACACCCTTGAAGTCACGGTAGCAACCAATCGGCCAAGTGATCGGTGCAGCCTTGATTTTCAGGACTGCTTCGATCTCGTCCAGCAACTCGATCGGGTCGCGAATATCGCGGTCGAGTTTGTTGATAAAGCTGACGATAGGCGTGTCACGCAGACGGCAAACGTCCATCAGGGCGATGGTACGTGGCTCAACACCTTTACCGCCGTCGAGCACCATCAGCGCCGAGTCGACCGCAGTCAATGTGCGGTAGGTGTCTTCCGAGAAGTCTTCGTGGCCCGGGGTGTCGAGCAGGTTGATCATGTGGTCGCGATACGGGAACTGCATGACCGACGTGGTAATCGAAATACCCCGTTGTTTCTCCATTTCCATCCAGTCGGAGGTGGCATGGCGGTCGGACTTTCGCGATTTCACCGTACCGGCGATAGCAATCGCCTTACCCATCAGCAGGAGCTTTTCGGTGATGGTGGTCTTACCCGCATCGGGGTGGGAAATAATGGCGAAAGTGCGGCGTTTCGCGACTTCGGCGGCCTGGTTGGTCATGGGAAATCGCCTGACGATTGATTCAAAAAAGGGCGCGGATTATAGCCCAAATCAGGTGCCCACGGCCACCGTTGCCACCCTTGCTCGTCGGACAAGGGTGGCAATGTGCCGTAAAAAATGTGAACCTTTTAGACAGTGGAGGCGTCCACTCTCCTGATACGACAAACCGTCAGGAGCTGAAATATCAGCAAGTTAGCCTGACGAGGCTGCGCTAATGACAGGTGATGAGAGCGATTTTCGCCACCACCCGTTGCTCTTCGCGAACTCATTGTCGGCAGCCAGGAATGGCCTTGCCACACGACGATGTGTACGCCGACTGAAAAAAAGGAGTCCGTCTGTGGCTAATCGCTATGGAAAAGGGCTTATAGGATGTGCGGTAGTTATCGCGCTTCTGGCCCTGTTGGTCCACTGGATCGGCATCAGCACTATCGAACACTATCAAGATGATTTGTTGTTCTATCTGCAAGCCCACCTGTACCTGGTACTCGCTTCAATGCTCGCGGCCCTCCTTGTAGGGATACCAGCCGGCATTTTCCTCAGCCGACCTAATATGGCCGGAC
The DNA here is from genome assembly GCF_037055265.1 of Pseudomonas sp. ML2-2023-6. Classification (NCBI taxonomy): domain Bacteria; kingdom Pseudomonadati; phylum Pseudomonadota; class Gammaproteobacteria; order Pseudomonadales; family Pseudomonadaceae; genus Pseudomonas; species Pseudomonas sp. ML2-2023-6. Next base: position 1,515,518 of record NZ_CP146347.1, on the reverse strand, counting down.
GTGCGGAACGCTTCATGCAAGTCTTCAACATCGGTAACACCGTACCCCCGCTGGCGGTACTGGCCATTGCCCTGGGTTTCCTGGGAATCGGTAGCGGCCCTGCCATCTTCGCCCTGTTTCTCGCCTCGTTGCTGCCTATCGTGCGCAACACTTATGAAGGTCTGAAAAACGTCCAGGGTTCACTCAAGGAAGCCGCCGTCGGCATCGGCATGACCCCGCGCCAGGTGCTGTGGCGAGTCGAGTTGCCCAACGCCGTGCCCATCATCATGGGCGGTGTGCGAGTGGCACTGGCGATCAACGTCGGGACGGCACCGCTGGCGTTCCTGATCGGCGCCAACAGCCTGGGCAGCCTGATTTTCCCCGGCATCGCCCTTAACAATCAGCCGCAATTGATCCTCGGCGCTGCGTGTACCGCGCTGCTGGCATTGCTGCTCGACGGCCTGGTGATTCTCATCAGCCGCCGATGGTTGGAACGCGGTCTGCGACCTGTTTAAGGTCTGGCTGAGCAAAGGAATACCCATGAAAAAAATTAGCTTTTTACTAGGCTGCATCCTGCTGTGCGCAGGAATTGTCCAAGCCGCAGAAAAACCCCTGATTCGCATTGGGGCGCGGGTGTTCACCGAGCAAACACTGCTCGCGGAAATCACTTCGCAATACCTTAACAGCAAGGGTTACAACGCCAAGGTGACCGGCGGGCTCGGCAGCAGCCTGGCACGTTCGGCCCATCAATCCGGGCAACTGGACATGGTGTGGGAATACACCGGCGTATCGTTGGTGGCCTACAACCACATCACCGACAAGCTCGACAGTCAGCAATCCTACGACCGGGTCAAAGAGGTCGATGCAAAAAAAGGACTGATCTGGCTACACCCGTCCAAGTTCAGCAATACCTACGCGCTGGCCTTGCCACAGAAAGTGGCCGAGGCGTTTCCCGACATCAACAGCATCAGCGATCTGAACAAGGCACTGCGTGACCCGCAAAACAAAAGAGCGCTGGTGGCCCTGGACACTGAGTTTGCCAACCGTTCCGATGGTTTGCTGGGCATGGTCGAGCTCTACGACATGGACCTGACCCGCCGCAATATCCGACAGATGGACGCAGGTCTGGTCTACACCGCGCTGAAAAACGGTCAGGTGTTTGCCGGGCTGGTCTACACCACGGACGGTCGCTTGAGCGCCTTCAACCTCAAGCTGCTCAACGACGACTTGCATTACTTCCCGGACTACACCGCCGCACCGGTAGTGAGCAAAACCTACCTGGACGCCCACCCGGACCTCGAAGGCCTGCTCAAGCCGCTGGCGGATCTGTTTGACGACGAAACCATGCGTCAGCTCAACGCCCGGGTCGACGTTGACCACGAAAGCCCGTCCAAAGTCGCCGCAGACTTCCTGCGCCAGCATCCACTGAACTGAATCGAGGAGAAGACATGGAATTTTTAAACGCCTTTTCCCATATGGACTGGTCGCTAGTCTTACATCTGACCTTGCAACACATCAGCCTGGTAGGCATTGCCGTGGTGCTCGCGATCCTTATCGGTGTACCGCTGGGTGTGCTAATGACGCGTTTCCCGACACTGGCCGGCCCCCTGCAAGCCAGTGCCACCGTGCTGCTGACCATTCCGTCAATCGCCCTGTTCGGTCTGCTGCTGCCGTTTTACTCCAAATTCGGTCAGGGCCTGGGCCCGATGCCAGCCATCACGGCGGTGTTCCTTTATTCACTGCTGCCCATCATGCGTAACACCTTTCTCGCCCTTACCGGCGTTGAGCCGGGTATTCGCGAAGCCGCACGCGGCATCGGCATGACCTTCGGCCAGCGCCTGCGCATGGTTGAACTGCCGATCGCGGTGCCCGTGATTCTGGCCGGTGTGCGCACCGCCGTGGTGATGAACATCGGTGTAATGACCATCGCCGCCACCATCGGTGCTGGCGGTCTGGGTGTACTTATTCTTGCTGCAATCAGCCGTAGCGACATGTCGATGCTGATCGTCGGCGCCGTGTTGGTCAGTGTTCTGGCCATCATCGCTGACCTGCTTTTGCAATGGCTGCAACGCTCGCTGACTCCAAAAGGACTGCTCAAATGATCGAACTTCAAAACCTCAGCAAAACTTTCCAAAGCAACGGCAAAGACGTAAAGGCCGTGGACTCGGTAAGCCTGACCGTCAACGAAGGCGAAATCTGCGTATTCCTCGGGCCTTCGGGCTGCGGCAAAAGCACCACGCTGAAAATGATTAACCGCCTGATCAAGCCCACCTCCGGCAAAATCCTGATCAATGGCGAAGACACTACCGACCTCGACCCGGTAACCCTGCGGCGCAATATCGGTTATGTAATCCAGCAAATTGGTCTGTTCCCCAACATGACCATCGAGGAGAACATCACCGTCGTCCCGCGCCTGCTTGGCTGGGACAAGCAAAAGTGCCATGACCGTGCTCGTGAACTGATGAGCATGATCAAGCTCGAACCCAAGCAGTACCTCAATCGCTACCCGCGTGAACTGTCGGGCGGCCAGCAACAGCGGATCGGGGTGATTCGCGCCCTCGCCGCCGATGCACCGTTGCTATTAATGGACGAACCGTTTGGCGCGGTCGACCCGATCAACCGCGAGATGATCCAGAACGAATTTTTCGAGATGCAGCGGGCGCTGAACAAGACCGTAATCATGGTCAGTCACGACATCGACGAAGCAATCAAGTTGGGTGACAAGATTGCGATCTTCCGTGGCGGCAAGCTGCTGCAGATGGATCACCCCGACACCCTGCTCGCCCACCCAGCCGACGATTTTGTCAGCAACTTCGTGGGCCAGGACAGCACGCTCAAGCGCCTGCTGCTGGTCAAGGCTGAAGACGCAGCGGACAACGCGCCGTCAGTCAGCCCTGAAACCCCGGTGGGTGAAGCGCTGGAACTGATGGACGAACTCGACCGTCGTTACGTTGTGGTCACCTGCGCCGACAACAAGGCCCTGGGCTATGTGCGTCGTCGCGACCTGCACCGCCAGACCGGTACGTGCGGCCAGTACCTGCGCGAATTCACCGCCACAGCCGCCTCCGAGGAGCATTTGCGCATCCTGCTGTCGCGCATGTATGAGTTCAACCGTTCGTGGTTGCCGGTGATGGACGCCGAGCGTGTGTTCCAGGGTGAAGTGACCCAGGAATCGATTGCCGCCTACCTGAGCTCGGGCCGCTCGCGCGGGGCCAAGACCAGTATCGTGTCGCCAGCAGATATCGCGCTGGCGTAACGGCCAACAAGCTTGGGGCAGCCCAATGCTGTTCACTTAAGCAAGTGGTATGACTGTGGGAGCGAGCCAGCCCGCGAAGGTCGTTAACGATAGCGCGTACGCTATTGAAACCTTCGCGAGCAGGCTCGTTCCCACAGTCGTGTTCACCTTCCACGCCCCCGCAAAAGCCCTCCGTTCGAACTCCTCAGTGTCATGACTGTCGGTTACTTATATAGCTGTCAGTGCCCCCACGACGAACGCGTACAAAAACGCGACATTTTTTGTTGATCTCAGCGCACTCACGCCCTAAAGTTCGCGCCGAACATTCATGCTGGAAACGATCCATCCGGCTCAAGTACTGACGACGAGACAGCAAGGTCCATTTACCTTATTTGCTTTCGGCGGACATGCCTTGGGAAGTAGGCGAACCAAAGTGGGGATACGGAGGATGTTCAGCTGCACCCATTTATTTTTTACGTTTGCCACAGGAGTCCCCACGCATGTCGATTCAGATCGAAGACTATTACGCGCGCGATACCTTCAACAAAATGAAGGCTTTCGCTGACACCCAGGAAACTCCGTTCGTGGTGATCGACACCGCCATGATCAGCAAGGCTTACGATGACCTGCGTGCAGGCTTCGAATTCGCCAAGGTGTACTACGCCGTCAAAGCCAACCCGGCCGTCGAAATCATCGACTTGCTGCGCGACAAGGGTTCGAACTTCGACATCGCGTCGATCTACGAACTGGACAAAGTGATGGCCCAAGGCGTTGGCCCGGATCGCATCAGCTACGGCAACACCATCAAGAAATCCAAAGACATCCGTTATTTCTACGAGAAAGGCGTGCGCCTGTTCTCCACCGACTCCGAAGCCGACCTGCGCAACATTGCCAAGGCTGCACCGGGTTCGAAAATCTACGTGCGTATTCTGACCGAAGGCTCGACCACTGCTGACTGGCCTTTGTCGCGCAAATTCGGCTGCCAGACCGACATGGCCATGGACCTGCTGATCCTGGCTCGCGACCTGGGCCTGGTGCCTTACGGCATTTCGTTCCACGTGGGCTCCCAGCAACGCGACATCAGCGTTTGGGATGCCGCGATCGCCAAGGTCAAAGTGATCTTTGAACGTTTGAAAGAAGAAGACGGCATCGTCCTCAAGCTGATCAACATGGGCGGCGGCTTCCCGGCCAACTACATTACCCGTACCAACAGCCTGGAAACTTACGCCGAAGAAATCATCCGTTTCCTCAAGGAAGACTTCGGCGACGACCTGCCAGAAATCATCCTGGAACCAGGCCGCTCGCTGATCGCCAACGCCGGTATTTTGGTCAGCGAAGTAGTACTGGTTGCGCGTAAGTCGCGCACCGCCGTTGAGCGTTGGGTATACACCGACGTGGGCAAATTCTCTGGCCTGATCGAAACCATGGACGAAGCCATCAAGTTCCCGATCTGGACTGAAAAGAAAGGTGAAATGGAAGAAGTCGTAATCGCCGGTCCAACCTGCGACAGCGCCGACATCATGTACGAAAACTACAAGTACGGCCTGCCACTGAACCTGGCCATCGGTGACCGCCTGTACTGGTTGTCGACCGGTGCCTACACCACCAGTTACAGCGCTGTTGAGTTCAATGGCTTCCCGCCGTTGAAGTCGTTCTACCTGTAAAACTGCAACGCCCTCCGGACAAGTGTTCGGGGGGCGTTATTCGTTGCTAGCGACTGATGCGCCGCAAGAAGCGCTGAAACCCGGACAGCTCTGCCGATGCTTGCAGCATCGAATGTTCATTCACTTCAGTCGTCGCACGAACCCTGGCCAAAAACACACTCAGCCCTTGGGCAACCAACCTCAGGTTTTCAACCCAGTAGGCCCGCGCCTCAACCAGTTCTGTGTGGCGGCGAATTTTTTCTGCCCGCTCCTTGAATGACCGCGCATCCGTCCTGTTCTTGTTTTGCAACACTCTCAGGTCATATAACTTTTCAGTTATTTTATTGCGTGCCACAGTCAGCGAAAACAACCGATAACCACCGTCAAAAAAGCCCAGATACTGCACCACGCGTGCAATGGCCGCTGTGACAACATCCGCCTCCACTTTGCCCACCTGGGTTGTGGTGACAAGCGTCTGTATTTGCTCGGCCGTGGGCAGCAAGTCCCGTACATGCTCCAACCATGTACGGGACTGCAACACGGCGACAGCAGCATCTAAAACCTGTTTATCTGCCCGCAACCGATCTTCTTCCACTTGCAACGTTAAAGCCTGTTGTTCCAGTTCTTCGAGCCTGACCGCGTCATAAGCCAACAAAGGATCGGAGTAGTGTTCCAGGTTTAGCCCACCCCCCTCCTCGACACGCAATACTATTTGCTCCTTGGCCGCGGTGACTGCACTTGCGATACGGCCTACCCGCTGCGCAAAAGCATCATTCAGAACTTTAAGCGCAGCGCTTTGCACTTCCACAGTCAATTCGGTGTGTGCCTGAATCGCAACCCACTGTTCGAGCAGTTCATCGAGCCCCGCATTTTCCACTTTCACATCAAGACTGCGTACGTGCTCGACAATTACACGTGCACTGTGACTCAAGCATCTGGCCGCCAGACTCAAGCGTTCCTGCAATGAGGGGATAAAATCATATTCGCGATTAACCGCCACCGCATTGAACTTTTTAAGCCCTGCAAAAACACCCGGCATATCAGGATTTTCGTAAACCATTAGTCCAATTTCCCTATTCATGATTTCAGTCCCTTTATTCAAAAGCGCTCATTGATAATTTCATTAAACGCATTGGATATCTGCACGCTGTAGTCTTTAACACGCGTCCAGGGATTTAACAGTTGGGCGAAATCAAGTTTGAATTTATGGAGTCGGGCGAGGTTATCCACACCCTCCAGCTGCTCGGCGGCTTCATCCAGATAAATGGCAATATAGCCCCACACTTGCGCCAACTGCTTGGCTCCCTGCTCGGCCACGAGCATACGACTGCGCAAATCAACAAAACGCTGCTGAGTGGCATCCAGCATAATGGCCAGTCGCTCTTGTTCCTGACTGCCTTTCCTTGCGATATCCCGCGCAGCAATCAGTTTGTTTTTTCGGGCACGAGTAGCTTCGGCTTTTACGCCAAATATCCCGCCCGTGATCGCCAAAACGATAGGCCCCATAAGTATCCCTGAATGCCCATACAACACCTGAGATTTGTAGTCCTTGATGACCTGCTCAATTTCACTGTCCAGTTCCTTGATACGCGCGATCAACGCTACCCGCTCTTGGGAGAGCCCGGCCTGCGCATAGGCCTTAAGCTTGGTGTTAACCTCGTGAATCAACTCGTCCGACAGCACTCGCTCAAACTCGGCCGCCAATGCGCCTACGGCGTAGGCCTTTTTAATATACGAGTCGGTATCTTTTTTAATCTGCAGTACGTAATCCCTGACAATCCCGACTGCCCTAAGCTCTGTTGTACTTAGAATGATTTCTTTCAACTCGGCCTCTTCCTCCTCGGTCAACTCATTCAACGTACCGGTGAGAAATCGCTCGAACTCGACTCTATTGATGATCTCAATAATGCCGTTACCCGTTGTAATAAAACTGTCAGAGAACCGGTTAAGTTGCCGACTCAGCTCTTTTGTATCACGCTCCAGTGGCGACCATGTAGCGGCGTGCTGTACAACTTGTTGATGAAACGCCTGAATGCTTGCAGGTTCCAGGCCCGGCACACTTTCCGTGTTACCCCCAACCCACTCCACGATCTTGTTGTAGTCAACCGGCAATGCCCGTGACTCGCGAACATAAGCACGAACACTGTGTATATCACTGCGCCGAATGATAAAGCCCAATTCATCTTTTGAAACAGCTGCATCACTCTTGCCGGCCAGCACCTGAATATACTGTGACGGTAAAAGTACAGCGGCCTCCAACGAAGTCATTTTTTCCAGCGATCTGGCTTCGCCAATATTCTCACTGAATGCGAAATCACTACCTTGCATATTAATTCCCTTTAAATAATTATCCTGCCCAAACAGAATTAATCTTTAAAGGACTTCAATCAACTGCAACATTGCTCTGCAACATGTAAGACAATGACAAAAGCAAAAATGAATAGTTACCGAAGTAAATACTCACTCGCTCGGACTCACTTGAAAGCCGCGTACGAGTACTACTCGCACGGCGTAATCAGGATCAGAAGTTGTTGCTCTGCAACGCATTAATCCTCGCTTGCCAAGCATCGCTGAGGGCTTGGACACGAGGCTCACGAGCCTCGAGCAGGGCTGCCCGGCTCACCCGTAAAAAATTCAGATTGCCGCCTGCAAGTGCACGCTCAAACCAGATTAACGCCTCATCGATATTGCCGGACTCGGCCAACACCGAGGCATGGCTGAACTGGCCACGAAAATCACCGCCAAGGGCTGAGCGCTCGTACCAAAAACACGCCGCAGGCTTATCGCCCGGGCAATGCACGCCCGCTTCGAGGTAACGCCCCACCAGGTTCATCGACTTGGCATGGCCCGCCTGCGCCGCCACCCAGTACAACTTGAACGCCGCGTCCTGGTCTTGTGCCACACCGCGACCAGTGGCCAGCAGGTTGGCGTAATTGTAGAGCGCCCAATCCAGCCCGCCCTCTGCTGCCTGCCGATACTCCAGGCTCGCCAGAGTGCAGTCCACCGGCCCGCCCCAGCCATGCTCCCAGCAGCGGCCGAGCATGTTGCGGGCCATCAAGTGCCCACCATTGGCCGCAATCTGAAACCAGCGTTTGGCGAGTACGGGATCACGTGCAATACCCTGGCCGTCGAGCAGAATCTGCCCGAGCAAGGCCTGGCCATCGACGATGCCTTGCTTGGCCGCCAGTAAAATGGCCTGGGCCGCTTTCGCCGGGTTCTCAGCCAGCATGGCGCTCAGTTGGTCGCCATCCAGCACTTCTTCGCGGAGCAATTGAAAGCTCATGGCTACACCTCAGCCCAGCGACGCAATAGATTGTGATACGTGCCGGTGAGCTGGATCAGCGATGGATGATCGGGTACATCGCGGGTCAGTTGCTGAATCGCGCCATCCATCTCAAACAGCAAGGTGCGCTGGCTATCTTCGCGCACCAGGCTTTGGGTCCAGAAAAACGATGCGAAGCGTGCCCCACGGGTGACGGCATTAACCTTGTGCAAACTGGTGCCGGGGTACAGCACCATATCGCCAGCAGGCAACTTGACCTGCTGCACACCGTAGGTGTCCTGAATCACCAGCTCGCCGCCGTCATAGTCCTCGGGATCGCTGAAAAACAGGGTTGCCGAAAGATCGGTACGCACCCGCTCGGGGCTGCCTTTGGGTTGGCGCACGGCGTTATCAATATGAAAGTCGAAACTGCCGCCACCGGTGTAGCAGTTCACCAACGGCGGGAACACTTTGTGCGGTAACGCTGCTGACATGAACTGCGGGTTTTTCCACAGCCTGTCGATCATCGCTACGCCAATTTCCTTGGCTAACGGGTGGTCTTCGGGCAATTGCAGATTGTGCTTGGCCTTGGCCGATTGAAAACCTGCGGTGATCTTGCCGTCAGCCCACTCTGTCTGCTCCAGCGCCTCACGAATGCGCTGCACCTCATCACGGGAAAACAAGCCGGGGATATGCAGCAACATGACGCCATACCTGATAGCAAAGGGATGGCAATGGTATTGATTCTTATTGAATGTGTAAAACCCTGTTAAGGGTCCATAGACGAACGAGTGTGAAAAAACCGTAAAGGGAATTTGTAAAGATTGTAAATTTAGCGCAAATAGTAATATCTCTCAATTGATAGCTAGAATTGTTTGCACTATATTTCGCGGCTCAAATTCTGGGGGAAGGGATCTTAAAATGTCGCGCCAACAATTAAAAATACCCGTCAGCTCACCGCGTTTGCTGGCTTCAGCCATCGGTGTCGCTATCACCGCGACGTCTGCAGCCCATATGGCTCAGGCTGCTGAAAGCACTGACAGCAAGGTACAGGGCAACAGTATTTCCCTTGGCGCGACCACTGTTACCGGTGAGGCTCAAGATCAAAAGTCGTATCAGGTCGAGAAAGCCAGCTCCCAGAAGTACACCGCACCTCTGGTCGACACCCCGCGCTCCGTCACCGTGATCCCTCAGCAGGTGCTGCAAGACACCGCAGCCACCTCGTTACAAGACGCATTGCGCACTGTTCCGGGTATCACCTTCGGCGCAGGCGAAGGCGGTAACCCACAGGGCGACCGTCCGTTTATTCGTGGTTTTGACGCTCAGGCCGATATGTACCTGGACGGCGTGCGTGACGCTGGCGGCCAGACCCGTGAAATTTTTGACATCGAGTCGATCGAAGTCAGCAAAGGCCCGAACTCCTCCTTTGGTGGTCGTGGCTCGGCAGGAGGCAGCCTGAACATGGTGAGCAAGGCCCCTAAACTGGGTGACTTCACCAACGGTGGTTTCACCTACGGCTCCGACCAGACCCGTCGCTACACCGTGGATGTAAACCGTCAGTTCCTGGACACCGCTGCGTTCCGCCTGAACCTGATGAGCCACGAGCAGAATGTCTCGGGCCGTGATGCGGTCAACTACGACCGCTGGGGCGTTGCGCCATCGCTGACCTTCGGCCTGGGCACTGAAAACCGCCTGAACGTCAGCTACTACCACCTGGAAAGCAACGATCTGCCGGACTCGGGCATTCCGTATGGCTACAGCAACAGCTCAAAAACAGCTGTTCATGGTCACGACAAGCCAACCGATGGCGGTGACAGCAGCAACTTTTACGGTTTGAAAGACCGTGACTTCCGCAAAACCCGCGTCGACATCAGCACCATCTCGTTCGAGCATGACTTCAGCGACGCGATGACCCTGAAGAACACTTTCCGTCACGGCAACACCGGCCAGGACTACATCCTGACCCAGCCAGACGATAGCCAGCACAACGTTAACCAGTACGGCACCGTGTGGCGTCGAGCCAACACCCGTGTTTCGACTACCGAAACCACCACCAACCAGACCGATCTGTTTGGTAACTTTCAGGTCATGGGCTTCAAGAACACCTATTCCACAGGTGTCGAGTTCACCCGTGAAGAAACCCGGGCCAGCGGCTATACCGTCTCCCCGAACAGCAACCCTAACTGCACACCGGACAAAGTCGGCAACAGCGGTGGCCAGTGCACCTCGCTGTCCAACCCTAATCCGAATGACGTTTGGACCGGTACTGAAGCGCGCAACTACTACGGCACCAACACCGTTGGCGTGACCAAGGCGGCTTACGTGTTCGACACGATCGAACTTGATCCAAAATGGCTGTTGAACGCCGGTCTGCGTTATGACGCGTTCAGCACCACAGCCAACACCAACGCTGCAACCGGCCGCACCAAAGCCTCCAACGACAGCAACTTCTTCAACTGGCAGACCGGTCTGGTCTGGAAGCCGCTGGATAACGGTAGCGTTTACGTTTCCTACGCGACATCAGCTTCCCCACCAGGTGGCATTGTGGGTGAAGGCGCTGAAGGCAACGGTCTGATTGCCCAGGGCAGCAACATTACCAGCGACCTGAAGCCGGAAGAAACCGTTAACTACGAGCTGGGCACCAAGTGGGATGTGCTCCACGATCGCCTGTCGCTGACGGCTGCGATATTCCGTACCGAGAAGAAAAACACCCGCGTCCTGACTGACTCGTTCACCTACCAAAACGCCGGTGAGTCCCGCGTTGACGGTCTGGAATTGTCGGCCAGCGGCAAGATCACTGAAAAATGGCAAGTGTTTGCAGGCTACAGCTACCTGAAGAGCGAGCTGGTTGATCCAGGCCAAAAAGGCAACCGTAACGGCAGTATCAATACCACTGCCGTGTCGGACAAAGGCAACGAAATGCCAAACACCCCGAAAAACAGCTTCAGCCTGTGGACAACTTATGAAGTGATGCCAAAGCTGACCATCGGCGGCGGTGCGTTCTATGTTGACGAAGTGTACGGCGACACCGCCAACACCGTTTACGTCCCGGCCTATACCCGCTACGACGCAATGGCCAGCTACAAGCTGACCAAAAACATCGATCTACAACTGAACGTACAGAACCTGACCGACAAGACCTACTACGACAAAGCCTATGCTGCGCACTTCGCCAGCCAGGCAGCAGGCCGTACAGCCTTGTTGACCACCAGCTTCCACTTCTAATTTGAAGTTGAGCTGAACAGAGCCCCGTCCATTCAATGGCCGGGGCTTTTGTGTGTAGCCGCTGACGAGGTACGAAGTTGCGATGCGGGCCGCAGGACCGCCGACGGGGGCCGCTGCGCAACCCATCGCAGCCTCGTACCTCGTCAGCGGCTACATGTTCCGGGCGCTACACAAATGTATAAATGACGTACACGGCAAACTGCGCCGTGAAGCATTCAATTGAGCAAGCAAGGCGGTCGTTGTGTTTAAGAAAACACTTTTTCAGCTGCACTGGTTTTTCGGGATTACCGCAGGGCTGGTTCTGGCCCTGATGGGGATAACCGGCGCCACGGTGTCGTTTCAGGACGAGTTGCTGAACTTGCTCAACCCTTCGGTGCTCAAGGTCGAGAAACTCGACAGCGGCGTGCTGCCTCCCGCCGAACTGGTACGCAGGGTCGAAGCCACCGAGGGCAAACAGGTTTCCATGCTGTGGGTGGGTGTGGACAGCGGCACTGCCGCGCGCATCTTCTTCACCCCACCACCGGGTGAGCGCCGTGGCCAACTGCGTTATGTCGACCCGTATACCGGCACCTACCAAGGCGATGCCAGCGGCCAGGGCTTCTTCGACCTGATGCTGCAACTGCACCGCTTTCTGGCCATGGGCCAAACCGGTCGCCAGATCACTGGCGCCTGTACCTTGATGCTGATTTTCTTCTGCCTCTCGGGCCTGTACTTGCGCTGGCCGCGCAAAGCGTTGAACTGGCGCACCTGGCTGACCCTGGACTGGGCGAAAAAAGGCCGCAGCTTCAATTGGGACCTGCACGCCGTAGCCGGGACCTGGTGCATGATCTTTTACCTGCTGGCTGCCCTGACCGGTCTGTCGTGGTCCTACGAGTGGTACAACAAGGGCCTGCAAAAGCTGTTTTCGGACACCCCCAACAGCGAGCAACGCAAAGGTGGCCGCGGCCAGCCAGGGCCTGCAGGGCCAGCTCCGGTTGCTGACTATGACGCGATCTGGGCCAGTATCCAGAAAGCTGCCGGGCCAGAGCTGAGTCTGTACAACGTGCGTATGCCGCCTGTGGCCGGGCAACCGGCCACGGTGTTTTACCTGCTCAACAGTTCACCCCACGAACGTGCGTTCAACATGATCAGCCTCGACCCGGCCACAGGTCGGGTGAAAAAGCATGATCGCTACGAAGACAAAAGTTACAAGGCGCAACTACTCGGTAGCATTTACGCGCTCCACGTGGGCAGCTATTGGGGGCTGACCGGTCGCATTCTGGTGACCATCGCCAGCCTGACCATGCCGTTGTTCTTTATTACCGGCTGGTTACTGTACCTGGACCGGCGCCGTAAAAAGCGTCAGATCAAACAGGCACGCCAGGGTTTTGCCGCCGCAAGCAACGATGCGCCGTCATGGCTGATCGGCTTTGCCAGCCAGAGCGGGTTTGCCGAACAACTGGCCTGGCAGACTGCCGGGCAATTGCAGGCAGCCGGGTTGCCGGTGCGGGTTCAGCCTTTGGCCACACTCAGTGAAGACGACTTGCAACAGGCCAGTAACGCACTGTTTGTGGTCAGCACTTTTGGCGATGGCGAAGCACCCGACAGCGCACGCGGCTTTGAACGCAAAGTCCTCGGCCAGCCCTTGGCGTTGAACGCACTCAACTATTCGGTGCTGGCACTGGGCGATCGCCAATACCCGAACTTTTGTGGTTTTGCGACACGGGTTCAGCAATGGCTGAGCGAACGCGGTGCGCAGTCATTGTTTAGCCCGGTGCAAGTGGACAGTGGCGATCCTCAGGCGCTGCATCACTGGCAGCAACAGCTCAGCCAACTCACTGGCGCAGCGCCACCAGCCAACTGGCAGGCGCCGAGCTACAACAACTGGCCCCTTGCTCAGCGCCTCCTGCTCAACCCCGACAGCTGCGGCTCGGGGGTTTACCTGCTGGGGCTCAGCGCGCCCGACGCAAGCTACTCGTGGCAGCCGGGTGATCTAGTGGAAGTCATGCCCCGGCACTCGAGCTGGGCGGTTGAGCATTTCCTTGAAGGCCTGGGCCTATCGGCTGACACCCAAGTGCAACTCGATGGCCTGCAGGAAACCCTGGCCCAGGCGCTGGCAGGCCGCCAACTGCCGGAAAATCGCGGCCATCTGGTGGGCATGCACGCCCAGGCCCTGGTAGATGCGCTTATCCCGCTGAACATGCGCGAATATTCGATTGCCTCGATCCCGCAAGATGGCTTGCTGCAATTGATCGTGCGGCAGGAACGCCATGATGATGGCAGTCTGGGGATCGGTTCGGGCTGGCTCACTGAACATGCCGCCGTCGGTTCGGCTATCAGCCTGCGCGTGCGGCGCAATAGCGGCTTCCATCTACCGGCCGAACCCTGCCCACTGATTCTGCTGGGTAATGGCACAGGGCTGGCGGGGCTGCGCAGCTTGCTCAAGGGCCGAATTGCTCAGGGTCAGCAGCGCAACTGGTTGTTCTTTGGCGAGCGTAACGCCGAGCACGACTTCTATTGCCGCGATGAGTTGCAAGGCTGGTTGGCCAGTGGTGATCTGGCACGGCTGGATCTGGCATTTTCGCGGGACCAGGCGCAGAAGATTTATGTACAGGATCGCTTGCTGGAAGCCGCTGATGAAGTGCGCCAGTGGCTGGCTGATGGCGCCGCTATCTATATTTGCGGCAGTTTGCAGGGGATGGCGGCGGGCGTGGATCAGGCGCTGATCGATATGCTGGGGGCTGAAGCGGTGGAGTTACTGATCGAGCAAGGGCGCTATCGGCGGGATGTGTATTAACGATACCGATCCATTGTGGGACAACACTGCGGTGTATGTGTTACATCGCAGTGATGCCATCCCGAGCAAGCCCGACTCCCACAAGTTTGCGTCGATATAAAACTAATGAGGGAGCGGGCTTGCCCGCGAAGCAGACGGCGCGGTCTTAAGCCTTCACCGCCTCCAGCGCTATCTCAACCGGCTCTGGCCGTTTGATCACCGCATAGACCACCGCCGTCAACAAACTACCCGCCACAATTGCCAGCAAGTACAGCAGCGCATGGTTGATCGCATTCGGGATCAGCAATACAAACAAACCACCGTGCGGGGCCATCAGTTTGCAGCCGAAGTACATCGACAGTGCGCCCGTCAACGCACCGCCCAAAATACTCGCTGGGATCACCCGCAGCGGGTCTTTTGCGGCAAACGGGATCGCACCTTCAGAGATAAAGCACAGCCCCAGCACCAACGCCGCTTTACCGGCCTCGCGTTCGGTCTGAGCAAATTTGCGCCGGGCCAGGAAGGTCGCAATGCCCAAGCCGATCGGCGGCACCATGCCCGCAGCCATCGTAGCGGCCATCGGTGCATAACTTTGCGATGCCAGCAGCCCAACCGAGAACGCATAAGCGGCTTTGTTGATCGGCCCGCCAAGGTCGACACACATCATGCCGCCCAGCAACACACCCAGCAGGATGGCGTTGGTGGTGCCCATACTGTCGAGGAAATGAGTCAGGCCTTCAAGCATCCCGGCGACCGGCTTGCCCACCACGTAAATCATCACCAGACCGGTAAACAGGCTGGCAAACAAAGGGATGATCAAAATCGGTTTCAACGCTTCCAGGCTTTGCGGCAGACGCGCATAGCGATTGATCGCCTTGGCGCAGTAGCCCGCAAGAAACCCGGCAATGATCCCGCCGATAAACCCGGCCCCCAAAGTACTCGCCAACAGACCACCGATCATCCCTGGCGCCAGGCCCGGACGGTCGGCAATCGAGTAGGCGATGTAACCCGCAAGCAACGGCACCATCAGCTTGAACGCCGCATCACCACCGATCTGCATCAGGGCTGCTGCCAACGTACCGGGCTCTTTATATGCAGAGATGCCAAACACGAAGGACAACGCGATCAGTAGGCCGCCCGCCACCACCATCGGCAACATGAACGACACACCGGTCAGCAAATGTTTGTAGACCCCGGTTTTTTCCTGCTTGGCGGGTGCCCCACCGGCCGACGCAGCAGTTTCCTGCCGCCCTTCGCTCAGCGCCTTGTTCAGTGTGGCTTCGGCTTGCTTGAGGGCGATGCCGGTACCGCAGCGGTAAATTTTCTTGCCGGCAAAGCGCTCGGTGGGCACTTCAATATCCGCTGCCAGCAGCACCACATCGGCGTCGCTGATGACCTGGGCACTCAACGGGTTGCGTGCACCGACCGAACCCTGGGTTTCGACTTGCAGCTCGTAGCCCAAACGCTTGGCCGCTTGTTGCAAGGCTTCGGCCGCCATAAAGGTGTGCGCCACGCCGGTCGGGCAGGCAGTCACGGCAACGATTTTAGGCGCCTGCTTTATGCTCTCGACCTGAGCCGAAGGTGCAGGGGCAACATAGACTTCAGCTTCTTTGACCCCACGCTGCAATACCGCTTCTACATCTTGCAGGGCTTGGGCCGGGGTGCTCTGAAACACCCGCTTGCCAATAAAACGCTGCATATCCAGCGGCGTGCTGCTGACCAGCAGCACCCACTCGGCTTCGTCGATGATGGCCGCCGACAACTGGCGCTCCGGGTGCTTGGGGTCGTACACCTCAACGCTGGTGCTCCAGCCCTGACGCTGCGCAGCAGCATCGAGCAAACGGGCGCACAGCACGCTGGTTACCATGCCGTTGGGGCAGCCCGTCACAATGGCTAATTTCATGTGTATCCCTCTTATTCTTCTGTCAGGGGGCGAACGCTAACGCCGCTTTCGAGCGTCGCCAGGTGCGCCGCATCGCTGATACCAAAACCGATTTGAGTGACCGCCATGGCCGCAATGGCGGTGGCGGTGCGCAAGGTCTGTTCGGGGCTGTGGCCACTGAGCAAGCCGTGAACCATCCCCGCCAGCAGCGAGTCACCGGCACCCACGGTACTGGCGACGCTGACCCTGGGCGGCAACGCCTGCAAGGCCGGTGCGCGGCTGAACCAGTTCACGCCATCGGCCCCATGGGAAATCACCACATGCTCAACGCCTTGCGCCTGCAGTCGGCCAGCCGCGGCGATCTGGGCTTCCAGGCTGCTGATATCGCAACCCAAAGCATCGCTGAGTTCTTCGGCATTGGGTTTGATCAACCACGGGCCGGCCGCCAGACCGTGTTTCAAGGCCTGGCCACTGGTGTCCAGAATCACTTTTAAACCGAGCGCCTTCAAACGTAGCAGCAGGTCGTGCAGCCACTCTGGGCTGACCCCTTGCGGCAAGCTGCCAGCCACGATCACCGCGTCATGGCCGGGGGCAATTCGCTCAAGGGTCTCGAGTAATTCTTGTTGTGCCTGCGGGCTGACCAGCGGCCCAAGCCCGTTAAGGTCGGTGACGCGGCCATCGTCTTCGGCGACTTTTATATTGCTGCGGGTTTCACCGGGCACTCGGATAAATGCATCGACAAAGCCACGGCGCTTGAACAATGCGTCAAATGCATGCTGATTGTCTTCGCCCAGAAAACCGCTCACGGTCAGCGTGTGGCCCAGGTCAGCCAGCACTTGCGCGACATTCAGCCCCTTGCCTGCGGCATGGGTCAGCATCATCGGGCTGCGATTGACTTCGCCCGGCTGCAGGTGCCCAAGGCGCACAGTCAAATCCAGTGCAGGGTTGAGGGTGATGGTCAGAACGCGGGCCATTAGAGCGCCTCCACCAATGCACGGACTTCATCCGGGCTGCCAACACTCAAGGCTTGCGCGGCCAGGGTTTTGAGGCGATCCATATTCAACTCGCGAACCCGCGCCTTGACTTCAGGAATGCTGCGCGCCGACACGCTCAGCTCATCCACACCCAAGCCGACCAGTATTGGCACTGCCAGTGGGTCGGCCGCCAATTCGCCGCACACGCCAACCCATTTGCCATGGGCATGCGCCGCGCGCACGGTGATGTCGATCAGTTGCAGCACCGCCGGGTGCAAACCGTCGGCCTGGGCCGACAAGGTCGGGTGACCACGGTCGATGGCCAGAGTGTATTGGGTCAGGTCGTTGGTGCCGACGCTGAAAAAGTCCACTTCTTTGGCCAAAACCGGCGCCAGCAAAGCGGCGGACGGAACTTCGATCATGATCCCCAGTTGTAAATCGGCCACCGGGATTTCCAGGCGCAGACGCTCGGTCATGTCACGCGCGGCACGCCATTCGGCCACGCTGCCGACCATCGGGAACATGATGCGCAGCGGGCGGTTGTCTGCCGAGCGCAACAAAGCGCGCAATTGGCTTTCCATGATTTGCGGACGTTGCAACGTAAGACGGATGCCACGAACGCCCAGAAACGGGTTTTCTTCTTTCTCGATTGGCCAGTACGGCAGCGGCTTGTCGCCGCCCACGTCCAGGGTGCGAACCACCAGAGGCCGCCCATCCAAACCGTCGAGTACGCGACGGTATTCGGCTTCCTGCGTGGCTTCGTCCGGGACCTGGGAGTGGGCCATGAAAATCAGCTCGGTGCGCAGCAGACCAATGCCTTCGGCGCCCTGCTCGACTGCACTGGCGACGCCTTTGCTTTCGCCGATATTGGCGAAGACTTCAACCGCGTGGCCATCCTGGGTCACCGCCAGTTCATGACGCTGAGCGGACGCGGCCAGCAAACGCTGTTCGCGGCTGTCGCGCTCCTGCGTGGCGCGCTGTAGCGCTTCGGCATCCGGTGAAACGTGCAAACGGCCGCGCTGGCCATCAATCAAAAGTTCAGTGCCCGGCGCCAGCAGCAGCACCGCTTCGCCCGCACCAACCAAGGCCGGAATACCCAGCGCACGAGCAACGATGGCACTGTGGGCGGTAGCACCGCCACGGGCGGTCAAGATCCCCGCAACCCGAGCCGGGTCGAGGCGCGCCACGTCCGACGGGCCGACTTCATCCATCACCAGCACATAAGGCTGGTCAGGTTCGGCCGGGGTTTCAACGCCACACAGTTGGGCCAATACACGGCGACCAATATCACGCAGGTCGGCTGCACGCTCGGCCAGCAGCGCATCCTGCAAGGACTCTTGCTGGCGGGCGGCGGCTTCGATTACCGACATCCAGGCAGCTTCGGCGCTTTCGCCCTGCTTGAGACGCGACTCGACTTCATCGGTCAGTTCCGGGTCGTCGAGCATTTCCTGGTGAGTGATAAAAATTTCGCGAATGGCCTTGGACTGGCTGCGCGAAATCAGGCCTTCGATGTCCTGACGCACTTCGCCCAAGGCTTTTTGCAGACGCTCGCGCTCAACCAGGGACGACTCGCCACGCAGGGGGTAATCGAAGGTTTGCAGCACTTGAATATGGGCCGGACCAATCGCAATACCGGGCGAGGCGGCAATGGCCTGAACCACGCTCCCGGCAGCCGGGGCGGTGATCAGCGTGGCAATTTCGGCCACGCACGGCGCCGCTTCGACCAGGGTCGGCAGCGGCTCGACTTCTTCCCCCAAACCCGCCTCAACCGCAGCCAGCAACGCGGGCAATGCATCGTTGGCGATACTCGGTTCAGCAACAAACTCCAGCACCTGACCACGACGGGCACCAAGGCTCAGCAACTTGCTCAGGCTCTTGGCCGAGACGGCCGAGTCCTGGCCATCGACGATTCTGACGCGGATATCACCCTCAAAACTCTTCGCCAGTTGCGCGAGGACTTTTGCCGGGCGCGCATGCAAACCGTGGGCGTTGGCCAGGGTAATGCGCGCACTCGGCCAGTCAGCCGGCAACTCACCGCCCAGCACTTCGAGCACCGCGCGGCGGCTGGTGGCCCGGCCCAATTCATGACCGCGACCGGCAATCAGCAGCGCACACAAGCGCTCAAGCAAGGCCTGATGCGCTTCGCCCAGGCTGGCCAGGCAGAACAGGCCGCTCAGCGGCTGGCCCAGGTAGCGCATCGGTTTGTCCGGCGTTACAAACGCCAGCCCCGGACGCTTGACCGTTTGTTCGCTGTGCAGCCACCACAGGCCATCGCCCAGCGGCAGCGCATCAACTTGTTGCAGCACGGCGGCAAAGCCATTGCTCACGCAATCAGCCTGGCGCAATAGACGAGCGCCACGCCATACCAGCTCTTCGAAATCATCGGCGGACACGCCCAGGCCAATCATCTGCGCATCCAGCGCCAGCTCTTGCGGTGCGCCCTGGAGCAATTTGAGCAAGGCTTCGGCAGAACTGGCACGGCGCAGAGCTTCGCCCAGATCGGTTTCGCCCAAGGCACGGGTCAGCAGTTGCAGCAAACGCAGGTGCTCGTCGGACTTGGCCGCAATGCCAATCGCCAGATACACCATCTGGCCATCACCCCAATCCACACCCTCAGGGAACTGCAGCAGACGCACGCCCGTGGTGAATACCAGCTCGCGGGTTTCAGGTGTGCCATGGGGGATGGCGATACCCTGGCCCAAAAAGGTCGACCCCTGAGCCTCACGCGCTTGCAAGCCACTCAGATAACCTTCGGCCACCAAGCCATCGGCAACCAGTTTATCGGCCAGCAATTGCAGCGCCGCAGACTTGTCCACAGCCGTTTGGCCCATGGAAATCTGCTCTATGGTGAGCTCGAGCATGCGTTCTCCTTTTCCGGTACTCAATGGCACTCGGTATTGTTTTGAATTAAGTCAGCTTGGGTCGCTCATTCCGGGCAGCGTCTGCGGATGTGTGGCAAGTACATCACTACCGAAATAAGTGCCTTTAAATACGCCTGCTGAAACGTTTAATCAAGAATGTCCGGCACGTTACTGCATAATTGCTCGCGCTTGAAGTCCAACTTGTCGCATTGATTGGCGTCAGCCAGCGAATATTGCAAAAAAATACAGTACACCGATGGCAGACGATGGTCGGCTGCCTTTATGGGTTAGGATTGGCCAGAATGTCGACATGTACTACAAAAAATAAGGAATTATCGGCGTGAAGCTCAGTGATATCGCTCAATTGGCAGGTGTTTCCGTAACGACTGCCAGCTATGTCATCAATGGAAAAGCCGAGCAGCAGCGCATCAGCAGCAGCACGGTGGAGCGCGTGCGTGCGGTGGTCGAGGAGCACGGTTTCACCCCCAACCCGCAAGCAGCCGGGCTGCGCAGCCGGCACACGCGCACGCTGGGGTTTATCCTCCCGGACCTCGAAAACCCGAGTTATGCGCGCCTGGCCAAGCAACTCGAACAAGGCGCTCGCGCTCGTGGCTATCAGCTACTGATCGCCAGCTCCGACGATGCGCCGGACAGTGAGCGCCAGTTGCTCAAGTTGTTTCGTGCCCGTCGTTGCGATGCCCTGTTCGTCGCCAGTTGCCTGCCCGATGACGATGACAGCTACCGCCAGTTGCAGGATCTGGGCATGCCGATCATTGCCATTGACCGGACCATGGAGCCAGAACGCTTTTGCTCGGTGATCAGCGATGACTGCGAAGCCAGCCTGCAGTTGACCCGCAGCCTGTTGCATCCTTTGCCACGCCAAATTGTATTGATCGGCGCGCGCCCTGAGCTGAGCGTCAGCCAGGCCCGAGAGGCAGGCTTCAGGCAAGCCGTGGAAGGATTCAAGGGTGAAGTCCTGATCGAGCACGGCACGGCGTTCAGCCGCGAATGCGGGCGCCGGATCATCGATGATCTGCTGGCACGCCAAGGGCACTTTCCCGAAGCGCTGATCACGACTTCATACGTGCTTTTGCAAGGTATGTTCGACGCACTGCTGGAGCACCCAAGCCAACGTCCGCCCTTGCGTCTGGCCACTTTTGGCGACACCCAACTGCTGGACTTCCTGCCGCTGCCGGTCAATGCCATGGGCCAGCAACATAAGCTGATTGCCGAAAAAGCCCTGAACCTGGCACTTGCAGCCATTGAAGAGCAAAGCTACGTGCCTGGTATCCATGCGATTGCCCGAACCTTCAAACAACGGATTCATCAGGCCTGAGCATGGGACTGATCGACAGCCATACCCACCTCGACTTCCCGGACTTTGACGCTGACCGCACGCAGTTACTGGCGCGCAGTCGGGCGTCGGGGGTTGAGCAGATGGTGGTGTTGGGGGTCTATCAGCACAATTGGCAGCGTTTGTGGGATTTGGTGCAAACCGACAGTCAGCTATATGCCGCCTTTGGCTTGCACCCGGTGTACCTCAACGAACATCGCCCTGAGCATGTACTTGAACTGGGGCAGTGGCTGAGCCGCCTGGCGGGGCACCCGCAGCTATGTGCCGTGGGCGAAATCGGCCTCGACTACTTCCTGCCCGAACTCGACCGCGAGGGTCAGCAACAGCTGTTCGAAGCCCAATTGCAGCTGGCCGCCGACTTTCAGCTGCCCGCCCTACTCCACGTCCGACGTAGCCATGCGCAAGTGATTGCAACGTTAAAACGCTTCAGGCTACAGCGCGGCGGGATTATTCATGCATTTGCTGGAAGCCGCGAAGAAGCCCGCGAATACCTGAAGCTGGGATTCAAGCTGGGTCTGGGTGGCGCGGCTACCTGGCCGCAAGCCTTGCGCCTGCGTAAAGTGATCGTCGATTTGCCGCTGGACGCCATCGTGCTGGAAACCGACTCGCCCGACATGGCCCCTGCCATGTACCCCAACCAGCGCAATAGCCCGGAGCACCTGCCAGATATCTGCCAGGCGCTGGCCGAAGTGATGGGCATCAGCCCCGAGCGTTTGGCCGAAACCAGTACGGCCAATGCGCGGGAGTTGTTTGGCTGGTAACCGGCCCTGCTTTTGTAGCCGCTGAGGAGCGTAGCGAGGCTGTGTTGGTGTGGTACGGCACTCCGGTGAGAACGCGTTATCTGAATTTACGATCGCTTCGCAATCGAACGCAGCCTCGTTCCTTCGGCAGCGGCTACGAGGATTTGCGCACACCAACGCTCACACAGGCGTTACAACAACAACGCCCACACCGCAAAACACGCATACCACAGCACTGCCGCGCGCAGCAGCAAAGCCCACAAGGTGTCGAGGCTGCTGATACCCTCAGGGCCGGCTTGCGGTGCCGGGATTTCAGCGGCTGCACAACCGGCCTTGTTAATCAGTTGCGCGGCACTGATGTCCCAGCTCAGCAACTCATGCAGCATCACCCGGCTGACCGCCGCGAAGTTGCCCACCAGCGCAAAACTCGCCGCCAACAACCGCACCGGCAACCAGTCAAAAGCATGGCGCACTTGCTCGGCACGCTCTACCAGCGCCGGGTTCTGGCTGTGCTCTGCTGCCAGGGCCAGCAATCGGTAGCTCAAGACCACCACCGGGCCCAGCAGGAAATACCAGAAAATCACTGCAAAAAAACTCTGGTAGGCCTGCCACAACAGATGCCCTTGCACCTTTTCCAGCAACTGCTCACCGCTGTCCGCACTGACGCGAAGGTCACGCTCGGCAACATGGGCCGCGGCCTGTAAATCACCGCGCCGCCAGGCATCACGGAAGGGCCCAAGCCCCCCCAACAAATCGCCGCGACCCAGGCTGTAAATCACCACCAGCAGGTGTATCGGCAGCGCCAGCAGGCCATAAGCCACCGGTTGCAGCACCACTAACAGCAAGCCCAATACCAATGCGGGCAACACAATCAGAATGAACAGTACCCACCACGGTTGCTTGCCAAACCTGGGGCTGGCTTCAAGCTTGTGCAGTTCGCGCAGCCAGCCACCATCACGCTGCAAACGCTGTCGCAAAGCCGAGAACTTCTCGACCAGAATCGCCAGCAGTAACACCACAAAACTCATTGTTGCTCTCCTGTGTGCTGCAACGCGCCGCGAAAGCGCATCCAGTCAAAAGCCGGCCCGGGGTCTGTCTTGCGCCCCGGTGCCACGTCGCTATGACCACATATCCTGTTCGATGTGATGGCGGGGTAAGCCGCCTGCAGTTGCCAGGTCAACGCTGTCAGCGCCTGATACTGCGCGTCCGTGAACGGCTGTTCATCGGTGCCCTCAAGCTCAATACCCAGCGAAAAGTCATTACAGGTCTCACGCCCCTCGAAGCTCGAAATGCCCGCATGCCATGCACGATCGAGACATGAGACAAACTGGGTAACCCTACCGTCACGCTCTATCAGAAAATGTGCACTTACCCTGAGGTCGATGATGCCTTCAAAGTAAGGATGCTCTGTGACGTCCAGTTGGTTTTGGAAGAACTCCTGAACCTTGCCGGTGCCAAATTGCCCCGGCGGCAAGCTGATGTTGTGGATAACCAGCAGGGAGATTTCGTCGCTCGGGCGCGCATTGAAGTTGGGTGACGGGCAATGGCACACGCCTTGGCACCAGCCACTTGCGGGGTCCAGCTGCATACAGGCTCCTTCAACAGGCAAAACCAAAGGCCCAGTATGCCGCGATGAGCACGCCGATGGGGAGCAATCTGTGTTGTCTGCGATTAGTCCGCGCCAGACTGCCGCAAACTGTCTATCACCGACTCCAGGGCCCGATCGAACAACAACCGGTCGTCGAGCAGCAGAATAGCCCCGCTACGCAGCTGGACGATTAAATCAGTGCGGTTTTTTTCCAGCACCTTGGCCCCCATGCGATTGACAAAAACATGAATGCCGCCCGGTTCCAGAATCGTGATCAGTTTGCAACGCAGCCGCGTAGTTTCATCGGCCTGCAGTTCGATCCACGTTCCGATGCGCAATTGGCTGACCAGCAGCAAGCCCAGATGGCCCTGCTCATCGAGAGCAGGTAAAGGCCATGACTGCACCGGGCTGGCCTGGAACGGAGGTCGACGACGCGCATGTTCGGCGTCACGGGTGCGTTGCTCCAGCAGCTCAATGCGCCCACGCTCGCCGCGGGTAAACATCGAAAAATCATGCAGCATGGACTCAAGCAGCGCCGGGTTATTACCTGCATATCGGGCCAATTGCAGCACCACGTGCTCAACCTTGCGGTACAGCATGTCGCTGCAGTCCTCAGCGTTGGCGCCCCACCCAATGGCCGCGCTGGCAATCACATTGAGTAATCGGCGAGCCGGGTGGCTGTCGCAGCTGAAAAAATTCTGATCGCGCCGCGCAATCTGGAGCATCGGTTCGCGTAACAACGCCAGCAGCTTTTTCAGCGGTTGCGAGAGATTGCGGTCATCGCTGATGTAGTCGAACAACAACCCGACCAATTTGCCTGCATCCTCGCCGGTATTGGTTGATTGCTGTTCAAGGGCGCTGACTTTGGTGGCGCAGCACGTTGCTTCCTCGGCAAGGTCAGGCAGCACCCCCGTGGCAATCAAAAGTTGGTTAGCGTCGGCATACAGCTGTCCGGTCTGGCTGAGCAGGTACTTCTCGAACAGTCGGAGCATGATCAGCTTGACCTTCAAGTCCATACCCTGATCACGTTCCGATTGCAGAAAGTACTCGCACAGCATCGCGGGCCCCAACGGGTTGTTTTGGTCATCGAGCGGCTCGCAGCTCAGGGTATTGAGGCGAGCACTCAACTGGCACAACGCCAATTGGTTGCGGGCCAAAACCCGCGCCACCATCGCATTCGTCACCTGAGCCCGTTCAAGATCATTGGCCATCAGTGAGAACGCGCTCTGTGCCGGAGCTACAGCCTGCAAGGCAGGCTCTGCGACTTCAGGCTGGGCCAGTCGGATAAACGCTTCAAACAGCCGTTCAAGAAAACCGCGCTCAATGTTTTTACGTTTGAGCCTGACATCGCGCATGGCTTCAAAAAACA
Source organism: Pseudomonas sp. ML2-2023-6 (assembly GCF_037055265.1). Lineage (NCBI taxonomy): Bacteria > Pseudomonadati > Pseudomonadota > Gammaproteobacteria > Pseudomonadales > Pseudomonadaceae > Pseudomonas > Pseudomonas sp. ML2-2023-6. Next base: position 1,490,651 of record NZ_CP146347.1, on the reverse strand, counting down.
GGCTCTGCTCAGTGTCGTTTTGAGCCTTGTCAGCCATTTCAAACAGGGTTTCATCGGCATTTTCGAACAGCACTTGCAGCTCGTTCCTGAGCTGCTGTGCAGCCTTGTCATGCACCTGCAACAGGATCACAGGCAGGCGGGCAAGCGGCGAGTGCATCGCCCGCTCCGTAGTGGTCCTGTGCGCAGGTCCCACTTTCCCGTCATTTTGCATCCTGTCCTCCCTGAGTGGTTTATTCGCTTGCAGGTGAGCGTGCGTGGCCAGAGCCATTTTTGACGCACACAAGCAGAACCGGCGGATGCCTTGCGCACTCGTCGGCGTATCGAAATTAAGGGCAACAGCTACACGTCAAAGCTATGGCGCCAATCGCAAGGCGGATTATCTTGTAAAAGACGACGCTTGTGCCAGCACACTCTTCACTTCATTGAGCGAGGGTGCCAAATAGTTCTCAAAGTGCCGCACCAGCCTGTTGCAGGCATTTGCCCACGGCGCGGTGGCACACCTTGGGTTCAACCGTGGCATGGCCCTATAATCGGCGCACTTTGTTTGTGGAGCTCGTTATGCCGAATTTACGCCTGGCCGACCTCACTGCCGAAATCGAAGCCAACGTGCGCCGCGCGTTAGCTGAAGACATTGGCAGCGGCGATATCACTGCACGGCTGATCCCGGCCGAACGTCTGGCCAAAGCCACGATTATTACCCGTGAAGCAGCTGTCATCAGCGGTACAGCGTGGGTCGACACTGTGTTTCGCCAGCTTGATCCACGAGTGGCCGTACACTGGCAGGTCGCCGATGGCGAGCGCGTGAGCCCCAACCAAGTGTTGTTTCACCTTGAAGGTCCGGCTCGCTCTCTGCTCAGCGGCGAACGTAGCGCGCTGAACTTTCTGCAGCTGTTGTCAGGCGTTGCCACACACGCCCAGTACCTGGCCGATCAAGTGGCCGATACCCAGGTCAAGTTGCTGGATACCCGCAAAACCTTGCCGGGCCTGCGTCTGGCACAGAAATACGCCGTGACCTGCGGCGGTTGCCACAATCACCGGATCGGTCTGTACGACGCATTTTTGATCAAGGAAAACCACATCGCAGCGTGTGGCGGTATTGCCGAGGCCATCAGCGCCGCACACAAGATTGCTCCGGGCAAGCCGGTAGAAATCGAAGTCGAAAGCCTGGCTGAACTCAAGCAAGCACTGGACGCAGGCGCCGACATCATCATGCTCGACGAACTGAGCATGGATGACATGCGCGAAGCGGTGCGCCTGAACGCGGGTAAAGCCAAGCTGGAGGCTAGCGGCGGCATCAACGAGACCACCTTGCGCCCGATCGCCGAAACCGGCGTGGACTACATCTCGATTGGGGCCATGACCAAAGATGTCAAAGCAGTGGACTTGTCGATGCGCTTGAGCATCTAAACAGCCCTACTCCTTGTGCAGCGGGCTTGCTCGCGACGGTATCGATGCGGTTTGACAGTTACACCGCAGCAATCCAATCGCGAGCAAGCCCGCTCCCACAGGTTTAGTGCAACGTGCTCAAGACAGCGTAAAGCCTTGGCACTTCATTTCATGCTCAAGCAACCATTGCTTGGCCGCCAGGCCGCCGCCGAAACCGGTCAGCGTACCGTTGCTGCCAATCACCCGATGGCACGGGATGATGATCGGGATCGGGTTACGCCCATTCGCCGCCCCCACCGCCCGCGATGCCTTGGGCCGCAGAATTTGCTGTGAAATCTGCCCGTAGCTGGTGGTCACCGCGTAGGGGATGGTTGTCAGCGCTTGCCATACCGACTGCTGAAACTCTGTGCCCAGTGGCTTGAGCGGCAAGTCGAAGGTCAGACGCTTACCGGCAAAGTACTCCTCCAGTTGACGACGCACTTCTGCGAGTTTTTGCGCCGAATGCACCCAGCCGTCCAGCGGCGTATGCGGCCTACGATCCAACTCGAATCGCACTTCGCGTAGCCCTTCATCATCGGCGACCAAAAACAGCGGCCCAATCGGCGATGGCATTTGTTCGTAATAAATCTGCGTCATGTTCATACCTTACGCGCAGCCGCCGCATCGGTGGCTGCACGCCATAAATACATCACTGAATAGGCCCGCCATGGGCGCCAGCTTTCGGCCAGTGCTTGCAGCGCTTTGGTGCTGAGCGGTGCACCGTGGGGGTTGGCTTCGCGGCGCAGGATCAAGTCAGCTGCGGGGAATGCATCGGGGTGCTTGAGTACGCGCATGGCAATGTAATGCGCGGTCCATTCGCCAATGCCGGGCAGCTGCACCCAACGGCTGATAAAGCGCTCTAAAGGTTGTTCAACAGCGAAATCGACGCGACCTTCAATAAGTGCGCGGGCAATCCCCTGGATCGTATTGATCCGTGCCTGGGTAATGCCCATTTGCCCAAGATCGGCCTCTGCCAGTTGCTCGGGGCCTGGGAACAAGCGATCCAGCACCGAACCTGCACCCGCTTCAATGGCAATCCCATAGCGCTGCACAATACGACTGGCCAAGGTGCGTGCCGCAGCCACGCTGACTTGCTGCCCCAACACAGCTCGTACCGCCACCTCAAACCCGTCCCAACCACCGGGCAAGCGCAGGCCCGGATAGCGTTCGATGGCCGGTGCCAGCAACGGGCTGGCACTTAAGGTGTGGGCAATTGCGAGCGGGTCGGCATCGAGGTCAAACATCCGCCGAATCCGCGTGACCACGCCCAACATCTGGCTGGGTGGTACGTTCAACAGTTCCAGCTGCAACGCATGCTGCCCGCCCGGCCAGGCACTCACCCGCAGCCAGCAGGGCGCATCACGATGTCCGAAAACCCGCTGATAACTGCCTGCGTCGACCTGTTCGATACCGGGCAATGCCCGGGTCTGTAAAAAACCCAGCAAGGCATTGAAATCAAATGGCGGGCGATAGCCCAGGCGCAACACCAATGCTTTATTCACACGCGCCTTTGGGCTGCGTCTGAATGCCCGAGGCTCGGCATGATTGGCTTCGGAAAATGCCGCATTGAACCGGCGCAAACTGCCAAAGCCAGACGCCATGGCCACTTCGGTGATCGACAGGTCGGTTTCGGTCAGCAGTTGCTTGGCAAACAGCAGGCGCTGAGTGGCGTGCACCGCCATCGGCGGCGCCCCTAGGTGCTGAACGAACAAGCGCCGCAATTGCCGGGTACCGATATTCATGCGCTCGGCCAGCCCTTCCAGCGAGTGATCCGCCAAATAGCCTTCATTAATAAGTTTCAGCGCCCGCGATACCAGATGTTCGCCCTGCAACCAGAGTTGATTGCCCGGCGCCAGCTCCGGGCGACAGCGCAAACACGGGCGAAAGCCTTGAGCCTGAGCTGCCGCCGCACTGGGGTAATACACCACGTTTTCGGCTTTGGGCGCTCGCGCCGGGCACACGGGCCGGCAGTAAATGCGAGTACTGAGCACAGCGGTAAAAAACACCCCGTCAAAACGCGCATCGCGGCTCAGACGAGCGATTTCGCAGGCGGCGGTACTGGGCGTGGTGAGGCTGTTATCTGTACTCATGGGCCGCAGAATAGCACCGCGCTTTTACCGATTCTCGCCATTTTCGGACGTCAATGTGCCTGCTTTCGCGTCAATACAAAAAAGCCACCCGAGCTATACCGGATGGCTTTTACAGTGGTGCCGGAGACAGGAATCGAACCTGCGACCTTCGCGTTACGAGTGCGCTGCTCTACCGACTGAGCTACACCGGCGGTGCCGATAAAACTAGCACCGCTGGAAAAGCCCGACAATCGATGGCTATTTACAGGCACCACTGGCCAGACATGTACCGTTTTGAGTCCAGGTCAGTGTGCTGCCTGAACTGCTCAACGTCGGCACCAGCACACTGACCCAACCGCCTGCAGCCTGGGTACCAGCCATGGTAATCACGCCATCTATCACGGTCATGCCTGCTGCCAGATTATCAGTGGCTTCAGCCGGGGCCGGGATACCGTGGGTGCCTGCATCGCAGACCATCAAGTCATTAGTCTCGCTGAAGCACAGGGCAACGGCCGTCTTGTAGGTGTTGCTGATTGAGTTCACCTCGGCAAAACGGGTCTTCATGACGTGGTCGTTGTAAGCCGGAAATGCGAACGAAGCGATCAGGCCGATGATCGCCACCACAATCATCAGTTCGATCAGGGTGAAGCCTTTTTGTTGTTTCACATGGAGTCTCCGAATAGGGGGCACGACGAGGTGCCCGAGCAGTGCTGTGCAGCCAAAAAAGTGCGCACAGGCTATCAAGGTTAGTGGGCCGATGCTCCACAACTGCATCACTGACACCTTTGGACACTCACGAGCGGGCGGGTCAGGGCTGGGAACCTCTAGTCTTTAAGACTTGAAGCACAGCCGGGCGCGCAGCGTTCCAGGGATCGAAGCATGGCAACACAGGCCGTTAAAACCAGGCTTTATCGATGGCAGGGCACTGATCTCAAGGGGGCTCGAATCAGTGGTCAAATCACCGCAGACAGTCACGTAATGATCCGGGTCCAACTGCGCCGCCAAGGTATTACCGTTAGTAAAATCCGCTGCCATGCAAACCATCAGTGTCCAGGCGCGAAATCCATCAGTGCTGTGGATATCACCCTGTTCACCCGTCAGTTGGCCACCCTGATCAACGCCGGTATCCCGCTACTGCAAGCCCTGGAGGTTATCGCCAACGGTTTCGAGCAGCGCGCAATGCGCCAACTGGTGACCGAACTCAAACAGGACATCGGTGCAGGCACCAGCCTGGCGGCTGCGCTGCGCAAAAAACCGGCACATTTTGACCTGCTGTTTTGCAGTCTCGTTGAAGCAGGGGAGCTGGCTGGGGCTCTGGATGTGTTGCTGCTGCGGGTGGCCACCTACAAGGAAAAAACCGAAGCCCTGAAAAAGAAAATCAGAAAGGCCATGACCTACCCCATCGCCGTATTGCTGGTGGCATTAGCGGTGAGCAGCATTCTGTTGATCGAAGTGGTGCCGCAATTTCAGGGCATGTTTTCCTCATTCGACGCACAACTCCCCGTGTTCACGTTGTGGGTAATCGGCCTGTCAGAGGTACTGCAAACACACGGCCTGTGGCTGCTGGGATTTTTTTGCGTCACGCTTGCCTGCCTGCGCCATCGCTATAAACACTCCGTCCTTCTGCGCCAGCGCGCTGATCGATGGCTTCTGAGGTTGCCCGTCATCGGCAACCTGTTGCACTTGTCTGCAATAGCCCGCTTCGCCCGCACGCTGTCGACCACCATTGCGGCTGGAGTGCCGCTGCTTGAGGCGTTGAACTCTGTGGCCAGTGCTACTGGCAATAGCCTGTACAAAGAAGCGGTGCTACGGCTCAAACAGCAGGTGGCGACGGGCAGCCAGATCCATGTGGCCATGGGTGCTACCGGGGTGTTCCCTGGCATGGCGATTCAAATGACAGCAATTGGCGAAGAATCCGGCACACTGGACGATATGCTTGACCACGTAGCCACCTATTATGAAAGCGAGGTCGACACTCTGGTGGATAGCCTCACAACCTTGATGGAGCCGGCAATCATGGTGGTACTTGGGATCATGGTGGGCGGACTGGTAATCGCCATGTATTTACCGATTTTCAAACTGGGCCAAGTGATCTGAGCATGATTGATTTCTTCAATTTTCATCCTGATGCATTCATTGCCTGTGCCCTGCTATTGGGCTTGTTGGCGGGCAGCTTTATCAATGTCCTGGCGTGGCGTTTGCCGAAAATGCTCGAACAGGACTGGCAGTCCCAGGCCCGCGAGTTGCTGGACCTACCCGAGCCCGCCAAGCGCCCTGTGTATAACTTGAGACACCCTCGCTCCCACTGCCCCGCGTGCACGCATCCATTGCGCCTGCGGGACAACATTCCAGTGCTGAGCTATCTGTTTTTACGGGGCAAGTGCGCGCACTGCCAAACCGCTATCAGCCTGCGCTACCCCTTCACCGAACTGGCCTGCGCCGTATTGTCGGCCGTTGTAGCCTGGCATTTCGGCTTTGGTGCGCAAGCGGGCTGGATGCTCCTGCTGACCTGGGGGCTTCTGGCCATTTGCCTGATTGATGCCAAACATCAAATCGTGCCCGACATGCTGGTGTTTCCCCTGCTCTGGCTGGGGTTGTTGCTCAACAGTTTCGATCTTTTCACCAGCCTGCCCCAAGCCGTATGGGGCGCGGCATTAGGCTATGCAAGCCTGTGGTCGGTGTTCTGGCTATTCAAACTGATCACCGGCAAGGAAGGCATGGGCTATGGCGACTTCAAGTTACTGGCCATGCTCGGAGCTTGGGGCGGGGTTGCAGTTCTGCCATTGACCATCCTGTTTTCTTCGCTGCTGGGTGCGCTGGTGGGGTTGGGCCTTTTGGCTTTGCGCCGCGCCAAAACGTCCACCGCCATTCCCTTTGCGCCGTATCTGGCAATTGCCGGCTGGATTGCATTGCTCTGGGGTGGTCAAATAACCGGCTTCTATTGGCCGATTTCGGTTTGACATGATGACTCCACCTTCAAAACCCTGGATTCTCGGGCTGACCGGCGGTATCGGCAGTGGCAAAAGTGCCGCAGCCGAGCACTTTGCCGCGCTGGGCGTACACGTGGTGGACGCCGATCATGCTGCACGCTGGGTCGTCGAACCTGGACGCCCGGCGCTGGCCACAATTGCCGAGCACTTTGGCGATGAGGTACTGCAAGCCGACGGGCAGCTCAATCGCGGCGTATTGCGTAACCTGATCTTTGCCGATCCCGAGCAACGCCGATGGCTCGAAGCGCTGCTGCACCCACTGATTCGTGAAGAAATTGCGAACAACCTGGCGCAGGCACAATCGCCTTACGCCATTTTGGTCTCGCCGCTGTTGATCGAATCTGGCCAATACACGACAACCCAGCGTGTATTGGTGATCGATGCCCCGCAAGCCCTGCAAATTCAACGCACGTTGCTGCGCGACAACACCAGCGAGCAGCAGGTACAGGCCATTCTCAAGGCACAGGCCAGCCGCGAAGATCGCCTTCGCCACGCTGACGATGTGCTGGTCAATGACAACGATCTAAAGGCGCTGCAGACTGAAGTCGAGCGCTTGCATCACTTTTATTTAACTTTGTGTGGAGGCCGACCATGACCAAACCGATGACCGTAGACTGCCCGACTTGTGGCACCGCCGTGCAATGGGATACCACCAACGCTTTCCGGCCGTTTTGCTCGGACCGCTGCAAGCTGATTGACCTGGGTGCCTGGGCATCCGAAGAGCACAAGATTCCGGTAAGCCCTGATGCTGAAGATGATTTGTTTTCCGAGGATTTGACCGAGCGCTTCCATTAACAACCAAATCCTGTAGCCGCTGCCGCAGGCTGCGACAAGGCCCGCAGGGCCTTCAAAAAACGGCTTGCTTCGCAACCCTTTGCAGCCTGCGGCAGTGGCTACCGGTTTTCTCCATCATCGTTCCACGGCGCTGCCAGGTAGCGGGTGCGGTTGAAGGTTTCAAGCCATTCAGGGCAGAACACCACCAGTGCCGTGACCAGCATCCCGTTGATAAACGCCTCAGGAAAGATGATCAGCCACAGGTAGCCAATAAAGTCCTCCAGCCACTCCGGCATCGCAAACAACCCATCCAGCCACAACACACCAAGCACTGCCAATACGCACAGCAATGCCGCCAGAGCCGCAGCAAAAAAGCCCGAGCAAAAGATATACACAAAGGGATTACGCGGCTGTGCTCGCTCGACCATGCGCGCACACCCTTCGGTCACCGCAACCGGCAACAGAATCAGCAATACGCCATTGACGCCCATCGCGACCAGGTCTTGACGCCCCAGTAACACCAACCCGATTTGCGCCAGCAGCGCACCGACAATCGCCAGCGGCCAGTCGAGCAGCAGCGTGACCACCGTCAGACCAATAAAGTGATACGACACGCCGCCCTCAAAGTCGCGGCGTACCAGCCATAGCAAAAATAGCGAAAACACCGTGCCAAACAGCAGGTGCTGGCGCCGCGTATCGGCAAACAGCTCAACCCACGGCGCTCGCCAGATCGCCCACAACACTACGGGGGCATACAGCAACCAGCCGATTGCCAATGTCTGTGTGGATAACACCTCTGCAGCAATCATGTGTTCAGCCCAATCTTGTTAAACCACACCGCTCAACCCTCCATGTTTGATGCGCCTGAGTCTACACCCGGACTTTCAGTAACACCTGTTTCAAGGCTAAGCTGCATCCATGGACGACTCTGATTATTTACGCCTGCTCACCATCCAGGCCGAGCAAGCCAACGCCTTTCTATCCAATGCCCGCAAATGGGAGCGTGAGCGTTGGGTCTGCCAGCGCCTGCTGCAAGGCTTGAACATTCCCTATCACAACGAAGACTTTCTGCAGGCAAGCCAGGAGCCGCCCGACGTATTGTTCGGCGAGGCGCGCTTTGAAGTGTTCTTTGTGCTCGATGAGGGGCGGCGCCTGAACGATGAATGGCGTGAAGAACTCCAGCGCCGCCGCAGCGCCTATTCCCTGAGCCAGCTGGTGCGGCGCGAGGCCCGACCCAAGCGGATCCCGGCGAGCAAACTGTTGCAGCGCCTGGGTCCCACCCTGCACAAAAAAGCCAGGAACTACCAAGAGCGGGATATCGACTTGGGGCAATTGGACATCATTGCGTTTTCCAGTCTCAAACGCGAAGTGCTGGACCTTAACAGCCACTTCCCGCCCCCGACCGAGTACTTGCGCCAAGGCTGGCGTTCGCTGTCACTGGTAGGACCCACCTTTGCCCGCGTGCTGTTCGCACAACCGGATGCGCCGGACTTTCTGCGCAACAACCTGGGGCGCAGCATTATTTTTGATGTAGGCATCAGCCTGTAAGTTCGTGTTCAGCCCCAACGGGCTATGCTTGTTTCCATCTCGCTGTAGCTTTTACACATCCCGCAACGTCTATTTGACGAGGCCAAAAATATGCCCAGCCGCCTGAACCCGGATGATCTGAAGCATGTCGAAGAGTACCTGCAACTGCCACAAAATCAGGTTGAGCGCCGACCATTCCGGCCCTGGCTGCTCCTTGCGGTGGTAGTGATCGTGGTAATCGGCATGGGCCTTTTGAGCCGCCTCCTGAGTTACCTGGTGCTATGAGCTGCGTTGCGCTCGCCCGGGTACGCTCTGGCACAGAATTTTTTTAAGCCTTGTGAGTGATACCCATGACCCATCGTATTGTTATCGTCGGCGGCGGTGCCGGCGGCCTGGAGTTGGCGACCCGCCTGGGCAAGACTCTAGGCAAGCACGGCAAAGCCAGCGTCACGCTGGTCGATGCCAACCTGACCCACATCTGGAAACCGCTGTTGCATGAAGTGGCCGCAGGTTCCCTGAACTCATCGGAAGACGAACTCAACTACGTCGCCCAGGCCAAGTGGAATCACTTTCAATTCCAGCTGGGGCGCATGAGCGGACTGGATCGTGAACTGAAAAAGATCTCATTGTCGGCAACCCTCGATGAAAATGGCCAGGAGCTGGTGCCTGCTCGTGAGCTGAGTTACGACACACTGGTGATTGCTGTGGGCAGTACCACCAATGACTTCGGCACCAAGGGCGCAGCCGAGCATTGCCTGTTCCTGGATACCCGCAAGCAGGCCGAACGTTTCCATCAGCAATTGCTTAATCACTACCTGCGCGCTCATGCCGGGCAAAGCGATGAGGTCGAGCAGATCAGCGTCGCCATTGTCGGTGCGGGCGCGACCGGGGTTGAGCTGGCGGCCGAACTGCACAATGCCGCGCACGAGCTGGCGGCTTACGGACTGGACCGCATCAAGCCGGAAAACATGCATATCACCCTGATCGAGGCTGGCCCACGGGTGTTACCCGCGCTGCCGGATCGGATCGGCGGGCCTGTGCATAAAACCCTGGAAAAACTCGGCGTCACGGTGCTGACCAATTCTGCCGTCAGCGAAGTAACAGCTGATAGCTTGATTACCAAAGATGGTCAGGTAATTGCTGCAAGCCTGAAAGTTTGGGCGGCAGGGATTCGGGCGCCGGGCTTTCTTCAGGAAATCGCCGGGCTGGAAACCAACCGCATCAACCAACTGGTGGTCCGCCCTACCCTGCAAACCACGCGCGATGAGAATATTTTTGCCTTTGGCGATTGCGCAGCCTGCCCACAACCGGGCACCGACAAGCTGGTTCCGCCTCGCGCCCAGGCCGCCCACCAGCAAGCTTCGCTGCTGGCCAAGTCGCTGAAACTGCGGATTGAGGGGCAAGTGCAACTTCCAGACTACAAGTACCGCGATTATGGCTCGCTGATTTCACTGTCGAGTTTTTCGGCTGTGGGTAACTTGATGGGCAGCCTGATGGGCACCGTGATGTTGGAAGGCTGGTTGGCGCGGATGTTTTACATTTCGCTGTATCGCATGCACCAAATGGCGCTGTACGGCACCTTCCGCACATTGATGCTAATGCTGGGCAGCAGAATCGGACGCGGCACCGAGCCGCGCCTGAAACTGCACTAAGGAGCACCAAAACCTGTGGGAACGGGCTTGCTCGCGATAGCAGCAACGCAATTTGACATCAGATTTGCGTTGCCTGCATCGCGATGCAAGCTCGCCCCAACAGGAGGCAGGCGTCAACGCCCGGCGTGGTTACCCGACTCGGCTTCACGGCCTTTAAAGCCGTGGGGCTGATGTTCGTCAAAGAATTTGATCGCCCGTACAAAGTCTTCCAACAACAACTTGGCCATGTCGATCGACAGGCCCTGCTTCACCAGAATCCGCTGTACCACCACTTTTTCTACATTCGCTGGCAAGCTGTACGCTGGCACCAGCCAACCACGTGTGCGCAGCCGATCTGCCAGATCATAGAGCGAGTAACCGGTTTTTACGCCGGGCTTCAGACGCCAGGTCAGCGCTGGAATCCCCAACTGCGGGTCACCGTTATAGAGCATCTCGAACGGCCCGACCTTGACCAGTTCAGCCGCCAAAAACTGTGCTGTTTCGTAGCACGCCGAATGGATCCGCTCATACCCCTCACGGCCCAGGCGCAAGAAGTTGTAGTACTGCGCGATGATTTGTCCGGCCGGACGTGAAAAGTTCAGGGCGAAAGTCGGCATGTCGCCCCCCAGATAATTCACATGGAAAACCAACCCTTCAGGCAACTCATTCTCGTCGCGCCAAACCACCCAGCCCGCGCCCAGCGGGGCAAGGCCGAACTTATGCCCGGAGGTGCTGATGGACTTGACCCGCGGCACTCGGAAATCCCACAGAATATCGGGGGCACAAAACGGTGCCAGCATCGCACCACTTGCGCCGTCGACATGCAGATCAACGTTCAGGCCGGTGCCTTTTTGCAGATCATCCAGGGCATCAGACAACGGTTTTACGGTTTCATACAGCCCGGTAAAAGTCTGGCCAAAGGTCGGCACCACCACGATGGTATTTTCATCGACCCGTTCCAGCATGTCCTCGGGGGTCATGAACCAATGACCTTCAGACATCGGCACTTCACGAATTTCCACGTCCCAGTAACGGGCAAATTTGTGCCAGCACACCTGCACCGGGCCGCACACCATATTCGGCGTAGTCGTCGGTTTGCCAGCCGCCTTGCGCACGGCGCGCCAGCGCCACAAAGCTGCCAAACCACCGAGCATGCAGGCTTCACTGGAACCAACGGTCGATGTACCGATGGTGGTGGCCGCCGCCGGGGAATGCCATAAGTCCGCCAGCATATGGATACAGCGGTTTTCCAGCTCCGCTGACTGCGGGTACTCGTCCTTGTCGATCATGTTCTTGTCGATCGACAGGTCCATCAGCTTGTGAACTTCGTCCTCTTCCCACGTCTGGCAGAAGGTCGCGAGGTTCTGCCGGGAGTTGCCATCCAGATACAACTCATCGTGAACCAGTTGATAAACCTCACCCGGCGCTTGCTCAGCCTCCGGAAACAGTTTGATCGCAGCGGCATGAGCCAGCGCAGAAGAACCAAACACGGGATCAACGTCCTTGTTGCGCTTGATACGGTGCAGTGCCATGTGAACTCTCCTTGAGTATTGGTCAACCTTTGAGCCTGCCCTTGCAACTCTGGCTCAGCTTTGACCCTGCCAGCATAGACAAGCATTTCGAGTCTGCTGTCCGATTTCCGGGCATTGTGAGTTTTCCGATCTATAGTCTCGATTATTGAAAGTACTCATGGAGCGAGCACGATGAAGCACAAACCTTCAACCGTCGACAGCGCGGTGAAAAAGGCGTTGGACGAAGCACTGCTGCGGTTTTCCAGCAATCAGCACGGCAAAAATGCCAGCTATATTCCCTACTTGGCCTCCGTGCCATCCCACCTTTTCGGCATCAGCATCATGTTCTGTGATGGCACCCATGCCGAGGTAGGGGACACCGATTACGCCTTCGCCATAGAGTCTATTTCCAAGGTATTTACCCTCGCCCGAGTGCTCGATGAGGTCGGGCCACAGGTCTTGCGGAGCAAGATCGGCTGCGACCCAACCGGTGAACCGTTCAACTCGGTGATCGCCCTGGAGCTGCACAAGGGCCGACCGCTCAACCCCTTCGTAAACGCAGGCGCGATGGCCACGGTCAGCCTGCTTGAGGCCGACTCTGCGCAGGCTCGCTGGGACCAGATACAAGCGACTTACAACGCTTTTGCCGGGCGTGAACTGATGCTCAACGACGAGGTTTACCAATCCGAAGCCAGCAGCAATCAGCACAATCGCGGGATTGCCTGGCTACTGCAAAGTTACGGCTACATGCATGCCGACCCCATGCAAGTGTGCGATGTCTACACCCGCCAATGCTCGATGTCGATTACCTGTCATGACCTGGTCACCATGGGCGCGACCCTGGCCAACGGCGGCGTCAACCCGGTCACTGACAAGCAAGTTGTGGCAGCCAAAAACGTGGCACCAATCCTTTCCGAGATGACCTTGAATGGTCTCTATGACACCACTGGCGACTGGTATTACAAAGTCGGCCTGCCGGGTAAAAGCGGGGTCGGTGGCGGGATTCTGGCTGTGGTTCCTGGCGTCTGCGCCATCGCCGCTTTCGCCCCGCCGCTGGATGTGGCAGGCAATAGCGTTCGCGGTCAGTTGGCCGCCGAATATCTCAGCCGCACGCTCAACCTGAGCCTGCTGCACTAATCACGCGAAATGCAGGGAGGCATTTATGACTACCGCCAACAAAACTAAAACTTACATGTCGTGGCTTACCATCTGCTTCATGATGGTTGCAGCCGTTGCCAGTATTCGTTCACTGCCGAGCATGGCCGTGTATGGCCTGGGTTCGGTATTTCTGTATGTCATTCCGGCACTGCTGTTTTTTATCCCGGTCTCGCTGGTGGCCTCTGAGCTGGGGACCGGCTGGAACGGCGGGATTTATGGCTGGGTCAGACAAGCCTATGGTGATCGACCGGGTTTTTTCATCATGTGGTTCATGTGGGTGCAAGTGGTGGTCTGGTACCCGATTGTGCTCGGGTTTGGTGCCAGTACCATGGCGTATCTGATCAACCCGGAACTGGCCAAAAGTGGTGTATTCACGGCTGCTGTCATTATCGTTCTGTATTGGTTATCGACGTTTGTCGCCCTCAATGGCCTGACAACGCTGTCGAAACTGACGTCATGGTTCATGCTGCTGGGCACCGCATTGCCTGCCGCGCTGCTGGTACTGCTCGGCGTGGCGTGGCTAGTGCTGGGGCATAAATCCGCAACACCGTTAACCTGGAGCGCGCTGATTCCGACCATTTTCGATACACACTCCACGGTCAGAACCGGTTCGCACAACCTGCACCCGGACTTATGGCGGGAATTTACCGGCGCCATCACCGGCCTGGTACTGATTGTGAGTAACTTCCTGGCGTTTGCAGGTATCGAAATGAACGCCATTCATGCCCGTGAATTGCGCAACCCGCAAAAAGAAATGCCGCGGGCGATTCTTTTGGCCTTCTTTATGATCCTGCTGGTGTTTATCCCGCCGACCGTGGCGATTTCGCTGGTGGTTCCCGCTGACTCAACCAGCCTCACCGCTGGCGTTATTCAGGCTTATGCCGCCTTCTTTGCAGGCTTCAATATGCCGTGGGCAACGCCGATCATGGCCATTCTGCTGATTATCGGCGCCTTGGGCGGGGTTTTGGCCTGGACTGCCGGGCCATCTACAGGCCTGCTGTTTGTCGGCAAGGCCGGGATGCTTCCACCCGTGATGCAAGAAGTGAACAGCAAAGGGGTGCAAAAAAATATTCTGTACTTGCAGGCCGTGATCGTCACGCTGCTGTCGACGATCTATATCTTTCTCGACAACGTATCGGATGCCTTCTGGATGATCAGTGCGATGGCGGCGCTGATGTACCTGATCATTTACGTATTTATGTTTATGGCTGCCATGAAGCTGCGCAAGACACAGCCCAATGTAAAACGTGGCTATGTGCTCAAGGGGCTGCATGGCTGGTGCTATCTGGGCTTGATGTCGACGTGCGTGGCGCTGATTTTCGGCTTTATTCCGCCAAATAATTTCAGCAGCATGCCGTTTTTTGAGTATGCCGGGATTTTGTTGCTGGGATTGGTCGTCGCAGGGACGCCGCCGTTTATCTTCTATGCGCTGCGCAAGCCTTCGTGGCAGATGGTGCCCAAGGCCGAGTCAGATCAATATTCTGCAGCATTGCAGGATCTGCAAGATGCGGATACCAAGGCCGCAAGTACCAGCCCCAGCCTGGTTACAGCTCCGCCAGCGGCCCCAAGCGTAAGCTGAGGCCCTTTGTAGTCGCGGCTGCGAGGCCTCACTGCGGTTCGTCAGATGAACCGCGTTATGCACATCGCAGCCTGCTTACCTTGCCAGCGACTACAGGCCTGGTTTTCTGCAGGCATAAAAAAAGCGTCCCGAAGGACGCTTTTTTTATGGTGTCTGATGCGGTTGGCATCAGTACCTTATTTTCTACACCCATTACTGCTGGGCAGAAAATGGTCGGGGTAAGGGGATTCGAACTCCTGACATCCTGCTCCCAAAGCAGGCGCGCTACCGGACTGCGCTATACCCCGGTAAAAAAAAGGCACCTTCAAGAGGCGCCTTCTGCGATCAGTGCTTTTGGCCTCTGATCTTAAGATCTAACTCCAGGGTTAACTGGAGCCAAAAATGGTGGGTCGTGTGGGATTCGAACCTACGACCAATTGGTTAAAAGCCAACTGCTCTACCAACTGAGCTAACGACCCAAAAATGGTCGGGGTAAGGGGATTCGAACTCCTGACATCCTGCTCCCAAAGCAGGCGCGCTACCGGACTGCGCTATACCCCGGCTTGAAAATGGCTCCACGACCTGGACTCGAACCAGGGACCCAATGATTAACAGTCATTTGCTCTACCAACTGAGCTATCGCGGAACTACATATTTCAATCTACAACGTTGTTGCTTTACTGCTTTGCAACACTCTTCGAGTTCTTCGCATCGCTGCGTTGGCGTCTCTGAGGTCGGCTATTCTACAAGCTTTAAAACCCTTGTCAACCCTTATTTTTCGTTAGAAGACAATTACTTAGCTCTTCTAGCGGGCTTCTCGGTTTGGGCCAAGTTGCCGTTGCGGGTGACTTACTGCGGGGCGCACTTTACTCGCGTTTTCCTTATAGATCAACACCCTAAATAAAAAAAAGGCCTCGCAATGCGAGGCCTTCCTTAAAGCACCACTTTCAAGCCTTATGCAAAGACGATTTCGTCGTCCTTCACGGTGGCTACCACGGTAGTGCCTGGCAAGAACTGACCGGACAGAATCAGCTGTGCCAACGGGTTTTCGATCCAGCGCTGGATCGCACGTTTCAGAGGGCGTGCGCCATAAACCGGGTCGTAACCTACCGCTATCAGTTTATCCAGAGCCTCCTGACTCAGCTCAAGGCTCAGGTCACGCTCAGTCAGACGGCTGCGCAGACGACCCAACTGGATCTCGGCGATGCCGGCAATCTGATCACGGGCCAGAGGCTCGAAGATCACCACTTCGTCGATCCGGTTCACAAACTCCGGACGGAAGTGGGTGCTTACCGCATCCATCACCGCTGCACGCTGTGCTTCACGATCACCAACCAGCTCCTGGATCTGTGCAGAGCCCAGGTTGGACGTCATCACGATCACCGTATTGCGGAAGTCCACCGTGCGACCATGACTGTCAGTCAGGCGACCGTCTTCAAGCACTTGCAGCAACACGTTGAACACGTCCGGGTGAGCCTTCTCGACTTCGTCCAGCAGGATCACCGAGTAAGGCTTGCGCCGTACTGCTTCGGTCAAGTAACCGCCTTCTTCGTAACCTACATAGCCCGGTGGCGCACCAATCAATCGAGCCACGGAATGTTTCTCCATGAACTCGGACATATCGATCCGCACCATCGCCTCTTCAGTATCAAAGAGGAACTCGGCCAGCGCCTTGCACAGCTCGGTTTTACCCACACCGGTCGGGCCAAGGAACATGAACGAGCCGCTTGGGCGGTTCGGGTCACTCAGGCCTGCACGTGAACGGCGTACCGCGTTGGACACAGCCACAACCGCCTCGTCCTGACCAATCACGCGCTGATGCAGCAAGCTTTCCATCTTCATCAGCTTGTCGCGCTCGCCTTCGAGCATCTTGGAGACCGGGATACCCGTCCACTTCGATACCACTTCAGCGATTTCCTCTTCGGTCACCTTGCTGCGCAGCAACTGGTTTTCAGTTTTGCTGCTGTGCTCATCGACCATTTGCAGGCTGCGCTCCAGGTCGGGAATGATCCCGTACTGCAACTCAGCCATGCGGTTGAGGTTACCGCTGCGGCGTGCCACTTCAAGCTCCTGGCGCGCTTGCTCGATCTTCTGCTGGATCTGCGCAGAACCCTGCACTTCGGCTTTTTCCGAGGTCCAGATTTCTTCCAGGTCAGAATACTCGCGCTCAAGACGCTGGATTTCTTCCTGCAGTTTCTCAAGGCGCTTTTTCGCTGCCTCGTCTTCTTCTTTCTTGAGTGCCTGCGCTTCAACCTTGAGTTGAATCAAGCGGCGCTCCAGACGGTCCAGTACCTCAGGCTTGGAGTCGATCTCCATGCGGATACGGCTGGCCGCCTCGTCGATCAGGTCAATCGCCTTGTCGGGCAACTGACGATCCGTGATATAGCGATGGCTGAGCTTGGCCGCGGCAATGATTGCACCGTCGGTAATAGCCACCTTGTGGTGAACCTCATAACGCTCTTTGAGGCCACGCAGGATCGCGATGGTGTCTTCTTCGCTCGGCTCTTCTACCAGTACTTTCTGGAAACGACGCTCAAGCGCTGCGTCCTTCTCGATGTATTGGCGGTACTCGTTGAGCGTTGTGGCACCTACACAGTGCAACTCACCTCGCGCCAGCGCAGGCTTGAGCATGTTGCCCGCGTCCATTGCGCCCTCGCCCTTGCCGGCACCGACCATTACGTGCAGTTCGTCGATAAACAGGATGATTTGCCCTTCCTGTTTCGACAGCTCGTTGAGCAATGCTTTAAGACGCTCTTCGAACTCACCACGGAACTTGGCACCAGCAATCAACGCACCAATGTCCAACGACAGCAGGCGTTTGCCTTTGAGGCCGTCAGGCACTTCGCCGTTGATGATCCGTTGGGCCAGACCTTCGGCAATCGCGGTTTTACCCACGCCAGGTTCACCGATCAGTACCGGGTTGTTTTTGGTACGACGCTGCAAGACCTGAATGGTGCGGCGAATTTCATCGTCACGACCAATGACCGGGTCGAGCTTGCCTTCTTCGGCGCGCTTGGTCAGGTCGATGGTGTATTTATCCAGCGCCTGACGCGACTCTTCGACGTTCGGGTCGTTGACCGCTTCGCCACCGCGCAAGTTGTTGATGGCGTTTTCCAGGGCTTTCTTGGTGACGCCTTGGCCCAGCAACAGTTTGCCCAGCTTGCTGTTGTCGTCCATGGCCGCCAGCAACACCATTTCGCTGGTGATGTACTGATCGCCTTTTTGCTGCGCCAGCCGGTCTGCCTGGTTCAACAGACGCGCCAGATCCTGCGACATATTCACGTCGCCAGTAGGATTCTGGATTTTTGGCAGCTGATCGAGCTCTTTAGCCAGTTCTTTGCGCAGGCTGTTTACATCAAAACCGACTTGCATCAGCAGCGGCTTGATCGAACCGCCCTGCTGTTCCAGCAATGCTTGCATCAAGTGAGCAGGCTCAATGGCCGGATGGTCAAGGCCTACGGCCAAAGACTGAGCATCGGACAACGCCAATTGCAGCTTGCTGGTTAATCTATCTATACGCATTCGTCACCTTCCTTATGAGCAGGCCGGAGGGATGGAAACTCCTGAATGAAGAAACCTGCCAGATACCTTAGTAGATGCGGGCAATTACGGGAGTTTCAAGCGCTTGAAAAATGACGCAAGTCAGCTGGACGGTCTTTCGATCCAAACCAGTGATGCAAAACGGCCAGTACGAGGACTGCGCCGGTAGGAATAAAAGCGAGGGTCGGTCACGGTGCAAAAACCGCCACCGTATACGGCGTTGATGCCGAAACGGGCCAAGCGCAAACGCGCCAGCTCATAGATGTCGGCCATGTAGCGCCCGGCATTGGCGCTGGGCACAAAGGCTCCAGCCGCTTCAGGCATGTCCGTGACAAAGACTTCCCGAACCTCGGTGCCAACCTCGAACGCTTTGGGGCCGATGGCCGGTCCCAGCCACACAAGAATCTCTTGCGGTTCAACATTGAGGCTTTGCGCTGCGGCTTCAAGCACCCCCGCTGCAAGCCCGCGCCAACCGGCATGGGCTGCTGCAACGCGAGTGCCTGCACGATCGCAAAACAGCGCAGGCAAGCAGTCTGCCGTCATTGCCGTGCAGGCAATACCGGGAGTGGCCGTCCAGCTGGCGTCGGCTTCAACAATCAGTTCAGGGTTGGCAGGTGCGACTACAACCCCGTGAACCTGGCTGAGCCAAGCGGGCTGTACGTCAAAAATATGGGTAAGGCGCTGGCGGTTATGCGCAACAGCGACAGGGTCGTCGCCCACATGGTCGCCCAGATTGAAGCTGTCGAACGGCGCCAGACTGACGCCGCCCGCACGAGTGGTCACACAGGCCCTGATGCCTGCCGGCGCAGGCCAGTCAGGAATCAGGAAGGTGTTCACCCGATGAATGCCTCGCGGTCTTGCTTGAGCAACGTCAGCAACCAGACAAAATCGTCCGGCAGTGGCGATTCCCAGCTCATGCGCTTACCGGTCGTCGGATGATCCAGCTCCAGGAAACGAGCATGGAGCGCCTGACGCGGGAAAGTTTTCAGCGATTCGACCATCGTCACACTGGCAGACGGCGGAATGCGGAAGCGACCACCGTAGGCAGGGTCTCCGACCAACGGGAAGTTGATATGAGACATATGCACACGAATCTGGTGCGTACGACCGGTTTCCAGCTTGACCCGTACATGGGTGTGGGAACGGAAACGCTCAAGCACACGGTAATGACTTACCGCCTGCTTGCCGCCTTCCATTACCGCCATGCGCTGGCGCTGCTGGCCGTGACGACCGATGGGCGCGTCGATCTTGCCCCCGGCGGTGACAACACCGATAACAATGCACTCATAGATCCGGCTGACACTGCGGCTCTGCAACTGTGTAACCAGTTGCGTCTGCGCCTGGATGGTCTTGGCGACCACCATCAGACCAGTGGTGTCCTTGTCCAGGCGATGCACGATCCCAGCACGCGGCACATTGATAATGTCCGGTATGTGGTGCAGCAAGGCGTTGAGCAAAGTGCCACTGGCATGCCCCGCAGCCGGGTGCACCACCAGGCCCGCGGGCTTGTTGATGACCAGGATGTCATCGTCTTCATAGACGATATCCAGGGGGATGTCTTCAGCGATCCACTCACCCTGGGCTTCCTGCTCTGCAGTCAGCTCCAGGATGCAACCACCGTGCACAATGTCACGGGGGCGTATGACGGCTCCGTCCACAGTAAGGCGGCCATCTTTGATCCAGGCGGAAAGGCGCGAGCGCGAGTGCTCAGCGAATAATTGTGCGGCGACTTGATCGAGGCGTTGGCCACCCAGTTCGGACGGCACCTCTTCGCGAAGTTGAATTTTCTCGGACATGCTCATCAGGACCGCGCCAAGCCTTTGGTTTCGGCTGCGCGCTTGTGGTTAAATACGGCGTCTTTTGCCCCGAGGCTTTTCACGGGGCGCTCATCATAACAGGACGGACCCGCCCAAGACAGCGGCCGTCATAGGGACGCAAGCCGCCATGCAAGTGAGACACCTGCTGCTGATCGCCATCCTCGCACTGACTGCCGCTTGCTCGTCGACAAAAGAAGTAGTTGACGAAAACCTCAGCGAAGTCGAGCTGTACCAGCAGGCACAGGCCGACCTGGACAACCACAGCTATACCAGTGCTACCGCCAAACTCAAGGCTCTGGAGTCACGCTACCCGTTCGGTCGCTACGCCGACCAAGCCCAGCTTGAACTGATTTACGCCTACTACAAAAACTCCGAACCCGAAGCGGCCAAGTCGGCTGCAGAACGGTTTATCCGCCTGCATCCACAGCATCCCAACGTTGATTACGCCTATTACCTTAAAGGCCTGACCTCGTTTGACCAGGACGTGGGCCTGCTGGCGCGCTTCCTGCCGCTGGACATGACCAAGCGCGATCCTGGCGCTGCACGTGACTCTTACAACGAGTTCGCCCAGCTCACCAGCCGCTACCCCAACAGCCGTTACGCACCAGACGCCAAGCAGCGCATGATTTACCTGCGCAACCTGCTGGCAGCGTATGAAATCCACGTAGCCGATTACTACCTGACTCGTCAGGCCTATGTAGCTGCTGCCAACCGTGGTCGCTATGTGGTCGAAAACTTCCAGGAAACCCCTTCGGTCGGTGACGGCCTGGCGGTAATGGTTGAGTCTTACCAGCGCATGCACCTCGACCAGTTGGCCAACACCAGCCTTGAAGTGCTCAAAACCAACTATCCGGACCACCCAAGCCTGGTTGACGGTCAGTTTGTTCCGCAGACTTCCGAATCGGACAACCGCTCGTGGCTGAGCAAGGCCACCTTGGGCCTGATCGAGTCCACTACGCCGCTGCCACCGGGTGAAACCCGTGCCAACATGGACATCCAGAAGCAGTATCAGGACGCCAAGGATGCAATCCCGGCTGAACTGAAGCCAAAGGATGCTGACGGCAATGTGATACCAGAACCTGAAGCGGAAGGTAAAAGCCGCTCATGGTTCAGCTACATGACCCTTGGCCTGTTCGACTGATTGTTCAGCGCCAAAAAAAAGAGCCCTTCGGGGCTCTTTTTTTATGTTTGATTTGGCGCTGTGCGCCTGCCAAGTCCTTGGCTAAACTGGCGCATCTTTTCTCGAATAGCGAATAACCATGCTTCGTTTACTGATCTGGGCTGCTCTGATTGCTGCGGGCGTGTGGCTCTGGCGCAAATACAAAGCCGTTGCGGCCGATACCAAAAAACCGGTCGAACCGGGCGTCCTACCGATGGTGCGCTGCGCCCACTGCGGCGTGCACCTGCCCCGCGACCGGGCACTGAGCCAGCAACAAGAGTGGTATTGCACCCAGCAGCATCTGGAGCAAGGGCCAAAGCCACGGGGCTAGTTCCCCTGTAGCCGCTGCCGCAGGCTGCGATAAAGGCCGCAGGACCTTCAATACTTCAGAGTCGCTGCGCAATTCATCGCAGCCTGCGGCAGCGGCTACAGCGCAAGCCTTAAATTCGCCCCTCTGGCGCATAAGGCGCCGGATCGATGATCGGCTCACGGCCCAGTAGCAAATCAGCAAACAACTGGCAGGATGCCGGCGCCAGCACCAGCCCGTTGCGATAATGCCCACAGTTGAGCCACAACCCGCAAAAGCCCGGCACCCGACCAATATACGGAATGCCTTCCGGCGACCCCGGGCGCAAGCCAGCCCAATGCCCCACCACTTCTGCATCAGCCAATGCTGGGATCAACTCGACCGCGGAGGCCTTCAGGCTCTCAAGGGCTGTTTGAGTCGGGGTTTTGTCAAAACCTTCGTGCTCCAGCGTGCTGCCGATCAGGATATGACCGTCGCGACGTGGGATGGCGTAACGCCCTTTAGCCAGCACCATGCACGACAAGAAGTCGGACGCGCACTTGTACAAAATCATCTGGCCTTTGACCGGTTCCACGGGTAGCTCAATACCCAAGCCACTCAACAGCTCCCCGCTCCATGCACCCGCCGACAGCACCACTTCGTCGCCGCGAATCTCACCTTGAGTGGTATTCACACCGGCAATTTTTTCGCCTTCATGAATAAACCCCAGGACCTCGCACTGCTCATGAATCGTGACATTGGGCATGGCCTGCAGCGCAGCCTTGAGCGACTTAACCAGCCGCGGATTGCGCACATTGGCTACATCGGCCATATAAATGGCGCGCGAATAACCGCCACCCAACACCGGCACAGCATCGCCAACCGCCGAGATATCGGCCGTTGCAAGTGGCCTGCCCTCACGCCGGGCCCACTCCAGTGCCTGCGCCTCATCGTCCAGATCCAGCCAATACAGGCCGGTGGTATGCACTTCTGGATCGACCCCCGTAGAGGCGAACAAACGCTCGGCCAATAGTGGGTAAAAATCCTGTGACCAGTGGGCCAGTGCCGTAACCGCACAGTTATAGCGCCACGGATAAAGCGGCGAAACAATCCCTCCGCCCGCCCATGAAGACTCCTGCCCTACACCACTACGGTCCAGCAGAACCACCTGCTCAACATCAGCGGCCAGATTAAACGCAGTCAGCAGGCCGATAACCCCACCCCCGACAATCACTACCCGTTGCTGCCTAGCCATCTATTAATCCAGCCCGTGATTCAAAATTAATCGTTAGCGCCCCCAGCACTGATGCAGTGTCAGGCCCGGGGCGGCCTGGGTAATCGTTGCCAAACCGGTATGAGCCAGCATAAAGCTCCCGCATGGATCACCCGCCATTGCCGAACCCGCTTTAGGCGTCGCCGTCAGCAAGAAGGCGTGATCTGCGAGATCGATCGTAATGTCGTAGTACTGATTACCTGAACTGAGGTCTTGCACGCCGCTATATATCGCGTTTTTTGTATAAAAGCGCTCGAGACTTTGGGCTTGCGTCGTTAACAGGACAACGATTTGAGAGCGATACGCCCGCTTCACATAATCGCCATACAGCGGATAAACGAATGCACCAAGGATACCGATGATCACCACAGCGATCATCAGTTCGATCAAGGTAAAACCTGCTCCACGTCTATACATTGCGTATTCCCTATTGCAGCTGCCGCCACATAACCCGGCGAAAACGCTGGGGGGCATCCTCTTCAGGACCGTCATACACGTCCTGATAACGTGCATAAATACTCTCCAGTACCGTACGCGACTGCCCGCGCAAGCCAATGCCGGTAACTCGATATAAATGGGTCGTGGTGGTCACCGGGAAATGCCCTGGAGTAACACTCGGCCCAAGGTTCTGCATGCCATACAACCCATCCGTAACGCCCACCCAAAGCACCCCGGATACCGGATCAAGCGCTGGCACTACCTGAGAGTGGGCCTCTGCAGGCGGGTTACAGCTGGCTGGCGAAGTGCACGGCACTAATCCGACCCATCCGTCCAGAAGCCAGGATTCACCACTGTTTAGCGCCGCTTCCGCAGCCTGGAATGAGTGATGGGCACGCTGAATGGCTGCAGCCATTTTTTCCTGCTGTGTTGCGCTGACCATGGAAGCCAGGCCCGTCAGGCTGAGCAGCAACATAAATACCAGGCTGACCAGCAGCACCATCCCACGCTGAGTACTTAACGAAAAAGACATGGGCGGCCCTAAACCCGTCTATTACGCAAAGCGACAACCAACTGATATGCCTGATCCTTGACCCGCCCCCCAGGGTCTCGCAAGGTCAGGCCGATACGTACGCTACGGATACTGGAAACATTGGCCGGACGGTCCTCATAGCGCATCACCGACTGCGCACCTGCTACGCCAAAACTCACATCAAACGCAGCCACATTATCGAGCAGCACTGTTTTATTGGGCCCGGTTTTCAACTGCCCACTCTCGAAGCGGTAAAACAACTCACGCAGGGGGAAAGCCACTTCACCAAGGGCCAAAGATAATCGCGCGCCAGGGTAGGCTTTTGCGAATGTTGTGCAGTCAGACACCACCGTCCAGTCAGGCCTACCCGCCTGACGCCCCATGTCCGCAGTGATCATGCGAAACGATTTGCCATGCCCGGAAACAGGCGTTTTAAACACCTCCGGTGCATCAATGATGCGATCAATCGGAAGGCAGCCGAACATGCCCACCATGCGAATTTCACGCGCCATTTTGCTCAGCACATAGCGCGCATCCTCTTGCAGCATTGCCGATGAGCGCTGGCTCAAGTAGGTGGCGCGACTGCTTAAAAAAACTTGTGCCAGCCCCAACACCACCAGCGAACCCAACGTCAAAGCCACCATCAGCTCGATCAGGCCAAACCCCGAATTCGGTCTGTTCATGATGCTTTTGCCGTTGCATGGCGGTTCAGGGTCGGATTCACGGCGGCCCGCACCTGATCCCGCGTGCTGTAGGCAATAAAACTGGCCTGGGTACTTGTTAGCGCGCTGGTGGTGTATTTCAGGGCATTGAGCTGCATACCGGCAGAACCCAACAGGCTGATAAACAGAATCAACAGCGCAATCAGCACTTCGATCAGGGTCATTCCAACTTGTCGGCTTTTATTTAATCGAGGCATGTGAACCCTCCATGTCTATGACGACAACGACACATCCTGTGTCGCCCAGCCAAAAGCCTAGCGCCAGTTACAGCCCCCACTGGTAGGACGATGCCAAGCAAGACAACACGATTATTCACCTGACTTCGTGAGCCGTAGCCGGTCAATAACGCCACAAACATGATGAAACTATTACCGGGGATCCGCAGATTCCGCTTCAGCTATACCGATAACACATGCCAGAAAATATCCAGGGAGGACACTGTGCACCAACGTGGCATGAGCCTGATCCAGTTACTGCTGGCACTGACGATCGTGGCGATCGCTGCCCGATTTTCCAGCCCGGTCTATAGCGCGCTCACTGAAAATCAACGGCACCAGGTCGCTGCCGAACAACTGGCCAGCAGCCTGCGCAGCGCACGTACCGAAGCACTGCTACGTCATCAATATGTAGTGGTTTATGCGCTAGAGGGGGACTGGAGCCGAGGTTGGCGGACTATTTTGGACCTCAATGGCCAGAGCCATCTGGACAAGAGCAACCCGGTACTGAGCGAAACCCAAGTCAGTGGACGCATACCCATTGCGGGCAATACGCCAGTTAAAAACCATGTGCGTTTCAACCCGTTGGGCGAACCTCTGCTAAGTGGGGGCGCCTTCCAGGCAGGGACGCTGCACGTTTGTCAGGCCAGGACTGCACAGAGCCACTTTCAGGTGGTACTGGCAAAAAGCGGGCGTATCAGCCTGCGCAGCGATCAGGCTGCACAGGCGTTATGTGCAAAAGCTTAGGTGATTGCGCGAACACGCAGTTCCTTGGGCATGGAGAACGTAATGTTCTCTTCGCGGCCGGCCAGCTCATCGGCACCGGTTGCGCCCCAGGCATGCAACTGTTGGATCACGCCACGTACCAGAACTTCAGGGGCCGAAGCACCTGCCGTAATACCAATGTTCTGCACACCGTCGAACCAGCTTTTTTGCAGGTCTTCGGCTCCATCGATCAGATAGGCCGGCGTCTTCATACGTTCAGCCAGCTCACGCAGGCGGTTGGAGTTGGAGCTGTTCGGGCTGCCCACCACCAACACGACATCGCACTCATCGGCCAACTGCTTGACCGCATCCTGACGGTTTTGCGTCGCGTAGCAGATGTCGTCCTTGCGCGGCCCGCCAATGGCTGGAAAGCGCGCGCGCAGGGCGTCAATGACACGACTGGTATCGTCCATCGACAAGGTGGTCTGGGTAACAAACGCCAGTTTTTCCGGGTTGGCGACCTGCAGGTTGGCGACGTCTTTTTCGTCTTCAACCAGGTAAATCGCACCGCCATTACCGGCGTCGTACTGACCCATGGTGCCTTCAACTTCAGGGTGACCGGCATGGCCGATCAGGATGCACTCACGACCGTCACGGCTATAGCGCGCAACTTCGATATGCACTTTGGTCACCAGCGGGCAGGTAGCGTCAAATACTTTAAGACCACGCCCTGAAGCTTCTGTACGTACGGCCTGGGAAACGCCGTGAGCACTGAAAATCACAATGACATCGTCCGGAACCTGATCCAGCTCTTCAACGAAGATCGCGCCACGGGAGCGCAGGTCTTCGACGACAAATTTGTTGTGCACCACTTCGTGGCGAACATAGATAGGCGGACCGAAGACTTCCAGAGCACGATTGACGATTTCAATCGCACGGTCCACCCCAGCGCAGAAGCCACGGGGGTTGGCGAGTTTGATATGCATACTAGGCCTCGTGGGGCGCGCAGAAAAATAATGCCTATCAGGCCCGGCCGCAGCCGGGCACTGAGTTACAGCGCTTTAACGTCTTTGATTTCAACCTCGAAGGTCAGGGTTTTGCCTGCCAACGGATGATTGAAATCGATAGTTACTTGTTCATCGTCAAAGACTTTGACCACACCCGGAAGCTCGGTATTGGCCGCGTCGTTGAATATCACCAGCAAACCCTGCGACAACTCCATGTCCTTGAACTGCGAACGCGCAATTATCTGCACATTTTGCGGGTTAGGCTGGCCAAAGGCGTTCTCTGGAGGAACTTCCAGCGTGCGCTTGTCACCCGCCTTGAAACCGAACAATGCAGCTTCAAAACCTGGAAGCAGGCTGCCATCACCAACCTTGAAGGTGGCCGGGGATTTGTCGAAGGTGCTGTCGACGGTGTCGCCATTCTCCAGGCGCAAAGCGAAATGCAGAGTGACTTGTGTGTTTTGGCCAATGCGTTGCTCAGTCATGAGCGGGCTCTCCGGACTTTTTACTTTTGAACATATCCAACGCCAGCATCACGGCACCTACACAAATCGCACTGTCGGCGAAGTTGAAAGCAGGGAAGTACCAGCGATTTTGCCAATGCACCAGAATGAAATCGACTACATGGCCGTAGGCAATGCGGTCATACAGATTACCCAACGCGCCACCCAGAATCAGTGCCAGCGCGATGGCCAACCAAGTGTCATTGCGCCCAAGGCGCTTGAGCCAAACCACCAGCACAGTACTGACCACTACAGCAATCAATGCAAACAACCAGCGCTGCCAGCCAGCACTGTCAGCCAGAAAGCTGAAGGCCGCGCCAGTGTTGTAGGCCAGGGTCCAGCTGAAGAGATCAGGGATCACCACAATTTGCTGGTACATCTGCAGCGAGTTGTCGAAATAGACCTTGGTGGTCAGGTCAATGACCAGGACCAGCAAGGTCAACCAGAGCCAGCCCAGGCGCCCGAAGCGCCCGGTAGTGCTGGTATTAGGCATAGTGACGTACCTCGCCGGCGCCGCTGATGTTGTCCACGCAACGGCCGCAGATTTCCGGATGCTCCGGGTTCACGCCGACATCTTCGCGGCAATGCCAGCAGCGCGCGCACTTGGCGTGAGCCGACTTGACCACTTTGAGCTTGAGGCCCGCTACTTCGGTAACAACCGCATCCACAGGCGCCAGCGAGAACGGTGCAACGCTGGCAGTGGAGGTGATCAGCACGAAACGCAGTTCGTTGCTCAGCTTGGACAGGTCCGCGGCCAGTTGATCTTCGGCGAACAAGGTGACTTCAGCCTGCAAGTTGCCGCCAATGGCTTTGGCTGCGCGCAGGTTTTCCATCTCTTTGTTGACCGCAACCTTGACCGCCATGATCCGCTCCCAATAGGCGCGATCCATTTCGGTGCCTTCCGGCATTTCAGTCAGGCCTTCATACCAGGTGTTGAGCATGACCGATTCGTTGCGCTCGCCTGGCAGGTATTGCCACAACTCGTCAGCGGTGAACGACAGGATCGGAGCGATCCAGCGCACCAGCGCTTCGGAGATGTGGAACAGTGCGGTCTGGCACGAACGACGGGCCTTGCTGTCAGCGCCGGTGGTGTACTGACGGTCCTTGATGATATCCAGGTAGAAACCACCCAGCTCCTGCACGCAGAAGTTATGCACCTTGGAGTACACGTTCCAGAAACGGTATTCGCCGTAATGCAGCTCAAGCTCGCGTTGCAGCAACAGAGCGCGATCCACAGCCCAACGGTCCAGGGCCAGCATTTCTTCGGCTGGCAGGATGTCGGTAGCCGGGTTGAAGCCGGTCAGGTTCGACAGCAGGAAGCGCGCGGTGTTACGGATACGCCGGTAGGCGTCCGCACTGCGTTGCAGGATCTGGTCGGAAACCGCGATTTCACCCGAATAGTCGGTCGAAGCAACCCACAGACGCATGATGTCAGCGCCCAAGGTGTCGTTGACCTTCTGCGGTGCAATCACGTTGCCCAAAGATTTGGACATTTTGCGGCCCGCCTCGTCCACGGTGAAACCGTGGGTCAGCAGTTCACGGTACGGCGCGTGGTTGTCGATGGCACAACCGGTCAGCAACGACGAGTGGAACCAGCCACGGTGCTGGTCGGAACCTTCGAGGTACAGATCGGCACGCGGGCCGGTCTCGTGACCCATCGGGTGCGAACCGCGCAGAACGTGCCAATGCGTAGTGCCCGAATCGAACCAGACGTCCAGGGTGTCAGTGATCTTGTCGTACAACGGCGCTTCGTCGCCCAGCAGCTCGGCGGCGTCCATTTTGAACCAGGCTTCAATGCCTTCGACTTCAACGCGCTTGGCCACTTCTTCCATCATTTCGACGGTGCGTGGGTGCAGCTCGCCGCTTTCCTTGTTCAGGAAGAACGGAATCGGTACGCCCCAGTTGCGTTGACGCGAGATGCACCAGTCAGGGCGATTGGCGATCATTGAGTGCAGGCGGGCCTGACCCCATGCCGGAACAAACTGAGTGTCTTCGATAGCCTTGATCGCACGGGTGCGCAGGGTATCGCCGGCAGTCGGCTCTTTGTCCATGCCGATAAACCACTGCGCGGTAGCGCGGTAGATCAGCGGAGTCTTGTGGCGCCAGCAGTGCATATAGCTGTGGCTGATGGTTTCGGTAAACATCAGCGAGCCGACTTCGATCAGCTTGTCGATGATGTTCTGGTTGGCCTTCCAGATGAACTGGCCACCGAAGTACTCCAGCGACGGCACATACACGCCATTGCTTTGCACCGGGTTGATAATGTCGTCGTTGACCATGCCATAGGCTTTACAGGTCACGAAGTCGTCTACGCCGTAAGCCGGGGCGGAGTGAACCACGCCAGTGCCAGCGCCCAGTTCAACGTACTCGGCCAGATAAACTGGCGACAGACGGTCGTAGAACGGGTGACGGAAGTTGATCAGCTCCAGCGCAGCACCGGTTGTGGTGGCGATGACCGAACCTTGCAGGTTGTAGCGAGCAAGGCTGGATTCAACCAGTTCTTCAGCCAATACCAGCAGTTTGTCGCCTACGTCGACCAGCGCGTAGGTGAACTCCGGATGCACGTTAAGCGCCTGGTTGGCCGGAATGGTCCACGGGGTGGTGGTCCAGATCACGATCGAGGTTGGCTTGCTCAGAGCTGCCAGGCCAAAGGCCTCAGCCAGCTTGGCTTCATCCGCAATCGGGAACGCGACGTCGATGGCGGCCGATTTTTTGTCCTGATATTCAACTTCTGCTTCAGCCAGGGCCGAACCGCAGTCGAAACACCAGTTCACAGGCTTCAAGCCTTTAAATACGAAACCGCCTTTGACGATTTCGGCCAAAGCACGGATTTCACCGGCTTCGTTTTTGAAGTCCATGGTTTTGTACGGGTTGGCGAAGTCACCCAGCACACCCAGGCGGATGAACTCGGACTTCTGGCCTTCGATCTGCTCAGTGGCATAGGCACGGCACAGCTCGCGGGTTTTATCCGCGCTCAGGTTTTTACCGTGGGTCACTTCGACCTTATGCTCAATTGGCAGACCGTGGCAGTCCCAGCCCGGCACGTACGGCGCGTCAAAACCCGAAAGGGTCTTGGAGCGGATGATCATGTCCTTGAGAATCTTGTTCAGCGCATGACCGATGTGAATCGTGCCGTTGGCGTACGGAGGACCGTCGTGAAGTACGAACTTCGGACGATCCTTGCCAATCTCGCGCAACTTCCCGTACAGGCCAATGCTGTCCCAGCGCTGCAAAATTTGCGGTTCGCGCTGTGGCAGGCCGGCCTTCATTGGGAAGGCGGTGTCCGGGAGGTTTAGCGTGGCTTTGTAGTCGGTCATTTCAGGCTCTTTTTAAGCGGTTGACCCAGCCAATAGGCTCGGGCGGCGGCGACGTCCGCATTGATCGCCGTCTTGAGCGCCTCCAGGGAGGCGAAACGCTGCTCATCACGCAGCTTGTGGTGGAATGCCACAGTCAAACGCCGGCCATACAGATCACCGGCGAAATCCAATAGATGTACTTCAAGATGGGCGCTGCCATCCCCTGCTACGGTTGGCCTGACGCCAATGTTGGCGACGCCGGGCCAGGTTTTACCATCAATCTCGACGCTGGCCAGGTAAACCCCGGTCAACGGAACACGACGACGCTTGAGCTGGATATTGGCTGTCGGCGTACCTAATTGGCGCGCCAGTTTTTGCCCGTGCAATACCCTGCCAGCAATTTGAAAAGGACGCCCCAGCAAACGTTCTGCGAGGGGGAAATCTGCGACGGCCAAGGCATCGCGCACCTTGGTGCTGCTGATGCGTACGCCATCAAGTTCGACCGTTTGCGCGGCCTCGACGGTAAAGCCCTGCATCAGGCCTGCTTGCTGTAAAAAGTCGAAGTCGCCCACGCGGTCGCAGCCAAAACGAAAGTCGTCACCGACTTCCAGATGTTGCACACCCAGGCCGTCCACCAGAATGGTGTCGACAAACTCGGCAGCGCTGAGCTTGCACAAGCGTTGATTGAACGCCAGGCACAGCACCCGATCAACCCCGGCGTCCGCCAGCAGCTGCAGCTTGTCGCGCAGCCGGGCCAAACGCGCCGGGGCTGTTTCGGGGGCAAAGAACTCGCGCGGCTGCGGTTCGAAAATCACCACGCAGCTGGGCACGCCCAACTCCAGTGCACGCTCACGCAGCCGGCCCAGGATAGCCTGGTGACCACGGTGTACACCGTCAAAGTTGCCAATAGTGGCGACGCAGCCCCGATGCTGGGGCCGCAGATTGTGAAGGCCTAGAACCAGCTGCATAACGCGCTTCTTGCTCATAAAGTGGTCGATTATAACCACACCCAGCCCGGTACGACAGGCAACAGCGCAAGGCAAATCAGGTCAATTCGACAAAATCGACGTCTGACCTTCAATTACCTTACATAAGTGACTTGCGGGCGAAATCCTTCAAACGCAAGCCCAACAGCAACAACATGCCGAAATACGCCAGCACGCCTGCAACAACCAACCCGCCCAGACGAGTAAAGCGCTCCAGCATATTGCCATGATCCCAGGCAGGCATCAGATGCATCAAACCCAGCAACACAGCGGACATCACGGCCACCGCCAACACCAGCTTGAACAGGTACTTGGTCCAGCCTGGCTGCGCGACAAACAGCTTTTGCTTGCGCATCTGCCAAAACAGCAGCCCGGCATTGATGCAGGCACCCACGCTGATTGCCAGTGCCAGACCGGCATGCTGCAACGGCACAATAAATACCAGGTTGAGTAACTGCGTAACGATCAGCGTGAACACGGCAATTTTCACCGGGGTCCGTATGTTCTGCTGCGCGTAAAACCCGGGCGCCAGTACTTTAATCAAAATAATACCGAGCAGGCCAACCGAATATGCGATTAACGCGCGCTGGGTCATGGCCGCATCCAACGCCGAAAACTGACCATACTGAAACAACGACACAGTCAGCGGCTCAGCCAGAATCGCCAGCGCCAACGAGCATGGCAGCACCAGTACAAAGCACAGACGCAAGCCCCAATCGAGGATCCGCGAATACTCCTGGCGGTCTTTATTGGCGTAGGTTTTTGACAGTGTCGGCAACAGAATCGTGCCCAACGCCACACCCAACACACCTGAAGGCAACTCCATCAGACGGTCTGCGTAGTACATCCAGGACACCGACCCGGCAACCAGGAATGAGGCAAAAATAGTGTTGATAATCAGAGAAATTTGACTGACTGAAACGCCCAGAATAGCTGGCAGCATTTGCTTCATGACCCGCCATACCCCGGTGTCACGCAGATTCAGCCGTGGCAGGACCAACATGCCGATTTTCTTTAGATGCGGCAGCTGAAACAGCAATTGGGCCAAACCGCCGGCCAACACCGCCCACCCGAGCGCCATCACCGGCGGATCAAAGTACGGGGTCAGGAACAATGCGAAAATAATCATGCTGACGTTAAGCAGCGTCGGAACAAAGGCCGGCACTGCAAAGCGGTTCCAGGTATTGAGGATTGCCCCTGCCAACGATGACAGCGAGATCAGCAATATATAAGGGAACGTTACCCGCAACATGTCAGAAGTCAGCTCGAACTTCTCTGGCGTGGTGGCAAACCCCGGCGCCGTCGCCCAGATCACCCAAGGCGCGGCAATCATTCCCAAAATGGTCACGATTGCCAGTACCAACGTCAACAGACCGGCGACGTAAGCCACAAATGTTCGCGTCGCTTCCTCACCTTGCTGGTTTTTGTATTCCGCCAGAATCGGCACAAAGGCCTGTGAAAAAGCCCCCTCGGCGAAAATCCTGCGCAGCAGATTAGGCAGTTTAAAGGCAATAAAGAACGCATCCGTGGCCATCCCGGCACCAAAAGTGCGCGCAATAATGGTGTCTCGGATAAAGCCCAGAACCCTTGAAATCATTGTGATAGAGCTGACGGCTGCTAACGATTTGAGCAAATTCATTGAAAGAGTTTTTGCCTATAGAGAAAGAGCAGGCGTACAAAGCGCCCACTTATGCGATACTGCGCGCCGCAACAGCACAGAGCCAAGCTCGCGAGTTTACAGGTCAAGCGCCGGAAATAAATATCCCGTCTGCCTCGATCCACCACTCAGCGGATCGCATCAAACGCCCTTGACAAGAGTTCTCGTCATCGGCATGATTCGCGGCCTATTTTGTTTGTTATTTCCCAAAAGTCTTTCGAGGAGCTCGACGGTGGCCAACACACCTTCCGCCAAAAAACGTGCAAAACAGGCTGAGAAGCGTCGCAGCCACAACGCCAGCCTGCGTTCCATGGTTCGTACCTACATCAAGAATGTAGTTAAAGCCATTGACGCAAAAGACGCTGCTAAAGCGCAAGCTGCTTATGTTCTGGCTGTACCTGTTATCGACCGTATGGCCGATAAAGGCATCATCCACAAGAACAAAGCTGCTCGCCATAAGAGCCGCCTGAATGGCCACGTCAAGGCGTTGAACCTTGCGACTGCCGCTTAAGCGATAAGCTTTTTAAAAAACCGACCTCAGGGTCGGTTTTTTATTGCCTGCGATTTGACACCCTCCCCGAACACAATGCACATCCTGTAGCCGCTGAGGAGCGGAGCGAGGCTGCGCTCGAGGGTGAAGCGATCGCAAATCCGATAGCCCTCGCAACACCCGCGCCCCATGGTTTTGCGACGGTTTCGCCGCCGAACGCAGCCTCGCTCCACTCCTCAGCGGCTACAAAAGCGACAACGCAGCAAAATATCGGCAAAAAAAAGCTGCGATAACCGCAGCTTTTTTATTAAGACCCGTTACTCGTGCGGCCACGGCAAAATCGGGATCGCCGTTACCGCATTCTGCGGGCTACCTTCGATCAGACGGTCGCTATACACCAGATACACCAACGTATTGCGCTTCTTGTCGAGGAATCGTACGACCTGCATGGTCTTGAATACCAAGGACGTGCGCTCCTTGAACACCTCGTCGCCATCCTTCAGGTCACCCTTGAAGCTGATCGGACCGGTCTGACGGCACGCAATCGACGCCTCAGCACGATCCTCAGCCAAGCCCAGACCACCTTTCATGCCGCCCGTTTTGGCACGAGACAGGTAGCAAGTCACGCCATCTACCTTGGGATCATCAAACGCTTCGACCACAATGCGATCATTCGGCCCGACAAACTTGAATACCGTCGACACCGAGCCAATCTCTTCAGCCGATGCCAGCAACGGCACCGCCAATATCAACCCCAACAAACCGCCAATCAAGCGCATAGAACACCTCAAAATCAAACCAGAATCAGGTTATCGCGGTGAACCAGCTCAGGCTCCGCCATATATCCCAACAAACCGACAATCGCATCCGACGACTGCCCAATAATTTTTTGCGCTTCGCCAGCGCTGTAGTTAGCCAGGCCACGGGCAATTTCTCGACCGTCCGATGCCACGCACACCACCATCTCGCCGCGCCGGAAACCACCCTGAACCGCCTTGACCCCCACTGGCAGCAGGCTTTTGTTGCTCTGGGACAACGCAGCGACAGCACCATCATCCAGTACCAGCGTGCCTCGGGTTTGCAGATGCCCGGCCAGCCACTGCTTGCGCGCCGCCAGCAGGCCACGCTCAGGCGACAGCAATGTTCCCAGACGCTCGCCAGCCTTAAGACGATCCAGCACACGCTCCAGACGCCCGCCCACGATAATCGTGTGCGCCCCGGAGCGAGCCGCCAGACGCGCTGCACGCAGTTTTGTCTGCATACCACCACGCCCCAGAGCCCCACCGGTACCACCCGCCACCGCATCCAGCGCAGGATCATCGGCACGCGCTTCGTAGATCATTTTTGCATCAGGGTTAGTGCGCGGATCGGCATCAAACATGCCGTCGCGATCGGTCAAAATCACCAACAGGTCCGCCTCAACCAGATTGGCCACCAGCGCCGCCAGCGTATCGTTATCACCGAAGCGGATTTCGTCCGTAACCACCGTGTCATTTTCATTAATGACCGGGATCACACCCAATTCCACCAGCGCACGCAGAGTGCTGCGAGCATTGAGATAACGCTTGCGATCAGACAGATCGTCATGGGTCAGCAGGATTTGCGCCGTGTGCCGGGAGTGCTCGGCAAAACTCGACTCCCAGGCCTGTACCAAGCCCATCTGGCCAATGGCCGCAGCCGCTTGCAGCTCGTGCATGGCACTCGGTCGCACCGTCCAGCCCAGGCGACTCATCCCGGCCGCAACCGCACCCGAAGACACCAGCACCAGCTCAACGCCCGCCTCGTGCAAGGCCACCATCTGCTCGACCCAAACGCCCATCGCGGCGCGATCCAGACCCTTGCCATCCGCTGTCAGCAACGCGCTGCCGATCTTAACAACCCAGCGCTGTGCACCCGTCACCTTGCTCCGCATCATCATCCAACCTATGCCTGAGAGCAGCGCGACCGAGCGCCACCCATGGAATTATTTTTGATTACCAAATCGTAGATGCTAAAACGCCGCTCATGGAGCGGCGCTGTAGTTTACTGCAACGAATCAGTCGCGGACGTAAATGATTTCCGGACCATCTTCATCATCAACATCGTCCTCATCCCAGTCATCGTCACCGATGTCGTGGACGCTCTTCACGCCGCTGCGACGCAGGGCACGCTTGTCATCCAGTGCTTGCAGCTGCGCACGCGCTTCATCTTCGATGCGCTGATCCAGCTCAGCCAATTCTTCCTTGTAAGCAGGATCATTAGCCAGACGGTCTGCACGATCTTCCAGATAACGCATGATGTCGTGGCACAGTTTTTCGGTACCGATCTTGGCAATAGCCGAGATCACGTAAACCGGGCCAGTCCACTCAAGACGCTCAACAACTTCTTTAACTCGCGCGTCATGCTCGTCTTGCGGCAACGAATCGCACTTGTTCAAGACCAACCAGCGATCACGCTCAGCCAGCGACGGGCTGAACTTGGTCAGCTCATTAACGATGACTTCAGCGGTGTCAGCAGCACTTTCACTGCCTTCAACCGGCGCCATGTCGACGAGGTGCAGCAACAGACGGGTACGCGCCAAATGCTTGAGGAAACGAATCCCCAGGCCCGCGCCATCGGAAGCACCTTCGATCAAGCCAGGAATATCGGCAATCACAAAGCTCTTCCAGCGATCCACGCTGACTACACCCAGGTTTGGCACCAGAGTAGTGAACGGATAATCCGCCACTTTTGGCTTGGCTGCAGACACCGAGCGGATAAAGGTACTTTTACCGGCATTCGGCAAGCCCAACAGACCCACGTCAGCCAACACTTTCAATTCCAGTTTCAGGTCGCGCTGCTCACCCGGTTTGCCCGGAGTAGTCTGGCGCGGAGCCCGGTTGGTACTGGATTTGAAACGGGTGTTACCCAGACCGTGCCAACCGCCATGCACCACCAGCAAACGCTGGCCGGCCTTGGTCAGGTCGCCGATAATTTCCTGAGTGCCCGCATCGATCACCGTAGTGCCGACCGGAACACGCAGCTCCAGATCTTCACCTTTGCGACCCGTGCAATCCGCACTGCCGCCGTTCGAGCCGCGCTGGGCATCAAAGTGGCGGGTATAACGGTAGTCAACCAGAGTGTTGAGGTTTTCGTCGGCGATCATGTAGATCGAGCCGCCGTCACCACCATCACCACCGTTTGGCCCACCATTTTCGATGAACTTCTCACGACGAAAACTCATGCAACCGTTACCACCGTCGCCTGCTTTTACTTTGATCGATACTTCATCAACAAACTTCATAACAAAACACGCCTCTCGTCATCAGGACGAGCCGATAAAAACCAAGACATAAGACTCTTGCAAAAATGAGCGCAGCGACCTCAATCAACGACCGTAAAATCCAGCGCCAGCAGCCCATACAAACAGTTTTGCAAGAGACTCACCCCACAAACGAAAAAGCCCCGTCGCAAGACAGGGCTCTTCCAGCTACCAAGCTATTACGCCGCGACGACTGCAGTCTTCGGAACGATGCTTACATAGCGACGACCGAAGGCGCCTTTAACCTGGAACTTGATCACGCCTTCCACTTTCGCGAACAGGGTGTGATCTTTGCCCATACCAACGCCGTAGCCAGCGTGGAATTGGGTGCCGCGCTGACGCACGATGATGTTGCCCGGAATGATAGCCTGGCCGCCATACATCTTCACGCCAAGGCGTTTGGCTTCTGAGTCGCGACCGTTACGGGTACTACCACCAGCTTTTTTGTGTGCCATGAGTCAATTCTCCTAGTGAGGAATTAGGCTGAAATTAAGCCTGAATACCGGTGATTTTGATCTCGGTGTACCACTGGCGGTGGCCCATACGCTTCATGTGGTGCTTACGACGACGGAACTTGATGATGCGGATTTTATCGTGACGACCTTGGGAGATCACTTCAGCAACAACAGTGGCGCCAGGAACAACTGGAGCGCCGATGTTTACGTCGTCGCCATTGGCGACCAACAGAACGCGATCAAAAGTTACGGATTCGCCGGTAGCGATTTCCAGTTTTTCGATCTTCAGGTATTCACCTGGAGCTACTTTGTATTGCTTGCCACCAGTAACGATTACTGCGTACGACATGGTATTTCTCCGATAATCCTGCTCACCCAGCTCTTTATAGGTAAAGGTATTGGCTGGCATGGCTGCATGGGGCTGGAACGGCCCAAGTGCAATTGCGTAAGGCAGGTGCTGCCCAGGAAGTTCAGGGTGCGCGATTGTACGCAAGCCATGCCAGGGTTGCAAGGGGCCGTCCATCGCGCCTTGACAGGCCCAGCCCCCCGACCTAGCATGCCGCGCAACCCTTCTGGAGCACCTGTCGCTGATGCAACCCCAAGCTTTCTACCGCGCGGTGGCGGACGATTTTAGCGCCGTCGATGGCATCATCAAGAAGCAGCTGACTTCACGCGTGCCGCTGGTCTCAAAAATCGGCGACTACATTACTTCGGCTGGAGGCAAACGCCTTCGTCCTTTATTAGTGCTGTTGTGTGGCAAGGCCCTTGGCCGCGAAGGCGACGATATGCGTCTGCTGGCAGCGACCATCGAGTTCCTGCACACCGCGACCCTGCTGCACGACGACGTTGTCGACATGTCGGGCATGCGCCGTGGCCGCAAAACGGCCAATGCTACGTGGGGCAACGCACCCAGCGTGCTGGTCGGCGACTTCCTGTACTCGCGCTCCTTCGAAATGATGGTTGAGCTGGGCTCGATGCCAGTGATGAAAATCCTGTCGCAAGCTACCCGCATCATTGCCGAAGGCGAAGTATTGCAGCTGTCTAAAGTGCGCGACGCCAGCACCACCGAAGAAACCTATATGGAAGTCATTCGCGGTAAAACCGCGATGCTTTTCGAGGCTTCGACCCACAGCGCTGCGGCACTGGCCGGTGCCACACCAGAACAAAGCGAAGCGCTGCGTACCTTTGGTGATCACCTGGGCGTGGCTTTCCAGTTGGTGGACGACCTGCTCGACTACCGCGGTGACGCCGAAACCCTGGGCAAGAACGTCGGTGACGACCTGGCTGAAGGCAAGCCGACCCTGCCGCTGATCTACACCATGCGTGAAGGCACACCCGAGCAGGCTGCCCTGGTACGCAAAGCCATCCAGAAAGGTGGCATTGAGGACCTTGAAAGCATTCGTGCTGCCGTTGAGGCCTCTGGTGCGCTGGAGTACACCGCACAATTGGCTCGCGACTACGTTGCCCGTGCCATTATTTGCCTTGAAGCCCTGCCGCCAAGCGAATACCGCGACGCGCTGGTGGAACTGAGTGAATTTGCGGTAGCGCGTACGCACTGA
The DNA here is from genome assembly GCF_037055265.1 of Pseudomonas sp. ML2-2023-6. Taxonomy (NCBI): domain Bacteria; kingdom Pseudomonadati; phylum Pseudomonadota; class Gammaproteobacteria; order Pseudomonadales; family Pseudomonadaceae; genus Pseudomonas; species Pseudomonas sp. ML2-2023-6. The sequence goes on along the minus strand of NZ_CP146347.1, from coordinate 1,452,091 downwards.
TCCCGTGACGCTGTAGCCGCTGCCGCAGGCTGCGACAAGGGCCGCAGGACCTTCGCTTGAGCATTCAAGAAGGGTCGCTGCGCAGCCTGCTGCAGCGGCTACGTGTTCGGTAAAGCTCCACGTTTACCCGCCCGCCAACAAAACCCTATATAATGCGTGCCTTTTAGCCATCCTGACTCTTAAGGAGCTTTAGTGAGCACGTTGCCACCCTGCCCAAAATGCAATTCCGAATACACCTACGAAGACGGCGCTCAGCTGATCTGCCCGGAATGCGCCCATGAGTGGTCCGCCAACGGCGAGGCTGAAGAAGCCAGCGATGAAAAAGTCTACAAAGACTCCGCGGGCACTATTCTGGTCGACGGTGACACTATTACCGTAATCAAGGACCTGAAAATCAAGGGCACGTCCCTGGTGGTCAAAGTCGGCACCAAGGTCAAAAATATTCGTCTGTGCGATGGCGACCACGATATCGACTGCAAGATCGACGGTATTGGTCCAATGAAACTCAAGTCCGAGTTCGTACGCAAAGTCTGATTCTGTTGCTTACCTTCCTGCGTTTCGCGCAGGAAGGTGCGACCTCCCCCGCTCCACCCCTTCGCAATATCAAAAAGCCAGCCGCTTTGATCGGCAGCAGTTTTTATCCAGAAAAAATACAAATCCGCCAATAGGCACTTGCTATTAATTGAATAAGAATTATTCTCATTGGTATTCATCAAGGAGATGACACACATGACTTATTTGATTGATGCCTGGCTGGACCGTCCACATCCCTACATGCGAATCCTGCATCGGGAAACCGGGGAAGTCTGTGCCGTACTGGAAGAAGAAGCGCTAAACGAACTACAGGATCAGGGCGACCTGGATTTCAACGGTCTCAACTCAAGCGAGCCGGTGGTGCTCAAGGAGTTGGTGCGTAACTTGTTTCTGTTCTGCTATGCCCGGGCATTGCGCCCAATCGGCACGACCGACACTCACGAGCATCACGCCAAAATAGAAATATGACGTGCGCCAAAAGCAAACGGGCTTGCTCGCGATACAGACGACACACAGTCATCCCGATCGCCAGCAAGCCCGCTCTACAACGTTAAAGCGCCGAGTTCTTACAGAACGTCCAGCAGTTCCACGTCGAATACCAGCACGCTGTGCGGAGCAATGCTGCCAACGCCTTGCGCGCCGTAAGCCAGTTCGCTCGGCACGTAGATACGCCATTTGCTGCCGGCGTTCATCAGTTGCAGGGCTTCAGTCCAGCCTGCGATCACGCCGCCAACCGGAAACTCAGCTGGCTGACCACGATCGTAGGAGCTGTCAAACACAGTGCCGTCGATCAGGGTGCCGTGGTAGTGAACACGCACGGTGTCTTCACGGGATGGCTTAGCGCCTTCGCCCGCAGTCACAACTTCAAATTGCAAGCCGGAAGCCAGAGTGGTGATGCCGTCTTTCTTGGCGTTTTCAGCCAGGAAAGCCTTGCCTTCGCCTGCAGCAGCTTCTGCCTTGGCAGCGGCTTCAGCTTGCATGATCTCGCGGATCACCTTGAAGCTGGCCGACATTTCTTCCTGACCTACACGGCTTTCCTTGCCCGCGTAAGCGTCAGTCAGGCCAGCCAGGATTGCATCCAGGCTGATGCCCGGTGGCGGGTTGTCGCGCAGTTGGTCACCCAGCTGACGGCCAATACCGTAGCTAACGCGGGTTTCGTCGGTCGACAGATTTACTTCGGACATAACACTGCTCCGCTGTGGGGGTGCCCAGAAAAAGCCGTATTAACCGCTGCTCCCGGACACCCTGAACCAAAAAAGGGCCAGCAGACTACCACAGCCCCCAAAGCCTTCGCAGCCCGGGTTTGTGCACGCCTGCACGGCCGACCTCAGTGTTTGGTCAATTTATCCAGATAGCCCATCGCAAACGCCGATATCACAAAGGTCATATGAATAATCACGTACCACATCAGGTACTGAGGCTCGATATTGCGTGCATCCATAAACACCCGCAGCAGGTGGATCGAGGAAATCGCCACAATCGAAGCCGCTACTTTCATCTTCAGCGACGTGGAGTCCATCGTCCCCAACCAGCTAAGCTTCTCTTTGTGTTCGTCGATATCCAGTTGCGAGACGAAGTTTTCGTAACCGGAGATCATCACCATCACCAGCAAACCGCCCACCAGCGCCATGTCGATCAGCGACAGGATGACCAGGATCAAATCCGACTCACTTAGCGCGAACACGTTAGGGATTACGTGAAACACTTCCTGAAAGAACTTCAACGCCAAAGCCAGCAAGCCCAGCGAGAGCCCAAAATAGATCGGCGCCAGGATCCAGCGCGAGGCGTACATTGCGTTTTCTATAAAGCGTTCCATTGAATCTCACAGGAAATAAAAAAATGGGCGCGAGTATATCAGTGGGAAAACGGCATAGTTAAAGGCTTCGAAACAGCCTGTAAAAACAATTTCTGCTAGTGTCCACCTTCTCAGCTTTGTTTACGGACAGGAAAACCGAACCATGGATCTGCGATTCCCCTTGGCTTGTTTTGGGCTTTCGATGGCATTGCTCGCCACCGGCGGCTGCTCCCCTGACGATAAACATCAGCAGGCCAGCCTGGAAGAGCGCAGCGCAGCATTTGAAAAAAGCCTCGATGCCATCAAGGACCAACAGCTCAAAGACGCTGTAGCAGACCTGGGCGGCTCCCTGCTGTTGCTGGAACGTGCACGCCTCAAGCTGCAAGACAAACCTGTTGAGACCGAGTACGCCACAGACGACCTCGCGCTGCTCAAGCATTACCCAAGCAGCCAGGCGCTTAGCGATACCTATATCAACGGCCTGTTTGTACTGCGCAAAAACTCCAGCTCCGATTACCTGACGGATCTGGAGCCAGTCTTCCCGTTCCCGCTCAACAGCGCCTCCGAGTTCCCGTTCCCCCACGCACTTGAATGGCAGTCCGTGACCCTGAGCAACAAGCAGGAGATACCCTTTCAACCAGAATGGTCCGAAACCGATCCAGGCATCCAGCTAAGCCCCTCCAGCGCCAACCTGAGCAACCCGGACGACCTGACTGTCACCTACCCCTACATAGACGGGATTGAAGTCGATAACACGCAGCAGCCTCAACCCCTGATGCTGCACGGCAAAGTCGAAGTCATTGCGCCAGGCAAAGTGGTCAACTTCAACCTGAGCAGCAAGGACGTGGGTAAAACCCGCACCGACGGTACGATCAGCGTGACCCTGCTGGCACTGGGCAAAAACTTTGCCGAGGTGGACATCGTCAACAGCGCCGCGCTGGCCGAGCAAGTACGCGACACCCCGCTCAACCCGCTGATCATCCAGGCCCGCGACCACTCCGGGCAGTTCCTGTCGCGCGCAGGTTCGATCAACGAGAACGCCGAACAACTGGCCTTTTATCAGCAGCAATTGGCCGAAATGCTCAAGCAAACAGCCTGGAGTGACGCATTCGAGCAGCAACTGGATACCGAACAAAAGGCCTTTGACCAAAAACACCCCCACCATTACAGCAAGGTGTACTTCAACGGTGTGGTCGAAAATGTCGACATCAACGTGCTCGACTTCTCCACCGCCAATGTCACCCGCAAAGCTCTCGACCTGCCAGTGCGCAAGCTCGACAAAACCGTCGTGGGCAAAGCTATCCAGCCGCTCCCGCTCAACGTTGTGGTCTATGACGATCAGGCCGCCAGCTACCTGAAAGACGCCACCCTTGACCCCGAGCAATTGGAAAAAAGCGTCGTGATCAGCCAGTCAGTGGACGACGCCAGCGCCGCGACCATTGAGTTCAGCCACCCGGCCACCTTCAATGATGAAATGCTCGGCGCGCTCCCCGACACGTCTGACGCACCTGTAACGTTCTTCGCCGAGGACGACAATGGCAACCGTGGCGAGCCACTTGAGCTGCCTGCCGAAGCCTTTGATGTTGACCCGCACACCGGTGTCATCACCTACGACCTGAACCTGTTTCCCGAAACACCGGCGTACGCGATTGGCTCTATCCCCCTGTTTGTCGCCGACATAGACAAACAAGCCCTGGACATCGCTCACCTGCCCAAAGGCCTTGAGCTCAAAGACAACGCACTGATCGTTGATCAAAAATTATTCCCGGCCGAAGCCTGGCGCTTTTACGCCAAGGACGACACGGGTAACTATCTGAAGGAAGTGGTCGCTGTAAGCCATTTGACCGAGCCCAACGGCTCGCCAATCTTCGACGTGCATTACTTTTATGGCCAGCCGACCCAACTGGAAAGCTATGCCCGCATTGCGCTGAACCCTGTCGAGTACGGATTCGAGGTCAAGCTCGATAAAGCCCCGGAAGCCAGCACCCCACAATAGAACCGCTGGTTAGCGGGAGGCGTGACAACGCCCGCCATTGATCTGACGCAGCTGGGCCTGTACATGCAGGCACCAGATCTGCGGATCGTCCGCGAGCCGATAGCCATGCAACGTCAGGCTTTCAACAATTGACTCAAGAATGGTTTCGGCCACGAACGGGCCGGGGAATGGGCCTTGCGCCTTGATGGTGGAAGGTTGCTCACCTGCCAGTCCGGCAGCAAAGAGCAGCGTCCACATCCCGTTATTGCCTGCCAGCGGTCGAACGCTGCATTCAATACGGGTCACCAAGCCCAAGCATTGGCGAGTGAGGCAAAGGTTGCGCGACATGGCGGCGACCCTCGGTAGATCCTGTCTTCAGCCGCACACTACGGGCTGCATCGTTCCAGTGACGACAGTGGAGTCCTTGACCTCAGAATAGAAGAAATACCGCATAAGAAAAGTCGCCAATGACCAACGGCCTGGCTGTCCCAGTTCAATGCAGCCTCGCAAACAGCTTGTGTAGCAGTTGCCGAAGGCTACGTCCGATTGCGAAGCGATCGTAAATGCTGAGATTGCGATTTAATTGATAAACCGCAACCTCCGACTTCACGACGGCTTCACCGCCGAACGCAGCCTTCGGCAGCTGCTACAGAGTGACGGGTTAAGCCGGTTTCTTCGCCGCCAATGCTTCAGCCAGCAACTCCTTTTCGGCTTCCTTGAGGTCGTCGTCGTTGATCATTTCCGCAATTACCCGCAACCGCTCTACCACGCGAGCGTTGACGCTGCCTTCAGGGAACTGGCCCTCTTCATCCGGCTCACCGGCAGGCTCACCCACCAACAGGCTCAAGGCCTCATCGGCCTGGCGCACCGCGTACACGTGGAACTTGCCATCACGTACCGCCTGCAGCACCTTTTCATCGAGCATCAAGGTCGCTACGTTGGCCTGCGGAATAATCGCCCCCTGCTCGCCTGTCAGCCCCCGCGCTTCGCAGAGTCGGAAGAAGCCTTCGATCTTCTCGTTGACCCCGCCCACCGCTTGCACTTCACCAAACTGGTTGATGGAGCCGGTAATTGCAAAACACTGCTTAAGCGGCGTTTTCGACAACGCTGAAATCAACGTACAGGCCTCGCCCAGCGACGCACTGTCGCCATCGACGTAACCGTAGGACTGCTCCAGCGCGATACTGGCCGAAATTGCCAGCGGGAATTCCTGGGCATAACGGCTGCCCAAATACCCGGTCAGAATCATTACACCCTTGGAGTGAATCGGCTGCCCGAGGTTAACCTCGCGCTCGATATCGACAATGCCACTGCCACCCGGATACACCGTGGCGGAAATCCGCGCCGGCACACCAAAGGCGGAGTCACCGACTTCCAGTACGGTCAGGCCGTTGCACTTGCCGACGGCCGCGCCATCGGTATCGATCAGAATAATCCCGGCCAGCATGTCATCCAGGATCCGTGCCGAGACACGCCCCGTGCGGGTGGCCTTGGCCTTGAGCGCACGCTCGATGTGCCCGGCGTCGGTCATTTCATCGCCCGCCAGGTGACGAATGAAATCCGCCTCGCTGACCAGCTGGAACAAATCGCCAATACGCGCCGACAACCGCTCCTGATGCTCGGCCAAACGCGCGCTGTACGTCGCCAGACGCGCCACTGCATCAGCGGTCAGCGGTGCCATGCCTTCTTCCGAAGTGCGGGTGGTCAGCAACTGAGCGAACTGCTCAAGGCTCTCATCGACCATGGGGATGTCTTCGTCGAAGTCCACCAGCACCCGGAACATCTCCTGGAAGTCCGGGTCGAGGTCCTGCAGCGTGTAATACAGCTGGCGGGCACCAATGATAATGACCTTGACCTGCAAGGGAATGACTTGCGGGTTGAGAGTGACGGTCGCCAGGCGGCCCATCTCGCCCAGCGGCGATTCCATTTTCAACTTGCGCGATTGCAGGGCGCGTTTGAGGGCATCCCAGACAAAGGGTTCGCTGAGCATTTTCTCGGCTTCGAGAATCAAAAAACCACCGTTGGCACGGTGCAAAGCACCGGGGCGCAGCTGCCGGTAGGTGGTGTACAACGCACCCTGGTCGGTGCTGTATTCGATACGGCCAAACAGGTTGTCGTAAGTCGGGTGCGGCTCAAATACCACCGGCGCACCGCCGCTCAGCGGCTGGCCCACCACCAGGCTCGGCAGGTACTGCTCTTCGAGCAGCTTGCGGGCCTGGGCGTCGGTCTTGCTGTCGTCGACCAATTGCTCGACCACGGTTTTCAGCAGGTAAACCTGCATCGCCTGCAAATAGCCGCAGACAGCGCCATTTTCGGCGTACTTCTGCGACAGCGGCGACAGTAATGGTTGCAGGGCCAGGGTGATGGTTTCTTCGTTCAATTGGCGCAGTTGATTGTTCGACTCACGCTTCCACTGCGGCAGGCTGGCCAGCTCTTCGTTCAGCCGCTCTTCCAGCCCGGAAATATCCTCGTGAAAGCGTTCGCGCTCGGCCTCAGGCAATTGCGAAAACTCAGCCTCATCCAGCGCCTTGCCATCACTCATCGGGGTGAATGCCACGTTGCTGCTGTCACGATACAGCGCTACGCCTTTTTCCAGCGCCAGACGCTCAATCACATCCAGCGCACGGTCGTAGCGCTGATTGAAGCCACGGTCGATCGCGCTTTTGCGCTGCTGATACGTCGGGTGCTCAAACACTGCCGGGAAAGTTGCCAGCAGGTTGTCGATCAAGTGATTGATATCGGCAATAAAGGCGCCAGCGGTACTCGACGGCAATTCCAGGGCACGCGGCTCACGCGGCTCATCAAAATTATTGACGTACACCCAGTCACTCGGCGACTTCAGGCGCTTGCCTTCCGCCTTGAGGTAGCGTTTGACGAACGAAAAGCGACCCGTTCCCGGTTCGCCCATCACAAATACGTTGTAACCCGGGCGCGGCATGGCCACGCCAAACTGCAAGGCTTCGACCGCTCGCTCCTGGCCGAGAATTCCGCGAAAGGGTTCTAAATCATTGGTGTTAGAGAAGCTGAACTGTTCAGCAGAGAAAGGACGGGTTAGCGCGTCAGGCGCTAGACGCAAGCTGGTGGCAACAGAATCAGGCATCGGGCTTCCTTACATCGGGGCGGGGCAGATGGCAGCATTCTGGCGCTGGCTGTGCACCACTGGCAAGGAACACAACACGGGAAATCTCACCTCCCAGTGTTTACGGGCCGAAAATGTGCTCCAGAACAGATTGTTTTACAAAAAAACACGGAACCTGCTGATCGTGCCTAGACTCCAAGCTGTTACGCGGCTGGAAGGCATAACCGGCTCGTACTGGCGCTTCAGGGCCAGAAACCCTTGTCCATTGGTTGCACGCACATAGAGAACAAAGCTATGAAACGGATTCTTCTCGGTACTCTCTTTACTGTTGTTTCCCTCAATGCCATGGCCCAGGCTCCGGGCGGCCCGAACTGCGGTTGGGGCAACATGCTGTTTGAAGGTCAGCGCGGTACTCCCGCTCACTTCCTGGCATCAACCACCAACGGCACGTCCGGTAACGCCACCTTCGGCATGACCTCCGGCACCAACGGCTGCACCACCAAGGACGCCCTGACTTACGGCGGCAAATCGTGGATTGCCATGAATGGCATGATGAACGAACTGTCCGAAGACATGGCTAAAGGCAATGGCGAAGCACTGACCACCTACGCGGTGGTACTGGGCGTCGCCCCTGAAGACCGCGAGCATTTCGCCGCTGTCACCCATGAGCACTTCCAGCAAATCTTCAGCAAGGCCGACGTAACGGCTGAAGACGTGCACAGCAACACCTTGGCTATTCTCAAAGGCGATGCTCGCCTGGCTAAATACGCCACTGCTGCGTAGTAAATGAGACCTGCCCGCTCCTCTCGGAGCGGGTATTCTCCTGCTTCACTTCTATTCGTCTGACAACAGTTGCCGACCATGCTCAAACGCCTTGCCTATCTGGCGCTCTGTGCCTGCGCCCCGCTGTATGCCGCACCCCCTATCGACGATCAACGTGTGCAACAGTTGGCCAACGACCCGTTCTGGATTTCGCTGGGGCACTACGAAGCCGGCAAGCTCAGCGGCTGGCGTAGCTATGTCAGCGACGATAAATTCTTTCTCGCCCCCGACGGCGCTCATCACCCGGACGCCGAACTGCGTGCCACCGTCGAGGCGTTGTATGCACCCGTAAGCCTGGGCGACAAGCACCCGCAGTGCGTGTACCCGGCCCGTACTCGCTGGCTCAAGGCTCAACTGAACCTGACAGACCTGCCCAAGGCCGAGTGCGCAGAGTTCACGCAATGGTTCAAGGACGTGGCGCCGCACAGCACGGTGATGATCTTTCCGGCGGCCTACCTCAACAGCCCGTCCTCGATGTTCGGCCATACCCTGTTGCGTATCGACCAAGCCGATGTGCAGAACAACAAGACCGCCCTGCTGAGCTACGCGATCAACTTCGGTGCCTATATCGAAGGTTCCGACAACAGCATTCTGTATGCCTGGAAGGGCTTGGCCGGTGGTTATCCCGGCCTGTTTGCGCTGGTGCCCTACCAGGAAAAACTCTCGGAATACCGTAGCCTCGAAAACCGCGACCTGTGGGAATACCGACTTAATCTCACACCTGAAGAAACCCAGCGCATGGTCGAACATGTGTGGGAGCTCAAACAGATCCAGTTCGATTATTTCTTCTTCGACGAAAACTGCTCGTACCGTTTGCTCGAACTGCTGCAAGTGGCGCGCCCCGGCTTGCAGCTGACCAGCCAATTCCCGCTGACCGCGATCCCCACCGATACGGTGAAAGCAGTCAAGGAAGCCGGGTTGGTCGAAAGCATCGAATACCGCCCGTCCCGTGAACGTGAGCTGCTCGACCGAGCCAAAGCCCTCGATCCAGAAGAACAGCAATGGGTCTTGCAGGTCAGTGCCGATCAGGCTCAATTGCAGAACCCGGCCTTCAAGGCGTTGCCCAAAGAGCGCCAGGCGCTGATCATCGACGCGGCTTATCGTATTGAGCGCTACAGGGCCAATGGCCTTGAGCGCGACACCGCGCGCTCACAACGCAGCTTTGAACTACTACGGGCGATCAACCAGAACCCTGCGCCTGAACTGCAGGTCGAAAAACCCGAGTTACCTGAAAACGGCCACGAATCGCGAACCTGGCAACTGGGCGCCGGTAGCCGTGACGACAAGGCCTTTGCCGAATACGGCCTGCGCATGGCCTACCACGACCTGAACGACAACGCCCCAGGCTTTCCGCTGGGTGCACAGATTGAAATTCTGCAACTCAAACTGCGCCAGTACGAAGGCAATAACTGGCAAGTTCAGCAATTGGACTTGGCCAACATCCGCTCCCTGACCCCACGCAACGAATTGCTGCAACCCTGGTCCTGGCAAGTGGGCGGGGGGCTGGAACGGGTACTCGGCAAACATGGCGACGAAAATCTGGTCAGCCACATCAACGGTGGCGCGGGCGGCACCTGGCAATTGGGTGAAAACATGCTGGGCTTTGCCCTCGGCACTCTGCGCGTGGAGCACAACAACGACTTTGCCGCTTTCGTGTCTCCGGCTGCGGGTTTTAACACCGGGCTTCTTTGGCGTAATCCGGTGGGAAACCTGAGCCTGGAAGCGAAAGGCGACTACTTCACTAATGGTGAAATCCGTCGAAGCCTGAGCCTGAATCAACAATGGGAAGTTTCGCGCAACCTCGGCCTGCGACTCACTGCCCAACGAGAGTTCAGCAAGCTGACCTCCCCCATCAACGAGGTGATGCTGGAGTTGAAGTGGTATCACTACTAAAGGAGTTTTCAATACATGGCAGTTAACTGTGATTCCCTTGAGCAAGTGCGCGAGAAAATCGACGGGCTGGATCGACAGATTGTCGGCTTGATCGCCGAACGCGGCGCCTACGTGTTACAGGCGGCTCGTTTCAAGAAAGACAGCGATGCGGTCAGGGCCCCGCAGCGGGTTGAACAGGTGATTACCAAGGTTCGGGCATTGGCCTCAGAACTGGGCGCCAACCCGAACGTCACCGAAGACGTTTACCGCACCATGATCGCGGCCTTTATCGAGCAGGAACTGGCGGAGCATAAGGCGCTTTCATAACAAAACCTGTGGCCGCTGCCGCAGGCTGCGATAAGGCCCGAAGGGCCTTTAAAGAAGGGCCGCTACGCAGCCCATCGCAGCCTGCGGCAGCGGCTACAGGATTAACGGCTTAAACCACGCCCTGCGCCAGCATCGCATCGGCGACTTTAACGAAGCCCGCAATGTTCGCGCCTTTTACATAGTTGATCCGGCCGTTTTCTTCGCCGTAATGCACGCACGCGTGGTGGATCGACTGCATGATGTTGTGCAACTTGCTGTCCACCTCACCCGCCGTCCACAGCAGACGCATGGCGTTTTGCGACATTTCCAGACCGCTCACCGCCACGCCTCCGGCGTTGGATGCCTTGCCCGGTGCAAACAGGATACCGGCCTCGATAAACAGGTCGACGGCCTCAAGGGTGGTCGGCATGTTCGCACCTTCAGCCACGCACACGCAGCCGTTGCTCAGCAACGTACGCGCCGCTGCAGCGTCCAGCTCGTTCTGGGTAGCACACGGCAGTGCAATATCACACGCCAGGTTCCACGGATGCTGGTCAGCCAGAAACTCCAGGCCAAACTCCCCGGCCATTTCGCTGATACGGCCGCGCTTGACGTTTTTCAGCTCCATCAGCGCTTCCCACTGCTCCTCGCTCAAACCGGCCTCGCAGTACAGCGTGCCTTCAGAGTCCGACAGCGAGATCACTTTGCCGCCCAGGTCCATGACCTTACGCGCCGCATATTGCGCCACGTTGCCCGAGCCAGAAATGGCCACGCGCTTGCCATCAATGCGCTGACCGCTGCGCTTGAGCATTTCCTGGGCGAAATACACGCAACCAAAACCGGTAGCTTCAGGGCGGATCAGGCTGCCGCCGTAGCTCATGCCCTTGCCGGTCAGCACGGAAGTGAACTGGTTGCTCAGGCGCTTGTACTGGCCAAACATAAAGCCGATTTCACGGGCACCAACACCGATGTCGCCTGCTGGCACATCAACGTCCGAACCAATGTGGCGATACAGCTCACTCATGAAGGCCTGGCAGAAACGCATGACTTCGGCGTCGCTCTTGCCCTTGGGGTTGAAGTCCGAACCGCCTTTACCGCCGCCCATAGGCAACGAGGTCAGGGAGTTCTTGAAGGTTTGCTCGAAGGCCAGGAACTTCAGAACACCCAGATTCACCGACGGATGGAAACGCAGACCACCCTTGTACGGGCCAATGGCGCTGTTCATCTGGATACGGAAGCCACGGTTAACCCGTACTTTTCCTTCGTCATCGACCCACGACACGCGGAACACGATCGCACGCTCGGGTTCGCAAATGCGCTCAAGAATGCCTGAAGTCAGATAATGCGGATTGGCTTCAAGAAACGGCCACAGACTGCGCAGGACTTCTTCCACTGCCTGGTGGAATTCAGGTTGGTCCGGGTCACGTTTTTTCAGGCGGGCAAGGAACTGGTCGACGGATTCGATCATGGTTAATTCTCGGCAAATTTATTGTCGTTAAACGGAGATTGACCAGAACTTTATCAATTCATGTGGCACCGCGACAGCGCAAAATGTCGCAGTTCTGAATTTAAATGGTGCATTTATATAAATTACGCCGATTTCAACGGCTTTTGCGCACCAAAAAATAGCTTCTTGTACCCAGTTTCGCACCAACTATTACCCGAGAATTTACCGTAGCAGCTGCCGAGGAACGAAGGCTGCTACGAAATCGGGGGCATCCGAAAATCCACAAAAAACGGCGCCCGAAGGCGCCGTTCTGTACTGCAAAAAAACAGCCTTATTGGGCCAGTTTCTTGTGACGCACACGGTGCGGCTGGGTGGCCGCTTCGCCGAGGCGCTTTTTACGATCGGCTTCGTACTCGGTGTAGTTACCTTCAAAGAAGATCGCTTGCGAGTCGTCTTCGTACGCCAGGATGTGAGTCGCGACGCGGTCAAGGAACCACCGATCGTGAGAGATCACAATGGCAGCACCTGGGAAGTCCAGCAGTGCTTCTTCGAGCGAACGCAGGGTCTCGACGTCAAGGTCGTTGGACGGTTCGTCGAGCAGCAGCACGTTGGCGCCCTCTTTCAAGGTCAAGGCCAGGTGCAAGCGACCACGCTCACCACCGGACAAGTCCTTGACGAACTTCTGCTGATCGCCACCTTTGAAGTTGAAACGACCTACATAGGTACGCGACGGGATTTCGTAGTTGCCGATGCGGATCACATCGGAACCGTCAGAAATCGCCTGGAACACAGTCTTGCTGCCATCCAGGTCGTCACGGCTCTGGTCCACACACGCCAGTTGTACCGTTTCACCGACTTCAATGCTGCCCGAATCCGGTTGTTCCTTGCCCATCAACATGCGGAACAGGGTCGACTTACCGGCACCGTTACCGCCGATCACGCCAACAATGGCGCCTTTAGGCATGGCGAACGACAGGTTGTCGATCAACACGCGATCGCCGTAACCCTTGGATACGTTCTTGAACTCGATAACCTTGTCACCCAGGCGCGGACCGGCCGGGATGTAGATTTCGTTGGTTTCGCTGCGCTTCTGGAATTCCTGCGATTGCAGTTCTTCGAAGCGTTGCAGACGCGCCTTGGACTTGGACTGACGCGCCTTGGCGCCTTTACGGACCCATTCCAGCTCGTCTTTCATAGCCTTTTCATGGGCCGACTGCTGCTTGGATTCGGCAGCCAAACGATCGGACTTGGCTTCAAGCCAACCCGAATAGTTGCCCTCGTAAGGAATACCGGCACCACGGTCAAGCTCAAGAATCCAGCCCGCCACGTTATCCAGGAAGTAACGGTCGTGCGTAATCGCAACCACGGTACCCGGGAAGTCGTGCAGGAAGTGCTCCAGCCAGGCTACCGAGTCGGCATCCAAGTGGTTGGTTGGCTCGTCGAGCAGCAGCATGTCCGGGGCCGACAGCAGCAGGCGGCACAAGGCCACACGGCGCTTCTCGCCACCCGACAGGTGCTCGACCTTGGCATCCCATGCCGGCAGGCGCAGCGCATCGGCAGCGACTTCCAGTTGGCGCTCAAGGTTGTGGCCGTCGCTCGCTTGCAGGATCGACTCAAGCTTGGCCTGTTCAGCGGCCAGCTTGTCAAAGTCAGCATCCGGGTCTGCGTATTCGGCGTAAACCTGATCCAGACGCGCTTGAGCGTCCTTGATCACGCTAACGGCTTCTTCAACCACTTCGCGTACGGTTTTGCTCGGATCCAGCTGCGGCTCTTGCGGCAGGTAGCCGATGTTTAGGTCTGGCATCGGACGGGCTTCGCCGTCGAACTCGGTGTCGACACCCGCCATGATTTTCAACAGGGTGGATTTACCCGAACCGTTCAGGCCGAGTACGCCGATTTTGGCGCCAGGGAAAAACGACAGGGAGATGTTTTTCAGGATTTCCCGCTTCGGCGGAACAACTTTGCTCAGCCGATGCATGGTGAAAACGTATTGAGCCATGGAGAACCTAGGGTCAGTGACGGGTGAATAAGGTGCGAGCAGTGCCCGGATCAGGCCATAGCAGTCAGTCAGGGACTGATCGAGATCAATGCCTGCTCGCAGAAAAAGCATAAATGTAGACCCCCGAATCTACCTGAATGCGCTGAGCAGGGCAAACCAGCACAGACCAGAGGACTGGCACTTTGCCACAACCCAAGGCATGCTAGGCGCCCTCTGGGCGTCTTTAAGGGGGCCTCGCGCCATAGCCGCCAAATCGCAGGATCACAACTTGCCCAATGTCACCGAGCCAATTCTCGCCAAAGCGTCCAGCCAATTGTTTGGTACACCTGTGCGCGGGACGTTAAAAAGCGCGTTGGCGGCTCTGGTTCTATTGCTGCTGGCGATGCTGCTCTGGTTAGTGATCGAGCAGTTCCGCGAAACAATCCAGCAAGAGCGCCAAACCAGCATCAATTACAGCGCCGACCTGGCCGATAGCATCAGCCTGAACATGGCCCTGCGAGCCGAGACCGCCCTCAACCTGCTTGCGACAGAGCAACCACCGAAAAACCTGCGCCAGCAACAAGCGCTGGTCCAACAACTGAGCCAATCCCTGCCAGCCCTTCAAAGCCTGGCCTTGCTGAGCCCTGCTGGCGAAGTGCTGCTAGATAGTACCGGCACCAGCCCGGACGCCGCGTTCCTGGCTGATTGGGTCAAACACAACCCCTCACGCAGCCGTACCGATGGCTATTACTTCAGCAACAACGCTGACGCCAGCCTGATCTATTTGTTACTGCACCAGCCCAACGCCGCCATGGATGGCTACTGGCTGCTGCGCATAAGCCCGAACCTGCTGCAAAACCTGGTGCATCAGAGCGCCAGCAGCATTCGCCCGCAATGGCTGCTCGAAAACAGCCAGACCCACAAAGTGCTCAGCCGTGCGCAAAAGCCGGTTACGCCAGCCACGGCCCTGAGCCAGCGCGATGAAAGCGACACCATACTTCTGACCCCCATAAGTCACAGCGACTGGCAATTGCGAGGGCTGTTCAATGAGCGCGCTGCAGTTGAACAGTTGCTGCCCGGGTTGATCGGCAAATGCCTTCTCGGTCTGCTGCTGTCGTTACTGCCAATAGCAGCACTGCTGAGTTTGCGCCGCCGCCAGCGCCGGTTGCATGAGGGCCGTCGTCGGTATCAGGATATTTTTGAAGGCACCGGCGTGGCCCTGTGCGTTCTCGACCTGTCGAGCCTGCGCGGATTTCTTGAACGAGAAAAACTACATGACAGCGACAACCTCAAGCGGTGGCTGGACAACAACCCGCAACATAGACGCCAACTTTTTGAGCAGTTGCGCATTACTGAAGTCAATCAGATGGCCATGCAGCTGCTGGAGGTCGACTCAGGCAACGGCGCCTGGCTAAAGCTGATCAGCAGCTCGACCATCGGTTACACAATTGTCGAGGCGGTGCTCAATCAACAGCAGCAACTTGAGCTGGAAATCAAGCTGACCCATGCCAATGCCCAGGATCAGCATTTATGGCTGGTGTTACGCCTGCCGGTGGACCGCGAGGATTATCACTCGGTCATCCTGAGCATCAGCGACATCACCAGCCGTAAGCTGATCGAATTGTCCCTGCAAGAACGCGAGAGCTTTTGGTCCGATGTCGTACGCACCGTGCCCGACCATCTCTATGTGCAGAATGTGATCAGCCAGCGAATCATTTTCAGCAACCATCACCTTGGGCAAACCCTGGGTTATAGCGCCATCGAACTGCAAGAAATGGGCGCTTATTTTTGGGAGCTACTGCTGCACCCCGAAGACGCCGAGCGTTATCACCAGTTACGCCAAGAACAACGGGACAACGGCTACAAAAACCTGATGCAGTGCCAACTGAGATTTCGCCATCACCAGGGCACTTGGCGGCGCTTCGACATCCGCGAGCAAGCCTTCGCCCGGGACACGGGAGATCAAGTCACACGTGTTGTGGGGGTGGCCAAAGACATCACTGACCAGATTGAAGCCAGCGAGTCATTGCGCGACAGCGAACAACGTTATCGGATGCTGGCCGAAAGCATCAGCGACGTTATTTTCTCTACCGACAGCACGTTACGCATGAACTACCTCAGCCCCTCGATACAGACCGTACTGGGGTACGAGGCACAATGGGTGTTCGACAATGGCTGGCAATCGATTATCGCCACCCCACAACAGCTGGAGGGTATTTTCAGCCTGATCAAGCGCGTCAGTAACGCGCTCGACAAGCCCCAGCAACTGTCGGCCCTGCGATCCCAGATGCAAACCCAGGTATTCCTGCTCGATTGCTTGCGTGCCGACGGGCATACCGTCCCGATCGAACTGCGCCTGGTACTGGTGTGGGATGAAAACGATACCTTCGAAGGCATCCTGGGTGTTGGCCGTGATATCAGTCAGCAGCGGCGTGCAGAAAAAGATCTGCGCATGGCTGCCACGGTATTCGAACACTCCACCTCGGCCATCCTGATTACGGATCCCGCGGGCTATATCGTGCAAGCCAACGAAGCATTCAGCCGGGTCAGCGGTTATGCCGTATCACAGGTGCTCGACCAATTGCCGAGCATGCTGACCGTTGATGCCCAGCAGCGCGCGCACCTCACCTATGTGCTCAAACAACTGAATCAGCACGGCACCTGGGAAGGTGAAGTCTGGCTCAAGCGCCTCAACGGCGAACACTACCCGGCCTGGGTCGGCATTACGGCCGTGTTCGACGACGAGGGTGATCTGGCCAGCTATGTATGCTTTTTCAGTGACATCAGTGAACGCAAGGCCAGCGAGCAGCGTATCCACCGCCTGGCCTATTACGATGCCCTGACCCACCTGCCCAACCGCACCCTGTTTCAGGATCGTCTGCACACCGCACTGCAACAGGCCGAACGTAACAAGTCGTGGGTTGTGCTGATGTTCCTCGATCTTGACCGTTTCAAGCCGATCAACGATTCCTTGGGCCACGCGGCAGGCGACCGCATGCTCAAGGACATGGCCATTCGCTTGCTGGCCTGCGTCGGCGACGACGATACCGTGGCCCGCATGGGTGGCGATGAGTTCACCTTGCTGTTGCAGTCACGCGTCACTCGCGAACTGGCCTTGAACCGCGCAATCAGCGTGGCCGAGCACATCCTTGCCAGCCTGGTAAAACCCTTCGTACTCGAAAGCCGCGAGTTCTTCGTCACGGCCAGTATTGGCATCGCCCTGAGCCCGCAAGACGGCAACGAACTCAGCCAACTGATGAAAAACGCCGACACCGCGATGTACCACGCCAAGGAACGCGGCAAAAACAACTTCCAGTTCTATCAGGCGGACATGAACGCCAGCGCCCTGGAGCGTCTTGAACTTGAAAGCGACTTGCGCCACGCGCTGGAACAGCAGGAGTTCATCCTTTATTACCAGCCGCAATTCAGCGGCGACGGCAAACGCCTGACCGGGGTCGAGGCGCTGCTGCGCTGGAACCACTCAAGGCGCGGCCTGGTACCACCCGGCGACTTTATCCCGGTTCTCGAAGAACTGGGGCTGGTGGTCGAGGTGGGTGACTGGGTACTGGCCGAAGCCTGTCGCCAGCTCAAGCTCTGGCACCAGGCCAAAGTGCGTGTGCCCAAAGTCTCGGTCAATATCTCGGCGCGCCAGTTCTCCGATGGCCAACTGGGCACACGCATTGCCAATATCCTCAAGGAAACCGGCCTGTCGCCTGCCTGCCTGGAGCTTGAGCTGACCGAAAGCATCCTGATGCGTGAAGTCAGCGAGGCCCTGCATATTCTCGCCAGCCTGAAAAACCTCGGCCTGAGCATTGCCGTGGACGACTTTGGCACCGGTTACTCGTCGCTCAACTACCTCAAACAGTTCCCCATCGACGTGTTGAAAATCGACCGTACCTTTGTCGATGGCCTGCCCGCAGGCGAGCAAGACGCACAGATAGCCCGTGCAATCATTGCGATGGCCCACAGCCTCAACCTTGCGGTAATCGCTGAAGGCGTGGAGACCCACGAACAGCTGGATTTCCTGCGCGAGCACGGCTGCGATGAGGTCCAGGGCTACCTGTTTGGCCGACCGATGCCGGCACACCTGCTGGTCAAGCAGCTGCGAGCGGCAAGTGATGAACTTCAAGCTTGAAGCTTGAAGCTTGCAGCTTGCAGCTTGCAACTGACGACCATGAATCGCATTCATATGCCAGATAAAACCCTTTGAGTTAGAATGCCTTCCTTTTCTGCCCCGATCCTTGAGGACCGCCATGTTCAGCCGTGATTTGACACTTGCCAAGTTCGACGCCGACCTTTTTGCCGCCATGGAGCAAGAAGCTCAGCGCCAGGAAGAACATATTGAGCTGATCGCTTCGGAAAACTACACCAGCCCAGCGGTGATGGAAGCTCAAGGCTCGGTATTGACCAACAAATACGCCGAAGGCTACCCGGGTAAGCGCTACTACGGCGGCTGCGAATACGTCGACGTAGTTGAGCAACTGGCTATCGACCGTGCAAAAGAACTGTTCGGCGCCGATTACGCCAACGTTCAGCCGCACGCCGGTTCCCAGGCCAACAGCGCTGTTTACCTGGCCCTTTTGTCGGCTGGCGACACCATCCTGGGCATGAGCCTGGCCCACGGCGGTCACTTGACCCACGGCGCCAGCGTTTCGTCCTCGGGCAAGCTGTACAACGCCATCCAGTACGGTATCGATGCCAACGGTCTGATCGACTACGACGAAGTTGAGCGCCTGGCCGTTGAACACAAGCCAAAAATGATCGTGGCTGGTTTCTCTGCTTACTCGCAGATCCTCGACTTCCCACGTTTCCGTGCAATCGCTGACAAGGTTGGCGCCTACCTGTTCGTGGACATGGCTCACGTAGCCGGTCTGGTTGCAGCGGGTGTTTACCCGAACCCGGTTCCATTTGCGGACGTAGTGACCACCACTACCCACAAAACCCTGCGCGGTCCACGTGGCGGCCTGATCCTGGCCAAAGCCAACGCCGACATCGAGAAGAAGCTGAACTCTGCTGTTTTCCCAGGTTCGCAAGGCGGCCCGCTGGAGCACGTTATCGCCGCCAAGGCCGTGTGCTTCAAAGAAGCTCTGCAACCAGAGTTCAAGGCTTACCAGCAACAAGTCGTGAAAAACGCTCAGGCCATGGCTTCGGTATTTATCGAACGTGGTTTTGACGTGGTATCGGGCGGTACTGAAAACCACCTATTCCTGCTGTCGCTGATCAAGCAGGACATCTCCGGTAAAGACGCTGACGCCGCACTGGGCAAAGCCTTCATCACCGTAAACAAAAACTCCGTACCGAACGATCCGCGCTCCCCGTTCGTGACCTCGGGTCTGCGTTTCGGTACTCCAGCAGTTACCACTCGCGGCTTCAAAGTAGAAGAATGCCGTGAACTGGCTACCTGGATCTGCGACATCCTGGCTGATATCAACAACGAAGCCGTTATCGACGCCGTTCGCGAGAAAGTCAAAGCCATTTGCGCCAAGCTGCCGGTCTACGGCAACTGAGTGTAAATAGCTAAACAAGAAGCCCGGCTTATTAGCCGGGCTTTTTATGGCGTCGGTTATTTTGAAACATATAGCGCAGCGCACCTGCACAATAACAACCTAGTCTGAACTTTATGCTTTTCATCCATTGCAGAGTTCAGACCATGACTAACGACACTCAAAAATCCTTTATCGCCACCTTACAAGTACCGAACTACAACCTTGATCTACTGGGCACACTTTACGGCCAGCCGGTAATGGTCACAGACTTGCTGGGCAGTGGCGGCGTCTTCTCCGGCCGACCGCAGACCCGCGACGACTCGGGCGCCATCGGCATACAGCCGCATGCCAACGGCGGGGTCAAGGCGCCACTCAAGCTTTACTTCCGCCATACTGCCAAGGGCTATGAAATACATATTAAACACACTGAGAAGTATGATCACCACCGGCTGGCTAAAAATCATTTAGACAATATCTATGCGAGAAGTCCGACATTAAAAGACCCTCTTGCCTTCACACTACTTAGTCAACAAAACGCCACCGTTACGGGGGACACTTTGCTTGAACGTCATACACTCATTACGTTAAAGACCCACAACAACAGGTCTATCGGCATAAAGAAAGTTAAAGGTTCCCCTTACCACTATTTAGCCGAGACAGACGAAAGAAACAAAATGGTATTTCTGTTAACTATTCTCGAAAGAAACGTGCCTTATTAATTATCAACTTATTCTTCTGTGGGAGCTGGCCTGCCAGCGATGGTTTCGACCTGGTTTATCTGAAAGACCGCATTGCCTGAATCGCGAGCAGGCTCGCTCCCACAAAATGTAGTCCGTGACATGTTTACTTAGGCTGCAAACGCCAGCCCAATACATTCAACAGGTCACAGCCGTCACGAAGCAATAGTGCCGCAGTGATGGCCAGATGCTTGATATCAACGGAGTCTGCCTGCAACAGATCGCGGCTGGAAAAGGTTTCCATCATCTGGGTGACGGCCTGAACGCGAGCAACGGCGTTGGCATGCAACACATCCAGTGGGGCGTTGCGGTCGATCAATAATGCGGGGATTGTGCAGTCGATGGCAGTTAGCGGTATGTACGGAGAATCAGTCATAAAGGGTGCTCCCATGCTTAAGGTTTGGGCCATTGATTCTCGTCGCCAAACGAAAACAGGTGGCCGCTATACGCGGGTTGGCGAACCGGTAACCTCAAGCAAAACCCGGCAGATCCGAAGATCTCCCACGCATAGCTGCCATAAAGCACAGCGAGCAAAATACACGCTCGCCCATAGATAGCAATAAGGCATTGCATTGAAGTGTTTCCAGGTCGCCAAACCCGGTCGCCTTTAGGGCGATCGCTGACTATAGGCATCGAGCTCGTGGCGCAGCAATTGGCAAAGCTGTGCGAAAAATCTGCTATTTCCGTGAGGCGAGAAAATCAAAAGCCCCTAGCTGCGCAAACCCCTCGCGAATCTTTGCCTCAGGCAAGTCATCGGCAATAAACACCATCACGCTTTCACGCGCTTCACCTTCGGCCCACTCGGTGTCCCAATCAAAGCCATACAACTTGAGCACACCCTGAAACACCAACCGGCGATCTTCGCCAGCAATGCTCAGCACGCCCTTGTAGCGCAGCAACTGCGTGCCGTGATCTTCCAGCAGTTCGTTCATAAATGCGCTAAGGCTGTCGATATCCAGCGGTTTATCGGTGCGCAACACCACACTGGAGATACGGTCGATGGACGCCGCAGGCTGCACCGGGCGCAAGCTCAGGCCACCGCCCAGGTCTGCGTTCAGGTTAAACCCGCGCACATCCAGCAACTCGGCCAGATCAATCTTGCCGTGCTCGACCACGCGAATCGGCGCTCGACGGTTGATGCGGGTCAGGCGCTCACTCAGGGCAGCAAAGGTGGCGTCATCCACCAGGTCGCGCTTGCTTACCAGCAGGCGGTCAGCAAAGCCTATTTGCGCTTGGGCAATGGTCTGGCTCAGGTGTACATCGGCGTGGGCGGCGTCCACCAGGGTGATGATGCCGTCCAGCAGGTAACGCTCGCGCAGTTCTTCGTCAATAAAGAAGGTTTGCGCCACCGGCGCCGGATCGGCCAGGCCGGTGCATTCGATCACCAGTCGGTCGAAGGCGATTTCACCGCTGTCCAGGCGTTCAAGCAGCAGATACAGCGCTTTGGTCAGGTCGGTGTGGATGGTGCAGCACACGCAGCCATTGGCCAAGGTCATCACTTGCACCGGCTCGTCGCCCAGCAACTGGGTATCGATCCCGGCATCGCTGAATTCGTTCTCGATCACGGCGATTTTCAGGCCGTGCTCGGCCTTGAGCAGGTAGCGCAACAACGTGGTTTTACCGGCCCCCAAAAAACCGCTGAGGATGGTGACGGGGATGGGAGAGGACATGCAGAGTCTCCTGAAAAATACAGCCAAAAACAAATATGGGAGCGAGCCTGCACGCGATTCAAGCAACGCGGTGTAACTAATACACCGCAGCGCCCTTCTCGCGAGCAGGCTCGCTCCCACATTAATTAAATACAGCTCACCCTTGGCGGGTTAACAGCACTTGGGCCCGCCCTTGCCGCCGTAACGAGCCTCCTGGCGTTCGCGAAAGAACGCTTCGTAGGTCATGACCGGCTTGTCCGGGTGTTTGGTTTGCATATGCTCGACGTAGTTGTCGTAGTCGGGCATGCCGACCATCAGGCGTGCGGCCTGACCGAGGTATTTACCGAGGCGACTCAGGTCATTGAACATGGTTGCAACCCTCTGTTAAGCATCCGGCATGGCTTGGTACGGCGACTCTTTATCCGTACGTTCTTTGCTGCCCCATGCAGCTATACCCACTTTGATCGCAAAGAACAGAATACTGAACACCACGAACAGAAACAGCACGGTCAAACCGGCGTTGGTGTAGGCGTTGATGATCACGTGTTGCATCTGGTCGATGTTTTTCGCCGGGGCAATCACTTGGCCTGCGTCCAGTGCAGTGCTGTATTTCTTGGCCAAGGCCAGGAAACCAACCGCCGGGTTGGCGTCGAACAATTTGATAAAGCCCGCGACGGTGGTGCAGATCAGCAGCCAGATCGCTGGCAGCATGGTTACCCAAATGTAGCGCTGGCGCTTCATTTTGATCAGCACAACGGTTGCCAGCATCAGCGCGATACCCGCCAGCATCTGGTTAGAGATACCGAACAGCGGCCACAGGGTGTTGATGCCGCCCAATGGATCGATCACGCCCTGATACAGCAGGTAGCCCCACATCGCCACACACAGGCCGGTTGCCAGCAGGTTGGCGCCCCAGGACTCGGTGCGCTTGAGTGCCGGGACAAAGCTGCCGAGCAGGTCTTGCAGCATAAAGCGACCGGCACGTGTACCGGCGTCAACCGCAGTCAGAATGAACAGTGCTTCAAACAAAATAGCGAAGTGATACCAGAACGCCATGGTGTTTTCGCCCGGCAACACGTTGTGCAGGATCTGAGCGATACCTACAGCCAGTGTCGGTGCACCGCCAGCACGGGCCAACACAGTGGTTTCACCGATGTCCTTGGCCAGCGCGGTCAGCGCATCCGGAGTAATTGCAAAACCCCAGCTGCTAACGGTCTGGGCCACAGTCACCACGTCACCGCCGACGATAGCCGCCGGGCTGTTCATGGCGAAGTACACACCCGGCTCGATCACCGAAGCAGCAACCATCGCCATAATGGCCACGAAGGATTCCATCAACATCGCGCCATAACCGATGTAACGAGCGTTGCTTTCGTTATCCAGCAGCTTGGGTGTCGTACCCGAGGCAATCAGCGCGTGGAAACCCGATACCGCGCCGCAGGCAATGGTGATGAACAGGAACGGGAACAGGCCGCCTTTCCAGACTGGGCCAGTGCCATCGGTGAACTGGGTCAGCGCGGGCATTTTCAGCTCGGGCATGGTAACCAGAATGCCGATTGCCAAGGCCACGATGGTGCCGATTTTAAGGAACGTCGACAGGTAGTCACGCGGAGCCAGAACCAGCCACACCGGCAATACCGCCGCGACAAAACCATAACCGATCAGCATCCAGGTGATTTGCGTACCGGTGAAGGTAAACACCGGAGCCCACTCCGGGCTGGCCGCAATTTGGCCCCCCAGCCAGATCGAACCGAGCAACAGCAGTACACCGACAACCGAGATTTCACCGATGCGGCCCGGGCGGATGTAGCGCATGTAAATGCCCATGAACATCGCGATCGGGATGGTCGCCATCACCGTGAACATGCCCCACGGGCTCTCGGCCAAGGCCTTGACCACGATCAGCGCCAGCACCGCGAGGATGATGATCATGATCAGGAAGCAGCCAAACAGCGCGATGGTGCCAGGCACCTTGCCCATTTCCTCGCGCACCATGTCGCCCAAGGAGCGACCGTTGCGGCGAGTGGACATGAACAGGACCATAAAGTCCTGCACCGCGCCTGCCAGTACGACACCGGCGATCAGCCAAAGCGTGCCCGGCAGGTAGCCCATTTGTGCGGCCAATACGGGACCGACCAAGGGGCCAGCGCCAGCGATCGCAGCAAAGTGGTGACCAAAAAGAATGTGTTTGTTGGTCGGCACATAGTCCAGACCATCATTGTTGAGCACCGCAGGCGTCGCGCGACCAGAGTCGAGCTGCATTACCTTGGTAGCGATAAACAAACTGTAATAGCGATAAGCAACCAGATAGATGGCAACCGCTGCCACTACGATCCACAAGGCGTTGATCGCCTCCCCTCGACGCAATGCCACTACGCCAAGGGCGCAGGCTCCTACTATTGCCAGCACCAGCCACGGAATGTGGCGTAGCAGGCTATTTTTATTATTCATTTTTAAATTCCGGCCAGTTGGACAAGAAAGACTGCTTCCGGAGTTTAGCGCTCTTGGCCCTAAAGACCAGCCCCTGACATTGATCTAGAGCCTTCTTTTGCGGATTTGTGCTGGGCGGCGCTGCACATTTTGTCCATGCAACGCCGCTGTCTGCCCCGGCCAGTTGAGCAGACACTGCGATCACCCCTTGCAGGTTTTTTTACCAATTTGAACCCTACTCGAACAACGCATCCAGCGCCTGTTCCAGACGGGTCACGCCAATCACTTTCAGGCCCGGCGGGGACTCTTTGGGGGCGTTGCCCTTGGGCACGATGGCGCGTTTGAAGCCGTGCTTGGCCGCTTCCTTAAGCCGCTCCTGACCGCTGGGCACCGGCCGCACTTCGCCCGACAGACCGACTTCACCAAACACCAGCAGGTCGTGAGGCAGTGGACGATTGCGCAGGCTGGACATCACGGCGGCCATCAGTGCCAGGTCGGAGGCGGTTTCCAGCACCTTGACCCCGCCCACCACGTTAAGGAATACATCCTGATCATGGGTGGGAATACCGCCGTGGCGATGCAAGACCGCAAGCAACATAGCCAGACGGTTCTGATCCAGGCCCAGGGTCACCCGGCGCGGGTTGGACATGTGGCTGTCGTCAACCAGCGCCTGCACTTCAACCAGCATCGGGCGGGTGCCTTCCCAGGTAGCCATAACCACACTGCCCGGGACTTCTTCCTGCGCGCGGGTAAGGAAAATCGCCGATGGGTTGGAGACTTCTTTCAGGCCCTTGTCGGTCATGCCGAACACACCCAACTCATTGACCGCGCCAAAACGGTTTTTCACTGCCCGCAGCAAACGCAAGCGACCGTCAGACTCACCCTCGAAATACAACACGGTATCGACCATGTGCTCCAGCACTCGCGGCCCGGCCAACGCGCCTTCTTTGGTCACGTGGCCCACCAGGAAAATCGCCGTACCGCTGGACTTGGCATAGCGCACCAGCAACGCCGCACTCTCGCGCACTTGCGACACGCCACCCGGTGCTGATTGCAGCTGTTCGGTGAAGATGGTCTGGATCGAGTCGATTACCATGACCTTGGGCTTCTCGACCTTGGCGGTGGCGATGATGTTTTCGATACAGGTTTCAGTCATCACTTTGAGCTGGTCCTGCGGCAACCCTAAACGCCGGGCGCGCATGGCCACTTGCTGCTGGGACTCTTCGCCGGTGACATACAACGCGGGCATGCGCGTCGCCATCTGACACAAGGTTTGCAGGAGAATGGTGGATTTGCCGATACCGGGATCACCGCCGATCAATACCACCGAGCCATCTACCAGACCGCCACCGAGCACTCGATCCAGTTCGCCGGAGGCGGTGGAAAAGCGCGGAATTTCGGCAATGCTGACTTCGGCCAGGGTTTTGATCTGGGCTTGTTGCCCGGTCCAGCCGGTGCGGCCGCTGGGTGGTGCGGCAGCCCCGCTTTCAACAATGGTTTCCACCAGGGTGTTCCAGACGCCGCACTCGCCGCACTGCCCGGCCCACTTGGGAAAGGTTGCGCCGCACTCGGTGCAGCCGTAAATGCGCTTGGGCTTGGCCATCTGAACTCCACGGAAAAACCGCGATGATAGCCCACTGAGCCTTGATCAGCGCGCAACCGGCATGCGGATTTCGCCATTGGCCAGCCGAGCGGCACTGTTGCCCAGTGCATCTTCGGCATTCAGGTCGGCGCCTTTACGTGACAAGTCGTTGAGCAGCTCGACCCGTTTAAACAGGCCCGCGTACATCGCGGCAGTCTGCCCCGCGCCATTGCGCTGATCGGGATTGCAGGCGGTCGCCATCAAGCGATGGGCGATCTTGAGTTCGCCTTTGAAAATAGCGCCCATCAGGGCGGTGTTGCCACGCTTGTCTTGCACACAGGCATTGGCACCTGCCTTGAGCAAATGTTCAACCGCCTCTGACTGGCCGTTATAGGCCGCGAGAATCAGCGCGGTGTAGCCTTTGCTGTCTTGAGTATCGAGGGCGTAACCGGACTCGATAAAGGTATCGAGTATCGCCACATCCCCGCGCCGTGCGGCGTCGAAATAGTAGCCCTGAAGCTGGCCCCCAACATTGGACTCATCGGCCAGCGCCATTGCACTCATCAGCAGCAAGGCAACAGATATAAAAATACGCATGATTACAGTTCCCCTGAATGCCACTGCACCCTGTGGGAGCGGCGGTGCGACGACTCGACGTGCTCGCGATGCAGGCGCTGCGGTCTGGCGGGCAGACTGCAGTGATGTCATCGCGAGCAAGCCCGCTCCCACAAAAGCACAGTTTTCGGTTAATCCACCAATTTGGCAGCCAGTGCCTTGACCCGACTCAGATCGCCCTTGGCGACCTTGGTCACGCCGGTGCCGTACTCGGGATCAGCCTTGTAAAGGAACGACAGGATGATGTGTTTGCTTTCGTCATCGGTTGTTGCCAACGAACCACCAAAGCTCTCAATCAGGTCCTGACGCTCTTTCTTGCTGAAGGAGCGGTAAAGATCGCCCGCCTGTTTGAAGTTTTGCTCACGCTGAATTTTCGCCTGCTGGGTGGTGCCCGACAGCGGCATTTCGCTATAGCGCGCAGCTTGCGGCTCTTCACGCGGCATCAAGCGGCTCGGCTGGTAGTTCACACCCGAAGTGCTGTGACCCAGGTTCATTGCACCGTCCTGATTGCCATTATTCACCGCTACACGTGGAGCGTTGATCGGCAACTGCATGGCGTTGGCGCCCAAACGGTACATCTGGGTGTCGGCATACGAGAACACCCGACCTTGCAGCAAACGGTCTTCAGATGGCTCGATACCAGGCACCAGGTTGGCCGGGGCCATGGCGACCTGCTCGGTTTCCTGGAACACATTGGCCGGGTTGCGGTTCAGGACCATTTGCCCGACTTTGCGCTCAGGCACGTTCGGCCAGATCTTGGTCGCATCCAACGGGTCAAAGTCGAATGACTTCAAGTCTTCAGGCTTGAGCACCTGCACGTACAAATCCCACTTGGGGAAATCACCCTTGTTGATATGAGTGACCAGGTCGTTGGTCATGTGGCTGTAGTCCTGGCCCTGAACCTGTGTGACTTGTTTCGGGTCAAGGTTGCTCAGCCCCTGCAGGCTCTTCCAGTGGAACTTCACATAACGCACGTCGCCTTTGGCGCTGATCAGTTTGTAGGCGTGAACACCGTTACCGTCCATTTCGCGGTAGCTGGCCGGTGTACCCGCGTTGGAGTACAGCTCGGTCAAGGTACGGGTGGCTTCCGGGACGTGGGAGAAGAAGTCGAAACGGCGCGAGTCGTCGTCAAGGTTGGTACGCGGGTCTGGCTTGAAGGCGTGAACCATGTCCGGGAACTTGATCGCGTCACGGATAAAGAAGGTAGGGAAGTTGTTGCCAACCAGGTCCCAGTTGCCGTCAGCGGTATAGAACTTGGTGGCAAAGCCGCGCGGATCGCGCAGGGTTTCTGGCGAGTGGTTGCCATGCACCACGGCCGAGAAGCGCACAAATACCGGCGTGGTTTCGCCAGCGGCAAACACCCGGGCCTTGGTCAGGTCACTCAGGTCATTGGTGACAGTAAACGTACCGTGTGCGCCTGTACCGCGCGCATGCACTACACGCTCCGGGATACGTTCACGGTCAAAACGCTGAAGTTTCTGCAGCAACTGCACGTCTTGCAGTAGTACCGGGCCATTGGCCCCTGCGGTTTGAGAGTTCTGGTTATCACCGACAGCTGCACCGTTATCACGGGTCAGGGTTGCCGCGTGAACCGAAACCGAAAGCAAACTGGCGCTTAAAACACATAACAGGCGGCGCTGTGAAAGCGTCCCGAAGCCAAAGTGGATGGTCATGCGTAAGTCCTCTGGTTATTGGATGTGCATAGCACTGACCAAAGGCTAGAGACCTACGGGGCAAATTCTAAATAGAAAGGTCGCAAGCCGGCGATTGAGAAAAAGGTCTGGCTTTAACCCAATCAATGGCGTATCCGCGCCAGTTGCGAGCCTGTTGAAAACTTATGGCGTTGGCGCTGGTCGATTACAGCGCCTGCGAGTATTCAACTGCGCGGGCATGATCCTGCAGGCTGATTTACACTGCACCTACCAACCTCATCTGTAACAAGGAATAACCTATGGGCGTGATAAGTGAGTTCAAGGCCTTCGCGGTCAAAGGGAACGTGGTCGATATGGCCGTCGGTATCATCATCGGCGCGGCATTTGGCAAAATCGTTTCATCCTTTGTGGGTGACGTAGTCATGCCACCGCTGGGGTTGTTGATTGGCGGTGTGGACTTCAGTGACCTTGCCATTACGCTGAAAGCCGCAGTTGGCGATGCGCCAGCAGTGGTCGTGGCATATGGCAAGTTCATCCAGAGCGTGATCGATTTTATCATCGTCGCATTCGCCATCTTTATGGGTGTGAAGGCAATCAACCGCCTGAAGCGCGAAGAAGCGGTCGCTCCTAGCGCCCCGCCATTGCCTTCCAAAGAAGAAGAACTGCTGGGCGAAATTCGCGACTTGCTCAAAGTGCAAAACAACCGGCCATAAGGGTTCACAACAAACAATGGCGCCCATAAGGCGCCATTGTTTATTTATGCCACACGCAATATAAAGCCCACTACCAGTAGTTCTCGACCGCTACTTGCCCAGGTCTGCGACTCAGGCTCAGTTGCATATTTCTCTCTTTCAGCAACTTTCGGGTGTCATCAATCATTTGCGGGTTGCCACATAGCATCACCCGTGAATGTTCGCTGCTCAGTTCAATGCCCGCCGCCCGTTCAAGCTCAGCATTTTCAATCAACGTGGTAATGCGCCCATTCAACGTACCGGGTACGTGCTCACGGGTGACAATCGGAATATAGACAAATTTGTGCCCGTATTCGGCAAGGTACTCACGCGAGCATAGCCCCGCGATCAAATCCTGGTAAGCCAGTTCGCGAGCTTCCCGGGCGCTGTAAACCAACACAATGCGCTCGAATTTCTCCCACACTTCAAAATCCTGCAGGATCGACAAAAACGGCGCAATGCCAGTCCCTGTCGCCAGTAGCCACAGATCACGGCCGTCGACAAAACGATCCAGGGTCAGAAAACCAAACGCCTGGCGCTCCACCAGCAATGTGTCACCGACGCCCAAACGACTGAGTTCGCTGGTGAACTCACCGCCCGGAACCACAATAGAGAAAAACTCCAGGAACTCGTCATGCGGCGAAGAAACCATGGAATAGGCGCGCCATACCGTGCTGCCATCGGCCTTGGTCACACCAAGCCTGGCGAATTGACCTGCGTGAAAGCGAAAGCCGGGATCGCGAGTAGTACGTAATGCAAACAGGCTGGGGGTCAGCGGGGTGACATCGAGAAGCGTCTGCTGGGTGAATTTCTCTGCGCTGGCAGTCATGGGGCACTCCATTGGCGAATGGCCCTAGTGTCGCGCAAAGGAGCCCGGAGAAACACCGGTGGTTTGTGATGGCTTTGCGACAGGCAGTCGCGCCACAAACATTATATTCAGTGCTATATGCATGACAGCAAATGAGAAGTTTTTCTTAAAACAACTCATTTAAACCAAACTCGGGCGATAGATATACATTCGAAATAGCATAATTAAACAGCGTGATTAAATTATCCTCCACATGTATAAACACCAAGCCTCCTAACCAAAAAACTTTACGCACTTATTACATAGCATTATCTGAAGTAGCACCTAAAATCATTTGATAGGACATTTCCTACAATCTTTACTAGCTTGCAGGCCGCCGGAGCGCCGGAGCGCCTTATGACTGCCCATCAGATAATAAATAAAACACAGTCCCTGGCTTACAGAAGCGAAGCAGAGCTGCGTACCTATGCACTCAAACAGATAGAAGAGTACGGCTTCGATTATTTTTTCTTTCGCATGATTCCTCGGCTTGGCAATATCACGGCGAACAGTAAAGTAATAACAAACTATCCAAATGATTATGTTGAGCGTTATGAAACTGGCCATCTTTCACAACGAAACCCACTCGTGGTGCATTGCCAGCTATCGATCGCGCCGATTATTTGGAGCTCCGAGGTTTTTCGTGAAAACCCTGACCTATGGAAGGCCACACAAACCTGCGGGCTGGCGTACGGATGGTCGCAATCGGTGCACGACCCCAATGGCGTGGTGAGCATATTGAGCCTTGGCCGAAGAAATCCGCCGCTGTCGGAGGGCGAGTTTATGGACAAGGCCGCCAATGTATTGTGGCTGTGCAACCAGTTGCACAGTGCCATGCTCGAACGCTGCCACCTTCACCATCAGTTGGAGATCCACGTCATCCGCTTGACCGACCGGGAGATTGAAATCATGAGGTGGACAGCCAATGGCAAAATCGCCTCCGACATTGGCACCATTCTGAGCCTGAGCACGCGCACGGTGAACTTCCATATCGCCAGTTCCATTAAAAAGCTGGGGGCCAACAATAAAACCTCAGCAGTCGCCATCGCTGCCAAGTCAGGCTTGTTGTAAGAGAACCCAGCCCGGTAACCGATAAACGCATCAGGCAATCTGCGGCAAAAAAAAGTAAAATCGCGTCTACCTGTAAAACCCACGGACTCCACTGCCAGCCAAGCCCCTCTCAGGGGCAGGCCGCAGCTGTCGATTCCTCAGAGTTTGTATAAATGCCTGTGCTAGAAAGCCCCTTCGCCCAACTTCGCCTGATCCGCCAACCTGAACAGCAAAGCGAGCCTTTACAGGCCTTTGATGCAGCGGATGAGTATTTGCTTAATCACTTGGCCGAACAGGCGCTGCCCGCGAACAGTCGGGTTCTGGTGCTTAACGACAGCTTTGGGGCCTTGGCGGTCAGCCTGGTCGGCTCGATGCATGTGACCAGCAGCAGCGACTCGTTTCTCGCCATGCAAGCATTGGAAAAGAACCTGGTGCGCAACGGTCATGCTTACGATGCGGTCGCGATCATTCCTGCCAGCGAGGCTTTGGTCGGCCCTTTCGATTGCGTGCTGGTGCGTGTTCCCAAAACCCTGGCGCTGCTCGAAGAGCAACTGATCCGCCTGCAAGGCCAATTGGCGCCCGGAGCACAGGTGATCGCTGCCGCAATGATCAAGCACTTGCCGCGAGCTGCAGGCGATCTGCTGGAGCGTTACATCGGCCCGGTACAAGCCTCACTGGCAGTAAAAAAAGCCCGACTGCTGATTGCCACACCTCAGGCTCTGGGCCCCTTTACTTCACCGTACCCTTCGCGTTACCAGTTGGATAAGCCAGCCATCGAGCTGCTCAATCACGCCAACGTGTTTTGCCGTGAAGACCTGGACATCGGCACTCGAGCATTCCTGCCGCACCTGCCGAAAAACCTGGGCACGGCACGGGTTGCCGATCTGGGATGTGGTAATGGCGTACTGGCCATTGCCAGCGCCCTGAATAACCCGCAGGCGCAGTACACACTGGTTGATGAATCCTTTATGGCGGTGCAGTCCGCCCGTGAGAACTGGCAGGCGGCGCTGGGCGATCGCGAGGTAATTGTGCGCGCAGATGACGGTTTGGCGAGCCAAGCACCGGACTCACTGGACGTGGTGCTGTGCAATCCGCCGTTTCACCAGCAACAAGTGGTGGGCGACTTTTTAGCCTGGCGCATGTTTCAGCAGGCGCGCGAAGCGCTGGTGGTGGGAGGCGCGCTGTATATCGTCGGCAACCGCCACTTGGGCTACCACAGCAAACTGGCCAAATTGTTTCGCGGTGTCGAGCAAGTCGCCGCCACGCCCAAGTTTGTGATCCTCAAGGCGCGCAAGTAAGCATGATTTTGTGGCCACACCTATAACTGTGGGAGCTGGCTTGCCTGCGATGCATACAACTCGGTTTAGCTGCAATACCGAGGCGATACCATCGCTGGCAAGCCAGCTCCCACAGGTGAAATCATCAAGCGTTCAAAATCAGTGGCTCTTCATGCCCGCCGCGGTCATGAACAGACGGATCAACCAGGCAAATACTGCCAGGGTCGCCACACTGCCGGTCCAGATCACCAGCAGCCAGCCAACGCGTTGCCACAGAGGCTTTTTCTCGCACTCTTGGACGTCGTGTAGATAATCCTTGCCAGCCATGTTCAGGCCTCCTCTTGGGGAAAAGGCTGTGGCCCTCAGGCCACAGCGGCGGTGCTAGTGATAACCGTCTTCGTGGGTCACCTTGCCGCGGAACACGTAGTAGCTCCAGAAGGTGTAACCGAGAATGAACGGGATGATGAACAAGGTGCCCACCAGCATAAAGCCCTGACTTTGCGGCGGTGCGGCCGCGTCCCAGATCGAGATCGAAGGCGGGATGATGTTCGGCCACAGGCTGATGCCCAAGCCGCTGTAACCCAGGAAGAT
Source organism: Pseudomonas sp. ML2-2023-6 (assembly GCF_037055265.1). Classification (NCBI taxonomy): domain Bacteria; kingdom Pseudomonadati; phylum Pseudomonadota; class Gammaproteobacteria; order Pseudomonadales; family Pseudomonadaceae; genus Pseudomonas; species Pseudomonas sp. ML2-2023-6. The sequence goes on along the minus strand of NZ_CP146347.1, from coordinate 1,419,636 downwards.
CAACACCAGGGTCAGCAGGAACGGCGTGTAGTGTGCTTTGCGCGCTATCGCCTTGATCAGGCCATACATCGTTACCAACACCAGGATCGGCACCGGCAAGAACCAGAACAGGTTCGGCAGGGTAAACCAGCGCGCTGCAATCTCCGAGTGTGCCAGCGGGGTCCACAGGCTCACGATGCCCATCAGCACCAATACTGCCAGCGCCAATGGGCGCCCCAGTTTGTGCATGCGCTCCTGCAATTGGCCTTCGGTTTTCATGATCAGCCAGGTGCAGCCGAGCAATGCATAGGCCACGATCAGCGCGATCCCGCAGAACACGGTGAACGGCGACAGCCAGTCCAGTCCGCCCCCGGCATACTGGCGGTTGACCACCGGGATGCCATCAATAAAGGCCCCCAGCGCCACGCCCTGAAAGAAAGTGGCCACGAGCGAGCCGCCAATAAATGACTTGTCCCAGATATGGCGTTTTTCCGGGCGGGCCTTGAAGCGGAACTCAAAAGCCACGCCGCGGAAGATCAAGCCCATCAGCATCAGCATCAACGGCAGGTACAGCGCCGACAACACCACCGAATAGGCCAGCGGGAAGGCACCAAACAATGCCGCACCGCCCAGTACCAGCCAGGTTTCGTTACCGTCCCAGACAGGGGCGACCGTGTTCATCATCACATCGCGGTCACTCTCGCCCTTGATAAAGGGGAAGAGGATGCCGATCCCGAGATCGAAGCCATCCATGACCACATACATCATGATCCCGAAGATGATGATGATTGCCCAGATAAGTGGCAGATCAATACCCATGACTCAATTCCCCTTAGTCAGGCTGTCGCTGTGGCCTTCATCTGTACCCTCATGGGCCGCAGACAGAGGACGGGCAGGCGTGCGTTGCTGGCCTGGGCCACCGTGGGTGTCGTCATCGCCTTCGTGAGTGATCGGGCCCTTGCGCACCAGACGCATCATGTAGCCCAGACCCACACCGAACAGCGAGAAGTACACCACTACAAACATCACCAGCGTGATGCTCATTTGCGTGACACTGTGATTGGACGAGGCATCAGCAGTGCGCATCAACCCGTAAACCACCCACGGCTGACGGCCAATCTCGGTTGTAAACCAACCTGCCAGAATCGCGATCAGACCCGATGGCCCCATCCACAGCACCAGGCGCAGGAACCAGCGGTTCTCGTACAGGGTGCCGCGTTTGCGCAACCACACGCTCCACAGGCCGATAAAGATCATCAGCATGCCCAGCGCAACCATGATGCGGAAGGTAAAGAACACAATGGTCGAGTTAGGACGGTCCGCTGCCGGGTAGTCCTTCATCGCCGGGATTTGCTTGTCCAGACTGTGGGTCAGGATCAGGCTGCCCAGGTACGGCACCTCGATCTTGTAGTCCGTGGTCTCGGTTTTCATGTTGGGGATGCCGAACAAAATCAGCGGCGTCGGCTCACCGGGTTTGTTTTCCCAGTGCCCTTCAATCGCGGCGATTTTGACCGGCTGATACTCAAGCGTGTTCAAGCCGTGGGCGTCACCGATCAGTGCCTGCACCGGCGCAACCACCAGGGCCATCCACATTGCCATCGAAAACATACGGCGAATGGCCGGCGTGTTGCGACCGCGCAACAGATGCCAGGCAGCAGAAGCCCCGACAAAAAACGCCGTAGCTACAAACGCAGCCGTGGCCATGTGCGCCAAGCGGTAAGGGAACGAGGGGTTGAAGATGACTGCCAGCCAGTCCACCGGGATCACCCGCCCATCAATGATCTCGAAGCCTTGCGGGGTTTGCATCCAGCTGTTGGAGGCCAGGATCCAGAAGGTCGAAACCAGAGTTCCCAGCGCTACCATCGCGGTCGAGAAGAAGTGCATCCCGCGACCCACGCGATTCCAGCCAAACAGCATGACCCCCAGAAAACCTGCTTCAAGGAAGAATGCGGTGAGTACTTCATAGGTCAGCAGTGGCCCGGTAACAGCACCGGCGAAGTCCGAGAACCGCGACCAGTTGGTACCGAACTGATAGGCCATGACCAGACCCGACACCACGCCCATCCCAAAGTTGACGGCGAAAATCTTCGACCAAAAGTGGTACAGATCGCGGTAGGTGTCGTCACGGGTTTTCAGCCACATGCCTTCGAGCACCATGAGATAACTGGCGAGACCGATGGTAATGGCGGGAAAAAGAATGTGGAACGACACGGTAAACGCGAACTGAATTCGGGCGAGATCGAGAGCCTCCAAACCGAACATAAGTCTTCCTCTATCAGGTATCAGGTCGTTGAGGACACAGGCATCGCGCCTGAGTCCAACTACCCCGCAGCCATGGCCACCGCGAATCGCCGCTCGCTCGTTAAACCACAACGCAAAGGTTTTTGGCCGGCTGGCCACTCAGATAAAACCCGAAGGGCTTTGATCTGGATCAAGCATGGATGAAAGAGTAGTCCATTCCTGACACACGGCTAATGTGGTTTGTTGTCGCGTGACACGATGCCTCAGGGCTTGATATAGACCGTTGCAAGAACCATAAGGAATCGCGAAAAGCAGATTTTCGCGAGCCCTGGCCGAGTCGGGACTTTGTGATATTTCGAGTCATTAATTGTTACAAAACAATGATAATCTCGACCTCCCCTGCTCTCGGCCACGATCCTTCAAATGACCAGCCAGCCCCTCCAGCTACGCCATCACCGGCCATTTGTGGCCTTCTGGTTTGCCCGCATCTTTACCGCCAGCGCATTTCAAATGCTCACCGTGGCCATTGGCTGGAATCTCTACCAGCTCACCGGCAATGTGATGGATCTGGGCTGGGTGGGCTTGATCGAGTTCGCCCCGCGCTTGCTGTTTATGCTGCACACCGGGCATGTGGCCGATCGCTATGACCGGCGCAAGGTGGCCGCGCTGTGCCAGTCGCTACAGGCGATGATCGCCCTGACACTGGCCATCAGCAGTGCGAACGATCACATCACCCGGGAGATGATCTTTATCCTGGCTTTTTTGCTGGGTGCTGCTCGCTCCTTTGAAATGCCTGCCACCCAGGCCCTGCTGCCCTCAATCGTACCGGTTGAACTGTTCCCGCGCGCAGTGGCTGCGGCACAGGCAGCACAGCAGTCCGCCACCATTGTCGCGCCGGCGTTTGGCGGTTTGCTGTATGCATTTGGCAGTGTCTGGGTGTATGGCCCGAGCGTGGCGCTGTATCTGATTGCCGCAGTACTGATGAGCAACCTGCCTGCGCGCCAACTGCCACTGAACAAAGCCAAGGCCACGCTGGATTCGTTGCTGGCGGGTATTCGCTTTATTCGCAGCCGCCCGGATGTGCTCGGTGCCATCTCCCTGGATCTGTTTGCAGTCCTGCTGGGCGGAGCCACGGCGTTGCTGCCGGTGTTTGCCAAGGACATTCTGCTGACTGGCCCGTGGGGGCTGGGCATGTTGCGCTCGGCACCGGCGGTCGGGGCCTTGATGATGTCGCTGTGGCTGGCCAGGTTCCCGGTTGAACGCAAGGTCGGGCGGGTGATGTTTACGGCCGTGGGGGTATTCGGGGTCGCGACCATTGCATTCGGCCTATCGACCTCGTTCTGGTTTTCGCTGGCGGTGCTGGTGGTACTCGGCGCGGCCGACATGATCAGCATGGTGATCCGCGCCTCGTTTGTGCAGCTGGAAACACCGGATGAGATGCGTGGCCGGGTCAGTGCGGTCAACGGCCTGTTTATCGGCGCGTCCAATCAACTGGGGGAGTTCGAATCCGGGGCCACTGCCCACTGGCTGGGCACCGTTCCCGCCGTGGTACTGGGCGGGATCGGTACGCTGGTCGTCACCGGGCTGTGGATAAAACTGTTCCCTGGCTTGGCCAATCGGGACCGGATGGTGGAAGAAAAGCCATGATTCCCTTACCAATACTCGTAGCAGCTGCCGAGGAACGAAGGCTGCGTTCGACGACGTAGTCGTCGCAAATCAAGGGTCTCGGTGTGTCAGGGTTATTGAGTGCACAGGTTTACGACGGCTTCGCCGCCGAACGCAGCCTTCGTTCCTCGGCAGCTGCTACAGGTATCTGCAGCCTTACTTTATATAAAGCCGCACATCCAACCGGTTGTGCGGCGGCACCAGCGAGGCGTTACTGAATTCAAACCAACCGCCGTCCTTGTTACCCAGGTCGAAGGTATACAAGTGCCCCACCGTGGTGCCCGCCCCGTTACAGGCCACCAATCCCTCGCCCTGGTTGCAGACCGGGGCACGTACACCGTCCACTTCCTCGCCATCCAACGTCACATTGGGCTGACCACCGTAACCGCGCTCCAGCACATAGACCTTGATAGCAGGACCGTTATGGTCACAACGGGTCTGCTCGCGGCCATCCGACACATCCTCTACAGCGCAGGAAACAGACGCCACCTTGAGAATCTCGACGGTGCTCAAGGGCATTGCCGGCGCAGCGCTGACGGCGGCACTTATAAAGAAGCCGAAACACGCGAAAACAGGTTGGATGGTGCGCTTCATAAATCCCTCCGAAAGCTGGCACGCAGTATGCCTGCCACATCAAGGTTATAAAACATGGCCCCGCAGGGTAACCAAAGCAGCCATATCTACGAGCTGCTGGTATGATGCGCGGCTTTTTCCGACAGACAGAAAAACCTCAGACGGTCCGCGTCTGTGCTTTGCTGTTGAAAACGATTTAATCACGGCGCATTTGGCGCCACGGGGACTGGCATGCTGGAAAGGCTGTTTCAACTAAAAGCACACAACACCAACGTGCGTACCGAGATTCTTGCGGGTATCACCACCTTCCTGGCGATGGCCTACATCCTGTTTGTGAACCCGAGCATCCTCGGTGAGACGGGCATGGACAAAGGTGCCGTATTTGTTGCCACCTGTCTGGCCGCGGCCATTGGCTCGGCGACCATGGGCATCATCGCCAACTACCCGATTGCCCTGGCACCGGGTATGGGCCTGAACGCCTTCTTCACCTACACCGTGGTCCTGCATATGGGCCATACCTGGCAGGTCGCGCTGGGCGCGGTGTTTATCTCGGCGGTGCTGTTCTTCCTGCTGTCGATCTTTCGCATCCGCGAATGGATCATCAACAGCATCCCGCTGCCTCTACGTTCGGCCATTGCCGCCGGTATCGGCCTGTTCCTGGCGTTGATCGCCCTGGGCAACGCCGGCATCGTGGTTGCCAACAAGGCAACGCTGGTAGGCATGGGTGATCTGGCGCAGCCAAAAGTGATCCTGGCATCCCTGGGCTTTGCCCTGATCGTCGCCCTTGAGGCGATGAAAGTCCGTGGCGCAGTGCTGATCGGCATCCTGGCCGTGACCATTGCTTCGATTGCATTGGGCGTGACCGAGTTCGGTGGCGTGATGTCGATGCCGCCATCCCTGGCCCCGACCTTCCTGCAGCTGGACATCAGAGGTGCCCTGGACATCGGCCTGATCAGCGTGATCTTCGCCTTCCTGTTCGTTGACCTGTTCGACAACTCCGGCACCCTGATCGGCGTCGCCAAGCGCGCTGGCCTGATGGGCAAAGACGGCCACATGCCAAAAATGGGCCGCGCCCTGATCGCTGACAGCACCGCGGCCATGGCTGGTTCGCTGCTGGGCACCTCGACCACCACCAGCTACATCGAGTCGGCAGCTGGCGTGAGCGCCGGTGGCCGTACCGGCCTGACCGCCATCGTAGTCGGCATCATGTTCCTGCTGGCGTTGTTCTTCTCGCCATTGGCCGCCAGCATTCCAGCCTTCGCCACCGCGCCCGCGCTGATGTTCGTAGCCGTACTGATGATGAGCGGCCTGGCAGAAATCGAATGGGACGACGTCACCGTTGCCGCACCAGTGGTGATCACCGCACTGGCGATGCCGTTCACCTACTCCATCGCCAACGGCATCGCCTTCGGCTTTATTTCCTGGACCGTGATCAAACTGCTGTCGGGCCGTGCCCGCGAGCTGAATGCACCGCTGATCATTCTGTCGGTTCTGTTTGTGGTCAAGCTAGGTTGGTATCCAGCATGAGTGCTTTGCCGTTTGATTCTGCTACCTACGCCGTTGAGCTAGAGGCCAAGGCCAATCGTCTGCGCGAGCTGCTGGCGCCGTTCGATGCGCCTGAGCCGCAGGTATTCGATTCGCCTCTGAAGCACTTTCGCCTGCGGGCCGAGTTCCGCCTGTGGCGCGAAGGGGGTGAGCGTCACTACGCCATGTTCGCCCAGGATGAAAAGCGCACGCCGATCCTGATCGAAAATTTCCCGATTGCCAGCCTGCGCATCAATCAACTGATGCCTCAGCTCAAAGCCGCTTGGCAAGCCAGCTCAGCCTTGAGCCACAAGCTGTTCCAGGTCGAGTTCCAGACCACTCTGGCAGGCGATGCGATGGTCACTTTGTGCTATCACCGCCCACTGGACGAGCATTGGCAAAACGCTGCCGAGCAGTTAGCCAAAGACCTGGATATCAGCGTAATAGGCCGCTCCAAGGGCAAGCGCGTAGTGATTGGCCGCGATCATGTGGTCGAAAAGCTCGAAGTCGCGGGGCGCACCTTCACGTATCAACAGCCTGAAGGCGCGTTCACTCAGCCAAACGGCACGGTCAACCAGAAGATGCTCAATTGGGCATATGACGCGTTGGGCGAGCGATCGGATGACTTGCTGGAGCTGTATTGCGGCAACGGCAACTTCACCCTGCCGCTGGCTACTCGCGTGCGTAAAGTACTGGCCACCGAAATCAGCAAGACCTCGGTGTATGCGGCACTGAACAACCTGCGCGACAACGCTGTGGATAACGTCACGCTGGTGCGCCTGTCGGCCGAGGAACTGACCGAAGCCCTGAACGAAGTGCGTCCGTTTCGTCGCTTGCAAGGCATTGACCTGAAAAGCTACGAGTTCGGCAGCGTCTTCGTCGACCCGCCGCGTGCGGGGATGGACCCGGACACCTGCGAGCTGACCCGTCGCTTCGACAATATCCTGTATATCTCGTGTAACCCCACGACATTGGCCGAGAACATCGCCCAACTGCACGATACGCACCGGATTGAGCGTTGCGCGGTATTTGACCAGTTCCCGTGGACTCACCATATGGAATCGGGTGTTTTGCTGGTTCGTCGGTAAGCCGCTCGCATCATTTTTGTAGCCACTGCCGCAGCGCTGCGATAAGGGCCGAAGGACCTTCAAGGTTCCAGAGCCCGGGACTGCTTCGCAGTCCATCGCAGCCTGCGGCAGCGGCTACAGAAGTTCCTGAAAATACCCCGCCACCTGCCGTAAATCCCCTTCGCTCAACAAGCCCGCGTAATACTTGAGTTGCACCCGCGCCAGCAAATACGCATAGCGCGCCTCAGCCAAATCCCGCTTGGCACTGAACAACTGCTGTTTGGCGTCCAGCACATCCAAATTGACCCGCTCACCTGCGCTCACGCTTTTCTGCGTCGCCTGCACCAGGGCACTGGCGGACTCCACCGCCATTTCATAAGCCCGCACCTTGGCCGCCGCGCTGCTGTTGAGGTTGTACTGTTTGCGCAGGTCTACCAGCGTGGTTGCCGTTTGTGCGTCCAGCTCAAACTGGGCCTGGGACAGTTGCCGTGCCGCCTGCCGGGTCGATGCCGACACCGAGCCGCCCGCAAACAACGGCACCGTGAGCTGAATACCGACGCTGTTGGTGTCGTACTTCTGGTTGTAGGTACTCTCCGAATCGGAACTGGTCTGACGGCTGCTCGCATACAAACTGAGCTTGGGCAAATGCCCGGCGCGCTTGCGCTCCACTTCGTACTCGGCCGAGGTCAACCCATGGTGCTGCGAGGCCAGCTCCGGGTTATTGGCCAACGCCAGTTCGCGCCAGCTTTCAAAACGCTGCGGTTCCAGGGGCAGGATTACAAAACGCGGCGACAAGGGATCAAGCTGTTCTATTTGCAAGGGTTCGCCAAGCATTGCCTCCAACTCACGCAAGGCGGCGTCCTGATTGTCTTGCGCCTCGATCTCCTCAGCCACCGCCATGCTCAGGCGCGCCTGGGTTTCCAGCACATCGGTGCGGGTGCCCTCGCCGCCTTTCAACAACCGCTGGTTAAGCTGCAAACGCTCGGCAAAGGCACGCTTTTGCGCACGGCTCAGCTCGATCCGCTCCTGTGCCAGCAATGCCTGGCTGTAGGCACTGAGCAGACGCACCGCCAGATACTGGCTTTTGCTACGAAAACGCTCATCGGAGAACAACGCCTGCGCTGCACCTTGTCGGAAACGAGCATAGGCTTCGTAGTCCAACAGTGGCTGCTGCAAGGTCAAAGTTGCTGCATAGCTGCGGTAATCGCGGTCGGTACGGGTACTGGCCTGGGTGACTTCGGACTCGTTGCGCGAGTTGTTGTAGTTCCACGACAAAGTCGGCAATAACGCCGAGCGGCCCAGTGCACGGTTCTCCTCCCCGGCCGCCCGCTCTTCAATCGCCGCCTGAAAGGTCGGGTCGTTGCGGATCGCCAAGTCGTAGGCTTCAAGCAAGCCCAATGCCTGCGCCGGCCCCGTACACAGCATGAACAGCCCGCATAAAATCTGGCGCACGATCATTCTTCCACCAACGCCATATGGGTACGGTCAAGCAGTGGCTTGAACAGGTAATTGAGCATCGAGCGTTCGCCTGTGCGCACGAACGCCTCCACCGGCATGCCGGGGCGGATCTGCAACCCGGCCAGTTGCGCCATACCGGCTTCGCTGACTTGCGCACGCAACGTGTAATAAGGCTCGTCGGTGCGTTCATCGACCTGACGGTCCGCCGACACCAGCGTCACCTCACCCGCCACCCGAGGCGTGGTGCTCTGGCTAAATGCCGAGAACATCAGCTCGACCGGCAAGCCGGGGTGAACCTTGTCGGCCAGCTCAACCGGTACCCGCGCCTCGACCAGCAGTGGCTCGCCCTGGGGCACGATCTCCATCAGCGCCTGACCGGGCTTGATCACCCCGCCTTCGGTAAACACATCCAGCCCCACCACAATCCCCGCCACCGGGGCACGCAACTGGCTGTTGGCCAATTCAAACTCGGCCGAGGCCAGTCGATTGCGCAAATCCTCGGTACGTACGCGGGTGTCGGCCAGTTGGGTGCGGACTTCCTTTTGATACTCCTCGGCCAGTTGCCGAATCTTCAAACGCATCTCCAACACTTGTCGCTGTAACTGACCGATGCGGCCGTAGTCCTCGCTGATCGAACCCAGCACCTGGGCGTACACCCGCTCGCTGTCCAGCAGCCGGTTACGCGGGATATAGCCTTCGCGGGCCAGCTCACGCAGGCCTTGCAACTGTTCGGTCAGGGCCGTGCGTTGCAGCACCTTGCTGGCCTGAGAGTCACGCACCCCGCGCAACTGCGCCTCGGCGCCTGCAATGCTTTCGTCGATACCCTGCTGGTCCAGCAGCAAGGCCCTACGCCGACTATCGAACAGTTGCTGTTGCAAGGCGAGGTTGGAAGCCACTTCCGGGGCGGCCGCCAATGCCGTCAGCTCGGCAGGGAAGTTAACGCGGCTGGCGCCATCACCCTCGGCATCAAGCCGCGCCTCACTGGCGAGCGATCCATAGAACTGGCTGCGCAACGACTGGGCTTGCCCCAACAACGGGGTTTCCTTCAGTCGAATCAGCACCTGGCCTGCGACGACTTTGTCGCCGTCACGCACATCAATACGTTCAACAATCCCGCCGCTGGGGTGCTGCACTACCTTGCGATGGCCCGAAACCATCACCTTGCCCGACACCGCGACGCCCTTGTCCAACGGCGCCAATGCGGCCCAGCCAAGAAACCCGAGAAAGCCGCCGAGCATCAGCAGCCAACCCAAGCGCGAATAGCGAGTGTCATCCAGTTGCAGCACATTGCTGTCGCCAAGGGCCTTGGCGTTTGACTGCTTCATACCTTGCTCGCCTCTGCCGTTCCGAGCCGATAGCTCACATTCATTGCCGGTTTCGGCGCTGCAGGCTTGGACGCCGTGGGAGCACCGAGCACCTTGGCGGTCGGGCCAAAGGCTTGCAGCTGGCCATCGCGCAGGATCAAAAGCTGGTCGGTCAGGGTCAGCACATTGGGTTTGTGGGTAATCAAAATCAGGGTTCGCTTGTGCTGTTTGAGCTGGGCAATCGCCTGCAACAAGGCCTGCTCACCGGCTTCATCGAGGTTGGAGTTGGGTTCGTCGAGCACGATCACCGCCGGCAAGCCGTACAGCGCACGGGCCAGGCCGATGCGCTGCTTCTGCCCGCCGGACAACCCCGCTCCGCCTTCACCGAGGCGAGTGTCGTAGCCCTCGGGCAATTGCAGGATCAACTGATGCACGCCCGCCAGTTGCGCGGCGGCCAGCACCTTGTCGGCATCCACCTCGGCAAAGCGTGCGATGTTTTGTGCGATGGTCCCGGCGAACAGCTGAATGTCCTGGGGCAAATAGCCCAGATGCGGGCCGAGCTGGTGTTTGTCCCACTGCGACAGCTGCGCACCGTCCAAACGCACCTTGCCCGCCAACGGCTGCCACACGCCGATCAGCAAACGGGCCAGGGTTGATTTACCGCAACCGGACGGTCCAATCACGCCCAGCACTTGCCCCGCAGGCAAGGTGAAACTCAGATTGGCCAAGGTAGCGCGACGGGTGCCGGGTGCGCTGGCGCTCAGTTGCTCAACCGACAACTCGCCCTTCGGTGCGGGCAATACCATACGCTGCGGGCGCGGCGGATAGGCGTGCAACATGGCTTCGAGGCGTTGGTAAGCCAGCCGTGCCGAAGTCCATTGCTTCCATACACCGATCAGTTGGTCGATTGGGCCCAGCACCCGGCCCATCAGGATGGAGCCGGCAATCATCATCCCGGCCGTAATTTGCCCTTGTACCGCCAGCAAGGCGCCGAGCCCAAGCACCAACGATTGCAAAGCCAGGCGCACGCCTTTTGACCAGGCGCTGACGGTGGCGGTTTTTTCACTGGCAAGATTTTGCTGCGCCAAAAATGCTGTGTGCTGCGCCAACCAGCGCCCGCGCAACGTGTCGAGCATGCCCATGGCTTCGATGGCCTCGGCATTGCGCAAATGCGCACTGGCTTGCTGGGTGGCCTCCACCGACAACTCGCTGGCGGCTTTAAGCGGCGCTTGCGAAACGCGCTGATTGACCCACGCCAGAATCATCAACAGCACCGCCCCACCCAGAGCCAGCAGCCCCAGCCAGGGGCTGAACATAAAAATCACAAACAGATACACCGGAAACCATGGCGCATCGAAAAACGCGAACAGCGCATTGCCGGTGGCGAACTGGCGCAGGCTGGTCAGGTCATTCAACGCCTGCCCCGCCGCAGGGCTTCCGGTACGTAATTGCGCCTCGAAGGCAGCGTCGTAGACACGCTGGTTCAAGCGCATATCCATCTGCGTGCCGAGGCGGATCACCACCTGGCTACGCACCCATTCCAACGCGCCCATCAGGCCAAAGAGGCCGAGGATCATCAGCGTCAGCATCAACAGGGTCATTTGATTGCCCGAGGCCAACACCCGGTCGTACACCTGCAGCATGTACAACGCCGGGGCCAGCATCAGTAAATTGATCACGGCCGAGAACAAGCCAATATTGAAAAAAGCACGTTTGTAGGCCGTCAAGGCAGCCAGCATCTCGTTGGCTTTGGGCCGGGTCATGGACAGATTCCGAAGAAGTGAACCGAGTACCCTGTGGGAGCTGGCTTGCCTGCGATGCAAACGACGCGGTGCTTCTGTCAGACCGTGTCGATGCAATCGCGGGCAAGCCCGGCTCCCACAGGATTGGTGGTGTTCACTGAAGCAGGCGAGTATTACGCCGCCAGTGCCCAGTCTTGAACCAGCTCCTGCACACCTACCAGGCTGATATCAGCAGCCAGCGGTGCATCGGGGTGAGCCAGGCCGGCAGCCGCCAACTGGTCGAAGGTCGAATCGGTGCTCAGGCCGAAGCCGCTCAGCAGGTTGTTAAGCACACCTTCCAGACCCGACACGTCGCCTTTCATCAGGCCGTAGATCACGTCCTGAACAGCGTTGCCAGCACGGCCAGCATCGCTGGCGGCAGACAGGTCGAGGCCGTTGAAGCTGACGGTGTAGTCGTCCAGTGTAAAGTCGCTGCCCTTACCACCGCCAAGTACTTCACCCAACTGCACGTTATCCAGACTGCCCCACAGGAAGTGGTTCATGTTGTCGCCCGCAGACAGTTTCGGATTAAACACGTAGTTCAAACCATTATCCGTGTTGCTCTCAGCCACAAAGGCGTAGTTCGAACCATTGGCCCCCTGAGTTGCATACTGCTCGCCTGTCATTGCACGGCCGCCGGTGTTGAAACCACCGGTATTCGCGGTGCCATGATCAGCAGTGCGGAAACCGGTCGACCATTCGCTCAACACATCTTTAACCGAAATATCGCCGTACAGAGAATTATAAGTTACTGAGATAGTCATGTTTACTTTCTTCCATTGATAGATTTAGTGACAACCTGCACACGACTGCGTGCTTTTGCTCAATACGAGCAAAATCCGTTAACAACGAAAACTCGCTGTTGTTTAAAATTTGTATTCGAGCATCCCGCTTAAGGTGCGACCCCGAGCCAAACTCAAGTTATTGGCATCGCCCATGGCAACGAAATATGCCTCATCAGTGGCGTTCTCCAGCACTAATGTAAGGTTCACATCATTAGTGGGCCAATAACTTGCATACAGATCATACACACTGTATTTAGGCCAGGTAGCTTGTTCAATATCGTAGTAATTATGCGCATTCATATCGGCGCCGTTTCCGCGGCTATAGCGTAAACGAATACCCGTATCCAACCGTCGTTCCAGGAAACGCGCACCAACCGTTAAAGATCCCCGGTCTGCAGGCATATGCGCCGCGCTGCCCATGATGCCGCCGCATGCGACGTAGTTGTTCATTTCATTATTATCCAGATACTCACTCTCTCTCACCTTTCTAAAACCCATTGTCCCATCAGGTCTTACATAGCGCTCCAAATAATCTTTAAACCTCTTACCACTTTTTTTGGCGCCTCCAAGATAGTGATCATTTGCGCAAAAATCGTTAGTACCAATCATATGGGTGTAACTCAAGTTAGTATACACACGCCCCATATCATAGTTGAGCTGGTACTCAACCCCCCTGAAGCGTGTGTCATTCAAATTATTAACGTATGCCAGATCACCAAAATTATTTTGTGCTTCAGGAAGCGCGATACCGTACTGCATAAACGTGAAGTTTTTGATTCGGTTATCAAAGTAGGAGATCTTCATGCCCAGCCGATCATTGTTAAAAAACAACGATTCTTTAAATATATTAAAGCCCACTTCCCACTCTCTGGATTCCTCTGCCTTGAGGAAGGGGTTTGGGAACACCCGTTCAGGGGCATTGCCGCCATGGGGCCGCCCCGTCATCAATACTTCGGTCACCGCCGGTGGCCGCCAACCTTTGCCCCAACGTGCATACAACTGAAGCCAGTCAACGCCGGGTTTGATCGCAATACCGAACGTGGGTGAAAACTTGCCGCTTTCTTCATCCAGGTCATACGTATCTTCGACGCGCTTTGCAGGGTCCGAATTCACCACTGGCACACCATTCTCATAACGAATGATTTGTCTACGGAAGAGCGTCATGCCTGTCTTGCCTTCAAGACGATAACGGTCATACCGCAAGCCGCCATTAAGGGTCAGCCAGCCGTTGTAATCGTATTCCAGATTGCTGAACAGGCTGGCCATGGTACGTTTGCCAGAAGGGTCGGCCCCCTCAACATAAGGCTTGACCACTTCACTCAAGGCCGCAACTTTATTGCTCTTGGGCTTGAAGGTGTCCTGGTACATCTCCAGGCCATAATTCCAGGTCAACAAACCGTAGGCATCGAAGTTGAAGCGCGAGGTGTTCTCGCCTTGAATGCCCCAGGTATCCGTGCGGAAAAAATCTTTGTAAGGATCGTAGTTATTCCGTACTTCGCTCGTTAGATGCCCAGCATTGGAACGCACCAGTTCCGTACTGACGAAATACACTTTGCTCTTGAAGTCGATCAGTTCGCTGTCCGGGTTGTAGCTGTAATCGAGCCCATAGTTGGCGGTGCCAAGGTTATTTTTACTGTGCCGTCTGTACTCATAGTCCGTCTCGTTGTTGATCGCGTAAGTCCATGAGTCGTTGCTGTCGCTGTCGGTGTTCAGGTAGTTCAGTTGCACACGCTGATCATTGGGCAAGTTGAGGCCGAACTTGACCATCTGCGAGCGCGTCACACTGCCCGCATCACCCACCTCATTGTTCAGCCAGTTGTTCCAGGCTTCGCGGCGGGTTTGTTTGACGCGGATCTCATCCCCAAGGTTGTCGGCGTTTTGCCGACCGCTGCGGTAGTTGCCGAAATGTCGTTCGCTGTACGCAAACAAGGCATCGCCAATCTCATTACCGAAGGCGAACACCCCGCCACCGTTGAAGTATGTGCCGTTACCCAGTTCACCGATGCCAGTGCCGGCGCGGACACGCCCGCCGAACTCTTTGCCATCCTTCAAAAACTCACTGGCTTCAAGGGTTTTAAAAGTGGCAATACCACCCAGCACTGCCGCGCCGCCCATACCGGATTGGGTGCCTTTATCGATTTCGATGCTCGAGATCATTTCCGGATCGATCAGCATCACACCGTTGCGATGCTGGTGACCATTGACGTTGAAGTTCTGGCGCATGCCGTCAACGTTCATGTTGACCCGACCATAGTCCTGAAGGCCGCGGATGTTGACGGACAAGCCGGGGTCACGCTGGTCTACTGCCGTGTAAACGCCTGGGGTTTCTTCCAGCATGTCGGCTGTGTGACGAGGGGCGCGCTTGTTGATTTGCTCGCGGGTGATAACGGACACCGCTTCGGGGGTCTGGTACACCCAATCCCCACTGTTGCCTTCGCTGGCAGTCACGGAGGTAGTGCCCAGCGCCAGCGCGCCTGCGTGTTCTCCGCTGACGCGGGTCAGGGTGACCTGGCGTTCGCCGGTGAAGCGGTATTCCACCGGGTTGTTGCCCAGCAAGCGGGCCAGGCCTTCCTGGACGCCGAAGTCTCCGTTCAGTGCCTGTGCCTGCAGGCCGCGTAGCACCTGGCTGTCGAACAGCACTTGCAGGCCTGCCTGTTCGGCGAAGATCAGTACCGCCTTGTCCAGCGGCTGCGCCGCAATATGGAAGGCGATAAATTCCTGTTGCACCGCACTGCTGGCTTTTGGCGCAGCATGCACCGGCGTTTGCGCCGCCAACACGGCAACAATCCCGACATGAACAGCAAAGGCTAACCGACTTGCGGACCGCACCCCTTTGCGCTGACTACCGATCATTTTTATTATCCCCAGGTTGCACGAGCTGCTTTGCGAATGAATCTCAATAGCAAGACGTGTTACCGGGAGAAAGTCAGTAAAGGTTTTTGCGATTAGTTTTCAAAAAGTATTTATTCAATACGAAAGGAGGCCCCATCTTACGTTTGTAGCCGCTGCCGCAAGCTGCGATAAGGGCCAAAACAGCAGGGCCGCTGCGCAGCCATCGCAGCCTTCGGCAGCGGCTACAGGGTCAGCGCAAAGTCAGTAAATCAGGCTGACGCCCGCCAGTTCGACGCGTTTTACGTGCAGCTCCTGGGTCAGGGTTTGCAGTGCGCTGTCGAGCATCTCCAGGCGGAATACGCCGCTGACCTGTCGACTGGCCAAGGCCCGGTTGGCCAATACGATCTGGCCGGGACGATAGCGGTTGAGCTGCTCAATCACCTGCGCCAACGGCTGGCGGTCAAAGATCAGCACGCCGCGGCGCCAGCTCGTCGCCGCGCTCAGGTCAAATCCAGGCAGTTTCTGTACTCCACCTTTTGCGCTGTAGCGGGCGCTTTGGCCTTCTTCCAGGATTTGCTGCGCCGAGCCTTGCGCCGGCTGGCTTTGCAGGCTGACCGCAACGCTATGCTGCAATACACCGACCCAGGCCTGGTCTCGGTCTTCCCGGCCCACCACGAATTGAGTGCCCAGTGCCTTGGTCCGTCCACCCGCGCTTTGCACCACAAATGGCCGGGTTTCGGCGTCATCCATCGGGGCTACATCAAACACCGCTGAACCCGCCAACAGGCTGATCCGCCGTTCGTTGCTGTCGTAGTCGATACTGATTGCACTGGCCGCGTCCAGTTCTACCGAACTGCCATCATCCAGCTGAACCGTGCGAAGTTCTCCTGCGCCAGTGCGGTAGTCGGCCTGCATCTGTAACAGCGCCGTCGGGCCACTGACCCAGCCCACGGCCAGCACCAGCGACAGTACCGCCGCACGCCCGACCCAACGCAGTGGGCGCCGACGGCGAGTCATCGGCACTGTCCCAGCCTCTGCCATGCGCTGGCGGTGGGGGGTGGGCCTGCTCTCCAGCGCCAGTTCCCCCAGTGCCGCCCATGTCTGTTCGGCAAAGCGCAGCGCAGGCGCATGGCGCTCGTCGGCAGCCAGCCACTGCTCCAGTTGCGCTTGCGCCTCTTCACTCAATGCACCCGCGTGCAGACGCACCGCCCACTCGGCGGCCGCTTCAGTAATCATCTGCTGTTGGGGGCCTTGGCTATTCACGTGTGAATCTCTATTTCTCGTTATATATAAGCAGTGACGTCTTGTTGGCTGAAACTCAGTAAGCCATTCATCGACAAATGTGGAGGTTATTTCTCAGGCTCTTGTAGGCGCTGCATGACGTAGGCCAAAGCTTTCGACAGATGTTTTTGCACTGAACTGTCGGAAATTTCTAGGTGACGCGCGACTTGAGCATGGGTCATGCCCTCGATGCGGTTGAGGCGGAAGATTTCCTGGGTGCGTTCCGGCAATTCGGACAATGCCTGTTTTAGCGCCATGCGCTGTTGTTCTGCCATTGCCTGGGCCTCCAGGCCTGCCATTTCGTCTTCGATTTCGGCCAGCGCTTCGTGGGTTACCGTGTCGGTCTTGCGCCGGGTTTCCTGGCGAATGTGATCGACCAGCAAGTTGCCAGCAATGCGATAGAGATAACCGGGGGAGTTGTCGATTCGCTCCTTGCGCCCACGCTCTGCCATGCGCAGAAAACTTTCCTGCACCAGATCCGCTGCCAGTTGAGGGTCCCGTACCTTGCGCGCCAGATACCCACGCAGGGTACTGGCATGCTTGAGGAACAAGCCTTTGAGGTCCATATCCGACAAACCGACTCCCTGAGCATGAAGGAAAGGGGTCGCTATCTTACTTTTTGTCGAGAATGATTTTCAATTGATATTAATTCCCAAGGCATAACCTTAGGATCAAGCCTGCAGATAACGCAGTACTGAGTCGCAAATCATCTCACGTTGGCGCTGCTTGATTTGCGCATCAGACAAGTCGATCTGGAAAATCTCGCCGAGCGTGTACCGATTCGACACGCGATAAAAACAGAACGAACTGACGAGCAAGTGAACATCCAGCGGGTTCAGCCCAACACGGAATACCTTCTGTTCAACGCCACGCTGCAGGATGCTTTCAAGCGCCTGCACAATGGTGTCGTTCATGTCCTTGATCCCTTCCGAGCGCTTGATGTATTCACCTTTGTGGATATTTTCGATGCTGACGATGCGCACAAAATCCGCGTTCATATCGTGGTGATCGAAGGTGAACTCCACCAGCCGCCGAATCGCTTCTACCGGTTCAAGCTGATCCAGATTCAAGCGACCTTCGATGCTGCGAATTTCACCGTACAGTTTCTCCAGCACCTCGACGTAGAGCTGTTCCTTACTGGTGAAGTAGTAATAAATCATGCGCTTTGAGGTCTTGGTACGCTCTGCAATAGCGTCCACGCGCGCACCCGCCAGGCCTTGTTCGACAAACTCGACGATTGCTTCTTGCAGGATGTTTTCGCGCGTCTTCTCAGGGTTGTTCTTACGGCTTTTACGCGGTTCGACTACCGGTGCCGTGGCGCCGGTGTCGACTTCTTGGGTCTTGGTCATAAAGGCTCACGGCCATCTTGGGATGGCCGCGATTATGGGCCGCCCTGCTCTGTGAAGGAAGCCGCCTTACAGCTTTGCCTGACGTGCCGCGCCGCTGCGTGACTTGGCCATCGCAGCCAGACGCACCGCAACGTTCGCCGCGCCATACCCGGCATAGCCATTTTTGCGTTGCAAAAGCTCGAAGAAAAAACGCCCTTCAAACGGCTCGGTGTACACATGGAACAGCTCGCCGCCCTGTGCATCACGGTCATACAACACGTTGAAATAGGCGAGCTTGCTCAAGAACTCGTCATCGAAATCAAAACGCGCCGCCAGGTCGTCGTAGTAGTTGAGCGGAATATCCAGCAGCGGTACACCGGCTGCTTTGGCGCGACTGACCTCGGCGAACAGGTCGTCACATTCAAAGGCGATGTGATGCACTCCGGAGCCGCGATAACTCGACAAGGCATGTGAGATGGCGGTGTTTCTGTTCTCGGAAATATTCAGCGGCAAACGAATCGAACTGCAACGGCTACGCAGCGCTCGGCTTTTTACCAAGCCATAAGGATCTGGCAGGACTACTTCGTCATCGGCTTCAAAATCCAGCAGGCTTTTATAGAACAACACCCAGCTGTCGAGGCTATCGGCGGGCAATGCCATGGCCATATGGTCAATACGCTTGAGGCCACCCTGGGTTGAGGGAGTTGGCGCGATATTGAAGTCCGACTCGTACAGCGGCTTACCGGAGGCGTCCTTGTCCACCAGGTAAATCAAGCTGCCATCGGGGGCACGCACCGCCGCCAACTCCAGTTCATTGGGGCCGACCAGTCCGCGATAGGGCTGACCTTTGTAAGCCACCGCACGCGCCAGAGCGCTGGCGCTGTCCTGCACTCGAATGGCGGTGGCGCATAACGATGGGCCGTGGGCCTCAAAAAAGTTGTGCGCGAACGAGTACGGCTCAGCGTTAAGAATCAGGTTGATATCGCCCTGACGCAGCAAGCTCACATTCTTTGAGCGGTGTTGGCCCGCCTTGCTGAACCCCAGGCGCTCGAGCCAGTGAGTCAATTGCGCGCCCTGATTTTCATCCACGGCAAATTCGAGAAATTCAATGCCGTCGTACTGGCTCGCTGCAGGCGGCGCGAACAAGGGTTCCAGGGTCGCACCCGGTGCCGCTTGCTGCGCCAGACGCTCGCGGGTTTTCTCTTCGAGGTAGAGCAACGAGCGTAAACCGTCGGCAGCATTGGCCCGGGGCGGGGCTGCACGAAAACCGTCGTTGAAGATTTCCAGCGACAAGGGACCGGTGTAGCCACTTTGTATGATTGGAGCCAGAAAGCCCGGCAGATCAAACTCACCCTGACCGGGGAAACAGCGGAAATGACGACTCCATTCCAGCACATCCATCGCCAGAATCGGCGCGTCGGCCATCTGCACAAAGAAGATCTTGTCGCCTGGGATTTGCGCAATCGCACTCGGATCGCCCTTGAGCGACAAGGTATGGAAGCTGTCGAGCAATACGCCAAGATTTGGATGGTCGATCTCACGCACCAGATCCCAGACCTGTTGCCAGGTATTGACGTGGCGGCCCCAGGCCAGCGCTTCGTAACCTATGCGCAGGTCCCGGGCCCCTGCACGTTCGGCGAGCAGGCTCAGGTCATCGAGCAAAATCTGCCGATCCCCCACCGAGTCCGCTGCAGCGTTACTGCAGACCAACACCAGATCGGTGCCAAGCTCTTGCATCAAGTCAAACTTGCGTTCGGCGCGGTCCAGGTTGCGAGCAAGACGTTCGCGGCGGCAGCCTTCAAAATCACGGAACGGTTGAAACAGGCTAATAGCCAGCCCCAGATCGGCACACATCTGGCGCACTTCACGCGGGCTGCCGTCGTAATACAGCAGGTCGTTTTCAAAAATCTCGACCCCGTCAAAACCTGCCGCGGCAATGGCGTCCAGCTTTTCTGGCAAGGTGCCGCTCAAGGAAACAGTGGCGATCGAACGCTTCATTAATAACTCCCAGGATTGGCGCAGCCTGCAGGCAACGGCATTTCTTAATGGTTTGATTATTAAGGGCGCCCTATTATTGAGCAACCAATCTGTACCAACTGGTTAGTTTTGCGTGCGATTATCGAACATTATGGCCTATCTTGAATTGACGATTTTTCGTCCACTCGCCACCATCAAGTCCGAACTACTTGCGTCAAAAGCTGAGCAACACCACATAACAATTCCAAGAAACGGGTAAACAACCATGGTCCCCTCTCCGACTGCACGCACTACCTCTGCCCACGCTTCAAGCGCAGGGATCGGCGACAAGATCCGCGGCACCCTGGCAATTGGCAAAACCCGTTGGGGCATGCTTGCATTGGTGTTTTTCGCCACCACGCTGAACTTTATCGACCGTGCCGCCCTGGGCGTCATGCAACCGATCCTGGCCAAAGAGATGAGCTGGACGGCGATGGACTACGCCAATATCAACTTCTGGTTTCAGGTGGGCTACGCCATTGGCTTCGTCCTGCAGGGACGTTTGATCGACCGAGTCGGGGTCAAGCGCGTGTTCTTCTGCGCCGTGTTGCTGTGGAGCCTGGCTACCGGTGCTCATGGCCTGGCTACTTCAGCGGCGGGCTTTATGATTTGCCGCTTTATCCTGGGCCTGACCGAAGCCGCCAACTACCCTGCCTG
The DNA here is from genome assembly GCF_037055265.1 of Pseudomonas sp. ML2-2023-6. NCBI lineage: Bacteria > Pseudomonadati > Pseudomonadota > Gammaproteobacteria > Pseudomonadales > Pseudomonadaceae > Pseudomonas > Pseudomonas sp. ML2-2023-6. Next base: position 1,399,145 of record NZ_CP146347.1, on the reverse strand, counting down.
CGTGAAAACCACGCGCCTGTGGTTCCCGGCCAGCGAGCGGGCTGTGGCCAGCGGGATCTTCAACGCCGGGACCAACGTCGGCGCCATGTTCACCCCAATGCTGTTGCCACTGGTGTTACATGTGTGGGGCTGGCAAGCGGCCTTTTTGTGCATGGCGGCATTGGGCGGTATCTGGCTGATTTTCTGGGGCCTGAAGTACTACAACCCAGAAGAACATCCAACCGTTAGCCAGGCAGAACTGGACTACATCCAGCAAGAAAAAGAGCCTGAGCAAACCACCGTTTCTTTCGGCACCATCCTCAAGATGCGTGGCACATGGGCCTTCGCCCTGTCCTACGCCATGACAGCTCCGGTGTTCTGGTTCTACCTGTACTGGTTGCCTCCGTTCCTCAACCAGCAATACAACCTGGGCATCAGCGTTACCCAGATGGGCATCCCGCTGATCATCATCTACATCACTGCGGATTTCGGCAGCGTCGGCGGTGGAATTCTGTCTTCGGTACTGATCAAGCGCGGTATGGCGGCGGTCAAGGCACGGCTGGTATCGATGCTGTTGTGCGCAATCAGCATCATCGGCGTGGTGATGGCTGCAGGCTCCAGCGACCTGTGGGTCGCGGTGGGCGCAATCGCTCTGGCACTGGGTGCGCACCAGGCCTGGACTGCCAACGTGTGGAGCATGGTGATGGACTACACACCCAAGCACATGATGGGCACCGTGTTCGGCTTTGGCGGCATGTGCGCCGCTATCGGCGGGATGTTTATGACTCAGTTCGTGGGCTATGTACTGACCGTCACGAACAATAATTACACCTTGTTGTTCACTATGATTCCAGCGATGTACTTCATTGCGTTAGTGTGGATGTACTTCATGGCACCGCGCAAAATCCCACAGGTTTGACGCATAGACACAACGAGGTCATCGATGACATTGCCCACGCCCCTTTCGGGGGTGAACCATCCTTTGAAGGGCATCTTGCTGATAGTGACAGCCACTGCGCTGTTCTCCAGTCACGATGCGCTGTCCAAGTACCTCAGTGGTTTTTACCCGGTAGTGATGGTGGTGTGGGCACGTTATCTGGTGCACACCGTGTTGATGGCGGGGATCTTTCTGCCGCAGTCAGGGTTGCGGGTACTGCGCAGCAAACGGCCTTTGCTTCAGGTGTTGCGGGCCATTTGCCTGTTGGGTTCAGGCCTGTTTTTCACCTATGGCTTGCTGTTCATCCCACTGGCTGAAAATACGGCGGTCAACTTTCTGGCACCGCTACTGGTAGCGGCTTTGTCAGGGCCCTTACTGGGCGAGACGGTTACACGTGGGCAGTGGCTGGCCGTGGTATGCGGATTTATCGGGGTGGTGATCATCATTCACCCCGGGGGCGAGTTGTTTACCCCGGCGGTGTTATTGCCGATGGCCGCAGCGCTCTGCTTTAGCTGTTATCAGATCCTCACGCGCAAACTCAGCGCATATGACAGCCCCACCACCAGTAACTTCTTTGCCGGGCTGTTCAATGTGCTGGTGATGAGTGCGCTGGTGCCGTTTTTCTGGCAAACCCCGACCCTGGCCCACGGCCTGCAAATGCTGGCGCTGGGCTCCCTGGGCATGACTGCTCACTTGCTGTTGACCCAGTCGTTTCGCGTGGCGGCACCGGCATTGCTGGCGCCATTCAGCTATTGCCAGATCGTGTTTTCCGGGGTTTTGGGCTGGTTACTTTTCGACCACACGCCTGACCTGGCCAGCCGGGTCGGTATTGCGATTATCTGCGTCAGCGGGTTGGCGGCGGCGTGGCAGCAAAGGCGCGGCCGCGCTTGAGTTTCGTAGCAGCTGCAGAGGAACGAAGGCTGCGTTCCTCGGCAGCTGCTACAGGTGTTGTGGTGTATTAAAAGTCGAAAAACACCGTCTCCCCTTCGCCCTGAATACGGATATCAAACCGATAGGCCGTTTTGCCATTCACTTCACAGCGATGAGCGATCAAGGTTTCGCGGCGTTGTGGCTGCTCGATCAGATTGAGCACCGGGCACTTGGCATTCGCCTCCGACTCGTCGCTGAAATAGAGGCGCGTCTGCAGGTGAATGTTGATGCCACGGGCAAACAGCGACACGTTGATATGCGGCGCCATCGGCACACCGCTCGCATTGTTCACCACACCAGGCTTGATGGTGTTGAGCGTCCACTCACCTGCATCGAAGGTGGTCGCCGTACGGCCAAAGCTGTTGAAGGCTTTTTCCGAATCAAAGTCTTCGTCATAAACCCCTTCATGGTTGGCTTGCCACAGCTCCAGAAAAGAGTCGCGCACCAGGTGGCCATTACCGTCATAGACGTTGCCAAACAGCACGATGTGCTCGCCCGCAGCGTCCGGCTTGGCCATCTCGCTCCAGATTTCTTCAGGGCGCGACGGGTTGCCGGCCGCAGCCAGCGCCAGGCCGATATGTACATAGGGGCCAGCAGTTTGCGATGGGGTTTCCGGTAGCAATTGGATAGGCATGACGGGGCTCCTCAGCAGTTTTCGAAGTGAGTCTGGCGCTGACCGCGCAGCACGATGTCAAAGCGATACGCCAGGCAATCCATCGGATTGGCCGCGCCCATGTCCAGCCGAGCAATCAGGCTTTGCACTGCCTCGGGGTTGGTAATCGATTTGACGATCGGGCACATCGGGATCATCGGGTCGCCTTCGAAGTACAACTGGGTAATCAGCCGCGTGGCTATCGAGGGGCCACTGATGGAGACGTGAATATGCGCCGGGCGCCAGTCGTTTGGCCCGTTACGCCACGGATAAGGCCCCGGTTTGACGGTGCGGAAGCTGTAATACCCTTCACTGTTGGTCAAGGTGCGGCCTACGCCACCAAAGTTGGGATCCAGCGGTGCCAGGTAACGGTCGTTCTTATGGCGATAACGACCGCCAGCGTTGGCTTGCCAAACTTCAACCAGGGTGTGAGGAATCGGTTTGCCGTACTGATCGCACACGCGACCCGCGAGGATGATCCGCTCGCCAATAGGCAAACCGCCATTGTTGAAATTGAGCAGCAGGTCGTTGTCGAACTTGCCAAATTTCAGATGGGAAAAATCAGGGCCGCTGGTTTCGCTAACCGACTGCGGGATGCTCACCAGCGCCTGGCGCGGGGAACGGGCAATCGAGGTTTTGTAGTCGGGCGTCAGGGCTTTGGGGTGCCAGTTGCGATCACGGATGATAAAACGCCGGCTGTCTGCATCAGACATGTCGATCTCCTGTTGTTTTTATAAAGGCTAGAAGCCAGTTTCAAACAACAGACGCCCAAGGACTACTGAAAAGGTCAGCCCCATACATAACCATATGGTTATGGATAAATCCCTTCCCCATAGGCCCGGCCCAATTCACGCAAAACCTCGACACAGCCCTGCGCCGCCACCGACATCGGTACGTGGGCGTTGCTGCAAATACCGATCGAGCCGCCCGGCTCGCGCTGGCCCAGGTCGATTTCCTGCAGCTCGCCACTGGCCAGGTCGAGACGTACGGCATCCAGAGGCGCGATCCAGACCGCATCGTTGCGCAGCACGTAGCGCCGACTGAGGGTAATCGACAGAGTTTCCAGCCGTTGCCGGGACTGGCTGATGCCGCACTGCACAAACAGGCTGTCGGCAAAGGCACGAATAGTGGTGTTGGCCAGCGGCAATACCAGTGGGTAGTTTTCGAGCAAACTGCGGTCAAGCGGGCCTTGTGTCAGGGGATGACCTGCACGCGCCACCAGGGTCATGGATTCGCTGTAAAGATGTTCAAAATTCATGCCCTGAATTTCCGGGCTGTCGGTCATGCGCCCCACCACAAGGTCAACATCACCTACACGCAATTGCGATAACAGATACGCACTCGGTCCAGTTACAACACTCACCACCAGCGACGAATGCCGGGCATGCAGACGCTGCACCAGTTCGGGTATCAGCAGGCTCTCCACCGTCGACAACACCCCCAGACGCACCGTACCTCCTACATATTCACCGCCACGCAAGGCATTGACCCCTTCGCGCAACGCCTGCACCGAAGGCGTCGCATAACGCAGAAACGCCACCCCGGCCTCGGTCAGAGTGACGCCGCTTTTACTGCGCACAAACAGGCTGACCGTCAGCAGTTCCTCAAGCTCCTTGAGGGTTTTTGACATGGCCGGCTGGCTCACCGCCAACACATCCGCCGCCCGCGCCAGACTGCCCTGGCGCGCCATCTCCAGAAAGCACACGAGGTGGCGGTACTTGATGCGGGTATCAATGTTCACAGGGCTTACAACTCCGGAGCGGGGATCAGGTGGGGTCACGTGTCATCTACAGGGACGTTTTGCAGATAAAACTCATGCAGCTTGGCTTGCAGAATCTTCTTGTCCGGCAGCCTGGTTTGATATTCGGCGATCAAAGCGGGCGACAGCGAGCGGTTCAGCGCGTATTCAACCACTTCATCTTCCTTGCTGGCGCACAGTAATACTCCGATTGCCGGATTTTCGTGAGCTTTGCGGTGGTGGCGGTCGAGCGCTTCGAGGTAGAAGTTGAGCTTGCCCAAGTGTTCAGGTTCGAAGCGTCCTACCTTTAATTCAATCGCGACCAGACAATTCAAGCCACGATGGAACAGAAGCAGGTCCACTGCAAAATCCCTGGTTCCTACCTGTAATGGATACTCTGAGCCCACAAAGCAAAAATCATGGCCCAACTCAGTCAGAAACTCCTTTAAACGCCCCAGCAAACCTCGATGTAACCCCGACTCGTTGTGCCCGCTGGGTAGCTGAAGAAACTCAACAAAATAAGCGTCTTTGAATACATCCGTTACACCTGCAACACGTTCCTGTAATGCAGGGGAAAGCTTGGCTGGGCGAATCACCATTCGCTCAAACAACGCGCTCCCCAACTGACGATCCAGTTCACGACTCGACCATTTTTGGACAACGGCGCTGCGCATATAAAATTCGCGCTCCTGAGCGGATTTACACTGACTCAGGAGCATCAGATGGTGAGTCCAGGGCAATTGTGTCAGCAGTGCTGACACTAAGTTTTCATCCTCTCTATATGCCTCATAAAATTGACGCATGCGGAACAGGTTGCGACGGGTAAACCCTCGAAGCCCAGGCTGGGTAGCCGCGATGTGAACTGCCAACTGCTCGACTACAGAGTCCCCCCACTCAGCTCGTTCCAGCTTTTGACTGATAAAAGCACCCACCTGCCAGTACAAACCGATTAGCTGCGTATTCACGGCAACAACGGCATTTTGTTGGGCATTTTTGATTAGTTTCACTACATGGGTGAAACCAATGGTCGAAGTCTGATGTGGCGTATTTAAAAAGTGGGAGCTCACTGAAACCTCGGGAATGCAGGACGAATAGAGCAACACACCCTACGACCCACTCCCACCCTCGTCAGTCAGCCCTTACCCACAAAAGGCCGATACACTCTGTAGCCTTCACCTGCAAACCCATCAACCCAAATGCCATACTCCTTCGCCAATTAACAAGCGTCTGACAGCCGGGCTGGCATTGTCCCAACTCAGCTACAACACTTGAATACACGATTTATCAGAGGACGACCCCCATGCTTTGGAAAAAAGGCCGACGTAGCGACAACGTTGAAGACGTACGCGATCAAGGCACCGGGGGCGGCGGGATGCGGATCGGCGGCGGTAAAGGCTTGAGCCTAGTGGCTGTGGTGGTGATTGTGGGTATCGGTCTGTTAACCGGACAGGACCCAATGCAGATTCTCGGGCAGTTAAGCGGCCAGCTTACCGAGCAATCTTCGCCCCAGGTTACCCAGCAAGCCGGGCATGCACCTCCCGCTAATGATCAACAAGCTGATTTTGTGCGGGCGATTCTGGGCGATACCGAAGACACCTGGCGGCAAATTTTTCAGCAAGCTGGTCGCACTTATAAAGACCCGACCCTGGTGCTGTTTCGCGGCCAAGTGAACTCGGCCTGCGGCTTTGCTTCGGCCGCAACCGGGCCGTTTTACTGCCCGGCCGATCAGAAGGTCTATCTGGATATGAGTTTCTTCCAGGAGATGACCCAGCGCTTCAAGGCCGGAGGCGATTTCGCCCAAGCCTATGTGATCGCGCATGAAGTGGGCCATCACGTGCAGACCCTGCTGGGTGTCTCGTCAAAAATGCAAATGGCCCGCCAACAAGGTCAGCGCATGGAGGGGGCCGGGGGCTTGCTGGTGCGCCAGGAACTACAAGCCGACTGCCTGGCAGGTGTGTGGGCCAACCATGCGCAAAAACGCCTGAACTGGCTGGAACCCGGGGATATCGATGAGGCCTTGAATGCCGCCAATGCCATTGGCGATGATCGTTTGCAGCAACAAAGCCAAGGCCGCGTGGTGCCCGACTCCTTTACCCACGGCACTTCGGCGCAACGGGTGAAGTGGTTCAAGACCGGTTTTGCACAAGGCAATATCAATCAGTGCGATACCTTCTCGGCAGCGGAGCTTTAGATGCTAGTGCGCTCAATCGCGCCAATAATAGGCCTGTTGCTGGCCTTCTCGATGGCTCAGGCGGCCGAGCACGGGGTTAAAGAACTGAGCCCCGAGCGTCTGAATATTGGCCCCGGCGAGTTGAGCGTGGGGCTGAGCCAGGACTGGAAACGGCCACTGCCACAGGTGCAGCGCGCATTGATTGTGATTCATGGGCGCCTGCGCAATGCCCAGACCTATTTACGCAGCGCCGAACAGGCTGCGACGCAAGCCGGGCAGTTATCCACAACCCTGATCATTGCACCGCAATTTCTCAATCAGCGTGATCGCACTCGCCATGCCCTGCCCGACGCGGTCTTGCGCTGGCATGCCAATGACTGGATGGCCGGTGCCCCCGCGCTGAGCCCGGCGCCGCTCAGTTCTTACGCGGCGCTGGATCAGATCCTTGAGCGCCTCAATGACCGCAAACGCTTCCCGGCCTTGCGTGAGGTAGTGATTGCCGGACACTCAGGGGGCGCGCAAGTGGTGCAGCGTTATGCCCTGACGACACAAGCCGACAAGGCTTTGCAGACAGACGGGATCAAGGTGCGCTATGTAATTGCCAACCCTTCGTCATATGCGTACTTCAATGCGCAGCGGCCGATTCCGACCTTTGATTCGGCGAACTGCCCGGGCTTCAATACCTGGAAATACGGGCTTAAGGATCTGCCCGCCTACGCCATGGGGCAAAAAAAACGACAGCTGGAGCAGGCCTATGTTGAACGCGACATTACCTATTTATTAGGTGCCAAGGACACTGACCCCAACCACCCGGCACTGGATAAAAGCTGCGAAGCCGAAGCCCAGGGCGCCTTCAGGCTGGAGCGCGCAAAGAACTACTTTGAGTATTTGCGCCAGCAGCATCCGCAGGGGCTGAATCAGCGGCTGATCGAAGTGCCTGGTGTTGGGCACAACGGCGACCAAATGTTCACCTCGCCAGAGGGGCAGAAGGCGTTGTTTGGCGGGTAAATACACCCTGTGTAGCAGCTGCCGAAGGAACGAGGCTGCGTTCGATTGCGAAGCGATCGTAAAATCTGAGTGCACGTTTTAACTGACGTACCGCGCTGCCTGGATTTACGACGGCTGCGCCACCGAACGCAGCCTCGCTCCTACGGAAGCTGCAGGTGTTAAGTCAGGTAAGTAACTGGCGCAGCTCGAAACAGTCCTTGGCATGCCAGTCGGTCAGTTCCGGCCACGGGTTTTCAGGCACATTGACCAATATGGTTTTGCTGCCTGCAGCGCGGCCACAGGCCAGGTCAAAGTGATAATCCCCCACCATCACCATCTTCGCCGGGGCCACATCCCACGCCCGCGCCAACTGAAGAAGGCCATCCGGGTCTGGCTTGTGTACGGCGTTGTCGCGACCCAGTACATCCTGGGGCGCGAAGCACTGGTCCAGGCCGATGGCCTTGAGCGTGATATGCGCCAATTCCTGAGCATTACGGGTCAGGATGCCGAGGCGACATCCCTGAGCGGCCAAGTCGCGCACCAGTTCGACCGCACCCGGAGCAGCTGTTGAAGCCAGCGCCAGCTCGCGCTCGTGCTCCAGCAGCCAGGCGTGCTTGGCTGCCGCGACTTGCGCGGGCAAGCCGTTGAGGTGAGTCAGGATATCTTCATCGGCAGGGATCTCCAGCTCACGACGAATCGCGGCAAAGTCATGCACGGCAATAGTCAGGGTGCCGTCCATGTCGAAAACCCAGTGTTTTACGTCCTTGAGTGTCATGCCCAGTCCTTGCGGTGGCGGATCAAACCTTCCTGTGTGACCGAGGCTACCAATTGGCCAGCGCGGTTGTACACGCTGCCACGGGAGAACCCGCGCGAGTTGCCCGCCCACGGGCTGTCCATTGCATAGAGCAGCCAGTCATCGGCACGCAGATCGGCGTGAAACCACAACGCATGATCGAGGCTGGCAACCTGCATATCCTTTTGCCACACGCCTTTGCCGTGGGGCAGCAACGAGGTAGTCAGCAAGCCAAAGTCCGATGCGTAGGCCAGCAGGTATTTATGCAGGGCGGGCGAATCAGGCAGTGTGCCGTCAGCACGAAACCACACGTACTTGATCGGGTCGCTAACCTGGGGGTTGAAGGGGTCTTCACCCACCACCGGACGAAACTCGATGGGCTTGGCGCACAGCAGCTTTTCACGCATCGACTCAGGAATCAGGTGCGCGCGCTGACGAATCATGTCGAGTTCCGACGGCAGATTCTCCGGTCCGACTACATCGGGCATCGGGATCTGATGCTCAAAACCGCTCTCGTCGTACTGAAACGAAGCGCTGCTGGTAAAAATCGGCTGACCCTTCTGGATCGCAGTCACCCGGCGTGTGCTGAAACTGCCGCCATCGCGCACCCGGTCAACCTGGTACACCACAGGCAGGCTCGCATCGCCGGGGCGTAAAAAATAGCCATGCATCGAGTGCACATGGCGGGCGTCTTCAACCGTCTGGCTCATGGCCGACAGCGATTGACCGAGCACCTGACCGCCGAACAACTGGCGAAAGCCCAAGTCCTGACTGCTGCCGCGAAAGAGGTTCTCTTCGATCGGTTCCAGGGTCAGCAAATTGACCAGATCATCCAACACTTGGCTCATTCAGATTCTCCTCACACAGAGCATTACCCTCGTAATCTTCGTTACGCAGGTCAAAAATTCCGGCTTTCGCCGCGTTACTGCACCCGCTTAGCCGTGCAGGGTTTCCAACCACTGTGCCCGCGTAATGCGGTACAGCACATGGGGCCTTAGCGGGTCGCTTTCAGGCAACCGAGGGTGTTCAAAGCCACCGTGCGGATCGTGTTGCATACCAATGGCCTGCATGACTTTTTGCGATGGCAAGTTCACCTGGCTGGTAAACGACACCACCTGATCCAGCGCCAATCGATCAAAGGCACAACGCAATGCCGCCCAGGCCGCCTCACTGGCGTAGCCCAAACCCCAGTGTTCGGGTGCCAGCCGCCAGCCTATTTCAACGGCCGGAGTAAAGGGCGCCTCAAACGAGACATTCATTAGCCCGGTGAAACCGATAAAAGCGCCCGTATCCTTACGCTCTAGTGCCCATAGACCGTAGCCGTACTCGGCAAAGTGACCGCGAATCCTGCCAATCAGCGCCGCACTTTCGAGGCGACTCAACGGGGCCGGAAAATAACGCATCACCTGAGGATCGGCACACATCGCAGCGAACTCGTACAAGTCTGTGTCACGCCAGGGGCGTAAGTGCAAACGGGCACTTTCGAGTTCTTTGATCTGCTCCATCGACTCTCTCCGATTTGTTACCGGGCTTTACCGAGCAGTGTACAGCGCTGTTAATATCCAGCGCTCGTTACGACGCGAAATTCCCTATGCCTGTGCCGCTGATTTACCACGATGACTACAGCCCGCAGTTCCCAGCAGATCATCGTTTTCCGATGGACAAATTCCGCCTGCTCCGCGATCACTTGGTCGAGTCCGGACTGACCCGCGATGCAGACCTGCTGCGCCCGGAACTTTGCCCTGTGGATATCCTTGCGCTGGCCCATGACCGCACCTATATCGAGCGCTACATGGCGGGCGAACTGGCCCGCGAAGATCAGCGCCGCCTGGGCCTGCCCTGGAGCGAAGCGCTGGCGCAACGCACCATTCGTGCGGTGGGCGGCTCATTACTGGCCGCCGAACAAGCGCTGGAGCACGGGCTGGCCTGTCACCTGGCGGGGGGCACCCATCACGCGCATTACGATCACCCGGCAGGCTTTTGCATCTTCAATGATCTGGCGATTATCAGCCGTTACATGCTGGAAAGCGGTCGGGTGAACCGGGTACTGATTTTTGACTGCGATGTGCATCAGGGCGACGGGACTGCACGAATTCTTGAACATACGCCGGACGCCATTACCGTTTCCCTGCACTGTGAAAAGAACTTTCCGGCACGCAAAGCGCAAAGTGACTGGGATATCGGCCTGCCTATGGGTATGGGCGATGCCGAATACCTGCAAGTGGTCGATGAGGCACTCAATTACCTGTTGCCGCTGTATCAACCGGATCTGGTGCTCTACGACGCCGGAGTCGATGTGCATAAAGATGATGCCTTGGGCTATTTGAAGCTCACCGACGAAGGCATTGGCGCCCGTGACGAGAGCGTGATGCGCCACTGCCTGGGCCGCGATATTCCGGTGGTCGGGGTGATTGGCGGCGGTTACAGCAAAGACCGCAAGGCACTGGCACGCCGCCACGGGATTTTGCACCACAGTGCGCAAAAGGTCTGGTTGTCATTGGGTTGTCACTAAGCTGTGATTTTTTACCCACAATGCCTGTGGAACTGCCTGTGGATAACCTGAGTGAAAGCACCTGCAGGCCACGGTGAGTAAGGCCTGCAGATAGCTGTATGTTTTTCGTACAGTTATTGCACTCCTCGTAGCAGCTGCCAAGGAACGAAGGCTGCGTTCGAGCGCGAAGCGGTCGTAATACCTGAACCCGCGGTGTATCTGACACTGCGCGTCCACTGACTTTACGACGGCTTCGCCGCCGAACGCAGCCTTCGTCCCTCGACAGCTGCTACAGGGGATCTGCTCCGCGCAGTCAGGTAGAATGCGCAGCTTATTTCGCCGATTTGCAGCCCTGTCATGACTGATCCCACCCCTCACCACTCCCATCACGTCGCTATTATCGGCGGTGGCCCAGCCGGTTTGATGGCCGCCGAAGTGTTGAGCCAGGCAGGCGTGCGGGTTGATCTGTACGACGGTATGCCGTCGGTGGGCCGCAAGTTTTTGCTGGCCGGGGTCGGCGGCATGAATATCACCCACTCCGAAGCCTACCCGACCTTCCTGTCACGCTATGCCGAGCGCGCACCCCAGATCGCCCCATTGCTGCGGGCCTTCGATGCCGATGCCTTGTGCCAGTGGATCCATGACCTGGGCATCGAAACTTTTGTCGGCAGTTCCGGCCGGGTGTTCCCCACCGATATGAAAGCCGCGCCGTTATTGCGCGCCTGGCTCAAGCGTCTGCGCGAAGCCGGGGTATTTATCCACACCCGTCATCGCTGGCAGGGCTGGCAAGCCGATGGCCAGTTGCGTATCGACAGTCCTGAAGGCGAAGTACAGCTCAAGCCTGATGCGGTGTTATTGGCGTTGGGCGGCGGCAGTTGGGCGCGACTGGGGTCGGATGGCGCATGGATGCCGTTGCTGGCCGAGCGCGGCGTCGAGCTCGCGCCGTTGCAGCCGAGTAATTGCGGGTTTGATGTGGCCAGCTGGAGTGAGGTACTGCGCAGCAAGTTCGCCGGTGCGCCGCTAAAGAACATCGCCATTGCCCTGGAGCACAGCCCCCCTCGCTTGGGCGAGTGTGTGATTACCGCCAGCGGCATTGAAGGCAGTTTGATTTACGCCTGGTCGGCACCGATTCGTGAAGCGATCAATCAACAGGGCGAAGCGACCATCCTGATCGACCTGTTGCCGGGCAAGCCTGTGGATAAAGTCCAGGCAGCACTGGCCAAGCCTCGCGGCTCGCGCTCGATGAGCAAACATCTGCACAGCCAGTTGGGCCTCGATGGCGTAAAAGCAGCGTTGTTGCGCGAGTTAGCACCCGCCGAATCCTTCAACGACCCGGCGCAACTGGCCAAGGCCATCAAGGCGCTGCCCCTGAAACTGATCAAGGCGCGCCCATTGGACGAAGCGATCAGCAGCGCCGGCGGTGTGCGGTTTGAGGCTGTGGATGAAAACCTGATGCTCAAGGCAGTGCCCGGCGTGTTCTGCGCAGGCGAGATGCTTGATTGGGAAGCCCCCACCGGCGGCTACTTGCTCACAGGCTGTTTTGCCAGTGGCCGTGCTGCCGGGTTGGGGGTTTTGAGCTGGCTTAAAGCGCAACACTAATCCTGGTCAGGGCCCCTGTGGGAGCGAGCCTGCTCGCGAAGGCTGTTCGCGAGCAGGCTCGCTCCCACAGTTGAAGTTTCCCCAGGGTCGGCGTCGACCTTACGGCTTGCGCTTGCGCGGGCCGGTGTTGAACACAGGGACTTTACGCACAGGCTTGACCGACGGTTCTGCCGGGGTTGCTTCGCCGCTGTCTACCCACTTGCCCAAGTTGCGCTTGCCGCCACCACCCGAGGTTTTCGGTTTTTTCGGCTTCTTCGGTTTTTTGATCACTTGACCGCTGGCATCCGTGTCGGGCACGCGGTGCTCCGGCTCGAAATCTTGCTCTTGGTGACGAGTCAAAGTCTGACGGGTCAGCATCTCGATTGCCGACAGCATGTTCACTTCGTCAGCACAGACCAGCGAAATGGCTTCGCCCTTCTGACCGGCGCGACCCGTACGGCCGATGCGGTGAATGTAGTCTTCGGCCACGATTGGCAGGTCGAAATTGACCACCAGCGGCAGGTCTTCGATATCCAGACCACGTGCTGCAACGTCGGTTGCTACCAGGATCTGCACTTCACTGGCCTTGAAACGATCCAGCGCCCGTTGGCGCGTGGCTTGCGGCTTGTCGCCGTGGATACCGTCAGCGTTGATCCCCAGACCTTGCAACTTGCCCACCAATTCGTCCACGCCGTTGCGGGTTTTGGCAAACACCAGCACTTGCTTCCAGTGCTGGGTGCGCAGCAGGTGCAAAAACAGCTCTGCCTTGCGCTTTTTGTCGACCGGGATCACCCACTGCTTGACGCTGCTGGCGGCCACGTTGCGCGGGCTGACTTCGATGCTCAGCGGGTTGTCGAGCATCTGCTCGGCCAACAGGCGAATCGCGTCAGAAAAGGTCGCCGAGAACAGCAGGGTCTGACGCTTTTTCGGCAAAGCACGGTAGATATCGCGTAGCTCTTCGGAGAAACCGAGGTCGAGCATGCGATCCGCTTCGTCGAGGATCAGGGTTTGCAGCTGGTTGAACTTGATCGCTTTCTGACGATACAGATCGAGCAGACGCCCAGGCGTTGCGACCAGAACATCAACACCTTTGCGCATTTTCATCATTTGCGGGTTGATGCTGACGCCGCCGTACACCGCATAGGTGCTCAACGGCAGGTGTTCGGCATACTGGCGGATGCTCTCGTGAACCTGTTCGGCCAGCTCGCGGGTGGGCACCAGTACCAGTGCACGCACCGAGTTGCTGGCGACTTTCGGGCCTTCCATGGTCAGCGACTGCAACAATGGCAGGGCGAAACCGGCGGTTTTGCCGGTGCCGGTCTGAGCTGCGGCCATCAGATCGCGACCAGCCAGTACGGCGGGGATCGCTTGGGCCTGAACCGGGGTTGGGGTCTTGTAGCCGAGCGTCTCAAGGGCGCGCAGCAAGGGTTCGATCAGGCCAAGGGTGGCGAATGTCATGGGGATACCGTCGAAAAAGGTCAGCGCATGGGTGCATAAGTTGCAATGGCGCGCAGTTTACCCTAATTCACGCGGGTTTCTGCTTGCGCCACTGCGGCAAACCGATCAACACCACGGCGCTGATAATGACCGCCATCGCCAGGCACTCTTCAAAACCGATGCTCTCACCCGCGAAGGCGATCCCCAGCATCACGGCCACGGCCGGGTTGACGTAGGCGTAACTGGTGGCGGCTGCCGGGCGCACGTTTTTCAGCAGGTACATATAGGCGCTGAAGGCGATGATCGAGCCGAAGAACACCAGGTACAGCAACGCGCCCCAGCCTGCGGCAGTGGGCATTTCGGTCATGCGCTCGCCACTGAGCAGGCTGGCCGCCAGCAGCATGGCGCCTGCGGCAAGCATTTCGGCAGCACTGGCCATTGCCCCAACGGGCAGTGGCAAATGGCGGCTCCACACCGAGCCAAAAGCCCAGGCGGCGGCAGCAAAAATAACCATCGCCGCGCCCATCGGGCTGGCTTGCAAGTTAGAGCCCAGGTTGAGCATGCCGATACCGACCAGCCCGAGGGCAATCCCGGCCCATTCCAGACGGGTGTTGCGTGCGCCCCAGAAGTAGCCGAACAGCAAAGTAAACAACGGCACAGTAGCCACGGCCAGCGCGGCGACGCCGGAGGCCACACCCGAGTGTTCGGCCAGTGTCACACCACCATTGCCGCAGGCCAGCAACAGAAAACCGATCATGGCCGCCGAACGCCACTGCACGGCAGTGGGTGCAGGCGCACCACGCCAGCGCATAAAGCCGTACATCAAACTGCCCGCAATCAAAAATCGCACCCCGGCCATCATCAATGGCGGCCAGGATTCAATGCCAATACGAATGGCCAGATAGGTCGAGCCCCAAATCACGTACAAGGCAAAGAAAGCACCGATCAGTTGTAGCGGAAAACGACGTGCGGCAGGCATGAAGGCAGCTCAAGGGCAGAGGCAGGGGACTGGGGAGTCTAGACAAGAGATGGAGAAATAATAAGTAACAAAACGCACCAAAAGTGACCGTACACTTTAATCGGAACCAGAAACACGGACTAGCATTGCTGCCGGGTACGAGATTTTGGTAGCAACTGCCGAAGGAACGAGGCTGCGTCCGAGTGCGAAGCGCTCGTAAACCCGTAACTCCGGGTTTGTCTGACACACGGATGAGCCTGATTTTACGACGGCTTCGCCGCCGGACGCAGCCTCGGTCCTCCACAGCGGCGACACGAGGCACGTCGCCCAAAGTTCGGGGGTTAAAACCCGCGATAACGCTTCAGATGCTCGTTGATCTTCGCCGCAGGGACTTTTTGCAGGCCGCACAGCAGGTCGTGATTGAGTTCTTTCAAGCCGTGCTTCTGGCGCAGTTGCTGGGCCAGGTGTGCAGTCAGATTGGCCGCCATTTCAGCATCGGCCATGGCCCGGTGAGCCTGGCCGGTGTGGGGCAAATCGGCAAAGGTGGTCAGGGTGCCGAGCTTATGATTCGGCGCCGCAGGCATCAGGCGGCGCGCCAGCAACAAGGAGCAGGCGAAGTTCTGCAAACGGGTGCGCTTGATGCGGCCCATTTCGAAATCCCAGAATTTTTGGTCAAAGGCCGCGTTGTGGGCCAGCAGTGGTGTGATGCCAACGAACTCGTTGACTTCGTTCATCACCTGCTCGGCCGACGGCGCGGTGCGCAGCATGGCGTTGCTGATACCGGTCAACTGTTCAATAAACCCCGGCACGCGCACGCCTGCGTTCATCAGGCTTTGGTAACGCTCGACAATGCGCCCACGCTCAAGAATCACCACGGCAATTTCGGTGGCCCGGCAACTGCTGCTCGGGGAGATACCGGTGGTTTCAAAGTCAATTACCGCAATGCGTTCCAAACCTGGTCAATCCTGTAAAAAATGAGAGTTACTTAAGCAGCAGACTGCCTTCAATCGGCACGTAACGGCTGGCAGCACGAATCAATGAGTTGGCAGTCAGGCCAGGCACGCCATAGGCAACGGTTTCAACCCCGTGCTTGCTGGCAATGCGTTCGAGCAGAAGGTCGAAATCGCCATCACCCGAGGCCAGCACCACCTCGTCCACGTTGGCGGCAACGTCCATTATGTCGATGGTGATACCTACGTCCCAGTCGCCCTTGGCCGAGCCGTCGCTGCGCTGGATGTAGGGTTTGAGTTTTACGATAAAACCGAGGTTGCGCAGGATCTGCTGAAACTGCTGCTGCTTGCTGTCACCCCGATCAATCGCATAGGCGTAGGCCTCGACGATTTCACCGCGTTTGCTGATATCAGCCCACAAGGCGGCGTAATTGAAATGGCAGCCATAGGCCTGGCGAACCGTGTAGTAGAGGTTCTGCACATCCGCGAAGACAGCGATTTTTTTCACCGGCAAACCTCAAGGCACCCATGCAAGCGGGCACGCGACTTAAAAACAAGACCGCAGTATGCCAGCCTGTCGAGTGTTTGCGCGGATAAACCGCCCGGCGTGCAGTCACATGCCGGGGGCTAAGATCAAACGTAGGAGTCGTCGTCAGAAAACAAGTCGTCGTCATCCAGACCTACGTCCTCGATACCAGAGCCGCTATTGGCAAACTGCTGATTGCCGCTGCCCCAGCCACTGTCGCTGGCGGACGTCGGTTGTTCGATGATTTCTTCGATAACTTGCGGTTGCTGATGGTGACTGAACAGGCTGCTGATGCCCTCCGCCAGCATCACCCCTCCCGCCACGCCCGCAGCCGTTTTGAGGGCGCCACCAAGAAAGCCGCTACCTGACGCCGCAGGCGCAGGGGCCGGTTGAGGGGCCGCTGCAGGCGCTGCCGCCGGGCCGTCACGCCAACCGCCAGTGCTCGACGGGGCACTGGGCGCAGCAGCAGGGGCACGATCACCACCACCGAAAAGTCCGGACAAAAAGCTGCCGCCCGATGGCGCGGGTGCCGGCGTTGCCTTTGCCTGAGCCAGTTCCGCCTGCAGTTGCCTGTTCTGTTGGTCGAGCTGCTTGAGTGCTGCTTCTTGCACCAGAATTGCCTGAGTCATGTAGTACGTCGCCGCTGGCTGACGCGCCAGATGTTCATTGATACGCGCCTGGGCCTGGGCATCTCGCGGGGCAGAGCCTGCCTCAGCTTGCTGCAACCGTGAAAACAACCCGTCAATAAGGGTTTGCTCTTCGCTGTTCATGACAACCTCGTTCGATTGCAGAAAAAACCTGCCCCATGCATTACGCAGAAGCTCAATAAAAGTTATGGGGGGGATGACAGGAAGTTTCAACGGTATTGGGTCTTCATTAACTTTTGTTCATCTTGGCGTTTCATCGGTTAAAGTGGCGCACCGCTTTTGACTGCCGACAACTGCCAATGAACCCGCTGACTGTTATTCGTGACTCCCTGTATTTCTTCCAGCGCAATCTGAGCCAGATCGTGATGCTGTGCTTGCCGCTGGTCATCCTCGAGGCCGTGCTGCAGCACATTGTTGATAACGCAGTGGGCCCTGATGCGTCGCCCGGTTATGGTCTGATTGTCGGGTTGCTGCTGTACCCGCTGTACACCAGCGCCCTGATCCTGTTTCTCGATGCCCGCAGCCGGGGCGAAAGCCCGCGCAACCGCGACCTGCTGGCACTGGCCATCAATCTGTGGCCCAAATTTGCTCTGCTCTCGGCAATCAGCACGCTGCTGATCGTGCTTGGGTTGTCGATGTTTTTTATTCCCGGCATTTTCCTGACTGTCGTACTGGCCTTTTCCGAGTACCGACTGGTGCTACGTGGCGATGCACCACTAGCCGCCATGAAGTCGAGCTTCAACCTGTCCCGTGGCCATTTCTGGCGGATTTTTGTTTGCATACTGGCTGTATTGGGGCCGCTGATGCTGCTCAAGGAGTTCAGTTACTCGCTGTTCTCAAAAGATGACAACACGCTGCTTTCGTTGGTACTCGACAGTGCCAACAGCTTTTTGCAGTTGTTTGTCTCTGTGGTCCTATTTCGTTTGTTCATGTTGATAAGCGACGCGTCTGACAAATAAAAAGAACAATACCTACATGCAGAGCCTTGGGATGCTGGGCTGCCGTCGGGTATGTTCATTCATTCCTTGTAACGTCATAAGCCGAGCCCATGCCACGTTTCTTGCGCCGCACCGTATTTGGTTTGCTGCTGATCACAACGCTACTGGCAAGCCTGATTTATAGCGTTACATGGCGACCCGATGCCAAAGAGGTACTGACACTCACGTGCCCGATCACGGCGCCTGTGCTGATACCCGGCCAGGCGCTCAAGGTCATGACGTGGAACATTCAGTACCTGGCCGGCAAGCGCTATGTGTTCTGGTACAACCTGGCCGACGGCAGCGGCCCCGATACACGCCCCACCCGAGAAGACATGGCCTTCAGCCTCGATGAAGTGTCGCGGGTCATTCGTGATGAGCGCCCTGATCTGGTACTGCTGCAGGAGGTCGATGACAACGCCAAAGCCAGCGACTACCAAAATCAATTGGCGCTGCTGCAAGAACGCCTGATCGACATCTACCCGTGCAGCACCCAGGTCTTTACCTGGAAAGCCGACTTTGTACCCGACTGGCACATTTTCGGCAGCGTCGGGCGCACGCTCGTCACCCTCAGCCGCTACCAGATCGAACACGCCGAACGCCTGCAATTGCCAGTCGCCGACGCCAACCTCATCAGTCGCCAGTTCCAGCCCAAGCCTGCACTACTGGTCAACTACCTGCCGCTCAGCGACGGCGGGCAACTGGCGGCTATCAATACGCAACTGGATGCCCCCACGCAGAACAACAGTAACCTGCGCCGACAAATGCAGGCCGTCACAGCACTGGCCGACCGGCTCGAAAGCCAGGGCACACCGTGGCTGATCGGGGGGGATTTCAACTTGCTGCCCATTGGCCAGTTCTTGCGCTTGCCCGCCCCTCTACGGCTGGGCTACTCACCGGACAGCGAGCTGCATCTGCTCTGGGAAAAGTACCCGATGATCCCCAGCAACCCTGAAGCCACCGGCATCGACCGCGAGCTGTGGCTGACCCACTTCCCCAACGATCCACGTATCGAAGCGCCCGACCGCACCCTCGACTACCTCTTCCACAGTCCAAAACTGCAGCGCATTACAGGTTATGTGCGTCAGGAAGACACGCAGACCATCTCGGATCATCTACCGGTTGTGGGGCGTTTTTTGTTGCCTGCGGACTGAGTTCCAGCCCTGCACATCCCTGAACCGACGCGGTGTTTCCAGGCTCGCTCCCACACGTTCGGTGAGCAGCATTGCGCTGGGCATTTTTAATGGGATATCGCAATATACAAAACTATACAGCGCAGACCGCGCCTTCTCGTAAAAGGAATGACAGATGACCCCGGCCTTGGGCGGCAAAGAAGCAGTAGGCGAGCATTTCGCGCTGGAATCGATGCGCTATGCGCAGCAAATGACCTGGAAAGCGGTCGAGCAGATTGCCCGTGGTATTTGCCCCGGCATGCGTGAGTCCGAGGCCCTGTTGATGGGCAAACAAGTACTGGCCGAACTGGGTATGGATCGAATCTGGCACCCGCTGCTGATCCGCTTTGGCGCCAATACACTCAAGATGTTCAAAGAGCGCTCCGATGGCGACCCGGTGTTGGGTGATGACGATATCTTCTTCGTCGACATGGGCGTGGTATGGCAGGGGCACGAAGGGGATGCCGGGGCGACGTTTACCACCGGCAGCGACCCGCAAATGGCGGCCTGTGCCGCGGCTGCCAAGGAGCTTTTTGATCGAGTTGAGCGCCTGTGGCGCAGCGAGGGTGTTACCGGCGTGGCGCTTTACGACTATGCCGCGGCTCAGGCGCAGGCCATGGGCTGGAAGCTCAACCTGGACATCAAGGGCCACCGTGTCAGCGATTTCCCCCATGCGATTTATCGTGGCGGAGACCTCGGTGATTTCGAAGCGTCTGCAAACCCCGGCCTGTGGATTCTGGAAATCCAGCTAACTCACCCAGAGCTTGCTTACGGCGCGTTCTACGAAGACTTGCTCATTTGAGCGCACAAGGCTGGCTGACCATTGGGTAAAAACGCACGCAACGATACTTCGTTGCGTGCGTGGGTTTTACTGGGCCTGGAAGTCAAATGCCCAGAGGCCATCGGTACGGCTGACGGTCACATTGAGATCGGTGGCCGTGATCGGCGCGATGTACTGGGTCATGTCAGAGAAGTTCTGCACGATGTAGGTCTGACCGATCATCGGTGGCGTCGCCACCATAAAGTAGAAGTTCGGCTCGTACTCGAAACTCACGGTCATGCACGAGTCCACCTTGGGCATGGTGACCACCGGTAAACCGTTGACATACCAATTGCTGTCGAGCTGAACGTACGGGCTGGTCATGTTGACGACCCCACACTGTTGCAGCGTGAGCTTTTCCTTGGCCTTGGAGGCCGATGCCGGTGTCAGGGAAGGCGACAACCCACCTGGGCAAATAGCCTGAAGCAAGTTGCCGGGGAGGATGGTCTGGCGCCCCGAGATAATCGTGTTGCTGGTCTGCACCCCCACCGACGTGACATCGGTTTCGATCACGGCTTCATAGACAAACGACTCGGTAGAGTGCGCTGAGCCCGTCAGCACCTGCCAGGCATGAATCAGATAGTTACGCTGGGCCTGTTGCGGCTTGAGAAACACCAGTACGGTTTTGCCTTCCATATCGTCGACTGCGAAGTTGACATTGAAAGTTGTCATCGTCCTTCTCCTTGTTCCCTGAAAGCCGCAGCAAAACGCCATGGCTTGTTACTCCAGACGGGATTCGAAACACCTTGTGAACGGCTTTTTTCAGCCAGTGCGAAGAACGACAAACGGGCCACTTCCAGGACTTTTTTCAGCGTGTCTGCTCAATTGCGCAGGCTTTTTTTTTAAGTCATACTACGTCATACAACTACAACGAAACGCTCAGTGATTCTCAGCGAACCTCCAAAGAAGGCCGGTATTTTCATGAGTTTCGAAAGTCAACGCGTCAAACAAATCTCCTCCTCCCCCAGCATGGCCATCTCCATGCGCGCCAAGGAATTGGCCAGCCAGGGCCGCGACATTGTCGACATGAGCCTGGGCGAACCCGACTTTGACACCCCGCCGCATATCATCGATGCGGCCTGCCAGGCCATGCGCGATGGCCATACCCGTTACACCGCACCGCAAGGCACCCTGGCCCTGCGCCAGGCGATCATCGGCAAATTCCAGCGCGAAAACGGTCTGACCTACAGCGTTGATGAAATCACCGTAGGCAACGGTGCCAAACAGGTGATCTTCAACACCTTCATGGCCACCCTGGAAGCAGGTGACGAGGTCATCATCCCCGCGCCGTACTGGGTTTCGTATTCCGATATCGTCACGCTCAATGGCGGCAGCCCGAAGGTCATCCCATGCGCGATTGATGTCGGCTTCAAGCTGACCGCCGAGGTCCTGCAAGGCGCACTGAGCGAAAAAACCCGTTGGCTGGTTCTCAACTCGCCCTCCAACCCCAGCGGTGCCATCTATTCCAAGGCAGAGCTGCAGGCGTTGGGCCAGGTGCTGGAGGACTTCCCCAACGTGCTGGTGATGTCCGATGAGATCTATGAGCATGTGTTGCTGGCTGACCAGCCATTTGTTTCGTTCGCCAATGCTTGCCCGCAGCTGCGCGAGCGTACGCTGCTGATCAACGGGGTCGCCAAGGCCTACGCCATGACAGGCTGGCGCATCGGTTACGGCGCAGGCCCCAAGGCACTGATCACCGCCATCAGCAAAATCCAGTCGCAGAGCACATCAGGTGCCAGCGCCATTTCCCAGGAGGCGTCCCGCGCCGCCCTTGAAGGCCCGCAAGACTTCGTCAGCCGCAGTGCCACCGAGTACGCCGAGCGCGGTCGCTTGCTGGTGGAGGGTCTGAGTCAATGCGAGGGGTTACGCCTGAGTGCTCCGGCCGGGGCCTTTTATGCCTTCCCCGAGTGCAGCCAGTTACTGGGCCGCACAACCCCTCAGGGTCAGGTCATTAATGATGATGTTGAACTGTCCGCCTACCTGCTCGATCAGGCTGGTGTGGCTGTAGTACCGGGCCTCGCGTTCGGCTTGCAGGGGTATTTCCGGTTGTCGTTCGCTACATCTCGCGACCAAATAAAAAAAGCTGTCGTACGTATCAATGAAGCCTTGAGCGCCCTGCGCTAAAGCCTTCGCCCTTCTGCTGTGCCAAAGCTGCCATAACAATAGTCGGAGATGTTCATGTTCGATCACAAAAAAAAGCTGCTTGCCCTCGTCATCGCTGCAGGTCTGTGCGCCACCGTGCAGGCTGATGACATCACCGGAACGCTGAAAAAAATCAAGGAGTCGGGCACTGTCACCCTCGGCTATCGCGATGCGTCGCTGCCCTTCTCCTACCTCAACGATGCCCAGCAGCCAATCGGCTACAGCATCGAGCTGTGCCAGAAGATCGTGGATCAGATCAAGGTCAAGGTCGGTGAACCCAACCTCAAGACTGAGTACGTCTCGGTGGTCGCGGCCACCCGTACCCCGTTGCTGATCAACGGCACCATCGACCTGGAATGCGGCGTCACCACCAACACCGTCGAGCGCCAGAAGCAGATCGGTTTCCTGCTCACCAGCTATGTGGCCAGTGCCAAATACGCAGTGAAGAAGGCCGCAGGAATCAATAACGTTGACGATCTAAAAGGCAAGGCGGTGGTGGTAATTACAGGCGGCAGCGGTGAGTGGATCACCAAAAACCTGAACCGCGAAAAACAGCTGGGCCTGAAGATCCTCAATGCCAAGGACGGTGG
Organism: Pseudomonas sp. ML2-2023-6; assembly: GCF_037055265.1. Taxonomy (NCBI): domain Bacteria; kingdom Pseudomonadati; phylum Pseudomonadota; class Gammaproteobacteria; order Pseudomonadales; family Pseudomonadaceae; genus Pseudomonas; species Pseudomonas sp. ML2-2023-6. Next base: position 1,376,671 of record NZ_CP146347.1, on the reverse strand, counting down.
TGAAGCCTTCCTGATGCTGGAGACCGGCCGCGCCGTGGCCTACATCAACGACGATGTGCAGTTGATGGCGACCATTGCCCAAAGCCGCAACCCGGATGCCTACACCTTGCTGTCCGAACCGATGTCCGCTGAACCCTATGCCATCGGTATCCGCAAGAACGATCCGCAATTCAAAACCTTTGCCGACGACGTTTTGCGCAACCTGTACAGCACTGGCGTTATCGAGACCCAATACCCGAAATGGTTCCAGCAGCCGATCCCACCGAAGAACGCCGTGATCAACCTGCCAATGAGTGATGCATTGAAAGAAGCCATCGCCCACCCGAACGATACCGGCGTCTGATTCCAACCTGTCAGGCGCGCCCTGACTCCGGTCATTCAAGCCCGAGCTTGAGTGGCCAGGGCCAAGGTGTGCTGCGATTTGTATTCCCTTTCAAAGGTTGATGCTTTCATGGATTACAACTGGAATTGGAGTATTTTCTGGGAGTCCGCTCCCGGAGAGTCTTCGTCGTATCTGCACTGGCTGATTAACGGAACCAGCTGGACCTTGGCGACCACTGTTGTCGCGTTCGTTCTGGCGTTTCTGATCGGTGGCCTGGTCGGGACTCTGCGCACCACGACACTGCGCCCGGTGGTGTGGCTGTGCAACCTGTACACGGAAGTGTTTCGCAACATCCCTTTGCTGGTGCAGATGTTTATCTGCTTCTTCGTGCTGCCTGAGCTGGTGCCCGTATCGGTCGGTGACTACCTCAAGCAGGACTTGCCCTACCCCTCGTTCTTCAGTGCGGTCGTGGCCCTGACCCTGTTCACCTCGGCCAAGCTGTCCGAGTTGTTCAAGGCTGGGATTGAGTCGGTTGCTGTCGGGCAGCGTGGCGCCGCACTGGCGCTGGGGCTGCGGCCAACCCAGATGTACCTGCAAGTGCTGTTGCCGCAAGCGATCCGCGTGGTATTTCCGCCCCTGACCTCCGAAGCGCTTAACACCCTGAAGAACTCATCGGTGGCGCTGACAATCGGTCTGATGGAGTTGACCGCGCAAGCGCGCAACATCAGCGAGTACTCGTTCAACACCTTCGAAGCATTCACCGCCGCGACCGTGATTTACGTGGTCATTTCGCTGCTGGTGACTTTCGTCATGGGCCATATAGAACGTTCCCTGACCATTCGCGGCGCGACGAGGTAGTCATGTTCGATTTAGATCCAAGCGTTATTGTCCGGGCCATGCCCGCGCTGTGGAACGGCCTCAAATTCACCCTGCTGCTGACCTTCGTCGCCATGTCGGTGGGTATTGTCGCGGGCACCTTGCTGGCAATCATGCGTCTGTCGCACAACCGCGTGATGCGTGGTTTTGCCTTGGGCTATGTCACGGTCATGCGCAGCATCCCTCTGGTGCTGGTGATTTTCTGGTTCTACTTCCTGATGCCCCTGTTGCTGCAAATGGCATTCGGCACTGAACGGCCAGTGCAGATCGGGCCGGTGGTCACTGCATTCGTGACGTTCTGTATGTTCGAGGCCGCGTATTACAGCGAGATTATTCGCGGTGGTATCCAGAGCATCAGCGGTGGCCAGAAACAGGCGGCCGCAGCCCTTGGCCTGCGCCCGACGCAATCGATGATTTACGTCATCCTGCCGCAGGCATTACGCCGCATGGCACCGTTGCTGCTGACCCAGACCATCATCCTGTTTCAAGACACCTCATTGGTATACGTGCTGTCCATCGCCGATTTCACGGGTGCCGCGAGCAAGTTCGCGCAACGTGACGGCCGCCTGGTCGAACTCTATCTGTTCGTAGCCTTGGTCTATCTGGTGATCTGTTACCTGCTGTCCAGCCTGAGCAAACGCTTGAAAACAAACGTAGGGAAAACCGCATGATCCAGATGAACAACCTGAGCAAATGGTACGGGAACTTCCAGGTCCTGAAGAACTGCACCACAGCGCTTTCCCGCGGCGAAGTCGTGGTGGTGTGCGGCCCCTCCGGCTCGGGCAAGAGCACCCTGATCAAATGCGTCAACGGTCTGGAGCCGGTGCAAGAGGGTGAGATTTTTATCGAGAACCAGCCTGTCACCGGCAAGGGCGTCGACTTGCCGAAACTGCGTGCCCGGGTGGGCATGGTGTTCCAGCATTTCGAGCTGTTCCCGCACCTGACTATCATCGACAACCTCAACCTGGCGCAGATCAAGGTGCTGGGCCGCGATCGCCACGCGGCAACAAAAAAGGGCATGGCCCTGCTGGAACGGGTCGGGCTCAAGAGCCATGCCCACAAGTACCCGATTCAGTTGTCCGGCGGCCAGCAGCAACGGGTAGCGATTGCCCGCGCCCTGGCCATGGACCCCATCGCAATGCTGTTCGATGAGCCGACCTCGGCACTGGACCCGGAGATGGTCAACGAGGTACTGGATGTGATGGTCGAACTGGCTGGCGAGGGCATGACCATGATGTGCGTCACCCACGAAATGGGCTTCGCCCGCAAAGTGGCGGATCGCATCGTGTTTATGGACGGCGGCGAAATTATTGAAGACGTGAAGTCGGAAGAGTTCTTCAGCGCTCCGCGCTCTGATCGGGCACGCAGCTTTCTGTCCAAAATATTGCAGCACTGATTGTTTTTTGCCTATAGTTGTATGACGACGTATAACTATAGGCAAGCAGCACCTGTACCACGGCACATCGGAAACCCTGTAGATACCCTGTTCCAGGCCAAGCCCCCTGCTCGCGAATGATCTTCGCGAGCAGGCTTGCTCCCACGCTTGAAGTATCTCAAGCCGCTGCCCCCGAAAATTACAAAAAAGTAATGCTTCAATCATCTACGCGTAAGGTTGAGGTATCTATAATTGTTGGGAGCCAACAGGGATGTAGCCAGCGCATCTGGCGATGCCCTCCAAGGATAAGTAACACGTCTGTAATCATCTAGGCTCACGGCGGTAAAGTTTAAATAACCGGCATCTTTGGAAGCGCTATTACTTCTTGATGATGTTGGGCATTATGACGTCCTTCGGGGCGTCTTTTTTTGCAAGCACCTTCTTCATCGCAATCGCTCGACACGCCTGCATCCGAATGACTAACCGTCGTTATTAATTAACCTGACAGAAACGCAGTGGCGGGCAACCTTATTTCTTACAGTGACCTGCCACGGTATATTTAAGCGTATTCAGTTGCCCCTGGGTATCTTCATAAGTCATTGCCGCTGGCACCACTGCGCAGACATTCGCAGGCTGCACGACACTGATTATCTTTACGACATCCAACTTCATTCCGTATGTGTAATGCTTCGCTACAGGGGCACTCTTTCCCTGGCTGACAGCATACGCCTCCATGGCTTTGGCATTCGCAATCATTTTTTTCTCAAAAGCCTTGTCCACTCCAACGCCTGCAAGTGCGCTGAAAGAGATCGCCAGTGTGCTTGCGAAAGCGAGGGTGATGATGAATTTCATATTTTTTGCACCTGATACAATCATGCCTTAACGCGGCCAACTTCAAGAGTACGGCGTTCGATTTACGAATATGTAATGAACCTTTTTATAAGTAACCCGCCTCACAAAAATGGGACGGGTTGTTTACACTCAACGCTATACGCGTTATTTATCCGCCTCAACGCGACTATCGCTTGATACTAGCGTGGGACTCCTTACTTCATTGGCAACATACTTTTCCATGACCTGATCAGTCGCTTGCGTGGCTTTGGCAAACGTCCGGTCTCCGCCACCTTCCGCCAAGGCAGCGGAAGAAAATAACAACACGCCTGCAAGCGCGAAAATCCGAGTAATGTTCATAGTGACGCCTCATATTTATTCAGCCACTAGCGTATCAATCCGAACCTAACGTCACGGTGGCACCCAGATTACATACCGGTCATCTTTGCCAACTTTAAAGCCCGCTGCCGGATAACTTCAGCGGGCCAGTTGAAGGCATCTAAACGTTGGCTTTTTTGTTCTCTTGCACTGCATCCTCGTCCCGACGGTGCGCCCAGTGATACAACGCAGGCAATATCAACAGGGTTAACGCAGTTGAAGACAGGATGCCGCCAATCACCACTGTCGCCAGCGGTCGTTGGACTTCAGCCCCGGTTCCGGTGGCCAAAGCCATAGGAATAAAACCCAGAGAGGCCACCAGTGCAGTCATCAACACCGGGCGTAGACGTGTCAGGGCTCCCTCATTGATAGCAGAGCTCAACGAATACCCTTCCTCACGCAGATTGCGGATGAAAGCGATCATCACCAGCCCGTTCAGCACCGCCACACCTGACAACGCAATAAAACCAACACCGGCCGAAATTGACAGTGGAATATCGCGCAGCCACAAAGCCATGACTCCACCCGTCAGCGCAAAGGGAATCCCGGTGAACACCAACAATCCATCCTTCAAATTGTTGAACATCATGAACAGCAGGGCGAAGACCAGGAGCAAGGCCACCGGCACAACGACTTGCAGGCGTTTGGCAGCGGATTGAAGTTGCTCGAATTGCCCCCCCCAACTGGTCCAGTAACCCGCAGGGATCGGCACCTCCTGATCAATGGCCTTTGTGGCTTCCTTTACGAATGAACCAATATCCCGTCCACGCACGTTGGCGCTGACAATAACCAGACGTTTACCGTTTTCACGACTGACCTGATTTGGCCCCAACACCAGATCAAGGCTCGCCACCTCTGAAAGAGCAATAAACCCAATCTGGCCTGCATTGCTGCCAAGCAGCGCCGGGACCGGGATCAAGAGTGTGGACAACCCATCCAGATCCTTGCGCATGGCGTCAGACAAACGCACGACCATGTCAAAGCGGCGATCGCCTTCATACATCGTACCGGCCTGGCGGCCACCGACTGCAACCGCAATGGTGTCTTGCACATCCCCAACGTTCAGGCCGTAACGCGCAGCTTTGTCACGATCGATGTTGATGGTCAGCACCGGCAGCCCTGTCGTCTGCTCGACTTTGACCTCAGAGGCGCCATCAACACTCTGCATGGACGCGGCAATTTTCGCAGCGGTGCTGTTAAGCACCTCCATGTCATCGCCAAAAACCTTGACCGCCACATCACTGCGCACGCCTGAGATCAATTCGTTAAACCGTAATTGAATCGGCTGGGAAACCTCATAGTTGCTACCGGGCATAATGGCCGCAGCTTTCTGGATCTCGTCTATCAACACCTCCCGGGATTTCCCCGGATCTGGCCATTGATCCTTCGGCTTGAGCATCACATAACTGTCAGAGATGTTAGGTGGCATTGGATCTGAGGCAATTTCTGCGGTACCGGTACGAGCAAGCATCCGCTCGACTTCCGGCACCTTTTCCAGCACCAGCTTTTCCAGGCGCTGCTGCATTTCCACCGATTGCGTCAAGCTGGTGCCGGGAACCCGCAAGGCTTGCAGGGCAAAATCACCTTCGCTCAAGCTCGGCACAAACTCGCTGCCCATTCGACTGGCGACGCCAGCACACGCAGCGATGACGACCAAAGCCATGGCAAATGCCAGTGATCGATGGCGCATGACCCAATCCAGAGCGGGTGCATACACCAGACGCGCCCCACGCATGATCACGTTCTCTTCTTCCTTGACCTTGCCCGTCACGAACATGGCAATTGCAGCAGGAACAAAGGTGACGGACAGCAGCATGGCGCCAAGCAAGGCGATCACGACGGTAAACGCCATAGGGTGGAACATTTTCCCTTCAACGCCGGTCAGGGCGAAAATTGGCAGGTAAACAACCATGATGATCAACTGACCAAAAATCAGCGGTCGACGGGCCTCCCTGGCGGCAGCAAACACTTCGTGAAAGCGTTCGGAGCGCGTGAGGATGCGTCCGTGACGCTGCTGAGCATGAGCAAGACGCCTGATGGCATTCTCGACAATCACCACCGCTCCGTCGACGATGATGCCGAAGTCCAGAGCACCAAGACTCATCAGGTTGGCACTGACTTTGTTGGCGAACATACCCGTGAAGGTAAACAACATCGCCAACGGGATGACCATCGCCGTGATGAGTGCAGCGCGAATGTTGCCCAGGAACAGGAATAGAACCGCGATTACCAGGATCGCACCTTCAATCAGGTTCTTCTTGACCGTGGCAATAGCCTTGTCCACCAGGTTGGTGCGGTCGTATACGGGAACTGCTGCCACCCCTTTGGGCAGTGAACGATTGATTTGCTCCAACTTGGCGGCAACCGCCTGAGACACGGTACGGCTGTTCTCGCCGATCAGCATGAAGACCGTACCGAGTACAACTTCACGGCCGTTTTCGGTCGCCGCTCCGGTGCGCATTTCACGACCAATATCCACGGTCGCCACATTCTTTATACGGATGGGCGTGCCATCGACGTTGGCCATTACGATATTGGCGATGTCTTCAGTGGTCGCCACCTGGCCGGGAGCACGGATCAGCAGTTGCTCACCGCTGCGCTCAATGAAACCGGCGCCAACATTGGCATTATTGCGCTCCAGCGCTGTCACTAGGTCAGTCAGAGTCAGCTTGTAAGCCGCCAGGCGTTTTGGATCGGGGGCAATCTGGTACTCCTTGGCAAACCCGCCAATGGTATTGATTTCAGCGACGCCCGGAACGTTACGCATCTGAGGTTTGATGATCCAGTCCTGGATCACCCTCAAGTCCGTCGGTGTATAGGGATTCCCGTCCTCCTTGACGGCTCCTTCCTGGGCCTCGACCGTCCATAGGAAAATCTCCCCCAGGCCAGTAGATATCGGCCCCAAAACAGCTTTCACACCTTCGGGCAGTTGTTCCTTGGCCACCTGTAATCGCTCATTGACCAATTGCCGGGCGAAGAATAAATCGGTGCCTTCCTTGAAAATTACAGTGACTTGCGACAAACCCGAGCGTGATAGCGAGCGGGTCTGCTCTAGAGCTGGCAGGCCGGCCATAGCGGTTTCAATGGGGAACGTGATGCGCTGCTCGGTCTCCAGTGGCGAGAAACCTGCCGCCCCCGTGTTGATTTGCACCTGGACGTTGGTGATATCTGGAACGGCGTCGATTGGCAGCTTCTGGTAGCTTGAAATACCAAGGCCGGCCATAAGGAGAACCGCGAGCAGCACGATGATGCGCTGCTCGATGGCAAATTGGATCAGGCGTTCGAACATGAGAACCTTCTCGTGGAAGTGGCAGATCAGTGAGCGTGTTCAGCGGAGGCTTTACCCAGCTCTGACTTCAAAATGAAGCTGGCCCCAGCGGCAACTTGAACACCGGGTTCCAGCCCTTGTGTGATCTCGACCAACCCCTGCGAACGGCCGCCGGTCTGCACTGGCTGAGCCTTGAACCCATCATTGGTGCGGACGAAAACCGTTTGTTTGTCCTCAACCGTCTGGACAGCGGCTTGCGGTACCGTGACCTTTGCTTGCCGGGTATCCGTGGCAACTCGTACGTTCACGAATAACCCAGGACGCCAGGCGCCTTGTGGGTTGGCCAAGGTCACCCGGACCGTTGCAGTTCGGGTTTGCTCGCCCAACAGGCTGCCAACATAGGCCACGGTCCCAGTAACTTCGGCGTTCAGTTCCGCAGCCATGACCGTGACCGTGTTTCCCACCAGTACCCTGTTCAAATCCTTGGGCGAGACCCCAAAGGTCACCCACACCCGTGACAGATCCGAGAGGATGAAGGCGTTGGTTGTTTCGCTGACAACCTCGCCAATGCCCAAGTGTTTCTCAACCACAACGCCATCGAACGGCGAGCGCAACTCATATTGGTTACCGCCGCTGACCACCGAGCTGCCGCTGAGTGCACTGATTTTCTGACGAGCATTAGTGAGGGCTATTTCGGCTTCTTGCAAAGCCTGCCGGGCTTGCAGGAAATCCTGTTCGGCAGAGATCTTGTCCTGCCATAGCTGTCGCTCGCGCTCGTAAGTGGTGCGCGCCAACTCCAGGCGACGTTGTGCGGAGGCTTGCTCACTGCGCTGATCCGAAATTTGTTGGCTGGCGATAACGGCAAGGAGCTGCCCTTTTTTCACCTGTTGCCCGAGATTGACATGGACCGACTCGACGACCCCGGCCACTCGGGGCACCACATGCACCGTTCGGTCTTCATCGAATCGAACTTCTCCGGGAAAGGACAATGAGAGGCTAATGCTCCGAGCCTTGGCTTCGACTAACTGGATGCCAGCTGCAGTGATCTGCTCTTCACTTAGAGTCAGGTTTCCCTCTGACGCCTCACCTTCGGCATGTTTGCCCTCAGCCGATTTATTACCCTCGGCTTCATCGCCGTGATCGTCATGGCCCTTGTCTTCCAGGGCTTGAACTTCCGTCGACGGAGCCAAAGGGCTGCCTATCCACAATGAGCCGATAGCGATACCCACCGTCAAAGTCAGTGCAGTGACGATGCTTAGTTTTTTGTCCATGGTGACTCCTTCCACCGCCCAGTCGACAGTCACGGATTGACCGTGACGAACGATGTAGAGCCGCGGTAAAAAAACGTTTTATGAAATTCAAGGGGTACGAGTGATCGGAGCGATATCACCGAAAATTCGCTCGATGCGCACCCAGGCGTTGGTCGCCTCGGTAATGGCCTGGATGTATTGGGTGCGGGCACTGATTAAGGTGCGCTGTGCATCAAGAACGTCCAGAAAGTTGAACTTGCCCATTTCGAAGCCGCGCGTAGCGGTATCGACGGCACTTTGCGCGGCAGGCAGGATGGTTTGATTAAACGAAGCAACTTCCGTATTGGCAGTCCGCCATTGATCCAGCGTGGTCTGGATTTCTGTGCGCAGACGTAGCTCGCTGGCGTTGCGAAGATCACGGGCTTGGTCGGTACGGCGGGCAGCGGCCAAAACATTGCCCTGGTTACGGTTAAACAATGGGATGGGCATAGACAGCCCCACGACATTCACCCGCTCGCGCTCGAGCGCATCGTATTGGCTGCCTACACTTACCGTCAGATCCGGAATACGTTGCGCCCTCTCCAACTCAAGAGAGGCTTCCCGTTGATCAATTTGCAGCGCTGCCAATCGCAGCTCTGCGGTCCTGTCGATGCGATCAAGCAGCAATAACGGGTCCGGTACCGCTGGCATGGACCGGCTTGAATCACCCACGACCAGAAATACTGGCAAAGGCGCCCCCATGACTAGAGCGAGCTGCTGGAGCGCACTGGCCTCATCCCGCTCAGCTCGCCGCAGCTCCAGGCGCACTTCTGAAAGCTGAACCTCTGCGCGCGTACCTTCAACAGGGGAGGTTTTGCCACTCTTGATGCGACCTTGGGCAACCCGTAAACCGCGCTCCGCCAGTTCAAGTGATTGACGTGCCAAGAGCACTCTTTGCTGAGCCGTTGAGGCGCTGGAAAATGCCTGGATAACATCGGCACGCAGTACATTGCGCTTTCGCTCCAATTCAATCCCGACCGCATCCTGATTTCGACTGGCCAAGTCGACCCTGGCTCCGCGCTTGCCCCCAAGCTCGATCTGCTGATTGATCAGCACCGTCGTAGTCCGCGAATTTCTCCGCGTATCTTCAGCCTCCCAGGAGACCTGCGGGTTTGGCATCAACCCCGCCTGCTGCAAATCTCCTTGAGCAATGCCAATGTCCCACTGTGCAGCCGCCAATTCAGGATTGTTTGAAAACGCGGCCTCAAGTGCTTGATCCATGGTCAGGCTTTGCAAAGGTGAAACTGCAACCGCAGGGGGGCCGACCAGTAAAAGTGCACAACCAATACTGACTACCAGGAAGGTCTTTATTGATGCAGCTATTTCTTTATGCCGATGCAATTCAATAGTTCCTATAACGCTAAGTTTCAGTGTTCAACACTTTAAAGCCAGCACTTATCAACAACGTGACTGAAGAATTACAAATACGTTATCTTGAGATTCGGCTGTGTTTTTACTCTAAAATCAAAGGCATTAGAAAACAGATCAACAGGTCGCCAGTTTTACGAGCCCCCCCTCAGCCCGCATATCCCAAATAACATTTACCTCCGTCACTCAAGTACTTTTGCCCTTGTCACTCGCGGCTGGAATCAGGATTTACCGCCGCGACAAATTGTCGCAACACACTGATTTTTATAGCTCAATCACGCAGCCATGACTTGACCCTATAGTCGCTACAGGCTTTAGGCTGATCCGTATTCGCTAACATCTGGACCGTACGCCCACACATAACCGAGTTATTTAAACGCCGTTTTTATTTCGATCAGAAAACCATAAGAAAAATAATATTTTCTCTGAACCAACTCATTATTTTTATTAACAGTGGTGACCTATCATGCGAATCCTTGTCATTGAGGACGAGCCTAAAACTGCCGAGTACTTGCACCAAGGCCTGACTGAAAGTGGGTATGTTGTGGACCACGCAGCAACGGGGACAGATGGACTTCATCTGGCGCGCCAACATAGCTATGACGTGGTGATACTTGACGTTAATCTTCCAGAACTTGATGGCTGGGGAGTACTTGAACGTCTGCGTCAGAGCAGTAATGCGCGGGTCATGATGTTGACGGCACGCGGGCGCCTGGCGGACAAAATTCGCGGGCTGGATTTGGGTGCCGATGACTACCTGGTGAAACCGTTCGAGTTTCCTGAGCTACTGGCCCGCGTACGAACCCTGATGCGGCGCAGTGAGCACACTCCGGTTCCACAGGTGCTCAAGGTCGCCGATCTGGAGCTTGATCAAGGACGCCATCGGGCTTTTCGTGGTGACCACCGTATAGACCTTACGACCAAGGAGTTTGCGCTTCTGCACCTGCTGATGCGTCAAACCGGCGAAGTGCTCTCGCGCACCCAAATCATTTCATTGGTTTGGGACATGAACTTTGACTGCGACACTAACGTTGTCGAAGTCTCAATTCGTAGATTGAGAGCCAAAATTGACGACCCGTACGATAACAAACTGATCCATACACTCCGCGGTGTTGGCTACGTACTGGAAGCGCGCGAATGAAGCCGGTCAGTCTGTCAATGCGACTAGGTTTGACCGTAAGTATTTTGGGGGCGTTGCTGGTTGTATCGTTGGCTATCCTGGCTTTTTTCGCGTTGACACATGAGCTGGATACGCTAGCCAGAAGCAGCCTGGACAAGAAATTGCAGCAGGTTGAACAGCACCTCTCAATGTACGACGACACGGCCGATGTAAGCTCTAAACCTCACTCGTTGCTGGACCAGGTCATGGGGCATGACAATCTGAACCTGACCATTTATGACCTGACAAACCTCAGAAAGCCCTTACTGAAGTTCGGCTCTGGCTTGTCGGATTTTCGGGTTGAGTTGAAAGAAGCGAGCGCGACCGGCGACAAGATCACCTATTCCACTTATACCGATGACGAGGGTCGACACTTTCTTACTGCGTCCAAACTTATCCGGTTAAAGAACGGAGTGAGCGTTCCCGTATTGCTGTCGATGGACTGTGCAAACGATGAAGCGCTACTAAACGCCTATCTTCGCTCGACGATTATTGCTCTGCCGCTTTTACTGATATTCATCGGGATTAGTGCTTGGGCGGTGGTGCAACGAGGACTTTCGCCACTGAGAGAGTTCCGCAAAGTCGCCGCCATGATCTCGGCTCAAGACCTCAGCCACCGACTCTCCGTCGTCAAAATGCCTCAGGAACTCAGTGAACTGGCACATGCAATCAACTTCATGCTGCACAGACTCGACAGCGGCGTTCAGCAACTGTCGCAGTTCTCCGATGACTTGGCCCACGAACTGCGATCTCCTATCTCCAATTTGATGGGCAAGGCCCAAGTGACCCTGACTCGGGAGAGATCGGCACAAGAGTACAAAACGGTGCTGGAATCCTGTACCGAAGAACTGGGGCGCGTCACCCGAATCGTTGCGGACATGCTCTTCCTCGCTCAGGTCAGTCACCCGGCAGCGCTTGTCCCGTTCGAGACAATTACCCTGGAGGATGAAGCGCTGAAGGTCATCGATCTGTTTTCGCTGTCTGCGCAAGAAAAACAGATAAGCCTGAACGTCACCGGAAACGGCAAAACCATTGGCGACAGATTGATGATTCAGCGAGCTATATCAAACCTGGTATCCAACGCGATACGGCACTGCCCCGCAGAACATTCCATCTCGGTTGTTATCGAAAAACATGCCAAACACATCTCGCTACTTGTAGCCAACCCAGGCCCAGGGATCGAGTCTCAGCATCTGTTGCACTTGTTCGACCGTTTTTATCGAGTCGACACTAGCCGATCGCGAGGGGAAGGCGGTACCGGTCTTGGCCTGGCAATTGTCCGGTCGATCATGAGCCTTCATCAGGGTACGGCGCAGGTCCAAAGTGTGACTGGCGAAATCACCGTTTTCAGCCTGCACTTTCCTGATATTGCTGGGCAGACCACCTGGCAACAAGCAAGAAAGGCTCAAGCTTGAATTGAACCGCCCGCATGACGGCTCAACGATAGGGGCAGAAACCTGACTATGTCCCTTTCGGCTTTACCCGTGCAGTAGCTTGCGCGACCAAAGGGTCGTCAGGCCAAAAATGCTTGGGGTATCGGCCTTTGAGGTCTTTCTTGACCTCGTCGTATGTCGACTTCCAGAAGTTGGCCAAGTCCTGGGTCACTTGCACCGGACGCCTGGCAGGCGATAACAGGTGCAACTTGACCACTTGCCGACCACCGGCGATACGCGGGGTATCCGACAGCCCAAACAGCTCTTGCAGGCGTACCGCCAGAATCGGTGGGTGCTCGCTGTAATCCAGCCGCACCGAAGAGCCCGACGGCACTTTGATGTGATGCGGCGCCAGCTCCTCCAGGCGCTGGGGTAGCGGCCATTTGAGCAAGTTATGCACAATGCTGGACAGGTCGAGGTTGGCAAAGTGGCTCAACCGCGAGACACGCCCCAGGTACGGCGCCAGCCAATCCTCAAGCCCAGCCAGTAATGCAGCATCGCTGACGTCCGGCCATTCACTCTGGCCTTGAGCCTGCATATCAAGCTGACGCAGCAACGCCACGCGAGCCTGCCATTGGCGCAACTCCGGCGTCCACGGCAACAGCTCCAGCCCCTTGCGCCTTACCAGATTGATCAGTGCTTGCGTGCGCGCTGCTTCGTCCAGCCCGGTTAGCGGTTCGCGGCTGAGTACCAGCTCACCGACCTTGCGCTGACGCTCAGCGCGCAACACGCCTTCGCGCTCGTCCCAGTCAAGCTGATCGACAACGCTGACCTGCTCGCTCAATACGCCATCCAGCAACCCGGCGTCGAACTCGGCAGCCAGGTAGATGCGCTCTTCACGTTGGCCTTGGCGGCTACCCAAATCAGCGATCACCAGCCAGGGATGTTTCATCAGCACATCACTTTCGGTAAATACAGCAGCACGCCCGTTGGCCAGCCGGTACTCGGCACCGCCGGGTTTGCGTTGCAGGGCGATGCGGTCGGGGTAGGCCAGCGCCAGCAAGGCGCCCAGCCAGCGCGGGTGATCTGGGTCAGTGACCGGTTGTGTGGCTTTGCCGCGCAAGTAGCCGCGATATTGCCGGGCCAGTTGCTTGGCGCGCTGCACCCCACCCTGCCCGCCTCGCGCCGCGCGGCTTTCGCCCGAGAGCAGGGCCAGACGGCTGTGCACGTCCGCCCCGGCGCCGCGCAAAATATCTCGCTCACCCAATAGCGCCGCCACGTCACAGGCCATGTCGGCCAGCCCCAAATCCTGCCCGCGAATCAGCAAATGTGCGATACGCGGATGCGCGGGGAGCTCGGCCATCGCTTGACCGTGAGACGTCAGCTTTTGCTCGCGCAAGGCGCCCAGGCGTTCCAGCAATTGCTGAGCCTGTGCATAACTTGCACCGGGAGGCACGTCGAGCCAGATCAGTTGCTCCGGCGTCACGCCCCAGCGCGCCAGTTGCAGCGCCAGCCCGGCCAGATCGGCCTGGAGGATCTCCGCGCTGCCATAGGCGGCCAGTTGCGCGTGTTGATCTTCGGACCACAACCGGTAACAGACACCAGGTTCCAGCCGCCCGGCGCGACCGGCACGCTGAGTGGCACTGGCGCGGGAAATACGCTGAGTGTCGAGACGGGTCATGCCGCTACCCGGATCGAAACGTGGCACCCGCGCCAGCCCGGCGTCGATCACCACCCGCACGCCGTCAATGGTCAGGCTGGTCTCGGCGATATTGGTGGCCAACACCACTTTGCGCAGGCCCTTGGGCGCGGGCTCGATGGCTGCACGCTGGGCCGCGAGGTCCAGCTCGCCATGCAACGGGCAAATCAAAACATCGCTGCGCGACCCCAGCGCGTCGGCCAATTGCTGATTAACCCGGCGAATTTCTGCCTGCCCGGGCAAGAACACCAGCAGGCTGCCACTCTCATCATTGATGGCATCGAGAACGGTTTGTACCACCCGGGGCTCGATAAATTCACCGGGCACAAATGGTCGCCCCCAGCGCATGGTCACCGGGTAGCCGGCTACGTTAAAGGGGTTCAACCGATGACTTGGTCGCGAGCGGAGATCCCGTTCTACGAACAGGCTTGGAAAACATGCAAGAGCAAGATCAACCAAAATACCGTGACTTTTTGGAATTGCTGGAAGGTTAAAGGCAAGAAGGGAAAGCCAGTTTTTTTGAAGTTGGTTGACTTGTACTTATCTCATGGCTCTGAATTTACTGCAGAATTTCATGAAGCGATCCGGCGCGACTCCTTGAAACGTTGCAAAGTACAAAGCAACATGATTAACAAATTAGCCAGTTTCATTTCAGAAAACGCGTACCGCTTCCCTCCACAGGCTTTTAAGTCACCGGAAATAATGGAGGAGTTGTTCAAGGATTATTTTTGGCATTACCAAACCACGGAATGGGAACGTAATCAGGAAGAAGGCTTGAATATTCGCTCCTGGCGTGCTCTGCGACTAATCATTATCAGATCCTTTATCAAGCCAGGAATTTGGAATGCTGAAGAAAGGGCACTTGTCATTCCCCCTAGCAAACTCAAAGCAGGTGCCGAGCTCAATATCAGGACGAACAAACACGGAATCGAAATTAAAGACAAGTTACTGACGGAAGTCCCGCTTCATGTAACTGATATTCAAGCAATTGACCTACTTTATGGCGAGATCAAAAGTGATTTGCGCTGCGTAGAGAAATGGGGGTTATCGGAAGCGTTGAAATTACGCCGAGCACAGCGCATTAGGATTAGAGAAGCAAAGCTTGGTAAAACTCTTGACATTCGCGGTCAAAACTCACGCGATTATTACGATTTCGATAAAGTCGGCATTCAAAATATTTTCCATACTTTCGAATCCGAAGGTATGTGTGTACCAGATGAAGCGCGCAACCGTTACACTATAGGGCTACCAGCATTGGCATCTCTGCTCGGGTTGCCAACCAGCTACTCCCTATTTCCGTTTCAATGCCTTCTTACACTATATCATCCTGAGATCACTACAACTTTCTTAGAGGACTTGGATATATGGGAAGGAAAAAAAAGAGTCTCCTTCATAAAAGTTGATAAAGGGTACGAATTAATCGGCTTCAAAGATCGGCGAGGAAGTAAGCACTCCGAACAAAAGATTCTGCTATCGCCTCGAGCGGCAGCGCTTGTTCGTATGGTAGAAGACATCACTAATCCTCTCCGCGCTTATCTGAAGAAACAACGCGATCCCAATTGGCAAAAGCTGTTTCTTACATCCGGCAGCGGCTTCAACTACCCAACCGTTGCGGACACCAACATATTAAACCGGTGTGCAGTCAAGACCCGACGAACTCTCAGAGAGAACTTTATAGATAAACTGTCCCCATTTACTCACAAAAGGGATGCAGAACTGGTTGAATTCATAGAAAAGCTTTCAATTTCTCGAGTTCGTTCCCAATCTGCGGTGGCTGACTATATCCAGAACCACAGCCTGACCCGCCTGGCCAAAAAACTTGGGCATGCCCATTACTCGAGAGATCTACTTGAATCGTACTTACCAAAAGCAATCTATGACTTTTTTGCCACGCGGTATGTCAGGATTTTTCAAAAAGGCATCATTTGTGAAGCTATGAAGGACAGCAAATATTTCCTTCAAGCAACCAAGTTTGACAATTTTAATCAGTTACATGATTTCCTGAGCCGGTATGCACTGAAAGAAGTCCCAGAAAATCTTAAAACCATGGAAGAGAACAGGTTGGCAAACGGAGAGGTTGTGGAGGTTGGTGTCTCAGTCTCGACTGAGAGCATGACCGCGTTGCTATCAATTAGAGAGGCCATCAAGGCTAGCCAAACGCCAACCAATGTTAGGGGGCTCGCGAGGTATTGGTCTTCGATTTGCGATATGGTCGAAAAATTCATCCTTAAAAGCCGTGATAAAGTACTGCACAGTCATTTGAATGAAGCGATTAAAAACTGTAATCCAGACGCTTACAAGGGGATGATCCATGCAGCATCCTGAACACCTCGCACATTTCGCCAACTTGTTCAAAAAGCGTGATTTGAGTGACTTCATGAATGCGCCATGGCTCGTATCGAGCTACGAAAGCAGTAACTGGAAATATAACTTTGGCTACAAACTAGACCAAGAGCTGGATTGGAGCGTTCGCTTATATGATGGCTCGTTCTTGGTAGAAGACAAAAACTCAGATTTGCTCAAAGCTTTTAAAAGTTGGTTGATAGCAGCAACACAAAATGCTACAAGTCACATGCACTCCAATAGCATGGATGCGCAGGCAGCTGACTTTCGGAGGACACTGACTCTTATTGACCACATTCTACAAAGCGCTGAAAAGCTAGAACTTATAGCGTATGGCCTTAGCGCGCTAACTTATGAAGTAATGTGTGACATCCTAGAGCAGGTCGGCACCAGCAGTCACGTTGCGGTTAGCACCTATGACTGGAATAATCGCCTGACAAAATATTGTATTGAAATCTTGAAGAACACTGCCCCCTCGGATATCGACCGTTGTATCCAAGAAAATCCGTCTATCTCAGACATCACGCCCATCCAGCTGGAAGATAACAAGTTAGAGATCCCAATTGAGCTTATCCCGCGCATTCGGGCGGCACTGTATTTGAAGAAGATGTACCAGGCTATTCCCACAGGTGGTTACAACGTAAACTCAGTAAAAATCAGCGCCCAAATATATGCAAATACCCTTGCAGGTAAAAAACGCCTTAAACCTATGCATAGCATATTGGGTTTCGCAGGGAGACAGGATCGTTTCATCCGTGAACTTGACGGTGTGCCAGTCACGAATGGAAATCGTGACTGTATGACAACGCGTGATCTAGTGCTTTATCGGACATGCTTCGCATCCCTGCAGAAAATCATCCATTCGGGATTGCCGATTGCCATTACCTAGCCTAACTGATGTCAGAGAAATTGCTACTCTTAAAATTTCAGGCTCTGCTATGGGCAGGTTCAAGAATGTACCTACCCCTATTATCTTCAAGGCACTGAAGAACGGAATTGAATTTTATATTGAATATGGCCATCAGCTATTAAATAGCTACCTGAATATAACCAAGTACGCTCTTAAAAATAAAGTCAAGATCACCAGCATCCCGGATGACATTATAGTCTTATTGCTTGAACCTTCTATTGCCAAACTTGGAGTTCAGCACCTAGGCATTTCCACCCGTTCCTTTGGGAGAGGGCCTGGGACAGATTTAAAGATTAATAAAGCATTGTACTTTAAAAAATTGCGAAACAACTCCGGTTTACTAGAGCTGATTGCTGTCTTTTTCGGAGCAGTTCAGCTAGTGGTAGGTGCAACAATGGCGAAGCGGGGATCTGAACTACGCAGCCTCGACCCTAAAACATGCCTAAGCGACGACAAAACATGGCTAATAGCACCACTTGCGAAATCCACTCGGGGTTTACAAGGCCGACGGTCAAAGAACGCCAGACCGATTGATCCATTGGCCGCTCAGATGATTCAGACGATCATAGATTTCCAGAGAGAGCTAATCCACATTGGCTTCATCGATGAGCACCTCCTCCTATTTTCTTCCCCAGGCATCATCGGCACCAGCACGTTGACGCCGTGCGATGTCTATCTTTACTACAAGAATATTGATCTTTTCTGCGATTATTTCCAGGTAGATGTTGATGGCCTGTGCCGTCGTTACTACATCCGGCAACACCAACTGAGGAGATTCTTTGCGTTGGTCTTCCTCCACTGCGGCTACGGGGCAAGCGAGGGCATCTTGCAATGGATGTTTGGCCATACAGACCCAGCTCACATCTGGAACTACATAACGGAGGAGCTTCCGGGCAAGGAGCTTCGAAACACCTTGGCACAAGCACTCAGTGAGCGCATAGCCACTGCTGGCACTACTCACTATACTGACGTGATTGATCTGGTTGAGGAAAAATTTGGCACTCGAAATGTGTCAGTAATGGACTCTGAACAACTTGCCGGCTACTTTGACTTTCTCTTGGAGGGCGGCCAAATGACCATCGAGCCTCTTTTTCTGGAAAGCGATACTGGCTTCCGCGTTGAAATACTAGCAGTTGTGAGGAAACAAAATGAAATGGAATGAATTGAAAGAGATTCAAACATCTTCAATTGAACATACGAGAAAGCTACTCCTAGCCATAATTGCTACCCCCTCTAAATTCCTCGACGACGCACTGATAGTTGAATCGCTTGTAAGCCAGGCATCACTTGCTAAACTAGACTTGCAAATAATCGTCCATGACGAGTGCCTAAACATATCACCTATAAGTCTGAATACATTCAAGCAAAGGAGTGAAGAACGAATATCTGGTGGGTTCGCTGCGATAGATAGCTTACGCAAAAACGCAGTTTTGGTTGTCCGCAAAGAAAAAAACAAAACACCCACCAGAAACAACAGAACTAAAGAAGCAATGACCGAACAATTGGCGGAGCTCAAACTCAACCTCGACGTGCAAAAACGCTCTAACTTAATACTACTGCAAACTTTATTGGACGTTCGTAGTAAGTTGGATGGCGTCGTCAGCGCCCAAGATGAAGTCACTCGCAAAATTCGTGTTACGGAAATACTAAAGCGAATAACTGCTATCACTAGCCTTAATCCTGAAGCCTACCAACTACCACCAATTCAAAAAGCGCCAGTCATATCCATTAAGCCCAGGAACAATAAAAGATGACTGACGAATTCCTGGTGGAAACCCTAGAGCATGTTAATCTTTTCCAAAGAGTTTCGAGCGGCAAAGTAAGCAAGCATTCATTTTACAGGTTCCCATACATCAAGTGGCCGAACAAAGAACCATGCCACATTGCCAACCTCTACCTATTAAAATGTTCCAAGAAGCATAAGCAAATTTCTGCCGACGGTCGAAGACAGGATAGCAAGGGCGGAACATTAGGCCAGTACGCAAGCAATATCAGTCAACTTATAAGACGCTGCTGGTATCACGGTATCGACCCTTACCATATAACCGATAAATTTTTCGAAGATTTCATCATTGAGTTAATCGAGGAGCCCGATCCGAGAAGACCTGGAAAACCAAGGAGAAAAGACAGAACAACCATCAACATTGGAAGGGAGTGCTTGAATTTTTTATCTTGGCTTGGAGAGTTTTATGGCGATCCGAATTTTGTTTCCGAGAAAGGCACTATCAAGCTGACGACAGAAGAAGTCGTTCGAACATTCAACAACCAACACAAAGTTATAACTACAAAGTCACATCACTCCTTTCCACTCCCTTTTCGTGAGCACTCAAGGGGGCCGATTCCTGAACACAACATTGAGAAAATGGAGCAAGCCGTTAATAACAGCTCCAATTCCAACTTCCTCAAGGCACGGCACCTTGCACTCATAACTTTGCTTCAACATACAGGTGCTCGCAGAGCCGAAATTGCGTCAATCACTTTGGCTGCGCTCCGAGAATGCCAGCTCATGAAGTACCCAATGCTAAAGTTTTTGACACTCAAGCGCGGTGACGCCTTTATCCGAGAGGTACCAGTCAATGCGATTGCTTTGAATGAGGTAAAAAAATATATCGCCGAAAGACAAAAAGTCATTAAGATCCACCCCGAAAACAAAAATGACTTTCTCTTTATTTCAGAAACTACTGGACGCCCTATAGCCATTGAAACCATAACGTCCATCGTTTCCAAAATTCGATTAGCCGCCGGGATTGAAGAACAGGCATGCGCACACATGTTTCGTCATGCATTTATAACCAACCTTTTCACACTTCTTGTGGAACGGCACAAATTTGAAAGCAAGGATGAGTTTGAGTCCGCACTCATTAGTGACAAAGAGTTTTTGAGGAAAGTTCGGGAGTGGACAGGCCACAAAAGTATAGAATCACTTAGAGAATACTTAACTAAGGTTTTCGAAGATAACAGAAGTATTGGCTCTGCCGCTGAAAGCGTCCATACAACCAGCACCTTGACTTTATACCAGAAAAAATCCGACGCACTTTATATTGAATTTAAAAGCAAAAAAATAACGCAAGAAGAGTTCACGACGCGTAGTGACGAGCTAATAAGACTCCGAGATTTGGAGCTATCAAGATATTCTGGAAAGGCCAAACCGCTTCCTCCTGCATCCTAGACAAGCTCCTCGCTCAAGTCGGCCCCAGAGACATGAAGTCCGTGAAGAAAAACAAGTCCAGCATCAATTAATTGCCATTTTCCACAATGAGTAAAGGTGCTTATAGAAACCGCTTACCGGGTGGAGTAATTTCCCTAATCAGAAAAATTTATTTACTGCACTGCCACCATGATTTATTCAAGGAATTTAATTCTGTAAACTGCCGGGTAGTCACCACAGGCTGAGCTCACCAGGGAGAAAACACGCGAGAAAGCCATCGATGAAGATCATGATTGAAGAATGGGATGATGACGTTGCGATTCGAATTCCCGATGAAGCGTTGCAGGAGCTGGAACTCGATGTTGGCGACGCGGTGTATCTGATCAAGGGGTTCGTCGGCAATGCGCGCTGCCTTATCCTATCAAAAACGCCTCAGATCGCGGATCGCATCGACGAACTTACTGAAGCTTGGTAACGCCGAGGTGAAATAAAGCAGTCACTCGACGAGCCGGGCCTAAGGCCCGAATAAACGATCAGATTCCACAGCGCCTGAACTGTTCAAAAAATGTCGCAGGCGCCGTGGTAACAAATGCACCGCCCTACAATGCCGCGGAGCATTCTTGCTCGACAGGTTGAGGCGGCTCATTTTCGACCGGTTTTTCGATCACCTGATTGACCGAGCGAGCCGGGCCTTTGTTGAATCGATCGGGGAAGAAGGACTGGATTTTCCGAATCGCAAAGCTCAGGTATTCATCTCTCTTCGCATAGTCTTTGCTGTAACGACCCGATTCCGAGTTGACTTTCCAGACAGGTTCACCCGAAGAGCGATCCAGGATCATCTCACCCGCAATGCGAGCCGGTTGCATACCGGTCATGCTCGGATGCCCTAAGACAACGGGCTCCGAGATGTCTTCCGCCACGAACAAGCTTCCGTCCTTGCCAACCGCCCAGATCAACCATCGATTCGGATCCCCTGCAACTTCGGGATACAAGGAGACCAGCGATTCGTCCTGCGGGTCGAAGAAGCGAAGCATCGTTTCGTTGGTGCCCTCCCCGGTCTTCGAAACCTCATCTGGCTTGATGTAGTTCGGCGCCCGGATAGCACCGTAGTGACTGTTCAAATGATCTTCGTAGTGGTCGTGTCGACGCTTCAGCGCTTTGAGGAAAGCGTTGTAGAAGTGCTGCTCGCCAATGTCGACAGTGACGCTACCTTTCAGGACTTGCTCATCGAACCCCTGCAGGATGAGATCAGCATACACAGGGTCGAAGCGATAGACGCCTGAGATGGCGTTCCCCAAAGGTATATCGGTCGCATCAAGCAACACGCGGAAGACATGTCGATTCCCCCAGTGAAAATCCAATTGCCACTGTAGCCTGGCGAGATGATTCGTGAGGAAGCGCACTTTTTCTTCAGCCCACATCTCCATGCGAAGTGCGTCGACGACATGGTTGCCTTCCAGCGTCGACTCTCCCGCTTGATAGGGGGCTTTGTGCTCCAGCACATCATCACGCACTCGATGGATCGAGGAAAGCTTGATGTCGCAGCGGAATTCCTCGGCAGTGATAGTGACCTTTTCCATCCAGGCTTCTACCTCAGTGATGATCCGATCGGCCGTTGCGCGTGCGAAGGCATATTGCAGCCGCGCCTTCCTATCCACCGGGACGATGGAGACGTCTGGGACAATGACCTCTTCCCATTCCTCATCGAGATTTCGCACACGCATCACCAAGGCACAACGATTCCTCAACTTGCGTTCGGCACCAGGGCCGACGAGCTCACCCACGGTGGTCAGCTCAGCGCGGGCGTAGGGGCCGATCCTGTCATCGTGCACGTACACCCAGTCCGAATCGCCTCGGAAATCGTACCCGAGAGTAGTGATCGCATGCTGGCCCATGAACACCAGTTTTTTTCGGGTGACTTCACCGCTCTCGTTTTTCACCACCTTGAGCCTGTAAACGTCACCGGTCAGCATGACGGACAGGTCACTATCTATGTATGCAGAGACAAAACCACGGAACCATGCCGGGGTTCGAGACGTAAGATTGGCATCGTGGTAACGGATCCCTTCTACATCCAGCGCTCGCAAAATCTGCTTGTTACTCAGTCCCTGATTGGGGAAGCCGTTGCTCGATCCGCGAACGTAATTGAGCGCTGCAGTGGTGATTTCGCTGCATGAGCGTATACCTTTGACGCATCGGCCAGGCAAGCTATGTAAGGCTGTCCAAATGGCGGTAGTCGCACAAGCGGCCACCACTTTGTCCTGCTCCTGGAAGGCAATCGAATTGACGTGAAGCTTCACGCCGAACAAGTCGACATCGTACCGCTTCGAAAGCTTGCGCTTGGTGCCGGCACCCTCAGCAGTATCACCCAGGTGACGCAAGCAGGTTTTGCCTACGAATGTCTTGGTTAAAGGCTTGATGATCATGAAGCCCAGGTAATGCTTCTGCAGCCATGCGGCATCTTTGTCTTTCTTGGGCTCGCCGTGCAGGATGGCATTGACAATCTCATGCTTCAGCGAGCAGCTGAAGAAATGCAGGCGCGCGCACTGATACCCGTCGTTACCGAAGCGACCTACATAGAAGTTTGAATAGTCCTCCATGAAGTCGCGATCAATGTACTTCGGTTCTAGCAGGATCGTGCTCTCCGCATCCTTTTCAGGGGTTGGATTGAACTGCGCGAGGTACCGAAAGATGTAGTTGATCTGCGGCTTGTGGAAGATGTCAGCGTGATCGTAGCCGAAACACTCATGGATCAAAGCAGCAAGCGTCGGCTCAGCGAATTTGGAAATGAGGTATGGAGTCATTATGGTCGCGCAAAAAAAAGCAGCCTGTCGGCTGCCTTTTTCGTAGAGGTCGAGATTATAGGCTGCAGGTCTTGGCTAGCAGCTCGCGGGTCACTTCTTGTGTTTTGAACTCGTGTGCCAGACGCTTGTTGAATGCATCAGATCGTTCACGCGTTTGACGGAGGCGCTCCTCGCGGTTTTCCCCCATGCGGCCACGTGCTTCTGCTACCAATCGCTCTAAGCTCATCTTGAGTCTCCCCAACGGAAAATTTCGCTGCCTGCGGTCATCGCCCCCCTAGGCGACAACCAAAAACTCACTACTCAACACACGGCTGTCACCGACATGCTTAAGCTACGTGACGTCAGACCGAGCATGCGCTTCCAGGTTCAAACGACAACGTAAGGAGATTTCAGGCTGAATCCCAACGGCTGATTGGTTCACTTCGCTAGCGTGGTCTTGCCCCATCAAGGATGGGCGGCTAGGAACCAAGCACATTGGATAAGGTGATTGTGGCACAGAGCCTTCAACCAAGGCGAGAGAATTTATACAGCTACACTGTAAAAAATTATACGCTTTTCTACTGCCACATCCACACCGCTAGAAGATTTTAACAACATATTGAAGATTTTCAAAGACAATTAGGTCGACACCGCCATCATAAATATTCGAAACAAGCCGTATTTGATATTCACTGATACCGATATCGATTGGCAACCCAATCTAGCTTGCTAACGTATTCAGCAGGGAGTGGCTACTTACAATAGACCGTCCAGAGCTCGCCCATACGGGTCGTGAAGCTCTAGGCCATCATCTCCCCAAGTCGCCGGATCATCAGGTACGCTAGCCAACCTCATCACCACCCTAATCCGTCAGAACATGGCTGTATGCACGTGTCGATGTATCTTGGACAAATCAAAGTAAGGAAATCCTGCCATGAGCAGCAACGCCGCTCGCAGTCGTCCCTGATCAGATGGAAACGATTGAGATTGGCTTGGTGGTAATCGATTTGGAATCGCTTGAGATCGTCGATGAGTTCCAGCGCTCCGTTCGACCGCAGATCAATCCTGTCCTCACCGACTTCTGCAAACAGCTCACATCAATTCAACAAGCAGATGTGGACAGCGCAGGAATCTATGCCGATGTTGGCCAGGAGTTAGGAGTGTTTATTGCGCGATATCCAAATGCAGCTTGGGCTTCGTGGGGTGACTATGATGCAAGGCAGCTTGAGCGGGACGCAGGGTTTGCTGCGTGCCCTTCCCTACTCGAAGGCTTACCCCATTTCAATGCCAGGAAATGGCATGCATGCTTGTATGACAATCGACCAAAATAACTTAAGCAAACGGTAGAGTCGTTGGGCTTGGTTTGGCTGGGTAGGGAAGCTGCTGAAGCATCCCCAATTTGCGGGTCAGCGCGCCGCCCATTGAATGGACATGATAAGGAAGCAGCCCACCAATAACAACAAATGATATTTGGTAGGCCTGCACGACTGTGGCTCTATTCTTCCTTTTGAGATACTGAACGTGAAGGAAGAGCTAGCCATCACCCTACGCACCATCCGGAAACTGAAAGGATTAGGTTATGAAGCCCTAGCAGGGACTATCAGCCAGAGCAACCTAAGCTTGCTGGAACAAGGGAAAATTCAGGCTACGCTACCGACCCTTGTAAAAGTGGCCGAGACGCTCGGTATCAACCTTCTTACGCTCATGGCGTTGTGCTTGGCGATCCGTGACAAAGAATCTCCCGAGTCCGAGTTGAAAAAGGCGCAAAAGGAACTCCTTTGCTTCATAGACTCGGGGGGGCTCAATATCATGGAGGATCAAATGCAGGATGGCGCGTTGAAAAAGCGCGGTCGTGGCACTCGAGCGAACGCCCAGAGCGTCAGTGCTGTGATTAACCTGAGAAAGCAGGGCAAGACCCAAGCGGAAGCTGCCCGTGAACTAGGCCTGCCCACATCGACGGTTCAGCGGTATTGGCAGAAGGACTGATCCTTCGGGGGCTGACCTTTGACTTCGCCACGCTCTATCAACTGCCAACCGGTAAACAAGCTCTCATTTCGCAGAGTTAAAATACGATGCCTATATATTGCCTGAAGCCTAGCTATGTTCCTCTCGGTTTAGCTCGTGCGGTAGCTTCCGCTATCAAAGGGTCATCAGGCCAAAAATGCTTTGGGTACCTACCCTTTAAATCCTTCTTCACCTCGATGTAGGTCGACGCCCAGAAGTTCGCCAAGTCCTGAGTAACCTGTACCGGACGGCGTGCCGGTGACAGAAGATGCAGCTTGAGCACCTGTCGTCCATTCGCAATGCGTGGCGTATCCAATTGCCCGAACAGCTCCTGGAGTCGCACTGCAAGAACCGGAGGTCGCTCACTGTAGTCGATTCGAATATTCGATCCAGACGGTACCGAAACCGTCTGGGGCGCCTGGGAATCAAGCTGCTGCGGAAGAGGCCAGAGCAGAAGGTTGCGCAGGACGGACGATAAGTCGAGCTGGCCAAAATGACTGAGGCGAGTGACTTTACCGACATATGGCCCCAACCACTCTTCCAGGGACTGCAGCAATGCCTCATCACGTAGGTCGGGCCACTCACTTCGGTTACCCGACTCTTCATCCAATATGCGCAGCAACTCCACCCTCGCCTGCCACTGGCGAAGCTCGGGCGTCCAGGGCAAAAGCTCCAAACCCTTACGACGAACAAAGTTAAGCAACGCCTGTACACGAGCCTCATCGCCCAGGTTGGCCAGTTGTGAGCGGGACAAAATCAACTCCCCTACTTTCGCTTGTCGCTCAGCGCGCAAAGCACCCTCCCGCTCATCCCAGTAGAGCTCGTCCACCTGGGTAACCTGTTCTTTCAGCACAGTCTCGAACAATGCTTCGTCCAAGTCGGCCGCGAGGTAGATTCGCTCTTCCCGCTGCCCCTGTCGGCTACCCAAGTCAGCGATCACCAGCCACGAATGCTTCATCAGCACGTCGGTCTCGGTGAACATCGCCGCACGACCATTCGCCAAACGATACTCAGCCCCGCCAGCGCGGCGCTGTTGCGCTACCCGATCGGGATAGGCCAAGGCCAGCAGGCAGCCCACCCATTGAGGGTGGTTTGAATCAGCGACTGGCTGCGATGCTTGGCCGCGCAAGAATGACCGATATTGCCTAGCGAGTTGCTTAGCGCGTTGCCCCCCCCCTTGCTCGCCGCGCTGTGCTCTCTGCTCACCAGACATGATGGCCAAACGGCTGTGAAGGTCTGCTCCACCACCACGCTGAATATCGCGCTCGCCGAGCAACGCTGCAATGTTACACGCCGTCTCAGTCAGACCCAGCTCGTGACCTCGCAACAGGAGATGAGCAATCCGTGGATGACTCGGCAGCTCTGCCATAGCTTGCCCGTGCTTTGTCAGTTGCCCATCTGGTTGCAACGCGCCAAGGCGCCGAAGCAAATCGCTCGCTTGGGAGTAAGCAGCTGCGGGCGGAGCATCAAGCCACTTCAGGTCACCCGGCTGCACGCCCCACTTCGTCAATTGGAGAGCTAAGCCTGTGAGATCTGCCTGCTGAATTTCAGGTGAACTGAAAGCGGGAATCTGATCATGCTGGGCTTCAGACCAGAGTCGATAGCACACACCTGGCTCGATTCGGCCTGCTCGACCAGCGCGCTGAGTTGCACTTGCTTTGGATATGCGTTGAGTGTCCAAGCGGGTCATACTGCTGCGAGGGTCGAAGCGAGGAACCCGCTCAAGTCCTGCATCGATAACGACACGCACACCGTCGATGGTAATACTCGTCTCAGCGATGTTCGTTGCCAGTACTACCTTCCGCTTTCCTGGTGGGGCAGGATCAATCGCAGCCCGCTGCTGATTCAGGTCGAGCTCGCCGTGAAGAGGGCAAAGAAGTACGTCAGGCTGAAGGGATGGAGAGTTGCTCAGAGCCTCTTCCAAGCCCGTCACGACTCGACGAATCTCCGCTTGGCCTGGAAGGAAGACCAGCACGCTGCCGGTCTGTTCAGCGAGCGCATCCAAGCACGCACTGATGACTCGCGGCTCGATGTACTCACCCGGCTGTTGGGGCTTGCTCCAGATCGTCTTAACCGGAAACATCCGGCCCTCGCTGGTCACGATTGGAGCATCATCAAGCAAGCGCGATAGCCTCTCCCCTTCAAGTGTTGCCGACATCAGCAGCACCTTCAGTGGTGCATCATCGCGGAAGAGTTCGCGGCTATTGAGAGTCAGAGCTAGGGCTAGATCCGCATCCAAATTTCGGAGGTGGAATTCATCGAAGATCACCAAGCCGACACCGTCGAGAGAAGGATCGCTCTGCAGACGGCGCGCCAGGATCCCCTCTGTCACCACCTCAATTCGCGTCTTCGGCCCGACCTTACTATCCAGGCGAATGCGGTACCCAACGGTCTCACCGACCTTCTCACCAAGCTCACTGGCCATTCGCTCCGCAGCTGCGCGCGCTGCAAGCCGTCGTGGCTCGAGCATGATAATCGTCTGCCCTCGCAGCCAAGGCTCGTCGAGCAAAGCGAGCGGGACGAGCGTCGTCTTACCGGCACCTGGCGGTGCTTGGAGCACCACTTCATCTCGTTTGTGGAGGGCTTCAAGAAGAGCCGGCAACGCGGCATTGATCGGCAATGAACTCATGTGTACTCCTGCGACATGCGGGGCAGTATACAAAGGTTCGTCTGGTAGCGGCTCTGCGTGGCAGATTACTGGCCAAACCGGCCCGTTACCCGCCATTCTTCAGTTGCTGAAGAAGCCTTTTGCCACATCCAGAATCCCGCCCGAAACAAACAAACCAATAATGATCTGCTTATGCTCGGCGAAGAAACTCCACTCATTCAGTCCTAAGCCAACCCCGAGAAGAAGGCTCGTAATGAGCATGTATCGCCACGTTGGAGCGAAGATCTTGACGAGATTTGCAACCGAAGTGTGCTTGATGAATTCATCGACATGCTCATTGTAAGCACGCCCCAGGATGACAGCAGTCACAAGCAGAGCACCGGCCAATCCAAGTGCCATCCACTGGGTTAGCGGAACAAAAAACAACGCACCACTCCCCACAAAAAGCCATTTACCAAGCGCGGCGAGCTTCTGGCTGTAATCCTGCGCGACCTGCTCAAAGCACCACGGCATACGCGGATCGAAAAACCCAGCATCCAACATGCACTTCTCCACAGATCTCATTACTGTCGTAAAAAGGTACTCCCTAGCTGACTTACCAGCGCACATCAGCCTTCACGGCCTTGTAAAGGTCAACCCGTGAGGTTACCTATGTCGATGCCGCACTTGAAGCACAGCATCGACTCGCACTGAGCTTTACGAGGCGTTGCGATGAATCAGCTAGGTGATTTGGTAGGCCCGGTGCAGGTGGCCAAGCTCGTTCAATCCTCTAGCAAGCATCGCATTGTAGCCAGCTCGATCCTGGATAAAGGGCGAAAAGAGACAATGTCCCAGCCAGTGCTCAAATCCCTCTTGGGCAACATTGGCTAACGCCATGCCAACAGATCGGACGTCCTCAAACTTCCCGTGCTGCAGATCATCCTGACTTAGGTTGTCGTAAACATACCGGGTGTCGTCGCCTATCGCAGCCCAGCGTTTGAAGGAAGCACGCCGCACCTGGCAAGGCACACACCGCCCACAGTGCTTGTAGCCGAAACGTTGGAAACGCCCGCAACTGGTTGAGGCCACAGCATGCTCTTTAAGCAGCTCTTGGTTTCGGCATGCGGCGAGCATTTCACCCTTGGTCATTAGGGCATAAGGGTTTCGGATTTGCACATTGATGCTGGCAGCATCAAAGATCTGTTGGAGCCGTCCAAGGTACTCAGGATGTGCTGTTCTTGTGCTCAGGCTCCCCAACCTCGACATCGTTAAGGGAGGGTTAATGGCAATGAAGCCGTTCTCACAGATGTAGAGTGGGACTGTCTCACCCCGATGGTAACGATCAAGCGAGGTCGCCACCGCTAGTCCAAATGCCAAGAAAATGATTGAGCGCGCACGCTGCGAAGGCTCTTGTTGGCCAGGGGACTTGGTAACGTGATTGAGGCCAATCCGGTTCAAGCCCAGGCTCTTCGCGAAGGTGGCCTGCTTCTCTCCATCGCCTCTCACAATCTGGCTAACCGCGTAAGGCTTCACGCCCTGCTCCACCAAGTCGATGGCACCAATCAAGCTGTCTAGCCCGCCCGACAGCAGCACCACTGAATCTTCGCTTGGGTGCAAGGCCTGCAGCTGAGCAGGAGGGCCAAAACCGCCCGCATGGAAAGAAAGCGTCCAACGATCCGTGGTGAGGAAACGCAAAGCCCCTTCAAGTGCTCGCGCCTGGCTATTCCAGAAAACCGTATCCTGAACGGCGATCTCGAGATTGATCACGCGCGTCCAAGCATCAGCGCTCTTTGCCCGAATAGCAGTGAAGTCTGCCGCCACTACCGCAAGCGCAATGCTTAGGAAATCCCAAGCTTGGGGATTGATCTCCAGGTGGGCTTTCTCCAGAAGCTCTCGAGCATAACCACCTACGCTTACCTGCCCTTTCTCTGCCTTGCCGTAGATCACCACCTGAATGGCATCTTCGGCGCCCGGCACACTGAAGCCAACTGGGCCGCACACGAATTTCATTCTACGTACCCCTCAAACACTTCAAAGGTGTCTTGCAACGCTTGCGTGACCATCTGGGATATTCGACCCGTGGTCAAACGCGCACTCGATGCAGCGATCTTGCGGAACGATGCGGAGACGCACTCTCTGATGTAATCCTTGATCTCCTTCAAGCGACGCACTGCAATGGACGCCGACTTGGCCTTTTCCTGGATAGTTTTGCCTAGGTCGAGCTCAAACCGATGGAACACGTCCATCGCAGTAAAACGCTCGATGGCAAACTCCCGCTGCTCAACCGACAGATTGAGTAGATCGGCATCTGGATAACGCACTAGAACATCAGAAAGCGAGCCTCGAATGGAAGCACGCTCGGCCTCTGCATCTTGGGTACCGTCCACTGGACGCACCGCTTCAACCAGCGCATCCATGACCTCAGAAGCAGATTTGCCCTGCCACAGGGCAGGATCAAGCACGGCTGGGCCGGTTTGATTATTACTACCAGCGACAGCTTCCAGCGTGTTGCCAAACACACCCGCGATCGACGCAGTGCCGCCAAAGCGAGCAGTGGTGGTTTTGGCGCCGCCGTACCCATGACGCACATACTCCCGAAGGCTCTTGCGCAAGCTACCGCGATCACCATTGCTCGCGTAGTCGCCAAGGCCACGTCGGGCACCACCGAATCGCCCTGGCGGCGCTAGGGGTGGAGGTGCCTGCGGCATTGGCCTGGGATCATCGACAACGTCATCGCCGTCTTTAGGCTCGTCCTTATCCGGTTCAGGTGGCCCATCGTCATGAGGGTCATCCTCCGGAGGCTCTGGCGGCTTAGGAGGTAACGGCGGCAGCGGAGGTGTCCACGGCGGTACAAACGGCAGGCCTTTTCCAGGCCCATCGTTATTTTGTGAGGTTCCCATCGAATTTCCTTATTGCAGCCTTCACCGGCCCGCTGACGTCAGCCGTCAGCCAGAATTCGTACACCGACTTTGCCCATGTTTCATCGGTTAGCTTCGGCACAATACCCGCTTGGATTTGGGCAGGCGGACGCTCCTTCAGAAATGCAGCCAGTCGATGCCCCTGCTGGGCATCAAGCCGTCCAACAACCAGCAAAGCTTCAAGAATGTCTGGCACGCCCCACTCTTGCTCACCGCCCGCCTTATCCAGGAGGCGATCCATCAGCACGTTGATCTCGACCGGTGCGATGAGCGCCAACCGGCTTTTGAGATGCATGGCCATTCCCGGCGTTTCGAGTAGCGCGGTCAGCAACTCCGCTGCTTCCGACGAAAGCCGATCTTCGTCCGTAATGATCGGCGCATGCTCACGACTGACGTAAATCGCTCCACGCAGGTCTTTGTCCGCCAATGCAGGAGGCAGAGCTAGCCACTCTTTCACGAAAAGCTGATCCCAGGGCTGCAGCAGTGACAGATTCTTGCCTTTTTTGATATCCGCTTCCCACTCGCCGAGCATGGCTGGCTTGCCATTTTTGTCGGTAGCCACGGCCTTCATCAGTTCCTCGTAAGCCTTGGGATTGCCGCTTCGCTCGAACAGCATCAGCTTAACCAGCACAGCCTCGTCGACACCGACACCTTGGGCGCGAGAGATGCTCATCCGGATAGCTAGGGCGTTCAGGAAACGCTTGATGAGTCGGGGATTGCCCTGGATACCAGAAGCCGACGTCATGACAGCGGCCAGGCGCTCAGCAGTGTCAAACTTGCCGATCAGCTCTGTTGGGTAGTCGTTGTACAAGCCTTGCATAAAGGCGCGATCTACCCGACTACCCTGCCAAGTTGTCCGAAGCTGCCCGCGTACTTTGATACGGATTTCTTCGAGCACGTCCTTGGGGAGCGTGCTGTTCTCCAAGAACAGCATCATCATGTAGGCCCTGACTTCCTGGGTGCCCAGAGGAGGAACCCTAATCGGCACCTGAATCAGCTTGTCGAAGTAGCTGGTGACGAGGACATCGTCAGGCACACCGCTGAAGTGCTTGCGAACGGCGTGCTTGATCATCTCGTTGTCAGCGGCAATCACGAATGCCGTGTTGCGCAGGAACAGGAAGAGTCGGATGGCTTCCAGTGTAGAAATCGTCGTTTCGGGTAGACAGCGATCCAAGTCGTCGATCAGCACGACCAGCGTAACACCCAGCTCATCCAAGATAGCCTCAAAATTATCCCTGAGCGCTTGAATCTCTTTCGGTGGAGACTTCTTGGGAGGCGCGCTATGAAAGAGTTTCTCAGCCTCCTGCTTGGCCTGCTCAGCAGTGTCGTGCAGTGTTTCAATCGTGTCCTGATCAACCGTTCCGGATCGAAGTCGATCAACCAGCCCGATGATCTCGCCCAGCAGCCCAGGTGTCGGTGCACCAGTCGCAAACGAAATGGCCGTGCTGCTGGCGAGCTTCGCAGCACGCAACCAATCGACACGTGATACCAACTCAGCTGCTTTTTGCAGCCCCTTTGCTCGCTTCTGGGCCTCAGCCTCTAGGCGTGATGCGATCACATCCATTAGGGCGGCTCGGGCGTCGTCGTAGCCCTGGTATAGCCACGCATTGAACTCGACGAACACGAAGTCCTTAGCCTGCTTCTCATTGCGCTCGGGCGGGTCTTTAAGGGACGCCTGGATCAGCTTGATCATCGACGACTTGCCCGCTCCCCAAGCACCGGACACGCCGATGGAAATTGGACGGCCGTTCGCCTGATAGACGATCTCGGCAACTGTGTCAGCAACCCCAGAGAAATTAAGGAAGTCTACTTCCGTCTCGTTATCAACCCACATAGCGACCCTCCCTGGAAGTCTTTGACGTGAAGCGATGGCAACAACGCGCCATAGTAGCCCTCGTGCTGAGCAATTGGCCACTACCACAGCGTTTCGGGTTGTGAGTTCTCAGCAAGGTTGTTCAGGGTGAGGTAACAACCCACTTTCAGCGTTCGTTCAGCCTGAAGATGGCGAGAGTAGTATCGCTTGAGATTACTCAAATGAGGGCGGGGGCGGGATGATGACAGGGTGTGACTGCGGAATTTGGAAGGGAAGGTGAATTATAGGTGCGTCAGGACGGGATTAGGACGTCGTCACTCTATGGGGTGACCGTGCTGAACCCGCATCCGCCTTCTTCCCTCCAGATCTTGCCTTTGTCATCCACTTGTCATCCACTCTCAAGTTCATGAATTTCAATCTGCTGCTGATCCAAGGAAATCACTCGGATTGCGACGACATAGCGCACCCTACTTCACCTAGCATATCGGGGAGGTGGGTAAAGAAATCGCAGGATGATGGAGCTAAAGGGGAAGAAGGAGCAGGAGCATCAATGCCTTGTGGGCGGTGATTGATTATCCTGATAAGCAAAAGCAGAAACAGAACAAATCAGCAAATCATGGAACTCGTCGAAAATCAGCAGGCCCACCCCCTCCAGTGCCGGGTCGTGCTGCAAGCGACGGGTGAGGATGCCTTCGGTGACGACTTCAATGCGGGTATTGGGACCGACTTTGCTTTCGAGCCGAATCCGATATCCTACGGTTTCGCCGACTTTTTCACCCAGTTCGCTGGCCAGACGCTCGGCCGCTGCACGGGCAGCGAGACGCCGGGGCTCGAGCATCAGGATCTTCTGACCCGCGAGCCACGGCTCGTTGAGCAGGGCCAGCGGAACACGGGTGGTCTTACCTGCGCCTGGCGGGGCTTCAAGCACGGCTTCGTGGCGCTCGGCCAAGGCCAGACGCAGCGCAGGTAAAACTTCATCAATCGGCAAAGAAATCATGGTGGCTCCAGAACAGAGCGACGAGTATAACGGCGAACAGTTGGGCATTAAGCGCGGTCTTAATGATCCACTCCTTTAAGTGTCCTTGAGGTTTTTGTATGCGAATGTCTTCCCGTGTGATCGGCGGGGTCGTGGTTGCGGCCCTGTTCACCCAATTGACTGCCTGCGGCAGTATTTTCTTCCCCGATCGTCGCGGTCAAATCGACGGCAAGATCGATCCGATGATTGCGGTGCTCGATGCCGTAGGCCTGCTGTTTTATGTGATCCCGGGCTTGATCGCATTCGGTGTCGACTTCGCTACTGGCGCGATTTATTTCCCACCGGGAAAAACCGCACAAATCGCCCCGGAAA
The DNA here is from genome assembly GCF_037055265.1 of Pseudomonas sp. ML2-2023-6. Classification (NCBI taxonomy): domain Bacteria; kingdom Pseudomonadati; phylum Pseudomonadota; class Gammaproteobacteria; order Pseudomonadales; family Pseudomonadaceae; genus Pseudomonas; species Pseudomonas sp. ML2-2023-6. The sequence goes on along the minus strand of NZ_CP146347.1, from coordinate 1,342,879 downwards.
AACTGCGCGAAGCCATCGGTGCAGACGGCAAAGTGGATAACGCCAAGCTTCAGGCCATTCTCGAAAGCGAGCTGGGCCGCAGCTTCCCGTTGAATGACCCGCGCCTGATCCAACACAAGGGCAGCGCACAGCAGTTGGCCATGTACGGTTTGCAGCCGGCCGCCTGAAGCCGTTGCCAGCAAAAAAAGGAAGCTCTATGACCAGCAGCCCGGAACACGCTCGCCTGTTACGTCTGGCCACCCGCGCGTCGGTGGCGGTGGCGGGTCTGTTAATCGTGACCAAGGCCGTCGCCTGGTGGCTCAGCGGTTCGATCAGCATGCTCGCCGGCCTGACCGACTCGCTGCTTGATGGCGTGACCTCGTTTCTCAACTTGCTGGCTGTGCATTACGCGCTGCGCCCCGCCGATGAAGATCACCGCTACGGCCACGGCAAGGCCGAATCGCTGGCGGGCATGGCGCAAGCGCTGTTTATCGGTGTGAGTGCGGTGTTGATTGCCTTTCAGGCCTTCGAACGACTGAAAAACCCCGAGCCTGTGGGCGCGCCCTGGATCGGGATCGGCGTCATCGTATTTTCGCTGGTGATGACCGTGGCATTGCTGGTGCTGCAACATCGGGTGGTCAAGGCCACGGGCTCAAACGCAGTGCGCGCAGACTCGCTGCATTACCGCTCGGACTTGATGCTCAATGGCAGTATTTTGGTGGCACTGGTATTGGCCAGTGTGGGTTTCCCGCAACTCGATGCATGGTTTGGTCTGGGAATCGCGGTGTATATCCTCTGGAGCGCCATCCAGATTGCCCGTGAGAGTTTTGCGGTATTGATGGACGAAGAGTTACCGAGCAACGTCAGCGATGACATGCTGAAGCTGGCCTGTGGGGTGCCCGGCGTGCTCGGCGCTCACGACCTGCGCACACGTATCTCGGGCAACATCTGGTTTGTGCAGTTGCACCTTGAACTGCCAGGTGAGCTGACGTTGTCGGCGGCCCACACCATTTGTGACCGTGCCGCCGAAGCCATTGCAAAGGTCTACCCTCGGGCCGAGGTGCTGGTGCACGCCGACCCGCAGGAAGTGGTCAAACCCCAACCCGTCCCTCAATAATTGACCTGATACCCGCGGCTGCTCAGGCAGTTGCCTTGCGCCTGCCGGTAGGTTTGCACCACTGTCGGTGAAGGTGCATAGGTCACTTTGGCCGGGTCAAAGCCGCTTTGAGTCACAGCCCAGCGATAACATTCGTAGCCATCCTGACTGACTTGCGCAGGGCTTTGGCCGTTCGCCGGGTAGGCCACGACGTCATAGCCGTTGCTCACCGGTTGCGGGGCTGCAGCCGGGGGCTGGACCACAATGTAATCCTGAGTCGCGGGCTGATACTCGTAATAGGCGCCAGCGGCCAGAAACATCAGGGTGCTGCCGATCCACAGTTCTTGTGCATAGTCGGGCAAATACCCTACGCGAATCCCGTACGGTGGCTGAACCACGATGTAACGAGGCCCTTGTGGGCGATACCAGTAGCCGCCTGAAAAGAAGTAATTCTGACCACGATAAGGCACTTGCCAGTGCCGATCGGGGAACCGGTCGACCATATAGCCCGGGCGATATTTCGGCCCTGAACCCCAGCCATTGCCATGTCCGGACGGACGACCGGCCCAGCGCTGGTCATTGGGATGGCTGTTATTGGCTCCCTGGTTGTAACCCGGTCTTGGGCCTGGCGTTGGGCTAGGAGTTGAACCACCGCCATGCCAATTCTGATTGCCGCCGCGGTTCGGGGCTTCGGTTTGCTGCACGGCACTGGGACGAGGCTGGATCGGCAGGTTATTGACCGGTGGGGCCGGATGGCCCTGGCCATTTACCTCCTGATGCGCACGCCCCTGCCATTGCCCAGCAGGCGGTTCGCTACGCACAGGGTTGGGCTGAATGTGCTCTACACGCGGTTGATTATGCTCCACAGCAGGCTGAACATGCTCCCTGCCAGGCTGGTTGCCGGGGTTGCCTTGCGGGCGGCCCTGTTCACGCTCCGGGCGCGGCTGGTTATTACCACCCTGCCCTTGCGGCCCGTGTTGCTGCCCGTTATTAGGGTGAGCGTGAACCGGGTTCTGCTCACCTCGCGGCTCTTCGGCCAGCACCTGGCCACTGACACTCACAAAGAGCAAGCCAACTGTAGCCAAACGCCAGATACGCGATTTCATGCTGATTCTCACTGCGAGATAGGGCCTAAATATAAGACTGGAAATTCGAGAACCGGTTCTACGCCAAGCACGCTGCAACGCAACTTATTTTTGGCAGACGAAAAAAAGGGCGACCCGTCGGTCGCCCTTTGCTTCTTCAAAAAATTTCGTCCTGGCTCAACACTTGTGATGTTGGCTCACCTCGCGCCGTCTTCTGGACAGTGCGTAGCCCGGGGGCCGGGGCAACCCTATGGGGTTGGCGGCCGCGGCTGGCCTGATTCGGCGGGCCGCTGTGGACTCTATGTCCGGGCAGTGATTCTGGTAATAAGAATAGGCCTGAGGCCGCAGCAGGCGATTGCGAAGATTGCTGGATAAAACATCACTTGCGCAATTTTTGACTTAAGGTGGATACTTTCACGCAATAGTTATGACAAAGGGTAACTTCGTGAGCAAACTCGACCGGTACGACCTGAGCATTTTGGCGGAATTGCAGCGTGACGCACGCATCTCTAACCAGGAACTGGCCGAGCGTATTGGCCTGTCGCCTTCCCCCTGCTCACGCCGTGTCAAACAGCTTGAGGATGACGGCTACATCACCCGTCAGGTGGCGCTACTCGACCGCAAGCTGCTGGGCTTAAGCCTGACGGCCTACGTATTGATCGGCATGGACCGACACACGCCAGAGCGTTTCGAGAATTTTGAAGCCTGTATCCGCAACCTGCCGCAAGTGCTGGAGTGCAGCCTGGTGACCGGCATGGACGCGGACTATCAGTTGAAAGTGGTGGTAGCCGACATGGACCACTACCAAAAACTGCTGCTGGGCGAACTGACCCGCATTGAAGGCGTGACCAGCGTGCGCTCGAGCTTTGTGCTCAATCAGGTACTCAACAGCACCGAGCTGCCGTTGACTCATCTGCGAACCTGACAAACCTGTAGCAGCTGCCGAAGGAACGAGGCTGCGTTCGATGGCGAAGCCATCGTAAGATCAGAGTGCGCGGTATAACTGAAAAATCGCGTGTGCTGATTTTACGACTGCTTCGCAGCCGAACGCAGCCTTCGTTCCTCGGCAGCGGCTACAAGTTATGCGAACCCCTATCACCCTCCAGATCAATATCTGCCCGCACTCACTGGCGTATACTCCCCCGGCCTTTACTCCCGATGACGCTGGAGAACACTGATGGATCCTGCCGTACTTGAAGAATGGATGATGACGATTCTGGTCAGCGTGCTGATCATTTTCATGGCCTTTATCGTCTGGGATCTGGCGAAAAAGTCCAAAGCCGGGCGCTTCGGCTCATTTATTCTGTTTTTCGTACTGGGCCTGGGCGTAGCTGCGTTCATCATCAAAAGCGTGGTCATCGCACTGATCGAGTCCGGCGCGCTATAGCCGCGCAGGCACTTCCTTGTATTGCCCCTGCTCAAGCCCTTCAATCGACCAGTCACCAATGCGTACTCGCACCAGACGCAGGGTCGGCAGCCCTACAGCTGCGGTCATGCGCCGCACCTGACGATTACGCCCTTCGCGAATCACCAGTTCCAGCCACGACGTCGGAATGCTTTTGCGAAAGCGCACGGGCGGATTGCGCGGCCAGAGCTGCGGCTCTTCAAGAGCACGGGCTTGTGCGGGCAGGGTCTTGCCATCATTGAGCTCTACACCGTCGCGCAACTGCTGCAGCTGTTCTGGCGTGGGCTCGCCTTCCACTTGTACCCAGTAGGTCTTGGGCAGCTTGTGCTTGGGATCGGCAATCCGCGCTTGCAACTGGCCATCGTTGGTCAGCAGCAGCAAGCCTTCACTGTCCCTGTCCAGACGCCCGGCCGGGTAAATTCCCGGAATCGGGATAAAGTCCTTGAGCGTCGCCCGCCCACCTTCGTCGCTGAACTGGGTCAGTACATCAAAGGGCTTATTGAATAGATACAGCTTGGGATCAGACGGTGGCGCCTTGGCCACACGGCGACTGGCAGCTTGAGGTGTCGGACTTTTCGATGCCGGACGGCGTGGGGCGGGACGAACAGGACGGGACATGGCAAAAAGGACATCTAACGATCAGGGCCTGTAATGCTAGTGCCCTGATCGCTAAATGACCATGTCTATCAACGGAACGGTGGTTCGTCGAAGCTGCGCAATTTGCGCGAGTGCAGAGAGTTGAGCTGACTGCGCATCAAATCCACGGCGGCAATACCGATTTTCAAGTGCTGGCTCACGGCCCGCTCATAGAAGGCATTGGCCGAACCCGGCAGTTTGATTTCGCTGTGCAGCGGTTTGTCCGATACGCACAGCAACGTGCCATACGGCACACGCAACCGATAACCCTGAGCGGCAATGGTGCCGCTTTCCATATCCACGGCTACGGCACGGGACAGATTGATCAGCGGACGTTCCTGAGCCCAGCGCAGCTCCCAGTTACGATCGTCATAGGTCAGTACGGTGCCGGTGCGCAGGCGCTTTTTCAGCTCATCGCCACGTTCGCCAGTGACCTGTGCGGCAGCTTCCTGCAACGCCAGTTGCACTTCAGCCAAGGCCGGGATCGGAATATTCGGCGGTACAACCCGGTCGAGAATCCCGTCACGACGCATGTATGCGTGGGCCAACACGTAATCGCCGATGGTTTGCGACTGGCGCAGGCCGCCGCAGTGACCAATCATCAGCCAGCAATGCGGACGCAGCACGGCCAGGTGATCGGTGATGTTTTTCGCGTTGGACGGGCCGACACCGATGTTCACCAGAGTCACGCCATGACCATCGTTGGCCTGCAAGTGATACGCCGGCATCTGGTAGCGGTGCCACACCACACCGGCCGCAATGGCCTGGGCCTCGCCGTAGTCCATCGACTTTTCGATGATCACGTTACCCGGCATCACCATGCGCACAAAGCGCGGGTCATCACGCAGTTGCTCAAGGCCATGGAGGATGAACTGGTCAACATAGCGGTGGTAGTTGGTCAGCAGAATCCACGGCTGCACATGGCGCCAGTCACTGCCGGTGTAGTGCACCAGACGGCGCAGCGAAAAGTCGACCCGTGCCGCGTCGAACAGCGCCAGCGGCAACGGATCGGTGTTTTCCCAGTCGTACAGGCCATCGGCAATGCCGTCGGTGGCGGCGGACAAGTCGGTACTCGGGAACACACGCGCCAAGGCCGCAGCGGTCACACCGGAGCCGGCAAGTTCATCGCCTTGTTCAACCACATAGGGGTACGGGATATTTTGCTGGCTGACACCGACCTCCACCTCAACGGTGAAGTCGCGCATCAACGGCACCAACTGCTCCAACAAATAGTTACGGAAGGAGGCGGGATGAGTGACGGTGACGCTGTAGGTTCCCGGCAGTTGGACCTTGGCATAAGCGCGAGTGATAGTCGGCACGTCGCCATGACTACGGTAGGTCAAACGCAGTTCCGGGTAGCGAAACAGTGCGCGTTCCTGTGCAGAGGGTTCAGCTCGATCCTTGAGATAACGCTTGAGCGCCTGACTCAAGGCCGTAGTTGCGCGCTCGTGCAAGGCAGCAAGGCGGTCGACGGCCTCTTCAGCGGTGGAAACGACAATAAAAGCTTCAGTCACGGTAAGCATCCTGTCTTCTGAACGGGCAGGCCTTTATCTTGCCTGCATCGCAAAGCAAAGCACAGCGGCTACAACAACTAGAAACTGCGTAGCAGCTGCCGAGGAACGACGACTGCGTCCGGCGGCGAAGCCGTCGTAAAACCTGAACACTCAATAATTCTGATACACCGAGGCGCTTGATTTGCGACGACTGCGTCGTCGAACGCAGCCGTCGTTCCTCGGCAGCTGCTACGAAACTCTACAGTTATTTCAAATAACCTGAGGGGTTGAGCGAGCAACGATCACCGCCACATTCACCCCCCGTGGCAAGGTGCCATAGACCCGGCCGCTGCCTTGCAGGCGACTGGCGATAAAGGCGTCGCTCACATCGCTATTACCTGCCTCCAGCAGCAGCTTTGCCTGTAGGCCCAAGGCGATGTGTTCAGTCAGTTGCCGCGCACGGTATTGAATGTCATCCGTGTCTTTAAACGCAGCGTGAAGCTGCGCAATGTGCTGCGCCAAATGCCTGTCGCCATGCCCGTCGCCCAATTCGGCAAACAAGGCATCGAGTACGCCCGGTTCCTTGGACAAGGCGCGCAGCACGTCCAGGCACTGCACATTGCCCGAACCCTCCCACGTCGAGTTCACAGGGGCCTCGCGATACAGGCGCGGCAGGATGCTGTCTTCCACATACCCGGCACCGCCCATGCATTCGGCCGCTTCGTTGATCATTGCCGGGGCCCGCTTGCAGATCCAGTACTTGCCCACTGCCGTCACCAGCCTTGAAAACCGGACTTCTTGCGGGTCATCCAGATGGTCCAGCGCGCGGCCCATACGCAAGCTCAGGGCCAGTGCGGCCTCACTTTCCAGAGCGAGGTCGGCCAATACGTTTTGCATCAACGGCTGATCTGCCAACACCCGCCCACCTACAAGACGATGAGCACAGTGATGGCTGGCTTGGGTCAATGCCTGACGCATCAGAGCGCTGGAGCCGACCATGCAATCGAAGCGGGTCATGGCAACCATTTCAATAATCGTCGGTATGCCGCGCCCTTCTTCACCGATCATCCAGGCCAGCGCCCCACGAAACTCGACCTCACTGGAGGCGTTGGAACTGTTGCCCAGTTTGTTTTTCAGGCGCTGGATATAGAGCTCGTTGCGGCTACCGTCCGGGCGATGGCGCGGCAGCAAAAAACAGCTCAGGCCCTTGTCGGTTTGCGCCAAGGTCAAAAAGCCATCGCTCATCGGTGCCGAGCAAAACCATTTGTGCCCCAGCAGTTCATAAGCTTGCCCCGGTCCCTTTGCCCCCACCGGGTAGGCCCGCGTGGTATTGGCCCGCACGTCGGTGCCGCCCTGTTTTTCGGTCATGGCCATGCCGAGGGTGACTCCGGCTTTTTGGCTGATGTCGACATTACGCGGGTCGTATTGGGTGGCAAGAACCTTGGGCAGCCACACCTCGGCAATTTCCGGTTGCAGGCGCAAGGCGGGAACACTGGCAAAGGTCATGGTCAAGGGGCAACCGCTGCCCGCTTCGGCCTGGCTGTGCAGATAGGTCATTGCCGCACGAGCAACATGGGCGCCGGGTTGCGGGTCGGTCCAGGGCAAGGACGGCAAGCCGTGTTCAATCGCGGTGCGCATCAGCTCGTGATAAGCCGGGTGAAACTCCACCAGATCGATCCGATGACCGTAACGGTCATGACTGACAAACTGCGGTTTGTTTTCATTGGCCAAAAAACCCGCAGCCATCAACGGGCCGCCCGCCAGTGCCCCGTAATGATCAATCCGCGGCTGCGCCCAACCGGCTCCAAAATGCTGGCTCCAGTACTGCAACGGCAAGTCGATGCGGAACAGGTTCGCGCCGTCCAGCGACGGCGGTTGATTGGTCACCTGATGGGTTTCAGCGTATTGATGCAGGTTCATTGCGCGAGCTCCAGTGGATCATGCCAATAAGCCAGTGAAGCACGCATCTACGTCTAAACAAGTGGCATAACCGCCTAAAATTCGGCGCCTTTGTCACTTTCTTGCAGCAACAGTCGCTGTGACAAGGTGTGTTGCAGCTCTTCAAAACGCAGCGGTTTGAGCAAGTAATCGGTGATGCCATCAACTTGCTCACGGGCTTGGCGAGCCTGGGCTTCAGAGTCGAACAGCGCCAGCACCGGCAACTGCGCGCACGCAGCCAGAGTCAGCAACTGATTGCCCATCGAGGTGCCCGATACCTGAGCCAGCGGGCACGCCAACAACACCGCATCCACCCGCTCGCGGCGCAGGGTTTCGATCGCCGCCTGCCCAGAGTCAACACTGAGCACGCGGTAACCCAACTTGAGCAACATGCCGCGCACCATTACAGGATTATCGGGATCCTCGACCAGCAGAACGACATACTCACCCGGCGCTCGGCTGAGCACCGAAGCGGTAACCAACTCCGGCAGGGGCTTCGGGGTTTGAGTCACTGAATCAAGCTCCAACAACAGCTGGAACTGGGAGCCCTGCCCCGGCTGCGAATGATGGGTCAAGCGCCCGCCAAGCAGCTCCACCAGGCGTCGGCAAATCGCCAGACCGATGCCCAGGCCACCGTACTCGCGGGTCATGGAGCCATCGACCTGAAAGAAGTGCTGATACAGCTCGGCTTCCTCCTGGTGAACAAAACCGATGCCGCTGTCGATTACATTGAAGGCCAGCGCCCAACGTCCCGATTCTGCGAGCTTGCCGGTGACACGCAAAATCACGCCCCCTTCACAGGTGAACTTGACGGCGTTATCCAGCAAGCACTCAAGGCACTGACGAATTTTCTCGGCATCGCCTACCAATTGATCTGGCAAGTTGCGCGTTATTTCATACGAGAATTCCAGCCCTTTGCCACGTGCAGCTGGCCCGAACTGATCGTCCAGGCCCCGCAGCAGCTCATTCAGACTAAACGGGCGAGGACGCGCAGTCAGGCGACCCGCTTGCAGTTCTGTCAGGGCCAGAATGCCATTGACCATGTGCATCATTTCTCGCGCAGAGCCTTCAGCAGTCTGAGTGTACTGCTCAAGCTCTGGCCCCATGTCCAGGGTTTTGATCAACTCCAGAGAGCCAATCACACCGTTCATCGGGGTGCGCAACTCATGGGTAACGGTCGCCAGAAATTCGTCTTTAAGCTGGTTGGTCCGAGCCAGTTGCTGGTTCATGGCCGCCAGCTTTTGCCCGGACTCTTGCAGCGTGCGCGCCTGCAGGTCGCGCATGGCATTGATACGGTCAGCAAGCGCCAGCGACAGCAGTCCCACTTCAATCGCCGAGCCGATCTGGCTGGCATACATGGTCAGGAACACGTTTGGCAGGTAGCCCAGCACCATCAGCGTATTGACCAGACCACCGAGCAAAAACGCCGACCAGGCAATCACGAAATAGCGCGCAACGCGCAGGCCCCGAACCCAGGCCACCACCCCGGCAGTGAAAATGGTAACGATAAACGCCAGCGCCAGGCCTGTGGCCAGACGCAACGACACGGCATAGCTGGTGGTCAGTGCAAGCACCATGACCAGCGCGCCCACTGCCATCAGCAGTATCAGGGCACGGTCAAGCCAGCGACTGTGGGAAGCGGTGTGCAAAAAGGTACGGGCGAACTGGCAGCCGAAGAACGCCGATGCACCAATTAAAAATGGCGTGGACGCATTGGCCCACCACGGGTTGTTCGGCCAGAAGTACTGCACCGCCGCGCCATTGACCGACAGCTGGTACAAACCGAATGAGGCGATATAGAAGATGTAGTAGAGGTAACTGGTGTCACGCACGCTGAGGTAAATAAACAGATTGTAAACCAGCATCCCCAGCAACACGCCATAGATCAGGCCCAGGATGTAAATCCGCACAGGCTGCTGTTCGAGGTATGACTGAGCAGACCACAGCGTTAATGGCGCCTGAACCGAGCCCTGGCTGGCCAATCGCAGATACACCGTCTGGCGTTGTCCGGGACTGAAGTCGAGTTCAAACAGGTAGTTATTTTCTTTGATCGAGCGACGGTCAAAAGGCAGCGCATCGCCCGTGTGCTCGGCCAGCCGATAGCTACCTGCGGCATCCGCCAGGTACAACTCGATGGAGTCCAGCGGCGGGTAGGCCAGCTCCAGCAGCCAGGTGCGTTGCACTTTCGGGTCTTGCGGCTGGTAGCGCAAATCCACTTTGACCCAGAAGGCCGAGTGCGAATAGCCCTCGTTCAGCGTGCCTTTAGTGTGTGGTTTGAACAGCTCGTCGCGGGCCGTGACATCGGCCAGAGTAGCCTTGCCACCTACGTCTTCGAACACCTGCATCACGCGGCCCAAGGGCAGGCTTTGTGTGGTTTCGTCAAAAGCGACTGCGCTGGCCAGCATCGGTAGCCAGCCCAACAACATCATCAGCAAATAGCGCATACAGCCCCAACGTGGTTCAGTCGATCACGTGTGCAGCCTCATATTCCCTCTGAGACCACGGCGACCGAATGACCTGTTATTAATTTGCAGTCACTTTAACATAGCCATTAATGGCACATACACAGTACGTACAATATCAACTAAAAGGCTCTAGATAGGGCATTACAGCGAAGAACACGAGATTGGCTGGATAACAATTTCGGGGCAATCAAGCACTTATAAACAACATATAGAGCAATACGGACCAAGCGCCCCAAAAAACCGTTTGGTGGTAAGCTCGCGCACCATGAATATCTACAGTTCTCGCCCCGTTGTCCTCTGTCTCTCCGGCCATGACCCCAGTGGTGGTGCCGGCTTGCAGGCAGATATCGAAGCCCTGCTGGCTCAAGGTTGTCACGCCGCCCCGGTAGTGACCGCCCTGACTGTGCAGAACACTGTCAATGTCAGCGATTTCCGCGTGCTGGATCGTGAGTGGGTACTGGCGCAAGCCGATGCCGTGCTCAGCGACTCCACCGTTGCGGCGGTCAAGTTGGGCATGCTCGGCTCACTGGAGATGGTCGACACCGTGGTCGAACTGCTTCAGGCCCACCCGCACCTGCCAATGGTCTGCGACCCCGTGTTGCGCGCGGGCGGTGGCGGACGGCTAGGCAAGGACGAAGTGGGCTACGCCATGCGCGAACGCCTGCTGCCGCTGGCAACCATTGCCACCCCCAACCTTCCCGAAGCCCGCATCCTGGCCGAGCTGCCCGATGGCAGCGCCGATGAGTGCGCAGAAAAACTCCTGCCTTTTTGCCAGCACCTGCTGATCACCGGCGGTCACGGCGATGAACACGAAGTGCATAACCGCTTGTACAGCCGCGACGGTAGCCGCCATACCTTTACCTGCCATCGCTTGCCTGGCAGCTATCACGGCTCGGGCTGTACCCTGGCCAGCGCTTTGGCCGGACGATTGGCCATTGGTGAAGAACTGGTCAGCGCCGTGCAAACCGCGCTTAATTACACGTGGCGTACCCTGCGCGATGCCGAGCAACTAGGGCAAGGCCAATTTGTGCCGCGCCGATTGCCGCTGGACTTCTGCTCGTAACGAATGAGGCATGACCCATGACACTGCGCGGCCTGTACGCAATCACTGATAGCCAATTGCTCGCGGGCAAACTGCTGCCCTTTGTTGAGGCGGCCCTCGATGGTGGCCTGACGCTGTTGCAATATCGCGACAAAAGCAGCGACGACGCCCGCCGCCTGCGCGAAGCCGAAGCCTTGCGCGGTTTGTGCGAGCGCTACAAGGCGCACTTGATCATCAACGACGATGCCGAGCTGGCCGCGCGCCTGGGTGTTGGCGTCCACCTTGGGCAAACCGATGGCCCGTTGACCCCGGCCCGGGCACTGCTTGGGCGCCATGCCATTATTGGTTCGACCTGCCACAGCCAGATTGAGCTGGCCGAGCAGGCCGCCAAGGAAGGCGCCAGTTATGTCGCCTTTGGCCGGTTCTTCAACTCCAGCACCAAACCCGGCGCCCCTACCGCGACCCTGGATGTGCTGGACCAGGCACGGGCTCGTCTCAGCCTGCCAATTTGCGTGATTGGCGGCATAACCCTGGATAACGCCGCGCCACTGGTTGCCCACGGTGCAGATCTGCTGGCCGTGGTACATGGCCTGTTTGGCGCCGAAAGTGCCCAGGAAGTTACTCGACGCGCCAAGGCATTCAACACCTTGCTGTCTATTTAAATACCGAATCCTGATTCAGAGAGAGCCCAGCATGTCTCGTTCCGAAACCCTGTTTGCCAATGCCCAGAAACACATCCCCGGCGGCGTGAACTCGCCTGTGCGTGCTTTCAAGAGCGTGGGCGGCACCCCGCTGTTCTTCAAACATGCCGAAGGCGCCTACGTAACCGACGAAGACAACAAGCGCTATGTGGATTACGTAGGCTCGTGGGGCCCGATGATTTTGGGTCACAGCCATCCAGAGGTACTGGACGCCGTGCGAGCGCAACTGGAGCACGGCTTGTCGTACGGCGCCCCGACCGCCATGGAAACCGAGATGGCCGACCTGGTATGCGCCATTGTGCCGTCGATGGAAATGGTGCGCATGGTCAGCTCCGGCACTGAAGCCACCATGAGCGCTATCCGTCTGGCCCGTGGTTTCACCGGTCGCGACAACATCCTCAAGTTTGAAGGTTGCTACCACGGCCACTCCGACAGCCTGCTGGTCAAGGCCGGTTCCGGCCTGCTGACTCAAGGCGTGCCAAGCTCAGCCGGGGTTCCAGCTGATTTCGCCAAACACACCCTGACCTCTGCGTTCAACGATATCGACGCGGTTGAAAAACTGCTGGGCGAAGTCGGCGACACCGTGGCCTGCATCATCGTCGAGCCGGTGGCCGGCAACATGAACTGTGTACCACCGGCGCCGGGCTTCCTTGAGGGCCTGCGCAGCCTGTGCGACAAGCACGGCGTGGTGCTGATTTTTGACGAAGTGATGACCGGTTTCCGTGTTGCCCTCGGCGGTGCTCAAGCCCACTACGGCGTAACCCCGGACCTGAGCACTTTCGGCAAGATCATTGGCGGTGGCATGCCGGTCGGCTGTTTTGGCGGCAAGCGCGAAATCATGCAGCACATTGCGCCACTGGGCCCGGTCTACCAGGCAGGCACGCTCTCCGGCAACCCGTTGGCAATGGCGGCAGGCTTGACCACCTTGCGCCTGATCAGCCGCCCGGGCTTCCACGCCGAGCTGAGCGACTACACCACACGCTTGCTGGATGGCTTGCAACAACGCGCCGATGCTGCCGGCATTCCATTCGTCACCACCCAGGCTGGCGGCATGTTCGGCCTGTACTTCAGCGGCGCGGATGACATCGTCACCTTCGATGACGTGATGGCCAGCGACGCCAACCTCTTCAAGCGCTTCTTCCATCTGATGCTTGAAGGTGGCGTGTACCTGGCACCAAGTGCCTTTGAAGCCGGTTTCACCTCGATCGCCCACGGCGAAACCGAGCTGCAACTGACCTTGGACGCTGCAGAGCGCGCATTTGCCGCACTGAAGTGACCAACAAAAACGGCAAGGGTTAATGCCCTTGCCGGTTTTTATGCCCGTAATGACCTGATCTTTTACCCCGCCCGTCCAAAATCGTCTTAAATCAATGGATATCGCGGTCACGCAGCAGAAAAACGAGTAAAGACTTTGTAAGGTTGCCTCTGCTTATTTCATAATGCGCGCCTATATATCCCACGGTCGGGTTAACCCGTCTTTCAGAGGTACGTCGATTCCCATGAACCGCACCGGCCGCGCCCTTGCACTGGGCTGCCTGTTGCTCCTACAACCGCTGCTTGTCCAGGCAGGCGGTAACTCGTTGTTGATCCCAGCGATGGGTCGCTGCACCCTCAATACTCAGCCTGAAGACCTCGCCGAGGCGCTTGCGGCATGCGTAGAGGCAGCGAAAACCGGGGATGCAGAAGCCGAATACGAGTTAGGCGAGTTCTATTACGACGGTAAAAACACACCTCGCGACCTGAATCAGGCCCTAAGTTACTTCGAGCAGGCATCGCTGCAAGGCCACGCCATGGCCCAGTTCCAGCTCGGCACCATGTTCTTCAAGGGCGAAGGCGTACCGGCCAATAACATTCAGGCGTATATCGTGCTGAAAATGGCCGCAGTAAACGGCGCCGAAGACGCATTGGACACCGCCGACCTGGTGGCAGAGCAAATGCCTCGTGACCAGCTGGAAACCGCCACCCAGATCCTGGGGCAGATTTTCCGCAAGTACCTGCAAGAACTGCAATCGACCGACGCCCGCTCGCCGTTTTCGCCGTTGCCTTGACTTCAAACCGTGGCTGGCTTGACCGTTTTGACGTGCATATGCCAGATACGCAGTTGCAGTAAAATAAAACCCGTGAACAGGCCTGCACTTTGCAATCTGAGGTAAAAATGGATATCGGCTGCCTCGGAACTGACGAAGTAAATAATTGGCACCAAGACGCTTAACATAACCAGATTCATCATCAATTGAGGCGCAAGGGTATCGCGCAGACCGCGCAAATGGGAGGTACTCAGGGATAAAACCGAACTACTCACCAACAGATAGCCGACTGATATAAAAGCATCACGATTGAACGTAACTATTTTCTCGCCCAACCAAAAGAAAAGAGAATGGCCTACCACTAACAGTGCACAGAGCAGCAGCACAATCAACATCAACAACCCCAACTGACCTTTCCCATAAGAAGTTAAACGTTGCTCGACGTGCCTGCTGACATAAAGACTATGAGCCTGGCAGTACGCAACAACAGGAATCATAAACAGCCCCACCACCGACATATAAACCGATAATTGAGCTACCCGCGCAGACGCTTCTGCCGCCAACCTTTCATTCAATAAATAAAAATACAGCTTCTGCCCTGCCAATCCAAAAGCGATTGGAAAACCCAACCTGATAACATTTCGCACTGTCCGCTTACAATACATCGGACAAAAGTCGAAGTTGCACTTCCATGAAAGCCATAGCAGACAGAGCAGCAACAAGGCTTCACCGAATAAAAAATACCCCATTGCCCAATAAATAAAATTTTCGACACCTGCAGCAAAAGAAGCCAATCCTACATACAAACCCGAACACATCGTGACACCCAATCTTATTATCGAACACACTCGAGCATGTCCATTCGCCTCATGAAAAAAATGGAGAAACGTATTAATGACCAATAACGGTATCGCACCGAGATAAATAACCGCCAACGAATGAACCTTATCAATATTCATTTGGGCTCCCGGCAAATCGGCAATCAACTCGAGTATTACGAAGCCAATCAATAGTGATACCACAGCCATTACTAGTGAAACGCTGAAGCCACCGCGAAACAAATGCGTTTTTTCCTGGTCGTCATCCGAATGCTCCGCGATTAAATTACCCGTCGCCCCCAATGACATTGACAGCATCACGGCCACT
This sequence comes from Pseudomonas sp. ML2-2023-6, assembly GCF_037055265.1. NCBI lineage: Bacteria > Pseudomonadati > Pseudomonadota > Gammaproteobacteria > Pseudomonadales > Pseudomonadaceae > Pseudomonas > Pseudomonas sp. ML2-2023-6. Next base: position 1,327,866 of record NZ_CP146347.1, on the reverse strand, counting down.
ACAGAAAAAATCGCCAGTACGTAAGAAATCAACGCCAAGTCACTCGCGTGCTTGTGAGCCACCAAGGCCAGCAAGAGTGTTATCCCGCAATATGGCATGATTCGACTGGTGATGAGAGGTACTAAAGAGCGACGCATGAATCTTTCATAGCGCATCACTTACTCCCCACACAGAAATCATTTTCTTACCAAACTCAACTTCATGCAGCGCCTGCATGACCTCAAACGCTACGTGCAGGTTAACTTCGTCCTCTGCACTTCGCACTCCGAAGTATGGATAGTGATGAAAAAAGTAACCAAATATTTTTTCACAGTCATACTTATACTGCCGAGTGTCCATTATATGATGATGCCACACCTCATCCACCTCAAGTAAAGGAGGGAGAACAGGATACAAGTGAGCATATTTTTTGTTCAAAAAAAGAAAATTCTTGTAATACTGTATCGCAATCTCAACCTCTAAAGGCACCCACTTCCGACACAACAGCCTATCACCCGACATAAGTTTGTTTTTATCAGATTGAAATCCATACCGTTAATATGCGCCACGGCTTCTTCCAAGGTTGGCAGCACCCTATCGCCAACAACAACCTCCATTGAATGAGGAAGTGTTTTAACAATATCACCGTATTTTTTGGCCATAAAAGCCCCTCCATTAAGCTGCCGACATTTAAGCCGGCAGCAACACCTTATTACCAGTTACCATCACCTCCGCCCTGACAATGACCGCCACTTCCATTATTGTTCACAGTGGCAAGCACCTTCATGGCCTCGACAGATAGTTTCTGAGCGGGCTTAACTTGATCTACGGTCGATACTTTACTAGAAGCTTTCATTTCAATATCTCCACATAAATATCAATGGCCAGCCGAATAGCTGACAACAAAAAAATACACCCAAACGAAAAGACAACTCAACAAAAATCCTAGACAGACGAATACCAATTTCTCGCAAGCAATTTCCTACATATACACTCGAAATTTCAAATACAAAACGCACCCAAGCTAAAGAGCTGATTGAACAGCAACTTTGTTAGTAACGGATAGCTCAAACTTATTTATAGACGTGCACGTTGAGCGGATAGAAGCACCCAACGCTATACAAGAGGAGAGGACGCGCTAAAAAGTAGAGACCTTACTTTTCCGGCATCGGAAACGGGAATGGCATTACGTTGCTGACGCCACGGGCTTCGCTGATTTTCGGCGTACCCAAGCGTTCAACCTCGTCGATACGCACAATCGAGTGCATCGGCACAAAGCTGCGCACCACGCCTTCGAATTGAGCTTTGAGTTTTTCTTCGCTCGGGTCGACGACCATTTGCGTACGCTCACCGAAGACGAATTCCTCTACTTCCAGGAAGCCCCACAGATCACTTTGGTAGATCTGCTTGGCGTACATTTCGAACACCTGGCCCTGGTTAAGGAAAATCACCTTGTAGATTGGAGCTTCACGTTTGGTCATGGTGGGCGGGTAAGCATCTGGAGGTATAAAAGAGGGCGCGAACTATAGCATAGCCGTCGGACGCACAATGCTAGGAAGCAACGGCTATGACCCCTATAATGCGCGGTTCTTTGAATCACTTGATGAACACCCATGGCCAAGAAGCTTTACATCGAAACCCACGGTTGCCAGATGAATGAGTACGACAGCTCGCGCATGGTCGACCTGCTGGGTGAACATCAGGCCCTGGAAGTCACGGCGCGCGCCGAAGACGCTGATGTCATCCTGCTTAATACCTGCTCGATCCGTGAGCGAGCCCAGGACCGCGTGTACTCGCAACTGGGCCGCTGGCGTGAGCTGAAATTGGCCAACCCCGACATGGTGATTGCCGTGGGCGGCTGTGTTGCCAGCCAGGAAGGTGCGGCGATCCGTGATCGCGCCCCTTACGTGGACGTGGTTTTCGGCCCGCAGACCCTGCACCGCCTACCGGAAATGATCAACGCTGCTCGCCTCACCAAGCTGCCGCAGGTCGATGTGTCGTTCCCTGAAATCGAAAAGTTCGACCATCTGCCAGAACCGCGTATCGATGGCCCAAGTGCCTATGTCTCGGTGATGGAAGGTTGCAGCAAGTACTGCACGTTCTGCGTGGTGCCTTACACCCGCGGCGAAGAAGTCAGCCGCCCGTTTGATGACGTATTGGCCGAGGTGATTCACCTGGCTGAAAACGGCGTGCGCGAAGTCACCCTGCTGGGCCAGAACGTAAACGGCTATCGCGGTCTGACCGAAGGCGGCCGTCTGGCGGATCTGGCCGAGCTGATTCGGGTAGTGGCCGCAATCGACGGCATCGAGCGCATCCGTTACACCACCTCTCACCCGCTGGAGTTCTCCGACAGCCTGATCCAGGCTCACGCTGAGGTTCCGGAGCTGGTCAAGCACCTGCACTTGCCGGTGCAATCGGGCTCGGACCGCATCCTGTCGGCGATGAAGCGCAACCACACGGCTCTGGAATACAAATCCAAGCTACGTAAACTGCGCGCGGCCGTACCGGGCATCTGCATCAGTTCCGACTTCATTGTCGGTTTCCCTGGCGAGACCGAAAAAGACTTCGAACAGACCATGAAGCTGATCGAAGACGTGGGCTTCGACTTTTCCTACTCGTTTGTCTACAGCCAGCGCCCGGGCACCCCAGCAGCAGATTTGGCTGACGACACGCCAGAAGAGCGCAAAAAAGAGCGTTTGAACGCGCTGCAACATCGCCTCAACCAGCAGGGTTTTGAGATCAGTCGCCAAATGGTCGGCTCCATCCAGCGGATTCTGGTGACGGACTACTCGAAGAAAGACCCTGGCGAACTGCAGGGCCGCACCGAGAACAACCGCATCGTTAACTTCCGCTGCGACAACCCGCAGCTGATCGGGCAATTCGCCGACGTACACATTGATGCAGCCCAACCGCACTCGTTACGTGGATCGTTGCTGAACTGACAGACAACCTGTAGCCGCTGCCGAAGGCTGCGATGGGATAGCCTTCAAGGCCTTGGCCCACTTCGTGGGCTATCGCAACCTACGGCAGCGGCTACAGGTTTTATGTCGCATCAGTAAGTCCTTTCACCCATGACCTGCTAGCGTTATCCTTGATTTCATCTCAATTGCCTAAGGGCGGCTAAATACGACCTTGAACGCACCCATCGAACCACATCGTTTTCTTCTCGAGCCATTTGAGGCTCGCCGTTTCGCCAATCTGTGCGGACAATTCGACGAGCATTTGCGCCTGATCGAACAACGCCTGACGATCGAAATCCGCAATCGCGGTAACCAGTTCGAACTGATCGGCGACCCAAAAACCACCTCTTCAGCAGAACACCTGCTGCGCCGCCTGTACCGCGAAGCCAAGGCTTCCGAGCTTTCGCCGGACATGGTGCATCTATTCCTGCAGGAATCTGCCGTAGAAGATCTCGCCAGTAACCCGGTGGCTGAAGCCAGCGTTTCGCTGCGTACCAAAAAGGGCATGATTCGCCCTCGCGGTATCAACCAGCAACGCTACGTCAAAGAGATTTTGGGCAACGACATCAATTTCGGGATTGGCCCAGCGGGTACGGGTAAAACCTATCTGGCCGTGGCCTGCGCCGTTGATGCACTGGAACGCGAGCAAATCCGCCGCATCCTGCTGGTACGCCCGGCGGTAGAAGCTGGCGAAAAGCTCGGTTTCCTGCCCGGCGATCTGTCGCAAAAAATCGACCCATACCTGCGCCCGCTCTACGACGCGCTGTATGAAATGCTGGGCTTCGAGTACGTGGCCAAGCTGATCGAGCGCCAAGTGATCGAAGTTGCACCGCTGGCTTATATGCGCGGTCGCACGCTGAACAACAGCTTTATTATTCTCGACGAAAGCCAGAACACCACCGTCGAGCAAATGAAGATGTTCCTGACCCGTATCGGCTTTGGCTCCACCGCCGTGATCACCGGTGACATCACCCAGATTGACCTGCCAAAAGGCACCAAGTCCGGCCTGAACCATGTCATCGAAGTGCTCAAGGATGTACCGGGCATCAGCTTTACCCACTTCCAGTCCAAAGACGTCGTGCGCCACCCGCTGGTGCAGCGCATCGTAGAAGCCTATGGCCGCTACGAACAGGAAGCCGCAGACAAGCTGGCCGCACTGCCCGCTGCAAAGGATTACCGTCACGATGCTTGAGCTTGACCTGCAACTGGCCACCGAGGCCAAAGCCCCCAGCGAAGACCAGTTCCGCCAATGGTGCGAACTGGCTCTGCGGCAGCGCACCGCCGATTCGGAAATGACCATTCGTCTGGTAGACGAGGCCGAAGGTCGTGAGTTGAATCACACCTGGCGCCAGAAAGACTACGCCACCAACGTGCTGTCCTTCCCGGCTGATGTGCCCGACGAATTTCTGGATATCCCGTTGCTGGGCGATCTGGTTATTTGCGTAGCAGTGGTTGAACGCGAAGCCGCTGAACAAGGCAAAAGCCTTGAGGCCCACTGGGCCCATCTGGTGATTCACGGCTGCTTGCATCTTCTGGGTTACGACCATATAGAAGATGAAGAAGCCGAAGAAATGGAAGCACTGGAACGAACGTTGCTTGCAGAACTGGGTCATCCTGATCCGTATGCAGACGACGAAACTTGATACACCCACTGAAACTACCAAGGGATACGAGTAAATCGCTATGAGCGAAGACCGATCGAGCAACGGGCAAAAGTCATGGTTAGGTAAGCTGACCCAGGCCTTTGCCCATGAGCCGAAAAACCGCCAGGAGCTACTTGAGCTGCTGCGCGAAGCACACCAGAACAAACTATTGGACAGTGAAGCGCTGGCCATCGTCGAAGGCGCCATTCAAGTGGCTGACCTGCAAGTACGGGACATCATGGTTCCGCGCTCGCAGATGATCAGCATCAAGGCGACCCAGACCCCCCGTGAATTTCTCCCGGCGATCATTGATGCCGCGCACTCGCGCTACCCGGTGATCGGCGAAAGCCACGACGACGTCCTGGGCGTCCTGCTGGCCAAAGACCTGCTGCCGCTGATCCTTCAAGAGAACGGCGACAAGTACAACATCAAGGATTTGCTGCGTCCGGCGACTTTTGTCCCTGAGTCCAAGCGCCTTAACGTGTTGTTGCGTGAGTTCCGCGCCAACCACAACCACATGGCCATCGTGATTGACGAATACGGCGGCGTGGCGGGTCTGGTGACGATTGAAGACGTTCTGGAACAGATCGTCGGCGATATCGAAGACGAGCACGATGTCGAAGAAGACAGCTACATCAAGCCGCTGCCCAGCGGTGATTTCCTGATCAAGGCTCTGACCCCGATCGAAAATTTCAACGAGTTCTTCGATACTGAATTCTCCGACGATGAATTCGACACCGTTGGCGGCTTGGTCATGAGCGCGTTCGGGCACTTGCCAAAACGCAACGAAATCACTGAAATCGGCCCATACCGCTTCCGCATTCTGAATGCTGACAGTCGCCGGATTCACTTGATCCGCCTGACGCCTATTGCCCGCTAAACCTCAACACCAAGGATTGAAATGCGCTGGATAACCTCCCCCGGCTGGCCCGGTAACTTGCTGGCTGTGGTGGCCGGCGCACTGACAACCCTGGCGTTGGCACCTTTCGACATCTGGCCAATAGCACTCGTTGCCTTGGCCGTGTTCTACCTCGGCTTGCGCGACCTGACTCCCAAACAGGCATTGGGTCGTGGCTGGTGTTTCGGCTTCGGCCTGTTTGGCGCTGGCACCAGCTGGATCTACTACAGCATTCACCATTTCGGCGGCGCGTCCGTGATGCTGGCCGGACTGCTGATGCTGGTGTTCACGGCAGCGATTGCCTGGTTCTTTGCCCTGCCCGCCTGGTTGTGGGCGCGCTGGATCCGCCGTAACGAAGCCCCGCTGGCCGACGCACTGGCGTTTGCTGCCCTATGGGTCGCCCAGGAAGCCTTCCGCGGCTGGTTCCTCACCGGTTTCCCGTGGCTGTACTCCGGCTACAGCCAGCTCGACGGCCCACTGGCCGGGCTCGCACCATTGGGTGGCATGTGGCTGATCTCGTTCACTCTGGCCCTGACCGTAGCCCTTCTGTGCAACCTGCCACGCTTGATCAAGACCCGACGTAAAGCCTTTGTCGTGGCTGGCGTAGTGTTGCTGCTCGGTCCTTGGTGCATTGGCTTGGCGCTCAAGCACCATGCCTGGACCAGCCCTTCGGGTGACCCACTAAGCGTGGCTGCGATCCAGGGCAATATCGAACAAAGCATGAAATGGGATCCGGCGCAGCTCAATGCGCAGTTGGCCCTGTACCGCGACATGACCTTCAGTTCCAAACGTGCCGATCTGATCGTTTGGCCCGAAACGGCTATCCCGGTGCTCAAAGAAAATGCCGAAGGGTTTTTGACCATGATGGGCCGGTTTGCCGCTGATCGAAATTCAGCGTTGATTACCGGTGTACCGATCCGCCAGGAAGTGCGTCACGAGTCGCGATTCTTCAACGGTATTACAGCCGTCGGTGAAGGCGATGGCATTTACCTGAAGCAGAAACTGGTGCCATTTGGCGAATACGTACCGCTTCAGGATGTTCTGCGCGGTGTGATCGCATTCTTTGATCTGCCGATGTCCGACTTTGCCCGCGGCCCGGCCGAGCAAGCCATGCTGCAAGCCAAGGGTTATCAGATCGCACCACTTATTTGCTATGAAGTGGTGTACCCGGACTTTGTGGCCAGCCTTGCTGCCCAGAGCGACATTTTGCTGACCATTAGCAACGACACCTGGTTCGGCACCTCGATTGGCCCGTTGCAGCACTTGCAGATGGCGCAAATGCGCGCCCTGGAAGCCGGGCGCTGGATGATCCGGGCGACCAACAACGGCGTGACTGCGCTGATCAACCCGTTCGGGCAAATCACCACGCAAATCCCGCAGTTCGAGCAAGGCATCATGTATGGCGAAGTAGTGCCCATGCACAACCTCACGCCTTACCTGCAATGGCGCTCGTGGCCGCTGATCATCCTGTGCAGCCTGCTCATTGGCTGGGCACTGATCACCAGCCGGATTGCCAAGACGGTTTAGTGCTCACATAACCCGCTGCTCACAAGCCATTGTGGGGGGCGGGCCTGCTCGCGAACGCATCACTGACCGCAGCGTTTGCATCGCGAGCAGGCAGGTTACTCCCCTCAATTACCGATAAAACAACGGGTAGGAAATCTGCCCCACTGCCTCGTTGATCAGTAACCCGGACTGCCAGAACGACTTGTATTCGGGCATCCAGCCCCCCAGCGGGCGCGCATTGTCGGCACTCAAGAACCCGACAGGTGCGGGCACCACCTCAAAACCGGCCTTTTCGAAGCACCAAACTGAACGCGACATATGCCAGCCGTGAGTCACCACGACCACGCGCTTGATACCCAGCGGCAACAGAATGTCGGCTGTCATTTTGGCGTTTTCCCACGTGGTCCGGCTTTTCTCTTCTTTCCAGCGCACTTGCACATCAAAGTCATCACGCAGCGAATCCGCCATCAACTGCGCTTCGCTAGGTGGCGTACCGTAATGCAATCCACCTGTGGTCAATACCGGCAGGCCTGATGCCTTGGCCAGGCGGGCTGCATAGCGCTGGCGCTCCAGGCCGATGCCTGTCGGCTGATCACTGCCCCAAGCCGGATCACCCCGCTCACGCCCTGAGCCCAGCACCACGATCGCGTCAGCGCGCCCGGCCAGCGTCGACCACTCGCTCTGAGCCAGCGCGGGCTCTCGCTCGAGCAAGCGGGCGCTCCACTCCACCATGATCGGCAAACTCATCAACCAAAGCCCGCCCACCCCTAGGGCAAACAGTACGCCCGCCAAACGCGGGCGTGAACGCCGCAGCCACCAGGCGAGTACCAGGAGCAGCAAAAGAATTCCGGGAGGTAAAAGAAGTTGTTTCAAAAAATATCGAATAGGCATCGGACATCTCCAAAGATGCCCGAAGCCTAAGTGGGTTGAGTGACCGCATCAACAGCGCTGGTTAGAAACTCAAACACAATCGCCTTATGCATCAACCCGGGGTGTACCTCTGATTAATACGATTTTCACTGAAGGGCCGGTTTGAATCACCGGGTGACCCTTCCCCCCTGCACCCTGTCCTTGAGCCAGATGACCTTGGCTTTATAAGGGGCATCCTGTTGGTTCATGCTGCCTTGCGAGCGTTCTACAGCCTCACGCCCGATCCGGTTCAAATAGATGTTGATCAACTCCAGTTCGGCACGACTCAAGCCTCGCAACTCCAACTCGACAGGACGTTCATCACGTAATTGGACAGCCGTCTTTGCTGAATCAAGAGCCACACTCAAACGATCGATCAGCCGCTCATACACTTGCGATGTTGCTACGCTGCGTTGCAACTCTGCCATCCGTTCACCTCATTTAAGGAAATCAATCTCCCCCAGACAGAGCTTAGCCGCGCTTGTAAAACCAGAGTGCTGCCGCGACCAACGGAGTGATGTGGCAATCAGGGTTTCCCTCGATAGAGCGGGGTCATGTATGCTACGGGACTTCCTGTAACCCCTGCTCCAACCTGATCGGCAACACTGTCGCCGGTCTATGTTGAAGAGGATTAGGCCACCCTTTATTAGTACAAGTAGCCATGCACGAACAATATCAGCCCCGTGAAATAGAAGCCGCCGCCCAATCATTCTGGGACAACCAAAAGTCCTTCGAAGTCAGCGAAGATCTAGGCAAAGAGACGTTCTACTGCCTATCGATGTTCCCGTACCCAAGCGGCAAGCTACACATGGGGCACGTGCGCAACTACACCATCGGTGACGTGATCTCCCGCTACCAGCGCATGCTTGGCAAGAATGTCCTGCAACCTATGGGCTGGGACGCCTTCGGCATGCCGGCTGAAAACGCCGCGATGAAAAACAAGGTCGCGCCGGCCAAGTGGACCTACGAAAACATCGCCTACATGAAAACCCAGCTGCGTAGCCTGGGTCTGGCTGTTGACTGGTCCCGCGAAATCACTACCTGCCAGCCGGATTACTACCGCTGGGAACAATGGCTGTTCACTCGCCTGTTCGAAAAAGGTGTGATCTACCGTAAAAACGGCACCGTGAACTGGGACCCGGTGGACCAGACCGTACTGGCCAACGAACAAGTGATCGACGGCCGCGGCTGGCGTTCGGGCGCGGTGATCGAAAAACGCGAAATCCCGATGTATTACTTCAAGATCACCGCCTACGCGGATGAACTGCTCGAAGGCCTCGACGATATGCCAGGCTGGCCTGAGCAGGTCAAAACCATGCAGCGCAACTGGATTGGCAAATCCCGCGGCATGGAAGTGCAGTTCCCTTACAACGTCGAGTCCATCGGCGAAGCGGGCGCACTCAAAGTCTTCACCACCCGTCCGGATACCCTGATGGGCGCAACCTACGTGGCCGTAGCTGCCGAGCACCCGCTCGCCACCCTGGCTGCGCAAAACAGCCCTGAGCTGCAAGCGTTTATCGCTGAATGCAAAGGCGGCAGCGTTGCCGAAGCCGACATGGCGACCCAAGAGAAAAAGGGCCTGCCAACGTCGTTGTTCGTCGAACACCCGCTGACCGGCGAAAAGCTCCCGGTATGGGTCGCCAACTATGTATTGATGCATTACGGCGACGGCGCAGTCATGGCCGTGCCTGCACACGACGAGCGTGATTTCGAATTCGCCACCAAGTACCACCTGCCGATCACCGCGGTAGTGCGCACCAGTGCTGGCGACGAATCCCCTGCTCCATGGCAGGACGCCTATAACGAGCACGGCATTCTGATCAACTCAGGCGAGTTTGACGGCCTGAACTTTGATGAGGCATTCGCAGCCATCGAAGCCGCCTTGACCGCCAAAGGCCTGGGCCAGTCACGCACCCAGTTCCGCCTGCGTGACTGGGGCATCAGCCGTCAGCGCTACTGGGGCTGCCCGATCCCGATCGTGCATTGCGACACCTGTGGCGACGTTCCGGTACCTGAAGACCAGTTGCCTGTGATCCTGCCAGAAGACGTCGTACCCGATGGCGCAGGTTCGCCACTGGCGCGCATGCCCGAGTTCTACGAGTGCAGCTGCCCTAAATGCGGCGCACCGGCCAAGCGCGAAACCGACACGATGGACACTTTCGTCGAGTCGTCGTGGTACTACGCCCGCTACGCCTCGCCGCACTATGAAGGCGGTCTGGTCGAGAAGTCGGCAGCAGACCACTGGTTGCCGGTTGATCAGTATATCGGCGGCATCGAACACGCAATCTTGCACCTGCTGTATGCGCGCTTCTTCCACAAGCTGATGCGTGACGAAGGCCTGGTCAGCTCCAACGAGCCGTTCAAGAACCTGCTGACTCAGGGCATGGTGATCGCCGAGACTTACTTCCGTACGCTGGACAACGGCGGCAAGGACTACTTCAACCCGGACGACGTGGAAATCGAACGTGATGCCAAGGCCAAGATCATCGGCGCCAAGCTGAAGACTGATGGCCTGCCAGTAGAAATCGGCGGCACGCAGAAAATGTCCAAGTCGCTGAACAACGGCGTCGATCCGCAATACATGATCGAGCAATACGGCGCAGACACCTGCCGCCTGTTCATGATGTTTGCTTCGCCGCCTGACGCAAGTCTGGAATGGTCCGACTCGGGTGTTGAAGGCTCGCACCGCTTCCTCAAGCGTGTATGGCGCCTGGCCCATGCCCACGTAGGCCAAGGCCTGCCGGGCGCGTTGGATATCGCCAGCCTGAACGATGAGCAAAAAGTCGTTCGCCGCGCCATCCACCATGCTATCAAGCAAGCAAGCCAGGACGTTGGCCAGCATCATAAATTCAACACTGCCGTCGCCCAGGTGATGACCGTGATGAACGTGCTCGAAAAAGCACCGCAAGTGACCGAGCAAGACCGCTCCCTGTTGCAGGAAGGTCTTGAGACTGTTGCACTGGTACTGGCACCCATCACTCCGCACATCAGCCATGAGTTGTGGAACCAGCTAGGCCACGCCGGCGCCATCATCGACGCAGCATGGCCCACCCTGGACGAAAGCGCGCTGGTACAAGACACCCTGCAACTGGTTATCCAGGTCAACGGCAAGCTGCGCGGGCATATCGAAATGCCAGCCAGCGCCAGCCGTGAAGATGTTGAAGCCGCTGCCCGTACCAACGAAAACGTACTGCGGTTTACCGAAGGCCTGACGATTCGTAAAGTCATCGTGGTGCCCGGCAAACTGGTCAATATCGTCGCCAGCTAACTGGAACAGGCGCCCATGCCATGCACGGGCGCCCAACAAGACCTTCAGGGCCGCTTAGTCGGCCTATCTGGTTTCAAGGGGAGCAACACATGATCAAACGCAACTTGCTGGTGATGGGTCTCGCAATTTTGTTGAGCGCCTGCGGCTTCCAGCTGCGCGGCACCGGCACCAACCAGCTGACGATCACCGAACTCAACGTCAGCGCTCGCAACGCCTATGGCGATACCGTGCGCCAGCTGCGTCAGGTACTGGAAAACAGCGGTGTAAAACTCACCGCCAATGCGCCATACAAACTGATCTTGACCAACGAGAAAGAAACTCAGCGCGCTGCCACCTACTCCGGCAACGGTGGCACCGTCGAGTATCAACTGACCAACGTAGTGAGCTATGAAGTACGTGGCCAGAACAACTTGCCGCTACTGAACGACCGAGTTGAGGCGCAAAAAGTTGTCATGGAGGACGGCAGCAACATTGCTGGCGCCAACCAGGAAAGCCTGCTGATCCGCAAAGAGATGCGTCGCGACCTCATTCAGCAACTGGTCATGCGCCTGGAGCAACTGACCCCGGCCAAGCTGGAAAAACTGCAAGAGCTCGCAGATGCGAAGGCCAAGGCTGAAGCCGATGCCATTGAAGCTGCACGCAAGGCTCAAGAGGAAACTCCTCAACAGTCGCCACTTGAACTGCAAAACCAGTAAGGCATACGGGGCGCTCAAGCGCCCCGCTATCGTTATAGCCCTATGAAACTCGCCCCCGCTCAACTCGCCAAGCATCTGCAAGGCAATCTTTCGCCTGTCTACATCATCAGCGGCGATGACCCGTTGCTGTGCCAGGAAGCTGCCGACGCCATTCGCAGTACTGCACGCCAGCAAGGTTTCGACGAACGCCAGGTCTTCAGCGCCGATGCCAGTTTTGACTGGGGCACGTTGCTGCAAGCGGGCGCCAGCATGTCGCTGTTTGCCGAAAAGCGCCTGCTGGAACTGCGCTTGCCATCGGGCAAGCCCGGCGACAAGGGCGCGGCAGCACTGATCGAATACTGTTCACGCCCGGCCGAAGACACCTTGCTGCTGATCAGCCTGCCCAAGCTTGATGGCAGCGCGCAGAAGACCAAATGGGGCAAGGCGCTTATCGAAGGGCCACAGACCCAGTTCGTGCAGATCTGGCCAGTGGACGCCAACCAGTTGCCACAATGGATTCGCCAGCGCTTGTCTCAAGCTGGCTTGTCAGCCAGCCAAGACGCCGTTGAACTGATTGCCGCAAGGGTCGAAGGCAACCTGCTGGCCGCTGCGCAAGAAATCGAAAAGCTCAAGTTAATGGCCGAAGAGGGCCAAATCACGGTTGAAACAGTGCAAGCGGCGGTAGCCGATAGTGCGCGTTTTGACGTGTTTGGCCTGGTGGATGCCGTGCTCAACGGCGAAGCTGCCCATGCCTTGCGCATGCTTGAAGGCCTGCGCGGCGAAGGCGTTGAGCCTCCGGTAATTTTGTGGGCACTGGCACGCGAGCTGCGGGTGCTGGCCAATATTGCATTGCAATACAGCCAAGGCATTCCGCTGGACAAGGCTTTCAGCCAGGCACGCCCACCGGTGTGGGACAAGCGCAAGCCACTGATGAGCAAAGCCTTGCAGCGTTACTCGGCACAACGCTGGGCACAATTGCTGCTGGATGCGCAACATATCGATGCGCAAATCAAGGGTCAGGCAGCGGGTTCGGCCTGGAGCAGCCTGGGCCGTCTCGCCCTGTTGATGTGTGGGCAACGGCTGAATTTGCCTGCGCAATAAAGGCAAAACCTTGTAGATACTCTGTTCCAGGTCAAGCCCCAGTGGGAGCGAGCCTGCTTATTGATGGGCCAGCGGCCCATATCGCAGCCTTCGGCAGCGGCAACAGAGGGTTATGCCGTCGGGCTGGACAATGCAAAAAATCTGGCCGATGATTTGTACTTGTTTAAACCCAGTGAGAGCAAATGCCATGAGCAAGCGCCCCAACAAGGCCAAATCCATTGTTGCCCAACCCCTGTTCCGCAGCCGCCAGGAACGCCCCGCCAAAGGCAAAGGCAGCTACCGCCGCGAAGCCTTCCAGTCGAGAGACCGGGAGGCTTTTTACTTTCTGGCTGCCTGACAGCGGGGATGATAAGGTCTGCATCTGATTTGCATTACCTGGACCTGCGCATGCCCTTAAGTCATAAACGTGGTTGGCCGATGCGCCAACTGATCGCTGCTTCCAGCGTCATCCTTCTAGTCGCCTGCGCAGAGAAACCTACCGCAGCCGATGCTCAGCCCCTGCCTGTGACGCCTCCCGCCCCTGCGGTGACCACTATCGCGCCAGGTACCGATATCCCCTTTGTTCAGCCCGCACAGAGTTTCAGCGAGTGGCAGGCCAACTTCCGCGCGCAGGCACTTGCAGCCGGAATCAGCCCGCTGGTATTCGATAACGCCTTTGCTGACATCACGCCCGATATGAGTGTGATCAAGGCAGATCGCAGCCAACCTGAATTCAGCCGCCCTGTCTGGGAGTATCTCGACGGCGCGCTGTCGCCTTTGCGTGTGCGTAACGGTCAGCGTTTGCTGGAGCAAAATGCCGAGCTGCTAAGCCGCATCGAGCAGCGTTACGGCGTCGATCGCCAGGCCCTGGTTTCGGTATGGGGCATGGAGAGCAACTTCGGTACGTTCCAGGGCAACAAGTCCGTCATTCGTTCGCTGGCCACCCTGGCCTACGAAGGGCGGCGCCCTGAGTTTGCCCAGAGCCAATTGATCGCAGCGCTGAAGATCATTCAGCAAGGCGATATAAGCCCCGAGAAAATGCTCGGTTCCTGGGCGGGCGCAATGGGCCAGACCCAGTTCATCCCCACCACCTATGAAACCCACGCCGTGGATTTCGATGGCGATGGTCGTCGGGATATCTGGAACAGCTCGGCCGACGCCTTGGCCTCGACTGCGCATTACTTGCAAAGCTCGGGCTGGAAACAAGGTCAGCCGTGGGGCTTCGAAGTCACACTGCCTGCCGGTTTTGACTACGCGCTGGCCGATGGTGCGGTGAAAAAAAGTGTAAGTGAATGGCAGAAACTGGGGGTCACCCTACCTGCCAGCTCAGCCGGCTCGGATCAATTGAGCGCTACCCTGCTCCTGCCTGCGGGTTATCGTGGCCCGGCGTTCCTGGTACTGGATAACTTCCGCGCCATCCTTCGCTACAACAACTCATCGTCCTACGCTCTGGCCGTAGGTTTGCTGTCGCAACGCTTCAACGGTGGCGGAACCATTCTGGCCGACTGGCCAAAAGATGACCGACCATTGAGCCGCTCCGAACGCGTTGAACTGCAAACACTGCTCAGCCAACGCAATTACGATGCGGGCAATGCTGACGGCATCATCGGCGCCAACACCCGCAAAGCGATCCGCAGCGCGCAGCAAGCCATGGGTTGGCCTGCTGATGGCTACCCGAGTCATAAGTTGCTGGAAAGTTTGCGTAGCAACTAGCTAGCAGATGTGGGAGCGAGCCTGCTCGCGAACGGATTACGACGGCTGTTCGCGAGCAGGCTCGCTCCCACAGGATTAGCCCACAGCTGTTACTACCGCCTGCTCAAGCACCAACTGCTGCTTGTCCGCATCGAGGCGCACCTGAGCGCCCATCGGCAATGTCAGGTTCGGGTCGCAATGCCCGCTGCGCCATCCCGCCAACACAGGAATGCCAAGCGTGCCCAGCTCCCGTGCAAGCAACCGCTCAAGCGCCTGAACATCAACGCCTGCCACATCCCCCACCAAAACCCCGCGCAACCTGTTGAGCTTGCCTGCCAACCGCAAATGCGTGAGCAGGCGGTCAACCCGGTACAGCGGCTCGTTGACGTCTTCGATAAAGAGAACGATGTCCTCGCCATCCAGCTCGAACGCGGTCCCCATAGCGGCGCAGATCATCGACAGGTTACCGCCCAGCAAACGCCCGCTGGCGCAGCCCGGGGCAATGGTCGTTAACGGGTAGGCAGCTGGATGCTCCAGGACGGGCGATTGCTGCCCACTGAGCATACGTAGCAGTGAAGACTCGGTCGGCGGCTGTTTATTGCCCAACAGATCAGCGTTAAGCATCGGCCCGTGAAAGGTCACAAAGCCCGCGTAACGGGTGATCGCCAGATGCAACGCGGTGATATCGCTGTAACCCACAAATGGCTTGGGATGACGGCGCAGAAGCTCAAAATCGATACTATCCAGCAGACGCGGGCAGCCATAGCCGCCGCGCAAACAGAAAATCGCATCAATATTGTCATCGGCAAAGGCAGCGTGCAGGTCGCGTAAACGCACCGCATCGGAGCCTGCGAGATAGCCATCTTTTTCCCACACGCCTGGAAAAACCCGTAGCTGATAGCCACGAGCCTGCATCCATTGGGTAGCGAGGTTCAGATCAAGTTCGGCGGGACCTGCCGGGGCGATCAGTGCGATCACCCCGCCAGCGGGCAACGCGGGCACCGCGCTGTGAGCCTTGAAAGACACGTGCGCGGTGAGCCGGCTGTTCATGGAATCAAGCACTCACCAGCATGGATTTGACCAGCTTGGCTTGCTCATCGGCGTGGTACGAAGAACGTACCAGCGGGCCCGATGCCACGTTTTTGAAGCCCATTTTGTAGCCTTCCTCGGCGAACCAGGCAAACACGTCCGGGTGTACGAAACGCTGTACCGGCAAGTGGCTACGCGACGGCTGCAAGTACTGGCCCAGGGTCAGCATATCGATGTCGTGCTCACGCATGCGCTTCATTACTTCGATCACTTCTTCGTCCGTCTCGCCCAGACCCAGCATCAGGCCGGATTTGGTCGGGATGTGCGGCATCATCTGCTTGAAGCGCTGCAGCAAGGTCAGCGACCACTGATAGTCGGAACCAGGACGCGCAGCCTTGTACAGGCGCGGCACGGTTTCGAGGTTGTGGTTGAACACGTCCGGTGGCTCGGCTGCGGTGATTTCCAGCGCAACGTCCATGCGACCACGGTAGTCCGGGACCAGGGTTTCGAGGAGCACGCCCGGCGACAGCTTGCGGATCTCGCGGATGCAGTCTGCAAAGTGCTGAGCGCCGCCATCACGCAGGTCGTCGCGGTCAACCGAGGTGATCACTACGTACTTCAAGCGCAGGTCAGCAATGGCAACTGCCAGGCTTTGTGGCTCGTTGACGTCCAGAGGCTTCGGTCGGCCGTGACCCACGTCGCAGAACGGGCAGCGACGGGTGCAGATATCGCCCATGATCATGAACGTCGCAGTGCCGCCCGAGAAGCACTCGCCCAGGTTCGGGCAGGAAGCTTCTTCGCACACGCTGTGCAGCTTGTGCTTGCGCAGCAATGACTTGATGCGGTCGACCTCAGGCGAAACCGGGATGCGCACACGAATCCAGTCAGGCTTCTTCGGCAGCTCGGTGGTCGGAATGATCTTGACCGGGATACGCGCAACCTTTTCGGCACCGCGCAATTTGACGCCGGTCTCAACTTTGGAACGGGCCTCGCTTGCGCGGGCTGCACGTTCTGAGATGTCCAGCGTCGGGATCAGGGTTTGAACAGCGTCTTGCGCAGTAGTCATATCAGTCGATTCCGCCCGTCAGGGTCGTCTGCTCAGCATAGTCGAGGTGTTTGACGAGCTGCGCACGCAGCCGGGCACCTACCTCGGCAAATTCAATCGGCCCTGCATGGTCACGCAGCTGGGTCATCGCCAGCCCCGCGTAACCACAGGGGTTAATCCGTCGAAACGGTTCCAGGTCCATGTCCACATTCAGGGCCAGACCGTGGAAGGAGCAGCCATTACGTATCCGCAGCCCCAGAGAGGCTATTTTCGCGCCATCAACATACACCCCAGGCGCATCGGCCTTGGCTGCAGCGCTCACGCCATAGCTGGCGAGCAGGTCGATCAGGCACTGTTCCATCCGCGTTACCAGCTCACGTACACCATAGCCCAGCCGGCGTACGTCAAGCATCAGGTAAGCGACCAACTGGCCAGGACCGTGATAGGTCACCTGACCACCGCGATCCGACTTGATTACCGGGATATCACCCGGTAGCAACAGATGCTCGGCCTTGCCTGCCTGGCCTTGGGTAAACACCGGTGGGTGCTGCACCAGCCAGACTTCGTCTGGCGTGTCCGGGTCAAGTTTGCGCTCATCGGTAAACCGCTGCATCGCCAGCCAGCTGCGCTCGTAGTCAAGCAAACCCAGCTCGCGAATACCCAAGGCCTGCAACATCACAACACCATATGCACGAAGCCGGTGGCTCGCAGATCGCTGTTGATGTTGTAAAGCTGGTCCTGATCAGTTGCCACGATGTGCAACTGGATCGTCGTGTATTTGCCGTTACTGCTTTGGCGCTCGTCAACACGGTCATGATTGATCGTCGCGTGTTTCTTGACGATGTCGATGATCTTGTCCTTGTTACCCACGCCTGTATCGCTGATCACCTTAACCGGGTAGTCAACGTTAGGAAATTCGATCTTTGGCGCCTTTACTTCGGTATCGGTCATGGCGTAACGGCCTCGTAAGCCCTGAGCTACAAACGTGCCCCGCGCAGGGTGGGCGCGGGGTCACACTGGTGGATGAAATCAGTTGAACAGCCCGTAAAAGAATAGACGGATGCTGTCCCAAACGCGTCGGAAAATACCACCTTCCTCAACGGGTTCAAGTGCGATCAGGTCAGCGCTGTGCACAACCTTGTCATCGAGCTTGACCTCAACCTTGCCAATCACATCGCCTTTGGCGATAGGGGCCATCAGTTGCGGGTTCATGGTCATGCTTGCAGCCAGCTTTTTCAATTGGCCTTTAGGCAGGGTCATGGTCAAGTCTTCGGCCAGACCGGCTTTAACCTGGTTGGTCGTGCCTTTCCAGACTGGCGCCTGAGCCAGTTCTACGCCCTTCTGGTAGAAGGTCTGGGTTTCGAAGAAGCGGAAACCGTAGGTCAGCAGCTTCTGGGTCTCGGCAGCACGGGCCACTTCGCTGTTGGTACCGAATACCACAGCGATCAGGCGCTGGCCGTCACGAACAGCTGACGACACCATGCAGTAGCCAGCTTCGTCGGTGTGACCGGTTTTCAGACCATCAACGGTCTTGTCACGCCACAGCAACAGGTTGCGGTTAGTCTGCTTGATGCCGTTCCAGAAGAACTCTTTCTGCGAGTAGATCGCGTAGTGAGTCGGGTCTTCGTGAATGATGGCACGGGCCAGCAACGCCATGTCATGAGCCGACGAGTAGTGCTCCGGGCTCGGCAGGCCGGTCGGGTTCATGAAGTGGCTGTTGGTCATGCCCAGCTCGCCAGCAGTCTTGTTCATCATGTCGGCGAATCCGTCTTCGCTGCCGGCAATGTGCTCGGCCAGAGCCACGCTGGCGTCGTTACCCGACTGAATGATGATCCCGTGCAGCAGATCGCTGACCGACACCTGGGTGCCGACCTTGATGAACATGCGCGAGCCGCCGGTACGCCATGCGTTTTCGCTGACGGTTACCGGATCGCTTTCACCGACCTGGCCACGACGGATCTCCAGGGTCGCAATATAAGCGGTCATCAGCTTGGTCAGGCTGGCTGGCGGCAGACGCTGGTCGCCGTTGTTCTCGACCAGCACGTTACCGCTGCTGGCATCCATCAGAACGTAAGCCTTGGCAGCCAGTTGCGGCGGTGCGGGCATCATCTCGACCGCCCAGGCGGCAGGCGTGATGATCAGCGGTACAAGCAGGCACAGGCGTTTGGCAAAGGTGGTGATGTTCATCCGTCTCTCGAAGTTGTTAATGGAAACTTACCCTCACGGGCAAAACTGTACAGGCAGTCCTTTGACTGGCTGCCGCGTATTCAGTTGCAAGCCTGGCCCCTCGAAGGGCTTTTATTCTTGACCTCTACAACTGCGTTTGGGCCTGGAACACTCCTGGCCCAACGCTTTGATCGGTGTTACTGATCCGACGTCACAACGCTTGGCTGGCCCAAATTGGCCAGACGCACGCTGTTTTGCATTTGTGTCACCTCGCCTGCCGAGGCGATAGGCCCCAGACGCACGCGGTGCAAGGTCTGCTGATTGCGCACAATCGAGCTGATAAATACAGGAGCGCTGACCATGCCACTGAGCTTGGAACGAAGCAACTCGGCAGCGTCAGGATTGGCAAAGGCGCCTACCTGCAAATACGTACCCTGGCCCTTGACCATCGGGGTAACAGGCACGACATCGGCGGCATGCTGCTGGGCTGGCGGCGTCCACTGTTCCACCTTGCCGGTCGACACGGTCGGAGCTGTGTTCTGGGCCATTTTCGGCTCATTGAGCATCAAGGGTGCCGGGCGACCACGCTGGGCCCACCAGGCTTGAGGATCAATACCTTCAACCTTGACCCGCGCCGTGCCAGTTTCGGCATAACCGAGTTTTTTGGCGGCAGCGTAGGACAGATCGATAATACGGTCCGAATAAAACGGGCCACGATCGTTAACCCGCAAAACCACAGCCTTGCCGTTGTCGAGATTGGTCACCTTGACGTAGCTGGGCAGCGGCAGGGTCTTGTGTGCCGCGCTCATGCCATACAGGTCATAGACCTCGCCATTGGCGGTGTTCTGCCCGTGGAACTTGGTGCCGTACCAGGACGCAGTGCCAGAGGCGACATAGGTCTTTGACTCTTGCATCGGGAAGTAGGTCTTGCCCAGCACCGAGTACGGCGCAGCCTTGTAGGGACCGCTGTGCAGGGTCGGCGTGGCATCGGGGATACGCGATACGTCGACATCCCACCACGGCGCGCCGTCCTTGTGCGCGCGGTTGATGTCCAGGCCCGGCTTGGAACTGACGCCACTTGATGTCTGCGGGTTGCTCGAGCGACTGCTGGAGCAGCTCACCACCAGCAGCGCGATAGCGGCGCAGGCAGCGAGTTTCAAAGGTGTGCGAATCGCTAAAAACGGCATTACTTGTTGCCCCGTGCTTGAACCAGCAGGTCGGACAGTTGATGCACTGCCATGGCGTACATCACGCTTCTGTTATAGCGCGTGATCGCATAAAAGTTCTTCAGGCCCATCCAGTATTCAGGGCCATTGGCGCCTTCAAGACGGAATGCCGTAACCGGCATGTCGTCGCGCAGCGCATCATGACTCGACCAGCCCAGCGCTCGCAACTCCCCGACTGTTTTGACCGGCTCGATGCCCTGGGTCAAGCCTTCATCGGCCCGATCGCCCGTCACATCAGCCCGTATTACTACCGGCTCACCGGCTACCCAGCCATGCCGCTTGAAGTAGCTGGCAACGCTGCCAATGGCATCGTCCGGGTTGCTCCAGATATTGATGTGGCCGTCACCGTCGAAATCCACGGCATAGGCACGGAAGCTGCTCGGCATGAACTGCGGCAAACCCATCGCACCGGCATAGGAGCCTTTGAGCGTCAGCGGGTCAACCTGCTCTTCGCGGGTCAGCAGCAGAAACTCTCGCAACTCCTTGCGGAAAAACTCGGCACGCGGCGGGTAATCAAAACCCAGGGTCGACAGTGCATCGATCACCCGGTAGTTACCGGTATTGCGCCCATAAAAGGTTTCGACGCCGATGATCGACACAATCACCTGGGCCGGGACTCCGTATTCCTGCTCGGCACGAGCCAGCACGGCTTCGTGTTCACGCCAAAAGTCGACACCGCGGGCAACCCGGGCGTCGGTGAGGAACATCGGACCGTACTCTTTCCACTGTTTGACACGCTCAGCCGGGCGCGAGATCGCATCGAGGATGCTCTGCTTGCGTTCCGCCTCACGGAAAACGCCCATCAACTGCTCACCGGCAAACCCATAATCGCGGGTCATTTCACCTACGAACTCAGCCACCTGGGGCGAGCCTTCGTAGTCGCCGGCCACCGCACTCTGCGCTGCCCCGAACAGACCCAGCAGGCCCACCCATGACGCGTATCGAGCGGCCCAGCCACGCATTGCTTGCATTGAATTGTTCACCTTAATCAAACTTGTGCGATCCACTTGCGATGTGTGTGAATCGACATCAAAACCCCAAACGCTGACAACAGCGTCACGAGCGAAGTGCCGCCGTAACTGATAAATGGCAATGGCACGCCCACCACCGGTAACAAGCCACTGACCATACCGATGTTGACGAAAACATAAACAAAAAACGTCATGGTCAGGCTGCCAGCCAGCAATTTTCCGAACAGGGTCTGCGCCTGGGCGGTAATCACCAGGCCACGACCAATCAACAGCAGGTAAATCAGCAGCAGTGCGCAAATACCTACCAACCCGAACTCTTCGCCCATTACCGCAATAATGAAGTCGGTGTGGCTTTCAGGCAGAAAGTCCAGGTGCGACTGGGTGCCCAGCAACCAGCCTTTACCAAATACCCCGCCCGAGCCGATGGCGGCCTTGGACTGGATGATGTTCCAACCGGTGCCCAGCGGATCGCTTTCAGGGTCGAGGAAGGTCAGTACGCGCTGCTTCTGGTAGTCGTGCATCACGAACATCCACATGGCAATCGCCACCGGCACTGTCGCTGCCAACACGCTGAGGATCCAGCGCCAGCGCAACCCGCCCATAAACAGTACAAACGCGCCACCCGCCAGCACCAGCAAGGCGGTACCCAGGTCGGGCTGGCGCACGATCAGGGCAAAGGGTACCCCGATCAGCATCAGGCTAACCGCCACATGCTTGAGTTGCGGCGGCAAGGTGCGCTTGGACAGATACCAGGCAATCGTCGCCGGCATGAGGATTTTCATGAATTCCGAGGGTTGGAAGCGAATAACCCCCGGAATGTTGATCCAGCGCGTTGCCCCCATGGCGTTGTGGCCCATGACGTCCACCACCACCAGCAACATGACCCCGATCAAGTAGCCAATCGGCACCCAGCGTGCCATAAAGCGCGGCTCCAGCTGGGCGATGATAAACATCGACACCAGCCCGATTCCGAATGAAGTCGCCTGTTTGCTCAGCAAATCCCAGCTTTTGCCGCTGGCCGAATACAGCACAAACAAACTGCCAGCCGCCAGGGTCAGGAGCAAAATCAGCAGCGGGCCATCGATATGCAAGCGCTGAAGCAGCGTGGCACGGCGACGCATCACGTCCTCACTGGAGAGGATGCGGTCAAAATTACTGATCATTGGCCGTAACCTCTGCCTTTACGGGACCGCCGTACTCGGGTTTGAGTTTGCCGTCTGCACCCAGCAACCAGGCGTCCATGACCGAACGCACCACCGGCGACGCCACTCGACTGCCGGCTTCGCCGTTTTCAATCATGACCGAGACAGCAATTTGCGGGTTATTGGCCGGAGCAAAGCCAACGAACAGGGCATGGTCACGATGACGTTCCTGAACCTTGGAACGGTCGTATTTTTCGCCCTGTTTGATCGCCACCACCTGCGCCGTACCACTCTTGCCAGCAATCAGGTATTGCGCGCCAACCCCCGCAACCCGCGCCGTACCGCGTGCGCCATGCACCACTTGCTGCATGCCGTGAGTGACCTTGGCCCAATTGGACGGGTCACGCAGGACGATATCGGGCATCGGGTTCGGATCAACAGGCGGCACGCCCTCGATGGTCTTGGCCAGATGCGGACGGATCCACTTGCCCTTGCTGGCAATCAGCGCCGTGGCTTGGGCCAGCTGCAAAGGCGTGGACTGCATATAGCCCTGACCGATCCCCAGGATCAGCGTCTCACCCGGGAACCAGGCCTGGCGCCGGGTCGCTCGTTTCCACTCACGGGACGGCATAAGCCCGGCAGACTCTTCGAACATGTCGAGGGAGACTTTCTGGCCAATGCCAAACTGGTTCATGTAGGAAGACAGGCGATCAATACCCAGCTTGTGGGCCAGATCGTAAAAATAAGTGTCGTTGGAGCGCATGATTGCGGTATCCAGATCGACGTAGCCATCACCCGTGCGGTTCCAGTTACGGTATTTGTGATCGTAATTGGGCAACTGGTAATAGCCGGGGTCATAAACCCGCGTTGCGCCGCTGATCACGCCGCTGTCCAGGCCTGCAATCGCCACTGCGGGCTTGATGGTCGAGCCCGGAGGATACAGACCGCGCAAGATGCGGTTGAACAACGGTCGATCAATCGAATCGCGCAGCTCTGCATAAGCCTTGAAGCTGATACCGGTCACAAACAGGTTAGGGTCGAAGCTCGGCTGGCTGACCATGGCCAGCACTTCGCCCGTCAGCGGGTTGAGTGCGACCACCGCGCCACGACGCCCGGCAAGGGCTTCTTCGGCAGCCTCCTGCAGCTTGATATCGAGGCTGAGCACGATGTCTTTGCCGGGGATCGGGTCTGTGCGCTTAAGTACTCGCAACACGCGACCGCGGGCATTGGTTTCGACTTCTTCGTAACCCACCTGACCGTGCAGCTCGGCTTCGTAGAAACGCTCGATGCCGGTTTTGCCAATATGGTGGGTGCCGCTGTAACTGACCGGATCGAGGGTTTTAAGCTCTTTCTCGTTGATCCGCCCCATATAGCCCACCGAGTGCGCAAAATGCGCGCCCTGCGGGTAATGACGCACTAACTGCGCGTCCACCTCAACCCCGGGCAGGCGGAACTGGTTCACGGCAATCCGGGCGATCTGTTCTTCGTTGAGCTCAAACAGGATGGGCACGGCCTCAAATGGCCGCCGCCCCTGCTTCATGCGCTTTTCAAACAGGGCGCGATCTTCAGGCGTGAGCTCCAGTATCTCGACAACAACGTCGAGTTCCTGCTGCCAGCCCTTTGAACGCTCACGGGTCATGGTCAGGCTAAAGCTGGGCCGGTTGTCCGCGATAACCACACCATTGCGGTCAAAAATCAGGCCGCGGGGAGGAGGAAGCGGCCGCACATGCACCCGGTTGTTTTCTGACAAGGTGGAGTGGTATTCGTACTGCACCACCTGCAGATAGTACAGCCGCACAATCAACGCGCAAATGAGCGCTACAACGACAATTGCGCCGACCACGACTCGGCTACGCACAAGGCGTGCGTCTTTCTCGTGGTCTTTAAGGCGAATCGGCTGAGACATTCAGGACGCTGACTATTTGTGGTAAGGGTGCCCGGACAACACTGTCCAGGCGCGGTACAACTGCTCACCGATCAGAATCCTTACCAACGGGTGCGGCAACGTCAACGGCGACAGCGACCAGCGCTGATCAGCGCGGGCGCAGACTTCCGGCGCCAACCCTTCCGGGCCGCCGACCATAAAGTTCACCGTTCGCGAATCCAGGCGCCAGCGGTCGAGTTCAACCGCCAGTTGCTCGGTACTCCACGGCTTGCCGTGCACTTCGAGGGTGACGATCCGCTCACCCGGGCCGACCTTGGCCAGCATGGCCTCGCCTTCCTGACGGATGAAGCGAGCCACGTCGGCATTCTTGCCACGGGTATTGAGCGGTATTTCCACCAGTTCGAGAGCCAGTTCGGATGGCAGACGCTTGGCATACTCATGCCAGCCTTCTTCCACCCATTTAGGCATGCGCGAACCGACAGCGATCAAACGCAGGCGCACAGCGAACCCTTACTCTTGGTCTTTGTTGAGCTTCAGAAAATGCTCATGGGTGTTTTCCGGGCTGTGGTGAGCAGCGCTGCCTGCACGGCTTTGCTCAGCACCGGCCCACAGACGCTCCAGGTCGTAGAACTGACGAGCGCTGGCGGTCATCATGTGAACGATCACGTCGTCCATGTCCAACAGAACCCAGTCGCTGTCGCCCTTGCCTTCTTCGCCCAAAGGCTTGACGCCCAGAGCCTTGACCGCTTCGCGGATCTTGTCGAGCATCGCGCCGATCTGACG
Source organism: Pseudomonas sp. ML2-2023-6 (assembly GCF_037055265.1). Classification (NCBI taxonomy): domain Bacteria; kingdom Pseudomonadati; phylum Pseudomonadota; class Gammaproteobacteria; order Pseudomonadales; family Pseudomonadaceae; genus Pseudomonas; species Pseudomonas sp. ML2-2023-6. The sequence continues at coordinate 1,303,010 of NZ_CP146347.1, read as the reverse complement.
GTTGGACGTACCGGTAGCGATGATCATGAAGTCAGTGATGCTGTGCTTGTCACGAACGTCGATAACCTGAATGTCCTGGGCCTTGACGTCTTCCAGAGCAGCTACAGCGATCTTGACCAGCTCTTCGCCCTTGAGAGGCTCGCCGTTGAAGGTTTTTTCTGGCAGCGGGGCGCTTTTGAATGTGCCTTTGCGCTTTACTTTGCTTACATCTTTGTCAGTCATATAAAACTCGTTTTGCTCGTATGTTCGGGTGTTTCAATACACGTCAATTCGCGCCTTGAAACACACCCTTTTTAGTTCGACGCACGGTAAAGCCCGTGCGCATCGATGTAGGCCAGGACCGCGTCGGGCACCAGGAAACGTACCGACTTACCGCTGGCCAGCAGTTGACGGATCTGGGTGGCTGATACCGCGAGCGGCGTCTGCCAAACGAATGCAATCTGTCCGCTTGCCCCCTTCAGGGCCAGCGGGTCGCTTACCGAGCGCGCTGCCAGCAGGTTGCGCAAGGCATCCGGCGGTTCGCTGTCGGCATCCGGGCGCTGTAGCACCAGGATATGGCAATGCTGGAGCAACTCTTCCCAGCGATGCCACGTGGGCAGGCCGCAAAAAGCGTCCCAACCCAACAGTAAAAACAACTGGTCATCCGCGGCCATCTCGGCCCGCATCAGTTCCAGCGTATCGATCGTGTAAGACGGCTTGTCCCGTTGCAGCTCCCGGGCGTCCACCACCAGCGTAGCCACTCCTGCGACAGCGCACTCAACCATCGCCAAACGGTCGTGGGCTGACACCTGGGGCGTGTCGCGGTGGGGCGGCCTGGCGTTGGGTGTCAGACGCAGCTCGTCGAGCCCCATCATTTCAGCCACTTCAAGCCCGCCACGCAAATGCCCGATATGCACCGGATCGAAGGTTCCGCCCAGTACGCCAATGCGCCGGGGTAACGCTTCGATTATCGGTGCCAGCACTGACGCTTTAAGGTTGACCAAGTCAAACCGGCTCCTGACCGCGCAACTGGCCATCACCGACCACAATGTACTTCTCGCAGGTCAGACCTTCGAGACCCACCGGGCCGCGGGCGTGCAGCTTATCAGTAGAAATGCCAATCTCCGCACCCAATCCGTATTCAAATCCATCGGCAAAGCAGGTTGGTGTGTTGAGCATCACGGAACTGGAGTCCACTTCGGCCATAAAACGCCGGGCATCCCCCTGATGTTCGGTCACGATCGAGTCAGTATGGTGGGAGCCATAATGATTGATGTGTTCAATCGCCTGGTCCAGCCCATCGACAATGCGAATCGACAAAATAGCGTCCAGGTACTCGGTGTTCCAGTCTTCTTCAGTCGCTGCAACTACGTCAATCAGCGCCTGAGTGCGCTCACAACCGCGCAATTCGACGCCCTTGGCGCGAAATTGTTCAGCCATCGCCGGCAAAAACCGGGCTGCCACTGCCTGATCCACCAGCAGGGTTTCCATCGCCCCGCAGATCCCGTAGCGGTAGGTCTTGGCATTGAACGCAATACGCTGAGCCTTGGCCAGATCGGCCTGGGCACTGACGTACACATGGCAAATACCGTCCAGATGCTTGATCACCGGCACCTTGGCGTCACGGCTGACGCGCTCGATCAGGCCTTTGCCGCCCCGAGGCACGATCACATCAACGTACTCGGGCATGGTGATCAGCGCGCCAACAGCGGCGCGATCGGTCACTTCAACCACTTGCACCACGGCTGGTGGCAGCCCGGCCTCGGCCAGGCCGCGTTGAATGCAGACCGCAATGGCTCGGTTGGAGTGAATCGCCTCGGAGCCACCACGCAGGATGGTCGCATTACCTGACTTCAAGCACAGACTGGCCGCATCGATGGTCACGTTCGGACGCGACTCATAAATGATTCCGACTACACCCAACGGCACGCGCATCTTGCCTACCTGAATACCCGAAGGACGGTAGCTCATGTCGCGGATTGCGCCGACGGGGTCTGGCAAGCTTGCCACCTGACGCAAACCGACAATCATACTGTCGATGCGTGCAGGGGTCAGCGCCAGACGCTCCAGCATCGCAGGCTCAAGGCCTCTGGCTCGGCCAGCGGCCAAGTCCAGTTCGTTGGCAGCAACCAACTCCAGACGAGCGGCATCCAATGCCGCAGCAGCACTGTGCAGGGCACGGTTCTTCTGCGCCGTACTGGCACGGCCAATCACGCGGGAGGCTTCGCGAGCAGCGCGACCCAAGCGGGTCATGTAGTCAAGAACGGACTCAGTCATGGTCTCAAAGGTCTTGGCAGGGAGGAAAGCGGCCGATTATAGCGGTCCCGCCGCCTCACGCACAGCGGTGGCAGGCGGATGGTCGAAATGGGCAGTAAATACACTGCGTTCAGCCCCGATTAAGCATGACTTGCTATGATCTGCCACTTTTCAGCTATCCACTGACCGCCCTGAAAATGCCAATGATGCTGCCTGATGCCTTTTTCGACCGCGATGCCCAACTTCTTGCCCGCGATCTGCTGGGCAAGGTCATTCGGCATCGGGTCAACGGTCTGTGGCTCAGCGCACGAATAATCGAAACCGAAGCCTATTACATCGCCGACAAGGGCAGCCATGCCTCGCTGGGCTTCACGCAGAAGCGCAAAGCGCTGTTTCTCGATGGCGGGCACATCTATATGTATTACGCCCGTGGCGGCGACTCGCTGAATTTCAGTGCTCACGGGCCCGGCAATGCTGTACTGATCAAGTCGGCTTACCCGTGGCTCGATGATCTGTCGGGCCCCGACAGCCTGGCGCAGATGCAACGCAACAACCCCGATGCCCAAGGCCAGCCGCGAACCGAGCAAAAGCTCTGTGCTGGGCAAACCTTGCTGTGCAAGGCGCTGGGCCTGAAAGTGCGCGATTGGGATGCCAAATGTTTCGACCCCGAACGTTTATGGGTCGACGACGTCAGAGAACAACCTTCGCGGATCATCCAGACCACTCGTTTGGGCATCCCCCACGGGCGAGATGAACACTTGATGTACCGCTTTGTCGACGCTGACTACGCTGCTTTTTGCACCCGCAACCCGCTGCGTCGTGGGCAGATTGAGGGGCAGGACTATTTGATTCTGGAAACCCCATGATCTCTATTGTGAGAGCGGGCTTGCTCGCGATGCAGGCGACGCGGTCTGCCTGGTAAACCGCAGTGATGCCATCGCGAGCACGCCCGCTCCCACAAAAAAAGCGATCCACTTCAAGACACTAACCCCAACAAAAAACTTAAAAGCGAACAAGGAAATTGAAACATGGGCCCATGGCTCGATAGCTTGACTGGCTGGCTGACAGCCAACCCGCAGTGGCTGGGCCTTGCGGTACTTATTGTGGCGTTTATGGAGTGCCTGGCCATTGTCGGGACTATCGTCCCCGGCACCGTGCTGCTCTTTGCAATTACCGTCATGGCCGGCAGCGGAGCGCTATCACTGGGCGAAACCCTGGTGCTGGGCTTTCTCGGCGGGCTGCTGGGCGATGTGGTGTCTTACTTCCTGGGCAGACGTTTCCACCAGAACATCCGGCGCTTGCCACTTTTGCGCACTCACCCTGAGTGGATGAGCGGGGCCGAGAGCTATTTTCATCGTTACGGCATTGTCAGCTTGCTGATCGGGCGCTTTATCGGCCCGCTGCGCCCTATGCTGCCGATGGTTGCCGGGATGTGCGATATGCCACTCCCGCGTTTTATCGCCGTCAGTCTGCTGGCCGGAGCTGGCTGGTCGGTGGCGTATCTGCTGCCGGGGTGGGCAACCGGAGCGGCAATTCGCCTGCCGCTGCCCGAAGGCTTCTGGCCTCAGGCAGCCATCGTTGCCGTAGGCCTCGCCGCCCTGCTGGGTCTGAGCATCAATGCCAGTATTCGCCGCCAACCCAGGACCACCTTGCTGATCGGCGCATTAAGCCTGACCCTGCTGCTCGCGGTGTTTATCGGCTACCCGCACATGACAGCCTTCGACGAGGGCATCACCGCGCTGGTCCAGGAACATCGCAGTAGCGTCATGGATACCGCCGCCGTAATGGTCACGCAAGTCGGCAACTTCGGTACCCAACTTTTAGCCGCGGCGCTGGTGTGCGTCATTCTGTTCTGTACACGCCAATGGCGGGCGATGTGGTTCTTTGGCGGGGTCACCCTATTTACCGCCGTGGCCAATACGCTGACCAAGCACTTCTTTGCGCGGGTACGCCCCGAAGTGCTGGTCGACCCGCTGACCAGCTACAGCATGCCCAGCGGTCACAGCTCCGGCGCGTTTGCGTTTTTTGTCGCCCTGGCGATTCTGGCCGGGCGCAATCAGCCGCAGCGCATGCGCGTCACTTGGGTGCTACTGGGATGTTTGCTGGCGATCACCGTGGCGATGTCGCGGGTTTACCTGGGTGCTCATTGGCCAACCGATATCACTGCTGGTGCCCTGCTCGCCATCACCGTCAACGCATTCGCCATGGCGCTGAGCCAGCGATTCATGCCACTGGAACCGATACCGCAGAAAATCTGGTGGCTGCTCTTGCCTTCAGTAACCGCCTTATACGGTTTCTTCATGCTGGGGCACTTGCCCAAAGAGCTGCTGCGCTACGCCTATTAACGGATAGCGCAATCAGTTAAGCGCCTCACCCTGGATCTCATCGAGCAATACCTGGATCCCATCCAGACGCTGCTGCGGGTCATCAACCTGCAGCAGCTCGATCTTGTCCGCCTCGGCAAAAGGCAGCAGGTATGCCAGTTGATTGGCCAATGACTGCTGCCCCGCCACCTCGGTACTCATATTCAAGGCCGCAACCATCGGGTGCTCGGCCAGAGCCTTGAGCAAGGCCAACAGGTCCTGGTCTTCTTCCTGCAGCGGCTGCTCGGGAACCTCTTCCAGCCACTCGACCTCGGCCAACAGTAACTGGTCGCGCTGCAACTCGGTGCTCAGCACTTCAAAGCGCCGCCCGCCTTCGACCCTGATCCCCAGCAGGCCATTGTCCTGCTGCTGAAAGTCACGAATCAGCGCTTCGCAGCCGATTCTGGCAATGTCCTGCGGAGCATCCCCGACTTCACGGCCATCCAGGATGCACACCACGCCAAAGCCTGTGCCTTGCTTCATGCAGCGGGCAATCATGTCCAGATAGCGCGCTTCAAATATCTGCAAATCCAGCACACAACCCGGAAACAGCACCGTACTCAAAGGAAACAGCGGCAATCTCATACACTCACCCTTACACCACGAGGGTCACGGCCAGGGGCAAGAACACCGCCGTGGCAACGCCCATTAGACTCATCGCCAACGCCGCAAAGGCGCCGCACTCTTCACTCTCCTGCAGGGCTGCCGATGTGCCGACCGCATGCGCCGTCATGCCCAGCGCCATACCCCGTGCTTCAGGGCTGTGAACCCCCAAGATGCGCAGCAGGCCCGGCCCGAAAATCGCACCGATCACCCCGGTAATCAGCACAAACACCGCTGCCAGAGCAGCCACACCGCCAATTTGCTCCGCCACCAGCATGGCAATCGGCGAAGTCACGGACTTGGGCGCCAGGGTCATCAGCATCATGTGCTCGGCCCCGAACAACCAGGCCAGCCCCACCACCAGCCCGGTGGCAAATACGCCGCCAACCACCAGCGTAGTAAAGATAGGCCAGAACAATTGACGAATTCGGCGCAGGTTCAGATACAGCGGTACCGCCAGCGCCACGGTCGCGGGCCCCAGCAAAATACTTAAAATATCCGTGCTTTTACGGTACTCGGCGTAGCTCAAGCCGCAACTGAGCAACACGCCGATCACCAGCAGCATCGAGGCCAACACCGGTTGCAGGAAGATCCAGCGGGTTTTTTCGTAGGCTGCGAGCACCAGTTGATAAGCCCCGAGGGTGATCCCGATACCAAACAGCGGATGGTGGATGACTGACTCCCAGGCCCCTTGCCACTCAAGACTCATGGCCGCTCCTCGGGATGGCTGTGCCCCTTGAGCAAGCGCTGCATCAGCACCCCGATGAATGCCATGGAGATCAATAGCGACAGCACCAGCGCCCCGGCAATGGCCCAAAAGTCAGCTGCAATGTCGGCGGCATACACCATCACGCCCACCGCGGGGGGCACCAGCAGCAAAGGCAAGTAACGCAACAACCCGCTGGCAGCCTGGCTCAACGGCTCACTGACCTGACCGCGCACCATCAAAAAACCCAACAGCAGCAACAACCCGATAATGGGTCCGGGCAGTACGGGGACGAACAAGTGATTGAGGGCCGTGCCGAGCAATTGAAACAGCACCAGCCAAGTCAAGCCGCGTAACAACATCTCACCTCTCCAGCGAATATTCTTGTGCCGCATTATAAGCACGTCCCACCGGCCATCGGCATTGCTGCACCTTGCAGGCTTGGGTACATGCCCCCGGCATTGAATATCTATCGATGTTTCATCTGGGCCTATAGACAGCTTCTACTGCTGCGGCATACTCGCAGGCTTAATTATCCGGATCCCGCTATGCGCCCATTTGCCCCCCTTGCTTTGACCCTGCTGCTGACGGCCTGCGGTGACGGTGAATCACTGTTACCGCCAGACGCACGCCTGCCCGATGGCGGGCGTTATCGGGGCGAAGTGGTCAATGGGTTGCTGCAAGGCCAGGGCCGTATCGACTACCCGAACGGCAGTTGGTACACAGGCGACTTCAAAAATGGTCTGTGGCACGGTCAGGGTGAATGGCATGCCAGCAATGGCGATGTTTATCGCGGCGGGTTCGAGCAGGGGCAGTACAGCGGCCAAGGCAGTCTGACCACCCACGACAGCACTTATGTCGGCGGTTTCAAGCAAGGCCGGCGCGAGGGTGAAGGCACGCTAAAAGAAGGCGCCATGAGCTATCGCGGCCAATTCAAGGATGACCAGTTCTCGGGCGACGGTCATCTTGAGCTGGAAGACGGCAGCCAGTATCAAGGCCAATTTGCCCACGGCAAACCCCACGGCGAAGGCAAGCGCAGCGATGGCAGCGGCAACGAATTCAGCGGCCAGTTCGTCAATGGCGAGTTGGAAGGCAACGGTGTCTTTAACAGCGCTGACGGCGACCAGTACGAGGGAGCGTTCAAGAACAACCAGCTGAATGGCAAAGGGCGCTATGAAAATGCCGACGGTGATGTCTGGATCGGCAACTTCAAAGACGGCGCATTGACGGGTAAAGGCGAGCTGATCGGTATCGACGGTAGCCACTATCGCGGCATGTTCAACGAATGGCGCTTCAACGGCACCGGCCACTTGAACATGGCCGACGCAAGCAGCTATGTCGGTGAGTTCGCGGCAGACACCTATCAAGGCCACGGCAGCCTGACCCTGAGCGACGGCACCGTGCAAAGCGGTTTTTGGCTTAACGGGCAACGGGTCCGCGATGCCAATGGCGCTTTATTGCCTGATCCGCTGGAGCTGGGGCTGCTCAACCAGGGCACCTTGCTCAACGAGGCACTGGCGGGCGTTGCGCCATCGACTCCGGCTATTGAACTGTACAGCCTGGTGTTGGCAGGCGACGGCAAACAAAGCGTCTTCAAGCGCGAAGCCGATTATGTCAACGACATGCTCGCCAGCCGTTTTGGCAGCCGCGGCCAGATCACGCTGGTGAACCATCGCGACAATCTGCTGGATCGGCCCATGGCAACTCGCGAGAACCTGCACCGTGCAGCCAAAACCCTGGCCGAACGCACCGGCCCCGAAGACCTTGTGTTCATTTACCTGACCAGCCACGGTACACAGGAGCACGAACTGGTACTCGACCAGCCCCGCCTTGAACTGGCGGACCTGCCTGCCGATGAACTGGCAGCGGCGCTGGCTCCGCTGAAAAATCGCGACAAAATCATCGTGATTTCGTCCTGTTACTCAGGCGGCTTCATCCCGGCACTCAAGGATGAAAAGACCTTGATCATGACCGCATCGCGCGCAGACAAGGTATCGTTTGGCTGCTCGGAAGAAGCCGACTTCACCTACTTCGGCAATGCCTTGTTCGCTCAAGCCCTGAACCAGACCGACGACCTGCAAAAAGCCTTCAAGCTGGCCAAACAGTACGTCGCCGAGCGCGAACAGGCTGACGGCTACGAACCTTCCGAACCGCAAATCTGGGCGCCAAAAGGCGTTCTGAATCACTGGCAACGCTTACGTCAGCACCAAGCAAAACAGGCTTTGCAGTAAGCAAATAAACCTGGAATGACTACGCTGAATGTATCAAGGGGGGAAACACTATGCACTTGACGCCTTCACACATCCTGCTCGCTGGAGCCACTGGCCTTACAGGTGAGCTGCTGCTCGACCGTTTGCTCAATGAGCCCACCATCGCCCGTGTCCTTGCACCCTCTCGCAAGCCTTTGGCGGCGCATCCACACCTGGAAAACCCGGTAGGCGATCCGGTTGTGTTCTTGCCCCTGCTCAGTGGCAGGGTTGATGTTGCCTTCTGCTGCTTGGGTACCACAATCAAGCAGGCAGGCTCTGAAGCGGCCTTCCGTGCGGTTGACCATGACATGGTGGTGGCTTTCGCCAAGCGTGCCCGGGACATGGGCGCCCGGCATCTGATTGTTCTCAGTGCGATTGGTGCCGACCCTAAATCCTCGGTGTTCTACAACCGGGTCAAAGGTGAAATGGAGCACTCGGTGCGCGCCCAGGACTGGCCGCAACTGACTATCGCACGCCCTTCGCTACTGCTCGGCGATCGCGTTGAACCGCGACTGGCCGAACAAATAGCGGGGCCACTGTCAAAACTGCTTCCAGGCAAATACCACGGCATCGAAGCCTGCCAACTGGCCCGCGCCCTGTGGCGCTTGGCGCTGGAAGAACAGGACGGAGTGCGGGTGGTTGAGTCCGATGAGTTGCGCAAACTAGGCAAGTAAGCCCAACAGGCCAGCTACAACCCGCCGCTGGCCTGAAACCCGACACCCAGCACCGTTAGCACTGACAACGGCAACAGCACCGTGTCGAGCAGCGCGCTGGCAGGCAGATCAAGACCTGGATAGCGCGGTGCGTCCGCGCCAAAGCGATCTTTGGCGCAACACCCGCCCCCCAGCGCATACAAATCCAGTCTCGTCCCTGAATAGACAATCGGCGCACCCGGCATGGCGGCGTCCAGCGTGCGTACACTTGCGCACCCACAGACCAGAGCAGCCACCAACAAAGCCAGCAGCGCTTTACTCATCGCCGCCTACGTGGTGTTCACCCCAACGCGGGAGCATGTCTTGGGGGATGTTGAGCAGGTTGAGAATGCGTGCCACCACAAAGTCCACCAGGTCATCAATGGTCTGCGGCTGATGATAGAAGCCAGGCGAAGCCGGCATGATCACCGCGCCCATATTGGACAGCTTGAGCATGTTTTCAAGATGAATACTGGAGTACGGCGCCTCACGGGGTACCAGAATCAACTGGCGACGCTCCTTCAGAGTGACATCGGCCGCCCGCTCCACCAGGTTGTTGCAAGCGCCCGTGGCAATCGCCGACAACGTACCGGTCGAGCAAGGCACAACGACCATCGCTGCCGGAGCACCAGACCCCGAAGCCACGGGGGACATCCAGTCTTCCTTGCCGTACACCCGAATCTGCCCGGCAGCAGCCCCGGTGTATTCAGTCAGGAACGTCTGCATCGCCTGCGGCTTGGCCGGCAGGCTGACGTCGGTTTCGGTAGCCATCACCAGTTGCGCCGCCTTGGAGATCAGGAAGTGCACCTCGCGATCTTCGCGCACCAGACAGTCGAGCAAGCGCAATGCGTACTGCATGCCTGATGCACCGGTGACGGCCAGGGTTATACGTTCAGGGCCACTCATTGCAGCGAGTCCGCCAACTTGCCATGCAACCCGCCGAAACCACCGTTACTCATGATGACTACATGAGCGCCCGGCTTAACCTGAGCCTTGACCTCGGCGATGATGGCTTCCAGCGAATCGCACACCTTGGTCGGCACCGGGCTCGAAGCCACGGTAGCGGCCAAATCCCAGCCCAGATTGGCCGGCGCATACCAGACCACGTAGTCTGCCTGGACCACGCTTTGCGGCAAACCATCACGGTGGGCACCGAGCTTCATGGAGTTGGAGCGCGGCTCAATCACCGCAATCAGCGGTGCGTCTCCAATGCGCTTGCGCAGACCATCGAGCGTGGTCGCAATAGCGGTCGGGTGGTGGGCAAAGTCATCATAAATAGTAATACCGTGAACTTCGGCGACTTTTTCCATGCGGCGTTTAACGCTTTTAAAGGCGCTCAAACCATCAATTGCCATGCTCGGCACCACGCCCACATGACGTGCAGCGGCCAAGGTCGCCAGGGCATTGGCCACGTTGTGCTGGCCGGTCATATCCCAATCGACGGTGCCTTGCATCACACCCTCAAACAGCACTTCAAAGCGTGAGCCATCCTCGCTGAGCAGCCTGGCTTGCCATTGGCCATCAACGCCGGTGGTTTGTACCGGAGTCCAGCAGCCCATCTCGATCACGCGCTGCAACGCAGGTTCGGTGGTCGGGTGAATGACCAGCCCTTCACTCGGGATAGTACGTACCAAGTGGTGGAACTGGCGCTCGATTGCTGGCAAATCCGGGAAGATATCGGCGTGATCGAACTCAAGATTGTTGAGGATCGCCGTGCGCGGGCGGTAGTGAACGAACTTCGAGCGTTTGTCGAAGAAGGCACTGTCATATTCATCGGCTTCAACCACAAAGAACGGCGTGTCACCCAAGCGGGCCGACACGGCAAAGTTCTGCGGTACACCACCGATCAGAAACCCCGGCGCCATGCCCGCGTGCTCCAGCACCCAGGCCAGCATGCTGCTGGTAGTGGTTTTGCCATGCGTACCGGCCACGGCCAGCACCCAACGGCCTTGCAGCACATGGTCCGCCAGCCACTGCGGGCCGGAGACGTAAGGCAGGCCTTTGTTCAAAACGTATTCCACCGCCGGGTTGCCCCGCGACAGTGCGTTGCCGATCACCACCACATCCGGCGCAGGATCGAGCTGAGACGGGTCGTAGCCCTGAGTCAATTCAATACCTTGAGCCTGCAGCTGGGTGCTCATTGGCGGATAAACGTTGGCGTCAGAGCCAGTAACGTGATGGCCCAGTTCTTTGGCCAGAACCGCCAGCGAACCCATGAAAGTGCCGCAAATACCAAGAATATGAATGTGCATAGTCGACCTCGTAAATCATCGGCGAAGGGTAGCCCAGAGGGCTTTTTTTCGCACCTGATGATTCACTGCTCTGGCCACACTGCTTTGCAGTGGGAGCGAGCGTGCTCGCGAAGAATTCAAAAGCACTGCGATTCACCCGCAAGCACGCGCTATCGTTAACGACCTTCGCGAGCAGGCTCGCTCCCACCGTGGCTTTTCTCTATCCCATGCTTGCGCAGCTTTCTATAAAGGGTATTGCGGCTGACCCCAAGTTGCAGCGCGGTATGGGTCATGTGCCAGCGATGCAGTTCCAGCGCCAGGAGCAGCGCCTGCTTTTCTGCGTCTTCGAGTGGATGCTCACAGGGTTCAGGGACTTTGGACGGCGCCAGGCGAATATTGGCTGGCAGGTCGTCGAACTGGATCACCTCGTCTTCACAGAGGGCGGCCAAGGTGCGCAGCACGTTGCGCAGTTGGCGCACGTTGCCCGGCCACGGAAAACCCAGCAGCGCTTCGCGCGCCGCATGGCTAATTACCAGCCGTTGCTCACAAGCTTCTTCGGCCAGCAAGAAGTCCAGTAACTGCGACTTGTCAGTGCGATCACGCAATGCTGGCAATCCAACCTCAAGCCCGTTGAGACGGTAATACAAGTCTTCGCGAAAACTGCCAGCGGCCACGCGTTCCTGCAGGTTACGGTGGGTGGCGCTGATGATGCGCACGTTAACCGCCAACGGTTCACCGCCAATCGGCACTACCAGACGGTCTTCCAGAACTCTTAACAAACGGGTTTGCAGCGCCAGCGGCATGTCACCGATCTCGTCCAGAAACAAGGTGCCGCCATCGGCCTGCTGCAGCTTGCCCTGCATGCCTTCCTTACGCGCCCCGGTAAAACTGCCCCCGCGATAACCGAACAGCTCGCTTTCGATCAGGCTTTCCGGGATCGACGCGCAATTGAGCGCCACAAAAGGTTTGCTGCTGCGCACGCTGGCCTGATGTACCGCTTTGGCAAAGGCTTCTTTGCCAGAGCCGGTTTCACCATTGATCAACAGCGGTACATCACGTTCAAACACCCGTAGCGCACGGCGAAAATCGACCTGCAGGGCTTCATCCCCCAGACAAATCCCGCTCAGGCGCGGACGCTGCGGTTCAACGTGTACGGCGACCGGCGCTGGCGCATGCCGCGGTTGACCGCGCAGCGCTGCAAACAGTCGGCGGCCATCGCGGGTACGCAGCGGCCAACTGGTACTGGCCTGTGAGGTGGCCCGAGCGAACAGATCATCCCGCGAGCAATCGAAAACACTCTCGACCAACTGCCCAATCAACCCGCCGCGCACGTGGCCCAGCAGGTTCAGGGCACTCTGGTTAACCGCGCAAATAACCCCGTCACCATCAAACGCCAGCATGCCCTCACTGAACAGCCCGACCGATTCTGCCTGGAGATGAAAACGCAGCAGCCACTGGTTATCGAAATGACCCAAAAAGTAGCTGTTTTCGATGATTTTGGCCGAGAGATTGACCAACGCCATGGTGTGAAACTGGCTCTGACGCGAAACGTCATGGCGTGCCGACGATACGTCGAGCACCGCCAGCAACTCACCCTGTGGATCAAATACCGGGCTGGCCGAGCAGGTCAGCCCGGTGTGGCGACCACGAAAGTGCTCGTCCTGATGGATAGTCAGCGCCTGACGCTCTACCAGGCAAGTGCCAATGCCGTTGGTGCCCTCACACGCCTCGCTCCAGTCGGCGCCCAGCCACAGCCCGGCCTGCTCAAACACCTTGCGTTCGGAGGGAGCAGTAACACAGTTGAGAATGACCCCGCGAGCATCGGTCAGCAGCACCGCATGCCCGGCACCGGAGAGTTGCTGATGCAGGCTGTTCATTTCGTGACCGGCGATTTTCAGCACCTGCTGCAAACGCTCACGGCCTTCGAGAATGCGGCCCTGCTCAAGCACGGTCGGGGCGATGGTTTGCGCAGGATCGAGATGGTAATCCTCCAGGCAGCGCTGCCAGGAGCGGACGATAGACGGGTCACACCCTTGAGGACGGCCCTGGGTTACATCAATGACTTGCCGTGCGTGACGGCTCAAATCGGTGCTGTGCATTTCTTATTGTTCTCCGCTCTGCTTCGGTGGTCTCAGGCTCGACAGAGGCAACCCACCCTCAGCGGCAACAGAGATCCAGTCCAAACCGAACGCCCAGCATCCTCTCGCGTGCGAGCCATTGCAATCACGAACTGACTCACCGGTCGCCGACTGTGTCACCGATGGGACATTTTGTCACAGCTACTGTGTCACACCTGTTACAGCCGCCCTGTCACATCCCCCAGCTGAAACCCGCAAAGCCACGGTTTACAAGGCTTTCATAAATATGGCCCAGCCCTTGCTCCTGCTTATGTCAGCGCCACAGCGCGTCCCCCCATAAGCACAATAAAGCCAGGAGACACCCCCATGCGTTACGCACAACCCGGTACTGAAGGCTCGATCGTCTCGTTCAAGAGCCGCTACGGTAACTACATCGGCGGCGAATTCGTGGCGCCCGTCAAAGGCCAGTACTTCACCAATACCTCGCCTGTGAACGGCAAAGCTATCGCCGAATTCCCGCGTTCAACCGCAGAAGATATCGACAAAGCCCTCGACGCTGCCCACGCCGCTGCCGATGCCTGGGGTGCAACTTCAGTGCAAGCGCGCTCGCTGGTACTGTTGAAAATCGCTGATCGCATCGAACAAAACCTCGAACTGCTGGCTGTGACCGAAACCTGGGACAACGGCAAGGCCGTGCGCGAAACCCTGAACGCCGACGTACCGCTGGCCGCCGATCACTTCCGTTACTACGCCGGTTGCATCCGCGCACAAGAAGGCAGCGCGGCCGAGATTGATGGCAATACTGTGGCCTATCACATCCATGAGCCGCTGGGCGTGGTCGGGCAGATCATCCCGTGGAACTTCCCGCTGCTGATGGCCGCCTGGAAACTCGCGCCAGCACTGGCTGCCGGTAACTGCGTGGTGCTCAAACCTGCTGAGCAAACCCCATTGAGCATCACCGTGCTGATGGAGCTGATCGGCGACCTGCTGCCACCTGGCGTGCTCAACGTGGTGCAGGGTTTCGGCAAGGAAGCGGGCGAAGCCCTGGCGACCAGCAAACGCATCGCCAAGATTGCCTTCACTGGTTCTACGCCAGTGGGCTCGCACATCATGAAATGTGCTGCCGAAAACATCATCCCGTCGACGGTTGAGCTGGGCGGCAAGTCGCCGAACATCTTCTTCGAAGACATCATGCAGGCCGAGCCGACCTTTATTGAAAAAGCGGCAGAGGGCCTGGTGCTGGCATTCTTCAACCAAGGCGAAGTCTGCACCTGCCCATCGCGGGCACTGATTCAGGAATCGATCTACGACGACTTCATGAAAGTGGTGATGAAGAAAGTTGAATCGATCAAGCGTGGTGACCCGCTGGATACCGACACCATGGTCGGCGCCCAGGCCTCCGAGCAGCAATTCGACAAGATCCTGTCTTACCTCGAAATCGCCAAGGCTGAAGGCGCCGAACTGCTGACCGGCGGCCAGGTGGCGAAACTCGAAGGCGACCTGGCAACCGGCTATTACATCCAGCCGACACTGCTCAAGGGCACCAACAAAATGCGCGTGTTCCAGGAAGAAATCTTTGGCCCGGTGGTCAGCATCACTACCTTCAAGGACGAAGCCGAAGCGCTGGCCATCGCCAACGACACCGAGTTCGGTCTGGGCGCAGGCCTGTGGACTCGCGACATCAACCGCGCCTACCGCATGGGCCGGGCGATCAAGGCCGGGCGCGTATGGACCAACTGCTATCACCTGTACCCGGCCCACGCCGCGTTCGGTGGCTACAAAAAATCCGGCGTTGGCCGTGAAACTCACAAGATGATGCTCGACCACTATCAGCAGACCAAAAACCTGCTGGTGAGCTACGACATCAACCCACTGGGTTTCTTCTAACCACCCCAACCCTACCCCTGTGTGGGAGCGGGCTTGCTCGCGATTGGATCGCTGCGTTGTTACTGAACCACCGCAGCGCCTGCATCGCGAGCAAGCCCGCTCCCACAAGGGCACCTGGCGCTCTAACCCGTGCCTTTGGCCCAGCTCTTGCTTTGCTCCCTGTCATATCTTCTCAAACTATAAAAGAACAGGTGAATTCACATGCCTAGCGAACCTACTGCCGCTTCGGCGGCGTCTTCGGTCGACTTTGAAAAAGTCGGCTCCGAATATTTCCAGCAAAGAGAACTGAAAAAAGGCGCTGCCGGCTGGGTCCTGCTGGTGGGCCTAGGCGTTGCCTACGTGATATCCGGCGACTACGCCGGCTGGAACTTTGGCCTGGCCCAGGGCGGCTGGGGCGGGATGTTTATCGCCACATTGCTGATGGCCACCATGTACTTGTGCATGTGTTTCTCGTTAGCCGAACTGTCCTCGATGATCCCCACCGCGGGCGGCGGCTACGGCTTTGCGCGCAGCGCATTCGGGCCTTGGGGCGGGTTTCTGACCGGCACCGCGATCCTCATCGAGTACGCCATCGCTCCCGCTGCCATTGCGGTTTTTATCGGCGCTTATTGCGAGTCGTTATTCGGAATTGGCGGCTGGATGATCTATCTGGCGTTCTACATCATCTTTATCGGCATCCATATTTTCGGCGTCGGTGAAGCGCTCAAACTGATGTTTATCATCACCGCAGTAGCCGCCATTGCCTTGGGCGTGTTTCTGGTGGCGATGGTGCCGCACTTCAGCGTCGCCAACCTGTTGGACATCCCAGTCACCCAGGCCAAAGGGGCCAGCGCCTTCCTGCCCTTCGGCTATGTCGGCGTCTGGGCTGCGATTCCTTACGCGATCTGGTTTTTCCTCGCGGTCGAAGGCGTGCCGCTGGCCGCCGAAGAAACCAAAAACCCCAAGCGCGACCTGCCTCGCGGCCTGATCGGCGCCATGCTGGTGCTGGTCACCTTCGCCCTGCTGATTCTGGTAATCGGCCCGGGCGGCGCAGGCGCACACAACTTGATGGCATCGGGTAACCCGCTGGTTGAAGCGCTGAGCAAGGCCTATGGCGGCTCGACCTGGATGGGCGGCTTTGTGAACCTGGTCGGCCTGGCCGGTTTGATTGCCAGCTTCTTCTCGATCATTTACGCCTACTCGCGTCAGATCTTTGCCCTGTCCCGCGCAGGTTACTTGCCGCGCAAACTGTCCGAAACCAACAAGAGCAAGGCACCCGTACTGGCCTTGATCATTCCCGGCATCATCGGTTTTGGCCTGTCGCTGACCGGTCAGGGCGACTTGCTGATTCTGGTGGCGGTGTTTGGCGCGACAATTTCCTACGTGCTGATGATGGCCGCGCATATCACCCTGCGTATTCGTCGCCCCAAAATGGAGCGTCCGTATCGCACGCCGGGCGGTATTTTCACTTCAGGCATCGCTTTGGTGCTTGCTTGCGTGGCCGTAGTCGCCGGTTTCCTGGTGGACCCGCGCGTGGTGATTGGCGCCGCGGTGATCTATGGAGTATTAATTGCCTACTTCGCTTTTTACAGTCGGCACCACTTGGTAGCCGGTACGCCGGAAGAGGAATTCGCGGCTATCCAACAGGCCGAAAAAGCCTTGCACTAACCGCTGAGAATCCCGCCAGACGCGCTGCGTCTGGCGTTATGGAGAACCCTGAATGGCAACTTTCTCTCATGCGGTTGGTGCCCAGACCTACCGTTTCGACAGCCTCAAAGACGTAATGGCCAAGGCCAGCCCGGCGCGTTCCGGGGACTTTTTGGCAGGCGTGGCCGCGCTGAACGACGGTGAACGGGTCGCCGCGCAAATGGCGCTGGCTGACATCCCGCTCGCGTATTTCCTGCAAGAAGTGCTGATCCCTTACGAGTCCGATGAAGTCACTCGGCTGATAATCGACAGCCATGACCCGCTGGCCTTCACTGCGGTCAGCCACCTCACTGTCGGTGGCTTTCGCGACTGGCTGCTCAGCGACGCAGCCGATGAACACAGCCTGCGTGCACTCGCACCGGGACTGACCCCCGAGATGGCCGCTGCCGTATCGAAGATCATGCGCGTACAAGACCTGATCCTGGTGGCGCAAAAAATCCGCGTGGTCACCCAATTTCGCGGCACCATGGGCCTGCGTGGCAGGCTTTCAACCCGCCTGCAACCCAATCACCCCACCGACGACCCCGCCGGGATCGCGGCGAGCATTCTCGACGGGCTGCTGTATGGCAACGGCGACGCCATGATCGGCATCAACCCGGCCACCGACAGCATCGCCTCAATCTGCGACTTGCTGAATATGCTCGACGCCATCATCCAGCGCTATGAAATCCCCACCCAGTCCTGCGTGCTGACCCACGTCACCACCTCAATCGAAGCGATCAATCGCGGAGTTCCGCTGGATCTGGTGTTTCAGTCCATTGCCGGTACCGAAGCGGCCAACGCCAGTTTCGGCATCAATCTGAATGTGCTGCAGGAGGGTTATGACGCGGGCTTGAGCCTTAATCGCGGCACGCTGGGCAATAACCTGATGTATTTCGAAACTGGCCAGGGCAGCGCGTTGTCAGCCAATGCACATTTCGGGGTCGATCAACAAACCTGCGAGACTCGGGCCTACGCCGTGGCGCGGCATTTCAAACCGTTTCTGGTCAACACCGTGGTCGGTTTTATCGGCCCCGAGTACCTGTACAACGGCAAGCAGATCATCCGCGCCGGCCTTGAAGATCACTTCTGCGGCAAGCTGCTGGGCGTGCCGATGGGTTGCGACATCTGCTACACCAACCATGCCGAAGCGGATCAGGACGACATGGACAACCTGCTGACGTTGCTGGGCGTAGCCGGGATCAACTTCATCATGGGTATTCCGGGCTCGGACGACATCATGCTCAACTACCAGACCACCTCGTTCCATGACGCGCTGTATGCACGCAAAACCCTGGGCCTCAAACCGGCGCCCGAGTTTGAGCAATGGCTGAGCAAGGTCGGGATTTTCACCCAGACCGATGGCCGGATTGAGTTCGGTCATCAGTTGCCGCCAGCGTTTCGCCAGGCGCTGGCTCACTTGGGAGGACGCTAAGCATGGCCAATACCCCCACCGACAGCCTCAACCCGTGGCTGGAACTGCGCCGCCTGACCCCAGCGCGTATTGCGTTGGGCCGCACTGGCACCAGCATGCCGACCCAGGCCCAGCTTGATTTTCAGTTTGCCCACGCGCAAGCCCGTGATGCGGTGCATCTGCCGTTTGACCACCCGGGTTTGAGCGCACAACTGACCGAGCGTGGCCGTGAGAGCCTGTTACTGCACAGTGCAGCGCCAGACCGTCACAGCTACCTGCAACGCCCGGACCTTGGGCGCAAGCTCAACGACGACTCCGCTCAGCAATTGCGCGACTATGCCCTGGCCAACCCCGGCGGCATTGATGTAGCGGTGGTGGTCGCCGATGGCTTGTCGGCGCTGGCCGTTCATCGCCACACCCTGCCCTTTTTGGCGCGTATGGAGGAGCACACGGCAACAGAAGGCTGGTCGCTGTCGCCGGTCATTCTGGTGGAGCAAGGACGAGTCGCCGTGGCCGACGAGATCGGTGAATTGCTTGGCGCACGGATGGTGGTGATGCTGATTGGCGAACGCCCCGGTCTCAGCTCCCCCGACAGCCTGGGGCTGTACTTCACCTTCGCGCCCAAGGTCGGTTTGACCGATGCGTACCGCAACTGCATCTCCAATGTGCGGCTCGAGGGGCTGAGCTACGGCATGGCCGCTCACCGGCTGGCGTACCTGATGCGCGAAGCCTGCCGTCGGCAATTATCGGGGGTTAACCTGAAAGACGAAGCGCAAGTGCAAACCCTGGACGTGGACGCCCCGAGCGAGAACTTCTTGCTCAAGAACGATTGAAACCCGCTCCGCCCGGCTGTGTAGCCGCTGCCGAGGAACGATGGCTGCGAGCTGTTGAGGGCACAGGCACTCAAGCTCGCAGCCATCGTCCCTCGGCAGCGGCTACAGCTTTTGACGCTGAATACACGCTTCGCTACAAACTCAATAAGCAGAACTTGCATCAATACGTATAATCCGATTTCTTTAACGAAAGTACGAAAAATCTACATTCTTTGTAGTTAACTACTTCTCCCTCCCCGCACAGACCTGCAGAGCCGGGTCATCAACACAGGTGCTTTACATGGATTTCAACCCGATCGACATTATCCTGCACCTCGATGTGTACCTCGACATGCTGGTGAACAATTACGGGCCATGGATCTACGCCATCCTGTTTCTGGTGATCTTTTGCGAGACCGGCCTGGTGGTCATGCCATTTTTGCCGGGTGATTCGTTGCTCTTTATCGCAGGCGCTGTAGCCGCAGGCGGCGGCATGGACCCGGTACTGCTCGCAGGCTTGCTGATGCTGGCGGCGATCATGGGTGACAGCACCAACTACGTCATTGGACGAACGGTCGGCGAGCGTTTGTTCAGCAACCCCAACTCGAAGATTTTCCGCCGCGATTACCTGGAAAAAACCCACGACTTCTATGAGCGTCATGGTGGTAAAACCGTGACCATGGCGCGCTTCCTGCCGATTTTCCGTACCTTCGCGCCGTTTGTAGCCGGTGTGGCACGCATGTTTTACCCGCGCTTTTTCATGTTCAGCGTGTTTGGCACGATTCTATGGGTCGGCGGCCTGGTGACCCTGGGTTACTTCTTCGGCAACGTGCCTTTCATCAAGTCCAACTTGTCCTTGCTGGTAGTGGGCATCATCTTGCTGTCGCTGGTACCGATGATCATTGGCGTGATTCGCAGCCGTATGGGCCGCAGCCCTTCTAAAGCCAAAGCCTGATCGGGACCTCGCCCACTATGTGGTCTCTAAGTGAATGGCGGCGCCAGCGGATTCTGGCGCAACACCCGGTGGCGCCCGACCTGTGGCATGACGTGCGCCAGCGGTTGAGTATTCTCGACGGGCTGGATGACGAGCAGGACAAGTGGCTGCGCGACAGCAGCGTGTTGTTCCTGCAAGACAAGCACCTGACGCCCATGCCCGGGGTTGAGCTAACCGAAGAGGGCCGGCTGTTGCTGGCCGCTCAGGCACAACTGCCGTTGCTCAATCTGGGCGACCTGGACTGGTATCAGGGTTTTCACGAAATCGTGC
The DNA here is from genome assembly GCF_037055265.1 of Pseudomonas sp. ML2-2023-6. Lineage (NCBI taxonomy): Bacteria > Pseudomonadati > Pseudomonadota > Gammaproteobacteria > Pseudomonadales > Pseudomonadaceae > Pseudomonas > Pseudomonas sp. ML2-2023-6. The sequence continues at coordinate 1,282,811 of NZ_CP146347.1, read as the reverse complement.
TCTACCCCGACGACTTCATCAGCCCTCAGCGCCATCGCGACTCAAGCGGTGTCGAACATGAATGGGAAGGCCATCACAGCGGCGAAGCATGGCAGCATGGCCCCGTGGTGCTGGCCTGGCCGGGGGTGCTAAGTAGCGGCGGCTGGGAAGGCTATAACCTGGTGATTCACGAACTGGCGCACAAGCTGGACATGCTCAACGGTGCCGCCAATGGCATGCCGCCACTACACAGCAGCATGCAGGTGAGTGACTGGACCCAGGCCATGCAACAGGCCTACGACCATCTCAATCACTACCTTGACCATCACAACCCCGATCACGCACCTATCGATCCGTATGCGGCCGAAAACCCGGCGGAGTTCTTTGCGGTCACCAGCGAGTACTTTTTCAGCGCGCCAGACCTTTTGAGCCATGCTTACCCGCTGGTCTATCAACAACTGAGCCTGTTTTACCGTCAGGACCCGCTCGCACGCCTGAAACGACTGCAAAGCGAGCACCCCGAATACCGCGCACAGCACTGAGCGGCCAAGGGTGACGTGGTAACAGGAATACGCCTATAATCGCCGCCACTTTTTGGCCAAATCGGCCAAGTAAACTGGCCTACACACGGGGGCACCGCCCAATGAGCTACAGCAAGATTCCGGCTGGCAAAGACCTGCCGAATGACATCTACGTCGCTATCGAGATTCCGGCTAACCACGCGCCGATCAAATATGAAATCGACAAAGACAGCGATTGCCTGTTCGTTGACCGCTTCATGGCTACCCCGATGTTCTACCCGGCCAACTACGGCTTTATCCCTAACACCCTGGCTGACGACGGTGATCCGCTGGACGTGCTGGTTGTTACCCCTTACCCGGTAGCGCCAGGTTCGGTTATCCGCGCTCGCCCGGTTGGCATCCTGCACATGACTGACGACGGCGGCGGCGATGCCAAAGTAGTTGCAGTGCCTCACGACAAGCTGTCCCAGCTGTACGTTGACGTGAAAGAGTACACCGACCTGCCTCCTCTGCTGATTCAGCAAATCCAGCACTTCTTCGAGAACTACAAAGATCTCGAAAAAGGCAAATGGGTGAAGATCGAAGGTTGGGGCGATGCTCAAGCTGCCCGCGACGAAATCATCAAATCGGTTGCTGCCTACAAAGGCTAAGTAACCGGTTAAAAAACCTCGGCTCGCCGAGGTTTTTTTATGCCTGCATAAACGCAATAAAACAGCCTGTTCAATCCGGCTAACAGTCGTAGGAAGCAGCCCTGAAAGCCATAGGAATACCCGCACTTAGCCATGTTTTTTTGAACGCTTGGTTTATTTAAACGGGCTTGCCTTGCCCGTAGACTCTGTATTCATGAATACATCCGGTGATCGCCTCAAAACCCTCCTGAGGGAGTGTCATTTAACTGCTTCTGACTTCGCAGCCAATCGCCGCGTTACGCCGCAGCACGTCAACAACTGGTTCAAACGAGGCATCCCCATGGCTCGGCTGGACGAAATCGCCGAGCTGCTGTGCGTCAACAGCCGCTGGCTGCGCACTGGCGAAGGTCTCAAACACCCGGGCCTTGCACCTGCACAAATGGCAGAGCGCCTAAAACCTGCGGTCTGTGCTGCGGACATTGTTGCGCCCTTCTACAACGAAGCCCTGCACCCCGATGGCTCAGGTAGAACCCGGGTCGTGCAAATTCCTGACTGCACGGTGCGGCTGGCTGGCTCAATTCTGCAGGCCATGGACGTCAGCCCCGACCAAGTGATGTGCGTGCCCATGATCGGCAACAACATGGCACACAAAATCCCGGACGGTTCCACCGTCGCCATCGACCGCAGCCTGACTCAAATCGTCGACGGCGAAATCTACGCCCTCGAACAAGACGGCATGCTGCGCATCAAATACCTCTACCGCCTGCCGGGCAATGGCCTGCGTTTGCGCAGCGAAAACCGGTTGGAATACCCCGACGAACTACTCGACGACGCGCAAGTACAAGCGCAGCAGATACGCGTACTGGGTTGGATATTTTGGTGGTCCACGCTTAACCATCGGCGCCCACCTGTGCCGTACAAACTGGACGAATAGTGTTGGAGGCAGGCTTTTTCTGGGAAAAACGCTCTAACCCCAGTATGATTCGCCGCACTTGCGCATCCCCCTCGCGGCAAGCGAGCCGGAATGCAGGGCCAGGCAGCAAAAAGCCGCCACGCCCCACACCCAGCCACCACGCGCTGGATGTCCCGATTGAAGGCGAGTAAGGCTTATCAAAAATAAGCCAAACCCGCCCCCGAGAAGCCGGCCACAAGCCGGCTTTTTAATGCCTGAAATAAAGCTGACCTGCCGTCCTTAAGCTGGGCTTAATGCAGACTCTGCGTCACATACTAGTCCGACCCATACTTGGGTGAACGTGGGCCGTAGAGGATCCCCACGGGCCGAGCTGGTGACAGCATGCGCGCACTCGCGATACCGGCCATTGGGTGTGCTGCATCGGTCGAGGAGTTGAACACTTGCTTGACCGCTGCGCTGATCAACATGCCGATAAGCCCCCCACCGCTATTGCTTTTGCCTTCTTCGCTGGAGGCCCGCGCCGCGCCTGCCCACAAGGTAGTGCCCGTTTTCAGGTCTACCAGTTTGGCCGTCGCTGTCACTGACGTGTCACTGGAAAGCACCCTGTAACGAGTACCGTACTCGGTAACGGTGATATACAGCGCCGCGTCCGCGCCAAAAATCTCATGCAGTTTGTCCGTATCAACGGCCTGGATGTCGTGCGCAGTCGTCAAACCGTTCTGTCGGAAGGTCTCGTCTACCAGTGCAATGGGCAGAACGTAGTAGCCCGCTTCAGCCAGCGGAAAAGTAACTTGCGATAACAGGCTATAGGGGGCCTGAACTTCGGGTGACTCGTTGATCGGCGCTAGCACCAAAATACTTTTAGGACGGCTTTGTTTAAACGCCGAGTAATCATAAGCAATGGTCTTGGGCCCGGCACAGCCTGCGAGCAATACCGCGACCACCAACACAGCCGAATACTTTAGAAAACGCGGCATCATTTAGCGCCTCCGGTCTTGGCGTTCTTGAGTAAAAAGTCCATGTAGGGAGCCGACTCGGGAAACAGCGCCTTCTCGGTACTGAACTGCTGCACCATCTGATCATCCTTGCCTGAAGCGAGATACAACATGCCCAAATGCGCGTGATAACCCGGTGGCACCATACGACCACTGGCGCTGATCTTTTGCAGATCCCGCTCCAACGCCTCGATTTGAGCTTCCTTGGGCTCACCTTTTAAATATTCATACACTTGCGGCTGGTAACTTTCCCACTGATAGAGCGTTTTAGGTGCACTTTGGCACCCGACAACACTCATTATCGCGGTTAGCATTAGCGCCAACTTCACCGAATGATTCATTAGTGCTCTACTCCTTGAGTTGCAGTTGATCAGTTACCCGGTTTCCATGCGCCAGCATTGATGCCATCAACCAGTCGATTGATTGCTTCACGCATAGCCAAATCCAGCACTTTTCCATTCAGTGTCGAGTCGTAGCTGGCGGTGCCACCAAAACCAATGATTTCTCGATTGGAAAGTGCGTACTCCCCCGCCCCCTGGGTTGAATACACAACTTCCGAGGTATTGATATTGACGATGTTTAAATTGACTTTGGCGTAGGCCACCTGAGTTTTGCCGCGACCCAAAATGCCGAATAACTGACGATCACCGGTTTCTTTGCGCCCAAACTCGGTCACATCGCCGGTTACCACAAAATCTGCACCTTTCAATTTTTGCGCTTGCCCCTTGATCGCTGCTTCCTGGGCGATTTCACCCATATTGTCTCGATCCAGAACAGTGAAACGGTTGGTCTGCTGCAAGTGGGTGATCAAAATGGTCTTGGCTTGTCCGCCCAGGCGATCTACACCACTTGAGAATATTCCGCGCATATAACTGGAGCGGTTATCGAACTTGCCCACGGCAATGGGTACGCGTACGCCGTTATAGATAACTGCAACACTGGCGACTTTTTCCACTGGCAGGGCTCGCGAGTTCTCTGTGGCGCAACCCACAAGTGCCAGTAACACTGCAGCAGCGGTGCCAGACAGCAAAACTTTAAACAGTTTTTTCACGTAATAGCCCTTTTGATATAACGGACAGTCTTAAACTACAGGCCCGCCAATAGAGTAAATAAAAATAAAAAACTTATTTGTAACAAACAAACCGAATAAGCAGCACTTATTTTTAAATCAAGACACGCTCACAGGCACGAACGAAGCGCGTTATTACAGGGTTTGTTGATTATTTTTTCGCGCCCTCTGACAGGGTGTCAAAGGGCGTAATTATTAGTTATTTATGAAAATAATCATCTAGGACTTTTCCGAAGCTTAACTACGAATCATCTTGTTAGTCTTAAGAAGCGTCTGCTGCGCCCTCTAACAAATCGTCTTGCGCAGACACTTCTTCGCCTGCCAACTCACGTTCAATCTGTTCAATACTGGGCAGGCTGGTTTGCAACTCTTCCGGCAGGGACTCTACCAGCTGGTATTCGGCCACCCCGATGGGGCGGGTGTTATCACGCAAGGCGTACTCGGCCACTACCTTGTTCTTGCTGGTGCACAGCAGCAAGCCGATGGTGGGGCTGTCTTGTGGATGCTTGACCTGCCCATCCACGGCGGCCAGGTAAAACCCCAGTTGCCCTAGGTGCTCCGGTTTAAATTTACCGCCCTTGAGTTCGACCACTACATAGCAGCGCAGCTTGAGGTGATAGAACAGCAGATCAATGAAAAACTCGTCCCCCCCCCACATTCAGCAGCACTTGTTTGCCGACGAAGGCAAAGCCTGCGCCCAGTTCCAGCAGAAACTCGGTGACATGCTTGACCAAGGCTCTTTCGATCTCGCGCTCATGCGCATCAGCGCTCAGGCCAAGGAAGTCGAAACGGTAGGGATCTTTCAACGATTCACGCGCCAGATCAGACTGCGGCTTGGGCAAGAAGCTTTCAAAATTGCTCACCGCCTTGCCACTGCGCTCCAGCAAACGCCCCTTGATCTGCAGAGCCAGAACATTCCGCGACCAGTTGTGCTCGATTGCCTTGGCGGCATACCAGCGGCGGGTTTCGGGGCCGGGGAGTTTGTCCAGCAGCACTAGGTTGTGCCCCCAAGGCAATTGTGCAACAGCCTGCTGCACAATTGCCGTGTCCGGCCAAGCCTCGGCAAAGGCACGCATGTATTTGAGGTTGCGTGGAGAAAAGCCTCTCATGCTGGGGAAGGCTGCACGCAAATCCTGCGCCAGACGCTCAATCACTTTCGTACCCCAGCCCTGCTGAGATTGACGGGTCAAAATATCGTGGCCGATCTGCCAATACAGCAGCACCAGCTCACGATTGACTGCCAGCGTGGCTCGCTGCTGGGCACCGTGAATACGGCCTTTAAGGTCAGTCAACCAGTCACCGTAGCCCTCGGGCGGTGTGCTCAAACGGGCGGGAGTTTCACTCATGTATTGTTCTCGCGTGGCCAATTCCGGAGGAGGGATTTACCTGCTCGACAGCGGGCAGGCCACACAACATAAGCCTTTAAATTCAGCCGTTTCGTACGACGATTCGCTTTCATTCCAGTGAAACTTCCGAGAAAATCTCGTTCGCTTGCGCCTGCCAAAATCGGGGAATAGTCTCGGCCCATCGCTGCAAAATCAGCGGTCGGGTTTAGTAGCCCGATCTGTAATCCGGCGCAAGGCGCCACCTCCGCGAGGCGCTTTTTTACGGCCTGCGTTTTATGGTGGCCGTGCGCAGGGCGCCCTTGTGGCGCGCCGGGTTCCGGATGCACCGGTCTACTAACCTGCGTACGGCTGCCACCCAATTCGTTTAGTAGCGACAAGTGGTAGCTCCTTTGAATGCATCTGGAGTTACGTCATGAAAAAGATCACCCCCGATCCCCCCTCTTTTACCCTGCAAGATGCTGCTCAGTGCGATTCACAGTCGCTGGACCGTGCCGCCGCTGATCGTGCGCTCGATTTCTACCTGCAAGACCATAAGCCAGCTCGCCCCATGAGCATGGCCATGTTTGCCATCCCCAGCAGTGTCAATTCAGAAGCGGCTTTGGCCCAGGCGTCAGACTTGTTGCGCTGCGCGGGTGCCTCGGCGAGTGAGGCGGGGAATGGTTTGAGCGGGGTGCAGCGTGATCTGGTGTTGTCGGTAGCGCATTTGGTGGAGCTGGCCAAAGCGTATGTCGACAAGTCGCTGGATGGTCTGGCGATGCACTAAGCAGCACGCGCCTGGGGACAGCAGGCGCGTCTTTTCTGTTAACGGTCTGGCTTAACGGAACACCAACCCCCCATCAATCAGCGGCGCCTGACCGGTCATGTAGTCCGCATCCGGGCTGGCCAAATAGGCCACAAATGCCGCGACGTCATCCGGTGTTTCAGCCCGGCCCAAGGCAATACCGCTGACAAACTTTTCATAGGTTGCACCAATCGGCGCGCCGGTGAGTTCTGCCATGCGTTTGTCGATGTCGACCCACATATCAGTGCCCACTACGCCTGGGCAGTAAGCGTTGACGGTGATGCCGTGTACGGCCAGTTCCTTGGCCGCCGCTTGGGTCAGGGCGCGAACGGCAAATTTGGTGGAGGAGTAAACCCCCAGTAACGCATAGCCTTCATGCCCGGCAATGGAGCTGGCGTTGATGATTTTTCCCTTGCGCTTGAGCGCCTGGAATTTCTCGGCAGCGGCCTGAATGCCCCACAGGGTGCCTTGAACGTTGATGCGGTAAATGCGCTCGACTTCTTCCTGGGTGACATCAGCCAGCGGTTTAACCTGAGAAATGCCCGCGTTGTTGACCATGATGTCCAGCCCGCCAAGCTGGTTATGGGCGTAGTCAACCGCCGAGAACACTTGCTCGCGGTCGCCCACGTCAGCCACAAAAGTGACGGCCTTGCGCCCCAGGGCCTGAACTTCCCTGGCCACGTGTTCCAGCTTTTCCAGGTTCAGGTCAATCAGTGCGATATCAGCGCCATCCTTGGCCAGCCGCAGTGCAATACCGCGACCAATACCCTGCGCCGCCCCCGTTACCAATGCGATTTTGCCTGTGAGTCTCATTCGTTGGTTTCCTTTCAACAGTGGGTCCACGTCCAGCCAGCCTTCACCATAAGCCAACCAATACGCGGCTTATTGATGCAGGGCACGGTCCCGTGCCGCCAGCACCGCTTCGTGCATGGCTTCGCTGAGCGTGGGGTGGGCAAAGATGACCTGGCTCAATTCCACGTCGGTGGCTTCGAGGGTTTGCGCAATGCCGAAGCCCTGGATCTGTTCGGTCACGTGCGGGCCGACCATATGGGCGCCGAGCAATTCGCCGCTGTGCGCGTCAAAGATGGTTTTCACAAAACCTATGCCTTCGCCCATGGCCAGCGCCTTGCCGTTGGCCTGATAGTCGAAGCGCCCGACTGCGATGTTATGGCCGTTGGCCCTGGCTGCCGCTTCGGTCAGCCCGAGGCTGGCAACCTCTGGCCGGGCATAGGTGCAGCCGGGGATACGGCTTTTATCCAGTGGATGTACGCCTTCTACTCCCGCCAGTTTTTCTACGCATAGCACGCCTTCATGGCTGGCCTTGTGCGCCAGGCACGGTGCCCCGGCCACGTCGCCGATGGCATACAGCCCGGCAACACTGGTGCGGCACCACGGGTCGGTTTTGATAAAGCCTTTTTCAAACTCCACGCCCAGTGCTTCTAGGCCCATGTCCTGGGTATTGGGCTCGATCCCGGCCGCGAGTAATACCTGCGCTACGTGCAAGGTCTGCTCACGGCCATCACTGAGCACGACCTGACATTGCAGTGCACCGACGTCCCCATGCACGCTGTTGACTCGTGCTTGAGTCAGCACACGAATCCCCCGTTGTTCGAACTCACGCTGTACCAGGCTGGCCACGTCCTGATCCTCGACCGGCATGATTTGTTTGGCCACTTCGACCAGCGTGACCTGGCTGCCCAGATCGCTGTACAGGCTGGCGAACTCCACGCCAATGGCCCCGGAGCCGATCACCAGCAGTGACGGCGGTACGCTTTTGGGCACCAGCGCCTCAAAGTAGCTCCAGATTTTTTGCCCATCGGCGGCCAGACCGGGTAACGGTCTGGGGCGGGCACCAGTGGCCAGGATGATATGTCGCGCCTGCAGCACCTGATCGCCCTGCTCGGCGCTCACCGTCACCACGCCTTTGGCGGTGACGCGACCACGACCATCGATCACAGTGACGGCGTTTTTTTTCAACAGGTAAGCAATCCCCGTCGTGAGGCGTTGCGACACCCCACGGCTGTGGGCCACCAGTTGGGCGATATCGAACTGGACGTTTTCTGCGCTGAAACCAAAGGTGCCCAGGTGCTTCAAGGTATGCCCGACTTCGGCCCCTTTGAGCATTGCCTTGGTGGGAATGCAGCCCCAGTTCAGGCAGATGCCGCCCAGGTGCTGCTGCTCGACCAGCGCGGTGCTGAGCCCCAGCTGTGCGGCGCGAATAGCCGCGACATAGCCACCGGGGCCGCCGCCGATGACGACCACATCAAATTTATCGGTCATGGTCGCTCCTAGAGCATCATCAGGCTTGGGGTTTGCACCAGACGCTTGAGTTCCTTGAGGAACGCAGCACCCAGCGCGCCATCAATCACCCGGTGATCGCAGGACAGGGTCACGGTCATTTGCGTGCGCACCGCGACTTGCCCGTTGTGGGCCACGACTCGCTGCTCGCCCGCACCAATGGCCAGAATCGCCCCCTGGGGCGGGTTGATGATTGCGTCGAACTGGCTGACACCCAACATGCCCAGATTGGAAATACTGAAGCTGCCGCCCTGAAACTCTTCCGGCTTGAGGGTGCCCGCTTTGGCCCTGGTCACCAGGCTGAGCATTTCACCAGAGATTTGCGCCAGGCTTTTACGGTTGGCCTGACGCACGATAGGGGTGATCAAGCCACCGGGCAGGGCCACGGCCACAGAGATGTCGGCATCGCTAAAACGCAGCACCGCCTGGCGCGCTTCATCAAATTGCACATTCACGTCGGGTACTTTGATCAGCGCCAGCGCGCACGCCTTGATCAGCAAGTCATTGACCGACAGTTTGATCGCCGGGGCCGCAGCATTGAGTTCGCTGCGCAGGGTCAGCAGCGCTTCCAGATCCAGGTCCGCGTGCAGGCGGAAATGCGGCGCGGTGCGCTTGGACTCCTGCAAGCGCGCGGCAATCGCCTTGCGCATGCCTGTCATCGGTAGCACCTCGGCTTGTGCCTGCTCGGGGGCCACTTGAGTCGGCGCCGCCAGCACCGGGTTCTGCACCGCGCTGACTTGCAACACGTCCGCCTTGCTGACTCGCCCACGACTGCCGGTTACGCGGCAATCATTCAGATTGATGCCCAGCTCGGCGGCCAAACGACGCGCCAGCGGTGTCGCCAGCACTTGGCTGTCATCGCCACGGGAGCGTGCAGGCCCGGACGCTTTGAGCGCGGGCTCGAGCACTGCGACCTTACCGCCGCTATCGCGTACCGCCTGTTCAATGTCCGCCACACTGATCCGACCTTCGGGGCCCGATCCGCTGATACGGCTCAGGTCGATACCAAGTTCCTTGGCCAGACGCGTGGCATGCGGCGTAGCAAATACCGGGGCAACACTTGCGCCCAGCAACGCTTGAGGCACCTGCCAACCACCCGCTGATTTCATGCTCGGCACCGGTGCGGGCTCAGTTGCCTTCACGGTCACAGCAACTGCTGGCTCAGGGCTTGCGGCACCGGCGGGCGCGGCGCGTTGCGCCAAAAACGCATCAATATCGGCATCACTGACCGACGCATCCGCAACCACGCCCAGCACACCGCCCACCGGCAGGGTTTGCCCGGCAGTAGCAACCTTGCGCCGCAGCACACCATCGAATGGGGCCTCGAGCACGTTGGCAATTTTGCTGGTCTCGATTTCGCACACTTCCTGGTGCTGCTTGAAGCTGTCGCCCTCTTCGATCAACCAGCTGTTGAGCGTGCCTTCTTCCATCGACAGGCCCCACTTGGGCACTTCGATAATCTTGATCGCGCTCATGCTCAGGCCTCCATCACTTTGCGCACGGCCGCTTCAATGCGGTCAACGCTGGGTATCCAGGCCTGCTCCAGCACCGGCGAGAACGGCACCGGGGTATGCGGCGGCGTGACCATGATGATCGGCGCTTTGAGTTGGTAGAACGCTTTGGTGGCAATCAGCGCCGCCAGATCATGCGCAAAGCCAAGGCGCGCGGCGGACTCGTCAACAATCACTACGCGGCCGGTGGAGGTCACCGATTCCAGAATGCCGTCTTCATCCAATGGCGATACGGTGCGCGGGTCGACCACTTCGACAGAGATACCCTCGCCAGCCAGTTTGTCTGCCACCTGATTGGCTTTGTGCACCATCGCCGCCAGCGCGATGATGGTCACATCGGTGCCTTCGCGGGTGTAATTGGCCACGCCGAACGGGATGGTGTAAGGCTCTTCGGGCACTTCGCCCTTGATGTCGTAAAGCGCCTTGTGTTCACAGAACACCACCGGGTCGTCGTCACGAATTGCCTGAATCAACAGGCCCTTGACGTCGTATGGGCACGATGGCACCACGACTTTGAGGCCGGGTGTCGTCGCAAAAATATGGTAGGGCGACTGCGAGTGTTGCGCCGCTGCCGAAAAGCCGGCGCCGATCATGCCTCGCACCACCATCGGGGCCTTGGCCTTGCCTCCGAACATGTAGCGAAACTTGGCCGCCTGGTTGTAGAGCATGTCGTGGCAGACGCCGAAAAAATCCATAAACATCAGTTCGGCAACCGGGCGCAGGCCGGTCATGGCCGCGCCTGCCGCCATGCCGATAATCGCCGACTCGGTGATGGGCGTATCGATCACCCGCGCCGAACCGAACTCGGTCCACAGGCCCTTGGTCACGCCCAGTACGCCACCGAACGCTTCGCCCTTGCTGCCGACTTCGGCAGTGCCTGCCTGGCCGCCGCATACGTCTTCACCTATCAGCACCACTCGGTCGTCGAGGGCCATTTCCTGAGCCAGGGCTTCTTTGACCGCTTCACGATAAGTACGAATTGCCATGGTTCAAATCCTCAGTAAGACACGTAGACGTCGGTCAGCAAGCTCTCTAGCGCGGGGAAGTCTGCCGCCCGGGCCTTGGCCACGGCGTCATCGACCAAGGCATTGACCTCGGCGTCGATGGCTTGCAGTTCCTCGGGGGAGATTTGACCGGCAACGTGTTGACTGAAAATTTGCAGCGGATCGCTGTCCTTGCGCAGGCGCTCGACTTCGCCATCAGCGCGATAGAGCATCGGGTCGCCTTCAAAGTGGCCGTACCAACGATGGGCAACCGCCTCAATAGCGGTCGGGCCTTCACCGGCTCGGGCCCGTTCTACGGCAACCGCGACGGCCTCATATACGGAGAAAAAATCCGTACCGTCGACCTTGACCGCTGGCATCCCGAAGCCCGCGGCACGCTGCGCGATATTGCGCCCGCCGACGGCATAGTCATGCCCGGTAGCCTCGCCAAAACCATTGTTCTCAAACATGAAAATGACCGGTAATTGCAGCACCACGGCCATGTTCATGGCCTCGAATACCAGCCCTTGGTTCGAGCCGCCGTCACCGGTAAACGACACCGCCACACCACGATTGCCCAGGGTTTTGGCGGTCAGTGCCGCACCAATCGCCAGCGGTGGCGCCCCCCCGACAATGGCGTTGGCGCCGAGCATGCCCTTGCTCAAGTCAGCGATATGCATCGAGCCGCCCTTGCCGCGGCACAGCCCGGAATCCTTGCCAAAAATTTCCGCCATCATCCCGTGGATATCGCAGCCCTTGGCGATGCAGTGCCCATGCCCTCGATGAGTCGAGCCGATATAGTCGGTGTCTTCAAGGTTTTCGCAGACCCCCACGGCGATGGCCTCTTCACCGCAGTAAAGGTGAATGAACCCGGGGATGTCCCCGGTGGTGTTTTCCTGGTGCAGGCGTTCTTCGAACACGCGGATTTCGCGCATTTTGCGATAGGCCCTGAGCAGTTCTGACTTGCCAAGCGACATGGTTTCGCCCTCTTGTCCTGGTTTTTTTATTGGTTGTATCGAACACCCGAAGGCGAACGACGATGGCGTTCGCTTACGGTAAGAGCCTAAAGTCACAGCCATAACTACCCGGATGGGTGGGCGCTTAAATGCGATGGGGGGGCTACCCTTCAATCCTCAGGAACGGCGCCAGACAAACGCTAGAGGGATACATAACAACAATGACCCAGGCCAAGTTTCCCCAGCTGATCGATCACCAGGACCGCATTGACCTCAACCACGGTTTGCCGCTCATAGCCACCAAACTGGTACCTCCCCGCTCCACTGGCACGGTGCTGGTACGCGCGCGGCTGTTGGACAAACTGCGCCTGCTTGAGGAACGACGCCTGGCGCTGGTGTGCGGCCCCGCCGGGTTTGGCAAAACCACGTTGCTGGGGCAGTGGCGCCAGCGCTTGCTTGAGCAAGGCCATAGCGTGGCCTGGCTCAGCCTCGACGAGCAGGACGATACGCCCCTGACCTTTCGCCGTTATCTGCTGAGCGCGCTGAACCAGGCCAGCGGGCAACCTCTGGAAAACACCCAGCCTCTGTTTGAGTGCATCGCGTTGACCGGTTGTCGCTTTACTCGCGAGTTGATCAACCTGATGCAAGGGCGCAAACATTCCCTGTACCTGGTGCTCGATGACCTGCACCTGATCCAGCACCCGAGCATCGCGGGTGACATCGAGCAGTTGCTGCAACATGCACCGGACTGTTTTCACCTGCTGGTGGGCAGCCGCAGCGTTCCGGGTTTGCCCTTGAGCCGGTTGCAGGCGCGCAAGCAACTGCTGGAAGTCGACACCAACGATCTGCGTTTCAATCTCGAAGAAACCCAAGACTATCTGAGCCACGCAACCGCCCAGCGTTTTGTGCCCGCCGAGCTGCAACAAGTGCTGAACCTGACCGAAGGCTGGATCACCGGCATCCAGATGGCGGCACTGGCACCCAGTGATCCACTGCGCACCCTGGATCGCTTGCAACTGGGCAACCGTCAGGCAGGCCGCTATCTCTACGACGTGGTATTGGCGCCGCTGTCGTTGCCGTTACAGACGTTTTTACTGAAGACCTCAATTCTGGGGCGCCTGACGCCTTCACTGTGCAATGCCGTCACCGGGCGCGACGACGCGCAGCAGATGCTGGCCGAGATCGAACGGCACAATCTGTTTATCTTCTCGCTGGATGCGCAAGGTCAGTGGTTTCGCTATCACACGCTGTTTGTCGAAACTCTCAATGAGCGTCTGTTGCGCACCGACATTGATGTCGCGGATCTGCATGAGCGCGCCAGCAACTGGCTGGCCAACCATCAATACTGGGCCGAAGCGATTCGTCATGCACTGGCGGCGGGCCAACACGGAGGGCGCCACGACTGCGCCAATCAGGGCGCACAGTCGCTGGCCGAAGAAGGCGATGTCGACACGCTGGTGCGCTGGCTGCAAAAAATGCCCGAAGCCAGCGCAGAATCACTGGATGAGCAGCGCATCGATTTGCAGCTCAACCTGGCCTGGGCTTTGGGCCATCACTTCCATTTCAGCGCCTCAAGGGGGTTGCTGGAGAGCCTGTATCCGGTGTTCCAGACGCAGCATCCCAGCGCCCGGCTGAGCATCAAATATCAGGTGATCGGCGCTATCACGGAGGCGTTCGCAGAAAATATCAGCCACAGCATCGAGCGTGTCGAGCCCTTGCTGGCGCGGGTTCCGTGCGGCGACACATGGGTCGACGGGCTGATCTGCAACATTCTCAGCTATGGCTACATGACTCAAGGGCATTACCAGCAGGCGCAGGCAGTTCAACGCCATATGCCCTGCCCCACAACCCCGTCGCACAACTTGTTTGTGAGTGTTTACCGAGCTTTTGTGCTGGGGTTGAGTCATTTGCGCCAGGCTGATTTGTACAGCGCCGAGCAGTATTACCTACAAGCCTTGGGCCCGGCCGAACACCTCACAGGCCCCCAATCAAGCGGCAGTGCGACGCTGGCTGCACTGTTGGGCGAGTTGCTTTATGAGCGTGGCGAATGGCAACAGCTGCAGGCGCTGTTGACGCCGCGCCTGAGCCAGATCGACACCGTCGCGCCGCCGGATGCCCTGTTGTGCGCCTACGCCAGCCTGTCGCGCAGGGCACTGCTGATGGGCGAGCCGAGCCAGGCGCGCTATCTGCTGGAACATGCCCAGCAACTGGCGACAGTGCGACGCTGGCCACGCTTGCAAGCGTGGTTGCTGGTCGAGGAAATACGTATTCACCTGGCCAGTGAACAGCTGCCGCAGGCGCTCGGGTTACAACGACAGTTGCAGGCGCTTGACCCCGCCCACGAGCACCCGGAAATCAGGCGCGCTCAGATCCAGGCGCACTGCCATATCGCGGCGGCGCAAAAACAATGGCGCCTGGCTGCAACGCTGTTGCACGGTTTGCTGCAAGAGGACGAACGCCAAGGCCAGTTGCTCCGTGCTGCGGGTAGCCGCGCCGCACTGGCCTGTGCCTTGTGGCCGGACGACCAGGCCGGGGCGCTGAAAACCCTGCAGCCGCTGCTTAATCTGGCTTGCCGGCAGAACTTGCGGCGTACCTTGCTGGATGCGGGCGCAGCCATGCCGGCCCTGCTTCAGGCCACACTGAAAAATGCCCGGCCGCAGATCGCCGACTACCTGCGCAGCCTGCTCGACAGCCTGGACCCGCGCACGGCCAACGAGGATCCGAGTGCAGACGAACCGAACCTGAGTGAGCGCGAACAGCAGATCCTGCTACTGATTGCCCAAGGGCAAGCCAACAAGGAAATCGCCCGCAGCCTGGATATTTCGGCCGAAACCGTGAAGTGGCACCTCAAGAATCTGTTCTGCAAACTGCACGTCACCAGCCGCACACAGGCAATCACCCGCGCGCAAAAATTCAATCTACTGGGATGAGGCATGCTTGCAGCAACGCGTGCCTGGCCCATCAAACCGGCCAGAGTGAACACGGGGCATGCCACCCCCGATTTGCCCCAAAACCCGCTGTCTGCTAGTGTCAGCCGGTTTTAACGCCTACCGAGAATGCCGCCATGGCCCGCAAAAAAGCTTCCCTGGATTTCGAACAGTCACTCGCAGACCTGCAAACACTGGTCGAACGCCTGGAAAATGGCGAGCTGTCGCTGGAAGACTCCCTGACTGCCTTCGAACAAGGCATCCGCCTGACCCGTGACTGCCAGGGCGCACTGGCCCAGGCAGAACAGAAAGTTCAAATCCTGCTGGAGCGCGATGGTGAGCTGGCACAAGAACCCTTTGATGCGGAACAGTCCGAATGATTGATGCGTACCAGATCAGCAGCCAGGCCCGGGTCAATGCGGCGCTTGAACGCTTGTTTGTCGCTCCGGCCCCGGAGCTGGAACGCCTGTTTGAGGCCATGCACTACAGCGTCATGAATGGTGGCAAACGGGTTCGTCCGCTGCTGGCCTATGCCGCTTGCCAAGCGCTGGGCGGCGCGCCGGAGCAAGCCAATGGCGCGGCCTGTGCAGTTGAGCTGATCCACGCCTATTCGCTGGTGCATGATGATTTGCCCGCAATGGATGATGACGATCTGCGCCGCGGCCAGCCGACCACCCATAAAGCTTTTGACGAAGCCTGCGCCATTCTGGCCGGTGACGGCCTGCAAAGCCTGGCGTTCAGCGCCCTGCTCGACCCGCAACTGAACACCCTGGACGCTGACACGCGCTTGCGCATGGTCACCGCCCTCGCCCAGGCCGCAGGCCCGGCGGGCATGGTCGGCGGCCAAGCCATTGACCTCGGTTCGGTCGGCATCAAGCTCAATCAGGCGGCGCTGGAAAACATGCACCGCCACAAGACCGGAGCCCTGATCGAGGCCAGCGTAGAACTAGGCGCCCTGGCCAGCGGCAACGCGACTGCCGAAAGCCTGCACGCCTTGAACACCTACTCACGAGCCATTGGCCTGGCATTTCAAGTTCAGGACGACATTCTGGATGTTGAAAGCGATACCGCCACGCTGGGCAAACGCCAGGGCGCCGATATCGCACGGGACAAACCAACCTATCCGGCGCTAATGGGCCTGGAACAGGCCAAAGGCTATGCACTGGAACTGCGCGATCAGGCACTCAATGCCCTGCGGCATTTTGATGCAGGCGCTGAGCCGCTGCGTGAACTGGCGCGATATATCGTGGAGCGCCGCCACTGAAAACGCTTTTCAGTAACGATTTCTGACAGCTCTAATGCCAAGGTCTTACTAACGAGTACCAGACTGCGTGGGCAGCTTACGTTCCATAAGGTAAACTGCCGCCTCTTCTTATACCTATAACGATTCGCCTGATGCCAACGACGTTTCAAGAGATTCCCCGCAACCGTCCGACTACGCCCCTGCTTGACCGGGCAGGCACGCCTGCGGGCCTTCGCCGCCTGGCCGAAGCCGAGCTGGAAACCCTGGCTGATGAGTTGCGCCTGGAATTGCTCTATACCGTCGGCCAGACGGGTGGGCATTTTGGCGCCGGCTTGGGTGTCATTGAGCTGACCATTGCGTTGCACTACGTATTCGACACCCCGGACGACCGGCTGGTGTGGGATGTCGGCCATCAGGCGTATCCGCACAAAATCCTCACGGGCCGTCGCGAGCAAATGGCGACCTTGCGCCAGAAGGACGGCGTTGCCGCTTTCCCGCGTCGCTCCGAGAGCGAGTACGACACCTTTGGCGTCGGCCACTCCAGCACCTCGATCAGTGCAGCGCTGGGCATGGCCATTGCCGCCCGCCTGCAAAACAGCGACCGCAAGGCCATCGCCGTGATCGGTGACGGCGCGCTGACCGCGGGCATGGCCTTCGAAGCGCTGAACCACGCGCCTGAAGTGAATGCCAACATGCTGGTGATCCTCAACGACAACGACATGTCGATCTCGCGTAATGTCGGCGGTTTGTCCAACTACCTGGCCAAAATCCTCTCCAGCCGTACCTACGCCAGCATGCGCGAAGGCAGCAAAAAAGTGCTGTCACGTTTGCCAGGCGCCTGGGAAATTGCCCGCCGTACCGAAGAGTATGCCAAGGGCATGCTGGTCCCCGGCACACTGTTTGAAGAGCTGGGCTGGAACTACATCGGTCCTATCGATGGTCACGACCTGCCGACCCTGATTGCGACGCTGCGCAACATGCGCGATCTCAAAGGCCCGCAGTTCCTGCATATCGTCACTAAAAAGGGCAAGGGCTTTGCCCCGGCCGAAGCCGACCCGATCGGCTATCACGCCATCACCAAGCTTGAACCGCTGGACGCACCGAAAGCCGCGCCCAAAGTGGCGAGCGGGCCAAAGTACTCGGCAGTGTTTGGCGAGTGGCTGTGCGACATGGCGGCTGCCGATGAGCGCCTGATGGGCATCACCCCGGCCATGAAAGAAGGCTCGGACCTGATCGCCTTCAGCGAGCGCTTCCCCAAGCGTTATTTCGACGTGGCGATTGCCGAGCAGCACGCGGTGACCTTTGCGGCCGGTATGGCCTGCGAAGGCGCCAAGCCGGTGGTGGCTATTTACTCTACGTTCCTGCAGCGCGGTTACGACCAGCTGGTGCATGACGTTGCGGTACAAAACCTGGACGTGCTGTTCGCCATCGACCGTGCCGGTCTGGTAGGCGAAGACGGTCCGACCCACGCCGGTAGTTTCGACCTGTCGTTCCTGCGCTGCATTCCGGGCATGGTCATCATGACCCCGAGCGATGAGAACGAACTGCGCAAAATGCTTACCACTGGCCACCTGTACAACGGCCCAGCGGCAGTGCGCTACCCACGTGGCACCGGTCCGAACGCGCCGATCGAAAAAACCCTTGAGCCGCTGGAAATCGGCAAAGGCGTGATTCGTCGCCAGGGTTCAAAAGTCGCCATGCTGGTGTTTGGTGTGCAATTGACCGAAGCCCTGCTCGTCGCAGAAAAAATCGACGCCACGGTGGTCGACATGCGCTTCGTCAAACCGATGGATGAAGCACTGGTTCGCGAAATGGCTGATAGCCATGAGCTGCTGGTGACCCTTGAAGAGAACGCCATCATGGGCGGTGCCGGAGCTGGCGTCAGCGAGTTCCTGGCCCGTGAAAACGTGCTCAAGTCGGTGCTGCACCTGGGCTTGCCGGATGTGTACGTCGAACACGCCAAACCAAGCCAGATGCTGGCCGAGTGCGGCCTGGATGCGGCAGGCATCGAAGCTTCGGTGCGCCAGCGCATGCAGTTGCTGGGGCTCTGACCCACCCCGTACGCTGCCGCTGGCTGCGATCGCGCCCGAAGCACTTTGCATGAGCAAGGTCCTGCGGACCTTATCGCAGCCTGCGGCAGCGGCTACAGGTTTAATACCGAGAAACCATGAAACGCCTTCGCTTGGCTTTAATCCTCGCCAGCCCTCTGCTGGCCAATGCTGCTGAGCGTGAAGACGCGCTCAAACTCCCGCAAACCCTGATCACCGGCAACCGACAGGTTGAGGCGCGCTCGGACAGCAGCAGCGCCAACAGCGTGCTCACCCGTGAAGACATCGACCGCCTGCAACCCACCAGCCTGACCGACCTCCTGGGCCGGGTCCCGGGCGTGCAAGTGGCCCGCAGCGGCGGGCGCGGTGGCTTGCCGGGGATTTACATTCGCGGCACCAAGTCGGCGCAAAGCCTGGTACTGGTCGACGGCCAGCGCATGGCCAATGCCACCTCGGCCGACAGCAACCTGCAGTACCTCAATATTGATCAGATCGAGCGCGTTGAAGTCTTGCGTGGCTCGCGCTCGGTGATCTACGGCAGCGATGCGATTGGCGGGGTGATTCAGATTTTCACCCGCCGTGGTTCGGACCATGCCCCACAACTTCGGGTTCACAGTGCCGTGGGCAGTTATGGCAGCTCAGAGAACAGCGTCGGCGTCTCCGGTGGCGATGCGCAGACCCGCTACAACTTGAGTGGTAGCCTGGAGGAGACGGCGGGCATCAACCGCACCCACGAGTCCTTCCCCAGCGACAACGATCACGATGCCTATCGCAACAAGTCGCTGAGCCTGAACCTGAACCACTACCTGAACGAAGACCTTGAAGTCGGGCTGACAGCGATGAAAAACGTTGGCAAAACCGAACTCGATAACCCGTTCGGGCGCTGGGACCCGAGCACCATGACAGTCAGTGGCCAGCAGCTTTACAGCGATTTTGATATCAGCAGCGTTGGCAGCTTTATCGATGCGCAATTGAGTGAGCGCTGGAATTCGCGCCTGGAACTGGGCCACAGTGAAAACCGCGAAAAAACCCGGGACCAGCTCAGCGCTGATATCTACAGTTTCAATACCTACCGCGACTCGCTGAACTGGCAAAACAACCTGACGCTGGACGACAAAAACAGCCTGATCCTCGGCGCCGATACCTATCAAGACCGCGTGCGCAGCAGCACGGCTTTTGAGCAAGACAGCCGCTGGAACCACGCAGCGTTTGTTCAGCACCGGTTTCATGGCGATTATTTTTCGACCGAATTGGGCGTGCGTCATGACCAGAACCAGCAGTTCGGTAGCCACAACACCTGGAGCGCCAGCCTGAGCGTGCCGTTGAATGCCAACAACGATGTGCTCTTGTCTTACAGCGAAGGCTTCCGCGCGCCCACCTTCAATGACTTGTACTACCCACAGTTCGGCAACCCGAACCTCAAACCCGAGTATTCGAAAAGCTACGAAGTCCAATGGCGCAGCCAGTTGAGCGAGACCAGCAGGCTGGAAACATCGCTGTACCGCACCGATATTCGTGACGCGATTGTGGCCGATGCTGACTTTATCCAGCAGAACATCGGCGCGGCGCAAATCACCGGTTTCGAAAGCGCCCTGCAACAAGAATGGTTCGGCTGGCAGAGCAGCCTGGGCATCGCAATTATCGACCCGCGTGATCGCGATACCGGCCATACCCTGGGCCGCCGGGCACGCAGAACGTTGAGCCTGGATCTGGATCGGCAATTTGACCGGCTAGGCGTCGGCGCCAGTTGGCAAGCGGTGAGCAGCAGCTTCAATGATGAAGACAACAAGCAGCCCATTGGCGGCTACGGACTGTTGGGATTGCGTGGCAACTGGCAGGCCAGCTCGCAAGTCCGGTTCGACTTGAAAGTCGATAACCTGCTGGACAAGAGCTTCACCCGCGCGCTCTACAGCTATGAGGGCAACTACTATGGCTACCGCGAAGAGCGCCGCAGCTTGCAGTTGGCCGTGACCTGGACGCCTACTCTCTAGAAGGCGCAGCCCCCCTTGTGGGAGCGAGCCTGCTCGCGAAGGCTCAAGAGGGTTAGTGTGCCGCTAGCTGTTCACACAACTTGGCCGTGGCTTCAAGCATCTGCCCGCTCGGGCGCTCCAGGCCTTTGTCGGTCAGTAACAACAAGCGCCCGTGTTTGACGGCATCAATCTGCGGCCAAATTTTCCAAGCATCAAGTTGCGCCTGGGTACTGGCAATGATCACCTCGGGATTGCGCTGCAACACGGACTCAATACTGACCTGCGGAGCAGGCAACTTGAGGTCGTCAAACACATTGCTCGCCCCGCACACGGCCAACGCATCACTGATGATTTGCCCGCCACCGATGGTGTACAGCGGCTGGTCCCACACTTGGTAAAACACCCGCAACGGTGTGTCGCGCCAATACTGGGCACGCAGCCCGGCCAAACGCTGACGCAGTTCACCCGCCAGCTCATGCCCACGCTGCGGGCGATCCAGAGCAACAGCCAGCCCTTCGACCTGATCAGCCAACTGATCAAGGCTGCGCGGTTCACCAATGTAGGTCGGGATCTTCAGGCGATTCAGCTGTTCGCGCTGTGCAACACCCACACTGCCCGGCCAGAGCAAAAGCAGATCGGGTTGCAGGCTGAGCAAGCGCTCCATGTCCAACTGCCCGTAGCGGCCCACTGAGGGCACGCTGACAAGCTCCGGCAACGGCTCACCCGCATCCAGACGCCCCACCAGCAAATCGGCGGCGCCCAGTTCGACAACCATTTCGGATAAGGATGGAGACAGGCTGACCACACGCGTGGCGGCCAGCGAAGGAATGCTCGCGGTCAGCAGCAGAGCCGCCAGCCAAGCGCGCATCAGCCGACCTGGCGAGGAATGCGGTAGAGGTAAAACAGCACCAGCGTCGACAGGGTCAGCAGCAATAAAGGTACGCCTTCGAGCCCGACGAACACCGCCAGGGTAGCAACCCAGGTGGGCAATCCCGCCGCCAGCAAGGCACGGTGCCGCACATGCGCCAGCGCATCCCAGGCCGCAGGTTCCTGCGGGGTGTCGAGGGCTTTTTGCAGGTTGATCAGGCCATGTTTGTAAGGCCCGAACGTGCGCAGGGTGACAAACATCGAAGCCACGCCCGCGATGAAGAACGGCATCGCCAGTTCAGGCAGCAGCGGTTCGGCGTTGCCGAAAAACCAGTTAACCAACACCAGCGGCAGCAGAGTCAGTACCAACTGTTGCCACCAGCTGAAGCTCAGGCGCCGACGACGCTGGCCACGGGTCACGCCGGGTCGGCCTCGTTTTGATGCTGGTTGCCCATCATGTGACCGAGCTTGTTGGCTTTGGTCGCCAGGTACAATTTGTTGTGCGGGTTGTGCCCGGTGTGCAAAGGCACACGCTCGGCCACGGTGATGCCCATTTCGGTCAAGGCTTTGACCTTGCGCGGATTGTTGGTCATCAGGCGCAGCGACTGCACACCCACGTGCTCCAGCATCGGCAGGCAGATGGCGTAATCACGCTGATCGGCAGCAAAGCCCAGACGCTCGTTGGCTTCAACGGTATCGGCGCCGCCATCTTGCAGTTCGTAAGCACGGATTTTGTTCAGCAAACCGATGCCACGACCTTCCTGGCGCAGATACAGCAGAACGCCACGGCCTTCGCGGGCGATGGCCTGCAAGGCGGCTTCGAGCTGCGAACCACAATCGCAACGCTGGCTGAACAAGGCATCGCCAGTCAGGCATTCGGAATGCACCCGACCCAGAACCGGAGCACCATCAGTCACGTCGCCCAGACTGAGCACAACGTGTTCACGGCCCGAGGTTTTCTCAAGGAAGCCATGCATGGTGAATTCGGCAAAAGGAGTAGGTAATTTGCAAGCGGCAACGAAAACGACGGGCACCGTGTGCTCCTGATCAGTTTGAGGACTGGAGATTCGCAAAGGCGACATTGTAACAGGAGGTTCCTACAGACGCTTAGGCTGAATTACCGTGGATAAAGATCTAAAAGTTTGATAACTCGACCCGTCCCAATCCCGTAGCAGTTGCCGAAGGCTACGTTCGATTGCGAAGCGATCGTAAAATAAGAGTACGCGGTTTAACTAAAAAACCGCGCGTGATAATTTTGCGACGGCTGCGCCGCCGGACGCAGCCTCGTTCCTACGGCAGCTGCTACGAACAGTTTTATAGGCGAAAATGTTGATAGCCACGGATTGCCGGGGTGATGTCCTGGCCGTGCTCATCGAACAAGCCAACACCCTGCCCTTCAACCACACGACCCACCACATGGATCGGCCAACCATCAGCCAACAGCGTCGGCAGTTCAAGCGCAGGCAAGGTAAACGCCAACACGTAATCATCACCGCCGCTCAATGCTGCCTGCTGTGCATCGCCAGCGCCCAAAAACTCTTCCAGCGCCAGCGAGATGGGCACCCGGTCCAGTTCAATCTCCAGCCCCACCTTGGACGCCAGCGCAATATGGCCACAGTCGGCAAGCAGGCCATCAGAGATATCCAGCGCCGAGGTGGCTTTGCCGCGCAGGGCCTGGCCCAGCGCCAACTGCGGTTGCGGTGACCAGTAATGCGCCAGCAACGGCTCGCTGATAACCGGTGGCGCGCTGCGCTGCCCCAGTACCAGCGGCAACGCTCCCGCCGCGTTGCCCAGTTCGCCGCCCACACATAACAGGTCACCAGGGCGGGCGCCGCTACGAGTCAGGGCCTTGCCCTTGGGGATACGACCAAACACCGTGAGCGTCAGGCACAACGGCCCGCGAGTGGTGTCACCGCCGATCAGGCGCAGGTCGCAGGTTTGAGCCATCAGGTTCAAACCACGGGCGAACGCTTGCAACCAATCGGCTTCCACCGTCGGCAAGGTCAAGGCAAGGGTAAAGGCGAGAGGTGTTGCGCCCATGGCCGCCAAATCACTGGCCGCCACCGCCAGCGAACGCTGACCGAGCAAGAAAGGGTCGCAAGGATCTGCGAAGTGCACCCCGGCTACCAGGGTGTCAGTGGAAATTGCCAGCTGTTCCCCGAAGGGAACATCCAGCAGGGCGCAGTCGTCGCCAATGCCCAGAGCAACACCTTCGCCGCCTTGCGCACAGGGCGCGGCAGCGAAGAAGTTGCGGATCAGCTCAAACTCGCCCATGGCCGACAGCGCCGTTTAGCGCTTGTAAGCCTTTACTTCAGCTTCACGCAGGCGTGGCGCCAGTTTGTCGAGCACACCGTTGACGAACTTGTGGCCGTCGGTGGAGCCGAACACTTTGGCCAGCTCGATGCCTTCGTTGATCACAACGCGGTAAGGCACGTCGACACGTTTGATCAGCTCCCAGGTAGACAGGCGCAGAACAGACAGCTCAACCGGGTCGAGTTCTTCGATGGTGATATCCAGGCACGGGATCAAGGCAGCATCGATCTCGCCTTTGTGTGCAGGTACGCCGTGCAGGATTTCACGGAAGTACGCAGCATCAACGTCGGTGAAGTCGTTATCAACGCGGAACTGCGCTTCAATTTCGTTCAACGATTGCTTGGCCATATGCCACTGGTACAGGGCCTGAGTCGCGAGTTGACGCGCTTCACGGCGCTTGGCGCTCTTGGAAGGTTTGCCAGCGTCCGCAGGTTTTGGATCGCGCGGGTTGAAACGATCGCTTTCGTCGGAAATCACTTGGCCTCCAACTGTGCCAACAGGCTGACCATTTCAAGGGCGGACAAGGCAGCTTCAGCGCCTTTGTTACCGGCTTTGGTGCCGGAACGCTCGATGGCTTGCTCGATCGAATCAACAGTCAGCACGCCGAATGCAACCGGTACGCCGAACTGCATGGACACTTGGGACAAGCCCTTGGTGCATTCGCCAGCAACGTATTCGAAGTGCGGAGTACCGCCACGAATCACGGCGCCCAAGGCGATGATGGCGGCGAATTCGTTGCGCTGGGCAACCTTCTGCGCAACCAGCGGGATTTCGAACGCACCCGGCGCTCGAATGATGGTGATGTCGCTTTCGTTCACACCGTGGCGAACCAGGGCATCAACGGCACCACTCACCAGGCTTTCGACAACAAAGCTGTTGAAACGGCCAACTACCAGAGCGTAGCGCCCCTTGGGGGCGATGAAGGTACCTTCGATGGTCTTCAGGGTCATTCGGTATGTCTCGTATTAAAGAGCCAGAACGCACTCGCGTGCGTTCTTTAAGGATATTGGGCCACGAATTCGGACAGGACACGACCGGTCTTTATTCGGAGGGCACGTATTCTACAACTTCCAGATCGAAACCGGATATGGCATTGAACTTCATTGGTGAACTCATCAAGCGCATTTTACGCACGCCAAGGTCACGAAGGATCTGCGAACCGGCACCGACGATGCTGTAGGTGGTCGGTTTTTTTACCGGAATCTGGTCTGCGGTTTCGCGGATATGCGCCAGCAATACATCACCATCCAGCGGATGCCCCAGCAGCAGCACAACACCGCTGCCCGCCTCTGCCACCGCAGTCATGGCGGCGCGTAGGCTCCAGCGGCCCGGTTGCTTGACCATCAGCAGGTCGCGCAACGGGTCGGCATTGTGCACTCGCACCAGCGTCGGCTCTTCGGCGCAGATCTTGCCCAGGGTCAGCGCCATATGCACATCGCCTTCGACTGAATCACGATAGGTCACCAAATTGAATTGGCCCAGTTCGCTGTCCAGTGGCTGCTCGGCAATCCGCTGAACGGTACGTTCGTGGATCATGCGGTAGTGAATCAGGTCGGCGATGGTGCCGATCTTGATCCCGTGTTCGGCCGCAAACGTTTCCAGCTCAGGGCGGCGAGCCATGGTGCCGTCGTCGTTCATCACTTCACAGATCACGCCGCTTGGCTCGAAACCGGCCATGCGGGCCAGGTCGCAGGCCGCTTCGGTGTGACCGGCGCGGGCCAGGGTGCCGCCCGCTTGTGCCATCAGCGGGAAGATGTGACCAGGGCTGACAATGTCTTCGGCCTTGGCGTCCCTGGCGGCCGCTGCTTGCACAGTGCGTGCACGGTCAGCGGCGGAAATTCCGGTGGTCACGCCGGTCGCAGCTTCAATCGACACGGTGAACTTGGTGCCAAAGCCGGAACCGTTGCGCGGTGCCATCAATGGCAGTTTGAGCAATTCGCAGCGCTCGCGGCTCATCGGCATGCAGATCAGGCCACGGGCAAAACGCGCCATGAAGTTGATGTGCTCGGCCTTGCAGCACTCGGCGGCCATGATCAGGTCACCTTCGTTCTCACGGTCTTCGTCATCCATAAGAATGACCATCTTGCCTTGGCGGATGTCTTCAACCAGTTCTTCGATGCTGTTGAGCGCCACGCGGCACCCCCTTAAGTCAGGATTTGAGGTAGCCGTTGGCGGCCAGAAAACTTTCGCTGATGCCACCCGAGGTCGGCTCGGCGGCTTTATCGCCCAGCAGCAGACGCTCAAGGTAACGCGCCAGCAAGTCGACTTCGAGGTTGACCCGGCGACCCGGACGGTAATCGCCCATGATGGTTTCGCTCAGGGTGTGCGGAATGATCGTCAGCGAAAACTCGGCGCCATTGACCGAGTTCACGGTCAGGCTGGTGCCATCGACGGTGATCGAGCCTTTGTGCGCGATGTACTTGGCCAGTTCTTTGGGGGCGCGGATCACGAATTCGATAGCGCGAGCGTTCTCGTCACGCGAGATCACTTCGCCCACACCATCGACGTGACCGCTCACCAGGTGCCCACCCAAACGCGTGGTCGGGGTCAGCGCTTTTTCCAGGTTGACCCGGCTGCCGCTTTTCAAGTCGTTGAATGCGGTGCAATCGAGGGTCTCGCGACTTACGTCAGCCGCAAAGCCGTTGCCCGGCAGCTCAACCGCGGTCAGGCACACGCCATTGATCGCGATGCTGTCGCCAAGTTTGACGTCGCTCAGGTCGAGCTTGCCGGTGTCGATTGAAACTCGTATATCACCGCCTTTAGGGGTCAGTGCACGGATGCTGCCGATGGATTCAATGATGCCTGTAAACATGGCGTTCCCCTTGAGAACAAAGCCTGCGTAAAGCGAAGGCCGAGAATTATACGCTCGCTGGCGGCACGGGTATGGCGGTGACTCGCCAGTCATCGCCCACCGCGCGCATTTCAATGATTTTGAGCAAAGGCGCTTCGCGCATGTGGGTCAACGGCAGTTCCAGCAATGGCCGGGCGGTAGAACCCAAAAACTTGGCGGCGATGAAAATCTGGTATTCATCGACCAGACCTTGCTCGGCAAAGGCTCCGGCCAGATTCGGCCCCGCTTCGACCAGCACCTCGTTGACGCCGCGTGCAGCCAGCGCAACCAACAGTTTGCGCAGGTCCACATGGCCGTTGGCACCGTGGATCACCAGGCACTCAGGCCCTGTGCGGTACTGCTCGGCTGGCGGCACGCAGGTCGCGACCAGCGCTGGCCCCGCCTTGAAAAATGGCGCATCCAGCGGCACCCGCAAACGCCCGTCGACCAGCACCCGCAGCGGCGGACGGCTCAGCGCCAGCGCGGTCAACTCAGGGCTCAGCCCCAACTCAGGACCGCGAACGGTCAACCGTGCGCCATCAGCCAACACCGTGTCGGCGCCGGTCAATACCACGCTGGCCTGCGCCCGCAGACGCTGCACTGCAGAACGTGCGTCAGGGCCGGTGATCCACTGGCTTTCGCCGTTGGCCATCGCGGTGCGGCCATCAAGGCTCATCGCCAGCTTGACCCGCACAAACGGCAGGCCGTGTTCCATGCGCTTGAGGAAGCCAGGGTTCAATGCCCGGGCCTGAGCTTCAAGTACGCCGCTGACGACCTCTATTCCGGCATCGGCCAGACGTTTGAGGCCACGCCCGGCAACTTCCGGGTTAGGGTCCTGCATGGCCGCAACCACCCGCGCTACCCTGGCGTTGATCAGCCCTTCGGCACACGGCGGGGTATGCCCATGATGGCTGCACGGCTCCAGGGTGACATAGGCCGTGGCCCCACGGGCCAGCTCGCCCGCCGCCCGCAAGGCGTGGACTTCGGCATGCGGTTCGCCGGTGCGCACGTGCCAGCCTTCGCCGACAACCTGCCCGTCACGCACGATCACGCAACCGACACGCGGGTTGGGATGGGTGGTGTACAGACCGTTGCGCGCAAGCTCGATGGCTCGGGCCATGTAATGGGTGTCTAAAACAGCTTGTTCTGTGGACTGAGTCATTCTTTTGAGGGCTCACGGGCAAGTCGGTCGATCTCTTCCCGGAACTCGTTCAAGTCCTGGAAGCGTCGATAAACCGATGCAAAGCGGATATAGGCCACTTCGTCGAGCTTTTGCAGCTCGCCCATGACCAGTTCACCCACCACCAGCGATTTGACTTCACGTTCGCCGGTGGCGCGCAATTTGTGCTTGATTCGGGCCAGCGCAGCTTCAAGACGCTCGACACTTACCGGGCGTTTTTCCAGCGCACGCTGCATTCCGGCGCGCAATTTTTCTTCGTCAAAGGGCTGACGACTACCGTCTTGCTTGATTAGACGGGGTAAGACCAACTCGGCTGTTTCAAAGGTGGTGAAACGCTCACCACAGGCCAGGCATTCACGCCGGCGACGCACCTGGTCGCCCTCGGCAACCAGACGCGAGTCGATGACTTTAGTGTCGTTGGCACCGCAGAAGGGACAGTGCATGGTGGCAGCCAACAAAAATGGGGAGCGCCATGTTAGCGCATCCCACTGGCAAGACAAGCCATAGGCTTTACGGTATACAGACGGGCTACTATGTTTTACACAATCTGATACACCGACTGACCTGCCGCTGGAGCCGTGTATGCCGCTACGAACGCTTGTTTTGCTGTGCCTCGCCAGTTTGCTGGTCGCTTGTAGCAGTGAGCCGCCAAAATCGGCACAGACTCAAGTGCTGACGCAGCCAAAAACCGACGCCCCCGCTGACCTGGGCCCACTACCGGCTTATCAGCGTGAGCTGAGCGGCGTACTGACGGGCGTTCCGGCAGGCGCCGAAGTCGAGCTGGCGATGTTGATCATCGACGAGCGCGGACGTCCTCAGGGGCTGATGGCCAGCAGCAAGATTGCCGGTAATGATCAGGCGCTGCCGTTCAAGCTGCGCTTCAATCCCGAGGCATTCCCACAGGGTATGCGGGTCGAACTGCGCGGCCGAGCCAGTCAGTCCGGGCAATTGATCCTGCACCTGCCTTCGCGAATTATCAGCCAGCCCACTACGCAGGCGATGGGTACTCTGGCTTTCGTCAAAGCGCCATGAATACACCGCTAGACCTGCAGCAGTCGTTAAGCGAGTTGTTGGGCGATGCGCAACTGGTCGTCACCGACCTGCCTGATACAACGCTCAAGCTTTGGTTGATCGATGCGCACAATATGGATCGCGCCTTCACCCCCGACGAAACCCGCCGCATTCTCTACGAGCCCCCCTACTGGGCTTTTTGCTGGGCCAGCGGTCTGGCGTTGGCGCGGTTTCTGGCCGAGCAGCCACACTGGGTCAAAGGTAAGCGCGTGCTGGACTTCGGTGCCGGCTCCGGTGTGGCGGCGATTGCCGCTGCCAGGGCCGGGGCACTGGAAGTACTGGCCTGCGATCTTGATCCGCTGGCGTTGGCGGCGTGCCGGGCGAATGCGCAACTCAATGATGTGCAGCTCGGCTATTCCAGCGACTTCTTTGCCGAGGCAGACCGCTTCGATCTGATCCTGGTGGCAGACGTACTTTACGACCGCGAAAACTTGCCGCTGCTGGATCAATTTCTCAGCCGTGGCCAACAGGCGCTAGTCGCAGACTCCCGTGTGCGCGACTTCAAACATCCGCTGTATCAGCAACTGGCAATGCTCAAGGCCCTGACTTTGCCCGACCTGGCCGAACCCCACGAGTTTCGCAACGTCAGCCTGTATCACGCTCAGCGCGAGCCAAGCGCTTTCAGCCGCCAGGCCCAGCCTTTATAGTTGCCCTCATTTACCTGCTTCGAGACACATAATGAATCAGCCTACGCCTTCTTACAGCTTCGACGTGACCTCCGCTGACTTCGACAGACTGGTGGTCCAGGCCTCTTTCGATCAGCCCGTGCTGGTGGATTTCTGGGCCGAGTGGTGCGCACCGTGCAAGGTGATGCTGCCGATCCTGGAACAACTCGCCGAGGACTATCAGGGCGAGTTGCTGCTGGCCAAAGTCAATTGCGATGTCGAGCAGGACATTGTTGGCCGCATCGGGATTCAAACCTTGCCCACCGTAGTGCTGTTCAAGGACGGCAAGGTTGTTGACGGCTTCCAGGAAGCACAGCCTGAATCGGCGATTCGCGCCATGCTCGCGCCCCATGTCGTCATGCCCGAGGCCGTGGTTGAAGACCCGCTGGTGCAAGCGCAGGCACTATTTGCCGAAAGCCGGTTTGCCGATGCCGAAGCGCTGCTCAAAAGCATCCTGACCGAAGACAACAGCAACGCCAAGGCACTGATTCTGTATGGGCGCTGCTTGGCCGAGCGCGGTGAGTTGACCGAAGCACAAGCGGTGCTGGATGCGGTCAAAAGCGACGAGCACAAAGCCGAGCTGGCTGGCGCCAAGGCGCAACTGACATTTTTACGTCAGGCGGCGGACTTGCCGGATGTAGCCGATTTGAAAACCCGCGTGGCGCAAAACCCGCAGGACGACGAAGCGGCCTATCAACTGGCCATTCAGCAGTTGGCGCGCCAGCAATATGAAGGGGCTCTGGATGGGTTGCTGAAGCTGTTTACCCGCAACCGCAGCTATAACGAAGGCATCACCCACAAAACATTGCTGCAAGTGTTCGACCTGTTGGGCAACGACCACCCGCTGGTCACGACCTACCGCCGCAAGCTGTTTGCAGCGTTGTACTAAACCCGGATACATATCCGTAGCAGCTGCCGAAGGAACGAGGCTGCGCCCGGCGGCGAAGCCGTCGCAAACCCGGCAAACGCGATGTACCTGAAACACCTGGGCTGAATGGCTTTACGACTGCTGCGCAGCCGGACGTAGCCTCGCGTTGCTCGTCAACTGCTACAGGAAAGTTGCTACGACCCTTCAACCCAGCTGTAAACCGGTGAGTCGGCCCCGCTGACCACCTTGACCTCAGCACAATGACGCAGGCGCACCAACAGGCGCTTGCCTGCGCCCGTGCTGCCGGTCAACGCTTCAAGCTGCCCCAACAATTCAGGCCCGGTCATCTGCCCGGCCTTGCGCAGCATGTCTTTGGTCGTTTCCCACACGGCATCGTCCTGACTCACCGATTTAACAGGCGGCTGGCTGATTGGCGCGGCGCCGACAGGCAACTGCGCGCCCAGCTTCGCCCAATCACTCTCATCCAGCTCTACCGTCAAATCCACCGGCCAGTCGCCGATCATTCCGCGAATACGCACCATCACCCTGCTCCTCACTTTTTCTTCGCCGCATGCTCCCACGCGTCTTGCGTAACGCCAAGCACACGCGCAAACTCCCCCACCACTTGTTATAAGATCACATAACAAAACATTCATATCTTTTGCTGGAGTCATGCCATGCGCCGTTTGCTTCTTGCTCTGCCGTTTGCCTTGTTGCCGCTGGCGATGGCCCATGCCGCCGACGATCACGACCATGAACACGACAGCCTGCCAACCCATGAGCATGGCGTGGGCAGCTTGAATGTCGCGCTGGACGGCCAGACGCTGGAGCTGGACCTCGACGGTCCGTCGATGAACCTGGTGGGTTTCGAACACCTGGCCACTACTGACGCCGACAAGGCCAAGGTCGACTCGGCGCGCAAGCAACTGGAAGACCCGCTGGTGCTGTTCAGCATTCCCAAGGCAGCTGGTTGCACCGCCGATGAACAAGAGCTCAAGAGCCCACTGTTCGAACCTGCACCGGAAGAAAGCGCGGCCAAAGGCGAACATCACCATAGTGATATCGAAGCCCATTACGCGTTTACCTGCAGCACACCACACGCGTTGAAAACGCTGGATCTGACTCAGTTCTTCAAAACTTTCCCGGGCACTCATAAATTCAAGGTACAACTGATTGGCCCAAGTGGTCAGCAAGCCGTGGAAGTGACAGCGAAAGCACCCACGCTGAAGTTTTAACCGAAAATATCCATTTGTTGCCGCTGCCGTAGCCCTTCACTTAGGGGCTGCGATGCAGACCATCGCAGCCTGCGGCAGCGGCTACATAAGCAATAACCTCATTTCAGGCGACCCATGACCCAAGCACTTATTGAACTGAGCGACCTGAGCTTCAGCTGGCCGGGCCATCCCGTACTGCTGGATATCCCGGCGTTTCGCCTGGAGCCCGGTGAAACCCTGTTCCTGAAAGGCCCCAGTGGCAGTGGCAAAACTACCTTGCTGGGCCTGTTGGGCGGGGTGCAAAAAGCCAACCGGGGCACCATCCGCCTGCTGGGCCAGGAACTGGGCGAGCTCGGCTCCGGTGCCCGCGACCGCTTTCGGGTGGATCACACGGGGTATATCTTCCAGCAATTCAATTTGCTGCCGTTTTTATCGGTGCGCGAGAACGTGGAGCTGCCTTGTCACTTCTCCAAACTGCGCGCCAGCCGCGCCGTCCAACGGCACGGCAGTGTGGATAACGCAGCCCAGACCCTGCTGGCGCATTTGGGCCTCAAAGATCCTGCACTACTGGAGCGTCGCGCTGACTCGTTATCCATCGGCCAACAGCAGCGTGTGGCCGCAGCTCGCGCTCTGATTGGCCAGCCGGAATTGGTGATTGCCGACGAGCCGACCTCCGCCCTGGATGCCGACGCCCGCGAAGCCTTTATTCAATTACTGTTCGCCGAGTGCCGTGAGGCAGGCGCCAGCTTGCTGTTTGTCAGCCACGATCAAAGCCTGGCCCCCCTGTTCGACCGCAACCTGTCGTTGTCTGAACTCAATCGCGCCGCCGCATCGGCAGAGGTCTGAGATGTATCTGTTTCGTCTAGCTCTGGCCAGTCTGGCCAACCGGCGCTTTACCGCACTGCTGACCGCCTTCGCCATCGCCCTGTCCGTGTGCCTGCTGCTGGCGGTCGAACGGGTGCGCACCGAGGCCCGCGCCAGCTTTGCCAGCACCATCAGCGGCACCGACTTGATCGTCGGCGCACGTTCGGGCTCGGTCAACCTGCTGCTGTATTCGGTGTTTCGCATCGGCAATGCCACCAACAATATTCGCTGGGACAGCTTTGAGCACTTCGCCAACAATCCAAAGGTGAAGTGGGCAATCCCCATGTCCCTGGGCGACTCGCACCGTGGTTATCGGGTGATGGGCACCAGCGAGGCGTACTTTGAGCACTATCAGTACGGCCACAAGCAAAACCTGCAACTGGCCAGCGGCCGTCCGTTTGCAACCGACCCATTTGAAGTTGTGCTCGGGGCCGAAGTTGCTCAAGCACTGCATTACAAACTGGGCGACAAGCTGGTGCTGGCCCACGGCGTGGCAGCAATCAGCCTGGTCAAACATGACGACAAACCGTTTACCGTAGTCGGCATTCTCAAGCGTACCGGCACCCCGGTGGACCGCACGCTGCATATCAGCCTGGGCGGCATGGAAGCCATTCACATCGACTGGCATAACGGCGTGCCCGCCCATGGCGCCGGGCGTATCAGCGCTGATCAGGCGCGCAATATGGACCTCACGCCACAAGCCATCACTGCGTTCATGCTGGGCCTGAACAGCAAGATTTCGACCTTTGCCATGCAACGAGAGATCAATGAATTTCGCGGTGAGCCGATGATGGCTATTTTGCCGGGTGTGGCCCTGCAAGAACTTTGGAGCCTGATGAGCACCGCTGAAAAAGCGCTGTTTGTCGTTTCTCTATTTGTTGTGCTGACCGGTTTGATCGGCATGCTCACTGCGATTTTGACCAGTTTGAATGAACGTCGACGTGAGATGGCGATCCTGCGTTCAGTGGGTGCCCGGCCCTGGCATATCGCGACCCTGTTGATTTTCGAAGCACTGGCGCTGGCATTGGCCGGGGTAATCGCGGGGGTTGGCTTGCTCTATGTGTGTATCGCCGTGGCCCAAGGTTATGTGCAATCCAACTACGGGCTGTATTTACCGCTGGCATGGCCAAGTGAATATGAATGGACGCTGCTCGGCGGTATTCTGGCAGCCGCCCTGTTGATGGGCTGCGTGCCCGCATGGCGCGCCTACCGACAATCGCTGGCCGATGGTCTGTCCATTCGTTTATGAGCTTATGTTTATGAAAAGGTCTGCAATGTCCCGCGTGCTGCTGGCGCTGTTACTGCTGGTTGCTACACCGTTGTGGGCGGCCGAGCCGAAAGAGCTGACCTGGTCGGAAATGATCCCGCCGGATGCACCGCCCGAAGCCCCGGACATGACGCCGCTGCACGACCTGTCCCAGATGGGCAGCATGGAGGCCGCCCCGGCGGCGAAACAGGACTTGCCCAATGCACCGGTGGTCCCGGCACTCGACGGCCAACTGATTCGCCTGCCTGGGTATATCGTGCCCCTTGAAGTCAGCGAAGACGGCCGCACCACGGACTTTTTGCTGGTGCCGTACTTCGGCGCGTGCATCCACGTGCCACCACCCCCTTCAAACCAGATCGTGCATGTGACCAGCAAGGAAGGGGTCAAACTCGACGAGCTGTACCAGCCGTACTGGATCGTTGGCGCGCTGCAGGTCAAAGCCAGCACCAGCGAGCTGGCGGATGCGGGTTATCAGATGGATGCACAAAAGATCGTGGTGTACGAATTGCCGGAGTAAAACGCCAATTTTCTGTAGCCGCTGTCGAGGCACGAGGCTGCGCAGCAGTCGAATATTCATTAAACCCGGTGGCTCAGTCAGATCGCAATTGCCGGGTTTGCGAGCGCTTCGCACTCGAACGCAGCCTCGTGCCTCGGCAGCCACTACAAGGGTTGCCCCCCCGCTAGACCCGCAACACATAGCTCCAGGATTCATTTAATCCTCATGCAATTAACGAATTTTTCACAACTTCACGCTTTCATTGAGCTGGGTCAACTGAACAGGCATACGCGCTCATTACCATTGGTTATATAAATTTTAAATATCCCAATGGAGCTCCCATGCACAAGTCTTTGCTCAGCGCAGCCGCCCTTGCGCTCGCCGTCGTCGCCCCCCTTGCCCAGGCACACACTGAGGGCGACATCATCCTGCGTGCCGGTGCCATCACGGTAAACCCGAAAGCCGACAGCTCCAGTGTCAAGGTTGATCAGGGCCCATTGGCGGGCACTGATTTGGGTGGCAAGGCGACCATGAGCAGCGACACGCAACTGGGTCTCAACTTTGCTTACATGATCACCGACCATGTGGGTATTGAACTGTTGGCCGCCACACCGTTTGAGCATGACGTCAAACTCAAGGGCACTGGGCTGGCTGCGGCCAACGGCAAACTGGGTAGCCTCAAGCACTTGCCGCCAACCCTGAGCGTTGTTTACTACCCGCTGGATTCCAAGTCAGTGTTCCAGCCTTACGTCGGTGCCGGTATCAACTACACCTGGATCTATGACGAGCACGTTGGCAGCAGCGCCAGCGCTGAAGGCTTCGACAACTTCAAGGCGAAAAACTCGTGGGGCATGGCGTGGCAGCTGGGTGCTGACTACATGTTGACCGACAACATCATGATCAACGCCCAAGCGCGCTATATCGACATCGATACCCGCGCCACAGTGGAAAACAACGCCGTAGCTCCTGGCACTCGCGCCAAGGTCAACGTTGACGTGGACCCATGGGTTTACATGGTTGGCTTGGGCTATAAGTTTTAAGTAGCGGTAAGTAAAAAGGCGCCTTTGAAAGGCGCCTTTTTTGTGGGCGAGTGCTACCTAACGGCCGAGCAAACGCGCCAGCCCGACGCTCATTGATGTGGTTTCACCCAATGTGAAACGTTGCAACAGACGGCTGTTGTCGGCACGCGAGTGACGGATATCACCCGAACGCGCCGGGGCATAGCTGATCGGCGGCAGATCACCGACAACTTCACTCAGGGCTTCAAGCATTTGCTTTAGGGTGGTGGCCTTGTTCAAGCCCACGTTGACCGCGCCCTCTTCAACCTGCTGGGCCTCAATGGCCTGCACCAGAATCCTGACCACATCGCCCACATAGACGAAATCACGGGTTTGTTCGCCATCGCCGAATATGGTGATGGGCAGACCTTGCTCTACGCGCTCACTGAAAATACTGATTACGCCCGAGTAAGGCGAGGACGGGTCCTGGCGTGGGCCGAAGATATTGAAAAAGCGGAAGATCACCGGTTCCAGACCGTGCTGACGGCGATAGAAATCCAGGTAGTACTCGCTGGACAACTTGTCGACCGCATAAGGCGTCAACGGCGCTTTGGGCGTGTCTTCGACAATCGACTCACCTTCACCATTGTTGCCGTAGACCGCAGCACTGGACGCGAAGACAACCCGCTTGATACCCGTTTCACGCATGGCTTCACACACGTTCAGGGTGCCGACAAAGTTGCTCTGATGAGTTCGCACCGGGTCGTCCACCGAGGCTTGTACCGAAGCGACCGCAGCCAGATGAACCACCGCGCTGCAACCGGCCATTAGCCTGGAAACCAGCGCAGCATCCGCTACATCACCTTCGATCAACTCGACCTTGGGATTGTCCAATGGCAGATTACTGCGCTTGCCAGCCGACAAATCATCGAGGATTCGTACGGCATATCCTTTGGCCAGCAGGGCCTCTACCAGATTGGAACCAATGAAACCGGCGCCACCGGTGATAAAAACGGGCGCATTAACCATGACGATAAAACCTGTCCAGTAAAGCCGGGAGTGCCGCACGCCAAGCGCGGGGCTTGATCCCGAAAGTGTGAAGAATTTTTTTGCACGCCAGTACCGCATGCTGGGGCTCTTCTGCCGCATCCGGCCGCGCTGCGTGCGCTTGTGGCGTAGGGGCTTCGATTGCCAGCGTGTGCAGGTTGCGCGCTTCGGCCAGAATCGCCTGCCCCAGCGCCAGCGGCGTTGTCGCTTCATGCCCGGCGTAGTGGTAAGTGCCCCAGAGCGGCGCGGCACAATCAAGCTGCTTGAGCACCGAAATAATGACCCGTGCGGCGTCGTCTACCGGTGTCGGGTTACCCCGTCGATCATCGGCCATCAACAACTCGCCGGGCTTTTCGGCCTCGGCCAAAAATCGCCCGAGGGTGCCATCGGGGCTGTCATCGAGCAACCAGCCAAAACGCAGCAGCACGTGCTGAGGGCAGATGGCCCGCACACTTTGCTCGATACGCCACAGCGCCTGGCCACGCAACCCAAGTGGGACAGGCTCGTCCTTTTCGCTGTAGGCAGTTGCTCGCGAGCCATCGAAAACTCGGTAGCTGGAAGGTTGCAGCAACGTGATGTTGTGATGTTGGCACAACTCGGCCAAACGCTCGACAGCGCGCTCTTGGCCAGCAAGACGGACCTCGCTTACCGACTGCGCCTGAAACCAGTCGAAGTAGTACGCAAGGTTGATGACAGCATCCGGGCGAGTGTCATCGAGCAGTTGCGTGAGGCTCGCGGCGTCCCAACCGTCTTGCGGTGGACGTGGGGCAAGGAAATTAATGTCTTCCTCGGCACCCAGACGAATCAGCGCCTGCCCGAGGGCATTTCCGCCGCCCAATAACATAAGGCGCATTCGCATAAAGTATGCAGGCTCAGTCTATTCAGAACGGTGATGTATACCAGAAAACCAACCGTGAAAGCTGCTGGCCATGATCAAGATACCCGTATTTTGCGGGTTTATGCCCCTCTCGTCACTGACAAACTGCCCATATTCAAAGGCTTTCACTGCGAAGTCGGCGGGATGTCTGTCAATAACACAGTAGACCGTTGCGCCGAAGAGTCCGCTTGCGACGGCTGTTCGGGCTCGCGCACGGGCATCAGAAACCCCTGTGGATAATGTTGCGCAAAATGGACTTCCGGTGACTTATCCACAAGCTTTTTAAGCCGGTCGTTGAACGCTCGACTAATGCTATTTTGTGCCCCGGACAGGGTTCGGAACTGCGCAGTGATCGTTACCCCGTCGAGGTTCATGCTGTCGACACCAAAAATTGTCAGCGTGCCCTGCAGGCTAAGGCTCAACATAGGGTCATCACTGATCTGAGCCCCCGCCTCGCGGATCAGATCAGTAGCCTTATCCATGTCAGTGTCGTAGGTGAACTGCACTGAAAAAAACGCGTAGGCAAACTGCCGTGAATGGTTGATCACCGCCTTGATCTGACCAAAAGGCACCGAGTGAACAAAGCCGCGCGAGTCCCGCAAACGCAAAGTGCGGATAGTCAGCCCCTCTACCGTACCCGCATGGGCCGAGTCGATTACCACCCAGTCGCCGACCGAGATCGTGTCTTCAATAATGATAAACAGCCCGGTAATCACGTCTTGTACCAACTGCTGAGAACCAAAGCCGATGGCCAGACCGATAACCCCGGCACCGGCCAGGAAAGGCGCGACGTTGACCCCCAGATTGGCCATGGTGGTAATGGTACAGATCACTACCAGCATCACCTTGATC
Source organism: Pseudomonas sp. ML2-2023-6 (assembly GCF_037055265.1). Classification (NCBI taxonomy): domain Bacteria; kingdom Pseudomonadati; phylum Pseudomonadota; class Gammaproteobacteria; order Pseudomonadales; family Pseudomonadaceae; genus Pseudomonas; species Pseudomonas sp. ML2-2023-6. The sequence continues at coordinate 1,245,233 of NZ_CP146347.1, read as the reverse complement.
GCATTGCGCGCCAGCGGCAGGATGGTCTTGATCCGCGTACTGGGTTCGTGAGTGCCACGTCGGTTGGCCGTGGGTTCCAACGCTTGTTGAATGGCCGTGTCGAGTACTACCCAAGCCAGCCAGGTCACCAGAAAAATCAGCAGGATATGCCCCAGCGAATCACTGATGACCTTGCCAGTGCTGCTGTCTGAGGCAAAGGCCAACAACGAAAAACCCCAGATATTCGCCAACAGTTCGATAAAGGTCACGGCGAGGGCAATACGCAGCAGTGCGTAAACCACGGTTATAAAACGCTCTTTATAGGCTCCGGTGCTTTGAAATTTCGTAAGAAATGAATGATGCAGAACCGTGCTCAGAAAGACCGTTCCTATCAGCAATCCGGACGTCAGCAACGCATTACGCAATGCGCGCTCACTACCCTCGCCCACGCCCAACAAGTTGAGCGCTGTAGCCAGCAACATCAGCAGCATGGGCCAATACCAAAGCACCGAAAAAATGCGCAACGACTCTTGCAAGGCAGGCTGCCCAAGCCGTTGTGCCAAGGCACGATTGCGGATCAGGTGAGCTACCGGACGGCGTAGCCGGACTGCCAAAAATGCAAAGATCGCACACGCCACCAAGCCTGAAAAAACCGAGAGACAACTGGCGATGTTGCCACCGATTTGCAGAGTGATCTGCGGGCTATTCATGGCATCACTCAAGGCTGCCAAAAAGCCGATCAGGAACAGTGGGCGCCTGGCGTAACCGCGAATAATCTGCACGGCATGCCGTTTGTGGCCCACATCAAACATCGAACTCAGCGACAGCACCAGCGCCGCGCAGAACACCCCGCCGCTGCTGGCATACGACAGGCTCAGCGCCAATGAGCGACCCAGGGTGTCGTGAAGATAACGACTGACATACAGCGTCAATAATAACGTCACTAACGCCGGCAATAGATAAGGCACCCCATAACCGATGAGCGCCCGCACCCGAGGCCGGGTGTTTATCTGACGGCTTTGGCTCAGGTAACGCACCAGCAAGCGGCCTGCCAGCATTAAACCGACGAACGCTCCCAGCCAAACCAGCGACAACAGGAGGAAATCACTCACTCCGGTCCAGGAGGGATGAGTCGAGGCCTGCACGACAAGTTCCCCGACCTCATCGACAGCCCGCTTGGCGCGCAGGCCCCAGGTACCCAACTGCTGCACGCTCGAATCAAGCTGACTCTGTACCTCATCCATACCGGTGCCCAAGGCGCCGAGCAAACCGCCATCGACCAAAACCGGCGGCTTACCGTTGGGCTCTTCGGCCTTCATGATGGAGGCCAGCGTGGGGGCGGCCTGGAGGATGCCATTTCCTGATAACAACAGGATGAGAAACAACAGCGGTGTTTTAAATTTGAACAAACCCAAGAATCCTTCTGGACATGTCATGCGAGCTGATCGAAACGAACCGAGCCATTCGATTGGCCACTCAATGCGCATATTCCCGGTAGAGCGTAGTCAATCCACGGATCAACCCTGTCGTGCGTGCAAAAAAAACAATAAAAAAAAACCCCTGACTTGCTTTACACAAGTCAGGGGTTCTTGGGGTGCTAACCGCTTTTTACGGCTTAGAACGGAATATCGTCATCGAAGCTGTCGAAATCCGGAGCAGGTTGTGGTGCCTGCTGTTGTGGCGCTGGACGCGACTGCTGCTGTTGAGGCTGCTGCTGCGGCGCTGGGCGTTGAGCCTGCTGACGCGGAGCGGACTGCTGTTGCTGGTAGTTGTTACCACCACCCTGGTTTTGCTGATCGCCCTGAGGACGGCCGCCCAGCAGCTGCATGGTGCCTTGCATGTCGACCACGATTTCGGTGGTGTAACGCTTGATACCGTCTTTTTCCCACTCACGGGTTTGCAGCTTGCCTTCGATGTAAACCTGGGAACCCTTGCGCAGGTATTCGCCAGCGATCTCGGCAACTTTGCCGAACATCGATACACGGTGCCATTCAGTCTTTTCGACTTTTTGGCCGGTTTGCTTGTCAGTCCATTGTTCGCTGGTTGCCAGACTCAGGTTGGTCACGGCATTACCGTTAGGCAAGTAGCGAACTTCGGGATCCTGGCCGCATGTGCCGACCAATATAACTTTGTTAACCCCACGGGCCATAACGTTCTCCTAGGCTTCGCACGTCGGCGCTGGGTTAACCAACTGCTCGAGTGTCGCGCGATCCAATAGTTCGGTGTCCAATTTGATATAAATCGCAGACTCTTCAGCCACGATCACTGCATCTGTAACGCCATTAACTGCCTTTAAACGCTCAGCCAGACCTGCTTCGCGCAGCGCCTCGGGCGATAACGGCAGACGCAGGCTTGTTACATATGGTGGTTCACGCATGGTAACAGCAAAGGCTAGCCAGAGTGCAGCCAGACCTGCGCATCCAAGGAACACAACCGACAGACCGCCATGCTGGAACAACCAGCCGCCCAGTATGCCGCCCAGTGCCGAACCGAGGAATTGGCTGGTGGAGTAAACCCCCATCGCCGTACCTTTGCCGCCTGCGGGTGAGACTTTGCTGATCAACGAAGGTAATGATGCTTCCAACAGGTTGAACGCGGTAAAAAACACTACGGTGCCAATCACCAATGCCCGCAAGCTATCGCCGAACTTCCAGAAGAATAGCTCAGTGAGCATCAACGTAACGACGGCGCCGAGTAAAACTCGTTTCATTTTGCGTTTCTTTTCACCGTAGATAATGAACGGGATCATCGCGAAAAATGAAATCAGCAACGCTGTCAGGTATACCCACCAATGCTGTTCCTTGGGCAGACCGGCTTTTTCGACCAGCGCCAGCGGCAAGGCGATAAAGCTCGACATCAACATGGCGTGTAACACAAAAATGCCAAGATCCAGACGCAACAGGTCGGGGTGACGCAAGGTTGGTAGCAAGGCCTGCTTAGCCACACCGGACTCACGATGCTGCAAGGTACCGGTAGAACGCGGCACCATGAACATCACGATCACAATCCCGCACAACGCCATTGCCCCCGTCGCCAGAAACAGCCCGGACAACCCAAAGACACGGGTCAGCAACGGCCCCACGACCATGGCTACGGCAAATGACAAACCGATGGTCATGCCGATCATGGCCATTGCCTTGGTGCGATGTTGTTCACGGGTCAGGTCTGATAGCAATGCCATAACGGCTGCAGAAATAGCACCTGCGCCTTGCAGGACGCGTCCGGCAATTACGCCCCAGATCGAATCGGAATTGGCTGCCAGCACACTGCCCAGGGCGAAGACGATCAACCCCAGATAAATGACCGGGCGCCGTCCAATACGATCAGAAATCATACCAAACGGGATCTGAAAAATGGCTTGGGTCAGGCCATAAGCGCCAATTGCCAAACCGATCAGGGCAGGCGTCGCACCGGCGAGGTCCATCCCATAGGTTGCCAGGACCGGCAACACCATAAACATGCCCAGCATACGGAAGGCGAACACAAGGGCCAGACCGCTTGCTGCTCGGGTCTCGCCGCTGCTCATGCGTTCGCTGTGGGGATCGTGCATGGAAAAACCTCATGTGAACCGGCGGCGATTCTATCAGTCCCATCGAGTAACAGCACATACACGAGAGTGCCGCGACGCTTTGTCACGCAAAAGTTATAAAGGCTGCTTGAATGACATCGTGCCATCAAGGCCTGCACACCTTTCGCACAGATCCGTATACTCATTCGTTTACGTTATGCCCGCCAAGCGAGGCCGCAGTGGACAAGATCCTGATACGTGGGGCACGAACCCACAACCTGAAGAACATCGACCTGACCCTGCCTAGGGACAAACTGATCGTCATCACCGGACTGTCTGGCTCCGGCAAATCATCCCTGGCGTTTGACACTTTGTATGCCGAAGGCCAGCGGCGCTATGTCGAATCGCTGTCAGCCTATGCCCGGCAGTTTTTGTCGATGATGGAAAAGCCTGACGTCGATACCATCGAAGGTCTGTCGCCAGCGATTTCTATCGAACAGAAATCGACTTCGCACAACCCGCGCTCCACTGTCGGCACCATCACCGAAATTTACGATTACCTGCGCCTGTTGTATGCCCGCGTGGGTATCCCTCGTTGCCCGGATCACGACATCCCTCTGGAAGCCCAGACGGTCAGCCAAATGGTCGATCTGGTGCTGGCGCAGCCTGAGGGCAGCAAGCTGATGTTGCTGGCGCCGGTAATTCGCGAGCGCAAGGGTGAACACCTTTCCGTATTTGAAGAGCTGCGCGCTCAGGGCTTTGTTCGAGCCCGCGTAAACGGCAAGCTCTGTGAACTTGATGAGTTGCCTAAACTCGACAAACAAAAGAAGCACACCATTGATGTGGTGGTCGACCGCTTTAAAGTGCGCGCGGACTTGCAGCAGCGTTTGGCTGAGTCGTTCGAGACTGCACTGAAGCTGGCTGACGGCATTGCCCTGGTCGCGCCAATGGACGACGAGCCGGGCGAAGAGCTGATCTTCTCCGCGCGCTTCGCCTGCCCGATCTGCGGCCACGCGATCAGTGAGCTGGAACCCAAGCTGTTTTCCTTCAACAACCCGGCAGGCGCATGTCCGACCTGTGACGGCCTTGGGGTCAAGCAGTTCTTCGATATCAAACGTCTGGTCAATGGCGAACTGACGCTGGCCGAAGGCGCCATACGTGGCTGGGACCGGCGCAACGTCTATTACTTCCAGATGCTCGGAGCGCTGGCCAAGCATTACGACTTCAGCCTTGAAGTCCCGTTCAACGAGCTGGCGGCCGAGAAGCAAAAAGTCATTCTGTATGGCAGCGGCACGCAAAATGTTGATTTCCGTTATCTGAATGATCGCGGCGACATTGTTAAACGCGCGCATCCGTTTGAAGGCATCGTGCCGAACCTTGAGCGCCGCTATCGCGAAACCGAATCGGCTACCGTGCGCGAAGAACTGGCCAAGTTCCTGAGTACTCAGTCTTGCCCCGATTGCCGTGGTACACGCCTGCGCCGTGAGGCACGTCATGTTTGGGTTGGCGAAAAAACCCTGCCGGCCGTAACCAATATGCCTATTGGCGATGCGACTGAGTACTTCAGCACGCTGAGCCTAACCGGGCGTCGTGGTGAAATCGCCGACAAGATCCTCAAGGAAATTCGAGAGCGCCTGCAGTTCCTGGTGAATGTGGGGCTGGACTATCTGTCGCTGGATCGGAGTGCCGATACGCTGTCGGGCGGCGAAGCTCAGCGTATTCGTTTGGCCAGCCAGATCGGCGCGGGCCTGGTCGGGGTGCTATATATCCTCGACGAGCCCTCTATCGGCTTGCATCAACGTGATAACGATCGTTTGCTGGGCACCCTCAAGCATCTGCGCGATATCGGTAACACGGTGATTGTGGTGGAGCATGACGAGGACGCGATTCGGCTGGCCGACTATGTGGTTGATATTGGCCCGGGCGCGGGTGTGCATGGCGGTCATATCGTTGCACAAGGCACCCCGGCTGAAGTCATGGCTCACCCCGACTCATTGACCGGTAAATACCTGTCGGGCCGGGTGAAGATCGCCGTGCCCGCCAAGCGCACGCCCCGCAACAAAAAGCTGACGCTGTCGCTCAAGGGCGCCCGCGGCAACAACTTGCGCAATGTGGACCTGGAAATTCCGATTGGCCTGTTGACCTGCGTGACCGGGGTTTCGGGTTCGGGCAAGTCGACCCTGATCAACAACACCCTCTACCCGCTCAGCGCCACGGCACTCAATGGCGCAACCACACTGGAAGCGGCTGCTCACGACAGCATCAAGGGGCTTGAGCATCTGGACAAGGTCGTCGATATCGACCAAAGCCCGATTGGCCGTACGCCGCGCTCCAACCCTGCAACTTACACCGGGCTGTTTACACCGATCCGCGAGTTGTTCTCGGGCGTACCGGAATCACGCTCGCGGGGCTACGGTCCAGGCCGTTTCTCCTTCAACGTGAAGGGCGGACGCTGCGAGGCCTGTCAGGGTGATGGCTTGATCAAGGTAGAAATGCACTTTCTGCCAGACATCTACGTGCCTTGCGATGTGTGCAAGAGCAAGCGCTATAACCGCGAAACCCTTGAGATCAAATACAAGGGCAAGAACATCCACGAAGTGCTGGAAATGACCATTGAAGAAGCGCGAGTGTTCTTCGATGCCGTCCCTGCACTGGCGCGTAAGCTGCAAACGTTGATGGATGTAGGTCTGTCGTACATCAAGCTGGGTCAGTCCGCCACGACGCTGTCAGGCGGTGAGGCGCAACGGGTGAAATTATCCCGCGAGCTGTCCAAGCGCGATACCGGCAAGACACTGTATATCCTCGACGAGCCGACAACGGGTTTGCACTTTGCCGATATTCAGCAATTGCTGGATGTGCTGCATCGACTGCGTGATCACGGCAATACCGTCGTAGTGATCGAACACAACCTGGACGTTATCAAGACTGCCGACTGGTTAGTGGATCTCGGTCCGGAAGGCGGCTCCAAGGGTGGGCAGATTATTGCTACCGGCACACCTGAGGATGTAGCCGAAATGAAGCAATCACATACCGGCTTCTATCTGAAACCGCTATTAATTCGCGACAGGGATTAAATCGAGGTATGAAAAAGCCCCTGTCATCGTGAGATGGCAGGGGCTTTTTACTCAGCGCAATTCAAGCTCTTGTGGGAGCTGGCTTGCCTGCGATGGCAGCGGCGCGGTAAATCAGATAGAACGCGTTGCCTCTATCGCGGGCAAGCGCGCCCACAAAACACTTGAGCGCACCTGCCTGAAATCAGAACTGCGATTGCAGGTAGTTCTGCAGGCCAATCGATTTGATCAGGCCCAGCTGCTTTTCCAGCCAGTAGGTATGATCTTCTTCGGTATCTGCCAACTGAATACGCAGCATGTCGCGGCTCACGTAGTCCTGGTGCAGCTCGCACAGCGCAATGCCCTTGCACAGTGCGGCACGCACCTTGTACTCAAGGCGCAAGTCCGCAGCGAACATCTCAGGCACTGTGGTGCCTACATCAAGGTCGTCCGGGCGCATGCGCGGCGTGCCTTCGAGCATCAGAATCCGGCGCATCAACGCATCAGCGTGTTGTGCCTCTTCTTCCATTTCGTGATTGATACGCTCGTACAGCTTGGTAAAGCCCCAGTCCTCGTACATACGGGAATGGACAAAGTATTGGTCACGTGCAGCCAGCTCGCCGGTCAGCAACGTATTGAGGTAATCGATTACTTGCGGGTGCCCTAGCATCGGCCCACATCTCCCTGCTTCAAAGAATGTAGTTTGAACCAAGCAGACCGAGAGGTCACGGCCAAATCGCAATAAAAACCCTGTTTGGCAGAGAAAATGGCGTTAAAAAACGCAAAAACCGCCCATTTGAGGGCGGTTCTGCTTCTCACTTAGAGTTAGTTACTCTGTACACCCAACGCTTTTGCAACACCCTCACCATAAGCCTGATCAGCATTGTAGAAATGCTGTAGCTGACGCTGCACAACATCGTCCGATACCCCGGCCATGGCACCTGCAATGTTGTTGATCAACAGGGCTTTCTGATCTTCATTCATCAGACGGAACAGCGCACCGGCATGGCTGTAGTAATCGCTGTCTACACGATGATCGTAACGATCAGCTGCGCCACTCAGGGCCAAAGGCGGTTCAGCGTACTGAGGTGCTTGTTTTGGCGCATCACCATAGCTGTTTGGCTCGTAGTTTGGTGCAGCTCCACCATTGTTGCCAAAGGCCATCGAGCCATCGCGCTGATAGTTGTGCACAGGCACTCGTGGCGCGTTGATCGGCAAGTGCTGGTGGTTGGTGCCTACACGGTAGCGATGGGCATCCGCATACGCGAACACACGGCCTTGCAGCATGCGATCGGGCGACAGCCCCACACCCGGGATCATGTTGCTGGGGCCAAACGCGGCTTGCTCGACTTCAGCAAAGTAGTTGAGCGGATTACGGTTCAACTCCAGCTCACCGATTTCAATCAGCGGAAACTCTTTCTGCGACCAGGTTTTGGTGACGTCGAACGGGTTTTCGTAGTGCGCGGCAGCTTGTGCTTCGGTCATGACCTGCATACAGACGCGCCATTTCGGGAAGTCACCGCGCTCGATGGCACCAAACAAGTCGCGCTGAGCATAGTCCGGGTCAGTGCCTGCTAGTCGTGCAGCCTCTGCAGGCGCCAGGTTCTTGATGCCTTGCTTGGTTTTGTAGTGCCATTTGACCCAATGACGCTCACCCGCAGCATTGATCAGGCTGTAGGTGTGGCTGCCAAAGCCATGCATGTGACGGTAGCCATCTGGAATACCACGATCAGAAAACAGGATGGTGACCTGGTGCAGCGACTCAGGCGAGTGCGACCAGAAGTCCCACATCATCTGCGCACTTTTCAGGTTGCTCTGTGGCAGGCGTTTTTGGGTGTGGATAAAGTCGGGAAACTTCAGAGGGTCCCGTATGAAGAACACGGGCGTATTGTTGCCCACGATGTCCCAGTTACCTTCTTCGGTATAAAACTTGAGGGCAAAGCCACGCGGATCACGCTCGGTGTCTGCCGAACCGCGCTCACCGCCTACCGTAGAAAAGCGCAGAAACGTAGGGGTTTGCTTGCCGATGGTGTCGAACAGCTTGGCGCTGCTGTACTGAGCCATGTCGCGGGTAACGGTGAAGGTGCCATGCGCACCTGAACCCTTGGCGTGTACACGACGTTCCGGAATGTTCTCACGGTTGAAATGCGCGAGCTTTTCGATCAGATGAAAATCGTCAAGTAGCAAAGGGCCACGAGGGCCAGCAGAACGAGAATTCTGGTTATCAGCAACTGGAGCGCCGCTGGCGGTTGTAAGCGTTTTGGTCTGGCTCATGTGTTTGCTTCCTCAGTCAGTCTTTGTACTGCCGGCTAATCGGCTGAGGAGGAGTATTGACCATGATCTACGCACGGGCAAATGCATTAAATGATCAGAATCAATAGAAAATCATAATCAGACAGACACAAAAAACCGGGCACTAGGCCCGGTTCTTTGTAGAGACTGACGTCTTACTCAGCGGATACAGCTTCACCGCCAACTGGACGATCAACCAACTCGACGTACGCCATAGGCGCGTTGTCGCCAGCGCGGAAACCGCACTTGAGGATGCGCAGGTAGCCACCCTCACGAGTTGCATAACGCTTGCCCAGATCGTTGAACAGCTTACCAACGATGGCTTTCGAACGCGTACGGTCGAAGGCCAAACGGCGGTTAGCCAGACAATCATTCTTGGCCAGAGTAATCAGCGGCTCAGCAACGCGACGCAATTCTTTGGCTTTCGGCAGAGTCGTTTTGATCAGCTCGTGCTCAAACAACGACACTGCCATGTTTTGAAACATAGCCTTGCGGTGGGAGCTAGTGCGGCTCAGGTGACGACCACTTTTACGATGACGCATGGTTCATTCCTTACCAAACACAACGTTCGGTGATTACGACGATCAGGCAGTCGCCTTGTCGTCCTTCTTAAGACTTGCAGGCGGCCAGTTGTCGAGGCGCATGCCGAGGGACAGACCACGGGAGGCCAGAACGTCCTTGATTTCAGTCAAGGATTTCTTGCCCAGGTTCGGAGTCTTCAACAGTTCTACTTCGGTGCGCTGAATCAGGTCACCGATGTAGTAAATGTTCTCCGCCTTAAGGCAGTTGGCCGAACGCACGGTCAGTTCCAGATCGTCAACAGGACGAAGCAGGATCGGATCGATCTCGTCTTCCTGCTCGATTACCACTGGTTCGCTGTCACCTTTGAGGTCGACGAATGCAGCCAACTGCTGTTGCAGAATGGTTGCAGCACGACGAATGGCCTCTTCAGGATCCAGTGTACCGTTGGTTTCCAGATCAATAACCAGCTTGTCCAGGTTGGTACGCTGCTCGACACGGGCGTTTTCCACCACGTAGGCGATACGGCGAACCGGGCTGAACGAAGAATCAAGCTGCAAGCGACCAATGCTGCGGCTTTCGTCTTCATCGCTCTGACGCGAGTCTGCTGGTTCATAACCACGACCACGAGCTACGGTGAGCTTCATGTTCAAGGCGCCGTTAGACGCCAGGTTGGCGATTACGTGATCGGGATTAACGATCTCGACATCATGATCCAGCTGAATATCGGCAGCGGTAACCACCCCCGAACCCTTCTTCGACAAGGTCAGCGTAACTTCGTCACGGCCGTGCAGCTTGATAGCCAGACCTTTAAGGTTCAACAGGATTTCAATTACGTCTTCCTGTACACCTTCGATGGCGCTGTACTCGTGGAGCACACCGTCAATCTCGGCCTCGACTACTGCACAGCCTGGCATTGAGGACAACAGGATGCGGCGCAGCGCGTTGCCCAGGGTGTGGCCAAAACCACGCTCGAGAGGCTCGAGTGTGATTTTAGCGCGGGTTGGACTGACAACTTGCACATCAATATGGCGAGGTGTCAGGAACTCATTTACCGAAATCTGCATGGATGCACCTATTTTCTAGCCCTTACTTGGAGTAGAGCTCGACAATCAGGCTTTCGTTGATGTCGGCGGACAGATCACTGCGAGCAGGAACGTTCTTGAAAACGCCCGACTTCTTCTCAGTGTCTACTTCTACCCATTCTACGCGGCCACGTTGGGCACACAGATCGAGAGCTTGGACAATGCGAAGCTGGTTCTTTGCTTTCTCGCGGATAGCGACCACGTCACCAGCACGAACCTGGTAGGACGGAACGTTTACGGTCTGACCGTTAACGCTGATCGACTTGTGCGATACCAACTGACGAGATTCGGCACGAGTAGAACCGAAACCCATACGGTATACGACGTTATCCAGGCGGCATTCGAGCAGTTGCAACAGGTTTTCGCCAGTTGCACCTTTCTTGCCAGCAGCTTGTTTGTAGTAGCCGCTGAACTGACGCTCGAGAACGCCGTAGATACGACGGACCTTCTGCTTTTCACGCAGTTGGGTACCGTAGTCGGATTGGCGACCGCGGCGTTGGCCGTGGATGCCTGGAGCAGCTTCAATATTGCACTTCGATTCGATAGCGCGCACACCACTCTTCAGGAAGAGATCGGTGCCTTCACGACGTGCCAGTTTGCATTTTGGACCAATGTAACGAGCCATTCTTTACAGTCTCCTGGATTACACGCGGCGCTTCTTCGGCGGACGGCACCCGTTGTGCGGGATTGGCGTCACGTCGGTGATGCTGGCGATCTTATAGCCACAGCCGTTCAAAGCACGGACAGCGGACTCACGACCTGGACCTGGGCCCTTAACGTTAACGTCAAGGTTTTTCAGGCCATATTCCAGCGCAGCTTGACCAGCACGTTCAGCAGCTACTTGAGCAGCGAACGGGGTGGACTTGCGAGAACCGCGGAAACCCGAACCACCGGAGGTAGCCCAAGAAAGCGCGTTACCCTGACGGTCGGTGATGGTCACGATTGTGTTGTTGAAAGACGCGTGGATGTGGGCGATGCCATCAACCACTGTCTTTTTTACTTTTTTACGAGGACGAGCAGCAGGTTTTGCCATGACTAAATTCCTGTCGATTCGCTGGTGCGATTACTTGCGGATCGGCTTACGCGGACCTTTGCGAGTACGCGCGTTGGTCTTGGTACGCTGACCGCGCACTGGAAGACCACGACGATGGCGCAGACCGCGGTAGCAGCCCAAGTCCATCAAGCGTTTGATTTTCATGTTGACTTCACGACGCAGGTCACCTTCAGTGGTGAACTTTGCCACTTCGCCACGCAGCAACTCAATCTGCTCGTCGCTCAGATCCTTGATCTTAGCGGCTGGGTTTACACCAGCATCCGCACAGATTTTCTGTGAGGTAGTGCGACCAACACCATAGATGTAGGTCAGCGAGATAACAGTGTGCTTGTTATCTGGAATGTTAACGCCTGCAATACGGGCCATTCAGTGGGACTCCAATTGACAGCTACCTACGCCCCGGAAGCCAAGAAATAGGGCGCGAGATAATATCGCTGTAATAACAAATAATCAACCCAGCAGCGCACTAGCTGCTGGGCTTCAAACAGATCACACTCAGCCTTGGCGCTGTTTGTGACGTGGTTCCGCGCTGCAAATTACTCGAACAACACCTTCGCGGCGAATAATCTTGCAGTTACGGCACAGCTTTTTCACCGATGCACGAACTTTCATCACCAACTCCTCTCACCTTACGGGGTAGTACTTCAGCGGAGCATGCCGCTGCCGTAGCCCTTCAGGTTGGCTTTCTTCATCAGGGATTCGTACTGGTGCGAAACGAGGTGCGATTGTACTTGGGACATGAAGTCCATAACAACCACGACCACGATCAGCAACGAGGTCCCGCCAAGGTAGAACGGAACGTTTGCCGCAACCACCAGGAACTGGGGCAACAGGCACACGGCCGTCATATAAAGAGCACCGAACAGAGTCAAACGAGTCAAAACGCCATCAATATAGCGTGCCGACTGCTCACCTGGACGGATACCCGGAATAAAGGCACCGGACTTCTTCAGGTTTTCCGCTACGTCTTTCGGATTGAACATCAACGCCGTATAGAAGAAGCAGAAGAAAATAATCCCTGCACTAAACAGCAGAATATTCAACGGCTGACCAGGAGCGATCGACTGCGAGATGTCCTGCAACCAGCCCATACCTTCAGACTGACCGAACCAGGCACCCAGCGAAGCCGGGAACAGCAAAATGCTGCTCGCAAAAATAGCCGGGATAACGCCGGCCATATTCACTTTCAGCGGTAGGTGGCTAGTCTGCGCAGCAAAGACCTTGCGGCCCTGCTGACGCTTGGCGTAGTGAACAGCAATACGACGCTGGCCACGCTCAATGAACACCACAAAACCGATAATCGCTACTGCCAGCAAACCGATAGCAACCAGAGCGAAGATATTGATATCGCCCTGACGCGCAGACTCGAAAGACTGCCCAATTGCTCTCGGAAGACCGGCGACGATACCCGAAAAAATCAACATCGAGATACCGTTGCCAACACCACGCTCAGTAATCTGCTCACCCAGCCACATCATGAACATTGCACCCGCCACAAAAGTGGTTACTGCAACGAAATGGAAGCCTAGGTCACCAGTGAACGCTACGCCTTGCCCTGCCAGACCAATGGACATGCCAATAGCCTGAACAAGAGCAAGAGCGACAGTGAGGTAGCGGGTGTACTGGCTTATCTTGCGACGTCCAGCTTCACCTTCCTTCTTCAACTGCTCCAGCTGCGGGCTGACAGCGGACATAAGCTGCATGATGATCGATGCCGAAATGTACGGCATGATCCCCAGCGCAAAAATACTCATCCGCTCCAGCGCGCCGCCGGAAAACATGTTGAACAAGCTAAGTATGGTCCCCTCATTCTGTCGAAACAGGTCCGCCAACCGGTCCGGGTTAATACCAGGAACTGGGATGTGTGCGCCTATTCGGTAGACGATAATCGCCAGGAATAGAAAACGCAGTCGAGCCCAGAGCTCGGATAACCCGCCTTTGCTGAGCGCTGAGAGAGCACCTTGCTTAGCCATTTATTCCTCGAACTTGCCGCCAGCTGCTTCGATAGCCGAACGCGCACCTTTGGTGGCGCCGATTCCCTTGCCGATTGTGACAGCGCGAGTAACTTCACCGGACAGCATGATTTTCACACGCAGTACGTTGACGTTGATCACGTTGGCATCTTTCAGGGTCTGCACAGTAACGATGTCGCCTTCCACTTTAGCCAGCTCGGACAAACGCACTTCTGCGCGATCCATGGCTTTCAGGGAAACGAAACCGAACTTAGGCAGACGGCGATGCAGCGGCTGTTGACCGCCTTCAAAGCCTGGAGCAATAGTGCCACCGGAGCGGGAGGACTGACCTTTGTGACCACGGCCACCAGTCTTACCCAAACCACTACCGATACCACGGCCCGGACGATGCTTTTCGCGACGGGAACCCGGCGCTGGACTCAGATCATTGAGTTTCATCGATTAACCCTCTACACGCAGCATGTAGTAAGCCTTGTTGATCATCCCGCGATTCTCGGGAGTATCAAGTACTTCTACAGTGTGACCGATGCGACGCAGACCCAGACCCTTAATGCACAGTTTGTGATTAGGGATGCGGCCGGTCATGCTTTTGATCAGCGTTACTTTAACGGTAGCCATGATCAGAAGATCTCCTTGACGCTTTTGCCACGCTTAGCGGCAATAGATTCAGGAGATTGCATAGCTTTCAAACCTTTAAAAGTGGCGTGAACCACGTTTACCGGGTTAGTCGAGCCGTAGCACTTAGCCAGTACGTTCTGAACGCCAGCAACTTCGAGGACAGCACGCATAGCGCCGCCAGCGATGATACCGGTACCTTCAGAAGCAGGCTGCATGTAAACCTTGGAAGCGCCGTGGGCGGATTTCATGGCGTACTGCAGAGTGGTGCCGTTAAGGTCCACTTGAATCATGTTGCGGCGAGCAGCTTCCATTGCCTTCTGGATCGCAGCAGGCACTTCACGTGACTTGCCACGGCCGAAGCCAACGCGCCCTTTACCATCACCAACCACGGTCAACGCGGTGAAAGTGAAGATACGGCCGCCTTTAACGGTTTTGGCTACGCGGTTAACTTGAACCAGCTTCTCAATGTAGCCTTCGTCGCGCTTTTGGTCGTTATTTGACATAACTTAGAACTCCAGCCCAGCTTCACGAGCAGCCTCAGCCAACGCTTTCACGCGGCCGTGGTACTTGAAGCCAGAGCGGTCGAAAGCCACCTGCGAGACGCCAGCGGCTTTTGCACGCGTAGCGACCAGCTGGCCAACCTTTGTGGCCGCGTCGATGTTGCCAGTGGCACCATCACGCAGTTCTTTGTCCAAAGTCGAGGCGCTTGCCAAGACTTTGCTGCCGTCGGCCGAGATGACCTGGGCGTATATATGCTGAGCCGAGCGGAACACGCAGAGACGCACGACTTCTAGTTCGTGCATTTTCAGACGTGCTTTGCGAGCGCGACGCAGTCGAGTAACTTTTTTGTCGGTCATTTGCTATGCCCTACTTCTTCTTGGCTTCTTTACGACGGACGACTTCGTCCGCGTAACGTACACCCTTACCTTTATAAGGCTCTGGTGGACGGAAACCGCGGATCTCAGCGGCCACCTGACCTACCAGCTGCTTATCAATACCCTTGATCAGGATATCGGTTTGGCTAGGAGTCTCAGCGGTGATGCCTTCCGGCAACTCGTAATCCACTGGGTGCGAGAAGCCAAGAGCCAGGTTCAGCACTGTGCCTTTTGCTTGCGCTTTGTAACCAACACCGACCAGCTGGAGCTTGCGCTCGAAGCCTTGGCTTACGCCTTGGACCATGTTGTTTACCAACGCACGAGTGGTACCAGCCATTGCGCGAGTTTGTTGATCGCCATTGCGAGCAGCGAAACGCAGCTCACCAGCTTCTTCAACAATCTCAACGGACGAATGGATGTTCAGTTCTAGAGTACCCTTGGTACCCTTCACCGAAAGCTGTTGGCCGGCGAATTTTACTTCGACACCAGCTGGCAGCTTAACGGGGTTCTTAGCGACGCGTGACATGCTTATCCCCCCTTAGAACACAGTGCAAAGAACTTCGCCGCCGACACCGGCAGCGCGCGCAGCACGATCCGTCATCACACCTTTGCTGGTGGAGACGATAGACACACCTAGACCGCCACGAACTTTCGGCAGATCTTCGGAGGACTTGTACTGACGCAGGCCTGGACGGCTAACGCGCTTAACTTCTTCGATAACCGAACGGCCTTCGAAGTATTTCAGCTCGATAGACAGCAGTGGCTTGATTTCGCTGCTGATCTGATAATCCGCGATGTAACCTTCGTCTTTAAGAACTTTGGCTACAGCTACCTTCAACGTGGAAGATGGCATGCTTACGACGGACTTTTCAGCCATCTGGGCATTACGGATTCGAGTTAGCATGTCCGCTAACGGGTCCTGCATACTCATGGGCTAGACGCTCCTGATACAAAAAGAATTAGCCTTGCGGCTACAACTGTCGCCGAGTGACTCGATGCTTAAAAAGCACGGGCTCAGGCGAGCCGGTCATTCTAGACATACGCCAGAAATGAATCAAGCCCCAATAGGGGCTTGATTCATATTCAAGGTCACCGGCTGTCAGGATCTTGCAACCCTGACAGGGATAACTTTGCCTGTACGCCTTACCAGCTGGCTTTAACCAGACCTGGTACGTCACCGCGCATTGCTGCTTCACGCAATTTGTTACGGCCAAGGCCGAACTTGCGGTAAACACCATGCGGACGACCAGTGAGGCGGCAGCGGTTACGCATGCGCGCAGCGCTTGCGTCACGTGGCTGCTTCTGCAGAGCAACTTGAGCTTCCCAACGTGCTTCTGGACTTGCGTTCAGATCAACGATGATAGCTTTCAGCTCAGCACGCTTCTTGGCGAACTTGGCAACCGTGAGCTGACGTTTCAGCTCGCGGTTTTTCATGCTCATCTTAGCCATGGTCCTACTCCAATCAGTTGCGGAACGGGAATTTGAAAGCACGCAGCAAGGCGCGACCCTCATCATCCGTTCGAGCAGTGGTGGTCAGGGTAATGTCCAGACCGCGGAGGGCATCGATTTTGTCGTAGTCGATTTCCGGGAAAATGATCTGCTCTTTAACGCCCATGCTGTAGTTACCACGACCATCGAAGGACTTGGCATTCAGGCCGCGGAAGTCGCGAACCCGAGGCAGGGAGATCGACAGCAGACGATCTAGGAATTCGTACATACGCTCACGGCGCAGAGTAACCTTAACGCCGATCGGCCAGCCTTCGCGAACTTTAAAGCCTGCGATGGACTTGCGAGCGTAGGTCACTACACATTTTTGACCCGTGATTTTTTCCAAATCAGCTACAGCGTGCTCGATGATTTTCTTATCACCGATCGCTTCGCCCAAACCCATGTTCAGGGTGATTTTGGTAACGCGCGGAACTTCCATCACGTTCGAAAGCTTAAGTTCTTCCTTAAGTTTCGGAGCGATTTCCTTCCGGTAAATCTCTTTTAGTCGTGCCATGGTCTTATCTACCTAGCAGTGTTCAAGCATCAACCGCTTTTTGGGTCGACTTGAAGACACGAATTTTCTTGCCTTCTTCTACTTTGAAACCAACGCGGTCAGCCTTGTTGGTTTCGCCGTTGAAGATGGCGACGTTAGAAGCGTCCAGTGGAGCTTCTTTTTCGACGATACCGCCTTGTACGCCCGACATCGGGTTAGGCTTGGTATGACGCTTAACCAGGTTCAGACCGCCAATAACCAGACGGTTGTTAGCGAGAACCTTAAGCACCTTACCGCGCTTACCTTTGTCTTTGCCGGCGATCACGATGATCTCGTCGTCACGACGAATCTTTTGCATGTCGGATCTCCTTACAGCACTTCTGGGGCGAGCGAGACGATCTTCATGAACTTCTCAGTACGAAGTTCACGGGTCACTGGCCCAAAGATACGGGTGCCGATCGGCTCTTGCTTGTTGTTCAGAAGAACAGCAGCGTTGCCATCAAAGCGGATAATGGAGCCATCAGCACGACGTACGCCGTGACGAGTGCGGACTACAACAGCAGTCATCACTTGGCCTTTTTTCACTTTACCGCGAGGAATTGCTTCCTTGACGGTAACTTTGATGATGTCACCGATACCAGCGTAACGACGATGGGAGCCACCCAGCACCTTGATGCACATAACGCGGCGTGCGCCGCTGTTATCGGCCACATCGAGCATGGATTGAGTCTGAATCATATAATTTCTCCGACCCCTAGTCCTTAGACTTCCACAGCGCGTTCGAGAACATCAACCAGTGCCCAAGACTTGGTCTTGGCCATCGGACGAGTTTCACGAATAGTGACTTTGTCGCCGATGTGGCACTGATTGGTTTCGTCGTGCGCGTGCAGCTTAGTCGAACGCTTAACGTATTTACCGTAGATCGGGTGCTTAACGCGACGCTCGATCAAAACGGTGATGGTTTTGTCCATCTTGTCGCTGACAACACGGCCAGTCAGCGTACGGACAGTCTTTTCGGCTTCAGCCATGATTACTTACCTGCCTGCTGTTTGAGCACAGTCTTCACGCGAGCGATGTCACGCTTAACTTGCGAGAGCAGATGCGACTGCCCCAACTGGCCAGTTGCTTTCTGCATACGCAGATTGAACTGGTCGCGCAGCAAGCCGAGCAGTTGCTCGTTCAGCTGCTGTGCGGATTTTTCACGAAGTTCATTCGCTTTCATCACATCACCGTCCGTTTAACAAAGGCGGTGGCGAGCGGCAGCTTTGCAGCAGCCAGGGCAAAAGCCTCACGCGCCAGCTCTTCAGTTACACCCTCGATTTCATACAGGACTTTGCCTGGCTGAATCTGGGCAACCCAGTATTCCACGTTACCCTTACCTTTACCCATACGAACTTCGAGGGGCTTTTTGGAAATAGGCTTGTCCGGGAATACACGGATCCAGATCTTGCCGCCACGTTTAACGTGACGGGTCAGTGCACGACGCGCTGACTCGATCTGACGAGCGGTGAGACGACCACGAGCTACAGACTTCAGCGCATATTCGCCGAAGCTGACTTTGCTACCGCGCAATGCCAAGCCACGGTTGTGGCCTGTCATCTGCTTGCGGAACTTCGTACGCTTTGGTTGCAACATTTGGCGTACCCCTTACTTAGCAGCTTTTTTACGAGGCGCTGGTGCTTGTGGCTTCAGCTCTTCTTGGCGACCACCAATTACTTCGCCTTTGAAGATCCAAACCTTTACACCGATCACACCGTAAGTGGTGTGAGCTTCGTAGTTGGCATAGTCGATGTCGGCACGCAGGGTGTGCAGTGGCACACGACCTTCGCGATACCATTCAGTACGTGCGATTTCAGCACCGCCGAGACGACCGCTCACTTGGATTTTGATGCCTTTGGCACCAATGCGCATAGCGTTCTGTACAGCGCGTTTCATCGCGCGACGGAACATTACACGACGCTCCAGCTGCTGAGCTACGCTCTGCGCAACCAGCATACCGTCGAGTTCCGGCTTGCGGATCTCTTCGATATTGATGTGCACAGGCACACCCATTTGCTTGGTCAGGTCCTGACGCAGTTTCTCAACATCTTCACCTTTCTTCCCGATAACGATACCTGGACGAGCGGTATGGATGGTGATACGTGCAGTTTGGGCCGGACGATGGATATCGATACGGCTTACGGACGCGCTTTTTAGTTTGTCTTGGAGGTATTCACGCACCTTCAGATCAGCGAACAAATAGTCCGCATAAGTCCGGCCGTCTGCGTACCAGACGGAGGTGTGCTCCTTGACGATTCCCAGGCGAATGCCAATGGGATGTACTTTCTGACCCATCTCTTCGACTCCGTTACTTGTCAGCAACCTTGACAGTGATATGGCAAGACCGCTTGACGATGCGATCAGCGCGGCCTTTGGCACGCGGCATGATTCGCTTCAGCGAACGCCCTTCGTTGACGAAAACAGTGATGACTTTAAGGTCATCAACGTCTGCGCCTTCGTTATGCTCGGCGTTGGCTACGGCCGACTCCAGCACTTTCTTGATGATCTCGGCGGCTTTCTTGTTGCTGAAAGCCAACAGGTTGAGCGCTTCGCCCACCTTCTTCCCGCGGATCTGGTCGGCGACCAAGCGGGCTTTCTGGGCGGAGATTCGAGCGCCCGACAACTTAGCGGCTACTTCCATCATTCCTTACCCCTTAACGCTTGGCTTTCTTGTCTGCCACGTGCCCACGATAAGTGCGGGTACCGGCAAACTCGCCTAGTTTATGGCCAACCATGTCTTCGTTCACAAGAACTGGGACATGAAGACGACCGTTATGCACAGCGATGGTCAAACCGACCATTTGTGGCAGGATCATCGAACGACGCGACCAGGTTTTCACCGGTTTGCGATCGTTCTTTTCCGCCGCCACTTCGATCTTCTTCAGTAGGTGAAGATCAATAAAAGGACCTTTTTTCAGAGAACGTGGCACTGTCGTATCCCTCTATTTACTTGCGACGACGGACGATCATTTTGTCGGTACGCTTATTACCACGAGTCTTCGCGCCCTTAGTCGGGAAGCCCCATGGCGATACCGGATGACGACCACCAGAGGTACGACCTTCACCACCACCATGTGGGTGGTCAACCGGGTTCATGGCAACACCACGAACGGTTGGGCGAACGCCACGCCAGCGTTTGGCACCAGCTTTACCCAGCGAACGCAGGCTGTGCTCGGAGTTCGAGACTTCGCCCAAGGTCGCACGGCATTCAGCCAGTACTTTACGCATTTCACCAGAGCGCAGACGCAGGGTCACGTAGACACCATCACGAGCGACCAGCTGAGCCGAAGCACCAGCGGAACGTGCGATTTGCGCGCCTTTACCCGGCTTCAATTCGATGCCGTGTACGGTGCTACCAACTGGAATGCTGCGCAGTTGCAACTGGTTGCCTGGCTTGATCGGGGCCAAAGCACCCGAGATCAGCTGGTCGCCAGCGCTCACGCCTTTAGGGGCGATGATGTAACGGCGTTCGCCGTCTGCGTACAGCATAAGAGCAATGTGAGCAGTACGGTTTGGATCGTATTCGATACGCTCAACAGTGGCTGGAATGCCATCTTTGTCGTTGCGACGGAAATCGACCAAACGATAATGCTGCTTATGACCACCACCGATGTGACGAGTGGTAATACGGCCATTGTTGTTACGACCACCAGTCTTCGATTTCTTCTCGAGCAGCGGTGCGTGAGGAGCGCCTTTATGCAGCTCCTGGTTGACCACCTTGACCACATGACGGCGGCCAGGGGAAGTCGGTTTGCATTTAACGATTGCCATGATGCACCCCTTCCTTACTCAGCACTGCTGCTGAAATCGAGATCTTGGCCTGGCTGAAGGGAGATTACCGCCTTCTTCCAGTCATTACGCTTGCCCACGCCGCGAGCGGTGCGCTTGCTCTTACCCAGAACGTTCAGGGTAGTAACACGCTCAACTTTCACGCTGAACAGGCTTTCGACGGCCTTCTTGATTTCCAGCTTGGTTGCATCAGTAGCAACCTTGAAAACGAACTGGCCTTTCTTGTCTGCCAGAACCGTAGCCTTCTCGGAAACGTGCGGGCCAAGCAGAACTTTAAATACGCGTTCCTGGTTCATCCCAGCAGCTCCTCGAATTTCTTCACGGCCGACACGGTGATCAACACCTTGTCGTATGCGATCAGACTAACTGGGTCGGAACCTTGCACGTCACGTACATCAACGTGTGGCAGGTTGCGAGCAGCCAGGTACAGGTTCTGATCAACAACTTCAGACACGATCAGGACGTCTGTCAGACCCATGCCATTCAGTTTGTTCAGCAGATCTTTGGTTTTCGGCGCTTCAACTGCGAAGTCCTGAACCACGATCAGACGATCAGTACGAACCAGTTCAGCAAGGATGGAACGCATTGCTGCGCGATACATCTTCTTGTTGAGCTTCTGAGAGTGATCTTGTGGACGAGCTGCGAAAGTAGTACCACCGCCACGCCAGATTGGGCTACGGATAGTACCAGCACGAGCACGGCCAGTACCTTTCTGACGCCAAGGGCGCTTACCGCCACCACGAACGTCGGAACGGGTCTTTTGCTGCTTGCTACCTTGACGGCCGCCGGCCATGTAGGCCACGACTGCTTGGTGAACCAGCGTCTCGTTGAACTCGCCGCCGAACGTCAGTTCGGAAACTTCGATCGCTTGAGCATCATTTACATTTAATTGCATGTCAGCTTCCCCTTAACCGCGAGCCTTGGCCGCCGGACGTACAACCAGGTTGCCGCCAGTAGCGCCAGGAACAGCACCCTTGACCAACAACAGATTGCGTTCAGCGTCGACGCGCACTACTTCGAGGGACTGCACGGTCACGCGCTCAGCGCCCATATGACCGGACATTTTTTTGCCCTTGAATACACGACCAGGAGTCTGGCACTGGCCAATAGAGCCCGGGACGCGGTGGGAAACGGAGTTACCGTGAGTGTTATCTTGGCCACGGAAATTCCAACGCTTGATCGTACCCTGGAAGCCTTTACCTTTGGACTGACCGGTCACATCGACCATCTGACCTGCGGTGAAGATTTCAGCGTTGATCAGATCGCCTGCCTGGTACTCGCCTTCTTCAAGGCGGAATTCCATTACGGTACGACCAGCTGCAACGTTTGCTTTAGCGAAGTGACCCGCTTGAGCAGCAGTTACACGCGAAGCGCGACGCTCGCCGACAGTGACTTGCACTGCACGATAGCCATCGGTTTCTTCAGTTTTGAACTGGGTGACGCGATTCGGCTCGATCTCAATGACCGTAACCGGAATGGAGACACCTTCTTCGGTGAAAATACGGGTCATACCGCATTTACGACCGACTACACCAATAGTCATGTTGTAAACCTCATGAGTGTACGGGGCTTTCACCCGCTATGGCCGCCCATTTCAGAGCGTTACACGACTAAGACCCAAGTCTTAGCCGAGGCTGATCTGCACTTCCACACCGGCCGCAAGATCAAGCTTCATAAGAGCATCAACGGTTTTATCCGTTGGCTGGACGATGTCCAGTACGCGCTTATGAGTACGGATCTCGTACTGGTCACGCGCGTCTTTGTTGACGTGCGGGGAGACCAGAACGGTGAACCGCTCTTTACGGGTAGGCAGTGGAATTGGACCACGCACTTGAGCACCAGTACGTTTCGCGGTTTCCACGATTTCCTGGGTTGATTGGTCGATCAGGCGATGGTCAAAAGCCTTCAACCTGATACGGATTTGCTGATTTTGCATTGGATTTCAGACTCCGATTGCTATTCCCACCGAGCGCAATACGCCCGTTTAAAGGAGGCGCAATTCTATAGATGGCCCAACTGGGTGTCAACTCAATAAAAAAAGCCCCCGCTGAGCGGGGGCTTTTTCAGGCAATCAAAGCTTAAGCAATGATCTTGGCTACTACGCCAGCGCCGACGGTACGACCGCCTTCACGGATTGCGAAACGCAGACCGTCTTCCATTGCGATGGTTTTGATCAGGGTGACAACCATTTTGATGTTGTCGCCTGGCATTACCATTTCAACGCCTTCCGGCAGTTCGCAGTTACCGGTCACGTCAGTGGTCCGGAAGTAGAACTGTGGACGGTAGCCTTTGAAGAACGGAGTGTGACGACCGCCTTCTTCTTTGCTCAACACGTACACTTCAGCTTCGAAGGTAGTGTGCGGCTTAACCGAACCCGGCTTAACCAGAACCTGGCCACGCTCTACGTCGTCACGCTTGGTGCCGCGCAGCAGCACGCCGCAGTTCTCGCCAGCACGACCTTCGTCGAGCAGTTTGCGGAACATTTCAACGCCGGTGCAGGTGGTAACAGTAGTGTCACGCAGACCAACGATTTCCAGCGGATCTTGAACGCGAACGATACCGCGCTCGATACGACCAGTCACAACAGTACCGCGACCGGAGATCGAGAATACGTCTTCGATTGGCATCAGGAACGGCTTGTCGATAACACGAACTGGATCCGGAATGTAAGTATCCAGAGTTTCAACCAGTTTACGAACGGCAGTGGTGCCCATTTCGTTGTCGTCTTTGCCTTCCAGAGCCATACGAGCAGAACCGATGATGATCGGAGTGTCGTCGCCTGGGAAGTCGTAAGTGCTCAGCAGATCGCGCACTTCCATCTCAACCAGTTCCAGCAGCTCAGCGTCGTCTACCAGGTCAGCCTTGTTCAGGAAAACCACGATGTACGGAACGCCAACCTGACGGGACAGCAGGATGTGCTCACGAGTTTGTGGCATCGGACCATCAGCGGCCGAACAAACCAGGATCGCGCCATCCATCTGGGCAGCACCGGTGATCATGTTCTTCACATAGTCAGCGTGACCTGGGCAGTCAACGTGAGCGTAGTGACGGATCAGCGAGTTGTATTCAACGTGTGCAGTGTTGATGGTGATACCACGAGCTTTTTCTTCTGGCGCGCTGTCGATTTTATCGAAGTCAACGATGGCCGAACCGAAAATCTCGGAGCAAACACGAGTCAGAGCTGCAGTCAGCGTGGTTTTACCATGGTCAACGTGACCGATAGTGCCAACGTTGACGTGCGGTAGGGAACGATCAAATTTTTCTTTAGCCACGACAATTAACTCCTTGCCTAAAGGACTGAACTAAATCAGCCTTGTTTTTTAGTAACAGTTTCGACGATGTGCGCCGGAGCTGTATCGTATTTTTTGAATTCCATAGAGTAGCTTGCGCGACCCTGGGACATGGAACGAACGTCGGTCGCATAACCGAACATTTCACCCAACGGAACTTCAGCACGAATTACTTTGCCGGAGACCGTATCTTCCATACCCTGGATCATGCCGCGACGACGATTCAAGTCGCCCATCACGTCACCCATATAGTCTTCAGGTGTAACAACCTCTACCGCCATGATTGGCTCAAGCAGCTCACCACCACCTTTGGAGGCCAGTTGCTTGGTAGCCATGGAAGCAGCCACCTTAAACGCCATCTCGTTGGAGTCGACGTCGTGGTAAGAACCATCAAACACGGTAGCCTTCAGGCCGATCAGCGGATAGCCGGCAACAACACCGTTCTTCATCTGCTCTTCGATACCCTTCTGGATAGCCGGGATGTATTCCTTAGGAACCACACCACCTACCACTTCGTTCACGAACTGCAGACCTTCCTGACCTTCGTCAGCAGGTGCAAAACGGATCCAGCAGTGACCAAACTGGCCACGACCGCCGGACTGACGAACGAACTTGCCTTCGATTTCACACTTCTTCGTGATGCGCTCACGATACGAAACCTGAGGCTTACCGATGTTGGCTTCGACGTTGAACTCACGGCGCATCCGGTCAACCAGGATGTCCAGGTGCAACTCGCCCATGCCAGAGATGATCGTTTGACCAGTCTCTTCATCAGTTTTAACGCGGAAAGATGGATCTTCCTGAGCAAGTTTGCCCAGTGCAACACCCATTTTTTCCTGGTCATCCTTGGTCTTAGGCTCAACGGCAACCGAAATAACCGGCTCCGGGAAGTCCATACGAACCAGAATGATTGGCTTGTCAGCGTTGCACAAAGTCTCACCAGTGGTGACGTCCTTCATGCCGATCAAGGCCGCGATGTCACCAGCGCGTACTTCCTTGATTTCTTCACGGGCGTTTGCGTGCATTTGCACCATACGACCCACGCGCTCTTTCTTGCCTTTAACCGAGTTGATTACGCCGTCGCCGGAGTTCAACACGCCCGAGTAAACTCGAACGAAGGTCAAGGTACCCACGAATGGGTCGGTAGCGATCTTGAACGCCAGAGCCGAGAACGGCTCGCTGTCGTCAGCATGACGCTCCAGTTCGATGCTCTCGTCATCCGGGTCAGTACCCTTGATGGCAGGAATATCAGTCGGAGCAGGCAGGAAGTCGATAACGGCGTCGAGAACCAGGGGAACACCCTTGTTCTTGAAGGAAGAACCGCAAACAGCCAAGACGATCTCACCAGCGATAGTACGCTGACGCAGAGCGGCCTTGATTTCCGCGATGGTGAATTCTTCACCCTCGAGGTACTTGTTCATCAGCTCTTCATTGGCTTCGGCCGCAGCCTGCACCATGTTGTCGCGCCACTCGTCAGCAAGATCTTTCAGCTCAGCTGGAATTTCTTTGCGAACAGGAACCATACCCTTGTCAGCATCGTTCCAGTACACAGCTTCCATGTTGATCAGATCAATCTGACCCTGGAAGTTGTCTTCAGAACCGATAGCCAGCTGGATTGGAACCGGAGTGTGACCCAGACGCTTCTTGATCTGCTCAATAACGCGCAGGAAGTTCGCACCAGCACGGTCCATCTTGTTGACGTAAACAAGACGTGGAACGCCGTACTTGTTGGCTTGACGCCATACGGTTTCCGACTGAGGCTCAACACCCGAGGTACCACAGAACACAACGACAGCGCCGTCGAGTACACGCAGGGAACGTTCAACTTCAATAGTGAAGTCAACGTGGCCCGGGGTATCGATTACGTTGAAGCGATGCTCATCTTTGTACTGCTTGGCAGAACCTTTCCAGAAGGCGGTAATAGCAGCAGAAGTAATGGTAATACCACGCTCCTGCTCCTGCACCATCCAGTCTGTGGTCGCGGCGCCGTCATGCACCTCGCCCATCTTGTGACTTTTGCCAGTGTAAAAAAGGACGCGCTCGGTGGTGGTGGTTTTACCAGCATCCACGTGAGCGACGATACCGATGTTACGGTAGCGACTAATCGGAGTAGTACGAGCCATAAAGCCCTCGCAAAATTAGTGAAGCTGAAATTAGAAGCGGTAGTGCGAGAAAGCTTTGTTAGCTTCGGCCATACGGTGCACGTCTTCACGCTTCTTAACAGCAGCACCTTTACCTTCGGCAGCGTCCAACAGTTCGCCAGCCAAACGCAGAGCCATAGACTTCTCGCCGCGCTTGCGGGCGAAGTCTACCAACCAGCGCATTGCCAGGGCGTTACGACGGGACGGGCGAACTTCGACCGGAACCTGGTAAGTAGCACCGCCTACACGGCGCGACTTCACTTCGACCAGCGGAGCGATGGCGTCGAGAGCTTTCTCGAAGATTTCCAGGGGATCGCTGTTCTTGCGTTCTTTAACCTTTTCCAGCGCGCCATAAACGATACGCTCGGCAACGGCTTTTTTGCCGCTTTCCATCACGTGGTTCATGAACTTGGCCAGGATTTGGCTTCCGTATTTTGGATCGTCAAGCACATCGCGCTTGGCTGCTACGCGTCTTCTTGGCATGGATAAGCCCTCAAACGGTCTTCAGGTTAGCTCGGAACCATTACACCCAGTGGATGCACGTCCGACCTTACTCTTATCGACTCAGAAAAAAAGAAATCTGCATTGTTTACCAGCAACCGAATACTACTTCGGCTTTTTGGTACCGTACTTCGAACGACCTTGGTTACGACCTTTAACGCCGGAAGTATCCAAAGAGCCGCGAACGGTGTGATAACGAACACCTGGCAAGTCTTTTACACGACCGCCACGAATCAGTACCACGCTGTGTTCTTGCAGGTTGTGACCTTCACCACCGATGTACGAGGAAACCTCGAAACCGTTGGTCAGGCGCACACGGCATACTTTACGCAGTGCCGAGTTAGGTTTTTTCGGCGTAGTTGTATACACACGGGTGCATACGCCACGACGTTGCGGGCAGTTTTGCAGCGCAGGTACGTCGGATTTCTCGACGATACGCTTACGCGGCTGACGTACCAGCTGGTTGATAGTTGCCATCTACTAGCTCCACTGTTGTCTTGCGACGCTATTGTCTTGCAAGAAAAGCAAAATGGCAGGAACGAATTCCCGCCAAATTTAGGGGTACAAGAGTCTAAAGAGGATCTTGCCCCCAGTCAAGGCAAGGCCCCGACACTTCCACTCATCAAACCCAGACAAAATGTCTCAATTCGATGAATGGAACTGCCGGGGCCCACCCTTCATTTACCGCAGAACTCAGTTACCGCTCGAGTTCAGCGCTTCGGTCAGTGCAGCTTCCACTTCACTGGCGCTTACGCGCAACGGCTTGTCAGCCTCACGGCGGCGCTTACGCTCGCTGTGGTATGCCAAACCGGTACCTGCCGGGATCAAACGACCCACGACAACGTTTTCTTTCAGGCCGCGCAGGTAATCGCGCTTGCCGGTTACCGCTGCTTCGGTCAGTACGCGGGTGGTCTCTTGGAAAGAGGCCGCGGAGATGAACGATTCAGTCGACAACGACGCCTTGGTAATACCCAGCAGAACGCGAGTGAACTTGGATACGAATTTATCTTCGCCACCCAAACGTTCGTTCTCGGTCAACACATGGGTCAACTCCATCTGGTCGCCCTTGATGAAGGTGGAATCGCCAGACTCGGCAATCTCAACTTTACGCAGCATCTGACGCAGAATGGTCTCGATGTGCTTATCGTTGATTTTTACGCCTTGCAGACGGTAAACATCCTGGATCTCGTTAACGATGTACTTGGCCAGCGCGCTGACACCCAGCAGACGCAGGATATCGTGCGGATCGCTTGGACCGTCGGAGATAACTTCGCCGCGGTTCACTTGCTCGCCTTCGAAGACGTTCAGGTGACGCCACTTTGGAATCAGCTCTTCGTACGGATCAGTACCGTCGTTCGGGGTAATAACCAGACGGCGCTTGCCTTTGGTTTCTTTACCGAACGCGATGGTGCCGCTGACTTCAGCCAAAATCGAGGCTTCTTTCGGACGACGTGCTTCGAACAAGTCAGCAACCCGTGGCAAACCACCGGTGATGTCTCGAGTTTTCGAAGTTTCTTGTGGAATACGAGCGATAACATCACCGATCGCGATTTCCGCACCATCCGCTACACCAACCAAGGCGTTAGCAGGCAGGAAGTACTGAGCTGGTACGTCGGTACCTGGCAGCAGCAGATCCTTGCCATCTACACCCACCATCTTCACGGCTGGACGGATGTCCTTGCCGGCAGCTGGACGGTCTTTGGCATCAAGCACTTCAATGTTGGTCATACCGGTCAATTCGTCAGTCTGACGCTTGATCGTGATGCCTTCTTCCATGCCCACGTAGGTCACGGTACCTTTCATTTCGGTAACGATTGGGTGAGTGTGCGGATCCCACTTGGCTACGATCGAGCCAGCGTCAACCTTGTCACCTTCTTTAACCGAAATCACGGCGCCGTACGGCAGCTTGTAACGCTCACGCTCACGACCGAAGTCATCAGCGATGGCCAGCTCACCGGAACGCGATACAGCTACCAGGCAACCATCCACTCGTTCAACGTGCTTCAGGTTGTGCAGACGGACAGTACCGCCATTCTTCACCTGAACGCTGTCAGCAGCAGAGGTCCGGCTTGCCGCACCACCGATGTGGAACGTACGCATTGTCAGCTGTGTACCCGGCTCACCGATCGACTGAGCAGCGATTACGCCGACAGCTTCACCGATGTTCACCTGGTGACCACGAGCCAAGTCACGACCGTAGCACTTGGCGCAGATACCGAAGCGTGTTTCGCAGCTGATAGGCGAGCGCACGATAACTTCGTCGATGCTGTTCAGCTCGATGAATTCAACCCACTTCTCGTCTACCAGGGTGCCAGCAGGAACGATGATGTCATCGGTACCCGGCTTGAACACATCACGGGCGATTACTCGACCCAGTACGCGCTCACCCAACGGCTCAACAACGTCGCCGCCTTCAATGTGCGGAGTCATCAGCAGACCGTGTTCGGTCCCGCAGTCGACTTCGGTCACAACCAGATCCTGCGCAACGTCTACCAGACGACGCGTCAAGTAACCGGAGTTAGCAGTTTTCAAGGCGGTATCCGCCAGACCCTTACGAGCACCGTGAGTAGAGATGAAGTACTGAAGTACGCTCAAACCTTCACGGAAGTTCGCAGTAATCGGCGTTTCGATGATGGAGCCATCTGGCTTGGCCATCAGACCACGCATACCGGCCAGCTGACGGATCTGCGCAGCAGAACCCCGCGCGCCGGAGTCGGCCATCATGTACATCGAGTTGAACGACTCTTGCTCAACCTCAACGCCGTGACGGTCAATAACCTTCTCTTTCGAGAGGTTCGACATCATTGCCTTGGATACTTCGTCGTTAGCTTTCGACCAAAGGTCGATTACTTTGTTGTACTTCTCGCCCTGGGTTACCAGGCCGGAGGCGTACTGGCTTTCGATCTCTTTCACTTCATCGGTAGCAGCCGCGATGATGCTGGCTTTTTCATCAGGGATAACGAAGTCGTTAACACCGATGGAAACGCCGGAAATGGTCGAATAAGCAAAACCGGTGTACATCAACTGGTCAGCGAAGATCACGGTCTCTTTCAAACCAACCACGCGGTAGCACTGGTTGATCAGCTTGGAGATCGCTTTTTTCTTCATCGGCAGGTTGACGACGTCGTACGACAGACCTTTTGGCACAACCTGGAACAACAGCGCACGACCGACAGTGGTGTCGACGATACGGGTGTTGCTCACGCTGCCGCCATCACGGTCATTGACGGTTTCGCTGATGCGAACTTTAACCTTGGCATGCAGTGCGGCTTCGCCAGCACGGAATACACGGTCAACTTCTTGCAAGTCAGCGAATACACGACCTTCGCCCTTGGCGTTGATCGCTTCACGGGTCATGTAGTACAGACCCAATACAACGTCCTGCGACGGAACGATGATTGGCTCACCGTTGGCTGGCGACAGAATGTTGTTGGTCGACATCATCAACGCACGCGCTTCCAACTGGGCTTCCAGTGTCAACGGTACGTGCACGGCCATTTGGTCGCCGTCGAAGTCGGCGTTGTACGCAGCACAGACCAGAGGGTGCAGCTGGATAGCCTTACCTTCGATCAGTACCGGTTCAAACGCCTGGATACCCAGACGGTGAAGGGTCGGTGCACGGTTGAGGAGGACCGGGTGTTCGCGGATAACTTCAGCGAGAACGTCCCAAACTTCCGGCAGCTCGCGCTCAACCATCTTCTTGGCCGCTTTGATGGTGGTAGCGAGACCACGCATTTCCAGCTTGCCAAAAATGAACGGCTTGAACAGCTCGAGAGCCATTTTCTTCGGCAGACCGCACTGGTGCAGACGCAGGGTCGGACCTACGGTAATTACCGAACGACCCGAGTAGTCAACACGCTTACCGAGCAAGTTCTGACGGAAACGACCTTGCTTACCCTTGATCATGTCAGCCAAGGATTTCAGAGGGCGCTTGTTCGAACCGGTAATAGCGCGACCACGACGGCCGTTGTCGAGCAGTGCGTCGACCGCTTCTTGCAACATACGCTTTTCGTTGCGCACGATGATGTCCGGAGCGGACAGATCAAGCAGGCGCTTCAAGCGGTTGTTACGGTTGATCACTCGACGATACAGATCGTTGAGGTCGGAAGTCGCGAAACGACCACCATCCAACGGAACCAAAGGACGCAGATCCGGCGGCAGAACCGGCAGAACGGTCAGAACCATCCACTCAGGAAGGTTGCCGGAACCCAGGAAGGCTTCCATCAACTTCAAGCGCTTGGACAGTTTCTTGATTTTGGTTTCGGAGTTGGTTTGCGGAATCTCTTCGCGCAGACGGCCAATCTCGTGTTCCAGGTCGATAGCGTGCAGCAGCTCACGGACAGCTTCGGCACCCATACGGGCATCGAAATCGTCGCCGAACTCTTCCAGCGCTTCGAAATACTGCTCATCGTTCAGCAGCTGACCTTTTTCCAGAGTGGTCATGCCTGGATCGATAACGACATAGCTCTCGAAGTAGAGAACGCGTTCGATATCACGCAGGGTCATGTCCATCAGCAAACCGATACGGGACGGCAGCGATTTCAGGAACCAGATGTGTGCAACTGGCGAAGCCAGCTCGATGTGAGCCATGCGCTCGCGACGGACCTTGGCCAGTGCGACTTCAACGCCACACTTCTCACAGATCACACCACGGTGCTTCAAGCGCTTGTACTTACCGCACAGGCACTCGTAATCCTTTACCGGGCCAAAGATCTTGGCGCAGAACAGGCCGTCACGCTCAGGTTTGAACGTACGGTAGTTGATGGTTTCCGGCTTTTTAACTTCACCGAACGACCACGAACGGATCATCTCAGGCGATGCCAATCCAATACGGATGGCGTCGAACTCTTCGACTTGACCCTGGTTTTTCAGCAAATTCAGTAGGTCTTTCAAGGCCTTTCCTCCTGGCGGAGCAGAGAGCGGGCTAAATAGCCCCGCTCTCGATTCGCGTCACGTGTTATTCGGTTTCCAGATCGATATCGATGCCGAGGGAACGAATTTCTTTGATCAACACGTTGAAGGACTCGGGCATGCCCGGCTCCATACGGTGATCGCCGTCCACGATGTTTTTGTACATCTTGGTACGACCGTTCACATCGTCCGACTTCACTGTGAGCATTTCTTGCAGAGTGTATGCCGCGCCGTAGGCTTCCAGCGCCCAGACCTCCATCTCCCCGAAACGCTGACCACCGAACTGTGCCTTACCACCCAGCGGCTGCTGGGTAACCAGGCTGTAAGAACCGGTAGAACGAGCGTGCATCTTGTCGTCTACCAAGTGGTTCAGCTTCAGCATGTACATGTAGCCAACGGTAACCGGACGCTCGAACTTGTTGCCGGTACGGCCGTCAGTCAGTTCCATCTGGCCGCTGTCCGGCAGATCTGCCAAGCGCAGCATTGCCTTGATTTCGCTTTCTTTGGCGCCGTCGAACACCGGAGTAGCCATCGGCACACCGCCGCGAAGGTTCTTCGCCAGATCAAGAATTTCCTGATCGGAGAAGTCGTCCAGGCTTTCTTGACGACCGCCAATTTCGTTGTAGATCTCATGCAGGAACTTACGCAGGTCAGCGACCTTACGTTGCTCTTCAATCATGAGGTTGATCTTCTCGCCCAAACCTTTGGCTGCGAGGCCCAGGTGAGTTTCGAGAATCTGACCAACGTTCATACGCGAAGGTACGCCCAACGGGTTGAGGACCACATCAACCGGGGTGCCATTGGCATCGTACGGCATGTCTTCAACCGGCATGATCACGGAGACCACACCTTTGTTACCGTGACGACCAGCCATCTTGTCACCCGGCTGGATGCGACGACGGATTGCCAGGTAAACCTTGACGATTTTCAGCACGCCTGGAGCCAGGTCATCGCCCTGCTGCAGTTTGCGCTTCTTGTCTTCGAACTTGTCGTCCAGCAGACGACGGCGATCGATGATGTAAGCCTGAGCCTTTTCAAGCTGCTCGTTCAGAGCATCTTCAGCCATGCGCAGTTTGAACCACTGACCATGCTCAAGACCGTCCAGGATTTCATTAGTGATTTCCTGACCTTTCTTCAGACCAGCTCCACCTTCGGCGATACGGCCAACCAGTGCAGAGCGCAGACGTTCGAAAGTGGCGCCTTCAACGATACGGAACTCTTCGTTCAGATCCTTGCGGATCTCGTCCAGCTGGGTCTTCTCGATCGACAGGGCACGAGCATCACGCTCAACGCCGTCACGAGTGAAGACCTGCACGTCGATAACAGTACCTTTGGTACCGGTAGGTACACGCAGGGAAGTGTCTTTAACGTCGCTGGCTTTTTCACCGAAGATTGCACGCAACAGCTTCTCTTCTGGCGTCAGCTGAGTCTCGCCTTTCGGAGTGACCTTACCAACCAGAATGTCGCCAGCGCCAACTTCAGCACCTACATAAACGATACCGGCTTCGTCCAGTTTGTTCAGTGCAGCTTCACCCACGTTAGGGATGTCTGCAGTGATCTCTTCAGGCCCAAGCTTGGTGTCACGTGCCACACAGGTCAGTTCCTGAATGTGGATCGTGGTAAAGCGATCTTCTTGAACAACTCGTTCCGACAAGCAGATGGAGTCTTCGAAGTTGTAACCGTTCCAGGCCATGAACGCGATGCGCATGTTCTGACCCAAAGCCAGTTCACCCATATCGGTGGACGGGCCATCAGCCATGATGTCGCTGCGCTGAACACGATCACCCTTGCGAACCAGCGGACGCTGGTTAATGCAGGTGTTCTGGTTGGAGCGGGTGTACTTGGTCAGGTTGTAGATGTCGACACCGGCTTCGCCAGTTTCAACTTCGTCATCAGCAACACGAACCACAATACGGCTGGCATCAACAGAGTCGATCACGCCGCCACGACGAGCTACGACGCAAACGCCGGAGTCACGAGCTACGTTACGCTCCATGCCAGTACCAACCAGCGGCTTGTCAGCACGCAGAGTAGGTACAGCTTGACGCTGCATGTTGGAACCCATCAACGCACGGTTGGCGTCATCGTGTTCCAGGAACGGGATCAGCGACGCTGCAACCGAAACAACCTGCTTCGGCGAAACGTCCATCAAGGTGACGTCTTCCGGCGCCTTGACGGTGAATTCGTTCAAGTGACGAACAGCTACCAATTCGTCGATCAGCACTTTCTTGTCGTTCATCGTGGCCGAAGCCTGAGCGATCACGTGATCAGCTTCTTCGATGGCAGACAGGAAAACGATCTCGTCGGTAACCAGTGCGTCTTTCACTACACGGTACGGGCTCTCGAGGAAGCCGTACTGGTTGGTGCGCGCATAGGCTGCCAAGGAGTTGATCAGACCAATGTTCGGACCTTCCGGCGTCTCAATCGGGCAAACACGGCCGTAGTGAGTCGGGTGTACGTCACGAACTTCGAAGCCTGCACGCTCACGCGTCAGACCGCCCGGGCCCAGTGCAGAAACACGGCGCTTGTGGGTGATCTCGGACAACGGGTTGTTCTGGTCCATGAACTGGGACAGCTGGCTCGAACCGAAGAACTCTTTCACCGCTGCAGCCACTGGCTTGGCGTTGATCAAGTCTTGCGGCATCAGGCCTTCGCTTTCAGCCATCGACAGACGCTCTTTGACCGCACGCTCAACACGTACCAGGCCAACGCGGAACTGGTTCTCGGCCATTTCGCCTACACAGCGAACACGACGGTTACCCAAGTGGTCGATGTCATCGACGATGCCTTTACCGTTACGGATGTCGACCAGAGTCTTCAGTACGGCAACGATGTCTTCTTTGCACAACACGCCCGAACCTTCGATCTCGGTACGACCGATACGACGGTTGAACTTCATCCGGCCGACCGCAGACAGGTCATAGCGCTCAGGGCTGAAGAACAGGTTGTTGAACAGAGTCTCGGCAGCGTCTTTGGTTGGCGGCTCGCCTGGACGCATCATGCGATAGATTTCGACCAGCGCTTCCAATTGGTTGCTGGTGGAGTCGATCTTCAGAGTGTCGGAAACGAACGGACCGCAGTCGATATCGTTGGTGTACAACGTTTCGATGCGAACAACCTGACCCTTGGCAATTTTTGCCAGGATTTCAGTGGTCAGCTCGGTGTTGCACTCAGCAATGATTTCGCCGGTAGCCGGATGCACGATAGCCTTGGCCGTTGTGCGACCCAGGACATAGTCCAGAGGCATAACGAGCTCTTTGATACCGGCTTTTTCCAGCTGGTTGATGTGGCGAGCAGTAATACGACGACCCTGCTCAACAATCACCTTGCCTTTGTCATCGACGATATCGATGGCCGCGATTTCACCGCGCAGACGATGCGGAACCAGCTCCAGGCTGATGCTCTCACCCTGAACGTGGAACACGTTGGTGGTGTAGAACGCGTCCAGCACTTGCTCAGTGGTATAACCCAGCGCACGCAGCAGTACCGATGCAGGCAGCTTGCGACGACGGTCAATACGCACGAACACGCAGTCTTTCGGATCGAACTCGAAGTCCAACCACGAACCGCGGTAAGGAATGATACGCGCAGAATAAAGCAGCTTACCGGAGCTGTGCGTCTTGCCGCGGTCGTGGTCAAAGAACACGCCCGGGGAACGGTGCAGCTGGGAAACAATTACACGCTCGGTACCGTTG
Organism: Pseudomonas sp. ML2-2023-6; assembly: GCF_037055265.1. NCBI lineage: Bacteria > Pseudomonadati > Pseudomonadota > Gammaproteobacteria > Pseudomonadales > Pseudomonadaceae > Pseudomonas > Pseudomonas sp. ML2-2023-6. Next base: position 1,209,933 of record NZ_CP146347.1, on the reverse strand, counting down.
ATTACGAAGGTACCGTTTTCAGTCATCAGGGGGATTTCACCCATGTAGACTTCTTGCTCTTTGATGTCCTTGATCGCTTTGTTCGACGATTCTTTGTCGAAAATGATCAGACGAACTTTTACCCGCAAAGGTACGGCGTACGTTACGCCACGCAACACGCATTCTTTGACATCAAACGCCGGCTCGCCCAAGCGATAACCGACGTACTCCAGCGCAGCATTGCCGGAGTAGCTGATGATCGGGAAAACGGATTTGAAGGCCGCATGCAGGCCCACGTCGCGGAACTGATCTTTAGTCGCTCCCGCCTGCAAGAATTCACGATACGAATCCAGCTGGATTGCCAAGAGATACGGCACATCCATGACGTCCGGCAACTTGCTAAAGTCCTTGCGGATACGTTTTTTCTCAGTATATGAGTAAGCCATCAGCGTTCCCCAGCTTGGTCACCTGCTTGTTTGGCCCCTCCCGACGGGAGCAGCCAGAAAATCGTGCAAACCCCTTGGTTTGCTCCACCGCACAGGGTGGTTACAGCACGTTAGAGGCGCCGACCTAGTCGGCTGCCAATAACGGAAAAAGGCCGGTGGCAAGAGCCACCAGCCATCAGCCTCGGCTTAACGCCCGGGCTGGAGACGCAAGGTCGATGCTTACTTCAGCTCGACTTTAGCGCCTGCTTCTTCCAAGGTAGCCTTGGCTTTGTCAGCTGCGTCTTTCGCAACAGCTTCCAGAACAACGCTAGGAGCGCTGTCTACAACTGCCTTGGCTTCTTTCAAGCCCAGACCAGTCAGCTCACGAACTGCCTTGATCACGTTAACTTTCTTCTCGCCAGCTTCCAGCAGCATGACGTTGAATTCAGTTTGCTCTTCAACAACAGCAGCGGCAGCAGCAGGACCAGCAGAAGCAGCAGCAGCGGAAACGCCGAATGCTTCTTCCATTGCCTTGATCAGCTCAACGATTTCCAGAACGGATTTCGAACCGATTGCGTCGATGATTTCTTGAGTAGTCAGAGACATGACTATAAATTCCTGTATTGGGGTGACAGCCTAGGCGGCTATCGAAATAAACAATAAACGCTGAAAGGAGTCGCTCAGCCTTAGGCTGCAGCAGCTTCTTTCTGGTCGCGAAGGGCCGCCAGAGTACGAGCCAATTTGCTGGTTGCGCCTTGAATCACGCTCATCAGCTGAGAAATTGCTTCGTCACGGGTCGGCAGACTTGCCAGTACGTCGATCTGATTAGCTGCGAGGAACTTGCCCTCGAACGCAGCTGCCTTGATCTCGAACTTATCCTGACCTTTAGCGAACTCTTTGAACAAACGGGCAGCAGCGCCTGGATGTTCGTTGGAGAATGCGATCAAGGTCGGGCCTGTGAACACGTCGTTGAGAACACTGTATTCAGTGTCAGCAACAGCGCGCTTGAGCAGGGTGTTACGTACAACACGTACGTAAACGCCAGCTTCACGAGCCTCTTTACGGAGTCCGGTCATAGCGCCTACTGTCACACCGCGGGCATCAGCCACAACAGCGGACAGGGCAACTTTGGCAGCCTCGTTGACTTCAGCGACGATGGCCTTCTTGTCTTCGAGTTTAATTGCCACGGGTTTAACTCCTGCTTGTTACCGTTTCATCTGGCCGAAGCCGGATGTCGTTTTGGTGTCTGATTCGGTAAGGAACCGGGAGCACCATCTGCGTAGGCTTAAGGTTTAAGGCTTGCGCCGCCTACGGTCTTGGATAGCCCCCGCCAGGCAGGGACCCCAATCTTTCATTGACGCGTTAAAACGCGCCAATTTGTCTTACGCGTCCAAAGAACCTTGGTCGATGACCAAGCCTGGGCCCATAGTGGTGCTCAGGGTAACGCGCTTAACATAAATACCTTTCGAAGAAGCTGGCTTGATACGCTTCAAATCAGCGATCAGGGCTTCAACGTTTTCCTTCAGCTTGACGGCGTCGAAACCGACCTTGCCAACGGAAGTGTGGATGATACCGTTTTTGTCAGTGCGATAACGAACCTGACCAGCCTTCGCGTTCTTAACAGCGGTGGCTACGTCTGGAGTTACAGTACCAACCTTAGGGTTAGGCATCAGACCACGTGGGCCGAGGATCTGACCCAACTGACCTACAACACGCATTGCGTCCGGGGAGGCAATAACTACGTCATAGTTCAGGTCGCCGCCTTTCATTTCGGCAGCCAGGTCGTCCATACCAACGCGATCAGCACCGGCAGCCAAAGCAGCTTCAGCAGCTGGACCCTGAGTGAACACAGCAACACGTACAGTCTTGCCAGTGCCGTGTGGCAGCACAGTAGCGCTACGAACAACCTGGTCAGATTTACGTGGGTCTACGCCCAGGTTAACGGCGATGTCAAAAGACTCGCTGAATTTTACAGTCGACAGCTCAGCCAGCAAAGCAGCAGCGTCTACAAAGTTGTAAGACTTGCCAGCTTCAATTTTACCGGCGATTGCCTTTTGACGCTTAGTCAGCTTAGCCATTACACACCCTCCACGTTAAGGCCCATGCTACGAGCAGAACCGGCGATAGTACGCACGGCTGCTTCCATATCAGCTGCAGTCAGATCCGCGTTTTTGGTTTTCGCGATTTCTTCCAGCTGAGCACGAGTTACTGTGCCAACCTTAACGGTGTTTGGACGAGCGGAACCGCTAGTCAGACCAGCAGCCTTCTTCAGCAGAACCGAAGCAGGGGTCGACTTGGTTTCGAACGTGAAGCTACGGTCGCTGTATACAGTGATGATCACTGGAGTCGGCAGGCCTGGCTCAATACCCTGAGTACGGGCGTTGAAAGCTTTGCAGAATTCCATGATGTTCACGCCGTGCTGACCCAGAGCCGGGCCTACGGGTGGACTTGGGTTGGCCTGAGCGGCCTTCACTTGCAGCTTGATGTAAGCGGTAATCTTCTTAGCCATGAGGCACTCCAATTACGGGTTCAAGCGCCTAAAGAGGCTCCCCGGTTACTTGCGCGTTTATCCCAGTGACGACAAAACCCCACAGCCTAGGCCATGGGGTTGGGATGCGTGTTTAACTAGACCTTCTCGACCTGGCTAAACTCTAGCTCTACCGGAGTAGAGCGACCGAAAATGAGCACCGCCACTTGAATGCGGCTCTTTTCGTAGTTAACTTCTTCGACTGTACCGTTAAAATCAGCAAACGGACCGTCGGTAACACGGACAACTTCGCCCGGTTCGAATAGTGTTTTTGGCTTGGGCTTGTCGCTACCATCAGCAACGCGACGCAGAATTGCTTCTGCCTCTTTATCAGTGATCGGAGCCGGTTTGTCGGCAGTCCCACCAATGAAGCCCATTACGCGCGGAGTGTCCTTGACCAAGTGCCAAGTACCTTCGCTCATATCCATCTGAACCAGCACATAACCAGGGAAGAACTTGCGCTCGCTTTTGCGTTTCTGGCCATTACGCATTTCAACCACTTCTTCAGTGGGAACCAGAATTTCGCCGAAGCCTTCTTCCATGCCTGCCAGCTTAATACGCTCAATCAAAGAGCGCATAACATGCTTTTCGTAACCCGAATAAGCATGCACTACGTACCAACGCTTAGCCACGGGACACCCTTAGCCAACAATCAAGGAAACGAGCCAACCGAGCAGGGAATCTAAACCCCACAACAGCAACGCCATAACAAGAACAACAGCCACCACGATCAACGTGGTCTGCGTAGTTTCTTGGCGAGTTGGCCATACGACTTTACGAATCTCAGTACGAGCTTCCTTTACCAGGACAGCGAACGACTTGCCTTTTGCCGTCTGCAAGCCTACATAGGCAGCAACAGCAGCAATCACAAGAAGTGCAATGACACGATACAGGATCGGCGAACCAGAATAATACTGATTCCCAACAACGCCAACCACCACAAGAGCAACCACTACAAGCCACTTGAGGAGATCGAAGCGAGAGCCTTGAACTTCAGCCTTGGGAGTCATCTAAGAGGATCCTGTGAAAAGAAAGCCAGACGCAATGAGCGAATCTGGCAGGTCAGGAGGGAATCGAACCCCCAACCTACGGTTTTGGAGACCGTCGCTCTGCCAATTGAGCTACTGACCTAAAACATTATCGAGCCGCCGATTATGCCGACACGAGAGAGACTTTTCAACAACCTATGCAATTACTTTTGCAATCAACCCTATCAAAGCAGAAAATTGCAGCGAGTAGCAGAATGCGAGCTACCTGCACCGTAACAACCAACCAGGGCAGCAACACCCAAAACAGGCATCACCAGCAAACACCCAGACAGGTTATGCACCTGTTAAAACAAAGGCAGATATTTTCATATCTGCCTTGTTATATGGAGCTCTTGAGCGGATTTGAACCGCTGACCTCACCCTTACCAAGGGTGTGCTCTACCAACTGAGCTACAAGAGCAAAACACATCGCACAAACAGCGAGACTGGAGCGGGTGGCGGGAATCGAACCCGCATCATTAGCTTGGAAGGCTAAGGTTCTACCACTAAACTACACCCGCAAATCTTGCTGTTCTTGCTTAAATATGGTGGAGGGAGAAGGATTCGAACCTTCGAAGTCGTAGACGTCAGATTTACAGTCTGATCCCTTTGGCCGCTCGGGAACCCCTCCAGAGCTAGGCAGAATTCTATATCATTCTAGCCTTATGTCAACCACTTTCTTCAATTAAATCAGGAAGTTAGCAACTTGACTCGCTTCACACCTAGTAGCCTGTCTGGCGTTCACTGTGGAGCGGGCGCCATTCTATGCAAACTATCGGGTACCTGCAAGCCCTCACAGCGCATTTTTTTGTAATTTAACCCATTGAATTCATTGGCAAGGTTACGCAGAGCCGTTTCAGTCACCGCCGCGCTGCTTTGCGACGTGATTTTGAGTACATATCCCACCAAATCATTACGCTCAGCTTCAGCCAGCAGGGACTGCATACCCATATCAGAAAGCCTGCGCTGCACTCTTCGCAAGAGATCCTCACCGGATATACCACTCAGATAGAAGCACTCCACACCGTCCACATGCACTCCCTGCACATCACTGCCAGCCACCTGAGGCCGAGCCTCACTGAGCAGCCGTATACCTTGCTGACTCCCCTTATACAAAGACAAGGAAACAACCTCCTTGGCCCTAAGCGGCGCCTCTTGCTGATGCCATACGTAATAAAAAATATTCAGAACAACCAGCAGCAGAAACAGCCAACGCATAGGAACCTCAAGGAAGGGGACAAACTACCGCCAAACCGACAAATACAAGGTCTTGAACCAAACGCGCATCAGGCACCATATCCCTCACCAGGCTTGCATCACCACCCGTGAGAAAAACCTCAAAATCCTGCCCCCAATACTCACGCGCCAACTCCAGTTGAGTCAAAACAAATCCCCTCATCATGAGCAAGCAACCACGCTCTACAGCCTCAACCGTCGTACGGCCCGGGGTGCGCTGGAGCAATGCCTGTTCCGCCGACAAGTTGTCATATCTGATTCGCCGGGTATGCGTGCGCAACTGGTCGCGCATCAATGGCATTCCTGGGCATATAAAACCACCTAGATGCTGTCCGTCGGATGTAACAAAATCTGCCGTTACCGCCGTACCGAAATCCAGAACTAGACACGCACTTTTCGCCAACTCAAAAGCACCAACCACAGCCAGCCAGCGATCCAGGCCCAGCAGGGCAAACTCCTCATATCCGTTGCGAACCCCGGCAACAGCCTTGGCTGGCTTTGCGCACTCCACCGCAACACCAAACGTTGCGGCAATCGATGCGACTAGACTCGATGTTTCATCATCACTACGCACACTAACCAGCCGGCAATGCGTCAAACACAGTGCAGGAGCAGCCAATATTGCGGCTACCAGCCCCGCATCAGAATCAACAACCCCGCCACTCACGACAACTGCGCCATCGAGAGCACGCCACTTAATAAAGCTATTACCGCAGTCCATCTCAAGAATCATGGCGCAACCTCAGACTAAGCTCGCCGCCACTGAACACTTTCTCCTCACCCTCAACTCTCATACGTAGCGCACCCTGCTGATCAATACCCAAGACTGTACCGTCCACTCGGTGCACTCCAGCAATCAAGGATACTTCACGACCTTGCCACAAATGATTTTGCTCCCACTCCGCCTGTATAGCCGAAAAACCCGAGACTTCATGGCGCTTGAGATACATGAGCAGACTATCGTTTAGCCGCGAAACCAATACATTCCGGTTTACCGCAGCCCCGGACTCCAGAAAAACAGAAGTCCACGCCTGATCAACCTCACTGGCCACTCTCATGTTGACGTTGATGCCTATACCAAGAACCACATGACATACGTCGGCCGGATCTCCGACGAGCTCAAGCAAGATGCCGGCAATTTTCTTATTGCCCACCAGGACATCATTTGGCCACTTGAGACCTACGCCTGAAACACCAACATCCCTGAGCGCATTCAGCACCGCCAGGCCAACCACTAGACTGAGCCCCTCGAGCTGACGCATCCCCCCGTCCATTCGAAGAACCAGGCTGTAGTAAATATTCTCTGCGAAAGGGCTCACCCACTTACGGCCCCGACGACCTCTCCCCGCAGTTTGCCGCTCAGCCAGAACCACAAAGGGCGCAGTTACACCACGGTCAACCGCGCGCAGAGCCTCAGCATTAGTGGAGTCTAACGAGTGATGAATTGAGACAGGCCAAGGACTGGCGGCCAATTGATCCTGCTCAAGGAGCTCAAGCGGTGCAGCCAGCTGATAGCCACGACCACGAACCTTATGAATTGATAAATTCAAGTCGGACTCCAGGTGCTGGAGCTGCTTCCATATAGCACTGCGACTAACGCCAAGCGCAGCCCCAAGTGCTTGCCCTGAATGGAATCGACCGTCTCTTAAGAGTTTCAACAACGTCAGCATGCAAGTATCGCCTCACAATGAGGCACGCATAATAGCCATGAGCAGTGCGATTGCATAGAAACCCTGTGGCTCCTTGCAAACCAGAACACGACTAAAGCGAAACCTTGATAATCAGAGCGCAGCGCTAGCCGCAACTTTTCTCGGCCCAAAAACAAACCCCCTGTCTGCGTGAGCAGACAGGGGGTTTGGAATTTAATCTTGACGATGACCTACTCTCACATGGGGAAACCCCACACTACCATCGGCGATGCATCGTTTCACTACTGAGTTCGGGATGGGATCAGGTGGTTCCAATGCTCTATGGTCGTCAAGAAATTCGGTAGCCAGGTCGTTTGCCTTTCGGCTCACGCTCCAGCGAATGGGTATGTAATAGAGGGGTGTTTTGTGAATCGCAAACTTTCGGTTTGTATCGTCTTCACACACCGCAACTTGCAGGCTCTTGTATTCAAGGGCGCAAATTGCTTGGGTGTTATATGGTCAAGCCTCACGGGCAATTAGTATTGGTTAGCTCAACGCCTCACAGCGCTTACACACCCAACCTATCAACGTCGTAGTCTTCGACGGCCCTTTAGGGAACTCAAGGTTCCAGTGAGATCTCATCTTGAGGCAAGTTTCCCGCTTAGATGCTTTCAGCGGTTATCTTTCCCGAACATAGCTACCCGGCAATGCCACTGGCGTGACAACCGGAACACCAGAGGTTCGTCCACTCCGGTCCTCTCGTACTAGGAGCAGCCCCTCTCAAATCTCAAACGTCCACGGCAGATAGGGACCGAACTGTCTCACGACGTTCTAAACCCAGCTCGCGTACCACTTTAAATGGCGAACAGCCATACCCTTGGGACCGGCTTCAGCCCCAGGATGTGATGAGCCGACATCGAGGTGCCAAACACCGCCGTCGATATGAACTCTTGGGCGGTATCAGCCTGTTATCCCCGGAGTACCTTTTATCCGTTGAGCGATGGCCCTTCCATACAGAACCACCGGATCACTAAGACCTACTTTCGTACCTGCTCGACGTGTCTGTCTCGCAGTCAAGCGCGCTTTTGCCTTTATACTCTACGACCGATTTCCGACCGGTCTGAGCGCACCTTCGTACTCCTCCGTTACTCTTTAGGAGGAGACCGCCCCAGTCAAACTACCCACCATACACTGTCCTCGATCCGGATAACGGACCTGAGTTAGAACCTCAAAGTTGCCAGGGTGGTATTTCAAGGTTGGCTCCATGCAGACTGGCGTCCACACTTCAAAGCCTCCCACCTATCCTACACAAGCAAATTCAAAGTCCAGTGCAAAGCTATAGTAAAGGTTCACGGGGTCTTTCCGTCTAGCCGCGGATACACTGCATCTTCACAGCGATTTCAATTTCACTGAGTCTCGGGTGGAGACAGCGCCGCCATCGTTACGCCATTCGTGCAGGTCGGAACTTACCCGACAAGGAATTTCGCTACCTTAGGACCGTTATAGTTACGGCCGCCGTTTACCGGGGCTTCGATCAAGAGCTTCGCGTTAGCTAACCCCATCAATTAACCTTCCGGCACCGGGCAGGCGTCACACCCTATACGTCCACTTTCGTGTTTGCAGAGTGCTGTGTTTTTAATAAACAGTCGCAGCGGCCTGGTATCTTCGACCGGCGTGGGCTTACGCAGTAAATGCTTCACCCTCACCGGCGCACCTTCTCCCGAAGTTACGGTGCCATTTTGCCTAGTTCCTTCACCCGAGTTCTCTCAAGCGCCTTGGTATTCTCTACCCAACCACCTGTGTCGGTTTGGGGTACGGTTCCTGGTTACCTGAAGCTTAGAAGCTTTTCTTGGAAGCATGGCATCAACCACTTCGTTGTCTAAAAGACAACTCGTCATCAGCTCTCGGCCTTAGAATCCCGGATTTACCTAAGATTCCAGCCTACCACCTTAAACTTGGACAACCAACGCCAAGCTGGCCTAGCCTTCTCCGTCCCTCCATCGCAATAACCAGAAGTACAGGAATATTAACCTGTTTTCCATCGACTACGCTTTTCAGCCTCGCCTTAGGGACCGACTAACCCTGCGTCGATTAACGTTGCGCAGGAAACCTTGGTCTTTCGGCGTGGGTGTTTTTCACACCCATTATCGTTACTCATGTCAGCATTCGCACTTCTGATACCTCCAGCAAGCTTCTCAACTCACCTTCACAGGCTTACAGAACGCTCCTCTACCGCATCACCTAAGTGATACCCGTAGCTTCGGTGTATGGTTTGAGCCCCGTTAAATCTTCCGCGCAGGCCGACTCGACTAGTGAGCTATTACGCTTTCTTTAAAGGGTGGCTGCTTCTAAGCCAACCTCCTAGCTGTCTAAGCCTTCCCACATCGTTTCCCACTTAACCATAACTTTGGGACCTTAGCTGACGGTCTGGGTTGTTTCCCTTTTCACGACGGACGTTAGCACCCGCCGTGTGTCTCCCATGCTCGGCACTTGTAGGTATTCGGAGTTTGCATCGGTTTGGTAAGTCGGGATGACCCCCTAGCCGAAACAGTGCTCTACCCCCTACAGTGATACATGAGGCGCTACCTAAATAGCTTTCGAGGAGAACCAGCTATCTCCGAGCTTGATTAGCCTTTCACTCCGATCCACAGGTCATCCGCTAACTTTTCAACGGTAGTCGGTTCGGTCCTCCAGTTAGTGTTACCCAACCTTCAACCTGCCCATGGATAGATCGCCCGGTTTCGGGTCTATTCCCAGCGACTAGACGCCCTATTAAGACTCGCTTTCGCTACGCCTCCCCTATTCGGTTAAGCTTGCCACTGAAAATAAGTCGCTGACCCATTATACAAAAGGTACGCAGTCACCCAACAAAGTGGGCTCCCACTGCTTGTACGCATACGGTTTCAGGATCTATTTCACTCCCCTCTCCGGGGTTCTTTTCGCCTTTCCCTCACGGTACTAGTTCACTATCGGTCAGTCAGTAGTATTTAGCCTTGGAGGATGGTCCCCCCATATTCAGACAAAGTTTCTCGTGCTCCGTCCTACTCGATTTCACTGTAAAGATGTTTTCGCGTACAGGGCTATCACCCACTATGGCCGCACTTTCCAGAGCGTTCCGCTAACATCAATACAGCTTAAGGGCTGGTCCCCGTTCGCTCGCCACTACTAAGGGAATCTCGGTTGATTTCTTTTCCTCAGGGTACTTAGATGTTTCAGTTCCCCTGGTTCGCTTCTTAAGCCTATGTATTCAGCTTAAGATACCTAACTTATGTTAGGTGGGTTCCCCCATTCAGACATCTCCGGATCAAAGTCTGTTTGCCGACTCCCCGAAGCTTTTCGCAGGCTACCACGTCTTTCATCGCCTCTGACTGCCAAGGCATCCACCGTATGCGCTTCTTCACTTGACCATATAACCCCAAGCAATCTGGTTATACTATGAAGACGACATTCGCCGAAAATTCGCATGTTCAATTAAGAACTCATTCACAAATTTTACCTTAGCCTGAATAAACACCAGTGAAAGTGTTATCCAGTCTAACTTTCTATTACATACCCAAATTTTTAAAGAACGATCTAATCAAAAGATCAGAAATCAACATTCACTCTCTTTCGAGAAAATGTTCATTTCTAAGCTTTACGATAGAGAAGCCGTACAACTTAAGTGGCTTCTACCGTCTTTTACAGTGAATCAAGCAATTCGTGTGGGAACTTATGGAGCAGCTGATGTCGTCGATTAAGGAGGTGATCCAGCCGCAGGTTCCCCTACGGCTACCTTGTTACGACTTCACCCCAGTCATGAATCACACCGTGGTAACCGTCCTCCCGAAGGTTAGACTAGCTACTTCTGGTGCAACCCACTCCCATGGTGTGACGGGCGGTGTGTACAAGGCCCGGGAACGTATTCACCGTGACATTCTGATTCACGATTACTAGCGATTCCGACTTCACGCAGTCGAGTTGCAGACTGCGATCCGGACTACGATCGGTTTTATGGGATTAGCTCCACCTCGCGGCTTGGCAACCCTTTGTACCGACCATTGTAGCACGTGTGTAGCCCAGGCCGTAAGGGCCATGATGACTTGACGTCATCCCCACCTTCCTCCGGTTTGTCACCGGCAGTCTCCTTAGAGTGCCCACCATTACGTGCTGGTAACTAAGGACAAGGGTTGCGCTCGTTACGGGACTTAACCCAACATCTCACGACACGAGCTGACGACAGCCATGCAGCACCTGTCTCAATGTTCCCGAAGGCACCAATCTATCTCTAGAAAGTTCATTGGATGTCAAGGCCTGGTAAGGTTCTTCGCGTTGCTTCGAATTAAACCACATGCTCCACCGCTTGTGCGGGCCCCCGTCAATTCATTTGAGTTTTAACCTTGCGGCCGTACTCCCCAGGCGGTCAACTTAATGCGTTAGCTGCGCCACTAAGAGTTCAAGACTCCCAACGGCTAGTTGACATCGTTTACGGCGTGGACTACCAGGGTATCTAATCCTGTTTGCTCCCCACGCTTTCGCACCTCAGTGTCAGTATCAGTCCAGGTAGTCGCCTTCGCCACTGGTGTTCCTTCCTATATCTACGCATTTCACCGCTACACAGGAAATTCCACTACCCTCTACCATACTCTAGCTTGCCAGTTTTGGATGCAGTTCCCAGGTTGAGCCCGGGGATTTCACATTCAACTTAACAAACCACCTACGCGCGCTTTACGCCCAGTAATTCCGATTAACGCTTGCACCCTCTGTATTACCGCGGCTGCTGGCACAGAGTTAGCCGGTGCTTATTCTGTCGGTAACGTCAAGACAATCACGTATTAGGTAACTGCCCTTCCTCCCAACTTAAAGTGCTTTACAATCCGAAGACCTTCTTCACACACGCGGCATGGCTGGATCAGGCTTTCGCCCATTGTCCAATATTCCCCACTGCTGCCTCCCGTAGGAGTCTGGACCGTGTCTCAGTTCCAGTGTGACTGATCATCCTCTCAGACCAGTTACGGATCGTAGCCTTGGTGAGCCATTACCTCACCAACTAGCTAATCCGACCTAGGCTCATCTGATAGCGCAAGGCCCGAAGGTCCCCTGCTTTCTCCCGTAGGACGTATGCGGTATTAGCGTCCGTTTCCGAACGTTATCCCCCACTATCAGGCAGATTCCTAGGTATTACTCACCCGTCCGCCGCTCTCAAGAGAAGCAAGCTTCTCTCTACCGCTCGACTTGCATGTGTTAGGCCTGCCGCCAGCGTTCAATCTGAGCCATGATCAAACTCTTCAGTTCAAACATCTTTGGGTTTTTAAGAAACCCTAAACTTGGCTCAGCAATCGTTGGTTACATCTTTGATTTCTCGCGGAGTAACTTGTGATGCTGATAATCTTGTTGACTATCAGTCTGACTCCACAAGCACCCACACGAATTGCTTGATTCAGTTGTTAAAGAGCGGTTGGTTAGCTTTCGCTGAACCGAGGCGCGCATTCTACAGCAGCCTCTGTTGCTGTCAAGCGGTTATTTTAAGATGTTTTCAAAGTTTCCTCTGTAACATCAACCACTTGCGCTTTCGATCTCTCGTTAGCGGGAGGCGAATTCTACAGCGTTACACGCTGCTGTCAACACCTCATTTCCTGCTTCGATGACTTGAAGCTGACACTGCCGAAAACCAATCCAACTCATTGAAACCCAAGGAGTTTTCCGTTTCGACTGCGCCGGAAGTGGGCGCATTATAGGCTAATAAAATGCGCCGTCCAGCACTAACATCCGGTTTATTCAGCTTTTAGCGTGATTCGTGCAAAAGCCTTCTTCCCGGCCTGGCAAACGTGAGTGGAACCCAGTGCATATATATAGGTGCGATCAACCACCTCACCATCTATACGCACACCACCCGAACCAAGCAGATCTCGCGCCACCGCAGAGTTCTTCACCAAGCCCGCCTTATTAAGGACAGCTGCAATAGGCATGTCTTCAGCAGCCGTCAGTTCGATCTCTGGCAGATCTTCTGGCAGCTCGCCATCTTTCATCCGGTTACCGGCACCACGATGAGCATTAGCTGCTGCCTCTTCACCATGGAAACGAGCAACAATTTCTTCAGCCAGCTTGATCTTGATATCGCGCGGATTAGCCCCCGCCTCGACCTCAGCCTTGAAAGCAATGATTTCGTCCATCGAGCGAAAGCTCAACAGCTCGAAGTAACGCCACATCAATACATCAGGAATAGACACCAGCTTGCTGTACATCACCCCCGGCGCTTCCTGGATACCCACATAGTTACCCAGGGACTTGGACATCTTCTTGACACCATCCAACCCTTCAAGCAGAGGCATCGTCACAATGCACTGCGCTTCCTGACCGTAGCCACGCTGCAGCTCACGCCCCATCAGCAAGTTGAACTTCTGATCAGTACCACCCAACTCAACGTCGGCCTTCAATGCGACCGAGTCATACCCTTGCACCAACGGATAAAGAAACTCATGGATAGCGATAGGCTGATTAGTGGTGTAGCGCTTATCAAAGTCATCGCGCTCAAGCATGCGAGCAACGGTGTATTGGGACGTCAGACGAATGAAATCGGCAGGACCCATTTGATCCATCCAGGTGGAGTTGAATGCCACCTCGGTTTTCGCCGGATCAAGGATCTTGAACACCTGAGTCTTATAAGTCTCCGCGTTCGCAAGGACCTGCTCGCGCGTCAACGGTGGACGCGTTGCACTCTTGCCGCTCGGATCACCGATCATCCCGGTGAAGTCACCTATAAGGAAGATCACGTGATGGCCCAGTTCCTGGAACTGGCGCAGCTTATTGATGAGCACGGTATGACCCAAGTGCAGATCGGGCGCCGTCGGGTCGAATCCGGCCTTGATACGCAACGGCTGGCCGCGCTTGAGTTTCTCGACCAATTCAGACTCGACCAGTACCTCTTCGGCACCCCGCTTTATTAGCGCTAGCTGCTCTTCAACCGACTTCATATCAGACCCGTAAGGCTCAAATTCAAAGGGAACCAACGATACAAGATCAGGGACTAATTACAAGTTCTGGCCGGCATACGGCTGATATACGCGCGCGAATAGCTCGCGGACTTGCTTCAAGGGCGATTTGGTTATATTTTATACAGTTATTTCATATTCATTGTGCCAGTCATCTTTTCCAATTCATCCTTTATCTCAAAGTCAAAATCATCTATGACCAGTCAACCGCCTAAAGCGCCACCGCTTTATCCGAAGACCCACCTGCTTGCAGCAAGTGGTATCGCCGCTCTCTTAAGCTTGGCCTTGCTGGTATTTCCTTCCAGCGAAGTAGAAGCCAAAAGAACGACTCTGAATCTGGAGTTGGAAACCCCTGCTGAACAACTGACACAAGATCAAGACGCTTCAGAGCTCGTCCAAGCCACAAATGAAGCGAGCCCACCACCATTTGCCCAGATTGAACAGCAGGACAGCGCCCCTGTAGAAACGGCCAAAATCGAGCCACCAAAGGCTCCCAGCCACCGCGAAGTCATCGTCAGCAAGGGTGATACGCTCTCGACCTTGTTCCAGAAGGTTGGCCTGCCTGCGACCTCCGTACATGAAGTACTGGCCAGCGACAAACAAGCCAAGCAGTTCAGCCAGCTCAAGCACGGCCAGAAGCTCGAATTTGAAATGAGCCCCGACGGCCAGCAGTTGAACAAATTGCACAGCCAGGTCAGCGATCTTGAGACGATCACCCTCAACAGAAGCGCCAAAGGCTATACCTTTCGCCGGGTCACCACCCAACCAACCATGCGTTCGGCGTATGTACACGGCGTTATCAGCAGCTCGCTTTCTGTCTCCGGCCAGCGTGCAGGCCTGCCACACAGCATGACGATGGACATGGCCAAAGTGTTTGGTTACGACATCGACTTCGCTCAGGATATTCGCCCAGGCGACCAATTCGAAGTGGTCTACGAGCAGAAAGTGGTCAACGGCAAAGCTGTTGGCACGGGCAATATCCTCTCGGCTCGCTTCACTAACCGCGGTAAAACCTTTACCGCCGTGCGTTACACCAGCAAGCAGGGCATTACCAATTACTACACCGCTGATGGCAACAGCATGCGCAAGGCATTTATCCGTACACCGGTAGACTTCGCCCGCATCAGCTCGCGCTTCTCCTCGGGCCGCAAGCACCCGATCCTGAACAAGATCCGCGCCCACAAAGGCGTGGATTACGCAGCACCGCGCGGCACACCAATCAAGGCAACCGGTGACGGCAAAGTACTCTTGGCTGGCCGTCGCGGCGGCTATGGCAACACCGTCATCATTCAACACGGCAATACCTATCGCACGCTTTACGGGCACATGCAGGGCTTCGCCAAAGGCGTTAAAACTGGCGGTTCGGTCAAGCAAGGCCAAGTGATTGGCTACATCGGTACAACCGGCCTTTCGACCGGCCCGCACCTGCACTACGAGTTCCAGGTCAATGGCGTACACGTTGATCCATTGGGCCAGAAGCTGCCGATGGCCGACCCGATTGCCAAAGCCGAGCGCACTCGCTTCCTGCAACAAAGCCAGCCATTGATGGCCCGCATGAACCAGGAAAAGGCCACCCTCCTGGCCTCGAGCAAGCGCTAAGTCATGGCCCTCTATATAGGTGTGATGTCCGGAACCAGCCTCGACGGTATGGACATCGCCCTTGTTGAGCTGGGGCCGAGCATCACCTTGCTCGCCACCCATTACACCCCCATGCCAGAAGCCTTGCGAAGTGAGCTGCTTGGCTTGTGCGCGAGCGGCCCGGACGAAGTGGCACGCTGTGCAATCGCAGAGAACCATTGGGTCGAGCTGGCTGCACAGGGGGTTAACGCACTCCTCGCGCAGCAACAACTCTCCCCGACAGATATCCGCGCTATCGGCAGTCATGGCCAGACCATACGCCACGAACCCGCCCGGGGCTTTACCGTACAGATCGGCAATCCGGCTCTGCTGGCCGAACTAACCAGCATCTGTGTCGTAGGTGACTTTCGTCGTCGCGATGTGGCTGCCGGAGGCCAGGGTGCACCCTTGGTTCCCGCTTTCCACGAAGCCTTGTTCACGAATGAAATCGGAAACAGGGCAGTGCTGAACGTAGGCGGATTCAGCAATCTAAGCCTGATAACACCTACTGCTCCGGTTGCAGGGTTCGATTGTGGCCCAGGAAATGTCCTGCTGGATGCCTGGATACAAGAGCAGCGCGGCGAACTGTACGACCGCAGCGGTCAGTGGGCCGCCAGCGGCAAGATTGAGCCACTGCTGCTCAACGCCCTGCTCAGCGATCCTTTCTTCCAGACCAAGGGCCCAAAAAGCACAGGGCGTGAGGTTTTCAATCTGGCGTGGCTGAAACAGCACCTGTTCCGCCTGCCAACCTTCCCAGCAGAAGATGTTCAGGCAACCCTGCTGGAGCTCACCGCGCAGACCATCGTGCAGTCACTGCGCGCTGCTCAGCCACATACTGATGAACTGCTGGTATGTGGTGGCGGCGCCCACAATGCGGCGCTGATGGCCCGCCTGGCAGACTTGCTGGCGCCAGCCAAGGTAAGCAGCACCCAAGCCAAGGGCGTTGATCCCGACTGGGTTGAAGCAATGGCCTTTGCATGGCTTGCGCACTGTTGCCTGGAAAGCATCCCCACCAACCGCCCCAGCGTCACGGGCGCACGCGGTTTACGCGTATTGGGCGCCATCTACCCTGCCTGACAAAGTGCAGACAGCAAAACGCCGCGAATCTACGCGGCGTTGAGTTTGAAGCCTTTACAACACAATCAGATCGAGAACGATGATCCGCAACCACAGGTTGTGGTGGCATTCGGGTTCTTGATCACAAAGCGCGAGCCTTCCAGACCTTCCTGATAATCCACCTCGGCGCCCGCCAGGTACTGGAAGCTCATTGGATCGACCACCAGGCTAACGCCTTCGCGCTCAACAAGGGTGTCGTCATCGGCCACTTCTTCATCGAAGGTGAAACCATACTGAAAACCGGAACAACCGCCGCCCGTAACGAATACGCGCAACTTCAAACGATCATTACCCTCTTCATCGACCAGGCTCTTCACCTTGTGCGCAGCACCTTCGGTGAATTGCAAAGCCATGGGGGTGAAGGATTCGACGCTCATGCTGACTATCTCCCGGCGTTATGCCGCCATAATGCGTGATAACGCGCATTATCCGCTTCTCCTAGAAAAGCGGTCAACTATTTGAGGGTAGCGGCAAGCGATCAGCTACCAGCCGCAAGTGAAAAGCTCGCTACTTGCAGCTTATAGCTTGAAACCTGCAGCTGCTTTTAAGGCAGCATCCCTGCGTGCGACAAGCCCAGGCGCTCGTCCAGACCGAACATGATGTTCATGTTCTGCACTGCTTGGCCAGAAGCGCCCTTGACCAGGTTGTCGATGACCGACAACACCACAACCAGGTCGCCGTCCTGCGGCCGATGCACGGCAATACGGCACACGTTGGCGCCGCGTACGCTACGGGTTTCCGGATGGCTGCCCGCTGGCATCACATCCACGAAAGGCTCGTTGGCGTAACGCTTCTCGAACAGTGCCTGCAAATCGACAGAACGATCGACCACGGTCGCATACAACGTGGAGTGAATGCCGCGAATCATCGGTGTCAGATGCGGCACGAAGGTCAGACCCACGTCTTTGCCGGCAGCACGACGCAAACCTTGGCGAATCTCTGGCAGATGACGATGACCTTTAACTGCATACGCCTTCATGCTTTCTGACGTTTCGGCATACAACGAGCCCACGCTTGCACCACGACCGGCGCCGCTCACACCCGACTTGCAGTCCGCGATCAATTGCGCGGTATCAGCCAGGCCCGCTTCCAGCAAAGGAATAAAGCCCAGTTGTGTTGCCGTTGGATAGCAACCCGGCACAGCAATCAGCCGCGCCTGTTTGATTTGCTCACGATTGACTTCCGGCAAGCCGTAAACGGCCTCCCCCAGCAATTCTGGCGCACCATGGGGCTGGCCGTACCACTTGGCCCACTCATCAGCATCCTGCAGCCGGAAATCAGCCGAGAGGTCGATAACCTTTGTACCTGCAGCCAGCAATTCGCCAGCCAACGCATGGGCTACACCGTGTGGTGTTGCGAAAAACACTACATCGCACGCGGCCAGCGTTTGTGTGTCCGGCACGCTGAAGGCCAGACCATCGTAGTGACCGCGCAGGTTGGGATACATATCGGCAACTGGCAGGCCAGCCTCGGATCGAGAAGTGATGACAACCACTTCAGCCTGCGGATGCTGTGCCAGCAAACGCAGCAATTCGACCCCGGTGTAACCCGTGCCGCCGACAATACCGACCTTGACCATAACCTGCCCTCAACGAAACCACTGGAAAGCCTTCGATAATAGGGACACCACGCCCCTGCGACAACCGCCAAGGTGACTCCCGGACGCTCTACTACTACTATTTGATCTACCGTGAACCTGGGAATAACTAAAAATGCTTTATCTATGGCTCAAAGCCTTCCACATCATCAGCATCGTCTGCTGGTTTGCTGGCCTTTTTTACCTTCCGCGCCTCTTTGTTTACCACGCACAAAGCGAAGATTCCGTTAGCAAAGAACGATTCATCATCATGGAGCGCAAGCTGTATCGCGGCATCATGGGCCCGGCAATGATCGCATCCCTGATTTTCGGGGGCTGGTTGCTCATGCTCAACCCTGGCTTTCTCAGCCAAGGATGGATGCACGTCAAACTGACGCTGGTCTTTCTGCTCATCGGTTATCACCACATGTGTGGCGCGCAGCTAAAACGCTTCGCTCGTGGTGAAAACAAGCGCACTCACGTGTTCTATCGCTGGTTCAACGAAGTGCCCGTGGTGTTCTTGCTGGCTATCGTAATTCTGGTGGTGGTCAAACCGTTTTAAACTCACTTCCTGAAGATCCGAGGTTATCCAATGTCACTGCCCGCCCTGCTTGAACAACGCTTGCGCCTGCCGGTAGTTGCCGCCCCCATGTTTCTGATTTCCAACCCTCAACTTGTCCTGGCCTGCTGTCGTAACGGGGTTGTTGGCAGTTTTCCTGCGCTCAACCAACGCGAGAGCAGCGGATTCAAGGCATGGCTTGAAGAAATAGAAGCAGGGCTCGCCACATTGGATAACCCTGCGCCCTACGCCGTAAACCTGATTGTGCACAACAGCAATCCACGGTTGCAGGCAGATCTGGCGATCTGCATTGAACACAAGGTGCCAATCGTCATCACCAGCCTTGGGGCAGTCAAAGAGCTGGTGGATGCCGTCCACAGCTATGGCGGCCTGGTGTTCCACGATGTCACCACCCGGCGTCATGCAGAAAAAGCCGCAGAAGCCGGAGTCGATGGTCTGATTGCCGTCGCCGCTGGTGCTGGCGGTCATGCCGGCACCTGGAGCCCTTTTGCCCTGCTGGCCGAAATTCGTCAGTTCTTCGACAAAACCGTGCTGCTGTCTGGCTGCCTGAACCACGGCCACGAGATTCTGGCGGCACAAGTTCTGGGGGCAGACCTTGCCTACCTCGGCACACGCTTTATCGCTACCCAAGAGAGCCATGCTCCTGACGCCTACAAAGATATGCTGCTGACATCCCGCGCCGCCGATATCATCCACACCCCAGCGGTATCAGGTGTACCCGCCAGTTTTATGCGCCAAAGCCTTGAAAACGCAGGTTTCGACCTCGCCGCACTCCAGGGTAAAAGCGAAACGGGGGCAGGCAATAAACTCAAGCCGCTTACCGATGAAGCCAAAGCATGGAAAACGGTATGGTCTGCCGGGCAAGGTGTCGGGGAAATTCACGATCTGCCAACCATCGATCAATTGATCGCGCGCCTGGATGAGGAATACCGCAAGGCGCAAGACCTCACCTCAAGGCTCTCGCAACATTGGCCGCACCACTGACATTGCCAAGCCCGCCATTTTCGGCGGGCTTTTGTTAAACATATCCGGACAAGGATGCCACCATGCCCGAGCTTAGCCTGGACAAAATCCCTCAAGAACCCTATGCGGCACTGGACCCTGTAGGGTTCAGCGGCCGCATCGGGCGTTTAAGGCTGCTGGCCTGGAGCATGGTACTCACCGTCATCGCCATGGTGACGTCGCTTCTGGTTCTGCTCGCAGTCAAGGTGTCGCCCACCCTTGGCATTACCTGCGGGGCTACACTCTCGATGGTCTATTTCATCCTTGGCCTGAGAATGGGTGCCCAGCGTTTGCACGACCTCAATTGGTCCGCCTGGATGCTGTTGCTGCATCTGGTGCCCGTGGCCAACCTGGTTCTGTCCCTGATGATGCTATTGATGCCTGGCACTCCCGGCCCCAATAAATATGGTCCCCCGCCGCCACCGAACAGCCGGGCGGTCAACGTCATCGCCTCGATCACCATCTTTTTGATTGGTCTGAGCATCTGCGCAATGATCGCCCTCTTTGCTTTGGGCCTGTTGACTGCGTTGATCAACGCAGTCAACAGCAACAGCCTGTAGACTGCCCGCCTTAATGAACGCGTTAACGCCAGGGACATCATTGTCACCGGACTGTACCGTTGCAATGGAGAACAGCATGACCCGTTACGCTTTAATCACTGGCGCCTCCAGCGGCATTGGCCTGGCCCTGGCTGAAGCCCTTGCCCGACGCGGGCGCAGTTTGATTTTGGTGGCCCGCCAGCGGGATGCTCTGGAAACCATTGCACTTGAACTGACCCAGCGTTTTGGGGTTGAGGTTTTGTTCCGCGCCTGCGATTTGGGCGAACCCCTGCGTTTGTCAGGTTTCTTGCTGGAGCTAGAAGAAGGTGACCGCCAGATCGACTTGCTGGTCAATTGCGCAGGCATCGGCACCTGCGGCCCTTTTCTGGCTCACGACTGGAGCGCCGAGCAAGACCTGATTGAACTCAACGTTCTGGCACTCACCCGCTTGTGCCATGCCATCGGCAACATGATGGCAGTTCAGGGCGGCGGGCAAATCCTCAATGTGTCCTCGATCGCAGCTTTCCAGCCCGGGCCGTGGCTCAGCACCTACTTTGCCAGCAAGGCGTATGTGCTGCACTTTTCTGAAGGTTTGCGCGAAGAAGTGAAAAAAACCGGCATCAAGGTCTCGGTCCTTTGCCCTGGCATTACCCGAACCGGCTTTTTCGATGCGGCTAAAATGAACACCGACGCCATCAAGCAAAACGCCAGAGCCCTGAGCCCCGAAGAAGTTGCGCTCTACACCGTGCGCGCCCTCGATAAAAACAAGGCGATCATCATTCCGGGTCGACGCAACCGCTGGCTAACCCGTCTCCCACGAGTCTTCTCGCGCTGGATGACGCGGAAAATTGCCGCCTCAGTCAACAAATCCTACTGCCCTCGTTAACGAGACTGGGCGTAACTCACCACCCTGAGTACACTCAGACCGGACTTCACTCAAGGAGACACAGCTTTGGATACTCTGTTCACCAAGATCATCAACCGTGAAATACCCGCAAAGATCATTTACGAAGATGATCAAGTGCTCGCCTTTCACGATATAGCCCCACAAGCGCCGATCCATTTTCTGGTCATTCCGAAAAAACCGATACGCACGCTTAACGACTTGACCGAAGAAGACAAACCTCTGGCAGGCCATATCCTGTTCACAGCGCAACGTCTGGCCAAAGAACTGGGTTGCGAAGACGGTTTCCGCGTAGTGATGAACTGCAATGAAAAGGGTGGCCAAACGGTCTACCACATTCACATGCACGTTTTAGGTCAACGCCAGATGAACTGGCCACCGGGCTGATTGGCCAACGATTCTGCCGTGGGAGCTGCAGAGCTCCCACATTCACCCATGATCCAACGCAAACTCCGCCCGCCTGATTGGGGTAAACTGACCGCCGTGATTTTTTCCGGAGGTAAGCATGACTACCCAACGTCACTACTCGCCGATTGACCGTCTTCTGTTACAAGCCGATACCGCCTTGCGCACACTGCTGCCTTTCAGCGGTATGCCTCATCGGCCGTCGCCTGCCATCGTCAAACCTGAAAACCCGTTAGACGCGCAGGCCACTCGCCATGTAGCCGGGCTGATGCGTATCAACCATACCGGCGAAGTCTGTGCCCAAGCCTTGTATCAGGGCCAAGCGCTGACTGCCAAGCTGCCCCATGTGCGCGAAGCGATGGAACATGCCGCTGAAGAAGAAATCGACCACCTGGCCTGGTGCGAGCAACGCATCCGTCAGTTGGGTAGCCACCCAAGCGTACTGAACCCGTTGTTTTACGGGATGTCGTTTGGCATCGGCGCGGCAGCAGGGCTGATCAGCGACAAAGTCAGTCTGGGGTTCGTGGCGGCGACCGAAGATCAAGTGTGCAAACACCTGAACGAACATCTTGAGCAACTGCCGGCTGAAGACGAGAAGTCTCGGGCAATTCTCGAGCAAATGCGTATCGACGAAGAACAACACGCAGAATCGGCGCTCAATGCAGGCGGCTACCGCTTCCCTGCCCCGGTCAAATTTGGCATGAGCCTGATGGCCAAAGTCATGACCAAAAGCACGTACCGCATCTGATCGCAGCCTCTAACTTTGGGCAGCTACAGTTTGTAGCGGTACTTTGCGCATAAAAAGGGCTGAACTCAGGCCCTTTTTTATGCTGCAACCGTAATGGCGACTCGCTCAGCCCAACTCGATGATTTCGTAGTCGTGGCTAATCGCAACACCTGCAGCGCCCAGCATGATGGATGCCGAGCAATACTTCTCGGCCGACAGCTCGATGGCGCGCTTGACCTGAGCTTCTTTCAAACCTCGGCCCTTGACCACAAAGTGCAGATGGATCTTGGTGAACACCTTTGGATCTTCGGTGGCGCGCTCTGCTTCCAGGAACGCCTCGCAGCTCTCAACCGCCTGACGCGATTTTTTGAGAATGCTGACAACGTCAAAGTTGCTGCACCCACCGAGCCCCAACAACAGCATTTCCATCGGGCGTACGCCCAGATTGCGACCACCACTTTCAGGCGGACCATCCATCACAACGACGTGGCCGCTGCCTGATTCGCCCAGAAACATGGCTTCGCCAGCCCATTGAATGCGTGCCTTCATCGCCCAGACTCCACTGTTTTAAAAGGGGCGCCAGCTTAGCACAGGGCCAGAAACTGATAACTCGCCACACTGAAGCGTTTCTCTGGCATCCGGTGGGGAAAATTCTGCAAACCCAGCAGAACCTGTCTGGTAAGCTGGCGCCAAATCGCTGGCGCCAGCCAGCAAGCGCTCTATATAAAAATAGATCTAACCCTTACTGTGCAAGCTTTTCGGGATACAACCATGGTTGCTCTTTCTCCCATACCCAAAATCAAGAACCTCGACAAGTTTTTGACTTTTTGCCAGCGCAAACGTTATCCGGCCAAGAGCAATATCATCTGCGCAGGCGAGTCCTCACACACACTGTTCTTCATTATCAAAGGTTCGGTAACGGTTTTGATTGAAGACGAGGACGGTCGTGAAATGATCATTGCCTACCTCAATAGCGGAGACTTTATTGGCGAGCTGGGTCTGTTTGAACAACCGGGACAGGAACAGACACGCAGCGCATGGGTTCGGGCCAAGACCGAGTGCGAATTAGCAGAGATCAGCTATTCAAAATTCAGAGAATACACACAGCAAGAGCCAGAAATTCTTTACGCGCTAAGTGGCCAAATCGCTCAACGCCTGCGCAACACCACGCGCAAGGTCGGCGACCTGGCGTTCTTTGATGTCACGGGAAGAGTTGCTCGCTGCCTGCTTGAGCTGTGCAAACAACCTGACGCCATGACCCACCCTGACGGCATGCAAATCAAGATTACCCGTCAGGAAATCGGCAGGATTGTCGGTTGTTCGCGAGAGATGGTTGGCCGCGTACTAAAAGGTCTGGAAGAACAGAACCTGGTGAACGTCAAAGGCAAGACCATGGTGGTGTTCGGTACACGTTAAGGCTTGAGCAAGGGCGCCAGGATCTGTTGATAGCTGGCACTCAGGCGCTCAAAGAAGTCGGGGGCAACAAACGCTTCGTGCAAGGCAATGTGGCTGTCAGCCAAGCAGCGTTGCTCAAGATCGCACAGTTGATTGAAACGATTGACCGCAGCCACCATCGACTCACGCTCGTTATCGACCAGCAATGCACCGTGCACCAGGCCGACAGGTCGCTGCCCACCTTGGCTCTGTCGCCAGCGCTGAGCAGTTCCGACCAGCTTGCGAGCATTGAGATTGACGTTGAAACGACCATCACAAAACGCGCCCTCAACCTCACCCAAAGACGCAGCCCCACCCAAGTGAGTCAACAAATCGCAAATGGGCTCGCACAAGCGTCGATACGCGGTTTCGATACGCCCATGGTCACCTTCACTGCGCAAAGGCGCGTAGACCAGAGCGATATTGATCGTCGACGCAGACTGAGGAACCGGCTCGCCACCCGTTTCACGTAACAGAATAGGCCAGCCGCTGGCTGCCAACTCGACACTGGCCTGTTCAAAACCCGGCAAGCGACTCAAGCGGCGCGGCATGACCAACGCCCGATCCGTGGGTTGCCAGAACAGCACTCCAGCCTCCAACTCCCCGGCACAAACCGAGGCCAGCAAATCCTGCTCGGCCTTGAGGCCTGCTTCGACAGTGAGTTGTTTGACCAGCGGCATAAGATTCCTTCCAAACGCAGAACAACAATGACGGTGGGAGCGAGCTTGCTCGCGATGGCATCACCGCATTTACCTGACAGATCGCGTTGCCTGCATCGCGAGCAAGCTCGCTCCCACAGGAAGTTTTGCAGGTCAGTCCAGTGTCGAACCCGTCACCGGCACAACCCGCTCAGGGAAGAACAAGCGCTGCAGTTCGGTACCTGGATTCTCGGCGCGCATAAAAGCTTCGCCAACCAGGAACGAATACACCTCGCTGATTTCCATCAGTTCGACATCCGCACGATTAAGAATCCCGCTTTCGGTAATCACCAAACGGTCACGAGGAACACGTGGCAACAGATCCAGCGTGGTCTCCAGGCTGACTTCAAACGTGTGCAGGTTACGGTTGTTGATCCCCACCAAAGGCGTATCGAGGGTTTTAAGTGCGCGTTCAAGCTCATCGCCATCATGCACTTCAACCAACACATCAAGCCCTACGCTTTTGGCAACGGCAGCCAGTTCGGCCATTTTCACGTCGTCCAGAGCGGACACGATCAACAGCACGCAGTCGGCACCCAACGCACGGGCTTCGACGATTTGATACGGATCGATCATGAAGTCCTTGCGAATTACCGGCAAGGTACAGGCCGCGCGTGCCTGTTGCAGGTACGCATCGGCGCCTTGAAAGTAGTCGATATCGGTCAGCACGGACAAACAGGTCGCGCCGCCCGTTTGATAGCTCTTGGCAATTTCGGCAGGCACGAAGTGCTCGCGAATCACACCCTTGCTGGGTGAAGCCTTTTTAATTTCGGCAATTACCGCGGGCTGTTTCTTCTTGGCTTGTGCCAACAAGGCATTGGCAAAGCCGCGAACCGGATCAGCCTGAGCAGCCAGACGTTCGAGTTCTGCCAGGCTCACGCGAGCACTGCGCTCGGCAACCTCCTGAACTTTACGCGCCAGAATATTCTCCAGAACGGTTGGCACACTCATGCTTCATTCTCCTGCTTGAAAATCGCGGTAAATGCGCCCAGCTCTTCGAGCTTCTCTCGGGCCAACCCGGTGTGCAGCGCGTCATGGGCCAATTCCACACCTTCTTTAAGAGTGTAGGCAAGGTCAGCGGCATACAGTGCAGCACCCGCATTGAGAACAATCATTTCAGCGGCTTTCTGGCCCGCTTCAGTTTTGCGACGACCCAAGGCATCGCGGATCAACTCCAGCGATTGCTCCGGACTGTCGACCACCAGGCCAAACAGGCTTTGGCTCTTGATGCCCAGGTCTTCAGGCTGGACCCAATATTCCTTGATTTCACCTTTATGCAACTCCGCCACATAGGTCGGCGCTGCCAGGCTGAACTCATCCAGGCCGTCTTGCGAATGCACCACCAGCACATGCTTGCTGCCCAGACGCTGCAACACTTCAGCCAAAGGCCGGCACAGTGCCTGATTGAAAACACCCACTACTTGATGCAACACACCAGCCGGATTCGTAAGCGGGCCAAGCATATTGAACAGGGTTCGCAGGCCAAGGTCGCGACGCGGAATGGCTGCGTGTTTCATGGCGCCATGATGACACTGGGCGAACATGAAACCGATACCTACGCTGTCGATGCAACGGCCTACTTGTGCAGGGGTCAGGTTCAGATATACACCCGCTGCTTCGAGCAAGTCCGCACTGCCGCTCTTGCCAGATACCGCACGGTTACCGTGCTTGGCCACGGTGCAGCCTGCAGCCGCAATCACCAGAGCCGAAGCTGTGGATACGTTGAAGATATTCGCGCCGTCACCACCGGTGCCGACAATATCGACCACGCCATCGAGGGTTTTGAGCTCTACCTTGTCTGCCAATTCGCGCATTACGGTCACGGCACCGACGATTTCGTCGATGCTTTCGCTCTTCATGCGCATGCCCATCATGAACGCGCCAATCTGCGCCTCGGTGCATTGACCGGTCATGATGTCGCGCATTACATCGCGCATTTCATCGGTGCTCAGATCGAGATGACCGACGATACGGTTCAGGGCTGTCTTGATATCCATTTGAAGTCCTTAGCGCGTGCCGCCGGTTTGTTTAAGAAAGTTGGCAAACAGTTCATGACCTTGTTCGGTCAGGATCGATTCAGGGTGAAATTGCACCCCTTCAATATTCAGTGTCTTGTGGCGCAAGCCCATGATCTCGTCGACCGTGCCATCTTCAAGCCGAGTCCAGGCGGTCAGCTCGAGACAGTCAGGCAGGGTTTCGCGCTTGACCACCAGCGAGTGATAACGGGTCACGGTCAACGGGTTGTTCAAGCCCTGGAACACCCCAGTATCGAGGTGATACACCGGGCTGGTTTTACCGTGCATCACTTGTCGGGCGCGAACCACATCACCGCCAAAAGCCTGGCCGATGGACTGATGGCCCAGGCACACGCCCAGAATTGGCAGCTTGCCTGCAAAGTGTTTGATCGCTTCGAGGGAGATACCCGCCTCGTTCGGTGTACACGGGCCGGGCGAGACCACAATACGCTCAGGCTTGAGCGCTTCGATCTGGGCCACGGTCAGTTCGTCATTGCGCACCACCTTGACCTCGGCACCCAATTCGCCGAGGTACTGCACAACGTTGTAAGTAAAAGAGTCGTAATTATCGATCATCAGCAACATGTTGCTAAACCTCTGAATTCACTGACATTCAAAACTGTTTTCAGAACTCTATGCCCGCAGTTTCAGTTGCTGGTTTGAACACACCAACCGAGGGGGAGCCATTCAGGAAAACGCAGGGGGCAGGTCCGGCGGGGCCGGCAGAGAAATATTAGGCGCGCCAACGCCAACGGCCTTGGGCCTTAACAACTCGCATAAAGAGTTTGCTGATGATCAACACAGGAAGGGTCTCATTTCTACGTCATGGCACAGTAACGTAGCCTCGCGACAGGTGCAACATGGGGTAGCGAATACAGGGGAAAACAACCATTAAGTACTTTGTGACTTTGTTTTACACGAAACAATTAATACAGATCGTTTTGTTAATGTCCGCGCTCTTAACAATAAAAAAGGTCGTCCCATGCGCAGGCTTTCACTACTTATCCCTCTGGCGGGATGCATTTTGTCCATCGTCAGCGAACGCGCCATAGCGGCCCCAACTCCCTACTCCACCATGATCGTGTTCGGCGACAGCCTGAGCGATTCGGGGCAATTTCCAGGTGTAGGCAGTGGCATGCGTTTCACCAATCACACCGGGCCCACGTACAAGGAATACAGCGGCGAGGAGTATGTTGCCGTAGCGCCCATGCGGCTGGGCGCAAAACTGGGTATTGCACCCGGTGATCTGGGCCCGTCCACATCGATGACAAATTCCGTCACAGGCTCGCCCGATGGCAATAACTGGGCGGTCGGTGGTTACCGCACGGACCAGATACTCAATTCCGTCACAACTGTTTCAAAAGTCACCGTCCCTGATGACTGGTTTTTAATTGGCGGTTCCGTACTGCGCAGCAAGCCTGGTTACCTTGTGGAGAACAACTTCAAGGCTGACCCCAAGGCGCTGTACTTCATTTCCGGTGGCGGTAATGACTTCATTCAAGGAAAGGTCACCAGTCCCGCTGAAGCAGGCAAAACCGCACAAAGGCTGGCTGCAAGCACCTACGCCCTGCAACAGGCCGGGGCGCGCTACATCATGGTCTGGCTGCTGCCCGACCTGGGCCTGACCCCGGCCATTTACGGCACATCTGCCCAAGCGGGTACCAGCTACCTCAGCACCATGTTCAACCATGAGTTGGTACAGCAACTCGAACAGATAGACGCCGAAATCATCCCTCTCAATATCCCGCTGTTGCTGCGTGAAGCCGTTACCGATCCTGCCCGTTATGGCTTGGCACTTGGACAGGACCTTATCGGTACTTGCTTCAACGGTGATGAATGTGCGGAAAACCCGAAGTACGGCCTCAACAGCTCAACTCCCAACCCGGGCAAACTGCTGTTCAACGACAAGGTGCACCCCACCGAGGTGGGTCAGCAGTTAATTGCCGACTACGCCTATTCATTGCTTGCCGTCCCTTGGGAACTGACTTTGTTACCAGTCATGGCTCAAGGCACGCTAAACGCCCATCAAGACCAACTGCGCAACCAATGGGCTGGCGACAACGGTCAATGGCAAGCCATTGGCCAATGGAGATCCATGGTTGCTGGTGGTGGGCAGCGCCTGGAAATCGACGGACAGGACACCTCCGTGAGTGCAGATGGCAGAGGCTATAACGTCAATATCGGCACCAGCTACAGGGCAGATGAAAACTGGCGTTTTGGAGTAGCAGGCGGGTTTTATCGGCAACACCTGGAAGCAGGCGCCAATGAATCGGATTACAAACTCAATAGCTATCTGGGCAGTGTGTTTGCGCAATACCAACACAATCATTGGTGGGGTGATGCCGCGCTGACGTTGGGAAGGCTGGATTACGACAGCCTAAAGCGAAAATTCGCGTTTGGCATAGGTGAAGGCATGGAGCAAGGGCAAGCTAACGGGCACCTTCGGGCGCTAAGTACTCGCCTTGGTTATGACATCGCACCGGCCTCAGACCTGTGGCACCTGTCGCCTTTTATCAGCGCCGAATATTCGCGGGTGGAGGTTAATCGCTATGAAGAAAAGGGGCGACGTTCGACTGCATTGAACTACGAAGAGCAGACGCTTGTTTCAAATCGCCTTGGTGCGGGTTTGCTCGCCAGTTACCAGGCCACCCCTCAGACGCTGTTGTTTGGCGAAGCCGCCCATGAACATGAGTTCCAGGACCAGACCCAACGCCTGAACATCGCGCTTAACAGCCTGCCCAATAATCGTTTCAAGCTCGAAGGCTATACACCGCCAAGTAACCTTGCCCGTTTGAGCCTGGGGGTCAGCCACAAACTGACCTCCGACCTTATGCTGCGGGCGGCTTATAACGCGAGAAAGAGTGACGGGGTTATGCAGCAGGGGGTGAATGTCGGGGTTAGCCTGAACTTCTAAAATCTCGAGGGTGGGCGTGTGGGAGCGAGCTTGCTCGCTCCCACAAAGGGACGCAATCAATCCCGTGGGGTTTGTTCGGCCAGGGCAACAGCACGGAACATTGCGCGGCGTTTGTTGAGGGTTTCTTCCCACTCAAGGGCCGGGACCGAGTCAGCGACAATGCCGCCACCAGCCTGCACATGCAATTCACCGTCCTTGATCACTGCGGTACGGATCGCAATGGCCGTGTCCATATTGCCGTTCCAGGCAAAATAACCGACCGCGCCGCCATACACACCACGCTTGACCGGCTCCAGTTCATCGATGATCTCCATCGCGCGGATTTTCGGTGCACCGGACAACGTACCCGCTGGCAAAATCGCCCGCAGTGCGTCCATCGCTGTCAGTCCGCTTTTGAGCTGGCCGGTGACGTTGGACACAATGTGCATCACGTTGGAGTAACGCTCGATCACCATCTTCTCGGTGAGCTTGACCGAGCCGATTTCTGAGACGCGGCCCGTGTCGTTACGCCCCAGGTCAATCAGCATCAGGTGCTCGGCGATTTCCTTGTCATCACTGAGCAGGTCCTCTTCGAGCGCCAGATCGGCCTCTTCAGTCGCACCCCGAGGGCGCGTCCCGGCAATCGGGCGTACGGTGATCAGGTTGTCTTCAACCCGTACCAGCACTTCAGGCGAACTGCCCACCACGTGGAAGTCACCAAAATTGAAGAAGTACATATACGGCGTTGGGTTGAAGCAGCGCAGCGCACGATACAAATCGATCGGCGCGGCCTTGAAGTCGATAGACATGCGCTGCGACGGCACCACTTGCATGCAATCGCCTGCGAGGATGTAGTCTTTGATCGTGTCGACGGCTTTTTCGTAGTCGTCCTGGGTGAAGCTGGAACGGAACACTGGATCAGCCGCTTGCTGCGCAGTGAAGTCCAGACCTCGGCGCGGCGTAATCGGTTGACGCAGTTGCTCTAGCAGCGCCTCAAGCCGGGCCTGACCCTCTTCATAAGCGTCAGGCCGCGCCGGATCGACCAGCACGATGGCGTGCATCTTGCCAGCCAGGTTATCGAATACCACAACAGCGTCGGACACCATCAGCAGAATGTCCGGCACGCCCAGCGGATCAGGGTTCGGGCACTTGCCCAGACGCTTTTCCACGTAACGCACGCAGTCATAACCGAAATACCCTACCAGGCCACCGTTGAAACGCGGCAAGCCGGCAATGGTCGGCACGTTGTAACGAGCCTTGAACTCCTCAACGAAGGTCAACGGATCTTCAGCTTCGAGGGACTCGATCTCGACACCATCGTGGGTCACGCTGACCTGATGATCATGCACACGCAGCACCGTGCGGCATGGCAAGCCGATGATCGAGTAACGGCCCCACTTCTCGCCGCCCTGCACCGATTCCAGCAAATAGGAATTGGGCTGATCGGCCAGCTTCAGATAGATCGACAGCGGTGTGTCGAAGTCGGCCAAGGTTTCGCGTGCAAGGGGGATACGATTGTAGCCAGCAGCGGCCAAACGCAGGAATTCTTCGCGGATCATGAGGTGCCTCGTGGTCTGAGGGTAAAACGGTCAGGTATGCAAACGTGCCGGCTATGCGGCCAGATTCAAGTCAGGCGCGCCAACGCCAGCGGGCCAGGGCCTTGATAACTTTCATCCAGAGTTTGCGAGTGACCACCACGATGGAATCTCTTCGAGAGGAGGAAACAGAATTGCCCAACGTTATCTCAGGCGCAGAATCTAAGCAACCGGCTATCAGCTCTTGCAGGTTGCCAATCACCATATCCGGTGATTCTTCTTCAATCGGTCGGCCGTGGTTGTAGCCATAACTCAGGGCTACGCAGCGCACACCTGCGGCCTTCGCCGCCAGCACGTCATTCCGCGAATCGCCGATAAACATTGATTGCGCAGGAGTGGTGCCAGCCATCTTCATCACAAACAGCAACGCGGCAGGGTCGGGTTTTTTCTGTGGCATGGTGTCGCCACCGACAATCCAGCGAAAAAACCGCCCCAGCTTCAGCTCATCCAACAAGGGCGCTACGAAGCGCTCCGGCTTGTTGGTGATCAGGGCCATTTCAACGCCCTGTTTTTGCAGCCACTTGAGGCTTTCGCGTACACCGGGATAAACCTTGGTGTGTTCATGGCCACCATCGTAGGCCTCCATGAAAATCTCCAGCGCCAGTTCGGCCTCAGTGTCGTCAACACCGCTGCCTTCCATGTTGCTGGCCAGGGCACGGCGCACCAGCATGGGCGCACCGTTGCCGATCCACAGCCGCACGTTCTCAATCCCGGCGGGCGGGCGACCCAACTTGAGCAGCATGGCCTCCACGGCGACGGCCAAATCCGGTACTGAGTCAATCAGGGTGCCATCCAGATCGAACATCACCAGCTTTGGCAGCCGCCCCTGAAGTAGCTGCTCAAAACGGCTCATGGACGGGCCAACGCTAGCTCGGCACGCATTTTTTGAATGACTTCTTCATAGTTTGGCGTGTTGAAAATCGCAGAACCGGCGACAAAGGTGTCAGCACCGGCTTCGGCGATTTCACGGATATTGCCAACGTTCACGCCACCGTCGATTTCCAGGCGAATCTCGCGCCCGGATGCATCGATCAGTGCACGGGCTTCACGCAGTTTATCCAGCGTGCCGGGGATGAATTTCTGCCCGCCGAAGCCTGGGTTTACGCTCATCAGCAAGATCATGTCGACCTTGTCCATCACGTACTTGAGCACATCCAGCGGGGTCGCCGGGTTAAACACCAGACCTGCCTTGCAGCCACCTTCGCGGATCAGTTGCAGGGAGCGGTCGATGTGCTGCGTCGCTTCGGGGTGGAAGGTGATGTAGGTCGCGCCAGCTTCGATAAAGTCGCCGATGATCCGGTCGACCGGGCTAACCATCAGGTGCGCATCGATGGGAGCGGTGATGCCGTACTTGCGCAAGGCAGCGCAGACCATCGGGCCGATGGTCAGGTTGGGTACGTAATGATTGTCCATGACATCGAAGTGAACGATATCAGCACCCGCGGCGAGTACGTTGTCCACTTCTTCGCCAAGACGGGCGAAATCGGCGGAAAGAATCGATGGGGCAATAGCGAAGGGCTGCATGACGCACCTTTTAGTGGGCTAAACACGGTGGCGCGCATTGTATACCGCCCACCGTGACGCGCGCACCGCCTTGCCACGATGATTGGCCATATGCCATGCGTAGCAGCTGCCGAAGGAACGAGGCGGCGTTCGGTTGCGCAGCGACCGCAAATCCTCAATCCCCGTTTTACCTGACCCACCGCAATTTCAGGTTTTGCGACGGCTACGCCGTCGAACGCAGCCTCGTTCCTTCGGCAGCTGCTACGCCGGGTGCAATATCCGGTTAAAGGTTGGCTTTGTTACTTGCCGATGGCTGATCTAGCGTTAGTAATCATCAAACCGGAGGGCAAAGGATTGCCAGTTTTAAACAACGCATGCCGCCTGCGTATAGGCCGCTACTCAGAACCGGGTGGTATCTATCTGCTCACCACTATCACCGACCAACGGCGGCCAGTATTCAATGACTTTCACCTAGGCCGCCTCGTAGTCAACCAGCTCCGGCACGCTCACGACGAAGGCGTCGTCAACTCAATTGCCTGGGTAGTCATGCCCGACCATTGCCATTGGCTGGTCGAGCTACGTCATAAATCGGTGAGCGAGCTGATGTGCCGCATAAAATCACGCAGTAGCGTGGCAGTTAACCACGCAAGCCAATCCAATGGCCGACTGTGGCAAAAAGGCTATTACGACAGGGCACTACGCCATGAAGAGGACCTTAAGGCCGCAGCCCGCTACATCATCAGAAACCCGATCCGTGCACAGCTGGCCACACGGATCGGCGATTACCCCTTGTGGGATGCCTGCTGGTTCTAGGCCTGCGCCGTACGCAGCTTTTCACTGCGCCCACGCAACCATTCAAGGGTCAGCAACAACACCACCGAAAAAGCGATCAGCAAGGTTGCCGCAGCAGCTATGGTCGGGCTGAGGTTTTCGCGGATGCCGCTGAACATCTGCCGTGGCAGGGTCGCCTGCTCGGGCCCGGCCAAAAACAGCGTGACCACCACTTCATCAAACGAGGTGGCGAAGGCAAACAGCGCACCGGAAATAACCCCCGGTGCAATCAACGGCAAGGTCACCCGGCGAAAGGCAGTCAACGGCGATGCACCCAAACTGGCCGCCGCCCGTACCAGATTGTGATTAAAACCCTGCAAGGTTGCTGACACGGTAATGATCACAAACGGCACGCCCAACACCGCGTGCACCACAATCAACGAGATGTAGCTGTTACCCAACCCCAGCGGGGCAAAAAACAGGTAACTGGCCACACCGATAATCACCACCGGCACCACCATCGGCGAGATCACCAACGCCATCACCAATGCTTTGCCGGGGAAGTCACCACGGGTCAGACCAATTGCCGCCAGCGTGCCGAACACCATCGCCAGCACCGTGGCCGCCGGGGCCACGATCACACTGTTTCTCAGGGCACGCATCCATTCGGCCGAAGCAAAGAAGTCCTGATACCAGTGCAGCGAAAACCCCTGCAGCGGATACACCAGGAAACTGCCCGAGTTGAATGACAACGGAATAATCACCAGTACCGGCAAAATCAAAAACAACAGGATCAGCCCGCAAAGAATGCGCAAGCTGTAGAACCAGACCCGCTCAACGGGTGACATGTATGGGCTCAGCATGGCGTTCTCCTTAACTCAAGCGCAGGCGGCTGGCGCCTACCAGCCAGTTGTACATCAGGTACAGCACCACGGTAGCCAGCAACAACAAACCACCCAATGCTGTCGCCATACCCCAGTTGATGCTGGTGTTGGTGTAGAACGCCACGAAGTAGCTGACCATCTGGTCGTTCGGGCTTCCGAGCAAGGCAGGGGTGATGTAGTAGCCAATGGCGATAATGAACACCAGCAAACAACCTGCCCCTACACCGGCGTAAGTCTGCGGGAAATACACCCGCCAGAAGCTGGCAAACGGATGGGAGCCAAGTGAGATCGCTGCACGCATATAGGTAGGCGATATACCTTTCATCACGCTGTAAATCGGCAGAATCATGAACGGCAACAGAATGTGCACCATTGAGATGTAAACCCCGGTGCGGTTGAACACCAACTCCAGCGGCTTGTCGATCAGCCCCATGCTAATCAGCGCGCTATTGATCAGCCCGCCCGATTGCAGCAACACAATCCAGGACGCAACCCGCACCAGCACCGACGTCCAGAACGGCAACAGCACCAAAATCATCAGCAGGTTGCTTTGCCGGGTCGGCAGGTTGGCCAGCAAGTACGCCAACGGGTAGGCCAGCACCAGACAAATGCAGGTAATCACAAAGCCCATCCAGAAAGTACGGGCGAAGATGTCCAGATAGATCGACTGATCCGGCGTGGCCTGGGCAATTTCACCCAGGTCGTCGATACGGTGATCCACAGCCGCCAGCAGATAAAACGGGGTCACGCTGGAAGTATTGCGCTTGATCGCCTGCCAGTAAGCCGGGTCGCCCCAACGCTCATCAATGACTTCCATCGCATCTTTGTACGACTCAGGTGCCGCTTTGAATGGCAGCGCCTTGGCGGTTTTCATCAGCAGGCTGCGATAGCCGGCCAATTCCATATTCAGACGCTTGGACAAATCGCCCAAGACTTGATTCTTGCGCGCTTGGGCCAGGTCTTCACTCAGTGCCTGATACACCGGTTCCGCTGGTAAACCCTTGCCATCCCACCCGGCAACAGCCACGACGGTGCGGGGCAAGCCTTCGACCACTTCCGGGTTACCCACGCTTTTGTAGAGCAGGGCCGCAATCGGCACCAGAAACACCAGCAGCAGAAATATCACCAGGGGCGCAATCAGCGCCTGCGCCTTCCAGCGGTTAATCCGCTCGGCATGTGCCAGGCGTTTCTTCAAGGTGGGGCTGGAGACCTCGTTCAGGGGAACGGCGACGGCCATGGCGAACTCCGAAAATCTTTAAACGATGGCGGCGCGACCCAGTGGGTCGCACCGCATGTCAACGCTGCTTACTTGGCAGCCCAGGCGTTGAAGCGTTGTTCCAGTTGCTCACCGTTATCAGCCCAGAAGCTGACGTCGATCTGCACTTGGTTAGCGATGTTTTGCGGGGCTGTAGGCATATCGGCCTGCACCTCTTTAGGCAGCAGTGGCATCGCTTCCTTGTTGGCCGGACCGTAAGCGATGTTCTGCGAGTACACACTCTGCTGTTGTGGCATCAGCGTGAACGCCATGAACTTCTTGGCTGCGTCCGCCTTGGCTTTGCCCAACCCTTTAGGAATGGCCCATGCATCGAAATCGTAAATGCCGCCATTCCAGACGATCTTCAGATTGCTTTCTTTCTGCACGGCAGCGATGCGACCGTTGTAGGCCGAGCTCATTACCACATCGCCAGAGGCCAGGTACTGGGGCGGCTGTGCGCCCGCTTCCCACCACTGAATGTTCGGTTTGAGTTCATCGAGCTTTTTGAAGGCACGGTTCTGACCGTCTTTGCTCGCCAGCACGGTGTACACATCCTTGGGCGCGACACCGTCGGCCATCAAGGCGAATTCCAGGGTGTACTTGGCGCCTTTACGCAGCCCGCGTTTACCCGGAAAGGTTTTGGTGTCCCAGAAATCGGCCCAACTGGTCGGCGCGGTTTTCAGCTTGTCGGCGTTGTAGGCCAGCACGGTAGACCACACGAAGAAGCCAGCTCCGCAGGATTGAATCGCGCCTTTGACGTATTGCTCGGGATTGCCGAACAGTGCCGGGTCCAGAGGCTCGAACATGTCCTCGTCGCAACCGCGGGACAGTTCCGGGGATTCCACTTCTACCAGATCCCAGGAGATGCTTTTGGTGTCGACCATGGCCTTGATCTTGGCCATTTCACCGTTGTATTCCCCGGCGATGATCTTGCCTTCGCCCTTGGCTTCCCAAGGGGCATAAAACGCTTTGACTTGAGCCGCCTTGTTCGCGCCGCCAAACGACACCACGGTCAGATCGGTTGCGGCCAGAGCATTGGCCGCGAACATCAGGCCCAGACTTAAGGCCGTGAATTTGAAGGATGTATGCATTGTTGTTCTCCGCTGTGCAGGGTTGGTGAAGCCGGGGCGATCAATTCGCCTCTAAGAGAGGGTCCAGCGCACGTACATGTTCGACCTGCCAGCCCAATGGCACGACGTCACCGACGGCCAGGGTGGGGTCCAGCTCGGCAATCGGCTGTTTCACAAAAAAATCGTTCATGCCGCAGACTTCCATACGCACCCGAACGTGATCGCCCAGGTAGATAAATTCTTCAACCCGGCCCGAGAAGCGGTTGGCGCATGACTCACTGGAACCATTGAGGCTAATGCGTTCCGGACGGATCGACAGGGTCACCGGATCACCTGTACGACCGACATTCACCGCCAGCGCCTGGACCTTCTCGCCCCTGCTCAGCTCGACCACACAGCGATCACCGTTCTGACTGTGCAGACGGCCATTGAGGCGGTTGTTTTCGCCGATGAAGTTGGCAACAAAGGTATTTTTCGGCTCCTCATAGAGCATGCGCGGCGGGGCAATTTGCTGGATTTCACCTTGATGAAATACCGCAACGCGATCAGACATGGTCAGGGCCTCACCCTGGTCGTGTGTCACGTAGACCACGGTCACGCCGAGACGCTGATGCAGGTGTTTGATTTCCATCTGCATGTGTTCACGCAATTGCTTGTCCAATGCGCCCAACGGTTCGTCCATCAGCACCAGCTGTGGCTCGAATACCAGTGCGCGAGCCAGTGCCACGCGCTGTTGCTGGCCGCCAGAGAGCTGGGCCGGATAGCGCTGGGCGAAAGCATCGAGTTGCACCATGCTCAATACGCGCTTGACCCGTTCACTGATGTCGGTGCGGTTCAGCCCACGTACTGACAGCGGAAAGCCGAGGTTTTCGGCCACGGTCATGTGCGGGAACAGCGCATAGTTCTGGAACACCATGCCGATATCGCGCTTGTGCGGAGGCACATTATTGATCGAGCGCCCCGCCAGCAGAATCTCACCCGCGGTTGGGGTCTCGAAGCCGGCCAGCATCATCAGGCTGGTGGTTTTGCCCGAACCGGACGGCCCGAGCAAGGTCAGGAACTCGCCTTTGCGAATCTCCAGATTGAGATCTTTAACGATCAGGTTTTCGCCGTCGTAGCTCTTTTGCACGCCACGAAAGCTGACCAGAATCTCATCTGCCCCAGCGCTTGCACCGACCTCACTCATAACCACACCTTTTTGTTTTGGACTGCCGTAGCCCAAGACTAAAGAAGCGACCACCGCACAGTAATCGGGGGGCAAGAGAGATTCACATCAGGAGGCTGGAAGGGCTTGGGTAGGGATTGCCCTACAGGGATGTCGCGATTGGGATGGTTGCATCGATTAAGCCCTGCATAACGCTGCAGGGTTATGTCATAAGGGTCGTAAACAGATATGTGGGGCATGCCACAATCCCGCAGCTGCCCGCTTCGAATACGGTTACAACAACTTGTGTTCCATCGCGTACTTCACCAAATCAGCCAGCGAAGTGATATTGAGCTTTTGCATCAGCCGCGCCTTGTGGGTGCTGATGGTCTTGCTGCTCAGCGCCAGCTGTTGGGCAATATCGTTGACGTTAACCCCCTGGGCCAGTCGCTTGAACACCGAAAATTCGCGCTCGGACAGCAAGGCATGCAAAGGGCGTGAATCGGTCAGGCCAACCTCGAACACCATGCGGTCCGCCAGGTCCGGGTCGATATAACGCCCACCTGCCGCCACCTTGCGAATAGCCATCAGCAATAGCGCCGGGTCACTGTCTTTGGTGGCATAGCCCGCCGCACCAAACTTCAGCGCGCGCGCCGCCATTTGTGCTTCGTCGTGCATCGACAACACCAGAATCGCCGGTGGATTGTTCAAGGCACGAATCCGCGGTATCGCCTCCAGGCCATTGACCCCGGGCATGGAGATATCCAGCAGCACCACCTCACACGGAACATGGCGCAAGGTTTCCAGCAACTGCTCGCCATTACTGGCCTCGCCCACCACCAGCAGGTCTTTGGCCAGGCCGATCAATTGCTTGATCCCTTCAC
The DNA here is from genome assembly GCF_037055265.1 of Pseudomonas sp. ML2-2023-6. Lineage (NCBI taxonomy): Bacteria > Pseudomonadati > Pseudomonadota > Gammaproteobacteria > Pseudomonadales > Pseudomonadaceae > Pseudomonas > Pseudomonas sp. ML2-2023-6. The sequence goes on along the minus strand of NZ_CP146347.1, from coordinate 1,171,530 downwards.
GCACGATGGTGTGGTCTTCTGCTACCAGTACACGAATCACGAGCATTTCCTCATCAACGTTTATCAACCAAAGGCACGCGGACCGTCAGGGTCGTTCCCTCTCCCGGAATGCTGTGCAAAGACAGCGTTCCGCCCAGCATCAAAACCCGCTCGCGCATTCCTACCACGCCGAACGAAGTCGGCCGGCCAGTAGACGGCACAAAGCCCTGCCCATCATCACTGATGCTCAGGCACAGCTCCTTGCCTTCCACGCTCAGGGTCAGCTCAACCGTATGCGCATGGGCATGGCGCATCACATTGGTCAGAGCTTCCTGCAGGATACGAAATAACCCCACTTCCTTGGCCGCGCCAAGCGGCGGCAAGTGTTCCGGCACCTGCACCAGACACGGAATGTGGGTACGCGCTTCAAAGCGTCTGGCCTGCCATTCGATGGCTGAGCTGATACCCGCATCCAGAATCGGCGGGCGCAGTGAAGTGGCCACATCACGCACTAGCTGGAAGAGCTGTGCAATCAGTTTTTTCATGCTGTTGAGCCGTTCATTCAACCCCGGATCGAGCTGCGCATAGGCCAGCTCGCACATCGAGGTTTCCAGCTTGAGCACCGTCAGCATTTGACCTAACTCATCATGAACTTCACGGGCGATGCGCGCCTTCTCTTCTTCACGCACGCTTTCAAGGTGCGCCGACAATTCGCGCAGTTGCCCACGGGAGCTGTCGAGTTCGAGTTCAATGCGCTTGCTTTCGCTGATATCCCAGACAATGCCGTCCCACACTACGGTGCCATCATCCAGACGGCGAGTGATCGCCTTGATTTCAGCCCAGCGCTGCTGGCCTTGGCGGGTCAGAATCCGACCTTGCCATGACCAGTCACTGTCGCTGTCCAGCGCCAGATCCTGCACCCGGTGGTAGTCGGCCCGGTCATCAGGATGCACCAGGCTGCGCAAGCCCACCTCGCGCAAGCGCAACGTCGCCGGGGAGAAACCCGCCAGGCTTTCGCTGCCTTCACTGATATAGGGAAAGTCCAGTTCGCCAGTCAGCAATGAGCGCTCCAGACGAAAGACCAACCCTGGCACATTGGCGGCAATGCCCTGCAAACGTGCATCGCTCTCTTGCAGTGCGGCCTGCACCCGGTGCCGTTCGGTGATGTCATTGAGGTACACGACCAGGTATTCCGCCGTCTGAAAGCGCAGAAAACTCAAGGTCACATCCGCCGGAAACTCACTGCCATCGGCCCGCACACAGAGGCTTTCACTGCGGTGCACGCCCTCTTTGCGATTGCGTGCACGCCGCCACATATTCAACCAGCGGTCCATGTTCAGGCCTGGTTCAAAATCGCTCAACGGCCGGTCCAGCACAGCCCCCGGCTGATAGCCGAGCATGTCTTCGGCAGCCCGATTGGCGTAGCGCACATGGCTGTCCCAATTGACCCACAGGATGCCCACCGGGCTTTGGTCGATTGAAAATTGGCTCAAGCGCAAAGCCTCGGCACTGGCAGTATGCAAGACCAAGTCTTCACGTGCGCCGAGCAAGGCGCGCTCCAGAGCCGTCTGCTGACGACGTTGCCACACCACAATGGCCATGCTGGCCAACAGCAACGTACCGATCAATAAACACAGGTTCTGCCAAAAGCCGGGCGATGGCCCAAGGTGCGGATACTTGGGTTGCAGCCAGCGGCTGTGCAGTTGCTCCATGTCCCGCGCCGGAATTGCATGCAACCCACGCTCTACGATACCGGCCAACTGCGGCCAGTCACGGCGCGTCGCAACCCGCAACAATTGCGGCAAGCCAACATCACCCACCACCGCCAGCCCCGCAAACTCTGGCTCGGCAGACAGCCGGCTGAGCTGAGCTTCGTCGATTACCGCGTAAGTGGCTTGCTGGCTGAGCAACAACTGTAGGGCCTGACGCTCCAGCGGCACGCCTTGCAGGTTGAGGCCGGGGTAACTGCTGCGCAAAAAATCAGCCGTGGCGCTGGGCATGCGCACTGCGACCCGGGTCTTGCTATCCACTCTCTCCAGGTCGACCGAGCCGGTGCCATTGCGTACGCCAACCAGTAACTGCGGAACCCGCATGTAAGGATCGGAAAACAGCCACAAGCGCAAACCGGCAGGGGTTTGCGTCAACCCCGGCACGAGATCGATCTCTCCCGCTCGGGCGGCCTGCTCAAGCTGTGCAAGGTCCGGGTAGTTACGCCACACCAGTTCAACATCGAGCGCCTGCGCCAGCCACTTCATCAGTTCGACATTGGCGCCCGAGAGCTGCTGAAGCCGTTGATCAAACCTGGCATAGGGTGCCTGCAAGACCAACCCCACCCGCAGCTCTTTATGCTGGGCCAGCCATTGGCGCTGCTCCTGCGACAATTGAGCCGCAGGCACAGGTGCCGCATGGCCCATCAAGGGCAGCCACAACCAGCCGATAACCCACAGATAGCAAAAACGTCTCATCTAAACGCTCACACCCTGACAAATACTGATCAACCCATTACGCTGCCGGGACTACTTCTGGCTTGGAATATCCGATGTTTTCTTATCGTCTGGCGCTACCGGCCTTGTGCCTGTCGCTGATGTTGCCACTCGCCCTGCCAGTATTTGCAGCCGAGACCGAATCCGAGACCAAGCCGCCCGTGCGCGAACCGTTGCCCGAACGCAGCCAGGAAGATGCGGCGGCTCTGCAGCGACAAATTCCGCAACAAGAGCAGCAACAACTGCAGGCCCCGAACGATAGCTTTCTCGCCCTGTGGAAACCTGCCAACAGTAGTGCCGCCAGCGGTGCGGTGATTATCATCCCCGGTGCTGGTGAAACTGCCGACTGGCCATTGGTCGTGGGCCCGTTGCGCAACAAGCTGCCGGACGCCAACTGGGCCAGCCTGAGCCTGAGCTTGCCGGACATGCAAAGCGAGGCCAGCCAGCCGCGGGAGGTCGAACCAGAGAAACCTCCTACGACATTAGCGACAGACAGTAGCAGCAAAGCGGCCAGCACCACAGCCAAACCCATCGAGCAGGCGGCCAGTGCTGGTACAGAAAGCCCGGACTCCGAGACCACGCAAAACCCTGACGAATTGAGCAAGCTCGATGCCGAACGCATCTTCGCGCGCATCGAAGCGGGCATTGCCTTTGCCCAGCAACAGAACATGCGCAGCATTGTTTTGCTCGGGCATGGCTCGGGAGCTTACTGGGCATCACGCTATATCAGTGCTAAGCACCCGGCCCAGATTCAAAAACTGATCATGGTTGAAGCCCACAAGCCCGTTCAGGCCCAACCTGATTTGAGCCAACTGACGCCCGCCTTGAATATCGCGCTGCTGGATATTTTCTATAAAGACCAACCATTGGCTCGCGAAGCCGCCTTGCAACGGTTACAGGCCAGCAAGCGGGCTAACGGGGCGAATTTCAAACAAGTGGGACTGGTTGCCACCCCGGGAAACCGGGATGGCGAACAGGAGCAGTTGTTCCGTCGAGTGCGTGGCTGGCTCAGCCCGCAGCCTGTGGACAAATGAACGGTGCTAGAAGCCGCGCCGCTCACGAATCAAGGCGTAGGCATGATGCAATTCGCGGGTTTTTTCCGTGGCTTCACGCACCTGAGCCGGGCTGGCTCCGGTGCCAGCTACCTTGTCCGGGTGATGACGGCTGAGCAAACGTCGATAGGCACGTTTGATGTGTGCCGGTTCACAGGTGGCCGTGACCCCCAGCAAGGTCAGCGATTGCTGATAAGTACCGCTACGGGTGGCCAGGGGTTTTCTTTGGGTATCATGTTCACCCCCCAGCAACAGAACCTGTTGCCGGGTCCAACCCAGCCAACTCCCCCAAAGCACAATCAGCTCGCGCTCTTGGGGAGCGACTCGGCCGTCCGCCAGAATCATCCGCCAACAGGCACGCAACACCCCTTCTGCCGCATGGGGTTGAACCTTGAGACGACGCAGATAGCCGCGTAATGAATCACTCCCGGACTTGCCACGATTGAACGCGGCAATCGCACGCTTCTGCGCAGAGGGTTGCATATCGAGTTGACGCATTTCCAGCCGCGCCTGCTCGATATGTTTATCCACTACACGACCACCGCTTTTCGCCAATCGGCCAAGCAGGAGAAACAGCAGTTCATCGTTGCGCAGCACCGGCCGGGCACCAAGACGTTCAAGCAGATGCGCCCAACTGTGCAGTTGCAAACGCCGATCCAGCGCTTGCCCCAATAAAGCACCGAGCATGGCCCCCGGAATGCTGGCAATGAAAAAGCCCGCTCCGGCTCCAATCAGAGTCCCTGGCCACAACATTTTAGCTGGCGCCCTTGATCAACGACTCGACCTCGGCCAAGCGTTCATGCGTGCCCACATCCACCCAATGCCCCTGCAAACGTTCCCCTGTCACTTGCCCTGCGGCGATCGCCTTGCGTAATAGCGGCGCCAGCTTGAACGCACCCGCAGCGCAACCCTTGAACAGCTCAGGGTCGAGTACTGCGATCCCGCTGTAGGTCAGCGTATCGGCACCCGGCAGGCCGTCTTGAACGTGTTCGCCGTTAAGGCTGAAATCCCCGCTCGTGTGGTGCGCCGGATTAGCTACCAGCACCAGATGCGCCAGCCCTGTGAGTGGCTGGCGCAAGGCGCCAAAGTCGTAGTCGGTCCAGATGTCACCGTTGACCACGGCAAAAGGTCCATCGCCCAGCAATGGCAGGGCTTTAAAAATCCCGCCACCGGTTTCAAGCGGCTCACCTTCCGGGGAGTACTGGATGCTGACGCCAAACCGCGAGCCGTCGCCCAGGTGGTCTTCAATTTGCTGACCCAGCCAGGCGTGGTTGATCACGATGTCGGTAAAGCCCGCCGCTGCCAGTGCCCGCAAGTGGTACTCGATCAGCGGCACGCCACCCGCGCGAATCAATGGTTTTGGCGTGTGCAGGGTCAGCGGTCGCAAACGCTCGCCCTTGCCTGCTGCCAGAATCATCGCTTTCATGCATCGGCCTCGCTGGCCAGGCCAAGGCTGGCGAACAATTCACTCAGTTCAGCCAACTCGGGACGCCGCGCCAGCACTGCTTCTATATAAGAGAAGAAACGCGGCACATCGGCCAAATAGCGTGGTTTGCCATCGCGATGGCAAATTCGGGCAAAAATACCGATCACTTTCAAATGCCGCTGCACACCCATCAGGTCGCTGGCACGCAGGAACTCTTCAAAGTCGCGTTGCACCGGGATACCCAACGGCAGCGCCAGCTTCCAGTAGTCCTGCAACCACACACGCACACGCTCTTCGGGCCAGCTCAAGAAGGCGTCCTTGAACAGGCACGTGATGTCGTAGGTCACCGGGCCATACACCGCGTCCTGAAAATCCAGCACCCCGGGGTTGGGGATGCTGAGCATCAGGTTGCGCGGCATAAAGTCGCGGTGAACCAGCACCTGAGGCTGTGCCAGGGCACTGTCGATCAGCAGCCCGCTGACCCGTTGCCAGGCGCCCAGTTGCTGTTCATTGAATTCCACGCCCAGGTGAGCGCGCACATACCACTCGGGGAACAGTTCAAGCTCACGGCGCAGCAAGGCCACGTCATAGCTGGGCAAAGGAGTGGTCATCGGCAATTGCTGAAAGGCCAGCAAGGCTTCGATGGCATCCTTGAACAATTCATCGGCGTTGGTGCTGTTAATCACATCGAGAAAGGTTTTATTACCCAGATCGTTGAGCAAAAGAAAGCCGCGCTCGAGGTCCTGGGCATAAATTTTCGGTACGTTTATCTGGCAGGTTCGCAAGAAATCAGCGATATCGACGAAAGGTTTGCAGTTTTCCTGGGGCGGCGGCGCGTCCATGACGACAAAACTGCGCCCCTCGCCTTCCCAGCGAAAATAGCGTCTGAAACTCGCATCGCTACTGGCAGCAGTCAACGTGGCTGGGGGTACAGGACCCCAACCCTCATTCGCGAACAAGGTTGCCAACTGTTCATCCAGCCAAACTTTCAGGTGTTGCAAGCGTACATCTTGGTCAGGCATTACAAGGGTCTCCGACGGCGCTAGCCGTCAAGCGGGTCATGCTTTATTATCCAGAATCTTTTCCAGACCATCGATAGGCGTGCGGTCCCCCACCGCGGGCTGATGGCACGCAGGAAGCCCGGACTAATAAGATGGCATTGAAATCCCCCGCGTTTCGTAAAAAATTTCCGTTGCTGGTAACCGGCAGTTTGCTGGCCATGCAACCTCTAGCTACGCCGTTCGCTTTTGCCGAGGAACAGTATGACTGTTCCGTGTCGGCTACGGGTGGCTGGGATTGCGCGCCAAAAACCAACGTTGCGCAGTTGCCGCCACGTCCGTCACACAGTGACGGGTCTTTAGGCGCCAACGGTGAAACCGCCGAGCAAGCCGCACAGGCTCCGCTGGTAACTGAAGCCAAAGGCCGCGGGCTCAAGGCTCGCAGTGCTGACTACAGTCACCTCGACTGGGTTCCGCGTGAGCAGCTGACAGCCGCGCAACTGGCCGAAACCGGTCCGTACTGCTCCGGGTCTTACGTCGAGCCCAACCGTCCGGGCATGCATGACACCACCAGCAAAAGCGATGCGCCTACGTTTGTGGGCGCCAAAGCCTCCCGCTATCAGCAGGAAGAGCAGGTCGCGACCCTGGCCGGTGACGTCGTCATGCGCCAGGGCAGCATGCAGGTCGAAGCCGACGAAGCCAGCCTGTATCAGGCTGAAAGCCGTGGCGAACTCAATGGCAACGTCCGCCTGCGTGACAACGGTGCATTGATTGTTGGTGATCACGCCGACGTTCAACTGGACACCGGCGCTGCCAAGGTCGACAACGCCGAATACGTGCTGCACAAGTCGCGTATTCGCGGCAGTGCGCTGTACGCCAAACGCGCTGAAGACTCGATCATCCGTCTCAAGGACGGTACGTACACCACGTGCGAGCCGAGCAGCAACGCCTGGCAACTCAAGGGCAACAACATCACGTTGAACCCGGCTACCGGTTTCGGTACGGCGACCAACGTGACGCTACGGGTCAAAGACATCCCGATCTTCTACACCCCGTACATCTATTTCCCGATCGACGATCGCCGTCAGTCCGGTTTCCTGCCGCCGTCTTTCAGCAGCAGTTCCGACACCGGCTTTATGCTCGTGACTCCGTACTACTTCAACCTGGCACCTAACTACGATGCCACGTTGTACCCGCGCTACATGACCAAGCGCGGCTTGTTGATGGAAGGTGAGTTCCGCTACCTGACCGAATCCAGCGAAGGTCAGTTTGGTGCCGCGTACCTCAACGACGACAATGACGACCGCAAACGTCAGACCGACTACACAGACAAGCGCTACATGCTTAACTGGCAGCACAAGGGCGGCCTGGATTCGCGCGTCCTGACCGAAGTTGACTACACCAAGATCAGCGACCCGTATTACTTCCAGGACCTGGAAAGCGACCAGATCGGCGTTGAAAGCCGTGACTACCTGAACCAGCAGGGTGCCGTCAGCTACCGTGGCGATGACTACACCGCCAAGCTGAACGTGCAGGCTTATCAGCTGGCCACCGTTACTCAGGTCACGCCTTACGACATGCTGCCGCAGCTCACCCTCAATGGTGTCCTGCCGACGCAACCGGGTGGTCTGAATATCGGCTACAACACCGAGCTGGTTCGCTTCGATCGCAACCTCGAAAACGGCAGCTACACCAACGAAGATGGCACGGTAGATCCTCGCCTCGACAACAACGTGGCTGGCCTGGCCCGGGCCAACGGTACGCGTCTGAACCTTGCGCCGAACGTCAGCATGCCGCTGAACTGGAGCTACGGTTACCTGACGCCATCGTTGAAGTACATGTACACCCAGTACGATCTGGATCTGGATGGCATCGGCAAGACAGAAATGGTCAAAGACGGCCAGAAATTCAACAGTTCGGTCAACCGCAGCGTGCCAATCGCCAGCGTCGACAGCGGCCTGTATTTCGACCGTAACACCAACTGGTTCGGCACCGACTACCGCCAAACCCTGGAACCGCGTGCGTTCTATCTGTATGTACCGGAGAAAAATCAGGATGACATCCCGATTTTCGATACCAGCCAGAGCACCTTCAGTTATTCCTCGCTGTGGCGTGACAACCGTTTCACCGGCACCGACCGTGTGGGCGACGAGAACAAGCTGTCGCTGGGCCTGACCAGTCGCCTGATCGAAGACGACGGCTTTGAGCGTCAGCGCATCAGCCTGGGCCAGGCTTACTACTTCCAGGACCGCAAGGTTCAGTTGCCTGGGATTGACGCAAACCGTAAGGACGCAACTTCCAGCGTGTCTCCGTATGCACTGGAATACGCCTACCGCTTCAACCGCGACTGGCGCGCAACAGCCGACTACAACTGGGATCCGGAAACCCACAGCCCGCGCTCGGGCAGTGCGATGCTGCACTACCAGCCTGAAGACAACCCGAACAAGGTTATCAACGTCGGCTACCGCTATCGCGACGACCAGGTCCGCTACGACCAGTACACCGGCAAATGGACTGTGGGCGGCGGCGACTACCTGTCTCCAGGACAACCGGGCTACATCAAGGATTACTACAAAATCCAGCAGCACGATTTCTCGGTTATCTGGCCGATCGTGCCGCAATGGAACGCCATCAGCCGCTGGCAGTACGACTACAACCGCAACCGTACCCTGGAAGCCTTCGGTGGTTTCGAGTACGACAACTGCTGCTGGAAGCTTCGTCTGATCAGCCGTTATTGGGTATCCAACGACGAGTACACCCAAGCAGCCCCTCTTAATGAGAAGGGCGACCATGGTCTCTTCCTCCAAGTTGTGCTGAAAGGTCTCGGTGGCGTTGTTGGCACCAAAGTAGAGAGCTTCCTCGACAAAGGCATCCAAGGTTATCGTGAACGTGAAGATCAAGCTTTCTGAGTGTCTGCGCCCGCTAATGCTGGGCGCGTTGTTCCTGGGTACCGCAGCTAGCGCTGCGGTACAGCCCCTGGATAAGGTGGTGGCCATTGTCGACAACGACGTGATCATGCAGAGCCAATTGGACCAGCGTGTCCACGAAGTTCAGCAAACCATTGCCAAGCGTGGCCAAGGCGTACCGCCTGCCAGCGTTCTGGATCAGCAAGTGCTTGAGCGCCTGATCGTCGAAAACCTGCAACTGCAGATCGGCGAACGCTCAGGTATCCGTATCGCGGATGAAGAGCTGAACCAGGCCATTGGCAGCATTGCCCAGCGCAACGGCATGTCCATCGAACAGTTCCGTCAGGCTCTGGCCCGCGACGGCCTGTCTTATGAAGATGCCCGCGAGCAGGTTCGTCGCGAAATGATCATCAGCCGTGTGCGTCAACGCCGCGTGGCTGAGCGCATTCAGGTAACGGATCAGGAAGTGAAGAACTTCCTGGCCTCTGACCTTGGCAAAATGCAGCTGTCCGAAGAGTACCAACTGGCCAATATCCTGATTCCAACGCCTGAAAGCGCGAATTCGGAAGCCATCCAGAACGCAGCCAAGCAGGCTGAGGACGTCTACAACAAGCTCAAGCAAGGCGCGGACTTTGGCCAAATGGCTATCGCTCGCTCCGGCAGCGATACGGCACTGGAAGGCGGCGACATGGGCTGGCGTAAAGCTGCCCAACTGCCACCTCCTTTCGACCGTATGCTCAGCGAAATGCCTGTGGGTGACGTGACGCCTCCAGTGCGTACGCCTGGCGGCTTCATCATCCTCAAGCTGAATGCAAAACGTGGTGGCGGATCGGTTGTAGTGGACGAAGTTCATGTTCGCCACATCCTGATCAAGCCAAGTGAAATCCGCAGCGAAGCGCAAACCAAAGAGCTGGCAGCCAAAATCTACGACCGCATCACATCGGGCGAAGACTTTGCCACTCTGGCCAAGACGTATTCGGAAGACCCGGGTTCTGCCCTTAACGGCGGCGACCTGAACTGGGTTGACCCCAATTCGCTGGTACCCGAGTTCCGCGAAGCCATGGCCGATACTCCGCAAGGCGTACTGTCCAAGCCGTTCAAGACTCAATATGGCTGGCATGTCCTGGAAGTCCTTGGCCGCCGCGCCACTGACAGCACCACCCAGGCCCGTGAACAGCAGGCAATGAACGCACTGCGTAACCGCAAGTACGACGAAGAGCTGCAAACCTGGCTGCGTCAGATCCGCGACGAAGCCTATGTAGAAATCAAACTTCCTGGCGCTAGCGCAACAGATGGCGCAGGTCAGGCCGCGCAGTGAAAACACAGCGTTTTGCACTGACACCCGGCGAACCGGCAGGTATAGGTCCAGACCTGTGCCTGCTACTCGCCTCGCAACCCCAGCCGCACCCCCTGATAGCAATCACCAGCCGCGACCTGCTCCTTGAGCGGGCCGCGCAGCTCGGTGTGGCTGTCAGCCTGTTACCGGTCGAGCCTGGCAACTGGCCCGAAAAACCTGCCCCAGCAGGCAGCCTGTACGTCTGGGATACCCCACTGAATGCCAAAGTCACTGCAGGCACACTGGACAAGGCCAATGCAGCGTTTGTGCTGCAAACCCTGACCCGCGCCGCGCAAGGCTGTCTGAATGGCGACTTCGCGGGCATGATCACCGCCCCGGTGCATAAAGGCGTGATCAACGAAGCGGGCATCCCGTTCTCCGGGCATACCGAATTCCTTGCTGACTTGACCCAGACCGAGCAGGTCGTGATGATGCTTGCCACCCACGGACTGCGCGTGGCACTGGTAACCACTCACTTGCCACTGCGCCTGGTCAGCGATGCAATCACACCCGAGCGTCTGATGCGGGTTACCCGTATTTTGCACGCCGACCTGCAACAAAAATTCGGCATTGCCCAACCGCGTATCCTGGTCTGCGGGCTCAACCCCCATGCCGGTGAAGGCGGACATTTGGGCCATGAAGAAATAGACATCATCGAACCAACCCTGGAGCGCCTGCGCAGCGAGGGCATGGACCTGCGTGGCCCGCTGCCTGCCGACACTCTGTTTACCCCCAAATATCTGGAACACTGCGACGCAGTGCTGGCGATGTACCACGACCAAGGCCTGCCCGTACTCAAGTACAAGGGGTTCGGTGCCGCAGTCAACATCACCCTGGGCTTACCGATTATCCGCACCTCTGTCGACCACGGCACCGCCCTGGATCTGGCGGGTAGCGGCAAGATCGATACCGGCAGCCTGCAAGTCGCCCTGGAAACCGCCTACCAGATGGCCGAGACCCGTATATGAACGAGCAATACCAACACAAGGCGCGCAAGCGCTTTGGTCAGAACTTCCTGCACGATGCGGGCGTTATTGACCGCATCCTGCGTGCCATCCACGCCAAGGCTGACGATCGCCTGCTGGAAATCGGGCCGGGCCAGGGTGCCCTGACCGAAGGCATTTTGAACAGCGGTGGCCAGCTCGACGTCGTGGAGCTCGACAAAGACCTGATCCCGATCCTCAATCGCCAGTTTGCAGGCATGAGCAACTTCACCCTGCACCAGGGTGACGCGCTGAAGTTCGACTTCAAGAGCCTTAATGCAGCACCGCGCACCCTGCGCGTGGTCGGAAACCTGCCGTACAACATTTCCACCCCGCTGATTTTTCACCTGTTGAAAAACGCCGACCTGATCCGCGACATGCACTTCATGCTGCAAAAAGAAGTGGTTCAACGCATGGCCGCTGGTCCTGGCGGTGGCGACTGGGGTCGTCTGTCGATCATGGTTCAGTACCACTGCCGCGTCGAACACCTGTTCAACGTAGGCCCCGGCGCGTTTAATCCACCGCCAAAAGTTGATTCGGCAATTGTCCGCCTGGTGCCGCACGAAGTGCTGCCGCATCCGGCCAAGGACCATCGCATGCTTGAGCGCGTGGTTCGCGAAGCCTTCAACCAGCGCCGCAAAACCCTGCGCAACACCCTCAAAGCCTTGCTCAGCAACGCTGAAATCGAAGCTGCCGGCGTCGATGGCAGCAAGCGCCCAGAGCAACTCGACCTGGCCGCCTTTGTGCGTCTGGCCGACAAGCTCAGCGAACAACCTGTCGAAGCGCCCGCTGCCGACTGACCGCTGAGAAAAAACGGGTACCCGGTCAGACACCACGTCTGGCCTAGTACCCGTTGTTTGGCCTAGACTCAGGCATCAGTTTTATCCCGAACTGTGTCTCCGCTTTCAAGTAAGGCCTTTCGCATGCCCGATCCCCGCTATCTGGTCGACGTCAGCGTCGTCACGCGTTACCTGCCAGAACAATCACAGCCCGAACATCAGCGTTTTGCCTTTGCTTACACCATCACGGTGCGCAACAACGGCTCAGTACCCGCGAAGCTGTTGTCCCGGCACTGGGTGATAACCGACGGCGATGGCCATGTCGAAGAAGTCCGCGGCGCTGGCGTTGTCGGACAACAACCGAAAATCGACCCCGGTAGCGAACACACCTACAGCAGTGGTTCGGTGATCATGACCAAGGTCGGCACCATGCAAGGCAGCTACCTGATGCATGCCGACGACGGTCATGAGTTCAAAGCCATCATTGCGCCCTTCCGCCTTGCGGTGCCCGGAGCCCTGCACTGATGACGGTATATGCCGTTGGCGACCTGCAGGGCTGCCTGCAGCCACTCAAGCGCCTGCTGGAGCGCGTAGCGTTCGACCCGGGTAAAGACAAGCTCTGGCTGGTAGGTGATCTGGTCAACCGTGGCCCGCAATCGCTGGAAACCCTGCGGTTTCTATACCGCATGCGTGAATCACTGGTATGCGTACTGGGCAACCATGACCTGCACCTGCTGGCTGTGGGCTATAACATCGAGCGCCTGAAAAAAGGCGACACACTGCGCGAAATCCTCGAAGCACCCGATCGTGATGAGTTGCTGGACTGGCTACGCCAGCAACCGCTGCTGCACCACGACAGTGAGCGCAACATCGCACTGGTGCATGCCGGGATTCCGCCGCAATGGACGCTGAAAAAAGCCCTCAAGTGCGCCAGCGAAGTCGAGCAGGCCCTGCGCAATGACGATCTCATCAGGCCGTATCTCGATGGCATGTACGGTAATGACCCGGCCAAGTGGGACAGCGACCTCACCGGCGTCACCCGTCTGCGGGTTATTACCAACTACTTCACCCGGATGCGTTTTTGTACCCGCGAAGGCAAGCTCGACCTCAAAAGCAAAGAAGGCCTCGGCAGCGCCCCGCCCGGCTATGCGCCGTGGTTCAGCTATAAAGAACGCAAAACCCAAGGCCTCAAGATCATCTTCGGGCATTGGGCGGCGCTGGAAGGCAACTGCAAGGAGCCCGGCATTTTCGCACTCGACACAGGCTGTGTTTGGGGTGGAGCCATGACTCTGCTCAATGTCGACACCGGCCAACGCCTGAGTTGCGACTGCGACGGCCCTGGCATTGCCGCACCCTCCATCGTCCCGCAATCAGCCCAACCTTCCCAACCCTTGGGCGCCGGCTAACCGCGCCCGCTGTCAGGCCACAGGAACTTCCCATGACCGAATTCAAACGTATCCCGCCAGAGCAGGCCCAGGCCTTGCGCGAACAAGGCGCCGTAGTGGTTGATGTACGCGACCCGCAAGCCTTCGCAGCCAGCCATATCAGCGGCGCGAAGCACCTGGACAACCACTCGCTGCACGACTTCATCACCAACGCCGACCTCGACGCACCACTGATCGTCGCCTGCTACCACGGCAACTCCAGTCAAAGCGCCGCAGCGTATTTGGTAAGCCAGGGTTTTAGCGAGGTCTACAGCCTGGATGGCGGCTTCGAGTTGTGGCGTACAACCTATCCAGCCGAAACCGCTCAAAGCACAAACGAATAATATTTTTATTTACGCCAGCCCCCGTGATCAGTGGGCTGGCGCCCTTCCTGACCAACGGTCAAACGCAACAATTCACGCATCGCGCCTTGACCTTGCGGATTACCAACTATCCTTTACCTCAGGCCATCCAAATCTGGGGAGAGCCGGTACACCGGCGAATGGATCATCGGTAGTAACTTCAAGGGCTTAGCCACCTTGATGGTGTCCTGGGGGGTACACAGCAGCTGAAATGCTGCTGCATGCCAGCACTCGAACTGACCGGTCTATCGCCGACTCCACGTATCGAGCGAGGTGACGTCATGAGTATTTTTAGCCACTTCCAACAACGCTTTGAATCCACACGCCAGGAAGAGCTCACGCTCCAGGAGTATCTTGAGCTGTGCAAGCAAGACAAAAGCACTTATGCCTCTGCCGCTGAAAGGCTACTGCTGGCCATTGGTGAACCGGAACTGCTGGACACCTCCAACAACTCTCGCTTGTCGCGAATCTTCTCCAACAAAGTGATTCGCCGCTATCCGGCCTTTGAAGACTTCCACGGAATGGAAGAATGCATCGACCAGATCGTTTCCTACTTCCGCCATGCCGCGCAGGGTCTGGAAGAAAAGAAACAAATCCTCTACCTGCTGGGCCCGGTCGGGGGCGGCAAGTCATCGCTTGCCGAAAAGCTGAAACAACTGATTGAAAAAGTCCCTTTCTACGCAATCAAGGGCTCACCGGTCTTTGAGTCGCCTTTGGGCCTGTTCAACGCCACCGAAGATGGCGCAATCCTCGAAGAGGACTTCGGCATTCCGAAACGCTACCTGAGCACCATCATGTCGCCGTGGGCCACCAAGCGTCTGGCCGAGTTCGGTGGCGATATCAGTCAGTTCCGCGTGGTCAAGCTCTACCCTTCGATCCTCAACCAGATCGCAGTAGCCAAGACTGAACCAGGCGATGAGAACAACCAGGATATTTCGGCACTGGTGGGCAAGGTCGATATCCGCAAGCTCGAAGAATTCCCGCAAAACGACGCAGACGCCTACAGCTATTCCGGCGCACTGTGCCGATCCAACCAGGGCCTGATGGAGTTCGTGGAGATGTTCAAGGCACCGATCAAGGTGCTGCACCCACTGCTGACCGCCACCCAGGAGGGCAACTACAACAGTACCGAAGGCCTGGGCGCGATTCCGTTTACGGGCATCCTGCTGGCCCACTCCAACGAGTCGGAGTGGCACACCTTCCGCAACAACAAAAACAACGAAGCGTTTATCGACCGGATCTACATCGTCAAAGTGCCGTACTGCCTGCGTGTCAGTGACGAAGTAAAAATCTACGACAAACTGCTGTTCAACAGCTCACTGGCCAAAGCCCATTGCGCACCTGACACCCTGAAAATGCTGGCCCAGTTCACCGTACTCTCACGCCTCAAAGAGCCGGAAAACTCCAACATCTACTCCAAAATGCGGGTCTATGACGGCGAGAACCTCAAGGACACCGATCCCAAAGCCAAGTCCATCCAGGAGTACCGCGACAACGCAGGCGTCGACGAAGGCATGAACGGCCTTTCGACCCGCTTCGCGTTCAAGATCCTGTCCAAGGTATTCAACTTCGACCCGCACGAAATTGCCGCCAACCCGGTTCACCTGCTCTACGTGCTCGAACAACAGATCGAACAGGAGCAGTTCCAGCCCGAAACCCGCGAGCGCTACCTGCGTTTCCTCAAAGAATACCTGGCGCCGCGCTACATCGAGTTTATCGGCAAGGAAATCCAGACCGCTTACCTGGAGTCCTACAGCGAGTACGGGCAAAACATCTTCGATCGTTATGTGCTTTACGCTGACTTCTGGATTCAGGACCAGGAATACCGTGACCCGGAAACCGGCGAAATCCTCAACCGCGTGGCGCTCAACGAAGAACTGGAGAAAATCGAAAAACCGGCAGGCATCAGCAATCCGAAGGATTTCCGCAACGAAATCGTCAACTTCGTACTGCGTGCCCGTGCCAACAATAACGGCAAAAATCCGACCTGGCTCAGCTACGAAAAGCTGCGCGTAGTCATCGAGAAAAAAATGTTCTCCAATACCGAGGACCTGCTGCCGGTTATCAGCTTCAACGCCAAAGCGAGCAAGGAAGACCAACAGAAACACAACGACTTTGTCACTCGAATGGTCGAACGCGGCTACACCGACAAACAAGTACGACTGCTCTCCGAGTGGTACCTGCGGGTCCGTAAGTCGCAGTAAGGCAGCTGTAAGCCACCAGCGGCAGCTGCAAGAAGAGCCCGTGTGCGTGCTTTTTCTTGCAGCTTGCAGCTCACAACTTGAAGCTGCCCGGAGGGCTCCATGAGCTATGTGATCGACCGACGCCTCAATGGCAAAAACAAGAGCACGGTAAACCGTCAGCGTTTTCTGCGGCGCTACCGTGACCACATCAAGAAGGCCGTAGAAGAGGCCGTGGGCCGCCGTTCCATTACTGACATGGAGCATGGCGAGCAAATCAGCATCCCTGGCCGCGATATCGACGAGCCGGTGTTGCACCATGGGCGCGGTGGCAAACAGACAGTGGTTCACCCTGGCAACAAGGAATTCACCAGCGGTGAGCACATCCCCCGACCTCAAGGCGGAGCGGGAGGTGGTGGTGGTCCTGGCAAGGCGGGCAATTCCGGCGAAGGCATGGACGAGTTCGTATTCCAGATCACCCAGGAAGAGTTCCTCGAATTCATGTTCGAAGACCTCGAGTTGCCCAACCTGGTCAAACGCAACCTGACCGGTACCGACACTTACAAAACTGTACGCGCCGGTATCAGCAACGAAGGCAACCCGTCTCGCATCAATATCATCCGCACCTTGCGCTCAGCTCACGCGCGGCGCATTGCCTTGTCCGGCAGCAGCCGGGCAAAACTCAGGGAAGCCAAAGCCGAACTGGAACGGCTAAAACGCGATGAGCCAGACAATTTCGGCGATATTAAAGAAATCGAAGCAGAAATCGAGAAGCTCAGCGCGCGTATTCACCGCATACCATTTCTCGATACTTTTGACCTGAAGTACAACCTGCTGGTCAAGCAGCCCAATCCCAGCTCAAAAGCCGTCATGTTCTGCCTGATGGACGTTTCAGGCTCCATGACCCAAGCCACAAAAGACATCGCCAAACGCTTTTTCATCTTGCTGTACCTGTTCCTGAAACGGAACTACGACAAGATTGAAGTAGTGTTTATTCGCCATCACACCAGTGCACGCGAGGTCGATGAGGAGGAGTTTTTCTACTCCAGAGAAACTGGCGGCACCATCGTCTCAAGCGCACTCAAGCTGATGCAGGAGATCATGGCCGAACGCTATCCTACCAACGAGTGGAATATTTACGCCGCGCAAGCTTCTGACGGGGATAACTGGAACGACGACTCACCCATTTGCCGCGACATACTGATCAACCAGATCATGCCATTCGTGCAGTACTACACTTATGTAGAGATAACCCCGCGCGAACATCAGGCCCTCTGGTACGAGTACGAACGTATCAGCGAGGTGTTTTCCGACACCTTCGCCCAACAGCAACTGGTCTCGGCCGGCGATATTTACCCGGTCTTCCGTGAACTCTTCCAGCGCAGGTTAGTGACATGACCGCCAAAGAAAATAAACGCCATCCCATCTCCACGGGCTCAGAGTGGACCTTCGAACTGATCCAGGCTTACGACCGTGAAATCGGCCGCCTGGCGGAACGCTATGCACTGGACACCTACCCCAACCAGATCGAAGTCATTACCGCCGAACAGATGATGGATGCCTACGCCTCTGTGGGCATGCCGCTGGGCTATCACCATTGGTCCTACGGCAAACACTTCTTGAGCACCGAGAAGTCCTACAGTCGCGGCCAGATGGGGCTGGCCTACGAAATCGTCATCAACTCTGACCCGTGCATTGCGTATCTGATGGAAGAAAACACCATTTGCATGCAAGCACTGGTGGTGGCCCATGCCTGCTATGGCCATAACAGCTTCTTCAAGGGCAATTACCTGTTCCGCACCTGGACCGACGCCAGCTCGATCATCGATTACCTGGTGTTTGCCAAGCAGTACATCATGCAATGCGAAGAGCGCCACGGCATCGACGCGGTCGAAGACTTGCTCGACTCTTGCCATGCCCTGATGAACTACGGCGTAGATCGTTACAAACGGCCCGATCCGATTTCAGCCGAAGAAGAACGCCGTCGGCAAAAGGAACGGGAAGAGCATCTGCAAAAACAGATTAATGATCTGTGGCGCACCATCCCTAAAAGCGCGGACAAATTCAGCGAAAAGGACAACGCGCGCTTCCCCGACGAGCCTCAGGAGAACATCCTCTACTTCATCGAAAAACACGCACCACTGCTGGAGCCCTGGCAGCGCGAAGTCGTGCGTATCGTGCGCAAGATAGCCCAGTACTTTTACCCACAACGGCAAACACAAGTGATGAACGAGGGGTGGGCAACTTTCTGGCACTACACCTTGATGAACGACCTCTACGACGAAGGCCTGGTGACCGAGGGCTTTATCATGGAATTCCTCATTTCACACACCAGTGTGGTGTTCCAGCCCGGCTTTGACAGCCCTTACTACAGCGGCATCAACCCCTACGCGTTGGGTTTTGCGATGTATTGCGATATCCGGCGCATGTGCGAGCACCCTACCGACGAGGATCGTTACTGGTTCCCGGACCTGGCTGGCAGCGACTGGCTATCGAGTATCAAATTCGCCATGAGCAGCTTCAAGGACGAGAGTTTTATCCTGCAATACCTGTCACCCAAAGTGATCCGCGACCTGAAGCTGTTCAGCATCATGGACGACGATCAAAAAGACGACTTGCTGGTGCCTGCCATTCACGACGAAAACGGCTACCGCATCATTCGTGAAACCCTGGCCGCGCAGTACAACCTGGGTAATCGTGAACCCAACATACAAATCTGGAGCATCGACCGGCGTGGCGACCGCTCACTGACCCTGCGCCATCAGCAACATGACCGTAAACCGCTAGGCGACTCAACCGACGAAGTCCTCAAGCACCTGCACCGTTTGTGGGGGTTCGACATCCATCTCGAGACACTGCAAGGCGACCAGATAATGAAAGTCCACCATGTGCCGCCAAAAGGCGATCACGGTGATTCTGACCGCGGGCGCCTGGATATGGGCGCCATCCACCTGTAACACACCCAAGCCTCCGTTCACGCGACACAAGGGTTATCCTGTCGCGCTAACGGAGGCTTTTTTATGCAGATCTATAAAGTTGGCGGCGCCGTACGTGATCGCCTGCTGGGCAAGCCCGTCACCGATATTGACTGGGTGGTGGTCGGCGCAACTGCCGAACAGATGCAGGCCTTGGGGTATCGCCCTGTAGGCTCGGATTTCCCGGTATTTCTACACCCCAAAACCGGCGACGAATATGCGCTGGCACGCACCGAGCGCAAAAGCGGTCATGGCTATGGCGGTTTTATCTTTCATGCCAGCCCCGATGTCACCCTCGAGGATGACCTGATTCGCCGCGACCTGACCATCAATGCGATGGCGGAGGACGATGCAGGCAATGTGACGGACCCGTACCACGGCCAACGCGATCTTGAAGCCCGAATTCTGCGCCACGTTTCCCCCGCATTCGCCGAAGATCCTCTCAGAGTTCTGCGGGTTGCCCGCTTTGCAGCGCGCTACGCCAGCCTCGGTTTCACAATCGCGCCCGAAACCCTGGAGTTGATGCGCCAACTATCCAGGTCTGGCGAACTGCAAGCCCTGACTGCGGAGCGCTGCTGGAAGGAAATATCCCGCGCCTTGATGGAGGATCAGCCACAGGTTTTTATTGAAGTGCTGCGCAGTTGCGACGCGCTTGAAGTGCTGCTGCCCGAGGTGAACGCTCTGTTTGGAGTGCCACAACCGCCGCTCCATCACCCGGAAATCGACAGCGGCGTACACACTCTGAGCGTGCTGGAACAGTCCGCGCTGCACAAGCAGCCGCTAACTGTTCGCTGGGCCTGCCTTCTGCACGATCTGGGCAAGGGGCTTACTCCGGAAAAAGACTGGCCAAGACACATTGCCCACGAGCACAAAGGGCTGCGTCTGATCAAAGTCGTCAATGATCGCTACAAGGTTCCGCGAGATTGCCAGGAGCTGGCATTGCTGGTGGGCGAATATCACACCCACGGTCATCGCGCCCTTGAACTCAAGGCTTCGACGCTACTGGAGTTACTGCAGCGCTTTGACGTGTACCGTAGACCACAGCGGTTCGAGGAATTTATCGTCGCGTGCGAGATGGACGCCAAAGGCCGCCTTGGACTGGAGAGCCGCCCATATCCGCAAGCCGACTACTTGCGCGGCGCGGCGAAGGCCGCCCAGGCAGTGGCGGTGCAACCATTGCTGGAGCAAGGCTACAAAGGTCCGGAACTGGGCGAAGCGCTGAAGCGCGAACGGCTCAAGGCACTGCAAGCCTACAAGGATGCGGCAAAAGCCTGATACCGAGCTTGTGTAGCCTCTGCCGCAGGCTGCGATAGCGCCGCAGGACCTTCAAGAAAGGGCCGCTGCGCTGCCCATCGCAGCCTGCGGCAGCGGCTACAGAGATACTTCAAACGTGGGAGCTTGACCTGGAACAGAGTATCTACAAAGGTAAAAGCAGCTCTACCGGCGTCAACTGCTCACCCCGCCACTCAAACGCGGCAGGCGCGAGCACTTGATCAATCTGCGCCTCTGCCCACATTTGAGAAAGGGTCTTACCCACACCTGGATGCACTTTGTCGGGCGCTATCAACGACAGCGGCCACAACACAAAAGCGTTCTTGAGAATCTCGGCACGGGGCAAGGTCAACCCGTCAAAATTTCCCACCAGATCGCCGTAGAACAACACGTCGATATCCAGAGGCAATCCCTTGCGATCCTGAGCATAACGCCCGTTATCCGCCTCGATCAGCTTCAATCGTCGGCTTAAATCAATCAGCGACAAATCGGTTTTCGCCGACACGACCAGATTGAAAAAAGGCCCGCTTTTGATCCCCACCGGCTGGCTTTCAAACACTGCCGAGCAACGCGTATCCCGCAAAAAACCGGTCAATGCGTCCAGCCCCGCCAGCAAATGCTTTTCGCGCTCGACATTGCTGCCCAGCCCGAGATAAACCTGAGTTAGCGACATCCGCGCTCAATCTCCACGCCCACCCCAGTGGCCGCTGCAACGGCTCCGGGCTTGGTCAGTTTGAGGTGCAGCCAGGGAATATTGAACTCACTCATCAGCACTTGCGCCAGACGCTCTGCGAAAGTTTCGACCAGCTGGAATTGAGCCTGCTCGGCAAACGCCTGAATTCGCGACGAAACACTCGCATAATCCAGTGCCAGCGTCAGATCATCACCAGCCGCAGCCGGCCGGTTATCCCACGCGAAACTCAGATCCAGGCGCAGGCACTGACGGATGCCACGCTCCCAGTCATAGGCACCAATCACGGTGTCAACTTCCAGGCCTTCGATAAACACTCTGTCCAAGCACTCTTCTCCGCAGCACGACAAGGGCGCAATGCGCCGTTAGAATCAGGGCGTCCTCGCCCGGAATAGTTAGCATGTTTTGGTTACTGGCGATCCTCGCCTACCTGCTCGGCTCTCTGTCCTTTGCCATTTTGCTCAGCCGCCTGACGGGAAACCCCGATCCGCGAATGAGTGGCTCGGGCAATGCGGGTGCAACCAACATGTTGCGCCTGACCGGCAAAAAACTTGCCGCCCTGACCTTGCTCGGCGACCTGTGCAAGGGGTTTTTAACCGTCCTGCTGGCCGACCAACTCGACTTTTCGCTCCAGGATCAGGCCTGGGTTGGCGTCTGCGCCGTGGTAGGGCACATGTACCCCATCTACTTCCGCTTTCGGGGCGGCAAGGGTGTCGCCACGGCTGCCGGCATGCTGCTGGGGCTTTACCCTCCAGCAGCACTGCTGGCTGTCGCCGCGTGGCTACTGACCTTCCAGCTGACCCGCACCAGCTCTCTGGCGGCACTGATCGCCACACCCCTGACCCTGCCATTACTGGCCTGGCAAGAGCCCGCTGCCCTGCTGCCAATGAGCGCCTTGACCGCACTGATTGTCTGGCGCCACCGCGGCAATTTACGCGACCTGATGGCTGGGCGCGAACGGCATTTCTGAATCAACCGCATGAAAAATCTTCACGCTCGACCCAGCCCCTGCTTTCACAGGGGCTTCAATTGCTCCATTGGCCAGCGCGCCTGAACACTGATGGCCAAGCTTTCATGCTGGCCTGCCTGCAAACGCTGGCAACCGGCAAACGCAATCATCGCGCCATTGTCGGTACAAAACTCCGGTCGGGCGTAGTAAACATTGCCATTCATATCGCCCAGCATTTTTTCGAGCGATACGCGTAACGCCTTATTCGCACTGACCCCGCCTGCAATCACCAGACGCTTCATGCCTGCATGCTTCAGCGCGCGCTTGCACTTGATGGTCAACGTCTCAACCACGGCCTGCTGGAACGCCAGCGAGATATCGCAACGGGTTTGCTCGGTATCGTCTCCGGCCGCCACACAACGCTGCCATGTGTTCAAGGCGAAGGTTTTAAGGCCGCTGAAGCTGAACTGCAGCCCCGGACGATCGGTCATGGGCTTGGGGAACACAAAACGCCCTGCAACCCCCTGAGCCGCCAACCGCGCAATCTCAGGGCCGCCAGGATAGTTGAGCCCCATCATCTTCGCGGTCTTGTCGAACGCTTCGCCCGCAGCATCATCGAGAGTCTCGCCCAACAACTCGTATTGACCGATACCATCGACGCGAACCAGCTGCGTATGACCACCCGACACCAACAAAGCGACGAACGGGAACTCTGGAGGCTGCTCCTCCAACATTGGGGCCAATAAATGGCCTTCCATGTGATGCACGCCAAGGGCCGGTATGCCCCAGGCGAATGCCAACGCCTGAGCGCAAGAAGCCCCAACCAACAGGGCTCCAACCAATCCTGGGCCCGCCGTGTAGGCAATCGCATCAATCTCCGTAGGCACACAGTCGGCCTCGGCCAGCACCTGACGAATCAAGGGCAGCATCCGCTTTACGTGATCCCGTGAAGCCAGCTCCGGAACCACGCCGCCATAAGCACGGTGCAGGTCGATCTGACTGAACAGCGCATCGGCCAAAAGCCCGCGTTCACTGTCGTATAGCGCGACGCCGGTTTCGTCGCAGGAGGTTTCTAATCCCAGTACTAGCATGGGTTTACGCCTTGTAGAGGCTAAATTCGAAGGCGCGCATAATAGTCGCCACTCCCGCCCCCGGCCAGCGGTTTTCGATCAGAGGCTTTGCATTCCGGGCGATGAGGGGTTAACATCCGCAACCCTTAAAAACCGACGTCTTCCAACGCGATTTTGCCTTGAGACGTTGACCCCGGTAATGAATGAAGGTAGCTCTGGATGCCAGCCGTCAAAGTAAAAGAGAACGAACCCTTCGACGTAGCTCTGCGTCGTTTCAAGCGCTCCTGCGAAAAAGCCGGTGTTCTGGCTGAAGTTCGCAGCCGCGAATTTTACGAGAAGCCGACTTCCGAGCGTAAGCGCAAAGCAGCAGCTGCTGTTAAGCGTCACGCGAAGAAAGTTCAGCGCGAGCAGCGCCGCGCCGTTCGTCTGTACTAATACACAGACGTTCGTTGCACGCTTCTGCCAAGCCCGGCCTAAAGCCGGGCCGTAGGCAGTTGTTGCAAGTTACATGCTTTATCGTCAAGGCCGCAGATGCGACCGCGACAAGCGTTACATCACGTCAGACCTGGCCTAATAGCCAGCGGTGCACGTCTTTACTGACGAGCCTTCCAAGGCTACCGACGAGCACACCCCTCTGATTTTCCTTAAAGACGATCAGCCCAAGGCACCTCTCCAGTGCCTGCTTATGAGCTATCCGAGACCAACCATTGGTCAGCGCCGGACTCAGAGCGTGACACTTATCGATCCCATCGACTCTGATTAAAATGAGTTGAGCGGGTTTCGACAGATACACTTCCCCGAAATAATTGAGCAGACGTCCCACGATCGAGCAGAGCTTTCGCCTGCACGCACGATGACCAAGCCCTTTAGACGGACCCAATTCTGCGCAGTGATGACGAGAACGCCATGGCCGGGTTAATCCCCCAGAGCTTTATTGACGACCTTCTGAACCGTACCGATATCGTCGATGTCGTTAGCTCGCGCGTGCAAATGAAGAAAGCCGGCAAGAACTACACTGCCTGCTGCCCCTTCCATAAAGAAAAAACTCCGTCTTTCAGCGTCAGCCCCGACAAGCAGTTCTATTACTGCTTTGGTTGCGGCGCAGGCGGTAACGCCCTCGGCTTCATCATGGACCACGACAACCTGGACTTCCCCCAGGCTGTCGAAGAACTGGCCAAAGCCGCCGGCATGGAAATCCCTCGAGAAGAAAGCGG
Source organism: Pseudomonas sp. ML2-2023-6 (assembly GCF_037055265.1). Taxonomy (NCBI): domain Bacteria; kingdom Pseudomonadati; phylum Pseudomonadota; class Gammaproteobacteria; order Pseudomonadales; family Pseudomonadaceae; genus Pseudomonas; species Pseudomonas sp. ML2-2023-6. The sequence goes on along the minus strand of NZ_CP146347.1, from coordinate 1,147,451 downwards.
TCGCCCACATAAACCACGGCAACCGACCGACTCTCCGCTGTACCCACTTCTGACTGCGGCAGCCGACTTTTACCGCCAGGCCTTAAAAAGCCATCCGGCACGCAAAGCAGCCGTGGAATACCTGAAGGGCCGCGGCCTGACCGGCGAGATCGCCCGCGATTTCGGCCTGGGTTTCGCACCGCCAGGCTGGGACAACCTGTACAAGCACTTGAGCAGCGACACCCTTCAGCAAAAAGCCATGATCGATGCTGGCCTGCTGGTGGAAAACGCCGAGACCGGCAAACGCTACGACCGCTTTCGCGATCGCGTGATGTTTCCGATCCGCGACAGTCGCGGCCGCATCATCGCCTTTGGTGGTCGAGTGCTGGGTGACGACAAGCCCAAATACCTGAACTCCCCGGAAACTCCGGTCTTTCATAAAGGCCAGGAGCTGTACGGGCTGTTCGAAGCGCGCAAATTCAATCGTAGCCTCGACGAAATCATCGTGGTCGAGGGCTATATGGACGTTATCGCCCTGGCCCAGCAAGGCTTGCGCAATGCCGTCGCAACACTGGGCACCGCCACCAGCGAAGAGCACATGAAACGCCTGTTTCGCGTGGTGCCCAGTGTCTTGTTCTGCTTTGACGGCGACCAGGCAGGCCGCAATGCCGCCTGGCGCGCACTCGAAGCCACATTGCCCTGCCTGCAGGATGGACGGCGCGCGCGCTTCCTGTTTTTGCCTGAAGGCGAAGATCCAGACACACTGGTGCGCTCAGAAGGCACCGACGCCTTCAAGGCCCGCATCAACCAGCACGCACAACCGCTGGCCGATTACTTCTTCCAGCAACTGACCGAAGAAGCCGACCCGCGCTCACTTGAAGGCAAGGCCCATATGGCCACGCTGGCCGCACCGCTGATCGACAAAGTTCCGGGCGCCAACCTGCGCACCCTGATGCGTCAGCGCCTGAGCGAAATCACCGGCCTTACCAGCGAAACAGTCAGCCAGCTGGCGCAAAGCGCGCCCGCCAAGGCCCAGGCACAACCCGCGTACGACCCTGGCATTGATTACGATGCGATGCCCGACTACAGCGACTTCCAGCAACCGGACATGTACATCCCCCAACAGGAATGGACCCCGAAAAAGCCTGGCGCTGGCGGCAAAAAGTGGGAAAACAAACCCTGGGACAAAAAAGGCAAGCGTGGCGGCGAACGCGAGCAGGCCTGGATCCCCGTGGGCGTTGAACCGCCTACACTGACAGCTCTGCGGACTTTGCTGCACCACCCGCAACTGGCCAAGAAAGTTGAAGATGCCGGGCACTTTGCAGCTGAAGACCAGACTAATAATCAGCTATTGATTGCTCTGGTAGAGGCCGTACAGAAAAATCCTAAGCTAAGCTCTATACAGCTACTGTCCCGCTGGCACGGCACCGAACAGGGCCGTTTACTGCAAAGACTGCTGGAAAAGGAATGGCTAATTGATGCTGACAACCTTGAACAACAATTTTTTGACACCATAACTAGCCTGTCAGCTCGTCAACGCGAGCGAAATCTAGAGCAACTTCTTCGAAAAGCACGTCAAGGCGAGCTAAGTACCGAGGAAAAAAATCAGTTACGCGACCTTTTAAGTCGCAATAATCCTGCATCGAACCCGACCTCAACTGGCGCGTGAGGTCATAGCTAAGGTATAATCCTCGGCTTGTTTTTTGCCCGCCAAGACCTTCAGTGGATAGGGTGTTATGTCCGGAAAAGCGCAACAGCAGTCTCGTATCAAAGAGTTGATCACCCTCGGCCGTGAGCAGAAGTATCTGACTTACGCAGAGGTCAACGACCACCTGCCCGAAGATATTTCAGATCCGGAGCAAGTGGAAGACATCATCCGCATGATTAATGACATGGGGATCCCCGTACACGAGAGTGCTCCGGATGCGGACGCCCTTATGTTGGCCGATGCCGACACCGACGAAGCAGCGGCTGAAGAAGCGGCTGCAGCGTTGGCGGCAGTAGAGACCGACATTGGTCGTACTACCGACCCAGTGCGCATGTATATGCGTGAAATGGGCACGGTAGAACTGCTGACACGTGAAGGCGAAATCGAAATCGCCAAGCGTATCGAAGAAGGCATCCGTGAAGTGATGGGCGCAATTGCGCACTTCCCTGGCACGGTTGACCATATTCTCTCCGAGTACACTCGCGTCACCACCGAAGGTGGTCGCCTGTCCGACGTTCTGAGCGGTTATATCGACCCGGACGACGGTATTGCACCACCCGCAGCCGAAGTGCCGCCTCCTGTCGATCCCAAGGTGAAAGCCGAAGGTGATGACGAAGAGGACGATAAGGAAGAAGCTGCCGAGGAAGAGGAAGAGGTCGAAAGCGGCCCCGATCCGATCATCGCGGCTCAGCGTTTTGGCGCTGTTTCCGATCAGATGGAACTCGCTCGCAAGGCACTGAAAAAGCACGGTCGTGGCAGCAAGCAGGCAATTGCCGAGCTGGTTGCACTGGCTGAGCTGTTCATGCCGATCAAACTGGTCCCGAAGCAATTCGAAGGCCTGGTTGAGCGTGTTCGCAGCGCCTTGGAGCGTCTGCGTGCACAAGAGCGCGCCATCATGCAGCTGTGTGTACGTGATGCACGCATGCCGCGTACCGATTTCCTGCGCCTGTTCCCGGGCAACGAAGTCGACGAAAGCTGGAGCGATGCGCTGGCCAAAGGCAAAAGCAAATACGCTGAAGCCATTGGTCGCCTGCAACCGGACATCATCCGTTGCCAGCAAAAGCTGTCTGCTCTGGAAGCCGAGACCGGCTTGAAGATTGCCGAGATCAAGGACATCAACCGTCGCATGTCGATCGGTGAGGCCAAGGCCCGCCGCGCGAAGAAAGAGATGGTTGAAGCCAACTTGCGTCTGGTGATCTCCATCGCCAAGAAGTACACCAACCGTGGTTTGCAGTTCCTCGATCTGATCCAGGAAGGCAACATCGGCTTGATGAAAGCGGTAGACAAGTTTGAATACCGCCGCGGCTACAAATTCTCGACTTATGCCACCTGGTGGATCCGTCAGGCGATCACTCGCTCGATCGCCGACCAGGCCCGCACCATCCGTATTCCGGTGCACATGATCGAGACGATCAACAAGCTCAACCGTATTTCCCGTCAGATGTTGCAGGAAATGGGTCGCGAACCGACCCCGGAAGAGCTGGGCGAACGCATGGAAATGCCTGAGGATAAAATCCGCAAGGTATTGAAGATCGCTAAAGAGCCGATCTCCATGGAAACCCCGATCGGTGATGACGAAGACTCCCATCTGGGTGACTTCATCGAAGACTCGACCATGCAGTCGCCAATCGATGTTGCTACCGTTGAGAGCCTTAAAGAAGCGACACGCGACGTACTCGGCGGCCTCACAGCACGTGAAGCCAAAGTACTGCGCATGCGTTTCGGTATCGACATGAATACCGACCACACCCTTGAGGAGGTTGGTAAGCAGTTCGACGTTACCCGTGAGCGTATTCGTCAGATCGAAGCCAAGGCGCTGCGCAAGCTGCGCCACCCGACGAGAAGCGAGCATTTGCGCTCCTTCCTCGACGAGTGATAACAAAACCCCCGGCCCTGCCGGGGGTTTTGCTTTATAGCTAAAAAACCTCCTGCCCCCTCCCCCGCAATTGCCCGACTACACTGCATGCATCCAAGCGCACTGAAGGGACGCGCATGTCACGCTTGCTGCCCATCCTGCTTCTGTCGCTTGTCGCCTGGACCTCCGGCACCTGTGCCCTGACGTTCACCGATGAAGAACGGCAGTGGCTTAAAAATCATCCTGAACTGCTCCTCGGCATCGATACCACGTGGCCGCCATTCGAGTTCCTTAACCATGAGGGTCTCTATACCGGCTTGGCTGCCGACTATGTGCGCCTGATTAAAAACCGGCTGGGGGTCACCACCAAACCGGTTAAAGCCTCGAACTGGGGTGAAGTATTAGAGCAGGCTAAAGAAGGGCGCATCGACTGGCTGCCCGGCGTCATGTCGACCCCTGAGCGCCAGAAACGCCTTGCGTTTACCCGCTCGTACCTGGACTTCCCCATCGTCATCCTGGCCCACAAGGGAGGCGCTGCCCCGAAAGACCTTGAAGAGCTATATGGCCTCAGAGTAGGCGTAGTCGAGAACTACGCCCCCCACGAGCTGCTGCGCACTCAACACCCGGACCTGAACATAGTCGCACTGCCCAACGTCAGCTCGGCGCTTCAGGCACTGGCCACCGACCAAGTGGACGCCATGGTCGGCGATCTGGCTTCAAGCGTCTGGAGTTTGCGTCAGCTCAAGCTCGATGGCCTCTACGTCAGCGGGGAAACGCCTTATCGCTTTCAATTGGCCATGGCCGTTCCGAAAAGTCAGACGGTCTTGCTTGGACTGCTCGACAAAGTACTGGCCGACATAAGCCCAAGTGAAGCCGAAAGCCTTCAGCAGCACTGGACCGGCGACACCACTGACTATCGAGCACTGTGGCGACCCTTGCTGCTGTATGTCCTTCCCGGCGCGCTACTATTGCTCATCGTTCTGCTCGTGGTCATCCGCATCAACCGCCGCCTGAGCTCCGAAATCTCACGGCGGACGGCGCTCGAACAGGAACTGCGCAGCAGCGAATATCACTACAGGGGCATGATAGAAAGTCTTTCAGCTATCGCATGGGAAGCGCCTCTGGATGGCGATACCTACACCTACGTCTCGCCCCAGGCCGAAGCCTTGCTCGGCTACCCGATCGCAGACTGGGTAAGCCCTGGGTTCTGGAACAAGATTTTGCACCCCGACGACCTGGCCCGCACCAACGCCTGTCGCGCCAGGGAAATCAGTGCAGGCCACGACCACAGCATTGACTATCGCGTGATTACCGCTGACGGCAACATCCTGTGGCTACGCGACATTGCCAGCATCACAACCCACCATCAACAGGCCCTACTGCGCGGCCTGATGATCAACATCAGCGAGACCAAACAGATCGAAGAGGCCTTGCGCCTCTCCGAGGAAAAATTTGCCAAGGCATTTCATGCATCCCCTGATGGCCTGGTATTGAGTCGACAAAGCGATGGCCTGCTGATCGAGATAAATGAAGGGTTTTGCCACCTCAGCGGCTATGACAGTGCCAGTGCCCTGCTTCACTCGACACTGGAGCTGCAACTGTGGGCCGATCTGCAACAACGCTTCGAACTGCTGACACGTTTGGAGAAAGATGGCTTTGTGCGTGATTTCAAATGCAATATTCGCCACAAGGACGGACGAATTCGGCTCTGTGAAATATCCAGTTGCCCACTGATGATCGGCACCGAGAACTGCATACTGACCATCGCCCGCGATATCACCGAACGCCACCAGATGCAGGAAAAACTGCTGCAAACGGCCACCGTATTTGACAGCACGGCAGAAGGCATCGTTTTTACCGACCCCCAACAAAAAATCACCGCAGTGAACCGGGCTTTCACCGAAATCACCGGTTACAGCGAGAGTGAAGTCCTGGGTCGCACCCCGCGCATCCTGGCTTCCGGCCAACACGACAGCGCATTCTTTACTGCCATGTGGTACCAGCTCTCGACCGGTGGCAACTGGCAGGGGGAGATCAGCAACAAACGCAAAAATGGCGAAATCTACCCCAACTGGATGACCATTAGCGCGGTGCGCGACAGCGATAATCTGGTCACCCACTTTGTCGCCGTTTTCTCTGATATATCCACCCTCAAACACGCCCAGGCACGCCTTGATCACCAGGTACACCATGATCCACTGACCAACCTGCCCAACCGTTTACTGTTCGAAAACAGGCTGCGCCAGGTGCTCGCCAATCAGCGTCGTAATGGCCAATACAGCGCCGTATTGTTTCTGGACCTTGATCGCTTCAAAAACATCAATGACAGCCTCGGCCACCCGGTAGGCGATCTTTTATTAAAATGCATCGCCATCCGCCTGAAAGAACAACTTCGCGACATAGATACGGTTGCCCGCTTGGGCGGCGATGAATTCATCATCCTGCTGCCAGGCCTCAAACAGCCGGACGATGCACAGATGGTTGCCGAGAAATTGCTGGCCAGTTTTAACGCGCCCTTCCTCGCAGGCGAACACGAGCTATTTATCAGCGCCAGCATCGGCACCAGCGTCTACCCGGATGATGGCAGCGACGTGGCTACACTCGTCAAAAATGCCGATATCGCGATGTACCACTCCAAACTCAAAGGGCGTAACCGTGTAGAACGCTACAGCCACGATCTGAACTCCCAAGCCAGTGCACGGATTTTGCTGGGGCAAGAACTGCGCCGCTCCCTTGAACGCGGCCAGGTGTCACTGCGATATCAGCCAAAAATCCGTCTGCGCGACCACACTCTGGCCGGTGCTGAAGCACTGTTGTACTGGAACCACCCACTACTCGGTGAAATCTCGCACGAGCGCTTGATTCATCTGGCCGAAGAAAACGGAATGATCATACAAATTGGGGACTGGATGCTCGAGCGTGCATGCCAGCAACTGCATTCATGGAATCAGCTGTACAAACCCTTTGGACCGATTTCAGTCAACCTCGCCAGCGCTCAACTGTACCAACCGGGGCTAATAGAGCACATCCGGCAACTGCTAGAAACCTGCGAGCTCAAACCCGACAGCCTGAAGCTGAAGATCACCGAAACCTTCATCACGGGTCAGACAGAACAAGCTTTTGAAGCCCTGCATCGACTCGAGGAACTGGGCGTAAAACTGTCCATCGACAACTTCGGCACCGGAAACTCATCCCTCAGCTACCTCAAGCGTTTGCCGCTGGACACGTTGAAAATCGACCCTTCATTTGTACACGGCCTCCCCGACGACACCCATGATGCCGCGATCGTACACGCCATCATTGCACTGGGGCACAGCATGCACTTCACCATCATTGCCGACGGTGTTGAAACCCGGGAGCAACAAGCATTCCTGACGCAGGCAGGCTGCGAACTGATCCAGGGTGACCTCGTCAGCCCCCCGTTACTTCCCGAAAAATTCGCAGCGACCTTCCTTCGCAGCTCTATTTCAGATTTTTCGGATAGCACTACCGAGAAACCGTCGCTATAATCCGCGACCTACTGAGGGCCTATAGCTCAGTTGGTTAGAGCAGGGGACTCATAATCCCTTGGTCGTAGGTTCGAGTCCTACTGGGCCCACCATACTCAAAGCCGCGCACTGCGCGGCTTTCGTGTTTCTGGAGCCTCCTCTTGCCTGACACCCGCCCTCCCGCACTGGACGAAATCGACCGTCAACTGATCGCGTCCTTGCAGCTCAATGCCCGTGAAAGCGTGGCGATGCTGGCACGCCAGTTGGGGATTGCGCGCACCACCGTGACGTCACGGCTGGCGCGGCTGGAGAAAACCGGGGTAATTACTGGCTACGGGGTTCGCTTGGGGCAGCGCCTGATTGATGGCGGTTTGCAGGCCTATGTCGGGATTACCGTGCAGCCACGCTCCGGCAAAGAGGTGGTGCGGCGCTTGAGCGCAATGGCCCAGGTGCAGCAACTGTGCGCGGTCAGTGGCGAATTCGATTACGTGGCCTGGCTGCGTAGTGACTCTCCCGAGCAACTGGATCAATTGCTCGATCAGATCGGTAGCGTCGAAGGCGTCGAGAAAACTACCACTTCAATCATCCTCAGCAGCAAAGTAGATCGTGGATAAGTCATTTTGAGCGCTATGTTCGTCACATCGACTAAACAAAAGCCATAACGACGACAATTTGCGTCTTATTAACGTCTTCTACGCTCCCTATCATGGTGCCTGTCTTTTCCTATACTCAAGGTAATGCTTGGGTCGCCAGCAAGGTCAGCCATGAACAAGAATAATCGCCACCCTATCGACGGAAAAAAGCCCATCACCATCTTCGGCCCGGACTTTCCGTTTGCCTTCGATGACTGGATCGAACACCCCGCGGGCCTGGGCAGCATTCCGGCTGACAAGCTGGGCTCTGAGGTGGCGATTGTCGGCGCCGGGATGGCCGGGATGGTGGCCGCTTATGAACTGATGAAGCTGGGCCTCAAACCCGTAGTCTATGAAGCCTCGAAAATGGGCGGACGGTTGCGCTCGCAAGCCTTTGAAGGCAGCGAAGGGGTGATCGCCGAGCTGGGCGGAATGCGCTTCCCGGTGTCCTCCACGGCGTTTTACCACTACGTCGACAAGCTGGGGCTGGAGACCAAACCCTTTCCCAACCCGCTGACGCCCGCTTCGGGCAGTACCGTGATCGACCTCGAAGGCCAAACCTTCTACGCACAAAAACTGGCGGATCTACCTGCACTGTTCCAGGAAGTGGCCGACGCTTGGGCTGACGCTCTGGAAGAAGGCTCGCGCTTTGGCGATATCCAGCAAGCTATCCGTGACCGTGACGTGCCCCGCCTTAAAGAGCTGTGGGATACGCTGGTTCCGCTGTGGGACGACCGCACGTTCTACGACTTTGTAGCCACGTCCAAGGCCTTCGCCAAGCTCTCGTTCCAGCACCGTGAAGTGTTTGGCCAGGTTGGCTTCGGCACCGGTGGTTGGGACTCGGACTTCCCCAACTCGATGCTCGAAATCTTCCGCGTGGTGATGACCAACTGCGACGACCATCAACATCTTGTCGTCGGCGGTGTCGAACAAGTGCCGCTAGGGATCTGGCGCCACGCCCCCGAGCGTTGCGCCCATTGGCCTGCTGGCACCAGTCTCAGTTCGCTGCACCACGGCGCACCACGTACCGGGGTCAAAGCTATTTCTCGTACGCCAGACGGGCTGTTTTCTGTTACCGACATTCTCGGTGTAACGCGCCCTTATGAGGCCGTACTGGTCACCTGCCAAAGCTGGCTGCTGACCACTCAGATCGATTGCGAAGAGTCGTTGTTCTCACAGAAGGTGTGGATGGCGCTGGACCGCACGCGCTACATGCAATCATCGAAAACCTTCGTCATGGTCGACCGCCCGTTCTGGAAAGACAAAGACCCGGAAACCGGCCGCGACCTGATGAGCATGACCCTCACCGACCGCCTGACTCGAGGGACTTACCTGTTCGACAACGGCGACGACAAACCGGGGGTGATTTGCCTGTCGTACTCATGGATGAGCGATGCGCTGAAAATGCTCCCGCACCCTGTCGAAAAACGCGTGAAGCTGGCCCTCGACTCGCTGAAAAAGATTTACCCGAAAGTGGATATCGCCAGCCGCATCATCGGCGATCCGATCACCGTATCGTGGGAAGCAGACCCGCACTTTCTTGGCGCGTTCAAGGGTGCGTTGCCGGGACATTACCGCTATAACCAGCGGATGTACTCGCACTTCATGCAACAGGAAATGCCGGCTGAGCAACGCGGTATTTTCATTGCCGGCGATGACGTATCGTGGACTCCGGCCTGGGTTGAAGGTGCGGTACAGACCTCATTGAACGCGGTATGGGGCATCATGACCCACTTCGGCGGCAGCACCCCTGCCGAGAACCCTGGCCCGGGGGATGTGTTCCACGAAATCGGCCCGATTGCCTTGCCGGATTGATAAACACCACCTGTAGCCGCTGCCGCAGGCTGCGAAAAGGGCCGCAGGACCTTGGCTTTAAAAAGCCAGCCCTGCGGTCTCCGTCGCAGCCTGCGACAGCGGCTACAGCGTTGATTAACAGGAGAGCCCCATGCGCGTCGCCCTTTACCAATGCCCGCCTCTACCGCTGGATGTCGCGGGCAACCTGCAACGCTTGAGTGAAATTGCCCGGCGAAGCAAGGACGTCGACCTGCTGGTCCTACCCGAAATGTTCCTCACCGGCTACAACATCGGCGTGCAGGCGGTGACCAGACTTGCGCAAGCCAACGACGGCGAAGCAGCACGGCAGATCGCCGAACTGGCCAAAGCCACTGGCATGGCAATTGTGTATGGCTACCCCGAGCGCGGCGAAAACGGGCATATCTACAACAGCGTGCAGTTGATTGATGCCCACGGCAAAAGCCTGTGCAATTACCGTAAAACCCACCTGTTCGGCGAGCTCGACCATTCGATGTTCACCAAAGGCCCCGACGCCTTCCCGGTTTTCGAACTCAATGGCTGGAAGCTTGGCCTGCTGATTTGCTACGACATCGAGTTCCCGGAAAACACCCGCCGCCTGGCCTTGGCCGGAGCCGAACTGATCGTGGTACCTACCGCCAACATGGCGCCGTACGACTTTATTGCCGATGTCACTGTGCGTTGCCGAGCCTTCGAGAACCAATGCTATGTGGCCTACGCCAACTATTGCGGGCGCGAAGGCAGCATTCATTACTGCGGCCAAAGCAGTATCGCCGCCCCCAACGGCTTGCAAGTTGCGCTGGCCCAACAAGACGAAGCCCTGATAACCGCCACCCTGGAACGCCAACAGTTGCTGGATGCCAAAACTGGAAATTTCTACCTGGCAGACCGTCGCCCCGAGCTTTATCGCGAGCTGAGCACGCGCTAAATCCGCTAGCATGAGCGCTTCTCTGTTCCGGAAGTGCCCATGCCTGCGCTGAACCACCCTCACACCCAACGTTTGACCTGTAAATCCGGTCTGACTCTTTGCGTGCGCCATGAGCCGCGCCTTAAGCGCTGCGCGGCCGTTTTACGGGTTGCCGCAGGCAGTCACGACGTGCCCGCAGCCTGGCCCGGCCTGGCACACTTTCTGGAGCACTTGCTGTTTTTGGGCACCGAGCGCTTCCCGGCACCAGACAGCCTGATGGCTTACGTGCAGCGCCACGGCGGCCAAGTGAATGCCAAAACCTGCGAACGACACACCGACTTCTTTTTCGAACTGCCGACCGCAGCCTTTGATGGCGGTGTTGAGCGCTTGTGCGACATGCTCGCCCACCCGCGCATGAATCTGGATGAACAACTACGCGAACGTGAAGTGCTACATGCCGAATTTATTGCCTGGGCCCGTGAGACTTCGGCACAGCGCGAGATGAAACTTTTCCAGCCCCTGAACCCGGCCCACCCGTTACGGGCGTTCCATGCGGGCAACCGGTATAGCTTGCCAGTACCGCGTGCGAGTTTTCAGCAGGCTCTAAAGGACTTTTACCAGCAGTACTATCAGACCGGGCAAATGACCTTGAGCCTGACCGGCCCGCAATCAGCGCAAGACCTGATTGCCCTGGCTGAACGCTATAGCGCCGCACTGCTGCGCGGCGACCGCGTTCAACAGGCCAGTGCACCGACCCTGATGGCCAGCACCGAACCGCACTATCAACACATCGACGGCCCGCGCCTGAACCTGATGTTCGCCCTCGAACAGTTGCCGCTCGCGTGCGCTAAAGCCCTGGAGTTTCTGTGCCACTGGATCAATACCGACAAAACCGGCGGTCTCCTCGCACACTTGCGCCAGCAGCAACTGATCGACACCCTGAAGGCCACGCCGCTCTATCGCTTCAATGGCCAGGCCCTGCTGCACGTTGAGTTCACTGCCGCTACCGACATTGCTCAACATGCCTCGCAAATCCGCGACACTTTCCATGACTGGCTGGCGTTTTTCAGCGCACAACAGGATTGGCCAGCGCTGCGTGAAGAGTTCCGCCTACTGCAACAGCGCCAGCAAGATGTCAGCAGTGCACTGGAACTGGCCCGCAGCGATTGTGAGGATCGCACACCAGGCCTGTCAGACCAGGACACATCTACCCTCAAGACAGTACTGGAACAGATGCAGCCAAGCGCAATGCCATCATCGCAATATGACTGGCAACTGCCTGCACCCAATCCGTTTCTGCACGCGGCGAAAGAACCGCTCAATGCCGGTCTGATTCGCGGACAAACCAGCGCTCACCGAGGCTTGCGAACCTTCGCGCAGGATCGTTTGCGCAGTCGCCGTGACGTGTCCGCCATGAGTTTCAGCACGGCTATCCCCGGCCATAACGGCGAGGCCGCGATTTACCTGCGCTGGCGGTTGTCCGCAGCCCCTGCCATCAGCCTGCTGAGAGCGCTGCAAACCAGCCTGCGCTCGCTTGTACTTGATGCTCGCGAAGCCGGGGTCGAACTTTCGCTCACTGGCGCGGGTAATGACTGGCTACTTAAAATGCACGGTTTCCATGAGCCGATGCCCGCCATTCTGGAACACGCGTTGCGCACACTCAGCGCGCCTGCAAATGAACAGCCAAGCTACACGCCACCCCCCGCACCCTTGATGCCGATTCGCCAACTGCTTGAGCGCCTGCCCGAGCTATGCCAGCCCGTTAGCGGGTCTGCCGTCAGCGACCTGCAACACTGCTGGGTCCAGGCACGTTGGGACGGGCTGGCGGTAGGGCTGCCAGCCGCCACGCACGCCCTGATCACACCCGTACTGAATAAGGTCCCCGGTACTCCGGATGCGCAGCTTGTACAGCACTCTGAACCGCAGACCCAACGCCATTGGCACACCGAAAACTGCGACTCCAGTGAACAGGCACTCATCCTGTTTTGCACCGTTCCAGCAGCAACACTGGCTGACGAAGCCGCCTGGCGCCTGCTCGCCCAAGTGGCGCAAACCCCGTTCTACCAACGCCTGCGAGTCGAGCTGCAATTGGGTTATGCGGTTTTCAGTGGCCTGCGCCAAATCAATGGCCAAACTGGCCTGCTGTTCGGCGTGCAATCGCCCCACGCATCTACGGCGCAAATCCTTGAGCACATCCAGAATTTCCTCGCCAATTTGCCGAATCTGATCTCGGCACTGGATGAAACAACTTTCACACAGACCCGCGCAGCCTTGGCACAACAATTCTCGACCGAGGCCCTGGGCGTGCCTCAGGCCAGTGAATTGGTATGGCAAGCAAAGTTGGCAGGCCACCCGTCGGATTACCTGACGGGTCTCTACACTGCACTTATGACGATGGATACAGGCACTACACTGAAAGCGGCCGAGCAAATTAACTCGCCCGCCAGCCGCTGGCTGTGTCTTGCAACAAGTCCACCAACTGAAACGTTTTATCAAGGGAGAAGCTGATCGTTACCAACCCTGTAATTAGCTTTCTCCGACATTGGGCGTTCAAAAACAGTTAAATTTAGTAATATTGCTCCCTAAGCTTTTGAACAACTCCTTAGGGAGCTGGACTAATCAAGAGACACCCATTCACCCACCCGCTGAAGGAGTCACCTAATGGCTTGGACTAAACCCGCTTACACCGATCTGCGAATTGGCTTTGAAGTCACCATGTACTTCGCAAGCCGTTGATCTGCCTGCCTCTTGAATAAAAGAGCCAAGCAGGGCAACCCAACGCCTCGGTTCGCCGGGGCGTTTTTATTTTCAGCTTCGCAAGAGAACACCTCATGTTCGTCCAGATTCTAGGTTCCGCCGCTGGCGGCGGATTCCCGCAGTGGAACTGCAATTGCGTCAACTGCTCGGGTTTTCGTGATGGCAGCCTGCGCGCCACCGCCCGCACCCAGTCCTCCATTGCAATTTCCGATGACGGCGTGAACTGGGTTCTGTGCAACGCCTCGCCCGATATTCGCGCCCAGCTGCAAAGCTTCGCCCCGATGCAACCGGGCCGCGCCCTGCGTGATACCGGGATCAGCGCGATCATCCTGATGGACAGCCAGATCGACCACACCACTGGTCTGCTCAGCCTGCGCGAAGGCTGCCCACATGATGTGTGGTGCACTGATATGGTCCACGAAGACCTGAGCACCGGCTTCCCGCTGTTCACCATGCTCAAGCACTGGAACGGGGGCCTGAACTGGAACCGCATCGAGCTTGAAGGCTCGTTCACCATCCCGGCCTGCCCCAACCTGCGTTTCAGCCCGCTGCCATTGCGCAGTGCAGCACCGCCTTATTCGCCGCACCGTTTCGACCCGCACCCAGGTGACAACATTGGCCTGATCGTCGAAGACCTGCGCACCGGTGGCAAGCTGTTCTATGCGCCTGGACTGGGCAAGGTTGATGCGCCGTTGCTCGAAATCATGGCCGGCAGCGACTGCCTGCTGGTGGACGGCACAATGTGGGATGACGACGAAATGCAGCGCCGTGGCGTCGGCACCCGTACCGGCCGCGAAATGGGCCACCTGGCGCAAAACGGTCCCGGCGGCATGCTCGACGTGCTTGAGCAACTGCCCGAGCAGCGCAAAGTACTTATTCACATCAACAACACCAACCCGATCCTCGACGAAGACTCTGCCGAACGTGCCGAACTGGTGCGCCGGGGGGTTGAAGTGGCCTTTGATGGCATGAGTATCGAGTTGTAATTGAACCATCCAACTTTTTAGCCGCTGCCGCAGGCTGCGATGGCTGCCTAGCGGCCTCGTTGTTATGAAGGGTCTACGACCCTTATCGCAGCCTGCGGCAGCGGCTACAAAAGCATTTTTTGGAGGCGCCCGATGACCCAAGTCCCACTCTCAACCGCCGAATTCGAGGCCGCCCTGCGTGCCAAAGGCGCCTATTACCACATCTACCACCCCTATCAGGTGGCAATGTACGAAGGCCGCGCGACCCGCGAGCAGATTCAGGGCTGGGTCGCCAACCGCTTCTACTATCAGGTCAATATCCCGCTCAAGGACGCCGCCATCCTGGCCAACTGCCCGGATCGCGAAGTACGTCGCGAATGGATTCAACGCCTGCTCGACCACGACGGCGCCCCCGGCGAAGACGGCGGCATCGAAGCCTGGCTGCGCCTGGGCCAAGCAGTCGGCCTGGACCCGGACCAACTGCGCTCCCAGGAGCTGGTACTGCCCGGCGTGCGCTTCGCGGTGGACGCTTACGTAAACTTCGCCCGCCGCGCCAGTTGGGAGGAAGCCGCCAGCAGCTCGCTGACCGAGATGTTCGCGCCGCAAATCCACCAGTCGCGACTCGACAGCTGGCCCCAGCATTACCCGTGGATCGACCCGGCCGGCTATGAGTACTTCCGCACTCGCCTGGGCCAGGCCCGACGCGACGTGGAGCACGGGCTGGCGATCACCCTGCAGCACTACACCACCTACGCGGGCCAGCAGCGCATGCTGGAAATTCTGCAGTTCAAACTCGACATCCTTTGGAGCATGCTCGATGCCATGACCATGGCCTACGAACTGGACCGCCCGCCTTATCACAGCGTGACCAGCGAACGGGTCTGGCATAAAGGAATCACCTTATGAACTTCGATCGCAGCAAAATCCCCACCTGGCGTACCGGCTACCGGTTTCAGTACGAACCCGCGCAAAAAGGCCATGTGCTGCTATACCCCGAAGGCATGATCAAACTCAATGAAAGCGCCGCACTGATCGGCGGCCTGATCGATGGCCAACGCGATGTCGCGGCCATTATTGGTGAACTGGACAAACAGTTCCCCGGCGTACCTGAGCTCGGTGCCGACATCGAGCAATTTATGGAGGTCGCTCGTGCAGAGCACTGGATCGAACTCGCCTGACCGCCTGATGCCGTTGCCCCCCAAGCCCGACGTGGGCCTGCCGCTGTGGCTGCTGGCCGAGTTGACCTATCGTTGCCCGCTGCAATGCCCGTATTGCTCCAACCCGCTGGACTTCGCCCAGCAAGGCAAAGAGCTAAGCACTGAGCAGTGGATCAAGGTCTTTCGCGAAGCGCGGGAGATGGGCGCCGCTCAGCTTGGGTTCTCCGGTGGCGAGCCGCTGGTGCGTCAGGACTTGGCAGAGCTGATCGGCGAGGCCCGCACGCTTGGCTTCTACACCAACCTGATCACCTCGGGCATCGGCCTGACCGAGCAAAAAATCAGCGATTTCAAAAAAGCCGGGCTGGACCATATCCAGATCAGTTTCCAGGCCAGCGACGAGCAAGTGAACAACCTGCTGGCGGGCTCGAAAAAGGCCTTCGCGCAAAAGCTCGAAATGGCCCGCGCCGTAAAAGCCCACGGCTATCCGATGGTGCTGAACTTCGTCACCCACCGGCACAACATCGACAAGATCGACCGCATCATCGAGCTGTGCATCGCCCTTGAGGCCGACTTTGTCGAGCTCGCCACCTGCCAGTTCTACGGCTGGGCCCAGCTCAATCGCGTTGGCCTGCTGCCGACCAAGGAACAGCTTGTCCGGGCTGAGCGCATCACCAATGAATACCGGGCCAAGCTTGAAGCCGAAGGGCATCCCTGCAAGCTGATTTTCGTCACTCCGGACTATTACGAAGAGCGCCCCAAAGCCTGCATGAACGGCTGGGGCAGCATCTTTTTGACCGTGACACCTGACGGCACGGCACTGCCGTGTCATGGTGCACGGCAAATGCCGGTCGAGTTTCCCAATGTGCGCGACCACAGCATGCAGCACATCTGGTACGACTCGTTTGGCTTCAACCGTTTTCGCGGTTATGACTGGATGCCCGAGCCCTGCCGCTCGTGCGACGAGAAAGAAAAGGACTTCGGCGGCTGTCGTTGCCAGGCCTTTATGCTCACCGGAGACGCCAGCAATGCCGACCCGGTCTGCAGCAAATCGCCACAACACGACCTGATTCTCAAGGCGCGCGAAGAAGCCGAGCACGCCACCCAGACCATCGAACAATTGGCCTTCCGAAATGAACGAAACTCGCGCCTCATCGCTAAAAGCTGAACCATTCAGCGCCGCACTCGCCGTTGCCGCCGGGGTCGATTTCGCAGAGTTGCGAGTCGGCCCACAGGGCCTGTTCTGGAATGAATATCGCCCACAAGACGCCGCCTCCCGCATCTGGCACTGGCGCGATGGCCTGGCACACTGCCTGACGCCCAGCGGTTTCAGCGCACGCAGCAGGGTGTACGAGTACGGCGGTGGCGCGTTTTGCCTGAGCGATGAGGCCGTGGTGTTCGTCAACGAAGCCGATCAGCAACTGTACTTGCAACCTCTGGACGGCACCGCCCCACAAGCGCTGACCCAAGGCACATGCCGCTACGGCGGCCTGCAGTTTGCTGCCGGGCTGGTGCTGGCCGTCGAAGAGAATATTGATCAGCATCGACTGGTCAGCATCAACCTCAGCACCCTTGAGCGCCGGGTATTGGCCGAAGGTGCCGACTTCTATGCAGCGCCCGCGCTGAGCCCTGACGGCCAACGCCTGGCCTGGGTTGAGTGGAGCCGCCCGCATCAGCCGTGGACATCGACCCGCCTGATGCTGGCCGAAGGCCAAAACGCAGGTCTCTGGAATACCGCGCAATGTCTGGCCGGTGATCTGGGCGAAGAATCGCTGCAACAGCCGCGCTTCGACGAACACAACCGCCTGCATTGCCTGACCGACCGTGCAGGTTTCTGGCAGCCGTGGGCTGAGTCCGGCGAAGGCCTGGTGCCCGCACCCGGGGCTCGCGCCGATCACGCCCCGGCTCCCTGGCAGTTAGGTACCTGTACCTGGCTGCCCCTGGGTGAACAGACCTATCTGGCCAGTTGGACCGAAGCCGGTTTCGGACATTTGGGCATCCGCTCGGCTGACGGTAACCTTGAAGACTTCACCGGCGATTACAGTCATTTTCGCAGCCTGGCGCTGGATGACGAGTTTATTTACTGCATCGCCGCATCACCGGTACGCCCTTCAGCGGTGGTCCGTATTCGCCGCGCCGACCACCAGGTGGACGTGCTGGCCGGTGGCGCGGCGCCGTTGCCACCCGAGCGCATCAGCCGTCCGCAAACCCTGCGCTATCCTTCGGGCGGTGGCCAGGCTCACGGGTTTTTCTACCCGTCGATGCACGGCGAAAGCAAACCGCCATTGCTGGTATTTATTCACGGCGGACCGACTTCTGCCTGCTACCCGATGCTCGACCCGCGTATTCAGTACTGGACCCAGCGCGGCTTTGCCGTGGCCGACCTCAACTATCGCGGCAGCAGCGGCTATGGCCGCGAATATCGCCAAGCCCTGCATCTGGAATGGGGAGTGGTGGATGTCGAAGATGCCTGCTCAGTTGTCAGTTATCTCGCCGAACAGGGACTGATTGATCCCGACAACGCATTTATTCGCGGCGGTAGCGCGGGCGGTTACACCACCTTGTGCGCACTTGCGTTCAACCAGGTGTTCCGCGCAGGCGCCAGCCTGTATGGCGTCAGCGACCCGATTGCACTGACGCGCGCTACCCACAAGTTTGAAGGCGACTACCTGGACTGGCTGATTGGCGATCCCGAGCGCGACGCAGCACGCTACGCGGCGCGTACTCCATTGCTGTTCGCCAGCCAGATCAGCGTGCCGGTGATTTTCTTCCAAGGCGAACTGGACGCCGTCGTGGTGCCGCAACAAACCCGCGACATGCTCCAGGCCCTGCAAGACAACGGCATCCCGGCCCAAGCGCATTACTACCCTGACGAACGCCACGGTTTTCGCAAAGCCAGCAATCAGGCCCACGCGCTGGAGCAGGAATGGTTGTTTTACAGCCAGGTGATGCAAGCTGATGAATAACTTGTAGCAGTTGCCGAAGGAACGAGGCTACGTCCGGCTGCGCAGCAGTCGTAAACCAGTCAGCCTTGGTGTTACAGATGTATCGCGCTAACCGGGTTTGCGACGATTGCATCGTCGAACGCAGCCTCGTTCCTTCGGCAGCTGCTACAGATATCTACAGTCTTAAAGATTAGCGCTTGGCGATAATCCACACCGCGTGCACGATCCCCGGGATGTAACCGCATAGGGTCAGCAGAATATTCAGCCAGAACGCCCCGGCAAAACCCACTTGCATAAACACGCCCAGTGGCGGGAGCAGGATGGCGAAGATGATTTTAATAAGGTCCATACAGTCAGCTCCCTAATAATGGTGGGCTCAATCAAGCCCTGCCATTAATCGACTCTGAGCGCGGACCAAAGGTTCACTCAGACTTATCCACAACCCAAAAAAAACGCCCTGTGCCGAAGGAATCAGGCACAGGGCGACGCGTTATACCGCGAGACGGTTCTTTAAATTCTGTATGGCGGCGGCAATCAGACGGCGACCCCGCGACGGCACTGCAATTGCGCCGTTCGTACCCGAGCAAATGCCCGGGCCAGACGCAGCAACATCTCATCGACATTGCCTTTGCTCACGCACAGGGCCGGAGTAAAGCGCAGGCAGTCGGGCTGCGGCGCGCTGATCAGCAAACCCTCGTACAGGGCAGCCTTGACCACCGCTTCTGCTGAGTCATCCGACAAGGTCAGCCCCCACAACAAGCCCTGTCCGCGCAATTCACCCTGTGCATAACTATTGGCCAACCGGCCCAAGCCCTCGCGCAGGTGCTGCCCCGTGTCGCGTACTTGTTGCAAAAAGCTTTTTTCCAGCAGCGTGTCGAGCACCGCCAAACCAGCGGCGCTCATCAGCGCGTTGCCGTGATGAGTGCCACCCAACTCACCAGGCTCCAGACAGCACGCCTTGCCCCTGGCCAGCAACGCGGCCAGTGGTACACCGCCGCCCAGGCCTTTGCCCAGAGTGATGATGTCGGCACGAATGCCGTAGTTCTGTTCCGCCAACAAGGTGCCGCAACGCCCCATACCGGTCTGGACTTCATCCAGGATCAGCAGAATTCCCAGCTCGCGGCACAACCGCTCAACACCCTTGAGGTAATGCTCGGTCGCCGGGATCACACCGGCCTCGCTTTGCACCGGCTCCAGCATGATGGCCACGGTCTGTGCATCGACCGCCGCATGCAACGCGGGCAAATCGTTAAACGGCACATTGATAAAGCCCGGCAATTGCGGCTCGAAACGGTTATCCAGCGTCGCACTGCCCGAGGCCGACATCGCACCAAAGCTGCGGCCGTGGCAGCTGCGGCTGGCGGTGATAATCCGATGGGCGCCACCGCGATGCAGTTGCCCCCATTTGCGCGCCAGCTTGATCGCGCCCTCGTTGGCTTCAGCTCCGGTATTGAGTAAATGCACCTGATCGCTGCCAGTGCTTTCGCACAAACGCTGCGCCAGGTTCAGCATCCCGCGGTTTAAAAAGCCCGCCCCCGGATTCATCAACGATTGCGCTTGATCGGCCAACGCCTTGACCACAGCCGCCGGACTGTGGCCCAGGCTATTGGCCGCACCGCCCTGGGTGAAATCCAGATACGCTCGGCTGTCGCTGTCCCACATCCACGACCCCTGCCCCCGCACAAACACTTGAGCTTCGCGCTCAACGCAGGGCATCAGGTACTCACGGGCAGGGTGGTTGCCAGAAATGGACGGCGCAGAATGCGCAGCCATCTCTTCAAGGCTGGGGGAGTGACGACGCAGGTTAAACAGGTTCATGCACGCGGACCTTGTGACCATAAACAGATTCGATTTGCAACTACTGGCAGTTCAGTCGGAAGGTAAACCTCTTGATGGGTTTATTGCCTTGCCTATGTAAAACACCGCTACAAATCAGCATCTCAGGCTCGATGAGCCTTCTAGAATGGGCGTAGACTAGGCGCCTGCGGGCCGTTGAGCCATTTCGTTTTTTAAGTATTTTCGATAAGTAAAACTTATGGATTTCAAGCAACTGCGTTATTTCGTCGCGGTCTATGAAGAAGGCCATGTTGGACGCGCTGCCGAGCGGCTTTCTATCTCGCAGCCAGCCTTGTCGCAGCAGATTCGCCAGCTCGAACACACGCTTGATGTCAGCCTCTTTGAGCGCAGCAGCAAACGACTGTTGCCCACCCTGGCGGCGCACACGCTGTACAACCACGCACTGCCACTGCTCGACGGTTTACAGCGGGCCAAAGAGGCCCTGCACAACTTCCAGGGCCAGGCCCTGCGCACTATTGCCATCGGTGTTCTGCAAACCGTGCATACCAGCCTGGTGCCGCAAATGCTTGAGCGAGTACGACAGGCTCAACCCCACTTGGTGGTACAGATTTACGAACTGACCGGGATCGAGATCGAACGACGCCTGCTCAATGGTTCACTCGACATCGGTATCAGCTACCTGCCGCCACGACAGCCGGGGCTGCACGGGATGATGCTGTACGAAGACGAACTGCAACTGGTGATCCCTGCCGATCATCCATTGCGCGAATTCAAGAAAGTCTCGCTGAGTCAGGCCGCTGAACTACCGATGTTGCTGCTGGGGGAAGAGTTTCAGGTACGCCAGATCTGGCAAACCCAGCTCGCCAACCTGGGCCGTCGACCGCAGGTTCAGGCTGAGCTGAACACCATGGCCGGGATTCTCGACAGCCTGCCTCACAGCAAACTGGCCACCGTACTGCCGGGACGCTCGCGTCAGCAACATGACGACAAGGCTCTACTGTGGAAACCGCTGAGTGAGCCGAGGGTGCCGCTAAAGGTGGGGTTGGTGTGCCGCGATGTGCAGCGTCAGCAGGCAACATTGGGGTTGTTGCGCACACTGCTTGAGGATGTGATGCATCCACAGGCCACCACGATGTAAATGTGGGAGCGGGATATGTTGAAACCCGATCAAACAGAAAATACTGACGCACAAAAAAGAAAACCCCGCCGAGGCGGGGTTTTGCAGACTGTTTCCCTGACTTCCTTTTCACTCCGCCATCCTGGCAGAATCCTACGTGTCCGTGTTGTTGCTTTGAGCTTCCTGCTCTACGTCCATGAGAAGTAGATTACCCATGGATCCAATCTGGCGATATGGGCGATTGGCAGCATGTTATGTAAGCAAATGCTTACAACGTACTAAACAGGTTAAAAATGTGCTTCATCCAGCAGATAAAGCGACTCACTGCCCGCCTTCACCGAAGCGCTCAAGGAGTGGATACGCGGCAGCAAACGTGCGAAATAGAAGCGTGCAGTCCCCAGTTTGCTGACATAGAACGCTTCATCGGACTCTTTACCTAACGCAGCCTTGGCCATCAGCGCCCACATATATGCATACGCGGTGTAACCAAAAACCTGAAGGTACTCGACAGAAGCTGCACCGATCTCGTTCGGGTTGCTCTGCGAACGGTCCAGGACCCAGGCGGTCAACTGATCAAGTGTGTCCAAAGCTGCAGCCAATGGCTGGGTGAACTCATTCAAGTCGCTGTTTGCAGAGGCGATGAACTGACGAATCTCATCGGCAAATAAACGGTAGTAAACACCGCGATTACCAACGATCTTGCGCCCCACCAGATCCAGCGCCTGGATACCGTTGGTGCCCTCGTAAATCTGGGTGATGCGCACATCACGCACCAGTTGCTCCTGGCCCCACTCACGAATATAGCCATGACCGCCGAACACTTGCTGACCATGCACGGTGGTTTCAAGGCCCAGGTCGGTCAAGAAGGCCTTGGCGACCGGGGTCAACAACGCGACCAGATCATCCGCCCGCTCACGCGCAGCCGGGTCTTCGCTGAACTTGGCGATATCCAGTTGATTGGCAACGTAGGTCGAAAAAGCCCGCCCGCCTTCGTTCGAGGCCTTCATCGTCAACAGCATGCGCCGCACGTCAGCGTGCACGATGATCGGATCAGCCACTTTGTCTTTGGCCTGAGGGCCGGTAGCTGCGCGTCCTTGCAGACGGTCACGGGCATATTCCACAGCGTTCTGATATGAACGCTCACCCGAGGCCAGGCCCTGAATCCCAACGCCCAGACGCTCGTAGTTCATCATGGTGAACATTGCGGCCAGGCCGCGGTTGGGCTCACCTACCAGATAGCCCACAGCTTCGTCGAAGTTCATCACGCAGGTGGCCGAAGCCTGAATACCCATTTTGTGCTCGATCGAGCCGCAGGTAACCGGGTTGCGATCACCCAGGCTGCCATCGGCATGGACCATGAACTTGGGCACCAGGAACAGCGAAATACCTTTAGGCCCGGCCGGCGCATCCGGCAGTTTGGCCAGCACCAGATGGATGATGTTTTCCGTCAGGTCGTGCTCGCCGCCGGTGATGAATATTTTGGTCCCGCTGACCTTGTAAGAACCATCTGCTTGAGGCTCGGCCTTGGTGCGAATAATCCCCAGGTCCGTACCGGCATGGGGCTCGGTCAAGCACATGGAACCGGCCCACACACCCGAGTACATATTCGGCAGATAAGTGGCCTTCAATTCGTCGCTGGCGTGGGCGTTGATAGAGACACAGGCCCCGGCTGTCAGCATCGGGTACAAGCCGAACGACAGGCTGGAGGAGTTGATCATTTCTTCGACCTGGGCCGATACCGCCTTGGGCATGCCCATGCCGCCGAACTCGGGGTCACCCCCCACGCCAACCCAACCGCCTTCAGCGTAGGTGCGATAGGCATCGACGAAACCGGCCGGGGTGGTTACCGCGCCATTGTCCCAGTGGCAACCTTCTTCATCGCCGCTACGACTCAGCGGTGAGATGCTTTTAGCGGTGACCTTGCCCGCTTCTTCGAGTATGGCTTCAACCGTTTCAGCATCTACGGTCTCTGCCAACGCAGGCAATTGCGCCCAAAGTGTAGCGACCTCGAAGACTTCATTGAGGACGAAGCGCATATCGCGCAGGGGCGCTTTGTAGTCAGCCATGGCAAACCTCGTAATCTGTAAACGGCGATTAATGTAGGACCCAGTCTATCTTAACGACGATGTCGATACATAGGGTCATGCTGTGACCGATACAAATGTAACAGTCACGAGGATATGTATTGCGTGGGAGCGAGCCTGCTCGCGAAGGCTTTCGCGAGCAGGCTCGCTCCCACAGATGGTTTCTTGAGGAGTGCCCGAAAGAAAAAAAGCTGCGAACCCCATGGGAACGCAGCTTTTTAAATGACCCGCCGAGGCTTAGTAGCCCAGGTCGAAGTCTTCTTCTTTCATGTCCATCAGGTTGGCAGCGCCCGACAGCATGGTGGCAACGTGTGCGCGAGTGCGCGGCAAGATGCGCTGGAAGTAGAAGCGCGCAGTTTGCAGCTTGGCTTTGTAGAAGGCTTCTTCCGAAGTACCTGCCGCCAGCTTTTCAGCCGCCAGACGGGCCATGTCAGCCCAGAAGTACGCCAGGCACGCATAACCGGAATACATCAGGTAATCGACCGAGGCCGCACCTACTTCTTCACGGTCTTTCATGGCTGCCATACCGACCTTCATGGTCAGCTCGCCCCATTCCTTGTTCAGTGCAGCCAGCGGAGTCACGAATTCCTGAACGGCTTCGTTGCCTTCGTTGGTCTGGCAGAACTTGTGCACGATCTTGGTGAAGCCCTTAAGCGCTTCGCCTTGAGTCATCAGCACTTTACGGCCCAGCAGGTCGAGTGCCTGGATACCGGTGGTGCCTTCGTACAGCATCGAAATGCGGCTGTCGCGAACGTTCTGCTCCATGCCCCACTCGGCGATAAAGCCGTGGCCGCCGTAGATTTGAACGCCGTGGTTGGCGGACTCAAAACCGACTTCAGTCATGAACGCTTTAGCGATCGGAGTCATGAAAGCCAGCAGTGCGTCGGCTTTCTTCTTCTCTTCTTCATCAACACCGTATTTGACGATGTCGACTAGCTTGGCGGTGAAGTAAACCATCGCACGGTTGCCTTCGGCGAAAGCCTTCATGGTCAACAGCATGCGGCGAACATCCGGGTGAACGATGATCGGGTCAGCTGCCTTTTCAGGTGCTTTAGGGCCGGTCAACGAACGCATTTGCAAACGGTCGCGAGCATATTTCAAACCGCCCTGGAAACCGATTTCTGCGTGGGACAAGCCCTGCAGGGCGGTGCCCAGACGTGCGGTGTTCATAAAGGTGAACATGCAGTTCAGGCCTTTGTTCGGCGGGCCGATCAGGAAACCTGTAGCGCCGTCGAAGTTCATCACACAGGTAGCGTTACCGTGGATGCCCATTTTGTGCTCAAGCGAGCCACAGGACACGGCGTTGCGCTCACCGATGCTGCCATCGGCGTTAGCCTTGAACTTGGGCACGATAAACAGCGAAATGCCTTTGGTCCCAGCCGGTGCATCCGGCAGGCGGGCCAGTACGATATGGACGATGTTGTCGGCCATGTCGTGTTCGCCGGCCGAGATAAAGATCTTGGTGCCTGAAATCTTGTACGAGCCGTCAGCCTGAGGTTCAGCCTTGGTGCGCAGCAGGCCGAGGTCCGTACCACAGTGCGATTCGGTCAGGCACATGGTGCCGGTCCATTCGCCGGTCACCAGCTTGCTCAGGTAGGTCTCTTGCTGCTCGGCAGTGCCGTGCTCGGAGATGGTGTTCATCGCGCCATGAGACAGGCCTGGGTACATACCCCACGACCAGTTGGCAGCGCCGACCATTTCACTTACCGCCAGGCCCAAAGACTCCGGCAGGCCTTGGCCACCGTGCTCTACGTCGTGCGCCAGGCTTGGCCAGCCGCCTTCAACGAATTGCTTGTAGGCTTCTTTAAAACCGGTAGGGGTTTTAACCCCGGATTCACTCCAGGTGCAGCCTTCGATGTCACCCACGCGGTTCAGAGGTGCCAGCACCTGCTCACAAAACTTGGCGCCCTCTTCAAGAATGGCGTCAACCATATCTGGAGTAGCGTCCTGGCAAGCCGGCAGGCTCTGATAGTGCGCTTCGTAACCGAGCAGTTCGTCACGAACGAAGCGAATATCACGCAAGGGGGCCTTGTAGTCAGGCATAGCGATAAACCTCTGCTGATGAATCCGGGAGATGAACAACCGCGTGGATTTGTTATAGCGGTCAAACAGTTGTTTGAAACATACGTTTACGCCTATTTATTGTCAAGCAGCGCGAAGCCGCCGTTCGTCGTAGGTCGGATTTGTCAGGCAAAAGGAAAAGGAATGGTGGGAGCGAGCCTGCTAGCGATACAGGCGACGCGGACAGTCTGTCAGACCGAGCCGATGCCATCGCGGGCAAGCCCGCTCCCACAATAGATCGTGGTCTGAATTGGAGCGGCTTTCAGTCCAGCAAATCGAGTTGCAGGTATTCAGCCACGGACTGTGCCGACGCTGATTTCAACTTTGGCACCCGCCCCAGGCAGGGTGCGGGCAAGCGTTCCGCCAGGGTGGCGAGGTTTTCTTCCAGGCGTGAAGTTTTCGGGCCAATGATATTGGCCACCCAGCCAGCCAGTTGCAGGCCATCCCGGGCAATCGCCTCGGCCGTCAATAATGCATGGCTGATACACCCCAAACGCACGCCCACCACCAGAATTACCGGCAGGTCCAGGGCCTGCGCCAGGTCCGACAAACTGTCTTGCCCTGACAGTGGCACGCGCCAGCCGCCAGCGCCTTCAATCAAGGTGAAATCTGCCTGTTTGGCCAGGATCTGCTGCATGGGCGTCAGCAACGAGCGCACCGTCAACACCACCCCGGCTTCACGCGCAGCAATATGCGGGGCGATTGCCGGTTCGAACGCGACCGGGTTGACCTCGGCATAACTCAGTTCGATGGTGCTTTCAGCCATCAGCGCCAGCGCGTCCGCATTGCGCAAACCCTGTGGCGTGACTTCACAGCCAGACGCCACCGGTTTGCCCGCTGCCGTGCTCAGCCCTGCGGCGCGTGCGGCATACAACAAACCTGCTGCCACCGTGGTTTTGCCCACATCCGTATCTGTACCGGTAATGAAGTACGCAGGGCTCATCGCGCTTTCTCCAAAATGCCGTAGACCACCTGATACGTCGCCGGTAGCCCGAGCGGTTGACGAAACTGCTCATAGGCGCCAATCAACCCCTGAAGCCGTGCCCTTCCGGTCAATCCTTCGGGGCGCCCTGGATTCAGATTGTGAGCCCCAAGAGCTTTCAGTTCATGAGTCAACTGGCGAACTTGCGGGTAGTGCAGCACATGCGCCTGATTGTGCAAGCTGGCAACGTGCAACTGGCTGTCTGCACACAACTGCTGATAAGTCTCGAACTCACGAAAGCGATTGACGTGAACCTGACCATCAACCGCCCGCCAACTGTCGCGCAGCTCACTCAAAGTGCCCACGCACAAACTGGCAAATGCCAACACACCACCGGGCTTGAGCACACGATGGGCTTCGCTCAGAACCGCTCTGAAATCAGCGCACCATTGCAACGCCAGACTGGAAAAAATCACGTCGCAACTGTTCGACTGCAGCGGCAGGCTTTCGGCATCGCCGGCAATAAAATGCTGCGCCCCACCCAAGGGCCGGGCATACGCCAGCATGCCTTGGGCGATATCCAGCGCCAGCCCTTGGCTATTGGCAAAACGCTGGCCCAACTCACGGCTGAAATAGCCCGTACCACTGCCCAGATCCAGCCAGCGTTGCGGGGTTAGCCCTGGCGGTAAACGGGTAATCAGTTCGTGGCCAACGGCACGTTGCAACTCGGCGACACTGTCGTAGCTGCTCGCCGCACGGGAAAACGAAACCGCCACCTGACGCTTGTCCGGCAAGCTGGCCGCAAGCATCGCAATACTCAAATCATTCATCGCCCGACTCGTGTAAAAAAGCCTGGATTGCCGCCGCCAGTTCATGGGGGGCTTCCAGCAAAAATGCATGACAGGCCTGTTCGATCAGGCCCACTTCGACATCGGGTAATAACGCCAGCACATCGGATGCAGCCTGTACCGGCACCAGGGCATCGAGCCCGGCATACAGATGCAATTGCGGTCCGTTGAACCGCTGCAAGGCGGCCCGCGTGTCCAGCTTGCCCAGCAATTCAAGACCCGCCAACAGAGTGTCCGGCTGGGCTTTCGGCGCAGCGCCCAATAGCAGCCCGGCCAGTGCCCGAGACTCATGTGAACCTTGGCTGCACAGCAGGCAAAAGCGCTTCAGGGTGGTGTTGGGGGCATCGCGAAAACCGCTCAGGAACGGCTCAAAAGTAGACGCGGGCATCGCGCTTGGCCAATCCTCGCGACTGACAAAGCTCGCGTTACTGGCCAATGTCACCAGCCCGCAACACCGATCGCCCCGACGCGCCGCCAGCTCGCTGGCGAGCATCCCGCCCAGCGACCAGCCGCCCAGCCAGACGTTGTCGGGCAGGGTCGAGTCGAGCTCATCGAGCCAGTCGTCAAGATCGGCGGACAACAGCACCGGCAGCGGTTCGATTTCAACCCGCAAGTGCTCGTCCAGCCCACGCAAAGCCACAGCCAGCGGCTCCAGGGGTGAAACCCCCAGGCCCCAGCCCGGCAGCAGAATCAAACGATCACGCATGATCTCGCTCCAACGTACGCCAACAGTCGTCGAGTGCACTTAACAATAGCTGCACCTGGGCCTCTGTGTGGGCAGCCGACAAGGTCACACGCAAGCGTGCGCTGCCTGCAGGCACCGTGGGCGGGCGAATGGCGGTCACCAGCAAGCCGCGCTCGCGCAGCATCTGCGACAAGCGAATAGCCCGGCCACTGTCGCCAATCATGATGGGTTGGATTGGGGTAAAGCTGTCCATCAATTGCAGGCCGATTTGCTCGGCGCCACGACGGAATTGACCGATCAAGGTGTTCAAGTGCTCACGGCGCCAGTGCTCGGTGCGCAACAGCTCAAGGCTTTTCAACGTGGCACAGGCAAGTGCTGGCGGCTGGCTAGTGGTGTAAATGTAAGGGCGGGCGAACTGGATCAGGCTTTCGATCAGTTCTTCGCTGCCCGCTACAAATGCACCGCTGGTGCCAAATGCCTTTCCCAACGTACCGACCAGCACCGGCACATCGTCCATGCCCAAGCCGAAGTGTTCGGCGATTCCGCCGCCATTGGCGCCTAACGGGCCAAAGCCGTGGGCATCGTCCACCATCAGCCAGGCACCCTTGGCCTTTGCTTCAAGGGCCAGTGCGGGCAGATCGGCCAGGTCGCCGTCCATGCTGAACACGCCATCGGTGACCACCAGCGTGTTGCCGCAGGCCTTCTCCAGACGTTTAGCCAAGCTGACCGCATCGTTATGCAGATAGCGGCTGAACCGCGCACCGCTCAACAGACCCGCATCCAGCAACGAGGCATGATTGAGCCGGTCTTCGAGCACCGTATCGCCCTGCCCCACCAGCGCCGTGACGGCACCCAGATTGGCCATATAGCCGTTGCTGAACAGCAGTGCCCGCGGGCGGCCAGTGAATTCGGCCAGGGCTTCTTCCAAAACGTGATGCGCAGTGCTGTGACCGATAACCAGATGCGACGCACCGCCGCCCACGCCCCAGCGCGACGCACCGGCCTGCCAGGCTTCGATCACCTGCGGGTGATTGGCCAGCCCCAGATAGTCGTTATTGCAGAACGCGAGCAGAGGCTGCCCGTCGACCACCACCAGCGGCCCTTGCGGGCTTTCCAGCAGCGGGCGCTGACGATACAGGTTATCGGCACGGCGAGCGGCCAGACGGGCGCTTAAATCAAAAGACATGCTGGCCTCGATGAGCGTTCGTAGCAGCTGCCGAACGCAGCCTTCGGCAGCTGCTACGGGGATATGTGATTTAAACCGCAGCGTTATAGAACTGCTCGCTGGATTTCTGATCGCGCAGCGCGTGTTCGATCACCGCCTGATGCACTTCGTCTGCGTGATCTTCGCGGGCTTCGGGCAAGATCCCCAGGCGGCTGAACAGTTGCATGTCCTTGTCCGCCTGCGGATTGGCCGTGGTCAGCAATTTGTCACCGTAGAAAATCGAGTTGGCCCCGGCAAAGAACGCCAACGCCTGCATTTGCTCGTTCATTGCCTCACGCCCGGCCGACAGGCGCACATGGCTGTGCGGCATCATGATCCGCGCCACGGCCAGCATGCGGATGAAATCAAACGGGTCGATGTCTTCGGCGTTTTCCATTGGCGTACCGGCCACTTTCACCAGCATGTTGATCGGCACCGACTCCGGGTGCTCCGGCAGGTTGGCCAGTTGGATCAGCAGGTTGGCGCGGTCGTCCAGCGACTCGCCCATGCCCAGAATCCCGCCGGAGCAGATTTTCATCCCGCTATCGCGCACGTAACTCAGGGTTTGCAGGCGCTCGCTGTACGTACGAGTGGTGATGATGCTGGTGTAGAACTCGGGCGAGGTGTCGAGGTTGTGGTTGTAGTAATCGAGACCGGCGTGGGCCAGTGCGGCAGTCTGCTCCTGATCGAGCTTGCCCAGGGTCATGCAGGTTTCCAGGCCCATGGCCTTCACGCCTTTGACCATTTCCAGCACGAAGGGCATGTCTTTGGCCGACGGGTGCTTCCAGGCCGCGCCCATGCAAAAGCGGGTGGCACCGATGGCCTTGGCGCGCTGTGCTTCTTCGAGCACCTTTTGCACTTGCATCAACTTCTCTTTCGCCAGGCCAGTGTTGTAGTGGCCCGACTGCGGACAATATTTGCAATCTTCCGGGCAAGCGCCGGTCTTGATCGACAGCAGCGTCGAAACCTGTACCCGATTGGCATCGAAATGCTTGCGGTGAACGGTCTGCGCCTCGAAAAGCAGGTCGTTGAAAGGCTGGGTAAACATCGCCCGGACTTCGGCTAAAGACCAATCATGTCGCAAGTTGGCAAGGCTGCTGGCGCTCATCGGCGTTTCTCTTGGTTATGCTTTGACTAGAACCTGAGGCAATCGCCCAGGCACGGCACGGATGTCGGCATGTTTAAGGATGTGACATGAACTGTCAACCACAATGGATTAGGCAGGTTTACATCTGGTTATTTAATAACCAGACATGTTTGTTATGCGATGAACGCAGCTACACACTGCACCCGCTGTGCGTTGCCTGCGAGCTGGAGCTGCCCTGGCTGGGCGACAGCTGTCAGCGCTGCGCCTTGCCACTGCCAATGGCTGGGCTGATGTGCGGTCATTGCATCAAGCAACCGCCCGCTTTCGAGCGCGTGCATGCACCCTGGGTATATGGATTTCCGGTCGACAGCCTGATCATCCGCTTCAAGCACCACAGCAAATGGCCATATGGCCGACTGTTGGCCGAACTTCTCAGCCAATCGCTGCTCGATGGCTTCAATTCAGGCGATCCCCGGCCCGACTTTCTGCTACCGGTGCCCCTGTCCATCAAGCGCCTGCGTCAGCGCGGCTATAACCAGGCCGCCATGCTCGCGCAATGGCTCAGCACTGCACTGAACATCCCTCAGCGCGAGCACTGGCTGCTGCGCATTCAAGACACCGCTGCACAACAGGCTCTGGATGCCAAAACCCGCAAGCGCAACTTGCTGCACGCATTCAGCCTCGCGCCTGGGGTGCAGGTTGGCGGATTGCATCTGGCGCTGGTCGATGACGTGCTGACCACCGGCGCCACGGCGCAAAGCCTGGCGCGCTTGTTGATCAGGGCCGGGGCACGGCGAGTAGACGTGTATTGCCTGGCCCGAACCCCAAAACCCGACGGGCCTCCTTGACTCACCCCGGCGGAGCAGGCACTTTCCGGGCACGTCCCACCTTGCGAATCTGCCGTTATGCACCTGCCCACCTTGCTCGCTCAACACATCGTCCGCCGCCCGCAACGCATCGCCCTGTTGCAGCATATTGCCGAACAGGGCTCGATCACCGCTGCGGCCAAAAGTGCGGGCATCAGCTACAAAGCCGCATGGGATGCGATTGATGAACTGAACAACCTGGCGCAAACCCCCTTGGTGGAGCGCAGCATCGGAGGCAAAGGCGGAGGCGGTGCTCGACTGTCCGTGGCCGGTGAGCGGGTGCTGCGGCTTTATCAGCGCCTACAAGCATTGCAGAATCAGGTGCTGGACGCTGCCGAAGACTCCCAAGACCTTGATCTGCTGGGCCGCCTGATGTTGCGCACCAGCGCCCGTAACCAGTTGCATGGCACCGTGATTGCCATCCATGGGCATGGCCACAACGACCTGATCCAGCTTGAACTACCCGGCGGCCTGACCCTCCACGCGCAAATCACCCACGACAGCACCCAACGCCTGGAACTGGCGATCGGCAGCCCGGCGGTGGCGCTGATCAAAGCAGGCTGGCTGCAACTGACGAGCACCGCACAACTGCCCGGCCCTGATCACAATCATCTGCACGGCCAGATCGAACAGATCGTGCACACCGACAATGGCCCCAGCGAAGTACGAATCAGCCTGCCCAATGGCCAGACCTTGTGCGCCCTTACCGAGCCGCAACACCTTGAAACATTAGAGTTACACGTTGGCGACGAGACTCAGGTGCAGTTTTCGCCATCGATGGTGTTACTGGGAACGGCCTTGTAACACTCGATGCCACCCTGTGGCAGCGGGCTTGCTTGCGATGCAGGCGACGCTGTGTCTGTGCATGATCGCGAGCTCGCCTGCTCCCGCACACCTCCCTGCTAACACTTGAAACATCCTTGTCATACCTGCTGCTTATGGTGTCTGCCAAAACCGTCCAGAGCCGAGCCAGCCATGAGCCTATTAGAAGAAAACCAACCCACCGACCTTGAGCAGATCATCGGCCTGAGTCGACGTGGCTTTATCAGCGCGGGCGCCTTGTGCGGCGCAGCTATGTTTCTGGGTGGCGGCCTGCTCAGTCGAAGCGCCCTAGCGGCCGGTGTCAGTACTGCCAACAGCAACCTGCTGGGGTTCGACAGTATCAACGCCGCCACCACCGATACCATCAGCCTGCCGCCCGGCTATCGCGCCTCGGTACTTATCAGCTGGGGCCAACCGCTACAGGCCAAAGGCCCGGCGTTTGACCCTTCCGGCAACGGCACTGCCCGCGAACAGGAAGTGCAGTTTGGCGACAACAATGACGGCATGAGCCTGTTCGCCTTCGCCGATGACCCGAACCGCGCACTGATGGCGATCAACAACGAATACACCAACTATCGCTACCTCTACCCCCACGGCGGTTCACCGACATCGCTTGAAGAAGTGAACAAGGCCCAGGCCTCTGAAGGCGTATCGGTCATCGAGATTCAGCGCAAGGACGACGGCTGGCAGTTTGTTCAGGGTTCACCCTTTAACCGCCGCATCCACGGCAACACACCCATCCAGCTGAGCGGCCCCGCAGCCGGCCATGCTTTGCTGCGCACCCAGGCAGATGCCAGCGGCACCCGCGCACTGGGCACCTTCCAGAACTGCGCCAACGGTAAGACCCCGTGGGGCACCTACCTGACCTGCGAAGAAAACTTCACCGACTGCTTTGGCAGCTCCGACCCCAAACAGACCTTCGACGCGGCACAAAAGCGCTATGGCGCAGTCGCTGCCAGCAAAGATATCAACTGGCACCAGCATGACTCGCGCTTCGACCTGGCACTCAACCCCAACGAACTCAATCGTCACGGCTGGGTGGTGGAAATCGACCCGTTCGACCCGCTTTCGACACCGGTCAAACGCACTGCACTGGGCCGCTTCAAACACGAAAACGCCGCACTGGCCGAAACGGGCGACGGCCGCGCCGTGGTCTATATGGGCGACGATGAGCGCGGCGAGTTCATCTACAAATTCATCAGCCGCGACAAGATCAACCACCAAAATCCGAAGGCCAATCGCGACCTGCTCGACCACGGCACCCTCTATGTGGCGCGCTTCGACGGTGGCGACAGCAACCCTGATCGCCCCAAGGGCCACGGCCAATGGGTTGAACTGACTCACGGCAAAAATGGTGTAGAGGCCAGCAACGGGTTTGCCAGCCAGGCCGACGTGCTGATTCACGCCCGCATGGCTGCCAGCACCGTCGGCGCCACTCGCATGGATCGCCCGGAATGGATTGTCGTCAGCCCCAAGGATGGCCAGGTCTATTGCACCCTGACCAACAACGTCAAACGCGGCGAAGACGGGCAACCGGTCGGCGGCCCCAACCCGCGCGAGAAGAACGTCTACGGCCAGGTCCTGCGCTGGCAAGCAGGTAATGGCGATCATGGCGCAGACACCTTCGACTGGGACCTGTTTGTGGTGGCCGGCAACCCGGCAGTTCACGGCAAAGCTGCCAAGGGTGGCTCGGCCAACATTACCCCGCAGAACATGTTCAACAGCCCCGACGGCCTGGGCTTTGACGATGCCGGGCGCTTGTGGATTCTGACCGACGGTGACTCCAGCAACAGCGGCGACTTTGCCGGCATGGGCAATAACCAAATGCTCTGCGCCGACCCGGTCAGCGGTGAAATCCGCCGCTTTATGGTCGGCCCGATTGGCTGCGAAGTGACCGGCATCAGCTTCTCACCCGATCACAAAACACTGTTCGTGGGTATTCAGCACCCAGGCGAGAACGGCGGTTCTACCTTTCCCGAGCACCTGTCCAACGGTAAACCGCGCTCCTCGGTCATGGCCATCAGCCGGGAAGACGGCGGCATCGTCGGCGCATAACAAAAAGTCTTGTGGGAGCGAGCCTGCTCGCGATTGCATCACTGCGGTGATCCAGAAACACCGCGTCGCATGCATCGCGAGCGAGCCCGCTCCCACAAGGGGGCCAGACTATATTCAATCGCCCTCAGCCACCCGGTCTGCGTTAACATGCATGGCCGGACGCGGCAGCCTGCTGCGCGCAGGAGTCAGCATGTCTCATCCGTTTGCAACACTTACCCCTGATCTGGTGCTCGACGCCGTCGAGAGCATCGGTTTCTTGAGCGATGCCCGCGTGCTGGCGCTCAATAGCTACGAAAACCGTGTGTATCAGGTCGGTATTGAAGACTCGCAACCGCTGATCGCCAAGTTCTACCGCCCCCAGCGCTGGACCAACGAGGCGATCCTCGAAGAACACCGCTTCACCTTTGAACTGGCCGAGTGCGATGTACCTGTCGTGGCGCCGATGATTCATAACGGTGAAAGCCTGTTCGAGCACCAAGGTTTCCGCTTCACCCTGTTTCCTCGCCGTGGCGGCCGTGCGCCGGAGCCAGGCAATCTCGATCAGCTGTATCGCCTCGGCCAACTGCTCGGTCGCCTGCATGCCGTGGGCGCCACCAAGCCGTTTGAACATCGCGAAGCGCTGGGCGTGAAGAACTTCGGTCACGACTCGCTGACCACCCTGCTTGAAGGCAACTTCATTCCGCGCAGCTTGCTCCCGGCCTACGAGTCAGTCGCCCGCGACCTGCTCAAGCGCGTCGAAGACGTATACGCCGCCACCCCGCACACCAATATCCGCATGCACGGCGACTGCCATCCCGGCAACATGATGTGCCGCGACGAAGTGTTCCATATCGTCGACCTCGACGACTGCCGCATGGGCCCTGCGGTGCAGGACTTGTGGATGATGCTGGCCGGTGATCGTCAGGAATGCCTGGGCCAGCTGTCCGAACTGATGGATGGTTACAGCGAGTTCCATGATTTCAACCCACGTGAACTGGCGCTGATCGAACCGCTGCGCGCCTTGCGTCTGATGCACTACAGCGCATGGCTGGCGCGACGTTGGGACGACCCGGCATTCCCCCACAGTTTTCCGTGGTTTGGCACTGAACGTTATTGGGGCGACCAGATCCTGGCGCTGCGCGAACAATTGTCGGCGCTCAATGAAGAACCGCTGAAGCTGTTCTGATCAGCCCTCATTGTTGCTCTCGTGGGAGCGGGCTTGCTCGCGATTCAGGCGACGCGGTGCCCCTGGATAATCGCGGTGATGCAATCGCGAGAAAGCCCGCTCCCACAAATGGAAAAACCTGCTTACACTCTTGGCTTCTTCCGTGTCCGTTAGTTGCCTAAGCAAGGATTCTGCATGCAAGCCGCCAACCCGCGTCGCGGGTATATTTTAGGCCTTAGCGCCTATGTCATCTGGGGCATCTTCCCGCTCTATTTCAAACTACTGGCCAGCGTCCCGGCTGCCGAAATTATCGTGAACCGGGTGCTCTGGTCCGCGCTGTTCGGCTCACTGTTGCTGCTGGTATGGAAACATCCCGGCTGGTGGCAAGAACTGCGCGACAGCCCCAAACGCATTGGCGTGCTGACCATCAGCGGCCTGCTGATCGCCGTCAACTGGCTGACCTACGTGTGGGCGGTGAACAACGACCGCATGCTTGAAGCCAGCCTGGGGTACTACATCAACCCGCTGGTCAACGTGCTGCTCGGCATGTTGCTGCTGGGCGAACGCCTGCGCCGCCTGCAGTGGATTGCGGTGGGTCTGGCCGCCGCCGGGGTGGCGCAACAAGTGTGGCAAGTCGGCAGCCTGCCGTGGGTCTCGCTGGTGTTGGCGCTGAGCTTCGGGTTTTACGGCCTGATCCGCAAGCAGGCGCCGGTCAAGGCGCTGCCGGGGCTGGTGGTCGAGACCTGGATCCTGGTCCCCGTCGCCATCGGCTGGCTGCTGCTGCACCCTGAGGCCAACAGTGCCCATAGCGAATTCTGGAGCAGTTCAGAAGCTTGGTTGCTGGTGGCTGCCGGCCCGGCAACGCTGATACCGCTGGTGTGTTTCAACGCCGCCGCACGGCATTTGCCTTACACCACGCTGGGTTTTATGCAGTACATCGCGCCGACGCTGGTATTGATCCTGGCGATAACGGTGTACGGCGAGCACTTGTCCGACAGTACCCTGCTCGCCTTCGTATTTATCTGGGCCGGTCTGGTGGTGTACAGCCTCGATGCCTGGTTCAGCATGCGCCAGCGCGGTTGAAGCTTAGTCCTCGGTGCTGAACTTAAGATCAACCACCAGTTCATCCGCCAAGGTTTCCAGACGTTTTTGCAGTACGTCCAGGGACAAGGTCAGAGGCACCGCCAAAATCGCCTCGGCATGAAACAGCGGCTCGTTGCTCATCGGCGCGGGCCGCACATCTGTCACCAGCCGCTCCAGATTCACCCCCTGCTCCGTCAGCACCCGGGTAATGTCGCGCACAATGCCGGGGCGGTCGTTACCTACCAGCTCCATGGCGATGGGCTTCCAGGTGCAGGATTGCTCGATGCCACTTTCGGCAATCAATACCCGAATCCCTTCCTTGGCCAGACCGTGCAGTGCATCGACCAGCTCATCGTGGGCCTCGGCGGGCACACCTACGCGCAAGATCCCGGCAAATTGCCCGGCCATTCGCGACATTCGACTCTCCAGCCAATTACCCCCATGCTCGGCGATGCATTGGGCAATACGCTCGACCTGCCCGGCCTTGTCCTGGGCAAAGACCGTAATCACAAGATGGTTCATGGCGGGGGGCTCTCTTATTAGGGGGGTCGGTTGAGTATAGGCCGCTATGAAATACCTGTAGCCGCTGCCGAAGGCTGCGATGGGTTTGGATTTTTGAAGACCCTACGGGCCTTATCGCAGCCTGCGACAGCGGCTACACCCGTCAAAACCAAATCACCACAGATTAAATTGTGTACTGTTTTTAGAATTATCCGGGACAACCTGCATATTTCTTGAGAACATCTTGTTCTTCTGTGTGACCGATAGCGTAAAAACGGTCGCAGAACGACGTGATTAGTCTGATTTTCACATCTGCAATTGATCATGTAGTATGCCTCGGCGACCACTACATAATTTGCAACACGGTCCGTCAAGGCGTCTGCAATAACCCGCACCACCCCGCCCGCATGAGCCAAGGCGGTGTCAGGCTTTAAATAAAAATGAGTGAGGCAAGCAATGACTGAACACGTTCACGTCGGTGGCCTGCAGGTCGCCAAAGTCCTGTTCGACTTCGTAAACAACGAAGCTATTCCCGGTACCGGCCTCACCGCCGATCAGTTCTGGGCAGGTGCCGATAAGGTCATCAATGACCTGGCGCCCAAGAACAAAGCACTGCTCGCCAAACGCGATGATTTGCAGGCGCGGATCGACGCCTGGCACCAGGCTCAGGCCGGCAAGGCCCATGACGCCGTGGCTTATAAAGCCTTCCTCCAGGATATTGGGTATCTGCAGCCAGAAGCCGCAGATTTCCAGGCAACGACGCAAAACGTCGATGACGAAATCGCTCGCATGGCTGGCCCGCAATTGGTAGTACCAGTCATGAATGCGCGCTTTGCCCTCAACGCCTCGAACGCCCGCTGGGGTTCGCTGTACGACGCGTTGTACGGCACCGATGCCATCAGCGAAGCCGATGGTGCCGAGAAGGGTAAAGGCTACAACAAGGTCCGTGGCGACAAGGTCATTGCCTTCGCCCGCGCCTTTCTCGACGAAGCCGCGCCTCTGGCCAGCGGCACTCACGTTGACTCCAACAGCTACGCCATCGTTGACGGCGCCTTGCAGGTTACCCTCAAGGACGGCGCCAGCACCGGCCTGCGCGACGCCGCGCAACTGATCGGTTACCACGGTTCAGCAGCAGCGCCGACCGCCGTGCTGCTCAAGCACAATGGCCTGCACTTCGAAATCCAGATCGACACATCGAGCCCGGTCGGCCAGACCGACGCTGCAGGCGTTAAAGACGTGCTGATGGAAGCGGCCCTGACCACCATCATGGACTGCGAAGACTCGGTTGCCGCCGTCGATGCCGATGACAAGGTAGTGATTTACCGCAACTGGCTCGGCCTGATGAAGGGCGATCTGAGCGAGCAAGTGTCCAAGGGCGGCCAGACCTTCACCCGCACCATGAACCCGGACCGCGAGTACACGGCGCCCAACGGCGGCACCGTCAGCCTGCACGGCCGCTCGCTGCTGTTCGTGCGCAACGTCGGTCACTTGATGACCATCGATGCGATCCTCGACAAAGATGGCAACGAAGTGCCAGAAGGCATTCTCGACGGTCTGCTGACCAGCCTCGCAGCGATCCACAGCCTTAACGGTAAAGCCACGCGCAGCAACAGCCGCACCGGCTCGGTCTACATCGTGAAGCCGAAGATGCACGGCGCTGAAGAAGCGGCGTTCACCAACGAACTGTTTGGCCGCATCGAAGACGTGCTCAAGCTGCCACGCAACACGCTCAAAGTCGGGATCATGGACGAAGAGCGGCGCACCACGATCAACCTCAAGGCGTGCATCAAGGCTGCCAGCGAGCGCGTGGTGTTTATCAACACCGGCTTCCTGGACCGCACCGGCGACGAGATCCACACCTCGATGGAAGCCGGGCCGATGGTGCGCAAGGCCGACATGAAAGCCGAGAAGTGGATTTCGGCCTACGAAAACAACAACGTCGATGTCGGCTTGAGCACTGGCCTGCAAGGCCGTGCGCAAATCGGTAAAGGCATGTGGGCCATGCCCGACCTGATGGCCGCGATGCTGGAGCAAAAAATCGCTCACCCGCTGGCCGGTGCCAACACCGCCTGGGTGCCATCACCGACTGCCGCGGCCTTGCACGCGCTGCATTACCACAAGGTTGACGTGTTCGCCCGTCAGGCCGAACTGGCCAAGCGCACTCCGGCCTCGGTGGACGACATCCTGACCATCCCGCTGGCGGTGAACCCGCAGTGGACCCCGGAGCAGATCCAGAACGAACTGGACAACAACTCCCAGGGCATTCTGGGCTATGTGGTGCGCTGGATCGACCAGGGCGTGGGTTGTTCGAAGGTGCCGGATATCAACGATATCGGCCTGATGGAAGACCGTGCAACGCTGCGTATTTCCAGCCAGCACATCGCCAACTGGCTGCGTCATGGCATCGTCAGCCAGACCCAGGTCATGGAAAGCCTCAAGCGCATGGCGCCTGTGGTTGACCGCCAGAACGCCAACGACGCGTTGTACCGTCCATTGGCGCCGAACTTCGACAGCAACATCGCCTTCCAGGCGGCAGTCGAGCTGGTGATCGAAGGCACCAAACAGCCGAACGGCTATACCGAACCGGTACTGCACCGTCGTCGTCGCGAGTTCAAAGCCAAAAACGGCCTGTAACCCGCACCCAATAAAAAGCCCCGGCCATGTGCCGGGGCTTTTTTGCATCTGCTGTTCCAATCTTGTGGCAGAGGGCTACATCCCCAATTCCTGCCTGATCAGCGCCAGCAACTTGTCGGTATCAATCGGCTTGAGCAAAAAATCCACCACATGCAAGTGCATGGCATCGATGGCATCAAGCACATTCGCATCACCCGACATGATGATGATCGGCAAGGTGGCCCGTTCCGATTCGCGGACTTTGCGTATCAGGTGCAAGCCATCGTGGGGCAGCATGCGCAAATCGGTGAGCATCAGGTTAATCGGCTGGTTGGACTCCAGGAGCGCCAGCGCCTGCTCTTCGTTGCTTGCTGTCAGGCACTCGATCGCGTTCAGCTCCAAAAACTCCGCCAACAATTCGCGAGCCAATGGATCGTCATCAACAATCAACACACAGGACGAAGCCGAAGCAGGTGCCTGCATCACCTCGTGCAAGGCCTCGCGTTCGGCGTCGGTCAAAATGTCATGTTCAGTCATATGTTTCTCGAAAACTGCCCTGTAGGTTAATTGTCCCTACGGTGTAGTCCGTTATTCCTCACCGTCCGCCAATGTGCACTTAGGCGCGTGCATTTCCAAGCCTTGCAGTAGCCGAAATGTACAAAATAAATACACGCCTTTTCGAAGATATCAGCATAGCGCGACTCCATAGACTTACGTCCAATGGGCACCCGCGCGCAGACCGCCGAGCATGAGGGATAGAAACACGCAGTGGGGCCCAGCCCTGTCCAGTCATAACAACAATGGTTCACCACCCACAACGCGGTATCAGTAATGAGCAAATCGGATGCGTTTCTCCAGGCAGGGAAGACCGCGGTGCTGCAGAACATTCACGGCACCATGCAGTTTTTGCAGCGATTCCCGCCCTTTAACCAGATGGAAAACACTCACCTGGCGTATCTGGTCGAACAGTGCCAACTGCGCTTTTATGCTCCGGGCGAAAGCATCATCCGGCCGACCGACGGCCCGGTTGAGCACTTCTATATCGTCAAACAGGGCCGAGTGGTGGGTGAGCGGACTCATACCGGTCGAGAAGAAGCCCAGACCACCTTTGAGATCACTACCGGCGAGTGCTTCCCCCTCGCCGCATTGCTGGGCGAGCGCGCCACCCGCACCGAACACCGCGCCGCTGAAGATACGTTCTGCCTGCAACTGAACAAGGCCGCGTTTATTAAACTGTTTGCCCTGTCCGACGAGTTCCGTGACTTTGCCTTGCGCGGCGTCAGTAGCCTGCTCGACAAGGTCAATCAGCAGGTTCAGCAAAAAGCCGCTGAAACTCTCGGCACCCAATACTCGCTCAACACCCGCTTGGGTGAGCTGGCCATGCGTCACCCCGTGACCTGTTCGCCAAAAGCCGCGCTGCGCGAAGCCGTGCGCCTGATGCACGAACAGCAAGTGGGCAGCATCGTCGTGGTCGACGAACACAAGGCACCGCTGGGTATTTTCACCCTGCGCGACCTGCGTCAGGTGGTCGCCAATGGCCTGGAGAATTTCGACCAGGCCATTGACCTGCACATGACCCCAGGGCCGTTCTACCTGAGCCCCGACCACAGCGCCTTCGACGCAGCCATTGCCATGACCGAACGGCACATTGCCCATGTGTGTCTGGTTAAGGATCAGCGCCTGTGCGGCGTGGTGTCGGAGCGTGACCTGTTCTCCCTGCAACGGGTCGATCTGGTTCATTTGGCGCGCACCATCCGTCACGCGCCACGGCTGGACACCCTGATCAACCTGCGTGGCGAAATCGGCCAACTGGTAGAGCGCATGCTGGCCCACGGCGCGTCCTCCACGCAGATTACCCACATCATCACCCAGCTCAACGACCACACCGTGTGCCGGGTTATCGAGCTGGTACTGGCCGACAAGGGCGACCCTGGCGTGCCATTTACCTGGCTGTGTTTTGGCAGCGAAGGGCGACGCGAGCAAACCCTGCACACGGATCAGGACAACGGCATTCTGTTCGAGGCCAAAGACGCTGCCCAGGCCGCCGAAATCCGCCAGCGCCTGCTGCCCATCGCACAGCAGATCAACCATCATCTTGCGGCCTGCGGCTTCACTCTGTGCAAGGGCAACATCATGGCCGGTAACCCCGAGCTATGCCTGTCGCGTGGCGAATGGGCCCGACGCTTTGCCGCCTTTATCCGCGAAGCCACCCCCGAAAACCTGCTGGCTTCCACTATCTATTTCGACTTGCGGGTGGTCTGGGGCGATGAACAGGGCTGCGCGCAACTGCGCCGCAGCATGCTTGAGCAAGTGGCCGACAACCGCCTGTTCCAGCGCATGATGGCCGACAACGCACTGCGCCATCGCCCGCCAGTGGGACGCTTTCGCGAATTTGTGCTGGAGCGCAAAGGCAGCGACAAGGCCACCCTCGACCTCAAGGTCCAGGGCCTTACGCCCTTTGTTGATGGCGCACGCTTGCTGGCGCTGGCCAACGGCGTTGAAGCCAACAACACCCTTGAGCGCCTGCGCCAGCTGGTGACCCTTGAAGTTATCGAACCACTGGACGGCGCCGCGTATGAAGAGGCCTATCACTTCATCCAGCAGACCCGCATGCAGCAGCACCAATTGCAAACCCGCGAGAACCGTCCGTACTCCAACCGCGTAGACCCGGACAGCCTTAACCAGCTGGACCGGCGCATCTTGCGTGAAGCCCTGCGCCAGGCCCAGCGCCTGCAAAGCAGCCTGGCCCTGCGGTATCAGCTATGAGCCTGTTGTCATGGTTGTTACCGCGTAAAAAACCGGTCCTGGGCCTTGAACAGCAACAGCGCCTGCTGCAACTGCCTACCGCCTCGGGATTGAGCGACGCACCGCTCCGCGCGCAGCGCTGGGTGGTGGTCGATCTGGAAACCAGCGGTTTGCACCTCAATCGTGATCAGGTGCTGTCGATTGGTGCGGTGGTGATTGAAGACGGCGCCATTGACCTGAGCCAGGCGTTTGAACGCACGCTGCTGCGCCCCAACAGCCCTCTCAACCCCAGCGTGCTGCTACATGGGTTGGGGCCAGCCGCCATTGCCGCAGGCAGCGAACCGGTAGATGCCCTGCTCGACTTCATGGCATTTGTGGGTGACAGCCCCTTGCTGGCGTTCCATGCGCCGTTTGACCAGCACATGCTCACCCGAGCCCTCAAAGACAGCCTGGATTACCGTTTGCAGCATACGTTTATGGATGTTGCGGCACTGGCACCGATGCTTTGCCCGCAGGTCAATCAGCGCGAAGCCGGGCTTGACCAGTGGATCAATCAATTCAACCTCCAGGTCGAAGACCGCCACAACGCCAGTGCCGACGCCCTGGCCACCGCCGAACTGGCGCTGATCCTGTTCAGCCGCGCCCGGGTCCAAGGCATCGACAGCCCTCAGGCCCTGCAACAGCGGCTGAACCAGTGGCAACGGCGCAAACAGGTGCACAGCTTTTAACCTACGTACCCTTTGTAGCCGCTGCCGCAGGCTGCGATAAGGCCCGCTGGACCTTCGCTCTTTAAAAGACACGACCCCTTCGGGCTCGATCGCAACCTGCGGCAGCGGCTACAGGCTCTTTATCCTCATCCGATGAGCGTCAATTGCGTAGGACCATTCGCTCTGACACAATCGCGAATAATTATCGTTAGTTAAAACTTGCAGTCGGTGATGTCTTTGTCGTCAGTCCAAAACCCACACAGTGAGCTGGTTGGAGCGCTATATCGCGACCATCGCGGCTGGCTGCTGGCGTGGTTGCGGCGCAACGTTGCCTGCCCGCAGCGGGCTGAAGACCTCAGCCAGGACACCTTCGTGCGCCTGCTGGGTCGCACCGAACTGCAAGCCCCCCGCGAACCCCGGGCGTTTTTGGCGGCCATCGCCAAGGGTCTACTGTTTGACTACTTTCGCCGCGCAGCTCTGGAGCAGGCCTGGCTCAACGAACTGATGCTGATCCCCGAGGCCGAGCACCCCTCGCCCGAAGCCCAGCAAATGATCCTTGAAGACCTCAGGGCCATCGACCGCCTGCTCAGCAAGCTCTCGAGCAAGTCCCGCGCAGCCTTCCTCCATAGCCGCCTCGATGGCCTGACCCACGCTGAAATCGCCGAGCGCCTGGGCGTGTCAGTGCCCCGTGTGCGCCAGTATCTGGCCCAGGGCATCCGCCAGTGCTACGTCGCCCTGTATGGCGAGCCGACATGAGCCAAGCCAACACCAAGCCGGTCTCGGCCCAGGTGCTGGACGCCGCCATCGCCTGGCAGCTGTGCCTGGATTGCGGCAACGGCAGCGCCGTGGAACAGGCCGAGTTTGCCAAGTGGTACAGCGCCAGCGAAGAACACGCCCGCGCCTGGCTGCAACTGGGCATGCTCGATCAGCGCTTCAGCAATACTGGCGTTCCGGCACGCAACGCACTGCTCAATGCACGCAATGGCGTGCAGCAGCGGGTGCGTAAAATCAGCAGTAACCTGGCCAG
The DNA here is from genome assembly GCF_037055265.1 of Pseudomonas sp. ML2-2023-6. Classification (NCBI taxonomy): domain Bacteria; kingdom Pseudomonadati; phylum Pseudomonadota; class Gammaproteobacteria; order Pseudomonadales; family Pseudomonadaceae; genus Pseudomonas; species Pseudomonas sp. ML2-2023-6. The sequence continues at coordinate 1,103,881 of NZ_CP146347.1, read as the reverse complement.
TATCGCCCTGGTGTGCGGGTTGGCCTTGTTCGCCGGTAAAAGCTATCTGCCTATTGATTACTGGATGGCCGACCAGCGCACCGCCACCGGCGAACAACGTCAGCTGCGCCTGGCTGACGGCACGCTGCTCAACCTCAATACCCACAGCGCAGTCGATGTGCGCTTTGATGACACGACCCGGAGAATCATCCTGCAAGAAGGTGAAATCATGGTCGAAACAGGCCATGGCGACCCTCGCCCCTTTATCGTGCAAACCCGCGATGGCAGCCTGCGTGCGCTTGGCACACGATTCATGGTCAAGCGCGAAGACGACGGCACACGCCTGAGCGTGTTGCAATCGCGGGTCGAGGCGCATCCTGAAAACAGCGCCGAACAAACCATCTACAGCGAAGGCCAGCAAGTGCTGATGTACAGCGACCGCCTTGGTCAAATGCTCGCCGTAAGCCCTGGCGCAGACGCCTGGACACGCGGCATGCTGGTGCTCGACAACGTGCGCTTGGCCGACATGGTCAGCGAACTCAATCGTTATCATCGCGGCCACTTGGGCGTTGACCCGCAAGTGGCCGACCTGCGCATCACCGGCAGCTTCCCGCTGAACAATGTCGAACTGGCGCTCAATGCCCTGATGCCGACCTTGCCGGTACAGATCCAGCAGCGCACCCCGTGGTGGGTCACCGTTAGCGCCAAGCCCCAAAAGAACTGAATCTAAATTATTTTCAATCAGCCCTATCACTTTTGCGATCTCGTGCGGCAGATAGGCATTGAGAAACATTTCCATTCAGGAACCCGCCGAATGTCCCGCACCCTCGACACGTTTTTGCGCCCCAGCCTGTTGGCCGTAGCCATTGCCCTTTGTGCCCCGTTGACCAGCACCACGCTGATCGCCGCCGAACAGGCATCCAGCGCACGCAGCTACAACCTGCCTGCCGGACCTTTGGCGGCCACCCTGAACCAGATCGCCAGCCAGGCCGGCATCACCCTGGCCATCGACTCGTCCCTGCTGGCGGGCAAAACCTCGGCGCCGGTACAAGGCACGTTCGAGGCAACCACGGCGTTGCGTGAGGCGTTGCAGGGGAGTGGGTTGCAGTTGCAGAGCACTGGCAACGGCTCCTACACCCTGATGCCCATCGTCGAAGGCGCACTGACCTTGGGCGACGTCAACATCAACGGCGCTGCCGTCGCTGAAGGGTCGGAAGCAGCAGGTTACGTCAGCGAAAACCTGAATAATGTCGGCGCACTGGGTGGGATGAAACTGCAAGACACCCCCTACTCCATGAGCGTGACCTCCCAGGCTTTGCTCAAAAACATGCAAGCCACATCTCTGGATGACGTGTTCAAGCGCAACCCTTTCACTCAGCTGTTTTCCCCAACCGGCGCGGGTTATGCCAGCGCGGTAAACATTCGCGGTTTCAGTGGCGCGGGTAACCTGAACATTGCCAACGATGGCCTGCGCTTCAGCACACTCGCCGACGCGGGTAACTTTCTGGAAGAAACCGAGCAACTGGAAGTTATCACCGGCCTGACCGGCTTTTTGTATGGCCCCGCGTCTCCGGGCGGTTTAGCCAACTACGTACTGAAACGCCCGACCTATCAAAATTATCGTAGCGTGACCTTGGGCAATGCCGGCGGGGAAAACTATTACCTGCACGGCGACTTTGGCGGCAAGATCGACGACGAAGGCAAATTCGCCTATCGCCTGAACCTGCTGACCCAGGATGGCGAAACCGCCATCGACATGCAGAAACGCCGCCGCGAGATGATCAGCCTGGCCGTGGACTGGAACGTCAGCGACGACCTGCAAATCCAGTTCGATGCATCACACAAGAAAACTCAAATCCGGGGAGTCACCAGTTACTGGTACTTCGGTGATCAGGCGCTGCGCCCCCGTGCCTCGCAGTTGGATAACAACAAACTGTACAGCCAGAAATGGGCATTCTCGGATAACGAAACCGACAAAGGCGGCGTAAGGGCCAAGTGGCGCCTGAACGACACCTTCACCCTGCGCGGCGCACTCGCCACTCAGAAGTTCACCGAACAGAACACCTACACCGGCCCGACCGTTTACAGCCCTGGGGTTTACACCCAACCGCTGTATGCCTTTGCGCCCATTGAGCATGTGGAGAACTCTGCATACCTGTTTCTGGATGCCGCCTTTGCGACAGGCACCATTGGCCACAAAATGACCATGGGCTATCAGGGTAATGACACACGCGTGCGCATGTACGAGGACCACATCCCTTCGAACGGCACACAGTATGGCGACGTCGGCGGCGGCCCGATCCCTTTCGGCAACAGCCAACAAGTCGACAAGCCGGGTTACTCGGTTGGCCATGGCGATCAGCGTTTGGCGAGCACCTCACAAAACAATAACTTCCTGATCGGCGACGTCATTACCTTCAATGATCAATGGTCGAGCATCCTCGGTGTGACCCGCACCCAGATCAAGTCTTATGCCAATGACTTCATCTACTCCACACCCGAGAAGAAAACCCGCTACGACGAAAGCAAAACCTCGCCCAGCGTTTCGCTTATCTACAAACCGGTCCCTTGGCTGACCACCTATGCCACCTACATCGAAGGCCTACAGGCAGGCGGCACGGCACCTTACAACGCGAGCAACGCTGGTCAAATCTTCGCGCCGCAAGTCAGCAAGCAGTACGAAGTGGGCGCCAAAGCTACCGTGGGCGACACATTATTTACCCTGGCCTTGTTCAACATCGAAAAGCCTAATGGTTTCCTCAACGAGACCATGACCTACACCGAAAGCGGCAAGCAGGTTAACAACGGCCTGGAGTTCAGCGTGACCGGTAAGGTCACCCCGGAACTGACGGTTGTAGGCGGTTTTACCTTGCTTGATCCAAAGGTCAAGGACGCAGACAACAAGGCCAACGATGGCAATGCCCCGGTCGACGTTGCCAAGCAACTGGCCAAGGTTTACGCCGAATACGACATCAATACCGTACCCGGTTTGGCCCTGACCGGTGGCGCGTTCTACACCGGCAAGCAATACACCGACGTCAACAACGACTATCAATTGCCGTCGTTCACCACCTTTGATGCCGGTGCACGCTACCGTATGAAAGTTTCGGAAAATGATCTGACCTTGCGCATGAACGTCAGCAACCTGGCCAACAAAGACTACTGGCTCAACAGTCATTACCTGGGCGACCCGCGCACCGTGCAGTTCTCGGCGCAGCTGGAGTTCTAAACAAATCGTTGGCGCATCACCTCCCCCTGTGGGAGCGGGCTTGCTCGCGATAGCATCACCTCGGTATTTTCAGATACACCGGGTTGTCTGCATCGCGAGCAAGCCCGCTCCCACAGGGTGTTGTTGCAATTGGGAAAGTCATGAAAAGCAAAACCATCCGCCGCTGGTCCTTTATCCATACCTGGACCAGCCTGATTAGCACCGCTTTTTTGCTGCTGTTGGCACTCACCGGTCTGCCGTTGATTTTTCATCATGAAATCGACCATCTGCTGGGCGATGCCCCGCAAGTCAAGGAACTGCCCGCCGATACCCCGACCCTTGACCTGCAACAACTGGTACGCGCCGCCGAGGCTCATCGGCCGGGCGAGGTCATGCAGTATTTCGGCTGGGAAGAAGACGAACCCAACGCAGTCCTGACCATCATGGCGCCCACCGCAGGCACCGAGCCCAACTCGTCCCACACCTTTATGCTCGATGCGCGTACCGGCGAGGCGATAGAAGTGCCGTCAGCCAATGGCGGGATCATGATGGTCATGCTGCGCCTGCACGTGGACATGTTTGCCGGGCTACCCGGCAAGCTGCTGCTGGCATTTATGGGGCTGCTGTTTGTGCTGGCGATCATCTCCGGCACGGTGCTGTACTTGCCGTTTATGCGCCGCCACGAATTCGCGACCGTGCGTACCGACAAGTCCACCCGCTTGCGCTGGCTCGACCTGCATAACCTGATTGGCGCCGTGACCTTGACCTGGGCCCTGGTGGTGGGAGTGACCGGTGTTATCAGCGCCTGTGCCGACCTGATCATCGCCGCCTGGCGCAATGACAGCCTCAGCGCCATGATCGAGCCTTACCGCGATGCCCCACCGCTGACTCACCTCGCCCCAGCCAGCCAACTCCTGGAAATCGCAGCCAAGGCCGCACCCGACATGCGCCCGGACTTTATCGCCTTCCCCGGCACCCGGTTCTCCAGCGAGCACCATTACGCGGTCTTCATGAAAGGCAGCACACACCTGACCTCACACCTGCTGACCCCGGTTTTGATTGACGCCAGCACCCTTGAAGTCACCGCCGTGGCGGGTCGCCCGTGGTACATGGACGCGATGGGTATGTCGCAGCCGCTGCACTTTGGCGACTACGGCGGCATGCCGATGAAAATCCTCTGGGCAGCCCTCGACCTGCTGACCATTGTGGTGCTCGGCAGCGGGTTGTACCTATGGTGGGTGCGCAGACGCGCGGCCAAGGAGAGTGCTCGATGAGGCCACGGCAGTCGAACTTCTGGAAGGTATTTGCGATCCCGCTGGCGATTGGACTCGTCAGCGTGACGGGATTGTTCAGCGCGCTATTGGGAGACGGCGCCTGGGACATATTGAGCTGGATTGGCCTGGGAATTCCGCTGTGGATCAGTGTGCGCGGGTTGCTTAAACGCTAACGCCAAATCTGTGGGGGCGGGCAAGCCCGCACCCACATAAATCGGCAATCAGCAGTCCGGTTTGTCCGCTGTATAACGACGTGCCGGGTTCACTGCCGCACCAAACTCACGCAAGGCCTTGGCGCCAATCAGCAACGGATAGTTGAAGCTGCTGCGATCGGTGAGGTTGACCTCCACAGTGCGCTTGACGTTACCCAGGCACATTTCCAGATCAACTACCGGCCGCTTGGCGCTTTCAGGTACATCCCTGTCTTCGTCTTCATCGGCGCGACTTTTGATTTTGCTGATGCGCGCTACTTTGTGCTCGTACACCTTGCTGCTCGCACCTTCGGTCGCCAGCTGAAAGCGTACCCACTCGTCACCATCACGGGTAAAGGTCTGGATATTTTTCGCCGACAGCGACGCGGTCAGGGCGCCTGTGTCCATCTTGGCCTGAAGGGTCTCGCCGATTTCTGGCAACTTGATGTATTCGTAACGCCCATAAAGGGTCGGCTCGGCGGCCATCACCGGCAGCGCCAATACAGAAAGCAACGCAAGAATAGACTTCATGCAGGCAGTTCCTTCAAAGAGTACAGAGCACGCAGTAAGTGTTTAAACGCCCCAGGCGCTGCCCAACTTGCTCAGCAACGAAGTGCTGACGTTCTGGCCCTTGAAGTAGTCCAGCAATACCGGTGCGAACTTGGCAACCATGCCGTCCTGCATGCCCAGCGCGGTGAATGCGCCGTTCAACTGATCAGTGTTGGCCACGTTGCTGACTGCGCTGGTCGCGGTCTCGGATACGCCGCTGGACTTGCCCAACAGGCCGCCCAACTGGCTCAACTGACCCAGTGCACCGGCGCCAGCCAGTTTGTTAACACCTGGTACTTGCTGGGTCAGTTCGGAATAGTCGCTGGAGGTCAGCTGGTTTTTCGCCAGGCTCAACATCGCACCGATACCGCCTGCCGCTTGCTCAGGCTTTACACCCAGCTCGTTGACCTTGGTCAGCATCTGTACGGCTTGCGCCGATTTGTCGGTGGTCGCGCCATTCCCGTTGGCACCCTGTACTTGCGCCGCCACGTTGGCCACGTCGCTCAGGCTGAAACCTGCAAACACCGGGCTCGCTGCCACGGTCATCAATGTTGCCAGTGCCACGCCGCTCAACTTATTCATCGCTCAAACCTCTAGAACCAAAAAACCGCCCGCCATGGAGCGGTAAAACTATGTGTATGACCCAAAACCCCGGCAGTTGTTCCCAAGTGCCACTATTGGATCAAACGGCGGGCAATCTTAATTGAAAACCAGTGCATCCGCTGTGCGAACTGGCGGCCCCGTTTTGTACCAGGCACCAAACCCTCGTAGCAGCTGCCGTAGGAACGAGGCTGCGTCCGAGGGCAAAGCCCTCGTAAAACCGGTAATCGCGGTCTATCTGAACGACCGCATTGTGTGGTTTTACGACTGCTTCGCAGCCGAACGCAGCCTCGTTCCTTCGGCAGCTGCTACAGGTTTTCTGCCAATTGTTAAGCCTTGCTGAACATCCGATGCGGATCGATCACAAACTTCTTCGGCACACCCGCATCGAACTCGCCATAACCCCGCGGCGCGTCGTCCAGGCTGATCACTTCAACGCCTACGATATCGGCGATCTTGATCCGGTCCCACATGATCGCCTGCATCAGTTGGCGGTTGTATTTCATCACCGGCGTTTGCCCGGTATGGAAGCTGTGGGACTTGGCCCAGCCCAGACCAAAGCGAATGCTCAGGCTGCCCATTTTTGCAGCTGCATCGGCAGCACCCGGATCTTCGGTTACGTACAAGCCCGGAATCCCGATCTTGCCCGCCACCCGCACCACGCCCATCAGCGAGTTGAGCACCGTGGCCGGTGCTTCGTGTTTAACCCCGTCATGCCCGTGACCACGGGCTTCGAAGCCTACGGCGTCGACGGCGCAGTCCACTTCAGGTTCGCCCAGCAGATCGGCGATTTGTTCGTGCAATGGTGTGTCTTTGGACAGGTCGGCAATTTCGAAACCCTGAGCCTTGGCGTGAGCCAAGCGAATCGGGTTCACGTCGCCGACAATCACCACCGCCGCCCCCAGCAAGCGCGCCGAGGCCGCCGCCGCCAGACCGACCGGACCAGCACCGGCGATATACACCGTGCTACCAGGGCCAACGCCTGCGGTTACAGCACCGTGGTAACCGGTGGGCAGAATGTCGGAAAGGCAGGTCAGGTCGCGAATTTTCTCCATCGCAGCGTCACGGTTGGGCAGCTTGAGCAGGTTGAAATCGGCGTAGGGCACCAACACATATTCAGCCTGGCCGCCGACCCAATCGCCCATGTCCACGTAACCATAGGCGCCACCGGGACGGGCCGGGTTGACGGTCAGGCATACGCCAGTGTTCTGTTCCTTGCAGCTGCGGCAACGCCCGCATGCCACGTTGAACGGCACTGAAACCAGATCGCCGACCTTCAGATGTTCCACATCGCGCCCGGCCTCGATCACTTCGCCGGTAATTTCATGGCCCAGCACCAGACCGGTTTGCGCCGTGGTACGACCACGCACCATATGCTGGTCGGAGCCACAAATATTGGTCGACACCACCCGCAGAATCACGCCGTGGTGGATCTGCTTGCCCTGAGGGTTTTGCATCTTGGGGAATGGAATGCTTTGCACTTCAACCTGGCCATTGCCCAGGTACACCACACCGCGGTTGTCAGCCATCGTATTCACCCTTGTTGTTATTGGAGGGATTAACTTGCTGCTTGCAGCTTAGAACTTGCAGGTGCCTCACAGCACCACGGTACGACCTCCATTTAGGAAAACGCGCCGCTCAATGTGATAGCCCACGCCGCGAGCCAGCGTCTGGGCCTCGATGTCGCGGCCCTTGGCGATCAGGTCTTCGGGGTAATGGCTATGGTCCACCACCTCGACGCCCTGAGCGATGATTGGACCTTCGTCCAGGTCGTTATTGATGTAGTGCGCCGTCGCACCCACCAGCTTGACGCCCTTTTCGTAGGCCTGGTGATAGGGCTTGGCGCCTTTGAAACCGGGGAGCAAGGAGTGGTGAATGTTGATCGCCTTGCCATCGAGCTTGCGGCACAGCTCAGGGGACAGCACTTGCATGTAGCGCGCAAGGATCACCAGTTCGGCGCCAGTGTCTTCGATCACCTGCCAGACCTTGGCCTCTTGGGCCGGTTTGTCTGCCGGGTCCAGCGCAAAATGGTGATACGGGATACCGTGCCAGCGAGCCAGGGGCTCAAGATCGGGGTGATTGGACACCACGGCCACCACGTCCATCGATAGCTGGCCAATGCGCTGGCGATAGAGCAGGTCGTTAAGGCAGTGATCGGCCTTGGACACCATGATCAGCACTTTGGGCCGGTGATGGGGAGGCGTCAGTTCAAAGGTCATGCCAAAGGCCGCGCCGCGTTCGGCCAAGCCTGTACGAAAGGCGTGCTCGTCAAAACCGTCGGGCTGGCGAAACTCCACCCGAATAAAGAAACGTGCCGAGCGCTGGTCGTCGAAGGAATGGTGTTCGGTGACGTAGCAACTGTGTTCGAACAGATAACGCGTGACCGCGTCCACCGTGCCCAAGAGGCTTGGGCAGTCGGCGGTGAGAATCCAGGTGTCGGGGGCGCGGCTCATGGGGTGCTCCTTGATGGGTATTGGAACGCACACGACCTGTGTGGGAGCGGGCTTGCTCGCGATGCAAACAACACGGTACATCCGGATGACCGTGGTGCTGCAATCGCGAGCAAGCCCGCTCCCACAGAGGCGCAGGCAGGATCATATTTACGCTTCGACGTTCAACCCATACTCCGCCGCTGCATCCTGCAACCATAGCCACCAATAGTCCGAAAAGCTGCGACGGATCAGCAGTTCCCAAGTGTCTTCGGCCGTATGACGGATTACCAGCTGCGATTTGGCGAACACCGTGCCCACCGCCTTGCCCACCGGAAAGTTGTCCGGATGCACGTCGTAACTGGTGGACTTCATCAGCACTTCGCGCACCTTTGGCCCGCTCAGCTCCAGCAGTTGTTGCCCGCCGCTGACGTTGACCACCGAGATGTGCAACCCGGCCAATGCGGCGCGCAACGCCTGTTCCACGGCGAACTCCTGGCCACCGGGTACGATCAGCAACCACTCATCCGGCCCCATCCATTGCAGCGATGTTTCGTCCTTGGCCACCAGGCTCAGGGCCACGGGCAATTCCAGCCCCAAGGCCTTGTTCACGCCTGCTACAAAGGCCGGGTCATTGGCGTCGCCGCGCAGGGTCAAATGGCCCAGCAGTTTCTTCTCGCGCACCCGCACGCCGGGGTTTTTACGGCCCTTGCCGATCAGACCGGCGAGATTAGCCTGGTGCAACGATGACTCGGCTTTGGCGCCCGAGTCCGGGCGTTGTTGATATACGTTTGCTGTGGTCATGGGTCACCCGTTAGCAATGTTGTGTTGATTGACTCCCACATCCCCTGTGGGAGCGAGCCTGCTCGCGAAAGGGCTTCACTCAAATATTTTGCCGGTCGCCTTTCGGATCGAAGAACACCGAAGACACGATTTCAGCCTCGATCACGCTACCGTCGGCCTGGGGCGAGAACACCCGCTCGCCGATGCGCTTCAAACCGCCTTTGACCACACCCATTGCAAACGAATAACCCAGTGAGTTGTGGGCATAGCTGGACGTCACGTGGCCGACCATCGTCATCGGGATTGCCTGCTTCGGGTCGAACACCAGTTGCGCGCCCTCCGGCAGCCATTGTTTCGGATCGACCGGTTTGAGGCCCACCAGCTGTTTACGCTGGTCACGCACACAGTCTTCGCGGTTCATGCCGCGCCAGCCCAGCCACGAGAACGGTTTGGTGCGGCCCACGCACCAGCCCATGTTCAAATCGTCCGGGGTCATGGAGCCGTCCGTGTCCTGGCCGACGATGATGAAACCCTTCTCGGCCCGCAGCACGTGCATGGTCTCGGTGCCATACGGGGTGAGGTTGTATTGCTTGCCCGCCTCGACGATTTTCTCCAGCACACCCATCGCGTAGTCAGCCTGGATATTGACCTCGTACGACAGCTCGCCGGTAAACGAGATTCGGAACACCCGCGCCGGTACACCGCCCACCAACCCTTCCTTCCAGGTCATGAACGGGAAGGCCTCACGGTCCAGATCGATATCGGTGACTTCGCTCAGCAGCTTGCGGCTGTTGGGGCCGGACAGAGTCATCGTCGCGTAATGGTCGGTCACAGAGGTGAAATACACCTTCAGCTCAGGCCATTCGGTCTGTTGGTAGATTTCCAGCCATTGCAGTACCCGCGCTGCGCCGCCGGTGGTGGTGGTCATCACAAAGTGGTTGTCGGCCAGGCACGCGGTCACACCGTCGTCGAAGACCATGCCGTCTTCTTTGCACATCAGGCCATAGCGGGCCTTGCCCACATCGAGTTTGGTCCAGGCGTTGGTGTAGATGCGGTTGAGGAATTCCCGCGCGTCCGGGCCTTGAATATCGATTTTGCCCAGGGTCGAAGCATCGAGAATGCCGACGCTGTCACGCACTGCCTGGCACTCGCGCTTGACCGCCGCGTGCAGGTCTTCGCCGTTACGCGGGAAGTACCACGGACGTTTCCATTGACCGACGTCTTCAAACTCGGCGCCCTGCTTGACGTGCCAGGCTTGCAGCGCGGTGTAGCGCACCGGCTCGAAAATATGCCCGCAATGGCGACCGGCTACAGCGCCAAAGGTCACCGGCGTGTAGTTGGGGCGGAACATGGTGGTGCCCATCTGCGGGATGGTCACGTTCAGCGAGCGCGCGGCAATGGCCAGCCCGTTGACGTTGCCCAGCTTGCCCTGGTCGGTACCAAAACCCAGCGCGGTGTAGCGTTTGACGTGCTCGACCGACTCGAAGCCTTCGCGGGTTGCCAGTTCAATGGCCGCGGCGGTTACGTCGTTTTGCAGGTCGACAAATTGCTTCGGTGCCCGCGCCGTGCCCTTTTCATGGGGTACATGGAACAGCGCCAGCGTGGCTTCCTGAAGCTGATTCAGGGCTTTGGGCAATACCCCTTCGACCGCTTTGAACCCGGCTTCGCTGGCAGCACGCACGCCACCTTCAAAACCATCGGCGAGGCTGTCGCCCAACCCGTAAACACCGTTGATGCCACCTACGCACACACGTTTTTGCGGTGCTTCGCCGGGTACAAAACCAAGAATATCTTCGCGCCAGGTCGGCTTGCCGCCCAAGTGCGAGGCCAGATGCACCACCGGACTGTAGCCGCCCGAGGTCGCAACCAGATCGCATTCCAGCCACTCGCCGGGGCTAGCGACACTGAGGGATTTAAGGTCAATCGCCGCCACCCGAGCACCGGTCACATGCTTGCTGCCACGGGTTTCGATCACCGCGCTGGAGGTCAAAATACGGATACCTTTGGCCCGTGCCGCTTCTACCAGCGCGCCACGAGGGTTGCTGCGCGCATCAGCCACAGCCACCACCTGCTGACCGGCATCGAGCCAATCCAGCGCGACGCGGTAGGCGTGGTCGTTGTTGGTACTGAGCACCATTTTTTTGCCTGGCGCTACGCCGTAGCGACGTACATAAGTGGACACCGCGCCCGCCAGCATGTTGCCCGGCACGTCATTGTTGCCGTACACCAATGGCCGCTCGCAGGCACCGGTGGCCAACACCACGCGCTTGGCCCGTACCCGGTGAATACGCTGACGCACCTGGCCAATCGGGGCACGGTCGCCGAGGTGGTCGGTGAGGCGTTCGTGAATGGTCAGAAAGTTGTGGTCGTGATAGCCGTTGACTGTCGCCCGTGGCAACAGAGTTACGCTCGGCAGTTCCTTGAGTTCAGCGATGACTTTGCCGACCCATTCCATCGCCGGCTTGCCGTCCAGGCTTTCACGGCTGTCGAGCAGGCTGCCGCCGAACTCTTCTTGTTCATCCGCAACGATCACTCGGGCGCCGCTGCGCGCTGCGGCCAAAGCCGCCGCCAAGCCTGCAGGGCCTGCACCGACGATCAGCACATCGCAATGGTGGTTCATGTAGTCGTAGGTGTCGGGATCGTTCTGGGTCGGCGAACGGCCCAGGCCTGCTGCCTTGCGGATGTACTTCTCGTAGGTCATCCAGAACGACTGCGGGTACATAAAGGTTTTGTAGTAGAAGCCAGGCGGCATCAGCTTGCCGCCGACCTTGCCCAAAATACCCATCACATCGTTGTTGACGTTGGGCCAGCCGTTGGTGCTGGTGGCGACCAAGCCCTGATACAGCGCCTGTTGCGTGGCGCGCACGTTAGGAATTTGGGTAGCTTCGGTGGCGCCGATTTGCAGCACCGCGTTGGGCTCTTCGGCACCGGCGGCATAGATGCCACGGGGCCGGGAATATTTGAAGCTGCGACCAATCACGTCGACGCCATTGGCCAGCAACGCGGCGGCCAGGCTGTCGCCCTCGTAGCCTTTGTATTGTTGACCGTTGAACGTAAAGGTCAGCACCTTGCTGCGGTCGACACGGCCGCCATTAGGCAAGCGATGGGTCTGGCTCATACCTTTTCTCCCTGCTCGCGAGTGGCCGTGGTGATCAGTGGCGCCGCCTGTTCAGTGAACTGTGGCTTGGTGCCGATCAGGTAGGTTTCAAGAATTTCGTAGGTCACGGTGTTACGCGTGGCATTGAAGAACTGGCGGCAACCGGCGACGTGGTTCCACAGTTCGTGGTGCAGGCCGCGAGGGTTGTCGCGAAAGAACATGTAATCGCCCCACTCGGCATCAGTGCAGGCGCCGGGGTCGAGCGGGCGCGGGATGTGCGCCTGGCCGCTGGCATGAAATTCCTCTTCGGAGCGCAATTCGCCGCAATGGGGACAGAAGATATGGAGCATGGGTGTTTCTCCTGTTAGTGGGCGACAGCGGCAGCGCCGTGTTCGTCGATCAGGGCGCCGGAATGGAACCGGTCAATGGAAAACGGTGCAGCCAATGGGTGCATCTCGCCTTTGGCCAGGCTGGCGGCAAACACGTTGCCCGAGCCCGGCGTAGCCTTGAAGCCACCCGTGCCCCAGCCGCAGTTGAAAAACAGGTTCGGCACCGGGGTCTTGGAGATGATCGGGCAAGCGTCGGGTGTGGTGTCGACGATGCCGCCCCACTGGCGGTTCATGCGCACGCGGGACAGTACCGGAAACATTTCTACAATCGCCTGGATCGTGTGCTCGATCACCGGGTACGAGCCACGCTGGCCGTAGCCGTTGTAGCCGTCGATCCCGGCACCGATCACCAGGTCGCCCTTGTCGGACTGGCTGATGTAACCGTGCACCGCGTTGGACATGATCACACTGTCGATAATCGGTTTGATCGGCTCCGACACCAGCGCTTGCAGCGGGTGCGATTCGATCGGCAAACGAAAGCCGGCCTGGCGCGCCATATGCCCGGAGTTACCGGCGGTGACCACGCCCACGCGCTTGGCGCCGATAAAGCCCTTGCTGGTTTCGACGCCGATGCACACGCCGTTTTCCTTGCGAAACCCCAGTACTTCGGTTTGCTGGATCAAGTCCACGCCCAGCGCATCCGCAGCGCGGGCAAAGCCCCAGGCCACGGCATCGTGACGGGCCACGCCGCCTCGGCGTTGTACGGTGGCACCGATGATCGGGTAACGAGTGTTTTTTGAGCAATCGAGGTACGGAATTTCGTCCGCCACTTGTTTGGCGTCGAGCAGCTCACCGTCCACGCCGTTGAGGCGGTTGGCGCTGACCCGGCGCTCCGAGTCGCGTATGTCTTGCAGGGTGTGGCACAGGTTGTAGACGCCACGCTGGGAGAACATGACGTTGTAATTCAAGTCCTGGGACAAGCCTTCCCACAGTTTCATCGCATGTTCGTAAAGGTGCGCCGACTCGTCCCACAGGTAGTTGGAACGCACAATGGTGGTGTTGCGCGCCGTATTGCCGCCGCCCAGCCAGCCCTTTTCGACCACGGCCACATTGGTGATGCCGTGTTCCTTGGCCAGGTAATAGGCCGTTGCCAGCCCGTGGCCGCCACCGCCGACGATGATTACGTCGTAGACCTTTTTCGGGGTCGGTGTGCGCCACATCTTCTGCCAGTTTTCGTGGTGGCTGAGGGAGTGTTTGAAGAGGCCGAAGCCTGAATACCGTTGCATAGGATTAACTCCAAAAACGCGCTCAGCGATAAACCGGGAAGTCTTTGCACAGCGAGGTCACCTGGCGCGCCACGTCGGCCTCGATATCGGCATCGCCGAGGTGATCGAGGATGTCGCAGATCCAGCCCGCCAACTGCGTGCATTGCGCCACTTTGAAACCGCGAGTGGTCACCGCCGGGGTGCCAATGCGCAGGCCCGAGGTCACGAAGGGCGATTGCGGATCGTTGGGCACGGCATTTTTATTGACCGTGATATGGGCGCGGCCCAGTGCAGCATCGGCGTCTTTGCCGGTCAGGCCCTGACGGATCAGGCTGAGCAGGAACAGATGGTTGTCGGTACCGCCCGAGACCACGTCGAACCCACGTTTGATAAACACTTCAGCCATGGCTTGAGCGTTGTCGATAACCTGCTGTTGATACGCCTTGAAGCCGGGTTCCAGCGCCTCTTTAAAGCACACTGCCTTGGCCGCGATCACATGCATCAACGGACCGCCCTGACCACCAGGGAACACCGCCGAGTTGAACTTTTTCTCCAGCGCTTCGTTGGCCTTGGCCAGGATCAGCCCGCCCCGTGGCCCGCGCAGGGTTTTGTGAGTGGTGGTGGTGACCACATCGGCGTACGGCAGCGGGTTCGGGTACAGCCCCGCAGCCACCAGACCGGCAACGTGGGCCATGTCGACAAACAGGTAGGCGCCCACCTTGTCAGCGATCTGACGAAAGCGCGGGAAATCGAGGAATTTGGAATAAGCCGAGAACCCGGCAATGATCATCTTTGGCTGATGCTCAACGGCCAGGCGTTCCACTTCGTCGTAGTCGATCAGACCGGTAGCGGTGTCGATACCGTACTGCACGGCGTTGTACAACTTGCCGGAGAAGCTGACGCTGGCGCCGTGGGTCAAGTGCCCACCGTGAGCCAGGCTCATGCCCAGTACGGTGTCACCGGCATTCAGCAGCGCCAGATACACCGCCGCGTTGGCCTGGCTGCCGGAGTGCGGCTGCACGTTGGCGTAATCGGCGCCGAACAGTTGCTTGGCGCGGTCGATGGCCAGTTGCTCGACTTTATCCACGTGCTCGCAGCCGCCGTAGTAGCGCTTGCCCGGATAGCCTTCGGCGTACTTGTTGGTCAGACCGCTGCCTTGGGCTTCCATAACGCGCTGGCTGGTGTAGTTCTCGGAGGCGATCAACTCGATGTGATCTTCCTGGCGCTGATCTTCGGCATTCATGGCCGCTAACAAGGCATCGTCGTAACCCTGGATCTGATCCTGCTTGCTGAACATTGCGTGTCTCCCAGCGCCAGCGCGCCTTTTGGTCTCGGTGGGGCTTGTGCCCTTTGAGCCGATGGTAGAGCTGGCGCAGACGGATCAAATGCCTATGGACGCCACGCAATGGTGCGTTTACGACATGGCGCAAAAGCAGATCTCTGTACAACAGGCCCCTCGTAGCAGCTGACTCGCGGAGCGAGGCTGCGTCGGGCTGCGCAGCAGCCCTAAAATCAGGCCCTGCGGTGTGCCAGTTAAATTCAGATCGCAGGTTTACGGCCGCTTCGCTGCCGAACGCAGCCTCGCTCCGCTCCTCAGCTGCTACAGGTTTTACGGAGTTATAGAACTATTCTTTTGTAGGGATTTTCCGCACTTTAAGTCGTGTCTGTGCACCCGCAAGATTCTTGGATAAAGTGCACCACAACATTCGACCAAGGAACCGGGAAATGACTGACAAGAGCCAACAATTCGCCAGCGACAACTACTCCGGTATCTGCCCCGAAGTCTGGTCTGCCATGGAAAAGGCCAACCACGGCCACCAGCGCTCATACGGCGACGATGAGTGGACCCTGCGTGCCTCCAACGATTTTCGCAACCTGTTCGAAACCGACTGCGAGGTGTATTTCGCTTTCAACGGTACTGCGGCCAACTCCTTGGCCCTGTCGTCGTTGTGCCAGAGTTTCCACAGCGTAATCTGCTCCGAAACCGCCCACGTCGAAACCGACGAATGCGGGGCTCCTGAGTTCTTTTCCAACGGCTCAAAGCTGCTGATCGCCCGCACTGAAAACGGCAAGATCACCCCCGAGTCGATCCGCGAAATCGCCCTCAAGCGCAAAGATATCCACTACCCAAAACCGCGCGTGGTCACCATTACCCAGGCCACCGAAGTCGGTAGCGTGTACCGCCCTGAAGAAATTCGCGCCATCAGCGCTACCTGCAAAGAGCTGGGCTTGTTGCTGCACATGGACGGCGCCCGTTTCTCCAACGCCTGCGCCTTCCTCGGTTGCACCCCGGCAGAGCTGAGCTGGAAAGCCGGCGTGGATGTGCTGTGCTTTGGCGGGACCAAAAACGGCATGGCAGTGGGTGAAGCAATTCTGTTCTTCAACCACGACCTGTCGGTGGACTTTGACTACCGCTGCAAACAGGCCGGGCAACTGGCGTCAAAAATGCGCTTTTTGTCGGCACCCTGGGTGGGCTTGCTGGAAAACGACGCATGGCTCAAACACTCCCGCCACGCCAACCACTGCGCGCAATTGCTGAGCCAGTTGGTGAGTGACATTCCGGGGGTTGAGCTGATGTTTCCGGTGGAGGCCAACGGCGTGTTCCTGCAACTGTCGGAACCGGCAGTGGCTGCGCTGACCGCCAAGGGCTGGCGTTTCTATACCTTCATCGGCAAAGGCGGCGCACGCTTCATGTGCTCGTGGGACACCGACGAGGCACGAGTGCGGGAATTGGCGGCAGATATTCGCGAAGTGATGGCGGGGTAAAACAGCAAAGTTCTCTGTAGCCGCTGCCGCAGGCTGCGATAAGGTCCGCAGGACCTTCAAAGCCTTGGGCAGCGACTACAGAGTTTGGCGAATACTCAGGATTGCCCCAGAGTTCGCTCAATCACATCGACCGTGGCGCTGACTTGCTCTTGATAACGGTCGAGTTCCTGTTTGTGGCTCAGTTGCAACTCAATCTGCTTTGAACACAGATTCAGTGCTGCCAGCACCAGCAATTTGTCCCCGATCAGGCTCGGGTACTTTCTTTTCGTTTCGGCCAGGGCGGTTTTCAACATGACCGTTGCCGCCATCAGGGTTTTTTGCTCCCCCTCCGGCGCTTTGATCGTGTAGTCGTTACCCAGAATCGAGACGACATTTACTCCGTCTCTGTCCGCGCTCATGCGTTGACAGGGCTCGCGCGCTCAACCAGTGCCTGAATGCGGGCTGCGGTTGCACCTTGCTTCTCTTCCTGTTCCATCAGGGTCAGTTGCAGGCTTTCGTTTTCATCTTTGGCCAGAGCCAGCTCGGCGCTCAGTTGTTCGTTGGTTTCCAGCAGTTCTTGCTTTTGCTGAACCAGGTCGCTGACCAGTTGTTCCAGTTTGCTAAGGGATGACTCAATCATGGTGGCGTTCTCAAGCAGTTTCGAAGGGCGCGTACGATAAAGAAAAGTCAGCGCCTAAGCTAGCGCCAACCTGCCTTATCAGACCCCTAATGACTCTGCTTTAGAACCTTTGTTCCCAAACCTTAGAATTCAATCCGCACATCCCCCTTCGGCACGCTGCAGCACGACAGGATATAGCCCTCTGCAACATCCTCCTCGGTGATGCCGCCGTTGTGCTCCATCTCGACCTCGCCGCCCAGTTTCAGCACCTTGCAGGTGCCGCAAATACCCATGCCGCAGGCTTTGGGGATCAGCAGCCCAAGCTTGGCCGCTGCCGCATGCACCGTTTCGGCCGGGCCCACGCGGATGCTCTTGCCGGACGCCGTAAATTCCACCTGATTCAGATCCGCCTGGTCCAACTCCGGCGCATCGGCTGCCTGCTCGGCTTGCTCCACCGCATCGGCCCGGGCTTCAGGCGGGGTCGCACCAAAGGATTCCTCGTGGTAACGGCTCATATCGAAACCGTTGGCTTCGAGCAAACGCTTCACCGCATTCATATACGGCGTCGGCCCGCAGCAAAACACCTCGCGCTCCATGAAGTCGGATGCCATCAGGTCGAGCATTTTGTGATTCAGATAACCGCGATACCCGGCCCACGGCTCACCCAGACCGTGCTTCTCGCAGATCAGATGCAGGCTGAAGTTGTCGATGCGCGAAGCCATATGCTCCAGCTCGCGGTGGTAAATGATGTCTTTGGGGGAGCGGGCGCTGTGGATAAACACCATGTCGACATTGGCGTTGGTGTCGTAAAACCAGCGCGCCATCGACATCACCGGGGTAATCCCGACACCACCGCTCAGGTACAGCACCTTGGGGCTAGGCGCATCGATGGCATTGAACAGCCCGACCGGCCCGTGAACCGCCAGCTCCTGACCTTCCTGCAAATTGTCATGCAACCAGTTGGACACCCGGCCGCCCGGCACGCGCTTGATAGTCACCGAAAAACTGTACGGCACCGACGGTGAGCTGGAGATGGTGTACGAACGCATCACCGGGTCGCCGTCGATTTCCAGTTCCAGAGTGACGAACTGCCCTGGCTTGAAAAAGAACAGAATCGGCTGGTCGGCCATAAAACAGAAGGTGCGCACGTCCCAGGTTTCCTGAATCACTTTGACGCATCGCACGATGTGTCGGCCATTGGCCCAGGTCTGGGTGGTTACCGGGTTCAGAAAGCTGTTGGACATGCGTTTCTCCACGGCCGACAACCGGCCTCTTGTTGGCGATTCTGCGCATGCCCCGAAGCGGCCATTTATCTATTCGCGACATCCACATACTTATCGCGACCAGCCCCTGAAAACAGTACCTGCGGCGTCGGGAACAGATTGGGCCATGTCGCCCGCAGATATGGCATCAAGGCACTTCAATCGCACACTCAGCGCCACTCAACGTGTTAATTGTTTTGCCTTGCGTCGCACCCCTGATCAGCCACTTTTAGGCCACATCCGATGGCCATGAGGATTACAACGATGGACATCACCGCAAACCTGAGCCTGGGCGACCCACTGGAACCCGCACGCAAGGCCACCGCCGAGATGCTGCAGAACCGCGAACGCACGTTTTCGTTGCCGCAGCCGTTTTATAACGACGAGCGTCTGTTCGATATCGATATGCAAGAGATTTTCCAGAAAGAATGGCTGATTGCAGGCATGACCTGCGAGATCCCGGCCAAGGGCAACTTCCTGACCCTGCAAATAGGCAAGAACCCGATCATTGTGATTCGCGGCGCCGAAGGCCAGGTGCATGCCTTTCATAACGTGTGCCGCCATCGCGGCTCACGGCTGTGTACCAGTGAAAAAGGCAAGGTCGCCAAACTGGTATGCCATTACCACCAGTGGACCTACGAACTGGACGGGCGCCTGCTGTTTGCCGGCACCGAGATGGGTGCCGACTTCGACATGAAGCAATACGGCCTCAAGCCGGTTAACGTCAAAACCGCTGGCGGCTACATCTTTATCAGCCTGGCCGAGAACCCGCCTGCCATCGACGAGTTCCTGGCCACGCTGAACCACTACATGGAACCCTACGACATGGAAAACACCAAGGTGGCGATTCAGACCACTCTGGTGGAAAAAGCCAACTGGAAGCTGGTGCTGGAAAACAACCGCGAGTGCTACCACTGCAACGCGTCGCACCCCGAGTTGCTCAAGACCCTGCTGGAGTGGGACGACGTGACCGATCCGCGTGCCGATCAGGCATTCAAGGATCACGTAGCAGCCTCTGCCGCCGCCTGGGACGCAGAAAAGATTCCTTATGCCCACGCCAGTTTCGGTCTGCGTAACCGCATCGTGCGCATGCCGCTGCTCAAGGGCACCGTCTCGATGACCCTGGATGGCAAACAAGGCTGTACAAAACTCATGGGGCGGATCAAAAACCCGGACCTGGGTTCGATGCGCATCCTGCACTTACCGCACTCGTGGAACCACTGCATGGGCGACCACATCATCGTGTTTACGGTATGGCCGATCAGTGCCCAGGAAACCGTGGTCAGCACCAAATGGCTGGTCCACAAGGATGCGGTAGAAGGCGTGGACTATGACGTGGAGCGCATGCGCAAGGTCTGGGACGCCACCAACGACCAGGATCGTCGCCTGGCGGAAGAGAACCAGCGCGGCATCAACTCCATCGCTTACCAGCCGGGGCCGTATTCACAGACGTACGAGTTTGGCGTGGTCAATTTTGTGGACTGGTACAGCGAGCGGCTGCTGAACAATTTGGGGGCAGAGCCTGCGGCGTACCTTAAAGGGATAGTCGCACAATGATCCTGTAGCCGCTGCCGCAGGCTGCTATGGGTTGCGCAGCGACCCTCGAAGGGCCTTCGGCAGCGGCTACAGAACCCACATCGATCAATTATTGATCAACTCGCTACACCCCCCGCAGTCAAAGGCTCTCAGCCCTTCACCAACAACTTGTCCACAGGCACACCCACAGCAATTGTGGGGAAGTGGACAACTTACCCCATAAATCACGATTGAGTGTTTTTTGTACAATTGATTACAAGCCACGAATTACGTGGCCTGTAGACAGCCGCGAACACCTTATCCACATATCCACCAACAGAGATTGTGCGCAACTTATGCACTGCCTGCTTTCACTGTGGAAAACCCCTTAAGGCACCGATTACTCAGGGGTTTTAAGGCCGCTCGGTGGATAAAGTGCTGAATTGAGCATTTTTTGATCAGAAGCCTGAAAGGCTCGGTTTGTATAGGTCTTAGCCGACAACAAACAACTTATCCACATAAGCGCTAACAGACTTTGTGGGCAAGTATCAGCGCACCACGCCTTCCTCAATGAGCAACTTCAAAATGGCCTGGGCGCCCTCTTCTGCGCCGACGCCCTTGAGGACTTGCCCGGAACCGCCAGCAGCCTTGGCCGTGGCGGCTTTCATGCGATCAGCGCCGCTTTTGGCCTTGATCACTTTCAAGCGCTTGGGCCGTGGTCTGGCAGGTTGCAGCAGCCCCGTTGTGGATAACTCATCGGCAATGATTTCAACCACTCTGGCATCGACCAGGCCCCGGGTAGCCGGGCCGTAAGCGCTTTGCCGGGCCTTGGGGGCCGCGTTATCCACAGTGACCATAAACGGCAATCGCACCTGTAGCCGACGTCGCTGGCCCCGAGGCAAGGCTTGCAGCACTTGCGCCACACCATTGTGGATAGATTCGATCTGCGCCACGCCCACCAGCAGCGGCCAGCCCAATTGCTCGGCCAGCAGGTACGGCAACATGCCCGAACCTTCGCCGGTTTCGGCCTGGCTACCGGTCAGCACCAACTGCACGCCAGCTTCGCGGATGTAATCGCGCAATACCGGCACCGCATCGGCGCCGTCGGGTTGTTCGAGCACGTGCAATTCGTCCAGGCCCATGCCCAGATAAGCGCGCAAGGCTGGCTCGTGAGGGTTGCCCGCGTGCAGCACATGCAAGTTATCCCCAGCCAGCTCCAGGCCCAGTTCAACAGCACGGGCGTCCTGCTCGGCGCGTCGGGCGCGGCCAGAGGCAGGGTGGGCGCCGATTGAAACCAGTGCAACAGTGGCGATGGTCATATGTATTTCTCCAAATCAAAAGCCCCTCACCCCAACCCTCTCCCCGAGGGAGAGGGAGCTGACCGAGGTGATTGACAGAGCAACTATCGACCAATAAATCGGATTGATCTCAGCCATTGAATGCAACAGAGATCGGCCCCTTCTCCCTCTGGGAGAGGGCCGGGGTGAGGGCGCTCTGGCGCCAGTTATCCACAGCCACAATCAGGGCTTCCAGCACCGCCGCACTGTCGCCAATCACCGACAGGTCAGCGCGTTTGATCATGTCGCAACCGGGGTCGAGGTTGATTGCCACCACTTTGTCGCAGGCGCCAATCCCTTGCAGATGCTGAATCGCACCGCTGATCCCGACCGCCACGTAGACCCGCGCGGTGACCCATACCCCGCTGGCACCGACCTGGCGCTCGCGGCCCATGAAGCCATCGTCCACCGCAACCCTGGAGGCGCCTTCAGTGGCGCCAAGGGCCACAGCAGCCCTGTGGAAAAGTCCCCAATCCTTGATACCGTTACCACCACTGAGGATAAATTCCGCCTCGGCCATTGGAATCGCCGCCGGGTCGACCTCCACCGCACCCAAATCTTCAATTCGCGGCAAGCAGCTCGCGAGCGCTGTGGATAACTGCACTGCCAGCACTTCATGCCGGGTGTCGCTGACCGGTTCGGCGCACTCGGCCGCCGCCAGGATCAAACGCCGCAATGGCTGCGCCACGTCTTGCAGCCCCGCACCGGCACGACCGATACAGGCCCCATCCTTGATCTGCCACACTCGCGTGGCCGGGCGTTCACCCAGGCTGGCGGCAAAGCGTCGTCCCAGTTCTGCGCCACCGCTGCGACTGTCCGGCAATAGCCAGTGCCTTGGGGAAAACTGGTTATCCACAGCCCGCAGGCCAAGTACCTGCCGCTCCGGTGCATAACCTTCACTGTCGAGCAGCAACAGCCGATCAACCCCGGCCGTGGCGAAGGCAGTTTCTTTCGATTCGCCAAACACCACCGCCAGTACTGCGCCATCGCTCCCCGCCAGTTGCCGGGCCAGCCCCAACAGATCACGGTCATGACTGCTCAAACGACCGCCAACCATGTCCGGCACTACGCAGATATAGAATGCTGGAGCCGGGACCTGATGCAGCGGTAATTGCACTTCAACACTGGCCGTACGCTTGCTCGTACCGCCCTGTTGCGCGCCGCTACGGTCGATCCGCTTGATGCCGTTAGGGCCGATAAAACCCACGCCATGCACACTTTTACGCAGTACCCCGTTGGGCCCCATCCAGCTCAGTTGCTGTGGTTGCATGGCCGCATGTAACGGGTGCAGGCGGTTGCGTGCGATCCACTCGGCGTGGGGGTCGCGGCGAATAATGTCACTCATGCGATCACCTCCGGGGCTACGCGCTTGGCCGGTTGGGCGAGTGCTGGACCTTCAATCAAGGCGTCCGCCACCAGCTCGGCAATGTCCTTGATCAGTGGCCGTGGCTCCACCACGCCTTCGAGCATGGCGGTGCATTGCGGGCAGCCAACCGCCACGCGCTCGGCGCCGGTTTCACGGATATCGTCCATGCGCATATCAGGGATACGCTGCTTACCGGGAATGTCGGTAATCGGCGCACCGCCACCGCCACCGCAGCAACGGGAGCGAAAGCCCGAGCGCTGCATCTCCTTGACTTCAATGCCCAGCGCTCGCAGCACCGCGCGCGGCGCCTCATATTCACCGTTATAGCGGCCCAGATAACACGGGTCGTGATAGGTCACGCTGCCCCCTGCATCCGCGGCCAGGTTGAGCAAACCGGCGCTGATCAACTCGGCCATGTAGGTGCTGTGGTGCTGTACCAGGTAGTCACCGCCAAAGGCGCCGTACTCATTTTTCAGCACATGAAAACTGTGGGGGTCGCAGGTGACGATGCGCTGGAACTGGTATTGCCCCAGCGTCTGGATATTGCGCTTGGCCAGAACCTGAAAGGTCGCTTCATCACCCAAGCGCCGGGCCACGTCGCCGCTGTCGCGCTCTTCCAGCCCCAGCACCGCGAAGTTGACCCGCGCCGCCTTGAGCACTTTGACGAAGGCACGCAAGGTGCGTTGGTTGCGCATGTCGAAAGCGCCGTCACCGACCCAGAACAGCACATCCGCCGAGGGCTTATCGCGCATCAGGTCGAGATTCAAATCCGCTGCCCAGTTCATCCGCCCGCCCGGTGCAAAACCGCCGGGGTTATCGGTGGCAATCAGGTTGTCCAGCACCTGGGCGCCGTTGTTCGGGGTCGCGCCTTTTTCCAGGGTCAGAAAGCGGCGCATATCTACGATTGCATCCACGTGCTCGATCATCATCGGACACTCTTCGACGCAAGCACGGCAGGTGGTGCAGGACCACAGCGTATCCGCATCGACCAGACCGTTGACGATGGGCTGGTGCGGATTGCCGCCGTGTTCACCTATCGGTTTGCCCGGATACGGGCTGCCCGCGAAGTGCGCATCGGTGCCGCCCGCCAAACCGACCACCATGTCTTGAATCAGCTTCTTGGGGTTGAGCGGCTGCCCGGCGGCAAACGCCGGGCACGCGGCTTCGCACTTGCCGCATTGCACGCAGGCGTCAAACCCGAGCAATTGGTTCCAGGTGAAGTCCTTGGGTTTTTCCACGCCCAGGGGCGCGGTACGGTCGTCCAGGTCCAGTGGTTTCAAACCTGTGGAGCGGCCACCGCCGAAGCGCTCGGCCCGGCGGTGCCAGGCCAGATGCAGGGCTCCGGCGAAGGCGTGTTTCATTGGCCCGCCCCAGGTCATGCCGAAAAACAGCTCCGACACACCCCACAGCACACCAACCGCCAACACCGCCGCCAGCACCCAGCCGCCAAAGCCTTCGGGCAACAAACCGGCCACCGGCAAGGTGAGGATAAAAAAACTCACAGAGAACGCCAGCAGGCTTTTCGGCAGGCGCATCCACGGGCCTTTGGACAAGCGCGACGGCGGGTTAAGGCGACGTTTAAATACAAAGAGCGCGCCGACAAACATCAGCGCCGTGGCGAACAGCAAGGCATAACCCAGGATGCGGTTATGCAGCCCCAGACCGTGCACCAGAATCGCCAACACCGCCGCCAGCACAAAGCCACCGGCGGTGGCGACGTGGGTGTTGGCCATGTATTTGTCGCGAGCGACCACGTGGTGCAGATCGACCATGTAACGCTTGGGCATGGCCAGCAGGCCGCCCAACCAATCGACCTTCGCCGGACGGCCACGGCGCCACATGTTCATGCGCCGCGCGGCGCCCAAAACGGCCAGGGCCAGTGCGGCGAATAACAAAATGGGGAGAACGATATTGAGCATGGTGAAGCTCCCAAAGACTTCGGGGCCGAAACGTGTAGCCGCTGCCGCAGGCTGCGATAAGGACCGAAGGGCCTTCAAAATCAGGGTGGCTTCGCACCCCATCGCAGCCTGCGGCAGCGGCTACAGGTTTTCGATATGTGTCGGGTCAGAAATCCTTGCACAACCGCAGCGCGTCATAGATCGCCGCATGCACGTTGCGCTGGGCCACGCAGTCACCGATGCGGAACAGCAAGTAGCCGTCCCCCGCTTCGCTCAGGCATGGCTGCGGCTTGATCGCGAACAGGGCTTCGACGTCAATCTGACCCTTGTTGCGAGAATCCGGCTTGAGCCCGTAATACAACTCTTCGTCCGGACGCACGCCGTTTTCAATCACCACCTGATCCACCACGCGCTCTTCCTTGGCCCCGGTGTATTCGTTTTCCAACACGGCAATCAGCTTGTCGCCCTCGCGGTAGACCTTCTCCAGCATCATGTCGCCGGTCATGATCACTTCCTTGGGGTACAGGCTGCGGTAGTAGGTAGGGAATGAAGTCCCGCCAATCGCCACGCCGGGTTTGGTGTCGTCGGTGACGATTTCAACCTGCGCACCCTTGTCCGCCATAAAGTCGGCCACCGACATGCCGGTGAACTCGCAGATGGTGTCGTACACCAATACGTTCTTACCCGGCGCGACCTTGCCGTCGAGCACGTCCCAGCTGCTGACCACCAGCCCTTCGGCGGCGCCCCAGTGTTCGTTCTGCTCCACAAAAGGATGCCCGCCCACGGCCAGCACCACGATATCGGGGCGCAAGTCGAGAATCGTCGCAGCATCCGCCGCCGTGCCCAGGCGCAAATCAACCTTCAATCGCGCCAGCTCCAGTTGAAACCAGCGGGTGATCCCGGCCATCTGGTCACGCTGCGGGGCTTTGGAGGCAGTGGTGATCTGCCCGCCGATGGCCTCTTTTTTCTCGAACAGGGTCACGTCATGCCCACGTTCGGCGGCCACTCGCGCCGCTTCCATCCCCGCAGGGCCTGCACCGACGATCACCACCTTGCGTTTGACCCCGGTGGATTTTTCGATGATGTGCGGCACGCCCATGTATTCACGGGAGGTTGCCGCGTTTTGAATACACAGCACGTCCAGCCCTTGGTACTGGCGGTCGATGCAGTAGTTGGCACCCACGCATTGTTTGATCTGGTCGACCTGGCCCATTTTGATTTTGGCGATCAGGTGCGGGTCGGCGATATGGGCTCGGGTCATGCCCACCATATCAACGTAACCACCCTCCAGAATCCGCGTCGCCTGGTTCGGGTCCTTGATGTTTTGCGCATGCAACACCGGGGCCTTGACCACTTCCTTGATACCCGCAGCCAAATGCAAAAACGGCTCCGGTGGGTAACTCATGTTCGGGATGACGTTGGCCAGGGTGTTGTGGGTGTCGCAGCCAGAGCCGACCACGCCGATAAAGTCGAGCATGCCGGTGTCATCGTAGTACTTGGCGATTTGTTTCATGTCCTCGTGGCTCAGGCCATCGGGGTGAAATTCGTCGCCGCACAGGCGAATGCCTACGCAGAAATCCGGACCGACTTCAGCACGCACGGCCTTGAGTACTTCGAGGCCAAAACGCATGCGATTTTCAAAGCTGCCGCCCCATTCATCAGTGCGTTTGTTGACTCGTGGGCTCCAGAACTGGTCGATCATGTGCTGGTGCACCGCCGACAGTTCGACCCCGTCCAGCCCGCCCTTTTTTGCCCGGCCAGCGGCGCTGGCGTAGTTGCCGATCACGCGCCAGATTTCTTCGGGCTCGATGGTTTTACAGGTGGCGCGGTGTACCGGTTCACGCACGCCGGAGGGCGACATCAGGGTCGGCCAGTTGAAACCGTCCCAGCGTGAGCGGCGGCCCATGTGGGTAATCTGGATCATGATCTTGGCGCCATGCTTGTGCATGGCGTCGGCCAGGTTCTGGAAGTGCGGGATAATGCGATCGGTGCTCAGGTTGACCGAACTCCACCACTCTTGCGGGCTGTCGATGGCCACCACGGATGAGCCGCCGCAAATCGCCAGGCCGATACCTCCCTTGGCTTTTTCTTCGTAGTACTGCACATAACGCTCGGTGGTCATGCCGCCATCGGTGGCATAGACCTCAGCGTGAGCGGTGCTGAGCACACGGTTGCGGATGGTCAGTTTGCCGATTTGAATCGGCTCAAACATTGCTTCGAACGCCATATCCCGATCCTCGACTTACAACGGCTTGACGATAAACAGGCCGTGGTCGTGGCCCTCTTCCGATCCGCTATAGACCTGTTCGGCCACGGTGCGGATATCACTGCCTCGCGCCTGCAGGATCTGGTCCATGGCACCCGCAAACCAGCCGGTAAACATGTAGTCGACCTTACGCCCGACCTTGCCGTACACATAGACGAAGCACGAGTGTTCGAGCTTGATCGTGGCGGTGCCTTTGTCGAGGTCGATATCCTGGATCTTGAACAGGCCCCACCCGCGCTGTGACAGGCGTTTCATGTAGTGCTCGAACACCGCCACGCCTTCTATGCCATGGCATTCGGCTTCTTTTTCACACCAGTGCCAGGCGGATTTGTAGCCGGCCTTGTAGAGGATTTCGGCGTAGGCATCGCTGCCCAATACCTCTTCAATGCCCATGTGGTTGTTGACGAAAAAATGGCGCGGCACATAGAGCATCGGCAGGGCGTCAGAGGTCCAGACGCCGGTTTCGCTGTCGACTTCGATAGGCAATTGCGGGGCGATTTTAGCCATGGAATCAAACTCCAAAAATTCGGTAGGTATTCATTTCGCCCCTCACCCTGCCCTCTCCTGGGGGGAGGGTTGGGTGAGGGCGTGGCGTTATTCGCCCCAGACGTCCTTGAGCACGTTGACCCAGTTTTCGCCCATGATCTTGCGGACCACGCGCTCGGGGTGACCGCGTTTGAGCAGGGTTTCGGTAAGGTTCGGGAACTCGCCCACGGTACGGATGCCCAGCGGGTTGATGATCTTGCCGAAGCTGGTCAGACGCCGGGCATAGCCTTTGTCGTGGGTCAGCATTTCGAAGAAGTCCTGACCATGGCCCTGGGTGAAATCGGTGCCAATGCCGATCGAGTCCTCACCGACGATATTCATCGTGTACTCGATGGCTTCGGCGTAGTCGTCGATGGTCGAATCGATGCCCTTGGCCAGAAACGGCGCGAACATGGTCACGCCAACAAAGCCGCCGTGGTCGGCTATAAACTTGAGTTCAGCGTCGGATTTGTTGCGCGGGTGTTCTTTAAGGCCGGACGGCAGGCAGTGCGAGTAGCAGACCGGTTTTTTCGATTCCAGGATTACCTCTTCCGAGGTTTTCGAACCAACGTGAGACAGGTCGCACATGATCCCGACGCGGTTCATTTCAGCCACCACTTCGCGGCCAAAGCCCGAGAGCCCGCCATCACGTTCGTAGCAGCCGGTGCCCACCAGATTCTGGGTGTTGTAGCACATCTGTACCACGCCAACCCCGAGCTGCTTGAAGATCTCGATGTAACCCAACTGGTCTTCAAATGCATGGGCATTCTGGAAGCCGAAGATGATCCCGGTTTTGCCCTGCTCCTTGGCGCGGCGAATGTCGGCAGTGGTCTTGACCGGGATCACCAGATCGCTGTTGTCGCGAATCAGGGTCTGGCTGGCAACAATGTTATTGATCGTGGCCTGAAAACCTTCCCATACCGACACGGTGCAGTTGGCAGCAGTCAGGCCGCCCTTGCGCATGTCTTCGAACAGTTCGCGGTTCCATTTGGCAATGATCAGCCCGTCGATAACGATGCTGTCTGCGTGCAACTCGGCTGGGCTCATCAGGCGTCCCCTTATTGGCATTTGCTGCGCCGAATCGTCTGCCGGCGCTTTGGGCCAGCATAGGCCCGGGGTCAAAACCAGCCGGGTGCAAAAGCGACAGCGCAATTGCCGAAAGCGTCAATCCGCGACAAAGCGCGCAACGCCAATCTTATGCCCTGTGTTACGTGACTGTTATTTGGCCGACGCTTAAGCCAGAATCCATCCCAACTATGGATTAGGAAGCCGCAATGAAATCGATTCTCCTGGCCTTGGCGTTGATCTCCAGCGGTGCCTACGCAGCCGATGATGCCGACTACAACCCGTGCGATGCGGTAGAAAACGACCAGCAAACCCTGGCGTGCTCGCTGTTCAGCAAGAATGCTGCCGAGCAGTTGTTGACCGAAAACTACGAAGCCCTGCAGGAGCGCATGACTTCGCTGTACGGCAGTAACGCGACCCAACTCAATAACATCCTAAGCAAGATCAAGACCGCTCAGGCCCTGTGGTTGCACCAGCGAGACGCCGACTGCGCGATTGCCGTGTTCCCCGCCACCGCCGGTACTGAAACATTCAACATCGCCCAGAACGACTGCATGGCACGCATCAGCGACGACCGTTCAGAGTTTCTGGAATCGATCGGGCAGCAGTGACCCACGCTTTTTTGTAGCCGCTGCCGCAGGCTGTGATCGAGCCAGAAGGGACACGCTTTTTCAGGAGTGAAGGTCCTTCGGCCCTTATCGCAGCCTGCGGCAGCGGCTACAGGCTTTACATCCGCCCCAGGAAACGATTTATATGACTATTTGCGGTATCGAAATCAAAGGCAGCGAAGCCATCTTTGCCCTGGCCACCCAGGGCGCAAACGGCCTTGAGCATGTGGCCAATACCACCAAAAAAATTGCCCTGGACGACGATGACGATGCCGCCAACGTCAAAACCTTCGCCAGGCAGATTGCAGCCTTTGTGAAGGCCAACGCCATCACTCGCATCGCGATCAAAAAACGCAGTAAAAAGGGCGAATTCGCCGGTGGCCCGACCACCTTCAAGATCGAAGGCATTATCCAGTTGCTGGACGATTGCGAGGTGCTGCTGCTGTCCCCGCAAACCCTTAACGCACAGTACAAAAAACACGCCTTCGAGTTACCCGCCTCGCTGAACAAATATCAGCATGAAGCGTTCAAGGCGGCATGTGCGGCATTGCTGAAGCGATAACCAGCCAGGCATTCAGATCTATACGTCTGTTATTTCTGACAGTACCCAACTCTTCAATAAAAGCTCAGCGTTACGATTCATCGTTCCACGAGTAACGTTTATGAAGAGTTCCCTTCATGAAGCGACGCCCAACCTTTCGGTTATCGACCCTCGCGGGCTGACGATCCGTGGCGTTGCCTATCATCGTGCCGTTATCCAACAACCCCCTGAAGCACGCGTGACCCGCCAGGTTTTCGACGCAGCGGGGCGTGTGGTGGCTCATCGTGATCCCCGCTTTGCAGCGACCTCAAGTGCCCCGAACCTGACCACGGTTTTCTCGCTGTCCGCTCGGCCGCTGCTGAGCAATAGCGTCGATGCCGGGTGGTGCTTGAGGCTGTTTGGAGCGACGGCAGAGATTCGTTGTGAATGGGATGGCCGACATAACCGACGCCTCAGCGAGTACGACGACTTGCTGCGGCCCGTGGCGATCATTGAGCAGGCTGGAAATGCTCCACCCTGTGTGACCGAGCGTTTCACCTACGCTGATTGCAGCTCGTCGTTCGCAGCTCATAACCTGTGTGCAAGCCTGATTCGCCACGATGATCCGGCAGGTTGCCGGACCTACGCTGACTACGGTTTGCTGGGCCAGCCCCTGGCCCAGACACAATGCTTTTTGAGTGATCCGGTAGCGCCTGACTGGCCGCAATCGCTGAGCGGGCGCGAGGCTCTGCTCGAACGCGATGACCAAGGTGTTGCGCAGACCTACACCACGCGATGGCAATACAACGCGCTGGACACGGTACTAAGTCAGTGCGATGCATTGGGTAATACCCAGTCCTTTCACTACGACATCGCCGGGCAATTGGCGTTAACCAGTCTCAAACCAGCGGATCAAAGCAGCACCACGCTGCTGCTTCAGGACCGGTCCTATAACGCCTTTGGCCAAGTGCAAAGTGAGACCTTCGGCAATGGCGTCAGCGCCACGGCAATCTACTCGCCGGTTGATGGCCGCTTGCAGCGACTGCGCGCGGTGAAAGCCAACAAGGTGCTGCAGCACCTGAGCTATACCTACGACCCGGTGGGTAACGTCATGAGCATCGAAGATGCGGCGCAGCCAACAGACTGGTTCGCTGGCGAGCAGGTCGACCCGGTGAATCGATATGTTTACGACACCTTGGGCCAAC
This sequence comes from Pseudomonas sp. ML2-2023-6, assembly GCF_037055265.1. Taxonomy (NCBI): domain Bacteria; kingdom Pseudomonadati; phylum Pseudomonadota; class Gammaproteobacteria; order Pseudomonadales; family Pseudomonadaceae; genus Pseudomonas; species Pseudomonas sp. ML2-2023-6. Next base: position 1,073,246 of record NZ_CP146347.1, on the reverse strand, counting down.
TTGTTCAGGCCAGCGGCCGCGAGAGTGTGCTGGCAGGCATCCAGCCGGACTTGCCTGGGCTGGTCCTGCCCGGCGGGGGTGATGCCAGCCGGTTGCGCAATTACACCCAGACATTCAGCTATGACGCGGCGGGCAATCTGCTGAGCCTGAAGCACGGTCAACTGCCACAACGAACGATGAAAGTAGACGCTCTCAGCAACCGCAGCCTGTATCAGGTCGATGCCAGCAACCCGCCAGATATCAGTAACAGTTTTGATGCCAACGGCAACCTGCTGCACCTTGCGGGGGCGCAACACATGCACTGGGATGTGCGTAATCAGTTACAGCGCGTGACGCAGGTAGTGCGTGAAGACGCCACCAACGACGATGAAGTGTATGTGTACGGCGCGGGTGCCGTTGAGCATCTGGTGCCTAAAGCCGTAAGCAGTATTGCAGGAGGTATGGCTGGAGAGATGATTGATTCTGCGGGAGGGACTGTTACTCGAGGCTTGCACTCTGATGCAAAGTTCGTTTCCGGGACTAACCAGTTAACCAACCCATTTCAGGCCGACAAGTACATAGGCACCTTGCACGGAATTGCGACACGAACAGCCGTGGCGGCCGCCACGGCGATCCTGAACATAGGTGTTGCCCAAACGGGGCTGGACTCTGGCTCACAGCTCGGGGCCATCGTAAACAGAACACTGGGAATGGTCGGTGAAGGACGAGTCCTGACCGGTTCATATGTGCAGGATGGCACTGAAGCGTTGGGATTTTCAGGGGCTGATGTTAATAACGACCCTGCAACGATGTATCCACGTAACAAATGGAGCTTGTCAAACCAAATGCCATTGGGAGTCAGTGGGAAATTTACGCCGAGTTGTAACGTTTAAAGTGCACAAAAAAGCCCCGAATCTACCGTGACAGATTCGGGGCCAAGTGTGCGTGATGCCGAGACGGTGACCAAACCATCGAGGGTGTTGCTGAGTTCAGTGTGCCCAGCCGGGCATACCGGCACTTAGTCAAAAACGACCTGCAATTAGGCGTGTCGGACATATCGCCAAACCGGCCTTGCCCACTGACCAAAGCCCTACCAGAATCAAACTTCGATCGCGCTTCGTTGATAGAAGGATAAAAAGACATGATGCACGCGGATTTGATTGATGAGCAGGACCTGCTGGGCCAACTGCGCTCGCTGGGCTTTGAGGTGTCAGGCACGGCTGAACAAGCATGCTCTGCGGCGGTGTGTGGATTGAACGAGGCCAATGCTCGCGCACTCAAGGGTCTGGTGGAAAAACTCTACACCGGCAGCGCAACCATTTTGCCCGCGGTGCGCCAGGCCATTGACCAGCAGTTGCTGCCGGGGCTGGTGCAGTTCCAGCAGAGCAAAGCCGTCTGATTCAACTGAATATGTAGCCGCTGCCGCAGGCTGCGATAAGGGCCGCGGGACCTTCGCTTTTAATATCAAAAGCGGGCCGCTTCGCAGCCCATCACAGCCTGCGGCAGCGGCTACAGAAAGCTGAGTTCTAGAGCCTGACACTCGCAAAGGTCGACTCGTTGCGCGCCTGGTTCAAGGCAGACATCGGCCCTGCCAACGGAGCCAGCAACAGTGACTGCGGAATCTGCACCAGCGTGGTTTGCTGCGCGGTATTGGAACCTACGCGCTCGTCCCGTGGCGGAATGCCGAAGTATTCGCGGTAGCACTTGGAAAAGTGCGGCGTGGACACAAAGCCGCAGACCGCCGCCACTTCGATAATCGACATCGGCGTCTGCTTGAGCAACTGCCGCGCCCGCACCAGCCGCAACTTGAGGTAGTAGCGCGATGGCGAGCAGTGCAGGTACTTCTGAAACAACCGCTCGAGCTGACGTCGCGACACGGTGACGTACACCGCCAGCTCATCGAGGTCGATGGGTTCTTCGAGGTTGGCTTCCATCAGCGCGACGATTTCCTGCAACTTCGGCTGGTTGGTGCCGAGCATATGCTTGAGCGGCACGCGCTGATGATCCTGCTCGTTGCGAATGCGTTCATACACAAACATTTCAGAGATGGCCGCCGACAGTTCGCGGCCATGATCGCGACTGATCAGGTGCAGCATCATGTCCAGCGGCGCAGTACCGCCCGAACTGGTGAAACGGCTGCGGTCGAGGGTGAACAAGCGCGTGCTCATGACAACCCGCGGAAAGGCTTCCTGCATGGAAGCCAGGCACTCCCAATGCACGCTGCAATCAAAACCGTCAAGCAAGCCCGCATACGCCAGGGCCCAGCTGCCAGTGCAAACAGCGCCCAAACGACGGGACTGGCGCGCCTGACTTTGCAGCCATGAAACGTGTTCGCGGGTGACAGTGCGTTGAATGCCGATACCGCCACACACGATGACCATGTCCAGCGCCGGAGCCTTGTGCATGCTGGCGTCGGGGGTGACCTGCAGGCCATCGCTGGCCCATACCTGGCTGCCATCTGCGCTGAGGGTGCTCCAGCGATACAACTCACGGCCCGATAACTGGTTGGCCATGCGCAGGGGTTCAATCGCGGAAGCCAGGGAAATGAGCGTGAAATTGTCCAGCAGCAGAAAGCCGATGGATTGAGGCGTACGGTTCTGGGGTTGGACCCCGGAGTTGAACGACGTCATCGCGGTATCTCCTCACACAAAGCGGGTGATGGCCCCAGGCACGGGCTCTTGTTTTTACCCTCGTTTCACGGGGCTTTGTGATCACAACGCAATTGCCATGCCTAAACTTGAATAGGTATTCAATAAAGCCTGAAAACGACGTCGCAAAGAGTCTGGATGGGCCATGTCAAAACAGTGGCTAAACAGGTACGCACCAGCTTGAGCGGGCGCTGTTGAGCACATTGGTATCACTTGTGGGAAGCGGCTAGAAACAGAGCCGTAATGGAATGTCACGAAAAGTACGAGTGCGCCAAAAGAGGTCAACGTGCGCTTAAAAAGTGCTCGCCTGCGTAGCAGCTGACGAGCGGAGCGAGGCTGCGTTCGGCGGCGCAGCCGTCGTAAGATCAGTGCTTAATGCGTGCCAGACACACCCCATAATCTGGTTTACGACCGCTTCGCGCTCGAACGCAGCCTCGCTCCGCTCGTCAGCTGCTACACAGGGTGCATACAGCTCGCCTATCAGCATTCCACCGCACTGACCGCCAGACCGCCCCGTGAGGTTTCCTTGTATTTGTCGTGCATGTCGGCGCCGGTGTCGCGCATGGTGCGGATCACCCGGTCCAGGGAAATAAAGTGCTGACCGTCACCACGCAAAGCCATTTGCGCGGCGTTGATCGCCTTGACGGCGGCGATGGCGTTGCGCTCGATACACGGTACTTGCACCAGCCCACCCACCGGATCGCAGGTCAAACCCAGGTTGTGCTCCAGGCCGATTTCGGCGGCGTTGCACAACTGCTCAGGCGTGGCACCGAGGATTTGCGCCAGCCCGGCAGCCGCCATCGCGCAGGCCGATCCGACCTCGCCCTGGCAACCCACTTCTGCCCCGGAAATCGACGCGTTCTTTTTGCACAGAATGCCGATCGCCGCCGCGCTCAACAGGTAATCGACGACATGGGCTTCGCTGACTTCATCGCTGAATTTCATAAAGTAGTGCAGTACCGCCGGGATGATGCCCGCAGCGCCGTTGGTCGGTGCCGTCACCATGCGCCCGCCCGCAGCGTTTTCTTCGTTGACCGCCAATGCAAACAAGTTGACCCATTCCATGGCACTCAGGGTGGAGCCGATCACGTTGGGCTTGCCCAGTTCCTGCAAGCTGCGGTGCAGGCGGGCTGCGCGGCGACGCACATTCAGGCCGCCAGGCAGGATACCTTCGTGTTTCAAACCTTGCTCCACGCAGTCCTGCATGGCGCGCCAAAGCTTGATCAGGCCGCTGCGAATTTCGTCTTCACTGCGCCAAATACGTTCGTTGGCCATCATTAATGCGGCTACGCTCAGATGGTGTTTAGCGCATAACTCGAGCAACTCAACGGCGCTATTGAAGTCGTAGGGCAGTTCGGTACGGTCCATGTCCAGCACGCCGCTGGCCGCTTGTGCCGCGTCCACCACAAAACCGCCGCCCACCGAGTAATAAGTATCGCGGTGCAGTTCGCCACTTTCGGTTTCAGCGATCAGGGTCATGGCATTGGGATGGAACGGCAGGTTTTCGTCGATCAGGCGCATGTCTTGCGTCCATGCAAACGGAATCGGTAGATGGCCGTCCAGGAGTAGCGTGTGGCTTTGAACAAGCTCGGCGATGCGCGGGCCGATCTGTGCCGGGTCGATTGCATCCGGCCATTCGCCCATCAGGCCCATGATCACCGCATTATCGCTGCCGTGACCAATACCGGTAGCCGACAGCGAACCATACAGCTGTACTTCGATGCGGCGTACCTGTGGCAGCTGTTCGCGTTCGCGCAAGCCCTGCACAAACAGCGCGGCCGCCCGCATCGGGCCTACGGTATGTGAACTGGAGGGGCCGATACCGATCTTGAACAGGTCAAACACGCTGATAGCCATGAGCACGAACCTTGAGGATGTGTGCCCGCATCATGGGGGGTTTGCGATCTGCAAAAACGTCCAGCTGCGACCCGCCTTTGCCTGCCAGCGCCCATAGGGTGCAGATGCATGAAAAAGGCAGTTTTTAAGCATCATTCGTCTAGATACGACCTTGCAGGTATCAGATACGACTCTGCCTGTACTGGATGCGACTCCCCCTGTAGGCGTTTGATTTTCGCTGTTACATGATCAGTCCTGACTCGATTGCAAGATGCCTTGGCCACACGCCTGCCGGGCATCGCCCAACCGCAACTGATACATGCGGCTTTTCGATCGAAAACCGCCACCCAGACACCCAGGAGTCGCCCCATGAAAGGTTCCCCATTGTTGTTGGCTGCATTGTTGAGTCTGCCCGTCATCACCCAGGCCGCAGAACCTGCGCAATGCAGCACCGTCAACTTCTCGGATGTCGGCTGGACCGACATCACCGTCACCACCGCCGTCACCAGCGAAGTACTCAAGGCCCTCGGTTACAAAACCAAGACCACCATGATTTCAGTGCCGGTCACTTACAAGTCGCTGGCCGATGGCAAGAACATGGACGTATTTCTAGGCAACTGGATGCCGACCATGGAAAACGACATCAAGGCCTACCGCGACGCGGGCACTGTCGAGACCGTGCGGGCCAACCTGGAAAACGCCAAATACACCCTCGCGGTGCCCCAGGCGCTCTATGACAAGGGGCTCAAGGACTTCTCCGACCTGCCAAAATTCAAGAAGGAACTGGACGGCAAGATCTATGGCATCGAGCCGGGTAACGACGGCAATCGCATGATCCAGTCCATGATCGACAAGAACGCGTTCGGCTTGAAAGACGCGGGCTTCAAGGTGGTGGAATCCAGCGAAGCCGGGATGCTGTCGCAAGTCGATCGCGCTCAGCGCCGTGGCACCGAGGTGGTGTTCCTGGGGTGGGAACCGCACCCGATGAACACCCGCTTCAAAATGAAATACCTCACCGGTGGCGATGATTTCTTCGGCCCCAATTATGGCCAGGCAACCATCTACACCAACACCCGCAAGGGCTACAGCGAAGAGTGCAGCAACGTCGGTCAACTGCTGAAGAATCTGGTGTTTACCCTGGACATGGAAAGCACCCTGATGGGCAAGGTTCTGGACGACAAGATCAAGCCTGACGTGGCCGCCAGGGCCTGGCTCAAGCAAAACCCGCAAGTGCTCGAAACCTGGCTAACGGGCGTGACCACCATTGATGGCAAACCTGGGCTTGCGGCCGTTCAAGCCAGCCTCGCGAAGTAATCGCGGGCGCCAGGCGGCATGCCCGTCTGGCTCCGTTTCAATTCCCCTGCATGCGGACGTTTATTACCATGCTGATTGATCAAAAAATCCCTCTGGGCCAGTACATCGCAAGGTTTGTCGAGTGGCTGACCCAAAACGGCGCCAGCACCTTCGACGCTATTGCGCTGACACTTGAAACGATGATCCACGGCGTGACCTTTGCGCTGACCTGGTTCAACCCGTTTGTATTTATCGGGCTGATTGCTCTGCTCGCGCACTTTATTCAGCGCAAGTGGGGGCTCACTGTTTTTGTGGCGCTGTCGTTTCTGCTGATTTTCAACCTGGGTTATTGGCAAGAGACGATGGAAACCCTGGCCCAGGTGCTGTTCGCTACCTTTGTGTGCGTGATCATCGGCGTGCCGCTGGGGATACTCGCGGCGCACAAACCGATGTTCTATACCTTTATGCGGCCAGTGCTCGACTTGATGCAGACCGTGCCCACCTTCGTTTACCTGATCCCTACCCTGACCCTGTTTGGCTTGGGTGTGGTGCCAGGATTGATATCCACCGTCGTGTTTGCGATTGCCGCACCGATCCGCCTGACCTACCTGGGCATTCGTGATGTGCCCCATGAGCTGCTTGATGCCGGCAAGGCCTTTGGCTGCTCACGGCGCCAACTGCTCACCCGTATTGAACTGCCCCACGCCATGCCGAGCATCGCCGCCGGAATCACCCAATGCATCATGCTGTCGCTGTCGATGGTGGTCATCGCAGCACTGGTAGGGGCTGATGGGCTGGGCAAACCCGTGGTCAACGCACTGAATACAGCCGACATCGCCCTGGGCTTTGAAGCCGGGCTCGCGATTGTATTGCTGGCCATCATGCTCGACCGAATCTGCAAGCAGCCAGAAGCCAAAGCAGGAGCTGACGCATGAGTATTATTCGCTTCGACAAGGTCGACGTCATTTTCGCCAAAGACCCGCGTGAGGCACTAAGCCTGCTGGATCAAGGCCTCTCGCGGGATCAGATCCTGAAAAAAACCGGGCAGATTGTCGGTGTTGAAAAAGCCAGCCTGGACATCGAAAAAGGTGAAATTTGCGTGCTGATGGGCCTGTCCGGCTCGGGCAAGTCCAGCCTGCTGCGCTGTATCAACGGGCTCAACACGGTCAGCCGTGGCCAGTTGTATGTGGAACATGAAGGCAAGCAGATCGACATCGCATCATGTACCCCCGCTGAACTGAAGATGATGCGCACTAAACGCATCGCCATGGTGTTTCAGAAATTCGCTCTGATGCCCTGGCTGACGGTGCGCGAGAACATCAGCTTCGGCCTGGAAATGCAGGGCCGCCCCGAGAAAGAACGGCGTACGCTGGTGGATGAAAAGCTGGAGCTGGTGGGCCTGACTCAATGGCGCAATAAAAAGCCCGATGAGCTGAGCGGTGGCATGCAGCAACGGGTCGGACTGGCGCGTGCACTGGCGATGGACGCCGATATTCTGCTGATGGACGAACCCTTTTCGGCCCTCGATCCGTTGATCCGCCAAGGCCTGCAAGACGAGCTGCTGGAACTGCAACACAAGCTGAACAAGACCATTGTATTTGTTAGCCATGACCTTGATGAAGCGCTCAAGCTGGGCAGCCGGATTGCGATCATGAAAGACGGCAAGATCGTGCAGTACAGCAAGCCGGAAGAGATCGTGCTCAACCCTGCCGACGACTATGTACGCACTTTCGTCGCCCATACCAACCCGCTGAACGTGCTGTGTGGCCGCAGCCTGATGCGTACGCTGGACAACTGCAAACGTATCAACGGCTCGGTGTGCATTGATCCGGGGGATGACTCATGGATTGATCTGGCGGAAGGCAACACCATCAAGGGTGTGCGCCGGGGAGCGGGAGTACTCGACCTGCAGCACTGGCACAGCGGCCAGGCAGTAGAAGGTCTGGGCCGTGGGCCGACCCTGGTGGACAGCAACATTGGCATGCGCGACGCGCTGCAAATCCGCTACCAGACCGGCAACAAACTGGTGCTGCACGACAACCAGAAAGTGGTGGGGATACTGGGTGATACCGAGTTGTATCACGCGTTACTAGGCAAAAATCTAGGGTAACTCACTACCCTGTGGGAGCGGGCTTGCTCGCGATGGCATCAGCGCGGTGCATCGGATACACCGCGCCGCTTGCATCGCGAGCAAGCCCGCTCCCATACGAGGTCTCAGTTCTTAGCTATAAACCCTGCCAAGGAGCTGGCGATGGCTTTCAAACTGATCGAGCACATCACGGCTGATTTGCTCCTGGGTGAAGCCCATCAGGTCGTAATCCTGGTTGCCGTTGTGCAGATACACCTCGGCCCGGTAGTAACGACTGCGCACTTCATCCTGATCAGACCCGCTCGGAGCGGCCAGATAACCGTCCAGGCTGACTTCGTAGACAAACGGATTGCCCTCTTCCATCTCAATCCGCACGCCCATGCAACGCTTGGCGCTGCCCAGCAGGGTTTGCACGTCCAGGCCCTGGCTGCGCAGTTGCACCGCCGCGTCTTCCAATGCCGGAGTCACGTGTTTGTCCATAAAGCGCTGCACCACCGCCTGGGTCGGTTGCAGATCTTGTGCAGTCAAGCGCTCGCTGAAACCACGACGGCCACGGGCAGCCAGTTCAGCTTGTTCCTGTTCAATCAGGGTGTCCTGACGCATCGCTTTGTGCAGGCCAAACATAAACAGGATCAACACCACCGAGAACGGCAGGCCGGCCAGCACCACCATGGTTTGCATGGCAGCAAAGTTACCGGCAAACAGCAGGCCGATGGTCACCAGCGTGATCACCGCCGACCAGAAGATCCGTAACCAGTGCGGCGCGTCTTCGTCTACATCACCGCCTTTGCACGACAGGTTGGCCATCATCACCGCGCCGGAATCCGCCGGGGTCAGGAACAGCACAAAGCCGACAAAGATCGACACACCAATAACGATTTTCGACGCGGGGTAATGCTCAAGCAGTTGGTAAATCGCCATCGACGGCTGTTCAAGCGCCGTTTTCCCCAACTCGACTGCACCCTGGTTAACCACCAGATCCAGTGCCGAGTTACCGAAAATCGACAACCAGGCCAAAGTGAAACCCAGCGGGATCAGCAACACGCCTGCGACCAGCTCACGCACCGTACGACCACGGGAAATACGCGCAATAAACATACCTACGAATGGGGCCCAGGAAATCCACCATGCCCAGTAGAACAGAGTCCACAGACCCAACCAGCCCTCAGTCTTTTTGCTATCGCCTACGTACACGTACAGGTCGAAGGTTTTCATCACGATACCGTTGAGGTAATCGCCGGTGTTTTGCACCAGACCGTTGAGCAGGTGCAGGGTCGGGCCGAACAGAAGCACGAAAATCAGCAAGCCGCTGAACAGCACGATGTTCAGGTTGGACAGGCGACGGATACCATTCTCAACACCCGACACCGCAGCGATGGTGGCTACGGTACTCATCACGATGATCACAATCAGCAGGTTGGTATTGCTGTGTTCCATGCCGAACAGGTTCTCCAGCCCCGACGAAACCTGCATCGAACCAATACCCAGGTTGGTCACCAGACCGAGCAGCGTCACGAACATGCCAAAACCGTCTACCGCATGGCCCGCAGCACCCTTGACCCAACGTTCGCCCATCAACGGGTACAACGCCGAGCGCAGCGCCAGCGGCTGGTTGTGACGATAGGCAAAGTAGGCCACTGCCAGGCCGACCAGTGCGTAAATCGCCCAGCCATGCAGGCCCCAGTGCAGGAAAGTCAGCTGCAACGCCTGACGCGCTGCCTCATGGCTGCCCGACACGCCTTCAGGCGGGTTGAAGTAGTGGTCCAGCGGCTCGGAAGCGCCGAAGTACAGCAGCGAAATACCGATACCGGACGAGAACAGCATCCCGGCCCAAGCGCCATAGCTGAAATCCGGAGTGTCCTGCTTGGTCCCCAGTTTCAATTTGCCGTAGGACGAAAATGCCAGGCCGACCACAAAGATCAGGTAAGCGGCGATCACCACCATGTAGTACCAGCCGAAGCTGCGCGACAGCCATTCCTGGGCAATGCCCAGGACACGGCCCGCTTCTTCAGGGGCGATGATCAAGATAGCAGTCAGCAAAAGTATCAAGGCAGTGGAGGTGTAAAACACCCAACCGTTGACCGTCACCTTTTGCGGTGGGGTCTTTATAAGAGAGGCAGAACTCATTGCACGGGTGCTCCAGGGAGTGCGAGACAAGGACTTAAGGCAACGCACCACTCGACCAAAGGGTTGGATTACGACCAACGGTCGAGTGATATAAAGACACCGCTAAAAAACCGGACCGCTCACTCAGACAAATGCAGTCTGTGGGAGCGAGCCTGCTCGCGAAGGCTTAAAGGGCACCGCGCCTATTCCGTTAGCGTGCGTATTGTTAGCGACCTTCGCGAGCAGGCTCGCTCCCACAGGGGTCTCGGAGCTTTTACCGTGTCGATTTGCGCCATTCATGCGTAGGAAAACGACATAAATCGCGACGATTTGTCGCAGAGCTTATTCTTTGTTGATTGAACGTTCAATCAAAACAAAATAGACTGGCTGCCGTTCAGTGATGTTTATGCACTGCTCGCCGGCCCAAGGAGATATGCAAAATGCCCAAGGTCGGTATGCAACCCATACGCCGCCAGCAGTTGATCGAAGCCACGTTGACGGCTGTCGATCAGGTCGGGATGGCAGATGCCAGCATTGCGCTGATTGCCCGTCTGGCCGGCGTGTCGAACGGCATCATCAGTCACTACTTCAAAGACAAGAACGGTCTGATTGCCGCCACCATGCGGTACTTGATGAACGTTTTGATCGACAACGTCACCGAACGCCGCCAGGCGTTGAGCGATGGCAGCCCACGGGCTCATCTGCAGGTGATTGTCGAAGGCAACTTCGACGCCAGCCAGGTCAGTGGCCCGGCGATGAAAACCTGGCTCGCCTTCTGGGCTGCCAGCATGCACCAGCCGTCTTTGCACAGATTGCAGCGGATCAACGATCACCGCTTGTACTCCAATCTGTGCTGCCAATTTCGCCGAGTTCTGCCGCAGGCCCAGGCCCGCAATGCAGCACGCGGCCTGGCAGCTCTCATCGATGGTCTATGGTTGCGGGGTGCCCTGTCGGGAGATTCTTTCGACACCGAGCAGGCACAACGCATCTGCTACGAATATATGGATCTACAACTGGCGAAACAGGTGAGTTAGGCCTCAATCAATGCTTAACCCCTGAACTGTCGTGAGTTTGAGTTGCCCCAATCAGATGGCAACCGACTCACGACCAACGCCAACCACTTATGCACTTGCGAGGATTTTATGGCCCGTTTCGAACTGCAAAAACTCTACATCGACGGCGGCTACACCGACGCCGGTAGCGACGCTACTTTCGATGCCATCAACCCGGCTAACGGCGAAGTCCTCGCTCAAGTGCAACGCGCTACCAAAGAAGACGTCGAGCGCGCCGTTGTCAGCGCTGAAAAAGGCCAGAAGATCTGGGCTGCCATGACCTCCATGGAGCGTTCGCGCATCCTGCGTCGCGCCGTTGAAATCCTGCGCGAGCGCAACGATGAGCTGGCCGCCCTGGAGACCCTGGACACCGGCAAGTCGTACTCCGAAACCCGTTACGTGGACATCGTCACCGGCGCCGACGTGCTGGAATACTACGCAGGCCTGGCGACCGCCATTCAGGGTGAGCAAATCCCGCTGCGCGACACGTCGTTCGTTTACACCCGTCGCGAGCCGCTGGGCGTTGTGGCCGGTATCGGCGCGTGGAACTATCCGATCCAGATCGCTCTGTGGAAATCCGCACCTGCACTGGCCGCCGGTAACGCGATGATCTTCAAGCCAAGCGAAGTCACGTCTCTGACCACGCTGAAGCTGGCTGAGATCTTCACTGCTGCCGGCCTGCCGGACGGTGTTTTCAACGTTCTGACCGGCAGCGGCCGTGAAGTCGGCACCTGGCTGACCGAACACCCGCGCATCGAAAAAGTCTCGTTCACTGGCGGCACCGACACCGGCAAAAAAGTAACCGCCAGCGCCACCAGCTCTTCCTTGAAAGACGTCACCATGGAATTGGGCGGCAAGTCGCCACTGATCATTTTTGACGACGCCGACCTCGATCGCGCCGCTGATACCGCGATGATGGCCAACTTCTACAGCTCGGGCCAGGTGTGCACCAACGGCACTCGCGTGTTTATCCCGACTGCAATGAAAGCCGCATTCGAAGCCAAGATTCTGGAACGCGTTGCACGCATCCGCATCGGCAACCCGGAAGATGAAAACACCAACTTCGGCCCACTGGTCAGCTTCGCTCACATGGAAAGCGTGCTGGGCTACATTGCCAAGGGTAAAGAAGAAGGTGCCCGCGTACTGTGCGGCGGCGAACGTCTGACCGAAGGCGACCTGGCCAAGGGTGCATTCGTGGCACCGACCGTGTTCACCGACTGCACTGACGAAATGACCATCGTCAAAGAAGAAATCTTCGGCCCGGTGATGAGCATCCTCACCTACGACACCGAAGAAGAAGTGATCCGCCGCGCCAACGACACTGAGTTCGGTCTGGCTGCTGGCGTCGTGACCAAGGACCTGAACCGCGCTCACCGCGTGATTCATCAACTGGAAGCGGGCATTTGCTGGATCAACGCCTGGGGCGAGTCCGACGCAAAAATGCCGGTGGGCGGGTACAAGCAGTCGGGCATCGGTCGTGAAAACGGCATCAGCTCGCTGGCCCAGTACACCCAGATCAAATCGGTCCAGGTTGAGTTGGGCGACTACGTGTCGGTGTTCTAAACCGACTGCCCATACAAACCCTGTGGGAGCGAGCCTGCTCGCGATTCAGGCGACGCGGTGCATCCGTTGCACCGCGCTGATGCAATCGCGGGCAAGCCCGCTCCCACAGGGTCAGGTTTGATCTGACACAACTAAAGAGGGTGCATTTTATGTCCCAAGAATTCGATTACATCATCATTGGTGCCGGCTCTGCCGGTAACACCCTGGCGACCCGTCTGACTGAAGACCAAGGCGTCACCGTTCTGCTGCTTGAAGCTGGCGGCCCGGACTACCGTTTCGATTTCCGCACGCAAATGCCTGCGGCGCTGGCGTTCCCGCTGCAAGGCCGTCGCTACAACTGGGCCTTCGAAACCGATCCTGAACCACACATGGACAATCGCCGCATGGAATGTGGCCGTGGCAAGGGTCTGGGCGGCTCGTCCCTGATCAACGGCATGTGCTACATCCGTGGTAATGCGATGGACTACGATGGCTGGGCAAAACTGCCAGGCCTCGAAGACTGGGATTACCTGAACTGTCTGCCGTACTTCCGTAAAGCCGAAACCCGCGACATCGGCCCCAACGACTACCACGGTGGCGATGGCCCGGTCAGCGTGACCACGCCAAAAGCCGGGAACAACGTGTTGTTCCACGCCATGGTCGAAGCAGGCGTACAGGCCGGTTACCCGCGCACCGAAGACTTGAACGGCTACCAGCAGGAAGGTTTCGGCCCGATGGACCGTACCGTGACGCCTAACGGTCGTCGCGCCAGTACCGCCCGCGGTTACCTGGACACCGCCAAGAAGCGCTCGACCCTGACCATCGTCACCCACGCCCTGACCGACAAGATCGAATTTGAAGGTAAGCGCGCTGTTGGCGTTTCCTACATGGTTGGCGACAGCGACACCCGAATTCTGGCCAAGGCCCGCAAAGAAGTCCTGCTGTGCAGCGGCGCAATCGGTTCGCCAACCGTGCTGCAACGCTCTGGCGTCGGCCCGGCCGAACTGCTGAAAAGCCTCGACATTCCAGTGGTCCACGACCTGCCGGGTGTTGGCCAGAACTTGCAGGATCACCTTGAGCTGTACTTGCAGTACGCGTGCACCCAGCCGGTGTCGCTGTACCCGTCATTGCTTTGGTACAACCAGCCGGCCATTGGCGCAGAGTGGATGTTCCTGGGCAAAGGCATTGGCGCCAGTAACCAGTTCGAAGCCGGTGGTTTTATCCGCACCCGCGAAGAATTCGAATGGCCGAACATTCAGTACCACTTCTTGCCGGTAGCGATTAACTACAACGGCAGCAATGGTGTGAAAGAGCACGGCTTCCAGGCGCACATGGGTTCCATGCGCTCGCCGAGCCGTGGCCGGATCAACGTGAAGTCCAAGGACCCGCGTGAGTACCCAAGCATCCTGTTCAACTACATGGCTGCCGAGCAGGACTGGCAGGAATTCCGTGATGGCATCCGCCTGACCCGTGAAATCATGCAACAGCCTGCGCTGGATGCGTACCGTGGCCGCGAAATCAGCCCCGGCATCGACAAGCAGACCGACGAAGAGCTGGATACCTTTATCCGCGAACACGCCGAGACCGCTTTTCACCCATCCTGCTCGTGCAAGATGGGCACCGACGAGATGGCTGTGGTCGACGGCGAAGGCCGTGTGCATGGCATGCAGGGTCTGCGTGTGGTCGATGCGTCGATCATGCCGTTGATCACCACCGGTAACCTCAACGCTCCGACGATCATGATCGCCGAGAAAATCGCCGACAAGATCCGTGGCCGCCAGCCTCTGCCGCGCAGCACTGCCGACTACTACGTCGCAGGCGATGCCCCGGTACGTGGCAAGCCACTGCGTGAAGTGAGCCGTACCGCGCAGTAAGCACCATTCGTAGCAGTTGACGAGCGGAGCGAGGCTACGTCCGGCGGCGCAGCCGTCGTAAATTCAGGTTACGCGGTTCTTCTGAAGAATCGCGCACTCTGGTTTCACGGTCGCTTCGCAACCGGACGCAGCCTCGTTCCTTCGGCAGCTGCTACGAATTTTGTGTAACTCTTTTGTTTCATCTTGCCCCGCTTGCCCCGGCCTCAACGCAGGCCTACTCTAGTGCCTCGTTTCGCGCCTCACCCCCCCGCCCCACCCGACATGCCAGCCCTGCCTGGCCAAGAGGTTTTCTATGTTTGATGTTGTCTCTTCGAGCAAATGGCCGACCGGCTTTCTGATTAATCCAAACGCAGAACCTCTCGATCCAAAATGGCTCACCGAATTCAGCAAAATCCCTGCCGCCGCTGTCAGCGACTGCCTGGGCCGTAACGTTGGCGGTCTGGGCCTCAAGCCGTTCCACGGCTCGCGCCCAATGCTGGGCAGCGCCCTGACTGTACGTGTGCGCCCGGGCGACAACCTGATGATCCTTAAAGCCATGCAAATGGCCCGCCCTGGCGATGTGCTGGTAATCGACGGCAGTGCCGACCTGACCCGTGCCGTATTCGGCGGCATCATGCGCGCTATGGCCCTCAAGGCCGGGATTGTCGGCGTGGTGATCAACGGTGCTCTGCGCGACCTCGACGAATGGCAAACCGGTGAACTGCCGGCCTACGCTATCGGCGGCGTCCACCGCGGCCCAAGCACTGACGGCGGCGGCGAAATCAACGTGCCGATCTCGTGTGCCGGGATGCTGGTAATGCCCGGCGACCTGATGATCGGCGACGGCGACGGCGTAGTCGCAGCCTCGCGTACTGAACTGCCGGAATTGCTGATCCGTTGCCACGACCTGTTGGCCCGCGAACAAGCAACACTCAAGGCAATTGAGGCAGGCACCCTGGACCCTGATCGCTTTGACGCTATCCTGCGCGCCAAGGGTTGCCCGGTTTAAAGCTAAAAGCCCCTCAGCTCAACCCTCTCCCAGAGGGAGAGGGAGCTGACCGAGTTGATGCTGGATTCAACGCTGTTCTTTGAGATCACTCCCCCAATCGGTCCCCTCTCTCTCCGGGAGAGGATTAGGGCGGGGGGCTGTTGGCTCTAACAAGGAGGTCTGTGCATGTTCGATTTTTACCCTCAGCTCAAGCAGCGCTTTGGCGCGCTGCGCACCCGGGCCGAGTTCTTTTCGCTGCGTTACGTACGCGAGTCCGGGCAATACCTGTCGGTACGCAAGAACGTCGCAGAACCTCCTTCATTCAGTCACGACCAGGGCGCCATGCTCACGGTGCGGCTCAAGGGTGTCGAAGCCTACGCCGCCACCAATGACCTGTCGCAAGCCGGTCTGCAGGCCGCCCTCGAACGTGCCGAAGCCCAGGCGCAACTGATCGCCGCCCACGCCCTGCTCGATCTGAGCCAGGAGCCGGTGTCTCACGAGCGCGCCGACTATTACTCGCCCAATCTCGATCAGGCTTTCCCGTCACTCAGCGACTGCTTTGAGCTGCTTGGCGCCGAATCGGCGGCCGTGCCCAAAGACGAGCGACTGGTGAGCTGGGACGTTTCGCTGGGCCTCAATCACGTCGAGCAAATCTATCTCAACAGCGCAGGCGCCGAGTTGCGGCGCGCCCAGCGCTTTGTTTATCCAGGCATGAGCGTCACCGCCTATGACGGCAACGACAGCCAGAGCCGCAGCCTGGGCCGTGAGAACTTTGGCCAGCAGGGCGGCGCCGATGTGATCAGCCGCTGCGGGCTGATCGGTGCCGCGCCCAAGGTCGCTGATCAGGCCCTGCAATTGCTGCTGGCGCCTAATGCCCCGGCGGGTAAACGCGACCTGCTGCTGATGCCCGACCAGATGATTTTGCAAATCCACGAATCCATCGGCCACCCGCTGGAGCTGGACCGCATTCTCGGTGACGAGCGCAATTACGCGGGCACCAGCTTCGTCAAGGCCAGTGACTTCGGCAGCCTGCAATATGGCTCCCAATTGCTCAACGTAACCTTTGACCCGGACATCCCTGAGCAACTGGCCAGCTACAGCTTCGACGACGACGGCACCCCGGCCCACAAGGAATTTCTGATCCGCGAAGGCCTGCTGTTGCGGCCATTGGGCGGAGCCCTGTCGCAGTTCCGTTCGGGCCTGGACGGCGTAGCCAACAGCCGCGCCTGCAGCTGGAACCGGCCACCGATTGATCGCATGGCCAACCTCAATATCGAACCCGGCGACCAGTCAATGGCCCAGCTGGTTGGCGGTATCGAGCACGGCATCCTGATGGCCACCAACCGCTCCTGGTCGATTGACGATGCGCGCAACAAGTTCCAGTTCGGTTGTGAATGGGGCCAGTTGATCGAGAACGGCGAACTCAAGGGTGTGGTCAAAAACCCCAACTACCGGGGTATTTCCGATCAGTTCTGGCGCAACCTCAGCGCCGTGGGCGACGCCAGTACCTTAAAAGTGCTGGGCACGCCGAACTGCGGCAAGGGCGAGCCCAATCAGGTAATCCGCGTGGGCCATGCATCGCCTGCGTGTGTATTCAGTCAAATTGATGTGTTTGGAGGCGATGCCTGATGAGTACCCCATTGAGTCAGGCCGAGCAGTTCAAAGCGTTGGTGGAGTGGCTGGGCAAAGCGATCCGTTCGCCTGAGCAATTCACCCTGGGCTACAACGCCGAAGCCTCGGAATTTATCCGTTTCAACAAGGGTAAAGTGCGCCAGGCCGGGCTTGTGCAGCAGGCCAGCCTGAGCCTGAAATTGATCAACGACGGTCGCCACGCCGATGTGAGCCTCACCTTGGCGGGCGAGTCGGACGTCGACAAACAGCGCTTGACCGAGGCCTTGCAGCAACTGCGCGAAACACTGCCGCTGTTGCCCGCCGACCCGTATTTACTGCTTAACCCGCAGCCGTGGAACAGCCATAACGTACAGGGCCAGCCTCTGCCGGACACCGCCCGGGTACTGGAGGAAATCCACCGCGCAGCCAAGGGCGTCGATCTGGTCGGCTTTTATGCCAGCGGCCCGATCAGCTACGGCTATGCCAGCTCCGAAGGTGCGTTTGGCTGGCATCAGGCCAACAGTTTCAACTTCGACTGGAGCCTGTTTCACAGCAATGGCCAAGCGGTCAAAGCCAGCTACGCCGGAGCCGACTGGGACAGCGAGCGCTTCGCCCAGCGCATGCAGCTGGCCCGTGAGCAACTGAGTTTTCTCGATCGCCCGCTGCATGCCTTGGCACCCGGTGAATACCGTGCCTACCTGGCCCCGGCGGCACTGGAAGAAGTGATGAGCATGCTGTGCTGGGGCGGCTTCTCGGCACAGGCGCTGGCCAGTAAAGCCAGCCCGCTGCAAAAGCTCTATGCGGGTGACGCACAACTGAGCCCGTTGGTGTCTTTTGACGAGCAGGTCAGCCAGTCCCTGAGCCCGGCGTTTTCCGGCGAAGGGTATCCGCGTCAGGACTTGTCGCTGGTCAAGCACGGCCAGTCCAACCAGCAACTGGTGGGCTCGCGCAGCGCTGCCGAATATGGACTTGAGGTCAACGGCGCGCCATGGGGTGAAGCCCCTAGCGCACTGGCGATGGCTGCGGGCACGCTGGAACAGGCCGATATCCTCAAGCAATTGGGCACCGGGCTGTATATCAGCAACCTGTGGTACTTGAACTACTCGGACCAACCGGCGGCACGTCTGACCGGCATGACCCGCTTTGCCACCTTCTGGGTCGAGAACGGCGAGATAAAGGCCCCGGTCAACACGATGCGCTTCGATGACAGCGTCTATAGTCTGCTGGGATCGCAACTGGAAGCGCTGACGGTTGACCGTGAGTTGTTGCTGTCGGCCAGCACTTACGACCAGCGCCAGACCGCATCGAACCTGCTGCCGGGGGCGTTGGTTAAAAAGCTCACATTGACCCTGTAAGCATCGCCACCGATCAATAGTGGGAGCGGGCTTGCTCGCGATGCGGCGCCCGGATTTTTCAGGTAAACCGCAGCGATTCAATCGCGAGCAAGCCCGCTCCCACATTGGATTTTTGACAGTTCATGAAAAGAGGTCCTATGCCCGCACGCCCGGTTCTGAGCCCTGAAACCCTGCGCTGGTTGCCGTGGGTGGTGGCCATCGCGTTTTTCATGCAGTCACTCGACGGCACCATCCTCAACACCGCCCTGCCCGACATGGCCAGCGACCTGAAAGAGAACCCGCTGCGCATGCAAGGCGTAATCGTTGCCTACATGCTCACCGTGGCCCTGCTGATTCCCGCTTCAGGCTGGATCGCCGACCGTTTCGGGACCAAAAAAATCTTCTTCGGCGCCATCCTGCTGTTCAGTTTTGGCTCATTGCTTTGCGCCTTGTCCAGCACCCTCAACGAGCTGATTGGCGCCCGTATCGTCCAGGGCCTGGGCGGTGCCTTGATGCTGCCCATCGGGCGACTGGTAGTGCTCAAGGCTTACCCGCGCTCGGAGCTGGTGCGGATCATGGGCTTTATCACCATCCCCGGCCTGCTCGGCCCACTGATCGGCCCGACTATAGGCGGCTGGATGGTGCAATACCTGAGCTGGCACTGGATCTTTCTGATCAACCTGCCCGTGGGCGTGCTCGGTTGCTGGGCGGTGTGGCACTTCATTCCGGACTTGCGCGGCAGCGAGCGCACCCGTTTCGACGGCGTGGGCTTTGTACTGTTTGGCGCGGCGATGGTGTTTATCACCATTGCGATGGAAGGCTTGGGCGAATTGCACATGCCGCACCTGCGCGTGATGTTGCTGCTGTTCGCCGGGATGGCGTGCCTGGCGGCGTACTGGCTGCGGGCCGGCAATATCAGCAACCCGCTGTTCTCACCGGTGTTGTTCAAGACCAAGACGTTTGCAGTGGGCATCCTGGGCAATTTATTTGCTCGTCTGGGCAGCGGCGCCCTGCCGTTCCTGGTGCCTTTGCTGCTCCAGGTCGCGCTGGGCTATTCCCCATCGCAAGCCGGGATGAGCATGCTGCCGCTGGCCGCAGCCGCCATGCTGGCCAAGTGGATTGCGCGACCGCTGATCGAGCGTGCAGGTTATCGCACCGTGCTCACCGCCAACACCTTTGCCCTGGGCCTGATGCTGGCCAGCATGGGGTTGGTCACCGAACACACGCCTTACCCGCTGTTACTGTCAATGCTGGCAGTTTTAGGCGCGATCAACTCATTGCAGTTCACCGCGATGAATACCGTGACCCTGATCGACCTCGATGATGCCAGCGCCAGCAGCGGCAACAGTTTGCTGTCGGTAGTTGCACAATTGTCCTTGAGCCTGGGCGTGGCTTGCGCCGGGGCCTTGCTCGGCGGTTTCACCGGAGATGGCGGCAGCGAGGGGGTAGACACGGTGCTCGGAGCGTTCCAGCTGACCTTCCTGTCGGTCGGGATCATGGCAATGCTGGCAGCGGCAATTTTCCTGCAACTGTCACCGCAGGACGGGCGTAAACCCAAGGCCAACTCGGAGCACGAGCTGGAACATTAAGCGGCTTTATAAGCAGAACTGGATTACATCTCGTCCAGAATGTTCAGGCAAAGGGCATGGGACTGGTACACTACGCGACATTTTGTTTTGCAGGCCAGTCCCGTGACCACCATTGCCACCGCTTTTAACACTCTGCCTCTGTCCGCCGCCATGCTGGCTAACCTCGACTCCCTCGGTTATGCCCAGATGACGCCGATTCAGGCGCAGAGCTTGCCGGTGATCCTCAAAGGCATGGACCTGATCGCTCAGGCCAAGACCGGTAGTGGCAAAACTGCCGCCTTCGGCATCGGCCTGCTGAACCCGATCAACCCGCGCTTCTTCGGCTGCCAGGCCCTCGTGATCTGCCCTACCCGCGAACTGGCTGACCAGGTCGCCAAAGAAATCCGCCGTCTGGCCCGCGCTGAAGACAACATCAAAGTGCTGACCCTGTGTGGCGGTGTGTCGTTCGGCCCGCAAATCGGTTCGCTGGAGCACGGCGCGCATATCATCGTCGGCACCCCGGGCCGTATTCAGCAGCACTTGCGCAAAGGCTCGCTGGTACTGGACGGTCTGAACACCCTGGTACTCGACGAAGCTGACCGCATGTTGGACATGGGCTTCTACGACGCTATCGAAGACATCATTGTCAAAACCCCGGAGCGTCGCCAGACCCTGCTGTTCTCGGCCACCTACCCGGTGGGCATCAAGCAGCTGTCGTCCAAGTTCATGCGCAACCCTCAGCAAGTAAAAGCCGAGGCACTGCACACTGACAGCCAGATCGAGCAGCGCTTCTACGAAATCTCGCCTGAAGAGCGCATGAGTGCTGTGACCAAGGTGCTGGGCCACTTCCGCCCGCAATCTTGTGTAGCGTTCTGCTTCACCAAGCAGCAGGTTCAGGAAACCGTTGATCACCTGACCTCCAAAGGTATTTCGGCTGTCGGCCTGCATGGCGATCTGGAACAGCGCGACCGCGACCAGGTACTGGCGATGTTTGCCAACCGCTCGACTTCGGTTCTGGTTGCCACCGACGTTGCGGCCCGTGGTCTGGACATCGACGCGCTGGACATGGTGCTCAACGTTGAGCTGGCCCGTGATTCGGAAATTCACATTCACCGCGTTGGCCGTACCGGTCGCGCTGGCGAAAAAGGCGTTGCGATCAGCCTGGTTGCGCCGTCCGAAGCGCACCGCGCCCAGGCCATCGAGCAGCTGCAAAAGGCCCCGCTGAACTGGGAAACCCTGGACACCCTCACCTCGCAAGGCGGCGCACCGTTGCTGCCGGCCATGAGCACGCTGGTGATCGGTGCTGGTCGTAAAGACAAGGTTCGCCCTGGCGATATCCTCGGTGCCTTGACTGGCGACGCAGGCATTCCAGGTGCCCAGGTTGGCAAGATCGCGATCTTTGACTTCCAGGCCTACGTGGCTGTTGACCGCACCGTGGCCAAACAGGCTGCCCAGCGCTTGAGCGAAGGCAAAATCAAAGGCCGCGTATTGCGCGTTCGGGTTTTGTAAGAGATCGCCTGAACACTGGCGATCAAATGTGGGAGCGGGCTTGCTCGCGATGCAAACAACTCGGTTCAGCTGAATGACCGAGGTGCTGCAATCGCGAGCAAGCCCGCTCCCACATTAGGTTTGGCTTGAATATAAATTTTGTGAGGACACCGCTTTGCGCTCTACCGACGTTGTGATTATTGGCGCTGGCGCCGCAGGTTTGATGTGCGCGCTGACCGCTGCCGGGCGTGGGCGCAAGGTCATGTTGGTCGACCACGCCAACAAGGCAGGAAAGAAGATCCTGATGTCGGGCGGTGGCCGCTGCAACTTCACCAACATGTACACCGAGCCCAACAATTTCCTGTCGCAGAACCCGCACTTCTGCAAGTCGGCCCTGGCGCGCTACACCCAGTGGGATTTCATCGAGCTGGTGTGCAAGCACGGCGTGCCGTATCACGAGAAAAAACTCGGCCAACTGTTCTGCGATAACAAATCCAGCGACATCCTCGAAATGCTCCTCGATGAGTGCCAAAAAGCGGGCGTCAGCCTGCACCTGGACACCTCGGTCGAGCAGATCGAAAAAACCGACAACGGTTACAGCCTCAATACCACGCTGGGGCCGATTGATTGCCAGTCACTGGTGGTCGCCACCGGCGGGCTGTCGATCCCGACCTTGGGCGCCACAGGTTTTGGTTATCAAATAGCCAAACAATTCGGCCACACACTGCTGCCCACCCGCGCAGGGCTGGTGCCGTTCACCATCACCGATCAGCTTAAAGAGATCTGCACCGAACTCTCCGGCACGTCGGTGGATTGCCTGGTGAGCTGCAACGATCAGAGCTTTCGGGAAAATATCCTGTTCACCCATCGTGGCTTGAGCGGACCGGCGATCTTGCAGATTTCGTCGTTCTGGAATACCGGTGACACGGTTGAAATCAACCTGCTGCCCGACCTCGATGCACTGCAGTGGCTGCACACCCAACAGGCCGAACGCCCCAACAGCGAGCTGAAAACTCTGCTCGGTGAAATTTTCACCAAGAAGATGGCCAATCTGCTCGCCGAGCACTGGTTCGAGTCCAAGCCGATGAAGCAGTACACCCCGGCTGAACTCGCGCAGGTGGCGGACAAACTGGCGAGCTGGAAAGTAGTACCGGCCGGCACCGAAGGCTATCGCACGGCCGAAGTGACCCTGGGCGGGGTCGATACCCGCGAGGTGTCGTCCAAGACCATGGAATCGCTGAAAAGCCCGGGTTTGTATTTTGTCGGCGAGGTACTGGATGTGAGCGGCCATCTGGGCGGCTTCAACTTCCAGTGGGCGTGGGCTTCGGGGTATGCGGCGGCGCAGTACGTCTAGTCCAGACCGTATCGCGGCTTTCGCGAGCAAGCTCGCTCCCACAGGTAAATTGCACTGCTCTTGCGGGAGCGAGCCTGCTCGCGATGGCAACCCCAAAAAATATTTTGTGTTCGATGTGACAGTGCCATTGCGCTGTCGTCTTAACTGGCTCAAGTTAGCGAATCACGAGCCAGGCACCGCCACTTCATGTCATCGAAAAGTTTTCAGCATTCCCTGCGCCGCTTGTGGGCGCTGGACAAGTTCAGTTACAGCGTCCGGGTGTTTGTCGCCCTGACCGGCAGCATGGCTTTTTGCTGGTATCAGGATGAGATGTCGCTGCTGATCCCGCTGTTCCTGGGGATTATCGCCAGCGCGTTGTCCGAGACCGATGACAGCTGGCAAGGCCGCCTGAACGCCTTGCTGGTAACGCTAGTGTGTTTCACCGCCTCGGCATTCAGTGTCGAACTGCTCTTCCCCTACCCTTGGTTAATGGTCTGCGCGCTTGCGCTAGCCAGCTTCGGCCTGACCATGCTCGGGGCGCTGGGCGAGCGCTACGGGGCGATTGCCTCAGCCACGCTGATTCTGGCCGTGTACACCATGATCGGCGTCGATCAGCGCGGCGGCGAAGTCACCAACTTTTGGCATGAGCCCTTGCTGCTGGTTGCTGGTGCGGCGTGGTACGGGATGTTGTCGGTGCTGTGGCAGGCGCTGTTTTCCAACCAGCCGGTGCAGCAAAGCTTGGCGCGGTTGTTTTGGGAACTGGGCCTGTACCTGAAAATAAAATCGTCGCTGTTCGAGCCCATTCGCAAGCTGGATGTCGAAGCGGGCCGACTTGAACTGGCCCGGCAAAACGGTCGAGTGGTAGCGGCGCTGAACAGTGCCAAAGAGATCATCCTGCACCGGGTCGGCAACTCCCGGCCGGGCTCCAAGCTCAGCCGCTACCTCAAGCTGTACTTCCTCGCGCAGGACATCCACGAGCGCGCCAGCTCTTCGCACTACCCGTACAACGCCCTCGCAGATGCCTTCTTCCACAGTGACGTGATGTTCCGCTGCCAGCGCCTGCTGCGCCAGCAAGGCGTGGCCTGCCAGCGTCTGTCGGAGTCGATCAAGCTGCGCCAGCCGTTTGTCTACGATGACAGCTTTGCCGAGGCCCTGAGCGATCTGCACGCCTCCCTCGAACACTTGCGTATCCAGAGCAACCCGGCCTGGCGCGGCCTTTTGCGTTCACTGCGGGCGCTGGCCGCCAACCTTGGCACCCTTGATCGTTTGCTGAGCGACGCGAGCAACCCCGACAACCTGGCCGATGCCACCGACAGCAGCCTGCTGGACCGTTCGCCGCGCAACCTCAAGGATGTCTGGTCACGCCTGCGCCAGCACCTGACGCCAACCTCGCTGATCTTCCGCCACGCCCTGCGCCTGCCGCTGGCCCTGAGCATCGGTTTTGCAATGGTGCACTGGATTCACCCGAGCCAAGGTTACTGGATCATCCTTACCACGCTGTTCGTGTGCCAGCCGAGCTACGGCGCCACGCGGCGCAAATTCAGCCAACGCATCATCGGCACCGCTATCGGCCTGGCCGTGGGCTGGGCACTGTTTGATCTGTTCCCCAATCCGCTGGTGCAGTCGATGTTTGCCGTAGTGGCCGGGGTCGTGTTCTTTATCAACCGCACCACCCGCTACACCTTGAGCACTGCAGCCATCACCCTGATGATCCTGTTTTGCTTCAATCAGGTGGGCGACGGCTACGGGCTGTTCCTGCCGCGACTGTTCGATACCCTGGTGGGCAGCGTGATTGCGGCGGCGGCAGTGTTCCTGTTCCTGCCGGACTGGCAGGGCCGTCGACTGAATCAGGTGCTGGCCAATACCTTGAGCTGTAACAGTCAGTATCTGCGCCAGATCATGCAGCAGTACGCTCAGGGCAAAAGCGACAACCTGGCGTATCGACTGGCGCGCCGTAACGCCCACAACGCTGATGCAGCGCTGTCGACCACGCTGGCCAATATGCTGATGGAACCGGGGCACTTCCGTAAGGATGCCGACATGGGTTTCCGCTTTTTGGTCATGTCCCACACCTTGCTCAGCTATCTGTCAGGCTTGGGCGCGCACCGCGATACCGAGTTGCCCGCTGAAGTTCGCGAGCAGTTGATTGAAGAGGCCGGGTGCAAGATTGCCGACAGCATCGATCAGATCGCCCAAGGCCTGACCACCAAGCAAACGGTGGCGGTGCAGAGTGACGAGGAAGAGACGCTGGCCAACGCGCTGGAACAAATGCCCGAGGAGCTCGATGAAAACCAGCGCCTGGTGCAAACCCAACTGGCGTTGATTTGCCGCCAGCTCGGACCGCTGCGCACCCTGGCCGCGCATTTGATCAAGACGCCGTAGAGCTTGGCCTCAGTGTGCATCGCGCCTACTATCGGGGCATGAACTCCCCAACAAGGACAAGACCGTGACCACTGACTGGCTCTGCAAACACCACAACGACCTGGGCAAAGAGCAGCTCTACGCCATACTGGAGTTGCGCTCAAAGGTATTCGTCGTCGAGCAAAAATGCGCCTATCAGGACGTCGACGGGCAGGACCTGACGGGGGATACCCTGCATGTAATGGGCTGGCAGGACGATCAACTGGTGGCATACGCCCGCGTGCTCGATCCTGAATCCCAGGGCGGCGACGTAGTGATTGGCCGCGTGATCATTGCCCCCGAGGGTCGCGGGCAAAAACTTGGGCATACGCTGCTTGAACAAGCCCTGGAGAACATCGAAGAGTACTGGTCGGGACAGCCCGTGTTCCTGTCCGCCCAGGCGCACTTGCAGCCGTTCTATGAGCAACACGGGTTCCTCGCCGAGGGCGAACGCTATCTTGAAGATGACATCCCGCACATCGGCATGCGCCTGACACCTCAGGGGTAACCCAGCACCTGCTTGATCTGCACCAGATGCTCGCCGACCCAGTTTTTATCGACCGGGCCCCAGCTGCGAATCTGATAGCGCCCGGCATGGTTGCGGGCGCCATCCTGCTGTTCAAACTCGCAAACGATATCCAGATCAGCCAGGGCGGCAATGGTGTCCTGCGCGGTACGACGCGGCATGCCGGTCACTTCCGTCAGTGCGGGCACGCTGCTGGCGGTCTGGCTGTCGATCAACCAGGCCACGTACAAGCGCCGGTAAAAACTGCTTTTGGTTTTGCTGACGTCCATGCAGAACTCCATTCAGGTGGGGCAATAAACCTGTAGCCGCTGCCGCAGGCTGCGATAAGGGCCAAAGGACCTTCGTCGGTTATTCAGAAGCACGGGGCGCTGCGCTCCCCCTCGCAGCCTCGTACCTCTGCAGCGGCTACAAGTCCCGCCAGGTCAGATACACCCGCAGGTCAAACTCCAACTGGTGATAACCCGGCAACATGTACTCGCACAACTTGTAAAACGCCTTGTTGTGGTCTGACTCCTTCAGATGAGCCAGTTCGTGAACCACGATCATCTTCAGAAACTCGGGCGCTGTATCCTTGAACAACGAGGCCACACGCAACTCTTTCTTGGCCTTGAGCTTGCCGCCCTGGACCCGCGAAATGGCGGTGTGCAAACCCAGCGCACGGTGGGTCAGGTCGAGCTTGTTATCAAACAGCACTTTGTCAAAAGACGGCGCATTGCGCAGGTATTCCTGCTTGAGCTCCTGCGCGTAGGTGTACAGCGCCTTGTCGCTTTGTATGGCGTGACGTTGTGGATAACGCTCGTTCAGGTAACTGCTCAGCTGGTCGCGCTCAATCATTTGGCGCACCTGCTCTTGCAAGGTCTGGGGGTAAGCCTGAAGGTATTTGAGAACAGTCATGGGGGGCAACGCACAGCATAAAAGTACGCCAGTGTAGCGAATTCAACCCCAACGCTACTACGTCAGACTTTTACACCGCCAAGAGACGGACATTTCCGAGAAAGCCTGATACCCACATGCGCTGCTTGCAGCTATGAAAGACCCGGGGCTATCTTCACCAGTCGCCGATGATCCCCGTGGAACAGACATGAAAAAGACGACGCCCGACGATCCCAAAGCAACTGGCATCAAGCGTGATGATCATCAGCACGATGAAGCTACCCGGCGCATTCTCGACGCCATGCTCCAGGCCCCACCTGTTTCCCTCGACAGCCTCAAGCCCACACAGGCACTCAAGACCAGCCCAAAATCCCCCTTTGGCGTGCTGCCTGACATTCGTGCGATAGAAGCGTTGTCCCATGTTTCACTGATGCTCAAAAGCACCGAAGAGGTCTCGGATGAAATCACCGTATTCGCCAGCGGCATAGAGCGCGGCCTGGTCTGGTCACTGGTGCACTCGGTCGAGATGTCGCGTTCACTGGTCGATGCGCTGCTCAGGGCAAACGGCGTCGATCCGGAGCAAATACACCGGAGCGCATGAAAACCGCGCCCACAAAAAAGCCCGCATCGCTGCGGGCTTTTTTATAACGCTCGGGTCTTAGTTGACCTTGGCGTTCAGCTCACCCTTGAGGTAACGCTGGTACATGGCTTCCAGAGAGATCGGCTTGATCTTCGAAGCGTTACCGGCAGTACCGAAGGCTTCGTAACGAGCGATACACACGTCACGCATGGCAGTTACGGTTGCGCCGAAGAACTTGCGCGGGTCGAACTCGCTCGGGTTGGTCGCCATCAGGCGACGCATGGCACCAGTCGATGCCAGACGCAGGTCGGTGTCGATGTTGACCTTGCGCACGCCGTGCTTGATGCCTTCAACGATTTCTTCTACCGGCACACCGTAGGTTTCTTTGATGTCGCCGCCGAACTCGTTGATGATCGCCAGCCACTCTTGTGGAACAGAGGACGAGCCGTGCATCACCAGGTGAGTGTTCGGAATGCGTTTGTGGATTTCCTTGATACGGTCGATAGCCAACACGTCACCGGTAGGTGGCTTGGTGAACTTGTAAGCGCCGTGGGAAGTACCGATGGCAATTGCCAGGGCATCCACTTGAGTGCGCTTGACGAAGTCAGCCGCTTCTTCCGGGTCAGTCAGCATCTGGCTGTGATCCAGAACGCCTTCTGCGCCAATACCGTCTTCTTCGCCAGCCATGCCGGTTTCCAGCGAACCCAGGCAGCCCAGCTCGCCTTCAACCGACACACCGCAAGCGTGAGCCAGGGCAACAGTCTGCTGAGTAACGCGAACGTTGTAGTCGTAGTCGGTTGGGGTTTTGCCGTCTTCGCCCAGCGAGCCGTCCATCATGACCGAGCTGAAGCCCAGCTGGATCGAGCGCTGGCAAACGTCAGGGCTGGTGCCGTGGTCCTGGTGCATGCACACCGGGATATGCGGGAATTCTTCGATTGCAGCCAGGATCAAGTGACGCAGGAATGGAGCACCTGCGTACTTGCGCGCGCCGGCCGAAGCCTGAACGATCACCGGGGAGTCGGTCTTGTCAGCGGCTTCCATGATGGCGCGCATCTGCTCAAGGTTGTTGACGTTGAAGGCTGGAACGCCGTAGCCGAATTCGGCGGCGTGGTCCAACATCTGGCGCATGCTGATAAGTGCCATTGTGTGTGTCTCTCCCGGACAAGGGTCGTTAATCGTGCAAGCCTGCCGTAGCGGCGGCTGCTATTCAAGTTATTGCAGATCGGGGGTTGGCCCCTGAAATGCGGATTTTGTGTAGCTGAAACGTTACAGCTTCAGCTATAGCTGCTCGAGCCAAATGTGGGAGCGAGCAGGCTCGCGATGTAGGCAACTCGGCATATTTTCCTCATCGCGCTGAAGTTGTCGCGAGCAGGCTCGCTCCCACAAGTAGGGCACATTTCAAATCAAGGGCACCCACGCTCTTGTGAAGCCTTGGGCGACTCGTATTTCTCCAGCGCCTCAGGCCCTGAGCGTTTATTGACCAGCGGTACGCTTTGCGCCTGCCAGTCTGCCTGGTAGCAACCACTCTCTTCAGGGGTGGCTGCTTCGGGCGTCGGCGTGTTCGAACCGGCGCAACCGGCCAAAAAGCCCGCGATCATCAACAGCGGTAACAACTTGACCATGTCCATGCTTCCTTTCAGGGCCAGAATCACATTCAGGCTTTGGCGCGGCTTTCCAGAACTTCAACGGCAGGCAGTACCTTGCCTTCGACGAACTCAAGGAACGCACCGCCACCGGTGGAGATGTAGGAGATTTGATCAGCAATACCGTACTTGTCGATAGCCGCCAGTGTGTCGCCGCCACCAGCAATCGAGAACGCTGCGCTATCAGCAATGGCCTGGGCCAGAACCTTGGTGCCGTTACCGAACTGGTCAAACTCGAACACGCCAACCGGGCCGTTCCACAGAATAGTATTGGATGACTTGAGCAGCTCGGCAAAATGCGCAGCCGTTTGCGGTCCGATGTCCAGGATCATGTCGTCGCCAGCAACGTCAGCGATCAGCTTGACGGTTGCAACGGCGCTTTCGGCAAACTCTTTAGCCACTACCACGTCAGTCGGCAAAGGTACGTTGACCTTGGCGGCGATAGCGCGGGCGGTGTCCAGCAGGTCTGGCTCGTACAACGATTTACCCACTGGGTGACCGGCTGCAGCCAGGAAGGTGTTGGCGATACCGCCGCCCACGATCAGCAGGTCGCAGATCTGGCTCAGGCTGTTGAGCACTTCCAGTTTGGTCGACACCTTGGAACCGGCAACAATCGCCGCCATCGGCTTGGCCGGGGCGCCCAGGGCCTTGCCCAATGCGTCCAGCTCAGCAGCCAGCAACGGGCCCGCAGCGGCAACCTTGGCGAATTTGGCCACGCCGTGGGTCGAACCTTCGGCGCGGTGAGCGGTGCCGAATGCGTCCATCACAAACACGTCGCACAGAGCAGCGTATTGCTTGGCCAGTTCGTCGGCGTTTTTCTTTTCGCCCTTGTTGAAGCGCACGTTTTCGAACAGCACGATGTCGCCCGCTTTGATCTCGACACCATTGAGGTAGTCGCTGACCAGCGGCACTTCACGGCCCAGGGCCTTGCTCAGGTATTCAGCCACTGGCTTGAGGCTGTTTTCAGCCGAAAACTCGCCTTCAGTCGGGCGTCCCAGGTGCGAGCAGACCATAACCGCCGCGCCTTTTTCCAACGCCAGCTTGATGGTCGGCAGCGCAGCGAGGATACGCGCATCGCTGGTGACTACACCGTCCTTGACTGGGACGTTGAGGTCTTCGCGGATCAGTACGCGTTTACCTTGCAGATCGAGGTCGGTCATCTTCAACACGGTCATGGGTCGCAATTCCTGAGTTTCTAATGTTAGAGAGCGGGTTTGGAGTGGGTAACGTGCAAGTAGTGCTCTGCCACATCGATCATTCGATTGGCAAAACCCCATTCGTTGTCGAACCAGGCCAACAGGTTCACCAGCCGGGGGCCGGAAACGCGGGTCTGGCTGGCATCGACAATGGCCGAATGCGGGTCATGGTTGAAATCACAACTGGCGTGCGGCAACTCGGTGTATGCCAACAGGCCTTTGAGCGGGCCGCTGGTGGCGGCCTCGCGCAGTACGCGGTTAACTTGTGCGGTGTCCGTGTCGCGGGCCGTGGTCAGGGTGATATCCAGGCATGACACGTTCAAGGTCGGAACCCGCACCGCTTTGGCTTGAATTCGGCCAGCAAGTTCCGGCAACAAACGTTCAATACCTTTGGCCAGCCCGGTAGACACCGGAATCACCGACTGAAATGCCGAACGCGTACGCCGCAGATCTTCATGGTGGTAGGCATCAATCACCGGCTGATCGTTCATTGCCGAGTGAATAGTGGTGATCGATACGTACTCGAGGCCAAACGCCTGATCCAGCAAACGCAACAGCGGCACGCCACAGTTGGTGGTGCAGGAGGCGTTGGATACCAGTCGCTCTTCGCCGGTCAGGCTGTGCTGGTTAACGCCATACACGATGGTGGCGTCGACATCTGCGTCGCTGGCCATCGGTTGCGAAAACAATACACGGGGTGCCCCGGCATCAAGGAAGCGCTGGCCGTCGGCGCGGGTGTTGTAGACGCCGGAACATTCCAGCACCAGATCAACGCCCAATGCGGCCCAGTCGATCCCTTCGGGAGTGGCACTGCGGAACACTTTCACGCAGTCGCCATTGATATGCAGGCAGTCGCCTTCGATCCGTATCTCACCGGGGAACCGGCCATGAGTGGAGTCGAAGCGCGTCAAATATTCGAGACTGGCCATATCGGCCAAATCATTGAGTGCAACAATTTCAAACCCGGCGTCAGCACCTCGCTCAAACAACGCACGCAAGACGCAACGACCAATTCGGCCGTAGCCGTTGAGTGCAACTTTGTAAGGACGCGGTTGAGGCATGGGGTTCTCGATTACCAAGGTGAATCCTTCACACTTTCGCGAGCAGGCTCGCTCACACATGGGCTATGTAGATCCCTGTGGGAGCGAGCCTGCTCGCGAAGAGGGCAGCCTCTTTGTTACTTAGTCTTCCAGCAGCTCTTCAGCCTGACCCAGGATGTTTTCCAGGGTGAAGCCGAACTCTTCGAACAAAGCAGGCGCAGGCGCCGACTCGCCGTAGGTGGTCATGCCGATTACGCGACCTTCCAGGCCCACGTACTTGTACCAGTAGTCAGCGTGGGACGCTTCGATCGCGATACGGGCGCTAACCTGCAGCGGCAGAACCGACTGTTTGTAGCCTGCATCTTGAGCTTCGTACACGCTGGTGCATGGCATCGAAACGACACGGACCTTACGGCCTTGTTCGGTCAGTTTCTCCCAGGCCTGAACTGCCAGGCCCACTTCGGAACCGGCCGAGATCAGGATCAGCTCAGGCTCGCCTGCGCAGTCCTTGAGCACGTAACCACCACGGTTGATGTCGGCGATCTGACCAGCATCACGGGTTTGGTGGTTGAGGTTCTGACGCGAGAAGATCAACGCGGACGGGCCGTCGTTACGCTGCAGGGCGAATTTCCAGGCCGCTGCGGATTCAACCGCATCAGCCGGGCGCCAGGTGTCCAGGTTCGGCGTGGTCCGCAGGCTGGTCAGTTGCTCGATTGGCTGGTGCGTCGGGCCGTCTTCACCCAGACCGATGGAGTCGTGGGTGAACACATAGATCACGCGCTGCTTCATCAGAGCCGACATGCGGATGGCGTTGCGGGCGTATTCCATGAACATCAGGAAAGTCGCGCCGTAAGGCACCAGGCCGCCGTGCAGGGCGACACCGTTCATGATGGCGCTCATACCGAACTCGCGTACGCCGTAGTACACGTAGTTGCCGCTGGCGTCTTCAGCTGAAACGCCTTTGCAGCCTTTCCAGATGGTCAGGTTGGAGCCGGCCAGGTCAGCGGAGCCGCCCAGCAGTTCTGGCAACAGCGGGCCAAAGGCATTCAGCGCGTTCTGGCTGGCTTTGCGGCTGGCGATGGTTTCGCCTTTGGCAGCCACTTCATTGATGTAGGCGGTGGCCTTGGCATCGAAGTCCGCTGGCAGTTTGCCGCTCAGGCGACGGGACAGCTCGCCAGCCAGTTCAGGGAACTCGGCTGCGTAGGCTGCGAAGCGCTTGTCCCACTCGGACTCAGCCGCAGCACCGGCTTGCTTGGCATCCCATTCGGCGTAGATATCAGCCGGGATTTCAAACGGACCGTGGTTCCAGTTCAGAGCTTTACGGGTCAGGGCGATTTCGTCGTTGCCCAGTGGAGCACCGTGGCAGTCTTCCTTGCCCTGCTTGTTCGGCGAGCCGAAACCGATAGTGGTTTTGCAGCAGATCAGCGTTGGCTGATCGCTTTTACGTGCAGTTTCGATCGCGGTCTTGATTTCATCCGGGTCGTGACCGTCAACGTTACGGATCACTTGCCAGTTGTAGGCTTCGAAACGCTTTGGCGTGTCGTCGGTGAACCAGCCTTCAACTTCGCCATCGATGGAGATGCCGTTATCGTCGTAGAACGCGATCAGCTTGCTAAGGCCCAGAGTGCCGGCCAACGAGCCAACTTCATGGGAAATGCCTTCCATCATGCAGCCATCACCCAGGAACACGTAGGTGTGGTGATCGACAACGTTATGCCCAGGACGGTTGAACTGCGCGCCCATGACTTTTTCTGCCAGGGCGAAGCCCACAGCGTTGGCCAAGCCCTGACCCAACGGGCCAGTGGTGGTTTCAACGCCTGGCGTGTAGCCCAGCTCCGGGTGACCCGGGGTGCGGCTGTGCAGCTGGCGGAAGTTTTTCAGGTCGTCGATCGACAGGTCATAGCCGGTCAGGTGCAGCAACGAGTAGATCAGCATCGAACCGTGGCCGTTGGACAGCACGAAGCGGTCACGGTCAGCGAACGAAGGGTTGCTCGGGTTGTGCTTCAGATAATCGCGCCACAGTACTTCGGCGATATCCGCCATACCCATAGGGGCACCTGGATGGCCGCTGTTGGCTTTTTGCACGGCATCCATGCTGAGTGCACGAATGGCGTTGGCACGCTCACGACGGCTGGGCATCGCTGTTCTCCTGGGTATTGAAAGTTAAATCGAAACGGAAAAAAGGCGAGCATTTTCCCTCAGGCAGAGCCACCGGGCAATGACAGATAGTCGCTTGAGGCGTTTTTCCTGCGCTTAACCGTTCAACCTGTTAAGGATCGGACATTTCATTTCGTTAATAAGCACATGTCATCCGACAGACGAACCAGTTATCGACCAATATCAAAAAGTTTTGATATTGGCCTTGCGGGGGCTTGAGCGGGTAACTAGACTGCGGCCCCATGAACTTACACGTGCCTTCAATCCGCCATAACGATTGCGAAGAGCTCTGGGCCCTGTGCAAGGCTGGAGGCGATCCGCTGCGACTTAATGTTTTGCGGGCGCTGGCCAACGATTCGTTTGGCGTGCTGGAACTGGCGCAAATTTTTGCCACCGGTCAATCCGGGATGAGCCACCATCTCAAGGTGCTGTCCCAGGCGCGTCTGGTGGCGACACGGCGTGAAGGCAATGCGATTTTTTACCGTCGCGCCCTGCCCCACACCGAGCAACAAGGCGGCAAACTGCATGCAGCACTGCTGGAAGAGGTCGACAACCTGACCTTGCCCGCCGATGTACAGGCGCGTATCAGCGCAGTACACGGCCAACGTGCAGCAGCCAGTCAGGACTTTTTCTCACGCATAGCCGAGAAGTTTCGCGCTCAACAGGATTTGATCGCCGGCTTGCCGCAATACCGGGACAGCGTTTTGGCGCTGCTCGACAAACTGAGCTTCAGCCCAGCGGCCACGGCCCTGGAAGTCGGCCCCGGCGATGGCAGCTTTCTGCCCGATCTGGCCCGTCGCTTCCATCAGGTCACAGCACTGGACAACAGCCCAGCGATGCTTGAGCTGGCCCGCCAGCTGTGTGAACGCGAGTCACTGAACAACGTCAGCCTGATCCTGGCCGACGCGCTGCACGATGCACAGATCCAGGTTGACTGCGTAGTTGTGAACATGGTCTTGCACCATTTCGCCGCACCGGCCGAAGCACTCAAGCAACTGGCAACCTTGCTGCAACCGGGCGCAAGCCTGCTGGTAACAGAGTTGTGCAGTCATAATCAGGCGTGGGCCCGCGAGGCGTGCGGTGATTTGTGGCTGGGTTTTGAACAAGATGATCTGGCCCATTGGGCCACCGCTGCGGGACTCGTTCCCGGGGAAAGCCTCTATATAGGCTTACGTAATGGTTTCCAGCTTCAGGTCCGCCACTTTCAGCGGCCAGCTGGCGACACTCACCATCGGTAAATATTAGGAAACCGTCGAGATGAGCGAATACTCCCTTTTCACCTCCGAGTCCGTGTCTGAAGGGCATCCGGACAAAATCGCCGACCAGATTTCTGACGCGGTGCTGGACGCCATTATTGCTGAAGACAAGTTCGCCCGTGTGGCGTGCGAGACTCTGGTGAAAACCGGCGTAGCAATCATCGCGGGCGAAGTGACCACTTCGGCCTGGGTTGACCTGGAACAGATCGTTCGTGACGTGATCACTGACATCGGCTACACCAGTTCCGACGTCGGTTTCGACGGTGCGACCTGCGGCGTGATGAATATCATCGGCAAGCAGTCCCCTGACATCAACCAGGGTGTTGACCGGGCCAAGCCTGAAGATCAGGGCGCCGGCGACCAGGGCCTGATGTTCGGCTACGCCAGCAACGAAACCGAAGTGCTGATGCCAGCACCGATTACCTTCTCGCACCAACTGGTTCAGCGCCAGGCCGAGGCCCGTAAATCCGGCCTGCTGCCTTGGCTGCGCCCGGACGCCAAGTCCCAGGTGACTTGCCGTTACGAAGGCGGCAAGGTTGTAGCCATCGACGCAATCGTGCTGTCGACCCAGCACAACCCTGACGTGTCGTACAAAGACCTGCGCGAAGGCGTGATGGAACTGATCGTCAAACACGTGCTGCCAGCCGAGCTGCTGCACAAGGACACGCAGTTCCACATCAACCCTACTGGCCAGTTCATCATCGGTGGCCCAGTGGGCGACTGCGGCCTGACCGGTCGCAAGATCATCGTTGACACCTACGGTGGCATGGCCCGTCACGGCGGCGGTGCGTTCTCGGGTAAAGATCCATCCAAAGTTGACCGTTCGGCTGCCTACGCCGGCCGTTACGTAGCTAAAAACATCGTAGCTGCAGGCTTGGCTGATCGTTGCGAGATCCAGGTTTCCTACGCTATCGGCGTCGCTCAACCGACTTCGATTTCGTTGAACACCTTCGGCACTGGCAAAATCTCCGACGACAAAATCATCAAGCTGGTACGTGACATATTCGACCTGCGTCCATATGCCATCACCACCATGCTTGACCTGCTGCACCCGATGTATCAGGAAACTGCAGCATACGGCCACTTCGGCCGCACGCCGCAGACCAAAACAGTTGGCGACGATACCTTCACCACGTTCACGTGGGAGCGTACCGACCGCGCTGAAGAGCTGCGCGCTGCTGCAGGTTTTTAATTAGTCCTGCTGCACCAAAAGCCCCGGACAGGTAACTGTCCGGGGCTTTTTGCTGCTGGCGGGTACACATGTGGAACAAACACAGCGAATTGCTGGGCCGCGGATGCTGCTAACATTCACGGTTTCGATCAGCCGAGGCGCAAGTTGCGCGTCGTTTTAACCTTTTTTATTGTCATTTTTATCATGGAGCCATTTATGAAATTACTTTCACCGCTCGCCCTTTTTACTGTTTGCGGCCTGCTGGCTGCCCCGTTGATGGCCGCAGATGCTACCCCCGAACTGACCGGTTGCGCTGCCAAGAAACAAGCCATCACCCTGCAACTTGAGCAGGCTCGCGCCCACGGCAACAGCAACCAGGTCGCTGGCCTGGAAAAAGCCTTGAGTGAAGTCACCGAACACTGCACCGACGCAGGCCTGCGCAAGGAACGCGAAAACAAGGTGCTGGAAGCCAAGCACGAAGTCAGCAAGCGCCAGACGGATCTGGACAAGGCCATGAAGAAAGGCGATCCGGAAAAAATCGACAAGCGCAAAAACAAGCTAGCTGAATCGCGCAAGGAACTGCAAGAAGCCCTGGATCAGCTGGACAAGTAACAGTACCCTCACCCCGACCCTCTCCCTCAGGGAGAGGTTTAGGGTGAGGGCGCTTTGGCCTTTAATCAGTGATTCCTGAATTCCTTGTGGCACGCACTGCAGGTGTCTTCGACTTTCTGCACTGCAGGCGTCAGGTTGCTGGCCTTGTAGGGTTGTACTTGGCTGGCGATAACCAGCTCGCCCGTGGCGGCTTCCAACTGGTGCGCCAGCTCCTGAAAGCGGGCCTGCTTTTGCCAGACGTCATCGGTCGCGCTGGTTTGAGCAGTTTCCTTGACCTGAGGGAAGTGCTTCCAAGGCTCGTGAGCCAAGGCATCCAACTTGATCGCGCCCTCAGTAAAGCGCGGGCCGTCGAAGGGAATCCGGCCACGCAGCATGCCGCCCAGCTCTTCGCTGGTCTTGAGCATTAGCTTGAAAATCGCTTTACGCTGGCCCAGCGGCGAATCGGGATCAACCCCACCGCACGCAGTCAGCGTCAGGCAGGTCAGCACTACAACAGTCAATCGTTTAAGAGTCATGGTGGCTTCAGGTCACGGAAATCGGTCGCCAGTATCCTCGCGTCACCTGCAAAGACCAATACCCCTATTGAATATAAGGATTGCCTGACGGTCATCCGGCCTCGGCAAACCTCGAAGGAACCTCGCACATGAGTATATTTTTCAAGCCGCTGACCTGGGCCTTGCCCGTTGTCATGTTGCTGGCCGGATGCAACGGCACTGACAAGGACGCCACCAAACCTGAACCCCACACCACCTACAGCAAGGCTGACTGGAGCGCACTGCCTGAAGTGACGGGCAGCGACCTGCAAAGCGGTTTTGCTTCATGGCGCAGCGCCTGCACCCGCCTCAAGGCCGACGCCAACTGGGGCTCCGTGTGCAGCGATGCAGCCGCCTTGCCTGCCAGCCCGAGCGTGGCCGAGATCAGCAGCTTTCTGCAAACCCACCTCGACGTGTACAGTTTGCGCTCCGCCGAAGGCAGCAGCGACGGCCTGATCACCGGTTACTACGAGCCGGTCTACCCTGGCAGCCTCAAGCCTACCCAGGCCGCCAATGTGCCGATCTACGGCGTACCGGCTGACCTGATCGTGGTCAATCTGGACAGCATCTACCCTGAACTCAAGGGCAAGCGCCTGCGCGGACGCCTTGATGGTCGCGTGCTCAAGCCTTACGACACCGCCGAGACCATCAACAGCAAAGGTCTAAATGCGCCCGTATTGGCCTGGCTGACCGACCCTATGGACCTGCAGTTCCTGCAAATCCAGGGCTCGGGTCGGGTACAACTCGACAATGGTCGCCAGTTGCGCATCGGTTACGCCGACCAGAACGGCCACCCGTACAAGCCGATTGGTCGCTGGCTGGTCGAGCAGGGCGAGCTGAAAAAAGAGGACGTGACCATGGGCACTATTCACGCTTGGGCGATGGCTAACCCGCAGCGCGTACACGAGATGCTGGCCAGTAACCCGAGCTATGTGTTTTTCACCCAGAACCCCGATAGCAACGAAGGCCCGCGCGGTTCGCTGAACGTGCCGCTGACAGCCGGTTACAGCGTGGCGGTAGACCGCAAAGTGATCCCGCTAGGCAGCCTGTTGTGGTTGTCGACCACCCAAGCCAACGGCCAACCCATCGTGCGCCCGGTTGCCGCCCAGGACACCGGTGGCGCCATTGCGGGTGAAGTGCGGGCAGACTTCTTTGTCGGCACCGGCCCAGAGGCCGGGCAAATTGCGGGCGACATGAAACAGAAGGGCAATATCTGGCTGCTGTGGCCTAAAGGGGCGGCGTTACCGCAGTAGCTGCAACCCGCTCTTCGTAGCAGTTGACGAGTAGAACGAGGCTACGTCCGGCGGCGTAGCCTTCGTAAAACCTGTACTTGCGGCCTATCAGGTAGACCGCGTACCCAGGCTTTACGATCGCTTCGCAATCGAACGCAGCCTCGTTCCTTCGGCAGCTGCTACAAGTTGTGCGCTACATCGACACAAAAAAGAAGCTGACCACCAGCCCCATGCCAATAAACCACACGATGGAGCGCAAGAGTGCCCAGTCGGCCAGGTAGCAAATGATGTAGAGCAGGCGACTGGTGATAAACAGCACCGCCAGCACATCAATGGTCACAGGCTGGGCGTTGCCCACGATGTCGGCAATGATCACCGCAGCCGCGAATGCCGGGGTCACTTCAAAGCTGTTTAGTTGGGCACTGTGGGCACGTTTGGCAAAACCTTGCAGGCCGTCGAGAAACGTACGCGGATCATGGTTTTGTTTAGGCCCGAATTTGCCGTCGCTGAACTTGGCAAAGGCGGTACACACGTAGCTCAGGCAGAAGGCAATCAGTACACACCAGAAGGCGACCGTCATTGGAATTTCCTTTTTAGAGTTTCATCACGAGCATGCCGATCAGCACCAGCCCACAGGCTAAGAGCCTCGGACCGCCAAAAGGTTCTTTGAGGTAACGCATACCAAACAGCACCACCAAAATCACGCTGACTTCGCGCAGCGCCGCTGCCTCGGCAATCGAGCCCAGTTGCATCGCCCACAGCACCAGCGCATAGCTGGCCAGCACGCAAACCCCCACTGCTACGCCCAACCGCCATTGCGTACGCCAGAACAGCGCGAACGCGGCCCGCTTGCGGGTGACCGCCAGCAACGGAAACGGCCAGGCGCTGAGCAACGTGACCCACACCAGATAATCCAGAGGATGGGACCAGCGCCGGATCGCCTGCCCGTCCACAAAGGTATAGCTGCCAATACACAGCCCGATCAGCGCCACCACCGGCAGCATCGACCAGGGCAGGCGAGCACCACCGCCGCCCTGCCACAACAAACAAGCCATGCCGCAAGGGATCAACAGGATGCCGATGATCTGCTGGCCCGTCAGTACCTCCCCGGCAAAGGTCAGGGTCAGCGCCAGCACCACCAGGGGCGAAAGCCCGCGCATCAGCGGGTAGACCAAGCCCAGGTCTCCCACCCGATAAGCACGAATCAGCAGCACCCGGTAGACCAGCTCCAACAGCACGGACGCCAGTATCCACGGCCAAATTTCAGGCGGCGGCAACGACACAAAGCCCACCAACGCGGCGACCACCACCAGCGCCACCGTATCCATGCAGGCGATAACCAGCAACCGCTCGCCGCTGAACTTGATCAGGGTATTCCAGATCGCGTGCAATACAGCCGCGACCAACACCAACATCGTTGCCAACACCCCAGACTCCTTGTGGTTATCAACCTGCGGGCACTGCCAGGCCCCACCATGCAACCTCAGTGCGTCTGCGTGGTCAATGACCTCGCAGATCGCGTCCGTTTGCCACACCCCCGGGATGTGCCCCTGACACCTGCGTTTGCATCCAAACATAGCCCGACCTGATCGGGCTTCCATTCACTCTCGCCACTACAGGATCCCGGATGCTTGAGCTTGTTGCTGCGTTTATCTGCCTGA
Organism: Pseudomonas sp. ML2-2023-6; assembly: GCF_037055265.1. Classification (NCBI taxonomy): domain Bacteria; kingdom Pseudomonadati; phylum Pseudomonadota; class Gammaproteobacteria; order Pseudomonadales; family Pseudomonadaceae; genus Pseudomonas; species Pseudomonas sp. ML2-2023-6. The sequence continues at coordinate 1,033,646 of NZ_CP146347.1, read as the reverse complement.
CCTCACTACTGACTTACGTGAACTTCCGCTTTATCGGCCTGCCGCCGACGATTGGCGTGATGGTTACCGCCCTTATGTTTTCCCTGCTGCTGCAAGGCTTGAGCTTCCTCGGTTACCCGGGCCTTGAAGAGCGAGTGCAGGAGCTGATCGGCCAGATCGACTTCGGCGACCTGCTGATGAACTGGATGCTGTCGTTCCTGCTGTTTGCCGGCGCCTTGCACGTCAACATCAATGATGTGCGCAGCTACCGCTGGCCAATCGGGCTACTGGCGACCGTCGGCGTGCTGATCGCTACTACCGTGATCGGCAGCCTGGCGTATTGGATTTTCGGCCTGTTTGGCTGGCACATCAGCTTCCTGTACTGCCTGCTGTTCGGTGCACTGATTTCCCCCACCGACCCGATTGCGGTGCTGGGTGTACTGCGTACTGCCAACGCCTCCAAACCGCTGAAAACCACCATCGTCGGCGAGTCGCTGTTCAATGACGGCACCGCCGTTGTGGTGTTCACCGTGTTGCTGGGCATCGTGCAACTGGGCGAAACCCCGAGCCTTGGCGCTACGGCGATGCTGTTCGTTCACGAAGCCATCGGCGGCGTGGTGTTCGGTGGCTTGATCGGTTATCTGGTGTATCGAATGATCAAGAGCATCGAGCAATACCAGATCGAAGTGATGCTGACCCTGGCACTGGTGATCGGCGGCTCGGCCATGGCCAGTGAGCTGCATGTATCGGCACCAATTGCGATGGTGGTTGCTGGCCTGATCATCGGCAACCTGGGCCGCAACAAGGCCATGAACGAGATGACCCGTCGCTATATGGACGGCTTCTGGGAGTTGCTCGATGACATGCTCAACGCGCTGCTGTTTGCGCTGATCGGCATGGAACTGTTGCTGCTGCCATTCTCGTGGCTGCATTTGCTGGCTGCCAGCGTTCTGGCGGTGGCCATTTTGCTCTCGCGCCTGTTGACCGTGGCCCCGGCCATTGTGTTGCTGCGCCGCTGGCGCACGGTGCCACGCGGCACCATCCGTATCCTGACCTGGGGCGGTCTGCGCGGCGGTGTTTCGGTCGCACTGGCACTGGCCTTGCCGCTGGGCCCGGAGCGCGATCTGATCCTGAGTATCACCTACATCGTGGTGCTGTCGTCGATCCTGTTCCAGGGTTTGACCATCGGCAAGCTGGTTCGCCGAGTGACCAAGGATGCGCCAGCCGAGGCCGAACACACGCACTGATCCAGCTTGTAGCCGCTATTTCGTAGCAGCTGACGAGCAACGCGAGGCTGCGTCCGAGTGCGCAGCACTCGCAGATCCGTAATCCGAGGTTTTTCAGACATTGCGCAGTATTCCATTTTGCGACTGCTGCGCAGCCGAACGCAGCCTCGTTCCTTCGGCAGCTGCTACGAGGGTTAGTGCATAACGCTTGGACAGCAGCAAATCCCCGCCATGACCTCGACCTCATCCCGGTGTTTTCCGCCACCTTGGCTACACTCACTTTCCAGATGCCTGAAGGCATAACACGCAAAGGAGAGTTAAGGGATGAGTACTTCTGCTGCCTATGCACCGCCCAGGCGCCATCTCGGCGCCAACATCATGATCATTACGGCTCTGGTTGCCTTGGCCATCACGGCATGGCGATTCTTCACTCCACTGTCAGGGGTGACGGATTCCGGGGGGGCAATGACAACGATGCTCGCCGAATTTGTGCTGTTTGTTCTTGGCGTACTCCTGGTCAAAACCGCGGCGGGAGGCTTGCGAAACTTCGTCCTGTTTTTGAGTTGGGCCGGTGCCATAGGGACCATTTTTGCTGCAAGCCTTTTGCATGGCTGGTGGACAGTTGCCGTTCTGGTGGTCTTCGCCGTGGGTGTTGTGATTGAAACCTTTGGCGCCAAGCCAACAAGGAGCGCATGAGATGAACGGAATCAAAAAACACTTTTTGACAGCTCCGGCGCTGTGCTTGCTGGCAGGTGTTTCCAACGCTCAGGCACAAGACACCTACACCGTACCGACACCGTTGCTGGCAACGTCGAGCATCTCTGCCGAAGACGCCAAACTGCCCCTGCCCAGTGGCAAGGAGTGGGACAGCTTTCACGGCCAACTGAGCGCGCAGAAGTACTCGCCACTGACTCAAATAAACAAGGATAACGTCGGCAAACTAACCAAGGTCTGGGAGTATTTCACCGGAGACATGTCCTCCGGAACCGGTAAAATCCCGCCTTCGGTCTGGTCTGCCACACCTATTTTCGCCAATGACACGCTGTATGTCGGCACGCCTTTTTACCGGATCATCGCGCTCGAACCCGAGACCGGCAAAGCGAAGTGGACCTATGACACCAAGTCGCCGCTGGTTGCCGAGACACAGCCCGCGCTGAAATCTCGCGGCGTGTCGTACTGGCAGGAAAAAACACCGCAAGCGGGAGTTGCCTGCCAAAAAATCGTCTACCTGGGCAACATGACCGCGCAGCTATATGCGGTGGATGCTGACACCGGCAAGCCGTGCGAAGGCTTCGGCAAAAACGGTGTGGTGGATGTCAACCAATGGAACACCGTCAATGCCAAATGGCCGTTGTCGCAACTGCAACCGCCAACCGTTATCGGTGACAAGCTGATCGTCGGCTGGGCCGGTAAAGACTGGGAATATGAAGTCGAATCACCAGGTTCGCTGTTTGCCCTCAATGCCCGCACTGGCGAGCTGGAGTGGGAGTTCAAGCCGATTCCGGAAGATGAAGCTGGCAAAACCGGCACCGCCAACATCTGGACCGCAATGTCTTACGACCCCGCGCTGGGCTTGCTGTATATCCCCGTGTCCTCTCCTTCGCCCAACTACTGGGGCGGCAATCGGACCAAACCGATTCCCCTGGGTACTTCGACCACGGCTCTGGACATCAATACCGGCAAGGTCGTGTGGTCTCGTCAGTGGGTTCACCACGACATATGGGACTACGACATCAACTCGGCTCCTACGCTGATGGACATCACCGTCGATGGCAAACCCGTGGCCGCGTTGGTGCAAGCGACCAAGATGGGCTTTTTGTTCACCGTTGACCGCCGCACCGGCGAGGACGTGTGGCCCATTGAAGAACGCCCGGTGCCACAGGGCGATGCCCAGGGCGAGGTGTATTCGCCGACCCAACCGTTCCCGACCAAACCGGCGCCGTTGATGGATCAGTCGAAAAAACCGGCAATCTGGAAAATCGCCGACATCGTCGGTTTTGGTCAGTGCACAAAAATGTGGGACGGTTTGGAATACAACGGCATGTACTCGCCACCCGCCACTAAGGGCAACGGCGTACTGGCCTACCCGGACAGTGCCGGTGGCGTGCAATGGGGCGGTGTAGCGTTCGACCCGGTCAGCCAGGTGGCCATTGTGAACACCTCGCACATCGTGCAGATGATCAAGCTGTGGGATCGCGCCTCATACGACAAGCAACCAAAAACCTCGGGCAACGAAAACGGCTTTTACCCGCAGATCGGCGCACCTTACGGCATGAGCTTGATGAACGCGCAGAACTGGGCCGGTATGCCGTGCTGGGCACCCCCTTTCGGTGAACTGGTGGCAATCGACATGCACACCGGTGACGTGAAATGGCGTCGCCCAATGGGTGCCGTCCAGCAATTTGGTTGGTACATGCCTGAAAACATGGGCTCGCCAACCATTGGTGGCCCTGCGGTGACTGCAGGTGGTGTGGTGTTTATCGGCGCCTCGATGGATGCCAAGGTACGCGCCTATGCCCTGGCAGATGGCAAAGAGCTGTGGTCGGATATCGTCATGGCTCCCGCCGTCGCCAACCCCGCTATCTATGAATACAAGGGCCGGCAATATGTGGCGTTTGTGGCGGGTGGCAACTCGATCATGAAAGATCAGGTAGGTGATCAGGTGGTGGTGTATGCACTGCCGAAATAAAGCATGACGTCAACCGTGGGAGCGAGCAGGCTCGCTCCCACAATTTTTAAAATGGTGTTACTCACCCGCCAACCGCTGCAACTGCTCGCTGGCCCGTTCAGCGAACAGCTGCAGCAACCCTTCCAGCGTATGCGCCGCAGCTTCATCCGCCCGCGTCAACGCGTACAGCGTAATCGGCAGCGCCGGAGTCAGCGGCCGGATCACGGTACTTGCCCGCGACGCCCCCAACGCCGTAAACGGATCAATCACCGCTAACCCCGCACCCGACTCCACCATTGCCCGCGCCAGCGAATAGGTCTGTACCGCGATGCTGATGCGTGGCGGCGGCTCTACCGCTTGCAGGTAGCTGTCCAGTCGGGCAAACAACGGATCGGCACTGCTCAGCCCGATCAACGGTGCATCCGCCAACTCATCCAGCGCCAGCGCCACGCCTTCGCTTTCATCGGCCCAGTAACCCCGTGGGGCCAGCGCCACCAATACACCGTGGGCCAATGCCCGAGCCTTGAGCCCCGGATGGTCGGGCAATTTGAAAGTCAGGGCCACATCCAGTTCGCGCATCAACAGGTTTTGCACCAACTCACGGCTATGGGCGCTGGTCAGTTCACACTTGATATCCGGATAACGGCGCGTCCACTCGCTGATCACCGGCGGCAATAGCGACAACGCCAATGCAGGCGTACTGCCGATGCGCAAACGATGCCCCGGCTCGCGACGCAGGCTCTCGGCCAAACGCTGCACGCCTTGCAGGCTCTCGGTCACCTTGTCGACTTCGCGCTCCAGCAACAGCGCTTCGGGGGTGGGCTGCAATTTACCGCGCACCCGCAAAAACAGCGGGAAGCCCAAACGCTGTTCAGCGTGTTGCAGCACCTTGCTGACCGCAGGCTGCGATACATGCAGCAGTTGAGCCGCCGCACTGACAGAACCGGTTTGGCGAATCGCCTGGAACACCTCGATATGACGCAAGCGCATGGCAGCAGTCCATAACCTTTGTTTATGGGAGAGCCATCTTTATTCATTGTTCGCCGCCTGTCACCTGCCCCTAACCTGAAGTCCGTTCAACAGCGGGCTAAGGACTGACATGGCACAGCGAGTTTGTATCATCGGCGGGGGCGTTATCGGGCTGGCAACGGCGTATGCATTAGTGCGCGATGGCTTTGAAGTGAGCGTGATCGAGGCTCAGCCAACCCTCGGCAGCCAGACCAGCTTCGCCAATGGCGGCCAGCTCTCCTACCGCTATGTCGCACCGCTGGCCGATGCCGGGGTGCCTTGGCAGGCGATGGGCTGGATGCTGCGCGGCGACTCGCCACTCAAGCTCCGCCCACGCATGGACCCGGCCCAATGGCGCTGGCTGGCCTCGTTCATGGCGGCGTGCCGCAGTTCGGTGAACCAGCGCAATGGCGCGCACTTGCTGCGCCTTGCGTTGCTCAGCCAGGCCACCTTGCAGCAATGGCGCGAAGAAGATCAGTTGGACGGTTTCGCCTGGCAGCGCAACGGCAAACTGGTGGCGTTCCGTGAACACGCAAACTTCGACAAAGCGCGCAAAAAAGTTGTCGGCAGTGCATTTCAGCAAGCGCTGTCAGCCAGCGAATGCGCCAGCCTGGAGCCCGGCTTGCAGGGGTCGGCGTTTGTCGGCGGTATCTATACCCCCAGCGAAGAAGTCGGTGATTGCCACGCGTTCTGCCAGCAACTGGTCGCCCGCCTGCAGGCCAGTGGCCGCTGCACTTTTATGTTGGGTAAAACCGTCACCCGTCTGCGCCATGCCAACGGTGCAGTACAGGCTGTGGAAATGGGCGACGAGGTGCTGGAGGTCGATCAGTTGGTGCTCGCTGCCGGGCACAACAGCCCGGCCCTGCGTTTGCCAGGCATGAACCTGCCACTGTATCCGCTCAAGGGTTATAGCCTCACGCTGGCTCTGAGCGACCCGCAAAAAGCCCCGCAGGTGAGCATCACCGACTACGACCGCAAAATTGTCTACGCCCGTATCGGCGAACAATTGCGCATTGCCGCGATGGTCGACATCGTCGGTTTCGATCCCTCCCTGGACCCCAAGCGCCTGGCACAAATGCGCCAACTGGCCAGCAGTACTTTCCCGGCTGCGGGCAACTACGACAACGCCACTGAGTGGGCCGGCATGCGCCCTGCTACCCCCAGCGGCGTTCCCATCCTTGGCGCCAGCGGCTATCGCAATTTGTGGCTCAACCTTGGCCACGGTGCACTGGGCTTCACTCTGGCCTGCGGCAGCGGGCGCTTGCTCAGCGAGCTGATTGCACAGCGTAAAACATCCATAGACATGCAAGGCCTGGCCGCTTGAATGCGCCATCCCGACAAAAAGGAAAGCCCGATGACGATTCACCGCATCAACAGTAACGACCGTTTGAGCGCCGCCGCGACTTTCGAAGCGCTGGTCTTTCTGTCCGGACAGGTCCCTACGCAAAGCGAAGATATTACCGCGCAGACCCAAGAGGTCCTGGGCAAGATCGATGCTCTGCTGGCCGAAACCGGCAGCGACAAGGACCATATTCTTAACGCCACGATTTACCTGCAGAACATTCAACGCGACTTCGCGGCCATGAATGCCGTGTGGTCAGCCTGGCTATCGGCTGGCAAAGTGCCCACCCGCACCACCCTGCAAGCCGAATTGGCCCGCCCACAGGTGTTGGTGGAAATAAGCGTGATTGCTGTTCGTCATTAATCTGTTTTAGGGGAAAACAAAAAAATGAAAAAACTAACCTTGATCAGTTGCACCCTGGGCCTGTTGATCAGCCATACCGTGCAAGCCAATGAGACCCCGCTGCAGGGCACACTAAAGAAGATCGCCGACTCGGGGACTATTACCCTGGGTTATCGCGATGCATCGGTGCCGTTTTCTTATGTCGGCGATAACACCGGTAAACCAATGGGCTATTCGGTGGAGTTGGCCAACAAGGTCGTCGAGCGTATCCAGCAGCAAATGGGCGACAAACCGCTGAAGGTCAAATACAACCTGGTCACTTCGCAAACCCGCATTCCGCTGGTACAGAACGGCACCGTTGACCTGGAGTGCGGCTCGACCGGCGTGACGGCAGAGCGGCAAAAGCAGGTGGCATTTTCGTACGGGTTCATCTATGTCAAAGGCCAGTTACTGACCGCCAAGAACAGCGGCATCAAAGGCTTCGATGATCTGCGCGACAAAAACGTCGTGACCACCGCGGGCACCACCAATGAGCGCTTTATCAAAAGCTACAGCGCCGACCACAAGATGGGCATGAACGTGATCAGCGCCAAAGACCATGGCGAAGCGTTCAAGATGCTCGAGACCGGTCGCGCCGTGGCCTTCTACATGGACGACGCACTGCTCTACGGCGAACGCGCCAAAGCCCGTGACCCGCACAACTGGGTCGTGGTCGGTGACGAGCAATCGCGGGAAATCTACAGCTGCATGGTGCGCAAGGACGACCCGCAGTTCCTGGCCGTGGTCAACAAGACCCTGGCTGACCTGTATCAGTCCGGCGAAATCACCAGCATCTACCAGCGCTGGTTCGAACAACCAATCCCGCCCAACGGCCTGAACCTGGAGTTCCCGATGACCGCTGAACTGAAGCAGATCATCGCCAAACCCGTGAGTGATCCGGTGGAGTAAGGGGCTGTATTGGTGAGGCTTATACCCAAGCGTTGATAACCGCTAGCGGCTCCAAAATTACGCGCCTGTCGCCAATCAGGCGCGTGCTGCTTCAGTGCGTTACCAGCGTGTCCAGCGACTTGTCGACATAACCTTTGGCCAGCTCCACCAAGTGCACGGTCGACAACACCAAGTCGCGCGCGGGCCCGCTCAAACCATTCCCCGCCTCATTCGCGCAGGCACCCGCACAGCGCAACAAGTCTGACGCCTGGGCCAAAGCCGCTTCGCAATTGACACTGTCCGGGATGGCAAACATGGCCGTGCCCATGGGGCGATAAGGCTTATGGTGTTGCAGGTAAAAATTGAGCGCACGTTCAGTGGCGGCACGATCAAGTAACGGGTCATGACTGTCAGCAGCATCGAGGGGCAAAACAGGTGGGTCGGGGGTGATCTTTTTCATGGGTTCTCCAAATTTATGGAGCTGCCCTTAATCGCTACTAAACGAATGGGTGGCAGCCGTACGCAGGTTAGTAGACCGGAAAACTTGGAAACCGGCGCACCCGAAAGTGCCCTACGCACGGCCACCATAGCGATGGCACTTTGCGTCAAGTTTACAAGCCGGGCTACTAAACCCGACCGCCGTTTTGCAGCGATGGGCCGAGACTATTCCCCGATTTTGACAGGCGCAAGCGAGCTGGATTTTCTCGGATGTTTCACGAGATTAAAAGCGAAACGTCGTACGAAACGCCTGATTTTAAAGGCCAAATGCGTTGCCGGTAGTTCTGTAGCAGCTGCCGAAGGAACGAGGCTGCGTTCGGCGACGAAGTCGTCGTAAACCCGGTAGCCGCGGTATACCTGAAACACCGAGATTGAATGGTTTTACGACGGCTGCGCCGCCGAACGCAGCCTCGTTCCTTCGGCAGCTGCTACGCGGCTGGCATGCCACAGCGTTTAGAAATCACCCCACAACTGCTGCGCCACAGCCAAAGCCACAACCGGCGCAGTTTCAGTGCGCAGTACCCGTGGGCCAAGTCGCGCAGGCTGATAGCCAGCGGCTTGGGCCAGGTCGACTTCGCTGTCGGTCAAGCCGCCCTCGGGGCCGATCAAAAACGCCAGACGTGCAGGTTTGGCGTGGCTGGCCAACGGTTCGGACACCGGGTGCAGCACCAGCTTGAGGTCGGCTTCGGTGGTTTTGATCCAGTCGCTGAGCATCACCGGCGGATGAATCACCGGCACCCGCGAACGGCCGCACTGTTCGCAGGCGCTGATCGCCACTTGGCGCCAGTGGGCCAGGCGCTTATCCGCGCGTTCGTCCTTGAGCCGCACTTCGCAGCGCTCACTCATGATCGGGGTGATTTCGGTCACTCCCAACTCGGTAGCCTTTTGAATCGCCCAGTCCATGCGCTCGCCACGGGACAGGCCCTGACCAAGGTGGATGGCCAATGGCGATTCCACTTGCCCGGCAAAGGTTTCGTCCAGCACTACGCGCACGCGTTTTTTGCCGACTTCCAGCAAGCGCCCCAAAAACTCCTGACCCGAGCCGTCGAACACTTGCAGTGCATCGCCCTCGGCCATGCGCAGTACGCGGCCAATGTAATGCGCCTGGGCTTCAGGCAATTCGTGTTCACCAAGGCTCAAGGGGGCGTCGATAAAGAAGCGGGACAATCTCATATGGGTTCTCTGAAAATTTAATTATTCATGTAGGCGCTGCCGCAGGCTGCGATGGGTTGCCCCCCAGCGACCTTGGTGTATTGAAGGTCCTGCGGCCCTTATCGCAGCTTGCGGCAGCGGCTACAAAATTGTGTTTAACCCGGGTCGCGGAAGTCCGGATGGAAGTTCGATGGCACGGCCACGCTGATGTCGCTGCGGGTCGCAATATCGATCCCTTCACTGGCCACTTCAGCCAGAAAGTCGATCTGCTCGGGGGTAATCACGTAAGGCGGCAAGAAATACACCACGCTGCCCAACGGACGCAACAACGCGCCACGCTCCAGTGCGTGCTGGAATACCTTCAGACCTCGGCGCTCCTGCCACGGGTAAGCCGTTTTGCTGGCTTTGTCCTGGACCATTTCAATGGCCAGAACCATACCGGTCTGACGCACTTCCGAGACATGAGGATGATCCACCAGATGCGCAGTCGCACTGGTCATACGCTGAGCCAGCGCCTTGTTGTTCTCGATCACGTTGTCTTCTTCGAAGATATCCAACGTCGCCAGAGCCGCCGCACACGCCAGCGGGTTACCCGTGTAGCTGTGGGAATGCAGGAAAGCGCGCAGCGTCGGGTAGTCGTCGTAGAACGCGCTGTAAACCTCTTCAGTGGTTACGCAGGCAGCCAACGGCAAATAACCACCGGTCAACGCTTTAGACAGGCACAGGAAGTCCGGGGTAATGCCCGCCTGTTCACAGGCAAACATGGTTCCGGTGCGGCCAAAGCCCACGGCGATTTCGTCGAGGATCAGGTGCACACCGTAGCGATCGCAGGCCTCGCGCAACAGCGTGAGGTACACCGGGTGGTACATGCGCATGCCGCCCGCGCCCTGAATCAACGGCTCGACGATCACTGCAGCCACCGTGTCGTGATGCTCGGCCAGGGTCTGTTCCATAGCCACAAACATCGTGCGCGAATGGGCTTCCCAGCTCACGCCTTCGGGGCGCAGGTAGCAGTCGGGGCTCGGCACTTTAATGGTGTCGAGCAGCAACGCCTTGTAGGTTTCGGTGAACAACGGCACATCACCCACGGCCATCGCGGCCATGGTTTCGCCGTGGTAGCTGTTGGTCAGGGTCACGAAGCGCTTTTTGTTCGGCTGCTCGCGATTGAGCCAGTAGTGAAAGCTCATCTTCAACGCGACTTCGATGCACGACGAACCGTTATCGGCGTAGAAGCAGCGGGTCAGGCCTTCGGGCGTCATCTTGACCAGTCGCTCGGACAGTTCAATCACCGGCTGATGGCTAAAGCCCGCAAGGATCACGTGCTCCAACTGGTCGACCTGGTCCTTGATGCGCTGGTTGATACGCGGGTTGCAGTGGCCAAATACGTTGACCCACCAGGAACTCACGGCATCCAGGTAACGCTTGCCTTCAAAGTCTTCCAACCACACGCCTTCGCCGCGCTTGATCGGGATCAACGGCAGTTGCTCGTGATCCTTCATTTGGGTGCAGGGGTGCCATAAAACGGCAAGATCTCGCTGCATCCACTGATTATTCAGGCCCATTTCCCACTCTCCTGGCGCTGGTTCCCGACGTGCGCGGGTAAACAATCGCGCAAGCCTATGCAATCCGCCCGCGTGTCACAACCTATTACAAATCCCAGCACCTTACTGACGCCTGAAGACAAACAATAGCGACACAAAATATTGTTAACGTTTGCTTAATTATTGGCACCCAGGCTACAGATCGTATTTATCGATAACTTGCAGCGAAAAAATGCGCTTTCATTCGATAGGTAAACCATTAGTCTTAGGCTCAAGTTCCCACAGGATGTTGGCAATGCAGCTACGTAACTCTTCTTCTCGATATGGTGCCGTCAGTATTTTCATGCACTGGACCGTTGCGTTGGCAGTGTTCGGATTGTTCGCGCTGGGTCTGTGGATGGTTGGTCTGGACTACTACAGCCCTTGGCGCAAAGAAGCGCCAGACCTGCACAAGAGCATTGGTTTGACGCTGCTCGCAGTAATGTTGCTACGTGTGATATGGATCTGGATCAGCCCGGCGCCTCCTGCCCTGGCCAGCTACAGCAAGGCAACACGTATCGGCGCCAAACTGGGCCACGGTTTTTTGTATCTGGCTTTGTTTGCACTAATGATCGCTGGCTACCTGATCTCCACCGCTGAAGGCGTGGGCATCCCGGTATTCGGCCTGTTTGAAGTACCTGCACTGATTTCCAACCTGCCCGATCAGGCCGATGTGGCCGGTGTCGTGCATCTGTACCTGGCGTGGGCCGTGGTGATTTTTGCCGGGCTGCATGGCCTCATCGCTTTGAAGCACCACTTTATTGATCGTGATGCGACCCTGACCCGTATGCTGGGGCGCAAAGCCTGATGCTCAACCTCAACTCAAAAGGAATAGACCGCATGTTGAAAAAGACCCTCGCTGCGCTGGCACTCGGTACTGCACTGCTGACCGCAGGTCAGGCCATGGCTGCTGACTACACCATCGACAAGGAAGGCCAGCACGCCTTTATCGACTGGAAAGTCAGCCACCTGGGCTTCAGCTTTATTCACGGCACATTCAAGGACTGGAGCGGCACCTTCTCGTGGGACGCTGCCAAGCCTGCTGACAGCAAAATTGACGTCACCCTGAAAACCGCCAGCCTGTTCTCCAACCACGCAGAACGTGACAAGCATATCGCCAGCAAAGATTTCCTGGACGTGAGCAAGTTCCCGGAAGCGACCTTCAAGTCGACTAAGGTTGTACCGACTGGCGAGAAAACAGCTGACGTAACAGGCGACCTGACCCTGCACGGCGTGACCAAGCCAGTGACGTTCAAGGCAACGTTCAACGGCGAAGGCAAGGACCCGTGGGGTGGCGAACGCGCTGGCTTCAACGCGACCACGTCTGTGAACCTGAACGACTTCGGCATCAAGAGCCCGGGCGCAGACCAGACGCTGACCCTGGACATCTCGCTGGAAGGCATGAAGGCCAAGTAATAGCGCTTTTATACGGCTAAAAAAAACGCCCCGGCTTGCGAGAGCCGGGGCGTTTTTTTATGCGTGAATCAAGAGCCCCTCACCCTGACCCTCTGGGAGAGAGTTAAGGTGAGGGCGCTTTGGACTCAGCGGTTGCGAGTCAACAGCGCAGGCTTTTCACCACGAGGGCGGTTCGGCAGTTGATCGAGCTGCTCAGGTGTCGGGAAACGATCGCTTTTCGACTCCTTGTGCATGATCTTCGGCTGATTTTCACGCGGGCCTTTAACCGCTGGCTCTTGACGGGCATCGTCACGGGCCGGGCGATTTTCGCGACGGGCTTGACCGTCACGCGGGGCACCGCTGCGTGGACCGCTGCGTTTGGCAGGCGGTGTGCCAGTGCTGGCGCCGCTGCCGGTACGCGGAGCATTTTGACGACCACCAGTACGTGCTGCTGGCGCTGCGCCAGTGCCAGTACCCGTTGCAGGAGCACCCGGACGGCGGCCACGGCTCTGGTTGTTTTTGTTCTGGTACGGGCTGACGTAATCAGCGCGGTTACCAAAGTTGTCTACATCGTCATCGCGGAACTCGTCCGGCGCACGGTTGGCGTCCGAACGTGGGGTTGGCTGACGCTGTTCACGGGCAGGTTGAGCCTCGCGCGGCTTTTGCTCACGAGCAGGACGCTCGCTACGAGCAGCGGCTGGCTTCTCTTTGCTCTTTTCCTTGCCTTTGTCTTTACGACCGCCGCCACCGCCCGGGTTACCCGGACCGTCGCCACGAGGACCACGTGGCGGGTTGCGCGGGTTACGCACATCCGGACGCTCGCGCACTTCAGGCTTTTCAGCTTCTACGGTGCTGGAGTCAAAACCCATCAGGTCGCCATCGGCGATTTTCTGGCGGGTCATGCGCTCGATGCTTTTCAGCAGTTTTTCTTCGTCCGGAGCAACCAGCGAGATCGCCTCGCCCGAACGACCGGCACGGCCAGTACGGCCGATACGGTGAACGTAGTCTTCATCGACGTTTGGCAGCTCGAAGTTGACCACGTGTGGCAGCTGATCGATATCCAGACCGCGAGCGGCAATATCGGTCGCTACCAGAATGCGTACGGCACCGGCTTTAAAGTCGGCCAGGGCTTTGGTCCGCGCGTTCTGGCTCTTGTTACCGTGGATGGCTACGGCGCTAAGGCCATGCTTGTCCAGGTACTCAGCCAGGCGGTTGGCGCCATGCTTGGTACGAGTAAAGACCAGAACCTGTTCCCAGGCGCCTGCGGTGATCAAGTGAGCCAGCAGCGCACGCTTGTGGGTGGCAGGCAAACGGAAAACACGCTGTTCGATACGCTCGACCGTCGTGTTGGGCGGCGTAACTTCGATGCGTTCCGGGTTGCGCAGCAACTTGCCGGCCAGATCAGTGATGTCCTTGGAGAACGTCGCCGAAAACAGCAGGTTTTGACGCTTGGACGGCAGACGTGCGAGGACTTTTTTCACGTCATGGACGAAGCCCATGTCGAGCATCCGGTCAGCTTCGTCGAGCACCAGGATTTCAACGTGGGACAAGTCAACGCTGCCTTGACCAGCCAGGTCGAGCAAACGACCCGGGCAGGCAACCAGTACGTCAACACCACGGGCCAGAGCCTGGACCTGAGGGTTGGTGCCGACACCGCCAAACACGCAGGCGCTGACGAACTTCAAGTCGCGGGCGTAGAGCTTGAAGCTCTCGTGCACCTGGGCGGCAAGTTCGCGGGTTGGGGTCAGGACCAGCACGCGTGGTTGGCGTGGGCCGTGGCGCTGGGATTTGTCCGGGTGGCCATTGGGAAACAGCTTTTCCAGAATCGGAAGAGCGAAGCCGCCGGTTTTACCAGTACCTGTCTGAGCCGCAACCATCAGGTCGCGACCTTGCAACACGGCGGGAATGGCCCGCTGTTGCACCGGAGTAGGCTCGGTATAGCCCGCAGCTTCAATGGCGCGGACTAAAGCCTCGGAGAGACCGAGGGAAGCAAAGGACATGAGAAATCCTGTTCTAGTTAGGGCTTGGCCCAAAGGGATAGTCTTGCCTGGCGTGAATGGCGTTTAAGGAGACGCAATCCCGTCCGGTCCTGCTCCAGTCCACAAGGCTCATTCGCACCGCTCGCGCGGGCAAGAGCTGCGCAGTAGCGGGGTTGAGTGGCTTGTACAAGGACGAGCGGCCGGGCGTAAGCCTGGCGGAAAGCCCGGAGTATAACAGAGCAATCACGGCGCGCCGATTTCATGCTGCCCAACGGCTTTTTTGTAGCCGCGGCCGGCATCAAGAAAAACCCTGTAGCCGCTGCCGCAGGCTGCGATAAGGACCGAAGGGTCTTCGCTTTCTGCATCAAGGCCGGGGCCGCTGCGTCGCAGTGGCGCACCAAACCCATCGCAGCCTGCGGCCGCGGCTACAGGTCTTGAATCAGCGTGGCAGCTTCAGGTTGTTCCAGATCGCCAAGCTCGGATCAGCCTGGTTCAGGGTATAGAAGTGCAACCCCGGTGCGCCGCCGTCCAGCAGGCGTTCGCACATTTCGCTGATAACCTGTTCGCCAAACGCCTGGATGCTCTGCGTATCGTCGCCGTAGGCTTCAAGTTGCTTGCGAATCCAGCGTGGGATTTCTGCGCCACAAGCGTCAGAGAATCGCGCCAGCTTGCTGTAGTTGGTGATCGGCATGATGCCCGGCACAACAGGAATCATCACGCCCGCAGCTTCCACGCGCTCGACAAAACGGAAGTAGCTGTCGGCGTTGAAAAAGTACTGGGTGATCGCGCTGTCAGCGCCAGCGTGGGCCTTGCGCACGAAGTTGCTGATATCGTCTTCGAAGTTGCGCGCTTGCGGGTGCATTTCCGGGTAAGCGGCCACTTCGATATGGAAGTGATCACCGGTTTCTTCCCGAATGAAACTCACCAGGTCATTGGCGTAGCGCAACTCGCCGCTGGCCATGCCCATGCCCGAAGGCAGGTCGCCACGCAGGGCAACGATGCGCTTGATGCCTGCAGCCTTGTACTGGGTCAACAGGCCGCGCAAATCGGCCTTGCTGTCACCCACGCACGACAGGTGCGGAGCCGCAGGCACTTTTACTTCGCTCTCCAGCTGCAGCACGGTATTGATCGTGCGGTCGCGGGTCGAGCCACCGGCACCATAGGTGCAGGAGAAAAAATCCGGGTTGTAGGTCGCCAGTTGGCGAGCCGTGTTCATCAGTTTTTCATGTCCAGCATCGGTCTTGGTCGGGAAGAACTCGAAGCTGAAACGACGGTCTTGAGACATGGGAATACCCTTGCGTACGCGAAGGGGGGTTAAGGCGCCCCCTGACGCTGAACTCTCACACAAAAAAAAGGCGGTCAGTGCAAGCCTGACCGCCTTTTTTAATCAGTAGCGGTAAGCGTCTGGCTTGAACGGGCCTTCGACGGTCACACCGATGTAGTCGGCCTGAGTCTTGGTCAGTTGCGTCACAACGCCACCGAAGCCGCGAACCATTTCCAGGGCCACTTCTTCGTCCAGCTTCTTCGGCAGAACTTCTACAGTCAGGCGCTCGGCTTGCAGCTCTGCCGGCAGGTCAGCGTACTTCTGCGCGAACAGGAAGATCTGAGCCAGAACCTGGTTGGCGAACGAACCGTCCATGATGCGGCTTGGGTGACCCGTGGCATTGCCCAGGTTAACCAGACGGCCTTCGGCCAGCAGGATCAGGTAGTCGTCGTTCTGTGGGTCGAATTCGCCCAGGCCAGTACGGTGAACCTTGTGAACCTGTGGCTTCACTTCTTCCCATGCCCAGTTTTTGCGCATGAAAGCGGTGTCGATTTCGTTGTCGAAGTGACCGATGTTGCACACTACTGCACGTTTTTTCAGCGCAGCCAGCATGTTTTTGTCGCACACGTTGACGTTACCGGTGGTGGTCACGATCAGGTCGATCTTGCCCAGCAGTGCAGCGTCGATGCTGGCAGCAGTACCATCGTTCTGGCCGTTGATGAACGGCGAAACCACTTCGTAGCCGTCCATGCACGCTTGCATGGCGCAGATCGGGTCGATTTCCGACACTTTAACGATCATGCCTTCCTGACGCAGGGACTGGGCCGAACCCTTGCCCACGTCGCCGTAACCGATTACCAGCGCTTGCTTGCCGGACAACAGGTGGTCAGTACCACGCTTGATCGCATCGTTCAGGCTGTGACGGCAGCCGTACTTGTTGTCGTTTTTGCTTTTGGTCACCGAGTCGTTCACGTTGATCGCAGGGATCATCAGCTCGCCTTTGGCCAGCATGTCCAGCAAACGGTGTACACCGGTGGTGGTTTCTTCAGTCACGCCGTGGATCTTTTTCAGCATGGCCGGGTATTTCTTGTGCAGCAGCTCGGTCAGGTCGCCGCCATCGTCGAGGATCATGTTGGCGTCCCAAGGCTCGCCATCTTTCAAGATGGTTTGCTCAAGGCACCACTCGTACTCGGCTTCAGTCTCGCCTTTCCAGGCGAAAACCGGGATACCGGCAGCAGCGATCGCGGCAGCAGCCTGATCCTGAGTCGAGAAGATGTTGCACGACGACCAACGCACTTCGGCACCCAGGGCAACCAGGGTTTCGATCAGCACGGCAGTCTGGATGGTCATGTGAATGCAGCCCAGAATCTTCGCGCCCTTGAGCGGTTGTTCTGCGGCATAACGGCGGCGCAGACCCATCAGGGCTGGCATTTCGGACTCGGCGATAAAGGTTTCGCGACGGCCCCATTGGGCGAGGGACATATCAGCGACTTTATAGTCGGTAAAACCTGCAGGCGTGTTTACAGCGCTCATCAAGAGCCTCCATTCGTTTAATCGCGAATGGGCGCCGTTGTGCGTTTAGTGCCTGAACAGGGAGCCCTGAACAAACAACGCCCCATCCGAGCCTGACAGGTTGAACCTGCTGCAGCGCCCCTCGGACAGGTGGCGGGAACGGTACTGGGTAAAAATGACCGTTTTGAAGCGGGGGTGATTATAGCCATCCGCGCCGATGTTCCCAAGGATTTATCCACGGCATTTTGATTTGCTTAATCGAGACCATAGTCCAAGGTTAATAGAGATGAGGGCTGTGGTCTGACATCATGGCAGGCATCTAAGGCAAGACGGTCAGGAGCGAATATGAATTTTCACACCCGCAAATGGGTTAAACCCGAAGACCTCAACCCCAACGGCACCCTGTTCGGTGGCAGCCTGCTGCGCTGGATCGACGAAGAAGCCGCGATCTACGCCATCGTCCAACTGGGCAACCAGCGCGTGGTGACCAAGTACATCTCCGAAATCAATTTTGTCAGCGCCTCACGCCAAGGCGACATCATCGAGCTGGGTATTACTGCTACCGAATTCGGGCGCACCTCGATCACCCTGACCTGCGAAGTGCGCAACAAGATCACCCGCAAAAGCATCCTGACCGTCGACAAAATGGTTTTCGTCAACCTGGGCGAAGACGGCTTGCCGGCGCCGCACGGGCGTACCGAAATCAAGTACGTCAAAGATCAGTTCGACGATGAAAAGAAAGACTGATTAATCCCCCGGGCTTTGTGGGAGCCGGCTTGCCGGCGAATGCATGACCAAGGCCTCTCTGGCATACCGAGTCGTTTGCATCGCTGACAAGCCAACTCCCACAGGCATGAGTGAACAGCTGGCCCCCGCGCGTGTCGTACGCTTACACACGCCAACGGTCATGAAACCTCATGGACACCCAAAACAGCGGCAAAACCCCCAACCTGTCGGCTGAAGAAAAGCACGACGTCACCAAAAACCAGCCTCCGCGCGCAGCGGTCCTGCACGAAATCATTCGTTTGCAGGGTGATCAGGAGCTGGAGCGCAGCATCGCCGCCCTGTTCTGGTCGGCACTGGCCGCCGGGCTCACAATGGGCCTGTCGCTTATGGCCATGGGGTTGCTCAACTCGCGCCTGCCCAGCGGCGAAGCCTTCAAGGTCATAGCCAGCTTCGGCTACTGCGCCGGCTTTTTGGCCGTCATCCTCTCCCGCCAGCAATTGTTCACCGAAAATACCCTGACTGCCGTACTGCCGATCATGAGTAAACCCACGCTGAGCAATTTCGGGCGTCTGCTCCGATTGTGGGCTGTGGTGCTGGTGGGCAACCTGATGGGCACCTTGCTGGTGGCTTATGTGATGTTGCACTTGCCGATTTTCGACACCCAGACCGACAAGGCTTTCCTGGAAATAGGGCACAAGGTCATGGAGAACGACGTCAGTCAGATGTTTTCCAAGGGCATCATCTCGGGCTGGATGATCGCGACGATGGTGTGGATGATCCCGTCCATGGAGAGCGCCAAGATGTGGATCATCATCCTCATCACCTACCTGATGGCGCTGGGCGACTTCACCCACATCGTGGTCGGTACGGCTGAAGTGTCGTATCTGGTGTTTGCCGGCGAACTGCCCTGGAAAGACTTCTGGCTGATATTTGCCGGCCCGACCCTGGCCGGCAATATCATCGGTGGCAGCTTTATCTTTGCCCTGATCAGTCATGCGCAGATTCGCAGTGACACCCAAAAACCCAAGCCGCAAGCTTAGTTGCCCTGAGTCAGATCACGTAATGCGCGATGGCCACAAAGTGCAGCAGGCTGCCGGCAATCACGAACAGATGCCAAATGCCGTGGGCATGGCGCAGACGGTGATCCAGGGCAAAAAAGATAATCCCCACGGTGTACATCACCCCGCCAGCGGCCAGCCAGATAAAGCCAGCGGTGCCCAGCGCCGCCAGCAACGGCTTGACAGCCACCAGCACAATCCAGCCCATTACCGCGTAAATCACGATAGACAGAATGCGCGCTTCGGAGCGGGGTTTGATCTCCTGCAGCATGCCGATCACCGCCATGCCCCAGACAATTCCGAACAGCGACCAACCCCACGGCCCGTGCAGCGTGACCAGGCAAAAAGGGGTGTAACTACCGGCGATCAACAGGTAAATCGACAGATGATCGAACTTCTGCATGATCACCTTCGAACGCCCGCGTACGCTGTGGTACACGGTCGACACGCTGTACAGCAACACCAGCGTGACACCATAAATCGCCACACTGACAATCTTTTGCGGGCTGCCGTCGAGGCACGCCATCACCAATAACCAAATACTGCCTACTGCTGCCGCAACAGCTCCCAACAGGTGGGTCCAGGCGTTTAGCTTTTCGCCGTGATACATGTGCAACATCCTCAAGAACTGACAGTGCGACTGCGTCACCCGGTTAAGAGATAAGGGTCGGGGTTGCGAAATTAAAGGGCAATGCGGCGATCGTCGAGCAGCCGTGAGAGCAGGTTTGCCCTCACATGCTTTGTACCGCACACACTTGTAGCCGCTGAGGAGCGCAGCGAGGCTGCGATAAGGGCCGCAGGACCTTCAAAAGCAGGGGCCGCTTCGTCGCCCATCGCAGCCTCGTGCCTCGTCAGCGACTACAGGTTTTCATTCCTTCTCGCCCAACACCAATCGTTCCAGCGCCAGCAAATCCGGGATTTTCGCTACATGATCGCCCACCTGCACCGCCGCACGCTCCAGCGGGCTGAGCGGGACGTCGACAAAACTCAGTTGGCTGTCCAGACGGTAAGAACGCGGGATGCCTTGCACCACCATGGCGATAAATTTGAGCCGGGAATCGCCGCCCAGGGTGTTGAGCACGACGATACGTGCCCGCTCACCAATAACGACGGGGCTACCGCAGGCCGCTTCAAAGCTGATCAATGGCAGTTCGCGGTCGCGCCAGGTGATCTGGCGCAGGTGCCAAGGCGGTGAATCGCTGCTCGGGTCGCCGCGCTGCCAACCGATCAGCTCGGCTATCGCTACGTTGGGCAGCAGCAAGTAGCGGTCGGCCAGTGGTAGCAGCAAACCGGTCAGGCTGCCCACGCGATGATCAAGCATGAAAGTTGCTCCAGTAGGCGATGCGTTCCAGCAACACCGACTCTTGATACGGCTTGCCCAGGTAGTCGTTGACGCCAATGGCCATCGCCCGGTTCTGGTGTTTTTGCCCGGTGCGCGAGGTGATCATGATGATCGGCAAGTCTTTAAGGCGCGGGTCGTTGCGCACACGGGTTGCCACCTCGAAGCCGTCCATACGCGGCATTTCAATGTCCAGCAGCATCAGGTCCGGGGTGTGCTCTTCGAGCACGCTCATGGCGTCGACCCCGTCTTTGGCGGTGATGACGTTCATACCGTTGCGCTCCAGCAGGCGGCTGGTGACTTTGCGCACGGTGACCGAGTCGTCCACTACCAGCACCAGCGGCGGGCGCACGGCCGGAATAAATTCAAGGGCGCCGACCGCTTCGTGATGCGCCCGTTGTAACGGCTGACGCGCCTGATGCGCGCGAATGTAAGCCAGCAGATCGAGGATCAGCACCACCCGACCATCCCCAAGGATGGTCGCGCCCGACAACCCCTGCACCCCGGTAAATTGCGGGCCGAGACTTTTGACCACTATTTCTCGCGAGCCCGCCAATGCGTCGACCTGCAAGGCCACGCGCTGATCCTGGCAATGTACCAACAGCACCGGCAATGAATGGCTCTCGCCCACCAGCTTGGGTTTGCCTACGGTTTGCAGCAATTCGCCGAGGTAACGCAGTTCGTAGGTTTGCCCGCCGTAGTGATACAGCGGCGGGTTGAGCTGATAGTAACCCTCCAGCTCGTTGGGCATGACGCGCACGATGCCTTCGACAGTGTCGAGCGAGATGGCGTATTGCTCGTCGGCGCACTGCACCATCAAGGCTCGGTTGAGCGAAACGCTGAACGGCAGGCGGATCTGAAAGTGCACGCCCTGCCCGACCACCGAGTCGATGGTCATACTGCCGCCCAACTGACGCACTTCTTCATGCACCACGTCCATGCCGACGCCGCGCCCGGAGATCTGGGTGATTTTTTCAGCCGTAGAAAACCCCGGCTGCAGGATGAACTGCAACACTTCGCGGTCACTGACCGTGGCCTCGGGGTCCAGCAGGCCGCGTAAAATGGCTTTGCGGCGCACGGCTTCAAGCGGCACTCCAGCACCATCATCGTGCATGTCGAACACCACATCGCCGCCTTCGTAAGACAACTCCAGGCTGATCAGGCCCTGCTCCGGCTTACCACTTGCCTGGCGGATCTCGGCAGGCTCAAGCCCGTGGTCAACGGCGTTGCGCAGCATGTGCTCCAACGGCGCCACCATACGCTCAAGAACGTTGCGGTCGATTTCGGCTTCAGCATTGATCACGTTGAATTCAACGTGCTTGCCCAGTTCGCTCGCCACCTGACGCACCACGCGTTTAAGCCGCGGTAACACGCGCTCGAACGGCACCATGCGCGTGCCCATCAGGCCTTCTTGCAACTGGGTGTTTACCCGCGCCTGCTTTTGCAACAGGCCGTGCGCATCCTGACAGCGGGCCGCCAGTGTGGCTTTAAGATCGAGCAAGTCCGACGCCGACTCGAACAGAGCGCGGGACAATTGCTGCAGCAAGGAATGACGGTCCATTTCCAGCGGGTCGAATTCGTCGTAAGCCACGCCATCGGCTTCAGTGTGCGGGCGACTGTGCAGGCGACCTTGGGTTTCGCTGTCGAGCCGACGCAGCTGATCCTGCATCCGTTCGAGGGTGGTCTGCATCTCGTTGAGGGCCACTTGCCCATCGTTGACCTGCTGCTCCACCCGCCCACGAATGATCGAGGCTTCACCCGCCAGGTTGACCAGGTCTTCCAGCAATTCGGCTGGCACCTTGAGGGTGTCCAGCCCCGTGCGCTCGCCTTCGGGCACCGGCAACGCCGCCGGCTCAGGCTTGGGCACCGCGCCAGGCGCCTGCCGGGTGTTGCGCTCAATCTGGCGAATCTGCTCGATCAGCGCCTGGGGCGAAGGCAGTGGCTGGCCACTGCGCAATGCATCGAACATTTGCGCCAGCTGGTCGTGGCAACGCTGCAGCAGTACGAACAGTTCAGCACCGGGCACCAGAAAGCCCACCGAAATATCTTCGAAGAGGGTCTCAAGTTCGTGAGCAAGGTCGCCAATGACGGCGACCTCGACCATGCGCGCGCCCCCTTTCAGGGTGTGCAAATCACGCAGCAGGTTTTCCACTTCAAGATGGTTTTGCGGGTCGGCTTGCCAGCGTAACAAGGCCGCTCCCGAGCTTTCGAGGATGTCGAAAGCTTCATCGAGGAAGATATCCTGCAGTTCCGGGTCGCCGCTATTGAGCGCAACATCTGACTTGGGCTCGATGCTGTTCGGCTCGACAGGCGAATGGCTGTAGAGGCGAAACCCGCGAATGGCCTCGATCAGTTCATAAGACTCGCTCAACGGCTGCTGGTGCTGCAGTTGTTCAAGCATCAGCCCAAGCTGCTCATGGCTGCGCTCAAGCAAGCGGCTTAAGGCCGGGCTCTCATTCAAGCGCCGGTCCAGCAACCCTTCATACAAATGCTCAAGCTCATGGGCCAACTCGGCAACCGGCTCGATCCCGGCCATGCGCGCACCGCCCTTGAGGGTGTGCAAATCGCGCTGCAAGGAAGACAGCGACGCCAGACTGTCGGGCGCACTCAGCCAACGCTGCAGGGCAAAACCTGCACTTTCGAGAATATCCACGGCCTCTTCGAGAAAAATCTCGACGATCTCCTCGTCGAACTCATCGGCCTGATCGGCCCCCAACTGATCGGTGGCGGTTCCCAGCTCGGTGATCTGGCTGCCATCACCGCGAACCAGTCCCGTGGCGTCGGGCGCCAGACCTTCATGCAACAGCCCGTACAAGGTCTGGATCAGCTCCGGTTGCGGAGTGATTTCCTGCCCTGCAGCCAGTTGGTCGAGCATGCTAATCAACGCTTCATGAGCGTCATCGGCCGCTTCAAAGAAACGTTCACTGACTGCCAGGCTGCTTTCTTCGACGGCGCCGTACAGGTCGAGCAAGGCTTCACATAGACCATCAACAGGCTGCAAGTCGAGCAGGTGCGCCGACCCGGCCAGAGTGCTCAACTGGTCCAGCAGGCTGTCGAGAGCATCACGCTGCCGGGGGTTCTGGTGCCAGTTTTTCAACAGTTCTTCAGCGTCAAACAGGATGTCCATGCTCTCGGCCAGAAACTCGGCAATGCGCTGCGGATCACGCTTGGGGACCCAGCCGCTTGCAGGTGTATTGAGCAAGGTTTCAAGACGGGCGGCGATCAGTTGCTCGGTGCGTTCGATCAAGGAGCCAGCCCCCTTAATATCGGCCAGCGGGTCGATATCCAACTGCTTAAGACCACGATGCAGCAAACCGTCGGCCTCCAGCAGCAGATCGACTTCATCCGGCCCCAGGGCAATATGGTGGGCCTTGTACTCACGCACCAGATGATCCAGTGGCGTGGCCAACTCAGCCATGCGCACCACGCCCGCCATATGCGCGCTGCCTTTTAGCGTATGCATGGCCAGCTGCAAGTCGTCGCTGGCGTACAGCGGCATCTGCACGCGAGCCTGATCCAGAAACCGGTCTAGACGTTCGAGATGGGCTTGCGCTTCCTGCCGGAAAATATCCAGCAACTGCGGGTCGAAGCTGCTGTCCTGAGTAATCAGCAGCGGTTGCGCCAGGCGCTGCGCCCGTGCAGCCAACTGGTCGACGTCTTCGCGCTGACGCTGACCTTGCTCGGTAAATGCTTGAATCAGCTCGGGCAGCAGCACCAGCACGTCTTCGAGCAGTTGGTAAATTTGTGGAGACGGCGCCACGCTGTGTTCGATAACTCGATTGAGCAAGTTCTCGACCGCCCACGCCAACTCACCCAGCACCAGCGCACGCACCATGCGCCCGCTGCCCTTGAGGGTGTGAAAACCGCGCCGAAGCTCGGCCAGCGCAACGTTATCCGTAGGGTTGGCGACCCACTGCGGCAAGCAGTCGTGCAGGCTGACCAGTACTTCGTCGGTCTCTTCCAGAAAGACTTCCAGCAACTCTTCGTCCAGCGGATCTTCATCCACCGGCGGCGGCAGCAAGCTGGTGGGCATGTGTTGCGCAGGCGGATTGAGCGCCGACAGCGGGCTGGCCAGCGCATCAGCCAAACTCTGCGCTTGCAGGTCAGGCCTCAGCGGTGGTGCTGCGGGGACGTCATTGAGTAGCAGCACGGGGTGCGTGGCCGGGGCATAACCCAGCTCGGCCAGGCTGTTCTCGGCCCGGTCCAATACCCGCTCGCTCGCCGCACCGGGGTCCTGAGCCAGTCGTTCCAGGTAATATTCGATACTGATCAGCGCATCAGCCAGATGGTCCAATTGCTCCGTCGTTGGGCGGTCGGGCCCTTGCAGTACGCGCTCGCCAATATAGTCGTTGCAGGCTTGCAGCAAGCTGGCGGCACGGCTCAGCGGGATCATCGCCAACGCGCCGCGAATTTGCGTCAGCAGCCCGGGCAGTGGCTGCAAGTGCTGGCGGTCGTGGTCTGCCGCCAGATAGTCAGCGATCAGGTCTTTGACTTCTTCCAGACCGATGCGCGCTTCCTTGATCACCAATTGGTGGATCTGCATCAGGTCGGTGGTAGGCAAGCGGCTCTCTTCGCGCTGCGAAGGCTCAACATTGCCGACCATACCGGCCAATGTCGCTTCGACATAGAGCAGGGCCGACGCAACATCCATCAACACCGCATCCGTCGGTTCGCGCTGGCCCTGAGCCAGGCTTTGCATCACCGCCAGTTGATCAATAATGACTTTGCGCGGCTGACCAAACCCCAGCACGGCCAAGGTGTCGGCGATCTGGCGCAACGGCGCCATCAGGCTGCTCAGTTCCGAAACATGCGAGCGATCACTGCGCACAAACAGGTCGAGGCGCTCCTTGACCCGCACCAGCTCTTCACACAGTGCCGCCACCACCGAACGCATTGCGTCGCGGTCGGGGCCGGCCAGTCGCGCCCGCTCCTCATCAACCATTGCCGCATCGGGCATGGCCTGATCCAGCTCGTAGTGATTCTTCAGCGCGAGCATTTTCGACGTCGGATGTTCGGCCTTCGCGATGTAAAACAGCAGGCTGGTAAGCAACTCTTCGGGCGCGGGCTGGTTGACGGCTGCAATGCCCTGCTCCAGTAGACGTTTGAGTTCCTTGTCGGATTTCTTCAGCAGGCTGCGCAGGGCTGGGCTGTTGGGCACCCGGCCTTTAAGCATGCCGTCGACCAACGCCGCGGAGATTTTCCATAGAGCATTGAGCGGCGACCCCAGGCACAGGCTTTGAAGTTGCGCGAACACGCCAACCATTTGCTCCAGATTGGCCTGCACTGCTTCGCCACGGCGCAAGCCCAGAAACGCGGCTTGCAAGGTATGGCGCAGCATTCGCAATTGGCGCGGCAATTCAGACGGGGCCAGACGCTCCAGGGCCGCCGAATCTAATGCAGGCAAGACCTGCAAGGGCGGGCTGAACAGGCTGGTTTCCGAGAGCAGCGCTTCGCCGCGAGCGGTGCGCAGATCATTGAGCAACGGCAACACCACCAATGGCCAGTCACGCCGGGCGCTGTGTACCCGGTCCAGGTACAAGGGCAATTGGCTGAACGCTTGCTGCAATAACCGCAGGGCTTCGTCGAGCTGGTTGACGCGGCCCTGTTGCAGGGCAATCACCAGTTGCTCCATCTCTTCAGCCAGCAAGGCTGCGCCATAGAATTCGACCATCAGCAAGCTGCCATGCACCTGATGTATGCACGCCAGACACTGCTCCAGCGTGTCAGCAGCAGGCTGTTGCGCGTAGGTATCCAGCGCCGTTCGGGCCTGTTTCAGGGTGAAGGCAATTTCGCCTTTAACCCACTCAAGGGCCACATAGTCGTGCCGGTCAACCATAACGACTCCAGTCAGAATTGCAGCGCATTACTGTGGCCCAAGGTCTTTTGGCGGAGCGGGCAAGGTGAAACCGGACACCGAGCGCCGCAGCTGGCTGGCCATTTTGGCCAGGTTGCCGATGCTGTCGGCGGTCGCTGTGGAACCGGACGAGGTCTGGTTGGTGATTTGCTGAATGACGTTCATGGTCAAGGAAATCTGCGCCGCCGAGGTGGTCTGCTGTTGCGCGGCATTGGAGATGCTTTGAATCAAGTCCGCCAGGTTTTGCGACACGCCTTCGATCTCCTCCAGCGCCACACCGGCGTCATGGGCCAGACGGGCACCGCGCACCACTTCGGTGGTGGTTTGTTCCATGGAGATGACCGCCTCGTTGGTGTCCGCCTGAATCGCCCGCACCAGCGTCTCAATTTGCCGCGTGGCGGCCGATGAGCGCTCAGCCAAGCGCTGCACTTCGTCCGCCACCACGGCAAACCCGCGCCCTGCATCACCGGCCATCGAGGCCTGAATTGCCGCATTCAACGCCAGAATATTGGTCTGATCAGCAATATCGTCAATCAGGCTGACAATGTCGCCGATTTCCTGGGAAGACTCGCCCAAGCGTTTGATCCGCTTGGCCGTGTCCTGAATCTGATCTCGAATGTTGTCCATGCCGTGGATGGTGTTGTGCACCACTTCATTGCCTTTGTTGGCAATCGCCACGGAGCGTTCTGCCACCGCGGAAGATTCAGAGGCGTTGGCCGATACCTGATCGATGGAATGGGCCATTTGCTGGATCGCCCCCGAAGCCTCGGAAATTTGCTGGGCCTGATGCTCGGAGGCCTCGGCCAATTGCATCGCGGTGGCTTGGGTTTCCTGCACGGCGGCCGCGACCTGGCCCGCTGTGAGGTTGATAGTGGCCACCAGTTCGCGCAGTTGGTCGATGGAGTAATTGATCGAGTCGGCAATCGCGCCGGTGAAATCTTCGGTGACCGACGCGGTCACGGTCAGGTCGCCGTCGGCCAGATCGGCAATTTCGTCGAGCAAACGCATGATCGCGTTCTGATTTCGTTCGTTCTTTTCAGCGGTTTCGCGCAACTGGCGATTGGTCTCGCGCACCATCACCAACCCGATCAGGATAATTGATGCCAGCGCCAGCAAGCCCAGTACGTAACCGCCGATGATGTCGAGCGAACGCCCGCTGGCGAGGTTTTCAAAGCCGTTGGCCAAGGACGACGCTTCGTCGAGCAGGGTTTGCGACAGACTGAAAATACTGTTCGCTGCTTCACGTACGTGGAACAACTGCGGCGAGGTTTCGAGGATTTCATCCACTGAACCGGATACAAACTGGAACAGTTCGGAAATCTCCTGCAAACGGGCGCGGGCGTCCTTGTCTTCGACCTGGGTAATTCTCAGCCCGTCATTGCCTTCCAACATTCCGTTGAGCACTTGCCCGAAGCGGTTGGCATCACGCCCGAAGGCTCCGGCAGCCTGGGCCGCATTTTCGTCACCGGCCAGCACCGTATTCACCGCGCCCAAAATCCGCTCGGCCAGTAATGACTGACGCTGAGCCAGTGCCACCTGGCTGGCAGGAGCGCCCCGCTGCAAGAGAATTTCGACGACTTTTTCGTACTCGACCTGCAACTGCGGCACGGTCTCGGCCAGTGTCGCAGCCACTTGATGCAACGACAGTACAGTTTGCTGGCTGGCCAAAATGGCATTGACGTTGCTCAGCAACAACTCCCAGTCCCGCTGAACCGACTGCATTTCCTTGCGCACGGTAGGTGGGGCGGGAGGCAGGCCAGTGGCCGGGTCACCTTTTTTCAGATACCCCCAGCGCTGGCTAAAATCGTTGCGTGCATCTATCAACAACTTGAACGCGGCGGCTTTACCGGCAGCCGCTTCAGTGGCGTTCTTGGCGATGCGCTGGGACAAGACGCGCAACTCGCCCGCATGGCTGATGTACTGCTTGTCGTAGTTGGACTGGGTGTTGAGGTAAGCAAAGTTGGCGAACAACAGCATAATGAACACGATCAGGGCGATAAAAAGCACGATGATCTGCGAACGACTGCGCGACCCTTCCATTGGTTTAGCGGTATTGGCTGTGGTCATCGATCAGGTCCTGAGGTCCCGTTTTAAAGCTGAAGGCCTGCTCACACGGCCACCGCCCAGAACTGCGGCGCCTGGGCCAGGGCAAACGGGCTGAACACCCACCAGAGGTGTTCGGCGGCAAAGTGCCCTTGCACATAGGGGGCGAACATCGGGTGGGGCAAGTTTTGCGTATTGGCATTGAGGTCGGCATGGGCAAAGTGCTGCATGCCCTGCACTTCATCCACCTGCAAGCCGACGAACACGTCTTTATATTCCAGCACCAGCACCCGACGCTGCTTGCGCAAGGGTGACAGCTCAATCCCGAAAAAACCGCACAGATCCATGATCGGCAGCAATTGCCCGCGCAGATTGGCCACGCCCTTGACCCAGGGTTTTACACCGGGCAGCAGAGTGAACCGCGGCTCATGGAGGATTTCGGCAATTTCGCCCATCGGCGCCACAAAACAATGCTCGCCGATCCGAAAACCGATACCGCTCCAAGTGTCGAGCTGCGCTTGCGCAGGCACCAGTCCCGCCGCCAGTGAGCGACAGCGCTGGTCAATCTCGAGCAGCAGCTCGAACGCAGTCAGTGCGCCAGGCATAAGGTGACCGTCATTTTGGAGGGTTTTCTTCCAGGACTTTTTTCACCTTGAGGATCAGCTGCTCTTCATCGACCGGCTTGGTCAGGTAGCCCTTGGCACCCTGGCGTTGCGCCCAGACCATGTCGGTTTCCTGGTCCTTGGTGGTGACGACGATAACCGGGATGTAGCTGGTTTCCGGGTCTTTGGTAAGTTGACGCGTAGCCTGAAAGCCATTGAGGCCCGGCATCACGATGTCCATCAGCACGACGTCTGGCTTTTCCTGGCGCGCCAGGGCGACGCCATCGGCGCCATTTTCAGCCTTGAGCACTACATGGCCGTGCTTTTCGAGCATGCCGGTCAATTTGTACATTTCAGTCGGCGAGTCATCGACGATCAGAATGCGAGCCATGGTGTTCCCCATTCATAAGGTGGTTGGCCGGCTGGCCGGGCGTCATAGAGCACTTTGTACGATGTTGAAGGCGGGCACATGGGCCTTGATGGCACTCAGCAATTCATCACGGCTGAAGGGCTTGGTCAAAAATTGATCAGAACCCACGATCCGCCCCTTGGCCTTGTCGAACAGACCGTCCTTGGATGACAGCATGATCACGGGGATCGATTTGAACGCCCGATTGCTCTTGATCAGTGCGCAGGTCTGATAGCCATCCAGGCGCGGCATCATGATGTCGACAAAGATGATGTGCGGATGGTGGTCGACAATCTTGGCCAGCGCATCGAAACCGTCGATAGCGGTAATGACCTCGCAGCCCACGTTTTTCAGCAGCGTTTCGGCGGTGCGGCGAATGGTTTTCGAATCGTCAATCACCATCACCTTCAAGGCGCTGGAATGCTTTTCCATATCTGCTTTACCGTCGCCACGGCGACCCATTTTGTTACAACTGAGCGACCTAAAACCCCAACTCCTTGATGGACAAGGGTTGTAAGCACTGTGCGAGCCTTTTTAGCACAGTCAGGACCTTCAATCTATCGAACGACCCAAGTGGCGGTTTTTCCTTGACCGAGGCCACACTCAGCGCCACTCTGGCGCCACTTTTCAGAGCCTTTGCGCCCACTATTTATTTGAGGAATTTGCCATGAGCGTTCGAGTCGGGATTGTCATGGACCCCATTGCGGGCATCTCCTATAAAAAGGACAGCTCGCTGGCCATGTTGCTGGCCGCCCAGGATCGCGGCTGGACCCTGTTCTACATGGAACAGCAGGACCTTTACCTGAATGAAGGCAAGGCACGGGCGCGGATGAAGCCGCTCAAGGTGTTCGCCAACCCTGAAAAATGGTTTGAGCTGGACGCCGAGACCGACACGGCCTTGAGCGATCTGGACGTCATCCTGATGCGCAAGGATCCGCCCTTCGATATGGAGTTCGTGTACTCCACCTACCTGCTGGAGCAGGCCGAACGCGACGGCGTGCTGATCGTCAACAAGCCGCAAAGCCTGCGCGACTGTAACGAAAAGCTGTTCGCCACCCAGTTCACCCAGTGCACGCCGCCGACCGTGGTCAGCCGCCGCGCCGATGTACTGCGTGAGTTCGCCGCTCTGCACGGTGACGTGATTCTCAAGCCGCTGGACGGCATGGGCGGAACGTCGATTTTCCGTCACCGCGTGGGCGACCCGAACCTGTCGGTGATTCTCGAAACCCTGACTGCCAACGGCACCCAGCAAATCATGGCGCAGGGCTATCTGCCAGCGATCAAGGACGGCGACAAACGCATCCTGATGATCGACGGCGAGCCGGTGCCGTATTGCCTGGCGCGCATTCCGGCGGCTGGCGAAACCCGTGGCAACCTGGCCGCCGGTGGTCGTGGCGAAGCCCGTCCGTTAAGCGACAAGGACCGCTGGATTGCAGCCCAGGTTGGCCCGACGCTGCGTGAAAAAGGCCTGTTGTTTGTCGGCCTGGATGTGATCGGTGAACACCTGACCGAAATCAACGTCACCAGCCCGACCTGCATTCGCGAAATCGACAATGCGTTCGGCACCAATATCGGCGCCCTGCTGATGGATGCCATTGAGCGCAAGCTCGCCGCACGCTGATCTGCAAAGCCTGTAATAGACCAACATTGCGCTATCATGCGCACCCTGTGAAACCCGCGATGTTGGTCTTTTTGCCATGACACTCCCCAGCGACCTGCCCCCCGAACTCAGCCATAAAGGCGTGCGCGCGGCCGATCGTCTTGGATTTACCCTGTTTATCGCAGCGCTGATCCATATCGCGCTGATTGTGGGCGTGGGTTTCAGCATGAGCGAGCCCAAACAAATCAGCAAAACCCTGGAGATCACCCTCTCTACCTTCAAAAGCGAAAAAGCCCCGGAAAAAGCGGACTTTTTAGCCCAGGACAATCAGCAGGGCAGCGGCACGCTGGATAAAAAAGCCGTGCCCAAGACCACTGAAATAGCACCATTCCAGGACAACAGCGTAAAAAAGGTCACTCCGCCGCCTGCCGCCAAACCCGAGCAGCCCCAGGCCGCGCCCAAGGCCGCCGTGACCACCGTGGCGCCCGCGCCGAAAAAAGCCCCGGTCAAGCCGCAAAAGGTCAAAACCGAAGCGGCGCCCAAGGCCAGCATTCCAACCTTCGACAGCTCCCAGCTGTCCAGCGAGATCTCCAGCCTCGAGGCCGAACTGGCCAACGAGCAACAGTTGTACGCCAAACGCCCGAAGATCTACCGCATGAGTGCGGCCTCAACCATGCGCGACAAGGGCGCTTGGTACAAAGAAGACTGGCGCAAGAAAATCGAGCGTATCGGCAACCTCAATTACCCCGAACAGGCACGCCGGGAAAAGATCTACGGCAAGTTGCGCCTGCTGGTGTCTATCAACCGCGACGGCTCGCTGCACGAAGTGCTGGTGCTGGAGTCCTCGGGGCAGCCGCTGCTGGATCAAGCAGCGCAACGCATCGTGCGCCTGGCCGCACCTTTTGCACCGTTTACTGGCGACCTGGCAGACATCGACCGACTGGAAATCATCCGCACCTGGAAATTCGCCCAAGGCGACCGGCTTTCCAGTAACTGATACACAGGGCAGCTGTGGGAGCGGGCTTGCTCGCGATTGGAGCGCTGCGTTTTACCGTTAAACCGCGCCGCCTGTATCGCGAGCAAGCCCGCTCCCACAAAGACCCAGTAATATTAAGCTTCAAACTTGTCAGTTCACGTTGCCAGCGCCACACTAAGGCTCATGAAAAACCACGCACCGACTTACCTCAAGCATCAATTCCTGATCGCCATGCCGCACATGGCCGACCCGAATTTTGCCCAGACCTTGACCTACATCGTCGAGCACACGGCCAATGGGGCCATGGGGCTGGTGATCAACCGCCCGCTGGAGCTGAGCCTGGCGGATATTCTTGAGCAGTTGCGCCCGGAACAACTCTCCTCGCCCCTGTGCCAGCACGTGCCTATTTATGGCGGCGGGCCGGTCATGATCGATCGTGGTTTTGTGCTGCACCCCGCAGGCGTCAGCTTTGACGCCACGGTAGAGCTCGACGACGGCCTGGCCCTGAGCACCTCAGCCGATGTGCTGTTCAGTATTGCTGATGGTCGAGGGCCGCAGCGCAGCCTGATTTGCCTGGGCTATGCCGGGTGGGACGCCGGTCAACTGGAGGCCGAACTGGTCAACAACGCCTGGCTGACCTGCCCGTATTCCGCTGACATCCTGTTTGAAACCCCTAGCGAGCTGCGCCTCGACGCGGCCGCCAAACACCTCGGAGTGAACCTCAATTTGTTAAGCACCCAAGCAGGCCATTCCTGATGGCCAGCCTTCGTTTACTGCTGGGCTTTGACTACGGCACCCGCTCCATTGGCGTGGCTGTCGGCCAGATGATTACCGGCCAAGCCCGCGAGCTGTGCAACTTGAAAGCCGAAAATGGTATTCCCAAATGGGAAGAAATCGAAAAACTGATCAAGGAATGGCAACCAGACGCGATGGTGGTCGGCATGCCCTTGAACATGGACGGCACCCCGAGCGAGTTCTGCGCCCGAGCGCAAAAATTTGCCAATCGCCTTAATGGCCGCTTCAATCTGCCCGTTTTTACCCATGATGAACGCCTGACCACCTTCGAGGCCAAAGGCGAACGCCGAGCCCAAGGCGGCCAGCGCGGCAGTTACCGCGACAACCCCGTTGATGCCATTGCCGCCAAACTGGTGCTGCAGGGCTGGCTCGACGCGAACCCGGCGCAATCCCAGGACTGAGCCGCGTTTATACAATTGACCCGCCTCATTGTTTGCGCCCGCCGCTGCACGTTCTGCTGCGCGGGCCTTTTAAGGAGCCACTATGATCCTGCCTGTTCCCGCTGAACTGATCTCCCAGATGGCCCTTGATCTCAAGGCCCACCTGGCCCGTCGCGGCATCACCGAGCCGCGTTACATCGGTATCCGCACCGGCGGCATCTGGGTTGCCCAAGCGCTGCTCAAGGCGCTGGACAGCGACGCACCGCTGGGCACGCTGGACGTGTCGTTCTACCGCGATGACTTCAGCCAGAACGGCCTGCACCCGCAAGTACGCCCTTCCGAGCTGCCGTTTGAAATCGAAGGCCAGCACCTGGTGCTGATCGACGACGTACTGATGAGCGGTCGTACCATCCGTGCGGCGCTGAACGAGCTGTTCGACTATGGTCGTCCGGCCAGCGTGACGCTGGTCAGCCTGCTGGACCTGGACGCGGCCGAATTGCCGATCCGCCCGGATGTAGTGGGCGCGACCTTGTCACTCAAGCCGAGCGAGCGGGTAAAACTGTCCGGCCCCGCGCCACTAACACTCGAACTTCAAGACCTAGCCCTCTAAGAGACCATTGCGATGACGCCTACCGACGCCAAGCGCCCGCTGCAGCTCAATGATCAGGGCCAGCTGCGCCACTTTCTGTCGCTCGACGGTTTGCGCCGTGAGCTGCTGACTGAAATCCTCGACACCGCCGACTCGTTCCTCGAAGTCGGCGCCCGGGCGGTGAAAAAAGTCCCGTTGCTGCGCGGTAAAACCGTATGCAACGTGTTCTTCGAGAACTCCACCCGCACCCGTACTACTTTTGAGATGGCCGCCCAGCGCCTGTCTGCCGACGTGATCACACTTAACGTGTCGACCTCGTCGGCGAGCAAGGGCGAGACCCTGCTCGACACCCTGCGCAACCTTGAAGCCATGGCCGCCGACATGTTCGTGGTACGCCATGGCGATTCCGGCGCGGCGCACTTTATTGCCGAGCACGTGTGCCCTCAAGTGGCGATCATCAACGGCGGCGACGGCCGTCACGCTCACCCGACCCAGGGCATGCTCGACATGCTCACTATCCGTCGGCATAAGGGCGGCTTTGAAAACCTGTCGGTGGCCATCGTCGGCGACATCCTGCACTCGCGGGTAGCGCGCTCGAACATGATCGCCCTCAAGACCCTTGGTTGCCCGGACATCCGCGTCATCGCGCCAAAAACCCTGCTGCCGATCGGTATCGAGCAATACGGCGTGAAGGTCTACACCGACATGACCGAAGGCCTGAAGGACGTCGATGTGGTGATCATGCTGCGCCTGCAGCGCGAACGCATGTCCGGTGGACTGCTGCCGAGCGAAGGCGAGTTCTACCGCCTGTTCGGCCTGACCACCGCGCGCCTGGCCGGTGCCAAGCCCGACTGTATCGTGATGCACCCTGGCCCGATCAACCGCGGCGTCGAGATTGAATCCGCCGTGGCCGATGGTCCGCACTCGGTGATCCTCAATCAGGTGACCTACGGCATTGCCGTACGCATGGCCGTATTGTCCATGACCATGAGCGGGCAAACCGCCCAGCGCCAATTCGAACAGGAGAACGCCCAGTGAAGATCAGCATTCTCGGCGCCCGTGTAATTGATCCGAGCAGCCAGCTGGATCAAGTGACTGACCTGCACCTGGAAGCCGGCAAGATCATTGCTATTGGCGCAGCGCCAGTCGGTTTCACCCCGACGCAAACCATCGAAGCCAAAGGCCTGGTAGCAGCCCCAGGGCTGGTTGACCTGAACGTTGCCCTGCGCGAACCGGGTTACAGCCGCAAAGGCACCATTGCCAGCGAAACCCGCGCGGCCGCGGCCGGGGGCGTTACCAGCCTGTGCTGCCCACCGCACACCAAGCCGGTGTTGGACACTTCGGCAGTCGCCGAGCTGATCCTCGACCGCGCCCGCGAAGCTGGCAACTGCAAAGTGTTTCCGATCGGTGCACTGAGCAAAGGCCTGGACGGCGAGCAACTTGCAGAATTGATCGCCTTGCGCGACGCGGGTTGCGTGGCATTTGGCAACGGCCTCAACAGTTTCACCAATACCCGCACCCTGTGCCGGGCGCTGGAATACGCGGCCACCTTCGACCTGACGGTGATTTTCCACTCCCAGGACCGTGACCTGGCCGAGGGCGGCATTGCCCACGACGGCGCGATGGCAGCATTCCGTGGTTTGCCGGGCATCCCGGAAACCGCCGAAACCGTGGCCCTGGCCCGCGACTTGTTGCTGGTTGAGCAAAGCGGCGTGCGCGCACACTTCAGCCAACTGACCAGCGCTCGCGGCGTGGCCCTGATCGCTCAGGCCCAGGCCCGCGGCCTGAAAGTCACGGCCGATGTGGCGTTGTATCAGCTGATTTTGACGGATGAAGCGCTGGTGGACTTCTCCAGCGTTTACCACGTGCAACCGCCGTTGCGCACCCGTGCCGACCGCGATGGCCTACGTGAGGCCGTGAAGTCGGGTGTGGTACAAGCCATCTCCAGCCATCACCAACCCCACGAGCGCGACGCCAAACTGGCACCGTTCGGCGCTACCGAGCCGGGCATGAGCAGCGTTGAAGTGTTGCTGCCTCTGGCGATGACCCTGGTCGAAGACGGCCTGCTGGACTTGCCTACCCTGCTGTCACGCCTCAGCGCAGGCCCGGCTCAGGCACTGCGCCTACCGGCCGGCAAGCTGGCGGTGGGTTCGGCTGCAGATCTGGTGCTGTTTGACCCGGCGGCTTCGACCCTGGTCGGCGAAAAATGGTATTCCAAAGGCGACAACTGCCCGTTCCTCGGCCATTGCCTGCCGAGTGCCGTGCGTTACACGCTGGTGGATGGCCGGATCAGTTACGAAGGCTGAAGCAGTACGACCAACCTGTAGCCGTGGGAGCGAGCCTGCTCGCGAAGATCATTCGCGAGCAGGCTCGCTCCCACAAAGGGCCTTGACCGGGCACAGAGTGTCGACAGGGTTCGTCCGTTAACGACGCTCTGCGTTCTTGATCGAGATCTGTGTATTCAAGGTCCAGAAGTCATACAGGATACCGATCAGGAACAAACCGCCGGTAAACAGGTAGATGATCCCCGTGATCCATTTACCCATGTACATGCGGTGTACACCGAACAACCCCAGAAACGTCAGCAGAATCCAGGCCACGCTGTAGTCAGTGTCACCTGCGGTGAAACGTAAATCGGCTTCACGGTCCATGCTCGGGATCAGGAACAAGTCGATCAACCAGCCAATACCCAGCAAACCCAATGTAAAAAACCAGATCGTCCCGGTCACCGGCTTGCCGTAATAGAAGCGGTGTGCGCCCAGAAATCCAAAAATCCACAGCAAATAGCCCAGCACTTTGCTGTGAGTATCGCGCTGTACATCGTCTCGATAGCCGCTCATAAATGCCCTCTTGGCTGCTGATAGAAAAATATTGTGAAGTTTTTTGTGACTTTTTTACTGTCGCGTAAAAGGTAAAAGTGTCTTACAAGAATTGCCGCAAAGCCTTGTAGTACCTGACCTACACCGTAGGCATGTGACAATTTGCCACCACCTTTGCGAAATTTGACCCCCAGGTCCAACCGACAAATGGCCTGAGAAAGGACAAAAAAGCTGTTATAAAGTTTCGCGTTTATAACCATTGAGCCCTGCCGAATGCGTCCTATATTCAAGACATGGCTAACCATTTGCCTATTAATGCCACTGGCCGCCCACGCCACCAATCGTGAGCAACATCTTCCTTCGGGCTTCACCGGTTACACCGCAAAACCATCTGCGGGCGTTGCCTATGTAGCCTCTAACAGCAAGGCCACGACCAAAACCGTAACACGTCCTGCGTCCAGTAAAGCCCACCGCAAAGCCCCCGGCAAAATTGCGACCGCTTCACTGGCCGCTGCCAACAAACAAAGCAGCACGGTGTTGAGCCGCGCAGTAAACGTGTTGGGCACCCCTTATCGTTGGGGCGGCAGCAGCCCAAGTAAAGGGTTTGACTGCAGCGGTCTGGTCAAATACGCCTTTAATGACGTTGCGGCCGTTGATTTGCCGCGTACCTCCAGCGAAATGGCCAGCGGTCATGGGCAAAAGGTCGAACGCAAGGATTTGAAACCCGGCGACTTGCTGTTTTTCAACATCAAGAGCCGCAAGGTCAACCACGTTGCCATCTACTTGGGTAACGACCGCTTTATCCATGCCCCGCGTCGTGGCAAGTCGGTGACTATCGACACGCTGAAGAAGCCTTACTGGCAGAGCCACTACGTGGTCGCCAAACGCGTACTGCCTAAAGAAGCCGGCACTCTGCGAGTAGCTCAGCGCTAAACAGCAAAACCTGTAGCCGCTGTCGAGCTCCGGCGAGGCTGCGATCGGCGACGTAGTCGTCGTGAAATCAGGCGCTATGGTGTGCCAGTTGAATCCGGGGCTCAGGGTTTACCGAACGCAGCCTCGTTCTACTCGTCAGCGGCTACAAAGATACTTCAGGCTCGCTCCCACTGGGGGCTTGACCTGGAACAGAGTATCTACAAGGTGTTGATCAGCCCTTTCTCCCTCAGCCGTTCCAGGCCCATCTCCAGCGTCTGCATGCCAACCGCCCCGCCGGTCTGGATTGCCGAGAGCATCTGCGCCACCTTGTTTTCCCGGATCAGATTTCGAATCGCAGGCGTAGCCAGCATGATTTCGTGAGCCGCTACCCGCCCGCCTCCGACCTTTTTCACCAGCGTCTGGGAAATCACCGCCTGCAGTGACTGCGAAAGCAGGGTGCGCACCATGGTCTTTTCTTCGCCGGGAAACACATCCACCATCCGGTCGATGGTCTTGGCCGCCGAGGAAGTATGCAATGTGGCCAACACCAGATGCCCGGTTTCCGCTGCTGTCAGTGCCAGCCGGATGGTGTCCAGGTCTCGCATTTCGCCGAGCATGATCACGTCCGGGTCCTCACGCATGGCCGAACGCAAAGCTGTGGCTGTGGCGATGCACCTCGCGCTGATTGATCAGGCACTTGCGCGGTTCGTGGATGAACTCTATTGGATCTTCAAGAGTAAGGATGTGCTGCTGGCGGGTGCTGTTGAGGTGATCGATCATCGCCGCCAGGGTGGTGGTCTTGCCCGAGCCCGTAGCCCCCGTCACCAGGATTAGCCCGTGAGGGGCATGGCAAAGCTGGCTGAATACCTCGCCCAGGCCCAGCGACTCAAGGCTGGGTACTGCCTGGGAGATACTGCGAAACACCGCACCCGAACCGCGCTGCTGTTCAAAGGCATTGACCCGAAAGCGGCCCAACCCCGGTACGGCATAGGCAAAGTCGGCTTCATGTTGCACCTCAAACGCGCCGCGCTGGGCATCGGTCATGGTGCTGTGGATAAGCCCTCGCGCCTGCTCCGCCTCCAGCATCGGTAAATCGCAGCGCTGCATATCGCCATCTATACGCAGCATCGGCACCACGCCCGCTGACAGGTGCAAGTCCGAAGCCCCTTGGTTGACGCTGAACGCCAACAGGTCGGCGATATCCATCCCCCCTCCCAATTCCAGTAGAATGCCGCAGACTTTCACAACGGCGGGCTTAAACGAATGTCCACGATAGCAGGCAACATTGCCCAGGTTGAGGCTCGCATCCGGGCTGCAGCACTGGCTGTGCAACGTGATGTAACGAGCATTCATCTACTCGCTGTCAGCAAGACCAAACCTGCTGCCGCGTTGCGTGAGGCCTATGCCGCCGGGGTTCGCGACTTTGGCGAGAATTACTTGCAGGAGGCCCGCGCCAAACAGGTTGAATTAGCCGACCTGCCCTTGTGTTGGCACTTCATCGGCCCCATTCAATCGAACAAGACGCGCGACATCGCCGAGCATTTTGCCTGGGTGCACTCCGTGGACCGGTTGAAAATTGCCCAGCGCTTGTCTGAACAGCGCCCCGAAGACCTGCCGCCGCTCAATATCTGTATTCAGGTCAATGTCAGTGGTGAGGCCAGTAAATCAGGCTGCACCCCGGCAGACTTGCCTGCGCTGGCAGCCGCTATCAGTGCACTTCCACGTGTGAAATTGCGCGGCTTGATGGCGATTCCGGAGCCGACTGAAGACCGCACCGAGCAAGACGCCGCGTTTGCCACGGTACGCACGCTGCAAGAGAGCCTGAATATGGGCCTCGACACGCTTTCAATGGGCATGAGCCACGACCTGGAGTCGGCTATTGCCCAAGGCGCCACCTGGGTGCGCATTGGCACTGCATTATTTGGCGCCCGCGACTACGGCCAGGCCTGAAAGGGCCTCCCTCATTTTTTATAAGGATCGGTTATGAGCAAAACGCGTATTGCCTTTATCGGCGCCGGAAACATGGCTTCCAGCCTGATCGGCGGCCTGCTGGCCAAAGGTCTGGATGCAGCACAGATCCGCGCCAGCGATCCCGGTGCCGAGACTCGGGCCAAAGTGGCCGCCGAGCATGGCATCGAACTGTTTGCCGAAAACGCGCAGGCGATTCAAGACGCCGACGTAATTGTGATCGCAGTCAAGCCGCAAGCCATGAAAGCCGTGTGCCAGGACCTGCGTCCGCACCTGTTGCCGCATCAACTGCTGGTATCGATTGCCGCCGGTATCACCTGCGCCAGCCTGCTCAACTGGCTGGGTAACCAGCCGCTGGTGCGCTGTATGCCCAATACCCCGGCATTGCTGGGCAAGGGCGTGAGCGGCCTGTACGCCACCGCGCAGGTGAGCGTCGAGCAACGTCAACTGGCCGAGCAACTGCTGAGTGCCGTGGGCATTGTGGTGTGGGTCGATAGCGACGCGCAGATCGATGCCGTGACCGCCGTATCCGGCAGTGGCCCGGCGTACTTCTTCCTGCTGATCGAAGCCATGACCGATGCCGGGGTCAAACTCGGCCTGCCGCGCGAAGTCGCCAAGCAGCTTGCCGAACAAACAGCGCTGGGCGCCGCGCACATGGCCGTGGGCAGCGATGTCGACGCCGCCGAATTGCGCCGCCGCGTGACTTCGCCAGCCGGGACGACCGAAGCTGCGATCAAATCATTCCAGGCCGACGGCTTCGCAGCCTCGGTCGAAAAAGCATTGAGTGCCGCCGCGCACCGCTCGGCCGAAATGGCCGAACAACTGGGTCAATAAGGAGCACATGATGTCCGGACTAAATGGCGCAGCCATTTTCGTAATTCAAACCCTGGGTAGCCTCTACCTGCTGATCGTTCTGCTGCGGTTCATCCTGCAGCTGGTGCGGGCCAACTTCTACAACCCACTGTGCCAGTTCACGGTAAAAGCCACCCAACCCCTGCTCAAGCCTTTGCGCCGAGTGATTCCGAGCCTGTTCGGCCTGGACATGTCGTCGCTGGTGCTGGCCATCGTGGTGCAGATGGTGATTTTCGCCGTGGTGCTGACACTCAGCTACATGTCGTTCAACGTGCTCGGCCTGCTGCTGTGGGCGATCATTGGGGTGACCGCGCTGTTTTTGAAGGTGTTCTTCTTTGCCTTGATCATCAACGTGATCCTCTCGTGGGTAGCACCGGGCAGCACCAGCCCTGGCGCTGAGCTGGTCAACCAGATCACCGAACCTGCCCTGGCACCGTTCCGCCGCTTTCTGCCGAGCATGGGCGGCCTGGATATCTCGCCAATTCTGGCGTTTATGGTGATCCAGTTGATCCAGAGCTACGTGATCCCGCCATTGGCCATGTATGTCGGCATGCCGGTCGTGTTGTTCGGCCTGATCTGATGAGCTACTTCCGTTGGGACGGCGAGGATCTGATTCTCGACTGCCACCTGCAACCCAAGGCCAGCAGCGACGAGTTTGCTGGCCTGCACGGTGAGCGTCTGAAAATCCGCCTCACCGCCCCACCGGTAGAAGGCAAGGCCAACGCCCACCTGGTGGCCTTTCTGGCCAAGGCGTTCGGCATCTCCAAAAGCCAGGTAAGCCTGATCAGCGGCGAACTCAACCGGCAGAAACGCGTGCGTTTGCACGCACCGAAAAAACTGCCGGATTTGCCGGGACTGGCCAGGCCCGATCGTTTGTAGCAGCTGCCGAAGGTACGAGGCTGCGTTCGATTGCGAAGCGATCGTAAAACCAGAGTGCACTTTTAAACTGACACACCGTACTGCCTGAATTTACGACGGCTTCGCCGCCGAACGCAGCCTCGTACCTTCGGCAGCTGCTACGGAGTTTCTTGTCCTTGCCGCTCTGCCCCCCGCTCATTAGACTTACGCCTCATTTAAATGAGAGCAGGGTCGATGCCAACTGCCTTTCCCCCCGATTCCGTTGGTCTGGTTGTGCCGCAAATGGCGCACTTCAACGAGCCCCTGGCTTTAGCCTGCGGCCGCTCACTGCCTGCCTATGATCTGATCTACGAAACCTACGGCCAGCTCAATGCCACGGCCAGTAATGCCGTGCTGATCTGTCACGCGCTATCAGGGCACCATCACGCGGCGGGCTATCACAGCGCCGATGAACGCAAGCCCGGCTGGTGGGACAGTTGCATAGGTCCCGGCAAGCCCATCGATACCAACAAATTCTTCGTCGTCAGCCTGAACAACCTGGGCGGCTGCAACGGCTCTACAGGCCCGAGCAGCATCAATCCCGATACCGGCCGCCCGTTTGGCGCCGAGTTCCCGGTATTGACCGTTGAAGATTGGGTCCATAGCCAAGCACGCTTGGCTGACCGGCTGGGTATCAACCAGTGGGCCGCTGTGATCGGTGGCAGCCTGGGCGGCATGCAGGCGCTGCAATGGAGCATCAGCTACCCGGATCGCCTGCGCCATTGCCTGGCAATTGCCTCGGCACCCAAATTGTCCGCGCAAAATATCGCGTTCAACGAAGTCGCCCGTCAGGCCATCCTCACCGACCCCGAGTTCCACGGCGGTTCGTTCCAGGAAAAAGGCGTGATCCCCAAGCGCGGCCTGATGCTGGCGCGCATGGTAGGGCATATCACCTACCTGTCCGATGACTCGATGGGTGAGAAATTCGGCCGTGGCCTGAAGAACGAAAACCTCAACTACGACTTCCACAGCGTCGAGTTTCAGGTCGAGAGCTACCTGCGTTATCAGGGCGAAGAGTTTTCCGGGCGTTTCGACGCCAACACTTACCTGTTGATGACCAAGGCGCTGGACTACTTCGACCCGGCAGCCAACTTCGACGACGACCTGGCCAAGACCTTTGCCGGGGCCAAGGCGCGTTTTTGCGTGATGTCGTTCACCACCGACTGGCGTTTCTCGCCAGCCCGCTCGCGGGAACTGGTGGATGCACTGATGGCCGCGAAAAAAGACGTGTGCTATCTGGAGATCGACGCTCCGCAAGGCCATGACGCCTTCCTGATTCCGATCCCGCGCTACCTGCAAGCCTTCAGCAACTACATGAACCGCATAGAACTGTGAGAACGCCATGAGAGCCGACCTGGAAATCATCCAAGACTGGATCCCCGCTGGCAGCCGCGTGCTCGACCTCGGTTGTGGTGATGGCGAACTGCTGAGCTGGCTGCGCGACAACAAGCAAGTCACCGGCTACGGTCTGGAAAACGACCCGGACAACATCGCCGAGTGTGTCGCCAAAGGCATCAACGT
Organism: Pseudomonas sp. ML2-2023-6; assembly: GCF_037055265.1. Lineage (NCBI taxonomy): Bacteria > Pseudomonadati > Pseudomonadota > Gammaproteobacteria > Pseudomonadales > Pseudomonadaceae > Pseudomonas > Pseudomonas sp. ML2-2023-6. The sequence goes on along the minus strand of NZ_CP146347.1, from coordinate 991,434 downwards.
GATCGAACAGGATCTGGACAAGGGGCTGGGCAACTTCGCCAGCAACAGTTTCGACATCGTGGTCATGACCCAGGCGTTGCAAGCCGTGCATTACCCCGACCGGATCCTCGACGAAATGCTGCGGGTTGGCCGCCAATGCATCATTACCTTCCCCAACTTCGGTCACTGGCGCTGCCGCTGGTACTTGGCCAGCAAGGGGCGGATGCCGGTTTCCGATTTTCTGCCCTACACCTGGTACAACACGCCGAACATTCACTTCTGCACTTTCGAAGACTTCGAAGCGCTGTGCCGTGGGCGCGAAGCACAAGTGATCAATCGCCTTGCTGTAGATCAACAACATCGACACGGGTGGGCGAGCAAGATATGGCCTAACCTGTTGGGCGAGATTGGCATTTATCGTGTCAGCAGTCCTGGCCTTCAGGATCATCAAGTCGCGGTCTGAATCCGCACGTTCAAGGAGAATGACAATGGGTCGTATTGGATTACTACTGCTTTCGATGTGTTTTGGCATGCAGGCATTTGCCGCTGATGGCACATCTGCCCAACGTCAGCAGACGTTTGGCGACACAACGGTGTATTACAACGCGTTCCCGTCGACTTTCCTGACGCCGGACATCGCCAATGAAGTGGAAGTCACCCGCAGCAAAACCAATGCGGTGCTAAACATTACTCTGAACAAGGGCGGCAAGAACATTGCAGCCAACGTTCAGGGCACGGTCCAGAGTGGCGACGCCAAGCCAACGCCGCTGACTTTCCGTCAGGTGGGCAAGAACGGCGAAATCAATTACCTGGCCCAGTTCCCGGTGGCTGGACCGCAGACCTTCACCTTCAAGGTCGATGTGAAGGCTGGCGGCGCAACCTCTGAAACCATCCAATTTTCTCAAATGGTCGCTCCAATCGAATGATGAACCTTACGCAACTGGTACTGGCTAGCCACAACGCCGGCAAACTCAAAGAACTTCAGGCCATGCTCGGCGAGTCGGTGCAGTTGCGCTCGATTGGAGAGTTCAGCAGCGTCGAACCGGATGAAACCGGTTTGTCGTTTGTTGAAAACGCAATTCTTAAAGCCCGCAATGCGGCGCGCATCTCGGGTTTGCCGGCGCTGGCCGACGACTCGGGGCTGGCGGTGGACTATCTCGGCGGCTCCCCAGGCATTTACTCGGCGCGTTATGCCGACGGCAAAGGTGACGCGGCGAACAATGCCAAGCTGCTCGATGCTCTCAAGGACGTACCCGAAGCCGAGCGCGGCGCGCAATTTGTTTGCGTGCTGGCACTGGTGCGCCACGCCGATGATCCGCTGCCGATTATCTGCGAGGGCCTGTGGCACGGACGCATCCTGCCCGCTGCCAGCGGCGAGCACGGTTTTGGCTATGACCCGCTGTTCTGGGTGCCCGAGCGCAACTGCTCCAGCGCCGAACTTAGCCCGACGGAGAAAAACCAGCTGAGCCATCGCGCCCGTGCCATGGTTTTGCTGCGTCAGCGTTTGGGCCTGAAATGACCCACGACACACCACCACAGCCGCTCTATCTGGGCGCGGCTGGCTTTACCCAGCAGGCGCCGCGCGCGCCGCTGAGCCAATTGCCACCCTTGTCGCTGTACATCCATATCCCGTGGTGCGTGCGCAAATGCCCGTATTGCGACTTCAACTCCCACACCGCAAGCCCGGTGCTGCCCGAAGACGAATACGTCGACGCGCTGCTGGCCGATCTCGATCAGGACCTGCACGCGGTTTATGACCGTGAACTGAGCTCGATCTTCTTCGGCGGCGGTACGCCGAGCCTGTTCAGCGCGCAAGCACTGGGGCGCCTGCTCAAGGGCGTTGAAGCGCGTATCCCGTTTGCCAGCGATATCGAAATTACCCTCGAAGCCAACCCCGGTACGTTCGAGCAGGAAAAGTTCGTGGCTTACCGCAAGCTGGGGATCAATCGCCTGTCGATCGGTATCCAGAGCTTCCAGCAAGAAAAACTGCAGGCCCTGGGCCGTATCCACAACGGTGACGAAGCCGTGCGTGCGGCCGGGATGGCGCGCCAGGCGGGCTTTGACAACTTCAACCTGGACCTGATGCACGGTTTGCCCGATCAGTCGCTGGACGATGCCCTGAGCGACCTGCGCCAGGCTATCGCCCTCAAGCCGACTCACCTCTCGTGGTATCAGCTGACACTGGAGCCCAACACGGTGTTCTGGAATCAGCCACCGGTCCTGCCAGAAGACGATACGCTGTGGGACATTCAGGAAGCCGGTCAGGCGCTGCTCGCCGAACACGGCTACGCCCAGTACGAAGTCTCGGCCTATGCCCAGCCGGGTCGCCCGGCGCGGCACAACCTGAACTACTGGAGCTTTGGCGACTTTATTGGCATTGGCGCTGGCGCCCACGGCAAATTGAGCCATCCCGATGGCCGTATCGTGCGTACCTGGAAAACCCGCCTGCCAAAGGATTACCTAAATCCAGCTAAAAACTTTCAAGCAGGCGAGAAAACTCTTACAGCTGAAGAGCTACCCTTTGAGTTTCTAATGAACGCCTTGCGCCTGACCGATGGTGTCGACTCGGCGCTTTATCCACAGCGCACCGGGTTGCCCCTCGACAGCTTGAGCGTTGGACGCAAAGAAGCCGAACAAAGTGGCTTATTACAGGTCGAACCGTCACGACTGGCGGCTACTGCCCGAGGCCAGCTGTTTCTCAACGACTTGCTGCAGCACTTTTTGACTTAAGGAACTCGAATGGACTTGGTACTTGACCTGCTTGCCACCGTATCGCGCTGGAGCCGCAGCCATCTTTCGGAGATCGCTCTGGCCCTGATTGGCTGTGTGCTGGTGCTGTTTGGTGCCGACTTCAAGGGCTGGGTCGAGCAACGCCTGGGCAGCATCGCCGGCGCACTGCGCGTGCCATTGATGGCGTTGTTGTGCCTGATCGGCAGCGGCGCAGCACTGATCTACGCCACACCGTGGGTCGAACGCGGGCTGAGCCAGTTCAACAACTACAGCCTGGCACCGGTGTTGCTGGTGGTGCTGGTGTTGATCGGAGTGGTTGCAGATCGGCGCTGAACACTATGGCCACACCGATTTCGTAGCAGCTGCCGAAGGAACGAGGCTGCGTCCGGCGGCAGAGCCGTCGTAAAGTCAGATAACGCGTTTTTTTCAGGAAGACTGCGCATTCAGGATTTACGACCGCTTCGCGCTCGAACGCAGCCTTCGGCAGCTGCTACAAATGCCGTGCGGAACCGGCCTCAGAGTTGAGGCCGGTATGAAAAAACCGCTTACGCCAGTTTTTCGAACTTCAGATCCCACACGCCATGCCCAAGACGTTCGCCACGGCGTTCGAATTTGGTCACCGGGCGCTCAGGCGGACGCGGCACGCACAGGCCGTCTTCGGCCAGGTTGCGGTAGCCCGGCGCAACGTTCATCACTTCCAGCATGTACTCGGCATACGGTTCCCAGTCGGTCGCCATGTGCAGCACGCCGCCAGCCTTGAGCTTGGAGCGCACCAGTTCGGCGAAGGACGCTTGCACGATCCGGCGCTTATGGTGACGGCTCTTGTGCCAAGGGTCCGGGAAGAACAGGAGCAGACGGTCAAGGCTGTTGTCAGCCACGCAACGGGTCAGCACTTCGATCGCATCGCAATCGTAAACCCGCAGGTTGGTCAGGCCCTGGGTCAGCACGCCATTGAGCAGCGCGCCAACACCCGGACGGTGAACCTCTACCCCGATAAAGTCCTGTTCAGGCGAAGCAGCAGCCATTTCCAGCAAGGAATGGCCCATGCCGAAGCCGATTTCGAGGGTGCGCGGCGCAGAGCGACCGAATACCTGATCGAAATCGACCGGCGCGTCAGCCAGCGGCAGAACGTACAGCGGCGTACCTTGATCGAGACCGCGTTGCTGGCCTTCGGTCATGCGCCCGGCGCGCATCACAAAACTCTTGATGCGACGGTGTTGGCGATCTTCGCCTTCTTCCGGGATTGGGGTGTCTAGTGATTCAGTCATCAGTGGCTCTTACTTGATCAGACCATCCAGCGGCGAAGAGGCGCTGGCATAGAGTTTTTTCGGCATGCGCCCGGCCAGATACGCCAGACGGCCCGCCACAATGGCGTGCTTCATGGCTTCGGCCATGATGATCGGGTGCTGGGCGTTGGCGATGGCCGAGTTCATCAGCACCGCCTCACAGCCCATTTCCATGGCAATGGTCGCGTCGGAGGCAGTGCCCACACCCGCATCGACCAGTACCGGAATTTTTGCTTCTTCAAGGATGATGCGCAGGTTGTAGGGGTTGCAGATCCCCAAACCGGTGCCAATCAGACCCGCCAGCGGCATCACGGCGATACAGCCCATGGCTTCAAGCTCGCGGGCAATGATCGGATCATCGCTGGTGTACACCATCACGTCGAAACCGTCCTTGACCAGAATCTCGGCAGCCTTGAGGGTTTCGATAACGTTAGGGAACAGGGTTTTCTGATCGGCCAGCACTTCGAGCTTGACCAGCTTGTGGCCGTCGAGCAGCTCACGGGCCAGACGGCAGGTGCGCACGGCTTCAACCGCGTCATAGCAACCGGCAGTGTTGGGCAGGATGGTGTAGCGATCCGGCGGCAGCACGTCGAGCAGGTTCGGCTCGCCCGGGTTTTGACCGATGTTGGTACGGCGCACGGCAACAGTGACGATTTCAGCACCAGAGGCTTCAATGGCCAGACGGGTTTCTTCAAGGTCACGGTACTTGCCGGTGCCTACCAGCAGGCGCGACTGATAAGTACGGCCAGCCAGGGTAAAAGGCTTGTCGGTGCGAACGTTGCTCATCGGGAATCCTCTGTAATTGTGTGCACTGGGGGCGAGCGTAAAGGGTGGAGCGAAAACCTAGCCACCACCGATGGCGTGCACCACTTCGACCTGATCGCCTGCCTTGAGTACCGTCTCTGCATGCTGGCTGCGCGGGACGATGTCCAGGTTAAGCTCGACCGCGACCCTGCGGCCGGTCAGCTCCTGACGTGCCAGCAGGTCCGCAACGGTCTCGCCGTCCGGTAGTTCAAAGGATTCACCGTTCAACTGAATGAGCATGCGCGACGCTGCCTTCATTTTAAGGGGCCAGCATTCTATCCCGATCAGTCAGGTCGACCCAAGCCATTCATCTTGCGGGCTTAGCTCAGGCGCCAGGCGGCCAGGCCCAAACACAGCCAGCCGGCCAAAAATGCCAGACCACCAAAGGGCGTGATGATCCCCAGCTTGCTGATACCGGTCATGGTCAGCAGGTACAAACTGCCGGAAAACAGCACGATGCCAAGGGCGAAACAGACACCGGCCCAGGTCACCAAACGCCCTGGAAGATGAGTGGCCAGTAGGGCCACACCGAACAGAGCCAGGGTGTGCACCAGTTGGTAAGTCACGCCTGTATGAAAAATAGCCAGGTACTGTTCACTCAAGCGACCTTTCAGGCCGTGGGCGGCGAATGCGCCCAGCGCAACACCGGTAAAGCCGAAGAACGCGGCCAGCATCAAAAAAACGCGCAGCATGAGGTAACTCCAGTCAGGATCATCGAATGGCGCAGGGTCTGTATAATGGCCCGCTCAACGGGTTCGGCCAAGCCATCTATGCTGCGTTTTCTTGTTCATCGCATTCTTAAAGCCCTGCTCTGGTTCGCAGTGGGCAGCGCATTACTGGTGCTGATTTTTCGCTGGGTGCCACCCCCCGGCACGGCGCTGATGGTGGAGCGCAAGGTCGAGTCGTGGTTCGACGGCGACCCCATTGACCTGCAACGCAGCTGGCGTCCCTGGAATGAAATTTCCAACGACCTCAAAGTGGCAGTCATGGCTGGCGAAGATCAAAAGTTCCCCGAGCATTGGGGTTTTGACTTTGGAGCGATCCGGGCCGCGCTGGTACACAACGAGCAGGGCGGCACGTTGCGCGGCGCCAGTACGCTGAGCCAGCAAGTGTCGAAGAACCTGTTTTTATGGTCTGGCCGCAGCTGGTTGCGCAAAGGCCTGGAAGCCTGGTTTACCGGGCTGATTGAAGTGCTCTGGCCCAAGCAGCGGATTCTTGAGGTGTACCTCAATAGCGCGGAGTGGGATGAAGGGGTGTTTGGGGCCGAAGCGGCGGCTCAGCATCACTTTGGTGTAAGCGCCAAGAACCTTTCGCGCCAGCAGGCCAGTTATCTGGCTGCGGTGCTACCCAGCCCGCTGAACTGGAGCGCCAGCCATCCCAGCTCATACGTGAGTCGTCGCGCAGGCTGGATTCGCCAGCAAATGAGTCAGTTGGGCGGGGACAGCTACCTCGACGGCCTGAACACCTCGCGTAAGGCGCCATGGGCTGATTGAAGCTGCCAGTTTTTTGTGAGCTCGCCGCACAAACAAAAACGCCCCGATCAGATCGGGGCGTTTTATTGTCGGGCCGTGTTAGGCGGCAATCGACAGTTTGAGCTTGTTCATCGCGCTTTTTTCCAGCTGACGAATACGCTCTGCAGACACGTTGTACTTCTGTGCCAGGTCGTGCAGCGTGGCTTTTTCTTCAGCCAACCAGCGCTGATACAGAATGTCACGGCTGCGGTCGTCCAGTACTTCCAGCGCTTCATGCAGGTTGCTGGTGGAGTTATCGGTCCAGTCAGCATCTTCCAATTGGCGCGCCGGGTCGTACCGGTGGTCTTCCAGGTAGTTGGCTGGCGACTGGAACGCACTGTCGTCGTCAGCTTCGGCCGCCGGATCGAACGCCATGTCGTGACCGGTCAGGCGGCTTTCCATCTCACGGACTTCACGAGGCTCTACGCCGAGGCTTTCAGCCACACGATGAACTTCGTCGTTGTTCAGCCAGGCCAAACGTTTTTTCTGGCTGCGCAGGTTGAAGAACAGTTTGCGCTGAGCCTTGGTGGTCGCGACTTTCACGATCCGCCAGTTACGCAAAATAAACTCGTGGATCTCTGCCTTGATCCAGTGAACGGCGAACGAAACCAGACGCACGCCCATTTCAGGGTTGAAGCGTTTGACCGCCTTCATCAGGCCGACGTTGCCTTCCTGGATCAGGTCAGCCTGAGCCAGGCCATAACCCGAATAACTACGGGCAATGTGTACAACAAAACGCAGGTGGGCGAGCACCATCTGCCGAGCCGCCCCCAAATCCTGCTCATAGTAGAGACTCTCGGCCAGTTCACGCTCCTGCTCCGGTGTCAGCAATGGAATGCTGTTCACCGTGTTTACATAGGCCTCAAGGTTCGCACCAGGGACCAACGCATACGCAGGTTGCAAAGAAGTGGTCATACGAAAAAACCTCCGTCTTACATAACTCGTGCAGTTCAGCACTGCGAAAGTTGACCGGGAATTCAGAAAAAAGTTCCCAAAAAAAGCTGAAAAGGTCAACAGGTGTAAAAGGAACTACTTGGGCGAAAGCTCACGTAAGTGACGCGCTACTGCAATCCATGCACCGATATACCCTAACAGCACCGCGCCAAGCAAGAGAGACAGACCATCGGCTACCGGCACACCCGCCAAAGCAAAATTGCTGCCGTACAAGCCAGCCAACCCTACCACCGCGTCATTTAACCAGTCCAAGCCGAATGCCAATACGCCCCAGGACAATACTCCCGCACCAAAGCCATAAAGCGCACCCATATAAAGAAATGGCCTGCGTACATAGCTGTCAGTACCACCAACCAGCTTGATGACTTCGATTTCGATACGGCGATTCTCGATATGCAAACGAATCGTATTACCGATAACCAGCAGCAAAGCCGATACCAGCAATACCGTCAAGCCAAACACAAAGCGATCACCCAACTTCAGGATGGCCGCCAAACGCTCGACCCAGACTAGATCAAGTTGCGCCTGTTGCACCTTCGGCAACTGCGCAAGACGCTCGCGAAGGGCTTCAAGGGTGGCTTTATCGACTTCGGCCGGGGTCACCAGCACCACACCGGGCAACGGGTTATCAGGCAACTCTTTCAGCGCTTCGCCCAGCCCTGACTGCTGCTGGAACTCTTCGAGGGCCTTTTCGCGGCTGATAAATTCGGCGTCAGCCACCCCCGCCATACCTTTTATCTGATCGCTGAGTTTTTCACCCTGCTCACTGCTGGCATCCATCTGCAAATACAACGAAATCTGCGCCGCACGCTGCCAGGAACCGCCCAGACGCTCGACATTGTTCAGCAACAACGACAAGCCCATGGGCAAGCTCAGCGCAACGGCCATTACCAGACAGGTAAAAAAGCTGCCAATTGGCTGCTTGCCAAGGCGTTTGAGGCTGTCGAGCAAACTCGCACGGTGGGCCTCAACCCAGGCGTGAAACAGCATGGCGAAGGTCGGACCATCGTCATCATCGTGTTTTTTCTTCGGCGGCTGCGGGTCGGCGGCCTTGGGCGCTACGCGTTCGGACACTTTGGAGCTGCGGGTCGCACTCATACAGCAGCCTCCCCGTCGCCAATCAATCGCCCGCGCTGCAAGGTGAGCATGCGATGGCGCATACGCGCGATCAGCGCCAGGTCATGGCTGGCAATCAGTACGCTGGTGCCCAAACGGTTGATGTCTTCAAATACGCCCATGATTTCCGCCGCCAAACGCGGATCGAGGTTACCGGTGGGTTCATCGGCCAGCAGCAAGGCCGGACGATGGACGATGGCGCGGGCAATACCGACACGTTGCTGTTGGCCCGTGGACAAGTCTCCGGGGTACAGATCGGTTTTATCCGACAACGCCACGCGCTCCAGTGCCGAGTCAACGCGCTTGGCGATCTCGGCCTTGGACAACCCGAGGATTTGCAGGGGCAAGGCAACGTTGTTGAATACCGTGCGATCAAACAGTAACTGGTGGTTCTGGAACACCACGCCGATCTGGCGACGCAAAAAAGGAATCTGCGCGTTGCTGATCTGCCCCAGGTCCTGCCCCGCCAGCAGCAATTTGCCGGTGGTCGGGCGTTCCATTGCCAGCAACAGGCGCAACAGCGTGCTTTTGCCTGCGCCGGAGTGGCCGGTCACAAAGAGGAATTCACCTCGACGGACCCGAAAGCTCAGCTCGTGCAGGCCCACGTGTCCATTTGGATAGCGCTTACCGACCTGCTCGAAACGAATCATGGACGCTCCCGCTCCGCAAATAGAGCCTGGACAAAGGGTTCGGATTCAAAATCACGCAAATCATCGATGCCTTCACCCACACCGATAAAGCGAATAGGGATATTGAATTGCTTGGCCAGGGCAAAAATGACCCCGCCTTTGGCCGTGCCATCCAGCTTGGTCAACGCCAGGCCGGTAAGAGCAACGGTCTGGTCAAACTGTTTGGTCTGGCTAATAGCGTTCTGCCCTGTACCGGCATCCAGCACCAGCAGCACTTCGTGCGGGGCGTCTTCGTCGAGCTTGCCGATAACCCGGCGAACTTTCTTCAGCTCTTCCATCAGGTTGTCTTTGGTATGCAGGCGCCCGGCAGTATCCGCGATCAAAACGTCGATGCCACGGGCCTTGGCTGCTTGCACGGCGTCAAAGATCACCGAAGCCGAGTCAGCACCCGTGTGCTGGGCAATCACCGGAATGTTGTTGCGCTCACCCCACACCTGCAACTGCTCGACGGCGGCTGCGCGGAAGGTATCACCGGCCGCCAGCATGACTTTCTTGCCTTCGAGCTGCAGCTTTTTAGCCAATTTGCCAATGGTGGTGGTTTTGCCCGCACCGTTGACGCCCACCACCAGAATCACGAAAGGCTTGTTCCTGGATTCGATTTTCAGCGGCTGCTCAACCGGCTTGAGCATGGCTGCCAACTCATCCTGCAATGACTTGTACAGCGCGTCGGCATCGGTCAATTGCTTGCGGGCGACTTTCTGCGTCAGGTTTTTAATGATCACCGACGTTGCTTCAACACCCACATCGGCGGTCAGCAAGCGGGTTTCGATCTCTTCAAGCAGATCGTCATCGATAACCTTTTTGCCCAGAAACAGGCTGGCCATACCTTCGCCGATACTGGCGCTGGTTTTGGACAGACCCTGCTTGAGACGGGCAAAGAAGCCGGTCTTGGGCTCAGCCGCAACTACCGGAGCGGGGGCGGGGGCGGGGGCTTCAACCACAGGTACAGGTGCAGCCACTACCGGAACAGGCACAGGCACGACCACCGGCGCTACGACGGCAACTGGTTCTGGTTCTGGTTCTGGTTCTGGTTCTGGTTCTGGTTCTGGTTCTGGTTCTGGTTCTACAAAAGTCTCGACCACCTCAAGCACTTCAACCACAGGCTCAGGGATCGGCGGCACGATATGCGGCGCTTGCACATCCTCGACCAGCGCCACCGGCTCTTCGGCAACGGGCAAGGACGGCCATGGCGCCGGCTCAGGAACGATCTGTGGGACAGGGGCCAGCTCAACAACAGGCGCTGCCGTCACCACTACCACTTCAGGGGTTGCCTCGACGACCACTGGCGTGGCCTCGATCAACGGCTCAGGGGTGATCTCGGGAGCAGGCGCGGGTTGTTCCACGACGGTTTCCTGCGGCTTTCTGCGCAGCCATCCGAACAGGCCTTTTTTTTCGCCAGCCGCAGCTGGGTTCTTCTTGTCGTCGTTGGAACCAAACATGGAGGACGGCTATCTCATCGTAGCGACGCGCCACTGTGGCGCCCCGGCAAATAATATTCGGTGTGAAACAGACTGCAATTTTGTCAGCTTGTTCGCACGCAACTGTGATCCGAGGGTAAAACACACCTCGTGAACTTCGTATTAACTCGGGTCTGGAACGGGAAAATCGGCAAAAAAGCGAAATTTACCGTGATACATCCACACTTCCAAGCGGGCTTCTATACTGCCCGATCAAACTTCGTCTGATCGTCAAAGGCCTGATAGGCGTGGCCGCCAGTAAAACGGATCAGTATCCTAGCACCTCCTCACCCGCAGACGCTAAGGCCAAGCGGGCAGCCCAACAGGTTTAAAAACGAATGAACGCTCTAGCCCGCCGCGCTGCTGGCCTGTTGCTCAGCACAGTTTTAGTCCCGCTTTCGGCCCTGGCGGCCGAACCACAGCCTACCCACGAGTTCCGCCTGGACAATGGCCTGAAAGTCATCGTGCGTGAAGACCACCGTGCACCCGTGGTGGTATCCCAGGTCTGGTACAAAGTCGGCTCAAGTTACGAGACGCCCGGCAAGACCGGCCTGTCCCACGCCCTTGAACACATGATGTTCAAAGGCAGCAACAAGGTCGGGCCCGGTGAAGCCTCTCTGATCCTGCGCGACCTTGGCGCACAGGAAAACGCCTTCACCAGCGACGACTACACCGCTTATTACCAGGTACTGGCCCGCGACCGCCTGGGCGTTGCCTTCGAACTTGAAGCCGACCGCATGGCCAGCCTTCGCCTGCCGCCTGAAGAGTTCAAGCGCGAAATCGAAGTCATCAAGGAAGAGCGCCGCCTGCGCACCGACGACCAGCCCATGAGCAAAGCCTACGAGCTGTTCAGCGCAATGGCCTACCCTTCCAGCGGCTACCACACCCCGACCATCGGCTGGATGGTCGACCTTGAGCGCATGAGCGTTGGCGAACTGCGCGACTGGTACGAAGAGTGGTATGCGCCCAATAACGCCACGCTGGTAGTGGTCGGTGACGTAACCCCGGACGAAGTCAAAGCCCTGGCCCAGCGCTACTTTGGCCCGGTTGCGAAACGCGAGATCCCGGTTGCCAAAATCCCGCTGGAGCTGCCGACCCCTGGTGAGCGCCTGCTCAAGATTTACGTACAGACCCAACTGCCAAGCCTGATGCTGGGCTTTAACGTGCCAAGTATTGCCACCGCCAAAGACCCGGTTACCGCTAACGCCCTGCGCCTGATTTCTGCGCTGCTGGACGGCGGCTACAGCGCGCGCATGCCAACCCAACTGGAACGCGGCGAAGAACTGGTCTCCGGCGCATCGTCCAGCTACAACGCGTTCACCCGTGGCGACAGCCTGTTCATGCTTTCGGCGATGCCCAACAGTCAGAAAAAAGTCACGTTGGCACAGACCGAAGCCGGTTTGTGGCGCTTGCTCGACGACCTGAAAAAGACCCCGCCTACCACTGAAGAACTGGAGCGCGTGCGCGCCCAAGTGATTGCCGGTCTGGTTTACGAGCGTGACTCGATCACCAGCCAGGCCACCTCGATTGGCCAACTGGAAACCGTCGGCCTGTCCTGGAAGCTGATGGACTCCGAGCTGGCTGATCTGCAAAAGGTCACTCCAGCTGATATCCAGCAAGCGGCCCGCACCTATTTCACTCGCGACCGTCTCAGCGTTGCGCATGTACTGCCCGAGGAGAAAACCCATGAGTGAGCGTAAAGGTTCCCGCTACGCACTGCTCGGTCTGAGCGCCGTCGTACTGGTTGGCGCACTCGGCTACTTTTTCGCCAACCCCGACCAGTCGGTTGCCAGCCAGGCGCTGGATAAGGCCAAGACCGAGCACAAGCTGCAATCCTTGGCCGAACTCGACGGCAAGGCGCCCAGCCATCGTGAGCTGGACGTACAGACCTGGAAAACCGCCGAAGGCTCCAAAGTACTGTTTGTCGAAGCCAGGCAACTGCCGATGTTCGACCTGCAACTGACCTTCGCAGCAGGCAGCAGCCAAGACGACTCCACCCCCGGCCTGGCCCTGCTAACCAATGCCATGCTCAATGAAGGCGTGGCCGGCAAGGATGTCGGCGCCATCGCCCAGGGTTTTGAAGGCCTGGGCGCGGAATTCGGCAATGGTGCTTATCGCGATATGGCCATAGTTTCGTTGCGCAGCCTGAGTGACGCCGACAAACGCACCCCGGCGCTCAATCTGTTCTCTGAGGTTGTGGGCAAGCCTGCGTTCCCGGCCGACTCATTGGATCGGATCAAAAACCAGTTGCTGGCCAGCTTTGAATTCCAGAAGCAAAACCCCGGCAAACTGGCCAGCATCGAGCTGTTCAAGCACCTGTACGGCGACCACCCGTACGCCCACGCCAGCGATGGTAATGCCCAAAGCATCTCTTCAATTACCATCGACCAGCTCAAGGCCTTCCACAACAAGGCTTACACAGCAGGCAACGCGGTGATCGCGATTGTTGGCGACTTGTCTCGCGCTGAAGCCGAAGCCATCGCGGCCCAGGTCTCTGCCGCCCTGCCAAAAGGCCCGGCCGTCACCAAGACTCTGCAGCCTGGCGAACCAAAAGCGGGCCAGACTCATATCGAGTTCCCGTCCAAGCAAACCCACCTGCTGCTGTCTCAGCTGGGTATAGACCGTGCTGATCCGGACTACGCCGCGCTCGCACTGGGTAACAGCATCCTCGGTGGTGGCGGTTTCGGTACACGCCTAATGACTGAAGTCCGTGAAAAACGCGGTCTGACTTACGGCGTATACTCCAGCTTCACACCCATGCAGGCCCGTGGTCCGTTTCTGATCAACCTGCAAACACGTGCCGAATTGAGCGAAGGCACGCTCAAACTGGTGCAAGACATTTTGGCTGACTACCTGAAAAACGGTCCGACGCAAAAAGAACTCGACGATGCCAAGCGTGAATTGGCGGGCAGCTTCCCGCTGTCCACTGCCAGCAACGCGGCCATCGTCGGCCAACTGGGCGCAATGGGCTTCTATGATTTGCCTTTGGACTATCTGGAAACCTTCATGCAGAAGTCCCAGGACCTGACCACCGAGCAGGTCAAGGACGCCATGAACAAGCACCTGAGCGCCGACAAAATGGTCGTAGTGACCGCCGGCCCTACCGTGCCGCAAAAACCACTGCCACCTCCTACCGACAAACCTTCAGAGCAACCTCTTGGGGTTCCGGAGCATTAATGGCAAAGCCAAAAAACACATCGCACTCGGGTGCGGGTCAGTTACGCATCATCGGCGGGGAATGGCGCAGCCGCAAGCTGGACTTCCCCCATGTAGAGGGCCTGCGCCCTACGCCGGATCGCGTGCGTGAAACCCTGTTCAACTGGTTGGCCCCGCATATCGGCGGCGCCAAAGTACTGGACGTATTCGCCGGTAGCGGCGCGCTGTTCCTCGAAGCCATGTCCCGCGGCGCGGCCAAAGGCGTGGCGCTGGACAGCAACCGCGATGCGATCTCCAACATTCGCGAGAACATGGGCATCTTGCGTTGCACTGTTGGCGAAGTGCAGCAAACCGACGCCCTGCGCTACCTGGACGCGACCCCGAGTGACACCTTCGACGTGGTGTTCCTCGACCCGCCGTTCAACAAGGACCTGCTCAAGCCTGCCTGCGACCTGCTGGAGCAGCGCGGCTGGCTGGCCGAGGACGCCTGGGTTTACACCGAAAGCGAGTTGCGCCCGTCCGAACTGGGCCTGCCCGCCAACTGGCGTCTGCACCGCGAGCAAAAAGCCGGAGGCGTGAACTACGCCCTGTGGCAGCGCGAGGCAATCGCACAGTAACAGCTAAACCTGTAGATACTCTGTAGCCGCTGCCGCAGGCTGCGATAAGGGCCGAAGGACCTTCGCTTTTGAAAAAGAGCGACCCCTACGGGCTCAATCGCAGCCTGCGGCAGCGGCTACAGATTTTGGACGATTCATTAAACGCGCCTTAGTACACAAGATACCTGTGTAACGCCCTCACCTGCCCTCCCAAGCCCAACCTGTTCTAACGATCAGAAGACCATCGCGCAGCCGTGGTTCACTCGCAGCTCTGGTATCGCGTCGGCTCGAGCTATGAGCCTGCGGGCCAATCCGGGCTGTCCCATGCCCTGGCTGTCGCACTTGAAGTGATGGCCGACCAGATGAGCACTGCGCAACTGGACGACATCAAGCAGTACCTGCCGCGGGCACTGCCAGAGGTTATAGCGCCTGATCCGATACTGGCGAACATTTGTATGTCAGCCATCAGTTGAACACGCAGCACTTGGGTGCAAAGCTCTGATGTGGCAATTTAGAAACCCGCCGTACCTGTAATCCGATGAGAACCACCGTGCCTTTTTCAGCCAGCCATGCTCTACCCCTCAAGCCATTCACCCCGGCTTTGGGCCTCGGCAACCCCCATGTACAAACGTTATGGGGACCGTTATGGCGCACCAAACCTGCCATTGAACATCGGCGTGAACGCTTGTGGTTGAAGGATGGCGACTTTCTCGACCTGGACTGGCACGGCACGCCATCGGCCCATGCACCCGTGGTGTTGGTGCTGCACGGTTTGACCGGCTCATCGGGCTCGCACTATGTACTGGGGTTGCAAAACGCTCTCGCCGCACGTGGCTGGACCAGTGTGGCGCTGAACTGGCGGGGTTGTTCGGGTGAACCCAACCTGCTGACCCGCAGCTACCACTCAGGTGCCAGCGAAGATCTGGCCGAGGCCGTGGCACATCTTCGCGCCAGCCATCCACTGGCACCGTTGTATGCCGCAGGCTATTCGCTTGGGGGCAATGTGCTGCTCAAGTATCTGGGCGAAAGCGGTCCCGACAGCGGCCTGCAAGGTGCCGTCGCCGTATCGGTGCCGTTCCGGCTTGACCAGTGTGCCGACCGAATTGGCCTGGGATTTTCCAGGGTCTATCAAGCGCACTTCATGCGCGAGATGCTGGCCTACGTCAAAGACAAGAAACGCCGGTTCCAGCTCGATTCCCAACACGAAGGTCTGGCCAGACTGGCCCAGTTGGGCTCGGTGAAAGCATTGAGCAAAATGCGCACTTTCTGGGAATTCGATGACCGCGTGACCGCGCCCCTTAACGGCTACCTCAATGTCGATGACTACTACCGCCGCGCCTCCAGTCGTTACTTCCTGGGCGCCATCCAGACCCCAACGCTGATTATCCAGTCCGAAGACGATCCGTTCGTGTTCAGGCACAGTATCCCCGAGGCCAGCGAGCTGTCGGCCTGCACCCAACTGGAATTGCACTCCAAGGGTGGGCATGTCGGGTTTCTGGAGGGCTCGCCAGGCAAACCCGCGTACTACCTTGAACGCCGCATTCCGCAATGGCTGGCCGCGCTTGGGCATGAGTCTGCGTAATGGACGGCGCGCAGGGTGAATCGATCCATTTCTGGCAAGCGCCGCCCCTGAGCGGCGTCGAGTTGCTCACGGCACGCTACATCGAACACCGCTTCGTACCTCACGTTCATGATGGTTTTGTGATTGGCATGATCATCGCGGGTGCCCAGCGGTATCGCTATCGGGGCGCCGAGCACCTGGCCGCCACCGGCACGCTGGTTCTGATCAATCCGGACGAAGTGCACAATGGCCACAAAGGCCACGATGCTGGGTGGCGCTACCGGGCGTTTTACCCGGACAACGCGCAACTGCACCAGTTACTTGACGAACTGGAGCTGCCCACGACGCACTTGCCAACCTTCAGCGACACACTGCTGTATGACTGCGACCTGTTCCACGGGTTGTTCCAGTTGCATCAGTTGCTCGAAGGGCCAGAAACCGCGCTGCACCAGCAAACCGTATGGCGCCAGATGATGCTTGCCTTGCTCAACCGTCATGCCCGCCTGCCGCTACCGGCAAAGCCGGGGATCGAGCATCGCGCCGTGCGCCAGGCCAAGGAACTGCTCCACGCCCGACTGGCGCAGCCGCCATCACTGGAAGAACTTGCGGCGGCGGTCAATCTGTCACCGTTCCACTTTGCCCGAGTGTTTCAACGGGCCACTGGCATGCCGCCGCACACTTGGCTGATGCAACAACGCATTGCCCATGCACGGGCCTTGCTGCAACAGGGTTGCTTGCCGCTGCAGGTCGCGACGCAATTGGGGTTTGCCGACCAGAGCCACCTGAGTCGGCAATTCAAGAAGGTGTACGGCGTTGGCCCCGGGGCGTATCGACTGGCCAGCGCCAATAGGGTGTAGGGGCAACGGCTCAATCCCCTGTAGCAATGCCCCGCGCAGGATCGTTGATCCACTCACTCCAGGAGCCGGCATAGAGCCTGCCCAATGGATAGCCCGCCAACCCCAATGCAAACAGGTTGTGGCACGCCGTCACCCCAGAGCCGCAATAAGCCACCAACTCCTCGGGCGAACGGCCCGCGAGCTTTTCGGCGAAACGCTGCCTGAGCTGCTCGGCAGGCAGAAAGCGCCCGCTGCTGTCGAGGTTTTCGCTGAATGCCGCACATTGCGCACCCGGAATATGCCCGGCGACCGGATCAATCGGCTCGACCTCGCCACGAAAGCGCGGTTGAGCGCGGGCGTCGATCAAGGTCAACTCCGGTTTGGTCAGGCGTTTTTGCAATTGTTCGGCACTCAGCAACATATGACTGTCGGGTTTACCCATCAGCGTGCCACGCAAGGTCGGTGCCGCATCCAGACTCAAAGGGAAACCCGCGCCATGCCAGGCCTTGAGCCCACCATCCAGAATAAACACGCCGTCACGCTTGCCCAGCCAGGTCAGTAACCACCATGCCCGAGCGGCATAAGCGCCCGGGCCATCGTCGTACAACACCACATCGCTATCGGCATTCACACCCCAGCTGCGCAGTCGCTCAAGCAAGGTCTGCGGATCGGGCAGCGGATGACGGCCAGTCACGCCTTTAATCACTGGCCCGCTCAGGTCACGGTCAAGATCGGCAAACTGCGCGCCGGCAATATGCCCTTCGGCATAGCTGCAACGGCCATAGTCAGGGTCTTCAAGGGCAAAGCGACAATCCAGAATAACCAGACCGGGCAGCGCCTGACGTTCATTCAGGGCTTGCGGGCTGATCAGTTGCGCAACGGGCATAGTGAACTCCTGTGAGGGGGTGAAATGCAGTTATTGAGCGTACAGCGCATGTTCCAGAGGCACGTAATATTCCTTGATCAGCTCATCGACCGCTTCACGGGCCTGGTCGGTGACAAAACCCGACTCCAGCACCAGCAGTTGATACACCCCACGCTTGATCGCCTGCTCGCTGAGCTGATCACTGTTCTCACGGGTAGTGCACAAAAAACCGACCCACGAGGTGAGAATAATCCACGCATTCAAGCTCAGGGATTCGATTTGCTGGGGGGTCATGCGCAATATTTCGGCCTCGACAAACCCGGCATAGATCGCCTGCGCCTGCACCAGGCAGTGCTGTGAAAAACGTCGATAGCGGATGGCCAGCTCCGAGTCACTGTGCAATAAATGCTCAATGTCGCGGTACAAAAAACGGTAGCGCCACATCGCATCCAGCAGTTGCTGCAGGTAATGACGCTTGTCGGCCACGCTCGGCAAACGCCCTTCGGGTGGGTGTAAAAAACCCGATACCAGCGCTTCGTACTCACTGAACAAGACCGAGATAATCGCCTGCTTGTTCGGGAAGTGGTAATACAAATTGCCCGGCGAAATCTCCATATGAGCCGCAATGTGGTTGGTGCTCACACTGCGTTCGCCCAGCTGGTTAAAAAGCTCCAGGCTGCTATTGGCGATGCGCTGGCTGGTTTTTAGTCGTATGGCCATAGGCTTGGGCTTAAATTAAAAACGAAAGGCATCTTACGGCCTAACCTTGAATCGATAAACAACACGGCTGTCAGGCCCTTCGATTGACAACTTAGAGCATAGGCTCTAAAAACATTACTGCTCTCCAACGATAAAAACCGATAAAAAAACCGCCTGGAGCAACCATGTCTGTCGACAGTACTCACGTTCACGACACCTCAGCCCTGCAGGGAGATCTCCAGGCCCTGCTCGACAAACAGCGCCTGGCCTACACTTCTCATCCATTCCCGCCACTTGCCCAGCGCCAGCAATGGCTAAAAAGCCTGCGCCAGATGTTAAGCGCCGAGCGTGAAATCCTGATCGATGCCATCAGTCAGGATTTCAGCCACCGCAGTCCCGACGAAACCCTGTTTGCCGAACTGATGCCTTGCCTGCACAGCATCGATTACACCTTGCGACACCTCAAACGCTGGATCAAACCCACGTCACGTAGCGTGGGCATGATGTTTGCGCCCGCCAGCGCCAAGGTCATGTATCAACCGCTCGGCGTGATCGGGATTATCGTGCCGTGGAACTACCCGCTGTATCTGGCGATAGGCCCTTTGGTCGGCGCGCTCGCCGCCGGGAACCGGGTCATGCTCAAACTCAGCGAGTTCACCCCGGCCACAGGGCGCTGGCTCAAGGATTTGCTGGGGCGCATCTTCCCCGAAGACATGGTGGCCGTGGTCCTGGGCGAAGCCGATGTCGCCGTGGCGTTTTCCGGCCTGGCGTTTGACCACTTGTTGTTCACCGGCTCCACCCATGTGGGCAAGCAGGTGATGCGCGCCGCGTCTGAAAACCTGACGCCTGTGACCCTGGAACTGGGTGGTAAATCCCCTGCCATCGTGTCGGCCGATGTACCACTCAAAGATGCCGCACAGCGCATTGCCTGGGGTAAAACCCTGAACGCCGGGCAAACCTGTATCGCACCTGATTACGTGTTGGTGCCGCACGACCGGGTCGACGGTTTTGTCGACGCCTACCGCCAGGCTGTGCACAACTTTTATCCGACGCTTATCGACAACCCGGACTACACCGCAATCATCAATGAACGCCAGCTGGAGCGTCTTGAACGACTGCAGGCCGACGCGACGCTCAAGGGCGCACGCCTGATCCCGCTGTACGAACAGGGCCAGGGACGGCGCATGCCCCACACCTTGGTGCTGGATGTGAACGACGACATGCAGGTCATGCAGGACGAAATATTCGGTCCGCTGTTGCCCGTTGTGGCCTACACCAATCTCGAACAAGCGCTGGCCTACATCAACACTCGACCTCGCCCCTTGGCGCTTTATTATTTTGGCTACAACAAGGCCGAGCAACAGCGCGTCATCCAGCACACCCACTCAGGCGGTGTGAGCATCAACGAAACGCTGCTGCACGTGGCCATCGACGACCTGCCCTTTGGTGGCGTCGGGCCCTCGGGCATGGGCCATTACCACGGCCACGAAGGCTTCTTGACCTTCAGCAAAGCCAAAGGGGTATTGGTCAAGCAGCGCCTGAACAGCTCACTGATGATCTACCCGCCCTACGACCGACAATGGGTGCGGCTGATCCAAAAACTGTTTATCCGCTAGCGGAGCCTTGGCCATGCCCGATTTCAGTATCGAAAGCGCCCTGCTATCACGTCGCGGGGTCTTGAAGGTCAGCGTGTGCGCCAGTGCATTACTGGCCACTGCCGGGCTGACTGCCAGCCTCAGCGGCTGCTCAGCCAGCGCCAGCGCTCGCGGGTTTTCTGTGTTGCGCAGCAGTGACCTGGCTTTTTTGCGGGCACTGATCCCGGTCATGCTCGCTGGCAGCGTGGTCGCAGCATCAATGCCCGACGCGGCGAAGGCCACGCTGAACAAACTGGACAACAACCTCAATCACTTGTCGCCTGCGCTGCTCGGCCTTACCCAACAACTGTTCGACGTATTGGCCATGCCCGTGACACGCGGTCCGTTGACCGGGGTTTGGGGCCGATGGGAAAACGCCAGCCCGGAACACATTCAGCACTTTCTGCAGCGCTGGCAAAACAGCAGTCTGAACCTGTTGAAAATGGGCCATGGCTCGCTGGTGCAACTGGTCATGATGAGTTGGTACGAATGCCCGCAATCATGGGCCGTCTGCGGCTATCCCGGCCCGCCAAAAATCTGAGCAGAGCCTTGTAGCCGCTGCCGCAGGCTGCAATGGGCCGCGTAGCGACCCCGCGCATTCAAGTTAGTACAAAGGTCCTGCGGCCCTTATCGCAGCCTGCGGCAGCGGCTACAAAAACAGAGCTTTTCAACAATAATAATTTCACTCCAGAGCACTCCTTTATGCCCGTAACCGATCCGTTCCGCGAAGGCCTGGCCCGAGGCTGGAAAACCTATGATGGCTCGCAGCTGGAGAACGACCTCACACTGGAGGCAGACGTCGCCATTGTCGGTAGTGGCGCGGGCGGCGGCACCACGGCTGAAATTCTCAGCGCAGCGGGCTACAAGGTTTTGCTGATAGAAGAAGGGCCGCTTAAAACCAGCAGCGATTTCAAACTGCTCGAAGACGAGGCCTACGCCAGCCTGTACCAGGAAGGCGTCGGACGCATGAGCAAGGACGGCGCCATCAGCATTCTGCAAGGCCGGGCGGTGGGTGGCACCACACTGGTCAACTGGACCTCAAGTTTTCGCACCCCGGCGCCGACCCTGGAGCACTGGGCCCGTGAACACGCGGTCGTGGGCCACAGCGAAGCGCAGATGGCTCCTTGGTTCGAACAGATGGAACGGCGCTTGGGTGTTGCGCCCTGGCAAGTCCCGCCCAATGCCAACAACGAAGTGATCCGCAACGGCTGCGAAAAGCTCGGCTACAGCTGGCATGTGATCCCGCGCAATGTGCGCGGCTGCTGGAACCTGGGCTACTGCGGCATGGGCTGCCCGACCAACGCCAAGCAATCGATGCTGGTCACCACCATTCCCGCAACCCTGGAAAAAGGCGGTGAGCTGCTCTATCTGGCCCGCGCCTGGCGGTTATCGATCAGTGGCGATCACGTTACCGGCCTGGAATGCCAGGCCATGGACAGCCGCTGCGTAACCCCTACGGGCCGCAAGATAACGGTCAAGGCGCGGCATTACGTGCTGGCCGGTGGTGGCATCAACACGCCTGGCCTGCTGATGCGCTCCGACGCGCCCGACCCGCACAAGCGACTGGGCAAACGGACGTTTCTGCATCTGGTCAACTTCTCTGCTGCGCAATTCCCTACCGCCATTAATCCTTTTTACGGTGCGCCACAGTCGATTTACTCCGATCACTTTCAATGGAAAGACGGCACCACAGGGCCCATGGGCTACAAACTCGAAGTACCACCGTTGCACCCGGCATTAGCTGCAACCTTGTTTGCCGGTTTTGGCCAAAGCAGTACCGCCCAGATGGCCCAACTGCCTAATACCCACATGATGCTGGCGCTGATGCGCGACGGGTTTCATCCCGACAGCCCCGGCGGCAATGTGCAATTGCGCAGCGATGACAGCCCGGTGCTCGATTACAACCTCACCGACTATGGCTGGGAGGGACTCAAACGCGCTTTTCAGAGCATGGCCGAAATCCAGTTTGCAGCGGGCGCCAGCGCGGTCATGCCGCTGCACTGCGATGCGCGTTACATGAAAAGCCTGAGCGCAACCCGTGAACTGATAGACAGTTTGAGCCTTGAGTTGTATCGAACACGCTTGGCCAGTGCCCATGTAATGGGTGGGTGTGCAATGGGCGAAAATTCTCAAATGGCCGTCACCGACAGCCTCGGACGCCATCATCAATTGCGTAACGTATCGATCCACGACGGCTCGTTATTCCCCACCAGCATTGGTGCCAACCCACAATTGTCGGTGTACGGACTGACGGCAAAACTCGCGACACAATTGGTCGAGCGCCTGAAAAATTCATGAAAAAGCAGTTAATTCGTCGCGTCTATAGTGCTTTCTTCTTCGAATGGCGACTTGGCCGACCGGGAATGCTGCGATACCATCCGATTCCCCAACGGATTCCCGCCAGGACGACGCGATGAACCGAGTGTTGTACCCAGGTACATTCGACCCTATTACCAAGGGCCATGGCGATCTGGTCGAACGCGCCTCGCGCCTGTTCGATCATGTGATCATTGCTGTCGCTGCCAGCACCAAGAAAAACCCGCTATTTCCTTTGGAACAGCGTGTGGAGCTGGCTCGTGAAGTCACCAAACACCTGCCCAATGTTGAGGTGGTCGGTTTCTCGACGCTGCTCGCGCACTTTGCCAAAGAACAGAATGCCAATGTGTTTCTGCGTGGCCTGCGTGCCGTGTCGGACTTCGAATACGAGTTCCAGCTGGCGAACATGAATCGCCAACTGGCCCCTGATGTCGAAAGTCTGTTCCTCACGCCATCAGAGCGCTATTCGTTTATATCGTCGACGCTGGTGCGTGAAATCGCAGCCTTGGGCGGCGATATCAACAAATTTGTACACCCGGTTGTGGCCGAGGCCCTGACCGAGCGTTTTCGCAAGAAATAACCACTGAAGCGGCGCCCGCGTGCACTGCGGGCGCCAATGCGGCACAATTGGCGCATTCGATTTCAGTTGCCCGGGCCAACCGCCCCGGCCGGAGTACCCATGTCCCTGATCATCACCGACGATTGCATTAACTGCGACGTCTGCGAACCCGAGTGTCCGAACGCCGCCATTTCCCAGGGCGAAGAGATCTACGTGATCGACCCGAACCTGTGCACCCAGTGCGTAGGCCACTACGACGAACCGCAATGCCAGCAGGTTTGCCCGGTCGACTGCATCCCTCTGGATGAAGCCCACCCGGAAACCGAAGAACAGCTGATGGAAAAGTACCGGGCAATTACCGGTAAGGCCTGATTCGTGCTTGCACCTCCTGTAGCCGCTGATGAGGCACGAAGGCTGCGGTCGACTGCGCAGCAGTCGTAAACCTGAGCCCTCGATATACCTGTCATATCGAGGTGGCTAATCGCAGCCTTCGTCCCTCGACAGCGGCTACAGAGATACTTCAAGCAGGCTCGCTCCCACTGGGGCTGACCTGGAACAGAGTATCTACAAGTGCATCGTCACGGCTACGTCTGGCAACGCGGGCAGAACACGCTGGCGCGCTGGCCCAACTTGACGTCACGCAGCTCCGTGCCACAGACCTTGCACGGCTCATAACCACGCCCGTATACGAACAGCTCCTGCTGGAAGTAACCGGGCTGGCCGTCACCGCCAATAAAGTCGCGCAAGGTGGTTCCACCACGTTCGATGGCGGCAGCCAAAATCCGCTTGATCTCGATCGCCAGCTTTAAATAGCGTGCCCGCGAAATGCTCTTGGCCTCGCGACGTGGGTCGATCCCGGCAGCAAACAACGCTTCGGTCGCATAAATATTGCCTACCCCCACCACCACGGCGTTGTCCATGATGTACGGTTTTACCGCCATCGAGCGTTTGCGTGACAGCTGGAACAGCCGATCACCGTCAAACAGGTCCGTCAGTGGTTCAGGCCCCAAACGCACCAGCAATTCGTGGTTCAGCGGGTCCAGGCTCCAGAGCATGGCTCCAAAGCGGCGCGGGTCGGTGTAGCGCAAGGCCAGCCCGGACTCCAGTTCGATATCCACGTGCTCGTGCTTGGCGGCGGGCAATCCGGCCTCTACCAACCGCAAATTGCCCGACATGCCCAAATGACTGATTAGCGTGCCGACTTCGGCGTTGATCAGCAAATACTTGGCACGCCGTTCGACCAGCACAATACGTTGCCCGGACAGGCGCACATCAAGGTCTTCGGGGATCGGCCAGCGCAGGCGCCGCTCGCGCACAATTACCCGACTGACCCGCTGCCCTTCAAGGTGCGGGGCGATGCCACGGCGGGTGGTTTCGACTTCAGGTAATTCAGGCATGGAGGCTCCGTACTCTGGGATAGCTGGCGATTCTAGCGGAAATATCCGAGCCGCTGGGTCCGTGATCCGACGCAATGCGGTGAATCAGCCAAGCCTCAAGGTTATGTCTAGGGCTATAATCGCGCCCTTTTCAATACCCGGAGCGACGTCATGTCCCTGCCAAGCCTGCGCCTTAAAGCCAATGCCGATCGACGCCTGCGCGCCGGCCACTTGTGGGTCTACAGCAACGAAATCGATGTAGCCGCCACACCGCTTAACGGTTTTAAGGCCGGCGACCAAGCGGTACTCGAAACCGCCGGCGGCAAGCCGCTGGGCATCGTTGCCATGAGCCCCAACAACCTGATCTGCGCCCGTTTGCTGTCGCGCGACATCAAGCTGCCACTGGATAAATCGCTGCTGGTTCACCGCCTGAATGTGGCCCTGTCCCTGCGCGAACGCCTGTTCGACAAGCCTTACTACCGCTTGGTATTCGGCGATTCCGACCTGCTGCCGGGCCTGGTGGTTGATCGTTTCGGCGACATTCTGGTGGTTCAACTGGCCTCGGCCACCATGGAACAGCATAAAGACGACGTGATCGCGGCACTGGTGCAAGTCATCAAGCCAAGCGGCATCTTGTTCAAGAACGATTCGGCTGCCCGTGATGCCGAAGGCCTTGAGCGTTATGTCGAAACCGTCTTTGGCCTGGTGCCGGAGTGGGTATCGCTGGAAGAGAACGGCGTGAAGTTCGAAGCGCCAGTTATTGGCGGGCAGAAAACCGGCTGGTTCTACGACCACCGCATGAACCGCGCACGCCTGGCCCCGTACGTTCAGGGCAAGCGCGTACTGGACTTGTACAGCTACATCGGTGGCTGGGGCATTCAAGCCGCAGCGTTTGGTGCCAGCGAAGTGTTCTGCGTCGACGCCTCCTCCTTTGCCCTCGATGGTGTTGAGCGTAACGCTGCGCTGAACGGCTTTGCCGAGAAAGTTACCTGCATGGAAGGCGACGTGTTTGAAGCCCTCAAGGAACTTAAAGCCAACGAAGAGCGTTTCGACGTGATCGTGGCCGATCCTCCGGCCTTCATCAAACGCAAAAAAGACCTGAAAAACGGCGAAGGCGCTTACCGTCGCCTGAATGAGCAAGCCATGCGCCTGCTGAACAAGGACGGGATTCTGGTCAGCGCTTCGTGCTCCATGCACTTGCCCGAAGACGACCTGCAAAACATCCTGCTGACCAGCGCCCGTCATCTGGACCGCAACATGCAGTTGCTGGAGCGCGGCGGCCAGGGCCCGGATCATCCGGTTCACCCGGCAATCGCTGAAACCCGCTACATCAAGAGCATCACTTGCCGTTTGCTGCCTAACAGCTAAGACGGACATCGCCCCGTAGCAGCTGCCGTAGGAACGAGGCTGCGTTCGATTGCGAAGCGATCGTAAAATCTGAGCCCACGGTCTAGCTGCTAAACCGCATATTCTGATTTCACGACGGCTGCGCCGCCGAACGCAGCCTTCGTTCCTCGGCAGCGGCTACAGAGTATTCAGGGCTTTTGAGGTTTCTCCAGCTTCGGGCTCAGCTCCACCCCGCCAATCTGCAGCGATTGATAACGTGGCTTCACCACTTTCACGTTGCCCTGGCGTATTTGCTCAATCAGCGCTAACGCGCTTTCATCGCCAGCATAGGTACCGGCTCGCCGCCATTTACCTTGTGTGTCGCGCGTGTAAAAGCTCAGTGGCTCAGACCATTTGTTCTTGGGCAATTGCAGCACCTCAACCTGCCCGTCCTGATCCAGATCCACGGCCCATAGCGCGCAACCCGGAGCCCAGCAAGACGGCCCACCAATTTCCTGCGCGTCAAACTGCTCGCTGCCCTCGACCTTGGGACCGATCCATTCCAGCAGCCGGTCTGACTCTCGAGGACCGTTGCCCGTACTCACTTCCTTGAGACGCCTCAACAACACTTCTCGTCCAGGCTCGGTCAACACCAACCCCTGCTCGACTTGCGCCAATAAAGCCTCGTACGCCTGCTTACCTTGTGGCCCCAGACGATTGCGCAATGTGTCTGCATCAAAGGTGTCTACCGGCGTCTTGCCGCTGAGCACGCGCTGTACCTGATTGTTCGCACTCAGTTGTAACGGACTGAACCACGGCGTATGAATCGCCAGCAACAGCGCCACACACAGCAACGCAATCAGCGGGTTGCTGAGGCGCAACCTGCCCAGCCAGACCGGCTGCGGAACAAGCACCGCCCAAAGCGCCGCCATACTGTGAACAAAAATCACCAACACCAGCAGCATGGCCAGAACCCGCGACGGCGTCAGGCCGTACTGCTCAATGCGCAGCCAGGTTGAATACCCCGCCAATACCACCAGCACCGGCAAACACAGCAGGCACAGGTCAATCACCCGTACCAGCCAGGTCGGATAACCGCTGCCCTGGGTCCCGTCCTGAAACACCCCATTGAGCAAAAACAGATTGACCGCCACCAGCCACAGCATGATCGGCGTCGAATAACCGGTGTCCCAGATCGGTTCCAGCCCGGTAAAGGGCAAGGCAAAGCTGAACACAATGACAATCAGCGCACTCAACGGCAGCAGGAAGCGGCACAGCGCCAGCAAAATCCCGCGCAACAGACCGATGACCCGATCCTTTTCACGGCCCATATGCACGCCCAGGGCAAACACCATCGCCAAGCTGACGCATATAAACCCGTCGGTTGAGAACAGCTTGTTCAGCGCCACTATCCCGAGCATCTTGAACAACCCGCCCCACAGCAACAGCAACGCCCAAAACACTGCGTTCAACAGCACGCCCAGCAAGACGATAAATACGGTATCCCAAGCATGGCGAAACAGATCTTCGTAGCGCGGGAAGCGCCCTTCGCGGGTCGGCCAGCTCAGGATAAACACCGTGCACACGTAGGTAATCACTACGCCAAAGAAGCTCCAGCTACCCACCAGCCAACTACCGGCGCGCCAATACTCATCGCCGTCCAAAAATACCCAGCCACTGATCGCCGCCATCACTGCCGTGAGCCCAAGCACCAACCATGCAACGCCGCGTTGGCGGATGTTCTCGCCCAGCAGCAACAGGTTGATACCGCCCACCAGCACTGCCGTTATCAGCGCATACCTCACCCCGGTATCGCCCATGGAAGTCGCCAGCCACAGCACTAGCCCCTGCACCAGACCGATGGCCAGATATGTTTTGACAGTACGATTGAGGGTTAGCATTCACAGAGCCCATTCAAGAATCATTCCTGCACTTTATAACCTGAAAGCCTTGAACGCCTAGATACCCATTACTGCAAACAACCCTGGAGCAACCTACAGGCCCATTCCCTCCGCCCGCCAGCCGTGTAGAATCGACGTATTCATCGCCAATCATCCCCGGCGGGTTTATGAGCTCAGGCCCAGGCGCGCGGCGATCCCGCAGCGTTAACGGCAGCTAACGGTTACGTAGTCATTTTCTGTGTGATCCGTCAGTCATTAGAAGCTCACTTCCCTGTTTGTTACCTGATTAGCCGCCCGGAGTTGCTCCATGCCTGACTATCGTTCGAAAACCTCCACCCACGGCCGCAACATGGCCGGTGCCCGCGCTTTGTGGCGCGCCACGGGGATGAAAGATGCCGACTTCAAGAAGCCGATCATCGCCATTGCCAACTCCTTTACCCAGTTCGTACCCGGCCACGTCCATCTGAAAGACATGGGCCAGCTGGTTGCCCGCGAGATCGAACGCGCTGGCGGCGTTGCCAAGGAATTCAACACCATTGCCGTAGACGACGGCATCGCCATGGGCCATGACGGCATGCTGTATTCGCTGCCGAGCCGCGAGATCATCGCCGACTCCGTGGAGTACATGGTCAACGCCCACTGCGCCGACGCCATTGTGTGCATCTCCAACTGCGACAAGATCACCCCAGGCATGCTGATGGCCTCGTTGCGCCTCAACATCCCGGTGATTTTCGTTTCGGGCGGGCCAATGGAAGCGGGCAAAACCAAGCTCGCCAGCCACGGCCTGGACCTGGTAGACGCCATGGTCATCGCCGCCGACTCCAGCGCTTCTGACGAGAAGGTTGCCGAGTACGAGCGCAGCGCTTGCCCGACCTGCGGTTCGTGCTCCGGCATGTTCACCGCCAACTCGATGAACTGCCTGACCGAAGCCCTGGGCCTGGCCCTGCCGGGTAACGGCTCGGCACTGGCGACCCACAGCGACCGCGAGCAGTTGTTCCTCCAAGCCGGCCGCACCATTGTCGACCTGTGCCGCCAGTACTACGTCGAGAACGACGAGTCGGTATTGCCGCGCAATATCGCCAACTTCAAGGCGTTCGAAAACGCCATGACGCTGGACATCGCCATGGGCGGTTCGACCAACACCATCCTGCACTTGCTGGCCGCGGCCCAAGAGGCCGAAATCGACTTCGACCTTAAAGACATCGACCGTCTGTCCCGCCACGTGCCGCAGCTGTGCAAAGTGGCGCCGAACATTCAGAAGTACCACATGGAAGATGTGCACCGCGCTGGCGGCATTTTCTCCATCCTCGGCTCGCTGGCCCGTGGCGGCTTGTTGCACACCGACCTGCCGACGGTACACAGCAAGACCCTGGCCGAAGGCATCGCCAAATGGGACATCACCCAGACTGACGACGAAGCCGTGCACACCTTTTTCAAGGCCGGTCCGGCCGGTATCCCGACGCAAACCGCGTTCAGCCAGTCGACCCGCTGGGAAACCCTGGACGACGACCGTGAACACGGCTGCATCCGTAGCGTTGAGCATGCCTACTCGCAAGAAGGCGGCCTGGCCGTGCTGTACGGCAACATCGCGCTGGATGGCTGCGTAGTCAAAACCGCTGGTGTCGACGAATCGATCCACGTGTTTGAAGGTAATGCCAAGATTTTCGAAAGCCAGGACAGCGCCGTACGCGGCATTCTGGCTGACGAAGTGAAAGCCGGTGACATCGTGATCATCCGTTACGAAGGCCCGAAAGGCGGCCCGGGCATGCAAGAAATGCTCTACCCGACTTCCTACCTGAAATCCAAAGGCCTGGGCAAAGCTTGTGCCTTGCTCACTGATGGTCGCTTCTCGGGTGGTACCTCCGGCCTGTCCATCGGCCATGCTTCGCCGGAAGCGGCTGCTGGCGGCGCGATTGGTCTGGTGCAGGACGGCGACAAAGTGCTGATCGACATTCCTAACCGCTCGATCAACCTGTTGATCAGCGACGAAGAGATGGCCGCTCGCCGTGCCGCGCAAGACAAGAAAGGCTGGAAACCGGTAGAAGTGCGTCCGCGCAAAGTCACCACCGCCCTCAAGGCCTACGCCTTGCTGGCCACCAGCGCCGACAAGGGCGCGGTGCGTGATAAAGCACTGCTGGACAAATTGGTGCCATAAGCCAATACGCTGAGCAAAAAAAATCCCGGCCATGTGCCGGGATTTTTTATGGGCAACATAACTGCCCTTGTGGGAGCGGGCTTGCCCGCTCCCACAGGAATTACTGGATCTGATCAGGCTTGACGATCACCCAATTCTTGTCCGCCGTCACCGGCAAACCTTCCTTGGCCTGCGCCGCCGCGTTCTTGGCCATCATGCCTTCCAGCTGCGCCATGTATTTGTCCTTGCGGTTGATCCACAGGTGCACCCCGCCCTTGGCCACGTCTACACCGTGGAACAGCATGTAGCCATCACTGGACGGTGTATCGCCACCCACCAGCACCGGTTTTTTCCACTGATCGATATAGGTCAGGATCGCCGCCTGCTTGCCCGCCATCCAAGTCGCCGGGGTCCATAGATACGGCGTCAGTTCCAGCCCCAGGTTGGCTTTTTCATTGTAAGTACCGGCGCTTATCTGTTTGCGCGCCGTGGTCAGTTCACCGGTTTTACGGTCTTTGAGCAATGTGCTCACGCCAATCACGTTCTGCGGTTTGACGTTGTAGCCGTACTTGGGATCGGCCGCGACCATGCGCACCAATTCTTCCGAGGCAGCGGTCATCACGTAGACCTCGATGCCGTTCTCCATCAGCTTGTTGAACAGCTCGACCTGACCGGTAAACACCTTGGGCGGCTGAATCTCGGAGGTCTTGACCACATCACCCTCGAAGTAAGTGACCGGTACTGGCTTGCCCGACGCCATCAACTCGTCCACATAACCCTTGAGCTCTTGCAGGGTAAAACCGGAAAACACCTGGGCCACCCACGGATAGCAGACCATGTCGTCGACTTCGCACAGGCGATAGTAGTAACTGAACAGGCTTTCCTTGTGCTCGGCAGTGTCTTTGAACGGGATCAGCTTGAGTGACGGGTCGAGGCTGTCGCGGGTGATCAGGCCCTTGTTTTCCATATAAGGCAGCAAGGCCTCTTCCAGATCGTTGCGATAGCTGGTGTTGTCCATGTCAAAGACCGCAAAGTTGCCCTTGTTCGCATTGGCGGCGATCATGGCCTCCAGCTGCTTGGCCTGGTCAGCGGGCCAGTGTTTCAATTCTGTGGCCAACGCTTGGCCCGTAAGGCCCAGGCACAGGGTTGCAGCGATCAACTTGGCGGTCAGTTTCATCAGCTATGCTCCACGTCAAAGGCATCGAAGCTAACAAACCTGTGTGACAGTTTTAATCTGGGCGCGACCGCCAGCGTCTTGAATGCGCCACGCGCCTTATTCCAAAATCCAAGGTAGTCATTCCACATCGGTATATTTGTAGATATATCAACCTGTTAGCATTTCCGGTTCGAAATTGTTACATCCCAAGACTGGTACAAGTCGTCCCTCGGAGCTTTCATGAATTTCCCGCTGATCCTCAATCTGCTGGTGTTCCTCGCGTTGCTGTTCGGCTTGTCGCTGACCCGCCATACCGCGTGGAGCCTGGCGAAAAAAGTCTTGCTGGCACTGGTTCTCGGCGTGGTCTTCGGCCTGTGCCTGCACATGACCTACGGCGCAGACAGCCCGACCCTGAAAACCTCGATCGGCTGGTTCGATCTGGTCGGCAGCGGCTACGTGCAATTGTTGCAAATGATCGTGATCCCGTTGGTATTCGCCTCGATCCTCAGCGCTGTAGCCCGTCTGCATAATGCCTCGTCCCTGGGCAAGATCAGCTTCCTGACCATCGGCACGCTGCTGTTCACCACCATGATCGCGGCGCTGGTAGGTATCGGCCTGACCAACCTGTTTGGCCTGACCGCCGATGGCCTGGTCGCGGGCGCAGCGGAAATGAGCCGCTTGCAAGTGATCCAGAGCGACTACGCGGGTAAGGTTTCAGACCTGAATGTGCCGCAACTGCTGCTGTCGTTTATTCCGCAAAACCCGTTTGCCGATTTGGCCCGAGCCAAGCCAACGTCGATCATCAGCGTGGTGATTTTCGCTGCATTCCTGGGCATAGCCGCACTGCAACTGTTCAAGGACGAGCCGGAAAAAGGCGGCAAGATCCTCAGCGCCATCGACACCCTGCAAGCCTGGGTAATGCGTCTGGTGCGTCTGGTCATGAAGCTGACCCCATACGGTGTACTGGCCCTGATGACCAAAGTGGTTGCCATGTCCAACCTGCAAGACATCATCAAGCTCGGTAGTTTTGTGGTGGTGTCCTACATCGGCCTGGCGCTGATGTTCGTGATTCACGGTGTGATCGTGTCGGTTTCCGGGGTTAACCCGCTGCGCTTTTTCCGCAAGATTTGGCCGGTACTGACCTTTGCCTTCACCAGCCGCTCCAGCGCCGCCAGCATTCCGCTGAGCATCGAAGCACAAACCCGCCGTCTGGGGATTCCGTCTTCCATTGCCAGCTTTGCGGCCTCGTTTGGCGCCACCATTGGCCAGAACGGCTGTGCCGGTTTGTACCCGGCAATGCTGGCGGTGATGGTTGCCCCGACCGTGGGCATCAACCCGCTGGACCCGATGTGGATCGCATCGCTGGTAGCGATTGTGACCTTGAGCTCGGTGGGCGTGGCGGGTGTGGGCGGTGGTGCAACCTTCGCCGCACTGATCGTGCTGCCTGCGATGGGCCTGCCAGTGTCGCTGGTGGCGTTGCTGATTTCGGTCGAGCCGTTGATCGACATGGGCCGTACGGCGCTGAACGTCAGCGGTTCAATGGTGGCCGGTACGGTGACCAGTCAGATTCTGAACCAGACCGACAAGGCCATTTTGGCTGAAGACGATCACGGTGATCTGGCGCACGCTTAATACCTGACTGACCCCGCGCCCACTCATGTGGGAGCGGGATTGCTCGCGATTCAGGCAACGCGGTTTGTCTGTACCAACGCGGTGATGCAATCGCGAGCAAGCCCGCTCCCACAGAGTAATGGCTTGCCTTTAAGCCCTTTCCCACACTTCAAAGCTGAACGCCGGCTTGCCATCCGCCGCCCCGTGCAGCTCTTCTGATACCAACTTCCACTGCGCCTGATCAAACTCAGGGAACCAGGCATCGCCTTCCGGGCTCAGGCCCACCCGCGTCAGGTACAAACGGTCGGCATCCGCCAGCCCCTGGGTGTACAGCTGCGCACCGCCAATCAACATCACTTCACTGACGCCCTGCTCGGCTGCCCACGTCTCGGCGCGCTCAACCGCAGCGTCCAACGATGTAAACACCTCGGCACCTTCGAGCTGCAAACCGGTCTGACGGCTGACCACCAGGTTCAAACGACCCGGCAACGGGCGGCCCAACGAATCCCAGGTTTTACGACCCATGATGATCGGCTTGCCCAAGGTGGTGGCCTTGAAATATTTGAAATCCGCAGGCAAATGCCACGGCATGCTGTTGTCGACGCCGATCACGCGGTTTTCAGCGAGTGCCGCGATCAGGCTAAGGGGGAGTGATTTTTTCATGCCGGCGAGGATACCAGAGCAACCCGAGCCGGCAGTACCCCGTCCGACGTAACAGCGGTTATGCTCTTGGCTCACTTGAATGGAATGTCGCGTGACTCAACTTTCCCCATTACAACGCCTCTGGTTGACCGAAACCGTGCGCCTGCGCGAAGAACACGCAGGCCCGCTGGACGACCTTGAAGCCAATCGCCGTGCTCGCACCACAGCCGGTGACTTGTCCACTCGCCTGCAAAACCGCGCTCTGTGGCTGGCCGAGCGTGACGGTTTGCTCAGTGCCATGCAGCACTGGCTGCAAGGTGCCCGACTGGCGCTGCTGGTATTGGCCGTGCTGGCGGTGATCAGTGGCGCCGGTCTTGCGTTTGCTGCCTTGGGCGACGGGCAAACCCCGGTCAACGTGTTCTGGGCACTGGGCAGCCTGCTCGGGCTCAACCTCATCCTGCTGCTGAGTTGGGCAACGGGCCTGCTGTTTGCCGGTGAACACGGTGCCAGCCTCGGCCGCCTATGGTTGTGGCTCAGCGAAAAGCTCGCCCGTGACGCCAAGGCCGCACAATTGGCCCCGGCTTTATTGCTGTTGCTGCAACGGCGCAAACTCAATCGCTGGGCACTCGGCACGCTGGTCAATGGCCTGTGGCTGCTGGCGATGCTCAGCGCGCTGGTGATGATGCTGTTGCTGATGGCCACCCGCCGCTATGGCTTTATCTGGGAAACCACGATCCTGGGTGCCGACGTGTTTGTCGCCGCCACCCGTGCCCTCGGCGCCCTGCCCAACTGGCTGGGTTTTGGCGTACCGACCGTGGAGATGATCCGCATCAGCAACGACACCCGCCTCTATAACAACGAACTGGTGCGTCAGGCGTGGGCCGTCTGGTTGGTAGGCGTGGTGCTGATCTATGGCGTGATCCCGCGTCTGGTACTGGCAGCTTTGTGCCTGTGGCGCTGGAAAAGCGGGCGCAACGCCCTGCAACTGGACCTTAACCTGCCTGGCTACAGCCAGCTGCGCGAGCGCCTGATGCCCAGCAGCGAACGTCTGGGCGTCAACGACATAGCCCCCGAGCAATTGCACACCGTGCAGGCGGGCCATAGCGATTTGCACACCGATGGCGCATTGCTTGTGGCCATTGAGCTGGATGACCAGCACCCGTGGCCACCCAAGTTGCCCGCCACGGTCAAGGACGCGGGCATTCTCGACAGCCGCGAATCCCGGCAAAAACTGCTGGAGCAAATGACCCGCTTCCCACCGGCCAGGCTCGCCATCGCTTGCGACCCGCGCCGTTCGCCGGATCGCGGCAGCTTGGCGCTGATCGGCGAGCTGGCGCGCAGTGCCCGCGAAACCCGCATTTGGCTGCTACAAGCCCCACCCGGCCAGGCACTGGATGCCGACCGCCTGGGTGATTGGCACGCAGCGCTGGAAAAGCTCGGGCTACCGTTCGCCGCCAGCGCGCCGTTGAACTGGCTGGAGACAGGTCATGACTAAACCACTGACGCTGGCCGTAGTCGGCCACACCAATGTCGGTAAAACCTCGTTGCTGCGTACTCTGACCCGTGATGTCGGCTTTGGCGAAGTGTCCCATCGCCCCAGCACCACGCGCCATGTCGAAGGGGCGCGGCTGTCGGTAGACGGCGAACCACTGCTGGAGCTGTACGACACACCGGGGCTGGAAGATGCCATTGCCCTGCTCGATTATCTTGAGCGCCTCGACCACCCCGGCGAGCGTCTTGATGGCCCAGCGCGGGTGGCCCGCTTTCTCGAAGGCAGCGAGGCGCGCCAGCGCTTTGAGCAAGAAGCCAAGGTGCTGCGCCAATTGCTGGCCTCGGATGCCGGGCTGTATGTGATCGACGCCCGCGAACCGGTACTGGCCAAATACCGCGACGAACTCAGTGTGCTGGCCAGTTGCGGCAAGCCGCTGCTGCCGGTGCTCAACTTTGTCAGCAGCCCGCAGCACCGCGAGCCCGAGTGGCGCGAAGCTCTGGCCCGCCTCGGCTTGCATGCGCTGGTACGGTTTGACAGCGTGGCCCCGCCCGAAGATGGCGAGCGCCGTTTGTACGAAAGCCTGGCACTGCTGCTGGAGCATTCACGGGGGGCACTGCAACGACTAATCACCGATCAAGAGGCCCAGCGCGAAGCCCGCAAGCACAGTGCACTGCGCTTGATCGCCGAACTGTTGATCGACTGCGCTGCGTGCCGACGCAGTGTGGCCAGCGAAAAAATCGCCGAGCAGCAAGCGACCCAACAACTGCGCGAAGTCATCCGCCAACGCGAGCAGCGCTGCGTAGAAGCGATGCTCAAGTTATATGGTTTTCGTAACAGCGACGCCGCCGCCAGCGACTTGCCGTTGCTCGACGGACGCTGGGGCGATGACTTGTTCAACCCTGAAACCCTCAAGCACTTGGGTGTACGGCTAGGAGGCGGGATTGCCGCAGGCGCGGCGGCCGGGGCGGGTGTGGACTTGATGGTCGGCGGCCTGACCTTGGGCGCCGCCGCACTGGCCGGGGCCATTGCCGGTGGCGCACTGCAAACCGCACGCAGCTACGGCAGTCGCTTGTTGGGCAAGCTCAAGGGCCAGCGCGAACTGACCGTGGACGACAGCGTGCTGCGCCTGCTGGCCTTGCGCCAACGGCAATTGCTGCATGCGTTGAATGCGCGAGGGCATGCGGCGGTGGACAGCATCAAGGTCGCCACCCCGCAGGACAAGACCTGGCGCGAAGGCAAATTGCCTGAAGCCCTGAACAAGGCCCGGGCGCACCCGCAATGGTCGTCGCTCAACCCGCATCCGAAGTTGAGTCAGGCTGAGCGCCAGGAGCAGATCGAGGTGTTGGCCCAGCAGATCTGACCTTTTTTGTGGGAGCGGGCTTGCTCGCGATCGGATCGCCGTGGTGTAACAGTTACACCGCGTCGCCTGCATCGCGAGCAAGCCCGCTCCCACAAGAATCGGTGCTTAAGCCTCTAACAGGCGCACAGCCTTGTCCTTGAGAATTTGCAGGTCCATCAGCGGCACATGCTCCTCCTTGGCCTGCTCGTCCCACATGCGCATGCGCAGGCTGAGCTGGCACAGCGGGTCTTGCTCGAACGCATCCGCCTCAACCTCGCTCATCACCCCGCCCTGATACCCCAGCGTTCGAATGCTGGCTTCACTCAGCAAATCGTAATACCCCGGCTGACGCAAGGTCAGGTAGCGCTTGGCCTGTACGTGGTATTCCACCAGTTTGACCAGCCGCTCGCTGAACCCGGCGCGGCGCAAATAACTGGCGCCTACCCGCTCATGGCTGACCACCCCATAGCCATCCATGTTCTTTGCATCATTGACGCAGAAGTGGCCAATATCGTGAAAGAACGCCGCCAACACCACCTCGTCGTCACAGCCCTCATTCAGCGCCAACTGCGCGGCCTGGGACATATGCTCAATTTGCGACACCGGCTCGCCGATGTAATCGTCAGTGCCGTATTGCTGATACAAACCAAAAACCTCTTCAACCACTTGCTGTGCGCGTGTCATCACATCTCCTCCAGCATCCGGGCGATATTGCCCTCGGCCATCGCCGGGCCCACGCTCATGCCCACGCCGGTGTGCATCAGCGCCGCATTCAAGCCGGGCGCCACCTCCAGCCAGGTGAAGGGTTTGGCCCCCTTTGCACCATAGACGCCCTGCCAGCGCTCGACCACTTGGACTTCACAGCCAAGGGTTTCTTCGCATAGCTGTAGCATCCAGTTATCGACCTGTTCGCCATTGAAAGGCGACGGATCACGACTGTAATCGTGAGAATCGCCGACGATCAAATCACCGTAAGGCGTGGGACTGATCAGCAGGTGAATACCGTGCTCATCCAGATTCGGGTGGTTGCGCTGAATTTCGGACAGTACTGCCGCAGCTTCTGGCAAGTCAGCAAAAGCCCCGTAGTGCACACAACTCAGCCCGGTCAGCAGCGCGTGCCGCAGCTTCAAATCGACCGTGGGCCGCACGCGCAGCATTTGCAGACGGCAAACCTGCGGGTCAAGTTTGGCCAGTGGCTCAGCCAGCAAAGTCAGGTAATCATGCCCCGAGCACACAATCACCTGTGAGCCTTTGAAACTGCCCGACGTCGTGTGGACCTGGCCGGGCTCGACCTCGCGCACCAGGGTCGAAAAATGAAACTCGACGCCCAAATCTCGTTGCAGACAAGCGATCAGCGCCGGGATAGCTTCCCGTGAGTAAACCTGCTGATCGTCCAAGCCGTGCAAGGCAGCGCGGTGATGGCTGAATTGGCCGCCATACAGCGTATCCATTGCCGCCCCGCGCAGCAGTTCGGCGCGATAGCCAAATTCCTGCGCCCGGCCTTGGCAGAAGGCTTCGAGCAAGTGCTCTTCGGCTTCGGTGCGAGCGAACAGGTACGAGCCATTGCGCTTGAGATCAAAGCCTGCGCGCTGCGCCCAGTCAGCCCAAATGCTGCGGCTGGCCTGGGCCAGATCGAGCATCACGCCCGGTGGCTGGCCGGTGACCAGCGCTTGGCCAAAGTTGCGCACCGAGGCGCCCAAGGGCGTGGCGGTGCGCTCGAAGACGTGCACCTTGAGCCCGCGTTTTGCGGCGGCGTAGGCGTGGGACAGGCCGAGGATGCCGGCACCGACGATAAGGATGGGTTGAGTCATAATGATGTCCTGAAGGGCAACCTTACTCTCCTGTGGGAGCGAGCCTGCTCGCGCTTGGATCGCTGCGGTGTAACAGATGCACCGCGTCAGTTGCTTCGCGAGCAAGCCCGCTCCCACAGATTTATTCGTAGCGTCGAGAACTACTGCGCCACTTTCTCGGACTTGCCGTCATAGCGCTTGCGCCATTCGGTCAGGATGCTGTCGCGGTTTTTCGAAGCCCAGGCAAAGTCGTTCTTGATCAGACGCTGCTCGTAATCCGCTGGCAGTTCGGTCTGCGGCTTGGCGATACCAGGCTGGGCGAGGACGGCGAAGTTCTCTTTATAAAGCTCCATCGCCGCCGGGCTTGCGGAGAAGTCAGCGAGTTTTTTCGCCGCTTCTTCGTGCGGCGAACCCTTGATTATCGCAGTCGCTTCGATTTCCCAACCCAGGCCTTCTTTTGGCAACACGATGTCCAACGGTGCGCCCTGGCGCTTGAGCTGCACAGCCGGGTATTCAAACGAAATACCAA
This sequence comes from Pseudomonas sp. ML2-2023-6, assembly GCF_037055265.1. NCBI lineage: Bacteria > Pseudomonadati > Pseudomonadota > Gammaproteobacteria > Pseudomonadales > Pseudomonadaceae > Pseudomonas > Pseudomonas sp. ML2-2023-6. Next base: position 953,390 of record NZ_CP146347.1, on the reverse strand, counting down.
TCGGGAATTCGCCCGCAGCCGCCAGTTTGCAAGGCTTGGAACCAGAGTGAACATACTGGCCGATGTTCTGGTGCAGGTCGTCCATAAATTGCCAGCCCTGCTTCTCGCCGAAGGTCTGCAGCCATGCGCTTACGTCCAGAAAACCAGTACCGGACGAGGCCGGGTTGGGCATCACGATCTTGCCCTTGTACTCGGGCTTGGTCAGGTCTTGCCAGCTCACCGGCTTGGTCAGGCCCTGCTTTTCAGCTTCGATGGTATTGAAGCAAATGGTCGCGGCCCACACGTCCATCCCCACCCAGGCGGGCGGATTGGCTGCATCGCGATAATTGGCGCCGATCTTGGCCAGATCCTTGGGCGCATAGCTTTGCAGCATGCCTTGCTGATCCAGAATCGCTAGGCTGGAAGCGGCCAAACCCCATACCGCATCGGCTTGTGGACGGGCTTTTTCAGCCAACAGCTTGGCAGTGATGATGCCCGTGGAGTCGCGCACCCACTTGATCTCTACGTCCGGGTTGGCCTTTTCAAAGGCTTGCTTGTAGGTCTTGAGCTGTTCGGCTTCCAGGGCCGTGTACACAGTCAACTCGGTTTTGGCAGCAAACGCATTAAAGCTAAACGCGGTGAGGACAGCAGCGGCAAGAGCAAGCGGCTTGAACATGGTGCGGTTCCTTTATTCGTTGTAGGGGCAGGGTTGTGTGGGCACGGGTTATTGAGCAGGAGCGCCCTGGCGCCAGGCCTGGGAGCGGCGCAACAAACCGCGCGAAGCCCAGGCCAGGAGCAGGGACACACCCGCCGAGGTGAACAGGATCAGGGTCGACATGGCCGCCGCACCGCCAACGTTGCCGGCGTCGTCCATGTTCAGCACCGCCACCGCAGCAAGGATGGTGTCGGGGCTGTAGAGGAAGATTGCCGCCGACACGGTGGTCATCGCCGAGACGAACAGGTAACGGATGATGTCCAGCAACGCCGGTAGGCAGATCGGTACGGTGACGCGCCAGTAATGGCGATAAAGCGGCGCTTTCAGCGACAGTGCAGCGGCTTCAAACTCGCCGTCGAGCTGACGCAGTGCGGTGGTGGCGGTCATTTGGGCGGTGGTCAAATAGTGAGCAATGGTGCACACCACCAGCAGGGTCATGGTGCCGTAGAGCACGTGCAGCGGGTTGCCGGGCAGGTTGAAAAAGAACACATAGCCCAGCCCCAGTACCAAACCGGGTACGGCCATCGGCACGAAACTGAGCATGCGCAGGGCCAGGTTGAGGCCTTTCTGGCTTCTGGTCTTTTCCATCAGGTAGGCACCGGTGAAGATCACCGCGCTACCAATCAAGGCGGTACACAGCGCCATCGTCACGCTGTTGCGATAGGCCAGCCAGCCACCGCCTGCGGTGTCGTTGAACTGGTAATGAGCAAGCGACAACGACAGGTTGTACGGCCAGAATTTGACCAACGATGAGTACACCGCCATCCCGAATACCAGCAGCAAGGTGGCGCAAATCAACAGCACAATGGCCAGATAGCAGCGGTCACGCACTTTAGACGGCACCGGTTTGAACACCTGGGCACGGCCGCTCATGGAATCACCATGCTGGCGGCGCAACCAGGCATCGACGCCGAAGCTGAACAGTGCAGGCAGCAGCAGGACCATGCCGATCAAGGCGCCGCGACCGAATTGCTGCTGACCGACTACGGCCTTGTAGGCTTCCAGCGCCAGCACTTGATAGTCGCCCCCCACCACCACGGGCACGCCGAAGTCGGTGATGGTCAGGGTGAACACCAGACAGAACGCAGCGAATACCGCTTGCTTGGTGCCCGGCCAGGTGATGCTGCGAAACGCCTTGAAGGGCCCGGCGCCCATGCTCGAAGCTGCATCAAACAGGCGTGCATCGGCCAACGACAGGGCCGACAGCAAAATCATCAAGGCATGGGGGAAGGTATAAATCGCTTCGCCGAGAACAATGCCCCAGAAACCGTAGATATTGTCCGAAATCAGCCCGCGCAACATGCCCTGGTTGCCGAACAGGTACACCAGTGCGATACCCGGCAACATCGACGGCGCCATCAGCGGCAGCAGTGACAGCCCGCGCCAGATACGCTTGCCGGGGATCATGGTGCGTTGCAGGGCGTAGGCAAACAGGTACGCCAGCGGTACCACAATCGCCGCCACGCTAAGAGAAACCTTAAGGCTATTACCCAGCAGCCAGTGGAAGTTGTCGCTGGTGACCAGTTCCCGCGCAGCAACCCAACCGCCACCCTGACCGTCTTCGGCACTGAAACCGCGCCAGAAGATCGCCAGCAACGGCATCAGCACCGCAACGCTCAACAGCAGCAATAACAGGAGTTTGCCGCCAACCACGAAAATGCGGTCACCGAGTTCCGCTCTGGAAGCTTTGCGCGGCATTTTACCGGGCAATGGCAGGGCCATTTCAGCGGCCATCTTAGGCAAACACCTGCAAGCTGCCCGGCGGCAGGGCGACAAAGATGTCCGGGGCGCCGAGCCGCGGCAGGTCCTGACTGCCGACTTCAGCTGTCAGCGCGTGGCCCGGCAAATGGTTGAGTTCAAAACTCATGCGGCAGCGATTACCGAGAAAGGTGATTTCCCGCACCCGAGCCGGGAACAGATTTTCCTGATGCAGAACCGGGTTCACGCTGATGGCTTCGGGGCGGCAGAACAGGCGGCCCGAGGCGGCACGTCCGGCATCGTCTGCCAAGCGCATGCTCATCCCGCCTACCTGGGCGTGACTGGCGCTGTTGCGCTGGAACGGCAGCCAGTTACCCTGGCCGACAAACTCGGCGACAAACGGGGTGGCGGGTTTATCGTAGATTTCTTGCGGGGTAGCGTATTGCTCGACCTTGCCGTTGTTCATCACGGCGATGCGGTCGGCCATCAGCATGGCTTCGTCCTGATTGTGGGTCACCATCAATGTGGTGATACCCAGGCTGCGCTGCAATTGGCGCAGTTCGGTACACAGGTGCTCGCGAACCCGGGCATCGAGGGCCGACATCGGCTCATCGAGCAACAGCAAGGAGGGCGCTGGCGCCAAGGCTCGGGCCAGTGCAACACGCTGCTGCTGGCCACCGGAAAGCTGGCCCGGGAATTTCTTTTCACTGCCGGTCAAGCCAACCAGTTCCAGCATGTCGCCAACGCGTTTGCGCACCACATCGCGATTGCTGCCCGCCAGTCCGTAGGCGATATTGGCTTCAACAGTCAGATTGGGAAACAGGGCGTAGGACTGGAACAGAATTCCGTAGTCGCGGGCTTGAGGTGCAAGCTCAGACACATCGCGCTCACCCAGATACAAGGCGCCGTTGTCCTGGCGCTCAAGCCCGGCGATGCAACGCAGCAACGTGGTTTTGCCACAACCGGAGGGCCCGAGCAGGCATACCAGTTCACCGGCGGCCACTTCCAGCGAGACGTTGTCCAGCGCGGTAAAAGCGCCAAAGCGCTTGCTCACATTGCGCACCTTCATCGGTACGCCGGGTTGGGTCAAAGCGGTTGCGTTCGAGCGGTTCATGGGTGCACCTCATCAAGCAGATGGGGCTCATCCTAGAGACGCAATGCGTACAAGATGTGGCAGCAAGGCCAAAGCTGCCGATAGTGGTATTGGTGAATTTGGGTGATCCACACTCTGTAGCCGCTGCCGAAGGCTGCGATCAAGCCCGAAGGGCTTGCGCCTGTTCAAAAACCCAAAGTCTCAGGCCGGAGCCATTTCCTGCGCCAGCCCCAGAAATGCTGCTGGCAAACGCGCGGCCTTGCGCTCTTTGAGGCAGTACAGGTACTCGTGGATAACCGGCGCACTTTCCAGGGTCAGCACTCGCAGTTGCGGGTCGTGGGGGACTTCCTGGCGGGCGATGATACTGATGCCGATATTGCGCAACACCGCCTCACGAATCGATTCCCGGCTGCCGATTTCCAGCAGCGGACCAAAACTGACGCCAGCACTGGCAAGCAGTTCTTCGGTCAACTGGCGTGTGGTCGAGCCCTGTTCGCGCATCAACAGACAATGCCCGGCCAGCGCGCTCAACGGCACATGGTCGAGATTGGCCAGCGGGTGATTGCGATGCACCGCCAGCACCAGCGGATCGGCACCCAGTACGCGGCGAATCAGGCGCGGGTCTTCCAGCAACTGCGACGAAGCGGCAATGTCGACCCGATACTCGTCCAGCGCTTCAAGCACCTGCTGGGAGTTGCCGATATCCACCGACACGTCGATCTGCGGCAAGCGCTCGCGAAAGGCTTTAACCAGATCGAGGATGTAATACGGCGCCGTGGCGGCAATGCGCAATGTGCCAGTGCCTTGGCCGCTATTGCGCAAAAAGAACTCAATATCGGCTTCTTGCTGCAGCAGCGCCTTGACCATCGGCAGCAGGCGCACGCCCTCATCGCTCAGGGTCAGGCGCCGTCCGCCACGATAAAACAGCTCCACGGCGTACTGGCTTTCGAGGTTACGGATCTGCGTGGTCACGGTCGGCTGGCTAAGCCCGAGCTTTTTTGCGGCCTGAGTAATGCTGCCCAGTTGGGCCACCCGGTAAAACGCTTTCAGCTCGGCACTCAGCACAGCGGCCTCTCTTGGTCTATTTGCGCAGCAGGCGCAAACCGTTGAACACCACCAACAGGCTGACGCCCATGTCGGCAAATACGGCCATCCACATGGTGGCCAACCCAAGGAAGGTTACCGCAAGAAAGATCGCTTTAATGACCAATGCCAGGGCGATGTTTTGTTTAAGGATGCTGGAAGTTTGACGTGACAGGCGAATGAATGCTGGAATTTTGCGCAGATCGTCGTCCATCAGGGCTACATCTGCAGTCTCTATCGCGGTATCTGTGCCCGCCGCGGCCATCGCAAAACCAATCTCGGCGCGAGCCAAGGCCGGAGCGTCGTTGATCCCGTCACCCACCATGCCAACGTGATGCCCTTTGGCGTACAACGCCTCAATCGCCTTGAGCTTGTCCTCCGGCAACAAGTTGCCTTGCGCTTCGTCGATCCCGACCTGTGCGGCAATAGCGCGGGCGGTGTGCGGGTTGTCGCCGGTCAGCATCAGGGTTTTGATGCCCAGTTCATGCAGCTCGCGAATCGCTTCGCGGCTGGTTTCCTTGACGGTATCTGCCACCGCGAACAACGCCATCGGGCCAGAACTGTCACACAACAAGATGACGGTTTTACCTTGTTCTTCCAGCGCAAAAAGCTTCGCTTCCAGCTCGGGCGAGCACAGGCCCAGCTCTTCAACCAGACGGTGATTGCCCAAATGATAAAGCTTACCGTCGATTTCCCCGCGCACACCACGACCTGCCAGGGCGGCGAAGTTATCCACAGCGCTCAATGCCAGTTTTTTATCCACAGCCGCATTGGCCACGGCCAGTGACACCGGGTGGTCGGAGCGGCTAGCCAGGCTTGCAGCCAGCAACACCGCACTGTCGGCAAACAGCGGATCAAGCGGCAGATAGTCGGTTTGCACCGGCTTGCCGTGGGTGATGGTGCCGGTCTTGTCCAGCGCCAGAAAATCGAGTTTGTGGCCACTCTCGAGATACACCCCACCCTTGACCAGAATCCCCTTGCGGGCCGCTGCGGCCAGGCCACTGACGATGGTTACCGGGGTCGAAATCACCAGCGCACACGGGCACGCCACCACCAGCAACACCAGTGCGCGATAGATCCAGTCGAACCACACACCGCCCATGAACAAGGGCGGGATCACAGCCACTGCCAAGGCGAAAACGAACACCAGCGGGGTATAGATTTTCGCGAAGCTGTCGACGAAGCGCTGGGTCGGTGCCCGTGCACCCTGGGCTTGCTCTACAGCGTGGATGATTCGCGCCAGCGTCGAGTTGTTGGCCGCCGCTGTCACCCGGTACTCCAGGGCACCGGACTGGTTGATGGTACCCGCGAAAACTTTATCGCCCACGGTCTTCTCGATAGGCAGGCTTTCGCCGGTGATCGGCGCCTGATCGATGGTCGAGTTGCCGGACACCACCTCACCGTCCAGGCCAATGCGCTCACCAGGCCGCACCCTTACCAAGGTGCCCAGAGCGATATCCTTGACTTCAAGCTCGACCCAACTGCCATCCGCCTGTTGCACGGTGGCCTTGTCTGGCGCCATTTGCATCAGCCCGCTGATGGCATTGCGGGCGCGGTCGAGGGATTTGGCTTCGATCAACTCGGCCACGGTAAACAGGAACATCACCATGGCCGCTTCGGGCCACTGACCGATCAGCACCGCGCCGGTAACGGCGATGCTCATCAGCGCATTGATGTTCAGGTTGAGGTTTTTCAGGGCAATCCAGCCCTTTTTGTAGGTGGTCAGACCGCCGCTGAGGATCGATACCAGTGCCACCAGCGCGATCACCCACGTAGGCGCGGCATCGGTGAAATGCAGCACTTCGGCGGCCAACGCACCCACCCCGGCTACGGCCAGCGGCCACCAGTGTTTTTTGACGGGCGGCGCAGCCGGGGCTGCATCTGTTCCCGATTCAATGGGATCGGCCTGCATACCCAGGGATTTTATCGCCGCGATAATCGGCTCGGTCGACGGCAGGTCATGGGTCACGCCCAATACCCGGTTGATCAGGTTGAACTCCAGTTGCTGCACACCCGCCAGCTTGCCCAGCTTGTTCTGGATCAGGGTCTGCTCGGTGGGGCAGTCCATCGCTTCGATGCGAAAACTGCTCAGGCGCGCACCCGCAGTGGGAGCAGAGCCGAGCTTGATCACGCTGGGGCCCGCCGCTGCTGAACAGCAGCTATGGGCATGACTGTCGTGGTCGTGCTTCTCGCCATGATCATGTTCGTGATCGTGATCGTGGTGGGGCTTGTGCGGAGTGTGAATGGAGTCGCTCATCAGGTTGCGTCCGGGAAAGGTGCCTATTGCCAAGTAAAGACCCTGTAGCCACTATAGGGTCAAGCAACCTTTCGGAGATAAGTGCGATGAAAATTGGTGAGTTGGCGAAATTGACCGACTGTCAGGTCGAAACCATCCGTTATTACGAGCGCGAAGGGTTGCTGCCGGAGCCTGCACGCAGCGAGGGTAATTACCGTTTGTACACCCAGGCCCACGTCGAGCGGCTAACGTTTATCCGTAATTGCCGCAGCCTGGACATGACCCTCGAAGAGATCCGCAGCCTGCTCAATCTGCGTGACAGCCCGCAGGACCAGTGCGAAAGCGTAAATGCGCTGATCGACGAACATATTCATCACGTCAAGGCACGAGTCGACAGCTTGCTGGTCTTGCAGACACAACTGCTCGAGCTGCGCCAACGCTGTGGCGAAGGGCCGAACGGAGAACATTGCGGGATTTTGCAACAGCTGGAAGTCAGCGGATCGGTCAGCGCGCCGGAAGGCGAGCCAAGCCATGTGGGCAGAAGCCACGGGCATTAAAGCGCCCCCCTTGTGGGAGCGAGCCTGCTCGCGAAGCGCTTGAGGGCTTCGCGAGCAGGCTCGCTCCCACAGGGGGATATCGGGGGTTTTACACCGCCATCGGCGCGGTCATCGGCGCGTGGTGCTGGTAGCCTTCGAGGCTGAAGTCACTCGGCTCAATCAGGCCCAGCCACTCTGGCTGGTACACGCCCGTCTTGGCGAATTCCGGTACGCGGTCCGAGATCACCAGTTTTGGCATCGGGAACGGTTCGCGGGTCAGTTGCTCGTTGAGCATGTCCAGGTGGTTTTCATACACATGGGCATCGCCGATAAAGTAGGTAAACCAACGCGGCGTGTACCCGGTCAGGCGACCGATCAAGCTCAGCAGTGCAGCGCCTTCGGTCAGGTTGAACGGTGTGCCTAGGCCCAAATCGTTGGAGCGGATGTAGAGGGTCAGGGAGATTTCTTTCGTCTCCACATTCGGGTGGAACTGGTACAGCAGATGGCACGGCGGCAGGGCCATTTCGTCGAGCTGGGCGCAGTTCCAGCCGTGGAACAGAATACGTCGGCTGCCCGGGTCGTTGATGATGGTGTCGACACACTGACGCACCTGATCGATGGCCTTGTAGAGCACCACATAAGCCTGACCGTCTTCTTCACCTTCGGCGATCTGACGGTAGCCTTGGCTCAGGCACAACTCGATGGCAGCCTGGTTGCTGCGCTCGATTTGCTTGTAAGCAGGCCATTTGCGCCATTGCACGCCGTAGATTTCGCCAAGGTCGTCTTCACCCTGACGGAACGGGTTGGCCAGCCACTGGGCGTTTTCGTTGGCGTTCTGATCCCACACCTTACAACCCAGCGCGCGGAAATCTGCCGCGCTGTTTACCGGGCGCAAGAAACCGCACATCTCGCCGATGGCAGATTTGAACGCCATGCGCCGGGTCGTGATGGCCGGAAAACCTTCCTTGAGGTCATAGCGCAACATGGCGCCGGGCAGACTGATGGTCTTCACACCGGTACGGTTGGCTTGCAGGGTGCCGTTTTTAATGACGTTGGCAACGAGGTCGAGATATTGCTTCATGGTTTTCCTACCGTTTGAATGCAGGGCGGCGTGCGCCCTGCGATTCGAATTTAAAGCGCAGCTTTGTTAGCCGCTGAATCGCGGTGGTAAGCCCACCAGATCAGGAGCAGGCCGCCCACAATCATCGGGATGCAGAGAATTTGCCCCATCGTCACCCAGCCGAACGCCAGATAGCCTAGCTGGGCATCCGGCACGCGGACGAATTCGACGATAAAGCGGAAGATGCCGTAGAACAGGGCGAACATCCCGGACACCGCCATGGTTGGCCGAGGTTTGCGCGAATACAGCCAAAGAATCAGGAACAGTGCCACACCTTCCAGCGCAAACTGGTAAAGCTGCGACGGATGGCGGGCCAACTGCTGCGGGTCGGTGGGAAAGATCATCGCCCACGGCACATCACTGGCCTTGCCCCACAATTCGGCATTGATGAAGTTGCCGATGCGCCCTGCCCCCAGACCAATCGGCACCACAGGGGCGATAAAGTCCATGATCTGGAAGAACGACTTGCCATTGCGTTTGCCGAACCACCAGACAGCCAGCATTACGCCAATCAACCCACCGTGGAACGCCATGCCGCCTTTCCACACTTCGAAAATCAGCAGCGGGTTGGCGATGTAGGCGCTCAGGTCGTAGAACAGCACGTAACCCAAACGACCACCGACAATCACGCCCATGGCCACCCAAAACACCAGGTCAGAGAGTTTCTCTTTGGTCCAGGTCGGGTCGAAACGGTTGAGGCGGCGCGACAGGATCAACCAAGCGGCACCAATGCCGATCAGGTACATCAAACCGTACCAATGGATTTTCAGCGGTCCGATGGCCAGTGCCACCGGGTCAATCTGCGGGTAAGGCAGCATTGCGACTCCTTGTTAGATCAGGAAACTCAAACCGACACAGAACAACAGTGCGGCAAACAGCCGTTTCAGCAGGCGTGGCGAAAGCTTGTGAGCCAGTCGCGCACCAAAACGGGCGAAAAACATACTGGTCAGGGCAATCCCGAGCAGCGCCGGCAAGTAGATAAAACCGAGACTATGCGCGGGCAGGTCGGGGTTATGCCAGCCAATGATCATGAAACTTAATGCACCCACCAGCGCAATCGGCAAACCGCAGGCCGCCGAAGTCGCTACGGCTTGCTGCATCGGCACGCTGCGCCAACTGAGGAACGGCACGGTCAATGAGCCGCCACCGATACCGAAAATTGCCGAAGCCCAGCCAATCACTGTGCCAGCGATCGTCAGGCCCACTTTGCCCGGCACCGTGCCGCTGGCCTTGGGTTGCAACCCCAAGGCCATTTGTACGGCGATCACCAGGGCGAACACGCCGATGATTTTCTGCAGGTGGGGACCGGCAATGGCTTCTGCCGTGATTGCACCGATACCCGCGCCGATCAGGATGCCCAGTGTCATCCAGACAAACAGCGGCCAGCGTACGGCGCCTTTGCGGTGGTGCTCACGGATCGAGTTGATCGAGGTAAAAATGATCGTGGCCAATGACGTGCCGACGGCCAAATGGGTCAGCACCTCACTGTTAAAACCCTGCAGGGTGAAACTGAACACCAGCACCGGCACGATGATAATTCCGCCACCGACCCCGAACAGCCCGGCCAATACGCCCGCAAAGCCTCCCAACACCAGATAGAGCAGAAATTCCATTACTCGCCCCCCAAATTTGACCCGCATGGTAACGGAGCAAGGGCTTGGGCTCCACTGCGCTGCACGGTATGGCGCGAGCCGCCTGAGCAATCTATAAGTAGTGTGGTTAAAAAAACATTAAGGACTGCCCATGTGTCTGATTGTCTTCGCTTGGCGCCCCGGCCACGCACAGCCTTTGGTCGTTGCGGCCAACCGCGATGAGTTTTATGCGCGCCCCGCCAAATCCCTTGCACAGTGGACCGATTCGCCGCAGGTGTACGCTGGCCGCGACCTTGAAGCTGGCGGAACCTGGCTGGGGGTTGGTGCCGATGGGCGCTTTGCCGCCCTGACCAATATCCGTGAACCGCACAAGCCGCCTTCACGACGCTCACGTGGCGAGCTGGTGGCGGACTTTTTGACCTCAAACCTGCCAATTTCCGAGTATTTCGCACACGTTGGCCGACGTTCAGTCGACTATGCCGGGTTTAATCTTCTGCTGGGAACCCGTGATCAACTCTGGCATTTCAACTCCAGAGACTTGGCGCCACAACCGTTGAGTGCGGGAATTTATGGTTTGTCGAATGCCGGGCTGGACACCCCCTGGCCCAAACTGCTGAAGGCCAAGGCGGCGCTGGCCGAAGTGCTCGACGATCCGCAACCGCAGGCGCTGCTGGCCTTGCTCAAGGATACGCAAACCGCACCGTTCAGCGAGCTGCCCGATACAGGCGTGGGGCTGGCCACGGAGAGTTTGTTGTCGAGTGTGTTTATCGCCAGCCCCAGTTACGGCACCCGCGCCAGCACGGCGTTGATCGTCAATGCTGACGGCTCAAGGTTGATGGTAGAACACAGCTTCGGGCCGCTTGGAGGGCGTTTGGGCGAGGTACAAGTACAAGCTTGAAGGCGAAAAACCTGTGTAACCGCTGTCGAGGTACTTCACGCGTGGGAGCGAGCCTGCTCGCGAAGATCATTCGCGAGCAGGCTCGCTCCCACTGGGGGCTTGACCTGGAACAGAGTATCTACACAGCTCTCGCCTCAATACGGCTTGATCGCCGCCGGATTCATCATGCGGGTCAGGCCCATGTTCTTCAGGGCCAGCTGTATGGTGCTGCGAATGACCTGCGGGTTGTCGATGGTCATCACTTCGGCCAGCAGTTCCTTGGCGCGGCTCAGGCTGACCTGGCGCAGCATCCATTTCACTTTCGGCAAGTTGGTGGCGTTCATCGACAGGCTGTCAAAACCCATCGCCATCAGCAGGATCGCCGCCGCCGGATCACCGGCCATTTCACCGCAGATACTCGCCGGTTTGCCTTCCGCATGGGCGTCGCGTACCACCGATTGCAGGGCTTGCAGCACCGCCGGGTGCAGGTAGTCGTACAAATCGGCCACCCGCGGGTTATTGCGGTCCACGGCCAACAGGTACTGGGTCAGGTCGTTGGAGCCCACCGACAGGAAGTCCACCTGGCGCGCCAGTTCTTTGGTCTGGTACACCGCCGCCGGGATTTCGATCATTACGCCAATCGGCGGCATCGGCACATCGGTGCCTTCGTCACGCACTTCACCCCAGGCACGGTGCAACAGGTGCAGGGCCTCTTCAAGTTCGTGGGTGCCAGAGATCATCGGCAGCAAAATACGCAGATTGTTCAGGCCTTCACTGGCCTTGAGCATGGCCCGGGCCTGAACCAGAAAGATTTCGGGGTGGTCGAGGGTGACGCGAATCCCGCGCCAGCCAAGGAACGGGTTCTCTTCCTTGATCGGGAAATACGACAGTGACTTGTCGCCGCCAATGTCCAGGCTGCGCATGGTCACCGGTTGCGGGTGGAAGGCGGAAAGTTGCTCGCGATAAATCGCTAGCTGCTCCTTTTCGCTCGGAAAGCGCTGGTTGATCATGAACGGCACTTCGGTGCGGTACAGACCCACGCCTTCGGCCCCACGCTGTTGCGCACGCGCTACATCGGCCAGCAGGCCGGTGTTGACCCACAACGGCATGCGATGCCCGTCCGGGGTGATGCACGGCAGCTCACGCAGGGCATCGAGCCCTTCGGACAGCTGGCGTTCTTCTTCGACAACCTCGGCGTATTGCTTGCGCAGCACTTCGCTGGGGTTGGTGTAGACCTCGCCGTGGTAGCCGTCGACGATCATCTGGATGCCGTCGACCTTCGAGTACGGCAGGTCGACCAAGCCCATTACCGTCGGAATACCCATGGCCCGGGCCAGAATCGCCACGTGGGAGTTGCCCGAACCCAGTACCGATACCAGACCTATCAGTTTGCCCTCGGGTACTTCGCCGAGCATGGTAGCGGTCAGTTCTTCGCTGACCAGAATGGTGTTGTCGGGGTAGACCATGCTTTGCTGGCGGTCATGCTGCAAATAAGCCAGCAGGCGGCGACCGAGGTCGCGTACATCCGACGCCCGCTCACGCAGGTAGTCGTCGTCCATCAATTCAAAACGGTTGACGTGATCAGTCACCACCTGGCGCAGGGCACCCTGAGCCCACTGCCCGGTCTTGATCACATTTTTGACTTCGCTGCCCAGCGACGCATCGTCGAGCATCATCAGGTACACGTCGAACAGCGCCTGCTCTTCGGGACGCAGCTGCGTAGCGAGTTTTTTAGAAACCGCACGCATGTCGTTGCGTACGCCTTCGAGAGCGGTCTTGAACAGCGCAATTTCGGCCGGGATATCGGTGATGGCCTTGTCGGGCACCACGTCCAGATCCGCCGGTGGCAGCATGACCACCGCAGTACCCACCGCCGCGCCTGGAGAACCCGGCACACCGACGAACTTGGCTTCCTGGATACCCTTGCCCTGACGCCCCAGACCACGAATCGAACCTGTGGCTTCGGCATGGGCAATAACCCCGGCCAACTGGGCGCTCATGGTTACCAGAAAGGCTTCTTCACCTTCGTCGAACTGACGGCGTTCCTTTTGCTGGATGACCAGAACCCCGACCACACGGCGGTGGTGGATGATCGGCGCCCCCAGGAAAGAGGCATAGCGCTCCTCTCCGGTTTCGGCAAAGTAGCGATAGCGCGGGTGATCGGCGGCGTTTTCGAGGTTCAGAGGCTCTTCACGGGTGCCCACAAGGCCCACAAGGCCTTCGTTGGGCGCCATGCTGACTTTACCGATCGAGCGCTTGTTCAAGCCCTCGGTGGCCATCAGGACAAAACGGTTGGTCTCTGGATCAAGCAAATAGACCGAGCAGACCTGGCTGCTCATGGCTTCTTTGACGCGCAACACAATAATCCCCAACGCCGCCTTGAGATCCTTGGCGGAGTTAACTTCCTGGACGATCTTGCGCAGCGTATTGAGCATGGCTCGGGGTCGAACTCCGTGTCAGGCGCGCGTTAAAAGGCGCGGGGCAAGCTCTTTGAGAGCGCGACGGTAGACCTCGCGCTTGAATGTCACCACCTGGCCCAACGGGTACCAATAACTGACCCAACGCCAGCCATCGAACTCCGGTTTACCGGTCAAATCCATCCGCACCCGCTGCTCGTTAGAGACCAGGCGCAGCAAAAACCACTTTTGCTTCTGACCGATGCACAGCGGTTGGCTGTGGGTACGCACCAGTCGTTGCGGCAAACGATAACGCAACCAGCCTCGCGTGCAGGCGAGTATTTCTACATCTTCGCGTTCAAGGCCAACTTCTTCGTTCAGCTCACGGTACAAGGCGTCTTCCGGCGTCTCATCAGGGTTGATACCTCCCTGTGGAAACTGCCAGGCGTCTTGATTGATACGGCGAGCCCAAAGTACCTGACCAGCGTCATTTGTCAGAATAATCCCGACATTAGGGCGGAAACCATCGGGGTCGATCACGGCAACAACCTCGCAAACGCATGTCGCCGCATTGTTCCACAAAGGTTGTGAAAGCAGCAACGCGCCTTCCTGCCTTATGTGCACTCTTATTAAAAGACCGTATTCTTGTGGCCTTTCCTCAGACAACTCAACGGGTAACCTCAATGCGTCTGGCTTTATTCGACTTGGACAACACCCTTCTGGGCGGTGACAGCGATCACGCCTGGGGCGATTACCTGTGCCAACGGGGCATTCTCGATGGCGATGCCTACAAGGCGCGCAACGACGAGTTCTACCAGGATTACCTGGCCGGCAAGCTCGACAACGCCGCGTACCTTAACTTCAGCATGGAAATTTTTGGCCGCCATGACATGGCGCAACTGGATCAGTGGCATCGCGAATTCATGCGCGACTGCATTGAGCCACTGATGCTACCCAAGGCTCTGGCCCTGCTGGCCAAGCACCGTGATGCGGGTGACACACTGGTGATCATCACCGCCACCAACCGTGTGGTTACTGCACCCATTGCCAAAAAACTTGGCGTGGAACATCTGATTGCCACCGAGTGTGAAATCGTCGATGGCCGCTATACCGGTCGCAGCACCGACGTGCCGTGCTTCCGTGAAGGCAAAGTGACACGCCTGAACCGCTGGATCGCAGAAAACGGCTACAGCCTTGCAGACAGCTACTTCTACAGCGATTCGATGAACGACTTGCCGTTGCTGGAACAGGTTGACCATCCGGTGGCGGTAGATCCTGATCCAAACTTGCGGGCTGAAGCCATCAAGCGCGGCTGGGAAATCATCTCGCTACGCGACTGACACACAACCTGTGGGAGCAGGCTTGCTCGCGATAAGATCGCCGCGTTTTTTCTGCAAGACCGCAGTGATGCCATCGCGAGCAAGTCGAATCGTCGCACCGCCGCTCCCACACAAGCAATTGTGCTTAAACCGGCTTGGCGCCCATCAACCCCGCAATGGCGATAAAGCAGACTGCACAAAAAATCGCCAGCACCAGCGTAAACCACGGATACCTTGCCATTCGCCCCAACCGCAGGCGATTGAGGCGCACCACCAGCCACAACCAGCTCAAGCTACCCAGCAGATACAAGCAGCTGCCCATCAGCAACCATAATTGGCTCAACGGCCAACCGGCCAGGTGCACCAGAAACCAGCCACTGACCGGCAATGCCAACAAGCACAGCCCCATCAGCCCCCAAACAAAGCTCCAGGGCCGCTGCACCACACCGCCCGACAGGTTTTTATCGCCTGCCCGCCAACGCCGAATCACCAAGACCAGCAAGGCAATGGCGCTGACAAACAACAGCAGTGTCGACACGCCATGCAGCAGTTTTAACGCGGTGAACGTTTCCATTTGATTAATCCCTTGAGCCGTTCAATCAGCGTAGCGGCTATCAGCCAAGAAACAGTTGATAGGCCGGGTTATCGCTCTCATCCCAATACGGGTAACCGATTTCAGCCAGCGCCGCAGGCACCAGATGGCGTTCGTCGGCAGGAACTTGCAGACCGGCCATTACCCGACCATCAGCCGCACCGTGATTACGGTAATGGAACATCGAAATATTCCAGCGCCCACCCAGCTTGTTCAGGAAGTTGAACAGCGCACCCGGGCGCTCCGGGAACTCGAAGCGGAACAGCAATTCATCGCTGACCTTGGCCGCACGCCCACCCACCATGTGCCGAATGTGCAACTTGGCCAGTTCGTTTTCGGTCAGGTCGACCACCGGAAAGCCCTGTTCAGTCAGGCTGGCCAGCAGTGCGCTGCGCGGATCGTTTTCGGGGTGGGTCTGCACGCCGACAAAAATGTGGGCCTCGCTGCCGGTGTGGTAGCGGTAGTTGAATTCCGTGATCTGGCGCTTGCCGATCGCTTCGCAAAACGCCTTGAAGCTGCCTGGCTCTTCGGGAATGGTCACTGCAATGATGGCTTCGCGACCTTCGCCCAACTCGGCGCGCTCAGCCACATGGCGCAAGCGGTCGAAGTTGACGTTGGCGCCTGAGTCGATTGCCACCAGGGTCTGGCCGCGAACGCCGCGCTGCTCAACGTACTTCTTGATCCCGGCCACGCCCAATGCACCAGCAGGTTCGGTGATCGAGCGGGTATCGTCGAAGATATCCTTGATGGCTGCGCAGATTTCGTCGGTACTGACGGTGATAACTTCATCTACATAGTCTTTGCAGATATCGAAGGTGTGCTGACCAATCTGCCCCACCGCCACGCCGTCGGCAAAAATTCCCACCGTTGGCAGCACCACGCGCTCACCTGCCGCCATCGCGGCTTGCAGGCAGTTTGAATCATCGGGCTCGACGCCAATGATCTTGATGTCCGGACGCAGGTACTTCACGTACGCCGCAATACCGGCAATCAGCCCGCCACCGCCCACCGGGACGAAAATCGCATCCAGCGGCGCCGGGTGCTGGCGCAGAATTTCCATCGCCACGGTGCCCTGCCCGGCAATGGTGTGCGGGTCATCGTAGGGGTGAACGTAAACGTAGCCTTCCTGTTCGACCAACTTGAGCGAATAGGCCAGTGCCTCAGGGAACGAGTCGCCATGCAGAACCACAATACCGCCACGGGAGCGCACACCTTCAATCTTGATCTCGGGGGTGGTTTTAGGCATGACGATGGTGGCTTTGACACCCAGTACCTTGGCCGCAAGCGCCAGGCCTTGGGCGTGGTTGCCAGCAGAAGCCGTCACCACACCGCAAGCACGTTCGGCGTCCGTCAGGTGCATGAGCTTGTTGTAAGCGCCACGAATCTTGAACGAGTACACCGGCTGCAAGTCTTCGCGCTTGAGCAAAATCTGGTTGCCAAGGCGCAGGGTCAGCTGGTTGGCAGCTTGCAATGGGGTTTCTACGGCAACGTCATAAACGCGCGAGGTGAGGATCTTCTTAACGTACTGTTCGAGCATCGGAAAGCTTCACTGGGCGGGTGGGCAGGGACCAAGGAGTCTAACCCAGCGTTTGCGCGGGCGACCATACGAATCCAAAGGTTTTAAGTGCTTGGGTTATACTTATGCCCTTTTACCCTTCCCGCCCCGGAGCCCGCATGACCCAGGATCAACTCAAACAGGCCGTAGCCCAGGCTGCTGTCGACTTCATCCTTCCAAAACTGGATGACAAGAGCATCGTTGGGGTCGGCACCGGCTCCACGGCCAACTGCTTTATCGACGCGCTGGCTCAACACAAAGGCGCATTCGACGGCGCAGTAGCCAGCTCCGAAGCTACTGCCGCTCGCCTCAAGGGCCACGGTATTCCGGTGTATGAACTAAACACGGTCAGCGACCTGGAGTTCTACGTTGATGGCGCCGATGAAAGCGACGAAAACCTGAACCTGATCAAAGGCGGTGGCGCAGCCCTGACCCGCGAAAAGATCGTTGCGGCCGTGGCCAAGACCTTTATCTGCATCGCCGATGCCAGCAAGCTGGTGCCGGTACTGGGCGCGTTCCCGCTGCCAGTTGAAGTAATCCCGATGGCCCGCAGCCACGTAGCCCGCGAGCTGGTCAAGCTCGGCGGCGACCCGGTTTACCGCGAAGGCGTGGTGACAGACAACGGCAATATCATCATCGACGTGTTCAACATGCAGATCACCAACCCGGTTGAGCTGGAGCGTCAGATCAACGCCATTGTCGGCGTCGTGACCAACGGCCTGTTCGCTGCCCGCCCGGCAGACCTGCTGTTGCTGGGCACCCCTGAAGGCGTGAAAACCCTCAGCAAGTAACCGCAAATCCTGTAGCCGCTGCAGCAGGCTGCGATAAGGGCCGCAGGGCCTTCGCTCTTCAAAAGAGCGACCCCTTCGGGCTCGATCGCAGCCTGCGGCAGCGGCTACAGAGATACTTCAAGCGTGGGAGCGAGCCTGCTCGCGAAGATCATTCGAGAGCAGGCTCGGCTTGACCTGGAACAGAGAATCTACAAGGCTGCATAGCTACGGCTTTTTGAACACGTAGAACAGATTCGGCTCACTCACCACGTACACCGTACCCTCGTCGTCCATGGTGATGCCTTCTGCTTGTGGCACTGACCGGGTCAAACCATGTTTGCCCTTTTTCAGCGACAGCGTGCTGATCGGCCGCCCTTCCAGATCCAGTTCGAGCAATAACTTCGATTCATCCGACAGCGCCAGTAAATGCCCGGTGCGTTCGTCGAACTGCAGGCTCGACAAATCCCGTACAAATATTCGCGCATCACGTCGCGGGTTAGTCACCACATGGGTGGCATAGGGTTGCTGCGGATTGTCCTGAGGAAAACCCCGGACCTCGTAGATCAGCATCGGATCGCGCTCTTTGGCCACAAACAGACGCTTGCCGACCGAGTCGTAGGCCAGGCCTTCAAAGCCCTTGTTACCTGATCGATTGAGTCCCAGCGTCAGTTGCTGCGCATCGCGGGCATCCAGCACCTGCGTATTGTCATCAACCTTTACTTTGATCAACCGTTGCTGGTGCTCATCGGTAATGACGTAGGTGTTCTCGCCAATAAACTCGACCGCTTCGGCATCGCCAAACCCGACCAGTGCAATACGCCGCAGGACTCGGCCATCGAGGGACAACTCAACCAGTTCGGCGTGTTTGTTGGTCACTGTGAACAGGGTTTTGCGCAGCGGATCGTAGGTCAGTGCCGACACGTTGTCTTCAAGCCCCTCAATCACCTTGCCTTGCACCACGGCACGGTACTCGCCCAGGTTGATCGCGTTGGGGTCGGCGGTTTGCCACAGCTGGCTTAGCTGAAACCAGCTGCGCTCAAACAGGCGCAAGTGTTGTGCGCCAAAGCCGGCGGCCACTAGAGCCACCAGCGTTATACAGAGAACAAGAGCGGTAGAACGGTTGACACGGCGCATGGGTCGAACTCTAAACAGATCAGGCGAATGAGATACCACGACTGCATGAATTCAACCTTAATCGGCGGTTTTGTTTACTGGGCCTTCTTCTCGAAGCGATAAAACAGGTTCGGCTCGCTCACCATATACAGCGTGCCGTTCTCATCAATCGCGACCCCTTCGGCCCGCGGAATGGTGTTTTTCAGGCCATTGAAACCGCCGAGCAAGGTGATGAAGCTGACCTGCTCACCCAGCTCATCGAGTTCCAGGAGCATATGCGAATCTGCCGACAGTACCAGCGTATGACCGGTGCGCGGGTCGATACTCAAGGCAGACAGGTTGCGCATGTCCAGCTCATCGCTTGGTACTTTCTGCTTGCTGCCAGTGAGTTTCTGGCTGCCGTCGCTTTTCCAGACAAACAGCTGCGGCGGGCGCTCTTCGCCAAGCAACAGTTGCTGGCGACGGGGGTCCCAGGCAATCGCCTCGAAGGCCTTGTTCTGGTTCTTCGAAGGGCCCAGATCGTACTTGGGGAAGTCGGCGATATTCAGGGTTTTAGTGTCGGCATCGATGTTGATGATGCTCAACATGTGCTCACGCTCGTCAACAATGGCCAGCAGACCGTTCTCCATCACCGTCAGGCCTTCCGGGTTGCTCCAGCCCACCAGCGGGATTTTGCGCAGTACCTCGCCGTCAAGGGTCAATTCCACCAGAAACGGGTTTTTACCCATCACCGAAAACAGCGTTTTGCTCAGAGGGTTATAGGCCAGATCCGAAGCTTCGTCCTTCTCCATCCCCGGCAACACCTTGGCATCAATCACCGCCGTATAGTTGGGCAACCACACACTTTCGTTTTGCTCGGACGAGTTCTCAAACCGCTCCAGCACCCACAACTCGCCGCGGTCATCCCAATGCATGGCCACCGTTAATCCATAGAGCAACACGCCAAGCAGCAAAAGCCAGTAATACCAGCGCAGTCTGAAGCGAGAGAGTCCAGAGACGGGCGGGGTCAACTGAGGGTCTTGGGCCATTTGAATGATCTTCCGAGAAATTTGGCAACGTCTAAATATCACAAACCGGGCAAACCTACTGCCTCGCACGCACTGATTATGCAAATGACCTGTGAAATTAATGGTAAAAAACCACCAACCCGTCATGGCACTGGCCCTTCCTGATTGAACGAGTGATATGACCTGCCCGTTCAAACACGTTTAAAACATTAATCAAACCGCAAGAAAACGCTTCAGTTTCCGTCCCTGACACCTGCAACTTAACTATTGAGATAAAACCGCACACACTCCATATAATTTTACAGACTACTTGCTCACAACCACGCCACTAACACTCTCTAAACACTTATATAAAAGCATCCAACCAGTAGGATATTTCCGAATAACCCAACGACAATTACATTCGTTCCATTCTGCCTTGACACTTATAGCCATAGCCTCTTATCTAATAAAACCGCTCTGGCCCGCATCCAAAGTAATCATTCATCGCACAGCCTCTGTGACATCAGCGTCAGGCCACTGCACCAAAGCCATCACGGGCTCCTTTGGCACTCGCCTCTGCCTGCGAAAACCGTCTGTGCAGACCTGTGCCGTACCCTTACACACTGGAAAGGAATCTTTATATATGCCCTTTACCTCATGCATCAACAAACTGACGGCCCCTGCACTTCCGAACCCCGGCAAGCCTACTATCTGCGCGCGAGCCGCCGAACACTTGCTTATTACAATAGCCCCCTACAAAAACATGGAAGAAGGCGATCTTGTTGAGTTGTTCTGGGACGGCTGCTATGTAACATCACAGCAACTTGTCAAGCTCGATGTCGGCCAGCCCGTTTTATTAAGAGTGCCACAGAGTTTTATTCAAAATGGTGTGGCGCGCCTTTATTATCGGGTCATGCATATCGGCAGCAGCCCGGCACTGTCAGCGCAACTTAAAGTCCTTGTCAAACTTGACTGCCCTGGTGGAGAGGCCATCGGTGAAGAAAATCAGGGACTTGCCCCACTCATGATCCCCGAGCCGATTCAGCGCTACGGGGTTAACCCCAGCCAGATGAAACGCGGCGTACCGGTGATTATCGAGCCTTACCGCAACATGGCCTGTGAAGACGCAATCACTCTGCTCTGGGGCGACGTGCGCCTGGACCTACCCATATTGCGCAAGGCGGATGTCGACAAACCCGTCTGCGTGTTCGTCCCCCCGTACATCATTCAGGAAGCCGGCGAAGACCCCAAACTGGAAGTCACCTACTGCGTGATTGACCGTGTGGGTAACAATTCGCGCTGGGCTCCCGCACGAATGCTCAAGGTGGGCGCCCCAAAACTCTATATTAACCCCGCCCCACGGGAGGTGCTGCGCGCTGCGGAACCCCGACCCAACTGGCGTAGCTGACCCGTGCAGGACTGAAAAAACATCTATTCATATTCCTAAAAGTTAGTTCTTTTAATTTTTATACTCGATTAGGGTATATGAACCGGACCACCGGACTCTCAGCTTTTATCCGCGCCGCTCAAGCGGCGCTCCCATGAAACGTGAGGTAGGTATGGTCCGTAACACAATCACCCTTGTGCATAACGCCAGGGCATTGAGTGCAGCCAAGGAGCGGTACTAATGTCCAATTTGGCCAATGCACACCTGCAGAGTGACCTGGATGTGGCGCCTCTGTTGCTAGCAGCGCATGTTCTGCGCACCGACAACGAAGCCCTTGAAGCCGCCCGTACACTGGCTGCCAACGCCCGAGAGCACGCAGCCAAGCGCGACCGGCAACGTAAACTGCCGTGGTCGCTTATAGAAGAGTTCACCCGTAGCGGCCTGGGCAGTATTTCGATTGCTCGTGAATTTGGCGGGCCACAGGTGTCGTTCGTGACCCTGGCTGAAGTGTTCGCGATCATCTCGGCAGCCGACCCGGCGCTGGGGCAGATTCCGCAGAATCAGGTAGGCATTCTCAGTCTGATTTCGGCCACCGCGACCCAACCGCAAAAAGAGCAGTTGTTCGCCAGCGTGCTGCAAGGTTGGCGCATCGGTAATGCCGGGCCGGAGCGCGGCAACAAAAACACCCTCGAATTGAAGGCTCGCATCACCGCAGATGGCGACGATTTCGTTATTAGCGGTCAGAAGTTTTACTCAACCGGTGCCTTATTTGCCCACTGGATCGCGGTAAAGGCCCTCAACGATGATGGCAAGCAGATCATTGCCTTTGTTCGTCGCGGTACTCCAGGCTTGCGCGTCGTCGATGACTGGTCCGGCTTTGGCCAGCGCACCACCGCCAGCGGCACCGTATTGCTCAACAACGTGCGGGTCGAAGCCGAGCTGGTGGTCGACAACTGGCGCCTGGGCGAAACCCCGCATATTCAAGGCGCCGTGTCGCAGTTGATCCAGGCGGCCATCGACCTGGGCATCGCTCGCGGTGCCATTGCCGACACTATCAGCTTTGTACGCGAACGCTCGCGCCCATGGATCGACGCCAAGGTCGAACGCAACAGCGATGACCCCTACGTGATCGCCGACATCGGCAAGTTGCACATTGAACTGCACGCCGCCGAAGCGTTGCTGCGCAAAGCCGGCCGGGTACTCGATGAAGTCAGTGCCGCGCCGATCGATGCTCCTGCCGCAGCACGTGCCTCGATTGCCGTGGCCGAAGCCAAGGTAGTGACCACCGAGCTGTCATTGCTGGCCAGCGAAAAGCTCTTCGAACTGGCCGGTAGCCGCGCCAGTCTCGCTGAGTTCAACCTCGATCGTCACTGGCGCAATGCCCGGGTGCATACCCTGCACGACCCGGTGCGTTGGAAATACCACGCCATCGGCGCTTTTCGCCTCAACGGCACCCTGCCTGCCCGGCATTCCTGGATCTGACCCTGGAGATACCCATGTCACTGATTTCCAAACAGGTCCCGGTTATCCACAGCGATGCCGAGGCCTTGCGCGTGGCCCGCGAACTGGCGGCGCATTTCAAGCGCGACAGCGCCCTGCGCGACCGCGAACGCCGCCTGCCCTTTGATGAGCTTGAACTGTTTTCCCACACCGGCCTGTGGGGCATCACCGTGCCCAAGGCCTACGGCGGCGCGGGCGTTTCCAACGTTACGCTGGCACAGGTGGTTGCACTGATCGCCGCAGCTGACGCCTCGCTTGGGCAAATCCCGCAAAACCACTTCTATGCTCTCGAAGTCCTGCGGGTGAATGGCAGCCACGAGCAAAAACAGCGCCTTTATGCCGAAGTCCTGGCCGGGCAACGTTTCGGCAATGCCCTGGCTGAAATCGGCACCAAAACCGCCCACGATCGCACCACCCACCTGGCCAGGGCCGAACACGGCTATCGCATCACCGGCCGCAAGTTCTACGCCACCGGCGCACTGTATGCGCAGCGTATTCCTACATCGGTTGTGGACGACGACGGCATCCAGCATCTGGCGTTTGTACACCGTGACAGCGACGGCCTGAGCGTGATCGACGACTGGAGCGGCTTTGGCCAGCGCACCACGGGCAGCGGCTCGGTGGTGTTCGACAACGTTCTGGTCGCAGCCCAGGACGTGATCCCGTTTCAAAGCGCATTTGAGCGCCCGACCCCGGTTGGCCCGCTGGCGCAGATTCTGCACGCAGCCATCGACACCGGTATCGCCCGCGCCGCCTTTGAAGATGCACTGCATTTTGTGCGCACCAAAACCCGGCCCTGGATCGACGCCACCAGCGATATTGCCAGTGAAGACCCACTGACCCTGAAAAGCTTCGGCCACTTGAGTGTGCGTTTGCATGCCGCCGAAGCCTTGCTGGAGCGCGCGGGGGAATTTCTCGACAGTGCCCAGAGCAACCCCACGGCCAGCACGGTGGCCGCCGCATCGATTGCCGTTGCCGAGGCGCGAGCCATCAGCACCGAAATCTCGCTGGCCGCGGGCAGCACCCTGTTTGAACTGGCCGGCAGCCAGGCCACCCTGGCCGAACACGGACTTGACCGCCACTGGCGCAACGCACGCGTCCATACGCTGCATGACCCGGTACGCTGGAAGTACCACGCGGTAGGCAATTACTACCTCAACGATGCCAACCCGCCATTGCGGGGGACCATCTGATGAGCAAAAAGAAAATCCTCATCAATGCCTTCAACATGAACTGCATTGGCCATATCAACCACGGGCTGTGGACGCACCCACGGGACAACTCGACCACCTTCAATACCCTGGAGTACTGGACAGAACTGGCGCAGTTGCTGGAGCGCGGACTGTTTGATGGGCTGTTTATCGCCGACATCGTGGGCGTGTATGACGTTTATCAGCAATCGGTCGATGTTCCGCTAAAAGAGGCGATCCAACTACCGGTCAACGACCCGTTGCTACTGGTTTCGGCCATGGCGGCTGTCACCAAAAACCTCGGCTTTGGCCTAACTGCAAACCTTACTTACGAAGCGCCGTATTTGTTCGCACGCCGCATGTCGACCCTCGATCACCTGACCCGTGGCCGCGTGGGCTGGAACATCGTCACCGGCTACCTCGACAGCGCAGCCAAGGCCATGGGCCTGACCGAGCAGGTCGAGCACGACCGTCGTTACGATCAGGCCGATGAGTACCTGCAGGTGTTGTACAAGCTCTGGGAAGGCAGCTGGGAAAACGGCGCGGTGCTCAATGACCCGGTGCAGCGCATCTACGCCCAGCCCGACAAAGTGCACAAGATCAAGCATGCCGGGGAGTTCTATCAGGTGGAGGGTTATCACCTCTGCGAGCCGTCGCCCCAGCGCACCCCAGTGCTGTTTCAGGCGGGCAGCTCGAATCGCGGCCTGGTGTTTGCCGGGCGCCATGCCGAGTGCGTGTTTATCAGCGGCCAGACCAAGGCGGCGACCAAA
The DNA here is from genome assembly GCF_037055265.1 of Pseudomonas sp. ML2-2023-6. NCBI lineage: Bacteria > Pseudomonadati > Pseudomonadota > Gammaproteobacteria > Pseudomonadales > Pseudomonadaceae > Pseudomonas > Pseudomonas sp. ML2-2023-6. The sequence continues at coordinate 928,880 of NZ_CP146347.1, read as the reverse complement.
GTGCAGGTCGACAAGGTTCGCGCCAGCGCCGTGGCGGCAGGCCGCAACCCGGACGATATCAAGCTGTTTATGGGCCTGAACGTGATCGTTGCACCGACCGAGGCCCAGGCACTGGCCAAGCGTGACGAGTACCTGAGCTATGCCAGCGCCGAAGCCGGAGTGGCGCATTTCTCCAGTTCCACAGGCATCGATTTTGCTGATTACGAACTGGACGAACCGATCCAGTACGTGAAAAACAACGCGATTCAGTCGGCAACCAAAGTGCTGCAAAACAACGACTGGACCCGCCGCAAATTGCTCGAACAGCACGCGCTGGGCGGACGTTACATCACCTTGGTGGGCTCGCCGGAACAAGTCGCCGATGAGCTGGAGTCATGGATCGCTGAAACCGGCCTCGACGGCTTCAACCTGACCCGCATCGTCACCCCTGAGAGCTACGTCGACTTTATCGATCTGGTGGTGCCCGAGCTGCAACGCCGGGGTTCCTACAAGACGGCTTATGACACCGGCAGCCTGCGACAAAAACTGTTTACCGACGGCGCGGCGCATTTGCCCGAGCGCCATACCGGTGCGGTCTTCAGGCATAACCCATAACCCTTCTTTATTTGTATTTGTGGGAGCGGGCTTGCTCGCGATGGCATCACTGCGGTTTGCCTGAAGCACCGCGTTGCCTGAATCGCGAGCAAGCCCGCTCCCACAGAGATACAAAATCCGACACGTTGACAGGACACCTCTTATGAACAAAAAGCACGCACTGGTTCTGGCCCTCGGGCTGTTGAGCGGTATTGCCCACGCCGCCGAAAAACCGCTCAAGGTAGGCACTACCGCCGCCTTTGCAATCCCGCTGGAAACCGCTGTGGCCGAGGCTGACAAGCAAGGGCTCAAGGTCGAGCTGGTGGAGTTCACCGACTGGATCGCGCCCAATGTCAGCCTGGCCAGTGGCGATATCGACGTGAACTACTTCCAGCACATTCCGTTTTTGGAAAACGCCAAGACCGCCGCCGGGTTTGATCTGGTGCCCTACGCCAAAGGCATCATCAACAACGTGGGCCTGTATTCGAAAAAGTACAAAAGCCTCGACGCCCTGCCTGAAGGCGCCACCGTCGCCATTGCCAACGATCCGATCAACAGCGGCCGCGGCCTGCAACTGCTGGCCAAGGCCGGGCTGATCACCCTCAAACCCGGGGTTGGTTACAAGGCCACCGAAGAAGACATCATCGCCAACCCGAAGAAGATCAAAATCCTGCAGGTAGAAGCCGTGCAACTGGTGCGTGCCTACGATGATGCCGACCTGGTGCAGGGCTATCCGGCCTACATTCGCCTGTCCAAAACCTTCGACGCCGAGTCAGCGTTGCTGTTCGATGGCATCGATCACCCCGAGTACGTGATTCAGTTCGTGATCCAGCCCAAGAACAAGGACGACCCGCGTCTGGCCAAGTTCATCGACATTTATCAGCACTCCCCCGTGGTCAAGGCCTCGCTGGATAAAACCTACGGCACCCTGTACCAGCCCGGCTGGGGAGGCTGATCATGAATGTGGCTATTGCTCGCGAACGACTCGAACAACCGCAGCCCAGTGCGAACCATACCGAGCTGCACCCCGAGCTGAGCCACGCCCATGTGCGTTTTATCGGTATCGGCAAAACCTATGACGGCCGCCAGGGCCCGGTTGAGGCCCTCAAAGGTATCGATCTGGCGATTCAACGCGGGGAAATCTTCGGCATTATTGGCCGCAGCGGCGCCGGTAAATCGTCGCTGATTCGCACCATCAACCGCCTGGAGCAACCCAGCAGTGGTCGGATTCTGATTGATCAGGTCGATATCGCTGGTTTTAACGAAGACAAGCTGGTCGCCCTGCGCCGCAAGATCGGCATGATCTTCCAGCACTTCAACCTGATGTCAGCCAAGACCGTGTGGCAAAACGTCGAACTGCCGCTAAAGGTGGCGGGCGTCCCCAAGCTGCAACGCGAACAAAAAGTCCGGGAACTGCTGGAACTGGTAGGCCTGCAAGACAAGCACACGGCCTACCCGGCGCAACTGTCGGGGGGGCAAAAACAGCGCGTCGGCATTGCCCGTGCGCTGGTTCACGACCCAGCGATTTTGCTCTGCGACGAAGCCACTTCGGCCCTGGACCCGGAAACCACGCAGTCGATTCTCGGCTTGCTGCGCGAGATCAATCAGCGCCTGGGCCTGACCATCATTCTGATCACCCACGAAATGGCCGTGATCCGCGATATTTGCCACCGCGTGGTGGTGCTTGAACAAGGTCGGGTGGTCGAGCAAGGGCAGGTGTGGCAAGTGTTCGGCGACCCGCAGCATGAGGTCAGCAAGACCCTGCTCGCCCCCTTGCAAGACACCCTGCCAGAAGCCTTGCAGGGCCGTATCACCGCGCAGCCCCTGTCTGCGCAATCAAGCGTGATCCTGCGACTGCGCTTTACCGGAGGTCAGGAGCCCGATCTTGGTGCATTGTTCAGCGCCCTCGGTGGCCAGGTGCGGTTGCTGCACGGCGGGGTCGAACACATTCAGGGGCATGCCCTGGGCCAACTGCTGCTCAGCGTGACCAGCACCTCACTCGGCGCGGACGAGCTACGCAAGCGCGCCAAACAATGGGCACAACACGTCGAGGTAGTAGGCTATGGGATTTGACCGTTTGTGGCAGGGGGTGATCGACACCTTCCTGATGGTCGGCGTGTCATCGCTGATCGCGCTGATTCTGGGCATTCCGCTGGCGGTGATTCTGGTCACCAGCGGCAAGGGTGGCATTTATGAGGCTCCGACGCTGAACAAGGCATTGGGTGCGTTCGTGAATCTTTTTCGCTCAATCCCATTTCTGATTTTGATGGTAGCGCTAATCCCGTTTACTCGCCTGATTGTGGGTACTACCTACGGCGTATGGGCGGCGGTCGTACCGCTAACCATCGCGGCAACCCCGTTTTTTGCCCGAATTGCCGAAGTCAGCCTGCGTGAGGTCGATCACGGATTGATCGAAGCCGCCCAGGCTATGGGCTGTAAGCGTCATCACATCATCTGGCACGTGCTGTTGCCTGAAGCCTTACCCGGTATCGTCGGCGGTTTCACCATCACCCTGGTAACGATGATCAACTCTTCAGCCATGGCCGGTGCGATTGGCGCAGGCGGTTTGGGCGACATCGCGTACCGCTACGGCTATCAGCGCTTTGATTCACAAGTGATGCTGACAGTGATCGTATTGCTGGTGATTCTGGTGGCCGTGATTCAACTCGGTGGCGACCGCCTGGCCCTGGCACTGAACAAACGCTGAGGTATAGTCGGCGGTCTGAATGCCGCCGACTGAGCCTGCGATGACCCTTGACCCAAAGACCCTCGAACAGATTGCTGCCACCACCCTTGGCCACTATCAACAGAGCGCTGAGGGCTTCCGTGAAGGCACCCGCGACCACGACGTGAGCCAGAATATCGACGCCCTGCTGCGCCATATCCAGGGTACAGCGCCGTTTTCAATTCTGGATTTTGGCTGCGGGCCGGGGCGCGACTTGCAGACCTTTACCCGGCTGGGGCATGTCGCAGTCGGGCTGGATGGCACCGAGCGCTTCACCCAAATGGCCCGCGAAGACAGCGGCTGCGAAGTGTGGCACCAGGACTTTCTCAAGCTCGACTTGCCTGCCGAACGCTTCGACGGCATTTTCGCCAACGCCTCGTTGTTCCACGTCCCAACCCAGGAGTTGGGGCAAGTCCTGGGCAAGCTGCACGCCAGCCTGAAACCCGGCGGCGTACTGCTCAGTTCCAACCCTCGAGGCGACAACCGCGAAGGCTGGAACGGTGAACGCTATGGGGCATATCACGATCTTGAAAACTGGCGAGCAATGCTGACGGCTGCCGGTTTTGCTGAACTGGAGCACTACTATCGCCCGGCGGGCCTGCCCCGCGACCAGCAGCCCTGGCTGGTGAGTGTGTGGCGCAAAGCACCTGCGCAAACTCTGTAGCCGCTGCCGAAGGCTGCGATAAGGGCCGAAGGACCTTAAGCTTCGCAGCCCATCGCAGCCTCGCTACGTTCCTCAGCGGCTACAGGTTTTTTGGGTTAACCAAAGAACCAGTAGCACACCAAAATCGCAGCCACCACACCCGCAAACTCGGCCAGCAAGGCGCAGCCCACCGCATGCCGCGCGCGCTGGATGCCTACGGCGCCAAAGTACACCGCCAGGACATAGAACGTGGTTTCAGTGCTGCCCTGCACCGTGGCCGCCACCAACGCCGGGAAGCTGTCCACACCCTGGGTTTGCATGGTTTCGATCAGCAGTGCCCGCGCAGCACTACCCGAGAACGGCTTGACCATCGCCGTAGGCAATGCGTCGACAAAACGGGTGTCCCAGCCCAGCCACTCGACCACATGGCGAATACCGTCGAGGCCAAAGTCCAGTGCCCCGGAAGCGCGCAATACGCCCACCGCACAAAGCATCGCAACCAGATACGGCAGCAGGTTCTTGGCCACGTCGAAGCCTTCTTTGGCACCTTCGACAAACGCTTCGTAAACCTTGACCTTGCGCAGCGCACCAATCACCAGAAACAGCATGATCAGCCCGAACAGGGTCAAGTTGCCAAGGATCGAGGACAAACTGGCCAACGCCGTGGCCGACAGGGTCGCCAGCAACGCCATGAAGCCACCCAGGATCAACGCGCCCGGCACCAGATACGCCAGCACCACCGGGTCCCACAGCCGCAAGCGCTGCACGACAGCGACCGAAAGCAGCCCGACCAGGGTCGAGGCGCTGGTCGCCAGCAGAATCGGCAGGAACACCAGCGTCGGGTCCGGAGCCCCTTGCTGGGCGCGGTACATAAAGATAGTGACCGGCAATAGAGTCAGGGACGACGCGTTGAGCACCAGAAACAGGATTTGCGCATTGCTCGCGCTGGTCGGGCTTGGATTGAGCTCTTGCAGCGCCCGCATGGCCTTCAGACCAATGGGCGTAGCCGCATTGTCCAAACCCAGGCCATTGGCAGCAAAGTTAAGCGTGATAAACCCCAGCGCCGGGTGACCGGCCGGAACTTCCGGCATCAGGCGCTTGAACAGCGGCCCCAGCGCCCTGCCCAGCCAATCGACGATGCCGGCTTTTTCAGCAATACGCAGAAAACCCAGCCACAAGGTCAGGGTGCCGAACAACAGAACCATCACTTCGACCGACAACTTGGCCATGGCGAAGATGCTTTCCACGATCGCAGAGAAGATCCCGGCATTGCCCCCCACCAGCCATTGGGCGAGCGCCGACACCATCGCGACGACGAAAAAGCTGAGCCATAGGCCGTTGAGCATCGAGAAAACTCCTGGAAGATGGGCGAATGATAGCGGCCAAGCCTCAGAAACAACAAACCCCGGACAAGTCCGGGGTTTGTGGGAGTGCAGCTACCGCGTGGCGATTACTCGCCTTTTGGCAGTGCCTCTTTGCTGCGCCAGTGCGGCAGCGAGTTCCAGTAGCGCTCGCCCTTGGCGTCGTCGTACATGCCTTCCCAACGCGAGATCACCAGTACCGCCAAGGCGTTACCAATCACGTTCAGGGCAGTACGAGCCATGTCCATCACACGGTCGACACCGGCGATAAAGGCCAGGCCTTCCAGCGGGATACCCACGCTGCCCAGGGTGGCCAGCAGCACCACGAAAGACACGCCCGGTACACCGGCGATGCCTTTGGAGGTGACCATCAGGGTCAGTACCAGCAGCAATTGCTGGCTGATCGACAGGTCGATACCGTACAGCTGAGCGATAAAGATCGCCGCGATACTTTGGTACAGCGTCGAACCGTCAAGGTTGAACGAGTAGCCGGTCGGAACCACAAAGCTGCAAATCGCCTTGGGTGCGCCGTAGGCTTCCATCTTCTCGATCACACGCGGCAGCACGGTTTCGGAGCTGGCAGTGGAGTAAGCCAGAACCAGCTCATCCTTGAAGATGCGCATCAGCTTGATCACGGAGAAGCCGAACAGCTTGGCGATCAGGCCCAGTACTGCGAAGGCGAAGAACAGGATGGCGGCGTAAACCAGTACCACCAGCTTGGCCAATGGCACCAGGGAGGCGAAACCGAAGTTGGCAACCGTCACGGCGATCAGCGCGAACACACCGATTGGCGCGTAGTTCATGATCATGTGCGTGACTTTGAACATCGACTCGGACACGCCCTGGAAGGTTTTCACCAGCGGGTCGCGCAGTTCGGCGTTCAGGCTCGACAAGCCGAGACCGAAGAGCACCGAGAAGAAGATGATCGGCAGCATCTCACCGCGAGCCATGGCCGCGAAGATGTTCGAGGGGATCAGGTTGAGGATGGTCTCGATAAACGCATGTTCATGCGTTACTTCAGCAGCAGTGGCTGCATATTTGGAGATATCGACCGTGCCCAGGGTGCTCATGTCGATCCCGGCACCGGGTTGGAACACGTTGGCCAGCACCAGGCCGACCAAAATCGCGATGGTGGTAACCACCTCGAAGTAAAGAATGGTTTTAAGACCGATGCGACCGAGTTTCTTCGCATCTCCCACGCCTGCAATCCCGACAACCAGTGAAGAAATCACGATTGGGATTACGATCATCTTGATCAGACGGATAAAGATATCGCCGGCAGGTTGCAGAACGTTACTGATCCACCAGGCCTTTTCAGCACTGAAATGGTTAAGCAGCGCGCCGATTGCAATCCCGAGGACCAGACCAATCAGGATCTGCCAGGCGAGGCTAAGTTTTGCCTTCTTCATGTCATTACCCTTACTTCAAGTGGACTCGGGCAGAGGCTCAGACTAGAGCGCCGCAAAGCGCAAAAATCTGAAACCTCCACCCCCGTAGAAGGTCGCCCAAACCGAGCCAGAAAGGCTCTTTGGCAGGCGAAAAAAGGCGCAACTATTCCCATGCATGAGGTGGCCGTCTAATGCCGTAAACGCCTACCCTATGCCGAATCGGCATGGGTTTTGTCCGACAAGACCTCAAATCGCCTCTTTTGCGATTCCACAGAATAGACGACATAAGCGCCGTAGACCGGCTGTTTCAAGGTCTTTTTGACGAAGGCGGGGGTGGCATAAAGCCGCATATATCCAAGAAATATCCGACAACACAATTCAGATATAAGGACGGGCTATTTTTCTCTTTGTCGATATACGGTCGACGTTTCGAAGGACGGTTCAGGCCACATTTATTTTTTAAAAAATGAACCCTGATAAGACATTACGTATGACAGAAGAGTTTCTACAGGCACAAAAAACCAAGGTAAACCCTTGGTAAAGTCAAAGCATGTAACCGGTTTCATGATCCGCTGCCGCCGCCCTTTAACAGGGCAGCGACCATTGCTTTAAATGAAGGGGCGAACATCTCTAGCCTCGACCGCGACGACCAAAGATAAAGGACACCACAAACATCACCAGGAACACCACAAACAGGATCTTGGCGATACCGGTAGCGGTACCCGCAATACCACCGAAGCCCAGAACAGCAGCGATGATGGCGATAATCAGGAAGGTAACTGCCCAACTCAACATGGTGATTCTCCTTATTACTGTGCAAAACAGAATGATGCCAAAGGTGTGTCTCAACGCCCCAACCAGGGCCTCAAGGTTGTGAACGCTTAAAACACCCAACGTTCCGGTGCAGGTTGCGAATGGGCTGTTTGTGTTTCATCGGAGGCCGCCAGTTCATAGTGGCCAATGGATTGAGCCGCAGGACCCAATGCCTTGAAATGCTGCTGGATTGGGACCGAGTGCTGAACTATCGCAACAGGTTGCGGCTCTGACTGCCAACGGCCCCATTGCTGACCACCAATTAATGTCACCGACAACGCGAGGCTGGCGAACAGGCCTTGTTGCAGATGCAATGACGAAATGCGCATGCTGGCGAAATCTTGATGATTCATGCTCCAACTCCTGCCACCCCGTGGTCTTTGTAGTGACGTCGCCAGCTTTGGCGACTTTTATACACAGGAGATTGCAGGTCGCGTGCCAGCTCTTAAACTAAGATAAAATGCTTATAAATCAGCTACTTACTATAATTTCAAAAAGCACTCTGCGCGCATCTTGCACGATATACGCGACTCAGGTCGTGCGTTTTGCACGACCTGGCAGGCACGAAGGCCTATACATACTCTGCTCAAGGTCAAGCCACCTGTAGGAGCGAGCCTGCGGCTCCAAAGGGGAATTTTTTCTTCCTGGAGTTCAACCTAAATAGCTTTGAAATCAGCCAGTTGCTCCATGCAGCACCCAGCCTTCAGTGCTAGCCTCTGCATCAATCCTGAAAAATCATGCAACTTGCCCGATTATTCCGACACTAACCAAGATCACTCATAGAGGAACGTAGGAAATGGAATCAGCCAACGAGCAACAGGGCCGCATTCTGCTGGTCGACGACGAGTCCGCCATCCTGCGTACATTCCGTTATTGCCTCGAAGATGAGGGTTACACCGTGGCCACCGCCAACAGCGCGGCGCAGGCCGAGTCGCTGCTGCAACGCCAGGTGTTCGACCTGTGTTTTCTGGATCTGCGCTTGGGCGAGGACAACGGCCTGGATGTGCTGGCCCAGATGCGCATTCAAGCACCGTGGATGCGTGTGGTGATTGTCACCGCCCACTCGGCCGTCGATACCGCCGTTGATGCGATTCAGGCCGGTGCTGCAGACTATCTGGTCAAACCGTGCAGCCCAGACCAATTACGCCTGGCAACAGCCAAGCAATTGGAAATGCGCCAGTTGTCTGCCCGCCTTGAAGCCCTGGAAGGCGAGGTGCGCAAACCCAAGGACGGTCTGGACTCCCACAGCCCGGCCATGATGGCGGTGCTGGAAACCGCCCGCCAGGTTGCCGGGACGGATGCCAATATTCTGATCCTCGGGGAATCCGGCACCGGTAAAGGCGAGCTGGCCCGGGCGATTCATGGCTGGAGTAAACGGGCCAAGAAGTCCTGCGTCACTATTAACTGTCCGTCATTGACGGCAGAGCTTATGGAAAGCGAACTGTTCGGCCACACCCGCGGAGCATTTACCGGGGCCAGCGAAAGCACGCTAGGCCGGGTTAATCAGGCTGATGGCGGGACATTGTTCCTGGATGAAATCGGCGACTTCCCACTGGCACTTCAGCCAAAACTGCTGCGTTTTATTCAGGACAAGGAATACGAGCGTGTCGGCGACCCCGTGACTCGCCGTGCCGATGTGCGGATTCTGGCCGCCACCAACCTCAACCTTGAAGACATGGTGCGCGATGGCCGTTTTCGTGAGGACTTGCTCTACCGCCTGAACGTAATCACCCTGCACCTGCCACCGCTGCGCGAACGCAGTGAAGACATCCTGACCCTGGCGGATCGTTTTCTCGCCCGCTTCGTCAAGGAATACGCCCGCCCTGCCCGAGGCTTTAGCGAAGAAGCCCGACTGGCGCTGGCCAATTACCGTTGGCCAGGCAATATTCGCGAGCTGCGCAACGTGGTCGAGCGTGCGAGTATTATTTGCCCTCAGGAAGTGGTCGAAGTCAGCCACTTGGGCATGGCCGAGCAAACCACGCCCAATGCCCCGCGTATTGGAGCGGCACTGAGCCTGGATCAGTTGGAAAAAGCCCATATCGGCGCCGTTCTGGCCACCAGCGAAACCCTGGATCAGGCGGCAAAGACCCTGGGCATTGACGCCTCGACGCTGTACCGCAAACGTAAACAGTACAACCTGTGAGCATCCAATGAGACTTGCGATCAAGCTGCGTACACGTCTGTTCCTGAGCATTTCGGCGCTGATTACAGTGGCGCTGCTAGGACTGCTGCTCGGTGTCGTCAGCGTGATGCAAATGGCCAAAAGCCAGGAAGCATTGATCCGCAATAACTTCATCACCCTGGATCTGGGCCTCAAGCTGCGTCAGTCCCTGGGTGACCAACTGGTCCTGATGTTGCACAACCAGCCAGACCAGAAAGCGTTGCAGGCATCGACCCAGGAGTATCTGAAACTGCTCGATGAAGGCATTGAGCACGAGCGCAAAAACCATTTGCAAAGCGGTTTTGCCAAGGCCCGAGTGGACTACGAAAGCTTTTTGCTGGCGCTCAACCAGGCTGACGACGCCCAGCTCAATCTGAGCAGTGACCAGGAGCTTTCGAGCCGATTCAATCAATTGCGCAACGGCCTGATTGCCGAGCATCGCCGTGCACTCGACGATATCTACGCGGCACAGGCTTCGGCCCGTGATCGAGCCGTGATCATTGCCTCTTTGCTGGGCATGGTCGGCATTGCCGTGTTGATCATCGGCTTTATTACCGCCCACGGTATTGCCAGGCGTTTTGGTGCACCTATCGAGGCGCTGGCCAAAGCCGCCGATAACATTGGCAAAGGCAACTTCGAGGTGGTGCTGCCGCTCTCTTCCGCCACCGAAATGAACCTGCTGACACGGCGCTTTGGCATCATGGCCGAAGCTTTACGCCAGCATCAGGCAACCAATGTCGACGAACTGCTGGCGGGTCAACAACGCCTTCAGGCGGTGCTCGACAGCATTGATGACGGGCTGTTGATGATCGATCAGCAGGGTCGGCTTGAGCATTTGAACCCGGTGGCACAACGACAACTGGGCTGGGATGAAAGCCGTCTGGGCCAGCCACTGGGAGAAGCGCTGAAACGCCAGGAGCTCGACCAGCAACTGCAGACCGTGCTGCGCGGTGGCAGCCTCGAGCGGTTGCCAGAAGACTTGAGTGTCGACATCGAGGGCGAAAATCGCCTGCTGACCTACAGCCTGACCCCAGTCAGCCAGCCTAAAGGACCGATTCTCGGTGCTGTAATGGTGCTGCATGACGTGACCGAGCAACGCGCCTTTGAGCGCGTGCGCAGCGAGTTCGTACTGCGCGCCTCCCACGAGTTGCGTACCCCAGTGACCGGCATGCATATGGCGTTCGGCCTGTTTTTGGAGCGCGCGCGGTTCGATCCACAGTCCCGTGAAACCGACTTGCTCAATACCGTCAACGAAGAAATGCAGCGCCTGATGCAGTTGATCAACGACCTGCTGAACTTCTCCCGTTATCAAAACGGCATGCAAAAACTCAAACTCGCTCCCTGTAATATTCAGGAGATGCTCGAACACGCCCGCGCCCGATTGGCAGCGCCTGCAGCCGCCAGAAATATCGAGTTGATCATCGACCTGCAACAGCCTCTGCCTGCCCTCAATGCCGATGAGGCCCAACTGGAACGAGTGCTGGACAACCTGCTGGATAACGCCTTGCGCCATACCGCCAACGGCGGCCAAATCCGGCTGCAGGCCCGCCGTCATGGCGAGCGGGTAATCATGAGCGTCGAAGACAATGGCGAAGGCATCGCCTATAGCCAGCAAGGACGTATTTTCGAGCCCTTTGTGCAAGTGGGGCGTAAAAAGGGCGGTGCTGGCCTTGGGCTGGCGTTGTGCAAAGAGATCGTGCAACTGCACGGTGGACGCATCGGGGTGTACTCGCGCCCCGGCCAGGGCACGCAGTTTTACATGGCGCTCCCGCTGCTATAACAGGAGCGTTATTGTTTTTGCGTGTTCAGGACTTTCAAGATAGCCGCACTTTCAGCATCGGGCGTGCCATCGAAGCGTGAGGGCCTGAAGTGCATCTGGAATGCCGCCAGCACGTGGCGCGTTGCAACATCCAGCTCCCCGGTTTGCGGGGTCTCATAGCCCAACTGCGCCAGTTGCTGCTGGAACCAGGTAATGCTCGGCAACGCGTAGGCGAACAACGCCTGCTCCTGAGCGACTGCCTGAGCGTTAGGCCACATGCCAAAGCCTGCATCGGCCAGACGCTTCCAGGGAAACAGCGGGCCCGGATCGAGCTTGCGCAGTGGCGCTATATCGCTGTGGCCAACGATGTTGTGCGGGGCGATCTTGTAGCGGGTGGTGATGTCTTTAAGTAACGCGATGACAGACTGGATCTGACCTTCGGTGTAGGGATACCAGACGCGTCCTTGTGGCGTATCGCGAAAGCCCTTGTTGACGATTTCAATACCGATGGAGGTGGAGTTGAGCCATGTGCGACCTTTCCACTGGCTTTCGCCCGCGTGCCAGGCGCGCTGGTTTTCATCGACCAGCCGGTAAATCGTCGGTGGTGTATCGCCCACCAGGTAGTGACTGCTGACAGGCCCACTGGTTAGCAACTCCAGCGAGCGCTCCAGGGAGGTTGAGGTGTAATGAAGCACCACGAACTGCACGCGGCTGTCGTGATTGACCGAAGGATGACTGGTATCCATGCGCAAGCCGTTGCTGCAACCAGCCAGCAGGGCAAGGGACAAGAGCAGAGCTGAAAATTTCATGGGCGATGACAACACAACTAAACAATTAATCGACAAGCATACCTCACCGGCCTTGTCCCGCAGCTGTATGGGGCTAAAGGAGAGGTTCCTCACCTCTTTAATGTAGCCGCTGTCGAGCTCCGCGAGGCTGCGATTACCTGGCTATTGATCGCAGCCTCGCGGAGCTCGACAGCGGCTACAGAAATTCGGAATTTCGATGGCTCGGGATTTACAGGAACTCGGTGGCTACGCAATTGCGGCCACGATTCTTGGCCCGATATAACGCTTCATCTGCCCGTTTGAGCACATGATCGCTGCGATCACCCACCCTGAACGCCGATACACCGATAGAGGTGGTAACGGTCACGGGCTCGCCCTTGAAGTGGAACGGACACGCCTCGATCGCCGCGCGCAGTTTTTCAAGCTGCTGCAAGCCCGCCTCAGGCGTTGTACCAGGGATCAACAAGACAAATTCCTCGCCACCAAAACGCGCAACAAAATCAGCTGGACGCAGGTGCTTGCGCAACTGGGCGGCAATGATCTTGAGTACCTTGTCGCCTGCCAGATGACCGTAGCCATCATTGATGCGCTTGAAGTGATCGAGGTCGAGCATGGCAATCAGCAGTGGGTTGCCGTGGGTTTGCCACTGTTCGACTTCATATTGCAGACGTTCTCCCCAGGCCGCCCGGTTAGGCAAGCCGGTGAGGGGGTCGATCAATGCTTTCTGGCGCTGCTCTTCAAGGTGTTCACGATAGCCTTGGGCCTGCTGCTCCATATGCGCGATACGCTCGGCCAACCCTTGCAGATGGGCTGAAACTTCCTGTTCGCGAATAGCGCGCTGCTGCTGGTGATGGTCCATCGTGCCCAGCAACCCTTCGAGGCGGTTTTCCAGGAGGTGCTTGAGACTGTTGAGGTCCACGGCGTCCTGCACACTGTTTTGCAAACCATCGACGTGTTCGCGCAGTTGGGTATGCAAGTCGTCGGCGGCAGAGCGTCCTTCGGCATGCCCCTCACTGGCGGCCTGAAGGTTGTTCTGAAACGACTCAAGACGCCCGTTGAGCTGTTTGAGATACGTCTCGAACTCATGTTGACCACTATCAGTAATCGCCAGCATCAAGACCGCAAGATCGTCGAGGATCGGCAGTAATTCGTACCAGTTAAGCCCTTTTTCAAGACGCTTACTCATCGCCTCGGCTTGGGGGCGGTGGTGCTCGGGCAGCGACAGGCCGCTCAACAGTCCGAGTAATGTCGATTCAATATGCAGCGCGACGCTGCTGTAGGAGGGTTCCGGGCTTTCAGGCAGTGCATGGACGGCATCGACCTCAACCGACTCAGTCTGCGGGCTGTCAGCCGTTTCATCCGGCGGCTGCTCGACCAGCGCCACTAATGATTCAAGCGCGCCGCTGGATGCCTGTTCATCCGGCACCTCAGGAACCAGCTCCTCTGGCTCGTGAAGTACTGAAGCCTGATCCTCGCTTGCAGCCGTTGGCGTCAACAGCGGTTCAGGCTGCGCAATGGGCGCTGCCAGCGGTTTGACGGCAACCGGCGTGGCAGGAGCTTTCGCCGCATGGGGCTCGGCAACCGACACCGTAATTGGCTCGCTCGCCGCCTTGTCGGTTTCTTGCGCCCCGAACAGGCGCTGCAGCAAGCCCGGCTTGGGTGCTTCTGCGCCATTGAGCTGCGGCGCCAGTGCCTGCCCCTGCAAACGGCTGAGTTCGTCCAGTAGCAGCGGTAGCTCACGGGCGTGGGTTACCCGGTGATCGAGCTGTTTGGCAAAGGCCTTGAGCGGCTTGCTGACTTCGCGAGGCAGCGCTAACGCTTGCAGTTGCGTCACCAGGGTATTGAGCGCAACGCTGACCTGCTCAACCCGGGTTTCGCGCCGCTGCTCGGAGTCGAGCACGGCTTTTTCAAGACGTGGCAGCAAAGCGGCCAAGGCAGCGTCCATTTCATTGGTGCGCACCGCTTCACGCATTTCTTTCATGCACTGGTCGACGGTGCGATCGGTGCCTTCAGCCGCCAAGGTGCTGCGCACCAAACCACGGCGCAGCAAGTCGAGACGAGCATTCCAGCGCCGCTCCAGCTTGTCTTGCTGCTCGACGCTTTTCAGGTATTTCTCTTTCCAGCGCGAAGCCTCATCACTCATGCCTGGGGCTCACTGTCAGTCGGGCGCAACGCGAGCTGTGAATCGACCCCGACAGAGCCAGGCAAACGGATATCAACCGCCACGGGCAGATGGTCCGAGATAGGTTGATTCAGCACTTGCACACGCTCAAGGGTCAGGCTGGGACTGAGCAAAATATGATCAAGACAACGTTGCGGACGCCAACTGGGGAAGGTGGCCTCCATTTGCGGCGCCAGCAACCCGAGGTCGCGCAAAGGTGAGGTTTGCAACAGGTCGTTGGCATGGGTGTTCATATCGCCCATCAGCACCTGATGCTGATAGCCACCAATCAGCTCGCGAATGTAAGCCAGCTGTCGGGTACGGGTTTTGGTTCCGAGCGCCAGATGCATTATCACGACCACCAGCGCATCAGGGCCATCACCAAAACGCACCAGAATCGCGCCACGACCCGCAGGGCCGGGCAAGGGGTGATCTTCAATCATGGTTGGACGCAGTCGGCTCAGCAGGCCATTGCTGTGCTGGGCCAGACGACCGAGGTTGCGATTGAGCTGTTGATACCAGTAGGGGAATTCGCCCTGTTGGGCCAGGTACTTGACCTGATTGATGTAGCCGGAGCGGTGGCTGCCACCGTCGGCCTCTTGCAGGGCAACCAGATCGAAGTCGCCCAACAAGTCGCCAATGCGCTCCAGATTCCCGGCCCGCCCTTTGTGTGGCAGTACATGCTGCCAACTGCGGGTCAGGTAATGTCGGTAGCCTTGAGTACTGTTACCGACCTGGATATTGAAACTGAGCAGTCGCAAACGCCGATCATCCGGCATCCCGCAGGCTGCCAGATGATCCTCGTTGACCTGCGGCTCATGCAGACCAACGATTCGTTCGCCTTTCCAGCGGCGCATGGGAGAGGGCGCCGCTTAGTTTTTAGCGTTCGCGGCACGCTCTTTGGCGATCAACTGATCGGCAACATTCAATGCGCCTTCAGGACCACCGGCAGTGCCCAGGTCGAAGCGGTACTTGCCATTGACCACCATGGTCGGTACGCCGGAGATCTGATAGGCCTGAGCCTTCTTCTTGGCGTCTTCAACCTTGCCTTTGACGGCGAACGAGTTGTAGGTGCTCAGGAATTTATCTTTATCGACGCCAACGCCGGCCAGGAACTCACCCATTTCTTCTGGGGTAGCCAGTTTCTTGCCGTCATGAATGGCCTGGAACACAGCTTTGTGGACCTTGTTTTCAACGCCCATGGCTTCAAGGGTGATGAACAGCTGGCCGTGAACATTCCAGATCCCGCCAAACATGGCAGGGATACGCACGAAATTCACATCTGCCGGGAGTTTTTCAGCCCAAGGATTGATGGTCGGTTCGAATGCAAAGCAATGCGGGCAGCCATACCAGAACAGTTCGACAACTTCGATCTTGCCAGGCACGGCAACCGGGACGGCGCTGCTCAGCTCTACATATTGTTTACCCGCTTCAAGCGGTTCGGCAGCTTGAGCGGTCATGCCAAACAGGCTGGCACTGACGAGAGCGGCGCTGAGAATCAGATTACGCATGCTTTACTCCTGGGCAGATAAGGTCGCATCAACGTGACCTGTATTCAGACAGGTCCGCTATGGCTTGAGTTCGATAGTGTAACGGTAGATGCCATGAAAAAGGGCAGCCGAAGCTGCCCTTTGAGGTTCCCATTCAAGGATTAAACGATCGTTAACGTGGCCAGACGTATCAACACCTGGCCCCGCGACCGTTACAGCCTTAGTGCAGACCTTGAATGTAGCTGGCCAGCGCCTTGATGTCCTTGTTGCTCATCTTGGCAGCGATGCCGCGCATGATCATCGAATCACCATCGTTGGTGCGATCGCCTTCGCGGAAATCAGTCAGCTGCTTCTCGATATAGCTTGCATGCTGACCGCCCAAATGCGGGAAGCCGGCTGCTGCGTTGCCTTGACCGTCCGGCGAGTGGCAACCGGTGCAGGCTGGCATGCCTTTCTCAAGGTTACCGCCACGGAACAAGGCTTCACCCTGGGCAACCAGTGCCGGGTCAGCTGCGCCAACCGAGTTTTTTTGGCTTGAGTAGTAAGCAGCGATGTCGGCAAGGTCCTGATCGTTCAGGTTCGCCAGCAGGCCGGTCATTTCCAGCACCTGGCGCTTGCCGTCCTTGATTTCATGCAACTGCTTGAGCAGGTAGCGATCACCCTGCCCGGCAAGTTTTGGAAAGTTTGGGGCCATGCTATTGCCGTCTGGACCGTGACAAGCGCCACATACAGCGGTTTTTGCCTGACCTGCAGCAGCATCGCCTACAAGAGCGGTGCCTGCAGCCTGGGCAATACCGGTGACGCCCAAGGTCAACAGCAGACTCACTAGTAATTTGTTCATCAGCTAATCCAACTACGGCTAAGGGTTAAAGAGTTATGGGCCGGGCTTACTCGTTCATCCACTGTAGGACGGATCGGTAATTCTCGACACTGCAGTCCATGCACAAACCACGCGGCGGCATCGCCTTGAAACCCTGGGTCACGTGTTGCACCAGCGCTTCCATACCGTGCTCAAACCTTGGCCTTAAGCTGACCAGCATGGCAAACAATACAAACGCGGTTGTACACGGCTTCCGGATCCTGTGTAGCCTGAATGCTGTAACGTGGCATCAAGACACCGGCACTAGCAGCCATTTCGTCATAAAACGACCTTTTCAGGGTTGGGAGCCTGCTGCGTTCTAATGCGCAACCTAGGTTTTTCGCTCCCGTGTTCTTCATCCTACGCTGGGACAAAGCGCACACAAAATCTGCGGCATTATATACTGGCGTCACTGAAACGGAAACGACACGCTCGCCGCGTCCATTCCTGACGCCGCTCACATCGGAAATCCCATGCAACTCAAGAACCCCATTCTCGGTCTGTGCCAACAGGCTACCTTCATGCTCAGCGCTGCCAAAGTCGATCAATGCCCCGACGACGAAGGCTACGAAGTCGCGTTTGCCGGGCGCTCCAACGCCGGCAAGTCCAGTGCACTCAACACTTTGACCCACGCCAGCCTGGCGCGTACGTCGAAAACGCCTGGGCGTACGCAACTGCTGAACTTCTTCCAGCTGGACGAAGAACGTCGCCTGGTCGACCTGCCGGGTTACGGCTACGCCAAGGTGCCAATCCCGCTGAAGCTGCACTGGCAGCGTCACCTAGAAGCCTATTTCGGCAGCCGTGAAAGCCTGCGAGGCGTGATTTTGATGATGGATATCCGTCATCCAATGACCGATTTCGACCTGTTGATGCTCGACTGGACCGTGTCGAGCGGCATGCCGATGCACATTTTGCTGACCAAAGCAGACAAACTGACGTACGGCGCTGCAAAAAATACGCTGCTCAAAATCCAGTCGGACATTCGCAAGCAATGGGGTGATGCCGTCACCATCCAATTGTTCTCCACCCCTAAGCGCATGGGCCTGGAAGAAGCGTACACCGTGCTGGCACGCTGGATGGAGCTGCCGAACAAAGGCGAAGAACTGGTTGAGGCCGGCGAGTAAGAAATCGCAGGCAAAAAAAACCCCGGACTTCGCATGGGGGAAGGAAGTTCGGGGTTCAAGTACTGGACCGCTAGGGCGGGGTCCAGATATCTGCCAACACTTAACACAACATTAGGAGCATTGAAGGGCTTCAGCAGCCATTCAATAAATCTGATGGTGATTGGCAGATTTAGTTCCGAAGGCTTAAAAACTCTTTGAATTAAGCCCTCAAATCTTATGTGGGAGCGGGCTTGCTCGCGATGCAAGCGCCGCGGTGTATCTGATAAACCGCGGCGATACCATCGCGAGCAAGCCCGCGCCCACAGAAAGAAACTGCGTGCAGCCCCTTTAGTGCGCCTCATCCCAGTTGTTGCCCACACCCACTTCGACCACCAGCGGCACATCGAGCTTGGCTGCATCACTCATGTGTACACGTACTTCATCGCGCACCTGATCCACCAGGTCTTCGCGTACTTCGAGCACCAATTCATCGTGTACCTGCAGGATGACGCGGGCATCCAGGCCAGACGCACTCAGCCAGTTATCCACAGCCACCATGGCTTTCTTGATGATATCGGCCGCAGTGCCCTGCATCGGGGCGTTGATTGCCGTGCGCTCGGCACCTTTGCGCAGTGCCGGGTTTTTCGCGTTGATTTCCGGCAGGTACAGGCGTCGACCGAAAATGGTCTCGACATAGCCTTGCTCGGCGGCCTGGGTGCGAGTCCGCTCCATGTAGTCCAGCACCCCCGGGTAGCGCGCAAAATAGCGGTCGATATAGGCCTGAGACTGTTTGCGGTCGACACCGATCTGCTTGGCCAGGCCAAAGGCACTCATGCCGTAGATCAGACCGAAGTTGATCGCCTTGGCGCTGCGACGCTGGTCGGTGGTCACATCAGCCAACTCAACCCCGAATACCTCGGCGGCCGTGGCGCTGTGCACGTCCAGATTGTTGCGGAAGGCGTGCAGCAGGCCTTCGTCCTTGGCCAGGTGCGCCATGATCCGCAATTCGATTTGCGAGTAGTCCGCCGCCAGCAGTTTGTAGCCTTTAGGGGCTACAAACGCCTGACGAATCCGCCGACCTTCTGCGGTACGAATCGGAATGTTCTGCAGGTTTGGATCACTAGAGGACAAACGACCGGTGGCCGTGACCGCCTGGTGGTAGGACGTATGAATTCGCCCCGTACGCGGATTGATTTGCTCAGGTAGGCGATCGGTGTAAGTGCTTTTCAGCTTGCTCATCGAGCGGTACTGCATCAGTACCTTGGGCAGCGGAAAGTCCTGCTCGGCCAGTTCGGCCAACACTGCTTCGGCGGTCGAAGGCTGGCCTTTGGCAGTTTTGCTGATAATCGGCAGACCGAGTTTTTCATACAGAATAACACCCAATTGCTTAGGCGAACTCAGATTGAATTCCTCACCCGCGATAGCGAAAGCCTCACGCTCAAGCGCAACCAGTTTGTCACCCAGCTCAACGCTCTGAATGCCCAGCAGATTGGCATCCACCAGTGCACCCTGACGCTCAATACGCGCCAGTACCGGCACCAGCGGCATTTCAATATCAATCAACACGGTGTTCAGGCTTGGAATTGCAGCCAGCTTTTCGTGCAGTACATGGTGCAAATGCAGGGTCACGTCGGCGTCTTCAGCTGCGTACGGCCCGGCCTGTTCCAGCGAAATCTGGTCAAAGGTCAGTTGCTTGGCGCCTTTGCCTGCGATGTCCTGGAAGCTGGTGGTGGTGTGCCCCAGGTACTTGAGGGCCAGGCTGTCCATGTCGTGACGGCTGCCCGTGGAGTCGAGTACATAGGACTCAAGCATGGTGTCAAAGGCAACGCCCTGCACCATGATCCCGCACGCCTGATCGCCACCGATGGCGCAGTTGGCCAGAATATTCATGTCGTACTTGGCGTGTTGTCCGACCTTGGCTTTGCTCGGGTCTTCCAGCAACGGCTTGAGAGCACGCAAAACAGTGTCGCGATCCAGCTGCTCGGGCACGCCCATATAGGAGTGGGTCAACGGAATGTAGGCCGCTTCGCCGGGTTTGACCGCGAACGACAGCCCCACCAGTTGCGCCTTCTGCGCATCAAGGCCAGTGGTTTCGGTATCAAAGGCAATCAACTTGGCGTCGTTGAGCTTTTTCAGCCACACATCGAAACGAACCTGATCAAGGATGGTTTCGTACTGCTGTTGCGCTTCGGCCAGGGCTTCAGGCGCTTCATGAACAATAACCTGGCCGGCACGCTTGGCCTCGCGCTCAACCTCGGCAATCCAGCTTTTGAATTCCAGTTCGGTGTATAGCTCAATCAGTTTTTCGCAGTCGGGGGCCTTGAGGTGCAAGTCTTCCAGGCCGACGTCCAGCGGCACATCGATCTTGATCGTGGCCAACTGGTACGACAAAAATGCCATTTCCCGGTGTTCTTCAAGTTTGGCGGGCAGATTTTTCGCGCCACGGATGGGCAGGGTCGGCACGATATCGAGTTTTTCGTACAGGTCGACCAGCCCCCCGCCTACGCCTACCAGCAAACCAGAAGCGGTTTTTGGACCAATACCCGGCACCCCAGGAATGTTGTCGGACGAATCGCCCATCAGCGCGAGATAGTCGATGATCTGCTCGGGCGAGACGCCAAACTTCTCTTTAACGCCCTCAATGTCCATCACGCTGCCGGTCATGGTGTTGACCAGGGTGATGTGCCCATCGACCAGTTGCGCCATGTCCTTGTCGCCGGTCGAGATGACCACCGGTCGGTCTGCCGCGGCGCTGCTGCGGGCCAGAGTACCGATTACATCGTCCGCCTCAACGCCTTCAACGCACAGTAAAGGGAAACCCAGCGCGATCACGCTGGCGTGCAATGGCTCGATTTGCACCCGCATGTCATCGGGCATGCTCGGGCGATTGGCCTTGTATTCGGCGTACATGTCATCGCGAAATGTCCCGCCCTTGGCATCAAAAACCACCGCAAACGGACTGTCCGGATACTGCTTGCGCAGGCTTTTGAGCATGTTCAACACGCCCTTTACGGCGCCGGTGGGCAGGCCCTTGGACGTAGTCAGCGGCGGCAGCGCGTGAAAAGCGCGGTACAGATATGAAGAACCGTCCACCAGGACGAGGGGAGCTTGGCTCATGAGCAGGATCAACCTTTTCGGCGAGTCCGGCGCTAGAATGTCCGGACCAATGACGACAAAGGGACAAGGTTATCATGCGCACACTCAATCGCCTGTTGCTGACCGGTTTGTTTGCATTCACTCCGCTGGTAACCTTCGCAGCAGATGAAGCAGTCACCGCCGATCCAGATGTAACCATTCGCACGGAAGGCGATAAAACCATTCAGGAATACCGTCAAAACGGTTTTCTGTACGCCATCAAGGTCACCCCAAAAGGGGGCAAACCGTACTTTTTGGTACGCGCTGATGGTACTGATGCCAATTACATCCGTTCCGACCAGCCGGATATGCTGATTCCTTCGTGGAAAATCTTCGAATGGAAGTAGCGTCTTAACTTTAATTGGCGCCGCCTCGCACGGCGCCCGTACTGGCAATTTAAATCATGTCTGTATTCACCCCACTGACTCGCAGCGAGTTGGAAACCTTCCTTGCGCCTTACGAACTCGGCCGCCTGCTCGATTTCCAGGGGATTGCCGCGGGTAGCGAAAATACCAACTACTTCATCAGCCTGGAGCAGGGTGAGTTTGTCCTGACCCTGGTTGAGCGCGGTCCGGTCAAAGAGATGCCGTTCTTTATCGAGTTGCTGGATGTGCTGCATGAGGCCGATTTGCCGGTGCCTTTCGCCCTGCGCACCGTTGACGGGCAAGCCCTGCGTGAACTCAAGGGCAAGCCGGCGCTGCTGCAGCCGCGCCTCGCGGGCAAGCACATTCGTGAAGCCAACGCCCAGCACTGCGCTCAAGTCGGGGAGTTGCTCGGCCACTTGCATACCGCCACCCGCAACAATGTGCTGGAGCGCAAGACTGACCGCGGTCTGGACTGGATGCTGGCTGAAGGGCCAGCGTTGATGGCCGACCTGACGCCTGACTCGGCTGAACTGCTGCAAAAGGCGCTCCAGGAAATCACTGAGCACAAGGCACAGATTCTGGCGCTTCCCCGGGCCAATCTGCACGGCGATTTGTTTCGCGATAACGCGATGTTCGAAGGCACGCATCTGACGGGGCTGATCGACTTTTACAACGCCTGCTCTGGGCCGATGCTGTACGACGTGGCGATTGCCCTGAATGACTGGTGCGCTGACGAAGAAGGTCAAATTGATGGCCCGCGCGCGCGCGCACTGCTTGGCGCCTATGCTGCTCTGCGCCCGTTCACTGCCAGTGAGGCCGAGCTGTGGCCAACCATGCTGCGTATTGCCTGCGTGCGGTTCTGGTTGTCACGCCTGATCGCCGCCCAGACTTTTGCCGGTCAGGACGTGCTGATTCACGATCCGGGCGAATTTGAAACGCGCCTGGCATTGCGTCAGAAAGTAACCCTCCATCTGCCGTTCGCGTTGTAAGTATTTTCGTAGCAGCTGCCGAAGGAACGAGGCTGCGTCCGGCGGCGTAGCCGTCGTAAAATCAGCACAAGCGATCATTCAATTGAAACGCGCATCCTGATTTTACGATTGCTTCGCAATCGAACGCAGCCTCGTTCCTACGGCAGCTGCTACGCGTTTAGCGTCAACTCAGCCTTACAAACTCTCCAGGCACCCCGCCAGGTCATTGCCCAGCTTTTCCAGCAACTGCTCATAACCCTGCGCTGTCGCCGGGGTGTAGCCACCCAACGCATCCAGTTCCGCCAACTTGACCGGCAAGCCCGCAGTCAGAGTATCCGCCAGGCGCGGACGCAGCGGCGGGTCACTGAACACACAGGTCTTGCCCACTTCCTGCAAGCGCTTGCGCATGGCCGCTACGTGCTGAGCACCCGGCTGCACTTCCGAAGCCACACTGAACGTACCCGCGTGTTTAAGGCCGTAGGCGCTTTCAAAGTAGTCGTAGCCTTCATGGAAGACGAAGAACGGTTTGTCGGCAATGCCCGCCAAGCGCGCTTTAAGGCGCGCATTCAATGCATCCAGACGCTCATTGAAAGCCTTGAGGTTGCTCTGATATTTCGCCGCATTGGCCGGATCTTTTTCGCTCAGGTCCGCCGCCATTTTGGCAGCGATCACCCGCGCGTTGTCCGGGGCCAGCCACAGGTGAGCATCCAGCGTACCGGGACGATGATCGTGATCGTGTTCAGCCGCATCTTCTTCGTGCGAGTGGCTATCTTCGGTGAAATGACGCAACTTCAATCCCGGCAGGGCTTGTACCGTTACCGATGGCAGGGTGCGGGTCTTGATCACCCGGGGCAAAAAGCCTTCCATGTCCGGGCCGATCCAGTACAAAAGATCAGCCGACTGCACACGCCGTACGTCGGATGGGCGCAACGCATAGTTATGCGGCGAGGCGTTAGGCGGCAAAAGCACCTCCGGGTGCCCGACGCCGTCCTGTACGGCAGCAGCAATCAGCTGTAGCGGTTTGATGCTGGTCAGCACATTGACCTCGGCCTGAGCCGGGTTAATCACAAGCAAACTGGCACTTAGAGCAAGAAATAAGGAAAAAAGACGGGGCACGATGAGCACTCATGGTGGCTGAAACAGGTAACATAATAACGTCTCTCTCAAAAATCGTCGCCGCCCATGCCTATAACACCGCTTGCCAGTCGTCCACATGACCATTCTCATTGTGTCCACAGTGCGCTTACTGAGGCAGATGTCCTGTGCGCACAAAAGGGCCTGCGCCTGACCGCATTGCGTCGACGAGTGCTGGAGCTGGTGTGGCAGAGCCACAAGCCGCTGGGCGCCTACGACATCCTGGCGGTACTCAGCGAGCAGGATGGGCGCCGCGCTGCGCCGCCGACCGTTTATCGGGCATTGGACTTCCTGTTAGATAACGGCCTTGTACACCGCATTTCGTCGCTTAATGCCTTTGTCGGCTGCAGCCACCCCGAACATCCGCATCAAGGCCAATTCCTGATTTGCCGCAGCTGCCATGCGGCCATTGAACTTGAACAAAAAACCATCAGTGACGCGATTATCCAGAGCGCGCGCGATGTCGGCTTTACTGTCGAAGGCCAGACCGTCGAAGTGGTTGGTTTGTGTTCGGGTTGCCGGGAGGCCTGATGAGCGCTGCACTGATTCGCCTGCAACACGTGACCGTGACCTATGCCGGGCAAAACGTACTCGACAACATTGAGCTGAGCGTTGAGCCGGGCCAGATCGTGACCCTGATCGGCCCCAACGGCGCGGGTAAAACCACGCTGGTCAAGGCCGTGCTCGGCCTGCTCAAACCCACCAGCGGCAGTGTTTGGCGCAAACCAAAGCTGCGCGTCGGGTATATGCCGCAAAAACTGCACGTCGATCCTACATTGCCACTGTCCGTACTGCGTTTTTTGCGCCTGGTGCCGGGGGTGGATCGCGCTCAGGCACTGGCCGCACTCAAAGAGGTTGGGGCCGAAAAGGTCATCGACAGTCCGGTACAGAGCGTTTCAGGCGGTGAAATTCAACGCGTGCTGCTGGCCCGTGCCCTGTTGCGCAAGCCCGAACTGCTGGTGCTCGACGAACCGGTACAAGGCGTGGACGTAGCGGGCCAATCAGAGTTGTACGCCCTGATCACCCGCCTGCGCGACCGTCACGGCTGCGGCGTGCTGATGGTCTCGCACGATCTGCATCTGGTCATGAGTACCACCGATCAGGTGGTGTGCCTCAACCGCCACGTCTGCTGCTCGGGTCATCCGGAGCAGGTAAGCGGCGACCCGGCCTTTGTTGAGCTGTTTGGCAAAAACGCGCAAAGCCTGGCGATTTATCACCACCATCACGACCACGCCCATGATTTACATGGCTCGGTGGTCAGCGAAGGCACCCCGGCGGCATCCGCCCACGTTCATGGAGAAGGCTGCAAGCATGGCTGATTTTCTGCTTTACGCCCTGCTGGCAGGCCTGGCTTTGGCACTTGTTGCAGGCCCTCTGGGTTCATTCGTGGTGTGGCGGCGCATGGCTTATTTCGGCGACACGCTGTCGCACGCGGCCCTGCTGGGCGTGGCAATGGGTTTCTTGCTGGATATCAGCCCGACCATTGCCGTGACCGTGGGATGCCTATTGCTAGCGGTGCTGCTAGTCACGCTTCAACAGCGCCAATCGCTTGCTTCCGACACACTGCTCGGAATTCTCGCACCCAGCACCTTGTCCCTCGGGCTGGTCGTACTAAGCTTCATGCATGAAGTTAGGATCGATCTGATGGCATATCTGTTTGGTGACCTACTGGCCATCAGCCCAACCGATCTGATGTGGATTCTGGGCGGCAGCGCTGCCGTGCTGACCTTGCTGGTTGCGCTGTGGCGCCCGTTACTGGCAATCACTGTGCATGAAGAATTGGCGATGGTTGAAGGCTTGCCCGTCGCAGCATTACGCTTGACCCTGATGCTGCTTATTGCAGTGGTGATTGCCGTGGCGATGAAAATCGTCGGCGTACTGCTGATCACTTCCTTGCTGATTATTCCGGCAGCAGCAGCTCAACGTCATGCCCGTTCTCCGGAGCAAATGGCACTGGGTGCCAGCGCTCTTGGAGTACTGGCGGTATGTGGTGGCCTTGCACTGTCATGGTTCAAGGACACGCCAGCGGGACCATCGATTGTGGTGTGTGCCGCCGCACTGTTTTTGCTGAGTTTTGTTCTGCCCCGTCGAGGGGTGTAGACTTGCTTGTTTTTTGCGCACTTAGAGAGCCGCAGGAATGAAGCTGTTCAACTCCCGTTACTTGCTCCTGGCCGCATTTTCCTTGCTGCTGGGCGCCTGCCAAAGCACGCCGTCGGCCGACACTACTGCCGCCGACGCACGCGCTGTGGCCATCGCACAGCTGGAGAAAAACCTGGCCAGCAGCGAACTTGCGACTGCTGAGGACCAACTGAGCGCCTTGCAGGCCCAAACGCCGGACGATCCACAACTGGTGCAGTACCAGCGCCAGCTGGCCGAAGCCTACTTGCAGCGCAGCCAGATCGTTCTGCAAAAAGGTGATGTCAACGCCGCAGCCACTGCCCTGAGCCGTGCTCGAGCCCTGATGCCCAAGGCACCTGCACTGACTGGCGGCGTCAACAGCGCCATCACCCAGGCCCGTAAAGCCGAACTGGACAAGGCCGAAGCCGCGCTCAAGGCTGCAGAAGCCCGACCTGCGGCCAAGGTCATCGACCCGGCAGCCGAAAGTACTACCGTAGCGCTGAACATCGACGATATTGAAAAACTTCGCCATCAACTGGATTTGATCGCGCAAGATATCGTCAATTACCAGTGTGCCGTCAGCTTGCAGGTTCCGCGTACGGCTGATTACCCCTGGCTGGCAACGCTGATCAGCAAGCGGGTTAAAAAGCTCGACCCCGGGTTTGACCTGAGCCTTGAGCGTCAGATCATTCGCCATGTGCCTGCGCAATTGGTGCTGACACCGCGCAAGCCTTGAAACAAAAAATCGCCGCCTGTGCCAACCCAGAGTTTTGTGCCCTTGCACAACACTGGCACACGCGGCGATTGGCATTTTCTGACCTCTGATTTCTTATTCCAAAATCAGAGGTTTGGCCATTAATAAATGCTAAGTCAAGCATATGCCGACACGATAAGATGCGTGCCCGGCTTACCGCTGAACTTCTATTTACGCGCCCACAAGGTTCGCTACGTGATTGAGTTTCATAACGTTCATAAAACTTACCGGGTTGCCGGTAAGGACATCCCCGCGTTGCACTCCACCAGCTTGCGTATCGAGAGCGGCCAGGTGTTCGGCCTGATCGGCCACTCCGGCGCGGGTAAAAGTACATTGCTGCGCCTGATCAACCGCCTCGAAACCCCGAGCGGCGGCCAGATCATCGTCGACAACGAAGACGTGACCGCGATGGATTCCAACGGCCTGCGCCGTTTCCGTCAGCAAGTCGGCATGATTTTCCAGCATTTCAACCTGCTGGCCTCCAAAACCGTGGCCGATAACGTAGCGATGCCGCTGACACTGGCCGGTGAATTGTCCCGCAGTGCCATCGACCAGCGCGTTGCCGAACTGCTTGAACGCGTAGGTTTGTCCGATCACGCCAAGAAATACCCGGCGCAACTCTCGGGCGGCCAAAAACAACGTGTGGGCATTGCCCGTGCCCTGGCCACCAAACCCAAGGTGTTGCTGTGCGACGAGGCCACCAGTGCCCTCGACCCACAAACCACCGCCTCGGTTTTGCAGTTGCTGGCAGAGATCAACCGCGAACTGAAACTGACCATTGTGCTGATCACCCACGAGATGGATGTGATCCGTCGCGTGTGTGACGTAGTGGCGGTGATGGATGCTGGCGTTATCGTCGAGCAAGGCCCGGTGGCCGAGGTGTTCCTGCACCCCAAGCACCCGACCACCCGGCGTTTTGTGCAAGAAGACGAGCAAATCGACGAGAGCGAGCAGCGCGACGATTTCGCCCACGTCCCTGGCCGCATCGTACGCCTGACCTTCCAGGGCGAAGCTACCTACGCACCCTTGCTGGGCACAATTGCCCGCGAAACGGGTGTGGACTACAGCATCCTGGCCGGTCGCATTGACCGCATCAAAGACACCCCTTATGGGCAACTGACCCTCGCCATCACCGGTGGCGACATGGAAGCGGCGTTTGCCCGCTTCATTGCCGCTGACGTTCATATGGAGGTGCTGCGCTAATGGAAACTTTCTTGGGCTTTTTCGCCAATATCGACTGGTACGAAATCTGGCTGGCCACCGGCGACACCATGGTCATGCTCAGCGGTTCGCTGCTGTTCACCGTGTTGCTTGGCCTGCCGCTGGGCATCCTGCTGTTTCTGTGCAGCCCACGCCAGTTGCTTGAACAAAAAAATCTGTATGCCGCGCTGTCGTTTGTGGTGAACATTCTGCGTTCGCTGCCGTTCATCATCCTGTTGGTCGTCATGATCCCCTTCACCGTGATGATTACCGGCACATCATTGGGTGTTGCAGGGGCTATCCCGCCACTGGTGGTGGGCGCCACGCCATTCTTTGCACGCCTTGTTGAAACCGCCTTTCGTGAAGTGGATCGCGGCATCATCGAAGCCACCCAGGCAATGGGCGCCAATACGCGTCAAATTATTACCAACGCCTTGTTGCCAGAAGCGCGCCCCGGCATATTTGCAGCGATTACGGTGACCGCGATTACGCTGGTGGGCTACACCGCAATGGCGGGCGTGGTCGGCGCTGGCGGCCTGGGCGATTTGGCCATCCGGTTCGGCTACCAGCGTTTCCAACCGGACGTGATGATCGTCACAGTGGTGCTGTTGCTGATTCTGGTGCAAATTCTGCAGACCGTTGGCGACAGGCTGGTGGTGCACTTTTCCCGCAAGTAAGTGCGACCCGAGTTTATAAACGTAACCGCCAGCCCGCGGCTGGCAGATACCTGACCTCAGGTATTCACAAGGAGTTGCTGAATGAAGAAGTTATTTGCTGCTGTCGCAGCTGTTGCTGCGTTCTCGGCCCACGCTGGCGATCTGTCGGTAGCCGCATCCCCGGTGCCGCATGCCGAAATCCTGGAGTTCGTGAAACCTGCACTGGCCAAAGAGGGCGTCAACCTCAAGGTCAAGGTCTTCACCGACTACATCCAGCCCAACGTACAAGTCGCCGAAAAGCGTCTGGACGCCAACTTCTTCCAGCACCAGCCGTACCTGGATGAGTTCAACAAGGCCAAGGGCACCCACCTGGTCAGCGTTGCCGCTGTTCACCTGGAGCCGCTGGGCGCTTATTCGAGCAAGTACAAAAAGCTTGATGAGATCAAGGACGGCAGCACCGTCGTGATCCCCAATGACGCCACCAACGGCGGCCGCGCGTTGCTGCTGCTGGACAAGGCAGGCCTGATCAAGCTCAAGGACTCGAGCAACATCCTGTCCACGATCAAGGACATCACTGCCAACCCGAAAAACCTGAAGTTCCGCGAGCTGGAAGCAGCCACTATTCCGCGCGTGCTGACCCAGGTTGATCTGGCGCTGATCAACACCAACTATGCGCTGGAAGCCAAGCTGAACCCGGAAAAAGACGCACTGGTCATCGAAGGCAGCGACTCGCCTTACGTGAACATTCTGGTAGCTCGCCCGGACGATAAAGATTCGGCTGACATGCAAAAGCTGGTTGCAGCGCTGCACACCCCGGAAGTAAAAGCGTTCATTCTTGAGAAGTACAAAGGCGCCATCGTTCCGGCGTTCTAAGCCTGTTCTGTAGCAGCTGCCGAAGGAACGAGGCTGCGTTCGATTGCGAAGCGATCGTAAAATCAGAGTGCGTGGTTCAATTGAATGATCGCGTGTACTGATTTTACGACGGCTGCGCCGCCGGACGCAGCCTCGTTCCTTCGGCAACTGCTACAAAATCCAGCCCCCCTTACTTCCTCTCAACCAACCCCGGCAACTGGGCAACCATCTTCGGTGTGCTAAACGGTGCGCGAATAAAACCTCGCTGAGTACCGTCCGGCCCGATCAACGCCAGGTTGCCGCTGTGATCCACCGTGTAATTCGGTTTACTGGTATCCGCCGGGATAAACGGGATGCTCACCGCGTTCGCCAACGTTTGCAGCTCATCGATAGAACCCGGCGTCAGACCCACAAACTGCGGATCGAAGTAGCCCAGGTATTGCTTGAGCTGTTGCGGGGTGTCGCGATTGGGGTCGACGCTGACCAGTACGATTTGCAGTTTGTCCTGCACCTCTTTAGGCAGCTCGCTTTTGATCTGGCGCAGTTGCGCCAGGGTGGTCGGGCAGATGTCCGGGCAGAAGGTGTAGCCAAAAAACAGCATGCTCCATTTGTCTTTCAGCTCGTTCATCACCACCGGCTGACCGTCCTGATTGGTCATCTTCAGGTCCGGCAACTGACGGCTTTGCGGCAGCAAAATAATTCCTGCATCAATCAGCGACGTGTTATCGCCCTGGCCTTTGCCCGACATCATTTTGTTAAACGTCAGGCCCATGACCAAAGCCACCAGCGCAACGAGGATATAGACGGTTTTTTGAGTTCTAGTCATAGGTTCAACATTAGATAGTGGTCGACAAGCAGCGCGATAAACAGCAAGAACAAGTAATAGATAGAGTACTTGAACGTGTTGATCGCCGCGTGCGGCTGGGTGCCACGGTACAGCACCCACGCCCAATGCAGAAAGCGTGCGCCCAACCCTAGCGCACAGGCCAGATAGAGCAAGCCGCTCATGTGAATCACAAACGGCAGCAGGCTGACCGCCAGCAATACCAAGGTGTACAGCAGGATATGCACCTTGGTGTAGTGCTCACCATGGGTTACCGGCAACATTGGAATATCCGCCTTGGCGTATTCCTCCTTGCGATGTATGGCCAGCGCCCAAAAATGCGGCGGGGTCCAGGCGAAGATAATCAACACCAGCAGCAAAGGCTCGGCAGTCACCTGCCCCGTCACCGCCACCCAGCCCAACAATGGCGGCGCCGCCCCGGCCAACCCGCCGATAACGATGTTTTGCGGCGTGGCCCGCTTCAGGAAACCGGTGTAAATCACCGCATAGCCGAGCAGCGATGCCAGTGTCAGCCAGGCCGTCAGCGGGTTGGTAAACGCCAGTAACAAGCCCATGCCCGCCAATGCCAGCAACAAGGCAAATGCCAGCGCCGCAAGCGGCGACACTCGCCCCTGCGCCAGCGGCCGCTTCTGGGTGCGCGCCATGACCGCGTCAATACGCCGGTCCACCACATGGTTGACCGCCGCCGCGCCCCCCGCACACAGGCCGATGCCCAGATTGCCGAAGATCAGCACGGTCCAGGGCACTCCGGCGCGTGTTGCCAAAAACATGCCCACCAGTGAGGTAATCAGCATCAGTACCAGCACTTTGGGTTTGGTCAGCTCCAGATAATCGCGCCACAACGCCTGCTGCGGGCGTTCGCCAATCACGGTCGCCACGGCTGCTCTCCTTTAAGGCTGTAGGTCCAGCGGGCAAAGCGCGGGGCCCTGACCCTGACCAGCGCCGTTCGTGCGTGGTAATTGACCAGCACCAGCGTCAGCAACAGCGCAGCGCCCCCGGCGTTGTGTGCCACCGCCACCTCCAGCGGCAAGCCAAACAGTACGTTGCTAAGCCCTAGGCTGATTTGGGCCGCCAAGGCCACCAGCAGCAACCCGGCCAAGCGGGTCATGCCGACCTTGCGCAGCTGCCAGGCCAGGCCCAGCAATACCAGGGTCAGCAGCATCGCGCCGAGGCGGTGGGTGAGGTGAATTGCGGTGCGGGCCTCACTGTCCAGTTGCCCGCCCAGGTAGTTGGGACCAATGTGCTGAGTCAGATGAAAGCCATTGGCAAAATCAGCCTCGGGCCACCATTGCCCGTGACAGGTCGGCACATCGACACACGCCACCGCGGCATAGTTGGAGCTGACCCAGCCACCTAGCGCAATTTGCATGATCGCCAGCACCAGCCCAGCCGTAGCCCAACGCTGCAAGCGCCGCGGCACGGCCAGCGCAGGCAATACGCCGGACAGGCGCAGGGTCAGCAAAAACAGCAGGCTCAAGGTCGCAAAACCGCCGAGCAAATGCCCGGTAACCACTTGCGGCCACAGTTTGAGCGTCACCGTCCACATGCCAAAAGCCGCCTGGGCCAGCACCACCAGCAAGATAAACAGCGGCAGCTTGAGCGGCTGATCCGGCAGATGCCGTTGCGACCAGGCCCGTGCCGCCAGCAACACAATCAACAGGCCCAGGGTGCCGGCGAAATAGCGATGGGTCATTTCACTCCAACCCTTGTCGGCCTCTACCGGAGTATCCGGAAAGTGCAGTTCGGCATGGGCCAGTTGCGCCTCGGTCTGCGGCACGCTGATAAAACCATAGCAGCCAGGCCAATCCGGGCAGCCTAGCCCCGCGTGGGTCAGGCGGGTGTAGGCGCCGAGCAGCACCACCACCAACGCCAGCAAAGTGGCAAGCAACGCGAGGCGAAATCCAGCTTTGGCCATGACCGTGCCCTCTATCCGATATTGGACAGCTTCAGCAGATGGCGCAGGTCGTTGAGCACGTCCTTGCCAATAACCCCTGGGCCGTAGCGCAGCACCAGATTGCCGTGGGGGTCGACGATCCACAGTTGCGCCGCACCGTTGCCTTCTGCGCCCTGTGTATAAGTCGGCAAGTCCAGGCTGTAGCGCTGTAACTGCGGGTATTCGAGTTGCAGTTTGGCTCCATAGGCCGCGTCCACCGGCTGCGCGACCGCCAACCCGTGGGTCGCACGTGAGGCATCGCGGCCCAGGCCGATTTGCAGTTGGCGCGCCAGATACACCAACTGCTGGCAATCCGCAGCGCAACCTTGGGGCGCCGTCACCAGCAGTTGCCAGCGCTGCTCGTCGGACGCCACCCCAAGGGCGGCTAGGCTTTGCCCATTGCCTATGAGTTCGCCGTGATAGCTGCGACTCTCGGGCACCCAGAACTTGAGTTTGTACATGCCCGTGGCCAGCACCATCGGGCCGACAGTGAGTAGCAAGATAAGGATCAACTGCAACCGCCCGCGCCGTCGTGTAGCCGGGGACGGGGTGCGCGCGGTATCAGGCGGATTGATGGCCGTTCCCATGGCGTTTCTCCTGAGCAGTGTGCCAACCGAGGTACAGATAAAGACCGAGCAACGCCAGCGCCATGGCGAACCATTGCACGGCATAGGCGGTGTGTTTTTCCGGGCCCATGCCCGTGGAAATCAGCGGCCAGTCGGCCTGATAGGCAGCGGGACCGGGAGCAATACGTACCTCATCGGCAAAGCCTTCGCGGCCCAGCTCGACCCACAACTTTGCAGGCATGACTGCCGTCACCAGCCGTGGCCAAGGCGCATCCAATGGATCAGCGCTCAGTTGAAAGGGCGCGCCCGGCGACTCGTAGACCCAGGCCTGAACATCCAGAATCTGTTCGGGGGTGCTGAACTGCGGCGGCGTGCGGCGGCTCGGCCACGGCAGCCAGCCGCGATTGAGCAACAGCCACTGGCCGCTGGCCTGATCCTGAAACGGCTGCAGCAATTCGACGCCGACCTGGCCGTCACGTACCCGGTTATCCAGCAGCAGGCTGTGCTGCCCATCGAAATGCCCGCGCAGTTGCACCCGGCGAAAGGCCAGTTCGTCAAGGTTGAGGAGTTGGCCAACTGTCACCGGCGCTGCCACCTGCCGTTCGGCGTAGCTCTGGAGCAGTACACGTTTTTGCTCGCCGCGGCCAAGCTGCCAGAAACCCAAAAACACTAATAACGGCAGCAACGCCAACACCACCAGGGTAGGCGCCATGCCGGGGCGAAAGCGCGTCATAGCACGTAAACAAACAAAAACAGGCCGAGCCACACCACGTCTACAAAGTGCCAATACCAGGTCGCGGCCTGAAACCCGAACTGGTGCTCAGCCGTAAAATGCCCGCGCACGATACGAATCAGCATGATCAGCAAAATCAGCGCGCCAATGGTCACGTGGGCACCGTGAAAACCGGTGAGCATAAAGAACGTAGCGCCGTAGATCCCGGAGCCCAGAGTCAGCCCCAGCTCCGTGTACGCATGGATATATTCCTCGGCCTGAAACCCTAAAAAGCCTGCACCCAGCAACACCGTCAGCCCCAACCAGAACTTCAGGGCCCCGCGATGGCCTTTGTTCAGTGCGTGGTGGGCGATGGTGAGGGTGACGCTGGAACTGACCAGTAACACCGTATTGAGCAACGGCAAACCCCACGGGCTGATGGTGCCCTTGGGCGGTGGATACAGGGCGGGGTCGGGGGTGTGCAGCAAGGGCCAGGCAAACTGAAAGTCGGGCCACAGCATGTGCGCCACCGCCTTGCTGCCTTCGCCGCCCAGCCACGGGCCAGCAAAGTGGCGGACATAAAACAACGCACCAAAAAACGCGAGAAAGAACATCACCTCGGAAAAAATAAACCAGGTCATGCCCCAGCGAAACGAGCGATCCAGTTGCGTGCTGTAGAGCCCGGCACGGCTCTCCTTGATCACCGCGCCAAACCAGCCAAACATCATGTACGCCACGATCAGGGCGCCGATAAAAAAGATCAGCGGACCATGGGATTCAGGCCGCGCGGCCTTCAGATCGTTGAACCATGTCCCCAGGCCATACACCGTGACCAGCAGGCCCACCGAGGCAATGATCGGCCACTTGCTTTGCGCCGGGACGTAGTACTGATCATGAGTTGCCATGGGGCTTTCTCCTTATCGGGAAGGCTGGTCAGCGTCCTTGCCGGTAATAGCGGCAACGGGAGGATGGCGAGCAGTGATATCAAACAACGTGTAAGCCAGGGTCAGGTGTTTCACATCCTTGGGCATGGCCCGGTCGACGATAAAGCGCATCGGCATTTCGATCCGCTCACCCGGTTGCAGCACCTGTTGGGTAAAGCAAAAGCATTCGGTCTTGTGGAAATACTGCGCCGCCTCAGCGGGTGAAATGCTCGGCACCGCTTGCGCCGACATCGGGTGATCGGTGGGGTTGTAGGCCACAAAGATCATCTCGTTGACCGAGCCTGGATTGACCACCAATTGATCGCCCTTGGGGTAAAACTCCCAAACCATGTCTATGGCATTGGTGGACAAGAACTGCACCCGAACCTGACGACTCGGGTCGACCACCTGTTCTCCTTCGTACTGCCCGGCGGTCTTGCCGTTGATGCCAAAGGCTCTGCACATCACGTCGTAAATCGGCACCAGGGCAAAGCCAAAGGCAAACATCACCACCACCATCAGCAACAGGCGCAGGACCAGGCGTTTGATGGGTGTTGAGCTGCTCATAAGCGCCCTCCATACCTGTAGCCGCTGCCGCAGGCTGCGATCGACCGCGAAGCGGGCACAGACGCTTTGTGTGAGCTGTTCACTTGATTTCCGGCGGTGTGGTGAAGGTGTGATACGGCGCGGGCGAGGGCACGCTCCATTCCAGACCTTCGGCACCGTCCCACGGTTTTGCCGGTGCTTTCGGACCGCCGCGAATGCATTTGATAACGATAAACAGGAACAAAAACTGCGTAGCGCCAAACATGAATCCACCAATCGACGACACCATGTTGAAGTCGGCAAATTGCAGGTTGTAGTCCGGAATCCGCCGCGGCATGCCCGCAAGACCCACAAAGTGCATCGGGAAAAAAGTCAGGTTCATGCCCACAAACGACAGCCAGAAATGCAGCTTGCCCAAGGTTTCGTCGTACATGTGGCCGGTCCATTTCGGCAGCCAGTAGTAGGTAGACGCGAAGATCCCGAAAATCGCCCCCGGCACCAGTACATAATGGAAATGCGCCACCACAAAATAGGTGTCGTGGTACTGGAAGTCCGCCGGGGCAATGGCCAGCATCAACCCGGAGAACCCGCCAATGGTGAACAGAATCACAAAGGCCACGGCGAACAGCATCGGCGTCTCAAAGGTCAGCGAGCCTTGCCACATGGTGCTGGCCCAGTTGAACACCTTGACCCCGGTCGGCACTGCAATCAGCAGCGTGGCGTACATAAAGAACAACTCGCCGACCAAGGGAATCCCGACCACAAACATATGGTGCGCCCACACGATAAACGACAGGAACGCGATACTGGCCGTGGCGTAGACCATCGAGGTGTAACCGAACAATGGCTTGCGCGAGAAGGTCGGAATGATCGCGCTGACGGCACCGAAGGCCGGCAGGATCATGATGTACACCTCGGGGTGGCCGAAGAACCAGAACACATGCTGGAACAGCACCGGGTCACCGCCCCCCGCCGCACTGAAAAAACTGGTGCCGAAGTGAATATCCATCAACATCATGGTCACCACCCCGGCCAGCACCGGCATCACCGCGATCAGCAGAAACGCCGTGATCAGCCAGGTCCAGACAAACAGCGGCATTTTCATCAGGGTCATGCCGGGGGCACGCAAATTGAGAATGGTAGCGATCACGTTGATCGCCCCCATGATCGAACTGATACCCATCAAATGAATGGCAAAAATAAAGTAAGTCACGCTTTCGGGTGCATATGTCGTAGAAAGCGGCGCGTAGAAAGTCCAGCCGAAGTTCGGTCCGCCACCTGCGGTGAACAAGGTCGACACCAGCAGCAAGAATGCTCCGGGTAGCAGCCAAAAACTGAAGTTGTTCATCCTCGGCAAGGCCATGTCCGGCGCGCCGATCATCAGCGGGATCATCCAGTTGGCCAGGCCGACAAACGCCGGCATCACCGCGCCGAAGACCATGATCAGTCCATGCATGGTGGTCATCTGGTTGAAAAACGCCGGGGCCACGATCTGCAAGCCGGGCTGGAACAGTTCGGCGCGAATCACCATGGCGAACGAACCGCCGAGCAGGAACATGCAGAAGCTGAACCACAGGTACAAGGTGCCGATGTCTTTGTGGTTGGTGGTCAATACCCAGCGCATCAGGCCTTTGGCCGGGCCATGTGCCTGACCGTCTGCATGCCCGTGGTCATCGATAACAGCACTCATGTCCTGACTCCTGCAAACAGCTGGACCAAGAAGCCAGCGGCACGTTGCCCCCGACCGTTGTGCGCGCACATTCCTGAGCGGCTCATTTGCCTTGCGCCTGTTTGAGCGCCAGTACGTCTTTTGGCGTCACCATGTCGCCCTTGTTATTGCCCCAGGCATTGCGCTCGTAAGTGACAACGGCGGCGATATCGACTTCCGACAATTGCTTGCCGAAAGCAGCCATGGCAGTCCCCGGTTTACCGAAGAACACACGGTGCAGGTGATCAGCGACAGGGCCGGTGGCAATCGGCGACCCCTTGAGGGCCGGGAACATCGGCGGCAGGCCCTGGCCTTCGGCCTGGTGACAGGCCACGCAGGCTGTGTGGTAGACCTTATCGCCACGGGCCACCAGTTCGTCGAGGGTCCAGTCCTTGCTGGTCAATTCCTTGAGCTGCGCGGCCTGGGCCTTGCGCTCGGTCAGCCAGGCGTCGTAATCGGCGCGGGTTTTGACATCGACCACAATCGGCATAAACCCGTGGTCCTTGCCGCACAGCTCAGCGCACTGGCCACGATAAATGCCGGGCTTCTCGACGCGGGTCCAGGCCTCGTTGATA
The DNA here is from genome assembly GCF_037055265.1 of Pseudomonas sp. ML2-2023-6. Classification (NCBI taxonomy): domain Bacteria; kingdom Pseudomonadati; phylum Pseudomonadota; class Gammaproteobacteria; order Pseudomonadales; family Pseudomonadaceae; genus Pseudomonas; species Pseudomonas sp. ML2-2023-6. The sequence continues at coordinate 892,067 of NZ_CP146347.1, read as the reverse complement.
AAGCCCGGAATGGCGTCACGCTTTACTGCAAAGGCCGGCACCCACCAGGAGTGGATAACATCGGCCGAGGTCACCAAAAACCGCACTTTGGCGCCAATCGGCAATACCAGCGGCTCATCGACTTCAAGCAGGTAATGCTCGCCCTTGGGGGCCTGGTTATGAATTTGCTCGGCGGGAGTGGCCAGGTTGCTGAAGAACTCGACGTCCTGGCCCAGGTATTTGTAATGCCATTTCCACTGATAGCCGGTGACCTGGATATCCACATCCGATTCACTGCTGTCGTAGATATTGATCAGGGTTCTGGTCGCAGGCACGGCCATCGCGATCAGGATAATCAGGGGGATAACGGTCCAGAGAATTTCGACCGTGGTGCTCTCGTGGAACTTGGCCGCTTGCTGACCGGTTGAGCGCCGATGAACGATCATCGACCAGAACATGGCACCGAAGACGATGATGCCGATTACCACACAGATCCAGAAGATGGTCATGTGCAGATCGAATACCGCATGGCTGACTTCAGTCGCACCCGGCGTCATGTTCACGGTCCAGGCCGCTTGTGCCTGGCTGAACACTGACCACAACAGCAGGCCCATCCATAGGTGTGGATGTCGCATCGCGGTGTTCCCCTTTATTTTTCTTGTTATTGCGCCGGTCTGCATCTGTGTAACGGGCAGCGCTACAAGGGGGCGGTTTTAAAACCTGCGAACTCTTACCGCCGAGCCTCGTCTGCTCAAGCAGTCGGGCGTCATCAAAAAACGGTTACAAAAACGAGTATAGACACCGAGCCCAACCCCGCAATGCGAGGGGGTGAAAACAATGAAATAAGGCCCATCGACAAATGGCACTCACTGCCCGGTCACAAAATGAATAACAATACTCACCCTGAAAAAAACCTCTCCTTGACTTGAGGAGGGCTACTTTTAAAGTACTTTCCTTAGCATCCCCCTCCCCTGGAGTTCCAATGAACACCGCCGCCATCCGCGTGCAGATCTCGCGTGCCCAAGAACATGAGGCCGAAACGGGCCTGCTCGCCAAGCACCTGGCTGCTCAACTGCCACACCTTCACACCGCCATTCAGTTACCTGAAGTCGACCGTAATGTAGTGATGACACGTTTCGTCAGCGCCTATATCGACCAGGTGCCCGATTTGCTCGATGCAGCCCATGAGGTCGCCCTCGAAGCCGGAATCGAGTCGCAAATCAAGCCGATACTGAAAATCGCCGAGCAGTTCTTTGCTCAGCCACTGCCGCTGCTCGCAGGCCACGAAGGGCTGGAAGGGTTGCTGGACGAGGCTTACCTGGCGCACAGGCTGGTTGAAGAGGTTAACGATCTCTACATCAAACACTTCCAGCAGCCGCTGATCCCGCTGGACATGACCGTGGCCAACCTGATTGCCCACCAGTTGATCGGCGAAGCGTTTGCCAACCAACTCGATGCGGCCGTGCATCACGCTGTTGACCAGATGCTCAACGACGAAAGCTTTGCCCTGGAGTCGGTCGAAGCCTATCGCGAGCGCCTGACCAGCCCGCAGACGGGCGCTGCCTGGAAGCGCTGGCCGTGCCTGTCCAAGCAATTGGGCGTGGGCCTGGCGCTGTAACAGTGGTTGCAGGAAGACTTCAGCTGTGGGAGCGAGCCTGCTCGCGAAGGCCATTCGCGAGCAGGCTCGCTCCCACAGTTCATGCTGTTTAAAACCGCGCCTTAGGCGTCGCGCTCGGGATCGGGCTGGTGCCGTCCAGCGGCAGGAAAGCCCCCTTGTCGGCGTCGTAAGCCTTGATCTCGCTGGTTTCGATGTCGTACACCCAGCCATGAATAAACAGATGCCCGTTGGCCATGCGTGACGCCACCGACGGGTGGGTGCGCAAGTGCTGCAATTGGGCAATCACGTTCTCTTCGGTCAGCACGTGCATGCTTTCGGCTTCATTGGCGCAATTGCAGTTGTCCTGCACCATGGTCTTGGCCACTTCTACATGGTGCAGCCAGGCTTTGACCGTCGGCATTTTTTTCAGGCTGGCGGGGTTAAGCACCGCACGCATCGCGCCACAATCGGAATGCCCGCAAATGATGATGTGTTGCACGCCAAGTGCCAGCACCGCGTACTCGATCGCCGTCGAAACGCCACCGTTCATCTGACCGTAAGGCGGTACAACATTGCCGACGTTACGCGTCACGAACAAATCACCCGGTGCACTCTGGGTGATCAACTCCGGCACGATGCGCGAATCGGCACAGGCGATAAACATCGCACGCGGGTTTTGCGCCGTGGCGAGTTTTTTGAAAAAGGCTTCTTGTTCAGGGAAGATTTCGTGATGAAAGTGCAAAAAACCATCAACGATATGGTGCAGTGCCGAGTCGGCACTTTCAGCAGCTACCGAAGGCTGTGGTTTGGGCTTGTCAGTCATCGTTGTATCCCTGGGCAAAGTGGAGACGAATGTTACCTGAACTCATTTCCGGGTGAAAATACACAGCCGTTGTAGCCGCTGCCGAAGGCTGCGAAAAGGGCCGAAGAACCTTCAAAGTTAAGGGTTCGTTGCGCAACTCAGCGCTGCCAGCGCTTTGGCCGCCTCTTCCAACTCCAGCTCACTGAACACCTGAACGCCGGCACGGGTCAGCAACGCCGCAGTCACGCCCTGGCCCTCGACCTTGACGCCGCTAAAGCTGCCGTCATAGGTCAGCCGATTACCACAAGACGGGCTGTTGGCTTTGAGAATAGCAATCCGGATACCGTGCTGCTGCACCAGCTCCAGCGCCTGATGGGCTCCTGACACAAACGCCTCGGTCACGTCCTCACCGGTTGCGGTGATCACTGACGCCATACCGCCGAGCACTTCAACGCCTTGGCCGCCGGGTATCTCCGCCGCTGCACGGGGCGTGGGCAAGCCGCCCGCAACCTCCGGGCACAAGGCTATCACTCGGCCTTCGGCCTGCCATTGCGCCAACTGCGCGTACGGACCGCTGGCGCCGCCGTCGTAGCGCACACGATGGCCCAGCAGGCAGCGGCTGATCAACAGTTTGTGGGTCATACAAAAATCTCGGTAGCGCGACGGCGAAACCAGCCGGTCAGCGACAGACGGTCACGGGTGGCGGGCATCACTTCGTGAGGGATTTCACCCGAAAGAAACACCACCAGACAACCACCGATCGGCAGCACGTCATAGTCGACATTTCCGTCCAGGTACATGCGCAAATGTCCGCCGTGCTCGGGCAACCAGCCCTGATTGAGGTACACCACGGCCGACACCATGCGCCGGTCATCGTCGCGAAAACGGTCCAGGTGCCGCAGGTAAAAAGCCCCGGGCGGGTACAGTGCAAAGTGACTTTCAAAGTCCTCCAGGCCCAAAAAAAGCCTGCGATTCATGGCGATTCGCAGGCTTTCCATTAGCTCCAGATAACTGTCGCAGGCCAGAGCTTCTCCCGGCTCCAGCCATTGGATATGGTCCCCGCGGATACCCTCGCGGACCTCCTGCGTTAGACCGCGCCCAACCGCTGCAGGGGTCAATTCACCCTCAGCAGAACGTTTATGGCACTCAGCCGCCAGTTCGAGGGTCAAAGCCTCGGGCAGAAAAATATTTTGCTGTGACCATCCCTGCGCGTACAGGTCGTCGACGATGCGTAGCAACAGCGGGTGATCAGAGGGTATTTGCATGGCGCGCATAGTATCGAGCCGCCTCAGAATCTGACAGCTCCGTCTGGCTGGCAACGTCGAAATAATTGACCTGCGCATTTTAAGCCGATTAGAGAGATACGAATTCTCGACAAGTCCTACGCCACACCCGGACAATAGCGCCCTGCAGACAGGAGTCCCTCATGCGCCGTTTGTTTTTACTGTTGATGATGTTTTGTACGTTACCCGCATTGGCAGACAACCTTGATGATCTGTTTACGGTCGCTGGCTGGCCGCAACAACGCGCGCATTTCAATGACGCCCTCAGCGCCGCCCAACAACGCTATAGCAGCAATTTGCCGCCTGCCGTGTATCAGGCCCTGGTCAACAACAGCAACCAGCGTTTTGCGCCTGCTGCAATGGATCAGCGAGCCAAAGACCAGATGCGCAAACACCTGCCGGATCCTGATCCTGCGCTGAGTTTTTTTCAGTCGCCATTGGGCCGCAAAATTGTGGCCGCTGAACTGCTCGCCACCCGTCGCGATCAACTGGCCAAGCACGCCCAAGGCTTGCCACGTATGGAGGCCAGCGCCACCCGCCAGTTGCTGATTAATCATTTATCCCGCGCGCTACCCGCCCGTGAAGCAGGTGCGGAAGTCAGCCTGGCGATTGCCGGGGTGGCCGCTGACAGTTTGAGTTCGATGATCCCGGGACTGTTGGGCGGCGGCCAGGCGCAAGGCATGTTGAATGGCCAGCGCCAGCGGTTGATGGACCAGATCGCGGGCGAGCTGGATAACACTTTGCTCTACGTGTATCGCGATTTGTCTGACCCGGAGCTGGAAGAATTCGTCACCTTCGCCCAGTCACCTGAAGGCAAAACCTATTATCAGGCAGCCCTGGCCGCGATCCGCGCCGGGTTGGCGGTAGGCCAAAGCCTGTAGATACTCTGTTCCAGGTCAAGCCCCAGTGGGAGCGAGCCTGCTCGCGAATGATTTTCGCGAGCAGGCTCGCTCCCACGCTTGAAGTATCTCTGTAGCCGCTGCCGCAGGCTGCGACAAGGGCCCAACAGCAGGATCGCTGCCTGCTGCAGCGGCTACACATGCTTGTATCAACCTCAAAAATACTTATCCAAAAACGCGAAGTACTGCCCGCGAATCTCGGCTGTTTCATTGGCCAGATGATGCCGCGCCTCGGGCAATAACAGCACCTGTGGCTGATTGAACCTGGCGTTCAACACTTCAAGGTTATGGTGCCAATCCACCGTTTTGTCGGCCTGCCCCTGAATCACCAACGGCTGACGCGCACTCGGTGACGCACCTTCAATACGCGGAATCCAGCGTGCCAGCGCGCCCACCCACGCCGTCGGCAGACGTACCGGCTGCAGTGGATCTGACTGCAGGAACGGCAAAAAATCCGGGTCGTTAGAGTTCTCGCTAAAGCGGCGGGCGATCCCTTTGACGAAAGGGCGTAGCAGGTAATAGCTGAGTTTGGACCAGCGCCAGCCTAGTGGCCGAACCAGTGGCGAGAGCAAAATCGCCTGGCCCTGAGCCGGGCTTTGCTGCCCGTAGTGCAACAGGTGATCGAGCACAATCGCGCCACCCGTGCTTTGCCCGCACAGATGCCAAGGCTGCGGCAATTGCAGCGATTGCGCCTCGATAAACAATCCTTGCAGCACTGCCTGGTACTGCGCGAAATCATCAATACTGGCCCGCTCCCCACTCGACAGCCCGTGCCCCGGCAGGTCGCAGGCAATCACCACAAACCCCCGGTTCAAGCCCCACTCGATCACGTGCCGATACAACCCCATATGATCGTAAAAACCGTGAATCACAAACAGCGTCGCCACCGGTGCAGACTCAGGCCACCACACCTGGCTGACCAGTTCATAACCGGCCGCACTAAAGCGCCCCAACCGGCGTTTCAGTGGAACCGGGCGGTGAGGAAAGTCCAGCCCATAAAAATGCTGATACGCCAGCCCCTCACTCGATAACGGCTGGCCCGCGACCAACGACTGCAGGCTGGCGCGCAAGGAATCGGGGGCAAACGGGGCAGGCATAAGGGCTTCCAGACAGGGCGCAGCTGCGCAAAACAGGCTTTATAGACCATCGATATTCATCTGTCAGGTCAAGCATGGCAAGCTACGCGGCCTTCAAGGAGCTTTTGCATGCCGGTGCCCACATTGAAAACCCTGCTGGCCTGCCTGCTGACGCTGATCTGCACGGTGGGGTTGTGGCTCGCTTATGACTGGTTTCAAAGCCGTTACATTCGTACCTTCAGCGATCAGACCGCGCTGTTTGCCGGGGACGTCCTGAGCCTGCCTGCCGAACTGTCCGGCCCGGGCGCCATCCGCGTGGTGCACTTCTGGGACCCGGCCTGCCCGTGCAACGTCGGCAACCAGCAACACCTCAGTGAATTGCTGGCTCATTACGTACCGCAAGGCGTCGAGTTCTATTCAGTGCAAAAGCCCGGCACCCACGGTCAGTTGCCTGCCACCCTGGGCGCGCTCAAACCCCTGGCCAGCGTGCCCGGCGCCGAGCACCTGAGCGCCAGCCCGGCGGTGGCCATCTGGGACCGCAGCGGCCAACTGGCCTACTTCGGTCCCTACAGTGAAGGCGCTACCTGCAACGCCAGCAACAGCTTTATCGAGCCGATCCTCCAAGCCCTGAGCGAAGGTCGCCCGGTCAAGGCCACCCACACCATGGCCGTAGGCTGCTACTGCCCGTGGCAACCGCAACCCTGAGCGAAAAACAGCTTTAAATGGTTGGCCGGGAAGGGCTCGAACCTTCCACCTCACCCTTATCAAGGGCGCGCTCTACCCACTGAGCTACCGGCCAGTCAACTTATCCACAGTCTGTTTTCCCGTCCAATAACGCTGCCCCATCAGCAGCGCGAAACAGGCCACAAGGCAGCAGCCTGCGAGGCTGATAAATACACCTTGGACATTTAATAGCGGCCCATTACTGCGCCCCGCGAGTATCACGCCAAATCCAGCTGCCAGGGTGATGATGGTTTTGGTCAGCCCGCTGGCCACCCCCGCGACCTGTTCATCGACAACCGCCTGCGTTGCAATCAAGGTCAGGGCATTGGCAACCCCCAACGAGGCGCCGCACAAGGTCACCAGCAGCAGATAAAGCAGCCAGCCATAGGCAAGGGCCGCACCCGCCAGCAGCATTGCGCTGAAACCCAGGCATATCGCCATTGCCGACACCGCCTCAGAGCTTGGGATACGCCCGGCAATCGGCCCGCCACACGCCAACAACGCCGCAGGCGCCAGAAAGGCCATACCCGCCTGCAAGGGGCTCAGGCTCCATACGTCTTGCAATGACAGTGGCACCACAAACAGATGCACCACCGTAGCGGTATTCACCACGGCACCGGCCAGCGTCAGCATCCAGTACGGCGGATTGCGCAACAGGCTGGTGTCGATCAAAGGCGCGGCAGCGTGCTTTTCACCCCATACAAACAGGCTGACACACAGCACAAACATCCCCAGCGCCAGCCCCGCCCGGGGCATTGCCCGTGCCGGGCTGCCCAGCTCATCCAGCAGCAAGCCCAAGGCCGCCAGCCCCAGACTCACCAACAACAGCGCGGGTCCGTTGACCGCCGCACGCGCGCCACAAACACGCGGCTCAGCGATTCGCCAGCAGCACGCAAGTGCGACCAGCACCACGGGCAGGTTGATCCAGAAGATAAGCCGCCAGCCAAACCACTGCGTCAGCGCCCCGCCAAGAAAAGGGCCGATCACCGTGGCAATTGCCCCCAGCCCCAACGCCAGGCCAATCGCCCGCCCGCGCTGCTCACTCGGATACAGATGGCTCAACAGCGCCAACCCCGAGGGCATGATGCACGCAGCGCCAATGCCTTGAAGCACCCTGGCAGCCACCAGCCAGAGCAGCGACGGGGCCACGGCGCACAACAACGACGCACTGCCAAATAACGCCAGCCCCAAGCGTAACAAGCGCCCGTGACCAAAACCGTCGCTCAGGCGCCCGGCGGCCAGCATAAAAATGCCCACCGACAGCAAATAGCCGCTGACCACCCACTTGAGCCGGCCAACCGGCACGGCATAATCCTGCGCGATCGACAGCAATGCCAGATTCAAGGCAAACGCATCCAACTGAATACAAAAGATCCCGGCAGAAAATGCCAGCAACGCCAACCGGTGAGATCGATCAGAGAAAAAAGTCATAGGCTTCCCCACTCAATACAGCCCTGCCGAATGAGGTTCGTATGTGTGCTCAAGGATACTTTTCAAAAATTGCTCAAAGTCGGCCTCAAGCCTAAGCCCAATCTGCGGCCGGCAGCTGTAGAGGCCCTCGCAGAAACGCTTGTCGAGGCTGCTGTCGAGAAATAGCGCGTACGAAAAGCGATCCGCCTTGCCAGGCTCGTGAGGCTGTTGCACCACGCGGTGGGCGACCGCAGCCACCGGTGTGGCCGTGTGCCGGGTCAATATCTCCATCGCACAGCCGAAGTTGACGATAAAACTGCCGGGGCGGGGATCAATCGGGTACCAAAAACCATCGCGCAGCACCTCAAGCCCTGGTTCCAGCGACCGCAGCACAGTGACCCAACCCGAGTCCTTGTGAATATTCAAACCACGGGCATTCACCTGCGGGCGAAAGTGGTTGAAGGTCAAGGTATGCGTGCCCTGGCTGGCCATGCAATGCCCGGTGGCCTTGCGCCAAAGTGCCGGGGGAATATCCAGAGATGCCAGCACCGCCAGCAGCACCTCGATGGCCAGGGTTTTCATGCGTTGCGCCTGAATGCGCACTGCTTCGGGGAATAACCTGTGCCAGTCGCTACTGCGCAGAAAGAACTGCTCGGTCTGGTCCGCGTCCCGGCAAAAATAGCCCTGATGTTTGCCCAGTTCCGTTTCGGTTTGCGTGCAAAAACCTCGGTAAGTGCCGTGACCCGACAAATAAAACTGGCGGGCAAAGCGATCACCCGGTGCCAGGTCGAATGCCTGTGCGGGCTCCACAAAGAAAAATCCGTCGCGCAGCGCCTGTTGCAGCCCCTCAGCCTGGTCAAAATGCAGTCGACGCGCAGACAGCACGGCCCGCTGCCACTGGTACTTACACTCGGTCATGGAAGCCATAACCCATTCCTTGCGCCTTAAGCACCGAAAATGCCCGAAACGACTGATACACCTCAAGCGCGCCCGAGCCGCTGTACTGATAAAGACTCATGTCAAAATTGGGGCCCATATACACCGTAAATGACGAGCGATCCGGTGTGTCACGGACTGGCACGGTTTCGATGACGCGATGCAGCACGGCATGCCCCGGCAGACGCAGGTGTGCCGTCAATATCTGATAGGCATCGCCCAGGTTGACGATAAAGCAACCCGGTTCAAGGGGAACCGCTTGCCACATACCTTGGTGATAGATTTCAAAGCCCGGCTGGTCAGCCGCAATCACCGTAATAAAACCACTGTCGGTATGCTCGACAATCCCCAGGGTGCCCCTGACCCCGGAGCGATAGTGATTGAGGGTGGTGTAACACAGGCTGGTTTCATCCAACGTGCCTCCGGTAATGGTTGCCCAGTGGTCCTGATGCACACCGCTGGCTTCAAACAGATGACGCAAGGCCTGCAAGGTCACAATCTTGATGGCCCCAAGCAACCGGGTAATCGGCAGCGGGAAATACTCGCACCACAAGTGACTCTCGATTTGCAGCTGCTCGACCTGATTGGGTCGGTCTTCATAGCCCAGCTTTGAGCGCTCGTGGGGGGCATCGCGATGACCGCGCAGCACATCCTGCGCATCACGCCTGGGTCGGTAAAAATTGCGGCAGATCTCAAACCCCGGGTTTACATCCAGTGAAGGCGGGATTTGCAGCAAAAACGCACCCAATGCCAGCGCCTGTCCAAGGCTGCTGTCACTGAACTCAAGCCCGTGCCCGGTGAGCTGCGCACGGGGCAAAGACAACGAAACCGATTGATTGCTCATGCCATCTGCACCTCAATCTTCCTGTGGATAACTTTGCCCGGTACTACAACCTGGCGGTTTGATCGTAAGTACGTGCCACTTCCTGCTCGGCAAACTGCGCAACGCTCTGCACAACCACAGCGCGACCGTTGCGGTACTGATAGAGATTGCCGTCGAGGGCCGAGTCCAGAAACAGTGTGTAGGACGTTCGCTCACTCTCCACAGGTCGAGGCTCCAGTTGTGCCACCCCGTGGATATTGGCCCTGACCGGGGTTGCCAGGCACTCGGTCAGCACCTCGAACGAGCTGCCGAAATTGATAATGAAATAGCCGGGCAGAGGGTTGATGGCGCGTACCTGCCCATCAATCCAGGCGTACAGGCCGGGCTCGGTGGAGCGCAGCACCGTGACCCAGCCCGAGTCGCGGTGAAACTTGCAGCCACGGGCATTTTTTGCGCAGCGGAAATGGTTGAACGCGAGCATCTGGTGGCCACAGTTATCGGTCAGGCCTGACGATATACGGGGCCAATCGAACGCAGGTAGCTCCAGATAAGCAAAGGTGTTACGCAGCACATTCAAGCCAAGCGAGGCCAGTTGCGTGCCCAGCATCGCCACCGCTCGCGGCAGCAAGTGCCAGTTGTCGCGCTCAATATAAAAGTTCTCCCACTGATCGTGGGGGCGATCGAAGTAGCCCTGATAAAGCCCCGGCACCTCCATCTCGCGATAACCGTCATCGGGCAGGTAAAACTGCCGGGCAAATTGGTCAGCTGCAGCGCAGACCATGCCCTGAGGAATTTTCAGCAGAAAAAAACCCTGCTCAATGCCCCGGGCAAAGCCATCGGCTGAATCGAATACCAGCCGACTGCCCGAAAACCGCGCACGCTCCAGCGTCAGTGGCGGGTACATGGCTTGCGCGTGGGCCTGATGCAGCGGCGAAGGCAGGGTCAGGCTGTCACGGTAGGTGGAGCTACGGGTGCTGGTCATCGGCATAACCTCCTTCTTTCAGGCGCAGGGTCATTACTCCGGACCGGGCAGGCTTGGGCATGGCGCAATAACGCCTCAGGCTCAGGTCGATACCCGTGCTGCTCACTTCGTAATGCCCATAGAGCTCACGCAACAACAAGCCCTGCATTTGTACCGAGAACAGGCGGCCCGGACATTTGCGTGGGTTGCGCCGGGTATTGAGCATGCTGAACGAGTTGATGTCGTAACGATTGCGCGCCAGCAGCGACGTACAGAAGGCGTGGGGCTGATCGCCACTTTTTTGCAGAACCAAAATATTGCCTGGGTCGAAAACCTCAGGGCGAGGGAACACCTGCGTGTCTCGATTGGCCTGCCAGCGGTCGAGCCACAGCAGGGTGTCTGCAGGAATCACCAGGCGCTGCCCTCCATGTTCGATCTCGCATGCCTTGATGGTGCGCCGCCACAGCGCCGTGGGATTGGAGCCGCCAAGACGCAGCGCTTCCATCACCGCCAGATCAATCACATGCGGGGCGTGATCGCTATCGTTTGTGGCCGCCAAAATGATCTCGCGCTTTACCCGCGGCGAGGTTTCGATATAGGCCATCGACCACAGCAGGCTCAGCGCGGTGGTGTCGTAGGTCGCGATGATGATGGTGCCGATTTCCAGCGCCTGATCCTGGCTTAATTGCGCGATAGCCTGGCGGGTGAAGGCCAGCCCCCACAGCGCGAAGTGGCCAAGGATCAGGTTGGATGAAGGCGCCACGCCAATGGACTCAAAATTGCTGAGAAGCAGGTCTTTGACAAACGGCATCAGCGCCGGTTGCTGCTCTAACCCTTGGGCATCGTCATGGCTGATCACCTTGGAGGCCTGCTCGAAAAACCCGCTGACAACGCCCTTGAACCGATCATCTTCAAGGTACTGGGCCAGGGTTTTTACCCTGCAATCCAGTACCCCCGGCAAGTGGCTGTCTACATGGCTGACCCACTGCATGGCCAATTGCTCCATGCACAACGGCAGATTCTGAAGTGGCCGCAGATAGGCGCCAGCCAATCGAAAAATCTCGGGGTTCAACCCGTCGATAAAACGTTGACTGCCCAACGCCTGCTCTACCACTCGGCGCTTGTGGGCTCGCCGCGGATCACTGATATGCAGCGAGCCCAAAAAGCCGCCAAACAGTTCATGGTTGGCCTCGGTTGAGGCCGCGAGGTACTCGTCATCGAGCAGCGGCCTATTGTTGATCTGGTACAGAGCCAAGCGCCCACCCATCCAGAAACTGCAGAGGCCGCCCGCCTGTTTGGCGCAGCTGCGAATGCCGCTAAATCGAAAGTACTCGGTGGCCGGCAACCCCAGTTCCACCGTGGCGTGATGGAACGCATCGCCATGCCCCTGCACAGGGCACGGCCCCGGGTGATGGGCAATCACACCGACAAAGGGAGCCTTGGGGTTACTCATGGGCCGCGTCCGGAGCCGGAACCGACTCGATGCCGAATGTGGTGTGCCGGTCTTGCCAGGTGAACTGGTTGAACCGGCGAAGAAAGGCTTCAACGCTCATTAACCTCAGCAGTTCTCCCTGGGGCTGCAACTCATACAGATCGCCACAGGCAGGCGGGTTGATAAAAGTTGCAAAGGAAAAACGGTCTTCGCCCTTGGGCACCGCCGGGCACTCGCGCACGCGGTGCTCAATCGCCCGGGCAGGCAACGGCAAACGACCACTGAGCGCTTCAAGGCATGCCCCAAAGTTGACGATAAAACACCCTGGTACAGGTGCGATGGACTGCCACTGACCACCGATAAAGGCTTCGAAGCCCGGTTGGCGGGTATAGAGCAGCGTCACAAAGCCGGTGTCCCTATGTTCGGCACAGCCTGGCAAACGACGCTCGGGGCGATAATGGCTGGCGGCAAACCAATGAGTGCCCTCACCCGTCACGGCGCCACCACTGATCCGATGCCACAGATGCTCCGCTACCCCAAGTTCCCATAGCGCTGCCTGAAAAATTACCTGTCCTACTGCATCCATTACCTGGGCCATCTGCACTACAGCACAGGGCAAACGCCCGGCCCATCGAGACTTGTCGACCAACAGATGCTCGGTTTGAAAGTGCTCACGGTCAAAGTAGATATCCGTTTGCTGGCGGAACCCTCCATAGTTCGTGTGATCTGTAGCGGGCAGATAAAACTCGCGACACAGCTTGATACCCGGTTCAAGATCCAAATACTCAGGCACTTTCAATAAAAACAAACCCTGTGCAATCGCGTCGCGCAAACTTCCATCTTTATCAAATACAAGTTTGTCTTTAATAAGCGAGGCGCAATGCAGGTGAGCGTCAGGATAAATCATCAGGCATATCCCCCGAATAAAAAGTGCCTTGATAGATCTCCCGATCATTGTTATCGATTAGTTCCCGCGCATCACATACGCGCTGCAAACCCCGAATCGGACAATAATTAAAAATGCCCCTGTCACGAGGTAGAAAGTTACTGGAGCTGAAATGGCCGAAGCTGGAGCGATCTTCGGTTTGCCGTGCAACACGGTGCAGAATGGCCGCCACTGGGGAGTTGCAGCGGGCGGTTAACCATTCCATTGACAGGCCAAAGTTAATGACAAATTTATCAGGCGCACAGGGAACCCTTTCCCAACTATCAAACCGGTTAACCTCAAGCCCAGGTTGGGTCGTACGCAAAATCGTCAAAAAACCATCATCTTTATGGGAGCTCAAACCCACTTTGGCCAATTGCGCACGATAATGGTTAAAGGTCAGGTGATAAGCGCCACCACCATGGGAGCAGTTCCCCGTGGCCTGGGTCCAGACCCGTGCAGGTATACCTGCGTAATCGAGTGCTGCGCAAAGAATCTGCCGGGACAATGCGGTCATTTTCTCTCCAGTATCAGCAACCTCGGCCGGGTAATGGCTGGCCCAAAACCTGCGCTCTAGCAAAAACTGTTCAATCTGGTCGACCCGCTCATGAAAACCCAACAAACCGTCGCCAAACTGGCAGGCGGTAATGGACTTGAAATGCCCATATTCACTGGCATCGCCCCGGTAGAACTGATTAGCAAACTGGTCAGCCGCACCAACATCAAGTTCAGTAGGGATCTTGAGCAGAAACACACCGTCGGCAAAGGCTTGGTGTCGGTCCTGGTCGCTGGCAAAACTCAATCGGCGGCCCGTCATCCAGGCACACACCAAATCAGCGGTACAGCTTACGGGCCGGGTATCCACGCGCTTGTGGTAAACCGTGCTGTAGAGCTGATTCGCAGGGGCTGGCGCCCTAAAGCTGCGCATATTCAACGCCCTTTCACACACAGAGAAACGATGGTCAGCGCCTTGAGTTCTTCAGGCGCCAGAGGATGCAAACCTTGGGCGATCTCCGACAGGGTGCTGAACGACCCTGGGTAGATCATGACCGAGTGCCCCTGTTGTTGCAGGCAGGCAAAAATCGCAAACTCTTCAAGAAAATAATCCGCCGAAAACGCGACCTGCCGCGCCCATTCTGATGGCTCCAACAGATCGAATTTTTTGCGCAAATAGTGCTCGGCAAAGCGTTTTACCGATTGATTGAACCGAGCATCCGTACGATAGAGCTGCAGGAGCTGGCGATGAAAATACTGATAGCCAACTTGCGCCTGAACCCCGTGACAGGTGAGAAAGCGAAACCGTGTGGCCGTACTGAAACGGTCAAATACCGGCTGGTTTTCCCGCATAAAACGCTCACCCAACGCCAGTGCTGCAACCATCGCCACTGGCGGCTGCAAGTTATGCACTGATTGCAGGGTCAACCGATGAATACTGTCCCCGACCAGCACCGTACACTGCGCAAATCGCCGAGAAATCCACTCCAGAATTCCAGCCAGCTTCTGTGGGTAGAAGTGGCTATTTTCAAGGCTTATTCCAAGAAAACAACTACCTGACAGTTCAAAATCATTGCGCTTTGCAAGCGGTGATACCGAGGCTATCTTGGCTTTATATTTAAATGATCGAGCCTCAATAACACAGGCGGTCTGCAAAACCGAATTATTACTTATATCAAATGACATACTTACTCCTTGTCAATAAACTGACTAAAGGCAGGGTGTCCATGCAATTGATTAAATATCCAAGCGGGCAGGCAGGCGATAAACTTCTTATAAATAACGTTACTTAATTTATAGACAGGCATCCTAATCTGCACAACGTCTTACCATGTAAGACCAAGCCCTGAATTTTGTACGAAATAACCTGCTCGCATTGAATGACTGACTTTCTCAATCAAGTCTCAGCCCCTACACTCGCTGTAGTTATTACCCTAAGGACGCTCCATGAAACGCAGCCTTACCGTCATCGCCCTTGTCGTCGCCGCCATCGCAGGCGGCGGGTTCTGGTACGTGCAGAGCAAACTGCCCACTCGTCAGGGGCAAGTTGCGCTTGATGCGCTGCAAGGGCCGGTCACGGTGCGGTATGACGAGCGCGGGGTGCCGCATATACGGGCGGGCAATCAGGCAGACATGTACCGCGCTCTCGGCTATGTACAGGCGCAGGACCGACTGTTTCAGATGGAAATCATGCGCCGCCTGGCGCGGGGTGAGCTGGCCGAGGTGCTCGGCCCCAAGCTGGTCGATACCGACAAGCTGTTTCGCAGCCTGCGCATTCGCGAACGGGCCGCCAGCTACCTGACTGAACTGGATCAGCAATCCCCGGCATTCATGGCCTTGCAGGCGTATCTGGACGGGATCAATCAATACCAGGCCAGCCACGCCAAACCTGTGGAGTTCGACCTGCTGGGCATCACGCCACGGCCCTTTACCGCCGAAGACACCATCAGCGTCGCCGGTTACATGGCCTACAGCTTTGCCGCGGCCTTTCGTACCGAGCCAGTGCTGACTTATATACGCGATCAGCTGGGCAGCGATTATCTGAAAATATTTGATCTGGATTGGCAACCTCAAGGTGTATTGGCCCCGGTGCTGGCAGCCAATGACTGGAAAGCCTTGGGGGCGTTGGCCCAGCTCAGCGATCAGGCCTTGAGCCAGGTGGGCTTGCCGCAGTTTGAAGGCAGTAATGCCTGGGTGGTGTCGGGCAAGCGCACGCAAAGTGGTAAACCACTGCTGGCGGGTGACCCGCATATTCGCTTTTCGGCGCCCTCGGTGTGGTACGAGGCCCAACTTTCGGCGCCCGACTTCGATCTGTATGGCTACCATCAGGCGCTGGTGCCGTTCGCCTTCCTGGGCAACAACCGCGACTTTGGCTGGAGCCTGACCATGTTCCAGAACGATGATCTGGACCTGATCGCCGAGAAGACCAACCCCGACAACCCGAATCAGGTGTGGTACCACGGACAGTGGGTCGACATGACCAGCAGCGAACAACAAATTGCGGTCAAGGGCGAGGCGCCGGTGACACTGACCCTGCGCCAGTCGCCCCACGGGCCAATTATCAATGACGTGCTGGGCACGACCGCGGGCAACACGCCAATTGCCATGTGGTGGGGTTTTCTGCAGACGAAGAACCCGATTCTCGAAGGTTTCTACCAGCTCAACCGCGCCGACAGCCTGAGCAAGGCCAGGACCGCGGCCACCTACATTCAGGCACCGGGGCTCAATCTGGTATGGGCCAACGCCAAGGGTGACATCGGTTGGTGGGCAGCGGCGCAATTGCCCAAGCGTCCAGCCGGTGTCAATCCGGCGTTTATCCTCGATGGCAGCACGGGCCAGGCCGATAAAGACGGCTTTTACCCGTTCAGCGCCAACCCGCAGGAAGAAAACCCGGCACGCGGCTATATCGTATCGGCCAACTTTCAACCGGTGTCACCTGCTGGCATCGAGATTCCCGGCTACTACAACCTGACGGATCGCGGCCAACAACTGAATCGCCAGCTCAGCAATACCAGCGTGAAGTGGAACCTGAAGAACAGCCAAGCGCTGCAACTGGGTACCGCTACCGACTACGGCCAACGCGTGCTCAAACCGTTGTTGCCGGTGCTGCGCGAAGTGGTCAGCGACCCCGCCGAACGCAAGTTGGTGGAACAATTGGCGCAGTGGAAGGGCGATTACCCGCTGGACTCAACCGCCGCCACATTGTTCAACCAGTTCTTGTTCAGCCTGACCGAGGCAACCATGCGCGACAAATTGGGCGATGCCTTTTTTGACGCCATGCTGAGCACCCGCGTGATCGATGCGGCTTTGCCGCGCCTGGCCGCCAGCCCGGATTCGCCGTGGTGGGATAACCGCAATACAACGCAAAAAGAGACCCGCACCGACACGGTCAAGATCGCCTGGCAAGCCAGCATGGCCCAACTTAAGACCGCCTTGGGTGACGACCCTGCCCAATGGCGCTGGGGCCGCGCCCACACCCTGACCCACGACCACCCGCTGGGGAGGCAAAAACCGCTGGACTGGCTGTTCAACGTCGGCCCCTTCGCCGCCCCCGGTAGCCACGAAGTACCGAACAACCTCAGCGCCAAACTCGGCAACGCACCTTGGCCGGTGACCTACGGCCCATCTACCCGGCGCCTGATCGACTTTGCCAACCCGTCCCACGGGCTGACCATCAACCCGGTAGGCCAAAGCGGCGTGCCCTTCGACAAGCACTACCGCGACCAGGCCGAATCCTACATCGAAGGCGATTACGACAAACCGCACATGGACGAAGCCGAAATCCAGCTCAATACGCGCAGTACGTTGCGGCTGGTGCCGGTGAGGTAAAGGTTTTCAGGGTGCTAGCGCAGGGCGTAATCCAATACGATCCCCACAAAAATCGCCAAACCTGCCCAGTGGTTGTGCAAAAAGGCTCTGAAGCAGCGCTGCGGATCGCGGTTACGGGTGTACCAGAATTCCCACGCAAAGCACGCTGCAGCGCCCAGTAGGCCAAGGCGGAACCAGCTACCCAGTTCAAAATGCGCTCCCGCCAGCAACAGACAGCCCAAGGCCAGGCCTTGCAGGCTCAGGATGATTACACGGTCGGCATCGCCAAACAGGATGGCGGTGGATTTGACACCGATCTTGAGGTCGTCGTCGCGGTCGGTCATGGCGTAGTAGGTGTCGTAGGCCACTGTCCACAGCAGGTTGGCGATATACAGCAACCACGCAGCAGCCGGCAGGCTGCCGGTTTCAGCGGTGAAGGCCATCGGTATGCCCCACGAGAACGCAGCGCCCAGTACCACTTGCGGGTAGTAGGTGAAGCGCTTCATGAACGGGTAAGTCGCAGCCAGTGCCAGCCCGCCGAATGAAAGCCAGATGGTTGGCGCATTGGTGAACAGTACCAGCAGGAAACTGACTCCCATCAGCAGCGCAAAAAACACCAACGCCTCTTTACTGCTGATTTTCCCACTGGCCATAGGCCGCTGCTCTGTTCGTTTGACGTGGCCATCCACTTTGCGATCGGCAAAATCGTTGATCACGCAGCCCCCCGCTCGGGTCAGGATCACGCCGAAGACAAAAATCAGCAGGTTGCTCAACGAGGGCACGCCCTTGGCCGCAACCCACAGCGCCCACAAGGTCGGCCACAGCAGCAGATAAATGCCGATGGGTTTGTCCATGCGGGTCAGTTGAATGAAATCCCAGGCGCGAGGGTTCAGGCGATTGAGTGATTTGAGCAAACGCGTGTACATCAGTTGTTCTCCGACCGGGCACTGAGGGCGGCCCACAGTTTGGGTAAAAACACTTCGGCCACCAGCACGCTCAGTGCCCCGCGCACAAAGCGCGAACGGCGGCCCCACAGCAGGTCGGCCTGATCGACTGGCGGCAACCAGTGGCGCGGGTAGTGGCACACTTGCAGCGCGCCACGCTCAAATGCCTGATCGCTAAACAGCAGTTCGCCCAGTGAACGGGTGCCGAGTTCGTCCATGTTCAGACCACCCTCCTCCAGTGAGCTTTGGGCCGCCACGCTACGAGCGAACACCCACGGCTGCCCGTGACCACGTAAATACACTTCGCGCACCCAGCCCTGAACGCCCAGGGGCAGGTCAAGCGCTGCACACTCGTCCGGGCGCAATTGTTGCCAACCTTCAAAAAGCGGAAGCACACTGAAGGAATTATCTGAAACTGCAGTAAGGCGCCGAGTCAGAGAGCCCTCGTCAAATAACCAGTCGAGGGTCTGTGCATCAGGCAGCGCAGCAAGATGGCCTTGTTCAAGCCAGACAGGGGAGATCAGCGGAGAAGTTATGTGCGGCACGGTGGGTCATAATTGGCAGCCATTGAGGTCGGCGAGCTTATCACGCTGGTCCTTGAATGAGCGGTCGAGGGCCTTTTGGCAGCATTGGTGCTTGCATCTGCCTGTGGTCATCAGTACAAAACGCCCTGAATTTAACGAGCAACACGGCAGTCTCGAAAAGTCCGTGAGCTCGTTCAAGCCTGAACCTTTAGGAAGTACCCCGATGAAAAAGTGGCAATGCATTGTTTGTGGACTGATTTATAACGAAGCCGACGGCTGGCCGGATGATGGCATCGCCCCCGGCACACTGTGGCAAGACGTGCCTGAAGACTGGCTGTGCCCGGATTGCGGCGTCGGCAAAATGGATTTCGAGATGATTGAAATCAACTGATCGACCCTTTTAAAACCCTGACTCACTCTCTGGAGATTGGAATGAACGCACCTGTCGTGATCGTTGGCACTGGGCTGGCTGGCTATAACCTGGCCCGTGAGTTTCGCAAGCTGGACAGCGAAACCCCGCTGCTGCTGATCACTGCCGATGACGGGCGCTCCTACTCCAAGCCAATGCTGTCCACCGGTTTTGGCAAGAACAAAGAGGCCGACGGCCTGAGCATGGCAACGCCTGAGGCGATGGCCGATCAACTCAAGGCCCAGGTGCGTCCTCACACCCGTGTCAGCGGGATCGACCCGGGCCACAAGCAGTTGTGGATCGGTGAAGAAGCCGTGCCGTACCGCGACCTGATCCTGGCGTGGGGCGCGCAAACGGTGCAGGTACCCGTGGAGGGTGACGCACAGGACGCGATCTTCCCGATCAATGATCTTGAAGATTACGCCCGATTTCGGGCAGCAGCGGCAGGCAAGCGCCGCGTTCTGATTCTGGGTGCCGGGTTGATCGGCTGCGAATTTGCCAATGACTTGATTGCGGGCGGTTATGAGGTGGATATGGTCGCGCCCTGCGAGCAGGTGATGCCAACCCTGTTGCATCCTGCTGCCGCGGCGGCGGTCCAGGCCGGGCTTGAAAGCCTGGGCGCCCGCTTGCACCTGGGCCCGGTGTTGACCCGTCTGCAGCGTACTGACGCCGGGCTCGATGCGCATTTGTCCGATGGCAGTGTGATCCCGTGCGATGTGGTGGTGTCTGCCATCGGTTTGCGCCCGCGTATTGATATGGCGGCCGCTGCCGGGATTCAGGTCAATCGCGGGATCGAAGTAAACCGTCAGCTCCAGACCTCCCACGACAACATCTACGCGCTGGGCGATTGCGCAGAGGTCGATGGTTTGAGCCTGCTGTACGTAATGCCGCTGATGAGTTGTGCCCGCGCACTGGCGCAAACTCTGGCGGGCAACCCGACGACCGTCAGCTACGGGGCAATGCCGATTACGGTCAAGACTCCGGTTTGCCCACTGGTGGTGTCACCCGTGCCGCGTGGCCATGAGGGTGTATGGACCGTGGAGGGTCAGGGCGCTGATATCAAGGCGCTGTGCCGCGACGCCAACGGACGACTGCTCGGTTATGCCCTGACCGGCGAAGCCGTTCGTGAAAAACTCGCACTGAACAAAGAGCTGCCTGCTCTTTTGGCGTAAACACTGCGCACTCTGTCGCATATGGCATTGCCTGGACTCAACAAAGCCGGTGCAGAGGCTGGCGTCGGGCTTGGCCGCGTGCCATTCTCACACCGGTCTGCCGCAGTTTAGAGCCTGCGGCGCCTTGGAGCTGCTCCGAAGAGAGCAGCACGGACATAACAACAAAAAACCGTCAATGAGGCTTCATCATGCGTAAACCAGATCTCGCCGCCGCTATTGCTGAAAAGGCCGACCTAACCAAAGAACAAGCCAACCGCGTACTCAATGCCGTGCTTGAAGAAATCACCCAGGCCCTGCATCGCAAGGACAGCGTCACGCTGGTCGGCTTCGGCACCTTTATTCAGCGTCATCGCGGTGCCCGCACCGGGCAAAACCCGCAAACCGGTCAGCCAGTCACCATCAAGGCCAGCAACACGGTAGCGTTCAAGCCGGGCAAGTTCCTCAAGGACAGCGTTAATCCTTAAGGCACCGACCCGATGAAGAATGGGCAAGCTGGCCCTTCCAGCAGCCCATTCTTGATAACGAGCGAGTCGATTGTGCGGCCATAAGTGGCAAAAACCATCCCATCTACGCCTATCTCTGCAGATTTATGGCGTTCTTCGCTCAAGTCGTTACACTGCGCCGGCCATTTATCTATTCCCCCGAGGCCGCGTACATGAAATTTCGTTTTTTGCTCTGGATGCTGGGCTTTCTGATGGGCAAAGCCAGCCGTAAGAATCCTGCATTTCAGCAACAATTGGCTGAAAAGGATCTGGTGTTCCAGTTGCAAACCCTGGACGGCAAAGTGGCCCGTCATTTCAAGGTTAAAAACCAGCGCATCACCAGTCACAGCGGCATGTACCCCGAGCCTGCGTTTGCTATCGCCTTCAAAGATGCCGCCTACGGCTTCGCCACGCTGCAAGCGAAAAACAAGCAGTTGGCGTTTATGACCGGGATTCAGGACAAATCGATTCAGATCAAGGGCAACCCGGCGCTGGTAATCTGGTTCCAGGGCCTGACCAAGTACCTCAAGCCGCGTAAAAAACCGAAGGTTTAAGCGTTACGGGTATTTGTAGCAGCTGCCGAAGGAACGAGGCTTCGTTCGATTGCGAAGCGATCGTAAATCCTGAACATACGGTTTTTCTATAAAAACCCATGACCTGGTTTTACGACGGCTGTGCCGCCGGACGCAGCCTCGTTCCTTCGGCAGCTGCTACGTGAAGCATCAGTTCTGGCTGAACTTCGCCGCCATTTCACGCAGCAACACCTCGGCCTCAAGCACTTTGCCGACCACCGCTTCAGCCTTGTCGCGAGGCACGCCCAAGCGCTCAAACAATGCATCCGGCAATGGCGTACAAGCCCCCTGCCCAATGCCGCGACTACGCAGCAACCCCAGCGCTACGCACACCAGATTCGGAAATTGCGCGTCTGTGCCGACGTAGTCCGGATCGTGCTGAAAACGCACCGCTATCGCCAATTCGTCCGGCATTTCCCAAAAACCCATCAACCAAGCGCCCATCTGCTCACGGCTGATGCCCAGCAAGTGCTGTTCGATCACGCTATGACTGACGTGGGGATTAACTTCAAGATGACGGCAAATCAGCGAAAAATGCGGCGGAAACACATAGGCCAGCAGCAAATAACCAAAGTTGTGCAGCAGCCCCGCCAGGTAAGTCAGGCCGACTTCAGGGCGATGCTCACGAGGCATGGCACGGGTCAGCCCTTCAATCACCGCAGCGGTGTAGATCGACTGCTGCCAGTACGGAGTACTCGACTGCGGGTGATCCTTGGGCAAGCTCAGGGTTTTACCCAACGACAGGCTAAGCGCCAGGTTGATCACTAGATCAACCCCTAGCACCCGCACAATGGCGTCTTCAACCGAACGGATCTTGCTCTGTGACGCGTAGTACGAGGATGACGCCCAGCTCAAGACTTGTGCCGCCAGAGCCGGGTCAGTTTCGACAACGCTGGTCACTTCGTCGATGGTGACTTCAGGGTCGGAGCGCAACCGCATGATTTTGCGCACGCTCTCTGACAGCGGCGGCAGCTCGATGGTAGCTTCAAGTCGTTGCTGAATACGCCGTGCGGTAAATGCCTGGACCGCCTGGGTGATTGCCTCACCGTCGTCACCGGCATGATCCCGGTTGAGTTCGATCGTGCTCAAGGGCACACCAAAACGACCGGCGCTGGCGTTGCTGAGCAGGCGTTTGAAGTCCTCCCGGGAAATTTCCAGCATTATCCCCGACTCGCCGGCGCTGATGAGCAGCGAAGGCTGCAACAGCAATTGCTCTTCGTACAGGCAGGGTGAGTTGGTCAGCGCTGGCAAACCGGGCAGCAGGCTCAGGCCATGTTTGTCGAGCAGAAGTTGCAGGCGATCCGGCGCAACGGCGGTCATGCGGCGTCCGATCAAATCGGCCAGACGGTTCAGATCAAGCAAATGGCTCTGCGTATACAGCACCATCAGGGCGCCCACCGAATCATCGAGCAGTACGGCCTGCACCTTGCGCGCCGGGTCAAGCCCAGGGTGATCGGTAACTTCGCGGTAAGCGATGGCCAAGTCACCGAGCAAGCGCCCGATAACAGATGGCGTGCTCGCAACGGCAGGGGCGCTGGCAACTTCAGTCATGGTCTGCATCCGTTCTCTACAACTCAAATTTGATAAGCCGTTACTTGATCGGCCGCAGAGCCATTTCCTGAATGATATTTACACCTGACCGTATTGCTGACCGTGCCGCAGCCAGCGATCCAGCAAGGGGCTGACGTGGCTCGGCCAGCGCTCAATCAACGCCTGGGCAGCCTCGCGCACGGCGGGCAGCAGGTCGGCATCGCGCATCAGGTCGGCGACCTTGAACTGCAGAAGGCCGGTCTGGCGGGTGCCGAGCATCTCGCCGGGGCCGCGCAGTTCAAGGTCTTTTTCAGCAATCACGAAACCGTCGTTGGTCTCGCGCATGATACCCAGGCGCTGACGGCCAATTTGTGACAGCGGCGGGTGATACAGCAACACGCAGTGGCTCGCGGCGCTGCCCCGGCCGACACGCCCACGCAATTGGTGAAGCTGGGACAGCCCCAGACGCTCGGGGTTTTCGATGATCATCAGGCTGGAATTGGGCACGTCGACGCCTACTTCAATCACCGTGGTCGCCACCAGCAATTGCAGTGCACCGGCCTTGAACTCGGCCATGACCGCGGCCTTTTCCGCAGCTTTCATACGCCCGTGGATCAAGCCGACGCGCAATTCGCCCAAGGCGCTGGAAAGGTCTTCGTAGGTGGTTTCAGCGGCCTGGCAGGTCATCTCTTCCGATTCCTCGATCAGGGTGCAGACCCAATAAGCCTGACGCCCTTCCGCGCACGCCGCACGCACTCGCTCGATCACTTCGAGGCGCCGCGTGTCGACTACCAGCACGGTGTTGACCGGGGTTCGGCCAGGCGGCAGTTCGTCGAGGATCGAGGTATCGAGGTCGGCGTAGGCACTCATGGCCAGGGTGCGCGGGATCGGGGTCGCGGTCATGATCAACTGGTGCGGACACATGACGCCGCCCACGCCCTTGTTGCGCAGGGCCAGACGTTGCTGCACGCCGAAGCGATGTTGTTCGTCGATGATCACCAGCGCGAGGTTCTTGAACTGCACATGGTCCTGAAACAGGGCGTGGGTGCCGACAACCATAGGTACGCCGCTGGCGATTTGCTCCGTCGCCGCCACACGGGCCTTGCCCTTGAGCTTGCCGGCCAGCCAGGCAACTTCAAGCCCCAAAGGCTCCAGCCAGCGCTTGAAGTTGATGAAGTGCTGCTCGGCGAGAATTTCCGTGGGGGCCATCAGTGCCACCTGATAGCCCGCTTCAAGCGCCTGCAAGGCCGCCATCGCCGCGACGACCGTCTTGCCGGAGCCTACGTCGCCCTGAATCAGGCGCAGCATGGGCTCGGGCTGGCTGAGGTCGTAGGCAATTTCGTTGCCGACCCGGCTCTGTGCGCCAGTCGGCGGAAAACCCAGATTGGCGAGAAACTGCACCGGCAGCTTTTTCGCCTTGGGCAAGGCGGGCGCCTGCTGGGAACGCAAGCTCTCACGCAGACGCTGCTGGGACAGTTGGTGAGTCAGCAGTTCTTCAAAGGCCAAGCGGTGCTGCGCCCAGTGATGGCCCAGGGCGAGCTCTTCGACGTCTGCATCGGCGGGCGGCTGATGCAAGTAGCGAATGGCTTGGTCCAGCGGGGCCAATTGGTAGTCCTTGGCCAGTTCTGGTGGCAACCAGTCGGGCAGGCTACGCGGACCGAGCATGGCCAGGCTTTGCTGGCTGAGCTGGCGCAGACGTTGCTGGGTCAGGCCTTCGGTTGTGGGATAAATCGGTGTCAGCGTGGTATCGACGGGGGGCGGCTCATCGCCCGTGATGGCGCGGTATTCGGGATGATAAATCTCCAACCCCGAAGCACCGGGGCGAGCCTCGCCATAGCAACGCACTTCGGTGCCGCGCTTGAGGCTGTCTTTTTGCGCATTGCTGAAGTGATAGAAGCGCAGACTCAGGCCGCCGGTGCCATCGTTGATCCGCACCAGCAAGCTGCGGCGCTTGCCCATGACCACATCAGCACCGATGACCCGGCCTTCAACCACCGCATCCTGTCCGGGGCGCAGGGCGCCAATCGGCACCACGCGGGTACGGTCCTGATAGCGCAACGGCAAATGGAACAGCACGTCCTGGACGTTTTCCAGCCCGACCTTGGCCAATTTCTCGGCCATAGCCTCGCCCACGCCCTTGAGCGCGGTGACCGACACTTTCGACAACTCGGTCATCGGCAGGCTTACTTCGCGGCAGGCGGCTTGGCCACCGAACACAGGCGGATCGAGTCAGCGAGAATTTCAATCGCCTTGGGCCGCGGAAAACTCGCGCGCCAGGCAATGGCCACCGTGCGGAACGGTACCGGCGGGGTCAACGGACGCACGGCCAGAATGCCGGGAGCGTAGTGGTGACTGTCGACGGCCGACAACGGCAGGATCGAAATACCCAGGCCTGAAGCCACCATATGACGGATGGTTTCCAACGAACTGGATTCAACCGTGGTGTGCATGGCGCCATCATTGCCTTTGGCCACGGTCGGGCACGCTTCAAGCACCTGATCGCGGAAGCAGTGACCTTCGCCCAGCAACAGCAGGCTCTTGTCGTTGAGCAGGCTGGCGTCGATGGTGTCTTTCTTGGTCCAGGGGTGTTCGCTGGGCATCAGCACGTAAAACGGCTCGTCGTACAGCGGCAAGGTCAACACGTCTGCTTCATGGAACGGCAGGGCGATGATGATCGCGTCCAACTCACCGTTGCGCAGTTTGTCGCGCAGGACGTGAGTGAAGTTTTCTTCGATATACAACGGCATCTGCGGAGCGACCCGGTGCAGTTGTGGAATCAGGTGCGGGAACAGGTACGGGCCCACGGTGTAGATCGCGCCCACTTTGAGCGGGGCGGTCAGTTGGTTCTTGCCAGCTTGGGCCAGCTCGCGAATGCCCTGGGCCTGCTCCAGCACCTTCTGTGCCTGGGCCACAATGGTTTCACCCACCGGGGTCACGCGCACGGCGCTTTTGCTGCGCTCGAAAATCAGCACACCGAGTTCGTCTTCCAGTTTTTTCACACCTACCGACAGGGTCGGCTGGCTGACGTGGCAACGCTCAGCCGCATGGCCGAAGTGTTGCTCTTGGGCGAGGGTAACGATGTAGCGTAATTCTGTAAGCGTCATAGCGGGCGTCCCTGTGGTTGCGGGCCAAGCATAGCGGCTGCAATCGATAGACGCACGTTATCAGACATTACCCTCAGAGCTACAGTAGCCAATCATTGAATGACTGGTTTTTTATCCATACTGCAGATGCATAAAGGGCACCCTGAGGTGCCCTTTATGATGTTATCGCCGACGTTTATCGATGGAATAAACGAACGGTGCCACGATCTCGATGCTGCCATTGGTCAGCATCTCGGGCGGCGGCTTGGGCAATGGTTGTGCCCGGCGAATCATTTCCAGGGTGGCCCGGTCCAGATCAGCATTGCCGGAGCGCCCTACCAACTCGTAGGACAGCACCTTGCCTTCAGCATCCACCACGAAGCGCAGACGGTTCAGGCCTTCCTTGCCACGGGATTGCGCAGCAGGCGGGTACTTTTTGTACTTGCCCAAGTGGTTCAGCAAAGTACCTTCCCAACTGGCTTTGGCCGCCAGTTGTTGAGCCGATGGCCCTGGGGCCGGTGCGGCGGACTTCTCGCTGGTGTTCTTGGTCGGCGTCGCGTCGCTGGGTTTCTCTTCTGAAGGCTTCTCTTTGACCGGTTCCTGTTTCTCCACAGGCTTGGGCGGTTGAGGCTTTTGCTTGGGTTTGACCGGCTTGGGTACAGAAATCTTCGGTTTAGGCGCTTCGGCCAGCTTGGGTATCGGCAACTCTTCCACTGGCGCCGGGGGTTGTGGTGGTGTCACCACTTTAGGCGGCGCAGGTGGAGGCGGTGCGGGCAGTGGTGCCAGATCAACCATCATCGCCTGCGGCGGAAGTTCGATCGCGCGCGGGCTGGACCATTGCAGGGCAAGAATCACTGCCACTGCATGGACACCCAATACCACGGCCAGGCTGGTTGCGTAACGCGTCATCTTTTGGCGCGCTATGGTCATTTCTTGGCTGCCGTCTCAAGTCCGACCAGACCCACCTTCAAGTAACCGGCTGCGCGCAAAGCATCCATCACGCTCATCAGGTCACCGTAATCCACGCCTTTGTCAGCCTGGAAGAAGATCGTCGTGTCTTTGTTGTTGTGGGTCCTGGCATCCAGGGTCGGGCCCAGGGCTTGAACCGTAACCGGCTCTTCACCCAGATACAGGCGCTGGTCAGCTTTGACACTGAGAAATACCGGTTTCTCGGGACGAGGTGCCGGTTTGGCACTCGACGCTGGCAGGTCAACCTTGATATCTACAGTGGCCAGCGGTGCTGCCACCATGAAGATGATCAGCAGTACCAGCATCACGTCAATAAAGGGGGTGACGTTGATTTCATGGTTCTCGGCGAGATCGTCATCGCCTTCTTTTAAATGCAGGCCCATGGCCGATTACCCCACTTTCACCATGTGCGGTTGCGAGCTACGCTCGGGCGGCAAGTGATCGAGGTCACGGCTAACCAACAGCAACACTTCAGCAGACGCATCAGCCACCTGAGCCTTGTAGCCGGTGATGGAGCGGGCGAAGACGTTGTAAATCACTACCGCAGGGATCGCTGCAACCAGACCCAGTGCCGTGGCCAGCAGGGCTTCGGCAATACCCGGTGCAACAACGGCCAGGTTGGTGGTTTGAGTTTTAGCGATACCGATAAAGCTGTTCATGATGCCCCACACGGTACCGAACAGGCCGACGAACGGCGCAGTGGAACCGATGGTGGCGAGCACGCCCGTGCCGCTGCTCATGTTGCGACCGCAAGCCGCCACCAGACGCTCAAGACGGAAGCTCACACGCTCCTTGATGCCTTCTTTTTCGCGGCTATTGGCCGACAGACGCATTTCTTCGAGCGCGTCCTGGACCAACAAATGGGCCAGGGTGCCTTCTTTGGCCGCAGATTCGCTGGCTTCCTTAAGGGTACGGGCTTTTTTCAGGTTGGCGATTTCAACGCGCAGACGACGCTTGGCGCCCAGGACTTCAAAGCCTTTGGCAATCCAGATCGTCCAAGTAATGATCGAAGCGATAGCCAAGCCGATCATCACGATCTTGACGATGATGTCCGCGTTTTTGTACATGCCCCAAGGCGACAGGTCATGGGCCATGCCCAGGCTGTTGTAGTCTTCGGCACTGATTTGCGGTGCGTCATCGGCAGGGGCAACTGCACCTTCAACCAGTGTAGGATCTGTCGCACCTGGTGTTGCAACAGGTGCCGGAGCAGCAGCTTCAGTGGCAGCATGCACGGCTGGGGTGGCAGGTTCGTCGGCAAATGCCGCGACAGGTGCCAGCATCAAGCTGAACATCAGTGCCACAACCCCACGCCAGACGCGTGTTGGGCTCAAAGGCTGGGTTGGCGAAGCGGTGGGATGATTGCGTGTCATGCTAGCCGGACCTGAGAAAAGTAATGAGGTAATGCCCTACAACGCGGTGTAAGACCAAGGGCAAAATGATGGGTTATTATTGCAAGTAATTCTTGTTAACAAAAGCAATAGCATCTGTTTTTTTCGAAAGTCACGACTTAGGTCGTGTCCATTTACGTCACTTTGTAACTTTTCATTAGGAATTCTGCGATGTCCCAAGCCTCTGTTTTGATCGTCGGATGCGGCGATATCGGGAGCCGCCTGGCTGTTCAGTTGCTCGATAAAAACTGGCAAGTGCATGGCCTGCGGCGCTCCATCGACCGGTTGCCTGCAGGCGTCATCGGGGTAGAGGGCGACTTGTTCAGCGAGCACTGCCCGCAGCAATGGCCAACGGGTCAGATCGACTATGTGGTGTACAGCGCGGCAGCGACCGAGCATGACGAAGCGGGTTATCAGGCAGCGTATGTCCAAGGGCTGAAAAACACGCTGAACTGGCTTGAGCAAAACGGTCAGCGGCCAAAGCGCCTGTTGTTTGTGTCCAGCAGCAGCGTTTTTGCCCAGAAGGATGGGGAGTGGATTGACGAGACATCCCCTGCCCAAGCGTCGAACTATTCGGGCCGGATCATGCTCGATGCCGAGCAGGTGGCACTCAACAGCGGCCTTGCGGCCAGTGTGGTGCGTCTGACCGGGATCTACGGGCCGGGCCGCGAGTGGATGCTGGGGCAGGTGCGCAAAGGTTATCGAGTGGCCGTTGACCCACCGATGTATGGCAACCGGATTCATGCCGATGATGCTGGCGGGTTTTTAGCTTTTTTGCTTGAGGCAGACCGCGAGGGCAAAGCGCTGGATGATTGCTATATAGGCGTTGATAACGCGCCGGTGCCTCTGGCTGAGGTCGTGGGTTGGTTGCGCGAGCGTTTGGGTATTACCGAATGGGCCGCCGAAACCAGTACGCGCCGGGCGGGCAGCAAGCGCTGCAGCAATGCCCGCGCCAAGGCGCTGGGCTGGGAGCCGCGCTACTCGAGTTATCGCGAGGGCTATGCCCAAATTTTGGATGGGAAGGCGTAGGCTGACGCGAAACCTGTAGCCGCTGCCGAAGGCTGCGACAAGGGCCGCAGGACCTTCGATTTCAGTAAAAACCGGGGGTGCCACGCGACCCATCGCAGCCTGCGGCAGCGGCTACATAGCGCGGTTTTTGGCGATCAACTACAGCTTTTCCAGGGACCACTCGAGCTTGCCTGGGTAAAACTGAGGCATATCATCGGGCTCGGCGGAATCCAGCGCCTGGAAGATTTCAAGCCTAGGGCCATTGCGGACAAAAATGTGCGCTGCGCCAATCTCACCTTGTTGCAACCAGAGGCTGTCGTGTTCGCCACTCATCGAAGCGCAGTCACCCGCCAGGCACAGTACGTAATTCTGGGTGTTGGGCAAGCCGTTGACTTGGCCGTCGGCTAAAAAGGTCACCTGATTACCCTTGCCCATGCCGCTGGTCACACGCCACTGGCCACCCAAATAGGCAGAATTGAGTGCTGTTTCAAAGCTTGCACCCAGCGGTGCGTCGCTTGCAGCAGTGATCCGTGGACGAACGAAAGGTTGGCGCGGCTCGGCATCAGTCTCGCCCTGGATCAACTCTTCACCTTCCAGGCTCAGGCCCGTGGAGCTGCTCCCATAAAAGCTGACCTGCCACGTACCATCGTCTTCAGGTATCAACTTGCCTTCAACCGACTCAAAGCCGTTGGTGTAATTGGCCGTAGCGTTTTTGGCGTCGATATCCCACTCAAGGTTTGGCCCATAAGCCAGCAGGGCTTCACGCAAATTACCGCCATGGGCAGCTGCGTCGATTGCAGCCTGGTTGATCCAGACACCACTGATGTCGCGGTGAGCGGGTTTGCTGGCACAACCACCCAAAACAACGGCGAGTAGTGACAACACGAGCGCTTTGCGCATGGTGGGATCCTTTTGAAACAAGGAAGAGCGAGGGTTGGCGCAGCATGAAGAGGCTGCGCCGAGGGTGTTACTCAAGTACCAGAATAGCGTCCATCTCAACCTGCGAACCCTTTGGCAGGGCTGCAACGCCGATGGCGGCGCGGGCCGGGTAAGGCTGTTCGAAGTATTTACCCATGATTTCGTTGACCTTGGCGAAGTGGCTCAGGTCCGTCAGGAAGATGTTCAGCTTGACGATGTCCTTGAACGAACCACCAGCAGCTTCAGCCACCGACTTCAAGTTTTCGAAAACCTGGATGGTCTGTGCTTCAAAGCCTTCAACCAGCTCCATGGTTTTTGGGTCCAGCGGGATTTGACCGGACATGTAGACAGTATTGCCAGCTTTGATCGCCTGAGAATAAGTACCGATTGCAGCAGGTGCCTTGTCGCTGGTGATAACAGTCTTGGACATGGGTGACTCCTTGTAATTAGATGGCTACGCACGCATACGAGTGATGCGGATAACCCCGGTAAGGGCGCGCAGTTTTTTGATCACGCGAGCCAGGTGCACGCGGTCGTGCACACTGACTACCAGTTGGACCACGCTGATGCGACCATCGCGTTCGTCCATGCTGATCTTTTCGATGTTGCCGTCGGCGGCGTTGACGCTGCTGGCCAGCAGCGCAATCAGGCCGCGCTGGTGCTCCAGCTCGACGCGCAACTCGACGTTGAATTCGCCGGTAACGTCCTTGGCCCACGAAAGCTGGATGCATTTTTCGGGGTTGTGGCGGATTTCACTGATATTGCGGCAGTTGTCCAGGTGCACAACCATGCCTTTACCCGCAGACAGGTGGCCGACAATCGGGTCACCCGGAATCGGCGTACAGCATTTCGCGTAGCTGAGCACCAAACCTTCGGTACCGCGAATCGCCAGCGGACCTTCCGGGCTCGGCAACGCCTCGCCTTCGCCCAGCAAGCGGCGCGCAACCACATAGGCCATGCGATTGCCAAGACCGATGTCTTCGAGCAGGTCTTCGATCTGTTCCAGGCGGTATTCCTGCAGCATGGCCTGAATACGCTCGGCCGGGATTTTCTCCAGCGCGCTGTTGAAACCGTTCAGTACCTTGTTCAGCAGGCGTTCGCCCAGATTGACCGACTCGGAACGGCGCTGCAGCTTGAGCGCATGCCGAATGTGCGTACGCGCCTTGCCGGTAACCACAAAGTTGAGCCATGCCGGATTGGGACGGGCACCGGGAGCGCTGACGATCTCGACCGTGGAGCCACTTTGCAGTGGTTCGGACAACGGCGCGAGACGGCGATTAATCCGGCACGCAATGCAGCTGTTGCCGACGTCGGTGTGCACCGCGTAAGCGAAGTCGACCGCCGTGGAGCCTTTTGGCAGCTCCATGATCCGGCCTTTGGGCGTGAACACATAAACCTCGTCCGGGAACAGGTCGATCTTCACGCTTTCGATAAATTCGAGGGAGTTGCCTGCGCGCTGCTGCATTTCCAGCACGCCCTTGACCCATTGCCGCGCCCGGGCGTGAGTGCCCGTGTGCTGCTCGTCACCACTGGATTTGTAGAGCCAGTGAGCGGCGATACCGTTGTTGGCCATTTCTTCCATTTCACGGGTACGGATCTGAATTTCGATCGGTACGCCATGCATGCCAAACAGCGTGGTATGCAACGACTGATAGCCGTTGGCTTTGGGAATGGCGATGTAGTCCTTGAAACGCCCCGGCAGGGGTTTGTACAAATTATGTACAGCACCCAGCACGCGGTAACAGGTGTCGACCTTGTCGACGATGATCCGGAACGCGTAAACGTCCATGATCTCGTTGAAGGCCCGACGCTTGCCGCGCATCTTTTTATAGATGCCGTAGATATGCTTTTGACGACCGCTGACTTCGCCCTGAATGCCGTCGATGGCCAGACAGTGACTTAGCGATTCTTCAATTTTGTTGACGATTTCCTTGCGATTGCCCCGGGCGCGTTTGACCGCCTGATAAATGCGCGCGGAGCGCATCGGGTACATCGCCTTGAAACCGAGGTCTTCGAATTCGATACGAATGCTGTGCATACCCAGCCGATTGGCAATGGGTGCATAGATTTCCAGGGTTTCCTTGGCAATCCGTCGGCGTTTTTCGCCGGACAGCACTTCGAGGGTACGCATGTTGTGCAGACGGTCAGCCAGCTTCACCAGGATCACGCGGATATCGCGTGCCATGGCCATGGCCATCTTCTGGAAGTTTTCAGCTTGGGCTTCGGCCTTGGTTTCGAAGTTCATCTGAGTCAGCTTGCTGACTCCATCGACCAGATCGGCCACGGTTTCGCCGAACTGCGCGACCAGCGCTTCCTTGGCAATACCGGTGTCTTCAATGACGTCATGCAGCATGGCCGCCATCAGGCTCTGATGGTCCATATGCATATCGGCAAGGATGTTTGCCACTGCCAGCGGATGCGTGACATAAGGCTCGCCGCTACGTCGGCGTTGGCCGTCGTGGGCTTGTTCTGCGTAGAAGTACGCCCGGCGGACCAGATTGACCTGGTCCGGGCCGAGGTACGCCGACAAGCGATCGGCGAGGGCGTCTATGCTCGGCATGAGGAAACCTCCTGCCAAAACTTTTTACCCTTCGCCGTGCTACGTCGACCGGGCATAGGCTTAGTTCGCCTCGTTGGACTCGTCCTCGAACGCTGCGAACAGCGGTTCGTCTTCGACGATTTCAGCGTTGGCGATAAACTCGTAGCTCATCAGGCCTGCAGCGATTTCACGCAAGGCAACAACAGTAGGCTTGTCATTTTCCCACTCGACCAAAGGCTCTTTACCGCCGGTGGCCAGTTGACGGGCACGCTTGGTAGAGAGCATGACCAGCTCAAAGCGGTTATCCACGTGTTCTAGACAGTCTTCAACGGTTACGCGGGCCATGGTCTTCCTCGTAGCAAATGCAATATGCGCGCTGCCCGGATGGGCAAGCGGACTAAACAGTTTAAAAAATCACCAGCCAATAGGGAAGCGCTGATTTTTCGGGCACTGCCCCAAAAACCTCTGTAACCGCCAATGTAAAGCCCTTACAGGGGTTTTGGGAAGAGTTGTTTAACCGAGCAGTTCGGCCAGTAATTTGCCAAATCGCTGCTGCTGACGTTTTTGCTGGAGCCGATTGGCGCGGAAAATGGCCTTCAGATCCTCAAGCGCCAGGGCGAAATCGTCATTGATGATCAGGTAGTCATAGTCGACATAGTGGCTCATTTCGCTCACGGCTTCGCGCATCCGGCCGTCAATGATCTCGTCGCTGTCCTGACCACGATTATCCAGTCGCTGGCGCAGCGCTTCCTGGCTAGGCGGCAAGATAAAGATCGAACGCGCCTGCGGCATCAGCTTGCGAACTTGCTCGGCACCTTGCCAGTCGATTTCCAGAATCAGGTCATGACCTTCATCCAGGGTCTGCTGCAAATGGCTTTGCGAGGTGCCATAAAGGTTGCCGAACACCTCGGCGCGCTCCAGGAAGTCACCGTGCTCGATCATTTTCACGAACTCTTCGCGCTCGACAAAATGATAGTTCACGCCATTCACTTCACCTGGGCGCATGGCGCGAGTGGTGTGCGAAACCGAAACCCGGATTTGCGGCTCAACGTCGATCAACGCTTTGACCAGGCTGGTCTTGCCTGCGCCCGAAGGGGCAGAAACGATATAAAGGGTGCCAGTGCTGTGGGTCATGTCAGGGAATGCCTTACTCAATATTCTGTACTTGTTCACGCATCTGCTCGATCAACACTTTGAGGTTGACCGCCGCTTGGGTGCTGCGTGGATCGAATGCCTTGGAGCCCAGGGTATTGGCCTCGCGGTTCAGCTCTTGCATCAGGAAGTCCAGGCGCCGACCCGCAGCACCAGCGGACTTGAGCACGCGCCGCACTTCAAGAATATGGGTGCTCAGGCGATCCAGTTCTTCAGCCACGTCGCTTTTTTGCGCCAGCAAGACCATTTCCTGCTCAAGACGCTGCGGATCAAGCTCGGCCTTCATGTCGGCAAAGCGATCGAGGACCTTTTGACGCTGGGTGGCGAGCATCTGTGGCACCAACTCGCGCAGAGTCTCGACGTCGCCTTCAATGGCGGTCAAACGCTCGCTGATCAAGCGCGCCAGCTCCGCGCCTTCGCGCTCGCGACCATTTTTGAGCTCTTGCAGACCTTGCTTGAACAACGCCAGCGCCTGAGTGTTCAGGGCTTGCGGATCGCTGGCGTCCGCCACCAAAACACCGGGCCAAGCCAGCACTTCCAGCGGGTTGAGCGGGGCCGGTTGCTTGATCAGGCTGGCAATGGTCTCGGCAGCGGCCACCAGTTGCGCGGCGCGCTCACGGTCGACTTGCAACGGTTTGCCGGTGGTTTCTTCGGTGAAGCGCAAGGTGCATTCCAGCTTACCCCGCGAAATCCCCTGACGCAGCGCTTCACGCACCGCACCTTCGAGGTCACGGAAAGATTCAGGCAGACGCAGGTGCGGCTCCAGGTAGCGGCTGTTGACCGAACGCAGCTCCCAACTCAGGGTGCCCTGAGTGCCAACGCTTTCGACGCGGGCAAAGGCGGTCATGCTGTGCACCATGGACGGTACCTCGCGATCTGATGAAATAAGCCTGACGGCAATTAAGGCGAAGGATTGTAACGCAGTGCAGTGGGTGGCCCCAAATGGCGTCTGTCGTAAAGGCACTTAAACCTGTAACCGCTGCTGCAGGCTGCGATAAGGGCCGCAGGACCTGCGCTTTAAATGTGAAGAGCGGGGTCGCTACGCAACCCATCGCAGCCTGCGGCAGCGGCTACAGGATTGGATTGCTTTAAAAATGTGCCCTGTTGGTCTACGGCCTTTATAATGCTCGGCAGTTTTCCGTCCCGTACAGGTATCCCACATGAAACGTCCAAGTGGTCGCGTTGCCGATCAGCTCCGCCCGATCCGCATCACCCGCAACTACACCAAACACGCAGAGGGTTCTGTACTGGTCGAGTTCGGTGACACCAAAGTCATCTGCACCGTCAGCGTCGAGAACGGCGTACCACGCTTCCTTAAAGGTCAGGGCCAGGGTTGGCTGACTGCCGAATACGGCATGCTGCCACGCGCCACCGGCGACCGTAACCAGCGTGAAGCCAGCCGCGGCAAGCAAGGCGGACGCACCCTGGAAATCCAGCGCCTGATCGGTCGCTCCCTGCGCGCCGCGCTGGACATGTCCAAGCTGGGCGATATCACCCTGTACGTCGATTGCGACGTAATCCAGGCGGATGGCGGCACCCGCACCGCGTCCATCACCGGCGCCATGGTTGCTCTGGTAGACGCTCTGAAAATCATCAAAAAGCGTGGCGGCCTCAAGGGCGGCGACCCTATCAAGCAGATGATTGCAGCGGTATCGGTGGGCATGTACCAAGGCGTACCGGTGCTTGACCTGGACTACCCTGAAGACTCGGCAGCCGAAACCGACCTGAACGTGGTAATGACCAGCTCAGGCGGTTTCATCGAAGTACAGGGCACTGCCGAAGGCGCACCGTTCCAGCCTGAAGAGCTGAACGCCATGCTGGCATTGGCACAAAAAGGCATGAACGAAATTTTCGCCCTGCAACAAGCTGCATTGGCCGACTAATTAGCCGGATTGACTGTCAAAGCCTTCAAACGACCTACCGGAGAACGCCATGAGTGAGCTGGACCTTTCAAAACCAGAACCGAGCCGAGACGCTCGCAAATGGGCCATGTTCTGTCATTTTTCGGCGTTCCTCGGGATGTGGTTTCCGTTTGGCAGCCTGATCGGCCCGCTGATCCTGTGGCAGGTAAAGCGCGAGAGCGATCCCTTTATCGATGACCAGGGCAAGGAAGCAATGAACTTTCAGATCACCGTGGCAATTGCTTCGGCCATTTGCTACGTGCTGATGTTCGTGCTGGTCGGCTTCGCCTTGCTCGGCCTGGTGCTGATCGGGGCAGTGGTGCTGGTGGTGATAGCCGGGGTCAAGGCCAATGACGGAGTGGTTTACCGCTACCCCTTCACCTGGCGCCCGCTCAAGTAACAATTCCGAGCCTGTAGACGCTGCCGCTGGCGGTGGGGGCTACAGGTTTAGACCAAAAAAATGCCCGTATCTTTCGATACGGGCATTTTTTATGACGGCGAAAAAACACTTAGATTGTCAGTGTCCAGTCGTAGTCCACGATCAATGGCGCATGTTGCGAGAAGCGTGGCTGACGCGGCAAACGAGCGCTTCGTACAAAGCGGCGCAAGCCCGGTGTCAGCAACTGGTAGTCGAAACGCCAGCCCAGATTCAGCATCTCGGCCTGTTCGTTGTCCGGCCACCAGCTGTACTGGTCGCCTTCGCGGCTGACTTCACGCAGGGCATCGACATAGCCCATGTTGCCGACAATCTCATCCATCCAGGCCCGTTCAGGCGCCAGGAAACCAGGCGATTGCTGGCTGTCACGCCAGTTTTTAATGTCGAGTTTCTGCTGCGCCACATACAGCGAGCCGCAGTAGATGTACTCACGACGCTTGCGACGCTGCTTATCCAGATAGCGTGCAAAGTCGTCCATTAGCTTGAATTTTTGATTCAAGTCTTCATCGCCATTCTGCCCCGAAGGGAGCAGCAAGGTCGCGATGCTGACCTTATCGAAATCGGCTTGCAGGTAGCGCCCGTAGCGATCGGCCGTCTCGAAGCCAAGCCCGGTGATGACTGCTTTCGGTTGCAACCGCGAATACAAAGCCACACCGCCTTGGGCAGGGACTTCAGCTTCACAGGCATAAAGAAAGTAGCCATCGAGCTGGTAGGCTGGATCGTCCAGTTCAAAGGCGGAGGCGCGGGTGTCCTGCAGGCAGATAACGTCGGCATTCTGAGCTTGCAGCCAACTGAGCAAACCGCGCTCGACTGCCGTCTGAATACCATTGACGTTCACACTGATGATCCGCATAAATGGCCCCAAAAATCACGTGCGTGTATGATACACGCGGTCTTACTAATTAGCTAAATCCGTGGTATCTGGGGCTTTTTTCATGCAAGCGTATCAGCGCGACTTCATCCGTTTTGCCATCGATCGCGGCGTACTGCGCTTCGGTGAGTTCACCCTGAAGTCGGGGCGTACCAGTCCTTACTTCTTCAATGCCGGCCTGTTCAACACAGGTTCTGCGCTGGCTCAACTGGGGCGCTTCTATGCGGCCGCCATCGTTGACAGCGGCATTTCCTTCGACGTGCTCTTTGGCCCGGCCTACAAGGGTATCCCCTTGGCTGCGACCACCGCCGTCGCGCTGGCCGAGCACCACGATCGCGATCTGCCATGGTGTTTCAACCGCAAGGAAGCCAAGGCCCACGGCGAAGGTGGCAGCCTGGTCGGCTCGCCGCTTGAAGGCGATATCCTGATCATCGACGACGTGATCACGGCCGGCACCGCCATCCGTGAAGTCATGCAGATCATTCAGGCCCAGGGCGCCAAGGCGGCAGGCGTGATGATTGCCCTGAACCGCCAGGAGCGCGGCAATGGGGAGCTGTCGGCAATCCAGGAAGTCGAGCGCGACTTCGGCATTCCGGTCATCAGCATCGTTTCGTTGAACCAGGTTCTGCAGTACCTGGCCGAAGACGAAACGCTCAAGCAATACCTGCCAGCCGTTGAAGCGTACCGGGCGCAGTACGGGATTTAACTCCCCGCCCATGAAAAAGCCCCGCCCGGATCGCTCCGGGCGGGGCTTTTTTTGTTCTGCTTAAGCCGGTTTACTGTTGGTAATCAACGTACCCACACCAGTGTCGGTGAAGATTTCCAGCAACACCGCATTCGGCACGCGGCCGTCAACGATGTGCGCGGTAGTCACACCACCTTGCACAGCTTCCAGCGCGCAACGGATTTTTGGCAGCATGCCGCCGTAAATGGTGCCATCGGCAATCAGGTCATCCACCTGAGCAGTGGTCAGACCGGTCAGCACCTTGCCTTCCTTGTCCATCAAGCCCGCAATGTTGGTCAGCAACATCAGCTTCTCGGCCTTGAGGGCTTCGGCAACCTTGCCAGCCACCAGGTCCGCGTTGATGTTGTAAGACTCACCGTTTGCGCCTACGCCAATCGGCGCGATCACCGGGATAAAATCACCCTTGGTCAGCATATGCAGCAGGTCGGTATTGATGCCGATGACTTCGCCCACATGACCGAAGTCGATGATTTCTGGCGTGGTCATTTCCGGTGTCTGACGGGTCACAACCATCTTTTTGGCGCGAATCAGGGTTGCATCCTTACCCGTCAGACCAATGGCGCTGCCGCCATGGCGATTGATCAGGTTGACGATTTCCTTGTTCACATGACCGCCAAGCACCATCTCCACCACATCCATGGTTTGCGAGTCAGTGACCCGCATCCCGTCGATGAAATGACTCTCGATGGACAAACGCTTGAGTAGATCACCGATCTGCGGCCCACCACCGTGTACCACGACCGGGTTGATACCCACGGCCTTCATCAACACGATGTCACGGGCGAAACCGGTTTTCAGGTCATCGTTCTCCATAGCGTTGCCGCCGTACTTGATCACCAGCGTCTTGCCGACGTAACGGCGAATGTAGGGCAGCGCTTCGGACAAAACCTTGGCGACGTTGGAGGCGGCATCACGTTCGAGGGTCATTCAGGGCTCCGGTAAAACTAGTCGATCAAAACGGTAGTGGGAGATCAGGGGCCACACGCTTCAGTTGAGCGTGAAAGACGTCCTTGATGCGTTGCAGTTCGGCCTCGGTTTCGGCCTCAAATCGCAGCACCAGCACCGGGGTGGTGTTGGACGCGCGAACCAGACCCCAGCCATGAGGGTAGTCAACCCGCACACCATCAATGGATGTCAGCTCGGCGGCGTCCCCCCATTGGGCGTCGTGCAGAGCTTCAATGATGCTGAATTTGCTCTCATCCGTCACATCGATATTGATTTCTGGCGTAGAAATATCGTTCGGGAAGGTCTCAAACAGCTCTTCGGCCGTCACCTGGCGCTTGCTGAGGATCTCCAGCAGGCGCGCGGCGCTGTAAATACCGTCATCGAAACCAAACCAGCGCTCTTTGAAAAAGATATGCCCGCTCATTTCACCAGCCAGCAGGGCACCGGTTTCTTTCATCTTCTTTTTGATCAACGAATGACCGGTCTTCCACATCAGTGGGCGACCGCCATTTTCCTTGATCAACGGGATCAGACGACGCGTGCATTTCACGTCGAATATGACCTCGGCCGTAGGGTTGCGTTGCAATACATCCTGAGCAAACAGCATCAGCAAATGATCTGCGAACACTATGGTGCCTGCATTAGTCACCACGCCCACGCGGTCAGCATCACCATCAAAGGCCAGCCCGATATCGGCATTGGTTTCTTTGACTCTGGCGATCAGGTCCAGCAGATTTTCAGGCTTGCTAGGGTCTGGATGGTGGTTGGGAAAGCTACCATCCACTTCGCAGAACAGCGGGATCACTTCACAGCCAAGGGCTTCAATCAATTGCGGTGCGATCACGCCGGCTACGCCGTTGCCGCAGTCCACCACCACCTTCAAGCGTTTGGCCAACTTGATGTCCCGGGTAATCACATCGGCGTAGCGCGGTAAAATATCAACGCGCTCGATGCTGCCTTCGCCCCAGGTCAGGTCGTTGGTTTTCAGTCGCGTGTGCAGCGCGGTGATTTGTTCGTCCGCCAGCGTATCGCCCGCGATCACGATTTTAAAACCGTTGTAGTTTGGCGGGTTATGGCTGCCCGTGAGCATCACACCCGACTTGCCCGCCAACACGTGAGTTGCGTAATACAGAGCAGGTGTAGGCACCAGACCCACATCACTGACCTTGCAGCCACTGTCCGCTACACCCTGGATCAAGCGCTCGACCAGCTCAGGACCGGACAAGCGTCCATCCCGGCCCACCGACACATGCGGTTCACCCTTGGCCAAACTCTCTGCACCGATGGCACGGCCTATCCAGTACGCGGTCTCAGGGGTCAAGGTTTGCGGGACCACGCCACGAATGTCGTAGGCGCGAAAAATGCTGTCAGGGAATTTTGGCGGGACCGAAGCGGGGCTAGTCATTGCGGGTGGGACTCCACGCTCAGAGGATTCAGTAAAACGTTTAAGGTCAGGCATCACGCCTGACCTGATACTGCAAAATCAGAGCTTGCCGGAATGGCCAAAACCACCAGCGCCACGCTGGCTTTCATCGAATTCTTCGACCAGTTCAAAGTGAGCCTGCACCACCGGTACCAGTACCAACTGAGCAATACGCTCGCCGATCGTGATGTTGAATGCGGTTTGGCCACGGTTCCAGCACGACACCATCAGTTCGCCCTGGTAATCGGAGTCAATCAGGCCGACCAGGTTACCCAGCACGATTCCGTGTTTGTGGCCCAGGCCCGAGCGCGGCAGGATCAGCGCGGCAAGGCCCGGATCGCCGATATACACCGACAGACCCGTCGGGATCAGCAGGGTCTGGCCCGGTTCCAGAACGGTGTCTTGTTTAAGCATGGCGCGCAGGTCAAGGCCTGCAGAACCTGGGGTGGCGTACTGTGGCAGCGGAAATTCGTTACCAATGCGTGGATCGAGGATTTTGGCTTGCAAAGCGTGCATACGAGTTAAACCTGGTTCAGACGTTCGGCGATAAAAGTGATCAGCTGGCGGGCAATCTTGCCCTTGCTGGTCTGGGCAAACACAGTGGCGTGCAGTTCGCGATCAATCACGCTGCACGCGTTTTCCTCGCTGTTGAAGCCGATGCTGGGGTTAGCCACATCGTTGGCCACAATCAGGTCGAGGTTTTTGTCTTTGAGCTTGCGCGCAGCGTAATCGAGCAAGTGCTCGGTCTCTGCAGCAAAACCGACACTAAAAGGGCGATCAGGGCGCGAAGCGATGGTGGCCAGAATGTCTGGATTGCGCACCATCTGCAGCAACAGGCCGTCACCCTTGGTAGGGTCTTTCTTGAGCTTTTGCGGGGCTACGACTTCCGGGCGGTAGTCTGCAACTGCAGCGGATGCAATAAACACATCACAGGGAATCGCCGCCTCACAAGCTGCGAGCATGTCCCGGGCACTGACCACGTCGATGCGGCTAACCCGATCCGGGGTCGGCAAGTGAACCGGGCCTGTGATCAAGGTTACGCGAGCACCGGCTTCAACTGCCGCTTCGGCCAGAGCAAAGCCCATTTTCCCGGAGCTGTGGTTGGTGATGTAGCGCACCGGGTCGATGTTTTCCTGGGTCGGGCCAGCAGTAATCAGTACGTGCTTGCCGGTCAGCACCTGACGCTGAAAGCACTCGGCGGCGCAGTGCACCAGATCATCTGCTTCCAGCATGCGACCAAAGCCTACATCTCCGCAGGCCTGGCTCCCGGAGGCCGGGCCAAATACGCGCAAACCGCGGCTCTCAAGCAATCGGGTATTGGCCTGGGTAGCCGGGTCACGCCACATGGCCTGGTTCATTGCAGGCGCGATGGCGACCGTTGCATCAGTGGCGAGCACCAACGTGGTCAGCAGATCATTAGCCAAGCCTTGGGCAAGACGAGCGATAAGGTCAGCGGTCGCCGGGGCGATCAGTACCAGATCGGCCCACTTGGCCAGTTCGATGTGGCCCATGGCCGCTTCAGCCGCCGGATCGAGCAAATCCAGATGAACGGGGTGCCCGGACAACGCCTGCATGGTCAGAGGGGTGATGAATTCGCTGCCGCCGCGGGTCATCACAACCCGTACTTCCGCGCCTTGGTCCAGCAGACGACGAACCAGCTCTGCACTCTTGTAAGCCGCGATGCCGCCGCCGACGCCCAAAACAATGCGTTTTCGATACAGCCGCTGCATAGGCCTGCCTTTTAGTTCGATGATGACTGCGCGGAAAATGGCCAAATGCCACGCAAAAATGATGGGCTAAGATAACACAGCGCCTGCCAGGGAACAGCGGCGCCCACTCACAAGGAGGTGTTATGAGCATTCGAGATTGGCCCGCGGCCGAGCGCCCGCGCGAGAAGCTTTTGCAGCACGGATCATCCAGTCTTTCCGACGCCGAGTTGCTGGCAATTTTCCTGCGCACCGGGGTTTCGGGCAAAAGCGCAGTTGATCTGGCGCGTCATTTACTCACCGAGTTCGGCAGCCTGCGGGCCTTGCTCGAAGCCGATTTACGCGCATTCTGCCGCCAGCTCGGGCTGGGCCCCGCCAAGTTCAGCCAGTTGCAGGCGGTACTGGAAATGAGCCGTCGTCACCTGGCCGAGCGCCTGCGCCGCGACAGTGCTCTGGAGAGCCCGCAAGCAGTTCGCGACTATCTCAAGTCGCTGCTGCGCCATGAGCCGCACGAGGTTTTTGGCTGCCTGTTTCTGGACTCAAAACACCGCATGCTGGCCTTTGAAATACTCTTTAGAGGCTCCATCGACAGCGCCAGCGTTTACCCACGCCAGGTGGTCAAGCGCGCACTTGCGCA
This sequence comes from Pseudomonas sp. ML2-2023-6, assembly GCF_037055265.1. NCBI lineage: Bacteria > Pseudomonadati > Pseudomonadota > Gammaproteobacteria > Pseudomonadales > Pseudomonadaceae > Pseudomonas > Pseudomonas sp. ML2-2023-6. Next base: position 849,565 of record NZ_CP146347.1, on the reverse strand, counting down.
CAATGCCGCAGCGGTAATTTTCTGCCATAACCACCCCTCCGGTATCACCGAGCCGAGCCAGGCCGACCGCACCTTGACCAAACGCTTGACCCAAGCGCTGGATCTGATCGAAGTGCGGGTGCTGGATCATTTTATTATCGGCGATGGCCAGCCGCTTTCAATGGTCGAGCACGGCTGGATGTAAGGCTCAAGGCTTGACGCTGACCGTCGAAAAGTCCTGACGCCCAAATGGACTTACCTGATAACCCTGTACGTCTTTACGGGTGAGTGCGTAAGCCGTTGGATGCGCCAGTGGCAGCCACAGCGCCTGCTGCTGAATCAGCGCTTGAGCCTTCTGATACAACGCGCTGCGCTTATCCTGATCGCTGAGGGTTTTACCCTGACTGATCAGACCGTCCAGAGTCTTGTCGCAATAACGCGCAAAGTTAGTCCCGGACTTCACTGCCGCACATGAAAACTGCGGCGTGAGGTAATTATCCGGGTCGCCGTTATCACCGGCCCAGCCCATAAACAGCAGATCATGCTCGCCCGCCTTGGCGCGACGAATCAGCTCGCCCCACTCGATAACCCGAATATCGGCCTTGACCCCAACCTTGGCCAAATCAGCCTGCAGCAACTGCGCTCCCAGGCTCGGGTTCGGGTTGAGCACGCTGCCTGATGGGCGCGTCCAGATAGTGGTTTTAAAACCATCTTTAAAACCCGCCTTGGCCAGCAATTCACGGGCTTTTTGCGGATCGTGCGCGTAACCCGGCAAGTCCTTGGCGTAACTCCAGGTCGTGGCCGGATAAATACCATTGGCGGCCTGTGCGCTGTTCTCGAACACGGCCTTGAGGTAAGTCTGCTTGTCGAAGGCCAGGTTGATCGCCTGACGCACTTCAGGCTTGTCCAGTGGTGGGTGTTGACTGTTGATCGCCACAAACGCGGTCATGAAGGCCGGGGTTTGCGCCACCGCCAACGCGGGATCCTTGGCGGCAGCTTCCACATCCAGCGGCTTGGGCGAGAGTGCAATCTGGCACTCATTGCGGCGCAATTTCTGGAGCCGTACGTTGGCGTCCGGGGTAATCGCAAAAATCAGCCCATCAACCGCTGGCTTGCCCGCAAAGTAGTCGGGGTTGGCCTTGTAGCGCACCACTGCATCTTTCTGGAATCGACTGAACACAAAAGGCCCGGTGCCAATCGGCTGGCTGTTCATCAACTCGGGAGTACCCGCCTTCATCAACTTATCGGCATATTCGGCCGAGTAGATTGACGCGAAACCCATGCTCAAAGCCGGTAAAAAGGTCGAGTCCGGGTGGCTTAGAGTGAAACGCACGGTCAGCGGGTCTGGGGTTTCAATCTTTTTGATCAGCTCGGGCAACTGCAAGGATTGTGCGTGGGGGAAACCGCTTTGAGCCACTTTGTGCCACGGATTGGCGGGATCAAGCATGCGTTCGAAACTGAAACGCACGTCATCGGCATTCAACTCTCGGCTCGGGGTGAACCAGGCCGTGCTGTGAAACTTGACCCCGGGACGCAGCTTGAAGTCGTATACGAGGCCATCAGGAGACACTGACCAGCTTTGCGCCAGACTGGGCACCAGCTTTGCGGATTGAGCGTCAAAATCCACCAGACGGTTCATCAGGACGTCTGCCGAGGCATTGGTGGTGCTGAGCGAGTTGTACTGCACCACATCGAACCCTTCAGGGCTGGCCTCGGTACAAACACTCAAGGTGGCCGCCTGAACTAGCGGGCTCAGGCAAAAGGTGAGCAAAAAGGGGACGGCAGCGAGGCGCATGATCTGTTTCCTTTACAAGTCGATGAGGCCCATCTGCAAGTGCAGTCTGGAAAAGGCTAACCCTAGTGCTCTGATAGAAAAATGACTACTTTTTAATGGCTGTAACCGCTGCCGAAGGCTGCGAAAAGGCCCGCAGAGCCTTCAATTATCGTGAAAACGCGACCGTTTTGTGCTCGCTCGCAGCCCTCGGCAGCGGCTACAAGCCGAGATTAATACCTGAACCCTTGTACCCCGCGACGAGCGGTAAATCGCTGTAAGGCATAGACGCCGCGTGGATTGGCGTTAAAATGGCGGCTTCATTAATTACAGCAAATCACACTGCTTGTTGTTGCTCTTTAGTCTTTCTGGTATAAAGCAGCGCTCTTTTCTAGGGGCCCGGTTCCTGCGTTTGTAGGTGTAGCCGGTAAGACCCTTAAAGAAACGCGGCGCCTGGCGCCATGACTGAGAGATTAAGCGGCCAACCCATGCCGGGTTGGGCATGTGGTTTTAGAGGGCTGAGGCATGTCGAGAGTCTGTCAAGTTACCGGTAAGGGTCCGGTGACTGGGAATAACATTTCCCACGCAAATAACAAAACCCGTCGTCGTTTCCTGCCGAACCTGCAGCATCACCGCTTCTGGGTTGAAGAAGAGAAACGTTTCGTACGTCTGCGCGTATCTGCTAAAGGCATGCGTATCATCGACAAGCGTGGCATTACTGTCGTGCTGGCCGAAATCCGCCGTGCTGGCAAGATCTAAGGGAGCTAATCATGCGTGAATTGATCCGTTTGGTGTCGAGCGCTGGTACAGGCCATTTCTACACCACTGATAAGAACAAGCGCACCACTCCGGACAAAATCGAAATCAAAAAATTCGATCCGCGGGTTCGCAAGCACGTGATCTACAAAGAAGCCAAAATCAAGTAATTGGTTTTTCTTCTTACGAAAAAGGCCCATATCTCACGATACGGGCCTTTTTTGTGCTCGCGAACAAAACAAAAAGCCCTGCCATCAATACATGGCAGGGCTTTTTTTATTCCGGGCCAGTAGCCTCAGGATTTCTGTTCAAACACTACGTAAATTTTCCGACATGGTTCCAGCACCTCCCACGTGCCCTTGAAACCAGCCGGGATCACAAAGCGATCACCAGCCCGCAGAGTCTTGGCGTTACCTTCCTGGTCACGCAAAACTGAAACGCCCTGCACGATTTCACAGTATTCATGCTCGGTGTAATTGACCGTCCACTGGCCCACAGCACCTTCCCACACACCAGCGCTCATCTGCCCACACGGGCTGTTGTAATGGTTGTGGATAACTTGTTCGGGGCTGCCTTTAAGCACCTTTTCGGGTGCAGGGCTGAAACGGTCAGCCTGGGTATTGGCAGTGCTGAAGTCGACTACGCTTGCGATGCTCATAATTGTTATCCCCCCGAAATTGCGACGTGTGTGGTCAGTAAAACCAAAGTCTATGTTTATTAAAACGAACAAGCCATGCCGTTTGCGACACATGTGTCAAATATATTGAAAGTTCCTGGGCCACTGGTTTAGGGTGGCGCATGTCTCGTGCCAGTCAATTTAGTGGACTGGACAGCATCCCTGACGCGCCACATGAAAAAGCCGGCGCTTCTATTTTTAACAAGAGGAGGACACTCGAATGACCACCCTGACGCGTGCTGACTGGGAACAACGGGCCCAACAGCTGAAAATCGAAGGTCGCGCCTACATCAACGGTGAATACACCGACGCGGCCTCCAGTGAAACGTTCGAGTGTCTGAGCCCGGTCGATGGCCGCTTGTTGGGCAAGGTTGCCAGCTGCGATAGCACAGACGCCCAACGCGCCGTAGAAGTTGCCCGCAAGACCTTCGAATCTGGCGTCTGGTCGCGCCTGGCCCCGGCCAAGCGCAAAGCTGCAATGATCCGCTTTGCTGGCCTGCTCAAGAACAACGCCGAAGAACTGGCCCTGCTTGAGACCCTGGACATGGGCAAACCAATCAGCGACTCACTGGGCATCGACGTGCCCGGCGCAGCCGGTGCGCTGAGCTGGAGCGGCGAAGCCATCGACAAGATTTACGACGAGGTTGCTGCTACCCCGCACGATCAGCTGGGCCTGGTGACCCGTGAGCCGGTGGGCGTTGTCGCTGCCATCGTGCCGTGGAACTTCCCGCTGATGATGGCCTGCTGGAAACTGGGCCCGGCTCTGTCGACCGGTAACTCGGTAATCCTTAAGCCGTCCGAAAAATCCCCACTGACCGCCATCCGTATCGCCGCACTGGCTGTTGAAGCCGGTATCCCGGCAGGTGTATTCAACGTGCTGCCAGGCTATGGCCATACCGTCGGCAAGGCTCTGGCCCTGCACATGGACGTCGATACGCTGGTGTTCACCGGTTCGACCAAGATCGCCAAGCAGTTGATGATCTACGCGGGCGAATCCAACATGAAGCGTATCTGGCTCGAAGCCGGCGGCAAGAGCCCGAACATCGTCTTTGCCGACGCACCGGACCTGCAAGCGGCTGCCGAGTCGGCTGCCAGCGCCATTGCCTTCAACCAGGGCGAAGTCTGTACCGCCGGTTCGCGCCTGCTGGTCGAGCGCTCGATCAAGGACAAATTCCTGCCGCTGGTGATCGAGGCCCTCAAAGGCTGGAAGCCTGGCAACCCGCTGGACCCGGCAACCACCGTGGGTGCTCTGGTTGATACCCAGCAAATGAACACCGTGCTGTCGTACATCAAGGCTGGCCACAGCGAAGGCGCAAAACTGGTAGCGGGCGGCAACCAAATCCTGCAAGAAACCGGCGGAACCTACGTTGAACCGACCATTTTCGACGGCGTTAGCAACGCAATGAAAATCGCCCAGGAAGAAATCTTCGGCCCGGTACTGTCGGTCATCACCTTTGATAGCGCAGCAGAAGCCATCCAGATTGCCAACGATACGCCATACGGCCTGGCGGCTGCGGTGTGGACTGCGGACATTTCCAAGGCTCACCTGACGGCCAAAGCCTTGCGCGCCGGCAGCGTCTGGGTCAACCAATACGATGGTGGCGACATGACCGCTCCGTTTGGTGGTTTCAAACAGTCGGGCAATGGCCGTGACAAGTCACTGCACGCATTCGACAAGTACACCGAGCTGAAGTCCACCTGGATCAAGCTGTAACAGCATAAACGCAACACCCTGTGGGAGCGGGCTTGCCCGCGATGGCTGCACTGAGGTCTGACTTCACAGACTGCAGTGCCTTCATCGCGAGCAGGCTCGCTCCCACAATTGCTTTAACCCTATATTTTTAGTTATCCACAGGAGCACAGACATGCGTTGGGCGACTTATTTCGCCGTGCTGGCCTCGGTCCTCAGTGTCGGCCTGGCACTGGGCGTGAGCATGCCGCTGGTGTCGTTTCGCCTCGAAAGCTGGGGCTATGGCTCATTCGCGATTGGCGTCATGGCAGCCATGCCGGCGATTGGCGTGCTGCTCGGCGCCAGCGTTGCCAGCAAACTGGCTGCCCGCTTTGGCACGCCCAGCCTGATGCGCCTGTGCTTGTGGTGTGGCGCGCTCTCTATCGGCTTGTTGGCGCTACTGCCCAGCTACCCGGTGTGGCTGGTGCTGCGCCTGGTGATCGGCGTGGTGCTGACGATCATCTTTATTCTCGGTGAAAGCTGGATCAACCAACTGGTGGTCGAGCAATGGCGTGGCCGCCTGGTGGCGCTGTATGGCTCTGCATATGCCTTGAGCCAACTGTCCGGGCCACTGCTCTTGGGCGCAGTCGGTTCTGAGGGCGATTACGGGTTTTGGATCGGCGTGACCTTACTGATCCTCGCACCTTTGCTGCTGATGGGCCGCGATGGCGCACCCACCACTGAATCGTGCAGCGTGACCTTCATTGATCTGTTGGGATTCTGTCGGGGGTTGCCAGCCATTGCCTGGGCCGTGGCGCTGTTTGCAGCCTTTGAGGCGATGATTCTGACACTGCTGCCCATCTACTGCCTGCGTCAGGGCTTTACCGCTGACATTGCGCTGGCGATGGTCAGCACCGTGGTGGTGGGCGATGCCCTGCTGCAACTGCCGATCGGCGCGCTAGCCGACCGCCTGTCCCGCCGTTCACTGTTTACCGGCTGCGCAGTGCTGTTGATGCTGTCGAGCCTGGCGGTGCCGTTTCTGCTCAATACCCTGCTGATCTGGCCGCTGTGGGTGATCTTCGGCGCCAGCGCCGGGGGTCTGTTCACCTTGTCGCTGATATTGATCGGCGAACGCTACCGCGACGACGCTCTGGTACGGGCCAACGCCCACGTCGCGCAACTGTGGGGCATCGGCTGCCTGATCGGGCCATTGGCCGCAGGTGCGGGCAGCCAGTGGATCAGCGGGCATGCCTTGCCGCTGTTTATGACCGCAGGTGCACTGGTGCTGGTGATTCTGGTATTGCGCCAAGGGGCATTCGGGGCGGAACAGGCTGCCGCACAGTAGCTACAACATCCTCTCCAACCCCACACGCTTGCTGAACCAAGCGTTGAGCCGGCGCCACCAATTGCCCGGCTCCCGATGCAGTGTGTGCAACTGGCCATTGTCTTCAGTCACCCAGACAATCTGGCCCTGCTCCAGTTTCGGCTCATAACTCAAGGCCGGGGCCATGCCCTGCAGGGCCAGTTTTCGGGCTTCGGCGGCCAGTTCCGGGCTGTCCACCAGCACCCCGACCTCGGTATTCCACAAGCCCGAACGTGGATCGAAATTGAACGAGCCGATAAACGATTTCTGCTGATCAAAAATCATCGCCTTGCTGTGCAGGCTCGAATCCGAACTCATCCCGTGCTTGAACAAGTGGGGACCACTGCCACCGCTGCTGCCCGGCTGACGGCGCAGCTCATAGAGTTTTACGCCATGCTCCAGCAACGCTTTGCGATATGGCGCATAACCGCCGTGCACAACGGGCACGTCTGTCGCTTCCAGCGAATTGGTCAATAAACGTACATCAACCCCGGCATCGGCACGCCCCGTCAGGTACACCAACCCGGTGTTACCCGGCACAAAGTAGGCTGAAATCAGGATCAGTTCCTGACTCACTCCCGCCAGTTCCGGCGCCAATTGCGTGGTCAGCAGTAAATGCGAGTCGGGCTCATCCCGGGCCAGCACCTTGCTTGGGGCATCCCACAACGCCTGATTCCAGGCCCAGATCAGCTCTTTGCGCCAAACGTCCAGCTGCGGGTTGGTTTCATACGATGCCAGCTCCTGGAACAGCGCAGGGTTGCGTTGTTGCGCGCGCTTGAGCGACGCCTCGAGTTTTTTGCGTGCTTTGCCCAACTCATGCACAGACAGGTTGGACGAGGCAAAATCACCAATCGGCTGGCTCAGGGCGCTGTTCCAGTACTGGTCGAAGCTGTGGCCCAACTGCTCGGCCACCGGACCGACGCTAAGCAGGTCAATATCGGTGAAATTCAGCTCCGGTTTGGCATCGAAATACTCATCGCCCAAATTGCGCCCACCCACAATCGCCACGCTGTTATCGGCCAGCCAAAGTTTGTTGTGCATGCGCCGGTGCTGGCGCGAGAGGTTGAACAGTCGCCCCATCGCCCGCGTCACGCCGGTTCCACGCCCCAGTTGCAGCGGGTTGAACAGCCTGATTTGAATATTGGGATGGGCCGCGAGGGTCGCCAGAACATCGTCCAGGCCATCACTGGCGGTGTCATCGAGCAGGATCCGCACGCGCACGCCGCGATCTGCCGCCTTGATCAGTTCATCAATCAACATGCGGGTGCTCAACCCGTCGTGGACGATGTAGTACTGCAGATCGAGGCTGCTTTGAGCATTACGAATCAGCTCGGCCCGGGCCCTGAACGCTTCACCGCTGTTGGGTAGCAGGCGAAACCCCGAGCGGCCCTGATATGGCGCAGCCTGGGCCTGAATCGAACGGCCAAAGGCCGAGTCTGCAGCAGGTAACGCCTGCGTCGGTTCACGGGGTACGTCCAACGTGGCACAGCCTCCCAGCAACACAGTCAAAAACAATGCACAGAGTGATTTCAACGCTTAGAGCCTCGAGCCAGACGTCACAAAGGTAATTAAACGGTTTCTGCCAACAGTTTGCTGGCCGCCATCCCGACCTTGCGCACCGCGTCTTCGAGCTGTGGCGTTGGCTTTGCAGCGTAGTTCATGCGCAAGCAGTTGCGGTACTTGCCCGATGCCGAAAAAATACTGCCCACCGCAATCTGTACCCCCTGCTCCAGCAACACTCGATTGAGGCGTAGGCTATCAAACCCATCCGGTAGCTCAAGCCACAGCATAAAGCTGCCCTGGGGCCGACTGGCGCGGGTTCCGGGTGGAAAGTAACGACTGATCCAGCCCAGCATCAGGTCACGATTGCGCTGATATTGGCTACGCATTTTGCGCAGATGCGGCTCGAAATGACCGTTTTTCAAAAAGTCGGCAATCGCCAGCTGCGGCTGTGGCGCCGTAGAACCGGTGCTGATGTATTTCATGTGCAGCACCCGCTCCAGATATCGCCCCGGTGCAACCCAACCGACGCGTAAACCAGGGGCCAAGGTTTTGGAAAATGAACTGCACAGCAGGACCCGGCCATCATCGTCGAAAGATTTGATCGTACGTGGGCGAGGGTAGGTGTAGGCCAATTCGCCATACACATCGTCTTCGATAATCGCCACATCAAAACGCTGGGCCAGGGTCACCAATGCCCGTTTGCGGGCCTCGGGCATGATGTAGCCCAGCGGATTGTTGCAGCTGGGCGTGATCTGGATCGCCTTGATCGGCCACTGCTCCAGTGCCAGTTCCAACGCTTCGAGGCTAATGCCTGTCAGCGGATCGGTGGGAATCTCCAGCGCCTTCATGCCCAGCCCCTTGAGGGTTTGCATAGCACCATGAAAGCTCGGCGAGTCGACCGCCACAATGTCACCCGGCTCACACACCGCGCGAATACTGCACGACAGTGCTTCATGGCAGCCGGTAGTAATGACCAGATCTTCAGCACCCAGTTGGCAGCCAGAGTCGAGCAACAGACGCGCCAACTGCTCGCGCAGGCCCAGCACCCCGTAGACGTTGTCGTAATACAGACCAGGCAAATCCAGACGCCGGCTAATCTGCGCCAAGCTGCGCAATAGCGGCTTGATGGTTGGCGTGGTGACATCGGGCATGCCGCGTCCCAACTGGATCACGTCCTTTTGCGGCACCGAGCGCACCAGTTCCAGCACCTGCTCCCATTGCGAGATTTCCACCGGGCGCTGAGCCGGTTTACCCATGCCAGGCAGGGCAGGCAACTCACGCTCTATCGGCACAAAGTACCCGGACTTCGGGCGCGGCGAAGCCAGCCCGTTGTCCTCCAGCAACCGATACGCCTGCTGCACCGTGCTCAGGCTCACGCCATGCTCGGCGCTCAGCGCCCGCACCGAAGGCAAGCGGTCGCCAGGGCGATAAAAGCCCTGCTCGATGCGCGTACCGAGCAGCTCGGCAAGATTGACGTAAAGGGTCATGGCAGGGCTCCCGCAGAGTAAACCAGTACAGATTGAGGAAAAACCAAGGATTCAGCGTTTAAAACGCCGTATCTGTATGCACGTAAAACAACTTTGTTGAATCTGTCATGGTTTTGAGCGCAAGGCCATCATGCTGACTCATAGCAATCGAGTCAAAAGGAGCTGTCTGATGAATGGTTTGAGCGATGTCCGTCTGACGCTGCACAGCCAACAATTAGTGGCCGAGCATGAAGCTCGTCAAGTCACAAGCACCCCGCCCGGGCTTGGACGCTGGGGCCTGTTCTGGCACCGCGCACGCAGCCGCCGCGTCCTCCTCACCCTGGACGAGCAACAACTGCGTGACGTAGGCCTGAGCCCCGAAATGGCCCAACGTGAAGGCTGCAAACCGTTTTGGCGGCCGTGAATGCTGAGGTGGAACCGTAGCAGCTGCCGGACGCAGCCTCGTTCCTTCGGCAGCTGCTACGCAATGACTTGCAGCGCAACATGGAGTTTTGCTTCTGACTGTCAACCCAGCTCTTTCAACCGATGCCACAGCATCCCCAGTGCCAGCAACGGTGAACGCAGGTATTTGCCGCCGGGGAAGGTGATGTGCGGGACTTTGGCGAACAGGTCAAAACCGTCACTGTGCTGACCACTGATGGCCTCGGCCAGCAACTTGCCCGCCAGGTGCGTCGCGTTAACCCCGTGCCCTGAGTACGCCTGCGCGTAATACACATTGGGCTGGTCTGGCAGACGACCGATCTGCGGCAAGCGGTTGGCACCGATGCCAATCATGCCGCCCCACTGATAGTCGATTTTTACGTCTTTCAGGTGCGGGAACACTTCAAGCATTTTTGGACGCATGTACGCTGCAATGTCCTGCGGGTCACGCCCCGAATAATGACAGGCCCCACCAAACAACAAGCGACGGTCCGCCGACAACCTGTAGTAATCCAACGCCACGCGCTGATCGCACACCGCCATGTTTTGCGGCAGCAAAGCGTGAGCCTCGGCTTCGCTCAACGGCTCGGTGGCGATGATGTAACTGCCTGCAGGCAGCACTTTTCCACTTAGTTGCGGATTGAGATCCTTCAGATAAGCGTTACAACCCAACACCAAACTTTTGGCTCGCACCGAGCCCTGCGCCGTGTGTACCCGCACTTCGGGGCCGTAATCGATACGGGTCACGGCAGAGTGTTCATACAGCTTTACACCCAGTTGCGCAGCCGCCGCCGCTTCGCCCAACGCAAGGTTTAGCGGGTGCAAATGCCCCGACCCCATATCGATGAAGCCGCCAACATAGCGATCCGAGCCCACCACGCTGTGCACCTCATTGGCTTGCAGCAGGCGGGTTTCGTGGCGGTAGCCCAGATTGCGCAGCTCCTGGGCCTCCTCGGCAAAACCTTCAAGGTCGCGGGGTTTGTTGGCCAGGTCGCAATAGCCCCATGTCAGATCACAGGCGATATTGAAACGCTCCACGCGCTGGCGAACGATTTCCACCGCCTCCAGCCCCATCAGTTTCATTTGCCGCACGCCGTCCTTGCCGATAACCCCTTCAAATTGCTCAAGGCCATGACCGACTCCGCGTATCAACTGGCCGCCATTGCGCCCACTGGCACCCCAGCCAATCTTGTGAGCCTCGAGCAAGACCACACTCATGCCGCGTTCGGCCAACTCCAGCGCCGTGTTCAACCCGGAGAAGCCACCGCCCACCACGCACACGTCAGCCACCAACTCGCCTTGCAGCACCGGATGATCGGGCTGCGGCAAGCTGCTGGCGGCGTAATAAGAGGCGGTGTGCTGGCTGCGCTGAACCGGGGCGCTCATGGGGGTAATCCTGATTATTGATGTGTGGAAAATTTGACGGAGCATAAGCCGGGCCATTCCCGCGGGGCAAGAACAGCCGGGCGGCGCTGTCTAGAGTAGGGGTTTTAGGGCAAACTCTATGGCCTTTTGAAAATCGGTAAATCCTGGATGAGCTGCAACAGTCACAAGATCCGCTTTCTGCGGCAACAAATCCCCTCGTTTGAATGCGTGCCGGGTTGCCATGACTGCTGCGGGCCTGTGACCACCTCATCCGAAGAAATGGCCCGGCTGCCACGCAAGACTGCCGCCGAGCAGGAAGCCGCGATGGACGAGCTGAACTGTGTGCATCTGGGGCCCAATGGCTGCACGGTGTATGAAGAACGTCCGTTAATCTGTCGTCTGTTCGGCACTACGCCGACCCTGCCATGCCCCAATGGCCGCCGCCCGGTGGAGATGATTCACCCCAGCGCCGAGAAACTGGTGCATGAATACATCGCCAGTACACGCCAGGTGCTGGTTTGACTGTGGGGTTGAGTTAATCCGCAATCGGCAAATTCAAGCTCTCTTTCACTTCTTCCATCACGATATAGCTCTTGGACTCACGTACATGGGGCAGTTTGAGCAGGATGTCACCCAGCAGCTTGCGGTATGAAGCCATCTCGCTGATCCGTGCTTTCACCAGATAGTCAAAGTCTCCCGACACCAAATGGCACTCCAGCACGTGGGGCAACTTCAACACCGCACGTCGGAACTCATCGAAGGTGTCGCCCGACTTGTAGTCCAGACTGATTTCAACAAATACCAGCAGGCTGCCCTGCAAATGCTGCGGGTTGAGCCGGGCGTTGTAGCCCATGATGATTCCTTCGCGCTCCAGCCTGCGCACCCGCTCGGTGCAGGGCGTAGTCGACAGCCCGACCTTCTCTCCCAGCTCGGTAAACGAGATGCGGCCATCGACCTGGAGGATGCGCAAAATATTGCGATCAATCTTGTCCAACTCACGCTTTGTTTGATGATTTGTACGCATAGGAGATTCTCCTCCGTGAAAAGCGTTTTGGCCGAGAATTGTCGCCAAATATAGCTGCTTATACAGTGAATTCCACTACTCAATGATTCATATACTGCGCTCATCTTCGCTTTGAACAATAAACGTCTGCGGCTGGCCGCGATGAGGGATATAAATATGCGAGTTATGGTATTGGGTGGCGGCGTTATTGGTACTGCCAGCGCCTATTATCTGGCCCGAGCCGGTTTCGATGTGGTCGTCGTAGACCGTCAGCCAGCCGTTGCAATGGAAACCAGTTTTGCCAACGCCGGCCAGGTGTCCCCAGGCTACGCTTCGCCGTGGGCCGCGCCGGGTGTGCCGCTCAAGGCAATCAAATGGTTGCTGGAGCGCCATGCCCCTCTGGCAATCAAGGCTACCACCAGTATTGACCAATACCTGTGGATGGCGCAGATGCTGCGCAACTGCACCGCCAGCCGCTATGCCGTGAACAAGGAGCGCATGGTTCGTCTGTCCGAGTACAGCCGTGACTGCCTCGACGAATTGCGCGCCGAAACCGGCATCGCCTACGAGGCCCGCAACCTGGGTACTACTCAACTGTTCCGTACCCAAGCACAACTGGATGGTGCTGCCAAAGACATCGCCGTACTCAAAGAGTCCGGCGTGCCTTACGAACTACTCGACCGCGCTGGCATTGCCCGCGTCGAACCAGCACTGGCCAATGTTACCGACATTTTGGCCGGGGCCCTGCGCCTGCCAAATGATCAAACTGGCGACTGTCAGATGTTTACCACTCGCTTGGCCGAAATGGCCAAGAACCTGGGTGTGGAGTTCCGCTTCGGCCAGGATATCCAGCGTCTGGACTACGCAGGCGACCGTATTAATGGCGTGATGATCGACGGCAAGCTCGAAACTGCCGATCGCTATGTACTGGCACTGGGCAGCTACTCGCCGCAGTTGCTCAAGCCGCTGGGCATCAAGGCTCCGGTTTATCCGCTCAAAGGCTACTCGTTGACCATCCCGATTACCAATTCGGACATGGCCCCGACTTCGACTATTCTCGACGAGACCTACAAGGTTGCGATCACCCGTTTCGATAACCGCATCCGCGTTGGTGGCATGGCTGAAATCGCCGGTTTTGACCTGTCGCTGAACCCGCGTCGACGCGAAACCCTGGAGATGATCGTCAACGACCTTTATCCTCAGGGCGGTGATCTGAGCCAGGCCAGTTTCTGGACCGGCCTGCGCCCGACCACACCGGACGGCACGCCGATTGTGGGCGCGACCCCATTCAAAAACCTGTTCCTGAACACCGGTCATGGCACGCTCGGTTGGACCATGGCCTGCGGTTCCGGTCGTTTCCTGGCGGATGTGATGGCCAAAAAGACCCCACAAATCAGCGCCGAAGGCCTTGATATTTCCCGCTACGGCAACCACCAGGAGAATGCAAAACATGGCAATCCAGCGCCAGCTCACCAATGAACGCATGAGCCAGATCGTTGCCCATAACGGTACTGTTTACCTGTCCGGGCAAGTCGGTGACGACATGAACGCCGGGGTAGAGCAACAAACCCGCGAAACACTGGCCAACATCGAGCACTTGCTGGACCTGGCGGGCACCGACAAAAGCCGCATCCTGTCGGTCACCATCTACCTCAAAGACATCGATGCCGACTTTGCTGGCATGAACAGCGTATGGGATCAGTGGCTGCCTAAAGGCGTCGCACCGGCCCGCGCTACCGTTGAGGCCAAGCTGTGCGAACCTGAAATTCTGGTCGAACTGTCTGTCGTGGCTGCACTGGCGTAGGCTTTTTGATCACATAACAGTCCCTCTTGCGGTGCAGCACGCAGTTTACGCTGCGGGTTTGCACCGTTTTTTTATTCAATTGCCGTTAGAAGCCCGCCGCCATGCGCCCAGCCCGTGCCCTGATCGACCTCCAAGCCCTGCGTCACAACTACCAACTGGCCCGTGAAGTCACGGGGGCCAAAGCCCTCGCTGTGATCAAGGCCGATGCCTACGGCCACGGAGCCGTGCGCTGTGCCCAGGCTCTTGAGGCTGACGCCGATGGTTTTGCCGTCGCCTGTATTGAAGAAGCACTGGAGCTGCGCGCTGGAGGTATTCGCGCGCCCATCCTGCTGCTCGAAGGTTTTTTTGAAGCCGATGAACTGCCGCTGATCGTCGAACACGACTTCTGGTGTGTGGTGCATTCGCTGTGGCAACTCGACGCAATCGAGCAGGCCAAGCTCGCCAGGCCGATCCAGGTATGGCTAAAACTGGACAGCGGCATGCACCGCGTCGGCCTGCACCCGGGCGACTACAAAGTCGCTTACCAGCGCCTGCAAGCCTGCGCCAACGTGGCCAAAATCGTGCTGATGAGCCACTTTGCCCGCGCCGATGAGCTGGATTGCACCCGCAGCGTAGAGCAAGTCGCTGTGTTCCTGGGAGCCCGCGCCGACTTGACGGCTGAAATCAGCTTGCGCAACTCGCCGGCTGTGCTCGGCTGGCCACGCGTGCCAAGTGACTGGGTACGACCGGGCCTGATGCTGTACGGCGCCTCGCCATTTGAAGAGCCCCAGGCCACTGCATCACGCCTGCAGCCGGTGATGACCCTGGAGTCAAAAGTAATCTGCGTGCGTGAATTGCCTGCCGGCGAGCCAGTGGGCTATGGCGCAAAATTCATCACCCCGAAACCCATGCGTATTGGCGTGGTGGCCATGGGGTACGCCGACGGCTACCCGCGCCAGGCCCCGACCGGCACTCCCGTCCTGGTGGCCGGTGTACGCAGCCAATTGCTGGGTCGGGTCTCGATGGACATGCTGTGCATCGACCTCACCGAGGTGCCACAAGCAGGCCTGGGCTCGACGGTGGAGTTGTGGGGCAAAAACATCCTCGCCAGTGAAGTGGCGGCCAAGGCTGACACCATTCCTTACCAGATTTTCTGCAACCTGAAACGAGCGCCACGCCTCTATTCCGGGAGCTGATCGGTTGTATCCAAAGTGCGGGGCCAACCGGGCACGCAGGTTTGAAGTCGAAGTGTTGTAAATACTGAACGCTATCGCCATGATGGCGGCTTCTCGACCTGAATCTGACCCCTAGGAGGCTCCCGCATTGGACGTCGGTGAACGACTGCAATCCATCCGCAAACTGAAAGGCCTGTCACAACGTGAACTCGCCAAGCGTGCGGGCGTCACCAACAGCACCATTTCGATGATCGAAAAGAACAGCGTGAGCCCTTCAATAAGCTCCCTGAGAAAAGTGCTGAGTGGCATTCCCATCTCCATGGTCGAATTTTTTTCCGAAGAAATCCTTCAAGAAAACCCGACTCAAATTGTCTACAAAGCCAATGAGCTGATCGACATTTCCGATGGCGCCGTGACCATGAAACTGGTCGGCAAGGCACATCCGAGCCGGGCCATTGCATTTCTCAACGAGATTTACCCACCGGGTGCCGATACCGGGGACGAAATGTTGACCCATGAAGGTGAAGAAACCGGGATTTTAGTAGAAGGTCGCCTAGAGTTAACCGTAGGCCTTGAGACCTTCGTGCTCGAAGCAGGCGACAGCTATTATTTCGAAAGCTCAAAGCCACACCGTTTCCGTAATCCGTTCGACGTTGCGGCGCGACTAATCAGCGCAGCCACCCCGGCGAACTTCTAAGAACAGAGGCGCCCTGCTTGTTTGCAGAGGCACCCATTGATGCATTTCGCCGGCTCTATTCCCCCTTTGTCTTTAGGGTTGTTTCAGAGAGGCGGGCTAACCGTTATACTTTCGCCGCCCGCGAAACCGTGGTTGTGGGCGTGAATAGCCACCATTGAGGGTGAACGCGTGAACCTAATTATGAAAATGCTGGCCGTACCAGCAGCAGTATTGGCCCTATGGGCTGTCAACGCTCAGGCAGCAACGAACGATGACATCGCTAAACGTCTTGAGCCAGTCGGCAAAGTCTGTGTTCAAGGCCAGGAATGCAAAGGGATGGACGTAGCAGCCTCTGTGGGCGGCGGCGGTGGCATGACACCGGACGACATCATTGCCAAGCACTGCAACGCATGCCACGGCACCGGTCTGTTAGGCGCACCGAAAATCGGTGACACCGCAGCCTGGAAAGAGCGCGCCGATCACCAGGGCGGCCTTGATGGCATCCTGGCCAAGGCCATCACCGGTATCAACGCCATGCCGCCAAAAGGCACGTGCATGACCTGTACCGATGACGAGCTCAAAGGTGCAATCGAGAAGATGTCCGGTTTGAAATAAGCCTATCCTCTCTGAAAAAGCCGCTGATGGGCGGCTTTTTTGTGCCTGCGATTTGAACAGACCCGTTGCGCGCCCTTGCTCTTTGCAACCAAGACCGGCCACTCTCTGTCACATCTCTATACACGGATGGTTTTGGAGGGTCAGATGGTGCAGTCCTGTTCGATCGAGCGTGCAGTCGATGATGTGCTGGCGCGTCTACCGATGCATATTCACCTTGGCCTGCCGTTAGGTCTGGGCAAGGCCAACCGGTTCGTCAACGCGTTGTATCAGCGCATCAGGCAACTGCCCGAGCGCCAGCTGACGATCTACACCGCCCTGAGCCTCGGCCGCCCGCCGCTCGGAGATGGTTTGCAGCGGTTGTTTCTTGAGCCTTTTATCGAACAGGTTTTTGGCGATTACATCGAGCTGGATTACCTCGCCGATCTGCATCACAACCGCATGCCCGAAAACATCCACGTCGAGCAGTTCTTTATGCAGCCGGGCAGCCTGCTCAACAGCCCTGCGGCCCAGCAGGATTACGTCAGCAGCAATTACAGCCACGCAGCCCGCGATATCAATGCCTGCGGCCTGAACCTGGTGGCGCAGATCATTGCCCGTCATCCACAAGAGCCAGGACGCCTGAGCCTGAGCTGCAATCCGGACATTACCCTCGACTTATTGCCCATGATTGCCAAGCGCCGAGACGCTGGCGAGACCATCTTGATAGTGGGTCATGTGCACAGTGACTTGCCCTATATGCCGGGTGATTCGGAGCTTGGCGTGGAGGACTTTGACCTCCTGATCGACGAAGATGAGCGCACAACGCTGTTTTCTACCCCCAATATGCCGGTTACCCTGCAAGACCACTTTATCGGCTTGCACGCCAGCACCCTGATACGCGACGGCGGCACCTTACAAATTGGCATTGGCTCGATGGGCGACGCCCTGAGCGACGCTTTGCTCGCACGTCAGGACGATAATGAAGGCTATCGCAGCCTGCTCGACGAGATCGATATCACGCCCTGGCGCACCCTGATTGAACAGCAGGGCGGCGTCGAACCGTTCGTCCGCGGCTTGTATGGTTGCAGCGAAATGTTTGTCCACGGGCTGATGGTACTGGCCGATGCGGGGATTGTACGGCGCAAGGTCTACCCTGATGTGGAACGGCAAACCCAGGCCAATGCAGGGACCCTCGACGAAAACCTGCAAAGCGACGGGGTGAGCATCCACGGCGGCTTTATCCTCGGCCCCCGCGACTTTTACCAGCGGCTACGGGAACTGCCCCACAGCAAACGCTGCGAATTCAACATGACCGCCATCAGCTACATCAACGAGTTGTATGGCCAGGAAGACTTGAAACGCCTGCAGCGACGCGATGCCCGCTTTGTGAACAGCGCCTTCACCGCCACCTTGCTCGGCGCTGCGGTGGCCGACCAACTGGAAGACGGCCGGGTGCTCAGCGGAGTCGGCGGGCAATACAATTTTGTCGCCCAGGCCCACGCACTGCATGACGCTCGCTCGGTGATCATCCTGCGCAGCTGGCGTGAATCGGGCGGTGATGTGAGTTCCAACATTGTCTGGGAATACGGTCACTGCACCATCCCGCGGCATCTGCGCGATATTGTGGTCACCGAATACGGCATCGCCGACTTGCGCGGTAAAACCGATCGAAAGGTCATCGAAGCGCTGCTCAATATCACCGACTCGCGCTTCCAGACCGAACTGATCGCGCAGGCGCAACAAATCGGCAAACTGCCCAAGGACTTTTGCCTTGATCCACGTTTTGCCGATAACAGCCCGGAACGCTTGCAGGGAATAGCCGCACGGCACTCGCACTTGTTCCCGGAATACCCGCTGGGCAGCGATTTCAGCGCGCAGGAGCAAGACCTGCTGCGAGCGCTGAATTGGCTCAAGAGCAAATTCAAGCTCACGCAAATCTACCAGCTGGGCAAAGCCACACTGGACGCACCCTCGCCGCAGGCATTCCCCGAGCACTTGGCGCGCATGCAACTGGCCCAGCCAGACGGACTGCGCGAAGAGCTGTATCAGCGCTTGCTGCTGGCAGGGCTGCAAGCAACCAAGGTTTTGTAGCAGCTGCCGTAGGAACGAGGCTGCGTTCGGTTGCGAAGCAATCGTAAATCCTGAACCCCGGATTTACCTGATACACCGTGGTACCCGGTTTTACGACGACTGCGTCGTCGAACGCAGCCTCGTTCCTGCGGCAGCTGCTACAGGTGTGCATCAGCCGTCGGCAGGTTTACTCGATAAAGGTCACTTTACCGCCAGCCAGGGATTGCACTCGGGCCAATGATTCAACGCGATAACCCTGTGCGTCCAGCTCGGCACGGCCGCCCTGGAACGACTTCTCGATCACGATACCCAGGCCTGCCACGGTAGCGCCAGCCTGCTTGATGATCGAAATCAGTGCCTGCGACGCTTTGCCGTTGGCCAGGAAGTCGTCGATCACCAGTACGCGGTCACTGCTTTGCAGGTGACGCGGGGAAATGGCAACGGTGCTTTCGGTCTGCTTGGTGAACGAGTACACGGTGGCCGACAGCAGGTTTTCAGTCAAAGTCAGAGACTGGTGCTTGCGCGCGAAAATCACAGGTACACCCAAGTTCAAGCCAGTCATCACGGCAGGAGCAATGCCCGACGCTTCGATGGTGACGATCTTGGTGATGCCCGAATCCTTGAACAAACGCGCGAACTCGTCGCCGATTTCTTTCATCAGCTGAGGGTCGATCTGATGGTTCAAAAAGGCGTCGACCTTCAAAACCTGATCGGAAAGCACGATGCCTTCTTCGCGAATTTTCTTGTGCAGTGCTTCCAACGTAACGTCCTCAAATAGCGCTTATGCGCTGAAGGTAGAGTAAAAAATAGTCAATTCTAGCGTTTTAGCATCGCGCGTATATCGGCTAATGCCGTATTTCCGCGAACCGCCTTCACTTCGGTGGGGGTATCGTCGTTGCCTTCCCAGGCCAGATCGTCCGGCGGCAACTCATCGAGGAAGCGACTCGGCGCACAATCGATGATCTCGCCGTACTGCTTGCGCTTGGCGGCAAAGGTAAATGCCAGCGTCTCACGGGCACGGGTAATACCCACGTAGGCCAGACGCCGCTCTTCTTCAATGGTGTCCGCTTCAATGCTGGAGCGGTGCGGGAGGATTTCCTCTTCCATGCCCATGATGAACACGTAAGGAAATTCCAGCCCCTTTGAGGCGTGCAACGTCATCATCTGCACGCCTTCGGCACCATCTTCCTCTTCCTGCTGGCGCTCAAGCATGTCGCGCAGTACCAGCTTGCCGATGGCTTCCTCAATGGTCATGCCACCGTCTTCGTCTTTCTCGAGGGTGTTTTTCAACGCCTCGACCAAGAACCAGACGTTGGACATGCGATAGTCCGCCGCCTTTTCGCTGGAGCTGTTGGTGCGCAGCCAGTTCTCGTAGTCGATGTCCATGATCATGCTGCGCAGCGCAGAAATCGGGTCTTCACCCGAGCATTGTTGACGCACACGGTCCATAAAACGCTTGAAACGCGCCAGACGGTCGGTGAAACGGGCGTCCAGATGCTCACCCAGACCGATTTCGTCGGTGGCGGCATACATCGAGATTTTGCGTTCAGTCGCGTAGTTACCGAGCTTTTCCAGCGTGGTCGACCCGATCTCACGACGCGGGACGTTGATCACCCGCAAGAAAGCGTTGTCGTCATCCGGGTTCACGATCAGGCGGAAGTAAGCCATCAGGTCTTTCACTTCCTGACGTCCAAAGAAGCTATTGCCGCCCGACAAACGATACGGAATCTGATGGTGTTGCAGCTTCAACTCAATCAGCTTGGCCTGATAGTTACCGCGATACAAAATCGCAAAGTCGCTGTACGGCCGGTCAGTACGCAGGTGCAGGGTGAGAATTTCGACGGCAACGCGTTCGGCTTCGGCGTCTTCGTTGCGACAGCGAATCACCCGGACTTCATCGCCGTGGCCCATCTCGCTCCACAGTTGCTTTTCGAACTCGTGGGGATTGTTGGAGATCAGTACGTTGGCGCAGCGCAGAATACGGCTGGTGGAGCGATAGTTCTGCTCCAGCATCACCACTTTCAAGGACGGGTAATCGTCCTTGAGCAGCATCAGGTTTTCCGGGCGCGCGCCACGCCAGGCATAGATCGATTGGTCGTCGTCGCCCACCACGGTGAACTGGTTACGCTTGCCGATCAGGTACTTCACCAGCAAATACTGGCTGGCGTTGGTGTCCTGGTATTCATCCACCAGCAAATAGCGAACCTTGTTCTGCCATTTTTCAAGAATGTCGGCGTGCTCTTCGAACAACTTCACCGGCAGCAGGATCAGGTCGTCAAAGTCCACTGCGTTGTAGGCCTTGAGCGTGCGCTGATAGGCGGTGTAGACAATGGCCGCCGTCTGTTCTTTAGGGCTGCGCGCGTTTTCCAGCGCCTGGGGGGGCAGGATCAGGTCGTTTTTCCACGAGCCGATCATGTTCTTTATCTCGTCGACCCCGTCGTCGCCCGAGTATTCCTTTTGCATGATGTCGGTCATCAGCGCTTTGACGTCTGCCTCGTCAAAGATCGAAAACCCCGGCTTGTAGCCCAGCCGCGCATGCTCCTTGCGGATGATGTTCAGCCCCAGATTGTGGAACGTGCACACCGTCAAGCCTCGGCCTTCACCCTTCTTGAGCAGGGTGCCGACACGCTCTTTCATCTCGCGGGCGGCTTTGTTGGTGAAGGTCATGGCGACGATGTACTGGGCACGGATGCCACAGTTCTGGATCAGGTGCGCGATTTTGCGGGTAATCACGCTGGTTTTGCCGGAACCTGCGCCGGCGAGCACCAATAGAGGGCCGCCGACGTAGCTCACGGCTTCTTGCTGCCGGGGATTGAGTCGGGACATAACGAGATCAGGGGTCGTGTGTAAAAAGGGCGGGCATTTTAACAGGCTGAGCAGATATTGCTGCCTCTGTGCGACGGTGTGACATGCCACATCATCTAAATTTGCCGCTTTTGTTACTTTCGCGCAGGATGCAAAGAGTATTAACGGCTAGCGTTCGGCTATTACCATAAATACCGCAGCACGTATTTGATAACCAATGCCATTACCATTGGTTACTGACACGTCATAATTCCATCGCCCGATTTTTTGCAGAGTCTAGGGAGCAAGCTTGTTTACGCCTGTCGAACCCTTGCGTTTTCTGCTACTGGCCGAAGAACCATCTTGGGCAGCATTGTTGCGCGAGTGCCTGGCACCTATGGGCAGCGCAGCCATCATGATTTGCGCGCCGAACTGGGAGTCTGTCAGCCATCTGTTCGAGAATGATCGCAATGCGCTACTCCTGACCACCCCGGCCTTGCAGCCTTCAGCGGGTCGCTGCAGCTTGTCCACGATTTTGCTGCTTGATGCCGAGCCTGCGACGATGCCCCAGGCTGTCAGTGACTGGCTTGTAAGCACCAGCCTGACACCTGATGTTCTGCGCCGCTGCCTGCGTCATGTGCGCGAACGTGGCCTGCTGGAGCACACGTTGCAGCGCCTGGCCGAAGAAGATCCTTTGACCGGTATCGCCAACCGCCAGGGTTTTCAAACCCTGCTGGCCGTGCGATTGGCCGAAAGTGACGGGCGCGGCATTGCCCTGGGCCATCTGGACCTGGACAACTTTCGTCACGCCAACGATGCGCTGGGGCATCAGGCTGGCGACCGGCTGATCCTGCAAGTGGTAGCACGGCTCAAGAGCCAGCTCGAAGCCGGCGACCAACTGGCGCGGCTGGGAAGCGATGAGTTCGCCCTGTTGATCAACACCCATCGTGCCCCCGAGCGGGCCGAATGGATGGCCGAACGCATCACCGAGGTAATGGCCGAGCCTTACTGGATTGACGGCGAAAGCCTGCTGATCGGCTGCAGCCTGGGCATCGCCCATGCCCGCGCCAATGCCGGGGCAGATCCATTGATGTGGCACGCACACATCGCCATGCAGCAAGCCAAAAGCACCCAAGGCTGCACTTTTCATGTGTTCAATGAACGCATCAACCGTAATGCCCGCAGCCTGGCCGACCTTGAAAGCGAGCTGCGCCGAGCCCTGCGCCGTGACGAGCTGGAACTGCATTACCAGCCGCGCCTGGATCTGGGCACCGGCCAGATTGTCGGGCTGGAAGCGCTGGTGCGCTGGCGTCACAGCGAGCGCGGCTTGCTCGCGCCCAGCGAGTTCGTACCTCTGGCCGAGCAGAGCGGGCTGATCGTGCCGCTGGGCTACTGGGTCATTTCCCGGGCCCTGCGTGATATGCAGGCACTGCGCGAACAAGGGCTGGAGCCGTTGCATATGGCGGTTAACCTGTCGTTCCGCCAGTTTCAGGACAGCCAACTGCTCTCGACGCTTAGCCGTCTGATCATCGAGCGCGGGGTTGAAGCACAATGGCTGGAATTTGAACTGACCGAAACAGCCGTGATGCGGCGCAGTGACCTGGTCAAGCAGACGATGGATGCCCTGGGCCGACTCGGCGTGCGCTTTTCGCTGGATGATTTCGGTACGGGGTTCTCATCGTTTGTGCACCTCAACAGCCTGCCGATTGCGTTGCTCAAGATCGACAAAAGCTTCGTTGGCGGCATGGAAGACCGCGAAGAGAACCGAAAATTAGTGCACGCAATGATCAACCTGGCCCACAACCTCAAACTGGAAGTGGTCGCCGAAGGTGTCGAAACCCCTGAACAATTGGCTCTTTTAAGGGATTTTGGCTGCGATCAGGTCCAGGGCTACTTCATCAGCAAACCGCTGCCGCTGACAGATCTGGTAGCGTTTTTGACGCTTGGGGCTCAGCAGCAGGTGCCAGTTTCACTCTAAATTTGTAGGCAGAGACCTGTAGCAGCTGAAGGAACGAGGCTGCGTTCGGCGTGATGCAGCACCCCGACGCAGTCGCCGTAAATCCTGAGAGCTGGATTTAACTGACACACCGCAGTGTCTGATTTTGCGACGGCTACGCCGCCGAACGCAGCCTCGTTCCTTCGGAGCTGCTACGCCCTACACACTACACCGCGCTCAAGCCCGCGACTTTCTGTGCCTTGCGCTCCTGCTTGAGCATGCGCCGCATCTTCCACTCGAATGCCAGCGTGAGGCTCACCGACGCACAGGCCAGGCCCAGCGCCAACCCCCACCACACACCGGTCGGGCCCCAGCCGAAGGTAAACGCCAGCATCCAGGCCATCGGTGCACCAATCACCCAGTAGCAAAACAACCCCACCAAAAAGGTCGTCTTGGCGTCCTTGAGTCCACGAATGGCGCCCATGGCAATGGTCTGCGCACCATCAAACAGCTCAAACCAGGCCGCCACGGCCAACAGGCTAACTGCCAACTCGAACACCGGACGGAACGCCGGATCGTTGTAATCCAGGAACAGGCCGATCAGTTGGCTCGGCAAGAACCAGAACACCACAGAAAAACCCAGCATGATCACCGCGCCGCAGCCGATCCCGACCCGGCCCGCCAGTCGTGCCCGCTGCAAATCACCGCCGCCATAATGCTGGCCAATGCGCATGGTGATCGCGTACGACATGCCCGCAGGCACCATAAACGCCACTGATACGATTTGCAGCGCGATTTGGTGCGCCGCCAGTTGCGTACTGCCCATGGTGCCCATGCACAACGCAGCAAAGGCAAACAGCCCGACCTCCACTGCGTATGTACCACCAATCGGCAGGCCGAGGCGCCACAGCTCGCGTAGATAAGTCAGATTAATC
Source organism: Pseudomonas sp. ML2-2023-6 (assembly GCF_037055265.1). Taxonomy (NCBI): domain Bacteria; kingdom Pseudomonadati; phylum Pseudomonadota; class Gammaproteobacteria; order Pseudomonadales; family Pseudomonadaceae; genus Pseudomonas; species Pseudomonas sp. ML2-2023-6. The sequence goes on along the minus strand of NZ_CP146347.1, from coordinate 825,620 downwards.
CGCGACAGACCTTTACTGATTGGATATGCGTCGTAGGCCGGATGCCGATGGATATGCCAGGCCAAACCCAGCGCCATGCAGGTCGCCACAATCGCCGTGACCAGACCGATCCCCATCAACCCCAGTTTTGGCAGGCCGAACATGCCGGTAATCAGTGCGTAATTGAGCAAGAAGTTGGCCACCGTGCCAATCAGGCTGATCACCATCACGGGGGTCGCCCGGCCCATCGCACTGGTAAAACCACGCAACGCCATAAAGGTCATATAGCCGGGCAGGGCGAACGGCAACAGCAGCAGGAACTGGCCCGCGGCTTCGACGTTGCTGGGCGTCTGGCCAAACAACAAGAGCAGCGGTTTGATATTCCACAGCATCACTGCGCCACCCAAGGCCAGGGCCCAGGCCAGCCACAACCCGGCCTGCGTCAACCGGGTCGCGCCTTCAATATCGCCCGCGCCCTGACGAATCGACACCAGCGTACCCACGGCAGCAATCACGCCGATGCAGAAAATCGATACGAACGAATAGCTCGCCGCACCCAGACTCCCGCCAGCCAGAGCCTCTGGGCTCAAGCGCGCCATCATCAGCGTATCGGTGAGCACCATCAGCATGTGAGCCAACTGCGAGGCGATCAGCGGCCCTGCCAGCCGCATAATGGCCCAGAGTTCGATACGTGCAGGATGCTGTTTGATCATCTGTTCGATTTCTATAGGTTCGTTGAAAGGCTTGATTCTCGGTGGGTAGAGTGTTTTAAGCAAAGGGATAAAAACGATCACTGGCATGATTAAAACTCATACCAAGATTAATAACTTGCGCCTCCTTCTGTTGCGCCATAGGAACATTCGCAATGTCTCGTAGCCTTCCTCCACTTTATGCCTTGCGTGCCTTTGAAGCGGCAGCTCGCCACAGCTCGTTTACCCGGGCAGGAGAAGAGCTGTCGATCACCCAGAGCGCCGTGAGCCGCCATATCAAAACCCTGGAGGCGCATTTCGCCTGCCGGTTGTTTAAACGCAGTGGCCGCAGCCTGCAGCTCACCGAAGCCGCTCGCCTTTTGCTACCGGGTGTTCGCGAAGGTTTTGCCGCCCTGGAGCGCGCCTGTACCACTTTGCGCGCCGAAGATGACACCTTGCGCATGAAGGCCCCCTCGACCCTGACCATGCGCTGGTTACTGGCCCGTTTGAGTCGCTTCCGTCACCTGCAGGCGGGCAACGAGGTGCAACTGACCAGCGCCTGGATGGATATCGATAATGTGGATTTCAATCAGGAACCGTTCGACTGCGCCGTGCTGTTGAGCAACGGTCACTTTCCACCTGACTGGGAGGCCACGCTGCTGTTCCCGGAGATGCTGATCCCGGTCGGCGCGCCCACTGTGCAAGGTGACAAACCCTGGGACGCCAAACGACTGGCCGCCACAGAACTGTTGCACCCCACGCCCGACCGCCGTGACTGGCGGCGCTGGCTCGACTGCATGGGGCTTAGCGGGCAAGTATCACTCAAGGGTGGGCAAGTGTTCGATACCCTGGAGCTGGGCATGATCGCCGCCGCCCGGGGTTACGGCATTTCCATGGGCGACTTGCTGATGGTTGCCGAGGACGTCGCCCAAGGCCGCCTGAGCCTGCCGTTTGCGGCCGCCGTGGCCAGCGGCGAGAATTACTACCTGGTCTGGCCCAAGACCCGCCCCGGTGGCGAGCGTTTGCGGCGTCTTAGCGACTTTTTGCAACACGAAGTCGCGGCGATGGAACTGCCTGCCGTGCAACGGTTGAAGTAAACCGGCTTGATCACCCGCTGACAGGCCGATACTGCAAGGCCTCCGCAAGATGCTTGCGTTCTATGTTTGGCGTTTGCTCAAGATCAGCCAATGTCCGCGCCACTTTCAACAACCGATGTGCGGCGCGCAGTGACAGGGTCATTCGCTCGCAGGCCTTCTCCAGCCAGGCGTTATCCACATCACTCAACGTGCACTGGCTGCGCACACCCGGCAGATCGAGAAAGGCATTGGCACAGCCCTGACGCTGCAACTGACGCTCACGCGCTGCTGCCACTAACACCGCAGCCTTGGCTGTGGTCTCGCCCGAGGCAAGCGACGGGTTGAGCGATGTGGTTTCACGGGCCACGGTCAGGTGCAAATCGATGCGGTCGAGCAACGGCCCCGAGAGCTTGTTGCGATAACGCTGGATCTGTTCCGGGGTACAACGACAGCGGCCCGTGGGCTCCCCAAGATAGCCACAGGGGCAGGGGTTCATCGCCGCAACCAGCTGGAAGCGCGCCGGAAAACGCATTCGATCCCGGGCCCTGGCAATTACGATAAAGCCGGACTCCATAGGCTCCCTCAAGACTTCCAGTACCTTACGATCGAACTCGGGGAGTTCATCCAGAAACAACACCCCGTGATGCGCCAGCGTAATCTCCCCCGGCTGTGGTTTTGAACCGCCGCCCACCAGAGCCGGGCCGGAGGCCGAATGGTGCGGCTGACGAAACGGACGCTGCGGCCAGCAGCTCAAAGGCATATGGCTGGCCACCGACGCAATGGCCGCGACTTCCAGCGCCTCTTGCTCGGTGAGTGGCGGCAACAAGCCGGGCAGACGGCTGGCCAACAGGGTTTTGCCAGTGCCGGGCGGACCGGTAAACAGTAAATTATGGCTGCCTGCAGCCGCGATCAATAATGCCCGCTTGGCTGAAAGCTGCCCCTGTACATCGCTCAGATCAGGATAGGGTTTGCTCAGGTGCAGCAAACCGCTGGCGGTATAAGGCTCAATCACCGCGCGACCAGCGAAATGCGCCACTACCTGCAACAAGTGTTCGACTGCGATCACCGTCAACCCGGCAGCCAGGCATGCCTCTTCGGCATTGGCCAGCGGCACTACCAGGGTACGGCCTGCCGCACGTGCCGCCAACGCGGCAGGTAACACGCCCTGAACTGACCGGATTGCCCCGGACAACGCCAGCTCGCCCAGACACTCGACCTGTTCCAGAGCGGCCACCGGTATTTGCCCGCTGGCTGCCAAAATACCCAAGGCAATTGCCACATCAAAGCGTCCGCCGTCCTTGGGCAGGTCGGCGGGCGCCAGATTGAGAGTGATACGCCGAGCGGGAAAATCCAGTGCGCAATTGAGAATCGCACTGCGTACCCGCTCTTTACTTTCCTTGACCGCCGTTTCGGGCAAGCCGACCAGCGTCAACGCCGGTAAACCATTGGCCAGATGCGCCTCGACCGTAACGACAGGCGCCTCCACACCCACCTGGGCGCGGCTGTAAACGATAGCCAGAGCCATGGCTCATTCCTTGAGTTCGCAAAAAACCCATCCTGCGCGAATCAGAAACCAGGGGCAGGATTGGAATGGATACCGGATGTGAATGGGCATGGGAACACTGCGTACGATCTGCCTGGCGACGACGCCTGAATTCTGGCTGAACCTGCAAACCACTTACGACCTGCGCAAAGCAGAAATCGAGCGTGGCGCAACGATTCGCGAGCAGGTTGAACCCATTCACAACTGCGCCTGACACTCACTCTCCCAGCGCTTTGGTCCCCAGGTCCTCAGCCAAGCGCAGCAAATAGCCGTCAGGATCGAGCACCAAAAAGTTGCGCTCGCCAAACAACACATCGTTGCTGCGATACCAGCGCTCTTCGAGGGGTTTGCGCAGGCTGTGGCCAGCGACCTCAAGACGGGCGATCAGGCTCTGGGCGTCCGGGCACTTGATCGAAAGGTTCATGCCTCGACCGAATGGCGGCTCCAGCGGGCCGACACGCCAGGACGACTCTTCAAGGTCATCCTGCTCCAGCATCAGCTGGCTGCCATGGAACGACAGGAACGCAAAATGATCCTCGGGCCGTTGGTACTCGACTTTGAAACCGAGCACCCCACAGTAAAAATGCAGGCTGCGGGCAATATCCGAGACGATCATCTCGGGCACTAACGGGTTCATGACCAACATACAAAAACATCCTTGTTCATATGAAGTGCACCGCCTTCGAGCGTTATTCGGTCGGCGGCAGCAGCTTGGCTTCCAGCTCGGCCACTTTGGCTTCAAGGCTTTCAAGACGAGCACGGGTACGGGCCAGTACCACCATCTGGCTATCGAACTCTTCGCGGCTCACCAGATCCAGTTTGCTGAAACCACTTTGCAGCAAAGCTTTGAACTGGCTTTCGATTTCGTTGCGCCGCAGCGCGGTTTCGCCACTGAACAAACGTGAAGCGTGGCCACCGAGGGCATCGAGAAGATCTTTGGGCGCGAGCATGGATAAGGTCCTTAAAACTGATGGCAGCGAGTGTATCACGGGGTGTCGGGGCTCAATGCCGACGGCTTTCTGCACATTTTTCGCGCATTGCCCCTACAGCCTACGCACCATCTTCGAGCACAAACAACCCGCCGAATCAGGCCAAAAGCCATCAACTTCCGCTAAATCGCTGTAATTAATGATTTTTCCAGACATGGCAAGGTTTCTGCTTAGACATACATGACTCATGCACTGATGCAGTAGCTGTGACGAAGGCAGTGCGGCAGGTGGTTCAAGGAGTGTTTTCGTCACCAGCGACTTACACACGTTGTACAGCCTGAAGAAGGCTGACGATGCGTTACAAAGCCAGACACTGCGCTTAGACTTGAGCCGGGTTTGTTTTCCTGGGGCAAGTCCACCAATTCGGGAGAAGTTTCATGAAGCTAGTCACCGCCATTATCAAGCCGTTCAAGTTGGATGACGTGCGCGAGTCGCTGTCTGAGATCGGCGTACAAGGCATTACCGTTACTGAGGTCAAAGGCTTCGGCCGGCAGAAGGGTCACACCGAGCTGTATCGCGGCGCGGAATACGTGGTCGATTTCCTGCCAAAGGTGAAGATTGATGTCGCCATTGACGACAAGGATCTTGATCGGGTTATCGAGGCGATAACCAAGGCTGCCAACACCGGCAAGATTGGTGACGGCAAGATTTTCGTGGTCAATCTGGAACAGGCTATTCGCATCCGTACCGGCGAAACCGATACCGACGCAATCTAAGCCGCCAAACCCCAACGCCCCAGGAGAAAACACTATGACTCTGCGTAAATTCGCAGGGCTCGGAGCCCTGCTGTCTGTTGTAATGCCTGGCCTGGCCATGGCGGCAGACGAAGTGGCTGCTCCAGTCCTCAACTCCGGCGACACCGCCTGGATGCTGACTGCAACCGCTTTGGTGCTGTTTATGACCATTCCCGGCCTGGCGCTGTTCTACGGCGGCATGGTGCGCTCCAAAAACATTCTTTCTGTAATGATGCAGTGCTTCGCCATCACCGGTCTGATCAGCATTCTGTGGGTCATTTATGGCTACAGCATCACGTTCGACACCGCGGGGATGGAAGCCGGCGTCGTTAACTACAATTCGTTCATCGGCGGCTTGGGCAAAGCGTTCCTGGCAGGTATCACACCCGCCAGCATTACCGGCCCGGCAGCGCTGTTCCCTGAGGCCGTGTTTGTCACGTTCCAGATGACCTTCGCCATCATCACGCCGGCCTTGATCGTAGGTGCGTTCGCTGAACGCATGAAGTTCTCGGCCATGCTGGTTTTCATGGGCGTGTGGTTCACCCTGGTCTATGCACCGATTGCGCACATGGTCTGGGGCGGCCCGGGCTCGCTGCTCGGTGATTGGGGCGTACTGGACTTCGCTGGCGGCACCGTGGTGCACATCAACGCCGGTATCGCTGGCCTGGTGGCGTGCATCGTGCTCGGCAAGCGTAAAGGCTACCCGACCACCCCAATGGCTCCGCACAACCTGGGTTACACCCTGATCGGTGCCGCCATGCTGTGGATCGGCTGGTTCGGCTTTAACGCAGGCTCCGCAGCTGCCGCCAACGGCACTGCCGGTATGGCGATGCTGGTCACTCAGATCGCAACTGCCGCCGCCGCATTGGGCTGGATGTTTGCCGAGTGGGTCACCCACGGCAAACCAAGCGCACTGGGCATCGCCTCGGGCGTGGTCGCCGGTCTGGTTGCTATCACTCCGGCAGCAGGCACCGTTGGCCCAATGGGCTCGATCGTAATCGGTCTGTCGGCTGGCGTGATCTGCTTCTTCTGCGCCACCAGCCTCAAACGCAAACTGGGCTACGACGACTCCCTGGATGCATTCGGCGTACACGGCATCGGCGGCATCGTCGGCGCGATCCTCACCGGTGTATTTGCAGCCCCTGCACTGGGCGGTTTCGGTGCAGTGACCGACATCTCGGCCCAGGTCTGGATCCAGTTCAAAGGCGTCGCCTTCACTGTGATCTACACCGCAATCGTGACCTTCATCATCCTCAAGGTACTGGATGCAGTGATGGGCCTGCGAGTGGCTGAAGAGGAAGAGGCTGTGGGCCTCGACCTGGCTCAGCACAACGAGCGGGGCTACAACCTGTAATTTGGCCTCTAAAAAAACCCGGCATGCCGGGTTTTTTTTTGCCCGTAATAAGGCGATATTCTCGGTAATGAAATGATTTGCCCTACACGTTACGGGGGTCGCCAAGTTCTACGCTTGTTGTAGTGAAGAATACTTGCGACGCAACTCGACTATTAGCCGCTTTGCTTTTTTCTTCAGCACGCTAGAATGCGCGCCGAGGGCAGAAAACAATGCTCGAGTACGACGAAAGCGAGGATGATCTCCCGACGCTTTCAAGGCCCGTGAGCCGTGCTGCCGGAGCATCTGGCACTGGGCGCCTGGCAAGGTGTTTATTCAGACGGACGCCGTAATGATGTCGGTATTCGTCAAGCCCTCTTCACGTTACAACGCTGAAGAGGTGCAAGCCGCGGTTTGCCCAAGGCTACTTTTTCACCAGCGGCGGTCGACAGTTGCCACAGCTGGTCTATAACTAATCTGCTTTACGTATGTCATGGGGTAGAACATGAGCGACGACGATCTGGAAAATGATGACCTCGAAGTAGGTGAAGACGACGAAACCGAGGATGGCCTGGAAACGGCAGCCGAGGACGTTGCAGATGACGACGGTGGCGATGATGCTCCGGTCCCTGCGGCCAAAGGCAAATCCAAGGCTGCAGTGTCAGTCGATGACCTGCCGAGCGTAGAAGCCAAAAACAAGGAGCGTGATGCTCTGGCCCGCGCCATGGAAGAGTTTTTGTCCAAAGGTGGCAAGGTGCAGGAAGTTGAGGCCAACGTGGTGGCAGACCCGCCCAAGAAGCCTGACAACAAGTACGGCAGCCGCCCTATCTAAGGGTTAGCTGTTTGCTTGAAGAAAAAACCCGCCGTCGCTGCGGGTTTTTTTGTGGGTGATGCAAATACAACACTAATCCCCGTAGCAGCTGACTCGCGGAGCGAGGCTGCGATCGGCTGCGAAGCAGTCGCAAAATCAGACACTGCAGTGTACCCGTCAAACTCGGATCTCAGGTTTTACGGCCGCTTCGCAGCCGATCGCAGCCTCGTTCCTTCGGCAGCTGCTACGGAGCGTATTGCCTGCGCTGCTGGCCCTAGCCAAGTGCTTTCAACACTGCCGGTAACTCGCTCAAGCAGCCAATTTCAGCATCCGGGGCCCTGTCGCCATCCCAGTGCTTGCCACCCGGGTTGAACCACACCGCACGCAAGCCCGCCAGTTGCGCCCCGGCAATATCATCGCCGGGGTGATCGCCCACATGCACCGCCGCACCCGCCGCCACGCCACCGCGCAGCAGGGCTTCGTGAAACAGGCGCGCATCCGGCTTGGCGATACCGATGTCTTCGGCGCACAGCACAAATTTGAAGTGATGCCCCAAGCCGATTCGCCGCACATCCGCGTTGCCATTGGTGACCACGCCCAAGGTGTAATCCCGGGCCAGCGCAATCAAGGTTGGCTCAGCCTGCGGGAATAGGTGCAACGCATGGCGCGCCTCAATAAACACCTCAAACGCATCATTTGCCAGCGCGGCTGCATTCTCGTAACCCGCGCCGTGCAGCGCATGGAACAGAATCCGCCGACGCAGTGCGCTGATCCGGTGCTTGAGCTGGGGTTCTTCACTCAACACCCGCTCGCGAATCGCCTGAAAATGCCCGACTTCGACAACGCCCAGTTTTGGCGCGTTCTCCATCAACCAGTCACGCAATACGGCTTCGGCGCTCACAATCACCGGTGCGGTGTCCCACAAGGTGTCGTCGAGGTCGAAGGTAATCAGCTCAATCGTCATTCACTGTCCTTACTGCGTTTGGCCCGTGGGTGGGCGCTGTCGTAGACCGATGCCAGATGCTGGAAATCCAGATGGGTGTAGATTTGCGTGGTTTTGATGTCCGCGTGCCCGAGCAACTCTTGTACGGCGCGCAAATCCTGGGAGGATTCCAGCAAGTGGCTGGCAAATGAATGGCGCAGCATATGCGGGTGCAGGTTCTGGCCCAGCTCACGTTCCCCGGCAGCCTTGACCCGCACCTGGATCGCACGCGGCCCAAGGCGTGTACCGCGCTGGCTGACGAACACGGCGTCGTCCTGCGGGTTGGCCAGCGCCCGCATCGGCAACCAGGCCTGTAGCGCCTCCCGGGCCTTTTTACCAACAGGTAAGACGCGAGTCTTGCTGCCCTTGCCGAGCACCTCGACCAGCCCGTCAGCCAAGTCCAACTGATCCAGATTAAGCCCGGTCAACTCCGACAAGCGCAGCCCAGAAGAATAAAACAGCTCCAGAATGGCCTGATCGCGCTGGGCCAAAAAATCGTCCTCGACGCCCCCTTCCAGCAATTGCAGAGCACGATCGGTATCCAGGGTTTTAGGCAGGCGGCGCTCACCTTTGGGCGGGGCCAGACCGTTTGCCGGGTCGTGGTCGCACAAGCCTTCGCGATTGAGATAGTGATAAAACCCGCGCACCGCCGACAGCAAACGCGCAATGCTGCGTGAGGATTGGCCTTGCTGATGCAGACGCGATACCAATTGACGCATGCGCTGGATATCCAGTGCAGTCCAGCTGGCGATTGATTCCTTGGCGCAGAACGCCAGCACCTTGTTCAGGTCGCGGCGATAGGCCTCCAGCGTATGGGGCGACACCTGGCGCTCACTGCGCAGGTGAATGCAGTAAGCGTCCAGTTGCCGTTCCATCTAACGTACCGAGCGCAGAGCGTTGGTAAAGCGCGGTAACACCCGGCCCAGTACTTCGGCAATGTAGCCGAGGAACAACGTACCCACCGTGCTTTTGTAGTGCTGCGGATCACGACTGGCAATCGCCAATACGCCGTGCAAGCCCAGGTGATTGAGCGCCACCACGGCAGTCGAGCCAATTTGCTTACGCTGCTCTTCGCCAAACAGAAAGTCCAGTTCATGCTCGCGCAGGCTGCCGCTGACGGTTTTTCCTTCAGTCAACAAACCACCCAGCGCACGCTGTGCATCGGCACTGCTGACCCAACGCCCGACCGGCATCGGATTGTCGCCAAACAGCACCAGGCTGACAAAAGGCACCTGAAAGTCATGACGCAAGCTGTCTTCAACGGCAATCACCAGCTCATCAAGGCTGGTGGCGTCCATCAAGGCGAGGTTCAGGCGCCGAGTCTTTTCGAACAGGCGGTCGTTGTCACGGGCCACGTCCATCAACTGCGACAAGCGATGACGCATCTCGATATTACGACCACGCAACAGCTCCAGTTGGCGCTCCACCAGCGAAATTGTGTCACCACGCTGGTGCGGAATACGCAGCGCCAGCAGCAGCTCATCACGCTGGCTGAAGAAGTCCGGATGCGCCTCTAGATAAGCGGCAACGGTGCTTGCTTGCGAGTTATCCACAGGTATATCGAGGTCTGAAGGCTGCGTCTTGTCGGTCATCGGTTGCGCTCGCTCATAAACGGACTTGTCCTTCGTAAACACGCATCGCCGGGCCGGTCATGATCACTGAATGGCCAGGACCTGCCCATTCGATGGACAAACGGCCACCGGGCAAATCAAGGATCAGCGGTGAGTCCATCCAACCCTGGCTGATCGCAGCCACAGCGGCGGCGCAAGCCCCGGTGCCGCAGGCCTGGGTTTCCCCGGCGCCACGTTCCCAGACCCGCAGTTGCCCGCGCTGACGATCAATTACGTGCAGAAAACCGACATTGACCCGCGCCGGAAAGCGCGGGTGATGTTCAATTTTTGGGCCCAGCTCATGCACCGGCGCGGCGTTGATATCGTCGACACGCAATACCGCATGGGGGTTGCCCATCGACACGGCAGCCAACTCAACAGTCTGCCCGTCGACATCCAGTTCGTAGCTCAGCGCTTGCGCGTCGGCCACAAACGGGATGTCGGCCGGGACCAGACGCGGCGGGCCCATGTCGACACTGATTTGCCCATCACTGCGCACGTTCAGTTCGATGATGCCGCTTTTGGTTTCGACCTTGATCTGGCGCTTGGTGGTCAAACGCTTGTCGAGCACAAAGCGCGCAAAACAGCGCGCACCGTTGCCGCATTGCTCAACTTCGGAGCCGTCGGAGTTGAAGATCCGGTAACGGAAATCCACTTCCGGGTTGCTCGGCGCCTCAACGATCAATAATTGATCAAAACCGACGCCCGTGTGCCGATCACCCCATTGTTTGGCGTGCTTGGGCAGGATGTGCGCGTGCTGGCTGACCAGGTCGAGAACCATGAAATCATTGCCCAGGCCGTGCATTTTGGTAAAACGCAGCAACATGGGATTACTCCGGCATCAGGCTTTCGCCAGCAAACAACTCGGCCACGGTCTCGCGACGACGTACTTCAAACGCCTGATCGCCATCCACCAGAACTTCGGCGGCGCGGCCACGGGTGTTGTAGTTCGAACTCATGACAAAGCCATAAGCACCGGCCGAATGCACCGCCAGCAGATCACCTTCGGCCAGCGCCAATTGGCGGTCCTTGGCCAGGAAATCACCGGTTTCGCAGATCGGGCCGACGATGTCGTAAGCGCGGGTTTCGGTGTCACGCGGGCGAACCGCGGTCACGTCCATCCAGGCCTGGTACAACGCCGGGCGGATCAGGTCGTTCATCGCCGCGTCGACGATGGCGAAGTCTTTGTGTTCGGTGTGCTTGAGGTACTCGACCTGGGTCAGCAGCACGCCTGCGTTGGCCACGATGAAGCGGCCCGGCTCGAACACCAGCGCCAGGTCACGCCCGTCAATACGCTCGCGCACGGCCTTGATGTAATCGCCAGCCAGCGGCGGCTCTTCATCGCGATAACGCACACCCAAACCACCACCAAGATCGATGTGACGCAGGTAAATGCCGCAATCGCTCAAGCGATCGATCAACGCCAGCAGGCGGTCGAGGGCATCGAGAAAAGGTTCGAGGGTGGTCAGTTGCGAGCCGATATGGCAATCGACGCCGACCACTTCCAGGTTAGGCAGCTGCGCGGCGCGGATGTAGACATCTTCGGCGTCAGCGATGGCGATGCCGAACTTGTTTTCCTTGAGACCGGTGGAGATGTACGGGTGGGTGCCCGCATCAACGTCCGGGTTGACCCGCAGCGAGATCGGCGCGCGAACGCCCATTTCGGCGGCCACAACTTGCAGGCGCTCAAGCTCTTCAGTGGACTCGACGTTGAAGCAGTGCACGCCCACTTCCAGAGCACGACGCATGTCGTCACGGGTCTTGCCGACACCGGAAAACACAATCTTGTCAGCCGAGCCGCCAGCGGCCAGCACACGCTCCAGCTCACCGCGGGACACGATGTCAAAACCGGCGCCAAGACGCGCCAGGACATTGAGTACACCCAGGTTGGAGTTGGCCTTGACGGCGAAACAGACCAGGTGCGGCATGCCGTTCAGGGCATCGGCGTAAGCGTTGTATTGCGCCTCGATGTGCGCCCGGGAATAGACGTAAGTCGGCGTGCCGAAACGCTCGGCAATGGCCGTCAGCGCAACACCTTCGGCGAACAGCTCGCCGTCCCGGTAATTAAAAGCGTCCATGGTGTTCCCTTATTGGTGCTTGTGCGGTTGCGACGACTTCGCTTGGTCTTCAGGGGATTTGCTGTCATCGGGCAGATACAGCGGTCCTTTTTGACCACAGGCAGAAACAAGGCAGGCGACCGCGACGAGCGCAGCAATAGAAGAGATCAGGCGCTTCATGGCGAAATCCTTTGAAAAGCATTAATTGCGCCCGAGTATACCGAGCGCCTACCAGCTTGCCTATGCAGCAGAGCCGCCAAGCGCAAGGGCCTGTGTGAATAATCAGTAGTGTTGGCGGGCATCTGTCATGGGGTTTGCAATCGGCTTGGAGCGCCCGTATCTTGCGAGCTCCGAGCATGACTAGATATTACGAGGTTCCACCATGAGTTTGACTGAAGCCCGTTTTCACGATCTGGTCGATGCCACCCAGGAAAATCTGGAAGACATCTTCGACGACTGTGATCTGGATGTAGATGTGGAGAATTCCGCCGGAATCCTGACGGTCAAGTTTGAGAATGGCAAAGCCCTGATCTTCAGCCGGCAGGCGCCAGTGCTTCAGCTCTGGCTGGCGGCACCCAGTGGCGGTTTCCACTTCGACTACGATGAAAAGCGCAGTTCGTGGAAGTGCGATAAAACCGACGAGTTGCTCAGTGAAATGGTTCAGCGCCTGACCCTGGAACACGCTGGCGCAGAGCTGGAATTTGAAGAGATCTGATAGTGACCGCTCCTGTTAAACCTGCAAAACCGCTCTACAGCAACGTCAGTCCGGCAGTGCCGTCCCCATGCATCAGCACCTGCCGGCTGGATGAACACAAAGTCTGCCTGGGCTGTTTCCGCCACGTCGAAGATATCCGCGAGTGGCGCTCGGCAGACGACCAGCGGCGTCGGGTAATCTGTGAACAGGCTCAACTGCGCCAGATGCTCCCGTAGCAGCTGCCGCAGGCTGCGGCAGCTGCTACGAATAATCTCCAGTTGCAATCAGTTCAGGGGCAAACAGCAAAACCCCACACAGCTTGTGTATTTATTCTGCTGTGGTAGTGTCGGGGTTCGCCTCGCACTAACGAGGTTCGTCAAAACCCCGCCATTATCCGGCGGGGTTTTGCTTTTTCGTGCAGAAAAAAGGAGTCTGCCAGGTCATGAGCACCCCAACCCCACTCATCCTCACCCGCCTGGACGTACAGCGTCTGGAGCAACTCATCGACAGCTTGCCGGAAACGACTCCTGGCATTGAGGCACTGCAAGCCGAACTCGATCGCGCCGAAACCATCGTCGGCCACGAAGAAGTGCCTGCTGGCGTTGTGACCATGAACTCGCGAGTGCATTGCCGTGAAGAAAGCAGTGGCAAGGACTACCACCTGACACTGGTGTACCCGAAAGACGCCAATGCTGACGCAGGCAAGGTTTCGATTCTGGCACCGGTTGGCAGCGCGCTGCTGGGCCTGCAAGTCGGTCAACACATCAACTGGCCAGCCCCAGGCGGTAAAACCCTCAAGCTGGAACTGCTTGAAGTTGAATACCAGCCAAAAGCAGCAAGCGACTTCAGCGCATAAACCTTGTCCGCGATAGGTTCAGATCAGTCATGTCACAGCGGTAGCGCTCGATTGCGCAGCGCTGCCCCAGCTTTATTTCGGCGCGGTTGCTTGCTCCACATGAGCCAGCTGACTCAAAAACCGATAGCTGACACTCAGCTCACGGGCCAATGCCCGGCACTCATGACTGACCTGCTGCACCTCCCACTGCGAGCGACTGTCGAGCATTGCCAAGTGCAGCTCATCCCAGCCCCATTCACGGGTCAGTCGCTGCAGTAACAGATACTGCCACTGCACACCTGCTGCAACGGCACTCAGCTTGTGACCGACCTTCAGATACAGACTGCGGCGAACCAGCTCCAATCGCTGAAGATCACCACGCTCGATCAGGTAATGCTCTAGCCGGCGGTAAACCACCAGGTAGGGGTCCAGCTCATCAAGGTCCAATTGGTTGGCGTACACCGCCTGTTTGAAACTCAGACTCAGGCAACTGACCCGCGGGTGCTCGCTGGCGTACACCTCAATCAGCAACAGCTTGAGCAGCGACTTGTACGGCGACTCAATACCCTTGAACAACTGCCACAGCCCGGCGCTTAAATACTCGTCAGGGGCGATATGCGCCAGATGTCCAAGATCGATGGTTTCGTCGCCACCCACGACGCGCCTGGCCAATAGCCCCCGAGCAAACTCGGTGTACCGCGTCTCCTCATCCACCGGCACCCACCACCACATCGGCGTACGCCCTGCGAGCCAGATGGCCGTGCGATAAAACTCATCGAGCAACAATCTCTGCCGTGGCTCGCCGCCCTCGTCGTTGCGCAGTTGAGCATCGATCAAAAACAAGTGTGCCTCACAGCCCTGACTCGCTGCCCAGGCTTCCAGGCGCCGACATTTCTTGCGCAAGGCCGTCAGTGCCTGATTGCCCAAGTTCGGGGCGAGACAAATCCACACGTCCATATCGCTTTGATCGGTCTGGGCCAAAGTACCGAGGCTACCCATCAGAAAAAGGCCGTGGATCGGCTGCGAAGGGCATGAGCTGCCCATGCTGCATGAAAAGCCCCGAATCAACTGCCGGGCTTCCGTCAGAGCAAGTGCATCGGGTTGATAACCCGAGACTCCGGCAGGGGTACAGTCCGACACATAACCGGGCAAGAGGGGGTGATTCACATGAAACAACAACGCCAGGAGGTTTAGTAATGCTTTCTGGCGTGGCGCCAGCCCCTCCATTGCACGGGCCAGGCGGCCCTCATTGACACTCAAAAAGCGCCCACGCATCTGCTGGAGAACCTGTCGTTCGGCTCCCTCGTTCAGTGCGGGTGTAGATAAGTGTGCCCGCGGAATCATTGATCGTTCAGATCCCGTGGGCGCGACGTGGTGTCAGGCAATTTCTTTGGATTCAACAAGGATCGTCAGCAGCGTCTGGACATTTTGGGCAGCATCGCGTCCCAGGCTTGTCAGGTAGCCGCCATCGGGTTGATCAATCAGCTTTTTTTCAAACAGGCGCTTCGCCGCAGCAATTTTTTCCGGCGCGGCATGTTGATGGATTTTCAGGCCCTCAAGAGTACTTTCCAGGTCAAACAGTGCAAGGACTTCCAGTTCGGCAACCAACTCAGGGGTAAACGACATAAAGACTCCAGACTATGCAGGAAAAGACGACAGCCGCTCTAAGGTGATCGCACTCGCGCTGACTGTCCAGCGACAGTTCCCACCTTTGTATAACAGCCTGTCGTGATAGGGCATTTGGAGTGTAGTCCGAGAACACCTGTATGCCGGGTAATTCGTAGCAGCTGCCGAAGGAACGAGGCTGCGTTCGGCCGCGTAGCGGTCGTAAAACTGTTACTGCTGGGCTTCAGACAAAAACCGGGTGCAGAATTTACGGTCGCTTCGCAACCGGACGCAGCCTTCGGCAGCGGCTACATACAGTTGTCCAAGCCTCCTGTTTGATCTTTCAGTTATATAAACATTCTTAAATAGTATTTTTAAGAATATCCGCACCTCACTACTATTGCCCCTACGCCAGCATCCCTGTCGGCACCCCATATTTCAGGAGCAGCACCATGAGCGTATCTCTACGTAGCGTTGACGGTCAGGACGAAGCAACCATTCTGCGGGAAATCCAGAGCGCGCTTCGAGACCTGCGCTTTGGTGCTGTTGAAATCACCGTGCACAACGCTCAGGTGGTTCAGATCGAACGCAAAGAGAAATTCCGCTTGCAGAACCCGAGTCAAAAAAACGCCTGAACCATTCAAAACGCATTCATCTGAGTGCGTTTAATAAAAATTAAGAAATGCTTTGGAGCCTCACCTATGTCCCTACGCCGTTACGCTTTGGCCGCGCTGGCCAGTGCCATTTTTGCTGGCTCCGCTGTAGCCAAAGATTACGAACTACTAAACGTTTCTTACGATCCGACCCGCGAGCTGTACCAGGATTACAACACTGAATTCACTAACTTCTGGAAAGCCAATCATCCCGGCGACAACGTCAAAATCCAACAGTCCCACGGCGGTTCGGGTAAACAGGCTCGCGGCGTGATTGACGGCCTGCGCGCGGATGTCGTGACCCTGGCACTGGCCGGTGACATCGACGAAATCGCCAAGCTGGGTAAAACCCTGCCGGAAAACTGGCAAACCCGCCTGCCGGACGCCAGCACTCCGTACACCTCGACCATCGTATTCCTGGTACGCAAGGGCAACCCTAAAGGCATCAAGGACTGGGGCGATCTGACCAAAGACGGCGTGTCGGTCATTACTCCGAACCCGAAAACCAGTGGCGGTGCCCGCTGGAACTTCCTCGCGGCCTACGCTTATGGCCTCAAAGCCAACGGCGGTGACGAGGAGAAAGCCAAGGAATACGTAAAAACCTTGTTCAAACACGTCCCCGTGCTGGACACCGGTGCACGCGGTTCAACCATTACCTTCGTCAACAACGGCCAAGGTGACGTGTTGCTGGCCTGGGAAAACGAAGCTTTCCTGGCACTGAAAGAAGATGGCGGCACCGATAAATTCGACATTGTCGTACCTTCGCTGTCGATCCTGGCCGAGCCGCCAGTGGCTGTAGTCGATAAAAACGCCGAGAAAAAAGGCAACACCGAGATCGCCAAAGCGTACCTCGAACACCTGTACAGCCCGGCGGGTCAGGAAATCGCCGCGAAGAACTTCTACCGCCCGCGTGACAAGGCTGTCGCTGCCAAATACGCCACGCAGTTTCCGAAACTGGAGCTTGTGACTATCGACAAAGACTTCGGTGGCTGGAAGACTGCGCAACCGAAATTTTTCAATGACGGTGGCGTGTTCGACCAGATCTACCAGGCGCAATAACCTGCGGGGCGGGCCATCAGGCCATGCTGAAAGCTAGAACATCAGGCCCGCAATTGGTTGCGGGCCTCGTGCGTTAACCCAAGGACTTTTATGTCGCGTCGTATCTCCCCCGTCATACCCGGCTTCGGGCTGACACTGGGCTACACCTTGGTGTACCTCAGTCTGATTGTGCTGATTCCACTGGCAGCGATGTTCGTGCATGCCGCTCAACTGACCTGGGACCAGTTCTGGGCCATCATCACCGCCCCCAGGGTGCTGGCAGCGCTGCAACTGAGCTTCGGCACCGCCTTTGTCGCCGCCATCATCAACGGCGTTATCGGGACCGTACTGGCTTGGGTGCTGGTGCGTTACACCTTCCCGGGGCGCAAGGTCATCGACGCCATGATCGACCTGCCATTTGCCCTGCCGACCGCCGTGGCCGGTATCGCACTGACCGCCTTGTACGCGCCCAACGGCTGGATCGGCCAGTTCGCCGCCGACCTGGGCTTCAAAATCGCCTACACCCCGATGGGTATCACCCTGGCACTGACCTTCGTCACCCTGCCATTTGTGGTGCGTACAGTGCAGCCGGTACTGGCTGACATCCCGCGTGAAATCGAAGAAGCTGCCGCCTGTCTGGGCGCCAAGCCGCTGCAAGTGTTCCGCTACATCCTGGTTCCGGCCCTGCTGCCCGCATGGCTGACCGGCTTTGCCCTGGCCTTTGCCCGGGGTGTCGGCGAGTACGGTTCGGTGATTTTTATCGCCGGTAACATGCCGTTCAAAACCGAGATTCTGCCGCTGCTGATCATGGTCAAGCTGGACCAGTACGACTACACCGGCGCCACTGCCATTGGCGTAATGATGCTGGTGGTTTCCTTCATTTTGCTGCTGGTAATCAATTTGATTCAGCGACGCATCGAAAAACCGTGAAGGAGGCCTGACCATGTCCAACTCAACATTAAGCGCCTCATCCGCAGCCAACGCCGCCCGCCGAGGCAGCCCGCTGTCGCGGCGCCTGCTGATCGGCTTCGGCTGGTTGTTTTTCACCCTGTTCCTGTTGCTGCCCCTGCTGATCGTGGTGTCCCAGGGTTTGAAAATGGGCGTAGGTACATTCTTCGACGCCATCCTCGAACCCGACGCCTTGTCGGCCCTCAAGCTGACCATCATTGCGGTGGCGATTTCGGTGCCGCTGAACGTGGTATTCGGCGTCAGCGCGGCCTGGTGCGTAAGCAAATACAGCTTTCGCGGCAAAAGCATCCTGGTCACCCTGATCGACCTGCCGTTTTCCGTCTCGCCGGTGATCGCAGGTCTGGTCTACGTGCTGATGTTCGGCGCACAGGGCTTCTTCGGCCCGTGGTTGCAAGATCACGACATCCAGATCGTCTTCGCTCTGCCGGGCATCGTGCTGGCGACCATCTTCGTCACCGTGCCGTTTGTGGCCCGTGAACTGATCCCGCTGATGCAAGAGCAGGGCACCCAGGAAGAAGAGGCCGCACGCCTGCTGGGCGCCAACGGCTGGCAGATGTTCTGGCACGTCACCGTACCCAACATCAAATGGGGCCTGATCTACGGCGTGGTGCTGTGTACTGCGCGGGCGATGGGTGAGTTCGGTGCGGTGTCGGTGGTTTCCGGGCACATTCGCGGGGTGACCAACACCCTGCCGCTGCACGTCGAGATCCTCTACAACGAATACAACCACGTTGCCGCCTTCGCTGTGGCCACTCTGTTGCTGATCCTGGCGCTCTTCATCCTGCTGCTCAAGCAGTGGAGCGAATCCCGTATTAACCGCCTGCGCGCCAGCGCCGCGGAGGAATAAACCATGTCGATCGAAGTCCGTAACGTCAGCAAGAACTTCAATGCCTTCAAGGCGCTGAACAGCATCAACCTGGATATTCACAGCGGCGAACTGGTGGCTTTGCTTGGCCCGTCGGGCTGCGGTAAAACGACCTTGCTGCGTATCATCGCAGGCCTGGAAACCCCGGACGAAGGCAACATCGTGTTCCACGGTGAAGACGTCTCGGGCCACGACGTGCGTGATCGCAACGTTGGTTTTGTATTCCAGCATTACGCGCTGTTCCGCCACATGACGGTGTTCGACAACGTCGCTTTCGGCCTGCGCATGAAGCCGAAAAAAGAACGCCCGAGCGAAACCCGGATCGCCGAAAAAGTCCACGAACTGCTGAACATGGTGCAACTGGACTGGTTGTCGGATCGCTACCCCGAGCAGCTTTCTGGCGGTCAGCGTCAGCGTATCGCACTGGCCCGCGCATTGGCGGTAGAACCCAAGGTGCTGCTGCTGGACGAACCTTTCGGCGCCCTGGACGCCAAGGTACGTAAAGAGCTGCGCCGCTGGTTGGCGCGCCTGCACGAAGACATCAACCTGACGTCGGTCTTCGTGACCCACGACCAGGAAGAAGCCATGGAAGTGGCTGACCGCATCGTGGTAATGAACAAGGGCGTGATCGAGCAGATCGGCTCACCGGGTGAAGTCTACGAAAACCCGGCCAGCGATTTTGTGTACCACTTCCTCGGTGACTCCAACCGTCTGCACATCGGCGAAGACCAGCACGTACTGTTCCGCCCGCACGAAGTGTCGTTGTCGCGTCACGAACTTGAAGACCACCATGCTGCACAGGTACGCGACATCCGCCCATTGGGTGCGACCACCCGGGTGACGTTGAAAGTTGAAGGGCAAAGCGAGTTGATCGAGGTTGAAGTGGTCAAGGACCACGACAGCCTGACCGATCTGGTGCGCGGCGAGACGTTGTTCTTCAAGCCGAAGGTGTGGCAGAAAGCGTAAACCTGTAGCCGCTGCCGCAGGCTGCGATGGGCTGCAAAGCAGCCCCGCTTGTAAATAAAAAGCGAAGGGCCTGCGGCCCTTTTCGCAGCCTTCTGCAGCGGCTACAAGTACATGGCTTTTACGGCTTTTTCAGTTTCGGATTCGGAAAAAACTGCACCGCCTGCACTTTAGGATCCGGGGCTTTTTTCAGCGCTGACGTATTAACCCGCGTACCCAATTCCTTGGGCACCGACAAACCCTGTTCATTCAACGTGTCCGAATAACCGCAGGCCACGCATTCGCGGTGCGGCACTTCGTCTTCGTTCCACATCATCAATTTGTCAGGCTCGCTGCACGCCGGGCAGACAGCCCCGGCGATAAAACGCTTTTTGGTCACATTCACAGGTGCATCACTCATGCTGCCGAATCCTCGGTCAGGCCGCTGTGACGCAACAAGGCGTCAATCGACGGCTCACGGCCACGGAAGTCCTTGAACAATTCCATCGGGGCCAACGAACCACCACGGGCCAGAATCGCCTGGCGGAATGCCTTGCCGGTGTGAGGGTTGAACACGCCTTCTTCTTCAAAGCGCGAGAACGCATCCGCCGACAGCACTTCAGCCCACTTGTAGCTGTAGTAACCCGCCGCGTAACCGCCCGCGAAGATATGCGCAAAACTGTTAGGGAAGCGGTTGTAAGCCGGTGGGCGCATGACCGACACCTCATCGCGGATGCCGTCCAGCACCTGCGCTACGCTGCGACCGTCACCGTGGGTGGCGTGCAGTTCGAAGTCGAACAGCGAGAACTCCAGCTGACGAACCATCATCAGTCCGGACTGGAAGTTCTTGGCCGCCAGCATCTTGTCCAGCAGGTCTTTGGGCAGTGCCTCGCCGGTTTCGTAATGGCTGGAAATCAGTGCCAGACCTTCAGGCTCCCAGCACCAGTTTTCCATGAACTGGCTCGGCAGCTCGACCGCATCCCAGGCAACACCGTTGATACCGGACACGCCTGCGTGTTCGATCTCGGTCAGCATGTGGTGCAGGCCGTGGCCGAATTCGTGGAACAGGGTGGTGACTTCGTCGTGGGTCAGCAGTGCAGGCTTGCCCGCAACCGCTGGGGTGAAGTTGCACACCAGGTTGGCCACCGGGCTTTGCAACGTTCCGGCCGCAGTGCGGCGACGATCACGGGCGCCGTCCATCCAGGCACCGCCACGCTTGTTGGCACGGGCGTAGAGGTCAAAGAAGAAGCGGCCAATGTGCTCGCCGTTTTCCTTGATTTCAAACAGGCGAACATCCGGGTGCCAGGTGTCGAACCCTTTGATTTCGGCAATTTCAATTCCGTACAGACGCTGCACGATGGCGAACAGGCCGCCCAACACCTTGTCGATCGGGAAGTAAGCGCGCAGTGCCTCTTGGGACACGCTGTAACGCTGCTCGCGCAGTTTCTCGCCGAAGAAGCCTGAGTCCCAGCTTTTCAGCTCCGCAGTGCCTTGCTCGGCGGCGTAGGCTTGCAGTTGTTCAAGATCACGCGCAGCAAAAGGCTTGCTGCGCTTGGCCAGATCGCGCAGGAAGGTCAGCACCTGATCCGGGGTTTCAGCCATTTTGGTGGCCAGGCTCAGCTCGGCAAAGCTGCCAAAACCCAAGAGTTTCGCAAGTTCCTGACGCAGGTCGAGGATCTCTTCCATCACCGGACCGTTGTCGAACTTTCCGGCATTCGGGCCTTGGTCCGAGGCGCGGGTGCAGTACGCAGCGTAGACTTCTTCGCGCAGAGCGCGGTCTTGCGCATAAGTCATGACCGGGAAGTAGCTCGGGAACTCCAGGCTGATCAGCCAGCCGTCCAGACCTTTGGCCTGCGCAGCGGCAGCCATTTGCGCCTTGGCCGAATCGGTCAGACCCGCCAGCGCGGCTTCGTCGGTGATGTGCTTGGTCCAGGCCTGGGTCGCGTCCAACAGTTGGTTGGAAAACTTGCTGCCCAGTTCGGAAAGCTTGCTCTGCACTTCCGCGTAACGCTTCTGCTCAGCCTCTGGCAGGTCAATACCCGACAGACGGAAGTCGCGCAGCGAGTGCTCAAGAATAGTTTTTTGTGCCTGATCGAAATCGGCTACTTGCGGGCTGTGGGCCAGGGCTTCGAAAGCCTGGAACAACTCACGGTTCTGGCCCATCTCGGTGGAATAGGCGCTCAACGCAGGCAGGCAAGCCTCGTAGGCTTCACGCAACTCTGCGCTGTTGCACACTGCATTGAGGTGGCTGACCGGGCTCCAGGCCGCGCCCAGTCGGTCGTTCAGCTCATCCATCGCCAATACCAGGCCAGCCCATGTCGGGTTCTGGCCCTGGTCCTTGAGGATGGCTTGAATGCCGGCGCGGTTGTCGGCGAGGATCTGCTCGATGGCCGGCTGTACGTGCTCAGGACGGATCGCCGAGAACGGCGGCAGGTCGTAGGGCTGCAAAAGAGGGTTGTTCTCGCTCACGTTTGGCACCTTGGCTTGAAGAAACATTGAGCCATCTTAATTACAATCGACTCAGACCGCAGCATTGCAACACCCTATTACGGCTAAAGAAGGAAGCTATTTGTGTCCATCCGTCCATTCCAGCAGCACATACCGACCCTGGGCGAGCGCGCCTTTGTCGACCGCTCGGCGGTGGTGATCGGCGATGTGGAGATCGGCGCCGACAGTTCAATCTGGCCGCTGACCGTGATTCGCGGCGATATGCACCGCATCCGCATCGGCGCCCGCACCAGCGTGCAGGACGGCTGCGTACTGCACATCACCCACGCGGGGCCCTTTAACCCCGAGGGCTTCCCGCTGTTGATCGGCGACGACGTAACCATCGCCCATAAAGTCATGCTGCATGGTTGCAGCGTGGGCAGCCGTATCCTGATCGGCATGGGCAGCATCGTGATGGACGGCGCGGTGATTGAAGACGATGTGATCGTCGGTGCGGGCAGCCTGGTACCACCGGGCAAGCGTCTGGTCAGCGGTTTTCTGTATGTGGGCAGCCCGGTCAAACAGGTGCGTGAGCTGACCGAAAAGGAAAAAGCGTTCTTCACCTACAGCGCCGGCAACTACGTAAAACTCAAGGACCAGCATTTGGCCGAAGGCTATCACCTGGCCGTTTAAGCCCCCTATTTTGGAGCCCTGCATGCATTACCAAAACGTATTGTTCGACCTCGACGGCACCCTGACCGACCCACGCGAAGGCATCACCCGTTCGATCCAGTTCGGCCTGAGCAAGCTGGGCATCGATGAACCTGACCTGACTAAGTTTGAGCACTTTATCGGCCCGCCGCTGCTGCAACAGTTCATGGCCACATATGACTTTGACGAAGCAAAAGCGTGGGAAGCAATGGGCTTTTACCGCGAGCGTTTCGCCGTGACCGGCCTGTATGAAAACCAAGTGTTCGAGGGCGTCACGCCGCTGCTCGAAGAGCTGGTGGCACAGGGTCGCCAACTGTTTATTGCGACTTCAAAACCGCATATCTATGCGCGTGAAATTGCTCGTCATTTTGATTTCGCCAAGCACTTCAAAGTGATCTACGGCAGCGAACTGGATGGCACCCGCACCAACAAGGTCGAGCTGATTGCCCACTTGATAAGTGAGCAAGGCCTGGACCCGGCTCAAACCCTGATGATCGGTGACCGCAAGCACGACCTGATCGGCGCCCGCGACAATGGTATGGACGCAGCAGCTGTGGGTTATGGCTTTGGCAGCTTTGAAGAGCTGAACTCGTTTGCGCCCAAGTACCACTTTGAAACACTGGCCGAGCTGCATCAGGCCTTCAAGCGCTGAAGAGCTTCGTAGCAGCTGCCGTAGGAACGAGGCTGCGTCCGGTTGCGCAGCGACCGTAGAATCTGAAATTCGGGTTTAACTGGCACACTGCAGTGTCTGATTTTACGACTGCTGCGCAGCCGGACGCAGCCTCGTTCCTTCGGCAGCTGCTACCGGCAGTCTTATCTTTGCAGCGGCTGTCGCAACTCAATCTCGCGGCGCAAATCCTCGCGCCAGCCCAGCAAAAAACCCAGCTCCACCACCACAAACAACGGCCCCACGATCAGCCCGGTCAGATCATCGATAAACGCCGGCTTGCGCCCTTCGTAGTAATGCCCGACAAACTGAATCACCCAGCCCAACACAAACAACCCAATGCTCCAACCCAGCCAAGCGGCCGTGCTCAACGACGCCAGCGAATGCCCCAGCCATACCGCCAACCCCAGCAGCAGCGTCATCAATACTCCGAGCCGCAGCTCAAGGCGCAGGTAAAAAACCGCGCTTGCCAGCATCACTAACAACGCCGGTGAAACCCCAGCCCATTGCGGTCGCGACAGCAGCGCAGCCACGGCAACCACAATCAACGGGATGCCAATGAAGTGGCTGACGATATTGCGTCGGTCACGGTGATAGGCCGCGTATTGGCTCAGGTGGTCGACCAGGCTTTTCATGGTGCAGAATCCTCAAGGATCACTTTTTGGTTATAAACAAATAGCTTCTTATTCCTTAGCGAATCTAAAAACCGTCCCTATACTGACTCGGTAACACACATACCGCTGGAGGCGCACACCCATGGGCAACGATTCGATTCGCTATTTGATAGTGCCGGGCTGGCAAGGTTCGTCCGACGATCATTGGCAAACCCACTGGCAAAACAGCTTACCGAACAGTACTCGGGTGGAGCAGGCCGACTGGCTGACGCCGCGCCGCGAGGACTGGATCGCCGCCCTGGCCGAGGCCATTGCCGCCGACAGCACTCCCGTGATTCTGATTGCCCACAGCCTGGGTTGCATTACCGTAGCCCATTGGGCCGAGCGTGCGCCAGAAAGCCTGTTGAGCCAAGTGCGCGGCGCGTTACTGGTAGCCCCGGCCGATGTCGAGCGCCCGGCCTGTGCGCCCGCCTTGCGCAACTTTGCACCTATACCGACCCGACCATTACCGTTCCCCAGCCAGATAGTCAGCTCGGACAACGATGGCGCAGTCAGCGCGCCACGAGCCATGGAGTTCGCCCGCCAATGGGGCGCCGAGGTCGGCATTATCAGCGGTGCCGGGCATATCAACGTCAAGTCCGGACACCAGCGCTGGGAGCAAGGTTTCGCCTTTTTGTACCGCCTGCAAACCCGCATCGAACATGGCGCCCTGCGCCGCGCATGAATTTTTGTAACGCCCGCGCCCACCCTTAGGCGGCGGGCGGGAGCCTGCCATGAGCCTGCATGAAACCTTCGGTCAGCCGTTGCTGACCTTTCCCGACGCGGAAAAAAGCCCCCTGAGCATTCGCGCCAAGGCGCTGGTGTTTGTCGACCCGCGTTCGCGCCAACTACGCAACGACCTGGAACAGTTGGCGCCCCGCGCCTTGCCCGTGTTGATCCGGGGCGAAACTGGCAGCGGCAAGGAGCTGCTGGCGCGGCATATTCACCGCGCCAGCGACCGCACCGGTTTGTTTGTTTCGGTCAATTGCGGGGCGATCAGCCCAACTTATGCCGATGCCGAGCTGTTCGGCTATGCCGCAGGAACCCACAACAGTTCGGCCAGCAGCCGCGCGGGGTGGTTTGGCTCGGCCAATGGCGGCACTTTATATCTGGACGAAATTGGCGACTTGCCTCTGGCGATCCAGGTCAAGCTACTGGCCGCGCTGGAAACCCACGAAGTCACCCGTGTGGGCGCCCATCAACCCAGCCCGGTCGATGTGCGACTGGTCGCGGCCACCAGCATTGATCTGGCCCAGGCGGTAAGTGCCGGCAAATTCCATGAGCGGCTGTATTACTACCTCAGCGAAGGGCGACTGGACTTGCCCGCGTTGCGCGAACGGCCAGGGGACATCCTGTCCCTGGCTGAATACTTTTTAGGCATCTACAGCCAACGCCTGAGCCTGCCCGTGCCGTTTATCAGCGACAGCGCGCAACGGGTACTTGAGCGCTACAGCTGGCCGGGCAACACCCGTGAACTGGAAAACGTGATTCATTTTGCACTGCTGGTGAGCACCGGCGAAGAGATCCAGCCCGAGCACTTGAACCTTCCCGATGGTCTGAGCCAGATTGAACAATTTATAAAAGGGGCGACAGAGCAGGAGTTGGCGGCGCTCAAGCAACTTCTTTCTTGACCCTGTGGGAGCGAGCCTGCTCGTGAAGACGCGCTATCGTTTACGACCTTCGCGAGCAGGCTCGCTCCCACAAACATCTCGTCAAGTGAACAAAATGGCATAAGAAGCTGAATAAATATTATTGTTCTGGAATAAAGAAACTCGGTATTGTCCATTTCGTCTTCCAAGAACCGTCATCCGAACGGTCACACACTTAAGGGTATTGCATGAAAAAGGTTCTGTTGTTTACCGCATTGGCGGCTGCTTTGACTGCAGGCCTGGTACAAGCTGGCGAAAAGCTGGTAGTGGCTGCAACGCCAGTCCCCCACGCCGAAATCCTTGAGTTGATCAAACCAACCCTCGCCAAAGAAGGCGTGGATCTGGAAATCAAAGTGTTCACCGACTATGTGCAACCGAACGTGCAAGTTGCCGAGAAGCACCTGGATGCCAACTACTTCCAGACCCTGCCGTACCTCGAAAGCTTCAACAAAGGTAAAGGTACTAACCTGATCACCGTGGTCGGCGTTCACGTTGAACCGTTCGGCGGCTACTCGAAAAAGATCAAAAACCTGTCTGAGCTCAAAGACGGCGCGACCATCGCTATCCCTAACGAAGGCAGCAACAGCGGCCGTGCTTTGATCCTGCTGCAAAAGGCTGGCTTGATCGAACTCAAAGACCCGACCAACGCTGTTTCCACACCAAAAGACATCGCCAAGAACCCGCACAACTTCAAGTTCAAGGAGCTTGAGTCTGCACTGCTGCCACGCGTGCTGGACCAGGTTGACCTGGACATGATCAACACTAACTACGCGCTGGAAGCGGGTCTGAACCCAGCCACCGACGCGCTGATCATTGAAGGTGCCGATTCGCCGTACGTGAACTTCCTGGTAGCCCGTCCTGACAATAAGGACAGCGTAGCGATCCAGAAGCTGGCCAAGGCCCTGACCAGCCCTGAAGTGAAAGCCTTTATTGCCGAGAAATACAAAGGTGCGGTGCTGCCAGCGTTCTAAACCACGCCCGCTTCACTGCAAACGCCGACGACTTTTAAAGCCGTCGGCGTTTTTATTTGTCGGGCCAATACCACGTGGGCTTATCCAGCATCCGCTGGCCGACCACTTCAGTCTGGCCAAGGTTTTTTTCCAGCACGATGCAGTTGCACTCCGGGTCTTGCTGCAAGGCGGCGATCAGGCGCCGGGCATGGGACACCACCCATATCTGTGAGTGCTGCGAGGCGCTGATGATCAACCGCGCCAAGGCAGGCAACAGGTCCGGGTGCAGGCTGGTCTCGGGCTCGTTGAGCACCATCATGCTCGGCGGGCGCGGGGTGAGCAGGGCGGCGATCAACAACAGATAGCGCAGCGTACCGTCTGACAACTCGGCGGCCGACAATGGCCGCAGCAGCCCCTCCTGATAAAACTCGATATAAAAATGCCCGCCGGGCACGCACTCGATTTCCAGCCTGGCGCCGGGGAACGCATCGCAGATCGCGGCATGCAGGGCTTCGGGGTTGCCAACTTCAAGGATGGTTTGCAACGCCGCCGCCAAATCACGGCCATCGTGATGCAGCACCGGCGTGCGTGTGCCCAGTTGCGGCTGGCGCACAGGAGCGTCGGGGTCGGTGCGAAAGTGATCGTAAAAGCGCCAGCCACGGATGGACTCGCGTAACAGCAAGACTTCAGGCGACGCCTGTAAGCTGCCGATCTGATCGAACAGGCTGTCGAACAACGGCGTGTGCTGTGCCAGCACCTGCCAGTTGCGACCATCACGAGCGCGGACCATGGGCCCTTTGCGCTCCACCAGCTCACTGGCCGGCCGGTAAAAAGGCCCCGCCCAGATACTCTCGTGCTTGATTTGCGGATCGAGGTTGAACTGCGTGCGCCCTGGTATCGGCAAGCCCAAGGCGATGGCGTAGCTGAAGTCCTCTGCGGCAAACCCCAGGCGCAGCCGCTTGGCCCCCTGATGGACGCTGGCATTTATATCGACTTCGCCCTGTTTCATGCGCCGAGAAATCACCTCTGGTCCGGCCCAGAATGTTGAACTCAGACCACCTTCGCGGGCCAGGGCATTGACCACTCCGCCCTGGGCGGTTTCGGCCAACAAGCGCAGTGCTCGGTAAAGATTCGATTTGCCGCTGCCGTTGGGGCCAGTGATCAGATTCAGTCTGGCCAAGGGCACCACCAACTGGTTGATGGAGCGGTAATTGGCCACCGCCAGGGTGGTAAGCATGGATAACCTCATTTCGAAGTAGATATTTGTAGCCGCTGCCGCAGGCTGCGATAAGGGCCGCAGGTCCTTCAAGATTTCAGGGGCAGGTCACTACGCAACCGGTCGCAACCGGCGGCAGCGGCTACAAATACAACGCACATAGAGTCCCACAGAGTGGAAAGCCTGTTCTACGCTATCAACCGTATTCGAATGTTAATCAGCATCACGCAAAGGAGCTTGCATGGCTGGTCCACTGAACACGGGCATTTTGGGCTTAAGCCTGTTGGCGCTACTCACCGCGTGTGGCAAAGAGGGGCCCAAAGAGCCTTTATCGCCTCGGGTGTATGTACAGCAGGTAAGCACTCGCGAATTTGCACTGCCGATTCAACTCAGCGGCGATATTCAAGCCCGGGTCGAAACCCGGCTTTCATTTCGCGTGGGCGGCAAGATTATCGAACGCAAGGTCGATGTGGGTGATCACATCCAGGCCCAACAGGTGCTGGCCCGCCTCGACCCCAAAGACCTGAAGATCCAGGTCGAGACCGCCCAGGCCAGCGTCAACGCGCAGCAAGCGCAAGTGGTGCAAACCCGGGCTGCGTTTATTCGTCAGCAAAAATTGCTGCCAAAAGGCTACACCAGCCAAAGCGAATACGACGCGGCCAACGCGGCCCAACTGAGTGCCAAAAGTGCCTTGGCGGCTGCCCAGGCCCAACTGGCCAACGCCCGCGAACAACTGAGTTACAGCAACCTTGAAGCCGAGGCACCCGGCATCATCACCGCGCGCCAGGCCGAAGTCGGGCAAGTGGTGCAGGCCACCATGCCGATTTTCACCCTGGCCCGCGACGGTGCCCGCGACGCAGTTTTCAACGTGTATGAGTCGTTGTTTATCGAGCCGCCCAAGAACCCCACGGTGCAAGTCACGCTGCTGAGCGATCCGACGATCAAGGTCAACGGCCAGATCCGCGAAATCACCCCCACGGTGGCCGCGCAAAGCGGCACGCTACAAATCAAGGTACAACTGGATGCACTGCCCAAAGGTATGGACCTGGGCTCGATTGTCAGCGTCAACCTGACCCCGCCACCCAGCCGCAGCATCGAGCTTCCATGGTCGGCCTTGACCAAAGACATCAGCGAACCCGCCGTGTGGATCGCCGACGAGCAAAGCAACGTACGCCTGCAGCGGGTCAAGGTCGGGCGTTACCTGACCGGCAGCGTGATCGTCAGCGATGGTCTTAAGGATGGAGAGAATGTCGTGGTCGCAGGCGGACAATTGTTACACCCCGGCATGAAGGTTGAAATCGTCCCAGCCCCAGCCCAGGGGGTGCAGCTATGAGACATTTTTGGGTGATGCCATTGGCCGCCGCCATGCTATTGGGCTGCTCTGAAAAACGGCCACCCGAGCCCGTGCGCCCGGTGCTGTACGTAGTGGCCCAACCAGAGTTGGCGCAAAACCTGGGGCGCTTTGCCGGCAATATCGAGGCCCGTTACGAAAGCACGCTGGGCTTTCGTGTACCGGGGCGCATTGTGCGGCGCTTTTACGATGTGGGCGCGGAGGTCAAACA
The DNA here is from genome assembly GCF_037055265.1 of Pseudomonas sp. ML2-2023-6. Lineage (NCBI taxonomy): Bacteria > Pseudomonadati > Pseudomonadota > Gammaproteobacteria > Pseudomonadales > Pseudomonadaceae > Pseudomonas > Pseudomonas sp. ML2-2023-6. The sequence goes on along the minus strand of NZ_CP146347.1, from coordinate 796,384 downwards.
GGGCGACATTCTGGCCAACCTCGACCCGACCGATCAACAAAACCAGTTGCGCTCGGCCCAAGGTGATCTGGCCAAGGTACAAGCGCAATTGATCAACGCCCGAGCCACCGCCCGACGCCAGCAAGAGCTGCTCGACCGTGGTGTTGGCGCTCAGGCTCAACTGGACACCGCACAAGCCGACCTCAAGACCACCCAGGCCTCGATGCAACAGGCGCAAGCCGCGGTGAACCAGGCCCAGGACCAACTCAGTTACTGCAACCTGCGCGCTGACCATGACGCGGTCATCACCCAATGGCAGGCCGAGGCCGGGCAAGTGGTCAGCATCGGCCAGGAAGTCGTTACCCTGGCCCGCCCTGAAATCAAGGAAGCCGTGATCGACTTGCCGGGCCCGCTGGCCGAGGAGCTCCCCAAAGGCATCGTGTTCCTGGTCGCCGGCCAGCTCGACCCGAACGTCAACACCCGCGCCCATGTCCGTGAGATCGCCCCGCAAGCCGACAGCGCCACCCGTACTCGTCGTACCCGCCTGACACTGGACCAGACTCCGGCTGCATTTCGTCTTGGCAGTTCGGTCAGCGTGACCGTCAGCAGCCCGACCGCCGAGCATTTCCAGTTGCCACTGACCGCCGTGCAGGTCGTCGACGGTCACAGCCGCGTGTGGGTTATCGACAAGGCAGCGCAAACCGTCAGCCCGCGTGACGTCACCGTACAGCGACGCGATGCAAAAACCGTGTTGTTGTCTGGCGGCATAACCGCAGGCGACAACGTAGTCAGCGCCGGCGTGAACAGTCTCAGTCCCGGACAGAAAGTCAGACTCGATAAGGAAAGCTCGCAATGAATGGGAAGTTCAACCTGTCCGAGTGGGCCCTCAAGCATCAGTCATTTGTCTGGTATTTGATGTTTGTGGCGGTGGTCGCCGGGATTTTTTCGTATATCAATCTGGGCCGCGCAGAAGACCCGTCCTTCGCCATCAAAACCATGGTGATCCAGAGCAAGTGGCCTGGTGCTACGGTCGATGAAACCCGATTGCAAATCACCGACCGCATCGAGAAAAAGCTCGAAGAGCTGGATTCGCTCGACTACGTGCAAAGCTATACCCGGCCCGGCGAATCCACGGTGTTTGTGTTCCTCAAGGACACCACCAAGGCCGATGCCATTCCCCATATCTGGTATGAGGTCCGGAAAAAAATCGGCGACATCCGCGGCGATTTCCCCCAGGGCATTCAAGGTCCGGGGTTCGACGATGAGTTCGGTGATGTGTATGGCACCATCTTCGCCTTCACCGGTGACGGCTTCACCATGCGCCAGCTGCGCGACTACGTGGAGCAGGTGCGCACCGGGATTCGCGATGTTCCCAACCGCGGCAAGGTAACGACCATTGGCGAGCAGGAGGAAACCTTCTACCTGGACTTTTCGACCCGCAAACTGGCAGCGCTGGGCCTGGACCAGGAACATATCCTTGAAAGCCTGCAACAACAGAACGCCGTGACCCCCGCCGGTGTCATCGAAGCGGGCCCGGAACGCATGTCGGTACGCACCTCGGGGCAGTTCCACAGTGTTGAAGACCTGGCAGCGGTGAACCTGCGGGTCAACGACCGTTTTTACCGACTGGCCGACATCGCCGATATCAGCCGGGGCTACGTCGACCCGGCAGCCCCCATGTTCCATTACAACGGTAAGCCAGCCATCGGCCTGGCAATCGCCATGATCGACGGCGGCAACATTCAGGAGTTCGGCAAGGAGCTGCAACAACGCATCGACGACCTGACTGCACAGTTGCCGGTGGGCGTGGGCGTACACATGGTGTCCGATCAGGCGCAGGTAGTTGAAGTGGCCGTGAGCGGCTTCACCAGCGCGCTGTTTGAAGCCGTAGTGATCGTATTGGCAGTGAGTTTTATCAGCCTGGGACTGCGCGCCGGGTTGGTGGTAGCGATCTCGATCCCGCTGGTTCTGGCCCTGGTGTTCGTGTTTATGGAGTTCACCGGCATCGCCATGCAACGGGTGTCGCTGGGTGCATTGATCATTGCCCTCGGCTTGCTGGTAGACGATGCGATGATCACCGTGGAGATGATGATCACACGGCTCGAACTGGGGGAAACCAAGGAGCAGGCAGCAACCTTTGCCTATCACTCCACAGCCTTCCCGATGCTCACCGGCACACTGGTCACGGTGGCCGGGTTTGTCCCCATCGGACTGAACAACAGCTCGGCGGGGGAATACACCTTCACCCTATTTGCGGTAATTGCCGTGGCGATGCTGGTGTCATGGGTGGTGGCGGTACTGTTCGCCCCGGTGCTGGGCGTGCATATCCTCAGCGCCAAGGTCAAACCCAAATCCGAGACACCAGGGCGTCTGGCCCAGGTTTTCAACAGCGGTCTGCTGTGGTGCATGCGTAATCGCTGGTGGACCATCGGCGCCACGGTGCTGATGTTTGTAATGGCGGTGTTCGGCATGGGGCTGGTGCAGAACCAGTTCTTCCCGGCCTCCGATCGCCCCGAAATCCTGGTGGACCTGAACCTGCCGCAAAACGCGTCGATTCAGGAAACCCTGAAAGTCACCCAGCGTTTTGAAGAGTCACTCAAGGGCGACCCGGATATCGTGCGCTGGAGCTCGTACATCGGCGAGGGTGCGATCCGTTTCTACCTGCCGCTGGACCAACAACTGCAAAACCCCTTTTATGCTCAGTTGGTGATCGTCAGTACCGGGCTTGAGAGTCGAGATGTGTTGATCGAGCGTCTGAACAAGCGTCTGCGCGAGGAGTTTGTGGGGGTCGGCAGTTTCGTCCATACCCTGGAGCTGGGCCCGCCGGTAGGGCAGCCGCTGCAATACCGGGTCAGCGGGCCGAATATCGATCTGGTGCGCAAGTATTCGATCGACCTGGCCTCGGTGCTCGATGCCAACCCCAACGTCGGTGAAACCATCTTCAACTGGAACGAGCCCGGCAAGGTCCTGCGCATCGATATTGCCCAGGACAAGGCCCGCCAGTTCGGACTGTCGTCCGAGGACGTAGCCCATGTGATGAACAGCATCGTCAGCGGGGCAGCCGTCAGCCAGGTGAAGGACAACATCTACCTGATCAATATCGTCGGACGGGCCAACAGCAGTGAACGTGGCACCCCCGAAACCCTGCTCAACCTGCAAATCACCACGCCGAGCGGCACCTCGATTCCGCTACTGGCCTTTGCCACGGTGCGCTACGAGCTGGAGCAGCCTTTGATCTGGAGCCGTGACCGGATTCCCACCCTGACGCTCAAAGCCTCGGTGCGCGGTTCAATGCAACCGACCGATCTGGTCACGCAGCTCAAACCGGACGTCGACAAGTTCGCCGACAGCCTGCCCTTGGGCTACAACCTGCAAACGGGCGGCACGGTGGAGCAAAGCGCCAAGGCCCAGGGCCCGATCGCCAAGGTAGTGCCGTTAATGCTGTTCTTGATGGCAACGTTCCTGATGATCCAGCTGCAAAGTGTGCAGAAGATGTTCCTGGTGGTGAGTGTCGCGCCGCTGGGGCTGATCGGCGTGGTTCTGGCGTTGGTGCCAACCGGTACGCCGATGGGCTTTGTGGCAATTCTGGGGATTCTGGCGCTGATCGGCATCATCGTCCGTAACTCGGTGATTTTGGTGACCCAGATCGACCAGTACGAGCGTGACGGCTATGACCCGTGGCACGCGGTGATGCAAGCCACCCAGCATCGACGCCGGCCGATCCTGCTCACCGCTGCGGCCGCCAGCCTGGGCATGATCCCGATTGCCCGTGACGTGTTCTGGGGGCCGATGGCCTACGCCATGATCGGCGGGATCCTGTCGGCCACCTTGCTCACGCTGCTGTTCCTGCCAGCGCTGTATGTGGCCTCGTACAAGATCAAGGAGAACAAGAACCCGCCGCCCACACATGTTTGATTATCCCTGTGGGATTAGTGTGAATTTACGAATACCGGTATCAAATCAGCGGTCTTTATCCGCGTGAACGCACATGTGAACCTAGCCCAACGCCTAATCCAATACGGAGTGTTGCCATGAGTTCCACACAACCTGACGTCGCCATTATCACTGGCGCTTCTCGCGGCATCGGTGCCGTTATTGCCAGACAGCTGGCCCGCCAAGGTTTTGCCGTGGTCATCAACTACGCCAGCAGCGCCAGCGAAGCCACTGCCTTGGTCGCAGAACTGCGCAGGGACGGGCACCAGGCGATTGCCGTGCAAGCCGATGTGGCCAGCGCCGCCGACGTAAAGCGCTTGTTCGATGAAACCGAGCAGCAGCTCGGCAAAGTTGATGTACTGATCAATAACGCAGGTGTGCTCAATGTTCTGCCGCTGGCCCAGTACAGCGACGAACTGTACGACCACACCTTCAATATCAATACCAAAGGCACTTTCAACACCCTGCGCGAAGCCGCCACCCGGCTGAACGGCGGCGGGCGCATCGTTAACTTTTCGAGCAGTACGGTGGGCATGAACCTGCCGGGTTACGCGGTGTACATCGCCAGTAAAGCGGCGGTTGAGTCATTGACCCAAGTGTTTGCCAAAGAGCTGCGCGGTCGCCAGATCACAGTCAACGCCGTGGCTCCGGGGCCAGTAGCGACGGAGCTGTTCTTGCGTGGCAAGAGCGAAGAACAGATCCAGACCTTCTCCCAGATGCCGCCCCTGGAGCGCTTGGGCCAGCCGCAAGACATCGCCAATATCGTCTCATTTCTGGTGAGCCCGGCAGCGGATTGGGTCAATGGGCAGATTTTGCGGGCCAATGGAGGGTTGGTGTAAGCAAAAGAGCCCCTCACCCTCCGGGAGAGGGTGAGGGGCTCTTGCCTTGGGCTTTTAACGCTCCGCCTGCCCCTGTTGCATCACCCACTGCACCACTTGCGGCATGAGGGTGTCGCTGGCTTGGCCAAAGCCGGCAACCACGCTCGGCACCATTGGATTGCTCAGTGGCTGGCGCGCTTCAAAACGCTTGGAGGCGATCACCCGCTGGTCGCTGCTACGCACCAAGCGAGCGTTGTACTGGATCAGCACTTGCGGGCTTTTGCCATTGTAGTGTGTCTGGAACGCCAACAATTCCCCACCCAGCTCGTAATCCGACTGCAAGTTGCTGTCGTCGGTACTCAAGCCCTGGATCCGGCCATCCTGCAGGAAGGCATCGAGCAGACGGTTGCGCAGCAGCACCGGCGCGGTATCGCTCCAGCGCGCACCCTTGTAGTTGCTGATCAGGTTGCCTTCGGGCACCACTGCAATGTTCTGGTTGTTCAGCGCACCGCTGGCCATCGGCTTGTCGAGGCGCAACGACCACGTCACCGGGGCGCTGTGGCTGGCAGCAACAGGCACTTGCGCAGCCGGCAACCGATACATATCGACCTGCTCCGGCTTGGGCAAGATTGAACAGGCGCTGAGCAGGCTCAGGCTGGCCGCAAGGACGATAGAACCTGCCAGGCGATAAGTACGCTTCATGGGGTAAATTCCTTGTTCTGTTCGCGGCCCAGCAAGTAACCGCTTGGGTTGGCTTCCAGGCGTCGCGAGATCGAGCGCAATGTGCCTAGGGTTTCGCGCAGTTCATTGACCGCCGGGCCAAGTTGATTCAGACCTTGCAGGCCGCTGTTAAGCGATTGCTCATTGTTGTCGATCAGCTTGTTGATGGTTGCGCTACTTTGTTCCAGAGACTTCATGGCGCTCTCTGCGCTGCTGAACATCTGTTTGCCATCGGTGCTCAGCAGACCATTGGCGTTGCGCATCAGTGCAGTGGTTTGCTCAAGCGTGGCGCTGGCCTGTTTGCCGACCTGGGCCAGCTGTTTCAACGTCTGGCTGATATCGCCACGCTGGCCGGCTATGGCCGTGGTGGTTTGCTCAAGATTATCCAGCGTCTTGCTGACGCGGCTGATGTTCTCTTCAGAGAACAGGCCATTGGCGTTATGCAGCAGCATGTTGACGTTGGCCAACAAGTCGTTGCCATCGGTCAACAGCCGGGCAATCGGCGAAGGCGAAGCCACGATTTCCGGCAGTTTGCCGTCCTTACCCTTGAGGGCAGGGCTGCTCGGATCGCCACCACTGAGCTGGATGATCGAGGTGCCGGTGACGCCGGTCAGCGCCAGCTTGGCCTTGGTGTCGACCTTGACCGGCGTGCCAGCCGCCAGGCGAATACGCGCCAATACGCGACGCGGGTCTTTTTCGTCCAGGCGCAGTTCGATAACGTCACCTACCTTGATTCCGTTGTATTGCACCGAGCTGCCTTTGGACAGACCGCTGACGGCTTCATTGAACACCACTTCGTAATCCTTGAACGTGCTGTCCATGCTCGCCTTCGCCAGCCACAGGCCAAACAGCATGCCTCCAACGACAACCAGGACGCTGAACAGGCCGATCAATACATGATGGGCACGGGTTTCCATGTCATTGCTCCTTAAGCTGGGTTGCCGCTTCGTATGCGGCGCGGCCACGGGGGCCATGGAAATATTCATGAATCCACGGGTCGTCGAAGTCTTCAACTTCACGGATGGGCGCAGCCACCAACACCCGTTTTTGCGACAGCACTGCCACCCGGTCAGTGATGGTGTACAGCGTGTCGAGGTCGTGGGTGACGAGAAACACACTTAAACCCAGCGCATCGCGCAGGGTCAGAATCAGTTGGTCAAACGCTGCCGCACCAATCGGATCGAGCCCGGCGGTGGGTTCGTCAAGAAACAGGATGTCCGGATCCAGCGCCAGCGCCCGTGCCAATGCCGCGCGCTTGACCATCCCGCCCGACAGTGAAGACGGGTATTTGTCGGCGGCCGACAAGGGCAACCCGGCCAGCGCCAGCTTGACGCACGCCAGATGCTCGGCGTCAGGGCGGCTCAGCCCCGCGTGCTCGATCAGGGGCAGGGCGATGTTTTCAGTCACCGTCAGCGAAGAAAACAGCGCACCACGCTGAAACAACACGCCAAAGCGCCGTTCAATCAACGAGCGCTCGGTTTCCTGCAGGTTCATCAGGTCTTGGCCAAACACTCGCACTTGCCCTGATGTGGGCCGACGCAGGCCGACAATACTGCGCAGCAGTACGGATTTACCGGTGCCGGAACCCCCGACCACACCGAGAATCTCCCCCTTGTACACATCCAGATCGAGGTGTTCGTGCACCGTTTGGCTACCAAAGCGGTTGCACAAATCACGCACCTCGATCACCGCCTCGCCGGGCTTGCGCATAGACACACTCACCAGCCCATCTCCATAAAGAACAACGCGGCTACGGCGTCGAGGACGATCACGATAAAGATCGATTGCACCACGCTGGACGTGGTGTGGGCGCCGACAGATTCGGCGCTGCCGCTGACCTTGAAGCCCTCAAGGCAGCCCACTGCAGCGATCAGAAAGGCGAAGAACGGCGCTTTGACCATGCCCACCAGAAAGTGCTGAACACCGATATCGGAGTGCAGCAGCGAAATAAACATGTCGGGGGAAATGCCCAGCGATACCACGCACACCACGGCGCCACCGAGGATGCCCGCCATCATGGCCAAAAAGGTCAGCAGCGGCAGAGCGATCAACAGGGCCAGTACCCGCGGCAGCACCAGCAAGTCCATCGGATCGAGGCCCAAAGTACGAATCGCATCGATCTCTTCGTTGGCCTTCATTGAGCCGATTTGTGCAGTAAAGGCACTGGCCGTGCGGCCAGCCAGCAGGATGGCGGTCAGCAACACGCCAAATTCACGCAGGAAGGAAAACGCCACCAGGTCTACGGTGAAAATTCCTGCGCCAAAGTTGGCCAGCACCGTGGCGCCAAGAAATGCCACCACAGCGCCCACCATAAAGGTCAGCAACACCACAATCGGCGCGGCGTTGAGCCCGATCTGCTCGATATGTGCTACCACTGGTGTAATGCGCCACTGTTTGGGGCGAAACAGATTGCGCACCAGGGTTTGCAGGATCAAGCCGATAAAACCCAGCAGTTGCAGCGTGTCTTGCCACAGCTTGTAGACCGAGCTGCCGATGCGGCTCAACAACAAAATGCCTATGTTCTGCTCAGCGGTTTTGACCGGCACACAGAAATCACGCATTGAGGAATAGACCGTTTGCAGCAAAGCACGGTCGGCGGCGGGAAGTTTCTGTGCGGTTTTGGTCAACTGACTGACGCGCTCTGCACCCAACAACTCCACCAACAGCGACGCACCCGCCGTATCGATACTGGAGACGTCATCCAGGTCGATGGCGGTCTGGGCGTCGTACTGACCGACCAGTTGCTCGGTCTGCTGCTTGAGGCGAGTGTAATGGGCAAGCGTCCAGTCGCCGCTGATCAGCAGTCGCGCAGGATTACTGGACGTGTCTAGTTGGGCATTGCCCGCCATGGCCGTAATAGTCTTAAGCTCCCAGCTCAGTACGTTGAAACGCAGACCTTATGTAATAGCACAATCCTGCAAAAGTGTTTCAGTTTGCCGGAGCTAGCGCAGGCACAGATTGATCTGGATTAACTCGGAAGCGCAAAACGCCGATCATCTGCCCATCTTCAGTCAGCACCCGAACTTGCCAGCGACCCACCGGATCGGGCGGGAAGTTCTGTTTGTGAGTCCAGGCGCGATAGCCCTCTTTGCGCCCGCCATGGATATCCAGGGCTATACGGTCGACTTCCTGGCCGTTGAGTTGCCAAACATGGTAAATCCGCTCGTTCAGACCCCGCGGAGCATTGATCGAGGTATACGCGTAGAGCCCACGAGTACGCAGCTCGCTGACGCTGATGTCCTCGATACTTTCGCCCGGCGTACGGTCTTGCAGCTGGGTGGTGACCGCGACTTCAGTCATCCACAGCGTGGCGGGGGGTACCCAGGAGCGCAGCAACCAGCCGGTGCCACCCAGTACCATGACGATCAGCGGTAGCACCAGCCAGCCGCGCCAGGTTTTCAGCGGCAAGCTCACGGCCAAGCTGGGGATTGAAAGCAACACAGCGGTGCCCAGCGCCAGCTTGTAGCTCTGGGCGGTGGTCAGGTTAAGGATAATCGGCAGCGCCGTCAGCATCGCCGCGAACAGTGCCAGGGTGTGCAACGCCAAAAACAGCCAGCGCCGGGGGGCCAGCCATTTGTAATACAGCGGGTCGGTAATGGTGATCAACGCGCACACACCGAGCAGCCCGGTAAAGACCAACTGGCCGCTGTTCCAGGTAGTGGTGATGAAGAAAAACGGCAGGACGAAAAACAGACTTTCCTGGTGGATCATCTGGGTCGCATAGCGCAGCAAAGGAGGGGGGATTTCGCGTTTGAACACCCGGCTGAACAACTGGGTGAAACTGTTTTCCAGCATCAGCCAGACCCAGCTCACCAGCAGGATCACGGCGATCCAGCGGGCCATACCTTGCTGACGGTCCACCAGAATAAAACTGCTCACACCCGAGCAAAAACCAAACGCCGCGATCAGCCCTGGGTAGCGCTTCATCAACTCAAGGATGCGCTGTACGTAGTGGTTCCAGTCTGGCATTTAGCGATTCACATTCTGTAAGGACAATATCCTCGACAGAATAGCGTTTTAGACGGGATACGTCTGGGACGTTTGCTCAAGTCATGGTGCGAAATCCGTAGCAGCAGCCGAAGGGACGAGGCTGCGTTCGATTGCGAAGCGATCGTAAAATCAGGGCGCGTGTTTTAACTGAATAATCGCGTTTACTGATTCTGCGACGGCTTCGCCGCCGAACGCAGCCTCGTCCCTTCGGCAGCTGCTACGGGACTTGCTTGCAGTTTCTGATTAACGCACGCTGCTTTCGAAGCGGCTCACACCCGTCAACTCCAGCACCAGTTCATCACCCACATTCAGCGGGCCAACACCCACCGGGGTGCCGGTCATGATCACGTCACCGGCTTGCAGCGAGAAGCACGCGGCCATGTGTTGGATCATCGGTACAATCGGATTGAGCATCAGGGCGCTGCTGCCGTCCTGGCGCACTTCGCCATTGATAGTCAGGCGAATGCCAATATCGGCCAAGTCAGCAAACGTGCTGCTCTGTACGAAAGGGGCGAGTACGCAGGCGCCGTCGAACGATTTGGCGATTTCCCACGGCAAGCCCTTGCCCTTGAGCTCTGCCTGTTTGTCGCGCAGGGTCAGGTCCAGGCCGGGAGCAAAACCGGAGATAGCGTCCAGCACTTCTTCCACACTCGGGTTGTTCGACAGGGGCTTGCCGATCAGCACCGAGATTTCTGCCTCGTAGTGGACTGAGCCACGTTCGGTCGGAATGGTAAAACCGCCTTCCAGCGGCACGACACAACTGCCCGGCTTGATGAAAAGCAGAGGTTCAGTCGGGATCGGGTTATCCAGCTCTTTGGCGTGCTCGGCATAGTTACGGCCGATGCACACCACTTTCCCGATAGGAAAGTGAATCCGGGTACCGTCGACATACTGGTGCTGATAGCTCATGGACCGACTCCGCTGTTGGCTAGTGACTCCGTAGCAGCTGCCGAAGGCTGCGTCCGATTGCGAAGCGATCGTAAAACCTCAGAACGTGATTTAACAGGTAGACCACGTTCTACGGACTTACGACGGCTACGCCGCCGAACGCAGCCTCCGGCAGCTGCTACGGGTTTTGTATTGTTAGTTAAACCGCAAAAATCTTGCCGGGGTTCATGATGCCTTTCGGGTCAAACACTGCCTTGAGCGCTTTCATGTACTCGATCTCGACCGGCGAACGGCTGTAGGTCAGGTAATCACGCTTGGTCATACCCACGCCATGCTCAGCAGAGATCGAACCGTTGTACTTCTCGACGGTTTCAAATACCCACTTGTTCACTGTCGCGCACTTGGCGAAGAACTCGTCCTTGCTCAGGTTTTCCGGCTTGAGGATGTTCAAGTGCAAGTTGCCGTCACCAATGTGGCCGAACCAGACGATTTCGAAATCCGGGTAGTGTTCGCCGACAATCGCGTCAATTTCTTTCAAAAATGCCGGGACTTTCGACACAGTGACCGAAATGTCGTTTTTGTAGGGCGTCCAGTGGGAAATGGTCTCGGAGATGTACTCGCGCAGTTTCCACAGGTTTTGCAGCTGGGTTTCGCTCTGGCTCATCACGCCATCGAGCACCCAGCCCTGTTCCATGCAGTGTTCGAAAGTTTCCAGGGCCGCGGTGGCCACTTCTTCGGTGGTCGCTTCGAATTCCAGCAGCGCATAGAACGGGCAGTCGGTCTCAAACGGCGAAGGCACATCACCACGACCCATCACTTTGGCCAGCGCCTTGTCGGAGAAGAACTCAAACGCCGTCAGATCCAGCTTGCTTTGGAACGCGTGCAGCACCGGCATGATCGAGTCGAAATCGGCCGTACCCAACACCATCGCAGTCAGGTTTTTAGGTGCACGGTCCAGACGCATGGTGGCTTCCACCACAAAACCCAGGGTGCCCTCAGCGCCGATAAACAGCTGACGCATGTCGTAGCCGGTGGCGTTTTTGATCAGGTCCTTGTTCAGTTCCAGCACATCGCCCTTGCCGGTCACGACTTTCATGCCCGCCACCCAGTTGCGGGTCATGCCGTAGCGAATCACCTTGATCCCGCCGGCATTGGTGCCGATATTGCCGCCAATCTGGCTGGAACCTGCAGAGGCGAAATCCACCGGGTAGTACAGGCCGTTCTCTTCGGCCAGGTTTTGCAGGTGCTCGGTGACCACACCCGGCTGGCAGACCACGGTGCGGTCGGTCAGGTTGATGTCCAGCACTTGATTCATGTAATCGAACGACACCACCACTTCGCCATTGGCGGCCACGGCGGCGGCGGACAAACCGGTTCGCCCACCCGATGGCACCAGCGCAACGTTGTGGGCGTTGGCCCACAGCACGATGGCCTGCACTTGTTCGGTGGTTTTGGGGAACACAATAGCCAGCGGGGCCGGGGCGAAATGCTTGGTCCAATCCTTGCCGTAAGCATTAAGGGAGTCGGCGTCGGTCAGGACCTTGCCAGGCTCTACCAGGGTCTTTAGCTCATCAATCAAGGCAGGATGGGTCATCAACAGAACTCTCGAACAATTCATGGTCATCCTGAGAACGCTTCACGTCGCAGGAATGGGTGTTTAGCGGGGCTCTTATGCTAGCATACGACCCCCCCGTAGAATCGAGCCGTAGGACGATTCTCGGTGCCGGTCTTCACGCCGGCCAGGTCAGCTCTCGCTGTCCATTCCCTGCCATTTTTTCTCTGGGACACAGGTTTACGCAGATGAGCAAGACTTCTCTCGATAAGAGCAAGATCAAGTTCCTTCTTTTGGAAGGCGTCCACCAATCCGCTGTTGAAGTACTCAAATCTGCCGGGTATACCAGCATTGAGTACATCACCAGTTCCTTGCCTGAAGCCCAGCTGAAGGAAAAGATCGCTGATGCCCACTTTATCGGCATCCGTTCTCGTACCCAGCTGACCGAAGAAGTGTTCGACTGCGCCAAGAAATTGGTTGCTGTTGGTTGTTTCTGCATCGGCACCAACCAGGTCGACCTCAACGCTGCTCGCGAACGCGGTATCGCTGTTTTCAACGCTCCTTACTCCAACACCCGTTCGGTGGCCGAGTTGGTACTGGCTGAAGCGATCCTGTTGTTGCGTGGCATCCCTGAGAAAAACGCTTCCTGCCACCGTGGTGGCTGGATCAAAAGCGCTGCCAACTCCTTCGAAATCCGGGGCAAGAAGCTGGGCATCGTCGGTTACGGTTCGATCGGTACTCAGCTGTCGGTCCTGGCTGAAGGCCTGGGCATGCAAGTGTTCTTCTACGACACCGTGACCAAACTGCCATTGGGCAACGCGACTCAGGTCGGCAACCTGCACGAACTGTTGGGCATGTCCGACATCGTGACGCTGCACGTGCCTGAAACCGCCGCCACTCAGTGGATGATCGGTGAGAAAGAAATCCGCGCCATCAAAAAGGGCGGGATTCTGATCAACGCCGCTCGTGGCACCGTAGTTGAGCTGGACGCCCTGGCTGACGCGATCAAGGACAAGCACCTGATCGGCGCCGCCATCGACGTGTTCCCGGTTGAGCCGCGCTCCAACGACGACGTGTTCGAAAGCCCGCTGCGCGGCCTGGATAACGTAATCCTGACCCCGCACATCGGCGGCTCCACCGCTGAAGCGCAAGCCAACATCGGTCTGGAAGTGGCAGAAAAACTGGTCAAGTACAGCGACAACGGTACCTCGGTATCGTCGGTGAACTTCCCGGAAGTGGCCCTGCCGGCTCACCCTGGCAAGCACCGTCTGCTGCACATCCACGAAAACATCCCGGGTGTGATGAGCGAGATCAACAAGGTCTTCGCCGAAAACGGGATCAACATCTCCGGCCAGTTCCTGCAAACCAACGAAAAAGTTGGCTATGTAGTGATCGACGTCGACGCCGAGTCTTCGGACCTGGCGCAAGAGAAGTTGCAGACCATCAAAGGCACTATCCGTTGCCGCGTGCTGTTCTAAACGCGCTGCAATAAAAAGGGAGACCCTAGGGTCTCCCTTTTTTATGCGTCGAAAACGCTTATTTCACATCAACTGTGATTTTCTTGGACACAATGCTTGGCTTGAACGGTACGTGAACCTGGTTGCCCAGCACCAACTGCAAGGTGTGCTTGCCTGGTGGCAGAGTTACCTGGGTTTCAGTCTGGGCCTTGCCGAAGTGGATATGGTTGGCGTCGGCCGGGATGGGTGCGTTCTCGGCAGGCAACTGGTCGACATCGATCAGCAGGTGGTGGTGGCCTGCGTGAGGGGTGGCCTCGGTAATAGGCGCCAAAGGCATGCCTTCGATACCGAACTTGACCGTGAAGGTTTGATCAACCGTTGCACCGTCTTTAGGTTCGACGATGAACACTTTGCCGCCTTTTGGAGCCGGTTCCGATTCCAGGCCAGCCGCTGAAGCCATGACCGAAGCGCCCATCAATACAGAAGCCAACGCAACACGAGACAGTAGAGCTTTCATTTTTTTCTCCGGTTTTTTTGCAAAATTCTTCGATGCAAGACAACTTTGAGTCAATCTGTTGTCCAACGCCGCAATTGACCAACATAAAGCAAAGCGAACGCCAGTTGCGAATCGCTTGCAACAATTTCAAAGGAGTGACCATGCGTTTTCTGCCAGGCCTGATGCTTTTACTGCCATTGGCGAGCCCTTTTGCTCAAGCTGAACTGATCGATGACGTGAACGACCGCGGCGAACTGCGCATTGCCCTCGAGGGCGACATGCCGCCGTTCAGCTTCAAGCAGGACGGGCGCCTGACCGGCTTCGACGTCGAACTGGGCGAACTGTTGGCACAGGAACTGGAAGTGCATCCCTCCATTCTTGTTACCGACAGCGCTGACCTGCTGCCGGGTGTTGAGAGCGGTAAATACGATGTCGCCATCAACCACATCGCTTTGACTCCCGAACTCCAGGATCGTTTCGACTTCAGCGAACCTTACAGCCACACCCAAGCACAGAAGATCGCCCGCAAGGAAACACCGCACCCGGCCAATACCCTTGCAACACTTCAGGGTCAGCTTCTAGGCGTAGCTCAAGGCAGCCAGTTTGTCGAACATCAGCCATTGGTGACCGTGGCTCAAAAGCCGCCGGTCACGGATGAGGAAGTGACGCTGGCGATACCCTTCCAGAAGGGCAACCCAGCGTTCCAGGCCAGCCTGGACAAGGCGCTGCAACGGGTCAAGGCCGATGGCCGGCTAGAGGCGTTGTCGCAGAAGTGGTTGGTCGGGGATGCAACCCAGCCGTAGGAGTTTTACCCCTGTAGCCGCTGCAGCAGGCTGCGATGGGCAGCGCAGCGGCCCCGACATTTTGAGGGTCCTGCGGACCTTATCGCAGCCTCGTACCTCGTCAGCGGCTGCAGCTTCGTATTACTCGCGCAACACCTTCACATCACTGGCCTTCACTTCAGCCGCCTTGTTGCCCCAACTGGTACGGATGAAATTGACCACATCGGCCACTTCCTGATCCGACAAACGCCAGTCGAAAGCAGGCATGGTGAAGGTCGACGGCGCCGTATGTGTCGCTGGCAACGTCCCACCTTTAAGCACGATATGTATCAGCGACGTCGGGTCGTTTGACTGCAACACCGGGTTACCCGCCAATGCCGGGAACACGCGGGTATAGCCGTGACCATCAGTCCGATGGCAGGCCGCGCAGTTGTCGATATACACCGCCGCGCCGCGCTTGCTGTCGTCACCATTCCATAGGGCATCAGCCACCGTCGAGTCGTACTGATGCGGGGCATCCGCAGGGTCAACCGCAGGTAACGACTTCAAGTAGCGAGCGATAGCGGTCAGGTCTGCCTCGGACATGTACTGCATGCTGTGTACGATCACATCACTCATGCCGCCAAACACCGCACTGCGATCGCTGCGTCCGGTCTTGAGGAACTGCACCAACTGCTCTTCGTTCCAGCTACCCAGGCCGTCCTTGTGGTCGCCACGCAGGTTCTTCGCGATCCAGCCTTCCAGCGGTGCGCTGCCTGACAGGAACGCCGGGCTGTCGCTGGCGCTCAGGGCTTTTTCCTGCATGGTCAGTGCCCGTGGTGTGTGACACGCGCCGCAGTGACCGAGACCTTCCACCAGATAGGCGCCACGGCTGAGCACCGCGTCTTGCCCGGCTTGCGGCTTGAAGTCTGCAACCGCTGGGGCAAACAGCCAGCGCCAGATTGCCAGCGGCCAGCGCATGCTCAGCGGCCACGGAATATCGGCTTCCTGATTGGCTTGCTCGACGGGTTTAACGCCCTTCATGAAATAGGCATACAACGCCTGCATGTCGTCCTGGTTGACCCGCGCATACGATGGATACGGCATGGCCGGATACAAGGTGCTGCCGTTTTGCGCTACGCCGTGGCGTACGGCTTTGTCGAAATCTTCAAAGCTGTAGCTGCCAATGCCGCTTTTACCCGGCGTGATATTGGTCGAATAGATCGTACCGATCGGGGTTTCCATCGCCAGGCCACCGGCAAACGGCTTGCCGTCCTTGGCCGTGTGGCAGGCCACACAGTCACCGGCGCGAGCCAGGTATTCACCTTGCTTGACCAGTGCCTGTGGGTCGCTGTCAGCGGCCACCGCCGAGAAACTGCTGAACAGGGCCAGGGTCGCAATAACAAATGCTTTCATGGTCATCGCTCCTTATGCCTGAACCAGTGGGCCGGGGTTTTTCAGGTACTGCTCGCGGATCGCCCGGGCCGACCAATAGGTCAACGCAGCAACCAGGCCGGTCGGGTTGTATCCCAAGCCTTGCGGGAAGGCCGATGCACCCGGCACAAACACGTTGTGTACGTCCCAGCTCTGCAGGTAACGATTCAGAGCGCTGGTTTTCGGGTTCGTCCCCATGATCGCGCCACCGTTGAGGTGGGTGGTCTGGTAGGAGGCCGTGTTGAAGTGATCACCCACTTGCTTGCCGATTCGTGCAATGGCCTTGGGGTTCATCGCGTCGGCGATCTTGCCCATTTTTTCCATCATGAAACGATTCATTTTGATGTCGTTTTCTTGCCAGTCGAACGTCATACGCAGCAACGGCTGACCGTAGGCATCGCGATAGACCGGGTCCAGGTCGAGGTAGTTGCAACGGTAGGATTGATGCGCACCGTGGGAGTCCATCGACACCTGGTGGGTGTAGTAATCGGCGGTTGCACGCTTCCAGGCACTGCCCCAGGCCGGAGTGCCCGGCGGGTTCGAGGTGCCGGCAATCGGTCGGCTGCCCGCCTGGTTGACCCACATCGGCGAACCACCGACAAAGCCGTGAGGCCCGTGGTCGAAGTTGTCCGCGTTGAAATCATCAATCGCCACGCCATTGCCGCCCGCGCCGATAAAGTTGTTGGTGTGCACGTCTTTATCGAAGTAGGCCTTGATGGTGCCCATGTTCTGATAAGCGAAGTTGCGGCCCACCACACCTTCGTTGGTGACTGGGTCGTAAGGCTTGCCAATCCCCGACAGCAGCATCAAGCGCACGTTATGCAGCTGGAACGCGCCCAGAATCACCAGGTCGGCCGGTTGCTCGATCTCGCGGCCCAGTGCGTCGATGTAGGTCACGCCGGTGGCCTTGCTTTTGCTGCTGTCCAGATTGACCCGAATCACATGGGCGTCAGGGCGCAGCTCAAAGTTGGGCAGCGGCTTGAGCGCTGGGAGAATGTTTACGTTGGGTGATGCCTTGGAATACATGTAGCAGACATAGCCGCTGCAAAAACCGCAGAAATTACACGGCCCCATCTGCGCACCATAGGGGTTGGTGTAAGGTCCCGAGGTGTTGGCCGATGGTAGGTTGTAAGGTTTGTAACCCACCTCATTGGCCGCTTTCTGAAACAACTGTGCGGAGTAGGTGTTCTTCTGCGATACCAGCGGGAAGTTATCGGAGCGATCCGGCGCATAAGGGTTGCCGCCCTTGCCTTGACCGACCAGTTGACCGTTGACGGTCCAGGCCTGGCCCGAGGTACCGAAGACTTTTTCGGCGTAGTCAAAGAACGGCTCCAGCTCTTCATAGCTGACGCCAAAGTCCTGGATGGTCATGCCCTCAGGGATAAAGTTTTTGCCGTAGCGTTCTTCGTAATGGCTGCGCATGCGCAGCTCTGTCGGGTCGACCCGAAAGTGCACGCCCGACCAGTGCAAACCCGCGCCGCCCACACCGTTGCCAGGCAAAAACACACCCAGTTGGCGGTTCGGCAGGGCCACATCCTTGATGCTATGGCGGATAGTGACGGTTTCTTTGGAGACGTCCTGAAACAGCTTTTTACGCACGCTGTAGGTCAGTTCGTCGATCACCTGTGGATAGTTACCGTCCGGGTAGGTGTCCTGCATTGGGCCGCGTTCAAGGGCCACAACATTCAGGCCAGCTTCGGTCAGCTCTTTGGCCATGATCGCGCCGGTCCAGCCAAAACCGACGATAACTGCATCAACTTTCTTCATAACGGTCGACATGCTCAAGCCCTCTCGCCGCGGATGGAAACTGCCGGGAAGGGGTACTGCTCGTTGCGTTCAACCCAATCCATAAAATCAGCGCGCGCGCCGGGGAAGCCGATCATGGTCCAGCCGACCATGCCCTTGTTGCCACCGTGAATCGGGTCGCAAAAGAAGCCTTCCTTGGTGTTTTGCAGCAAAAAGCTGAAAAACATTTTGGCTGGAACGCTCTCGAATTTAGGGGTGCCCGCTTCCAATTGTTTGAGCACTTCGTCTCGGGTAGCGCTGTCTAGCCCAGCAAATGTTGAGTTATAGACCTTTTTGCACAGTTCCTCCGTGGCAGCGATGCCCAGACGATAGATCTGCTTTGGCACCAATTTGCTCTGCCAGCCCATTTCAGGTGGCGCGTCGGCATTGAACGGCCCTTGCATAAACCACAGCGCGCCGCTGGCATAGGGCGTGTTCATCTGGCGGTCGATATATTCCGGAACACCAGCTTCCAGAGCGCCGGGGCCTTGCTCGTCTGCCGGGATCAGACGCGCGACAGCGGCGTTTACAAACACCCACTCTTCAGCGGTGAACCAAGTCGGCTCGTAGGCTTTGCCAGGGCTCGAAGGTCGCTGTGCAGGCTCAGGTGCTGCGGCCGCAGGCGTGGCCATCAGCACGGAACCACCAAGGCCGGTGCTGGCGACGGTGACCACTGGAATCAGGGTCAGGGTTTTGCGCAAAAACTCACGCCGGGGATTGTCTTGCTCAGACATGCGGGGCACCTCATCAGGCAGTCACGGATTACAGCCGCTCATGGGCGGCTTTTCGTTTTGGCAGCGATACGGGTCGACGTCGACCTAAGGAAAACAACACGCAGGCAAAATTTGGTTACAAATACTAACAGGCCAAGCGCCTGGATGAATCGTTTCATGCGTGATTTTGCCGCAGCTGCCATCAGCGCTATAACAGAATTTTTACAAACAGCTCACAGGGTTTTGATCCGGTTTGACTCAATCTGCCGCCACCTCCTGATAATCCCTGTAGAAGTGGTCGAACTGACATGCCGAAAACCCGGTTTTTCCCTGCTCTGTGCCTGACATTACTGGCAGCCTTTGCGTTGCCTCAGGCTCAGGCCGACGAAACAACCCAGGCGCGGCCAGCGCAGTGGGCACAACCCGTTGCTGCGCAATACAACCTGTATCAAATGTCACCGACCCTGTACCGCAGCGCCTTGCCCGACAGCGCTGCACAGCCGTTGCTGGAAAAACTGCAGATCGCCACCGTGATCAACTTCTTGCCCGAGGCCGATGACGCCTGGCTCAAGACCCCCGGTGTCACCCAAGTCCAGCTGCCTTACCGGACCAATCATGTGGATGACGCCGATGTGCTGGCCGCATTGCGCGCCATTCAAACCGCACAAGCCCAGGGCCCGGTGTTGATGCACTGCAAACACGGCGTGGACCGCACTGGCTTGATGGCAGCGATGTACCGCGTGGTGGTGCAGGACTGGAGCAAGGAAGACGCACTCAAGGAAATGACTCAGGGCGGCTTTGGCCAGACCTCACACTTCAAGGATGGCGTCAGCTACATGACGAAAGCCGATATTCCCAAATTGCGTGAAGCCTTGAGCAGCGGCGCCTGCAGTACCAGCGCGTTTGCCTCCTGCGCGGTAAAGGGCTGGTTCAAGTCCAGCTGACTGTTGGCTCGCGCCCACTGCTCCAAAGCAGCCTTGCGCTGTTGTCGGGGCAGTTTGCCGAGTTGTTCAACCTCGCGATAAAACCTTGGCCAATCGCGATCAAGGTGTTCAAACAGCGCAGCGAAAGCCGGCACCCATTGGTCGTACAGGCCAAACGGCAGCAGCTTTGCGTTATTCATCGGCGCATTGACCCACGCATCAAACCGATTATTCCCAGCCCATTCCTTATGGCGTAACTGACGGTACTCGCGGCGCATTCGCTCAAACTCTGCAGCTTTGCGCTGACGCATTTCAGCGTCAGGCACAGGCTGTGCGTAGAGGTCTTGCAGGCGCTGACGGGTGTTGAGTACTAACCCGACAAACTGCTCGCGCTGCTTCAAGCTATCGCGGCTTGAGGGCGGCAGCCCTTGGTGGGCGCGCCATTGGCGGGTACCTTCCTGTTCAACGAAGCTGGCAAAAGACTCATTGAACTCACTGTCATCCTTCACATAGACGCGCTGGTGCGCCAGTTCGTGAAAAATCAGGGTGGCCAGGCGCTCATCGCCCCAGGTGAGCATGCTGTTGAGGATAGGGTCATCAAACCAGCCCAATGTCGAGTAAGCCTCGACCCCACTGATAAGCACGTCATTGCCCTGCTGATGTTGCAGGGCCGCTTCGCCGCGCGCCGCACCCTGGCTGTAAAAACCTCGGTAGGCCACGCACCAGGCAATCGGAAAGCAATGGGTCACGGGGTTGAGGGAAAACTCTGGGGTGGCAAATACATTCCACACCACATAGGGCCGTTTGAGGTCGGCATACAGGCGATAGCTCTGATTGTCCGGCAGGTACAAATGCTGGCTGGCAAAGGTGCGGGCAGCCTGGGCATTAGCCAGATGCTGGCGCAGGACAGGCGGCTGCTGCGGGTCGGCAATCACCTTGGCCACCGGCTGGCGGGCTTTTAATAATTGCCATTGGCCATCGGCCAATTGAGCGTAGTACGCAGCACTGGAACAGCCATTGAGCAGCGGTATCAGGGCAATGGCGAGCAGGCAGCGAATACGCAACGTCATAAAGCGATCTCGATAGGCGAGTGGCGAGTGGCGCAAGATTAACCGAAGGCGACACGCGATAGGCCAATGGATCAGCGCTATGCTTGTGCTTCACACCCTTGTGGAAATCACAATGCGCACGTTTTTGCTATTGCTGACAGCCTGCCTGCTGAGCGCTTGCGTCAGCACGCCATTGCCCGCGCCGGACCCGAAGATGGCCTGGGTCGACCTTGAAACACAAACCGGCAAGCTGGTGATGGCAGAGCGCCTGGACAATCAGCGCATGAGCGACGGACGCTACTTTCAAGTCACCCCGGGCAGCCATGAATTGATGGTGCGTTTCGATTTCGAGGTATTTGTCGGCGGCATGGGCATGTTCAGCGATCCGCAGGAACGGCTGTGCTATGTCACCGTCAATTACGATAACTTCGAGCCCGGCCAGCATTACCGGTTGCAAACACGCTCGCTGGGTTTCAACGCCTACGCCCGACTGTACAACGCAGCGGGCAAGGTGGTGGCCGAGGAGCGGCTGGTTAACTGCTTACCGTGAGGCCTGACGATCGTTGTTCTGATAAATGATTTTTTTGCTGCCGTATTCGCACGACCCAACCACCATATTCTCGTCATGGACGTCTTCGGTAGTCACGATTTCCAGCGTGTAGGACGACACATTGTTGGCCTGGATCTTGGCTTCGATTTCAGCCTTCAGTTCTTCACACGGCTTGGGGGCAGCCAAGGCCGAAGTAGCCATGGCGCAGCAAACAACAGCTAGAGCAAAACGTTTCATGGTGAGACTCCCTTGAGGCAGGACGCAAAGTCATGATCTGACGCGAGTGGCGATCATTCGATCACATTTAGCGCAGCACAGGACTGATCTGTCGCAGCCGGGTACCAACTGCCCGGGCCAACGCCGCCCCGCTTATGGCTGCGGAGCGGCGTGTACCGTCAGCTCACCAGCGTGGCGTCGAGAGTGATTTTCGCATTCAGCACCTTGGACACCGGACAGCCTTCCTTCGCCTTGGTGGTCAGTTCGTCAAATTGCGCCTGGGTTGCGCCGGGCACTTTGGCCTTGAGCACCAGATGCACGGCAGTGATCGCAAAGCCTCCGTCCACCTGATCCAGCGTAACCTCGGCAGTGGTGTCGATACTGTCGGCCTTGAGGCCGGCATCACCGAGGATCATCGACAGCGCCATCGAAAAGCAGCCCGCATGGGCTGCGCCAATCAGCTCTTCGGGGTTGGTGCCCTTGCCGCCTTCAAACCGGGCCTTGAAGCCATATGGCGCTTCGCGCAGCACGCCGGTTTCCGTGGAGATGGAGCCGATACCGGTTTTAAGGTCGCCTGCCCAATGAGCCGATGCTTTCTTTTTGATACTCATGCGTGCCTCCTGAAGTACGGCGCGAAGGTTTCACGCCTTGAATGAACTAGTGAGGGTAGTTCGTCTCACAAAGTTCATCTTGTCGGACCAGTCGTCATTTTTATCGGATCAATTCCCTGCCCACCATTGAAACTCGGGTATATGCCCATATTGCTGTAAGCACTGGCAGATCAAGCGAGCACCTTGACCTGCATCCCACCTGGAGTAGCCAGCTGATGAAACGATTGTCTGACATCAAATTCTCGACCCTCGACCTGGTGCCTGTGCGCGAAAATGGCAGCGCCGCCCAGTCGTTGCGCAATTCGCTGGACTTGGCACAGCACGTAGAAAAGTTGGGTTACAACCGTTTCTGGGTCGCCGAACACCACAATATGGACGGCATCGCCAGCTCGGCGACCTCGGTATTGATCGGTTATCTGGCCGGGGGCACTTCGACCATTCGCGTGGGCTCGGGTGGCGTGATGCTGCCCAACCATGCGCCGCTGGTGATCGCCGAGCAGTTCGGCACTCTGGAAAGTCTGTACCCGGGGCGGATCGATCTGGGCCTTGGTCGTGCGCCGGGTTCGGACCAGATGACCGCCCGCGCCCTGCGCCGTGAGCGTTCAGGCAGTGCCGATGACTTCCCGCAGGATGTGGCCGAGTTGATGCGCTATCTGGGCCCCCGCACCCCGGACCAACAGATAATCGCCATGCCGGGCACCGGGAGCAACGTACCGGTCTGGCTGCTGGGCTCCAGCTTGTTCAGTGCACAACTGGCCGGTGAACTTGGCTTGCCTTACGCCTTTGCCTCACATTTCGCACCGCGCTTGATGCACGAAGCGATTCGCGTGTATCGCAACCACTTCAAGCCATCGGCGACCCTCGACAAACCTTACGTGATGCTTGGCATTCCGCTGGTTGCAGCCGATACCGACGAGCAGGCCGAGTATCTGGCCACTTCTGTACAACAGCGGATTTTGGCGTTGATGCGTGGGCAAAGCCTGGTGCAGCGCCCACCTGTGGAAACGATGGATGGCCTGTGGTTGCCCCACGAGAAAGAGGCGGTGATGAGCTTCCTGGGTCTGGCTATGGTCGGCAGCCCGCAGAAAATTCGCGCCAAACTGGACGTCTTGATCGAACAAACCCAAGCGGACGAGCTGATCTTTACCTGTGATTTGTATGAGCATGCAGACCGCATTCATTCGTATGAATTGCTGTCGCAGGTGATGAAAGAGGCTTAACCCTAAAGCAAACGTGGGAGCGAGCCTGCTCGCGATGGCATCGACGCAGTTCAACTGAAACACCGCGTCGTCTGGCAGCGCGAGCAGGCTCGCTCCCACAGAGAATTACCCGCGCTTGTAGACGATTTCCTTGGTACCGCCTTCGCAGGTACCCACTACTTTGCCGTCAGCCGAAGTGCCTTTTTCCACAGTGGTCAGCGAATAATGCTGGGGCCCGTGAGCCTCAATCTTCGCGGCGATTTCGCTTTTCAGTTCTTCACAAGGCTTGCCCTGTGCAAACGCCGTTCCTGCCAGACTCAGCAAACCTACAGCCAATAAAATCTTTTTCATCGGTCACATTCCCCGGTCAAAACAAAAAGGGTGCAATGCGCATGTGCCGCATTGCACCCAGACGGTGTAGCGGACTTTATGGCAAACGGCCAGCCCGCTGATCAAAAGGCTGTGTCAAATCAACTGGTAGCAATCCGAAAACCGATTTTGAGTGTCACCTGATAGTGCGCCACCTTGCCGTCCTTGATGTGCCCGCGGGTGTCGATCACTTCGAACCATTCCATGTGTTTGATGCTTTTGTTGGCCTCGGCCAGTGCATTACCGATGGCGTCTTCTATGCTGCTCGGGGACGAGCCTACCAGTTCAACTTTCTTGTAGGTGTGATGGTCAGACATAACGTTCTCCTTTGTCGTAGATCAAAGCCTAGCAGCGATTGTGCTAAATACTTTGTAGGCAATCTGAAAGGAAAAGTTCAGGCCAACTGCACTTTCTGAAATCTGCGTAGTCGGACTTAACAAGCACCTCACTCATCAATGCAGGAGAGCCCTAATGGCTAGCAACTCTTTACGTAAAGCCTCATTGCAAAGCATGGAAGCAGAGATCGAGAGCCTGCTCAAGTCTCTGGAAAGCCTCAAGCACGATGCTTCGGACGAATCCAAAAAGACGCTTAGCGCCCTCAAAAGCAATGCCGAGAATGCACTCAAGCATTCGCGCCATCTGCTCAGCGATGCCTACGAAGAAGTGAAAGACAAAACCCGCGAAACCGCGATCGCCACCCGCGAATACGCCCAGGAACACCCGTATGCCACCGCAGGCGTTGCCATAGGCGCACTGGGCCTGCTGGCGGCCTTCCTGATGTGCAAGCGCGGCAACTAATCCGCGCTACGCGCAAGCTCAGCCTTGAGCCATTGCGCCAGTTGCCGGGCGCGCCCATCTGCGGCGCGCTTGGGCAACCATAACGTCAACTGCGCCGCAGTCTCGTTGAAGCCCCACGGCGCCACCAGGCGTCCTGCCTGAAGGTCTTGCACCACCAGCGGCTCGGGGGCAATTGCCACACCCAGGCCCGCAACGGCGGCCTCAAGCAAGTAATACAAGTGTTCAAACCCCTGCCCGAACTTCAAGTCCTTTGATTCGATTGCATTCTGCTGCGCCCAGTTTGGCCAGGCCTGAGGCCGCGAAGTGGTGTGCAGCAACGGTTCGTCGAGCAAGACGCTGGCCGGGGCGTGACGCAGTTGTTCGTAGCGCGCATAGCGCGGGCTGACCACCGGTCCAATACGCTCACTGACCAACTCATACACCTGCATATCCGCGGGCCACGGCGGCTCGGCAAATACCAGCAAGGCATCCAGCCCTGGGCGTCGCGGGTCGAGATCGCCTTCACCGGCCGACAAGTGCAAGCGCAAGTCCGGCAAATCGGCATTCAGTCGACCCAAGCGCGGAATAAACCAGCGCGCCAGCAAACTGCCTGAACAGCCCAGCACAAACGGGGCATCAACCTGGTTTTGCGTGAGTTCAGCGCACACATTTCGTAGACGTTCGAAAGCTTCGCTGCTGGCATCACGCAGGCGGGTTCCGGCGTCGGTAAGCTTTAGTCCACGCCCTTCCTTGACGAACAGGCTCACCCCCAAGTGCTCTTCGAGTACTTTTAGTTGGCGACTAACGGCGCCGTGGGTGACATTCAATTGCTCGGCCGCCTGGCTGACGCTAGTCAGGCGGGCGGTGGCTTCGAATGCCCGCAAGGCATTCAGGGGAGGGAGGTCGCGACTCATGATATCTGTGAGTTTTCCTGACAGGTTACGGCGATCTTATCGGTTTTCATCCTGGGCTGTCGCGGGTAAAGTCAGGTCCATCGACCTTCGTAACTTTTTATCTGGAGCGTCACATGACTCAATCCACCTTGCGTACCGGCCCTGATGCCAATGGCCTGTTTGGCTCATTCGGCGGCCGTTACGTGGCTGAAACCCTGATGCCGCTGATCCTTGATCTGGATCGCGAGTACGAGCTGGCAAAAACAGACCCTGAGTTCATCAAGCAACTGGCCTACTTCCAGCGCGACTACGTGGGCCGCCCAAGCCCGCTGTACTTCGCCGAGCGGCTCACCGAGTTCTGTGGCGGCGCCAAGATCTACCTCAAGCGCGAAGAGCTGAACCACACCGGCGCGCACAAGATCAACAACTGCATCGGCCAGATTCTGCTGGCGCGACGCATGGGCAAAAAACGCATTATTGCCGAGACCGGCGCCGGCATGCACGGCGTGGCCACCGCCACCGTGGCAGCGCGCTTTGGTCTGCAGTGCGTGATCTACATGGGCACCACCGACATCGAGCGCCAGCAGGCCAACGTGTTCCGCATGAAGCTGCTGGGCGCTGAAGTGATCCCGGTTATCGCGGGCACCGGCACTCTCAAAGACGCAATGAACGAAGCCCTGCGTGACTGGGTGACCAACGTTGAAGACACCTTCTACCTGATCGGTACTGTGGCGGGTCCACACCCGTACCCAGCCATGGTGCGCGACTTCCAGGCCGTGATCGGCAAGGAAACCCGCGACCAGATGCAAGCCCAGGAAGGACGCCTGCCAGACAGCCTGGTGGCATGCATCGGTGGCGGCTCCAACGCGATGGGCCTGTTCCACCCGTTTCTGGATGACACCAGCGTCGAAATCATCGGCGTGGAAGCGGCGGGTTACGGCATCGAAACCGGCAAACACGCGGCCAGCCTCAACGGCGGCGAGCCGGGCGTACTGCACGGCAACCGCACCTTCCTGTTGCAGGACGACGATGGCCAGATCATTGACGCCCACTCGATTTCAGCGGGTCTCGACTACCCTGGCATTGGCCCTGAACACGCCTGGTTGCACGACATCGGCCGCGTCGAGTACACCTCGGTGACCGACGACGAAGCCCTGGACGCCTTCCACAAATGCTGCCGCCTTGAAGGCATCATCCCGGCCCTGGAAAGCGCCCACGCGCTGGCCGAAGTATTCAAACGCGCACCCACCCTGCCAGCCGATCACCTGATGGTGGTCAACCTGTCCGGTCGAGGCGACAAAGACATGCAAACTGTGATGCACCACATGGAAAACTCTCAACAAGAGCAATCCCAGCAGGAGAAACACTAATGAGCCGCCTGCAAACGCGCTTCACCGAACTCAAGGAGCAAAATCGCGCAGCCCTGGTCACCTTCGTCACTGCCGGTGACCCGGATTACGCCACCTCGCTGGCGATCCTCAAGGGCTTGCCTGCAGCGGGCGCCGATGTGATCGAATTGGGCATGCCCTTTACCGACCCAATGGCCGATGGCCCGGCGATTCAGCTGGCCAACATCCGCGCCCTGGGTGCCAAGCAGAACTTGGCCAAAACCCTGCAAATGGTTCGCGAGTTTCGTGAAGACAACAGCGACACGCCGTTGGTGCTGATGGGCTACTTCAACCCGATCCACCACTATGGTGTACCCAAGTTTATTGCCGAAGCCAAAGCGGCAGGTGTAGACGGCCTGATCGTGGTCGACATGCCGCCCGAGCACAACAGCGAGCTGTGCGATCCGGCGCAGGCAGCGGGCCTGGACTTTATCCGTCTGACCACGCCGACCACTGACGATGTGCGCTTGCCAACCGTGCTGGCGGGCAGCTCGGGCTTTGTGTACTACGTATCGGTAGCGGGCGTGACCGGTGCCGGTTCCGCGACAACCGAGCAAGTGAGCGCGGCCATTGAGCGTCTGCGTCGCCATACCGACCTGCCGATCAGCGTGGGCTTTGGCATCCGCACCCCAGAACAGGCTGCGGCGATTGCGCGGTTGGCAGATGGCGTGGTGGTGGGCTCGGCCTTGATCAACAAGATCGAGAATGCAGCGACGCCTGAGCAGGCGGTGGATGGTGTGCTGAGCTTGTGTGCAGCGCTGGCAGAAGGCGTGCGTAGCGCCCGCTAATTCAAGATCAAGAGCCCCTCACCCTTGCCCTCTCCCGGAGGGAGAGGGGACTAAAGTCAAAAGCAGTTTTGCGCCACACCCAAGATCGGCTCCCTCTCCCTCGGGAGAGGGTTGGGTGAGGGACAAGGTTCACGCGATCTTACTTCTGCGTCCCATCATCGTGCAGCAAATTGGCCTGGGTCAGGTTGCTGCCCGCGGGCACGCTGCGGGTCAGCCATACGTTGCCGCCAATGGTCGAACCCTGGCCAATGGTGATGCGCCCCAAAATCGTCGCGCCAGCATAGATCACCACATCATCCTCAACGATCGGATGGCGTGGATGGCCCTTCTGCAATTGCCCTGACTCATCCGCCGGAAAGCGCTTGGCGCCCAGCGTCACAGCCTGATAGATCCGCACACGCTCGCCGATAATCGCGGTTTCTCCGATCACAACGCCCGTCCCGTGATCGATAAAGAAACTACGGCCAATCTGCGCGCCGGGGTGAATATCAATGCCGGTGGCCGAGTGCGCAATTTCTGCACTGATCCGTGCCAGCAATGGCAAACCGGCGCGGTACAGGTGATGCGCCAACCGGTGATGAATCACCGCCAGAATCCCCGGATAGCACAACAACACTTCATCCACACTGCGCGCCGCCGGGTCGCCGTGGTAAGCAGCCAGCACGTCGGTGTCCAAAATGCCGCGCAAGCCGGGCAGGGCCAAGGCAAAGTCCTGAATCAGCAAGGTCGCGGTCGCATCCACACCCTCGTCGGGTAACCCGCCCTGGCGTGCCGCGTAGCGCAGCTCCAGCCGAGCTTGGGTCAGCAACGCGTTCAGCGCCACATCCAGTGTGTGGCCGACATAGAAGTCTTCGCTCTCTTCACGCAGGTCTACCGGGCCCAGACGCATTGGAAACAATGCGCCGCACAAGGCTTCAAGAATATCGGCCATCGCGGCACGTGACGGCAGCTCACGACCGCCCTGTTCCCCGCTGACACGCCCGTTTTGTGTACGCCACTGGTTTCGCGCCGTGCGCAGTTGGCAGACGATGGCCTGCAATTGCCAAGGATTGGAACGATCACTCACGATGAATACTCCGCACGATGGCGGCTGGATCGACCAGCCGAAAATTGGCAATGACTTTACGCTATCAAAAGGTTGGCGACTCGGGCAATCACTGGTTAACGCCGACGCCAGGCGCGCCAGCCCACCCCTACGATGACCAGCAACACCAACCCGCCAAAAATGGCCATGCTCAAGCCCTGATAACTGAACAGCGGCTTCTCGATGCGCACATAGCCTGGCTCGGCAAACAACTCGCGCAATGCCGTGTTGGCTTGCTTCAGGGTGATGGCCTGAAGCTGTTTGGCCGGGTCGGCGAAGTGCCCATCGTCGTAGTCGCCCAACGAAGACCAATAGTAATCGGCCAGCGCACTGTTGCCTTGCACCGACCACGCCTTGCGGGCAATGGCGGCGTTCTTGAGCCGGGCAAATATCTGCGGATCCAGCCCGTCCTTGAGCAGTTGCGCCTTGAGTTGCTCAACCACCTGCCGGGCCTGGGCCACGTTATCGCGTTCAACATCCGCATTCAGGCTCAAGAAGCCCACGCCGCCGAACACTTCGCGCTCAGCCCAGGGCCCGTAAGACAAGCCCTTCTTGAGCCGTAGCTCGCTGTACAGCGCCCACTCCAGATAATCGCGCAGCAGGCTCCAGGTTTCATCGGACAGGCCTTCGATCACCGGCTCCGGCAACAGCCAGTGCAGGGTCGCAGTGTCGCCGACCACCCCGCGCACCAGTTCGCGCTCGGCGTCGGCCTTGGCATCAATCGCGGCAAGAGGTTTGTGTTCGCTGGGCTCAACCGGCTCGAGCGCACCGTAGGTACGCTCCAGATAGGCTGGCAGCAGCCGGTCGAGGTCACCGACGATAATCAGCGTCATGTTGTTGGGCGCATACCAGTTCTGGCGCACAGCCTCTAACTGCTGGCGCGTGAGGTTATGCACTTCTGCCCGCTCGGCGCACTTAAGCCCCAACTCGACCGCCAACTGATTACTGGCGCTGTGGCCCAGGTCCTGGCGGTCCAGCCAACGCTGCAAGTGCGAGTAATGACCGCCGTCTTCGCGTTCAACCACTTTCTTGGCGTCGCTGATACGTTGCTCGGTCAGTTGCGTACGGGTCAGCAGGCCCAGGAGCAGGTCGAGGATTTTGCGCTGGTTCCTGGCCGGAGCTTCAATCACAAACGTGGTGTCGGCATTGCTGGTGAAGGCATTCCACTCGCCACCCAGCGCCTGCATGCGCTCCTCCAGGCCACCTTCGCCAGTGTCGTCGATCCCGCTGAACAGCATATGTTCCAGCAAGTGCGGCAATTGCTGGTCGGCGCATGAAAAATCATCCAGGCCCACACCCACCACCAACCGAATGGCCACGTGCCCGCGCTCATTGCCGGGTTTGAGGATCAGTTGCAGACCATTGGGCAGTTGATAGCCCTCGACACTGTAACGATCAAGGGCAAAGCCCTGAGTTGCGCCAAGCAGTAAACAGATGAACAGCAGGCAACGCATAAAAAATCCCTGAATTCTCGAATCCTTGAGCCCGTGCAGCTTAGTCGCTGCTTACCGGCTGACAACAGCCCGCCCCACAACGTTCAAGGTGAATGCTGGGTATCAGCTGCGTCACTGAGCTCCAGCGCTCCGGTTTCAGAGGTTTCCAGCACCACATAAGCGCTGCCACAGAACAGCGAATTCAGGCGCTGCATATCAGCGATCAGCTCCAGATGCATTGAACTGGTCTCGATACTTTGAGTGATTTTACGTTGCAGACGACTCACGTGAGCGTGGGCCAAACGCCGCTCTTGCGCGCGAAAGCGGCGCTTTTCGCGCAACAGCTGGCGTGCGCTCTGAGGATCGGAGCTGAGGAAAACCGTCAGCCCAAGGCGCAGGTTTTCGATCAACTGGGTTTGCAGCCCCACAAGCTCCTCCAGCCCCGTTTCTGAAAACGATCGGCGCTGCGAGGTTTTCTGCTGCTGGACTTTACGCAGCATGCGTTCGATCACGTCGCTGGCAAGCTTGAGGTTGATCGCCAATTCGATGATTTCTGCCCAACGTCGGCTGTCTTGCTCACTCAAGTCTTCCCTGGGCATCTGCGCCAGGTAGAGTTTGACTGCGCTGTACAGCACTTCGACTTCATCGCTCAGGGTGCGCATTTCCTGGGTGACGGCGGTCTGCTTGCCGCGCAGAACATCGAGCATATTGACCAACATGGTGTCGATCAGGTCGCCAATGCGCAGGGTCTCGCGCACTGCGTTGGTCAGTGCCAGGCTCGGTGTGTCGAGCGCTGCCGGGTCCAGATGACGCGGCTTGACCACGCCGTTGGTTTGTTCGCGCTCGGGCAGCAGCCAGGCGCAAATGCGCGCCATCAGACTCACTGTCGGCAACATCAAAAAGCAGCGCACGGTGTTGTAGAGCAGGTGAAAGCCGATCACCAACTCCTGCGCGCTGTAGCTGAGGCTGTCCATCCAGGCCACCAGCGGATTGAGCACGGGCATGATCAGCAACAGGCCGATAAGTTTGTACAGCAGGCTACCCAGAGCCACCTGACGTCCGGCGGCGTTTTGCATATTGGTACTGAGAAACGCCAGCACGCCGCTGCCAATATTGGCGCCAATCACCAAGCCGATTGCCACGTGCAGGCTGATCACGCCGGCGCCAGCCAATGTGGCGGTCAGCAGCACGGCCGCCAAGCTTGAGTAGGAAATCATCGCGAACAGGGCGCCGACCAGCGCATCCAGCAGTATGTCGCCGGTCAACGAGGCGAAAATCACCTTTACGCCTTGGGCATGGGTGATCGGTGAGGCAGCTTCTACGATCAGTTGCAGCGCCAGGATAATCAGCCCCAGACCGATCCCGACGCGGCCCAGTTGCCCGGCACGGGTTTGCTTGCGGGTCAGAAAGAAAATCACACCCAGGAAAATCAGCAGCGGTGACAACCACGACAGGTCGAAGGTCAGCACTCGGGCCATCAGGGCCGTACCAACATCGGCACCGAGCATGGTTGCCAGCGCGGGGGTGAGTGCCATCAGCCCCTGGCCGACAAATGATGTGACCAGCATGGCCGTGGCGTTGCTGCTCTGCACCATGGCCGTGACCACGATCCCGGCGACAAAGGCAAACATGCGCCGGGACACGTTTTGCCCGATGACATGACGCAGGTTGGTGCCGTAGACCCGCAGAATGCCGGTTCGGACGATATGCGTGCCCCAGATCAACAGGGTCACGGCTGAAAGCAGATTGAGCAGGGTCAGCATGCTGGCTCCCTGTAATGGATGTGTCTAAGGATCAGATAGCTGCGGGCCGTTCTTACAGATGTTTCTTAAGATGTAGTCGGCATTTGAGCAGAACGCCAGCATCGCATAGCTGGCGGAGGGTTGAAACGTTTGTGAAACAGATTGGCCAAGCCTTCTGTAGCCGCTGCCGAGGGACGAGGCCGCGAAGCAGCCCCGGTATTTTGAAGGTCCTGCGGCCCTTATCGCAGCGTCGTACCTCGTCAGCGGCTACAAGATATGTGTGTCAGAGGGTACTGAACAGCGGGAATGTCCCCAGCAGCAACGCCGCAACCATGATGCACATGCACACCAGAATTGCCCATTTCAGGGTGAAGCGCTGGTGATCACCAAACTCGATGCCAGCCAGAGCCACCAGCAAGTAGGTCGATGGCACCAACGGGCTGAGCAAATGCACAGGCTGGCCAACAATCGAGGCGCGGGCCATTTCGGCCGCGGTGATGCCGTAATGGCTGGCGGCTTCTGCCAACACAGGCAGTACACCGTAGTAGAACGCATCGTTGGACATGAAGAAGGTGAACGGCATGCTCACCAGCGCGGTGATTACCGCCAGGTAAGGCCCGAGCGCAGGCGGGATCACGGCCAGCAGGCTTTTGGACATGGCGTCGACCATGCCGGTGCCCGACAGGATGCCAGTAAAGATACCTGCCGCAAAAATCAGCCCGACTACCGCCAATACGCTACCCGCATGTGCCGCGACGCGGTCTTTTTGCTGTTGCAGGCAAGGGTAGTTGACGATCATCGCGATGCTGAACGCGACCATAAACAGCACGGGCAGAGGCAGCAAACCGGCGATCAGGGCGACCATCAGCGCCAGGGTTAACGCGCCGTTGAACCAGATCAATTTTGGCCGACGGGCATCCGGGTATTGCGAGACGCTGATTTCGCTGTGGTCGATTTCATCACCATCGCCGTGCAGGTGCAGCTCACCCAGACGCGCACGCTCACGCTTGCCGTAGAACCAGGCGATAGCCAGGATCGCCACGCAGCCAGCGAGCATTGCCGGGATCATTGGCACAAAGATGTCCGAAGGGTCGACATGCAGCGCACTGGCCGCCCGCGCGGTCGGGCCGCCCCAGGGCGTCATGTTCATCACGCCACCCGCCAGAATGATCAGGCCAGCCATGATCCGCGGGCTCATGCCGATACGGCTGTAGAGCGGCAGCATAGCTGCCACGCAAATCATGTAAGTGGTCGCGCCGTCGCCATCCAGAGAGACCACCAGCGCCAGCACCGCAGTACCCACCGAGATCTTCAGCGGGTCGCCTTTGACCAACTTGAGGATCTTGCGCACCGCCGGGTCAAACAGGCCCGAATCGATCATCAGAGCAAAGTAGAGAATGGCAAACATCAGCATCACCCCGGTCGGGGCAAGCTTGGTGATGCCTTCAAGCATCATCGGCCCGATTTTCGGCGCAAAACCACCGAACACGGCAAACAGGATGGGTACCAGAATCAGGGCTATCAGGGCGGAAAGGCGCTTGGTCATGATCAGGTACATAAATGTAATGACCATGGCAAAGCCAAGGAAGGTCAGCATGAAAGTCACCCTTATTGTTGTAGTAGGGCTCTGACTGCGTGTTATGCGCATGCCAGGCCAACCGGTCTGTTGCCGGTGATGACCTGATGCTAGAGGGGGAAGCTTTCAACCAGCTTTCGCCGGTAAAAATTCTTACAGGAGGGTTTGTAGCCGCTGAGGAGAGCAGCGCGGCTGCGCCGCCGATCGCAGCCTTCGTTCCTCGTCAGCGGCTACAGGTCATACGGTCTTTAATCCAGCTTAAGAACCTTGGCCAATACGATTTTCGGGCCTTTCATCTTTTTGATGATAATGCGCAAACCTTCGACTTCCAGTTGCTCTTCTTCGGCGGGTACCCGCTTGAGGGTGTCGTAGATCAGGCCTGCGACGGTTTCGGCCTCTACGTGGTCCAGATCCACACCCAGCAGGCGCTCGATCTTGAACAGCGGTGTGTCACCGCGTACCAGCAGTTTGCCGGGCTGATAAGACAGGATGCCGCGCTCGGCCTTGCGGTGTTCGTCCTGGATATCGCCAACCAGTACTTCCAGCACGTCTTCCATAGTCAGGTAGCCCACGACCTTGCCGTCAGCTTCTTCGACCAGGGCAAAGTGCGCGCCGCCCTTGCGGAACTGCTCAAGCAATTGCGACAGCGGCATATGCCGCGATACGCGTTCCAGCGGCCGGGTCAGCTCTTCAAGGTTGAACGTCTCTGGCAAGTGATCAAGGTCAGCCAGCTCAAGCAGCAGGTCCTTGATGTGCAGCAGGCCGACGAAAGTATTGGTATCGGCGTCGTACACCGGGTAACGGCTGAACTTGTGGCGACGGAACAGCGCCAGGATTTCCTTGAGCGGTGCCTTGGAATCCAGAGTCACCAGGTCTTCGCGGGAGTTGGCCCAGTCGACCACTTCCAGCTCGCCCATTTCGACCGCCGAAGCCAACACGCGCATGCCCTGGTCGCTCGGGTCCTGACCACGGCTCGAGTGCAGGATCAGTTTGAGTTCTTCGCGGCTGTAGGCGTGATCGTGGTGAGCGCCAGGCTCACCTTGACCGGCAATCCGCAAAATCGCGTTGGCGCTGGCGTTGAGCAGGTAAATAGCCGGGTACATGGCCCAGTAGAACAGGTACAGCGGCACGGCGGTCCACAGCGACAGGGTCTCTGGCTTGCGGATGGCCCACGACTTGGGAGCCAGCTCGCCAACCACGATGTGCAGGTACGAAATAATAAAGAAAGCGGCAAAGAACGATACGCCCTTGATTACTTCAGGCGACTCGACACCGATTGCACCCAGCAGCGGTTCCAGGATGTGAGCGAACGCCGGTTCACCGACCCAGCCCAGGCCCAGCGATGCCAGGGTAATACCCAGTTGGCAAGCCGAGAGGTAAGCGTCGAGCTGATTGTGCACGGTGCGCAGGATCTGCCCGCGCCAGCCGTTGACGTCGGCGATGGCCTCGACCCGGGTGGAGCGCAGTTTGACCATGGCGAATTCGGCCGCAACGAAAAAACCGTTGAGCAAAACCAGGATCAGAGCAAAAAGAATCATGCCGAAGTCGGCGAAGAGTGTCGCGAGGGTCAAGCCAGGGGAAGGGTCCATGATGGAGTTTTACGGGTTCCGTCGTTACAAATAGGGAGGTAAGGCCAAGCAATGTAACGGCTGATGTGGCCCTTGCCTAGTGGGAAAAGGCCACAGGGCCTAGTCAACCTGCGTCTGCAGTCGTGGTTTGGCCACCTGAACCGGGGCGAAATGGCAGGTAAACGTACTGCCATGACCCAACACGCTGCTGATCTCCAGGCGTGCGCGATGGCGTAACAGCACATGTTTGACAATGGCCAACCCCAACCCGGTGCCGCCCGTGCTGGCGTTGCGGCTGGAGTCGACGCGGTAGAAGCGTTCAGTGAGGCGCGGCAAGTGTTTTTTGTCGATGCCCACACCCGAATCCTGCACGCTCAGGTGCGCACCCGTGCTGTCTGCCCACCAGCGAATGCGCACACTGCCGCCATCCGGGGTGTATTTGACTGCATTAAAAACCAGGTTGGAAAATGCGCTACGCAACTCGGCTTCACTGCCTTTGAGCGCGCAATCGGCCTCGACGTCGAGGGTAATGGTCTGATTGCGTTGCCCGGATAAGGCCTGGGCATCGCTTTTGATCGAGCGCAGTAACGTGTCGATGGCCACCGGCTGGTTATCAGACGGGTAGTCCGTGGCTTCGAGCTTGGCCAGCAGCAGCAAATCGTTGAGCAAGGTCTGCATGCGTTCACCCTGTTGCTGCATTTGCGACAGCGGGCGCTTCCAACGCGGGTTCACGTCATCGACGTTATCGAGCAGGGTTTCCAGATAGCCGCAGATCACCGTCAATGGCGTGCGCAGCTCGTGGGATACGTTGGCGATAAAGTCTTTACGCATCTGCTCCAGCTGATGAATCCGCGTCACGTCGCGCACCAGCATCAGGTGTTCGTTGTTACCGTAGCGAGTGATATAGAGCTGGATGCGCAGGTGATCATTGACCGGCGAAGGGATATCCAGCGGCTCGCTGTAGTTGTCCTGCTCGAAGTATTCCTTGAAGCGCGGGTGGCGCACCAGATTGGTCACTGGCTGACCGCTGTCCTGAGGCGTCTTCAGGCCCAGCAATGTCTCTGCAGCGCGGTTCCACCATTCCAGGTTGCCGTCGCTATCGAGCATGATGACCGCGTCCTGCAGGGCTGCCGTAGACTCCTGCACCCGATCGATTACCGCTTGCAGGCGCCCGCGTACCCGCTGATCGCGGCGTTGCAGGTGGTAGATGCTGTCAAACACCTCGCCCCACAGGCCATAGCCATCGGGCGGTGCTTCGTCGGGTTTGTGCTGGCGCAGCCACTCGTGCAAACGCAGCAACTGCTTGAGGGTCCAGCCCAGATAGAACGCCAGGCCTATGGCCAGGCTCCAGCCGTAATAGCCACTGAGCAACCCGACCACCAGGCAGGCGGCGACCAGAAGCAACAAATGACGAATCAGAGTGCCATGCCAGTTTTGATTCACGTCGCGCGGGTCCTTGCTTGCCGTTGGATCAGATAAAGCCGGTATCAGGCCTTGGTCGAAAACCGGTAACCGGTGCCACGCACGGTTTGTACCAGATTTTCGTATGCCTCACCGAGCGCTTTGCGCAGGCGGCGGATGTGCACGTCCACGGTGCGCTCTTCCACGTACACGTTGCCGCCCCAGACCTGGTCGAGCAATTGGCCACGCGTGTAGGCACGCTCCTGGTGGGTCATGAAGAATTGCAGCAGGCGGTATTCAGTAGGGCCCATTTCGGCCGGGGTGCCGTCGATGGTCACACGGTGACTGATCGGATCGAGCAGCAAGCCGCCGATCTCGATAGGGGATTCCGCATCGGCCGGGCCTGCGCGGCGTAGTACGGCCTTGAGGCGGGCTACCAGTTCACGTGGGGAAAACGGCTTGGTGATGTAGTCATCAGCGCCGACTTCCAGGCCCTGAATCTTGTTGTCCTCTTCACCTTTGGCCGTCAGCATGATGATCGGAATATCACTGGTCAGCTCTTCGCGCTTGAGGCGTCGGGCCAACTCGATGCCGGACGTGCCGCCGGGCAGCATCCAGTCGAGCAGAATCAGGTCCGGTTTACGGTCCACTATAATGGCGTGAGCGTCCTGAGCATTATCGGCTTCCAGGCAGTCGTAGCCCGCCATTTCCAAGGCCACGGCGATCATCTCACGAATCGGCGCCTCGTCATCAACGATCAAAATGCTCCTGCCAACCATGCCGTAACCCTCGTGTCATTTAACTGTCTTGTGGCGCATTAGATAACGGAATTATTGCAGTCGTGTGACAGCTTTGGGTATCGGACGCGTTCTGTAGGTTAGTGAACTACGCTTTGAGTTCAAATCGTACAACCACATAAAGGACGATTCCGATGACCTCTAGTTCGCTTTCCCTAAAGACATTGCTGCTAGCCGCAGCATTCACCTTGCCAGGGCTGGCGTTTGCAGCTGATCCGGCGATGACCAAAGATGGCATGCTCGTCGACCACAAAGGCATGACGCTCTACACCTTCGCCAAGGATGCGGGTGGCAAATCCATGTGCAACGACAAGTGCGCTACCAACTGGCCGCCGCTGATGGTCGAAGGTAATCATAACGACATGGGCAAGTGGACCATGGTCAAGCGTGATGACGGCACCATGCAGTGGGCCTACGACGGCAAGCCGCTGTACACCTTTGTCATGGACAAGGCTGCTGGCGACATGACCGGCGACGGTAAAATGGACGGCGCCTGGAAAGTCGCCAAGCCTTAGATGATTGTGTAGCCGCTGCCGCAGGCTGCGATAAGGACCGCAGGCCCTTCTGATGGACTGCTGAGCACTCCATCGTAGCCTGCGGCAGCGGCTACAAAAAATTGCCGTGTTTCCTGACCCCATAAAAAAACCTCGCCGACCTTTCACAGGAGGCGAGGTTTTTTATCACGCGAGACTTAAACCGCGTTTGTCGACTGCGGCCGACGCACGTCAGGCTGTTTCCAGGACTCGGCCATCGACTCGTCGATAGCTTGCTGAATGGCCTTTTTGCGGTGTTCCTCAGCGCGGCGGCTGAAGAACCACACCATAAAGGTCACCAGCGACACCGCCAGCAGAATCAGGCTGGCCACGGCGTTGATCTCGGGTTTAACCCCCAGACGCACCGCCGAGAACACTTCCATCGGCAGGGTCGTAGACCCCGGACCGGACACGAAGCTGGCCAATACCAGGTCGTCCAGCGACAGGGCAAAGGACATCATGGCTCCCGCCGCCAATGAAGGCGCGATCATTGGGATGGTGATCAGAAAGAACACTTTCCACGGTTTGGCACCCAGGTCCATGGCTGCTTCTTCGATCGACAGGTCCAGCTCACGCAGACGCGACGACACCACCACGGCCACATAGGCCGAGCAGAACGTGGTGTGGGCGATCCAGATGGTGACGATACCGCGTTCTTGCGGCCAGCCAATCATCTGCGCCATGGCCACGAACAGCAGCAACAGCGACAGACCGGTGATCACTTCCGGCATTACCAACGGCGCCGTCACCAGGCCGCCAAACAGCGTGCGGCCCTTGAAGTGGCTGATACGGGTCAGTACAAACGCCGCCAAGGTACCCAGCGCCACCGCTGCAACCGCCGTGTACAAGGCGATTTCCAGCGAACGCATGACCGAGCCCATCAGCTGGGTGTTGTCCAGCAGGCCCACGTACCACTTCAGCGACCAACCGCCCCATACCGTCACCAGCTTGGAGGCGTTGAACGAGTAGATCACCAGGATCAGCATCGGCAGGTAGATGAACAACAGCCCCGCGACCAACATAAAGCTAGAAAAACGGAAGCGATTCATATCTTGCCCTCCAGCTCTTTAGCCTGGCTGCGGTTGAACAGAATGATGGGCACGATCAGGATCGCCAGCATGACCACGGCAAGCGCGGAGGCTACCGGCCAGTCACGGTTGTTGAAGAATTCTTGCCACAACACTTTACCGATCATCAGGGTTTCCGGCCCGCCCAGCAGTTCCGGGATCACGAACTCGCCTACCACCGGGATAAACACCAGCATGCAGCCGGCGATAATGCCGTTTTTGGACAGCGGAACGGTGATTTTCCAGAAGCTGTTGAAAGTGCTCGAACCCAGGTCGGACGCAGCTTCCAGCAAGCTGTTGTCATGTTTTACGAGGTTGGCGTACAGCGGCAGGATCATAAACGGCAAGTACGAATACACGATGCCGATATACACCGCGATATTGGTGTTGAGGATCTGCAGCGGTTCGTTGATCCAGCCCATCGACATCAGGAAGCCATTGAGAAGGCCGTTGTTGCTGAGGATACCCATCCAGGCATACACACGAATCAGGATCGCGGTCCAGGTCGGCATCATGATCAGCAGCACCAGTACGGTCTGCATCTCTTTGCGCGCATTGGCGATGGCGTAGGCCATCGGATAACCGATCAGCAGGCACAACGCCGTGCTGAAAAAGGCCATCTTCAACGAGCCCAGGTAGGCGGCGATGTACAGCTCGTCGTCGCCCAGCATGGCGTAGTTGCCCAGGTTCAGCAGCAGTTGGACCTTCTGGTCGACGTAGCTGTAGATCTCGGTGTACGGCGGAATGGCGACGTCAGCTTCGGCAAAACTGATCTTCAGTACGATAAAGAACGGCAGCATGAAGAACAAAAACAGCCACAGGAATGGAATCCCGATGACCATATGGCGGCCACCGGGGGTTATTCGTTGCAGTCGGCGTTTGAGTTTTCGCATGTTCATGAGCGCAGTACCACGCCGCTGTCGTCTTCCCACCAGACGTAGACTTCGTCGTCCCAGGTCGGGCGGGCGCCACGGCGTTCGGCGTTGGCTACAAACGACTGGACGATCTTGCCGCTCGGCAGCTCGACGTAGAACACCGAGTGCCCGCCAAGGTAGGCGATGTCATGCACCTTGCCACGCGACCAGTTGTATTCGCATGCCGGTTTCTCGGTGGTGACGAGCATTTTTTCCGGGCGAATGGCGTAGGTGGTGTGTTTGTCTTCCACCGAGGTACTGACACCGTGACCGACGTAAATGTCGTTCTCCAGCTCCGAGCACTTGATGCGCGCATAGCCTTCAGCGTCGTCGACCACTTCACCGTCGAACAGGTTGACGTTGCCGATGAACTCGCAGACCAGGCGGCTGACCGGGGTCTCGTAAATATCGATCGGGCTGCCGATCTGGGCGATCCAGCCCTGGTGCATGATGGCAATGCGCTGGGCCATGGTCATGGCCTCTTCCTGGTCGTGGGTCACCATGACGCAGGTCACGCCGACGCGCTCGATGATCTCTACCAGCTCGAGCTGCATCTGCGAACGCAGTTTTTTGTCCAGTGCGCCCATCGGCTCGTCGAGCAGCAGCAGTTTCGGACGCTTGGCCAACGAACGGGCCAAGGCCACACGTTGACGCTGACCGCCAGACAACTGATGCGGTTTGCGCTTGGCGTACTGGTTCATGTGTACCAGCTTGAGCATTTCGCCGACGCGGGCATCGATCTCGGCGTTGGACATTTTGTCCTGCTTGAGGCCGAAGGCGATGTTTTGCGCCACGGTCATATGCGGGAACAATGCATAGGACTGGAACATCATGTTGATCGGGCGCTCATAGGGCGGCATATCAGTGATGTCGACACCGTCGAGGAAAATACGACCCTCTGTTGGGCGCTCGAAGCCTGCCAGCATGCGCAGCAAGGTAGATTTGCCCGATCCCGATCCGCCGAGCATGGCGAAAATTTCGCCCTTGTTGATTTCCAGGGACACGTCGTCCACGGCAATCGTCTCGTCGAATTTTTTCGTGACCCGGTCGATTTTGACCAGCACCTGCTTAGGTGTCTGGTCGCCCTCGAGGGCTTTCTTATAGGCGCCGGAGGCAACAGCCATTACGAAACTCCCAACAAATTTAGCAGCCCGACCTAGATGGTCGAGCCTTGGATAGGTGGTCTTGCGAGATTACTTGCCCGTCTTGACCTTGGTCCACGTACGCGTCATCAGACGCTGTACTTTCGGCGGTAACTCGGTTGAAACGTACGTTTTGTCCAGCACCGCCTGGGTTGGGTAAACCGCTTCGTCGGTACGAATGGACTCATCCATCACCTTGTCAGCCGCAGGATTGGGGTTGGCATAACCAACATAGTCGCTGACTTGAGCGATCACTTCAGGCTTGAGCAGGTAATTGATGAACGCGTGAGCCTCCTTGACGTTGCTGGAATCCTTGGGGATGGCCAGCATGTCAAACCACAGCGCGCCGCCTTCCTTGGGCACGATATACGCGATATTCACGCCTTTCTTGGCATCTGCGGCCCGAGCCTTGGCCTGGAATACATCACCGGAGAAGCCAATCGCCACACAGATGTTGCCGTTGGCCAGGTCGGAAATGTATTTGGAAGAGTGGAAGTAGGTGACGTATGGACGCACCGACATCAGTGTTGCTTCTGCTTTTTTGTAGTCCTTGGGGTTGGTGCTGTTGGCATCCAGGCCCAGGTAGTTGAGTACGGTAGGCAGCATTTCATCAGCCGAATCCAGGAAGGCTACGCCGCACTTGGTCAGCTTCTTCATGTTCTCGGGTTTGAACACCACATCCCAGGAGTCAATGCTGTCGACCCCCAGTACTTCTTTGACTTTATCGACGTTGTAACCAATCCCGTTGGTGCCCCACAGGTACGGCACGGCATATTGGTTACCCGGGTCGTTGGCCTGAAGGCGCTTGAGCAGGGCCGGGTCGAGGTTGGAATAGTTCGGCAACTGCGACATGTCGAGCTTCTGGAACGCGCCCGCCTTGATCTGCTTGCCCAGGAAATGGTTAGACGGAACGACCACGTCATAACCGGTACGCCCGGCCAGCAATTTGCCTTCAAGGGTTTCGTTGGAGTCGAATACGTCATACACCGGTTTGATACCGGTAGCGGCTTCGAAATCACTCAGCGTGTTCGGTGCGATGTAGTCCGACCAGTTATAAATGTGCACTGTAGGTGCCGCTTGTACGCTGACGGCAAGCGTCAAACCGGCTCCGACCAGCAAGGTCTTGCGAAACAAAGATATAGACACGTGATGGTCCTCAATATAGTTGGGCCTGAGTTGCCCGCGTCACACGGCAGCCGAGCCGCCAAAGACAAAACCGGCGCGCAACTTACCCTCGATAAACCGACACAGCAAAGTTTTCCGCTATTTATTAAGCACTTACCTGATTTTTTAGCCGCTGCCGAAGGCTGCGATAAGGCCAGAAGGGCCTTCAAGTGACCGAAAACAGCGTGAGCCCTTCGGGCTCAATCGCAGCCTGCGGCAGCGGCTACAGGTAGTTACTTGCCTGACTTGATTTTGGTCCAGCTGCGCGTCAACAAACGCAAGGTTGTTGGCGGCAAATCGCTGATTGCGTACAGCTTGGCCTTCACGTCATCGGACGGGTAAATGCTCGGGTCGCCAGAGATGTCTTTATTCACTAGCGGCGTTGCAGCCTTGTTACCGTTCGGGAAACGCACGCTATTAGTGATCTCGGCCATGATCTCAGGCTGCATCAGGAAGTTCATCCAGGCATAAGCGGCGTCAACGTTCTCGGCATCCTTGGGAATGGCGACCATGTCGTAGAAGCTGCCAGCACCTTCTTTAGGGATCACATACTTGAGCTTGACCTTGTCACCAGCTTCTTTGGCGCGGGAAATGGACTGTTCAAGGTCACCCGAGTAACCCACGGCTACGCAGATGTTGCCGTTGGCAAGGTCGGAGATGTACTTGGACGAGTGGAAGTAGCCAACCGAAGGACGAATTTTCAGGAACAACGCTTCGGCTTCAGCCAGTTGTTTCTTGTCTTGAGAATCGGTCGGGTAGCCCAGGTAATGCAGGGCGGCCGGGAGCATTTCGGTCGGCGAGTCGAGGAAGCTTATGCCGCAGCTTTTGAGCTTGGCAGCGTTCTCCGGCTTGAACAGCACGTCCCAGGAATCGATGGTGTCGACACCTAGAGCGGCCTTGACCTTCTCAGGGTTGTACCCAATACCGATGGTGCCCCACATGT
Source organism: Pseudomonas sp. ML2-2023-6 (assembly GCF_037055265.1). NCBI lineage: Bacteria > Pseudomonadati > Pseudomonadota > Gammaproteobacteria > Pseudomonadales > Pseudomonadaceae > Pseudomonas > Pseudomonas sp. ML2-2023-6. The sequence continues at coordinate 753,731 of NZ_CP146347.1, read as the reverse complement.
ACGGGAACGCATGTTTGTTGTCTTTGTCGCTGGCATCGCCAACGGCCTTGAGCAACGCAGGATCGAGGTTTTTCCAGTTAGGCAGCTTGGAGCGGTCCAGTTCCTGGTAAACCCCGGCCTTGATCTGCTTGGCCAGGAAATTGTTGGATGGCACGACAATGTCGTAGCCGGACTTGCCCGCCAGCAGCTTGGCCTCAAGGGTCTCGTTGCTGTCGAACACGTCGTAGACCACCTTGATACCGGTCTGGTCTTCGAATTTTTTAACGGTGTCGGGTGCGATGTAATCGGACCAATTGTAGATGTGCAGTACTTTGTCTGCCGCTTGCGCTGCCCCGGCCATCACACCCATCAAGGAGAGGGCGAGAAGTGTCTTGCCAACTTTTTTCAAACCTGATGCCTTCATCTGTAATGCTCCAATTGTTCTTTTAAACCACCGATTCAGCGACCTGATCTCAAGGTGACTAAAGCCGGCGGCAAGTCTGGCAAGATCTGGGGCAGGCTTTCAAGGGAAAGCCTTGATTCTTAAGGCCCAGAGCGCAATTACCTGCTTTAGGATCGCAGTTGTCTTGCGCCCGAAGCCTAGCAGTTAACCTTGCAGTGCTTCCAAGGTCAGATCCAGGCACTTGCGCGCCTTTGTCACCAGCTCGTCGATCTCGTCTTTACTGATCACCAGCGGCGGCGAAATAATCATGGTGTCGCCTACGGCGCGCATGATCAGACCGTTAGCGAAACAGAACTGTCGGCAGATCATGCCAGCACCACGGCCTTCGTAACGTTTGCGCGTGGCTTTGTCCTGCACCAATTCAATGGCACCCAGCATGCCAACACCGCGCACTTCGCCCACCAGCGGATGATCGTTCAGTTCACGTAAACGCTTTTGCAAATACGGTGCCGTTTCGGCGTGAACCGTCTCGATAATTTTTTCTTCGCGCAGGATGCGGATGTTTTCCAGTGCCACTGCTGCCGCTACCGGGTGACCCGAGTAGGTGAAACCGTGGTTGAAATCGCCACCTTCGTTCAGTACCGCAACCACTTCATCGCGCACGATCAGGCCACCCATCGGGATATAACCCGAGGTCAGGCCCTTGGCGATGGTCATCATGTCCGGTTTGAGGTCGTAGAAATCGCTACCGAACCACTCACCGGTACGACCAAAGCCACAAATCACTTCATCTGCAACGAACAGGATGTCGTACTTGGCCAGGATTTCCTTGATGCGCGGCCAGTAGGTGGCAGGAGGAACGATCACGCCGCCTGCGCCCTGGATCGGCTCGGCAATAAAGGCCCCGACATTGTCGACGCCCAGTTCGAGGATTTTTTCTTCCAGCTGATTGGCGGCCCAGATGCCGAACTCTTCCGGGGACATGTCGCCACCCTCGCCGAACCAGTACGGCTGCGGGATGTGGGTGATGCCAGGGATCGGCAAGTCGCCCTGTTCGTGCATGTAGGTCATGCCGCCCAGGCTCGCGCCCGCCACGGTGGAGCCGTGGTAGCCGTTTTTGCGGCTGATGATGGTTTTCTTGTTGGGCTGGCCCTTGATCGCCCAGTAATGGCGAACCATGCGCAACATGGTGTCGTTGCCTTCAGAGCCTGAGCCGGTGAAGAACACGTGGTTCATGCCTTCAGGCGCGATCTCGGCGATGGCTTTGGACAGTTCAAGTACCGGCGGGTGCGCGGTCATGAAAAACAGGTTGTAGTACGGCAGTTCGCGCATTTGCTTGCTGGCGGCATCGGCCAGTTCGTCACGGCCATAGCCGATGGCAACACACCACAGGCCGGCCATGCCGTCGAGAATCTTGTGGCCTTCGCTGTCCCACAGGTACACGCCTTTGGCATGAGTGATGATGCGTGGGCCGACTTCTTTCAACTGTTTGAAGTCGCTGAACGGGGCCAGATGGTGGTCGTTACTCAGTTGTTGCCATTGGAGGGTTTGCGGGTTTTTGTTAGTCATACAGCTCTCCTTTAGTCAGTAGAGGAGGGACCGCGCCTCCCAGGCGCGCCCCTCCAGCGTGTCAGACGGCGAACAGCAGGAATTCCCGCTCCCACGAACTGATGACGCGCTTGAAGTTTTCATGTTCGGCACGTTTGACTGCCACGTAACCGGTGATGAACTTGGTGCCCAGGTACTTCTCGACAGTCTTGCTGCCTTCCATGCGTGCCAGTGCCTCTTCAAGGGTCAACGGCAGGCGCAAGTTGCGACGTTCATAACCACGACCGACCACAGGCGCGCTCGGGTTGATGCCTTCGACCATGCCGATATAACCGCACAGCAAGCTGGCAGCAATCGCCAGATACGGGTTGGCATCGGCGCCCGGCAAGCGGTTTTCGACACGGCGGTTTTGCGGGCCGGCATCCGGCACGCGCAGGCCCACGGTGCGGTTCTCTTCGCCCCACTCCACGTTTACTGGTGCCGAGGTATCAGGCAAGAAACGGCGGAACGAGTTCACGTTCGGGGCAAACAGCGGCAGCAGCTCTGGAATGAACTTTTGCAGCCCACCGATATGGTTGAGGAACAGTTGGCTCATGGTCCCGTCTTCATTGGAGAAGACGTTTTTGCCGGTGTTGATATCAATGATGCTCTGGTGCAGGTGCATGGCGCTGCCAGGCTCACCGGTCATCGGTTTGGCCATGAAGGTCGCGGCCACGTTGTGCTTGAGCGCAGCCTCGCGCATGGTGCGCTTGAACACCAGAATCTGGTCGGCCAGCGACAGTGCGTCGCCGTGACGGAAGTTGATCTCCATCTGCGCCGTGCCGTCTTCGTGGATCAGCGTGTCCAGGTCCAGCTCTTGCAGTTCGCACCAGTCATAAACGTCTTCGAACAGCGGATCGAATTCGTTGGCCGCTTCAATAGAGAAGGACTGACGACCGGTTTCCGGGCGACCGGAGCGACCCACCGGAGGCTGCAACGGGTAGTCCGGGTCGTCGCTGCGCTTGGTCAGGTAGAACTCCATTTCTGGCGCCACGATCGGCTGCCAGCCGTGATCGGCGTAGAGTTTGAGAACCTTTTTAAGCACGTTGCGCGGCGACAACTCAATCGGGTTGCCCTGCTTGTCGTAGGTGTCGTGAATCACCTGAGCGGTTGGCTCGATAGCCCACGGCACCACAAATACTGCGTTCTGGTCGGGACGGCAGATCATGTCGATATCGGCCGGGTCCAGAAGCTCGTAATAGATGTCGTCTTCGACATAGTCGCCCGTAACGGTTTGCAGCAATACGCTCTCGGGCAGGCGCATGCCTTTTTCGGCAATGAACTTGTTGGTCGGCGAAATCTTCCCGCGAGTAATCCCGGTGAGGTCGGCGATCATGCATTCGACTTCTGTGATCTTGTGGTCTTTCAACCAATCGGTGAGCTGGTCGAGGTTGTTACTCATAAATGCCTCTGGGCTGAGTGTCCTGACTTGAATAAGTCAGGCGTTTACTGACGCATCCGCGTCGCGTTGTGTAGCGCGCCTTCTACAGGCATTTCCAAACGCCTGAAAGATGGCGAGATAAATCGGGTTAGAGCTTACCTGCCATTCGGGGTGCCACTGAACCGCCAAAGCAAAAGCCTTGCCGTCTTTTACCGAAACGGCTTCGACCAGGCCGTCCGGCGCCAGGGCTTCAACCCGTAGGCCTGGCGCTACGCGCTCAATACCCTGGGTATGAATCGAGTTGACCTCGAACTCAGCCGGCAATCCTAGACCAGCCAGGATGCCGCCCGGCTGAACGTGCATGGCGTGGCTCGCAGCGTATTGCACTTCAACAGGGGCGCTGGGGTCTTCGCGGTGCTCGATAAAGCCTTCGACTTCGTGCAATTTCTGGTGAAGTGAGCCACCCAGAGCTACATTTAATTCCTGAAAGCCGCGACAAATCCCGAGCACCGGAATGCCAGCTGCAATAGCAGCACGAATCAAGGGAAGGGTAGTGCAATCACGGTCAGGATCATGCAGCGTGCCAGGCGCGCTGGCAGGGCCGTGATACAAATGGGGTTCTATATTGGAAGGAGACCCGGTAAAGAGCAGGCCGTCCAGACCGTCAAGAATATCGGTCGGATCAATCAATTCCGCCAGTGACGGTATGATCAGAGGCAAGCCTTTGGCAGCCACTGCAACTGCTCGCACGTACTTATCGCCAGTGATGTGATAAGGATGCAAACCGATCTGCTTGGTGCAGGCGGTGACGCCGATTAACGGCAGGCGTGACATGTAACACCCCGGTATTATTGCTGTTATGGGTTTGAATCGAGCTTAGCCTTGTTCATTTTTTTACACAACACCCCCGTAAAAAATACAACACGGCCCGCTCAAGCCTGCGGGCGCCAAGCGTTCAAAAAGGTCAAAGACGCCCCAAAAAGCGTCAAAAATGGCCTTTAGGCGCTTTTTAAGGGCATAAAACAGGCAGCTTGACTTCGGTATGCCGTTCGGGTTGACTGAAACCCGTAGCGCTCAATGATTGATATTTTTAACAACAAAGGTGTTGCATCATGTCGGTACCCCCGCGTGCCGTTCAGCTTAACGAAGCGAACGCGTTCCTTAAGGATCATCCTGAGGTTCTGTACGTAGACCTTCTAATTGCGGATATGAATGGTGTGGTGCGCGGCAAGCGCATCGAACGCACCAGCCTCCACAAGGTTTACGAGAAAGGCATCAACCTGCCTGCCTCTCTGTTTGCACTTGATATCAATGGCTCAACGGTGGAAAGCACCGGCCTGGGTCTGGATATCGGTGACGCAGACAGAATCTGTTATCCCATCCCGGACACCCTGTGCAATGAACCTTGGCAAAAGCGCCCAACCGCGCAACTGCTGATGACCATGCACGAACTAGAAGGTGAACCTTTCTTCGCCGACCCTCGCGAAGTGCTGCGTCAAGTTGTTACCAAATTTGACGAGATGGGCCTGACCATCTGCGCCGCTTTCGAGCTGGAGTTCTACCTGATTGACCAGGAGAACGTTAACGGTCGCCCGCAACCTCCACGCTCGCCGATCTCCGGCAAACGTCCACATTCGACTCAGGTTTACCTGATCGACGACCTCGATGAATACGTCGACTGCCTCCAGGACATTCTGGAAGGTGCCAAAGAACAAGGCATCCCGGCTGACGCCATCGTTAAAGAAAGTGCCCCGGCGCAGTTCGAAGTGAACCTGCACCACGTTGCCGACCCGATCAAGGCCTGCGACTACGCGGTACTGCTCAAGCGACTGATCAAAAACATCGCCTATGACCATGAGATGGACACCACGTTCATGGCCAAGCCTTACCCGGGCCAGGCGGGCAACGGACTACACGTTCATATTTCGATTCTGGACAAAGAAGGCAAAAATATTTTTGCCAGCGAGGATCCCGAGCAGAACGCCGCATTGCGTCACGCGATCGGCGGTGTGCTCGAGACCCTACCGGCGCAGATGGCGTTCCTTTGCCCTAACGTCAACTCGTACCGTCGTTTCGGCGCACAGTTCTACGTGCCGAACTCGCCGTGCTGGGGCCTGGACAACCGTACCGTGGCGATTCGCGTACCTACCGGGTCGTCCGACTCGGTACGTATCGAACACCGGGTTGCCGGTGCCGATGCCAACCCATACCTGTTGATGGCCTCGGTACTGGCCGGTATTCACCACGGTCTGACCAACAAGATCGAACCGGGTGCGCCAGTCGAAGGCAACAGCTACGAGCAGAACGAGCAAAGCCTGCCAAACAACCTGCGTGATGCATTGCGCGAGTTGGATGACAGCGAAGTAATGGCCAAATATATCGACCCGAAATACATCGATATCTTTGTCGCCTGTAAAGAGAGCGAGCTGGAAGAGTTTGAACACTCCATCTCCGACCTCGAATACAACTGGTATCTGCATACCGTGTAAGCGTTTGCAGTCCACAAGGAACGCCGCAGGCCTCACGGCCTGCGGCGTTTTTTTATGGGCCCAAGGCTCGTACAATGCGCACTGCCCCGCAGGAGACACCCATGACGCGCCTTGCCACACCTCGAAAGTCACGCGCTCGCAGCCAGGTCCGGATCGATTCGATACTCAATGCTGCCCGCACACTGCTGGCAGAAGAAGGGGTGTCCAGCCTGTCGATTTACAGCGTGGCCGAACGCGCTGAAATCCCGCCGTCGTCGGTCTATCACTTTTTCGCCGGTGTGCCCGCGCTCCTCGAAGCCTTGACCGCAGATGTGCATGCAGCGTTCCGCGCCTGCCTGCAAGAGCCGATTGAGCATGAAGCGTTGAGGGACTGGCGAGACCTGTCGCGCCTCGTTGAGCTGCGCATGCTGACGATTTACAGCGAAGATGCCGCTGCCCGGCAACTGATCCTGGCCCAGCATGGTCTCACCGAAGTAACCCAGGCAGACCGTCAGCACGACCTGGAGCTGGGCCAGTTGATGCATGGTTTATTTATGCGCCATTTTGAGTTGCCGGCACTGCCACAGGACGTGGACGTATTTGCCTTGGCGATGGAGCTGGGCGACCGCGTATATGCGCGCTCCATCCAACTGCACGACAGCATCACCCCGCGCATGGCCGAAGAAGGCATACGTGTAGTGGATGCTTACCTGGGGTTGTACTTGCCGCCGTTTTTGCCCAAGCGTGAAAGCTGCAGCCGCTAGACGTTGCGTAGCAGATGACGAGGATCCCTGATCTACACCTCATGCGGTGTTCATCAGAACGGCGCATCACCCAAAATCGTCGCGCGGTGCATCACGCGGCGGTTCGGGCGGTAATCGTCCACGGCGTAATGCTGGGTAGAACGGTTGTCCCAAAACGCCACGTCATTTTCCTCCCAGCGCCAGCGAATGGTGTACTCGGGGCGCGTCGCATGGGCAAACAACAACTTGAGGATCGCTTCGCTTTCAGCTTCTGAAAGCTCATTGATTTTGGTGGTAAAGCCTTCATTGACGAACAACGATTTGCGACCGCTCACCGGGTGGGTGCGAACCACCGGGTGCGACAACGGCGGGTTGTTTTTGCGGGTCTGCTCCCAGCGCGCAAGGTCTTCAGGGGTCGAACCGAAACGCTCCAGCGGGAACGACTTGGTGAAGTCGTGGGTTGCAGTCAGCCCTTCCAGCAAAACTTGCAGTGGCCTGGACAACCCTTCAAAAGCGGCGATCCCGCCCGCCCACAAGGTGTCGCCACCAAAAGCCGGCAACTGCTTGGCACTCAGCACCGCCCCCATCGCGGGCGTCGGCAAAAAGGTCACGTCGGTATGCCACACCGCGTTGTCGCGCACGTCGGTCACGGCCGTATCCAGCACCAGCACTTCTGGCTGCTCCGGTACGTTGGGATAAATTGGATGAATATGCAGATCACCGAAGTTGGCAGCAAAACGTGCCTGCTGCTGCGGCGTGATCGACTGATGCTTGAAGAACACCACATGATGCGCCAGCAACGCCTGCTCGATGGCATCACGGTGTTCCGGACTCAGGGGTTGAGTCAGGTCGACGCCAGCAATCTGGGCGCCAAGGGCAGAGCTAATCGGGGTAATGGTCAGGCTCATGATCTATCTCTTTAGCAGCGCGCCAATTAATCAGCGTCGAGTTCTGTTTAGTGAGCCTGGCCGTGCCACGGCACCAGCTTGCGTTGCAGGGCGCGCAGGCCCATTTCCATGGCAAAGGCGATGATGGCGATCACCAGAATTCCCAGCACCACCACATCGGTGACTAGAAATTGCGCGGCAGACTGCACCATAAACCCCAAACCGCTGGTGGCGGCGATCAGCTCGGCGGCCACCAGGGTCGACCAGCCCACCCCCAGACCAATGCGTACACCGGTCAAAATATCCGGCAAGGCACTGGGCAAAATCACATGACGAATCAACTGCCAGCGCGTAGCGCCCAACGACTGCGCGGCACGCACCTTGGCCGGGTCAACGGTACGCACACCAGTGGCGGTAGCAATCGCAATCGGGGCAAAAATCGCCAGGTAAATCAGCAATACTTTCGACAACTCGCCAATGCCGCACCAGATCACAATCAGCGGCAAATAAGCCAATGGCGGAATCGGGCGATAGAACTCGATCAGCGGGTCGAAAATGCCCCGCGCAATACGGTTATGGCCAATGGCGATTCCCACCGGCACCGCGGTCAGAATCGCAAAACCCAGGCCCAGGCCGATACGGCTCAAGCTCGCGCCCAAGTGCTGCCACAACGTGGAATCCATGTAGCCTTTGGTCGCCAGCAACCAGCCTTTTTCCAGTACGGCAGACGGCGGTGGCAAAAACAGCGGTTCGATCAAGCCCGCGGCCGTCACTGCCCACCACAGGGCAATCAAGGTCAGCAGGGTCAGAACGCTGATCCAGCGCGTGCTCAGGCTGCGCTTGACCGGGCGCGGCGCGTGCGGCGCAGCAACCGGGGCGGCTGCGATTGCTTCATAACTGCTCATGCGCGCTCCTGCCGCTGGGCGGCACCGCGTTGTGAAAACACGCGCTCAAGCACGTGTTCACGGGTTTCGATAAAACGAGGATCAGACTTGATCGAGCGGGCGGACTCGCCAGCGTTATAGCGCTGGCCAAAATCCAGCGTCAGCCGCTCAACAATGCGCCCCGGGTTGGGTGCCAGCAAAATCAGATCCGTGGCCAGAAACACCGCTTCTTCGATGTCGTGGGTGATCAGAAATACCGGCTTGTCGGTGCGACGGCACACCTGCAGCAGCAGTTCTTGCATCTGCTCGCGGGTGAAGGCATCGAGTGCGCCGAAGGGTTCATCCATCAGCAGGATCCGAGGGTCGGCAGCCAGGGCGCGGGCCAGGCCGACGCGCTGTTTCTGCCCGCCCGAAAGCTCCCATACCCGGCGTTTTTCAAACCCCGCCAAATCCACCAGGGCCAGCATTTCACGGGCGCGAGCTTCGCGTTTATCCCGCGGCACACCGGCCAGCTCAAGGCCAAAGGCCACGTTCGCCAGCACGTCTTGCCACGGCAGTAACACATCGTCCTGAAACACCACACCGCGCTCGGCGCTGGGGCCGTGTACCGGCACTCCGTCGAGGGTGATACGACCACCGCTGGGTTCGACAAAGCCTGCGATCAGATTCAGCAGCGAGGTTTTACCGCTACCCGACGGGCCGAGTGCGACCAACAGTTGTTGAGGACCGAGGCTGACGGAAATATCCGACAGCACCGGCTCAGCAGCGCCCGGGTACTGTGCGCTGATGCGCTCCAGTGATAACAAGGCCATGACGGTCGACTCCTGCGCGGCGCGAATTATTGAGTGATAAAAGTGGCGTTGACCGAAGGGGCATAGTCGGCAAGTACTGCATCGACCTTGCCCTGTTCTTTCAGGAATGCTGCCGTGTCAGTCAGAGCCTTGGTGGTCGGTGCGCCGAGCAAAACCACTTGGTCGCTGGCCAGCGGGTACACGTTGCCTTGCAGCAGTACCGGAATGTCAGAAGGCTTGGCGCCCGAGAGTTTCACAACCTTATCGACATTGCTCTGATTGGCCAGCCAAGCCTTGGGGTCCTTGCGATAGTCGGCGTAAGCATCCAGCGTGACTTTGGCAAACTCCTTGACGATTTCCGGGTGCTTGGCGGCGAAGTCCTTACGCACGATCCAGGCATCAAAGGTTGGAGCACCAACCTTTGCCAATTCGCCCGAGGTGATCAGCACTTTGCCATTCTCTTTGGCCGCACCCAGTGCTGGGTCCCATACGTAAGTGGCGTCAATATCGCCACGCTTCCAGGCAGCCACAATGGCCGGTGGCGCGAGGTTGAGGATCTGTACTTTCGAAGGGTCAATATTCCAGTGCTTCAACGCTGCCAGCAGGCTGTAGTGGCCGGTGGATACAAATGGAACGGCAACTTTTTTGCCAATCAGGTCCTGCGGGCCGTTGATGCCGGAGCCGTTGCGAGCCACCAGTGCTTCAGCGCCGCCGATCTGGGTGGCTATCAAGAAGGTTTCAACCGGCACCTTGCGAGTGATCGCAGCCGTCAGCGGGCTGGAACCGAGGTAACCGATTTGCACATCGCCCGAGGCGATGGCGGCAATGATGTCGGAGCCGTTATCAAATTTGCGCCAGTTGATCTTGGCGCCCGTGGCTTTTTCATAAGCACCGTCGGCCTGGGCGACTTTCGCCGGGTCCACGGTGGTCTGGTAAGCCACGGTCACATCCGCAGTGGCGGCCTGCGCGAAGAAGCTGGCACCCGCCAGGGACAAAGCAGCCAAAAGGCGTAAGGGAGAGTGCAGTTTCATCAGGAAGAGCTCCTCGGCAGACGGCCGGATATCGGCAGAATGTGAGGTTAAATGATCTAAGAATCAGTAAATAAATAACTTTTAAGCATTAGCTTATGTAGTTCAGCAACATCCAGAAATGCACTAAGGCCGCAGCGGATATGGCCTTTTGCCCAACAGGTGATCGGGGCGAACGTTTAAGAACCAAACGCTATTAAAAAATTCATGAAAATATGTTTATAAATTAGACAAAAGACCGATAGCATTCCTTCGCATGCGCGTAGGAAAAACCCTGCTATATAGCCATATGATCTGAAAAGATCAGAAACAATTCTTTTTAGGTTTATCAAATAGCCATTACTCTGCGCACAAACGGCAAATGACTAGACAAAGGTCGTAGACATGCTTGGTTACGATTGACTTGCCAGTCACCGTCTGGCGCTAATCGCGCATCTGTAGCACCCAAACATCAGATTCGGGGCTAAAGAACTACAAAAATTAGAGACGCAAAGGAGCAACACAATGAACAAGTCCACCTTGGCCATCGCTGTGGCCGTAGGGTTGTTGGCACAACAAGCAAGCGCTGCTGGCTTCATCGAAGACAGCAAGGCCACGCTGAAACTGCGTAACTTCTACATCAACAACGATAACCGTGATTCGGGTGCGCCGAAAAACTCCAACTACACCGCCGAATGGGGCCAAGGCTTCCAGGTGGACTTTGCCTCGGGTTTCACCCAGGGCACAGTCGGTTTTGGTCTGGACGCCATTGGCCTGCTGGGCGTCAAGCTTGATTCCAGCACTGCCAAACACGGCAACCCTACCGGCGCAAACTATGGCGGCTCGGTATTCCCAAGCGACGGCAACCACGCTGTAGACGATTTCTCCAGCCTGGGCCTGACCGCCAAAGCCAAGATTTCCCAGACCGAACTGCGCATCGGTACCCTGCAGCCAAAACTGCCGGTTATCGTAAGCAACGACGGTCGTATGCTGCCGCAGACCTTCCAGGGTGGCCAGATCACCTCCAGCGAGTTCAAGGACCTGACCTTCACCGGCGGTCAGATCGAACACGCCAAGGGTCGTAACTCCAGCAACAACGAAGGCCTGTCGATTGGCGGTGCTAACAACTCCATAACAGGCGAGTTTGTTAACAAGTTCTACTACGGCGGCGTGGACTACAAGCTCAACAAAGACCTGTTGCTGCAGTACTACTACGGCAACCTGGAAGATTTCTACAAGCAACACTTCCTGGGCCTGGTTCACAACTGGTCCATCGGTCCTGGCGTGTTGAAATCTGACCTGCGTTACTTCAACAGCACCGACGATGGCAAGAACGGCCACGATTCTGCGTATTACACCACCGGTGATTACGCCAACAGCTCAGCGGGTAGCGGCAAAGGCAAAGTCGACAACAACCTGATCAGCGGCCTGTTCCTGTACACCGTTGAAGGTCATACCTTTGGTGGCGGCTATCAGGTCAGCAACGGCAGCAGCGACTTCCCGTTCCTGAACCAGGGCGACGGCGCATCGGCTTACATCCCTACCGACATGCAGATCTCGAAGTTCGCCCGTGCTGGCGAGCGTACCTGGCAGGCACGTTACTCGTATGACTTCGCCAAAGTGGGCGTACCTGGCCTGACGGCGGGCGCGGTTTACCTGCGTGGCGATAACATCGATACCTACAGCAACAAAAATGTACAAACCAGCAACGGCGCTTCCGAGTGGGAACGCGATATCACCGTGGCTTACGTTGTTCAGGAAGGCACGCTGAAAAACCTCGGCTTCATGTGGAAAAACGCCATGTGGCGCAACGATATTGCGAGCCAGCGCGATCAGGACGAAAACCGTCTGATCGTCAGCTACTCGATCCCGTTGCTATAAGCTTGGTGTAGTACAAAGGTAAGAAAAATCCTGCCCGGCGCAATGCCGGGCAGGGTGTTTACCGAAGACCTGAACGATCAATTCGCAACACATTAATAGTCGTAGCTCCCTGCCACTCCCCTTGCCTAAACCTGAATCCAGAGTGGCCCCAAGGCTTGTCTGCGTCCAATGAAACAGTTTTTAATATTCCTTTAAGCTCTAACCAAATCGATATTTATTCTTTTTAATTAAGTCGTGGCGCAGGCAGAGTAGCTCCCACACGCCCTGCCATTCCCTATAAAAAAGGAGCTGCACCATGAGCCTCAGACTCGGCGATATCGCCCCCGATTTCGAACAGGATTCCAGCGCTGGCAAGATCCACTTCCATGAGTGGCTGGGCGACAGCTGGGGAGTGCTGTTCTCGCACCCGGCGGACTTCACCCCGGTGTGCACCACCGAGCTGGGCTTTACCGCCAAGCTCAAGGACGAGTTCGCCAAGCGCGGCGTAAAAGCCATTGCACTGTCCGTTGACCCGGTGGACTCGCACCACAAGTGGATCGAGGACATCAACGAAACCCAGAACACGGTGGTCAACTTCCCGATCCTCGCTGATGCCGATCGCAAGGTGTCTGACCTCTACGACCTGATCCACCCCAATGCCAGCGACACCCTCACCGTGCGCTCGCTGTTCGTGATTGATCCGAACAAAAAAATCCGCCTGACCATCACCTACCCGGCCAGTACCGGGCGCAATTTCAACGAAATCCTGCGAGTGATCGACTCGCTGCAACTGACCGACAACTACAAAGTCGCCACCCCGGCCAACTGGCAGGACGGTGACGAAGTAGTGATCGTGCCATCGCTCAAGGATGAAGACGAAATCAACAAACGCTTCCCCAAAGGCTACCGTGCCGTGAAGCCCTACCTGCGCCTGACGCCACAGCCGAACAAATAGCGACTGATCCCCCTGTAGCAGCTGCCGAAGGAACGAGGCTGCGTTCGTGTGCGTAGCGCTCGTAAAACCTGAGCCTGCGGTTTAACTGAAAGACCGGGTTCTCAGGTTTTACGACGGCTACGCCGCCGGACGCAGCCTCGTTCCTTCGGCAGCTGCTACATGAGTTGCGTGTCTTCAACAGGGTTTCTGGCCATTTCGATGGCCTTTTTTTTGCCTTTTATTCAACAAAAATGCATATGCATTTTAAGAATAAACAAATGAATAAATATGATTTATAGATATATAAATCACCTGTTAAGGTCTATTCACTCAAGCGAAAACGCTGACAGCGAATTGCACATATTCATTCAAGGAAACGTCTAGATGCTGGTTGTGACACTCGGAGGAAGTCCAAGCCAACGTTCCCGCTCGGGAGTGTTGCTGGATCACGCCAAACGCTGGCTCAACCAGCAAGGCGTCGAAGTAGTGAGTTATCAGGTACGTGACTTTCCGGCCGAAGACTTGCTGCACGCACGTTTCGACAGTCCAAAAATTATCGACCTGCTGCAACAGATTGAAAACGCCGACGGCCTGGTGATCGCCACCCCGGTGTACAAGGCCTCGTTCAGCGGCGCACTGAAAACCGTGCTCGACTTGCTGCCCGAACGCGCCCTGAGCCACAAAGTGGTATTGCCCATCGCCACCGGTGGCAGCATCGCCCACATGCTGGCCGTGGACTACGCCCTCAAGCCGGTACTGTCGGCGCTCAAGGCCCAGGAAATGCTGCACGGCATTTTTGCCGAAGACAGCCAGATTGCTTACGGCGAAGGCAGCGCACAAGCGCAGCTGGTGCCGGTACTGGAACAGCGCATGAACGAGTCGCTTGAGCAGTTCTACAGCGCCCTGGCACGACGCCCCAAGCCACTGGACCCAAACATCCTCAACGAGCGCCTGGTCACGGCTCGTTGGAGTATCTGAAACAACATAATTTCCCTCCCACAGAAAAAAGCTCCACCACCTTACTGATCCGCTAACGGCTCGGCAGGTGCTACCCGAATCTCGAACAACAAAAGGAGAGCGCCATGCGCCCTGTCATTTTGCGTCGTGGTCTGGTCGCACTGTTTGCTGCGGCTGTGTCCTTTGGCGCGGTTACCCAAGCTCAAGCCGATGCCCTGCGCATCGGTTACCAGAAGTACGGCACGCTGATGCTGCTCAAGGCCAAAGGCACGCTGGAAAAGCGCCTGGCAGAGCAGGGCGTCGACGTGCAATGGACCGAATTCCCCGGCGGCCCGCAACTGCTTGAAGGCCTGAACGTGGGCTCTATCGACTTCGGCGTGACCGGCGAAACCCCGCCCGTCTTCGCCCAAGCTGCTGGCGCCGATCTGCTCTACGTCGCCTTCGAGCCACCAGCGCCTACCAGCGAAGCGATCCTGGTGCCCAAGGATTCACCGATCAAATCGGTGCAAGACCTCAAAGGCAAAAAAGTCGTCCTCAACAAAGGCTCCAACGTTCACTACCTGCTGGTGCGCGCCCTTGAAGACGCTGGCCTTAAATACACCGACATCCAGACTGTATTCCTGCCGCCTGCCGACGCCCGCGCCGCTTTCGAGCGCGGCAGTGTCGACGCTTGGGTGATCTGGGACCCGTACCAGGCCGCTGCCGAACAACAGCTGCAAGCGCGCACCCTACGTGACGCCACCGGTATCGCTGACAACCACCAGTTCTACCTGGCCACCAAGCCTTACGCCGAACAGCATCCCAAGGTGATCGAAACCCTGGTCGATGAAGTGCGCAATATTGGCGAATGGGCCAAAGCTCACCCTGAAGAGGTGACGCAACAAGTTGCACCGCTGCTGGGCCTGTCTCCTGAAATTACCTTTACAGCGGTCAAGCGCCAGGGCTACGGCGCGCAGTTCCTGACCCCGGAAGTGGTCAACGCACAGCAAAAAATCGCTGACACCTTCCACCAGCTCAAGTTGATCCCCAAGCCATTGGTGATCAAAGACGTGATCTGGACGCCACCGGCCGCTGTGGCCAAAGCCAACTAACGCTTGCTGCCCCCACATTTAGGAGACCACTCCATGAGCCTCAATATTTTCTGGTTCCTGCCTACCCACGGTGATGGCCATTACCTTGGCACCTCCGAAGGCGCCCGCGCTGTTGATTACGGCTACCTGCAACAAGTAGCACAAGCGGCTGACCGTCTGGGCTTTGGCGGGGTGCTGATCCCGACCGGACGTTCATGCGAAGACTCGTGGCTGGTGGCGGCAGCGTTGATCCCCGTGACCCAGCGTCTGAAATTTCTGGTGGCCCTGCGCCCAGGCATTGTTTCGCCAACTGTTGCGGCGCGTCAGGCCGCAACCCTGGACCGCCTGTCCGGTGGCCGCGCGCTGTTCAACCTGGTGACCGGTGGCGATCCGGAAGAGCTGGCCGGTGATGGCTTGTTCCTCAGTCACGAAGAGCGTTATGAAGCCTCGGTGGAATTCACCCGCATCTGGCGCCGGGTGCTCGAAGGCGAAACCGTGGACTACGACGGCAAGCACATCACCGTCAAAGGCGCAAAATTGCTCTACCCGCCGATCCAGCAACCGCGTCCGCCGCTGTACTTCGGCGGCTCCTCGGAAGCGGCGCAGGACCTGGCTGCCGAACAAGTTGAAATGGTGTTGACCTGGGGCGAGCCACCGGCCGCCGTTGCCGAAAAAATCGAACAGGTACGGGCCAAGGCCGCCAAGCTGGGCCGTACTGTGCGCTTCGGCATTCGCTTGCACGTGATCGTGCGTGAAACCAACGAAGAGGCATGGAAAGCCGCCGACAAACTGATCTCGCATCTGGACGAAGACACCATCGCCCGCGCTCAAGCCTCTCTGTCGCGCTTTGACTCGGTAGGCCAACAACGCATGGCCGCGCTGCACGGCGGTAGCCGCGACAACCTCGAAGTCAGCCCCAACCTCTGGGCGGGCGTGGGCCTGGTGCGCGGCGGCGCGGGTACAGCACTGGTCGGTGACGGCCCAACCGTGGCAGCACGGGTTCAGGAATACGCCGACCTGGGCATCGATACGTTTATTTTCTCGGGCTATCCGCACCTGGAAGAGTCGTACCGGGTGGCTGAGCTGCTGTTCCCGCATCTAGATATCGAGCGCCCGGAACTGCCAAAAGGGGCTGGATACGTGAGCCCGTTTGGCGAAATGGTCGCCAGTGACATTCTCCCTAAAGCTGCGTCGCAGAGCTGAGGTCGCCATGAGTTCAGGCAAGGCCTTGGGCCTCAATAAAATCGGTCACACCCTGGCGCCCTGGGCCTTGCCTGTGTTGTTGCTGGCGGTGTGGCAGCTGTCCGTGTCGGCGGGCTGGTTGTCCACACGCATCCTGCCCGCGCCCAGCGCCGTGATCGCGGCCGGAGTCGAGCTGGTACGCAGTGGCGAAATCTGGAAACACCTGGCCATCAGTGGCTGGCGCGCCGGGTTGGGCTTTGCTATCGGCGCCAGCATTGGCCTGGTGCTGGGCTTTATCACCGGCCTGTCAAAATGGGGCGAACGCCTGCTCGACAGCTCGGTGCAAATGATCCGCAACATCCCGCACCTGGCGCTGATTCCGCTGGTCATCCTGTGGTTCGGCATCGATGAGTCGGCAAAGATTTTTCTGGTGGCGCTGGGGACTTTATTTCCGATCTACCTCAACACTTACCACGGCATCCGCAACGTTGACCCGGCGCTGGTAGAAATGGCGCGCAACTATGGCCTGTCCGGCTTCAGTCTGTTCTGGCAGGTGATCTTGCCGGGCGCGTTGCCTTCGATTCTGGTGGGCGTGCGTTTTGCCCTGGGCTTTATGTGGTTGACGTTGATCGTGGCCGAAACCATCTCCGCCAGCTCCGGCATTGGCTACCTGGCGATGAACGCCCGGGAGTTTTTGCAAACCGACGTGGTCGTGCTGGCGATTGTTTTGTACGCAGTGCTCGGCAAATTGGCCGACACCGCGGCCCGGGGTTTGGAGCGCATCTGGTTGCGCTGGCACCCGGCGTATCAAGTGGTTAAAGGCGGTGCAGCATGACAGCTCAACAACCCCCACGTTTGCGCCAGGGCATACCGCTGGCCATCAACGGTCTGCAAAAAGCCTTCGGCGAGCGCCTGGTCCTGCGTGACATCAACCTGCACATTCCGGCGGGGCAATTCGTCGCCATCGTGGGTCGCAGCGGTTGCGGTAAAAGCACCCTGATGCGCCTGCTGGCCGGGCTCGATCAACCCACCGCAGGCCAATTACTGGCCGGTAGCGCGCCGCTGCAAGCGGCTCGCGAAGATACCCGGCTGATGTTTCAGGAAGCGCGCCTGCTGCCTTGGAAAAAAGTCATCGACAACGTGGGCCTCGGTCTTAAAGGCGACTGGCGCCCCAAAGCGCTTAAAGCACTGGAAGAAGTCGGCCTGGCCGAACGCGCCAATGAATGGCCTGCAGCACTCTCGGGTGGGCAAAAGCAGCGTGTGGCCCTGGCCCGCGCCCTGATCCATCAACCCCGTTTGCTGCTGCTGGACGAGCCGCTGGGCGCACTGGATGCCCTGACCCGTATCGAGATGCAGCAACTGATCGAGCGCCTGTGGCGCCAGCATGGCTTCACGGTGTTGTTGGTGACCCACGACGTCAGCGAAGCCGTCGCGATAGCCGACCGAGTGATTCTGATTGAAGAAGGCCAGGTGGGGCTGGACCTCACGGTCGACCTGCAACGCCCACGGGCACGCGGCTCGCACCGCCTGGCGGCACTGGAAACCGAAGTACTGAACCGTGTACTTGCATTGCCTGGCTCGCCACCGGAGCCGGAACCCGTAGCACCGCTGCCCACGCAACTGCGCTGGGCGCAATAAACCTACTTTCTATCCCAAGACAGGAATCGACACCATGACCATTAAAGCCATCAACGTTCGCAACCAGTTCAAAGGCCACATCAAGGAAATCGTGCTGGGCGACGTACTGTCGGAAATCGACGTACAAACCGCATCGGGCATCGTCACCTCCGTCATCACCACCCGCTCGGTAAAAGAGCTGGAACTGGTGGTCGGCAGCGAAGTGATCGCCTTCGTAAAATCCACCGAAGTGTCCATCGCCAAGTTGTAAATCATGGGCGATCCACAACCCCGAACGGTGAAAGCCCTTCGGGTTTTTTTGTGCCTGAAAATTGTTACTTGAAATGCCCTTCGTCGTGGTTGCAAGGACAGTAAGCGGTGGACAGATTAGCCTCACAGGCATCTACACAGGAGGTCTCCATGAGCGCCCACCTTTCCCCTATCGTTTCCGAGTTCGAAACCGAAGAGCAGGCCGCCAGCTATGACCACTGGTTTCGCGCCAAGGTACAGGCTGCCCTTGATGACCCGAGACCCGGCATCCCGCACGATCAGGTGATGGCGCACATGCATGCCCTGATCGAGTCAAAACGCAAAGAGCGCGATGCTGGTTGAGTGGCGGCCCCTTGCGCGGGCTCAACTCGGCGAGATTCTTGACTACATCGGCGATCGCAATATTGTGGCGGCCAGCGAGCTTTACCAAAACATTCAAGCCGCAACCTCAGCCTTGCCTCAACATCCCTACCTCTACCGGTTTGGCCGAGTCCCAGGTACTCGGGAAATTGTTGTCCATCCCAACTACCTGGTGGTTTATCGAGTCACGGATCGTGATCGAAATACTGACCGTGCTTCATGCCAGGCGGCAATATCCCTGACTCACCCTTCTCGCAGCGCCAGCACCCCCAACACATCGCACCCTTGCTGCAACAGCAACGACGAGGCTTCACATACCGCGCTCATGTCATGGGGGTCATGGCTGTGGCCGCTCATCAGCGACAAACAGCGCAGCAGGTTCTTGGCCGCCTGAAAACGCTGCTCGGCACACGCCAGCAGGTCAGCCACAGAGGCGCGGGTATCGATTAACAAGACGTTTGAGCCGACAGGGTTGTCGGTTTGAGGCAGGTAAGGCGTCATGGTTGAAACTCCTAAAGAAAAGGAGCCACTTCAATCAGCTTGCACGCAGAAAGAGGGTGGCAGCTGTGCGCGGGTGTGCAAGACCGGTTACCTACCCACCCGGCAGACCCGAAGGTCTCCCGCGCACAACCGCCATAACGCTGATTGCAGGCGCAGAGCCTAACAAGCGAAATGAAAAGTTGATATTGGTAGGAATCAGGCTTGCACGCCTGAACGCTGATTATTCAGCGACGGGGCGGACTATAGGCAGCCCGCTTGGAGCACGACAATGGGGTCAAAAGCGCTAAAGCCCGATCCCACACAAGTGCGCGAAAGGTCTGTAGACGCGTAAAACTGTTCACATACTGTGGGAGCGAGCCTGCTCGCGAAGGCCCCAAGAGCATCGCGAGCAGGCTCGCTCCCACGGAGGCGCCGTTGATCGGCGCTCACTGACGACTGCTTTCAAACCCTCTTATGATCCCAATGATTTCATTGATTGCACGAGGTGCACATGGCCAGTATTACCATTCGAAACCTGGACGATCAGGTTAAAGAACGTTTGCGCATTGAGGCTGCCCTCAACGGTCATTCGATGGAAGAAGAGGTGCGGTTGATATTGCGCCGTGCACTCAAGGCCCCCACGCAAAATCAGGGCCTGGCAAGCCGCATTCATGCACGTTTTGCGGATGCTGGTGGTGTTGAGCTGGACTTGCCCAGCAGAGAGGAGCGCGCCCGCACGGTGGACTTCGACGAATGATAATTCTCGACACCAACGTGCTTTCTGAACTGATGCGTGCGCAGCCAAACGCTGCCGTGATGGCATGGATGGATGCACAAAGTGCCGAGGGTTTATTTATCAGTGCCATTACGATGGCCGAGATCCTTCACGGCATCGCCCGATTGCCCACTAGCAAACGCAAAGAGCATTTGCATGACATGGCCCTGGCGATGTTCACCGAAGATTTTGCTGACCGGGTTTTACCGTTCGATGCACATGCTGCCTCACGCTATGCGCAATGGGTTGCAAGCAGTGAAGCCAAGGGCAAGCCTGTCAGTTTGGCGGATGCGCAAATAGCTGCGATTTGCCTGTTACACAACGCCAGCCTCGCCACACGCAATCTGAAAGATGTTGCCCACGGGAAGGTGCACCTCATCAACCCGTGGCTATTTCTGTAGCCGCTGCCGAGGAACGAAGGCTGCGATCGAGTGCGTAGCGCTCGTAAAAAGAAACGTCGCGTTGTGTCAGATCAATCGATAGCTCAGGTTTCGCGAGCGCTTCGCACTCGATCGCAGCCTCGCTCCGCTCGTCAGCGGCTACAGAAGTTTCAACAACAACCGTGGCCCGCCCATTGCGGGCGGGCCAACCCAATCACCGCACCAAATGCAAAAACTGCATATGGCGTTCGTACTGGTCGAGGATGTCGTTGATGATTTGCTCTTTGGTGTAGCCAGTCAGGTCGTAGTCCTGGCTGCCTTCAGCCAAATGCACTTCAGCACGGTAGTAACGGCGGTTACGCAGTTGCTCTTTTTTGCCAAAACCACCACGGGCAAAGGACGGCGTGAAATAGCCACGCATCTGCACCTGATAGATAAACGGGTGCTCTTCGCCGTGACCGATTTCCAGGCTCACGTTGTCGTTGGCCGGGTCCGGTTGGGTGACGACGTTAAGGCCTTTCTCCAGGAACACCGCGCTCACTTCTTCAATCGCCGGACGCACGGTGGTGTCCATAAAACGGTACACCTCGTCACGCGACGGGAAGTGCACGGCCTGGCTCAAGCGCTGACGCCAGCCGCCACGACGCGAGTGCGAAACCGGCGCCAGGGAGTGCATCTGCGCGATTTGCTTCTGCGACTCCAGGTAGAACGCCTTGTGCAGGCCCCACATCATCAGCAGCAAAATCAGCGAGAACGGCAGCGAGGTCAGCACCACCGCTGACTTGAGCGCATCGATACTGCCCGAGAACAACAACGCACTGGTGACCAGCGCGGTCATCGCGCCCCAGAACACCCGCAGCCACTTGGGGCCGTCTTCGTCGGCGTTATTGCCTCGCGCCGAAAGAGTGGACAACACCACGGTGCCGGAGTCGGCCGAGGTCACGAAGAACACGAAGCTGATAAACACCGTCACCGCAATCACGGTTCGGCTCCACGGGTAGGTCTCAAGCAGCAGGTACAACGTGCGCGACGGGTCGTCGATGGCCGACTGACCTAGGGCAACCATGCCGTGGTTGAGCACTTGATCGATGGCGCTGTTGCCAAAAATCGACATCCACGCGAGGGTGAAGCCCAGCGGAATCAGCAGCACGCCAAACACGAATTCGCGGATGGTACGGCCACGGGAAATACGCGCAATAAACAGGCCCACAAACGGCGACCATGCGATCCACCAGGCCCAATAGAACACGGTCCAGCCGCCCAGCCAATCGCTTGGCTTGTCGTAGGCATACACGTCGAAACTCTTGGTCGGCAACGCGCCCAAATAGTCACCGATGTTCTGCACCAGCGTGTTCAGCAAATGTTGGGTAGGCCCTGCGAACAACACAAACAGCAGCAGCGCACAGGCCAGCAGCATGTTGATGTCGGACATCACACGCACGCCTTTATCGACGCCGGCAATGGCCACCAGAATCGCCGCGCCCATCATCAGCGTGATCAGACCCACCTGCACCCATTGGGTGTGCGGCAAACCGAACAGATAATCGAGGCCGGAGTTGAGGTGCAACACCCCAAACCCCATGTCGGCGCCCAGACCAAACACGGTGGCGATGATACCGAAGCCATCCACCGCATAGCCGATTGGCCCGTTGATGCGTTTACCGATCAGCGGGTACAGCGCCGAACGCAGCGCCAGCGGCAGGTTGTGACGATAGGCGAAGTAGGCCAGCGCCATGCCGACAAAGGCGAACACGCCCCAGCCATGCAGGCCCCAGTGCAGGAACAGCAACTGCATGCCCTGGCGTGCAGCCTCTGACGTACCGGCCGGGCCTTGAGGCGGGGCGAGCATATGGGTCAGGGGTTCGGACACACAGAAGAAAAATAGCGTGATGCTGATCCCGGCGGCGAACAACATGCCCGCCCAGGACAGGTAACTGAACTCGGGTTCGTCGTGGTCGGCACCGAGCTTGATCTTGCCGTAACCGGACAAGGCGGTGACGATCACAAAGATCAGATACAGGGTCATCGCTAACATGTAGTACCAGCCGACCGTGTTGGCCGCCCAGTTTTGTGCAGCCAGCAACCATTCACCGGCGGCTTGTGGCATGGCAATTACTACCAGGCCAAAGATCAGGATAAACGCGGCGGCAAAGTAGAAAACCGGCGGGTTCATGCGGATCTGGGACGTCTCGGACGTGATCGGTACACTCATTGGATGTGCACCTTATAAAGGTAAAACGGGATCAAAAAGAGCGGATTCGGCAAGGGTTAGCCTCCTGTTGTGAGCGGGCAGCGGACCACCGGTTTAACTTGAACGAGCATTCAAGTTAAACATGGATGGCCTTTCAGCACTAATCGCTGCCCACGGCTGCACGTCTGATACGTTAGCTCATGGCAAGGTATGACACATGGCCATGATCAACGTTCAGCCGTTATAGCGTGGGGCTATCAGGGGATTGCTTGCAGTTGAAAACAACAGACTTTTCGGGGGCCGAAAAAAATTCAATCCCGTTCTCGATTGATCAAAAAACAGACAAGTCCAACGGCCGAATAGCGCCCATCCAGATCGCATGCTCGGTGTGATCCAGCAGGTCGTTGCCGGTATCGGGGTGCAAAAACACCACCAGCCCGCGCCGATTGAGCGCCAGCCACGGCAGGACCGCGCCGATCAATTCGGGACCGAAGGCCAGTTGGCAGCTCCAGTCCGGGTGCGGGCCGACCGGGCGCTCGTGGACGCGGCCCATTTGCAGGTTGAACAGACGCGTGCCTTCTTCGGCCAAGGCGCGGGCCTGGTCGATGGTGGTCGCATCAAAATAGAGATGGGCGTGATAGCCGTTGATTCGTTGCATAAGTACCTCGTTTAAAGCCCCTCACCCCAACCCTCTTCCTCAGGGAGAGGGCTGGGGTGAGGGTTGGCTTTACAGCGCCAGCAACCGGCGCAACTCAGCCAACGCCGGGGCCGTGTCCGGGCGCACGCCGCGCCATAGGTAGAACGCTTCGCCTGCCTGTTCGGCCAACATCCCCAAGCCATCCATCACCTGGCCCGCGCCATGCGCGCTGGCCCAGAGGCAAAACGGTGTTGGCTCCTTGCCGTACATCATGTCGTAGCACAGGGTTTTGCCCGGCTCGATCAGGCTGCTGGCAATCGGTGGGACTTCACCCGAGAGGCTGGCGGAGGTGGCATTGATGATCACGTCGACCGGCTCACGCAGCCAGTCAAAACCACTGGCGGCCACAGGCCCCAGGTCGCTGAACAGTTCGGCCAGCACTTCGGCTTTTTCCACCGTGCGATTGGCGATGGTCACTGAAGCCGGGCCTTCGGCCAGGATCGGCTCCAATGCGCCGCGTACCGCTCCGCCCGCGCCCAGGATCAGAATGCGTTTGCCCTGAAGGCTGAAGCCGGCATTGACCGTGAGATCGCGCACCAAACCGGCGCCGTCAGTGTTATCCCCGAGCAGGCTGCCATCGGCCTGTTTGCTTAGCGTGTTGACCGCGCCTGCGCGTTGCGCCCGGGGAGTCAACTGGGCCGCCAAACGGTATGCCTCTTCCTTGAACGGCACGGTGACGTTGGCACCGCAGCCCTCTAGAAAGAACGCCCTCGCACAGCCTGCAAAATCATCCAGCGGCGCAAGCAACGTGTCGTACTGCATGACCTGGCCTGTTTGCTCGGCAAACAGGCGATGCAGTACCGGGGATTTGCTGTGGGCAATCGGGTTACCAAAAACGACGTAACGGTCCATCAGGCAAACTCCTCGGGCAATATCAGGCGCTGGCTAACCAGTCGCGGTCTTGCAGGAAGTACTCGGTAAGACGCGCTTCCGGGCTACCCGGCTCAGCTTTCCAATCGTAGCCCCAGCGCACCTGGGGTGGCAGCGACATCAGGATCGACTCGGTGCGTCCGCCCGATTGCAAACCAAATAAGGTGCCACGGTCATAGACCAGGTTGAATTCAACGTAGCGGCCACGGCGGAACTCCTGGAATTCACGCTGTTGGGCGGTGTATTCGTCGTTTTTACGGCGCTGGACGATCGGCAGGTAGGCGTCGATATAGGCGTCGCCAATGGCACGAATAAAGGCGAAACAGGTGTCGAAATCCCACTCGTTCAGGTCATCGAAGAACAGGCCGCCGATACCACGGGGCTCGTTGCGGTGCTTGATGTGGAAGTAGGTGTCGCACCAGGCCTTGTAGCGCGGGTATACATCGGCACCGAACGGCGCGCACGCCTGCTCGGCCACGCGGTGCCAGTGCACGCAGTCTTCTTCGACGGCGTAGTACGGGGTGAGGTCAAAACCGCCACCGAACCACCAGACCGGCTCTTCGCCTTCTTTTTCCGCGATGAAAAACCGCACGTTGGCGTGGGATGTTGGCACATGGGGGTTGTGCGGGTGAATCACCAGCGACACGCCCAAGGCTTCAAAACCACGGCCCGCCAGTTCCGGGCGATGGGCACTGGCGGACGGCGGCAAGCCGCTGCCAAACACGTGAGAAAAATTGACGCCGCCTTTCTCAATCACGTGGCCGTTTTCAATCACACGGGTACGACCGCCACCGCCCGCCGGGCGTTGCCAAGCGTCTTCGACGAATTGCGTGCCGCCGTCTTCAGTTTGCAGTGCGTTGCAAATGCGGTCTTGAAGGTCGAGCAGGTAGGCTTTTACAGCCTCGGTGCGAGTAGTCATGACATCACCTTAAATCGGGCAAAGCGACGCGGCACTTCGTTCTGAGCGGGGCCGGCGGCAAAGGGCCGCTAGCATAACACTGCACCCTGCTTCATCGCTGTTGACGAAGATCACGCTTAAGCGTTGGATAGTGGCTTCGTCAAATCAGCAAGGAAAGTGCAGATGGCTAAGCGTATCCAGTTTCGGGCCCACGGCGGCCCGGAAGTGCTTGAGTATGTTGACTTCCAACCCGCCGAACCGGGCCCTCAGCAAGTGCGGGTACGCAACCAGGCTATCGGCCTGAACTTCATCGATACCTATTACCGTGGCGGCTTGTACCCGCTGCCTGAGCTGCCATCCGGGCTGGGCAACGAAGGGGCAGGTATTGTCGATGCGGTGGGCAGTGAAGTGCGCAATCTGAAAGTCGGCGACCGCGTGGCTTACGGCACCGGCCCGCTGGGTGCGTACAGCGAGCTGCATGTGTTGCCTGCCGCCAATGTGGTGAAGCTGCCCGACGACATTTCGTTCGAGCATGCCGCTGCCGTGATGCTCAAGGGGCTTACCACCCAGTACTTGCTGCGTCAGACGTATGAACTCAAAGCCGGCGAAACCATCCTGTTTCACGCGGCAGCAGGTGGCGTCGGTTCGATTGCCTGCCAATGGGCAAAAGCGCTGGGTGTGAAGCTGATCGGTACGGTCAGCTCGGACGAAAAAGCTGCTCTCGCCAAAGCGCTGGGCGCGTGGGAAACCATCAACTACAGCCACGAAGATGTCGCCAAGCGGGTGCTGGAATTGACCGACGGCAAGAAGTGCCCGGTGGTCTACGACGGTGTCGGCAAAGACACTTGGCTGACCTCGCTGGATTGCGTGGCACCTCGCGGCTTGATGGTCAGCTTTGGCAATGCGTCAGGGGCGGTGACCGGTGTGAACCTGGGGATCTTGTCGCAGAAGGGTTCGCTGTACGTGACCCGGCCGACGTTGGCCAGCTACGCCAATGACGCCGAAAACCTGCAGGCGATGGCTGATGAGCTGTTTGCGATGATCCGCAGTGGCGCTATCAAGGTTGATATCAGCCAGCGTTTTGCCCTGAGTGACGCGGCCAAGGCTCACACGGAGCTGTCGGCGCGACGCACCACGGGCTCGACCATTTTGTTGCCTTGATCGAAACCTTGTAGCCGCTGCCGCAGGCTGCGATCGAGCCCGAAGGGGTCGTAGATTTTTACAATCTTGAAGGCCCTATGGGCCTTATCGCAGCCTACGACAGCGGCTACAGGTTTTGCTCAAGCCGGGCGCACAACCTTGCCCGTCGCCAGATCGCGGATCAGGCTCGGGTTTTTACGCCCGCCCAGATTCCCGCCCAGCACATGATCAATTTGCCCACGGAAATACTGCTCGACTTTCAAGCGTGTGCGCGCCGCCGGCAAGCCCGCCGGGTTAGCCGAAGTCGATACGATCGGCCCCACCAACGCGCACAGCTCTCGCACCAGTGGATGATCGCTCACACGCAGCGCCACGGTGTCATGTACCCCGGTGATCCAGTCGGGCAGCAAGCCCTGATGCGGCACCAACCAGGTGTTCGGCCCAGGCCAGGTGCTGGCCATACGGTCGATCCATGCCTGTGGGAAGTCTTCAAACAAAAAGTCGAATTGGTGAATGTTGTCTGCCACCAGAATCAGGCCTTTGTCCACAGGCCGCGATTTGATCGCCAGCAACCGCTCGACCGCGTCTTCATCCCACGGGTCGCAGCCCAAACCCCAGACCGCTTCAGTCGGATAGGCAATCACCGCGCCCGCGCGAATGGCTCTTGCAGCTTGTTGGACGCGCCAGGTGCTGATCATTGAATGTCTCCAGATATGTACTGCGCGCAGTGTACTTAGCTGGCGCGGGCAAACCAACGCCCGCCCTCCAACACGACATGCCCCGCCAGTTCAAGTTCGGTCAACGCTGCCAGCAATCGGGGCAGGTCCCAACCACTGGCGTTGACCAAGGCTTCACTGGTGTGAGGTGCTGCCTGCAACAATTGCACTAATGGATGACAGCTTGGTGTAAACAAAGGAGGGGTGGATAACGGCATTGAGCGCCAGCCTCGAAGGCCTTCCAGAATGTGCTCCACGGTTTCAACCAGAGTCGCGCCATCACGGATCAACTGATGACAGCCACGTGCCCCAGGGTGGTGGATCGAACCGGGAATGGCATAGACCTCGCGCCCCTGCTCGGCGGCCAAGCGAGCGGTGATCAGCGAGCCACTGGCCACACTGGCCTCGACCACCAGCACGCCGAGGGCCAAACCGCTGATGATTCGATTACGCCTCGGGAAGTTCGCCGGTAGCGGCCCGGCGTCCAAGGGGAACTCCGAAACCACCGCGCAACCGTTGGCAATCATCGCATCCGCCAGGGCCCGATGGCGCTGTGGATAAAGTTTTTGCAGACCCGTGCCCAACACGCCTACCGTCTGCCCTCCAACGTCCAGGGCGGCCTGGTGCGCGGCACCATCAATCCCCAACGCCAACCCGCTGGTAATTACAAAACCGGCCCCGGCCAGGCTGCGGGAAAAGGCTGCGGCTGTATCCAGACCTGGCCGTGAAGCACGTCGGCTACCGACCATCGCCAACTGCGGTTTTTCCAGAATCCCAGGCTCGCCCGCTACAAATAACAGCGGTGGAGCATCGTTCAGCTCACTCAAAAGTGCCGGGTAATCGGCCTGGTCATGCAGCAGCACATGCTGCCCGGAGCCCTCAAGCCAGCGCAATGCAGCGCTTGCACCATCGCGAACTTCAGGGCTGCGCCGCGCCTGGGCACACGCGGCGGGCAGCCCCAGTGCACCCCAGGCGCTGGCAGGTGCACTGAGCGCCGAACTGGCCGAACCGAAGGCACTGAACAGGCTGTAATAACGCCGCGGCCCAAGCTCGGGCAGGCGGTGCAAGCGCAAGCGGGCTTCAAGCTCTGACGGGGATATTTCTGACAGCGGCATGGGATCATCCTTGATCGGTTATTCCATCTGGATATGAGGAACAAGCTGTGGATAAGTCTGTTGACAAGTTGTTTAGCAAACGCGGACAAGGGCCGGATTGAGCACCCGAGTGATGCTTGAAAATGCCCGTAGAAACCCAACATTAGTTGAACGTTAGCGAGAGGCTGCGCACGTTGGTTTCAAATTGAGACATGCGGCCGTGCAGCGCGGCAGCTAGTCGTTTCATCCGCGGGTGAATCCCTTTATTATGTTCACTCGCGTGAAACGCCAGAGCCCGAGCGGGTTCTCTCTGAAGGAGACGTTTTGCACAGGTTGCTCGAGTCCACAGGACCCACCTGACAACCGTTTTTGAATCTTTCACACAGTGCACCAATCAAACTTATGGCTATTTTGAACATCCTCGAATTCCCAGACTCGCGTCTGCGTACCATCGCCAAACCCGTGGCGGTTGTGGACGACGAAGTCCGTCAGTTGATCGATGACATGTTTGAAACCATGTACGAGGCGCCGGGCATCGGTCTGGCCGCCACTCAGGTCAACGTGCACAAACGCATCGTGGTCATGGACCTGAGCGAAGACCGCAGCGAACCAATGGTATTCATCAACCCCGAGTTCGAAATCCTCTGCGACGAGATGGGCCAGTATCAGGAAGGCTGCCTCTCGGTGCCGGGTTACTACGAAAACGTTGATCGCCCGCAGCGCGTCAAGATCAAAGCGCTGGACCGTGACGGCAAGCCGTTCGAGATGATTGCCGAAGACCTGCTGGCCGTGTGCATTCAGCATGAATGCGACCACCTCAACGGCAAGCTGTTTGTCGATTACCTGTCTACGCTCAAGCGCGACCGGATCAAGAAGAAGCTGGAAAAACTGCACCGCCAGAACGCTTGATCCTCCCATCGGCTACAGGCCTCTTCTATGTGGGAGCGGGCTTGCTCGCGATAGGATCAACTCGACCTCACTGATAGACCGAGTTGTCTGAATCGCGAGCAAGCCCGCTCCCACATTAGAAATGTTTTTCCCCGCGCATCCCATTCCAAGTGAGTAACCCATGACTGAGCCACTGCGCATCGTCTTTGCTGGCACCCCAGAATTCGCCGCTGAACACCTCAAGGCGTTGCTGAGCACCCCTTACGAGATCGTCGCGGTATACACCCAACCGGATCGTCCGGCCGGGCGCGGGCAAAAGCTGATGCCAAGCCCGGTCAAACAACTTGCACTGGAACACAATATTTCGGTGATGCAGCCGCCAACCCTTCGCGCGCCCGAAGCTCAGGCCGAGCTGGCCGCACTCAAGCCGGACTTGCTGGTGGTGGTGGCCTACGGCCTGATCCTGCCGCAAGTGGTGCTGGATATTCCGCGTCTGGGTTGCATTAACAGCCACGCCTCCTTGCTGCCACGCTGGCGCGGGGCGGCGCCGATTCAGCGCGCGATCGAAGCTGGCGACAGTGAAAGCGGCGTGACCGTGATGCGCATGGAGGCGGGTCTGGACACCGGCCCGATGCTACTCAAGTCCGTCACCCCGATTACCGCCAATGACACCGGTGGCAGTCTGCATGACCGTCTGGCCGAGCTCGGCCCACCCGCCGTGATCCAGGCCATTGCCGGGCTGGCGGCTGGCACACTGCAAGGTGAAGTGCAGGATGACAGCCTGGCCACCTACGCCCACAAATTGAACAAGGATGAAGCACGTATCGACTGGAGCCGCCCGGCGGTTGAGCTGGAGCGTCTGGTCCGTGCTTTCAATCCATGGCCGATCTGTCACAGCACGCTCAATGGCGAAGCCCTGAAAGTTCTGGCCGCAACCGTGGCTGACGCCCAAGGCGCACCGGGGCAAATTCTTGCCGCGAGCAAGGACGGTCTGATCGTCGGTTGCGGTGAAGGCGCGTTGTGCCTGACACGTCTGCAATTGCCTGGCGGCAAAGCGCTGAACTTCAGTGATTTTTTCAACAGTCGCCGTGAGAAATTCGCTGTCGGCATCACCCTCGGTCATACGGAAAACGCCCAATGAACCCTCGTCTGGCCGCTGCCAAAGCACTGACTGCAGTGTTGAACGGCAAAGCATCGCTCAACAGCTCCTTGCCGCTGCAACTGGACAAGGTTGAGGTGCGCGATCGCGGCCTGACTCAGGATCTGGCGTTTGGTACCGCCCGCTGGCAGCCACGCTTGTCGGCGCTGGCCAACAAGCTGCTGCAAAAGCCATTCAAGGCCGCCGACGCTGATGTTGAAGCGCTGCTATTGGTAGGTTTGTATCAACTGCTCTACACCCGCATTCCGGCCCACGCCGCCATCGGCGAAACCGTAGGTTGTGCCGACAAGCTGAAAAAACCTTGGGCCAAAGCCCTGCTCAACGCCGTGTTGCGCAACGCCCAGCGCGAGAGCGAAGGCTTGCTGGCGGAGCTTGAGCATGACCCGGTGGTGCGTACCGCTCACCCGCGCTGGCTGCAAAAATCCCTGAAGGCTTTTTGGCCTGAGCAATGGGAAGCTATTTGCGCGGCCAACAACGCACACCCGCCAATGATATTGCGGGTTAACCGCCGTCATCACAGCCGCGATGCGTACCTGCAATTGCTGGTCGAGGCTGGTATCGAAGCCCAACCTTGCGTCTTCAGCCAGGACGGTATCGTACTGGCTGCTGCCTGCGACGTTCGCAGCCTACCGGGCTTTGCCGAAGGCTGGATCAGCGTGCAGGACGAAGCCGCGCAACTGGCCGCCGACTTGCTGGATCTGGCGCCGGGCCAGCGCGTACTCGACGCCTGCTGCGCCCCAGGCGGCAAGACTTGCCACATTCTGGAGGTAGAACCTGCACTGGCTGGCGTGGTGGCGGTCGATCTGGAAGCCAAGCGTCTGGTGCGTGTACGCGAAAACCTTGAGCGTCTGGGCCTGAGCGCCGAGCTGATTGCCGCCGACGGTCGCGACACCGCCACCTGGTGGGACGGCAAGCCGTTCCAGCGCATCCTGCTCGATGCACCCTGCTCGGCAACCGGGGTTATCCGCCGTCACCCGGACATCAAGCTGACCCGCCAGCCGGACGACATTGCCGCGCTCGCCACCCTGCAAGGCGAATTACTGGACGCGATGTGGCCTACCCTGGAAGTGGGTGGCATCTTGCTCTACGCCACTTGCTCGACATTGCCGACCGAAAATACTGAAGTGATTGAAGCGTTCCTGGCCCGTACTCCGGGTGCCCGGGAGCTGGATATCGCCGGGCAGTTCGGCATCAAGCAGCCCCACGGCCGCCAGTTACTGGCACAAGAGGGCGGACACGACGGCTTTTATTACGCCAAATTGATCAAGATCGCTGCCGCTCGCGGCTAACGGATTAGGGATTGCAGGCATGAAAATCATCATCCTCGGCGCAGGCCAGGTCGGCGGAACGCTGGCAGAACATTTGGCCAGCGAAGCTAACGACATCACCGTGGTCGACACCGATGGTGAGCGCCTGCGCGATCTTGGTGATCGCCTCGATATTCGCACCGTGCAGGGCCGCGCCTCGTTGCCCAATGTGCTGCGTCAGGCAGGTGCGGATGACGCCGACATGCTGGTGGCCGTGACCAACAGCGACGAGACCAACATGGTCGCGTGCCAGGTGGCTCATACGCTGTTTCACACCCCGACCAAAATCGCCCGGGTACGCGAAGCGGCTTATCTGACACGCGGCGAAGAGCTGTTCGATAACGACGCAATCCCGGTCGACGTATTGATCAGCCCCGAGCAGGTGGTGACCAATTACATCAAGCGCCTGATCGAACACCCCGGCGCCTTGCAGGTGATCGACTTTGCCGAAGGCAAAGCGCAGTTGGTGGCGGTCAAGGCGTACTACGGCGGCCCGTTGATTGGTCAGCAGTTGCGCCAGCTACGCGAACACATGCCGAATGTGGATACACGGGTTGCGGCGATTTTCCGACGCGACCGACCGATTACGCCCCGTGGCGATACGGTCATCGAAGCGGATGATGAGGTTTTTTTCATCGCCGCCAAGGCCAATATTCGCGCCGTTATGAGCGAAATGCGCCGTCTGGATGAAAGCTACAAGCGCATTGTGATTGCTGGTGGCGGGCAGATTGGCGAACGCTTGGCCGAGGCCATTGAGAGCCGGTACCAGGTCAAGATCATCGAGATGAATCCGGCGCGTTGCCGCTATTTGTCCGACACCCTCGACAGCACTGTGGTGCTGCAAGGCAGTGCTTCGGACCGCGACTTGATGCTTGAAGAAAACATCGCGGACGCCGACGTGTTTTTGGCCCTGACCAACGATGACGAGGCCAATATCATGTCCTCGTTGCTGGCCAAGCGCCTGGGTGCGAAGAAGGTGATGACCATCATCAACAACCCGGCCTACGTGGATCTGATTCAGGGCGGCGAAATTGATATCGCCATCAGCCCGCAGCTCGCCACCATTGGCACCTTGCTGGCCCACGTGCGCCGGGGCGATATCGTCAGCGTGCACTCATTGCGCCGGGGCGCGGCCGAGGCCATCGAAGCGATTGCCCACGGTGATTCGAAATCGAGCAAGGTGATCGGTCGCAGCATCGGCGAAATCCATCTTCCTCCGGGCACCACGATTGGCGCGATTATTCGCGACGAAGAAGTACTGATTGCCCACGACTCGACAGTGATCAATGCCGGCGACCATGTGATTTTGTTCCTTGTGGATAAAAAGCATATTCGCGACGTAGAGAAGCTGTTCCACGTGGGCTTGAGTTTTTTCTAAGGAGTCAGGGATGCTGGAGTCACTGGAGAAAATGCTCGCCAAGGGTATGGATAACTCATTACTGCGCTTTGGTCTGGGCAAGGGTTATCTCGACCTTGGGGATAACCTCAAGGCGGCGGAGCATCTGCAACGTTGCGTAGGCTTTGACCCCAAGTATTCCGCAGCCTGGAAGCTGCTGGGCAAGGCGCAGTTGGCGGCGGGTGATCGTGCCGCGGCGCGCTTGGCGTGGGAGCAGGGGATTGCGGCAGCGCAGGCCCACGGCGACAAGCAGGCCGAAAAGGAAATGACGGTATTTTTGAAGAAGCTGGATAAACAGCAGCCTTGACTCTTCACTTGTAGCCACTGGCGCAGGCTGCGATGGGTGGCGCAGCGACCCCGGAATATTGAAGGTCCTGCGGCCCTTATCGCAACCTGCGCCAGCGGCTACAAAGTTTGTGGCCTTACTAGTACCAGCGCGCTTCACCCGGCGGGCGCTTTTTGAAGCGCTTCATGCTCCACATGTACTGGCTCGGGTAAGCGCGTACATATTTCTCGACCACCTTGCTCATGGCTGCGCACGAGGTTGCCGTGTCGGTGCTGTACATATCTTCTGGCGCGGCCTCCAGTATCACCTTGAAGCCAGAGCCATCCGGCAGACGCAGCGCGTGCAGGAATACCCCCACCGCTTTGCCACCCGCCAGCATATTGGGGACAAACTTGCTGGTCAGGGCCATGGTGCCGAGAAACGGCACAAAGATACCCGCCGACTCTGCAGGCTCCGGATCAGCCGGAATGCCCACCTGACCGCCTTTGCGTACTTCCTTGATGACACTCAGGATGCCTTCTTTGGTCGATGCCGCCACGCGGTTGCCCAGCTGGACCCGTTGCTTTTGCAGCAATTCATCCACTGCTTTGAGCTTGGGCGGGCGATAGAAAATGATCGGTTTACACTGGCTGCAATAGAAGTGATTAAGCACTTCCCAGTTGCCCAGGTGGCTGGTGATGCCGACCACACCCTTGCCTGAGGCCAGGGCGTCCTTGAGCACGTCCAGACCTTCGACTTCACGCACCAGGTCGATGGAACGCTGGGCTGGCCAAATCCAGGCGCAAGCACTCTCGGTCAGACTTTTGCCGATATCTTTCAGGCTTTGACCCACCAGTTGCTCGCGGGCGCCCGGGTCCATTTCAGGAAAGCATTTGGCCAGGTTGATGCGCACCACATCGCGTGAGCGATTGGGCAGTTTCCACATCAGCCAGCCGATGGCCGACCCCACGCGTTGCACCGCGCCCCACGGGAGCATGGCAAACAACCGCAAAGCCCCGACCAGCAAGGCACCTTTAAACTTTTCCACAGGGTTTTCCCACAACAAATAATGACTTTGTGGGAGCGGGCTTGCTCGCGATTGCATCACTGCGGTCTTTCTGAAAAACCGTGTTGCCTGCATCGCGAGCAAGCCCGCTCCCACATCAGGTTTTGCAAGTGGCCCGTATTCTAACCGCCGTTTGCCAGTTCGGCGTAACGGTCGCAATAAGTGGCGTGGTCCATGACCATGCCGCTGGCCTGCATAAAGGCATAGCAAATGGTCGGGCCGACGAACGTAAATCCGGCTTTTTTCAGGGCTTTGCTCATGGCTTCAGCCTGGGGCGTAACCGCCGGGAACTCATGACGTTCGGTGAAATGGTTGATCTTCGGCTTACCGCCCACAAACGACCATAAAAACTCGACAGGATTGGCCAGCGCCAGCCAGGCCTGGGCATTGCGCCGTGCGCCAGCCACTTTTAAACGATTGCGAATGATCCCCGGATCCAGCAACAACGCTTCTATTTCAGCATCCGTCATGGCCGCCAAACGCTGCACATCGAAGCCGAACATGACCTTGCGATAGTGCTCGCGTTTCTTTAAAACCGTGATCCAGGACAAACCCGCCTGGAACCCTTCGAGCAATAACAACTCGAACAACCCATGCGCGTCGCGCAACGGCACTCCCCACTCTTGATCGTGATAAGCGGCATACAGCGGATCTTCTGAACACCAGAAGCAACGTGGCATATAGGCTCCAGGGGGTGGAGGGGCGACCGAATCGGGTATACTCCCGCTCTTTAAATCGCAGCCCAAGAAACAGGTGAATTTGTGAGCCAGCCTACGCCAGCAGTGCGTACCTTCCAAGACTTGATCCTCGCCCTCCAGCAATACTGGGCCGAGCAAGGTTGTGTGGTGCTTCAGCCCTACGATATGGAAGTGGGCGCCGGCACATTCCATACCGCCACGTTTTTGCGCTCTCTGGGGCCGGAAACC
Source organism: Pseudomonas sp. ML2-2023-6 (assembly GCF_037055265.1). NCBI lineage: Bacteria > Pseudomonadati > Pseudomonadota > Gammaproteobacteria > Pseudomonadales > Pseudomonadaceae > Pseudomonas > Pseudomonas sp. ML2-2023-6. The sequence continues at coordinate 719,103 of NZ_CP146347.1, read as the reverse complement.
TGGAACGCCGCTTATGTGCAGCCCAGTCGTCGCCCGACTGACGGCCGCTACGGCGAAAACCCGAACCGTTTGCAGCACTACTACCAGTTCCAGGTGGTATTGAAGCCAAACCCGCCCAACTTCCAGGAGCTGTACCTGGGTTCGCTGAAACATATCGGCCTGGACCCTCTGGTACACGACATCCGTTTCGTCGAAGACAACTGGGAATCGCCAACACTGGGCGCTTGGGGTCTGGGCTGGGAAATCTGGCTTAACGGTATGGAAGTCACCCAATTCACCTACTTCCAGCAAGTAGGCGGCATTGAGTGCTACCCGGTAACTGGCGAAATCACCTACGGCCTTGAGCGTCTGGCGATGTACCTGCAGGGCGTGGACTCCGTCTACGACCTGGTATGGACTGACGGCCCGTTCGGCAAAGTGACTTACGGCGACGTGTTCCATCAGAACGAAGTCGAGCAATCGACTTACAACTTCGAACACGCCAACGTCGACAAGCTGTTTGAGCTGTTCGATTTCTATGAAAGCGAAGCCAAGCGCCTGATCGAACTCGACCAGCCGCTGCCGTTGCCAAGCTACGAAATGGTGCTCAAGGCGTCCCACACCTTCAACCTGCTGGATGCCCGTCGCGCGATTTCCGTGACTGCGCGTCAGCAGTACATCCTGCGTGTGCGTACCCTGGCCCGTGCCGTGGCACAGGCGTATCTCGAAGCTCGCGCCAAGCTGGGCTTCCCGATGGCTCCACCTGATTTGCGTGATGAAGTGTTGGCCAAGTTGGAGGCAGTACAATGAGTGCTCAAGATTTTCTGGTTGAACTGGGCACTGAAGAACTGCCGCCAAAAGCCCTCAATACCCTGGCTGAGGCATTTCTCGCCGGGATTGAAAAAGGCCTGCAAAGCGCCGGTCTGAACTTCAGCGCGAAAAAAGTCTACGCCGCACCGCGTCGTCTGGCCGTGCTGCTGACTCAGCTCGACACCCAGCAACCGGATCGCAGCATCAATATCGACGGCCCGCCACGCCAGGCGGCGTTCGATGCTGAAGGCAACCCGACGCAGGCAGCCCTGGGCTTTGCCAAGAAGTGCGGCGTTGAGCTGAGCGAAATCGATCAGAGCGGTCCAAAACTGCGCTTCAGCCAGGTGATCGTCGGTAAGCCGACCGCCAGCCTGCTGCCGACCATCGTTGAAGACTCGCTCAACGACCTGCCGATCCCCAAGCGCATGCGCTGGGGTGCACGCAAGGTCGAGTTCGTGCGTCCGACCCAATGGCTGGTGATGCTGCTGGGCGACGAAGTGATCGACTGCACCATCCTCGCGCAAAAATCGGGTCGTGACTCCCGTGGGCACCGTTTCCACCACCCGGAAAGCGTGCGCATCAGCGCGCCAGCCAACTACCTCGAAGACCTGCGCAAAGCCCACGTGCTGGCGGACTTCAACGAGCGCCGTGAGCTGATTTCCAAGCGTGTAACCGAACTGGCGACGATGCAGGAAGGTACTGCAATCGTGCCGCCAAGCCTGCTCGACGAAGTGACCGCTCTGGTTGAATGGCCGGTGCCGCTGGTGTGCTCGTTTGAAGAGCGCTTCCTGGATGTGCCGCAAGAAGCCCTGATCACCACCATGCAGGACAACCAGAAGTATTTCTGCCTGCTGGACGTTGATGGCAAGTTGCTGCCGCGCTTTATTACCGTGGCCAACATCGAGAGCAAAGACCCGCAGCAGATCATCTCGGGTAACGAGAAAGTGGTTCGCCCGCGTCTGACCGATGCTGAGTTCTTCTTCAAGCAAGACAAAAAACAGACGCTGGAAAGCTTCAATCTGCGCCTGCAAAACGTGGTGTTCCAGGCTCAACTGGGCAGCGTTTACGACAAGGCCGAGCGCGTTTCCAAACTGGCGGCATTTATTGCCCCGCGCATTGGCGGCGATGCTCCGCGTGCAGCCCGTGCCGGTTTGCTGTCCAAGTGCGACCTGGCCACTGAAATGGTCGGCGAGTTCCCGGAGATGCAAGGCATTGCCGGTTACTACTACGCGCTGAACGACGGCGAGCCTGAAGACGTCGCCCTGGCATTGAACGAGCAGTACATGCCGCGTGGTGCTGGCGCCGAGTTGCCGAGCACCCTGACCGGCGCTGCGGTGGCCATCGCTGACAAGCTCGACACCCTGGTGGGTATTTTCGGCATCGGCATGTTGCCTACAGGCAGCAAAGACCCGTACGCACTGCGTCGTGCCGCGCTGGGTATCTTGCGCATTCTGATCGACAAAAAGCTCGACCTCGACCTGACTGAAGCAGTGAAATTCGCTGTCAGCGCTTTCGGTGCCAAGATCAAGTCGGCCGGTTTGGCTGATCAGGTACAGGAGTTCATCTTCGACCGCCTGCGTGCGCGTTACGAAGACGAAGGCGTGGATGTGGCCACTTACCTGTCGGTACGTGCACTTAACCCAACCTCGGCACTGGATTTCGATCAGCGCGTGCAAGCCGTACAGGCGTTCCGTCAATTGCCGGAAGCCGCTGCACTGGCCGCCGTGAACAAGCGTGTATCGAACTTGCTGAGCAAGGTTGAAGGCACGGTTTCGACTCACGTTGAAGCCCGCTATTTCGACAATGCCAGTGAGTTCTCGCTGTTCTCGGCCATCCAGAAGGCCGACGAAGCCGTACAGCCAATGGCCGCTGCCCGTCAGTACAACGAAGCGCTGACCCGTCTGGCCTCGCTGCGCGAGCCGGTGGATGCGTTCTTTGAAGCGGTGATGATCAACGCTGAAGACCCTAGCGTGCGAGCTAACCGCTACGCATTGCTGGCGCGTCTGCGTGGCCTGTTCCTGGGCGTTGCCGATATTTCACTGCTGAGCTAGGGGTTACCGTTGAAACTGCTGATTCTCGATCGGGACGGAGTGATCAATTACGACTCCGACGCTTACATCAAGTCAGTCGAGGAGTGGACTCCACTGCCCGGCGCGATCGAGGCCATTGCGCAGTTGAGCAAAGCCGGCTGGACGGTCGCCATCGCGACTAACCAGTCCGGCATTGCCCGCGGCTATTACGATGTCGCCACGCTGGACGCCATGCACGACCGTTTACGGGCGCTGGTGGCGGAGCAGGGTGGCGAGGTCGGGCTGATCGTTTATTGCCCACACGGCCCCAATGAAGGCTGCGCTTGCCGCAAGCCAAAACCGGGCATGTTGCAATCGATTGCCACGCATTACGGCGCTGATTTGGCCAAATGTTGGTTTGTCGGCGACAGTTTGGGTGACTTGCAGGCTGCACAAGCCGTCGATTCTCAGCCAGTTTTGGTAAAAACCGGAAAAGGCCTACAAACTTTGGCCAAAGTAATACCGGTTAATACCCTAATATTTGACGATCTGGCGGCAGTTGCCGCAGAACTTATCCACAAATAGAGCAGGTTTGAACACTCACCGGCACTCTGTGTACGGGCTGTTCAGTCGTGCTTTATCCGCATCGGTAAAAGTCGCTATGTCGATCCTGCAGGCCATCAGAACCTTCTTCTTTTACCTGCTGCTGGGCACCAGCTCTCTGCTGTGGTGCTCGCTGAGCTTTTTTGTCGCCCCCTTCTTGCCGTTCCGTGCGCGTTACCGGTTTATTAACGTGTACTGGTGCCGCTGCGCACTGTGGCTGACACGGGTGTTTCTGGGCATTCACGTTAACGTGAAGGGCGCTGAAAACGTTCCACAACAACCGTGCGTGATCCTGGCCAACCACCAAAGTACCTGGGAGACGTTTTTTCTCTCGGCCTACTTTCAGCCGTTGAGCCAGGTACTCAAGCGCGAATTGCTGTACGTACCGTTCTTTGGCTGGGCGATGGCGATGCTGCGTCCGATTGCCATCGACCGCGATAACCCCAAGGCGGCGCTCAAACACATCGCCAAAAAAGGTGATGAGCTGCTCAAGGACAATATTTGGGTGCTGATCTTTCCGGAAGGCACCCGTGTGCCCTTTGGCCAAGTGGGCAAGTTTTCCCGTGGTGGCACGGCGCTGGCGGTCAACGCCGAGTTGCCGGTACTGCCGATTGCCCACAATGCTGGCAAGTACTGGCCCAAGACCGGCTGGGCTAAAAAGCCCGGCACGATCGAGCTGGTGATTGGCGAACCGATGTACGCCAACGGTACAGGGCCACGAGCAATTGCCGAGCTCAACGACCGGGTGCAAGCCTGGAACGAACAGGCTCAACGCGACATGGGCTCACTGCCGCCAGTGGCTGCGCCAACTGACGTGGTTGTGGGCTAGTAAAATTGTGGATAACTTGTGCACAAGTTTTTGATATCTTTCAAAAAATTGCCGTAAGTTGATGATTTAAATGCTTATTTCAACTTATTACTTTTTACTGAAAAACGTGCATAAGTTTTTCTAAGCACATAAAAAACCGGCTTATTCGAGCCGGTTTTTTTGTGTCTATGGACCAGCAGAAGCTGGCCTTAGACCTTATCGATATTTACGTTCTTCGTCTCCTTGAGAAAGATCATGCCTACCACCAGGCTGACTCCGGTAATCACGACCGGATACCACAGGCCATAGAAGATATCCCCGGTGTAGACCACCAGCGCAAATGACACGGTAGGCAGGAAACCACCGAACCAGCCATTACCGATGTGGTATGGCAACGACATCGAGGTGTAGCGGATGCGGGTCGGGAACAGTTCGACCATTACCGCTGCCAGCGGGCCGTAGGTCATGGTGGCGATAAGGGTCAGCAGCACCATCATCAGCACGACCATCGGTTGGTTAACCGAACTCGGGTCAGCCTTGGCCGGGTAGCCTGCTTCGGTAATCGCAGCACGCATGGCCGCTTCGTCGAAACCGTTGATTTTCTGCTCACCGACTGACACCTGGACCTCTGTACCCAAGGCGGCTGACTGCGAGGTGTACGGCAGACCTTGTTTCACCAGGAAGGTTTTGACCTTGTCACACGGGCTGTCAAAACGCGCCTTGCCTACCGGGTCGAACTGGAAGGTACACGTGGCCGGATCGGCCATCACCACAATCGGTGACTGGCGGCTGGCGGTATCAATCTGCGGGTTGGCGTAATGGCTCAATGCTTTAAATAGCGGGAAGTACAGCACCGTGGCCAACAACAGGCCCAGCATCAGGATCGGCTTGCGACCCACACGGTCCGACAGCCAGCCAAAGAAAATAAAGAACGGTGCGCCAATCACCACGCTGATAATCAGCAGCAAGTTGGCTTGGGCCGGGTCCATCTTGAGCATCTGTGTGAGAAAGAACAGCACGTAAAACTGCGCGGTATAGAAGGTCACTGCCTGGCCGGCGTTGATGCCGAACAGTGCAATCAGAACGATTTTGAGGTTTTCCCACTTGCCGAATGACTCGCGGATCGGCGATTTGCTGGTCTTGCCCTCGGCCTTCATTTTCACGAAAGCTGGCGACTCGTGCATGCTCATGCGGATCCAGGTCGAGATGCCCAGCAACACGATGGACAGCAGGAACGGCAGGCGCCAGCCCCAGACTTCAAACTGGTCACCGGTCAGGTAACGGCAGCTCAGCACCACCAGCAACGACAACAGCAGGCCCAGGGTGGCTGTGGATTGAATCCAGCTGGTATTAAAGCCACGTTTGCCAGGGGCCGCATGCTCTGCCACGTAGGTGGCTGCGCCACCATACTCACCGCCCAGCGCCAGCCCTTGAAGCATGCGCAACAGCACGAGCATGATCGGTGCCGCGATGCCGATGCTGGTGTAAGTCGGTAGCAAGCCGACAGCAAAAGTCGATAAGCCCATCAGAATGATGGTCATGAGAAATGTGTATTTGCGCCCGATCATGTCGCCCAATCGGCCGAACACCAGTGCACCGAACGGTCTGACCAAGAACCCGGCGGCGAAGGCCATCAAGGCAAAAATAAACGCAGTGGTGTCGTTTACCCCGGCAAAGAACTGCTTGCTGAGCACGGTGGCCAAAGCGCCATACAAGAAAAAGTCATACCACTCGAAAACTGTCCCGAGGGATGACGCAAAAATGATCTTTCGTTCTTCCCGACCAGTAGTTGCCTTGGCGGGAGCCGCCTGTTGTGCAATTGAGTCTGACATATTCAATGTCCTCAGCCCTTTGGGCCACAGTGATTATTGTTGTTGTCCACTGTCGGTTCCGGATGACTGCGCCCGAAACCACGAGCGCGCTCAGGCGACCGGTGTAGCTACCGCGCGGTTAACGTCTGTTGCTTGTTCAAGCGAGTTAATCGACGCCTGCAGAATTAACTGCGCGGCTTTTTCGCCAATCATCAAAGTCGGAGAGCAGGTATTACCTGACACGATGCTCGGCATGATCGACGCATCTGCCACCCTTAAACCCGGTACGCCATGGACGCGTAACTCGGCATCGACCACTGCCTCAGCGTCCTGGCCCATGCGGCAAGTACCCACAGGGTGAAAAATCGTCGTACCTATTCGGGCAGCAGCGTCGTACAACTCTTGCTCGGTTTGCAGGTCTTTGCCCGGGAGGTATTCCTCTGGCGTAAAAGCCTGCAAAGCAGCGTTGGCCACAATGCGTCGGGTCAGACGAATAGCATCCGCAGCGACCTTTAAATCGTCAGGGTGGCTCAAGTAATTGGGATCAATCAGCGGCGCGTCATCCGGGTTGGCCGAACGTATATCGACCCGGCCTCGGCTTTTCGGGCGCAAGTTGCACACCGAGGCAGTGAAGGCGGGGAAGGTGTGCAGTGGCTCGCCAAAGCGCTCAAGGGACAGCGGCTGGACGTGGTACTGCAAGTTGGCCGAAGGTTGCGCGGGATCAGACTTTACGAACGCACCCAACTGACTGGGCGCCATGGCCAAGGGACCACTACGGTCGTAGGCATAACGCAGGCCCATGCCGACTTTGCCCCACAGGCTGTTAGCCACCTGGTTTAAGGTGCGTGCCTTGGTCAGTTTGAAAATCAGCCGCAGTTGCAGATGGTCCTGCAGGTTGCCACCCACACCCGGCAATTCGTGCTGAACAGTTATCCCCAGGCTTTCGAGCAGAGGGCGGGGGCCAATACCCGAGCGCTGCAAGATCCCCGGTGAGCCGATGGAGCCCGCGCACAAGATAATCTCGCGACCCGCCGTGAAGGTATGTTCAGTGCCTTGCCAACGGGAGCAAACCTGCGTCGCCCGACCGTTTTCAAGCAACACCTTATCCACCTGAACATCAGTCAATACGGTCAGATTCGGGCGTTTCAGCACCGGGCGCAAAAACGCCTTGGAAGCATTCCAGCGCACACCTGATCGCTGGTTGACTTGAAAGTATCCACAGCCCTGATTGTCGCCACCGTTGAAGTCGCTGACGCTGGCAATCCCGCTCTGTGCGGCGGCATCGCGAAATGCATCCAGAATTGGCCAGGTATAACGCTGTTGCTCAACCCGCCACTCGCCATCACTGCCATGCAGATCGGAGTTGCCGGCAAAGTGTTTCTCACTGCGTTTGAACAGGGGCAGAACTTCTTTCCAGGACCAGCCCGTATTACCCAGCTCGGCCCAGCGGTCGTAATCGCCCGCCTGGCCACGCATATAAATCATGCCGTTGATCGACGAGCTGCCGCCCAGCACCTTGCCCCGAGGGTAGCTCAGGCTGCGGCCCTGCAGGCCGACCTGGGCCTCGGTTTTGAAGCACCAGTCGGTGCGCGGGTTACCGATGCAATACAGGTAACCCACGGGGATATGGATCCACGGGTAGTTATCTTGCCCACCCGCTTCGAGCAGCAACACGCTGTGCCGTGGATCGGCAGACAGCCGATTTGCCAACACGGAACCCGCAGGTCCTGCGCCCACAATGATGTAGTCGTACACCTTACTGGCTGATGGCATTGATCACCTCGCCTTTATTGTTCTTGTCCTGCACCATCCTATTGATTAATTTCGAGTTTGAAACGCGTGATTTCACCCATGGCTTGTGCGTTTTTGCACAGCCGGTTTATCAATGGCGCTTGGGGGCTGACATGTTCGACTGGAATGACCTGCGTTACTTTCTGGAGCTGCAGCGCAGTGGTCGCCTGCTCACGGCCGCCAAACGCCTGAACACCACACACAGCACCGTCGCCAGGCACATTGAAAGCATCGAACAGCACCTTGGAGCGGCGCTGTTCGTACAGCATGCCCAAGGCTACGAACTGACGCCCGCCGGGCAAGCGCTACTCAAGCATGCCGAGGCCATGGAAAACGTCGCATTGCTGGCGCAAGAGGAAATCACCCAGGCCATCGCACCCATGGGGAAGGTCCGTCTTGGGGTCACTGAGGGAATCGGCATCATGTTCATCACTTCGCGATTACGCGGGTTGTTTGAACGCTACCCAGGGCTGGAAGTGGAACTGGTGGCCGTACCGCGCTTTGTCAGCATCCTCAACCGCGAGGCTGAAATCAGCATTCATCTGGAGCGTCCCAACGCTGACCTGTTGATAACTCGAAAACTTACCGACTACCGCCTGGCCCTGTATGCCAGTCGCCTTTACCTCGACAAGGCACCGCCGCTGAACAACCGTGATGACCTGGCCAATCACTACTGGATCGGCTACGTCGACGACTTGCTGTTCAGTCAGGAACTGCTGTTTCTGAACAATTTCTGCCGCACCCCCACCGTGACCTTTCGCAGCACCAGCGTCATCGCCCAGCACCAAGCGGCTCGCGCAGGTTTGGGCATCGCCGTATTGCCCAACTACATGGCCTGCAACGACCTGGAACTAGTACGCGTATTGCCCGAAGAGTCAGTGCAACGCAGCTACTGGATCAGCACCCGCCGTGAACTGCACAAGTCCGTAAGGCTTAGAGTGGTGTGGGATTTTTTGCTGGAATTGTGCAAGGAAGAGCAGGGGGTTTTGCTGGCGCCGTAGGCGAATTTTTTACAAAAAAAAGGCCAACTTTAGCGTTGGCCTTTTTTGACTGCGCTACATCAGTGGTGGTTTGAAAGGCCAGAAAAGCGCTGTCTCACCTCCCACATTTATGGAATATCGCTTTGCGCTCTTCGCTATAACGTTATAAGCGACCGCGAATTAGACTTGATGGCGTGCAGTCCATGCCGTGATTGAGGATAAGAACGTGCAAGAAATATTAAGCATCAACTGGCTGCTTTGGCTGTCAACCATGGCACCGCTGACCCTGAGTGCTGGTCCTGGCAACTTGATGGTTGCGACCTCCGGCGCACAAAGCGGTGTACGTCGTTCGGTCCGGTTTATCGTCGGCCTGGACATCACTTATTTCTTGCTCGCGGTGCTGGTCGGGCTAGGGCTCTATCACACACTGATGAACAACCCGAGGTTGGTCTGGGTACTGCAAGTGCTCGGCAGCTTCTACATCTTGTGGCTTGGGGTGCGACTGTTGTGCCGCCCGCTGAAAGCGCCCAGCGACAAAACCATACACTTGCAGTTTCGAGACGGGATCGTTGTGCAGTTGGGCAATGTGCAAGGAATAGTGATGTTGCTGGTGATGTTTTCCACCTTCACGCCCTCTGGCGAGACCAGCAGCAGCGTCGTGCTGATATTGAGCGCTGCGCTGATTACGCTGAATTTCTTTTCGCACGTCATCTGGGTATCGATGGGGTCGACGGTGCAGAAACTGATCCAGGCGCGGCCCAAACTGCTGGTGTTCCAGAACGCGATGTTTGGACTGATGCTGATCGCGGTAGCGGTCTGGATTTTCCTGCGTACCGGCTCGCTGTAAGGAGTCTCCCTGCAAAGGTTGCTATTACATCTCTACCGTTTTGCTGTGCAATAGCGCTGTCAAATAATCCACCACTTGATCGACTCGGCCTACGCCTTGCGTAGCCTGATTGCGCAGAAGCCAGATATCGGAACTGTGCAGGGGGCTATCGGCCAGGACCTGACGCAAGCCTGACTGCTGTGCAACATAGGTCGGTAGCGCGGCGATACCAAGATCAGCTTCTACCGCCTTGAGCTGAGCATTGAGGTTGGGCACGCGCATCCAGAGTTTCTGGTCGCGGCTCACCTCATTCAGCCATTGCGCGAGCGGCATATAAGCCATTTCCTCAGTCCAACCAATCAAGTAATGATGCTTCAAGTCGTCAGGCTTCGCTGGGAGTGTATTGGCAGCGGCATAACCTTCAGAACAAAAAAGGCCCTGCATCAGTGTCCCGACCCGGCGCATGGTGAAGTTGCCGTTTTCGGGTCTGCGTAATCGAATAATGATGTCGCTATGGCTTTGCGTGAGTTTTGAAGACACCGCCGAGTTGATGAAGTCGAAACTGATCTCAGGGTATTGATCACGGAAATCCGCCAGTCCAGGAATGATCAGGTGCGTGCCCATTAGCTCCGGGCAATCGATACGCACCTGCCCAGCCATCCGATTGCTTGGCTGCGACATCTGTCGCTCAATGAGCTTGAAGCGCTCCTGCGTCTCTAACGCCAGTGGAAGCAGCGCCCTGCCAGCTTCCGTCAGGAAATAGCCGTTGGTGTTTTTCAAGAACAACACGGTACTGAGCGAATCCTCAAGTGCGGCGATCTTGCGCGACACCGTCGATGCCGAAACGTTGAGCGAGTTGCCCGCCTCGGTCACGTTATTCGACTTGGCAACGAAGATAAAAACTTTCAGATCATCCCAGTTCACGTTGACGAAGTACTCAAAAATGGAAAATCGATACCTCTATTTCTACTCGAAATAATGAGAGGGCACGTTAAAGTTTTTGCATGGAGCAAACCCGCAGAGGGCACAGGGATGGTACGTAACTCGATGCTCACCCTAGAGTTTGACCATTTTTTGAACGAAAAAAAGCCCGCCTATTATTAAGCGGGCTTTTTCAGTGGCTTGCCAGGTTGCCTTGGAGTAGTGGGCAAAAAATGCCCACCTATCCAGTCAACCTGCAACACATCTGTAGGTGAGCAAAGTTAACCGACTTTGACACCTTGGAATATCAGCGGTATACAACAGGGTTGGACAAAGTTAATTTCCATTTCGGGAAAAGTTAAGTATCTAAAACCTAACTTCGGCCAATGTAAACCTTACAACTATTTAAGCCGGTATAAAATTGACAGATTGTCAAAACATGAAATCAATTTAAACCAAAAGTTTTGCCTATTCAAGTAGGATTGCACGCTAGCAATGCAGGTATGTCAGCGCTCAACCCTCAATGTCTGCCGTATTGATCATCCACGTTCAACAACTGCACGCACTGACATCTAAGTTAAGTTGATGAGCGTCGCCATTCGGCGCTCTGTAAATATCCACAGCCACCACCTGACTGATGGTCATACTTCGTCACCGTTACGTCACAAATCGTCCCTAGGCTAAACCGAATGGGTCAAGATTTCCGTGACCCGAAGGAGGCCTGCTTGCCCTCTCCAAACACGCGGATAACTTCAGAAAAAACCTCCGACAGTCTTGTGCTGGCGGCGGAATACGTTCGCATGTCCACGGATCATCAACGCTACTCCACCGAAAACCAGTCGGCGGCCATTCATGCATACGCCATGAGCCATGGCATGGAAATCGTTACCACTTATCGTGATGAAGGGAAAAGCGGCCTAGATATTGGCGGTCGGGATGCGTTACGCACACTGCTTGACGATGTGCAGGCCGGAAGGACTCAATTCCAGGTCATTTTGGTCTATGACGTCAGCCGTTGGGGACGTTTTCAGAACACAGATGAGAGTGCTCACTACGAATACCTTTGCACCAGCAGCGGCATCAGGGTGGTGTACTGCGCAGAACCCTTCGAAAACGACGGCTCACCACTAGCAACTATATATAAAGGCATCAAACGATCCATGGCTGGCGAGTACAGCCGTGAATTGTCCCAAAAAGTCTTCGCTGGTCAGTGCCGTCTCGTTGAAAAAGGTTTTCACCAAGGTGGGCCAGCAGGCTATGGGTTACGACGAGCATTGATCGATGAGAAAAGCGAGTTCAAGGCAGAACTATCGCGGGGCCAGCAAAAGAGCCTCCAGACCGACAGGGTCATCCTAATTCCTGGGCCCGAAGCGGAAATCGAAGTGGTTCAACGCATCTACCACCAATTCATCCACAACGGGATGAACGAACGAGAGATTGCCCATGCGCTGAACGCTGAAGGTTTGATCACCGACTTTGATCGCCCTTGGAGCCGGGGCAGCGTCCACCAGGTACTGACCAACGAGAAATATATTGGTAACAACGTCTACAACAAAACATCCTCCAAGCTACGCAAACGCATCAGTCGCAACCCACCCGACAAGTGGGTTCGCTGTGATGGTGCATTCCAGGGAGTTGTCTCACTGGAAGTGTTTGCCGGCGTACGCGAAATCATCTTGCAGCGCTCGCACCGCCTGGATGACGCACAACTGCTAGAACTGCTTCGCACCCTATTGCAACGGGCGGGTTCATTGTCTGGAATGCTCATCGACGAGCAAGACAACATGCCCTCCAGCACTATCTATATAAATCGCTTTGGCGGGCTTTTACGTGCCTATACCCTTATCGGTTACACACCAGACAGAGACTATCGATATTTGGAGATCAATCGATCTCTAAGACAGCTGCATCCGCAGGTTCTTGAAGATGTCTTAAACCACTTGAAATACGTCGGAGCGAGAGTCGAGCTCAGCGATCAGAATGACCTGCTAACTGTTAACAATCAATGGACGGCATCCGTGGTCATTGCCCGTTGCCAACCCACACCGGCTGGAACGCTTCGCTGGAAACTCAGATTCGACAACAGCCTGAACCCTGACATCACTATTGCTGTGCGCATGGAACAAGCAAACCTTCAAGTGCGGGACTATTACCTGGTTCCCAGTATAGACATGGGGGCATGGCCAAAAAGAATGGCCGAAGAAAATAGCCCCTTAATAGACAGTTACCGTTTCGCAACGCTGGATGTACTGGATGGGCTTGCTGCGCGTTGCTCCCTGAAAGAGGCTTGCCAATGACCGTCCCATCAACTGTACGTGACCATGTTGCACTCATTCCCATCTCGCAAATTCACATCCTTAACCCTCGTACGAGAAACAAGAAGGTTCACCGCGAGCTCATCGAGAATATCAAAACGGTGGGCCTCAAGCGCCCCATTACCCTAAGCCGAAAAGCCTCGCCCCAAGGGCCACTTAATTATGACCTCGTGTGCGGGCAAGGTCGCCTCGAAGCGTTCCTCGCTCTGGAAGCCAAAGAGATTCCAGCATTTGTGATTGATGCTGTGGAAGAAGACTGCCTCGTGATGAGCTTGGTGGAGAACGTAGCTCGAAGGCATCACCGCCCGATAGATCTGATGAACGAAGTTGGACGTTTGAAGGAACGGGGCAAGTCAGATGCGGACATCGCAAAAATAATCGGCACCACATCATCATGGGTCAACATGATTGTTGGGCTTCTCGAACGGGGAGAAGAAAAGCTCCTGTCGGCGGTTGAAACTGGATTGATTCCTCTGAGCATGGCGACAGATATAGCCCGTAGCACTGAAAGCGACATTCAAAATGTACTTACTGACGCCTACGAACGCGGGATAAGAGGAAAGAAAATCACGAAGCTACGGCACCTTCTCGAGCTGCGAGCCAAGAGGGACAAGCTTGTTCGGGGGAGCTCGCTAGGCGGTAGCCAGAATAAAAAGAAAAGAATAACTCCCGCAGACCTGAGACGCCTGTTCGAACGGGAGGCCGAACGACAACGCCTGATGGTGAAAAAGGCAGCGTTTACCCATGACCGGGTAGTTTTCGCCATTCAGGCTATCAAAGATCTCTTATCCGTCAGTGATTTCGAAAAGCTGCTCTATACAGAGCATCTGAACACATTGCCGAAGCTGATACAGGCCCGACTTTGGAATGGAAGGGGGTTGTGATGCCTGACCAAACACACGAGCCTACAAACCCCAAGCCGACTCACGTTCCAAAAAATGCTTTTTTGGATGAGTGCGTTCGAGTTCAATTGGCCAATATTCTGCCTCTTAAAATCTCACGCCCAGCAGTAAAAGAAAGTATTAAGTACCAACAAATTCTAGCTTCGATCCAGGATGTGGGATTGGTCGAGCCTCCGGCTGTAACGCCTGTTCCTGGCCGCAATGGGCATTATTTTTTACTTGATGGCCATCTGCGTATTGAGGCGCTAAAGGATTTGGGCGAGATGGACGTTGATTGTCTCGTGGCCACCGACGATGACACGTATTCGTACAACAAACGTACTAACAAACTTTCTGCCGTACAAAGCAACAAAATGATTGTGCGCGCTATGGAGCGCGGGGTCTCGGCGGATCGACTTGGTAAAGCCCTTGGATTATCACCACAGACAATCAAGCAGAAGTTTCGTCTGCTTAATGGCATTTGTGCAGAAGCCATTATGCTTCTGGGTGACACCGACTGCCCGGCAAACGTATTCAATCTTCTAAGGCAGATGAAACCACTGAGACAAATTGAAGCGGCTGAGTTGATGATTGGAAACAAAAATTTCTCAGTCCTACTCGCTAAAGCCCTTTTGGCTGCCACGCCATCAGACCAGCTGGCAGTACCAAGAAAGTCCCTTCCAGATCAGCAAATTTCAGCGGAATCAATCGCTCGCCTAGAGCGTGAGCTTGCCGCCTTGCAAATGCAGATCAAAACAGTCGAGGAGGATTACGGGCCAGATGTACTTCATCTCACGGTCATCAAAGGCTATCTAACCGAGCTTCTCGCCAACGCTGCAGTTGTCCGGTGGCTGGCCAAGCACCAACCTGAATACCTGAAAGAATTCCAATCCATCGCCGAGCTGACTGAACTACCTTGGGGAAGTGACGAATTAGAAACTGTTCTACCGGATCCCGCTGCCGAACATACAAAATAGATCGCTTGAGCCGAACACTCAGATTTGAGCAGTCCTGTCAGATGGCCATTGCCACACACACGATCCGCTCGATGAATTCATCGCTCACCACTCCATTGAGCTGAAAGTACCTTCGAGTCGGTAACCCATCGCCCGGTATCCACTTTGGCGCTGATCCCGTTCTTGTCATCCCGAGTGGCCTAGCGGTACTTACCAGCCATAGCGACTGGTTATGTCCATAGGGTGATCAAGCAGTTCATCCGCCTGCAAGGTCAGCGGATCGAGCCAGTCCGCTTTGGCCCTATGAATCAAACCGAGTTTACCGTAGGGCAGGTTATGCGCAGCGTGGTTCGAATCCCCTGATGGCCACCGACCCACCCCGACCGGCTCATACCGTGATGAGCAACCCCGGATCAAAGCGGGTGGCTTCCCCGGGATAACCGCGCGGGTTGCACACCACCCGCGTCCCCGCGAGGACGTAATCCTCTGCCTCGTGCACATGCCCGTGCACCCACAGATTAATGGTGGAGCCCATCATCCGTTCCCACGCGTTGGCATACGCCGCGTCGAGATCGGTACCGGCATACGGGCTGTTTTGTAGGGAACGCAGTGACGGGGCATGGTGTGTGATGACCACCGTGGGGCCGGCATACGCCATCGCCAAGCGCTGCCGCAACCAGGTCAGTGCCTGATGGTTCAGTTCCATAAAGTCGGCCGGGCGCACCCGGCGGTAACCGGCGGTACGAATGCGGCGAAAATCCGTCATCTGCGCCTGCGCCAGCCATTGGGCGCGCGCGGCATTGCCCGTCACGGCGTAGTCCGTCCAAGCGGTTGTCCCAAGAAAACGCACGCCGTCGATGATCACTTCATCGCGCTCGAGTACTTGAACGCGCGGGGTTTGCAACGCCCGCAATTTGTCGAGAGTGCGGCTGAGGTGTCCGCCGTAGTATTCATGATTACCTGCGATATACAGGATGGGACAGGCGAAAGTACGCTGCGCCCAGGCCAAGCCTCGGGTACCCACATCGATATCACCGGCCAAGATCACCACGTCCGCGTCCACGCTGGGCGGCACGAAGGGGGTGAATTCCAGATGCAAATCGGAAAGCACGTAGATACGCATGGTACGACCTCGTGATGAGTGAGCACATTGGCCCAACTGCTTTGGGCCGAGGTGTTGCCGCCCCGGTGGGTCAAGCGGATCGGTGGCGGTAGAGCCTGAAAAACGTGCGAAGCCGTGACGGCGCCTCAATACAGGCTGAAGACCACCTCCAGTGTTTCGGCTTTGCTGCAGCCCTCGCCCAGAAGTACATACACAGTATTGCCGGTCTCGAAAAAACCTTGTGCTGTATACGAGACCTCAAAGGTACTTCTCACCCAATAGCCCGGCGCAAAGCGTCCAGCGCTGTCGAACACAATGTTATGCGCAAACACGAGGCGCGGCGCCATGCCCGGATGCTCAGCAGCCCACTGCGCCGGATCCGCCATGAGCAGATCCACTAACATCCACTGCCTGACCAAACAGTGGGGTTTGTTCGGGTAGCGACGCTGCGCTTCACGGCTCGCCTCCTCCGGGCTGAGGCCTAGGCCCGCCATCGGCGTGCCGGCGCCATACAGAAAGTTGGCCATCTGCGCTAATGGATTTGATTCGCTCATCTCGCTTACCTCCGTTGAATGATCAACTGCCTGGGCCTGATATCGGCCACGGGGCACCATCGCTGGGCACCGGCCTAGGCAGTGGTCTGTGCTCAGTTATTGCAGCGCAGTCGGGGTGCGAAAAAGGCCACCGACCATCAACCGGGCGAACTCATAGAAAGAGCGCCGCCCCGCTGGGCCATCGAAGCTGACGATCACATACCACTCAGCCTCAATAGTCTTGAATGTCCAATAGCCCTGGCGCATCACCAGACTATCGATCTCGGCGGTACACAACGCAGTACCGTCGGCCACCCGTTCCAACACATCGGCATACACACGCCCGCAGGCACAATCACACTCGATCCGCACCTCGACCAGGAAGGCCGTCATGGATAACCACAGCCCACGATTACCAAGTGCCTGCGCTAACTCGAACGACGCTGTCATCCGCCTACCTCCCGGTTATTGCAGTCGGCCCGGAGTGGCGTAGAAACCGTTGGACAGAATCTTCAAAAAATCGATAAACGATCTTTTTCCGCCATCGGTATGAAAGGTGACGACGACATAAAGGCTCTGGCTGGCTGTTTGGATGACCCAAAAATGTCCTTCGCGAGAGACGCTATGGATGTCAGAGGTACGAACGCGATGGCCATCCGGAAACGCTCCCCGCTGAGTGGGTCGCGCATCGTGATGAATAACCCCCACAGCACAACAGCTGCTAATCAACACGTCGGTCAGGTAGGCCGTGACGGGCGCCGCGAATCGGGAAGCTAGCGCTTCCTGTAATCGCCGTTCCGCACTCGCACAAGTGTCGGTCATGGCGGTGTCTCCAAGAGCGACAGCGCGGGCTTGCACCGTCCATCCACCAAGGGCATTCGCGAATCAGCACACGCCGAGGCGGGCTGGCGAGCCCAGTCAGACGCCCTACCAGAGGCGATATTGATCAATTCGTCGGCAGATAACAGCAGGCCGCGTTGGCTGCCCTCACTGGTGGCGTGCGCCCCTTGCGCCAACACGCCTTTGATTTTGAGCGGCTTGGTCAACCAGATCGACTTACTCCCCAAGCGCTCGGCGGCATCGGCTGCCACCACATAACGCGAGAGAAACGCCACCAGGTTCGCCACGGAAATAAACACCCGGCGCTTGCCCTCGTCGAGTTCTGTGCGCGCCGGTAGCAAGCCTTGGTCGATCCAAGCCTTGATGGTCTCGTGTTTCCAGCGCGTGATCTTGGTCAGATCGGTAATGCTCAGGTCAGGCAGAGTCGGCTCTTGCCGAAGGTAGCCGAACAGTTCGTCATGATCAAACCTGAACGCGGCCAAACCCTGGATACTGGTATCCCTCACCACGGGCTTGATCTGACCGCTGAATATCAACCGGTACAGTTCATGGGTCTGCTGGCTGGAAAAACGTTTGCCGCTGATATCCTCGAGTCCCAAGGTAGAATCAAACGCAGCGTGGCGACAACCTTCGGCCAAGGTATCGACCAGGCGCTGGATGTCCTTCACGCGATAATCACCTTTGGCAAATAGCGGCTTGTCGCTGTCAGTCACCCGATTCAGCACGCCCGACGCGAGCAAGCGCTCACGCACGCGGCGGGTGATGTTGAGCATACTGAGCAGCTCTTTGCCGGCGACAAAACCCTTGGCGGCCTGCTGCTGCGCTTCCACCGCCGACCGGTCAACCACGCAGAATTCCACGGCGGCGCCACTCATGATTTCCCCCGACAGTTTTCCGGTCTTCACTAAGGAAACGATTCGATCCGGGGAGGAGCCGAGCAAACGGGCCGCCTCGCTGGCAGTAAAGGTTTTTTTCAGCCCCAGCAACTCGGCGGCGATGTATTTCATTTTGCGGTTAATGGGGGCATCAGCCTGTTCCAGCATCACGCTGCACACCGTGGCGCGAACCGAGCTGTAAGCGGTGGACGCGAACGTAGCATTCAGCTCTTTGTACCAGGGGCCGAGGTTGTGGACGAAGCGACTGGACTTAAGCCTATTGGCTGCCTGCACCTTGTTTTGTACAAACGCGTGAAAGCGATTTGGTAGATCTTCAGCCAGCGCAAAGCAGGCTTGATTAATTTCCAGTGCTCGCTGAAAGCTGATCGCGGCGTTTTTGCGCTGCGGTGTCGGCAGCGTCAAGTTTGCCAGGAACAGGAGAAACTTGTCGATGTCCGCCGGCACGCTCGGCTCATCACTGAGTCCACTCAGCACGCATGGGTCGCTGGGCACCGCTAGCAGCAACGACGAAATGTATAGATTCGCCACATCGGCTGGGCGCCCGCGTGTCTCACTCAATGCGTAACCACAGCGACAGCGAGACACCGCGCCGCGATTGAGTTGTGCTGGCGCGTCGCATTCAGGGCATTGCTCGATCAGCAGTACCTGATGTGTCGGACAGGCCGTAAACAGCTCATGGTGCCAAGCCTGCCGGATGTAGCCTTCCTGCCCAAGGCATTCGGGGCACACCGCAATCGCGGCTTTACGCATAAAGGCGCCGGTCACCAGCGATCCGTGAAGGGTGGGAAAACTGGCCAGCCTCTGCAGCCGCTGCACTTCCAGGCCGTGATAGTCGGCAATCACTTGCAGTTCCCGCTGCGCATACTGAGCCTTGAATCGGACTCCAGTTGGCCGCAGCAGGGTCGTGACCGAACCGAGGAAGTTCTCCTCGGCCAATCGCAAAAAATAGCCATTAAGGCTTTCGCCAGCGAAGTCGGTCTCAGGAATGAATGCCAACATGATGTTCTCCCTAGATCTGTACACCGGCTTCTTGCATGACCTTGGCGTAGACCGAGGCCATGTGCTCGATCTGGATCGTCCGAACGGGGTCAAATGGATTGAAGTCGACGAGTCGGCCGATCACCGTTTGCTCATACGCCCTTGCGAATGCCTCATACAACGCCACTTTGTCGCCGCCGACCATTGCCTGTACTTCCATAAAGACCTTGTTGATCATCCCGTAGCGACCCGCAGAAGCGACATACATGCGCTGAGCAAAGTCAGGGTCTTTGCAAGCGAACGTCTTCCAGCCGCTTTCCGTCAGGTACTCAAGCGCCCCCGCCAACGCACTGCGAAAGCTTTTGAAATCCTCGCCTTGCCATTGGTACGGGTAGTATTCGACGGGGCGTCGCGCACGGTCTGCGAGTTGTTCGTTGGCTTGAAACAGTCCCAGCAGTGTCGGCAAACCAACCAAGACCAAACTGGCCTGTGTAAGATCGAAAAGCCCCTTCAAAAAGTCGGCCGCAGCCCGAACAGTGGTACTGCTACCGCGCTCCAGCATGTGCTGGGTCTCATCAAAGATGATCATCCGAGTTTCCCGCCGGTTGACGGCTTTGATGAACGCAGCGGTGGCTTCGACATGATTTTTGAACAGCCCAGGGCTCATGCCGATGCTCATCAGGCAAGCGTCCGGTAAAGCTCGCCCGGTCAGGTGCTTGGGACTGACGACGCTGATGATCTCCCGGCAGCTGCCTGTCACCGAATGCGTTGCGATAAGGCTCGCTAGTAACTTCGACTTACCGACTCGAGTAGGCCCGACAATCGGCAGAATTTGCGGGTCTTTCGCCTGAGCACGGGCGAGCACTGCTTCAATTTGCGCCTGCACAGTGTTGAAGCGATCGTGGCAAACCAACTGATCGGCAATCCGACTCATTTCAACCCCCTACGCAGTGCTGGGGAAAAATCATCGTCCGTTTCGACCGCCGGCGCCGGCCGCAATACGCCGCTCTGCGTAGGCGTGTGCTTTTCAAACTGCGCAGCGATGTCTGCCTTCTGCGCCAATTTCTCTCGCGCACGCAATGCTTGGTTGTTGGCCTTGATTTTAGGGCGGCGCTGGCTGTCAGCAGTGAACTGCGCAAGCATTTGAGCATGGACACGCTGATAGTCATGACCCGACATCGTGTCCGCAGGGCCCGAGTACGCTTTTTTGAGCGTTTTGGCGACCTCAAAAGATACTTCCGGTATGCCCACCGTCTTGTTCGCAAGCCGGATCAGACTCCCATCGTCAGGGTGCAGCGCGTAGATTGCCGTGCAGTTCTCCGGGTTAAACAAAAAGTCGACGCTGTTGATGATCCGCTCGCGCGCCAACACCGCCAGCGCCTGACTGTGGAACTGAAACCCTTCAAAATCGACGCCGTAATGCTGGAGCTTGCGAGTGCTCCGGTTGACCTCTAACAACAATTTTTTGAGTTGGTCGAGTGAAGGCGGCGGTACGGGCAGGAAGTTGGAGAGTGCTTCATCCATAGCGCTTTTAATCGTCATCGGCTTTCCATGCCGGAACCCTAGCTTTTGATTCGATTGATGGATGTACACATCCGCGACAAAGGTCACCACATGGCGATAGATCTCTTCGATGGAGTAACAGGCTTCGGCAGCCGCCTTGGCATGGCGGTTTTTAATGCGCTTGTCCTGGCTTTTTTTCGCTCCCGGCATCTTGCTGAACAAGCCTTCATCCGCCGCTTTGAAGAAGGATTCCACATGCGGTTTATCGTCGCCACGTGCGATCCGGGCATATTCGATCTGAATACCGAGTCGGCGCACGATAGCCAGTGCCAGATCCGAGAAATTCTCTGACGCGTTGTCGAGCACTACCAAGGCAATCCCACAGGGCTGCACCCAATCTGTTTTGATACCAAACCGCGCGTTGAAGGCCTGGTCTTTCGGCATTAAAAAAAACTCAAACACTTTGAGCAGGGTGTATTCGCTGGGCTTGCCGCCACTGACGAATACACCTACGGGGTAGGAGGTGCGCGCGCAGACCATGGCGTACAAGGTCAGCTCGGTGTAGCGATGCCCGTACTCGTCACAGCAGTACACATCAATCGTCTTGGCATCAATCTCCACCCGTTCAAAAGGCAGTTTGACGTCGTACCGACGGACGGCTTGCCGGTTCCACAAGTTGTAGGTACGCGGGTCGAGTCGCCCCTGTTTAACGAGCGAGCTGGGCAGCTGTTGGAGCATACGCGCGATGGTTTTGCGATCGACTTTCTCATCGGCTCCGGTGGCCTGATTGTGCGTCTTCAGTTCCTCGTTGACCATCAATGCGACGGAAGACAAATTGACTTTGTCGTCCTTCATAAAGGTCTGAATCAACACCTTTTCGGCGACCGCCTTCGCTGCGGTTTTTTTGGCCCAGCCCGTCCCCCCTCGACGACTGAAATTGGGAATGAGACCTTCAAAGCCTAAGCGCTTTAAGTCTTTGCGATAACGCTGAATGGTCTTGTTTGACGGGCGTTTATGACCGTGCCGCTGACAGTATCTATCAATCTGTGCATCGCATATCGACGGGTCGAGACCTTGCTTTTCCAGCGAACGCTGAAACTCGAGCAGCTGCTGACGAAAGTCAGCCTCGCGTTGTTCGCTGGTCGTCCAGGAGCGCTGCGTGGCTTCAATTTGCCGTTGCGACAGCTCAATCTCGCCCGAGGCAATGAGATTGTAAAAGGCCCGTATATCGACAGCACGCTCGACTCCACCCTTGGCCTCGAGGACGATATCGCCCAATGTCGGCTTGATCGCCTTGATGACGTAACACGTCTCCTGCCAAACCACGGCTTGACTCACTTGCAGATTACTGTTCATAACGAATGACCTCGAATGCGCTCAAACTGCCGAACGCCGGAACGATGTCGAAATCCATGTGCTCAAATAGATGACGTACCAAGTCGAACTTTATTAGCCCAAGCAACACTCCTGCGGCCAACTGATAGTTCAGCGGCACATCGCCGGTTAGTACTTGGGTGACAGGCCCCGTCAGCACATGAGGATCGCGCGCTTGCAAGGCAGCGGCCCAACTGGGGAGGGAAGGGGCAGCTTGCGCCAGGTACTGCATGAGGAGCTGAGCGTTTCTCAGGTAGTGGCCAGTAAAATCGGCCTCCGTGATGACAATGAAACGCAAACCTTGCTGGCGCAAAGCCTCGCGTACGTTCTCCAATAGCGCCTTGTGCTCCTGCACGAATGCGCTGGGTTTAACTTCGACCACGATCTGTAGATCGTCCAGATCCACGGCAAAATCCGGGGTGTAATACACCGCTCCCGATCGCTTTATCGGGTGCTTCTCCGCCAGCCGTTCGCCCGTTGATAAATCAAGCGTAAACGGTTGGGCGCGATAGGCTCGCACCCGGGGGTCTAGCTCTAATGCATGCGCGACCGATTGCTCCAGTCGCGACTCCAGTCGAACTTCGACAAACCCATTCTTCGGCGAGCACATGATATGCGCCCTTCGCGCCCGATTGGAGCGCTTGGCGACGTCACGGCTGACGGCAGGGCTTTGGGAATCAAATTTCATTGGTACACTTCACCAAATACTTGAGCTGTCAGGTATAACCCCGACTCGGTAGACTGTCAATATTTGGTGAGGTGTACCCAAAAGGGTAGGCACACCCTTGTATTGGTGGGGGAAGAGGAATGGGAAGACAGGCTAAACAGCCCTGGTACATGCTTTTTCAAGCAGTGCGTACTCGTATCAATGCCTATCAAGGCACTGACAGCATCAACTTACTGATTCGACAATTGGCGCAAGAGGCGGGTTATGACGCCAAAGTCGTCTCGCGCATGCTCAAGGCCGGTAATTTTCTCGTCAGCCTTTCGCCTACGCTGGCCCCGGAACAGGTCAAGTGTGGCTATGCGCATATTGAGCTCTTGGAACGCTTACATCAGTTGGACGCCGTCGTCGCAACTTCCATGCTATCCGCCACCCTGGCGAACCAACACACCTTACAAACCTTACGCGAAACCATAACGCACTACGCCACCGTAGCCGGTACACCGGCCACCACTGCCCGTTCAAAAGCTCGTAGCCGCGTGACTAACCATGAGCGTCTGGCGTCGGCGGCCATCCTAGAAGCAGGCGCGGATTTTTTTGGCTTTCCGGGCGGGGAGATCATCAAGGTCACTCACTCCGATTTTTTTAGCCAATTTTTCATGATCCAGCTCAACGGACAGCAGAAGGCTGCCATCTTTATTCGAGTTGGCGACACCTCCCGTAAGCAAGAAAAAGCCGCAGCCGACCTCCTGAAACTGGCTAGCATGGCCCGACCCTATTTCGAAAAAATATGGTTCGTTTTCCCCGAGCCCTCCGGGGTGGTACACGAGCTTGCGTATCATGCTCATGCCATCAAAGCGTTTGATAACTGGCTGTCCCTGGCCACGCTGAGCGAAGAGGAACAGGCGATTGAGAAGTTCTGGAACCTAGCACGCGCCTTCACTGAAGAGCTATTTGGCGGTAGTCCACTCAAGTGGGAAGGCTTCGCCGTTCTAGATAGGGCGAAGAAAAATGGAGAGTTCTTACCCGTTCTAGAAATTTAACTATGTGTAGTGGTCAACTGATCCCGGACAGAGCGAGCTTGTGCATGCCAGGGAATCCTTGACCACAATGGCGTCTCGGATTTGACCAAACGCAATCACTCGGCAGTCTGTCGAGGAGGGCGGCGAACGACCAGCTGTAGTATCGAAATACCGCCCGGCGCTACAGCGCCGAGGAGCAGAAACTGGATGGATAAGTCCCGAGCTGAAACACACAACACCATGCTTTATGCAGATTCATACTCTTGAAAAAACTCGTAAGCGTCCAATACATCTTCAGTAACCGTTCGGGCCCGGTTGCCTTGTCCAGTAACCTGCACTACGAACTGAATAGAATCCTCCAAGGTAACCGACGCTCCCTTGTAATCATCGCCTATCACAAAGGTTTTCGAAAAGGGGCTGAGGGCAGAAGCCAACTCTCCAATTACATTGTCCCGGTCACCAAAATCCTCATCGTCCAACTCAAGCAGCGCGGCCATAATTGAGCAGTCAATCATGGTGCCCGTGAGCCATTCGCAACTGGAGGCATAACCTGCGCACCATTTAATGTTTGTGCCTTCGATGCAAACTTGAATGGATGTCGTTTCTTTTCCGACGAAACATGAGCCCAGCATAATTCCGGTGATATTGCTGGATTTCGAATATTTCCCAATTTCCAATAGCAAATCAAAGATATCAATACCCGCAATTTTCTTTTTGTAGCCGTGAGCTGCAATATATACCACGGTGCTCTCAAAGCGGCACTTGCACAGATATGCTAAAGCTTTCTTAAAACTACTCTTATCGTAAAAATTTGCGTGATAGACTTCAGTATCGCCGACATACTTAGCAATCCCTTCGACAAAGGGCAGCACACTACTCCGGTTCGAGTCATCATTGTCCAACTCCCATGGGCACTCTAATACCAGAATTGCACGATTTGACTTATGTTGCCGCTTCATAGTTAAAACATCCTGTTGGAAACTACCAAAGTAATCTAAGGTCACTTAATATAATACTGAGGCCGTTGATCTAGAGTACGATCAAGCCCAGACTAACGAACCTAAAGGGTCTTAGACTCGTGACACGTCAGGGTGTAACAAATCCTCAGGAAAGGCTTCCCGTATCCCCATCCACAGTAACAACCAACTGGTTTCTCTGGAGTCACTTTTTAACTTTGCCCGGCGTCGCGTCAGGATTTTCAACTCACTTTCTTTACGTTGCTTGGCTTCAACAGGTGAGACTTTCAACCACACAGATTTCGAGTCACCCCACGGATTTTTCCATTCAAGCGTGGTCTCCAGTTTGGCGGCCAGTATTGACACATGGGCAGGTGCGGAATCTCGTCTGAGTAACAACCATGCCTGTAATGCTTTCCGGCACTCCACCTCGAGAGTCTTGTAGTTGTCGATTGTGAATTCGATGGCATAGTCATCCGCATCGACCAGGCGGACACGAAACCGTCGCGATTTTCTTTCGGTCAGTCTGTGTTCACTATCCTTCTCGACATCCAGTGTAACAAGAGGTTGGTAATGCTCTGCCCAGGACAAACGCTTGCTTCGGAGTTGCTGCCGGTGGCTGTACAGATAGCGGCCCAGAGCGACAGCTTGTTGCCGAACCTTATGCAGATCGCGCTGCTCGCTGGCGACCGACGCTTGGTTTTCCCGCAACATGTCGCCCTGCATGAGCAAGTCTGGCGTTTCGATACCCGCCATACTGGCCTCCGCCAGCAGTTGCAAGGCCCAAGCCGTGCTGACTTCACCGACGAGCCCCACATGCAGGGGCAGACGGCCTGTCACGGCATGGTTTTCATGGCCTTCACAGGCCGAATAGGTGAAGCAGCCTGCTGCAGACAACCCTTTGACCAAGAGGGCAATATGCGTGTCCAGCACAGCGACAGAGATCTTCTGGCCATGCTCACGGCGTTTAAAGTTGCTTGGTCGAGCTTCAAAGAGGTTATAGCCGGATTCCTGTTGAACATGCTGAGAACGAAATAGCTTAGCGACTTGCCAAGGCGCGAGGCGCTGATCACAAGCATCTAGGCGTAATGGCCGGTTGCCGGACGATGTCTTTTTTAGGCCACCCAGATCGAGTTGTTCGAGCATTTCCCGAAGAAACTCACTATCCGCCTGGTCGTGACCGCCTTGAAGACTACGGCGACTGCCGCTCTTGTAGTCGTGCAAATACGCATTATCAGTCAGATAAATATCCTGGCCGACGGTTTCGATTAAAAAGCCCCGATCCAGTAGTGCAGATGAGAGGAAAAAGGTGAGATCCGTCATTGGAAGCTCCAGAAAAAAGCCTTATGCCGCAGTAGAACGTACGGGTCAATGAAAGCGAGCCAATCGTGGCTGGACACTATGTACTGGTCTCCAAACTCGCCTCGTGAACGCAGTCATACTGTGCTGACGCTTGCTTGAGTTTTTCTGCGATCTGCTGACGCAGACTTAGCGGTGCTTCAATTATCAAAGCGTCGCCTTGGGAAAGAATCCACCACTGCAATTGCCACGTATCACTGATCGTGGCCCGCAGACGATAACCCTCCTGGAGTTTTTCCAAGGTCATATCGGATGACAGAGGCGTCTCCCGAAGCAAGCGCGCTAGGCTGTCACTAAGCCTGGCCTGCAGGCTGATTTTGGCAGTACTGCCGAACTGCAAGGCATTACTGGCCAAGTACTCCTGCAGATCGAAATCATCCAGGCCCAGCGCAGAGCTCGGCAGAGTTTCGGCTTGGCGAAAACGATGGATAGCGTACTGGCGGACATCGGCATAGGGTGGCGCCGTACCAATCAGATAGGTGATGGGGCCCCGCTGCACCAAGGCGAGAGGATTGAGCACCAGCTCCCGCTCTTTATCATTGTGGGCCGAGTAATAGCGGCATTGCAGTTGTTTTTCCTGCAGCAAAGCCGCCTGCAAGGTTTCCAGAATATTTTCCGGCGTATTCGGTGGCAACAGGCTCAGATCGGGGCTGACACTCGCCACTTTGCCCAGCCAACGTATTGTCTGGTTGTCCTGCGACAGGCTTTCCAGTTTTTTTCTGGCGAACCGAAAGCGCGGCTCCAATGCCCGCAACATGCTGCCTGGCAAGAGCGGTCGGATCGCATCTTCGACCAAGACAAGACTCAGGGCCTCGCCCGTGCTTATACCTGGCAAGCTCACACTGGCCCCCTCGGCCCAGTACCATCCGTAAGGAGTGCCTTTATCGTTACACTGCAGGGGGAATAGCCTGGATAACGCGACCAGGTCACGCTCGATGGTGCGCTTACTGACTTGGTATCCAGCCTCTTGCATTCCATCCAGCAATTCCGTCGTAGTAAGCCCAGGACTACGGGAAGGGATTTTCTGCAACAGATCCCATTGTCGGGTTGTAGCGTCGTGTACTGATGAAGATGGCAAGACTGGCTCCCTGTCAGTTCTAGTGAGGCAAGCATGATGATCCTTCCCAATATACGTGGCAATTGGACATTACGGTGACCTGCTAACGCGCATCCGCTCGCTTTACCATTCAACCTTTTCCCAGTGGCGGAGACCGGGTAGAAACAGCTAGTGCACGAATCCGATAGGGCGCTGCACGGGCATCTTGAGGCGGCTTTCCGCAAGCAAGGCTTGGGCAAGCTCTTCGGCGCTGGCAAATGGCTTGAAGCGCGCGCGCCGAGCAACCAGGGCGAAATCACCTGGAGTCAGGTTGGCCTCCCTGGAGAGCCGCAAGCCGCTGGTCTTGGCGGGATCCTTGAGTTTTAGGGTTTGTAGATGTGCATTGAACAATGTCTGGATCTGAAGGGGCTTCAGAAAGCCAAAATGAATCTTCAAATCGAATCGGCGCAACGAGGCTGCGTCGAGGTCGCGCATCAGGTTGGTGGAGGCGATGAACAGCCCTCGATAGCTCTCCATCTGCGTGAGCATTTCATTGACGGCCGTGACTTCCCAACTCTGAGTGGCTTTCTTCCGATCCTGTAGGAAGCTGTCCACTTCGTCGAGCAGCAGCACGGCCTGTTCCTCGCTGGCCTTCTCAAAGGCTCTGGCCAGGTTCTGCTCGGTCGTGCCCACATAAGGTGAAACGAGATCGGACACCCGCTGCACCATCAGAGGCTTCTTCAGCTCGCGCGCGAGCCAGTGGCCGAAGGCCGTCTTGCCCGTCCCTGGAGGGCCATAGAAGCACAGGCGCGCTTCCGGGTGCTTGCGTAGTCCATCAATCAATCCATCGAGGGGAATATCCGCATTGATCAGGCTCGGGGAATAGAAGCTCGGAAGTTGCTGGGCCTTTTGCCGGCCCAGTTGCTCGAAACCCTGAGCTTTCAGCGTCGCATCAACCAGGCATTCAACGGTGGCATCGAGGCGCTTTCCCTCGCGCGGGTGCAGGCTGCGCGCGATGCGAGCCGCCCGGGCAATAACGGCGGGTGTCATCTCCTGATGCTCGATCAATTTTTCCACCAGTGCCTCGCCTAGACGGTCGCCGCTACACTCACGGACAATCTGTTCCCGTTGGCTCTTGGGTGGGTTGGGCAATTCGATGACCACGTCAAAGCGGCGGATATAGGCGTTGTCCAAGCACTCGATGTCGTTGCTCAGCCAGAAGCAGGGCAGGCTGTTCTCTTCCAGCATGCGATTGATCCAGCCTTTCTGAGTTTTGCTCTTGCTAGAAAAAGCTAAAGGCGAGGTGTCAAAGATGTCCTCAATCTCATCCAGCAGTAACAGGGCTTTTTGCGTCTGCAGTGCACTCATTGCCGAACGCAGGGCACACAGGCGTTGATGGGCGCTGACTGGGTCGCCGTCGCTATCGTTACAGGCAATTTCATAGAGCGAAGCCCCGAGCAGACGGGCAAGCAGGCGACTGAGTTGAGTCTTGCCGGTGCCGGGCGGGCCGTACAACAAAATGTTCACGCCACGGCGGCCTTCGGCGAAGGCTTTTTTCAGGTAGATGGTGGCAATTTCAAGAGATCGCCCCAGATGGTGGTAATCCTTCTCGCTCAGATGACCGAGCGGGCTGAGACGGAAGGCATACTTGAACAGCTCAATGGGCTGCCCATGGCTGAAGCGCAACTGCTGGAGAAAATCAGAGCTTTCAATTACCAAGCGGCTGCTGAGGGTACTCACGGTGCAGGATCGCGCATTGACCTCAATCAGTCCGGCACGCGCTAACCGCCCCTCATTGGCCAGGTAGGGAGCAACATCCTGTTGAGGGATATCGAGAAGTGTGGACAGTACCCTCATTGTTCGGTTGAAACCAAGCGCACCAAGTTGGTCTGAGGCATCGTTGAGGCAGGGATCGGTATGCAGCAGTACGCAGAAAGCCAGTATGCGCTGCTCGATGGCATCTAACCCGATCAGTTGCCCCAGCGCCTGTACATTCGCCTGCAGCCTGTCTGGGTAACCTACCACAGGGAACGCCAAGTGGAAGACGAGGCGCTCGCGCTTGAGTCGGCGCAAGGCCAGCGCCGGACTGAAATCATCGGCATCCACCAACTCTTGCAGGCCGAGTTCTGCAGCGATTTCATCGTCGTTGAAATGATGCCGCTGAATGAAGTTTCGGTGTCCGCCGAGATCGAGCATCAGCATAAACACCCATTTCAGGGACAGCGCACACGTATCGGAGGAGTGTGGCCCTGATGCGCGAAGGGTGGTAGAACTGGCCGAACGACGACGTATGGGCATGAGGCATATCCTGTACCGAATGTAGCGTCATTCTGGCGCAGGAGCGCGTCATCTTATGTCGCAACCATATGGAAGCAGCTCTAATCTCGTCTAGCGACAGCTTGCGATCATCTGTGCTGTTGTAGATGGTTCAACCGTGCATATCTTTCTTGCTACCCTCCGAGTCACCTACGCCAAAAGGACATTGCCCGTGACTATCCCCACCCCCAGCCAAATTGCTCTGTCCACCTTGGAGCAGGCGCAAGGCATCATGCTTCAATGGTTTGTGCCTGAAGGGATCTCCGCCGAGCAGGCTATAGAAAAACTACTCCCAATATTGGACAACCAAACATTGATGCACGCGATGCGCGAGCTCCGTAAAGAGCTGGAAAAAAAGCCTTAGCTGCAGTGAGTTCAACCAACTATCCCTGCACTGTGCATGCTTAGTACCTACCGGCCAGGAAGCAGACTCCCCACCTTTCAGTCGCATCGTGATCTCGTTCTGATCAGGTGACATGCTTGCGGTTGGCGGGTGAGGCGTTAAGCCGCGATCATGCGTTCAGCCCCGCCGATATACCTTCGCTGACATGAGCCATACGTCTGTCTAAAATTGTGTTTGCACGTCTGCCAAGCCGATCACCGACGTGCTCGATACCGCTCAAAATATTCTGCCATTGTGCTTTCCGCTGACTCCAACTGCGCCGCCGACAGCTCTTCGGCTACTGCGCTACGTAGCTTGCCTATACCTTTCATACAGCATCGATTTTTAATGGAGAGCGAGAGCCAAATATAGGCGCTCTCATAATCCTGAGGGACGCCTTCGCCGTTCTTGTACAGCCCTCCCAAGATGTACTGAGCCCAGGCATACCCCTGCTCAGCGGACTTGAGGTACCAGGTTGCCGCTTCTGCGAAGTCCTGCGGAACGCCTCGGCCCTTTTTGTAAAGGCGCCCAAGCGTGTACTGAGATAAGTCAAACCCCTGCTCGGCGGATTTGCGATACCAGACTGCGGACTCTACGAAGTCCTGTGGGACACCTAGTCCCTTCGCATATAACTCCGCGAGAGTATCTTGGGCCAGTTCACTTCCCTGCTCAGCAGCCTTACGGTACCAAACTGCTGCCTCGGTAAAGTCCTGCAGGACACCCCGTCCCTGCGCATAACACTCAGCAAGGGAGTACTGAGCAAGTTCATACTCTTGCTCAGCGGCCTTACGGTACCAAACTGTCGCCTCAGTTAGGTTCTGGGGGGTAGTTCTGTCGTAAAGCCTCGCTAAGGAGTATTGCGCCCAAGCATCTCCTTGTTCGACGGCCTTACGATGCCAAGCCACGGCCTTCGCGAAGTCCTGCGCAACACCTCGTCCACGCGCGTACAAGCGTGCCAACGCAACTTGGGCCCAAGCGTATTCCTGTTCCGCAGCCAGAAGGTACCAAGATGCCGCTTGCTCAAATTTTTCTCCCGTCTCATACAGACGGCCCAGAGCATACTGCGCGAAATTGTTCCCTTGGTCGGCGGCCTTGCTATACCAAACCAATGCTTTAGTGTTGCTTTGCTTCACCCCATTGCCCCTCTCGTACAGCTCGCCGAGGGAAAGTTGGGCCCAGACATGTCCCTGCACGGCGGCTTTACGGTACCAAGCGCCAGCTTTTTCAAAGTTTTTCCGGACGCCATCCCCCTGCTTGTATAGGTCGCCGAGGGAGTCCTGAGCAGAAGCATCACCTTGTTCAGCGGCTTTGCGGTACCAAGCGGCGGCTTTCACCAGATCCTGAGTAATGCCTTCGCCCTCTTCGTAAAGACGAGCCAAGGCATACTGAGCCTCCGCAAGCGCCTGCTCGGCGGCCTTTTGGTACCAAATTACCGCGACTTCAAAACTTTGCGGAACGCCTTTGCCCTTTTTGTACAGATCGCCCAGGGCATACTCGGCCCAGTCGACGCCTTGCTCGGCGGCCTTGCGATACCAGCTGGCCGCTTTCGCCATGTCCTGCGGGACACCTTGCCCACACTCATAAATGCGCCCCATGGTGTATTGAGCCCATTCATTGCCCTGCTTGGCGGCCTTGCGGTACCAGCTGGCCGCTGTCACAACGTTCTGCACGACACCCTCACCGTTTTCGTACATAGCTCCAAGGGTGTACTGGGCAGAGGCATCGCCCTGCTGAGCCGTTTGGCGAAGACTGTTCACGAATGACCGCTCCCTGATCTGCATTGAAGGTGCTTGAGCGTAAGCCCCAGCGATAAGTTGCAAAAGGCTATCACTTAGTGAAGGTGGCCCGCCTGCAATAACGCGCAGCGTGTAATTGCCGATTATGGTGAATCGCCCCCCACAGCCGGGTCGGCCTTGGTGACGACCCAACCGGGTACT
Organism: Pseudomonas sp. ML2-2023-6; assembly: GCF_037055265.1. Taxonomy (NCBI): domain Bacteria; kingdom Pseudomonadati; phylum Pseudomonadota; class Gammaproteobacteria; order Pseudomonadales; family Pseudomonadaceae; genus Pseudomonas; species Pseudomonas sp. ML2-2023-6. The sequence goes on along the minus strand of NZ_CP146347.1, from coordinate 687,515 downwards.
GACCGCCAGAGCCGTGCGCTGCGCGCTACCAGCACCCTCGGCTATGGTTAAACCGTAGAGCACGAGGGGCCACCGCATGAAAAAAGCCATTGCGCAGGAAACCCTGGCCGCCCTGGTCGAGACTGGGGCAGCGCGGGAGTTTCGGGTACTGCGGGAGGGTGAGACCTGGCGGCTGGAACTGCGCCTCGGCGCCAAGTGGCTACCGATCCGCTCGCGGCGCGAACCGGTGCGGGTGTGGCGCTCACTGACCGCCGTCGGGCGGCTCTGCGAAGGGGTGGGCATTAAGGTGCTGACGGTTGAACTCTAATGAAAGTCGCATTAACCAGGTAACTGACCTGTAACCGCCGCGCCTTACAGTGCCGACGTGAAGCGATCCAATAGCGCAACCTGGCTGCGGGCTTTGAGTGCGTGCAGTCGTTGTTTCAAGCGTTCACCATCGGGATGTGCACAGGCAATCAAGCGCCCCACACGGCCCATTGCACGGCGAACCAAAGGCTCCAGCTCTGTCCACATCGTACCCTGCGTCGCCTGATCCTCCAACTGTTTTACCACCGCCCGAATCGCCTTACGCTCGGCCTTGGGTATGCCTGGGACTGCGTTAAAAACCGTCAGCCCGGTAACGGTCAAAGGCTCGAATCCATTTTTGGAGAGCACCGTTTGTCCGCGCTTGCGAATATGCAGCTTTGAACGCTTCTGGTAGCAGCCCTTCTGCGCCAGCATGTTGGTGACCGCCGACACGATGCTTGTTAGCGCTGATGGATCGAGGGGCTTAATGGAGGTGATGGTAATGTCATCCGCGAACCGAGAATAGTTGAACCCCTGCGCATTCAACTTGGCCACCAATGCCGGTTCGATATCCCAGAACACTAGGTTGGCTATATAACCACTGCTGCTGGCACCTTGCGGCACGACGCCATGGCGGGTTGTCAGCAGCGCCAAGATGCCTGCCACCGCCTCGGAAAACCCGAACAAGCCCACGAACAATTGCTGAACATGCTGCGTCTTGATGGAAGGGAAAAAGTCCTTAATATCCTGAAGCACCACGCACTGGGCACGACCGTGGATGTGCGCATTGGAGTAAATACTGCGGCGTTTAACCGGATCCTTGATCCCGCCATGGAGATAGCCTGGAAAGCGAACGCGAGCCAGCAGTCGATCAACGATCTTGCGCTGAATGGCTTTCAACGGCTCGTAGGCATCATAGGTATCACGGAGAGTGCCGTCTTTCTTGGTTTGCGGCACATGACGGTACAAGTTGGAGCTGCGTTTGGCCAAGCTTTCGAGGAGTTCGGCGGGTTCGCCAAGGGTCAACGACAGCGCCTTCAGGCTGTAGATCGGTTTAAAGGGATAAAGCGGAGCGTCCATTTCCTGTCCCCGAAATGACGTGAGGCCGATCACTGGATCGGCCTCACTAGAATTCGAATGATGTGGTTTGTTGCGTCATAGGAAGAACCCTACATTACTGCAAAGCCAATCCCAAATACTCCCTGAGTGATCCCAGACCCAGATTGCAGAACGGTACAGGATAAATTTTGCCACCGGTTTGGTAACAGCCTTCAACTTGACCCATTTGCGCTGACTCGGTTGCTGGGATGCAGTTTGTACGATGACGCGGGCATCTTCAGTGTTGTGCATGTGCTCATCGATACGAGTACCGACAGCATTCTTTACCTTCTTCATGGTTACAGTTCCTTACGGTGGATTACTCCGCCGCCAGGTATTCCGGGCCGAATGGAACTTTGAAGATGCCGCTACAAACCACAGTTCTGCTTATCAATCCTTGATAAGCCGTCCGCCGCATTTCTGTCAATTAACCGATGGAGCGTCGCTGACAGCCTCGTGACGTTTGCCACGAAACCCTCAGCGCTGAGCACATCGGGATGACGACAGGTGTGAGGCGAAGGTAGCTCTGGAGAACACCAAAGCTGGTCAGTTTCCCGACCACCAACTGCAAGCCCGATTCATAACCATGTTTAAAGAGCACCTGGGCGGTAACACCCAGCACTAATAGTTTTACCGTAAGTAAAGGGATGGATTCAATTGTTAATTGTCACCGGCCATTTCAGCTAGCCGGCGACATGCCCTCGATCAGATATCGAGCGGAGGGAGGGACTCAACGATATTCATAGTTTCTAGGCTCACCGTGACGACTCGCAGGAAAAGTTCCAGCGGATAGCGTGGGTTGCCCATGGTTTCGGTGGCCCAGTCGTTGGCGTCGTTGGTGATGCCGCTGTCTTTGTGCGTACTGACGCATTGACGCTCGACGACCCAGTCCAGCGCGGGCTTGCCGTTAACAACGTACTCGTAGGCTCGCAGTGGGATACCGGTAACGGTGATCTTGGCATTGTAGTGCAAGGTGCTAAGGTCTTTGTCTTTGCCCTTCTTGCCATACTTCATCTTGGTTACGCGGTAGTCACTGTCGCTGCTAGCGCTGCTTTGCACGCTGGCGGAGTACATGGGCACGGTTTCGTAGCCTAGGTGCAAATCAGCCAGCGCACGGCCCGCCTTGGAATAGGCCCAGAAATCAGCAGCGGCTTTTACCGCCGGTATGCGCGGCAGTTCTTTGTTGAGGTTATCGGCATACTTTTCGCGGTACTCCGGCGAATGCAGCAAGCCGTAAACATAATAGAACAGATCTTCCTTGCCGATGACTTCGCCTGGATAGGCGACACTGAAGTGCTCCAGGCCTTCGTCGGTAATGGCATCACGCCGTGTGCTGGCGCTGGGCTGTGTCGACGTATCAAACAGGCCAAGCGTTGCCTTGTTGGACTTAGCTTGATCTTCTGGGCTGTCGTACAGGTAGAGAGGGAAGCATTGCGCTCCGCCGTCAATTTGCAACTCTGGTATGCAGTCAAGCATTAGGGCTAGTTGACCCTCACCAGCCCAGCGTTGCTTAACCATAATTACTCGATTTTCTGCTGTCGCATTCGGGAAAATGCGGGGCATCTGCAATACCCTTTCGTTGAAAGTACGGTTGTAATAGAGCCACTGTTTGGTGAAAGGACGATAAAGACTGGGGATCAGTGAGCTAGGTTCCAAAGCAAAACGCCGATCTTTCGACAACTCTTTTTTAAGATTCACTGTCCAGCTTATTTGCGTGGAGTCAGTGTCAATAAAATCGTCTACCTTGGTTTCGCGGACTTTGTTGTCAAGCCCGGCATGGCTGGCGTTGAAGCGCTTTAGTTCGGCATTGTAGAAAGCAATCATCCGCCCCATGTTGGACGTTACGTTCGCCTTGCTGGCGTTGTAACACCAAGCATCGCGATTGGTGGCCACCCCTAGAGAGAAGTTCTCAAACAGCTTGGCGGCATCACCCTTCTTATCGCCCAGCACAATAAATTCACCAAAGCTGTCATCGCGCTGATTGACCCAGTCGCCATGTTCGTCGGGAGTAATTGGCTGCCAGGCGTTGGCGGCTGTAATGCCGGCAATGCTGGAGAAGGTACGAATTTTCTCCAGTTTCTCCGCTTGGCTTAGGTAGTCGCCAATATCGTGCCAGTGAATTTGCCCGTGATGCGGTGCGGTCGGGTTCTTGACCAGCAGCGTAATAGCAATAGGCGCGCGACTACCACTGCCGAAAATTTTGCCTCCCTCCCTGCGAGAAATCTCTCCGGAAGTCCGCTGATTACCGCGCAAATGAAACACATACACAGTGCTGAACTCTTCCGCTAAGCACTTGCGCAAACCGTCTGCGGAGGTTGAATCGGTAAAACCTGCGTTGGTAACAAAACCAATTACCCCACTGTCACCGATACGATCAGATGCCCAACGAATGGCACGGATATAGCTGTCGTATAGCCCCTTGCTTAGAGACGCGCTGGATTTTGCTGCATAGGTATCAGTAATACGGTCATCCAGAAGTGGATAAGCTACGTTGGCATTATTGTCGTTGGCGCTGGTTTGCCCTGCTGAGTAGGGCGGATTGCCGATGATCACTCGAATATCCAGCGCTTTCTGGCGGGTACGGCGGGCGCTGTTGTCCACCAGCAGCTCACTGACAAGATCGTCTTTTTCATAGAGCTGGAAGGTGTCGGTTAAGCAAATGCCTTCAAATGGCTGGTACTCGCCCCCGACAATGCTGTGGTACACAGCTTCGATATTGATGGCGGCAATGTAATAGGCCAGCAACACAATTTCGTTGGCATGGATTTGGCCTTGGTATTTGTCCTGTAGCTGCTCTTTGCTGATCAGGCCGCTTTGCAGCAAGCGGGTGATGAAGGTGCCGGTGCCGGTGAAGGGGTCGATGATATGCACACCATCGCTGCCCAAGGTCTGGCCGAACTCGCTTTGCAGAATGTCGTTGACGCTGTGGATGATGAAATCCACCACTTCAACAGGGGTGTAGACGATTCCCAAGCGCTCAGTCATGCGTGGGAAGGCGTTGCGGAAAAACTTGTCGTACAGCTCGACGATGATTTTCTGTTTGCCTTCGGCGTTCTCGATACCGTCGGCGCGCATTTTCACGCTGTCGTAAAAGCGTTGGAGGGTGTCGGCTTCTTTGTCCAAGTGGTGCTCTTGCAAAACGTCCAGGACGTTTTGCATTGCGCAAGACATGGGGTTGTTACTGGCGAAGCTGTAACCCTCAAACAGTGCGTCAAACACCGGCTTGGTGATTAGGTGTTGGGCCAGCATTTCGATCACTTCGCTATCGCCGATGCTGTCGTTTAGGTCATCACGCAGCTCGCTGGCAAAGCTAAAAAAGGCTTCGCGCTCGCGGGTGTTGGCTTCGTCTTCAATTATGCTGGTGATGCGAGTGATATGGGTGCGGGCAATTTTGGCGATGTCCTTGGCCCAGTCTTCCCAATGGTTGCGGTTGCCGCACTTCTGCACCACTTTGGCATAGATGGCGCGCTCTATTTCGCCAATTTCAAACTCCAGGCCGAACTGTTCAGGCGCGGGGCCGTGATCATATTTACCACCGCCTGTGCCGATGCCATAGGTGTTCTTGCCATTATCTTTGCCGGTGTTGTTGCGGTCGGATTTTTTGTTGAGTTTCTCGGTGACGGCGATGATTTCCATCTTGGCCGGGTCGCTGCCGATCAAGTCGAGCTTGTTGACCATGGCGTCGAAGCGGTCATCGTGTGAGCGCAGAGCTTGCAATACTTGCCAGACGACCTTGTACGTCTTGTTGTCGTTTAAAGCTTCCTCGGGTGCCATACCAGCAGGGATGACAACCGGCAAAATCACATATCCGCGCTTCTTGCCTTCGGCTTTGCGCATGACGCGGCCAACCGATTGCACCACGTCTACCTGTGAATTGCGCGGGGTGAGGAACAGCACGGCGTCCAGGGCGGGCACGTCCACGCCTTCAGACAAGCAGCGCACGTTACTGAGAATGCGGCAGGTATTGTCGGGCACCTCAGCCTTGAGCCAGTCGAGCTCAGCCTCTTTCTGGCTGGCGGTCATGCCGCCGTCCACATGGGAGGCCTCGCAGATCAGCGTGGCGGCAGTGTCGGTGTTTTCCGGGTTACTGGCTTTGTACGCTTCAACCACTTGATCAAACATGCTGGCGATGTTTTTGGAGCTGACCTTGTGGGTTTTTGCGAATTTTTGGTACTCGATCACCTGGCAGAAGGCCACGGCGCGACGCATGGGGTCGCCATCGTCTACGAGGTCTTCGCGAGTGTCTTGTTTGCTCAGGGCCTTCCAGCAGCCGATGATCTTGGCGGCGTCTTCCAGCTTGATTTGGTTGTCGTCGTCAGCCAGCAATTTTTGCAGGCGGCTGCTGATGTGCTTTTCATCCATGGCCAGCACCAACACTTTATAATCGACCAGCAGATCGGCCTTTACCGCTTCGCTGAAGGTGATAACAAATAGTTCTTTGCCGTACAGGCTGTCGTTATCCATGGAGCACAGAGCAACATCGTCTTTTTCAGCACTGGCCTTGGCCAGCTCACCATAGATGCGTGGCGTAGCAGTCATGTAGAGCCGTTTGGAACTGCGGATGTAATCGGCATTGTGGACTTTAACGAAGGCGCTCTCATCATCGTCGCCAAAGGTGGCCCCAGTGGTGCGGTGGGCTTCGTCGCAGATGATTAGGTCGAAGTTGGCCAGACCATGCTGGTGCTGGGCATCGCTGATCACTCCAATGGAGTGGTAGGTGCTAAATACCACGCTCATGTGTTGGTCATCGTGGCGCTTGAGCATCTCTGCTACCAACTTGCGTGGCTCGGTGGTGGCCGGATAGCGCAGTTCGTGGGCAAAGGTTTGTACCGCGTCGTCATCTTTCTTGCGCTTCTTGCCCACGTCGCTGTCAGAGCACACGGCAAAGCTATGCAACGGGGTTTCGCTCTCTTGCGTCCACTCGGTGAGTGTTTGCGACAGCAGCGAAAGACTGGGCACCAAAAACAGCACGCGCTTGCCCGCACCGGCCAATTGTTCGGCAATCTTCAAGCTGGTGAAGGTTTTGCCGGTGCCACAGGCCATGATCAGCTTGCCCCGGTCAGCGATTTGCAGGCCGCTGGCAACGGATAGCAGAGCGCGCTTCTGGTGGTCACGCAGCCGCTTCTTAGCCTTGAGCACTACAGCTTGATTGGGCTGATAGCGCGCCCAGTCAATCTGACTGTTTTCCAGGTCTTGGCGATCAATTTTGCTCACTGGCGGCTGCTGGTTTTGCAGGGCGTCGGCGGCGTGCTCGTTCCAGTTGTTGGTGGTGGTGACGATGACGCGATGGGTAAAGGGCTTTTTGCCTGACGCGGTAAAGAAGCTGTCGATGTCGCTTTTTTGGATGCGGTAGTTATCTGCGAAGAACTTGCACTGGATTGCGTGGATCTCCCCCGTGCCATGGGTTTTGGCTACGAGGTCGATACCGGTGTCGCGACCGTCTAGTCCTTGCTCCTTTGACCAGTCGGAATATGTCCACACTTGCGCATACAGATCGCAATATGTCGCCTCGTTGCGCAGGTAGGTGCAAATCAGCTCTTCAAAGTAGGTTCCTTTCTCGCGCTCGCTTACTGAGGCGGTGCGATAGGTGTTAAGCAGGGCGGTAAGAGCGGACATGAGAATTCCTTTTGAATACGACTGGCGCATCACGGGCACCAAATCGCAGCAGTCTATCAATTGGGGCACCTACGAACAGCCAAAAGAAAACCCCGGTAGACCTTTCGGTCAATCGGGGTTTGTTGGTAGGGCAGTGGGCCGTTAACTTTGGCCAAATCAATTAACTTTGACCGAAGTGGCGATTAACTTTGCCCACCTACAACATCATCAGAAGTCCAGGTTGGACACTGCCAGTGCGTTGTTCTCGATGAACTCACGACGCGGTTCTACGGCGTCGCCCATCAAGGTGTTGAAGATCTGGTCAGCGCCGACCGCGTCTTCGATGGTGACTTTCAGCATGCGGCGCACGCTTGGGTCCATCGTGGTTTCCCAGAGTTGATCCGGGTTCATTTCACCAAGACCTTTGTAGCGCTGGATGGTATGGCGCTTGGTGCTTTCGGCCATCAACCATTCAAGTGCTTCTTTGAACTCGGTCACGGCTTTTTTGCGTTCGCCACGCTGGATGTATGCACCTTCGTCAAGCAGGGTGCTCAGTTGGGCGCCCAGGGTCACAACGGTTTTGTAGTCGTTGCTGCCGAAGAAGTCACGGTTGAACGTGATGAAGGTCGAGTGGCCGTGGGAGATCAGTTCGACCTCTGGCAACCAGACATTACGCTCACGGTCTTCACGCAGGCTGGCCTTGTAAACCAGGCCCGACTTCTCGACCAGACGCAGACGCTCTTCAAACTTGGCCATCCAGTCTTGCATGACCGCGTGGTCGCCCAACTGCTCAAGGGTAACGGCTGGCAGGTAGATGAAGTGCTCGGTCAGCTCCTGTGGGTACAGGCGCGACAAACGCTTCAGAGTCTTCATCACCATGCGGAAGTCGTACACCAGACGCTCCAGCGCCTCACCGGAGATGCCCGGGGCTTCGTCGTTCAAGTGCAGGCTGGCATCTTCAAGAGCCGACTGGGTCATGTACTCTTCCATGGCCTCGTCGTCTTTGATGTATTGCTCTTGCTTGCCTTTTTTCACTTTGTACAACGGCGGCTGAGCGATGTAGATGTAGCCACGCTCGATCAGCTCCGGCAACTGACGGAAGAAGAAGGTCAGCAGCAGGGTACGAATGTGCGAACCGTCGACGTCAGCATCGGTCATGATGATGATGTTGTGATAGCGCAGTTTGGCGATGTTGTACTCGTCGCGGCCGATGCCACAACCCAGTGCAGTGATCAAGGTGCCTACTTCTTGCGAAGAAATCATCTTGTCGAAGCGCGCTTTCTCAACGTTGAGGATTTTACCTTTCAACGGCAGGATGGCTTGGGTACGGCGGTTGCGTCCCTGCTTGGCGGAGCCGCCAGCAGAGTCACCTTCCACGAGGTACAGTTCGGACAGCGCCGGGTCTTTTTCCTGGCAGTCGGCCAGTTTGCCGGGCAAGCCTGCGATGTCCAACGCGCCTTTACGGCGGGTCATCTCACGGGCTTTACGCGCAGCTTCACGCGCACGGGCTGCATCGATCATCTTGCCGACGATCAGCTTGGCTTCGTTCGGGTGCTCCAGCAGGAAGTCGGAGAAGAACTTGCCCATTTCCTGTTCAACAGCGGTCTTCACTTCGGAAGACACTAGCTTGTCTTTGGTCTGGGAGCTGAACTTCGGATCTGGCACTTTCACCGAGATGATCGCGGTCAGGCCTTCGCGGGCGTCATCACCGGTGGTGGCGACTTTGTGCTTTTTGGCCAGGCCTTCAGCTTCGATGTAGGTGTTGAGGTTACGCGTCAGGGCAGAGCGGAAGCCCACCAAGTGCGTACCGCCATCGCGCTGCGGAATGTTGTTGGTGAAGCACAACAGGTTCTCGTTGAAGCTGTCGTTCCACTGCAGGGCGATTTCCACGCCAATGCCATCTTCACGCTGCACATTGAAGTGGAACACCTCGTTGACCGGAGTCTTGTTGGTGTTCAGGTAATCAACGAACGCTCGCAGACCGCCTTCGTACTTGAACAGCTCTTCCTTGCCGCTGCGCTCGTCCTTGAGGACGATACCAACACCGGAGTTGAGGAAGGAAAGCTCACGAATCCGCTTGGCCAGAATGTCCCAGCTGAAGTGGATGTTCTTGAAGGTATCAGCCGAAGGCTTGAAGTGGATCTGCGTACCGGTGCTTTCGCTCTCGCCAACAATCGCCATTGGCGCCTGAGGTACACCGTGGACATAGGTCTGTTCCCAGATCTTGCCACTGCGGCGTACGGTCAGGATCAGCAGCTCGGACAGGGCGTTCACCACCGAAACACCTACACCGTGCAGGCCGCCGGAGACTTTGTAGGAGTTGTCATCGAACTTACCGCCAGCGTGCAGCACGGTCATGATGACCTCGGCTGCAGAAACGCCTTCTTCTTTATGCACATCTACCGGAATGCCGCGGCCGTTGTCGCGCACGGTGATGGATTCATCCGGGTGAATGGTGATGGTGATGTCGTCGCAATGGCCAGCCAGCGCTTCGTCGATGGAGTTGTCGACTACTTCGAACACCATGTGGTGCAGACCGCTGCCATCGTCAGTATCACCAATGTACATACCGGGACGTTTGCGTACGGCATCAAGGCCTTTCAGCACTTTAATGCTCGTTGAGTCGTACGTGTTTTCTTCGCTCAATGCCTTCACTCCCGATGGTCGTGGGTCTGGGTGATACAGCCCTGTTCCACGTGGAACAGGGCAACTGGCGTTTCCGTCTGCCAGCCTTCCCTCAATAATTCGTGATCTACACAGGTAATAAATACCTGGCAGCGTAAGTCTTCCAACAAGCGACACAATGCGTTGCGATGCTGCTCGTCCAATTCAGACGGCAAGTCATCCACCAGATAAATACATTGGCCACGCCGGGCTTGGCTGACCAAGTGCCCTTGAGCAATGCGCAGCGCGCAAACCACCAACTTCTGCTGCCCCCGCGACAAGATGTCTGCGGCGTTGTTTGCACCCAACTTAAGGCGCAAATCAGCACGTTGTGGCCCGGCCTGGGTGTGCCCCATTTGCTGGTCCCGGTGGACAGACGCGGCGAGTACAGCACTCAGCTCACGGTCTTTGTCCCAACCACGGTAATAGCTCAGCGTTAACCCTTCGAGCTCAAGTAACTCACTCAAGGTCTGCTCAAAGACTGGTTTCAAGGCTTTGATGTAGGCGCGGCGGTATTCATCAATTTCAGCACTGGCCAGGCACAGTTCCCGGTCCCAGGCCGCTTGTGAAACGGCGTCGAGTGTACCATGCCGCAGCCATGAGTTCCGCTGCCGCAGGGCCTTCTGTAGCCGCTGCCAGGTAGACATGAAGCGTGGCTCGACATGGAACACGCCCCAGTCGAGAAACTGCCTACGGATCTTTGGAGCGCCTTCCAGCAGTCGGAAGCTGTCCGGGTTAATCAATTGCAGCGGCAGTATCTCGGCCAGCTGCGCAGCACTGCGCGCATTCTGACCGTCGATACGAATCTGAAACTCCCCCTGGCGGTCCCGCGAGATACCCAGCGCACTGTGCCCGCCTTCAGCCAGTTCGACCTGACCAAAAACCGTACAGCTCTGCTGCTCGTGCTGAATCACGGGGTTAAGCCGCACACTTCGAAACGAACGCGCCAGCCCCAGCAAGTGGATGGCTTCCAGCACGCTGGTTTTTCCGCTGCCGTTGGCGCCGTACAGGATATTAATGCGGGGGGAAGGGGAGAAGGTCACCGGGTGCAGGTTACGCACCGCGGTGACTGTGACACGACTAAGGGACATCTAGCTTTGGCTGTGCATAAGTTACAGGCGCATCGGCATAACAACGTAGGCCGAGTCATCATTGTCCGACTCTTGCACCAGGGCGCTGCTGTTGGAGTCCGACAGGATCAGACGCACTTGTTCAGTGGTCATCACGCCCAGCACGTCCAGCAGGTAGCTCACGTTGAAGCCGATTTCCAGCGAGCCGCCGTTGTAGTCAACGCCCACTTCTTCTTCCGCTTCTTCCTGCTCCGGGTTGTTGGCCTGGATTTTCAGCTGGCCATTGGCCAATTGCAGACGGATACCACGGTACTTCTCGTTGGACAGAATCGCGGTACGGCTGAACGCTTCACGCAGTGCCTGACGGTCACCGATTACGATTTTGTCACCGCCTTTAGGCAGCACACGCTCGTAGTCCGGGAATTTGCCGTCAACCAGTTTAGAGGTGAAGGTGAACTCGCCGGTGGTGGCACGGATGTGGTGTGCGCCCAGAACGATGCTCACTTCGCCGTCCGGCTCGGTCAGCAAGCGTGCCAGCTCGAGGATACCTTTACGCGGCACGATCACTTGGTGACGGTCTGGCTGGCCGATATCGGCTTTCATCGAGCACATGGCCAGACGGTGACCGTCGGTGGCCACTGCACGGATGATACCGGCGGACACTTCCAGCAGCATGCCGTTGAGGTAGTAACGAACGTCCTGCTGCGCCATGGCAAAGCTGGTGCGCTCAATCAGGCGGCGCAGTTTGCTTTGCTGCAAGTTGCAGGTCAGCGAACCTGGGCCTTCTTCAACAGTCGGGAAATCGTTGGCCGGCAAGGTCGACAGGGTAAAGCGGCTACGGCCAGCCTTGACCACCAGCTTGTTGTCATCGAGCTTGATGTCGATCAAAGCATCGTTAGGCAAGCTTTTGCAGATATCCATCAGCTTACGCGCAGGTACGGTGATTTCGCCTGGCTCGGCTGGTTCTTCAAGTTGAACGCGACCAACCAGCTCGACTTCAAGGTCGGTACCGGTCAGCGACAGTTGCTGGCCTTCGACAACCAACAGCACGTTGGACAATACCGGCAAGGTCTGGCGGCGTTCAACGACGCCTGCGACCAGTTGCAGGGGTTTCAACAGGGCTTCGCGTTGAATGGTGAAATGCATGGTCTAGTCCCTTGCCTTAATAAGCTGCGCTGGTGTCATCAGGTTGTCAGTGTTCGCAGCAGGTTCTTGTAGTCCTCGCGGATGTCCGCGTCGGATTCCTTGAGTTCGTTGATCTTGCGGCATGCGTGCAAGACCGTAGTGTGGTCACGACCGCCAAACACATCGCCGATTTCCGGCAAGCTGTGGTTGGTCAGTTCTTTGGACAGAGCCATCGCAACCTGACGTGGTCGCGCAACCGAGCGCGAGCGACGCTTGGACAGCAGGTCCGAAATCTTGATTTTGTAGTACTCGGCCACTGTGCGCTGAATGTTATCCACAGAGACGAGTTTATCTTGCAGCGCCAGCAAGTCCTTGAGGGACTCGCGGATCAGTTCAATGGTGATGTCGCGCCCCATGAAGTGCGAGTGAGCGATCACGCGCTTGAGCGCGCCTTCTAGCTCACGCACGTTGGAGCGAATGCGCTGGGCAATAAAGAACGCTGCATCGTGGGGCAGATCGACTTTAGCCTGATCGGCCTTCTTCATCAGGATCGCCACACGGGTTTCAAGCTCAGGCGGCTCGACGGCAACCGTCAAACCCCAGCCGAAGCGCGATTTAAGACGCTCTTCGAGCCCTTCGATTTCTTTCGGGTAACGGTCGCTGGTCAGAATCACTTGCTGACCGCCTTCAAGCAGGGCGTTGAAGGTGTGGAAGAACTCTTCCTGGGACCGCTCCTTGCGCGCAAAGAATTGAATGTCATCGATGAGCAAGGCGTCTACCGAACGGTAGAAGCGCTTGAACTCGTTGATGGCGTTGAGCTGCAAGGCTTTAACCATGTCAGCTACAAAACGCTCGGAATGCAGGTACACGACCTTGGCATTCGGGTTCTTCTTCAGCAGGTGGTTACCCACCGCATGCATCAAGTGAGTCTTACCCAAACCAACGCCGCCATAAAGGAAGAGCGGGTTGTAACCGTGCTTGGGGTTATCCGCCACCTGCCACGCCGCAGCGCGAGCCAGTTGGTTGGATTTACCCTCAACGAAGTTTTCAAAGGTAAAGGTGCGGTTCAGGTAGCTGGTGTGCTTGAGCGCACCTTCAACCTGAACGGTGCGCTGTTCGGCGCGCACGGGAGCTTGTTGCGAGCTGGCGCCAGCCATTGGATCGAAGCTGGCACGCGAAGGCTCTTCGCTCGCCTGAGCCGCCTGTTTAGGGGCCGGGGCGGGAGCAGAGGCTTGGCTGGTCGATGAACTCGCTGGTGCCGGGGCTTGTTGAGAAGCCGCTGCGGCCAGAGGCGCATTGGGGGCAGCACGAGGCGCCGAGCTGCGTTTGCTGCCTATTAACAAGGACAACGCTGGCGCCATGCCATTGCTGTGCTCGTTCAACAGTTCAAGCAAACGGCTCAGATACTTTTCGTTAACCCAGTCGAGAACAAAGCGGTTGGGTGCATACACGCGCAACTCGTCGCCTTCGGCTTCGACCTGTAGTGGACGGATCCAGGTGTTGAATTGCTGGGCAGGCAGCTCTTCGCGCAAAAGCTCTACGCACTGCTGCCAAAGTTCCACTGACACGGATATCCCCTAAGTTGAAAGCCGGTGAGGCAAAAACAGGCGCCATTGTAGCGGCCGCGGGCCCACTTATCCACATGTAGGTGACCTGCATATAAGGAGACAACAGGCTTTTTGCTGTGAACAAAGCGACAAATGGTATGTGCATAAGGTCTGTGGATAAGCGGGCCTAAGCTCGTTGCACAAGTGGGGTCGAAACTCTGTGCATAAGTCGCCTGTGGATAAAAGCCCCTTTCATGCACAGCTTATCCGCGGGTGCAGCACAGGCAGAGCACGGTTTTTGGACAACCTTTCGGATCGCTGATAGCCTTTAACCATATGGGCTGTAGCAAGTTATCCACAGATAGTGGCTCCTCTAAGAGTAGTTACATCTTTAAAAGAGCTTTAAATACTTCGTTTTTTTATTTCTATAGTTGGCAGGCGAAAGGCTTGTGCAAAACGACAAACATCTATTTACCGGTAAACGCTGGTTGGAAATTGACCTATTGGCTTGCATTCTCTAGAATCGCCGGTCTCTTAAAACGGGGGCCATTCCGGCCCGTTGTGGACGAACCAGGTAGCACGACATGAAACGTACTTTCCAACCAAGCACTATCAAACGCGCCCGCACTCACGGTTTCCGTGCTCGCATGGCAACCAAAAACGGCCGTGCAGTCCTGTCGCGTCGCCGCGCCAAAGGCCGTGCACGTCTGGCAGTTTGATAATCAGACAATGGTGGTGAGTCAGGACTTCAGTCGGGAAAAGCGGTTACTCACTCCCCGACACTTCAAGGCAGTCTTTGACTCCCCCACCGGCAAGGTTCCGGGGAAAAATCTCCTGCTCCTTGCGCGCAGCAACGATCTTGATCACCCCCGCTTGGGGTTAGTAATCGGGAAAAAGAGCGTAAAGCTCTCCGTTCAGCGCAATCGCCTTAAGCGTTTGATGCGTGAATCGTTTCGTCTCCACCAGGATTTACTGGTTGGTTGGGATATCGTTATCGTCGCGCGCAAAGGTTTGGGTGACGTAGAGAACCCCGAATTGATTCAGCATTTCGGCAAACTCTGGAAGCGTCTGGCCCGTAACACGCCAGTTCCAGTGGTTAAAACCGAAACTGTAGGGGTAGGCAGTCCTGATGCGTAAACTGGCGCTCGTTCCGATCCAGTTTTATCGCTATGCCATTAGTCCTTTGATGGCCAGCCACTGCCGTTTCTACCCCAGTTGTTCCTGCTACGCGTTGGAAGCCATCGAAAATCATGGCCTTCTGCGCGGCGGCTGGCTGACCTTTCGTCGTTTAGGTCGCTGTCACCCGTGGAATCCCGGTGGTTACGACCCGGTTCCGCCTATCCCTACCTCCCGTTCTTCTTGATGGCCGAGTAATCATGGATATTAAACGCACGATCCTGATCGTCGCTCTAGCAGTCGTGTCCTACGTTATGGTTCTGAAATGGAACCAGGACTATGGCCAAGCTGCCCTGCCGACTCAGAATGTTGCCGCCAGCACCACCGCGCCGGCTTTGCCCGATACGGTTTCAGGTAACAACGCTTCGAACAGTGCCGATGTACCCAGCGCCAATACCGATACCAGCAAACCGACTGAAACTCCGGTGGCTGCTAGCAAAGACCTCATCCACGTAAAAACGGATGTTCTGGACATCGCGATTGATCCACAAGGTGGTGATATTGCCCAGCTGCGTCTGCCGCTTTATCCACGTCGCCAGGATCACCCGGACGTTCCTTTCCAGTTGTTCGATAACGGCAACGAACGTACCTATCTGGCACAAAGTGGCCTGACAGGCGTTGACGGTCCGGACGCTCGTGCGTCAGGTCGCCCTGTTTTCAACACTGAAAAGAAGACCTATGAACTGGCCCCAGGCCAGGATCAGTTGGTTGTTGATCTGAAATTCAGCGAAAACGGCATCAATTACATCAAGCGTTTCACGCTCAAGCGTGGTTTGTACGATGTACAAGTCAGCTATTTGATTGATAACGAGAGCAGCAAGCCGTGGAACGGCAACCTGTTCGCGCAATTGAAGCGTGACGCCAGCTCCGATCCTTCTTCCAGCACTGCCACCGGCACTGCGACTTACCTGGGCGCTGCCCTGTGGACAAGTTCAGAGCCGTACAAAAAAGTGTCGATGAAAGATATCGACAAGGCTCAGCTGAAAGAAACCGTACAAGGCGGCTGGGTTGCCTGGTTGCAGCACTACTTTGTGACCGCGTGGATCCCTCAGAAAGGCGATAGCAACGTCGTTCAGACCCGCAAAGACAGCCAAGGCAACTACATCATCGGTTTCACTGGCCCAACGTTGACCGTTGAGCCGGGCAAAACTGCTGAAACCAGCGCTACGTTGTACGCAGGTCCGAAGAGCCAGGGTGTACTCAAAGAGTTATCCCCAGGCCTGGAACTGACCGTCGACTACGGCATTCTGTGGTTTATCGCTCAGCCTATTTTCTGGTTGCTGCAACATATCCACAGCCTGGTAGGTAACTGGGGTTGGTCGATTATTTTCCTGACCATGCTGATCAAAGGGATCTTCTTCCCTCTGTCGGCCGCCAGCTACAAGTCGATGGCTCGCATGCGCGCCGTGGCACCAAAACTGGCTGCTCTGAAAGAGCAGTTCGGTGATGACCGCCAGAAAATGTCGCAAGCAATGATGGAGCTGTACAAGAAAGAGAAGATCAATCCACTGGGTGGCTGCTTGCCAATCCTGGTGCAGATGCCGGTCTTCCTGTCCTTGTACTGGGTACTTCTAGAAAGTGTTGAAATGCGCCAGGCGCCGTTCATGCTCTGGATTACCGACCTGTCGATCAAAGACCCGTTCTTCATTCTGCCGATCATCATGGGCGCAACCATGTTCATCCAGCAGCGTCTGAACCCGACTCCGCCGGATCCGATGCAGGCCAAGGTGATGAAGCTGATGCCTATCATCTTCACCTTCTTCTTCCTGTGGTTCCCAGCTGGTCTGGTGCTGTACTGGGTTGTGAACAACTGCCTGTCCATCGCTCAACAGTGGTACATCACCCGTAAAGTTGAAGCTGCTACCAAAAAAGCAGCCGAGTAACCTACTCTGGTGAGCACCACTCAAAACGCCCCCTAGTGGGGCGTTTTGCTATCCGTCACTTTTGTTTTGAGGCCTGTTTATGAGTGTTCCGGCTGAGACCATTGCCGCAGTAGCGACCGCCCAGGGCCGAGGTGGTGTGGGGATCGTACGTATTTCCGGCCCGCTCGCCAGTGTTGCGGCGCAAGCATTCAGCGAACGCGAGCTGAAACCGCGTTATGCCCATTACGGCCCTTTTTACGGTGAAAACCGTGAAATGCTGGATGAAGGCATCGCGCTGTATTTCCCCGGCCCCAACTCCTTTACCGGCGAAGACGTACTGGAACTGCAAGGCCACGGCGGTCCGATCGTTCTGGATATGCTGCTGCAGCGCTGCATCCAACTGGGTTGCCGTCTGGCTCGTCCGGGCGAATTCAGCGAGCGCGCATTTTTAAATGACAAGCTCGACCTGGCCCAGGCCGAGGCGATTGCCGACCTGATCGAGGCAAGTTCTGCACAGGCTGCGCGTAACGCATTGCGTTCCTTGCAGGGAGCTTTCTCACAACGTGTGCATAACTTGACCGAGCAATTGATCGGTTTGCGCATCTATGTCGAAGCGGCGATTGATTTCCCGGAAGAAGAAATCGACTTTTTGGCCGATGGCCATGTGCTTGGCATGCTGGACAAGGTTCGCGAAGAGTTATCCACCGTTCAGCGCGAAGCCGGGCAAGGTGCCTTGCTGCGTGATGGCATGAACGTGGTCATTGCCGGTCGACCCAATGCTGGCAAATCGAGCTTGCTCAATGCCCTGGCCGGACGTGAAGCGGCCATCGTGACCGAGATTGCCGGTACTACCCGTGACGTATTGCGTGAACATATCCACATCGATGGCATGCCGTTGCATGTGGTCGACACAGCAGGGTTGCGCGATACCGACGATCATGTGGAAAAAATTGGCGTGCAGCGGGCACTCAAGGCCATTGGCGAAGCCGATCGGGTGTTGTTGGTAGTTGATGCCACTGCACCGGAAGCGGATGACCCGTTTGCCCTGTGGCCGGAGTTTCTTGAACAGCGCCCTGATCCGGCGAAAGTGACCCTGATCCGCAACAAGGCAGACCTCAGCGGCGAGAACATTGCCCTGGAGGTCAGCGAAGATGGCCATGTCACGATCAGCCTGAGCGCCAAATCAACGGATGGCCTGGACTTGCTGCGTGAACACCTCAAGGCCTGCATGGGCTATGAGCAGACCTCTGAAAGCAGCTTCAGCGCGCGCCGTCGCCATCTGGAGGCGTTGCAGCAAGCAAGCAAAGCACTTGAGCACGGCAGGGCGCAACTGACCCTGGCGGGCGCAGGCGAGTTGCTGGCTGAGGATCTGCGCCAAGCGCAGCATTCACTGGGTGAGATTACCGGGGCATTCAGCTCTGATGATTTGCTGGGGCGGATTTTCTCGAGCTTCTGTATCGGTAAGTAAACTCGTAGCAGCTGGCTGCGTTCGGCGACGTAGTCGTCGTAAATCCTGAGTGCCAGTTTTAACTGGCACACCGCAGTGTCTGATTTTGCGACGGCTTCGCCGCCGAACGCAGCCTCGTTCCTTCGTCAGCTGCTACAGTTATCCACATTCCCAACGAGGTATTAGTCCAATGCGCAATTGATGCCGCCGCGATGCTTGCGGCCAGTTCTCGATTCCCCTGCAACAGGGGGTAGATCTGTGCATCTCTGGAGTGCGTATGACTCACGTTACCTATGTAACGCTGGAAGGCGTTTCTTATCATCTGCCCGATGGCAGTTTCCTGTTTTCAGACCTTGATCTGCATCTCGACCATCGCCGTACCGGCCTGGTAGGGCGTAATGGTGTGGGCAAAAGTGTATTGGCACGTCTGATCGCTGGGGATATCTTTCCCTCCACAGGCCGCTGCACGCGCAATGGCTCTGTGTATTACCTGGCCCAGCAAATCAGCCCCGATCCCGCACATACCGTGGCACACCTAGCCGGTGTGCAGTCCATCATTAGCGCTCTTGAGCGAATAGAGCAGGGCAGCACTGAGCAAGCAGACTTTGATTGCGTCGGCGAACGCTGGGGTATTCGTCAGCAATTGTTCGACCAGTTGAGCCAGAACAACCTCACCCACCTGACGCCCTCGACCCCCACTTCAGTCCTCAGCGGCGGCGAAGCCATGCGTGTGGCCCTGATGGGTGCCTTCTTGTCTCAAGCCGACCTGTTGATACTGGATGAACCCACCAATCATCTGGATAACCAGCACCGTCTTGCCCTCCATGAGCAGTTGCAGCAGTGGCCCAACGGCTTGCTTGTAATCAGCCATGATCGCGACTTGTTGGAGCACATGGAGCGCATCGTTGAGTTGTCATCCCTGGGGCTCACCCGTTATGGCGGTGGTTTTTCGTTTTATACACAGGCCAAAGCCGAGCAACAACAAGCGGCGCAACAACAACTGGCATCGGTCAGGCTGGAGCGAAAGCGTCAGGAACAGGCCCTGCGTGAGCAAAAAGAGCGTCTTGAGCGCAGCCAATCCCGTGGCCGCAAACAGGCCAGTGATGCCAATCAGGCCAAAATTTTACTGGGCCGACAAAAGGAACGTAGCCAGGCCAGCAGTGGCAAATTGCGGGTACAACAGGATGCAGCACGCGAACAATT
The DNA here is from genome assembly GCF_037055265.1 of Pseudomonas sp. ML2-2023-6. Classification (NCBI taxonomy): domain Bacteria; kingdom Pseudomonadati; phylum Pseudomonadota; class Gammaproteobacteria; order Pseudomonadales; family Pseudomonadaceae; genus Pseudomonas; species Pseudomonas sp. ML2-2023-6. Next base: position 668,443 of record NZ_CP146347.1, on the reverse strand, counting down.
GTCTGCTCAAGTCCGCCAGGCAGCGAGTCAGGTAGAAGAGCAGCAGGCCATCTTTGTTTATCCGCCTCAAGCTTGCCAAAGCGCGCCGGTGCAAATCGCTGAATTAATTGATGCCCGTCTGCCACTCGGGACTGAGCAGTTGCGCTCCATCAATCTCACGCTAACGCGTGGCCAGCGTATTGCCTTGGTGGGACCAAACGGCTGCGGCAAGTCAACCTTGCTCAAGGTACTGGCTGGGCAACTATCGGTTGTTTCAGGTCAGGCCCGGACCTTCGTAACTGCCGCTTATCTCGACCAGCACCTGGGAGTGTTAAAGCCTGAGCAATCCGTTCTTGAGCAATTGCAGTCCCTCAATCGACAGCTCAATGAAGGTGAATTGCGCACCCGGCTGGCGCAATTGGGCCTGAATGCAGAACAAGCCAATCAGCCATGCAACCGACTCAGTGGGGGTGAACGCCTGAAAGCCGCCATGGCTTGCGTGTTCTATGCCGCGTCCCCTCCACAGTTGTTATTACTCGATGAACCAGCCAATCACCTGGATCTGCCTTCAGTTCAGGCGCTGGAAAGCATGCTCAAACAGTACCCCGGTACTTTGGTTGTTACCTCACACGACGAGGTGTTTTTGGCCGCTGTTGGAATTACCCACAGGCTCCAGGCATCACCCACAGGCTGGCTGTATACCCCCCTCTAAGGGTACTGGCGCGTGCCGTTTATCACTTTTATCACTGACCGATCGTCCGACCGCGTGAAGAATTGACCCTTCATGCGGTTTTCGGCTGCCTGTTTATTGGCTAAAAACCGCGTAAACAGCAGAATAAGCCCTGTGCATAACTGGCCTTCAGGTCAGTGGGTAAGTAGGCCTGAAAACTGAAGATAACCACCCCTGTGGATAAGCACCTGTTTTACCCACAGGCTTAAAGCACTTATCCAAGCCTCTTATTGGCACATGAACACAGACTTTTGAATCTCTGTACAGTACGTAGAATATAGCCTTTAGCAATCTATCCACAGAAAGGTGCCTCAGTAGAAATAAACATAAAAACAAAGCTTTATAAATTTCTTCTCTATTTATTTATCTATCTTGCCCTTATCCACAGCTGGTTAAATTTTGTGCAAAGGGTTCTTTAAGAAGGGCGAAGTCCCTATACTTCGCGGTCTATCCAAAAAACCCCTAGTAACAGGCACGAGGTGCGTGGTGAATTTCCCTTCCCGTTTTGCAGTGATCGTCATCGGCGGCGGTCACGCCGGAACCGAGGCTGCACTTGCTTCAGCACGCATGGGCGTAAAAACCCTGCTGTTGACCCACAACGTGGAAACCCTCGGGCAAATGAGCTGCAATCCTGCGATTGGCGGGATTGGTAAAAGCCATCTGGTTAAAGAAATCGACGCCCTTGGCGGCGCGATGGCGATGGCTACCGATAAAGGCGGTATCCAGTTCCGTGTACTCAACGGCCGCAAAGGCCCGGCAGTGCGCGCAACCCGCGCACAGGCCGACCGCATCCTGTACAAGGCGGCGATACGCGAAATTCTGGAAAACCAGCCCAACCTGTGGATATTTCAACAGGCTGCTGATGACCTGATCGTTGAACAGGACCAAGTCCGCGGCGTAGTGACCCAAATGGGCCTGCGCTTCATGGCTGATGCAGTAGTTTTGACCACTGGCACCTTCCTCGGCGGACTTATCCACATCGGAATGCAGAACTACTCGGGCGGCCGAGCCGGTGATCCACCTTCGATTGCCCTGGCACATCGCCTGCGTGAACTGCCTCTGCGAGTTGGTCGCCTGAAAACCGGTACACCACCGCGTATCGATGGCCGCTCTGTAGATTTCTCGGTGATGACCGAGCAACCAGGCGATACCCCGATTCCAGTGATGTCGTTCATGGGCAACAAAGAACAGCACCCGGCCCAGGTCAGTTGCTGGATTACCCATACCAACGCCCGCACCCACGAAATCATTGCGTCCAACCTTGATCGTTCACCGATGTATTCGGGTGTGATCGAAGGTATTGGCCCACGTTACTGCCCGTCGATCGAAGACAAGATCCATCGCTTTGCCGACAAGGAAAGCCACCAGGTCTTTATCGAACCGGAAGGTTTGACGACCCATGAGTTGTACCCGAACGGGATTTCCACCTCCTTGCCGTTCGATGTACAGATCCAGATCGTGCAATCGATTCGCGGTATGGAAAACGCCCATATCGTGCGTCCTGGCTATGCCATCGAGTACGACTACTTCGATCCGCGTGACTTGAAATACAGCCTCGAAACCAAAGTTATCGGCGGTTTGTTCTTTGCAGGGCAAATTAACGGCACTACCGGTTACGAAGAAGCCGGCGCCCAGGGTTTGCTGGCTGGCGCCAACGCTGCATTGCTCGCACAGGGCAAGGAAAGCTGGTGCCCGCGTCGCGATGAGGCGTACATCGGGGTATTGGTCGATGACCTGATTACCTTGGGTACTCAAGAACCGTACCGGATGTTCACCTCCCGCGCCGAATACCGCTTGATCCTGCGCGAAGACAACGCTGACATGCGTTTGACCGAAAAAGGCCGCGAATTGGGCCTGGTCGACGACGCCCGTTGGGCGGCGTTCTGCACCAAGCGCGAAAGCATTGCGCAGGAAGAACAACGACTCAAAAGTACCTGGGTTCGCCCGGGGACTGAGCAAGGCGATGCGATTGCTGCCAAGTTCGGCACGCCTCTGACCCATGAATACAATTTGCTGAATCTGCTGACCCGTCCAGAAATCGACTACGTCGGTCTGATTGAAGTGACCGGGCAGGGCGCCGAAGATCCGTTGGTCGCCGAACAGGTTGAGATCAAAACCAAGTACGCCGGTTATATCGATCGTCAGCAAGACGAAATTGCCCGTTTGCGCGCCAGTGAAAACACCAAACTACCTGTGGATATCGATTACACGACCATCTCCGGTCTGTCGAAAGAGATCCAGAGCAAGCTGGGCGCCACCCGTCCCGAGACCCTGGGCCAGGCTTCGCGCATTCCCGGCGTGACTCCGGCGGCGATTTCCCTGTTGATGATTCACCTGAAAAAGCGCGGCGCTGGCCGCACGTTGGAGCAAAACGCTTGAGTTCGCTGGTTACCGCACAACACGCCGAAGAGTTATCCACAGGTGCACGCCAACTGGGTGTTGCACTGACCGAAAACCAGCATCAGCTATTGCTGGGTTATCTGGCCCTGTTGATCAAATGGAACAAGGCCTACAACCTCACGGCTGTGCGTAACCCGGACGAAATGGTGTCGCGCCATTTGCTCGACAGTCTGAGCGTAATGCCCTTCATCGAAAACGGCCGTTGGCTGGATGTGGGTAGCGGTGGCGGGATGCCAGGCATCCCTCTGGCGATCCTGTTTCCCGAGTCGCAAGTGACCTGTCTGGACAGCAACGGCAAGAAAACCCGTTTTCTGACCCAGGTGAAACTCGAACTCAAGCTGGATAACTTGCAAGTTATCCACAGCCGCGTTGAAGAGTTTCAGCCTGAGCTGCCATTCAATGGAATTGTTTCCAGGGCTTTCAGCAGCATGGAGAACTTCAGCAACTGGACACGTCACCTTGGCAACAGCGAAACACGCTGGCTGGCAATGAAGGGCGTTCATCCGGCTGATGAGCTGGTAGCATTGCCGTCTGATTTTCGTCTAGATAGCGAACACGCCTTGACCGTTCCAGGTTGCCAAGGCCAACGCCATCTGCTGATACTGCGCCGCACGGCATGATTGGGAACGCAAGCAAGAATGGCTAAGGTATTCGCAATAGCGAACCAAAAGGGTGGTGTGGGTAAAACCACCACCTGTATCAACCTCGCAGCATCGCTGGTCGCGACCAAGCGCCGCGTGCTGCTGATCGACCTTGATCCACAAGGCAACGCCACCATGGGTAGCGGTGTGGATAAACACGGTCTCGAGAATTCGGTCTACGACCTGTTGATCGGCGAATGCGACCTGGCTCAGGCCATGCACGTCTCCGAACACGGTGGTTACCAGCTTCTGCCCGCTAACCGCGACCTGACGGCAGCCGAAGTGGTGCTGCTCGAAATGCAGATGAAAGAAAGCCGTCTGCGCACAGCTCTGGCGCCGGTTCGCGAGAGCTACGATTACATTTTGATCGATTGCCCGCCGTCTCTGTCGATGCTGACCCTGAACGCTCTGGTTGCTGCCGATGGGGTGATTATCCCCATGCAGTGCGAGTACTTCGCGCTCGAAGGTTTGAGCGACCTTGTGGATAACATCAAGCGTATCGCTGAGCTGCTGAATCCGAACCTGAAGATCGAAGGCCTGCTGCGGACCATGTATGACCCGCGCCTGAGCCTGATGAACGATGTCTCGGCGCAGCTCAAGGAACACTTCGGCGAGCAGCTCTACGACACGGTTATTCCGCGCAACATTCGTCTGGCCGAGGCTCCAAGCTACGGCATGCCTGCATTGGCCTATGACAAGAATTCCCGTGGCGCGATTGCTTACCTTGCCCTGGCGGGCGAGCTGGTTCGTCGTCAACGTCGTTCTACCCGCACGCCTCAGCCAACTTAAGGAAATCCCATGGCCGTCAAGAAACGAGGTCTCGGACGCGGACTGGATGCACTCCTGAGTGGTCCAACAGTCAGCTCGCTGGAAGAGCAAGCGGTCAAGGTTGATCAAAGCGAACTGCAACACTTGCCTCTGGACTTGATCCAGCGCGGCAAGTATCAGCCTCGTCGCGATATGGATCCGCAGGCGCTTGAAGAGCTGGCAAGCTCGATCAGGTCTCAAGGCGTGATGCAACCGATCGTGGTTCGCCCGATTGAAGGCAACCGCTTTGAGATCATTGCCGGTGAGCGCCGCTGGCGCGCCAGCCAACAGGCAGGCAAGGACACCATCCCGGCGATGGTCAAAGACGTACCGGATGAAACCGCCATCGCGATGGCGCTGATCGAGAACATCCAGCGCGAAGACCTCAACCCGATTGAAGAAGCCGTCGCCTTGCAGCGCTTGCAGCAAGAGTTCCAGCTGACTCAGCAACAGGTCGCCGACGCTGTGGGTAAGTCCCGAGTGTCTGTGGCTAACTTGTTGCGATTGATTGCATTGCCGGAAGTGATCAAGACCATGCTGTCCCACGGGGACCTGGAAATGGGTCATGCGCGGGCATTGCTCGGTTTGCCTGAAAATCAACAGGTTGAAGGGGCGCGACACGTTGTCGCACGCGGTCTGACAGTGCGTCAGACCGAAGCCCTGGTTCGCCAGTGGCTGAGCGGCAAACAAGAGCCTGCTGAACCGGTTAAACCCGATCCGGACATTACCCGGCTCGAACAGCGCCTGGCTGAGCGCCTAGGCTCTGCGGTGCAGATCCGCCACGGAAAGAAGGGAAAAGGCCAGTTAGTGATTGGTTACAATTCTCTGGATGAGCTTCAGGGAGTGCTTGCTCACATCCGCTGAAACAATTCCCCATGTAGCGCGCAGTCGGAAATCACTACCTGACAGTTGAATAGGGGCTTAAGCGCCCCTATACTCTGCGCGCATTTTGTCGGCACAAATTATGCCAAGTTTTCAGTTTTTGGTAGCCGACCTTTGAGGAGCAGTTGTGATGGAAACCCGCACGCCAAACCGCTTGCCGTTCCATCGCTTGGCGGTTTTTCCGGTTTTACTGGCTCAATTTGTCGTTTTATTGCTGGCTGCTTTGGGGCTCTGGCAATGGCATGGAGTCGTCGCCGGATATTCAGGACTCTGCGGAGGCCTGATAGCTTTGCTACCCAATGTGTATTTTGCTCACAGGGCTTTTCGGTTTTCCGGCGCCCGAGCAGCGCAAGCCATCGTCCGGTCGTTTTACGCCGGTGAGGCGGGCAAGTTAATTTTGACGGCAGTGCTGTTCGCGCTGACGTTTGCAGGTGTGAAGCCATTGGCGCCGTTAGCAGTATTCGGCGTCTTCGTGTTGACCCAACTGGTCAGCTGGTTCGCTCCCCTGCTAATGAGAACAACACTTTCGAGACCTTAGGGCGTTTGAGGCAACCATGGCAGAAACAACCGCTTCGGGCTATATCCAGCACCACTTACAGAACCTGACCTTTGGGCAGCTACCTGATGGCGGCTGGGGCTTTGCTCACACCGTTGCAGAAGCTAAAGCAATGGGTTTTTGGGCATTCCACGTCGATACCCTCGGCTGGTCGCTTTTTGTTGGTCTGATCTTCATCCTCGTATTCCGCATGGCGGCCAAGAAGGCAACTTCCGGGCAACCAGGCGCACTGCAGAACTTCGTAGAAGTACTGGTGGAATTCGTTGATGGCAGCGTAAAAGACAGTTTCCACGGTCGCAGTGCAGTTATTGCACCGCTGGCGCTGACCATTTTCGTCTGGGTGTTCCTGATGAACGCCATCGACCTGGTTCCGGTTGACTGGATTCCTCAGTTGGCGATCCTGATCACTGGCGATGAGCACTTCCCATTCCGTGCCGTACCGACGACTGATCCAAACGCGACCATGGGCATGGCCCTGTCGGTATTCGCGTTGATCATCTTCTACAGCATCAAAATCAAGGGCATCGGCGGCTTTATCGGCGAACTGACCCTGCACCCGTTCGGCAGCAAGAACATTTTTGTTCAGGCGCTGCTGATTCCGGTGAACTTCCTGCTCGAATTCGTGACGTTGATTGCCAAGCCTATTTCGTTGGCTCTGCGTCTGTTCGGCAACATGTACGCTGGCGAACTGGTGTTTATCCTGATCGCCGTAATGTTCGGCAGCGGCCTGCTTTGGCTTAGCGGTCTGGGCGTGGTGCTGCAATGGGCGTGGGCTGTATTCCACATCCTGATCATCACCTTGCAAGCGTTCATCTTCATGATGTTGACCATCGTCTACCTGTCGATGGCACACGAAGATAACCACTAAGATCCGCTTCGGCGAGTCTTGTGCTCCTCTCGCCTTCGGGTGAGAGGGCGTCGCAAAATGATTTTGTTTTACCGCTTTAATCTAAAAACCTAAACCATACGACGTAAAAGTCGGGAGGAAAGATGGAAACTGTAGTTGGTCTAACCGCTATCGCTGTTGCACTGTTGATCGGCCTGGGCGCACTGGGTACCGCAATTGGTTTCGGCCTGTTGGGTGGCAAGTTCCTGGAAGGCGCAGCGCGTCAACCAGAAATGGTCCCAATGCTGCAAGTTAAAATGTTCATCGTTGCCGGTCTGCTCGACGCCGTAACCATGATCGGTGTTGGTATCGCACTGTTCTTCACCTTCGCGAACCCCTTCGTTGGTCAACTCGCTGGCTAATCACTCGAATTTTCGAGTTGATTAGAGTGATGGACAACGAACGAGCGAGGTGTTGGCGTGAACATTAATGCAACCCTGATTGGCCAGTCCGTTGCGTTCTTCATTTTTGTACTGTTTTGCATGAAGTTCGTGTGGCCTCCGGTCATCGCGGCATTGCAAGAACGTCAGAAGAAGATTGCGGCTGGATTGGACGCTGCTAACCGAGCAGCTCGCGACCTGGAGTTGGCCCAAGATAAAGCGGGTCAACAACTGCGCGAAGCTAAGGCTCAAGCAGCTGAAATCATTGAGCAAGCCAAGAAGCGCGGTACTCAGATCGTAGACGAAGCCCGTGAACAGGCTCGCGTTGAAGCTGACCGTGTGAAGGCTCAGGCTCAGGCCGAGATCGAACAGGAAATCAACAGTGTTAAAGACGCGCTGCGCACCCAATTGGGTAGCTTGGCCGTTGAAGGCGCTGAAAAAATCCTGGGCGCCACAATCGATCAAAACGCGCACGCGGAGCTGGTTAACAAACTGGCTGCTGAAATTTAAGCGAGGGCGATCATGGCAGAATTGACCACGTTGGCCCGACCTTACGCTAAGGCAGCCTTCGAGCACGCCCAGGCCCACCAGCAACTGGCCTCTTGGTCAGCCATGCTCGGCCTGGCTGCAGCAGTGTCGCAAGACGACACTATGCAGCGCGTGCTCAAGGCCCCGCGACTGACGAGCGCAGAAAAGGCCGCCACGTTTATTGACGTGTGCGGCGACAAGTTCGATGTAAAAGTACAGAACTTCATCCACGTCGTTGCCGAAAACGACCGTCTCCCGCTTTTGCCGGAGATTGCCGCTCTGTTTGACCTGTACAAGGCCGAACAAGAGAAGTCGGTAGACGTAGAAGTGACCAGTGCTTTTGCATTGAACCAAGAACAGCAAGACAAACTCGCCAAGGTTCTCAGTGCACGACTCAACCGGGAAGTGCGCCTGCAAGTTGCGGAGGATGCCAGCCTTATAGGTGGTGTCATCATCCGCGCCGGCGACCTGGTTATCGATGGCTCGGTTCGCGGAAAACTCGCAAGCCTTGCCGAAGCATTGAAATCTTGAGTTTGAAGGGGCAGCAGAGCAATGCAGCAACTCAATCCTTCCGAAATAAGTGAAATTATCAAGGGCCGCATCGAAAAACTCGATGTGACCTCCCAAGCCCGTAACGAAGGCACCATCGTCAGCGTATCTGACGGTATTGTGCGGATTCACGGTCTGGCCGACGTAATGTACGGCGAGATGATCGAGTTTCCGGGCAGCGTCTTCGGTATGGCTCTCAACCTTGAGCAAGACTCTGTAGGTGCCGTAGTACTGGGCTCGTACACGACTCTGGCTGAAGGCATGAGCGCCAAGTGCACTGGCCGCATCCTGGAAGTTCCGGTTGGTAAGGAACTGCTGGGTCGCGTTGTCGACGCACTGGGTAACCCAGTTGACGGCAAAGGTCCGCTGAACAACACCGAGACTGATGCAGTCGAGAAAGTTGCTCCAGGCGTGATCTGGCGTAAGTCGGTAGACCAGCCTGTACAGACTGGCTACAAGGCTGTCGATGCCATGATTCCTGTCGGCCGTGGCCAGCGTGAGCTGATCATCGGTGACCGTCAGATCGGTAAAACCGCTCTGGCGATCGACGCGATCATCAACCAGAAGAACAGCGGCATTTTCTGTGTATACGTAGCGATCGGTCAGAAGCAATCGACTATCGCCAACGTGGTTCGCAAGCTGGAAGAAAACGGCGCGTTGGCTAACACCATCGTCGTTGCTGCCAGTGCTTCCGAATCCGCAGCGCTGCAGTTCCTGGCACCGTACTCCGGTTGCACCATGGGCGAATACTTCCGCGACCGCGGTGAAGACGCGCTGATCGTTTATGACGATCTGTCCAAGCAAGCAGTGGCTTACCGCCAGATTTCCCTGCTGCTGCGCCGTCCACCAGGCCGTGAAGCTTACCCAGGCGACGTGTTCTATCTCCACTCCCGTCTGCTGGAGCGCGCATCCCGCGTTTCCGAAGAGTACGTAGAGAAGTTCACCAACGGCGCAGTGACCGGCAAAACCGGTTCCCTGACCGCACTGCCGATCATCGAAACTCAAGCTGGCGACGTTTCCGCGTTCGTTCCGACCAACGTGATTTCCATCACTGACGGTCAGATCTTCCTGGAATCGGCCATGTTCAACTCCGGGATCCGTCCTGCAGTGAACGCCGGTGTTTCGGTATCCCGTGTGGGTGGTGCCGCTCAGACCAAGATCATCAAGAAGCTGTCCGGTGGTATCCGTACCGCTCTGGCTCAGTACCGTGAACTGGCAGCATTTGCCCAGTTCGCCTCTGACCTGGACGAAGCGACCCGTAAGCAACTTGAGCATGGTCAGCGCGTTACCGAGCTGATGAAGCAGAAGCAATACGCACCAATGTCGATCGCTGACATGGCGCTGTCGCTGTATGCCGCTGAGCGTGGGTTCCTGACTGACGTCGAAATCACCAAGGTCGGTAGCTTTGAACAAGCGCTGATTGCTTACTTCAACCGCGATCACGCCGAACTTATGGCGAAGATCAACGTTAAAGGTGACTTCAATGACGAAATCGACGCTGGCATCAAAGCCGGTATCGAGAAGTTCAAGGCCACCCAAACCTGGTAAGCCGCAGCGGGAGTCGCAAGGCTCCCGCTTGCTAACCTGATAGGTGTTACATGGCAGGCGCAAAAGAGATTCGCAGTAAGATTGCGAGCATCAAAAGCACGCAAAAGATTACCAGCGCCATGGAAAAAGTGGCGGTCAGCAAAATGCGCAAGGCACAAATGCGCATGGCTGCTAGCCGTCCTTATGCGGAGCGTATCCGCCAGGTTATTGGGCATTTGGCTAACGCCAACCCGGAATACCGCCACCCGTTCATGATCGACCGCGAAGTTAAGCGTGTGGGTTATGTGGTTGTGAGCAGTGACCGTGGTTTGTGCGGTGGTTTGAATACCAACCTGTTCAAGGCTTTGGTCAAGGACATGGCGGTAAACCGTGAAAACGGCGTCGAGATTGATCTGTGCGTGGTCGGCAGCAAAGGTGCGGCATTTTTCCGCAACTTCGGCGGTAACGTCGTCGCAGCTATCAGCCATCTGGGTGAAGAACCGTCGATCAATGATTTGATCGGCAGCGTTAAGGTGATGCTGGATGCTTACCTGGAAGGCCGTATTGACCGCCTGTCCGTGGTATCCAACAAGTTCATCAACACCATGACGCAACAGCCTACTGTGGAACAGTTGATTCCACTGGTGGCGACCCCGGATCAAAAACTCAAGCACCACTGGGACTATCTCTACGAACCGGATGCCAAAGAGCTGCTAGACGGCTTGATGGTGCGCTACGTGGAGTCGCAGGTGTACCAGGCGGTGGTCGAGAACAGTGCAGCTGAACAAGCTGCGCGGATGATCGCAATGAAGAACGCCACTGATAACGCCGGTGATTTGATCAGCGATTTGCAGCTGATCTACAACAAGGCGCGTCAGGCTGCGATCACCCAAGAGATCTCGGAAATCGTCGGCGGCGCTGCCGCGGTTTAACGGTTCAAATATTCAGAGGATCCAGCTATGAGTAGCGGACGTATCGTTCAAATCATCGGCGCCGTGATCGACGTGGAATTTCCACGCGAAAACGTACCGAGCATCTACAACGCGCTGAAAGTACAAAGCGCGGCCGGGACCACTCTGGAAGTTCAGCAGCAGCTGGGCGACGGCGTGGTTCGTACCATTGCGATGGGTTCCACCGAGGGCTTGAAGCGCGGTCTGGAAGTCACCGACACTGGCGCAGCCATCTCCGTTCCAGTCGGTAAAGCGACTCTGGGCCGGATCATGGACGTTCTGGGCAACCCGATCGACGAAGCTGGTCCGATTGAAACCGAAGAGCGCTGGGGCATTCACCGTCCTGCACCGACCTTCGCTGAACAAGCGGGCGGCAACGACCTTCTGGAAACTGGCATCAAGGTTATCGACCTGATCTGCCCGTTTGCAAAAGGCGGTAAGGTTGGTCTGTTCGGTGGTGCCGGTGTAGGCAAAACCGTAAACATGATGGAACTGATCCGTAACATCGCCATGGAACACAGCGGTTACTCTGTGTTTGCTGGTGTGGGCGAGCGTACCCGTGAGGGTAACGACTTCTACCACGAGATGAAGGATTCGAGCGTACTGGACAAAGTGGCACTGGTTTACGGTCAGATGAACGAGCCGCCGGGTAACCGTCTGCGCGTAGCACTGACTGGCCTGACCATGGCCGAGAAGTTCCGTGACGAAGGTAACGACGTACTGTTGTTCGTTGACAACATCTACCGTTACACCTTGGCCGGTACTGAAGTATCCGCACTGCTGGGCCGTATGCCTTCGGCAGTAGGTTACCAGCCGACTCTGGCTGAAGAGATGGGTACTCTGCAAGAGCGCATCACTTCGACCAAGAACGGTTCGATCACTTCGATCCAAGCGGTATACGTACCTGCGGATGACTTGACTGACCCGTCGCCTGCGACCACCTTCGCCCACTTGGACGCTACCGTTGTACTGTCCCGTGACATCGCCTCCCTGGGTATCTACCCAGCGGTTGATCCACTGGACTCGACTTCGCGCCAGCTGGACCCGATGGTAATCGGCCAGGAACACTACGACACCGCTCGCGGCGTTCAGTACGTGTTGCAGCGTTACAAAGAACTGAAGGATATCATTGCGATCCTGGGTATGGACGAGCTGTCGGAAGTCGACAAGCAGTTGGTATCCCGCGCTCGTAAGATCCAGCGTTTCTTGTCTCAGCCGTTCTTCGTGGCTGAAGTCTTCACTGGCGCTTCGGGTAAATACGTTTCCCTGAAAGACACCATTGCTGGCTTCAAAGGCATCCTCAACGGTGACTACGACCACCTGCCAGAACAAGCGTTCTACATGGTCGGCGGCATCGAAGAAGCGATCGAGAAAGCCAAGAAACTGTAATTCCGGCGCCCGGCAACGGGCGCTAATCAGGTTGAGGCAATCAGATGGCTAATATGATGACAGTCCATTGCGATATCGTCAGTGCGGAAGGAGAAATCTTTTCCGGTCAGGTCGAGATGGTGATTGCGCACGGCAGCCTGGGTGATCTTGGTATCGCTCTGGGTCACGCTCCGCTGATCACTGAACTCAAGCCGGGCCCGATCCGCCTGATCAAGCTGGGCGGGGAAGCCGAGGTGTTTTACATCTCCGGTGGTTACCTCGAGGTTCAGCCGAACATGGTCAAGGTTCTTGCCGACACCGTGCAACGTGCTGCCGACCTGGATGAAGCCTCCGCTCAAGCCGCCGTTAAGGCAGCCGAGAAGGCCCTGAACGAAAGAGGCGCAGAATTCGATTATGGATCTGCTGCTGCACGTCTGGCCGAGGCCGCAGCTCAGCTGCGCACCGTCCAGCAAATCCGCAAGAAGTTTGGCGGTTAAGCCTCCTGCTTCATTGTGTGATTGATTAAAAAGGGTAGCCTCGGCTACCCTTTTTCTTTTTCCGCATACTTTTTGGTCGCAACCGCTGACCACCCAGGATTGGTAGCCAGTCATGTCTCTCGATATCGTTATTCTCGCAGCAGGTCAGGGCACCCGCATGCGTTCAGCCTTGCCCAAGGTTCTCCATCCTGTGGCAGGCAACTCCATGCTGGGCCATGTTATCCACAGCGCTCGCCAGCTCAAACCGACCGGTATTCACGTGGTTATCGGCCACGGTGCCGAACTGGTCCGTGAACGTTTGGCAGCTGATGATTTGAATTTTGTGCTGCAAGACAAGCAACTGGGTACAGGCCATGCCGTGGCCCAGGCGCTGCCATTTTTGACGGCACAAAACGTGTTGATCCTGTACGGCGATGTACCGTTGATCGAAGTCGAGACTTTGCAGCGTTTGCTCAAACAAGTGGGCCCCGAGCAATTGGGCTTGCTGACCGTCAACCTGGCTGACCCTACCGGTTATGGCCGGATTGTGCGTGACGCGGCTGGCAAGGTTTGCGCCATCGTCGAGCACAAGGACGCAACCGAAGCCGAACGTGCCATAACTGAAGGCAATACCGGGATTTTGGCGTTGCCCACCCAGCGTCTGGCGGACTGGATGAGCCGGCTGTCGAACAACAACGCTCAGGGCGAGTATTACCTGACCGACGTGATCGCGATGGCGGTAAACGATGGTTTGGTGGTGGCCACCGAACATGCCCTCGACCCGATGGAAGTGCAGGGCGCCAACGACCGCAAGCAGCTCAGCGAGCTTGAGCGTCATTACCAACTGCGTGAAGGCCGCCGCCTGATGGCATTGGGTGTAACCCTGCGTGACCCGGCCCGTTTTGATGTCCGTGGCGAAGTCACGGTAGGCCGTGATGTGCTGATCGATATCAACGTGATCCTTGAAGGCCGCGTGATCATTGAAGATGACGTAGTGATTGGCCCTAACTGTGTGATCAAGGACAGCACTTTGCGCAAAGGCGTGGTGATCAAGGCCAACAGCCATATCGACGGTGCCGTGATGGGTGAGAACAGCGATGCTGGCCCTTTCGCTCGTTTGCGCCCGGGTAGCGTGCTGGATGCCCGCGCCCATGTGGGTAACTTTGTCGAATTGAAAAACGCCCATCTGGGTGAAGACGCCAAGTGTGGTCACCTGACTTACCTGGGTGATGCTGAAGTTGGTCCTCGTACCAACATTGGCGCAGGTACCATCACCTGCAACTACGATGGCGCCAATAAGTGGAAGACCGTGCTGGGAGCTGATGTGTTCATCGGTTCGAACAACTCGCTGGTAGCGCCTGTGGATATCTCCAACGGTGCAACCACCGCGGCCGGTTCAACCATCAATCAGGATGTAGCTCCCGAGCAACTGGCCGTTGGCCGTGCACGGCAGCGCAATATTGATGGCTGGAAACGTCCGGTAAAACAGCCAAAGCCTTGATTTGAAGTTATCCACAGCGCAAGACATAGCGATATGTGGTTATTAACAAGTCATCCTATAACTGTTTTAAATCAATAAGTTACATAAAGCCTTATCCGCACCCTGTGGATAAGGCTTTATTTTTTGCGGCTCTAAATCAGGGGTTTAGCCCATGAACACAGGGCTAAATTGAGTTATTCACAGAAAATAACCAGCAACATTTTCTTGACGATTATTTCGAGATAAGGTTTCATTGCTTTCGTTATCTTTCGAAACGAAACTTAGGTCGTTATGTCTAAACGCAACACGCCACAACGCAGACACAACATCCTGGCCTTGCTTGCAGAGCAGGGCGAAGTCAGTGTGGATGAGCTGGCCAAGCGATTCGAAACCTCCGAGGTTACGATTCGCAAGGATCTGGCTGCACTCGAAAGTAACGGTCTGTTATTGCGTCGTTATGGCGGTGCTATCACCATGCCGCAAGAACTGGTCAGTGATGTACCCCAGCCCGTTTCTCTATATAAGCAAGCCATTGCCCGTGCGGCGGTTGGCCTGATTAAAGAGCATGCACGCATTATTATCGACAGCGGCAGCACCACCGCCTCGATGATTCCACAACTGGGTCTGCAACCCGGTCTAGTGGTGATGACCAACTCCCTGCACGTCGCCAACGCACTCAGTGAACTTGAACACGAGCCTGTGTTGCTGATGACCGGGGGCACCTGGGATCCGCACTCCGAGTCCTTCCAGGGACAGGTTGCCGAACAGGTGTTGCGCTCTTACGACTTCGATCAACTGTTTATCGGTGCTGACGGGATCGACCTGCAGCGTGGCACGACAACTTTTAACGAGTTGTTGGGTCTGAGCCGGGTCATGGCTGACGTCGCACGTGAAGTGATCGTAATGGTCGAGTCGGACAAGATTGGTCGCAAAATACCCAACCTGGAACTGCCCTGGGGCAGCGTCCATACCCTTATTACCGATGATCGCCTGCCGCAAGAGGCGCGCGAACAGATTCAGGCCCGGGGCATAACACTGTTATGCGCCGCCCTAAGCTAGGAGAACTTTATGTGTGGGATCGTTGGCGCAGTCGCTGAACGCAATATCACGGCCATTCTGCTTGAAGGCCTGAAACGTCTTGAATACCGTGGTTACGACAGCGCTGGCGTGGCTGTTTTCACCAACAACGGCACCCTGGAACGCATGCGCCGCAACGGCAAAGTCGCCGAGCTGGAACAAGCGCTGGCCGGTGAACCGTTGGCAGGCCGCCTGGGTATTGCTCATACCCGTTGGGCGACTCACGGTGCACCGTGCGAGCGTAATGCTCACCCGCACTTCTCGGGCTCCGATCTGGCTGTGGTGCACAACGGCATTATCGAAAACCATGAAGCCCTGCGTGAGCAACTCAAAGGTCTGGGTTATGTGTTTACCTCGGACACTGATACCGAAGTCATTGCTCACCTGCTTAATCACAAACTCAAAGACAACAGCGATCTGACCGCGGCCCTTAAAGCCACTGTTAAAGAGTTGCACGGTGCTTATGGTTTGGCCGTGATCAGCGCCAAACAGCCGGATCGTTTGGTTGCAGCCCGTAGCGGCAGCCCGTTGGTGATTGGCCTGGGTCTGGGTGAGAACTTCCTGGCCTCCGACCAATTGGCATTGCGCCAGGTAACTGACCGCTTCATGTACCTGGAAGAAGGCGATATCGCTGAAATCCATCGTGACAGCGTGCAGATCTGGGATGTGAATGGCCAAAGCGTTCAGCGTGAAGCGGTGCAATACAGCGATGGCGCCGAAGCTGCCGACAAAGGCGAATATCGCCACTACATGCTCAAGGAAATCCACGAGCAGCCAGCAGTAGTACAGCGCACCCTGGAAAATCGTTTGGGCCAGGACCATGTTCTGGTACAAGCCTTCGGCCCACAAGCCAAGGAATTGTTCGCCAAAGTACGCAATGTTCAGATCGTCGCGTGTGGTACTAGCTACCACGCCGGGATGGTCGCTCGTTACTGGCTTGAAAGCCTGGCTGGCATCCCTTGCCAGGTCGAAGTGGCGAGCGAGTTCCGCTACCGCAAAGTCGTGGTGCAGCCTGACACCCTGTTTGTTTCGATCTCGCAATCGGGCGAAACCGCTGACACCCTCGCGGCACTGCGTAATGCAAAAGAACTGGGCTTCCTTGGCAGCCTGGCAATTTGCAACGTAGGTATCAGCTCACTGGTACGTGAGTCTGACCTGACACTGCTAACCCAAGCCGGTCGTGAAATTGGCGTAGCCTCCACCAAAGCATTCACTACCCAACTGGTAGGTCTGCTGCTGCTGACCCTGTCCCTGGGTCAGGTTCGCGGCACGCTGGAAGCGGGCGTTGAAGCGCAACTGGTTGAAGAACTGCGCCGTTTGCCAGCACGTCTGGGTGAAGCCCTGGCGATGGATTCGATTGTCGAGAAAGTTGCTGAATTGTTTGCTGACAAACACCACACCCTGTTCCTGGGCCGTGGCGCTCAGTTCCCGGTAGCAATGGAAGGCGCACTCAAGCTTAAGGAAATCTCGTACATCCACGCAGAGGCATACCCGGCAGGCGAGTTGAAGCACGGCCCGCTGGCGCTTGTGGATAACGACATGCCAGTAGTCACCGTTGCACCGAACAATGAGCTGTTGGAGAAACTCAAATCCAACCTGCAAGAAGTTCGTGCCCGTGGTGGCGAACTGATTGTGTTTGCCGATGAACAAGCAGGCATGACCAATGGCGAAGGCACTCATGTGATCAACATGCCGCACATCCACGATGTGCTGGCGCCGATCCTCTACACCATCCCGCTGCAACTGCTGTCGTACTACGTGGCCGTGCTCAAAGGCACCGACGTAGACCAGCCGCGTAACCTGGCTAAATCTGTCACCGTGGAATAATTTCTGCCGCGACAATAAGTAATGGTTTTAGACAATTAAAACTGTCGCAGGAGCCGGCTAGGTCTGTCCTACCGCCTCCTGCTTTTCGCAACTGGTTCCGCTCCTACCCTTTACCATCCATCCAACGGGCCGCTCAGGCACGCAAAGCGAGGCCCCGTCCTTTTTTGGGGGGGCCTCGCGTCTGATGAACGAACACTGAGCAAAAGGCTCTATTTACAGGTGGAAATCGCCCGCAGCCTCCGGCTGGTAAAGCACTTTCCTGATCTCAATCCGGCGGGTCCGATCAGAAATTCGCCAGTCGATGGCGTCCCCCTCCTGATAGCCCAGAATGGCGGCGCCTATGTCGGAATACACGGAATGCTTCCCTGCGTTGCTGTCCGCGTCTTCAGGGTAGACCAAGGCCACTTCGATCTCTTCGTCGTCCAGCTGCAGCAAGGCCCTGGAGTTCATCGTGACGACATTGGACGCCACCTGCTGCGGCTTGACGACAATGGCTCGCTCAAGCTCATGTTCGAGCTCAACAACGGCCGGGCCTTGTTCAAGCGCGATTAGAAGTTCGAGCCTGGCCTTGTCGATTTCAGTGATATAGATCCTGGTGGAGTCGCCTACGGTACCTTCGCGCAAGAACTGAAGATAGCGCCCCGCCGTCATGGAAAATGACTTCAATGTCGGCGTTTCGCTCTCAAGCACAAAGCCGCTGCGCAGAAAGGCTTTCAGCGAGCGCGCATTGTCCGGGTGGATCTTGGCGATGAGTTTCTTGGCCCGCATGTCGAGGAAGGCCAGTTTCATGCCTTCGCGGATCGTGCGGGCGCCAAGGTTTCGGCCCCATTTGTCGCTATCTCCGATGACCAGGACTATCTCGCAATTTGAACCGGTCTTGATTAGACGGACAAAGCCCACCGGGGCGTCATGCCGGTCATAGGCCATGAAGAAGCGGCCGCCCTGGTTGAATAGATGAGTCAGGATCGGCAATTGAGTCCGATCAATGGCTTGCTCAATGGAGCGGGAGACATGACGTGAATCGCTCAGATAGCAGGTGACGCGCTCATCCTCCAACCAATCCATCAACGTCAACGCATGCGCCCGAGTAATTTCAGGGCACAGCGAAATGAAAGGCTTGTTCATCTTCACCACACTTATTTGTAAAGGATGAAAGCCCTTCATGGCTATGGCCATGACGGTTCTTTCGGCAACCGGCTATTTTAAGACATAACGCGAGTAATGCCGAATGGTCGAGACAGTCCGTGGAAACCATCGTTTTGCCGAACCCGAACCAGCTTTTTTGGGTGGTTGCGACAGTTTTGCGGTTCCTATACAGGACGTTGCAGGCCCAGAAATACGGGCACTCTTCGCGACAGTTATAATTCTCTAAACTCAGCACCCACTCGACCCGCGTTGCGGGTCGAGTAGTTTCTGGCCTGTGGATAACATCAGCAAGGAGGCGGCATGCTCTACACCAATGCTCTAAAACAATTGGATATGCAGGATGTTTCGATTGTTTTGTTGTTGATCGAAAATCGGAGCGCCAAGCGGGTTTCAGAAATTTTAAATCTCAGTCAGTCGAGTATCAGTTACAGCCTGAAAAAACTCCGGCACTGCTTCGACGATAAATTGTTCGAAAGCATCGAGGGTGCCATGCAGCCCACGGCGCGGGTACTGGCCATGAAGCCGTATCTGCAGAACATCATGCAGTGCATTAACCAGTGCGCCAAAGAAGGGGCGGGGCAGAGCAGCGTATTGCGTCAATGGACTATCACCGCGCCTGAATATTTTGAAATCCTGATGTTGCCTGCCTTGTTGCAGCAAGTGCATTCAGCCGGGCGTAACTGGTCGTTGAGTGTGAGCCGATTAGGCAAGGAGTTGCCGATCAATGATTTGCTGGCCCTGGACACTGACGTCTGCTTTGGCTTCGGCCCCGGCTATCACCAGCGGCATTCGTTGCTGGAGTATCGCAGCCTGAATGAAGATTCTTTTGTGTGCTTGTCCAGCGTGCCAAAGCATCAGCCGAAAAACGCTCTGGATATCGATGAGTTTTGTGAAACTGCGCAAGTATTTCCGACACCGTGGCTGTCGGAAGAAAACATGGTAGACGGTTGGTTAAAAAAGCAGGCGCGCACGAGAAATATTTTTACCCGGGCCAACTCTTATCACGCCGGGGTTAATATTTTATCGGCGGTTCCGGCCCTGATCGTGGTTCCGGAAAAAATAGTCGCGACGTTGAATATCTCGCCAAAAATTAAAATTCTTAAACCCCCAGCAGGTTTCCCCACCTTCACTCTGGACATGATCTGGAGCCGCGAAAGAAATATCCACGGTGACTTTCATCAGCTGGAAGCAATGATCGAAAAAATAAAAATCTGAATTTCACTTCCGCAGTACAACCTGTGGTGCGCTATACATAGCTACTGTTTTTATCGCAAGGCGGTGTGCGGCCTTGAACTGAAAAGGATTATTCGATGTTTAAAAATTTATTCAAACCGGCCCGCACCAGCGCGGTTTTTTTACTTTCTTGCTTGGCTGTTTCAGTTGCCTGTGCCGCCGATAAAACTACTTACCCTGACGCCGCCGCCAGCGATCCTGCCAAGTTGGGCTGGATGGTCGGCGCGCCACCGCCACCCGATCGTATTGTTCGATTTGCCGATGGCAGTTATTTCAAGTTCCCGGCCATGCGCTGGAGCGTTTCCAACTTCCGCCAATTGATGCCCACTACCAATGTGTCCCGGGGCTTGGGTGCTCCGGTACAGCTGGTGCGAACCTTGCGCGCAGACATCGACGCGTTGACCTTCGTGCCGCTGGGCAGCAAGCAGACCATGACATGGGAGCAGTCACTGGCGGCGAATTACACCGACGGCATTGTGGTGTTGCATCGTGGAAAAATAATTTATGAGCGTTTTTTTGGTGTGTTGAGCCCTGAGGGTCAGCACGGCGCAATGTCGATGACCAAGTCAGTTGTGGGCACGATGGGCGCCATGCTGGTGGCCGATGGCACGCTGGATGCCAATAAAAAAGTCGCAGACTATGTGCCGGAACTGGCCAAGTCCGCCTTTGGCAACGCCACCTTACGCCAGGTGCTGGATATGACCACGGGGCTTAAATACAGCGAAGACTATGCCGACCCCAACGCTGAAGTCTGGAAGCATGCGCAGGCGGGCAATCCACTGCCAAAACCCAAGGACTACACCGGCCCGCAAAGCTACATGGAATATTTGCAGACGGTGGAGCCAGAAGGGGAGCACGGTCAGGCCTTCGCTTATAAAACAGTGAATACCGATGTACTGGGTTGGGTGATTGCACGGGTGACAGGGCGCAATGTTGCGCAGTTGTTGTCCGAAAAAATCTGGCAGCGCATCGGCGCTGAACAGGATGCTTATTTCACCGTCGACTCCATAGGCACTCCGTTTGCAGGCGGTGGTTTGAACACCGGGCTGCGTGATATGGCGCGATTTGGCGAAATGATCCGCAACGATGGCCAGTACCTGGGCCAGCAAATCGTGCCCAAGGCGGTCGTCGATGAGATCCGTGCCGGCGGCGATAAAGCAGCCTTTGCCAAGGGCGGTTATGACTTGCTCAAAGGCGGCAGTTATCGCGATATGTGGTGGGTGACGCACAACGCCGACGGTGCCTTTATGGCTCGCGGTGTTTACGGTCAACGTACCTACATCGACCCGAAAGCCGAGATGGTCATTGTTCGTTATGCGTCCAATCCGATTGCCAGCAACTCGGCAAACGATCCGGTGACCATTCCGGCATTCGAAGCCTTGGCAAAGCATCTGATCGCCCACCCGAACTGATTTCGCTGAACAAACCCACCCCCCTGTGGGAGCGTGGCTTGCCCGCGATGCCATCACCGCGATCAGGCAGATGCCTGGTGTTGCCTGCATCGCGGGCAAGCCCGGCTCCCACAGGTTCAGCGTGCTGTTTTCAAGCCAAGATGAAGAATCCGTAAGCTGGACATAAGTTTCATCATTTCTGCGATATCGTTACTAGATATTTCATAAGTGAGAGTTTCCATGCGCGTCGATTTAGATGCCGAGGAGGAGAGGCTTGAGTCTTTGCCTCGTTTTCAAAGTGCCTCTGCACAGGCTCGTCAGCTCTACCAACTGGGGGTGTTGCTGGCGGTTTTAGCCATTGCGGCATGGGCGCTGGCATTCTTTATTAGCCTGTTCTCATCGGAATCGTTGTGGCCGGTCCTACTGGGCAACAATGCGGCAGCCTTGCTGGTGCTGGCGGCAGGTTCCCAGTCGGCTTATTGGGTCGCGGACTGGCGCCGCAACGCACTCAACCCTCTACCGAGCGCTGTAACCGAGATCACGCACCCTGAGCCATCAAGTGGCTTTGACCGCTTGAGCCAACGGATCAATACAGGGGCGCTACGTTTGTTGGCCACAATCGGGGCGCCGGTCTTGTGGCTTGCAGGTGTTGGCGGCGCGGCCTGGTGGAGTGTGCAACACACCTGGAACCTGGCATTGCCGGGTGTGGCGTTGGGTGCATGGGGCAGCATTGCGGCTGGTATTGCGGTTCTGCTCGCGTTTGCGCTGCTGGTGTTCGAGCGCTACTTGGCGCAGCAACAACTCGCTCAATGGCCCGAAGCTCGTTTGCTGGCGCCGCTGGTTCGCGTGCCCATCTTGTGTCTTCTACTGAGTGCCGTGTGCCTGTTATTCAGTAGCGACGATGCACAGTGGCCAGCCCGCTTGGCCGTGTTGACGGGGTTGTTGCCTGCGGCAGTGGCGATTGAGTTGATCCTGCGTGCGATAGCGGCGTTGTTCAGCCCACGTCGCGACAAACTTGAGCCGCGCATGATCGGGCAAAGTTTTGTCGCAGGCATGTTGCGTTGGCCGCCTCAACCATTGCTGGCGCTGCAGCACGAATTGCATAACCGGTTCGGGATCGACTTGCGCCAAATCTGGGCATTTACCTACATGCGCAAAGCGTTCTTCCCGGTCTTGGCAGTGGTTGTTGCCGTCGGCTGGGCACTGAGCGGTGTGAATGAAATTCCTCTGCAAGGTCGAGGAATTTATGAGCGCTTCGGTAAGCCAGTGGAAGTACTAGGCCCTGGTTTGCACGCAGGCTTGCCTTGGCCATTGGGTCGCGTGCTGGCGGTGGAAAGTGGTGTGGTGCATGAGCTGGCCACAGGTACAGAGTCGAGCACCGATCCATTGCTCACGCCTGCTGATGGCTTGCCGCCGATCACAGCCAACCGGCTGTGGGATGCCACTCATGTGAATGACAAATCCCAGGTGATTGCCAGCGATAGCGGCGACCGGCAGGGCTTTCAGATCGTCAACATGGACATACGCTTTGTGTATCGCATTGGCCTTAGCGACCACGCCGCCATTGCGGCCACTTATCACAGCGCCGATGTACCGACGTTGATTCGCAGTACCGCAAGCCGGATTCTGGTGCACGACTTTGCTTCGCGTACGCTTGATGGTGTGTTGGGCGAGCAGCGCAGTGCGTTGGCCGATGACATCGGCCGCGCCGTTCAGGCCGATCTGGATACGCTCGATAGCGGGGTCGAAATTCTCGCTACCGTGGTTGAAGCTATCCATCCACCGGCCGGTGCAGCTAATGCCTATCACGGTGTGCAGGCTGCACAAATCAGTGCACAGGCCCTGATTGCCCGTGAGCGAGGGGCGGCGAGCGAGCAAAGCAACGTCGCGCAATTACAGGCCAGCATCTTGCTGGACCAGAGCCATGCGCTGGCGCGTGAAGTAAACGCCACCGCACAGACGGCCGACCTGCGCTTTGGCGCCGAACAAAAAGCCTACGACCGTGCCGGTCATGCGTTCCTGCTGGAGCAGTATTTGAGCCAGTTAAGCCTAGGGCTGAACAACGCCAAACTGCTGATCCTCGACCATCGCCTTGGGGGCAGCAGCGCGCCGACCCTCGACCTGCGTTCTTTCACGCTGCCGGCCGATCCTGTCGCGCCGCGTAAAGCTGCTCAGTAAGGAGCACTGTTTTGACTCAATCACACTCACACGATCACAGCGGCCATCATCATGGTTGCTCCCATCACGGTCATGCCCATGGCGATGTCCATGAGCCTGGGCCATTTCCATGGCGGCGAATGGGCTGGGCGGCGTTGCTGGTGTTGTTTGCCATCGCAGCCGCGAGCCTGGTGCAAGTACGCTCAGGCGAAGCGACAGTAATCACCCGCTTTGGCAACCCAGCCAGGGTGCTGCTTGACCCCGGGCTGGGTTGGCGCTGGCCGGCACCGTTTGAAGTCAGCGTGCCGGTGGATTTGCGTTTGCGCACCACTTCCAGTGGCCTGCAAGACGTGGGCACTCGCGACGGCTTACGGATTATCGTGCAGGCCTATGTGGCCTGGCAGGTACAGCCGGATGCCGAGAATGTGCAACGCTTTATGCGCGCGGTGCAAAATCAGCCAGACGAAGCGGCGCGGCAGATTCGAACCTTTGTCGGCTCTGCGCTGGAAACCACGGCTGCCAGTTTCGATCTCTCAAGCCTGGTCAATACTGATGCCAGCCAAGTCAAAATTGCCGACTTCGAAGCACAGTTGCGCCAGCAAATCGAACAGCAATTACTCAGCACTTATGGTGTGCGCGTCTTGCAGGTTGGCGTGGAGCGGCTGACCCTGCCGTCAGTCACGCTCACGGCCACGGTTGATCGCATGCGTGCGGAACGCGAAACTATTGCCACCGAACGCACTGCTGTGGGAAAACGTGAAGCGGCGCAAATTCGCTCTGCTGCCGAGCGTGATGCGCGAATTTTGCAGGCCGATGCCAGCATCAAGGCCGCTGATATTGAAGCCCAATCGCGGGTCGAAGCGGCGCAGATTTACGGTCGCGCTTATGCCAGTTCGCCGGCGCTGTACAACGAACTGCGCTCCCTCGATACGCTGGGGACGATGATCAATCCAGGCACTAAAATTATTTTGCGCACAGATGCTGCGCCGTTTCGAGTACTGGTCGACGGCCCTCCGAAGCTTGGCGCGCCGGCTGGGTCGCAGCCATGAACCAGGCACCTGACGAGATAAACGGGGTCAGTAGCCCGTGGCAGCAAGCCGGGCGTCTGGCTTTTCTGGGCTTGTACGCGGTGACTGTTGTCGCTGCGCTGGCCTGGGGGTTTTCCAATGTGCGCCAGATCGATCCGCAAAATCGCGCGGTGGTGTTGCGGATGGGCGCGCTGGATCGTATCCAGAATTCCGGTTTGTTGCTGGCCTGGCCAAGGCCCTTCGAGCAAGTGGTGATTGTCCCGGCAGCCGACCGTGTAAGTGAGCGCCGGATTGAAAACCTGCTGCGTTCGGATGTTGCGTTACAGGCCGACCGAGTGGCCTCGTTTGCCACGCCGATCAACGATGCGTTGGCCGGTTCCGGGTATTTGCTGACCGGTGATGCGGGCGTGGTGCAACTGGATGTGCGGGTGTTTTACAACGTCACTGAACCTTATGCGTTTGTGCTGCAGGGAGAGCATGTTTTGCCCGCGCTGGACCGGTTGGTTACGCGCAGCGCCGTAGCCCTGACGGCTGCACGTGACCTGGATACGATTCTGGTGGCGCGCCCCGAACTGATTGGCAGCGACAGCCAGGCGGCTGAACGCCGCGAGCGCCTGCGCGGTGATTTGGTGCAGGGTATCAATCAGCAACTTGCGGCCCTGAAGGCGACAGGGCAGGGCCTTGGACTGGAAGTGGTACGGGTGGATGTGCAATCCAGTTTGCCGGGCCCGGCGGTGAATGCCTTCAACGCGGTACTGACTGCCAGCCAGCACGCCGAACAAGCGGTGGCAGCTGCTCGCAACGAAGCCGCCAAAGTGACTCAATCGGCTACGCAACAGGCCGACCGCAGTGTCGAGCAGGCTCAGGCCCAAGCCAGTGAACGCCTGGCCAAGGCTCAGGCGGATACGTCCACAATCCTCAATTTGGCCAAGGTTCAGCAGGCCGGTAACGACCCGGATTTGATGTTGCGTCTGTACCGCGAACGCATGCCGAAAATTCTGGGCCAAGCCGGATCTGTCACCAGCGTCGACCCTAACGATGATTCCCGCCTGATTATTCAGGGAGCCGAACAATGAGTACGTCCGCCACTCAACCCGCCGTCAGCTTGCTGACCAGCGCCGAGCAACGTAGCGCAGCGCGCCAACTGGCCTTGGCCATGCTGGCACTGGGTTTGTTGGGTTTGGGGCTGGTGTGGCGCTGGCTGATGCCTGCACAAATCGGCGTCAGTCAGTTGTTGCTTGGAGTCGCGTCATTATTGGTGGCCGTGCCGGTGATGCGTTCGGCTTGGTACAGCCTGCGCTACCCGAGCCTGCATGGGATCACCGACCAACTGATTGCCTTGGCCATGCTCGGTGCTTGGGCCACTGGCGATTTGCTGACGGCAGCCCTGTTGCCGATCATCATGATTTTCGGCCATGTACTTGAAGAGCGCAGCGTGATCGGCTCCCAGGAAGCGATCCACGCACTGGGCAAACTGACCCGTAGTCAGGCACGTTTGTTTCAGGCTGACGGCAGTTTGCTGGAAGTCGACAACGCCACACTCAAGAGTGGCGATCAGGTCGAGGTACGTGCCGGTGACCGGGTGCCCGCCGATGGACTGGTACTGGCGGGGCAGGCCAGTCTCGACACTGCTTCGATTACCGGTGAATCAGTGCCGCTTGAGGTCAGCAGCGGGATGCCGATCTTTGGCGGGGCAATCAACCTTGATGGTTTGCTGCGGGTGCAAGTCACGCGTACTGGTGAGGAGTCGACGCTGGGTAAAGTCATCGCCCTGATGCAAAGCGCCGAGCGCGCCAAGCCACCGATCACCCGACTGCTTGAGCGCTATGCCGGTGGCTATATGGTGCTGGTGTTGATGATCGCGGCAGTGACCTGGTTTATCACCAACGATGCCCAGGCGATGCTGGCGGTGTTGGTGGCTGCGTGCCCTTGCGCACTGGTGCTGTCGGCACCGGCCACGGCGATTGCCGGAATTGCCGTGGCTGCACGTCACGGTATTCTGATCCGCAGCTCGGCGTTTCTTGAAGAGCTGGCAGACCTCACTTCGTTAGTGGTGGATAAAACCGGCACCCTCACTTACGGCACTTTGCGCCTGCAGGCGATTGAAACTGAAGAGGCGCAGCAGCAACCGTTGCGCCAACTGGCTGCCAGTTTGGGCGCAGCCAGCAGTCACCCGGTGAGCCGGGCCTTGGCCGGTCTGGTGAGTCACGAGCAAATGCTCAACCTGACGGATGTTCGCGAGCGTCAGGGGTTGGGTGTTGTTGCCAGCACTGAGCAGGGCGAAGCGGCATTGGGCCGCCCCGAGTTGTTCCACCTGCTGGGTGTCACCACGAGCGCCGTGCCAGAGCACGATGGACCCATTGCCGGGTTGTCGCTTGATGGCCGCTTCCTCGGTTGGTTGCTGTTGGCAGACAGCATCAAACCCGAAGCCCAACTGGCGTTGAGCGAACTGCGTGAGCTGGGGCTAGGTCGTCAGGTGTTGCTGACCGGTGACCGGCTGAGTGTGGCTGAGCATTTGGCACACAAGGTGGGCATCAGCGAAGTCCAGGCCCAGGCACTACCCGAAGACAAACTTGAGCGTGTCCTGAGCGAAATCGACAACGGTTTTCGGCCTATGGTAGTGGGCGATGGCATCAACGATTCGCTGGCGCTCAAGGCCGGTGTGGTCGGGGTAGCCATGGGCGCAGGCGGTGCCGATATCGCGCTGGCATCCTCGGACATTGTTTTGATTGGCAGCGACTTGCGGCGTTTGGGCACCTGCGTGCGCCTTAGCCGCGAATGTCGTCACACCTTGCAGGTCAATGTGATCATCGGTCTGGGTTGGACTCTGGCCATTGTGGCTGCCGCTGCGTTTGGTTGGTTGGGCGCGGCGGGCGCGATGATTGCTGCTGTACTGCATAACCTCAGCACGTTATTGGTGCTGGGCAACGCAGGTCGTTTACTGCGGTTTCATGAACCACTGATGGCGCTGAAGGAGGCCTCGGAGTAATTCCGACAATTGGTCGCGTGTGCTCTAGCGTCTACCTCTGGTCTGTGAAACTGACAGTTTTGGTTATTCGTCTAACCTATAGTTTTGATATCTGAAATGAAGGAGGAACACAGATGCTCGCGCAACTTCCGCCGGCCTTACAGAAACTTCAACTTCCATTACGGCTAAGGCTGTGGGACGGACACGAGTTCAACTTTGGCCCGACACCCAGCGTCACTATCGTGGTCAAGGATCCGACCTTGGTGGCTGAGTTTACCCATCCCAGCCTTGACCTGTTGGGCAGCGCTTTTGTTGAGGGCCGACTTGAACTGGAAGGCTCAATCAACGAAGCCATTCGCGTATGCGATGAACTGAGCCAGGCGCTGGTTGAAGATGAGGACAGCACGCCACCTCGCGTTCATCACGACAAAGCGACCGACGCCGAGTCCATTTCTTATCACTACGATCTGTCCAACGACTTCTATCAGTTGTGGCTCGACCATGACATGGCTTACTCCTGTGGTTATTTTGAAACCGGGGAGGAGAGCCTGGATGAAGCGCAGCAAGCCAAGTTCCGTCTGCTGTGTCGCAAACTGCGACTAAAACCCGGCGAGTATTTACTGGATGTCGGCTGTGGCTGGGGTGGGCTGGCGCGTTTTGCAGCACGGGAATTTGGGGTCAAGGTGTTCGGAATTACCTTGAGCAAGGAGCAACTCAAACTTGCTCGCGAACGGGTCAAGGCTGAAGGTCTGCAAGACAAGGTTGATCTTCAACTGCTCGATTATCGCGATCTGCCGCAAGATGGCCGGTTCGACAAAATCGTCAGTGTCGGAATGTTCGAACACGTGGGGCACGCTAACCTGCGCGAGTATTGCGAAATTCTGTCCAGGGCTGTGCGCGACGGCGGTCTGGTGATGAACCACGGGATTACCTCCAAGCACACCGATGGACGTCAGGTTGGCCGGGGAGCAGGCGAGTTTATCGATCGCTATGTGTTCCCCAATGGTGAGTTGCCGCATCTGTCGATGATGACTGCCGAGATCAGTGAGGCCGGACTGGAAGTGGTCGATGTCGAAAGCTTGCGCCTGCATTACGCGCGCACGCTGGAGCATTGGAGCCAGCGTCTGGAGCACAAGCTGGAAGCTGCTGCCAAGCAAGTGCCGGAGCAAGCCTTGCGCATTTGGCGACTGTACCTGGCGGGTTGTGCATACGCCTTCGCCCATGGGTGGATCAACATTGATCAGATACTGGCAACCAAGCCCCATGCCGATGGCTCGTTGGAGCTGCCACCGACCAGGGCCGACATTTATCGCTGAGCGTGGGTTGCCCACGTGATGGGCTCCGGGTCTTTTTCCAGGTTTTTGTCCTGGACGAAAGTCCCATCCTGAACCCCGATGTTTTGATCAATCCAGGCCAGGGCTTTTTGCTCGAATGTTTGTGAGCCTTTATTGAAGACAAGATCGTGGCGGGCAACGTTGCCTGACCAATCCGGTGAGGGGAGAGAGATGTAGCTGATGCGGTATTGCTCGTCAGTGAAGTCTCCCTCCACCACATACACGCCGTAATGGTTCTCGCCAGGGGAAATGATTTTGTAGAGGCCGTTGTCGTAGTAATAGAGCACAGCTTCTTCGAAGGGCTTTTCGCTGTACATTTTTTTGTAGTGCAGCCGGTGGCTGTAAGTCGGTTGCCCGACCTCCACGTTAATCAAAGGAGGGGTGGGAGCAGTGGCAGGCGCTTGAGCTGGAGCAAGGGGACTGATGCTGAAGAGCAATCCCATAAGCGAGAACTTCATTATTTTTATTCCTTACGCTGAGCGGCCGGTTTGTTCCGGGTCGCTCAGTTTAAGGAAACTAGTTTGACTGTTTGGGCAGTACCAACCGATTCAGACCCTTCCTACAACAAGTTTTGACCATACCTATAAAACCGGCGAAACCAGTCGCGCCACTCGCATGCCCAGTTGCTGCAAGCGGTGAGTGGCCTTGATATCGGCTTCAGTAATTTCACGGGCCAAGGCGAAATCATCGAGCAGCATATGCTCGACTTCTCTGGCGAACGTTTCGTCGACGGTGAGCAGCATCACTTCGAAGTTCAGACGGAACGAGCGGTTGTCCATATTGGCGCTGCCAATGGCACTGATCTCGTCGTCAACCAACACTACTTTCTGATGCACAAAACCGGGTTGATAACGGAAGATCCGTACGCCTGCGCGTACCGCTTCGAAGGCATACAGGCTGGATGCAGCGTAAACAATTTTGTGGTCAGGACGGGACGGTATCAGGATGCGCACATCCACCCCGCGCAAAACGGCGAGCCTCAGTGCCGAGAACACAGCTTCATCGGGCACAAAGTAAGGGGTCGTAATCCATACCCTGTGGTTGGCGGCATGGATGGCCTCAACGAAAAACAGCGAGCAGGTTTCGTAAGGGTCAGCCGGACCGCTGGCCAGGAACTGGCAAAGTACGCCACCGTCCGGATAACTCTGCGGCAGGATCAGGGGTGGCAGTTTGCGTGCCGCCCAGAACCAGTCCTCGGCAAATGACTCTTGCAGACAGGCAACCACTGGCCCGGTGACCTCGACATGGGTATCGCGCCACGGGGACAGCGGCGGTTTGGCACCCAGGTATTCATCGCCGACGTTGTGGCCGCCGACAAAACCTCTCACGCCATCGACCACCACCACTTTTCGATGGTTACGAAAGTTGACCTGGAAACGGCTGATCCAGCCGCCACGGGTGGCAAACGCGTAGGTTTGCACACCACCTGCGCGCAGCGTTTCTGCATAACTGCCGGGCAGGGAGTGGCTGCCAATGCTGTCATACAACAGGTGAACCGCGACTCCTTGCGCAGCTTTCTCCAGGAGCAGTGCGTGCAGTTTCATGCCCAAGTCATCGTTGTGGACGATGAAAAACTGAACCAGTACCACCTCTTTCGCGGCGCGAATGGCGTCGAAGATCGCGTCGAACGTGGCTGTGCCATTGATCAGCAAACGCACCGAGTTGTTTGCCAGGCAAGGCATGCGCCCCAGTCTCGGCATCGCCCGCAACGAGGCATAGGCTTTTGAGTTGCGTGCAGCCAAGGCCTCCTCTACCCAGGGTCGCCAGCTCAGGTGGGTGATCGCCTCTCGCATCTCCTGATTGGCATCGCGTCGAGCGCGGATGTAATCGTCAAAAGTGCTACGGCCAAAGATCAGGTACGGGATCAATGTGAGGTAAGGAATGAAGAACAGCGACATGGCCCATGCAATCGAACCCTGCGCCGTCCTTACGGTTAGCACCGCATGTACGGCGGCAATCAAACCTAAGCTGTGGATCAATAAAATCAGATAACCAAATACGTGCGGGCCTAGATAATCCATGCGTATCCTTGCTCCTCAATGTCCAATGCCAAGTATTAACAGACCACGTTCTGTTATGAATGTCTCTATTTGGTTGCGGGTGCAACACTCGCTGACTTTCGACGTCTAACGCTGACAATTGCGTAGGAGTTACTTGATGAATCTTCGTCTGCTTGGGCTGTTCATGGCCTGTGGTTTGTCGATCCCGGTGGCCCAGGCCCAAATGTTGCAACCGGGGCTTTGGGAACTGAGCTCCAGCAATATGCAGGTAGATGGCCAACAGTTGCCTGAACTACAGGTAATGTTAGGTCAGCTACAGAACATGCTTACCCCGGAACAAAAAGCCCAACTGGAGAGCCAGGGGCTGACCATGGCGGGTAAAGGTGTGCGGGTGTGCCTGACACCCGAACAAGTAAAATCAGACAACATTCCGCTGACGGACCCCAAGTCCGGATGCAACCAGCAGATCACTGAGCGTAGTGGAAATCAGTGGAAGTTTCGCTTTAGTTGCCCAAAAGCCCAGGGCGCAGGTGTGGCTACATTTGCCAGTGATCGTGAGTTCACCACCCAAGTGAATGGCACCTTCAATGCGACCGGGATTCAGCAGAAGGGCAGCATGGATACCCGAGCTGTCTGGTTGGGACAAAACTGTGGAACAGTCAAACCGCGCACCTGATCAAAATTCGTTTTGCAGCGCTTTATAGCCGCGCACCAAATCGACATTGGTGCGCGCTACGTCCTCTGAAAATTCCGATGCACTGACACTGACTGGAGCGAACTGGCTGAGGTCGGTGTTTGGCCCGATGCGGGTTGTGGACGGGACATAGAAATTTGCTGGCAGGTCGCGGCCATCGACGACCGAGTTATGCCGCACCACGCAGCCGTCACCCAGCTCGCAATTGAACAGCACACTGTTGAAACCGATGAAGACACGATCGCCGACGAGGCATGGTCCGTGGACGATGGAGCGATGTGCTATCGAAGTGTTTTCACCGATAGTCACAGCCGCCCCTGACTTCGAGTGAATGACCACGCCGTCTTGAATGTTGGAATTGGCGCCAATAGTGATAGGGCGCATGCCGCCATCCTGGTCCACCTCATCAGCGCGGATAACGGCGTAAGGGCCGACGAAAACGTTCTCGCCAATGATCACCTTGCCGCAAATTATCGCGGTTCTATCGACGTAGGCCGACTCGGCTATGGTGGGTAAATCTCCGGAGGGATTCTTGCGGATCATTGCGCTCTCCAGTTCCAGCGGCTCTCGGCCACGGCGTCATGACTGTGCAAGCTTTCAGCATGAACCACTTTCAGGCTGAAGCCCTTCACCCCTTGAGCAACCTTCAACGCGACATTCAACCTCCGTGCAGCATCCTCACAGAACATCAAGTTCTGGCCATTGGCTAACGCGAAGGCTTGTTCGTCTGCGCGTTTTACAGCGGTTTGTACCGCGGTCGCCAAAGCACTTTCAGCCTCATCGATCAGGGAATTGATCGGGAGATACCCCAGTTCTGTGTCGAGGCGGATTTGTAACGTAGCGGTACTTCTTTGGCTGTGTGGCGTCGCGACGATGCCTTGTGAGCTGCCAAGCCAGGTTAAAACTTCGGCGTGCTGCAACGGCTTATTGGCAAAGTCATTGACGAATTGTTGCTGGATTAATTGGCGAGCCAAGGCTGCCGAGCACGGGCAAGTTGATGAGTACTCCACCTCAACTTTTAGTTCCACGTGGAACATTCCGTTTTTCAGAGATGCATCGATGGTCACCGGGTAGCTCTTCCAACCACTCAAAGGGCTGACCAATGCGGGGCGCTTTAGGAGCAGGTGGGTATGAATACTCAGGTAGGCACAGATCGATAAATCATCATGGCTGTCGAGAAATCGCTGTAAAACTTTTTTCAAAAGTAGAGGGTTCAGCCCCTGCGACTCGATTACTTCTAGCGCTAGAAAAAGTCGTGACATGTGAATTCCACGTGCCTGTGCGTCATCCAGACTGACCCCAGCATCAACCTTGGCGGTGAGCTGCTGGCCGTCAATCACAATGGGCAGTGCAATGCCGCACATTCCGACCCATTCCAGCGGGACAACCTGGCGGGTGTTTTGTGAAGCAATGTCGGGAAGGGTAAGTGCATTCATAAAGAGCTTCCATCGAGGGAGTTGGCATTTTGTTACTTAATAACAATTCTAATCCTTTGTATTGTTATAATGTATCATTATCGACGACCTGAATTGGTCGCGCCAACAAGCGGGCGCTTTGACCTGCCAACCCTGATGAGGAATCTCCCATGCCTAAACGTTTGCCGGTGACTGTGCTGTCCGGATTTCTCGGTGCAGGAAAAAGCACCCTGCTTAATTATATTTTGCGTAACCGTGACAACTTGCGCGTGGCGGTGATCGTCAACGACATGAGCGAAATAAATATTGATGGAGGTGAGGTTCAGCGTGATGTGACCTTGAATCGCGCTGAAGAAAAACTCGTCGAAATGAGCAATGGCTGTATCTGCTGCACGCTGCGTGAAGACTTGCTGGAGGAGGTCAGTGCACTGGCAAGGGACGGTCGATTTGATTATTTATTGATCGAATCAACCGGTATTTCAGAGCCTCTACCGGTAGCAGAAACTTTCACTTTTCGTGACGAAGCGGGCCAGAGCCTGGCCGATATTGCCCGTCTGGACACCATGGTCACGGTAGTGGATGGCCTCAATTTCTTGCAGGATTATCAAGCCGCAGAGAGCCTGGATTCACGGGGTGAAACCCTTGGAGAATCTGACGAACGGTCGATTACCGATCTATTGATTGAGCAAATCGAATTCGCTGACGTCATTTTGATCAGCAAAATTGACCTTATCAGCAGCGCTGACCGCCAGGAATTAATCGCCATTTTGCAGCGCTTGAATGCTCAGGCCGAAGTAATTCCGATGGTGATGGGCGAAGTACCGCTGCATAAAATTCTGGATACCGGACGTTTTGACTTTGAGCGTGCGGCGCAAGCACCTGGCTGGTTGCAAGAGATACGCGGCGAGCATGTGCCGGAGACCGAAGAATATGGCATCGCCTCGAGCGCCTACCGCGCGCGTCGTCCTTTTCATCCCGAACGTTTTTTTAATTTTATCGAGCGTCCATGGACCAACGGCAAGCTGCTGCGCTCCAAAGGTTTTTTCTGGCTGGCCAGTAAATATCAGGAGGCGGGTAGCTGGTCTCAGGCGGGCGGGTTGATGCGCTATGGATTTGCCGGGCGTTGGTGGCGTTTTGTGCCCCACGACCAGTGGCCACAAGACGCGCAAACCAAGGCAGAAATTCTTCAAAAATGGCTGCCGGACACTGCTGATTGCCGTCAGGAACTGGTTTTTATTGGCCAGCACATCGATTTCTCCTTGCTCACGGATGAACTCGACGCCTGTTTGCTTACCGATGCAGAAATGGCACTGGGCGAAGCGGGCTGGAAACTGCTGAATGACCCCTTTGGCGAATGGTACGAAGAGGTGGCTGCATGATGAATGCCTATGCCCATACGGCTCGGCCAGTGATTCAGCAGGTTTGCGGAGAAACTCCGCAAATCATGACGAGAATTCTGGATGAAGACGTCAATCTGGCGATCTGGCAGCGTCAGTTACCTGTGCATATCGTCGATTTTGGGGCTTTATTGCTCTCGCTTGACGAGCCATTGGCTGACGCCATTGTGCTGGAAATGGCCGATGAGAAGGCTCAGCCCAACCTTCGTGGCCTGGCAGCCCGATTTAATGATCTGGAAGGCTACGCAGGCTTTATTGCGGATGTTTCCTGGCTAGTGAGTGCCTATGCGTGTCTGTTGGGCGCAAAACGTATTGGGCTGCGTCTCAGGGCCTTGGATAAGGCCATGTGCCCTCGGTTTCATGTGGATCACGTACCTGTGCGACTAATTACCACTTATGCAGGGATTGGTAGTCAGTGGCTGGAAGAAGGTGTGATGGATCGCCGTCAGTTAGGTCAGCCACAGGCCGAGCCAACCCAATCCGCGCTGATTCAGCAAGTTAATGCCGGAGAAGTAGCCTTGCTCAAAGGCGAGAAGTGGCAGGGCAACGAAGGTGCGGGCTTGATCCACCGCTCGCCGGCACTGGCACCAGGCGAGCGACGGCTGATTTTGACCCTCGATTGGCTGGCCTGAGGCATATTGCTTGCTTTGATTCTTACAGAAGCTGGCGCTCATGTTGCAGAACATACCCACCCACGTGATTGCCGGGCCACTCGGCGCCGGCAAAACCAGCCTGATTCAGCACCTGATGGCGCACAAACCTGCGCACGAACGCTGGGCGGTACTGGTCAATGAGTTCGGTCAAATAGGTCTGGATGCGGCCCTGATGAGCCAGGGGGATGATGCTATTGCCATTGCCGAAGTGGCAGGCGGTTGCGTGTGTTGCGTCAATGGCGCGCCATTTCAAATTGGCTTGAGCCGTCTATTACGCAAGGCTCGGCCCGACCGATTGTTTATTGAACCTTCCGGCTTGGGCCATCCCGCACAGATTTTAAAGCAGCTCAGTGGGGCTCCTTGGCTTGGTGTTTTGGCACTGCAGCCATGCGTTATGGTGCTTGATGCGCAAGCGCTGGCCCAAGGCAAACCCCTGCCTGAAACCCAGCGAGAGGCCTTGAAAAGCGCAGGTTTGCTGGTCATGAATAAATCTAATAGTGTCTCAAATGAGCAACGTGAGCAGATTGCATGCAGCCTGCCAAAGTGCCCTGTTCTATGGGTCGAGCATGGCCGGATCCCTTTAAATACGCTGCCTGCAGCCTATATGAATGTTATTCATGCTGTGGATAACTCATTGATTTATAAGGATTTTAATCAGGTTGGTAGCGTCTTTTCAGCCCCTCGAACGCCGATAGTCATGACTCAGCACCAGCCCGAAGGATGGAGTGTGGGATGGCGCTGGCATGCTTCCTGTCAATTTGATCTGAGCTTGTTGCAGCAGTGGCTTGAGAGCCTCAATTGGCGGCGTGCGAAGTTGGTTGTACAGGGTTCGGATGGCTGGTTTTCCAGTAATTCTGTGGATAACTCGCTCGCACAGTGGAAATCGAGCGAATGGCGCAAGGATTCACGCCTCGAATTAATTTTCGATCAGCCGCAAGACCTGGAGCTGCTCCGTTCGGGGCTGGATAACTGTCTTTGCAAGGAGGTTTTTTAAGAGGGGGATGCTGCGCAAGCAAGAAAACAGGGGGGTTTACCTGATTCTGTGCTGGTAAAATTGTCCTACAACATTAAGTGTGTGTATTAATTTCCTCGGCTAAAAACCTCAAGAAGTGTCTATCTCAAGGGTTTCAGCCTGTTTGTCAGAAAAGTTATCCACAGGTGTTTTTTAAGTCAGGTGTCACAGAAGGGTCAGTGGCGGGTCTTGCTGTGTTCCTGGCGCCATTGGCTGAGTTCAATCACCTGAGCGGTGGGAATTTCGCTCGGTGCGGGCTCGGTTTTGAAGGGGTAAGGCGGCAGTTCGATTTTTGCGCTATGTGCGCCGAACTGGGTGATGGTCCCGGTATGGCGCTGATCGCCCGTCACGGTGAATTCAAAGTTATACACACGGGCCAAGCGTTTATTACCGTTGGCATCGGGGATCAGGCCGATTTTCTTGAGCGCAACGTTTTCATCCAGCAGCTCGATATCGAGATTTTTGCAGTGCTGTTTGACTCGCTCCAGCGCCCGCTCGCGTAAACCGTGGTTATGCCATAGCCAGGCAGCGCCAGTGGCCAGCAGCATCAGCACAAACATATTTCCAAGGGTCAGCATTACATGTGCTCCAACAGATTGTGCTCAGCTTAACTGCGTGTTCAACCTGTCGTACAGGCCGCGTTTCGTCGCATACTGCGTGGCTTGAATCCACCCGTAGTCTGGAATCCGGCATGAAACGTACACCTCATTTACTCGCCATCCAATCCCACGTGGTTTTCGGCCATGCCGGCAACAGCGCAGCTGTTTTTCCCATGCAGCGCGTCGGGGTAAATGTCTGGCCTTTGAACACGGTGCAGTTCTCCAACCACACTCAGTATGGTCAGTGGGCAGGCGAAGTGTTGGCTCCTGCGCAAATTCCTTCGCTGATCGATGCAATTGCCGCCATCGGCGAGTTGGGAAACTGTGATGCGGTCTTGTCCGGCTATTTGGGCAGTGCGGCTCAGGGCCGGGCTATTTTGAGCGGGGTGGCGCGCATTAAAGCGGTCAATCCCAATGCGCTGTACCTGTGTGACCCTGTAATGGGCCACCCGGAGAAAGGTTGTATCGTCCCTCAGGAGGTCAGTGATTTCCTGCTGGACGAAGCCGTCGCAATGGCGGACTTCCTGTGCCCCAATCAGCTGGAACTGGACAGCTTCTGCGGGCGCCATCCGCAATCGCTGTTCGACTGCCTGGCGATGGCCCGCAGCTTATTGGCCCGCGGCCCGAAAGCGGTGCTGGTGAAGCATTTGTCTTATCCCGGTAAACCGGCAGAAAGTTTCGAGATGCTGCTGGTCACGGCTGAGGGGAGCTGGCACTTGCGCCGCCCGCTGTTGGCCTTCCCGCGCCAGCCAGTGGGTGTAGGTGATCTGACATCAGGTTTGTTTTTAGCGCGAGTGTTGTTGGGTGACAGCCTGGTAGCTGCATTTGAATTCACCGCGGCGGCGGTACACGAGGTATTGCTGGAAACTCAGGCCTGTACCAGCTACGAATTGCAGCTGGTCCGGGCTCAGGACCGCATCGCTCATCCGCGTGTGCGGTTTGAGGCAGTGCCGATCAGTTTGTAAGCAAACCTGTATTTTTTGTGGGAGCGAGCCTGCTCGCGAACGACCTTCGCGAGCAGGCTCGCTCCCACGGGTTAATTATCCGTAGCGGTTACACCGTTTCGTCTTTCAGTTCGCGATAACGCAGCTCCAGTTCCTGACGGATCTGGCGACGTTGCTTGCCCTGAATAAAGCGGCGTCGGTCTTCGCTGTTCAACGGCTGCAACGGCGGAACGGCCGCCGGCTTACGGTTGTCGTCCACGGCTACCATCGTGAAGAAACAGCTGTTGGTATGGCGTACCGAGCGTTCACGAATATTTTCAGTGACGACTTTGATTCCAACTTCCATCGAGGTATTGCCGGTGTAGTTGACCGACGCCAGGAAGGTCACCAGCTCTCCGACATGAATCGGCTCGCGAAAAATCACCTGGTCTACCGACAAGGTGACCACATAGCGACCCGCATAGCGGCTGGCGCAGGCGTAGGCGACTTCATCGAGGTACTTGAGCAGGGTTCCGCCGTGAACATTGCCAGAAAAATTGGCCATGTCCGGGGTCATCAAGACCGTCATCGACAGTTGGGCGTTTCCGGGTTCCATAGCAGCAGGCTCGTGGTTGTGTTGCAGCAGTGAAATGGGTATCTCTGTGGATACTTGTCGATTTTTGAAACAGTTATTAACGGGACGCTGCCGTTTTGACTGCCGTCACGCTCATATCCATCTGTTTCCATATATTGCACCGCCTTTCTGCCGGAAGTCGCGGTGTTAACCTGCAAAAGCCCGTTAGTCGGGTAATTCCTACATTTAAAACAGTTGATACACACCGCCTAACAAGCGGCGTCTGTCGTCTTGTTGTCTGGTGAACATTAAACAAGGAGTACCACGCCATGCATGCCATCAGTTTTATTCAGGATCTGGCAGTCATCATGCTGGTCGCTGGTGTGGTGACGATACTTTTCCACAGGTTCAAGCAGCCGGTGGTGCTGGGTTATATCGTCGCGGGTTTTATTATTGGCCCGCACACCCCGCCATTTGGCCTGATCCACGATGAAGAAACGATTAAAACCTTGGCTGAGCTGGGGGTGATTTTTCTGATGTTTTGCCTGGGCCTGGAATTCAGCCTGCGCAAGCTGTTCAAGGTCGGGGCCACGGCTTTTATCGCAGCGTTTATGGAAATTACGCTGATGATCTGGATCGGCTACGAAATTGGCCGCTGGTTCGATTGGAACACCATGGATTCGCTGTTTTTGGGCGCAATTCTGGCCATTTCGTCGACCACGATCATCGTCAAGGCACTTAACGACCTGAAGATGAAGAACGAGCGCTTCGCACAGCTGATTTTTGGTGTGCTGATCGTTGAAGATATTTTGGGTATCGGCATTATTGCCCTGCTGTCGAGTATCGCTGTCAGCGGCAGTGTCAGCCCCGAAGAGGTTTTTTCGACGGTCGGTAAATTATCGTTGTTCATGATTGTGGCGCTGGTCATCGGTATTTTGCTGGTGCCGCGGGTGCTGGCGTACGTAGCCAAATTCGAAAGCAATGAAATGCTGCTGATCACTGTGCTTGGGCTGTGTTTTGGCTTCTGCCTGCTGGTGGTCAAACTTGAATACAGCATGGTTCTGGGTGCGTTTTTGATCGGTGCGATCATGGCCGAGTCGCGGCAGTTACTGAAAATTGAGCGCCTGATTGAGCCTGTACGTGATCTGTTCAGCGCGATTTTCTTTGTCGCTATCGGGCTGATGCTGGACCCGGCCATCCTGCTGGAATATGCGCTGCCAATTGTGGTGATTACCGTCGCGGTAGTGCTTGGCAAGATGCTTTCCTGCGGGCTGGGAGCGTTTATCGCAGGCAATGACGGGCGCACTTCGTTGCGGGTCGGGATGGGGCTGTCTCAGATCGGGGAGTTTTCTTTCATCATCGCGGCGCTGGGTATGACATTACAGGTCACCAGCAGCTTCCTGTACCCCGTAGCGGTGGCTGTATCCGTATTGACCACCCTGATGACGCCTTACCTGATTCGCGCCGCAGACCCGCTCTCGCTCAAGCTGGCACAGGTAGTCCCTGATCGCCTGTCACGGGTCTTCGGGTTATATGGCGAATGGTTGCGTAACATTCAGCCACAGGGCGAAGGGGCGTTATTGGCGGCCATCATCCGAAAAATCTTGATGCAGGTTGGCGTCAATCTGGCTTTGGTTATCGCTATTTTCTTTGCGGGTGGGTATTTCGCCCCTCGGATCAGTCGTTATCTACAGGGCTGGATTCTGGAGCCTAGCTGGCAAAAAGGGATGATTTGGGGGGCTGCCTTGCTGCTGTCGCTACCATTCCTGATCGCGGCCTATCGCAAGCTCAAGGCACTGTCGATGCTCCTGGCCGAGATGGGGGTCAAGCCGGAAATGGCTGGGCGCCACACGCAGCGCGTGCGCCGAGTGATCTCTGAAGTGATTCCGATTCTGTCGTTGCTGGTGATTTTTCTGCTGTTGTCGGCATTGTCGGCGAGCATCTTGCCCACCAATGAATTGCTGGTGGTAATCGCAGTAGTGGCGGCGGGGGTGGCGGCGGTGTTGTGGCGCTGGTTTATCCGGATTCATACGCGCATGCAAGTTGCACTGCTGGAGACGCTGGATAATCACAAGGAGGCGGGGCATTGATAGCCCGCTGACCAATGGCTGGAAAGCGGGCGAGAGGTATCAGCTTTCCAGCCAGACGTCGCGCGCCCAGTGCCAGACCGATTCCCACGTTTCTTCGGTGACGAGTTCTTCTTCGCCGGACCACAGCACCACGGTGCCGTCTTCTTCGACGCAGTAGTAGTCGTCGCCGTCCTGGCAAATAGGGATCAAGCTGCGCTCAACGCCGGCATCCCAGGCGTTGGCCGCTACTTCCGGCAGGTAGGTGTGCGATTGCGGATCGGTCACGGTGACCGGCTCCAGGCTGCCATACACCACGTCACTGACGGTCAGCAGAAACTCTCTGAAGACAAACGGGATATCAATGAACAGCTGTTCTTCGATTTCCACCAACTGGTCTTCTTCAGGCAGCTCCAAAGGAACTGGTACAGGCTCGTTTTTTTCGCGTAGCTCTTCGATGATCTCTTCCACGACCTCAATCCTCATGCTCTATGGCGCGGTTTATATGACGCGCTTTATACAGTAGCTCGTTATAAGTGCAATCGTGAAATGCAAAGCCCCGGACAAGTCCGGGGCTTTGGTTAACGCATGTGTTGCTCTCGGGATCAGCCGTTCTGGCGGATACCTGCAACCAGCCAAGGCTGGTTGTCACCTTGCTGACGTTCCATGTTCCAGCTTTCGCTGAAGGCTTCGCCCTGGTCAAAGCGCGAGTTTTTCGACACGCCGCTGAAGGTCAGGGTTGCGATGGTTTTGTCTGCGCGATCATCCAGGCCGTCCAGTTGTACGGTCAGGTTGTCGATGTAGGTGGACTGGAAGCCATCACCCAGCTCAGCGCGTTCACGCTTGAGGAAGTCGAGCATCTGCGGTGTTACGAACTCGGCAATCTTGTCCATTTCGTTGGCATCCCAATGCTGTTGCAGGGATTGGAAATGGTTGCGCGCAGCTTCAAGGAAGTTTTGTTCGTTGAACCAGGCCGGAGCATTGATCACCGGACGGGCTGCAGGTGCCGCCGAGCCACCACCGAAAATCGATGCGGTCGCTGGCTTGGCGTCGAAGCTTTCACGCTGCATTGGCGCGTGACCAGCTGGGGCCATCATGTCAGCTTGTTGCTTGC
The DNA here is from genome assembly GCF_037055265.1 of Pseudomonas sp. ML2-2023-6. NCBI lineage: Bacteria > Pseudomonadati > Pseudomonadota > Gammaproteobacteria > Pseudomonadales > Pseudomonadaceae > Pseudomonas > Pseudomonas sp. ML2-2023-6. The sequence continues at coordinate 627,696 of NZ_CP146347.1, read as the reverse complement.
GACGACGGGCAGCAATGAAGCGGAAGATCAGGAAGGCGATGACCGCCATGATCAGAATGTCGAAGAACTGCATGCCCTGGAAGCCACCGCCCATGAACATGGACGCCAGCAGGCCGCCGGCTGCGAGGCCAGCCAGAGGGCCGAGCCAGCGCGAAGCACCACCGGCTTTAGCGGCTGCGCCTGCAGCACCGGCAGCCGCAGGGGCTGCGGCTGGAGCCGCCTGACGCGTTTGGTGGGTCGGTGCCGCACCAGCGCTTTTGCCGCCGCCGAAGCGCTTGGCGTTCGCGTCGAGGCTCATCGTCAAGCCGATGCACAACGCCATGGCGATGCTAAGAAAACGTTTCATAAGGGGTTCCCATTTGTGGATATCACGCGCGCCATGTTGCACAGGTGAGTTGTGACTGGCTAGCGGTGAAGTGTTTCGGGCTTTTGCCTGTTTTGCTGTAGGACTTGGATTTGTTTGGGGTAGGAGGCTCGCTCCCACAGGGAGCTGCCCCACCTTATCCCCAAAAAGCTGTCGGGTTGCTGTCAGACCGCTTCAAGTTTGGCGTAGCCCATCATCAGCCACTTGCTGCCTTCCGAGAAGTTGACCTGGACTCGCGCCTGCGCGCCCGCACCCTCGAAATTGAGGATAACGCCTTCACCGAAGACAGCGTGCTTGACCATCTGGCCGAGTTTGAATTCGGTTTCCGGAATCTCCGACCCCCCAAACAGGCTGCTGGCGCTCTGCTTTTGACCGCCGCCGAAAGGACGACTGACACTATTGGACAGTCGAACTTCCTGGATCAGGCCTTTTGGCACTTCGCGAACGAAGCGCGAAACCTTGTTGTAGGTTTCGCTGCCGTACAGGCGTCGGGTTTCGGCGTAAGTCATGACCAGATTTTGCATTGCACGGGTAATGCCCACGTAAGCCAGGCGCCGCTCCTCTTCAAGGCGGCCGGGTTCTTCCAGGCTCATCTTGTGCGGGAACAAACCTTCTTCCATGCCGACCAGGAACACATACGGGAACTCCAGGCCCTTGGCGCTGTGCAGCGTCATCAGCTGAATACCGTCTTCATGCTCTTCGGCCTGGGTATCGCCTGCTTCCAGTGAGGCGTGACCAAGGAAGGCGGCCAATGGCGACAGTTCTTCGTCTTCGTCATTGTTTTCGAAGTTGCGCGCCGCGCTGACCAGTTCCTCAAGGTTTTCTACCCGAGCCTGGCCTTTTTCACCTTTTTCCGCCTGATGGTAGGCAATCAGCCCACTTTGCTCGATCACGGTTTGGGTCATCAGATGCAGTGGCATATCCATGACTTTTGCCGCGAGGTTTTCGATCAGCTCGATAAAACCGGCAATGGCGCCTGAAGCACGACCCGGCAGGGCTTTATTGGCGATCAGCTGGCGCATCGCTTCCCACATCGACACATCGCTGTGACGTGCGTGATCGCGAATGGCTTCGACAGTTTTTTCGCCGATACCACGGGCCGGTACGTTAATGACCCGCTCCAGTGCAGCATCGTTGCCACGACCTTCGAGCAGGCGCATGTAAGCCATGGCATTTTTGATTTCAGCGCGTTCGAAGAAGCGCTGGCCACCATAAATACGGTACGGGATGCGCTCGCGCAGCAGGGCTTCTTCAAGCACTCGCGACTGGGCGTTGGAACGGTACAAAATAGCGATGTCGCTGTGGGCCAGCCCGGTTTTTAGCGCGCTCTCGATGGTCTCGACCACGTAGCGTGCTTCGTCGTGTTCGTTGAATGCGGCGTACAGGTTAATGGCTTCGCCTTCACCGCCGTCGGTCCACAGCTCTTTGCCCATGCGCCCGGTGTTGTTGGCAATCAGGGCATTGGCTGCCTTGAGGATACCTGCCGTGGAGCGATAGTTTTGCTCCAGGCGAATGGTTTCGGCGTCCGGGAAGTCGGTCGAATACTGATAAATATTCTCGATTTTCGCGCCGCGCCAGCCGTAGATCGACTGGTCGTCATCGCCCACCACCATCAGGCTGTCGCCACCCTGGGCCAGCAGTCGCAGCCAGGCATATTGAACGGCGTTGGTGTCCTGGAATTCGTCCACCAGAATGTGCCGGAAGCGTTTCTGGTAATGCGCCAGCAAGCCGGGATTGTCGCGCCACAGATCAAGGGCGCGCAGCAGCAGCTCGGAAAAGTCGATGACACCTGCGCGTTGGCACGCGACCTCGTAGGCCTCGTAAATGTTGCGCATGGTGGCCAGGAACAAGTCACCGCTGGCCTGGATGTGTTTGGGACGCAGGCCTTCGTCTTTTTGGCCGTTGATAAACCACTGCGCCTGACGCACTGGCCAGCGTTGTTCATCGAGCCCCAGTTCGCGGATCACGCGCTTGACCAAGCGTTGCTGGTCATCGCTGTCGAGAATCTGGAAGGTCTGGCTCAGCCCGGCTTCCTGCCAGTGAGCCCGCAACAGGCGGTGCGCCAGGCCGTGGAAGGTGCCAACCCACATGCCGGCCGGGTTGATACCCATCAGCTGTTCGATGCGATGGCGCATCTCGGCGGCGGCCTTGTTGGTGAATGTCACCGACAGGACTGAATGTGGTGACGCGTTCTCGACCTGGATCAACCAGGCGATACGGTGCACCAGCACACGGGTTTTGCCGGAACCTGCGCCGGCCAGAACCAACTGACGCCCCACACTGGCCGTGACGGCCTGACGTTGGGCATCGTTGAGAGAATTTAACAAGAGAGAGAGATCATCGCGCATCGGGGCATTTTAGGGGCTGTTGGCGTTTCATTGCTAGCCGCGTAGCGGTCTTGGGCCGAGTGGTCAAAAAGGCTGCACGTACGGCACAAGGGGCGCGGGTAAATTTACCCTGCCGGTTTCAGCTATTTAATGGCACCTGTGCGTTTGGTCGCAGGCGCAGCTTGTGTATGCTCGGACGACTTTTTGGCTCATCTACTGATAAGAATTTTGCCGATGGTTCAGAGTTTAAATTCGCCGGGTAATTTTTACGGCATAGGGTTCGGGTTGCTTGTGCTAGTGGGTGTTCTGGGTTGGCAAGTCAAACGGATCAATCAGCGCCGTGAAGTGCGCCGTCTACGCCGTAAGGGCTTATTCGACGACTTGCAGCAAGCCAAAGTGCGCTCCGAGCAACTGAACACCGAGCTTGCGCAGGCAGTGGAACAACGTCGTCTGGTTGAAGCGCGGGTGCATCACCTTACCCACTTCGATGAGCTGACCGGTCTGGCCAATCGTCTCTTGTTCAAGGAACGTCTGGAGGAGGCCAATCAACGTGTGCGCCAAGGCTCGTGCAACCTGACGTTGCTGCACATCAACCTTGATCGCTTCAAACTGCTCAATGACAACCTTGGGCACGAGATGGCGGATCATGTGCTGCAAAAAATGGCTGAACGCATCACCAAGGCTCTGCCTGAGGCCGACACCATTGCGCGATTATCGGGCGATGAATTTGCTGTGCTGTTTGATGCATATAACAGCCTGACCAGTCTGGCGCGGGTAGCGACACGGCTATTGGGTAAACTCGGCCGGCCGTTGGTGGTGGACGGCCATGAGTTGATTATCAGTGTTTCCATCGGCATCAGCCTGTTGCCCGGCAGCGCACGTGACATTGCCACACTGGTTCATCAGGCCAACAAAGCCATGCAGTTGGCCAAGCACCTGGGGGGTGGCACTTTTCAGTTCTACAGTCACAGCCTGCAACACAGCACTCTTGAACGTTTGCAGTTGGAGAACCAACTGCGCAAAGCCATTGCCGAGCGTCAGCTCAACGTTTTCTATCAACCCAAGTTATGTCTGGCGACGGGGCGTCTGCACGCGGCTGAAGCCTTGGTGCGTTGGGACCATCCGCTATTGGGCAGCGTGCCGCCGAGCGAATTTATTACCTTGGCCGAAGAGACTGGCCTGATCAGCGCCATCGGTGAATTTGTGCTTCGCGAAGCCTGTCGGCAAGCCTGCGAATGGCAGTGCGCAGGGCTGGCGCCAATACGGGTATCAGTGAACCTTTCGGGGCATCAACTACGGCAGGGCAAGCTGGTCAGCTTGGTGCGCCAGGTACTCGAAGAAACCGGGCTGGCGCCGCAATATCTGGAGCTGGAACTGACGGAAAGCCAGTTGCTCGACAATGTTGAATACGTGATCACGACCTTCCAGCAGCTTCATGAGTTAGGGGTGAGGTTGGCGATAGATGATTTTGGCACCGGTTTTTCATCGTTCAGTTACCTCAAGCGTTTTGCTGTGGACTACGTGAAAATCGACAAGACATTTATTTACGGCCTGGGGCGTAGCAGCGAAGACGAGGCTATCACCACCGCGATTATCTCCATGGCCCACAGCCTGGACCTGAAAGTGGTCGCCGAAGGTGTTGAAAACGAGGCGCAGCTGGCATTTCTCAAGGCTCGCCAGTGTGACGAAGTGCAGGGTTACTTGATCAGCCATCCAGTCAACGCTGTGGAGTTGGGTGACTTATTGCGGACCGGTGTAGTTATTTTGTAGTGTCAAAAAGGGCTACACAGCCCCGAAGCTGCTTGATTTAAGGGCGAGAGCGGGAGCCGAGATCGCGTATTGGGTGGGCAGAAAGCGAATTCTTGTAGTATAACTACAAGATTGCTACATCCCCGGCGCCCGCCGCTTACAGACCGAGTCTTGCCCTTTGAACCTGCTGCAACATATTGCCCAGTCACGCCACCTGTTACGTAAATCGGAACTCAAGGTCGCCGATCACGTGCTGCTTGATCCTGCGGCTGTAATGCACAGTTCAATGGCGGACCTTGCCCATAGCGTTGGTATCAGTGAACCGACCATCGTACGTTTTTGCCGGGCGATAGGCTGTTCCGGTTTCCAGGACTTGAAGCTCAAGCTGGCGCAAAGCCTGGCAGCAGGTGCCAGTTTTGGTCAGTTCGCGATCCATGAAGATGATTCGGTTGCGGACTACAGCCTGAAAATTTTCGACACCACGCTGCACACCCTGATGGACGTGCGCGAGAAGCTTGACCCGGTCGCGCTGCAGCGTGCGGTGACGGCCATGTCGCAAGCGCAACGGGTCGAATTTTATGGTTTTGGCGCCTCGGGTGCAGTGGCGGCGGATGCGCAGCACAAATTTTTCCGCCTGTTGCTGACAGCCGCCGCGTACTCGGATCCACATATGCAAGCGATGTCGGCTGTGACATTGAAGCCTACCGACGTGGCGATCTGCATCTCCCAGTCGGGCCGTTCCAAAGACTTGCTGATCACTGCCAATCTGGTGCGTGAAAGCGGTGCGACCCTGATTACTCTGTGTCCGAGCCAAACGCCATTGGCGGAGCTGGCGACCGTCAATCTGGCGATCGATGTGCACGAAGACACCGAAATCTACACCCCGCTGACCTCGCGTATCGCCCACCTGGTGGTGATTGACGTGTTGGCGATGGGCGTTGCCATGGCCCGTGGCCCGAGCCTGGTCAACCACCTCAAGAGCGTCAAGCGCAGCCTACGCAGCTTGCGTCTGTCGCCTAAATCGCTGAAAAACCACGACGACTGAGCTCCCACAAACGATTTCAGGTTAGAGGCAATGCCTGTGGGAGCCGGGCTTGCCCGCGATAGCATCACCGTGGTCATTCAGAGATACCGAGTTGCCGGCATCGCGAGCAAGCCCGCTCCCACAGGGTATGTAGATACCTCCAGGGTTCATTCCCCTGTCATCCCTTCTTCACCAAGTCGTCATAAACAAAGGGCATCTTGAAACTCCCGTACACGCCTTGGGAGACTCGAAATGGCTCAGCCTTACGAAGAACGCAATAGCGCCGTCAAAACCCGCCGCCAGCAAGAAGACCAGCGCCGCATGGCCTTCCGTCGTGCGATTGAAGACCATACGAGCCAGCGCCAACTGCGCCTGGAAACCTCTGATTACCCGGATCTGGGCTCGATCAATTACTGGCAGGCTACGTCGGCAAGTGACCGTCGAAGCGTTCAACCAGCGCGCTGATTTGCAGGCGCTCAGTGCGTATAAACCCCAGAAATGCATGCGCCACCGGTGACAGGCGCTTGGCCTTGGCCTGTACCACGCACCAGCTGCGATACAGCGGCAACTCTTCGACCGGCAGCTCGCGCAACAGGCCGGTCGCCAGCTCCAGGCTGACGGCGTGACGTGTTAACAACGCCACGCCCAACCCGGCCACTGCACATTCGCGCTGCGACTCGTTAGACGACACTTCCAGGGTTTGGCTGAAGTGCACGCGCTTTTCTTTGAAATACTCCTCACATGCCATGCGCGTGCCCGAACCTTGCTCGCGCATCAGCAACGTATACGGTTCAAGATCCTGCAAGTGCAGCGGGCCACGGTTGCACAGCGGATGGTCTGTCGGTGCGACGGCAACGATTGGATTATTCAGAAACGGCAGAAATTCCAGGCCCATGTCCTGCGGCACCATCGACATGATCACCAGGTCGTCGCGGTTATCTGACAGTCGACGAACGGCTTGTGCTCGATTGACCACCGTAAGCTGCAAGTTGACTTCCGGGTGCTGGCGCTTGAAGGCCGCAAACAGATGCGGGACGAAATATTTCGCACTCGACTCAACTGCCAATTTCAACTGGCCTTGCAGCGACCCGAGCATGTCCGAGAGCTGCATATCGAGGTTTTCCAGGCGTCCGAAAATATCTCGACTGGCTAACTGAAGCGCTTCAGCGGCCTCGGTCATGTACAGCTTTTTGCCGACATAATCGAATAAAGGCTGCCCAATCAGCTCTTCTAGCTGTCGAATTTGTAGGCTAACGGCAGGCTGCGTGAGAGACATTTCCTCAGCAGCACGGCTGTAAGAGCGTAAATCGCACACTTCGTTGAACACTTGAAGTTGTCGAAAAGTTATACGCATCAATGACTTACGCATTTTTTATTAATTATCCAGGTCGGCAAGTGGATCAACTATAAGTTGTTGCTTATGCACAACCCAAGAATTATTGATTTTTGTTTATCGCTGCGTGGGTCTAGTGTGACGACACAACGGTTCAGACACATTTGGACACGTGCCGACCTGGTCTAGCAGGTCGTTTGTTCCATAGGCTTTAGGGAAAATCCAAGTGATAAAAAAGATCCTGATCGCCAACCGCGGAGAAATTGCCGTCCGCATCGTGCGTGCCTGCGCCGAGATGGGTATTCGTTCTGTGGCGGTCTACTCCGAAGCGGATCGCCATGCGTTGCACGTCAAGCGCGCTGATGAAGCCCACAGCATTGGCGAAGACCCGCTGGCCGGTTACTTGAACCCGCGCAAGCTGGTGAACCTGGCTGTTGAAACCGGTTGTGATGCTCTGCATCCCGGTTACGGTTTTCTGTCAGAAAACGCCGAACTGGCTGATATCTGCGCCGAGCGTGGAATCAAGTTCATCGGTCCGTCCGCTGAAGTCATCCGCCGTATGGGCGACAAGACCGAAGCGCGTCGCAGCATGATCAAGGCCGGTGTGCCGGTCACGCCGGGTACTGAAGGCAACGTTGCCGATATCCATGAAGCGTTGCTCGAAGGTGAGCGCATTGGCTATCCGGTCATGCTCAAAGCCACCTCGGGTGGTGGCGGTCGCGGGATTCGTCGCTGCAACAGCCGTGAAGAACTGGAACAAGCCTTCCCTCGAGTAATCTCTGAAGCGACCAAAGCCTTTGGTTCGGCAGAAGTGTTCCTCGAAAAATGCATCGTTAACCCCAAGCACATCGAAGCGCAGATCCTCGGTGACAGCTTTGGTAACGTGGTGCACCTGTTTGAACGCGACTGCTCGATCCAGCGTCGCAACCAGAAGCTTATCGAAATTGCCCCAAGCCCTCAGTTGACCCCGGAACAGCGTGCCTATATCGGCGACCTGTCTGTGCGCGCAGCCAAGGCCGTGGGTTACGAGAACGCCGGTACTGTGGAGTTCCTGCTCGCCGAGGGCGAGGTGTACTTCATGGAGATGAACACCCGGGTGCAGGTGGAACACACCATCACCGAAGAAATCACCGGCATCGATATTGTTCGTGAACAAATTCGCATCGCCTCCGGCCTGCCATTGTCGATCAAGCAAGAAGACATTCAGCACCGTGGCTTTGCCCTGCAATTTCGGATCAACGCTGAAGACCCGAAAAACAACTTCCTGCCCAGCTTCGGCAAGATCACCCGTTACTACGCGCCCGGTGGTCCAGGCGTGCGTACCGACACGGCGATCTACACCGGCTACACCATCCCACCGTATTACGACTCCATGTGTCTGAAACTGGTGGTGTGGGCCCTGACCTGGGAAGAAGCGATGGACCGTGGTTTGCGCGCCCTCGACGACATGCGTCTGCAAGGGGTCAAAACCACCGCCGCGTATTACCAGGAAATCCTGCGTAACCCGGAATTCCGTAGTGGCCAGTTCAATACCAGCTTCGTAGAAAGCCATCCAGAACTGACCAACTACTCGATCAAGCGCAAACCCGAAGAGCTGGCCCTGGCCATCGCTGCTGCCATCGCCGCCCACGCAGGCCTGTGAGGAATATTTCAATGTCCAAGAAGATCTTTGTAACCGACACCATCCTGCGTGACGCCCACCAGTCGCTGCTGGCCACCCGCATGCGCACTGAAGACATGCTGCCGATCTGCGACAAGCTCGACAAAGTCGGCTACTGGTCGCTGGAAGTCTGGGGCGGCGCTACCTTTGACGCCTGCGTGCGCTTCCTTAAAGAAGACCCGTGGGAGCGTCTGCGCCAACTGCGTGCGGCCTTGCCTAACACTCGTCTGCAAATGCTGCTGCGCGGCCAGAACCTGCTGGGCTATCGCCATTACAGCGACGACGTGGTCAAAGCCTTCGTCGCCAAGGCTGCGGTTAACGGTATCGACGTGTTCCGCATCTTCGATGCCATGAACGATGTGCGTAACCTGCGCGTAGCCATCGAGGCGGTCAAAGCTGCCGGCAAGCACGCTCAGGGCACCATCGCCTACACCACCAGCCCGGTGCATACCACTGAAGCGTTTGTGGCTCAGGCCAAGCAAATGGAAGCCATGGGCTGCGACTCGGTGGCCATCAAGGACATGGCAGGCCTGCTGACCCCATACGCCACTGGCGAACTGGTCAAGGCGCTGAAGGCGCAAATCAGCCTGCCGATCTTTATTCACTCGCATGACACCGCGGGCTTGGCTGCCATGTGCCAGCTCAAGGCGATCGAAAACGGCGCGGAGCATATCGATACCGCGATCTCCAGCTTCGCGTGGGGCACCAGCCACCCGGGCACCGAGTCGATGGTAGCGGCCCTTAAAGGCAGCGAGTACGACACCGGTCTTGACCTGTCGCTGCTGCAGGAAATTGGCATGTACTTCTACGCCGTGCGTAAGAAGTACCACCAGTTTGAAAGCGAATTCACCGCCGTCGACACCCGCGTTCAAGTCAACCAGGTGCCGGGCGGGATGATCTCCAACCTCGCCAACCAGCTCAAAGAGCAGGGCGCCCTGAACCGCATGAGTGAAGTGCTGGCCGAAATCCCGCGTGTACGTGAAGACCTCGGTTATCCGCCGCTGGTGACCCCGACCTCGCAAATTGTCGGCACCCAGGCGTTCTTCAACGTGTTGGCCGGCGAGCGCTACAAAACTATCACCAACGAAGTGAAGCTGTATCTGCAAGGCGGCTATGGCAAGGCGCCGGGCGTGGTCAACGAGCAACTGCGCCGTCAGGCTATCGGTAACGAAGAACTGATCGACGTACGCCCTGCAGACCTGCTCAAGCCAGAAATGGTCAAGCTGCGTGCTGAGATAGGTGCCTTGGCCAAGTCGGAAGAAGACGTACTGACCTTCGCCATGTTCCCGGACATCGGTCGTAAATTCCTTGAAGAGCGTGCAGCAGGCACCTTGAGCCCGGAAGTGTTGTTGCCGATTCCTGAAGCAGGCGGCGTTACCAAGGCTAGCGGTGAAGGCGTACCGACTGAGTTCGTGATCGACGTGCATGGTGAAAGCTATCGCGTTGACATCACCGGTGTAGGCGTCAAGGCAGAAGGCAAGCGTCACTTCTACCTGTCCATCGACGGCATGCCGGAAGAAGTGGTGTTCGAACCGCTCAACGAATTCGTCGGCGGCTCCGCCAGCAAGCGCAAGCAAGCCAGTGAGCCGGGCCACGTCAGCACTGCCATGCCGGGCAACATCGTTGATGTACTGGTTGCTGTTGGCGATGTCGTCAAGGCTGGGCAATCGGTGCTGATCACCGAAGCAATGAAAATGGAGACCGAAGTACAGGCCTCTATCGCAGGCAAAATTGTCACCATTCACGTAATCAAGGGCGACCGCGTTAACCCGGGCGAAATTCTGATCGAAATCGAAGCCTGATACCGCCTTTGATGTAAACGCTTTAAACCTCGGGGGAGCATGTGCTCCCCTTTTTTTTGCCTGCATTTTGATGCAGATACTGTGGTCTGCTTGGCGCTTAATATGTATTTAAATGCAGTTAATTAGAGGAAATTATCGAAAAAACTGCACTATGTTGCAGGTGAAAGCATGTGGGGCTTGAAATGACCCTGGCCATTGATACGCGTCAGCTGATAATCGAAAGCATTGAGGCTGATCTGGCTCAAGGCAAGATCACGTTAGGTGGAGCCGTTAAGCGATTTAGGATAAATGTTACTCAGCTGCAGCAAACCCAATTCGCCCGCATGTGCAAAATATCGGTCCGCACCTTGATTCAAATCGAGCACGGCGAAGGTAATCCCACGCTTAAATCCCTGAATGCAGTTTTCAACCCCTTTGGTCTGCAAATGGGTGTGGTTCGCTTGTCGCGAAAATTTTGACCCCCTTCTGACACAAAAACGCCCAGCAGTCCTTGCTGGGCGTATTGATCAAATTTTATACAGCTGATGCTCTGCATTCTTCCAGGGTCTTTATTTGGCCGCTTTTGGGTTGGTTATCCAGTGCCAGCCATTTTTCAAAGCCTGCAGCTATAGCGGGCCATTCCGTACTAATAATGCTGTACCACGTGGTATCACGATTTTTGCCTTTGACCACCATATGCTGGCGAAAAACGCCTTCGTATGTGTACCCTAATCGTACTGCAGTACGTTTTGATCTTGCATTGTCGTTGTTGCACTTCCACTCCAGGCGTCGGTTACCCAGTGCGAAGGCTTCCTTGGCCAGCAGGTAGACCGCCTCGGTACTTTTCGGCGAACGCTGCATCGGGGCACCGAAGGTGACGTGGCCGATCTCGATACGGCCATGTTCCGGAACGATGCACATCAGGCTGATCAAGCCTTGTGCCGCACCGCTCGGCTGGTCGATAACGGTATAAAAGTGCGGATCGCGGCTGGCGGCATGGTTTTGCAACCAGGCATCAAATGCCGGACGCTCGTTGAAAGGTCCGTAAGGCAAGTAGTCCCAGAGCTTGGGGTCGCTGCCCGGCCCTTGTAAGGCTAACCATAGTTCATCGCCATGACGTGTCGGGTCGAGCTTTTCCAGACGAATGAAATGCCCTTCGAGGGTGCGGGTATCTGGTGTTTTGGCCGCCAGCCATTGATCTAGAGAGTCGGGCATTGCGCGTTCCTTATTTATGACAAGGTTTTGCGAAACTGAATAAAACCAGGGCGCTCGGCAATGCGCTCATACAACTGGATCGCCGTGGCGTTGGTTTCCTGAGTCATCCAATAGACTTTGGCACAGTCTTTATCACGAGCGACGGCATATACGTGTTCAATCAGTTGGCGGCCAACGCCCTTGCCGCGCACTTCGGGGCTGACAAACAGGTCTTGAAGGTAGCAGGCGTTTTTGATGCTCCAGTTGGTGCGGTGATAAACACACTGGACCATGCCCACGGCTTTATCGCCTTGCCAGGCAAGAGCCAGTGACGTTGGTTCCGCGGGATCAAGAAAGCGCGTCCAGCTGGACTGGGTGATTTCGTCGGACAGCTCGGTTTTGTAAAAGCGCAAATACGCTTGCCAAAGAGGTAGCCACTGCTCGCGATCGGCGGCGGTGGCGGGTTTGATCTGGATTTGAGTCATTTTCAGCTATTCCTTAACCATTAAATGAGCGAGTGCGTGGTCTTGCGGGTTACTGCTGGCCAAAAGTCCTTGGCGTACGCCTGTCTGGTCGGCGGCATCGCGGTTCTGGCTGAGTTTGCGTTTACCGTTCAAGCGGGTGATGGGCAGGCGAAAACCCACAATTGCCTTGAGCATGCTGTCGATGTAGTCGCCAGGCGCGTCGCTGACCGCCCAAGGTTTTGGGCGATCGGCTTCGTGTTTGTTGCTCAGGCGGCTGACCAGCGCCAGCAGGCGCTCGGCATCATCGAAGACTTGCGCGTTGCCATAAGCGTGCACGGCGAGGTAGTTCCAGGTGGGCACCGCTTTGCCGTGTTCGGCCTTGCTGGGGTAGAAGGACGGGCTGATATAGGCCTGCTCACCCGCAAAAATCACCAACGCCTCGGCGCCTTCAGCCAAGTCGTTCCAATGCGGGTTAGCGCGGGCAAGATGCCCGTATAGCGTGCCGTACGCGCCTTCGTCCGGGTTCAGGAGCAAGGGCACATGGCTGGCGATCAAGCCTTGGCTGCCATGGGTGACCAGTACGGGCAGGGCCGTGGTCTGCATCTGCTGATGCAGGATTTGAATGTCGTTTTCTGCGAAGGCACGGGGTACGTACATAGAAATTATCCTTGGCGAATGGCGACATCCTAGGCAGGCTATTGGTTTGTTGTAAGAGCCATTAATGGTCATTTTAATAGGTCCAATCCATGACGGATTCAGAGCTGTCCATCGCCTTCAACCCAGCCGGAATTGAGCTTGATCCGAAAAAAGGCCTAAGCCGCCAGCTGTATCAGGCATTGCGACTGCGTGTGCTGGATGGTCGCTTGAGTGGTGGGGCGCGCTTGCCAGCCAGTCGTGACCTGGCCGCAGCTCTGGGTATTTCGCGTAATAGCGTGGTGCGGGCTTATGACCAGTTGTATGCCGAAGGTTTTATTGAGGGGAGAGTTGGGGATGGTACTTATGTCGCCAAATTACCTGAAAAAGCCCTGCCGCTAAAAAAGTTGTCCACCAACTTGTCCACAGGGTTTTCAACAGGCTTATCCCCAGGGTTATCCACAAAACAGGCAGAAATACCTGTAATTACATCCAGTAAAGTTATCCACAGCACTGCTCTGAGCAGGGTTGCAAAGCACGCACTTGACCTACCTCCAAGCGGAGTTCCTCGCGCTTTTCGAGTGGGGGTTCCGGCTTTTGACTTATTCCCTTTCGAGGTATGGAGCAAGCTGCAGGCGGCTTTTTGGCGTAAGCCGGACTTGCAGCAACTGTGTTACGGCGACCCGGCCGGAGATGAGCGCTTGCGTGGATTAATTGCTGCGTATTTGCGCACCTCGCGAGGTTTGTCGTGCACGGCTGAGCAAATTTTGATCACCAGTGGCGCGCAGCAGGGAATTAGCCTTTGTGCACAGCTGCTGGTAGAGCCGGGAGAGGGGGTGGCTGTGGAAAACCCCGGCTACCGCGCAGCCGCCTATGCGTTTGCGATTGCCGGAGCGCAGGTACAGGGTGTGGCGGTGGATCAGGACGGTATGGATTGCTCGGCATTGGCCCGCCTGAGCAACTGTCGGCTGGCCTATGTGACGCCTTCTCATCAGTATCCTAGCGGTGTCACCCTGAGCCTGGCCCGCCGCCTTGAGCTGCTCGCCTGGGCCGAGCGCACGCAAGGCTGGATTGTCGAAGACGACTACGATGGCGAATACCGCTACAGCGGTGCGCCACTGGCCCCACTGGCGGCATTGGACCGTAACGGGCGGGTGATTTATGTCGGCACCTTCGGCAAGGTGGCCTTTCCGGCGCTGCGTCTGGGTTATCTGGTATTACCCATAGGGTTGACCGAGCCATTTGCCCGCCGCCGTTCTCTGGATATGCGCCATTCGGAAGTCAGCACCCAGGCGGTGATGGCCGAGTTTATGGTAGCGGGGCATTTTCAGCGGCATATCCGCCGGATGCGTCGCGCAGCCCTGAGCCGTCGCGATGTATTACTGGCCAACTGGCCGCAGGGTTTGGCGGGGGTTGGGCCTGTACCGGGTATTGCCGCAGGGTTGCATGTGGCGGTGCCGGTGACGAGTTTGGCCCGCGAGCAGGAGTTGTTGGAGCAAGCCAAGTCGGTGGGCGTGGAGATTAACGGGTTAAGCAGTTATTGGTTGCAGGACTCGAGCGAGCCTGTGGATAACCGTGCAGGCCTGGTGTTGGGTTTTGCGGCGGTGCCGCAAGCGGATATCAAGGCGGCATTGGAGCGTCTGGGCACAGTTTGGAAATAATCTTCATTTATGCGGGATCTGTGGGAGCGGGCTTGCTCGCGATGCGGGCACTGCGGTTTGTCAGGTAGACCACAGTTTTGCAATCGCGAGCAGGCCTGCTCCCACCGTGAATTACGCGCAACTAATGCCTTCAAAGCCCTCCAGCACATTCACCGCATTCACGCCGATTTCTTCTACCGCATAACCACCTTCCATCACAAACAGCGTCGGTTTGCCCAGGCGAGCGATGCGCTCGCCCATGCGCAGGTAGTCCGGACTGTCGAGTTTGAACTGGGAAATTGGATCGTTCTTGAACGTATCCACACCCAGTGAAACCACGATGATGTCAGCGTCGTAACCTTCGATTTCAGCGCAAGCCAATTCCAGAGCTGCGCTCCAGCGGTCCCAGGCCGAGCCTGCGGCCAGTGGGTAGTTGAAGTTGAAACCTTCGCCCGGCCCTTCACCCAGCTCGTCTTCGTAGCCCAGAAAGAACGGAAACTCGGCTTCAGGGTGACCGTGGATCGAGGTGAACAATACGTCGCTGCGCTTATAGAAAATCGACTGTGTGCCATTGCCGTGGTGGTAGTCCACGTCGAGGATCGCCACCTTGCTGCGGCCTTGATCGAGGAACGCCTGCGCTGCAATGGCCGCATTGTTCAGGTAGCAGTAACCGCCCATCAAGTCACTGGCGGCATGATGGCCCGGCGGGCGGCAAAGTGCGAAAGCGCTGTGGGCGCCGTTTTGAATTTCGGCCTGGGCGGTCAGGGCTACTTGCGCTGCGCTGTAGGCCGCTTGCCAGGTGCCGGCGGTAATGGGCGCGCCGCCGTCGAAACTGTAGTAACCAAGCTGGCCGTGCAGGCTGGTGGGCAGAACGGCGCGCAGGGTGCGGGCTGGCCAGGTGTAGGGCAGCAAGTCGCCGTCGCGGCCATGTTCGGTCCAGCGGTCCCAGGCGCCGTGGAAAAAGTCCAGATACGCCGCGCTGTGGACGCGCTCGATTGGCCCGCGGCCGAAGTCTTGCGGGGCGTGAACCGGGCCTAGTTCGCGGGTTTGAACGCGTTGCAGAATATGGTCGGCGCGTGAGGGCATTTCGAAACAGGGCATCAACTGCCCGTCCATTAGCTCACAGCGGCCATGATGCAGGTGATGATCGTCCGAGTAGATCGTCAGCATTTTCTTGTTCTCCCAAGGCTTGAGCGGTGGCCTACAGTTTTGCTGTGCTGGGTGTTTGAGAGAACGGCAGGAGCGGCCAAAAGGAGATAGTTATGGCCAATACAATTGACCGAAATTCGCCTCTTTTAAGCGCGGAACTGGCTGGGGGCGACCCCGCTCCAGCGTACAAAGGCATGACGAAAGCTCGCGGTTTCACTGAAGCCCAGGGTTTCGGCAATCCGGTAAATGGGCCATTCGGTTTCGTTGAGCAACAACTTGGCCCGCTCAAAACGCAGGTCATCGAGCAATGTCTGGTAGCTGCAACCTACATCGTGTAAATGGCGACGCAGGGTGCGCGGTGAACAGTTCATTTGTTCGGCCAGGCCCTCAAGCCCTGGGGGCCGCGTGCAGTTGTGCGGCAAGTAGCTGGCGAATGCGTTCCAGCCAGGTTTGGCGCCCGGTGAATTCCAGATTCTGTTTGCGGCAACGCTCGGCCATCGCCTGATGGGTGACGGCATCGGCCAGTGGCAAGGGCTGGTCGAGCCAACTGGTCGCGAAGGCGAAAGCATTGCTGTCGGCCCCGAACAGGTGCGGGCAATCGAAGCTTTGCGCGTAGCTGGCGTGATAATCCGGTGCGCTATGGCCAAAACGTGCTCCCAATAGCGGCAGTGGCAGGCCAAGCAGGTCTTCGCAAATGACCTTGAGCGAGACCAGGCATAGCTCGGCATTGAACACCGCCAATTGCGGGCCTTCGCCGTAGCCATTGGCGCAGAACCACACTTGATCCCCTTCGACCTCAAGACTCAGTTCGAAAAGTGTTCCCAGCAACGCCGGGTAGCGCAAGGCCAGGCGCAATGCGTCACCTAAGGTGGCACTAGTGAGTAGGGCGTAACCGAGCATGCCGTAGGACGACACATGCATGCGCCGTCCCAGCTCCAGGCCGATCTCGGGACGCAAGGCCACGGCGTTGGCGCACACGCGCATTTCTTGATTGGTGGTGATGCGAGTGTCTGCACGGCTCAAGTCCGCCGCCCGTATGCCGCTGCCCGCCAACAGCGCTTCGCTGGGCAAGCCTTCGGCATTGAAGGTGCTGAGCACCAGCGAAACGGCGTTGAGCGTTGTGAGATGAGAGTGGAGCATGCTCACTTCCTGTGTGAAGGTTCAGGAAGTGAGCAAGTTATGTGCCGCAGAATATTCTGTGAACCTGTAGCCGCTGCCGCAGGCTGCGATAAGGGCCGCAGGACCTTCACTCAAGGCGGGCCTACTGCGCAGTCCATCGCAGCCTGCGGCAGCAGCTACAAGTCGGTCAGACCAACTCCCCGCACACGTCCAGTTCGATCAGGCGCCGTACCTCGGCCAGTGGCAAGTCTGCACCGAGCAAGGCATGCAGTTTGCCGAATACCGCTTCGCGGGTCATGCCGCCGCCCGACAGTACGCCAACCCCACGCAAGCGACTGCCTGCTTCGTACACATCCAGCTCCACACCGCCTTCATGGCATTGGGTAATGGCCACGACGACAATGCCGTTTTCCTGCGCCCGTTGCAGGCTGGCGAGAAAATCCGGGTTATCACTGGGGCCGGTCCCGCTGCCGAAGCATTCGAGCACCAGTGCTTCGATTCCGCTGTTGAGCAGGGCATCGAGCTGGGCGGCGCCAATCCCCGGCACCAGCGGCAATACACCGACGCTGGCTTGGTGTTTTGGATGGTTGTACGCCAGTTCACTCGGCAGTGAGGTGGCCTTGGCCGCGCCACCATTGCGCGTCAGCGTTACAAACGGGTTACGCCCAAAGCTGCGGACTTTGGCGCAATGTGTCGGTGCCATCAGCTTGCCGTGGAAGTACAGCTGAACGCCGTGAGGCTGACCTTGGCCAAGCGCCTGCAAGGCACCGCTGACGTTTTCCCAGGCATCACTGTCGGGCACGCCTGCCGGTAGCATGGAGCCGGTGAACAGCACTGGCGCCGGCAAGCCCAGCAATTGAAAGCACATTGCGGCCGCGCTGTAGGCCAGTGTGTCAGTGCCATGCAGGACCAGGACTGAATCGCAGCCATCCTGCTCGACAGCGTCGATGATCGCGCTGCGCAGGCGCAGCCAGTAGGCGGGCGTCATGTTGGCACTGTCGATCAGCGGGCTCATCTCGCGAAAGCACCATTGCGGCACTTGCAACTGCGGCTGGCTGGCGAGGTGTTCGCTCATGCGCGCTTCAAAACCCGAGGCTGGCGCCAGGCCGCTGGCGCTGGCCTGCATACCGATGGTGCCGCCGGTGTAGAGCACCATGACGCGTTGGGCAGTGTGATGAGTGGCTGCGGTCATTGTTGAGTCCCCATAAGCAAAAACGCGGCGGTTCTGGTCAGAACCGCCGCGTGAGTGTCAGCGTTTTGTTTCTTCGACCTTGGCGGCCGGTTTTGGCGGCCAGGCCTTCAGATCTAGATCCAGATCCGGAAATTTACTGGAATCGAACACCGGTGTCTTGATCCCTGCGCGGCGCTGGTCATCGTAGTCCTTGAGCACGCGCATGCAGATCTTGAACAGCATCGCCAGGGCAACAAGGTTAACGAAGGCCAGCATGGTCATGGCGATGTCGGCGAAGGCGAAGACGGTTTGCAGGTTTTCGATCGAACCCCAAAAAATCAATACCAGCACCAGCGCGCGGTAGCCAATCAGCGCCTTGCGGTTTTCACCGACCAGGAAGCGCAGATTGTTCTCGCCCAGGTAGTAGTTGTAGAGCATCGAGGTGAACACGAACAACGCCAGGGCTACGCTGATAAACACACGGCCCCATTCGCCAACTACGGCCGCCAGGGAGTTCTGGGTCAGGGCAATGCCGTCTCCTTCAAAGCCCGGGGTGTAGAAGCCCGACAGCAGGATCAGCAAGGCGGTGCAGGTACAGATCACGAACGTGTCGAGGAAGACGCTGAACGCCTGAACCACGCCTTGAGCGATAGGGTGTTCCACATCGGCCACAGCGGCCACGTTCGGGGCGCTGCCCAGACCGGCTTCGTTGGCGAATACGCCACGTTTGACGCCCATCACGATTGCGCTGCCGATCAAGCCGCCAAACACCGGGTCGAGGCCGAAGGCGCTCTTGACGATATGGCCCAGCATGGCTGGTACGTGATCGAATTGCAGCACGATCACATACAGGGTGACCGCGATGTAGGCCAGGGTCTTGACGGGTACCAGCAGGTCAGCCACCGAAGCAATACGTTTGATACCACCGACAAATACCAGACCCAGCAGGATGGCAATGGCCAGGCCTGAGTAGCTGACCTCGAAACCAAAGGCATCTTGCAGTGAGTGGGTTACGGCGTGGGCTTGCAGGCCCATAAAGGCAAAGCCGAAGGTGATCAGCAGCAACACGGCCATTAGCTGGCCCATCCACAGTTTGCCCAGACCGTGCTTCATATAGAAGGACGGACCGCCACGGAGTTGGCCTTCAGCGTCGCGACGCTTGTACAGCTGGCCCAGGGAGCATTCGATCAGGCTGCTGGACATGCCGACCAGCGCGGTCACCCACATCCAGAACACGGCACCGGGGCCGCCCAGGGTTACTGCGATGCCGACGCCGGCAATGTTACCCGCACCTACACGGCCCGCGAGGCTGAGCATCAGTGCCTGGAACGAACTCAGTTGCCCGGCGCTGCTGCGCAAGCTGTCTTTGAAAACCGCAAACATGTGCAGGAAGTAACGGAACTGAACGAAACGCGAGCGGATCGTGAAGTAGCCACCGAGCCCAACCATGAGCACGATTAGTACTTTCCCTGAGAGGAAGTCATTGATGACTTCAAGCATGGATTATTCCTCGCTGTTTTTATCTGATGGCAACACGGGTGGATCGAAATATCGCGTTACACCCGCTTGAGACGGGCATAAACGTAGGCGATCAAGGCGACCCTGGCCATGTTGATGCTTGGTTTACGATGCTGTTTCCGTGCTGACGATGGCCGCAGGGGCTGGGGCCAAGCGCAGGAAGAGGGCGGGCACTATACCTATGAGTATTAGAGGCGTCTGCATAAGTGATTGATTTTTCATGTACGTGTCGGTTTTAAGAGCAAGTCGTTCGTAGCAGCAGCCGAAGGAACGAGGCTGTGTTCGGCGGCGAAGCCGTCGTAAATCAGGCAGCTTGGTGTGTCAGATATATTGAGTGCTCAGGTTTCGCGACGACTACGTCGCCGAACGCAGCCTCGTTCCTTCGGCAGCTGCTACGCAATATAGAAACTCGCGAAGGCCTCGAATCGCGGGCAAAAAAAAGGGCCTGCAGACGTATCTGTAGGCCCTCAAAAGGTGAGAGGTGTCTAGTCCCTCGACCTGGTGAGCGTTAAGCGTGTTACAGCATCAGGCCTTAAGAGGCACCAGACGCGGGGCAATCATGTTTTCCGGGCGCAGGATGTCGTCGAGCATGGCGTCGTCGAGCAAGCCTTCTTCGCGCACCAGTTCCAGCACACCGCGGCCGCTTTCAAGGGCGATACGGGCGATGCGGGTGGCGTTTTCATAGCCGATGTACGGGTTCAGTGCGGTTACCAGACCAATCGAGTGCTCGACCAGTTCGCGGCAGCGCGCTTCGTTAGCAGTGATGCCGACGATGCAGTGTTCGCGCAACATGTCCATGGCGCGTTGCAGCAGGCGGATCGAGTCGAAGATCTTGAATGCGATCAGCGGCTCCATCACGTTCAGTTGCAGCTGGCCGCCTTCGGCAGCGATGGTCAGGGCCAGGTCGTTACCGATGATCTGGAATGCCACCTGGTTAACGGCTTCCGGGATAACCGGGTTGACCTTGCCTGGCATGATCGAGCTGCCCGGCTGACGCGCTGGCAGGTTGATTTCGTTGATGCCGGTGCGTGGGCCGCTGGACAGCAGGCGCAAGTCGTTGCAGATCTTCGACAGTTTGACCGCGGTACGCTTGAGCATGCCGGAGAACAGGACGAAGGCGCCCATGTCGGAGGTGGCTTCGATCAAGTCGGCAGCCGGTACCAGCGGGTGACCGCTGATGGTTGCCAGACGGTTTACAGCCAGCATCTGGTAACGCGGGTCAGCGTTGATGCCAGTACCGATGGCGGTGCCGCCCAGGTTTACTTCGGTCAGCAGCTCTGGCGCCAGTGTTTTCAGGCGGGCCAGATCTTCACTCAAGGTGGTGGCGAACGCACGGAACTCTTGACCCAGGGTCATAGGCACGGCGTCTTGCAGCTGGGTACGGCCCATTTTCAGGACGTGGCTGAACTCGACGCCTTTGGCCGCGAACGACTGGATCAGGCTGTCGAGGCTGGCCAGCAGCGCGTCGTGACCCAACAACAAGCCCAGGCGGATGGCCGTCGGGTAGGCGTCGTTGGTCGACTGCGCCATGTTCACGTCGTTGTTAGGGTGCAGGTACTGGTATTCGCCTTTCTGGTGGCCCATGGCCTCCAGCGCGATGTTGGCGATCACTTCGTTGGCATTCATGTTGGTTGAAGTGCCAGCGCCGCCCTGAATCATGTCCACCACGAACTCTTCGTGGAAATCGCCGCGGATCAGACGGGCACAAGCTTCGCTGATGGCAGCGTGCTTGGCGTCGCTCAGATGACCCAGCTCGCGGTTGGCATCAGCAGCGGCTTGTTTCACCATTGCCAGGCCCACAACCAGCTTCGGGTAGTGCGAGATCGGAACGCCCGAGAGACGGAAGTTATTCACCGCTCGCAGGGTCTGGATGCCGTAATACGCTTGAGCTGGTACTTCGAGTACGCCAAGCAGGTCTTTTTCGGTACGGAAAGATGCAGCGGAGGACATGATAGAAATCATCTCGATAAGAACCCGGTCTGGGCCGGAACGCTTAGAATCCTAGGCTTGCGGACTATTTTGGGCCAATGCCTTTAAACACTATCCTATGCAGAAACGGCATAATGACGACGTGACGCGACAAGCGCGTCGAGCGTGTGACCCAATTTGGTGCGCGTCCGGGAGGACTCGATGAATCTCGAAAGTAAATGGTTAGAGGACTTCAGTGCCCTGGCTGCTACGCGCAGTTTTTCCCAGGCGGCAGAGCGTCGCTTTGTCACTCAGCCAGCCTTTAGCCGACGTATTCGCAGCCTTGAAGCGGCGCTTGGGCTGACCTTGGTGAATCGTTCCCGCACCCCGGTGGAGTTGACTGCGGCCGGTCAGCTGTTTTTGGTTACGGCGCGCACCGTGGTTGAACAGTTGGGCGAAGTGTTGCGCCATCTGCATCACCTCGAAGGCGGGCAGGGCGAGGTCATGCAAGTGGCTGCTGCACACTCCTTGGCCTTGGGTTTTTTCCCGCGCTGGATCGCCCAATTGCGTAATGAAGGGCTGAATATTGCGACACGTCTGGTTGCGACTAACGTCGGAGACGCGGTGCATGCCTTGCGTGAAGGCGGATGCGATTTGATGCTGGCTTTTTACGATCCAGACGCTGCTTTGCAGATGGATCCGGAAATTTTTCCGTCCTTGCACCTGGGCAATACTGAAATGCTCCCGGTGTGCGCCGCCGATGCTGACGGCAAGCCGTTGTTTGATCTTGAGGGCGAAGGCAGTGTGCCGCTGTTGGCCTACAGCGCTGGCGCTTTTTTGGGTCGCTCGGTGAATTTGCTGCTGCGTCAGCGCAGCCTGCGCTTTACCACTATTTATGAGACGGCGATGGCCGACAGCCTTAAAAGCATGGCGCTAGAGGGGCTGGGCATCGCCTGGGTGCCGCACTTGAGCGTGCGCGCCGAGCTGGCGCGGGGTGAACTGGTGGTGTGTGGAGGGCCGCAATGGCACGTACCGCTGGAGATTCGCCTGTACCGTTGCGCGCTGGTACGCAAGGCTAACGTGCGGTTGTTGTGGCGCAAGCTGGAGAATCCAACCGGTCAGGCGCCAACGCCGACCTGAGCCGATTTTATCGCCTGACCTAAGAGTCAATAAAACCGGGCGTCCGGGCTGTTTTTGTCGTGCAAGACAGATGGTCGCCAAAGGTGCTTTCAAGGCACATCTTTGGGGTATACTGCGCGGCCTTCGGCTGGCTTGACCGGCCTTAATTCCTATAACAAGCCACGTCGGATCCTCCACGTGGCTTGTTGTTTTTTGACGCGCCTGCGGGCGCCCAAGAGAAGAGGCGCGACGATGAGTGCACTGGTAGGCGTGATCATGGGCTCCAAGTCCGATTGGTCCACCCTCAGCCACACCGCCGATATGCTGGAAAAACTCGGCATTCCTTACGAAGTGAAAGTGGTCTCTGCCCACCGCACTCCGGATCTGCTGTTCCAGTATGCCGAAGAGGCCGAAGGCCGCGGGATCGAGGTCATCATCGCTGGTGCCGGTGGCGCAGCCCACTTGCCAGGCATGTGTGCGGCCAAAACCCATTTGCCAGTACTGGGTGTTCCGGTGCAGTCGGCCATGCTGTCGGGTGTCGACTCGCTGCTGTCGATCGTGCAGATGCCAGCGGGCATTCCGGTTGCAACCCTGGCCATCGGCAAAGCGGGCGCGATCAACGCGGCTTTGTTGTCGGCGAGCATCCTGGGTGCCAAGCACCCGCAGTTCCACACCGTTTTGAAAGCATTCCGTGCTGAACAGACTGACAGCGTGCTGGACAATCCAGACCCGCGCGTAGCCTGAGGTTTCTGACGATGAAAATCGGTGTAATCGGTGGCGGCCAACTGGGCCGCATGCTGGCCTTGGCGGGTACTCCGCTGGGGATGAACTTTGCTTTCCTTGATCCGGCACCTGATGCCTGCGCTGGCGCATTGGGCGAACACCTGCGTGCGGATTACAGCGATCCGGATCATCTGCGCCAGTTGGCTGATGAAGTCGACCTGGTGACATTCGAGTTCGAAAGCGTTCCGGCTGAAACCGTGGCTTTCCTGTCGCAATTCGTCCCGGTGTACCCGAGTGCCGAAGCGCTGCGCATTGCTCGCGACCGCTGGTTCGAAAAGAGCATGTTCAAGGATCTGGGGATTCCGACCCCGGCGTTTGCCGACATCCAGTCCCAGGCTGATCTGGACGCGGCGGTGGTCAGCATTGGCCTGCCTGCCGTGCTCAAGACCCGCACTCTGGGTTATGACGGCAAGGGCCAGAAAGTGCTGCGTACGCCTGCTGACGTAGTGGGTACGTTTGCCGAGCTGGGCAGTGTGTCGTGCTTGCTGGAAGGTTTTGTACCGTTTACCGGCGAAGTGTCGCTGATCGCCGTGCGCGGTCGTGATGGTGAAACACAGTTCTACCCGTTGGTACACAACACTCACGACAGTGGCATTCTCAAGTTGTCGATTGCCAGCACCGATCACCCGCTGCAAGCCTTGGCTGAAGACTACTCCAGCCGTGTGCTCACGCAGCTGGATTATGTTGGCGTGATGGCGTTCGAGTTCTTTGAAGTCGACGGTGGCCTTAAGGCCAACGAAATTGCCCCGCGTGTGCATAACTCCGGGCATTGGACCACTGAAGGCGCCGAGTGCAGCCAGTTTGAAAACCACTTGCGGGCCATCGCTGGCTTGCCGCTGGGTTCGACGGCCAAGGTCGGTGAAAGCGCCATGCTCAACTTCATCGGCAGCGTGCCGCCAGTTGAGAAGGTGATTGCGATTGCCGACTGCCATTTGCACCACTACGGCAAGGCTTTCAAGATCGGCCGTAAAGTCGGTCACGCCAACCTGCGCTGTGCAGATATGGCGACGCTCAAAGCGCAAATCCTCAAGGTTGAAGCGTTAATCGACGAAGCGTAAATCGCTTTCGCCGGGAACCATTGGGTTGTCGCTACTCTCTGATGGCGTGATGCCAAAGTGCTGACTAGGCTTTGGCTTACGCCATCTAATCGAGAGGAAGCGTCCATGGGCATCATCGGAACCATTTTTATCGGCTTGATCGTTGGTCTGCTGGCTCGTTTCCTGAAACCGGGTGACGACAGCATGGGCTGGATCATGACCATCCTGCTGGGTATCGGCGGTTCGCTGGCGGCTACCTACGGTGGCCAGGCGCTGGGTATCTACAAGGCGGGTGAGGGTGCCGGCTTTATCGGTGCGGTGGTTGGTGCTGTGATCTTGCTGGTGATCTACGGCATTGTGTCGAAAAAGTCCTGATTAAACGCCTTGGCTCTCTCTGCGCCAGCCGCAGAGAGCGCTAAACTGCGTGCGTTTAACTCCTCTTTTATCGAGCCTTGCATGCGCCGTTTTCTACTGACATTCCTTTTGCTTGGCGCAGGCCTGGCACACGCGGCAGAACTGCCCGAAACCGACTGGCTTGAACTGATGCCTATGTCGGACCAAAAAGCCCTCGAACAAATGCCCGAAATTGACCATGACTCGCCCGAGGCTAACGGTACGTTTACCGACAAGGGCGGTTTGAAGCAGAGCAAGGGTTTGCCAGCCGTGATGTATTCCAGCAAAACCGTGGCGGGCATGAACGGTAAAAATATCCGTCTGGGCGGTTACCCCGTGCCATTGGAAACGGACGCCAAGGGCCGCAGCACGCTGTTTTTCCTGGTGCCGTACCCTGGGGCCTGCATCCATGTGCCGCCTCCGCCGCCCAATCAGCTGGTGCTGGTGCGCTATCCCAAAGGCTTGAAGCTGGACGACATCTACACCCCGTTATGGGTGATGGGCACGCTGAAGGTTGAGAAGGTCAGCAATGACCTGGCCGATGCGGCCTATGCGCTGGATGCGAGCAAGGTGCGGGTGGTGGTTGAGGCAGATTTGTAGGGATTGGAACACAGCCTGTAGCCGCTGCCGCAGGCTGCGATAAGGTCCAAAGGCGCTTCAAACAGCAGGGCCGCTGCGCAGCCCATCGCAGCCTGCGGCAGCGGCTACAGGTTGCGTATCAGACCTTTAGCCGTTTACTCGCAATACTCACGCCCATTGAATGGCTGGCGCCCGGTTGCAGGGTGATCACGTCATCCATCACGTTGGCGGTTTCGATGCACAACATGCGTTGCCAGCCGTCTGCAGCCATGTCGCTGAAGCTGGCGGTCTTGTCGATCCACGGGTTCCAGATCACCGCTGTACGCGAGCCGTGGCTGGTCAGCTCAAGGGTACGCGACCAGTCCGAATCTACGATGCTCAGTTGTTGCGGGGTATCGAGGTAGATACGGTCGGTTTCGCCACTAAAGGTCAAATCGCCCGCCTGCTTGATATGTTCCCAGTCTTTGAGCGTGTCGATGTAGGTCAGGCCCTCTACGCCTTGAACCTGAACCTTGCGCACGTCGCTGACCGCGAAGTAGCTGTGCAGCGCCTGGCTGATGCTGACCGGGATGTCGCTGCGGTTATGGCTGGTGAGGCTGATATGCAGTTGGGTGTCGAGGCGAATGCTCAGGGTTAGCGCCACATCGTGGGGCCAGCCGGGCAGGCCGCCGTCGATGTGAGGCAGGCCCAGTTCAATATGCAGGGCTTCGCCCGCGTCATCGATTTCCAGCACTTCCCATTCGCGGGTGCGGACCAGACCGTGGGCGGTGGCAGGCTCGTCGCTGTGGCGCATGGCCTGCACGCTTTGCGGGTTCAACGCCAAATTACCGAACCATGGCCAGCACACCGGCACGCCAGTACGGATACCCTTGCCTTGCTTGTACTGGGCTTTTTCGTTGAGCCAGATAATGGGTGGCTCATCGCCTAGCTGGTAGCTGAGGACTTGCGCACCCTGCTTGGCGACCAGCAGTTGGGCCTGACCATGCTGGAAGTGCCAGCACTCCAGTTCATCCAGGGTGACTGACTCTATATGGTGCATGGCAGGCTCTCTATTTCAGTGCTGTGGAAGGTTAACGGCGGGGCGGAACGGAACGGGTGCGGCCGCTGCCATCAATGGCAACAAATACAAAGACGGCTTCAGTCACCTTGCGCCATTCGCTGGACAACGGGTCGTCACTCCACACTTCAACCATCATCTGGATAGAGCTGCGGCCGATCTCAAGTGCCTGGGTGTAGAACGACAATTGCGCACCCACTGCCACAGGAACCAGAAACGCCATACGATCAATAGCGACTGTGGCTACACGGCCACCGGCAACCTTGCTGGCCATTGCGGTGCCAGCCAGGTCCATTTGTGAAACCAGCCAACCGCCAAAAATATCGCCGAAACCATTGGTCTCGCGAGGCAGCGCAGTGATTTGCAAGGCCAGGTCGCCTTGCGGGATTGGATCTTCTTGTTCGAGCTCTAACATGCCAAAGGGCCTCTGACCCGTGATTCTTCATAAGTACTGCGGGTGAATAAGCGTCTTTAGAAAAACGATTCAGCCCGAACATACTACGTTCGTCACGTTCTTCATAAGCCGCACCAAGGGGAAACTCTGCGAAATCGGCTGAAGCCATCCAGCGGGCGTTTTCGCACAGCAACCTGGAAGTTACCAAGTGTTTCTTACGGTTTGTGAGTATATCGGGCGATGACTCAGCCGACGACCTCCGGATTCCGCTTTTTGAGTGCTCTGCGCGTCTAGCTCTGTGCTTTTGCAAACAATTTGTTATCTTTCAAAACCTGCCCAGCCCCTGCCGGCGAAGTTGCAGCTTTTTGCCGAGCCTAATAAGAGAAGCAAGACCCCATGATCACAGAGCCTTCCAGTGCAGCGCCGCCTTCGCGGCCGTTAACCCGTAATGACTATAAAACCTTGTCGCTGTCTGCCCTGGGTGGTGCGCTGGAGTTTTACGATTTTATTATTTTTGTGTTTTTTGCCACGGTAGTCGGAAAGCTGTTTTTCCCGGCGGACATGCCCGAGTGGCTACGCCTGATGCAAACCTTCGGTATTTTTGCTGCGGGTTACCTGGCGCGCCCTCTGGGTGGCATCGTCATGGCGCACTTTGGCGACCTGCTGGGGCGCAAAAAGATGTTCACCCTGAGCATCTTTATGATGGCAGTGCCGACCTTGATCATGGGTCTGTTGCCAACGTATGCGCAGATTGGCATGTGGGCACCGATTCTGTTGCTGCTGATGCGCGTGATTCAGGGCGCGGCCATTGGTGGTGAGGTGCCGGGGGCTTGGGTGTTTGTGGCCGAGCACGTCCCGCCCCGCCATGTTGGCTATGCCTGCGGCACCCTGACGTGTGGGCTGACAGCGGGTATTTTGTTGGGTTCGTTGATGGCCACTGCCATCAATACGATCTACACACCGGCTGAAGTGTCTGATTTCGCATGGCGGATTCCTTTCCTGATGGGCGGTGTCTTTGGCTTGTTCTCGGTGTACCTGCGCCGGTGGCTGCACGAAACACCGGTGTTCGCCGAGTTGCAGTTGCGCAAGGCATTGGCGGCTGAAGTCCCGCTCAAGACCGTATTGCGTGATCATCGCGGCGCGATTGTGATCTCGATGTTGCTGACCTGGTTGCTGTCTGCCGGGATCATCGTAGTGATCCTGATGACACCGACTGTGCTGCAAACCATCTACGGCTTCTCTGCCACCACCTCGTTGCAGGCCAACAGCCTGGCAATCGTCTTTCTGAGCCTGGGTTGCATCGCCTCGGGTGCCCTGGCTGACCGCTTTGGTGCGGGCAAGGTATTTGTGTTGGGTTGCGCCGGGTTGCTGGTGTCGTCGTGGACGTTCTATCACAGCCTGCTGCAACACCCAGACTGGCTGTTCCCGCTATATGCCTTGAGCGGTTTGTTTGTAGGCACCATCGGCGCTGTGCCTTATGTCATGGTCAAAGCTTTCCCGGCCGTGGTGCGCTTCAGCGGCCTGTCGTTTTCCTACAACCTGGCCTACGCCATCTTTGGCGGCCTGACCCCAATGGCCGTGACCTTGTTGCTTAAGGAAAGCCCGATGGGCCCGGCCTACTACGTGGCTATCATTTGCACGATGGGCTTGGTGGTGGGTGCTTATCTATGGAAAAAGGGCCGCTGAACAAGCCCTGATCCGTCGTAATACCTCGTCAGTCTCCCAGAAGGCCATCATTTGTAACGAGTGATGGCCTTTCATCTAATTGTCACAATCGGTTCATAGAGTGGTCATATGGCCTGCAGATACTGGCCCCCGATTCATCTAACCCCGTTTGTTAGGAGTAAGGCATGAAACTGAAGCGTGTTATGGCGGCCCTGACTTTTGTCGCCGCAGGCGTTGCAACTGCCAATGCGGTTGCCGCTGGTGTTGACCCGGCTATTCAGCCCTACGTGAAGACCACTGGTGTGTCGGGTAACCTGTCCAGCGTTGGTTCTGACACCCTGGCGAACTTGATGACATTGTGGGCCGAGGCTTACAAAAAAGAATATCCAAACGTAAACATCCAGATTCAAGCTGCCGGTTCTTCGACCGCGCCGCCTGCGATTACTGAAGGCACCGCTAACCTGGGCCCGATGAGCCGCAAGATGAAAGACAACGAACTGGCTGCTTTCGAGCAGAAGTACGGCTACAAGCCAACTGCTATCCCGGTGGCAGTGGATGCCTTGGCCGTGTTCGTGCACAAGGACAACCCGATCAAGCACCTGACCATGGAACAGGTCGACGCGATTTTCTCCTCGACTCGTCTGTGTGGCGCCAAAGCTGACGTTAAAACCTGGGGCGACCTGGGTGTGACCGGCGACCTGGCCAACAAGCCAGTCCAACTCTTCGGTCGTAACTCGGTGTCCGGGACCTATGGCTACTTCAAGGAAGAAGCCCTGTGCAAAGGCGATTACAAGCCTAACGTGAACGAACAGCCAGGCTCGGCTTCGGTTGTGCAGTCGATCAGCAGCTCGCTGAACGGCGTGGGTTACTCGGGCATCGGTTACAAAACCGCCAGCGTGAAGACCGTGCCTTTGGCTAAAAAAGGCAGCACCGAGTTTATTGAGGACACCGAAGAAAACGCACTGAACGGCAAATACCCGCTGTCGCGTTTCCTCTACGTGTACGTGAACAAGGCGCCGAACAAGCCGCTGAACCCGCTGGAAGCCGAGTTCATCAAGTTGGTTCTGTCCAAGCAAGGCCAGGAAGTGGTTGTCAAAGACGGCTACATTCCTCTGCCAGCCAAAGTCGCTGCCAAAGCCTTGGCTGACCTGGGCTTGAAAGAAGGCGCATAAACTTTGTAGCCGCTGCCGCCTGGCTGCGATAAGGACCGCAGGACCTTCAGAAACGAGGGTCGCTGCGCAACCCATCGCAGCCTTCGGCAGCGGCTGCAGGTTTAGCGTTGTTGCAGATACACCTAATTTCCATTCCGCTGCCGGCACCGTCGGGCGGCGGATTTTTTGCGTCACCGTTTTGTCATCTTTCTGTCATACAGGACCGCTAGGGTGTGCGCATGAATGATCTGGCCAATTCCTCAATGACTACGACATCCGCTCCCAAGCGCATTGATTTCAATACGCCTGAACTGCAACGCAAGCGCCGCATCCGCGCGTTTAAAGACCACCTGACCCGCTGGTATGTATTTATCGGCGGTCTTGCCGTGCTCGGCGCGATCACGCTGATTTTCTTCTTCCTGGGCTATGTGGTTTACCCTTTGTTCCAGGGCGCGGACCTGAATCCCAAGCAGGCGATTACGCCGGTCTGGATGCAGGACGCCGGCAAGCCGCTGATGCTTTCCATTGAGGAGCAGAATCAGGTCGGTATGCGCGTATCAGACAAGGGCATGGTGTTGTTCTTCAATGCGAAGAACGGTGACGAACTGTCGCGGGTCAACTTGCCGCTGCCAGCCGGTACGCATGTGACTGCATTGGGCGAGGACCAGCCAGGCAACCCGGTGGTGGTGCTGGGTCTGTCCAACGGTCAGGCGCTGGTGTTCCGTCATAGCTATAAAGTCAGTTACCCGGATGGCAAAAAGACCATCAGCCCGGCGATTGAATACCCGTATGGCGAAACGCCGATCGTGCTCGACCCTACAGGTGGCGCACTGGATCACGTGAACCTCAGCGTGAATGATTCGACGCTGGTCGTGGCGGGTACGACGGGCGCGCAACTGAACGTTGTGTCGCTGGCCCGCGAAGAAAACATGATGACCGAAGAGGTCACGAATACTGAAACCCGCATCGACCTGCCGCAGATGACCAATCAGGTCAAAGCGCTGTACATCGACCCGCGTCAGCAGTGGTTGTATGTGATCAATGATCGGGCCCAGGCCGATGTGTTCAGCCTGCGCGACAAGAGCCTCAACGGTCGCTATAAGCTGGCCGATGAGGCGACGACTGAAATCACTGCCAGTACGCAGTTGGTGGGGGGGATCTCGCTGATCTTTGGTGATTCCAAGGGCGGTCTGAGCCAGTGGTTCATGGCCCGTGATCCGGATGGCGAACAGCGCTTCAAGCATATCC
Source organism: Pseudomonas sp. ML2-2023-6 (assembly GCF_037055265.1). Lineage (NCBI taxonomy): Bacteria > Pseudomonadati > Pseudomonadota > Gammaproteobacteria > Pseudomonadales > Pseudomonadaceae > Pseudomonas > Pseudomonas sp. ML2-2023-6. Next base: position 597,236 of record NZ_CP146347.1, on the reverse strand, counting down.
GCAGCTTCCAGATGGGCACCTCGCCGATTGTTGAAATCACTGCCGAGCAACGTCGCAAGGGCTTCCTGGCCCTGGACGCTGCCGGTGATATCGGCGTGTTCCACAGCACCGCACACCGCACCCTGCTGGTCGAGAAAATTGCCGAAGGCCCTGGCATCATGGCGTTGTCGCCGCGTGCCAACCGCATCATTGTTGAAGAGGGCGGCAAGTTGCTGCCGCTGACCTTGAAGAACCCGCACCCGGAAGTGTCCTGGAGCGCGTTGTGGAGCAAGGTCTGGTACGAGAACTACGACGAACCTAAGTACGTCTGGCAATCGACGGCCGCCAACACCGACTTCGAACCCAAGATGAGCCTTGCGCCATTGACCTTCGGTACGTTGAAGGCTGCTTTCTACGCCATGTTGCTGGCTGCACCGCTGGCCGTTGCTGCTGCGATTTACACCGCTTACTTCATGGCGCCAAGCCTGCGCCGCAAGGTCAAGCCGGTGATCGAGCTGATGGAAGCGATGCCGACGGTGATTCTGGGTTTCTTCGCCGGTCTGTTTCTGGCGCCGTATGTGGAAGGGCACTTGCCGGGTATTTTCAGCCTGTTGATGTTGATGCCGGTCGGTATTCTGGTCGCGGGTTTTACCTGGAGCCGCCTGCCTGAGTCGATCCGGCTGCGCGTACCGGATGGCTGGGAGAGCATGATCCTGATTCCGGTGCTGCTGTTTGTAGGCTGGTTGTCGCTGTACATGAGCCCGTTTATGGAAGCCTGGTTCTTCGGCGGCGATATGCGGATGTGGATCTCCCACGATCTGGGCATCACCTACGATCAGCGCAACGCACTGGTAGTTGGCCTGGCGATGGGTTTTGCGGTTATTCCCAACATCTACTCGATTGCTGAAGACGCCGTGTTCAGCGTGCCCCGCGGCCTGACCCTGGGTTCGCTGGCGTTGGGTGCCACGCCGTGGCAAACCATGACCCGCGTGGTCATCCTGACTGCCAGCCCGGGGATCTTCTCGGCACTGATGATCGGTATGGGGCGTGCGGTCGGCGAGACGATGATTGTGTTGATGGCCACCGGTAACACCCCAGTCATGGAAATGAACCTGTTCGAAGGCCTGCGGACCTTGGCGGCGAACGTGGCGGTAGAAATGCCAGAGTCGGAAGTGGGCGGTAGCCATTACCGTGTGCTGTTCCTCTCGGCGCTGGTGCTGCTGCTGTTTACCTTCATCATGAACACTCTTGCCGAGCTGATTCGTCAGCGTCTGCGCAAGAAATATTCGTCGCTTTAAGGAAGGTAGAAGTCTGTGAAACAGAATTCCCTCAAAGGCTGGTTCAAGAGCGGCGCTCCTGGCGTCTGGATCAGCGGTGGTGCAGTGTCCATCGCCGTCATCATGACCATCGGCTTGCTGTCGGTGATTGCCGTTCGTGGCCTGGGTCACTTCTGGCCCGCTGACCTGATACATGCCGAGTACAACGTGCCGGGTGATGCCAATCACCTGGTGATCGGCGAAGTGGTGCAAAAGGAAGAGGTGCCCCGCGAGCGCCTGAAAAGCGCGGGCTTGCCAGTACCTGAACAAGGCCCTGAGTTCATGACTCGCGAGCTGATCAAGGTCGGCAACCGCGACTTGAACGGTAACGACTTTACCTGGGTGGTGGGCGAGTGGCTGACCAACCAGAGCATGCCGCCGGAGTTGATGGCCATCGAGCGTCGCGAGTGGGGCAACTTTTACGGTTACCTGGTTAACGTGAAAGAAAACGGCAAGGTGGTGGCAGAAGGTGCCGCTGCCTGGCCAGAGCTGCAAGCCCGGGTCAAGCGAGTGAATGATCTGGCATCGCAACTGAGCCAGCTTGAGAAGAAAGACATCGGTGCGATCAACCATGGGTTGGAACGCATCCGTCTGCATGGCCGCAAGCTGGAGCTGGAAGGCAAGCTGACCCCGCAGGCACAAGCCGACATGGAGTCTGAGCGCGCCGAGTTGAATGCACGTTACAAGGCTATTGAAGACCGCCTTGGTGATCTGCATGCGCAGTTCAATCGCGACAGTCTCACGGCCCGCGATGCCAATGGCAAAGAGCTGGAAATCGGCATCGGCAAAGTGGTCAAGGCCTACCAGCCGAACGCCATGAACAGCTGGCAAAAGCTGGGCATGTATTTCAGCAACATCTGGGAGTTCCTGAGCCAGGATCCGCGCGAAGCCAACACCGAAGGCGGGATCTTCCCGGCGATTTTCGGCACTGTGATGATGACCCTGATCATGGCCATAATCGTGACCCCGTTCGGCGTACTGGCGGCGGTCTACCTGCGGGAATATGCCAAGCAAAACACCCTGACCCGGGTGATCCGTATCGCGGTAAACAACTTGGCGGGTGTGCCTGCGATTGTTTACGGCGTATTTGGTCTGGGCTTTTTTGTGTATGTGCTGGGTGGCTCGGTTGACCGCCTGTTCTTTGCCGAAGCATTGCCGGCGCCGACCTTTGGTACGCCGGGCCTGATGTGGGCCTCGCTGACCTTGGCGCTGCTGGCGGTTCCGGTCGTGATCGTGGCCACCGAAGAAGGGTTGGCGCGGATTCCGCGTACGGTTCGTGAAGGCTCGCTGGCGCTGGGTGCGACCAAATCGGAAACTCTGTGGAAGATCGTGCTGCCGATGGCCAGCCCGGCCATGATGACCGGCATGATCCTCGCCGTGGCCCGTGCTGCCGGTGAAGTGGCGCCGCTGATGCTGGTGGGTGTGGTCAAGCTGGCGCCGTCGCTGCCGCTGGATGGCAACTACCCGTACCTGCACCTTGACCAGAAGATCATGCACCTGGGCTTCCATATTTATGACGTGGGTTTCCAGAGCCCGAACGTCGAAGCTGCACGACCGCTGGTTTACGCCACGGCGTTGCTGCTGGTGCTGGTGATCGCGACCCTGAACCTGTCGGCAGTGTGGATTCGTAACCACCTGCGCGAGAAGTACAAGGCGCTGGAAAGCTAAAAGATAGCCACAAGCGGCAAGCTACAAGCGGCAAGTCAATGCCGCCTCCGCTTTTGCTCAAAACTTGCAGCTTGCAGCTAGAAGCTTGCAGCTACGAACGGAGTAAGACCATGCAGCATGAATCCACTGCCCACGGCATCAACATGTCAGCCTTGGGTCGCACCAAACAAAGCTTGAAGCTGGAAAACGAAGAAGTCGCCATCGAAGTGCCGGGCCTGAATCTTTACTACGGTGAAAAACAGGCGCTGTACGACGTGAGCCTGAATATCCCGAAACAACGGGTAACGGCGTTTATCGGTCCGTCCGGCTGTGGCAAGTCCACGCTGCTGCGCACCTTCAACCGCATGAACGACCTGGTGGATGGTTGCCGCGTCGAAGGCGAGATCAACCTGTACGGCAACAACATCTACCGTAAGGGTGAGGATGTGGCTGAGCTGCGTCGCCGCGTCGGGATGGTGTTCCAGAAGCCTAACCCGTTCCCCAAGACCATTTACGAGAACGTGGTTTACGGTCTGCGGATTCAGGGCATCAACAAAAAACGCGTCCTCGACGAAGCCGTTGAGTGGGCACTCAAGGGCGCGGCATTGTGGGATGAGGTCAAGGACCGCCTGCACGAATCGGCATTGGGCCTGTCCGGTGGTCAGCAGCAGCGTCTGGTGATTGCTCGCACCATTGCGGTGGAGCCTGAAGTGTTGCTGCTCGATGAGCCATGCTCGGCACTCGATCCGATTTCAACGCTGAAAGTCGAAGAGCTGATCTACGAACTCAAGTCCAAGTTCACCATCGTCATCGTGACGCACAACATGCAGCAAGCAGCCCGGGTTTCGGACTACACGGCGTTCATGTACATGGGCAAAATGGTTGAGTACGGCGACACCGACACGCTGTTCACCAATCCGGCCAAGAAGCAGACCGAAGACTACATCACCGGGCGGTATGGTTAGTAGCAGCTGCAAGCCGTTAGCTTCAAGCGGCAAGTAAAGGCAGTTTGGCGTAACGACACAATCAACTTGCAGCTTGAAGCTTGTCGCTTGAAGCTTTTGCGGAGCAAAACCATGATTTCAAAGGATGGCCTCACCCATCACATTTCCGCGCAGTTCAACGCGGAACTCGAGGACGTGCGCAGCCACCTGCTGGCGATGGGCGGCCTGGTCGAGAAACAGGTCAACGATGCCGTAACAGCGTTGATCGAGGCCGACTCGGGTCTGGCTCAGCAGGTGCGCGAGGTCGATGAGCAAATCAATCAGATGGAGCGCAACATCGACGAGGAGTGCCTGCGCATTCTGGCCCGTCGCCAGCCTGCGGCGTCTGACTTGCGCTTGATCATCAGCATCTCCAAGTCGGTAATCGATCTTGAGCGCATCGGTGACGAAGCGACCAAGATCGCTCGCCGTGCCATCCAGTTGTGCGAAGAGGGTGAAGCGCCACGTGGTTACGTTGAAGTGCGCCACATCGGTGATCAGGTGCGCAACATGGTGCGTGATGCACTGGATGCCTTTGCCCGCTTCGATGCTGACCTTGCGTTGTCGGTCGCGCAGTACGACAAAATCATCGACCGTGAATACAAGACCGCGCTGCGTGAATTGGCCACTTACATGATGGAAGACCCGCGTTCGATCTCGCGTGTGTTGAGCATTATTTGGGTGCTGCGTTCGCTGGAGCGTATCGGTGATCACGCGCGTAATATCTCGGAACTGGTGATTTATCTGGTGCGCGGTACTGACGTGCGTCACATGGGTCTTAAGCGCATGCGCGAAGAAGTTCAGGGTCCTGATGTTGATAACGCTAATGTTGCGCCGCCGCCTGACGATAAATAAGACAGCCTGATTCAAAAGACGCCCGGCTCATTGCCGGGCGTTTTGCTTTTTGGGCGTTCATATCCAAGGAGCAGTCGATGAGCAAGGTGAGTGTGCTGGTGGTGGATGACGCGTCGTTTATTCGTGATCTGATTAAAAATTGCCTGCGTAACTATTTTCCGGGCATCAGGATCGAAGACGCAGTCAACGGCCGCAAAGCCCAGACTCTGCTGACCCGCGAAGCGTTTGATTTGGTGCTGTGCGACTGGGAAATGCCAGAGATGTCCGGCCTTGAGCTGTTGAGCTGGTGTCGCGAGCAGGACAAGCTGAAAACGTTGCCCTTTATCATGGTCACCAGCCGTGGTGACAAAGAGAACGTGATCCAGGCCATTCAGGCGGGGGTTTCGGATTTTGTCAGCAAGCCGTTCACCAACGAACAGCTCCTGTCCAAGGTGAAGAAGGCGTTTACCAAGGCCGGTCTGCTCGACTCAGTAATGGCCAGCGCGCCGACCCGTATGAGCTCGGCGTTTGGCAATGACTCGCTGAATGCGTTGACCGGTGGCAAGGCGCAAGTGGTGACTTCTGCCCCAGTTGCTCCTGCACCACGTCCAGCACCTGTAGCGGCACCTGCACTGACCAGTCGTGGGCAAGGGCAACTGCGTTTGCCCAGCGGCACACAGACGTGCGTGATCAAGGCGCTGAGCCTCAAGGAGGCGCTGCTGGTGGTGCGTCGCGGCGAAGTGCTGCCTCAGGTGCTGGACAGCGCCGTATTGGACCTTGAGCAGGGCGAGAGCGCCGAGGTGGCGCGATTGAATGGTTATCTGCATGCCATCGTGGCATTTGAGCCAAAGCCGGACAGTGCCTGGTTGCAACTGACCTTCCGCTTTGTCGACCAGGATGCCGACAAAATGAACTACCTCTCGCGGCTGATTGCCCACGGTACGGCGCAGAAGCATTTTGTGCCGGGTGCGTAAGCGGTCGTGATACTCCCTGTAGCAGCTGCCGAAGGAACGAGGCTGCGTTCGGCGACGGAGTCGTCGCAAAATCAGACACTGCGGTGTGCCAGACAAATCCGGCTCTCATGATTTACGACGGCTTCGCCGCCGAACGCAGCCTCGCTCCTTCGGCAGCTGCTACAGGTTTTTGACCGTCAGGGTAGTTGCAACCCGCCGGATGCCTTGTGAATTGCCCGCAAGTGTTCGCCGATCTGTTTGACGTTGGCTTCAGTAGCTGCAATTTCAGCTGCGCGGGCCGGTTCCAGCAGGCTGCGAACTTCCTTGTCCAGGTCAGTGGTCAGGCGCAGTAGCTGCTGCTGGCGCTGGCTGCTTTCGGACTCCAGCATTTCCCACTCCTTGGCTTGCGGCAGACCGTAGCCGCTGCTGCCGAGCAGTTCGGCCGGGCGACTGAGGAAGCCGCTGCTGGCGAGGATTTCCTGCAGGGTCTTGTTGGCTTTGTCCATGCCGCCATCCTTGAGTCCGCGTGCGCCCAGGTACTTTTGTTTGACCTCATCCTGGGCCAATAGCAGCTGGCGACGAAAGCTGGCTTGCTCCAGTAGCAATAATGCCGCGCTGGCCCGCAAGTCTGCTTGCTCAAACCATGGTCGGCGCTCGTCGGCACTCAGGGCCAGCCAGTCTTCGACAGTGGTTTGCTTGATCGGCAAGCGGGTCTTGAGCACGTCGAACATCGCTTGGTAGCGATCGCGGTAGGAATCAAAGCGATAACCCAGGCGCAACGCTTCTTTAGGGTTGTCCAGCACGCTGGTGTCCGCCAGTCCCCGGGCCTTGAGCACTTCAAGCAGGCCATTGGGTACGATGCTGTCCAGACCCTTGAGCTGAGCATTGTCGCTGCCGCTGCGCAGCAGCTTCAGGGTTTCCACCGCGCAGTTATTGGAGATGAAATAGTAGTCACCGTCATAGCTCCAATGCATTTCGGCGGCGTGTTCCACCACTTCCTCGATTTCAGGGCGGCTCAGTTTGAGCGGCACGGAAGCCAGGCTGCGCAATTCGGTCTTGGTGTATTCGTCGATCACCTGAGCCAGCGGCAATACAAACAGGCGCGAAGGGTAGGCCCCGGTCAGGCCGTCCCAGCTTGAGAGCTGTACGTCATTGACGAACGCCCGGTAAGACAGCACCAAGTGTTCTTGCAGATCGAGGCGACAGTCCGGCCCGCGCGGACGACCGGGAGCACAGATCACCAAGCGCAGCATGCTGTGACCCCAGCGGCTGGCCCATTCCTGATTGGCCTCGGCCAGCAGATAGTCGACGGCGTACACCCGCTCCGGGTCTACGGTGCCGAGCGGTGTTTTGCCGAAATCGTTGCCAGCATTGAGGAATGCAAAGCCCTTTGGGCATTCATCCTTGGCTGCGGGTGCCCAGCCGAAATGTTCTTTGTAGTAGCGATACAGAGCCGGGCGGCGGCAGGCGTAGGCCGGGTCGAGGAGGAAGTACTCCATATTGACCGCGACAAACTCCTTGGGGCTGCTGACTTCATACAGGTCCGGGCTGCGTACAACCTGGTGGTTGTCTTGCTCGCGTTCGCCCCGTCGGCCCACGTATTGCTGCCAGCCTGCCAGGTCGAGCAAGCGCGGATCATCACTGAGGGTGAAGCGCCGCTCAGTCTGCCCGCGACATTGATCGGGGATGCCAATCAGGCCTGTGTTGCTGCTTTGCCGGGCACAGCGGCGGATTAGCGTGCGCTCGGCTGCGGGCCAGAGGCGGGCGCGGTCGTAGATATGGGTCAGCTCGTGCAAGACGGTGGCGAGCATTTCCCGGCGCACAGTGCCGTGGGGGCGGTTGGTCTGCTGGGTGGCGGCAGAGCCATCGGTCAGCCCGGCCAGCAGATTGCGGTTGAGGTCCAGCTCGGAGGTCAGTGATGCCTGGCCATAAGCGTTGCTGGGCATGTCATCGGTCCAGCCCACCAGAATCTGTCGATCCAGTTGCTCGATAAAACGCGGTGGCAGGCTCTGCATGGCTTCATCGAGCAGGGCTTGGCTGGCCTGTTGTTCGGCCGGGCTCAGGCCCTCGGTCTTGAGTTGCAGATGCAGCGCGGCCTGGGCGCTGCTGGTAATCAGCAGCAGGCCACAGGCGGCGAGCCAGCGCGTTAGCGGCCTCACAGTGCGAGGATGGCTTCGGCGAGATCCTGGTCGCTGGCGTTGCGGGCTTCAGGCACGCGGTCGCGCAGGGTGCTGAAAGCTGCTTCCAGTTGCACGCCGCGAATATCACCTTGGCTGGCGACGAAGGTGGCAGCGTCGTCGTGGGCTTCGCGCACAACTTTAGAGTCGCGGATGGAAGTAGTGGTGTCGGATGTGAAGTCAATGGTGCGGCCAAAAGCGCGCACGATGATGTTACTGGTCTGCACGACGGTTTGTGCCTGTACCACATCGGCGAGCAGCAAAAGGCCAAGGGTGGCGACGATTAGAGGGCTACGCATGAAAAATCTCCGGAAAAAGCGGGTACTTATTGGACGAGAATTGTCTGTGCCAGTTCAAGGTCGCTGGCACTCAATTTTGGCTGGTTCAAGCGCAGATAACGCAGGGCAGACTCCAGCTGTGCGCCTCTCATTTGGCCATCACTGGCAATAAAGACGGCGGCGTCGTCCTGTGCGGCACGTATCAGTTTGTGATCAAAAGGCGCGGACGTCACTTTACTGGTGACGTAACCACTGAGCACCACATTCTGGGTGGTCATGTCGAAGGCGTTGGCTGATTGAGTCCAGCAGAGTACGAGTAGAACAATTAGGGGAAAGCGCATGGGTCTCGAGGCTGTTTGAATGAGGCTCAAGGCTAGCGTAATGGTCGGGGGAGGGCCAGCGTGGTTCAAAACACTGCCGCAGGCTGCGATTCGCAACCTGCGGCAGTGGCTACAGGATGTGTGCCTGATCAGATGGTCAGGATGGCCTGAGCCAGTTGTGCATCAGTGGCCTGCAATTGAGGCGCTTGTTGGCGAATGGCTTCGAAGGCGCTTTCCAGTTTTACCCCACGAATGGTTCCTTCGCTGGCCACGAAGCTGGCGGCGTCGTCACGGGCTGCGCGCACGATCTTGTTGTCACGAAACGAGCCAGTGGCATCGGATGTCAGGTCGGATGTGGCTTTTAGAGTGCCCACGATGCCGTCGGTGGTAACGATGAAGCTTGAGGCGTTGGCGCTTGCAGCAACGACCAGCAGAGCAGCCGCGCTAAGTAGGCGAAGTGTGGACATGGTAAGACTCCTGAATGTGAACGTATGAAAATAGACGGTTATGGGCCGAATAGTAGGCTGAGGGTCGCATCAGGCAAAGGATGTTTTGTCTGGAACCGTAGCCAGGGTGCTCTGGATCAGGTATTTCACAAACTGTACCTGCCTTATTTTAATATATTTAAAACTGTACCTGTTGGCTTGCAAGCTACCAAAACGATAGCCCCATAACGACAAAACCCGTCAGCAGTAATCCGCGACGGGTTTTGTTTTTTCAATTCAGGGTGCTGGCGGTGGACCGGTGGTCAGGGCCAGCGAGCGCTAGTTAGCGCCAGAACGGCTTGCTCAGCTCTTCGTAACGCTGTGCTTCGCTAATCCCGGCATCAGCCAGAAGACGCGAGTCCAGGCGAGCCAATTGATGGCGGCTGGAGATGCGGCGCTGCCACAACATCAGGTTGGCAAGTACGCGCAAAGGCATGGAAGCCTGGGTGTTTACAGAGTTGCTTTCGCTGAACAGTTCGGAACTGAGTGTACGTTCCATGGTGACATCCTTCCGCTTGTGGCGGCATTGGCTAGTGGTTTAACTGATGCCAATGATCCTCCTCTTTGTCCAGGGTCTCTAGATACAGTTCATCTGTATTGCAATGGGCCAGTTAACTGTTTAAGAGGGCTGTACGGCTAGAAATGAGCACAACTGTACCTGTGCGCACTTTAATGGTGCGAAATTGGCAAAAATGGTAGGGGAAGTGTGTTTCAGGGAGAGAAATTGACCAGTACAGCAGTACAGTTTTTGAAATTACAGGTATAAAAAAGCCGCTGACGAAACAGTTTTCGGTCAGCGGCTGTCTAGCTCGCGTGTTACGGCAACATTTTCCCGGTTTCTTCCAGGTTGATATGCCAGCTCAGGGCTTCACGCAGGATGTGCGGTGTGTGACCGCCAATTGCGCAGGCCTTGGTGAAGTAGTCATTCAGGGCTTCACGGAAGTCAGGGTGCACACAGTTGTCGATAATCACGCGTGCGCGCTCACGCGGAGCCAGACCGCGCAAATCAGCCAGGCCTTGCTCGGTGACGAGGATGTCGACGTCGTGCTCGGTGTGGTCGACGTGGCTGACCATTGGCACCACGCTGGAGATTGCCCCGGCCTTGGCAATCGATTTGGTAACGAAGATCGCCAGATGCGCGTTGCGGGCGAAGTCGCCTGAACCGCCGATGCCGTTCATCATCCGTGTGCCACAGACGTGCGTGGAGTTAACGTTGCCGTAGATGTCGAATTCCAGCGCGGTATTAATCCCGATGATGCCCAGGCGGCGAACCACTTCAGGGTGGTTGGAGATCTCTTGCGGGCGCAGCACCAACTTGTCCTTGTAGCGCTCCAGGTTGCCGAACACGTCCGAGTTGCGACGTTCCGACAAGGTGATGGAGCTGCCCGAAGCGAAGGTCATCTTGCCCGCGTCGATCAGGTCAAAGGTCGAGTCCTGAAGTACTTCGGAGTACATGGTCAGGTCTTCGAACGGCGAGTCGATCAGGCCGCACATCACGGCGTTGGCGATGTTACCGATACCGGCTTGCAGCGGGCCGAGCTTGTTGGTCATGCGCCCGGCTTCAACTTCCTGTTTGAGGAAATTGATCAGGTGAAAGGCGATGCCGTCGGTTTCGCTGTCCGGCTCGGACACGGTGGACGGCGAGTCCGGCTTGTTGGTGATCACGATAGCGACGATTTTTTCCGGCGGGATCGGGATCGCGGTGCTGCCGATACGATCGTCGACTTTCACCAGCGGAATCGGCGTACGCGTCGGGCGGTAGGTCGGGATATAGATGTCGTGCAAACCTTCCAGGTTCGGGTTATGCGCCATGTTGATCTCGATGATCACCTGTTTGGCGAAAATCGCGAAGCTGGCGGAGTTGCCCACGGAGGTCGTCGGAACAATATGACCTTGCTCGGTAATAGCGACGGCTTCGATAACTGCAATGTCGGGTAGCTTGAGCTGATTGTTGCGCAGTTGCTCAACGGTTTCGGACAAATGCTGGTCGATAAACATCACTTCGCCGGCGTTGATCGCCTTGCGCAGGGTGCTGTCTACCTGAAATGGCATGCGGCGGGCCAGTACACCGGCTTCGGTCAATTGCTTGTCGAGGTCGTTACCCAGGCTGGCGCCGGTCATCAGGGTGATTTTAAGTGGCGACTTTTTAGCCCGCTCGGCCAGGGCCTGCGGGACGGCTTTGGCTTCACCGGCACGGGTAAAACCGCTCATGCCGACGGTCATGCCGTCTTGGATAAGGGCGGCGGCATCTTCGGCGCTCATGACCTTATCGTGCAGGGAGTTCAGGCGAATACGTTCACGGTACATGGATTGTTATCTCGGGCAACGGAAGCAAGAGGCGCAGTCTATTCATTTTCAGAGCCTTTCGTCCCGCTACCATGGTCGAATGCCAGAGGCCGATTTAGAGCCTTTGGTCGGGTTCCTTGGAAAAAGAAAAACCCCGGCCATTACCGCGCCGGGGTTCTCGATATTGCGATGATGCGGGATGTTACTCGACGGCTTTGACCATATCTTCAATAACTTTTTTGGCGTCGCCGAAGACCATCATGGTTTTATCCAGATAAAACAGTTCGTTATCCAGACCTGCATAGCCACTGGCCATTGAGCGTTTGTTAACGATGACGGTTTTGGCTTTATAAGCTTCGAGGATCGGCATGCCTGCAATTGGCGATTTCGGATCGTTCTTGGCTGCGGGGTTGACCACGTCGTTGGCGCCCAGCACCAGCACTACGTCGGCTTGGCCAAACTCGGAGTTGATGTCTTCCATCTCGAACACTTGGTCGTAAGGCACTTCGGCCTCGGCCAGCAGCACGTTCATATGGCCAGGCATGCGACCTGCAACCGGGTGAATCGCATACTTCACGGTTACGCCGCGATGGGTCAGCTTTTCGGTCAGCTCTTTGAGCGCATGTTGTGCCCGTGCTACCGCCAGGCCATAGCCCGGAACAATGATCACGGTGTCGGCGTTCATCAGCAGGAAGGTGGCATCGTCAGCCGAGCCGGATTTAACCGGACGAGCTTCTTGTGCGCCCGCCGGGCCGCCAGTGTCAGTTGCGCCACCAAAGCCGCCGAGGATCACGTTGAAGAACGAACGGTTCATCGCCTTGCACATGATGTACGACAGGATCGCACCCGAAGAACCTACCAGCGAACCGGCGATGATCAGCATCGAGTTGTTCAGTGAGAAACCGATACCGGCTGCAGCCCAACCTGAGTAGCTATTAAGCATCGATACCACGACCGGCATGTCAGCGCCGCCAATCGGGATGATGATCAGCACACCCAGCACAAACGCCAGAGCCAGCATCAGCGCGAAGGCGTTGAGGTTGCCGGTCAGCATAAAGGTGATGCCCAGGCCCAACGTAGCCAGGCCCAGTACCAGGTTCAGCTTGTGTTGGCCGCTGAACTGTACCGGTGCTCCCTGAAACAGGCGGAACTTGTACTTGCCCGAGAGTTTGCCGAAGGCGATCACTGAGCCGGAGAAGGTGATTGCACCAATGGCCGCGCCCAGGAACAGTTCCAGACGGTTGCCCGCAGGGATGGCGTCGCCCAGGTGTTTGACGATGCCCAGCGACTGCGGTTCGACCACGGCCGCGATCGCAATGAATACCGCCGCGAGGCCAATCATGCTGTGCATGAAAGCCACCAGCTCAGGCATTTTGGTCATTTCGACGCGTTTGGCCATGATCGAGCCAGCGGTGCCGCCGACCAGCAGGCCGACAATCACATAGCCAATACCGGCGGTGGCGATCTCGGCGCCCAACTTGTAGATCAGGCCGACGGTGGTAATGATCGCCAGACCCATGCCGAGCATGCCGAACAGGTTGCCGCGACGTGAGGTAGTGGGGTGTGACAGACCTTTGAGGGCCTGAATAAAGCAAATGGATGCAACCAGATACAGAACAGTGACCAGGTTCATGCTCATGGCTTGCGCACCTCTTCTTTGGCTTTAGGTGCTTTCTTCTTGAACATTTCCAGCATGCGCCGGGTGACCAAAAATCCACCGAATACGTTTACGGCAGCCAGCGCGACCGCCAATGTGCCCATGGTTTTACCCAGTGGGGTAACAGTCAGTGCGGCGGCGAGCATGGCGCCCACGATGACAATCGCCGAAATGGCGTTGGTAACGGCCATGAGTGGAGTGTGCAGCGCCGGGGTAACGTTCCAGACCACGTGATAGCCCACATAAATGGCCAGCGCGAAGATGATCAGGTTGTAGATACCGGGGGAGATGAGTTCTTCCATTATTTTTATCCTCAGCCGTTTTTGCGCACGACTTGACCGTCGCGGCACATTAGGCACGCGGCGACGATGTCGTCTTCAAGGTTGATCTGGAACTGCCCTTCGGGGGTGAAGACCAGCTTGAGGAAGTCCAGCAGGTTGCGGGCGTAAAGCGCCGAGGCGTCAGCGGCAACCATGGCGGGCAGGTTGGTGTGGCCGACGATGGTCACGCCATGTTCAACCACCACTTGGTCGGCGACGGTCAGCGGGCAGTTGCCGCCCTGGGCAGCAGCCAGGTCGATGACCACCGAGCCTGGTTTCATCTGGGCCACGGTTTCAGCGCTGAGCAGAACAGGCGCTTTACGGCCCGGGATCAGGGCGGTGGTGATCACGATATCCGCCTGCTTGGCGCGTTCGTGAACGGCCAAGGCCTGGCGCTGCATCCAGCTTGCTGGCATCGGGCGGGCATAACCGCCTACGCCAACGGCGCATTCGCGTTCTTCGTCGGTTTCGTAAGGTACGTCGACAAATTTGGCGCCCAGGGATTCGATCTGCTCTTTAACCGCAGGTCGCACATCGGAGGCTTCGATTACTGCACCCAAACGCTTGGCGGTGGCAATGGCCTGCAAGCCGGCAACACCAGCGCCCAGAATCAGCACGCGAGCGGCTTTAACAGTCCCGGCGGCAGTCATCAGCATCGGCATAAAGCGCGGATAGTGGTGAGCCGCGACGAGGACGGCTTTATAGCCAGCAATGTTGGCTTGGGATGACAGCACATCAAGACTTTGCGCACGAGAGGTTCGTGGAGCAGCTTCGAGAGAGAAGGCGGTGATCCCACGCTCGGCCAGTTTGGCAATGGTTTCATTGCTGAACGGGTTAAGCATACCAATCAGCACGGTGCCGGTTTTGATCAGGGCCAGTTCGCTATCGCTGGGAGCGACAACCTTGAGAATCAGCTCTGCGCCGAAAGCATCTGTAGCGTTGCCAATAGTCGCGCCGGCGGCTTCATAAGCACTGTCGATAACACTGGCATTAATGCCAGCGCCGCTTTGAACAGTCACTTTATGGCCTTGGCCGATCAGCTTCTTGATGGTTTCCGGGGTTGCAGCAACCCGCGTTTCACCCGTATGGGTCTCGAGAGGAACACCAATGTGCACGTCATATCTCCTGCGTGATCTTTTATAAGAAAGCCAGCGCACTACGGATGGTGCGACTGGGGCGGCCGATCAGCACGATCCCACCAAAGTATGGGTGGGGCGGGGCATTCTGCTGGCAATTTTTTTGCCCTTCAAGGACTTATGGAGGATGACGAGATCTAAACTACAAGTCATGCAGTGACCGAATGTCGCAACGCTTGGCTACACGCCTTTAAAAACGTGGCTTTCAGGAGATTTACCTGTTTTTTGAGTTTTTTTCACATTTCTTTTGGTTATCGCTGCATAACTTTGAGAAATACCCTGCAGGCCGCGTGGTTACTGGCCTTCAGGTTTGTCCAGTTAGACCAAAGTACAGAGTGTTTAAAAGCGACATTTCCTTATATATGTAGTGCTATTTTTTGAGGCACTACATAGCTTATCTGGACGATGCGGTGCATTAAATCAGGCTGTATCCCTTGGCCTGCGTGATCAGCCAGTCCTGGAAAGCTTGCAGTGAAGCTGATTCAATTTTTCGTTCAGGGATCATCAGGTAGTAAGCCTTGGTGCTGGACAGGGCGCAATCATTGGCAATCACCAGGCGTTTTTCGGCCAGTTCGCGCTGAATCAGGAAGGGCGGGATCAGGGCTACTCCCATTTCATGCATGGCGGCCTGGGCCAGCATCGAGAACAGTTCGTAACGTGGGCCGGTCATGTCTCGTGGCACATTCATGTCCTGGGCGTTAAACCATTGGCGCCAGGCGTAGGGGCGGGTGGTTTGTTGCAGTAGGGGCAGTTCTGCGAGCGCTTGAGGGCTGAGGTTCTGCTGTGCGCCTAATAATGCGGGGCTACACACGGGGACCGGGTTTTCGCCCATCAGGCGGTAGGACGATGTGCCGGACCAATCGGCATCGCCGAAATAGATGGCGGCATCAAAATCGGTATCGGCAAACAGGAAGGGGCGTGTGCGGTTGGTCAGGTTTACTGTGACGTCCGGGTGTTGTTGCTGGAAGTCCTTGAGGCGAGGTAATAGCCATTGCGTGCCGAAAGTGGGCACTACGGCCAGCTCAATCACGTTGGCACCTTGTTGGCCCATGACGGACAGCGTATCCCGTTCTACGGCATCCAACTGGGTGGCAATGCGCCGGCTGTAGGAAAGCCCTGCTTCAGTCAGCTTTACGCCGCGCTTGGAGCGTCGGAAGAGTTCTACACTCAAGAACTCTTCCAGGCCGGCAATCTGTCGGCAAATAGCCCCTTGAGTGAGGGATAGCTCATGTGCTGCCTTGGTAAAGCTTTCGTGACGTGCAGCGGTCTCGAAGCTGATGAGAGCTGTTGTACTAGGGATCTTGCGGCGCATGTACGGCTTCCTCACTAAATACAGTCAGAAATGGCTTTCTTGAGGGCTACGGAGTGAGAAATTATCACAAGATGGTGTCGAATCCTCGTTTGTCCTTCTATATAGAAGGGGCCTAGGATTGGCCCACGATATTTGACCTATTACACGAGGGTTCTCTCATGGCGGGTAAAGCAAGCTTCAACTGGATCGATCCACTGTTGCTGGATCAGCAGCTCACTGAAGAAGAGCGCATGGTGCGCGACAGTGCTGAGCAATTCGCTCAGGACAAGTTGGCGCCGCGTGTGCTTGAGGCTTTCCGTAATGAGAAGACTGACCCTGCGATCTTTCGCGAAATGGGCGAAACCGGTCTGCTGGGTGCAATGATTCCTGAGCAGTACGGTGGTAGTGGCCTTAACTACGTCAGCTACGGCCTGATTGCGCGTGAGGTTGAGCGTGTCGACTCAGGTTATCGCTCGATGATGAGTGTGCAGTCGTCTCTGGTAATGGTGCCGATCAATGAGTTCGGTACTGAGGCGCAAAAGCAAAAGTATCTACCCAAGCTGGCGTCTGGCGAGTGGATTGGCTGTTTTGGTCTGACAGAGCCTAATCATGGTTCTGATCCAGGCGCGATGATCACTCGTGCCCGTTCGGTAGATGGCGGCTACAGCCTGACGGGTAGCAAGATGTGGATCACCAACAGTCCTATCGCTGATGTATTTGTGGTGTGGGCCAAGGACGATGAAGGCGACATTCGTGGCTTTGTTCTGGAAAAAGGCTGGAAGGGTCTGACTACGCCTACGATTCACGGCAAGGTTGGCTTGCGTGCTTCCATTACAGGTGAAATCGTTATGGATAACGTGTTTGTGCCGCAAGAGAACATCTTTCCGGATGTGCGCGGCCTGAAAGGTCCTTTTACCTGCCTTAACTCTGCTCGTTATGGCATCTCCTGGGGTGCGCTTGGTGCCGCTGAGTTTTGCTGGCACACGGCGCGTCAGTACACCCTGGATCGTCATCAGTTTGGTCGGCCTTTGGCGGCAACTCAGTTGATCCAGAAAAAGCTGGCTGATATGCAGACCGAGATTACGTTGGCTCTGCAGGGTTGCCTGCGTCTGGGGCGGATGAAGGACGAAGGTACTGCGGCTGTTGAGATTACTTCAATCATGAAGCGCAACTCATGCGGCAAGTCCTTGGATATCGCACGTATGGCTCGCGACATGCTGGGCGGTAACGGTATCTCGGATGAGTTCGGGGTAGCTCGTCATCTGGTCAATCTGGAAGTTGTTAACACCTATGAAGGCACGCATGACGTGCATGCCTTGATCCTTGGTCGTGCGCAGACTGGTCTTCAGGCGTTCTATTAACAGGAGCTCGGCTCATGGGTGCTTTATCGCATTTGCGGGTGTTGGATTTGTCTCGTGTGCTGGCGGGGCCGTGGGCGGGGCAGATACTGGCGGACCTGGGGGCTGAGGTGATCAAGGTTGAGCGTCCGGGTAATGGTGATGACACTCGTGCCTGGGGGCCGCCCTTCCTTAAAGATGCCTATGGCGAGAGTACTGGGGAGGCTGCCTATTACTTGTCGGCCAACCGCAACAAGCAATCGGTAACTATTGATTTCACCAAGCCTGAGGGGCAGCAGCTGGTTCGTGAGCTGGCGGCCAAGTCCGACATCCTGATCGAGAACTTCAAGGTGGGTGGTCTGCAAGCTTACGGCTTGGACTACGCGTCGCTAAAGGCATTGAATCCCGATTTGATCTACTGCTCGATTACAGGGTTCGGTCAAACCGGTCCCTATGCCAAGCGGGCAGGTTATGACTTCATGGTTCAGGGCTTGGGCGGTCTGATGAGTCTGACCGGGCGGCCAGAGGGTGAGGAGGGCGCAGGTCCGGTAAAGGTTGGAGTTGCGCTCACGGATATTTTGACCGGGCTCTACTCCACGGTCGCGATTCTGGCAGCTCTTGCACATCGTCAGCATGACGGCGGTGGTCAGCATATTGATATGGCGCTGTTGGATGTGCAGGTGGCCTGCCTGGCGAATCAGGCGATGAACTATCTAACTACAGGTGTTGCCCCTCAGCGTCTGGGCAATGCTCATCCGAATATTGTGCCTTATCAGGATTTTCCGACGGCAGATGGTGACTTCATCCTTACCGTGGGAAATGACAGCCAGTTCCGCAAGTTTGCAGAGGTGGCAGGTCGGTCTGAGTGGGTGGATGATCCGCGCTTTGCTACCAACAAACTGCGTGTCGCTAATCGCGGGGTGCTGGTGCCGCTTATCAGGCAGGCGACGGTGTTCAAGACCACGGCTGAGTGGGTAGCGCAGCTGGAGGCGGTTGGTGTTCCCTGTGGGCCGATCAATGACCTGGCTCAGGTGTTTGCTGATCCTCAGGTACAGGCTCGGGGGCTGGCGATGCAGTTGCCCCATGCGTTGGCGGGACTGGTGCCGCAAGTGGCCAGCCCTATCCGGTTGTCCGAAACGCCGGTGGAGTACCGTAATGCCCCTCCTTTGTTGGGTGAGCATACTCAGCAGGTGTTGGAGCGGGTGTTGGGGATGCAGGCGAGTGCGGTGCAGGCTTTGCGGTTGTCGGGTGTGTTGTAGCTATATAGAGGGGTGCGCCAGCACCCCTCTATATAGGTGTAATTTGGGGGCTTTCGGACTAATTGATAGTTTTGCTCAATTAAGCCTTGACCTAGAATTGTAACGGCCTATAATTCGCCCACTTCCGGCGCAGTCGAAACGGAAAACTCCTTGAGTTTCAATGAGTTGGATTGGTTTTCGGCAGTGTCAGCTTCAAGTCATCGAAGCAGGAAATGAGGTGTTGACAGCAGCGTGTAACGCTGTAGAATTCGCCTCCCGCTAACGAGAGATCGAAAGCGCAAGTGGTTGATGTTACAGAGGAAACTTTGAAAACATCTTAAAATAACCGCTTGACAGCAACAGAGGCTGCTGTAGAATGCGCGCCTCGGTTCAGCGAAAGCTAACCAACCGCTCTTTAACAACTGAATCAAGCAATTCGTGTGGGTGCTTGTGGAGTCAGACTGATAGTCAACAAGATTATCAGCATCACAAGTTACTCCGCGAGAAATCAAAGATGTAACCAACGATTGCTGAGCCAAGTTTAGGGTTTCTTAAAAACCCAAAGATGTTTGAACTGAAGAGTTTGATCATGGCTCAGATTGAACGCTGGCGGCAGGCCTAACACATGCAAGTCGAGCGGTAGAGAGAAGCTTGCTTCTCTTGAGAGCGGCGGACGGGTGAGTAATACCTAGGAATCTGCCTGATAGTGGGGGATAACGTTCGGAAACGGACGCTAATACCGCATACGTCCTACGGGAGAAAGCAGGGGACCTTCGGGCCTTGCGCTATCAGATGAGCCTAGGTCGGATTAGCTAGTTGGTGAGGTAATGGCTCACCAAGGCTACGATCCGTAACTGGTCTGAGAGGATGATCAGTCACACTGGAACTGAGACACGGTCCAGACTCCTACGGGAGGCAGCAGTGGGGAATATTGGACAATGGGCGAAAGCCTGATCCAGCCATGCCGCGTGTGTGAAGAAGGTCTTCGGATTGTAAAGCACTTTAAGTTGGGAGGAAGGGCAGTTACCTAATACGTGATTGTCTTGACGTTACCGACAGAATAAGCACCGGCTAACTCTGTGCCAGCAGCCGCGGTAATACAGAGGGTGCAAGCGTTAATCGGAATTACTGGGCGTAAAGCGCGCGTAGGTGGTTTGTTAAGTTGAATGTGAAATCCCCGGGCTCAACCTGGGAACTGCATCCAAAACTGGCAAGCTAGAGTATGGTAGAGGGTAGTGGAATTTCCTGTGTAGCGGTGAAATGCGTAGATATAGGAAGGAACACCAGTGGCGAAGGCGACTACCTGGACTGATACTGACACTGAGGTGCGAAAGCGTGGGGAGCAAACAGGATTAGATACCCTGGTAGTCCACGCCGTAAACGATGTCAACTAGCCGTTGGGAGTCTTGAACTCTTAGTGGCGCAGCTAACGCATTAAGTTGACCGCCTGGGGAGTACGGCCGCAAGGTTAAAACTCAAATGAATTGACGGGGGCCCGCACAAGCGGTGGAGCATGTGGTTTAATTCGAAGCAACGCGAAGAACCTTACCAGGCCTTGACATCCAATGAACTTTCTAGAGATAGATTGGTGCCTTCGGGAACATTGAGACAGGTGCTGCATGGCTGTCGTCAGCTCGTGTCGTGAGATGTTGGGTTAAGTCCCGTAACGAGCGCAACCCTTGTCCTTAGTTACCAGCACGTAATGGTGGGCACTCTAAGGAGACTGCCGGTGACAAACCGGAGGAAGGTGGGGATGACGTCAAGTCATCATGGCCCTTACGGCCTGGGCTACACACGTGCTACAATGGTCGGTACAAAGGGTTGCCAAGCCGCGAGGTGGAGCTAATCCCATAAAACCGATCGTAGTCCGGATCGCAGTCTGCAACTCGACTGCGTGAAGTCGGAATCGCTAGTAATCGTGAATCAGAATGTCACGGTGAATACGTTCCCGGGCCTTGTACACACCGCCCGTCACACCATGGGAGTGGGTTGCACCAGAAGTAGCTAGTCTAACCTTCGGGAGGACGGTTACCACGGTGTGATTCATGACTGGGGTGAAGTCGTAACAAGGTAGCCGTAGGGGAACCTGCGGCTGGATCACCTCCTTAATCGACGACATCAGCTGCTCCATAAGTTCCCACACGAATTGCTTGATTCACTGTAAAAGACGGTAGAAGCCACTTAAGTTGTACGGCTTCTCTATCGTAAAGCTTAGAAATGAACATTTTCTCGAAAGAGAGTGAATGTTGATTTCTGATCTTTTGATTAGATCGTTCTTTAAAAATTTGGGTATGTAATAGAAAGTTAGACTGGATAACACTTTCACTGGTGTTTATTCAGGCTAAGGTAAAATTTGTGAATGAGTTCTTAATTGAACATGCGAATTTTCGGCGAATGTCGTCTTCATAGTATAACCAGATTGCTTGGGGTTATATGGTCAAGTGAAGAAGCGCATACGGTGGATGCCTTGGCAGTCAGAGGCGATGAAAGACGTGGTAGCCTGCGAAAAGCTTCGGGGAGTCGGCAAACAGACTTTGATCCGGAGATGTCTGAATGGGGGAACCCACCTAACATAAGTTAGGTATCTTAAGCTGAATACATAGGCTTAAGAAGCGAACCAGGGGAACTGAAACATCTAAGTACCCTGAGGAAAAGAAATCAACCGAGATTCCCTTAGTAGTGGCGAGCGAACGGGGACCAGCCCTTAAGCTGTATTGATGTTAGCGGAACGCTCTGGAAAGTGCGGCCATAGTGGGTGATAGCCCTGTACGCGAAAACATCTTTACAGTGAAATCGAGTAGGACGGAGCACGAGAAACTTTGTCTGAATATGGGGGGACCATCCTCCAAGGCTAAATACTACTGACTGACCGATAGTGAACTAGTACCGTGAGGGAAAGGCGAAAAGAACCCCGGAGAGGGGAGTGAAATAGATCCTGAAACCGTATGCGTACAAGCAGTGGGAGCCCACTTTGTTGGGTGACTGCGTACCTTTTGTATAATGGGTCAGCGACTTATTTTCAGTGGCAAGCTTAACCGAATAGGGGAGGCGTAGCGAAAGCGAGTCTTAATAGGGCGTCTAGTCGCTGGGAATAGACCCGAAACCGGGCGATCTATCCATGGGCAGGTTGAAGGTTGGGTAACACTAACTGGAGGACCGAACCGACTACCGTTGAAAAGTTAGCGGATGACCTGTGGATCGGAGTGAAAGGCTAATCAAGCTCGGAGATAGCTGGTTCTCCTCGAAAGCTATTTAGGTAGCGCCTCATGTATCACTGTAGGGGGTAGAGCACTGTTTCGGCTAGGGGGTCATCCCGACTTACCAAACCGATGCAAACTCCGAATACCTACAAGTGCCGAGCATGGGAGACACACGGCGGGTGCTAACGTCCGTCGTGAAAAGGGAAACAACCCAGACCGTCAGCTAAGGTCCCAAAGTTATGGTTAAGTGGGAAACGATGTGGGAAGGCTTAGACAGCTAGGAGGTTGGCTTAGAAGCAGCCACCCTTTAAAGAAAGCGTAATAGCTCACTAGTCGAGTCGGCCTGCGCGGAAGATTTAACGGGGCTCAAACCATACACCGAAGCTACGGGTATCACTTAGGTGATGCGGTAGAGGAGCGTTCTGTAAGCCTGTGAAGGTGAGTTGAGAAGCTTGCTGGAGGTATCAGAAGTGCGAATGCTGACATGAGTAACGATAATGGGTGTGAAAAACACCCACGCCGAAAGACCAAGGTTTCCTGCGCAACGTTAATCGACGCAGGGTTAGTCGGTCCCTAAGGCGAGGCTGAAAAGCGTAGTCGATGGAAAACAGGTTAATATTCCTGTACTTCTGGTTATTGCGATGGAGGGACGGAGAAGGCTAGGCCAGCTTGGCGTTGGTTGTCCAAGTTTAAGGTGGTAGGCTGGAATCTTAGGTAAATCCGGGATTCTAAGGCCGAGAGCTGATGACGAGTTGTCTTTTAGACAACGAAGTGGTTGATGCCATGCTTCCAAGAAAAGCTTCTAAGCTTCAGGTAACCAGGAACCGTACCCCAAACCGACACAGGTGGTTGGGTAGAGAATACCAAGGCGCTTGAGAGAACTCGGGTGAAGGAACTAGGCAAAATGGCACCGTAACTTCGGGAGAAGGTGCGCCGGTGAGGGTGAAGCATTTACTGCGTAAGCCCACGCCGGTCGAAGATACCAGGCCGCTGCGACTGTTTATTAAAAACACAGCACTCTGCAAACACGAAAGTGGACGTATAGGGTGTGACGCCTGCCCGGTGCCGGAAGGTTAATTGATGGGGTTAGCTAACGCGAAGCTCTTGATCGAAGCCCCGGTAAACGGCGGCCGTAACTATAACGGTCCTAAGGTAGCGAAATTCCTTGTCGGGTAAGTTCCGACCTGCACGAATGGCGTAACGATGGCGGCGCTGTCTCCACCCGAGACTCAGTGAAATTGAAATCGCTGTGAAGATGCAGTGTATCCGCGGCTAGACGGAAAGACCCCGTGAACCTTTACTATAGCTTTGCACTGGACTTTGAATTTGCTTGTGTAGGATAGGTGGGAGGCTTTGAAGTGTGGACGCCAGTCTGCATGGAGCCAACCTTGAAATACCACCCTGGCAACTTTGAGGTTCTAACTCAGGTCCGTTATCCGGATCGAGGACAGTGTATGGTGGGTAGTTTGACTGGGGCGGTCTCCTCCTAAAGAGTAACGGAGGAGTACGAAGGTGCGCTCAGACCGGTCGGAAATCGGTCGTAGAGTATAAAGGCAAAAGCGCGCTTGACTGCGAGACAGACACGTCGAGCAGGTACGAAAGTAGGTCTTAGTGATCCGGTGGTTCTGTATGGAAGGGCCATCGCTCAACGGATAAAAGGTACTCCGGGGATAACAGGCTGATACCGCCCAAGAGTTCATATCGACGGCGGTGTTTGGCACCTCGATGTCGGCTCATCACATCCTGGGGCTGAAGCCGGTCCCAAGGGTATGGCTGTTCGCCATTTAAAGTGGTACGCGAGCTGGGTTTAGAACGTCGTGAGACAGTTCGGTCCCTATCTGCCGTGGACGTTTGAGATTTGAGAGGGGCTGCTCCTAGTACGAGAGGACCGGAGTGGACGAACCTCTGGTGTTCCGGTTGTCACGCCAGTGGCATTGCCGGGTAGCTATGTTCGGGAAAGATAACCGCTGAAAGCATCTAAGCGGGAAACTTGCCTCAAGATGAGATCTCACTGGAACCTTGAGTTCCCTAAAGGGCCGTCGAAGACTACGACGTTGATAGGTTGGGTGTGTAAGCGCTGTGAGGCGTTGAGCTAACCAATACTAATTGCCCGTGAGGCTTGACCATATAACACCCAAGCAATTTGCGCCCTTGAATACAAGAGCCTGCAAGTTGCGGTGTGTGAAGACGATACAAACCGAAAGTTTGCGATTCACAAAACACCCCTCTATTACATACCCATTCGCTGGAGCGTGAGCCGAAAGGCAAACGACCTGGCTACCGAATTTCTTGACGACCATAGAGCATTGGAACCACCTGATCCCATCCCGAACTCAGTAGTGAAACGATGCATCGCCGATGGTAGTGTGGGGTTTCCCCATGTGAGAGTAGGTCATCGTCAAGATTAAATTCCAAAATCCCTGTCTGCTCACGCAGTCGGGGATTTTGTTTTTGTATAAGTACAAGCTTTGTAAAAAGCGTGTGCTGTTAACCAGGCCATTTGCCTGGCTAACAAGTAGATTGAACGTAGCAGGAAATAAGGTGTTGACAGCAGCGTGTAACGCTGTAGAATTCGCCTCCCGCTAACGAGAGATCGAAAGCGCAAGTGGTTGATGTTACAGAGGAAACTTTGAAAACATCTTAAAATAACCGCTTGACAGCAACAGAGGCTGCTGTAGAATGCGCGCCTCGGTTCAGCGAAAGCTAACCAACCGCTCTTTAACAACTGAATCAAGCAATTCGTGTGGGTGCTTGTGGAGTCAGACTGATAGTCAACAAGATTATCAGCATCACAAGTTACTCCGCGAGAAATCAAAGATGTAACCAACGATTGCTGAGCCAAGTTTAGGGTTTCTTAAAAACCCAAAGATGTTTGAACTGAAGAGTTTGATCATGGCTCAGATTGAACGCTGGCGGCAGGCCTAACACATGCAAGTCGAGCGGTAGAGAGAAGCTTGCTTCTCTTGAGAGCGGCGGACGGGTGAGTAATACCTAGGAATCTGCCTGATAGTGGGGGATAACGTTCGGAAACGGACGCTAATACCGCATACGTCCTACGGGAGAAAGCAGGGGACCTTCGGGCCTTGCGCTATCAGATGAGCCTAGGTCGGATTAGCTAGTTGGTGAGGTAATGGCTCACCAAGGCTACGATCCGTAACTGGTCTGAGAGGATGATCAGTCACACTGGAACTGAGACACGGTCCAGACTCCTACGGGAGGCAGCAGTGGGGAATATTGGACAATGGGCGAAAGCCTGATCCAGCCATGCCGCGTGTGTGAAGAAGGTCTTCGGATTGTAAAGCACTTTAAGTTGGGAGGAAGGGCAGTTACCTAATACGTGATTGTCTTGACGTTACCGACAGAATAAGCACCGGCTAACTCTGTGCCAGCAGCCGCGGTAATACAGAGGGTGCAAGCGTTAATCGGAATTACTGGGCGTAAAGCGCGCGTAGGTGGTTTGTTAAGTTGAATGTGAAATCCCCGGGCTCAACCTGGGAACTGCATCCAAAACTGGCAAGCTAGAGTATGGTAGAGGGTAGTGGAATTTCCTGTGTAGCGGTGAAATGCGTAGATATAGGAAGGAACACCAGTGGCGAAGGCGACTACCTGGACTGATACTGACACTGAGGTGCGAAAGCGTGGGGAGCAAACAGGATTAGATACCCTGGTAGTCCACGCCGTAAACGATGTCAACTAGCCGTTGGGAGTCTTGAACTCTTAGTGGCGCAGCTAACGCATTAAGTTGACCGCCTGGGGAGTACGGCCGCAAGGTTAAAACTCAAATGAATTGACGGGGGCCCGCACAAGCGGTGGAGCATGTGGTTTAATTCGAAGCAACGCGAAGAACCTTACCAGGCCTTGACATCCAATGAACTTTCTAGAGATAGATTGGTGCCTTCGGGAACATTGAGACAGGTGCTGCATGGCTGTCGTCAGCTCGTGTCGTGAGATGTTGGGTTAAGTCCCGTAACGAGCGCAACCCTTGTCCTTAGTTACCAGCACGTAATGGTGGGCACTCTAAGGAGACTGCCGGTGACAAACCGGAGGAAGGTGGGGATGACGTCAAGTCATCATGGCCCTTACGGCCTGGGCTACACACGTGCTACAATGGTCGGTACAAAGGGTTGCCAAGCCGCGAGGTGGAGCTAATCCCATAAAACCGATCGTAGTCCGGATCGCAGTCTGCAACTCGACTGCGTGAAGTCGGAATCGCTAGTAATCGTGAATCAGAATGTCACGGTGAATACGTTCCCGGGCCTTGTACACACCGCCCGTCACACCATGGGAGTGGGTTGCACCAGAAGTAGCTAGTCTAACCCTCGGGAGGACGGTTACCACGGTGTGATTCATGACTGGGGTGAAGTCGTAACAAGGTAGCCGTAGGGGAACCTGCGGCTGGATCACCTCCTTAATCGACGACATCAGCTGCTCCATAAGTTCCCACACGAATTGCTTGATTCACTGTAAAAGACGGTAGAAGCCACTTAGGTTGTACGGCTTCTCTATCGTAAAGCTTAGAAATGAACATTTTCTCGAAAGAGAGTGAATGTTGATTTCTGATCTTTTGATTAGATCGTTCTTTAAAAATTTGGGTATGTAATAGAAAGTTAGACTGGATAGCACTTTCACTGGTGTTTATTCAGGCTAAGGTAAAATTTGTGAATGAGTTCTTAATTGAACATGCGAATTTTCGGCGAATGTCGTCTTCATAGTATAACCAGATTGCTTGGGGTTATATGGTCAAGTGAAGAAGCGCATACGGTGGATGCCTTGGCAGTCAGAGGCGATGAAAGACGTGGTAGCCTGCGAAAAGCTTCGGGGAGTCGGCAAACAGACTTTGATCCGGAGATGTCTGAATGGGGGAACCCACCTAACATAAGTTAGGTATCTTAAGCTGAATACATAGGCTTAAGAAGCGAACCAGGGGAACTGAAACATCTAAGTACCCTGAGGAAAAGAAATCAACCGAGATTCCCTTAGTAGTGGCGAGCGAACGGGGACCAGCCCTTAAGCTGTATTGATGTTAGCGGAACGCTCTGGAAAGTGCGGCCATAGTGGGTGATAGCCCTGTACGCGAAAACATCTTTACAGTGAAATCGAGTAGGACGGAGCACGAGAAACTTTGTCTGAATATGGGGGGACCATCCTCCAAGGCTAAATACTACTGACTGACCGATAGTGAACTAGTACCGTGAGGGAAAGGCGAAAAGAACCCCGGAGAGGGGAGTGAAATAGATCCTGAAACCGTATGCGTACAAGCAGTGGGAGCCCACTTTGTTGGGTGACTGCGTACCTTTTGTATAATGGGTCAGCGACTTATTTTCAGTGGCAAGCTTAACCGAATAGGGGAGGCGTAGCGAAAGCGAGTCTTAATAGGGCGTCTAGTCGCTGGGAATAGACCCGAAACCGGGCGATCTATCCATGGGCAGGTTGAAGGTTGGGTAACACTAACTGGAGGACCGAACCGACTACCGTTGAAAAGTTAGCGGATGACCTGTGGATCGGAGTGAAAGGCTAATCAAGCTCGGAGATAGCTGGTTCTCCTCGAAAGCTATTTAGGTAGCGCCTCATGTATCACTGTAGGGGGTAGAGCACTGTTTCGGCTAGGGGGTCATCCCGACTTACCAAACCGATGCAAACTCCGAATACCTACAAGTGCCGAGCATGGGAGACACACGGCGGGTGCTAACGTCCGTCGTGAAAAGGGAAACAACCCAGACCGTCAGCTAAGGTCCCAAAGTTATGGTTAAGTGGGAAACGATGTGGGAAGGCTTAGACAGCTAGGAGGTTGGCTTAGAAGCAGCCACCCTTTAAAGAAAGCGTAATAGCTCACTAGTCGAGTCGGCCTGCGCGGAAGATTTAACGGGGCTCAAACCATACACCGAAGCTACGGGTATCACTTAGGTGATGCGGTAGAGGAGCGTTCTGTAAGCCTGTGAAGGTGAGTTGAGAAGCTTGCTGGAGGTATCAGAAGTGCGAATGCTGACATGAGTAACGATAATGGGTGTGAAAAACACCCACGCCGAAAGACCAAGGTTTCCTGCGCAACGTTAATCGACGCAGGGTTAGTCGGTCCCTAAGGCGAGGCTGAAAAGCGTAGTCGATGGAAAACAGGTTAATATTCCTGTACTTCTGGTTATTGCGATGGAGGGACGGAGAAGGCTAGGCCAGCTTGGCGTTGGTTGTCCAAGTTTAAGGTGGTAGGCTGGAATCTTAGGTAAATCCGGGATTCTAAGGCCGAGAGCTGATGACGAGTTATCTTTTAGATAACGAAGTGGTTGATGCCATGCTTCCAAGAAAAGCTTCTAAGCTTCAGGTAACCAGGAACCGTACCCCAAACCGACACAGGTGGTTGGGTAGAGAATACCAAGGCGCTTGAGAGAACTCGGGTGAAGGAACTAGGCAAAATGGCACCGTAACTTCGGGAGAAGGTGCGCCGGTGAGGGTGAAGCATTTACTGCGTAAGCCCACGCCGGTCGAAGATACCAGGCCGCTGCGACTGTTTATTAAAAACACAGCACTCTGCAAACACGAAAGTGGACGTATAGGGTGTGACGCCTGCCCGGTGCCGGAAGGTTAATTGATGGGGTTAGCTAACGCGAAGCTCTTGATCGAAGCCCCGGTAAACGGCGGCCGTAACTATAACGGTCCTAAGGTAGCGAAATTCCTTGTCGGGTAAGTTCCGACCTGCACGAATGGCGTAACGATGGCGGCGCTGTCTCCACCCGAGACTCAGTGAAATTGAAATCGCTGTGAAGATGCAGTGTATCCGCGGCTAGACGGAAAGACCCCGTGAACCTTTACTATAGCTTTGCACTGGACTTTGAATTTGCTTGTGTAGGATAGGTGGGAGGCTTTGAAGTGTGGACGCCAGTCTGCATGGAGCCAACCTTGAAATACCACCCTGGCAACTTTGAGGTTCTAACTCAGGTCCGTTATCCGGATCGAGGACAGTGTATGGTGGGTAGTTTGACTGGGGCGGTCTCCTCCTAAAGAGTAACGGAGGAGTACGAAGGTGCGCTCAGACCGGTCGGAAATCGGTCGTAGAGTATAAAGGCAAAAGCGCGCTTGACTGCGAGACAGACACGTCGAGCAGGTACGAAAGTAGGTCTTAGTGATCCGGTGGTTCTGTATGGAAGGGCCATCGCTCAACGGATAAAAGGTACTCCGGGGATAACAGGCTGATACCGCCCAAGAGTTCATATCGACGGCGGTGTTTGGCACCTCGATGTCGGCTCATCACATCCTGGGGCTGAAGCCGGTCCCAAGGGTATGGCTGTTCGCCATTTAAAGTGGTACGCGAGCTGGGTTTAGAACGTCGTGAGACAGTTCGGTCCCTATCTGCCGTGGACGTTTGAGATTTGAGAGGGGCTGCTCCTAGTACGAGAGGACCGGAGTGGACGAACCTCTGGTGTTCCGGTTGTCACGCCAGTGGCATTGCCGGGTAGCTATGTTCGGGAAAGATAACCGCTGAAAGCATCTAAGCGGGAAACTTGCCTCAAGATGAGATCTCACTGGAACCTTGAGTTCCCTAAAGGGCCGTCGAAGACTACGACGTTGATAGGTTGGGTGTGTAAGCGCTGTGAGGCGTTGAGCTAACCAATACTAATTGCCCGTGAGGCTTGACCATATAACACCCAAGCAATTTGCGCCCTTGAATACAAGAGCCTGCAAGTTGCGGTGTGTGAAGACGATACAAACCGAAAGTTTGCGATTCACAAAACACCCCTCTATTACATACCCATTCGCTGGAGCGTGAGCCGAAAGGCAAACGACCTGGCTACCGAATTTCTTGACGACCATAGAGCATTGGAACCACCTGATCCCATCCCGAACTCAGTAGTGAAACGATGCATCGCCGATGGTAGTGTGGGGTTTCCCCATGTGAGAGTAGGTCATCGTCAAGATTAAATTCCAAAATCCCTGTCTGCTCACGCAGACGGGGATTTTGTTTTTGTATAAGTCCCAAGTTTTCGCAGGTACGTTTTGATAACGGATCTGCCACAGAATTTCTTGACGACCATAGAGCATTGGAACCACCTGATCCCATCCCGAACTCAGTAGTGAAACGATGCATCGCCGATGGTAGTGTGGGGTTTCCCCATGTGAGAGTAGGTCATCGTCAAGATTGAATTCCGAAACCCCTGTCTGCTTACGCAGACAGGGGTTTTGTTTTTGCGCGATGTAAATCCTCAGCGCACATCAATTTTCTAGCCCCTCTCCAATACCACTCCAGAAAGCCGCGCTTGCGCTTTCGTCGGAATAAACACATTGCCAGTAAAAGTGGCTAAGTATTCCGCACATGGTGCCGACAGCCTGTTAAGCACTGCGTGCGTGCAGAGCCGCCAAAAGGCGGCTTGTGCGGCTACTCGGAATATCGCCCCGTACGCATCCTCCCTATTGGCATAAGAAGTCCCATGCTATGAATCTCAAGTTCAGCCATAAAATCCTTTTGGCCGCTTCAGGCGTCGTGGTTCTGGCGTTTGCGTTATTCACTTTGTACAACGACTACCTGCAGCGGGATACGATCAAGCAAAACATCGAATCCTCGGTGCAGCAGTCTGGCAACCTGACAGCCAGCAGCGTTCAGAATTGGCTCAGTGGCCGCATCCTGGTACTGGAGAGCCTTGCACAAAACATTGCCCACCAAGGCGCTCAGGCTGACCTCCCTGGGTTGGTCGACCAGCGTGCATTCACCTCTAACTTCCAGTTCACCTACGTCGGGCAAGCCAATGGGGTATTTACCCAACGCCCTGATGCCAACATGCCTGAAGGTTATGACCCCCGCGAGCGCGCTTGGTACAAGCAGGCTGTAAACGCAGGTCAAACCATGCTCACGCCACCTTACATGGCAGCTGTGGGTGGACTGATTGTGACCATCGCCATGCCAGTCAAAAAAGGTGGTGAGTTGCTGGGTGTAGTGGGGGGCGACTTGAGCCTGGACAGCCTGGTCAAAATCATTAACTCGGTCGACACAGGTGGCCTGGGTTACGCATTTTTGGTGAGTGGTGATGGTCAGGTCATCGTCAGTCCGGATAAAGATCAGGTCATGAAAAACCTGAAGGATATCTACCCGTCCAGTTCCCTGCGGATCGAAAAGGGTATCCAGGAAGTGAAGCTCAATGGTCAGGAGCGGATCATTGCCTTTACCCCGGTGACGGGCCTGCCGTCTGCTGATTGGTACATTGGCCAATCGATAGACAAAGGCAAGGCTTACGCACCGCTGTCCAAGTTCCGCACATCTGCACTGATTGCGATGTTTATTGCCGTGGCAGCGATTGCGTTGCTGCTGAGCTTGTTGATCCAGGTCTTGATGCGCCCGCTGACTACCATGGGCCGTGCGATGCAGGACATCGCCCAGGGTGAAGGTGATTTGACGCGTCGCCTGGTGATTGAGAACAAGGATGAATTCGGCGAGTTGGCCGGCTCGTTCAACCAGTTTGTAGAGCGTATTCACGCGTCAATCAGTGAGGTGTCCTCAGCCACCCGCCAGGTGCATGACTTGTCCCATCGCGTGATGGCATCGTCCAACGCATCCATTGTCGGTTCGGACGAGCAGAGTGCTCGCACCAACAGCGTAGCCGCAGCCATCAACGAGCTGGGTGCCGCTACCCAGGAAATCGCCCGCAACGCCGCAGACGCATCACAGCATGCCAGCGGTGCCAGCGAGCAGGCAGATGATGGTCGTAAAGTTGTTGAGCAGACCATTCAGGCCATGACCGAGCTGTCGCAGAAAATCAGCTTGTCGTGTGCGCAAATTGAAACGCTGAATGCCAGTACCGACAATATTGGCCACATTTTGGATGTGATCAAAGGTATCTCGCAGCAAACCAACTTGTTGGCCCTCAACGCAGCCATTGAGGCAGCGCGTGCGGGCGAAGCGGGACGAGGCTTTGCCGTGGTGGCAGATGAGGTGCGCAACCTCGCTCACCGCACTCAGGAGTCGGCAGAGGAGATACACAAAATGATCACCTCGCTGCAAGTGGGGTCCCGTGAAGCAGTCAGCACCATGAATGCGAGCCAGGTTTCCAGCGAGGAAAGCGTAGAGGTGGCCAATCAGGCGGGCGCTCGTTTGATCAGCGTGACCCAGCGTATCGAGGAAATCGACGGTATGAACCAGTCGGTTGCCGCCGCTACCGAGGAGCAAACCGCCGTGGTCGAAACTCTCAATGTGGATATCAACCAGATCAATCTGCTCAATCAGCAAGGTGTGGTGAATCTCAACGAAACGCTCAAGGACTGCGATGCGCTGTCGCAGCAAGCCAGCCGCCTCAAGCAATTGGTCGACAGCTTCAAAATCTGAGGCGCGGATCAATAATGAGTTACCCACAGCCCTGGCATTTTAAATGTCAGGGCTGTTTTGCTTTCTGTGTATCCAGATAGTGGGTTATGGCCTTTACGCCGCGTTGCAGATGCGACTCAAGCTCCGCAATGCACGCTTCGATATCTCGGGCTCGGGCGTGATGCAACAACGCTCGGTGATCGTCCTGGCATAACTTGCCAAGGTTCATTTGCTTAAGGTTAAAGCGCAGAAAGCGCTCTTCTTCAATAAGCCCTGTCTCAATTAACGCCAACAGTTTCTTATTCGGTGCCTTGCAGTAAAGCGTCTGATGAAATTGCCGGTTGAGTGTGCCGATTTTGCCGAAATCTGTTTCGACTTCGAGCGCCTCGATATAGCCCTCGGCCGCTTCAAAATCTTCGTCAGCCAACAATGGCACTGAAAGGCGTAGCGCTTGAGCTTCGAGCAATAAACGCAGCTCATAAGCGTGCAGCGAGTTGTCTTCGATCAAAGGGGCAACCACGGCTCCTTTGTATTGCACAACCTGCAACAGGCTTTGGGCTTCAAGTTGACGCAATGCCTCGCGAACTGGCATGCGGCTCACGCCAAATAGTTGTGCCAATGCCTCTTGGCGAATCGCAGTGCCACATGGCAAGCGCCCATCAAGAATAGCGTTGCGCAAGGTCTCTTCAATCACCGGTCGCGCCAAATGAGCGGGTATGGGGCCTGAGACAACTATGCTGCTTAGAGGATTGTTTTTGACGGTCACGTTGGGATTACCTGCACCGAAAGTTCAGCACGCTTGTTTGGATCCAATTCAAGTTAGGTAGTGACCCGATCCCTGTCAAACCTCGTTACGTCTAGTTTAGCGTGACTGCCAAAAAAGAGATTGCACGGTGCCACTATCTTTCTTGTTCAGGACCCTCCAGCACGCTCCCCTTTGTTGTGGTCTGGCCCTACAATCGCCGGAGTTAAAGCTGCCCAAATCGCAGCCTCAATGCACAGCAGGTGAAGGATGGGCGTACTCAGCAAAAACGACGTAGGTGAACAGGGGCTTCAACTACCTGCATCGTCCCGCAGTGCACTGACCCGACTGGTTCGCCAGCCGTGGTTGTGGTGTATTTTGCTATTGGCCTCAGGGGTACGGTTTTACGGTTTCACGACCTCTGCCATTTGGTGTGACGAGGGCTCCAGCCTGATGCTGAGCGACTACTCGCTCCCCGGTATCTGGTTTCATGCGGCGCACGATGTTCACCCACCTTTGTACTTCATGCTGTTGCACGGCTGGATAGCGCTGTTTGGTGACAGCCTGGTCTCGATTCGCACCCTGAGTGTACTGCCCGGTATCGCGACGGTATTGCTGGGGATATGGCTGGTACGGCTGATAGCCACTCAAAGGGCTGCGTTGCTGGCGGGCCTTCTGTTAGCACTGCTGCCGATCGCCGTACGCTACAGCCAGGAAGTACGAATGTACTCGTTATTGGGCATGTGGCTGATCGCAGCGACTATCGCATTGGTGTACTGGGTCAAGGCACCGCACAAAAGCCGCTATCTGGCCGTCTACACCGTGCTGATGGCGGCCGCGTTCTACACCCATTACTTCACCGCTTTCTGCGTGATCGCCCATTGGTTGTACCTGCTGCTCAGTGGCCGAAGCACGGGATGGCTGATCAAGCGCCCAGCCTGGTGGCTGGCCAACGCGGTCATTGTGTTGTTGTTTTTGCCATGGCTTCCCGGCCTTATCGACCTGCTGCAACACATGGATGAACTCAAGGCTGGCGGTGATGTGGGCTGGGAGCCTGCTGTCGAGGCCCGCTCCTTGCCAGCCATGATGTGGCAGTTTTTGCTTCAGGACGAAGGCGACAACCTCCCTTGGCCGCTGTTCTGGCTGGCACCGCTGTCGCTCTGTGCCGGGATAGTGTGGATGGCGGTACGTGACGCCACGCCGAATAAATTTCGCACGCTCGTGGCGACTTATACGCTTGTGCCCATATTGGCGATCTTTGCGCTGTCATTCATCTCGCCGCTGTTCATCGAGCGGTATCTGATGTTCGCGGCACTTGGCTTGCCACTGCTGGCCGGTATCGCAATTGACCACCTGCTCAAACACCGGCGCGCATTGGCTATCGCACTGCTGGCACTGTTTATCGGTACTGAGACAGTGGGGTTGCGCAGCAATTTCAGCGACGAGGCTGATCATTTTGACCGTCTGGTTGAGCGTGTGAACCAACAGTTCCAGCCCGGTGACCGAATCGTCGTCAGTGACCTGTTCTGGTACTTCAGCTACGTCTACTACAACAAGACCGGGTTTCAGCCCATGCTCTATACGCCCCCCTTGGAGGATGGCGCATCCGGGCGTCCGAATGACTATGGCTTTGGCACGTTGGTGAATGCTCACGGCAAAAAAATCTATGTGGATCGCCTGAGCGACCTGCAACCAGGAACGGGCCGTATCTGGTTGATCAGCAGCAAAGTGCAACCGGATGATTTCAGCACTATCCCCGCGGATTGGCACAAAGCGCAGGACTTGGCCGTCGATGACACGCAGGCTCGACTATATTTGACCTGCACCGCCGCCGAATGCGGCAGACAACCTGAACGGAGCCAACTCGATGCAAGCGCCAACCCATAGCCTCCCATCGTTGTTCAAGCAACTGGGGCTGCCGTCCAGCCCCGAAGATATTGAAAAATTTGTCACCACCCACTCGCCACTCAAACCTGATCTGAAGCTTGAAGATGCGTTTTTCTGGACACCCTCCCAAGCGGCATTCTTGCGTGAAGAGCAGCTTGAAGATGCGGATTGGGCTGAAATCGTCGATCAATTGAACTTGATGCTGCGCACAAAGCCGATCGCAGGTAAGTAGAAATAACTAGCAACACTTGACTGTGATCATCTGGCCGCGCAATATTAATAGTTAGCAAACTAACATTATGTGACGCATCTTGCCTGACACTCTCGATCTACTGCAAATGAGCATCAGCACCGGCATGGTGGTTGCGACTCGCCATTGGCGTCGTGTCTGCCAGGCCACGCTGGTCAATTATGGGATTTCCGAAGCCTGCGCCATGCCGCTGCTAATTATCGGCCGCTTGGGGGCAGGGGTGAGACAGGTCACCGTGGCCCATGCCGCCGGAATGGAAAGCCCTTCGTTGGTGCGTTTGCTTGATCAATTGTGTAAGGCCGGCTATGTGCGTCGCTGTGAAGATGCCAGCGACCGCCGGGCTAAAACCTTGAGCCTGACCGATAGTGGGCGGGCGTTGGTGCAATCGATTGAAGCCCAGCTTGTACAACTGCGACAGGCTGCGCTGGCCGATGTTTCAGTAGCTGATCAGGAAGCTGCATTGCGCGTCATCAAAGCCTTCGAAGCGGCCGTTCGATTGCCAGATGGAGCCGCATCTTGAACGGTTTTTTCAGCAACCTGCCCCCTGCCCGTGACTGGTTCTATGGGGTACGCACCTTCGCCGCGTCGATGATCGCGCTGTATATCGCATTGCTGATGGAAATGCCCCGCCCATATTGGGCGATGGCCACGGTATATATCGTCTCCAGTCCCTTTGTCGGGCCAACCAGTTCCAAAGCAGTTTACCGCGCCCTGGGCACTCTGATCGGCGCTGCAGCTGCGGTGTTTTTTGTTCCCTTATTTGTGCAAACGCCGTTTTTACTGGTGCTGGTGATCGCGCTCTGGACCGGCATTCTGCTGTTCCTGTCGCTCCACCTGCGCACCGCCAACAGCTACGTACTCATGCTTGCCGGTTACACCATGCCCATGATCGCTTTGCCGATTGTGGATAACCCGCTGAACGTCTTCGACATCGCGGTCTCGCGTACCGAAGAAATCATGCTCGGCATCGTCTGCGCAGCCGTAGTTGGCAGCATGTTCTGGCCTCGCCGCCTGACCCCGGTTTTCATCGACTCGGCTGCCAAGTGGTTTGCCGATGCGAGCAATTACAGCAAGCACTTTCTGGCCCGCGACGTAGAGCCGAGCAAAGCCAGCGGCCTGCGGGCATCGATGGTCACAACGTTCAACAGTCTCGAAATGATGATCGGCCAACTGTCCCATGAGGGCGCGCATCCGCAGACGGTGCGTAATACCAAAGAGCTGCGTGGGCGAATGATCCACTTGTTACCCGTGGTCGACGCCCTGGACGACGCACTCTATGCGCTGGAGCGTCGCGCACCTGAACTGCTCGACAGAGTCACGCCTTTGCTCGATCACGCTCAGGCGTGGCTTGAAAGCACCCGTCATGGTGCTCCGATCCAGCAATGGCAAGCGTTGCGCCATGAACTCGAAGCGTTGCAGCCCAGCGCAGCGGCGCTGGACGATCGCCGCCAGCTGGTGTTTTCCAACGTGTTGTATCGGTTAGGTGAGTGGATCGACCTGTGGCAGGACTGCCGCAGCCTGCAAGAAGCTATCTCGACCGGCAGCCAAGACATGTGGCGTGCGGTCTACCGGCACTGGCGCCTGGGCCGGCTGACGCCGTTTCTCGATCGTGGGCTGATGCTCTATTCGGCTTTTTCCACGGTGACCGCGATTGTCGTGGCCTCCGTGCTGTGGATATTGCTCGGTTGGACCGACGGTGCCAGCGCGGTGATTCTAGCGGCCGTGGCCTGCAGCTTCTTTGCGGCGATGGACGACCCTGCCCCGCAGATTTACCGGTTCTTTTTCTGGACCTCGCTGTCGGTACTGTTTGCCAGCCTGTATTTGTTTGTAATCCTGCCTAATCTGCACGATTTTCCGATGCTGGTACTCGCGTTCGCCGTGCCGTTTATCTGCGTTGGCACCCTGACGGTACAACCGCGCTTTTACTTGGGTACGTTGCTGACCATCGTCAACACAGCCTCGTTTATCAGCATTCAGGGGGCCTACGATGCAGACTTCATGGTGTTTATGAACGCCAATCTGGCAGGCCCCGTCGGCCTGTTGTTTGCCTTTGTCTGGACCCTGATTGCGCGTCCGTTCGGTGCCGAGCTGGCGGCCAAGCGCCTGACGCGCTTCAGCTGGCGCGACATCGTTAGCCTGACCCAACCGGCAACCCTGGCCGAGCACCGGCAAATGGGCGTGCAAATGCTTGATCGCCTGATGCAGCACTTGCCGCGTCTAGCCTTGACCGGGCAAGACACCGGCAGCGCCCTGCGCGACCTGCGGGTGGCGCTCAATCTTCTGGATCTGCTGGCCTATGCGCCAAGGGTCACGGGAGAGCCACAACGGTTGTTGCGTCAGGTGGTGAACGATGTGGGCGAATACTTTTGCGCATGCCTGAAGGCAGGTGAGCGTTTGCCTATGCCCCTGGGCCTGCAAATGACCATGGACCGCACCCGCCGCGCGCTCAACGCCAACGACCTGCAAGACGAAGGCGAGGCGCGGGTGCATCTGCTGCATGCCCTGAGCGGGCTGCGTCTGGCCCTACTGCCAGGCGTTGAATTTATTGTTGATAACGATGATCTGCCACACACCCAGGCCCAGAGTATTGATGGAGCGCCGCTATGATCGGTGACGTAGATATCAGCGGAGTGTTCCTGCCCACGCTCCTGGTGTTGATGGGCATCACCTACTTGTTGTTTTTGGTGGTTCACGCGTTACTCACGCGTGTGCACTTTTATCGTCTGGTCTGGCACCGGGCTTTGTTCAACGTCGGTCTCTACGCTCTGCTACTCGGCGTTGTGGATTCGTTTAGTCGATATCTGATGACATGAAAAAACCTTTACTGACCTTGGGCCGTGTCGTTCTCACCTTGCTGGTGGTGACGTTTGCCTGCGTCGTGGTCTGGCGCATGACCATGTATTACATGTTTGCTCCCTGGACACGCGACGCTCACATCCGCGCCGACATTGTGCAAATTGCCCCTGACGTGTCGGGCCTGATCAAGCAGGTGGATGTGCGCGACAACCAGCCTGTCACCCGTGACCAGGTGCTGTTTGTCATCGACCAGGAGCGTTTCAAGCTGGCGTTGCGCCAAGCTGAAGCAGCAGTCGCTGACCGCCAGGAGACCTTGGCCCAGGCCCAACGTGAAAGCCGCCGTAACAAGGGATTGGGCAATCTGGTCGCCCGTGAACAACTGGAAGAAAGCCAGTCCCGTGAAATGCGTGCCCAATCTGCACTTACTGAAGCTCAAGTGGCTGTGGACAGTGCCAAGCTCAACCTGGAGCGCACTGTTGTGCGCAGCCCGGTCGATGGTTATGTCAACGATCGGGCGCCACGGGTCAATGAGTTCGTCACCGCAGGTCGACCAGTGTTGGCGATTGTCGACAGCAGCTCGTTCCATATCGACGGTTATTTTGAAGAGACCAAACTCGACGGCATCCATGTCGGTCAGAGCGTTGATATCCGCGTGATTGGCGACAATGCCCGGTTGCGCGGTCATGTCGAAAGCATCGTGGCGGGTATTGAAGACCGTGACCGTACCAGCGGCCAGAACCTGCTCCCCAACGTCAACCCGGCGTTCAGTTGGGTACGGCTGGCGCAGCGGATTCCGGTACGCATCGTGTTTGACGACGTGCCTGAGGATTTCCGCATGATCGCCGGGCGCACCGCGACAGTGTCGATCATCGACGACTCGGCCAAGGCCAAACCTGCCCCGGAGAGCGCGCGATGAAAGCCGTTCACCTGGCAGCCGTAGGGCTGGGTTTGCTGCTGTCCGGTTGCCAGTTGCTTGGCCCTGATTACCAGTTGCCCAAAGACGCAGCGATGCAACGCCCGGATTTGCAGGGCGAGTTTGCAGGCGAGGGTGCCAACGTGGTGTCCGCGCCAATTCCCGATGACTGGTGGAAGCTCTATCAAGACCCCAAACTCAATGAGTTGGTGCGCCAGGCGCTGGCTTCCAACACCGATTTACGGGTCGCGGCGGCGAACCTGTCGCGGGCGCGTGCTCAGGTTGAGCAAGCGCAGTCGGCTGGTGGCTGGAGCGGTTCGGTGAAGGCGGGCGCACAGCGTCTGCAAGAGTCTGGCGAAGCTTTTTTGCTGGCGGATAAAGTGCCGGTGGCCAACGTCGGCGATCTGGGTATCAGCACCTCATACCAGTTCGACCTGTGGGGGACCTTGCAGCGCGGCATCGAGGCGGCCCAGGCCAATGCGGACGCTACCCAGGCTGCGGCGGACACCGCTCGAATCACCGTGGTTGCAGACGTCGTGCGTGCTTATACGCAAGTGTGCGCGGCCAACGAAGAGCGCCATATCGCGCAAGAATCACTGCAACTGCAATCCCAAAGTACGACCCTGATCCAGCGCCTGCGTGATGCTGGTCGAGGCGATGAAACCCAGGTCACGCGCTCCGAAACCCAATTCAGATCCTTGCGCGCCGAACTGCCGCGCTACGAAGCGCTGCGCCAATCGGGGCTGTTTCGATTGTCGATGTTGCTGGCCAAACCGCTGGACCAACTGCCAGCGGCTGTGAGCAGTTGTGCCGAGTTGCCGCACATCGTGCAGCTGTTGCCTGTGGGCGATGGAGCCGCGCTGCTCAAGCGCCGCCCGGACGTGCGTCAGGCTGAGCGCCATCTGGCGGCAGCGACCGCCGAGATCGGCGTAGCCACAGGCTCCCTGTATCCGGACATCAGCATCGGTGCCAGCATTGGTACAGTGGGGCTTCTGGAAAACCTGGGGACGGCCCCGACCAACCGCTGGGGCTTTGGCCCGCTGTTGAGCTGGACCATTCCGACTAACGGTTCGCGAGCGCGAATCCGCGAAGCCGAGGCTGTCACCCAAGGTGCATTGGCCAAGTTCGACGGCGTGGTACTCAACGCCATCCGTGAAACCCAGACCAGCCTCGTGCAGTACACCGCCTTGCTCCAACGCCGCGATGCGCTGGCCGAGGCCGGAGAATCGGCCAAAACCGCTGCCGAGCAAACCCACCAGTTCTTCCAGGCCGGGCGCGAATCGTTCCTTGCCGACCTGCAAGCCACGCGCACCTACACCGATGTACGCGCACAGTTGGCCACGGCCAACACCCAGGTTGCCATGAGTCAGATCGATCTGTTTTTGGCCCTGGGTGGCGGCTGGGAAAGTGGACGAACGCAAGCCCCTGCAAGCGCGAAACCCTGACAGCGTTGCTATGCTCTGAGTTATCGGTATCAGAACGATGGCTCAGGGCGTCTGCGGGTCTCTATAGCCCTCCTCATCGTGCAGACCATGCCTGATGGGGATACTAATAATGAAAAACCCTTATGCTCCCGGTTTCTGGTGTGCAGTGGCGGCAGTAGTACTGCTTTCGGCGACGTATTTCTACGGCATCATGCTGGCGCACCAAATCGACAAGGCGATGATCTTCCTCGACAGCGTCAGTGCCCTGATCGCCGTGCTGGCCATCGTGGTTGTGGCCTGTGCCTCGGTTCAAACCCGCCAAATCAAAAAGCGCCAGATCGCCCAAGGCCAGACCCGGGTTCTGATCTGGGACACCAAAGTCGCGCTACGTCGGGTCGAGACGGTATTCGATCGCTATTTCTGGGGCAGCTACTGGCAACCGGGCCGTACCTTCCAGGAGTTCATGGGCGAACTCACCGGCACCCCGCTGGAAAAAAGTCTCGATGCCTTGAAAACCCAATGCCTGAAACTCGACAAGGCCCTGCCATCCGAAGAACGCCAATGGCTCGACCACGCACGAGAGCTATCGGATGTCGCGGCAGCGATGGCCCGTGAGCGCTATCAACTGGATTATTCGGACGTTTCCTTCAACTCTGTAGGTGAAACCTGCATTGATCACGATCTGGAAGTTCTGGTGTACACCTGGAGCGCCAGCCTCAAGAGCTTTGACCATCAACTTGACGAAATAGACCA
Source organism: Pseudomonas sp. ML2-2023-6 (assembly GCF_037055265.1). NCBI lineage: Bacteria > Pseudomonadati > Pseudomonadota > Gammaproteobacteria > Pseudomonadales > Pseudomonadaceae > Pseudomonas > Pseudomonas sp. ML2-2023-6. The sequence goes on along the minus strand of NZ_CP146347.1, from coordinate 556,752 downwards.
ACATTACGCCCAGCCGGCATGAGGTCTGGCGTCACTCAAGAACAGCGCTTGCGCTGTTGCCAGTGTTAACCTGCTATCACTTTCGGCCCATGACGGGCTTGGCAAAGACCGCATTTTCTTTCAACACAACGGACATTGAACGGGTCAATTGATGAATAAACCATTAGGCGTACTGGCTGGGATTGTAGTTGTTGCAGGGGCACTGAACACTGCTGGTGCGTGGTACACCGGTACTAAACTCGAGGGTGTGCTGCAGACCTCGATTCAGCAGACCAACCAGGAGTTGGCGAAGCAACTGCAAGGCTCCACCACTCACGGCACGATCGAACTGGTTACCCTTGATCGCCACCTCTATAGCAGTACCGCGCACTACCGCCTGAAAATTCAGGACGAGGCCTCGGGCCCTGACGCTCCGCCGCTGGAACTGCTGTTTGTGGACAACATCGAGCATGGCCCGTTGCCGTGGTCGCGCATCAAGACGTTCAAGTGGATGCCAGTAATGGCGGTCAGCAATTACGCGCTGGAAAAAACCCCGTTTACTGAAAAATGGTTTGCCGCAGCCAAGGATCAGGCACCGCTCAAAGGCCAGGTCACGCTGGGTTACAACCGCTCGGTTGATGGTCAAATGGAGCTGCTGGCACTGGAGGCCAAGCTGGACGAGAACTCCAGCATCAGTTTCTCGGGGCTGACCATGGATGCTCAGGCCGATGCCGACGGCCAAAATATCAAAGCCAAAGGCTACATGGATCACCTCAAGATCAATGCAGCCTCGCTTGATAAGCCGCCAGTAGTGGTCGAGCTCAATGGTCTGACCTTGGCCAGCGACCTGAATAAAAGCGCCTATGGTTTTTATCTCGGCCAGAACGTGCTGGAGCTGACCGAAGGCCAATTGACCTTTGGCGTTGCTCAATCAGTAGCCAAAATCAAGAACTTCGAATACGCGGGTTCTGCTTCCGCCAATGGCAGTCTGTTGTCCGGGCGTCTGACCTACAACGTGGGCGACATCACCCTGGACGGCAAGCCAGTGGGTAGCGCGCAAATGGTCATGACTGCCAGCAGCCTGGACATTCCGGCCATGCAAGCACTGTTGCAGATCTACCAGACCAAGTTCCAGCCTCAAGCTGACGGCACCTTGCCGCAAACGCCGCTGACCCCGGCCGAGCAAGTCCTGATGCAGGCGCAGGTTGAAAAACTGCTGGCCGGTAACCCGCAGCTGGCGCTGGAAAAACTCACGGTCAAGACGGCCAATGGCGAAAGCCAGTTCAATGTGGCCGTGAGCCTGGCCAAGCCGGCTTCGTTTGAGCTGCCGCCTGTCGAAGTCACCAAACAGATGCTGACCACGCTGGATGCAAAGCTGCTGCTTTCCAAGCCGATGATTGCTGACTTGTCGGCTGTTCAGGCACAACTGGTCGGTCAAACTGATCCGCAAGCCGTTGCCAAAATGGCCAGCATGAACAGCGAGATGGCAGGTGTGATGGCGGTGCAAACCGGGCTGGCCAAGGTGGACGGCAACAACATCCTGGCATCGCTCAACTATGCGGCGGGCCAAGTGGACCTCAATGGTCAGAAGATGAGCCTTGAAGAGTTCATCACTGCAATGACGACCCGCTTTGGCGGTGTAGCCGCGCAGTAATAACCCTGTAGCTGAAAATCCAGTGCAGGAACGGGCTTGCCCGACTCCCGCACTGGATTTATGCCGTAGCCAACGCTCGTATTTCGAGTCACGCCAGCTCAGGCAACAAGGTCTTGGCAAACACAAAGCACAACTTGTTGCCCTCCGGGTCGCGGCAATACGCACCGTAATAGTCGTCACCATATTGCGGACGCTTGCCGGGTGGGCCCTCATCAGTTCCGCCCATTTGCATAGCCGTCTGCCATGCCGCATCAACTTGCTCGACCGAATGCGCGCCAAAACTGACCTGCACGCCATTACCCCAAGTCGCGGGCAATCCATTGATCGGCAATTGAATGTAGAACTGCGGCCAATAATGCCCAGGGCGGTGCCACCCGGCCCCTGAAGGGCTGCTGTCCTCTTCATCGAGGCCAAGACGCACCAACCCCAGCGTTGCGAGTACAGCGTCGTAAAACAGGGTCAATGCGGGCACGTCACGTGCACCGATCTGAATATGGCTGAACATGGGTCGTCCTCCGTAACGGGAAGATGGACTGTAGCCAGTTTTGTGCAGACGCGACAAAACCACGCGCAAATGCACGTCGGGATTACTTAAGAGGGAGGGGGGAGGAAACGCGGTTCCCTTGAACAAGGGAACGCATTTTGGACCGCGTGCAGCAAATAATGGCGGAGAACGGGGGATTCGAACCCCCGACACCCTTTTGAGGTGTACTCCCTTAGCAGGGGAGCGCCTTCGGCCACTCGGCCAGCTCTCCGCGAAACGCCGCGTATAGTAACCAGCCTTTCGTCAGTTGCCCATAGAAAATTTAATTTGGCTTACAAAGAGCTGAAAAATCCCGAAAAACAGGCGTGTAACGTCTTACCGGGTTCTCGGTAGCAGTCAAAAATGCTTGGGAAGATGTTGCTTTCGATCATCGGTTCCCAGGGCGGGAACGCTATTCCCTTGAACAAGGGATAGAAAATGGTGCCCAGGCGTCGTTTGAACTGGAGGCTAGTATGCCCGTATTACAAGGGCTTGCTAAGTGAAAAGATGGTTAGGCATACACGTGGGCATACACGGCGCTGGCTGTTGAAACTGCTTTGCTAAGGTATTCACGAGAGTGAGTCTTCGAGTAGCCTGAGTTCAGGGCCAGCCCAGCCGTTGGGATGGTAAGAATCATTGCGATAGGCGATGCGACGGAATTCATAAATGGATCTTTTTACCCCCATCGTTCCTGTAGAGCTACAGCACCCAAATTTTATCAGCGTTATGAGTCCTAGTCGGCTCGGAGAGAGAGAAGTCGTAGCGGGTTGGGCGGAAGGCTTTCCAGACCGCGATAACAAGTTTGTTCGGGAGTTCCAGACGACGTTTAACTCATCGTTCTGGGAGGTCTATCTTTATCGGCTGTTTAGGTCCTATTCGTTCGACTTGGATTGGTCTCACTCGAGCCCGGACTTTTGGCTTCATACACCTTACGGCGAGATCATTGTCGAGGCCGTCACCGCAAATGCTGCGGTAGGTACGGTGCCGGAATGGGAAAAGCCGACCATGATGACTGAGAACGTCAGAAAGAAAGAGTTTTGGCCGTTGAACAGGGAGGCAATCATACGGATTTCAAACGCGTTGCTTGCGAAGGTAAGAAAGTACGGGACCCATTACCAAAAATTACCCCATGTACCAGGGAAACCCTTCGTTATAGCTCTTGCCCCGTTTGAGCAGGCAGATTTCCAATACCAATACGATCGCCCAATGCGCGCGCTACTCTACGACGATTACGTAGATGAAGACGCGTACGTCCGCAATCCAGAACTATTCCCCGATGGCCCCCCAAGCGTGAGTCTTGGGGAAATAGAAAAAGACAATGGATCATCGTTCGATCTTGGCATTTTTGAGAATGATCAGTGGTCCGAAGTCAGCGCGGTCATTTTTTCTTGCGTAGCGACTTGGGGCAAGACGGTTGCTATGTCAAAGCATGCTCGGAACGGCTTCGTGGCAGCTACCTGGGGTACGACTTCGAGCGGAGAATCGGCTAAACGAATGAGCCGGATCGGAGTTCCGAGTGAAACAATTAGCGACGGCCTTCAAATATTCCATAATCCGCACGCAAAGAATCCACTCGATCTTCGAGTTTTTCGCCGTAAAGGCGTAGTGCAACACTATCGGTCAAATGCCGGGTGGGTCCGTGAAGGGTATGACGACTGCTTACAGACCCGGAGTACACATGCGTTTGGCCTCCCCCTCAAGGGGTGAGATCTGCGCATTACTTGAATACCTCTCGCTGCAACTTGACGATGTTCGAATGGGGATTCGAGTTTTGATCCCATGCAGTTTTTGAGGCATGGGTGTGGCCGTTTGGTGGCTGCTCAGGCCGGGGGACCCTGAGAGATTCAATACAGTACGGGGTCGGATACCCGCGACATCGTGGTAGCGGCAGCCGTACCAGCTTACTGAAATTTCAACGTTGAAATTGAAAGGATCTTGAAGCGAAAAGGGCATCGTTACCGGAACGGTAACGGTCCCCGATTGTGTTGAGGATAGTGAACCGTTCACTCAGTCAACTCGGTCAACCAGTCAACTAACTTTGAAACCCAGCCACTAACGAGATCTGGCGGGTTCTCTGCCCCGTGTCATTCATAAAGGCTCAGGGTCCCCGGCGACTTCCCAACATCTTGTGCAATTGCACTGGTGAACAGTGTGTTCACCCGGTTCACCTGTTCACTAAGCTGGGCAGCTGTCCGCTAACAAAGTCCGGCGGGTTACTCGCCCCGTGTCGAGGCGCATTTCTCAGGGGCCCCGGCTACCTTCGAAAACAAAGGGCAAAGCACAGGTAAAGAGCAGTTCACTAAGCTCTGTACTTAAGATTGCCCAGGTATCCGACACTCTACTTTTTGCGAGGCTCCCTACTCTTTTGACGTGCTGTCGAGCATTTGTTTTTTCGCTGATGGCATCAGGGTCAATGGGGTGCTGGGGTAGGGATGGCTAGAAATGGTGTAACTGGTGTTACAGGTGTGACGGTTTCTAATAAGCTATTGAAAAATATCACTATTTTATCTGTTACATCGCATTGGTAACGGGGCAGCTCTTTGGTGTTACAGGTGCAGCTCGTGTTACAAAATTATTAATCCGTCCTGAGCGCTCCAATCTCGATTGGAGTGGCTCAGCGACGGGATAGACCTTAGTAATCGTCAAGTCAGCCAGCAAAGAAAAATTGGAGTGCGCGAGAGCGTTTCTGCGACAACCTCCGAAAGCATCAGCCGTTCCTGTCGTCAATATTATTTTGCCATTTCGCCATCGGGCTGAATGTTGAGCAAAAGGTTCTCTACTTGCTCGATGATGGTAGCGTGAGTCTTCAGTCGCGGATCCAAATTGGATGCCTGCAGCAGGGTCTGACGCGTATCAAACTGGGGAAGCTTAAGCACTCATTTTGTTAGATCTAGGTCAGCAAACGTTGTCCCCTGAGCAGATTCAGGTACTCTACAAGCCTGCTAAGCAGAGGCCCAAAACTCCGAGGACAGCAGCGATACTGCCTAGAATCAGCAGTCCCGCCAACAGGCGACCTGTTGGAGAAGGAATCCCCATGTTAACCACCTCGTTGTGGGGAGCTGCACCGATTCAGATCACTTGGTTTGCCTCCGCTCTAGCCCCAACTTTTCAAGAGTTCCCCATGACCAACAGCGACATCGTCCAGAAGCTCTGGACCCTTTGCGACGTCCTTCGTGATGATGGAATCAATTACAGCGACTATGTCACGGAGCTGGTGCAATTGCTGTTCATCAAAATGGAGTATGAGCAGGTCCAGAACAACAAAAGCTTTGAACATAAGCTACCCGAAGGCTCGCGTTGGCCAAATCTGGCGGGTAATTCAGGTACCAACCTGCTTCACTTTTATCAGGGAATGTTGCTCAATCTCGGCAAAAGTCAGGATCCCCTAATAGCTGCAATCTATGCCGACTCCCAGACCAATCTCAAGGAAGAGCGTCATCTTGAGAGTTTGATCAAGAGCTTAAACAGCATTGATTGGTTCAGCGCCCAAGTGGACGGCTTGGGAGATCTGTATGAAGGTTTGCTAGAAAAAAACGCGAACGAGACTAAGTCAGGTGCCGGCCAATATTTCACGCCGCGCCCACTGATCGATAGCATTATTCGCTGCATAAAACCGCAACCCGGCGATACCATCCAGGATCCCGCTGCTGGCACAGCAGGTTTTTTGATCGCCGCTGATGCGTACATAAAACAGCACACAGACGACCTTCGCGACCTTGAAGACAAGGCCCGCCGATTCCAGCGCACCAGTGCCTACATCGGAGTAGAACTTGTCCCCGGCACCCGCCGATTGGCACTTATGAATTGCCTTCTGCACGGTATGGAAGGCAACGCTGAAGGGGTGGTGCGCTTGGGTAACGCCCTAGGTGAGACAGGTGCTGGGCTGCCCAAGGTGGACATTATCCTCTCCAATCCACCGTTTGGCACCGCGAAGGGCGGCGGCGGGCCAACCCGTGAGGATCTCACCTATCGCACCAGTAACAAACAATTAGCTTTCTTGCAGCATATTTACCGCGGTCTCAAGCCTGGTGGCCGCGCTGCTGTAGTATTGCCTGACAACGTTTTGTTTGAAGCTGGGGTAGGCACCGAGGTTCGCCGTGAACTGTTAGAAAAGTGCAACCTACACACGATTCTGCGGCTACCTAGCGGCATTTTTTACGCACAAGGGATAAAAACCAACGTACTGTTTTTTCAACGAGGAACTTCGGTTCGCCCTAACCAAGACGAGGGCTGTACCCAGCGCGTTTGGATTTTCGACCTGCGCACCAATATGCCGGGCTTCGGCAAGCGCAATCCTTTCGGTGCTAACCACCTCAAGTCTTTCGAAGACGCGTTTGGAAACGATCCTGACGGTAATAGTCTTCGTGCTGAGAATGTGGAGGGTATCGGTGACGCTAGCCGCTTCCGCGTCTTCACCCGTGAACAAATTAGAGAACGCGGTGACTCTTTAGATATCAGCTGGCTAAAGAACTCCGATAGTGTGAATGCTGCTGACCTACCTGCTCCAGAAGTGTTGGCCGGAGAAGCGATGGCAGAGCTATCCGAAGCCCTGCGGGAATTGGACGTACTAATGCAAGCTCTTGGTGCTGGAGACGAAGCCAATCAGCAAAAACAGCTCCTTGCGGAGCTGATGGGGTTGGCGATTGCTGATAGGAACTCTGGGGATGAGTGAGTTACCTGGAGGTTGGGTCCAGGCAGAAATTGGCACATTATGCAATTTGATCAACGGGCGAGCATTTAAACCTAAAGAATGGACAAATGTGGGATTGCCGATTATCAGGATTCAGAACCTGAATAAACCTAATGCTCAATTCAATTATTTTTCCGGGTTGTTAGCAGAGAAGCACCTTGTTAAGAAAGGGGACTTGCTTTTCGCATGGTCCGGAACTCCAGGCACTTCGTTTGGTGCGCATATCTGGAATGGTGACGATGCTGCACTTAATCAGCACATTTTCAAATTTGAATTATCAGGAAAAGATATTGATCGCGGTTTTTTATGCCATGCGATAAATCAGAAGTTGGATGAGTTGGTTAACTCGGCTCAAGGAGGAGTCGGGTTGCGTCATGTGACCAAAGGTACATTTGAGAGAACGAAGATCGCCTTCCCCCCGAGGCTTGAGCAGACCTTAATTGTCGAAAAACTTGATGTTTTGCTTTCTCAAGTAAACTTAATAAAAAAACGTGTAGATTCAATTCCTTCGTTGCTAAACTGCTTTCGCCAATCCGTTTTGACATCCGCCATTTCCGGAGAGCTAACGGAAGAGTGGCGTAGCCAGAATGGTATTCGGATTGGTGAAAGCAATTCAACTGGGTGGGTTTCTAAGTCGCTTCCTGAGTTAGGTGAGTTAGGTCGTGGAAAATCCAAACATCGGCCCCGGAATGACAAAAGGTTGTTTGGAGGCAAATACCCATTCATCCAAACTGGAGAGGTAGCCAATTCCACTGGCCGAATAAATCAAGCCAGAACCTTTTATAGTGAGTTTGGGTTGGCTCAGAGTCGACTATTTCCTAAAGGTACACTTTGCATAACAATTGCCGCAAATATTGCGGACACCGCGATTCTCGAAATGGATGCATGCTTTCCGGACAGTATTGTTGGCTTTATCGCAAACGAGAAAGAATGCAGCACTCAGTTTGTTAAATATCTCATTGATGCTAACAAACAAAATCTTGAGGATTTTGCACCAGCTACAGCGCAAAAAAATATAAATATGAAGGTGCTGAACGAACTGGTTTTTCCGATTCCGCAACTCTCTGAACAAATTGAAATTATCCGCCGCGCTGAGCATTTTTTCAGATTCGCTGACCAGCTTGAAGCCAGGATCAACGCCATTAGATTCCGCGTTGACCAGCTGGGCAAAAGCATTCTGGCCACTGCCTTCAGTGGTGAACTTACCGCAGATTGGCGTGTTGCCAACGCAGCTTTGATCAACGGTGATAACTCTGCCGAGCGCCTTCTTGAAAAAATTAAAACCGGACGCGAGACGACGGAATTACAATCAAAGAAGAATAGTAGCCGCGAAATAAAAAAGGTACAAAAGCGAATGAGCAAGAGCATTATTACTGTGGCTGAAGCACTAAAAAATGCGGATAAAGCGCTGACAGGTCAGGAGCTCATGGCTGCGGCTGGATATAACAGAGATAGCAAAACAGATCGGTTGGAGCAGTTTTTTCTTGATATTCGAGATGCGCTGGAAACAAGGGAAATAACCAAACTTCTGCGCGACGAAAATGGCCAAGATTGGTTTTCGTTGAGTAAAGAGAATGAGGTCCGGCGATGAAAGTGGATAAGCTTAACATCCGCTCACGCTTTAAAAATCTCGAGAACGTCACAATCGAGTTTGACGAGCACAACCTGATGACGGTGTTGGTAGGTCGTAACGGTTCGGGTAAATCTAATGTCCTTGAGGCGTTGGTAGCAATTTTTCGAAATCTAGACTTGGGTGAGTCCCCGCTTTTCTCGTATCTGATTACGTATCGTTTAGGGCAAAGAGATAGTGATCGCTGGCAGGAAGTTTTAATTGATGCTGATCCTTCTCGTGGCTCACTAGCAAAACAATACGAAGTTAAAATTAGGGATCTGAGCAGAAAAGAAGCAACTGGCACAGCTGTTTCGGATAATGAATGGATAGTATTGCCATTTTCTAAAGTTAAGCGGGATAAGGAAGGAAGCGCAAATTTTCTTCCAAAGTACGTATTTGCTTATTATTCCGGGCCAAGCGATCGCTTGGAAAGATACTTTAGAAAACATAGGACTGATTTTTACAGCAGACTATTAAATGAAGAGCTAGATTTAAAGGGTGATATACGCCCTTTGTTTTACGCCAAGCCTTATCATAGTCAGTTTGTACTACTCGCCTTTTTCTTGTCTGAACAAGATAGCGTAGAGAAGGAGTTCCTGCGAGAGCATCTGGGCATTGAAGGGTTAGATAGTATTCACTTTGTAATGCGAAAACCTGGATGGGCAAAGCAGAAAGATGAGCTCTTCTGGGGGGCTCGTGGTGTAGTACGACGATTTTTGGATGATTTAATAAAGTTTTCCATAGCTCCAGTAAAGGTTACCAGGCAGGAAGATACTTCGCTAACGGGGAGCAAGATTAATAATGAGTTCTTTCACTTGTTTTTACCCGATGTGACTTCCTTGCGTGAGTTTGCGAGAGGGCTGACACCGGATGAGCTTTTTAAAATGCTTGAGAGCACATTGCTTTCTGAAATAATATCTGAAGTTAGTATACGAGTGAAGGTCGTCAGTAACAGTACTCCGCTTACTTTTAAAGAGCTTAGCGAGGGAGAGCAGCAGCTCTTAACAGTGCTAGGGCTTTTAAAATTTACCGGAGGTAAGGATTCGCTATTTTTGCTGGATGAACCGGATACTCATTTAAATCCCTCGTGGGCTGTAAAATATCTAAAATTTTTACGAAAGTTTGTTCCTAGTCATGAGACTAGCCATTTATTGATGGTGACCCATCACCCGCTGGCGATTGCTGAGCTGGAAAAGCAGCAAGTTCAAGTAATGTGGCGTGATACACAGTATCAAGTTCATGCTAAAGAACCAGACGAAAGCCCAAGAGGGATGGGCATTAATCTAATTCTGCGTAGTGATATGTTTGACTTGAAAACAACGCTCGATGATGTGACGCAAGATAAGTTAACTGCGCGGAATAGACTGGCTAGTAAAGAAGTCCTATCACAAGAGCGGATCCAGCATGAGCCAGGATATCCAGCTGAAACAGAGGAAGAGTACCTATCTCGTCTAAATGTAGAGTTGGCTGAGTTAGGTTTTAACTTGTCCGCAGATGACTCGGATTTTGTTGATTTCTTGCGGGAAAAATATCATGGTGAAGCTGGCGGAGCGAGCTGATGCGGTGGATTTGTAAGGAGTATATAGAGGAGAGCTTATCTGAAGCTTGGCGAGAGACTGCTCGAAACGCTAGGCAGGAGTTACTTGACGCGCCAAACTCGATAGAGCGAAAAAAAATATTAAAAAAGGTATCGTCTTCAGGAATCTGGCGAACTTTTTACGATCATCTACCTGAAAATCTCAAGAAAAAGTGTTGGTACTGCGAAGCTGAAGATATTCGTTCCGACACGCCGGTAGATCATTTTCGCCCAAAAAACAAAGTAGAAGATGAAGCCGAGCACGAGGGTTACTGGTGGCTGGCTTTTGAATGGGACAACTATCGATGCGCGTGTACCTTTTGTAACAGCAGGCGAAAGTTTGATGAAACGGAAGGGGGGAAAGCATGCAAGTTCCCATTGGCCAATCCTGGTGGCAGGGCTTTTACACCCGCTGATTATATAAAGTTAAATTCGGAAATTCCCGATTTTTTGGACCCTTTCGATCCGGATGACGAAAAGCTTCTTTGGTTTGATAACGATGGTAAGCCAGAGCCAAAACCAGACGCGACTGTGGATGAAGAGCGAAAGGTATTGAACTCAATCGATATTTTTCATTTACATGAAACGCGAATAAACAGGGCCAGGAATAAGGTTAGAATTGATATCGAAAAAGAAGTAGCAAAGATTCGAAAAGGCCAGGATGTTCGTGAAGCCAAATCTACACTGAGAAGAATGGTGCTTGATACTGAAAAACTTTCAAGAGCTGCTGTTGTGTATTTGCGTGCTCATCGTGATTTGGTTGAGGTGAGAGATATTTTGCAGTTGTATTGATTTTAAATAAATGTGTGGAAGACTTGATATATTTCAAGTCAATAGGTTGTTGCACTACGTAGAATTGGCGACTAATGCATCTCGTTTATTCGCAGCATCCTATGTTTAGTAAGAGTGTTTTCTTTTAAAAAACCGACTTATGTCGGCTTTTTCGGGGTGTTCAGCTTAGCTTTTCCGGCTATCGAGCCAGAATCTCCATAATGTCGTAATTTGCCCGCTGAGATATATCGCGTAACTGCCAGTGGCCATAATCTTCACCTAGTTCGGGGATGCTGAGTTTCAAGAACGCTATTCCATCACGCCCGATGAAACTTCCGGCCGCATACAGTTTAGCCCCCACATCCAGTAATTGCCGTGCGGCAGCATTCCACTTTTCCTCCAGGGCGTAATGCGCCACGTACAAGGCGGAGCTTTCGAGTTTTCTGTACTCCTCTTCTGCTTCAATAACGTGTTTGTCCACCGTCACCAGTTCCTCCTCAAGCGCGGTGATAATCAGTTGTTGCCGCCGGTTATGTTCAGTGGCTGCTACGAGGTTTTTGGCGGCTTTCTGCGCATCATTACTCGCATTATTTTCGCCTTCTTCATCACCCCACGCTACAGCCCTGGCATAGGCTGATGCTGCCTCTGTTTCGGCTTGTCGTGCTTTGCTCATATCCTCGACAGCTTTCTTGCCGATCTGCTCCAATCGGACGCTAAGGCTCTCGCGTTTGGCAAGAAGCTCTTCCTTATCGGCCTTCCAGTTTTCCATGCCTGAGATGTACTCGGCTACCGCCGTCGAGGTAGCGCACCAGATCGATCAGGTCGCCGCCTTTGTCTCCGGTGGCAAAATCCGCCCAGGTGCCTTTGCTCAAGTTGACCTTGAGGGAGCCGGCGCGCTTGTCGGCGCGGGTTGGATTGGCTGCGGTGTATTCCTTGCCGCCGTCTATGCGTTTGCCGTTGGGCAGCCAATGAGTAAGTACCCGGGAGATCTCTTTCAGAGCGGCCGCTTTCACGTCGGCGAAGCTGGGGCGTTTCGCTTTATTGGTCATGGCCAGCCTCCACTCGTAGGAGGGCAGTGGTCACATCATCGATCACCGCCTTGCCCATCTCACTGAGGTAGTGAGCGGCCATCGCGCACTGCTCGATGTTGTCGCCGTGGGTGGCCAGGAGCGTCATGTAGTTCGCGCAGCTCAGCAGGTCGGAGGCGTATTCAAGCGCGTCGGAGAGCGGTACGCCGGCACTGAGCCGAAATAGGGTCTGATTGGGTTGCCCGCATTGCGCGAAAGTGGTTGCGCCTTGGGTGGTGACGCTTGCTTGAAAGCTCATTGCGCACCTCCGGTTTTAGCCCGAGGAAGAGAAGTCGCATCGCCATGCAGGGTCAGGGTTTTGATCAGGCCCAGTGTTCCACGCACGTCCCATATGACGGCGGCCAATACGTGATTGGCCAGACGAGGTCTGTCGCTGTCGCTTTCGAAGTGGTCCTCGAGCAGGGTCAGCACTGAGTCGGCGCGGTTAATGGCGCAGGTGATGGCGTCAATCGGAATGCCGGCCTCGACATCGTTGCTGACGTCGAGCAGGTCTTCGGGCAGGGAACAGCTCAGGGCGTAGTTCATTGGGCACCGCCTGCGGTTTCGAGCGCGCGGGCTTTGGCCATATGGGCGTTGTATCGGGTGAGACGTGTAGCGAGGCTGGAGTTGGCGTGTAAAGCGGCGAGAGCCATTGCACGATGGGCAGCGGCGCGATTTTTGGACGGATCGATAGTGATCATTTGATGTAGCTCCCGAATCAGAGGAGCCACCACAACCTGCCGCCAAGCAGGAATGGGTGGCGAATTGCGCAAGATTGGCGGACCGGTGATTCAGGAACCCGGCGCACCCGAAGGTGCTCCTGCGCAACTCGCCATAACGCATAATCGCGGGCACAAAAAAAGCGCCTGCAATTGAGTATATGGCGCTGTTGCGCCTGAAATCTTTCGACCCGCCAAGGTCGGTCACTGAATTTGCAGCGACAGCCAGAGAGTAACGTCCCATTTTCGAAAGTGCAACCGTGCGGAAACCTTGCGCATTTTTTCGATGCGTCATAAATTGTGCGGGCATGTAGATTTACCTCAACGCCTCCGGATCGCCCCCGGGGGCGTTTCCATTTCAGGTGTGAACTTCCCAGTGCAGAGAAAGCAGGGGCAGGAAGTCACCATCAATCATTGAGCGAGCATCTTCGTAGGCTGCTACTTGCTGGCCTTCGTCGACAATTACAGCGCTGAATTTCTCGGTATGCATCGCTAGGGCACACCAGGTTCCATCAGGCCACTTCAACACTCCCACGACGCGATTAAGGCGTTCGTGTTTGGTTCGGTAGCGCTCGAGTCGTTGCATGTACGAGGCCGATAGACCGATCTCGCGAAGGACTGAAAACGGCTTCAATACCGCCCTATGAGCAATGTGCCTTCTCATGCTGCTGCCTCGTTGCGAGCGGCGATACGCGCTCGGGTCCAACTCAAAACCTCAGACAAAACCCAGGCGACTGGAGCGCCACGGGCATTGCTGTCGGTGAGCTTTACGGACTGCGGGAAACCGCTTTCGGGCTGACTCATGAGTTTGTAAACGGTAGCGCGACCGATACCTGTGATAGCCATCACCAGGTGGATGCGGATGAGTGTGGCGGCGGGATCGAAGCGTCCTAACTCTGAATCGCTAACTCTCATAGGCGAGGTCGTAGGCGGCACAAATTCTCGAATCGAATCGGTATTAGTTACTGAAAGTGCAAGCGCCGTAACGGTGCATTTCTGCTTGGTTTCAACCATTACGCATGTCCTCGCGCTAAGTTGGTGGTAGCGGAGCACACACGACTTTCGAGCCAGGTGGCGACATCTTGAGGGCGGTAACGCACTCGAGATCCGGTCTTTAGGTAAGGAAGAGAGTTGGTGCGAGAGCTGCGCCAAGAGGCAAGCGTTCGGCTGGACAAGCCAAGTGCAGTGGCAACTTGATCGGTGGTCAGCAGTTCAGATGTGATCGTGGTATCAGATGTAACTGAAGCGTTGAGGAGCGTCATAGCGCGTTTCCTGTAGTAGTTCTTACAGGCCCAAGCTATATAAACGCTTTTGCATTTATTGGAAGTTCGATTTTCTGGGGCGTTAGCCTTCTGCGATGCTTTTTTGGGGGTAAGTCGCGCAAGTTCGCAGCACAGTTTTGATTTTCACTGTAGACGTCCAACCATGTCCTACTGGTTTTTCATACAGTTTAAAAATGAAAGTCAGAGATGGCGATCGTGTACAAATCAGACGAACGGTAGTCCCCAGGCCCCTGATCCGTAATCAGGAGCAGCGACGCGAATTCCGTCGGATTACACGTAACGGAGCAGCCGGCAGGAAGGTGAGGAGGATTTAAGGCGTTACACCTCTTTGCCGCGTAACACCGGGTGGATTGATAGCCTGTGCAGCGTGTTACGCGTTAATTACCCAATAAATTCAATGGGTTGGTCGGTGCTGTAACACCCGTAACACCCGTAACACCAATTTTTCATGGGTGCTGGGATTGCACAGTCATACCGCCTTGCCAAATTGACCCTGGACAATGTTGCCGCGCTCCAATTCATCAAGGTGGTCTGCATACCACTGCATCATGACTTTGCGCTGAGGCAGGTACACCGCCTTGTTGTACACACCTGCTATTCCCTCTTTTACATGAGAGAGCTGAGCCTCAATGTGGTTTTCGTCAAATCCCTGTTCATTAAGGATCGTGCTAGCAATGTGACGGAAACCATGGCCAGTTTGCCGGCCCGCATATCCCAGCCTGCGCAGGGCCATCAGAAAGACGGTATTGCTACGGGGGATGGTTCGATCTTTTCTCCCAGGGAAGAGAAGGGGGTATGAGCCTGTCAGTGTGCGCAGCTCCGATATCGATTCAATGGCCTGGCGAGATAGAGGCACAACATGCTCGCGACGACGCTTCATTCTCTCGGCTGGAATCGTCCATAGCTTTTTGTTGAGGTCGATCTCCGACCAACGTGCCTCTCGAATCTCACTCGGGCGTGCTGCTAATAAGGCGAGCAAACGGAGACCTAGACGGACATCCTTCGCGTGAGGGTAAGAGTTGATAGCACGAAGTAATGCAGGCAACTCTTCTATTGATACGTGTGCATAATTTTCAGCACTGCGTGTCTGTAGAAATTTATTGAGGCCTTCAAGTGGGTTGTGGATCGCTCGGCCCGTCACACGTGCCAAGTCGTAGATCTCTTTGCAGAAGGCCCGAACTCTTCCCATTTGCTCAATGATCCCTTTCTGCTCCATGCCGCGCAGAAACTCCATCCATTCAAGGGGCAGTATTTCTGTGTAGATGCGTTTGCCGAAAACGGGAAACACGTGAAGCTCCAAGGCACCAAGAACTCGACGGGACGTGCCGGCTTCCCAGCTTGAGCGCCGAGCCTCAAACCATTCGCGCCCTAACGCTTCGAAAGTGTTGTTGGCAGCCACCCGGTCTGCAATCTTGCGAGCCTGCTTACTGACTAAAGGATTTTTACCAGTCGATGCGTCATCCCGCAGTTGCGCCGCCTTCTGTCTGGCTAGCGAGCCACTGATTTCGGGGTAACCGCCTAAGCCCAGCCACGACCATTTCCCGTCTGGTTTTTTGTAGCGCAACTCCCACGACTTCTGCCCATTTGCCTTGACCCGAAAATACAAGCCGTTGCCGTCTTGCTCCCGGTACGCCGCGCTCTCTGCCTCCAAACCAGCAAGAGTAGTGTCGGCCAGTGGGCGGCGTTTGATTTCAGTTCGCTTCACTGCGTGTATGCCTCCAGTTCAATGAATCTCAAAGCATACACGTGGGCATACACGGCGTGAAGTTATAGGGGTAGACAGGGAGGGATAGCCAGAAACAAGAAAGCCCGCACAGGGCGGGCTTCTTGAGGTTTTTCGTAGACTGTCTGAGACAGGCCTAGACTGCTATATGGTGCACCAGGCGGGATTCGAACCCACGACCACTGCCTTCGGAGGGCAGTACTCTATCCAGCTGAGCTACTGGTGCGACGCGGGCGCCATAATACTCATCTGTGTGTCGCCCGTCCATGCTGCTGATTCGTCAGGTGTTTCTTGGTGCGTTATGGGCTATTAATGGGGGCCGGGTGAGAAAGTGGTAAAACAGTACCGCTTGTTCTTTTTTTCGAACAGGCTATTGTCCTTTACCCCCTTTGACCCTAGGATTCGTTTGAGATTTCAAACGCTCTTGTCTGAGTGCTGAACCGCACGGCCTACTGTTTGTGCGTCATTTAGATACTTTGGCAGTGAATGACTTCCTGACGGCAGCCTTCTACGGCGCCTTTCTACTTTAATAATTCGCTCCGCGCCTGCGCGGTGCTGTTAAGGAAAGCCCACATGCAGCTCAAAGACGCACAGTTGTTCCGCCAACAAGCCTATATCGATGGTGCTTGGGTTGATGCGGACGGTGGCCAGACAATCAAGGTCAACAACCCTGCTACCGGTGAAATCATCGGTACAGTGCCAAAAATGGGTGCGGTTGAAACCCGTCGCGCCATTGAAGCCGCTGACAAAGCGTTGCCAGCCTGGCGTGCCCTGACCGCCAAAGAGCGTGCAACCAAGCTGCGTCGCTGGTTTGAGCTGCTGATCGAAAACCAGGACGACCTCG
This sequence comes from Pseudomonas sp. ML2-2023-6, assembly GCF_037055265.1. Classification (NCBI taxonomy): domain Bacteria; kingdom Pseudomonadati; phylum Pseudomonadota; class Gammaproteobacteria; order Pseudomonadales; family Pseudomonadaceae; genus Pseudomonas; species Pseudomonas sp. ML2-2023-6. Next base: position 540,311 of record NZ_CP146347.1, on the reverse strand, counting down.
GCCGCCTGATGACCCTGGAACAAGGTAAACCATTGGCCGAAGCCAAGGGTGAAATCGTTTACGCGGCCTCGTTCATCGAGTGGTTCGCTGAAGAAGCCAAGCGCATTTACGGCGACGTGATCCCGGGCCATCAGCCAGACAAGCGCCTGATCGTGATCAAGCAACCGATCGGCGTGACCGCTGCGATTACTCCGTGGAACTTCCCGGCTGCCATGATCACCCGTAAAGCGGGCCCGGCCCTGGCCGCTGGCTGCACGATGGTGATCAAGCCAGCTTCGCAAACCCCGTTCTCGGCGCTGGCGCTGGTTGAGCTGGCGCACCGTGCCGGCATCCCGAAAGGCGTGCTGAGTGTTGTGACCGGTAGCGCAGGCGACATCGGCGGCGAGCTGACCAGCAACCCGATCGTGCGCAAACTGTCCTTCACCGGTTCGACCGAAATCGGTCGCCAGCTGATGGCCGAATGCGCCAAAGACATCAAAAAAGTGTCGCTGGAACTGGGCGGCAACGCACCTTTCATCGTGTTCGACGACGCGGACCTGGATAAGGCCGTCGAAGGCGCGATCATTTCCAAATACCGTAACAACGGCCAGACCTGCGTCTGCGCCAACCGCCTGTACATTCAGGACTCGGTCTACGACGCGTTCGCCGAAAAATTGAAAGTTGCCGTGGCTAAACTCAAGATTGGTAACGGTCTGGACGAAGGCACCACCACCGGCCCCCTGATCGATGACAAGGCCGTGGCCAAGGTCAAGGAGCACATTGCTGACGCACTGAGCAAAGGCGCGACCCTGCTGGCTGGCGGCAATAGCCTTGAAGGCAGCTTCTTTGAGCCGACCATTCTGATCAACGTGCCAAAAAACGCAGCCGTAGCCAAGGAAGAAACCTTTGGCCCGTTGGCGCCACTGTTCCGCTTCAAAGACGAAGCTGAAGTGATCGCAATGGCCAACGATACCGAGTTCGGCTTGGCGTCGTATTTCTATGCCCGCGACCTGAGCCGTGTATTCCGTGTGGCAGAAGCCCTGGAATACGGCATGGTAGGCGTCAACACCGGCCTGATCTCCAACGAAGTCGCGCCTTTCGGCGGTATCAAAGCTTCGGGCCTGGGTCGTGAAGGCTCCAAGTACGGCATCGAAGATTACCTGGAAATCAAATATCTCTGCCTGGGCATCTAACCCGGCGGGTGGTTCAAGCAGAGGGGGCACGAGAGCGATGCTTCCCCTGCGTTTCAAACTGTTAATTTTTGTGGCCGGGAGCGCCATGCCAGTCGATCATCGCATGCTGGCATTGATGTCTTCCTGGCGCGTCAGCCTTGAACCACGCCGCTTGATGAGCGGCGAATGAGGAACACCATGAGCAACAAGACCAACGCATCTCTGATGAAACGCCGTGAAGCCGCTGTCCCGCGCGGTGTTGGCCAGATCCATCCGATCTTTGCCGAGTCGGCGAAGAACGCTACCGTAACCGACGTTGAAGGTCGTGAGTTCATCGACTTCGCGGGCGGTATCGCGGTACTGAACACCGGTCACCTGCACCCGAAAATCATTGCCGCCGTGCAAGACCAATTGACCAAGCTGACCCACACCTGTTTCCAGGTTCTGGCTTACGAGCCTTACGTTGAGCTGTGTGAAAAGATCAACGCCAAGGTGCCGGGCAATTTCGACAAGAAAACCCTGCTGGTCACCACCGGTTCCGAAGCTGTTGAAAACGCCGTGAAAATCGCCCGTGCTGCGACTGGCCGTGCTGGCGTGATCGCTTTCACCGGCGCTTACCACGGTCGCACCATGATGACTCTGGGCCTGACCGGTAAAGTCGTACCGTACTCGGCGGGCATGGGCCTGATGCCAGGCGGTATCTTCCGCGCTTTGTTCCCGTGCGAACTGCATGGCATCACGGTTGATGATTCCATCGCCAGCATCGAGCGCATCTTCAAGAACGACGCCGAGCCTAAAGACATTGCTGCAATCATCATCGAGCCGGTTCAGGGCGAAGGCGGTTTCTACGTGGCGCCGAAAGCGTTCATGGCCCGCCTGCGTGAGCTGTGCGACAAGCACGGCATCCTGCTGATCGCTGACGAAGTGCAAACCGGTGCTGGCCGTACTGGCACCTTCTTCGCCATGGAACAGATGGGCGTGACTGCCGACCTGACCACCTTCGCCAAATCCATCGCTGGCGGCTTCCCGCTGGCCGGTGTGTGCGGCAAGGCCGAGTACATGGACGCTATCGCTCCAGGTGGCCTGGGCGGCACTTACGCCGGTAGCCCGATTGCTTGCGCAGCGGCGCTGGCGGTACTTGAGGTGTTTGAAGAAGAACACTTGCTGGATCGCTGCAAAGAAGTCGGCGAGCGTCTGGTGACTGGCCTCAAGGCTATTCAGGCCAAGTACCCGGTCATCGGTGACGTACGTGCGTTGGGCGCGATGATTGCGGTCGAGCTGTTCGAAGGCGGCGACTCGCACAAGCCAAACCCGACTGCGGTAGCCCAAGTGGTTGCCAAGGCTCGCGATAAAGGCTTGATCCTGCTGTCGTGCGGCACTTACGGCAACGTTCTGCGCGTTCTGGTTCCGTTGACCTCGCCAAACGAGCAGTTGGACCAAGGCCTGGCCATCATCGAAGAATGCTTCGCTGAACTGGCTTAAGTCCCGCCCACTGAGGGTGTGACCTGAGACACAAAAAAACCGCCTCGGCGGTTTTTTTGCGTTTGAGAGGAGGCGGTTTTTTACACCGCCGCAGGCCGTAGCGAGTAAGTCTTGAGCTGATGGGCAAACTCGCGCAGCGACTGAATCCCGCTGGCTTCTGCCTCGTGTACCCATTCCTTGATCGCCGCCAGCATGTCGTGACCATTGGTGCTGGTCTTGACCCAGATCTGTTGCAGGGCCAGGCGCTTCTCGTAAATCACCTTGAGCGAGTGGCTGTGCTCCAGCATTGTTTCAATACGCTGGTGATGGCGCTCTTCCAGCAGGCTGGTCTCACGGGAAAGCAGACGCTTGGCGCGACGGAACTGGTGACGCACTGAGTGATCGACCTTGGCCAGCTCTTGCTGAACCAGCGGCGCGATCACCAGCTTGCGGTACTGAGCCATGATCTGGAAGCGGTTGTTGAGGATCGCCATCGCGGTGTCCATGTCCAGGTTGCCTTTGCCTTCTACCCGGTGGGCAATAGGTGCAACACGCTGGACCTTGGCCAGGCGCAAAAAGCTGAAGACCTTGATCCAGGCCCAGCCCAGGTCGAACTCCCACTTCTTGACCGACATCTTGGCCGAGTTGGGGTAGGTGTGGTGGTTGTTGTGCAGCTCTTCGCCGCCAATGATGATGCCCCAAGGCACCAGATTGGTGGCGGCGTCGCGGCACTCGAAGTTGCGATAACCCACCGCGTGCCCCAGGCCGTTGACCACGCCAGCAGCCCATACCGGGATCCACATCATCTGAATGGCCCAGATGGTCAGGCCGATGGCGCCGAACAACAGCAGGTCGATGACCAGCATGATCGCCACGCCCAGCATTTTGTAACGCGAATAAAGATTTCGCTCAATCCAGTCTTCGGGGCAATTTTTGCCGTAAATACGCAATGTTTCAGGATTTTGAGCTTCTTCGCGATACAGCTCTGCACCTTTTCGCAAAACGGTCGATAACCCTTTGATCACCGGGCTGTGCGGGTCATCCACGGTTTCGCATTTGGCGTGGTGCTTGCGGTGGATGGCAGTCCACTCACGGGTGTTCTGTGCCGTGGTCAGCCACAGCCAGAAACGGAAAAAGTGTTTCAGGCCACCGTTGAGCTCCAGCGAGCGATGGGCTGAGTAGCGGTGTAGATAAACCGTGACACCGATAATGGTCACGTGGGTCATCAACAGAGTGACTGCAACCAGTTGCCAGGCTGACAAGTCGAGAAAACCGTTGTACCACATAGGCTGTTTGGCCCTCGGAAAAATGAAAAAAACTGCAACATGCATTATCACCATGCAGCCAGATAAAACCAGTCGGCCTTTCAGATAAGAGTGGCTGGATGTTTCTTACACTATAATTCTCACTTTTTTGTAGGTGTCTTTACTTTCTTATGTCTGTTTCCTCTCGCGATGCCTTGCGTACGGCCTTCTTATACGGGCTGCTATCGGTTTTATGGCTGCAGGTAACTGATCATTTATTGAACAGCTATTTCGATGATTCAGCGCAGTTGGCGCAGTGGCAGCTGATAAATGGCTATGTTTTTGCTTTTTTCAGTGCCGTGTTGATTTTTTTCGCCCGGGCTCGTCTTTGCGGTTTTTTGGGTATGAGCCCTGGCTTGAAGCGCCAGCGCCAGGATCAAGAGCGCTTGCGCCAGGCGGCTGTGGTCTTTGACTGCACTCGCGAAGGCGTGCTGGTGAGCAATAGCTGCGGTGTGATCGTGCATGTGAACCGTGCTCTGGTCGAAATTACCGGCTACACGGCCGAGGAAGTGCTGGGTCATCGTCCTAACATGTTCAAGTCGGGTCGCCATGGGCCTGCGTTCTACCAAGCGATGTTCAAGTCGATAGACGAAAGCGGTCACTGGCACGGCGAGATCTGGAACCGGCGCAAAAGTGGCGAGATTTATCCGCAGTGGCAGACCGTCCGTTCGATTACCGATAACAAGGGTCAGGTCACTCACTATGTCGCGGTCTTCTCAGATATTTCCGCGATCAAGAATTCCCAGACCGAACTGGCGCGACTGGTTCACCACGACCCCCTGACTGACTTGCCAAATCGCTTGTTGTTCACGGACCGTACAGAGCAGGTACTGGCTTCCTCGCAACGCCACCAGACCGGCTGTGCGTTGCTGATGATTGATCTCGATCACTTCAAAATCATCAATGACAGCCTTGGTCATAACATCGGCGACCAGTTGCTCAGAGCGGTCGCCGATCGCTTGCAGCGCATCTTTGGCAAGGGCTTCACGGTGGCGCGCCTGGGTGGCGATGAGTTTGCCGTGCTGGTCGATAACTGCCCGCAAGTGACTCAGGCCGCAGCCTTCGCGCAACAGGTTCTGGAAGTCATGAAAGGCGCATTCGAGATCGATAAGCATCAGCTGTTTATCAGTGCCAGTGTCGGTATCAGCGTCTTTCCCAGCGATGCATTGAACGCGGAGCAATTGCTGCGCAATGCTGACTCGGCGCTGTTCAAGGCCAAAAGTACCGGGCGTGAAGGCTACGCCTTGTACACCGAAGAACTGACGGCCCATGCACAGTACCGGATTGAGGTGGCCAGTGATTTGCGTCGAGCCCTGGAGCAGCAGGAGCTGCGTGTGTACTACCAGCCGGTGCACGACTTGCCGACCAGCCGCCTGATTGGTGTCGAGGCGTTGGTGCGCTGGGAGCATCCTCTGCGGGGGCTGTTGTCACCGGATGAATTTATTCCGATCGCCGAGCGTACCGGGTTGATTGCTGAAATCGACGCCTGGGTGCTGGAGCAAGCCTGTTGGCAGATGGTTCAGTGGCGAGCGGCTGGCGTGGAGTTGTCGTTCGTGGCGGTGAACATTTCCAGCCGGTTGTTTACTCGGCCTGAGCTGTACACGTTGGTTTCAACAGTTCTGGCAGATACGGGGCTGGCCCCTGCATTGCTGGAGCTTGAAGTGACCGAAAGCGCAGTGATGGACAACTCGAAAGTCGCATTGGAGCAAATGCACCGTCTGCGAGCGCTGGGTTTGCGTCTGGCCATTGATGATTTTGGAACCGGCTTTTCATCGCTGCTGCGGCTCAAGCAACTACCTGTGCAGAAGCTGAAAATTGATCAGGGATTTGTGGCCGGGTTACCCGCGGACAATGACGATGTGGCCATCGTGCGTGCGGTCATCGCGCTAGGTCAAAGCATGGGCTTGCAGGTGCATGCCGAGGGGATAGAGCAAGTCGAGCAGGCGCAGTTCCTGCTCGACCTCAACTGCAACCTGGGCCAGGGCTACTGGTTCGGGCGCCCGATGCCTGCCAAGGACTTGGACTGGCAGCGAGCCCCCGTAATTCGCGCCTGAACCGTGGTTCAGTTCTTCTCGGGCGGCAAGGTTGGCAGTGCACGCAAGGCTGTTTCATACCACTCGGTGTTGAAGGCGCGGTCCTCTTCGAGGATTGCGTCAATCTCTACGGCCAGCACGTGGGCCATCATCTGCAAGATGTCTTCGCGCTCATAGCCGACCAGCGTCAGCTTATTGAACGTGGCTTTAGCGGCAGGCGGGTTGTCACTTTCAATCTGGTTCTCAATTGCCTGAATCAGCGTGGACTCGGCGAACTCTTCTTCTTCGTTATCGATATCAACTGGCTCGCTCATGGCAGGCTCCTTAAGTAAAGGCCTGCAGTCTAACTGTATTTGTATTCAGTCCGGTGATGCTGCTGGTCACTCTGACGGCAAAGCACTATAACCATCGCAGCCAACCCCAACACGGCCTGGAGGCATTTGTAATGCTCAAGCTTTATGGATTCGCAGTCAGCAATTACTACAACATGGTCAAGCTGGCGCTGATGGAAAAGGGCGTGCCCTTTGAAGAAGTCCCTTTTTTTGCCGGTAAAACCCCTGAAGCGTTAGCCATCAGCCCGCGCGGAAAAGTCCCGGTACTGGGCGTAGATCAGGGTTTTATCAACGAGACCAGCGTGATTCTCGAGTATATCGAGCAGACCCAGCCGGGCCCGAAACTGCTGCCGGTTGATCCGTTTGAGCGTGCTCAAGTGCTGGCGCTGGTCAAGGAAATCGAGCTGTACATCGAATTGCCTGCGCGTGCGTGCTACGCCGAAGCATTCTTCGGCATGCAAGTGCCGGACGCGATCAAGGAAAAAGCTCGAACCGAGTTGCTGGAGGGCATGGCTTCGTTGGGCCGCCATGGCAAATTTGCGCCCTATGTGGCGGGCGAGACGTTGAGCGTGGCAGATATTTACTTTGTCTACAGCGTCAGCCTGGCGTGTGCAGTGGGGCACAAGGTGTTTGGCCTGGACTTGCTGGCTGAAATGCCGGGCGCCAAGGCGCTGCTGGAGCGACTGGAGCAAAACCCGCACGTGCAGAAAATTGCCGCTGAAAAAGAGGCGGCCATGCCGCAGTTTATGGCCTGGATCAGCAGCAAGAAATAACCGGCATATAGGGTGTCGCCCCGAGTGTGGGGGCGAGCCTGCTCGCGAAGGTCTCAAGAACATCGCGTTTATCCAGCAAAACGCGGTATCGATAACAACTTTCGCGAGCCTGCTCGCTCCCGCCGGGGAGCCGCTTTGAGGCCTAGCGGTTAGCCAGCAAGGCCTTGCCGCGAACAACTGCTGCTTTCACCTGGGCTGGCGCGGTGCCGCCGATGTGATCACGGGCATTGACCGAGCCTTCAAGGGTCAGCACGGCAAACACATCGTCTTCGATCTGATCGCTGAACTGACGCAGTTCTTCGAGGCTCATCTCTGCCAGATCTTTACCCGTTTCTACGCCGTACTTCACGGCGTGACCGACGATTTCGTGGCAGTCACGGAACGGCAGGCCACGGCGAACCAGGTAGTCGGCCAGGTCGGTGGCGGTCGAGAAGCCACGCAACGCCGCTTCACGCATGATCGCGTGCTTGGGCTTGATCGCCGGGATCATGTCGGCAAATGCGCGCAACGAATCGCGCAAGGTGTCGGCTGCGTCGAACAGCGGTTCCTTGTCTTCCTGGTTGTCCTTGTTGTAGGCCAATGGCTGGCCTTTCATCAGGGTCAACAGGCCCATCAGTGCACCGAATACACGGCCACTTTTGCCACGTACCAGCTCTGGTACGTCAGGGTTTTTCTTTTGCGGCATGATCGAGCTGCCGGTGCAGAAGCGGTCAGGCAAATCGATAAACTGGAATTGCGCACTGGTCCACAGCACCAGCTCTTCGGAGAAGCGCGACAAGTGCATCATCGCAATGCTGGCAGCTGCGCAGAATTCGATGGCGAAGTCGCGATCGGATACGTTGTCCAGCGAGTTGCCACCCACGGCGTCAAAACCCAGCAGTTGAGCCGTGAATTCACGGTCGATCGGGTAGGTGGTGCCTGCCAGCGCAGCGCTGCCCAGCGGCATGCGGTTGGTGCGCTTGCGGCAGTCGACAAGGCGCTCGTAATCGCGGCTGAGCATCTCGAACCAGGCCAGCATATGGTGACCGAATGTCACCGGCTGTGCGGTCTGCAAGTGGGTAAAGCCAGGCATGATGGTCTCGGCTTCGCGCTCGGCTTGCTCCAGCAGGCCTTTTTGCAGACGGGTAATTTCAGCCAGGATCAGGTCGATTTCATCACGCAGCCACAGACGGATATCGGTAGCCACCTGGTCGTTACGACTGCGGCCGGTGTGCAGCTTTTTGCCGGTCACGCCGATGCGGTCGGTCAGACGCGCCTCGATGTTCATGTGCACGTCTTCCAGATCGATGCGCCAGTCAAACGTGCCGGCTTCGATTTCGCTCTGGATGGATTTCAGGCCTTCGATGATGCTGTCGCGCTCGGCATCGGTCAGCACGCCGACCTTGGCCAGCATGGTGGCGTGAGCCACGGAGCCCATGATGTCGTGGCGGTAAAGGCGCTGGTCGAAAGTGACGGAGGCGGTGAAACGCGCAACGAAGGCGTCGACGGGTTCACTGAAGCGGCCGCCCCAGGACTGATTGGTCTTGTCGGTGCTCATGGATTCGCTCGTAATCGGCTGAGGGGGAGTTACACAAAAAGTTACTGCGGATCATAACAGGGTTGCCATTCATGGCGTTGACGCAGCACGGCAGGTTTTTAGTGTGAAGTGCGGTATAAACAAATTTCAGAAACGAAATGTATCGTTTGAATACTTTCGTCTTGGCAACCGTCTACAGTTGGTCGTATGGATCAGTCATTGCAGGTCTTTGTAGATTGCCAGACGTATCCGGTATTAAATCGAGCAACCGATACAGGTGAATTTTGCTGTGAGGTTTGCGGCACTTTTTGGCCTTCGCGCTAGTCTTAGCGTGGATCGCCGTGACAGTCGTCACTTCACCTGTCTACGCTATCCTTGTGCGAGACTCACGCAGGAATACAGCGCTATATGAATGTCCTGATCGTTGATGACGAAACCCTGGCCCGCGAGCATTTGAGCCATTTGCTCAGCTCGCTTGGGGGCTATACGTTGCTGGAGCCTGGCGCCACTAATGGCGAAGAGGCGTTAACCCTGATCGAAAACCACAAGCCGGATGTCGTTTTACTCGATATCCGCCTGCCGGGCCTCGACGGGTTGCAGGTTGCAGCCAAATTATGCGAGCGCGAACTACCGCCCTCGGTAGTGTTTTGCGTGGCGCCTGACGAGTTTTCCGTGGAGGCCCTGCAAGACAGCGGTGTCAGCTATGTACTCAAGCCGGTTACTGCTCAGGATCTGAGCGCCGCCTTGAAAGAGGCTCACCGCCCCAATCGCATCCAACTGGCCGCGCTCACCCGACCTGCCGCGCAAACCGGCAGCGGGCCGCGCAGCCATATCAGTGCCAGAACCCGAAAAGGTATTGAGCTGATCCCCATCGACCAAGTGATCTACTTTATCGCTGACCATAAATACGTGACCTTGCGTCACGCTGGCGGCGAGGTCTTGCTCGATGAACCGCTCAAGGCACTCGAAGACGAATTCGGTGAACGCTTTGTGCGTATTCACCGCAATGCGCTGGTGGCGCGGGATCGGATCGAGCGTCTGCAACGTACGCCGCTGGGGCATTTCCAGCTGTTCCTGCGGGGGCTTAACGGGGATGCGCTGATCGTCAGTCGTCGGCACGTGGCGGGTGTGCGCAAGATGATGCAGCAACTGTGATTCGTGCTGAAAAAGGCGCAGGCGCGCCGTTTTTGGGCCAGGGAGGCCGCGGACTTTCTGATACAAGTCAAAGCTGTTTTGGCTGAGCTGTTATTATCAGCCGTATCTTTTCAGTACGGATTGATCCATGTCCTCTCGCGAAATCCGCATCGCTACCCGTAAAAGCGCCCTGGCTCTATGGCAGGCCGAATACGTTAAAGCCCGTTTAGAGCAGGCTCACCCCGGTATTGTGGTGACGCTGGTGCCCATGGTCAGCCGTGGTGACAAGCTGCTGGACTCGCCGCTGTCGAAAATCGGCGGCAAGGGGCTGTTCGTCAAGGAGCTGGAAACCGCCCTGCTCGAAAACGAAGCCGACATCGCCGTGCACTCGATGAAGGACGTGCCGATGGACTTCCCTGAAGGCCTCGGTCTGTTTTGCATCTGTGAGCGCGAAGACCCGCGTGATGCTTTCGTCTCCAACACCTTCGCCAGCCTCGACGATTTGCCTCTAGGCAGCATTGTTGGCACGTCCAGCCTGCGCCGTCAGGCCCAATTGCTGACTCGTCGTCCAGACCTGGAAATCCGCTTTTTGCGCGGCAACGTCAATACCCGTCTGGCCAAGCTCGACGCGGGTGAATACGACGCCATTATCCTGGCTGCTGCCGGTCTGATCCGCCTCGGCTTTGAGGATCGCATCACTTCGCCAATCAGTATTGAAGACAGCCTGCCGGCTGGCGGCCAAGGTGCCGTTGGCATTGAGTGCCGCAACGCAGATACCGAAATTCATGCCCTGCTGGCGCCATTGCATCATGCAGACACCGCGGTGCGAGTCACTGCAGAGCGTGCGTTGAACAAGCACCTCAATGGTGGCTGCCAAGTGCCAATTGCCTGCTATGCCGTGTTGGAAGGCGAGCAAGTCTGGCTGCGCGGTCTGGTCGGGGAGCCCAGTGGTGGCGTGCTGCTGATTGCCGACGCCCGTGCACCACGTGCTGCTGCCACCGAGCTGGGTGTGCAAGTGGCCGAAGCGCTGCTGGCTCAAGGTGCCGGGGATATTCTCAAAGCCGTTTATGGTGAGGCAGGTCACGAGTGACAGGCTGGCGCTTGTTGCTGACCCGGCCTGCCGAAGAGTCGGTAGCCTTGGCCAATGAGCTGGCGGCTGCCGGTATTTTTAGCAGCAGCTTGCCCTTGCTGGCGATCCGGCCGTTGGCGTTGACTGATGCCCAGCGAGGGCTGGTGGCGGCTCTTGACCGTTATTGCGCGGTGATTGTGGTCAGCAAGCCTGCGGCCCGTCTGGGGCTTGAGCTGGTCAGCCAGTACTGGGCGCAAGCGCCCCGGCAGAAGTGGTTTAGCGTCGGCGCCGCGACTGCGCAGATTCTCGCCGACCATGGCCTCGATGTTAGCTACCCTCAAGGGGGGGATGACAGCGAAGCCCTGTTGGCGATGCCTGAATTTGAACGCGTGGTTGCTGGTCATCAACCCAGGGTGTTGATCCTGCGCGGGGAGGGCGGTCGCGAGATGCTGGCGGACCGGCTGCGCAACGTGGGCGCACAGGTCGACTATCTTGAACTCTATCGTCGTGAACTGCCGTCATACCCGCCTGCGACCCTGTACCAGCGCGTTAAAGTGGAACGCCTGAACGCGCTGGTGGTCAGCAGTGGGCAGGGTTTTGAACATTTACGCCAATTGGCAGGCGATACCTGGCCGCAGCTTGGATGTCTGCTGTTGTTTGTTCCAAGCCCTCGGGTTGCTGAGATAGCACGCAGCGCCGGGGCGCAAAACGTTGTGGATTGTCGTGGTGCGAGCGCCACGGCTTTGCTGGCGGCGCTGCGGGAGCATCCCGCACCTGCTTTCTAATGCAAAGGATGGATTCGTGAGCGAAACAGTCTTGTCCAAAGATCAAGTGCAGCCCGCGCCAGAAGCGCCGGCTAAAAAACCTGACACTGCGCCGCAGAGTCGCGGTAATGGCCTGGCCGTTGTTGCCCTGTTGCTGGGCGCTGCCGGTGTTGCCGTCGGCGGCTGGGGTGTGTGGCAGGTGCGTCAACTGCAAGCCAGCACCGAGCAGCAATTAAGCGACGTGCCCGCTCTGGCGGCGCAAACGCTGTCGATCAAACAGGGCGAGCAGCAATTGTTGACGCGCCTTAATCAATTGCCCTCCGCCGGTGAACTGGATAACCAGCGCCAATTGGTTGTGCAGTTGCAAGGTGATCAGCAGCGTCTGAACCAGCGCCTCGAGACCGTATTGGGCGAGAGCCGCAAGGACTGGCGCTTGGCCGAGGCCGAGCACTTGTTGCGTTTGGCTACCTTGCGCTTGTCGGCACTGCAGGACATCAGCAGCGCCCAGGCCCTGGTACAGGGCGCGGACGCCATTTTGCGTGAGCAAAACGATCCCGGTTCTTTCGCCGCACGTGAACAGTTGGCCAAAAGCCTGACGGCACTGCGCAGCGTCGAACAGCCGGATCGCACGGGGCTGTTTTTGCAATTGGCGGCCTTGCGGGACCAGGTGGTGCAGCTTAACGCTCTGGCCCCGGCCTATCAGAATCAAGGTGATTCCTTGGCGAGCCTGACCGCAGATGGCGATGGCGCGAGTCGCTGGTCCCAGTGGTGGGATGAGATATCGCACTACATTCGGATTGATTTCAATGCCGACAAAAACGTGCGTCCACTGTTGGCGGGCCAAAGTCTGACTCAGGTTCGTCTGGCACTGAGCCTGGCGCTTGAGCAAGCCCAATGGGCCGCGCTCAATGGCCAGGAGTCGGTTTACACCCAGGCCTTGGCGCAAGCGCAAGACGTCCTCAAGGGCAACTTCAATGCGGATAACCCGCAGAGCAAAAAAATCCTCGAGCAAGTGATTGCGCTCAGCAAACAGCCGGTCACGGTTAAAACCCCGGACCTTGCTGGCGCTCTGAGCGCAGTACAGGCCTATCTGGAGCGACGGCATGTCAGTGCTGACGAACCGGGCCAAGCGGCTGCCAGCCCTGCGCAGGAGGCACTTCCATGAAGCGCTTCTACGTGATTGTGTTCTTGTTGATTGCAGCAGCGGCCTGCATCGGCCTGGCAATCGCTGAAGACGCGGGCTATGTGCTGATCGCTTACAAAAACTTCCGCTACGAATCCAGCGTATGGGCGACGCTCGCCTTGCTGGCCGTCCTGTGGCTGCTGATCTGGGGCATTAAACTGCTGGTGGAGCTGGTCACCGCGTCTACCGGATTGGTGAACCCGTGGTCGCGGCGCAATCGCAGCCGTCGGGTACAAATCGCCATCGAACAAGGCCAGATGGACCTTGCCGAGGGGCGCTGGTCCAGCGCACAGAAACACCTGGCGCGGGCAGCCGAGGCCGAGCCTCAGCCGTTGCTCTACTACTTGGGCGCCGCACGTGCGGCCAACGAACAAGGGCACTACGAAGAAAGCGACAACCTGCTCGAACGTGCGCTGGAACGTCAGCCACAAGCCGAATTGGCGATTGCCCTGAGCCATGCCCAATTGCAGGTGGATCGAGCCGATACCGATGGCGCGCTGGTGACCTTGCAAGCCATGCACGAGCGCCATCCGCATAACGTGCAGGTGTTGCGCCAGTTGCAGCGCTTGCACCAGCAGCGTGGCGACTGGGCGGCACTGATTCGCTTGCTGCCGGAGTTGCGCAAGGACAAAGTCTTGCCGAGCAAGGAACTGGCAGAGCTGGAACGTCGGGCCTGGGGGCAAAATCTGAGCCTTGCGGCTCAGCGTGAAACCGAAGGCGAGGCGGGCTTGCAATCGCTGCAGCGCGCCTGGCAACAGCTCACTTCAGCTCAGCGCCAGGAGCCCGCGCTGGTTCTGGCCTACGCCGAGCAGTTGCGTCAATTGGGCGCGCAAGCCGAAGCCGAAGAAGTCTTGCGTGGAGCGCTCAAGCGTAATTACGACAGTCACCTTGTGCGGCTCTATGGCCTGCTGCGTGGCAGCGATCCGGTGAAGCAGTTGCAGACCGCCGAAGGATGGCTCAAAACGCACCCTGGGGACGCCAGCTTGCTTTTGACCCTGGGTCGCCTGTGCTTGCAGAACAGCTTGTGGGGCAAGGCGCGGGATTATCTTGAAAACAGCCTGCAGGTAGAGCGCAACCCTGAAACCTGCGCGGAACTGGCGCGCCTGTTGGCCCAGTTGGGTGATACGTCGCGCAGCAATCAGTTGTTCCAGGAAGGTTTGAATTTGCTGGATGAGCGCTTGCTGGCCCTGCCTTTGCCAGCAACGGCCACGAGTCTTTAAACGTTCAAACAGGCAGCCTGACGTGTGTCTTTACGCGTGTCAGGCTGCCTGTGGTAATAATTTAGTACGGTGCTAGTCGATTTGTCCTACGTGATTCGCTCTCGTTACGTCCAGCTTCCGTTGGCAATTCCCTACTCGCTTCCAGACGTATCCGCAGAGGGCCAGCTTGAAAGGGCCAATGGCTTTCATCTACCGTAACCAACTGTCTCTTTTGTTACGGAAAAGCCATGTTCTTGGCCAGCTCACGCTTTACTTTCTTTTTGGCCTTTCTCGTAGGCGCGCTGGTGATGGGCTGTGCTCTGTACCTTGAATATGGGTCGGGGCTCAAGCCCTGCTCGTTGTGCCAAGTGCAGCGCCTTTTCTTGCTGGTGTTCTGTCTCGTGAACCTGATGGCTTCTGTACAGGGCCCGCAGCGTTTTGGCATGTGGTGTTACTCCACGGCATCTTCGCTACTGGCACTTTGCGGCGCTGTGATCGCATTGAGGCAGATGCAGCTGCAAATATCGGGGCCTGAACACTTGATGTCCTGTCAGCCGGATCTGGCGTGTGTCTGGCATGACCTTTCGCCGGGTGAATTTTTCTCGATGCTTTATCGAGGCAGTGAAGACTGCGCGCATATTCACTGGACCGTGTTTGACTTGAGCGTTCCCGAGTTAAGCCTGCTGGCCTTTATCGGCCTGCTTGTACTGAGCATCTTTCAGATAATTCGCTCAATCTATGCCGAAAAATTCCCGCGTGGATGCGACGTGAAGTAGCAACCAGGATTAAACGCTTGTATGAACTTTCTCTCGTGCGTACCTTGAAGCAGTTGCCGCGCGGGCATAATCTGGCCCGCACGTATTACTGGAGTTATGCCGCCCAATGCCGGTGCACTCGCGCAGGTTTTTGGTTCACATAGGCCCGGCTGAAGTCGGGTGGCATGGGCCCACAAGGGAAGAGAGATCATCATGCTCGAAAGATGTGAGAGTGCTCAGGAACGTTTCAACGGCGTCCACCAGTTGATTGATCGCTGGCTGCATGAGCGCCGTAAACTTGTGAAGGCTTATGCTGCTTTGATTGATCAGCAAAATAATCCCAAGCGCGGGCCTCAAAAAGAGTTTTGCCAGATCCTGGTTGATTACGTCTCGGCAGGTCATTTCGAGATTTATGAACAGCTCAATCAGGAGGCCCAGGCTTTCAATGATGAGCGCGGGATTGCATTGGCTGCGACCATCTACCCGAGAATCAACGTGATTACCGAAGCTGCTCTGGCTTTCAATGATCATTGTGACGGCAAAGCCCATCGCCCTGACTGCGACAAGCTTGCAGAGGAGATCAAGATCCTTGGTGCTCTGCTGGACGAGCGCTTTGAGCTTGAAGATTGTTTGATCGAAGTGCTGCACAGTGCGCACAAACAGAAAGAAGCAGCTCAGGCTTAAGCAGTAGCCGAGCTAAAAACGGTGCGCAATTGCGCGCCGTTTTTCGTTGTACGGCAGTCACTTTCTGATCGAGAACAACTCGACTTCAAATACCAGCGGCGTGTTGGGCGCGATCAAGTCCCCGGCGCCCTCTGCCCCGTAAGCCTGACTTGAAGGAATCGCCAATCGCCATTTGGCGCCGACAGGCATCTGCACCAGCGCACTGCGCCAGCCAGCGATTACGCTGTCCAAGCGGAACCATTGCGGTTGGGTGCTTTGGTCGAACACCGTGCCATCGGGCAGGCGGCCCACATAGCTCACATAGACCGAATCCTGCGCGCCGGGTTTTGCCCCAGTGCCGGGTTTGAGCTCGGTCAGGATAATCCCGTCAGCCAACTCGTGAGCCTTCGGCTGCTGTTTTTCTTTGAATAAAAAATCATCTTCGGCGCTCTGCCCGGTGTTGCCCGCGGCCTGGCTTTGTGAAGGATCATTCTGCGCTTGATGCAGCGTCAGAATCTGCCCGATGCGCTCCTCACTGAGGGCCAGCGGCTTACCTTGATAGGCCGTGCGCAGGCCCTCGATCAATGCCTGGATCTGCAGTTCAGGCACTTCCTGGCGCAAGCGCTCACCCAGGCTGGCGCCCATGCTGTAGGCGAGGTCGTGCGCAGCGTCGGGGGGTGGTGCAGGGGCTGCGTGAGCCAAAGGCGCAAGGCACAACAACGTCAAAAACAGGTAACGCGGCATGGTGGTTCTCCGGCGTGATGTGCGAGCGATTATGCCTGCGCTCAAGCGGGCGCCGATGATTTTATTCGGGGCTGTAGAGGACGTTGAAGCATTCGCAAAATTTACCCGAACTGACCGTTAAAGATTGATCCAGCACAAGTTTTTCAACGTCATGCAACCCGCAGCTAACCTTAGTGTCAACATGCCCTAGCGGCGGTAGTTGCAGAGGTCTAGTATGAGCCGCACTCACTTCAGCCAGGAGGTAAACCATGTCGGCCAATAAGAAGCCCGTAAATACGCCGTTGCACTTGCTCCAACAACTCTCAGGCAGTCTGCTTGAGCATTTGGAAAACGCTTGCTCCCAAGCGTTGGCTGATGCTGAGAAACTGCTCGCCAAACTTGAGAAACAGCGCGGTAAAGCTCAGGAAAAACTGCACAAGTCTCGCGCCAAACTGCAAGACGCAGCCAACGCTGGCAAATCCAAGGCTCAGGCCAAGGCCAAGTCTGGCGTTAAAGAGCTTGAGCAACTGCTCGATTCGCTCAAAGACCGTCAAACCGAAACGCGCACTTATATCCTGCAACTCAAGCGCGATGCTCAAGAAAGCCTGAAGTTGGCCCAGGGCATTGGTCGTGTCAAAGAGGCGGTAGGCAAAGCGTTATCCACGCGTGATGCCAAGCCTGCTCCAGCGGCGAAAAAACCTGCAGCCAAAGCAGTTGCTAAAGCCCCGGCAAAAGCAGCCGCCAAACCTGCCGCCAAAGCGCCAGCGCAAAAACCGGCAGCAGCCCGCACGGCAAAACCGGTTGCGGCAAAGGCTCCGGCGGCCAAGCCAGCAGCGGCTAAAACTGCTGCTGCCAAACCTGTCGCCAAGCCCGCAGCAGCTAAGCCGGTAGCGGCCAAAGCGCCCGCCAAGGCTCCCGTAAAAGCGCCAGTTAAAGCCCCGGTAAAACCTGCGGCTAAAACAGCGGCTGCCAAACCCGCTGCCAAGCCTGTCGCAGCTAAACCTGCGGTAAAAGTCGCAGCCAAACCGGCCGTGAAAAGACCCGCTGCAGCAAAACCAGCCGCCAAGCCTGCCGTGGCCCCCGTAGCTGCCACGCCTGCTGCTGCCCCTGCGCCAACCCCGGCAGCCGTCACAAACTCGGCTACCACCCCAGCCAGCGCTTCTTAAGCGAGGTTGATTGCGGCGCGCAGTTGATGCAGCGCGTCGCAATCAGGGTGGACGGCATCGCACGCCACCCTCTGCAGCCAATCGCAAGCCTCTTGCGATTGAGCTGACGGCCAGCCCTGAGTCACCGACTCCAGGCGCCGCAACAATGTCCGCTCCGCCTCCAGTTCCAAAGACTTGATCTGCGCGCGCAACGCTGCCAGCGCATCATCGTGTGTGGCCGCTTCACGCCAGTTTGTGCGCAGTTGTCTTAACGGTTGCACCACCTCGCGCTGCCAGGGCCCGGCACAGGCCTTTAATTGCGCAACCCGTATCTCGTCGCAGGCCACCGCACGCTGCTCCAGCCAGGCTGCGCACAGCAGCAGGCACACATCCAGGCCCTGGCCTTGCAAGTGCAAGCACGCCTGTTCCACGCCGGGGCGGGCGTAGAGGTTCAAACAGTAATTCCACAGGTCAGTCTGCATAGTGCAATTCGCGCCAGTTGAGAGGGAAGCTGGTAGACTCCGCCGCCATTATGATCCGACTTCTGAACCTGACTTTACAGCGTGGCCCGCAACGTCTGCTAGAAGACGCCGAGCTGATCCTGCACGCCGGCCACAAAGCCGGTCTGGTCGGTGCCAATGGCGCCGGTAAATCCACTTTGTTCGCCTTGCTGCTGGGTGAGTTGACGCCTGATTCCGGGGATTGTCTGCTCCCGGCCGACTGGCGGATTGCCCACATGCGACAAGAAATCGACACCCTCGACCGCATCGCGATCGATTACGTGCTCGATGGCGACCTGCGCTTGCGCCAAGTGCAAGCCGATCTGGCCAAGGCCGAGGCTGACGAGGACGGTGCTGCGCAAGCCCGCCTGCACTCAGAGCTGGACAGCGCCGACGGTTATACCGCCGATGCGCGGGCGCGCAAAATGCTCGCCGGTCTGGGTTTCACCAACGAACAAATGGACCGTCCGGTTGCCGACTTCTCCGGCGGCTGGCGGATGCGCCTGAACCTGGCGCAAGCCCTGATGTGTCCGTCGGATCTGCTGCTGCTCGATGAGCCGACCAACCACTTGGATCTCGACGCCATTCTTTGGCTGGAAGATTTCCTCAAAAATTACCCCGGCACCTTGCTGTTGATTTCTCACGATCGGGACTTTCTCGACGCCGTGGTCGACAACATTGCCCACGTCGATCAACGTAAAATCACCCTCTATCGCGGTGGTTACAGCGCGTTTGAACGTGCCCGTGCCGAACGTCTGGCCCAGCAACAGCAGGCCTACGAAAAGCAACAGGCGCAACGTGCGCACATGGAAAGCTACATTGCCCGCTTCAAGGCCCAGGCCACCAAGGCCCGTCAGGCGCAAAGCCGGATCAAGGCCCTGGAGCGCATGGAAGAACTGAGCGCGGCCCATGTGGATTCGCCGTTCGACTTCGTGTTCCGCGAAGCAGTCAAACTCTCCAGCCCGTTGCTCGACTTGTCCGATGCGCGTCTGGGTTATGGCGACAAAACCATCCTGGAAAAGGTCAAGCTGCAACTGGTTCCCGGCGCCCGTATCGGTTTGCTTGGGCCAAACGGCGCGGGTAAGTCGACCCTGATCAAAAACCTTGCCGGCGAGCTGGAGCCGCTCTCAGGTCGTCTGGCCCGGGGTGAAAACCTGGTGGTTGGCTACTTCGCCCAGCATCAGCTCGACTCGCTGGACTCCAAGGCCAGCCCCTTGCTGCACATGCAGCGTTTGGCTCCGGCTGAACGTGAACAGACCCTGCGCGACTTCCTCGGTGGCTTCGACTTCCGCGGTGCGCGTATCGACGAGCCGGTGCTGAATTTCTCCGGTGGCGAAAAAGCCCGTCTGGCGCTGGCGTTGATCGCCTGGGGCCGACCGAACCTGTTGCTGCTCGACGAACCGACCAACCACCTTGACCTCGAAATGCGTCTGGCGCTGACCATGGCGTTGCAAGAGTTCAGTGGTGCAGTTTTGGTGGTGTCTCACGATCGCCATTTGCTCAAAAGCACCACGGATGAATTTCTGTTGGTGGCCGACGGCAAGGTGCAGGAATTCGACGGCGACCTCGAAGACTATGCGCGCTGGCTGGCGGACTATCGTTTGCGCAATGCGCCGGCAAGCAACACGCCGGTCAACCCTGACAAAACTGATAAAAAGGCTCAGCGTCAGGCTGCTGCGGCGTTGCGTCAGCAATTGGCTCCGCACAAGCGTGAAGCCGACAAGCTCGAAAGCGAACTGGGCAAGGTCAACGAAAAGCTGGCCAAGATCGAAACCAGCCTCGGTGATAGCGCGGTTTACGAGGCGGCGCGCAAAGACGAATTGCGTGATCTGCTGGCTGAGCAGGCAAAGCTCAAAGTACTCGAAGGTCAGCTGGAAGAGCGCTGGATGGAAGCTCTGGAACTGCTTGAATCCATGCAGGCAGAACTGGAAGCCCTGTCCTGATGGAAGCCCTGCATTTACCGCTGCCCGCCGAACTGATCGCACCTCTGTGGATCGGCTTGCAGATTCTGCTGATTCTGTTGGCGGGCTATTTTTCTCAGCGCGTCGTGGCCCGTTTCCTTACTCGCCTAGGTCAGCGTTACCCGTTCCCGCCGCAGTTGATGATGCCGCTGCGGGGCGGTTTGCGCTGGTTCATCATGGGCAGTGCGGTGATTGTCGTCCTGGAGCGTCTTGGCGTCTCTGCCACGGTATTGTGGACGGCGCTTTCGGGCTTTGTGGCGGTGGCGGCAATCGCCTTCTTCGCCATGTGGAGCGTGCTCTCCAACCTGCTCTGCGCAGTGCTGATCTTCACCGTGGGGCCGTTTCGCATTGGTGATGTGGTGGAGCTGCTCGACACGCTCGACAAGCCGGGCGTCAAAGGTCGGGTCGTGGCCATCAACCTGCTTTACACCACCTTGATCGAGCCCGCTGAAGCGGGTAGCGGCAGCAGCATGGTGCAAGTCCCCAACAGCCTGTTCTTCCAACGCTCGGTTCGCCGCTGGCGTGAAGGCGACCTTTAAAAGTACTACGCCCCATCTGTAG
Source organism: Pseudomonas sp. ML2-2023-6 (assembly GCF_037055265.1). NCBI lineage: Bacteria > Pseudomonadati > Pseudomonadota > Gammaproteobacteria > Pseudomonadales > Pseudomonadaceae > Pseudomonas > Pseudomonas sp. ML2-2023-6. The sequence continues at coordinate 520,084 of NZ_CP146347.1, read as the reverse complement.
CCGTTGCCGCAGCCTGCGATAAGTGCCGAAGGACCTTCAAGAGGGTCGCTTCGCAACCCATCGCAGCCTGCGGCAGCGGCTACAAAAAGTAGTGGTCAATTTTCAACCAACGCATTAGCTTAAGGACTTGTTACAGATTTTGTCCGAGGTGTGCGATGTCGTTGGAAACGTGGTTGGCCTTTTTTGCTGCCTGTTGGGTTATCAGCCTGTCCCCCGGCGCGGGTGCAATTGCCTCGATGTCGTGTGGCCTGCAATACGGTTTCTGGCGCGGTTACTGGAATGCATTGGGCCTGCAACTGGGCCTGGCGCTGCAGATCGCGATTGTCGCCGCGGGTGTAGGCGCAGTGCTCGCGGCCTCATCCACCGCCTTCTATGCGATCAAATGGTTTGGTGTGGCCTACCTCGTCTACCTCGCGGTCAAACAATGGCGTGCGCTGCCAGCTGACCTCAGCGATGACGCCGCCGTACGGCCCATCGGCAAACCGCTGGCGCTGATATTTCGTGGCTTTCTGGTCAACGTCAGCAACCCCAAGGCGCTGGTGTTCATGCTCGCCGTCTTGCCGCAGTTCGTAAATCCCGCAGAGCCGCTGGTGTCCCAATACCTGACGCTGGGCGTGACCATGATCTGCGTTGACCTGATTGTTATGGCTGGCTACACCGGCTTGGCCTCGAAGGTTCTGCGCCTGCTGCGCACTCCCAAACAACAGCAGCGCATGAATCGCACTTTTGCCGGTTTGTTTGTCGGCGCGGCGGGTTTTCTGGCAACGCTGCATCGCTCAACAACCTAAAGGCCTTGAGTCGGGGTGATGGGAAGTGAACAATGTGTTACTTCTCATTTCCATTCGGATTGATCGATGACCGCCCGCTCGCGTTTTTTGGCATGGCTACTGCTGCCCGTGCTCGCGTTGTGCAGCCTTGCTGCTTCTGCCAACGCCCCGGAAGGTGCCTCACAGGCGCTTCACTTAATTGACTACATTGGTGCGGACTACCCGCCTACGGTTGAAAGCGGCAAGGTCATCGACGAGACCGAATACCGCGAGCAACTCGAATTTTTGGTTGTGCTCAAAGGGCTGATCGCTGATTTGCCGCAGCGCCCTGAGCGTGACGAGCTGGTGCAAGGCGTGAGTGCCTTGCACACTGCCATCGAACAGCGTGAAGACGGCGTCGCCGTTGCCCGTGCCGCGCGCCAGCTCGGCGCCAATCTGGCCGTGGCCTACGAGGTCAGTCAAGCCCCCGCGATTACCCCAGACCCTACCCGCGGCACGCCGCTCTACGCCCAAAATTGCTCGGTGTGCCACGGTGAAACCGGCGCCGGTGATGGCCCCGCGGGTGTCGGTATGACACCGCCTCCGGCAAACCTGCGCGACGCGCAGCGTCTGGACCGGCTGAGCCTCTACGCGATCTACAACACCCTGGGTCTGGGCGTTGAGGGCACCGACATGCCCTCGTTCGCCGATCAGCTGGACGAGCGCCAGCGCTGGGACTTGGCCACCTACATCGCAGGCTTGAGTAACGATCCGACGGCGTCCAGGGCCGACAAAACCTACAACCTGGCGGACCTTGCCCGCCAAACCCCGAATGAAGTGCTGGCGGCTGAAGGCCCCGAGGCGACAGCGACTTTCCGTGCCCAGCGGGCGCAGCCGCCGCAAGTCAAACGCGGCCCGGCGCAGTTGCTTGACTACACCAGTGCCACCCTCGACAAAAGCCTTGCAGCCTACCGCGCGGGTGACCGTGAGCAAGCCTACGACCTGTCGGTTGCGGCTTATCTCGAAGGGTTTGAGCTGGTAGAAAGCTCGCTGGATAACGTCGACGCCAACGTGCGTAAAAACACCGAGAAAGCCTTGATGGCTTATCGGCAATCGCTGCAGGACGGGTTGCCAATCGAGCAAGTCGAGCAACGTCTGGACACCGCCAAAACCTTGCTCAAAGAGTCTGCGGGGCTGTTGGGCGACGATGGCTTGAGCTGGACCTTGAGCTATATCTCGGGCCTGCTGATTTTGCTGCGCGAAGGCCTGGAAGCGATTCTGGTACTGGCCGCGATCCTCGCATTCCTGCGTAACACCGGCCAGCAATCGGCTGTGCGTAGCGTCAATATCGGTTGGGGGTTGGCCTTGGTTGCCGGTCTTGCGACATGGGCGCTGGCCGCCTATGTGATCGACGTCAGCGGTGCTCAGCGTGAATTGCTTGAAGGCTGCACCGCTTTGTTCGCCAGCGTCATGGTGTTGTGGCTGGGCGTGTGGATGCACGACCGGCGTCACGCGGCAGCATGGCAGGACTACATCAAAAGCAGTCTGGTCAGCGGCGGCGGACGCTTTGGCTTCGCGATCCTGGCGTTCTTCTCGGTATACCGCGAGCTGTTCGAAGTGATCCTGTTCTACGAAACCCTGTGGCTGCAAGCAGGCCCGGCCGGGCACAACGCTGTACTGGCGGGCGGCGCCACGGCTTTGGTATTGCTGATGGGCCTGGCGTGGATCATCCTGCGTGGCTCGGCCAAACTGCCATTGGCGCTGTTTTTCGGCATCAATGCGGCGCTGCTCTGCGCGCTGTCGGTAGTATTCGCCGGGCATGGCGTAAAAGCGCTGCAAGAGGCCGGTATTTTCGGTACGCGCCCTGTGGCGTTCTTCGACTTCGAGTGGCTGGGTATTCACGCGGATGCCTACTCGCTGGGTGCGCAGGCCGTGGCGATCCTGGCAATTATCGTGCTGTATAGCCGCAGCAAGTTGGCGGAAAAACGCCGGGTGCAGGCCTGACCTTATAGCAACCCCGGTGGGAGCGATCCTGATCGCGAAGGTCGTTCGCGAGCAGGCTCGCTCCCACGGTTGAAGTTTTCTGTAGCCTTCACTGTTCAGGAGTTATCCCCATGCGTGTCTGGATCGACGCAGACGCTTGCCCCAAGGCAGCGAAGGATCAAGTCATCAAGTTCGCCCTCAAGCGTCAATTTGAGGTCGTACTGGTGGCAGGCCAGAGTCAGATCAAACCGACTTATGCGCTGGTTAAACTGATTGTGGTGCCCAGTGGCCCGGATGCGGCGGATGACTATTTGGTGGAGCACGCAGTGCCCGGTGAACTGGTGATTTGCAGCGATGTGCCGCTGGCCGATCGGCTGGTCAAGAAGGGAGTGGCGGCGCTGGACCCGCGGGGCAAGGAGTTTGACCCGCAGAACATGGGCGAGCGGCTGGCGGTGCGCAATCTGTTCACCGATCTGCGCGAGCAGGGCCAGGTGAGCGGCGGGCAGGGTGCCTATGGCGAACGTGAAAAGCAGGCGTTCGCCAATGCCCTGGACCGCATCCTGACCCGGCTGGCGCGGGGCTGATCAGGCTTTTTGCGTCAACTCCAGCACGCGGTCAACCATCTTGTTGATCCCGGCCGCCGCTTCGCTGATGGATTTGGCAAGCATATAGGCCGGGGTGCTGACCAGTTTGCGGGCCTTGTCTTCGACAATCTCCGACACTTCGCAGTCTTCGTGGGTGCCGCCCATTTTGGTCACGGCCGCAGCGGTATCCGCGTCTGTACCGATGGTGCAGATCACCCCCGGGCCATAAATCTTGGCGGCGATGGCGGGAGAAATACACATCAGGCCAATAGGTTTGCACGCTTGTGCAAAGGCTTCGGCCAGGCTCAAAACGTCTGCCTGGACCGAGCACGCGGCGCCTTCAGTGGCAAAGCTGGAGAGGTTTTTGGCTGCACCAAACCCGCCCGGCACGATCAGGGCGTCAAAGTCTTCGACTCGGGCTTCGCGAACATCCTTGATCTCACCCCTGGCAATACGCGCCGATTCCACCAGCACGTTGCGCGTTTCGGGCATTTGTTCGCCGGTCAGGTGGTTGATGACGTGAAGTTGCGCAATGTCGGGGGCAAAACATTGCACTTTGGCGCCACGCTGATCGAGGCGCAGCAGGGTGATGACGCTTTCGTGGATCTCGGCACCGTCATAGACGCCGCAGCCCGAAAGAATGACGGCAACTTTTTTTGTGGTCATGTTGGTCTCCTTGTTCATGGCGTTAATGTCGCCTGATTTGGCGCTTGATGCCATAGGGTTTCGCAGGAAGTGCGCCTACGCTTGATGGATCGTCGGTCGGGGTGTGCCATGAAGCTGATTTTGTATGCAGTGCCGTTTTTCTTTGTGCTGATTGCTGTCGAGCTGCTGGCCGACCGCTGGCGCGGGATGCGTACCTATCGCCTGGCAGACACCATCAGCAGCCTGAGCGCGGGAGTGCTGTCGACCACGACCGGGTTGCTGACCAAGGGCGTGGGCCTGATCACCTACGCCCTGGCGCTGAAGTATGTGGCGTTGCTGCAACTGCCTGAGGACAGCCTGTGGGTCTGGCTGTTTGCTTTCGTGTTTTATGACTTCTGCTACTACTGGCACCACCGCCTTGGGCATGAGCGCAACGTGCTGTGGGCGGCGCATTCGGTGCATCACCAGAGCGAAGACTACAACTTGTCCACAGCCCTGCGCCAAACCAGTACCGGGTTTATATTTGGCTGGATCTTTTACCTGCCGATGGCGTTGTTGGGCGTGCCGTTGCTGGTGTTTGTCACGGTGGCGACCCTTAACTTGCTCTATCAATTTTGGGTTCATACCCGCCATGTGCCCAAGCTGGGCTGGTTCGAGTGGTTCTTTGTGACGCCTTCCAATCATCGGGCTCACCATGCGCAGAATGCTCTCTACATGGATCGCAATTACGGCGGGGTGTTCATTGTCTGGGATCGTTTGTTTGGCACCTTTCAGGAAGAGGATGACGCCGAACCGGTGATTTTCGGTGTGACCACCCCGTTGCAAAGCTGGAATCCGCTCTGGGCCAACTGGCAGTTTTACGGTCAGTTACTGGCCGATGCGCGGCGCACCGAGCGCTGGTGGGACAAGCTGCGGATCTGGTTTATGCCCACGGGCTGGCGCCCCGCGGATGTGGCGGCGAAGTACCCGATGAACAAGCCGGACCTGAGCCAGTTTGTAAAATTCGAGGTGCCATTGGCGCTGCGCCAACAGCTGTATATCGCGATGCAATTTGTGGTGTATGTAGCGCTGGGCAGTTATTTGCTGAATCTGGGCGAGACGTTGCCGACCCCTGCTCTGATCCTGGGTTGGGGCTATATGGCGTTGGGATTGTTTGTGTTGGGCGCCAGCCTGGAAAACCGGCCTTGGGCACTGAAGCTTGAGTGGCTGCGCCTGGCGCTGAACGTGCCACTGGTGTGGCTGGCCCCTTGGGTGGGGCTGTGGCCGTCCAGCGCTTTGGGCTGGATCGGCCTGTTCAGTTACACGGCGCTGAGTGTGATGGGGTTGTACATGTGCAGAAACCGCATCACTCAGCTGGCGGGTTGCTGATCTCGGTGGTGCTCTTGCTCTTCTCTTCGAGTGCGGTCTGTTTGGCCTGACGCGCATTTTTGAAGCGGCGACGGGCCCACAGGCACAGACCGATCAGCAGCAATCCACCGAGCACCCACAGCTCATATTTCTTGACGTTGCCCAGCAAGCCTTCGAGCACGGCGCCAAAATGGTAGGCGGCGGTCGCCAGCGCGATAGCCCAAATCGCAGCGCCAATGCCGTTAAGCAGCAAGTAGCGGCCCGGCGGGTAGCCTGACAGACCAATGGCTACAGGCATGACGGTACGCAGGCCGTAGACGAAGCGGAAACTCAAGACCCAGATATCCGGGTGCTTGCGAATGTGCTCCAGTGCCTTGTCGCCCAAAAGTTGCCAGCGCGGTTTACGCGCCAACAGTTTGCGGCCGTGCTTACGCCCCAGGAAGTACCACAGCTGGTCGCCGGCATAACTGCCGAGGAACGCCACGATCATGACCAGTTTGAGGTCCATGTATCCGCGGAACGCCAAGAAGCCTGCGAGAACCAGGATGGTCTCACCTTCAAAGAACGTCCCTAGAAACAGGGCGAAGTAGCCAAATTCTTGAAGAAATTGTTGGAGCATTGTCTGGATGCTGGCGAAATGAACGCGCAGCCTACGCCTTAAGGGACGTTCAGGAAAGTATCGAACTGTGTCTTGTCGTTAACAATTCCTACAAATCATGTGTATTTGACTTACATCATTAGTGTTGTCATCTAGTGTTCATGACGAGGAGCTATAAAGGTGCGCGCGCGTAATTGCTGCCCGTTGTCACCCGGTGTAGCGGCTGCCAAAGGCTGCGATCAGGTCTGCAGGGACTTCGACGTGATGGGGTTGCTACGCGCCCCATCGCAGCCTTCGGCAGCGACTACAGGGGACGGACGTCAGAACAAACTCAACAATTGATCCTCTAATCAGGCTCTAGCCCGCATAAAGCGCCTCTGAGCGGTTTAAACCCACAAGCGTTGATGGCATTCTGGCAACTTGACTGGCGGCGCCGCTTAACTGTTACGAGAGTCAAACCCGCTCTTACAGGAACATTCAATGAATACCGAAGGACTTGCAGAACTCGTTGCCACTGAAGCTCAGCCGATTGCCGAGCCAGTTCCTGAAACCCCGCCTGTATCGCAAGGTCCGGCGCCTGCTGCGGCTGAAACGCACGCGGCGGTGCATCCGACGATTGTCGTTCCTGGCCTTGATGACAGCAGCCTGTATATCCATCGTGAACTGTCGCAATTACAGTTCAATATTCGAGTGCTGGAACAAGCGCTGGATGAGTCCTATCCGCTGCTTGAGCGATTGAAGTTTCTGCTGATTTTTTCCAGCAACCTGGATGAGTTTTTTGAGATCAGAGTCGCGGGTCTGAAAAAGCAAATTACCTTCGCCCGTGAACAGGCCGGTGCTGATGGCTTGCAGCCACATCAGGCGCTGGCTCGCATTAGTGAATTGGTCCACGGCCATGTTGATCGCCAATACGCGATCCTCAACGACATTCTGTTGCCCGAGCTTGAAAAGCATCAGGTGCGCTTTATTCGTCGTCGGCACTGGAACACCAAGATCAAGGCGTGGGTACGCAAGTTCTTCCGCGACGAAATCGCGCCGATCATCACCCCGATTGGCCTGGACCCGACCCACCCGTTCCCGTTGCTGGTGAACAAGAGCTTGAACTTTATCGTTGAGCTTGAAGGCATCGATGCCTTTGGCCGCGATTCGGGCCTGGCGATCATCCCGGCACCACGTCTGCTGCCACGGGTTATCAGGCTGCCAGAAGAGGTCGGCGGTGCAGGGGACAACTATGTGTTCCTGTCGTCGATGATTCACGCCCATGCGGATGACCTGTTTCAGGGCATGAAGGTAAAAGGTTGCTACCAGTTCCGTCTGACCCGTAACGCCGACCTGGCGGTCGATACCGAAGATGTAGAAGACCTTGCCCGCGCTCTGCGTGGTGAGCTGTTTTCACGTCGCTACGGCGATGCCGTGCGCCTGGAAGTCGCCGATACCTGCCCTAAACACCTGTCGGACTACCTGCTCAAGCAGTTCAGCCTGCACGAAACCGAGTTGTATCAGGTCAATGGCCCGGTGAACCTGACGCGTCTGTTTAGTATCACGGGGCTCGACAGCCACCCGGAGCTGCAATACACGCCGTTCACCCCGGCTATCCCGAAGCTGTTGCAGAACAGCGAAAATATTTTCAGCGTGGTCAGCAAGCAGGACATTTTGCTGCTGCACCCGTTCGAATCGTTTACCCCGGTCGTTGATTTGCTGCGCCAGGCGGCCAAAGACCCGCATGTATTGGCAGTACGCCAGACCTTGTACCGCAGCGGCGCCAACTCTGAAATCGTGGATGCGCTGGTGGATGCAGCGCGTAACGGCAAGGAAGTGACCGTAGTGATCGAGCTGCGTGCGCGTTTTGACGAAGAGTCCAACCTGCAACTGGCCAGCCGTTTGCAAGCGGCCGGTGCGGTGGTGATCTATGGTGTGGTCGGCTTCAAGACCCACGCCAAGATGATGCTGATCCTGCGCCGCGAGGCGGGGGAGATCGTGCGTTATGCGCACCTGGGTACCGGCAACTATCACGCGGGCAACGCCAAGCTCTACACCGACTACAGCCTGCTGACCTCCGACGATGCGCTGTGTGAAGACGTCGGCAAGCTGTTCAGCCAGTTGATCGGCATGGGCAAAACCCTGCGCATGAAGAAGCTGCTGCACGCGCCGTTTACGTTGAAAAAGGGCATGCTCGACATGATTGCCCGTGAAACCCAGTTTGCCGTTGAAGGCAAGCCGGCGCACATCATCGCCAAGTTCAACTCGCTGACCGACCCGAAAATTATTCGGGCGCTGTACAAGGCCAGCCAGTCCGGCGTGCGAATTGATTTGATCGTGCGTGGGATGTGCTGCTTGCGCCCAGGGATTCCAGGTGTTTCGCACAATATCCATGTGCGCTCGATCATTGGCCGCTTCCTGGAGCACACGCGGGTGTTCTACTTCCTCAATGGTGGCGAAGAGCAGATGTTCCTGTCGAGTGCTGACTGGATGGAGCGCAACCTCGATAAACGCGTCGAGACCTGCTTCCCGGTCGAGGGCAAAAAGCTGATTTTGCGGGTCAAGAAAGAGCTGGAGTGCTATCTGACCGACAACACCCACAGCTGGAGCCTGCAGTCGGACGGTCGTTATATCCGCAATACGCCAACCGGCAACCAGAACCCGCGCAGCGCCCAAGCCACGCTGCTTGAGCGCCTGAGCCTGCCGGTACTGGCAGTCAGCACCGGGCCGTCGGTTTAGCAGGTGAAGCGAGGTAAGCAAGCTTCGTAGCAGCTGCCGAAGGAACGAGGCTGCGTTCGGCTGCGCAGCAGTCGTAAACCCGGTGGGCGTGATGTAGCTGAAACATCAAGGCTGCATGGTTTTACGACTGCTGCGCAACCGGACGTAGCCTCGCACTGCTCGTCAACTGCTACAGGTATTGTGCTCGCCTTGTAGCCGCTGTCTTAGGCAGCGGCTACAAAACGCGGTCAGGAAACCGTCAGCACAATCCCGACCCGAGTCAGCCATTGCGCTTCTTGCTCGAAGTCGGCCTGGGTCAGCGGGTTCAGTTCCAGCCAGCCTTCGGGGAAGATCACTTCAAGGTGATCGCCCTCGGCGCGCAGCTTGACCTGCGAGGCTTCCTGGTTGCCACGGATGTGGTAGAACAGGATCGCAAAGCGCAACAGCACGCACAGGCGAATCAGCTTGATGCCGTCTGCGTCAAATTCGGCGAATTTGTCTTTTGGAATATTACGTCGATGACCGCGTACCAGCAGCGCGAGCATTTGCTGGTCTTCGCGTGAGAAACCGGCAAGGTCGGAGTGCTCGATCAGGTAGGCGCCGTGCTTGTGGTAGTGATAGTGGGCAATGTCCAGGCCCACTTCATGCACCTTGGCCGCCCAACTCAGCAGCTCACGCCAGACACCATCCTTCAAATCCCACGACTTGGTCACCTGGTCAAAGGCGCGCAGGGCTTTGCGTTCAACCCGGGCTGCTTGCTCGCGGTCGACGTGGTAACGGTCCATCAGCGAGCTGAGCGTGCGCTCACGCACGTCTTCGTGGTGATGACGCCCCAGCAGGTCGTACAGCACGCCTTCACGCAGAGCGCCGTCACAGTGATCCATGCGCTGCAATTCAAGCGCATCGAACACTGCTTCAAGGATCGCCAGCCCTGCCGGGAAGATGGCACGACGGTCAGGCTTGATGCCTTCAAAGTCGATCTTGTCTACTTCGCCCAGCTTGAACAGCTTGCGCTTGAGCCAGGACAGGCCTTCAGCGTTCACTTCGCCGTTGCCATGACCGCCGGCCTTGAGGGCCAGGCCAATTGCCCGAATGGTGCCCGAGGAGCCAATGGCTTCATCCCAGGTCAGACGGTGCAGAGCGTGTTCAATGCTCATGATCTCGAGACGCGCCGCGGTGTAGGCCTGGGCGTAGCGAGCCGGGGTGATTTTGCCGTCGCGAAAGTAACGCTGGGTGAAGCTGACACAGCCCATCTGCAGGCTTTCGCGCAGCAGCGGTTCAAAACGCTGGCCAATGATGAATTCGGTACTGCCGCCGCCGATGTCGGCCACCAGGCGTTTGCCCGGGGTGTCGGCGAGGGTGTGGGAAACACCCAGATAGATGAGGCGCGCTTCTTCACGACCGGAAATAACTTCGACGGTGTGGCCCAGAATCTCTTCGGCGCGCACGATAAATTCGTTGCGGTTACGCGCCTCACGCAATGCGTTGGTGCCCACAATCCGCACAGCACCCAACGGCATGCCGTTGATCAACTGGGCGAAACGCTTGAGGCAATCGAGCCCGCGCTGCATGGATTCTTCGGTGAGCTTGCGTTCTTCGTCGATGCCGGCAGCTAGCTGCACCTTTTCACCAAGACGCTCAAGAATACGGATTTCGCCGTTCTGGGCCTTGGCCACCACCATGTGAAAGCTGTTAGAACCCAGATCGATGGCGGCGATCAGGGACGGATTCCTGGCTTGGGATTGGGGCATGGTTGAGGGGTCTCGGTCGATAACTTGGCCATCGTGCCACGATCAAACGCTCGCGCCAACGCGTGATGTCAGATGCATTGATATGAAGCACGAAAGCAGTGACGTTAGTTGGTATCGAACAACTCGTCTTTTCAGGCGATCCGATTTCTGTAGCCGCTGACGAGGTACGAGGCTGCGATCGGTCGCAAAGCAATCGTAAATCCTGAAATCCGGGAGCACCTGACACGCCGCGCAGCCTGACTTTACGACGACTTCGTCGCCGATCGCAGCCTCGTACCTCGTCAGCGGCTACCGAGTATCTACAACGTCCCGATAAAATTCGCCAGCTCCGGGGTTTGCGGGTTGGCAAACAGCACTTTTGGATCACCCACCTCATGTACTTTGCCTTGGTGCATAAACACCAGTTTGTCACCGACTTCACGGGCAAAACGCATTTCGTGGGTCACCATAATCAGTGTCATGCCTTCGCGAGCCAGTTGGCGCACCACGCTGAGCACTTCGTTGACCAACTCCGGGTCGAGCGCCGAGGTAATCTCGTCGCACAGCAGCACTTTGGGTGACATGGCCAGCGCCCTGGCAATCGCCACCCGCTGCTGTTGCCCGCCCGACAGACGCTCGGGGAAGGCATCGAACTTGTCGCCAAGCCCCACCCGCTCCAGCATCTGGCGTGCCAGTTCGGCAGCCTTGGCTTTTGGGACCTTTTGCACCACTTGTGGAGCGAGCATGACGTTTTCACCCACGCTCAGGTGCGGGAACAGATTGAACTGCTGAAATACCATGCCGACCTTCTGGCGCAGGCTGCGCAAGTCGGCCCGCGCGGCGTCCAGGTATTCGTTATCGACTTCAATCACCCCATCGTTGATCGACTCCAGCCCGTTCAGGGTTCTGAGCAGGGTGCTCTTGCCCGAGCCGCTGCGACCGATGATTGCAACCACTTGGCCCTGTTCGACGGTCAGGTCGATGCCTTTAAGTACATGGTGGTCGCCGTAGTATTTATGCAGGGCGGTAACTCTAAGCAGAGGCATGCAGTCTCCTTTCCAAATAGCGCGCACTGAGCGACAGGGGGTAGCACAAAAGGAAATAACCGAGCGCCACCAGGCCATAGACCATAAATGGCTCAAAAGTGGCATTGGCCAGCATGCTGCCGGTCTTGGTCAGCTCGGTGAAACCGATGATCGAGGTTACGGCAGTGCCTTTGATAACTTGCACCGAAAAGCCCACGGTCGGCGCGATGGCGACACGCAAGGCTTGCGGCAGGATCACATAGCGCAATTGCTCAAGCGGGCTGAGGGCCAAGCTGGCTGAGGCCTCCCACTGGCCGTGGGCAATTGACTCGACGCAGCCGCGCCAGATCTCGGCCAGGTAGGCACTGGTGAACAATGTCAGGGCCAGTGCTGCGGCCATCCATGGCGAAATATCGATGCCCAGCAACGCGACGCCAAAGAAGATCAAAAACAGCTGCATCAGCAACGGAGTGCCTTGAAACAGCTCTATATAGCCGCGTGCCAGGGTGCGGGCGAAGCGGCTTTTGGAAATGCGCATCAGCAACACCAGCAAGCCGATCAGGCCGCCGCCGATAAACGCGACGAGTGATAAGGCCGCGGTCCACTGCAAGCCCGTCAGCAAATTGCGCACGATGTCCCAGAAGGTGAAATCCATCAGCAGCTCCTGGTCAGGTAGCGGCGACCGACCCAGTTCAGCAACTGGCGGATCAGCAAGGCCATGCACAGATAAATCAGGGTCGTCAGGGCATAGGTTTCAAATGCCCGGAAGTTGCGCGACTGAATAAAATTGGCAAAGAAGCTCAGCTCTTCGGTGGCAATTTGTGAGCAGACCGCCGACCCGAGCATCACGATGATGATCTGGCTGCTAAGCGCTGGCCAAACCTTCGCCAGCGCCGGTTGCAGCACCACGTAGCGAAACACTTCAAATCGGCTCATGGCCAGGGCTGCTGCGGCTTCCAGCTGCCCTTTGGGGATCGCCTGAATGCCTGCGCGAATGATTTCCGTGGAATAAGCACCGAGGTTGATCACCATCGCCAGCACGGCGGCCTGCCATTCGCTGATATGCACGCCCAGGCCCGGCAGGCCAAAGAAGATAAAGAACAACTGCACCAGAAACGGTGTGTTGCGGATCAACTCGACATACAGCCCGAACAGCGCAGCAAATGGCCGAATATTCCACGCCCGCACCACGGCGCCGACAATCCCCAGGCTGACCCCAAGCAGCGTGCCGATGGCCGTCAGTTCCAGGGTGAACAGGGCTCCGCGTAATAACAGGTCGCTGTTTTGCAGCACCGGTAAAAAGTCGAACTGATAAGCCATGATTGACCTCGTCGCAAACTATCAGAGGTCGGCTGGCAACGGCTCTTTAAGCCACTGCAGCGCGTTTTTTTCCAGGCTGCCGTCAGCCTTGGCCGTGGCGAGAATCTGGTTCACTTTGTCCAGCAACTCTGGCTGGCCCTTGTTGACGCCCACGTAGACAGGCGAGTCCTTGAGCTTGAGTTTCATCGCCGGGATGCGCTTGGGGTTACGCTCGCTGATGGTGACCATCACCACGTTGCCGCTGGCGATCAAATCCACCTGGCCTGCCAGATAAGCGGCGATGGTCGAGTTGTTGTCTTCGAAGCGTTTGATGGTGACACCGGCCGGGGCCACATTGGTTAGCTCAATGTCTTCGATAGCGCCCCGAGTGACGCTGATGGTTTTGCCCTTTAGGTCGTCCAAAGTCTTGATTTGGACGTCCGGTGGACCAAACACACCGAGGTAGAACGGCGCGTAAGCGTGGGAGAAGTCGATGACTTTCTCACGATCCGGGTTTTTGCCCAGGCTGGAGATCACCACATCGACTTTGCCGGTAGTCAGGTAAGGCACGCGGTTGGTGCTGTTAACAGGTGTCAGTTCAAGCTTGACCTTGAGTTGGTCGGCCAGCAATTTGGCGGTGTCGATATCCAGTCCGCGGGGCTTCATGTCAGGACCGACCGAGCCGAAGGGCGGAAAATCCTGCGGCACTGCGACCTTGAGCGTACCGCGGGCAATCACATCATCAAGGTCATTGGCGTGAGCGGGGGCCTGGCTCAGCATCAGGCTGGCGAACAAGGCGCAAATCAGGGCGCTGTAACGCTGGGTCATGGCAACTCTCCGGGAACGGGCGGGCGGTGGTGTCTGTTTTGTAGAAGAGCACAGCCCATGCCAACAGCCGTTTCAGAGGGTCAGATGCCAGATTTGGGGGTGTTTTGCAGCCTGACGAGCCTCAATGGTGCGAAAGAGTTGAGATTTATGCACCTCAATGGAGCGCGCCACTTCGGTGGGCTTGCACAAAAGCCCCGGGCGATATCCGCACTCATGTACCACTATAGTAAGAGTCAATCGTCCCTCACCTTCCTGAACGCGAGGATGACAGCTATGATGTGCTACGTTTTTGCTTACAACCACGGAGACTTCCATGAGCAGCGATCTTATTAAACACGTCACCGACGCTAGCTTTGAGGCCGATGTTCTCAAGGCTGAAGGCGCTGTACTGGTCGACTACTGGGCTGAATGGTGTGGCCCTTGCAAAATGATCGCGCCGGTTCTGGACGAGATCGCAGAGACTTACAAAGGCAAGCTGACTGTTGCCAAGCTGAACATTGATGAAAACCAGGAAACCCCTGCCAAGCACGGCGTACGCGGTATTCCTACGTTGATGCTGTTCAAGAACGGCAACGTCGAAGCCACCAAGGTTGGTGCGCTGTCGAAGTCGCAGTTGGCTGCATTCCTCGACGCCAATATCTAAGCGTCGATAAAAGCCCCGCTAAATGCGGGGCTTTTTCATGGCTCAAGGACTAGACGCTATGAAACTCAAGTGGTACATTCGGCCCCGCACTGGTTTCTCCACTGCCCCCTGCAAGCCGTCGCCGACGCACTCCTTATCGAATTAGTACGCGATCCTGTCGCCTTCTCTGCGGCGCGGCCTCATTAAGCCAAAAGCTTAATTTCCCCCTCCATAAATGATTACGTCATTCCTATATGAACCTGACTGAACTCAAGCAAAAGCCGATTACCGAACTGCTCGAATTGGCCGAACAGATGGGCATAGAAAATATGGCCCGTTCGCGCAAGCAGGACGTGATTTTCTCCCTGCTCAAAAAGCACGCGAAAAGCGGCGAGGAAATCTCCGGTGATGGCGTGCTGGAGATTCTCCAGGACGGCTTCGGCTTCCTGCGCTCCGCTGACGCCTCTTACCTGGCCGGCCCGGACGATATCTACGTCTCGCCTAGCCAGATTCGACGCTTCAACTTGCGCACTGGCGACACCATCGTCGGTAAAATCCGTCCGCCAAAAGAAGGCGAGCGGTACTTCGCACTGCTGAAAGTCGACACGATCAACTACGATCGTCCAGAGAACGCGAAAAACAAGATTCTCTTCGAGAACTTGACCCCGCTGTTCCCGACTATTCGCATGAAGATGGAAATCGGTAACGGTTCCACCGAAGATCTGACCGGTCGTGTCATCGACCTCTGTGCTCCGATCGGTAAAGGTCAGCGCGGTCTGATCGTTGCTCCGCCAAAAGCGGGCAAGACCATCATGCTGCAGAACATCGCGTCGAACATTTCGCGTAACAACCCTGAAGTGCACTTGATCGTTCTGTTGATCGACGAGCGCCCGGAAGAAGTTACCGAAATGCAGCGTACCGTACGCGGCGAAGTGGTTGCTTCCACCTTCGACGAGCCACCAACCCGCCACGTGCAGGTTGCTGAAATGGTGATCGAGAAGGCCAAGCGCCTGGTCGAGCACAAAAAAGACGTAGTGATCCTGCTCGACTCCATCACGCGTCTGGCCCGTGCCTACAACACCGTAATCCCGAGCTCCGGCAAGGTATTGACCGGTGGTGTCGATGCTCACGCCCTTGAGAAGCCAAAGCGTTTCTTCGGTGCTGCGCGAAACATCGAAGAAGGCGGTTCGCTGACCATCATCGCTACCGCGCTGGTTGAAACCGGCTCGAAGATGGATGAAGTGATCTACGAAGAGTTCAAAGGCACCGGTAACATGGAACTGCCTCTGGACCGCAAAATCGCTGAAAAACGCGTCTTCCCTGCGATCAACATCAACCGTTCCGGCACCCGCCGCGAAGAGTTGCTGACCGCAGACGACGAGTTGCAACGCATGTGGATCCTGCGCAAGTTGTTGCACCCGATGGACGAAGTCGCAGCTATCGAGTTCTTGATCGACAAGCTGAAGCAGACCAAGACCAACGATGAGTTCTTCCTGTCGATGAAGCGCAAGTAAGTCGTCGCAGGCTAAGCAAAAGCCGGGGAAACCCGGCTTTTTGCTGTCTGAGCTTTTTTGATCCGGGCAGCTCTCCCTTCAGAACAGACGGCTTGGGCGCTACACTCTGCTTCCCAACGCCACGGCCACTATGAGGCTCAAGCATGCAGTATCGCGACTTACGCGACTTTATTAGCGGCCTGGAAAAGCGCGGCGAACTCAAGCGCATCCAGGTTCCAGTGTCTCCCAAGCTGGAAATGACAGAAATCTGCGACCGTACTTTGCGTGCAAAAGGTCCGGCTTTACTGTTTGAAAACCCGGTGGGCTACGACATTCCGGTGCTCGGTAACCTGTTTGGTACGCCGGAGCGCGTGGCCTTGGGCATGGGTGCCGAGGCGGTCAGTGAGTTGCGTGAAATCGGCAAGCTGCTGGCGTTCCTCAAGGAGCCTGAGCCGCCTAAAGGTTTGAAAGACGCATGGTCCAAGCTGCCGATCTTCCGCAAGATCATTGCCATGGCCCCCAAAGTCGTCAAAGACGCGGTGTGCCAGGAAGTGGTCATCGAAGGTGATGACGTCGATCTTGGCCTGTTGCCGGTTCAGCACTGCTGGCCGGGTGACGTTGCGCCGCTGATTACCTGGGGCCTGACCGTGACCAAGGGGCCGAACAAGGAGCGTCAGAACCTGGGCATTTATCGCCAGCAGGTGATTGGCCGCAACAAGGTCATCATGCGCTGGTTGAGCCACCGTGGCGGCGCGCTGGATTACCGCGACTGGTGCGAAAAACACCCTGGCCAGCCATTCCCGGTATCCGTGGCCCTGGGTGCTGACCCAGCGACCATTCTCGGTGCTGTGACCCCTGTGCCGGACAGCTTGTCGGAGTACGCCTTTGCGGGCTTGCTGCGGGGCAATCGCACCGAGCTGGTGAAGTGCCGTGGCAACGACCTGCAAGTGCCTGCCACTGCAGAAATCATCCTTGAAGGCGTGATTCATCCCGGTGAGATGGCCCCAGAAGGCCCGTACGGCGACCATACCGGTTACTACAACGAAGTCGACAGCTTCCCGGTGTTCACCGTCGAGCGCATCACCCATCGGGTCAAACCGATCTACCACAGCACCTATACCGGCCGTCCACCGGATGAACCGGCGATTTTGGGTGTGGCGCTGAACGAAGTGTTTGTGCCGATCCTGCAAAAGCAGTTTCCGGAAATCACCGACTTCTACTTGCCACCCGAAGGCTGCTCGTACCGCATGGCCATCGTGACCATCAAAAAGCAGTATCCGGGACATGCCAAGCGCGTAATGCTGGGTGTGTGGTCGTTTTTGCGCCAGTTCATGTACACCAAATTCGTTATCGTCACTGACGACGACATCAATGCCCGCGACTGGAACGACGTGATCTGGGCCATTACCACGCGCATGGACCCCAAGCGCGACACGGTGATGATCGACAACACGCCAATCGATTACCTCGACTTTGCCTCACCGGTTTCCGGCCTGGGTTCGAAGATGGGGCTGGATGCGACCAATAAATGGCCGGGTGAAACCACCCGCGAATGGGGCCGGGTCATCGTCAAGGATGAGGCGGTCACTCGCCGGATCGATGACATCTGGAATCAATTAGGAATAGATTGATGCGTGTAACCTTGCAGCCTTCAGGTGCGGTACTGGAAACCTTGCCTGGCGAGCGAATTCTGGATGCGGCGCAGCGTTTGGGCTATGAATGCCCACAGAGCTGTCGCAATGGTAATTGCCACGTGTGTGCGGCCTTGCTGGTTGAGGGTCAGGTGGAGCAGGCGGGTGATGTGCGTGATCACGGCGAGTTTTACACCTGCCTGGCGGCGCCGCTGGAAGACTGTGTAGTGTTGTGGGATGGCGTGCTTGCGTTGGGAGAGTTACCGGTGCGTAGCCTGGCGTGTCAATTGACCGAATGTGTCGATATGGGTGGCGATGTGTGGCGGGTGCGCTTGCGTGCACCTGCGGGCAAGCCACCGCGTTATCACGCCGGACAATACGTGATGCTGGAACGTGAAAACGGCGATAAATCGGCGTTTTCGCTGGCCAGTGCGCCGCATTCGGGGCGCGACCTTGAACTGCATGTGCTGGTGCGCGAAGACAGCGCGCGGCGCCTGATCGAACAACTGCAGCGCAACAAAATGGTTCGTCTTGAGCTGCCGTTTGGTGACACCCATTTGTCCGAACTGCCGGACGGGCCGTTGGTCTTGATCGCTGCTGGCACCGGCATGGCGCAAATGCACAGCCTGATCGAGCATTGCCGCGCCAAAGGCTTCAAGCATCCGGTGCATCTGTACTGGGGTGTACGT
This sequence comes from Pseudomonas sp. ML2-2023-6, assembly GCF_037055265.1. Classification (NCBI taxonomy): domain Bacteria; kingdom Pseudomonadati; phylum Pseudomonadota; class Gammaproteobacteria; order Pseudomonadales; family Pseudomonadaceae; genus Pseudomonas; species Pseudomonas sp. ML2-2023-6. The sequence continues at coordinate 502,167 of NZ_CP146347.1, read as the reverse complement.
CGTCCCGAGGACTTCTACACCCTGGAACAGTGGGCTGAGTGGGAGAAAATCCCCAACCTGTTCCTGCACAAGGTGGTGAGTGACTTGTGTGGCTGGGAAGGGCGGTGCGGCATGTTGCATGAGGCGGTGTGTGAAGACATCAGCGATCTGGCCAGCGTGCATGTTTATGCCAGCGGCTCGCCTGCGATGATCTACGGCACTCTTGACGCGCTGGTGGCTGCAGGCATGGACGCACACCAGATGCGTGCCGATGTGTTTGCCTATTGCCCGCGGCCTTGAGCACAACGCAACATCCGTAGTCGCTGCCGAGGCACGAAGGCTGCGAGCTGTTAAAATTTAAAGCTCGCAGCCTTCGTGCCTCGGCAGCGACTACGTCATAGCAAGTTTCAAAAGCGCAGGCCGGTGGTAATCATTGCCGCATTGAAACCTAGCAGTACCAACTCGGCTGCTACCGGGCCGTAGTAAGCGCCGACCGAGGGAATAATCACCGGGGCTACACCGAAGCGGTTGAGCGGAATCTTGTCCTGGTATTCACCGTGGTAGCCTTCCAGCAGGCCGCCTGTCAGCTTCAGGTATACCGGGTACGTGTCGCTATCAAAGCGTTTGCCTGCATAGGCGTAATACGAACGCTGTCTGAATGAGTTGCGAAAGGTCGCTCCGCCGAACAACCAGCCTGAAGCGTCATGGTGCTCAATGCCGATCAGATCCTGATTGTTGTTATGTTCTGAATCTGGCGAAAAGTGTCGGGTATAGACACTGGTTTGCAGATACCAGAAGCCATCTTCTTTTTGCTGTGTGTCATCTTGTGCCAGTGCTGAACTGGCATACGCCAATATCAACAGGTAGCAGATCCCAATGTTTTTCATGTAACAACCTCTGTTGGGTGTGCGCCTGTGGCTGGCAACTATAAAGGGATTGTTTGAAGAGTCCCTGAACGAAAGCCGTTTTGAGTCTAGTCGCATATGTGAAGTCGCCGAGCCATACGTCTTGCTGGGCGGGCCATAGCGTATTGGGTGCTATAAGATTCAGGTCGTTATTTTGTTTACTGCATGTAATGCCTGTAGGACACAATGCCTTCTGCGATAACTACCCGTGAATCTGCCTGCTTGAATCTGGCTTATCCGCCGCGACTCGACCTAGGGGCGCCGTTGACCCCGGAGCAATTGCTCAACTCCATGCACAGCACTATGGCGCGTCACCAAGGCGGGCCGGTTTGGTTGTTTGCGTATGGCTCCCTGATCTGGCGTCCAGAGTGCACGGCGGTCGAGCGTGTGCGTGGCCGGGTGCATGGCTACCATCGCGGGTTGTATCTGTGGTCCCACGAGCATCGCGGCACGCCGCAATGGCCGGGCCTGGTGTTTGGCCTGGACCGTGGTGGTTCATGCAGTGGCTTTGCTTATCGCTTGCCCGAAGACAACCTCGACGCCTCGCTCTACGCCCTGTGGCTGCGCGAAATGCCGGTGCCCTCGTATCGTCCTCACTGGCTTACCTGCCGACTCGAAGATGGCAGTCAGGTGCAGGCCTTGGGGTTTGTGCTGGAGCGACATCTGCCCAGCTATGCGGGCAACCTGCCGGATGGCGTGTTGAGCCAGGTACTGGCCAACGCCAGTGGGCGCTACGGCACTACTCGCGATTATGTCGAGCAGACCGTAAACGCCCTGCGCAGTCACGCCATGCCAGATCGAAACCTGGAGGCACGACTCAAGCGCTGTGGGCCGGTCACGCCTTAAGCGGGAGCGCTGACCGCACGTTCTTCACTGGCCGTATTTTTGTGGCGCAACGTCGGGATCATAAACGCGATGGCCAACAGGCACGCGCTGATCAACAGCACAAAGCCGCCATCCCAACCGAAGTGGTCAACCAGATAGCCCATGGCCGCACTGGCCGCGACCGAGCCGCCCAGGTAGCCGAACAGCCCGGTGAAGCCCGCGGCTGTTCCTGCAGCTTTCTTCGGTGCCAGTTCCAGCGCCTGCAAACCGATCAGCATCACCGGCCCGTAAATCAGGAAGCCGATAGAGAACAGCGCGATCATGTCGACGGTCGGGTTTCCCGGCGGGTTGAGCCAGTAAACCAGCGTTGCGACCGTCACCAGCGACATAAATACAATGCCGGTCAGGCCGCGATTGCCGCGGAAAATTTTGTCCGACATCCAGCCGCACAGCAACGTGCCTGGAATTCCCGCCCACTCATAGAAGAAGTATGCCCACGAGGTGGTATCCACCGTGAAATGCTTGGCTTCCTTGAGATAGGTAGGCGCCCAGTCCAGTACGCCGTAACGCAGCAGGTAAACGAACACGTTAGCCATGGCGATGTACCAGAGCATTTTGTTGCGCAGCACGTATTTGACGAAGATCTCTTTGGCGCTGAATTCGTCTTCGTGGCTGGAGTCGTAACCCACCGGGTAATCATTCTTGTACTGCTCAATCGGCGGCAAACCGACAGACTGCGGGGTATCGCGCATGGCAATAAACGCAAATAACGCTACCACCAGGGCAACCGTTGCGGGCACATAGAAGGCGGCGTGCCAGTCGTTGAACCAGGCCATGCCCAGCAAAAACAGCGGGCCGATCAGGCCGCCGCCCACGTTGTGAGCCACGTTCCATACCGATACCACACCGCCGCGTTCCTTCTGCGACCACCAGTGAACCATGGTCCGGCCACTCGGCGGCCAGCCCATGCCCTGCGCCCAGCCGTTGATAAACAGCAAAATGAACATCATGGTCACGCTGGACGTTGCCCAAGGTGCGAAACCGAAAATGAACATCACGCCGGCTGAAATCAACAAGCCAAAGGGCAAGAAGAAGCGCGGATTAGAGCGGTCTGACACCAGTCCCATAAGGAACTTTGACAAGCCGTAAGCAATGGCAATCGCTGACATCGCGACACCCAGCTGACCCCGGGTATAACCCTCGTCGATCAGGTACGGCATGGCCAGCGAGAAGTTTTTACGCAGCAGGTAGTACCCCGCGTAACCGAAGAAAATACCGGCGAAAATCTGCCAGCGCAGTCGTCGATAAGTGCTGTCTATTTTTTCTTCAGGCAGGGGAGCCTGGTGTGCGGCAGGTCGGAAAAAAGCAAACATTCAAGAGCTCCAAATTTCTTGTTATATCAGCGAGCGCGAACGTTACATTTTCGTTACTGAAAATGACAGGCATTGTCTTCAGGTGTTGAAGGAAATATCCAGCATGCTGTTTTCACTAATGAACATGGCGTGTGGATATAAAACTATCCACAGGGATGACGAATTTATCGGCAGCGAATGTTTAAGTAGGCAGCGGCCCTATGTGCAATCGGAGCCATCCCACGGCAGGATCGGAGCCCATGAACTGAGAAATTGGGCAGCACATTAATAGTATTTCCCCCTCTGCACCCATGTGGGCGCGGTTTGGTGCAATTGCGGGTGGAAGGTATGAAATGTGTATTGATGGTGCTGGGTATGTTGATGACATTGAGTGTATGGGCGAAAGGCTATCCACCTTCGATCGAGCATGTCGTCAAACCTGAATATCCAATTGATCTGCAGCGTATCAAACTGTCTGGCGAGGTCTGGGTGCGCTTTATGGTCAACGCCGACGGCTCGGTGGTCGATCCGCAAATTATCTACAGCACTCATCCGCAATTTGCCGGGGCCACCTTGAAGGTCGTCCGCCAGTGGCGATTCTCGACCTGGCCGCTGGAGGGAGATAACCCTGCGCAAGTCGAAGTCAACGCGCCGCTAGTGTTCAGTTTTGACACGAGCCGCAGCTCGGTGACCGATCTGCGCGATTTTGATCTGGGCGGGGCCACTTGCCGGCAACTCAATACCGAGGTCGAACGTTATATGCGGCGCAAGATCAACATGCCGCTGGCACAGCTGAAATTGTTTATGGCCACTCACGACTGGTTAGTTGGCGCGTATATTGCGAAAAAATATTCCAGCGAGCAGTTGGCAGTGGCGCTGTTTGATCTGTCACAAGGGATGGTAAGGGTGGTGCAGACCTGCCAGCAAAAACGCAGCCGCAAGTTTATGGATATTTTGCCCGAGAGCGTCAGGACGCTACTGATGATGGAGGATGCAAGGGTCGAAGAGGTGAGCATAAGCCAGGCTCACAGGCCTATGGCTTTGCAGGTGCTGGCCGATAACGGTGGATAGGCCTGCAAGCAGCCCCGTATGCTTGCCCTCAAACCGAACAAAGGAGCGAATTGTGAAAGCGTGGATCATGTTGATGCTGGCCCTGTCCTTGCCGATGGCGGCAGTCGCGCAAGAGGAACAAGAAGGCGGCGACAAGGTCAGCTATATCACCCTGAGCCCGCCATTCGTGGGCAACTACGGCCTGGACGGTAGCTCAAGGCTCAAAGTCTACAAGGCCGATATTTCCTTGCGCGTGACGGGTGCCGAGGCGGCCAAGGCAGTTAAAGCCAATGATCCGCTGATTCGCAATCAGTTGGTGGGGCTTTTTACCCAGCAGACCAGCGAAACCCTGGGCAGTGTCGAAGCCAAGGAAAAGCTGCGCCAGGATGCCTTGAAGCAAATCCAGCAAGTGATGACCGACGAAACCGGCAAGCCGATGGTCGACGACCTGCTGTTTAACAATTTGATTGTTCAATAGGGCGCCGTAGACCCGGTGGGAGCGGGCTTACGAGGCAAGGCTCTTGCGAAACCGCGCCAGAGCAATGGCGAAAAACACCAGTCCGATACCGGCCAGTGCCAGCAAGTCAGGCCACACCACGCTCACTCCCGCACCGCGGAACAGGATCGCCGCGCTCAAGCTTACAAAGTGAGTCGACGGCGAGCACTGCATCACCCATTGCAGCCACACGGGCATGCTGTCCAGCGGTGTGCTGCCGCCCGAGAGCAAGAGCATCGGGATGATCACCGGGATCGCCAGCAGACCGAATTGCGGGGTTGAACGGGCCAATGTGGCGAGGAAGATCCCCAGCGCGGTGCTGGCGAACAGATACAGCGCGGTAACCAGCAAAAACAGGGTCAGCGACCCCGCCAGCGGCACGCCCAGCGCCCACTTCACCACCACTTCCAGCGATATCCAGGTGCACAGCACCACGACCAGCATGTTGCTCCAGATTTTTGCCAGCATTATTTCCAGCGCCGTCAGCGGCAGCACCAGCAAATGGTCGAGGGTTCCGTGTTCGCGCTCGCGCAGCAGGGCGGTGCCCGTTAGCACAATGGCCAGAATGGTGATGTTGTTGACGATCTGGATCACGGCCAAAAACCATCCGCCTTCCAGATTGGGGTTGAACAACGCGCGGCTGGAGATCAGTGCCGGGGCTTTAGTGGCCGCGTCACCCTGGCCAGAATAGTTGAGCAGTTCCCGCTGGAAGATCTGCCCGATGTATCCCGCGCCCATAAAGGCCTGGCTCATGGCAGTCGCGTCGATGTTGACTTGCACACCGGGTTCGCGGCCTGCCAGCAAGTCAGCCTGGAAGTTGGCCGGCACATTGATCACAAACGTGTATTGGCCGTTATCCATCGCTTGATCGAGCTGGTCATAAGGCAAGGCTTGCGGCGTTTTGAACTCTGGCGGCAGCAGCGATTCACTGAGTTTGCGTGACAGAGGGCTGTGGTCTTCATCAATGATGGCAACGCTGGCGTTGTGCACACCGATGATAGAACTCGAGGCGGGCATATAAATCGCCACCGTAAAGGCATAGAGCAAAAACAGCAGCAGCACGCTGTCATGCCGCAGGCTGGTGAGCTCTTTAAGGCCAAGACGCAGGATGTGCGAGAGCTTGTGCATCAAACCTCCTGCTTCTTGAGCATGATCAGACTCAGCCCGGTAAACGCGACAAAAAAGCCAAACAGCGCCAGGCACTGCGGCCACAGTTGCCGCAGGTCGAGCGCTTTGGTGAAGGTGCCCACCGCAATATCGAGGAAGTGCCCGGCCGGGAACAGCATGCCCATCAGTGCCGACGCACCCTCCAGTGAGGAGCGCGGCACAAGCAACCCGGAAAACTGAATAGTCGGCAAGCTGGTGATGATCATGGTGCCCAGGATCGCTGCGATCTGGGTGCGGGTGAATGCGGAAATCAACAGGCCCATGCTGGTGGTCGACAACACATACAGCAGCCCGCCCAGCGCCAGAGTAATCCCGCTGCCTTTGAACGGTACGCCAAACAGCCAGCGGTTCATGGCCACCAGCAATGCCAGGTTGACCAGGCTCACCGCCAGGTACGGCGCCTGCTTGCCCAACAGAAATTCAAGGCGCGTCAGCGGTGTGGCATAGAAGTTGGTGATCGAGCCCAGCTCTTTTTCACGCACGATGCCCAGTGCGGTCAGCATGGCCGGGATAAACGCGAGAATCAGCGCCATCACGCCCGGACCGATGGCGTTTACGCTGATCACATCCTGGTTGTAGCGAAAACGGGTTTCAAGCTTGGCAGCGGCCTGCCTGTTTTGCGCCAGGCTGCTCAGGGTGGCCAGTTGTGCAAGGTTGGCCTGATGCACGGCCTGCACATAGCTACGGCTGGTTTCGGCGCGAAACGGCATGCCGCCATCAAGCCAAGCAGCAACCGTAGGCTGGCGCCCGGCATACAAATCGCGGCCAAAGCCCGGCGGGATCTCCAGCGCGATTTTGATTTCCGAGCGCTGCAGGCGCTTGTGCAACTCGTCAGCACTACGGATTGGGGCGTGCTCTTCGAAGTAGCGTGAACCCCGGAATGCTTCGAGATAGGCCCGGCTTTGCGGGCTCTGGTCCTGATCGTAGACAGCGAAGGCAAGGTTCTCGACGTCCAGCGAAATGCCGTAGCCAAAAATCACCATCATGAACACTGCACCCAGCAAGGCGAAGGCCATACGCACTTTGTCGCGCAGCAGTTCTTTGGATTCACGGCTGGCGACGGCGATCAGTCGGGTCAGGCTAAAGCCTCTTTTACTGACCGGCGGCGGTGCCTTGACGACCGACGTGGCGCCAGGCTCTGCCGCAGGTTCAGGGCTGGCCCCCTGATCGTTTTGTGCCTGCTCAAGGCAGGTAACGAAAGCGGCTTCCAGCGTGTCACCCTTGAACTGTTGTTGCAGCGCATCGGGGGTATCGCAGGCAAGTACCTTGCCTGCGTGCATCAGCGAGATGCGGTCGCAGCGCTGGGCTTCGTTCATAAAGTGGGTGGACAAAAAGATGGTCACCCCCTGCTCGCGAGACAACTCGATCAGCAGGCGCCAAAAGTCATCACGGGCGGCCGGGTCGACGCCGGAGGTCGGCTCATCGAGGATCAGCACTTCGGGGCGATGCAGCACGGCAACCGCCAGCGACAAACGCTGGCGCAGGCCCAGCGGCAGTTCTCCGGACTGCTGTGCGGCCACAGCGCCGAGGTCGAAACGTTCGATCAGCTCTTCGATACGCGGCTCGCTTTCAGCCTTGGGCAAGTCGAAGAGTTGCGCGTGCAGCACCAGGTTTTGTCGCACGCTCAACTCGCCGTACAGCGAGAAACTTTGCGACATAAAACCAACCCGTTTGCGGGTGGCCAGGTCTTTGGCATTCACCGGGTTGCCGAGCAGTTTGGCGCTGCCCTCGGTGGCTGGCATCAGCCCGGTCAGGACTTTCATGGTGGTGGTTTTGCCACAGCCGTTGGAACCCAAAAAGCCGAAAATCTCACCTCGGCCAATGGCAAAACTGACCTTGTTCACCGCGGTAAAGTCACCGAACTTAAGCGTCAGGTCGTGGGCTTCAATGGCGATATCGCTGTTGTCGCTGGTGCGAGGCGGGATCACCAGCGGTTCATTGCTGTGGCCGCTGTCGCCCTGGTAATGGGTAAAGGCCTCGTCGAGTTTTCCGGTACCGGTGGCCGCCGCCAATTCCTGACTTAACCCTGAAGCAATCAATTTGCCGCGATCAAGCATCAGGCAGTGCTCAAACTGCTCGGCTTCTTCCATATAGGCAGTTGCCACCAGCAGCGTGAGTTGCGGGCGTTGGCTGCGTACGTCGTCCACCAGCTCCCAGAAACGCCGCCGCGACAGCGGATCGACGCCGGTGGTGGGCTCGTCGAGGATCAGCAAGTCCGGCTCGTGAATCAACGCGCAGCACAGCCCGAGCTTTTGCTTCATCCCGCCCGACAGCTTGCCCGCCGGGCGTTCGGCAAAACGCTCAAGATCGGTGGCCTTGAGCAGCTCGGCCATGCGCTGTTCGCAGTCGTCTTTTGACAGGCCGAACAGGGTGCCGAAAAAACGGATGTTTTCGCTGATCGACAGTTCGGGATACAGGTTGCCGCCCAAGCCCTGGGGCATAAAGGCTATCAACGGGTACAGGGTGTTGCGGTGACGGCGGTTGTCAATCGGGCCGCCAAGTACCTCAAGGGTGCCTTGTTGCAGTTTTTTGACCCCGGCAATCAGCCCCAGCAGGCTCGATTTACCCGCGCCATCCGGGCCGATCAGCCCGCAGCGCGTGCCTTTGGGCAGGCTGAAGGTAATATCGAACAGCGCTTGCTGTTTGCCGTACCAGTGGTTGATGCCACTGGCGTTGAGCGCCAGATCGCTCATTGCAAATTAGCCGGCCAGTTCACGTCGGCGGTTCGCACATAGCCTGCACCCGGCATGCCTGGCTTGGCCTGTGGCACGGCGCTTGGGTCGGTGAGGCGCAGTTTGACCCGAAACACCAGCTTTTGCCGCTCGTCGCGGGTTTCGACTTCTTTGGGGGTGAATTGCGATTTGGCGGCAACAAAAGTAATTTTTGCCGGCAGCGCCTGATCGGGCAGGGCGTCGAGCACAATGCGAGCGTCGGCGCCGACCGTCAGTTTGCCTACCACCGAAGCGGGCAAGTACAGGTTCATGTACTGGTCGCTTGGGTCGATCATCATGAAGACCCGTCCGCCTGCGCCCAGCACTTCGCCCGGTTCGGCGAGGCGCAACTGGATTACGCCGTTGATAGGTGCGCGCAGGCTGCTGTCATCGATTTCGCTGGTCAGTTGTGCGACCTGAGCTTGGGATGAGCCAATGGCGGCTTTGGCGGCAGCGACCTGGGCCTGGGCTGCGGTCACTGCTGCGTTACTGGTGTCGAACCGGGCCTGTTGCTGGTCCAGTTGTTGGCCGCTGGCAAAACCACGCTGGGACAGTTGACGAAAACGCGCGAGTTCCTGGCTGGCCAGCAGTTTTTCGCTTTGGCGTAATTGCACGTTGGCTTCGTTGGCGGCCAAGGTTTGGCGGGCGCGCAGTACTTCGGCTTCGGCTTGCGCGCGGCTGGCTTCCAGGGTGCGGGTGTCCATGCGGGCCAGCAGTTGGCCCAGGGTCACGCGATCGCCCTCGTCGACCAGTACTTCGGCCAGTCGGCCCGGGGTTTTTGCCGCGATTTGCACTTCAGTGGCTTCGAGCCGACCGTTGCCCATGCTGATGCCTTCAGGGAGGCGGTCGTGCTGGGATTTCCAATAACCGAACCCGCCTGCTGCAATCAGCAAGACAGCCAAGGGGATAACGAAATAGTGGGAAATACGGTGATTGCTAGACATGCCGACATCCTGTGTCACAGAGCGCTCTAGTTTGACGGTTTCAAGGCAAAAACCACTTGATGCCAGTCAAAGGAAGACCAGAGCGTAGACGGCTTTTGAGCTGCAAGCGGCAAGTTTTTAGCTTTAAGCTAATCCCTTGCAGCTTGAAGCTCTGCGATAGCAGCCCATTGCTCCGGGGTCACGGGCATCACTGAAAGGCGGCTGCCTTTTTGTACCAGCGGCATTTCGGCCAGTGCGGTTTGTTGTTTGAGGTAGTCGAGTTTGATCACTCGCGGGAAGGTCTGCTCATGGGCGACTTGCAGCGCGCTCCAAGGGTTTTTCTCGGCGCTGGCCTTGGGGTCGAAATAATGGCTTTGCGGGTCGAGCGCGGTCGGGTCCGGGTAAGCAGCCTCGCAAATGCGACCAATCCCGGCAATACCCGGCTCGGGGCAACTGGAATGATAGAAAAAGAACAAATCACCCACCGCCATGGCACGCATAAAGTTACGCGCTTGATAGTTGCGCACGCCGTCCCAGCGCGCTTCGCCGATTTTCTGCAAATCCTTGATCGAGAACTCGTCAGGCTCGGATTTCATCAACCAATAGGCCATTTTTGCTACTCCAGAAATATGCCGTGGTTATTTTGTCTGGCAACTTTTTGATAAACCGACAGTCGGTTGACGTCAGAGTTTGCGTGTGTGTTCGTGTTGTCGCAAAATGCCCGACTTTTAAGCTTGACGCTGCTGCACGGGCCATACCAAAAACCGTTGCTGTCATCGTGTTGATTTGCCTGAAGGGGGGCAATCGATGAAACGCAAACCGGATTTACTGTGGATATTGGTTATTTTGTTCGGTTTGGGTGTGGTTACAACGGGCTATGCACAAAGTCTCTGGTCAAACTCGATCGATGCGCCTGCTGAATTGGCGCAACAGCAAGTACAACCCTTCAAACGCTAAACCTTGATCACGATGGCATCGCATCACCCGCGATGCCATGGCTGTCAGTGGGCGACGTACCACTGCCTGTCCGAGACCGTGCCCTGCAAAGGGACATCCCAGCTGGCCTGAGCCAGACTCTCGACCTTCTGACACTCGTGGGCCAGCCCCAGTAGTATCGGCTTGCGCCAGCTTTGGCGCCTTGCCTGATATGCCAGGCTGCGATCATAAAAACCGCCACCCATACCCAGTCTTCCTCCCGTGGCATCAAACCCCACCAATGGCAACAACACCAGGTCGAGCGCCCAGACCTTGCGTTGGCGTGCGCGGTTGATGCGTGGTTCGAGAATACGAAAACGGTTGGGCATCAGCTTTTCACCGGGGGCAACCCGCTGAAATACCATCTTGGTTCTTGGCCAGGCACTGAGCACTGGCAGATAGGTAATCTTGCCTCGGCGCTGAGCTTCACGCAGCAGCAGACGCGGATCGATTTCACCGTCAGTGGGCAGATACAGAGAGATGTGTTTGGCGCGGCGAAACAGCGGGTGTTGCGCCAGTTGCCGGTACAGGCCGCGAGCGGCCTGGCGTTGCTCGCAGGGCGACAGGTCGCGGCGGGCTTTACGCAGCATTCGGCGAAGTTGCGGGCGGGTAGGCGTCGCAGGTTCGTTCATATGGCGTGCTGTTCAGGAGCGAGTACACCGGATGGTGGCTCGTGGAAGCCAATGCCAGCAGGTGGCTGGCATTGTGCTAGTAAATCAGGCTCCCCGACGTACCGCTGTCGGCTTGGCCCTTGAACCCGAAAGTTCAAGGTGGAAGTTGCAGTAGACCTTAAGGCTTTCCGTCTAGCGGACATGCACACCGGCCCAACGTGCAAGCTCCAGGGTAGTGCGAATCGGCTCAGGGACATCGCTAACTGGCGAATACTCCAGGGAGTGGCGCGAGTATACCCCAAAGAAACCTTTTGAATCAGCTTTGGCGTTCGTTCGGATCAGTGGCCAACACCAGATCAACGCGCTCCAGCAGGTCGCGTACCTGCTCGCGGGTGGCGCTGCTGGTCTGAACTTCGGCGACTTCCTGCTTGTGCAGCAGATCGTGGGTGATATTCAGCGCGGCCATCACGGCGATACGGTCGGCGCCAATAACTTTGCCGCTGCTGCGAATTTCACGCATTTTGCCATCCAGGTAGCGGGCGGCGCTCACCAGGTTGGTCCGTTCTTCCTGGGGGCACATGATCGAATACTCTTTATCGAGGATGTGCACGGTGACGCTACTGCTTGAACTCATGAGTCTTGCTCCAGGGCTTTGAGGCGCGAAATCATCGATTCCACCTTGTGTCGGGCGATTTCGTTTTTTTCAATGAGGTGCGCGCGTTCCTCGCGCCAAGTCTTTTCCTGAGCAATTAAGAGTCCGTTTTGACGGTTTAGTTGCTCGACTCGGCTAATTAGCAACTCGAGTCTGGCCATCAGTGCATGCAGGTCGGTGTCTTCCATTGTGTCCTACTGTGTAATTTCTGATGGATGGCCAAGGCCTGTTGAGGTTTCGTTGTGCCAGCAGACCCTATGTCAAACGAGTTGACGCCTTGATGGTCTGGCACGTCAGCCGATGCTAGGATACAAGCCCTCCATTCTAGACATAGCGCCGCTTGGCGCCTAGCTGACCATGCCTATTCAGAATTCCCCGTATCAAGCCTTTGTTACCCTGCTGACCGCCAGCGGCCACTCCGTTTCGCCTGCTGAACTGCATGGCCACTTGTTGGGCCGCAGTTGCGCTGGCGCCGGTTTCGATGCCGACGGCTGGTTGGTCGAAGCCGCCGAGCTGTTGGCAGGCGAGCCACAAGACAACGTACGCAATGCCTTGATCGGTTTGCAAGAGATGGTCAAGGGCGAGCTGAACAGCGACGACATGACCGTTGTGCTGTTGCTGCCAACCGATGACACACCGCTGACCGAGCGCGCCGCCGCATTGGGTCAGTGGTGCCAGGGCTTCCTCTCCGGTTTCGGCCTGACCCGCCGCGCCTACGCGTTGAGCGATGAAGCCAACGAGGTGCTGCGCGACCTGGCAGCCGTTGCTCAGGTGCAAGATGCACTGGAAGAGTCCGAAGACGGCGAAAGCGACTACATGGAAGTGATGGAATACCTGCGCGTTGCGCCGCTGTTGCTGTTCACCGAAACCAAAAAAACCGCTGAACCTGCTGCAGCCAAGCCTTCGCTGCACTGATTGATCGTAAAGAGGGAACCCGTCTGCCCATGATCCATATCCCGAAATCGGAATACGCACGTCGCCGCAAGGCACTCATGGCGCAGATGGAGCCCAACAGCATTGCGATTTTGCCCGCTGCGGCGGTGGCTATTCGCAATCGCGATGTCGAACATGTGTACCGGCAAGACAGCAATTTCCAGTACCTGAGCGGCTTTCCCGAGCCTTCGGCGGTGATCGTATTGATCCCGGGCAGGGCGCACGGCGAATACGTACTGTTTTGCCGTGAGCGCAATGCCGAGCGCGAACTGTGGGACGGCTTGCGTGCCGGGCAAGAGGGCGCTATCCGCGACTTCGGCGCCGACGACGCATTTCCGATTACCGACATCGACGACATCCTGCCGGGCCTGATTGAAGGCCGTGACCGGGTGTATTCGGCGATGGGCGGCAACCCCGAATTCGACCGCAACCTGATGGAGTGGGTCAACGCGATCCGCTCCAAGGCCAACCTCGGCGCTCAGCCGCCTAACGAATTCGTTGCTCTGGATCATCTGCTGCATGACATGCGCCTGTATAAATCGGCGGCAGAACTCAAGGTCATGCGCCATGCGGCGCAAATTTCGGCTCGTGCCCATGTGCGTGCAATGCAGGCCAGCCGCGCCGGCCTGCATGAATACAGCCTTGAGGCCGAGCTGGATTACGAATTCCGTAAGAGCGGGGCAAAAATGCCAGCCTATGGCTCCATCGTCGCCTCTGGCGATAACAGCTGCATCCTGCATTACCAGGAGAACGACGCCCTGCTCAAAAGTGGCGATCTGGTATTGATTGATGCTGGCTGTGAGATCGATTGCTATGCCAGCGATATCAGCCGCACCTTTCCGGTGAACGGCAGGTTTTCGGCGGAGCAAAAGGCTATTTACGAGCTGGTGCTGGCTGCGCAAGAAGCCGCCTTTGCCGAGATAGCCCCCGACAAACACTGGAATCAGGCTCACGAAGCCACGGTCCAGGTCATTACCGCAGGCCTGGTGGAGTTGGGTTTGTTGCAGGGCGATGTTCAGGAATTGATCGCAAGCGAAGCCTACAAGGCGTTTTATATGCACCGCGCCGGCCACTGGCTGGGGCTCGATGTGCATGACGTGGGTGAATACAAGGTCGGCGGCGAGTGGCGCGTGCTGGAAGTCGGCATGACCCTGACTGTCGAGCCGGGCATCTATATCAGCCCGAACAACCTGAGTGTCGCGAAAAAATGGCGCGGCATTGGTGTGCGGATCGAGGACGACGTAGTGGTCACCAAACACGGTTGTGAAATTTTGAGCGGCGATGTGCCAAAAACCGTCGCCGAGATCGAAGCCCTGATGGCGAGCGCGGCATGAGTCGGGTCAATCTGGCAATCATCGGTGGCGGTCTGGTGGGCGCGAGCCTGGCGCTGGCGTTGCAGGCCGGGGCCAAGGCCCGTGGCTGGAAGATCGTATTGATCGAGCCGTTCGCTCCCGGCAACAGCTATCAGCCCAGCTACGACGCCCGCTCTTCGGCGCTCAGCTATGGCGCCCGGATCATCTATGAGCTTTTGGGCCTGTGGCCATCGATTGCCGAGCGCGGCGAACCGATCAAGGACATTCACGTGTCCGATCGCGGACGATTCTCGACGGCGCGGTTGTCGGCTAGCGAAGAAGGGGTTCCGGCCCTGGGTTATGTGGTTGAAAACGCCTGGCTGGGCCAATGCCTGTGGAAAAGTCTGGACCCGGACGTGATCAGCTGGCGTTGCCCGGCCGAAGTTATCCACATGCAACCGCTGGAAGACGGCTACCGCCTGACCCTTAACGATGAGACAACCCTGGAGTGCGACCTCGCGGTATTGGCCGATGGTGGGCGTTCGGGCTTGCGCGAGCAGTTGGGCATCCATGTGCGTCAGCAGCCTTATAACCAGAGCGCGCTGATAGCCAATATCACCCCAAGCCGACCTCACGGCGGGATGGCATTCGAGCGTTTCACCGACGAAGGCCCGATGGCCTTGTTGCCGTTGCCGGACAACCGCTGCGCACTGGTATGGACCCGTCTGGGGATGGACGCACAGCGTCTGGCAGCACTGGACGAGCGTAGCTTTCTCAGCGAACTGCAGGGCGTGTTCGGCTACCGTCTGGGCACGCTCAAGCAAGTGGGCGCGCGGCATCTGTACCCGTTGACGCTGATTGAAGCGCAAGAGCAGGTACGCCCGCATCTGGCGGTATTGGGTAACGCGGCCCACAGCCTGCATCCGATTGCCGGGCAGGGCTTTAACCTGTCCCTGCGAGATGCCCAGGCCTTGGCCGATGCTTTGCTGGCCAGTGATAAAAAGCCCGGTGATTTCACTACGCTGCTGAGTTATCAACAGGCGCAAAAACTCGACCAGCAACTGACCATAGGCTTTTCGGACCAGGTAACGCGGGTGTTTGGCAGTGAGCAGCCATTGGTTTCGCTGGGTCGAAACCTCGGTTTACTCGGCCTCGACCTGCTGCCACCGGCCAAGCGCTGGTTTGCCCGCCAGGCAATGGGCCTGGGCACCCGCGCAGACAGTTGATGACGACTGGGGCGAGTACGCTCCATGTCGATCCATTTTTTCAGGTGCGGCGTACGCCGCTAGCGAGACAGGCTTAAAGCATGGAAATGCGCGCAGATCTGCTGATTGTTGGGGCCGGAATGGTCGGGAGCGCACTGGCGCTGGCGCTCAAGGACAGCGGGCTGAAAATCCTGCTGCTCGATGGCAGCCCGCTGAGCGTCCAGCCCTTTGCCGCCGAGGCGCCGTTCGAACCTCGGGTCAGCGCCCTGTCGGCGGCCAGCCAGCGTATCTTGCAGCGTCTTGGCGCGTGGGAGGGCATCACCCGACGTCGTGTCAGCCCCTATTCGCATATGCAGGTATGGGATGGCAGCGGCACAGGGCAGATCCACTTTTCGGCGGCCAGCGTGCATGCCGAGGTGCTGGGCCATATCGTCGAGAACCGCGTGGTGCAGGACGCGCTGCTTGAGTGCCTGCAGGGCACCAGGATCGAAATGCTGGCCAATGCGCGCATGGAACAGATGCGCCGTTCAGGCGACGACTGGCTGCTGACCCTGGCTGATGGCCGCACCCTGCGTGCGCCGCTGGTGATTGCCGCTGATGGCGCCAACTCGGCGGTTCGTCGCCTGACCGGCTGTGAGACTCGGGAGTGGGATTATCAGCATCACGCCATCGTCACCAGCGTGCGTTGCGCTGAACCCCATCAGCAGACCGCCTGGCAGCGTTTTACCGACCACGGTCCGCTGGCATTTTTGCCCTTGGAGCGCGATGGTCAGCAGGACTGGTGCTCGATTGTCTGGTCGACCACCCCCGAACAGGCTGCGCACTTGATGGCACTGGACGACGCAACCTTCTGCCGTGAACTGGAACTGGCCTTTGAAGGCCGTCTGGGCAGCGTGTTGAGTGCTGATCCGCGGGTGTGTGTGCCTCTGCGTCAACGCCATGCCAAACGCTATGTGGCCGAAGGCCTGGCGTTGATCGGTGATGCGGCGCACACCATTCACCCGCTGGCTGGGCAGGGTGTAAACCTGGGGTTTCTGGATGCGGCGGTGCTGGCACATGTATTGTTGCACGCGGCTGAGCGCGGCGAGCGTTTGGCCGATGTGCGTGTATTGAGCCGTTTCGAGCGTCGGCGCATGCCGCACAACCTGGCCTTGATGGCGGCGATGGAAGGTTTTGAGCGGTTGTTCCAGGCCGACTCGCTGACCGCACGCCTGCTGCGTAATACCGGCTTGAAGTGGGTCAATAAAATGCCTGAAGCCAAAGCGCTGTTCGTGCGCCAGGCGCTTGGCCTGAGCGGCGACTTGCCGCCGCTGGCCAAGCCCTGAAAAATCTATGTAGCCGATGTCGAGGCACGAGGCTGCGAAGCGTCCCCGTTTCTTGAAGGTCCTTCGGCCCTTATCGCAGCCTGCGGCAGCGGCTGCAGGGCTTCAGTAACATCTGGTAACTCCTCGGTGGCGAGTTAGGTTGAGCTGTTAAATGTGATTCACTACCATTTACGCCCGATTCGCATCAAGAGAGACCGCCCCTCATGTTGGCACCCAAGCGTCTACTGACTGCCCTGGCCCTAACCGTTTTTGCGAGCAGCGTTTCTGCTGCCGATGAAGTGGTGGTTTACTCCTCGCGTATCGACGAGCTGATCAAACCGGTATTTGATGCCTACACCGCCAAAACCGGGGTCAAGGTCAAGTTCATCACCGACAAGGAAGCGCCGCTGATGCAGCGCATCAAGGCTGAGGGGCAGAACGCCACCGCCGACCTGTTGCTGACCGTAGACGCCGGTAACCTGTGGCAAGCCGAGCAAATGGGCATCCTGCAGCCGTTCACCTCCGAGGTGATCGACAAAAATATCCCGCCGCAATACCGCTCCTCCTCCCATGAGTGGACGGGCCTGAGCCTGCGCGCACGGACCATCGCCTATTCGACAGACCGGGTTAAGCCTGAAGAGTTGTCGACCTACGAGGCTTTGGCCGACAAGAACTGGGAAGGTCGACTGTGCCTGCGCACTGCCAAGAAGGTTTACAACCAGTCGCTGACGGCCACCATGATCGAAGTGAATGGTGCTGAGAAAACCGAAAAAATCCTCAAGGGCTGGGTCAACAACCTGTCTACGGACGTATTCTCGGATGACATCGCGGTGCTCGAGGCAATCAACGCCGGGCAGTGTGACGTGGGTATCGTCAACACTTACTACTACGGCCGTTTGCACAAGCAAAAGCCGGATCTGGCGGTGAAACTGTTCTGGCCTAATCAGGCTGACCGTGGCGTTCACGTCAACTTGTCGGGTATTGGCCTGACCAAATACGCGCCGCACCCGCAAGCCGCCAAGGCACTGGTTGAATGGATGACCACTCCTGAAGCCCAATCGATTTTTGCTGGTGTAAACCAGGAATTCCCGGCCAACCCAAGCGTTGCACCTTCGGCCGAAGTGGCCAGCTGGGGCAAGTTCAAGGCCGATGCCTTGCCGGTCGAAGTGGCAGGCAAGCGCCAGGCCGAAGCCATCCGCATGATGGATCGCGCTGGCTGGAACTGATAAGAGTCTGAAGTAATACCTGTGGGAGCGGGCTTGCTCGCGATAGCATCGCCGGGGTTTCATTTGAAACTGCGGTGTTTGCATCGCGAGCAAGCCCGCTCCCACATTCGTTTTCACGTCGTCCCACCCACCTTCCGAGAGTTTTTCGTGGCCCATCCTGCCCAACGCCGCTGGTATCCGCTGGTCTTTGTCATTGCTGCTCTGGTGCTGTTGCCGCTGAGCGTTTTGCTGTTGTCCTGGCAAAGCATTGATGGCCAGATTTGGAGCCACCTGTGGGACACACAGATGCCGCGACTGCTGGGCAACACTCTGACCTTGATCGTCGGGGTGGGGGTGGGCGTAACGCTGCTCGGTGTGAGCCTGGCCTGGTTGACCAGCCTGTGTGAGTTCCCCGGCAGGCGTTGGCTGGATTGGGCGCTGATGCTGCCGTTTGCGATTCCTGCTTATGTGCTGGCGTTTGTCTTTGTTGGCTTGCTGGATTTTGCCGGGCCCGTGCAAACACTGCTGCGTGAATGGTTTGGCATGGGCCTGAGGTTACCGCGGGTGCGTTCTACCGGCGGGGTGATCATCGTGCTGATTCTGGTGTTCTACCCCTACGTCTACCTGTTGGCGCGCACGGCGTTTCTGGCGCAGGGCAAAGGTCTGATGGAAGCCGCCCGGGTACTGGGGCAAAGCCCGTGGCAGGCGTTCTGGCGCGTGGCGTTGCCGATGGCGCGCCCGGCGATCGGTGCGGGTGTGGCGCTGGCGCTGATGGAAACCCTGGCCGACTTTGGCGCCGTGTCAGTGTTCAACTTCGACACCTTCACCACCGCTATCTATAAAACCTGGTACGGGTTTTTCAGTCTGTCGACAGCGGCGCAATTGGCCAGTTTGCTGTTGCTGGTGGTCATGCTGGTGCTCTACGGCGAACGCCGCGCCCGAGGTGCCAGCCGCGCCAGTAACGAACGGCCACGCGTCAGCGCCTTGTATCACCTGCGTGGGCCCAAGGCGTGGCTGGCCAGTGGTTGGTGCTTGCTGGTGTTTGCCTGTGCGTTCGTGATCCCGATGCTGCAACTGGTGGTGTGGTTCTGGCAGCGAGGGCGGTTTGACCTGGACGAGCGATACACCGGTTTGATCCTGCACACACTGTATTTGGGCGCCATGGCGGCGCTGATCACCGTCAGCGTGGCTCTGGTGCTGGCATTTGCCCGACGTCAGGCGCCTACCCCGGCCATTCGCGCCGGGGTCAGCCTGGCGAATCTGGGCTATGCCTTGCCGGGCTCGGTGTTGGCGGTGTCGATCATGTTGGCATTCAGCTACCTGGATCGCGAACTGGTGATCCCGGTATCGGGCTGGTTGGGCGGCGCGGGCAAGCCGCTGTTACTGGGCAGCCTGTCGGCCTTGTTGTTGGCGTATCTGGTGCGGTTTATCGCCGTGGCCTATGGCCCGCTGGAAAACAGCCTGGCGCGTATTCGTCCTTCCTTGCCGGAAGCTGCACGCAGTCTGGGGGTCAGTGGTCCACGACTGTTTTTCAAAGTGTATCTGCCGTTACTGCTGCCAGGCACCTTGAGTGCTGCACTGCTGGTGTTTGTCGATGTGCTCAAGGAAATGCCGGCCACCTTGCTGATGCGCCCGTTTGGCTGGGATACGCTGGCGGTGCGGATCTTCGAGATGACCAGCGAAGGCGAATGGGCGCGGGCCTCGTTGCCCGCCCTGACGCTGGTGCTGGTCGGTTTGTTACCAGTCATCGGGCTGATTCGTCGCTCGGCACATCGAATCGGTTAGGTGTCAGTCCTCCTCCATGCGGCTACAATGCGCGGCATTCGGTGCGGTCTGTCTGTCAGACCAGGTTTCTGCGTGATGTAAGAAGGCCATTTTTCAGGCTTGAAATGCTTCGCAGCCTGTCCGCACCCTCGCCAAGCCCGGAAGGAGAAACCCATGGGACAGCGTACGCCTCTGTATGACCTGCATCTCGCCCTCGGCGCGAAGATGGTCGATTTTGGCGGTTGGGATATGCCCTTGCATTACGGCTCGCAAGTTGAGGAACACCATGAGGTGCGCCGCGACTGTGGGGTTTTTGATGTCTCGCATATGACCGTGATCGACATCACCGGGCTACAGGCCAAGGAATGGCTCCAGTACTTGCTGGCCAATGATGTCGAGCGTTTGAATACGCCCGGCCGCGCCTTGTACAGCGCCATGCTCAATGAGCAGGGCGGTGTGGTCGACGACATGATTGTCTATCTGATGCCCACGGGTTATCGGCTTATCGTCAATGCCGCTACACGTGATCAGGATATGGCCTGGATGGAGACTCAGCGCCAGGGCTATGACGTGCAACTGCAGGAGCGCCCGGAACTGGCCCTATTGGCCATTCAGGGGCCACAGGCACGGCATAAAGTGGCCGAACTGGTGAGTCAGGCACGTGGTCAGTTGATCCAGCAGCTCAAGCCCTTCGAAGGGCAGAGCAATGGCGACTGGTTTATCGCCCGTACCGGCTATACCGGTGAAGATGGTCTGGAAATTGTCCTCCCGGCCGATCAGGCCCCGGCTTTTTTCAACGATCTGGTAGGCGCCGGTATATCACCGATTGGCCTGGGCGCACGCGATACCTTGCGTCTTGAAGCCGGCATGAACCTCTATGGGCAGGATATCCACCTGTCTGTTTCCCCTCTTTGCGCCAACATGGCCTGGACCATCGCCTGGGAGCCTGCCTCGCGCAAGTTTGTGGGGCGCGAAGCGCTGGAGGCCGAAAAGGCTGGTGGCGTGCAGCTCAAGCTTGTGGGTCTGGTGCTCGAGGAACGGGGCGTTTTGCGCGCTCATCAGGTGGTTCGCATCGCCAATGTTGGCGAAGGAGAGATCACCAGTGGTAGCTTCTCTCCTACGCTAAGCAAATCGATTGCCTTGGCGCGAGTTCCGATGGCAACGGCTGATCGTGCCGAGGTTGAGATTCGTGGCAAGTGGTACCCGGTTCGCGTAGTCAAACCTACTTTTGTTCGTCAGGGTAAAGCCCTGATTTAACCTTTACTGGCGGGCATGCACAGAGTGTGTGCCGCTGACATTAATTCTTGAGGACACTGAATATGAGCCTGATCCCTGCTGAGTTGCGCTTTGCCGAAAGTCACGAGTGGGCACGCCTGGAAGCGGATGGCACGGTTACCGTCGGCATCAGCGATCACGCTCAGGAAGCCTTGGGGGATGTGGTGTTTGTTGAGCTGGCCGAAGTCGGCAAAGTATTCGCCGCAGGCGATACCGCGGGCGTTGTGGAATCGGTAAAAGCAGCTTCGGACATCTACTCGCCGGTGTCGGGCGAAGTGATTGCGGTCAACGAAGCACTGGCAGACAGCCCGGAGTCGCTGAACAGCGAACCGTACACCAGCTGGATTTTCAAACTCAAGCCAAGCAACACGGCCGAGCTGGAAAAGCTGCTGGACGCTGCCGGCTACAAGGCTGCAATCGGCGAGTAACGCCCAGACGGACGTTTTCCCTATATCTGTAGCCGCTGCCGTAGGCTGCGATGGGTTGCTAAGCAGCCCCAAGGTACCGACAAGATGAAGGTCCTTCGGTCCTTATCGCAGCCTGCGGCAGCGGCTACAGGTGTGTCAGGCAGCGCTTAGTACTGCTTTCACCGCCGCAACCGAACGCTCCACATCGGCCTTGGTCATTGCCGTAAACATCGGCAACGATACGATCAGTCGTCCGACACGTTCGGCAACCGGGAACATCCCCTCCTTGAAGCCCAGCGCACGATACAAACTCAGCAAGTGAATTGGCGGGTAGTGGTAGCCCACGCCGACGCCCAGCGCCTGCATCTCTTTCATAAAGGTTGCACGTGCAGGCTGGCCGTCCTTGCGCTCAGGCAATACAAGCTGGAACAAGTGCCAGTTGGTGTTGTTGAAATCTGCGACCGGTAGTTGTGCACCGTACTCGGCTTCAAACTCTGGCCCGAAGCATTCGAAATAATGCTTGGCCAATTCCCTGCGATGGGCCGTGATGGTTTCGATATGGGCAAACTGGCCCAGGCCAATCGCAGCGGCGATGTCGGTCATATTGAACTTGCCGCCCAGTACATCGACATCCAGACCGTCGAAACCGGTGCGGGTAACGCCTTGCAGGCGATATTTCTCGGCCAGTCGGGCTTCTTCTTCGTTGTTCAGTACCAGGCAACCGCCCTCGGATGAGGTGATGTTTTTGTTGGCCTGAAAGCTGAACGAGACAAAGTCGCCGCGAGCCCCAATACGCTGACCTTGCCAGCTGGAGCCCAGCGCTTGAGCAGCGTCTTCAACGACACGCAGATTATGCTTTTTGGCCAGCGCGTAGAGCGCGTCCATGTCCACTGGCAAGCCCGACAGGTACACCGGAATGATTGCTTTGGTGCGCGGGGTGATGGCTGCTTCGAGCTTGGCCAGATCGATATTGCGTGTTACCGGGTCGATATCGGCAAACACCGGCGTGGCGCCGACTTCGATAATCACGTTAGCGGTGGCCACCCACGAAATAGGTGTAGTGATGACTTCATCGCCCGCACCGATACCTGCAATGCGCAGAGCGATTTCCATAGTGCAGGTGCCGGAGTTGAAGGTGCGCACCGGGCGCCCGCCAAAATACTCGGACAACTGCGCTTCGAAGGCCTGGACCTTTGGTCCGCTGGTAATCCAGCCCGAGCGCAATACGTCGCCCACGGCAGCAATGGTGGCTTCATCAATGGTGGGTTTGGAAAACGGCAGGAAAGGCAACGAGCTCATAGAAGCGTGACGTCCGATGTGAATGAGTTTGGGTGACCAAAGAGCAGTAGCATATCGCTCAAGATCATACCCGGAGGATCGCTCAAATCGGGTGAAAATTCTGTATGACGGCTGAATCAAAAGGGCAGACCTGTCGCCTGTAGCCGCTGCCGCAGGCTGCGATGAGATCCGAAGAATGATCAGAATCTCAGGGTTGCTGCGCAACCCATCGCAGCCTGCGACAGCGGCTACAGGAGCAGGGTTTACTCTGCCGTGGCGTTTTTCACCAGAATCGCATTAGCCAGCTCCATGTCGCTGACCTTCAGGTTCGGGTTGTCAGCACGCACCTGTTGCATGGCCGATTCCAGGTATGGACCACGGATCGAGCCGTTACTGGCAACAAAGCTGCCCGCGTCATCTTGAGCCGCGATCACTTTGCGGTCTTTTTTGAAGGTCAGGTAGGTGGACCCGGTGGTAGCACCGGAGGACAACACATTGCGCCAGAAGCTGTCGGCCATTGCGGAGCCAACAGGGAGGGACAGCAAGGCAATAGCGGCTACAGCATATTTGAGACGCATGACAGTTACTCCGAATAAGTTATCTACCGGTTTTGATTGTAGTTAATGCTCTGGAGTTCCGTAACGTCATGGCACAATTTCTACGCTCAGCACCGTTCCGTTTTGGGCGGTCACGCGAACGGGTGTTCCCACTGCAGCGTCAGGCCCTACGGCCATCCATACGCTATCCCCAACCTTGATTTTACCTCGCCCTTCAACAATAGCCTGTTGAACGACAAACGTGCGACCGATCAGCTCGTGCCCACGGCGATTCAGGTTGGGCTGGTCGCCACTTTCGACACTGCCGCGCTGGCGCCTCCACCAATACACCGCAGTGAGAATCGCCAGTACGCCAAACAGCGGCAGTTGCAGGGTCCATGACATTTCCGGGATCAGAAACGTCAAAACCCCAACGATGATGCCGGCAATACCGACCCACAGCAGATAACCACCGGCGCCGAATACCTCCAGAATCAACAGCACTGTGCCCAGCGCCAGCCAGTCCCAGTAGCTAAGGTGTTGCAGGAACTCCCACATACCTCAGACCTTTTTGCTGTCAAAGGTGGCTTTGACGATTTCCCCGATGCCGCCCACGGCGCCGATGACCTGGCTGGCTTCCAGCGGCATGAGGATGACTTTGCTGTTGTTGGCCGATGCGAGCTTGCCCAGCGCATCGATGTATTTTTGCGCGACAAAGTAGTTGATCGCCTGCACGTTGCCTGAGGCAATGGCTTCGGATACCACCTGCGTGGCCCGAGCTTCGGCTTCGGCCTGGCGTTCGCGGGCTTCGGATTCGAGGAACGCGGCCTGACGACCACCCTCGGCCTCGAGGATCTGCGCCTGTTTTTTACCTTCGGCCGTCAGGATTGCCGCCGCTCGCAGACCTTCAGCCTCGAGAATTTGTGCACGCTTGATACGTTCGGCTTTCATTTGCCCGGACATGGCGGCCATCAGGTCGGCTGGCGGGCTGATGTCCTTGATCTCGATCCGGGTGATTTTGATGCCCCAGGGAGCGGTGGCTTCATCGACGGTGCGCAGTAATTTTTCATTGATGCCGTCACGCTGGCTGAGCATGGCATCGAGTTCCATCGAACCCAGCACGGTGCGGATGTTGGTTTGCAGCAGGTTGCGAATGGCGTGTTCGAGGTTGTTGACCTCGTACGCGGCCTGCGCCGTGTTGACCACCTGGAAAAAGCACACGGCATCGATTTGCACGGTGGCGTTGTCGGCGGTGATGACCTCTTGCGGCGGGATGTCCAGTACGCTTTCCATCACGTTGATCTTGCGTCCGATGCGATCCATCACCGGAATGATGATGTTCAGGCCCGGCTTAAGGGTGTTGGTGTAACGCCCGAAGCGCTCCACCGTCCATTGATAGCCTTGCGGAACGACCTTGAAGCCCATAAAGAGCACGGCGATTGCCAAGGCGACAAATAACAGGACTACAGTACCCACTTGCATAACCATTCCTTGTTTTGAGGTGTGAAAAACAAACGAACGAGGAGTGTAACGATCAAGAAAATTGCGCAACTGTTTAAATTTTAGCCAAAACAATTCAATCACGCATGGGTAACTCGCAGCGCCTCTTTGATTGAGGTCGCCCCGGTGGCGACTTTGTGAGCTGCGGCCAGTCTCAGTCCGAGCATGCCTTGTACACAGGCCAGGCTGCGAATGGCGTTCAGGTCGGTATCAGGGCCAATCAGGGCCTTGAGTTTTTCGCTCATCAACATGACTTCGTAGACGCCGACCCGCCCGCTGTAACCGGTGTCCCGGCATTGCGCACAGCCCTTGGCCTGACAGGCCTGAGCAGGTGGCGGATGGGTCCAGTCCGGGGCGAAGCCCGCCCAGTCGCCGGGGCTCAGCGGGCACTCGGTCTTGCAGGCAGGGCACAGGGTTCTGAGCAGTCGCTGGGCCATGACGCCCAGCAGCGTGGCTTTTATCAAGTAGGGGGCTACCCCAAGTTCTTGCAGGCGGCTGATGGCGCTGGGGGCGTCGTTGGTGTGCAGGGTCGAGAGCACCAGGTGTCCGGTCAGCGCCGCCTGGATTGCCACTTCTGCGGTCTCCAGGTCGCGTATTTCACCCAGCATGATGATGTCCGGGTCCTGGCGCAGCAGGGCGCGCACGCCATTGGCGAACGTCAGGTCGATATTGGGCTGAACCTGCATTTGATTAAACGCCGGTTCAATCATCTCGATCGGGTCTTCGAGGGTGCACAGGTTGATTTTGGAGGTGGCCAGTTGTTTGAGCGTTGCATACAGGGTGCTGGTTTTACCTGAGCCGGTAGGGCCGGTGATCAAAATAATGCCATTGGGCCGGGTGGTCATTTGCTGCCAGCGCTGCAGGTCTTCTGGAGTGAGGCCCAACTGGTCGAAGTTTTTCAGCAGTACCTGCGGGTCAAAAATACGCATCACCATTTTTTCGCCAAAAGCCGTGGGCAGGGTGGCAAGCCGGAGTTCCACTTCAGCTCCGCTCGGGGTCCGGGTTTTTATTCGACCGTCCTGGGGTTTGCGTTTTTCGGCGACGTCCATCCGGCCCAGGCCTTTGAGGCGGCTGATAACGGCCATCGTCACCTGCGGCGGGAACTGGTAGACGTCATGCAACACCCCGTCGATGCGAAAGCGTACACAGCCTTGTTCGCGCCGCGGCTCAATATGGATGTCGCTGGCGCGTTGCTCGAAAGCGTACTGAAACAGCCAGTCGACAATCTTCACCGTATGGGCATCGTTGGCATCCGCTTCGCCAGTGCTTGTGCCCAAGGTGATCAGTTGCTCGAGGTCGGTGCGGACGCTGGCTTGCTGATCGTTGAGTGCAGCCCCGGTGACGGATTTGGCCAGCTGAAAAAACTCCACACTCAGGCGCTGGATTTCCAGGGGGTTGGCAATCACCCGCTTGATCGGCCGCTTGAGCACCTGGCGCAAATCGGCTTCCCAACTGCTGACCCAAGGCTGGGTGCTGGCGATGGTGATGGCCGCGTCATCGGCCGCCACCGCGAGGATTGCATGGCGTTGGGCAAAGGCAAAAGACATCAGCCCGGTAACGGTGGCGGCATCGATCTGGAGCGGGTCGAGGCGCAGATAGGGCTGTTCGGCCTGGTGGGCGAGCCAGGCGGTGAGGGTTTCAATATCGAGGATTTTGCCTGGTTGGCTGGGGTCGCATAACTGCCGATTTGCCAAAAACACCAGTGGATGCAAGGCGTCGTCGGGGGCTTCGCGGCCGCAGACCAACGCCTGTTCGGCGCAGCTTTGGTGGATACGGCCCTGGGCAAGCAGGGTGGCCAACAGGTATTTGAGGTCCAGCCACTGGTCATGAAGTGGGGCGATGCGCATAAAAGCTCCTTTGGGCATCGGCTCAGACAGATCCTTGTCTGGCCGTGAACCTCAAAGCCTAGTCGCGCGACTGTCGCCTCCATGTGGCCAATGGTTGCTAACCATTACCGCAAAACGTGCAGCATCGGCGCTTTGGATTCCTGCACTGGGAGCAATTCCATTTCAAAGACGCTGATCAGATTGCGCATTTTCTCGCCGATGATCTGGGCGCGATGCCAGCTTTGTTCATGGCTCAGGATTTCAATGCTCATTGTGTCCTGATCGCGCACCACATCCACTTGTTGCGGGATCAGTTGCTGCAACGCAAACAGGTTGAGCACTCGACACAAAACATCGGCATCCGCCTGCGCCTGGATACGGTAGAGCACTGGGCAAGGGGCTGCGTTGCTGGCCCACACATCGGGGCGCAGCGAGGGGGTGGCGATTTCCAGATGCGGCATGCAATAGCTCCTGTTCAGACTGGAGAAATTTTTACATGCCGTCAGGGAATTTTTTTATCTAAAATGTTTTAAATCAACTAAAAATAGACTTGATCAAGTCTTAATATATAAATTTAAAGGTGTTTTTATGCGCAGCGAGCTGGACGCTTACGACCGACGTATTTTGGCGCTGCTGCAAGAGGACGCTTCGTTGTCCAGTGCGCAGATCGCCGAGAAGGTTGGACTCTCGCAATCACCCTGCTGGCGGCGTATTCAGCGGATGAAGGATGAAGGGATCATTCGTGGCCAGGTGACCTTGCTTGACCGCAAGAAAATCGGCCTCAACACGCAAATTTTTGCCGAGGTCAAACTCAATGCCCACGGGCGTTCCAACTTCACCGAATTTACCGACGCGATTCGTGGTTTCCCCGAGGTACTGGAGTGTTATGTGCTGATGGGGGCGGTAGATTTTTTGCTGCGTATCGTGACTGCCGACATTGAGGCCTATGAGCGCTTTTTCTTTGAAAAGCTGTCCATGGTGCCGGGCATTCAAGAAGTGAATTCGATTGTGGCGCTGTCTGAAATCAAGTCCACCACGTGCTTGCCGGTCTGACCTCCACCCAAAAAAACGGCCTTCGCAAGGAAGGCCGTTGGTGAGGTTTGAACACGGTGTCAGTGAACAAACAGCGCAATCAAAATAATGATCGGAATAGGGATGCCGAGAAAAAACAGCAGAAGTGAGCGCATTTCATTCTCCAGTAAGCAATAGACCGCAATTAAACAAGAGGGGTTGTGGTGGTGTGCGTCAGGTATGTCACTGCATCGCGGCGACGGCCGCCAAAGGTGGCGCACAGGCTGGCGAAAAACGCCCCGATCAGCAGTGTGATAAACATCCACAAGGTGGACCAGGCGGCTACTTTGGCTGCGGTATCAGCCGCTTCCTTGGCTTTTATCTTGGCGTCTTCAACCCCTTGATGGGCTTTGGCATACACCTGATCAACCCTTTGCTCGGCCTCAGGCTGGCTGAGGTTGGTGCGCTGAGCGACTATTTGGGCCAGGTAGGTACGGTCTTCGTTGCTCAATTGCCCGTCGTTGCCCAGGCTGTGGACGAAGATACGGGCCACGGTGCCATGGGCGGCATCTTCGCTGACGGCTGTGCCGCGATCATCGCGAAACAGGGTGTCGATAAAGTAGTCCGAACTTTTATTGGCATTGCTGCCTGCGGCGCTGCTGGCTGCACTGCTCATCGCTGTGGCAGCCCCTGAAGCAACACTGGCACTCGCTTGAACACCGCTGCCAATTACGCTGCTGACCGAGCCTGCGATCAGCGTCGCGGTTACCAGCGTGGCCACGGCCCAGGCTAAAAAGCCATGCGCGGTGTCGCGAAAGTAGACCTCATCGCCATGCATGTTGGTCCATTTGACCCGCAAACGTCCGGCCAGATAACCGCCCATACCTGACGCGATGATTTGCGTGACGGCCAGCCAGACGATGGCTGTAATGCCCAGGCCCTTGGCGCCAACCCCTTCGTTGGCCCACGGTGAAACCGCCGAAAACCCCAGGCCTGCGCCCAGCATGATCAACAGCAGAGATAGCGCGGCAGCAGTGGCCGCTCCGGCAAAGATGGCGGCCCAGGAAACACCAGAGTGTCCAGAGGAGTCTTGCAGGGCTGCGGGATAGTGCTCAGTTGTCCCGATCATTATTGTTGTGCTCCTGAATGGTAGGAAGTGCAGCGTTCATTCAAGAGATTGCAGGGGATATGCCAATACTGGGTGTATTGGTAATTTCATACTTTTCAATGAGTTAAAAACTATTGAAGCTGCAGGTGCATGCAGTTTGCATGATTGACGCTAAAACCGGCGGGCGTAATGCATTGAAACAATTTAGCGAGAGAGGGCGTAGGCAAAAAAAACGGGAGCCTTGCGGCTCCCGTTATGCACATCAGTCGTCGTGACGGTGCTTGTTTTTGCGGTGGCCATACGCATGGCCACGGCCACGATGGTCGTCACGGTAGTAGCGACGGTTATCGCGATCACGGTAGCGGCGATCGTCGCTATCGCTTTTATTGCCCATGTAGTTACCCAGCGCGCCACCGGCACCACCGCCTGCGGCTGAGCCGACCAGAGCACCCGTGCTGCCGCCGACACTGCGGCCCAGCACGTTGCCGCCTGCAGCACCCAGTGCGCCGCCAATGGCTGCTTCGCCACGGCTGCGTTTGTCGGCACCCACGGCACTGCCTGCCGCGCCACCCACACCTGCACCAATTGCAGAACCGGTCGAGCCGCCGAGCTGTTGGCCAACCACGGCGCCAAGAACCCCGCCTAATGCGCCGCCTACACCGGCTTCGGTGGTGCCACCGGCCGAGGCAACGCCACTGACCAGGCCAAGGGACAACAAGAGAATCGAGGTGAGCTTCATAGATGAGCCTCAAAGAGATGACGGCGCGATCCTGAGGCTGCGGAGGTTGGCTGACAATCGAAATCCGACGAGTAACACGAGTTGTACGCAATTCTATAAGTTGTTGTTTTCACTAGGGAACTTATTGATTTTTTGATGGTCTGTTAACTAGTTCGGTGAGGCCGTTTCCGTAGGGAAACGGCCTTTTTTGTGCCTGAAATATGGATGCTGCTGGCTCTAATGTGGGAGCCGGGTTTGCCCGCGATGGCATCACTGACTTTTACCCGACAAGCCGTATCGCATGAATCGCGAGCAAGCCCGTTCCCACACCTGCCTATCAGCTGGCCTTTGCCATGATCAGTTTCGACGGGCTGGCCGCCTCCAGGCAAATAGCCACGAACTTGGAGGTAGGCGTGTGGCTGCCTTCGCCCGTGCTTTCCAGCGGCACCAACGGGTTGACCTCAGGGTAATAAGCCGCAGCTTGCCCTGCAGGAATATCAAACGCCAACAGGGTGAAGTTTTTGACCCGGCGCTCGTGGTGGTCATCCCAGATCGAAACGATGTCGACTTTCTGCCCCGGCTTGAAGCCCAGGCGGATGATGTCGGCTTCGTTGACGAACAGCACGTCGCGTTGCCCCTTGACCCCGCGGTAGCGGTCATCGAGGCCATAAATGGTGGTGTTGTACTGATCGTGGGAACGCATCGACTGCAAAATCAGGTCAGGCAGCTGGCCGGTGGCACGGGTACGGGCATCCACCAGATCCTGTGGCAGCACGTTGGCCCGGAAGTTGGCGCGCTGGGACGGCGTGTTCCACTGTCGCGCACCGGCCGAGTTACCCAGATAGAAGCCACCCGGATGCTGGATGCGGGTGTTGAAGTCCTTGAAACCGGGGATGGTGTCGGCGATCAGTTCGCGAATGCGCCGGTAGTCGGCCACTACCCAGCTCCAGTCAATCGGATGAGTACCCAGCGTGGCGGCGGCGATACCGGCAATGATTGAGGGCTCCGAACGCATCTGGTTCGACAGTGGCTGCAACTGGCCGTTGGAGTCGTGAACCATGCTGAACGAGTCTTCCACCGTGACCGCCTGCGGGCCTTCGGCCTGGATGTCGATATCGGTACGGCCCAGGCACGGCAAAATCAGCGCTTCCTTGCCATGCATCAGGTGGCTGCGGTTGAGTTTGGTACTGATCTGTACGGTCAGTTCGCAATTGCGTAGCGCTTGCGCTGTACGCGGGCTGTCCGGGGTGGCCTGGGCAAAGTTGCCGCCCAAGCCGATAAAGACCTTGGAGCGCCCATCCAGCATGGCGTGGATGGCTTCAACCACGTTGTGACCGTTTTCACGTGGCACCTTGAACTGGAAGCGCCGCTCAAGGGAGTCCAGGAAGGCCACTGGCGGGCGTTCGTTGATGCCCATTGTGCGGTCGCCCTGCACGTTACTGTGGCCGCGCACCGGGCACAGGCCAGCGCCAGGGCGGCCGATGTTGCCGCGCAACAGCATCAGGTTGGCGATTTCCTGAATGGTCTGCACCGAGTGTCGATGCTGGGTGATGCCCATCGCCCAGCACATGATGACGTTCTTGCCCTTGAGGTACATGCGGGCGGCGCGTTCGATATCCACCAACGTCAGCCCGGATTGTTCCACCAGGTGCTCCCACGAGGTGTCATCGAGGCTGGAGATATAGTCGAGAATACCTGCGGTGTGTTCATTCAAAAAGGTGTGATCAAACACGGCCGGCTCGCCTGCTGCCTGGGCATCGCGCTCCCATTGCAGCAGAAACTTGGCCATGCCGCGCAGCAGCGCCATGTCGCCGCCCAGCGCCGGGCGCAAGTAGGCGGTGTTGGTCGGACGATCACCGTTGGTGAGCATTTCCAGTGGGTGCTGCGGATGCTGGAAGCGTTCGAGCCCGCGCTCTTTGAGCGGGTTGACGCACACCACCTGGGCGCCGCGTTTAACGGCCTCGCGCAGGGGTTCGAGCATGCGCGGGTGGTTGGTGCCAGGGTTTTGTCCCAGAACGAAAATCGCATCGGCGTGCTCGAAATCATCGAACGTTACCGTGCCTTTACCGACGCCGATGCTTTGCGCCAACGCCACGCCGCTGGCCTCGTGGCACATGTTCGAGCAGTCCGGGAAGTTGTTGGTGCCAAACGAGCGCACAAACAGTTGATACAAATACGCAGCCTCGTTGCTGGCCCGGCCCGAGGTGTAGAACTCGGCTTCATTGGGGCTGGCAAGATTGAGCAGATGCCTGGCGATCAAGGCAAATGCGGCATCCCAACTGATGGGGGTATAGCGGTCAGTTTCAGCGTTGTAGCTCATCGGCTCGGTCAGGCGGCCCTGATATTCCAGCCAGTAGTCGCTTTGCTCAAGCAGCGCGCTGACACTGTGCTTGGCGAAAAACGCAGCATCGACCCGACGCTTGGTCGCTTCCCAGTTCACCGCCTTGGCGCCGTTCTCGCAGAACTTGACCAGGCCGCTTTCCGGCGAGTCGCCCCAGGCACAGCCCGGGCAGTCGAAACCGCCGTTCTGATTGGTCTTGAGCATCATGCGCAGGTTCTTCAGCGCGTTGTCGCTGGTCAACCAGGCTTGCGCCACACTGATCAGCGCGCCCCAGCCACCGGCCGGGCCTTTGTAGGGCTTGTAGCGGGGAGTTGGGGTTTTGTCGGCTTGATGGTGAGTGCTCACGGTTGATTCTCCTGCGCTGGGCTGTAGACCCGTGGCGCGCTTTTTTGTGGCAGATGAATAAGGTTGAGGTTGTGGCGCCGGGCCCATTGCAGCGCCAGGCCCGTGGGCGAGGACAGGCTGATCAGGGTCTGGATTCCGGCGCGCAGCACCTTTTGAATCAGCTCAAGGCTGCAACGGCTGGTAACGATCGCCGCGCCGTCAGCCAGATCGATGTTTTGCCGTACCAGCGCCCCGATCAATTTATCGAGGGCGTTGTGTCGGCCAATGTCTTCGCGGCCCATCAGCAACTGGCCCTGGCCGTCCATATAAACAGCCGCATGCACGGCGCCGCAGTGCTGGCCTAATGGCTGGAAATCACTGATGCGCTGGCGCAAGCCTTCAAGCCACTGTGCCGGTGGCAACGGTGCGCCGGGCAGTACCTTGAGGTCGGGCAGTGCTTGTTCGAGCGCTTCCACGCCGCATAGACCGCAACCGCTGGTGCCCGCCAGTTGTCGGCGTTGTTGCTTGAGGTTCCAGAACGCTCGGCTGGCGATTTCGACCTGTGCGTATTGGGCCGAACCTGCGCCCGTGAGCTTGAGGTCGTAGAGCTCGCTGGCGTCATGAATGATGCCGCTGCCCAGGCTGAAGCCGACGATAAAGTCCTCGAGGTCAGTGGGCGTAACCAGCATCACGGCCTGGTTGATACCGTTGTAGGCAATCGCCAGGGCGACTTCTTCGGCCAAGGCGGTTTGCGCACCGCTGCTGTGATCCAGGGTGACGTAGTCATAGTTCTGGCTGGCAGCAGGCGCGGGCGTAACAGAGGCGGGCGCCGCGCACAGAGGGCGCTTGGCGTTCATAAGGCAGTTCCGACAATCTATCGAGCCCTAAGCCTAGGCGCGACACAGTGTCGCGTCTAATCATCACTGCTGATCTATTGATAGATGGCGTCGATCAAGAGGCGGTTTGTGATTTCTGATAGAGCGCAAAACAGGCTTCGGCCAAGGCGGAGCGTGGCGCTTCGCGGCGCATGATCAACCCCAGGCGGGCCAGGGTGTGGGCGTCTTCGATGGGATGCAGGCGCAAGTGATCGGTCAGGGCTTCGAGTCCGCCTTCAAGGGGCATCACTGCGCAGCACAGGCCGCCGTGGACCGCTTGGATCAATTGATGAACGGCATCGGTTTGCAGCAGCGGTTGCGGCGTGAGGTTACGGCTGTGGAAGTTGTGGTCGATGGACTTGCGAAAATGCATGCCGCTGCTGAGCAGGCCTAGCGGTAACGTAATCAGGGCCTCCCAGCTCAAGGGTTGATCGCCAAAATTGAAATGCCGCTGGTCGTACAGCAGGCCCATGCGGGTTTCGTCCAGGGTGAGTGCGTCAAAGCGTTCCTGATCGAGGTGCTCAAGGTACGACACGCCGATGTCCAGCCGATTGCTGGCCAGTTGCTCGAGAATTTGCTCAGAGCTGAGCGCCGACAACTCGAAGCGCAGTTCGGGATGCTCCTGATGCAGGCGTTGCAATAAAGGCAGCGGATCAAAACTCGACAGCGGTACCACTCCCAGGCGCAGGGTGCCGATCAGATTGCCGCGACAGGCGGCCGCTTCGGCATGCAAGCCATCGTAGGCAGCCAGTACGGTACGGGCCCAGGCCAGCACCCGTTCGCCGGGGGCGGTAAAACTTTCGAAGCGCTGGCCGCGATTGACCAGATGCAGGTCGAGTTCCTGCTCAAGGCTGCGCAAGCGCATGGACAGGGTGGGCTGAGTGATATGGCAGCGGGCGGCGGCCTGGCCGAAATGCCGGGTTTCATCGAGGGCAATGAGGAATTTCAGCTGTTTGATGTCCATCGTCGCTCCAGGCGCAATTCAGTGGGCGATTCTAGCGTGCTTGCTCTGCTCAATGATGGTCTACGCTCACGGGTCTGGATATTTCAACCTGAGGAGCGTGATGAATGAGCATTTTCAGCTTTGTGAAAGAAGCCGGTGAAAAACTGATCAACCTGTTGACGCCGGGTAACGCCAATGCCAGTGAGGAACTCAAGAAGCACGTGCAGGAAGTGGGCCTGGGCAATCCGAATATCACCGCCACCGTTGACGGTGACAAAGTGACGGTCAGTGGCGAAGTGGCCACGCAGGAAGAGAAAGAAAAAATAATTCTGGCAGCGGGCAATATCGCGGGTGTGGCCAGTGTTGAAGACCAGATCACGGTGACCGGGCCTGTTGTTGTGGCTTCCCGGTTTGTCGTGGTGAAAGCGGGCGACACCCTGAGCGCGATTTCGCTGCAGGTGTACGGCAACGCCAATCAGTACAACAAGATTTTTGAAGCCAACAAACCGCTGCTCAAGGACCCGAACAAAATTTATCCGGGCCAGACGCTGCGTATTCCCGAGTAAACCTGCCAACTTGTAGCAGCTGCCGAAGGCTGCGTTCGAGCGCGAAGCGGTCGTTAAATCTGAGGCTGCGGTGTATCTGGCACACCGCGATTGCTGATTTTACGACTGCTGCGCAGCCGAACGCAGCCGCGCTGAGCTCGTCAGCTGCTACGAGCTCTGGTTACAGCCCTTCAAGCAACTCGCGATAGTCGCCTAGCGCGGCAAATTCTGCGGTGTCTTTCGGGCCTTTTTTGCTGTCGGGCTGTTTGACCGCCAGCAGGTGGGCTACGCCAAAACTTTGCGCGCTGCGCAGAATCGGCAAGGTGTCGTCGATAAACAGGCTGCGTGCCGGGTCAAAGCCGATATCGGCTTGCAAGGCATCCCAAAAGGCCGGGCTTTCCTTGGGGAAGCCGTAATCGTGGGAGCTGATCAGGCGTTCGAAATAAGGCGCCAGTTCGATGCGCTCCAGTTTCAACGACAATGAATCACGGTGCGCGTTGGTGATCATGATTACCCGCTTGCCTGCCTGTTTGATCGCGGCCAAAAAGGTATCAGCGTCCGGGCGCAAGGCGATCAGGTGGGCGGTTTCGAGCTTGAGCTCGCGCACCGGGATTTTCAGCTCGCTGCTCCAGAAATCCAGGCAATACCACTTCAACTGTCCAGCATTTCGCTCAAACAGTGGCGTCAGCTCCAGATCGGCCATTGCCCGGCTGATGCCATGCAACTCGGCATAGCGCTGGGGCAGGTGTTCTAGCCAGAAGTGATTGTCGTAGTGCAGGTCGAGCAGCGTGCCGTCCATATCGAGCAGCACGGTATCGATGTCGCGCCAAGGTAAAACGGTCATGCAAAACTTCTCCTACGGGTGAAAAATTTCCGACACAGACAATCGGAAAAGCCGGGTTATAGTACCCCGTTCATATTGAGGAGCCGCTATGCGCCAAAAACCCACCGTACTTGCCCGTGAAATTGTTGCCAGTAGCCGATTGTTTCGGGTCGAAGAAGTGCAACTGCGCTTCTCCAATGGCGTTGAACGCACTTACGAACGGTTGGTGGGGCGCGGCAATGGCTATGGCGCAGTCATGATTGTGGCAATGATCGATGCCGAACACGCGATTTTGGTTGAAGAATATTGCGGCGGTACCGATGAGTACGAAGTGTCTTTGCCTAAAGGCCTGATCGAGCCGGGTGAGGATGTGCTGGCCGCAGCCGAGCGTGAGCTGAAGGAAGAGGCTGGCTACGGCGCTCGCCAGCTTGAGCATTTGACCGAACTGTCGTTGTCGCCTGGCTACATGAGCCAGAAAATCCAGGTGGTATTGGCTACCGACCTTTATGAAGAGCATCTGGAAGGCGACGAGCCAGAGCCGATGCGCGTTGACCGAGTCAACCTGCGTGAGCTGTCGAGCCTGGTGCTCAACCCGCAATTCAGCGAAGGCCGCGCGTTGGCGGCGCTGTATCTGGTTCGTGACCTGTTGACCCAGCGCGGAGTGTTCCAACCGTGAGTGATTTGCCGCATCCCTTGCTTGAAGGCGTCATCACCCTGGCCCATGCCGCTGGTGCCGCGATTTTGCCGTTCTGGCGCGCGGGCGTTGCAGTCACTGCCAAGGCCGATGATTCGCCGGTAACGGCTGCTGATCTGGCGGCGCACCACGTGTTGCTCGATGGCCTGACGGCGCTGGACCCGAGCATTCCGGTGCTGTCGGAAGAAGACGCCAATATCGCGCAAGATGTGCGCGCGGGCTGGACGCGCTGGTGGCTGGTTGACCCGTTGGATGGCACCAAGGAATTTATTTCAGGTAGCGAAGAGTTCACCGTCAATATTGCGCTGATCGAGCAGGGTCGCGTGGTGTTTGGCGTGGTTTCGATGCCCACCAGTGGTCGTTGCTACTACGGCGGGGCAGGTTTGGGTGCATGGCGTGCGGATGCCGATGTCGTTGTACCGATCAGCGTGCGCAACACCCCCCCTGCGGGCGAAGCTTTGACCGTGGTTGCCAGCCGTCGGCATTCTAGCCCCGAGCAGGAGCGTTTGCTGGCCGGGTTGAGCGAACAGTTGGGCGAGTTGCAACTGACCAGCGTGGGCAGTTCGTTGAAGTTTTGTCTGTTGGCTGAAGGGGCTGCCGATTGTTACCCGCGTCTGGCGCCGACTTCGCAATGGGACACTGCTGCTGCGCAGGGTGTGCTTGAAGGTGCGGGCGGCGTAGTGCTGCAACTGGATGGTAAACCGTTCAGCTACCCGGCCCGCGAGTCGCTGCTCAATGCATCGTTTCTGGCGTTGCCGGCCAAGGCGCCGTGGCGTGAGAAATTGCTGGACCTGGCACAACACTGATCCTCATCTGTGGGAGCGGGCTTGCTCGCGATGCGGACGCTGCGGTCTTTCAGTTAAACCGCATCGATGCCATCGCGAGCAAGCCCGCTCCCACATAAATTCAATCAGCGATGCAGCACGTACTGCCCGCTGAAGCGCACCGCATCTTCCCCGCCCTTGGCATTGATCACCCGTGTGTCGAGGGTCAGCCGTGCGCGGCCGTGGCGTTTGTACATGGCCACAAACTTGTTCCAGGCTGCGTCGCCGGGCGCATCACACAGTGCGATGGCGTCCTGGGTCACAGGCAGCGGGTAGCTGATATGACCTTCCTGAATCACGATATGCCCGTCCTCGATCCCCGCCTCGCGCAGACTCAAGTGCAGCCAGCCCCAGCCCGCCAATACCGCGCCGCAGTACAGGCTGCCGCCAAACATGGTGCTCTTGTGGTTGATATTGGCCGCAAGGGGTAACTGCAAACGCAGTTGCCGGTCTTGCCAGCTCAATACAGTGAGGCCCATTTCACGGGTGAGCGGGATGTCGTGATGGAGTATCGATTCCAGATAACGACTGTCGCGGTTCATGCAATGGCCTCTTTAATCAAGTTCATCAGGGTGTGGATGGCTGGCGCTATCGAAATTCAGCCCGTGCTTGCGCAGTTTGTCGTGCAAGGTTTTACGCGGCACACCCAAGGCTTCGGCCAGGCTGCGCATGGAGCTGTGGGAGCGCTCAAGCTCGGCGGCAATCAGGCTTTTTTCAAAGTGTTCGACCTGCTCGCTCAGGCCTCCTGGCACTCCATTACTCGCCGATGGCTGACCACCAGCGGAGTCGTCCAACGCCAGTTCAAGGCCCAGGGCGAAACGCTCGGCGACGTTCTGCAGTTCTCGCACGTTGCCCGGCCAGTTGTGCCGCAGTAACAGCGCCCGTTGCGCCGGTTGCAACACGTTGGGCGTCAGGTCGTGGCGTACGCTGGCTTCGCCGGCAAAGTAATCAAACAGCATCAGGGCGTCTTCACCCCTTTCACGCAAGGGCGCGATACGTAGAGGCGCAACGTTCAGCCGGTAATACAGGTCGGCCCGGAACCGCCCTTGGTCGGCTGACTGGCGCAGGTCTTCCTTGGTGGCGGCGATTACCCGGATATCCAGCGGGATCAATTGATTGCCGCCCAGCCTTTCAACCACGCGCTCTTGCAGCAAGCGCAGCAACTTGACCTGCACATCCAGGCTCATGCTTTCGATTTCATCGAGAAACAGGGTGCCGCCGTTGGCAAATTCAAACTTGCCGATCCGGCGTTTTTGCGCGCCGGTAAAGGCTCCCGGCTCATGGCCGAACAGCTCGCTTTCAACCACCGATTCCGCCAGCGCCCCGGCATTGATTGCCACGAACGGGCCGTTGCGCCGACTCGACAAGTCATGCAGCGCCCGTGCGACCACTTCTTTGCCGGAACCGGTTTCACCCAAAATCAGCACGTCGGCCTTGGTCGCTGCCAGCGCGCCGATTTGCTCGCGCAGGCGCAACATGGCTGGCGACACGCCCACCAGTCGCGTGCTCAGTAACTGGCGATCACTCAGGGCCAGACGCAGGCTGCGGTTATCCAGCACCAAGGTGCGCAAGGCCAGGGCACGGCGCACACTGTCGAGCAACGCGTCGCTGGCAAAGGGTTTTTCAAGGAAGTCATAGGCACCAGCACGCATGGCCTGCACCGCCAGTGGCACATCACCGTGACCGGTGATCAGCAGCACCGGCAGTTCCGGGTCCTGGCCATGCAGTTGAGCGAGCAGCTCCAGCCCGTCCATGCCCGGCATGCGGATGTCGCTGACCACCACGCCCGGCCAGTCGCGGCCGATGCGCTCGGCAAGACCGTTGGCTTCGGCCAGCGGCAATACGTTGAGACCGGCCAGATCCAGGGTTTGATACAGGGCCTGGCGCAGGTGCGGGTCATCATCGATCAGGATGACCTGAACGCTTGGATCGATGGGCTGGCTCATTACCTGGAGTCCTCCGAGGCTTGCAGACTCACGCCCGGCGCGCCGGCGCGCAGTCGTAAGGTAATTAAAGCACCGCCTTCCTTGTGGTTGGCGAATAACAATTCGCCGCCAAAGGCACGGATCAGCGTGTCGCAAATGGCCAGCCCCAGGCCCAAACCCTGGGTGCGGGTTTTGGTGGTGTAGAACGGCTCACCGGCACGGCCCAACGCCTCAAGGCAAAACCCCGGCCCGTTGTCGCGAATGTACACAGTGACGCCTTCCGGGGTCGATTGGGCACTTAACCACAAGCGCCGTGGCGGGCCTTTTTCCGTCAGGGCATCGAGGGCATTGGCCAGCAGGTTGCCCAGCACCTGGCGCAAGCGGGTCTCGCCGGCTTCGACCCACAACGTGGCGGCGGGCAAATCGCGGATCAGTTCGACTTCCATGCTGCGTCGACGCTTGGCCAGCAATGCCAGTGCATCGTCCAACGCCGGTTGCAGGGCGACGCTTTCCGGCGCATGGCGATCACGCCGGGCGAACGCGCGCAGGTGGGCAATGATCGACGACATGCGCCCGGTCAGTTCATTGATCAGCTTGAGGTTGCCGCGTGCGTCTTCGATGCGCTGGTGATCGAGCAGCACTTCAGCGTTTTCGGCGTAGCTGCGGATGGCCGCCAGCGGCTGGTTGAGTTCGTGGCTGATGCTGGCAGACATGGTGCCCAGTGCTGACAACTTGCCAGCCTGCACCAGATTGTCCTGTGCGAGCACCAGTTCCTGTTGCGCATGTTCGCGCTCCAGCACTTCTTCACGCAGCAGCCGGTTGAGCCCTTCAAGATCACTGGTGCGCTCTGCCACACGCATTTCCAGTTCACGGCGGGCCTTGGCCTCAAATGCGATCCGGTCCAGGTAATGGCGCCGACGCTGCATCATCAAGCCGATCAGCAGCATGACCACCAGCAGGGTGGCGCCACCAATGGCCAGCACCGTGCGCACCGAACGGTCGATCAGCGTACGCGGGGCAAGAATATTGACACTCCAGCCGGTCTCGTCGATTTTTTGGGTTTGTACCAGCCAGGCATTCAGGTCGAGGTTCAGCGGCTTCGGGTCGCGAGTCGGGTAGGGCAGGATGGCGAAGATGGCCTGACGCTCTTCTGCCGACAACTCGCGGGTCGCTCTAAAGCGCCATTCCGGGCGCGAGGTGAGGACTACCACGCCGTTGTTGTCGGTGGTCATCAGTTGCTCGGGGGTATTGCCCCATAACTGTTCGGTGTGGTCGAGATCGACCTTGACCACCAGTACGCCGAGTTTTTTATCTCCGTCGAGTATCGGTGCCGCGAAGTAATAACCGCGCTTGCCGGAGGTGGTGCCCAGCCCGAAGAAACGCCCCAGTTTGCCCTCCATCGCCTCGCTGAAATACGGGCGAAAGGCGAAATTGCGGCCGATAAAGCTGTCGCTTTTATCCCAGTTTGAGGTGGCCAGGGTATCGCCGTGGGTATCCAGCAGGTACATGACCACGGCACCGGTCTGGTTGCAGATGCCATTGAGCAAGTGATTGGCCTTGGCCTGTGCCTGGGGATTTTCAGGGTTGGCCAGCACGTCGCGCAGGTCTGGCAGTTGGCCGAGGATCTGCGGCAGTACTTCATAACGATGCAGCGTACCCAGCAGGTTGGCGACGTACAGGTCGAGAGTCTGGCGGTTTTGCCCGGCCAGTTCACTTCGGTAATAGCGCTCGGCCAGGTGCTGCAACGGCCACAACAATGGCGCGAGGCACAACGCCAACAAGGCCAGGCTGCGCCAGCGGGGTCTGCGAGGAACTGAGGAGGAGGTGATCATCGGGAGGCTGCGCCGCAAGAGTACGGCGCAGTATACCAATGCAACGCCTGTAGCCGCTGCCGAAGGCTGCGATGGGTTGCGCAGCGAAGGTCCTGCGGACCTTATCGCCGCCTGCGGCAGCGGCTACACAGAGCTACTCGGTCACACACTCGTGCAATGCGGTGCGCCAGTCGGCCTGGCTGACGCCCCATTCGCGGGCCAGACGGCTGCAATCAAGGCGCGAGTTCTGTGGGCGTGCCGCGGGTGTCGGGTAGGCGCTGGCCGGGATGGGCTCCAGGGTTGCACATGACTTGCCTTGGGCGCTCAGGTGCTCGGCAATGGCCTGGGTGAAGCCAAACCATGAGGTTTCACCCTGTGCGGTCAGGTGGTATGTGCCCCAGGCCCCGGCTTCACCCGCTTGCCAGCGTTCGATCAAGGCGCGGGTGCTCTGGGCAATGGCGCCTGCCCAGGTCGGCGCGCCGATCTGGTCAGCTACCACGCGCAATTCCGGCCGCTCCTGGAGCAAACGCTGCATGGTCAGCAGAAAGTTCTTACCGTGGGTTGAGTACACCCAGCTGGTGCGCAGGATCAAATGCTGAACACCTGTTGCCGCGATGGCCAGTTCACCGGCCAGCTTGCTTTTGCCGTAGACACCCAGCGGGTTGGTCGTGTCGTCTTCGGTGTAAGGCGCAGGTTTGCTGCCATCGAACACATAGTCGGTGGAGTAGTGGATCAATGGAATGCCCAGCGCCGCCGCCTCTTCAGCAAACACGCCAGGGGCGATGGCATTGATCGCGAACGCCAGCTCCGGCTCGCTTTCAGCAAGATCCACGGCAGTGTGTGCGGCGGCATTGATGATCAGGTCAGGCTTGTGCGCCCGTACCTGAGCACGGATTTGCTCGGGCTGGCTCAGATCCAGCTCGTCACGGCCCAACACAATCAGCTCGCCCAGACCGGCAAGGAGCTTTTGCAGCTCAACCGCCACCTGGCCGGTTTTTCCGCTAACAAGAATTTTCAAGGCAACGGCTCCGTTAGACATGCAACCAAGTCCTTGGGGTCAGTGCTGCCCAGACGCTCGCCCTGATAGCTGCCGTCTTGAACCCGGCGGCACCAGTCGAGGTTGTCCAGATACCACTGCACGGTTTTACGCAGGCCGGTTTCGAATGTTTCTTCCGGCACCCAGCCCAGCTCGCGTTCGATTTTGCTGGTGTCGATCGCATAGCGTTGGTCGTGGCCCGGGCGATCCTTGACGAAGGTAATCAGGTCGGAAAATTGAGTGACACCTGTCGGGTGCTCTGGTGCCAGCTCTTCGAGCAGGGCACAGATACTGCGCACTACGTCGATATTGGTTTGCTCGTTGTGGCCGCCGATGTTGTAGGTTTCGCCAACCACACCTTCGGTCACGACTTTAAGCAGGGCGCGGGCGTGGTCTTCCACGAACAACCAGTCACGGACTTGCAGACCATTGCCATACACCGGCAGCGGTTTACCGGCCAAGGCATTGAGAATTACCAGCGGGATCAACTTCTCCGGGAAGTGGAACGGCCCGTAGTTGTTCGAACAGTTGGTCAGCAACACCGGCAAACCGTAGGTGCGGTTCCAGGCGCGGACCAAGTGGTCGGACGCCGCTTTGCTGGCTGAGTACGGCGAGCTTGGCGCGTAGGGCGTGGTTTCGGTGAACAGGTCATCGACGCCATGCAGGTCGCCATACACTTCATCGGTCGAAATATGGTGGAAGCGGAACGCGCTTTTTTCCGGCTCGGGCAGAGTCAGCCAGTAAGCACGGGCTGCTTCGAGCAGGCTGTAGGTGCCTACGATATTGGTCTGGATAAAATCCGACGGGCCGTCGATGGAGCGGTCAACGTGGGACTCGGCCGCCAGGTGCATGATTGCCTGGGGCTCAAAGCGCTGGATGATTGCGCTGACTGCGGCCTGGTCGACGATATCGGCCTGCACGAACTCGTAACGGGTATCGGTGGCGATGCTTTGCAGCGATTCAAGGTTACCGGCGTAGGTCAGTTTGTCGAGGTTGAGTACTTCGTGCCCGGTGTTTTTGATCAGGTGCCGAATCAACGCTGAACCAATAAAACCGGCGCCGCCGGTGACTAAAATGCGCATGTGGATTTTCCTGATTCCCTGAAGGTGTTCGAACGTATGGCGCATAGCTTGTGGGGATGAGCGGGGAGGTGCAAGTGGGAGCTGTCGGGAATACAAGTATGTTGGTGTGAAAGTGGATTTATATCTGCTTTGTGGCGACTAAATTATGTTTAAGGCTGATAAATTAATTTTATTGCCGATATTTATCGGCTATAAAGGTGTTTCTCGTTGACGCGATGCAGACCTGCGTCCACTGTCTTGTTTTTTTATGCCACCAAACCCCCGATGCTTTCCAGGAGTCCAGATGACCACTTTGCAAAGTTCGCCACGCGCTGACGGTTTTTACATGCCGGCTGAATGGGCTGCGCAGACCCAAACCTGGATGATCTGGCCCGAGCGCCCGGATAACTGGCGCCTGGGCGGCAAGCCCGCTCAGGCGGCACATGCGGCCGTGGCCAAGGCCATCGCGCGCTTTGAGCCGGTGACGGTCGGGGTGTCGGCTGCCCAGTACGAAAATGCCCGCGCACAACTCGATGTGCCGAATATTCGCGTGGTCGAAATGTCCAGCGACGACGCTTGGGTACGCGACAGCGGTCCGACTTTTGTCATTAACGACAGCGGTGAAGTTCGCGGTGTGAACTGGGACTTCAATGCCTGGGGCGGATTTGACGGCGGTCTGTACTTTCCGTGGAACCGCGATCAGCAAGTAGCCAGCAAGGTGCTGGAAATCGAGCGTTGCCCGCGTTACTACACCGAAGGTTTTGTACTTGAGGGCGGCTCGATTCACGTCGACGGCGAAGGCACGCTGATCACCACGGCCGAATGCCTGATGAACCGCAACCGTAACCCGCATCTGTCTCGCGAAGAGATCGAAGGCGTGTTGCGTGCGCAATTGGCTGTGGACAAGATCATCTGGTTGCCAGACGGCCTGTTCAACGACGAAACCGATGGCCATGTGGATAACTTCTGCTGTTATGTGCGCCCTGGCGAAGTACTGCTGGCCTGGACTGATGACGAGCGTGACCCGAACTACCTGCGTTGCCATGCTGCGATGGACGTATTGGCAACCAGCACCGACGCCAAGGGGCGCCCATTTGTAGTGCACAAGATGCCGATTCCGGGGCCGATGTACGCCACGCAAGAAGAGTGCGATGGCGTCGACAAGGTGGCTGGTAGCCAGGATCGTAATCCGTCCGAACGCTTGGCCGGTTCTTATGTGAACTTCCTGATCGTCAACGGCGGCATCATTGCGCCGAGCTTTGACGACCCGATGGATGAGCAGGCCAAAGGCATTCTGCAAAAAATCTTCCCGCAACACGAAGTGGTGATGGTGCCGGGCCGTGAGCTGCTGCTGGGCGGTGGCAATATTCACTGCCTGACCCAGCAACAACCTGCGCCGCACAAGGCGTAAACCGCGGTCTCTGTAGATACTCTGTTCCAGGTCAAGCCCCCTGCTCGCGAATGATTACTTCGCGAGCAGGCTCGCTCCCACGCTTGAAACATCTCTGTAGCCGCAAACTGTCGGAACAATCGGGTTGTACACGTCCACCGCTGGCACACCCTTGGCGTTGTAGAGCT
Organism: Pseudomonas sp. ML2-2023-6; assembly: GCF_037055265.1. Lineage (NCBI taxonomy): Bacteria > Pseudomonadati > Pseudomonadota > Gammaproteobacteria > Pseudomonadales > Pseudomonadaceae > Pseudomonas > Pseudomonas sp. ML2-2023-6. Next base: position 458,379 of record NZ_CP146347.1, on the reverse strand, counting down.
TAGGGTCGCACGCTGGCGGCCGATTTCCAGGCCGGTCAACAGGCGCGAATGCAGGTTCCGGGTTTTATCGTCGATAAAATCGTTTTGCCTTCCATAGGATGTGCAGCACCTGATTCGCCCGGTTCTCGAAACACACTAAAAGCCATACCGGCGTTTTTCCGCGCATGACAGAAGGCTAGGCTGGTGCTCTGATTTATTGAACATTCGGAGTAACCCATGAGCACCACACCTGTCTTGCATTACATCTATGACCCCCTGTGTGGTTGGTGCTACGGCGCCAAGCCGCTCATTGACGTGGCACGCGGCATTTTGCCGGTAGTGGCCCACGGTGGCGGGATGATGGCTGGCGCGCAACGCCAACCTGTGTCGGCGCAACTGCGCGATTACGTGATGCCCCACGATCATCGGATTGCCCAGTACACCGGGCAGCCGTTTGGTGAGGTGTACTTTGAAGGTTTGCTGCGCGATACCACGGCGGTGTTTGATTCGCAGCCGCCGACCACGGCCGTGCTGGCTGCCGAGCAGTTGGCCGGACGCGGCCTGGAGTTGTTAGGGCGTTTGCAAACGGCGCATTACGTAGAAGGGCGGCGGATTGCCGATATCGACGTGCTGATGGCAGTAGCGGCCGAAATGGGGCTGGAGGCCGATGGGTTTCGGGCAGCTTACGATGCGGCAAGTGGCGAGGTAACCCAAGCGCACTTCAAGGCCAGCCGCGGGTTGTTGTCACGGGTGGGCGGCCAGGGCTTTCCGACCGTCGTTCTGGAGCAGTCCGGTCAGTACCAGGTGATCGACCTTGGGCCGTATCTGGGCAAGCCAGAAGTTTTTGCTGCCTGGCTGCGCCAGCGTGACGGAGTGCCCGCCGAGCACACTAGCGCTTCAGCCCCGGCCTGTGGTCTGGATGGCTGTCAGTAACATTTTTTGACACTTGATTCACAAACAGCCCAATTAACAAATTTTTCACGAAATTGACACGTCACCTTCACGGCGGCTAGGATTCCCGCCAACGCCTGTGGCAATAAGCCATGCACCAACTTTGTAAAGACCTGCGCTGTAGGTCTTTTTTGTTTATGTGAAGCAACCACCACTCAATGTTTCAGCTTGAAATCCACAGCGCGCCTCTATTCAGAAATAAGGAAAATAATATGTTGAACAAGCGGATAGGTCTGCTCGCTTTGGGCGTACTCAGTGCTACCCAGGCCATGGCTAATGATCAAGCTGATGCAAAAGGTTTTGTAGAAGACAGTCACCTCAATGTATTGGCGCGCAACGCCTACATCAGCCGTGACTACAAGAATGGCAAGCAGGATAAAGCTGAATGGGGCCAAGGCTTCCTCGGCACGTTCAGCTCCGGCTTCACCCAGGGCACCGTGGGCGTGGGTGTAGATGCTTTCGGCATTTACGCACTGCGTCTGGATGGCGGCCGTGGCAAAAGCGGCGCGGGTGGTATCGACTTCTTCAAGCAAGGCGCCAGCGGCAAAGCAGCTGATGACATCGCTAAAGCGGGCGCGGCAGTGAAGTTTCGCGTGTCCAACACCGTGCTCAAGTACGGCGATCAAATGCCTGCGCTGCCGGTACTGATGTACGACAACTCGCGTCTGATGCCAGAAAGCTTCACCGGCACTCTGTTGACCTCCAAGGAGATCAACGGTCTGGAAATCAACGTGGGTCGCTTCACCGCAGAGTCGCGTAAAAGTGCTGAAGCGCGCGACAGCGGCGACCTGAAAAGCATCAACGTATTCGGCGGTAGCTACAAGTTCACCGACAACCTGTCGGCGTCCCTGTACGGCTCAGAAATGGAAGACGAGCTGAACAAGCAATACGTGGGCGTGACCTACGCGATCCCGCTGCAAGACAAACAGTCGCTGACGTTTGACTTCAACGGCTACCGCACCCACGTCAAAGAAGACTACGCACGTGACGTGTTGAAGGTTGACGGCCAGGACAACAAGATCTGGAGCCTGGCAACCACCTACGGCTTTGGCGCACACACTGTGACGCTGGCTTACCAGAGCAGCACCGGCGAAATCGGCTATCCGTACGGCGGCTACCGCAATGCAGGCGGCGTGGGCGATGGCGGCAACACCATTCTGCTGGCCAACTCCTACTGGTCCGACTTCAACGCCAAGGACGAACGTTCGTGGCAGTTGGGTTATGGCTTCGACTTCGGTGCCGTTGGCATTCCGGGCCTGACCTACAACATCGCCTACGTTCGCGGCACCAACATCGACGACGGTTCCGACCGTGGCCGTGGTACCGAGCGCGAAATCTTCAACCAGGCCAAGTACGTAGTACAAAGCGGCCCGGTCAAAGACCTGAGCGTGCGTCTGCGCGGCTCATGGTTGCGCGTATCGAACAACGCCAGCGACTACAACGTCGGCGGTAACGAAGTCCGTGTATTTGTTGATTACCCGATCAGCATCTTCTGATGCTACCGACCTGTTAAACAGGTTGGACATCTGAATAAAAACGCCCCGACTGGTTCGGGGCGTTTTTTTTTGCGTCGCAATTTACGATTGCAGACAGAGCACATTCAAATGAAACCATCGCTAACACTTGAGTTGTCCCGAGGGCTAGTTGGCCAGTAGCTGAAACTCTTACCATTATTCCCTTGAGGTTATATTCCTTGGGTGGCATATTTTGAGTATGGACTGGGATGTTGAGTACACCGACGAATTTGGCAATTGGTGGGAGAGCCTTGGTGAAAAGGAACAAGTCAGCGTGGCGGCCAGCGTCAAATTGCTGGGGCTGCTTGGCCCGGGACTGCGTTTCCCCCATTGCAGCGATATCAAGGGTTCGCGGCACGGGAACCTTCGAGAGCTGCGCGTGCAGCATGCGGGCCGCCCCTATCGGGTGCTTTATGCCTTTGACCCGCGCCGCTGCGCATTGCTGTTGATTGACGGCGATAAGACCGGTCATGACCGTTGGTATGAAGAGTACGTGCCGTTTGCGCAAAAACTGTACGACCTACATTTGGAAACACTGCTTGAAGAGGGTCGAAAAAATGGCTAAAAAATTCGCTGAGCTTGAAGCTCGCATGGCTCCAGAGGCTCGTGCTCAGGCGCAGGCTTTGTACCTCCAGCATTTGAAGGAGCTGCCTTTGCATGAACTGCGAAAAGCACAGGAGTTGAGTCAGGAAGCATTGGCCAAAAAGCTGCATATCAACCAGGCCGCAGTCTCCAAAATGGAGCGACGCACAGACATGTATATCAGCACCTTGCGCAATTACATTCAGGCCATGGGGGGCGAGCTGGAAATTATCGCGACCTTTGCGGATGGTCAGGTAAAAATCGAGAATTTTGCCGAGTAATCGTGGCCTCGTGGATTGCCAAAGCACGGTGCCTTAGGAAAACGCCTCATCCTCCTGCGCGCACTCGCGCAACCAGTTCATAAACACCTGCAAGCGCTTGGGCACAACGCTGAGCGGGGGGTGGACCAGATAATAGTCGTAGTGGCCGCATTGGTTGAAACCACCAAAAGGCAGTACCAGCTCGCCGCGATCAATCCGTTTTTGCACCAATTGCTGGCGCCCGATGGCGATCCCTGCGTGGCTCATAGCGGCCGTTACGCTCAGGTCTGAGCGGTCAAAGGTCAGGGTGCGCTTGGGCAATGCTGCGAGCAGGTTGTGTTGTTCGGCCCACAAGGTCCACTCGGCATCATAGGCGGCGTGATCCCAGGCCAGGGAGTCGTGCAGGGTGGTGCAGTTGCTCAGGTTTTGCGGATTTTCCAAAAGCCTGTGGCGTTGCGCATATTCGGGGCTGCACACCGGGGCCATTCGCTCACGCATCAATCGCTGGCTGGTCAGGCCGGGGAATTCGCCATTGGCGTAGTACAGGGCCAGGTCAATTTTGCGCGTGCGAAAATCGACATTGTCGTTACCCACTCGCAGATCCAATGAAACCAGTGGGTAGCGCTCAATAAAGTCCGCCAGCCGGGGCACCAACCAGCATTGGGCTACCGAAGGCCTGGCATAGAGCGCAATGGAACCGGCAATCTCTGCCTGTGACGATTGTTCTAGTGCCTCGGACAACTCGCCCATCGCACTCTGGAGGATTTCGAAGATTCGCTCGCCTTCGTCAGTCAGGCTGACTTGACGCGTAAGACGCTGGAACAGCTTCATGCTCAACGCAGCTTCCAGCCGACTGATGCGGTGGCTCACGGCGCTGGCGGTCAAACACAGTTCCTGCGCAGCACGGGCAAAGCTCAGATGTCGAGCAGCGACTAAAAAGGTGTGAAGGTTGGCGAATTGGCTGCTGTTGAGCCTGGAGCTGATACGGGGAGGAAGATTAAGCACGGAGATTGTCCCTCAAGCCAACGGCTGACTTTAGGCGTAATGCTGCTCGCCCCCACAGTTGGGGTCATAGCATTACGGCTTGTGGCGGGATGTGGCAATGCGTGCATCTTGCCACATCCGCTTTGTGCGTGAATCAGCCCAGCAACTCTCGACCCTTGGCCAGATAGGCGTCCATTTCGTCAGCAGGCACCATATTGCCGCCCGTAGCCCAGACCAGATGGGTGGCGTTGCTCATGGCCTGTGGGTCCAGACCTGCGCGGGCCAGATAGCCTTGCTGATCGGCCTGGACCCTGGCAATACCGGGCACCCCCGCCAGCGCTGAGGGCTCAAGGCGCAGACCTTCGCTGCGTTCCATCAGGGCCAGCAAGCTGTACATTTCTTCGTCGCTGACGGTGTAAAAGCCGTCGAGCATGCGCTGCATCGCCTTGCCGACAAAACCAGAGGCACGGCCCACCGCAAGGCCATCTGCGGCGGTCACGTTATCAATGCCGAAATCCTGCACACTGACTTCGTCGTGCAGCCCGGTGTATACGCCCAGCATCATGCAAGGTGAGTGAGTCGGCTCGGCGAAGATGCAGTGCACTGCGTCTGCGAAGGCCAGTTTCAAACCGAAGGCCACGCCGCCGGGCGCACCACCCACGCCACAGGGCAGGTACACGAACAGGGGGTGTTGCGCATCGACGCTGATCTGCGCCGCCGCCAATTGCTGCTTCAAACGCTCACCGGCCACTGCGTAGCCGAGGAACAGATTGACCGAGTTTTCATCGTCGACGAAATGACAGGCCGGGTCCGACTCTGCCTGCTGGCGGCCTTGGGCCACAGCCACGCTGTAATCGCTTTCGTACTCGACCACCGTTACGCCATGGGAGCGCAGCTTGTCTTTCTTCCATTGCCGCGCATCTGCCGACATATGCACGGTCACCTGAAACCCCAGCGCGGCGCCCATGATGCCGATCGACATACCGAGGTTGCCCGTGGAGCCGACGGCTATTTTGTACTGGCCGAAAAAGGCCCGTGCCTTGTCGCTGTGCAGCAGTGCGTAATCGTCATTGAGGGTCAGCAGGCCCCCGGCCAGCGCCAGGTCTTCGGCATGCTTGAGCACTTCATAAATTCCGCCGCGGGCCTTGATCGAACCCGAAATCGGCAGATGGCTATCGCGCTTGAGCCACAGCGCGCCGTTCAGGCTTTGCCCGTAACGCTCGCCGAGCAATGGCTGCAAATGCGTCATGGGCAGGATATCCGACTCGATAATGCCAGCACTGCCCTCTGTCTCAGGAAAGGCAACTCGCAGGTAGGCAGCAAACCGCCCAAGGCGTGCGCTGGCATTGGCCACGTCGGCACTGGTCAGGCCTGTATCGCCAAGCGCCTGCGCCGCCGGCGCCACCCCAGGATTGAACCAAGTGGTCTCTTGAAGCGCGACCAGATCGCGAATCAGAGGGTAGCTGGCATACCAGCTTTCAAGTGTTCTGCCCAAAATCATGACGTGGTCCCTTTAAACGATAAGTCTGAAAATACGGGTTAAATCAAACAAAGTGCGACAGCAACAGGGTCAGCCCCAGCGCGATCGTCGACGCCAGCACAGTGGCGGTGGTGAAGGTTTTCAACGCGTCGGTCAGGGATACGCCCAGGTATTCCTTGACCACCCAGAAAGCCGAGTCCGTGACATGGGTCCAGCCCATCGCGCCGGCGCCGATGGCGATACAGATGATCTCTTTGCTCACGGTGGGGTGCGCACCCAGCATAGGCAATACCATGCCTGCGGCGCTGATCATCGCGACCGTTGCCGAGCCGACGGCGAAGTGCATCAAACCGGCCACCAGCCATGCCAGAACGATGGGGTTCATATTCAATTGGGTCAACGAGGCGGACAACGCGTTACCCACGCCGCTGTCGATCAGGATGCCGTTGAATGCGCCACCGGCGCCAATGATCAGCAGGATGCTGGCCAACGGAGGAAAGCTTTTTTGCGTGTGGGTGAGCAAGTCGGCCATGGACAAGCCGCGGCGCAAGCCCAGTGCCCAGTAAGCGAACACCACAGCAATCGACAGTGCGATCAGCGGCGTACCGAGAAACGAAATCACGCTGAATGCCGTGGAGTCATGGGGCAGCCCAGCGGCGAAACTTTTTGCGACCATCAGCAGCAACGGCAGGGCGATGGTCAGCAGGGTCACGCCCAGGCCCGGCAAATCACGGGTTTTACTGTCATCACAATGCTCGTTCAAAAATGCTTCCTGAGAGTCCGGTGCTTCGGGCTTGCACACCAGTTTGACCCACAGTGGCCCGGCAATAATGGCGGTCGGCAATGCGACAATCAGACCGTACAAAATTACTTTGCCGACATCGGCCCCCAGCATCCCGGTGATCGCCATCGCGGCAGGGTGCGGCGGCAACATGCAATGAACCGCCATCAGCGACACGGCCAACGGCACGCCCAGATACAGAAGGTTGATTTTGGTTTCTTTAGCGACCACATAAATCAGCGGAATCAGCAGTACGAATCCCACCTCGAAAAACACCGGGATGCCAGCAATAAATCCGACCAGCATCATGGCCCACGAGGCACGCTCTTTACCCAAAGCCTTCAACAACGCTTGAGCGATACGCTCCGCGCCGCCTGACTCCTCCAGCATCTTGCCCAGAATCCCACCCAGGCCAATGATCGTTGCCAGAAACCCGAGGGTTCCGCCAACACCGGCTTCGTACGACGAAGCAATTTTTACCAGTGGCATGCCCGAACCGATTCCCACCACAAAGCTCGCAGCGGTCAGGGCCAAGAAGGCATGAACGCGGACTTTGACGATCAGGAAAACGATCAGGGCGATGGCGCAAAACAACACCAGCAATAGAGTGGGACCGCTGTGCATAGGAGGTGCTCCGGGAAGCGCTTTTATTGTTGAAATAAGTGATCGACGTCACTTTGCTATCGCCAATTAGAGGGCACGGCCGCGGAGCTGACAAAGGATGGATTTTCACGGGACAGATGATGTGGGGTCATTTATAGGAGGGTTAAAATACCCTGCGGGGGCGATGCTGTGTGGGCGCGAGCCTGCTCGCGAAGCTCAGGAGATCTTCGCGGACAGGCTCGCTCCCAAAGGTTCAGAAGTCCCAGCGGGTGGTGACCATAAAGTTGCGTGGCTCGCCGTAAATCGCGGAGTTATAGAACCCGATATTGGTGAAGTAGTACTTGTCGAAGACGTTGTTGACGTTGAGCGTGGTCGACAGGTTTTTAGTGAATTGATAACGGGTCATCAGGTCCACCACCCAGTAGGGCTTCTGCGAGAAATCTTCGTACCTGTCCTTGGGGCTGTTGTACATCTCTTGCCAGGCAGTGCTCTGCCAGCGTGCGCCACCGCCCACGGAGACTTTGTTCAGGTCGCCCTTGAGTTTGTAGATGGTGTAGAAGCTGAGCTGATCTTCGGGTTCAAAGGTGGAGATCTTTTTACCGGTGTCATCGCGTACCACCTTGTGTGTGTATCCGGCCTGCAGGCTCCAGCCCGGACTCAGTTCGCCGGATACTTCCAGCTCGTAGCCCTTGGTTTTTGCGGCAGTGCCCTTGAAGGCGTAGTTGGGCGGGGTGGGTTGCAGGTTGTTCCAGGCATCGTCAGGAATCGGGCGGTTGCTTTCCTTGACCTCAAAGTACGCCAGGCTGGCGTTCAGGCGGCCATCGAAAAACTCGCTCTTGAGACCGATTTCATAGTTTTCACCCTCGTCCGGATCAAGCATCTTGCTGTTGCGATCCAGGTTGTAGAACTCCTGGGGCATGAACACGTCGGTGTAGCTGGCATACGCCGTCAGGTAGTCGGTCAGGTCATAGGTGATGCCCGCGTAGGGAATCAAACGCCCCGTCTCGCGATAGGTATTGGTCGTACCGGTGAGGGTGTAGTCGACTACCCGGCCCCCCAAAAAGACTTTCAGCTCATCGGTAACATTCAGACGTGTGGTCGCGTACATGCCTGTCTGGCGCACAGTGTCATCGCTGATTTGCGAGGCACTGCCCCAGTCAGGTTTGGCCAGGTGCCCGTTCCAGTTGAAGTAATCCACAAGGTTGGGCGTGGCGAAAGTTACGTCCCAGTAGCCTTTGCCTTTCCAGTTTGCGGTGCTGATCGAGCCGCCCAGCACCAGATCGTGCTCACGGCCGAGAAACTCGTAGGGACCGCTGACATAAAGGTCAGCCGCGTCGCTGGTGGTTTCGCCCTTGTAACGCTGTGCGTTGATTTTGGCGGTGCCATCAGCCGCAGGCTGGTTGAATTGGATGGCACCCAGCTGGGCGTCGTAACCATTGATCTTGTGGTCCAGTTGCAGCTTGCCCACCCAGCCACTGCCTAGATCCTGTTCCAGGGTCGCGAACACGGTCCGGGTGTATTGCTGCCAACTGCTCCAGTCGGTGGCGTTGCTGAACGAGCGTTTGGCGTTGTTGATTTCGCCTGCGTAGTTGTAGAGCGGAAAACTGCCCGACCAGGTCGAACCCTGGGGTTTGTTGTCCTGGTAGTCGGCGCCCACGGTCAGCAAGGTGTCGGGCGTTACGTCGACTTCGAGGATGCCGTAGAACACCGAACTCTGGTTCGAGTAGCGGTCGATATACGACTGCCGGTCCTGATAGGCCGCCACCGCGCGACCGCGCACATTACCGGTTTCGGTCAACGGACCACTGAGGTCCACTTCAGTGCGGTAGTTGTCCCAGGAGCCAGCGCCTGTGGTGATATGGCCGTGAAAATCGCTGGTGGGCTTCTTGCGCACCAGGTTAATGGTGCCCCCTAGCGACCCCGCCCCGCTGAGCAGGCCGGAGGCGCCCTTGAGCACCTCGATACGGTCATAAATCGCCATGTCGCTCAGGGTGTTACCCGCCGAATAGGCGACGTTGCGTACGGCTGAGGGAATACCGTCGTACTGGAAGTTGTTGATCGAAAAACCACGGGAGTAGTAGTTGGTCCGGTCAGTGTCATAGGCCGATACGGTAATGCCGGGGGTATGGCGCATCACATCGTCGACATTGTCGAGGGCGAAGTCATCCATGTGCTGACGGGTGATAACGCTGATCGATTGCGGCGTTTCGCGGGGTGTCAGCACCAGACGGGTGGCCGTGGCAATGGCCCCCGGCGTGTAGGAACCGGTGCCTTCGGTGACCGTACCCAACTGGTTTGTGATGACTTGAGTGGCCCCCAGTTCCAGCGTTGCGTCCGTGCCGCTGGCGACAAGCACGTAGCCCCCATTGCTCTGGCGCTCGGCGTGCAAGCCGCTGTTGGCGAGCAAGCGGTCCAGCCCTTCCTCTACGCTGAATGAGCCTTCAAGGCCACCCGTCGTGAGGTGACGGGCCTGCTCAGTGTCGAACGAAATCGTCACCCCTGCCTGCACGCCAAATTGGGTAAGGGCATTACCCAGCGGGCCTGGGGCAATCCGGTAAGCGGTCTGGCTTTGCGCCGATACTTGAGTGGGTATCAGTGCCAGACCGGACAGGCTGGCGAGGGACGCGCCAAAGACCGCCAGGCGAACAGCGCGCGTTATTTTGGTTGTGGCATTGAGGGGGAGCGGGGGCATTCGGTGATCCTTGCGTGGTCATGGCACAAACGCGCTGTAGTCGCGGCTTATGTCATTGACGGATGAGAATCGAAATCAGCAAGGTTAAAATTCAAACCACATGGGCCTGAGCTTATGCCGGTTCGATGCTGGCCCAGTAGCGGGTCAGGAAACGAACCTTCACCGGTAAGGTCTTGCTCAGGTTCTCCAGCACCGTTTCGGTGTCATCGATACGAAATGCCCCCGAGATGCGTAATTCCTGCACCGCTGTTGCACAGCGCAGCACGCCCGGGCGATAGCGGCCCAATTCCTCGATAAAGTCGCTCAAGCGCCAGTCGTCCACGCTCAGCATGCCCTGCACCCAGGCGGTTGAGGCCGCAGGGAGAGGCTGCGCCTCATCGACTGAATCGCTATTGAACGTCACTTGTTGACCGGCCTCCAGGCGCAAGGGCTGATCGAGATGCCCGTACGGGCGAATTTCAACTGCCGATTGCAGTACGCCGACTCGTGTTTGCCCGGACAGCTGACGCACGCTGAACCGGGTGCCGAGCGCGCGCACGCTGCCGTCGCCGGTATGTACGATAAAGGGTCGCTGGTCCGGGTCCTTGGCGGTCTGCACCAGAATTTCACCGCGGTGCAGGCGGATCAGTCGCTGTCTGGAGTCGAAGTGGATATCCAGCGCCGTATCGGCGTTCAACTCCAGTTGCGAGCCATCGTCGAGGCGCAACGAGCGCCGTTCACGGATGCCAGTGCGTTGCTCGGCGAGCATCGAGCGATACGGCACTTGCTCAGCGGCCAACCATGTACCGCTGCCAACGGCCAGCAGCATGCCGAGGATTTTCAACACATCACGGCGTTGAGCTTTCGCCGCATCAAGACTGGAGCGGGCCGCTTTGGGCGGGATCATGGCCCACTGGCTTTGAAACTTCTCGACCCGGGCCCAGGCCGCGGCGTGTTGCGGGCAGGACGTCAGCCATGCTTGCCAGGCTTGGGTGCGAGCCTCGCTGACGGTGCCGTCATTAAGTTGCACATACCAGGTGGCAGCGGCTTCAAGCATGTTGAAATCCGGTGTGCTGGGCATCAGTTCTCGACCAGCAACAGACAGCGGGTCATGGCGCGAATCAAATGATTTTTCACCGTGGTGACCGACACCTCGAAACGTTCGGCGACAGCCACGTAGGTCAAGCCTTCGAGCTGCACCGCGAGGAAAATTTCCCGGGTCCTGCTACCCAGATCATCGAGCAAGGCGTCGATTGAAATCAGTGTCTCGATAATTGAAAGGCGTATTTCTGGAGATATATCCACGGGTTCCGGCTTGAGGGCCAGCGCCTGCAAATACGCCTGCTCAATGGTGCGCCGACGTACTTTGTCGATTAGCAGTGAACGGGCAATGGCGCTCAAATAGCCTCGTGGCTCGCGAATGGGGGTGTCATGGCGGGCGGTCATGACCCGCAGGAACGTGTCCTGGGCCAGATCAGAAGCATCCGCCGCGTTGCCCAGCCGCATGCGCAGCCAGCCTTTTAGCCAACCGTTGTGTTCGCTGTACAACCGATGAAGAACTGAATGATCGAGCGCCGACATAATAATGTCACCAAGGTGTAATTGGTAATCAGTCGCATTATTGTGATGGCAGAGTGTTTATGCAAGGGGTGGGTTTTTGTTGGGGATGGCTGGCAGGTTTAAGTACTGCTGGTTTCACGCTTTTTCTGCGGACTCAAGACAACAGCCGAATCGTTCGAAAGTACAGCGTGTAACACAACTTCAAACCACTCGCAATTTTCTGTGTGTAGTGTGTGTACTAGTTAATTGCATCATCGTTCAATGGTGTGTAACGTACACAACAATGCAGGGGTGGTGGCGTGCGTAGTCGTGAGCTTATTGAATTGCTGATCGCGGATGGATGGTTTGAGATAGCAGTGAAGGGCAGTCACCATCAGTTCAAGCATCCAGCCAAAGCTGGCCGGGTAACGGTTCCACATCCCAAGGCTGAAATCGCGAAAGGGACGCTGCACAACACTCTCAAATCCGCAGGTCTCAAAGGAGAGTTACGGTCATGAAATTCCCAGTGGTATTACATAAAGACGCTGATTCCGAATTCAGCGTGACGGTGCCTGATGTGCCGGGCTGCTTCTCGGCAGGCAGCACTTTTTCACAAGCGTTGGATAACGTGCTGGAGGCGCTGGCTTTGCATCTGGAAGGCGTTGTGGCTGATGGCGGCGAGCTGCCCCAGGCCAAGGATGTGGACGCTCATCTGGACAATCCGGATTATATCGGCGGGATTTGGGCAGTGGTGGACTTTGATTTGACGCCCTATCTCGGGAAGTCAGTCCGCTTCAACGCTTCCTTGCCTGAAAACCTGCTGCTGCGCATTGATGAGCGAGTCAGCAAGGACCATCGCTATGCGTCACGCTCCGGGTTTTTAGCGACAGCTGCCTTGCGCGAGCTGAGCATTCAGGTTTTCTGATGGTGGGAGAGGGCGCTTTGGCTTTCTCCAAACCCCGGAAACAAAAAAGGCCCACCTTGCGGTGAGCCTCTTTCGGTGTTGCGTATGGTGCGGCACCAGACGAACGGTATGTTTCGGGGAGACCAGGTTTTTCGGGCGTCTGGAGTTCGCTGGAAAATTCGGCGTACCCCAACTAGTAACTATAAATAAATCAGCTAGTTATGGCGTTAGGTGGAATCGAACTCGGGATTTTTGAGATGTCAGCACGTTGTCGGTCTGCAAGTAATTCAGAGCCGCATACGGAATGGTAATCCTCCTGAATTCGAACGTTGTCGATCATCCCCTCCGTAGAGAATAGGCAGGTATCCGCCCAAAGCTGCCGTGGCGACAGGCAGCAGACGGTCAGAAGTGGACACCTGGATGCCCCCGACCTTTGCATCGCCTTGGAAGAGATCACATTGGCCAACCCAAAACGCACCTTGAGCAAACCCGGCTAGGCGCGTTCACGCCGTTATAGTCGACTCTATTGCCGACCGTACTTCCCGGAGCCTTTTCCCAGTGTCTGACATGCCGACCAACTTCGCTTACACAAAACGCTTCAACGCCGTACTCGCCTACATTGATGCCAATCTCGAAGGTGACCTGTCGGTGAAGACGTTGAGCCATGTGGCGAACTTTTCGGCGTTTCACTTCCATCGGCAATTCACCGCGTTCGTAGGAGTGCCTGTCTCGCGTTATGTGCAACTGATGCGGCTACGACGCGCGGCACATCGCCTGGCCTCCCTCGCTGATCACTCGGTACTGGACGCCGCACTCGGTGCCGGCTTTGAAAGTCCCGAGGCATTTTGCAGGGCGTTCAGGCGGGCGTTCGGTATGACGCCGAGTGCGTTCGGGAAGGAACCGAACTGGCAGGTCTGGAGTACGGTATTCGCAATCCCTCACTTTTCCAGGACTATCATCATGCAAGTACGAATCGTGGAATTCCCTGAAGTCAGGGTAGCAACGCTTGAGCACTGCGGACCCGCCGGGCTCGTCAATGAGAGCGTATGCAAGTTCATCGAGTGGCGCATGCAGAGCGGACAGTCGCCGGTGGCATCGAGTCGCACCTTTGGCATTCCCTATGGCAACCCCGATACGACACCTCCACAAGAATTCCGCTTCGCAATCTGCGGCGAGATTCACGAGGCCGTGGCGTCGAATGAGTTCGGTGTGCACGAGATCGTCATTCCTGGCGGTCGCTGCGTCGTGGTGCGACACGCGGGGTCACCGGATCACATCGGCGAAACGATCTATCCGATTTACCGCGATTGGCTTCCGGCCAGTGGAGAGGAACTTCGTGACCAGCCGCTGTTCTTTCATTACCTGAGCGCCTATCCCGAGACACCGCAGGATCAATGGCAAACTGATGTGTATGTTCCGCTGCTATAGCGGAGCAAGCAGCTTTCGACCCTGACGGACGTTGACGAGTGTCCGCGCAGCAATGTGACAGGTTCTATGGGGAGTTTCCAAACCCCAGAAAAAACAAAGCCCTCGCATTTCTGCGAGGGCTTTGTTTTGTATGGTGCGGCACCAGGAGTCGAAAAAACTGACTTTTTTCATTGGATACAATGAGATAACAGCTATGGCTGATCTGCTATACCCCTAAAACTACCCCAAGATTTTGCAGTTGTTTCGCTAGGGATTATTCCCACAGCAATTGCAACGATGTGGTTAATAAATTTCAGAGTCTGCTTTTAGACTTTCGGCCTGCTGAGAGCCTTCTTTAAAATCAGGCCGAAGTCGTAAATTTCTTTTATTTAGGCTGGTAAAGCTGAATTTGAGTTATACAAAATTCTCTAAAAATTCCGCGAGAGCATCTCCTTGGGAGTCAACCTGAGAGGAAAGCATGTTAATTCCCCATTGGTTAAGAATGGCTTCTTGGACGGGGTTTGGTCTAGGTGAGAATATGTATGACCGAGGCTGTGCCTCACTATTGCAGTTGGCCTTCCAGATTTTGGATAGCTTGTAGAATAGAAACCTTAAATTTATATCGGCAAGTCGGTAGCCAATGAATAGCACTGATTTGCCAAGCACGTCCGATCGCAATTTAATATCTAGAGGTGTTTCGAATTCTAATCTTTCAAAATAACTAGTTTCATCAAGTACTATCGAGGTATCATCATCGAAGTCTCCGTGAAACTTAATTATTTGAGTGCTTCCAGGTCTTATTTTAGTTACGTCAGATACTGATGCTATTTTGGTGTATGGCTTTTGAAAGTGGTCGAATGTGTTTTCGAGCCATCGGTCATAGTTTGTAGTATAAATTATTGGAAAGTTGGCTTTTGCAATTAGTTCATGGATCTTCGACGATTCAATATTGATAGTCGGAGCATGCCAACTTCGGTCCATCCAGCTTCGGAGGGGACCGATACTACCTTTTTTGATCCTATAATATTCGGCAAGGGCGTAATGATCGCCAAATGTCTTATAGATCTCAGGGTCATACCCTAGTTCTTGAGCGATCTTGTCGATCAGTTCGCCCCAAGATGGAAGCCCCAGGTTGGTGGATACTCCAGCACCAACGAAAAGTATAACGTTGCCTTGCTTAAAAGATGATAGTAACTGTTCCATCAAGTATTTCCATCTTTAAGAAACTCTTTAAACTTATCGAATGCAATACGCCTCATCGATATGTCGTTCTTTCTATCCCCCATTTCCGCGAAAGTTTCAGTAAAGCCTTCGGGAATAAAAACGCAATCCCACTGAAAGTCTCTGTTTCCTCGGGGTTCAGCAGATATGGTGCCTTTTATTGCACCTTCAAAAAGATGGATTTTCATAGAGTCGCAATATCCAATTATAGTTTTTGCGACCAAGTTAGTATTTTCCCCGGATCCAAACAGGGTCGAGAATTTGTCAGCTTGAAGCTTGTCCCAAAAAATCTGTGTTAATCCGCCTGGGAAGCCATTGAGGCTGTCAATATATAGACCAGTATGCTCAACGAAAACAGGGCGTCCTATTATCTTGAAAGCCTTCAGTAATTTATCTCTGACCAAACTATCAACATTCTCAGTTTGGATTTCATCAATAGAGTATCGGGCTGCAACGACCTCTACCCCAGCATCCTGAAGTATTTGTTGGACTTCTTGGACTTTAAAGTTGTTTTTTGAAACAAATCTAATTTTCATTTTGATCTTCCATGAAGCTATATTTTCTTTGTAAGGTCAGCATGTTCTCTAGGATGGCACTATTTTCTGTTTCTTTATAGAACTCATTATAGTCATCGCTAATGCTCGCACCGTGAATCGCCGGATTGTCCGAGCAGATAACGAATGGTACACCGAATTTAATGAACTCGCATACAGGATGGGACTCGCTTGATTTTACAGCACCTGTTAGGCGATTGCTAATAGGGCATACCTCTACACATATATCGCGCTTGTGCATCAATTCCATAATTTTAGTTGATTTGAATGCGGCTGTACCGTGTCCAATCCTGTCAGCATCAAACTCGGTTATAGCTTCTATAATATTTTGGGGGTTGCCTGTTTCCCCCGCGTGTATAGTGACTTTTAATCCTAAATCGGATTTTGCTTTCCGATATAACTGAGGGAGCTCGGTTGGAGATACAGTATCTTCGTTGCCAGCTAAATCTAGTCCCACTATTATTCCGGGCTTACCAATGGATGCATAAGCGGCTAAAAGGGTGCGTAGATGTTCCGCCGCGTAATCCCCGCGTGAAACCGTTAATATCAGCCCGCCTCTAATGCCGTATTTTAATGAGGCGCTGTAAATCTCTTCGGTCAACCACAAGAGCGCCTCGGGTACTGTGACGTTATTAAGGAGTGCAAGATAAATTACGCTACTACGTAACTCGACAAACTTTACATTCTGAGCTGTTAGGTTTTCGAATGCGCTAAAAACCATTAAATTGAGAGCTGTGCGACCTTGAGGAATAAGCCTTAAAACTTGCCAAGGCTTTAGATATGTCTGAAGGTCAGGGGAAGGTGTAAATCTGGTGAGGTCTCTTTCTAAATCAAAGTTATCAGGGATTTTTGCTCCCTGCTGCTGGAGTAAATCAATAACTAGGCGTGTACTGACGAGGCCATTTAAGTGAACGTGTAGTTCACCCTTTTCCATGCTTTTATAATCGTGTTCCATCAGATATGGTCTTTATCAATAAAAAGTTGATCTTGCGGCAAAAAAATTGAATCAATGATTGCCGGCTAAAGAGGAGGCTGCTTTTGGTCAGTAGTAATTCTAGAGTCGGCATCCGCATGTATGATCAAAATCAATCGACGTTGAGTAAGGATGCCGCCATACCGTCTAGCCGCTTTTTCACCCTTTCCCACTGTGGCATCACTTGCTGCATTAGCCGGTAAAAGCGTTCGCTGTGGTTATGCTCCGCGATATGGCAAAGCTCATGCAGGATTACATAGTCAATGCACTCGCGGGCCGCCTTAACCAAGTGGGGATTGAGCGTGATGCGCCCGGCGGGGGAGCAACTGCCCCACTGCGTTTGCATGCTGAGGATGCGCAGTGGTGGCTTGCCAGAAACCCAAAGGGCTTGCTGCAAGACTGCCTCCAGACGTCGATCAAAAACCTCGCGGGCGCGGGCCTTGTACCAAGCGTGCAGCAGCTCGCGTACCTTTCCAGCTGATTTCACCCGGATAGACACCTCCAGCTTGCCACGCAATAGACGCACCTGTTGCAGCCCATCAGGTGCCTCCACGACCTTAAGCACATATTGCTTGCCCAAGTAGTAGTGGCTTTCTCCGCTGATGTACTGCCGCGGGCGAACATGCGTGAGCTGAACGCGGAACTCACGAAGCTGCTGATAAATCCAACGACCGCGCCGCTTCAGTGCACCCAATACCTGTTCATCGCTTGCCCCGGCCGGTGCACTGACTCGCACGCGGCAATCTGGATCGACCTTGATCAGAACGCGCGAAACCTCGCGTCCCCGTTGCTCCCGCTCAACCTGTATCAACTCATCGGCATAGTAAAAACTCAGCCAGCTTTGTTGCGCGGCGGGACCAGGCGAAGCATTCGTGACGATGGGCACGCTCATATACCGGCCAAGCCTACCCGCGTGATTTGCACCACCCACCCAACCATGGCCTTTGCCTGATCCATACCAGCACCCACCGCCTTGCACTCCTTGAAGAGCAGCGGTAACCAACCGGGCTTAACAACTTTGTAACGCTCGATGGATTTGCCGATGGTCTCCGCGCGCATGGGAGTCATGCCTTCGCTTTTATTGACCGACATAATTTCGTTCGCGCCCTGAGTGAGCCCCGAGTTTCGCAGGCTCGAGCCGAGCAGGTAGCGAGTCAGCGGTAGCTTTCTCCATGGGATATTGAAGCCAGATAGACGCTTTCTACCAGTCAGCAGCAGTTGCATCAGCGCCTTTTTCTGCTGTTGACTGTTTCCCAGCAGTGTTTCAGTGGTGGTGATGGCTTGATCCCAAACGGAGAGGATTTTGGTTATTTTATTTTGCTCAGAAACCGGTGGCAGCAGGATTGGAAGTTTTTCCAATCCTGCTTTAGTCAGTTTGTAGCGCTTCGCCCCTTGCCTTGTAAGGTGTGCGGTAAGATCGCGATGAATAAAGTAAAGGTGGAACCATCTTGCTAGGCACAAATTCGAGTCGATTATGATGTGCGCGTGATTGTTAACATTCGCCTTTCCTGAAAAAATAAGCGTCATTTCCTTTTCTTTATGCTTTAGAAAATGATCGCCATCCTCTCCAATTATGGCGAACTCACAATCGATCCTGAAATGATCAATGTGATCCAAAATTCCAGTTGGCCCAAAATAAGGATATGGTCCCTTCATACCCTTCCTTTCATCACTATTTAATGGAAGGCGAAGGTTGTTTTTGATGTTACAGCACTGACCTACTGCAGATTGACTCCACCCCTCAGGCACCATAACCCAGCTCCTTCAAGTATCCATCCATCCGCACCTCTAGCTCGGCCAGTTGCGCTTTGAGCTGTTCGCGCTCGGCACGAACGGCGAGCAGATCGATCTCTTCTTCTTCTTCGAAGATATCTACGTAGCGCGGGATGTTCAGGTTGTAATCGTTCTCGCGAATTTCCTGCAGGCTGGCGCGGTGGCTGTACTTGTCCGAGTTGATGCGGTTATATACGCTGCGATCACGTCAGTGCGGTTATGGCCCAGTTCCAGGCTGATCTGCTTGCGTGCTGTGTGGTCGAGCTCACGGTTTTCCTGAAAGCAGGTGCCGCCGTTGATCGGCGCTGCATGGCCGGTAAATTGTTTGTAACGTTCGCAGGCGTAGGCGGCGCGCAATTCGTGGAAGCCTTTCAAGCCATATGCGTGCAGGATCTCGCGTGCCGGTTTCACGGTTTGCTGCAGGAAAGTTTTGTAGCTTTCGTCGTGAGCGAGCAGGTTGTTGCTGCCAGTGGGCGAGGCGTTGCGGGCGGCTCGCAGCGCGTCCCGTACGTTCTGTGTCGCTGTTATCCACCGTGGTGCGTATGCGCCTGAACGACTGCCCTTGGTGCCGTCTTGGATGTTGACGCGGCCGAGCCGCTCGGCTTCGCGATGCAAACGTGGCAGATCGGCCAGGATGGCTTCGCGCAGGCGCATGCCGGTTTCGCGGGCAAGGTGCAGGATGGCGCTGACACGTTGTTGCTGCAGGGCGTTGAGTGCTTTGATGATGGTTTTCAGGTGCTCGCGGTCTTGTCCATTGGGTGCTTCGCTCCTGACTGTAGACCTGTGCAAGCCGAGGGCTTGGCTGGGGCTGGCGACCCGTACCGAACGATCACCACGAATCGCTTCCAGCGTGCGGTTCACGCTGGAAAGTCGGTTCTGTGCGGTGGTGATTTTCAGGCCGCCTTGCTCGACCTGTTGGCGCAGGTGCTGGGCATAGTCGATTAGCGTTTGCCGGTCGATCTTGCGGGCGTCATTGATATTTGTACCGAGTTCGGATCTGCACCATTCGGCGAAGGATGCCCAGCGGTCTGCGTGGGCTTTGACCGTTGCATAGTGCCCATTGCCAAACATATCCTTTAACGCCTGCCGTCCGGCATAATTCAGCTGTCGCCCCCATCCAAAATTTCGTCCACCCCTTCTTCCAACAAGTGCCATAACCTTGTTCCTCTCGGAGCCCATCGAACGAAGCGTTATCCCCACGTCATCCCGCCAAGAATGTTGAGTGTTATCAGGGATCAAGGCCCCTGCGACCTGTGAGGGTTGTCCACTAACGCGGGACTTGCGGCTCCTTACGACCGGGAGCTTGGGCATCTCATGATCTGACCTCCTGAGCACTTCCGAAGAAGTGGGCGGGTGGAAGCTGCACTGGTTGACGAGACCAGTGCCGCGAGATCCTGAGTCGGGTGAAGGCAGTGATGAGATGACCGGGGCATGCCTGACTGTCAGTCAGGTGCAATCCATTCCTTGGGCTGCGGCACCATCATCTGCATCGCTGTTGCTGGTGACCTCGGTATTTGTCACGCCGATTGTCACGAGGGGGAATGCCGCAAAGCCTTGTACGAGTTGGGCTGCAGCAGCGGTAGGAGCGCCCGTCTCTTTCCAGAAGAAAGAGACGGGCGCAGGTTGGCGCAGTGAAGTGGCCAAGCGGATAGATTGCTGCACGGCAGCTGGGTAGGGGATGTATTTGCCGCAATGGCAATGATCTGAAGTAGGCATCCATCACATCGCTGTGACCGTGCGAGCCGCCGGACGCTAATCGCACTTTGGGAGAACCACCACGGTGTGGCGTAGCCTCAAAGGCTCTGGCTACCTGGGTTGCTGTCAACGACAGCGCTTTGCCCGATCTTTTCTACGCCTGTGGATAATTCGGGTCAAGGCTCGAATTTTTGGGAGTTCTGCGGCTGTGGATGAAATTATCCACCGGTGGAAATCTGTGGTTTTCCACAGACAGTTGCGTGGGCTTTAGATTTTTTAAGTGAGGTCCATCCAAACAGGGCTGCTTTGCGGCCCTGTTTGGATGGACCCGCGTGGACAAGCGGATCACTGAGATATGAAGACCGAGCGCTTACTCGGTTGCGCCACGTCTTGCTTTTAGGCGAGTGACGTTCGCTCCTGTCTGGTTCGCGAATTCGTGGGGAGTGACATGCTCCTGCCGGTTGGCCTCCAGGTACCGGCTCCACCAGTTCATGATCAGCCTGCGCTCCTCGATGAACTCGGCCTTGTGGATGTAAGCGGCGCGGACGTTGTTGCGCTCCTTGTGGCTCATCTGCCGCTCGATGGCTGTCTCCGACCACAATCCTGACTCGATCAGTGCGCTGCAGGCCATCGAACGAAATCCATGCCCGCAGATATCGGTTTTGGTGTCGTATCCCATCGTCCGAAGCGCGTTGTTCACGGTATTTTCGGACATGGGCTTCCAAGGTTTGGCATCCCCTGCGAAGACCAATGCGAATTTGCCTGTGAGTGCATGGATTTTTTCGAGTAGCGCCACTGCTTGCGGCGATAACGGTACTAAATGGATATCCCCTGCCATCTTCGTACCCCTTGTGGAAAAGGGTACTCCCTCCAACGCGGGTCGAGTGTCCGGTATCTCCCAGGTGCCGCGCTTGAGGTCGAACTCGATCCAGCGTGCGAAACGCAGCTCGCTGGATCGTACAAACACATGCAGCGACAGCATCACCGTCAGACGGGTAAGTGCCCGGCCTTTATAGGTGTCGATCCGCTCCTGCAGTTCCGGCAGTCGCGATAAGGGTAGAGCGGGGCGATGTACCACCCGCGGGGCTTTGATCGAGCCTTCGAGATCGTAAGCAGGGTTTATGGTGATAAGCCGGAGGCGCTTTGCCTCGCGCATAATGCTTTGCAGGTAGTTTTGTACCCTTAAAGCAACGTCTATCGTTCCGCGCTTCTTGATCGCTTCCAAGGGCTGCATAAGGTCATGGGTGTCGAGATCAACAATGGCGCGTGCGCCGATCAGCGGGAATACGTGGGTTTTGAGGCGGCTCATCACAGTCTTGGAGTGGCCTGGTGCCCACTTGGCCGACATTTCCGTGTGCCAGTCCAGCGCAACGCTTTCAAAGGTTCTGCCTTTGATCACGGCTTCCACCTTGGCTTGGTGCTTGGTCTCTATGGGATCAATGCCATCCGCCAGCATTCGCTTGACCTCCAAGCGCTTGCGGCGCGCATCGGCGAGGCCAATGACGGGGTAGTTGCCGAACGAGGTCAGTCCTTCCCGTCCGTCAGGTTTGACGTAACGGAGCCGCCAGCCTTTGCGGCCATTGGGTTGGACTAGGAGGTAGAGGCCATCGCCGTCGAAAAGCTTGTAGGCGCGGTCTGTAGGTTTTGCCAAGCGGCAAGCTGCGTCGGAGAGCGGAGCTGTGGTGCGCGACATAAGGGTACTCCCTTTTATCGAAGTGACCTGTATCCCAAACTCTACCCTTAAAACGGTTGGAATCCACCAGTTTCTGACGGAAACCGATGGAACGCCAAAACGAAAAAACCCGCCAGAAGGCGGGTTTTTCGGGGGTTCCAGAGATTTTGAAAGCCTTCTCTGGAACCTTGTATGGTGCCGGCACCAAGAGTCGAACTCGGGACCTACTGATTACAAGTCAGTTGCTCTACCAACTGAGCTATACCGGCGTTATGGGCGACGAGTATACCCGGATGTTTGCGCTTGTAAACCCCTGATAACAGACTATTTTCACGATTCTGGCTGGGGCTCGTTGAAAAATTAGCGCAGGTAGTCGGCGGTGAGCCGAATTTTCACTGAATTGGCCAGCGGCGATACTTCGTCGCTCATCTGTTTCACCGCATTAAAGATATGCAAACCCCAGCTCAAATAGCGTGCCGCTGTCATCACTGTTTATCCGCACCTGGCCGCCATGCAGTTGCATGATCGAATGCACAATCGCCAACCCCAGGCCGCCGGAGTCGCCAGGTTGTGCCCGTGACGGGTCGACCCGGTAAAAACGGTCGAATAGCTTGCCCAGATGCTGCGCCTCAATCGCCGGGCCAAGGTTGTGCACTCCGATCCAGCAAAACCCGGCATCGTCATGGCGGAGCAAACGCACGGTAGAACCTGCTTGAGCATGGCGCACGGCATTGGCCAGCAGATTGCCCAGCGCTCGTTGCAGCAGTTGTTGATCGGCCACAAGCGGCCCGCTGAGCTGATTATCCAGTTGCAACTGACGGTCTTCGGCCAGCGCCTCGAAGTAATCACATAGCCCATCGCCGACCTCGCGAAGGTCCAGCGCTTGCAGTTGCAATGGGCGCTGGCCGTGTTCGGCGCGGGCGAGAAACATCAGATTTTCGGCCATGCGATTGAGACGTTCGTACTCTTCGATATTCGACGCCAGCACTTCTTGATACTCGGCCGGGCTGCGCGACTGGTTCAGGGCCAGGCTGTTGCTGCCCAGCAGGTTGTGCAGCGGTGTACGGATTTCATGGGCCAGGTCGGCGGAGAACTGCGACAGGCGCGCAAAGCTGTCTTCGAGCCGCGCGAGCATGGCGTTGAGTGCCTGCACTGGTTCTTTGAGCTCGGTTGGTATGGCTTCGGTGGGCATGCGCCGGTCAAGGCTGCGTGGGTCGATATGGCGCATGGCCTGTGCCAGTTCGCGCAGTGGCGTGAGGCCTCGGCGTAACAGCAGTAAGCCAAGTCCGAAGGCCAGCAATGTGCCCAACCCTGCTGCCATGTACAAGCGCATGCGGTAACTGGCGAGCATCTGCTCACGCTCATCCAGGCGCTTGCCTACCGTCACGCTGAGGATTTCATCAGCCGGGCCTCGAGCCATACCGGCAAGCAGCACTGTCGCGTCCAGGGTTTTGATATCCGTGCGCTGCGGTGCCCGGTCCTGAGCGATAGGCGGCATATCCGGCACGTCCTGTTGATGCGGGTTGATGGCGATCAACGGGCTGCCATCTGCCCGTTTGACCAGCAACACGCTGTCCAGGTTGCCCAGCATGTTCTGGTACAAACGCGGGCGCTCTTGCAGGGCTTCGAGGCTGTCGCTGTCATGCAGCAGGGCGCGGACTTGCTCAAGGCGCCCGAGCAGCGCCTGGTCATCACGAAACGCCAACTCCGAGGCCAGGGAGCGATACAGAAATACCCCGATCACACTCAGCACCAACGCACAGGTCAGGGCAATCGCCAGCGCTAGGCGCCAGGCGATGGATTTACTCATCGGGTGCTTCCAGCTGATAGCCGACGCCGCGCACGGTGTGGATCAGTTTGGGCATATACGGGTCGTCGACCTTGGAGCGCAAGCGGCGCACGGCGACTTCGACCATGTTGGTGTCGCTGTCGAAGTTGAGGTTCCAGACCTGCGAAGCGATCAAGGTGCGCGACAAAACTTCGCCCTGACGGCTGGCCAGCAGTTGCAGCAGCGCAAATTCCTTGTTGGTCAGGCTGATGCGCTGGCCGCCCCGGCTGACCCGGCGGCGCAGCACATCGATTTCAAGATCGGCAATGGTGTATGCCTCGGCCTCGCGCATGGGGCCACGGCGCAGCAAGGTGCGCACCCGGGCGAGCAACTCGGCAAAGGCGAAGGGCTTGAGCAGATAATCGTCGGCACCCAGTTCGAGGCCGCGCACGCGGTCTTCGATGGCATCCCTGGCGGTCAAAAACAGCACCGGCGTGGCGCTGCGCTGGCGAATCAGTTGCAGCAATTGCCAGCCATTGAGCCCCGGCAGCATCACGTCGAGGATGATCAGGTCGTATTCCTGTTGCTCGACAAAGTAACGGCCGTCCAGCCCGTTCAGCGCCACATCCACTGCAAAGCCTGATTCCTTGAGGCCCTTGGCCAGGAAATCTGCCGTCTTGGCTTCGTCTTCAACCACTAACAAACGCATCGCACACCTCGATCAATCGTCTGCACAGGCTAGGCGCCTTCGCGGGTGTTGCCTATTACAAACTTGTAATGCAACTGACGGGGTTCTGACGAGGGTCGCTGGTTAAGGTGGACGCATTCGTACAGGAGCTTGCCGATGATGCTGAAAACCTTGTTGTTATGGACTGCCGTTGGCGTTGCCAGTGCCGCCCATGCGGCGCCGAATCTGGCGCGTCATGCCGATCTGGACCTGGCCACTGCCCGGCAGTTGGCCGATGCCACGCTCAAGCACTGCACAGGTGCGCTGAGCGTGCTTGATCGCGGTGGCAATGTGCTGGTGGCGATGCGCCCGGAGGACGTTGGCCTGCACAACCTGCTGGCCAGCCAGCGCAAAGCCTGGACTGCGCTGTCGAGCAAAACGCCGACCCGGTTGTTTGCCGAGCGAGCGCGCAGCAATCCTGAAGCGAGCAACCTCAATACCATCGCTGAACTGTTGTTGCTGGGCGGCGGCGTGCCGCTGTTTGCCGAGGGCGAACTGGTGGGCGCAATGGGCGTGGCCGGGGCCGGAGGTGCTGAGCAGGACGAAGCCTGTGCGCTAAAGGCCGCGCAACAGATTGGCCTGACCATTCAACGCTGAATTGATTGTTTTTTAACCAACAGGATTAATCATGAAATCTCTACGAATGACATTGGCGGCTTTGAGCCTGAGCGGCCTGTCGAGCCTGGCATTGGCAGCGGGTAACCCTTTGAGCGTGCATGTGCTCAACCTTGAAAATGGTCTGCCATCGCCGGGTGTCAACGTGACGCTGGAAAAGCATGTGGGTAAAGACTGGCAGCCGCTGGCACAGGGCGTGACCAACGAGCAGGGGCGTATCGGCGAGCTGTTCCCGGCCAAGCAAGCGTTTGAGGCGGGTGAGTATCGTGTGGTGTTCAAAACCGGTGAGTACTTCAAGAAAACGGGCCATGAGACCTTCTTTCCGGAAATTCCGGTGATTTTTGAAGTGAAAAATGTGGACCAGCATTACCACATTCCGTTGCTGCTCAGCCCTTATGGCTTCTCGACGTATCGCGGCTCGTAGGCTACAAGCCAGCTCCCACAGGGGGCGAGAAACTTATCCACAACGCTGCGCCAGCAGCATCAGGTTGCGCGGGGTCAGGTGGTTGTCGCAGAACTCGCCGACCTGTACCTCATAACCGTTTTCCTCCAGATACAGCGCCCGATCCAGCACCAGCCACACCTCCAGCGGACGCCGGAACAGCCCGCGCACCAATTCAAGATTGCGCACCTGCGCCAGCCGTTCCCAGCCTGCGGCTTGCAGTGCGGGCCAGTCTTCGTCGCCGCTTGTGGATAAGTTCTTCAGTGCTGCCAGATCTGCGCAGTATTCGGCAAACGGCTTGTTCAGCCAGGTGCCGGGCAACGAGGGTGTGGATAAGTATTCATCACACTGACGGTGCTGGCGCTGCCACAGATCAAAACCCAAACGCCGTGCCATCGACTCGTCACGCTGGCGCCGTACGCGGGTGCCTGCAGTGACGGTTTCGCTCATGGGCAGGCCCAGGTCGTCCAGCGACAGCTGCAAGCCGGATGCCTTGGCGGCTGTGGATAACGCCTGATAGTGCGACCCGCCGATGCGGTTGTAGCAGCAGGGCGACACGGCAAGTTGTGCACAGCCCGCCGCGCTGGCCAGTTGCAGCAGGCGCACATGCAAGTCGCCACAAGCATGCAGTGCCACGGGGGTCATCCGGGCCGTGAGCTGCAACGCGGCTTCGGGGGCGAGCACGTCTTGTTGAATATGGTGTGCTGGCAAGTGATGGCGCTGGCTGAGTTGCTGGCCGGACTCGATCAGTGCCGGGTCGTACTCCAGACAGGTCAGTTGCTCTCCAGCGCTCATAAGTCGACGACCTAAATGGCCTTTGCCTGCGCACCAGTCCAGCCAGTGCGTGGGTTTTTGCTTGAATGTCAGGCTCTGGGCGAAGGCTTCGATTTGTTGCCATTTACGCCCCGGCACATCCACCTGCAAGCGCTGGGCAACGGGGGCAATGGCTTGGGTGGGCAGACGGTTAACCGCGCTCAGAGCGAGCGAGGTCGCCGCCAGCTCAGGGAACGGCGCGGGGGCGGGCAAGTGTTGAGGCTGGTTGTGGCTGGCTTCGGCGTCTTGTAGCGAGCGCTGGCGCAACCACTGCGCCAGTTCGGGGTGTTGCGCTTCCCACGGCACATTCAGCGCAGTGAAGGGCCGTGGGCGCCAGAGGTGCTGGTGGTCGAGCAGAAACCGGTCCAGCGCCTCAAAGCGGGCGAGCAGGTCAGCGCCCTTGGCAGGCATCGACGCGCAACCAGCGCTCCAGCAGTTTGAACCCCTGGATCAGCACAAACGACATGATCAGGTAGATCGCGCCTGCGGTCAGGAACATATCCACCGTCAGGTAGTTGCGAGCAATGATGGTGCGGGTCATGCCGGTCAGTTCCAGCAGGGTCACGGTACTCGCCAGCGAGCTGGCCTTGAGCATCAGGATCACTTCGTTGCTGTAAGCCGGCAGGCCGATGCGCGTGGCCCGCGGCAGGACGATATGCACCAGGGTTTTGAAGCGCGACATGCCCAGGGCCCGTGCTGCCTCGATTTCACCCGGAGGGATGGCCTGAATCGCACCACGCAGGATCTCGGCAATGTACGCGGCCGTGTGCAGGGTCATGGTGATGATTGCGCACCAGAACGGGCTACGCAGGTACGGCCACAACGCGCTTTCACGCACCAGATCGAACTGAGCCAGACCGTAATAGACCAGAAACAGCTGGATCAGCAGCGGCGTACCACGGAAGAAAAAGATATAGGCATAAGGCAGCGAACGCACATACCAGAGTTTGGATGAGCGGGCGATGCCCAGCGGAATAGCCACGATCAGCCCGGCGATCACCGAGATTGCGGTCAGCTCCAGGGTCAGGGTTGCGCCCTGCATCAGCTTGGGCAGCCATTTGAGGATTACTTCCCACTCCATTACGTCCTCCTCACGAAGCCGCGCGCTGCGCGTTTTTCAAGCACGTGCATGGTGCCCATGGCCAATACGGTCAGGCCCAGGTACATCACGGCTGCCACCATGTAGAAGGTGAACGGGTGTTTGGCGAAGGTCACGGCGTTTTGCGCCTGACGCATGATTTCTTCCAGACCGATTACCGACACCAGTGCGGTGTCTTTCATCAGGATCATGAACAGGTTGCCCAGGCCGGGCAGGGCGATACGCCACATTTGCGGCAGCACCAGCCGGGTGAAGATCCGCGGTTTGGACAAGCCCAGTGCCATGCCCGCTTCGCGGTGGCCTTTGGGGATGGCCAGAATGGCGCCGCGAAACACTTCGGTGGCATAGGCACCAAAGCACAGGCCCAAAGCGAGCACGCCTGCAGCGAAGGCACTGAGGGTGAGTTCGGGCATGCCGATGTGTTCGCCGATGGCGCGCACCAGATTCACGCTGCCGAAGTAAATCAGCAACACCCAGAGCAGTTCGGGCACGCCGCGAACCAGGGTCGAATAGGCGCCGCCCAACCATCTAAGCGGTTTGTAGGGGGATGTTTTGGCCAAGGCACCGAGCAATCCGAGCACCAGGCCCAGACACAGCGCAGTAAGTGCCAGTTTGACGGTCATCAGCGCGCCAGCGGCAAGCGCCGGGCCGAATCCGTATAGATCGATAGTCATTGGGTAGGCAGGCTTTGCTAGGGACTGGTGCGCCCGTGGGCGCACCAGTCAGGCAGGTCAGTAGATGCTGAACGGGAAGTACTTGTCGTTGATCTTCTTGTACGTGCCGTCTTCAACGATTTGCTTGAGGGCCAGGTTCAGCTTGGCGCGCAGTTCGTTGTCGCCTTTACGCAGAGCGATGCCGACTTTGTCGTCTTCGTTGACCGGCTCACCCTTGAACTCGTATGCCTGGCCAGCCGGGCTTTTCAGCCAGTCGTAGTTGGCGTACTTGTCAGCCAGCAAGGCGTCTACACGGCCCGAAGTCAGGTCGAGGTAGGCGTTTTCCTGGGTGTCGTACAAGGAGATGGTCGCGTCGGTGCCCAGGTTATCGTCCAGCCAGGTTGCAGCTTGAGTAGAACGCTGGGTGCCCAGGGCCTTGCCCTTGAGGGACGCGAGGTCGGTTTTGAAATCGACTTTTTTCGGTGCGATGAACTGCTGCTTGTTGGAGTAGTACGGGTCGGTGAAATCGACCGCTTGCTTGCGTTCGTCCGTGATCGACAGCGACGACACGATGAAATCGTACTTTTTGGCGTTCAGTGCCGGGATGATGCCGTCCCAATCGGAGGTGACGATTTCACACTCGGCTTTCATCTTGGCGCACAGGGCCATCGCGATGTCGGGGTCGAAGCCCACAACTTCACCACTGGCGTTTTTGTTATTGAATGGTGGGTAAGCACCTTCAATCCCGACTTTGTACTTATCAACAGCCAGGGCGTTGGCGCTGAAAACCAGTGTGGCGGCAGCGGCCAGGAGAAGCTTTTTATAGTTCTGCATTCGTGTTGCTCCGTTAGCGGTTGCTGGACATGAATTGTTTACAGCGCGCCGAAACCGGGTTGTCGAACACCTGTTCTGGCGACCCTTGCTCTTCGATCAGGCCCTGATGCAAAAACACTACTTCGGTGGACACCTGACGGGCAAAGCCCATCTCGTGGGTGACCAACAGCATAGTGCGACCTTCTTCGGCGAGCGCGCGGATCACACTAAGTACTTCTTGAACCATTTCCGGGTCAAGTGCCGATGTCGGTTCATCGAACAGAATGACTTTGGGTTGCATGGCCAGCGTGCGGGCAATCGCTGCACGTTGCTGCTGGCCGCCGGACAATTCGGATGGATAGGCATGGCGCTTTTCGCCAATGCCGACCTTGGCCAGCAGTGCTTCGGCAACTTCGATTGCTTCGGCTTTGCTCTGCCCCAGAACCCGACGCGGGGCCTCGATAATGTTGTCGAGGATGGTCATGTGCGGCCACAGGTTAAAGTTTTGAAATACAAAACCCAGTTCACTGCGCATGCGATTGATCTGCTTGCCGTCGGCCGCGACCAGTTCGCCATTTTTGGCTTTCTTGAGTTTGAGCTCTTCCCCGGCGACCACGATCTGGCCTTCATGGGGGTTTTCCAGAAGGTTGATGCAGCGCAGCAGGGTGGACTTGCCGGAACCGGAAGAGCCCAGGATCGAGATCACGTCGCCGTCGCGTGCGGTCAGCGAGATACCTTTAAGTACCTCAAGCTCGCCGTAGCGTTTGTGCAAGTTGCGGATTTCAAGCGCGGGCGTGGCCAAAGCCATGTGCGTTCCTCATTGTGTTCGGGTGCGATCCTGCTGTTGGGCGGCCTTCCTGGCGCAGGCCAAGCTAGCATAGGGTTGCAGAGGCAACCAGCCGCCCTGAAGACACAAAAGACGCGAGGGTGGCAGTTTGTCGCATCGCTACAGCAGAGTGTCGCGTCGACAACAACCGACCCTGTATTTCGCCGTTCGGCCAGACAGGTGTCGCTTAAAAAAGGTCGCGATGTTGCCAGCTTTGGCCCGGTGTTGGAAGCGCGAACCTACTAAAGGTTAAAGATGCGCACCGCTTTTGGGCTATATGGGCAATTTTGGGTATTTTTGGTGCGCTGAGACCCATGTAACTGAGTGTTACGGTAACGAATTGGCAAAAAGCCATTACTCTCAATAGGTTGCAGTTGGGGGCAGGAATCGTTGCAGGCCGCGAAAACCGTGCACTTGTCACATTCTGGCTCATTTATTGCGTAAAGGATTCTAAACGCCCCGTTGGTTACTTTTTACGAAAGTCAACGCGGGTGCTCGGAATGGCTTCAATGAAAGGTAGTCCCAATGAGCAATACGCAATCCTCTAACGGTCTGGAACAAGGGCTAAAGCCACGGCATGTGACCATGCTGTCGATTGCCGGTGTTATCGGCGCCGGTTTGTTTGTCGGCTCAGGACACGCGATTGCACAAGCGGGTCCCGCTGTACTGCTGGCTTACGCCGCCGCTGGTACGTTGGTGGTGTTGGTGATGCGCATGCTGGCCGAAATGGCCGTCGCATCTCCTGACACCGGTTCGTTCTCCACCTACGCCGACCGTGCCATCGGGCATTGGGCCGGTTTCACCATCGGCTGGCTGTACTGGTGGTTCTGGGTACTGGTTATCCCACTGGAAGCTGTCGCTGCCGGCACGATCCTGCATGCCTGGTTCCCCGGCACGGCGATCTGGGTCTTTACCCTGGTCATCACCCTGTTACTGACGGCCACCAACTTGTTCAGCGTCAAGAACTACGGCGAGTTCGAGTTCTGGTTTGCGTTGGTCAAAGTGCTCGCGATTATTGGCTTTATTATTTTGGGTCTGCTGGCGATTTTCGGCTTTCTGCCTACCAGTCAGGTCAGTGGCGTCGCGCATTTGTCAGACACCATCGGCTTTATGCCCAACGGCATGGGCGCGGTGTTGGCGGCCATGCTGACCACCATGTTCTCGTTCATGGGTACTGAAATCGTCACCATCGCGGCGGCGGAATCCAAAGACCCAAGCAAGCAAATCACCAAGGCTACCAACTCGGTGATCTGGCGGATTGGCTTGTTCTACCTGGTGTCGATTTTCATCGTTGTGGCCCTGGTGCCGTGGAACGACCCGGCTCTGGCCCAGTTCGGCTCCTACCAGACCGTACTCGACCGCATGGGTATACCGAATGCCAAGCTGATCGTTGATATCGTCGTATTGATTGCGGTAACCAGCTGCTTGAACTCGGCGCTCTACACTTCCTCGCGGATGCTGTACTCCCTGAGCAAGCGCGGCGACGCACCGGCTGCGGCCAAGCGTACCAACGCCTCTGGCACGCCTTACTGGGCGGTGATGATGTCTACCGGCGCAGCTTTTGTGGCTGTATTCGCCAACTACGTGGCTCCGGCTGCAGTGTTCGAGTTCCTGCTGGCCAGCTCTGGCGCCATTGCGTTGCTGGTGTACCTGGTGATTGCCGTGTCGCAACTGCGCATGCGTCAAAAGCGTATGGCTTTGGGCGAGAACATCTCGTTCAAAATGTGGCTGTTCCCGGGCCTGACCTGGGCGGTGATCGTATTTATCGTGGCCATTTTGACCATCATGCTGTTCCAGGAAGCGCACCGTGTTGAAATCATGGCTACCGGTTTGCTGAGCATTCTGGTGGTGGCGGCAGGCCTGTTGGTGGCACGTCGTCGACGCATTGAGAAACTGGGGGCAACGGTACTCAACTGAGGCCAGGACGGCTCTCGCGGTTGAATACACAAGCAAGGCCGCCATCCTCGGGGATGGCGGCCTTTTTTGTGGGTGGCATCAGCGCTGAGGGTGTGAGGCTTCGACCAGCGCTTGCTCGCGGTCGAGTTCGGCGCGCAGTTCTTCCTCGGTAGGCAGAACCAATGTGTATTTGCTGGCGAACAATTGCTCGTTTCCATGCAGCACCGAGTAGCGCACCACCGAGGCATCTTTCTGCGCGCACAGAATGATGCCCACGGTGGGGCAGTCTTCGGGGCCGCGCTTGAGGTCGTCGTACAGGCGTACGTACATGTCCATCTGGCCGATGTCCTGATGCGTCAGCTCACCGCGTTTGAGGTCGAAAATTACAAAGCACTTGAGCAGGTAGTTGTAGAACACCAGGTCCACATAGAAGTCTTTGCTTTCGGTGCTGATGCGCTGTTGGCGGGCAACGAAGGCGAAGCCTTTGCCCAGCTCCAGCAAGAACCCTTGCAGATGATCGATCAGCGCCTGTTTCAGCCCCGTCTCGAAAAGCCCCGCAACCGTCGGCATGCCCAAAAACTCCAGCAGTACCGGGTCGCGTACAAACTCGCGCGGGCTTTTGTTCAGGGGAAGTACATTGGCTGCGGCTTCCTGAATGATCGCAGGACGATCCTGGCTGACCAGCAGGCGTTCGTAATACAGCGTCCCGATTTGCCGCTCAAGGGCGCGGGTCGACCAGTTCAATGTGGCAGCTTCGTTCATGTACCACTGGCGCGCACTGTCTTTTTCGACCCGTAACAGGGTGCGGTAGTGGGTCCAGCTCAATTCGGTACGCACTGCGTTCCAAATTGGAAACCCTTGGTAGAAGCTGCGCATGTGTCGCAAATTACGCTCATCAAATCCTTTTCCAAACTCGGTTGTAAGGGCATTAGCCAGTGTCGGTAAGAGTTGCTTGCCATAAGCAGCCCGAGCAGCCCCGGCCTGTTCGTACTCGATGATATGTCGGCCCATGTTCCAGCAGGTTTGCACCTGCAATGTATCTACCAGGCGCAAGGCTTTTTGCCGGGCCTGGCGGATCAGATCGCCCAAGGAGGTGAGCAGGGGAGCCAGATTTGAATCGTGGGTGTTGGCGGGTAGCGGAGGGTTCATTGTTTTTGCCGCGCATTAGCCAGAGGGACTAATGAGAATGTCATTGCCATTTTGTATTGGCAGTTGGTTTTTTGCGGGAAGCGTCTTAAATGTAAAGATGAAAATTACCGGTCTTATGTGAGGTGTTCATGCTCGAATTACGCCCTAGTTGCGAATGCTGCGATTGCGACTTGCCACCTGATTCTGCGCAAGCACGGATTTGCTCATTCGAGTGCACCTTTTGCGCAACCTGTACGGAGCAGAACCTGGGCGGTCTTTGTCCTAATTGCGGGGGTGAGCTGTTGGTGCGACCACGTCGGCCGGCCAATAAACTGGCGAATAACCCGCCGTCGACTGAGCGGATTTTCAAGCCGCAGGGCTGTACTGCCCGTTGAGGTTGTAGCCGCTGTCGAGGCACGAGGCTGCGATTGATTGCGAAGCGATCGTAAGCCCGTGTATCAGCGTTTATCTGAAACGTCGGGCTGCATGGTTTTGCGACTGCTGCGCAGTCGATCGCAGCCTCGCTGCGGCTACGAGTTATTGTCCGGGGGTGATAACCCGCCCCGGCACATCACTCACCAATTCCCCGCTCTGCAACCACTGCAAGGCAATCGGCCACAAGCTGCTTTGAAAGCGGCTGTGAAAAAACGCGAAATGGCCTATGGCTGCTTCGTTGATATCTTGCGGTTGAATGCGCAGGTGCGTGCGTGAGCTGGCGCTGAAGTAACTCAGCAAGCGCTCGATTGCCGCCACGGTGCCAAAAGGATCATCGCTAAAGCTGATGGCGAGGGTTTTGGCCGTAACGCAAGAAAAGGGCAGGGCGGCAAGGCCGCGTGCGCTGGGGAGCTTCTCGTAGCGCGTGCTGAAGGCGCTCCAGTCCCTGACCACGCCCGCCGGGGTGTCTTCGAGCCAGCCCAGGCGCTTGCCGGGGAAGTAGCCGCAGACGCGAGTCAGCAACGGCATGACCCCGTGCCATTTGGCGAGCATCTGCCAGCGCTGTGCTGGCGCGTAGTCGCGCCAGTGGGCAAATTGCGCACCCACTGTCACCAGATGGCGAATCGCCTGCCCGGAGGCCGCCAGGCCCGCTGCACAGCCGCCAAAGCTGTGACCGACTACATCGACCGGCTGGCCGGGGTATTCGCGCTGGGCGCGCTTGAGGATGGCTTCGGTGTCCAGCGCCCCCCAGTCCGACCAGCTGGCTTCAAAGCCGCGCAACGAGCCGATGCGTGAGGCGCCGATGCCGCGATAGTCGAACAGCATCACGTCCAGGCCGTGGCTGAACAGGTATTCGGCGAACCTTGAATAGTACTGACAGCGCACCGAGGTGGCGGCGCTGACCACCACCACGGCACGCGTACTGTCGGGTGTGCGCTGGCGCCACTCAAAACCGCCCAGCAGGTAACCGTCAGCAGCGGGTTCGGTGAATGCCCGGCTGACAGGTTCGATCAGGGCTACGGTCAGTGCGTGCTCCGGGTATTGCGTTCCTGCAACAGGCGAGAAGCTTCGACGTAGGCCTTCTGGAATGCCGGGGTTTCGATCCAGGCCACGGCGCTGTCTTCATCGTCGCCATGTACCGCGATGCGGTATTCGATCAGCAGGCCCATCAGGAAGTCGGTCGCCGGTTCTTCTTCCTCTTCCGAGATCACCAGTTCCAGCACCGGGTACTGCAGGAATACCGCGCACATGGTTTGCAGGTTGATGGCTTCGGCGCCTTTCATGACCTGGAACAGATCATCGTAATCGGCCGGGTCAAAGCCGTTGTCGAGAATGTCCTGGAAGTTGAACGTGCTGAGATCGATTTTCACATCATCGAACGGACTGTCGATCAGTGCGCCAGCCGAGGCTTTGGCCGGTTTGCCGACGCGGTTCTGTTTAGCTTTGGTTTTGGCCCGCTGCGCGTTCTTTTGCTGTTTTTTTGGCGATGACATGAATGTGTGTCCTTTGCAGGCTGAGGAGAGGATTGAACCCTATCTCTTTGCAATCGCCAAGAGAGGTGGCGCCACCGGGTATAAATCACGGCCAAAAAAAAACCCGCACTAGGCGGGTTTTTCGTTGTTTTGATGTTGTGTAAACACCACATCAAAACTGAATGTGGTGCCCAGAGACGGAATCGAACCGCCGACACGGGGATTTTCAATCCCCTGCTCTACCGACTGAGCTATCTGGGCAACGGGGCGCATTAGAAGCCTTTTTCGATAACTCGTCAAACACTTTTTTGAAAAATATTTAATTATTACCGTCGCTTACAGACCAACCCCTTTAAATCCGGGGTTTATTCGGTCGGCGGAACGTAGCCTTCAGCTTGTGCGTATTCTTCGCCGCTGAAGAACTTGTCCATTTCGCCCTGCAAATATTTTCGATCTTCTGCGTTCATCATGTTCAAGCGCTTTTCGTTGATCAGCAAAGTCTGGTGTTTTTGCCAGTCAGCCCAGGCCTTGGCCGAAACGTGCTCGAAAATGTCCTGGCCTTTGGTGCCCGGAAACGGAGCGCGTTCAAGGGCAGGCAGTTCTTCTTTGTACTTGCGGCAGATGATGGTGCGGGTCATGACGACTCTCCAGCGTTCAATAGGTCGGCTGCGCGTTTGAGCAGCTTCTTGACCGGGGCGGCAAGGCCCAGGCGCGGCGGGGTGGCGAGGTTATACCAGAGCCAGTCGGGCTCGGCCACGTGATGGCCGCACGAATTGACGTGGATCAGCCAAGGTTCGATGGCCAGTTGGAAATGGCTAAAGGTATGGGTCAGGCTTGGCAATTCGTGTTGCGCGCCCAGGGTCAGCGAGTGTTGTAGCGCCAGATGCTCGATGTCTTGCAGGTCATCCAGCTCGGGCAGGCTCCACAGTCCGCCCCACAAACCGGTCGAAGGGCGACGGTAAAGCAGGATAGCGCCCTCGGCGTTGGCCAGCATCGGCATTAACGTGCGTTTTTGCGGGATGGTTTTGCGCGGCTTGGGGATCGGGTAACGCGTCTCCAGGCCCAGCAAGTGGGCTTCACAGCCGCTTTCGAGCGGGCACAGCAGGCAGCTGGGCTTGCTGCGTGTGCAGAGCGTGGCGCCCATGTCCATCATTGCCTGGGTGTAGGCGTTGACCCGGTCATGGGGGGTGAAGCGCTCAGCGGTGGCCCATAGCTGTTTGGCGACCTTGGGTTCGCCGGGGTAGCCCTCTTGCGCGGTATAGCGCGCCAGCACCCGTTTGACGTTGCCGTCGAGGATCGGTGCGCGCAGGCCCATGCTCAGGCTCGCAATCGCCCCGGCTGTGGATAAACCGATGCCGGGCAGCTCGACCAGTTTTTCGACATCACGGGGGAATTCGCCGTCATGTTCGGCGACGACGATTTTGGCGGTTTTTTGCAAATTGCGTGCACGGGTGTAGTAGCCGAGGCCGGTCCACAGGTGCAGCACTTCGTCTTCCGGTGCCGCAGCCAGGGCTTCGACCGTTGGCAGCGAGGCCATGAATCGGTCGAAGTAGTTCAGCACAGTGCTGACCTGGGTTTGCTGCAACATAATTTCCGAGACCCACACCCGGTACGGGGTGATGCCCTGTTGCCAGGGCAGGTCGTGGCGGCCGTGGCGGTCATACCAGTCCAGAACCGCCGTTGAAAATTGCTCGTCTCTCATCGGTTGAACAGCCCCTTGAGAGCGTTTTTGAGCTCAGGGCTGACTTTGTCGCCGAGTTTCTCTTCAAGTTTGTCGCTGAGCTTGTTGCCCGCCACTTTGGCGGCCACCTTGCCCAGGCCCTCTTTATCCAGGCGGCAGGCCTTGGCGCCAAGCTCCAGCGGGCCACGGCAACGCAATGGCAGCTCGATGCCGACAAAGTTCTTGCCGACTTGGCACGCCGGGTCCGGCATGGCGCGGGTATCGCCTTCGATGGTGATGCCAATGCGGTAGTCCATGCCCAGTACGCGCAGGTCGATGTCGCCATCGCCTTTTACGCTCAGGCCGGGCATGCGCACGATCATGTCGGGGTTGCTGGCCACGCCGTTACGAAACACCAGGCTGCCCTTGAGCTCCTTGAAGGGAGTGTCCTTGGCCAGCGGGGCGCCGCTCAGGGTTTTGCGATTGAGGGTGGAGATGCCCTTGCACAACTGCTGTTCGAGGTTGGCATTGAGCAGCACGCCGTTGCTGAGGGCAAAGTTGGCGGTGCCGTTGAGGCTGGAAATCAGCGCGCGCTGGCTATTGCCGCTGCCCGTGACGTTGCTGTTGAGAGTCAGCAGGCCGGTAACGGGCGGTTTTTGACCTTGGCTTTGCAGGATTTTTTCGACTGGAACATTGGTGATGCGGGTCTGCAGCTTGGCCAGTGGCAGCATGGGCCGCACGTCCAGGCTGCCGTTGGCCGCAAAGTTACCTTTGTAGAGGTTGCCGCTCAGGTTTTCGAGGGTGAGCAAGCCATCTTTGCTGTTGGCCTTGAGCGCAGCATTCTGGATCGGCAGTTGGGTCAGGGTCAGTTGACCAAAGCTGATATCGGCATTCAGGTCGAGCGCCTTGAGGCGGGTAACAGGAATGATCTTGGTCGTGCTCCAGCCGCTTTTGGTCGGTGCATTGGGCAGTGGAGTGTCACCCGATGCGGCCAGTGCGTCGGCTTCGCTGCCTTGTACTTCGGCCTGGCGAGCGGCACTGGCGCCGTTGGCTTCGGCTGATTTAGGCGGCAGGTAGCGATCAGCGTTGAACGTGTCGCCTTTAAGCTGGACACGCACGGCCTGTTTGGCGAAGTCCTCAATGGCAATGCGCCCGGTAAAGGTGCTGTCGTCGACTTTCAGGTTGAGGTCGTCAAAGGTCAGGCTGGTCGGTGTGCCAGACAGGCGGCTGACCAGTTCGACTTTGCTCAGGCTCTCGGGTGCCATTGCAGGCAGCGGGTGGCCGATGCTGTCGAGAAATCTGGCCAGATCGAGCTGGGCAATCGATACGCCGCCGCTGATTTGCGCGGTGGTGTCCAGGTTATTGACCTTGAGTTCACCCAGGGCCCGCAGCTGGTTGGCGGAAATCTTCAAACTGCTCCATTCGGCGACGTTGGCAGCCAAATCAACCAGAATTTGCCCCTGCGCCGCGAAAGTCATGGTTTTGCCTTGTAGCGGCTCACCCGAGGCTTCGCCCGTGACTTTCATGTCTTCAAGCTGATAGCGCTTGAGCACGCGGTCAAAACGCAGTTTGCCGTCGACTTCGGTTTTGACCCGCATCACGGGCTGGTTGGTGCCCAGAAAGGCGGTCAGTTTGACCGGGATGCTGGTGGCTTCGTGAACCGGGCCGGTGCTCAGCTGGATACTTTCGGCGCTGAATTGCTTGCCGCTTTGCTCGTCGTTGTACTCAACCCGCGCATTGTTCACGGTCAGGCTGTCGATATCGAGCTTGAGCGGTTGGCTGACGCTGTCCGGTTTGCTGGTCGGTGCTGGCTCGGTGCTGGCGGTCGTTGCGGTGTCGGTTGCTGGCTTGCCTATGTCCTGCCAGTTGCCGTGACCGTCCTTGTCGCGAGTGAGGCGCAGGTTCAGGCCTTCGACACGAACATCGCTCATTTGCACTTCTTTGCGCAGCAGCGGCAGTACGCGCACGGACAGGCCGAGCATTTGCAGGTCGGCAAAAGGCTGGGTCGGCGCTGCGAGGGTTGCGACGCTGGCGTCGTGCAGCTCCAGGCCTAGCCAGGGGAAGAGGCTCCAGCCGATGTCGCCATTGAGGGTCAGCTCAATGTGGGCTTTGTCACGGGCTATCTGGCGGATCTCGTCTTTATAGTCGTTGGGATCGAACAGATGGCTCAGGGCGAAACCCAGGGCCACGATGATCAGCAACAATCCGAGAAGCACCAGACCCAGGATTTTGCCGAACGCTTTCATGGGCGAGTCCTTGTAAGTCTGAGTGAAGGGGAGTTTTAAATTTAGCCGCAGAGTATAGCGCCACGCGCAGGCGGACTGGGGTTGGATAGTTACGGATCAATTTGCTTCTTTTAGACCGTATCAGCTTGGGCATTCGTCTGCGTTCAGATGGTAATCTGCGCGTGGTTTTCCGACCTTCTGCGACGTATTGTCGCGCATGAACTTGGCCCGACAAAAATGACTGTGTGCCGCAAGGCGCCAAAGTCGGGGGTTGAGCGCGTCCGGGAACCTCTTCATTACCTGGGGGAAACATCTATGAGTACCAGCAGCGTTGCGGGCAGTCTTGCCTCACAACCGGCGTTCCTGTCCAAGGAGCGCATCATTGCCAAACCCGGCTTCAATCGTTGGCTGGTCCCGCCAGCCGCATTGGCCATTCACCTGTGCATCGGCATGGCCTATGGCTTCTCGGTGTTTTGGTTGCCGCTGTCCAAAGCCTTGGGCGTGACGGCGCCTGTGGCTTGCGCACCGGACATGAGCTTTATCGCGCAAGTGTTTTCATCGCAATGCGATTGGCCGATCTCGATGCTCGGCTGGATCTACACCCTGTTTTTTATCTTCCTCGGTTGCTCGGCAGCGGTGTGGGGCGGCTGGCTTGAGCATGCCGGGCCGCGCAAGGCCGGTGTGGTGTCGGCACTGTGCTGGTGTGGCGGTTTGCTGATTTCCGCGTTGGGCATTTATACCCACCAGATCTGGCTGATGTGGTTGGGCTCGGGGGTTATCGGCGGTATCGGGCTGGGCTTGGGCTATATCTCGCCGGTGTCGACGTTGATCAAGTGGTTCCCGGACAAACGCGGCATGGCCACGGGCATGGCGATCATGGGCTTTGGTGGTGGTGCAATGGTCGGCGCACCGCTGGCTGCAGCACTGATGAACCATTTTGCCGGGCCGGACGGCGTGGGCGTGTGGCAGAGCTTTGTGGCGATGGCGGCGATTTACTTCGTGTTCATGATCGGCGGCGCGTTGTCGTACCGCGTGCCACCGACCGGCTGGAAGCCTGAGGGCTGGACTGCTCCGGCGAAAAAAGCTGCGAACGCGATGATCACCCAACGCCACGTGCACGTGAGTGTGGCCTGGAAAACCCCGCAGTTTGCGCTGGTGTGGCTGGTGCTGTGCCTTAACGTATCGGCCGGTATCGGCATTCTGGGCATGGCGTCGCCATTGTTGCAGGAAGTGTTTGCGGGCAAGTTGCTGGGCAATGACCTGACATTCAGCCAGCTGGATGCAGCGCAATTGGCGCAAATTGCGGCGATTGCAGCGGGCTTCACCGGACTGTTGAGCCTGTTCAACATTGGCGGGCGATTCTTCTGGGCGTCGTTCTCGGACTACCTGGGACGTAAAAACACCTACTTCGTGTTTTTCGCGTTGGGCTTTGCGTTGTACGCGATGATTCCGAACCTTGGTCATCTGGGCAACGTGTCCCTGTTCGTGGCGGCGTTCTGCATCATCTTGTCGATGTACGGCGGCGGCTTTGCCACGGTACCCGCCTATCTGGCAGACCTGTTCGGTACCCAGATGGTCGGCGCGATTCATGGTCGTTTGCTGACGGCCTGGGCGGCAGCGGGCGTGCTGGGGCCGGTGCTGGTCAACTACTTGCGCGAGTATCAGCTGAGCATCGGGGTTGAACGTGCGGCGGCCTACGACATCACCTTGTACATCCTCGCAGGGCTGCTGGTGCTGGGCTTTATCTGCAACTTGCTGGTGCGTCCGGTGGCCGATAAGTACTTCATGACCGATGCCGAACTGGCGGCCGAACAGGCGCTGGGCCATGACAAGGGCGCGGACGCAAGCACTTCGCTGGAGTGGAAAGCTGCGCCAGGCAGCCAGCCACTGGTTATCGCGGCCTGGCTGGCCGTGGGTATTCCATTGCTGTGGGGCGTGTGGGTGACGGTGCAGAAGACTGCGGTGTTGTTTCATTGATCCAGAGGGCGCCACGTCCTGTGGCGCCCTTGTAGCCGCTGCCGAAGGCTGCGATCGAGCCCGCAGGGCTCGCGTTTGCAAGCTTGCAGGAAGGCCCTTCGGGCCTTATCGCAGCCTTCGGCAGCGGCTACAAAATCCGCAGTAGCCTTCACTCCGTCAGCCACATCACCCTTAATGTTTCTGTTTGCCAGACCCGTGCCTATAATGGCCACCTTTTTCGCCCAATGATTTTGCGGAGCTGGTGATGGCCGAACGTAAGGCGTCAGTCGAGCGCGATACTCTGGAAACCCAGATTAAAGCCTCGATCAACTTGGATGGTACCGGTAAGGCCCGATTTGATATCGGTGTTCCTTTTCTTGAGCACATGCTCGACCAGATCGCCCGACATGGGTTGATCGACCTGGACATCGAGTGCAAAGGCGACCTGCATATCGACGATCACCATACCGTCGAGGATGTTGGCATTACCTTGGGTAAAGCCTTCAGCCAGGCTGTCGGCGATAAAAAAGGCATGACCCGTTACGGTCACGCCTACGTCCCGCTGGATGAAGCGCTGTCGCGTGTGGTTATCGACTTTTCCGGTCGTCCAGGCCTGCAAATGCATGTGCCTTACACCCGCGCCACGGTAGGCGGCTTTGACGTTGACCTGTTCCAGGAGTTCTTCCAGGGTTTCGTCAACCACGCCAACGTCAGCCTGCACATCGACAACCTGCGCGGCACCAACACCCACCACCAGATCGAAACCGTGTTCAAGGCTTTTGGCCGCGCGTTGCGTATGGCGGTTGCGCTGGATGAGCGTATGGCCGGGCAAATGCCATCGACCAAGGGCGTGCTCTGATGCAGACAGTGGCGGTAATCGATTACGGCATGGGTAACCTGCACTCGGTGGCCAAGGCGCTGGAGCACGTGGGCGCCGGTCGGGTGCTGATTACCAGCGACGCCAACGTGATTCGCGAAGCAGATCGCGTGGTGTTTCCGGGTGTGGGCGCGATTCGCGACTGCATGGCGGAAATCCGTCGACTGGGTTTCGACTCGCTGGTGCGTGAAGTCAGCCAGGACCGTCCGTTCCTCGGTATCTGCGTGGGCATGCAAGCCTTGCTCGACAGCAGTGAAGAGAACGGTGGCGTTGATTGCATCGGCCTGTTCCCCGGCGCCGTCAAGTTCTTCGGCAAGGATCTGCATGAAGACGGCGAGCACCTCAAGGTGCCGCACATGGGCTGGAACGAGGTGCAGCAAAAAGTCGATCACCCGCTGTGGCACGGCATCCCCGACCTTGCGCGTTTCTACTTTGTACACAGCTACTACATTGCGGCGGGCAATCCTCGCCAGGTAGTGGGGGGCGGGCATTACGGCGTCGATTTTGCCGCAGCGTTGGCCGAGGGCTCGCGCTTCGCGGTGCAGTTCCACCCGGAAAAAAGCCATACCCACGGCTTGCAGTTGCTGGAAAACTTCGTGGCCTGGGATGGTCGCTGGTAATGGCGCCTCGCAAGAAGCCGCCGATTCTCACGCTCACCCCCGAGCAAGAGAACGAAGCCAACAGCAAGATCAAACGCTTTATGGAAGACCGCTTCGAACTGGACCTGGGTTCATTCGAAGCGGCTGAAATCCTTGAGCTGTTCACACGCGAAATCGCGCCGCATTACTACAATCGCGCGATTTTCGATGTGCAGACGCACCTCAAAGAGAGGTTCGAGAGCATCGAAAGCGACTTGTGGGCGCTCGAGAAGAACTGATTTCCGAGTCTCAGACTCCCGAATTTGAAGGTTTGCCATATGCTGATTATTCCCGCTATCGATCTTAAAGACGGTGCTTGTGTACGTCTGCGCCAAGGCCGTATGGAAGACTCCACGGTGTTCTCCGATGACCCGGTGAGCATGGCTGCCAAATGGGTAGAGGGCGGTTGCCGCCGTCTGCATCTGGTCGACCTGAACGGCGCCTTTGAAGGCCAGCCGGTCAACGGCGAAGTGGTTACGGCGATTGCCAAGCTGTACCCGCATCTGCCGATCCAGATCGGCGGCGGTATTCGCTCGCTGGAAACCATCGAGCATTACGTCAAGGCGGGCGTTAGTTACGTGATTCTGGGCACCAAAGCGGTGAAGAACCCCGAGTTCGTGGCTGAGGCGTGCCGTGCATTCCCCGGCAAGATCATTGTCGGCATGGACGCCAAAGACGGTTTCGTCGCCACCGACGGCTGGGCTGAAGTCAGCACCGTACAGGTCATCGACCTGGCCAAGCGTTTTGAAGCAGACGGCGTGTCGGCCATCGTTTATACCGACATCGCCAAAGACGGCATGATGCAGGGCTGCAACGTGAGCTACACCGCTGCGCTGGCCGCTGCGACCA
This sequence comes from Pseudomonas sp. ML2-2023-6, assembly GCF_037055265.1. Classification (NCBI taxonomy): domain Bacteria; kingdom Pseudomonadati; phylum Pseudomonadota; class Gammaproteobacteria; order Pseudomonadales; family Pseudomonadaceae; genus Pseudomonas; species Pseudomonas sp. ML2-2023-6. Next base: position 415,944 of record NZ_CP146347.1, on the reverse strand, counting down.
GCATCCCGGTGATCGCTTCGGGCGGCATCCACAATCTGGGTGATATCAAAGCCCTGATGGACGCCAAGGCTCCGGGCATCGTGGGCGCCATCACCGGCCGTGCAATCTATGAAGGCACGCTGGATGTGGCCGAGGCGCAAGCCTTCTGCGACAGCTACAAGGCCTGAGGAGAGACCCATGGCGCTGGCCAAACGCATCATCCCTTGCCTGGACGTGGATAACGGCCGGGTTGTAAAGGGCGTCAAATTCGAGAACATTCGCGATGCTGGCGACCCGGTAGAAATCGCCCGTCGCTACGACGAGCAGGGTGCTGACGAGATTACCTTTCTCGACATCACTGCCAGCGTCGATGGCCGCGACACCACCTTGCATACCGTCGAGCGCATGGCCAGCCAGGTTTTTATCCCGCTGACCGTGGGCGGTGGCGTGCGCTGCATCCAGGACATCCGCAACCTGCTCAATGCTGGTGCGGACAAAGTCTCGATCAATACTGCAGCGGTGTTTAATCCGGAGTTTGTGGGTGAAGCGGCGCAGCATTTTGGTTCGCAGTGCATCGTGGTGGCGATTGATGCGAAAAAAGTCTCACTGCCGGGCGAGACCCCGCGTTGGGAAATCTTCACTCATGGCGGGCGCAAGCCAACCGGGCTCGATGCAGTCGAGTGGGCGATGAAGATGGAAGGTCTGGGGGCTGGCGAGATTTTGCTGACCAGCATGGACCAGGACGGCATGAAGAGCGGTTTCGACCTGGGCGTGACCCGTGCCATCAGCGATGCGCTGGGCATTCCGGTGATTGCCTCGGGGGGTGTTGGCAACTTGCAGCATCTGGCCGACGGCATTATCGAAGGTCACGCCAGTGCGGTACTGGCGGCGAGTATTTTCCACTTTGGCGAATACACCGTGCCAGAGGCCAAGGCGTACATGGCTGAGCGCGGGATCGTGGTCCGTTAAGGCCAAAGGCTACTGGACAGCATGGCGTGCCCACGGCACTCTTGAGCACGCCATGGATTTAGGTCGCCTGTCATGTTTAAACGCTTTTTGCTCGTTCTCGCCGGTTCCACTCTGTGGCTGGCGAGTACCGCTTCTGCGGTTGATGCATCGCATTCATCGATAGTGTTGCTGACTGAAAACTTCCCGCCTTACAACATGGCCAAAAACGGCAAAAATTTCGCGCAAAACGAAAATATTGAAGGTATCGCCGTCGATATCCTGCGCGAAACCTTTAAACGTGCCGACATCCCCTACAGCATGACCTTGCGTTTCCCTTGGGAGCGTATCTATCACCTTGCCCTCGAAAACCCCGGCTACGGCGTGTTTGTCACAGCTCGCGTGCCCGAGCGTGAAACGCTGTTCAAGTGGGTCGGGCCGATTGGCCCGGATGACTGGGTGTTGCTGGCTCGAGGGGATAGCCCGATTACCCTGACCTCGCTGGAGCAGGCCCGCCAATACCGGGTGGGAGCTTACAAAGGCGACGCTATTGCCTTGTCCCTGGAAAAGCAGGGGCTGGCGCCGGTGATTGTGTTGCGCGATCAGGACAACGCACGCAAGTTGCAGGCTGGGCAAATCGACTTGTGGGCCACGGGTGCTCCCGCGGGGCAGTTTTTGGCGCGTCAGGTGGGGATTTCCGGGTTCAAGACGGTGTTGCGTTTTAATCAGGCCGAACTGTTTTTGGCGTTGAACAAGGATGTACCGGACGAGGTGGTGAACAAGTTGCAGAAGGCACTGGACCAGTTAAAGGCTGAGGGTGTGGTCGAGAAGATCCGTGCGAAGTATCTGTAAAAAACGCACTAAAACCCTGTAGCAGCTGCCGAAGGAACGAGGCTGCGTTCGGGTGCGCAGCGCCCGTAAATGCTGAATCCGAGATTTATGTGAGCCACCGCAGTGCTTGGTTTTGCGGCTGCTGCGCAACCGAACGCAGCCTCGTTCCTTCGGCAGCTGCTACGAAATTGACGTACAGCGCAGCAGTCAGCGGTAAACCCCATCCTTCCCATGCCCGGCCATTGCCTTGTTGCTGCGCACGCCGATCATTTGTTTGATATCAATCCAGTCGATGCCCTGGGCCTTGAGCTTTGGCAACTCGCGCTCCAGCACCGCCAGAGTCTGTGGGTAGGGATGGCCGATCATTACGGCTGAGCCTTGTTTGTGCGCCAGCTTGATCGCGGTTTCCAGTTGTTTGGTGATCGCCTGTTCGGTGCGCACGTCATCGAGAAACACATCGCGTGAGACGCTGGCCAGGCCGATCTTTTGCGCCTCGGCTGCGGCAACCGTCTGCGCGCTGGTGCGACTGTCGACAAAGAACTTGTGGCGCTGCTGCAAATTACCCATCAGCCAGGCCATCGCCTGCGGCTGGGATGTCATGCGGCTGCCCATATGGTTGTTGATACCACTGGTGTAGGGCACGGCCTTGAACGCGGCGTTGAGGCGCTTTTCAAGTTCCTCCATGGGCAAGTCCGGATGCCAGGCAAAAGGCCCGGTGGCCGGGTCCATCGGCATATGCAGGATGACGATTTTGCCTGCCTTGTGGGCCTCGCGAGCGAATTCGGCCGCGTGGGGCGTGTCGGGCATCACGGCGGTGGTGACCGGGCCGGGCAAGGCCAGCACGCGGCGGTCGCGTGGCAGGTTTTGCCCAAGGTCATCAATGATCAGGCTCAGGTAAGCCTTGTGTGGCGTGGCGGGTGTGCCAGCCGGGGCCGCATGGGCGGCACCGGTCAGGCAGCAGAGCAGGGCGAAAGCCAGAGACAGACGCACCTCAGTTGCCGCGTGTGATGCTCAAGCCTTTAAGCAGGCTCAGGGCCTGGCTCAGCTGGAAGTCATCGTCCTGCGGCATGGGCTTGGCTTTAGGGTTGGAGCCGGTGGGTTTGTCAGCACCGCCATTGCCATTGCCGAGGTGACCTTGCAGGTCGGCTTCTTTGTAGTACTCGGTGTCTTGCTCGCGGGTGATCTTGGCGCGGCTGACTTCGATGTCCGGAACAATGCCCTGGGCCTGAATCGAGCGCCCGTTCGGGGTGAAGTACAACGCCGTGGTGATTTTCAGCGCACGGTCATTGTTCAGTGGCAGCACGGTTTGCACCGAGCCTTTACCGAAGCTGGTCGTGCCCATCACCACGCCGCGTTTTTGATCCTGCAGGGCACCGGCGACGATCTCGGACGCCGAAGCGCTGCCGCCGTTGATCAGCACCACCAAAGGTACGTTCTCGCTCAGGTCTTTGCCGGTTGCCGAGAAGCGCAGCTCGGAGTTGGCGATACGGCCCTTGGTGTAGACGATCAGGCCTTTGGTGATGAAGTGATCGACCACTTCTACCGCCGATTGCAGCACGCCACCCGGGTTGTTACGCAGGTCGAGGATGATGCCCTTGAGGCGCTTGTTGCCGTTTTCTCTGCGCAGTTTTGACAGTGCAGAGGCGACTTCTTCGCCGGTCTTGACCTGGAACTGGGTGATGCGGATATAGCCGTAGCCGTCTTCAAGCAACTGGGCCTTGACGCTTTTTACCTGAATATTGGCGCGGGTCAGGGTCACGTCAAACGGCGTGCCGCCATTGCGCACCAGGGTCAGGGTGATTTTTTGGCCGATCTTGCCGCGCATTTTATCCACGGCTTCGGTCATGCTCAGGCCACGGGTGGGCTGACCATTGATCTTGACGATAAAGTCGCCCGCCTGAATACCGGCCTTGCTCGCAGGGGTGTCGTCGATCGGTGAGACGATTTTGATATTGCCGTCTTCGGAACCGACCTCGATACCTAGCCCGCCAAACTCGCCGCTGGTGCTTTCCTGCAGCTCGGCGAAATCTTCGGGGCCCAGGTACGCGGAGTGCGGATCGAGGTTACTGAGCATGCCTTTGATGGCATTCTCGAGCAGGGTTTTATCGTCTACGGGTTCAACATACGCAGCCTTGATCCGGTCCATGACCTCGGCAAATGTGCGCAGCTCTTCCAGGGGCAGCGGAGCCTTGGTACTGGCTGCGGCACCTGCTGGCTGAATGCTCGGCTCGGCAGCAAATGCCATCGGCGAGCCGATCACCAGAGCGATCGTCAGGGCCAGCGAGTTGAGGCGGGACAAATGCGGCATGTTGAGCGAACTCCTACGTATTAAAGGTGATGGACTCATCCCTGAGTGCGACACCATTGTGCAGGATCGCTTGGGCGCCCCTGCTGACGAATAGCAAAATACAGTGCTGGCGTGGCTTGACCGCCGCTGTTGCCCACGGTGGAAATTACTTCGCCGGCCTTGACGATATCTCCGGCCGACTTGAGCAACGTCTGATTGTGGCCATACAAGCTTAAGTAACCATTACCGTGATCCAGAATTACCAACTGGCCTGCGCCACGCAGCCAGTCGGCAAACACCACGCGACCGCCATGTACGGCGTGAACCTGACTGCCAGCGGCGGCGCTGATCATCACGCCGTCCCACTTGGTACGCGAATCATCGCCACGGGTTTCACCGAAGCGGGCAAGCAATCGACCATCAACTGGCCACGGAAGTTTGCCCCGGGCTTGAGAAAAAACACCGCCGTAAGAAGCACCGGCACTCGACACCAGTGCGCCGGGTGTTGATTTGACCGCTTTGCGCGGGGCGTCGGTAACAACCGATTCAGCCTCGCGCTGGCGTTTTTTCTCGGCTTCCTGCTGCGCGATCAAGGCTTTCTGGCGCGCCTCTTCGGCTTCGCGGGCCTGACGGGCAAGGGTTTCCTCGATGGTCTTGAGGACTTTAGCCAGATCGGCCTGATCCTGCTCGCGGGCTTGCAACTTTTGATCGCGGTCTTTTACGTCGGTATTAAGCTTGGCCAGTACTTGCTGGCGCTCTGCGCGCACTTTGTCGAGTTCTGCGCGCTGGGTCTCCAGGCTGCTTTTCTGGGTCAGCAGTTGCGCCTGTTGCAGGTTGATATCAGCTTCGACATTGGCCAGTTGGCGCAGGGTTTCGTTGAAACCCTTGAGCTGCTCCAGACGAGCCTGGCTCAGGTAATCGTAATAGGTGAGGGTTCGGGCGAACTTCTCGGGATTTTGCTGGTTGAGCAGCAGTTTCAGGTATTCCTGACGGCCACCCTGATAGGCGGCACGGGCCTGAATGGCGATCAGGCGTTGCTGTTCAAGTTTTGCGCTGTGGAGTTTTTTTTTCTCGCTATCGAGGCGCAGCAGCTCGCCTTCACTCTTTTTTAGTTCTTGTTGCAGGGTTTCTACCTGCTTCTCCAGTTTGCCGATTTCGGTTTCGGTGCCGCGCAGGTCTTTCTGCACGCCGGATTTTTCTTCCTGGAGCTTGCCGAGGAGCTTTTTCAGCTCGCCGATATCCTGGCGCGTGGCGTCCAGCTGCTGTTGGGTTTGCGCGCGCTCGTCGGCAAACGCCGGTTGGAGCAGGCATGCGAAGGTCAGGGCTATAAGGGCGCGAAGCATGGGGCGGGCGACACCTGGGGAACGGGACGGCCTAGTATGCCCGCCCTCGTCACCTATAAGAAATGGATGAAGGTGAAATTGTGATGAAACGGCCGGCCCCTGTGGGAGCGAGCCCGCTCGCGAATGTCGTTAACGATAGCGTGTGTTGATTGGATCATCGCGGCGCGCTTGAGACCTTCGCGAGCAGGCTCGCTCCCACAGGTTTTAATTTAAGCGTCGAGCAGAATCGATTTGCCGGTCATTTCTTCAGGCTGTGGCAGACCCAGCAGCTTGAGCATGGTCGGTGCCACATCGGCCAGTACACCGCCTTCGCGGACCTTGAGTGCACGCTTGCCCACGTAAATGAACGGTACGGGTTCACAGGTGTGGGCAGTATGAGCCTGACCGGTAGTGTCATCGGACATCTGCTCAACGTTGCCGTGGTCAGCCGTGATCAGGGCTTCGCCGCCGACTTTTTCCAGCGCCTCGACAATCCGTCCCACGCACGCGTCCAGGCACTCAACCGCTTTAACGGCTGCGTCGAACACGCCGCTGTGGCCAACCATATCGCCGTTGGCGTAGTTGACCACGATCACGTCATAACGCTGGTTTTCGATGGCATCGACGATATGGTCGGTGACTTCGGGAGCGCTCATTTCCGGCTGCAGGTCGTAGGTGGCAACTTTCGGCGACGGCACCAGAATGCGCTCTTCACCCGGAAACGGTTCTTCACGCCCGCCCGAGAAGAAGAAAGTAACGTGGGCGTATTTTTCGGTTTCGGCGATGCGCAGCTGGGTTTTGCCGTTTTTGGCCAGGTAATCGCCGAGTACGTTCTCAAGGCTGCCGGGCGCAAATGCGCTTGGCGCGGGGATGCTGGCAGCGTATTGGGTCAACATCACAAAACCGGCCAGTTTTGGCTGACGGGCACGTGCGAAGGCGTTGAAATCGTCTTCAACGAACACGCGGGTCAGTTCGCGGGCGCGGTCGGCACGGAAGTTCATAAAGACCACGGCGTCGCCGTCTTCCACTTTCACCGGCTCGCCGAGGGTCGTGGCTTTAACGAATTCGTCGCTCTCGCCACGGGCGTAAGCAGCCTCCAGACCTTCCTGGGCCGTGGTGGCGTTGAATTCGCCCTTGCCATCGACGATCAGGTTGTAGGCCTGCTCTACACGGTCCCAGCGATTGTCGCGGTCCATAGCGAAGTAGCGGCCAATCAAACTGGCGATACGGCCTTTGCCGAGAGCCTTGAACGCTTCATCCAGTAATTCGATGGACGATGCAGCGCTTTTTGGCGGTGTATCGCGGCCATCGAGGAAGGCGTGCAGGTAGATTTTTTCTGCACCGCGTTTGAATGCCAGTTCGGCCATCGCAATCAGGTGGTCCTGGTGGCTGTGAACGCCGCCATCAGACAGCAAACCGAGAATATGCACGGCCTTGCCTGCGCTCACTGCCTTGTCGACAGCGGCGCAGATGGTCGGGTTTTCAAAAAACTCGCCATCACGGATCGATTTGGTGACGCGGGTGAAATCCTGATACACCACGCGGCCGGCGCCCAGGTTCATGTGGCCAACCTCGGAGTTGCCCATCTGGCCGTCCGGCAGGCCGACATCCATGCCCGAACCTGAGATCAGGCCGTTTGGCATGCTCGCGCAAAGACGATCCAGCACCGGTTTCTTGGCCGAATAAACGGCGTTGTATTCGTGACTTTCACTGTGACCGAAGCCATCCAGGATGATCAGGACCAAAGGTTTAGGCGTGGTAGTCATAGATCCCACTCGTGGCTGGTTTAATAGAAGGTATGAAGAGGACGCGCAGTTTAAAGCGAAGTTCATGTGGCGTCACCGCCGGGCGGGGTTTGGCCGACCAAGGTGGCTGTGTATACTGGCCCACATTTTACGACCCTGGAACCTTCTGATGGTTGAGCACCTGATTGCATTTGCGACTTCTCACTACCTGCTTGTAGGCGCGTTTGTCATCCTGCTGGCGTTGCTGATCACCCACGAAATAAGCCGTGGCGGGCGCAGCATCAGCACTGGCGAGCTGACCGGTCTGGTCAATCGCGACGAAGGCGTGGTGATTGATATTCGTCCGGCCAAGGACTTTGCTGCCGGCCACATCGTGGGTGCACTGAACATTCCACAAGACAAGCTGATGGCGCGCATTGCCGAGCTGGACAAGCACAAGGGCAAAACCATTATCCTGGTTGACGCTCAGGGCCAGCATTCGGGCTCCCACGCTCGTGAGCTGCTCAAGGCTGGTCACAACGCGGCCAAGCTGTCTGGCGGCATCTCCAGCTGGCGCGCCGACAACCTGCCAGTGGTGAAGTAAGCATGTCCAAGGTCATCGTTTACTCCAGCGACTACTGCCCTTACTGCATGCGGGCCAAGGCTCTGCTTGAGAAAAAGGGCACTGCCTTCGAAGAAATCAAGGTCGACGGCAAGCCTCAGATACGTGCCGAGATGGCTCAGAAGGCAGGTCGTACGTCGGTCCCGCAAATCTGGATCGGCGACAAGCATATTGGCGGATGCGATGACCTGTTTGCTCTGGAACGCGCAGGTAAATTGGATGCGCTGCTGAACGTCTGACTCTCATTCTCTATAAGCCCCAAGATCAACAAGGATCTGTGATGACTGACCAACAGAACACCGCTGCTGTTAGCGATGAAGACTCCGCTCCACAATTCTCCCTGCAGCGCATCTACGTGCGTGACCTGTCGTTCGAGGCCCCAAAAAGCCCGGCGATCTTCCGTCAGCAGTGGGAACCGAGCGTTGGCCTGGATCTGAACACTCGTCAAAAGCCACTGGAAGGTGACTTCCACGAAGTGGTTCTGACCCTGTCGGTTACCGTGAAAAACGGTGACGAAGTGGCGTTTATTGCTGAAGTTCAGCAGGCTGGCATCTTCCTGATCAAAAACCTTGATCCAGCGTCGATGAACCACACCCTGGGCGCGTTCTGCCCGAACATCCTGTTCCCGTATGCCCGTGAAACCCTGGACAGCCTGGTAACTCGTGGCTCGTTCCCGGCACTGATGCTGGCTCCGGTGAACTTCGATGCCCTGTACGCGCAAGAATTGCAGCGCATGCAGGAAGAAGGCTCGCCGACTGTTCAATAAACAGTCGTTGCCGAAAAAAGCGCCTGAGGGCGCTTTTTTTTGGGTATGTCGAAGACTCTGTGGGAGCGAGCCTGCTCGCGAAGTTCGTTAACGATAGCGCGCGGGTGATGTTGAATCACCAGTTCTTGACGCCTTCGCGAGCAGGCTCGCTCCCACAGATAACGGGATGTGAATTACTTGAAACCCAGTTGCCGCCAGGCTTCGTACACGGCAACCGCCACGGTGTTGGACAGGTTCAGGCTGCGGCAGCCTTCGCGCATCGGCAGGCGCAGGCGATGTTCTCCATCCAGTGCATCGAGCACTTCGGGTGGCAGGCCACGGCTCTCCGGGCCGAAGATAAACGCATCGCCCTCGGCAAACTGCGCGTCGTGAAACGGCTTGGAGCCTTTGGTGGTAAAGGCAAACAGGCGCGGGTGGCCCAGGCTTTCAAGGCAACTGGCCAGGTCGGCATGGCGCTTGAGCGGCGCGTACTCGTGGTAATCGAGCCCGGCCCGGCGCAAGCGCTTGTCGTCCAGCTCAAAACCGATTGGCTCGATCAAATGCAGGTGGCAGCCGCTGTTGGCGCACAGCCTGATAATGTTGCCGGTATTCGGCGGAATTTCTGGTTGAAAAAGGATGACGTGAAACATGCACGGCTCCGAACTTAAAGATGGGCAGCATTCTACGCCTGAAGAAGACCCGCGACCGAAACTATGGCCGCGGGTTTTAGGTTCTTTGGCGATAGTCGGTGTGATGGTCGGGATGATGATCGGTCGTTTGACCGCGCCAACGCCGGTTGAACTGCAACAGGTGGACGTGCTCGCGGGTGGCCTGGTGGTGTGGTTCAACGACGAGCCCAAGTGGCATGGTGAGCTGGTCGACGGCACGCTGGGGTTGTTGTTTGATGCCAAGGGCAAGCTTCAGAACGGCCAGTTGATGCTTAACGGCAAGAATGTGAATTGGCGGCTGCGGCGTACTGATGGGGGGTTGTTGCTGACTCTGGTGGCGGCCCGCCCCTTGCAGGGTGACTGGGCCGGTGCGCCGCAGGATGGGCGCTGGCGATTGCAGGTGAACCTGCGCGAGTAATAAAAGAGGGAATTCCAGCCTGCCTGTACCGGGTTCCCCAAAAGCGGTGTGCGCGTTGATGCAAAAGGCATCAAGGCTGCGGGTGTAAAAGTGGGGAGTCTTGACCTGCCTGTATCAAGGTCCCCTAAAGCGTTGTTGCTTGTTATAGGTATTGCAGGGGGCGTGCCAGGTTTTGATTTTTTGTAAAAGTTGCCTGATGCATACGCAAAAGCCCCGGAATCCGGGGCTTTTGCGTATGGTGTGACTGGTTTCTCGGGTGGTGTGGCTGTAACCATTGATTTAGAGCGGTGCGCGTTAATAGTGCGGGTTGCTTTAGGGTGGTGCGGTCAGGCTTTTGTGGGAGCGGGCTTGCTCGCGATGGCATCACTGCGGTTTTACAGGAAAACCGCGTCACTCCTATCGCGAGCAAGCCCGCTCCCACAGGGAAGGTGTGTGGCAGGTACTTAAGCTTCGTCGCTGTCATCCTCGTCGCCATCGATCTTCATGCCCAGTTCCTTGATTTTGCGAGTCAGGGTGTTGCGGCCCCAGCCCAGCAGCACGGCGGCATCGCGGCGTCGGCCTGCGGTGTGCTTGAGCGCGGTCTCGATCATGATGCGCTCAAAGGTAGGCACTGCACTGTCGAGCAAATTGGACTGGCCACGGCCCAGCGCCTGGTCGGCCCACTGGCGCAGCGCTTGCTCCCAGTTGGTCACTGGAGAAGTGTCCTGCTGCAGGTTCAGCAGTTCGGGCGGCAAGTCGCTGATATGCACTTCGCGGCCCGAAGCCATTACCGTGATCCAGCGGCAGGTGTTTTCAAGCTGGCGCACGTTGCCTGGCCACGGCAGGTTTTTCAGGTATTGCTCGGTTTCGGCCTTCAGCAGCTTGGGCTCCACGGACAGCTCTTGCGCGGCGCTGCTGAGAAAGTGCCGGGCCAGGGTCGGAATGTCTTCGCGACGGTCCGACAGGCGCGGGATATGGATGCGGATCACGTTCAGACGGTGGAACAAGTCTTCGCGAAACTTGCCAGCCTGTACCAGGGTTTCGAGGTTCTGGTGGGTAGCAGCGATGATCCGTACGTCGACCTTGACCGGCGTGTGGCCGCCAACCCGGTAGAACTCGCCATCGGCCAGAACCCGCAGCAGACGGGTTTGGGTGTCGGCAGGCATGTCGCCGATTTCATCCAGGAACAGCGTACCGCCATCGGCTTGCTCAAAACGGCCCCTGCGCAGGTTCGCGGCTCCGGTGAAGGCACCTTTTTCGTGGCCGAACAGTTCGGACTCCATCAGGTCCTTGGGGATCGCTGCCATGTTCAACGCAATAAACGGCGACGCGGCCCGTGGGCTGTGGCGGTGCAGGGCGTGGGCCACCAACTCCTTGCCTGTGCCCGACTCGCCGTTGATCAGAACCGTGATGTTTGAATGGCTAAGGCGGCCAATGGCGCGGAACACCTCCTGCATCGCCGGCGCTTCGCCGATGATTTCCGGGGTTCTGGCCAGTGCTGGAACCACTGTCAGGCCTTGTTGTTCCTGAGCGTGCTGGTTGGCACGTTTGACCAGTGATACGGCTTCATCGACATCAAATGGCTTGGGCAGGTATTCAAACGCACCACCTTGATAGGAGGCCACGGCGCTGTCCAGGTCGGAATGAGCGGTCATGATGATCACGGGCAGACGGGGGTGCTGTTCGCGAATCTTGGCCAGCAAGTCCAGGCCGCTGGAGCCAGGCATACGGATGTCGGAAATAATGACATCGGGCTGCTGGCGAGCCAGGCGACTCATCACGCCATCGGCGCTGTCGAAGCTTTGTGTGGTCATGCCTTCCTGTTGCAAGGCTTTTTCCAGGACCCAGCGGATAGAACGGTCGTCGTCGACGATCCACACGGTTTCACTTCGGCTCATGTCGATGCGGCTCCTTGTTCCAGTGGTAGAAAGATCGAGAAGAGTGTGTGGCCGGGGTGGCTTTCACACTCGATCAACCCCTGGTGCTGACTGATGATGTTCTGCGTGATGGCTAGGCCCAGCCCGGTGCCATCAGGGCGGCCGCTGACCATCGGGAAGAACAGGGTGTCTTGCAACTCGGCTGGGATGCCCGGCCCGTTGTCGATAATTTCGATTTTGGTGACCAGTCGGTGGCGCACATGACCAATGGTGAACTGGCGCATGGCGCGGGTACGCAGGCTGATGCGGCCCAGACGCAGCTCGTTCTGGCTGCCGATGGCCTGCATCGCGTTGCGCACGATATTGAGTACTGCCTGGATCATTTGTTCACGGTCGATCAGCAGGTCGGGCAGGCTCGGATCATAGTCACGCACCAAAGTGATGCTGCCCTGTGTCTCGGCCTCAACCAGATTGCATACGCGCTCCAGCACTTCATGAACATTGGTCATGGCCAGCGAAGGCAGTTTGTTGGAGCCCAGCATGCGGTCGACCAGATTACGCAGGCGGTCGGCCTCTTCGATGATCACGTTGGTGTAGTCGCGCAGGCTTTCGTCGGGCAACTGGCGCGCCAGCAACTGCGCTGCACCGCGAATGCCACCCAGCGGGTTCTTGATTTCATGGGCCAGCCCGCGCACCAGCATCTTGCTGGTTTCCTGTTTGGACAACTGGGCTTCTTCTTTGGTGATGCGCAGCAGCCGGTCGCGTGGGTGGACTTCGAGCAGCAGCATGGTGTCGCCATTGCTCAAGATTGGCGTTACGGCGTAATCCACCGTCAGGTTCTGGCCCGTTAACGAGGTCAACATGGCTTCGCGCTTGGTGAACGGGTGGGCCTGTTCAACCGCTTGGCGCAAGGAATGCAGAGCTTCGGTGGACTCGGTGAACAGCTCGCTGATGAATTGCCCGTGACTGCGTTGTCCGCTGATCGCCAGCAGCATTTCCGCCGCCGGGTTCATGTACTCAAGGCGTAAATCGGCATTGAGTAAAAGCGTGGCAGTGGTCAGGTTATCGAGTAACAGTCGGTGCAGGGCGTCACTGATGGTCATGGGCCGGTCCCGGATTGCGTGCGCGGGTGAGGCGCTGGTGCAAGGAAAATGCAAAAAACAAACCAAGGCTCTGAAAAGAAGCGCGAATCGCCTGAAATAGGGGCTTTGAGCCCGGTTAGGTAGCGCTCTTGATCAGGTTGCGAGCGGTTTTGAACCAAATTGGGCTGGCAAGTGAACATTCTGAACAGCTACTGCACCAATATAGTGCATTGAGGCTGAATAGATTCAGTCCCTTCAAAATACCAGCTGTACGGCAATATTGTTCAGTCACTCTGTGGGAGCGATCTTGCTCGCGAAGGTCGTGAACAATACCGCGCGCTTGCTGGATAACCGTGGCTCTTGGGACCTTCGCGAGCAGGCTCGCTCCCACAGTTGGGCTGATCAAGTGGGGCAGCTCCAGGGAAGAGCTACCCGCGAGGTGCTTACCGGGACAGGGGCATGCCGCTGCCACCGGCATAAAATACGATCAGCTCAACGGGCTTGTTACCGCTGGTTCCGCGGTGGGAGGTCTGCACGACTTCGGGCAGGGCTTCACCTGGGCGTACGGTGATTTTTTGTTGGCTGTCCCTGGTTTCAACCTGCAGCTCGCCTGACAGCACATAGGCCACATTAGGCATGGGGTGCTCGTGCCAATTGAGTGTGGTGTTGGCGGGAATGGTGATTTTGACAACGGTAATTTCAGGCTGGCCGGTGGGGTACGGGGCGTAAGCAGTGCCATCCCAGGTTTCGCCGGTCTTGAGCAGCTGCTCAACCTGTACACCAGATGGTTTGTTGCTGCACCCGAGCAACGCGAGGCAGGCGAGGGGCAGGAGCAAGGCTTTGAGGGTGTGTGCAGGTGTCATGGCAGCGTCCGTTTGAGAAGTCGGCTCAAACTACAGATCGCGCTTTGGGGTGGCTGTCAGGTGTGAGTGAGAAGTTGACCGGGTATTGCTGAGGCTGGTGTAAGACGTTGCGCATAAAAAAAGCCTCCCGTAGGAGGCTTTTTTCAGGTCACGCCGCTTGCGCGAGCGTTACTGGATCAGCAGCTGTAGTACAGCTCGTATTCCAGTGGGTGTACGAAGGTACGGACCTGGATTTCTTCTTCGCTTTTCAGGGCGATGTAAGCGTCGATGAAATCGTCGCTGAAAACGCCGCCTTTGGTCAGGAACGCACGACCTTTGTCCAGCTCTTCCAGGGCTTCTTTCAGGCTGCCGCAAACTTGTGGGATCTCTTTCGCCTCTTCAGGCGGCAGGTCGTACAGGTTTTTGTCAGCTGCATCGCCAGGGTGGATCTTGTTCTGGATGCCGTCCAGGCCAGCCATCATCAGTGCGGCGAAGCACAGGTACGGGTTAGCGGCTGGATCCGGGAAACGTGCTTCGATACGGCGAGCCTTAGGGCTGGACACGTAAGGAATACGGATCGACGCGGAACGGTTGCGAGCCGAGTAGGCCAGCATTACCGGAGCTTCGAAACCTGGTACCAGACGCTTGTAGGAGTTGGTAGCCGGGTTAGTGAAGCCGTTCAGGGCCTTACCGTGCTTGATGATGCCGCCGATGAAGTACAGGGCGGTGTCGGACAGGCCGGCATAGCCTTCGCCAGCGAAGGTGTTCTTGCCATCTTTGGAGATGGACATGTGTACGTGCATACCCGAGCCGTTGTCGCCGTACAGAGGCTTAGGCATGAAAGTAGCGGTACGGCCGTAGGCGTCTGCCACGTTGTGTACGCAGTACTTCAGGGTCTGAACTTCGTCAGCCTTTTTCACCAGGGTGTTGAACTGCACGCCGATTTCGTTCTGGCCGGCAGTTGCCACTTCGTGGTGGTGAACTTCGATGACCAGGCCCATTTCTTCCATGGCGTTGCACATGGAGGTACGGATTTCGTGGTCATGGTCGAACGGCGGAACAGGGAAATAGCCGCCTTTAACGCCTGGACGGTGGCCTTTGTTGCCGCCTTCCACGTCCTGGTCGGACATCCACGAACCTTGTTCGGAGTAGATCTTGAACATGGAGCCGGAAATATCGGACTTGAACTTGACCTGGTCGAAGATGAAGAACTCTGGCTCCGGACCGACGAAAACGGTGTCGCCGATACCGGTGGACTTCAGGTATTCCTCGGCACGGGTAGCGATGGCGCGTGGGTCGCGGTCATAGCCTTGCATGGTCGAAGGTTCGATGATGTCGCACACCAGAATCAGCGTTGGCTGTTCGGTGAACGGATCCAGAACGGCAGTGCTGTCGTCTGGCAGCAGGATCATGTCGGACGCTTCGATGCCTTTCCAGCCAGCAATGGAGGAGCCGTCGAACATTTTGCCATCGATGAAGAAGTTTTCATCGAGCGCATCACGGGCCGGCATGGTCACGTGGTGCTGAGTGCCTTTGGTGTCAGTGAAGCGCAGATCAATCCACTTGACGTCATGATCTTTGATGAGTTGAACCGACTTCGACATAGTGTCCTCCGGGGTGGCTTAGGGCTTGGTAGTGGAGAGCCCTTGATAAGTGGTTGATGCCGGCGCGAATACTCTGCCAAGGCAACCTGCCTCACAAGGGAGCAAATTGCATGCCAGTGCCCCGACTTGGGTTTTATGCCCCAATCTCAAGCAGGTTAGCGTCGCAGACTACCGATTAGCGGCGTTTATCGCACTCAAATGAAGCGAAATCCGGGGTTTATGTTCCATTTTGGTGCGTTGAAAACCGTTTGTACGATAACTGGTTAAACCTTGAGCAATTTCCGCTATAATCCGCGCCCCCCTTTTTTGGCAGGCTGCTCGCGCGCTGTTTTCATGAAACTAATCGTTAAAGTCTTCCCCGAAATCACTATCAAGAGCCGTCCGGTTCGGATGCGTTTCGTCCGTCAATTAGCTAAAAACATCCGTACTGTGCTCCGCGATCTGGACCCGGCTGTGGTGGTGACGGGCGTGTGGGACAACATCGAGCTGCAAACGCGCGTAAGTGACCCTAAAGCCTTGAAAGACATGACCGAGCGCCTGAGCTGCATGCCGGGCATCGCGCATTTCCTGCAAGTCGACGAGTACCCTTTGGGCGACTTCGATGACGTCGTTGAAAAGTGCAAAATGCACTTCGGCGATGCGCTGGCAGGCAAGATCTTTTCCGTACGTTGCAAACGCGGTGGCAAGCACCCATTTACCTCGATGGAAATCGAGAAATACGTCGGCAGCAAGCTGCGTCGTGAGTGTGGGGCGGCTGGAATTGATCTGAAAAAGCCGGAAATTGAAGTCCGCTTCGAAATTCGCGACCAACGGTTGTTTGTGATTCACAGCCAGCACGACAGCATTGGCGGCTTCCCGCTGGGCTCTCTTGAACAGACCCTGGTGTTGATGTCCGGTGGCTTCGACTCCACAGTTGCGGCCTACCAGATCATGCGTCGCGGCCTGATGAGCCACTTTTGCTTCTTCAACCTCGGCGGGCGTGCCCACGAACTGGGCGTGATGGAAGTCGCGCACTATATATGGAAGAAGTACGGCAGCTCGCAGCGAGTGCTGTTTGTCAGCGTTCCGTTCGAAGAGGTTTTGGGCGAAATTCTCGGCAAAGTCGATAACAGTCATATGGGTGTCATTTTGAAGCGTATGATGTTGCGCGCAGCGACCCGTATCGCTGAGCGGCTCGACATCGAAGTACTGGTGACCGGTGAAGCGATTTCCCAGGTTTCCAGTCAGACGCTGCCCAACTTGTCGCTGATTGACTCGGCTACTGACAAATTGGTGCTGCGCCCGCTGATTGCGAGCCACAAGCAGGACATCATTGATCAGGCGGTTGAAATCGGTACGGCCGATTTTGCCAAGCACATGCCTGAATACTGCGGGGTTATTTCGGTTAACCCCAAGACCCACGCCAAACGCAACCGCGTGGAGTACGAAGAACAACAGTTCGATATGGCCGTGCTTGAGCGAGCGCTTGAGCAGGCCAAACTGGTGCCGATTGATCGGGTAATCGATGAATTGGGCCAGGACTTGCAAGTCGAAGAAGTCAGCGAAGTGCTGGCGGGCCAGATCGTGATCGACATCCGTCACCCGGATGCTCAGGAAGATCAACCGCTGGAACTGGCTGGCATCGAAGTACAAGCGTTGCCGTTCTATGCACTGAACAGCCGCTTCAAGGAACTGGATGACACCCGTCAGTACCTGTTGTATTGCGACAAAGGCGTGATGAGTCGCCTGCATGCTCACCATTTGCTCAGTGAGGGACATGCCAATGTGCGCGTTTATCGACCGAGCTAAGAGCCCGGGGCTGTATGCCTGTGGCCTGCGTCACCGGCCCCCCGACGCCACCGTCAAGCTGTAACGGCTTGCACGGACTCTACTGTTAATCGCTGCCTGGACTCAGTCAGCACACCGAATCCTCTGATCGAGATACACAAGTGATCGAAAATCTACGTAACATCGCCATCATTGCTCACGTTGACCACGGTAAAACTACTCTGGTAGACAAACTCTTGCGTCAATCCGGCACTCTGGAGCGCAACGAGCTCAACGACGAGCGCGTGATGGACTCCAACGACCAGGAAAAAGAGCGCGGCATTACCATTCTTGCCAAGAACACCGCTATCAACTGGAACGGCTACCACATCAACATCGTGGATACCCCGGGCCACGCCGACTTCGGCGGCGAAGTTGAACGCGTAATGTCGATGGTTGACTCCGTTCTGCTGCTGGTTGACGCTCAAGACGGCCCTATGCCGCAAACCCGTTTTGTGACCAAGAAGGCTTTCGAAGCCGGCCTGCGTCCAATCGTGGTAATCAACAAGGTTGACCGTCCAGGCGCGCGTCCGGACTGGGTTCTGGATCAGATCTTCGACCTGTTCGACAACCTGGGTGCTACCGAAGAACAGCTGGACTTCAAAGTGGTTTACGCCTCGGCCCTGAACGGCATTGCCGGTCTGGAACACACCGACATGGCTGAAGACATGACCCCGCTGTACCAGGCCATTGTTGACCACGTACCAGCACCACAAGTTGACCGTGACGGTCCGTTCCAGATGCAAATCTCGGCACTGGACTACAACAGCTTCCTGGGCATTATCGGTGTTGGCCGTATCGCTCGTGGTCGCGTCAAGCCTAACACCCAGGTTGTGGCTATCGATGCTGACGGCAAGCGCCGTAACGGTCGTATCCTGAAGCTGATGGGTCACCACGGTCTGCACCGTATCGACGTTGAAGAAGCTTCGGCAGGCGACATCGTCTGCATCAGCGGCTTCGACCAGCTGTTCATCTCCGACACTCTGTGCGACCCACTGAATGTTGAAGCGATGAAGCCGCTGACCGTTGACGAACCAACCGTTTCGATGACCTTCCAGGTTAACGACTCGCCGTTCTGCGGCCGTGAAGGCAAGTTCGTAACCAGCCGTAACATCAAAGAGCGTCTGGACAAAGAACTGCTGTACAACGTTGCTCTGCGCGTTGAAGAAGGCGACACCGCTGACAAGTTCAAAGTGTCTGGCCGTGGTGAGCTGCACTTGTCGGTACTGATCGAAACCATGCGTCGCGAAGGCTTCGAAATGGGTGTTGGTCGTCCGGAAGTAATCATCCGCATGGTTGACGGCGTTAAGCACGAACCGTACGAAAACGTAACCATCGACCTGCCAGAAGAATCGCAGGGCGCAATCATGGAACAGATCGGTATCCGTAAAGGCGATCTGACCAACATGGTTCCGGATGGCAAGGGCCGTGTTCGTCTTGAATACAACATCCCTGCACGTGGCCTGATCGGTTTCCGTAACGAGTTCCTGACTCTGACTTCGGGCGCTGGCATCCTGACCTCGATCTTCGACCGTTACGACGTGATGAAGTCGGGCGACATGTCCGGCCGTCAGAACGGCGTTCTGGTTTCGGTTGCTACCGGTAAGGCTCTGACTTACTCGCTGGAAACCCTGCAAGCTCGCGGCAAACTGTTCCTGGGTCACGGTGAAGACGTGTACGAAGGTCAAATCGTCGGCATCAACAGCCGCGACAACGACCTGGGCGTTAACCCAACCAAAGGCAAGAAGCTCGACAACATGCGTGCTTCGGGTAAAGACGAAACCATCGCTTTGGTTCCGCCTATCCGCTTCACTCTGGAGCAAGCTCTGGAATTCGTACAAGAAGATGAACTGTGCGAAGTAACGCCTAAGTCCATCCGTCTTCGTAAGAAGATCCTGGGCGAAAGCGAGCGTACCCGCGCTGCGAAAAAATCCGGTAACAACTAAGTTATTTAGTTAGCCGTAAAAAAACGCCCCCGACCTTGCGGTCGGGGGCGTTTTTTTGTGCCTGTGTTTCTTGATATCTGAACTCTGTAGCCGCTGCCGAAGGCTGCGATAAGGTCCGAAGGACCTTGGCTTTTCATCAAAACAGCAGGGCCGCTTCGCAGCCCATCGCAGCCTGCGGCAGGGGCTACACGATCTGTTTTAAAACACCATCAACTTTTCGCTGCTGTTCTTGCGCTCGACAGCTTTGGGCACGTAGGCGCAATACCCTGGACGCGGGCCCACTCTAGGGTGGTTGCGGCAGGTGTCCGGGCGGATTTCGTAGATGGTGCACATGCGCGACTTGCGATCCAGGTACAGGCAGTCGTTATTGCTCATGCGCTGCAGGGTGAAAATCCCGGACTTCTGATTGAAGCGCTCCACGATCCCTTCTTTTTGCAGGCGCTTGGCGATGTTCTTCGGCGGATCGCCCATCTCGAACTCGTCAACGATGCCGATGCGGATCAGGTCTTTGATCTTGACCTCGACCGGCAACGTGCAGCAGCTGGAAATGCAGGAGCCGCACATGGGCGCGGAGTATTTGGCCCAGGTATCGAGACGGTCGATTTCCGCGGCGGCGATCAGGTTGGACTTCATCAGGCTTGTATTCCAGCGTGCATCAGGGCGCGCGATCATACCGGGGTTGGCGAATGAGTGAACAACCATTTGCCGGTTTTTCGATCAGGGCCATGTTTTAAAGCGTTCAACTGCGTTTGCGCCTCGTTTTGGGGCATCGCTCACTTCGTCAGTTTTTTTAAATAAACTGTTCAAAAAAGCCCGAAACAAAGCATTTTGTTTGTGTTGAAGCGTCTAGGCTGACACCACTCGTTCTTCAAATCGTCCCATCTCGATTGAGGTTGTATCGATGCCCCAGGAACCGCTTGTTCGTGACGCACAGGTGGCGGCTTTCCGTGCCGCTGTAGTAGCCAAGCTGACTTACGCGGTGGGTAAGGACCCGGAACACGCGTTTGACCATGACTGGTTTGAAGCTATTGCTCTGGCCGCCCGCGACCATATGGTCGAGCACTGGATGGACCACACGCGACAGATTTATCGCAAGGATCAGAAGCGGGTGTACTACCTGTCGCTGGAATTCCTCATCGGTCGCTTGTTGTACGACAGCCTGAGCAATCTGGGGCTGCTGGAGGTGGCCCGCGAGGCTCTCACCGAGCTGGGGGTTGATCTGGAGCGCATCCGCCTGCTGGAGCCGGATGCGGCGCTCGGTAACGGCGGCCTGGGTCGATTGGCGGCCTGCTTTATGGAAAGCATGTCGACCCTGGGCATTGCCGCCCACGGCTATGGCATTCGCTATGAGCACGGGTTGTTTCGCCAGAGCATCGTCGACGGCTGGCAGCAGGAACAAACCGAAAACTGGCTCGACTTCGGCAACCCTTGGGAGTTCGAGCGCGCCGAAGTGCTGTATTCGGTCGGCTTTGGCGGCTCGGTTGAAACCAAACAGGATGATCAGGGCCAGTTACGGCAAATCTGGTGGCCAGGCGAGACGGTGCGCGCCATTGCCTATGACACGCCCGTCGTGGGTTGGCGCGGGGCCAGTGTCAACACGTTGCGCCTGTGGCGGGCGAGGGCGCTGCACGACTTGAACCTTGGGCGCTTCAACGCGGGTGACCATTTGGGTGCGGTGGCCGAAGTGGTGCGTGCTGAAAGTATCTCGCGTGTTCTGTACCCGGCTGATGGCAACGAAGCGGGGCAAGAGCTGCGCCTGCGCCAGGAGTACTTCTTTGTTTCGGCCTCGTTGCAAGACTTGCTGCGCCGCCACCTGCACGTCCATGAAACGCTGCTGAACCTGGCCGAGCACGTGTCGATCCAGCTCAATGACACCCACCCATCGATTGCGGTGGCGGAGTTGATGCGCATTCTGGTCGACGAACACGGCATCGAGTGGCATGCGGCGTGGCAAGTGACCGTCGATACCTTGTCGTACACCAACCACACACTGCTGCCCGAAGCGCTCGAAACCTGGCCCGTTGGCTTGATGGAGCGCCTGTTGCCGCGTCACATGCAGATCATTTACCTGATTAATGCGCACCATATCGATGCGCTACGGGCCAAGGGCATTCATGATTTTGACGTGCTGCGCGCGGTATCGCTGATTGAAGAGGATCACGGCCGCCGGGTGCGCATGGGTAACCTGGCATTTTTGGGGTCTCACAGCGTCAACGGGGTCTCCGGGTTGCACACGCAGTTGATGCGCAGCACCGTGTTTGCCGAGCTGCACAAACTCTACCCGAACCGGATCAACAACAAGACCAACGGCGTTACCTTCCGCCGCTGGCTGTTCCAGGCCAACCCGCCGTTGACCGCGATGCTGGTGGATGCGCTGGGGGTCGATGTGCTCGATGAGACCGAGCACAAACTGATCAAACTGGAGCCTTTCGCCGAGCGCGCCGATTTTCGCAAGCGCTTCGCCGAACAGCGCCTGCAAAGCAAATGCACCCTGGCGGCGCTGATTTATGAGCGTCTGGGCATCGTGGTCAATCCTGAGGCGATGTTCGATGTGCAGGTCAAACGGATTCACGAGTACAAGCGCCAATTGCTCAACTTGATGCACACCGTGGCGCTGTATCAGGCGATTCGGGCGGAGCCAGGCAATCAATGGGTGCCGCGGGTGAAGATTTTTGCCGGCAAGGCGGCGGCCAGCTATGAGCAGGCCAAACTCATCATCAAGCTGGCCAATGACATCGCCCGTACCGTGAATAACGACCCCACCGTGCGCGGTCTGCTCAAGGTGGTGTTTATCCCTAACTACAACGTCAGCCTGGCCGAGAGCATCATTCCGGCGGCGGATTTGTCCGAGCAGATATCCACCGCAGGCTACGAAGCGTCCGGCACCAGCAACATGAAGTTTGGCCTTAACGGTGCGCTGACCATCGGTACGATGGACGGAGCCAATGTCGAGATGTGCGAGCGGGTCGGCGAGGACAACATGTTCATCTTCGGCCTCAGTTCGCAGCAGGTTGAAGCGCGCAAGCGCAATGGCGAGTTCCATGCGGCCCCGGATGTGGCTGCTTCGCATCGACTCAATGATGTGCTGCAGGCTATTCGTGGTGGGGTGTTTTCCCACGATGACCCGGCGCGTTACACCGGGCTGGTGGATTCTTTGATTGATTACGACCGCTTCCTGGTCTGCGCCGATTTTGATGCTTACTGGGATGCGCAGATGCGCGTGGAGCATCTGTGGCAGGACAAGGATCAGTGGTGGCGTAAAGCCGTGTTGAACACGGCGCGCATGGGCTGGTTCTCATCGGACCGGACCATTCGTGAGTACGCGACTGATATCTGGAAAGCGTTGTAGGTTGCGCGGCCTTTGTAGCCGCTGCCGAAGGCTGCGATCGAGACCGCAGGGCCCGTGTTTTCAAGAGCGAAGCCCCTGCGGGACTTATCGCAGCCTGCGGCAGCGGATACAGGTTTTACGGTTGATTTAAGGTTTCAGCAGAACTCGCTCTGTCGGTTCTGAGTCTGATTAGAAGATTTGCACCGCAACTCGCGTTAAACTGCGCGGGTTTTTCGCCCCCTCCCCATTGTTCGGAGCCTTACATGTCCCGCGTTACCCTGAGTCGCTATTTGATTGAGCAGACCCGCAGCAACAACACGCCTGCTGATTTGCGTTTCCTCATCGAAGTGGTGGCGCGTGCTTGCAAAGAGATCAGCCACGCCGTGTCCAAAGGCGCCTTGGGTGGTGTTCTGGGCAGCATGGGCACCGAAAACGTACAAGGTGAAGTGCAGAAGAAGCTCGATGTAATTTCCAACGAGATCCTGCTCGAAGCCAACGAATGGGGCGGTCACCTGGCCGGTATGGCGTCCGAAGAAATGGACAACGCCTACCAGATCCCGGGCAAATACCCGAAAGGTGCCTACCTGCTGGTATTCGACCCGCTGGACGGCTCGTCGAACATCGACATCAACGCGCCGGTGGGTACGATCTTTTCGGTACTGCGTTGCCCGAACGAATACCTGACTCAGAACGAGCCTTTGAATGAAAAGGCCTTCCTGCAGCCAGGCACCCAGCAGGTAGCTGCCGGTTATGCCATCTACGGTCCTCAGACCATGCTGGTACTGACCCTGGGCGACGGCGTTAAGGGCTTCACCCTGGACCGTGAAATGGGCAGCTTCGTACTGACCCACGAAGACATCACCATTCCTGAAACCACCCAGGAATTTGCAATCAACATGTCCAACCAGCGTCACTGGGAAGCTCCGGTACAGCGCTACGTTGGCGAATTGCTGGCTGGCGAAGATGGCCCGCTGGAAAAGAACTTCAACATGCGCTGGGTTGCGGCCATGGTTGCAGACGTACACCGCATCCTGACCCGCGGTGGCCTGTTCATGTACCCGCGCGACAGCCGCGAGCCGTCCAAGCCGGGCAAGCTGCGCCTGATGTACGAAGCCAACCCGATGTCGTTCCTCGTGGAACAGGCGGGCGGCGCGTCCACGGACGGTCATCAGCGTATTCTCGACATCCAGCCTGAAGGCCTGCACCAGCGCGTAGCGGTGTACCTGGGTTCGAAAGAAGAAGTGTCGCGCATTACCGCTTACCACAAAGAGTAAAACGCATAACACTGTAGCCGCTGCCGCAGCCTGCGATGGGCTGCGCAGCAACGCTTGTGCTTGAAGGGCCTGCGGCCCTTATCGCATCCTTCGCCAGCGGCTACAGAATCCTCGTCCGACCCCGCCAAACAAATCCTTTCTCCCTTCGGGAACCCGCTCGCGCTTTTCTCTTCTAAGCTTGCATCAGGCAGCCATGCCGCCCTTCCCATGCAGGAGCTTTTCATGAAATTGCGTACTTTGGCGTTGTTGTCGTTCTGTGTATTGCTGGCCGCTTGCAGCAAGGTCAATCAGCAAAATTACTCGAAACTGTCGACCGGCATGCCCAAGGCCGAGGTTGAAAAACTGCTGGGCAGCCCAACCGATTGCTCGGGCGCACTGGGGATGTCGAGCTGTACCTGGGGCGATAAAAACAGTTTTATCAGCGTGCAATATGCCGGTGACAAAGTGTTGATGTTCTCGGGGCAGGGCTTGAAGTAAGGCAGGTCAGGAGCGTTTGCAATGAAACGTCTTTTAATCAGTCTTGGGGCCGCCGTGTTGCTGGCCGGGTGCGCCGGGTCCAGCAGCGATTCTCTGGCACCGAAAACGGTCGAAAATGTCGACCTCA
Organism: Pseudomonas sp. ML2-2023-6; assembly: GCF_037055265.1. Lineage (NCBI taxonomy): Bacteria > Pseudomonadati > Pseudomonadota > Gammaproteobacteria > Pseudomonadales > Pseudomonadaceae > Pseudomonas > Pseudomonas sp. ML2-2023-6. Next base: position 392,061 of record NZ_CP146347.1, on the reverse strand, counting down.
AGCGATATCAGGGAACCTGGTACGAACAGGCACGCTTGCCGATGTTCTTCCAGCGTAACTGCGCGCAGTCCGAGGCCCACTACAGCTTGAAACCTGACGGCGACGTGGCGGTACTGAACCGCTGCCTGACCGCGCAAGGCAAGTGGGAGCAGGCCAATGGCACAGCAACCCCGCAGGTGGAGGGCAAAACCGACAAACTGTGGGTCGAGTTCGACAACTGGGTTTCGACCTTGCTGCCGGGTGTGACCAAGGGTGACTATTGGGTGTTGTACGTGGGCGACGACTACAGCACGGCGCTGGTGGGCAACCCCGACCGACGCTATTTGTGGCTGTTGTCGCGCAAGCCGCAGGTTGATCAGCAAACCCGCGATGAGCTGCTCAGCAAGGCTCAGCAACAGGGCTACGACACCACACGTTTGATTTGGCGAACGCCGGATGCAGACATGCCCAAAGGCACGGAATAAGCGAAGGCACCCCCCGGCAAGCGCCAGGGGGTGTTGGCTGGGCGCTTAGGCGCGCAGCAGGGTCTTCCACGCGCGGTTCTGGTACACGGCGATGGCTTGCTGCTTGCGAGCGTTGAGCAATTCGTCGTTGTGCTCCGCGTCGTCAGTGATTGGCAAGTTGGCCAATTCCTGCAGCTTGTTCATCTCGCCGTACAAACGGTCCAGTTCCGGAATTTCCAGCACGTTACGCGCCAGACGCAGCCATGCCTGAATGCGCTCGATGCGCGGCAGTTGCTCGGCCAGGTCTTCAGGTTGCTGCTGGTAGCGATTCAGACGCAAGGCAATTGCCTCATCCGACAGCAAGCGCGGCAACCAGCTGTGCAGCTGTGCAGCGCCCTGGCGGTTGCCACGGGTGGTGCCGCGATCGACAGTCCAGCTGCGGTCCATCAACCAGCGCGAGGTGCTCAGCGAGAACTGGCCCCAGCGCGGGTCTTCCAGCTCTTCCAGGAACTGCTCGGGTGCGGCTTTACGCACGTCTTCGTCGTCCTGACCGATCTGTACCAGCGGGCGCCAGTCTTCCAGCAGGGCGTCCAGCGCAGCGCGCAGGGTGCTGGTGGATTGGCGTGGAGCGGCTTGACCGAGGCTGCTGACCAGCGCGCGCAGATCAATCAACTGCTGAACCCAGTCTTGCAGCAAGCGCCAGTGGCCATTGAAACGATACTGCTCGGCCAGACGCTGGCTGTTGCCCAGCAAGTGCCAGGCCAGTGCGGCGAAGGCATCGTCCAGCGGCGTTTCGGGTGTCAGCTCGGGAGCTGGCAGGTTAACGGCGTAGCTGTTGGCGTCGAACAGGCGATAGCCGCGCTCGGCCTTGCTGATGTCACATGGCATCAGGGCCAGCTTCTCGGCCAGCTCTGCGGCCAGCTCCAACAGGGCAGACGGCTCGCCTTCGCGCAGTTCGAGTTCCAGTTCGCAGATTTCTTCTTTCTGCTTGCCAGCAATCACATGGCCCAGGTCCAGAGCGGCTTCAATTACCACTTTGGCCTTGCCGCGACCCCAGGAGATTTCAGCGCGTTCGCGTACGAAATCAGTGGTGAAGATAGGCTTGAGGGTTTTCTTGTCCAGCTCGGCCAACTCTTCAGGCCAGCATTCGCCGTCGAGTTTTTTGACGTCGAGCTTGGCTTTAGGCAGGTTCCAGTCGTATTCGTTGCGCTCAGACAGGCCAGCGATGCTTTGGCCGCGGGTCTTGAGGGTCTGGATCACTTCTTCGCCATCGCGGCGCAGGCGCAGGGCAACCTTGGCCTTGGCCAGGTCGCGCTCAGGCGTGTCGAAGTACTGGTTCAACAACTCACGGCTTTCCCAGCCACTTTTGTTGCGCTTTTTCAGCAAAGGGTGCTCGCGCAAGGCGGCGAGGGTTTCGCGGCTGACGCGCAGTTTGATTTCGGTTTCTTTTTGCATGGCCGGAAAATCCAGGAACGGTTGCGCAGCCGGGAAAAAGTGTGGCTGCCAAGGCCGTGCAGTGTACAGGACTCGCCGCCCTGACGCCGCGCATGGGTTTATTCTGCGGCGCAGATGGCTCTATGATGGGCCTCGCCCCGCCAACAGGAAGTCAGCGCATGCCTTTACCTTCCATGAAAGAGCAGTTCGCGGCTTTGATCGGCATGCCGTCGGTCAGTTGCACCCAGCCCCACTTGGATCAATCCAATCGTGGCGTGATCGATTTGCTGGCGACCTGGCTCGCCGAGCTGGGCTTCAACTGCGATATCCAACAGGTCAGCCCAGGCAAATTCAACCTGCTCGCAACCTTTGGCAGCGGCCCCGGCGGGCTGGTGCTGGCAGGGCACAGCGACACCGTGCCCTACGATGAAGCACTGTGGCAGACCGATCCGCTCAAACTGACCGAAGTCGATAACCGCTGGGTGGGCTTGGGCAGCTGCGACATGAAGGGTTTTTTCGCGCTGGTGATCGAAGCCGTACGCCCATTGCTCGATCAGCCCTTCAAGCAGCCACTGCTGATTCTGGCAACGTGCGACGAAGAAACCTCGATGGCCGGGGCCAGAGCTTTGGTCGAAGCCGGTCGCCCGCTAGGCCGCGCCGCAGTGATTGGTGAGCCGACAGGGCTCAAGCCGATCCGCATGCACAAAGGCGTGATGATGGAACGCATCGAGATTCTTGGGCAAAGCGGCCACTCATCCGACCCAAGCCTTGGCCACAGCGCGCTGGAGGCCATGCACGACGCGATCAGCGAACTTAAGGGGCTGCGCCAGCAGTGGCTCAACGAATACCGTAATCCGCAGTTCAGCGTGCCTCAGCCGACCCTGAACTTTGGCTGCATTCATGGTGGCGACAACCCGAACCGGATTTGCGGCCAGTGCTCACTGGAGTTCGACCTGCGGCCACTGCCGGGCATGGACCCCAACGCGCTGCGGGCCATTATTCGCAGCAAGCTGCAGCCCTTGGCTGAACGCCATCAAGTGAAGATCGATTTCGCGCCCATTGCTGCCGGCGTGCCGCCGTTCGAACAGGACGCGGATGCCGAGTTGGTGCGGGTTGCCGAGCGACTCACCGGGTATCGTGCGCAAGCAGTAGCGTTTGGCACCGAAGCGCCTTATCTTCAGCAACTTGGCTGCGAAACCATCGTGCTGGGCCCGGGTGATATCACTTGCGCGCATCAACCGGGTGAACACCTGGAAATGTCACGTTTGCAGCCGACAGTGCGTCTACTGACTCAACTGATCGAACACTATTGCCTGAAATAGCGAAAATACCCTTTGCCCTGCACACAAGGAGAGCGCGCGTGTTGCCAACAATGTTTCGACGATAACCACCAGCCCGCTGTGCGTTTGCTGTTTTTGCCCTCTTTAGGCGACTTAATTTTTACAGGCTCTGGTTATGCACGATTACGTTAACTGGCTTCGTCACGCATCTCCCTACATCAATGCCCACCGCGACTGCACCTTTGTCGTCATGCTCCCCGGCGACGGCGTGGCGCACCCCAACTTTGGCAATATCGTCCACGACCTGGTGCTGTTGCACAGCCTGGGCGTGCGTTTGGTGCTGGTTCACGGTTCGCGCCCGCAAATCGATGGCCGCCTTGAAGCCCGTGGCTTGGTGCCCAATTACCACAACGGCATGCGCGTCACCGACGCGACAACCCTGGAGTGCGTAATCGACGCCGTGGGCCAGTTGCGCATTGCGATTGAAGCGCGCTTGTCGATGGACATGGCCTCCTCGCCGATGCAGGGCTCGCGCCTGCGGGTGGCGAGCGGCAATCTGGTTACTGCGCGGCCGATTGGCGTGCTTGATGGCGTCGACTTTCACCACACCGGCGAAGTGCGCCGGGTCGACCGCAAGGGTATCAACCGCCTGCTCGATGAGCGCTCGATTGTGCTGCTGTCGCCCTTGGGTTACTCGCCGACCGGCGAGATTTTCAACTTGGCCTGCGAAGACGTCGCCACCCGCGCCGCCATTGATCTGGCGGCTGACAAACTGCTGCTGTTCGGCGCCGAATCGGGCTTGCTCGACGCAGAGGGACGGTTGGTGCGCGAGTTGCGCCCACAGCAAGTGCCAGCGCACATGAAGCGTCTGGGCAGCGACTACCAGGCCGAACTGCTGGAAGCTGCCGCTGAGGCTTGCAGCGGCGGTGTAGCCCGCAGCCATATCGTCAGCTATGCCGAAGATGGCGCGTTGCTCACAGAGCTGTTCACCCGTAACGGTGGCGGTACGCTGGTGGCGCAAGAGCAATTTGAAGTTACGCGGGAGGCGGCGATTGAAGACGTTGGTGGCTTGCTTGAGCTGATCAGCCCGCTGGAAGAACAGGGCATTTTGGTACGTCGCTCGCGTGAAGTACTGGAGCGCGAGATCGAACAGTTCAGCGTGGTTGAACGTGAAGGCATGATCATCGCCTGTGCGGCGCTGTATCAGATTGCCGAGTCGGATGCGGGGGAGCTGGCGTGCCTGGCGGTGAACCCGGAGTACCGTCATGGTCGCCGTGGCGATGAGCTGCTCGAACGCATCGAAAACCGTGCGCGGGCTCAGGGCTTGAAAACCCTGTTTGTATTAACCACACGCACTGCCCACTGGTTCCGTGAGCGCGGGTTTGTGCCGAGCGGTGTAGAGCGTCTGCCGGCGGCTCGAGCGTCGCTGTACAACTACCAGCGTAACTCGAAGATCTTTGAAAAAACGCTGTAACCGCTGACGAGGAACAATTCAACTGTGGGAGCGAGCCTGCTCGCGATGACTTTCGCGAGCAGGCTCGCTCCCACAGGGCTCAGCAAACCCCGTCAGAACTCCCGCAAACACACATCATCAAGCACCGCCTTGCCCATGTCGCACAAGTAATGCGAAGCCCAGGCATGGGGCTGGCAGTCTTTATCCAGCGCGGCATCCAGTGCCAGCTTTTTTGCGCAATAGAGCAACGCCGACACCTGCTCCAGCGCTTGGCGCAGCGGTATATCGGAGTTGACGCGAAACAGTTCGTGGTTGTCCTGGCCGCAAGGGCCGAAGGTGACGGTGCCGAGGGTTTTGATTGGGGTGTTATCAGCCATTTAGTGCGCTCCTATAGTAATTAAGAGCTGTCACTTTCGTTTCCAGGCGAAGGTGGCAGCTGTACGCAGGCTGGAAACCGGGACAATAGGAACCCGGCAAGTCCGAGGACCTCCCGCGCACAGCCGCCATAACATATAAAAACGCCAACAATCACAGGGATTGATGGCATTAAGGCGATTATTGTTACCCGGGTTTCCAGGCCCGGCCACTGTTTTTTTCAGTGACAACGCACAGTACGCCTCCCTTCAAAACGCGGAAGCCGTCCATTGCCTCAGTGGGCGTAGGAACTGACTGCGCTCGCTCGCACGAACACCACTGATCAGTCCCCTCTCCCTTCGGGAGAGGGCTAGGGTGAGGGGTTTTTTAGTTACTGATCGCCAAAATACTTGCCTGATACGACGCTACAAACAGGTCAAAGTCGCCTTCTTCCGTTTGTTCGGTCTCGGCTTGTTCGAGCAGTGACTTGCGTGCTTTCTCTTCGAACGCGGCCTGATCTTCAGCACTCAGTGGCTCGCTGCGGAAGTACTCGGCATGGGCCAGGCTCTGGCGCATCGAGAATTGGGCGAAGCTTTCCTTGTGCTCGGCCATGCTGGCCAGCACACGGGCAGACGGCGTCAGTGACACGTCCTGGATCTTGGCCAACTGTTCGTCGAGCGCTTTGCTGTGGGTGTCGCCACCGTGGCTCTGATCGAGCAGGGCAGCCAGCGGAGCGATTTTTTCCAGCAGCTCTGCCGCCCACTCCTTCATGTCGATTGCTGCACCGTCACGCTGCAATTGCAGGCCCGGACGGCGACCTTCCTTGACCACGCTGAGGAAGTTCGAAGAACAATTGCCACAGGCCGTGCTGTCGAACTGCGGGCTGTCTTGCAGCGCGCAATACAGCAGGAAGGCGTCCAGAAAACGCGCTTCAGGCAGGTCGATGCCCACCGGCAGGAACGGGTTGATATCGAGCAAGCGCACTTCTACGTACTGCACGCCACGCGCCACGAGGGCCTGAATCGGCCGTTCGCCGGTGTAGGTCACGCGCTTGGGGCGGATGTTGGAGTAGTACTCGTTTTCGATTTGCAGGATGTTGGTGTTCAGCTGTACCCATTCGCCATCCTTGTGCGTGCCGATTTCAACATAGGGCGCGTAAGGCGTGGCCACTGCTTTACGCAGGCTGTCGGTGTAGCTGTCGAGGTTGTTGTAGCACGGCGTCAGGCCGGCCTGGGCGTTGCTCTGGTAACCCAGGTCGCTCATGCGCAGGCTGGTGGCGTACGGCAGGTAGAGGGTGTCGGCGTCCAGCTGTTCAAGCTGGTGCGAACGGCCGCGCAAGAAACCGGCATCCAGTGCAGGCGAGGCGCCGAACAGGTACATCAGCAGCCAGCTGTAACGACGGAAGTTACGGATCAGGGCGATGTAGGCGTTCGATTGGTAATCGCGCTCGGTGCCGACAAAGCCTTCAGCCTGCATCAGTACAGGCCACAGGGCCTCGGGCAGGGAGAAGTTGTAGTGAATGCCGGCGATGCATTGCATGGTCTTGCCGTAACGCAGGGCCAGGCCCTTGCGGTACACGTACTTGAGCTGTCCGATATTGGACGTGCCGTAGTAGGCAATCGGGATGTCTTCTTCGGCCGGCAACGGACACGGCATCGAAGGGCTCCACAGGTACTCGTTGCCGAGCTTGCTGTAGGCAAAACGGTGAATCTTGTCGAGGCTGGCCAGGGTGTCTGCCGGGTCGGGCAGGGCTGGGGTGATGAACTCCAGCAGCGACTCGGAATAGTCGGTGGTGATCTGATCGTTGGTCAGGGCCGAGCCCAGTTCTTCTGGGTGCGGGGTCTGCGCCAGGCGTGCATCGGCTGTGACGCGCAAGCATTCGCGCTCGATGCCGTGCAGGCATTGCTCAAGCAGAGTGAGGTTAGCGCGCTCGCTGAGCAGAGCCAGGCGGCGGTTGAGAAGTTGGCTCAAGTTGGATTCCTTCACGCGTCAGTCGCCCCAATATGGGGGTGGTCAGGACGGTCTACAAGGGTGAAGTTGAAACCGGCGTGGTCGCCTGGCTTTTATTGATAGTGCTTTGGCCCCGTCCCTGTTTCGGCCCCTGAGCGCTCCAAGCGCATTTCGGCACCGCGTTAGCAATGCCGAAATTAACTCAAATGACCCAGCGGCGGCTACAGGACAGCGAACGTGCCTTGTGCTTTTGCGACCAGTTTGTCGCCCTGCAACACCTCTGCTTCGACGACCAGAGTGCGTCGCCCCGGGTGAATGACCTTGGCGATGCATAGCACATCGCCTTCAGACACCGCGCGGATGTAGTTGATTTTGCACTCGATGGTCACGCTCTGCTGATCAAAACCATGGGCGCTGGAGCACGCCAGCCCCATGCTGATATCCACCAGGCTGAACAACACGCCACCGTGCAGCTTGCCGCCCCGGTTGCGCAGTTGCGGCTCCAGGCTCAGCGCCACATGCGCCACGCCGTCTTCCAGCGACTGCACGCGGCAACCGATCAACTCGCTGAAAGCGCTTTGGGTCAGACCATCCGGGAGCGCCATTAGCGTTTCTTCAGCTGTTTAGCGTTGGCAAACAGCGAGGCCATCGCATTATTGCTCGGCGCTGCGGCAACCGTTTCCTTGCGTGGTGCTGTGTTTTGCTGGCGCGGGGCGGAACCCGGGCGTGCACCGCGAGCACCGTCGATTTTTTCGCCGGGGGTGTCGCTCATGCGCATCGACAGGCCTACGCGTTTGCGCGGGATGTCGATTTCCATGACCTTGACCTTGACCACGTCACCGGCTTTCACGGCTTCACGCGGGTCCTTGATGAACTTCTCGGACAAGGCCGAGATGTGCACCAGACCGTCCTGATGCACGCCGATATCGACGAAAGCACCAAAGTTGGTCACGTTGGTCACCACACCTTCCAGAATCATCCCCAGTTGCAGGTCCTTGAGGTCTTCGACGCCTTCCTGGAACTCGGCGGTCTTGAACTCAGGACGCGGGTCGCGGCCTGGTTTTTCCAGCTCTTGCAGAATGTCGGTGACCGTCGGCAGGCCGAAGGTTTCGTCGGTGAACTTCTTCGGATCAAGGCGCTTGAGGAAGCTGGCGTCGCCGATCAGCGAGCGAATGTCACGCTCGGTATCCGAAGCAATGCGCTTGACCAGCGGGTAGGCCTCGGGGTGAACCGCCGAGCTGTCCAATGGGTTGTCGCCATTCATGACGCGCAAGAAACCTGCCGCTTGCTCGAAGGTTTTTTCGCCCAGGCGGCTGACTTTTTTCAACGCCGCACGGGTTTTGAACGCGCCGTTTTCGTCGCGATGGCTGACGATATTTTGTGCCAGCGTGGCATTAAGGCCCGAAATACGTGCCAGCAGCGCCACGGAGGCGGTGTTCACATCCACGCCCACGGCGTTTACACAGTCTTCAACCACAGCGTCCAGGCCGCGAGCCAGCTTGAGCTGGGACACGTCGTGCTGGTACTGGCCGACACCGATGGACTTTGGATCGATTTTCACCAGTTCTGCCAGTGGATCTTGCAGGCGGCGGGCAATCGACACTGCGCCACGGATCGAAACGTCCAGATCCGGGAATTCCTTGGCCGCCAGTTCCGAGGCCGAGTACACCGAAGCGCCAGCTTCAGAGACCATCACCTTGGTGACTTTCAAGGCCGGGTATTTCTTCATCAGATCGATGACCAGCTTGTCGCTTTCGCGGCTGGCAGTACCGTTGCCGATGGCAATCAGCTCCACCGAGTGCTTGGCGCACAGGGCGGCCATGACCGAGATGGTCTGGTCCCATTTGTTGTGCGGCACGTGGGGGTACACGGTGGCGTATTCCAGCAGCTTGCCGGTGGCATCGACCACGGCAATTTTGCAGCCGGTACGCAGGCCCGGGTCCAGACCCAGGGTGGCGCGCGGGCCAGCAGGTGCAGCCAGCAGCAGGTCGTGCAGGTTGTGGGCGAATACGTTGATCGCTTCGGTTTCGGCACCGTCGCGCAGCTCACCCAGCAAGTCGGTTTCGAGGTGGGTATAGAGCTTGACCTTCCAGGTCCAGCGCACCACTTCGCCCAACCATTTGTCCGCCGGGCGATTTTGATTTTCCAGGCCGAAGCGCTGGGCAATCATCATCTCGCCGGGGTGCAGTGTGCCGGGCAATTCTTCACCGACTTTGAGCGACGAGCTGAGGATACCTTCGTTGCGGCCCCGGAAAATCGCCAGAGCACGGTGCGACGGCATGCTTTTGAGCGGCTCGTCGTGTTCGAAGTAGTCGCGGAACTTGGCGCCTTCCTCTTCTTTGCCAGCAATCACGCGGGCGCTGAGGATGGCTTCGTGCTTGAGGAAGCTGCGCAGTTTATCCAACAAGCTGGCGTCTTCTGCGAAGCGCTCCATGAGGATGTACTTGGCGCCATCGAGGGCTGCCTTGACGTCTGCCACACCTTTTTCAGTGTCGACAAAACGGGCCGCTTCGGTTTCGGGATTGAGTGTCGGGTCGTTGAACAGGCCATCTGCCAGTTCGCCCAGGCCTGCTTCCAGGGCGATCTGGCCCTTGGTGCGGCGCTTTTGCTTGTACGGCAGGTACAAGTCTTCGAGGCGGGTTTTGGTCTCGGCGAGTTTGATGTCGCGGGCCAGTTCCGGGGTCAGCTTGCCTTGTTCTTCGATGCTGGCGAGGATGCTCAGACGCCGTTCGTCGAGTTCGCGCAGATAGCGCAGGCGTTCTTCCAGATGACGTAATTGGGTGTCATCCAGGCTGCCGGTCACTTCCTTGCGGTAGCGAGAGATGAAGGGCACGGTGGAGCCTTCATCCAGAAGAGCGACGGCCGCTTCGACCTGCTGCGGGCGCACGCCAAGTTCTTCGGCGATGCGGCTGTTGATGCTGTCCATAAAACCACCTGACAAATTGTGATGCAGGCTCGCAGGCCCGGGCTTGAAGGCTTGCGAGGCTGGTTGAGCGGCCCGGAGGGCGCCGCTACCTGGGCCAAAAGGGCAGCCTGTTGACCCGTGAAATCAGCAAATTACGGCAGGCGCTGAAAAAATAAATCCTGCCACAACCTTTGAAAATTCGTGGTTGCCTGACACAAAAGGCGGCGCATTATAACCAGCGTTCCCGGATTCAGGGCACTGCGCGCTACGGCCTCATTGACGGGTCTGCTGTTTATGCAGGAAAAATCTGCTAACAATGCACACCATGCGTATCACAGCGGCTAAGCCATAATGCGCGCCGAGATCACAGGAGCATCTAATGAGCAGCATTGCACAAACGGCTGAAGGCGAAAAAATTCTCATCGTTGATGACGATCCTGGGCTGAGCAGCCTGCTGGAACGTTTCTTCGTCAGCAAGGGCTATCGCGCCCGTGCTGTGCCGAACGTCGAGCAAATGGATCGTTTGCTGGCTCGTGAGGTATTTAACCTGGTGGTACTGGATTTGATGCTGCCTGGCGAAGACGGCTTGTCAGCCTGCCGTCGTCTGCGTGCAGCAGGCAATCGGGTGCCAATCATCATGCTGACCGCCAAGGGCGACGAGCTGAGCCGTATCAAGGGCCTGGAACTGGGCGCCGACGATTACCTGGCCAAACCGTTCAACCCCGATGAGCTGATGGCGCGGGTGCGTGCCGTGCTGCGCCGCCAAGCGGCTCCGGTGCCGGGTGCGCCGGGCAGCGAAGACGAAAGCGTGACGTTCGGTGATTACGAACTGTCCCTGGCGACTCGCGAGCTTAAGCGTGGCGATGAAGTTCACATGCTCACCACGGGTGAGTTTGCAGTGCTTAAAGCCCTGGTCATGCATGCTCGTGAACCATTGACCCGCGACAAGCTGATGAACCTGGCCCGTGGTCGTGAGTGGGATGCGCTGGAGCGTTCAATCGACGTCCAGATTTCCCGTTTGCGTCGCATGATCGAGCCGGACCCGTCCAAACCGCGTTATATCCAGACCGTCTGGGGCGTAGGTTATGTGTTCGTGCCCGATGGTAATGCGACCAAGTAATCGCTCATTTGTAGGAGCGAGCCATGCAGGTGCCCTTCGGGGACCTGATCGGCTCGCGATACTTTTTTTGCGGGTCTCAGGGCTCGTTCCTGCAAAGTGTAAAAGCGGCTGTCTATGAAAACCCCTCTCTGGTTTCCCCAAAGTTTTTTCTCGCGCACTCTCTGGCTCGTCCTGATTGTCGTTCTGTTTTCCAAGGCCCTGACGCTGGTTTATCTGCTCATGAACGAGGACGTATTGGTCGATCGCCAATACAGCCACGGTGTGGCACTGACCCTGCGCGCCTATTGGGCCGCTGATGAAGAAAACCGTAACAAGATTATCGATGCCGTCGATCTGGTGCGTGTCGTGGGCGGCGGTGTGCCCGAGGGTGAGCAACACTGGCCCTACAGTGAAATCTACCAACGTCAGATGCAGGCTGAGCTTGGGCCTGATACCGAAGTTCGCTTGCGGATGCACACGTCTCCTGCGCTGTGGGTGCGTGCCCCGAGCCTGGGTGAAGGCTGGCTGAAAGTGCCGTTATACCCGCACCCGCTTCGCGGGCAGAAAATCTGGAATGTGCTGGGTTGGTTCCTGGCGATTGGCTTGCTATCCACTGCATCGGCCTGGATTTTCGTCAGCCAGCTCAATCAGCCGCTCAAGCGTCTGGTGTATGCGGCACGTCAGCTGGGGCAGGGGCGCAGTGTGCGCTTGCCCATTAGTGACACGCCCAGCGAAATGACCGAGGTCTACAGTGCCTTCAATCAAATGGCTGAGGACGTCGAGCAGGCAGGCCGTGAGCGTGAGCTGATGCTTGCGGGCGTGTCCCATGACCTGCGGACCCCGCTGACCCGTTTGCGTCTGTCTCTGGAGCTGATGGGCAACCACAGCGATCTTTCGGACGATATGGTGCGTGACATCGAAGACATGGATGCGATCCTCGATCAGTTCCTGGCCTTCATCCGTGATGGACGTGATGAGCCGGTCGAAGAAGTTGACCTGTGTGAATTGATCCGCGAAGTCGTGGCGCCCTACAACCAGAACGGTGAGCAGGTTCGCTTGCGTTTGCAGCCGATCCAGCCGTTTGCGTTGCGCCGGGTATCGATGAAACGCCTGCTCAACAACCTGATCGGCAATGCTCTGCACCATGCGGGCGAAGACGTTGAGGTTGCGGCTTATGTGTCCGGAGACGTCAGCGCGCCGTACGTGGTACTGAGCGTGATGGACAGGGGAGCGGGGATTGACCCTTCGGAGCTTGAAGATATCTTCAATCCGTTTATTCGCGGCGACCGTGCCCGTGGCGGCAAAGGTACGGGTCTGGGCCTGGCGATCGTCAAGCGGATTGCCTCCATGCATGGCGGCAATGTCGAATTGCGCAACCGCAGCGGCGGCGGGCTGGAAGCTCGTGTACGCCTGCCGCTGGGGCTGATGTTGCCAAGAGGGGCGGTTTAGGCCCTGTAGCCGCTGCCGAAGGCTGCGATAAGGGCCGCAGGACCTTCGCTTTTGACATGAAAAGCGGGGTCGCTAGCCGCTGCCGCTGCCGCTGCCGCTGCCCATCGCAGCCTGCGGCAGCGGCTACAAAGGTCCTTAACCCTTGCCCTTGGTCCGCGTCATATGCGGGCTGCTGTTTTTCTCCAGATGCTGAATGATGATCCCGGCCACATCCTTGCCTGTGGTGGTTTCAATGCCTTCCAGCCCAGGTGAAGAGTTGACCTCCAGCACCAGCGGGCCGTGGTTGGAGCGCAAGATATCGACCCCTGCCACGCTCAGTCCCATGACCTTGGCCGCACGAATGGCGGTCATGCGCTCTTCCGGTGTAATTTTGATCAGGCTGGCGCTGCCGCCACGGTGCAGGTTGGAACGGAACTCGCCCGGTTTGGCCTGACGTTTCATGGCCGCGATCACCTTGTCCCCGACCACGAAACAACGAATATCGGCACCGCCGGCTTCCTTGATGTATTCCTGCACCATGATGTTTTGCTTGAGCCCCATAAAGGCCTCAATCACCGACTCTGCGGCGGTGGCGGTTTCACACAGCACCACGCCAATACCCTGGGTGCCTTCCAGCACTTTGATCACCAGCGGCGCGCCGTTGACCATTTCGATCAGGTCGGGAATATCATCCGGAGAGTGGGCAAAGCCGGTCACCGGCAAACCCAGGCCACGCCGCGACAGCAGTTGCAGCGAGCGCAGTTTGTCCCGCGAACGGGCAATCGCCACCGATTCGTTGAGCGGGAAAACCCCCATCATTTCAAACTGGCGCAGTACCGCGCAGCCGTAGAATGTAACCGACGCACCAATGCGCGGAATCACCGCATCGAAGCCTTCCAGCGGCTTGCCGCGATAGTGAATCTGCGGCTTATGACTGGCAATGTTCATATAGGCGCGCAGGGTATCGATCACTACCATTTCATGGCCTCGTTCGGTACCGGCTTCAACCAGACGACGAGTGGAATACAGACGCGGGTTACGCGACAGCACAGCGATCTTCATGCAACACCTGTGGCAGAGGTAGTAGTGACCGGGAACACCGGCTTGTCTTGAACATATTTATGTTCAGGATTGACGACCAGTTGGCCGTCAATCAGGGCTTTTGAGCCCAGCAATAAGCGGTAACGCATCGATTTGCGGCAGGCGAGGGTGAATTCGACCTGCCAGACCCGGTCACCCAGCGCCAGGCCGGTGCGGATCACATAGCGAACCTGGGTGTGGCCGTTGGAGCTTTTGATGGTTTTAATGGCCACCAAGGGAGCTTCACAGCGGCGATGACGCAGTTGTACCAGTGTGCCCAAATGGGCATTGAAACGTACCCACTCGACTCCGTCGCGCACAAATGGCTCGATTTCGGAGGCGTGCAAGCTGGAGGTACTGGCACCGGTGTCGATTTTCGCCCGCAGGCCCGCGACTCCCAAATCGGGAAGCGCCACCCACTCGCGCAGACCGACAACGGTCAAGTGATCAAAAGTCTTCAATATAAGTAACCAGCGATTAACGTATTCAGGCCGCAGGAGGAACCCTGCAGGTAAAACAATCGGCGATGCCGATTTGGCAGTCTACAAACGGTATTCACGCAGAATATCCGGCAAATGGCGACAGTTATCTGCGTGTACGCTGTTCAGCAGGCAGGCATTCTATCGGGCCGATTGCTTCAGTTGTTCATCGCAAGTAGTAGTACAGTTCTGACTATTTCAGTGAAGAGGAATTCCAGTGGCACAAAAGCAGGAAGAGGACGACAAGGTTCGCCTGGACAAGTGGCTCTGGGCAGCGCGTTTTTACAAAACCCGTGCGTTGGCCAAAGCGGCCATTGAAAGCGGCAAGGTGCATTGCCGTGGTGAGCGCTGCAAACCGAGCAAAGAGCCCCGCTTGGGTGATGAACTGCAAATACGTGTAGGCCTTGAAGAACGCACTGTGGAAGTCAAAGCGCTGTCAGTCGTGCGCCGTGGCGCGCCGGAAGCTCAATTACTCTACGCCGAAACCGAACAAAGCATCGCCAAGCGCGAGAAAGCAGCTGCCATGCGTAAATCCGGGGCCATGGGCATCAGTACCGATGGCAAGCCGACCAAGAAACAAAGGCGCCAACTGCACCAGTTTCATGATGCCAGTGGTGCCGAGTGAGCTGATCAATACTCACAAACCGTACGTCGAGTCCGCGAGTGCATAACTTGTAATAGTCCATGCATGGCGCCATATAGGGTCATCAGACCTGCACGACATTGAAAGACTCGTACACATTTTGTCACCAATTCAGAACTCTATTCTTATGTCCGACTTACTCAAAACCGATTCCACACAACGTTTTATGTTCGACACCAGCGATGCTCGCGGCGAACTGGCCTCGCTGGAGCACAGCTACGCTGATGTGTTGGCCAAGCACGCCTATCCGCAGCCGGTCCAGCAGTTGTTGGGCGAGTTGATGGCTGCCGCTGCGTTGCTGGTAGGCAACCAGAAAATCGATGGTTTGCTGAGCCTGCAGGCACGTTCCGAAGGCCCGGTGCCCCTGTTGATGATCGAATGCACCAGCGACCGTGAAATACGCGGCCTGGCTCGTTTTGACGCTGACAGCATTGCCCCGGACGCCACTCTGGCTGACCTGCTGCCTAATGGCGTACTGGCCATTACCATTGATCCTACAGTTGGCAAACGCTATCAGGGCATTGTGGATCTGAACGGCGAAACGCTGGCTGACTGCTTCACCAACTACTTCGTGATGTCTGAGCAAGTGCCGACCCGCTTTTGGCTTGTCGCCGATGGCAAGCGTGCGCGTGGCATGTTCTTGCAGCAGTTGCCTGCTGATGTGGTCAAGGATGAAGAAGAGCGTGTCGACAGCTGGGACAAGTTGCTGATGCTGGGCGATACGCTCAAGGCCGAAGAGTTGCTGGGGTTGGACAACGAAACCATCCTGCATCGCCTGTATCACGAAGAAACAGTGCGCTTGTTTGATAACCAGGTCATTGAATTCAAGTGCAGCTGTTCGCGTGAGCGTTCGGGTAATGCATTGACCAGTCTGGGGCATGAAGATGCGCTGGCTTTGGTTACCGAGCATGGCGGCCATATCGAAATTGACTGTCAATTTTGTAACGAGCGCTACCTGTTTGATGCCGCTGATGTCGATCAATTGTTCGCTGGCGCGGGTGTTAAATCACCTTCAGGCACTCAGCACTAAAACGATTCAGCTTAGGTAAAACGCCTGTCAAAACCCGTTCTTGCGCGGTTCTGACAGGTGGGCCCTACTCTTTTTGGGGTTTTCTGGCATAATCCGGCCCACTTTTTTCGCGGTAGTAGTGCAAACTTTTCTACTACAAAACGTTTGGCGCAATCGGCCAATGGCCGACGGGGAACCTCATGACGCAAGCTAATAACGCCGTGTACACCGATCTGAGCATCGACGATCTGGTCAAAGAAGCCCTGAGCCGTGGTGAGGGCGAGCTTGCCGACAATGGCGCACTGGTTGTCAAAACCGGCCATCGTACCGGCCGTTCACCAGCTGACCGCTTCATTGTTGAAGAGCCGACCACTCAGGACGCAATCGCCTGGGGCCCGATCAACCGCAAGTTCCCGGCCGACAAGTTCGATGCACTGTGGGACCGCGTTGCGGCTTATCTGGGTGAGCGTGAGCGTTTTGTTTCTCACGTGCATGTAGGTTCAGATCCGGCGCACTACCTGCCCGTCAAAATGACCACCGAAACTGCTTGGCACAACCTGTTTGGCCGTTGCCTGTTCATCAACCCTGAACAGTACAACCCAGCGGGCAAAGACGAGTGGCAAGTGATCAACGCACCGAACTTCGTGTGCGAGCCAGAGCGTGATGGCACCAACTCCGACGGTTGCGTGATCATCAACTTTGCAGCCAAAAAAGTACTGATCGCGGGCATGCGTTATGCCGGCGAGATGAAAAAAGCCCTGTTCTCGGTTCAGAACTTCCTGCTGCCAGCAGTCGACGTTCTGCCGATGCACTGCGCTGCCAACATGGGCGAAGAGGGCGACGTTACCCTGTTCTTCGGCCTGTCCGGCACGGGTAAAACCACTCTGTCGGCTGACGAAAGCCGTTACCTGATCGGTGACGACGAACACGGCTGGGGCGTAGGCGTTGTGTTCAACATCGAAGGCGGTTGCTATGCCAAGTGCATCGACCTGTCCGAGAAGAACGAGCCGGTTATCTGGAAAGCCATCCAGCACGGCGCCGTGTTGGAGAACGTTGTTCTCGACGAGAATAAAAAACCAGACTACGCAGACGACAGCCTGACTCAGAACAGCCGCGCCGCTTACCCGCGTGAACTGATCGAAAAACGCGCTCCGCTGAACCTCGGTGGTGAGCCTAACGCTGTGATCTTCCTGACTTGCGACCTGACTGGCGTGTTGCCACCTGTTTCGATCCTCAGCGAAGAACAAGCGGCCTACCACTTCCTGTCTGGCTACACCGCGCTGGTGGGTTCGACTGAAATGGGTTCGGGCAGCGGCATCAAGTCGACTTTCTCCACCTGCTTCGGCGCACCGTTCTTCCCGCGCCCAGCTGGCGAATACGCAGAGCTGCTGATCAAGCGCATCCGCGGCTTCGGCTCCAAGGTGTACCTGGTTAACACCGGCTGGACCGGCGGTGGCTACGGCGTTGGCAAGCGTTTCAACATCCCGACTACGCGTGGCGTGATTGCAGCGATCCAGAGCGGTGCTCTGATCGGCGCAGCAACCGAGCACCTGGACACCATCAACCTCGACGTACCATTGACCGTACCGGGTGTTGACACAGTACTGCTCAACCCACGTAACACTTGGGAAGACAAAGCTGCCTACGACGAAGCTGCCAAGGCATTGGCTGGCCTGTTCGTTGAGAACTTCAAGAAGTTCGACGTCAGCGACGCGATCAAGGCTGCTGGCCCGAAGGCGTAAGCATTCGGTCAGTGTGTTGATCCACGAAAAAGCCGCCTGAAAAGGCGGCTTTTTTGTGCCTGGAATTTAGCCTTCCAGAGCTTGGGTATCCCACTGTCGGGCTTGGATAGCCTCATACAGCATGCCAATGGTCAGCGGCACTTTGCCCTCGCGGCCCTTGGCCTTGCGCTTGAGGTGCGGGTCATTACCGGCTGGCTGGAAGTAACGGTAGGCGTCGTAATCGGTCAGCTCAAGGCCGAAGTGCTCCTCCAGTGTTTCCATCAGATGCTGGGCATCGCTGCCGTTGCAGCCCAGGTCGAGGTTGATCGAGGTCTTCAGGCTGACGGCCTTGTGTTCCGGCAGGCCGATTTCTTCATGCAGCACCTGCATCAGCTCGCGTAGGGCAGGGGTGTCCGGGAGGTCAGAGGCGAGTTTCATGGTCAAAAGTCCGAAAAGAATTTCAAGGTATCTCTCCTGGCGAGTGAGTCTTCAACCAGTCAGCCAATGCTGCGTTCATTCGTGTTTGCCAGCCGGGTCCGGACGCTTTGAATTGCTCCACGACTTCGGGCGCAAGTCGGATGGTGATGCGTGTGAGCACTTTTTCAGCCTTGGGCCTGCCGCGTTTGATCAACTGCGGACCTTTGAACTCGTCGGCAGCTTCAAAAAAGGCCTCTGTCAACTCCGGCGCGTCATTCGGGTCAGCCCAATCGATGGGCATAGAGTACTTGTTCGCGCTCATTGGCTTTCCTCATTGATATAATACGGCGGTCCTCGCCGCGCGGTGTCCAGACCAAAACAACCATGCGTTCCTGTATCAGGCCGATGCTGATTAGTCGGACTTCGCCGTAATCCTGACGTAAGTCTTCAGCTGTGAAGTGATGACCTGCAAATACGGCTTTTGCGTCAGCGAAATCAAGGCCTCGCTCGATTAGCGTCTTGTTGCGCTTGGTGATGTCGTAGGTTATTTGCATCAATATATCGTATGTACAATAAATACTACTGGCAAAATCCAGTTGTTGCCAAACTTTGCGTTTTCTCCTGACAAAGGGTTGTTCAAGGCATTCTGGCCCGGCCCTGTATCATCCCCTCTCAATTTTCCCCCGACCTTTTCTCGATCAGCTGCAACCCCCGCGTTAGAGTTTTGCGCTTTGCAGTGGTCAATGGAGTGACAGTGATGCACAACACCCTGGAGCAGGTTTTCGGTTACCCACAGTTTCGTGC
This sequence comes from Pseudomonas sp. ML2-2023-6, assembly GCF_037055265.1. Taxonomy (NCBI): domain Bacteria; kingdom Pseudomonadati; phylum Pseudomonadota; class Gammaproteobacteria; order Pseudomonadales; family Pseudomonadaceae; genus Pseudomonas; species Pseudomonas sp. ML2-2023-6. The sequence goes on along the minus strand of NZ_CP146347.1, from coordinate 373,562 downwards.
CGGGCAAGAAGCGGCGATCAGTGCTGTTCTGGCTGGGCGTTCGGCGGCGGCGATTTTTCCGACGGGTTCGGGCAAGTCGTTGTGTTACCAACTGCCGGCCCTGTTATTGCCGCACCTGACACTGGTGGTCTCGCCCCTGTTAGCCCTGATGCAAGATCAGTTGGCGTTTTTGCAACGCCACGGGATTGCGGCGGCCAGCATTGATTCGGCGCAAAGCCGTGATGACGCAAGTGCAGTCATGGCTCGGGCGAAAACGGGTGAGTTGAAGATTTTGATGATCTCGGTTGAGCGCCTCAAGAACGAACGTTTTCGTAACTTCTTGCAGCAGGTGCCGATTTCATTGCTGGTGGTGGATGAAGCGCACTGTATTTCCGAGTGGGGGCACAATTTTCGCCCGGACTACCTGAAGCTCCCGGACTACCAGCGTCAGTTCAATATCCCGCAGGCCTTGCTGCTTACGGCTACAGCTACGCCCAATGTAATCGCGGATATGCAGGCCAAATTCGCGATTGCCGAGGCGGATGTCATTACCACCGGTTTCTATCGCGCCAACCTCAACTTATGGGTTGAGCCGGTCAGCGGCGCGACCAAGCGCGAGCGCCTGGTGCAGTGGATGGGCCAGCGCATTGGCCAGCCCAGCATCGTGTACGTCACGCTGCAAAGGACCGCTGAGCAGATTGCTCAGCACCTCAACCAGCACGGGATCAGTGCCAACGCCTATCACGCCGGTTTGCCCCACGATCAACGTGAGGGCATTCAGCGCCAGTTTATGAGCGGGCAGTTGAATTGCATTGTCGCCACCATTGCCTTTGGGATGGGCATTGATAAAAGCGACATCCGCAACGTGGTGCATTTTGACTTGCCCAAGTCGATTGAAAACTACAGCCAGGAAATCGGCCGCGCCGGGCGTGATGGTCAGCCGTCCGAATGTCTGGTGCTGGCCAACCGCGACAGCCTCAACGTGCTGGAAAACTTTGTGTACGGCGATACGCCCGAGCTGCAAGGCATTCGCTGCGTGCTTGATGAACTGCGTGGGGCGATACCTGAAGGGCAGTGGGAGTTCATGCTTCTGCCGTTGTCTGATCAGAGCAATATTCGTCAGTTACCGCTCAAAACCTTGTTGGTGCAACTGGAGCTGCGTGGTCTGATTGCTCCGCGCTATGCCTATTTTGCGGAGTATCGCTTCAAGTTTTTGATCGAGCCCGAAGTACTGCTGGCCAGGTTCGAGGGCGAGCGCCAGCAGTTCGTCTCGGCCATCATCCAGACTTCCAGCCGTGCCAGAACCTGGGCCACGGTGAATTTCGACGCGTTGTACAGCCAGCATCAGGCCGACCGCAATCGGGTGGTCAAGGCGCTGGATTACTTTCAGGAGAAGGGCTGGATCGAGCTTGAAAGCAAGCAGATGACTGAGGTCTACAGCCTGTTGGTGAGCGATTTTGATGCCCAGGCGCTGAGCCAGGAGTTGCATGCTTACTTCACTGCCCACGAGCGTGGCGAGATTGTGCGTATTCACGCGATGCTGGCGTTGTTCGCCAGTGAAACTTGCCTGAGCTATCGGCTGGCGCAGTACTTTGGCGACGAACAGGCACCGCAGCATTGCGGGCATTGTTCGGTGTGCGCAGGGCAGGTAGCTCACTTGCCGGAGCCGCCTGCACTGTCGCCGCTTGTGGATAAGAACTTCGAAGCGTTATGTGGCGCTTTTATCCACAGGCATCAGGAATACACGGGAAGTTATCCCCTGGCAGAACGCCTGACCCGTTTTTTATGCGGGATCAGTGTGCCGATGTTCACCAAGATGAAAGCGCGCGCCATTGCGGGGTTTGCGGCATTGGAAAACTACCCCTATGCCCAGGTGCGGGAATGGGCCGCGAAGGAAATGCTTTCCTTGTAGATACGTTGTTGCCGGCCAAGGTATTCCCAGTGGGAACGAGCCTGCTCGCGAACGGGCTTCGCGAGCAGGCTCGTTCCCACGGTTAGTTTCTTTGTAACCGTTGCCGTAGGGGTTAACCCAACAGCTCGCGCAGCACCCGGGTGAAGTCGCGGCAACTGGCTTCTTCATCGGCGTGATGACCATCACGCACCACCCACTGGCCATTGACCAGCACGTCGCGTACCTGACGATCGCCGCCCGCAAACAACCAGCGGTTAAGAATTGCGTCGTCCTTGGCGGTGGCCAGGTACGGGTCGTTACCGTCAAGCACCAGCCAGTCGGCGCGCTGGCCCACGGCCAATCCGGCAACCGCCTGCCCCATCGCTTGGGCGCCACCCACCAGCGCCGCGTCGTACAGCGTGCGCCCGACCATCGGTTGGTCGCTGCGATACATCCGGTTACGGCGTTGATCACGCAAGCGCTGGCCGTATTCCAGCCAGCGCAGTTCTTCAACCACACTCAGCGACACATGGCTGTCCGAGCCGATACCCATGCGCCCGCCTTGAGCAAGGAAGTCCACCGCCGGGAAAATACCGTCACCCAGGTTGGCTTCTGTGGTCAAGCAGAGCCCGGCTACGGCCTGGCTTTGCGCCATAAGCTGAACTTCAGCGGCGTTGGCGTGGGTCGCATGCACCAAGCACCAGCGCTGATCGACCTCGACATTGTCGTATAGCCACTGGATCGGCCGCTTGCCGCTCCAGCTCAGGCAGTCGTCGACTTCCTTTTGTTGCTCGGCGATATGGATATGCACTGGGCAAGTCGTGTCGCTGGCGCGCAAGACTTCATGAATTTGCTCGGGGGTAACGGCGCGCAGCGAGTGAAAACACAGGCCCAAGGCTTGCGCAGGCTGTTGCGCCAGCAGCGGCTGCAACTGCTGCTGCAATTTCAGATATTGCTCGGTGCTGTTGATAAAGCGCCGCTGGCCGTCATTGGGTGCTTGGCCGCCAAAGCCCGAGTGGCTGTAAAGCACCGGCAACAGGGTCAGGCCAATGCCGGTCGAGCGCGCCGCTTCGCTGATGCGCAACGCCAGTTCTGCCGGATTGGCATAAGGCTGGCCCGACAGATCGTGGTGTACATAATGGAATTCGGCGACCGAGGTGTAACCTGCCTTGAGCATTTCAATGTACAACTGACGGGCAATAACACCGAGCTGCTCGGGGCTTATTTTTCCGACGAGCCGATACATCAAATCGCGCCAGGTCCAGAAACTGTCATTGGGGTTGCCCGCCACTTCGGCCAAACCGGCCATGGCCCGTTGGAATGCGTGGGAGTGCAGATTCGGCATGCCCGGCAGCAGTGGCCCGCTCAGGCGTTCGGCGCCGTGCGCGTCGGCATTGGCTTGAACCCGGGTCAGGTGGCCATCGGCACCGACCTCGATTCGGACATTGGCAGCCCAGCCTGTGGGTAGCAGCGCACGCTCGGCAAAGAAGACGGACATCGGTTCGGTACCCCATTGCTTGTAATTTGTATATACATATACAGACGTTTGCCTGCTCGGTAAACTCCGGCAAGCTACGCCACTTAACTCATGAACAAGGATTGCCTGTGTCGACTCCGCCTGTCGTGTCCCCGCTGGCCGCCCACATGGGCGATAGCCCGGCCCCGCTTTACGCCCGCGTAAAGCAAATGATCACTGCGCAAATCCAGAGTGGGAACTGGCCGCCGCATTACCGTGTGCCTTCTGAAAGCGAGCTGGTGACCCAATTGGGCTTCAGTCGCATGACCATTAACCGTGCGCTGCGTGAAATGACCGCCGACGGTTTACTGGTGCGCATGCAGGGCGTCGGTACTTTTGTGGCCGAGCCCAAGACTCAGTCCGCGCTGTTTGAAGTCAACAACATTGCCGATGAGATCGCTGCTCGTGGGCATAAACACACCTGCAAGGTGATCAGTCTGGGCGAAGAGATGGCCGGTTCCGAACGCGCCGCCGTGCTCGACATGCGTGAAGGGCAGAAAGTCTTTCATTCGCTGATCGTGCACTACGAGAACGGGATTGCCGTGCAAATTGAAGACCGTTTCGTCAATGCGCTGGTGGCACCGGACTACCTTAAGCAGGATTTCACCCTGCAAACGCCTTACGCCTATCTGTCTCAGGTTGCACCACTGACCGAAGGCGAGCACGTGGTTGAAGCGATTCTGGCTGACCCTAAAGAATGCAAATTACTGCAAATCGAGCCCGGTGAGCCGTGCCTGCTGATTCGCCGCCGCACCTGGTCGGGTCGTCAGCCTGTTACCGCCGCCCGCTTGATCCACCCCGGTTCCCGTCACCGCCTCGAAGGACGTTTCAATAAATGAGCCAGACCGTTGTTTTACGCGCCGCCGATTACCCGCGCATGCCGTGGAAAAACGGCGGCGGCAGCACCGAAGAGATCACCCGTGACGCGGGCGAGGGCCTTGAAGGTTTTGGCTGGCGCCTGTCGATTGCCGATATTGGTGAGTCTGGCGGTTTTTCGCGTTTCGACGGTTATCAGCGGGTTATCAGCGTGCTGCAAGGCGCGGGGATGAACCTGAAAGTCGACGGCGTAAGCACCCGAGGATTGTTACCGTTCGATGCGTTTGCGTTCCGGGGTGAAAGCGCCGTCACCTGCACCCTGATTGATGGGCCAATCCGCGACTTCAATCTGATCTACGCCCCCCATCGCTATGCGGCACGCCTGCAATGGCTGCACGCGACAACCCCGCAGCGCCTGTTCAGCTCGGCGCATACGCTGTTGGTGTTTGGTGCGGGTGAACAAACGCATGTGAGCTTGGGTAACACCAGCCACGAACATCTGGGCCGTTACGACTGCCTGCAATTGAGCGGCAATCGCCAGTTGTTGGAAATCACTGTGACCGGGTTGTGCTGTGTGATCGAGTTAACGCCGGTCTAGCGTGTAGCCGCTGCCGCAGGCTGCGATAAGGACCGAAGGGCCTTTGCTTTCAATATCAGGGCAGGGGCCGCCTCGCGCCCAATCGCAGCCTGCGGCAGCGGCTACATATAAGCAGTGATGTTTCCGTTCTCTGTTACCTAACGCCCCAATTCAGCGCACAATTCTGCTTTCGTAACACCTCCTACAAATTTTTCCCTCCCCCCCATAAAACTTCTCTCGCAGCTGCGCGCCTTTATTTACGGGGCTTGCAGATTTTTCATGGCGAAAATTTGCAGATTGGCCGCTAACTTGCATATGCTTGTATGTACAAGTACATAAGTGTGCGTCGATCCTCTTCTCACACCCGACGCATCTGCCCAACGCTGAGGAGTTACCCGTGACTTCAACTACCCCAAAATCGCCTGCTTCGTTCACTCGTCACCGTGATGGTGAGATCCGCGCCGCCCGTGGTACACAGCTCACAGCCAAAAGCTGGATGACTGAAGCTCCACTGCGGATGCTGATGAACAACCTCGATCCGCAAGTGGCCGAGAACCCGACCGAACTGGTGGTGTATGGCGGTATTGGCCGGGCAGCGCGGAACTGGGAGTGCTACGACAAAATCGTCGAAAGCCTGACCAACCTCAACGATGACGAAACCCTGCTGGTGCAATCGGGCAAGCCGGTCGGCGTGTTCAAAACCCACAGCAACGCGCCACGGGTTCTGATCGCCAACTCCAACCTGGTGCCGCACTGGGCCACGTGGGAGCACTTCAACGAACTCGACGCCAAAGGCTTGGCCATGTACGGCCAGATGACTGCGGGCAGCTGGATCTACATCGGCAGCCAGGGCATCGTGCAGGGCACTTACGAAACCTTCGTCGAAGCCGGTCGCCAGCACTACAACGGCAGCCTGGTCGGTAAATGGGTACTGACCGCCGGTCTGGGTGGCATGGGCGGCGCGCAGCCGTTGGCTGCAACTCTGGCTGGTGCCTGCTCGCTGAACATCGAATGCCAGCAAAGCCGCATCGATTTCCGTCTGGCCACTCGTTATGTCGACGAGCAAGCCGCGGATCTGGATGACGCGCTGGCCCGTATCGCCAAATACACCGCTGAAGGCAAGGCGATTTCCATCGCTCTGTGCGGCAACGCTGCCGAGCTGTTGCCAGAAATGGTCCGCCGTGGCGTACGCCCGGACATGGTCACCGACCAGACCAGCGCCCACGACCCGCTGAACGGCTACCTGCCTAAAGGCTGGACCTGGGAGCAGTACCGCGACCGCGCTGTGACTGATCCCGCAGCCGTGGTCAAAGCCGCCAAAGCCTCGATGGGCGAACACGTAGAAGCCATGCTGGCGTTCCAGAAGGCGGGTGTTCCAACCTTCGACTACGGCAACAACATCCGTCAGATGGCCAAGGAAGTTGGCGTCGAAAACGCTTTCGACTTCCCGGGCTTTGTACCCGCGTATATCCGCCCACTGTTCTGCCGTGGTGTAGGTCCATTCCGTTGGGTCGCGCTGTCGGGTGATCCGGAAGATATCTACAAAACCGACGCCAAGGTTAAAGAGCTGATCGCCGACGACGCCCACCTGCACAACTGGCTAGACATGGCCCGCGAGCGCATCAGCTTCCAGGGCTTGCCGGCACGTATCTGCTGGGTTGGCCTGGGCCAGCGCGCCAAGCTGGGCCTGGCGTTCAACGAAATGGTGCGCAGCGGCGAGCTGAAAGCGCCGATCGTGATCGGTCGTGACCACCTGGACTCCGGCTCGGTCTCCAGCCCGAACCGCGAAACCGAATCGATGAAAGACGGCTCGGACGCCGTGTCCGACTGGCCACTGCTCAACGCTTTGCTGAACACCGCGAGCGGCGCGACCTGGGTCTCCTTGCACCACGGCGGCGGCGTTGGCATGGGCTTCTCGCAGCATTCGGGGATGGTAATCGTATGTGACGGCACCGACGAAGCGGCTGAGCGCATCGCTCGTGTTCTGCACAACGACCCGGCGACTGGTGTGATGCGTCACGCCGATGCGGGCTACGACATTGCCATCGACTGCGCCAACGAGCAGGGCTTGAACCTGCCGATGATCAACGGCTGACACTGGTCTTCTGTGGGAGCGAGCCTGCTCGCGAACGACCTTCGCGAGCAGGCTCGCTCCCACAAGGTTGCTAAAGATTTCTATAATTTCGGTTACACGCGTGAAGGAGTATTAACGTGCTTGAGTTAAACCTGATCCCCGGCCAACTGAGCCTTGCCCAACTGCGTGACATTTATCAGCAGCCGGTTACCCTCAGCCTGGACGAGAGTGCTTCGGCGCAGATCGATGCCAGTGTGGCGTGCGTTGAGCAGATCCTTGCCGAAAACCGCACCACCTACGGCATCAACACAGGTTTCGGTCTGCTGGCTTCGACAAAAATTGCCAGCGAAGACCTGGAAAACCTCCAGCGTTCTCTGGTGCTGTCCCACGCAGCCGGTATCGGCGAGCCGATCAGCGATGATCTGGTGCGCCTGATCATGGTGCTCAAGGTCAACAGCCTGAGCCGTGGTTTCTCCGGGATTCGCCGCGTAGTGATCGACGCCTTGATCGCGCTGATCAATGCCGAGGTTTACCCGCACATCCCGCTTAAAGGTTCAGTGGGCGCGTCGGGCGACCTGGCGCCGTTGGCGCATATGTCACTGGTGCTGTTGGGCGAAGGCAAGGCACGTTACAAAGGCGAGTGGCTCGATGCAGTCACTGCCTTGAAGCAAGCCGGTCTTGAACCGCTGACTCTGGCTGCCAAAGAAGGTCTGGCGCTGCTCAACGGTACTCAAGTATCGACAGCCTACGCCCTGCGCGGTCTGTTTGAAGGCGAAGACCTGTTTGCTGCCGCTATGGCGTGCGGCGGCCTGACGGTTGAAGCGGTGCTGGGTTCGCGTTCGCCGTTCGATCCACGTATTCATGCTGCTCGCGGTCAACGCGGTCAAATCGACGCTGCTGCGATTTATCGCGACCTGCTGGGTACCAGCAGCGAAGTGTCCGAGTCGCACAAGAACTGCGACAAGGTACAAGACCCGTACTCCCTGCGCTGCCAGCCACAAGTGATGGGTGCCTGCCTGACCCAGTTCCGTCAGGCGGCTGAAGTGCTGGGCGTTGAAGCCAACGCGGTGTCGGATAACCCGCTGGTATTTGCCGAGCAGGGCGACGTGATCTCCGGCGGTAACTTCCACGCCGAACCGGTAGCGATGGCTGCAGACAACATGGCGTTGGCGATTGCCGAAATCGGCTCGCTGAGCGAGCGCCGCATCTCGTTGATGATGGACAAGCACATGTCGCAATTGCCGCCGTTCCTGGTGGCCAATGGCGGCGTCAACTCCGGTTTCATGATCGCTCAGGTAACGGCTGCGGCCTTGGCCAGCGAGAACAAGGCGTTGTCCCACCCACATAGCGTTGACAGCATTCCTACCTCGGCCAACCAGGAAGACCACGTTTCGATGGCTCCTTCTGCTGGCAAGCGTCTGTGGGAAATGGCTGAAAACGTACGCGGTGTACTGGCAATCGAGTGGCTGGCTGCGTGCCAGGGTCTGGACCTGCGTGATGGCCTGAAAACCTCGGCCAAGCTTGAAGTCGCTCGCACCAGCCTGCGCAGCAAGGTCGCTCACTATGAGAAAGACCGCTTCTTCGCTCCGGATATCGAAATTGCCATGCAATTGCTGGCGACTCGTTGCCTGAACGATCTGCTGCCTGCTCACGTTCTGCCAAGCCTGTAATCCAAAAAAACGCAGAGGGCCTACGGGCTCTCTGCGTCTCTGTTTTCGCCGACAAAAATAATCAAGGACGCGAAATGCAAACGCAAACTCAAGGTTTGAAACGCGGGCTATCCGCTCGCCACATCCGTTTTATGGCGCTGGGTTCAGCGATCGGAACGGGTCTTTTTTATGGTTCAGCCGCTGCCATTCAAATGGCTGGACCTGCTGTGCTGCTGGCCTACCTGATTGGTGGCGCCGCGGTGTTTATGGTAATGCGTGCACTGGGCGAAATGGCCGTGCACAACCCGGTGTCGGGCTCCTTTGGCCATTACGCCAGCACCTACCTGGGCCCTATGTCGGGCTTTATTCTGGGTTGGACCTACGCCTTCGAGATGATCATCGTGTGTCTGGCCGATGTCACGGCCTTCGGCATTTACATGGGTTTCTGGTTTCCTGAGGTGGCGCGCTGGATCTGGGTTTTGGGCATTGTGCTGCTGATTGGCGGGTTGAACCTGTGCAGCGTCAAAGTCTTCGGCGAAATGGAATTCTGGCTGTCGCTGCTTAAAGTTGCCGCCATCGTGGCGATGATTCTGGCCGGTTTCGGCATCATGCTGTTTGGCATCGGTACTTCCGGCAGCTCTGACGCTGTTGCCACCGGCGTCAGCAACCTGTGGTCGTTCGGTGGCTTTATGCCTAATGGCGTGGGCGGCTTGATCGCCTCGTTTGCCGTGGTGATGTTTGCCTTCGGCGGCATTGAAATCATCGGCATCACTGCCGGTGAAGCCAAAGACCCGCAACGCGTGATTCCTAAAGCGATCAACGCGGTGCCGCTGCGTATTCTGTTGTTCTATGTGCTGACGCTGTTTGTGTTGATGGCTATTTACCCGTGGAACCAGATTGGCAGCCAGGGCAGCCCGTTCGTGCAGATTTTTGACAGTCTGGGCATCAGTTCTGCAGCCACCATTCTGAATATCGTGGTGATCTCGGCGGCAGTGTCGGCCATCAACAGCGATATCTTCGGCGCTGGCCGCATGATGTACGGTCTGGCACAGCAAGGGCAGGCACCTAAAGGCTTTGCCAAAATCTCCCGCCATGGCGTGCCGTGGATGACCGTACTGGTGATGGGCGCTACGTTGTTGGGCGGTGTAGTGCTCAACTACCTGATCCCGGAAAACATCTTCCTGGTCATCGCCTCGATTGCCACCTTCGCCACGGTGTGGGTGTGGTTGATGATTTTGGTGACTCAGGTGGCCATGCGCCGTTCCATGACCCGAGAGCAAGTGGCCGAACTCAAGTTCCCCGTGCCGTTCTGGCCGTATGCGCCAATGGCTGCTATCGCATTTATGGTGTTTATCTTCGGCGTACTGGGTTACTTCCCTGAGACCCAGGCGGCACTGATGGTAGGCGCGGTCTGGATTGTATTCCTGGTTGTGGCTTATCTATTGTGGGTAAAGCCGGCTGCGGGTCGTGCGATTGAAGTGGCTCCCGAGCTTTCCTGAGTTTTTGATCATTGACGGAGTGACGCAATGAAAACCCTTTGGCAACACTGCAATGTCGCAACCATGGCTAATGGCATGTACTCGATCATCGAGGACGCCGCCATCGTTACCCGTGACGGCTACATTGAGTGGATTGGTTCGCGTCAGCAGTTGCCGACGGGCGAGTATGGTCAAACCCATGGCCTGGAAGGGGCGTGGGTGACGCCGGGGCTGATCGATTGCCATACCCACACGGTGTTTGGCGGTAATCGCAGTGGCGAATTCGAGCAACGCTTGCAGGGTGTGAGCTATGCAGAAATTGCCGCTGCCGGTGGCGGTATCGCCAGCACCGTGCGTGCGACCCGTGCTGCCAGCGAAGAGGAATTGTTCGCCAGCGCCCGTCAGCGTTTGTTGTGCTTGCTGCGTGATGGCGTCACCAGTGTCGAGATCAAGTCCGGTTACGGCCTGAGCCTTGAGAGCGAACGCAAAATTCTGCGGGTGATCCGCCGTCTAGGGGCCGAGTTGCCGGTCACGGTGCGCAGCACCTGCCTGGCGGCCCATGCTTTGCCGCCGGAGTACAAGGATCGCGCCGACGACTATATCGAGCATATCTGCAACGAAATGCTGCCAGCGCTGGCAGCTGAAGGGCTGGTGGATGCAGTGGATGCGTTCTGCGAGTACCTGGCGTTTTCTCCGGCTCAGGTTGAACGGGTATTCAAAGTGGCGCAGCAACTGGGCCTGCCAGTCAAATTGCACGCCGAGCAGTTGTCCTCGTTGCATGGCTCCAGCCTGGCGGCGCGCTATCAGGCGTTGTCTGCGGATCATCTGGAGTTCATGACTGAAGAAGATGCGATTGCCATGGCTGAATCCGGAACCGTGGCCGTGCTGCTGCCCGGTGCGTTTTACTTTTTGCGTGAAACCCAGCTGCCGCCGATGGAGGCCCTGCGCAAGCACGGGGTGAAAATCGCCATCGCCAGCGACCTCAATCCGGGCACGTCGCCGGGGTTGTCGTTGCGCCTGATGCTGAACATGGCCTGCACCCTGTTCCGCATGACCCCCGAAGAAGCCCTGGCCGGTGTCACTCAGCATGCGGCTACGGCGTTGGGCATGGGCGAGACCCACGGCTCGCTGGAGCCCGGCAAGGTGGCCGACTTTGTGGCCTGGAACATTGATCGTCCCGCAGACCTGGCCTACTGGCTGGGCGGTGATCTGGATAAACGCGTCGTGCGCAACGGCGTTGATGTAGCGCTTTAGGAGAAAAGCTTGTGGATAAGGTACTGACATTTAAACAAGGCCGCGTGCCATTGCTGATCAGCATGCCCCACGCTGGCTTGAAACTGACACCTGCGGTGAAGGCCGGGCTGATCCCCGAAGCGCAAAGCCTGCCGGACACCGACTGGCATATCCCGCAGCTTTATGATTTTGCCAACGAGATGGGCGCCAGCACCCTGGCGGCTGAATATTCGCGTTTTGTGATTGACCTTAATCGCCCCGAAGACGATGCGCCGATGTATGTGGGGGCAACCACAGGGTTGTTTCCGGCCACGCTGTTTGATGGCGTGCCACTGTTTCGCGAAGGGCAGGTGCCTACGGCACAAGAGCGCGCCACCTACCTGGAGCAGATCTGGAAACCCTACCACCAGACCCTGCAACAGGAACTCAAACGCCTCAAGGACGAATTTGGCTATGCGCTGCTGTTTGATGCGCACTCCATTCGCTCTTGCGTGCCGCACCTGTTTGACGGGCGTTTGCCGGACTTCAATCTGGGCACCTTCAATGGCGCCAGCTGCGACCCGTTACTGGCCCGCGATCTGGAAGCGATCTGTGCCGAGCATCCGACCTATAGCCATGTGTTGAACGGGCGCTTCAAGGGGGGTCATATCACCCGCCATTACGGCAGCCCGGCCGACAACATTCACGCCGTGCAGCTGGAACTGGCGCAGTGCACCTATATGGAAGAGTTCGAGCCGTTCAACTACCGCGAAGACCTGGCCGCACCAACCCAAGTGGTGCTCAAGCAATTACTGGCGCGGATTATTGAGTGGGGGCAGCAGCGTTATTCCAGGGGTTGATTTTGATTTTGTGGGAGCGGGCTTGCTCGCGATGCGGACTACTCGGTCTTACGGTTAGACCGCATCGATGCAATCGCGAGCAAGCCCGCTCCCACAGGATTTATGCAGTTGCCAGATATTCAACCACAGCCTTTTTAAGGACATGCTCCTTGCACCCATTCGGGTTTATGATGCCAGACGGCAACATTTTTCAGCCCCTCTCTCGGAGTGCGTAATGCAGACCTTGTTCCCGCAGATCAAACCCTACGCCCGGCATGAGCTGGCGGTTGATGGGCCGCATGTGCTTTACGTTGACGAGAGCGGTTCGCCGGATGGCTTGCCTGTGGTTTTTGTCCACGGCGGGCCAGGTTCGGGCTGCGATGCCAACAGTCGCTGCTATTTTGATCCGGGCCTGTACCGCATCATTACGTTTGATCAGCGCGGTTGCGGGCGTTCGACGCCGCATGCCAGCCTGGACAGCAACACCACGTGGGATCTGGTCGCCGACATGGAGCGGATTCGTCTGTACCTAGGTGTCGACAAGTGGGTGTTGTTTGGTGGTTCCTGGGGCTCGACCCTGTCACTGGCGTACGCGCAAAGCCACCCGGACCGGGTACATGGACTGATTCTGCGTGGGATCTTTCTGGCACGTCCTCAAGAAATCGAGTGGTTCTATCAGGCAGGTGCCAGCCGGATTTTCCCGGATTACTGGCAGGAATACATAGCGCCTATCCCGCAGGAAGAGCGTCACGATCTGATGAGCGCTTTTCACAAGCGCCTGACAGGCAATGACCAGATCGCCCAGATGCATGCGGCCAAGGCCTGGTCGACCTGGGAAGGACGTGCTGCAACCCTGCGGCCCAACCCGCAAGTGGTCGAACGTTTTTGCGACCCGCATCGGGCCTTGTCCATTGCCCGTATCGAATGCCACTACTTCATGAACAACGCGTTCCTGGAACCCAATCAGTTGCTGCGTGACATGTACAAGATTGCCCACCTGCCAGCGGTGATCGTGCATGGCCGCTACGACATGATTTGCCCGCTGGATAACGCCTGGGAGCTGCATCAGGCTTGGCCTGGCAGCGAGCTGCAAATCATCCGCGAGGCCGGGCATGTGGCCTCTGAACCCGGTATTACCGATGCCTTGGTGCGCGCCACCGAGCAAATGGCCCGCAGCCTGCTCAACTTGCAGCCCGACGAAGCATGAAGGGCCTGTTGCAGCGTGTCAGGGGCGCGCGGGTAGAGGTAGCAGGGGAGATTGTCGGTTCAATCGACCAGGGCTTGCTGGTGCTGGTCGCCGTTGAACCTGGTGATACCGAAGCGAGCGCGGCCAAGTTGCTGCACAAGCTGCTCAACTACCGGGTGTTCAGCGATGCCGAAGGCAAAATGAACCTGTCACTGGCTGATATTGGCGGCGGTTTGCTGCTGGTTTCGCAATTTACCCTGGCCGCCGATACCAAAAGTGGCCTGCGCCCCAGCTTCTCCACAGCAGCGCCTCCAGCATTGGCCGAGGCACTGTTCAATCACCTGCTGATTGAGGCAAAACGCCTTCACCCGATCGTCGGCTCAGGGCGTTTTGGGGCTGATATGCAGGTGCATTTGGTCAATGATGGCCCTGTGACATTCCTGTTACATATTTAAAACACTGAAAATCCGTGTTTTCGTCCGAAAACAGGGGGTTTTAGCGATAAATACTTGCTGACAGTAGATGCGTTGTCACGCGGGCTACTAGATAATCCCGCGCTACACAGAGACTAATCCGACACGATGGGGGAATTAAAACCTCTACCAATTGTCGGAACAGTGCTCGCCAACCTGGCATTTAGATCGCTGGCCGTTGGTTTCATCATCTGTTTTCGGCGAGGTTTGCTCGTGATTGTTAGTCCATTAAATGCACCAAAAATGTCTGCCAAGCGGTTTCGCAACGCACTGGTGACGGGCTCTGCGCTCTTTTGCTTGTTCGGTGCGGGTCAACTGTGGGCATTCAGTCTGGATGACGTGGCGGCTGAGGCTAAAACCCTCGCCGAACAGAAGTACCAAGCGCCGCGCAGCAATTTGCCAAATGAATTCCGCGACATGAAGTTCGCGGATTATCAGAAGATTCAGTTCAAGCGTGAAAAGGCTGAGTGGGCGGGCGATAAAACCCCGTTCAAATTGTCCTTTTATCACCAAGGCATGCATTTCGACACGCCGGTGAAAATCAATGAAGTGACCGCTACCAAGGTTGAAGAGATCAAGTACGACTCCAGTCGTTTCGATTTTGGCGACGTCAAGTTCGACCCTAAAGCGACCGAAAACCTCGGTTGGGCCGGTTTCCGCGTGCTGTATCCGATCAACAAGGCGGATAAGCAGGACGAAATCATGACCATGCTGGGCGCGAGTTACTTCCGCGTTGTGGGCAAGGGCCAGATCTATGGCCTGTCTGCCCGTGGTATGGCGATCGACACTGCATTGCCGTCGGGCGAAGAGTTTCCGCGCTTCACCGAGTTCTGGATCGAAAAGCCCAAGCCTAATGACAAGCACTTGGTGATCTTCGCCTTGCTGGATTCGCCACGGGCTACCGGTGCTTACCGCTTTACCCTGCGCCCGGGCGTGGACACGGTAGTGGATGTCAAAGCGCAAATGTTCCTGCGCGACAAGGTTGGCAAGCTGGGCATTGCTCCGCTGACCAGCATGTACCTGTTCGGCGCTAACCAACCGTCCAAAGTCCTCAACTACCGTCGCGAGCTGCACGATTCGTCGGGCCTTGCCATTCATGCTGGCAACGGCGAGTGGATCTGGCGTCCGCTGAACAACCCGAAACACTTGTCGGTGAGCAACTTCTCGGTTGAAAACCCGCGTGGCTTCGGCTTGCTGCAACGTGGCCGCGACTTCAGCCACTATGAAGACCTGGACGACAACTACGACAAGCGCCCAAGCGCCTGGATCGAACCGCAGGGTGATTGGGGCAAAGGCTCGGTAGACCTGGTGGAAATTCCTACCGCTGACGAAACCAACGACAACATCGTTGCGTTTTGGAGCCCGGCCACTCTGCCAGAGCCACTCAAGCCATTTGATTTCGCCTACCGCCTGCACTGGACCATGGACGAAGCGGCCCTGCACCCGACTGACAGCGCCTGGGTCAAACAGACCCTGCGTTCGACCGGTGACGTCAAGCAATCGAACCTGATCCGCCAGCCTGACGGCAGCGTCGCCTACCTGGTCGACTTCGAAGGCCCGTCGCTCAAGGCCTTGCCTGAAGATGCCGCTGTGCGCAGCCAGGTCAGTGTCGGTGACAATGCCGAGTTGGTTGAAAACAGCGTGCGTTACAACCCTGAAACCAAGGGCTGGCGCTTGACCCTGCGGATGAAAATCAAGGATCCGAGCAAGTCCACGGAAATGCGAGCTTCGCTGGTTCAGGATGTTGAGCATGCACCGGCGGCCAAACCGGCAGCGCCTTTGACCAAAGCTGAAAAAGCTGCGGCCAAGGCACAAGAGAAGAAAGAACACGCAGCCAAGGACGCCAAGGCTCCTGCGGCTGACGCAACCCCAGCCACTCCAGAACCGGTGAAGACTGAAAAAGTGTTGACCGAGACCTGGAGCTACCAGTTGCCCGCCGATGAGTAATGCTCACCCCCAACCGGCCTCGCTCAGCGAGTACCTGGCGCATTTGCCTCTGAGCGATGAGCAGCGCGCCGAACTGGCGAGCTGCACCTCGTTCGACGAGTTGCATGCACGCTTGTCGGCGCAGACCGATGTTGATGCCAGCGAGGCCGCGCAGGCCTCGGTTGGCACGCGTCTGAACCTGACTTCGGCGACTGAGCTTGAGGACGCAGAAATGCTCGCCCTCGATGCCAGTGGCCGGGTGATGCTCAAGGCCACGCCACCGATCCGTCGCACCAAAGTGGTGCCCGAGCCGTGGCGTACCAACATTCTGGTTCGTGGCTGGCGGCGTCTGACCGGGCGCAGCAATCCGCCTGCGCCGAAAATCGACGAGCGCGTCTTGCCCAAGGCCCGCTGGCGTACGGTGGGTTCGATCCGCCGTTACATCCTGCTGGTCTTGATGCTTGGCCAAACTATCGTCGCTGGCTGGTACATGAAAGGCATCATGCCGTACCAGGGCTGGGCGTTTGTTGATCTTGAAGAAGTGCTGCATCAACCGCTGATGCAGACAGCGCAGCAAGTGCTGCCGTATGCACTGCAAACCAGCATCCTGATTCTGTTCGGGATTTTGTTCTGCTGGGTATCGGCAGGTTTCTGGACCGCCCTGATGGGCTTTCTGGAACTGTTGACCGGGCACGACAAGTACCGTATTTCCGGCAAAAGCGCCGGTAATGAGCCAATCCCTGAGCAGGCACGTACTGCGCTGGTAATGCCGATCTGTAACGAAGACGTCACCCGTGTATTTGCGGGCTTGCGGGCGACCTACGAATCGGTAGCGGCTACGGGTGATCTGGATCGCTTCGACTTCTTTATCCTCAGCGACAGTAACGACCCTGATATTTGTGTCGCCGAGCAACAGGCCTGGCTGGATGTGTGCCGCGAAACAGAAGGCTTCGGGCGGATTTTCTATCGTCGTCGCCGTCGTCGTGTGAAGCGCAAGAGCGGCAACCTCGACGACTTCTGCCGTCGCTGGGGCGGCGATTACAAGTACATGGTGGTACTCGACGCCGACAGCGTGATGAGCGGCGAATGCCTGACCAGCCTGGTGCGCTTGATGGAAGCCACGCCAGACGCCGGTATCATCCAGACCGCGCCACGTGCGTCGGGCATGGACACTCTGTATGCGCGCATGCAGCAGTTCGCCACCCGTGTGTACGGGCCGCTGTTTACAGCCGGTCTGCACTTCTGGCAGTTGGGCGAATCCCACTACTGGGGCCACAACGCCATCATCCGCATGAAACCGTTTATCGAGCACTGCGCCCTGGCGCCGTTGCCGGGCAAAGGGGCATTTGCGGGCGCGATCCTGTCTCACGACTTCGTTGAAGCCGCGTTGATGCGCCGTGCCGGTTGGGGCGTGTGGATTGCCTACGATCTGCCGGGCAGCTACGAAGAATTGCCGCCTAACCTGCTGGACGAACTCAAGCGTGACCGTCGTTGGTGCCACGGTAACCTGATGAACTTCCGCCTGTTTCTGGTCAAGGGCATGCACCCGGTACACCGTGCGGTGTTCCTCACGGGCGTGATGTCGTACCTGTCAGCGCCGCTGTGGTTCTTCTTCCTGCTGCTGTCGACGGCCTTGCTGGCGGTCAACACGCTGATGGAACCGCAGTACTTCATGGAACCGCGCCAGCTGTACCCGCTGTGGCCTCAATGGCACCCGGACAAGGCTGTGGCGTTGTTCTCGACCACGATCGTGCTGTTGTTCCTGCCTAAACTGCTGAGCATCATTCTGATCTGGGCCAAGGGCGCAAAAGAGTTCGGTGGCAAGTTCAAGGTCACACTGTCGATGTTGCTGGAGATGCTGTTCTCCATGCTGCTGGCGCCGGTGCGCATGATCTTTCACACCCGCTTCGTACTGGCTGCGTTCCTGGGCTGGGCTGCGACCTGGAACTCGCCACAGCGTGACGACGACTCCACGCCGTGGAGTGAAGCTGTGCGCCGTCATGGCCCGCAAACCCTGCTGGGTGCGGCCTGGGCTGCGTTGGTGCTGTGGTTGAACCCGAGCTTCCTGTGGTGGCTGGTGCCGATTGTCGGTTCACTGATGCTGTCGATCCCGGTTTCGGTGATCTCCAGCCGGGTCAAGCTGGGCCTCAAGACTCGCGACGAAAGCCTGTTCCTGATTCCCGAGGAATACGCACCGCCGCGCGAATTGTCGGCCACCGCCGAATACACCCACGAGAACCGCTACCATGCACTGCATGACGGTTTTGTGCGGGCCGTGGTTGATCCGCAACAGAACGCGTTGGCCTGTGCGTTGGCGACGTCGCGTCACCGTGAAGCCGAGCCGATTGAATGGCTGCGCACCGAACGTGTGCGTCACGCGCTGAAAGTCGGTCCTCAGGGCGTCACCAACAACGAGCGTATGGCATTGCTGAGCGACCCTGTTGCCCTGGCGCGCTTGCACGCTCTGGTGTGGAACGAGGGTCATGAAGACTGGTTGAACGCCTGGCGTGAGTCGGTTGCTGCCGACCCGCATGCCCCGTTGTTGCCATTGCAGCCTTCAGCCTGATCTAAAAGAAACCCCACTTCGGTGGGGTTTCTGCTTTATAGCCGCTGCCGAAGGCTGCGATGGGCTGCGAAGCGGCCCCAGGATGCGGACCTTATCGCAGCCTTCGGCAGCGGCTACAGGGTCTGCTTCTTTTCTCTCGCAAAACTCGTGTCACAACCCTTCTGTGAGTTAGCATCCGTTTCCGAATGGGTGAGTGCCCGGCTGTATTGGCTTTTTGAATCGAGCCCGCCGTTGGCCAACACCTTAATTGAGTAGGTTGAGGGGAGTTGATGATGAAGAAGTTTCTATCGAAACTGCTGGTCGGCGTCACTGCGGTACTGGCGATCAGCGCAGCCCATGCGGGCGCAATTGATGACGCGGTCAAGCGCGGCACCTTGAAGGTGGGCATGGACCCAACCTACATGCCATTTGAAATGACCAACAAGCGCGGCCAGATCATTGGCTTCGAAGTTGACCTGCTCAAAGCCATGGCCAAGTCCATGGGCGTCAAGCTGGAGCTGGTTTCCACTGGCTATGACGGCATCATCCCGGCCCTGATGACCAACAAGTTCGACATGATCGGCAGCGGCATGACCCTGACCCAGGAACGCAACCTGCGCCTGAACTTCAGCGAACCCTTCATCGTTGTGGGCCAAACCCTGCTCATCCGCAAAGAGCTGGAAGACAAGATCAAGTCCTACAAAGACCTCAACGACCCACAATACCGCCTGACCTCGAAAATCGGCACCACGGGTGAAATGATCGCCCGCAAACTGATGTCCAAAGCCCAGTACCACGGCTATGACAACGAGCCAGAAGGTGTGCTGGACGTGGTAAACGGCAAGGCTGATGCCTTTGTTTACGATGCGCCGTACAACGTTGTTGCAGTAAACAAGTTCGGTAACGGCAAACTGGTGTTCCTCGACCAGCCGTTCACCTACGAGCCTTTGGCCTTTGGTCTGAAGAAAGGCGACTACGACAGCATCAACTTCATCAATAACTTCCTGCACCAGATCCACGAAGACGGCACCTACGATCGCATCCATGACAAGTGGTTCAAAGACACCGCTTGGCTCAAAGACATGGAATAAGCGCGATTCCTGTAGCCGCTGCCGTAGGCTGCGATAAGGACCGAAGGGCCTTCAGATTCTGGGGTTGCCTGCAGCCCATCGCAGCCTTCGGCAGCGGCTACACACGCTGTCTGCGCTGCTCTCTACGGAAATATCAAAGTGATCAAACAAAAAAAAGTCCAGTGGCCCTGGCACGTATTGACCGTGCTGGTGCTCATCGGTCTGGCGGGTGCGCTGTATTACGCCACCTCGCTGATGTCTTACGAATGGCGCTGGAACCGCGTCCCGCAGTACTTCGCCTATCAAGCCGAAGAAGCCCAGCGGGCGACTGAAGCCTCGACCGTGATTGAGTTGGTGCGCAAAGGCGATACTGCCGAAGTCGTACTGCGTGGCGAAGATGGCAAAGAGCAACGCGTGACTGTCGCCGACAACAGCCTGCAGTTGGCTGAAGGCGATGATGTTGCTGAAGGCGATGTGATTGGTGTTAACTGCCATTGGGCCGCCGGGCCGCTGCTCTGGGGCTTGTGGACCACGGTTTGGCTGTCGTTGGTGTCAGGCGTACTGGGTTTGATCATCGGGCTGGCCACGGGCCTGTGCCGACTGTCGAATAACCCGACCCTGCGCGATCTCTCGACCCTGTACGTCGAACTGGTGCGCGGCACGCCGCTGCTGGTACAGATTTTCATCTTCTACTTCTTCATCGGCACTGTACTCAACCTGTCCCGCGAATTTGCCGGTATTGCCGCGCTGTCGTTGTTCACCGGTGCGTACGTGGCTGAAATCATTCGTTCGGGTGTGCAGTCCATCGCTCGCGGGCAAAACGAAGCGGCTCGCTCGCTGGGCCTCAACAGCAGCCAATCGATGCGCCATGTGGTGCTGCCGCAAGCGTTCAAGCGTGTACTGCCGCCGTTGGCCGGGCAATTTATCAGCTTGGTCAAGGACACCTCGCTGGTGTCGGTGATTGCGATTACCGAGTTGCTCAAGAGCGGCCGTGAAGTCATCACCACCTCGTTTTCGCCGTTCGAGATTCTGTTCTGCGTAGCGGGCCTGTACCTGTTGATCAACCTGCCGCTGTCGCATTTCGCCAGCCGGCTTGAGCGGAGGCTCGCGCAAAGTGATTGAAGTTCGCGAACTGGTAAAAGTCTTCGACACCCGCGGGCATATTGTTCGCGCCGTGGACAACGTCAGCACCACTGTCGCCCAGGGCGAAGTACTGGTGGTGATCGGCCCCTCGGGCTCTGGCAAGTCGACCTTTCTGCGCTGCCTTAACGGCTTGGAAGATTTCGACTCAGGCTCGGTCAGCATCGACGGCCTGGATCTGGCCAACCCCAAAACCGATGTGAACGCCTATCGGCGTGAAGTCGGCATGGTGTTTCAGCATTTCAACCTGTTCCCGCACATGACCGTACTGGAAAATCTGTGCCTGGCGCAGAAGGTGGTACGCAAGCGTGGCAAGGCCGAGCGCGAAGCCAAGGCCCGGGCGTTGCTGGAGAAGGTCGGTATCGGGCAGAAGGCCAACGAGTACCCGTCGCGCCTCTCGGGCGGTCAGCAACAGCGCGTGGCGATTGCCCGTGCGCTGGCGATGGAGCCCAAGGTGATGCTGTTTGACGAGCCCACTTCGGCGCTGGACCCGGAAATGGTCGGCGAAGTCCTGGACGTGATGAAGACCCTGGCCCGCGAAGGCATGACCATGGTCTGCGTGACCCACGAAATGGGCTTTGCCCGCGAAGTGGCGAACCGCGTGCTGTTCTTCGACCACGGCAAACTGCTGGAAGACTCCGCCCCGGAAGACTTCTTCAACTCGCCTAAAGACCTGCGCGCCCAGGCGTTTTTGCGCCAGGTGCTTTGACGGCAGCTACAAGCAGAAGCAGAAGCAGATCTGCTTCTGCTCTGAACTTGCCACTTGCAGCTGCTGTTAAACCTTAAACCGCCCCACCAACGTCTGCAAATGTGTACCCAGGCGCGCCAGCTCAACGCTGGAGGCCGCCGTTTCTTCACTGGCGGCGGCGGTTTGCTCTGATACATCTCGCACATTCAACACGCTGCGGTTGATCTCTTCTGCCACCGCGCTCTGCTGTTCGGCAGCCGCTGCAATCTGTTGGTTCATGCCCTGAATGGTCGACACTGTACGGGTGATGTTGCCCAGTGACTCGCCTGCGCGGCGGGTCAGTTCAACGCTGTTGTCCGTCAGGGCGCGACTGTTGTCCATACTGCTGGACACCTGCTGAGTGCCGCTTTGCAGGCCGGCAATCAGCTCTTCGATCTCTTCCGTGGATTTTTGCGTGCGCTGCGCCAGGCTGCGTACTTCGTCGGCCACCACCGCAAACCCGCGACCGGCTTCTCCAGCCCGTGCAGCTTCGATGGCAGCGTTCAGCGCCAGCAGGTTGGTTTGCTGGGCAACGGACTTGATCACGTCGAGCACGCTGCCAATTTTGTCGCTTTCACGCTTGAGATGGCCCATGGCATCGGTGGAATGGCCGACCTCAATCGCCAGCTTCTCGATCTGGGCGATGGCCTGCGCAACCACGCTGTCGCCTTCGCGGGCCTGCTGGTCGGCAGCAATTGCAGCTTCAGAGGCTTCTTCGGCGTTGCGCGCCACTTCCTGTACGGTCGCCGCCATTTCATGCATGGCGGTGGCGACCTGATCTGTCTCGACTTTCTGACTGTTGACCCCGGCACTGGTCTGCTCGGTGACCGCCGAGAGTTCTTCGGCGGCGCTGGCGATTTGCGTCACGCCGTCACTGATTCCGCCAATCAACTCGCGCAGGCCTGCGGTCATCCGTTGTATGGCTTGCTGTAGCTGCCCCAGTTCGTCGCGACGGTCGGTTTGATGGTCGTGGGTCAGGTCGCCTGCCGCGATTCGCTCAACGGTTTTCAGCGTGCGTTGCAGCGGGATAACGATCTGGCGAGTAATGGCCCAGGCCGCAATGATGCCCAGTACCAGTGCCAGCAACGTACAGCCGATCAGCAGGGTGGTGGCCTGCCGGCTGTCAGCGTCGCGCTTGGCTGTTTGCAGAGCCGAGAGTTTTTGGCTCTGCTCGATCAGGACAGTGCCCTGGCGGTGCATGCGCTCAATGGCTTGTTCACTGGCTTGAGTGCCTTGAATCAGGTCGGCGAAGGCGCGTTTGTACTCGGCCACGGCGTTGAGTTGCTGTTCGACCAGTGTCAGCTCGTCGGGAGCTACCAGCTGTTTGCGTGCTCGCTCCAGGCCGTTGTCCAGTTCGCTCAGTTGGTGAGTGACTTCGGCTAGGGTGTTTTCGCCGGGTTGGCGTTCATATTCAAGGCGGGCAATACGCAGGTCTTTGGTCAGGCCGATGATTTTCGAAATATTGGCCAGCTTGTCACCCTGGTCGATGACGGACACCAGACCATTCCAGCCCGTTGCGGTGATCAGCAAGGTCAGCATCAGCACCAGCCCGAAGCCCAGACTGAGTTTACGATTGACGCTTATATTGCCGAGCCGTTGGGCCAGCCGATGGAACATGGTGATACTCCTTTATTGACCGAGTTACGTAACGGTCTTCATGGGTTATCAGGGCATCGGCGCGCAGGGGGATAACTGAAGTGCGCAGGTTGAATGTGTGACGAACGTCAAGAACCTGTAGCCGCTGCCGCAGGCTGCGATGGGCGCGCGGAGCGACCCTGATTTTCAGGCGAGAAGCGAAGGTCCTGCGGACCTTATCGCAGCCTGCGCCAGCGGCTACAGGTTTGGGGAGGTCAGAACAATCGGGCGAGAAGGGCGGTGACGGCGGTTTCGACCCGCAGGATGCGCGCGCCCAGTTGCACCGGCTGCAAGCCTGACTTGGCCAGCAAATCGATTTCGTAAGGGATCCAGCCACCTTCCGGGCCGATGGCCAGTGTGACCGCTTCGTCCAGCCCGCGCGGGCAGGCCGGGTAATCGCCCGGATGACCGACCAGGCCCAGGGTGCCTTCGACCAGCGCAGGCAGGCGGTCTTCGACAAACGGCTTGAAGCGTTTTTCGATGACGATCTCAGGCAGTACGCTGTCGCGTGATTGCTCCAGGCCCAGAATCAATTGTTCACGAATGGCTTCGGGTTCCAGAAACGGGGTCTGCCAGAAGCTTTTCTCTACCCGGTAACTGTTGACCAGAATGACCTTCGGCACGCCCATCGAGGCCACGGTTTGTAGCACGCGGCGCAGCATTTTTGGGCGCGGCAAGGCCAGCAACAGGGTCAGTGGCAGTTTGGCCGGTGGCGGCTGGTCCAGGCTGTGGATAACCAGCTCGGCTTCTTGTGCTTCAAGGCGCACCAGCTCGGCGCTGCCCATCAACCCGCCAATCCGGCCGACGCGCAGGCTGTCGCCGACGACGGCACGGTGAACTTCCTGCATGTGAGTCAGGCGCCGATCGCGCAGGATCACGCGGTCGGCGGCAATGAAATCAGCCTCTTCGAGGAGCAGCAGGTTCACGCTTGTGGCGCTGGCGGTTGGGCGTCGTTGTCAGCCGATTGTTCGTCCGGGTGTTCGCCGCGTTTGTTCTTGCTGACCAAACTGCCAAAAATAATGCCGATTTCAAACAGCATCCACATCGGGATGGCGAGCAAGGTTTGCGAGAAGATGTCGGGCGGAGTCAGGATCATGCCGACTACGAAGCAGCCGATGATCACGTACGGGCGAATCTTGCGCAGGTATTTGACGTCGACGATGCCAATCCAGACGAGCAATACCACGGCCACCGGGATTTCAAAGGCCACGCCAAAGGCAAAAAACAGGGTCATGACGAAATCAAGGTAGCTGCTGATATCGGTCATCATCGCGACGCCTTCCGGGGTAGCAGCGGCGAAGAACTTGAACACCAGCGGGAACACCAGGAAGTAGGCGAAGGCCATGCCTGCGTAAAACAGGAAGATGCTGGAGACCAGCAGCGGCACGGCTATGCGCTTCTCGTGCTTGTACAGACCGGGAGCGATAAACCCCCAGATCTGGTGCAGGATTACCGGAATTGCAATAAACAGCGAGACCATCATGGTCAGCTTGAGGGGCGTGAGGAACGGCGAGGCCACGTCGGTGGCGATCATCGTCGCGCCTACCGGCAGGTATTCACGCAACGGCGTGGAGACCAGGGTGTAGATTTGCTGGGTAAAGGCGAACAACCCGGCAAAGATGATGAAAATCGCCGCGATGCAGCGCAACAGGCGGGTGCGCAGCTCGGTGAGATGCGAAACCAGCGGCATTGGCTGGTCGTGATCAGGCTTATCGCTCATGCGCTTAAGGGGCTCGCGGTGGCAGGGTAGGGTCGTGTGGCGCTGCCGGTTGAGGCGCAGGGTCTTTGCTCAGGCTAACGGGGGCAGTGTTCGCAGGCTCGACAGGCGCAACTGTTGGCTCGGTCGGGGTCAGCGGCTTCACGGCGTCCTGCAGAGGGGCCAGGATCTTCTTGGCTTCCTCTTCCATCGACAGGATATGTTCGTTGTGCAGCTGCCGACGTATTTCGTCGGCGCCGATTTCACGTTCAACTTCCTGTTTGATCGCATTGAAACTGCGTTTCAAGCGCCCGATCCACAGGCCCGCCGTGCGCGCAGCACCTGGCAGTCGCTCGGGGCCGAGCACCAGCAGGGCCACAAGGCCAACGAGCAGCAGTTCACTGAAGCTGATACCGAACATTAGTTTTGGCTCACACGTCTTTGCGGGTCGGCTCTTCGACTTTTTGTGCCTGCACGTCAATGGTGTGCGGCTCGTTCAGGGTCGAAGTGGTGTGTGGTTGTGGTGCAGCAGTTGGCTGCGCAGGCGGAACCACGGGCTCGGCAGGTTTTTCGTCGTCGTTCATGGCCTTGCGAAAGCCTTTGATCGATTCACCGACATCGGTGCCCAGATTTTTCAGTTTTTTGGTGCCGAAGACCAGGACTACGACTACCAGAATGACGATCCAGTGTTTCCAGTCAAAAATGCCCATGATGTGTTCCTTAGCAAAAGTGATTTAGGCGGACGGCCGGGAGGCTTTTTCCACGTGGCCGGAGGTGCCGATACGCCGCTCCAGTTCATCCAGTACTGCCTGAGGATGCTGCCCCAACTGGGCCAGCATGATCATGCTATGGAACCATAGATCGGCTGTTTCGTAGATAACATCGCTGCAATCACCGCTGATGGCGGCGTCTTTGGCGGCGATGATGGTTTCGATCGACTCTTCGCCGACTTTTTCCAGAATCTTGTTCAAGCCCTTGTGGTACAGGCTGGCGACATAGGAGCTGTCGGGAGTTGCGCCTTTGCGTGCTTCGAGCACTTGGGCTACGCGGCTCAAGGTGTCAGTCATGGGAGTGCCCTGCGTGGTAAATGGCGTGCGGATCTTTGAGCACCGGGTCGACGGTTTTCCACTCAGCGTTTTCGTACACGCGGTAGAAGCAGCTCTGGCGACCGGTATGGCAGGCGATATCACCGATTTGTTCGACCATCAGGATGATCACATCGGCATCGCAGTCCAGGCGCATTTCATGCAGCTTTTGCACGTGGCCGGACTCTTCGCCCTTGCGCCACAGCTTGCCACGCGAACGTGACCAGTAAATGGCACGGTTCTCGGCGGCAGTCAGGCTCAATGCCTCGCGGTTCATCCAGGCCATCATCAGCACGCGCCCGGTCTTGTGGTCCTGGGCAATCGCCGGCACCAGGCCGTCGTTGTCCCATTTGATCTCGTCCAGCCAGTCTTTCATGTTCGACTCCGACAACCTGCCTCAACCCTGTGGCTGAGGCCTGGTGAATTCACAGTTTGCCAGCCTCTTCCGGAGCTGGCTATCGGCGCACGATCAGATACAAGCCTACGGCCAGCATGATTCCTGCTGGCCAGTAGCCCGCAGTGTGCAGGGGGCCGAGGCTGGCCAGCAAGGCCCCTGCGGCCAGATGCCCGGCACCGATCAGGCGCAGGAACCAGCCATCACGGGATTCGCGCACGATCAATTGTTTGTTATTGGCATGGGGTTGCGACATGCGTTCGAGCAAGTCGCGAGTCATGCCGGCCAAATGCGGGATCTGCTCGACCTGGCTGTGCAGGTTGCGCAGCAGGGTTTTAGGGCTAACGCGCTCACGCATCCAGCGCTCGAGGAACGGCTGGGCGGTGTTCCACAGATCGAGGTCGGGGTACAGTTGGCGCCCCAGGCCTTCGATATTGAGCAGGGTTTTTTGCAGCAACACCAACTGCGGCTGGACTTCCATATTGAAGCGTCGAGCCGTCTGGAACAGGCGCATCAGCACCTGGCCAAAGGAAATTTCCTTGAGTGGTTTCTCGAAAATTGGTTCGCACACGGTACGGATAGCGGCTTCAAACTCGTTGAGTTTGGTATGCGCTGGCACCCAGCCTGAATCAATGTGCAACTGCGCCACACGGCGGTAGTCACGCTTGAAAAAAGCGAACAGGTTGCGTGCCAGGTAGTCCTGATCCTCGGGGGTCAGGCTGCCGACGATGCCGCAGTCGATGGCGATATATTGCGGAGCCCACGGATTGACGGTGCTGACAAAGATGTTGCCGGGGTGCATGTCGGCGTGAAAGAAGCTGTCGCGGAACACTTGGGTGAAGAAAATCTCCACGCCGCGCTCGGCCAGCATCTTCATATCCGTGCGCTGATCCGCAAGGGCCTCCAGGTCGGTGACCTGAATCCCGTAGATGCGTTCCATCACCAGCACTTTGGGGCGGCACCAGTCCCAGTAGATCTGCGGCACGTACATCAGCGGCGAGCCTTCGAAGTTGCGCTTGAGCTGGCTCGCATTGGCCGCCTCGCGCAACAGGTCGAGTTCGTCGTAAATGGTTTTTTCGTAGTCTGTGACTACGTCCACCGGGTGCAGCAGGCGGGCGTCAGCGCTCAGGCGCTCGGCGGTACGGGCCAGAATAAACAGCCAGGCCAGGTCAGAACCGATGATCGGCTTGAGCCCGGGGCGCACAACCTTGACCACTACTTCTTCGCCGGTCTTGAGCTTGGCCGAGTGAACCTGAGCCACCGACGCTGAGGCCAGCGGTTCGATGTCGAAACGGCTGAACACTTCGCTGATTTTGGCACCGAGCTGCTCTTCGATCAGCTTGACCGCCACTTGCGGGTCGAACGGCGGTACTCGGTCTTGCAGCAGCATCAGCTCATCGGCGATGTCGGCGGGCAGCAGGTCGCGGCGAGTTGAAAGGATCTGGCCGAACTTGATAAAAATCGGCCCCAGATCCTGCAACGCCAGACGCAGGGCCGCGCCGCGGCTCAGCTCCAGTTTTTTACGCGGGAACCAGCGCCACGGCAGTGCGTAGCGCAGGGACAGCATCCACCAGGGCAAAGGCAGGGCGAACAGCAGGTCATCCAGTCGGTAGCGAATGACGACGCGCTGGATACGAAACAAACGGCGTATGGCAAGCAGCTTCATGCGTTATCGCTGGAATTGAGGGATCGGGAAAGGCGCTCAAAGCGCGCCTCAAGGCGATCCAGGTCGAGTTTGAGTTGGTCGAGTTCGTCAAAGCGCGCTTGCGCTTCGTGTTCGCCGACCAAGGTGCGGGCTTCTTCGCTCAGGTATTCGGCCAGATTTTGATTGAGGCTGGCGAATCCTTGCTGATACCAGTTGGCGCGGCTGCGCAGGTGACCACCGATCAATGCCGTGGCCACTGGCCCGATCCAGTTCGAGAGTTCGTACTCCCAATCCAGTTCCAGGTCTTGCAGCACCGCTGCCAGCTCCATCAGCACCGCGCTGTCGCCTTCAAGCTCGACTTCAGGGCTGTGCAACACGGCGCTTTTGTCCTTGCTCAAGGCCAGACGCAGCAGGCTGGTGGCGGGTGCACGCAAGGTGCAGTCAGGTTCGGCCGCCCATTGGCTGGCCAGCAGCAGGCCTTCATCGCTGGGCAAAATAAACAGGCGCAGCGAGGGGCTCGCGCATTCGACGGCAATCAACTTGCCGGTCAAGGGACGCAAGCGCGCCAGAGCCGTGCTGTCCAGCCGCAAAACGCGGTTGATGCCGTTTTCGACGCTGGCGAGAAGGCCGCGCAGCAACATCAGGGCTTGATGCCGCGGTGTAGAGCGACGATGCCCGAAGTCATGTTGTGATAGGTCACGCGGTCAAAACCGGCCTCGACCATCATCGACTTCAGTGTCTCTTGGTCAGGGTGCATGCGGATCGATTCGGCCAGGTAGCGATAGCTCTCCGGGTCGTTGAGGATCAGCTTGCCCACCAGTGGCATAAAGGCGAACGAATAAGTGTCGTAGACCTTGGACATCAGTGCGTTGGTCGGCTTGGAGAACTCCAGCACCAACAGACGGCCACCCGGCTTGAGCACGCGCAGCATGGAGCGCAGGGCGTCTTCCTTGTGGGTCACGTTGCGCAGACCGAAGGCGATGGTCACGCAATCGAAATGGTTGTCCGGGAACGGCAGCTTTTCAGCGTCGGCCTGAACGAACTCGATATTGCCGGCCACGCCTTTGTCCAGCAGGCGGTCACGACCGACCTTGAGCATCGAGGCGTTGATGTCGGCCAGCACCACTTGGCCGGTCGGGCCAACCAGATGGGAAAACTTGCGGGCCAGGTCGCCAGTGCCGCCAGCGATGTCCAGCACCTTGTTGCCAGGGCGTACGCCAGACAGCTCGATAGTGAAACGCTTCCACAGACGGTGCATACCGCCCGACAGAACGTCGTTCATCAGGTCATATTTACCGGCTACAGAGTGGAAAACCTCGGCGACTTTCTCGGCCTTTTGGCTTTCCGGTACGTTTTTGAAGCCGAAGTGAGTGGTGGGTTCGGCATCGCTGCCTTTGCGCTGATCAGTCATATCGCTGTCACCAAAAGAGAATGCTGGCCATTCTAATCCCGGTGGCCGGCTTTGTCTTGGCGAGGGTGAATGTATAGTGGCGGCTTTATTTATCAGGAGCGACGCCATGGCGCGTATCAGCGTTGAACGTACCCATAACCTTGGCCTTGAGGCCGCACGTGAAAAAGCTCAGCCATTGGTCGAGAAGCTGGCCAGCCAGTACGGCCTGACCCCTACCTGGGCTGGCGACACCGTGAAATTGAAGCGCTCGGGCGTAAACGGCACCCTGGAAATCGGCGAGAAAACCGTCAAGGTCGATGTGGAACTGGGAATGTTGATGTCCGCGATGAGCGGCATGATCCAGTCGGAAATCGAACGGTCGCTGGACAAAGCACTGTCGTGACCTTCTTGCGGCTCGTGCAGCAGGCTAATTCGCTATGAGCCGCCTTGATACAAGGCGGTTTAGCGTCTAAACCTGATGCAGGTGAGCACGTTGTTCATCTTGATGATTCGACGCCCTTGCTCACTGGCGTCGCAACTGAACATTGAGGGAAACACGATGGCTGCTAAAAAGTCGACGACCAAAGAAAGCAACTCATGGGTAGGCAAGGTTGAAGAGTACTCACGTAAAATCTGGCTGGCAGGTTTGGGTGTGTATTCCAAGATTGATACGGACGGCAGCAAGCTGTTCGACACCCTGGTCAAAGATGGCGAAAAAGCCGAAAAGCTGGCCAAGGACGCGGGCCACAAAGTGGCTGAGGGTGTTAAGGCGTCGACCTCATCCGCGCGTTCTCGGGTTGAAGACGTGAAGGATTTGGCATTGGGCAAGTGGAGCGAGTTCGAAGAAGCTTTCGATAAGCGTCTCACCAGCGCCATTTCACGCTTGGGTGTCCCCAGTCGTGAAGAAGTCAAAGCGTTACACGCCCAAGTGGACGTATTGACCAAGCATATTGAAAAACTGACTGCGGCCGCTGCAAAAGTCACTGCGACCAAACCACCTGTAGCGAGCAAGCCTGCAGCGGTCAAGGTTGCGGCAAAACCTGCAGCAGCCAAGCCAGTTGCGAAACCAGCGTCCAAGGCTGTAGCTGCGAAGCCTGCGGCAAAACCTGCAGCCAAGCCAGTAGCAGCCAAAAAGCCCGCAGCTCCGAAAAAGCCTGCAGCACCTAAAAAACCGGCCGTAGCCAAGGCCCCTGTAGTAACTGCGCCACCGGCGTCGGTGACGACAACGTCATGACTGCTTTGTGAGCAAGCCCGGCTCCCACGGAGAGCATCTGCGGGAGCCCGACTGCGTTACAACATCAGTTTGACGACCGACACCGAAGGGTCGCGCGACTTGCCGGCCTTTTTCAGCTCGGCCAGATAGTCAGCCCATAATTCTTCCTGGCGCACGCCAAGCTGGTGGAGGTATTCCCAAGTAAACAGGCCGCTGTCGTGACCGTCATCGAAGGTCAGTTTTAGCGCGTACTGGCCTGCGGGCTCTACCTTGCTCAAGCCGACATTGATTTTGCCGAATTGCAGGATCGGATTGCCGTGACCCTGGACTTCTGCGGAGGGGGAATGCACGCGCAAAAACTCGGCAGGCAGCTCGTATTGCTCGCCGGACGGGTATTTAAGAGTGAGGGTTTTCGAGGCTTTGTGCAGGTTGATGGCGCTGGGGATCATGGTCGTAACCTTTGGTCATCGCACAAACAGTGTAGCCGCTGCCACAGGCTGCGATCACCAACGTAGTTGGCGCAAGATCCGGAGATCGTTGAAGGCCTTCGCCTTATCGCAGCCTGCGGCAGCGGCCACAGGTGTTCGGTTTACAAGATGTAGCGCGAGAGGTCTTCGTTCTCGGCCAGTTCGCCCAGGTGGCTGTTCACGTATTCGGCGTCGATACGAATCGGCTCTTCATTCTGTGTGCTGGCAATATCACCGGCACTGAAAGATACCTCTTCAAGCAAACGCTCAAGCAGCGTGTGCAGGCGGCGAGCACCGATGTTCTCGGTTTTTTCGTTCACTTGCCAGGCGATTTCAGCCAGACGCTTGATGCCTTCGGGCAGGAACTCGATGTTCAGGCCTTCGGTTTTCAGCAGCTCGCGGTATTGCTCGGTCAACGAAGCGTGTGGCTCGCTGAGGATGCGCTCGAAGTCGCCAGGGGTCAGGGCCTTGAGCTCGACACGAATTGGCAGGCGGCCTTGCAGCTCAGGCACCAGATCGCTTGGTTTGCTCAGGTGGAACGCACCGGAGGCAATAAACAGGATGTGGTCGGTCTTGACCATGCCCAGCTTGGTATTGACCGTGCAACCCTCGATCAGCGGCAGCAGGTCGCGCTGTACACCTTCGCGGGACACATCGGCGCCGCCGACATTGCCGCGTTTGGCAACCTTGTCGATTTCGTCGATAAACACGATGCCGTGCTGCTCGACCGCTTCCAGGGCCTTGGCCTTGAGCTCTTCGTCATTGACCAGGCGACCGGCTTCTTCGTCACGCACCATTTTCAGTGCTTCTTTGACTTTCAGTTTGCGGCTCTTGCGCTTGCCTTTGCCCATGTTGGCAAACAGGCTTTGCAGCTGGTTGGTCATTTCTTCCATGCCTGGCGGCGCGGAGATATCGACGCCAACAGCATCGGCGACTTCGATTTCAATTTCCTTGTCATCCAGCTGGCCTTCACGCAGGCGCTTGCGGAACAGCTGGCGCGTGTTGGAATCCTGCGGGGTGGCGGCTTCTTCGCCGAACGTGCGGGCAGGTGGCAGCAGGGCGTCGAGGATACGCTCTTCAGCGGCGTCTTCAGCGCGGTGGCGAACTTTTACGATTTCCTGCTCGCGCAGCAGCTTGATCGCAGCGTCAGCCAGATCACGAATGATCGACTCGACGTCACGGCCTACGTAGCCGACTTCGGTGAACTTGGTCGCTTCAACCTTGATGAACGGCGCGTTAGCCAGCTTGGCCAGGCGACGGGCGATTTCGGTTTTACCGACACCGGTTGGGCCGATCATCAGAATGTTTTTTGGCGTCACTTCAACGCGCAGTTCTTCGGGCAGTTGCATCCGGCGCCAGCGGTTACGCAGCGCGATGGCGACGGCGCGCTTGGCGTCGTCCTGGCCGATGATGTGGCGATTGAGCTCGTGGACAATTTCGCGGGGAGTCATGGACATGATAATTGGCGTTCCTCTAGCTGAAGTAAGGTTCACAAACGGGCTGGCGGGCCAGCCTGGCAGGCGTCTTACTCAGCGAGGTCCTGCTCCTCAATAGTGATGTTGTGGTTGGTGAATACGCAAATGTCGCCAGCGATACCGAGTGCGGTTTCGGCGATTTCGCGGGCCGACAGGTCGGTTTTCATCAGCAGGGCGCGAGCCGCTGCCTGGGCGAATGCACCGCCCGAACCCATGGCGATCAAGCCGTCTTCTGGCTCAACCACGTCACCGTTACCGGTGATGATCAGGGAGGCGTCTTTGTTGGCAACGGCCAACATGGCTTCCAGGCGGCTCAGCGAGCGGTCGGTACGCCATTCTTTGGCCAACTCGACAGCGGCGCGAACCAGATGGCCTTGATGCTTTTCAAGCTGGCCTTCAAAACGTTCGAACAGGGTAAATGCATCAGCGGTTGCACCGGCGAAACCGGCGATAACCTGGCCGTGATAGAGGCGGCGGACTTTTTTCGCGTTGCCTTTCATCACGGTATTGCCAAGAGAAACCTGGCCGTCGCCAGCCATAACGACTTTGCCGTGGCGGCGTACTGAAACGATGGTGGTCAAGGGAGAGTCTCCACGCAGCGGGGCGAAAATGCCTGATGGAAATACATATGGGGGTTGTAGCGGATTTTTCAACAGCGGGAAGGGAATGGGGATGAACGGGGAGGAGGGATCTGGTGGGGGTGTTGTGGGAGCGAGCCTGCTCGCGACGAGGTTTTCCTGTTGAATCGCGGTGATGTCATCGCGAGCAAGCTCGCTCCCACAGAGGCTGTATTGCCCGTGGGAGCGGCTGTTATCAGCGCCGCTGTTGCAACAACAAGTTATTGAACCCGCCGCCCGCCAATTGCTTTTGGGCCACAGTCAGTTGGTCGCGGTTGCTGAACGGCCCTACGAGAACCCGGTACCAGGTTTCGTCTTTTACCGTACCGGCTTCAACCGTAGCGGTCTGGCCCAACAGGATGATCTGTGCCCGCACCTTTTCAGCATCGGCCTGTTTGCGGAACGAGCCCGCTTGCAGGAAGAACCTGGTCACCGGTGCCGCTTTGACGACCGGAGGTGCAGGTGGAGGGGTGAGGCCGTTCAACGCAGCCTGAGCACGTACCGTGTCGATTTTGGCAGCTTCAGCCGGAGTGACCGGTGCCAGCGGCGCGGTTTGCGGCGTTGGCAGGGTCTTCTCGGGCACGGCTTCTGGCGGCACGATCACTTCAGACTCGGGCAGCAGGGTATAGAAGTCGTACTTGGGCTTGACCGGTTGGGTTGGGCTCGGCGCTGTTTTGTTGGCTTCAGCCGCTTTCGTGGCTTTGAGCTGCTCTTGCTTGACCCGTTTGACGTCGTCGCCCTGGCCAGGCTCGAGCTTCATCAGAAACACGATAAATGCGCCCACGGTCAGGCCGATGGCCATCCATAGCCAGCCCGGAATCGGTTTTTTAGCCGGTGCCTGATAGCGACTGGCGCCGCGCTTGGGTGCAGGTTTTTTCTTCGCGGCCAACTTACATGCGCTCCAGAGTTTCCAGACCCAGCAGTTCCAGGCCTTGCTTGAGAGTACGGCCAGCCAAGGCGGCCAGACGCAAGCGGCTTTGTTTTTGCGCTTCGTCTTCTGCACTCAGGATCGGGCAGTTCTCGTAAAAGCTGGAGAACAGACCGGCCACTTCGTACAGATAGGTGCAGAGGGTGTGCGGTGTGCCTTTTTCAGCCACGTTGTTCAGCACTTCACCGAACTGCGCCAGTTTTGCTGCCAGCTCTTGCTCTTGCGGTGCTTCAAGCACGATCTGCCCTTGCACCTCTTCAAAGCCCTTGCCCAGCTTGCGGAACACGCCCGCGACGCGGGTGTAGGCATACAGCAGGTAAGGTGCGGTATTGCCTTCAAAGTTCAACATCAGGTCGAAGTTGAAGCTGTAGTCGCTGGTGCGGTGCTTGGACAGGTCGGCGTATTTCACCGCGCCAATCCCGACAACTTTGGCAATGGCGCGCAACTCTTCTTCTGCCAACTCCGGGTTTTTCTCTTTCACCAGGGTGTAGGCGCGTTCTTTGGCTTCGTTGAGCAGGTCGATCAGTTTGACCGTACCGCCATCACGGGTCTTGAATGGACGGCCATCGGCGCCGTTCATGGTGCCGAAGCCCATGTGTTCCATTTCCATCGGATGGGTGACGAAGCCAGCCTTGCGGGCCACTGCAAACACTTGCTGGAAGTGCAGAGCCTGACGTTGATCGACGAAGTACAAGGCGCGATCAGCTTTCAATACACCACTGCGATAGCGGATAGCCGCGAGGTCGGTGGTGGCATACAGATAGCCACCGTCAGCTTTAACGATGATGACCGGCAGCGGCTCGCCTTCGGCGTTCTTGAACTCGTCAAGGAACACGCACTGGGCGCCGTTGCTCTCGACCAGCATGCCTTTGGCCTTGAGGTCGTTGACTACGTTGATCAGGTCGTCGTTGTAGGCGCTTTCGCCCATCACGTCGGCCATGGTCAGTTTGACGTTCAACTGCTCGTAAATTTTCTGGCAGTGCGACAGCGAGATGTCCTTGAATTTGGTCCATAGCGCCAGGCAGTCAGGGTCGCCAGCTTGCAGCTTGACCACCAGACTACGGGCGCGATCGGCGAATTCCGGCGACTCGTCAAAGCGTTTTTTGGCTGCGCGGTAGAAGTTCTCGAGGTCAGACAGCTCGTCGCTGGTGATCGGGTTTTCTTCCAGGTAGGCCATCAGCATGCCGAACTGGGTGCCCCAGTCGCCCACGTGGTTCTGACGAATCACCTCATCGCCGAGAAATTCCAGTACCCGTGCTACGCCGTCGCCAATGATGGTGGAGCGCAAGTGGCCCACGTGCATCTCTTTGGCCAGGTTGGGTGCCGACATGTCGACCACGGTACGCATGGCCGGGGCCGCTTTGCGCACGCCGATTTTCGGGTCGGCCAGTGCTGCGTCCAGGCGCGCGGCCAGGGCCTGGGTGTTCTGGAAGAAGTTCAGGAAGCCGGGACCTGCGATCTCGGTCTTGCTGATTTGCTCATCGGCCGGCAGGGCGGCGATGATCTTTTCAGCCAGATCGCGGGGCTTCATGCCTGCAGGCTTGGCCAGCATCATGGCGATGTTGCTGGCGAAGTCACCGTGGGTTTTGTCACGGGCGTTTTCCACCTGAATCGCTGGCGTCAGGCCTTCAGGCAACACACCTTCTGTGACGAGTTGAGCTAGGGCTTGTTGAATCAGCAGGCGAATGGTGTCTTTCATGGTCTTCTCTTTCGACCGCAAGCGCGGTAGCGCTTCAGTGCGCAGGTGGAAAAACTGGGCATTATCCGTTGCCGGGCGGGCCTTGCCAACCTTAGCAGGCAGGTTATGGATATGTGGTGTACGGTTATTTCCTAATATTCTCCAAATCTGTGGGAGCGGGCTTGCTCGCGATAGCATCATCGCGGTCTTCCAGAGACAGTGCGTCGTCTGCATCGCGAGCAAGCCCGCTCCCACAGGGGATATTTGGTGCCTTAATAAAGGTCTACCGGGTCAACGTCCAGCGACCAACGTACCTGGCGACCGCTGGGCATTTGCTCAAGGGCTAGCAGCCATTGGCTGAGCAAACGATGTAGCGGCGCGCGGGCGCTGGCTTGCAGCAATAACTGCGCGCGATAGCGTCCGGCGCGGCGCTCCATCGGTGCGGGCACCGGGCCGAGCAGTTCGATGCCACCCAGGTTCAATTCGCCCAGCAGGCGTTCAGCCTCGCTGCAGGCTTCGTCCAGGAAACCTTCCGCTTGCCCGGGTTTATGGGCTTCGGCACGCAATAGCGCCAAATGCGCGAAAGGCGGCAGCCCAGCGGCCCGGCGCTCGCTCAAGGCCTGTTCGGCAAAGGCGAAGTAACCCTGTTCAGTCAGTTGGATCAGCAGCGGATGGTCGGCCAGATGGGTCTGGATAATCACCTTGCCCGGCTCTTCAGCGCGACCGGCACGGCCTGCGACCTGAACGATCAACTGGGCCATGCGCTCGCTGGCGCGGAAGTCGCCGGAGAACAAGCCGCCATCGGCATCCAGAATCGATACCAGCGTCACCCGGGGGAAGTGATGGCCTTTGGCGAGCATTTGCGTACCGATCAGAATGCACGGCTGACCCTTTTGGATCGTGGCAAACAGCTGGTTCATCGCGTCTTTGCGCGAAGTACTGTCGCGATCAACCCGCAGTACCGGGTAGTCGGGGAACAAAATCCCTAGCCGCTCTTCTGCGCGCTCAGTTCCTGCGCCCACTGGCCGCAAATCAACCTTGCCACATTGCGGGCAGTTGCGAGGCACGCGCTCGACGTAGCCGCAGTGATGGCAGCGCAGCTCGCCGGAGCGCTGATGGACGGTCATGCGCGCATCGCAACGCTGGCACTCCGACATCCAGCCGCAGTCATGGCACAGTAAGGTGGGCGCAAAGCCGCGACGGTTCAGAAACACCAAAACTTGTTGGCCCGCTGCGAGGGTCTGGCCGATGGCTTGTTGCATTGGCCCCGAAATCCCGCTGTCCAACGGACGGCTTTTTACATCCAACCGCAGGAAGCGTGGTTGTTTGGCCCCGCCTGCGCGTTCATTCAAGCGCAGTAGGCCGTAGCGGCCGGTGTAGGCGTTGTGCAGGCTTTCGAGAGATGGAGTGGCAGATCCCAGGACTATAGGGATGTTCTCCTGACGGGCGCGAACCAGAGCGAGGTCGCGGGCGTGGTAGCGCAAACCTTCCTGCTGTTTATAAGAACCGTCATGTTCTTCATCGATGATGATCAGTCCCGGGTTTTTCATCGGGGTGAACAGTGCCGAGCGGGTGCCAATAATAATGTCGGCTTCGCCGTCCCGTGCGGCCAGCCAGCTTTCGAGACGCTCGCGGTCGTTAACCGCTGAATGCACCAGCGCGATGCGCGCATTGAAACGCTGTTCGAAGCGGGCCAGGGTTTGCGGGCCCAGGTTGATTTCAGGGATCAACACCAGTGCCTGCTTGCCCGCCTGCAGGGTTTCGCGGATCAGTTGCAAATACACTTCGGTCTTGCCGCTGCCGGTCACTCCGGCCAGCAAGAAAGCATGGAAGTGGTCAAAACCTGCGCGAATCGCCTCGTAGGCGGCACGTTGTTCGTTGTTAAGCGGCAACTCGGGCTGGGCCAGCCAGTGCTCATGGCGCTCGCTCGGCGCGTGGCGGCGGATTTCCACCGTCACCAGTTCCTTGGCCAACAGCAGGTCGAGGCTGTCCTTGCTCAGCATCAACTTGCTTAGCAGTTGGTGCGCCACGCCGTGTGGGTGCTGGGCGAGGGTGGCCAGCGCTTCACGCTGGCGCGGTGCGCGGGCGATGCGCGGGTCGTCGAGCCTGGCGCCGGGGGCGATCTGCCAGAACCGTTCCTGGCGCGTCTCGGCCAGTTCGCCCTGACGCAGCAGCACCGGCAGTGCCCAGCTCAGGGTGTCGCCCAGGCTGTGTTGGTAGTACTGCGAGGTCCACAGGCACAGCTTGAAGAGCGAGGGCGGTAGGGGGGGCGTGGTGTCGAGCAGCGCGATCGCAGGCTTAAGCTTGTCGGCCGGGACCTCGCTGTGATCGACCACTTCGACCAGAATGCCGATCATCTCGCGTCGTCCGAACGGCACCCGCAAGCGCATGCCAGGCTGTAATTGACTGCGCAGCACGCCAGCAGGCGCCCGGTAATCAAACAGGCGGCGCAAAGGGGAAGGCAGGGCAAGGCGCAAAATGGCGTCGGGCACGCGGGGCTCTCAAGTGATGAACGGCAAAGATGGCCCGGAGCCTAGCAGACAACGCGTCCCGGGACTTAAAGGCAGGTCAATGAATAATGAAAGAAATAGGGTGGAGCATGCTTGGCCGCTTGCGTCAATGCAAAGGTCTGGTATTATCGGCGCCCTAATTTTACGTGCGGTATTCAACAATGGTGTTGAGTGGCGGCACGCTAGCCCGAGGAATACCCCATGAAAGCCGATATCCATCCAGCGTACGAAACAATCCTGGTAACTTGCAGCTGCGGCAACAAGTTCGAAACTCGTTCGAACCTGTGCAAGCCACTGGGCACCGACGTATGCAACGAGTGCCACCCGTTCTACACCGGTAAGCAGAAGACTCTGGACATTGGCGGTCGTGTTGATCGCTTCAAGACTCGTTTTGGTGCTTTCGGCGCTAAAGCAGCAGCTCCAGCAGCAGAAGCAGAAAAAGCAGCCGAGTAAGGCTGATGACCTTGGGCAGCCTTTTTGGTCTGGCCAGGTTATTGAAAAAGGCGTCCCTCGCGGGCGCCTTTTTTATACCTGCGATTTGGCTTTCGGGGGCACTCGCCGCGCCGCTTTGCCCCGCTCCGGGGGCGCTGACCTATGCTTCGGTGGCGCACGTGTCCGATGGTGACACGCTGCGCCTCGAAGATGGACGCAGTGTGCGCATGATCGGTCTCAACGCGCCGGAGACGGGCAAGAAGGGCCAGTCTGCCGAGCCCTTCGCGGAGGCTGCGCGCAAGCGCCTGCAGACGCTGGTGGCGCAGAGTAATGGCCGTGTCGGGCTGCTCGCGGGCAAGCAGGCTCAGGATCGCTATGGCCGCACCCTGGCCCATGTGTTTGGTGCCGATGGCAGCAACCTTGAAGCCCAATTGCTCGCAGATGGGCTGGGGTACCAAGTGGCGATAGCACCGAATGTCGCATTGCTCGATTGTCAGCAAGCGGCGGAGCGCAGTGCCCGGGCGGCTGGCCTGGGGCTCTGGCGCCAATCGCCAGTGCTTGCAGCGCAACAAATCAGCCGTTCCGGCTTTGCCCTGGTGGGCGGTACGGTCAGTAAGGTGCAGCGCAATCGCGGCGGGCTTTGGATCGATCTGCAGGGTGGTTTGGTATTGCGCATTGCACCCAATCAACTGGCCAATTTCGATCAAAAATCCCTCGCCGGTCTGCAAGGCGCGCAAGTTGAGGCCAGAGGCTGGGTGCTGGACCGCTCGCGGCGCGGAGGGCTAAAGGCTGGGCAGGCGCGCTGGATGTTGCCTTTGACTCATCCGGGAATGTTAAAAGTCGCTGCGCATTAAAAATTGTAGACAATTTTAATCGCATATTGTGAACACTCTAGCCCTTATGGGGCGCGGCTCTTGGCCCAAAGTCGTAAGGCAAAGCCCTTGACACTGCTGACTGGTCAGTCTTGTCGGGACTTTGCGACACGCGTATGCTCGGCGATTCGTCTGTCCAACAGCAAAAAAGCGGAATGCCCACATGTCTGATTTGAAAACCGCCGCTCTCGAATACCATGCCCAGCCCCGTCCAGGGAAACTGAGTGTCGAGCTCACCAAACCTACCGCTACAGCCCGCGATCTAGCGCTGGCTTACAGCCCGGGTGTAGCCGAACCAGTGCGCGAAATCGCCCGCGACCCTGAACTTGCCTACAAATACACTGGCAAAGGCAACCTGGTAGCCGTGATTTCCGATGGCACCGCTATTCTGGGCTTGGGTAACCTCGGCCCATTGGCCTCCAAGCCTGTTATGGAAGGCAAAGGCGTGTTGTTCAAGCGCTTTGCCGGTATCGATGTATTCGATATCGAAGTTGACTCCGAGAGCCCACAGGCTTTCATCGACACCGTAAAACGCATTTCTATTACCTTCGGCGGCATCAACCTCGAAGACATCAAGGCACCTGAGTGCTTTGAGATCGAACGTGCTCTGATCGAGCAGTGCGATATCCCTGTATTCCACGATGACCAGCACGGCACCGCTATCGTGACCGCGGCTGGCATGATCAACGCCCTGGAAATCGCTGGTAAAACCCTGGCTGACGCCAAGATCGTTTGCCTGGGCGCCGGTGCTGCAGCCATCTCCTGCATGAAATTGCTGGTGAGCATGGGCGCAACCATCGAAAACATTTACATGGTTGACCGTACCGGCGTGATCCACTCTGGCCGTGACGACCTGAACCAGTACAAGGCGGTATTCGCCCACGCAACCGAGAAGCGCACCCTGGCTGACGCCATGGACGGCGCGGACGTGTTTGTTGGTCTGTCGGGTCCTAACCTGCTGAGCGCTGAAAACCTGCTGCGTATGGCGCCTAACCCGATCGTGTTCGCGTGCTCGAACCCTGATCCGGAAATCTCCCCGGAACTGGCTCACGCTACCCGTAACGACGTGATCATGGCCACTGGCCGTTCGGACTACCCGAACCAGGTCAACAACGTACTGGGCTTCCCGTTCATCTTCCGTGGTGCTCTGGACGTTCGCGCCAAGCGCATCAACGAAGAAATGAAAATCGCAGCGGCCAACGCACTGCGTGAACTGGCCAAACTGCCAGTGCCACAAGAAGTGTGTGATGCCTACGGCGGTATCAAGCTGGAATTCGGTCGTGAGTACATCATCCCGAAACCAATGGACGCCCGTTTGATCACCCTGATCTCCGATGCCGTGGCCAAAGCCGCTATCGAGACAGGTGTAGCAACTCTGCCGTACCCGAAAAACTACCCGCTGAAAAGCGTGGATGACGTCTTCAACGGTTAATT
Organism: Pseudomonas sp. ML2-2023-6; assembly: GCF_037055265.1. Classification (NCBI taxonomy): domain Bacteria; kingdom Pseudomonadati; phylum Pseudomonadota; class Gammaproteobacteria; order Pseudomonadales; family Pseudomonadaceae; genus Pseudomonas; species Pseudomonas sp. ML2-2023-6. The sequence continues at coordinate 332,993 of NZ_CP146347.1, read as the reverse complement.
CCGTATAGCGTCAAAACAAAGCCCTGGCACTGAAAAGTGCCGGGGCTTTTTAGTTTTCGGTGGGATGAGGTCTAAAAATTAATACACATATTCAGAAGAATCTCAGACACATTTAGGAATTGTCTTACATTCATTCCTACAGCTAGCGGTTAGTTTTATCCCCTTGTCTGGGGAGGCTTTGTCCTGAAGTGTGCCCTCAGTGCCTACAGGAATCACCGATGCTCACACCCTCTCGCCAGAAGCATATAAGTCGTACCAGTTTTCAATTGGTTGACGAACAGGGAGCAGGCGAGCCGTATGCCGGGCTGGCCTACGACCTTGTAGACGGTGAAGGAGGCACGCACAGCGGTCATCTGGATGGCGTTGGCCGCGGTGAGGTTGGCAACCTGATCGGCCCCGTTGGCGTCATGTTCAGGCAGTTACATGACGGTAGCCGTGCGGTCTATGCGCGATTACTGGATCGCCCGCACTACCCGCTCAAAATCACCGAGCTTCAGGTCAGGGCCGAGCACACTCGATACCTCAACAAAGGGGGTGTTCGCACGCAGGACAAGCCGGTGTGCATCGATACCGAAACTGACTTCTATCAGGTTGAAGTACGGGATTTGGTCGAGCATGTGTCGCACTTGCCGCCAGCGCTCGATTGCCATTTTGCGCCGCCGCCAAGCCCGTTTGGCGTGTGTCTGGCCAGCGGTCGTCATACGTTGTTGCAAGTCCGCCCCTTACGAGCTTTGCGCCCGCTGCTGTCAACCGACTCACAGTATTGCGCGCTTAATCTCTACCAGTTGGCGTTGCTGGCTACCTTGAGCGATTGCCCCTTTGGTGGCGCCCAAGGCAGGCCGCGTGTGACAACTGCGGATGCGCAACTGAGTATGGGGGATTGGCCGGTCAGCCCAGGGCAAGCCAAGTCCTACTACCCGCTTTATGAAGACGTGGCGTATTCCAGTCGCTTGGAAATCGTGCCGTTTGATCCAGCGTTGTATCCGGCCAATGACCCGCTATCAACAGCAGCACAGGAGACCCCGGCCTCTATTCATTTCAGCGGTGAGATTCGTTTTGGGACAAAAGGCACCGAGATGCAAATCTTTGTGACCCACAACGAGGAAGTCATATTGATTGCCGTTCGTGGCATCTGCCCCTGGTCCGAGTTCTCGGGGGGTGCGGATGCACTTCAAGTGCCCTTTGCAGAGGGGGAGGGCAAGGTGCATAGCGGGTTTTACGACGCTGCCAGGCAGGCTTATGACTTTGCTGGCGCTTACCTGGACAAATTCTACGCCGGGCAAAAAGTCCTGGTTTGTGGTCATAGCCAGGGTGGGGCCGTTGGCTTGCTTCTTTCACAAATGCTGCGTCTGCGCCGGGATTACGATGTACTGCTCTATACCTATGGTGCGCCTCGTGCAGCGGACGCGACTTTTGTCAGCGCGGCGCATGGTCTGGTGCACCAGCGCATGGTTAACCACAACGACCCGATTCCCAGTGTTCCGGGGAGCTGGATGAACAACCGGTTGACGGCGTACTGCGCCGTCACGATGTTCACCTTTACCCATGTGCCCGCAGGGTTTGGGGTGTTTGTGGCGGGTTTGAGTCATTTGTTCGGCGAGCCGTACCAGCATCACGGCACCTTGCGCCACTTTATGCCGGTGGAGTTCGGTCATGGGCAGGTCTCGCACCTCATCTGGGGGCCTCTCAGTGAAACCATCACCCAGCAGGCATTAAGCCATGCGGTGTTCGAGCAAAAAGCTGCTGTGCCGGAACCGGACGGGCTTCTTGGGCAGTTGGTCGACGTAGGTCAGCAGTTTATGGTCGACAGTTATATTCCCAGTTGCTGGGCAGTGCTGCGACGAAGCCAGCAAGCGCTCACGTTCCGGCGTTCGCTGGTAACAGAGCGGGAGGTGTTATTCGTTGATCAGGCGCTTGAGCACATCGCGCAACAACTGCGCACTCGCTATCGCGAACAGATGACGTGCACGGGCTGCAGTTTTGAAGAGCAGGTGCGAGTAATGAACTTGCTGATGCGGGAGATGAGCAGCGTCGACAAGACCCGAAAGCAGTTATACAAGCTGAGGTTTACGGTGCCCAGCCTGGCAGATGTGTATGGCCGGTTTGCGCTGCAGCCTGAGGTCTTGGCTGAAAGCCTGATGCGCTGGGAGGCCCACAGCGAAAGCACCCGAATGGATCAACTGGCGATGGCGCCGGTTGATGAGTTGCTCGAAGACAGCCTGCCCATGGAATATATGCTCGCCTTGGAAGCAAGCTGCCAGTTGCACTGCAACTGACAGCTTGTCGGACTCTTGGTTAGAAGAGGTCGATAGGTGCGCCATCATCGGCCGGCAGCGGGCTACCCGGCGCTACGCTGTTGCCCAGCTCGCTGTTGGTCGGTGGCGTGTCTTCGCTCTTGAACAACTCGAAGTAGGCGCCAGGCGTGCCGGGTGAAGCAATACGGCCGCTGGTAGGGTCGATCCGCAGGCTGAGGATGCCTTCGGGCTCGGCCTGGGTGTGAGCAGGTTTGCCTTTGAGCGCACCGCCCATGTAGGTCATCCAGATCGGCAGGGCCACAGTACCGCCGTACTCGCGACGACCCAGGCTTTCGGGTTGGTCGAAGCCGGTCCAAACGGTGGTCACGTAATCGGCGTTGTAGCCGGAGAACCACGCATCCTTGGATTCGTTGGTAGTACCGGTTTTACCTGCCAGGTCGGTGCGGCCCAGCGCCAGAGCGCGACGGCCGGTACCTAGCTTGATTACGTCCTGCAGCATGCTGGTGAGAATGTAGGTGGTGCGACCGTCGACAATGCGCTCGGCTACCGCTTGTGTCTCTACGGTAGGCAGGCCGGGTGCAGCGTTGATGGTGTCGATGGTCAGCGCTGCAGCTTCTGGTGGCACGTCTTTGCTGGCGCCTTTAGGCACGCTTGGCGGGTTGGCCACGAACAGCGTGTCGCCGTTGCGGCTTTCGATCTTGTCGATCAAGTACGGCGTGATTTTGTACCCGCCGTTGGCGAACGTGCTCCAGCCGGTGGCAATCTCCATCGGGGTCAAGGTTGCAGTACCCAGGGCCAGCGACAGATTGCGTGGCAGGTCCTGCTTGTTGAAACCGAACTTGCTGATGTAGTCGATGGTGCGATCGACGCCCAGGCTTTGCAGCAAGCGGATAGAGACCAGGTTACGTGACTTGTATAGCGCTTCACGTACACGGATCGGGCCGAGGAAGGTGTTGGTGTCGTTCTTCGGGCGCCAGACCTTGTCCAGATACTCGTCGACAAACACGATCGGCGCATCGTTGACCAGGGTGGCGGCGGTGTAGCCGTTGTCCAGGGCGGCGCTATAAATGAACGGTTTGAAGCTTGAGCCGGGTTGGCGTTTGGCCTGCATCGCACGGTTGTAGTTGCTCTGCTCGAACGCGAAACCTCCGACCAGCGAGCGAATGGCGCCGTTGTCCGGGTCAAGCGATACCAGTGCGCCTTGTACCGTGGGCACTTGGCTGAACTTGTAGCTGCCATCGGTTTGCGGTTGTACGCGAATCAGGTCGCCGACTTGCACGACATCCGAAGGCTGTTTGGGCATTGGGCCCATGCTGTTGGTATTGAGGAACTTGCGCGCCCATTTCATGGTGTTCCACGAAACGTGGGCTTCGCCGGAGCGGGTCAGTACCTGCAGGCCGTCCTTGTCGACCTGGGTCACGATTGCCGGTTCCAGGCCGCTGATCGGCCGTTGCTTGGTCAGTTCGTGAGTCCATACAGCCAGGGTCTTGCCGGTAAAGCGCGACTCCGGGCCACGGTAGCCGTGGCGCTGGTCGTAGGCAATCAGGCCTTCATGAACAGCAGTGTTGGCCAGCTCCTGGAGGTTGCTTGGCACTGTGGTGGTGACGCGGAAACCTTCGGTATAAGCCTCGCTGCCGTAGCGTCCGACCATCTCGGCGCGGGCCATTTCAGCGATGTAAGGAGCGCTGACTTCGGGGGTTGGCACGTGGTAGCTGGCGTCGACAGGCTCTGCGATGGCGGCTTCGTAGCTGGCCTGGTCAATCTTGCCCAGCTTGTACATGCGGCCCAGGATCCAGTCGCGACGTTCTTTGCTGCGCACCGGGTTGGCCAGCGGGTTAAAGCGCGAAGGGGCCTTGGGCAGACCGGCAATCATTGCCATCTGCGCCAGGCTGATGTCGCGGATCGACTTGCCGTAGTAAACCTGTGCCGCGGACTCGATACCGTAAGCGCGGTTGCCCAGGTAAATCTTGTTCACATACAACTCAAGGATTTCGTCCTTGGTCAGCTCACGTTCGATTTCCAGGGCCAGCAGGATTTCGTTGGTTTTGCGTGAAAAGCTCCGCTCGCTGGAGAGGAAATAGTTCTTCGCCACCTGCATGGTGATGGTGCTACCGCCTGATTGTATGTGTCCGCTTTTTACCAACTGGGTAGCGGCACGCATCAGGCTACTGGGATCGACCCCGTAATGATTGGCGAAGTTGTCATCTTCCGCGGAGAGCAGGGCATTGATGAAATTGGGCGGAATGTCGGCGAATTTGATCGGTGAGCGGCGCATTTCGCCAAACTCCGCGATCAATTTTCCGTCGCTGGTATAGACCCGCAAAGGAATCTGCAACTGGATGCTTCTCAACGACTCTACGGACGGCAAGCCAGGACTAAGATAGAGAAACGCGCCGCTCAACACGAGCAACAGCCCGCAGAATATGGCAACGAAAGACCACCCGAAAAACTTCAGCAGACGAATCAAGGCTTTTGGATTTCCAGATTAAGAAATGGGTTTGCACGTCAGGGTAGTGCGCAGTTGCGCCGGGTCGACGATACGGAAAAAAACGCCCGGCATTATAAGCATTTTTCGCTCATGAACGTCATGAGCCGCATGTCAGAACAGGTTTTGAACGGATCTCATTTTTTACCCTCCGTAAGTTACGGATTGCATTAGGGAAAACAAAAGTGCCCGGATTATTTCCTCAAGTACGCCATCGGTACGTAGGTATCGATATCAGCCCGCAAGCGATCAAGTTCGTCGAACTGAGCCGTTCGCAGGGTGCGTTCAAGCTGCAAGCCTATGCCATTGAACCGCTGCCAGCCGGGCTTGCGGATGATCAGACCGGCGCTGAGCCGAAAAGTGTCGTGCAAGTGCTGCTCAAGGCGCTGGCAGAAGCTGCAGTGGTGGCGCGTGATGCGGCAGTGGCGATCCCCGACGGGCGGCTCATCTGTAAAACCCTTGAGGTAGAGGCGGGCTTGAGCGAAGTCGAACTTGAACTGCATGTACGTCTTGAGGCTGAGCAATACGTGCCTTATGCCCTTGAAGACGTGGCGCTGGATTTCGAGGTTCAAGGCAATTCATCGAGTCATCCCGCACGGGTTAACGTGCACATGGTGGCGTGCCGTCAGGAGGCACTTGAGTGGTATCGGTCGGTCTTGAGTGATGTTGGATTGAACCTGCGAGTGGTTGCTGTCCAATCCCATGCCATGGCCCGCGGTGTGGACGCCATGGTCTCTGGGCTGGCATTGCAGGGGGCGGTGGCGGTGGTCGACTGTGCGACCCACACAACTCAGCTGAGCATTGTGCAACAGGGCGAGGTGATCTACTCCAGCGAGCTGCTTTTTGGGCATGCCACTGCCGGGGTGCAAGCATTCCAAAGCACGCTCGTTCAACACCTGGAGCGCGGGCTTGAGCTGTTTGTCGAGTCCGGTATTAAAGGGGTGGTCAGCATGATTGTGCTGGCTGGCGAGGCAGTATCGAGTCCGGGGACAAGTCAGTGGGTCGAGGATCGGCTTGGCGTGCCGACACGCACCGCCAATCCCTTTTTGGCCATGAGCCTTAACCCCGCGCTCGCACCTGAAACCTTGCTTTGTCATGCCCCGGTGCTGTTGACTGCCTGCGGTCTGGCCTTGAGAGGGTTTGATTGATGGCAAAAATCAATTTGCTGCCCTGGCGCGCGTTGTTGCGTGAAAGGCGGCGCAAGCGGTTTTTGATGGTGTTGGCGGTCTTGTCGGTGGTGGCAGTGGCCGGAGTGTTTGCGGCTGACCATTTTATCGACGGTCTGGTAGAGCAGCAGCTGGAGCGCAATGATCTGATCCGCAGCGCCACGTTTCAGCTGGACGGTCGTGCGGAGCAAATCGACCAGTTGAAGGTGCGACGCGAGCAGTTGCTTGAGCGCATGCAAACAATCGGGATGCTGCAGAGCAGTCGCTCGAGCAGCGGGATCATTTTGGAGCAGCTAGCACGCAGTTTGCCGGATGGCGTGCATTTCACCGACGTGAAAATGACAGAGGGCAACATTGTGATCACCGGGGTTGCCCAGTCCAACAACCTGGTCGCGCAACTGATGCGAAATCTGGATGCTTCGCATTGGCTGGAAACCCCTGAACTGATCGACGTCAAGGCAGGTCCTGCTCATGATGGGGAACATGTGCGGCAGTTTCAGTTGACGGTGCGTGAAGCGCGGCATACGCCTGCTGGCGGTCAGCTGTGAACGCTGCTGACTGGCTGATGAGCTTGCGCAGTATCGACCTGCGGGAACTGGATTTTGCAAGCGTGGGTGCGTGGTCCTCACGCCGCAAAACTGCTGTGGCGCTGCTGTGGTTGAGCCTGTTGCTGGTGCTGGGCTACCTCCTGTTCCTGCTGTCGTCGACTACCCGACTGCAACAGCAGGCTGAGGCTCAAGTCGCACTCAAAACTGCGTTTGAATCCAGGGTTGCACAGGTTGCGAACCTGGATGCCTATGTAATTCAACTGCACGATCTGGAAGCTGCTTTTAGCGCAATGCTGAAACAATTGCCTGCTCAGGCTCAGGTGCCCGGTTTGCTTGATCAGGTTTCGCAACTGGGCAAGGCAAATGGTCTGCTCATTGAACGTATCCAGTGGTTGCCCGAAGTACTCCAGCCGTTTTATGCCGAGTTGCCGCTACAGATGACCCTCGCTGGTGGCTATCACGAGTTGGGGCTCTTCGTCAGTGCCATGGCGAGCTTGCCGCGCATTGTCACCCTGCATGACTTCGCGCTTGCGCCGCTCAATGGTACTGGGGACGGCCAACTGCGTATGACACTGCTGGCCAGGACCTACCGCACCCACGATCAAGGACTGATCCCATGAGTGTTTGCGTTCGACTATTGGGCATCGGATTGCTGGCCGGGTTAGCCGGGTGTGATGGCGTACAGGATACGGTCGAACTCAAGAGGTATTTGCAGGCCGCGCAGGCGCTTCCGGGCAGCACCATAGTTCCTGTTCCCGGTGTCAAAGCTCCGCAGGTGTTTACGTACGAGGCGATGGCACTGCGTAACCCTTTTCAGGCTGCGCCTGGGGGTGGCGCTGGCAGTTGGCAGGTAAGCCTTGCCGGAGATGAGCTTGACGTTGGCCGGGCTAGGCAATTTCTGGAGGGTTTCGACCTTGAGCAATTCGAGATGGTCGGGACGCTGTCCAATGATCTGCAGGCTAACGCTCTGCTGCGGGCCAATGGCGTCATTCACCGGTTGAAAGTAGGCGATTATCTGGGCCGAAACAACGGTCAGATTGCCTCGATTGAAGCGACTTTCGTTGAAGTGTTTGAAGTGATTTCTGATGGTCAGGGCGGTTGGCTGGAAAGATCCCTGACTATCCCTTTGAAGCTGCAGTCTTAACGGATTAAACACCATGAAAAGGATTTTACCGGTCTGCGTACTGGCGCTATGGAGTGCGCTGAATTCGCAGTCAACACTGGCGCTGGTACAGGCCGCCCCCTCCTCAGTCGCCACGAACCCGCCGTATGTGGGCGAGAAAATGTCCCTGAACTTTCAGAATGTGGAAGTACGCACAGTGCTTCAGCTACTGGCAGATTTTACCGGGTTTAACCTGGTGGTCAGCGACGCCGTGCAAGGCAGCATTACGCTCAACTTGCAGGATGTACCGTGGGATCAGGCGCTGGATCTGGTACTTGAAAGCAAGGATTTGGGTAAACGCCTTGAGGGCAATGTGTTGCGCATAGCGCCTGCTGAGCACCTCGCGGCCCGCGCGCAGCATGACCTTGCGCCTTTGCGTCGAGAGCTGGTGCAGGTCAATTACGCCAAGGCGGTAGATCTCGTCAGGTTGTTCCAGTCGGTGACCGCCACTCAGCCCGGTATCAACGGGCAGGGCACGATCACGGTGGATGAGCGCACCAATAACATCATTGCCTTTGAGTCGGGCGAGCGGCTGGATGAGTTACGGCGCATCGTGGCCCAACTGGATGTGCCAGTACGTCAGGTGATGATCGAGGCCAGGATTGTTGAGGCGGGCGTGGACTTCGAGAAAAGCCTGGGAGTGAGTTGGGGCGGGACCTTACGCAGAGGCGGTAACTGGAATGCTGGCGGCATTACCCGGTCTGCTGCGTCAGGGGGTGCGCCTGACAACATGAATGCGCCCTTTGTGGACCTGGGGGTTTCGGGCAATACCTCGGGATTGGGCATTGCCTTTATCACCAACAACGTACTGTTGGACCTGGAGCTGACGGCCATGGAAAAAACCGGCAATGGCGAAATCATCTCTCAGCCCAAAGTGGTTACTTCAGACAAAGAGACCGCCAAAATCCTTAAAGGCACCGAAATCCCCTATCAGGAGACCAGCGCAAGCGGGGCCACCTCGGTGTCGTTCAAGGAAGCGTCGCTGTCGCTGGAGGTGACGCCGCAAATCACCCCGGACAATAGCGTCATCATGGATGTCATCGTGACCAAGGATGAGCCCGATTACATGAACAGGATCCAGGATGTGCCACCAATCAAGAAGAACGAAGTCAGGGCCAAGGTGCTGGTCAAGGACGGTGAAACCATCGTGATTGGGGGAGTGTTCTCAAATACTCAAAGCAAAGTAATAGATAAAGTGCCATTTTTAGGCGATCTGCCGTATGTTGGCCAACTTTTCCGTAAAGACGTTGTCCTGGAAAAAAAATCCGAACTGCTGGTGTTCCTGACTCCGCGTATCATGAACAACCAGGCGATTGCTGTGAGTCATTGATTCTGTGCGAAATTTGATTCTTGTTGGGCCAATGGGGGCTGGAAAAAGCACCATCGGACGTTTGCTGGCCAAAGAGCTGCACCTGCCGTTCAAAGATTCCGATAAGGAAATTGAAGTGCGCACGGGTGCCAATATCCCGTGGATCTTCGATAAAGAAGGTGAACCGGGCTTCCGCGATCGTGAAACAGCCATGATCGTCGAGCTATGCCATGAAAATGGCATTGTGCTGGCGACCGGTGGTGGCGCGGTGATGCGTCCGCAAAACCGTCAGGCGCTCCGCAATGGCGGGCGCGTGGTGTACTTGCATGCCTCTATCGAACAGCAGGTTGCTCGTACCTCGCGGGACCGCAACCGGCCTCTGTTGCGCAACGCCAACCCGGAAAAAATCCTGCGTGATCTGTTGGCCCTGCGTGATCCGCTTTATCGAGAAATCGCCGATCTGGTGGTCGAAACCGATGAGCGGCCGCCGCGCATGGTGGTTCTGGATATTCTCGAGCGTCTGGCGCAGCTTTCTCCCCGGTAGCCGCTGACGAGGGACGAGGCTGCGACTACCAGGTACTGCGCAGGCCATTAAAGTGCGATACGAAATGCGCTATTCTCGGCGCCGGGCATGCATTTTACGGTATGCCATCACTTGATAATTGCGAAGCAGGCCGCCAGCGTCCTGCTTCAACGCGGGGATTCATGCAGACAGTGAAGGTTGATCTAGGCGAGCGTAGCTACCCGATTCATATTGGCGAAGGTTTGTTGGATCAGCCGCAGTTGCTGGCCCCGCACATCGCTGGTCGCCAAGTGGCGATTGTGACCAACTCAACGGTCGCGCCACTCTATCTTGAGCGTCTGACTCGCAGCCTCGCGCAGTTCTCGGTCGTACCGATTATCTTGCCTGATGGCGAATCGTTCAAAAATTGGGAAACCCTGCAGCTGATTTTCGATGGCCTGCTGACGGCGCGCCACGATCGACGCACCACCGTGATTGCACTGGGCGGCGGCGTGGTGGGTGACATGGCCGGTTTTGCCGCAGCCTGTTATCAGCGCGGTGTTGATTTCATCCAAGTGCCGACTACCTTGCTGTCCCAGGTCGATTCGTCGGTGGGCGGTAAAACCGGGATCAACCACCCGCTGGGTAAAAACATGATCGGTGCTTTCTATCAGCCCAACCTGGTGCTGATAGATACCCAGACCCTCAACACCCTCCCTGCCCGCGAACTGTCTGCGGGGCTGGCCGAAGTTATCAAGTACGGCCTGATTTGCGATGAGCCGTTCCTGACCTGGCTTGAAGACAACATGGACGCGCTGCGTGCGCTGGATCAGGTCGCCCTGACTGCCGCCATTCAACGCTCGTGCGCGGCCAAGGCTGAAGTGGTCGGCGCCGATGAGCGCGAGACGGGCGTGCGTGCCACCCTCAACCTCGGCCATACCTTTGGCCATGCCATCGAAACTCATATGGGTTACGGCGTATGGCTGCATGGCGAAGCCGTGGCAGCCGGCACCGTGATGGCGCTGGAAATGTCCGCCCGTTTGGGCTGGATCAGCGATGCAGAGCGTGATCGCGGAATTAGGATCTTTCAGCGTGCCGGCTTGCCTGTAGTGCCGCCCACCGAAATGACGCCAGCCGACTTCATGCAACACATGGCAGTTGATAAAAAAGTGATCGACGGTCGTATTCGGCTGGTGCTGTTGCGCCACATGGGCGAAGCCACAGTGACTGACGATTATCCACAAGAGGTTCTACAAGCCACGCTGGGTGCGGATTACCGCGCGCTGGCTCAGCTTAAAGGTTAATAAGATCCTGATGACTAGTTTGCATGCCGACGAGGCGTTCCTCGGTCACTTCCAGCTCAACCACGACCCCTTTGCACCACGGGTTCCGGGTTTCAAATTTTTCCCTGCCCAGCGCAAGCCGGTGCTTGGGCAATTGCACCACCTTGCCCGCTACAGCCAGTTGCTTTTAGTCGTTGCCGGCCCTGAAGGCAGCGGCAAGACTTTGCTGCGTCAGGCGTTGGTGGCAAGTACCAACAAGCAGTCGGTACAGAGCGTTGTGGTCTCGGCGCGAGGGGCTGGCAATGCTGCCGGTATCTTGCAGCAGGTGGCACAAACGCTGAACGTTGCGCGACCCGATGTGGGTTCCATTCTGGCGCAAGTGGTGCAATTGGCGCTGACCGGGCAAGAAGTCTACTTGCTGGTCGATGACGCCGAGCAGTTGGACGAGTCCGCGCTGCAAGCATTGTTGGCGCTGGCTGCGGGTGCGCCTGAAGGCCGTCCGCATGTGTTCCTGTTCGGTGAGCCGTCAATGATTGCCGGGCTTGAGGAACTGAGCGCTGATGAAGAGCGCTTCCATGTAATCGATTTGCAGCCCTATACCCTTGATGAAACCCGCGAGTATCTGGCTCAGCGTCTCGAAGGTGCCGGGGCTGGAATCGAACTCTTTAGCGCTCAGCAGATCTCAGATATACACGAGAGCTCCGAAGGCTGGCCTGGCACTATCAACCAGGTTGCCCGCGATGCGATGATCGAAGCCATGATTGCCAGCCGCTCAGCGGTCAAGCGTCCAAGTATGGGGTTCAAAATGCCGAAGAAACACGTATTGGCCATTGGTGCAGTAGTGGTAGTGGCCGTAGCTGCTGCCTTTTTGATTCCGGGTCGCAGCAAGGCGCCTACCGCGCCAGGTGCTGAACAAACACAATTGGGGCAAGCCTCGCCGAATAGCGGTGGCAAACCGTCGGTTGATTTCGCAGGCTCTTCCCAGCCGATGCCATTGCCGCTGGTTGGGCAATCGCAGCCGGTCATGCGCGGCCCGCTGGCAGAAGCAGCCGGTGGGATCGCGGAAGGCGATGATGGCGGTGTGCCTGCGGTCGACGGCGGCGTTGCTTCGCCACCTACCGTGACCACCACTGCGCCACCGGTTGGCGTGCCATCGGGCCCTGCGCCTGTGGCAGCACCGCGTCCAACCCCAGCACCCACCGTTGCTGTGGCCAAGCCTGCTCCGGTCGCCAAACCTGCCCCAGCCCCGGCCGCCAAGCCTGTGGTCAAGCCTGTCGAGAAGCCGGTCACCCTGGCCAAGGCCGCACCGGGCGGCAGCTGGTACTCCAGCCAGCCTGCCAACAACTATGTGGTGCAGATCGTAGGCACCAGCTCTGAAGCGTCTGCGCAAAATGTCGCTAAAGAACTGGGCGGTGAAGCTCGCTACTTCAAGAAATCCTTGAATGGCAAGCCGCTGTACGTTGTCACCTACGGCAACTTCCCAAGCCATGCCGCAGCAACTGCGGCAATCAAGAACTTGCCAGCGAAGACACAGGCTGGTAAACCTTGGCCTCGCACTGTCGCCAGCGTTCAACAAGAACTGGCTGCAGCTCGCTGATGATCCGGTGACCTTACCCAGGTCGCCTTTCCAGCACTCCAACATTCCTGCTAGAGCATGCGGCTTTTGAGCCGTGTGCCTTGTGGTGTCTGCGCCGCGCGACGGTCAACATCAAAAAATGTTTTGACTAGCACGGCTAATCGCTTTAAACATTCACAAACGCGACATTAAATTTCATTTAATCGGCGCTAAATTTGTGAGCCTTTATGGCGGTGTGTAGAATGACCACCCTTTTGCCCCTGCCAAGCTGGCGTACGTTCAGCGTGGGGAGCAAGTGGTTGAATTAAAAGAAATTTGCCCCTTTTTGGGGCAGCCTGGTGAGAAAGTGTCTATGAAAGCAGGTCTGTACCACCCCGATGAATTCAAGGATAACTGTGGTTTCGGCCTGATTGCCCATATGCAGGGCGAACCTAGTCATACCCTCCTGCAAACCGCCATTGAAGCCCTGACCTGCATGACCCACCGCGGTGGGATCAACGCAGACGGCAAGACCGGTGACGGTTGTGGCCTGCTGATTCAAAAGCCTGATGTGTTCTTGCGCGCAACCGCCAAGGAACAGTTCGGCGCAGATTTGCCCAAGCAATACGCGGTCGGCATGGTGTTTTTCAACCAGGACCCGATCAAGGCCGAAGCGGCCCGCACTAACATGAACAGCGAAATCCTGGCGGCTGGCCTGCAATTGGTGGGCTGGCGCAAGGTGCCAATCGATACCAGCGTTCTGGGCCGTCTGGCACTGGAGCGTTTGCCGCAGATCGAGCAAGTGTTTATCGCAGGCGATGGCCTGAGCGATCAGGACATGGCGATCAAACTGTTCAGCGCCCGCCGCCGTTCTTCGGTGAGCAACGCGGCTGACACCGATCACTACATCTGCAGCTTTTCCCACAAGACCATCATTTATAAAGGCCTGATGATGCCGGCGGATCTCACCGCCTTCTATCCGGACCTGAGCGATGAGCGCCTGCAAACCGCAATCTGCGTGTTCCACCAGCGCTTCTCCACCAACACCCTGCCGAAGTGGCCGCTGGCTCAGCCATTCCGCTTTCTCGCCCACAACGGCGAGATCAACACCATCACCGGCAACCGCAACTGGGCCCAGGCCCGTCGCACCAAGTTTGCCAACGACCTGATCGGCGACCTCGACGAGCTCGGGCCGCTGGTTAACCGTGTGGGTTCCGACTCCTCCAGCATGGACAACATGCTGGAGCTGATGGTCACCGGCGGTATCGACCTGTTCCGTGGCGTGCGCATGCTGATTCCACCTGCGTGGCAGAACGTTGAAACCATGGACCCCGATCTGCGGGCGTTCTATGAGTACAACTCCATGCACATGGAGCCGTGGGACGGCCCGGCTGGCGTAGTAATGACCGACGGTCGTTACGCGGTCTGCCTGCTCGACCGTAACGGCTTGCGCCCGGCGCGTTGGGTGACAACCACCAATGGCTACATCACCATCGCTTCGGAAATCGGCGTATGGGACTACAAGCCTGAAGACGTGATCGCCAAAGGCCGTGTCGGCCCTGGCCAGATCCTCGCCGTGGACACCGAAACCGGTCAGGTACTGGACACCGACTCCATCGACAACCGCTTGAAGTCGCGCCACCCGTACAAACAGTGGCTGCGCAAGAATGCCCTGCGCATCCAGGCCACCATCGACGACCATGACCACGGTTCGGCGTTTTACGACGTTGATCAGCTCAAGCAATACATGAAGATGTATCAGGTCACGTTCGAAGAGCGCGACCAGGTGCTGCGCCCGTTGGGTGAGCAAGGTTACGAAGCCGTAGGCTCGATGGGTGACGACACGCCAATGGCCGTGCTGTCCCAGCGCGTACGTACGCCATATGACTACTTCCGCCAGCAGTTCGCGCAGGTGACCAACCCGCCGATCGACCCGCTGCGTGAAGCTATCGTCATGTCGCTGGAGATCTGCCTCGGTGCCGAGCGCAACATTTTCCAGGAGTCGCCGGAGCACGCCTCCCGTGTGATTCTCAGTTCGCCAGTGATCTCGCCTGCCAAGTGGCGCTCGCTGATGAACCTCGACCTGCCGGGTTTTGAGCGTCAGATCATCGACCTCAACTACGACGAAAGCGTCGGCCTTGAAGCGGCCGTGCGTAATATCGCCGATCAGGCCGAAGAGGCTGCACGCGCTGGCCGTACCCAGATCGTGCTGAGTGACCGTCATATCGCGCCGGGCAAGCTGCCGGTTCACGCCTCGCTGGCTGTGGGCGCTGTGCATCACCGTCTGACCGAGAAAGGCCTGCGTTGCGACAGCAACATCCTGGTCGAAACCGCGACCGCCCGTGACCCGCATCACTTTGCGGTGCTGATCGGTTTCGGTGCCTCGGCGGTGTACCCGTTCCTGGCCTACGAAGTGCTGGGCGACCTGATCCGTACCGGTGAAGTGCTGGGCGACCTCTATGAGGTGTTCAAGAACTACCGCAAAGGCATCACCAAAGGCCTGCTCAAGATCCTGTCGAAGATGGGCATCTCGACCATTGCCTCGTACCGCGGTGCGCAGCTGTTCGAAGCCATCGGCCTGTCCGAAGAAATTTGCGACCTGAGCTTCCGTGGCGTGCCAAGCCGCATCAAGGGTGCCCGTTTCGTTGACCTTGAAGCCGAGCAAAAACTGCTGGCGGCCGAAGCCTGGAGCGCGCGCAAGCCGATCCAGCAAGGCGGCCTGCTCAAGTATGTGCACGGTGGCGAATACCACGCCTACAACCCGGACGTGGTAGCTACCCTACAAGCCGCTGTGCAGCAGGGCGACTACAGCAAGTTCAAGGAATACACCGCTCTGGTCGACAAGCGCCCGGTGTCGATGATCCGCGACCTGTTCAAGGTCAAGACCCTCGATACGCCGCTGTCCATCGACGACATCGAACCGCTGGACTCGATCCTCAAGCGTTTCGACTCGGCTGGTATCTCGTTGGGCGCACTGTCGCCAGAAGCCCACGAAGCCCTGGCCGAAGCCATGAACCGTTTGGGCGCACGCTCCAACTCCGGTGAAGGCGGCGAAGACCCTGCGCGTTACGGCACCATCAAAAGCTCGAAAATCAAGCAAGTGGCCACTGGCCGTTTCGGTGTAACCCCGGAATACCTGGTCAACGCCGAAGTGCTGCAAATCAAGGTGGCCCAAGGCGCCAAGCCGGGCGAGGGCGGGCAACTGCCAGGCGGCAAGGTCAACGGTCTGATCGCCAAGCTGCGTTATGCCGTACCCGGCGTGACCCTGATTTCGCCACCGCCGCACCACGACATCTATTCCATCGAAGACTTGTCGCAGCTGATCTTTGACCTCAAACAGGTCAATCCGAAAGCGCTGGTATCGGTGAAGCTGGTAGCTGAAGCGGGCGTAGGCACCATCGCTGCTGGCGTGGCCAAGGCCTATGCCGACCTGATCACCATCTCCGGCTATGACGGCGGCACTGGCGCATCGCCATTGACCTCCATCAAGTACGCGGGCGCACCGTGGGAGCTGGGCCTGGCTGAAACCCACCAGACCCTGCGCGGCAACGACCTGCGCGGCAAAGTGCGGGTACAGACCGACGGCGGCCTGAAAACCGGCCTCGACGTGATCAAGGCGGCGATCCTGGGTGCTGAAAGCTTCGGTTTCGGGACTGCACCGATGATTGCGCTGGGTTGCAAATATCTGCGTATTTGCCACCTCAATAACTGCGCTACCGGCGTTGCGACCCAGAACGAATCGCTGCGTAAAAACCACTACATCGGCACCGTCGACATGGTGGTCAACTTCTTCACCTACGTGGCCGAAGAAACTCGCGAATGGCTGGCCAAGCTGGGCGTGCGCACTCTCGAAGAGCTGATCGGGCGTACCGACCTGCTGGAAATTCTGCAGGGCGAAACCGCCAAACAGCACAACCTGGACCTGACGCCCCTGCTGGGCAGCGACCATATCCCGGCCGACAAGCCACAGTTCTGCCAAGTAGAGCGCAACCCGCCATTCGACAAAGGCCTGCTGGCCGAGAAGATGGTCGAGCTGGCGACTTCAGCCATCAACGACATGAGCGGTGCCGAGTTCTCGCTCGATATCTGCAACTGCGACCGTTCGATCGGTGCCCGTATCTCGGGTGAAATCGCCCGTGCCCACGGCAACCAGGGCATGGCCAAAGCACCGATCACGTTCCGCTTCAAAGGCACTGCAGGTCAGAGCTTTGGTGTGTGGAACGCCGGTGGTTTGAACATGTACCTGCAAGGCGATGCCAACGACTACGTAGGCAAAGGCATGACTGGTGGCAAGCTGGTGATAGTGCCGCCAACAGGCAGCATTTACAAAACCCAGGACAGCGCGATTGTCGGCAACACCTGCCTGTACGGCGCAACCGGCGGCAAATTGTTTGCGGCTGGTACGGCGGGTGAGCGTTTCGCAGTGCGTAACTCCGGTGCTCACACCGTGGTTGAAGGCACAGGCGATCACTGCTGCGAATACATGACAGGCGGTTTCGTCTGCGTATTGGGCAAAACCGGTTACAACTTCGGCTCGGGCATGACCGGCGGTTTCGCCTACGTGCTGGATCAGGACAACACTTTCGTCGACAAGGTTAACCACGAACTGGTGGAAATCCAGCGGATCAGTGGCGAAGCGATGGAGGCCTACCGTAATCACCTGCAACACGTGCTGGACGAATACGTTGAGGAAACCAACAGCGAGTGGGGTCGCAACCTCTCGGAAAACCTCGATGACTACCTGCGTCGGTTCTGGATGGTCAAGCCTAAGGCTGCCAGCTTGAAATCGTTGCTTTCCAGCATCCGTGCCAACCCGCAGTGATATGCGCCTGAAAAGTTTGATGAGGTTTTAACCATGGCTGAACGTCTGAGTAACGACTTCCAGTTCATCGATGTCGGGCGCAAAGATCCGAAGAAGAAACTGTTACGTCAACGCAAAAAAGAGTTCGTGGAAATTTACGAACCCTTCAAACCCCAGCAGTCTGCCGATCAGGCTCACCGCTGCCTGGGTTGCGGCAACCCGTACTGTGAATGGAAATGCCCTGTGCATAACTTCATTCCCAACTGGCTCAAGCTGGTGGCCGAGGGCAATATCCTCGCTGCCGCTGAGCTGTCGCACCAGACCAACACCCTTCCCGAAGTGTGTGGCCGGGTGTGCCCGCAAGACCGCTTGTGCGAGGGTGCTTGCACCCTGAACGACGGTTTTGGCGCAGTGACCATCGGCTCGGTCGAGAAATACATCACCGATACCGCGTTCGCTATGGGCTGGCGCCCGGACATGTCCAAGGTGGTGCCGACCGGCAAACGTGTGGCGATCATCGGCGCGGGCCCTGCGGGCCTGGGCTGTGCCGACGTGCTGGTACGTGGCGGCGTGACCCCGGTGGTCTTCGACAAGAACCCGGAAATCGGCGGTCTGCTGACCTTCGGCATCCCGGAGTTCAAGCTGGAAAAAACCGTACTGAGCCACCGTCGCGAAGTGTTCACCGGCATGGGTATCGAGTTCCGTCTCAATACCGAAATCGGCAAGGACATCAGCATGGAACAGCTGCTGGCCGAATACGACGCGGTCTTTATGGGCATGGGCACCTACACCTACATGAAAGGTGGTTTTGCCGGTGAAGACCTGCCGGGCGTGCACGATGCGCTGGATTTCCTGATCGCCAACGTCAACCGCAATCTGGGCTTTGAAAAGTCGCCGGAAGACTTCGTCGACATGAAAGGCAAAAAAATTGTGGTGCTCGGTGGTGGCGACACGGCCATGGACTGCAACCGCACTTCGATTCGTCAGGGCGCCAAATCGGTGACCTGTGCCTATCGTCGTGACGAAGCCAACATGCCGGGCTCGCGTAAAGAGGTGAAAAACGCCAAGGAAGAGGGCGTTAAATTCCTCTACAACCGTCAGCCGATCGCCATTGTTGGTGAAGGCAAGGTTGAAGGCGTGAAGGTTGTCGAGACCCGTCTCGGCGAACCGGATGCCCGTGGCCGTCGTAGCCCGGAGCCGATTCCGGGTTCCGAAGAGATCATCGCGGCAGACGCCGTGATCATCGCGTTTGGCTTTCGTCCGAGCCCGGCGTCATGGTTCGACCAGTTCGAGATCCAGACCGACAGCCAGGGCCGCGTGATTGCGCCCGAGCAGTCGCAGTTCAAGCACCAGACCAGCCACCCGAAGATTTTTGCCGGTGGTGACATGGTGCGCGGATCTGACCTGGTGGTAACCGCGATCTTCGAAGGCCGTACTGCGGCTGAAGGGATCATGGATTACCTGGGCGTCTAGCCCAATCCCCCTGTGGGAGCGGGCTTGCCCGCGATGGGATCAACTCGGTCTGCTGATCAATCGAGTTATCTGTATCGCGAGCAAGCCCGCTCCCACAGTTGTTTCACGGTGTTGCCAAATACGGCGTTACACCGCGACAAATCGCCCCGATAGATAAAAGGCACGGCACTTGCCGTGCCTTTTGCGTCCGTCTCTGAGAAAATGCCCCCACTTTTTTCACGGATGCTGACATGACTGTTCTCAAGAATGACCGTTTCCTTCGCGCTTTGCTCAAGCAACCCGTAGACGTAACGCCTGTCTGGATGATGCGTCAGGCCGGTCGCTACCTGCCGGAGTACCGTGCCAGCCGCGCCAAGGCCGGCGATTTCATGAGCCTGTGCAAGAACGCCGAATTCGCCTGTGAAGTCACCATGCAGCCTCTGGACCGCTTCCCGCAGCTGGATGCGGCCATCCTGTTCTCCGATATCCTGACCATCCCCGATGCCATGGGCCAAGGCCTGTACTTCGAAACTGGTGAAGGTCCACGCTTCAAAAAAGTCGTCAGTACCTTGGCCGACATCGAAGCGCTGCCGATTCCTGATCCACAAAAAGACCTTGGCTACGTGATGAACGCAGTCAGCACCATCCGCAAGGAACTCAATGGTCGCGTGCCGCTGATCGGCTTCTCCGGCAGCCCGTGGACTTTGGCCACCTACATGGTCGAAGGCGGCTCGTCCAAGGACTTCCGCAAAACCAAGGCCATGCTCTACGACACTCCGCAAGCCATGCACTTGCTGCTCGACAAGCTGGCGCAGTCGGTGACCTCGTACCTCAACGGCCAGATCCTGGCCGGTGCGCAAGCGGTACAAATTTTCGATACCTGGGGCGGTAATCTGTCGTCGGCGGCCTATCAGGAATTCTCCCTGGCCTATATGCGCAAAATCGTCAGCGGCCTGATCCGCGAGCACGAAGGTCGCAAAGTGCCGGTCATTCTGTTCACCAAAAACGGCGGCCTGTGGCTTGAAAGCATTGCCGACGTTGGCGCTGACGCGTTGGGCCTGGACTGGACCTGCGACCTGGGCGAAGCCCGCAAGCGTGTGGGCAGCAAGGTTGCGCTGCAAGGCAACATGGACCCGACCGTGCTCTACGCCAACCCGGAAGCGATCCGCACCGAGGTCAAGCGCATCCTGGCCAGCTACGGCAACGGTTCGGGCCATGTGTTCAACCTGGGTCACGGCATCACCCCGGAAGTGAAGCCTGAACATGCTGGCGCCTTTATCAGCGCCGTGCATGAATTTTCGGGGCAATATCACCAGTAATCTGGCGGTATAAAAAAAGCCCGGTTCTCATTCACGAGAACCGGGCTTTTTTGTGGGCGATCAGGCGTTTTTGCTATTGCCTGGCAACACGGGCAATTTGGCCAGGTGCAGCGCCACCAGCAGCGCAACCACCAGCAAACCGCCGATAAACAGGCCGATACCGTTCCAGCCCGCAAGGTGCCAAAAAACGCCGCCCAAGGTCCCGGCCACACTCGACCCAGCGTAATAACTGAACAGGTACAACGACGAGGCCTGCCCCTTGGCCTTGGTCGCGCGGCGGCCAATCCAGCTACTGGCCACCGAGTGCGCGCCGAAGAAGCCGAAGGTGAACAGCAGCATGCCGATCACCACGAAGGCGATGGGTTCGAGCATGGTCAGTGCGATCCCTGCCAGCATCAGCACAATCACTGCCCACAGCACTTTGCGTCGTCCCAGTCGGTCGGCCAGCGCGCCAATCTGCGCCGAGCTGTAAATACCCGACAGATAGACAATCGACAGCAAGCCGACCACGGCCTGATTCATGTTGTATGGATCGGCCAGCAGACGATAACCGATGTAGTTGAACAGCGTCACAAAGCTGCCCATCAGCAAGAACGCTTCCAGAAACAGCCACGGCAAACCGGCATCGCGAAAGTGCATGGTGAAACCGTCCAGCAGGCTGCGCGGGTTCATGGCCCGTGGGCGGAAGTTGCGCGATTCGGGCAGGATTTTCACAAACACCATAGCTGCGACCAGCGCCAGAGCGCCGATCACCAACATCGCCGTGTGCCAACTCACAAAGTCGATCAACACACCGCTGATCAAGCGTCCGCTCATCCCGCCAATCGCGTTACCGCCGATGTACAAACCCATCGCCAGGCCGATGTGTTGCGGGTGAATCTCCTCACTCAAGTAAGTCATCGCCACTGCCGCCAGGCCGCTGAGCGACAAGCCCACTAGCGCCCGTGTAATCAGCACTCCTTCCCAGGTAGGCATCATCGCGCTGAGCAAGGTAAACGCAGCAGCGGAAAACAGCGCAAACACCATCACTGGCTTGCGCCCGAAGGCATCGGAAATCGGCCCGGTAATCAGTAAGCCAATAGCCAACATCGCCGTGGCCACCGACAGAATCAGACTGCTTTGCGCCGCGTTGATTCCGTATTCATGGGACAGCACCGGCATCATGGGTTGCACGCAATACAGCAGCGCAAAGGTCGCAAAGCCGCCCGAGAACAGCGCCAGCACCGTGCGCATAAACATCGGCGTGCCTTTCTCGATAAACACGTCATTGAGTTGAGCGACAACATCATCCAGCGCCGAAGGCGGGATTTCGTGGGCGAGTGGGGCAACAGCAGTTTTCACGAGGGACCTCAAAAAAGCGTAAAGCCGAGCGGCAATGGCAAAAGAATATAGGTGGCTAACGATTCTTTCCAATATATTGTTCGACCTGTTTGATAGGTTTTACGACTTAATGGAGTCTCTATGGAACTGCGCCATTTGCGCTACTTCATTGCCGTCGCCGAAGAGCTGCACTTTGGCCGCGCCGCCCAATTGCTGGGCATCTCGCAACCCCCGCTAAGCCAGCAGATTCAGGCGCTGGAGCAGGAACTGGGGGCGCGGCTTTTCGACCGTACCAACCGACGGGTTGAACTCAGCGAAGCGGGGCGGTTGTTTCTGGAAGAGGCGCGTCTGGTGTTGGCTCAGGTCGACAAAGCTGCCGATGTGGCGCGCCGTGCGCAATTGGGCGAGTTGGGCGAGTTGAAGATCGGCTTCACCTCATCGGCGCCGTTCAACTCCAGCATTCCCCAGGCGATCTTTGCGTTCCGTCAGGCCTTCCCGGCGGTGCATCTGAACCTCAAGGAAATGAGCAGCCGCGAAGTCGCCGAAGGCTTGGTGGATGAAAGCATCGAAGTCGGAATTATGCGTCCACTGGTGTTGCCTGAGTCGTTGAGCTCCGTGGAGTTGTTTCGTGAGCCGCTGGTGGCGGTGATTCGTGCCGATCACCCATTGGCCGAAGGCAGCGAGCAAGGCTTGCAACTGGCGGCGTTGGCGGACGAGCCGTTTGTGTTCTTTGCGCGCAGTTATGGCAGCGGGCTGTATGCGCAGTTGCTGAGCCTGGCACGGGCGGCGGGTTTCAGCCCGCATATGTCGCAGGAGGCGGGCGAGGCCATGACCATTATCGGTCTGGTATCGGCGGGTTTGGGTGTGTCGGTGCTACCGGCGTCGTTCCAGCATATGCGTATCAAGGGCGTGGTCTATCGGCCGCTGCTTGACCCGGACGCCAACACGGCAGTGTGGTTGGTACAGCGCAAGGGCAACAACTCACCGATGGCAAATGCGTTTGCGCAGTTGCTGACGCGTAAAACCGTGGCAAGGGTCTAGCCGGTGCGGCTTTTATGGAATTGGCTTTTGTGGGAGCGGGCCTGCCCGCGATTCAGGTGACCCGGTTAATCAGGCATACCGCGTTGATGCCATCGCGAGCAGGCTCGCTCCCACCATTGATACTGCGTTTACCCGGCCAACAACTTATCCACAGATGTTTTGACCTGCCCAATCAAATGCACCACCGACAGCGCCACATCGCGGTTAAGGCCGTGCAAGTTATCGGCCGACGCATACGCCGTGGCAATGGCGCAACGCAGCAGTTCTTCGGTGTGTTCGATGGTTTGTTCGTATTCGGGTGTGTGAGTCATGGCGCAGTTCCTTAGTTGATTAAGAGCTGACGCCATTTGCTTGCACACAAAGAGGGTGGCAGCTGTACGCGGGTGTGCAAGACCGGTCGAAAGGAACTGAATCCCGGCAGGCCAGAAGACCTCCCACGTACAGCCGCCATAAAACAGAGTTTTTAGGCAGTGATAATCCATGTTCCTAACTCGATTCGGACTTGCACGTCCGGTCACCCATGGGGGATGACGTACCGGAGGCTAGCGATCGAAAGAGACAGGCGCAAGGCCCAAGGATTCTCTAGGAATCGTCCTGCGAATGAAAGGGATCGCTCTCGCGCAGTGGCACCGATGGCTGATTTAACAAAATGGGATTTCTGACGAAAGGGAGTGTAATCAGCTGATTCTTGAGGTGTAGCCTTAGGTTTACCTTTTGCGAATGATTGAAATTATTCGCAGTTCAACATTTTCTCGTTGGCTTTCAGACGTGCCCGACCGTCGAGCACGAGCGCGTATTTCGGTCAGGATTGATCGAATGGCTGAAGGACATTTGGGGGATACAAAGTCGATTGGAGCTGGGCTAAAAGAAGCACGAATCGATTACGGCCCTGGTTACCGGCTGTACTTTATGCAGCATGGTCATCAATGGATCGTTTTATTGTGCGCTGGAGACAAAAGCAGTCAAGTCCGTGATATCAAACAAGCTCGGTTGATTGCCAAAGCGTATAAGGAGAATGACTTGTGACTGAAAAATTCACGCGTTGGGACAGCACCGAATTCCTCAAGACTGAAGAAGATATTGGGTACTACCTTCAAGCTTGTATGGACGAAGCTGGGGATGACCCTGCCTTTATCGCCAAGGCGCTTGGGAAGGTTGCCAAGGCGCGTGAGACTCTGAGGATCCTGGGCAACCAGCCATCGCAGAGCCGGACAGACACCGTGCGATGACAAGCCAGTCTGTTTGCAAACAAGGCGCCGAAAGGCGCCTTTGTCATTTCTGGCGTTTGAACGTTGTGGCTTACAACGGTTTTGCCAACGCTGATTCCGACAACTGGCGGGCTGTGCGTTCATTCTGGTGATCTTTCAACTCACGCACGATGCCTTTGTCCAGCAGGCGTACCCAGCGGATGTAGTTCTTGTGGATCTTGCCGTCCTTGTAGTCCAGGCCGCTGCTGTCGCGGTAGGCGATCTGGTAATGGTTGGCGCTGTACGGAATGTCGATTTCGGCGTGGTATTGCTCGCGCACGGTAATTTGCGCCTGCACCAGCTGCGGGGTGATTTTTTGCACTGTCCAGCCACGTGCCACCAGGGTTTTGACAATGGCCTGTTGCATCTGTGCACGGTCGCTCTGGATCGAGGCGTGCAGCGTGCGATCCGGGGTGAGCATGCGTTTGCTGCTGCACGACACGGTGGTCAGCAACGCCAGGGCAATCAGGGTAACGCGTAGCAAGTAAGTCATGGTGGGATCCTGGAAGTGTTACGACCAGCGACGGAAGATCAACGATGTGTTGACCCCGCCGAAGGCAAAGTTGTTGTTCATCACGTAATCGTTGTGCATCACGCGAAACGCGTCACGCAGGTAATCCAGCTCGCCGCAACGCGGGTCGATTTCATCCAGATTGTGCGTGGGTACATAACGGTCGCGGTTCATCATCTCGATGCTGAACCACGATTCCAGCGCGCCACAGGCGCCCAGGGTGTGGCCCAGAAAGCTCTTCTGCGAGCTGATGGGCATGTGTTTGCCAAACAGCTCGCTGGTGGCCAGGGTTTCGGCAATGTCGCCCTGTTCGGTAGCGGTGCCATGGCCATTCACATAGCCGATGGCCTGGGCGTTGATCCCCGCGTCCTCCAGCGCCAGTTCCATCGCCCGGCGCATGGTGCTGACTTCCGGGCGGGTGGTGTGCTGGCCGTCGGCATTGCTGCCGAAACCGACAATTTCCGCGTGGATATGGGCGCCGCGGGCCAGTGCGTGTTCCAGTTCTTCAAGTACCAGCATGCCGCCGCCTTCACCGATCACCAGGCCGTCGCGGCCGCTGTCGTAGGGGCGCGGGCTGGTGTGGGGTGCGTCGTTTTTCAGGCTGGTGGCGTACAGCGCATCGAACACCATCGCTTCGGTAGGGCACAGCTCTTCTGCACCACCGGCCAGCATAAGAGGCAAGCGTCCGAACTTGATGGCCTCGTAGGCATAGCCGATGCCCTGGCTACCGCTGGTGCAGGCGCTGGAGGTCGGAATCAAACGCCCGGTCAGGCCAAAAAATATGCTGATATTGGCCGCTGTGGTGTGCGGCATCATGCGCACATAACTATTGGCGTTGAGGCCGTCTGCCACCGAGTTGAGCAGCATGTTACCGAAGGCCTTGATATCTTCGGTGCTGCCCGTGGACGAGCCGCAGGCCACGCCCATGCGGCCGTCGCGAATGATCGGGTTGCCCAGCAGACCGGCGTCTTGCAAGGCCAGTTCCGCTGCGCCCACGGCCATGCGTGAGACGCGGCCCATGCTGCGCAGTTGCTTGCGGGTCCAGTGTGCGGGCACCGCAAAATCATCAACCGGTCCGGCCAGCCGGGTGTTGAGTTCGGTGAAGCGATCCCACTCGTCCATGCGCCGGATGCCGCTGCGCCCAGCCACGAAGTTGGCCTCGATACTGGCCCAGTCACTGCCCAGCGAGGTGATACCGGCCATGCCGGTGACGACAACGCGCTTCATCAGCACAGGCCTCCATTGACGGCCAGCACCTGACGCGTGATGTAACCCGCTTCGGCCGACATCAAAAAGTTAACCGCCCCGGCGACTTCCTCCGGGGTGCCCATGCGTTGGGCTGGAATCATTTTCATCAGTTCTTCTACCGGTACGTTTTCGTCGAGCATGGCGGTGTCGATCAGACCGGGTGCCACGCAGTTGACGGTGATTTTGCGTTTGCCCAGCTCGATGGCCAGGGCCTTGGCGGCACCGATCAAACCGGCTTTGGAGGCGCTGTAGTTGACCTGCCCGCGATTACCGATCAGCCCCGATACCGAGGTGATGCACACAATGCGACCGGCAGCACGGCGACGGATCATCGGCATCATCACCGGGTGCAGGACGTTGTAGAAACCGTCGAGGTTGGTGCGCATCACCACGTCCCAATCGTCTTCGCTCAGGGCCGGGAACGCGCCGTCGCGGGTCAGCCCGGCGTTGAGCACTACACCGTAATAAGCGCCGTGGGTTTCAACATCGGCCTCCAGAATGGATCTGCACTGGGCGCGATCCGATACATCGAATTGCAGCACGCGAGCGCTACGGCCCAAGGCCTGAACCTGGGCCATGACCGCGTCGGCTTCGCTGCGGCCACTGCGGCAATGCAGCACCAGATCAAAACCGGCCTGTGCCAGACGCAAGGCAATGGCGCGGCCAATGCCACGGCTGGAACCTGTGACCAAAACGGACTCAGTCATGGCGGGTCTCCTGGGATACTTGAGCAAGATAGTTTTCGGCCTGAGGTGGGCGGAACACGTTCAGGCGGGCGCTGGCATGAATGCCGGCGCCGGTGAGGTGGCACTCGAACACGCCCATGCCGTTGTCGTCTTCCAGCGAGCGCAGCGCGTGGATATGCAGTTCGCTGCCCAACGGGAAGTGTTCGACATTGCATTCAAATTTACGCGTGCCGAGCAAGAAACCCAGCTCCACGGGACGGCCTTGCACGCGGGCGCGGCAACCGGCATACGCCGCCACGCTCTGGGCCATCAGCTCAATACCGACCCACGCGGGCAGGCTGCCGTCTTCACGGTTGAACAAACCGCCTGCACGCACAGTGAGGCGGGTTTGAATCTGTTCTTGATCAAACGCCAGCACCTGATCGATCAGGATCATGTCACCAGCGTGGGGCAGCAATTCGGCGAGCGGCCAATCAATCATGGGGCGTCTCCGATAATCAGGCTGACGTTATTGCCGCCGAAGGCAAACGAGTTGCTCATCAGGCAGCGTTGCGGGGTCGGGGCGAGGGTCTGGCCGGGGGTTACCCAGTTAAGCGCGGGCAGTGCCGGGTCGGGTTGGCCATCCCAAACGTGTGGCGCCAGGGCATCACCGTGGTTCAGGCTGAGCCAGCAAAAGGCGGTTTCCAGTGCGCCTGCCGCACCCAGGGTGTGACCGGTCATGGGCTTGGTTGACGAGCATGGCACGCCTTCGGGGAAGACCAGGGTCACGGCGTGGCTTTCCATCGCGTCGTTGTGCTGGGTGGCAGTGCCATGCAGGTTCAGGTAGCCGATTTGCTTCGGCTGCACACCCGCACGGCTCAAGGCCTTGTGCATGGCTTGGGCGGCGCCGCGCCCGCTGGGTTCCGGGGCCGAAATGTGGTGGGCATCACTGCTGGCGCCCGCGCCGAGCAAGGCGATGCAGTGGCTGCTGGCGGGTTGCTTGCTCATCACGAACAGGGCGGCCGCTTCGCCGATATTGATGCCGTGACGGTTCGCCGAAAACGGATTGCAGCGCTCATCGGACACCGCTTCGAGCGCAGAGAAGCCGTTGAGCGTCAACTTGCACAGCGTATCGACACCGCCGCATAGCACGACGTCGCACAGGTTCATGTCCAGCAGCCGCTGGGCGCTCATCAGGGCGCGGGCGCTGGAGGTGCAAGCGGTGGAAATCACGTAGGCCGGGCCGCTGATGTTCAGCCATTCGGCCAGGAATGTAGCCGGTGCGCTGAGCTCTTGTTGCTGATAGTCGTAATCAGCGGGGAATTGCTGATGTTGCAGATAGTGAGCAATGCCACGGCTGGCTTCATCGATACCTGAGGTGCTGGTGCCCAGTACGACGGCGATGCGCTCGCGGCCGAAGGTCTGAATCGCCTGTTCGATATCGCCTTGAATCTGTAATGCGGCTTCGAGCAACAACTGGTTATTGCGGCTGCTGTGTTGGGTAAGCGTGGCCGGGATTGCTACCAGATCACCGCTTACCGCACCCATGGTCAGTGCGCGCTCGGGCACCCAGCCGCTTTGCTGCTGCATGCCCGAGCAGTCACCGGCAAACAGCTTGCGGGCAACTTCTTGCGAGCCACGGCCCAGCGCACAGACCACGCCAAGGGCATTGAGGTAAGCAGTCATGGGGCGGCCTCCAGCGGGCTGACCGTGTAATGCAGGTTGTTTTTCATATCGATGCGAAACACCTGGGGTTGCAGGTAGTGCACTTGCCAGCGTTGTTCCATAAATCGCAGATCAGACGCAGTTTTTGCCTGTGGATAATTATTCGTCAATTCAGCCCCAGGGGTTAGCGCAAACAATAGTGCGGCGAACAGCTCGCGGGCCTCGGGGTTGGGCGGCAACAGACCGTCGGCGTGCCAGTTGGCGCCTTGCAGCAACTGACGTGCCAGTGGAATCCCCAGCGGGTCCATCAATGACCAGCGCAACCCGGCACTCTCCTGCTGGATCACCAGCAACCAGTCCTGACGCTGATCGGCCTGTTCGCGCTGGATATGCAACTGCATGGGCAAGGCCAGGGTTGGCGTGTGCTTGGGCAGCGGCAGGCTGGTGCAACCGCTGAGTAACAGGAGCAAGACTATCCACAGAGCGACGCCGATCCTTGTAGCCGCTGCCGCAGGCTTCGATAAGGGCCGAAGGGCCTTCAAAAAAACGGGCCTGCTTCGCACGCCATCGCAGCCTGTGGCAGCGGCTACAGAGATCGCATTCATCATGGTTTAGTGCCTTGCTGGGGCTTGCGCGCTACCACATTAACCAAGGTTTCTTGGCGTTGCCCTACCGGTTTTGGCTTAAGCAAGCCCAAACGCTCGAGCAGGCCGAAATCCTTGGAGCGGCTCCACCACAGGTACGGGTACGAGACGTTCCGCGCTTCAAATTCGAAGCCCTGGTCACGGATCATTTCCAGGTATTGCTCCGCGCTTTTCTGCACGTGCATGGGGTGGCGGAACAGCCAGCGAATCACCCACGTGTCGATATAGGCCTCGGTGGACTCGGCAAACAGCAGGTAACCACCGGGCTTGAGTACTCGGTGAAACTCGGCCAGCGCCCGGTCCTGCTGTACCAAATGGTGAAAGGTCTGGTGGCAGAACAGGATGTCGACGCTTGCGTCCGGTATATCAAGTTCGGCGCAATCGCTGCCGATCAGCTCGATGTCTATGCCCTGACGCTTGGCTTCTTCGCCGCTCAGTTGCAGGCTCAGCGGATCGGCATCCAGCCCAATCAAACGCTTGGGGGCGAAGGTTTTGTGCAGGTACTGGAACGATTTGCCCTGGCCGCAACCGGCATCCAGAATCACTGGCGCCGATGGCAGCGGGTCGCTGAACAAGCTGCGCAGGTCATTGATCGCCACCCGCAGCACATGGTGCTGCCAGGTGTGACTACGTAAAAACCAGAACCCCAGGCGGGTTTCTTCTACGTAGGTATCGCTCAAAGGTTTCATGCGGACTCCGTGGCGCAGATGTCCGACAGCATTCGCAAACGGCGCTTGGGTTCGCTGACAAACGGGTTGTTTTCATCCCAGGCATAGCCCGCCAGAATCGAGCTGATCATGCGGCGAATGTGTGGCGAGCTGTCAGGGTGGTAGATCACGTCCTGGAAGGTGCCGGCGTACCAGCCTTCGACGTAGCAGCGGAAAGTATCGACCCCACGCTTGAGCGGCTCGGCAAACTCGGTTTGCCAGTCTACGGCTTCACCTTGCAACTGACGGTGCAGCACGCCAGCGGCCATGCTGGCCGAGCGCATGGCGATGGTCACGCCTGAGGAGAACACCGGGTCGAGGAACTCGGCGGCATTGCCCAACAGCGCAAAGCCCGGCCCGTGCAGGGTTTTGACGTTGGCCGAGTAGCCGCCGATGGTGCGCGCCGGGGTGTCCCACACGGCCTTGGCCAGCACCCGTTGCAGGCTTGGGGTTTCGTCGATAAAGCTGCGCAGGCACTCGTCGAGGTTTTCGCTGCGGCCCTCAAAATGCTCCGCCGCCGCGACCACGCCCACCGAGCAGCGGCCATTGCTGAACGGGATGCTCCAGAACCAGATATCGCGCTGGGTCGGGTGGGTGGTAATTAGGATCTTGTTGCGATCAAAGCCTTCGCAATCAATACGGTCTTCAACGTGGGTAAATATCGCCTGACGCACCGGGAAGTTCGAAGGTGCCTCAAGGTCGAGTAAACGCGGGAGCACACGGCCATAACCGCTGGCGTCGAGGATAAAATCAGTTTCGACCTGATAGCGGCTGCCGTCTTCGCGCTCAACTTCCAACACCGGCTTGGCCCGCAAGACATCGGTGGCGATTACGGTCTCACCGTAGCGGATTTCAACCCCCTGCAAGGCGGCCTGATCGGCCAGCAGCTTATCGAAGTCGGCGCGTTGTACTTGAAAGGTGGTGGGTTTGCCGTTGCTGAACGTGTCACCAAAATCGAAGGCGCTGTACTGCTCGCCCCAAGCAAAAGCGGCGCCGTTTTTCAGCTGAAAACCAGCGGCTTGCACGGCTTCCAGCATGCCTGCTTCTTCGATGAAATCGAGGCAGTGCGACAACAGGCTCTCGCCGATGGAAAAACGCGGGAAGTGCTGGCGCTCGATGATCAACACATCGTGACCCTTGCGTTTGAGCAAGGCCGAGGCGATGGCGCCAGACGGCCCGGCACCAATCACCACAACCTGACGACGTTCCATTTCCATTACTGACACAGAGGCTCCTTGCCGGGGATTACAGCCGACTTCAAAAGGGGTTTATTCATGCCCGCCAGCGCCGGTAACAGCGTGGCGATCAGGCCCATCAGCATCAGTGCGAAGTACAGCGCCGGGCTGATGAGCTGTTGTTGCAGGAGCAGGTTGAGGAACACTATTTCACTCAACCCGCGAATATTCAGTAACAGGCTTTCACGCCATTTGCTGGCCCCTGCAAAGGACGGCGTGGCCCAGCTCAACCCGAGCCAGTTACCCAGCAGTTTGCTGGCCATCGGCAACAGCAACAGCGCGGCCATCTGCAGCACGCTGATCTCGCTCAGGGCACTGTGCACATCGATCTGCACTATGCCGAACGTGAGGATCAGCGGCACCGCAAGGTGGGTTTGCAGGCGTTCCAGCCATAGGGCTTTTAACGGCATCACCAAGGGCATCTTGAGCCAGGCCATGCAGATCAGGTAGCCAACGCCGAAAATCAGCGCGTTAAGGCGGTAATGTTCGGCCACCACCAGCAAGGCGAAAAAGCTCAGGCTGTAGCACAGCGGCTGGCGAATGCGCAGGGTTCGCAGAAGCAGCGGCAGCAAGGCCCCGGCAATGGGCAGCAGCAAACTGTTGAAGTCGAGGCTGCCCTGGGCCAGCCCAAACAGGCTCCAGCACGTCAGGTCGATCAGGATCGCGCTTTGCACCAAGCGGCGGGTGGCGGCAGGCGGGTAGTCAATGTGGCGCAAGTACAAGTACAACACCGGGATTGCGGTGATGGCAAAGACCAGGCCCACGGCCAGTGAGCTTAACCAAGGTTGTTCCGGCAGCAACCACACGGCGCAGGCCAGCCCGCAGGCGAAGGGTACGACAAAGCTGGGCAGGGCGATTTTCACGCTTTGACGATCAATGCGCAGATCGATCACGTCGCTCAAGATGGTGCCGAGCAACAGGGCGAAACTCAGGCTGTAGAAACTTTTAAGCCACACTGGCGTGACCAGTTGCGCGCCGCTGAGCTGCCAGTGCGGTTCGATCCAGAACAGCATCAGCAGCGGCAAGCCGATGGACGCCAGCAGCAACTGGCTGACAATCGGGATCACGCCAAAGTGACGGCCCACCCGGGTCGCCACGGCAAACAGGGCCAGGGCGAGCAACCAGAATACGATGGTCATCATTGGCTGTGCTCCTGCTTGCCCGCCCAAGGCGCGAGGATAAAACTGAACGCCAACCCAAGACTGACCGACAGGCCGAAGTTGCTGACCGCAGGCGTGCTCGACACCGCCAGCAGGCCGAACGAAAGCCAGGTAGTCAGCGCCGCCAGCAGGGTGCCGAGCAGGCTCACGGCGGCACCGCCGATCTGCTCGCGCATCAGGATCGCGTAGTCGACACTGATCGCTGTCACCAGCAGCAGGCCAAACAGGCTGAACAGCGTCAGCGGCTGGCCCAACCAACCGAGGCTGGCAAGGCTGCACAGAGCGGCCAGCAGGGGCAGAGCGACGATGCGCAGCGCCCCGCCAACACCGAACGGCGCGACCAATAACAATACGATCAAGGCGCAGGACAGCAGCTTCAATTCGGCGGCGCTGATTTGCGTGGCGGCGAACACCTTGTTCAAATCGCCCAAGCGGTCGACCAGTTGTACGCCTGGCAGGTTTTGCGCCTGCTCGCGCAGCAGGCTGGCATTGCTCAAGCCTTGCAGGCTGACCATTGCCGCGACGCCAGCATCATTTTTACCCAGCCAGAGTGCACGCCAAGGCTCGGCCAACGGCCCTTTCAGCGCGTCATCGATATGTTGTTCGGGCAACGCCTGCAATTGCACCAGCTCGTTTTTCAGTGCGGCCTCGGGTACACCCAGCTCCAGCAGCGGTTGCCAGTGTTGCGCCAGTTGGGTCAGCGCATCGCGCAGTCGTTGTTGCTCGCTGGGCAGGCTGACCAACTGGTTCAGCGCCAGGTAACCTTGCAATTTTCCGGTGTGCACCAACTGATCCAGACGCTCACCAAGGGCGGCTTGGCGCTCCAGCAATTGCTGCTCGTTGTCGGCGCGCACCAGGAAGAACTGGCTGGTGGGCTGATAGCCGGTAATCCGTGCAATGGCCTGTGCCTCGGCGAGCAATTGCGGCGGGGCGCCGACCCATTGGCGGATGTCGTTCTTGCTGGTCAGTTGCCACAAACCAGCTGCGCAAAACGCCAGCAGCAGAGCCAGCAAAGCAGGGGTTGGGATGCGTTCGAGCAAGGCTTCGCGCACGTTGAGCAACCATTGTGCAATACGCAGCGGCCATTGCGCAGGGCGCAGTTCCACGCCTTTGAGCAACGCGGGCAGCAGGCACACGGCGCTCAGATACGCACCGACCAAACCGGCAGCGGAGAAAATGGCGATTTGGGTCAACGCCGGAAACGGGGTAAAGGCCAGGGCCAGATAGCCGATGCAACTGGTGGCCAGGCTCAGGCTCAGGCCGGGCAAGGTCAGGCGCAGGGCGGGCCAACTGCGCCAGGGTTTCAGGCTCCAGCTCTTGGACAGGTAATGCAGCGGGTAATCCACCGCCACACCGATCAGGCTGGAGCCCAGCACCAGCGTCATCACATGCATGCTGCCAAAGAACGCGACGCAGGCCACGGCACCAAACAGCATGCCGACCAACACGGGTACAAACGCCAGCAGCACCCGCCAGCGCCGAAACGCCAGCAGCAACAGCAGCAGGATTCCCGCTGTGGCCCCGCCGCCGACCCAGGTGATTTCACGGGTGGCCTGCTGTTGCCCGCTGGCCGCGTAGAGCAAACCGCTGGCTGCGAGCAATTGCACATTGTCGGGTGCGACTTGCGCACGGCTGTGCTCAAGCAGTTCGGCAACCCGCAGCGGCAGCTTCATATCGAAGGCATTGCCTTGGGTGCGGGCGCGCAGCAGCACCCAGCTTTTGCCGTCGGCATCGGCGATCAGGGCGCCGCTGCCAATATCGAGTTGCACAGCGCCGCGTTGCGGCTGGCTGTTCTGGATGCGCCCGGTCAGGCCCAGCCAGTCATCCTGGCTGGGCACCAGGCTGAAGCCGGTGAAGGGGTCGAACAGCGCCTGTACGCGCTGTTGGACAAAAGCATCGGGGTGTTCGATCAGTTGCGTGCGGTCGGCTGCAGAGAGCATCGCCAGCCGCCCGCGCAGCAGTTGTTCGCGCAGGCCCGCAAGGTCGGCCTGCAGGTTCCACTGCACCTTCTCGAACAGGCCGCTGGCTTGCCACTGCTGGCCCAATTGCTCCGCTGCAGCGATGGCTTGCTGACGATCGGCACTGCCCACCAGCACCAGCATTTCGCGGTTCAGGGGTTCTTGCATGCGCTGTTCGGCGCTTAGCTCCAGTGCGTCGGGCGAATCCCCGGGCACCAGTTCCATCAGGTTGGCCGACAGTGGTGCGCCGTGACGCCATTGCCACCCGGCGAGCGCGAGCACAGCCAGCAGCAGGATCAAAAAGCCACGGGGCAACCAGTGTTCACTGCGCAAAATCGTGCTGCTCCGCGCTACTCAAGGGTTGGTTGCTGACGCTGTTTTGCATCTTCAGCAGGGTGCTGTCGCCCTGGGTTTCTTGCAGCTCGATGCGTTGCACCAGTTCGCCACCGTCAATGTTGATCTGCTTGAACACTTGCTTAAGCAGCAGCGAGCGCGGAGTCAGGGTGAGCTTCCAGTGCTCGGGTTCGCCTTGCAGTTGCAGGTCAAAATCGCGCTGCAGGCCGCTGCTGTCGCCTTGCAGCACAGCCAGAAACAAACGGTTCTGTTCGGCCCCGGCGCTTTTGCCGGGGAGCATTTGCCAGCTCGTACCGTTGCGCCGGGCGATGCCAAGGGCGGTGATGCGGTAATCCTGTTGCAGCGGGGTTTTCAGTTGCCAGAGCAGACCGTGGTCCTTGGCCAGCACAAAGGTGCCGGTGCTGGTCAGCGGCCTGGGCAGGGCGCGCAGGTGTTTTTCCTGGATGAAGTCGCCGTGAATGACCTGAGGTTTGGCCAGTTGCTCGCTCAGTTGTTGCAGGTCGAAGGCGTGAGCGAACGGGGTGACGCCGAGCAAAACCAACAACACGGCCCCCCTGTAGCCGCTGCCGCAGGCGGCGATAAGGGCCGAAGGACCTTCGGTTTTGAAGAAGCGCGATCCCTTCGGGCTCGATCGCAGCCTGCGGCAGCGGCTACTGAGATTATTAAACACACTCATGCCAGCACCCTGGCCACAGCTTCGGTAAAGCACCTTGGCGACGCCAACTGCATTTCCTTGCTGGCGATCTCAACCGCCACCTGCACCGTCACGGCCCGGGTCAGCCGTTCGCCCGTGATCAGATCAGTAATCAGATAGTTGATTTTCAGGCGGTTCTCCCACTCCACCAGGCTGGCGCGCACGTTGATACGCTGGCCAAACGTCGCCCCGCGTACATAACGCAGTTGCATGTCGATTACCGGCCACGCGTAGCCCGCATCGAGCATCTGCGTGTAGTTGTGGCCGATATGGTCGAGCAGCGCGCAACGCGCCACTTCGAGGTATTTGACGTAATGGCCGTGCCACACCACGTGCATGGTGTCGATGTCGAAAAACGGCACCACTACTTCGGTATCAACGTGCAAAACGCCTTTGCTACGCATGCAGCCTCCAGTGTTGTTGGGCGATCCGGCTCAGGCACAACCGCAACTCGGCTTCCAGGGCACGGTCTTCGATCACTGGCGCAAAGTCCTTGGCCAGTTCGGCGTGCATCTGCGCCAGTGCGGGCGGCAACGGGCGGGCGTCTTCGGCGCGGCTGCGCAACCACACACCCTGGTTGGCCGCCAGCAAGGTGGCAGCGGCGACCTGTTCGGTCAGTTCCAGCACGCGGATTGCATCGCGGGCAGCGATGGTGCCCATGCTCACTTTGTCCTGGTTGTGGCACTCGGTGGAGCGCGAAAACACGCTGGCCGGCATGGTGTTTTTCAACGCCTCGGCGGTCCAGGCGCTGGTGCCGATCTGCACCGCTTTAAAGCCGTGATTGAGCATCGCCCGTTCAGCGGTAGCGCCCGACAGGTTGCTCGGCAAGCCGTGGTTGTAGCGCACGTCCACCAGTAGCGCGAGTTGGCGGTCGAGCAGGTCGGCGACGTTGGCTACCAAGGTCTTGAGGCTGTCCATGGCAAAGGCGATATGCCCGCCGTAGAAGTGCCCGCCGTGGAGCACGCGTTCTTCTTCGGCGTCGATGATCGGATTGTCGTTGGCGCTGTTGAGTTCAATCTCGATAAACGAACGCAGCCAGTTCAGGCTGTCAGCCAGCACGCCGAGCACATGAGGCGCGCAGCGCAGCGAGTAGCGGTCTTGCAGGCGATGCAAGGGCGCGGTCGGGGCGTCGATGGCCAGGTCCTGGCGAATCCACGCGGCTACCTGCATTTGCCCCGGATGCGGTTTGGCGGCGAACAGGCGTTCGTCGAAGTGCTCGGGGTTGCCTTGCAGTGCCACCACATTGAGCGCGGTGATGCGGGTGGCAAGTTTGAGCAGGTAATCGGCGCGGGCATAGGCCAGGCACGCGAGGCCGGTCATCACGGCGGTGCCGTTCATCAGCGCCAGCGCTTCCTTGGGCCGCAATACCAGCGGGGTCCAGCCCAGTTCGCGGTGTACGTCGAGCGAAAAACGGCGCTCGCCCTTGAACAGTACTTCGCGCTCACCGGACAGGGTCGCTGCTACATAGGACAGCGGCGTCAGGTCGCCGCTGGCGCCGACCGAGCCTTCTTCGGGGATCAGCGGCAGGATGTCGTGGGCGATAAAAGCTTGCAGACGCTCCAGCAACTCGATGCGCACCCCGGACACGCCGTGGCACAGCGACTGCAAGCGGGCAGCGAGTACAGCCCGGGTGGCCTGGGCATCCAGCAGTTTGCCCAGCCCGCAACCGTGAAAGGTGTAGAGGTGACGCGGCAGGGCTTCGACGTGCTCCAGCGGCACCGCGACCACGCACGAGTCGCCGTAGCCGGTGGTCACGCCGTAGATCACGCCTTCCTTGTCCAGCAGCGAGTCGAGAAAACGGGCGCCCTTGGCGATACGTTCGCGGTACTCGGCGTCGTCCTGCAGTCGGGTCGGCGCTTGACGATTGGCCAAAGTCAGCACGTCTTCAATGCGCAATGGGGTTTGGCCGAAGGTTACTGGCTCATGCAGATGCGTCGTCATCGGTCTTCCAGAAAGGGTAAAAGTTAAACCATTGTTGCGGTGCCTGGAGGCAGTAATGCCCCAGTCGTTCGGCGTAGCGGGTGGCCCAATGGGCTATCACCTGCTCGCGGTCGCTGCGCCGCCAGAGTACGGCTTCGCAGAAGGGTTCGAGGGTGACTCGGTAGTGCCCTTCATGCTTGAGGCAAAACATCAGGTTGACCGGGCACTTGAGCAGCCCGGCCAGCAACCATGGCCCTTGCGGGAATGGCGCGGGGTGACCGAGGAAATCCACCAGCACATTGCGCCCGCCATGCAGCGGCACACGGTCACCGGCTATCGCCAGCCATTCGCCGTTTTCAAGGCGCTGATTGAGTTGCAGCATCACGGCCGGGTTGAGTTCGCTGACCTGAATCAGCCGCAAATGGCTGGCCCCGGCTTCACCCAGCAGGCGATTGAATTGTTCGGCGTGCTTGGTGTGAACCAGCACGTTCATGGTCACCTGTTCGCCCAGCTCTGCCAGCGCCCGGCACACTTCGAGGTTACCCAGGTGTGCGCCCACCAGCATCTGCCCGCGTTCCCCGCGCAACTGATTGCGCAGCAGGGCGGGGTCGACGATTTCAATGTCTTCGATCTTGAGGCGGCCATTCCACACATCGAGCTTGTCGAGCAGGGCATCGGCAAAGGCCATGAACTGTCCGAACACGCGCCAGCGGGAGGGGCGCAATTGGCTTTGCCCGCTCCAGTCGGCCAGCCGTTGCTGGTATTGCCAGATGCTGCGCCGGGCGCGGCCACCGAACAAAAAGAAGTACAACACGATGGCGTAAAGCACCGGGCTGAGCAGGCGTCGGCCCAGCAGTTTGACGCCGAAGGCGGTGAGCTTCATCAGCCGGAAACTGCCGCGCTCCTTATGGTCAGCCCAATGCTGTGGAGGCTCGCTCATGTTCGCCAGCGCCTCCACAGGATGCTCGGCAAGCGCAGCAACATGCCGAAAAACAGCTTGGTGTGCATACCGGAAATCAGCACGTTGTCGTGGAACAGACGAAAGTGCGAGAGGCCGTCCTGTGGGTAATGAACCTTGGTTGGCAGCCAGCGCATGGGCTGGTTGCGCCAGGCCAAACGCACCAGGATTTCGGGGTCGAAGTCCATGCGCTTGCCCAGCTTGACCGAGTTGATCAACGCCAGTGTCGGCCTCAGCGGGTAGACCCGGAAGCCGCACATCGAATCGGGAATTTGCAGTGACAGGCTGTTGATCCAGACCCAAACGTGGGTCAGGTAGCGCGCATACAAACGGCCCTTGGGCACGCTGGCGTCGTACTGTGGGTAACCGCAGATCAGCGCTTCTGGGTTTAGTTGTGAGACTTGCATGAACGTCGCGACATCACGCAGGTCGTGCTGGCCATCGGCGTCCACTTGCAGGGCGTGGGTGAAGCCCAGTTGTGAGGCTTCACGCAGACCGGCCATGACCGCGCCGCCCTTGCCTTGATTGACGGCGAGGCGGATGAGGAAAATGTTATCGCCCTGGGCAAGTTGTTCGAGCACCGCGCTGCATGCGGGGCTGCTGGCGTCGTCGACCAGCACACAAGGCAAACCAGCGGCGAGCAGGGCGTCGACCACGGCAGGCACGGCGGTTTCGTGGTTGTAGACGGGGATCACGGCGCAGGGGTTATGCATGAGCGGCCTCCAGCACGATGCGACCACTGGAGCAGGGCGCCGTGGCGTTGCGGTACGCGAAGTGCAGTTTGCTGCGTTCATGGTCAAAGCGCAGGGTCAGCTCAAGAACGTCGCCGGGGCGCACGAGTTGCTGGAACTTGAGCACTTCCATCCCGGCAAAGCGCGGCGGCAGGTCCAGCAGTTGCTGACTCAGTGCCATTGCCCACTCCACTTGCACCACGCCCGGCAACACCGGGGTTTTGGGGAAGTGGCCGCTAAAGTACGCCAGGTCCGGCGGGATCGACAGGCTAAGTATCCATTGGCCGTCATTTTCGATTTGGCTCAGCACTTCGGGCGTTTTCGGCCGGGGTGCCAGCAGTAACGCATCGACTTGGGTCTGTGGCAGCTTGCCCTGGCTGTTGAGCGGCAACTGGCGCAGCAAACGCCAGCGGCGCGGCAAGGCCAGCGCTTCGCAGTGCTGGCTCAAGTGCTGGCGCAGGATTTGGGTCAGGGCGCGTCTGCCGTGTTCACGCAGCGCAAACAGGCCGCTGTCACTGAGCACCAGCAAGGCGCCCAGCGAGGCGCGGTTTTCATTGACTACGCCCAAGCGGGCTTCGGCTACCCAGTAGTGGTTGACCAGCGCGTGCTCCAGCATTGGCAAGGAGATGCGTTTTTCTTCCAGCTTGACGATGCGGTCCAGGCGCCCGAGCAACTCGAAACGACCGTCGGCCTCGATGCGAGCGGCGTCAGCTGTATGTTCGATATGGCCCGTGGGCAAGTATGCCGAGGCGATGACTAGAGCGCCGTCTGCGCTCTGGCTCAGGTGTACATCGGCAAAGGGTTGCCACAGGTTTTGGCCCTGACGCCACGCGATACCACCGGTTTCCGAGCTGCCAAGGATTTCGGTCGGCCACTGGCCCAGACGTTCGAACAACGTTTGCGCCGCTTCGGCAGGCAAGGCCCCACCGGACGAAAACACCCGGCGTACGGGGCTTAAAGCGGGCCAGTCGAGGTTGTCGGCCATACGTTTTAGCAGGGCGGGACTGGCGACCCAAGCGAATGAACGGTGCTCGCGGCTGACGCGCTGCATGTCTTCGGGGAACGCCAGTTGCTTGCGCACAAAGGTGCGGCCCGCACACAGGGGCCACAACACGCGGAACAACAACCCATAAATGTGCTGCGCCGCGACGCTGGCGATGATGCACGCCTCGCCCAGATCAGCGCCCCACAGCTGTTCCAGCGCCAGAACTTCGTTGGCCATCTGGCGCAGGCTTTTGTCGATGCGCTTGGGTTCGCCGCTGGAGCCCGAAGTGCACAGACTGAGCTGGCACAGGTCCAGGTCCAGTTCACCGCCAGGCAGCGCGTCGCCGTACAAGGCTTGCAACTCGTCGCTTTGGGTTATCCACAGGTCAACCCGGTCATCCCAGCGCTGACGGGTTTGCGCTTGCAGGTCGGCGGGTAGCAGCACGCTGACCCCGGCCCGCCAGGCACCGAGTAAAGCCACGGCCAGTTCGCCAGCGTCTTCAAGGTGTACGGCAATGTGTTGCACGCCGCGCTGTTGAAGGCCGCCCGCCAGGCGCAGGGCCTGTTCGCTGAGGGTAGCGTGGCTCAGCGTGGGGTTAACCGTGACTCGGCGCTCTGCGTGCCCCTTGAGCAATAGCTGCTCAAGATTTATCCAATTCATGCCCGGCCTCTTACCTTTTGTCGTATCAGCCATTCAATGGCAAACAGCAGTCCCATCAGCCCGTAGGCGATCAGACCGTTGTACAACGTCCACCAGCTCAACGGCGCCCACAGCGTCAGACCGGCTGCGACTAACCCGTTGAACATAAAAAACAGGCACCAGACCTTGGTTACCTGTCGCGTGTAATGAATGGCAATGTCGGGTAGCACCGGCTCGCGCAAACGCGCCAGGCGTTCGATCATCGGCGGCCCGAACTTCAGGCTCAGGCCGAACAGGCTGAGCATGAGTGTACTGATCAGTACCGGGTACCAGCGTAATAATGCGGGGCTGTTGAACAGCGCCAGCAAGGCGCAAAACACCAGTGCGACCGCCGCCATCCACACACCGCCGGGGCGCCGCTCGCCGGTCAGGGCGCGGGCCAACCACAAGCTGCCCAGCAGTAGCGCGAACTGCCACGGGGCGAAATGGGCCATGCCGAAATGCACCGCGAAGGGGTACAGCAGGCCAGCCAGCAGCAGGCCAAGGCCAATCAGTCGACTCATGCGTCTGCGTGAACCAGACGGTAAACCGCCTCGACCACGTCATTTACGGTTCGCACCGATTTGAATTCTTCAGCGGCGATTCGCTTGCCGGTTTTGCGCTTGATGTGATCGATCAGGTCTACGGCATCGATGCTGTCGATTTCCAGGTCCTGATACAGGTTGGCGTCCAGGGTGACGCGCTCGGGTTCAAGTTCAAAGAGTTCAACCAGAGCGTCGCGCAGGGTATTGAAAATGTCGTCACGGGTTTGCATGGTTCGGTCTCAGGCGGCCTGTTTGGCGGTGACAAAAGCCGCAAGGCTGGCCACGTTGGAAAAGTGATTGCGAGTGTCTTTGGCGTCGGCGTCTATTTTGATGCCGTAGGTTTTTTGAATCGCCAGGCCCAACTCCAGTGCGTCGACTGAATCCAGCCCCAGACCTTCGCCAAACAGGGTCTGTTCGTCGCCGATGTCGCTGATGCTGATGTCTTCGAGGCCCAGGGCATCGATGATCAGCTGTTTAATGTCGCTTTTCAGATCGCTCATCTGTGGCGAGCTCCTTAATAAAATAGTCATGCACGAAGTCATTGAGCAGGCGCGAGGCTTTGGGCGGTGGGCCAAGCGCAGTAAAGGTATTTGGATCTATATCGGCCCCGACCCGAAAACTGAAGTGCACCCGCCGATTGGGTATGCGGTACCAGGGCTCGGCCTTGGTCAGCGTGGTGGGGCTGACCTTGATCACCACCGGGGTGAGGATCTTCGCACCCCGCAACGCTATCGAGGCGGCGCCGCGATGAAAGGCCGGGGGCTGGCCCGGCAGCGTGCGTGTGCCTTCCGGGAAAATAATCAGGGTCTGGCCTTCACGTAACGCTCCCGCGGCGCTCTCGAGCATGTCGACGCTGCCATCATTGCTGATGTACTGCGTGGCACGCACGGGGCTTCGGGTGAACGGGTTTTGCCAAAGGCTTTGTTTGACCACGCAATTGGCGTTTTTCACCAGCCCGATCAAAAAAACCACATCGATAAGCGACGGGTGGTTGGCGATGATCATCTGACCCGGGCGCCCCAGTCGTTCGGCCCCTTGCACGTCATAGGTCAGCACGCCCATGCGGGCCATCGTGCGGATAAACAGCCAGAACAATCGGCTTACGGTTGCTCGCACGCGCTCGCGGTGACGAACGGCGTCTCCTGGCAGACAACTGAGCACCGGGAAAATCACCAGGCGCAGGCACAGGCACCCCAGGCCGAACAGTGCAAAACTGATAGCTGTGGCGATCAGGCGCCAAATATAAGCATCGCGGCGGCTCACAGGCTGTGTTGCCAGTTCCAGACGCGGTTGTTCCAGACGTGTTGGAATGATGCCTGCCCATCGTGCAGGTGGCGTAACAGGTTCAGGGCATGGGGCCACGGGGCTTTTGCGCTGCCGGTGGCGGCGCTTGTGAGCGAAACCTGCCATTGCTTGCCCGGTGTCAGTAGCAAGCCGACGGCATAAGGGAAGGGCACATCATCGATCCAGCGCGCATAGGCTTGTGGCGGGTGTTCTTCTGTGATGATCAGCAGTACAGCGGGCGAGCCTTCATTCAACAGGGCGCAGGCCTCGATCAGGCCGTGTTCCAGGCCATCTCCGGCGGCGGCAAGTGCGGTCATCTCGCTGGTCTCGCCGCGCATGATCGACCACAGGCCAATCACCGCGTTATGCACCGAGAGGCTGAATTGTGTCGGAGACAAGGGCTGGTCGGCAGCCAGGTCGCTCAGGATGTCGAATGTGCGGGGGGTTTCACCGTGGCGCGAGGCAAAGACCAGCGGCAGGCCTTCATGGCCTTGTGCCAGTGGCCAGCCGACGCTGAACGCCATGCGCGCCATGCGGCTGAGCCGTCGGCGTTGCATCGCGGGTAAAAACGAGACGTCGGGTGCTGCGTCGCTGGCAGCGGGTACGCTGGGTTGCTGGCTCCAGGCTTGCCAATCGGCCACGCTGTCGAGGCCCGGAGCCCAGGCACGCCACGCGGCGATATTGAAATTGATCACTGGAGTTTCATCCCGCCCTTGCAGGCTTCCTTGATGCGAAAGTGGGCATCGATCCATGCCGCACCTAATACAGAATGACGACATTATCCCGGTGCAGTTGGCTGGTAGCAAATTTTGCTTACATTTCCAGTATGTTTCGTCTGTGATCTGAAAAAAATAGGGTCAATGCGCTTTAGGTGTGAGAGGTGTTTATTTGTTTTCTCAGATAAACGCCCAAAGGCTGTAGTTCATTTCGTAGCAAGGTAGCGAAGCCGCGCAAAGGCCATCTACACTCGGCTACTCATTGGTACACGGAGGTTTTGAAATGCGGCGCGTGGTGTTCAACCAAAAAGGCGGTGTGGGTAAATCCAGCATCGCGTGCAACCTGGCGGCAGTCAGTGCCAGCGAGGGTTACAGGACATTGCTGGTGGATCTGGACGCCCAAGCCAACTCCACTCAATACCTGACTGGCCTGACCGGCGACGATATCCCGATGGGGATTGCCGACTTCTTCAAGCACAGTTTGACGGCCGGAGTAGGTTCGAAGAAAAACCGGGTCGATATTTACGAAACGCCTTTCGAGAATTTGCACGTTGTTACCGCCACGAGCGAGCTGGCCGATTTGCAGCCCAAGCTTGAGGCCAAGCACAAGATCAACAAGCTGCGAAAACTGCTTGATGAATTGTCCGAAGACTATGATCGCATTTATGTCGATACTCCGCCCGCACTGAATTTTTACGCTGTATCGGCTCTGATCGCCTGTGATCGGGTATTGATTCCGTTTGATTGCGACAGTTTTTCACGTCAGGCACTGTATGGCTTGCTGGCGGAAATCGAAGAGCTAAAAGAAGACCACAACGAAGATCTGATGGTCGAAGGCATCGTGGTCAACCAGTTCCAGGCCCGGGCCAGCCTGCCGCAGCAAATGCTTGATGAGTTGATTGCCGAAGGGCTGCCGGTGCTGCCGATGTACCTCAGCAGCTCCGTGCGTATGCGCGAGTCACATCAGGCGTGTCAGCCTTTGATTCACTTCGACCCGCGGCACAAGCTGACCCAACAGTTTGTGGAGTTGCACGATTATCTGGATCAGAACGCTTAAGCGCTGATGCCCTGGCTGCGCAGCCAGGCGGTGAGTTGCTGCAAAGGTAACGCACCGCTCTGGCGAGCTACTTCACGGCCGTTTTTAAACAGTATCAGGCTGGGGATCGAGCGAATTCCCAATTGCCCGGCCAGTTGCTGATTGGCCTCGCTGTCGAGTTTGGCCAGTCGGCATTTGCCGATCAGCTGGCTGGCGGCTTGCTCAAATATCGGGCCAAAGGCTTTGCAGGGCCCGCACCACTCTGCCCAGACATCTACCAGCAATGG
This sequence comes from Pseudomonas sp. ML2-2023-6, assembly GCF_037055265.1. Taxonomy (NCBI): domain Bacteria; kingdom Pseudomonadati; phylum Pseudomonadota; class Gammaproteobacteria; order Pseudomonadales; family Pseudomonadaceae; genus Pseudomonas; species Pseudomonas sp. ML2-2023-6. Next base: position 289,567 of record NZ_CP146347.1, on the reverse strand, counting down.
CAGGTCGCCTTTGATCTGGCTGGCATAGTCGGTTTGTTTCAAATCGAAGGGTAAGGCCAGTAGCACAGCATTTTTGCAGCGCCCGCATTTGGGGTGCTCGCCGATGCGTTCGGCGGGGATACGGTTAAGGCCGTTGCAGTGAGGGCAAGGGATCAGCAGCGGTTCGGTCATGGGTAAATACTCCACAAAGAGGGCTCTGTGTAGCCGCTGCCGCAGGCTGCGATAAGGGCCGAAGGCCCTTTGAAATCAGGAATGCTGCGCAATCCATCGCCGCCTGCCCCAGCGACTGCAGGTTCAGGGTGTGCAGTTCAGCAGACAATCCCTCAACCCGCCACCGGCGTCAGTGGCCAGATCCACGGGATCACCAGCATCGCCACGATCAGCATCAGCACATTCAATGGGATGCCGATGCGCATAAAGTCGCTGAACTTGTAACCGCCCGCGTTATACACAAAGGTGTTGGTCTGGTAGCCAATCGGCGTGGCGAAGCTGGCACTGGCGGCAAACATCACGGCCACCACGAATGGCCGCGGGTCGACGCCCAGTTGCTGCGCCACACCAATTCCGATCGGCGTCAGCAATACCGCCACGGCATTGTTGGAGAGGATCTCGGTGAGGATGCTGGTCAACAAATAGATAAACCCCAGCATCAGCAGCGGCCCGGCATGAGGGAGGGCGGCCATGGTCTGGTTGACCACCAGATTGATCAGGCCGACTTTATCCATCGCAATGCTGATGGCCAGCATGCCGAAAATCAGACTGAGGATTTTCCAGTCCACCGCCTTGTAGGCGTCCTGCACGTCCAGGCAACGGGTGGCGACCACGGTTACGGCGGCGATCAACGCCAAGCCTTCGATGGGCATGATCTCGAGTGCTGCGAGCAGCATCACCGCCAGCGTGGAAATGATTGCAATCGGCGCCTTGTCGCGGCGATATGCACGCTCAAGGACAGTATTGAGGCTGATCAAGTCGCCATTTTCGGCAAAACGACGAATTTGCGAAGGTGTGCCTTCGACCAGAATCACATCGCCAAATTGCAGGTGCAGGTCGTCGAGATTGCCTTGAATGTTTTCGTCCTGACGATGCACCGCGAGCACCGCAATGCCATATCGCGCTGTCAGGTCGAGGTCGCGCATGGGGCGGTGGCTGTAGCGGGAATTTCGCCCCACGATGGCCTCGGCGAGGATCACATCGTGGTTGCTGATGGTTTCGAACGCGTCGCCACGGTTAAAGGCCAGCACGCCGCTTTCGCGCAGTTCGACCACATTTTGTACTTGCCCGTGCAGCACCAGGCGGTCGCCGCTGCGCAACTGGGTGGTAGGTTCAGGCGTGGAAAGCTCTTGCTCGTCGCGAAAAATCTTCAGTACTTGCAGGCCGCTGCCACCATTCAGATCGGCTTCAGCCAGGGTCTTGCCGATCACGGGGGAATCGTGGGGCACCAGCAATTCGCTCATGAAGGTGCGCGTCAATTCCGGGCGCAGTTGCTTGGACAGGCTGTCGCGATCAGGCAGCAGGCGGTTGCTGAAAATCATTAGGTACACAAAACCCACGGCGGCAAACATCAGCCCGGCCTGAGTGATTTCGAACATGCCAAAAGGCGCGAGCCCGGCTTTGCGCGCGACCCCGTCCACCAGAATATTGGTCGAGGTGCCGATCATCGTCAGCATCCCGCCCAATACCGTGGCGTAAGACAGCGGGATCAGCAGCTTGGAAGGTGAACTGTGGGCGCGCTTGGCCAAGGCAATTGCCACTGGGGTCAAAATGGCCACCACGGGGGTGTTGTTCAAAAAAGCCGAAATCACCAGCGCGGTAATCATCAACCCGCCCAGAACCCGCAGCGGTTGGTCGCCCACCAGATTGCCCAGCCAGTTGCCCAGAGCATCAATGCAGCCGGTGCGTTCCAACGCGGCCGAGAGCACAAACATGCAGGCAATCGTGGCGGGGGCCGAGTTGCTGAGCACGCTCAACACTTCGTGGGGCGTGAGAATTTGCGTGACCAGCAGGGCGGCGACGGCAATGGCAGCCACCACATCGGCGCTCCACTTCTCGCGCACAAACGACACCAACAGCCAGACCAGCAAAGCGGCAACAAACAGCAGGGGGAGCGAGTCCCAGGACATGGGTCTTCCTTAATGCAACGAATCTCGTATGAGGTATCGGGCAGGCCAGAGCCGCCGCGCGGGCGTCACGATAATCAGGGTGGGTTAGTTCGTCTAAGACTGTTTGGGCAGGTTGTTATGCGATTTGGTTATGCCAGTGTCCAGGCGAAGTATTTGCACACACAGTGCTGAGCCAGTGGCGCATCCCCTTATCTAGGCTTAGACGCGAGACACCGACAGCACCATTAGTCAGAGAGGCGTTATCGCACATTGCGATTTGCTGATCTCTGGCTTAGCCTCCATAGCAAGATGCGATAGGGACGTTGCATGCGAGTGATAACAGCCAAGCGTATTTGGGAAGCGAAAGAACAATGGCCGCAATCGGCGAACGCTCTTGATGAGTGGTATCGCAAGATCAAGGTCCTCAACCCTGAAGACTTTGCCGCGTTAAGGTCGTTTTTCCCAGCCACCGACAAGGTAGGTTCGTTTCACGTTTTCAATATGGGAGGTAACAAGCTGCGGCTGATTGCCCTGGTGCGTTATCGGGTACAGCGCCTCTACATTCGTCATGTGCTGGATCACCGTGACTATGACAAGGGCAACTGGAAGGAGTAAGCACAATGAATGCATTGGTCGAACAGGCGGTAGAGCACTGGCAGTTTGTGTCACCCCTGCTGCGCAAACCAAAAAACGAAGCAGATTACGACGCGTTGGTTGCAGCCCTTGATCAACTGAGCGACTTGATCGGCGACGATGAAAGTCACCCCTTGATGAGCCTGGTGGACATCATCGGCGACTGGGTTGAGGCCTATGACCTTGAGCATCGACCGATGCCCAAGGCCAGCGGTGTCGATGTATTGCGCTCGGTGATGCAAGAGCACGGGCTGACCCAAAGCGATTTGCCGGGGGTTGGCACCCAGTCGGTGGTGTCCGAAATCCTCAGCGGCAAGCGCCAGCTCAACGTGCGACAGATTCGCTGGCTGGCGGATTACTTCAAAGTGCCTGTGGACATGTTTATCTGAGGCTTTGTGCCTGCGCCACGCGGTCTAGCGTGGCGTCAATCAACCCTTTACTCATTTCAATCAGTTGCAGGCTGGCGAACGTCAGGCTGTGGCTGGTTTGTGGGCTGGTGACCTGGCTTTCCGCACATAGAACGGTGGCACTGCCGAGCAATTGGGCGGCCAGTTCCAGCGCGAGGTTGATCGGGATGCCGGGGTTTACGGTGAACAGGGTTTCACCGCTAAAGCTGTGGCCGAAGGGGGTTGGGGTTTGGGTGATGATTTGGGGCATTGGAAAACTCCACTATGAGGTAAGAGTTACCACCGCTCGCCGTCAAACTTAAGGTGGCAACTGTGTGCAGGTTGACGGACCGGTCATAGTGGGACCCGGCGCACCCGAAGGTGCCCCACACACAGTCGCCATAACATTCATGCGGGCACGAGTGTGCCGAACGAATTTCTAGACTATGCGTTCCACTATGAAGAGCCCGACCGTCAAACCGGATCACGAATGTGTCGTGACGTTGGCGAGGATAGGGGCTGGTGGGGTAGGGGTCAATCGGGAGCGAGCCACAATCTCTGTGAGAGTAAATACTACGATTTGTAGCAGCTGCCGAGGAACGAGGCTGCGTTCGAGTGCGAAGCGCTCGCAAACCCGGAGTATCGGTGTTGCTTGACACACCGACGAGCCTGATTTTACGACGACTGCGCCGGAATGCCGTATCACGCCGAACGTAGCCTCGTTCCTACGGCAACTGCTACGCAGCGAGTTACGACGAACAACTGATTTCCAGATGCTTGCCCCACTCCGGTGGCCGCTCGGCATAGCTTTCCATACCCGCTTGCTCGGTAAATGGCTGGGTCAGCACCTTGTGCAAGCGCTGCACTTCGCTGTAATCCCCGGCCTGTGCCGCATCGATGGCCTTTTGTGCCAGGTAGTTGCGCAGGATGTACAGCGGGTTGACCGCGTGCATACGTTCGCGGCGGGCGCTTTCATCACTCACACCTTCACGGGCAACCCGGGCTACGTACTGCGCGGCCCATTCATCAAAGCCCTTGAGGTCGACAAATTCGTCACGCAGCTGCGCCACAGCCTGTTCGGCTGGCAAATCCCCCAAGCGACGGAAGAACAAGGTGTAGTCGATGCTGCTGCCTTGCATTTTTTGCAGCAGTGTTTCGATCAATTGTTGATCAGCGTCTTCGCCGGTGGTCAGGCCCAGACGGCGGCGCATCAGGTCGGTGTAGTGGGCCTGGTACAGCGGCAAGAACAACCCCAGGGTTTCACGCAGGGCTTCAACGCTGATAAACGGCGTTAACGCCTGGGCCAGTGCGCTGAGGTTCCACTGGCCGATAGGCACCTGGTTGCTGAAGGAATAGCGCCCTTCGTGGTCGGAGTGGTTGCAGATGAAGTTGGCGTCGAAGTCGTCGAGGAAGGCAAAAGGCCCGAAGTCGAAGGTGATGCCCAGAATAGACATGTTGTCGGTGTTCATCACACCGTGGCAAAAGCCGTAAGCCTGCCATTTGGCAATCAGCTCGGCATTGCGCTCGACGATCTCGCGGAACATCGCCAGATACGGCTCGGGTTGCTCCAGGCACTCGGCAAAGTGCATCGCCAGTACGTGCTCGCCCAGTTGCTTTTGCTGCTCGGGGCGCTTGGTGTAATAGAAATATTCGAAATGCCCGAAGCGCACATGGCTCGGTGCCAGGCGCAGGACCATGGCGGCGCGTTCCTGGGTCTCGCGCCATACCGGGGTGTCTGAGCCGATCACGCACAGGGCGCGGCTGCTGGGGATGCCCAGCGCATGCAGCGCTTCGCTGGCAAGGAACTCGCGGATCGATGAACGCAGCACCGCGCGGCCATCGCCCATGCGCGAGTAAGGGGTCATGCCGGCGCCTTTGAGGTGCAAGTCCCAATGCTCGCCCGCATCGTTGTAGACCTCGCCCAGCAATAGCCCGCGGCCATCGCCCAGTTGCGGGTTGTAGGAGCCGAACTGATGGCCGGAGTAGACCGTGGCGCGAGGTTCGGCATCGGCCCACAGGGTGTGGCCGCCAAACAGTTGGGCGAATACCGGGTCCTGGGCAACAGACGGGTCGAGATCCAGTATTGCCAGAGCGGCCTCGCTCGCGACTACCAGCCGCGGTGCGTCGATAGGCTCGGGCAGTACGTGGGTTGAAAACGCGTCACCCAGCCGAGCAAAGCGGTTATCAAAAGTCAGTTCGTCGAGGGCTTTCAATGACCGTCTCCAGTAAAGGGTTAAAGCGTGTGCAAAACCTGTAGCCGCTGCCGCAGGCTGCGATGGGCATCGAAGCAGCCTTCAAAAAACTGAAGGTCCTGCGGCCCTTATCGCAGCCTGCGGCAGCGGCTACAAGGTGTATGTATTAATCGAGCTTGCCCAGTTGCGGCTTTTGCTGCGGTGGTGTGGGTTCCACCGGCGCTTCTGGCCCAACGGGCACCAGCTTGTATTCCTGGCCCTGCAAGTTCTTGAGGTACACCTCCATCTGCTGGAACGAGATGTTGATGTGGTGGTTCTTGAATTCGCGGTTGATAAAGCGGTTAACTTCGTCGATCACCGGGTTACGGTCACCCAGATCACGAACGTGCATGCGCAATTCGTGGTCCAGGGTGCTGGCGCCAAAGTTCAGGAAGTACACGTGGGGCTCAGGGTCTTTGAGCACTCGCGGGTTTTCTTGCGCGGCCTTGAGCAGCAAGTGTTTGACCAGGTCCAGGTCGGAGCCGTAGTCGACCCCCAGCTTCAGGGTGACGCGGGTGATGGTGTCGGTCAGCGACCAGTTGATCAGTTGCCCGGTAATAAAGGTTTTGTTCGGGACGATGATGTCTTTGCGGTCGAAGTCGGTGATGGTGGTCGCACGGATGCGGATCTTGCTCACGGTGCCCGACAGGTTGCCGATGGTGATGGTGTCGCCAATCCGTACCGGGCGTTCGAACAGGATCATGATCCCGGAAATAAAGTTGGCGAAGATTTCTTGCATCCCGAAGCCCAGGCCCACCGACAGTGCGGCCACCAGCCATTGTAACTTGTCCCAGCTCACGCCCAGGGTCGAGAGGGTCGAGACAAAGCCGATGCCGATGATCACGTAGGTCAGCAAGGTGGTAGTGGCATAGGCGCTGCCCTGGCCCAGGTCAAGGCGCGATAGCACCAGCACCTCCAGCAGACCGGGCAGGTTGCGCGCCAGCGCGATGCTGATGCCGATGATGACCAGCGCACCGATCACGTCGCCGATGCTGATGGGCACCATGCTCATGTTGGCGCCGCTGCCGCTGGTGTACTCGTACAGGGTGATGTTGTCCAGGTAGGAAAATACCGAGATCAAGTCGGCCCACACCCAATACAGAATGCCAATAAAGCCCGCCAGCAGGGCCAGACGGATCAAACGCAGAGACTGTTGGTTGACCTGTTCGATGTCTAGCGTCGGCTCTTCGATGACGATGTCGTTGCCTTCGCCTGCTTCCTTGGCAGCTTGGCGCTTGGCCAGTGCACGCTGGTAGGCCAGGCGCCGTGCGGCTACCGCCAGGCCACGGACAAAGGCGGCTTCGACCACCAGCCAGAGCATCAGCAGGTAGAGGGTGTTGATCAGGCGGTCGCTGAGCTTGAGCGCGGTGTAGTAGTAGCCAAAGCACACGGCAACAAACAGCGCGAGCGGCAACAGCGCGAAAGCAAAACCGAGCAGCTTGCGCAGGCGATAGGCTTTGGTCGCCGTCTCAAAGTCGTTGAGCAACAGGCGGCACAGCAACCAGGCCATAGCGGCATAGCAGCTCAGTACCACGAGGATGCCCAGTACATCGTCTGCCAGCGCCGCCGGTTGCTGCTCGGCAAAGGCGACCACGGCCACCAGGGCCAGCACTACAAAGCCGAGCTTGCGGATCCAGTTCTGGAGGAACGCAACCAGTGGTTTTTCCCAGCGAAAATGCAACTCGGCCACGCCACCGGGTGCCAGGATCCGGTACGCGGTGTAGAACACCAGCCAGGCTTCGGCCATCTGGACCAGCGCCGCGCCGGTATTGGCGTTCATGCCGCGGGCATCGGTTTGCAGGGCATAACCGCACAGGGCCAGCGCCAGGGAAAGGGGCATTGCCAGCAGGATGTTGATCAGGATCGCCAACGGCGTGTGCCATTGGCTGTCACGCTTGAAGTGGCCAATGTCCTGATGGATTTTGTTCAACTTGCTGTAGAGGTATTTGCGCTTCCACAGCAGGGCCGCTACCACCAGCAAAAACGGTAGAAACAATAGCGGCCGTTCCACCAGGCCTTCTGCCAGCTCGGTGACGCTGGAACCCCAAGGCAGGATGGTAATTTGCTGTACCAGTTGGCTCGGGGCGGTTTCCAGCCATTCCAGGTCCAGCGGCTTATTGCTGGGGATCCAGAACATTTGCTCGTCCAGCGTGGCGCGCAGGCTTTGGGCGGTGCTGAGCAGTTGCTTCTGGTTCAGTTGCAGGGTGATCGATTCGTTGAGCACCGAGCTTAACTCGCGATTCAGGCGGTCCAGCAGATCGCTGCGGGTGTTGACCAGTTCGAGCAGGGTTTTACGCAGCTGCGGAGTGACTTGATCGGCGGGCTGGGTCGACAGCAGGTTATCGACGTAGGTCGTGGGGTTGCTGATCAGCTCGCGCTGCTGGTTGATTTCAAACTGGTATAGACGAATGTCGGCGATTTCGTCTGCCAGATTCTTATCCATTTTTTGCAGGCGCGGCAGGGCTTGCTTCTGCTTATAGAGAATCTTGGACAGCAACAAACTGCCCTTGAGCACGTTGATTTGCTCATCCAGTGCTTGATCGCTTTGAGTGACGTTGTCCAGTTGTTGCTTGGTTTCGAGGTTCTGCTGGGTGACTTCGTTGAGGCGGTCGGTACTGCGCAGCAAGTAGTCAGAAAGCTTGAGGTTGATTGCGCTTTCGGTTGCCAGCAGGCTGCTGCTGCCGGATTTTTTTGCCTCAAGGGATTGCTCGGTGACGGTTTGTTGCGACTGCGCCAGACGCTTTTGGTTGATCAGGGTTTGCAGGTCCTGGATTTCTTGATCCTGGCGCGTGGTTTTTTCCAGCAGCAGATCATGCTGGCTGCCGCTCAGGTCTTGCAGCAGGCTGTTACCGGCCAGCTCCTGGCGACGCAGTGCTATCAGTACGGTGAGCGAGGCGGCTTCAGCATTGAGCTGGTTGCGTTGATCGGGGGTGAGCAGCTTGCCGTTGTCGCGCCCTGTTTTCAGGGTGGTGCTGATCTGCTGGATGCGCGTCTGGCTGGCGCTGATTTCGGCCTGCGCCCGCTCTGGCCGGGTTTGCGCGGCAATGCTCTGGCTGTTGGCAATGGCCAGTGCTTTTTGCAACTCGCCCTGTTGCGTGGTGCGTTCAGCCAGCAGTTGTTCCAACTGTGGTACGGGCAGGTCACTGTAACGCTGCGCCACGGGTATGGCTTTGCTGGCCTTGAGGCGGGATAGTTCACGCTGGTTTTCGCTGGTCTGGCGAGGTGCACTGCTGAGCAGTTGTTTCACGTCGTTCAGGCGCTGCTCGTAATCGGCTTTGTTGGCCAGCAGGGCAAGGGTCTGCTGGAGCACTGCTTGCAGCGCTTTAAGGTCGGCGTCCGGCAGCTTGCGATCAGCAATTTTGTCGAGGCTTTGCTGTACCGCTTCTGCGGTAGGCGGTTCGGCCGCGTGTAGCGTGCCGACACAAAGGCTCAGACCGAGCAGGACGGTTGCGAAAAACGTGCGCAGAGTTGGCATAGATACCGGTCAGACAAAGGTCAGAAAGTTGGAGTTTAGAGGAACAGCCCGGGCCCCGGTGCACTTCCTTCGGGGAATCTGACGCCTACTTTGGCGATCTTGTTCCCGTCCATGACGGCGACGGTCCAAATGGTGTTGTTCCATTCCACCTGGTCGCCGACGACCGGAGCGCCGCCAACTTTCTGAGCAATAAAGCTGCTGAGTGGAATGTTGGGGTCGATGCCGTCCAGCTTCAGGCCGTACAAGGCCGATACAGCACCCAGTTGGGCGTCGCCTTCGAGCACAAAGTCGCCGAAGAAACGCAAATCCAGGCCGCGGCTCGGCGGCTGGCTGAACAGTTTGCCCAAGGCTGGCAAGTTGTGTTCGTGGCCGATCACGCAAAGCAGATCGCCAATTTCCAGCGTCGTACTACCCGACGGATGGAGCAGTTTTTGATCGCGAAACAGGGCTGCGATGCGGGTGCCATCGGGCATTTTCAGTTCCCGCAGGGCCGCGCCGATGCACCAGTTTTGTGCGTCGAGACGGTAAACAAACAATTCCCACTCGCTGGTGACATGCACTTCAAGGGCCGAACGGGAGACGGGGGCCAGGTCTGGCGGTACGGTCACCTTCAGCAGCTTGGCAACCCACGGCAGGCTGGTGCCTTGCACCAGAAGGGACACCAGCACGATAAAGAACGCCAGGTTGAAATACAGTTGCGCATTGGGCAGCCCGGCCATCAACGGGAATACCGCCAGAATGATCGGCACCGCGCCACGCAGGCCTACCCACGCGATAAAGGCTTTTTCACGGCCGTGGAAGGCCTTGAAGGGCAGCAGGCCCACCATCACCGACAGCGGACGGGCGAACAGGATCATCCACAGCGCCAGCGCCAGTGCCGGAATCGCGATAGGCAGCAGGTCGTGCGGCGTCACCAGCAAGCCAAGGACCAGGAACATGCCGATCTGTGCCAGCCAGGCCATGCCGTCGAGCATGTGCAAAATGCCGTGACGGCTGCGAATCGGGCTGTTGCCGATCACTAGCCCGCACAGGTAAACCGCCAGGAAGCCGCTACCGTGCAGGGCGTTGGTCAGGGAAAAGACCACCAGCCCGCCTGCGATCACCAGAATCGGGTACAGGCCGTTGGCCAGGTTGATCCGGTTGACCATTTGCAGCATCAGCCAGCCACCTGCCAGCCCGACTGCGCCGCCGATACCGAACTCACGCAGCAGATTTAGCAACAGGCTCCAGTGCAGACCGGTTTCGCCGCTGGCCAGCATGTCGATCAAGGTCACGGTGAGGAACACCGCCATCGGGTCGTTGCTGCCGGATTCGATCTCGAGGCTGGCGGAAACCCGCTCGTTCAAGCCCTTGCCACCCAGCAACGAGAACACCGCCGCCGCATCGGTCGAGCCGACAATGGCGCCGACCAGCAGGCCCTGGATCAGGTTGAGGTTGAACAGCCAGGCGGCCATCAGGCCGGTGAGCCCGGTGGTGATCATCACCCCCACCGTGGCTAGCGACAGCGCCGGCCATAACGCCACGCGGAAACTGGAGACCCGCGTGCGCAAGCCGCCATCGAGCAAAATCACCGCCAGGGCGAGGTTGCCCACCAGATAAGCGGTGGGGTAGTTGTCAAAAATAATGCCGCCGCCATCGACACCCGCCGTCATGCCCACCGCAAGGATGATGACCAAAATCGGGATGCCCAGACGCGAGGACAGGGAACTTACCAGGATGCTTGCACCTACCAGCAACGCGCCGATCAAGAACAGGCTGTTGATGGTCGTCGCATTCAAAGGCAGTACTCCAGGAAACTCAAAAAGACAGGGCGCAAACCAAACATGCAGTCTGCGTGCCAGCGATTCTAACCTGCGTTATTGGCGGGCTGTCAAAAAGGTTTTGAATGAATTTCAGCATGTGCTTTTTTGGTGCCACGCAGTTGATGATTTGGTTTTTTCTTACAGGGTAATGGGAATCTGACTGCATTTTTATGTTGGGCAAATTGTGTCTACTGCGACCTCCCACTTGTGCATGGATGTGATATGAACCCTGCAACTGCGGCTGACGGTACGTTAGTGGACAAAAAATCGCGGCCTGATGACGAGCGAAGCACGCTGTATGTCGTGTCTGTCACCAAGTTTATTTTGCTGTATGCGCTGACGGCGGGCGGGTACGTATTTTATTGGTCGTACCGTAACTGGGCGTCATATAAAGAAGTGAGCGGAGCACCGATCATGCCGTTGATGCGTGCCGTGTTCTGGCCGTTCTTTATTCTTTCGCTGTTTGACAAGGTTCAGAACGGCCTGGACATGACGGGGCGCTCATACTTCTGGCACCCGGAGACCCGGGGCTTATTGATCATGCTGCTGGTCATGTTCGCGGTGCTGGTGTCGCTGTTCTTTAACCGGCCTACGGATACGGTGTTTGTGTTTGTCGCCAACGTTGTGTTGATAGCCAGCTGCTGTGCGATGTTTGTCGAGGCTCAGCGTGCGATCAATATGCTGGGTGGCGACCCGCAGGGCAGCCACAACAGCGCGTTCACTTGCTCCAATGTTGTGTGGATGGTTGTGGGTGTGCTGTACATGGCCTTCGTTGCCTATCTCGTGTTTATGTTCGAAGGCTGATTTTTTGATGTAAAAAAACCGGGCAACCTTTTCAGGTGCCCGGTTTTTTATTGCCCGTTCAAACCATCAACCGATGGTCATCAAGCTCGCGTTACCGCCAGCAGCAGCAGTGTTGACGCTGAGTGCGCGCTCGATCACCAGACGTTCCAGAGCGATGTTGGTTTCGCCTTGGGACAGACCTTGCACGCCCACAATGGCGCCGGTGCGCTGGGCCACTTGCTGGCACACGTCGCGCAACTGATCGCAGTCGCCGTGGTGCAGTACGGCGTCGAAGATCACTTCGTCCTTGGTCCAGTCAGCCACCAGAGTGATGCGTGCTTGCACCTCTTTTGGCAAACGGGTGACCAAGGCCTTGGCCAGCTCGCTTTGCGGCAGTACAGCGGTGCTACCCACGGCCAGTACGGCAGCCAGTTGGGTCAGCAGGTCGCTTTCGACTTCAGCCAGGCACAGCACGTGTTCACGCGGCAAGATTGCGTAGCTGTTGCGCTCGCCGGTCGGGCCGTTGAGCAGGCGCGTAATGCCGCTTTGCGAGTGCGTAGCGTACTCGGTGCACAGTTCGGCCAGTGCTGGTTGCTGGTTGCTGGTGGCCCAGGCTTGCAGCGCGCTGAGCGGTTTGCTCATGGCGTCGCGGGCCTGGGTGTCCGGTGCGGTAATGGCGTCGACCTTGGCGAACGACTGCTCGATCGCATTGCTTGGGCGGGTCGACAGCAGACGGTACATGTACAGCGGACCACCGGCTTTAGGGCCGGTGCCCGACAGGCCTTCGCCGCCGAACGGTTGTACACCGACCACGGCACCTACGATGTTGCGGTTAACGTAGACGTTACCGGCATTGACGTTATTGACCACTTTGGCAATGGTTTCGTCGATGCGGGTGTGTACGCCCAGCGTCAGGCCATAACCCGAAGCGTTGATCTGTGCGATCAGTTGGTCGATGTCTTTGCGCTTGTAGCGCACCACGTGCAGCACGGGCCCGAAGATTTCACGTTCCAGCTCGTCGAAGCTTTCCAGTTCAATCAGGGTCGGCATGACGAAGGTGCCGCGTTTGCTCTCTTCGATATCGGCAATGGCCATCTGGTAAACAGTGCGCCCTTTATCGCGCATGCCCTGGATGTGTTGCTCGATCCCGGCCTTGGCTTCGGCATCGATCACCGGACCAATGTCCACGTTCAGACGTTCCGGGTTGCCCATGCGCGATTCGGCCATGGCACCTTTGAGCATTTCGATTACGCGGTCTGCAGAATCTTCCTGCAGGCACAGTACGCGCAGCGCCGAGCAGCGCTGGCCGGCGCTGTCGAAGGCCGAGGACACCACATCGATAACCACTTGTTCGGTCAGTGCCGAGGAGTCAACGATCATGGCGTTCTGGCCGCCGGTTTCGGCGATCAGCGGGATAGGACGGCCTTGAGCATCCAGGCGGCCTGCCACGTTGCGTTGCAGCAAGCGTGCAACTTCGGTGGAGCCGGTGAACATCACGCCTTTGACCCGATCGTCGCCGACCAGGCGTGCGCCCACGGTTTCGCCACGGCCCGGCAGCAATTGCAGCACGCCCTGCGGGATGCCTGCTTCGAGCAGGATGCGCACAGCCTGAGCGGCAACCAGCGGAGTTTGTTCCGCCGGTTTGGCCAGTACCGGGTTACCGGCAGCCAAGGCAGCAGCGACCTGGCCGCTGAAGATTGCCAGCGGGAAGTTCCATGGGCTGATGCAGACCACCGGGCCCAATGGGCGGTGGGCATCGTTGGTGAAGTCGTTGCGCGCCTGCACTGCGTAGTAACGCAGGAAGTCGACGGCTTCGCGCACTTCGGCAATGGCGTTGGCGAAGGTCTTGCCGGCTTCACGGGCCAGCAGGCCCATCAGTGGCTGGATCTCGGCTTCCATCAGGTCGGCGGCACGCTCCAGGATCGCAGCGCGTTCAGCGGGCGGGGTGGCCTGCCAGATCGGTGCGGCACTCAGCGCGCACTGGATGGCCTTGTCGGCGTCTTCAACAGTGGCTTCTTGTACATGACCGACCACGTCACGCAGGTCGGCCGGGTTGAGTACCGGTGCAGAGGCTTCGTTGCTGGAGTCGCAACCGAGCATCGGCGCGGCTTTCCAATCGTTGTGGGCAGTGGCCAGCAATGCACAGGACAACGACGCCAGGCGGTGTTCGTTGGACATGTCGATGCCGCTGGAGTTGGCGCGTTCGCTGCCATACAGGTCACGCGGCAGCGGGATACGCGGGTGCGGCAAACCGAAGCCGCCTTCCGTTGTAGCCATCTGCTCGATCTGGCTCACCGGGTCGGCCACCAACTGGTGGATCGCGATGGTGTGGTCGGCAATGCGGTTAACGAACGAGGTGTTGGCGCCGTTTTCCAGCAAGCGACGAACGAGGTAGGCCAGCAATGTTTCGTGGGTGCCAACCGGGGCGTACACACGGCACGGACGGTTCAGTTTGCCGTCGGAAATCTTGCCTACAACCTGTTCGTAAAGCGGTTCGCCCATGCCGTGCAGGCACTGGAACTCGTACTGGCCGGTGTAGTAGTTCTGGCCGGCGATGTGGTAAATCGCCGCCAGGGTTTGGGCGTTGTGAGTGGCGAACTGCGGGTAGATCGCTTCTGGAACGGCCAGCAGTTTTTTCGCGCAAGCGATGTAGGACACGTCGGTGTACACCTTGCGGGTGTAGACCGGGTAGCCTTCCAGGCCTTCGACCTGGGCACGCTTGATTTCGCTGTCCCAGTACGCGCCTTTCACCAGGCGGATCATCAGGCGATGACGGCTGCGACGAGCCAGGTCGATCACATAGTCGATCACGTACGGGCAACGCTTCTGGTAAGCCTGGATCACGAAACCGATACCGTTCCAGCCAGCCAGTTGCGGTTCGAAGCAGAGGCGCTCCAGCAGGTCGAGCGAGATTTCGAGGCGGTCGGCTTCTTCGGCATCGATGTTGAGGCCGATGTCATAGTGCTTGGCCAGCAGGGTCAGCGACAGCAGGCGCGGGTACAGCTCGTCCATCACGCGCTCGTACTGGGCGCGGCTGTAACGCGGGTGCAGGGCCGAGAGCTTGATGGAGATGCCCGGGCCTTCATAAATGCCACGACCGTGGGACGCTTTGCCAATCGAGTGGATGGCTTGCTCGTAGGACGCGAGGTACTTTTGCGCGTCATGTTCGGTCAGTGCAGCTTCGCCGAGCATGTCGTAGGAATAACGGAAGCCCTTGGCTTCAAAGCGCGTGGCGTTGGCCAGGGCTTCGGCGATGGTTTCGCCGGTCACAAACTGCTCGCCCATCAGGCGCATGGCCATGTCGACGCCCTTGCGGATCATCGGCTCGCCGCTTTTGCCGATGATGCGGCTCAGGGAGGAGGTCAGGCCTGCTTCGTTGTGCGTCGATACCAGCTTGCCGGTCAGCAGCAGGCCCCAGGTCGCGGCATTCACGAACAGCGACGGGCTGTTGCCCAAGTGCGGGTGCCAGTTGCCGGTGCTGATCTTGTCGCGGATCAGGGCGTCGCGGGTGCCTTTGTCCGGAATGCGCAGCAGCGCTTCGGCCAGGCACATCAGCGCCACGCCTTCCTGGGATGACAGGGAGAATTCTTGCAGCAGGCCTTGCACGATACCGGCACGGCCACCGGCGCTCTTCTGGTTGCGCAGTTTTTCGGCAATGGAGGCGGCCAGGGCTTGCGTAGCTTCAGCCATCGGGGCTGGCAGGCGGGCCTGCTCAATCAGCATCGGCACCACTTCGGGTTCCGGGCGACGGTAAGCAGAGGTGATCGCTGCGCGCAGTACCGATTGCGGCAGGATGCTTTCTGCAAACTCCAGGAAGCACTGATGCGCGTGATCGGCGTGTGCGTCGTCGGCGTCATCGCTGGCGCTGCCAGGGATACCGCTCAGCTCGCTAAGGGTTGCACCACCCTCGAGTTTCTCCAGGTAATTGAAGATTGCCTGCTTGATCAGCCAGTGTGGCGTGCGATCAATCGAGGTCGCGGCAGCCTTGAGGCGCTCGCGGGTTGGGTCGTCAAGTTTGACCCCAAGGGTGGTGGTAGCCATATTTTTATCCTCATGGGTGCCACATTTGCGTGGCAGCAGCTGGCGGCAAGATTAGCGCTGCGCCGGGAGAGGTGCAACCTAGTGCAACCCGTTTTTTTACAGATTGTTCGACACTTCGTCAGGAATATTTCAACACAGCCGAAAGGGTGCGTCGGCTTGGTGCTATTTCGATGGTTTTGCGCTGTTTTTGCTCCGAAAAGGAGCAAAAATACTGAATTGAGACGAAAAGGCGACAAGGTGCAACTTAGGTGATAGAAACTGGTTGCACCTTATTTGCTTTGTTGCATAGCATTCGCGCCCAAGGTGCAACCGGCTGCAGGTTAGATTTTTCTTCCTGCGTTATGGTTCATCAACTGATGATTTTCCTGGGGAAACGTCAGTCATAAATGCGCGGCAAGGTTAATCGTCTCAAACAGGACGTTTGTGAGCGTACGGCCAGACCGCCGCTAAACATAAAAACAATGCCAGGGCTTTTTAAATGAGTGTTAGTAACCCAACCCTGATCACATTCGTGATCTATATCGCGGCAATGGTGCTGATCGGCCTTATGGCCTATCGCTCCACCAACAACCTTTCTGACTATATTCTCGGTGGCCGTAGCCTGGGCAGTGTTGTAACTGCGTTGTCCGCTGGCGCCTCCGACATGAGCGGCTGGCTGTTGATGGGTTTGCCGGGCGCGATTTACATGTCCGGTTTGTCGGAAAGCTGGATCGCCATTGGTCTGGTGACCGGTGCTTATCTGAACTGGTTGTTTGTTGCCGGTCGCCTGCGGGTACAGACCGAACACAACGGTGATGCGCTGACCCTGCCGGATTACTTCTCCAGCCGTTTTGAAGATAAAAGCGGTTTGTTGCGGATTATCTCGGCCATCGTGATTCTGGTGTTCTTCACCATCTACTGCGCTTCCGGCATCGTGGCCGGTGCCCGTCTGTTCGAAAGCACCTTCGGTATGCCTTACGAAACTGCTTTGTGGGCCGGTGCTGCGGCGACCATTGCCTACACCTTTATCGGCGGCTTCCTGGCCGTGAGCTGGACTGACACCGTTCAAGCCACCCTGATGATCTTCGCGCTGATCCTCACGCCGATTATCGTGCTGCTGGCCACTGGCGGCGTGGACACCACGTTCCTGGCCATTGAAGCTCAGGATCCAAGCAACTTCGACATGCTCAAGGGTACTTCCTTCATCGGCATCATCTCGCTGATGGGCTGGGGTCTGGGTTACTTCGGCCAACCGCACATTTTGGCGCGTTTCATGGCTGCTGATTCGGTCAAGTCGATCGCCAAGGCGCGCCGTATCTCCATGACCTGGATGATCCTGTGTCTGGCCGGTACGGTCGCTGTGGGCTTCTTCGGTATCGCTTACTTCTCGGCACACCCGGAAGTAGCAGGCCCAGTGAACGAAAACCCTGAGCGTGTGTTCATCGAGCTGGCCAAGCTGCTGTTCAACCCATGGATTGCCGGTGTACTGCTGTCGGCCATTCTGGCTGCGGTCATGAGTACTCTGAGCTGCCAGTTGCTGGTGTGCTCCAGTGCCCTGACTGAAGACTTCTACAAGGCTTTCCTGCGCAAAAATGCATCCCAGATGGAACTGGTATGGGTCGGTCGCGCCATGGTGTTGCTGGTTGCGCTGATCGCTATCGCTCTGGCGGCCAACCCTGAGAACCGTGTTCTGGGTCTGGTGAGCTATGCGTGGGCAGGCTTCGGTGCTGCTTTCGGTCCAGTGGTACTGATCTCGGTACTGTGGAAAGGCATGACCCGCAATGGTGCGTTGGCCGGTATTCTGGTCGGTGCCTTCACCGTGATCGTGTGGAAGCATTTCGCTCTGTTCGGCCTGTACGAAATCATCCCGGGCTTTATCCTGGGCAGCCTGGCCATCGTGCTGGTGAGCCACACTGGCAAAGGCCCGACCAAGGGCATGATTGAGCGCTTCGATGCTGCTGAGAAAGACTTCAAGCTGAACCGCTGATCAGGTAAGCGCATGCGCTGACTTGAGGGTGTTCTAAAACGGCCTGTCTCCTGGTGAGACGGGCCGTTTTTTTTTGCCAGCGGGTTTTCACCGTATCTCGGAAAAACCGCCTGGCACCTGACGTCAGGATGTGTACAAGGTAAACTTCACCTCCTGCGCAGGAGCAACCATGAATTATCGTCACGCCTTCCACGCCGGCAACCACGCCGACGTTTTCAAACATATCGTCTTGACCCGCCTCATCGCCCTGATGTCGCGCAAAGAGCAGCCTTTTGCCTACCTCGATACCCACGCCGGTATTGGTTTGTACGACCTCAAGGGCGATCAGGCCAATCGTACAGGCGAGTATCTGGAAGGTATCGCACGGTTGTGGGGTCAGAAAGACCTGCCTGCGGTGACTGACGATTACATGCAGGTGCTGCACAAGATGAACCCGGATGGCGAGTTGCGCTATTACCCGGGCTCACCGGAGTGGGCTCGACGCTTGACCCGTTCCCAGGATCGCGTGCTGTTGAACGAAAAACACCCCGAAGATGGCGTGTTGCTCAAAGACAACATGAAGGGTGACCGCCGTGTTGCCGTGCATCTTGGGGAAGGCTGGCATGTGCCGCGGGCGCTGCTGCCAGTGGCCGAGAAGCGTGGGCTGATGTTGATCGACCCGCCGTTCGAGAAGCTGGATGAAATGAAGCGCTGCGCCGAATCGTTGAAAGACGCGATTAGCCGCATGCGTCAGACCGTTGTGGCGATCTGGTATCCGATCAAGGACAAGCGCCAACTGCGTCGTTTTTATCAGGACCTGGCGGGTTCAGGTGCGCCGAAACTGCTGCAGGTAGAGTTGTTCGTTCATCCGCTGGACACGCCCAACAGCCTCAATGGCTCCGGTTTGGCCATTGCCAACCCGCCTTGGGGTCTGGAAGAGGAGCTGCGTGAACTGCTGCCGTGGCTGGCCAAGAAACTGGGGCAAACCCAGGGCGGCTGGCAGATGGAGTGGTTGATCGCGGAATAACCTGTAGCAGCTGCCGAGCTTGCGAGGCTGCGTCCGGCGGCGTAGCCGTCGCAAAGTCAGAGTCTGCGTACTGTCAGTTGAATCGCATTCTATGAATTTACGATTGCTTCGCAACCGAACGCAGCCTTCGGCAGCGGCTACAGTGGGCGGCTTGGTGTTAGATCAAATCGGGCAGGTCACGCCCGTGCCGCCAATGCCGCAATAGCCTTGTGGGTTTTTCGCCAGGTATTGCTGGTGGTACGCCTCGGCGAAGTAGACCGTGGGGGCCTGTTCGATTTCGGTGGTAATGGTGCCCAAGCCAGCCTTGTCCAGCTCAGTCTGGAACACTTTTTTGCTCTCCAGTGCCTCTTCCAGTTGCTCAGGCGTGGTGCAGTAGATCACCGAGCGGTACTGGGTGCCGATGTCGTTGCCCTGACGCATGCCCTGGGTCGGGTTATGCAGTTCCCAGAACATTGCCAGCAATTGTTTGTAGCTGATGATCTCTGGCTCGTAGACCACCAGTACCACTTCGGTATGGCCGGTCAGGCCCGAGCAGACTTCTTCGTAAGTCGGGTTTGGCGTGTAGCCGCCTGCATAACCGACCACGGTGCTGACAACGCCTTCGCGTTCCCAGAACTTGCGTTCTGCGCCCCAAAAGCAGCCCAGACCAAAAATCGCAAAGTCCACATTTTTCGAGAATGGGCCCAGTAACGGCTCGCCGGTGACGTAATGGGTTTCGGGTAGCTGTACGTGGGTGTCGCGGCCCGGCAGGGCTTGTTCTTTAGTGGGTAGCACGTTTTTATTCACCAGGATTTCCGAGCGCAAGACCATGGTTCAAGTCCTCTGTCAGAGTGTAGGAAGTCAGGCCGCTGGGCCACGGGGGTAGCGTTTGAGCTTTTCTATCAATTCGCTGCCGGGGATCGGACGGTCGAACAGATAGCCCTGGCCCACATCGCAACGATGGCGGCGCAGGAATGCCAACTGTGCAGCGGTTTCAATGCCCTCGGCAACCACTTTGAGCTTGAGGTTGTGAGCCATGGCGATAACCGCTGAGGTAATTTCCATGTCGTTCTGGTTGTCAGGGATGTCTTTGATGAAGCTACGGTCGATCTTGATGATGTCGATCGGGAATTTTTTCAAGTAGCTGAGCGAAGAGTACCCGGTGCCGAAGTCGTCCATGGCCAGGGTCAAGCCGAGCTTTTTCAGCTGGTCGAGTTGCAGGCGGGTGTCGTCGGTGGCTTCCAGCAGCAGGCCTTCGGTCAGCTCCAGCTCCAGCAGTGCGGCCGGCAGCTGTTCTTCCTTGAGGATGCTCGCAATCGAGGCCACAAGGTCGGGGTCGGAAAACTGTTTGGGTGACACGTTGATCGCCACTTGCAGGTGGCCAAGCCCAGCCAGGCTCAGTTGCTTGCTCATGCGGCAGGCCTGGCGGGCGACCCATTTGCCAATGGGGATAATCAGCCCGGTTTCTTCGGCCACACTGATGAACTGGTCGGGGCGGATCATCCCGTTTTTGGGATGGTTCCAGCGCAGCAGGGCTTCCATACCCAACAGTCGCCCGCTGCGCAGGCACAGCTTGGGTTGATAGAACACTTCGAGTTCGTTTTGGGTCAGCGCGCGGCGCAGGTTGTTCTCGACAAACAGCTTGTAGCTGGCTTCGGCGTTCAAGGCTTCGGTGAACACTTGCACCTGATGCTTGCCGCAGGCCTTGGCCTTGTGCAGGGCCAGACCTGCGTTGCGCATCAGGGTTTGCGGGTCGCGACCGTGCAAGGGCGCGCAGGCAACGCCGACCGAACCGGTAACGCTGATCAGCTGGTTGTCGACGAACATCGGTTTATCGAGGGTCATCAGCAGTTGGCTGGCAATTTGCTGTCCGGTCGTCAGGTCGGTGTCGTCCAGCAATACCGCGAACTCATTACTGGCAAAACGCGCCAGGCAATCACTGGGGCTCAGGCTGTTGCGCAGGCGGCGGGCCAGGCTGATCAGTAGCTTGTCGCCGGTCTGGTGGCCGAGGCTGTCATTGATGCGCTTGAAGTTGTCGATATCCACCAGCAGCAGGCAGACCGAGGAGTTGCTGTTGCGGGTGAAGCATTCATCGAGGTTGCGGATAAAGGCCGGACGATTGCCCAGATTGGTCAGGTTGTCGGTATACGCCAGGCGTTCGATGCGCTGCTGCGCCAGCTTGGCGTCGGTGATGTCCTCGTAAATACCGATGTAGTGGGTCAGTTCTCGGTTGTCGCCATAGACCTTGGAAATCGACATCTGGCCCCAGTACGGTTCCAGGTTTTTACGCCGACTTTTGAATTCGCCCTGCCAGCTGTTGCCGTTGCTCAGGCTGGAGTGGGCATCGAACAGCAGTTCGCTGAGGTTTTCCAGTGCGGGCAGCTCGGACAGTTTGTGCCCCTGGACTTCCTCGGTGCTGTACTGGGTGATGGCCGTAAAGCTGGGATTTACGTACTCGACCACACCGTCGCAGTTGACCAGCAAGAAGGCGTTGGCGCTTTGCTCGACCGCACGCTGGAACAGGTGCAGGGCGTTGGTGGCGGTACGCCGATTATGGTTGTTGATGACCTGGGCAAACTGGTCGGCCAACTCACCGGCAAAGGCGATTTCATCGGCCTGCCAAGTGCGTGTCTTGCCGACTTGTTCCAGGCACAGCACACCGACCACCTGGCCATCGATACGGATGCCTGCGTCGAGCATGGCATTGGCTTCGGAGCGTCCCAGGCTGGCCACCAGCTTGCGGGTGCGCGGGTCGCGGCCAGCGTTCGGAGCATCGATCGCGCGGCTGGTGTGCAAGGCTTCGAGGTAGTCGGGGAATTGGCTGGCGTCGAAGGTGTCTTGCGCAGTATGGGCCTGGGTACCGCGCTGAAAAGCCGATACCGGCAGCAGTTGGCTGCCCTCGAGGTTCCACAGGCTGGCGCCGTCAATTTGATAAATATCACAGGCGCTGCGGGTGATCAGCTCGGCGGCTTCTTGCAGCGAGTTGTGCTGGCTGTATCGGTGGCGGGCCAAGCGCAGGATTAAATCCTGCTGGGCACGTACGCGCTCCAGGTGCTGGAGTTGTTCTTGCTGGGTACTCTGGTTGAGCGCCAGAGCGATTTGCAGGCGGCTATTTTGTGTTTCGAGTTCAACGACAGGGGCGGGCGACGGGCTGGTCTTGGGGTCTGCAATCACCAGTAAGTAGCCGCGCACCAGGTGCCGGTTGTGCTGCTTGTAAGCCTCGCCCAGCTCCATCAGGCTCAGTGGGCCGAAAGCGGTGTGCAAGGTGTAATGGACAATGTAATGGGACGAGGTTCTGAGCTGGTGTTCAATTGCATCGTGCAAGCGATAGCGAGCCAGGGGCTCCATCAGGCTGGCGTAGGGTGAGCCAACCAGCGCGCACAGCTCTGCCGCGGGCATGCCAAATTGGCGCTCGCAGTGAGGGTCGAGGTAGAGCATGGCCCAGCTGGCTTCATTCAGCCGTTCGAAACGCAACATGCCGAGCCTGGAAGGCACGGGTAGCTGGGTCACGACCTCGGCTGCCATACGGGGGGCAGCATCGGGTTGGCTTTTCATTGGGGCACTCGCTTCACAAATGCGGATTGCGCACGGGCAGTCACCCTGTTTCTGTGGTTTGCGGCAAGGTTGCATCATGCTCACGGTGCTGACAAGTGATCATAAAGGCCAAGTGCTATAAGGGCTTATCGGCCGGCCAGCAGATTCCTGCAGGCCGAACGGCAAGGTTTGGCATTTATGTTAGTGCAATGATTACCGACTCGATGATCCGGCCCTTTTTATTGTGAAAATCGACCTTGAGCTGTTTGCCTTCAATGGTCAGGCAGGCGAAGTTGTCTTCGCTCACCACACGACTGGTGAGGCGCGGCGAGTAAGTGCTTGTGCCGACCGTGGTCAGGGGGGCGTTGAAGATCAGGTCGCTGGCGCTGGCATACGTCAACAACCGGGTGTTGCACAGTGGTGAAGACACCACGCTGTGTACGACAAACCCCGGGCTTTTGCTGTGGGTCAGTTGGCAGGTGAGGGAGCCGTGGATGTCCCCGGAGACGAACACCACGTTCTTGATGGCGTTGGAGCGAATGGTCTCGAGGATCCGGTTGCGCTGCGCTGTGAATGCCTTCCATGCGTCGTCACCGTGCTGCTGGTCGGGCATGAGCAGGACGCTGCTGACGATAAATTTCACCTTGGCCGTGCTATTGATCAACCATTTACGCAGTGCATATTCCTGTTCGGTACCGATCATGCTTTTGGCATTGGCGGACAAGTTACGTTCAGTGCGGCAGTCCATGACAAACCAGTCGATATCGCCATCGGCAAACCAATACCAGTAGCGGCGCAGATCACGATTGATACGCCCGTCGGGTAGCAAGTCGTGGGCCGGGCCGTGGCTGCATTGATAGATCTCATAGGCAGTCATGGCATTGTTGTAGAGCGCCCGATCGTCGCTGCCCCGATTGGCCGGCCAGTTATCTTCGATTTCGTGGTCGTCGAGAATCATGTAGGTCGGTGTGCCAGCCATCAGGTTGCGAATGTAGGGCTGCGAAAACGCTGCCTGGTATTTCTCGCTTATGGCGGCGTATTCGCGATCAGGCAGCAGGAAATTCAGATCGTCGACATACACCTGATCGCCGGTCATCACCACCGCATCCAGAGGGCGCTGGCGGTTCAATGCGCTGATGGAGCTGAAGATCTCGTCCCCCAGCTCCGGCGCCGAGGCTATGCCCCCGGTGAGCCGCAGGTAGCGGCACGAGCCAACCACATAGCGACGTACACGGCCGGGTTTGCTGGAGGTGGTCTTGAATGTGTAAAAGTACGCGGGCCACTGGAGCGGGATTTTTTTGACGGTTTCAGGTGTGTGGTCGTGGCGTGTGGTGGTGAACCAGCCAGCCTGGTACTCGTAGCGGGTGTCGGCGCTTAGCCCGTTCAAGACCAGGGTGTCGGACATGTCGAATTCAGGGCTCAGCCTTGAATATATACCGGCAGACCACTGGCTTTGGCCGACCTTTCGATGACGGATACCGGCAAATACTGCGTTGTTTTTGTCCGGCGCGCCGCGCACAAAAATACGGGCGTTATGAGTGGTGGTATAGCCCAGGACAGGGCCAACGGTTGGTCTGTTCACATCGAAATCCTTTCTGATGTTTGGCGATCAATGTCGCGTGATAAAAGTCCTTTGGTTAACCGTAGAAGTGAGTGACTGGCTGGCCCATTCCCGGAATCAGCGCGGGTTGTAGTGCGGGTGAGATACCGGGTGTGGGAGTTTTTTAAATTGCCAGATCAAAAGCCCCTCACCCGAGCCCTCTCCCTGTGGGAGTGTTGGAGTGAGGGGCTGTTAAAAGCGCAGGCAAAAAAAAGCCCCGCCAAATGGCGGGGTTGAGGTACGAGCGTGGCGCTCGGAAAACTGTGCGCTACCCCGGCCCTCGGTGAGGAAGGCCGGGGCGTGGCTTACAACAGGATAGTGCGGATATCGCCCAGCAAGTCGCTCAGGCGCTTGGTGAAGCGTGCAGCGGCAGCGCCGTTGATCACACGGTGATCGTAGGACAACGACAGCGGCAACATCAGTTTCGGCTGGAAGGCTTTGCCGTCCCAGACTGGCTGGATGGTTGCCTTGGATACGCCGAGGATCGCCACTTCCGGTGCGTTGACGATCGGCGTGAAGCCGGTGCCGCCAATGTGACCGAGGCTGGAAATGGTGAAGCACGCGCCTTGCATGTCGTCTGCGGTGAGCTTCTTGTCACGGGCCTTGGCAGCCAGTGCAGCCGCTTCAGCAGCCAGTTGCAGCAGGCTCTTCTGATCAACGTTCTTGATCACAGGTACCAGCAGACCATCCGGGGTGTCTACGGCGAAGCCGATGTTGACGTACTTCTTGCGGATGATTGCTTTGCCGCTTGGCGCCAGCGAGCTGTTGAAGTCCGGCATTTCCTTGAGCAGGTGCGCGCAGGACTTGAGCAGCAGAGGCAGGACGGTCAGTTTCACACCGGCTTTTTCTGCGACGGCTTTCTGCGCGACGCGGAAGGCTTCCAGCTCGGTGATGTCAGCCTGGTCGAACTGAGTCACATGCGGGATGTTCAGCCAGCTGCGGTGCAGGCTCGACGCGCCGATTTGCATCAGGCGAGTCATGGCCACTTCTTCCACTTCACCGAAGCGGCTGAAGTCCACGACCGGGATCGGCGGAATACCAGCACCACCGGTTGCACCGGCGGCTGGAGCTTCCTTGGCCTTCTGCATCATGGCTTTGACGTAAGCCTGCACGTCTTCTTTGAGTACACGACCGTGCGGGCCGCTTGAGCTGACCGCGTTCAGCTCAACGCCGAACTCGCGGGCCAGTTGACGCACGGCTGGGCCGGCGTGAACTTTGGCACCCTTTGGCGCAGGCGCGGCGGCCGGGGCAGGTGCTGCCTCGGTTTTCGCGGCTGGTGCAGGGGCAGCAGCAGGCGCTTGTGCTGTGGCCGGTGCTGGAGCAGCGGCTTGGGCAGGAGCAGCCGGCGCAGCAGCGCCTTGAACCTTGAGCTTGAGGATGAAGTCGCCAGTGCCGACTTCGTCATCCAGCTTGACCGAAATGCTCTCAACCACACCGGCGGCTGGCGATGGAATTTCCATGCTGGCCTTGTCGGATTCGAGGGTGATCAAAGATTGATCAGCCTCAACGGTATCGCCGGCCTTGACCAGGATTTCGATGATTTTGGCTTTGCCCGACGAACCGATATCCGGGACATGAATGTCCTGAATGGTGGCAGCGGCAGGTGCAGCAGCGGCCGGGGCCGCAGCCTCGGCAACAGGGGCGGCGGCAGGCTTTTCAGCCGCAGCGGCAGTGGCAGCCGGAGCTGGTGCTTCAGGTGCCGTAGCGGCGCCTTCGACTTCCAGTTCCAGCAATTCGTCGCCTTCTTTCAGGCGGTCGCCCAGCTTGACCTTCAGGCTCTTGACGATACCGGCTTTAGGAGCAGGGATTTCCATGCTCGCCTTGTCCGATTCCAGCGTCAGGATGCTCTGATCGGCTTCGATGCGGTCGCCGACTTTTACAAACAGCTCGATGACTTCACCGTCGCCGCTGCCGATGTCAGGTACTCGAATGAGTTCGCTCACAAATATTCTCCTCAGCAGTCCAGTGGGTTGCGTTTTTCCGGGTTGATGCCGAACTTGACGATTGCTTCTGCAACCACCTTAGGTTCGATATCGCCACGGTCAGCCAGTGCTTCCAGGGCTGCCAACACCACGAAGTGACGGTCTACTTCAAAGAAGTGACGCAGTTTTTTGCGGCTGTCGCTGCGGCCGAAACCGTCAGTGCCCAGCACTTTGAATTCCTTGACCGGTACCCACTGGCGAATCTGTTCGGCGAACAGCTTCATGTAGTCGGTAGAGGCAATAACCGGACCTTTACGGCCAGTCAGACACTCTTCGACGTAGCTCAGCTTAGGCTTCTGGCCAGGGTGCAGACGGTTGCTGCGCTCAACGGCCAGGCCGTCGCGACGCAGTTCGTTGAAGCTGGTAACGCTCCAGACGTCAGCGCCAATGTTGAACTGCTCACGCAGAATGATCGCCGCTTCACGGACTTCACGCAGGATGGTGCCGGAGCCCATCAGCTGAACGTGGTGTGCCGCTTCTTTGGTGTCTTCTTCGAGCAGGTACATACCCTTGACGATGCCTTCCTCGACACCGGCCGGCATGGCTGGCTGCTGGTAAGACTCGTTCATCACGGTGATGTAGTAGAAGACGTCCTGTTGCTCTTCGGTCATCTTCTTCATGCCGTCCTGAATGATCACCGCCAGCTCATAGCCGTAGGTTGGATCAAAGGTGCGGCAGTTCGGGATGGTACCGGCCAGGATGTGGCTGTGACCGTCTTCGTGCTGCAGGCCTTCACCGTTGAGCGTCGTACGCCCGGCGGTGCCGCCGATCAGGAAGCCACGGGTGCGGCTGTCGCCAGCGGCCCAGGCCAGGTCGCCAATACGCTGGAAGCCGAACATCGAGTAGAAGATGTAGAACGGCAGCATCGGCTGGTTGTGGTTGGAGTACGAAGTACCGGCAGCGATGAAGGAGCTCATGGCGCCTGCTTCGTTGATGCCTTCTTCGAGGATCTGACCTTTTTTGTCTTCGCGGTAGAACATCACTTGGTCTTTATCGACTGGCTCGTAGAGCTGGCCGACGGAAGAGTAGATGCCCAACTGGCGGAACATGCCTTCCATACCGAAGGTACGGGCTTCGTCCGGGATGATCGGAACGATGCGCTGACCGATTTCCTTGTCCTTGACCAACTGCGCCAGGATGCGCACGAAAGCCATGGTGGTGGAGATTTCACGGTCGCCGGAACCGTCAAGGATGGCCTTGAGGCTTTCCAGTGGCGGGGTCGGAATGCTCATGCTCTTGGCGCGACGCTGAGGTACGAAGCCGCCCAGTGCAGTGCGACGCTCGCTCAGGTAGCGGGCTTCAGCGCTGCCTTCTTCCGGTTTGAAGAATGGCAGGTTTTCGATTTCGTCGTCTTTGACCGGAATGTCGAAACGATCGCGGAACAGCTTCAGGCTTTCAACATCAACTTTCTTGGTGTTGTGCGCAGTGTTCTTCGCTTCGCCAGCACCGGTGCCATAACCCTTGATGGTCTTGGCCAGGATCACGGTAGGCTGGTTCTTGTGGTTGACCGCTTCGTGGTACGCCGCGTAGACCTTGTACGGGTCGTGGCCGCCACGGTTGAGTTTCCAGATCTCGTCGTCGGACAGATCAGCAACCATCGCCTTGAGTTCTGGCGAGTTGAAGAAGTGTTCACGTACGAACGCGCCGTCTTTGGCTTTGTAGTTCTGGTACTCGCCGTCGATGACTTCGTCCATGCGACGTTGCAGGATACCGTCAACGTCCTTGGCCAGCAGTGGGTCCCAGAAACGACCCCAGATGACTTTGGTCACATTCCACTGAGCACCGCGGAACACACCTTCGAGTTCCTGGATGATCTTGCCGTTGCCGCGAACCGGGCCATCAAGGCGCTGCAGGTTGCAGTTGATAACGAAGATCAGGTTGTCGAGGTTTTCACGGCCTGCCAGGGAGATGGCGCCCAGAGATTCCGGCTCGTCACACTCGCCGTCGCCCAGGAAGCACCAGACTTTCTGACCTGCAGGGATGTAACCGCGAGCTTCCAGGTACTTCATGAAGCGCGCCTGGTAGATCGCCTGGATCGGGCCAAGGCCCATCGATACAGTCGGGAACTGCCAGAAATCAGGCATCAGCCAAGGGTGCGGGTAGGACGACAGGCCCTGACCGTCCACTTCCTGGCGGAAATTGTTCATTTGATCTTCGGTGATCCGGCCTTCCATGAACGCACGGGCATAAACGCCTGGCGAGGTGTGACCCTGGAAGTAGATCAGGTCGCCGCCGTGCTCGTCGGTCGGGGCCTTGAAGAAGTAGTTGAAGCCGATGTCATACAGGGTTGCACTGGAAGCGAAGCTGGAGATGTGACCGCCCAGGTCAGAATCTTTCAAGTTCGTGCGCATCACCATGGCCATGGCGTTCCAGCGAACCAGCGAGCGAATGCGGCGTTCCATGAACAGGTCGCCAGGCATGCGTGCTTCGTGGGTTACAGGAATCGTGTTGCGGTAAGGCGTGGTGATGGCATACGGCAGCTGCGAACCGGTGCGGGTAGCGAGCTCACCCATACGGGTCATCAGGTAGTGAGCGCGGTCTTCGCCTTCTTTATCGAGAACCGATTCCAGGGCGTCCAGCCATTCCTGGGTTTCGACGGGATCGAGGTCTTGCATGGCTTGCTCCAGGGCGGATAGGCTTCCAGAATCGGTTGCCTGAGTTTGCGACTGGCCTTGTGGGCAGACGACATAAATTCTTGGATGGCCGGAGGTTGATTCCAGCGGCGTGTAGTTTTACTACAAATCGTCGGCCATTTCAGCCTTTCAAGTGTGTGACTCAGTAGTAAAACTACAGGAAAGGTCTCGGTGGCCACCTGTTTGGTTGTGCGAAAAATCGATATTGTTGGTACGTTTTTTAGTATTCAGGCTGTAATTCGAAGGCTTGTTGCTAAACAAAATGCTGTTCCAGCTATTTATAACCTTTGTTCGACAGTCGGATTAAACCGCTGTTTCTTCCTGTCACCGTACTCGGCAACACCTTCGCCGATCAAGGATAGACCATGAGCCTTCCGTCGCTTGCCCCAATTCCAGCCCTTTTACAGCCTCTCGCCAGCCGTGCCGAACACTCTTGGCGTACGGCGGTCGCCGGGCTTGAAGGTGAGCACGGGCTTGATGACTGGTCGACGGAACGCTGGTCGGCATTCAGTAGGGTCAGTGCGGCGAGCGACTTCTTTATTGAACAGTCGTTACGTGACCCTTTGATGTTGCTTGAACTTGTGCGCTCAGGGGAACTGGACCGTAGCTTTGTCCCCGGCGAGCTGTGCGGGCAAATTGCCGCCGTCACCCAGGCTGCTACCACCGATGATGAGCTGGGCCGTGCGCTGCGTCGCCAACGTACCCGTCAGCAGATCCGGATTATCTGGCGTGATATCAACCGTCAGGCCGATTTGATTGAAACCTGCCGCGACCTGTCGGACATGGCCGATGCCAGCATTGATCAGGCCTATCGCTGGTTGTATCAGCGCCATTGCCAGCAGTTCGGCACGCCCACCGGGCACCGCAGTGGCGAGCCCCAGCAGATGGTGATTCTGGGCATGGGCAAGCTCGGCGCGGTAGAGCTGAACCTGTCGTCGGACATCGACCTGATTTTCGCCTACCCCGAAGGCGGGGAAACGGTGGGCGCCAAACGGGCTTTGGACAACCAGGAGTTTTTTATCCGCTTGGGTCAGCGCTTGATCAAGGCGCTGGACCCGATGACCGTCGACGGTTTTGTGTTTCGCGTCGACATGCGCCTGCGCCCGTATGGCTCGTCCGGGGCGCTGGTGCTGAGCTTTAATGCGCTGGAGCAGTACTACCAGGATCAGGGCCGCGACTGGGAGCGCTATGCAATGATCAAGGCCCGGGTCGTGGCCGGTGATCAGGTGATGGGCGCGCAGTTGCTCAGCCTGTTGCGCCCGTTTGTGTATCGCCGTTACCTGGATTTTTCGGCGATTGAAGCGCTGCGCACCATGAAGCAACTGATCCAGCAGGAAGTGCGGCGCAAAGGCATGGCCGACAACATCAAACTGGGGGCGGGCGGAATTCGTGAAGTGGAGTTTATTGCCCAGGCATTCCAGTTGATCCACGGCGGCCGTGATCTCAGTTTGCAGCAGCGGCCTCTGCTTAAAGTGCTGACCACCCTGGAAGGGCAAGGCTATTTGCCGGGCGCGGTAATCAGCGAGCTGCGCGAAGGCTATGAATTTTTGCGCTACACCGAACACGCGATTCAGGCCATTGCCGACCGCCAGACCCAAATGCTGCCCGACACCGAACAGGATCAGGCGCGTATCGCCTTTATTATGGGCTTTGACAGCTGGTCGGCATTCCATGAGCAATTGATGGCGTGGCGTGGCCGCATCGACTGGCATTTCCGCCAGGTTATTGCAGATCCTGATGAAGAAGAGGTCATCGACGAGGGTGAGTTGATCGTCGGCGGTGAGTGGTTGCCGCTGTGGGAAGAAGTTCAGGACGATGCAGCTGCCTGTGCCCAGTTGGAGGAGGCCGGGTTTGTCGACGCGCCAAAGGCCTTGAAGCAACTGGCAAGCCTGCGCTCCAGCCCGCAATTGCGCGCCATGCAGCGTTTGGGGCGTGAGCGTCTGGACGCCTTTATTCCGCGTCTGCTGGCGCAAGCGGTGGAGCACGCCAACCCCGATCTGGTGCTGGAGCGGGTGTTGCCGTTGGTCGAGGCAGTGGCCCGTCGCTCTGCTTATTTAGTGTTGCTGACCGAAAACCCCGACGCGTTGCGCCGTTTATTGACGCTGTGCGCGGCCAGCCCGTGGATCGCCGAGCAAATCACCCGCTTCCCGTTACTGCTCGATGAGTTGCTCAACGAGCGTCGCCTGTTCAAGCCCCCGCTGGCGCCAGAGCTGGCCGCCGAGTTGCGTGAACGGCTTACGCGTATCCCCGAGGACGACCTTGAGCAGCAGATGGAAGCCTTGCGAAACTTTAAGCTGGCCCACCGCCTGCGAGTCGCCGCATCCGAAATCGCCGGTAGTCTGCCTTTAATGAAAGTCAGCGATTACCTGACCTGGCTGGCCGAAGCGATTCTGGAACAAGTACTGGCTCTGGCCTGGCGCCAGACGGTGGCCAAGTTCGGCACCCCGCAACGTGCAGACGGCAGCCTGTGCGACCCTGGCTTTATTATTGTCGGTTACGGCAAAGTCGGCGGGATCGAGCTGGGGCACGGTTCGGACCTGGACCTGGTGTTTATCCATGATGGCGACCCGAATGCTGAAACCGACGGCGCCAAGCCCATTGACGGCGCGCAGTTTTTCACCCGGCTGGGGCAACGGATCATCCATTTGCTAACGGCCCAGACCAACTCCGGCCAGTTGTATGACGTTGACATGCGTTTGCGTCCGTCAGGCGCATCAGGATTGTTGGTCAGCTCACTCGGTGCTTTTGAACGCTATCAGGAGAGCGAGGCCTGGACCTGGGAGCATCAGGCGTTGGTGCGCGCGCGGGTGCTGGTGGGTTGCAAGCAGGTGGGCGCCGCGTTTGAGAACGTGCGTGCCAGCGTATTGGGCCGCGAGCGTGACTTGCCTACCCTGCGCCAGGAGGTCAGCGAGATGCGGGCCAAGATGCGTGGCAACCTGGGCACCCGTATCACTGCTGCCGGAACCGCCGAAAATGCCTACGAGGCCACGGTGCCATTCGACCTCAAGCAGGACGCCGGAGGTATCGTCGATATTGAATTTATGGTGCAATACGCGGCCCTGGCCTGGTCCAGGGAACACCCGGCGTTACTGCGCTACACCGACAATATCCGCATTCTGGAAGGGTTGGAGCAGGTGGGGCTGATGCCTGCCACCGATGCCAGCCTGTTGCGCGAGGCTTACAAGGCCTTTCGCGCCGTCGCCCACCGCCAAGCCTTGCAAAAAGAGGCCGGGGTGGTCACGGGGGATCAATTTGTCGTCGAACGTCAACACGTCCGGCGCATTTGGTCCGAGCTAGGATTGAGCTAGTTTTTTAGCTTATACACAGAATTAGAGCTGTAAGAACGTATCCGGCGGGTCCATAAGCCCCGTCCAATTTGCCTGACACCCAGTGGTGCAGGTGCTGGATTCTTTGAGGAGCGTAATGATGTCGATGGCTGATCGTGATGGTGTGATCTGGTATGACGGCAAGCTGGTGCCGTGGCGTGATGCCACGACGCACGTGCTGACCCATACATTGCACTACGGCATGGGCGTGTTTGAAGGTGTACGCGCTTACGAAACCCCGCAGGGCGCGGCGATTTTCCGCTTGCAGGCGCACACTGACCGCCTGTTCGATTCGGCCCACATCATGGGCATGAAGATCCCGTTCAGCAAAGAAGAAATCAACGAAGCGACCCGCATTGCGGTGCGTGAAAACAACCTCGACAGCGCCTACATCCGTCCGATGGTGTTCTACGGATCCGAAGCCATGGGCCTGCGTGCCACTGGGCTTAAAGTCCATGTGATCATCGCGCCGTGGAGTTGGGGTGCCTACATGGGCGCCGAAGCGCTGGAAGTCGGGATCAAGGTGCGTACCAGCTCCTTTACCCGTCACCACGTAAACATTTCCATGACCCGGGCCAAGGCCAACGGTCACTACATCAACTCGATGCTGGCCCTGCAGGAAGCGATTTCCGGTGGCGCTGACGAAGCACTGTTGCTGGACCCTGAAGGTTTTGTTGCCGAAGGCTCGGGCGAGAACGTATTCCTGGTCAAGGATGGCGTGATTTACACCCCGGACGTAACGGCCTGCCTGAACGGCATCACCCGTAGCACGATCCTGACCCTGGCCACCGAGCTTGGGTACAAGTTTGTTGAAAAACGCATCACCCGCGACGAGGTCTACATCGCCGACGAAGCATTCTTTACCGGCACTGCCGCTGAAGTAACGCCAATTCGCGAAGTCGACGGGCGCCTGATCGGTATCGGCCGTCGTGGCCCGATCACCGAAAAACTGCAAAAAGCTTACTTTGACCTGGTAACCGGCAAGACTACGGACCACCCAGAGTGGCGTACACTGGTTAAGTAAAGCGATATGGCATCACAGCAGGGAGGCGAATGCCTCCCTTGCTTGTTTATGGAAACTTATGAATATTTTGATCGTTGGGCCCAGCTGGGTCGGTGACATGGTGATGGCGCAGACACTGTTCCAGTGCCTTAAACAGCGCCACCCGCAGTGCGAAATCGATGTGCTGGCCCCCGAGTGGAGCCGGCCCATCCTTGAGCGCATGCCTGAAGTTCGCAAGGCCTTGAGCTTTCCGCTCGGCCACGGCGCGCTCGAACTGGCCACGCGACGCAAGATCGGCAAGTCCCTCAAGGGCCAATACGATCAGGCAATTTTGTTGCCCAACTCGCTGAAATCGGCCCTTGTGCCGTTCTTCGCGGGTATTCCCAAACGTACCGGCTGGCGCGGCGAATTCCGCTACGGCCTGCTTAACGACGTGCGCAAGCTCGATAAAGAACGCTACCCGTTGATGATCGAGCGTTTTATGGCACTGGCCTATGAGCCGGGGGCAGACCTGCCCAAGCCGTACCCGCGTCCTGATTTGCAGATTGACCCACAAAGCCGCTCTGGCGCGCTGAGCAAGTTCGGCCTGGAGCTGGACCGCCCGGTACTGGCGCTATGCCCGGGTGCCGAATTTGGCGAGTCCAAGCGTTGGCCGTCGGAGCATTACGCCAAGGTCGCAGAACAAAAGATCCGCGAAGGCTGGCAGGTGTGGTTGTTCGGTTCCAAAAATGATCACGCGGTGGGCGAAGATATCCGCTCACGGCTGATCCCTGGGCTGCGCGAAGAGTCGGTCAACCTCAGTGGCGAGACCTCGCTGGCCGAGGCTATTGATTTGCTCTCATGTGCCGACGCCGTGGTGTCCAATGATTCGGGGCTGATGCACGTGGCCGCAGCGCTGAACCGCCCGCTGGTGGCGGTCTATGGTTCCACGTCACCGGGCTTTACCCCGCCTTTGGCTGATAAGGTCGAAATCGTGCGTCTGGGCCTCGATTGCAGCCCGTGTTTTGATCGTACCTGCCGCTTCGGCCACTACAACTGCTTGCGCGAGCTGATGCCTGCACCTGTGGTTGAAGCCTTGCAGCGTTTGCAGGGCTCACCGGTCGAGGTCAACTAAGTGCGGGTTCTGTTGGTCAAAACCTCATCCCTTGGGGATGTGATCCATGCCTTGCCCGCGTTGACCGATGCGGCACGGGCGATTCCAGGGATCACCTTTGACTGGGTCGTGGAAGAAGGCTTTGCCGAAATTCCGACCTGGCACCCGGCTGTGGGCAAAGTGATTCCAGTGGCAATCCGCCGCTGGCGCAAAAACATCTGGGACACCATCAAGAGCGGTGAGTGGCGGCGTTTCAAGCAAAGCCTGCGTGCCGAAAAATACGATCTGGTGATCGATGCTCAAGGCCTGGTCAAAAGTGCCTGGCTGACCCGCTATGTAAACGCCCCGGTGG
This sequence comes from Pseudomonas sp. ML2-2023-6, assembly GCF_037055265.1. Taxonomy (NCBI): domain Bacteria; kingdom Pseudomonadati; phylum Pseudomonadota; class Gammaproteobacteria; order Pseudomonadales; family Pseudomonadaceae; genus Pseudomonas; species Pseudomonas sp. ML2-2023-6. The sequence goes on along the minus strand of NZ_CP146347.1, from coordinate 255,643 downwards.
CCGGTCTGGATAAAGACTCTGCCCGTGAGCCGCTGGCCAGCCGTTTTTATCAGCGCCGTCTGGCCGTGGCCCGTGGGCAGCACGCGGTCGAGCGTTTGCGTCAGCTGTTTGCGGTGGCGTTGGGGTACGACCTGCCCAAAGGGCTGGGCGATTACGGCCTCGATGTTGAACGCCTGATTGAACTGCCGCGCAACAAGCCTTACGTGCTGTTTTTGCACGGCACCACCTGGGACACCAAACACTGGCCCGAAGTGTACTGGCGCGATCTGGCCTTGCGCATGGGGCACATGGGTGTCGAAGTGCGTCTGCCGTGGGGTAACCCGGCAGAGAAAGCTCGCGCCGAACGCATCGCCAGTGGTCTGAACAATGCGGTGGTGCTGCCCAAACTGAACCTGGCCGGTGTTGCCAAGGTACTGGCCAGTGCCAGCGCCTGCGTGGCGGTCGATACCGGGCTGGGGCACCTGGCGGCAGCATTGGATGTGCCGACCATCTCCCTGTTTGGTCCCACCAATCCGGGGCTGACCGGCGCCTATGGCAAGGTGCAAATCCACCTGGCCAGCGATTTTCCGTGTGCGCCGTGCCTGCAGAAAAAATGTACCTACACTCCGACTGCACAGGACCAGCAGCGGTTTGATCTGAAAAACGAGTGGCCTTTGTGCTTTACCCGTTTGAACCCTGAGCGTGTCGCAAGTCGATTAAGCACGTTGTTACTGGCTGAGGAACTGCGCTGATGCAACTGGCTTTTGTGCTGTACAAATATTTCCCGTTTGGCGGACTGCAACGTGATTTCATGCGCATTGCGCTGGAATGTCAGAAGCGCGGCCATCAAATTCGCGTCTACACCATGATCTGGGAAGGCGATATCCCGCCGGGTTTTGAAGTGCTGGTGGCGCCGGTCAAGGCCTTCCACAACCATACCCGCAACGAAAAAATGCTCGCCTGGATGCAGGCTGACCTAGCCAAACGCCCGGTGGACCGCCTGATCGGTTTCAATAAAATGCCGGGTCTGGACGTGTATTACGCGGCCGACGGCTGCTTCGAAGACAAGGCGCAAAACCTGCGCCATTCGTTCTATCGCTTCTTCAAGCGCTACAAGCACTTTGCCGAGTACGAGCGGGCAGTGTTCGACAAGCACGCGAAGACTGAAATCCTGATGATTTCCGAAGTCCAGCAGCCGCTGTTTATCAAGCATTACGACACCCCGCTGGAGCGCTTCCATCTGCTGCCGCCGGGTATCGCCCTGGACCGCCGTGCACCCGCTAATGCCGCCGAGATTCGCGCCGAGTTCCGGCGCGAGTTCAACCTGGCAGACGACGATTTGCTGCTGGTACAGATCGGTTCCGGGTTCAAGACCAAAGGCGTGGATCGCAGCCTCAAAGCCCTGGCGGCCTTGCCTGGCGAGCTTAAAAAGCGCACTAAATTATTTGTCATTGGTCAGGACGACCCCAAAGTCTTTCAATTGCAGAGCGCTACCCTGGGGCTTGGCGATCATGTGCAGTTCCTCAAGGGCCGCAGCGATATCCCGCGTTTCCTGCTGGGCGCCGATTTGCTGATCCACCCGGCGTACAACGAAAACACCGGCACCGTGCTGCTTGAAGCGCTGGTGGCAGGTTTGCCGGTGCTGGTCAGTGCCGTCTGTGGCTACGCCCATTACATTAGCGACGCTGATTGCGGCCGTGTACTGGACGAGCCGTTCGAGCAGGCGCAACTCAATGAATACCTGACACACATGTTGTCCGACGATGCTGCGCGCGCGGCCTGGAGCCAAAATGGCCTGGCCTACGCGCAGACGGCCGACCTCTACAGCATGCCGCAGCACGCTGCGGATGTGATTCTGGCGGAGCAACACTGATGAAACTGATTCTTGCCGAACCGTTCAAGAGCTTGTGGGCAGGACGCGATGCGTTCACCGAAGTCGAGCGTCTGGAAGGCGAGGTTTACCGTGAACTGGAAGGCCGACGTACCTTGCGTACCGAAGTCGACGGACGCGGTTTCTTTGTGAAAATCCACCGTGGTATTGGCTGGGGTGAAGTCTTCAAAAACCTGCTGACGGCTAAGCTGCCGGTCCTCGGTGCAGGCCAGGAGTGGCGAGCCATCAAGCGCCTGCACGAAGTCGGCGTACCGACCATGACGGCGGTCGCCTATGGCGAAAAGGGCAGCAACCCGGCGGCGCAGCACTCGTTCATCATCACCGAAGAGCTGGCGCCGACGGTCAGCCTCGAAGACTTCAGCCTCAACTGGGTCAAGCAGCCGCCGCAACCCAAGCTCAAGCATGCGCTGATCGCCGAAGTGGCGCGTATGACCGGCATGATGCACCGCGCCGGGGTTAACCATCGCGACTGCTACATCTGCCACTTTTTGCTGCATACCGACAAGCCGGTTACGGCCGAAGACTTCCGCTTGTCCATTATTGACCTGCATCGCGCGCAAACCCGTGCAGTGATCAGCAAGCGTTGGCGTAACAAGGATCTGGCGGCGCTGTACTTCTCGGCGCTGGATATCGGCCTGACGCAACGGGACAAACTGCGCTTCCTGCGTGGTTATTTCCAGATGCCGCTGCGCAAGATACTGCGCGATGAAGCACACCTGCTGGCGTGGTTGGAAGGCAAGGCGAGCAAACTCTACGAACGCAAACAGCGTTATGGAGATGCACTGTAATGGCGGGTTGGAATCTGGAACCCGCTTACAGCGCGTTGGCATCTGATTTCGGCAGTCTGGAGGCGGTGTTTGCCTTGCAGGGCGAGCACCTGACCCGCGATCCGTTATCGGAAGTGATTCGTGTCGAGCGTGGCGGGGTCAATTACTACGTCAAGCGTTACACCGGCGCGGGCAAAGGCTTGCGCCGTTATTTGGGCCGTCCGCGGGTCAAGTCCGAATGGCAGAACCTCAAGCGTTTTGCCAAATGGGGTATTCCCACCGCCGAGGTAGTGGCCTGGGGCCTTGAACGCAGTGGTTTTGCCTATTCGCGTGGCGCCATGATCACTCGCGAACTGCCCAACACCCGCGATTTGTCGGAGCTTGCCGACAAGCATGATCCGCTGCTCAAGGATCGCGCGTGGGTCGATTGCGTTAGCCGCCAGCTGGCGCGCTATACCCGAATCATGCACGACCATCGCTTTACCCATAACGACCTGAAGTGGCGCAACCTGCTGATAGACGACCAGCCCAAGCTGTTCTTGATCGACTGCCCTAACGGCGATTTCTGGCGCGGCTTCTGGCTCAAATATCGCATCACTAAAGACCTGGCGTGCCTCGACAAAGTGGCCAAATACCACCTGTCCTACACCCAGCGGTTACGTTTTTATTTCCAATACACCGGGCGCACTACGCTCAATGCGGCAGACAAGGAACGGGTCCGTCATATCGTGCGCTTTTTTGAGGGCCGGGAATGACTGATTTTATCGCGGATGCCGACCGAGCCTTGCTTGAGTGCAACGGCCTGGCTGACTTTGATGCATTGTGGTCCGTGCAACTGGAAGCGGTGGACGAACCCAACACCAGCGGTGGTGGTTGGAGCAGCGTGTTTCGCATGGACCTCGAAGGCCAGGGGTTTTACCTCAAGCGCCAGAGCAATTACCTGACACGCACGCTGCACAGTCCGTTTGGCGAACCGAGTTTCGCCCGCGAATTCCGCAATATTCAGCGTTATGAGCAAATGGGTATCCCGGCGCTGGAAGCGGTGTTTTTTGGCGAGCGTAAAGTGGCTGGCGAACGCCGAGCGGTGCTGATGACTCGGGCACTTGATGGTTGGAATGACCTTGATTCGCTGCTTGAGCAATGGCCGCAACTGAGCAACGACCAGCAGCAGGCGATTTTGCGCGAGTGCGGCCAGTTGGCCCGTCGCCTGCACGCCGCGCGTCAGGTGCATGGCTGTTTTTACCCCAAGCACATCTTCTTGCAGGCCGCTGGCGCGGGTTATCGCGCCCAACTGATCGATCTGGAAAAAACCCGGCCCTTGTTGCTGGGCCAACGTGATCGGGTCAAGGACATCGAGCCGTTGCTGCGCCGGGCGCATGTCTGGACTGACGCCGATGTGCGCGTCTTGCTCGCGGCCTATCTGGATCAGCCGGTCGACAGTGGTCTGGTCGATGCCTGGCTGGCGCGGCTGAATGTGCGCCGCAGCCACAAAGGAGGTCGCTGATGCGTTTGTCCGAACTGCAAAAGGCCGGTCGTGCACCGGGCTTGCCGCTGAGTATGGAACTGGCCGACGCGGCCGGCCCTGCGCAATTGCAGCTGTTGACCTTGCTGCGGGTATTGCCGGGGCAGCGCTATGTCGGTGCCGGGGTATGGCGCGGGCGTACCGTGCTGGCCAAATTGATGGTGGGCAGCAAGGCGGCACGCAATTTTCAGCGCGAGTTGACGGGCGTACGCCTGTTGGCTGAACAGGGTTTGACCACGCCACAGTTGCTGGCCGATGGCTTGCAGGAAAGCGAGGGCGGCTGGTTATTGTTCGAATTTATCGAAGACGCGCAAAGCCTTGATCAGGCCTGGAAGGCGGTGCAGGGCTTGCCGGTTTTGGCGGATGAACAAGCGGCTGTGCTGGGCGAGGCTTTGGCTGCGATTGGCCAGATGCACCTCAAAGGGTTGTGGCAGCAGGATCTGCATCTGGACAACCTGCTGCGCCAGGGCGGTAAGTTGTATTTGATCGACGGTGCAGGCATTTGCGTCGAAGAGGCGGGCAAACCGCTGTCGCGGCAGAAAGTGCTGGAAAACCTCGGGGTGTTCTTCGCCCAGCTCCCCAAAAATCTTGAGCCGTTTATCGAAGAGCTGCTGGTGCATTACCTGCTGAGCAACGGCGAACACGCCTTGCCGCTCGAGGCGCTGCTCAGGCAGGTCGAGAAGGTACGTGCCTGGCGCTTGAATGATTACTTGAACAAGGTCGGCCGCGATTGCTCGCTGTTTAGCGTGCAGCGCGGGGCCTTCGCCCTGCGCGCTGTTTTGCGCGAAGAAGAACCCGCCATGTTGCCTGTACTGGCCAAGGCCGATGCCTTGCTCGATCAGGGCCATCTGTACAAAACCGGCGGTGCGGCAAGTGTCGGCAAAGTTGAAGTGGCCGGTCGCACCCTGGTGGTCAAGCGCTACAACATCAAGGGTTTTGCCCACTGGCTCAAACGCTTCTGGCGTCCGAGCCGGGCCTGGCATTCGTGGCGTGAAGGCAATCGGCTGGCGTTTCTGGGCATTGCCACGCCCAAGCCGCTGGCGCTGCTGGAAACCCGTTTTCTGTGGCTGCGCGGCAAAGCGTATCTGGTCACCGAGTATTTGCCGGGGCCCGATATCATCGAGCGTTTTGCGCCGTATGTTGAGCGCGGCGATGCCCCGGAATCCGAATTGCAGGCGCTGGACCAGTTGTTTGCCGATTTGATTCGTGAGCGTATCAGCCACGGTGATCTCAAGGGTCATAACGTGTTCTGGGCTGATGGCCGCTGGGCACTGATCGATCTGGATTCGATGTGCCAGCATCGCTCGCCGGGCAGCTTCGCCTCGGCCTACGCCCGCGACCGTGCGCGCTTCATGCGTAACTGGCCAGCTGGCAGCGCATTGCATCAAGTGATTGATGGGCGCTTACCCAAAACCATAGTCGAGGCTTAGGCGCGCACTTGTAGCCGCTGCCTTTGTTCCTCGTCAGCGGCTTGAGATACTTCAAACGTGGGAGCGAGCCTGCTCGCGAAGATCATTCGCGAGCAGGCTCGCTCCCACAATTTTTTGACCTGGAACAGAGTATCTACAGGTGGGTCGCTGAGCGCGCCTACTTCACATAGGTCATGCCCATAGCTGCCAGATTGATGGCCAAATCCTGGGCTTGAGCAAATCGCACGTCATGCACGTCTGGCCATTCGGGCCTTTGCAGGTAGACCTTGCCATCGGGGTCACAGAGCAGTGGTGTCTCGATCAGCTCAGTCGTGGCGCTGCGATGAAACAGCGTTGGCCCGTCGATGGGATGGTTGTTAAAGGTGTACTGGTTGACTTGGTTGAGCAAACGTTCGATTTCCTGGCGCTGGCGCGGGCCCCAATACGTTCGGCTAGCGCTCACTTCCACAGAGAGACGCAAGTCAGTCTTGTAAAAGGCGAGGCTCAAGGGGCCATTTTTCATGAAGGTGACACGGCCTTTATCCGGGCCAATGCCGGTCGGTTGGCCCGGTAACGTGTCCATGACTTTCATCCCGATGCCGCCATTCAATTCGGCCAGGCCGGGTATGCCTTCAAAGGTATTGACATGGGTACTGCCGACCAAGGCTACCCATTTATGGGCGCCGTGCTCTGCCTGATGGGCGCGGATCGTTTCAGAGCCATAAAAGCTGAGCGCCTTGCAGCGTTTCAAGTGATAGTCCCGCTTGCCGATTATGTTGTAGCTGGAGGCACAGTCGAGGGCGATGACTCTGATCCCGTGCGATCGGGCGGCGGTGACCAGGGTCAGGAAGGTGTAAGCCGGGTGGCTGTCGAGGCCTTCGCGCTTGTACAGCTGTTTCAAAAATTTGTTGAGCTTGTGGCTGATAATGCCGCTTCTGGCATTGATATCCAGATCGACCTGATGGAAGTCGGTTTGCAGGTGAGGGCGGCACTGGCCCACGCGTGATCGATATTGGCCAGTTGCGCCTGAATCAATGCCCCAGCACGCTCTGCAAAGACGTGACCGTGTATTTCGCGGTAGCCCAGGCTGTGAGCGTGGCCCTGTATAGGTGGGTGTTCCTGGGTAGGTCGAACACTGAGCAGCGCCTTGCTTTGTACCTCGTCCCCTAGCCGTAATCGCAGCTCCAGATCCAGTGCCTGCAACGAGCTGAACGCCTGTAAGCCGCTGTCTGGCAGGTACAGCAGGGCTAAATTGGTGGCCGCTGGAGATGGCAAAAAACTCGGCGTTTCAAAGTTTGTCGAGAGTGAATCGATACCTGATGTTCCCGCCCGGGTCAGTACAAAAGCACCAGGAAGCGGCCAGTCGAGTGCGGGGAAAGGCCCGCGGATGAGTATTTCGTAAACCCCTGTGTAGTTGGCGTGCTGACGGTCGATTCGATCCTGACTGCGGGATGTCTCGAGTACGTCGAGCACGGTTTGGCTTTCTGTTGCGCTAAGTGTCTGGTCACGTAGCCTCAGCGACTGTTCAGCTTGAACCAAACCCATGAAAAACCGCCTCAGCCATTCACGGGGCGTTCGGTTCTCCAGGCCAGGGTGGGGGGTTTTCCAAAAGTGCGTGAGTGTATTGGTTAAGCACCATTTGAGGTGCTGGATGAGATAGTCGACAAAGGTTTCCAGTACGGCAACGGGCATTTGGGGAATAAGGTGCTGCCTGTCTGTTGAGTCGGGCACGCGATAAACCTGGCTTGTGCCTATCAGGTAAACGGGGGATTCACCGGTCAGGTAGCGGGTATTGAGAATTTCCAGCAGTGAGTGAGAGATTAGTTGTTCGTCCTGACCCGGTTCGTCGACGTCAGTCAGGCCGGTCAGATAAATCTCATTGATGCGAATGTCCGCAGGCAGCCCAGGGAAAAACGGGTGCAGATGGTACTGGAAGGCAGCTTCCAGATTCGGTACGAGTTTTGAAAATGCCAACAGCTGTTGCTCGGCATCCTTGAGTGGAGTTGAAGAGAGGGGCATGGCTGTGCATTCCTTTACTGAGGTCGACGTGCGTGATGCAGGTCGTACATGCAGGTAAAGGAACCACAGGGCTTTTTTGGAAGAGTGTTAGATAGATATGCCCACCACAACAACGACATCAAGCCCTACGCCTGATCGCTTTTTGTAGCCGCTGAGGAGCGCAGCGAGGCTGCGTCCGGCTGCGAAGCAGTCGTAAATTCAGACGCCTCGCTAGTGCTTGACCGGGAACAGAGTAGCTACAGAGATACTTCAAGCGTGGGAGCGAGCTTGCTCGCGAAGATCATTCGCGAGCAAGCTCGCTCCAACTGGGGGGCTTGACCTAGAACAGAGTCTCTACATTGGGTAGCCGCAGGTCGCGGGTTTATTAGAAGCTGTACTGCGCCCCGGCGCCCGCGTACCACGAGCGGCCCGGTGCGGCTTCGTAGTAGCGCTGATTGCCATCAGCCACGATCACCGAACCCACGTACTGGCGGTCCAGCAGGTTGTCCAGGCGCAGGGTTTGGTGGAAGGTCCAGTGCTCTACTTTTTGCTCAAACTTCGCCCGCCAGTTGAACACGCTGTAGGCCGGTGCTGCCTTTTGGGTGTTGGTGTCTTCGACATACACCTTGCTGCGGTACATGCCTTCGATTGCAGTGCTGACCCAATCCGTGGGTTTCCAGTTCACTTCGGCAAACAGGGTGGTTTGCGGTACGCCCGGCAGGTAGTTGCCTTTGTCCACGGTGCCTTTGGTGCTGGCGAAGTCGCTGTCGTAGGTGGCTTGCAGGCGGGTGTAGGCGAGGGTAGTGGTCCAGTGTTCGCTGAGCTGGCTTTCGACGCCCAGTTCGAAACCTCGGCGCAAGGTGCGCCCGGCGTTTTGATAAGTCGTACGCCCACCGGTGTTGCTCTGTACCACCAGCTCATCTTCGGTGGTGATCTGGAATACAGCAGCATTGATCCGCGTGTTACTGATCTGTGCCTTCAAGCCCATTTCATACTGGGTGCTTTCAGAGGGCTTGAGGCCAAAGTTGAAGCCCTGGCCACTTGGTGAGTAGGCCAGTTCGGCTTGGGTCGGTGTTTCAAACCCTTTGCCCGCACTCACATATCCATGCAGTTCAGGGGTAAAGGCGTACATCACGCTCATGGAGGGCGTGGCTTTTTCATAGCGCTTGGTGCCGCTGTCGTCGCCATTGCTCAAGAATTGATCGTCGACGTCCATTTCCATGGTGCTGTAGCGCAAACCGGCCTGTACGGTCCAGTTGTCCAGCGCCCAGTTGGCCTGCACGTAGGGGTCGAGGCTGCGGGCGGTGTCGACTTCGTCGCGTACCAGTGCACCTTTAACGCCCAGTTGGTTGCCAACGAAGTTGTTGTAACCGTGACGGCTGTCCTGGCTTTGGTCGAAGTCCAGGCCGCCGATCAGGGTCAGGTCACCCGGCACGCCGTATACCGGTTGCAACCAGCGCAGGCTGCCGCCGTAGAACTTGCGGTCGAACTGAACCACGCCGCCGCCTTGGTTGTTGCTGGGCGTACCCTTGGGAATCGCCAAATACTGAATCACACTACGGGTGCCGGTATAGGCATTGACCTGCAAGGTGGCGTCACCGATGTAGCGCTCGTAGTTCAGGCCCAGTTGCTGATGATCGATACTTTTACGAGTGTTGTAGGTAATCGCATTGGGTGTGACCGAGCGCGGGTCGGCTTTGTAAGCGGCCCAACTTTGGCCCAGCGGGTCTTGCGTGCCGTTTTGCTCGAGGCTGCTATAGATCAGCGCCAGCTTGCTGTCTTCGTCAGGCTTCAGGTTGAGCTTGGCAAAGGTCTGGTCGCGGCGGGCGGCGCTGTGGTCGCGGTAGCCGTCGGTGTCCATGCGCGAGGCATCGAGCACAAAGCCCACGTCATCGGTGGCGCCTTCAGCCGTCAGGTGATTCTTGCTCATGCCGTCGCTGCCGATCAGGGTTTCGGCACCGATACGCGGTGGGCCTTCGCCGTCACGGGAGAACATCTGAATCACCCCTCCGGCGTTGCTGCCGTAAAGGGTTGCGGCGGGGCCGCGCAGCACTTCGATACGCTCGGCAGTGTCGAGGTTGAACGTGGCCGCCTGACCTTGGCCATCAGGAGTGCTGGCCGGGATGCCATCGGCGATCAACTTGATGCCGCGTACGCCAAAGGCCGAACGGGCGCCAAAGCCTCGGGACGAAATCTGCAAGTCCTGGGCGTAGTTCTGGCGGTTTTGCACCACCAGCCCTGGCACGCGGGACAGTACCTCGGACGCGTTAATGCCCAATTGGCCGTCGCTGATTTGTTGCTGGCTGATGCTGTCGACCGAATACGGCAGGTTAAAGCTTTGGCTGGCACTGCGCGAGCCGGTGATGACGCTGGGATCGAGTTCCAGCGGTTCGGCCAGCGCTGGGGGCGCAATAAAAAGACCAGGCAGCAGCAAGGCAAGGCGGGCGGGTACAAAAAATTTCATGAGGGTTATGGCGGTTCCGTGTGACGCGACCCGTCCGGGCGACGGGCATCAGGCTAGCAGAGGCCGCGCATTTTAGCGGCTGAGGGAGCGATAGCCAGCAAAAGTAACCGGTCAGGACAAAACACGGTTGTCCTGACTGGTGTTGTGGTGGGCTACCAGTTCACGAGCTGCATGCCTTTTTCTTTCAAGTCGCTGACCAGGCTGTCAAAGATGTCATAGCGCTTGAGGTGGATATCTGGCCAATCGCCAAGCTCGATAAAAAACTGGCCGTTATCGCTTTGGATTCGGCTGCGCAGGATCTCCTGGTCAAGGGTGCGCTGGATCAGCTCCGGGCCGTCCAATGAAGAGTTTCCAAACATGAACTCGCCGGGCTGAGCCAGCATTGCTTCGATTTGTGCCTGGGAAAATGCCGGTCGATCAGGCGCAATGCCGGGTAACTCGATCTCCAGCCAATAATCGTTTTTCAAAAACAGGTAATCGGGTTGCTCAAAGCTCGGAGGTATCACCGCCCCCAGGTTCTGCTGCAAACCGTGGCCTTGGCCCGGGGCCGCATCGGAAACACGTACGCCGATGGCGCCCTCCAGTTCTGCCAGCCCGGGCACGCCCTGATACGTGTTGGCGTGGGAATTTCCAGTCAGGGCGATCCACTTGTGGGTGGGGTTCTGGCTCCGATACCCACCCGGTACACGCCTTTGGTATCAGGTGTTTTGCCCGCCAGGTTGACGTCCGTGATTACTGCTCTGTCGATTGCGCGTTGGATACCGCTCTTCTGACTGAACAGGTGCGGTGCAGGATCAATGTCCCATCTGCCTGCCGAAAGCTCGTGCACGGGCACGCGGTACTGCGCATCGGGCTGTCTTTCGTCAATGACCCGCCAGGTTTCGTCCAGGCTGTCGTAATGGCTGCGATACACATTGCCTGTCCTGTCCTGAACGTATTGGGCTGGCGCAGTGCCTTCAGCCGAGACTGTCTCATACACACCGGCACCGTATTCCTCGCCAGTGCGCAGCCTCAGCCCGGTAAGGACGGGGGCGCTTGCCCCGGCAGTGTTGAGCCTGGGAACAGGTTGTTTGATTCGTGCGCGGATGGAGCGACTAAAGACCGAGGAGCCGGCAAAGTCCGAGGCGCCATCGGTCAGATGACTGATTGACCCCATAAAATGCAGAAGGGCTTCTGATTCTTCGTCCCGTTGCAGGGCGTCATAGCCTAGCGCCAACTGGTAGAAAAACCGCGCGGCGACAATCGGCAGCAGTATCCGGGTGGGCAGGGCAAACGATATGACATCAATCGCCGTCAGTACCGCCTCTTTGGCAGTATTGAGGTTGCTTTCATAGGTTGAGGTCGATTGCTCGTCCGCCTCCCTGAGCGCATGCAAGGCTTCAGTGTCATAAGACGCTTCGAAAGCGTGGTGATTGATGATTCGCAACTGAGTGTTGCTTGTGTCCAGCCCTTCTCTGAACAACGGCTTGATGTAGGCCTGCTGTGCGGAGGTCACCCGGCTCAGGAGGTAGTTGTGAAATAGCGGCTGCGACAGGATGCGAGCCAGATCACGGTGCGAACTGGCTACCACAAACCAGGTGTTTTCTGGTGCATCGGGCAGATAACAAAGCAATTGTGTTGAACCGGTGCAACTGAACACCAACAATCCCGGCAGTGTCTTGTAGCGCAATACCAGCCAGAGTGATTTGATCTGGGCTCCCTTGACCAATGGACGGTTTTTATCAACCGGGTGATCCAATACGGCTTGAACCCAGGCGGCATGATCTTCAGTCAGAATGCCCGACAGCCGCGCTTCAATCAGATCCAGATTGAGCTGTGCGGCCTTGAGTGCGGCATAACGCTCTTTGCGCCAACGGGCCTGGGGTGAATTCACGAGCAAATACATGAGCCTGGCTTTGTAGTTTTCGCCCACATCCAGTTGGCGCACCAGTGCCTTGATGTAGCTGTGAGTCAGGACGGTGTGGGGTTTGCCTTGGGCGTCGGTGATACGTGCGGTCAGGGCAAATGTGACATCCCATATCCCGACGTTGGCGAGCGCCAGTTCGCTCAGGCTGTGTCTTGTCGTGTGATAGCTGATGGTTGGCCCGGTGCGGCCGATACTCGCCCCTGCGGGGAAACCGGAACCGCTGACAGGGTTGATCACGGCGCCTGTCTGCAGGGCTTCGGTGGTGGAGATAAAAATGTTGTCGGGGTCGACTTCAATTCCGTGGTCAGCTTTGATTTGTTGTTTGAGTTGCAAACGCGCATAGCCCAACAGGGTGCTTTTTTTCCCACTTTGCGCGATGGGGAAGGCCTCTGTGGTTTCGCAAGCCAGCCGCTCATGACTTAGCCTTTCAACGGCCAGGCGCCATAGGTTTTTGTCTGCCTCGCTGGCGGTTTTAAGCCAGACCGGGAGTCGAGTTTCATGCAGCCGGGTATGGCGTGCTTGCAAGATGCTTGCGGGTTTTAACAGCATGCTTGAGTTCAGCGACTGATCCATCAGGCTGTTCAGTTGCTCAAGGGTGACGTTCTCTTTGCGCGTGCGGGCCATTGACCAGGCATGGCGCATGTCGCGTTTTTGCTTGTCGATCAGTTGTTCAACGTAGAGCGTCTGGGGAGGCTTGTCCCGTACCGGGCGGTAATCCACATGTTGGTGGGCAAGGGCGCGGTCACGATCCTGGGCCAGAACGCAATTGAGTAATGTCTCGCGTTGGTAGGTGTCCTTGAGTCGCTCGCCCAGCTCCTGGGTCAGCGCTGTAAGCGTGGTGAAGGTTTCCAGGCCTTGACTGGGGGTGAAGAGCACCACCGTGCGCGGTATTTCGTCTTGCACCACGCGCAGTTGCGAGTTATCGGTCACCACGGTGGGCAGGTTTTTCGTGGTTATTACGAAAACGCCATGCAGCGGCACAGCACTTTGAGCCGGCTGGCCATTGAGCCATAGCGAATAGAAGGCGAAGTCGGCCCGGGCGGGCGGCCTGGAGGGTGAATGGAACATCTGGTAGACGGCATCCAGGCTGGCAGTGTCGAAGGTTTTGTCTGCATGGCGCACAGTCGCTTCTGCCCGGATCAGGTCGAAAACATAACCGGACAACCAGTCTTTCGGAGTGAGTGACTTGATCTCCTGGCGTGGTGTTTGCCAAAAGTCGTTCAGTCCATCCTGCACGCACTGCTCGAGGTCGTAGGTGACAAAGGCGAGGAATTTTGTGAGCTGTTCAGCGGTTATTGCAGTGACCCGATCCTGTTCATCGAGGGTGTGCGCGTAGCTGTAGATCTTCGTGGTGTGCTGATCGAGGGTCGGCACTTGCTGATCGAGGTAGCACTGATCGATAAGCATGCTGATGGATTTACTGATGATGACGGGCGATTGCCCCGGTTCTGACGGTCCTGCTTGATTGATGAAAAGCCAGTTGGTACAGGCATCTTGCGCAAGTAATGGGCAGTAGCGCCGCAGGCTTTTCTCCATGGCGATTTCAAGGTCGGGAAAGCTTTGCCGCAGAGTGGACAGTTCTTTGTCGGCTTGTGTGAGCAGTGCCAGGTTGTCAGGCATGGTTTTATCCTGTGGTTTGGTGAGCGCAAAAAACACGCAAAAACTTCGTCACAGGTAATCGCAAAGCGATGGGTGGCTGGGCTTATATATATGTTGCCCTCGTGTGAAGTAGCGGCACCAGGCACCCATAAGCCCCGCTGGCAGGGCGTGGCAAATAGCGCTGGGTCATTCGTTCGCGCTTTACGCTATAATCCCGCCCTTTAGTTGTTCCTCGCGTTGCGGGGGGCACACCATTTTTTCAGGCGCCCGCCGCCTGCCTGCATTCAAAAGAGGCCCAACCTGTGGCATTGACGATTCTTGGCCTGTCCGGCGCCCTTAGCCATGATCCCTCAGCAGCCCTCTATATCGACGGCAAGCTGGTAGCGGCGGCTGAAGAAGAGCGCTTCGTACGCGATAAGCATGCAAAGAACCGCATGCCCTACGAGTCCGCGAAATTCTGCCTTGAGCAAGCGGGTATCAAACCTTCCGACGTTGACGTTGTGGCGATCCCTTTCGCCCCGATCAGCTTGTTCGGCAAGGCCCGCTGGCACTACGCCAAGCGCTACTGGTACGCCCCGGATCGCGCCCTTGACGCGATCCTGATGGGCAACCGTCGCTACAAGCGCTATCGCAACAAGATTGTGTTCTGCCTTGAGCAACTGGGCTTTGATCCGAAGAAAATCAAGATCGAACCGGTTGAGCACCACTTGGCTCACGCTTCCAGCGCTTACCACTGTTCGGGTTTCAAAGAGAAAACCGCGATCCTGGGTATCGACGGCAAGGGTGAGTACGCCACGACCTTCTTCGGTTATGGTGAAAACGGCAAGATCACCAAGATCAAGGAATTCTTCGACCCGGATTCCCTGGGCGGTCTGTACGGCGCGATCACCGAGTTCCTCGGTTTCGAGATGCTGGACGGCGAGTTCAAGGTGATGGGCATGGCACCATACGGCGACGCGAGCAAATACGATTTTTCGCGTTTGGCTTCGTTTGAAAACGGCGAACTGGTGATCAACACCGAGTACGCCAATGTCATCGGCCTGCGTCGTTACAAAGAAAAGGGCAAGGGGTTCTACTTCTCGCCAAAACTGATCGAGTGGCTGGGGCCAAAGCGCGAAGGCGATATCGCCGACGAGCCGTACATCCACTACGCGGCCAGCATGCAGGCGCTGTTTGAAAAACTGTCGCTGCAGATGATCGATCACTACCTGGGCGACATTCTTAAAGAGACCGGCAAGATGGCCTTTGCGGGCGGCTGCGCGTTGAACGTGAAGCTGAACCAAAAGATCATCGCCCGTCCTGAAGTCAAAGAGCTGTTTGTACAGCCTGCATCCGGCGATGCCGGTACTGCAGTGGGTGCGGCGGCTTATGTGTCTCACGCTCGCGGCGTGCCGGTCGAGAAGATGGAACACGTCTACCTCGGCCCTGCGTACAGCAACGAAGATGTGATCGCGGCCTGTGCCCGTCACCCGGGCAAGCCTGCGTATCGCAAGATCGAGGGCACCCCGGAGAAGATCGCCAAGATCATGGTCGACGGCAATCCGGTGGCCTGGTTCCAGGGCCGTATGGAGTTCGGTCCGCGTGCACTGGGCGGTCGTTCGATCATTGGTTGCCCGAGCAGCGAAGGCGTGGCAGACCGCATCAACGAACAAATCAAGTTCCGTGAGCGCTGGAGGCCTTTCTGCCCGTCGATGCTCGACACCGTTGGCCCGCAGATGATCAAGGTCGATCATCCGGCACCGTTCATGACCTTCACCTTTGAAGTGTCGGACGAGTGGAAATCCCGCGTGCCAGAGGTTGTCCATGAAGATGGCACCTCCCGCGCCCAGGTGCTCAAGCGCGAATACAACCCGCGCTACTACGACATGATGAAGGCGCTGGAAGTGCTGACCGGCAACGGCGTGTCGCTGAACACCTCGCTCAACCGCCGTGGCGAACCGATGGTTTGCTCGCCGACCGACGCGCTGAACATGTTCTTCGGTTCCGATCTGCAGTACCTGATCATGGAAGATATTTTGGTAGTTAAAGACGGCGCCGAGACTTATGAATCGCTCGACTGAGCGTCATGTGCTGCAGTTCTGCCACGGCTATGACGGGCCGTTTCTGGACTGCGCGCGCCAGTACGCCAGCCTGTTTGCCGGCACCGGGTACAAGGTCACCACGGTCTTTTTGACCGGGGCGGCCGACCCGCAAGTGGCCGCAGGCTGTGCGTCTGATGAAGTGCTGTTTATGGAGTTCAGCTCCAAGGCCATTCGCGGCCTCAAGCTGGGCGCCATCCGCGAGCTGCGCAAGATCGCCGCTTCGCGCAATTTCAGTTTTTGCATCGCCCACCGCTTCAAGCCGATTTATGTCGCCTTGTTGGCCACCGGCTTGCCGGTGATCGGCGTGCATCACGCGTTTGGCGACTATCAGCGTCGCAGTCGCAAGCTGTTTGCCCACCTGTTTCGCAAGCGCCTGAGCCTGCTCGGTGTCTCGGACGCGGTGCGTGACGACATGCGCAAGTGCCTGCCCAAGTGGCCAACGGGTCGCATCAGCACGCTCTACAACCGCATCGATATCAATACCGTGCAAGCCGAGCAATTGTCTGGCACTCCGGCGCGTGAAGCGCTGGGGCTGTCGGTCGATGGCTTTATTGTGGGTAATGTCGGGCGTCTGCATCCGGACAAGGACCAGGCCACGTTGATCCGTGGTTTCGCCAAGGCGCTGCCCAATCTGCCGACTGACAGTCAGTTGGTGATTATGGGCAAGGGCCGTTTGGAGCAAGACCTCAAAGAGCTGGCCAGAGAACTCGGGGTCAGCCCACAGGTGCTGTTTCTGGGCCAGGTGCCCGATGCGCGGCGTTATTTCCGGGCCTTTGATGTGTTTGCGTTGAGTTCCGATCACGAACCGTTCGGCATGGTACTGCTGGAAGCCATGGCGGCTGGCGTGCCGTTGCTGGCCACGGCCTGTGGCGGCGCCAAGGAAGTGGTCGAGGGCGTGGGGGTATTGTTCCCGCTGGGCGATGCCGAGCATCTGGCCCAAGGCCTGCAACACTTGGCGCAACTCGATGACGAGCAGCGCCTGGCCTGCGCCGAACTGATGCTTGAACGCTTGCACGAGCGCTTCAGCGATCAGGCGGTACGCAATACATTCTGGCACTTGGCGCAAGTCACCGACCTGACTGCGGAGTCCTGATGCTCAATCGATTTCAAGGCTGGCGCGAGCGCGGCTGGAGCGTTGTGGATGCTGGCACCTATGCCGATGCCTGGCAGCGTTTTGGTGGCAGTGTTGCCACCCATCCGCTGGTGGTCGAGCGTTTGGCTCAGTTGGCTGGCATCCCGGTGCGCTATCTGGCCTGGGAGCAGGGCGGCGAGCTGAAAGCGGCAATCCCGACCTGGGGTCGCGACCTGGCCCTGTCCAAGGACGTGCTCAAGCGTCACGGCAAAAAAGGCCTGTTCGATCTGGGCAATGCTGAGCTGATCCTGCCTGCAGCGGCTGATGCGGCAGCGCCTTTGCGTCACCGTGGGCGTTATCTGTCGCAGCTCTGCGAAGGCCGGTTCAGTACCCTCAAGCCACAGGCCGAGCAGTTGGCCATGGCTCGCACGCCCGAAGAGCTATCGAAGAAATTCCGCTATAACCAGCGCCGCGAACTGCGTTTGCTGGAAGAGGCGGGCGGCGTTGTGCGCCCGGTTTCGGAGTTTTCCAGCGTTGAACTGGCGAGTATCTATTGCGATTTGTTTCTGCGGCGCTGGGGTTTTGTCGCCACGGGAGCCGAGCGTATGGCTGAGGTCATTGAGCTGTTGCGCGAGCTATTGATTGGCTCGGTGGTTTTCCTCAATGATGCGCCGATAGCCATTCAGCTGGTGTACCGCGCTGAGTCGCCAGAGTGGATCAGTGTCGAATACGTCAATGGTGGCGTCGATCCCCAAACCCGCGAATTCAGCCCTGGTAGCGTGTTGAGCTTTATCAATACCCAGGCTGCCTGGGAGCAGGCCCGTAGCGTCAACAAGCCTTTGCGCTTCTCGTTCGGCCGTGCCGATCGCGAGTACAAGGAGCGTTGGTGTAATCCGGTGCCGGTATTCAGGGTCTGAAACACAAATCTTGTGGGAGCGGGCTTGCTCGCGATGGTATCACTGCGATCTTTCATGCATAGCGCAGCGCCTGCATCGCGAGCAGGCTCGCTTCCACAGGAGCTTAATCACAAGAGCCGAACTATGAGCCAACCCGCCTCGCGCAAACAACAGCTCCTCAAGCGTCATCGGCGCAACAAGCGCATCAGCCTGCTGATCGGCCTGCTGGTGCTGATTGCCAGCGGTGTGCTGCTGGCCTGGTGGCTGCCGCCGGTACTGGCGGTGCTGGGCTGGGTGGCCCATGAAGCCTGGTTTGCCGACCATCTGTTCTATTCGCCCAAAGACGATTACCAGTACAACTTTGCGGCAGACAGCCAACGCCCGCCCGTACGTCTTGTGGGCGAAAAACTGATTGTGGATCAGCCGCTGAGCCTGGCTGGCGACGAAACCCTGATCCTGGCGATCAAGGTTAAAAGTGGCTGGTTGGGGCGTTTTCTCGATCCGTACGTGCAGCTGTCGGACGGTGAGTCGGCTGACCGGCAGACCTTCGAGCGTGGGCTCAATGGCCTGCGCTACCTGAACTTGAGCGGTTTTGGGGCAGCCCTGATCGACGGCAAACTGCATATTCGCGGGCGTTTTTGCCGCGTTATGGGCTCGCCGCAGTTGTGGGTGTTCAGCCAGCCCGACTACCGCAATCAGCGTGTGATGGTGATTGCGCCCCACGCCGACGATGCTGAACTGGCCGCTTTTGGGCTGTACAGCCAAGCCAGGGAAGCCTGGATTGTGACCCTGACCGCAGGCGAAATCGAAGCCGAGCATTATCAGCAGATGGGCCTCGAGCGCGCCCAGGCGGCTCGTCTCAAGGGTCGTTTGCGTGCTTGGGACAGCATGGCCGTGCCGCGCTGGGCCGGTGTGCCGCAAGACCATTGCGCGCAGCTGGGGTACTTCTGCCTGCAGTTGCCTGCCATGCAGGCCGCGCCCGACCAGCCGATGGCTTCGCGAGAGGCTGACTTGAACGACATTCGCCTGTTTCGCCAGTTCAACCCGTTCCCGCTGCCCGGTGATCTGGACGGCGCACCGACCTGGCTTAACTTGCTGGCTGATCTGCGGGCGTTGATTCTGCGCGCCCGCCCTGAAGTGATCGTGCTCCCGCACCCGTCAATCGACCCGCACCCGGATCATATCTGTGCGCACGCGGCAGTGATCGAAGCCCTCGAAGGCCTGGAGTGGCAACCGACCACCGTACTCGGTTACGCCAACCATCTGCATGACAACGACCGTTGGCCAATGGGCAATAGCGGCGATGGCATTGCGTTGCCGCCGGTATTCGATGCCTCGCTCAGCCTGCGCCCTTGCAGCCTGGCGCTCAACCTTGAGCAGCAGCGCGACAAAGCGATGGCGTTGGGCATGATGCATGACTTGCAGCCCCGAGCTGTGCTCAAGCGTCGAGTGCGCCGTTCGATACAACAGCTCTTGGCAGGCAGAAAACCATCGCCTTATGGCGAAAATGAATTTTTTCGCAAAGCGGTTCGGCGTCATGAACTGTTTTGGGTATTGAAAGAACATGCTGCAAACGGACTTCATCGGGGAGAGTTATGAAGCGTTCCAAGGTTTTGCAATTACAGCCCGATTACAACGTCAAATCCCATGACTTTGCCGACCTTGCCGAGCAGATCGTGCGGGCGCTGCCCAGTGAACGTTACGAAGTGACGGCGGCATTCTTGCGTGGTCGTCCAGGCCCCGGCGAACCGGTGAGCAAGGCCGATCATTCGGTGTATTTCGAGTTTAGCGACAAGTCGCTCAAGGGCATGCGTCTGCGCGCCATGTGGGCGTTGTACAAGTTCTGCCGCAAAGAGCAGTTTGATGTGGTGATTTGCAACCGCTTCAAACCGGTAAACATGATGTTGCAGCTTAATCGTTGGCTGAAAATCCCGCTGTGCGTGGGTATCTCCCATGGATTTGGCGAATACGACCGCTTTTATCGGCGCAGTCAGGCTAAACGCCTGATCGACAAGGCCTGGCGCTTTGTCGGGGTGTCACCTGCGGTCAAACAGTACCTGCTGGACTGCAAGTGCGGTTTCACTGAGCAAAATACTTTCGCTATCACCAATGCCATCGATATCGAGCAAGCCGAAGCCTTGCAGCTGCCACGCCAGCAGGCGCGTGAAAAGCTTGGTCTGGATCAGGATGCACGGATGATTGGCGCACTGGGTCGACTGGTGCCGATCAAGGGTCATCGCTTTTTGCTGCAAGCCTTCGCTGCGCTGAAAGACAAATACCCCAAGGCACAACTGGCAATTATTGGTGCTGGGCGTGAAGAGACGCGCTTGCGCGAGCAGATCGGGCAGTTGGGTCTCAATGGCCGGGCGCATCTGCTGGGCTTTCAGGAGAACGCCCTGCAGTACGTTCGTGCTTTCGACATCTGGACCATGCCTTCGCTGGCTGAAGGTCTGGGGTTGGCACTGCTCGAAGGCATGAGTGGGCACTTGCCGGTGATTGCCAGCGATGTGCCAGCCATGCTGCCACTGATCGAGGGGGCCGGTGGTCTGGCCGTCAAGCCCAGCGATGTGGCAACGCTGACGGCCGCGCTGGATGAGTACCTGGCCTTGTCGGATGAAGCATTGCAGGCCAAGGGCGAGCAGGCATATCGCTACTTGCAGGAACACCACGATATTGAGGTGTTCCGTCAGGAGTATCTGGATTTGATCGACTCGGGATTGAGTCAGGCACGCAAGGAGCATTCATGACCGACTCGCAACCTTTGGTGACGGTAATTATCGCCTCCTACAACCATGGCCCGTATATCGAGCAGAGCATTCAGAGTGTTCTGGATCAGACCTATCCCAATATCGAGTTGTTGGTGATTGATGACGGCTCGCCTGATGACAGCGTGGAGCGTATTCAACGTTTGCAGGCCGCGCATGGTTTTGATTTTCGGGTGCAGCAGAATCAGGGGCTGACCAATACGCTTAACGGCGCTATCGCCCGGGCCAAGGGCAGTCTGATCGTACCGTTCGGCTCCGATGACATCATGATGCCGGACCGCATAGCGGTTCAGGTTGCCTACATGGATGGCAAACCTGAAGTGGGCATTTGCGCGGGCAATATCGAGTTGATCGATGCTGATGGCAATCTGTTTCCGGAAAAGCGTCAGCGCCGTGATGTGCCGTTCCGGCGTCTGGATTTCGATGACATGTTCCTGGAGCGCAAGCCTTATCCGCCCGCACCTACCCTGATGATCCGCCGCGAAGCGCTGGACAAGGTGGGGGGGTTTGACCCGAGTATTCGCCTTGAAGACTTGTATATCGAGCTGAAAATTACCCATGCCGGGTACTTTATCGACGGCCTGAACGTGGTGATGGCACGCTATCGCAAGCACGCCACCAATTCGTACAAGAATCATCGCTTCATGATCGACAGCATCTTGCGCATCTATGCTCAGTTCAGCGATCACCCGCTCTATGACGAGGTGCGCTACAAGTTCCTCAACTCCATGTTCCTGAAAACCTCCAACCGCAATCGCGCTCTGGCCCGTGAGCTGTTGGCGCAGATCCCGTTCAAGCACTGGACGGGTAAAACCTGGCGTGGCCTTGGGCGGTTGTATTTTTCGCCGTTGGAAAAAGACTAAGACGAGGGGCGCGCTGTGGGCTGGATTGAACGTTTTCGGGAGAAGCGCGCCAAGCGTGCGATCCGCAAATTACCGAAAATCGAGCGGGGAGTGGCCCGTTTCAAACAGTGCTATCCCGACTACGAGATCGGCCGGGGCAGCTATGGCCTGCCCTTGGTACACGACTGGAAAGAAGGCTCAACCCTGCGCATCGGGGCGTTTTGCTCGATTGCCGAAGGGGTGAATATCTTTTTGGGCGGGCACCATCGGGCCGACTGGGTTACGACCTATCCCTTCCCGGCCATGCTCAAGGCGGCGCAGCACATTACCGATTACAACGGCACCCGTGGCGATGTGGTGGTGGGCAGTGATGTGTGGCTGTGCTCCAACAGCACCGTGCTGTCGGGCGTCACCATCGGCCACGGCGCAGTTGTGGCGGCCGGTGCGCTGGTCACGCGTGATGTCGAGCCGTATGCGGTGGTGGGTGGTAACCCGGCAAGGTTTCTGCGCTGGAGGTTCCCGCAGGAGCAGCGTGAGGCCTTGTTGCAGGCAGCCTGGTGGGAATGGCCGCAAGCCGATATCGAGCAAGCGGTCGGCCAACTGTGCAGCGACAATATTGAAGGTTTTTTGGCTTACGCCGCCAAGCGTCAGGCCTGATCGCGGTCGGGGCAGGGAGCACCTGGAGGTGCTCCCTTTAATGTGTCAGACCGCAGCTTGCGCAGTACTCAATTGCTTGATCTGCTGGCTCAGGCTGTTAACGGCGACAGGGTCCGCGAGGCTGGCGTAACCGTCGAGCAGCGCTTGCAACTGCTCATCGAACAGCCAGCGACGGTCTTCCGGGTAACGCTGCATGTGGCGCAAGTTGCGCTGGCGCAATGCGATCCTCAGCGGTGACGGGTAGAGGTGCAGGTCGGCAATGTCGATCAGGGCAAACTCGCCGTCGTCCATCAGCAACACATTGCCCAAGTGCAGGGAGCGGAAGTAAACGCCCTTGTCGTGCAACACCGCGAGGAACTTGCCGAAGCGCTCCACCAGTGCATGGCGAACGGCCGGCGAACCCATCGATTGCATTACCTGACGCAGGGTCTGGCCCGGCAGCGGCTGGTACAGAACAGCCGTGCTGCCATCGCGCAATTGATACAGGTCGAGGATCTTCGGCGCGGGGATACCCATGCCCTGCAAGCGTTCGCTGTTGATGGCAAAACGTTCTGAGTACGGGTTGAAGCTGCCGGAGGTATAGCATCGGCGCTGGCGGAACAGCTTGAGGAAGTTGCCGTTTTCCAGACGCAGGACTTTTGGCCCCAGGCCGTCTTCTTCAATGATCTGAGCATGCGCCTGAAGCGTGTTGAGCGCCGCTGCAGAGAGGCTGCGTACAGGTCGGTCGCGCAGAATCCTGAGGCGCTGGTTGATGCTTAGTGCAGCGATCAAGGCCAGAGGGATCCACAGCAGATACCAGTGTTCCTTGGGCCTCGGCAGTATGCCGCCGCCTTCGGTCAGCCCGGCGCCAATGCCGTACACCAGCAATGCCGAAGCCAGGATGAACAACGGCTGCACGCGATGGCGCCAGCTGCTGTACAAGGCCCAGACCTGCATGAACAGCCAAGGCGTGAAGCCCAGAATGCCGGTGTAATACAACACGCCCAGGGCGAAGTTGTGAGGCTCGCTCAGCAAGAAGCCCGCCCCAGGGTCCAGGCTCAGGGTCGATTCGTAACCATGCCCGATCCAGGGCATCAGCTTGATTTGCTCCAGCACCAACTGCCACAGCTCAAAGCGGAACGAGCTGCCACGGCTCATGATCATTTCGGAGAACAGTGCCATCACCAGGATGCCGCCTGCGACCAGCATGCTCATCAGTGCGAGTGAGCGTCGGTTCCAGCAGACCAGGCTCAGCCAGATCATGGCCATGACCACGGCCACTAGCGGGGTTCTGGAGCCGGTTGCCAGTAGCGCAGCGAACATGATGGTAAAGGCAGGTACTGCGATAAGCAGGGTGTACGGGCGTTTGCAGGTCATGCTCAGCGTGAGCCAATAAATGCAAAAGAAGCCAAACGCGTGGGAGCTGAGCAGTGGGTTGTCGAATGCACCAGCGCCGATCATCCGGTCTTCCGGGGCGTAATGGCTGATGAACATGTACAGGTTATAAAGGGTAGCGATCAGGGCAATGATTGCAGCAGCAAAGAACACCGGCTGCAGGCTTTCACTGCGATATTTGGTCAGCAGCGTGCAGCCCCAAAACAGCATCAGCAAGTGCAGGGCCGGTTTGAGCGAGCCCATGACGTCTTCTTCGCCGTTGGTCCAGATCAAGGTGACCATCGCCCACGCGGCAAACAACATAAAGCCCAGGATGAGCGGTTCACGCAACATGTCCTTCAGCTCTTTAGGCCGCAAGATGATCGCGATCAGGGTCGGAATGCTGAACAGGGCGTAATACAGCTTGTGATGAATACTTCGCCCAGGCAGGAAATAAAGGTCGGATAAGAGTAATAAAAGGCCAACGGGGAGCAGCCATAGGCAAATGAAATCAAACACCCGCTGCTTTGAATAATTTAAGTAACTGAATTGCATGCTGAAAGGTTCATTCCAGGTTTTGGACGGCCATACTAGCGTACTGGCCCTGTGGTGTCGTTTTTACTGCCCCACGAAGGCGGGCTTCAAGCGTTAGGCAGTACACCAGAGAAGCTGTGATAAAGTCAGCTTCCTTTTTGACTAACCGCCGCGTGATATGACCGAATCCAGCCCCAGCACAAGCGAATCGAGCTTGAAGATATATCTGCGCCTGCTCAGCTATGTCCGGCCTTATGTCGGCCTTTTCCTGCTGAGTATCGTCGGGTTTCTTATTTTCGCTTCGACCCAGCCAATGCTTGGTTACATCCTCAAGTATTTTGTCGATGGCCTCTCCAACCCGGACGCAGTGCTGTTTCCCACTGTCCCATATTTGCGTGACCTGCGCCTGTTACAGGTCGTGCCGATACTGATTGTATTGATCGCCGCCTGGCAGGGCCTGGGTTCTTTCCTGGGCAACTACTTCCTGGCCAAGGTCTCCCTGGGTCTGGTGCATGACTTGCGGGTGCAGTTGTTCAACAACCTGCTGGTACTGCCCAACCGCTATTTTGACAAGCACAACTCGGGCCATCTGATCTCCCGTATCACCTTTAACGTGACCATGGTCACCGGCGCTGCCACCGATGCGATCAAGGTCGTTATTCGTGAAGGCATGACGGTGGTGTTCCTGTTTGGTTCGTTGCTGTGGATGAACTGGCGCCTGACGCTGGTAATGGTCGCGATCCTACCGCTGATCGCGGTTATGGTGAGTACTGCCAGTAAAAAATTCCGCAAGCAAAGCAAGAAAATCCAGGTGGCGATGGGCGACGTGACGCACGTGGCCTCGGAAACCATCCAGGGCTATCGCGTTGTTCGCAGCTTTGGCGGTGAGGCTTACGAGCGTAAACGCTTCCTGCAGGCCAGCCAGAGCAACACCGACAAGCAACTGCGCATGACCCGCACTGGTGCGATTTATACGCCGATGTTGCAGTTGGTCATCTACGTCGCGATGGGCGTGCTGATGTTCCTGGTGCTCTACCTGCGCGGCGATGCTTCGCCGGGCGACATGATTGCCTACATCACCCTGGCCGGTTTGCTGCCCAAGCCGATTCGTCAGTTGTCCGAAGTCAGCTCGACAATCCAGAAGGGTGTGGCGGGCGCTGAAAGCATCTTCGAGCAACTGGACGAGAAGCCGGAAGTCGACACCGGGACTATTGAGCGTGACCAGGTCAGTGGTCGTCTCGAAGTGCGTAACCTCAACTTCACCTACCCGGACACCGAGCGCCAGGTGCTCAAGGACGTGACGTTCACGGCTGAGCCAGGGCAAATGGTGGCACTGGTGGGGCGTTCCGGTAGCGGCAAGTCGACACTGGCGAACCTGATTCCGCGCTTCTATCACCACACTTCGGGCGAAATCCTGCTGGATGGTGTGGATATCGAGGACTACCGCCTGCTCAACCTGCGTCGTCATATCGCCCAGGTGACGCAGCATGTGACCCTGTTCAGCGACACCGTGGCCAACAACATTGCCTACGGCGACCTGGCGGGCGCCCCGCGTGCCGACATCGAGAAAGCCGCGCGTGATGCCTACGCGATGGACTTTATCGAGCAATTGCCACAAGGCCTGGACACTCAGGTCGGCGAGAACGGCGTACTGCTTTCCGGCGGTCAGCGCCAGCGTCTGGCCATTGCCCGTGCATTGCTCAAGAACGCACCGTTGCTGATTCTCGATGAAGCGACCTCGGCGCTGGATACCGAGTCTGAGCGTCACATCCAGGCGGCACTCGACCACGTCATGAAAGGTCGCACCACACTGGTGATCGCGCACCGTCTGACCACCATCGAGAAAGCCGATCTGATCCTGGTGATGGATCAGGGCCAGATTGTCGAGCGCGGCACCCATGCCGAGCTGATGGCGCACAACGGTTACTACGCGCGCCTGCACTCGATGGGCCTTGATGCCCCGCAAACCTCTGGCGATATCGCCTAGCAGGTGCCGTCGCCGCAATCCATTTGCAGTCGCTGGCGCAGGCTGCGATGGATTGCGCAGCGATCCTGACCTGGAGCCTGCGGCCCGTCGCAGTCTTTGGCAGCGGCTACAGATAACTTTCGCTTTGCCTGATTCTCATTCGCTGCGATTAATACCGTGAACTGACCAGCGTTCACCCTGTGTTAATATCGCGCCCCTGTTCATTTTGTATGTGGGTTCTCCATGAAGTTGTCCATGCCGCGATTCGATCAAGCCCCTGTCTTGGTGGTAGGCGATGTCATGCTCGACCGTTATTGGCATGGCGGGACCTCACGGATTTCCCCTGAGGCGCCGGTGCCGGTGGTCAAGGTCGAGCAAATCGAAGACCGTCCAGGCGGCGCTGCCAACGTTGCGCTTAACATTGCTGCTCTCGGTGCGCCTGCTTCGTTGGTAGGTGTGACCGGTGACGACGAAGCTGCCGACAGCCTGGCCAACAGCCTCAAGGGCGCGGGCGTTCATGCACTGTTCCAGCGCATTGCGCACCAGCCGACCATCGTCAAACTGCGGGTCATGAGCCGTCACCAGCAACTGCTGCGTATCGACTTCGAAGAACCGTTCGCCACCGACGCTCTGGCGTTGGGTGCTGAAGTTGAAAACCTGCTTGAAGGCGTCAAGGTGCTGGTGTTGTCCGACTACGGCAAAGGCGCCCTGAAAAACCATCAGGTGCTGATCCAGGCCGCACGTGCCAAAGGCATTCCGGTGCTGGCCGATCCCAAGGGCAAGGATTTTTCGATCTACCGTGGCGCAAGCCTGATCACGCCAAATCTCAGTGAGTTCGAAGCCATTGTCGGTGGCTGCACGGACGAGGCCGATCTGGTGGCCAAAGGTGCCAAGCTGATGTCCGACCTGGACCTTGGAGCCTTGCTGGTTACCCGTGGCGAGCATGGCATGACCCTGTTGCGTCCGGGCTTTGCGGCCATGCACTTGCCGGCCCGGGCCCGTGAAGTGTTTGACGTTACCGGGGCTGGCGATACCGTTATTTCGACCTTGGCCGCGGCCATCGCAGCCGGTGAAGAACTGCCGCACGCCGTGGCGCTGGCTAATCTGGCGGCCGGTATTGTGGTTGGCAAGCTGGGTACGGCGGCCATCAGCGCGCCGGAACTGCGCCGGGCGATTCAACGCTCGGAAGGTTCGGAGCGCGGTGTTCTGAGCCTCGACCAGCTGTTGCTGGCCATCGAGGATGCGCGGGCGCACAACGAGAAAATCGTCTTCACCAATGGTTGCTTCGACATCTTGCATGCCGGGCATGTGACCTATCTGGAGCAAGCGCGGGCCCAGGGCGATCGTCTGATCGTTGCGGTCAACGATGATGCTTCAGTGAGCCGTCTGAAAGGCCCTGGGCGCCCGATCAACAGTGTTGACCGGCGCATGGCGGTACTGGCAGGTTTGGGCGCGGTGGACTGGGTTATCAGCTTCCCCGAGGCTACCCCGGAAAACCTGCTGGCCCAGGTCAAGCCTGATGTGTTGGTCAAGGGCGGTGATTACGGGATCGACCAGGTAGTCGGCGCCGATATCGTGGCGGCTTATGGCGGCACGGTGAAAGTGCTGGGGCTGGTTGAAAACAGCTCGACCACGGCGATTGTCGAGAAAATCCGCGGTCAGTGAATGCAGCCCTTACCCTCACCCTCTCCCGGAGGGAGAGGGTGAGAGGCTTTAGCTCTTCACCACTTTCCTGAAAATCTGCCGCGCCTTGCCGGTCAGGCGCTTGAGCCTGGACTCCGGTGTCGGCGGGTTCAGGCCCTGTTGCTTGACCCAATCCTTCCAGCGAATCCGCTCGTCGTGCACCACCCAGCCGTCCTGCGGTGCAAAGCTCTCGGCCAAGCGCACGCCCCGAGTACTGGCTGGCTGTAACCGATCTTTGCTCAGGGTGTATAACTCGGCGCAGGGCTGGCCCTCGGTCAGCGGGATCAAGTACAGGTCCGGGCGCTGGCGATCAAGGCGAGCGACCAGTTGATCGCCCTCCAGCCGCTCGTCGACATGAAACAGGCTCAGGGACTTGGCCTCTTTGGGCACTTCCAGACGCAGGTCGTAAATCAGTTGCAACGATGCAGTTGGCAGGTGTACGTAGGCCCGTGGTCGCTCCAGCAGTGGCTGAGCGCCACAGCGAACGGGCCGCGCTGCACCAGACAAGGGCGTAAGACGAAAGGGCAGAGCTTCACGGTAATGCAGCGCTGCGGAGTAGGGCGCCGGTAACCATGTGTCGTTGAAGCGCCCGCTTAGCCAACCCTCCGGGGTTTCCAGCAAGCACTCTTCGGCAATCTCCTGGATGGCCGTATGCAGGGGCAGGTTGACCTCATGGGCAGGCACATAGCCCGAAATCAGTTTGAGCACCACATCACCCCGATCCTGGCGCCGCTGGCGCACCAGCACCCAGTAATCGCGGCCTTGCCAGTTCAAGGTCAGGCGGACCGATACCCCAAGGTTGGCCAGTTCCAGCGAAAAGCGCTCAGTGTCGGCAACCTTCACCGGCCGGCGCTTTTGCAGGGTTTGGGTAAAGTTCAGGGGCATGCCAACGCTTTGGTAGCTCAGGCCCTCGGGTGTTGCTTCGACATACAGCGGCAGGGTCTTGAAGTCACTGGGGTTCTTGCGGATCAGCATGCGCGGCATGTCGGCTCCTCCTTGCGTCGGGGTCGGCCGCCTTGGCGGCTTCAGGTTTTACGCAGAACCTGCGCAACAGTCGCCACGTTATGGGCCAAGTGCAGCGGATTGATGGTGCCGACAATAGCACTGGCAACCCCGTGATGGCCAAACACCAGTTCGAAGCTGGCACGCACCGGATCAACCCCTGGGCTCAAGCAGACATGCCCGCTGGCCAGGGCCTTTTTAACCAGAATGGCCTTGCCGTGGGTAGCGGCGTAATCGATGACAGGCCGCTCGGCCTGTTCATTGAGGTTGTAGGTGACCATCGCGCAGTCACCGGTTTCAAGGGCTTTGAGCCCGCCTTCAACAGTTTTGCCCGATAAGCCGAAGCCGCGAATTTTGCCTTCACGTTTCAGTTCGGCCAGCGTCTCGTAGACCTCGCACTCGTTGAGAATCGCAAGGTCATTGCCGTCTGAGTGAACCAGCACCAGATCGATAAAATCCGTTTCCAGACGTTGCAGGCTGCGCTCCACCGAGCGCCGTGTATGGGCCGCGCTGAAATCGTGGCTCGACTGGCCGTCGACGAACTCTTCGCCCACTTTGCTGACAATCACCCAGTCCTGACGCTGGCCACGCAAAAGCGGGCCAAGGCGTTCTTCACTGCGCCCGTAGGCGGGTGCGGTGTCGATCAGGTTGATGCCCAGGTCGCGGCTGAGCTTGAGCAACATCCGCGCTTCGTCGTCGTCCGGGATCTGAAAGCCGCTGGGGTATTTAACCCCTTGGTCGCGGCCCAGCTTGACAGTCCCCAGCCCCAGTGGCGAAACCAGCAGGCCGGTACTGCCCAGCGGGCGATGCAGTTCGTGCAGCGTCGGCTGGCTCATGGCAACAGTAGCTCCCAGGCAGTTTTGCCCAGAGGCGGGCGCGGCAGCGGCGGCAGGGCCGGGGCATTACTCGGTTGGATAGCGTCTTGCTCCAGCGCTTTGAGCACCCGGTCAGCGAAGTCAGGTGCGAGTGCCAGCTTGGTCGGCCAACCCACCAGCAGACGGCCTTGATCCGCGAGGAAGGCGTTGTCCGGACGCACCAGGCCCGACTGCGCGGGCTCGGCCCGGTTAACCCGAAACGTGGCCCACTGTGCCTGGCTCAGGTCGACCCACGGTAGCAAATTGCCCAGTTCTTTTTGCGCCACGGCGATTTGCTCGGCCGGTTCGCGGGCAACGCCATCAGCCTCGGCGATTTCACCGCCCAGATACCACACCCACTCGCCATCGGCGGCCGGGTGGGTGGTCACGGTAACGCGCGGTTTGGAACCACCGCCCAGGCAGTGTGCATACAGTGGCTTGAGGCTTGGGCCCTTGACCAGCACCATGTGCAGCGGGCGCAGTTGCTGGGCCGGGACGCTGATACCGGCGCAGGCCAACAGTTCGGCATTGCCTGCACCTGCGCTGAATACAATGCGCTGGGCATGAATATCGCGTCCATCGACCCGCAGGCCGATCAGTTCGTTGTTTTCAAGCAAAGGTTCGATGGATTGACCAGCCAGCAGGCCATCACCGGCCAGTTCGGCCAGACGCTCGATCAGGCTCGGGACATCGACTACCAGCTCCGCCAGGCGATAGACCTTGCCCTTGAAACGCGGATTCTGCAGGGCGGGCGGCAATTGGTCGCCCTTGACCTGATCAACCCGGCCGCGCACAGCCTTGCTGGCAAAAAAGCTGGTGAGATTGCCCGCCAGCGTGCCGGGCGACCACAGGTAATGGGCTTCGGAGAGCAGGCGCACGCCGCTCAAATCCAGCTCGCCGTTACCGGCAAGGGCTTCGCGCCAGCGGCGTGGCATATCGGCAATGGCTTCGGAAGCACCGGTCAGGGCACCGTGCAGCGCGTATTTGGCGCCGCCGTGAATGATCCCTTGGGATTTCAAACTTTGACCGCCGCCCAGGCTTTCGCGCTCGACCACCACCGTGGAAAACCCCAAGCGGCGCAGGCGGGCATTGAGCCAGAGGCCGGCAACACCAGCGCCGACAATCAGCACGTCGGTGGAAATAACAGATGGCATGGGCGACCTCAGCGTTTAAAGACAAAGCTGAGAGTATACAGCCAGATCTTGAAGCTGGGTCTGAGTGCACAAAACCGTGTTGATACTCTGTTCCAGGTCAAGCCCCGCAGTGGGAGCGAGCCTGCTCGCGAATGATCTTCGCGAGCAGGCTCGCTCCCACGCTTGAAGTATCTCTGCCGCAGGCAAAGGGACGAGTCGGGCTCAGTGTCCCGCCGTTTTCGAGAACAGCTGGATCACCACCACGCCCAGCACGATCAGGCCCATGCCGAGCATTGCCGGGATGTCGAGCTTTTGCCCGTAGATAAACAATGCCGCGATGCTCACCATCACAATCCCCAGGCCCGCCCATACGGCGTAGGCCACGCCCACGGGAATGGTGCGCACCACCAGGGTCAGCATCCAGAACGCTGTGGCGTAACCGGCGATGACCAGAATAAGTGGCAGCGGTGTGCTGAAGCCTTTGATCGCTTTCATGGAGACGGTTGCAATCACTTCGGCGCAAATGGCGATGGCCAAATAGTAGTAGGCGTTCATGGTGGAGTCCTGAGGTTGGTGCGGGGCAATTTAACAGCAAGACATTCTAGGGTCTGTAAAAGTGTGTAGTGCGTTCTGATTGCGACACGACGGAGGTGATTCGGTGCCATCATCGTGAATACTTTTTCAAGTAAACTCCGCGCCCATGAATAGAACTCTCTACACCTTGCTGTTTCATCTTGGGCTGCCGCTGGTGGCGATTCGTTTGTGGCTGCGGGCGCGCAAGGCGCCAGCCTATGCCAAGCGCATTGGTGAGCGTTTCGCCATCAATTTGCCTTCCATGCAGCCGGGCGGGATCTGGGTACATGCCGTGTCGGTGGGCGAGAGCATTGCCGCGGCGCCGATGATTCGGGCGCTGCTCAAACGTTATCCACAGCTGCCGATTACCGTGACCTGCATGACGCCGACCGGCTCCGAGCGGATCAAGGCCCTGTTTGCCAATGAGCCGCGTGTTCAGCATTGCTACCTGCCTTACGATTTACCGTGGGCGGCGGCGCGCTTTCTGGACCGGATCAAGCCCAAACTTGGCGCCATCATGGAGACCGAGTTGTGGCCCAACCATATCCACCAATGCGCCAAGCGTGGCATTCCGGTGGCGCTGGCCAATGCCCGACTTTCCGTACGCTCGGCCAAAGGCTATGCCCGCTTTGCCGGTCTTACCCGGCCGATGCTTGAGGAAATGAGCCTGATCGCGGTGCAGACCGAAGCTGAAGCCGAGCGCTTTCGGCTGCTGGGCGCGCGACCGGAATGCGTTGAAGTCACGGGCTCGATCAAGTTCGACCTGAGCATTGATCCGCAACTGCTGATCAATGCCCGGGAATTGCGTGAGCAATGGCATGCCCAGCAGCGTCCGGTGTGGATTGCTGCCAGTACCCACGAGGGCGAAGACGAGGTGGTGCTGGCGGCTCATCGGCAATTGCTCGGCCATTACCCTGATGCGCTGCTGATTCTGGTACCGCGTCATCCCGAGCGTTTCAATTCGGTTTTCGAGCTGTGCCAGCGCGAAGGTTTTGCCACCGTGCGCCGTTCCAGTGGCGAGGCGGTTGCCGCTCATACGCAAGTGCTGCTGGGCGACACCATGGGCGAATTGCTGTTTTTGTATGCTCTGGCAGACACCGCCTTTGTTGGCGGCAGCCTGGTGCCCAACGGCGGGCACAACCTGCTGGAACCGGCAGCGTTGGCCAAGCCGGTGCTGAGCGGGCCGCATCTGTTCAACTTCCTCGAAATCGCCGCCAAGTTGCGTGAAGCCGGGGCACTTGAAGAGGTCGATGACGCGCAAGGCCTGGCCGTTGCGGTGCAGCGTTTGTTTGAATTGCCACAAGACGCGCAGCGCATGAGCGACGCGGGTCTGAAAGTAATGCTGGCCAATCAGGGTGCCTTGCAACGTTTACTGGACGGGTTGGGGCGCCTGTTGTCGCGCTGATCCATCCAGCGGCAGGAACCAGCGCTCGGCCAGCGCTTTACCGATCTGGCCACGATGTACGTTGACAATGGCTTGCCCGCCTTGTGCATTGGCCAGTTGCGAGTAGTAGCTCAGCTTGCGTTGTGCTTTGGTTTTCAAATGGGCGACGGTGTAGTTCTGCCTGGGAGCATCCGCCTGCTCATAATGAAAATGCGCATACCAGAGCGGATAACCCTGAGAGTCGTTGATGGCGTACTCCTGGATAAAGTCCCGGTTCTCACCCTGCAGCTGTATCCGCTCGCCCAGCCCCGCGATCTGCACCCGCTCATGAGCCAGCAGGTAGCGCAGGTTACCGTCGGTCGGCGGCAACTGCAGACTCAACTGGGTGCGCAATTCCTGGCCTTGGCTGATCAGGCGCCTGGCACCGTCGCGCATATTGTCGACCAGCACTTGGTCGCTGGGTAGGCGTGATGCCAGTGGCTGCGACTGAAGGGCAAAGTGCAGTTCGGTGGCCAGCTTGTCGAGTTTCGTGGCCTCATGAGTGTGCAACTCTTCGACTTCTATGGGGTGTCTGCAACGGACCTTGAACTGCCGACCTTGGCGCAGAAGCTCGTCAAACCGGTCGAACAATTTTCGCGCATCGCCCTTGATCACATTCAATGCGCGTGTCGCTGGCGGTATTTCAGGTTGCACGGTGCGGATTTCAACCCACTCGTCGCCGTGCTGCGAGTAAGTCGAGAGCAATTGGTTGTCGTAGCCGGAGCGTATTTCAATCACCTCAATCGGCCACTCGTTCCCGGCGGGTTCGCAGTTCGAGCCGGTCAATGGTGCGCTCGTTGAGTGCAACCAGAGCCTTGATAAACAGTCTGAAGCCTTGAGGATCCAGGTCAGCCGCTTGTTCCATCTCGGGCCCCGGTCTGGTGAACTGCGGCCATTGCTTGATGATGGTTTCTTTCTCGTATTTCGAACTGGCCAAGGCGCTGACCCGGTTGTCGAACAGGCTTTCCAGCAGGGAAATCACAATCCTTTCGTGAAAGGGTATCTGCAGTTCAATACGCTCCTGGTTGCTATCAAGCATGTGCTGGTAATAGTTGAGTGACGCTTGCAACGCGTCGTCGAATTTTTCGCGAAACCTGGCGAGTTGTTCATTGGTAAAACGCGTATCGCCCTGGGCGCGTTGCAGGGCCGCATGTGTTATCTCGACGGCTTTTTGCAGCGGGTCTTCCTGTCTGAAGGAAGCTTGCAACTCGGCCTCCAGTTGTTTTATGCGCTCTGCCTTTTTTTGTTGAAGAGCGGCTATGCGGCTGGGGGCCATGCCTCCTTGCAGTCGCAGGCGCAAGTCCAGCGACCAGTTGCCGTTGCCATCCGATTTCAACGCAGGGCCTTGTTGGCGGGTATCCGTGGGGGCCACGATCACGGCCGAGCCTCCCTGATCGATATAAACCGGGTACAGCTCATGATCGAGCAGGACGTGCCAAGACTGTTGAATGCGGTATAGACCTTTGTGCGCTCCGTTCAATGCTGCGGGGGGCAGTGAACCGCGAAGCGCCACCTTGAACCGATCCAGTCGCTCACGCTGGCTGGGGGTCAGACGATTACGGGCACTGCTGAAACTGAAGTCGAGCACCGTGCTTTGCGCATTGGGAAATTCGCCCGCCAGGGTCACGGCTCCCTCGACGATTTTGGGCGGTGGCGGCTCGGGCCACTGCTCGGCGATACGAGCAGGTGCGAAGGGGCGCAAGGCTTTGGCCTTCAGCGCCTTGGCCCGGTGTGTGTCACGGGTTACTGCGCCTGCGGCCAAGTGGAACAGCAGCATGCCGACGTTGAGCAACACATCGGCCGCCGCCAGTTCGCGTGCGCTCGGGTCATCACTGGCGAGTTCGGGGATATCCTGGCTGGCCGAACTCGCCAGGCTCAGCAGCCAACCTGTCAGCATCAGTGGTCGTGGCAACGCAGGTAACAACAAAAGGCTGTTGAAAATCAGCCCTGCGCCCTCAAGTAACACGCCCCAGCGGCTTTCACTGTTGGACACTGAATCGGCATTCGCCTGGTCCACCAGGGCCCGGGCGGTATTGCCATATAAAAGCTGCATCAACTGACCGTTATGCAGGTATTGCAGCAGTTCGTTATTGCTGGCGCTGGTCGCAAGCCGGGCGGGCTGCGGGACTTCGATGGGTGCGAATTCACTGCCCAGGCCAAACCGCACGTAATGGGGCTCCTTGAACCCGCCGTTGTCGTAGATCGGCCGGGCGAGGTCACTCAACCAGATCAGGACGCTGTCTTGCACCTCGCCAGGTTGCGCGATAGCGTCCAACAGCGCGGCGCGAGTAGGGTATTGGATCAATGATTGCGCGTAGAGCGGCCGATACAGCAGGTGCGGGCCGACATCCATGTTGTCGGGTTCAATGATGTACATATTGCTCACGACATCTGCCACAGCCTCGGGTTTGCGCGCCAGTGCCAGGTTTCTGATGACCACCGGTTGCCCATCAACCTCTCGATCCTCGGCCAGGGTTTTGACCAGTGCACCGACATGGCGTGCGCCGAGCGGGGTCACTCCACTCTCTTGTTTGAGGCTCAGTTCCAGAGCCTGTAACGGCAGTTGCACACGCAAGTGCCGGGCGAACAGTTGCTCGCGCTTCCTGGCATCGAGGGTGTTGCCCAGTAGCAGGTCTTCGAGCCGTTGGGGGTAAACCTTGCCGATGTCGACTTGTTCGATAAGGCCATTACGCCGAGTGATGTAATCGGGCGTAAGCCATTCGGGCAGCGAAAGTCCAAGACGATGTCGCAGGGTTAATGAGCCTTTTGGGCGTGCGAACAAGTTTTTCAGGGCCAGGTCGGTCAGGCTCATCTTGACCCGTTCCACCATGCCGATGGTGCCCGCAAACCCGGCCGCGGTATGAAAGGTCAGTTCAATATCGTCGGGATTCAGGGTTTGTTTGGCGGCATGCAGGTCCAGGTGTTGCTCAAACCGTAGCTGTTCACGTTGCATCTGCTGCTGCAGGGCATCGGCGGCGTAGCTGCGAATGTCGGCGATGTCGCTGAGGAAGGTGCGTCCGTTACTGCTTTTTTTTGTGCAGGCCCAGGCCACGCTGTATTGGCGGTAAAGGGCTTGCTCTGCAAGGGATGCATTTTTCAGCCATGCGGGCAGAAGCTGCTTTAGCGCTTCAAGGGTTTGCGGACTGGCTTGCGGGGCGTTGAGAAAAAACGCCGAGGGATCGGTGATGTCCCGATAGACCGTTTGCAGCGCCTGCCAACCGATACCGGCTGGCAGTTTCAGGTTGCTCAGATCCTCCAGTTGACGGTTCAGCAGGGCGGCGGCATGGGCGTCAAACACGTTGCCGTCAATCTCGAAGGATCTGACGCGAATTTCTTGCGCCACATATCTTTTACCGATCCAGGAGGACCAGTCTTTGGCAACCTGGTCCAGATTTTTGAATAACAAGGTGCTGGCGTTCGCTTTCCAGATCAGTGCCAGGTCTGTGCCTGTCAGTACGATTCTTTGGCTCAGTACGGATTTGCTCACCCCGGCATTGATGATTGTCACCCTGAGCCAATAGGCGCGGATCGCGTTTTCACCGTATTGACGGATTCGATCTTCGCGCTCTGGGCAATTGATCACCTGGTCAATGGCCTGGCGAGCCTTGTCAGCCAGATCGGGTTGTTGCAGGGCGCCGATGCTCAGGGTGTCCCTGATTACATCGCTGAGCCACTGCCAGCGGCTGATGCCAGTGTCGGAGCGGTCTGCCCAAAAATCGCTCAGTGCATTCTGCAAGCTCAGAGGCAAGCGCCAGCTCAGTTGTTTGACCAGGGTCTCGATGACTTTCATGTCCGGTTCATCTTCACCGGATTTGAGCCATGCGGGTGGGGCATCGGACAGGTAGAAGGATTGAGCGTTGACGGGGCTTAAGTCCAGCGCAGTGCCGCTGCCCAGATAGTCCAGAACCCGTGGCATGAAAGGCTCCATAGCCCAACCGCCTTGCGCGCGGGGAGTGGCCAGCCGGGTGCGCTGCAGGTCGATTTTCAGTGAGGGATACTGGTGTGCAATGGCCTCGCCGAGCACTGTACGCACGATTGATTCGAGGTCGGGAGGGTTGGCGAATTGGGCCTTCACGGCGTTTATCGCGGGTACTACAGACGGTAAAGAGGGTTGAGCCGAAGAGGGTAGTGACATGGGAGTGCCTGTCTTGAGTTCAAGGAGGTCAACAGACCGGAGTCGTATTTACCTCTGGAGCTCTCAAAAACAGGTGGTATCGGGATATACCGGCACAAACGTGGGAGCGAGCCTGCTCGCGACGCTCTTGAGAGCTTCGCGAGCAGGCTCGCTCCCACAGTTGCGGTCACACGGCGCTTAAGTGAACAGCACTGCGCAGGTTGCGATCTTTGCAGCGAAAAGATCGCAACCTGCGCCAGTCAATTACCCGGCGAACGCATATTGGCTTCGGCCGCCTTGGCCAGATCCGGTGGCAGGAAGTCCTTGTCCGGGTTGTAGTCGGCTTTCAGGTAACGCGACAGCGCTTCCAGATCCCCAGGGTTCAGGGTGCCCGCTGCCTGCTTGAGGCGCAGGTTATCGAGGATGTAGTCGTAGCGGCTGTTGTTGTAATCACGCACCGAGTTGTACAGCTGGCGTTGGGCGTCGAGCACGTCGACGATATTGCGTGTGCCGACCTGATAGCCGATTTCCGTGGCTTCCAGCGCGCTCTGGTTGGAGATGATCGACTGTTTGCGTGCTTGTACCTGCTCAACGTCGGTGTTCACCGCACGGTGCAGGTTACGGGTGTTTTCGACCACCTGGCGACGCAGGGCTTCACGCTGCTGCTCGGTCTGGTCCAGGCGCGAGTACGACTCGCGAACCTGCGAACTGGTCAGCCCGCCGCTGTAGATCGGGATGTTCAACTGCACGCCAATGCTGCGTTGTGACACATCGCCGCCATAGCGCTGGTTGAGGGCGTTGGGGTTGCTCAGGCCAAAGGCGTCGTTGTCCCCGGTCTTGTACTGCACCACGGCATCAAGGGTTGGCGCGTGGCCGGCCTTGCGTTGCTTGAGGGTTTCTTCGGCGGCATCCACCGCGTAATTGCTGGCCAGCAGGTTGAGGTTCTGCCGGCCGGCGGTGTCGACCCATGCCTTGGCGTCATTGGGCGTCGGGGGCAAGATCGGCAAGGTATGGCGCATGCCTTCAATGGCGTTGTACTGACGGTTGGTCAGGGTAATCAGCGACTCAAAGGCGTCTTCGACCTGGCGCTGAGCGAGCATCCGATTGGCGCGTGCCGTGTCGTAGCTGGCCTGGGATTGCAACACGTCAGTCTTGTCCGACAGACCCACGTCAAAGCGCTCGCGGGACTGGTCCAGCTGGCGCTTGAACGCGGCCTCTTCGGCTTTGGTGGCTGCCAGTGTGTCCTGGGCGCGCAGTACCGAAAAATAGGCATTGGCGCTTTGCAGGATCAAGTTCTGTTCGGTGGCCGAGAGCTGCAGTGCAGCCTGTTCATTGACCGATTCGGCCGCCTTGAGCTGGAACCAGCGATCAATCCGGAAGATCGGTTGTGCCAGGGTCGCCTGATACACCACTGCGCTGCGGGTGGTCGTCAGTGACGGCTGGTCGATGGAGGTGCGCACATTGCTCGACTCGGCACCCCCCGACAGGTTGGGCAGCAAACCGGCGCGGGCCTGGGGCACGATTTCCTTGCGTGCGGAGTAATCGGCGCGGGCAGCCGCCAGATCAGCGTTGTTATCCACAGCCTCCTGGTAAACGCTGACCAGGCCGTTTTGGTTGGACAATGGGGCGGTGGTATCCAGAGCCATTGCGCTGGTCGCCCAAGACACGGCTAGAGCCAGTGATAGTTTGCGCAGCATGAGCGATCCCTAGTTCAAGAATGCGAAAAATGAAAGCCCGAGTCCGACTCGCGTTTTCAAGAAGTAGCGAGTGTAGTAGTGGTGGCACCTTGCAACAATGGCGTTGTTGCGCCTTTTATCACCCGCTTGATTGTGGTGTTGGCGTTCTGTCTCACTCTTGTCTAGACTGGCCGGGTTCTTGTCGGGGTGCCTTGCTATGAGGCTGAGATCGAATAATTTCGGATCCCGTTGAACCTGATCAGGTTAGCGCCTGCGTAGGGAACAAGATTTCTCGTCTCCCGGCGAGTCCTCTTGAGTGCTGTCCGGGATCGATTGGTCAAAAAATGATCAGTCGTTCGAGGCCGTCACTCAGCATCCAGTCCTTGGGTGCATCCGTACATTTTTCAGGTTCTCCCTCCGACAATCCGCCTGGATGCAGTCTGGAGAGCCGTGATGAGTACAAAACCAAAAAACGCGATCAATCTCAGTGATTCGGCCAAGGTCGATGAGCAGTCGGTCAAGCCGTTTACCCGCTCGCAAAAAGTCTACGTACAGGGTTCGCGCCCGGACATTCTGGTGCCGATGCGTGAAGTCAGCCTGGATGTCACACCTACCGATTTTGGCGGCGAAGTGAACGCCCCGGTATTGATCTACGACACCTCCGGCCCGTATACCGACCCGTCCGTGCAGATTGACGTGCGCAAAGGCTTGGGTGACGTGCGTTCGGCGTGGATCGATGACCGGGCCGACACCGAACGCCTGTCGGGCCTGAGTTCGAACTTCGGGCAAATGCGCCTGGACGATGCAGAGCTGACCAAGCTGCGTTTTGCCCACGTGAAAAACCCGCGTCGGGCCAAGGCCGGGGCTAATGTCACCCAGATGCACTATGCGCGTCAGGGCATCATCACCGCCGAGATGGAATACGTCGCCATCCGCGAAAACATGAAGTTGCAAGAAGCCCGCGCCGCCGGTC
Source organism: Pseudomonas sp. ML2-2023-6 (assembly GCF_037055265.1). Classification (NCBI taxonomy): domain Bacteria; kingdom Pseudomonadati; phylum Pseudomonadota; class Gammaproteobacteria; order Pseudomonadales; family Pseudomonadaceae; genus Pseudomonas; species Pseudomonas sp. ML2-2023-6. Next base: position 216,511 of record NZ_CP146347.1, on the reverse strand, counting down.
TGCTGGATCAGCAGCACCCTGGCCACAGCTTCGGCGCCAGCATCCCGAAAGAAATCACTGCTGAATTCGTGCGCGAAGAAATCGCCCGCGGTCGCGCCATCATCCCGGCCAACATTAACCACGTTGAGCTGGAGCCGATGATTATCGGCCGTAACTTCCTGGTGAAGATCAACGGCAATATTGGTAACAGTGCGTTGGGCTCGTCGATCGAAGAAGAAGTGGCCAAGCTGACCTGGGGCATTCGCTGGGGTTCGGACACGGTGATGGACCTGTCCACCGGCAAGCACATCCACGAAACCCGCGAGTGGATCATCCGCAACTCGCCGGTGCCGATCGGCACCGTGCCGATTTATCAGGCGCTGGAGAAGGTCAACGGCGCCGCCGAAGACCTGACTTGGGAGTTGTTCCGCGACACTCTGATCGAACAGGCCGAGCAGGGCGTCGACTACTTCACCATCCACGCCGGTGTGTTGCTGCGCTATGTGCCGCTGACCGCCAAGCGCGTGACTGGCATCGTGTCCCGCGGTGGTTCGATCATGGCCAAGTGGTGCTTGGCGCACCACAAAGAGAACTTCCTTTACACCCATTTCGACGAAATCTGCGAAATCATGAAGGCCTACGACGTCAGCTTCTCGCTGGGCGATGGCTTGCGTCCGGGCTCGATTGCCGATGCCAACGACGCCGCGCAGTTTGGCGAGCTGGAAACCCTCGGCGAGCTGACCAAAATCGCCTGGAAGCATGATGTGCAATGCATGATCGAAGGCCCTGGCCACGTGCCGATGCAGTTGATCAAAGAGAACATGGACAAGCAGCTGGAGTGCTGTGACGAGGCGCCGTTCTACACCCTCGGCCCACTGACTACCGACATTGCTCCGGGTTACGACCACATCACCTCGGGTATCGGTGCGGCCATGATCGGCTGGTTCGGTTGCGCCATGCTTTGCTACGTAACGCCCAAGGAACACCTGGGGTTGCCGAACAAGGATGACGTGAAGACCGGGATCATCACCTACAAGATCGCGGCCCACGCTGCCGATTTGGCCAAGGGCCATCCGGGGGCGCAAATCCGTGATAACGCGTTGAGCAAGGCGCGGTTCGAGTTCCGCTGGGAAGACCAGTTCAACCTCGGCCTGGACCCGGACACCGCGCGCTCCTACCACGACGAAACCTTGCCCAAGGATTCGGCCAAGGTCGCGCATTTTTGCTCCATGTGCGGGCCGAAATTCTGCTCGATGAAAATCACCCAGGAAGTGCGCATCTACGCCGCTAACCAGCGCATCGATGCTATCGACGTGGACGTTGCCAAAGGCCTGGCTGAACAGGCTGAGCGCTTCAAGCAGGAAGGCAGTCAGCTGTACAAAAAAGTGTGATCTGAAACGCGCCAGCCCTGCTGGCGCAAATCTCTGTAGCCGCTGCTGCAGGCTGCTAACAAGCGAAGGTCGCTGCGCAACCTATCGCAGCCTGCGGCAGCGGCTACAGGGTTTGTCCTTCTTTTTGAGACTCATTCCTTGAACACACCCGGCACTTACTCCCCCGACCTTGCTGTCCCTCTGGACAGGCGCGTATTCGGCGGTCGTGATTTGTTTTCCCTGTGGTTTTCCCTTGGCATTGGCCTGATGGTGTTGCAGACCGGCGCGTTGCTTGCACCGGGGCTGGGGCTGACAGGTGCGTTGCTGGCGATTTTTCTCGGCACGCTGGTGGGCGTGTCGCTGCTGGCCTCGGTCGGCGTGATTGGTAGCGATACCGGCTTGTCATCGATGGCTGCGCTAAAGCTCAGCCTCGGCAGCCGCGGCGCCATGCTCCCGGCCATGCTCAATGTGTTGCAACTGATTGGCTGGGGCTCGTTCGAAATCATCGTGATGCGCGATGCGGCCAGCCTGCTCGGTGCCCGGGCCTTCAGCGAAGGCAGCCTGCTGAGCAACCCCTTGTTGTGGACGCTGTTCTTCGGCGCTCTGGCTACCTTGCTGGCAGTCAGCGGGCCATTGACCTTTGTGCGTAAGGTGTTGCGCAAATGGGGTATCTGGCTGCTGCTGGCGGCTTGTATCTGGCTGACCTGGAACCTGTTTTCCAAAGCCGACCTGCCTGCGCTGTTGGCACAAAAGGGCGATGGCTCGCTGCCATTTGCCGTGGGTTTTGATATCGCCATCGCCATGCCGCTGTCCTGGCTGCCGCTGATTGCGGATTACTCACGCTTCGGCAAACGCGCCAAAAGTGTATTCGGCGGCACGGCACTGGGCTTCTTTATCGGTAATTTCTGGTTGATGAGCCTGGGCGTGGCTTACACCCTGGCGTTTGCGCCGAGCGGTGAAGTCAATGCGCTGCTGTTGGCGCTGGCGGGTGCAGGGTTGGGTATTCCGTTACTGCTGATTTTGCTCGACGAGTCGGAGAACGCTTTTGCCGATATTCACTCGGCGGCGGTGTCTGGCGGGATATTGCTGCGTTTGAAAGTTGAGCATCTGGCCTTGGCTATCGGTGTGATCTGCACCCTGATCGCTTGCTTCGCGCCGCTGGCGCAGTACCAGAACTTCCTGTTGTTGATCGGCTCGGTGTTCGCGCCATTGTTCGGTGTGGTGCTGGTGGACCACTTTGTCCTGCGCAAGCGCAGCGCCCAGGTGATGCCAACTCTGTTTCGCTGGCCTACCTTGCTGGCCTGGTTGGGCGGGGTGGTGACTTATCACCTGCTGGCCAATTTATTGCCGGATATTGGCGCAACCTTGCCTGCGTTGTTGCTGGCCGGGGTGTTGCAGTGGGTGTTGGGGCGCGCTGCAAAAACGCCCTTAACCCTGAGCACGGAGCACTAAATCTGTAGCCGCTGCCGCAGGTTGCGATAAGGCCCCGAAGGGCCTTTGCTTTCGACCTCGAAGGCAGGGGCCGCTGCGCTGCCCGTCGCAGCCTGCGGCAGCGGCTACAGGTTGTGGTTAGCCTTGGGCCGGGAACCACTCAGGTTTAAAAATCCCTTTCAGGCGCGAGTAGGGGATCTTCAGCTCAACATGACCTTCGGAGTACGGCGCAATGCTGTACACGTCATATTTGAGCACGACGTTGTCCTTGAGCAGCGCTACGTGCGGGGTCTTCTCGAACGGCCAGTTTTTTACGAACTCCGGATCGCTGCCATAGTGGCTGCTGATCAACCAGTTGTTGTGGGCCACTTTGGCGGCGCCCCAAAAGGCTTGCTCCTGACCCGGCAGCAGCATGTCCTGCAAGGTCACGTCTCTTTGTTCTTTGCGTGAATAGTTGATAAAGCCACGCCCCGGCATGCCATGTGCGCCGCCGGTGTCCAGGTAGCTCGACAGCTCGACAATCACCAGACCGTCATGTTGTTCGCGTACCTTGGCTTGCAAATAGGTGCTGTTGCGGCTGTCGGCGGTACGCAGGAAATGCTCGCGGTAGGCGTTGAGCGATGGTGCCATTTTTTCGTCAGGGGAGCTGACGGTCATTCTCAACAGGCGGCTTTCAATCAGCGCGTCGAGCTTGGGCGCGTCGGCGAAGTGCAATGTGTCGATATTCACCAGTGGGCAGTCCTGGCCGCTGCAGCCGGCTTTGACTTGCTCCGAGGCATCATTGGTAAACCCCAGCGGTTTTTGTACCGAAGGTTGAAACATGCTTTGGCAAGCGCCCAGGGTCAGGGCGATGCAAGTCATGGAAGCAAACTTTAAAAGCGACATGGTCGTCCTTCATCGTCGAAAGAAAGGGGAAATAATGGTGGTTCGACTGCCAGCATGGGCATCGGTTCGCCACTAAGCTTACATAGAGCCAATTAGAGTTGTTTTGCAGGCAATCCGTCTATCCCCGCGTCATAAAAGAGGCTGCATCCGCAGGTGCAGGCGCGTTAGGATGCGCGATGCCGAGGGCCACCCCGGTGAAATTCGCCAGCAAGGGGTTTGCAATGACTGATATCACCAAGGCCACGCCGAGCGCCGTTGAGATCGTAAAACGCGAGAACGGTTATCAGGGTTTTTACAAACTTGATCGCGTGCACCTGCGCCATGAACTCTTCGCCGGAGGCATGAGCCGTGAGATCAGTCGCGAAGTGTTTGTGCGTCATGACGCGGTGTGCGTACTGCCTTATGACCCGCAGCGCGATGAAGTGGTACTGATTGAGCAATTTCGGGTTGGGGCCATGGGCAAGACCGAAACCCCGTGGCTGATCGAGCTGGTTGCCGGGTTGATCGACAAGGCCGAAGTGCCTGAAGAGGTCGCTCACCGTGAAGGCGAGGAGGAGGCCGGACTGACGTTCTCGTCACTGTGGCCGATCACCCGTTATTTCCCGTCACCGGGCGGCAGCACCGAGTTTGTGCATTTGTACCTGGGGCGATGCAGCACCGTGGGTGTGGGTGGCTTGCATGGCCTCGAAGAAGAAGCGGAAGATATCCGTGTAACGGTATGGGCGTACGAAGATGCGCTGCAAGCAGTACGTGATGGACGTATTTCCAATGCAGCGAGCATTATTGCCCTGCAATGGCTGGCGCTTAATCGCGCTGAAGTGAGGGGGCTATGGTCGTAAATGGGGTTCGCGATCGTTATCGAGTTGATCTGATCGGGCTGCAAGCAGCTTGCGAGGCCAACTACGCGCGGCTGATGCGTTTGTTGCCAGAGATGCGCGAGCAACCTGGCCCGCGTCGGATCGCTGTGACCCAGGGTGATCAAATGCTGGGTGTACTGACGCTTGAGGTGATTCTCGACTGCCCGTACACCACCACCCTGCGGGTGCGTCAGGAACACAGCTTGCCCTGGTTGCCGGTGCCCGAGTTGCAGGTGCAGGTGTATCACGATGCGCGTATGGCCGAAGTAGTCGCTGCCGAGCATGCCCGGCGCTTTCGCAGCATCTATCCTTATCCCAACATAGCCATGCACCAGCCTGACGAAAAAGCCCAGCTCAATGTGTTTTTGGGTGAGTGGCTGAGTCATTGCCTGGCGTGTGGGCATGAATACGCTGAAGTGCGCTGAGCCAGCGCTTTTGCTCGTTGCAGCCTTCGGCAGCGGCTACAAAAGTTTGAGCGGTGGCTGCATAATCGAGCCATTCATTGACCCCTCCCGGGAGAGCCACCTTGCCCAATGTATCCACGCTGACCACCGAAGATCCGGTGCTGCTGGTGCAGCTGTCTGACAGCCATTTGTTTGCTGATCCAGACGGTTCGCTGCTGGGGCTCAAGACGGCGCAGAGCCTGCAACAGGTCATCGATCTGATCCGCGCCGAGCAACCGCATATCGACGGCGTACTGGCCACTGGCGATTTGACCCAGGACGGTAGCGTCGAGGCTTATCAGCACTTTCGCAAACTGACGGCGCAACTGGCACCGTTTGCCCGTTGGATCCCCGGTAATCACGATCAAATACCGCAAATGCGCGAAGCCGCCGTACAAAGTCGTCTGTTGGAGGCGGTGGTTGATATCGGCAATTGGCGCATTACGTTGCTCAACTCGGCGGTGCCCCATTCCACTCCCGGTTATCTGGAAGACGACCAACTGCAACTGCTGGCGCAATCCTTGAGTGAAGCGCCCGAACGTCATCATCTGGTGTGCTTGCATCACCATCCAGTGTCGGTGGGGTGTGAGTGGCTGGAGCCGATTGGCCTGCGCAACGCCAAGGAGTTCTGGGCGGTGCTGGATCGTTATCCACAGGCCCGGGCGGTGCTCTGGGGGCATGTGCATCAGCCGTTCGATCAGCAGCGCAACGATGTCCGGCTGCTGGCATCGCCGTCGACCTGTATCCAGTTCGCAGTTGGCAGCCAGGACTTCAAGGTCAGCAACGAGGCACCGGGCTACCGCTGGTTGCGCCTGCAACCTGATGGCACGTTGCAAACCGGCGTGTCGCGCCTGGCCGGTTTCACTTTCGAGCCGGATTACAGCGCCAATAATTACTGAAATATCTTGAAGCGAGTCATTGCCCTTGAGTCAGGCTAAACTGCGCGTCTTTCTTGATGCTGTGTTCAGCTTAATGTGTCTTCGGGGGTCATCACATGTCGGGTTCAATCTTGTATATCCACGGGTTCAACAGTGCCCCCGAGTCCAAGAAGGCCACGCAGTTGACGACAGTGATGCAGCGCATCGGGCAAGGCGAGCAGTTGCGGGTGCCAGCCTTGCACCACCATCCGCGTGAGGCCATGGCCCAATTGCAGGCCGCGATCAGCGAGCTGGGCAGGCCATTGCTGGTCGGTAGCTCGCTCGGCGGCTACTATGCGACCTGGTTGGCCGAGCAACATGGCCTCAAAGCCTTGCTGGTCAACCCGGCCGTCAGCCCGCATCGGATGTTCGACGGTTATCTGGGCACGCAAACCAACCACTACAGCGGCCAAACCTGGGAACTGACCCACGATCATGTGCAGGCGTTGGCCGAGCTCGAAGTGGCAGCACCCCAAGACCCGCAGCGGTATCAGGTGTGGTTGCAAACAGGCGATGAAACCCTGGACTACCGCTACGCTGAAAAGTACTACGCGGCCTGTACATTGCGTATTCAGGCGGGTGGCGATCACAGTTACCAAGGTTTCGCCCAGCAACTGCCAGAGCTGTTGAGCTTTGCAGGGATAGGCGCCGAACAGTTTCAAACCATCGACTTTGCGGCCCTTTAAGGCGCCCGTCGAATGGCCCTTATTTTTCACTTACGACTAACGACGAGACCCTATGGCCACTCCCAGCGCTAGCTCTTATAACGCCGACGCCATCGAAGTCCTCTCGGGCCTCGACCCGGTGCGCAAACGCCCTGGCATGTACACCGACACCAGTCGGCCCAACCACCTGGCTCAGGAAGTCATCGACAACAGCGTCGACGAAGCCCTGGCCGGTCACGCCAAGTCGGTGCAAGTCATTCTGCACGCCGATCACTCACTGGAAGTCAGCGATGACGGGCGCGGCATGCCGGTGGACATCCACCCGGAAGAGGGTGTGTCAGGTGTCGAGCTGATTCTCACCAAGCTCCACGCGGGTGGCAAGTTCTCCAACAAAAACTACCAGTTCTCCGGCGGCCTGCACGGCGTGGGGATCTCGGTGGTCAACGCGCTGTCGACGCTGGTGCGGGTCAAGGTCAAGCGCGACGGCAACGAATACCAGATGACCTTCGCCGATGGCTATAAAGCCACCGATCTGGAAGTCATCGGTACGGTCGGCAAGCGCAACACCGGCACCAGCGTGTACTTCGCGCCGGACCCCAAATACTTCGATTCGCCCAAGTTCTCGGTCAGCCGTCTCAAGCACGTCCTCAAGGCCAAGGCCGTACTGTGCCCGGGGCTGCTGGTCAGCTTTGAAGACAAAGGCACCGGCGAAAAGGTCGAGTGGCATTACGAAGACGGCCTGCGCTCGTATCTGGTCGACGCGGTCAGCGAATTCGAACGCCTGCCGGATGAGCCGTTCTGCGGCAGCCTGGCCGGTAATAAAGAAGCCATCGACTGGGCCTTGCTGTGGCTGCCTGAAGGGGGCGACAGCGTTCAGGAAAGCTACGTCAACCTGATCCCTACAGCTCAGGGCGGTACTCACGTCAACGGTTTGCGCCAGGGTTTGCTCGACGCAATGCGCGAGTTCTGCGAGTTCCGCAGCTTACTGCCGCGTGGCGTGAAGCTGGCGCCCGAAGACGTGTGGGAACGCATTGCGTTCGTGCTGTCGATGAAGATGCAGGAACCGCAGTTCTCCGGCCAGACCAAAGAGCGACTGTCCTCCCGTGAAGCGGCAGCATTTGTATCGGGCGTGATCAAGGACTCCTTCAGCCTGTGGCTCAACGCCAATCCCGAGATGGGCATGCAGCTGGCCGAACTGGCGATCAACAACGCCGGACGTCGGCTCAAGGCCAGTAAAAAGGTCGAGCGCAAGCGCATCACCCAAGGCCCAGCCTTGCCGGGCAAACTGGCCGACTGTGCCGGGCAGGACCCGATGCGTTCCGAACTGTTCCTGGTAGAGGGTGACTCCGCTGGCGGCTCAGCCAAGCAAGCACGGGACAAGGAATTCCAGGCGATCCTGCCGTTGCGCGGCAAGATCCTCAATACCTGGGAAGTCGACGGCAGTGAAGTGCTGGCCAGTCAGGAAGTGCACAACATCGCCGTAGCCATCGGTGTCGATCCGGGCGCAGCCGATATCAGCCAGTTGCGCTACGGAAAAATCTGCATCCTGGCCGACGCCGACTCCGACGGTCTGCACATTGCGACCTTGCTCTGCGCGTTGTTCGTGCAGCACTTCCGTCCGCTGGTGGACGCCGGTCACGTGTACGTGGCGATGCCACCGCTGTACCGCATCGACTTGGGCAAAGAGATTTTCTACGCCCTGGACGAAGCAGAACGTGACGGCATTCTTGACCGGCTGGTGGCCGAGAAAAAACGTGGCAAGCCACAGGTCACGCGATTCAAAGGTCTGGGTGAGATGAACCCGCCACAGTTGCGCGAAACCACGATGGACCCAAATACCCGTCGTCTGGTGCAACTGACGCTGGAAGATTACGCTGCTACCAGCGAAATGATGGATATGCTGCTGGCCAAGAAGCGCGCCGGTGATCGCAAGTCATGGCTCGAATCCAAAGGTAACCTGGCGCAGGTGCTGGCCTGATGCGCAGTGCCTTGCTGGGCTTGCTCTGGTTGGGTGCTGCGCCAGTCATGGCCAATACCTGGCCAGAGCTGGTGCTGCAGTCAGAGCACCCGGTTGCAGGCATGCGCGGTGGCAATCTGTCTGGCCTGGCGCTGTGTTCAGGTGAGTTGTGGACCGTCTCGGATCGCGATGATGATCAGATTTATCGCCTTGATCAGCGTACTACCGTGTGGCAAGCCGAGGCCCTGAGCATTGAAGTTCCGCCGCCGCCGGAAAGCGGCTTGCCGTGGGGTGTACGGATGATGGGTAAAGCCATCAGCCCGTTGCGCGGCGGTGCTCTGGATTTTGAAGGCATCACGTGCGACGACGCGGGCAACCGCTATGTGGTCAGTGAAGCCCATGCCGCTGTGTTGCAAGTTCCGCTGACGGGCGCGCCGGCCTGGCTCAAGATTGACCCGACGTTGGTGCGTCAGGCCCGTGCCAGTGGCATGTTGCTGCATTTTAATGCGTTGTTTGAAGGCATCGCCATCAACCCGCAGGGCAACCAGATCTGGCTGGCGGCGGAGCGTGAGCGCCGTGGCTTGCTGACCATCCGCAAAAAACAGAGTGTGTGGGATTGCGCAGGCGGTTGCGTACTCATGAGTGAAGGCGGTCTTGAACAGGCGCCGCCTCAGCTCAAGGCCAGGGCCCAGCAAAAGGATTTTGCCGATCTGGCGCTGTTCGAGGGCAAGCTGTTTACCCTTGAGCGCATGGCCTATCGCATTTGTCGGCGTACCCCGGATACGGGTGAAATCGAGCGCTGCTGGTCATTTGGCAATGATGCTTTGACCGAAGGGCGGCTTTATAACAGCGCCTATGGCAATGCCGAGGCCTTGAGCCTGGATGCCAAAGGCGCCTGGATCGGTGTCGACAACGGCAACCATGTCCGTGCCGATGGCGAGAAGCGCCCCATCGTCTGGCGCTTTGCTGCCCCGCAAGGTGGTTGGAGTGTCAAATCATGAGCCAGCAAGCACCGGGTAAAGGTGTCGGTCGCGTCTTCATGATCGTGGCTTGGTGTGCCGGGCTGTACCTGGCAGCGCAATTTTTCGGGCGCTGGGAACAGCGTCAGGCAAACCCCAATACCGAAGTCACCTCGCAACAAGGCGAGGGTTATATCGAGGTCAAACTGCTCGGCAACGCGCAGGGTCACTTCGTCGCCAGCGGCCGGATCAACAACGTGCCGGTGGAGTTTTTGCTGGATACCGGCGCCACCGATGTGGCAGTGCCGATGGATCTGGCCAGACAACTGGCGTTGCCCAAAGGTGTCCCCGTGACCCTGAACACCGCCAATGGCCGCACCCAGGGCTATCAGACCCGCATCGACCGGCTGCAACTGGGCGCCATTGTGTTGCGCGACGTGCGTGCAGTGGCGGCTCCGGGGCTGGAAGGCGAGCAAGTGCTGCTGGGCATGAGTGCGCTGAACAAACTTGAATTTACCCAGCGCGGCGGCACCATGCTGCTGCGCCAGACAACGAACTGAATGAGGTCCGCATGAGCGACTCCCTTGAACTCAGCCTGGACGGCGTAGAACGCCGGTCACTGGCCGACTTCACCGAACAGGCCTACCTCAACTACTCCATGTACGTAATCATGGACCGGGCCCTGCCGCATATCGGCGACGGCCTTAAGCCCGTACAGCGGCGTATTATTTACGCCATGAGCGAATTGGGGCTGGACGCTGACTCCAAGCACAAGAAATCGGCGCGTACCGTCGGTGACGTCCTCGGCAAGTTCCACCCCCACGGCGACTCGGCGTGCTACGAAGCCATGGTGTTGATGGCGCAGCCGTTCAGCTATCGCTACACCCTGGTCGACGGTCAGGGCAACTGGGGTGCGCCGGACGATCCCAAGTCGTTCGCGGCCATGCGATACACCGAAGCGCGCTTATCGCGTTACTCCGAAGTGCTGCTCAGCGAGCTGGGCCAGGGCACTGCGGACTGGGTGCCAAACTTTGACGGCACCCTCGACGAACCTGCGGTATTACCCGCACGTTTGCCGAACATCCTGCTCAATGGCACCACCGGTATCGCCGTGGGCATGGCCACCGACGTGCCGCCGCACAACCTGCGTGAAGTGGCAGCGGCTTGCGTGCGCTTGCTCGACGAGCCCAAGGCCACCGTTGAGCAGCTGTGCGAGCACATTCAGGGCCCGGACTACCCGACCGAAGCTGAAATCATCACCCCCCGTGCTGACCTGCTGAAGATCTACCAGACCGGCCGTGGTTCGGTGCGCATGCGTGCCGTTTATCACATTGAAGACGGCGACATCGTGGTCACCGCGCTGCCGCATCAGGTATCCGGTGCCAAGGTGCTGGAGCAGATCGCGGCCCTGATGCAGGCCAAGCCGACCAAGCTGGCAATGGTCACTGACCTGCGCGACGAATCTGACCACGAAAACCCGTGCCGTATCGTGATCATTCCGCGTAACAACAAGGTCGATCTCGACGAACTGATGCAGCACTTGTTCGCCGTAACCGAGCTTGAGTCCACGTTCCGGGTCAACATCAACATCATCGGTCTGGACGGTAAGCCGCAGCTGAAAAACCTGCGCGCTTTGCTGGTGGAATGGCTGGAGTTCCGGGTTAATGTGGTGCGCCGCCGACTGCAGTTTCGCCTCGATAAAGTCGAGCGTCGCCTGCACCTGTTGGACGGTTTGCTTACCGCGTACCTGAACCTCGATGAAGTGATTCACATCATCCGTACCGAGGAACACCCCAAGGCCGAGTTGATTGCGCGCTTTGCCCTGAGCGAAATCCAGGCTGACTACATTCTCGACACGCGCTTGCGCCAGTTGGCCCGCCTTGAAGAGATGAAGCTGCGCACCGAGCAAGATGCGCTGCGTAAAGAGCAGGCCAAGCTGCAAACCCTGTTGGGCAGCGAAACCAAGCTTAAAAAATTGGTCCGCACCGAATTGCTGGCCGATGCCGAAACTTATGGCGACGACCGTCGCTCGCCAATTGTGTCTCGTACTGAAGCCAAAGCCCTGTCGGAAAACGAACTGGTGCCGACTGAATCGGTCACGGTTGTTCTGTCTGAAAAAGGCTGGGTGCGTTGCGGTAAAGGTCACGACCTGGATGCGACAGGTTTGTCCTATAAAGCGGGGGATGGTTACAAAACCGCCGCGGCCGGACGTTCCAATCAATTTGCGGTGTTTATCGACTCCACAGGGCGCAGCTACTCGGTGGCGGCGCACACCTTACCGTCGGCCCGTGGCCAGGGTGAGCCGCTGACCGGCCGCTTGACTCCACCGCCCGGCGCAAGCTTTGAATGTGTGCTGTTGCCGGAAGACGATGCGCTGTACGTTATCGCCTCTGATGCTGGTTACGGTTTTGTGGTCAAGGGTGAAGACCTGCAAGCCAAAAACAAGGCTGGCAAGGCATTGCTCAGCCTGCCCAAAGGCGCGCAAGTCATGCAGCCAAAGCCCGTCAACGACCGCGAGCACAACTGGCTGGCAGCCGTGACTACCGAGGGCCGCCTGCTGATTTTCAAAGTCAGCGACCTGCCGCAACTGGGCAAGGGCAAGGGCAACAAGATCATCGGTATTCCCGGCGATCGCGTGGCCAACCGTGAAGAATATGTGACTGACCTTGCCGTGCTCCCGGACAACGCCACACTGGTGTTGCAGGCAGGCAAGCGCACCTTGTCGCTCAAGGCGGATGATCTTGAGCACTACAAAGGTGAGCGTGGCCGGCGGGGTAACAAACTGCCGCGAGGCTTCCAGCGTGTGGATGCCTTGTTGGTAGAAATACCCAATTAAGCCTGTTTAGGTGCCCGATCTGCGTTTTTTACGCGCAGATCGGCGCGACAGCGCTGGAGTCAGGTCCAATATTCGCGGATGATATGCCGCGTTTGCGACACGGCTCATGGCAATGTGCCTTGCGAACCTTTCGAGAATCACACTGCGGCCTGCCATATGGCGGCCACCTGGATGGAATGATGAACGTTCTACGCCTTCCCTTAATTGCGTTGCTGACCGGTGTGTTGGGTCTGGCGGGGTGCAGCACGCACCAGCCCGCGGCCTTGTACCAACTGGACAGCGGCACCCCCGGCCAGCCTGCGCAAAGCGCCGGCATGGCCGTGGTACTTGGCCCGATCAGCGTGGCCGACTACCTGCAACGTGAAACCCTGCTGCAACGTCAACCCGATGGCAGCCTGAGCGCCGCAACCGACGGTCGATGGGCTGGCAGCCTGTCGTCAGATATCGATCAACTGCTGGTGCGCCAGCTGGCGTGGCGTCTGGACAGCCAGCGTGTTGTTCTGGCGCCTGCCACTGCGGGCTTCAGCCCGGATGTACAGGTACTGCTGTCGATCACTCGCCTGGACTCGGGCAAGAACCTGCCCGCAGTGCTGGATGCGCAATGGCGTTTGATTGACCGTCGCGGGCAGGTGCGTGACAACCGTATTGTTCACCTGGAGCAGCCGCATGCGGGCAGCACGGCTGATCAGGTCAAGGCGCAAGGCAAGTTGCTGCAGCAGTTGAGCGAGCAATTGGCAGTGGCGCTTAAACCACTGGCCAACCAGCCACCGCTGGTTGAACCGCGCAAACCAGCGGCCCGTGCCGAGCCGAAGCAAGAAGCGGAAAAGCCGAAAATCCCTATGGCTTCACCGATTCGTACGGACATGGAAGTGTTCCGCTTCTAGGTTAAATGCCAGAAACAAAAAATCCCGCACATGTGCGGGATTTTTTATGGAAGGTCAAAAGCCCTCTTCTATACCCGGCTCTCGTGCATCCGCGCCAGTTGGCGTTCCAGCATGGACGGGTAGGGCTCCATCAGGCGCTCAACACAGCAGGCGCCTTCAGGGCTGGCAATCGGACGAATGCGGGCACGCTGACGAATCAGCGAGTCGTCGCTGATCTTGCGCTCAACCAGCAGCAGGTTGCGGCTGTGTTGCGACAGGGCAAGGGCGTCCTGCGCGGTTTCAGTCAGCAGCAGGTCAATCTGGCTGATGCCGCTCAAGCCTTCGCCCAGTACCAGGCCGAGTTGCAATTGCAGGGTGATGCCGCTGTCCGCGACTTCGATCTGCAAGGCGTGACCCAGGGCTCGCAGCAGTTCGCCGCAGCAAATGGCGTTGGTCAGGTAGTCTTCGCCGCTGTCTTCGCTGTGGAACAACATCAGCGTGCTGCCATCGTTCAGTGTGTGCAGCTCGCTTTGATACAGCGAAGCCGCCTGATTCAGGCAGTCGCGATAGCGCTCCAGCAGCTCCATCAACCGGGCGCGGGGTAGGCGACGCAGTTGTTCTTGTGCGCCCAGTTGCACTGCGAGCACGGCACTTGGCTGTGGCGCTGTGGACGCGGCCGGTTTGGGCTTGGCCAGCACAACCGGCGCCGCTTTGGTGGTGCCAGTGTCGCGCAGATCGGCGAACGGATCTTCGTCGTCGTTCTCGTCTTCTTCGGTGTTGATCAACTGCCGGGGTGCTGCTTTAGGGGCAGGGGCAGGTGGGGTCTCATCGAAAGTAGGGTCGCTCAGGTTGCGTACTTCGAAAGTAGGCTCGTTGTCTTCGGCTTCTTCGTAGTCGCTGTCGTCGTAGTCTTCTTCCGGTTCTGGCTCGGGTTCCGGCTCGGGTGCCGGAGGGGCCAGGCGGGAGTGAAGCTGGCGGGCCAGATCACCGATTTCATCCTGGCGCTGAATGGCCGGGGTGTACGGGTCGGGTTCGCGCAGCCATACCCGCAGTTGCAACAGCGGTGTGGTGATATGGCGACCCAAACGCAAGCTCAAGGCCAATGCCAGGGCCAGTAATATGGCGCTCAAGATGCCCATGCTCTGCAGGCTGATGGTCATCGGCTGCTCAAACTGGTTCATATCCAGACTGATACGCAGATGCCCAGCGGTCACATCCTGAAAGGTGATCTTGGTTTGATACACGCCCTCGGTTTCGCCCAACAGGCCGTTCTTGGGACGTTGCCCGGCTTCGGCGAGGATGCGGTTATCGACACTATAGATAGCCGCGTGGGCCACCAGTGGATTTTTGGTCAGGTTGTTGAGCAGCACGTTGAGGCTGAGGATGTCGTTGGACACCAGCAGCTCGGTCGCCGAGGTAGCGGTTTGCGTGGTCAGGCTCTGACCCAGGGCATCGGCCTGTTCGTGCATGGCCTGCTTGAATTGCAGTCCCATCACTACGGCGTAGATGACCAGCGCCAAGGCGACCAGAATCACGTTATGGGTGGCAATGCGCAGAGCAAGCGGAACGCGACGATCGCGCAGGGCCCGGAAGATCAGCAGGAAGAAGTTATCTGTTTTGACAGGCAATGGCCGGTTCACTGAGCGCGGCTCTTAGTCCGTTAAGTTGGTGCGCAGTATAGCGAGCAGCCCGGAGACGGCAAAGCCTTGGCGGTGCCCGATGGTCACTGAAAGTGGGTAGAATGCGTTTTTTTTAGCGAATGGGGGTGTGCCTTGCGCGAAATCGTCCTGATAAACATCACCGGTGAAGATCGTCCGGGTCTCACTGCGGCCATTACCGGTGTACTGGCCAGCAATGGTGTGAATATTCTCGACATCGGTCAGGCCGCCATCCATGGCGTTTTGTCGTTGGGTTTTCTGGTGGAAATTCCGCAAGCAGAGCTGGTTTCGGCGGTGCTCAAAGACTTGCAGCCATTGATTGCCCAGGAAGGCCTGCAACTGCGCTTTGACCCTATCAGCGAAGAGCATTACCAGCGCTGGGTCAACGAGCAAAGTCAGACCCGTCATGTGGTAACGCTGATGAGTCGTCAAGTGACGGCCTGTGAGTTGCAGCGTGTGACCTCGATCATCAGCCAGCATGGGCTGAACATCGAGCAGACGGATCGCCTGTCAGGCCGTGTGCCGCTGGATGCGCCGACTGCGTTGAGCAAAAGCTGCATCGAGCTGCGTGTTTGCGGCGAGCCTGTAGATGTGGATGCGCTGCGTGCCGACTTCTTCAACCTGGCGCAGGAACTGAGCGTGGACATCGCGCTTCAGGAAGACACCCTGTTCCGTCGCAATCGCCGTCTGGCGGTGTTCGACATGGACTCCACGCTGATCGAAGCCGAAGTGATCGACGAGTTGGCCAAGGCTGCGGGTGTCGGTGAACAGGTGGCTGCAATCACCGAGCGTGCGATGGCCGGTGAGCTGGACTTCAAGGCCAGTTTCAAGGAGCGCATGGCGCTGCTCAAAGGTCTGGATGTGGGCGTGCTGGATGCCATCGGTGCCTCGCTGCGCCTGACCGAAGGCGCCGAAGTACTGTTTGCTGAGCTCAAACGACTGGGCTACAAGACTGCCATCCTGTCGGGCGGCTTTACCTACTTCGCCAAGCAGGTCCAGGCGAAGCTGGGCATCGACTATGTGTTTGCCAACGAGCTGGAAGTGGTGGATGGCAAGGTGACCGGTGTCGCGGTCGAGCCGATTGTTGACGCACAACGCAAGGCGGACTTGCTGCGTGAACTGGCGCAAAAGGAAGGCTTGAGTCTGGAGCAGACCATTGCGGTCGGGGATGGTGCCAACGACTTGCCGATGCTGGCGATTGCCGGGCTGGGTGTGGCATTCCGTGCCAAGCCGCTGGTTAAAAAGTCGGCCAAGCATGCCATTTCGACCCTGGGTCTGGATGGCGTGTTGTATCTGCTGGGCCAGCGTGATCGTAAGGGCCTGTAAATAAACTGTGGGAGCGGGCTCGCTCGCGATGGCATCACCTCGGTGATTCAGATGTACCGAGTTGACAGCATCGCGAGCAAGCCCGCTCCCACAGGGTAAGGTTTATGTTTTATTCGGCGTGAGCCGGCGCACCAATGCTCTGCCCCATCATCACCGGCGAGCCCGCCGTCAGGCCTTCAGCCCATTTCACCTGGTCCGCGCCGAACAGCACGATGGCGGTAGAACCCAGTTTAAAGCGACCCAGCTCGGCACCTTTCTCCAGATGGATCGGCGCACGGGCAGCTTCGTCGTAGCGGAAGGTTTTCAGCTCGCGTTTAGGCGGCGTTACCAGACCGGCAAACACGGTTTCAATCGATGCCACGATCATGGCGCCAACCAATACCACGGCCATCGGGCCACGCTCTGTATCAAAAATGCACACGGCACGCTCGTTGCGGGCAAACAGCTCCGGCACGTTTTCGGCCGTGGTCTGATTAACCGAGAACAGGCGGCCCGGTACGTAGATCATTTCGCGCAGGGTGCCCGCCAGTGGCATGTGGACGCGGTGGTAGTCCTTGGGCGACAGGTAAATGGTGGCAAAGTCGCCGCCAGTGAACTGTGCCGCCACAGCAGGATCGCCACCCACCAGCTCCAGCACGCTGTAGCTGTGACCTTTGGCCTGAAACACGCGACCGTGCTCAATCGGGCCCAACTGGCTGACTGCGCCATCGGCAGGGCTCAACACCGCGCCGGGGGTTTGATCCAGCGGGCGGGCACCGTCTTTCAAGGCGCGGGTGAAGAAGGCGTTGAAGTGCTCGTAGGCGGTAACGTCCTCAACCAGTGCCTGGGACATATCCACTTGATAACGCTTGGCGAACCAGGTGGTGAACGCATTCTTGAACCAGCGCACGCGGCATTCGGCAATGCAGCCGGCCAGACGTGAGAGCAGGTGATGCGGCAACAGGTACTGACTGAGGAGGAACAAACGCTTTTTCATTCAAGGTCCTTAATTTTTTACAGGCAGCTCGACAGGCGTATCGGGATGGTTGCCCCATTCGCCCCAAGAGCCGGCGTAGCCTTTGACGCGCGGATAACCGAGCGATTTGGCGACGAGATAAGTAAAGCCAGAACGGTGGTGAGTCTGGCAGTGGGTAATCACTTCTTTGTCTGGCGTGATGCCCAGATCCTTGAGGATCTGCGCCATGTCAGTGCGGATTCGCAAGCTGCGGGCTTTATCCATGCCAGCGGTCCATTCAAAATTCTTCGCTCCGGGGATATGCCCGCCCTTGGCCGCCAGCACTTTTTCGCCCGTGTATTCGGCTGCGGTGCGCGCATCCCAGATTGCCAGGTCGGCAGCGCCCAAGCGGCTTTGCAGGTACTCGCGGGTCGCGGTAGGCTCGTCGTGCAAGGTCAGTGACACTGTGCCATTGGCGGCTGGCGGTACGTCCTGGCTGACTGCGTAACCGTCGCCAATCCAGGCGTGTATGCCGCCATCCAGATAGTGATAAGCCTTGTGCCCGATCACATCCAGCAGCCAGATAAACCGCCCGGCCCAACCACCGCCTTCGTCGTCATACACCACGTAGACCGCATTCGGGTTATGCCCCAGTTCACCGAACAGCGTCTCGAGCGCAGCCTGGGACGGCAGCAAGCCGGGTGCCGGTGGCAGTCCCAGTTGTGTGCGCTTGGGATCGACGAAACGAGCCCCCGGAATATGCCCGGCTTCGTAGCGCGCGACGCTGGTCAGGTCGACCAGAATCAGTTCGGGGGCGTCGAGCCGGGCGAGCAGGTCGCTGGGCTCAATCACTAACGGCAAGCCAGAGAAGCCAGGCATGTGAAGCCTCCAGAGCAAAAAAGGGGGGATTGTAGCGCTAGCGCCCGCGAGTACTAAAGCTATTCAGGGCTTTCTCGATACATTGGGCGGTTTTGCCAAATGCCTGCACGCTGGTTTCAGAAAGTGGCCCGCCGCCCTGATCCGCGAGGATCAGCATGACTACGCGACCGTTGCTGCTCAGCGAGCGTAGCAGCAGATGCTCGCCAGGGAACAGGCTGCGCAGGCTATAGGGCAAAACAGCGGATATCACGGCGTTGTTCTCGGGCGTCAGGCGTACTTGCGCCGGTTGCGTCATCAAGCGTTGCAGCGCCGTGCTCTCACTGATGTTCAGATTCAGGTCGAGGGCGGTCTTTGCCAGTCCTGCCATCTGGTTGACGCTCAGAGTCGTCGAGGTTTTATCGGGGGTCAGCAACATCATCCGGCGCATGCCGCACGCGAGCAAGGCTTCACGGGCGCAGGTGGTCAGGTGCATCGGGTTAGTAAACGCGCTCGGTTGCTCCAACAGTTCCCCACAATGCTTGCGCCACGCGGTCAGTGCCTCGGCCGATGGCGGTGGTGCAGCCAGCGCGGCGGGGCCGGTACGGCGTGCATCCCACGGCCAGAGCAACGCCTGGGCCGGGTGCCAGAGGTCTGGCAGCGAGTGGTAGCGTGCGCTGCTCACGGCCTGTTGGTGCGCCTGCTGTTGCACTTCATCCAGCGGCATTTGCAGGTACAGGCTGGTGATAAACTGCCAGCGCAAATTATGCGGTGTGTCCCAGGCCTGCTGGGCCGACAGCGCCAGGCAGTTGGCCAGTAACACGCTGTTGGCGGGATGGTTGAGCCAGCGCCGCAGTGCCGGCTCTGCGTCCAGCTGCTGTTGCTGGCGCAGCGGATGATGAGTGTCGCGTGCAATGTGCAACACCTTGACCAGCGTGCGACGCTCGTTGGTGATTACCGTATGACTATGCGTCACCCAGGCCGGCAGTCGCCACAGCTCGGCCAGCGTGCGGCAGATCTCAAACAGCGGTACACCAAACAGGGCCAGCTCGACTTTTTTGGCGCACTCGCCTTGCTCGATTACCCGTCGTTCCCAGGCTTCAAGCAGTAGCGGGTGGGCAAGCGCCAGGGCCCACAGCGGCGACAGAAACAGCAAGCTGCTCCAATAAATTTCTTGCCAGAGCCGCGCCAGACGATTGCCGAACAGGCCAATGGCTTGTTGTGCCGCATGCTGGCTGATGAGCTGGATTTGCCGATAGGCCAGCGGGATTTCTTCGATTGCCAGGGCGGGTACGTTTTCGAGCAATGCTTGCGTACGTTTCAGGCCCAGGCGATTGATGGCCACTTCAAGGCTTTCGGCCGGCTCGCTCAGGCTGCTCTGGGCTTGCTGATTAGCCTCGCGAATCAGCCTAAGCGCGAGTGCCGGGCTGTCCTGCATGACCTCGGCAATCTCGCGCAATGAGCGTCGATTGTCGTTGATTGCCTTGTATGCCCGCAGATGGCTGTTCTGCGGAATCGGCAGATCAACAGCGTCCAGGCGTGCGACCCAGGCATCGAGGGTGGTGGGTGTAGATGTCGGTGCGCAGGTTTCGTTGGCCATGGTGGGAACGCGGTCATCATCGATTGTGGACACGCCCGTAATGGGTTGAATGGCTTTTCGGCTTTACCGCCTATAGTCTGGCGCAGATTCGCCGATAAGGAGAAGAAGAGTTTTAGCTTCGCTGGAATATGACCTCGACCCCGACTTACTAAGTACCTTTATATCTATGGCTAAAATTATCGGCATCATTGTTGTGTTCGCGAGTGTGCTCGGCGGATACGTGCTTTCCCACGGCAAGATCGGGGCGCTGATCCAGCCGTTCGAGGTTTTGATCATCGGTGGGGCGGCCTTTGGCGCGTTCCTGCAAGCCAACCCCGGTTACATGACCATGCATGTGATCAAAAAATCACTCGGCATGTTTGGCTCGCGGTTCTCCCACGCTTTTTACCTGGAAGTACTGGGGCTGGTTTACGAGATTCTGAACAAGAGTCGCCGCGAAGGCATGATGGCCATCGAGAGCGATATTGAAGACGCGGCTGCAAGTCCGATCTTCTCCAAATACCCCACGGTACTTAAAGATGAGCGCATGACCGCGTTTATCTGTGATTACCTGCGCATCATGTCGTCGGGCAACATGGCACCCCACGAGCTGGAGGGGCTGTTCGACATGGAACTGTTCAACCTCAAGGAAGAACTGGAGCATCCTTCCCATGCCGTTACCGGGATCGCGGACGGCATGCCCGGCTTCGGTATTGTGGCGGCGGTATTGGGTATTGTCGTGACCATGGCTTCGCTGGGTGAAGGTGATCAGGCGGCAATCGGCATGCACGTTGGTGCGGCCTTGGTGGGGACGTTCTTCGGTATTTTGGCTGCGTACGGTTTCTTCGGGCCTTTGGCGACGTCCTTGGCTCACGACGCCAAGGAAGAGCTCAACGTGTACGAGTCGATCAAGGCTTCGCTGGTAGCTTCGGCCTCGGGCATGCCGCCGTCACTGGCAGTCGAATTTGGTCGTAAAGTGCTGTATCCCAAGCATCGACCAAGTTTTTCCGAGCTCGAACAAGTGGTTCGCGGTCGCTGATTTATGGAAAACAACCAACCCATCATCATCAAGCGCGTCAAACGCTACGCTTCAGGCCATCACGGTGGTGCCTGGAAAATTGCCTTCGCTGACTTTGCCACGGCAATGATGGCGTTCTTCCTGGTGATGTGGCTGATGACGGCCGCCACTCCAGAGCAAAAAATCGCCATTGGCGGGTATTTCAAAGACCCGATCGGTTTCAGTGAGAGCGGCACGCCGTACATCATTGATTTGGGCGGCACGCCCGCGTTGGCGCCGGAGAACACCCTCAATCCTGAAGAAAAACTGCAGCCGCAGCCCGACAAGATCAAGGTCGATGCGGAGCAGGTTGAGAGCATGGCCGAACAAGTCGAGAAAGAGCGCCTTGAACTGCTGCTTCAGGAGTTGCAGAACAAGGTCGAAGAAAACCCGCAACTGCGCAAATTCAAGGATCAGCTGCTGTTCGAGATCACCCCTGACGGTCTGCGAATTCAAATCACCGACGCGGCAAACCGGCCGATGTTTGATGTTGGCAGTGCGCGGCTCAAGCCGTACTTCGAAGATATCTTGCTGGCCATGGCTGACACCATCAAGGCTGTGCCCAACAAAGTCAGCATCAGCGGCCACACCGATGCCATGCCCTATGCGGGAGGTGGTGATTTTGGCAACTGGGAGTTGTCGGCCAACCGCGCCAATGCGGCCCGGCGTGCCCTGGTGGCGGGCAGCTACCCGGAAACGCAGATTGCCCGGGTAGTGGGTTATGCCTCGTCAGTGTTGTTCGACAAGGCCGACCCCTATAACCCGATCAACCGCCGAATCGATATCGTGGTACTGACCAAAAAGGCCCAGCAAGCGATTGAGGGTGAGCAAGGGGCCGAGTCGGTGAAGCCACAGGATCTGCCCAAAGAGCCGGTCGATCCGATCAAGCTTCCTGCCGATAAACAGCCGATGCCGATGCATGAAGAGCGCCAGAAGCTCAACTTGTTTGACGACAAGGCACCGTAACTTTGTAGCCGCTGCCGCAGGCTGCGATAAGGTCCGAAGGACCTTCGCTCTGAAAAGCGCGACCCCTTCGGGCTCGATCGCAGTCTGCGGCAGCGGCTACATTTATGCGGCTTAGTAACTCGACTCAGGCAAGCTGGCAATGATCGAGCGATAGCTGTTCATGCGTTGCTGCTGCACGCGGCCATCTTCAAGAGCCATCAGCAAAGCACAGCCCGGCTCGCGGTCGTGTTTGCAGTCGCGGAAGCGGCAAGTGCCGATCAAGTCGTTGAACTCGATAAAGCCCGCCTCAACATCGGCGCGGCTTACGTGGCCCAAACCGAACTCGCGAATACCCGGGGAGTCGATCAACTCGCCACCGCCCGGGAAGTGGAACAACCGCGCCGTGGTGGTGGTGTGCGTACCTTGGCCGGAGACTTCCGACAACGGCCCAACCCGCAGGTTGACCTCTGGTAGCAGGCTGTTGACCAGGGACGACTTGCCCACGCCCGACTGGCCCACAAACACGCTGATATGGCCATCCAGTTGCGCTTGCAACTGCTGCATGCCGTCGCCGTGATGGGCTGACACTTCCAGCACCGGATAACCCAGCTGGCGATAAACCCCCAGCAAGGCATTGAGCGCCGGTGAGTTTTGGTCGTCGATCAGGTCAGCCTTGTTGAGCAGCAACAGCGGGCGAATCCCGGCGTGCTCGGCGGCCACCAGATAGCGGTCGATCAGGTTGGCGTGCGGCTCGGGCATGGGCGCGAACACAATCACGATCATATCGACGTTGGCGGCGACCGGCTTGAGTTGGCCACGGCTGTCAGGACGGCACAGCTCGGTTTTACGCGGCAACTGGGCGACGATAACGCCGATGCCCTGATTGCCTGCGCGCCATACAACCGTGTCACCGGTGACCAGTGCGGGCAGGTTTGCACGCAGATGGCAACGGAACATCTGGCCTTTGAGCTCGCCTTCCTGGGCTTCGACTTCGACCTGCACACCAAAGTGCGCGATCACCAGACCGAGTTGCTCGGGGCCTAAATCACCGCCTTCAAGCGCTTCGACGGCACTGGATTCGCGTTTGGCGGCGCGGGCAGCGCGCTCGCCCTGGATCTTTTCGATGCGCCAATTCTGACGACGATTGAGCTGGCGTTTGGCCATGGGTGTTCCGTGTTGATAAAACGATAAGGAAGGTAAAACGCTGGCGAGTTTAGCACGAGGGCCGCATGCCTAAGCTAAACTGCGCGACTAAGCACTGGAGGCCATTATGCAAAACGCGCAGAACCTGATCTGGATCGACCTGGAAATGACCGGTCTGGACCCTGACAACGACGTCATTATTGAAATGGCCACCATCGTCACCGACAGCAACCTCAACACCTTGGCTGAAGGCCCTGTGATTGCCATCCACCACAGTGATGAAGTGTTGGCCCGCATGGACGAGTGGAACACCCGCACCCACGGCGGCAGCGGCCTGACCCAACGGGTCAAGGACAGCACCACGACCATGGCTGAAGCCGAAGCGCAGACCATCGCGTTTCTGGAACAATGGGTACCAAAAGGCAAATCGCCGATCTGCGGCAACAGTATCTGCCAGGATCGCCGCTTCCTGTACACCCACATGAAAGCCCTCGAAAGCTACTTCCACTATCGCAACCTGGACGTCTCGACGCTTAAAGAGCTGGTAGCTCGCTGGGCCCCGGAAGTGCGCGACAGCCTGGTGAAAAAGGGCACGCATCTGGCGCTGGATGACATCCGCGAATCGATTGCCGAGTTGCAGCACTACCGCAAGCACTTCATCAAGTTCTAATCAGCGCTCTGTAGCCGCTGCCGCAGGCTGCGATGGGGCGCGTAGCGGCCCTGCTGTTGAAGGTCCTTCGGCCCTTATCGCAGCCTTCGGCAGCGGCTGCAGAAGCAGAGTCCCGGCTGCCCCCTTTTGGTGCCCGCACCAACTGAGTAGACTGCGCGCCTTATTGCAAGGATCGCCGCCATGTTGTTGATGCTCTATTTAGTTGCCATTACTGCTGAAGCCATGACTGGCGCGCTGTCTGCCGGGCGTCGGGGCATGGACTGGTTCGGGGTGGTGCTGATTGCCTGCGTCACCGCGTTAGGCGGCGGCTCGGTGCGCGACGTGCTGCTGGGGCATTACCCGCTGACCTGGGTGAAACACCCGGAATACCTGGTGTTGACCACTTTCGCCGCACTGGTGACGATCTTTATCGCGCCATTGATGCGCCATTTGCGCTCGCTGTTTTTGGTCCTCGATGCGTTGGGACTGGTGGCGTTTACCTTGATTGGCTGCATGACCGCCCTGGAAATGGGCCAGGGCATGCTGGTGGCTTCGGTGAGCGGGGTGATTACCGGGGTTTTTGGTGGCATCTTGCGTGACATCTTCTGCAACGACATTCCGTTGATCTTCCGCCGCGAGCTGTATGCCAGCGTGTCGTTTGCAGCGGCCTGGTGTTTCTTGCTGTGTACTTATATGGAAATGCCCAATGAACAGGCGATTTTCGTCACGCTGTTCGGTGGGTTATTGCTGCGCTTGCTGGCGATTCGCTTTAACTGGGAAATGCCCAAGTTTGTTTATAACGATGAGCATTAAGCTGCAGGCACGAACCTGGGGGAGTGGCGGTGTGTCAGGCACGTTGGGCGTGCTGTTCAAGCGCCCACTCCACATGCTCTTGTACCAGCTCTGACGGGTAGTCACGCCGAGCCTTCAGCGCTTCCAGTACCGGGATCGTTGAAGGCGCATTGCCCAACCCTACCGCCAAATTACGCAACCAGCGCTCATACCCCGCCCGACGTAGCGGTGAACCCTCGGTGCGGCTCAAAAACGTGTCTTCATCCCACATAAACAGTTCGGCCAACCCTGCGTTGTCCAGGTTATGCCGGGGCTTGAAGTCACCTTCAGTCGTGGTACGGGCAAAACGGTTCCACGGGCACACGATCTGGCAGTCATCACAGCCAAACACCCGATTGCCGATCATTGAGCGTAGTTCTTCGGGGATCGCGGTTTTCAGCTCGATGGTCAGGTACGAAATGCATTTGCGTGCATCCAGCACATAGGGCCCGACAAAGGCATTGGTGGGGCAAATGTCCAGGCAAGCGGTGCAGCGCCCGCAGTGTTCGGTCTCGTGGGGTGGGTCGACCGGCAGCGGCAAGTCGACAAATAACTCGCTCAAGAAGAAGTAACTGCCCGCCTTGCGGTTGAGCACCAGGGTGTTTTTGCCGATCCAGCCCAAACCAGCTTGTTGGGCGATGGCTTTTTCCAGCACCGGGGCGCTGTCGACAAAGGCGCGGAAGCCAAACGGGCCAATATCCGCCTGAATGCGGTCGGCCAATTGCTGTACGCGCTTGCGGATCAGCTTGTGGTAGTCGCGGCCCAAGGCGTAGCGCGACACGTAGGCCTTTTCGGGTTGGGCCAGTAATTGCGCCATATGGGTGTCGCCGGGCAGGTAGTCCATGCGCAGGGAAACCACGCGCAATGTGCCGGGTACCAGCTCGTCAGGGTGTGAGCGCTTGCTGCCGTGGGCGGCCATGTAGTCCATGTCGCCGTGATAGCCCGCATCGAGCCAGCGTTGCAGATGGTGTTCGTGTTCTCCCAGGTCGAGGCCAGCAATGGCGACTTGTTGAAAGCCCAACTCACGACCCCATTCCTTGATGGACTGAGCGAGAGCGGGGAGATCGGCAGTA
Organism: Pseudomonas sp. ML2-2023-6; assembly: GCF_037055265.1. Classification (NCBI taxonomy): domain Bacteria; kingdom Pseudomonadati; phylum Pseudomonadota; class Gammaproteobacteria; order Pseudomonadales; family Pseudomonadaceae; genus Pseudomonas; species Pseudomonas sp. ML2-2023-6. Next base: position 191,299 of record NZ_CP146347.1, on the reverse strand, counting down.
ATAGCAGGCATGAGGCAAGAGAAACCGGAGCTGAGATGCGTATAATTCTGCCAGACATCGGAGCTCGACACGCATGCCCCAGACCAAACACCTGTCAGTTGGACCCAAAGCCCTTCGCGCAGATAACCTGCCACGGCTGCCTGCACGTGCTCCAAGTGCCCATAAAGGCCAGTTCGGGCATGTGCTGCTGGTGGGCGGCGACCGTGGGTTTGGCGGCTCGATTGCCTTGAGCGCACACGCAGCATTGCGCTGTGGCGCAGGGCTGGTATCGCTGGCTACGCGCCCCGAGCACGTGCCCGCAGCCTTGGTCCGCGTGCCTGAGGTGATGACCCTGGGGGTCTCGTCGGCCAATCAGTTGATGGGCGTTTTGGCGCAGGCCTCGGTGGTTGTAGTCGGGCCGGGGTTGGGCCAAGGGCCTTGGGGGCGTAGTCTGTTGTCGGCTGCTGCGCAGGCAAAAATGCCTCAGGTGTGGGATGCCGATGCACTGAATCTGCTGTCCAACTCAGGTATTGAGCTGGCGCCCGGTTCGGTAATCACCCCGCATCCTGGTGAAGCTGCGCGTTTATTGGGTATCAGTACCGAACAAGTACAGGCTGATCGCCCGGCAGCGGCTCGCGCCCTGGTTAAAAAGTATTCAGTTGTGTGCGTCCTTAAAGGTGCAGGCAGTCTGGTAGCAGGGCTGCCTGGCGAGTTGGCCATTTGTAATGACGGTCACCCGGCGATGGCCACGGCCGGTTTGGGTGATGTGCTGGCAGGCGTGATTGGCGCGCTGCTGGCTCAGGGCATGAGCGCTTTTGATGCGGCGTGCCTGGCGGTGTGGCTGCATGCCCGCGCCGGAGAACAACAAGGACAATTGGGCCGTGGGCTGGCGGCCAGTGATTTGATTCCAGCCATTCGACAGTTGTTGGAGGAACACGCACCGTGCACGAAATAACACTGCAACTGGCCGATGAAGAGGCAATGAGCGCATTTGGCGCGCGACTGGCGACGGTTACTCAAGGACACGGCCTGATCTTTCTGGACGGCGACCTGGGCATGGGCAAGACGACCTTGTCCCGCGGCCTGATTCGCGGCCTTGGTCATACCGGTTCGGTTAAAAGTCCGACCTTTACCCTGGTTGAGCCTTACGAAATTGGCGATATTCGCGTTTTTCACTTTGACTTGTATCGCCTGGTCGACCCTGAAGAGCTGGAGTACATGGGGATTCGCGACTATTTCGACGAAGACGCCCTATGCTTGATCGAGTGGCCCGATAAAGGTGCAGGCTTTTTGCCAAAGCCCGACCTGACCATTACCATTAGCCCGCACAACACCGGGCGTTTTCTGAAACTGACGCCCCAAGGTTCACGTGGCGAGTCTTGGTGTGCCGCATTGGCACCGGAATACAAATAATGATGGGGTTTGGTATGCGCTTTCGCGCGTTAGTAAGTGTGGTGGGTGTGTTGCTCAGTGTCATGGCGGTCAATGCTGTGGCGGCAACACAGGTCAAAAGCGTGCGGTTGTGGCGGGCGCCGGACAACACACGACTGGTATTTGATCTTACTGGCCCAGTGCAACACAGCGTATTTACCCTGACGGCGCCTGATCGTCTGGTGATTGATATCAATGGCGCGACCCTGGCCGGGCCGTTGAATGTAGCGACGGCCAACACACCGATTACCAGCATGCGCTCGGCGCAACGAACCCCAACAGATTTGCGCGTGGTGATCGACCTGAAAAAGGCCGTCACTCCCAAGAGCTTCGTTCTGGCGCCCAATGCACAGTACGGCAACCGTTTGGTGGTCGACCTGTATGACCAAGGTGCCGACCTCACACCAAGCTTGCCTGCCACCAACGTGGCGACGGTGCCTGTGGTGCCGGTCACTCCGGCTCAACCTGACGTGAAACTGCCGCCGATTCCGAGTGGCAAGCGCAGTGTCGTGGTTGTGATTGACGCCGGTCACGGTGGTGAAGACCCGGGTGCTTCGGGCTCGGCAGGGCAGCGCGAGAAAGACGTGGTGCTGGCGATTGCCAAAGAGCTGCAGCGCCAGATCAACGGCATGAAAGGCTTCCGGGCTGAGCTGACGCGCACGGGCGACTACTTTATTCCGCTGCGTGGCCGTACCGAAATCGCCCGCAAGAAGGGCGCCGACCTGTTTGTGTCGATTCACGCTGACGCCGCACCGTCCAAGGCAGCCTTTGGTGCTTCGGTGTTTGCCTTGTCTGAACGTGGCGCGACTTCCGAGACCGCCCGTTGGCTGGCAGACAGCGAAAACCGTTCTGACTTGATCGGTGGTGCGGGTAACGTGAGTCTCGATGACAAGGACCGCATGCTGGCAGGCGTATTGCTCGACCTGTCGATGACGGCTTCGCTGACTTCCAGCCTGAACGTGGGGCAAAAAGTCCTGAGCAACATCGGTCGGGTGACACCGTTGCACAAGCAGCGCGTGGAGCAGGCCGGGTTTATGGTGCTCAAGTCGCCGGATATCCCTTCGATCCTCGTCGAAACAGGGTTTATCTCCAATAGCAATGAAGCCTCCAAGCTGGCGTCGAGCAGTCACCAGCAAGCGTTGGCCCGTTCGATCAGCAGCGGCGTGCGCCAGTTCTTCCAGCAAAACCCGCCACCGGGCACTTATATCGCCTGGCTGCGTGATACCGGCAAAATTGCCCAAGGCGCCCGCGAACACACGGTTCGCCCTGGCGAAACTCTGGCGATGATTGCTGTGCGTTATCAGGTGGGCGTGGCGACACTGCGCTCGAGCAACGGTTTAAAAACCGATGAGTTGAAAATCGGCCAGAACCTGAATATTCCGGCCACCGCCCTGGCGGCTCAACAATGAGTGACGCGGTATTGAACAGCAGCGCACGGATTGAGCTGCTCAGCCCGCGCCTGGCCAACCAGATTGCCGCGGGCGAGGTGGTTGAGCGCCCGGCATCGGTGATTAAAGAGTTGCTGGAAAACAGCCTGGACTCCGGCGCCAAGCGTATCGACGTGGACGTCGAGCAGGCCGGGATCAAGCTGCTGCGGGTGCGTGACGATGGCAGCGGTATTTCCAGCGACGACTTGCCGTTGGCGCTGGCGCGTCACGCCACCAGCAAGATTCGTGACCTCGAAGACCTTGAACGGGTGATGAGCCTGGGCTTTCGCGGTGAGGCGCTGGCTTCCATCAGCTCCGTTGCTCGTTTGACCCTGACTTCGCGTACCCGTGGCGCCGATCAGGCGTGGCAGGTTGAGACCGAAGGGCGCGATATGGCACCGCGGGTTCAACCGGCTGCACATCCGGTGGGTACCTCGGTTGAAGTGCGCGACCTGTTTTTCAATACTCCGGCGCGGCGTAAATTTCTTAAAACCGAAAAAACCGAGTTCGATCACCTGCAAGAAGTGATCAAGCGTCTGGCGCTGGCGCGGTTTGATGTGGCGTTCAATCTGCGCCACAACGGCAAGACTATCCTCAATCTGCATGAGGCTCACGACGATACTGCCCGCGCCCGGCGTGTGGCAGCGGTGTGCGGCTCGGCGTTTCTGGAGCAGGCGCTGCCAATCGAGATTGAGCGCAATGGCCTGCATCTGTGGGGTTGGGTCGGCTTGCCGACCTTCTCGCGCAGCCAGGCCGACTTGCAGTATTTCTATGTAAATGGCCGTGCGGTGCGCGACAAACTGGTGGCCCATGCGGTGCGCCAGGCGTATCGCGATGTGCTGTTCAACGGTCGGCATCCGACCTTTGTACTGTTTTTTGAAGTCGACCCTTCAGTGGTTGACGTCAACGTGCACCCGACCAAACACGAAGTGCGCTTCCGCGACGGGCGCATGGTGCATGACTTCCTGTACGGCACTTTGCACCGCGCCTTGGGCGATGTGCGCCCGGAAGATCAGTTGGCTGCACCTGCGCCCGTACCGGGGGCTGATCGGCCAACGGGTCTGGATGCCGGTGAGTTTGGCCCACAAGGTGAAATGCGCTTGGCGGCCAACGTACTGGAGCAGCCGCAATCTGCGCCGACCCAGCATGTAGCGGGTTCGGGGGCCGGGGCAGGTTATCAATATCAGTACGGCCCTCAGTCTTCCGCGCCTTCGGTTCCTGTCGAAGAAGCACGCAATGCCTATCGTGAATTCTTTGCGCCATTGCCCGAGGCCGGCGCTGCGCCGTTGCCGGACGGGCAGGGCGATATCCCGCCGCTGGGCTTTGCCTTGGCGCAGCTCAAAGGGATTTATATCCTCGCTGAAAACGCTCAAGGGCTGGTGCTGGTGGATATGCACGCGGCCCACGAACGGATCATGTACGAGCGCCTGAAAATCGCCATGGCCAGCGAAGGTCTGAGCGGGCAGCCGCTGCTGGTGCCGGAATCGATTGCGGTCAGTCAGCGTGAAGCCGATTGCGCCGAAGAACACGCCGAGTGGTTCCAGCGCCTGGGCTTTGAGCTACAACGCCTGGGCCCGGAAACCCTCGCCATCCGCCAGATTCCGGCGTTGCTCAAGCAGGCTGAAGCGCAGCGTCTGGTACATGACGTACTGGCCGACTTGATGGAATACGGCACCAGTGACCGGATTCAGGCTCACCTCAACGAGCTGCTCGGCACCATGGCTTGCCACGGTGCAATCCGCGCCAATCGCCGTTTGGCGATTGCGGAAATGAACGGCTTGTTGCGTGACATGGAAAACACCGAGCGCAGTGGTCAGTGCAATCATGGTCGTCCCACCTGGACCCAAATGGGCCTGGACGACTTGGACAAACTCTTTTTGCGCGGTCGCTGATGACAGGTTCCAACGCTTTACCCCCGGCCATATTTTTGATGGGGCCGACTGCTGCCGGTAAAACCGACCTGGCGATCGAGCTGAGCAAGGTACTGCCATGCGAGCTGATCAGTGTCGATTCGGCGCTGGTCTACCGCGGCATGGACATCGGTACGGCCAAGCCCTCGAAAGAGATTCTGGCCGCACATCCTCACCAACTGATCGATATTCTCGACCCGGCGCAAAGCTATTCGGCGGCTGACTTTCGCCGCGACGCGCTCAAGGCCATGGCCGAAATCACCGCGCGGGGCAATATTCCGTTGCTGGTGGGCGGCACCATGCTCTATTACAAGGCCCTGATTGATGGCCTGGCAGATATGCCTCCAGCTGACGCTGAAGTGCGGGCGCAGCTCGAAGAAGAGGCCCAACGCCTTGGCTGGCAAGCCCTGCACGACCAGTTGGCGGCCATCGACCCCGAGTCTGCGGCGCGGATCCATCCCAATGATCCGCAGCGTCTGACGCGAGCTTTGGAGGTTTATCGGGTCAGTGGGATGAGCGTGACGGAGCATCGGCAAAAACAATCTGAGCAAACGACTAAAGCAGCGGCTTCTGGGCACAGCCAATTGCCCTATACTGTCGCGCATCTGGCCATCGCTCCGGCGAATCGTCAGGTGCTGCATGAACGAATTGCACAAAGATTCGGGCAGATGCTGGAACAGGGGTTCATTGACGAGGTCATAAGCCTGCGCCGTAGAAGTGACCTGCATTCAGGGTTGCCGTCTATACGTGCTGTAGGCTATCGCCAAGTCTGGGATTACCTGGACGGCAAGCTGACAGCGGCCGAGATGCAGGAGCGCGGCATCATTGCTACGCGCCAATTGGCCAAGCGTCAGTTCACCTGGTTGCGTAGTTGGGACAACCTGCATTGGTTGGACAGTCTGGACTGCGACAATCTGCCACGAGCCTTGAAATACCTGGAATCGGTCTCCATATTGAGCTGAGTCTTGGCAAATGCCGTCTATCCTATGGATGTGGCGACAGCGGTCATCTAATTTTTGTTTCTATTTTTTATCCTTACAGGAGTGCGGCATATGTCAAAAGGGCATTCGCTACAAGACCCTTACTTGAATACTTTGCGTAAAGAGAAGGTTGGCGTTTCCATCTATCTGGTCAACGGGATCAAGCTGCAGGGGACCATCGAGTCTTTCGACCAGTTCGTGATTCTGCTGAAAAACACCGTCAGCCAAATGGTTTACAAGCACGCTATCTCGACAGTCGTACCAGTACGTCCGATTCGTCTGCCAAGCGCAGCTGAATCTGAACTGGCAGACGCTGAACCAGGTAACGCTTGATAGGAGTCTGCTTTGTTCTTTGAGCGCCACGGTGGTGGTGAGCGGGCAATCCTCGTTCACTTGGAAGGACAGGACCCTGAGGCGCGCGAAGATCCGCAGGAGTTCCAGGAGTTAGCTGTATCGGCCGGCGCCGAGACCGTCGCGTTTTTTAACGTGCCGCGTCATCGGCCATCGGCCAAGTACCTGATTGGCAGTGGCAAGGTCGAGGAGTTACGCGACCTGGTCAAGGCCGAAAAGGTCGACATCGTGATTTTTAATCACGTGCTCACGCCCAGTCAGGAGCGAAACCTCGAACGTGTTTTCGAGTGTCGCGTACTTGATCGTACCGGGCTGATTCTCGATATCTTCGCTCAACGCGCCCGTACCCATGAAGGCAAGTTGCAGGTCGAACTGGCCCAGCTTGACCACATGAGCACGCGTCTTGTGCGTGGCTGGACTCACCTTGAGCGTCAAGGTGGCGGCATTGGTATGCGCGGGCCGGGTGAAACCCAGCTCGAAACCGACCGCCGTCTGTTGCGCGTGCGCATCAGCCAGATCAAATCCCGTCTGAAAAAAGTCCGCAGTCAACGCGAGCAGTCCCGTAGAGGGCGCCAACGCGCCGATATTCCTACAGTGTCGCTGGTGGGCTACACCAACGCCGGTAAATCCACGCTGTTCAACAAGGTCACCGGTTCTGACGTATTCGCCGCTGACCAGTTGTTCGCCACGCTCGACCCGACCTTGCGCCGTCTGGATCTGGACGACCTGGGGCCGATTGTACTGGCCGATACCGTGGGCTTTATTCGTCACCTTCCGCACAAGCTTGTTGAGGCTTTCCGGTCTACGCTCGAAGAGTCGAGCAATTCCGATTTGCTGCTGCACGTAATCGATGCGCACGAACCTGAGCGCATGGCGCAGATCGAGCAGGTGATGGTGGTTCTGGGCGAAATTGGTGCACAGGACTTGCCGATCCTCGAGGTCTACAACAAAATCGATTTGCTTGAAGGTGTCGAGCCGCAGATCCAGCGTGATGCCGACGGCAAGCCGCAGCGGGTCTGGTTATCGGCCCGTGACGGTCAAGGGCTGGAGTTGCTTGAGCAGGCCATCGCCGAGTTGCTGGGCAATGATTTGTTTGTTGGCACCTTGCGCTTGCCGCAACGTTTTGCTCGACTGCGTGCACAGTTCTTCGAACTGGGGGTTGTGCAGAAAGAAGAACATGACGACGAGGGCTCCAGTTTGCTGGACGTACGCCTGCCGCGATCCGAGCTCAATCGCTTGGTCAGCCGCGAAGGGATGCAGCCGCTGGAATTCATCGAAGAACACACTTTGCAATAAAAGCCTCGCAAAGCGGTCGTGCCGCTGTGATAGGCATTCTGTAGCATTGGTCGGCGCGCCGTGGGCGCGTCTTTGCTTTATCAGATGGAGAGCGCTATGGCTTGGAATGAGCCGGGTGGCAACTCGAATAATCAAGATCCTTGGGGTGGCAAACGCCCTAATAATGGCGACCGCAAGGGACCACCAGATCTCGACGAGGCCTTCCGAAAGCTGCAGGAAAGCCTGAATGGGTTGTTCGGTGGTGGAAAAAAACGTGGTGGCAGTAGCGACGGTGGATCGAACGGCGGTAAAGGTGCTGGTTATGGCCTGCTGGGGATCGGCCTGGTCGTACTGGCTGCCGCTTGGCTGTACAGCGCGGTCTATGTAGTCGATGAGCAGGAGCAAGCCGTGGTGCTGCGCCTGGGCAAGTACTACGACACCGTTGGGCCGGGTCTGAACATCTACTTCCCTCCGTTCGATAAAAAGTACCTGGAGAACGTGACGCGTGAGCGTGCGTACACCAAGCAGGGCCAGATGCTCACTGAAGACGAGAACATCGTCGAAGTGCCGTTGACCGTGCAGTACAAGATCAGCAACCTGCGCGACTTCGTGCTTAATGTCGATCAGCCGGAAGTCAGCTTGCAGCAGGCCACCGACAGCGCCTTGCGTCACGTAGTGGGTTCCACTGCGATGGATCAGGTTCTGACCGAAGGCCGCGAACAAATGGCTGTAGATATCAAAGAGCGTCTTCAGCGCTTCCTCGATACCTACAAGACCGGTATCACCGTGACTCAGGTGAACGTGCAGAGCGCAGCGGCACCGCGTGAAGTGCAAGAAGCCTTTGATGACGTGATCCGTGCCCGTGAAGACGAGCAGCGTGCCCGCAACCAGGCTGAAAGCTACGCCAACGGCGTAGTGCCGGAAGCGCGTGGTCAGGCTCAGCGCATCATCGAGAACGCCAATGGCTATCGCGATGAAGTGATCTCTCGTGCCAAGGGTGAGGCAGATCGCTTTACCAAACTGGTAGCCGAGTATCGCAAGGCTCCGGACGTCACGCGTGACCGTCTGTATCTGGACACCATGCAGGAAGTCTTCAGCAACACCAGCAAAGTACTCGTGACCGGTAACAAGAACGGCCAGAGCAACCTGTTGTACTTGCCGTTGGACAAAATGATCGAAGGCCGTAATGGCAGCACCCCGGCAACGGGTTCAGCCGCCGCGGCGGGCAATAAGGATTCGGTATCCCATGCCAATCCGGACCTGCCGACACCACCGCGTACCCGGGAGAGTCGCTGATGAGCAATAAATCGCTGATCGCCCTTATTGTTGCCGTTGTCGTGGCGATTGTTGCCTGGAACAGCTTCTACATCGTCTCGCAAACCGAGCGCGCCGTTATGTTGCGCTTCGGCCGCGTGGTTCAGGCCGATGTTCAGCCTGGCCTGCATGTGAAGATTCCTTACGTTAACCAGGTGCGCAAGTTTGACGCTCGCCTGATGACGCTGGATGCTCCGACGCAGCGTTTCCTGACGCTGGAAAAGAAAGCGGTAATGGTTGATGCCTTCGCCAAGTGGCGCGTAAAAGATGCCGAGCGCTTCTACACTGCGACCTCGGGTCTGAAGCAGATTGCTGACGAGCGCTTGTCGCGTCGTCTGGAATCGGGCCTGCGTGACCAGTTCGGCAAGCGCACGCTGCATGAGGTTGTGTCCGGTGAGCGCGATGCGCTGATGGCTGATCTGACGGCATCGTTGAACAAAATGGCCGAAAAAGAGCTGGGCATCGAAGTGGTTGATGTTCGGGTCAAGGCCATCGACCTGCCTAAAGAAGTAAACCGCAGTGTGTTCGAGCGCATGAGCAGTGAGCGTGAGCGTGAAGCTCGTGAGCACCGCGCCAAGGGTAACGAACTGGCAGAAGGCATTCGTGCTGACGCCGATCGTCAAGCCCGTGTGCTGTTGGCTGAGGCGTATCGTCAGTCCGAAGAAGCTCGCGGTGATGGTGATGCCCAGGCTTCCGCAATCTACTCCAAGGCTTATGGCCAGGATCAGGAGTTCTACAAGTTCTATCGCAGCTTGCGCGCATACCGCGAAAGCTTTGCGAACAAGAGCGACGTTCTGGTACTGGATCCAAGCAGTGATTTCTTCCGCTACCTGGAAAAATCCAAGCCTTCGCAGCAGTAAAAGCGCTTCAAGCCAGTGGGAGCTGGCTTGCCAGCGATGCAGCCAACTCGATCTGTCTGACAAATCGAGTCGATGCCATCGCCAGCAAGCCGCTCCCACACTGTTTTCAGAGGGTATTGCATGCTCATCAGAGGGCATGTATTCACTCCGCCGGGCGGGCAAATTGCCTGGCGGGGTGATCCTTTTAGAAAACGAGTGTATGATGCGGCAGCCGGGAAATTCCCGGCTTTTTTGCGTCTGTATGTTTGATTGACCGAATGGCTGTTACAGCATCGGCAGATTTTTCGAGGAATGTGCTGTGTAAGCCTGTCGCTTGGGCTTTTTTGCTGTGCGCGCTCAAGACGCAGCCACGTTCTGCTTTACTCAAGGCTCGCCTGCTTGGCTGGCCGCCCGGATCATAGGGGAATGGCGTAATGGCAACGGTAGACCGCTGGCTCTTGCCAGATGGCATCGAAGAAGTACTTCCACCTGAGGCTGCCCGCATTGAAGTGGCGCGCCGTCAGGTGTTGGATCTGTTCCAGAGCTGGGGCTATGAGTTCGTCGTCACCCCGCATATCGAATACCTGGAGTCCCTGCTGACAGGGGCTGGCCAGGATCTCGATTTGCGTACCTTCAAGGTTATTGACCCGCAAACGGGTCGCCAGATGGGTTTTCGTGCCGACATCACGCCGCAAGTGGCGCGCATCGATGCGCATACCCTGCGTCGCGAAGGCCCGAGTCGTCTGTGCTACGCCGGCAGCGTGCTGCATGCTCAGCCGCGTGGTTTGTCATCCTCGCGTAGCCCGATCCAACTGGGCGCCGAGTTGTATGGCGATGCCAGCCCGAGCAGCGATGTTGAAGTGATCAGCCTGATGCTGTCCATGCTGCAACTGGCCGACGTGCCGGATGTGCACATGGACCTTGGGCATGTTGGTATTTACCGCGGTCTGGCCCGTGCGGCCAACCTGTCGGTTGAAGTGGAACAACAATTGTTCGACGCCCTGCAACGCAAGGCGATCGACGAAGTAACGGCCTTGACCGAAGGTTTGCCGGCTGATTTGGCAGGCATGCTGCAGGCATTGGTTAGTTTGTGTGGCGGCCGCGAGGTGCTGGTTGCTGCGCGTGAGCGTCTGGCCAAGGCTCCGGCCCCGGTTGTGGCTGCTCTGGACGACTTGCTGGCGATTGCCGAGCGGTTGTCTGTGCGTTTCCCGCAGTTGCCGTTGTATTTTGACCTGGGTGAGTTACGTGGTTATCACTACCACACAGGTGTGGTGTTTGCGGTCTTTGTACCGGGCGTTGGGGACTCCATCGCCCAGGGCGGTCGTTATGACGATATCGGTGCTGTTTTCGGACGTGCCCGTCCGGCTACCGGTTTCTCGACCGATTTGAAAACCCTGGTGACCCTGGGGCGTGCTGAAGTCGAGCTACCGTCTGGCGGTATCTGGATGCCTGACAGCACAGATGCGGCACTCTGGCAGCAGGTTTGCCAGCTTCGCAGTGAAGGTCAGCGTGTGGTTCAGGCATTGCCTGGGCAACAGCAGGCTGGCGCCCAAGAGGCAGACTGCGACCGCCAATTGATTCAGCAGAACGGCTTGTGGCAAGTAGTGCCACTGGTTTCTTGAGTTTTCCTGCCGGCGGCTGCCGGCACCAAGTTTGCGCGAATGAGGACAAGTGTTATGGGTAAGAATGTCGTAGTCCTGGGCACCCAATGGGGTGATGAGGGCAAAGGCAAGATCGTTGATCTGCTGACCGAACATGCTGCCGCTGTAGTGCGTTACCAAGGTGGCCACAACGCTGGCCACACACTGGTAATCGACGGCGAAAAAACCGTATTGCACCTGATTCCGTCGGGCGTGTTGCGCGAAGGCGTGCAATGCCTGATCGGCAACGGTGTCGTGGTTGCTCCCGACGCCCTGCTGCGTGAAATCATCAAGCTGGAAGAGAAAGGCGTACCGGTGCGCGAGCGCCTGCGTATCAGCCCGTCCTGCCCGCTGATCCTGTCGTTCCACGTGGCGCTGGACCAGGCCCGTGAAAAGGCCCGTGGCGAGCTGAAGATCGGTACTACCGGTCGCGGCATCGGCCCGGCTTACGAAGACAAGGTTGCCCGTCGTGGCCTGCGTGTTGGCGATCTGCTGAACATGCCGCGCTTTGAAGCCAAGCTGCGTGAACTGGTGGATTACCACAACTTCATGCTGGTCGGTTACTACAAAGAGCCAGCCATCGACTTCGACAAGACCCTGGCCGAGTGCAAGGAATACGCCGAGCTGCTCAAGCCGCTGATGCTGGACGTGACTGCCGAGCTGCACGACCTGCGTCGCGCCGGCAAAGACATCATGTTCGAAGGCGCTCAGGGTTCGTTGCTGGACATCGACCACGGTACATATCCGTACGTGACCAGCTCCAACACCACTGCTGGCGGCGTTGCTACTGGTTCGGGCGTTGGCCCGATGTTCCTGGACTACATCCTGGGCATCACCAAGGCTTACACCACACGTGTAGGTTCGGGCCCGTTCCCGACTGAGCTGTTCGACGACGTTGGCGCTCACCTGGCCAAGCAAGGTCACGAGTTCGGTGCTACTACCGGCCGTGCTCGTCGTTGCGGCTGGTTCGACGCCGTTATCCTGCGTCGTGCTATCGATGTGAACAGCATCTCGGGCATTTGCCTGACCAAGCTGGACGTACTCGACGGTCTGGAAACCATCAACATCTGCGTAGGCTACACCGACGCAAATGGTGTTGAAATTGCACCGACCGATGCTGACAGCTACGTAGGCCTGCAGCCTGTGTACGAAGAAGTGCCGGGCTGGACTGAATCGACCGTGGGCGCCAAAACCCTGGAAGAGCTGCCAGCTAACGCTCGCGCTTACATCAAGCGTGTAGAAGAGCTGATCGGCGCGCCGATCGATATCATCTCGACTGGCCCGGATCGCAACGAGACCATCGTTCTGCGTCACCCGTTCGCTTAAGTCGCAGCTGATGTAAAGCAAAAGGCCCTTCGGGGCCTTTTGTTGTTTCAGGCATGCTGCGCTGCTTTTTTATAAACATCACAAGGCACTACAAAATCTTCACGTATTGAACGTTTGAATGCTGGAAAAGACTCGCATACATGGCTATCGGATTATGCAGGCTCAAGAGCCTCCTGCGATATACGCCCTGTTGAGTTGAGCGTTGAGGGGGTGTTTATATTAAACCTGCAAGAGCAACAGTCAGTCCTGAAGCCGGGAGATACCAATAATCAAGAGTTGTGCGAGTTGTAATACATTCCTGAAACTGCAGGACCTTTTGCCTGGATGATTTCCTGGACTAAAGAGGCCCACACTAATCCCTGTGTTGTGCCCCCGGCATAAGTACCGCCGGCTACTATTTGGTTGTGTGCGGAGCAGTGAACTATTGACAGTCCATCTGAAGTGCCGGGCCGAGCACAATCAGTAATGTGCAAGTCACCACGTTCTATCGCCCTTTGGTAGGACTTCGGGAAGTGCCGAGAAACAGCGGCCAGACACGCCGCGAGTATCTGTTTCTTATCCTCCGGCGTTGAGTCGGGTGGAACCTGCCCGCCAGAGACAAGAATGTGGTCGCCGTCCAAGCGGCAATTCATGACGCCGATTGGCAGATCGTACTGCAGCTTGAGCCCGCGCATTTGTGCACCTTCATTCTCGACAGCGCGCAGTTTGAAAAACCAGCCAATGATCGCTCTTACTTCTGGTTCCTCTACTCCCATGGCAGTGACGACGAAGTGTTCTCTACTCAGCTCGGCAATTTGAATCCGACTCAGATGCCGGGGCAGGAACTGAACCCCGGAGCGCTGTAAAAGCGCCTCTAACCCATCCATTACATGGAGAAACTCCAGGTCGTAGCCAGATACCTCAATAGCCCGCCCGATTTCGGGGATTCCATAACGTGTCTGGAAATGCAGTTGACTGATTTCTACGGGCTCGCTTCCCGGCTTGCCACTGGGCCAAGGCCTGCTTTCGATATCGCGCTGCTCGAGGATAGCGGCCTCTACGCCATCGGCATCTGCCATATAGGCTCGTATAACCCGTGCTTGGGCGAATGGTGCCAACGATGGGTTGTCGGCCAGGAGCTTTTCAAACAGCTCTATGCCTGCGCGATTGCACTCAACGGCCAAATACTGATTTGCGGGGAGTAGGTAGTCGTTATGTAGCGGCTTTGCAGTCGTCTCCGTTGCTGATAGATGGCGCATGTTCACATTCTTGTGACTGGCGCCATCGCTCTCCTGAGCTCTGCCGTAGACAGTGACCTGATAATTCGCCAGGCGGCACATCACCGCCTGGAGCAGGCCATTGATCCCTCTGCCGATGATCGACACGCGGGGTGCCCCGGCATCTACCGGCTCAGAGGGGATCGTCAATGGCTGTGCAAGTTTGCGCCTGACAAGGCCACGCAAGGCCATCAAGCTCAGATGAACTGAGACGGCATAGTCCAGGTCGCAATTGTAGGCTTCGGTTGTTGCCGCCTGTGTAGTCAGCGTCGCAGGTTTGCGCCACATGGAGGCGCAGTAGCCGAGCGCTTGTGTGCGCAGACAAAATGCATCCAGTGTCATAGGCCCGTAGTCCAGGATCAGTTGGATGCCTTCAGCCTCTGCCAGGGTCTGCAAAGCATCATCGCTAAAGACATCCGGTTTGGCGACACAGACCAGGCGGGCCTGTCTGTGCATACGCCGAATGAGTGTCTGATCAATGCAGTGAACGGATTCATTATTCAGCGATACGCATACGGCGACAGCACGGGCGCCCTCCAGTGCTTCGAGCCAGTCCGAGACAAAGGACACTCTGCTATCGGAAAAGGCTTTCCCGGTATCGTCCGGCGTTTGAGCGTATCGACTCAGCACCTTGATCCGAACATTTGGATCTCGATTAAGTAGCAATTCAACAAGCTCTTTGCCGACATTGCCGTATCCCAACACTGAAATATCATGGGGTATGGCCCCGTCGGCCAGTGTCAGCCAGTGCGCAATATAGGCAGCGACATGCGGTGCGTTAACCCCTGGCGTATTGATCACTCGAATGTGGTTGGATTCGCACAGGTCCAGCCGCACTTTATCCAGACTCGTACCTCTGCGAATCAGGAAGAGGTCCCCGAACGGGTGGGATATGCGCCATTGGTTGATAACGTCTGCATCGATGACCTGGTCTCCTGCAACGATAGTTGATGGGCGCAGGAGTCCGATTTGTATAAGCAGAGTTTGTTTGGTTAATGTCGGGGGGAGAAACACGACATTGCTGGGTGCATCAGCTTTCCAGTATCTCGATACAGGTGCGATATGTAAGATATTTTCGGTTGTGGCAATGAGTGATGCGGCGACTGGCGGAACGGAAGAGTGCATCATGGCCTTGGCTCCAGCAATTTTGACCTGCGAATGCCCTGCAGAGAAGAACTCAATAAAGTTGGGGTGTTGCGGAGATATATTTAAACCTTGTTTGATAGAAGTTGCCTTGCCTTAACGATTTCCCACTCTTTAATTGGATTTCGATCGGGTTGTAATGGTGCCCGAGGTTTGCCAAGTAGTTAGGGGAGTCTTGATCTTCTTAATATTTGAATCCTTTCATTTATTTTGGCTTATAACTGCATCACCTAAATGGTTTCGACAACGCTATCAGGAACTGGCAATCAGATATGTAGGACGCTTCCCTAATTTCTGAATCGCTCTGTTTTTGGGTGGCGCAATCGCGGAGTAGGGCGAAACCAGCGATACGGCACGAGCCTTGCTGTGAAAACTGTCAATAAGCGTGCTATCAAAATAATGGCACCCAAGTGGAGGGTTTTCTGTGTCTGCCGTTCTCTCACTGTTACAAAGCCGTCTACTGCGGCCAGTATTCGTTACCCTTGGTATCGCTCTTTTGGTGCAAGTGCTGGTGGCTGTTGCACTGACACGAAGCACGGTGACGGCATTAGAGTCTGATCTGGACACGCGCCTGGGGGTCGACAGCCAAAAGCTGACTGCTGAACTGGAGCAGGCCGGGCGTGAAGTCAAAGGCAGTCTGGACGGACTCTCCGCCAGTACCCGTCAGCGGCTGACGGCGGGCCTGGCGCCGCGCTTGAAAGAAGAGCAGGTGCAGGTGCGAGCGGCCCTGGAGAGAAGCTTGATGGATTCGGCCAACGACATGGCGCAACTATTGGCCGCCGTGGCACCGCGGGCCATGTGGGACAGTGATGTCCCGACACTATCCGAATTCGCACGCCGCGCTCAGCGCAATCCCAATGTGTTGTTCGTGGTGTATGACGACGCCGCTGGTCAGCACCTGACGCGTTACTTGAATCGCGATAATCCCATCAACAAGGCCCTGTTGGAGAAAGGGCAGGGTGAGCGTGCCCTGGATAAAGTACTGGATGCTGCTCGGCATGACCCTTCGGTGTATTACCTTGAAGCCTCCATTAGCCCAAATGGCGTTGAGATTGGCAAAGTGCTGATGGGTGTCTCAACGGCGTCGATCGAACAAGACCTGGTGGCCCTGGATCAGCGATTCAACGGGTTGATCGCCAGCAGTGATCAGTTGGTCGGTGCAAGCCTGCAAGGCGCGGCCAGTGATAGCGCGGGGGTTTTGCGCACTCGCCTGGAGTCCGCGCAGGCTGCGGCGGCACAGATGCAAGTCAACACCGCGCAGACCGTGCGCGAGGCGGCTGACACCTTGCGCTGGCGTATTGGCCTGGGGTTGGCGATTGTTGGTCTGGGGGTGTTGCTGTTGCTGGCCGTGGTGCTGGGGCGGCGTGTGGTCAACAAATTGTTACTGCTGATCGCCGCGCTGGATGATCTGGCGGCAGGCGAGGGCGATCTGACCAAGCGCGTGGGTCTTAACAGCAAGGATGAAATCGGTGACATGGCGGCGGCGGTCAATCGCTTTGTCGACAAGTTGCAGCCCATCGTGCGTGAGGCGGGGGATGTGGCGCAGCGTACTGGGGTCGAGATCGGCGTGATGACTTTGCGCAATGCCGGGGCGGATGCTGCCGCGCAATTGCAGCGTGATGAAGTCGCACAAAGTCTGCATGCGCTGTCGACCATGGCGGATGCTGCGCAATCCGAGAGCCAGGCGATGCAGGCCGCGCTCAAGCAGGTGGTGGATATCCGTCAGGCCACCGATGAAAACACTCGTACCTCGGCCAAGGTCGGCGGCCTGATTGAGGCGCTGGCGGGGCAGGTGGGCGAGGGTGCCAAGGTGATTGAGCGGTTGGCGCAGCAAAGCGAGCAAATCGAAGTGGTCCTGACCGTTATTCACGGCATTGCCGAGCAAACCAATCTGCTGGCCCTCAACGCGGCGATCGAAGCGGCGCGGGCAGGGGAGACGGGTCGGGGGTTTGCCGTGGTGGCAGATGAAGTGCGGGCACTGGCCAGCAAGACCCAAAGCTCCACTGGCGATATTCAGGCGCATATCGTGGCGTTGCAGCAGGGTGCGAAAGAGGCGGTGGCGGCGATTGGTCTGGCGGGGCGTCAGGCCGATGAGGGGTTGGCGGTGCTGCGTGGCAGCGTGCAATTGCAGAAAACCATGCAGACTTCAGTCGAGCAGGTGCATACCGCCATTGGTGAGGCGACCAAAGCGGCAGAGCATCAGGCGCAAGGAGCGCATGCGGTACGTGGGCGGGTTGAAGTGATTCATGCTCAGGCCGAGCGTGCTGCGCAGGCGGTGACCCAAACCACGGCCAGCGGCAAGGTGCTGGACGGGTTGGCGGCGCAGCTTAAAGCGAGTTTGGGGCAGTTCAGGGCGTGAGATAAAATCTGCCCTCGCCCTCTCCCTTTGGGAGAGGGTTGGGGTGAGGGTCAGCGGCTCAAATACATCTTCGTGGTCAGCAGATACACCGGCAGCCCCGACACGAGAATCAACAGCGCCGCATAAGGCGCGGCTGCGGCAAACTCGATGTTCGAGGTATGCGACCAGACCTGGGTCGCCAGGGTGTTGAGTCCGGTAGGGCTAAGCAGCAATGTCGCCGTCAGTTCTTTCATCCCGTCCAGAAACACCAGCGCAAACGCTGCGCCCAGAGCTGGGAAGATGATCGGTAGCGTCACCCGGCAAAATGCCGAGAACGACGTGGCGCCCAGGGTTCGTGCTGCTTCTTCCAGTTGCGGTGCTGCCTTGTTCAGGGCTGTGCGGATCGGTGCCTGCGCCAGTGGCAAAAACAGCAGCGCATAGGCAATCAGCAACAAGGCCGAAGTCTGATACAGCGCCGGTACGTAGTGCAGGGCGAAGTACACCAGTGCCAGGGCGATCACCAGTCCCGGCAGCGCATGCAGCAGGTAGGGCAGGCGTTCGGCCCAGATTGCCAGCGGGCCTTTATAGCGCACCACCAGCAGCCCGACCGGTACAGCCAGCACCAGGCACAATGCAGCCCCGCCCAGCGCCAGGGACAGCGAAGAAAGTAGCGCTTCGCCAATCTCGGCCACAGGGAAGGCCGCGGAGCTGCCCTTGACCAGCCAGTACACCAACATCCCCAGCGGGATGCCGCTGCCAACCACCGCCAGTGCCAGGCAGTACAGTTGCCCTGCCAGTGACCATTTACCCAAATGTACTTGCTCGGCCCGCCGTGCAGCGCCTTGGCCGATACGAATGTGGCGGCCCTTGCCGCGCACTTTCAGCTCCAGCCACAGCAGGCTCAAGCACATCACCAGCAATACTGCCGAGAGCATCGCCGCATTGGCGTTGCTGAACTCCAGCTCGAACTGCTGATAAATCGCCGTGGTGAAGGTCTGCAGGCCGATGATCGACAGTGCACCGAACTCCACCAGCATGTGCAGGGCAATCAGCAGCGAACCGGCCAGCAACGAGGGCCATAGCAGCGGCAGGGTGATGTTGTAAAACACTCCCCAGCGGTTCTGGCCCAGGGTACGGGCCGACTCCTCAAGCGCCGGGTCAAGGTTGCGCAGTGTGGCCGCTACCGGCAGAAAAATCAGCGGGTACTTGGACAGGCTCATCACCAGAATCGCTCCGCCCAGGCCTTCAAAGCTGGCGCTGAGCGAGACCCAGGTAAAGCTGCTGACAAACGCCGGTACGGCAAACGGCAGGCACAGGATTACGCCCCACAGGCGCCGTCCCTGCAGGTTGCTGCGTTCCAGCAACCAGGCCAGGGACAGGCCGACCACAGCGCAGGTCACGGTGACGCCGACCATCAGCAGCAAGGTGTTGCGCATCAGGCCAAAGACATAGGGCCGCCACAACAGGTGCAGCGCTTCAGACCACCCGGCTTGCCAGGCTTTGGTGCCGACATACAGCAGCGGCAGCAGGCTCAGGCCCACCAGTAGCAGAACGGGCAACAGCAGCCAGATCGAAGGCCGTTTACGGGTGGGCATAAAGCGTGCAGGTTGGGCGGCAGACAGCATCAGAGCAGGCCTACATCGCGTTCCAGGTCCAGGGCTTCTTCCGCGTTGCCCAGGTCGGCAGGTGTCACTTTTGGCGGTTGCAGCTCTTCAAATGGCTTGAGGCCACGTTCGGAAACCATGCCTTTGCGCATCGGGTATTCAGCGGTGGTATTGGTGATCACACGCTGGCCCTCTTCGCTGGCCATGTAAGCGAGCAACTGCTGGGCCTCTTTCGGATGTTTGCTGGCCTTGAGTACGCCAGCACTGGACACGGTGATCAGGCCGCCGGCATCGCCATCGGTGAAGTAATACAGCTTGGAATCCAGCTGGCCCTTTTCGCGCTGCAAGGCAAACCAGTAGTAGTTGTTGACCAGTACGGCGGCCACTTCACCGTTTTCTACCGCTTTGAGCGCCACCATATTGTTGGTGTAGGTCTTGCCGAAGGCACGCAGGCCGGTCAGCCACTCTTCTGCGGCTTCACGTCCGTGCAGTTTGATAATGGCAACGGCCTGTTCCTGGAATGCACCGCTGGTAGGTACGAAACCGATCTTGCCTTGCCACTCGGGGTCGGCGAAATCCATTACCGACTTGGGTAACTGGTCTTCGCTGATCTTCTTCGGGTTGAACGCGACAACGCGGGTGCGCGCAGTTACGCCGATCCAGGTGCCGTTAGCGGCCACGTACTCCTTGGGCAGCACTTGCAGGGTGCTGTCATCGGCCTTGGCCAGAAAACCCTGCTCGCCCAGATTGTTCAGGGGCGGCGACTCTTCGGCGTAGAACACGTCAGCAGGCGAGCGGTCGCCTTCTTCCATGATCTGGCTGGCCAACTGGTTGCTGCTGCCCTTGCGCACATTGACGTGAATCCCGGTTTTGGCTTCGAAGGCCTTGGCGAGGTTATCGCCGACTTCCTTGTGTTGGCCGTTGTACAGCGTCAGCGATACAGGATCGGCAGCATGGGCGGGGGCGGTCAGTGCAAGACCGAGGATGGAGAGAGTCAGACCGCGCAGTAGAGATGTCGCAAGCCGGGTATTTCGGAGCATCATTCGCTGGGTTCCTCGCTTGGGTACTACAAAACTTGTAACAATAATAAACGATATTGTTTCTCAAGTGCACTTGACGGCGAGGTCGATGGTCGTAAGCGATGGTGTGCCAGGGGGTGATGCGTGCCCCTGAAACGCAAAAACCCGCTTTCGCGGGTTTTTGTGAGGTTTCAAATGTATTCGATGAAAACACTTGAAACTTGAATTGGTGCCCAGAAGAAGACTCGAACTTCCACGACCTTGCGGTCACCAGCACCTGAAGCTGGCGTGTCTACCAATTTCACCATCTGGGCAGTATCAGCAACGTTGCCGCTGTTGATGTGGCGCATAATACGGAGAGCTTTTGGATCTGTAAACCCCTGTTTTAATTTTATTAAATCAGCGGCTTAGAAGATCTTAAATGCAAAAACCCGCTTTCGCGGGTTTTTGTGTGAGGCTGAAGAGTGTACTACTCTGCAATCTCGAATTGGTGCCCAGAAGAAGACTCGAACTTCCACGACCTTGCGATCACCAGCACCTGAAGCTGGCGTGTCTACCAATTTCACCATCTGGGCATTATCTTCAACGCTGTTGCCGTTGTCGATGGCGCGCACTATACGGATGACCCTTTGACCTGTAAAGCGTTGTGATTAAAAATATTGAAAATTTTTCGCGAACGGTTGGGCTGCAGCGTCAAAGCGGGTCAGAAAGGACTATTAAGGCCCAGTGTGTGCCTGAAATTTCCCGTTTCAATACGCGTATGCCAAACTAACCCGCATATAGACAAGGTGAAAACTATCTAATGGCCGATTGGCAGACCCTCGATCCCGAGGCCGCACGTGAAGCGGAAAAATACGAAAACCCTATCCCTAGCCGTGAACTGATCCTTCAGCACCTGGCCGAGCGTGGCTCGCCTGCTGCTCGTGAACAGTTGGTGGAAGAGTTCGGTCTGACTACAGAAGACCAAATCGAGGCCTTGCGTCGTCGCCTGCGTGCGATGGAGCGCGATGCCCAGCTTATTTACACTCGTCGGGGCACTTATGCGCCGGTGGACAAGCTCGACCTGATTCTCGGCCGCATCAGTGGTCACCGTGATGGCTTCGGCTTCCTGATCCCGGATGATGGTAGCGACGACCTGTTCATGAGTCCGTCGCAAATGCGCCTGGTGTTCGATGGCGACCGTGCGCTGGCTCGTGTTTCGGGTCTGGACCGTCGTGGTCGTCGTGAAGGCGTGATCGTCGAAGTGGTGTCGCGTGCTCACGAAACCATCGTGGGTCGTTACTTTGAAGAAGGCGGCATCGGCTTTGTAGTAGCCGACAACCCGAAGATCCAGCAAGAAGTGCTGGTCACGCCGGGCCGCAACGCTGGCGCGAAAGTTGGCCAGTTCGTTGAAGTGAAGATTACTCACTGGCCGACGCCACGCTTCCAGCCGCAAGGCGATGTGCTTGAGGTCGTAGGCAACTACATGGCTCCGGGCATGGAAATCGATATTGCCCTGCGTACTTACGACATTCCTCACGTCTGGCCCGAAGCTGTCCTTAAGGAAGCAGGCCGGTTGAAGCCGGAAGTCGAAGACAAAGACAAAGAGAAGCGCATCGACCTGCGTCATCTGCCGTTCGTCACCATTGACGGCGAAGATGCGCGCGACTTCGATGACGCCGTTTTCTGTGAAGCCAAGCCTGGCAAGTTGCGCCTGTTCTCCGGCGGTTGGAAGTTGTACGTGGCGATTGCCGACGTTTCCAGCTACGTGAAAATCGGTTCGGCACTGGATGCCGAAGCGCAAGTTCGCGGTAACTCGGTGTACTTCCCTGAGCGCGTGATCCCGATGCTGCCTGAGCAGCTGTCCAACGGCCTGTGCTCCCTGAACCCGAAAGTCGACCGTTTGGCCATGGTTTGCGAGATGACTATCTCCAAAACCGGCGAAATGACCGATTACCAGTTCTATGAGGCGGTGATTCACTCCCAGGCGCGCCTGACCTACAACAAGGTCAGCACCATCCTGGAACAGCCGAAAACCAACGAAGCCAAGCAACTGCGCAGCGAATACGCTGATGTAGTGCCGCACCTCAAGCAGCTGTACTCGCTGTATAAAGTGCTGCTGGCTGCCCGTCATACTCGTGGCGCGATTGATTTTGAAACTCAGGAAACCCGAATCATCTTCGGTTCCGATCGCAAAATCGCCGACATTCGCCCAACCACCCGTAACGACGCGCACAAGCTGATCGAAGAATGCATGCTGGCCGCTAACGTAGCCACAGCTGAGTTCCTCAAGAAGCACGAAATTCCTGCACTGTATCGCGTTCACGATGGTCCGCCGCCGGAGCGTCTGGAAAAGCTGCGCGCGTTCCTCGGTGAGCTGGGTCTGAGCCTGCACAAAGGCAAGGATGGTCCGTCGCCGAAGGATTACCAGGCATTGCTGGCCAGCATCAAGGATCGTCCTGATTTCCACCTGATCCAGACCGTGATGCTGCGTTCGTTGAGCCAGGCGGTATACAGCGCTGATAACCAGGGTCACTTCGGCCTGAACTATGAAGCCTATACCCACTTCACCTCGCCGATTCGTCGCTACCCGGATCTGTTGACGCACCGCGCAATTCGCAGCGTGATCCATTCCAAAATGGACACCCCGCACGTTCGCCGTGCTGGCGCGATGACCATTCCGAAAGCGCGTATCTATCCGTACGACGAAGCGATCCTGGAGCAGCTCGGCGAGCAGTGCTCCATGAGCGAGCGCCGTGCTGATGAAGCTACGCGTGACGTGACCAACTGGCTCAAGTGCGAGTTCATGAAGGATCGCGTCGGCGAGTCGTTCCCGGGTGTAGTAACGGCAGTCACCGGTTTTGGCCTGTTCGTGGAACTGACCGATATCTACGTCGAGGGTCTGGTTCACGTGACCGCCTTGCCGGGTGACTACTACCACTTCGATCCTGTGCATCACCGCCTGGCGGGCGAGCGCACCGGTCGCAGCTTCCGCTTGGGCGACACCGTTGAAGTGCGGGTAATGCGCGTCGATCTCGACGAACGCAAAATCGACTTCGAAATGGCGGAAAAAACCCTCAGCGCGCCGATTGGTCGTAAAAATCGCACTGCTGATGCGCCTAAAGCTAAAAATGCAGGCAAGTCGGGCACCAAGCCGACTGAAAAACCAGTCGAGCCAGCACCTGCTGCACGTCGTAGTGCGCCAGCCAAGGCTGTCAAGAAGTCCACCGACGACACCTATCGCCCTAGCGATGCTGCGGCGAAAAACGCCGAGCTGCGCAAGAGCCGTGAATTGAAGCAGGCGTTGCTGGCCGAATCAAAAAGCGGCGGTCGGACATCGGAGCCGGGAAAGTCGGGTAGGGCTGCACCTGCTAAAGATGCAGGCAAGCCCTCCAAGCCGAGTAAACATCGTAAAGGCCCGCCAAAATCGGGCGCCGCTCCTGCTGCCAAAAGCGGCGGGTCGCGCAAACCTAAGGCCAAGTCATGAGTCAGTTGGAAAAAATCTACGGCATTCACGCTGTAGAAGCGTTGCTTCGTCATCACCCAAAGCGCGTCAAGCAGGTATGGCTGGCGGAGGGTCGTAGCGATCCTCGCGTTCAGACCCTGATCGCGCTGGCTGATGAAAGCCGGGTAGCGGTGGGCAATGCTGAGCGTCGCGAAATGGACGTTTGGGTTGAGGGCGTGCACCAGGGTGTTGTGGCTGATGTAAGCCCGAGCCAGGTGTGGGGTGAGGCCATGCTCAACGAATTGCTGGATCGCACCGAAGGTGCTCCGCTGATTCTGGTGCTGGACGGCGTAACCGACCCGCACAACTTGGGTGCTTGCCTGCGTACGGCCGATGCTGCCGGTGCGTTGGCGGTTATCGTGCCCAAGGACAAGTCTGCAACCTTGACTCCGACTGTACGGAAAGTGGCCTGTGGTGCAGCGGAAGTTATTCCGTTGGTTGCAGTTACCAACCTTGCGGCCACCCTGAAAAAGCTTCAGCAGCGCGGTCTGTGGATCGTCGGCACTGCTGGTGAAGCCGAGCAGGAACTGTACGAGCAAGACCTGACTGGCCCGACCATCCTGATCATGGGTGCTGAAGGCAAGGGCATGCGTCGCCTGACGCGTGAGCATTGCGATTACCTGGTGCGCCTGCCAATGGCCGGTAGCGTCAGCAGCCTGAACGTATCGGTTGCGACAGGCGTCTGCCTGTTCGAAGCCCTGCGTCAGCGCAGCGTCAAAGCCAAGACTTCTTCGAAGAAGAAGTAAGCAAGACTTGTAGTCGCTGCCGCAGGCTGCGATCGGGCGCGAAGCGCTCGGCCTGACTGTCTGCGTTTGAGGGCCTTCGGCCTTATCGCAGCCTGCGGCAGCGGCTACAGAGTTTTGGTGATTAAAGATTGTTCAAATAATCACCAATTGCCTTGCGCCTCTGTTGTCCCTTCTCTACAATTGCGCCCCTTGCCGTCATGGCGGGCGCATATGTGCCTCTCTAGGCAAGACACACAAGTGTCATTCACTCCTTGTCTGACCGCTTTTTAGTTAGCGGCAGGCTACAACCCGTAAGGAGCATTCATGCGTCATTACGAAATCATCTTTTTGGTCCACCCGGATCAAAGCGAACAAGTCGGCGGCATGGTAGAGCGTTACACCAAGCTGATCGAAGAAGACGGCGGCAAAATCCACCGTCTGGAAGATTGGGGCCGTCGTCAACTGGCCTACGCAATCAACAATGTTCACAAGGCTCACTACGTGATGCTGAACGTTGAGTGCACTGGCAAAGCCCTGGCTGAGCTGGAAGACAACTTCCGTTACAACGATGCTGTGATCCGTAACCTGGTCATCCGTCGCGACGAAGCCGTAACTGGCCAGTCCGAGATGCTCAAGGCTGAAGAGAACCGCAGTGAGCGCCGTGAGCGTCGTGACCGTCCTGAGCATTCTGACAGCGCCGATGGCGATGACAGCGATAACAGCGACGCCAGCGATAACGCTGACGAGTAATCCACGGACCTTTTGAGGAGCCAATTACATGGCACGTTTCTTCCGTCGTCGTAAATTCTGCCGCTTCACCGCAGAAGAAGTGAAAGAGATCGATTACAAGGATCTCAACACTCTGAAAGCTTACGTATCCGAGACCGGCAAAATTGTTCCAAGCCGCATCACCGGTACTAAAGCTCGTTATCAGCGTCAGCTGGCCACCGCTATCAAGCGCGCCCGCTTCCTGGCCCTGCTGGCCTACACCGACAGCCACGGCCGCTGAGACCGGGCAGTCGACAAGTAGTAAAGGATTGAAAGCATGCGTGCCTTAGCTGAGTTCATCATGCGAGGCCGTGTGCAGGCCACGTTAATCGTGGCCGGATGTGCGGCATTGCCGTTTTTGTTCTGGTTGAGTGCTGCTGCAGGTTGCCTTGTGCTCCTGCGGCGCGGTCCGAGAGATGCCTTGAGCATCCTCTCATGGGCTTTACTACCGGCCTTGGTCTGGTGGTTTATCGGAGAACCTCGCACCCTTATGGTGTTGCTGGGAACTCTGGGGTTGGCGTTGATGTTACGCGCCGGCCAGTCCTGGAATCGCGTGCTGCTGGTCAGCGTAGCGTTGGGTGTGGTGTATGGCGTGATCCTGGGTACGGTTTTCCGCGAACCCATTGGTGCGATGGCGCAGGAGTTGGAAAAACTTCTGCCGCAGGTCCTCAATGGTCTCTACGACAAGTTATCTGCCGTAGAGCGAGCGCGCCTTGGAGCACTGATTGCACCCGTCCTCACCGGTTTGATTGCAGCTTTGATGCAGGTCGTCAGCGTGCTTAGCCTGATGCTTGGGCGTTATTGGCAGGCGTTGTTGTATAACCCGGGCGGTTTTGCCAGCGAATTTCGCAGCATCCGCCTACCGCTGGGACCAGCGCTCGTATTGCTGGCGTGCATGCTTATAGGGCCGAATTTCGGTCCTGAAATGGCCATGCTTACGCCGTTGTGCAGCGTAGCGTTGTTCTTCGCCGGGCTAGCCCTGATTCACGGGCTGGTGGCGCAAAAGCGACTGGCCAAGTTTTGGTTGGTGGGGTTGTACGTCACGCTGTTGCTATTTATGCAGCTGATCTATCCGTTGCTCGTGGTCTTGGCCATTGTCGACAGCCTGATTGATTTTCGTGGACGTCTGGCACCGAAAGGTGTCGATAAAGACTCTGCGGACGGTGAAGGTTAAAAGTTAAGAGGATTTTCACATGCAACTGATCCTTCTGGAAAAAGTCGCGAACCTGGGCAACCTGGGCGACAAAGTAAATGTTAAGGCCGGTTACGGTCGTAACTACCTGCTGCCGTACGGCAAAGCTACCGCTGCAACCGCTGCCAACCTGGCTGCGTTTGAAGAGCGTCGTGCTGAGCTGGAACAAGCTGCTGCAGACAAAAAAGCTTCGGCTGAAACACGCGCTGCCCAACTGGCTGAGCTGGAAGTGACTATCACTGCCACCGCTGGCGACGAAGGCAAGCTGTTCGGTTCGATCGGTACTCACGACATCGCTGATGCACTGACCGCCTCCGGCGTTGAAGTTGCTAAAAGCGAAGTTCGTCTGCCGAACGGCACTATCCGCAACGTTGGCGAATTCGACGTGGCTGTGCACCTGCACGCCGAAGTTGAAGCAACCGTACGCGTTGTTGTGGTAGCTGCTTAAGCAGTCTTAACTGACTGGCACCTTGTGTGTCAGACGGTTAACATCGGGCACGATCCTGTTTACAGGTCGTGCCCTTTGTCTTTCTGCAGTTTCTGATTTTCAAACCCCCTGTTTTTACAAACAACTCAAGTGGCCATGAACGATATCTCCGCTCCTGAGCAATACGACCTACAAACCGCAGCCCTGAAGGTGCCTCCGCATTCCATCGAGGCCGAACAGGCCGTGCTCGGTGGTTTGATGCTGGATAACAACGCCTGGGAACGCGTGTTGGATCAGGTCTCGGACGGCGATTTCTATCGGCATGACCACCGCCTGATCTTTCGGGCCATCGCCAAGCTGGCGGACCAGAACTCCCCGATCGACGTCGTGACCCTTGCCGAGCAATTGGACAAGGAAGGTCAGACCTCGCAAGTCGGTGGCTTGGGTTATCTCGGTGAGCTGGCAAAAAACACCCCGTCGGTCGCTAACATCAAGGCCTATGCGCAGATCGTTCGCGAACGCGCCACCTTGCGTCAGCTGATCGGCATCAGCACTGAAATCGCCGACAGCGCGTTCAACCCCGAGGGGCGCAATGCGGCAGAAATTCTCGATGAGGCCGAGCGTCAGATTTTTGCGATTGCCGAGGCCCGGCCAAAAACCGGCGGCCCGGTCAGCGTTAACGATCTGTTGACCAAAGCTATCGACCGCATCGACACCCTGTTCAATACCGACAACGCGATCACTGGCCTGTCCACCGGTTATACCGATCTGGACGGCATGACCAGTGGCTTGCAACCGTCGGACTTGATCATCGTTGCTGGTCGTCCATCGATGGGTAAAACCACCTTTGCGATGAACCTCGTTGAAAACGCCGTTCTGCGCAGTGAAAAAGCGGTACTGGTTTACTCCCTCGAGATGCCAGGCGAATCGCTGATCATGCGTATGTTGTCGTCGTTGGGTCGTATCGACCAGACCAAGGTCCGTGCCGGTCGCCTCGAAGACGACGATTGGCCGCGCCTGACGTCGGCGGTCAACCTGCTCAATGACCGCAAGCTGTTTATCGATGACACGGCCGGTATCAGCCCATCGGAAATGCGCGCGCGGACCCGACGCCTGGTGCGTGAGCACGGTGAAATCGGTATGATCATGATCGACTACCTGCAACTGATGCAGATCCCGGGCTCGGGCGGTGACAACCGGACCAACGAAATTTCCGAGATTTCGCGATCTCTCAAGGCCCTGGCCAAGGAATTCAACTGCCCGGTCGTGGCGTTGTCGCAGCTCAACCGTTCCCTTGAGCAACGGCCCAACAAGCGCCCGATCAACTCCGACTTGCGTGAATCCGGAGCCATCGAGCAGGATGCCGACGTCATCATGTTCGTGTATCGGGACGAGGTGTACCACCCCGAAACCGAGCACAAGGGCATTGCCGAAATCATCATCGGCAAGCAGCGTAACGGCCCGATCGGTACTACGCGCCTGGCGTTTATCGGCAAATACACGCGCTTTGAAAACCTGGCGCCGGGCAGCTACAACTTCGACGACGATTAATCTGCCTGGCTCCTGTGGGAGCTTTCAGGCACACCGCAGTGATGCCATCGCCAGCAGGCTGGCTCCCACGGTTAATCAACGTGTGCCAATCAATTCCGACCATTGCCGTCGGAATTGATCATTTTTTGTGCTATATTCCGCGCCCGCGAATTTCTTAGTAAATGACGCGCCCCCATTTTCTGTACTCAACACCGGTCATCGACATGCAAGCAGCCAAGCCTCTATTTGACTATCCGAAGTACTGGGCCGAATGTTTCGGTCCAGCGCCATTCCTGCCGATGAGCAGGGAGGAGATGGATCAGCTTGGCTGGGATTCATGCGACATCATCATCGTCACCGGTGATGCCTATGTCGATCACCCCTCGTTCGGTATGGCGATCATTGGTCGTCTGCTGGAGTCCCAGGGCTTCCGTGTGGGCATCATTGCCCAGCCGAACTGGCAGTCCAAAGACGACTTCATGAAGCTGGGCGAGCCGAACCTGTTCTTCGGCGTCGCAGCCGGCAACATGGACTCGATGATCAACCGCTACACCGCTGACAAAAAGATCCGTTCCGATGACGCCTACACCCCTGGTGGCATGGCTGGCAAACGTCCGGATCGCGCCAGCCTGGTGTACAGCCAGCGCTGCAAGGAAGCCTATAAAAATGTACCGATCGTGCTCGGTGGCATCGAGGCTTCCCTGCGCCGCATCGCGCATTACGACTATTGGCAGGACCGCGTACGTAACTCGATCCTGATCGACGCCTGCGCCGACATCCTGTTGTACGGCAACGCCGAGCGCGCCATTGTTGAAGTGGCTCAGCGTCTGTCCTACGGTCACAAGATCGAAGACATTACTGACGTTCGCGGCACCGCGTTCATTCGCCGTGACACGCCGAAAGACTGGTACGAAGTCGACTCCACGCGTATCGACCGTCCGGGCAAGATCGACAAGATCATCAACCCGTACGTCAATACCCAGGACACCCAGGCCTGCGCTATCGAGCAGGAAAAGGGCCCGGTCGAAGATCCGAACGAAGCCAAGGTTGTGCAAATCCTGGCTAGCCCGCGCATGACCCGTGACAAGACGGTTATCCGTTTGCCATCGGTTGAAAAAGTGCGTGGTGACTCGGTTTTGTATGCTCACGCCAACCGTGTATTGCACCTTGAAACCAACCCGGGCAACGCCCGTGCGCTGGTGCAAAAGCATGGCGAAGTGGACGTGTGGTTCAACCCACCACCGATCCCGATGACCACCGAAGAAATGGACTACGTGTTTGGCATGCCATACGCACGTGTTCCGCACCCTGCGTACGGCAAGGAAAAGATCCCGGCTTACGACATGATTCGTTTCTCGGTGAACATCATGCGTGGCTGCTTCGGCGGCTGCACCTTCTGCTCGATCACCGAGCACGAAGGCCGAATCATCCAGAACCGTTCTGAAGAGTCGATCATTCGCGAAATCGAAGAGATTCGCGACAAGGTGCCAGGCTTCACCGGCGTCATTTCCGACCTCGGCGGTCCGACCGCGAACATGTACCGCATCGCCTGCAAAACGCCTGAGATCGAATCCGCGTGCCGCAAGCCGTCCTGCGTATTCCCCGGTATCTGCCCGAACCTGAACACCGACCACTCGTCGCTGATCCAGCTGTATCGCAGTGCCCGCGCCTTGCCGGGCGTTAAGAAAATCTTGATCGCATCCGGTCTGCGCTATGACCTCGCGGTCGAGTCGCCGGAATACGTGAAAGAGCTGGTAACTCACCACGTTGGTGGTTATCTGAAGATCGCCCCGGAACACACCGAGGAAGGTCCGCTCAACCAGATGATGAAACCGGGCATTGGCAGCTATGACAAGTTCAAGCGCATGTTCGAGAAGTACACCAAGGAAGCAGGCAAAGAGCAGTACCTGATCCCGTACTTCATCGCCGCTCACCCCGGCACCAAAGACGAAGACATGATGAACCTGGCCATTTGGCTCAAGACCAACGGGTTCCGTGCCGACCAGGTGCAGGCGTTCTACCCGTCGCCGATGGCTACTGCCACCGCGATGTACCACTCGGGCAAGAACCCGCTGCGCAAGGTCACGTACAAGAGCGACTCGGTGACTATCGTCAAGAGCGAAGAGCAGCGCCGTCTGCACAAGGCGTTCTTGCGCTACCACGACCCGAAAGGCTGGCCAATGCTGCGTGAAGCTCTGACCCGCATGGGTCGTGCTGACCTGATCGGTTCGGGCAAGGATCAACTGATCCCGCTGCATCAGCCCGCGACTGACAGCTACCAGAGTGCGCGTCGCAAAAACTCGACGCCTGCTGGCAGCCACAAGGTAGCCGGTGAGAAAACCACCAAGATTCTTACCCAGCACACCGGCCTGCCGCCGCGTGCCAGCGATGGTGGTAACCCGTGGGACAAGCGTGAACAGGCCAAGGCTGCGGCATTTGCCCGTAACAAGCAGGCTGCTAAAGAGCGTCACGAAGCAGCCAAGGGCGGCAAAAGCCAAAAGCCGACCCGCAAGCCGGTAGTGCCTCGCTAACTCTGGCTCCGTAGCAGCTGCCGAAGGAACGAGGCAGCTGCTACGGAGTTTGTGTATTAAGTGGCACATCAACGCCAGCCTTAGGGCTGGCGTTGTGCTTTCTGCGCGCTGAGAAGCCTGCCTGGCGTGCGTAGGCTGTTTGCTGAGCAAAGGGTAGGGCGTGCGCTTTAAAGCGTCTGAGGGCGTTCTGGCTAACTGCGAGGATCAGCAGCCGGGCTGCTGATCCTGATCACAGATCCTGTGGGCCGGGTTGTGGATAACCGGGCCGAGGGGGGAGCTTAAGCAGTTGGAGCTTTATCTTCTGTAGCGCCGGTATCTTCTGCGGCGACTTCACTTTCGGCGTCGACTTCGTCATCCAGTTCGGTGTCTACGATGCCACTTTCAGCAGCCGCTTTCTTGCGGGCAAGCTTTTCCTCTTTCTTCTGCTCTTTAGCCAAGTCTCTTTGACGCTTAGCGAAGTTATAGTTTGGTTTGGCCATGGGCGATCCTCTTGGGGTCGAAGGTGAGGTTAAGCGGCGCGTATTCTGCCCTGTATTAGTGCTTAGCCGTTAGCTGGGTTTTTGCAAGGTTGTATTTTGCGCTGAAAATACGACTCTACACCCACCCAAAAACCGGTTGTGGATTAAATCTCGTCGCGACCACAGGCGCCACAGGCATAGGCGGCCAGCAAACAGGTCATTAATGCAGGAAGTCTCATCACTTATTCCCCAAAAATCAAAATGATGACCTAAGGTTATATGCGCTATGTCCGTTTTACAGATCAATTGTCTCGATCATAGCGATAGACCATGACCCAGATCATATGAATCGATACAATTTTCAGGCAATCTGTATACAGATTTTGCTTTTCATACCCTGCCTTGGAGATCCACCATGTTTGCCAAAGTTGTTGCGGTATCCCTTTTGACCTTGGCCAGCGGCCATTTGTTGGCGGCTGAGTGCGCTGTGACTGTCGATTCGACTGACCAGATGTCTTACAACACCAAAGAGATCGTCATCGACAAATCCTGCAAGACCTTCACTGTGAACCTGACGCACTCCGGCAGCCTGCCGAAAAACGTCATGGGTCATAACTGGGTCCTGGGCAAAAAGGCAGACATGCAGGCAATTTCGACTGACGGTATTGCAGCTGGCCTGGATAAAAACTACCTCAAAGACGGTGACGAGCGCGTAATTGCCCACACCAAAGTGATCGGCGCCGGTGAGAAAGACTCGGTGACTTTCGACGTGGCCAAACTCAAGGCGGGCGAAGAGTATGAATTCTTCTGCACCTTCCCGGGCCACAACTCGATGATGAAAGGCGCCGTGGTTCTTAAATAAGACCCCGCAGCCCACCAACAGCCCTGGCCTTGTGTCAGGGCTGTTTGCATTCAGGGTCAGGCTTTTGAGTCGGTCATCTTGAAAATGCCTTGGGCGTTGCTGCTGTCGAAGTTCAGATCAATGCGGTCAGTCTCGGGGTCGACCTTGCGCTGAATAAACTCCACAAACGACCCGGGCACAGTGTGCTCGCGGTACACCCCGGCGCTATCGATCAAGCCTCGGGTGACGGTGCAGGCACGATACGCGGTCTGCATGACTCTGCCCGAGGCCGAGACTTCGATGCTGTCCTTCATTGGCCGCTGCAGGTCACGTTGCTGCGCGACGCAGGCTTCAAGATCCTCTACCCGGTCGGTGAGGTGGTTGAAGCTGTTGCCCTCGGTGGCAATCCAGGCCATTTCGGCACTTTCATTGAGCAGGCACTGATAGTCCGCTTCGTGTACCACGCCATGTTGACAGCCGAATGCCTGATACAGCGCCGGTAACAGGGTTTGGGCTTCGCTCAGGCTGCAATGGCGGGTAAGGCTCAGGCGTTTGAGGATGCTTTCGTGCTCGGCTTGTAGCGGGTCGAGGCTGGAGCCGACCACACGGCTGACGGCTTGTTGAAAGGCTTCGCTGAAACGCCCCGGATGCAGTTCCGAGACAAAGAACTGCGCAATGTCCTCGGGCAGGTCCATTTGTCTGTAGCCCCAGCCAGTCATGTTCAGTTTGGTCAGGGGGTAGGTTCGTACATCGGTAAAGCCCAAGGGCTCAAGCAAACGGGAAAATGCCTGACGGCCACGGGGCAGCTCGCCGTTTGCGGGCCAGTCCACCGTGCGGATAGCTCCGTGGTCAAACACCACCTTGCGCCCGTGTTGAGCCTGTTCTTGCACATAGCGTCGACCATCCGGTACGGCCTCCACCAGCTTGTGCAGCAGGCACAGGTTCAATGCCTCGGCGAGCCATGCCCGGTGCAGCGCCTGCTCATGCCAACTGAAACGCAGCAGCCCTTCAGGCACCTCGACATGCTTGCGCAACCATGTGGATGCCGGTTGACCGAGCAAAGACTCGACAAGGGAGAACAAACCATCGAAAGAAGACATGGGGCAGGGCTCTGGCGACGAAATAGACGTATATCAAAGCCTGTGCAAGAGGGGGCGACAAGCGAAAAAAAACGCGGGGTTCATTCCGTTTTTTCGTATTGCCTATGATGAAACCACTGTAGGAGCGGGCTTGCTCGCGATAGCACCACCTCGATTTGCCTGACAAATCGCGGCGCCTGCATCGCGAGCAAGCCCGCTCCCACAATGATCAAGGCGCGAACGGCATCTCACGCTTGTGGTGGGTCTTTTCGTACGTGCTGCGGATGATGTTGAACGCTTCGTCGCTCACCGGTTCGCCATGCAGGAAGGCATCAATCTCGGCATAGGTCACGCCGTGGGATGCTTCATCAGGTTTGCCCGGCTCCAGGTCTTCAAGGTCGGCAGTAGGGACTTTCTCTACCAGTGATTCCGGGGCACCAAAGTGCCGCGCAATTGCCCGCACCTGATTTTTTACCAGCCCGCTGAGCGGCGCCAGGTCACAGGAACCGTCACCGAACTTGGTGAAGAAGCCCATCACCGCTTCGGCCGCGTGGTCGGTGCCGATCACCAGCCCGCCAGTCGCGCCGGCGATGGTGTATTGCGCCACCATGCGCATCCGCGCCTTGGTGTTGCCCAGCACAAAATCCACGGTGGCTGGCGGCTTGCCGTCAAAGGCGCTTACTTCAGCGGCCAGGGCCTTGACGGCCGGGCCGATGTTTACGGTTTGACGCTCATCCGGGTTGATAAAGTCGACTGCCGCCGTGGCGTCGACTTCGTCGTGCTGCACGCCGTACGGCAAGCGCACGGCAATAAAGCGGTACGCCTGATCGCCGGTCTGCTCGCGCAACTGCTCGACCGCGCGCTGTGCCATCAAGCCTGCGGTCAGTGAGTCGACCCCGCCGCTGATACCCAGTACCAGGGTCTTGAGCCTGGCGTTGTGCAGGCAGCACTGTATAAAAGTGATGCGTCGGGCGACCTCGGCCTCAAGGGCGGCGATGTCTTTAAACGGCGGCTGGACCTTGAGGTCTTCAGCAATCTGACGCTGTATGGCCTGCATGATTCACTCCTTGGAAGACTGTTCAGGAACTTGGAAAACGTGGCGCAAGTAGGCGGCGAAGTTTGGGTCGGAGCAATGGGTCTTGCCCGGCTCATCGGAAATCTTGGCCACTGGCGAGCCATTACAGGCGGTCATTTTAAGCACGATGCTCATCGGCTCAACCCCCGGAATGTCGCAGGTCAGGTTGGTGCCGATGCCGAAGCTGACATTGATCCTGCCGCGCAGTGCGCGGAAAATTTCCAGCGCCCGGGGCAGGGTCAGGCTGTCGGAGAACACCAGAGTTTTGCTCATCGGATCAATGCCCAGCTTGTGGTAATGGGCAATGCATTTTTCAGCCCACACTACGGGATCGCCCGAGTCGTGGCGCAAACCGTCGAACAGCTTGGCAAAGTACAGATCAAAATCTTTCAGGAAGGC
The DNA here is from genome assembly GCF_037055265.1 of Pseudomonas sp. ML2-2023-6. Lineage (NCBI taxonomy): Bacteria > Pseudomonadati > Pseudomonadota > Gammaproteobacteria > Pseudomonadales > Pseudomonadaceae > Pseudomonas > Pseudomonas sp. ML2-2023-6. The sequence goes on along the minus strand of NZ_CP146347.1, from coordinate 156,958 downwards.
ATCGGTGGTGATGCAGTCCGTCAAGGCTATCCCCAGTAAACCGCGATATTCCCGCACCCAGCAGTCGAGCGCTGCACTCTGGCTGTCGATCAATCGCGGCCCCAGTTGTTGGTGCGCCATGATCCACTCGTGGGCCATGGTGCCCAGCGGTTTCATGTCCAGCTCGCGGGACAGATTGACGTTGCTGGTGCCGACAAAGCGCCCGGGGAAATCGTGTTTGAGTACGCTGACCACTTCTTCCTGCACGCGATACGAAAACCGTCGGCGAGTACCGAAGTCGGCGACCTGCAACTCGGACAATTCTTCGGTGCTGGCGTTGGCCTGCAGCCAGTCGAATTTGCGATACAGCTGCTCGCGGGCCTGGGACAGCACCGTGTCTGCATAACGCGAGCGGTTACGTACTTCGCTGACAATCGCCAGCATTGGCACTTCAAACAAAATCACATGCAGCCACGGCCCACGCAGGCGGATAACCAGCTCGCCGTTTTCGATAGCGGTGTGAACGTAGCGCATATTGAAGCGAAACAGGCCCAGGAAGCGTATGAAGTCGGGCTTCATAAACGTGATTCGCTCCAGAAACCCCAACTGGTCCTGAGTCATGCTCAGCTCGCCCAGACGTTCGATCTGGTGGCGAATCTCGTTGAGATAGGGGCGTAAATCCTCGCTGTTGCGGCAGCGGAATTCCCACTCGACTTCAACGTTGGGGTAGTTGTGCAGCACCGCCTGCATCATGGTCAATTTGTAGAAGTCGGTGTCGAGCAGGTTCTGCACGATGCGATCGGCAAATACACTCTCGCTCATAGCGGCAATCTCCATGCTGCCCGTGCCTTATTACCACGGTGTTCAGCTTTTTCAATGAATGGCGCTAGTGGCGCATATCCGCAGGCGCTTTTGCCAGCGGTTTTTATATTTGAAGCAACGAGACGAGCAAAACCCTGTAGCAGTTGACGAGCAGTGCGAGGCTACGTCCGGCTGCGCAGCAGTCGTAAACCCGGTGTGCACGATGTATCTGAAACACCACAGCTGAATGGCTTTATGACTGCTGCGCAGCCGGACGCAGCCTCGTTCCTTCGTCAGCTGCTACGAAGATTTGCGTACCTCACTTGACCTGCAACCGAGTATATAGAGGCTCACTGGTCATTCAGTTGCTCCATCATCCAGCTCACAAACGCGCGCACCTTGGGCACGCCTGCCGAATGTTCAGGATACGCCAGGTAATACGAGTCGCGACTCGGCATCAGGTGTTGCCAGGCGATCACCAGTTTGCCGTCGGCCAATTCTTCTTCCACCAGGAATTTGGGTAGCAGCGCCACGCCACATCCCTCCTGCGCGGCACGGATGCACATATAGAAGGTATCAAAGCGTGGCCCGTGATAGCTGTGGTCGGTGCAATACCCCTGATCCTCGAACCACTCGTGCCAGGCCTGTGGCCGCGAAGCGTTTTGCAACAGCACCAGATCCGTCAGTTGGGTTGGGTCCGTCATTGGCGTGCGCGGCAGGCTTGCGGGTGCACACACGGCCACCAGTTCCTCGCCAAACAGCTTCAGACACTCACTGCCCGGTCGTGAACCCTGGCCGAAATAAAACGCTAGATCGCTGCGCCCTTGCAGCAGATCGTCGCCTTGTTGCTCGTTGCACAGGTCCAGATGGATCTGCGGATGGCGAATCCCCCAGCCCTTGAGGCGCGGCACCAGCCAGCGGGCACCGAAGGTTGATGGGGTCGAGACCCGCAATACTTCTGTTTCACCGCCATAGGAGCGCAGGGTGTGGGTCGACATCTCGACCTGGGTCAGGATTTTTCGGACTTCTACCAGATACAGATCGCCGGCGGGTGTGAGCTGAAGGCGGCGGCGCACACGGCGAAACAGCAAGTGCTGCAGCAACTCTTCGAGCTGCGCGACCTGTTTGCTGACGGCACTCTGGGTCAGGTTCAGCTCTTCGGCGGCGCGGGTGAAGCTCAGGTGACGGGTCACTGCTTCAAAACACTGCAACGCCGTGATCGAGGGGAGATGGCGCTTGTTGAGCATAAAAAGGGCCTTGATTCTTGTTGTCAGGCAACGTTACCAGCGCAGCATGAATTTTCGGAATGATATCTCGCTTAAAGGTCGTTTGTTGCCGTCATGGGAGCCAGCTACAACTAACGGCCTGCGAATTATCTTTCTCAAGTTCAAGGAGTGCCCCCAATGGTTGCTGCATTACTGGATCGTCTTGGTGTGAATCCCGCGCTGTATCAGCAGGGTAATCAGCCGGTATACACGCCGATTGATGGCAGCCAGATTGGCGCCGTGCACTGGGAAGGTGCCGCCGAAACCGAACAACACGTGACCCGCGCCGAGCACGCATTCGAGGCCTGGCGCAAAGTGCCAGCCCCGCGCCGTGGGGAGCTGGTGCGCCAGTTCGGGGATTTGCTGCGTGAGTACAAGGCCGATCTGGGCGAGCTGGTGTCGTGGGAAGCGGGCAAGATCACCCAGGAAGGCTTGGGCGAAGTGCAGGAAATGATCGACATCTGCGACTTTGCCGTCGGCCTGTCGCGCCAGCTCTATGGCTTGACCATCGCTTCGGAGCGTCCGGGCCACCATATGCGTGAGACCTGGCACCCGCTGGGCGTGATTGGGGTGATCAGCGCATTCAACTTCCCGGTGGCGGTCTGGGCGTGGAACACCACGTTGGCGCTGGTATGCGGCAACTCTGTGATCTGGAAGCCGTCCGAGAAAACCCCGCTCACCGCGCTGGCCTGCCAGGCGCTGTTTGACCGGGTCCTGAACTCATTCAGCGACGCACCCAAGTACCTGGCCCAAGTGATTATCGGTGGCCGTGAGGCCGGTGAAGCACTGGTTGAAGACCCGCGTGTCGCGCTGATCAGTGCCACCGGCAGCACCCGCATGGGCCGTGAAGTGGCGCCAAAAATCGCCGCCCGCTTTGCCCGCAGCATTCTGGAACTGGGCGGCAACAACGCAATGATCCTTGCCCCGAGTGCCGATCTGGACATGGCCGTGCGCGCCATTCTGTTCAGCGCCGTCGGCACTGCCGGTCAGCGTTGCACCAGCCTGCGCCGTCTGATCGCCCATGAGTCGGTCAAGGAAGAAATCGTCACCCGGCTCAAGGCCGCCTATTCCAAAGTGCGTATCGGTCATCCGCTGGAAGGTAATTTGGTGGGGCCGCTGATCGACAAGCACAGCTTTGAAAACATGCAGGATGCGCTGGAGCAAGCCCTGAGCGAAGGCGGCCGGGTGTTTGGGGGGGAACGTCAATTGGCTGGCCAGTACCCTGGCGCTTACTACGTGGCCCCGGCGATTGTGGAAATGCCCGAACAGAGCGATGTAGTGTGCGATGAAACCTTCGCTCCGATCCTGTACGTGGTCGGTTACAGCGACTTTGCCGAGGCGCTGCGCCTGAACAACGCCGTGCCCCAAGGCCTGTCGTCGTGCATTTTCACGACCGACGTGCGCGAGGCTGAGCAATTTATGTCCGCTACCGGCAGTGACTGCGGGATCGCCAACGTCAATATCGGGCCCAGCGGCGCGGAAATTGGCGGCGCATTTGGTGGTGAGAAAGAAACCGGCGGCGGCCGCGAGTCGGGCTCTGATGCGTGGCGCGGTTATATGCGCCGCCAGACCAACACCGTGAACTACTCGCTGGAGTTGCCGTTGGCGCAGGGGATTACCTTCGATTGAGTGAGAGGAGTACACCCCTGTAGCCGCTGCCGAAGGCTGCGATAAGGGCCGCAGGACCTTCTTTCATTCATGAAAGCCAGGGTCGCTGCGCAACCCATCGCAGCCTTTGGCCGCGGCTACAGGTGATTTGCGTTTGGTTGGGTTTCATTTCTGGAGCTTGGCAATGCCTCTACAAGAACAATGTCTATGGGAAAACCTCACCCCACAACGCCCTCAGGCGCCCACTTTCAAGGGTGAACTCAGCGTTGATGTCTGTGTGATTGGTGCCGGAATCACCGGCCTGTCAGCCGCCATCCATTTGCTTGAGCAGGGCAAAAGTGTATGTGTGCTCGAAGCGCATCGCACCGGGCATGGCGGTTCGGGTCGTAACGTAGGACTGGTTAACGCCGGGATGTGGATCGCGCCGGATGATATTGAAGCCGGTTTCGGGGAAGCGGTCGGTAGCCAGCTCAATCGCATGCTCGGTGCCGCGCCCGCGCTGGTATTCAGCCTGATCGATAAATACCGCATCGACTGCCAGTTGCGCCGCGAAGGCACACTGCACATGGCCCATAACGCCAAGGGCGAAGCCGATCTGCGCAGCCGCGAGCAGCAATGGAAGCGCCGCGGGGCGCCTGTGGAATTACTCACCGGCGCTGCGTGCGAAGCCGCCACCGGCACCACCAAAATTGCCGCTGCCTTGCTTGACCGTCGCGCGGGAACCCTCAACCCGATGGCCTACACCTCGGGCCTGGCCAAGGCTGCCGGTGATCTGGGCGGGTGCTTGTTTGATCACTCGCCCGTAACCGGGCTTGAGCGCCAGGGCCAGCGCTGGTCGGTGCAAACCGTATTGGGTGCGGTGAATGCCGAACAGGTGGTGCTGGCGTCCAATGCCTACACCGAAGGCGAATGGACTGACTTACGCCGCAACTTTTTCCCCGGTTACTACTACCAGGTTGCCTCCAAGCCGCTGACTGACGCCACTGCCGCCCGGATCTTGCCCGGCGGCCAGGGCTCATGGGACACCCGGCAGGTGTTGAGCAGCATCCGCCGCGATGCCGAGGGCCGCTTATTGCTGGGCAGCCTGGGCAATGGCAATCAAAAGCCTGCCTGGTTTCTCAAAGCCTGGGCCGACCGTGTGCAACAGCACTACTTCCCGTACCTCAAGGGCGTGGAGTGGGAATGCACCTGGACCGGTTGTATCGCATTTACCCCTGATCACTTGATGCGTTTGTTCGAGCCAGCACCCGGTTTGGTGGCAGTTACCGGGTACAACGGTCGGGGCGTGACCACTGGCAGTGTGGTGGGCAAAGCGTTTGCCGACTACTTGTGCAGTGGCGATGCCAAGGCTTTGCCGATTCCTTTTGCGCCAATGCGACCACTGTCTGGCACGGGGCTACGCAGCTGTTTATACGAAGCCGGTTTTTCGCTGTATCACGCCGGACAATGTTTAAGAATTGTGATCTGACGGGGTTTTTTTCTGGATGGCACCGCGTTTCTTCGTGTAGCGACTAGCCTCTAATGGTGCGGCCTGTAGCAGTTACGCACCGAGAGTGTGCACTTCGGTGACGCACGGGGTTACAGGGCGGTTGCACAGTGCAGGGCAACCCGGTTGCAACGTTTGTTGCGATGGGTGGCGCCAGCAAATAAACAATGGTTTCACCTTCCTTGGTTTAGACGGTTGCACGCCCAATGAAAATGGGCCCGAAACAGTCGATATAACAACAACACAGCGGCTTTTTTAAGAATAAAAAACCAATGGCACGCGCCTTGCTCAGCGCTTTATGTGAAGTCGCAGTGCCAACTAAAAAAACCTCAGGAGCACCACCTCATGTCGCAGACGTTCTACAAGAAAGGTTTTCTGGCCCTCGCAGTGGCTGCTGCTTTGGGCGTGTCCTCGTTTGTTCAGGCAGATGTGAAAATTGGTGTGGCGGGCCCGATGACCGGCGCCAACGCGGCATTTGGTGAGCAGTACATGAAGGGTGCGCAGGCGGCTGCGGATGCAATCAACAAGGCTGGCGGGATTAACGGCGAGAAGATCAAGCTGGTTGCTGGCGACGATGCCTGTGAGCCCAAGCAGGCCGTGGCCGTGGCCAACCGTCTGGTCGATCAGGACAAAGTGATCGGTGTGGTCGGTCACTTCTGCTCTTCGAACACCATTCCTGCTTCCGAGGTGTATGCCGATGCGGGTGTGATCATGATCACGCCGGGCTCGACCAACCCGCAGGTCACTGAGCGTGGGCTGGATGCAGTGTTCCGTATGTGCGGGCGTGATGACCAGCAAGGCATCGTTGCAGGCGACTACATTGTCGACGTGCTCAAGGGCAAAAAAGTAGCAGTCATCAACGACAAGGACACATACGGTAAAGGTCTGGCCGATGCCACCAGTGCACAGCTGACCAAACGCGGCGTGAAACCTATTCTGGAAGAAGGCCTGACCCGGGGTGAGAAAGACTTTAGCGCGCTGGTCACAAAAATCCGCGGCGCCGGTGCTGATGTCGTGTATTTCGGTGGTCTGCACCCAGAAGCCGGTCCGCTGGTCCGCCAGTTGCGTGAAGCGGGTCTCAAGGATGTGAAATTCATGTCGGACGATGGCATCGTGACCGACGAGTTGGTGGCCACTGCCGGTGGCCCGCAGTATGTCGATGGCGTGTACATGACCTTCGGCGCCGACCCGCGCCTGCTGCCGGACAGCAAGGTGGTGGTTGAAGAGTTCCGCAAAGCCGGCACCGAGCCAGAAGGCTACACCCTGTATGCCTATGCTTCGATCCAGGCCCTGGCTGACGCCTTCAATGGCGCTAAATCCAATAAAGGTGAAGACGCAGCCAAGTGGCTCAAGGCCAACCCGGTTAAAACCGTGATGGGTGAAAAAGCCTGGGACGGCAAAGGCGACCTGAAAGTCTCTGACTACGTGGTTTATCAGTGGGACAAAAGCGGCAAATATCACCAGTTGGAAAAACAGAAGTGAGATAGATCGCTCCTGCTGATTCCCTGATTCCTTAGGAACTGGCCAAGCCTGCGATCTTTTAAACACTCAAAAGATCGCAGCCTGCGCCAGCTCCTCCGGATCCAAGGGCATCGGAGGCAAATCGGCATCACCTGTCTTCTTTTCCAGGAGTCGCGTACACCCTGCCAGCCAAGCTGTCCTCTGACGGCGTGGACGGCTTGCGTCTGCGCAACGGCTCAAGTGCGTGAGATTGCGTTATGGATGGTATTTTCCTACAGCAACTGCTGAACGGCCTGACCCTCGGGTCTGTCTACGGCCTGATCGCCATCGGCTACACAATGGTCTATGGCATCATCGGCATGATCAACTTCGCCCATGGCGAGGTGTACATGATCTCTGCTTACCTCGCGGCGATCAGTCTGGCTCTGTTGGCATACTTCGGTATTGAATCCTTCCCGCTACTGATGTTGGGCACCTTGGTTTTCACCGTAGTGGTGACTGGCGTGTATGGCTGGGTCATCGAACGCGTGGCTTACAAACCTCTGCGAAACTCCACACGGCTGGCGCCGCTGATCAGCGCCATCGGTATTTCCCTGATCCTGCAAAACTACGTGCAAATTGCCCAAGGCTCGCGTCAACAGGGGGTTCCGACCCTCCTTAGCGGTTCCTGGCGCGTGGATATTGGCACCGGTTTTGTACAACTCACCTACACCAAAGTCTTCATTCTGATTGCAGCCTTCGTAGGCATGGGTCTGCTGACCTACATCATCAAGTACACCAAGCTGGGCCGCATGTGCCGCGCCACCCAACAAGACCGCAAGATGGCCTCGATCCTGGGGATCAACACCGACCGGGTGATCTCCTACGTATTTGTGATCGGCGCTGCCATGGCCGCGTTGGCCGGTGTGTTGATCACCATGAACTACGGCACGTTCGACTTTTATGCCGGCTTTATTATTGGCATCAAGGCGTTCACTGCTGCCGTGCTCGGCGGGATTGGATCATTGCCTGGCGCCATGCTCGGCGGGATCATCCTGGGTATTTCCGAGTCACTTTTTGCCGGGTTGGTTAACTCGGATTACAAGGACGTGTTCAGTTTCTCACTGCTGGTGCTGATTCTGATTTTCCGTCCCCAAGGCCTGCTGGGTCGTCCTCTCGTGGCGAAGGTGTAAGTATGTCTGCAGCCATTAACAAACCAATTGATATCAAAAAAAGCGTTATCGACTCGATCCTTGCCGGGTTGATTTCATTGATTGTGTTCGGACCGATCGTGGGGGTAGTGCTCGACGGCTATAGCTTCAACCTGCAGCCGGCGCGTGTTGGCTGGCTGGTGGCGATTGTGATGGTGGGACGCTTTGTCCTGAGCCTGTTCCTGCAAACGTCCAAGGGCCTGAAAATTCTTCAGAGCTTTGAGTCCACCGGCTCTGGTGTGCACGTGCTGCCACCCGATTACAAATCGCGGCTGCGCTGGATCGTGCCGCTGCTGATCGTGATTGCCATCGTGTTCCCGTTTTTTGCCAACAAATACATCCTGACCGTGGTGATCCTCGGCCTGATCTACGTGCTGCTCGGCCTGGGCTTGAACATCGTGGTCGGGTTGGCGGGCTTGCTCGATCTGGGGTACGTGGCCTTCTACGCCATCGGTGCTTATGGCCTGGCGCTGGGCTATCAGTATCTGGGGCTGGGCTTTTGGTCGGTGCTGCCGCTGGCGGCCATTACGGCGGCGATGGCGGGGTGCATTCTCGGGTTTCCGGTATTGCGAATGCATGGGGATTACCTGGCCATCGTGACCCTGGGCTTTGGTGAAATCATTCGCCTGATACTCAACAACTGGCTGTCGTTCACTGGTGGGCCCAACGGTATGCCGGTGCCTTCACCGACGTTTTTCGGGCTGGAATTTGGCCGTGTTGCCAAAGAAGGCGGGGTGCCGTTTCATCAGTTCTTCGGCCTGGACTACAACCCCAACATCAAATTCCTGTTTATCTACATCGTGCTGTTTCTGGTGGTGCTGCTGGTGCTGTACATCAAGCATCGATTGACCCGCATGCCGATCGGTCGTGCCTGGGAAGCGTTGCGCGAAGACGAAATCGCCTGCCGCTCCATGGGGCTTAACCATGTACTGGTCAAACTCTCGGCGTTCACCATTGGCGCGTCTACGGCAGGTCTGGCCGGGGTGTTCTTCGCCAGCTACCAGGGCTTTGTTAACCCGTCCTCGTTTACCTTCTTTGAGTCGGCGCTGATCCTCGCGATTGTGGTGCTTGGTGGCATGGGGTCGACGGTGGGTGTGGTAATTGCTGCGTTCGTACTGACCGTGGCCCCTGAATTGCTGCGCAGCTTTGCCGAGTATCGGGTGCTGCTGTTTGGTGTCTTAATGGTGTTGATGATGATCTGGCGACCGCGAGGCCTGATCCGGATCAGCCGTGTCGGTGTTACGCCACGCAAGGGAGTCGCGCCATGAATGAGCCCATCATGAAAGACGACGTGGTGCTTTCGGTCGACAAGCTGATGATGCATTTCGGTGGGATCAAAGCCCTGAGTGATGTCAGCCTCAAGGTTAAACGCAACTCGATCTTTGCCTTGATCGGCCCCAACGGTGCCGGTAAAACCACGGTGTTCAACTGTCTGACCGGGTTCTACAAGGCCAGCGGCGGCAGGATCGAACTCAATGCCCGGGGCGCACGTACCAATGTGATCAAGCTGCTGGGCGAGCCGTTCAAGCTGACCGACTTTGTATCGCCCAAGGCGTTCGCCAGTCGGCTGTACTACAAAATGTTCGGTGGTACACATCTGGTCAACCGCTCGGGTCTGGCGCGAACTTTCCAGAACATTCGCCTGTTCAAGGAAATGTCGGTACTGGAAAACCTGCTGGTGGCCCAGCACATGTGGGTCAACCGCAACATGCTCGCCGGGATCCTCAACACCAAGGGCTATCGCAAGGCCGAAAGCGATGCGCTGGACCATGCGTTTTACTGGCTGGAGGTAGTGGATCTGGTGGACTGCGCCAACCGCTTGGCCGGTGAATTGTCATACGGCCAACAGCGGCGTCTGGAGATCGCCCGGGCCATGTGTACGCGTCCGCAAATCATCTGCCTGGACGAACCGGCAGCCGGTCTTAACCCACAGGAAACCGAAGCGCTGAGCGGGATGATTCGCCTGCTGCGTGACGAACACGACCTTACCGTGGTGCTGATCGAGCACGACATGGGCATGGTCATGAGTATTTCTGATCACATCGTGGTGCTCGACCACGGCAACGTGATCGCCGAGGGCGGGCCTGAGGCTATTCGTAACGACCCGAAAGTGATTGCTGCCTACCTCGGCGCAGACGAAGAGGAGCTGATATGACGAGCACGATCCTCGAACTCAAGGAACTGGATGTCCACTACGGTCCGATCCAGGCACTGAAAAAAGTCTCGATGCACATCGAAGAGGGCGAAACCGTGAGCCTGATCGGCTCCAACGGCGCGGGTAAATCTACGCTGCTGATGTCGATATTCGGCCAGCCCAGGGCCAGCGGCGGGCAAATCATTTATCAGGGCGTGGACATCACCCAGAAGTCCTCGCACTACATTGCCTCCAACGGCATCGCCCAGTCGCCGGAAGGCCGTCGCGTGTTTCCAGACATGTCGGTGGAAGAAAACCTGCTGATGGGCACCATCCCCATTGGTGACAAACATGCCGACGCAGACATGCAGCGCATGTTCGAGTTGTTCCCAAGGCTCAAGGAGCGGCGTAACCAGCGGGCCATGACCATGTCCGGGGGCGAGCAGCAAATGCTCGCCATCGCCCGCGCATTGATGAGCCGCCCCAAGCTACTGTTGCTGGATGAACCTAGCCTGGGGCTGGCGCCGATTGTGGTGAAGCAGATCTTTGCCACCCTGCGCGAGCTGGCCACTACCGGCATGACCATCTTTCTGGTGGAGCAAAACGCCAACCACGCCCTGCGCTTATCGGACCGCGCCTACGTAATGGTCAACGGTGAAATCCGCCTGACCGGCACCGGCAAGGAGCTGCTGAGTAACGACGAAGTGCGCAACGCCTATCTGGGTGGGCACTGACCGAACTGCCTAAACCCTTTAGATACTCTATTCCAGGTCAAGCCCCCCTGTGGGAGCGAGCCTGCTCGCGGATGATCTTCGCGAGCAGGCTCGCTCCCACGCTTGAAGTATCTCTGTAGCGGCAGCGGCTACACAATTGCGCAAGTTGCTTATCCCTCATGTTTTTTGTTCGACAATTTCCTCTCCGTACAGCCCCGCCGCAAATTGTGGAAAACATTATTTCAACTCTGTGAAACCGCGACATAAAGACGCTGTAATTGCCTGTTTTGTCATCAATTTGACTTGTCCCCGTTTGCTGTGGAGGTGGCTGTGGGTAACGTGGGAGTAGTTGGCTGTAGGCCTTTACTTACACGGTGTCCAGCGGTGTGGTTATTTTTCGATCAGTGGTTTTTGCTTGGCCGCTCCGGTGATTTGTCAACAGGTTTGTTTAGTTTTAAAGAGCGCTCGAAATACATGACTAACCTGTGGATAAGTCTGTGGTTAAACTCTGGAAAGAATGCGCTAGACGGCGTAATTACTGGCCTGTGGCTATGTGCCGGGTTTTACCTGGTTGCACCCTTTTGGGGCGTGTGCATGTGGGGCAGGTTCAGGTCAAGTTAAAAACACCTCGTTCTGTGCTCTACCCCTTGTGAATAGCGGCTTCGAGCATTTTCGACTTACACCCAAAGACTGTGGACGGGCCTGTGGATAAGGTGAGCGCATATGGCTCCAGGCCTTATGCATCATGGCTTGTCGGAGTTTGATCGTTTTTTGTACAGTTAAAGTCCGCCAGCATGACCGGGTTGCCGCTGGAACCCAGCCGGGGCATTCTGCTCAACGTCCAATTCAACGGCGGCCGATGCCCGCCAGCCAAGGAGAACACGATGACTTCCACCCTGTTTATTACAGGCGCGACTTCCGGATTTGGTGAGGCGTGTGCGCGCAAGTTTGCACAGGCAGGCTGGAAACTGGTGCTGACAGGTCGGCGCGAAGATCGCTTGAAGGCACTGTGCGAAGAGTTGTCCAAGCAGACCGAGGTCCATGGCCTGGTGGTAGACGTGCGTGACCGTGCGGCGATGGAGGCGGCGATTGCCGATCTGCCGCCCTCGTTCAGCAAGTTGCGTGGGCTTATCAACAATGCTGGCCTGGCGCTGGGAACCGACCCGGCCCCCAAGTGTGATCTCGACGACTGGGACACCATGGTCGACACCAACATCAAGGGCCTGCTTTACACCACCCGCTTGCTGCTGCCACGCCTGATTGCCTACGGACGCGGTGCCGGGATCGTCAACCTGGGTTCTATCGCTGGCAGCTACCCGTACCCCGGTAGCCATGTGTATGGCGGCACCAAGGCTTTTGTAAAACAATTCTCCCTGAACCTGCGCTGCGACTTGCAGGGCACTGGCGTGCGAGTCAGCAACGTTGAGCCGGGCCTGTGCGAGAGCGAATTCTCGATGGTGCGCTTCGGCGGCGACAAGGCGCGGTACGACGCGACCTACCAGGGCGCCGAACCGATTCAGCCCCAGGACATCGCCGAGACCATTTTCTGGGTACTCAACACCCCGGCGCACATCAACATCAACCGCCTTGAGCTGATGCCCGTTACGCAGTCCTGGAGCGGTTTTGCCATCGAACGCCATACCAAGGAGTAAACTCACGCCTGGCAGCCCACCTGCGACCTCCTGAGGGGGTCGCATTCAATCGGGCTGAAAAGGAGTTTTTGTGAGTAACCGTGGTGAGCAGCAACTGCTCAAACAATCGACTGTTCTAATGTTCGCGGTGGCCATTGCTGGCATCGCAACGGGTTTTATTTCGGGTTCCGAATCCATCCTGTTCGATGGTTTTTTCTCTTTGATCGCAACTTTTATCAAAGTGTTGATGCTGATCACAGCGCAACTGATCGCCAAGGAAAGCAACCAGCGTTTCCAGTTCGGCTTCTGGCACCTAGAGCCAATGGTGCTGCTGATTGAAGGCAGCTTCCTGTTATTGATTGCGATCTACGCATTTCTTAACGGCGTGTTCGGCATTATCAATGGCGGGCGCGACATCGAATTGGGCATGGTGATCGTCTACGCGGCGGTGTTTACCGTGATCGAGTTCGCCTATTACTTCTGGGTACGGCGCAAAAACCGCAAGCTCAAGTCAACCTTGATCCAGTTCGATAACATCAGTTGGCTGGTGGACGCGATGCTGTCGGTGGGGCTGTTGATAAGTTTCGTCACCGCGCTGGTGCTCAAGCAGCAGGGTTATGCACAGTGGGCGGCTTACGTTGACCCGGCAATTCTGATTTTGCTGGCGCTGAGCATGTTGGCCCCGGCGTTCAAAATCCTTAAACCGGCCTTGCGTGACGTACTGGGCATTGCCCCGGACAAGCTCGATGACAAGGTTCGGGACGTGCTGGAGGACATGTCGGCGCGCCATGGTTTTGAAGGCTACAAAACCTATGTGCAAAAGCATGGGCGGGCGCGGTTCATCGAGATTCATATCGTGCTGCCAGCAGGTTATCCACTGATCAGCGTGAAGACGCTTGATGCGTTGCGCGAAGAAATATCCGAGCTGCTGGGGGCGGCTGACAGTGCACGTTGGCTGACGATCAGCTTTACCGGGGATCGCAAGTGGATTGCGTAACTCAAGGCAAGTAACTTTTTGTGGGAGCGGGCTTGCTCGCGATCGGATCGGCGCGGTTTATCTGATAAACCGGGTCGCCTGAGTCGCGGGCAAGCCCGCTCCCACAGTTGTTAGTGTTAGCTGAGGAATTGCGCCAACCCGCTGTAGCACGTCGCCAGGTGATACGGCGTGGTCGACGGCATATCTTCGCGGCTGACCTTGCCCGCGCCATCCCGGCATTCATACCAGCCACCGGCATGTAAAAAGTTCTGTTGCAGCGCCAGCAATTGGCGTTGCAGGCGTGGCTGGCTGTCCGGGCGTAAGGTCAGTGCGCGCAGGTACTCGGCCTGTGCCCAGATACGCTGGGTGCCATCACGCAGGCTGCCATCGGCGGCCAGCATGCCGCAGACCGCGTCGCTCTGTGGATCGACCCCCACCTGCTCAGCAAAGCCAAAGGCGCGATCCAGTGACCCGTGTAGCGGGGTCTGGCGCAGCAGGGGCGAAGATTGCAGCAAAAAGAACCACTCAAACTGATGGCCTGGCTCAAACCAGTTATCCACAGCCCCGTGCGGTTTTTCCAGCATGACGTTATGCACAGGCTCGATAAACCGCTGCTGCATGCCCGCCGCCAGTGCCAGCAGTGCGGCGTGTACCGGGGCATCGTCGCGGACCGACAGGGTGGCCAAAAACGCTTCGGCCAAGTGCATCAACGGGTTTTGCAACGGGCCGCTGCCCAGTGATGACCAGTCCCGGTCCAGGCTGGCTTCATACAGACCGTCGCCATCGCTGAAACGCTCGGCTACCACTTGCAATGCGCCATTGAGCGCCGACTCTACCAGCGGTTCGCGCACTTTGGCCCAGTAATGGGCACAAGCGAAGATGATAAAGGCGTGGGTGTAGAGGTCTTTGCGTTGATCCAGCGGCGCGCCGTGAGGGTCGATGCTGTAGAACCAGCCACCGTGTTCGGCGTCGTGAAAATGCTGGTGCAGCGAGCGAAACAACTGAGCTGCGCGCTCCGCCGCGCCGGGGAAGGCCGGGTCGTCGATCAGGCTGGCGAACAGGTACAGTTGCCGTGCACAGGCCATGGCGCGGTAGCGCTGGGGTGGCAACGGCTGGTGCTCGGGGCTCAGGGCCTCATAGGGCAGCGCCAGTTCGGCATTCCAGCCGGGGCCTTGCCAGAGCGGCACAATGACCTGGCGAAAATGCTGCTGCACTGCCGCAAAGGTGGCGGTCAGTTCAAGCGGGAAGTCGGAGCTGGCTACATCAGGCATCGGCGGGCGTCGTCACGGCTGGGGCGTTTGCGCGACATGATACACCGTGATTCCTGGATGATCTCAACTCTGTTGGAGCGAGCCTGCTCGCGATGGCATCACTGCGTTTTTATGATGTACCGCGTCGCGGCCATCGCGAGCAGGCTCGCTCCCACAGATGATTTCAGCACTATTTGACCAGCAACCCCTGACGCTCGATAAACGCCACGATGGTGTCCAGGCCCTGCCCGGTCTTCTGGTTGCTGAACACAAACGGCTTGTCTGCGCGCATGCGCCGGGTGTCGCTGTCCATCAGTTCCAGCGACGCGCCCACCAGCGGCGCCAGGTCGATCTTGTTGATCACCAGCAAGTCCGACTTGCAGATTCCCGGCCCGCCCTTGCGCGGCAACTTGTCCCCCGCCGACACGTCGATCACGTAGATCGTCAGGTCGGACAGTTCCGGGCTGAAAGTCGCCGACAAGTTATCCCCACCCGACTCCACAAGAATCAGGTCCAGCCCCGGAAAACGTCGGTTCAGTTGATCCACGGCTTCCAGATTGATCGACGCATCTTCGCGAATAGCCGTATGCGGGCAACCACCGGTTTCAACTCCAATAATGCGCTCCGGAGCCAGCGCCTCGTTGCGCACCAGAAAATCGGCATCTTCTCGGGTGTAGATGTCGTTGGTCACGACAGCCAGGTTGTACTTTTCGCGCAATGCCAGGCACAGGGCCAGGGTCAGTGCGGTTTTGCCGGAGCCCACCGGGCCACCGATGCCAACTCGCAAAGGCTGTGTGTTCATTACATTCTCCTAGGAACGAAATAGGCGGCTGTACTGGCGCTCGTGGGCCATGCTCGCCAATGACAGGCCGAAAGCGGCGCTGCCCAAGTGGGATAAGTCGAGAGTACTGGCGTGTTGTTGTGCCTGCTGCAAGGCGGGGGACAACTCGCTGGTCATGCGCTGGGCTGCCTGTTGGCCCAATGGCAGGGTTTTCATCAGCACCGCCAGTTGGTTTTCCAGCCAGCTCCAGAGCCAGGCAGCCAGCGCATCCTGTGGGCTGATGCTCCAGGCGCGGGCAGCCAATGCCCAGCCCAGCGCCAGATGCGGTTCAGTCTGTTGTGCGAGAAACATCCGCGCGGGCTCGTCCAGTTCCGGCAAACCAGTGAGCAATTGTTGCAGGGAGTAGCCCATTTGCCGGCTTTCCTGATGCAACTCACGGGTTTCACGGCTGGCGCGATGCTCATCGCACAAGCGCTGCAAGGCACTCCAGTCCTGATCGGCCGCTGCTTGGCAATGGGCCAGCAGCAACGGCGCTTCGAAACGGGCCAGATTGAGCAGCAGTTGATCACTGATCCAGCGTGAAGCCGCGACCGGATCACCTACGCTGCCATTCTCGACGGCCATTTCCAGCCCTTGGGAGTAGCTGTAGCCGCCAATCGGCAACTGCGGGCTGGCCAGGCGCAGCAGCGCCCAGGCCGGGTTCACAAGCGCACACCAAACTGATGCAGCTTCGGGGCGTAGTTGAAGTCTTCTTCGCCCGCACGGGAGTGGTGGTGACCGCCGCCGTAGGCGCCGTGTTCCGGTTGAAACGGCGCTTCAATGGCTTCGGTGTGAGCGCCCAACTGCTCGAGCATGGCCTTGAGCACGTAGTCATCGAGCAGGCGCAACCAGCCATCACCCACTTGCAGGGCGACGTGACGGTTGCCCAGGTGATAGGCAGCGCGGGTCAATTCAAAGGCATTGCTGCAGGTGACATGCAGCAGTTTTTCGGGGCTGGCGCAGACGCGCACGATGCGCCCGTCCTGGGCCTGGAGAAATTCGCCGTCATGCAAGGGCGCCTGACCGCGCTCAAGGAACAGGCCGACATCTTCGCCACTGCTGCTGAAGCAGCGCAGGCGGCTCTTGCTACGGGCTTCGAAGTTGAGGTGTAGCTCGGCGCTCCACACGGGGTGGGCCTGGATTCTGCGATGAATCACCAACATCGGAAAGCTTCCTGCAATTGACATTACCTGGGTCAGAGCAAGGGGCTTGCCAACCCGGGTGTAAACCGCAAATGCAGGCCCAAAAAGAGTGCAGGAAGATGAAGCTGTTCTAAATTAGTGCGTAATGGGTGCCATGGCGCACCAACAGAGTGCGCTTGCAATTATTCAGTGCTGCCCAAGCCTTTCCAATGCTTGAGCCCGATAAAGATAAAGCGCAGTTGTTGGCTGATTTTGGCTTGGGGTTGCAGGTGGTCGGGCAGGGTGTCTGCAGGCGGGTCGATGACATCGGGCAGGGCGGCAAACACGCTTTTGACCACCAGATCGGCGATCACGGTCAGGCCCGCGTGGTCCAGATGCTGCAATTTTGGCTTGGAGCCAAGGTCTGCCGCGAGGTCCGAGGTGATGTCTTCGCGCAGGGCGCCAATGGCCTGACGAACCGGTTGGGAACCGCCGTACTGCTCGCGGGCCAGAAACAAAAACTGCGAGCGGTTGGCCTCGACCACGTCGAGAAAAATACGCACGGAGGCGTTGATCACGCCGCCCATGAACAGTTCGTTGTGACGCACCAGGCGAATGGTTTCGCGAAAAGTCTGGCCGACTTCACTGACCAGCGCCAGGCCCAATTGGTCCATGTCGCTGAAGTGGCGATAAAAGCCGGTGGGCACGATGCCAGCCGTTTTGGCGACTTCGCGCAGGCTCAGGCTGCCAAAGCCGCGACCCGACTCCATCAAGTGGCGGGCAGCATCCATCAGCGCAAGGCGGGTTTGTTGTTTCTGTTCGGCGCGAGGGAGCATCGGGGCTGGTATTCCAGACAAGTACAGCGGCGCACTCTAGCAAATTTGATCAATCCCTTGTAGCCGCTGCCGAAGGCTGCGATGGGGTGCGTAGCAGCCCCAGGATGTTGAAGGTCCTGCGGCCCTTATCGCAGCCTGGCGGCAGCGACTACATGGATCGATTTAGCTGGCACGTTGATTCCTTTCTGCCAAACGATCAGCGCCACCTTCGGCAACAAACTGATTGCTTGGGGTGCGATCGTAGCCATCTTCAGCAACGCTTTTTTGCTGATCAAGGGTACGTTGTGCGCCGTCTTCAGCAACCGGGTTGAGCGGTTGGCTCAGAGTGCTTGATGCAGGCTGTACCATTGGGGTTGGCTCTTCGTCGGCAGGCATAGCGAAAGCGTTGAAGGCCATAAGTGAAAGGGAAAGACCAAACAATACTGGGCGTTTCATGGTGTGTGCTCCGTAGCAGTGCAATCAAGTAGGTGTGGTGGCAATGCTACGCTTGGCTACCGGATATCAAAGTTCATACGGCCAATGGTGATAATCGACAGAATTGATTGTTCAGGATCGGTGGCTCTAGCCTGCGGTTCTTGAGGTTTTTTTCACGAAAGACGTGGCAGGGTTAAACCTTGAGACGTCTTTGCCAGTCGTACATTTACAGGCGTCGTAACTGGGACGTTCAGTCGTAATCAAGGAGCCGTGACATGACGCGCACCCGTAAAACCCTTGCCTGGACAGGCTCTGTATTCGTTCTGCTGGTCGCTGTGCTGGTGGTGGTTCTCGCTACTTTCGACTGGAACCGCATCAAGCCGACCATCAACACCAAAGTGTCTGAAGTCCTTCATCGCCCGTTTGCCATTAACGGTGACCTGGCTGTGCGCTGGCAGCGTGAAGAGGACGAAGGAGGCTGGCGTGCCTGGGTGCCGTGGCCGCATGTGATCGCTCAGGACCTGACGCTGGGCAACCCCGAGTGGGCGAAAACCCCGCAAATGGCCAGCCTGAAAAAAGTAGAGCTACGCCTGTCGCCGCTGGCGCTGCTGACCCAAACCGTGGATATCCCGCGTATAAACCTGACCGAGCCCAGCGCCAGCCTTGAACGGCTGGCTGATGGCCGGGCGAACTGGACCTTTACCTTCGACCCCAAGGACCCGAACGCCGAGCCCTCGAGCTGGACGCTAGATATCGGTGCCATTGGGTTCGACAAGGGGCACGTGACCCTCAATGACCAGATCCTCAAAACTCAGCTGGATGTGTTGATTGACCCATTGGGCAAGCCGATCCCGTTTAGCGAAATCGTCGGCGAAACTGACGCGAAAAAGGTCATGGAAAAAGGCGCCAAGCCGCAAGACTATGCGTTCGCCCTGAAGGTCAAAGGCCAGTACCACGGCCAGAAGCTCAGCGGCGCTGGCAAAATCGGCGGCCTGCTGGCGCTGCAAGATGCCAATCAGCCTTTCCCGCTGCAAGCTCAAGTCAGCATTGCCGATACCCAGGTGGCGCTTGCCGGGACCTTGACTGACCCATTGAATCTTGGGGCGCTGGACCTGCGCCTGAAGCTGTCCGGCACCAGCCTGGCTAACCTGTATCCGCTGACCGGCGTGACCTTGCCCGATTCGCCGGCGTACTCAACCGATGGGCACTTGATTGCCAAGCTGCATGAGCCGGGTGGTGCGACCTTCACTTATGAAAACTTCAACGGCAAGATCGGCAGCAGTGATATTCACGGCGATCTGCAATACCTGGCCAGCCAGCCGCGGCCAAAGTTGTCCGGCAAGCTGGTCTCCAACCAATTGCTGCTGGCTGACCTGGCGCCGCTGATTGGTGCTGACTCCAACACCAAACAAAAAGCCCGTGGCGGCGAGAGCAAACAACCGGCTGGTAAGGTACTGCCGGTCGAAGAGTTTCGCACTGAGCGCTGGCGCGACATGGATGCCGACGTTGAACTCACCGGCAAGCGCATCGTGCAGAGTGCGGAGCTGCCATTTACCGACCTTTACACTCATCTTGTGCTCAATGACGGTGAGCTGAGCCTTGAGCCGCTGCGCTTTGGCGTGGCAGGCGGCAAGCTGGATGCGCAGATTCGACTCAATGGCCGTGTCACGCCGTTGACAGGCAGCGCCAAATTGACTGCCCGTAACTTCAAGCTCAAGCAGCTGTTCCCCACCTTTGAGCCGATGAAAACCAGCTTCGGCGAACTCAATGGTGATGCCACGATTGCCGGCACCGGCAATTCGGTCGCCAAGTTGCTGGGCACCGCCAATGGTGATTTGAAAATGATCATCAATGACGGCGCCATCAGCCGCAGCCTGATGGAAATTGCCGGGTTGAACGTGGGTAACTATGTGGTGGGCAAAATCTTTGGCGACGAAGACGTCAAGATCAACTGCGCAGCAGCAGACCTGGGGATCAAGAGTGGTCTGGCCAGCACCCGGCTGTTCGTGTTCGATACCGAGAACGCGATTATCTACATCGACGGCACGATCAACCTGGCCACCGAACAGCTCGACTTGAAGATTACCCCTGAGTCCAAAGGCCTGCGTTTGTTCTCGCTGCGCTCACCGCTGTATGTGCGCGGCACCTTCGCCAGTCCGTCGGCGGGTGTGCAAGCGGTGCCGTTGCTGTTGCGTGGTGCAGGCATGGTGGCGTTGGGAGTGATTGCAGGCCCGGCGGCAGGGTTGCTGGCATTGGTTGCGCCAAGCGGCGGCGAACCTAACCAGTGCGCACCGCTGCTGCAACAAATGCAGCAGGGCAAAGTGCCTAAAACGGTGAAGTAAACACTGCAGAACTAATGTAGCCGCTGCCGAAGGCTGCGATAAGGGCCGTAGGCCCTTCGAGGGCCGCTGCGCTGCCCATCGCAGCCTGCGGCAGCGGCTACAGGTTGTGGGTTCAGAAGTGTTCTCAGGTTTTTCTAAGTGGCGTAGTCCAGCGCTCCGAAAGAATCACCCCGCCCAGCGTCAGCGCACCGCCAATCAGGTGGTAGGCATGCAACTGCTCTTTCAATACCAGCGCCGCAATCAGCGCGGTAATCAGAGGCAGCAGGTTGAAAAACAGCGTGGTGCGGCTCGGGCCAAGTGTGGCCACGGCTTTCATCCAGGCCAGCGGCGCGATCATTGACGCCAGCACACAGGCATAAAGCACCAGCCCCATGTTGTGCACCGTCGGGCCGACCTTGGGGGAGGCCAGGTACAGCGGAAACAACACCACAATTGCCACCAGCACCTGCATATACAACATTTGCAGCGGTGGCAGGCGCAACTGCCATTTCTTCAGCAAGGTGCTGTAAATCGCATAGGCCAGGGTGGCGATCAGCATCATCGCATCGCCCAGGTTAAGGCCGTGATCGAGCAAGGCTGCAAGGCTGCCGCTCGATACCACCACCAGTACCCCGGCAAACGACACGATGGCCCCCACCAATGCCCCGGCAGTCAAGCGTTGCCCCAGGCTGATGATCGACATGGCCAGCACCATCAGCGGCATCAATGACAGGATGATCCCCATATTGGTCGCTGAAGTTCTGGCCGCCGCGTAGTAAGCCAGGCTTTGGTACACGGCCATGCCCAGCACGCCGAGGACGAAGATCTTGCCTAGATTGGGGCGGATAACAGGCCAATTGGCTATAACCGGCTTGAGCATAAACGGGGTAAACAGCAGGCCAGCCAGCAGCCATCGGTAAAAGCCGATCTCGGACGGAAAGATCGCTCCTACAGCCAGTTTGTTGATAACGGTATTGCCGGCCCAGATAAAAATGGCCAGTAGGGGATAGGCGTATTGCATCAGTGACAACTACAGAATTAATAAGCGCTGATTA
Organism: Pseudomonas sp. ML2-2023-6; assembly: GCF_037055265.1. Classification (NCBI taxonomy): domain Bacteria; kingdom Pseudomonadati; phylum Pseudomonadota; class Gammaproteobacteria; order Pseudomonadales; family Pseudomonadaceae; genus Pseudomonas; species Pseudomonas sp. ML2-2023-6. Next base: position 135,897 of record NZ_CP146347.1, on the reverse strand, counting down.
TCCGCCTGTCTGTCTGCAAGCCTATACTTCGATCCAGCCAACCTCATGCCGAATCCAGACACATGCGCAAGAATCTGATCAGCGTCCCCGAATTTGATGGCTTGCCTGCGCCGGTTTACTTTCGCTACGCCGAGATCGAAGCCCATAGCCATGCCATACCGCACGAGCATGCCTGGGGTTCACTGGATTACGTGGCCCACGGGGTGATGCGCTTTGAGGTCGATGGTCGGCGCTTTATGTCGCCGCCGCAGTACGCAGTCTGGGTCCCGCCCAACACCGAGCACAGTGCCTATAACGCTCAGGCGATTGTTTACCGTTCGGTGTATCTGGATGCCATTCATTGTCAGCACTTGCCGAGCACCCCGGTAACCCTGGCCATCAGCGATATTCTCAAGGCCATCCTCAGCGACTTCGCCCGTCGTGATATCAATATCCCTGAGAGCGAGGCGGATATTCGCCTGGCGCAGGTGCTGGTCGACCAATTGCGCCAGGCACCGGTGCATCAGTGCTACTTGCCCTATGCCAGCCATCCAGGTTTGTTGCAGGTGCTCCAGGCGCTGCAACAGGCACCTGGTGATAACCGATCGTTAGGCCAGTGGGCGCAGCAGGTACATGTCAGCGAGCGCACGCTGGCGCGGCTGTTTGTACGCGAGTTGGGCATGAGTTTTGGCGAGTGGCGTCAGCGCCTGCGCTTTCTGGCGGCGATCGAGGCGCTGGAGTCTGCACGCAGCGTGCAGGACGTGGGGTTTGATCTGGGTTACAGCACCTCATCGGCGTTTATCGCAATGTTTGCGCGTCAGGCCGGGTGTACGCCAGAGCAGTATCGGCGCCAAGCACGTGTGCTGTAACAGAGTTTGTCTACACTTCAGGAGATCGCGCTGCAATCTGGCGCGCCAATAAGGAGAAAACTCCATGAAAATGCTGCGTGTGCCTCTGCTGTTGATCGGTTTGCTGCTGTGTTCCCAAGGTTTTGCGGCCACCGCTCAACAAAACAAAATGACCACCTGTAACGCTGACGCCAGTGCAAAAACCCTCAAGGGGGATGAGCGCAAAGCCTTTATGAGTACCTGCCTCAAAGCCAAACCGGCAACCCAGCAGGACAAGATGAAAACCTGCAACGCTACGGCTGGCACCCAGGCCCTCAAGGGTGACGCACGCAAAGCCTTTATGAGTGATTGCCTGAAGAAAAAATAGCTTCAAAGGCCTGCACGTATCTCGTAGCTGCCGAGGAACGAAGGCTGGGTTCGGCGACGAAGTCGTCGTAAACCCTGAGAGCCGGGTTTGACTGGTGCACCGCAGTGCCTGATTTTACGACGGCTGCGCCGCCGAACGCAGCCTCGTTCCTTCGGCAGCTGCTACGGTAAAGTTTGAAATTCTAGTGCTCCCCGCCGAAGGCTGGCAGACTGCCTGTCCTTTCACGCTGTCAGTTTTGAGGCTGTATGCCAACGTTTTCTCAGCGTCACATCATATTGGCCAGTTACATCATCATTGCTGGCGGCCTGTTACTGGTTTTTCCTTTGCGTTTGTTGCCCAGTCTGCTGGCCGGGTTGTTGGTATTCGAACTGGTCAACATGCTCACCCCCCAATTGCAGCGCCTGATTGCCGGGCGACGTGCGCGCTGGTTGGCGGTGGCGTTGCTGGGCACGGTAATCGTCAGTGTGCTGGCGCTGATCTTTGCCGGGGCGATCAGCTTTTTGCTGCATGAAGCCGAAAACCCAGGTGCCTCACTGAATAAATTCATGGTCGTGGTTGACCGGGCACGCGGGCAATTGCCGCCGTTTCTGGACAGCTACCTGCCAGCCAGCGCAGCAGAGTTTCGTGTCGCCATTGGCGAATGGATGAATAAGCACCTCAGCGATTTGCAACTGGTGGGCAAAGACGCTGCGCACATGTTCGTGACCTTGCTGATCGGCATGGTGCTGGGGGCAATCATGGCCTTGCAGAGCATTCCCGATATCAGCCGCCGCAAGCCGCTGTCGGCTGCTCTGTTCGAACGTTTGCACCTGCTGGTACAGGCGTTTCGCAATATCGTGTTTGCTCAGATCAAGATCGCACTACTCAATACTGCGTTTACAGGGATATTCCTGGCCGTGATCCTGCCGCTGCTGGGTGTACACCTGCCGCTGACCAAAACCCTGATCGTGCTGACCTTCCTGCTGGGCTTGCTGCCGGTGATCGGTAATCTGATCTCCAATACCTTGATCACCATCGTCGGGCTGTCGTTGTCGATCTGGGTGGCGGTGGGCGCGTTGGGCTATCTGATCGTTATCCACAAGCTGGAATACTTTCTCAACGCCAGAATCGTGGGTGGGCAGATCAGCGCCAAATCCTGGGAATTGCTGCTGGCGATGCTGGTATTTGAGGCAGCCTTCGGCCTGCCGGGTGTGGTGGCTGGACCGATTTACTACGCGTATTTGAAGAGCGAGTTGAAGCAGGTGGGGTTGGTTTAACGGTTAACGCACATCCTCGTAGCAGCTGCCGAAGGAACGAGGCTGCGTTCGGTTGCGTAGCGACCGTAAACCCGGAATACCGAGTTCAAGTGACACTCGGCAGTGCCCGGTTTCACGACGGCTTCGCCGCCGAACGCAGCCTCGTTCCTTCGGCAGCTGCTACAGAGGGATCAGCCGTAACGTTTTTTAGCTTCAATCGCCAAACCGCTGCCGATGCTGCCAAAAATGTTGCCTTCAACATGGTTGGCATTAGGCAACATGGCCGAGACGCTCTGGCGCAACGCCGGAATACCGCTCGAACCACCGGTGAAGAACACCGTATCGACTTGCTCGACACCCACGCCCGCACTGGTGAGCAGGTTGGTCACGCTGTTGCGGATACGTTCCAGCTGGTTGTCGATGGACGCTTCAAACATTGCCCGGCTCAGGTCCACGCTCAGTCCCGGCTCAACCCGATCCAGCAGCAAGTGACGGCTGTCGTTATGGGTCAGTTCGATCTTGGTTTCTTCGATTTCCATCGCCAGCCAGTGACCGGCACGTTGCTCGATCAGCTTGAACAGGCGATCGATACCGCCGGTGTCGACGATGTCGTAACGCATGCTGTTCAGGGCGATCTGGGTTTTTTGCGCGTACACCGAGTTGATGGTGTGCCAGGTCGCCAGGTTCATGTGGTGGCTGGTAGGCATGTAGGCACCGCTTTTCATGCGGCTACCGTAGCCGAACAGCGGCATCACGCCTTGCAGGCTCAGTTGTTTGTCGAAGTCGGTACCGCCCACGTGCACACCGCCGGTGGCGAGAATGTCGTCCTGGCGGTTGTCCATGCCACGGCGCTCGGGCGACAGGCGCACCAGCGAGAAGTCGGACGTACCACCGCCGATGTCGACGATCAGTACCAGCTCTTCGCGCTCAATGGTTGACTCGTAGTCAAATGCCGCAGCGATTGGTTCGTACTGGAAGGACACTTCCTTGAAACCGATGGCGCGGGCCACGTCGGTCAGGGTGTTTTCGGCTTCCTGGTCGGCCAGGGGGTCGTCATCGACGAAAAATACCGGGCGGCCCAGTACGACTTCTTCAAATTCTCGACCGGCGGTTGCCTCGGCGCGCTTTTTAAGCTGAGCGATAAACAGCCCCAGCAAGTCCTTGAAGGGCATAGCTGTGCCCAGAACGCTGGTGTCGTGCTTGATCAGCTTGGAGCCCAGCAGGCTCTTGAGCGAGCGCATCAGGCGGCCTTCATAGCCTTCCAGGTACTCATGCAGCGCCAGACGGCCATACACCGGGCGGCGTTCTTCAATATTGAAGAACACCACTGAGGGCAGGGTGATCTTGTCGTCCTCCAGCGCGATGAGGGTTTCCACGCCTGGGCGCAGCCAGCCGACGGTGGAGTTGGACGTGCCGAAGTCGATACCGCAGGCACGTGCTGGAGAGGCGCTTTTCATGTCTTTCGTGTTCCGGTTAAAAAACGGCCGCGCAGTGTATGTCAGACGCTCAAAGAATCGAAGCACGACTAATCGTTAAATCGCAGGTTTTAATCCACTTGAAAGACTATCCTTCATCCCCAAACTTCCAGTCATTGGCTTGGTAGTTAGCAGGCGATTGCGTGAAGCCCGTAGGCTGCCGATAAACTTTTGCAGCGCTGCTCTTGAGATCGGTCAATCGACAGGCCGGTCAACTGGAGCATTCTGGGTGACCGGAGCAGCGCGATATTGATAACGGATGGTGATCCTTACATGGACTTCAAAGACTATTACAAGATCCTGGGTGTCGAGCCCACGGCGGACGATAAGGCGATCAAGACCGCCTATCGCAAGCTGGCGCGCAAGTATCACCCGGATGTGAGCAAGGAAAAGGACGCCGAGAGCAAGTTCAAGGACGTCAACGAAGCGTATGAAGCGCTTAAAAGCGCCGAAAAGCGTGCTGAATACGATGAAATTCGTAAATATGGTCAACATGGTCAGCCGTTCCAGGGGCCGCCTGGCTGGCAGGGTCACTCCAGCAGTGGCTTCGAGAATAATGGCGATTTTTCGGACTTTTTCAGCTCGATCTTCGGTTCGCGCGGTAATGGCTTTGGTGGGCAGTCGGGCCGCAGTGCGGGCCGTCGCGGGCAGGATGTAGAAATGGAATTGCCGATTTTTCTTGAAGAAACCCTGTCTGGTGAGTCGAAGCAGATCAGCTTCCAGATCGGCGATACCAGCAAGACCCTGAGCGTGAAGATTCCGGCCGGTGTGACCGACGGCGAGCGCATCCGCCTTAAAGGGCAGGGCGCGCCGGGCATGGGTGGTGCAGCCAATGGTGATCTATACCTGATCATTCGCTTTGCGCCGCACCCGAAATTCGATGTCGAAGGCCACGATCTGGTCATCACTGTGCCGCTGGCACCGTGGGAAGCTGCGCTGGGCACCAAGGTGGCGATACCGACCCTGACCAGCAAGGTGATGATGACCATTCGCCCAGACAGCCAGAGCGGTCAGCGTATGCGCATCAAGGGCCACGGTTTGAGCGACAAGCAAGGCCAGCGTGGTGATTTGTATGCCCAATTGAAAGTGGTCATGCCGACCCATGGCGACGAAGCCACCAAAGCGTTGTGGCAAGAACTCGCCGATAAAGCCGCATTTGACCCGAGAGCCCAATGGAGTAACTGATCATGAGCAGCACCCTGATCGTTCAGCTGGACATGGAAAGGTTCTGCGAAGAGGCCAATATCTCGGCCACTTACGTGATAGAGATTGTCGAACACGGAATTATCGAACCTCAGGGCCGCACGCCAGACGTGTGGCGCTTTGAAGACTACGAACTGGTCACCGCCAGGCGTGCGGCCAAGCTGCGGGATGATTTGCAAATGGAATGGGAAGGCGTCGCCCTGGCGCTGGACCTGCTCGAGGAAGTGCAGCAGTTGCGCGCTGAAAACCAGCGGCTGAAGCAGCAACTGGGACGGTTTGTGATGTAGCCGCTGTCGAGGCACGAAGACTGCGATGGGGCTGCGAAGTGCCCCCAAGCGCTCGCAGCCTTCGTGCCTCGTCAGTGGCTACACAGCCTTAACGTTCCTGGGCAGCACCACGGTAAACGTCGTGCCCTCGGCTTCGGTCGAAATCACGTCAATGCGCCCCTGGTGGGCGTCCACCACTTCCTTGATGATAAACAGGCCCAGCCCCAGGCTGGTCGACGTACCCGGCTGGCTGATGTCTTCGCTCGGGCTGCGCACCAGTGGGTCGAACAAAGTGGCAATCGCGTCCTCGGCAATGGGTTGGCCCAGGTTGTGGACGCGCAAGGTCACTTCATCGCCATCCCCGCTCAGGGTGAGTGTCACTTTGTCCCTGCGGGCGCCATGTTGCAGTGCGTTGCCGATCAGGTTTTGCAGCATTTGCCCCAACCGGCGCGGGTCCCAATGGCCCTGCACGTCGCCCTCTACGTGCAATGTCGGAGCGCAGTCGGGCTGCCCGGCGCAGGCTTCATCCAGAGCTACCTGGCAGGCGAGGGCCAGATCCATGGCCTTGGGCTCTATCGGCAGGCTGCTGCCCAAGCGGCTGCGCACAAATTCCAGCAGGTCGTTGACCATTGCGCCCATATGGCGCGCGCCAGTTTTGATTGCCCGTACATAAGTCTGCGCATCGGCATCGAGCCTGGCTTTGCGCTCCAGCATTTCGGTGGACATGCTAACGGCCTGCAGCGGCGCGCGCAGGTCGTGACCGAGAATGGCCAGGAAGATGTCCCGCGAGCGACTGACCTGCTCGGCATAGGCTGCCGTGGACTCTGCCAACGCCTGATCAATGGCTTCGTTGAAACGGATCATGTCCTGCATGTGGGAGAGGGCCGGGGTGTCGATGCTGGCGACCCACAGGCGAATCACGCAGGCGCGCAAGTGGCGGAACTCCGAGGTCATCTGCACCAGATCAAAACCCACGGTATGGCGCAGCTCGCCGTGGCTGGCAGCAGCTTCATCCAGGGCCGGGCTGGTTTCGGGCCCTTCGCCCTCGGCTTTGGCCTGCTGCTCGCTGGCGGTTTGCGCGGTGTTCATGTCCCGCGATGCGGCCAGCAGGATCTCTTTGGCATGGTCGCGCAGCGCCAGGCTGTTCATGGATTCAGCCGCGGGCGTGATGGTTTCGGCAAACTGCTCCCATTCATCGACGATACGGTCAACATTGTGCACGATGAATTCTGATAGGCGCATGGCCACGAACCTTGCTGCAAGAGCGGCTGTATTGAAAGGTGACGCATCTTAGCGCCAAACGGGTCTTTTCAATACAGCCGCCAACCTCCTGCAAACACGGGGGGGTCAGAACAAGAAATAGCGCTGTGCCATCGGTAGCACATCGGCGGGTTCGCACCACAGCAGCACGCCGTCGGCCTTGACTTGATAGGTCTGCGGGTCGACTTCGATAGTGGGCAAATAGCCGTTGTGGATCAGATCGGTTTTTTGCACATCGCGACAACCTTTGACCACTGCAATCTGTTTTTGCAAACCCAGGGCCGCAGGTACGCCTGCGTCAAAGGCGGCCTGGCTGATAAACGTCAGACAAGTGGCATGGCGCGAGCCGCCGTAGCTGGCGAACATTGGCCGGTAGTGAACCGGTTGCGGCGTCGGGATGGAGGCGTTGGCATCGCCCATCAAGCTGGCGGCAATCGCCCCGCCCTTGAGAATCAGCGTCGGCTTGACCCCGAAAAACGCTGGACGCCACAGCACCAGGTCAGCCCACTTGCCCACCTCGATAGAGCCCACCTCATGGCTTACGCCGTGGGTGATCGCCGGGTTGATGGTGTACTTGGCGATATAGCGCTTGGCGCGAAAGTTATCGTTGCCCGGGGTATCTTCGGCCAGCGGGCCGCGTTGTTTTTTCATCTTGTCGGCGGTCTGCCAGGTGCGCGTGATGACTTCGCCCACCCGGCCCATGGCCTGGCTGTCGGAGCTGATCATGGAGAACGCACCGAGATCATGCAGGATATCTTCGGCGGCGATGGTCTCGCGGCGAATGCGGCTTTCGGCGAAGGCCACGTCTTCAGCGATGCTCGGATCGAGGTGATGGCAAACCATCAGCATGTCGAGGTGTTCGTCGATGGTGTTGCGGGTAAAGGGTCGGGTCGGGTTGGTGGAGCTGGGCAGCACGTTGGCCAGGCCGCAGGCCTTGATGATGTCCGGGGCATGCCCGCCGCCGGCGCCTTCGGTGTGATAGGTGTGGATGGTGCGACCTTTGAAGGCAGCCAGGGTGGTTTCGACAAAGCCCGATTCGTTCAAAGTGTCGCTGTGAATCGCCACTTGCACGTCATACAGATCGGCCACATTCAGGCAGTTGTCGATGGAGGCTGGTGTGGTGCCCCAGTCTTCGTGCAACTTGAGACCGATGGCCCCGGCTTCGACCTGCTCGATCAACGGCTGTGGCAGGCTGGCGTTGCCCTTGCCGGTAAAGCCCATGTTCATCGGGAATGCGTCAGCGGCTTGCAGCATGCGCGCCATATGCCACGGGCCCGAGGTGCAGGTGGTGGCATTGGTGCCGGTGGCAGGCCCGGTGCCGCCGCCGATCATGGTGGTTACGCCGCTGTTGAGCGCCTCTTCGATCTGCTGCGGGCAGATGAAGTGGATATGGGTGTCGATGCCGCCCGCGGTAAGGATCATGCCTTCACCGGCGATCACTTCAGTGCTGGCGCCAATCGCGATGGTCACATTGGGCTGGATATCCGGGTTGCCGGCTTTGCCGATGGCGTGAATCCGGCCGTTTTTCAGGCCCACATCGGCTTTGACGATGCCCCAGTGGTCGATGATCAACGCGTTGGTGATCAGCGTGTCGACCACCTCGCTGGCCAGCAACTGGCTTTGGCCCATGCCGTCACGAATCACCTTGCCGCCGCCAAACTTCACTTCTTCGCCATAGGTGGTGAAGTCCTGTTCAACCTCGACCCACAGCTCGGTATCGGCCAAACGAACCTTGTCGCCCACGGTGGGGCCGAACATGTCGGCGTAGGCCTGACGGGATATTTTCATTGTGCGTTCCTGAAAATTAAGACGAATCGTTAACGCCGAAAACCTGTTGTGGGAGCGGGCTTGCTCGCGATTCAGGCAACGCGGTCTTTCAGCACAACCGTGTAGATGCCATCGCGAGCAAGCCCGCTCCCACAGGGGGAAGATGTGTTGTGGTCAATCCAGATCCCCCATGATCCGCCCGGCAAAGCCGAACACCCGGCGCAGTCCGGCCAGCTCTACCAGTTCCACTTCACGGGTCTGCCCCGGCTCGAAACGCACCGCCGTACCCGCCGGGATGTTCAGGCGCATGCCGCGGCTGTCGCCACGGTCAAAGAGCAGGGCGTCGTTGGTTTCGAAAAAGTGATAGTGCGAGCCCACCTGGATCGGGCGGTCGCCACGATTGGACACGCTCAGGCTCAAGGTGCGGCGGCCGACGTTCAGCTCGATCTCACCCGATTCAATGCGATATTCGCCTGGAATCATTGCGGCTCACTCAGGGTTTTAAAGTAAATGGCGGTCGGGCTGTAATGGCCGTTGGGGCTTTGGCAGTAGTTGGGCAGTTCGCCGACGCGGGTATAACCCAGCGCACTGTAGAAGTTCTCGGCGGGTGAGCCTGCTTCGGTGTCCAGATGCAGCAACCCGCGTTTCTGTTCGCGTGCGCCTTGCTCCAGAGCGTGGATCAGTACCTGGCCTAACCCGCGGCGGCGGACTTCATTGAGTACCAGCAGTTTTTGCACTTCAGCGCGGTTCAGGCCATTGGCCTTTTGACACAGGATCAGTTGCACGCTGGCCAGCACGCGCTGATCTTCGACCAGAACCCACAGCAGCAGGTTGCCTTGCTCCAGTTGCGCGTGAACCTCGTTGAAGTAGCGGCTAGCCTGGGGTTGATCCAGGTCGTTCATAAAACCCACCGATGCACCGTGCTGCACGGCGTCGAGCAGCAGCGCAATCAGGTCTTCGCGGTATTGGGCAAAGCTCTGCGCCGTGACGCGCACCACCTGTTCGCTGTTCATTGCACGGGCTCCTTGGGTGGCAGTGCGCCGGGGTTGAGCATCAGTTGCATAAAAGTCAGGTCTAGCCAGCGCCCGAACTTGATTCCCACTTGTGGCATGCGCCCGCTGGTAACAAAACCAAGCTGCTTGTGCACATGGATCGAAGCCGCGTTGGCGCTTTCGATAGCCGCAACCATCACGTGTTTGTCGCAGGCCCTGGCACGGTTGATCAGTTCAGTCAGCAACTGCGGGCCAAGGCGTTTGCCGCGTTGCTCGGGGTGGACGTACACCGAGTGCTCGACGGTGTGGCGGAAGCCTTCAAACGGGCGCCAGTCGCCAAAGGAGGCATAACCCAGGGCGATATTGGCGGCGTCGACGATCACCAGAATCGGATAGCCCTGGGCCTGACGGGCGTTAAACCATTGCTGGCGGTTGTCCAGGTCGACGGTTTGTTCGTTCCAGATGGCGAGGGTGTTGAGCACCGCATCGTTGTAGATATCGCGAATCGCAGGCAGGTCAGCCGCGACGGCATCACGAATAACGTAAGACATGGTGCAGCCTCAGGCGATGGGTTGATGGACAGTGACCAGTTTGGTGCCATCCGGGAACGTGGCCTCGACCTGGATATCGGGGATCATTTCCGGGATACCTTCCATCACCTGCTCGCGAGTCAGCAGGGTGGTGCCGTAATGCATCAGTTCGGCGACGGTGCGGCCATCGCGGGCGCCTTCGAGCAGGGCTGCCGAGATATAGGCGATGGCTTCCGGGTAGTTGAGAATCACGCCGCGGGCCAACCGCCGCTCAGCCAGCAGGCCGGCAGTGAAGATCAGCATCTTGTCTTTTTCGCGTGGAGTCAGGTCCATGATGGAGTCCGTATCAAATAAGTTAAAAGTGCCCTGTGGGAGCGGGCTTGCTCGCGATGGCATCACCGCGGATTCACTGGCAGACCGCGGTGTCTGCATCGCGAGCAAGCCCGCTCCCACAGTTGAATTGCATTGTTCTCAAGTACTCCAGATCCTCGGTGCCAGCGCCTCGCGCCCCAGCAACGCCGGGCGCAGCAAACGCCATAAGTCGATCAACCAGGCCCGTGCCTGCAAGGCTTCACCCGCCAGACAGCGGGCTACCAGCAAACCCGGTAATTGGGTCAAGTCACCGCGTACCGGATTGGGCAGCGAGCGACAGGTTTCCAGCAGCTCGGCACTGATTTCACCTGTCACCAGCAAGGTGGCGAACACCGGGTTGCCGTCCAGGCCTATCGGTGAATCCAGCAACCCGTCGCCACCCACAATGCGCTGGCGCTCATGCCAGAGCAACTGGCCATCGCGGCGAATATCCAGCCGCGATTGAAAGTGCCCGCGCTCAAAACGCTCGCCGCTGGCCAGTCGTCCCAGCGCTACCATGTCCCAGTAAAACAGCCGCGCATCGCCTTCAAGGTCGATGCGGGTGGTGAGCTCGGCCTGGGCGGCGCTGAACACGATGGTTTCTTGCGGTAGCCATTCGAGGGTCGCACCTGCGGCCACTTTCAAGCTTACGTTCTGATAGGCAGGGCCCGCTGCGCGATACCACTTGGCCGCGCCGGGGCTGGTCAGTTGTGCCCAGGCACCGGGGCCGACACTGGCGCTGATATTCAGCTGGTCGCCACCGGCAATCCCGCCCGGTGGGTGGACGATGATGTGCTGGCAAACTTCAGGGCCTTCGGCGTACAGGTGTTTCTGCACCCGCAGCGGGCCAAGGTGGCGGCGCAGGACAGGGCGCGTGCTGTCGCCAAAACGGCCATAGCCCAGCTCCAGCTCGGCATGCCAGCTGGGGGTGAACAATGCAGTGTTGGCGGGTAAGTTCATATGTAGGACTTTTCGCATAGAGAACGTCGAAGATTAAATCGTAACCAGCCCGCGCACACCCTCTGTCTGCATATTTTCACCGCGGCCTTGCTGCACGATTTCGCCCCGCGACATCACCAGGTACTGGTCGGCCAATTCTTCGGCAAAATCATAAAATTGCTCCACCAGCAAAATCGCCATGTCCCCGCGTGCGGCGAGCATTTTGATTACGGCGCCGATTTCCTTGATCACCGAGGGCTGGATGCCTTCGGTGGGCTCGTCGAGGATCAGCAAGCGCGGGCGGCTGGCCAGGGCACGGCCGATGGCCAACTGTTGTTGCTGGCCGCCGGACAGGTCGCCGCCACGTCGATGCTTCATTTGCAGCAATACCGGGAACAGTTCGTAGATAAACGCAGGCACCTCTTTGGCCTCGCTGCCTGGGAAGCGCGACAGGCCCATCAGCAGGTTTTCTTCTACCGTCAGGCGTCCGAAGATCTCCCGGCCTTGAGGTACGTAAGCGATCCCGGCGTTTACCCGCTGGTGAGGCTTGAGTGTGGTGATGGTTTGGCCTTCCCACTGCACATCGCCTTCCTTGACCGGCAGCAAACCCATCAGGCACTTGAGCAAGGTCGTTTTGCCCACGCCATTACGGCCCAGCAGGCAGGTGACCTCGCCGACTTTTACCTCGAAGGACAGCCCACGCAGAATGTGGCTGCCGCCGTAGAACTGATGCAGTTTTTCGACTTGAAGCATGTTTGGATTCCTTTTTAACTGCACCGAACCTGTAGCCGCTGCCGCAGGCTGCGATTGAACGCGAGCGGTCGCGCTCTTGAAGTGGTTGAAGCCCCTGCGGGCCTTATCGCAGCCTGCGGCAGCGGCTACGGCTATTCGTCAGCGGCCCAGATAAACCTCAATTACCCGTTCATCCGCCTGCACCTGCTCCAGCGAGCCTTCGGCCAATACACTGCCTTGGTGCAACACGGTGACGTGGTCGGCAATCGAGCCGACAAAGCCCATGTCGTGCTCCACCACCATCAGCGAATGCTTGCCTGCCAGGCTTTTGAACAGTTCTGCGGTGAACTCGGTTTCAGCGTCGGTCATGCCCGCCACCGGCTCATCCAGCAGCAACAGTTGGGGGTCCTGCATCAGCAGCATGCCGATCTCCAGAAACTGTTTCTGGCCGTGGGACAACAGCCCGGCCGGTCGATGGGCCGAGGTAGTCAGGCGGATGGTGTGCAGCACTTCGCCAATACGGTCTTTCTGCTCGCCACTCAGCTTGGCGCGCAGGCTGGCCCATACCGACTTGTCGGTTTTTTGCGCCAGCTCCAGATTTTCAAACACGCTCAGGGCTTCAAACACCGTGGGCTTCTGGAATTTGCGGCCGATTCCCGATTGCGCAATCTGCACCTCGCTCATCTGGCGCAGGTCGAGGGTTTCGCCAAACCAGGCTTGCCCTGCGCTGGGGCGGGTCTTGCCGGTGATCACGTCCATCATCGTGGTCTTGCCCGCGCCATTGGGGCCGATGATGCAGCGCAGTTCGCCCACGCCGATATACAGGTTGAGGTTATTCAGCGCTTTGAAACCATCGAAGCTGACGCTGATATCTTCCAGGGTAAGGATGGTGCCGTGACGGGTATTGAGCCCCGAACCGGCGGCCTTGCCCAGACCGATAGCATCGCGGCTGCTGCCTGCGTCCTTGTTTGGTTCGAGGATAGGTTCGAGCATGAAATGCCTCATTGGTCGGCCCTTTTCTTCAGCAGGCCGATCACGCCTTTGGGCAGGTACAGGGTCACGACGATAAACAGCGCCCCCAGAAAGAACAGCCAATACTCAGGGAAGGCCACGGTGAACCAGCTCTTCATGCCATTGACCACCCCTGCGCCCAGCAGCGGGCCGATCAGGGTGCCGCGACCGCCCAAGGCGACCCATACCGCAGCCTCGATGGAGTTGGTCGGCGACATTTCACCGGGGTTGATGATGCCCACTTGAGGCACATACAAGGCCCCGGCCAGGCCGCACAGCACTGCGCTCAGCACCCAGACAAACAGCTTGAAGCCGCGCGGGTCGTAGCCGCAGAACATCAGGCGGTTTTCCGCATCGCGCAGGGCGGTCAGTACGCGGCCGAACTTGCTGCGCGCCAGGCGCCAGCCGAGAAACAGGCTGACGACCAGTAACAGCACGGTGGCGAAAAACAACGCAGCGCGGGTGCCGGGCTCGGTGATGCCAAAGCCCAGAATGCTGCGAAAGTTGGTAAAGCCGTTGTTGCCGCCAAAGCCGGTTTCGTTGCGGAAAAACAGCAACATCCCGGCGAAGGTCAGGGCCTGGGTCATGATCGAGAAGTACACGCCCTTGATCCGCGAGCGAAAGGCGAAAAAGCCGAACACCAGCGCCAGCAAACCGGGGGCCAGCACCACCAGGCACATGGCCCACCAGAAATGCTCGGTGCCGACCCAGTACCAGGGCAATTCGGTCCAGGACAAAAAGGTCATGAATGCCGGTAGCTCATCGCCCGAGGCCTGACGCATCAAGTACATGCCCATTGCGTAGCCGCCCAGGGCGAAGAACAAGCCGTGGCCCAGGGACAGCAGCCCGGCGTAGCCCCACACCAGATCCAGCGCCAGCGCGACGATGGCGTAACAGAGAATCTTGCCCACCAGCGTCAGGGTATAGGCCGAGACCTGGAATGGGCTGTCGGCGGGCAGCAGCGAGAGCAGCGGCAATGCCAGCAGCACCAGCAGAATCAAGGCGCCCGCCAGGGTTGTGAGCCTGGGTCCGGCTTTTTGTGCAGCAGTGACCATCAGAGGCTGATTCATCAGTCGATCACCCGTCCTTTTAGCGCGAAGAGCCCTTGCGGACGCTTCTGGATAAACAGAATGATCAGCCCCAGGATCAGGATTTTGCCCAGTACGGCGCCGATCTGCGGTTCAAGAATCTTGTTCGCGATACCCAGGCCGAAGGCCGCGTAAACCGTGCCCGCCAGTTGCCCGACGCCGCCCAGTACCACCACCAGAAACGAGTCGATGATGTAGCCCTGGCCCAAGTCCGGGCCAACGTTGCCGACCTGGCTCAAGGCCACGCCGCCCAGCCCGGCGATCCCCGAGCCCAGGCCGAAGGCGAGCATGTCCACGCGCCCGGTGGGTACGCCGCAGCAGGCGGCCATGTTGCGGTTCTGGGTCACGGCGCGCACGTTGAGGCCCAAGCGGGTTTTGTTCAGCAGCAGCCAGGTCAGGAACACCACGGCCAAGGCGAAAACGATGATCACCAGCCGGTTGTACGGCAGCACCAGGTTAGGCAGCACTTGCAGCCCGCCCGACAGCCAGGCCGGGTTGGCCACTTCGACGTTTTGCGCACCGAACATCACCCGCACCAGTTGGATCAGGATCAGGCTGATACCCCAGGTCGCGAGCAGGGTCTCCAGCGGTCGGCCGTAGAGGTGACGAATGATGGTGCGCTCCAGCACCATGCCCACAACCGCGGTGACGAAGAACGCCACCGGCAATGCGAGCAACGGGTAGTACTCGATGGCACCGGGGGCAAAACGCTGGAACAGCAACTGCACGCAGTAAGTGGAATAGGCGCCCAGCATCAGCATTTCGCCGTGGGCCATGTTGATCACGCCCAGCAGGCCGAAGGTGATAGCCAGGCCGAGGGCCGCCAGCAGCAGGATCGAACCCAGGGACAAGCCGCTGAAAGCCTGCCCCAACAGGTCGCCGATCAGCAGTTTGCGTTTGACTTGCGCCAGGCTGGTTTCGGCTGCGGTGTGCACCGTGGCATCAGTTTCGACACCCGGTTGCAGCAGGGCTTCAAGGCGGGTACGAGCCAGTGGCTCGCCGGTTTCACCAAGCAGGCGCACGGCGGCCAGACGCACGGCCGGGTCGGCATCGACCAGTTGCAGATTGGCCAGCGCCAGGCTCAGTGCCGCATGTACATCACTGTCGCTTTCGCCAGCCAGTTGCTGGTCGAGGAATTTGAGTTGTGCAGGCTTTGCGGACTTTTGCAGCTGCTGTGCCGCGCTCAAGCGCAGCGTCGGATCGGCTGCCAGCAACTGATGACTGGCCAGCGCCGTATCGATCAGGCCGCGCAGGCGGTTGTTCAGGCGCAGGGTTTTGGTTTGGCCATCGACGGTGAGCTGGCCCTGTTGCAGGCTGTTGATCAGTTCGATGCGGGCAGGAACGGGTTGTGCCGCCCAGCTTTCCAGCAGTTGGGCTTGCTGGCTGTTGTTGGCGACGGCGAAGTCGCTGGCGTCATCGGCGTTGGCGGCCAATGGCAGCAACAGCAGCAACGCCAGAATGAGGCGGTAGAGGGCAGTAGGCATAACAAATGTCCTGATCATGCACGGACGTTGTGGGAGCTGGCTTGCCTGCGATGGCATCGCTGCGGTGTATCAGATACACCTAGTTGTTTGCATCGCAGGCAAGCCAGCTCCCACATTGACCGCACCAGACAAAAAAGTGTGGCGGGGCTTAGTTACTCTTCACCGCGTAATCCGGCTTTTTGTCATTGCCAGGAATGTATGGGCTCCACGGCTGGGCGCGGACCGGGCCTTCGGTTTGCCACACCACGCTGAACTGACCGTCAGGCTGTATCTCGCCGATCATCACCGGCTTGTGCAGGTGGTGGTTCGTCTTGTCCATAGTCAGGGTGTAGCCCGATGGCGCGGCAAAGGTCTGGCCGGCCAGCGCTTCGCGAACCTTGTCGACATCGGTGGACTTGGCTTTTTCTGCCGCTTGGGCCCACATGTGAATGCCCACGTATGTAGCTTCCATCGGGTCGTTGGTTACCGCTTTGTCAGCGCCCGGCAGGTTGTGCTTCTTGGCGTAGGCTTTCCAGTCGGCGACGAATTTCTCATTGACCGGGTTCTCAACCGACTGGAAGTAGTTCCACGCCGCCAGGTTGCCCACCAACGGTTTGGTGTCGATACCGCGCAGTTCTTCTTCGCCCACCGAGAACGCGATGACCGGAACGTCGGTGGCCTTCAGGCCCTGGTTGGCCAGCTCTTTATAGAACGGCACGTTGGAGTCGCCGTTGACCGTGGAGATCACTGCGGTTTTGCCGCCCGCCGAGAATTTTTTGATGTTGGACACGATGGTCTGGTAATCGCTGTGGCCGAACGGGGTATAGACCTCGTCGATATCCTTGTCGGCTACGCCTTTGGAGTGCAGGAAGGCACGGAGGATTTTATTGGTGGTGCGCGGGTAAACGTAGTCGGTACCCAGTAATACAAAGCGCTTGGCGCTGCCGCCATCTTCGCTCATCAGGTATTCAACCGCCGGGATCGCTTGCTGGTTGGGCGCAGCCCCGGTGTAGAACACGTTGGGTGACATCTCTTCACCTTCGTATTGCACCGGGTAGAACAGCAGGCCGTTGAGCTCTTCGAATACCGGCAATACCGATTTGCGCGACACCGACGTCCAGCAGCCAAACACCACGGCCACCTTATCCTGGGTCAGTAACTGGCGACCCTTTTCCGCGAACAGCGGCCAGTTGGATGCCGGATCGACCACGACCGCTTCGAGCATCTTGCCGTTGACCCCGCCCTTGGCGTTGATCTCGTCGATGGTCATCAGCGCCATGTCTTTAAGTGAAGTTTCAGAGATCGCCATGGTCCCGGACAGCGAATGCAGAATGCCGACCTTGATGGTCTCGGCAGCCTGAAGGGTCCAGGACATACCCATGGCGGCAATCGAGGCCGAAAGGGTGAAAGCTTTGATCAAGCTGCGACGCTTCATGGTGCGATCTCCAGGTATCTGATTTTTTAGTGTCGATCCGAATACCTGAAGGTATTTGCAAGGGGTGTGCCGTGATGGGAAAAAGGCTCTGCAACAGGGCTTTGCGCGAAAAAAAGGCGTGCTCGCGCACCAAGTGGGGGCTTTAAAGGCAGGTGGGTGCACGGCGTGCGCTGCCTTGGTGCTGCGTGCACCAGGGCAGGGAAATATTTAGTTAATACCGATCCATCGAGGTACCGGCGAAGGATGAAGCTTCCCTCTATCCAGAGAAAAGCCAAATGGAACTTTCAGATCAGTTGTCCCGTGACAAGACCGTACAACTGCCGAGTCTGAGCCCGCCCTTTTTAATCAAGGAAGCACAGCCATGAACACTTCTCGCAACCGCGAAAAACGGCTTGCCCGACCCGCTATAACGGCCCGGCTCCCGGCGTTGAGTCCGGCCTTTGTCAGCGCCGATGATGCCGCCCGGTTCGCTCATCGGTTGATTGGTGATTTTCGCTCGGCCGAATATGGCGGCGTCATCTTGAAAGACGCGCAGGGCTTCTACTATGCGACCCGCCCGGTAAAAGGCAAAACCGGTGCTTTCGATCCGACACTGGTGATCTCAACCAACCCGCAAGGCCACTTTATCCAGCCCTCTGGTTACACCTGTTATGCCTTGTATCACTCGCACCCGGATAACTATGACGCGTTGAAGCGTGGCTTCGGGCGCTGGACCGAGTCGCAGGTGCATATCGCAGTGAATTTCTTTTCCAGCATTGATGTATTGCTCAACAGTCAGAATGCCTATTTTGCGCGGGTGCACTATTTGTCGGGGGTCAATGGCTCACTGATCAAATATGTCGCCAGCGGATCAGCTCGGGAACGAGCATTGGCAGTGCGTATCGGCGAGGATTCGAGCAAGGGGATTTTAACCTTCAACAGCGCCGTGGGGTTTGTTGAGGCCGCCGCGGCAGCCGGTGACCTGAGCGTGGTTCAGTCCAGCGAAGTCTGGGACGGAAAACTCGGGGTGCTGGACGCCGATTACCGGCCATTCACGCCCAAGGCCCTGCAGGATATTGCGCCGGTCATCATTGCCCAGCCTGCCTTTGGCCCGACATTCAGCAGCGCGGAGCTGGCGCTCAAGGATGTCAGGGCGCGCATTCATCAAACCAGCGAGAGCCTCTATGGGGTGATTCTCAAGCGCAAGGGGGTGGGGTTTTTCATCGCTTCTGAGCCGGTCACCGGCGAAACGGATTTTGCATTGCAGCGCATCTTCGGTCGTGACACGGCAGGCAGGTTGCGATTTCCTGAGCAGTTTGACTTGATTGGGGTTTATTGCAGCGATGGCTTTTATCGCGACCCCAGCCTTATGCCCGCCGAAGAAGTGTCGATTTTCAAAAATTTCGTATACCCGCAAACCCTGGCCAAAGGTATTGAGGCGGTCCGGTCGCTGGCGGGAGTAGGGGCCAAACGGTCGCTGGCGCTGTATATCTCGACCCGCGACGGCGCGCTGTTGAAATACGTATCGACCTTTGCCTCGAGCGAACAGAAATTTCTGGCCCGGTTGCCCGAAGGCGAGGGCCAAGGCCTGGCCATTTTGCGTGACATGCTGGGGGGCGTTTATAAAACGACAACCTGTATTCGTGAGCTGGCCGGTGCGGGTGAGTTGAGCGTGCTGCACAGTAGTGACCTGTGGCGCTCTGAAGGCCGGGTTGATGCTGGCTGGGAACCCTATGAAGGGTTTTACCGTCGAGACATGGGGCCGTCCTTTGTCACCCCGGACGATGCTGCCCGCTACGCTCACAAACAAATAGCCAGTCGCACAGCCAGTGTCTATGGCGGCTTGATCTACCAGCGGCTGGATAACCGTTTTGTCGCGACTGAACCCTTGAAGGGCAAAAACGAGACTTTTGACGCCTCGATGGTGTACCCGACCGAGTTGGCCAGGTTCGTGCCTGCGGGCTGTTCTGTGGTGGCGGTCTATCACAGCCACCGTGTGCATCCGTTGCAATTATGGCGCTCAAAAGATGAAGAAAAACTGTTTCGCAACATGCTTGAGCCCCATGAGGTTTACGACGCAATCCGCAATCGTGACTGGGCCGCAATCCGATATTTTTCAGCGCAGGACGGTGCTTTGCTCAAGTACACCCCCAGCGGCTCACCCCAGGAAGCCGTGCTTGGGGCGCAGCTCGCACCTCCTGCTGACCATCCCGAACGCGTGCGGCACAACACGATGGCAATGGCCATGCGCGGCAACTCGAAAAAGCCCAGCGAGTACATCGCGCTTGTGGCCAAAACCGGGGATTTGCAACTTGTGGTTGGCAGTGCCCTGTGGGGTAGCCCCGGTAAAATTACAGATGGATGGCGGCCTGGAATCGACAGTGGGCAGGCAGTGCGACCGCCGGCACTGAGCCCGGTTTTTGCGCAATCGGAAGACGCCGTGCGCCATGTCCATGAACAGATGGGCGCCCGCCAGTCCGGTCAGTACGGGCTGGTCCTGCGCAGCACTCACAGCGAGGAGTATGTGACGACGCTGGCGCTGGAGGGCGGCGACTTCAGTATGGATCGGCTGTATCAGCGGGATGATCTGACCGGCAGCTACAAACTGCCTGCGGGTTTTAAACCGTTGGCGGTGTATGTGGCAGCGCCTGGGCAGATCGACCTGCAGGGCCATCTCCCCGACAAGCGGGTTTACGAAGGGTTTATTTCACCTTTGGATCTGGTCAAGGGCTTGCAGCTGGCGATCAATCTCCAGAGCCAGACCGATTTTTTGGGGGGTAATTCGGTCCTGTATATCTCGACTGCAGACGGGGCCTTGCTGCGGTTTGCCAGCGCTCTGGATGCGACCCAATTGTCTGCGGGAATATTCAAAAACGCCGGGCAAGTGCTGCTGGACCAATTGACCGCGCGTAGGCTGACGCCCGTTGAATATGTGCGCCAGGTAGCAATGGCGGGGCGTCTTGAGGTGCTGGTAACCAATGGGGTCTGGGCCCATGCCGGCCCGGTATTGGGCGGCTGGCAACCCTTTGGTGCGCAAGTCGGGGGCAGGCCCGAGCGTTCGATCAGACAGTTTCCCGCGAGCCCGGTGTTCAGCTATCCAAACGATGCGGCCCGTTATGTACATGGCAAGATCAAACAACCCCATACACTCAATATCCTTGGGGGGATTTTGCACCACCCGGCTTACAACACTTACGTAGCGCTCGACCCGGTGGTAAATGGCGAGCCGGTAAATGTCGCAGAAACCCTGCTTGAAACTCATCGCGTCACTCCCGGTGCGTCTTCGCCCAGGGTAGTGCTGCCCGAAGGATTCAAGCTGGCCAGCCTGTATTTCTCGCGCGATATGCGTAACCGCAATGCTGCGGGAGAAGTTGAAACCCTGCTGTTGCGTAACATCCCATGGCCGGAAGATATCTGTTACGCCACCCATACCCTGGACCTCAGGGGGCTGGGAGTCGCTTACCTGTATGTGTCGACCGACGATGGTGGGCTTTTGAGGTATTGGCGGGGGAGCCAGGAGGCCAGGTTCCAGCTGTGCAACACAGTGATTGGCGATGGCTGGTCAGCCTTGGGGTATTTCGAAGAGAACAGTCAGGCGACGCCAGTGAACATGCTGCCCAGCGATATGCTGACCCATGTACTCAATTCTGGTGGGATGCATGTTTTGGTGACCAGCAGCAGTTGGCCACTTGCCGGGATTATTGCTTCAGGGCACACAGTTCGGGCTCAGCCCGAGGCATTCGATTACGAGGGCACGACGCCGGGCCTGCCAGTGGCAGACTTGAAAGTCGGCCCCCTGCGTGACGAGCTTTAACGCTTGCGCATCAAGCCAATAAAAAACAGGCCGCCAATCGCCGCCGTGGCCACGCCAATGGGCAGGTCCTCGGGGGCGATCAGGGTGCGCGCAGCCACATCGACCCACACCAGAAACACGCTACCCAGCAGTGCCGATACAGGCAGCAAACGCCGATGCTCGGCGCCCACCAAGCGCCGGGCGATGTGCGGGATCATCAGGCCGACAAAGCCGATCGAGCCGCTGATGGCCACCAGTACGCCGGTCATCAGAGAGGCGATCAGAAACACCCGCAGGCGCACGTTGCGCGCATTCAAACCGAGGGTGACGGCGGTCTGTTCGCCCGCCATCAGCGCGTTCAGCGGGCGGGCCATGCCGAGCAATAACACCAGCCCCAGCAGCACGCTGGCGCTGGGGATGGCCAACAGTTCCCAGCGTGCCAACCCCAGGCCGCCGAGCATCCAGAACAGCACGGCGGAGCTGGCGCGATGGTCGCCCAGAAACAGCAGGGTATTGGCCACAGCCATCATTACAAACGACACGGCCACACCGCACAGCAGCAGGCGGTCGCTGTCGAGCCGGCCGTGACGGCTGGCGATGGCCAGCACCAGCAGCATGCTCAACAGGGCGCCGATAAAGGCAGCGATGGGCAAGGTCAGCAGGCCGACGATTTCACCCACATGCAGCACCACAATCACCGCACCCAGGGTGGCGCCGCTGGTGACGCCGAGCAGGTGCGGGTCGGCCAACGGATTGCGCGTCACGGCTTGCAGCACCGCACCGATCAACGCCAGTCCGGCGCCGACCAAGGCCCCGAGCAACATGCGCGGCACCCTGATCAGCCACACGATATGTTCCTGGCCAGCGCTCCAGTTCACCTCGCCAATGCCGAACAATTTGCTCAGCAAAATGTGCCACACCACCTCCACCGGCACCCGCGCCGGGCCAAAGCCCAGTGACACCACGCACGACACCAGCAGCAATGCGCCGAGGCCGATCAGCAACAGGGCGTAGCGGCGAGCCATCATTGTGGGTGGAAACCTTTGGCCAGGGTTTCTATCGCCAGCACGTTGTCGATGCCCGGTGTGGCTTGCACGTAGGGAATGACGATAAAGCGCTTGTTGCGGATCGCGTCCACCGATTGCAGGGCCGGATTGGTTTCAAGGAAACGCTGTTTTTGTTCAGCGCTGACTTCGCTGTAATCGACGATCACGATGACTTCGGGGTTGCGCTCGACCACGGTTTCCCAGTTGATGCGGGTCCAGCTGGCGTCGATGTCGCTGAGGATATCGTTGCCGCCGGCGGCTTCGATCAGCGCATGAGGGATGCCCAGTTTGCCCGAGGTCATGGCGCGGTCTTCGCCGCTGTCATATAGAAACACCCGCGGCTTCGTGGCGGGCAGGGACTTTTGCACCTCGGCGATTTTTACCTGCATTTTCGCGATCAACGTATTGGCGCGCTCTTGTACGTCGAAGATTTTGCCCAGGTTGCGCAGGTCGTTGTAGGTGTCTTCCATGCTGGCGGGTGGGCGTTTCATCACAAAGGCGCAGGACTCGGTCAGCTCATAAACATTGATGCCCAGCGGGGTCAGGGTTTGCGGCGTCAAGTCGCCGCCCACGCGCATGCCGTAGTCCCAGCCAGCGAAGAAGAAATCGACGTTGGCATTGAGCAGGGTTTCAACCGAGGGATATTTGCTCGCCAGTTCCGGCAAGCCGTCGAGGATCACTTTCATCTCGGGAGTTACCGCCTTCCAGCCACTGATGCCACTGTAGCCAGCCATGCGCGGCTTGAGGCCCAGGGCGAGCATCATCTGCGTCATGTTGATGTCATGGCTGACCGCGTGTTTCGGCGCTTGGTTGAAGGTTACGTCACGGTTGCAGCTTTTGATCGTCAGCGGGTATTTCGTGGCGTCGGCCTGGGCCAGTTGGGCGCCCAGCAAAATGCAAAGGCCGAGTGCAAGGGAGGTCAGCTTCATGGTCGGGTTATCCAGGTGATGCGCGGGTAGCCGGACAGCGGGTGATCGTCGATCAAAGCCGCAACGCCAAACACATCGCGCAGCAGTTCGACGGTCAGCACCTCGCGTGGAGTGCCGCTGGCGATGATTTTGCCGTGGTCGATCACATACAGGCGGTCGCAAAATGCGGCAGCCAGATTGAGGTCGTGGATGCTGGCCAAGGTGCCGATGTTCAGGCGTTTGACCAACTGCAGCAACTCCAGCTGATAGCGCGGGTCGAGGTGATTGGTCGGCTCGTCGAGGATTAGCAGTTCGGGCTGCTGGGCCAGGGCGCGGGCGAGGATCACCCGTTGCTTTTCACCGCCCGAGAGGGTGGCGAAGGCGTGGTCCTCAAAGCCGCTGAGGCCGACTGACTGCAGCGCGTTCCGGGCCAGTTGGCGATCGGCTTCGGTATCACCGTCGAACAGGCCTTTGTGCGGGGTGCGGCCCATGGCGACCACTTCGTCGACGGTCAGGCCAAAGGCGTCAGGGAATTCTTGCAACACCACGGCAATGCGTTGCGCGCACCAGCGCGGTGATTGCTGCCAGAGGCTGTGCGGGCCGAGGTGGACCGCGCCTGCCTCGGGTTTGCTGAAGCGATAGGCACAGCGCAACAGGCTGGTTTTACCGCTGCCGTTGGGCCCGATCAACCCCACAAACTCACCTGCCGCGACGTGCAGGTTGGCATCACGCAGCTGGAACTGGTGATGACAATGGCCATGGCCCAGAGGGGTCCAGGCGAGTTGGGTGAGGGTGAGGCGGGTCATAAATATCCGGTTGTGTTCTCGAAGAATCAAAAGCCCCTCAAACCGTCCCCTCTCCCGGAGGGAGAGGGGACGGTTTGAGGGCAGCGCTTAAAATGCGTAATCAGCCGTCACAAAGAACGAGCGCGGTTCGCCCATGATCCACTGTTGGCCGCCATTGTATTGGCTAACAGCGTACTGGCGGTCGAACAAATTGTTCAGGCGCAGTCCCAGGGTGGTTTTGGGCAGGGCTTTCCAGCTCACGGTAGCGTCGACCACGGTGTAGCTCGGCACTTCGACGTTGTTGGCCGTGTCGGCATAACGCGAGTCGACATAACGCACACCGGCTCCGGCATTCACGTCATCGGTAATGGCCTTGCTCAACCACAGGTTGGCGGTACGTCGCGGTACATCCGTAGGGCGATTGCCTTTGCGTGACACGCCTTCGTCATTAAACGTGTCGTACTGGGCGCGTACCACAGAGGCATTGGCTTGCAGCTGCCAGCGGTGCGGCAGTTGCAGATCAAGGCTGGCTTCCAGGCCATTGGAGGATTGCTCGCCGACTTGCAGGGTACGGGTGGAATCATTCGGGTCGGTGGTCAGCAAATCCTTTTTGATGATGTGGTACGCGGCGAGGGTCCATTCGCCTCGCTGGTCCCAGAACATCTGCTTGAAGCCGATTTCGGTCTGGCGGGCATGGGCCAGGCTGAAGTCTTGCTGCTTCTGATCCAGACTGATCAGCCCACCCACGCCATCTACGCTGGTGGCCTGCTGGACATAGACCGACATGTCTGGTGTCAACTCGTATACCAGGCCGACTTTCCAGCTATTGGCCGACAGGCCTCGGTCGCTGCGTTCGGTGGCTTTATCCAGAAAGAAATTGTCGCGATCCAGATGCACGATATCGCGGCGCACGCCGGTGACCAGCGACAGTTGATCGGTCAGCTCGGTGCGATTTTCAGCGAACAGTGAAACCTGCTGCGTAGTGGTGGTGAATTGGTCGCGGTATGGCGACTGACTTTCAAACTCGCCCCGGTCCGGGTGGTACAGGTCGATTGGCTGGCCGTTTGTGTTCACATCTGTATACGGCGAGTTGCTGTGCAGGTTGAAGTGGATACGGTTGTAGTCCGCGCCGACCAAGGTTCTGCTTTTAAGGCCGAACAGGTCGTGGTTGAGGATGAAGGTCTGGCGATCACCGACCTGTTCCTGTTCGTGCTTGATGCTGTAGTAACCGCTGCGCAGCAAGGTTTGCTGGCTTTCATTCCATGCGTGGTTTTCGGCGTTCTGCCAGCGGCGCTGGGCCTTGAGGTAGTACAGCTCGTTGCTGGCAGTGAGGTTGTCGTTGATCTGCCATTCGCTGTTCAGGCGCGTCCACTGGTCGTTGTAGTGCAGCTTGGCGTCACGCACGTTGTAGTTTTTGTCACGCAGGCTTTGGTGATATCGGCCATTGATCAGCGGTACACCGAAGTTGTTTTGCGGCTCCTGGTCGCCATAGTCGTGGCTCAGGGTGAATGCCAGATCATCATTGGCCTGCCAGCGCAGGGCGGCGCTGATAAAGGTGTTTTCAGAGTTGCCGTGATCGATCCAGCCATTGCTCTGGTTGTGATTGATATTCAAGCGGTAGCTCAGGGTGTCGGTCAGCGAACCGCCGCTGTCCAGCGCCTGTTGGCGGGTGTCGTAGGAGCCGTAGCCGACGCGCAGGTGGTTTTCGATTTCGCCGCTGAACGGTTTTTTCGGGAGCACGTTGATCACCGCACCCGTAGCGCCTTCGCCATACAGCACCGAAGCCGGGCCGCGCAGTACGTCGATGCGCTCAACCGACCAATCGTCCACCGGAAAGGTCACGGTGCCCGCGCCGCTGTACATGCGCACGCCGTCATACAGCTGCATCACCGAGCCTTCCCCGACAAAGCCGCGGGCCGAGTAGGCCGAGCCGCCGTTACCCGGCGTGCCGGTGTTGCTGATACCGGTGCTGCGGGTGACGGCGCTTTGCACACTGCGATCACCGCGGGCGCGGATTTGCGCACCCGTCAGGCTCTCAACGCTGGCCGGAGTTTCGAGGCTGTTGAGGTTCAGGCGCGAACCGGCGCTGGTGGCGGTCTTGAGGTCGATGCTTTCAAGATCGACTTCAGGGGCGGTAATGCTCGCGGCTGGCAACATCAGGGACGGGGCGCTGTCATCGGCCTGGGCGCTGTTTATCGCCAGCAGGCAGAGGCTGGACACTAGGTACTTGTTCATCGTGGCAGTGAGTCGCTTTTTTCGAGAGGTGTGCCCGCTGCCTCCTGGCGGCGGGTAATGGAGCTTAAATAGATTGTTATACAGTAACAACTATTTTGTGTCCGATACTGGCGCGCCAGTATAGGGAATGCTCTGGAATGCGCCTCTCGGATGACTCACGTTAGTTATGAGGAGTGCTCATGTTGGGGTTTTGAGCGAAAAACCATCAACAGGCGATCAAGCACCCAAACAGCGATCAACGATGCCCCCACCAGCGGAAACATCACGGCGAGGGCGAGCATGATCACAACCCCGGTCTTCCAGGTCGGCAATTCGTGACGTAGCGGCGGCACGCCCAAACGACCCTGCGGGCGACGTTTCCACCAGATCACCAGGCCGCTGACCGAGCTGAGCAGGATCATCAGGCACACCAGCAGAATCGCGATCTGGTTCAGTGAGCCGAAGAGCTTGCCCTCATGCAGCATCACGCCCATTTCCGTGGCGCGGGCAACGTTGCTGTAATGCTGCCAGCGCACGTCAGCCAGGACCTCGCCGGTGTATTGATCGACATGCAGGGTGGCGTCGTTGCGCGGGTCGTCGGCGAATACCGCGATGGTAAACACGCCGGTTGCGGTGGTGGGCAGGGTGATGCTGTAACCGGGTTCGACCTTGCGCTGGCTGGCGATGTTGACCAGATCTTGCAGCGTGATCTTGGGAGCAGCAGGGCCGCTGGGCATGGCGCCGTGGCCCATGTGCTCGGCGTGGGCGCCGGAGACTGGCATCGGGGTATTTTCCAGCGCCCAGGGCACGGTCTGGCGGGTGGCAGTATTGAGGCTGCGGGCTTCAACATCAGACTTGGGCACGTTGTTCCACATCGCTGCCGGAAACTGGTTCCAGACATCGGCGTATTGCTTGCCCCAGAAGCCGGTCCAGGTCATGCCGCTGACCAGCATAAATAGCAACAGGGCTGCGCCCCAGAAACCGGTTACGGCATGGAAGTCACGCCACAGCACCCGCCCGCGTCGGCCCAGGCGCGGCCACAGTATTCCGGCGGCCGATTGCCCGCGTGGCCACCACAGGTACAGACCGGAAACCACCAGCACCACGCCCCAGCCAGCAGCCAGTTCCACCAGCCGGTCGCCGAGGGTGCCGATCATCAACTCGCCATGCAGTGCCCGAGCCACGGCTTGCAGATTGAGCTTGGCATCCTGCTCGCCCAGCACTTCACCGCTGTAGGGGTTGATAAACACGTTAAGCTCGCGCCCGCCGTTGTGGATCACAAATTGAGCGCTGCGCTCCGGGTTGATTGGCGGCAGGTACTGGCTGATATGGCCCTGTGGATAAGCGGTTTGCACGCGCAGTAATTGCTGGTCGGCGCTGAGGCTGTGATGGCTGGGGCTGACGTTGAGCAGGTGGTCGTAGAGCAGGGGGTCGAGCTGGGGTTTGAACAGGTAAATAATCCCGGTCAGTGCCAGCAGGATCATGAATGGAGCAACAAACAGCCCGGCATAGAAATGCCAGCGCCAGGCCAGGTTGTAGAAAGACGGTGTTGGTTGGCTCATGTGAGCGGCTCCGCAAGGCTAAATACTTTTTGTTGAATCTGGATCCTGTGGGAGCGAGCCTGCTCGCGATTCAGACGACGCGGTGTAACTGACACTCCGCAGCGATCCCATCGCGAGCAGGCTCGCTCCCACAAGGCGGGTTAGAAGCTCACATCAACCTTGGTCCACAACGTGCGGCCCGGTTCATTGATCGGGGTCGGGTCGTTGGCCGGGAAGCCGTAACCGGCGTTGCCCGCCATGTTCAGGTGCTCGCTGTAGTTTTTATCCAGCAGGTTGTCGACCCCGGCGCTGACCTTGAGGTTCTTGTTTATGCGGTACGCGCCATTGAACGAGAACACGCCAAACCCGGCGCTCTTGTCGAAGTCCTTGCCCACCACGTTGCCCGCGTTACGGTCGATGCGGCCCTGGGGTGCCACTACTCGCCACAAGGCGCCCGCGCTCCAGTCGTCTTCGCTGTAGGTCAGGCCCAGGCGGGTGTCCAGCGGCGGCATTTGTGGCAGAGCCTTGCCGTCGGTGGTGTTTTTGCCCCAGGCATAGGCCTGGGTCGCGTCGGCTTTCCAGTTGGAGGTCAGTTGATAGGCCGCGCCCAGTTCACCGCCCATGATCCGCGCGTTGATGTTCTGTGCCTGGGACGCGCCCCTGGCGTAGTCGAACAGAATGTAGTCGCGGACTTCACCGGCATACACCGAGGCCCAGGCTTCCACGGTTGCGGTTTTGTATTGCAGGCCCATATCGAGTTGGGTGGTCTTTTCTGGTTTGATTGCATCGAACGCGTTCACTGAACCGGCAGGGCCCGAGCTTGGCGAAAACAGTTCCCAATAGTCCGGGAAACGCTGCACATGGCCCAGACCTGCATACAAGGTGGTCGGGCTGTCGGCCAGGTCATGCTCAAAACGGACAAAGCCGCTGGGCAGGGTGTCGGCGCGGGTCTGGTCGAGGGTCGGGTTGGGTTTGCTCATCATCCCCGAGCCGAGGCGGGCGCGGTAATCCTTGGCTGATGCACGGTCCAGGCGCGCGCCGGTAATTACCCGATCACGTTCGGCGGCGTACCAGGTCAGCTCGCCAAAGGCACCGTAGTTGTGGAAGTCGGCGTCCTTGCTCCAGTTCTGCTCCTTGTAGGTATCGATGCCCATACCCATGCGTTTGCGGTGTTCGTTGGTCTGTGCGTCGATGCCGCTGATCAACTGGTAATCGGCCCAGCGCCAGGTGGCCTTGATCCGTGCGCCGAGGGTGCGGCGGTCGACGTTGGACGCCATCGGCCCGGCCATCATGCCGGTGCCCGACGGGGTGCGCAGGGTGTAGTTGTCCATCACGTGGTCGGCGTAGTTGTAGTAGACCTGTGCTTCGATCTTGTCGAGAACGTCGCCGATATTGGATTTTTCAAAGCGCAGGCCAAGGCTTTCGCGCAGGTATTGGCTGCCGTCCATGCCGCGCCCGGCCGAACGTGCTTCGCCATCGCCCTTGCCGGCGGTGAGTTCCAGCAGGGTATCGGCATCCGGGGTCCAGCCGAGGGCGATATCACCGTTCCATTTGTCGTAGCGCGACGGCACGGTGTCGCCATTGCCGTCCTTGTAGTCGTCGGAGTGGGCCGTGTTGCCGATCACCCGTACATAGCCCAGCGGGCCACCGGCGGCGGCATCGATGGTTTTGTCGAAGCGGCCGTTGGAGCCTGCCAGCAGGCTGGCGTTGACCCGTGTGCCCAGTTCACCGAAGTGCTCGGGCTCACGCTCGAACAGGATGGTGCCCGCCGAAGCGCCAGGGCCCCAGAGCACGCTTTGCGGGCCTTTGATCACGGTGAGCTTGTCGTAGGTTTCCGGTGAGATATAGGACGTTGGTGCGTCCATGCGCCCGGGACAGGCGCCGAGCATTTCGCCGCCGTTGGTGAGGATCTTCAGGCGCGAGCCGAACATGCCGCGCAATACCGGGTCGCCATTGGTGCCGCCGTTGCGGATCATGGCGAAGCCTGGGATGGTCTTGAGGTAGTCGCCGCCGTCACTGGCGGGCACCGGCTGGCGCGGGTCCTTGGGGTTGGTGACCACGGTCAGGGGCGAGCTGGGGGCAATGGCGGTAATCACCAGCGGGCTCAGTTCATTAGTGTGCCCTGCATGTTCGTCGGCCAGTGCGGTGGACGCCAGCAATGCGCAGCACAGGGTGCTGAGGGCAAAGGGCAAAACCGCCTGGGCGTGAGGCAAACGGGAGGCAGCAGTAAAACGGGACATAAGCATTCCAATATTCAAGCGAATACAACCCGGCACCTGCGGCTGTCTAAAGCAGCGTATGCAGGTCGGCCAGATAATGAGTTGTGTCGAGGCTTAAAAGAATGCGGGTGGGGCTCGCGAGCGCGATCCGGGGAAGACCGGTTGCCGGGCATGGCCCAGCCGGGGGTTGGACGCCAGATAGCGCTTGGGCGCAGGCGCATCAAACAGGTTCAGGTCAACGCTGCCGGGCAGCGCCGGGCAACTGAACAGCAGGGTGCAGTATCCGCACTTTTCCCAGATCGCGTGGTGGTCGGTGGCAGGCTGTTTATGTTCGGCGTGCGCAGACATGTCCATGCTCATATCCATCGACATGGGCATGGACATGGAGCCGTGATGATCCATCGGCATCGCTTGGGAAATCAGCGGGCCGATAAAAATCATCAACATGGCAAACAGGCTCAGCCAACTGCCGCGAATTTGCGACATGGAGTGCCTGGCGCGAGGTTCGCGCACGGGGTTCAGAAACCTTGGCCGTTAGTGGGCGTGCATGTGTTCCATGCTGTCGGCCGGGGCTGTTTTCTGCACGTTGACTTCAACCGGCACCGCACCGGCTTTTTCAAAGTGCAGGGTCAGCGGGAAGTGCTTGCCGTCCTGCAGCAGGCTGCGATCCTTGAGGCCGAACATCATCACGTGGTACGCCATGGGCGCAAACGTCACGGTGCCGCCCGGCGGGACTTCGACGCTGGCCACCGGCAGCATTTTCATCAAGTCGCCCTCCATCACGTGCTGATGCAGCTCGGCCTTGTCGGCAATAGGGGTGTCGACACTGACCAGGCGATCGGCAGTGGTACCGGTGTTGTGGATGACAAAATACGCGGCCACGGTCGGCGCGTTGGGCGGCAGCTCTTGTGACCACGGGTGGGCAATTTGTAGCGTGCCGCTTTTGTATTCGTGGGCGTTGGCAAAACAGGCAGGCAGCAATACAGCCGCCGCGATCAGGGCGTGCTTGAGCAGTGAGCGGTTCAACATGGCGATTCTCCGGAACGATTCAAAACGCAAAAGGAGTTGCGAGGCGCAATCAGACCAGAGGTGAGGCGCGGGGGTTGAGGCTCGGCCATTGCTGGCGCGGGGTAGGGCGTTTGAGGTGGTCGGGGATCAGGCTGTGGCCATGTTCGATGGCCGCAAAATACAAGGTGGGAATATGCGCGGGCAGAGCCACCAGCGGCGCAGAGCCCGAGCAGCACCAGCAATGCTGCATGGTGGAGTGATCGTCTTGCTGGCTGTCACCCGCGTCAACCGTGCCCAGCGACACGGCAACCATCTTGGTGCCGGTTGAGGTGCAAAAGCTGCTCCACATAAACTGTTCGGTGGCAGCAGGTTTAGCGTTACCCATCGCTCCGGCCGTCGACATGGCAAGCATGTTGAACAGCACTGCAAAGCAGGCGATCCAGGCAAATGCAAACCGTTGTCGGGACATGAGCAATTCCATGAGTGAGGCGATCAAGGTGGCTATTAAGCCTGAATGATCGGCGTAAGTAAAAAGAGCGGGTGCGGCTGAGTGTCACCGCACTGGAGTACGCGTCAGTGCGCCGGCACCGCATGTACCTCTATTTGAACCCCGAGATTGCTACGGATAACGGCAAAGATGGCCGCCAGATTGTCCATGCTCGGGTTGCCACTGACCGAGAGCATTCTATGCAGGCTCTTGCTGGGCTTGGCTGTTTCTTTGGACAGGCCTTCAAACCCCACGGTGGCATTGACCAGATCGCGAAGAATGACCCGCGCCATTTCTGGCTCGCCATTCAGGAAAAGAGTAGCGGCTTCATCGAGCAGAGCTTGAGCAAATGCGGGGTCGCGTTGGGCTCGCTCAGCAATTGTTTGCTTGAAACTTCTTGTGAGAGCCATAGCAATTACCTCGTGTGTTGCGTGGTGTTTTTTCGGCTTTTGTACTCGGCAATGAGTTTTTTAGCCTGTTTGATATCGTGTTTCTGGCTGGACTTGTCGCCACCGCCAAACAGGATGATCAAGCGTTTTCCTTCCTGTAACAAATAGATTCTATAGCCGGGGCCCCAATCGATGCGGTACTCCCCCAAGCCTTCAAACCACTTTATGTTCGAAGTGTTGCCCATCTCCATGCGCAAAATTGCTGTGGATACCTTAGCTGCAGCATGGGCATCCAATGACGAAAACCAGCGCTCGAAAGGGCTGGTTTTATCTTGACCGCAATATTCTTCTACGGAGATCGTCATGCCGCTAAAGGTAACAAATAAGTTACCATATGGCAAGGGCGATGAAATTCATGCGTAATGAAGTGCTCTTAAAGTCGTCAGTAACTCATCAGCCAGCACAAACTCCCGATCAACTCTCGCCAGCTCCGGCCGCTTGAGGATCAACACCGGTACTCCACGCTCGCGGGCGACTTCCAGTTTGGGTTCGGTGGCGCTGCTGCCGCTGTTTTTGCTGATCAGTACATCAATCTGGCGCTGCTCGAACAATGCTCGCTCTTCGTCGAGCAGAAACGGCCCGCGTGCGCCGATCACCTCGCAACGCTTATTGCCGGGGTACTGATCCAGAGCGCGCAAGGTCCAGAACTGGTGCTCGGGGATCTGATGCAGATGCTCCAGCGGTTCGCGACCCAGGGTGAACAGCGGGCGTTTGAATGGTCTCAAGGCTTCGACCAGTTCGGCCCAATCCGCCACTTCCCGCCAGTCATCACCGGCTTGTGCAACCCACGCCGGGCGCCGCAGGGCCCAGCACGGGATGGCGCTGGCTGCAGCGGCAAGAGCTGCGTTACGGCTGATTTGTGCCGCGTAGGGGTGGGTCGCATCCAGCAGCAGGTCGATGCCCTCGTCGGCAATATACCGGGCCAGACCTTCTGCGCCGCCATAACCACCAACCCGTACTTCACAACGCAAATCGGTAGGCACGCGACCGACCCCGGCCAGGCTGTAGACGTGTTGGGGGCCGAGCGTGCGGGCGATGGCCAGCGCTTCGGTGACGCCACCGAGCAACAATATCCGTTTCATGCAAAAGCTCCGGCGTGGCCAACGATGCCGCCTTGGCGGTCGATGGCGAACACTTCAATCTGTACCTGGGCAGGCACCACGCTGCGGGCAAAATTCAGCGCGTGCTGGCATACCGCATCGCCCAAGGCGATACCGACCGCACTGGCCATCGCCAAGGCTTGTTGGCTGGTGTTGGCCTGGCGAATGGCTTCCTGCAGTTGTAGGTCGGCACCAACGGCAGCGGCCCATTGCGCCAGTTGCGGCAGGTCGATGCTGGAGTGACGGCTGTGCAGGTCCATATGGCCCGCAGCCAGCTTGCTGATCTTTCCGAAACCGCCGCAAATGCTCAACTTATCCACAGGGACTTTGCGCAAATGCTTGAGGACCGCGCCGACGAAGTCGCCCATTTCGATCAGGGCAATTTCCGGCAGGTTGTAGACCCGGCGCATGGTGTCTTCGCTGGCATTGCCGGTGCAGGCGGCGATATGCAGGTAGCCGTTGGTTTTGGCCACGTCGATGCCCTGGTGGATCGAGGCGATATAGGCCGCACACGAGAACGGGCGCACGATGCCGCTGGTGCCCAGAATCGACAGCCCGCCGAGAATCCCCAAGCGCGGGTTCATGGTTTTCAGGGCCAGTGCTTCGCCGTCTTGCACGTTTACGGTCACTTCAAAGCCGCCGCCGTAATTCAGCTCGGATGCCAGTTGCTGCAAATGGTCGGTGATCATCTTGCGCGGTACCGGGTTGATTGCCGGTTCGCCCACGTTCAGTACCAGCCCTGGGCGGGTCACCGTACCGACGCCCCGCCCGGCGACAAAGCCGATGCCCGCTTCGGGCCGCAGGCGCACCCGCGAGTAGAGCAGTGCGCCGTGGGTCACGTCCGGGTCATCGCCTGCGTCCTTGATGGTGCCCGCTTCGGCACCTGCTTCGCACAGGCGGCAGAATTCCAGACGCATCTGCACCTTTTTGCCTTTGGGCAGGGTGATCTCAACCGCGTCATGGCAGACGCCGCTGAGCAGCAAGCGGGCGGCGGCCAGGCTGGTGGCGGTGGCGCAGCTGCCGGTGGTCAGGCCACTGCGCAGCGGTGCGGGTTGTTCGGCGGTTTCGTCACGCATCGAGGGGCTTGGTCATGTCCAGAAGGGTAATCGGCAGCGCCTGGCGCCAGGTGTCGAACTCGCCCAGCGGTTGCGCCTGAGCGATATGAACCCGCGTCAGTTCGCCGCCGTGGCGTTCGCGCCAGCTCATCAGGAGCATTTCACTTTGCAGGGTGACGGCATTGGCCACCAGTCGCCCGCCGGGCTTGAGTTGCTGCCAGCAGGTGTCGAGCACGCCCTCGCGGGTCACGCCGCCACCGATAAAAATCGCGTCCGGGCGCTCCAGCCCGGCAAGGGCTTGCGGGGCCTTGCCGCGAATCAGTTGCAGGCCGGGAACGCCCAGAGCATCGCGGTTGTGTTCGATCAGTTGTTGGCGGCCCGCATCGGCTTCAATCGCCAGTGTGCGGCAGCTTGGCCAGGTGCGCATCCACTCGATACCGATCGAGCCGCTGCCCGCGCCCACATCCCACAGCAGTTGGCCGGGCAAGGGCGCAAGACGGGCGAGGGTGATGGCCCGCACATCGCGCTTGGTCAGTTGGCCGTCATGCTTGAAGGCCGAGTCAGGCAAGCCGCCACGGGATAGGGGCTGGGTCGAGGCATCGGCCTGGCATTCAATAGCGATCAGGTTGAGGGCTGCGATCGGCGGGTCGCTCCAGGCATTGGCGCAGGCTTCAACCCGGCGTTCCAGTGGGCCGCCAAGATGTTCCAGCACCGTCAGCCGGCTCGGGCCAAAACCCTGTTCGCGCAGCATCGCAGCAATAATGGCCGGGCTACTGCCATCGTTGCTCAACACCAACAAGCGCACGCCGCTGTGCAGATGGGCATTGAGAGCGGCTACTGGGCGCGCTACTACGGACAGCGTGACCACGTCCTGCAAGGCCCAGCCCAGTCGGGCGGCTGCCAGCGAAAAGGACGAAGGCGCTGACAGAACCTGCATTTCATCGCTCGGGACCAATCGTGCCAGGCTGGCACCGACGCCAAACAGCATCGGATCGCCGCTGGCCAGTACGCACACGGGTTCGCCGCGCATTGCCAGTACGGGGGCCAATGAAAACGGGCTGGGCCAGGTTTGGCGCTGGCCACGGATGCAGGCGGGCAGCAGGTCGAGCTGGCGCTGGCCGCCTATCACGGTGCCAGCACTCAACAGCGCGCGGCGCGCAGTTTTGCCCAGACCGCTGAAGCCGTCTTCACCGATTCCCACAATTGTTAGCCAGGGCGACATGCCGATCCTCTTGGTGAACGCTGATTTATCCAACTGCCAGCGGGTTTCAAAGGCCCGTAGGCAGGGCACGCATGATAGCGCGCCTTGGCCTGCAGGTGCCTTGCGCATAAAGCCACCGGGTGCAATGACGTGACCTTGGCGAAGATTGGGCGGGGCGCTGCAGCCGCGGTTACAACGGTTTGGTGTCGATAAGTATGTAATGCCTTTGCAATGGTGCCGTGGCTTAGCGTTTGAGTTCATTTTCAGGGCGCCCTTCAGGCTCGCCCGTCACGCTTGCGAGATGAACGATGAACGCTATCCCACGCCCGTTTTATGCAGAGCAGGCCTTGTATGAATGCTTCATGAACAGCCTGTCGCTCGCCGAGTTGGCGGGTGACCTCAGTGCGGCCGAAAGCAGCGCGCTGCGCAGTGCGGTAAAGGAAGACCACCCCACCGGGTCGGCGCAGGTGCACAGCCTGTTTGTGTCACGCAAGCAATGCCGACCGGTGCACTGGGCGGGTGCCCTGCTGTGCCGACCAGGCAATGCCCCAGGCAGCGCCGTATTTTTATTTACCGTAACGGGCACGTTGCGACGGTTCGCCGACGAAAGTGCTTTGCGCCAGGCGCTCGAGCAGCAACTGGACGATCCCGAACAGCGCAGTGAGTTGTTGCGCTTGACCCCTCTGGACGTGCGCGCTGCTCTGATCACGCCTGGTGCGCTGACGCTCGACACCCGGCAGGTGCAATCACCGGTGATGCAGAATGTCAGTCAGGGTATTAGCGACTTTTTAGTCAGTTGCCGGGTGCAGGCATTGGCCAGTTTGATCACTCTGCCTTCGTTACGCTCGGTCCTCGATACGCAGTTGAGTCGTGCGCTGGCGCGGGAGTATCCAGGCTGGCTATTGGATTTTCAGACGATCTGGCTTCGCAGCAGCAGACGTGGGGAACACCCCACGCAGGAAGACCAGGTCACGACAGTAAGCTTGGGCACGGCGGCGCTGGATTTTTACCTGAAGGGTGAATTGCCCGATGCCGATAGCCGAGAGTTTTTGGGGTTGCCTGAGGGCGGCACCCATGAAGTTGAAACGCGCCTTGTTCGAGTGCTGTCGAGTGCGACCAAAGACCTGCCAAAGCGCATGCAGGCGGCTCTGGACACGTATTGGCAGGAGGCG
Organism: Pseudomonas sp. ML2-2023-6; assembly: GCF_037055265.1. Taxonomy (NCBI): domain Bacteria; kingdom Pseudomonadati; phylum Pseudomonadota; class Gammaproteobacteria; order Pseudomonadales; family Pseudomonadaceae; genus Pseudomonas; species Pseudomonas sp. ML2-2023-6. The sequence continues at coordinate 99,999 of NZ_CP146347.1, read as the reverse complement.
GGTGCAGCGCAAGTCAGCCCGTTTGACCATTGTGTCGCCAGGCTCGGCGACCTGTTTTATCACCAGACGCTACAAGCCCTGCATGACCAGCAGATTACCCGGGAACAATTTGGCCATTTGCAGCAGATGTTTTCGGACGTTAATAACAACGCCCAGGTACAGGCTGCGCGTTTGGCGGTGTTTGATCCGACCAAGGGCGAGTTAGCTTTGTCAGGGGTGTTCAGTGTGTTTTTTCCGAAGCAGGAGAGCCCGGTTTTTTCATTTAGCGCAGCCCAAGGGTTGATCAAGCATGGCACTCGGGCGCGGTTCAAGAGTTGGCTGCTGTCGAGTTTGAGAACCCCTGCGACGTATGCATCGATTGCGCGCTACATCGCTCTGGATCAACGTGAGTCGCTCGCGGCAATGTCCGAGCTTCGATTGAGTGTCGAGCATATTTCCAGCGATGTATTCGCCGCTTGCGTGCAATCAATTCGCACCCGGCAGTCCAGCGATTTCAATTTTCTGTTGCAGCAGCTCCGGGCCGGGCATGTCGCGCTGGCGGCGGTCGATCATGCACTCGATGTGCGGCAGTTGATCGACCCTGATCTGTTGGCGTTGAACAGCGGCGGGCGTTGGAGCAGCCGTTATGTGCCGGGTGCAAGCGGTTTTACCCCAGTACCGGACAGCCCCAGTGAGGTCGCCGATGTGCTGGGTTTGAAGTTGATGAACCTGAAGGCTCAGCGGGATGAGCTGCTGCGTTATTGGCCAACCCCATACTCATTTGCCTTGGCCAGGTTGCAGGAACCCATGATCCGGGCCGGGCATGGACGTCTGGATTTCTCCTGCGTGGTGATACAAGCTCGGGACGGCCACACGCCCGTTCGATCAGTGATGCTTGTCGATGCGCTATTGGAGCGGGTGACCGGTTATCGTCCGCTGCCGCTCAACCCTCAGGCGGTTGAGGCCGCTTTGCAATCAAGCAGCAGTGCCGAAGCCAAACTGCTGAAAACCTTTGCCGGGACCAAGGTGCTGACGGTGCTGGATCAGGCCGCAATGGATTTCAGCGCCCAGTTCAAACAGCGGCTCCGGGGGTTCTTTTTTTACCCCTTACAGCCCGCAGGGTCCGGATGCGCTGGCGCTCAGGCTAGCCACCTTGAGGGGCGTGATGTTGCGTGCCGAGCTGCGGCTCATGCATCTGGACAACGCTCTTGGCTCGACTGACCGGGCAATCCTCAACACCGTACTGGACTATCCGGTGAGTGATCAGCGCCCGGCACTCAATCAGTTCGTACCGGATGTGCATGGCATCAGCTTGTCGTTTAACGGGGGGCAGGGGGCAATGGCTGTGGCCAATTGTTTTCTGGTCACCGAACGCGGCGGGCTTGAGTCTGCCAACGCAGGTCGTGCAATTGTCTGGACTCCGGCAGCAGGCTTTGAAGGATTTAATTGTTTGGACCATTGCATGGCGCACCTTGAAGCGCTTTTGCTGAGCAAGGTCCGGCGCTGGGAGTTGCTGGACAATGTGAGCACTGCCGAGCAGTCGGGCGTGTCGACGTATCTGGACGGCACGCGTTACTGGAAAGTGGCCGGGCAAAATCGCTGGCTTTACCTGGAGCCGATCGAGCAGGACTTCATCAGCCAATGCCAGATAGCTGCCATCAACAAGGTGCTGCAGGACATCGAACATGTGTGCCGTCTGGCCCGAAATACGCCGTTGTCGGCGCAGGCTTTTGAAAATACGGTGCAGAGCGCGTTGGTTGCAGGCCGGGCCGGGGTAATGCTGGAGCGGGTGATCGAAACGGCTCGTCTGCAACAGTTCAATACCTTGCTGCCCGCCTGGCTGAAAGCGGCCGCGCCAGACGAGCAACAGCAATACGCTCACCTGTTGCAGCGCTTTCAGAGTGCCGGGCAAGCCGATCAGAGTTACTTGCATGACATCCCGGAAATCACCGAGTTTTCACGAGCGGCTCTGGCGTCTCGCCTGGACACCGACTTTCCTGGCCAAGGGCTGCAGCCGGATGCGATTGAGGTGGTGATCGACACCTATCTTGGCGCTCCTGTAGGCGTGGGCAATATTCCGTCTTTTTTGCCCGCGGCCACAACGCGTACTCACCAGAGCCTGACGCAGTTTGCCTTGAATGCTTTTTACCGGCTCAACGCCGGGACGATGTCCTTGCACGGCCACGATGGCCGGGCGCTACCTGCGTTGCTGGACGCCGCTTATGTGCGTCAGTTAACCCGGCAACTGGATATCGGCGCTCAGTACCAAACCTTGCTCAAGACCAGACTTGCGCCCGGTAACGATGGCGTTGCACTGCGCCAGCAACAATTTGCCGAGCATTTGCGGCTGCAAGTGATTGAGCAGGCATTGCGCGAGAAGCTGATCGACCCGAGAAAGGAAACCTCCTGGCGCTATTTGCAGCATGTGATGGACATGCCCGATGGCTCGGCCCGCGAACCGCTGGACGGTGGCACGATCATCATTCGGCCCTTCGAGTTGATCGCAGAAGAGGGGGATGACCCGGACCGGGTCGCGGGTGTGTACCTGATCGGCCCCGCGGCACCCGAGGCCGGGCCGCAGATTTTGTGGGTCAACTACAGCGAGCAGTTTACGTTCCAGTCTTACGACAGCGACGCCGACGTGCTCGAAGACCTGCGCACCTCCACGCCTATGCAAAATCTGCTGCTGTCACGCATGTCAGCCTTTACCCGCAAGACTTACGCCAATGGCGGTTTTGTCGAACCGCATCTGGTGCGTTATATCAGCTCACCCATACCCGGTCTGTTGCTCAAGGCTTTGCCACCCACTCTGGCTAACCGCCCCATCGCGGGCAATTTGTTTCATGAACTGTACAAGGATAACTACCAATTGCTGCTGGAAATGGCTGCGGAGCAATCGAAAACGACGGCCGAAGCGAATTGGGAGTCTTTCAAGTACCTGTTCAGCCTGATCGTGCAGACTGCGCTGATGTTTCTCCCGGCCAAACTCAGTATTCCGTTGGTGGTTTGGCAGAGCATGGGGGCGCTAAATGAGGGCGTGGCCGCGGCAAGGCGGGGCACGTGGGGCGAGGCCGTGGGGGATTTTGCCCAGGCGCTGCTGATAACGGCCTCCCGTCAACGCAGCGGCAAACATACCGAAGGCGTGACGCCGGAGCTGGCCCCACAAGCCGAGTTACAGCCTTTTCAGGTCAATGATGTGGCCCTGAAAGATCTGCACAGAGACCCCTCCACTCATGTTTACAGCGACCCGCGCAGCGGCTTCAACTATGTGCAGTTGGCCGGGCAAGTGTTTCGTCTCAAGGCCTGGCGCGAGCGCTGGCGCATTTTTATCGACGAACAGCTCGACGGCCCACTGCTGAAACTCGACGACAAGCAGCAGTGGGTTCTGGACACCCGCGAGCCGCTGTTGGGCGGCGGCCCGGTGTTTTCCAGAGCGATCATGGGCGGGTATGCCTTTACCTATGAAATGGAAGCCATTGGCATGGACAGTATTCAACGGCGTTTTCCTGAGAAGGCATTGAAGATCCGCGAGGCTCATGAGCTGGCGACTCTCTACCTGCAACGCAGTCAAAACGCACTGCATACGCTGAACGAGGCGGGTGAGGTAAATGCTGACAACCGCGAGCTGCTGGAGATTTTCTTTGATGTTGAGGCAATTGACCAAGCGATGCTCGAGCGGCTCAAACAAACGGTTGAGCCCATGCTTGCACGGTTTTTACATCCCGATATGGCGCCACTGACGTCAAGCAAATACGTGGTGTGTCGATCCCGGTTTGCGAACAATACTGTGGCTTTTGTCAACCTTGCGGACCCGAGCAAGCGTGTCTATTTGGCCGAGAAGTTCTTCGCCTCGGTGTTTGAATTACCCTATGCGTTAAATCACCCGTACTTGAAGCAGACCGAGCCACCGTTTGCGGTCAACCAGCACTATCGCGCCTCGTTCCTGTTGCACGAGATCAACCATCAAGTACTGAACACGGACGATATTTTTTATTCGAACCCGGGCTTCCCCTATCCCGATCTACTGGATGAGCGTACGGCCTATGGCAGCCGTCTTAAACAGCTCTGTGACGTCGCTCAGCAGTGCCATTCGCCGTACGTGGAGGAGCAGAGGCTGTTTCAGTCGTTCAATCCCGATACCCAGCAGTGGAGCGATATACCAAACGGTCCGGCCAAAAGCCATGTGAAAAAAATTGCCGGGGTGCAAACGCTGGCGCAAGCCCGTGAGGTATTCACCAAGGACCCCATGAAACGTATCGATTTGATGCTGGCCAATGCTGACACGGTAGTCTTGCTGATCAGCCGTCTGGGCCGTGTTCACCCGGTGTTCGCTGAGCCGCCTCAACCCATGTAGGTATTCCGTCCGGCAAGCTTTTCATGGGATTGCCCAAAGCAGGCATAATGCGCCACCTGCAATAGCCCATTGCCTGTTCTGGATAGCCCATTGACCCTGCCACTTGAATTGCCTGTCACGACTTCTGTGCGCCCTTCGGCTTGCCCGGGGTTACTGCGCATCGTTGCCGCGCTGGATGGCGGGATCTGCCGGGTCAAGCTGGACGGCGGCTCGATCACTGCACGGCAAGCCCGGGCGGTGGCTGATGTGGCCCAGCGTTATGCCAGCGGCGTGATCGAGGCGACCAATCGCGCCAACCTGCAGATTCGTGGTGTTGGGCCCAGGCAGCGTGAGCTGATTGAGCCCCTGCTGGCGGTGGGCCTAGGGCCTGCGACCGCAGCGGGTGATGATGTGCGCAACCTGATGCTCAGCCCTACTGCGGGCATCGACCCGCAGATGCAGTTCGATACGCGCCCGCTGGCCCGGCAAATACTCGCGAGTTTGCAAAGTACTGCGCGGTTTGCCGAGTTGTCGGCCAAGTTCGCGGTGCAACTGGACGGCGGCGAAGCATTGGCCATGCTCGAACACCCCCACGACCTGTGGTTGTCGGCGTTCGAGCACAATGGCCAGACGCTGCTGGCCTTTGGTCTGGCCGGGTGCCCGGGCCATGACCGGGCGCTGGCAGCGGTGCCGGTTGAGCACGGGCATGCGCTGGTGCTGGCAGTGTTGACGCTGTTTCTTGATCTGGCCCGCCCGGAACACACGCGGATGCGTCATTTGCTCAAGGAAGTTGCGCTCGCGGATTTTATGGCGCAGTTGGCGCAACGCCTCAGTGTGCCGCTGATGGTGCTGGCACAATGGCGGCGCGAAGGCACTAACGGGTTACGGCACATCGGGACTTATCCACAGATCGAGCAAGGCCGGGTCCATATCGGCGCCGTGCCTGCGCTGGGTCGGCTGGATGCCGCGACCCTGGCCGGGCTGGCTCAACTGGCAGAGACGTTCGGCGACGGCACGTTGCGCTTCACCCCTTGGCAAAGTGTGTTGCTGCCCAATGTTCAGGCGCAGGCTGCGCTCACGGTTACACGACAGTTAGAAGCCCTGGGGTTGCTCTGTGATGTACAGACCCCGCTGGCGCATCTGCTTGCCTGTACCGGTTCAAGCGCCTGCGCCAAAGGCCTGGCCGATACCAAACAGGACGCGCGTCAGCTGGCGGCCGTTTTGCAGCAACCGCACAACATACATCTGACTGGCTGCCTGCGCTCTTGCGCGGCGGCCCACGTTGCGCCGGTCACTTTGCTGGCCGTGGCGCCCGGTCATTACGACCTTTATTTACGTGCCCCAGAACAACCGGGTTTCGGTGTTCTGCGCGAGCGCAACCTTACTATTGAAGCGGCGGGCGCCTGGCTTGAGGCCCGCCAACGGAGCAACACCGATGATTGATTACATCCGCGATGGTCAAGAGATCTATCGCAACTCGTTCGCCATTATTCGTGCCGAGGCCAACCTCGCCAGTATCCCGGCGGATCTGGAAAAACTCGCGGTGCGAGTGATTCACGCCTGCGGCATGGTCGACGCTATCGAGGACCTGCGTTTTTCGCCGGGCGCGGGCAAGGCCGGACGTGATGCACTGGCTGCTGGCGCGGCAATCTTGTGCGATGCGCGCATGGTTTCCGAAGGTGTGACCCGTACCCGTTTGCCGGCCAACAACCCGGTGATCTGTACCCTGCGTGAAGAAGGCGTGCCAGAGCTGGCGCTGGAGAAGGGCAACACCCGCTCGGCGGTGGCCCTTGAACTGTGGCGTCCGTATCTGGAAGGCAGCGTGGTGGTGATCGGAAACGCGCCGACCGCGCTGTTTTACCTGCTGGAAATGATCGATGCCGGGGCACCTAAACCGGCGCTGATTCTGGGCTTTCCGGTCGGCTTTGTCGGCGCAGCTGAATCCAAGGCCATGCTCGCGGCGGACAGTCGCGGCGTACCGTTTGTGATCATGCAGGGCCGCCGAGGCGGCAGCGCGATGGCTGCCGCCGCGGTCAACGCACTGGCGACGGAGATCGAATAATGACGCAACCAGGACGTTTGATCGGTTTGGGCGTTGGTCCCGGTGACCCGGAGCTGATTACCGTGAAAGCCTTGCGCTTGCTGCGCGAGTCGCCGGTGGTGGCGTACTTCGTCGCCAAAGGCAAAAAGGGCAATGCTTTCGGCATTATCGAAGCCCATCTGCAAGACGCGCAAACGCAGATGCCGCTGGTGTACCCGGTGACTACTGAAGTGTTGCCGGAACCGTTGTCGTACGAACAAGTGATCAGCGATTTCTACGATCAGGCGGCTGTTGAAGTGGCCGTGCATCTGGAAGCCGGGCGCGATGTGGCGGTGATCTGCGAAGGCGACCCGTTCTTCTACGGCTCCTATATGTACCTGCACGACCGTCTGGCCCAGCGTTTTGAGGCTCAGGTGGTGCCGGGTGTGTGCTCGATGTTGGGCGGTGCTTCGGTACTGGGCGTGCCGCTGGTGTATCGCAACCAGAGCCTGTCGGTGCTCTCGGGTGTGCTGCCCCACGACGAACTCAAGTCGCGCCTGGCGGTTGCCGATGCGGCGGTGATCATGAAACTGGGGCGCAACTTTCATAAAGTGCGCGAAGTACTGGGTGAACTGGGCCTGGCCGAGCGTGCGCTATACGTTGAGCGCGCCACCATGAGCAATCAGAAAATCGTGCCGCTCAATGAAGTGGAACCGATGTCCTCGCCGTACTTCTCGCTGATTATCGTGCCGGGCGAGCGGTGGCAAGGATGAGTCGACCAGCACCGGCCATTGTCATCCTGGGCAGTGGCAGCTTGAACACCGCTCGGCGTATTCAACAGTGCTGCTCAGAGGCGCTGATTTATGGTCTGGCAGGGCGGGTTGAGGACGTTGACCGCAGTTACAGTGATTTTGGTGCCACCCTGCGTGAGCTGTATCAGCAGGGCACACCGATTATTGCGTTGTGCGCGGCGGGAATTGTGATTCGCACGCTGGCGCCGTTGCTGCTGGAGAAGGGCGCCGAGCCGCCGGTACTGGCCGTTGCCGAAGACGCCAGCGCGGTCGTACCGCTGCTGGGCGGGCTGGGCGGGGTGAACGATCTGGCACGGGAAATCGCTGCCGGCTTGGGCATTGCTCCTGCGATCACCACCAGCGGTGAACTGCGCTTTGGCACCTGCCTGCTTAACCCGCCGAGCGGCTACGCCTTGGGCGATCTGGAATTGGGCAAGCGCTTTGTGTCTGACCTGCTGGCGGGCGAGCCGGTGCGTATCGAAGGTGATGCACCGTGGCTGGCCAGTGCGCAGTTGCCTGAAAGTCAGCAGGCACGTCTGAGTATTCATATCGGCAGTGCCGAGCGTGAACCGGCGGCTGATGAGCTGTTGATCTATCCGCGCAATGTGCTGCTGAAGGCAAGTGCTGAAGTCTCGGCGCAGACGATTCGCGAGGCTTTGCACGAGGCGAAGCTGGCCTGGCAATCGCTGGCGTGCATCGTTGCGCCCGACACCTTGATGGGCAGCGCGCAGTTGCGTGAAACGGCCCTCGAATTGGCTGTGCCGCTTCGGTTTGTCAGCGCTGCCGAGCAACTGCCTGTGGACTGGCGCGAGTCGGGTAGCGGGCTAAAGTTGGGCGTAGCACTCGCACCACTGGACCCACAGCAGATTGGCCGGACGCGTGGACGCTTGGCCGTTATCGGCCTGGGCCCCGGCGCTGCCGAGCTGATGGTGCCTGCGGTCAAAGCCGAACTGGCCCGGGCCAATGATGTGTTGGGTTACGAAACCTATGTGCGCATGGCCGGGCCGTTTCGCGCCGATCAGGTGCTGCATTGCACCGATAACCGAGAAGAAATGCAGCGTGCCCGACATGCCTTTGAGCTGGCGGCACAAGGTCGTTCGGTCGTGGTGGTGTCTTCGGGTGATCCCGGCGTATTTGCCATGGCCGCTGCAGTGCTTGAGGCCTTGCACGAGTCTACTGAACCGCAGTGGCACAGCGTCGACCTGGAGATCCTGCCGGGCGTATCGGCTTCGTTGGCAACTGCTGCACAGGCGGGTGCGCCGCTGGGGCATGACTTCTGCGTAATGTCGCTGTCGGACAACCTCAAGCCGTGGAGCATCATTGAAAAGCGTCTGGACCTGGCATCCGAGGCGGACCTGGCCCTGGCGTTCTACAATCCGATCTCCCGTTCACGACCGTGGCAGTTGGGGGTTGCGCTGGATATCGTGCGCCGTCATCGCACGGCGCAAACGCCTGTGGTGCTGGGGCGCGATATCGGCCGTCCAGGCCAGACCCTGCGCGTGATTACGTTGGGTGATTTGACGCCGGATCAGGTAGATATGCGCACTATGGTGCTGATTGGTTCGTCGACCACCTGCACCTTCCCGCGTGCCGATGGCACACAGTGGGTGTATACGCCGCGCTGGTATGGCGAAAAGCCTTGAGCACAACCGTAGCAGCTGCCGAAGGGACGAGGCTGCGTCCGGCTGCGAAGCAGTCGTAAAACCATTCGGCTTTGGTGAATCAGATGCACCGTGCTTGCCGGTTTTACGACGATTGCATCGTCGAACGCAGCCTCGTGCCTACGGCAGCTGCTACGCAGACTTTGTTCAAGGGACCATATAGCCCCGAACCCCGGTAAAGATGATTTGCGCTGCGAGGGCGCATACAAACAGGCCCATCAGGCGGCTTACGATCTGTAAGCCCTGCTCGCCCAGAATTCCCTCGATCTTGTTGGAAAGGTAAAGCACCACGCCGACCGTCAGGCTGGCCAGGGCAATACTGACGATAGCCATGAGCTTGTCGTCCCAATGGGGCTGGGTGATGCCCATGACCAGCAGCGCACCAATGGTGCCGGGGCCAACGGTGAGCGGGATGGTCAACGGTACAATGGTTACGTCTTGCTGCACGTTGTCAGTCTGAACCACAGACTTGCCTTGGGCCATGCCCAGTGCCGAGATAAACAGCACGCTGCCGGCACCGATGCGGAACGCGTCAACGGTGATGCCAAACACGCTGAAAATGGTGCGCCCGAACAGATAGAGCAGCACGCTGGAGATCAGCGTGGCCAGGGCCACTTTCCAGGCCAGGCGGCGGCGCTCCTTGTTCGAGTAACCCCGGGTCAGGCTGATAAAACACGACAGTACGAAGAACGGGCTATAGAGCACCAGCATCTTCAAATACACACTGAACAACACATGGAGCATGGTCTGAGCTCACATCGAAGGGGGGCGCGCAAAGTTTATCAGGGGATTGAGTGTATGTTAGGACAGTTGTGCCCTGGATTGACGCAACTCACGCTGTTCGACCCAGAATTCCACCAGTTCACGCAGTTGCGACAGCTCCACGGGTTTTGACATGTGCCCGTCCATGCCTGCCTGTCGAGCGCGTTCCTTGTGCTCGGTAAGGATGTGCGCGGTCAACGCAACCACCGGGGTGCGTACACGCTGATGGCTGACTTCCCAAGCGCGCAATTGCTCGGTAGCGGAAAAACCGTCCAGTACCGGCATTTCACAGTCCATCAGAACCAGGTCGTAGCGCTGGGTTTTCATCGCTTTCAGCGCTTCCTCGCCATTGCAGGCGGTGTCCGGGTGCAGGTTGAGCTTGCCAAGCATGCCGCGAATGACCTTGGTCGAGATGTTGTTGTCTTCGGCCACCAGAATACGGAAGTCACCGGGCACTGATACGGGTACGGCCGCCGGGCCATTGGCAGAGGTGTGCGCGGCGGTATGCCCCTTGTTGCGCTGGGTCAGTTCATCGGCCAAGGTGGTTTTGAGGGTGTAACCGGCCACTGGCTTGGCGAGGATGCGCTTGATCCCGCAGTTGCGCGCAATGATCTTGCTCGGCGCGTTGCTGATACCTGTGAGCATGACCAGCAGGATGTCGTGGTTGAGGCTCGGGTCTTCCTTGATCTTGGCGGCCAGTTGCATGCCCGTCATGCCAGGCATGTTCTGGTCCAGCAGGACGATGTCGAAGTAATCACGCAAGTGCGCCTTGGTGCGCAGCAAGGCCAGAGCCTCCTTGCCCGATGCCGCGGCACTGACGTTCAGGCCCCAGGCGGAGCACTGTTGCACCAGCACTTTGCGGCAGGTGTCGTTGTCGTCGACCACCAACACCCGTGCGCCCTTGAGCGGGCTGTCCAGATCGGAAGTCGGGTGCTCAAGGTGTTGCGGGTCCAGAGGCAGGGTCAGCCACAGATTGCTGCCGGTGGTTTGCCCGGGTTTGATCCCGAACTCGCCGCCCATCAACAGGATCAGCTGGCGCGCGATGACCAAGCCCAAATGGCCACCGAGGCGGGTTGCCGCGAGGAAGTTCTTGCTGTGCAACTCGGCATGCAACAGGGCGTCACGCTCCTGCTCATCCATCGGTTGGCCGGAGTCTTGAATGGCAATGCGCAGGCGTGGCGGGCCGCTGCGCTCCTCCAGTGCGACAACGATAAGAATCTCGCCCTCGTCGGTCTTTTTCAGGGAGTTCTCGAGCAGGCTGAGCAAGGTCTGGCGCAGGCGGGTGGGGTCACCGCTGATCACCCGTGGCACTTGTGGCTGGATAAAACTGATGAGCTCGACGTTCTGCTGTTCGGCTTTGGTGCGGAAAATACTCAGGCAGTCTTCGATCAGGGCATTGAGGTCGAACTGTACGTCGTCGAGCTCGATTTGCCCCGATTCGAGCTTGGAGATATCGAGAATTTCGTTAATCAGCGTCAGCAGCTCGTTGCCCGCACTGTGGATGGTTTGTACGTAATCGCGTTGTTTGACCGACAGTGGTGTACCCAGCAGCAGTTCGGTCATACCCAGCACGCCGTTCATGGGGGTGCGGATTTCATGGCTGATCTTGGCCAGGAACTCGGCCTTGGCACTTACCTCGGCGTTACTGGCAGCCAGGTCGCGGCTGATGCTGAATTGCGCATCGGTGATGCCGCGATTGCGCTCGCTCAAGGCGATGCTCATCAGCAAACCGCTGGTGCAGATCACCATCATCAGCGCCAGAACCAGCTCCTGCGGTGCGATCAGGGTCAGGCCCAGCAGTGCGGGGAGGATCACCAGGGTGCCGATATTGAAAAACACCATCGCCATGACAAACATGCGCGCCGGTCGGTAGCCTTTTTGCCAGTGGTAAACCGCAACCGCCAGAATGCTCAGGCTCGCCAGTCCGACCAGAGCGTAGGTCATCAGGTTCAGTGGCAGGTCATCGATAAACAGCAGTAGCAGGCCGCCGAGGCTGATGATCAGAATGTTTAGCAACAGCAGTTTGTGCAGCGGATGTGAGCCACGGTTCGAGAAAAAGTGATAGGTAAACATCAACCCGCAAGGTGCGGTCAGCAGCAGGGCCAGGTAGGCACCGGGGATTTGTGCGCCTTGCCACTGCGGGAGCCAGGGGTCCAGCAGGTTCAGGAACAGCGCCGAACTGGCCATGAGCAGGATTTCACAAATCGCAAGCCACAGGCTGCTGGGCGAGCGGCTAAAGGAAAAGCGAATCAGGTTGTGCAACACCAGCATTGCCATGCAGCCGAGCAACAGACCATAGAGCAAGGGCTTGCCCTGGTTGGCGGCCAGCATGACGGCAGTGTCGAGGGTAATGTGGGGACGTAACTGGTGGTCCGAGACCATGCGCAGGTAAACATCCAGGGCTTCATGACTTTGCGGTAAAGGCAGTAGGTAGTCACTGCTTGGCACAGGCTTGCTGCTGAGGGGCAGTGAGTTGCCGGTGACGATTTCGCTGATCAGCTTTTGATCGTCAAAGACATACATGTCCAGGCGCGAGAGGTCGGGGGCGAACACCCGCAGAATTTGTTCGTGCCTGTCGGGTTGCAAGCGTACCCGCAGCCATAGGGCTTCACCGGGCTCAGCAGGGGTTAGCCGGGCAAGATCGACGGGACTGAACTGGCTGGATAGCCGTGCGGAGCGCACATCGCTCAGTTGCAGTGTGCCCTGAGGGTCAGAGAGGACCGACCAACTGGTAGCTGATGCCGCCTGCACCGACGTTATACCGAGTACAGAAGCCATCAGAGCGACGGTAAAAGCTATGGCAATCCTGAGCCAGCGCACGGCGAAATCCCTTCGTAAAGTGAAGCCAGATGATAACTATGCGCGGGCCTGGAATAGTTAGGCAAGGGCCAATGGCCCTTACCTATCCATGTGGATTGCTTATTCCTGGTTCTCACCGCGTTCGCGTGCAATGGCTCGGTAGCCAATATCGTTGCGGTAGAAACAACCGTCCCACTCGATGGCCTTGGCCAGCGCGTAAGCTTTTTGCTGCGCCGCTTCAACGGTGTCACCCATTGCGGTTGCGCACAGTACGCGGCCGCCCGAGGTCACGACTTCACCGGCTGCATTAAGCGCAGTACCGGCATGGAACACTTTGCCTTCCAGCTTGGCGGCTGCGTCCAGACCGTGGATTACTGCGCCTTTGGCATAATCGCCAGGGTAGCCGCCAGCAGCCAGGACAATGCCCAGGCTTGGACGCGGGTCCCATTGTGCTTCAACCTTGTCCAGCGCTTGAGCCAGTGCGGCTTCGATCAGCAGTACCAGGCTCGATTGCAGGCGTAGCATCACCGGCTGAGTTTCCGGGTCGCCAAAGCGGCAGTTGAACTCGATGACTTTCGGGTTGCCGGCCTTGTCGATCATCAGGCCTGCGTACAGGAAGCCGGTGTAGACGTTGCCTTCTTCAGCCATGCCGCGCACGGTCGGCCAGATCACCAGATCCATCACGCGCTGGTGAACTTCGGCGGTGACTACCGGGGCCGGGGAGTAAGCACCCATGCCGCCGGTGTTCGGACCGGTGTCAGCGTCGCCAACACGTTTGTGGTCCTGGCTGGTGGCCATTGGTAGAACGTTCTTGCCGTCGACCATCACGATAAAGCTGGCTTCTTCGCCGTCGAGGAACTCTTCGATGACCACGCGCGAACCGGCTTCGCCAAACGCATTGCCCGCGAGCATGTCGCGTACGGCGTCTTCGGCTTCGGTCAGGGTCATGGCGACGATCACGCCTTTGCCCGCGGCCAGGCCGTCGGCCTTGATCACGATTGGCGCGCCGACTTTTTGCAGGTAAGCCAGAGCTGGTTCGATTTCAGTGAAGTTCTGGTAGTCGGCAGTCGGGATCTTGTGACGCGCCAGGAAGTCCTTGGTGAATGCCTTGGAGCCTTCCAGCTGAGCGGCACCAGCGGTAGGGCCGAAGCAGTCCAGGCCACGGGCACGGAACAGATCAACCACACCGGCAACCAGTGGCACTTCCGGGCCAACAATGGTCAGGGAAACATTTTTCTCGGCAAAGTCAGCCAGTTGCTCAAGGGCCAGCACGTCGATGGCGACGTTCTCGCACTTGGCTTCGATGGCGGTGCCGGCGTTGCCCGGGGCAACGAATACTTTGGCGACACGTGGGTCCTGAGCTACTTTCCAGGCCAGTGCGTGTTCGCGGCCACCGCTGCCAATGATCAAAACATTCATTTCAAAAACCTCGGATGACGCTGAATTCTGTGGAAACGCGGGTCAGACCTTGTAGCCTCTGCCGCCAGGCTGCGATCAACCGCGAAGCGGTTGCAGGATGTTCAGATCGCTGAAGACCTTTTGGGTCTTATCGCAGCCTTCGGCAGCGGCTACATGGTTCGTGGCGTCTGCAAAAAGTGTTTAGTGACGGAAGTGGCGCATGCCGGTGAAGACCATGGCAATACCAGCTTCGTCTGCTGCTGCAATCACTTCGTTGTCACGCATCGAGCCGCCCGGCTGGATCACTGCAGTGATACCGGCCTTGGCTGCGTTGTCGATGCCGTCACGGAACGGGAAGAATGCGTCCGATGCCATTACGGCGCCTTGTACTTGCAGACCCGCGTGTTCAGCCTTGATCGCGGCAATACGGGCCGAGTTTACGCGGCTCATCTGACCTGCGCCGACACCGATGGTCTGACGGCCCTTGGCGTAGACGATGGCGTTGGACTTCACGTATTTGGCTACTTTCCAGGCGAAGATCAGGTCGTTGATCTCTTGCTCGGTCGGTGCGCGCTTGGTCACGACTTTAAGGTCTTCACTGCCGATCATTTCGATGTCACGGCTCTGAACCAGCAGGCCGCCGTTAACACGCTTGAAGTCCCAGGCCGGGGCACGGTCTGCGCTCCACTCACCGCAGGCCAGCAGGCGTACGTTGGCTTTGGCTGCCACGATGGCGCGGGCTTCTTCGCTCACGGACGGGGCGATGATCACTTCAACGAACTGACGCTCAACGATGGCCTTGGCCGTTTCAGCGTCCAACTCGCGGTTGAAGGCGATGATGCCGCCGAAAGCCGATTCGGTGTCAGTGGCGTAGGCCAGCTCGTAGGCTTGGCGAATGCCGCCTTCTGCGTCCGGGCTTACGGCCACGCCACACGGGTTGGCGTGCTTGACGATCACACAGGCTGGCTTAACAAAGCTTTTTACACATTCCAGCGCAGCGTCGGTGTCGGCTACGTTGTTGAACGACAGCTCTTTGCCTTGCAGCTGGGTCGCGGTGGCGATGCTGACTTCAGTCGGCTTGGCTTCAACGTAGAACGCCGCTTTCTGGTGCGGGTTCTCGCCGTAGCGCATTTCCTGGGCCTTGATGAACTGGCTGTTGAAGGTACGCGGGAACAGGCTGCGATCTTCTGTGCTCAGGGTCTCGGCGGCCTGGTTCACTGTACCCAGGTAGTTGGCGATCATGCCGTCGTAGGCAGCGGTGTGCTCGAAGGCCTTGAGCATCAGGTCGAAACGCTGTGCGTAGGTCAGGCCGCCGGCCTTGAGGTTTTCCAGAACGTTGGCGTAATCGCTGGCATTCACCACGATGGCCACGTCTTTGTGGTTTTTGGCCGCCGAGCGAACCATGGTCGGGCCGCCGATATCGATGTTCTCGATGGCGGTCGGCAGGTCGCAGCCTGGTTTGGAGATGGTGGCTTCAAACGGGTAGAGGTTAACGGCTACCAGGTCGATCGGCTTGATGCCGTGCTCGTTCATGATGTCGTCGTCGATGCCGCGACGGCCCAAAATGCCGCCGTGGATTTTCGGGTGCAGGGTTTTAACCCGACCGTCCATCATTTCTGCAAAACCGGTGTAGTCAGCGACTTCAACAGCGGCTACGCCGTTGTCTTGCAGCAGCTTGAACGTACCGCCTGTGGACAGGATCTCGACGCCGAGGGCTTCCAGTTCACGGGCGAAATCAAGGATTCCGGTTTTGTCGGAAACGCTGATTAGAGCGCGGCGGATCGGCAGGCGGGTAGTCTGATCGGTCATCTCGATTTCCATCAAAAGCAAAGGAGTCAGCAAAAAAGGCGGCCTGTTTTATCAGGACGCCTTTCAGGTTTGATTGAATGCTTACAGCAGATCGTACTGTTTGAGCTTTTTGCGCAAGGTGCCGCGATTGAGGCCCAGCATCTCGGAGGCCTTGGTCTGGTTGCCCTTGACGTAGTTCATGACGCACTCGAGAAGGGGGGCCTCGACTTCGGAAAGTACCAGGTTGTAGACGTCCGTGACTTCAGCGCCCTCCAGGTGGGCGAAATAATTGTGCAGCGCCTTCTCGACACTCCCGCGAAGGGTCTGACCTTCTTCGCTCGGTGTATTGAGGTGCTGTTTCAAGTTGACGTTGTCGCTCACGGGCGTTGTTCCACTCACTAATGTCTCGGTCATCATCGTCATGCGGCCACCCATCCCTCGTCCCCTGTCACCAGGCTCTTGTGTCGTTCGGCGAAAAACGCCTGAACGTTGGCGCATTGTGCTTCCGTATCTTCTAAACGATTGAAGTGGGCGCGAAACTCCTTGGCGCCCGGCAAGGTTGCCAGATACCAGCCGACATGCTTGCGGGCGATGCGTACGCCCAAAACCTCCCCATAGAAGGTGTGCAATGCAGTCAGATGCTCTAGCAGAATACGTTCCACTTCGCTCATCTGCGGTGCCGGCAGCAGTTGCCCGGTACGCAAAAAATGATCAACTTCGCGGAAAATCCAGGGCCGCCCCTGGGCTGCCCTGCCAATCAATAGTCCGTCAGCCCCGGTTGCGTTCAACACATGCAGGGCCTTTTGCGGTGAATCGATGTCGCCGTTGGCAAAAACCGGTATCGACACCGCCTGCTTGATCGCGGCGATGGTGTCGTACTCGGCTTCGCCGGTGTACAGGTCGGCACGGGTTCTGCCGTGTACCGCCAGAGCAGTGATCCCGGCTTGTTCGGCGATTTTTGCCACCGTCAGGCCGTTCTTGTTGTCCCGGTCCCAGCCGGTACGGATCTTCAGGGTGACCGGCACATCAACTGCAGCCACAACGGCCTGCAGGATCTCGTTCACCAATGCTTCATCTTTCAGTAACGCGGAGCCGGCGGCCTTGTTGCAGACCTTCTTCGCCGGGCAACCCATGTTGATATCAATAATCTGTGCGCCCAGTTCCACATTGGCCCTGGCGGCGTCTGCCAGCATTTGCGCGTCACCGCCGGCGATCTGTACCGAGCGCGGCTCGGGATCACCGTCGTGAATCATGCGCAGGCGCGATTTGCGGCTGTTCCAGAGACTCATGTCGCTGGTGACCATTTCCGAAACAACCAGGCCTGCACCCATCCGTCGACAAAGCTGACGAAAGGGCTGGTCGGTGACGCCCGCCATAGGGGCGAGAATCAAACCGTTGTGCAATGTATATGGGCCGATGCGTACCGCCGACATAGGACTTCCCTGTTGTGGGGCCGGATCTTGGGAGTTCGAAAAAGGGTTGGCATGATACCCGCTCTCGATGACTGGTTAAAGACGCAATTGGATGAATTTTGAACAATTGGAGCTGAAGGTTAGCTACAAGCCTCAAGCGACAAGCTGCAAGACACAGCAAATTTGCATTTCGCTTCTAACTTGCCGCTTGAAGCTAGCAACTAAAAGCGCAGCGCGCTCATTCCGGGGAATGAAAACTCAGGCTGTAGTTAACGGCCTTTGGACCCGGGTCGAGGATGTCCAGGGCAATGTGGATAGGGGTTTGCGGGGGCATCTCGGCCTTGGGCAGATCGCCGCTCAGGTATTCGCCGGGCTTGAACCGACGACTGGCGATCATTTTGCCGTTGAGGTCAGCAAAGCGCAGCTCCAGCAGCGGGAAAGGTTGGGAGAAGGGCGCGCGGTTGTAGAGGATTGCATCCACCACCAGCGCTCCGGCGAATTCGGGGTGGCTGCGTACCACCAGATTGCTGCTTTTGATCCGGTCGATATCCACTTTGGACGGCACTGTACAGCCGATTTGCGGGCACAGTTGCTGGAAGATCGGACGGTATTGGTCCTGACGCGCCAGCTCGTCGAAGTGATTGGCAATGTACTGCCCGGCCAGTGCCGCGCCAGCCAGGAGTGCCAGCAGGGTCCAGAGCAGGCGTTTGCCCCACGGCGAGCGGCGTTTTTGCCAGTCCAGGTGCAATGGGTCGTCGACCAGGTCAAGCAACGCTTCTTCGCGCATGCCCGGTTCGTTGCGCTTGCGTTTGCCTTTGCTGACAGGTGCCAGTTCAGGGAGTTCGTCGTCCTCGTCATCGGTGGCCGACAGGTGTTCGCCCGGCAGCGGATCGAGGTCGTCGTCCAGCGAAAGCTGGAGTGGCGGGGTATCGTCCGGTTCGTCAATGTCCAGTGACAGGGACGGCTCGGTCCGTCCGGTTTCAGCGAGCTCTACGGCTTTTTCGGCAACTTTGGCGGTCTCTGCACGGTCTGCCGCTGATTCACTGAACAGGCTATCAGACCATTCACCTTCTTCAGTGTCAGGGGTGTCGCGACGAGCACTCAGTGAGCTGCTTTTTGGATTGTGCGGCTGGCCGAAGCTTTTGCTGGGCTGGATTTCACGCTCTTCGAGCCTGGCCAGTTCTTCGTCCAGATCCAGATGGTCGAGGTCCAGTTCGCTCGCTTGCCAAGGGGCCGGACTGGCCGCCTTGGGGGTGGCGGGCGGCTCGACCGCCTCGGGTTCTGGCGTTGCGACTACAGGCGGCTGCTCTGTTTCAGTGCTGCTGTTGAGCAGTTGCTGTGCAGCGTTGAACACTTGCAGGCAGGCGCCACAGCGCACCACTCCGCGTGCCACGCTCAATTGAGCGTGGCTGACGCGAAAGCTGGTCTGGCAATGTGGGCACTGTGTAACGAAGCTATCGCTCATGCGGCCATCCGAATTAGGCAAGCGTGCATTGTAGGGGCTGTACCTGCTTCATTGCGAGCCGAGTGCGCGGATTGAACTTAGCGCCGACGGCCGCTGATGCGCACCCAGCCATCGCGATTGGCAATCGGGTCCAGATCGAAGTCTTTGGCGTATGCCGCAGCGACTTCTTCGCCCTGTTCGGCGAGGATGCCCGACAGTGCCAGACGGCCGCCCGGCTTGACCAGACTCGACAGTTGCGGGGCCAGGGAAACCAGCGGGCCAGCCAGAATATTGGCAACCACTACATCGGCCTGAACCTGTGGCAGGTCCTCGGGCAGGTACAGTGGGAACAGTTCTTCGGCGATGTTGTTGCGCCCGGCGTTATCGCGGGAGGCTTCCAGCGCCTGCACGTCGATATCGGTGCCGATGGCCTCTTTGGCGCCCAACAGCAGGGCGGCAATCGCCAAAATCCCCGAGCCGCAGCCGAAGTCCAGCACGTTGCAGTCTTTCAGGTCCTGACCGTCGAGCCATTCCAGGCACAGTGCGGTGGTCGGGTGGGTGCCGGTGCCGAAGGCCAGGCCCGGATCGAGCAACAGGTTGACCGCGTCAGGCTCGGGAGCAGCGTGCCAGCTTGGCACGATCCACAGGCGCTGGCCGAAGCGCATCGGGTGGAAGTTGTCCATCCAGCTGCGTTCCCAGTCCTGGTCTTCGATAACTTCTGCGTGGTGTTCAGGCAGTGGCGAGCCGGTCAGCAGTTCCAGATGGGACAGCACGAGTTCGGCTTCGGTGCCGCCTTCGAACAATGCCAGCAAGTGGGTGTGCGACCACAGCGGTGTGGTGTTGAGCTCAGGTTCGAAGATTGGTTGGTCTTCGGCGTCCATGAACGTAACCGAAACAGCGCCGACTTCGAGGAACGCGTCTTCGTAGGTTTCGGCTTGTTCCGGGCTGATGGCGAGGCGTACTTGCAGCCAAGGCATGGCGGGCACCTTTGAAAAATAGGAGTGTGCAGCCGGTCGGGCTGCGAGAAGCGCGCAAGTTTACGCGAGCGGGCTGGCGGTGGGGTAATCAAAAACGATGAAAAGCCAGGTAGCCGCAGTTGTCCTGTTGTGGGAGCGGGCTTGCTCGCGATGGCATCACCTGCGGTCGACCTGCAATGCCAGGTCGTTTGTATCGCGAGCAAGCCCGCTCCCACAACGGCGGTTGCGAGCCTCCCGCAAACAACAAAGCCGCTCGAAAGCGGCTTTGTTGACGGGAATACAAACTTACTTGTTAGCCAGTTTGTGTTCCAGGTAGTGAATGTTGACGCCGCCTTTACAGAAGCCTTCGTCATTCACCAGGTCGCGGTGCAGCGGGATGTTGGTTTTGATCCCGTCGACCACGATTTCGTCCAGGGCATTGCGCATGCGCGCCATGGCTTCGTCACGGGTCGAACCCCAGGTGATCAGCTTGCCGATCAGGGAGTCGTAGTTGGACGGAACCTTGTAGCCGCTGTACAGGTGCGAATCGACGCGAACGCCGTTGCCGCCTGGAGCGTGGAAGTGCTTGACCATGCCAGGGCTCGGCATGAACGTCGCAGGGTCTTCCGCGTTGATCCGGCACTCCAGCGAGTGACCGTGAATGTTCACGTCAGCCTGGGTGAAGGACAGCTTGTTGCCGGCTGCGATGCTCAACATCTCTTTCAGGATGTCGATGCCAGTGACCATTTCGGACACCGGGTGCTCTACTTGCACACGAGTGTTCATCTCGATGAAGTAGAAACGACCGTTCTCGTACAGGAACTCGAAAGTACCCGCGCCGCGGTAGTTGATGTCAACGCAGGCCTTGACGCAGCGAGCCAGAACTTCAGCGCGTGCGGTTTCGTCGATACCCGGTGCCGGAGCTTCTTCCAGAACCTTCTGGTGACGACGTTGCAGCGAGCAATCGCGGTCGCCCAGGTGGATCGCGTTGCCCTGACCATCGGAAATTACCTGAACTTCCACGTGACGCGGGTTGGTCAGGTATTTTTCGAGGTAGACCATCGGGTTGCTGAACCAGGCGCCGGCTTCTTCGCGAGTCTGCTTGGCTGCTTCGATCAGGTCTTCTTCACGATGCACAACGCGCATGCCGCGACCACCGCCGCCGCCAGCGGCCTTGATGATCACCGGGTAGCCGACTTCGCGGCCGATGCGCAGCGCGGTTTCTTCGTCTTCCGGCAGTGGGCCGTCAGAACCTGGAACCGTGGGTACGCCTGCAGCGATCATGGCGTGCTTGGCCGATACCTTGTCGCCCATCAGGCGAATGGTGTCGGCTTTCGGGCCGATGAAGGCAAAGCCGGATTTCTCGACTTGCTCGGCGAAATCGGCGTTTTCAGCCAAAAAGCCGTAGCCCGGGTGAATCGCCGTGGCGCCGGTCACTTCAGCGGCCGCGATGATGGCCGGAATGTGCAGGTAAGACAGGTTGGCCGGTGCCGGACCGATGCAGACGGTTTCGTCTGCCAGGCCCAGGTGCATCAGCTCTTTGTCGGCAGTGGAGTACACCGCGACAGTCTTGATCCCCATTTCCTTGCACGCCCGCAGGATGCGCAAAGCAATCTCGCCACGGTTGGCGATCAGGACTTTTTCCAGCTTCTGAGGCTTCAACATCGTTGGCTCCCCGTGGTTCAAACGATGGTGAACAGCGGTTGGTCGAATTCAACCGGCTGACCGTTTTCTACCAGGATGGATTCGATAACACCGGCTTTTTCAGCCGTGATGTGGTTCATCATTTTCATCGCTTCAACGATGCAAATGGTGTCGCCGACCTTGACGGTCTGGCCAACTTCAACGAAGGCAGGCGAGGTTGGCGCCGGGGTACGGTAGAACGTACCGACCATTGGCGACTTGACCACAAAACCGTTCAGTTTTGGTGCGGCAGGTGCTTCAGTCACGGTAGCAACCGGAGCAACAGCTACTGGAGCTGCGGCAGGCGCTTGCATTGGAGCCGGAGCGTAGTACTGCTGAGCAGGAGTCTTGCTGTGACGGCTGATGCGTACGGACTCTTCGCCTTCTTTGATTTCCAACTCGTCGATGCCGGACTCTTCCAGCAGCTCGATCAGTTTCTTAACTTTACGGATATCCATGAATCGTCAACTCCCAATGGGTCTGTCAGGGGCGTTTAGCTTGTAGTTCAAGCTGTTCCAGGGCGGCCTCCAAGGCCAGTCGATAACCGCTGGCGCCAAGGCCGCAGATCACACCTACCGCAACGTCGGAGAAGTAGGAGTGATGGCGGAAAGGTTCGCGTTTGTGCACGTTAGACAAATGCACTTCGATAAATGGGATGCTCACTGCCAGCAACGCGTCACGTAATGCCACGCTGGTGTGAGTAAAAGCCGCCGGGTTGATCAGAATAAAGTCCACGCCTTCGTTGCGGGCAGCGTGTACGCGGTCGATCAATTCATACTCGGCATTGCTTTGCAGGTAGAGCAAATGGTGACCGGCATCACGCGCCCGTTGTTCCAGGTCCTGATTGATTTGCGCCAGGGTGGTTGCGCCGTAGACGCCCGGCTCGCGGGTGCCGAGCAGGTTCAAGTTGGGGCCGTGTAGAACCAGGAAAGTCGCCATCTGCTGTTCCTTATTATCTGTGTGCAGTTGTCAGTGCCGGGCGACTATGCCGAAAACCGGATTCGCTGTCCAGTTAACTGCAATAGCCAGCACGATGACCGATGTTCGCGAAAAGTTTGTGACTGAAGCTCTAGATCTGGTCATTCGCGATGGCGACACGTTCGGCGAAGTCCGCTGCATTGATCTCACCGATGACCCGTTGGTCACTTTTTTCGGAACCGTTTTTGCCGAAGAACATCAGCGCAGGCGGGCCGAACAATGTGTAGCGGTCGAGCAGGGCGCGTTGCTCGGCATTGCTGGCAGTGATATCGAAGCGCACCAGCCGGTAACCCTTGAGCAGATCCAGCACGCGGGGGTTGTTCAGCACTTCGTGCTCAATCACTTTGCAACTGATACACCAGTCGGCGTACCAGTCCAGCAACAGCGGCTGGCCCGCGGCTTTGGCCTCGGCCAGTGCGTTGTCCAGCTCGGCCGCAGTACTGACGGTGAGCCATTGGCCGGCTGGTTGTACGGCGCTGGTCACTGCCGGGTTGGTGGGTTGCGCATGGCCGATGGGGTTGAATGGATCGCTTTGCCCGCTCAGGGCGCCGTACCAGCAGGCCAGCCCGTAGACCAGCAAAAACAGCCCCAGCAACTGGGCCAGACGCTGGCGCGGAGCTTTATAGGCGAACTCCAGGGTGCCGAGAAACAGACTCACGCCCGCCGCCAGTGCACCGATCAACAGCAGGGTCACTGGCCCAGGCAGCACGCGGCTGAGCAAGCCGATAGCCAGACCGAGCAGCAGCACGCCGATGGCGTTTTTCACACTCACCAGCCACGGCCCGCTTTTCGGCAACCAGGCCGCGCCACCGGTGGCGACCAGCAGCAGCGGCGCACCCATGCCCAAGCCAAGAGCAAACAGCTTTAAGCCACCGCCCAGAGCATCGCCACTGGCACTGATATACAGCAAGGCTCCGGCCAGCGGTGCGGACACGCAAGGTGAAACCAGCAAGCTGGAGACCACTCCCAGCACGGCGGCGCCCCAAAGTGAGCCGCCTTGGGTGCGGTTGGCCACACGGTCGAGACGGTTGCTGATGGCTTGCGGCAGTTTGAGTTCAAACACGCCAAACATGGCGAGGGCAAAAATTCCGAAGAACAGCGCAAATGGCGCCAGTACCCACACTGATTGCAGACGCGCCTGCAGATTGAGTTGCGCGCCGAACATGCCCATCAGTGCGCCCAGCAGGGCAAAACATGCCGCCATCGGCAGCACATAGGCCAACGACAGGCTGAAGCCGCGCAGGCCGCCGACCTGACCACGCAGCACCACGCCGGACAGGATCGGCAACATTGGCAGCACGCAGGGGGTAAATGTCAGGCCAAGCCCTGCGAGGAAAAACAGTGCCAGTTCGCGCCAGTTCCACGATTTTGTCGGTTCGTCGGAGGTCGTGACGGCGCTGCCATCGATGCTCAGGCGTTCGGTTTCAGGCGGGTAGCACAGGCCCTTGTCGGCGCAGCCCTGGTAGCTGACCACCAGCGTAAAGGGGCGTGAGTCGTTTGCCGGGCGCGGGATGTCTACATCGAGAATGCCGTGATAGACCTCGACGTCGCCAAAGTACTCATCGTGTTTCGCCTCGCCGGGTGGCAGTTGCGCAGTGCCCAGAGCGATATCGGCGGGTTCGGTCTTGAAGGCGAACTTGTGTCGATAC
The DNA here is from genome assembly GCF_037055265.1 of Pseudomonas sp. ML2-2023-6. Taxonomy (NCBI): domain Bacteria; kingdom Pseudomonadati; phylum Pseudomonadota; class Gammaproteobacteria; order Pseudomonadales; family Pseudomonadaceae; genus Pseudomonas; species Pseudomonas sp. ML2-2023-6. Next base: position 76,346 of record NZ_CP146347.1, on the reverse strand, counting down.
AGGTAATAGCCTTCGGTAGGCACAAAGCGCAGCTTGATCGACTCGGGCGTGCTGCTGATCAGATTCAGCTTGAATGCTTCGCGTACCGGCAGAAAGTCGCTGCTGTTATTGATTGCGCCCAGGGTTGCACTGGGTCGGTTATCCAGCAACCCCGCGCCCATGGCAGGCACGGCAAACAGCAAACACAGGAGCAAAAACAGACGGCGCATAGGAATCTCGCAAAGCAAACGTGCGGGCATGATAGCGGAGTTTGTGCGATGAAAACCGCGTAGCAGCTGCCGAAGGAACGAGGCTGCGTTCGGCGGCGAAGCCGTCGTAAAATCGGCAAATTCGGTTTGCCAGGTAAACCGCGCTGCCCGGTTTTACGATTGCTGCGCAATCGAACGCAGCCTCGTTCCTTCGGCAGCTGCTACGAATTTTGCCGGTGGCTTACACCCGAAACGCCTGCACGGCGGTGTTGAGCTCTGAGCCCAGCTCGAGCAATTGCTGGCTTTGGTTGCGGGCGATGCCGATACGTTGCAGGTTTTCGTCGCCCAGCACGTGAATGCGTTCACTGTGATCGCGGATCTCGCTGACCGCCCCGGTTTGTTGGGCGGTAACGTCGGCAATGCGCACGGCGGTGTCTGAGATGGTTGCTATCGCCGCGACAATTTCATCCAGTGCACCGTCTGCGGCCTGGGCTTGCTGCGCGGTGGCCTGGGCGTGGGTCACTTGTGCGCGGATGCCTTCAACTGATTGCCGGGCGGCCAGTTGAAGCCCGCCAATCAGGGTCTGGATCTCGTTGGTTGCACCTGCGGTGCGTTGCGCCAGGGAGCGGACTTCTTCGGCGACCACCGCAAAGCCACGGCCCATTTCACCGGCGCGAGCGGCTTCAATGGCGGCGTTGAGCGCCAGCAGGTTGGTCTGATCAGCAATGGAGCGAATCACCGTGAGTACCCCGCCAATGGTGGCCGACTCTTCTGCCAGACGCTCGATTGTCTGCGCGTTGCCTTGCACTTCGCCGACCAATGCGTGCAGCCCGGTCAGGCTCTGGCCGATCACCCGCTGCCCCTGAGCCACGGCCAACCCGGCGCTGCGACTGGCATCGGCGGCCTGGCTGGCATCCCCTGCGACCTGAGAGATGGTCGCCTCCAGCTCACCCAGAGCATCGCGGATTTGTGCGCTATCACCGGCCTGACGTTCAGCGCCGCCATGCAAGCCCGTGCTCAGCTCGGCCAGGGTCTGGCTGCTGCCGGCAACCTGCTCGGCATTCAGGCGCAGGGTGCCCACCAGGTTCACCAGATAGCTGCGCAAGCGATTGAGTGAGGATTCGATATCACGTAACTCGCGATTGGTTTTGCCCAGTTGAATGTCGTGGCTGAAGTCGCCTTCGGCCCAGGTCGACAGCAGCGGCGCCAGGTATGTCAGTACCCGCGCCAGTTTGCGCTGCAGGGTGTCGATCAGGAGTGCGATGAGCAGGATCAGACCAATCATCAGGCCCTGGATCAGCCGAACTTCATTCTGGATTTGCCCATGCTCGGCGCGCACCACGGGTTCCAGCTCGGCGATGGCCTGTTGTACGGCGTCCAGTTTGAGGTGGGTGGCGGCGCTGAGCCGGGCACGTTGCTCGATTTGCGTGCGGGTGCGCTTGAGTTCCGCCGGGTAGCGGCTCAACAGGCTGTTGAGTTCGCGCTTGAGACCCACTCCGGCGTCCTCGGCTTGGGCCGTGTCGCTGGTTTCAAGGCCCATCATCGCGGCAAAGTCGTCAGTGCCCGAGGCGCTTTTGCTGCTGACGCCCAGCAGGGGCAGGGCGTCGATTTGTCGGGCCTGAAGCTGAATGCTGTCCAGCTCGCGCTCCACATCACCGGCCAGTTCACTGCGCCCGCTGCTGACCAGCTTGTCGCGGGCTAGGGACAGCTTGGCCAAGTGCTGCGAGGCGGTCAGCAGCAAAGGCAGATAGGCGCGGGCCTCGGTCGAGGCCGGATCGCTGGCATATTGGCTGAGCTGTTCGAGGCCGGCCCCCAGCTCACGTTCAGCTTGCAACAGCAAGGCCTGCGGGTCACCGGCCAGCTTGCCGGCGGCCAGCAGTTCGGTATTGCTGTAGGTGCTCAGGTTTTCGAGGCTGGGCCGCAGCGCATCGGCCAGTGCTGGTGGCAAAGGCTTGAGTTCGGCCTTGAGGGTCTCGAGCGCGCTGTTGGCATCGCTCAGGCGCAGGGCATCGCCGCTGGCAAGGTAGTCCTCGATATTGCGTGCCACTTTGTTCTGAAACTGCTGCGAGAGGCTCAAATAGCGCTCCATCAACAGAAAAGGGCGCTCCAGCGCCTGCTGCGACCACCACAGGTTTGCGCCCAGAGCGAGGCACACGGCGACCAGCAGCAGCGTATTGAGGTTGGTTAGCAGCTTCAGGCGCATGTGGATTCTTGCCTACTACACAGTCAGAAGCGGCAAAAGTTATTGCACTTGAGTTACAGCGGTGTGACGTGGGCGGGGATTACGAATAAATAGTGGCAATAGGCCTTAACTGGTGAAAGGGTTGCACCCGATTGCGGCCATTGTTCTTGGCCCTATACAGCGCTTCGTCGGCCTGGGAAGCCATCAGCAGGCTGTCTGCCTGGTCCTGCATCTGCACCAGGCCCGCGCTGAATGAGCACGCCAGGTCGGTGGGCTGCGCGGGGTAGAGAATCTCGGCGAAGCGTTGGCGAATCTGATCAAGCACCTTGTAGGCCGACTCCTGATCGGTGTCCGGCATCACAATCGCAAACTCTTCACCACCATATCGGCCAATAAAATCGGTTTTACGCAGTCGTTGCTTGAGAAACAGCGCCAAGCTTTTGATCACTCTATCGCCCATCGGATGGCCGTAGCCATCGTTGACGCGTTTGAAGTGATCCAGATCGAGCATGGCGAAACTCAGCGGACGATTTTCGCGGCGGGCGCGAAAGGTGCAGTCTTCAAGCAATTGCAGGATATGGGTGTGGTTGTACAGCCCGGTCAGGCTGTCACGTACCATCCGCGCCTTGAGGTGGCGAGCACGGACGGCGCGGTTGCGCACGGTGGTAATCAGATGGCGCGGCTGGATCGGTTTGGTCAGAAAGTCATCACCGCCCTCGCTCATGGCATCGAGTTGTTTGTCCATGTCGTCTTCGGCCGACAGATAAATGATCGGCACACTGACGTAGCGGTCGTTGTGGCGGATCACCTTGGCCAACTCAGTGCCAGTACAGGTGGGCATATACATATCGAGGATGATCAGGTCCGGCTGGAATTGCGCCAGTTCGGCCATGGCCTGAATCGGATCAATCAATGTGCGGGTGACAATCCCGGCGCCGTTGAGCAAGCGCTCGGTGTGCAATGCCTGAGCCCGTGAGTCGTCGATGATCAGAACCCTGTAGGGTTCGTATTGGGCCACGCAGGTCAGTACCTCGATTTTTTCCATCAGGCTTGAAGCTTCGAGGGTGCCGGTAAAAAACGCTTGTCCACCTGCGCGCACGGCGGCCAGGCGGGTCGGAGTGTCGGTTTCTTGCAAGCTGAAAAACAGCAGCGGGAGCTTTTGTTCGAGACCGACCTGGGCTTCGGCCGCCAGCTCCAGGCCCATTCCGGGGCCACTGAAGTCGACATCCATCACAATTGCTGCTGGATGGCGCTCCGCCATGGCGTGGCGAAAGGCGGTCAGGTTGCCGAATGCTTGGGCGCTGAGCTCAAAAAAATCCAGTTGCTTGGCCAGTCGGTCCGCGCGCTCCAGGTCTTGTAGCAGGATATACACCGGCTTGCGCAGCGGTGGCAGGCAGACGTGGGGCATCAGATCGTCCTGGCGCAGACCGGTGCGCGACAGGCGCTGCATCAAACGGTTGAGCTCGGTGATGATCTTGCTGCTCAGGCGACTGTGATTGGCCGCCATGCCTTGTAGTGCAACGTTGATGCCCCGGGCCAGCTCGATGTGTTCCGGTTGCTCGAAGCGTTCGGCAAAACGCAGCAGGCGCGAATTGGCGTCGTCGAGTTCTGCCAGCCCTGCAGCGGACCATTGGTTGGCCTGCAAACGTTGCCATATCTCAAGAATCTGGCGTGCCTGATGCGTGACCCGTTGGGCAAAGTGGTTTTTCAGGCGTTCGCGACTGGGGTCTTCTTGCTCGGTCATATCCTGGCTGCTGGGCAAAGAGGGCATGCTCAAATCGAATGATGGCCATATGCTAGCACCTCGCTCCAAATGTACGAGTTTCTCCTTGAAATTAACTGTCGGGCAGCCATGTTGCCCATCCATGTTCTATAGTGCCGGGCGTATATGGCCCCTGCGATCCTGCAGATAACCTGGCCTCGATTTAAAAGCGTGCAGCAAGGCACGATGGGTTAGGGTTGTGGTCGAACCGTTGAATCAAGCATTTGAAAGGACATAGCCATGCTGGACTGGAAAAAACGTGAGGGCACAGCCCGCGAGTCGGTCAAAGAGACGAAAACACAGTCGCGTGGTTATTTCAAAAGCATCCTGTTGAGCCGCTCAATCGCAGTGCTGGTAGGTATCTATGTCGTGGTCTGCCTGGGATTTGGCTGGTACTGGAGCCAGGAGCCGGACCTCTTTCCCGTGCAGCAAAACGCTCAGTTAGCTGCCGAGAAAGAAGGCAAGCAGATGGTGCCGGGCTTCACGACCGTCGAAACCCTGAAAACCGTCGCCGGGACATTGCTCAACAAGCCGGGCGGCTATCTGTCCAATGACCGTTTTCCACCGGGCATTTTTCTGGACAACATTCCAAGCTGGGAATATGGCGTGCTGGTGCAAGTGCGCGACTTGACCCGCGCCCTGCGCAAGGATTTCGCCCGTTCGCAGTCGCAGTCGGCTGAAGACGCGGATCTGGCCAAGGCTGAGCCGCGCTTCAACTTCGACAATAAAAGCTGGATGCTGCCTTCCAGCGAATCCGAATACCAGGAAGGCATCAACTCCCTGAGCCGTTATCAGGCGCGCCTGTCTGACCCGAACCAGAAAAATGCACTGTTCTATGCCCGTGCCGATAACCTGAACAACTGGCTGGGCGATGTGGGTACCCGCTTGGGTTCATTGTCGCAACGCCTGTCGGCCAGCGTAGGGCGGGTCAAGCTCAACAGCGCGCTGAAGACTGAAAGCCTGCAACCTGGTCAGGTTCCAGTGGTTGACGAAGAAGTGGTCGAAACACCGTGGATGCAGATCGATAACGTGTTCTACGAAGCCCGCGGTCAGGCCTGGGCCTTGTCGCACTTGCTGCGCGCCATTGAGGTCGACTTCGCTGATGTGCTGGCCAAAAAGAACGCCACGGTGAGCGTGCGCCAGATCATTCGCGAGCTGGAAGCAGCGCAAGAGCCGGTCTGGAGCCCGATGATCCTTAATGGTAGCGGTTATGGTGTGCTGGCTAACCACTCGCTGGTCATGGCCAACTACATTTCCCGCGCCAACGCGGCGGTCATGGATCTTCGTCAATTGCTGTCGCAAGGCTAAATCATGCCTATTTCAGCCTTGGAGGCCGCGCACCGTGCGGCCTCCGATGTCGAGCAAGTGGCTTGGGTCGATCGCGACGACCACCTGCTGGGCGGCTTGCCGCGCCGCGAACTGCGTGAACGCGGCCTGATCGGTCGCGGTACGTTCATCCTCTTGTTCAACTCTGCCGGGGAACTCTGCGTGCATCAGCGCACCCTGAGCAAAGCGTTATATCCCGGATTTTGGGATGTGGCGGCGGGCGGTATGGTCGGGGTTGATGAAACCTACGCCGAATCAGCCGCCCGTGAACTGGCAGAAGAACTGGGCGTGAGTGGTGTGGCGCTGACGGCTCACGAACGGTTTTACTTCGAAGGCCCGCAAAACCATCTGTGGTGCGCGGTGTTTTCGGCCGTGTGGGACGGCCCGCTGCAGGTGCAACCCGAGGAAGTCCAGAGCGCCTGCTTTATGCCGGTGGCCGAGGCGTTGCGCCTGAGCGGGCAGCAGCCTTACTGCCCGGATTCGCTGGATGCGCTCAAGCGTTACCTTACCCAAATCAACACGGCGTAGGTCGCTGCGCAGTTGCCCCTGTGGGAGCGAGCCTGCTCGCGAATGCCGTTCGCGAGCAGGCTCGCTCCTACGGTTGAAGTCCATGTGGCCCTTGCGCAGATTTTTACGCCGATTGGCTATTGGGCAGCAGCGATTTTGTCGTTACACTGCGCGACCTTTTTCAGGCTCAGGCGTTTTTCCCGCTTGAGTTGCGCTGCCCCTGCCAGAGTGGGGCTTCGCGGTCGGTATACCTTGGCGCAACAGCGTCATGCACCGGCCAATTATTTGTCCTCCGAATGAGGATTGCCGGTGGCCAAAAAAGCCGCATCCTTCGCCGCCCTTGGTGGCTTGGTATTTTCCACCGACGCAGGTCGTCACTGTCCGGACTGTCGCCAGCCAGTAGACGCCTGTACCTGCAAACAAACCCTGATCCCTGAAGGTGATGGCATTGCTCGCGTGCGTCGCGAAAGCAAGGGCCGTGGCGGCAAGACGGTGACCACCATCACCGGCGTGCCGCTGCCTGAAGACGCGCTCAAGGAGCTGGCCACCACGTTGAAAAAACGTTGCGGTACCGGCGGGGCGCTGAAAGACGGGATCATCGAGATCCAGGGCGATCACGTCGAGCTGTTGCTTGGCGAGTTGCTCAAACACGGATTCAAAGCCAAGAAATCCGGCGGCTAGCAGCCTCTGTGAAAACCACCGCGCAGTTGGTCTGACGCCTTCAAGGGCTGTCAGATTGTGCTCGCCATGGTTTTCACAGAGCCTGTTATCACGGGTTTCTAAACTCGGCGCTGTTGTCAGGGTCTGACTAATCGTCACTTTCACACTTTAGACTGCACCAGCCTGCTTTCAGGCTGGGCTATTTGACTTATTTATAGGGGACTTCGATGTCCGTACGACGCACACGCAAAGACGATGGCAGCCAATGGACAGTTGCGGACAGCCGCAGCGTTTATGGGATTCGCCATTGGGGGGCCGGGTATTTCGCGATCAATGAAGCCGGTCGCGTAGAAGTCCGTCCGAACGGCCCGAACAGCTCGCCCATCGACCTGTACGAGCAAGTCGACGAACTGCGCAAGAACAGCGGTTTGTCCTTGCCGTTGCTGGTGCGTTTCCCGGATATCCTGCAAGACCGTGTACGCCAGCTGACCGGCGCCTTCGATGCCAATATCGAGCGCTTGGAATACCAGAGCAAGTACACCGCGCTGTACCCGATCAAGGTGAACCAGCAAGAAGCCGTGATCGAAAACATCATCGCCACCAAAGATGTGTCGATTGGCCTTGAAGCCGGCTCCAAGCCTGAGCTGCTGGCCGTGCTGGCGCTGGCCCCGAAAGGCGGCACCATCGTCTGCAACGGTTACAAGGACCGCGAGTTCATCCGTCTGGCACTGATGGGCCAGAAGTTGGGCCACAACGTCTTTATCGTGATCGAGAAAGAATCCGAAGTAGACTTGGTGATCGAAGAAGCGGCCTCGCTCAAGGTCAAGCCACAGGTGGGTCTGCGCGTACGTCTGTCGTCCCTTGCTTCGAGCAAGTGGGCTGACACCGGCGGCGAGAAATCCAAGTTCGGTTTGTCTGCCGCGCAGTTGCTGTCGGTGGTTGAGCGTTTCCGCACTGCGGGTCTGGATCAAGGCATCCGCCTGCTGCACTTTCATATGGGCTCGCAGATCGCCAACCTGGCGGACTACCAGCACGGTTTCAAGGAAGCGATTCGTTACTACGGTGAACTGCGCAACCTCGGCCTGCCGGTTGACCATATCGACGTGGGCGGCGGTCTGGGCGTGGACTACGACGGTACGCACTCGCGCAACGCCAGCTCGATCAACTACGACATGGACGATTACGCCGGTGTTGTAGTGGGCATGTTGAAGGAGTTCTGCGATGCGCAAAACCTGCCGCACCCGAACATCTTTTCTGAAAGCGGTCGCTCCCTGACCGCACACCACGCCATGCTGGTGGTGCAAGTGACCGACGTCGAGAAGCACAACGACGACGTGCCGGTTATCGAGAACAAGGAAAACCTGCCGGAAACCGTGCAGTGGCTGGTGGACCTGCTGGGCCCGACCGACATTGAAATGGTCACCGAAACTTACTGGCGTGCCACGCACTACATGAGCGACATCGCCGCCCAGTACGCCGACGGCAAAATCAACCTGGCGGAAAAAGCCCTGGCCGAGCAGTGCTACTTCGCTGTGTGCCGTCGCCTGCATAACTCGTTGAAAGCGCGTCAACGTTCCCACCGTCAGGTGCTGGACGAACTCAACGACAAGCTGGCCGACAAGTACATCTGCAACTTCTCGGTGTTCCAGAGCCTGCCGGACACTTGGGCGATTGGCCAGGTACTGCCGATCCTGCCGCTGCATCGTCTCGACGAAGAGCCGCTGCGCCGTGCTGTGCTGCAAGACCTGACCTGCGACTCCGACGGCAAGATCAAGCAATACGTCGACGAGCAGAGCATCGAGACCAGCCTGCCGGTTCACGGGTTGAACGAAGGTGAAGACTACTTGCTGGGCATCTTCCTGGTGGGCGCTTACCAGGAAATTCTCGGTGACATGCACAACCTGTTCGGTGATACCGACTCGGTGAACATCTACCAGAACGCCGATGGCAGCGTGTACCACGCCGGGATCGAGACCCACGACACCATCGAAGACATGCTGCGCTACGTGCATTTGTCGCCTGAAGAACTGATGAACCACTACCGCGACAAAGTGGCCAGTGCCAACATCAGCGCCAAAGAGCGTACCCAGTACCTGGATGCGCTGCGTCTGGGCCTGACCCGTTCGTCGTACCTGTCGAGCCACTGATTGCCCGACACAGTCCTCGCTGACTGAAAAACGCTGACCTGCGCACTGCGCGGGTCAGCGTTTTTTTTTGCCTCGGTTCAGGCGCCGAACCATTGATCCTTGCGCTGCATGCGCCACGCATAAACGCCCAGGGTCAGGCTGCGCAGCACCATAAACAGCAGAAAACTTATCCACAGCCCGTGGTTGCCATAGCCGTGCAGCGCCCAAGCGACGGGGAGGGCGATAATCACGCTGATGACCATTGCATCGCGCATTTCCCGGGCGCGGGTGGCGCCGATAAACAGCCCGTCGAGCAAATAGCTCCACACTGCAATCAGCGGCAGCAAGGCCAGATACGGCAGGTACTGGAAGGCTGTTTCACGCACGCTCGGGATGTCGCTTTGCATCTCGATAAACAGATGCCCGCCCAACAGGAACAGCAGCGCAAAGGCCAGGCTGGCCAGCAACGACCAGCCGCAGGCCACCACCATCGAACGGCGCAAAGCAGTGCGATCGCGAGCGCCGATTGCATGTCCGCATAGCGCCTCGACGGCGTGCGCCAGACCGTCCAGGGCATGGGCGGCCAACAACAGGCCATTGAGCAACAGCGCATTGGCCGCCACCGTGGCGTCGCCCAAGCGGGCACCTTGCAAGGTGATGGCAAAAAACACCGATTGCAGCAGCAGGCTGCGGATAAAAATATCGCGGTTGACCCCCAGCAGTGGCTTCCAGTTGTGCCAAAGGCGCAAGGCGGCCCACACCAGCGTGCCGGGAAATTTGCGCAATGCTCCGCGTGTCAGCCACAAACCGAGCAGGGCGCCGCTCCACTCGGCAATCACCGAAGCCCGCGCCGAACCGGCCACGCCCCAGTCCAGACCGAGTACAAACCACAGGTTGAGTGCGATATTGACCAGATTGGTGGTCAATAGAATCGCCAGTGGCGCTCGGGCGTTTTGCGTGCCCAGAAACCAGCCCACCAGGGCATAACTGGCCAGGGCAGCCGGTAAGCCAAACAGGCGGATATAGAAGAAGTCCAGGGCCAGGGCGTGCAGTTCGGCCGAGGGCTGCATCAGGCTCAGCGCCACCCCGCTGAATGGAATCGCGATGGCCCCCAGCAGCATCGACAGCAATACACTGAGCAACAAGCCTTGCAGCAGGATTTGCCGCAGAGCGGTGCCATCTCCACGGCCTGCGGCCTGCGCGGAGAAGCCGGTGGTGCCCATGCGCAAGAAGCCCATCATCCAGGCCAGGAAGATATACAGGCTGGCGCCCACGGCCACCGCGCCCAGTTGATGCGCGTGGGGCAGGTGGCCGATCACGGTGCTGTCGACCAGCGCCACCAGCGGCACGGAAATATTCGACAGGATCATCGGCGCTGCCAGCGCCCACACTCGGCGATGGGTCGGTCGGTCGCGCCAGTCGGCGAGTAGAGAAGATGACATGCAGGCTCCTTTGGGGAGCGTGATTGTAACCTGTGGGAGCGGGCTTGCTCGCGATGCAGACAACGCGGTCTGATCGGTTGGCCGCAGTGATACCATCGCGAGCAAGCCCGCTCCCACCCAAAAGCCGGGCCAGCATCTGCGGGGGAGAACCAATCCCCTGTTCCACAGTCAATCTGACCAGTGCGCCTGTGGTTCATGGCGCGCTGTTATATAGTCGACCCCTTCAATGCCCAGTCAAACGAGTACACCATGCTTAACAAAGGATTGTTCCTGGCCTGCACGCTGGCGCTGTTGAGCGCTTGTGATTCTTCCAGTGTCGACAAACCCGCAGCGCCCAAGGTTGCCGCGAGCCAGTCGGCCAAACCGGTGCAGGACGTCAAGGTCCTGGCCGAACGCTATGCCGGGCGCGAGTTGAGTGTGGTGGATGTGTCCGAAGTGCAACTGGACGGTGCCAGCACCTTGTCCGTCAGCTTTTCGGTACCACTCAATCCAGAGCAGAACTTCGCGGACACGCTGCATCTGGTGGATGCCAAAACCGGCAAGGTCGATGGCGCCTGGGAGCTGTCGGATAACCTCATGGAGCTGCGCCTGCGCCACCTTGAGCCACAGCGCAAACTGATCCTCACCGTTGACCCCGGTCTGCGCGCCGTCAACGACGCCAAACTGGCCGCCGAATACGTCAGCCGCCTTGAAACCCGCGACCTGCAGCCCACGGTCGGTTTCGCCAGTCGTGGCAACTTGCTGCCCACCCGTTTGGCCGAAGGCCTGCCGGTGATCGCGCTGAACGTCGACAAGGTGGATGTCGAGTTCTTCCGGGTTAAACCCGAATCACTGCCGGCATTTCTTAGCCAATGGGGCCGCAACAGCAGCCTGCAAAGCTACGAAGCCAAAGATCTGCTGAACATGGCCGATCTGGTGTACGGCGCTCGCTTTGACTTGAACCCGGCGCGTAATACCCGTGAAACCCTGATCCTGCCGACTTCCGGGATCAAGCCTTTGCAGCAACCGGGGGTGTATCTGGCGGTGATGACTGCGTCGGGCAGTTATAGCTATTCGACCCCGGCGACCTTGTTCACCCTCAGCGACATTGGCCTTTCCGTCCATCGCTACCAGAAGCGCCTGGATGTCTTCACCCAAGCGCTGGAAGGCGGCAGCGCCCTGGCCGGTGTCGAGCTGGAGTTGCTCGACGGCAAAGGCCAGATGCTTGGTCAGGGTAAAACCGCCAAGGACGGTCACGCGCAACTGGCCCTGCCACCCAAGGCCGAAGTGCTGGTGGCGCGTCAAGGTGATCAGACCAGCTTGCTGCGTTTGAATACGGCAGCGCTGGACTTGGCCGAGTTCGATATTGGTGGCCCGCAAGCGCACCCGTTGCAGTTCTTTGTGTTTGGCCCGCGGGATTTGTATCGTCCCGGTGAAACCGTACTGCTCAATGCCTTGCTGCGCGACCGTGACGGCAACCCGGTCAAGCCGCAGCCGGTCAGCGTTGAAGTGCGCCGTCCGGACGAACAGGTCAGCCGCAAGTTTGTCTGGTCGCCGGATGCCTCGGGTCTGTATCAGTACCCACTGCAACTGGCTAGCGAAGCACCGACCGGGCGCTGGCAACTGGTGTTCGATTTCGGCGATGGCAAGCCGCAGCTGTATGAGTTTTTGGTCGAGGATTTTTTGCCCGAGCGCATGGCGCTGGAGCTTAAAGGCAGCGACACGCCGCTGAGCCCTGAGCAAACGGCTGAAATTCAGGTGACGGGCCGTTACCTGTACGGCGCTCCGGCAGCGGGCAATCGCTTGAGCGGTCAGGTCTATGTGCGGCCATTGCGCGAGGCGGTCAGCGCCTTGCCGGGTTATCAGTTTGGTTCGGTAACAGAAACCGAACTGACTCAGGATCTGGAACTGGACGAAAGCGTCCTCAATGCCGAAGGCAAGGAAACCATCAGCCTTGAAAGTCAGTGGAGCGATGCCAAATCGCCGCTTCAATTGATTGTTCAAGCCAGCTTGCAAGAGTCTGGCGGGCGCCCGATTACTCGGCGTCTGGTGCAGCCGGTGTGGCCTGCGGAACGACTACCGGGGATTCGCGGTTTGTTTGAGGGCACTGAAACCGATGGCGATGGTCCGGTTGAATTTGAACTGTTGGTTGCCGACAGCCAGGGCAACAAGCTGGCCGCCGATAACCTCAAAGTGCGACTGGTGCGCGAGCGCCGCGACTACTACTGGAACTACTCGGACAACGATGGCTGGAGCTATCACTACAACGAGAAGTTTTTGAACCTTAACGAAGAAACCCTCAGCCTCAAGGCGGGCGACACCGCCAAGGTCAGTTTCCCGGTGGAGTGGGGCCCTTACCGGGTTGAAGTCGAAGACCCGAAAACCGGCTTGATCAGCAGCCTGCGTTTCTGGGCTGGTTATCGTGCCCAGGACAACGCCGAAGGTGGTGCCGTGCGCCCCGATCAGGTCAAGCTGGCGCTGGACAAGGCCGCCTATGCCGATGGCGACACGGCCAAAGTCACGGTCACACCACCTGCGGCAGGTAAGGGTTACTTGTTGGTTGAAGGCAGTGATGGCCCGCTGTGGTGGGAAGAAATCGAAGTGCCCGCCGAAGGTAAAGCCTTCGACATCAAGCTCGACCCGAGCTGGGCGCGTCACGACTTGTACATCAGCGCACTGGTCATTCGCCCCGGTGAACGCAAGACCAATATCACCCCTAAGCGTGCTGTTGGTGTATTGCACCTGCCGATCGATCGCAGCCAGCGCAAGTTGGCGCTGAGCCTGGACGCGCCGCAAAAAATGCGTCCCAAGCAACCGCTGACGGTAAAAATTCAGGCTAAAAACGCCGATGGCAGCATCCCCAAGCAAGCCCATGTACTGCTGGCCGCAGTGGATGTGGGCGTACTCAATATCACTGAATACCCAACCCCTGACCCATTCGCCAGCCTGTTTGGGCGCAAGGCCTATGGCGCGGACCAACTGGATATCTACGGGCAACTGATCGAAGCCGGGCAGGGCCGTCTGGCCAGTCTGGCGTTCGGTGGTGATGCGGCGCTGGCCAAGGGCGGCAAGCGACCTGCCACCAGCGTGACCATCGTCGCGCTGCAAAGCGCACCGGTGACGTTGAACGAACAGGGCGAAGGCCAAATCAGTGTGGATATCCCCGACTTCAACGGCGAACTGCGGTTGATGGCCCAGGCCTGGACCGATGATCGTTACGGCATGGCCGAAGGTAAAACCGTGGTCGCCGCGCCGCTGGTGGCCGAGCTGGCCGCACCGCGCTTTTTAGCTGGTGGTGACGAGACCCGGCTGGCGTTGGACTTGTCCAACCTCACCGACAAACCGCAAACCCTGCAAGTGAAGCTCAACACTGAGGGCCAACTGAGCCTGCTGGGCGATGCGACGCAAAACGTGACGCTGAGCCCCGGCCAGCGCAGCACCTTGCAGGTGCCGGTCAAGGCCCTTGGTGGTTATGGCACGGGTCAGGTCAAGGTGACGGTCAACGGTCTTGATCTGCCGGGTGAAACCCTGGCACCGTTCACCCGAGAGTGGACCCTGGGTGTACGCCCGGCGTATCCAGCTTTGCTCAAGCATTACCGCGCTGTGCTCAACGATCAACCGTGGAGCCTGCCCGACGTCGAGCTGCAAGCCTTTGAACCGGCCGGGCGCGAAGCCTTGCTCAGCTTGTCGAGCCGTCCGCCGCTGAACCTTGGCGAGCAGATCCGGGCGCTCAAGGCCTACCCGTACGGCTGCTCCGAACAAACCACCAGCGGCCTGTACCCGGCGCTGTATGCCGATGCCGCGTTACTGCAACGGCTGGGCCTTGAAGGCGAGCCGGACGCGGAGCGCAAACGCAAAATCGAATTAGGCATCGAGCGCCTGCTGGGGATGCAGCGTTACAACGGCAGTTTTGGCCTGTGGGGTGCAGACGGTCAGGAAGAATACTGGCTCAGCGCCTATGTCACCGACTTCCTGCTACGCGCCCGCGATCAAGGCTACGCGGTGCCGCCCGAAGCGCTGAAAAAGGCCAGCCAGCGTTTGCTGCGCTATGTGCAGGAACGCAACCTGATCGAAGCCGACTACAGCGAAAACCTCGAACACACCCGCTTTGCGGTGCAGGCGTATGCGGCGATGGTTTTGGCCCGTAGCCAGCAAGCTCCGCTGGGGGCCCTGCGCAGCATCTTTGAACGGCGCAGCGATGCCCGTTCGGGCCTGCCATTGGTGCAGTTGTCGATTGCCCTGCAGAAGATGGGCGATCAGCCGCGAGCCGATCAGGCGCTGGTGGCAGGCCTGGCCGTGACTCGCAAGGCGGATCAATGGCTGGGCGATTACGGCAGCCCGCTGCGCGATCAGGCGTTGATTTTGGCCCTGCTGGAAGAAAACAACCTGATGAGCGGCCAGCGCGAGCAACGTTTATTCGATCTGTCCGATCAACTGGCGGCGAGCCAATGGTTGTCGACCCAGGAGCGCAATTCGTTGTTCCTCGCCGGTCGCGATCTGCTGAGCAAACCTGAAGCCAGCTGGACAGCGCAGCTCACCAGTGGCAGCCAGACCCGCGAGCTGAACAACGCCCAATCGGGCATCAAGCTCGATGGGCCGTTGCTGGCCTCGCCCCTGACCTTGCGCAACCAGGGCAGCACGCCGATTTATCAACAGCTGACGATTTCGGGCTATCCACAGCAAGCCCCGGCGGCGGGTGGCGAGAACATGAGTATTCGCCGTGATTATCTAGGCATGAACGGTGAGCCGCTGGACCTCAAGGCGCTGAAAAGTGGTGATCTGGTACTGGTGCATCTGGCCGTTACGGCCAAGCAGCAGGTGCCGGATGCGCTGGTGGTCGACTTGCTGCCTGCGGGCCTGGAGCTGGAAAACCAGAACCTGGGCCAGAGCGCGGCCAGCCTTGAAAACGCCAGTACCCAGGTCAAGCAATGGCGTGAGTCGATGCAGAACGCCAGCGTAGAGCATCAGGAATATCGCGATGACCGTTACGTGGCGGCACTGAAACTGGATGGCTATGGCACCACGCACCTGCTGTACCTGGCCCGTGCCGTGACCCCAGGGACATACCGCGTACCGCCACCACAAGTGGAATCGATGTACCGTCCCAACTGGCAGGCCGTGGGCGAAACACCAGGGGATATGGTGATCAAGGGCCGGTAATCATGTTTGTGTAGCCGCTGCCGCAGGCTGCGATGGGTTGCGAAGCAACCCCAAACAAAGTCCTGTGGCCCTTGGCGCAGCCTTCGGCAGCGGCTACAGAGATACTTCAAGCGTGGGAGCGAGCCTGCTCGCTCCCACTGGGGCTTGACCTGGAACAGAGTATCTACGGGGTTTGGGTGTTTAGCTGATGATCCAGCTAAGTACCCACAACCCCAGTAGTAACCAAATCACCCCGCCGATGATCGAGGCGCGCATAAAGGCGCGTACGGCGTTGTATAAAAACAGTAGGCCGATCACCAAAATGGCAATGCTGATAATCGAGGTTTCCATGCCCAGCGCACGGCCAAGACCGTCGACAAAGTTACTGCCGGCGTGGCTCAGGCCACTGAAAATGCCACCCAATCCTTCAACGATAAAGCGAATGATGGCCCCGAACATTTGCCCCAGGCTTTCGAAAAACCCTTCAACTTGCATGTGTGTATCCCGATGAGTAAGGCGGCCACTTTGCCAGATATCGACCGTGGGCGGCTACGCATCGTGAGCTGGATAGTCGCTAGCCTGTTGCTGGTGTGCACATTGCTGTGGCTGGCTGACCGAATTTGGCCGCTGCCCTTGCCCCAGGATGATCAGGCCCGCGTGGTGTTGGCCGAAGACGGTACGCCGTTATGGCGCTTTGCCGATGCCAACGGCGTGTGGCGCTACCCGGTGCAACCCAGTGAAGTATCGCCGCTGTACCTGGATGCCTTGCTGACTTACGAAGATCGCTGGTTTTATCAGCACCCAGGGGTCAACCCTTTGGCGCTGGGGCGCGCGGCCTGGCAAAACCTTACCGGCGGGCGGGTGTTGTCGGGCGGCAGCACTCTGTCGATGCAGGTTGCGCGTTTGCTTGATCCCCACGAGCGCACGCTGCCCGGCAAACTGCGTCAGCTGTGGCGCACCGCGCAGCTGGAATGGCACCTGTCCAAGGATCAAATTCTCACCCTGTACCTCAATCGCGCACCGTTTGGCGGCACTCTGCAGGGCGTTGCGGCGGCCAGTTGGGCGTATCTGGGCAAGTCCCCGCTGCAGCTCACCCATTCTGAGGCCGCGTTGCTCGCTGTGTTGCCGCAAGCGCCGAGCCGTCTGCGCCCCGACCGTCACCCGGGGCGGGCGCAAGTGGCGCGGGACAAAGTGTTGCGCCGCCTGGCCGAGTACCGGGTATGGCCGCAGTCGGCCGTGAACGAGGCGCTGGAAGAACCGCTGCTGCTGGCGCCGCGTCTGGAACCGAGCCTGGCGCCGCTGCTGGCGCGGCGGCTTAATCGGCCCAACAGTCCAGCGTTGATTCGCACCACGATTGACGCCAACTTGCAGCGCCGACTCGAAGACCTGTTGTTGGGCTGGCGCGCCCGTTTACCCGAGCACACTTCGGCGGCCATCGTAGTGGTCGAAACCGAGAGCATGGCGGTCCGCGCCTATCTGGGCTCGGTGGATATCAACGATACGCGCCGCTTTGGCCACGTCGACATGATCACAGCCATGCGCTCGCCGGGCTCTACGCTCAAGCCGTTCTTGTATGGGATGGCTATGGATGCCGGGCTGATCCACTCCGAATCGCTGCTGCAGGATGTACCCCGACGCTATGGCGACTACCGTCCGGGCAATTTCTCCATGGGCTTTAGCGGGCCGGTCTCGGCCAGTGCGGCGCTGGTCACTTCGTTGAATCTGCCCGCCGTGCAGTTGCTGGAAGCGTATGGCCCCAAGCGCTTTGCCGCCGATATGCGCAATGGAGGTGTGCCATTGAGTTTGCCGGCATTGGCCGAGCCCAATCTGGCGTTGATCCTCGGCGGTGCCGGCAGTCGTCTGGAGGATCTGGTCAGCGG
Organism: Pseudomonas sp. ML2-2023-6; assembly: GCF_037055265.1. Taxonomy (NCBI): domain Bacteria; kingdom Pseudomonadati; phylum Pseudomonadota; class Gammaproteobacteria; order Pseudomonadales; family Pseudomonadaceae; genus Pseudomonas; species Pseudomonas sp. ML2-2023-6. The sequence continues at coordinate 59,155 of NZ_CP146347.1, read as the reverse complement.
CTACAGCGCCCTGGCGCGAGAAGGACGCAGCGCCAATTTGCGTCTGCAACCGAGTGACCCGTTACACGAGCGACGCATGCTCTCGCCCGGTGCAGCGTGGATTATCCGGCGCATCCTCAGTGGTCAGGCGCGCCCCGATCGCGACCCGCACGCCGAATTGGTGCAGCGCCCCCTGCTGGCGTGGAAGACCGGAACCAGCTACGGCTTTCGCGATGCCCTCGCGATAGGGGTAGCGCCGCGCTACTTGATCGGCGTGTGGATCGGCCGCCCGGATGGCACGCCCGTGCCGGGGCAGTTTGGTCTGGCGTCGGCGGCGCCCTTGATGTTGCAAGTACACGATGTGCTGAGTAACCGCGACAGCCAGCGCGGTATTGTCGCGCCAGTGCAGGCCGTGCCGGCCAGCGTCGCAGTGGCTGCGATTTGCTGGCCGCTGGGTCAGCCCATGAACAAGGGCAATCCCGATTGCCGTCGCCAGCGTTTTGCCTGGACGCTGGATCACACCACGCCCCCGACCTTGCTTGCAGCGGATCAACCACTGGGTGTGGGCCTGCGTGAAACCATTTGGGTCAACCCGCAGGGCTTGCGCGTGGCAGCGCAATGCGCCGGTGCGCAGCTGCGTGAAGTGGTGTTATGGCCTGCACCGCTGGAACCCTGGCTACCCCGTGTCGAACGGCGTGAGGCGCGGTTGCCGCAGGCCTCCAGGCAATGCCCGCCCCCGGCCTTGAATGCGGCTGCGCCGCTGTCGATTGTTGGCGTACGCGACGGTGACCGCCTGCGTCGTCCGGCAGCCAGTCAGGAAGTGTTGCGCCTGGCGTTATCGGCCTTGGGCGGAGACGGTCGGCGCTGGTGGTTTATGAACGGTGCCCCGTTGGGTGTCAGCACTCGGCAAGAGGTGCTCAACACCACGCTGCAACAGACGGGCCGTTATGAACTCAGTGTGCTCGATGAAACCGGGCAGACGGCGCGTGTTGAATTCAGCCTGGTGGAATAAGTGGCAGTTTCCGGTTTTTTGCACCCTACGCGTCAGCGGGCAGGCCATTAATTATGCCTATATCTAAAGTGGGCTTGTCGCGCTCGGTTACTTGTTGGGTGAGCAATAACATTGATAAATAAAGTTGTTTTGTCGTCGAGTAGATCCAAAGTATTAGTCCATAAGGTGGATGCGCTCGTCTGTATATAAGGGGTTAATACCAAGTTGTGAATTGTTTGATTTTGCTCGTGGCGTTGTCATGTCTGTAACCGATGAAATTATCCCTGACGCAGAACAGGGAAGTTTCGAACTCAGGCATAACAGGTGCAGGGCATTGATCATGAACACTCAACTTTGGTTGAAAACCAGTACGGCTTTGCTGTTGGTAATGACCGTCAGCCTGTCAGGTTGCAGCAGCGGCGGTGGCGGTTCCAAGAGCTATGTGGCTAGCAATAGCGGCTCTGGCGGTGGTGGCACCGGTGGTGGCGGAACTGGCGGTGGTGGCACTGGTGGTGGCGGAACGGGTGGCGGCGGTACAGGCGGTGGAGGTACTGGTGGTGGAGGTACTGGTGGTGGCGGCACGGGCGGTGGCGGAACCGGTGGTGGTACAGGCGCCACGCCTCTGGTGACAGGTCAGGTCGTAGGGCAAGTCGGTACAGCCGTAGGTGGCGTGGGCAGTACGGTCAGCGGTCTGGGTAGCACGTTGAACGGCGTCCCGGTCGTCGGCACCCTGGGTGGCGGTCTGGTGGTGAACACTGGCAATGCGGTGACCTCCGTGACGGATGGTCTTACCCACGGTCTGGGCACACTGGGCACCGACAAGGACTCGCTTGGCCTTACCGTGGCGGGTGCCACCCATGCGGTCAGTGATGTAGGCAAAGGTGTCTCGTCAGTCGGTACTGGCTTGAGCACTGTGCTCGATAACACCCCGATCAGTCAGATCCCGCTGGTGGGCGGCGTCGTCGGTAAGGTGACCGACACCACAGGCGGACTGGTAAATAAAGTGGGCACTACCGTGACCATGCTCGGCAATACACTGACCACCAACGTGACCAGTGGCCAATTGGGGCAGGTCACCGGTGGTGTGAATGACAAAGTCCTGGTGCCGGTCATTTCACTGGTGGAAAACGTCACGGGCAAAGTGGGCACGACCACAGGTCTCGGGGCTCCCGTGGACGGTTTGTTGAACAAGGTCGGCGGCGTTGTCGGTGGGCTCGGCACCAAAGTGGCAACAACCGGCGACAACAACCCGGTGACCTCCCTGGTTGGCGGCGTGCTGATCGGTGTGGGCGGTGTGGCTGACAAGGCGGGTGGTTACGTGAACCCGGCGTCCGGCAATGGCACAGGTACGGCTACTGGTCTGGGTGGTCTTGGCGGATTGTTGGGTCTTGGAGCAGTCGCCGGTACAGGTTCAGGTAGTGGTACTGGTGCTGGCCAAGGCGGCTTGCTAGGTCTGGGCGGTGGTGGCTTGCTGGGTATCAAACTGGATTCAAGCAACAACAACTCAGTGGGTGCGACGGTAGGTGCGGGTGGTGGTGCAACAGGTGGTTTAGGTGGTCTGGGTGGTGCTCTTGGGGGAGTGCTTGGCGGGTTGGGCAACTTGGGCAAGAAAAACTGACGCTATTGCACCTGGCCGGTTCGACGGCCGTATCTACAGCGCCTACGCTTGGTTGGGACGGGAGATTCGGATGAGTCTCTCGTCTTTTTTCATGTACAGGTTGTAGGACTGATGCTGGGGCAACTTCACGAAACACTCAAAAAAGATGAAGTCCCTTCGTCATGCCGCTGTAGTTGAACATGGAGAGTCTTATGCGTAATTGCATTCCTTTTTTATTCTTGGCACTGGCCCCGCATGCCGGTGCCGACATCCTTCCGCGTTTCCTCAACAGCAACGACAGTATGCAAAGCTTGCCCACGCCCAACTTGCCGGTAGACGCTTATCGCCCGTCAGCGCCTGCGCTGGAGTTGCCCAAGGCGGGTGCCGCCGAGGCTCAGCCATTGTTGATGGGTACCCGGCTGACCATCCGCAAGTTGCAGATTGAAGGCGGTACGGTCTACCCACTGCCGGAATTGGCCGCGGTGTTCAAGCCGTTGTTGGGCCATGAAATCACCTTGGCGCAATTGATTGAGGTGACGCGCGGCATTACCCAGCGCTACCAGACTGACGGCTATTTGCTCTCGTATGCGTTTTTGCCACAGCAGGATTTCGATCAGGGGCTGGTACGTGTGGTACTGGTAGAAGGCTATATCCGTGATTACCAGGTTGACGGTGATGTTGGACGGGTCAAAGGCTTTATTGATGAGCTGGTAGACAAGCTCAAGGGCGAGCGCCCGCTGACCCGTAAAACCTTTGATCGCTATAGCACGCTGATGAGCCGGATTCCCGGCGTGACCTTGCAGGCGCAAGTACCTCCGCCTGGCACCACCGACGGTGCATCGACATTGCATATTGGTGCCAGCCGTAAACCGTTCACTACCAGCATGAGCTTTGTCGAAGGCAGTCGCGATAGTACTCAGGCACTGTTCGGGGCCAGCAGCAACTCGCAAACGGCCATGGCTGAACAGCTGACCCTGAGCGGTTTGTTTCCCCCGGGCAAAGACAAGGAGCACTACTACCGCCTCGATTACAGCCAGTACTTGAACGCCGAAGGCACACAGCTAAGCGTGTATGGCGCCAGTTATCGCAGTGATCCGAGCACCAGTATCGCTACCAGCGATGGTTTTGAGCTCAAGCCCCATCGTGAGAATGACCGTTTCTCGATAGGCGTCAGCCATCCGCTGATAGCCGCGCCTGATCAATGGCTGAGCGTCGCCGCCCGGTTGTATGGGGTGAACGACACTACTGACTACAACGTGGTCGGTTATGGGCAGACCATCAGCGAAAAAACCAACGTACGCGCACTGGCGTATGAAGGCGATTGGCGCAAGTCCGATGCCAGGCAGTTACGCATCTTGAGTGCCGGTGTGTACCAAGGGATCGATGGTTTGGGGGCCAAAAGCGAGAGTAATCTGACCGGCAGCCACTACGATCTGGACTTCTTCCGGTTGCGTTTGTCGGGGGTGCAAAGTGACGGCTTTCTGGATAACTGGCAGGGCGTAATGTCAGGTGCCTTGTACTGGACCGGCGACAGTTTGCCTGACAGCGAGCGCGCGGTATTTGGCGGGCAGAACTTCGGCCGTGGCTATCCGGACGATCAGGCTTCGGGGGACAAGGGTTGGGGGGTGGCCTATGAACTGAACTACAGCTTTAACCGTGACGGGGAATGGGTGAAGTTGCTGCAACCTTATGCGGTACTGGACAGGGCCAAGACCTGGTGCAACGAACTGCCATTAAAAGGTTCAGACATGTCTTCGGCGTCCGTGGGGATGCGTTTTGGTGACAGGCGTTATTACAACATTGCTCTGGAAGTTGCCAAGCCGATGTCTGATATTGCGCTGGACAGCTTTAACCGTAGCCCGCGTTACACGTTGAGCTTTAGTTACCAGTTGTAGGGGCATATATGTAGCTTGGCGGAACCGTTTAACCCCACGGAAGTTGTTGGTAATTGTGGTCTTTCAAGAGTTGGAGGATTACGGTTTTCGGCAACTTTTGTGGGGTTTTTGTACGGCGAAAATATAATTAAGATCAGGGTTGGTGCAACGGGGGAGGCGAGGGGAAGAGGGTGTTTAGAGTATCTAGCAGACGCACGTGGTAGATGGGTTTGCGGAACAGATCCAGTACGTGCAGGCGCAACAGATCGCTGACATCGCCCATGTCGGCGTGCCCGGAAATAACGATGACCGGTAAATGCTGGCGCGATGCATGTTCCTGCAGGCGCTTGATCAGCGCTATGCCGCTTTCTTCCGGCATGCGCAGGTCAGTGATGACCAGTGCAATATCCGAATGCCGGGCCAACTGCTGAAGGGCGAGTCTGACTGACGTTGCCGTAAAGCAACCAAAGCCCTCGCCCTCCAACAGCTCAGCCAACTCCAGCAGTGCGTCCTCTTCGTCATCCACCAGAAGGAGCTGTTGGCGCGGCGAAGAGGTGCTCATAGTAATGACTCATAGTGAGTTATAAAGTTGGCGGCCCCACTAAACGTTATCAGGCCGGAGGTGTGAGTCCGGTTTTAATAGTGGTGAATACGTTTTTTACAGCAGTTTGTATGTCGGGTGAGAAACCGGCAATAACGACGGCTACCATCGCAGCAATAACAGCGTACTCAATACCCGAAGCACCGTCAGTACGTTGGACGAACTGTTTGACTTGGCGCGACAAGAATACCTGAGTAGGTACGTACACTCTCAGAACAGTATTTAACATCATCTGACTTCTCCTTAGTGCGCCGAGGTGGGCACTGCAATGGTGCGGCTTGATTGCGATCTGCCATCACAGCATTGGCAATAAAGTATTTTAAAGCAACTGTAACAATGGACTAATCATAAAGTATTAATTCTAATTAGCCGTCGAAAAGTGTGTGTTAAATCAAATTATTAAAAATTAAGTAAAGATTTTTAGTTCCAATAATGGCATTTTGATTTCTCTGCGCTATTTTCAAGTAACGAAGTGGGTTGCATCGGCGTTATTTGTTCATAGCTGCCTGATTGCGAATTGGTTTTTTAGTCTGCAGTACGCCGTAAGAAAGGGAGTTTGTGCATGAACAATCGACGCAGTTTAATACTCGCCGCGATTTTGTTTGTTGGGGCTATTGCTGCCGGTTATTGGGGCCTGGTATTGAGTCGGCAACAGCCGATAGCTGCACTTCCGGTCACTCAGGTAATCGAGCAGGGAGTGGTGGCGGCTGAAGACACGACCCGCAAGCCAGTGGTGGTTTTAGCCCATGACGTGCCTCCGCATGTGGCCTTGACGGCCGCCGATGTGACCCTGGAGAAATTGACCACTGTGCCTGCCGGCAGCCTCACCGCGATTGATCAGGCGGTGGGCCGTACCCCTTGGCGTAGCCTGAGTGCAGGTACTTGGCTCAATGAGCAGAGCTTTGATATGGGCGGCCCGTTGGCGCGGATGATTCGCCCCAATGAACGCGCACTGGCGGTAGCGATTGACGAAGTGACCGGCGCGGGCGGGCAGCTAACGCCGGGTGACTACGTCGATATCCTGCTGTTTCTGCGGCAGGACACCGCCAACCCGCAGCAATCGGCTCAGGTGGTATTGCCTGCGGTTCGTGTGCTGAGTGTGGGGGATGATTTGGGTCTGACCAACGATGGTCAACTGGCCTCCCAACCGAAGAGTGCCGAGGAAGCGCTCAAGCAGGAACAGCGTCGTGCCAGCGCGCGCACCGCAGTACTGGCGGTTCCGGAGCCACTGCTCAATCAACTGATGCTTGCCACACAGGCCGGCACTCTGCGTCTGGCGGTGCGCAGCGCTCAGGAGCAGCGTTTGAGCAAGTATTGGGCGGGCGAACAGGAGGTTTCCAATAACCTCGATAACGCCAAGCGCAGCCTTTATCAGTTCAATCAGTTAGCCATGTCCGGCCCGGTAAAAGGCCCTGTCACTGGCAACCCCGGCGGCGCCCCTCGTGTGCGCGGTATCGAAATTATTCGCGGCAACCAAACGGCTAAGTAGCCTGCCCGATAAAAATCCTGATCTTCAAGGAAGCCCAGCATGAGCCATCGTTGCGTTCCGTTGTACAAGCGTGCTGTCTGGACTCTGATCTTGAGCAGCCTGCCTTTCGAAATGGCCTTGGCCGTTCCAAATAATTGCGCGGCACTCAGCCAGTTTCCAGCGGTACTGGAAGTGGCCCAGGGTGGCCAGCAGGCACTGGATTCGCCAGTCAGCATTTCCCGTATTGCGGTGGGTGACCCGACCATCGCCGATGTTCACGCCAATGGCAGTAATGCCTTTTTGCTCACCGGCATGGCGCCAGGTACTACCAGCCTGATGGTTTGGACCGCCTGCTCGAAAACCCCTCGCCAGAGCATGATATTCGTCAAGGGCAAGGCCACCGGGGGCTTTACCAGTGCCTCACTGTCACCGTCAGAAGACTCCACGCTGCCGGTACAGGTACAAACCGATATTCGCTTTGTCGAAGTCAGCCGCACCAAGTTGCAGGAAGCCAGTACCTCGATCTTTGGTATGGGCAGCAACTTTTTGTTCGGCTCTCCGGGTTCATTCCTCAGTACGGCTGAGGGGGTGATCACGGGCGGTCCTGTTGCCAACAGCAAGTATTTCAACATCGGTTTTGGCGGTGGCAAGGTCAAGGCCATGATCAACGCTCTGGAAGGCAGCGGTTTTGCCTACACCCTGGCGCGACCAAGCCTGGTGGCAATGAGCGGGCAGAGTGCGACCTTTCTCGCTGGTGGTGAAGTGCCGATTCCTGTGCCCAGCAGCGGCAGCGATAACGTCTCGATCGAGTACAAGGAGTTTGGTATCCGTCTGACGCTGACCCCAACCGTGGTCGGGCGTGATCGCGTCATGCTTAAAGTGGCGCCAGAGGTTAGTGAACTGGACTACACAAATGCGGTGAATATCGCCGGGACGCTAGTACCGGGCCTTACGGTTCGTCGTACGGACACCAGCATCTCCCTGGCCGACGGCGAGAGCTTTGTGATCAGTGGTTTGATCAGTTCGCGCAATACCTCACAGGTGAATAAATTCCCGGGGCTGGGAGATATCCCGATTCTTGGCGCGTTTTTCCGCGACTCCAACATCAGTCGCGAAGAGAAAGAGCTGCTGATGATCGTGACGCCGCACCTGGTTCAACCGTTGGCGGCCAATGCGCAGCTGCCGTCCTTGCCCGGTGAAAATCTACGCAATTACGACCCTAACTGGTATCGCTTGTATTTCCTCGACAACGGCAATGCCAATCGCCGTAGTGGGTTATCACAATGAGCCAAAACCTGAGCCAGACGTTTCTCGCGCTAACGCGCAACAACACCGATCTTGAATGGTTGCAAGGTGCGCTGGCGCCGCTGGGGCAAGTGGTAGGTGCAGGCAGCAGTAGCCTGGACGAACTGCTGGCATTGGTGGATGTGACCTTTGCCGGGTTGATTTTTGTCGGCCTGGACCGCGACAAGGTGGTGGCCCAGTGCGCGCTGATTGAAGGCGCACTGGAAGCCAAACCGATGCTGGCCATAGTTGCCCTGGGCGACGGCATGGACAACCAGTTGGTGCTGAACGCCATGCGTGCGGGCGCCAGGGATTTTGTGGCCTACGGTTCGCGTTCCAGTGAGGTGGCGGGGCTGGTTCGGCGCTTGAGCAAGCGCTTGCCTGCAGTCGCGCCGAATGCTGAGCTGGGTGGCCTGAGTGTGCTGTTCAGTGCGCAATGCAATGCCGACGGCGCGTTGCTCGCCAGCCACTTGGGGCTGGTGGTGCAAAAGCATGATCAAAAAACCCTGTTCCTGGACCTGGGTGTGCCCCGTGGTGATGGCCTGGCATTGATGGGGCTTGAGAGTTCGTTCTTTTTTGGCGATGCCTTGCGCCATCTGCGACGCCTGGACAGCACCTTGATTGACAGCGCCTTTACCAAGGCCGCGGGCGGTCTGCGGATTTTGGCCCACAGTGACAACGACGAGCCTCTGGAACTTACCAGCGCTGCCGAGTTGTATATGTTGCTTAGCGCCTTGCGTCAGCACTTTCAGCACATTGTGGTGAACCTCACGGGGCAGCCCGACAGTGAGGCATTACGCACGTTCGTCAGTCATTGCGACACCCTGCTCTGGTACACCGACCAAAGTGTGCTCGACTGCCGTCGTAACCTGGACGTGCTCAGCCTTTGGCGCGCCAAGGGCATGAAGCTGGAGCACGCGGGGTTGTTGGTCGATCGTTATCTGCGCGGTGTGGCACCTGATGCCAACGCGCTGGCCAAGAGTTTTGGCTTCCCGGTTCTGGCAACGCTGCCGTTGAGCCCGGAACTGCGGATCAATGCCAAAAATCAGGCCGCCACCTTGTTTGATCTGGGCCCGCGAGAAGCCCTGAGTCTGGGCCTGAAAAAACTCGGTGAGCGGCTATCCAGGCGTTCGCAGTTGCCCGGGCAGGTATCGTCCGGGCCTGCTATGTGGTTGAACCGCCTGTGGGGCTCAAAATGACCAATGAACAGTTGTTCGGCTCTGGCCTGTACAAAGACGGTCATGCGGATCACGACGGGCTGAAACTGGTACTGCATCGCTACATCATTGATGCCATTGAGGAGACCGGGAAAAACCTGCTGGAGGATTCGCGTCTGGTTCTGGCGCAGTTTGTCACCGAGCGGGTTGCGGAGTATGTGTCGCGCCTGCACCTGGCTATTTCCCGTTATGAGATGGAGCGGCTGGCCGAAGAAATCGTCGATGAATTGACCGGTTTCGGCCCGCTTGAAGTACTGCTGCGAGACCCTGCCGTTACCGAAATTCTGGTCAACGGCCCGTATCGGGTGTTCGTTGAGCGCGAGGGTTTGCTGAGTCAAAGCGACCTGCGTTTTATCGACGATCATCACGTCGAACGGGTCATGCAGCGCATCCTGGCACCGCTGGGTCGGCGCCTGGACGAATCCTCGCCGATGGTCGATGCGCGCATGCCCGATGGCAGCCGGGTGAACGCGATCATTCCGCCGATTGCGCTGGATGGTCCTTGCCTGTCGATTCGAAAGTTTCGCAAGGACATGCTTAAAAGCAGCGACCTGGTGGCGATGCAAACCATCGACCAGTCGATCTTCGAGTTTTTCCAGGAGTCGGTGGGCAAGCGCTGCAATATCTTGATCAGCGGCGGTACTGGCACCGGTAAAACCACACTGCTGAATATTTTGAGCCAGCTGATCAACCCTCACGAACGGCTGGTCACCATCGAAGACGTGGCTGAATTGCAGCTGGGTCACCCTCACGTAGTACGCCTTGAAACGCGTCCGCCAAATGCCGAAGGGCATGGCGAAGTCAAAGCCAGCGACTTGATTCGCAACGCCCTGCGGATGCGTCCGGACCGCATCATCCTCGGCGAGATCCGGGGTGTGGAAGTGCTTGATGTGTTGACGGCGATGAACACCGGTCACGATGGTTCGATGAGCACCGTGCACGCCAACACCGCGCAGGATGCGTTGTTGCGTCTGGAAACTCTGGTCGGCCTGACGGGCCGCACAGTGGCGGAAAAAACCTTGCGCCAGATGATCTGCGCCGCACTCGACGTGATCATCCAGCTCACGCGTATGCCGGATGGCCGGCGTTGTGTCAGTGAGGTGCTGGAGGTGGTGGGGGTGCGTGACGATGTGTATGTGACCAACACCCTGTTCCGGCTGGATAAGCGCACTGGTTTTGGCTTTATGCGTGAAGCCGTGAACCCGGCAGGCGACAAGTTGCGTCGTGATCCCATTTTGAATGCTCACGGCTGAGGTGCACCCATGATCCCGGCCTTACTGCTTTTTACCATCAGCTTTTTGATGTTCGCGTTTTCGCTGAGCTTGGTGTACCGCGCTCTGCGTGACCCGACTACCAGCCGGGTGCTGGACCGTCTGGGTGTCGACCAGCCGCAACTGGCGGAAAAGATCCAGGGCGTGGCTTGGCTGGATCGGGCTTTTTTACAGGCCGGTCTGGGCCGCCCTTCCGAACGCCTGGGTTTATGGTTGGGGCTCTGGGCCGCTGCGGTAGTGGTGGGTGGTTTGCTCGGTGGCTGGGTGTTTTTACTCGCGCTGCTGGTGTTGCCGCCGTTGTTGGTGTGGCTATTTGTCAGATGGCGATATCACCGCCGGGTGGGGCGCATGGTGGGACAGCTGCCACAGTTGCTCGATCACTGTGTCCGTAGCCTGAAGGCGGGGCGCACCTTGGTCGATGCGGTACTGCATGCCATAGATTCATCCCGTGATCCGCTCAAAAGCAGTATCAGCCGGGTGTCGCGAAATGTGCAGTTGGGGGCGAGTTTACCCGAGGCGGTGCAGGACTTTGCCGAACTGTATGAGCGCGATGAATTTCGCATGTTTGCCCTTGGCCTGAAGGTTAACCATCGCTACGGCGGTAACGCCAGTGAGTTGCTGGACAACCTGATCGTGCTGATTCGAGAGCGTGAACAAGGGGCCCGCAAGTTGAAGGCCATGACGGGTGAAACCCGCGTGACGGCGCTGGTACTGGGCCTGTTGCCGCTGTTGGTGTGCGGCTTTTTTCTGGGTACCAACCCGACTTACATGGTCAAGATGTGGCAAGACATTAGTGGTCAGCACTTGCTGCTATCGGCCTTGGCCATGCAGGTATTTGGCAGTCTAGCGCTGTGGCGCATGGTGCGGAGCGTATGACATGGCCTATTTGATTTGCGCAGTTTTACTGTTGGGCGCTATGGCGCTGTTGCTAAACAACGTGATCCAGGATCGCCTGCGTCAGCAGCGGGTGATGCAGCGCCTGGAAGGTGACAAGACCGGGCCGGGCAAACTCAGCCTGTGGATGCGGGCGGTGGGCAACAGCAAGTTTGGTCAGCGCTCGGTTTCGCTGGATAACGAGACCCAGATCCTGCTCAACCGCGTGGGTTGGCGCACGGCCAGTCAGCGTTCGTTGTTTGCCGCCTTTCAGGTATGTACGCCGGTGGCCTTTGCCGGGCTGGTGTTTCTGGGGCATGAGTTGTTCTTTCCCAAGGCAGGCAACCTGTTGGCGGTACTGCTGTTGGCTTTGGCATTGGGGTATTTGATCCCCAAGCGGTTGTTGGCCTACGCGGCGAAACAACGGCAGCAGGAAGTGGCGGTGGAGGTTTCAACCTTTATCCCGTTACTGCGCATTCTGTTTGAGTCGGGCATGGCGGTTGAACAGGCGTTACGCGTGCTGAGCCAGGAGGCCAGGCAACTGCTGCCGGTGCTGACTGGCGAGTTGCGGGTAGTGCTGGCCCGAGTGGACTCGGGGCTGGAGTTGAGCCAGGAGCTGAGCAAGACCGCGAGCTTGCTGGAAGTAGATGAGTTCAATGACACCTGCGTGATCCTGCTGCAGTTGATTCAACAGGGTGGCGGCGCGATGAAATCGCTGCAGGCGCTCAAGGAGTTGCTCGACGATCGGCGCATGACACGTATGGAGGAATACATCTCCAAGATGTCCGCCAAGATGTCGGTAGTGATGATGGTGTTTCTGTTCCCCGCGCTAATGATCGTATTGGCCGGGCCGAGTTTTGTCGCGATCTCACGAGCCTTTGCCTCTTGATCAGGAGTATGAGCATGAAACTTGTCATCGTCGTGTGTGGGCTGCTGATGCTGGGTGGCTGTGCGACAGGGGGGCAGAGCAATCCGCCGTGGCTGGCCATGAGCGGTAGCTGCGCCAAATTGAGTAGCGAGCAGGAACTGTCGCTGAACCTGGCGGATGACATGGCCAAGGAGGGCAAGCTGCACGCCAGCCTGGCCAATCTGCAAAACCTGCCGGAGCGTTCCGCGCAGGTACAACTACGCAAGGCGCGGATCTATCGCCAGTTGGGCCGAAGTGAAGCTGAACCCTTGTACCGGGGGTTGTTGGGGGGGTGTCTGGCCGCTGAAGGGGAACATGGGCTAGGCCAGTTGGCAGCGGGGCGCGGCGATAACGCACTGGCAACCACCTATCTTGAGCGTGCGTCGCGACTGGCGCCGACCGATGCCAAGATTCGCAATGACATGGGGGTGGTGTACCTCAATCAACGCCGGGTTGATGAGGCCCGGTTTGAGTTTTTGACTGCTCTGGAGCTCAAGCAGGACGACTCGCTGGCGGCGCTGAATCTGGTGACCTTGCTGATTTACCAGGATCAGTGGAAACAGGCTGCCGAACTGGTGACCCGTGCCGGATTGACACCCGAGCAGGTGAGTGATGCTCAGTCCCGGGCACAGGAATTGAAGACCCAAGCCAAGACAGCCAGCAACCAGGTGGCTGCAATCAAATAATCTGTTGGAGGTTTGCCATGACTTTTTCTATTCGTGTGGGGGTGCTGTTGGCCCTGCTGCCGCTAGGCGCGCTGGCCATCGAGCCTGGCCCTGCGGCCAAAAACCAGCAGCAAACCGAAAACTGGTTGCAGCTTCAGATAAGTGGTCAGGCCCAATCGCCGATACGCCAGGTTGCCACCCCGGCAGAGCGAGAGCTAAGCCTGCAACGCTGGTTGGACAGCTACAAGCATCCAATTCCCGAGTATTACAAACAGGATGAAGGGGGTACAGCCAAGCAGAATTGAGTGTGCACTTTGTGGGGGGGCGGCTGTTTTAGTGATTTAGTCCGGCTCCCACAGTTGTTGTGCAACAACACATTCTGTGGGAGCTGGCTTGCGAGCTATTCAGGCCGCTAGTCAGCGATTAATACGCAGTCTGTCGGTGGTGATTGGAAGGGGCATTAGGGGACAGGGCAAGAGCCAGTTGGGTGCGATTGTTCATGTGGGTCAGGCGCAGTACTTGAGACACGTAGAGCTTGACCGTGTTTTCAGTAATGCCCAGATCGCAGGCGATCTGGTAGTTGGTCTGGCCTTTGCTGACCAGCTTGGCGACGTCCAGTTGGCGCGGCGATAGTTGTTTGAAAATCGTCGGGATCTGTTGCCAGGTGCCCTCATTTGAGTCTTGTGGACTTGAGGGTTGATAGTCGGATTGCGGAGGGCGTCTAGCAGACTCCATGTCTTGATACAGGTCGTCAATCGACTCTGCCAGGTTCTGCAGTTTTTGGTTCAGGTGGCCCAGCTGATCGCTCTTGTGGCGTTCGCGCAAGCTGGCTTCCTGACGCTGGAGGCCCTCAAGCAGCTCATTCAGATCGACCGGCTTTTGATAGTAGTCGGCAATGCCGATACGCAAGGCTTTGATCACATCCTGTTTGTCTGCTCGACCGGTCAGCAAAATGCTTTCAAACGCGCGGTGTTTACCGGCGAGTTTTTGCAAGTGCTGGGTCAGTTCGATGCCATTCATTTCTGGCATGTGCAGGTCGCACAGCACCAGACCTATCAGTGGGTCGGCAACGAAGGCACTGATGGCTTCACTGCTTGAGTTGCAAGGCACGCAACGGTAACCGCTGCTTTCCAGAAACTCGCACAGCTCTTCGACAATCAACGGCTGATCGTCTACCACGAGTATTTTTATTAGAGTTTGGGACTTGTTCACACGCTTCTCCTTCCTGGTAAACCAATCAGGGACTTCTTTGTCCACTCATTTGAGGCGACTGATTTAAACGTAGACCTACTTTACGACTATGTACAAGGCGTTAACCCCGCAAATCAATTAGTTAAGAAGCACCATTGTCAGGGTAAATCCCCCTAACAGGAAGGGCGCAAAGGGATGCTTTTTTGACGCAAGGCCTTTCATGTCAAATGAATGGATCTTAACTCGTTGATTCACTAAAGGCAGGGCTTTTGACGCGAGCAACCACAACACACCGGCACACAGACCGGCACCGATAATGGTGCCCAGAACTGTCGGACGATCGGTTGCCAGCGCGAGTGCAATGAGTAGTTTTACATCACCGGCACCCAGCTTGTTCAGTGCATAACCGGGCAGTGTCAGCAACAGGACAATCAGCAACGCCCAGCCTCCTTCGGCTGCGCTTGCCCCGAGCCAGGTATGGCCTGTCCAGAGTAAATACAGCAACGCCAGAGCCGCCGCCCCAAAGGTCAGGATATTGGCAATCTGGCGTTGGATAAGGTCTTGAACGGAGCAAGCAGCGAGCCACAGAAATACAACACATAACGGAATCACGTAAATGGCCTCCCTTTTTTACCAGTGATTCTATGATGATATTAGTTTTGATTGTCAGGGTAGATGCAGTCATGAAAACAAGACTTCCCAAAAAGCAGAAAGGCGCCGCTGCGATCGAGTTCGCCCTGGTGTTTGTGATTTTTTTTACGGTGCTTTATGGCGTGCTCAGCTACAGCTTGCCGCTGTTACTGATGCAGTCATTCAACAATGCGACCGCCGAAGCGGTGCGTCGCAGCATGGCGGTTGATCCGGCGGCAGCGAACTATGGGAGTGTGGTGGAGACGTTGGCCAAAAGCGTTCTGAGCGAGAAGCTGACCTGGGTGCCTGCCGCGTTGAAAGACAGTCTGGCCCCGGCCGCTTCTTACAACGACGCCACCAAGATACTGACAGCCAGCGTTAGTCTGCCGGCCGAGGCCCTGAACTCCATCATGCCTGTGCTCAAACTGGGGAGCATCACCGTGCCTGACCTGCCAGCCAATCTGATGGCCCAATCGAGTGTCAAACTTGTCAACCCGTGAAGGGCTGTTCGGGCGGTTGTTGGGGCGGACCAACGAGCGCTTGCCTGAATCCAGCGGGCCGCAATCACGTACCGATACGGGCATCCAGTTGCTGCTCGATCAGCAGGGCTACGTCATTGAGATTCGTGGCCTGCAGCGTTACGGCCTGGCGCGGGCTACCGGCGACGGCGCACCGCGTTTGTTGCTCAGCTATCTGGTGCCGGGCAGTACGCAGGCACTTGAAGGCGTACCGGCAGACTGGGTGGGGCACAGCCTCGACCTGGACTTTCAATGCGCCGGGCTGCGGGTGGTGCATACCCGGGGCTGGATTCAGCCTCAGGCCGAGGGCTGGCTTTTACAGTTGCTGGATATCAGCGACTTACGACTCGGCAGCCAGCAGGCCCGCAGCCGTGAGCGCTGTACACAATTGATTCTCGGTTTGAGCGCACAATTGCGCCAGTGCAGTGTGGTGCGTTTGCCTGAAGTGATGCACGAGGCGCTACGCAGCGTGGCCCAGCATGGGCGTGTGCCCTGCATGGCATTGGCTCTGCGTGATGATGCGCAGTCTGCCTGGCACATGCACAGCACTTATCACGCCTTTGATGCACCGCAACTGTGGATGCCAGAGCAAAGCCTGGGCAGCCTGTTCGACCCGCTCAGTGGGGCCTCGACCATGCGTGTTGAGCGCGACGGCAACCCGAGGCTCAACGACCTGTTTGGTAATGCCGACGGCGTGCTGGTGCCCTACAGCGATCAGCAAGGCCTGTGTGCCTGGCTGATGCTGGGTTTTTACCCGGCCTCCTTGCATGGCCCGCAGATGAGCGAAAGTGACTGGCTGCAGGTGTGTGCCACGTTGGCTGCGCCGCTGCTGGATCGCTTGCGTGAGCAGCAGCACCTGCAACAGCGCGAGCGCATGGACGCCCTGCAAGGACTATTGGGCACGGGCTGGTGGGAGTGGTCGACAACCAGCGAGCTGTTGCAACTGGCTCCGCAGTTGGCCGCAAGCCTGGCGTCTACAGCCGAACAGCAGGTGTTGACCCGCGAGGCATGGTTGGCGCTGTTTCATCCTGCTGATCGGGATGAACTCAGTGGCCGCTTTAATGAACTGCTGGAACATGGCAAGGATCTGCTGTTGTTCGCGCGGGTGCATCAAACGCAAAGCGCGCAACCCACCCAGTGGTATCGGATACAGGGCCAGGTGCTGGGGAGCGGCACGAGACGGCGCATCGTGGGTTTTATGCTGGATGTCAGCGACATCAAAAACCAGCAGCAGCAAGTCGCTGCCGCCCATGCTCGGCTGGACAACCTGATAGCCAGTTCGCCTGCGGTGATTTACGTCCAGCGTTATGTCGAAGGCGCGCTGTTGCCTGCATTTTTCAGCGATAGCCTCAAGCCCCTGCTGGGCTGGACGTTACAAGAATGCACGGGTGCCACGTTGATCGAGTGGGTCCACCCCGATGATCGCGAGCACTATTTTGAGCGTACGCGCCAGTTGCTGCGCGAAGGCAGCACCCGTAGTCGGTATCGGCTGCGCGATCGGCGCGGCGATTATCACTGGCTGCTGGACGAGGCCAAGCTCTTGCGCGACGACCTGGGCTTGCCCGTTGAAGTAGTCGGCTTGTGGCTGGATATCACCGAGGCCACCGAAGCCGCCGAGCGGGTCAAAAACAGTGAAGAACGCTATCGGATTCTGGTCGAAGATTCGCCGGCCATGATCTGCCGTTACCTGCCTGACCTGACCCTGACCTTCGGCAATCAGCCGCTGGCCAGCTACCTGGAATGCACGACCGAGCAACTGCCGGGGATCAACCTGAGCAGTTGGCTATCGTGCGAACAGCGCGAGGCTTTTGTGCAGCGTATTGGTGGTTTGACTCCAGAGTCTCCCGTCAGCTCAGCTGAAATCAGCCTGCAACTGCCGGGTCGCGAATACGCCTGGTGGGTATGGTCGGACCGGGGCATCTTTGACGCCCAAGGCAACTTGCTGGAAGTGCAAGCCGTGGGCCGCGACAACACCGAGGTGCGCCGCTCGCAACAGCAACTGACCCACAGCGCAAAAATGGCCACCCTTGGCGAAATGGCCACGGGCCTGGCGCACGAAATCAACCAGCCGTTGAACGTGATCCGCATGGCCGTAGTTAACGTGCTCAAGCGTCTGAGCAGCGGTGATATACCCCTCGTTTACCTGCACGAAAAACTTACCCGTATCGATGGGCAGATCCAGCGTGCAGCACGTGTGGTAGACCACTTGCGCGTGTTTGGCCGCCGTTCCGAAATCGAACAGCAAGTGTTCAACCCGACACAGGCGATGGAAGGTTCCGTGGCCTTGCTCGGCGAAGGCTTGCGCGGCAAAGGCGTGGAACTGCGCAGCGAAGGCCAGGTGTGTGCCGTGCTGGTGCGTGGCCATATTGATCAGCTTGAGCAGGTGTTGATCAACCTGATGGTCAATGCCCGTGATGCGCTGATGAGCAAGCGCGAAACTGACCGCGACTTTGAGCCCTGGATTGTCCTTAGCGTCGAGTCCGATGCCCGGAGCGTGCGCCTGCAGGTAGATGACAACGCAGGTGGTATCGACCCGCGCCTGCTGGAGCGGATCTTTGAACCGTTCTTCACCACCAAGCCCATCGGGTTGGGCACAGGCCTGGGGTTGTCTGTGAGCTACGGCATTATCGACAACATGGGCGGGCGTCTAAGCGTCAGCAACACCGGGCACGGAGCCCGGTTCTGCGTGGAATTGCCGGTGGTCGAAGCGAGCTGACCTGTAGCCGCTGACGAGGTACAGGCGCGTTGTTGGTTAAAGCACCAGTTGGGCACGACCGCCTTGGTTGCAAGTGAGGTTGGCATCGACTTCTGTGGCCATAAGGTTGATGCCCAGCAGCGAGAGCACATTGTTGAGGATAGGGTCGAGCAAAGGGCTCAAAACCCCTGTAATTAACCCTGAAGCAATATTAACTACCGCTAGAAGCGTCGTATTGACAGCGGTTGTTATTCCCGTCGCAAGAGCGCTCAGGATGCCCGTGCCATCCACGGGCGCATACAGCTGAATAGGTACATGGCTTAGCGTGCTTTTAAGGCTGGCAACCACATTGGTGGTTGGGCTGGCATTTTTTGCCATGGGCGGGAGTTTCAGGTTGGGCGGAACGGTGTTCGTGGCCGCTGAATAAACCAATGTGCTGGGTGTTTTGGCAATTGGTAGCTCTGCCATGAGCGCAATGCCACCGCCGCCATAATCTTTTGTGATGCAGAGGAGGCAGGCTTTGCTTGTAATGTTGACGATGGGGAAAGGGGTGACAGTCACTGGGGCTGAAGAGGAAAAAACTTTGCTGGCATCAATCTGTCCGATGTTCAAATTCGCTAATGCAGTATTTGCCTGAACCGTCAGGCTTTTACTGCCGGAGCTTCCGGAGGGACAGGTAAACCCGGTCACCAGGGCATCCGCTCCTCCGGCATCCAGATTGATACTGAGAACTAATGGGGAAGGCAGTATCTTATAGCTGTATGTAGTGCCGAGGCCGAGAAGCCCCTGAAGAAGCCCAGTCAGGCCCGAAAGAAGATCTGAAACTGTATTTACAAGTGTACTTACCGCGCTGAGAATCGGCAGCTCAATGGTGATTAACGATCTTATTTGGGCCGTGCGCACATATATTCTGTCGGTGGCCGGGTTGCCGATGGCAGAGAATTGTGGGGGCTCAATAACTTTGATCGTGGTCGTAACTTTGGCGAGTCCCAAGACGTTAACAGGAAGGCTGGCAGAAACGGCGTTGTTCTTGTTGGCGATTTGAATGGCGGCTTGTATCACTGAAAATAAATTAAGGTTCGCATCCATGCCTGCCGTTGAGGTGCCTGTTTGCAGTTGTAATAAATCGCCAATTCTGACGGGAGTGTCCTTGATGGCAGCCACTTGCAAGTTGGCAAGCGCGGTTTGAACATCCAGCGTTGCACCGTTGAGTGCAGCAGCGGTTGCAGCAGCTTTTATAAGCTGAGTCACAGTGGCATTGGTATTAAGCAGTTTGGTGTAGTCCCCTGCAGTGACATCCAAGTTGATTGCCAATTGATTCAGGTATTGCAGCAAGTTGATGTCGGCTTTTACCAGACCGTCCCAGCCAACGGCCGAGATGGCAACATTACCGCCTAACAGGCCTGTGAACAGATTGTTGAGCAGCGGAGACTGCGCCGTGTCGACCGAGGCCAGAGTTGTTCGAATACTGATTTGCGCCAACGTAGGACCTGGCGAAGCTCCTACAGCACTTGCTGTCAATTTCGTATCAAGATTAAACCCGTCCTTCGAGAATATGCTCCACAACCCCCCTGCCACGCTGGTGGGAACGGTGGTGGTTGCAATAACCCGGATAGCGTCGGATTTGTTCGCGTCTAGGATGAAGACGCGCACCTGATCGCTGCCGGTCTTCAGGGTGCCGCAGGTAGGGGTTACCGTTTGCACGCTGTCGGGTTTAAAGCCATTGAGGTTGGCGCTCTGCTCGACGTAGAGCTTGGCGCTACCGTCAATACAATTGCCCCCCCGACTCACCACTTCCAACGCAGCCATATCCGCCACCCGTTGCAACTTGCGTTGCTCCAGGTACAAACGCCCGCTGTCGATTACCAACAGCATAAACAGCAGCACCATGCCAAGGGTGACGGCGGCCATCAAGCCGATTGCGCCACGCTGTTGCTGTGGACCAGTGAAACCCATACCGCGTAGTTGGGGAGACATCGAGCACTCCTGATGCTGGTATATGAACCAGCGCTAACTCTTCAAAGTTTCAGCGAGTGTAGCCAATAAGTGATCAGTGCGCTGGCCAGTTGCCAGTTTTATAGGCGCGATGTGAGCGATTAATCAAAAGCCAACGATAAATGACTTAAAATTTAGTGTGGGAGCTAACGTGTTCGCGAAAGTATTAATGCCAACTTACTTATATACATCGCGAACACGTTAGTGTTGTGTAAAACAGTCAGGCTTACTTGGGTGGGTAAGTACTCAGGATTTTAGTTACCGCGTCGCGGATCGCGGCGTCGCGTTCCGCTGGGGTCGGGCTGTTGTCGACGACTTTTTCGGCACTGCCGCGCCACACCAGTTTGCCGTCTTTGGCATCGATCAGGTCAATTTGCAGCGTGCCCACCTGATAGACCACATTGCGGGTTTCGTTGTACATCGGTGCGCCCCAGTTACCTTCCCACGGGCCACCCCAGTAACCACCCCAAGGTCCACCCCATGCACCGCCGTAGCCGTAATGGGTCACCACTTGTTCCTGGCGGTTGGCGACGATCAGCCAGGCCTGCACCAGAAGGTCCGGTTTGTTGCCCGCAGCCACCGGGCGCAGACCACGCTGGTCAAGTTGAGCGCTCACGGCCTGAATGATTCGTTGCTCGGTCAGGTCGCTTCTGAGCATCGGGCTATTGGGCTGATATTGCACGGCCGGCTCTTTCCAGGCCCAGGACTGGAATTTGGCGAAATCGACCGCAGGGTTGTAGTCGTGGCTGACCTGCAGGGTCTCGCAGGCGCTGAGCAGCAGGGCCAGGCCCAGTAATGCAATGCGACGTAGCATGATGCTTTCTCCGCTTCAACTTAATGGGGAGGATATGCCTGCACTGCCTTGTTCAGTGATTCGCGCAGGGCGTCACCGCGTTCGCTCAGGCTGCCTTTACTGCTGGTTTCTGCACTGGAACTCCATACGGGTTGGCCAGTTTTGCCGTCGTACAGGTTGAGCCGCACCACCATGACTTCTACCTCGTAGGTGCGTACTACGGGTACAGAGTTGTACATCCCGTACTGGTTGCCGTAACGGCCGTAACTGTTCCCATATCCGGTTCCATAACCATAGTCGTCCTGCACCTGACGCAGACGTTTTTCAGTGTGCAAATCAGCGCTGACCCACAGGTCCGCCGCCCGGCCGGGTTGTGCCGGGCGCAAGCCGCGCTGGTCCAGCGCATTGTTCACGGCTTCGGCGATTTGCGCCGAATCGGCCCATGCCGTGCCAACCGGCAAGCGGCCATTGAGCCAGGCCCAGCTCTGGTAGCGCCCGTAATCCCGCGGTGCCGCGGGGTAGGCACTCAGGTCCAGAGTATTGGCCGCTTGCGCCGGGGCTGGCGGCATAGGCATGGCACTTGCGGTGTATGGGTTAGGGCTTTGGCAAGCGCCCAGTCCCAGGCTTAAAACGATTAAGGCAGCGCGGCGATACATGATGTTCTCCCCAAGGCGATTCAAACCGGACGGCAAACCCAATGCAGATAACGTCCCAGCCCGGCAAAGGCAGGATGGCGACGGTGGGCCAGCTCCATTTCAACCAACGCATCAAGCTCTGCGCGAGCCTGAAACTCCACAGGCATGTAGTCGTGAAACACTCGTACGCCGCTTTGGGTTTCGACCTGCCACATGCCTTCGAGTGCCGTGGCCAGTTCCCGTGGATCGAGTGGCTGTTGCGGGGTAAGGCTCTGTTTTTCGCCAGCCATGTCGTTCTTGCGCATTTTGCGGAAGTGGCCTTTGAGCAGATTGCGATAGATCAACGCGTCGCGGTTGTAAAACGCCAGTGACAGCCAGCCGTCCTTGGCCGTCAGTTGGTGCAGAACAGGCAGGATCGCGTGGGGTTCGGCCAGCCATTCCAGTACGGCGTGACACAACACCAGATCGTAGGGTTCGGTCAGCTGCCCCAGCAGTTCTTGCCACGGAGCCTGAATAAACGTACCGGTCTGGCCTGCCTCGGCAAAGCGCTGTCGAGCGCCTTCAAGCATGGGGGCGGCCGGCTCGGCGAGGGTTACATCGTGACCTTGTTGGGCCAGCCACAAAGACATATGGCCCAGCCCGGCGCCGATATCCAGCACCCGCAGCGGGCGCTTGGGCAGTGTTTGTTCGAGGTCGGCTTGAAGCACGGCCAAACGAATGGCTCCCTTGGCGCCGCCGTAGATTTTCTCGGCGAAGCGGGTGGCCAGTTGATCGAAGTGACGGTCACTCATTTGCTGAAACGCCTTTCGTTGTCGGCCAATTTGTTGCGCACCACTTCATTCATGTCCAGGCCCAACTCGGCGCACAGCAATACCAGGTACAGCACGATATCGCCCACTTCCTGGCCGGCGTGGGCGAGCTTGTCGGCGGGGAGCTGACGGGATTGGTCTTCACTCAGCCACTGGAAAATTTCCACCAGTTCGGCCATTTCGACACTGGCGGCCATGGCCAGGTTTTTCGGGCTGTGAAATTGCTTCCAGTCGTTGTTATCGCGGATGCGGTGCATGCGTTGCGTGAGTTCGTCGAGGTTCATCGAGGGTGTGCTCTCCAGAAGGCGCAAAGCTTGCGGCGGAACGAGCATTGGCGCAAGTGAAAGGCACTACTCCCCCTGTGGGAGCGAGCCTGCTCGCGAAGGTCGGCGAACCCTTCGCGAGCAGGCTTGCTGCCACAGCGGAATTAGCGATGAATCAACTGATCGGTCGCCAGTTACCGATCAAATGCACCAGGTCGTCATGCCCGTTGAGCTGGAAGTCACCACTGGAGCCCGCTTCGCTACAGAGCAGGATCACCTCGGCAGGCAAGCGGACCGGTTTTTTGAACGCGACGAAAATTTCCACATTGGCGGCTGGCAGGTGTGAGTTCAGAGCCGCCAGGGCGCGAGCCTCTATCCACAGGCCGTGGGCGATGGCGCTGGGCAGGCCAAACAGTTTGGCGCTGGCGGCGCTGAGGTGGATGGGGTTGTAGTCGCCCGACACTTTGGCGTACCGGCGCCCAATGTCGGCGGGCGCGTACCAGCGGGTCAGCTCGCCCAGGGAGACTGGCGCAGGCACTACGGGCTGCGGCACTTCGCCCGTCAGCTCAACACCTTTGCACAGCAGCGTGCTTTCGGCCTCCCATAATGGTCCCAGCTGGTCGTCGACCTGAGTCACCACATCGAAGGTTGCGCCCTTGGGATGCTTTTGCAGGTTGTGCACAGATACCCCGATGCGTAGCTGCGTCACGTTGCCCATGGGGCGCAGTAGCCGAATCCGATTTGTCAGATGAATCAGCCCAAGCAGTGGGAAGGGGAAGTCCTTACTGGTCAGTAATTGCATTTGCAGCCCGAAGGCCAGGACATGGGGGTAGGTAGGAGGAAGTAATGGGCTTGGCCCCAACGCGCACACATCGCGAAAGGCTGCCAATGGCTTGGCTTCAACCTCGACCCAACAGCGCACCCCCTGTTCTGGCAAGGTGCTGCCGGTGATCTTGCGCCGGGCTGCGGCGCGAGTGTACAGCGTGGGCAAGTGCGGCGGGCTGCTGAGGTCGAGCCACTTCACAGTCATGGTTCATGCTCCCAAAATGCTTTGCCCGCACACCCGCAGCGCCTGGCCACTGACTGCGCCCGTACCCGGCTGGCCGAGCCAGGCCACCGCTTCGGCGACGTCCTGCGGCTGGCCACCCTGGCCCAGCGAGCTCATGCGTCGACCCGCTTCGCGCAAGGCAAAGGGAATATGCGCGGTCATTTGGGTTTCGATAAACCCTGGGGCCACGGCGTTGATGCTGATCCCACGCTCGCCCAGGAGTGGTGCCCAGGCTTGGGCCAGACCGATCAGCCCGGCCTTGCTGGCGGCGTAGTTGGTCTGGCCGCGGTTACCGGCACTACCGCTGATGGACGCGAGCAGAATCACCCGGCCGTTAGCACGCAGGGTGCCACTGTCGAGCAGGGCTTTGGTCAGCACTTGCGGGGCGTTGAGGTTGACAGCGAGCACCGCATCCCAGAACTCGGGGGTCATGTTGGCCAAGGTTTTGTCGCGGGTAATACCCGCGTTGTGCACCACGATATCGACGCCGTCTGCTAGGTGCTCGATCAGTTGTGCAGGGGCGTCGGTGGCACAGATGTCCAGCGCGATACTGCGCCCGCCCAAGCGTGCGGCCAAGGCATCAAGGTCGTTTTTGGCTGACGGCACGTCCAGCAGGATAAGTTCGGCGCCATCCCGGGCCAGGGTTTCGGCAATCGAGGCACCAATCCCGCGGGCGGCGCCGGTAACCAATGCCTTGCGCCCGACCAGAGGGCGCGTCCAGTCCTGCACCTGAGCGGCGCAGGCGTTCAGACGCAGTACCTGGCCACTGATAAATGCACTTTTGGGCGAGAGGAAAAACCGCAGTGCGCCTTCAAGCTGGTCTTCGGCCCCTTCACCGACATACAGCAGTTGCAGGGTGCTGGCGTTGCGCAGCTCTTTGGCCAGCGAACGGCTGAAGCCTTCAAGCGCACGTTGGGCGCTGGCAGCGAATGGGTCACTTAGTGTTTCAGGCGCTCGGCCCAATATCACCATGTGCGTGCAGTCCTGCAGACTGCGCAGCAGTGGCTGGAAAAATTCGCGCAGTTGCTTGAGCTGATCGGTGTGCAGCAGCTCGCTGGCGTCGAACACCACGGCTTTGAGCTTTGGCCCCTGGCCAGGAATCCACGGCGTGGCGAGCAACGGTTCGGGACCATAGCTGAACACCGCATCGGTGAGCTTGTTAGCGAAGCGGTTAACCTTTTCGGCCAATGCGCCGCCGCCAATCAGCAGAGGCCCTTCGATGGGGCGCAGGCGCCCGGCTTGCCAGCGTTCCAGTCGTCCCGGTGACGGCAGCCCCAAAGCACCGACCAGACGCTGGCCGAGGGCTGAGTTGACGAAGTCGATATAA
Organism: Pseudomonas sp. ML2-2023-6; assembly: GCF_037055265.1. Classification (NCBI taxonomy): domain Bacteria; kingdom Pseudomonadati; phylum Pseudomonadota; class Gammaproteobacteria; order Pseudomonadales; family Pseudomonadaceae; genus Pseudomonas; species Pseudomonas sp. ML2-2023-6. The sequence continues at coordinate 34,524 of NZ_CP146347.1, read as the reverse complement.
CGGTCTGACATGGAACACTCTCCGACAGTTGGGGTTCAAAGGGTTGACCACAAACATGCCGTGGTCGTTCGTTATCAGCGATAAGGCCTACGCTTGTAACGATTAATGGATTTAAGAGAATAGGGTGAATCTTATGAGTCTGCGTCGTGTAGCAATTATTGGTGGTAACCGAATCCCGTTTGCCCGTGCCAACGGACCTTATGCGACCGCCAGTAATCAAGACATGCTGACGGCGGCGCTGGAGGGTTTGATCGAGCGTTACCACCTGCACGGGCTGCGCATGGGCGAGGTGGTAGCCGGGGCGGTGCTTAAGGACTCTCGGGACTTCAGCATGACCCGTGAGTGTGTACTGGGTTCGCGGTTGTCGCCGCAAACACCGGCCTATGACCTGCAGCAAGCGTGCGGCACCGGTCTTGAAGCCGCGTTGCTGGTGGCCAACAAGATTGCTCTGGGGCAGATCGAGTGCGGCATTGCAGGGGGAGTGGACTCCGCCTCCGATGTGCCGATTGGTCTCAATGACGGGCTGCGTAAATGGCTGTTGCAGTTCAATCGCATCAAAACGCCTGTGGATAAGCTCAAAACCCTGCTGCAATTGCGTCCTGGCTTCTTGAAACCCGAGTTTCCCCGTAATGGCGAGCCGCGTACCGGGCTGTCGATGGGCCAGCACTGCGAGTTGATGGCACAGGCCTGGAACATCCCTCGGGTCGAGCAGGACGAACTGGCCCTGCACAGTCATCAGGCGCTGACGGCGGCTTATCACGCGGGCTGGGAAGATGATTTGCTTACGCCTTTTCTGGGCTTGAGTCGCGATAACAACCTGCGGGCCGATCTGACCCTGGAGAAGCTGGCGGCGCTTAAACCGGTGTTCGAGCGCAGTGCCAAGGGCACGCTAACGGCGGGTAACTCCACGCCGCTGACCGATGGCGCGTCGACGGTATTGCTGGGCAGTGAGGAATGGGCCAAGGAGCGGGGGGTGCCGGTTTTGGCGTACCTGCGTGATGGCGAAACAGCCGCTGTGGATTTTGTGCATGGGGCCGAAGGTTTGCTGATGGCCCCGGTGTATGCCGTCCCACGGCTGCTGGCGCGTAATGGCCTGACCTTGCAGGACTTTGACTACTACGAGATTCACGAGGCATTTGCCGCGCAGGTGTTGTGCACCTTGAAGGCCTGGGAAGATGCAGCCTACTGCAAAAGCCGTCTGGGTCTTGATGCACCTCTGGGCTCGATTGATCGCAGTAAACTTAACGTCAAAGGCAGCTCACTGGCGGTGGGGCACCCGTTTGCGGCGACGGGCGGACGCATCGTGACCAATATGTCCAAACTGCTGGCCACTGCCGGGCAGGGCCGAGGTCTGATCTCGATCTGCGCGGCGGGTGGGCAGGGCGTGACGGTGATAATTGAGCGGTAGGAGAGCTGCCCCCCCTGACTTCCTGAGCCCTTGTAGCCGCTGAGGAGCGAAGCGAGGCTGAGTTCGGCGACGAAGTCGTCGTTAAAGTCAGGTTGTGCGGTGTGTCAGGTGCTCCCGGTTCTCAGGATTTACGTTCGCTTAGCGCCCGATCGCAGCCTCGCTTCGCTCCTCAGCGGCTACAGGAGTTGTGCGTGCGCGAACCTCCAGGCGGCTGCGAGTGGCGTAGCTTTCAGCCATCACCGAACACACGATCAGCTGTAACGGGTGGTAGATCATGATCGGCAGCAGAATCAGGCCCAGCCCAGGGTTGGCGCCGAAGATCAGGGCGGCCATTGGCGCACCGGCAGCCAGGGACTTTTTGCTGGCGCAGAACACCGCGGCGATTTCGTCGCTGGTGCTGAACTTCAAGGCGCGAGCAGTACGGGTGGTCATCCACAGGATGACGGCGAGCAGCACCGCACTGCCGATCAGTGCGCTGAAAATCACCGAAGTGCCTTGTTGTTGCCACATCCCCGAGACCATCGAGTTGCAGAACGCGGCGTAAACCAGCAGCAGAATCACCACCTTGTCGCAGATGTTGGTGTAGCGCTTGTGGCGGGCGAAAAAGCGCCCGAACAGCGGGCGTACCAGTTGGCCCAGCACCAGAGGCAGCAGCAGCATGGCGCACAGATCGAGCAGGGTTGAACCCAGGTCGATGCCGCCCGCGCCGCTCCCCATCACAAAGCTGACCAGCAAGGGCGTGATGAAGATCCCCAGCACACTGGACAGGCTGGCGTTGAGAATCGCCGCCGGGACGTTGCCGCCTGCGCTGCCGGTGAGTGCCACCGAGGAGGAGATGGTCGAAGGCAGGGCGCACAGGTAGAAGAAGCCCAGCATCAATAGCGGCGGGATATGCGCACCCAACAGCTTGTTGGCGATCACCCAGATCAGCGGGAAGACGATAAAGGTGAAGCCCTGCACCATAAAATGCAGGCGGATGTTTTTCAGACCGTGGCTGATTTGCTCGCTGGACAGGTTGACCCCATGCAGGAAAAACACCAAAAACACGCCAATATTGATGACCCACTCGGCGTGCATCCCACCGCCGGTGCTGCCGAAATGTGGAAACACATAAGCCAGGAATGTCGCCAACAACATGCCGCACAGAAACCAGTCGGTGAACATTCGTTTGAGGTGTTTGAGCACAGGCATCGTTGCCACCGGAATATTGTAAGAATTGATGACTTAGCCTAACGTCGCAGGTATCAGACGTCTTGCGACATAAGGCCAATCAATGCCGCCAAACGGACAACGTGGGCCCCAGCGTGCCATTCCAGTGCTCGATGAGTTGCCGCGGCCGCTCTATGCCCGGGCTGAGAGTCTGGGGGCGGGGTCGTGGACGCCCCGTCATCGCCATGACTGGGTGCAATTTTCGTACGCTATCAGCGGTGTTCTGGGGGTGCATACCGACGAGGGCAGTTTTTTTGCGCCGCCGCAGTGGGGAATCTGGATTCCGGCCGGGCTGGAGCACGAAGTCATTACCTCGATGCGTGCTGAAATGCGCAGTCTGTATGTGCGCCGTGAAGACTGTCGGTGGGCGCCGCAGCATTGCCGGGTGTTGGAGGTCACGCCGCTGGCCCGGGAGTTGATCAAGCGATTTTGTGAATTGCCGGTGGCCTACCCCGAAGGCGCAACCCCCGAACAGCGTCTGGTGCAGGTGTTGCTCGATCAGCTTGCGAGCTTGCCCGAGGTTGGGTTCTCGTTACCGTTGCCGCGTCATGCGCGGCTGCTGGCGTTATGCAATGAGTTGATCGAAAGTCCGGATACGGTAGTGACCTTAAGCCTGTGGGCTGAGCGCTTGGGAACGTCGGAAAAAACCCTGATGCGTTTATTTGCCCGAGAAACCGGTTTGAGCTTTCGCAGCTGGCGTCAGCGCATGCGTTTGCTCTCCTCGTTAAAAGGGCTGGAGGAGGGCGCCAGCGTAACCAGCGCGGCGTTGTCCTGCGGTTATGATTCGACCTCGGCCTTTATTGCCGCGTTTAAGAAAATGTTCGGGTTTACCCCTGGCGAGTTATTTCGTCAGGGCTGAGTCGGTGCTCAAAACGGGTTGCTCGTCTATCATTCAAATCGTTTGCCCTCTCCCCGTGGTGAGTGGATTGCCGTATAACGAGTGACATTCGCGTGTTTGGTAATAAAGGACCCACAATAAAAGCTGATGAAGACTCCAAAACGCTTAGAACCCCTGATCGAAGACGGTCTGATCGACGAGGTGCTGCGCCCACTCATGAGTGGTAAAGAAGCAGCTGTGTACGTAGTCCGCTGCGGCAATGAGCTGCGATGCGCCAAGGTTTACAAGGAGGCTAACAAACGAAGTTTTCGCCAGGCTGCCGAATATCAGGAGGGCCGCAAGGTTCGCAACAGCCGTCAGGCTCGCGCGATGGCCAAGGGCTCGAAGTTCGGTCGCAAAGAAACCGAAGACGCTTGGCAGAACGCCGAAGTGGCTGCGCTGTTTCGTTTGGCTGGCGCTGGTGTCCGGGTTCCAAAACCGTTCGACTTCCTGGAAGGCGTGCTGTTGATGGAGCTGGTGGCGGATGAGTACGGTGATGCCGCTCCGCGATTGAATGACGTGGTGCTGGAACCGGATCAGGCGCGCGAATACCACGCCTTCCTGATTCAGCAGATCGTGCTGATGCTGTGTACCGGTCTGGTTCACGGCGACTTGTCCGAGTTCAACGTACTGTTGACGCCGACCGGCCCGGTGATTATCGACTTGCCGCAGGCAGTCGATGCCGCGGGCAACAACCATGCATTCACCATGCTGGAGCGTGACGTCGGCAACATGGCTTCTTACTTCGGGCGTTTTGCACCGGAGCTGAAGGGCACCAAGTACGCCAAGGAAATGTGGGCGCTTTATGAAGCAGCCACCTTGCACCCTGGCAGCGTGTTGACGGGCGAGTTTGACGAGCCGGACGAACTGGCTGATGTCGGCGGTGTAATGCGCGAGATCGAAGCTGCACGCCTGGACGAAGCCTTCCGTCAGGCAGTACGTGCTGCGGATGATGCTCCACCGAGCAAGGCTGAAGAGCCGCCGCCACCGTGGATGCAGTAATTGGCTAAATAAAAAATCCGGCTCAGGCCGGATTTTTTATGTGCTCGAATCGTGTGCCTTGTGGGAGCGAGCCTGCTCGCTCCCACAAAGAGGGGATTTCAAAACCGGTTCAGTGGGATTTTCAGGCTGCACAAGCCACTTTCATCTGCGGGTGGCAGGTTGCCAGCGCGAATGTTGATCTGAATGGCCGGGATCAGCAGTGCAGGAACCCCAAGAGTGGCGTCGCGTGCCGTGCGCATGTCGACAAAACCCGTCAGATCGATGCTGTCGTTCACATGGATATTTCTGGCGCGTTGTTCGCCTACCGTCGTTGACCAGGTAGCTGCGCGCCCGGCTGGCGGGTAGTCATGGCACATGAACAGTCGGGTCTGTGCGGGTAAGGCCAGCAGGCGCTTGATCGATTGATACAACTGGCGTGCATCGCCCCCCGGAAAGTCGCAGCGGGCCGTGCCCACGTCAGGCATAAACAGGGTATCGCCGACGAACAGGCTGTCGTTCTCAACCTGATAAGCCATATCGGCCGGGGTGTGCCCCGGCACATGCAGTGCCTGTACCTGTAGTCGCCCGATGTGGAATAACTCGTCCGGTTCGAACAGCCGATCGAACTGCGAGCCGTCCAGTTTGAACTCGGGCTCAAGGTTGTAAATATCGCGAAATACCCCTTGAACCTGGGTGATAGCAGCGCCGATGCCGATCTGGCCGCCCAGTTTACGTTTCAGATAGGCGCTGGCAGACAAGTGGTCGGCGTGGGCGTGGGTTTCCAGTAGCCATTGCACCTTCAGCCCCTGTGCCTGCACGAACGCGGCGATATTGTCGGCGCTGGCGGTACTGATGCGACCGGCGGCGGCATCGTAGTCGAGCACCGGATCGATGATCGCGCACTCGCTGGCGCAGGCTTCATAGACCACGTAGCTCACGGTTGACGTCACTGGGTCGAAGAAACCTTGAATTTCGGGGAGCATGAGAGTCCTCGTGCAAGTCAAAAAATATTCAATATATTGAAACATATATTATCGGGTCGTAGACTGTCGACCATCACGCCCCGGAGCTTTTCATGACTGCTCAGCTAACTAGCGAAGAAATCGGACTTCTGCGCGATTCTGCCTCCAAAGCCTGCACGCTTCTCAAGGCCTTGGCCAATGAAGATCGACTGCTGCTGCTCTGCCAACTGACCCAGGGTGAGCGCAATGTTGGCGAACTTGAAGCGTTGACGGGCATCCGTCAGCCCACCCTCTCGCAACAGCTGGGCGTGTTGCGCGATGAAGGCATGGTCAACACTCGAAGGATGGGGAAATATATTTTCTATTCACTCGCCAGCTTTGAAGTGGTTTCTGTGATGCAAACCCTGTCGGGTCTGTATTGCGGGCAGGCACTCAAAAAGTAACGCGCTCTCAATCCATTCATTTTTGTTGTGCCTGGAGTGCTCAATGGAGCAAAGCATCAAGCGAATCGACGCGTCATTTTCTGTGACCGGTCAGATCGAGCAGTCTGATCTCCAATTTTTGGCTGCGCAGGGTTTTGCCAGTGTGATCTGCAACCGCCCGGACCATGAAGGCGGACCAGAGCAACCGGAGCACGCATCCATGCAACAGGCAGCCCAGGCCCTGGGACTGAGCTTTGCCTACCTGCCGGTGCCGACCACTGGCGCGACACCCGAGCAGGCGCAGCAGTTGCGTCATTTGCTCAGCGAGCTGCCCAAACCTGTTCTGGCGTACTGCCGCACGGGCAATCGTTCTTCAAAACTCTTTGAGGCGGCCACCCAAGGCACGCGTGAGGCCAGGCAGTACGATGTGGTCGTGGTGGGCGGTGGTTCAGCCGGTATCTCGGTGTCGGCGAGCTTGTTGAAGCGCAACGCGGCGTTGCGTATCGCCGTGATCGAACCCAGTACCGAACACTATTACCAGCCCGCCTGGACGCTGGTAGGGGGCGGTGCCTACGATGTCAAAAATACGGTTCGGCCTACTGCTGCGGTGATGCCCAAAGGCGTTGCCTGGATCAAGGCGTCGCTGTGTGCGTTCGCCCCGCAGCGCAAGGTTGTGCTGCTCAGCGATGGTACTGAGCTGGGTTATCAGCAATTGATCGTTTGCCCAGGGCTGCAACTGGCCTGGGAAAATATCGAAGGTCTGGAAGAGACTCTGGGCAAAAACGGCGTCACATCCAACTATCGCCACGATCTGGCGCCCTACACTTGGGAGCTGGTGCGCAGCTTGCGTGATGGCAAAGCGCTGTTTACTCAGCCGGGTATGCCAATCAAGTGTGCAGGCGCCCCGCAAAAGGCCATGTACCTGTCCTGCGATCATTGGCGCAAGCGTGGTGTTCTGGATTCGATTGCAGTGGAATTCAATTTGGCCGGGGCGGTGCTGTTTGGCGTCCCGGCTTTTGTCCCGCCGTTGATGAAGTACGTTGAGGCCTATAACGCCCAACTGGCTTTTCAGTCCAATCTGGTCAAGGTCGACGGGCCGGGCAAGACTGCCTGGTTTGATGTGATTGCCGCAGACGGTAGCGTAACCCGCGTCGAAAAAACCTTCGACATGTTGCATGTGGTGCCACCGCAGCAGGCCCCCGACGTGATCCGCCGCAGTGAGTTGGCTGACAAGGCGGGCTGGTTCGAAACCGACCCGGCAACCCTGCAACACCCGCGCTACCCTGAAATTTTCGCCTTGGGTGATGTTTGTAACACGCCCAATGCCAAGACCGCAGCGGCGACCCGCAAGCAAGCGGTCGTGGTGGCCGACAACCTCCTGGCACTGCGCAAGGGGGCGGTCTTGCCCAAGCGCTACGACGGCTACGGCTCCTGCCCGTTGACCGTGGAAAACGGCAAAGTGATCCTGGCCGAATTTGGCTATGGCGGGAAACTGCTGCCCACCTTCGCCCTTGACCCGACGGTGCCGCGCAAATCGGCCTGGCTGCTCAAGGCAACCTTGCTGCCGTGGTTCTACTGGCACGGCATGCTCAAAGGGCGCGAATGGTTCACTGACTGCAAGCCGGACTGAGCCTGACCATGTTGATTATTCTGTTGGGTATGTTGGTGGGTGTGGTACTCGGTTTGACGGGGGCCGGTGGCGGCATTTTGGCTATCCCGGCACTGACCCTGGGGCTGGGTTGGACCCTGGCGCAAGCCACACCGGTGGCATTGCTGGCGGTCGGTACGGCTGCGGCATTGGGCGCCCTGGATGGTCTGCGTAAAGGGTTGGTGCGTTACAAGGCCGCCGCATTGATGGCGATTGTGGGCTCGACGACCTCGCCGATCGGGCTTCACCTCGCCAGAATGATGCCCGCCAGGGTGCTGGTTTTGATGTTTAGCGCGGTGATGATGTTCGTCTCGGTGCGTATGTTTTTGCAGGCCAGAGCCGATGCGCGTGATGACGGCAGCATGGGGGCAATAGAAAAAAACTGCATGCTCAACCCGGCTACCGGGCGGCTGACCTGGAATGCTCGCTGCAGCATGACGCTGGTGTCGATTGGCGCCACCTCGGGTCTGCTGACGGGCTTATTGAGTGTGGGTGGCGGATTTTTGATCGTGCCTGCGTTTCGCAAATTCAGTGATGTGCGCATCCACGCCGTGGTGTCCACCTCGCTGATGGTGGTGGCGTTGGTATCGCTGGGCACATTGGGCAACCTGATGAGCCAGGGCGTAAGCCTGTCGAGTGAAGGCGTGGTGTTTATCGCGGCAACCCTGGCCGGGATGATTGCCGGCCGAGTGATTGCCCCCAAGGTTTCGGCCCAATGGCTACAGCAAGGCTTCGCGGCACTGTGCGCCGCGATCGGCCTGTTGATGCTCGCTAAAGTGCTCCTGTAGAGGCGTTACGGACTCCCGTAGCAGCTGCCGAGGAACGAAGGCTGCGTTCGGCGGCGAAGCCGTCGTAAAACCTGAGGTCGCGGTCTACCAGTTAAACTGTGGGCTCAGGTTTTACGATTGCTTCGCAATCGAACGCAGCCTCGTTCCTTCGGCAGCTGCTACAGGGCTTTCGCTCTGTTGAGGCAGCAGGCGCTCTCCAGATCTTTGAGAATCGGGCAGTCAGGGCGATGATCGCCCTGGCAGTTCTCGACCAGATCCTGCAGCGTGTCGCGCAGGCTGGTCAGTTCGGTAATCTTTTGATTCAACGCATCAATATGCTGGCGCGCCAGTGCCTTCACATCGCTGCTGGCGCGCTGGCGGTCTTGCCAGAGGGTCAGCAGCTTGCCGACTTCTTCCAGCGAAAACCCAAGGTCACGCGAGCGTTTGATAAACGCCAGGGTGTGCAGGTCGTCGTTGCTGTAAAGGCGGTAGCCGCTGTCACTGCGACTGGCGGGTTTGAGCAGGCCGATGGACTCGTAATAACGAATCATCTTGGCGCTCAAGCCGCTGTGTTTGGCGGCCTGGCCGATATTCATGACAGTTGCCTCCTTATTCAAGATCCTTGGGTTTCCAGAATTTGAGCAACAACGCGTTGCTGACCACGCTGACGCTGGAAAAGGCCATTGCCGCGCCCGCCAGCACCGGATTCAAAAAGCCGAAGGCGGCCAGTGGAATGCCGATTACGTTGTAGATAAACGCCCAAAACAGGTTTTGCCGGATTTTGGCGTAGGTCTTGCGGCTGATTTCCAATGCCGCAGGCACCAGTCGCGGGTCGCCGCGCATCAGGGTGATGCCCGCCGCATGCATTGCCACATCGGTGCCGCCGCCCATCGCGATGCCAATATCGGCCGCTGCCAGTGCCGGGGCATCGTTGATGCCGTCGCCGACCATCGCCACTACACCGGTTTTCTTCAGCTCAGCCACGGTTGCGGCCTTGTCGGCGGGCAACACTTCGGCGTGGACATCGGTAATCCCCAGCGCCTCGGCAACCACCTTGGCGCTGCCACGGTTGTCGCCGGTCAGCAGGTGGCTGCTGATGTGGCGTGCATTGAGCTGCTCGATGGCCGACAGGGCGCCCGGTTTCAGCGTGTCACCAAAGGCGAACAGGCCCAGCACTTGCGGTTGCGGGCTTTGCTCGATCAGCCACGACAGGGTACGACCTTCGGTTTCCCAGGCCTGGGCAGATTCGGCCAGCGACCCCGGGTTGAGGCCGGTTTCTTCCAGCAGACGGCGGTTTCCCAGTGCCAGGCGGCGGCCCTCCAGAGTGCCGGCAATGCCGCGTCCGGTCAGCGATTGGCTGTCGATCACATCCGGTACATTCAGACTGCGTGCGGCGCAGACATCCAGAACGGCTTTGGCCAGCGGGTGTTCGCTACCGCGTTGCAGGGCTCCCGCGGCTTGCAGCAAGTGCGCCTCATTACCGTCGAGTGCGCTGAAGTGGGCAATTTGCGGGGTGCCGGAGGTCAGGGTGCCGGTCTTGTCGAAAACCACGGCACTGACTTCGTGGGCGCGCTCGAGGGCTTCAGCGTCCTTGATTAAAATCCCGTGGCGAGCGGCGACACCGGTGCCGGCCATGATTGCGGTAGGGGTCGCCAGGCCTAGAGCGCAAGGGCAGGCGATAACCAATACCGCCACGGCGTTGATCAGCGCGGTTTCGATGGGGGCACCATAAAGCCACCAGCCGAGCAGCGTGGCGAGGGCGATCAGCAGTACCACGGGGACGAATACCTGGCTGACTTTATCCACCAGTTTCTGGATCGGCGCCTTGGCTGACTGCGCGTCTTCGACCAAGCGGATGATTCGCGCCAGTACGGTTTCAGTGCCCAGAGCCAGGGTCTTGATGATCAATCGGCCTTCGCCATTGATGGCGCCGCCGGTGACTTTATCCCCAGGCTGTTTCGGCACCGGCAGGCTTTCGCCGCTGATCAGGGCTTCGTCGGCATGGCTCTGGCCTTCAACCACTTCGCCATCCACCGGGAAGCGTTCGCCGGGTTTGACCAATACCAGATCATTGAGGCGCAGGTCGCTGATGGCAACGTCTTGTTCCTGTCCGTCGATCACGCGCAAGGCCCGTTCCGGGCGCAGGGCTTCCAGGGCGCGGATGGCGCTGGCAGTCTGGCGTTTGGCGCGGCTTTCAAGGTATTTGCCCAGCAGCACCAGAGCGATCACCACCGCCGAGGCTTCGAAATACAGATGCGGCATGCTGCCGGGCTCGGCGATGGCCCACTCATAAAGGCTCAGGCCATAGCCGGCGCTGGTGCCCAGAGCAACCAGCAGGTCCATATTGCCCGCACCGGCTTTGACGGCTTTCCAGGCGGCGACATAAAAGCGCGCACCGAGAATGAATTGCACCGGGGTAGCGAGCAGAAACTGGGCCCAGGCAGGCAGCATCCAATGCACGCCAAAAGGCGCGAGCAGCATCGGCAGTACCAGCGGCAATGCCAGCACAATGGCCAAGGTCAGCGCCCAGCGTTCGCGGTGCAGGCGTTTTTGCTGATCGTCTTCAGTGGCTTTTTCGGTTTGGTGCACGCTGGCGCCATAACCGGCCTGGCTGACAGCGTTTATCAGCAAACTTGTATCGACCTGGCCGAGTAGCTCGACATGGGCACGTTCTGTGGCGAGGTTAACGCTGACGCTTTTGACCCCCTGCACCTTGGCCAGGGCCTTTTCGACCCGCCCCGCACACGAGGCGCAGGTCATGCCGCTGATGTCCAGTTCCAGGCTATGGGCGGGCACGCTGTAACCTGCCTGATGCACGGCTTCGACCAATGCCGGCAAACTGTCCACAGGCGCTTCGATACGTGCCTGTTCAGTGGCCAGATTGACGCTCACTGAGCGCACGCCAGGGACTTTGGTCAGGGCTTTTTCTACACGCCCTGCGCAACTGGCACAGGTCATTCCATCAATCGGCAGATCGAATTGGGTGGGCACGAGCAGTCCTCCTCAAGAAGTTATCTATCCATAGAATCGACCTTGACCCCATGGGAAGGTCAAGGCTTCTTGCTGTTCGTTATCGCCCGCTCAATATTCCAGTTTGGCAGGCTTGAGGTACATGCCTTGTTTACCCAGGGCGATGCGGTATTTACGTACGTCACCGGTCTTGAGGGTGAATTGCTGTGCGGGTGGGACCAGCATGCCTGGCAAGCAACCGGGAGCTTGCCCGGGCAGCAGCTTGAGGCGGATATCGACGCTGGCCGCCGGCAAGTTAAAGGACAGCGCCTGCTCCTGAAACAATCGCCCGGCCAGTTGATCGTCGATATACACGCCGACCTCGCAGTTGGTCGGCACTTCAAGGCGCTCGCGAGAAATGATCAGCACGCCGTAGTCCTGATCGGCATTTGCCCACAGCGGCAAATTGGCAAGAGCCAAAAGGCTGACTAGGCTCAAAGCGGTCCAGCGCATGGCTAGGTATCCTGTTTTCAATCGCAAGGCCTGCAGCTTGGCCGAGCAGGGGATGGATTGCCAGTAAGCGAGTAAAACAACGGGCTTGACCTTGCCACAGTGGCAAGGTCGAAGCTTTAGTCATCACTCAGATAGGAGGCTTGATCATGCAAACGTTCAAAGTAGACGGTATGACCTGTGGTGGCTGTGTGGCTGCGGTGACCCGTGCGGTGCAGGCTGTGGATAAAGACGCGAAAGTCGACGTGGACCTGGCGAGCAAAACCGTCAAGGTGGACAGCAAGGTGTCGCCTTTGCAGATTATCGACGTGATCACCAATGCCGGGTTTGAAGCGCGTACAGCGCACTGATGTTGCGTAGCAGCTGCCGAAGGAACGAGGCTGCGTTCGGCGACGAAGCCGTCGTAAAACTTGCGTTCGCCTTCTATTCAGTTAAACGGCGGGTTCAGGTTTACGAGCGCTTCGCACTCGAACGCAGCCTCGTTCCTTCGGCAGCTGCTACAGGGATTTGTATCAAGCACTAAATATTTATTAGCTAGCTATCTTTATGTTCAAGTTCAGTATCCGCGGCTAGACTATCGGGCTGCACTAATTGCAGCACGATCTGGATACCTGATGAACCTTAGAACGATTCTGATTCTTGGCGCCTTGAGCGCTTTCGGTCCCCTGGCGATCGACTTTTATCTGCCTGGCTTTCCGGCGATGGCGCAAGCCTTTGCAACAGATGAGCAACATATTCAGCTCACGCTGGCGGTCTACTTTTTGGGCTTGTCCATCGGCCAACTGGCCTATGGCCCGATTGCTGACCGTTTCGGTCGACGCATTCCGCTGCTGGTGGGGGTTGGCCTGTTTACGCTGGCATCGTTGGCTTGCGCGTTTGCCCCAACTCTGGAATGGCTGATCGGTGCCCGATTCGTTCAGGCACTGGGTGGTTGCGCGGGTATGGTGCTGTCGCGGGCAATTGTCAGCGACAAGTGTGATGCTGTGGGTTCGGCCAAGGTCTTTTCGCAATTGATGCTGGTGATGGGGCTGGCCCCGATCCTGGCGCCGATGCTCGGTGGTGTGCTCGTCAACCTGCACGGCTGGCAATCGATTTTTATCGTATTGACCGGGTTCAGTGCCCTGGCCGCCCTTGCCGTGGCGTTGGGCTTACCGGAAAGCCTGCCGGCCAATGTACCGCGTCAGCCTCTGTCGGGAGCGTTGCGCCAATATGGTCGTTTGCTCAAGGACGGTGAATTTCTGGGGCATGCGCTCACCGGGGGGATCGCTATGGCCGGGATGTTTGCCTACATAGCCGGTTCGCCTTTCGTCTTTATCAAACTCTATGGCGTACCTGCCGAGCATTACGGCTGGCTGTTTGGCAGTAATGCTGCGGGCTTCATTCTGGTGGCGCAGGTTAACGCCCGCTTACTGGCCAAGCGCGGTCCGGCTTTTTTGCTGGCGCGTACGGTGTGGGTCTATCTGGCGGCGGGCCTGGTGTTGCTGGGGATCAGTGCGCTGCACACGGAGCAATTGTGGCCGCTGTTGATTCCGCTGTTTATCTGCATCGCCAGCTTGGGCTGCATCATTCCCAATGCTTCAGCCTGTGCCATGAGCGGGCAGGGCGCGCGAGCCGGTAGTGCTTCGGCGATGCTCGGCTGTTTGCAGTTCAGCGTGGCTGCGGCTGCAGCTTCATTGGTGGGTGTGTTGCACGATGGCAGCGCGATGCCGATGGCGCTGGTCATTACGTTATGCGGGGTTTTGGCTGTGGCTATCGCGATGGCGACCCGGCGTTTGTACACCGCCCGGATCGCCGCAGAGCAGTCGATCTGATTCAGCCTGCCAAACGTTCGGGCAGCCTGTGCGGGGCTTGCAGGCGAGATTGCAACTTATCCACAAAGGCACGGGCCTCGGATTCGCTACGAAAGTTAACGGCTTGCTGGTCGATTTGAACTTGCCATTGGCAGTCAGGGGATCTTGCTAACGCTTTTATCAGGATTTTCATTACGGGCCTCCTTCAGTTCGCAAAGGAGGCCAGTGTATGCCGAAATACTTGGGTAAATATGTCAGGGGTCAAGTCTCTGACTGACGGTTGAACGTTGGCCGCATCAGTCCCCTGACAGTTTTTTCAGAACCCCTCGAGCACAATTTTGCCTTTGGACTTACCGCTTTCCAGCAGTGCATGGGCGCGGCGCAGGTTGGCGGCGTTGATGGTGCCAAAGTGCTCGCCGACGGTCGTGCGCAAGGTGCCAGCATCGATCAGCTCGGCGACGCGATTGAGCAAGCGATGTTGCTCGATCATGTCCGCAGTCTCGAACAGCGAGCGGGTGTACATGAACTCCCAGTGCAGTGACAGGCTCTTGCGCTTGAGCTTGGTGATATCCAGCGCCTTGGGATCGTCGATCAGCGCAAGTTTGCCTTGTGGTGCCAGGGCTTCGACCAACTGATCCAGATGCTGATCGGTTTGGGTCAGGCTGGCGACGTGGGTGACGGCGTTGATGGCGTGGCGCTTGAGTTCTTCGCTCAACGGCTGGCTATGGTCGACAACAAGATCGGCACCCAGCTCGCGGACCCAGGTTTGGGTTTCAGGACGTGATGCGCTGCCAATCACCTTGAGTGCGGTCAGTTGGCTGGCCAGTTGCGTCAGGATCGAACCGACGCCACCTGCCGCGCCGACAATCAGCAGGCTTTGCTGCTCATCGGTTTTGCCCTCGGTTACGCCAAGGCGATCAAACAACAGTTCCCACGCGGTGATGGCAGTCAGCGGTAACGCTGCAGCCTGGGCGAAGTCGAGGCTTTTTGGCATGTGCCCGACGATCCGCTCATCAACTACGTGGCGTTCGCTGTTGGCCCCGGCACGGGCAATGGAGCCTGCGTAAAACACCTTGTCGCCAACTTTGAACAGGCTGACATCGCTGCCGACAGCCTTGACCACCCCGGCGACATCCCACCCCAGTACTTTCGCGCAGGCGCCTTCGGGCTGTACGTTCTGGCGGACTTTGGTGTCCACCGGGTTAACGGAAATGGCTTTGACCTCGACCAGCAAATCGCGCGGACCGGCAACCGGCTCAGGCAATTCGATGTCTTGCAGGGCCAGCGGGTCTTGAATGGGCAGCGAATGGTAGTAGGCGACAGCTTTCATGGGACATCTCCTGAAAATGGGTAAGAATCTGGTGATGATGATTAGCTATTTATCAGAATGATAAAACCGGCTAAAACAGCAGTCTCTTTCAATATTTTTTTGATAATGGCCGAGTGAGTCCTGGATGCTGCGTTTCGATGACCTGCAACTGTTTGTTCGCGCCGCCGATTTGGGCAGCCTCTCTGCCGCCGCACGGGTGATGGACATGTCACCCGCAGTGGCCAGTGCGGCACTCAAGCGGATAGAGGCACAGTTGGGTGCGCGACTGCTGGCGCGCTCTACCCGTAGTTTGCGCCTGACAGCTGAAGGCGAAGGTTTTCTCGAGTATGCCCGTACGGCGCTAAGTAGCCTGGATGAAGGGCGGCGTTTATTGGCGCGTGGGCAAGATCAGGTCAGCGGTGTGTTACAGCTGTCGGCACCGTCCGACTTCGGGCGTAATTTGTTGCTGCCCTGGCTGGATGAATTTCAGCGTGAGCATCCGCAACTGACGGTGCGGCTGTTACTCGGTGACCGGATTGCCGATCTGTTTCGCCAGCCGGTGGATATTGCCTTGCGCTATGGCGAGCCGGAGGACTCCAGCCTGGTGGCATTGCCGGTGGCGCCGGACAATCGCCGGGTGCTGTGTGCATCTCCCGCCTACCTGGCGCGCAAGGGTGAGCCGCATCAGCTCGAGCAACTGCTGCAACACAACTGCCTGCTGTACATGCTCGGCACGCGGGTCCACGACCATTGGCAATTCAATGATGGCAAGCGCGAGTTGGGGCTGACGGTGAGTGGCAATCGTTTTAGTGACGATGCCGATGTGGTGCGCCTGTGGGCGGTGGCCGGGGAGGGCATTGCCTACAAGTCGTGGCTGGATGTGGCGGGGGATGTGACAGCAGGCAGGCTCAAGGTGCTATTGCCTGAACTGTTGTGCGAACGGGCTCCGCTCAATTTGCTCTGTGGTCATCGTGCGCAGTTGAGCAAACCGGTGAAGCTGCTGCGCGACATGCTCAGTGAGCGATGTAGGGCGTTATCTAGAACCCTGTAGATACTCTGTTCCAGGTCAAGCCCCTTGTGGGAGCGAGCCTGCTCGCGAAGAGCATTCGCGAGGAGGCTCGCTCCTACGCTTGAAGTATCCCTGCGGCAGCGGCTACAGGTCTGATCGGTTGGTATTAAGGCTTGACCAACCGCGCATCCAGGCTGTTTTGCGCCAGGCGTTTGGCCTGGTCCTGGGTCATGCCCAGATCGGTGTACAGCGCATGGAAGTTCTCGGTCATGTAGCCGCCGAAGTAGGCCGGATCATCGGAGTTGACGGTAACTTTCACGCCGCGCTCAAGCATGTCGAGAATGTTGTGCTGCGACATGTGATCGAACACGCAGAGCTTGGTATTGGACAACGGGCACACGGTCAACGGGATCTGCTCGTCGATGATGCGCTGCATCAGGCGCTCATCTTCAATGGCGCGTACACCGTGATCGATGCGCTGGATTTTCAGCAGATCCAGGGCTTCCCAGATGTATTCCGGTGGGCCTTCTTCACCTGCGTGGGCAACGGTCAGGAAGCCTTCATGGCGTGCCCGGTCGAATACGCGCTGGAACTTGCTCGGCGGGTGGCCCATTTCTGAGCTGTCGAGACCAACGGCGACAAATGCATCGCGAAATGGCAGTGCCTGATCGAGGGTTTTTTCCGCTTCTTCTTCACTCAAGTGGCGCAGGAAGCTCAGGATCAGACCGCTGGTGATACCCAGTTGCTGCTCGCCATCCTTGAGTGCACTGGCGATGCCGTTGAGCACGACTTCGAACGGAACACCTCGGTCGGTATGGGTTTGCGGGTCGAAGAAGGGTTCGGTGTGAATGACGTTCTGTGCCTTGCAGCGCAACAGGTAGGCCCAGGTCAGGTCGTAGAAGTCCTGAGAGGTGCGCAGTACGTCCGCCCCTTTGTAATAGAGGTCGAGGAATTCTTGCAGGTTGTTGAAGGCGTACGCCTTACGCAAGGTTTCAACGTCGTTCCAGGGCAACGCGATCTTGTTGCGCTCGGCCAGCGAGAACAGCAACTCAGGCTCCAGAGAACCTTCAAGGTGCATGTGCAGTTCAGCTTTTGGCAGGGCGTTCAGCCAGTCATACATAAAAAATCTTCTCATCAAATCGGGTACAGATGGCGACATTCTACAGGCGGGAGGTGACACAAGTGAAAATCCCCCCGCCATTTGTCGCAGACCGCTTACCAGGGAATAGTTTGACCCTTGTAGTCGATAAAGTGATGGCCGCCTTTACCGGCAAAGACTTTGACCTGTTCAACCAGGCCGCGGGTGCTGGTTTGTACATCAATGTCGGCACCTTCGCCGCCCATATCGGTTTTTACCCAGCCCGGATGCATGGACAGCACGGTTGGATTGTTGTCACCCAATTCGTAGCGCACAAAGGTGTTGGTCATTGAGTTGAGCGCTGCCTTACTGGCCTTGTAGAGGGCCATCTCGGGGGCATCAGGGTGAGTGACGCTGCCGAGTACCGAACTCATAAATGCCAGGACACCACTGTCTTTTCGGACTTTGCTGACAAATTCGCGGGCCAGGTTGATTGGAGCCACGCTGTTGGTGAAAAACAACTGCCCCACTTCGGCCAGCGTGGCATTGCCCGACAGTTGATCATCCGGGCCTTTGACGCCGGCATTGATAAACAGCAGGTCGAAAACGTCGCTGTGCAACGTATTGCTCAATGCCTTGATGGCCTGCTTGCTGTCCATGTCCAGTCGCTCGATGCGTACCGGCCCCAGGGCTTTCAGTGCTTGCGCTTTACTGGGATCGCGGACTGTCGCCGTGACGGTCCAGCCATCGGCGATCAGCTCTTTGACCAGACCCAGGCCCAAGCCACGTGAAGCTCCGATGATCAGTGCGTGTTTTGCTGTCATGAGTAGCGTCCTATAGAACGGTGATGGGGGTTGGTTAAAAAGCGTACAAGTGTGTCAAGCGCACACGGCACAAGGGCTGCAGCGGTATGTGCTCAGGTTATCCACAGGTGGGTGCACAGTGCCTGTGGGCAACTATTGATGCAGGAAAATAGCACTTTTATTCGTCAGCCTTAAAGGCGTGGCGGTGTAGCAAAATTCTGCCGCGACTGAGGTCGGCCAGTTGCTGTTGCGCAAGAACAATCTGTTCTTCGGCTAATGCCAGTCGCAGGTCAACGCCATTGGCGGTGAATGCCTCGTCGATGACCAAGCCGTTCAGTTCGGCCAGGCGCAGCTTTACCAGTGCCAGCTCGCTGAAACTGCACGAACAGTTGAGCACTACCCGGCTGACCAAAGGCAGTTTTTCGGCGCTTTGCAGGCATTTGTTCGCGCCGCCGCCATAGGCGCGAGCCAGCCCGCCGGTGCCGAGCTGGATACCGCCATACCAGCGGATGACCAGCACGGCGACCTGATCGCAGTCCTGGGCCTCAATGGCCGAGAGTATCGGGCGTCCTGCTGTGCCGCCGGGCTCGCCGTCATCGCTGCTGCGGTATTGATCCCCAAGCTTCCAGGCCCAGCAATTGTGCGAAGCATTCAGGTCACTGTGCAGCTCGATGAAGTCGAGAGCCTGTTGGGCGCTGGTGATAGGCGCGGCAAAGGTGATAAAGCGGCTTTTACGGATTTCTTCGCGGTATTCGCAAAGTCCCGTGAGGGTAGAAGGCATGTCGGTTCCAGGCTCAGGCAGTGGGCGTCAGGCCGCAGCCTTTGAGAATGATGCGAGTCAGGTTGTCACTGGCCACTTGCATGTCCTGTTTGGTCAGGTGCGTGCGGCCTGATACGCGGCAAATCTGGGTCGAAAAGTCGGCGTAATGCTGGGTGCTGCCCCACAGCAGGAAAATCAGGTGTACCGGGTCGACCGGATCCATCTTGCCAGCGTCGATCCAGGCTTGAAACACCGCCGCTCGACCTTGAAACCAGGCTCTGTAGTCTTGAGTGAAGTACTCGGTCAGACAGGCCCCGCCGCTGATGATTTCCATCGCAAATACACGCGAGGCCTGGGGCTGTCGGCGTGAGAACTCCATCTTGGCGTGAATGTACTGAGTCAGTGCTTGAGCCGGGTCATCTTCAGCGGTCAGGGCATTAAAGGTGCTGTCCCATAATTCGATGATATTGCTCAGAACAGCGATATACAGCCCCAGCTTGTTGCGGAAGTAGTAGTGCAGATTGGCTTTGGGCAGCCCAGCGCCAAGGGCGATGGCATTCATGCTGGCGCCTTTGAAACCATAACGGGCAAATTCATCCTCGGCGGCCTTGAGAATGGCCTGTTCGTTTTTCTGGCGAATACGACTGGGAGGCTTGCCATCATGGGCGGGGACTTCAAAGGTCATGGGCGTTCCAGGCAATCTGTGGGTGTAGCGAAGTTTTTCACGTTAGCGCGTCGCTTCCAGGCTCTCAAGAAAACTTTCCAGTACCAGATGCGGGCGACGACCTTTACGCGTGACGGATGCCAGGCTCAAATCATAAAAGCGCGTTTTGGCTTTCAGCGCTCGTAGTCTGCCCTGCTGAACCCACAGGCTGGCGTAATGGTCGGGCAAGTAACCAATATAGCGCCCGGTCAAAATCAAAAAAGCCATGCCTTCGCGGTCTGAAGCGCTGGCGGTGCAGTTGAGCGCTTGATAGTGAGCCTGAATATCGGAGGGCAAGCGGAAGGTGGGAGCGATGGCGTCTTGATCATTGAGCCGCGCATCCTCCAACTGCCGGTCGTCGACATAAAACAGCGGATGGCCCACTGCGCAATACAGCAGGGAGCGCTCGCTATAGAGCGGCTGATATTCCAGCCCGGACAAGGTGCTGGCCTGCGGCACAACGCCCACATGCAGACGCCCGTCGAGTACCCCTTGTTCGACTTCGTGGGGCGAGATCATGCGAATGTGGATTTGCACATCGGGGCCGCGCTCCTTGAGCTGGGCCAAGGCATGGGTGATGCGCATATGGGGCAGGGTGACGAGGTTGTCGGTCAGGCCAATGGTCAGTTCGCCGCGTAAATGCTGGTGCAGGCCGTTGACCTCTGTACGAAAACTTTCGAGCGCGCCGAGTAACTGCAAAGCTGACTGATAGACCTCGCGGCCTTCTTCTGTCAGCGAAAAGCCCGCCCGCCCACGTTGGCAAAGGCGCAAACCCAGGCGTTGCTCAAGATCACTCATCTGCTGGCTGATGGCTGAGCGCCCGATGCCCAGCACGGTCTCAGCCGCCGAGAACCCACCGCACTCCACGACACTGCGGAAAATACGCAGTAATCGAATATCAAAGTCGCTGACCTGGGCCAGTGCATCCGGACGACGGCTGCTCATAGTTTAGTGAACGCCTAACTAAAGGTTAGAAGAGTTGGATTTCATCGACTTTATAGGCGTGGCAATTTAGGTGCAACAACGCTTTCAACATCCCACGCCGCTTTTGCCTTGCGAGGTTTTGCTGATGAACATGCCCGAGAATGCCGAATTGAACGTGACCAGCCAGCTAAAGCTGGATGCTCACTGGATGCCTTACACCGCCAACCGTAACTTCCATCGTGACCCACGCTTTATCGTGGCCGCCAAAGGCAGTTATCTGACGGACGATAAGGGTCGGCAAATTTACGATTCACTGTCTGGTCTTTGGACTTGCGGTGCAGGGCATACCCGGACGGAAATCCAGGAAGCAGTGGCCAAGCAATTGGGCACCCTCGATTATTCTCCGGCGTTCCAGTACGGCCACCCACTGTCCTTCAAGCTGGCAGAGAAAATTACCGAGCTGACGCCGGGCAATCTCAATCACGTGTTCTTCACCGACTCGGGTTCGGAGTGTGCGGACACTGCAGTGAAAATGGTGCGTGCTTACTGGCGCCTGAAAGGCCAGTCGAGCAAAACCAAGATGATTGGTCGTGCTCGTGGTTATCACGGTGTGAACATCGCGGGCACTAGCCTGGGTGGTGTAAACGGCAACCGTAAATTGTTCGGTCAGGCGATGATGGACGTTGATCATCTGCCGCATACGCTGCTGGCGAGCAATGCGTTTTCTCGCGGCATGCCGGAGCTGGGCGGGATTGCTCTGGCCGATGAGCTGCTCAAACTGATCGAACTGCACGATGCCTCGAACATTGCAGCGGTGTTTGTGGAGCCGATGGCCGGTTCTGCCGGTGTTCTGGTTCCGCCGCAGGGTTATCTGAAACGTCTGCGTGAAATCTGCGATCAACACAACATCCTGTTGGTGTTCGATGAGGTGATTACCGGGTTTGGTCGTACAGGTTCGATGTTCGGTGCTGACAGCTTCGGTGTGACACCTGACTTGATGTGTATTGCCAAGCAAGTCACTAACGGTGCGATCCCTATGGGCGCCGTGATTGCGACCAGCGAGATTTATCACACGTTCATGAATCAACCGACACCTGAGTACGCGGTTGAATTCCCGCATGGCTATACCTACTCGGCTCACCCAGTAGCGTGTGCTGCCGGTCTTGCTGCGCTTGATCTGCTGCAAAAGGAAAACCTGGTGCAGAGCGTGGCTGAAGTCGCGCCGCATTTTGAGAATTCGCTGCATGGTTTGAAGGGCGTGAAGAACGTCATCGATATTCGCAACTATGGCCTGGCAGGTGCGATTCAGATTGCACCGCGTGATGGCGATGCAATCGTGCGTCCATTCGATGCTGCGATGAAGCTGTGGAAAGCCGGTTTCTACGTGCGCTTTGGTGGAGACACCTTGCAGTTCGGGCCAACCTTCAACAGCAAGCCGCAAGAGCTTGATCGTTTGTTCGATGCTGTCGGCGAAGCTCTGAACCAGATCGACTGATCCTTCTATATAGAAGCGACACTAATTGCATTCACCCAGGCGCGCAGCGTTCGCGCCTGTGGACAACTTTTCTGGAGCATCCATGAGCACCATTCAACACTTGATCAATGGCGAACTGCTGAACGACTCCGGTCGTACCGCTGACGTGTACAACCCGTCGACCGGTAAAGTGATTCATCAGGTTCCATTGGCCAGCCGCGAGACCATTCAACAAGCTATTGATGCAGCCAAGGCCGCATTTCCGGCGTGGCGCAATACGCCTCCGGCCAAGCGTGCCCAGGTGATGTTCCGTTTCAAGCAATTGCTGGAGCAGAACGAAGCGCGGATCTCGCAGTTGATCAGCGAAGAACATGGCAAGACCCTGGAAGACGCAGCGGGTGAATTGAAGCGTGGTATCGAGAACGTCGAGTACGCCTGTTCAGCTCCTGAAATCTTGAAGGGCGAATACAGCCGCAACGTAGGGCCGAACATTGATGCCTGGTCGGACTTCCAGCCACTGGGCGTGGTTGCGGGCATTACGCCTTTCAACTTTCCGGCCATGGTTCCGCTGTGGATGTATCCATTGGCGATCGTGTGCGGTAACTGTTTCATTCTTAAGCCGTCGGAGCGTGATCCAAGCTCGACGCTGTTGATTGCTCAATTGTTGCTGGAAGCCGGGTTGCCAAAAGGCGTGATGAACGTGGTGCACGGCGACAAGTCTGCTGTGGATGCACTGATCGAAGCGCCAGAAGTCAAAGCACTCAGCTTTGTAGGTTCAACGCCGATCGCCGAGTACATCTACGCGGAAGGCACCAAGCGCGGAAAGCGCGTGCAGGCACTGGGCGGGGCGAAGAACCATGCGGTACTGATGCCGGATGCGGACCTGGATAACGCAGTCAGCGCATTGATGGGCGCGGCGTATGGTTCGTGCGGTGAGCGCTGCATGGCCATTTCGGTGGCTGTGTGTGTGGGCGATCAAGTGGCAGATGCCTTGGTGGCCAAACTTGTTCCGCAAATCAAGGCGCTCAAAATCGGTGCGGGTACTTCGTGCGGTCTGGACATGGGGCCATTGGTCACTAGCCAGGCGCGTGACAAGGTCAGCGGCTATGTCGATGATGGCGTGGCGGCAGGTGCCGAGCTGGTGGTAGATGGTCGCGGCCTGAGCATCAAGGATCATGAAGAAGGCTTCTTCCTGGGTGGCTGCCTGTTTGATCGCGTCACCCCTGAGATGCGTATCTATAAGGAAGAGATCTTCGGTCCGGTGCTGTGCATCGTACGGGTCAAGAGCCTGGAAGAGGCGATGCAACTGATCAATGATCACGAGTACGGGAATGGCACCTGCATTTTCACTCGTGATGGTGAAGCGGCTCGTTTGTTCTGCGATGAGATTGAAGTCGGGATGGTGGGGGTTAACGTTCCGCTGCCAGTACCTGTGGCATACCACAGCTTCGGCGGGTGGAAGCGCTCGTTGTTTGGCGACCTGCATGCTTACGGCCCGGACGGCGTGCGCTTTTACACGCGTCGCAAGGCGATTACTCAGCGCTGGCCTCAGCGGGCCAGTCATGAGGCATCGCAGTTTGCCTTCCCGAGTCTGTAAAGCTAACGGTAGCGCTATATAGAAGAAGAGAGGCCAGCCGTCAGGCTGGCCTCTGCTTTTAGGGCGCTTTTAAGGCTATATGACAGAAATGTGAAGCAAGTGCTTGACCCAGAATTCTAACGGCCTATAATTCGCCCACTTCCGGCGCAGTCGAAACGGAAAACTCCTTGAGTTTCAATGAGTTGGATTGGTTTTCGGCAGTGTTAGCTTCAAGTCATCGAAGCAGGAAATGAGGTGTTGACAGCAGCGTGTAACGCTGTAGAATTCGCCTCCCGCTAACGAGAGATCGAAAGCGCAAGTGGTTGATGTTACAGAGGAAACTTTGAAAACATCTTAAAATAACCGCTTGACAGCAACAGAGGCTGCTGTAGAATGCGCGCCTCGGTTCAGCGAAAGCTAACCAACCGCTCTTTAACAACTGAATCAAGCAATTCGTGTGGGTGCTTGTGGAGTCAGACTGATAGTCAACAAGATTATCAGCATCACAAGTTACTCCGCGAGAAATCAAAGATGTAACCAACGATTGCTGAGCCAAGTTTAGGGTTTCTTAAAAACCCAAAGATGTTTGAACTGAAGAGTTTGATCATGGCTCAGATTGAACGCTGGCGGCAGGCCTAACACATGCAAGTCGAGCGGTAGAGAGAAGCTTGCTTCTCTTGAGAGCGGCGGACGGGTGAGTAATACCTAGGAATCTGCCTGATAGTGGGGGATAACGTTCGGAAACGGACGCTAATACCGCATACGTCCTACGGGAGAAAGCAGGGGACCTTCGGGCCTTGCGCTATCAGATGAGCCTAGGTCGGATTAGCTAGTTGGTGAGGTAATGGCTCACCAAGGCTACGATCCGTAACTGGTCTGAGAGGATGATCAGTCACACTGGAACTGAGACACGGTCCAGACTCCTACGGGAGGCAGCAGTGGGGAATATTGGACAATGGGCGAAAGCCTGATCCAGCCATGCCGCGTGTGTGAAGAAGGTCTTCGGATTGTAAAGCACTTTAAGTTGGGAGGAAGGGCAGTTACCTAATACGTGATTGTCTTGACGTTACCGACAGAATAAGCACCGGCTAACTCTGTGCCAGCAGCCGCGGTAATACAGAGGGTGCAAGCGTTAATCGGAATTACTGGGCGTAAAGCGCGCGTAGGTGGTTTGTTAAGTTGAATGTGAAATCCCCGGGCTCAACCTGGGAACTGCATCCAAAACTGGCAAGCTAGAGTATGGTAGAGGGTAGTGGAATTTCCTGTGTAGCGGTGAAATGCGTAGATATAGGAAGGAACACCAGTGGCGAAGGCGACTACCTGGACTGATACTGACACTGAGGTGCGAAAGCGTGGGGAGCAAAC